>NZ_JAJNEL010000001.1:0-4800000 GCF_029428675.1 Streptomyces sp. JH14 | reverse complement strand
GGGCGGCGAGCTTCTTGTCGCCGGTGACCTTGGCGAGCTCGGCCGGGCCCAGGTTGGTGTCGGTGGTGACGGCAGCGGCGTCGGCGCCCCGGGAGGCGGAGAGCCGCTGGTTGATGACGGCGGAGTCGAGGCCGGAGCGCACGTCGATACGGTCCGGGTACGCCTTGCGCTCCTCGTCGGTCGCGGCCGACCAGTACGTGTTGCGCTCCAGGACGAGGCGCTCGCCGTCGCCCTCGTTCTTGACGACCTTGTACGGCCCCGAGGAGATCGGGTGGTTCTCGTACTTCGTGCCGGTGTCCTTGGCCTTCGGTACGGGGGTCGTCTGGGTCTGCGTCGCCAGGTAGGGGAACTCGCCCTCCGGCTTGTTGAGGTGGAAGACGATCGTCTTCGCGTCGGGCGTCTCGATCGAGGCGAGGCCCTTCTTGTCCTTGTACGGACCCTGGTAGTCGGCCCCGCCGATCAGCCAGTCGCGCAGGTAGGGCGCACCGCCGGAGAGTTCGGCGGCGAAGGAGCGCTCGATGCCGTACTTGATGTCGGCGCTCGTGATCGCGGTGCCGTCCTCGTACTTCAGGCCGTCCTTGAGCGTGTACGTCCACACGGTGGCGTTCTTGCTGGGCGTGCCCAGGTCGGTCGCCAGGTCGGGGACGACCTTCGCGCCGGCTGCACCGCCCTCACGGTTGCGGGTGGTCAGCGTACGGAAGACCAGGGACGGGACGTTGCCTCCGCCCGAGGTGTACAGCCGCGCCGGGTCGAAGTCCTCCTGCGGGCTGCGGTTGAGGACGGTGAGCGTGCCGCCCTTGGCGGGCTTGCCCGCCGCGCCGGAGCCGGCGTCGCTGCCCTTGCTGTCCTGGGGGCCGCAGGCCGCGGCGCCCGAACCCACGACGAGAACCACGACGGCCGCTGCCACGCGGCGCGATATGACGGACGGTTGACGCATCGGAAGATGACCTCTCGGAGTACTGCCTGCGGAGAAAAGCGGAAGGGGGTCCGCGCAGGCTGCGGCGAGAGTGGGAACGAATCAACCGGCCGTCATCGGAAAAGGAGGGCCGGAAAACCGAAACTGCCGCGCCTGCGGACGTATGCACACCGGGCGCGGCGGTCGGAAAGGGCCGTTCGGACCGAGACCAGGGCTCGGAGCAAGGGGCCGACGCGCGCTCGGGCAGGCGTCAGCAACAGTGAATGTCGGCGACGCTGAGCCCGGTCACGCCGATGAGCGCCAGCACAAAGGCGGCGCGCTCGGAGGTGACAGGGCTGCGTGACATGCCGAGAAATATGCGCGACCGGATCAGCGATGTCAACGCAGGAATGAGACGCCGTCTCACATGGTGGACGTCATCCTGGGCGGCCGTCTCTGCGCCCCGGGCGCGGACACCGGAAGACCCTCGGCCCAGGGGCGGCCCGGCGAGCACCGGCGGACACCCGCACCCCGGGTCAACTGACCGGGTACACCCAGGCGTTGGGGCGGCACTTGATCCCGTCGATGTCCAGCGACTTGGTCTGCTGCTGCATGACCGGAGCCAGCGCTCCGGGCGTGCGGCAACTCACATGGTTGTGCCCCAGTCGGTGGCCGACCTCGTGGTTGATCAGCATCTGGCGGTAGGAGAAGAGCTTCTCCGGGCCGAACGTCGACGACCCCTGTGCCCAGCGATAGGCGTTGATCATCACGCGCTCGGTCGCCGCGGAGTCGCACGAGACGTTGTCCTCGGTCGTGTCGAGTCCCGACTTCCTGCACCAGTCGCCGGTGGTTCCCGGACTGGCCAGAGTGATGACGAAATCAGGGTCGCCCGAGGAGATCCGCTCAAACGTCATGGCGCCGTCGTGCGCCCAGCTGCGGTCGTCGTTGAGGGTTTTCTGAACCGCTTCGGCGAAGAGTCCGGCATCGAGACCCAGACCCTTTTCGATATCGATCCGATAGCGGTACTTGTGCCCCTTGCCCGGAGCTTTCGCCGAGCCCGGGACCACCTCGAAACGCCCGGAACCCTTCAGTTCCGGGTCGAGCGGATAGGCCTTGGCCATCTTCTGCGCGTACGAGAGCGGCTTGACCGCGGCCTTTGTCGGCGTCGGCCGGTCGTCCGAACGCGAAGGGGTGTCGACGCCGCCGTTGCGGTCCACGCCGGACGGCGCCATGGCGACGCCGACCCGCGCGCTGCCGTCGTGGGCGACCTGTCCGGCGACGACGACCGCAAGCACGGTGGTCACCGCCGCGGCCGCGATACCGGTGAAGGTACGGCCCTTGGTGCTCCTGCCGTCCTTGGCGTCCTCGGCCCCGTCGAGGTCTTCGCCGGGGGGCCGCTCGTCCCATTCGCCGACCGAGCTGTACGGATCGTCCGACGGGGCCCGCGGCGAGGGCGGCGTGAGCGAGGCCGGCGGTGCGTCGAAGACATCGACGAACTCCCGTCGCGGCCCCGGTATCAGCGGTCGCTCATCGACCGCCTGCTGCTGGGCCGTCCGCGGATACTGCGGCGCCGGCGACCGCCGGGAGGACAGGGGCGCACGCTCGAACAGCGACTGCCCGGACATCGACGGCGCGGCCGTCGGCGGCTGCTGGGACATCGGCCGGGCCGCCCCCGGGCCCCGGCCCGGGCCACCGCCACCGGGCCGCCCCGGAATCTGCCAGTCGCCGTACCGCTGCTGCGTGCCGGTTCCCCAGCCGCCACCCGGTTCACGCTGCTCGGGGTGGCCACCGCGCACCTGGGGGACCCCCTGGTACGGCGTGTGCCCGTCCGTGCTGCCGGGCTGCGCGTCGGCCGCCCTCCGGCGCCGGCCGCTGCCGGGCTGCGGCCGGACCCCCTCGCGGCCGGCGCCTGCGTTCGCAGCGGCGGCATCGCTCTCGGGTCCCTTGGGTTGAGGGCCTTTTCGACTGTGTCGTCCCACGCCCCGAATCAGCTCCTGCCGCGTTCGTCGAGCAGTTCCCGGAACGCCTGGGCGACCGTCTCCGGGTACTCCATCATCGCCACGTGCCCGGCTTCGGGCAGTGTCAGCAGCCGCGAATCGCGGAAAGTCGCGGACGCCCTGCGTGCCATCCGGTACGAGACGAGCTGGTCCCGTCCGCCGTACACGAGCTGGGTCGGAGCGAGTACGCGCTCGGCCTGGCGCCACAGCCCGTGCTGCCCGCCCAGCGTGTACGCATCGACGATGCCACGCGCCGAGCGCGTCATCGCGTCCCAGAAGTACGGCAGCTCCAGCCGTCGCTCCATTTCGGCCACCGCATCACGGAAGCCGGCCTCGGAGACACGTGCCGGATCGCCGTAACAGAGTGCCATGACTCCGCGGGTGCGTTCTTCCGCGGTCCAGTCCTTCGTCATCCGGGAGAACAGGGTTGCGGCACCCGGAAGCGCGAGCAGGGCGGTCGGCACGGCGGGCCACTGCACCCGGATCTCCGGCAGTGCGGGCGAGATCAGAGTGAGTGTGCGCACCAGATCGGGACGGACGGCCGCGACCCGGGTCGCCACCGCGCCGCCGAGCGAATTGCCGAAGAGATGGACGGGACCGCGCTCCCCCGCGTCGAGGAGCCGGATCACCGCGCGGGCATGGCCGGTGACCGAGTAGTTGCCGTCGTCCGGCGGCGGGGAGTCCCCGAACCCGGGCAGATCGACGGCCTCGCCGTCCACCACGTCCTGGAGCAGCTCCATCAGCGCCGACCAGTTCTGCGAGGAGCCGCCGAGCCCGTGCACATACAGCGCCGGCTCCAGGCCGGCCTGCTGCGGCGGCCTGGAGCGGATGCTCAGCGTCAGTCCGGGTAGGGCGACGGAGTGCAGCTTCTCCCCCTCGGCGACCCGGACGGCGCGCCCCGGGGGGACCACGGCGGCAGAGACGTGGACTCCCGGCAGCTCGGTCGAAGACATGCGCCAATGTTACGAGACGATCACACCGTGATTCGTGTGTTCGCCGTCACAGATCGCATAGCGCCGTGAGGGGCTAGCTCCTACGCTCGAATCAAGGAAGGGAGTCACCATGACGGTCGACCCCAGTGACCCGGAGACCTTCGAGGACATCCAGCCGGACGAACCCGACCAGGAGGCGCCCGAGGCGGACGCCGCGGAGCAGCACGCCGATCTCCAGCAGAAGAGCGATGAACCGCTGACCAATATCGATCAGGCCACCGCGAATGCGGCGGATGCCGCCGAACAGCATCGCGTCGTCGCGCAGGATGAGGACGATTACCGCTGATACGCCCTGCTTTTACCGTGCGGGTCGACAGATCTGTGGCTACCGCAGCGGTCCGGTACGTGAAATTCTGCGTCCGCACCGCGCGCACCCGGGTTACTCAAAAGTACGATGGCCGAACGGCGCAGTGTGCAGGTAACGGCTGTGTTCGATCACAAATTTGGGAGGCGGCGTGACAGCCATCGAGCAGACAGAGGCAGCGCGCCCGCGGGGCACTCGCCTGCCTCGCCGCGCCCGACGCAACCAGCTGCTGGGCGCCGCGCAGGAGGTCTTCGTCGCACAGGGGTACCACTCCGCCGCGATGGACGACATCGCGGAACGGGCCGGCGTCAGCAAGCCGGTGCTCTACCAGCACTTCCCGGGCAAGCTGGAGCTCTATCTGGCCCTGCTCGACCAGCACTGCGAATCGCTGCTGCAGTCGGTCCGCACGGCACTGGCGTCGACGACGGACAACAAACTGCGTGTCGCCGCGACGATGGACGCCTACTTCGCCTACGTCGAGGACGAGGGCGGCGCCTTCCGGCTGGTCTTCGAGTCGGACCTCACGAACGAGCCCGCGGTACGCGAACGGGTCGACCGGGTCTCGCTGCAGTGCGCGGAGGCGATCTCCGACGTCATCGCGGGTGACACGGGACTGTCCAAGGAGGAGTCGATGCTGCTCGCGGTGGGCCTGGGCGGTGTCTCCCAGGTGGTCGCCCGCTACTGGCTGTCCAGCCAGTCGGCGATCCCGCGGGACACGGCGGTGCAGCTGCTCACGTCGCTGGCCTGGCGTGGCATCGCCGGGTTCCCGCTGCACGGCATCGACCAGCACTGACCGTGCCGGGCGGGCCCCGGGGCCGATGTTCGCTGCGGGCGTTGCCCGCCGACCCCTGACTGTTCCGCTCACCGGGCTAATGTGTGGTGCGTACGGCGCGGCTCACGCGCAGAGGACTGACCGTCGGAGGGACATAGCCGTGGAGGTCAAGATCGGCGTGCAGCACGCACCCCGGGAGATCGTTCTGGAGAGCGGACTTTCCGCCGAGGAGGTCGAGAGCGCGGTCGCCGAGGCTCTCACCGGCAAGACGCAGCTGCTCAGCCTCACGGACGACAAGGGCCGCAAGGTCCTGGTGCCGGCCGACCGGGTCGCCTACGTGGAGATCGGCGAGCCGAGCACGCGGCGGGTGGGGTTCGGCGCGCTGTAGGAGCACGCTCGACGCACAGCAGTGAGAAGCGGCCCGGTGGGGATCGACCCCCGCCGGGCCGCTTCGTCGTGCGGTGGCCCGAGGGAATGCCCGGCGGAACGGGGCCCCGGCCGCGATCCGCCGGTCACGGCCTCCCGCCTCTGCGACAGCTGTGCGAAACCTGTGCCAAAAGGGTTGCATTCCGCGGCTCACGGGTAGGACCGTCTACGACCGATTTGCCCTCCCCGCACCTTCCCGAACAGGGCAGATCCCCGTCCCAACCCCCCGCGAGGTGAACATCTGTGATCTGGGAATCCCTCGGCTCCGTCGTGCTCGGACTCGCCCTCTCCTGGGTGGCGCTCCGACAGCTGTCCGGCCGGCTTCCGGCCCGCCGTACGGTCTTTGCCACCGGCGCTCTGGGAGCCCTGTTCGGCGCGTATCTGACGCACTCGGTGCTGGGTCCGGGCCATGTGCCGGCCACGCTGATCGGCGCGGTACTGATCGCGGCGGTGACGCTGTCCCTGTTGCTGCGCCCGCGTAGCCGCCGTCTGGGCCGATCAGCGGCGGCCTGACCCTCGTACGAGGTCTTTTCTGCACTCCCGTACGAGGTCGGCCGCGGTCCCAGGGGGCTCAGGCAGCAAGTCCGAGCGCCGCCATCCGCTTGGTGTGCGCCTCGGTGATCCGCGAGAACATCCGGCCGACCTCGGCCAGGTCGAACCCGTCGGCCACCCCGCCGACGAGCATCGTCGACAGCGCGTCGCGGTCGGCGACCACCCGCTGGGCCTGCGAGAGCGCCTCGCCCATCAGCCGGCGGGCCCACAGCGCGAGCCGGCCGCCGACGCGCGGGTCGGCCTCGATCGCGGCCCGCACCTTCTCCACGGCGAAGTTTCCGTGGCCGGTGTCGTCGAGCACGGCGAGAACGAGCGACCGGGTGTCCGAGTCGAGCCGGGCGGCGACCTCACGGTAGAAGTCACTGGCGATCGAGTCACCGACGTACGCCTTGACCAGGCCCTCCAGCCAGTCCGACGGGGCGGTCTGGCGGTGGAAGTCGTCGAGCGCCTTGGCAAAAGGTTCCATCGCCGCGGTCGGCTCCGTGTCGATCGCGGTCAGCCGGTCCGTGAGCTGCTCGAAGTGATGGAATTCGGCGGACGCCATCTTTGCCAGCTCCGCCTTGTCGGCCAGCGTCGGCGCGAGTTTGGCGTCCTCGGCGAGCCGCTCGAAGGCCGCAAGCTCTCCGTACGCGAGCGCACCCAGCAGATCCACGACCGCGGCGCGGTACTGCGGCTCCGCGGATGCGGTGGCCCAGTCCTGAGCGGCGATTCCGGTGGGTGCGGGGGCTTCAGTGGCGTTGTCAGGCGTCTCCATGAACCGCAGAATAGCCCGCCCGTCGGGGGATGGAAGGGCCTGGTCAGCCGGTGACATCACACCGTTCCGATGAATTCGCCCAACACACATGCACGAATCCGGGGTACAGTGGTATTGCGGCTACTGAGTATTTTGGATGTACCGGTGGCGCGAAATTGAATGAGGATGCCCGGTCGGTGGCCCGATCGGCTCCGACCCGACAGCCCTCCACGTGGGTCGTACGACACGTACGACCGCAGATGAGGGGCCCCCTCAGCGGCACGAGCGCTCGAGCGACGGCAGTGGTCCCGCGCCACCCGGCCCATCCACGGCCGGATGACCAACCCCGGCACGGTACGACCCCCAGCGTTCGCCTCGGACCGCGTCTCACAGAAGAGGCAGCACCCTGACTACGTTCCGAGACCTCGGGATCCTTCCCGAGACGGCCGAGGCCCTTGAGGCCGTCGGCATTGTGTCCCCCTTTCCCATCCAGGAGATGACGCTCCCCGTCGCACTCTCCGGCTCCGACGTGATCGGACAGGCCAAGACCGGTACCGGCAAGACGCTCGGTTTCGGTCTTCCGCTGCTGGAGCGCGTCACCGTCCCCGCGGACGTCGAGGCGGGCCGGGCGAAGCCCGAGCAGCTGACCGAGGCGCCGCAGGCGCTGGTCGTCGTCCCCACCCGTGAGCTCTGCCAGCAGGTGACCAACGACCTGCTGACCGCCGGCAAGGTGCGCAACGTCCGCGTTCTCGCGATCTACGGCGGCCGTGCGTACGAACCGCAGGTCGAGGCCCTCAAGAAGGGCGTCGATGTGATCGTCGGCACCCCGGGCCGTCTGCTCGACCTGGCCGGGCAGCGCAAGCTCGACCTGTCGCACGTGCGCTCCCTGGTCCTCGACGAGGCCGACGAGATGCTCGACCTGGGCTTCCTGCCCGACGTCGAGAAGATCATCACCATGCTTCCGCCGACCCGCCAGACGATGCTGTTCTCGGCGACCATGCCGGGTGCGGTCATCGGCCTCGCGCGGCGCTACATGTCGCAGCCGACGCACATCCGCGCCACGTCGCCCGACGACGAGGGCGCGACCGTCGCGAACATCTCGCAGCATGTCTTCCGGGCCCACTCGATGGACAAGCCCGAGATGGTCTCGCGCATCCTGCAGGCCAACGGCCGCGGACTCGCGATGATCTTCTGCCGTACGAAGCGGACGGCCGCCGACATCGCCGAGCAGTTGGAGAAGCGCGGTTTCGCCTCCGGCGCCGTCCATGGCGACCTCGGCCAGGGCGCCCGTGAGCAGGCGCTGCGCGCGTTCCGCAACGGCAAGGTGGACGTACTCGTCTGCACCGACGTCGCGGCCCGCGGTATCGACGTCGAGGGCGTCACGCACGTCATCAACTACCAGTCGCCGGAGGACGAGAAGACCTACCTCCACCGCATCGGCCGAACCGGCCGTGCGGGCGCCAAGGGCATCGCGATCACGCTGGTCGACTGGGACGACATCCCGCGCTGGCAGCTGATCAACAAGGCACTCGACCTGAAGTTCAACGACCCGGTCGAGACGTACTCCACGTCGCCGCACCTGTTCGAGGAGCTCGACATCCCGGCCGGCACCAAGGGTGTACTGCCGCGCGCCGAGCGGACCCGCGCGGGGCTGCGGGCCGAGGAGATCGAGGACCTGGGCGAGACGGGCGGCCGCGGCCGCAAGTCGTCCGGCGCGTCGTCGACGCCTGCGGTACGTGAGGAGCGGGCGCCGCGTACGCCGCGTCAGCGCCGCCGTACACGGGGCGGGTCCACGGTCGCGGACGGCGCCGCCACGGCGCTGCCGGCGCCCGCCGCAGAGGCCGTGCAGGCCCCGCCGGCCGCTGACGCGCCGGTGGAGCCGCGTACCCCGCGTCGCCGTCGCCGTACCCGTGTCGGTGCCCCCGAGGTCGCTGTCGCCGAGGCCGCCGTGGCCGTGGCGGAGGCCCCGGTCAGGGCCGAGGTGACGGTCGAGGAGCCGGTGGCCGAGGCCAAGCCGCGTCGCCGCCGGACCCGGGTCGCCGCCAAGCCGGCGGACGAGGTCGACTTCCAGATCGCGCCGATCGCCGAGCCGGTGCAGGAGACGAAGACGGTGACCAAGCCGCGTCGTCGCGCCCGGATCGTCGCCAAGCCGGCGGCGGACGAGGTCGACTTCCAGATCGCGCCGATCGCCGAGCCGGTGCAGGAGAAGCCGCGTCGGCGGACACGGGCCGCCGCGAAGCCGAAGGCGGAGACCGTGGTCGAGGCTCCGGTCGCCGAGGGCGAGGCGAAGCCGCGGCGCCGCCGCGCGTCGCGTGCGGCCACGCAGACCGAGGGCTGATCGCCGTTCCGGGGCTCTGCCCCGGACACCGCAGATGTGCCGGACGGGCTTGAGGGCGACCTCAGGCCCGTCCGGCGTTTGTGGACACCTGGTTCGGCCCGTCCGGCGTGTGAGGACTTAGCCTCGTCACATGAGTCGGCCGCACACCTTCACCCCGCCCTCCGGCACCCGCACCCACCCGCTCCGTACCGTGCGCGGGGACTTCGCCGTGCTGGACGCCCCGCCGCCCGCCGAACCGCGCGGCACCGCCCTCCTGTTGCCCGGTTACATGGGCAGCAAGGAGGACTTCATCGCGCTCCTCGAACCGCTCTCCCACGCCGGATACCGCGTCGTCGCCGTCGACGGGCGAGGGCAGTACGAGACCGAGGGGACAGACCGTCAGGACACCTACGCACAGGGCGAGTTGGCGCTCGACGTGCTCGCGCAGGCCGCGGCGCTCGACGGCCCCGTGCATCTGCTCGGGCATTCGCTCGGCGGGCAGATCGCCCGCGCGGCCGTACTGCTCGACGCCTCGCCGTTCCGATCGCTGACGCTGATGTCCTCCGGCCCCGCCCAGGTCGTCGAGGCCCAGCAGCTCAAGGTGAAGATGCTCAGCGACGCGCTCGCGACACTGAGCATGGCCGAGGTATGGGCGGCGATGCGCGCCCTCGACCCGCCGGAGGACGCGGCGGCGGCGGACGGCGAGGGTCTGCGTCGGCGCTGGCTGCGACACCGGGCCGCCCAGCTGATCGCCACCGGCCGGCAGCTGGTGACCGAGCCGGACCGGGTGGCCGAACTCGCCGCCGTACCGCTGCCCGTCCATGTGCTGTCCGGCGAGCGCGACGACACCTGGCCGGTGGAGCTGCTCGACACGATGGCCGAGCGCCTCGGCGCGCGCCGTACCCGGATCGCGGGCGCCGAGCACTCCCCCAACACCGACCGCCCGGAACAGACCGCTGCCGCGCTCGTCTCCTTCTGGGACAGCCCTTGAGGGCTGTCCCGTCATCCCTGGTGGATCAGCGCGCGGCGTCGGATGTGGTGCATCGCAAGGCGGAGGAGCGTCCTCGCACGGGGCGTATTCGGGCATTCCGGCAACGCGGCGAGGTGCCGCAGCTGTCGTCGTGCGCCCGCCAGGGATGACGGGACGGCCGTCAGCTCAGTACTGCGCCTGCAGGTGCTGCCAGAAGCCGTCGCGCAGCGCCCGCCGGAGGTGGGCGTGACCGCGCAGCGAGTGCTGGAGCAGTCGTTCCGCCTCGACCAGCAGGTCCTGGTCGACGGAGCCCGGCAGGTAGGGGTGGCCTGGCAGCAGGTCGGCGAGGGCGTCGCGGCCGCGCGCGGAGAGCCAGGTCGCGGCGATCTGCGCACCGACGAAGCGGACGTCGTCGCGCGAGGGGGCCGGGGTGTCGTCCTCGTACGTGGTGACGGGGCGTCTGGTGACGTACGGGCGGCAGAAGTCGAGGTCGAAGGTGCGCTGGCTGTCGACCTCCCAGAGCAGCGGCTCGGCCTGGTTGCGCCCTTCTCCGGCCTCGATGCCCCACAGGTGGACCCGGGCCCCGTAGCCCTGCGCCGCCTCGACCGCCGACACCAGGTCCTCGTCGCCGCCGACGAGCGCCGCGTCGCTGATCGCGCGGTGCCGGGCGAGCGATTCGAGGTCGGTGCGGATGAGTGAGTCGACCCCCTTCTGCTGGTTGTTGGCGTTGAGGTTGCCGAGTCTGACCTTGACGTCGGGAAGTTCGGCGATGGACTGCTGCTCGACGGTGTGGATCCGGCGCCTGGCCCCGTCGTACCAGTACACGCGCAGGAGTCTGCTGTCCGCGAAAATCGTGCGGGCCTTGTCGATGAACGCCTCGATCAGCCCTTCCGCGTCGAGGTCGAAGGAGCGCCGGTCCTCGGTGCCGGTGACGAGCAGCCCGGCTGCCGCGTACACATAGCCCGCGTCCACGAAAATGGCGTGGGTCGAGGGGGTCTTCGACACCTCGGCGAGCACGCGCTGGAGCAGTTCGTTGGTGCGGTCCAGGCGCTCGCCGATCTCTGCGGCCGCTGCCTCGTTCATGCCGGCCTCATCGTCCGCGCCCGGCCCGTCACCTGCTGGTACTTAGACATCCAAAAAATTTCCTTAGCGTAGGGAATGTTTGCAGGAAGCAAGCCGTTGAACCCTTTGTGGAGCGCGGGACACCGATGACCGGCACTCCACATCCTTGCGGACGGATCATCCGTCCTCCCAGTAGTTCTCCAGCAGGAGGATCAGACGAAGGGAAGCCCTATGCGCTTCGAGATCATGCGACTCGACGATGTCGACGGTACCGCCGTGGACAGCACCGTCGTGGACGCCGCCTCCGTCAACCGGATCGTGCAGCAGGCCGCCGCAACAGGCCAGCGCATCTACATCCGCCCGGCCGACAGCTCGGCTTCGTAACGCCTGACGACGCACAAAGACGAAGCGCCCCCGTACGGACGGTCCGTACGGGGGCGCTGTGGCGTGCGGGGGCGCCGTCAGGAGTTCTGGACGATCTGCGTGATGCCGTTGATGATCTGCTGTACGGCGATGGCGGAGAGCATCATTCCGGCGAGCCGCGTCACCAGCACGACACCGCCGTCCTTGATCACGCGGATGATCAGCAGCGAGTAGCGCATGGCCAGCCAGAGAACGACGTGCATGGCGAGGATCGCCGTCCAGACGGAGAGCTGCATGGCGAAGCTGTCGGCGTGCTGCACCGCCAGGATCACCGAGACGATCGCGCCGGGTCCGGCGAGCAGCGGCATGCCCAGCGGTACGAGCGCCACGTTGACGTCCTTCGTCTGTGTCGGCTCGTCGGTCTTGCCGGTCAGCAGATCGAGCGCGATCAGCAGCAGGAGCAGCCCGCCCGCGATCATCAGAGCCGGGACCGAGACATGCAGATAGTCGAGGATCTGCTGGCCGAGCACGCCGAAGACGGCAATCACGCCGAAGGCGACGGCGACCGCCTGGAACGCCATCCTCCGCTGGACCTTGGCGGGTCGGCCGGCGGTGAGGGCGAGGAAGATCGGAGTGATTCCGGGCGGATCCATAATCACAAAAAGCGTGAGAAAAAGGGATCCGAAGACAGCAACGTCGAACACAGTGAGGCCTTGCGAGAAGAGAGCGAATCAAAACAGGACACGCGCAGCCGACAGCCGGGTCCGGCCGGGCACGCGAAGAGATTGGGGTGCGCGCGACGCGACGGCCTGTGCGATGCGCGCAGGAACGGCGTTACGCGGGGCGGGGTCCGCCGGTGCCGGGCACCGGGAAGGCTCCCGTGGCACGCCGGGTGATCTCGCCGTAGATCTCGGGGTCGGTGGTGTACTCACCGAGCCGTACGGTCTTCCGGCTGCCGTGGTAGTCGCTGGAACCCGTGGCCAGCAGCCCCAGCTCACCGGCGAGCCCGCGCAGCCGGGCCCGGGTCGGCTCGTCGTGGTCCATGTGGTCGACCTCGATGCCGTCGAGGCCTGCCGCGGCGAGCCGGGCGATCGACGCCTCGGGCACCACCTCACCGCGCTTGATCGCGAGCGGGTGGGCGAAGACGGTGACGCCACCGGCGGCCTTGACCAGCCGGATCGCGTCGAAGGGGTCAAGTTCGTGCTTCTCGGCGTACGCGCGTCCGCCGTTGGCGAGCCACTCGGGCGTGAAGGCGTCGGAGACGGTCTCGACGACACCGAGCTCGACGAGCGCGGTGGCGATGTGCGGTCTGCCGACCGATCCGTCGCCGGCGATCCGGGCGACCTGCTCCCACTCGACGGGAACGCCGAGCGCCTGGAGCTTGCCCACCATCGTCCGCGCACGCGGCACCCGGTCGTCCCGGACCAGCTCGCGCTCGCGCGCCAGCTCGGGTTCGTCGGGGTCGAAGAGGTACGCGAGCATGTGCAGGCTCACACCGTCGATCCGGCAGGAGAGCTCGGCGCCGGTGACGAGGGTGAGGCCCTCGGGGAGAGCCGCGATCGCCTCGGTGTGGCCGCGGACGGTGTCGTGGTCGGTGAGGGCGACGACGTCGAGGCCCGCCGCTGCGGCGTTCCGCACCAGTTCGGCGGGGGTGTCCATGCCGTCCGAGGCGGTGGAGTGGGTGTGCAGGTCGATGCGCACGACGCGTACTCCAGGGCTCGCAGCAGGACAGGGGGACGCCCAAGGATAACCGGGATTCGAACACTGCCCGGTCAGCCGCGTCCCCGCCCTCAGGGCGGGTCGAGCAGCCGAGGGGTGAGCGCCCCGACCGGCACCAGGTCGAGCTCGCCCCCGGCCTCGCGCAGATCGGCCAGTATCAGCTCGTCGTACATCAGCAGCGCGGACTGCTCGGGCCAGACGACCGCCCACAGCCAGAGGCCGCGCGCCTCACCCGCGAAGACCGCCCGGTCGTCGGGGGCTCCCTTGACCTGCCAGAGCGGGGTGGGCCGTCCGCCGGCGAGCACCTTGGCGTCGGGCGGGCCGTCGACGTGGAGGTACGGACCGGGGTCGGGGCCGTCGATCCCGGCGTACCGTGCACCGAGCCCGACGCCGAGCTCCTCGGCGACGAGCAGCATCTCGCCCATCCCGCCGAGTGGACCCGGTCCCGAGCAGGCCACGGCGGTGGCGCGGCCGCCGCTGCGGTCGTCGCCCGCATACGCCACGCCGGTGAACAGCCAGCCGACCGGCAGCGGCCACGGCATCCACACCGGCACCTGGGCACGGTGCACCACCACCCCGAGCGACTCGACGCTCGGTGGGATCACCGGCTGCAACGGATACACGGCGCCGTGCACGGCGCACTGCCAGGTGTCGGCGAAAAGACCGGGCGCCCTGACCCGGCCACCGCACTTCGGGCAACTGGGTTCGCCCCTCATAGCGACCAACGGTCCTCCCCGGTCGTCGCCACGTCAAGGACGATCACCCGTCCGCAGCGTGCCTCCTGCCGGGGAAATTAGATGCATCTTGCATTAATTAGGTTCTCTAACTTATTGTGTGTAGGACACATCGAACTACCGGAGAGCGAGAACCCCCATGTCGGCACAGGATCCGATCGATCAGGGAACGGGCAGCATCCTGCGCCAGCCCAAAGCCGTCTGGGCCACGGCCGGCGCCTCGGTCGTCGCCTTCATGGGGATCGGACTGGTCGACCCGATCCTGCCGTCCATCGCCAAGGGTCTCGACGCCACGCCCAGCCAGGTGTCCCTGCTCTTCACCTCGTACTTCCTCATCACCGCCTTCGCGATGCTCGTCACCGGCTTCGTCTCCAGCCGCATCGGCGGCCGCAAGACGCTCCTGACCGGCCTCGCGCTCGTCGTCGTCTTCGCCGCCCTCTCCGGCACCTCGTCGTCCGTCGCGGAACTCGTCGGCTTCCGGGCGGGCTGGGGGCTCGGCAACGCGCTCTTCGTCTCGACGGCCCTCGCCGTGATCGTCGGCGCGGCGGCCGGCGGCAGCTCGGCGGCGATTCTGCTCTACGAGTCGGCGCTCGGCCTCGGCATGGCCTGCGGGCCGCTGCTCGGCGCGCTGCTCGGCGACGCCAGCTGGCGCTACCCGTTCTTCGGCACCTCGGCACTGATGGCGATCGGCTTCATCTGCATCACGGCGTTCCTGAAGGAACAGCCGAAGCCGGCCCGCAGGACCTCACTGCTCGACCCGGTCAAGGCGCTCGGCCACGGCGGCCTCGCCTCGGTCGCGACCTCGGCGTTCTTCTACAACTACGCGTTCTTCACGATCCTGGCCTTCACGCCGTTCGTGCTGAACATGACGCCGTACAAGTCGGGCGCGGTCTTCTTCGCCTGGGGCCTGCTGCTCGCCGTCTTCTCGGTGCTCGTCGCGCCGATGCTGCAGAAGCGCTTCGGCTCGCTCAAGGTGCTCGGCGCCTCGCTGGTCCTGCTCGCCGTCGATCTGCTGGTCCTCGGCTACGGCGACCACACCACGGCCATCGTCTGCACGATCCTCTCCGGCGCGTTCATCGGCATGAACAACACCGTCTACACGGAGCTGGCGCTCGGCGTCTCCGACGCACCGCGCCCGGTGGCGAGTGCGGGCTACAACTTCGTCCGCTGGTTCGCCGCGGCCGCCGCCCCGTATCTCGCCCCGAAGATCGAGGAGTGGAGCAACATCCACGTCCCGTTCGTGGTCGCCGCGATCGCGGCCGCGGTCGGTGCGCTCGTCGTCTGGATCCGGCGTACGGCCCTGACCCACGAGGCGGCGGAGCTGCAGCCGAAGCACGCCACCGAGGACAGCGTCACAGTCTTCGCCAACTGACCACCGCGTCAGCCCTGTTCCGCCCCGCCCGCGGCTCTCCCTCCTGGCCGCGCGGCGGGGCTCCCCGCATCGCCGTGTGAGGTGCGTCTCAGTCCAGGGTCACTGACGTCCGCTGCGGATCACGCAGATCCGTCCCGTGCGACAGCCACCGCTCCTGGAGCTCCTGCGCCCCGCGCACCCGCTTCCACGCCGCCTCGTTGTGCGTCATCGGCAGCAGCGGGAGAAACCGCACCGGCTCCATCGGCTCGTCCAGCTCCAGGTCCTCCACCAGACCGCCCGACTCGGCGACGAGCACCGAGCTGAACGGGGCCCCGGGCCACAGTGGTTCACCGAGGTCCAGTGAGGCGCCGGGGGCCACGATCACCCCCTCGACCTGCGGGGAGGCAGCCAGCACCGCCAGTGCTCGGAGCACCTTGTCGGTGTCGGCGTTCCCGGCCCGCACGGAGAGGACCAGCTCGGCACGCGGCCCCTTCACCGGATCCGCGAGGGTGGCGGTCGGGTCGGCCATCGGCTGCGCGGACATGCCGAGCGTGGCGTAGCGCACCACGTCGCCGTCGACGAAACGGAGCACCTCGATCCGGTCCGTACCGAGGAACGTCACTGCGGCGCGCGCGTCCGGTTCGCCGAGAGCCGTCCGGAGACGGGCCTCGACCAGAGCAAGAATTTCTCCCATGTGGCGAGCATAGAGCGCGTATGGAACGGGCAAAGTAAGGGATTGGCCCGGTGTCGGCTGATAGTCTTGGGCGCTGGTCGGGACAGCACGCAGAAGCGTCGCTCTCAGTCCCGACGACACGTCATCCCCCACGGGGGACCGGCTGGAGGAGGTGGGGCTGCAATGGATCGAAGTCGATCGTGCAGTACCGATCGCTCTTCCGCCCGACACCTTTCCTCGGTGATCTGAAGCCTTCTCGGTCAAGGCTCAGGGCATTGCGCACGACGGAAGAGCACTCCGTTTTTGCCTGTCTGTAGCGAACGCCGTCATCGCGCTGCCGCGGTGCCGCCCGCTTTGCGGATGTGAGCCCACGTCCCCATTCCGGGCTGTTCCACGTGCCCGACGACGGCCCCTCCGTGAAGGAGCCAGCCATGTCGATGATCCGTGACCTGCGCGCTGCCGTGCGTCCCTCCCTGCGCAAGACCAACGCCCTGCACAGCAATTACGACACCACCCGCGACCCGTCCGCCTCCAGCGCGGTCGTCGACTGCGCGGTCTACCGCGACGGACGGCGCCAGGAGGGCGGCAACTGCCTCACGCCGCACGAGGCGATGCTCCGGGTGCGCGAGGAGGGCGGCTTCGCCTGGATCGGCCTCCACGAGCCGACCGAGGCGGAATTCGCCGGGATCGCCCGGGAGTTCGGCCTCCACCCGCTCGCCGTCGAGGACGCCGTCCACGCCCACCAGCGGCCGAAGCTGGAGCGGTACGACGACACGCTCTTCACCGTCTTCAAGACCATCCACTACGTCGAGCACGCCGAGCTCACCGCCACCAGCGAGGTCGTCGAGACCGGCGAGGTGATGTGCTTCACCGGACGCGACTTCGTCATCACCGTCCGGCACGGCGGGCACGGCTCGCTGCGTGCGCTGCGGCACCGGCTGCAGGACGACCCCGAGCTGCTCGCCAAAGGACCGTCGGCCGTCCTGCACTCCATCTCCGACCATGTCGTCGACGGCTACATCGCGGTGGCGAGCGCCGTCCAGGACGACATCGACGAGGTGGAGATCGAGGTCTTCTCCACCCCCGCGAAGGGCAGCCCGCGCGGTTCGGACGCCGGCCGGATCTACCAGCTGAAGCGTGAGGTACTGGAGTTCAAGCGGGCCGTCTCGCCGCTGCTGCGGCCGATGCAGCTGCTCAGCGAGCGGCCGATGCGGCTGGTCGACCCGGACATCCAGAAGTACTTCCGGGACGTCGCCGACCACCTGGCGCGGGTGCACGAAGAGGTCATCGGCTTCGACGAACTGCTGAACTCGATCCTGCAGGCCAACCTGGCGCAGGCGACCGTCGCGCAGAACGAGGACATGCGCAAGATCACGTCCTGGGCGGCCATCATCGCCGTACCGACCATGATCTGCGGCGTCTACGGCATGAACTTCGACCACATGCCGGAACTGCGGTGGACCTACGGCTACCCGATGGTGATGGGTGTCATCGGGGTGGTCTGCTTCTCCATCCACCGCTCGCTCAAGCGCAACGGCTGGCTCTGATCCCGGCCCTCACACGGCTCGAATAGAGTGCGGGGCATGACTGCTGCTGCCGCTGACTCGCTGCTCGGACCGGCCCTCGTCGAGGAGGCCACCAAGAAGTCCGGCCTCATCTGGGTACGGGGCACCGGGCCCGCGCGGGCGCTGTGGCACGTATGGCACGAGGGCGCGGCTCATCTTGTCGGGGACGGCCCCGGCGAGCAGCCGCTCCCGGCCGGTCTCACCGACGGGTCCGCCGCCGAGGTGACCGTGCGGAGCAAGGACAAGGGCGGCCGGCTGATCGCCTGGACGGCTGCCGTGACGGAACTCTCGCCGCACTCCGAGGAGTGGGAGGCGGCGGTCGCCGAGCTGAAGGGCAAGCGGCTGAACGCGCCGGACGCCGAGCAGATGACCGAGCGGTGGGCGCGCGAGTGCCGGGTGCTGCGGCTGACGCCCGGCGACTTCCGTACGGAGCTGCCGGACGCCTCGCACGCGGCGGCGCCGCTGCCGACCCCGGCGACCACGCGCCGCCCCGTGCCCGACGCGCTCCCGCGTCTGCTGCTGAAGCGCCGCCGCAAGAACTGACGCGACCGGGCGGCGCTACGAGGAGGACCTGGGAAGCTGCCGTCCGTAGTCGACGGTGTCGCTCTTGTCCGGGGCCTTCAGGTCGAAGTCCGTGCCCCAGTCGGCGAGCGTGACGATGCCTCCGCCACCGCCGCGGGCGAACCGCAGCGGATAGGGCGTGCCCTTCAGCGAGACGTCGAGCGCGCCGCCCTCGCCCTTGCCGCCGAGGATCTGGACGGTACGGACGGAACCCACCTTGCCGTACTCGCCCTTGTTGACCTTGCCGTGCAACGTGAGCATGCCGCCGAGCAGGGTCTTCATGTCCGTGAAGCCGCGCAGCTGCTTGTACGTGGGGTCGTCCTGGGGGACCTTCACATACTTGTCCTCCAGCTTGTCCCCGGCCGCGTCACCCTTGCTGTCCTCGCCGCCCTTCTCGTCGTGGCTCCAGAAGCCGGAGTCGGCCTTCAGATAGACCTCGTCACCGATCCGCAACAGCTCGAACGTGCTGCTCTTCGACGTGACGGAGCCCGTGCCGCCGTCCTCCTTGAGCCGCATGTCGATCTTGTACGTGCCGCCCTTGCTGACCAGCGTGCCGGCCAGCCGCACCGCGTCCGCCGAGTCCGCCGCCGTCTGCGCCCGCTTCTCGATCTCCGTCGCCTCGAGTCTGCCGACGCCGTTGGTCCCCTTGTCCGGATCCTCGCTGCCGCACGCCGTCAGGGCTGCGGTCAGGCCCGCGCAGAGCAGGACGGCAACAGCGGTCCGGCGGCGGGGAGCGACGGGTGGGACAAAAGAGGTCACGGGCGCACTGCCTCTCATCTGCATGTCGGGGGTGGCTGACGGCAGCGTACCGGTGCCGGGTACGCCGTCCGACGCAGAGCCGTACGGGCGGCTCCACCGGGCCGACCCGGAGCGGTACGGGCTAGCCTGATCACGACATAACGGTTAATAAGCAGAAAGTACGGACGGGCTCCCTCTCGACGGGGCGGAAGGAGGCGCACCACATGGCATCAGGCACCCCCCGGGTCTTCGTCTCGCACCTCTCCGGTGTGCCCGTCTTCGACCCCAACGGTGACCAGGTGGGCCGCGTCCGCGACCTGGTCGCGATGCTGCGCGTCGGCGGCCGGCCGCCCCGGCTGCTCGGATTCGTCGTGGAGGTGATCAGCCGGCGCCGGATCTTCCTCCCGATGACCCGGGTGACCGGGATCGACTCGGGCCAGGTCATCACCACCGGAGTGGTGAACATGCGGCGCTTCGAACAGCGCCCCACCGAGCGCCTGATCCTCGGCGAGTTCCTGGACCGGCGGGTCCAGCTGGTGGAGACCGGCGAGGAGGTCACCATCCTCGATGTCGCGATCCAGCAGTTGCCGGCCCGCCGCGACTGGGAGATCGACAAGTACTTCGTACGCAAGGGCAGGGGCGGCGCCCTGCGCCGCAAGGGCGAGACCCTGACGGTGGACTGGTCGGCGGTCAGCGGCTTCTCGCTGGAGGAGCACGGGCAGGGCGCCGAGTCGCTGGTCGCCACGTTCGAGAGGCTCCGCCCCACCGATGTCGCCAACGCCCTGCACCATCTGTCTCCGAAGCGCCGGGCGGAGGTCGCCGCCGCACTCGACGACGACCGGCTCGCCGACGTCCTGGAGGAGCTGCCCGAGGACGACCAGGTGGAGATCATCGGAAAGCTCAAGGAGGAGCGCGCCGCGGACGTCCTGGAGGCGATGGACCCGGACGACGCGGCCGACCTGCTCTCCGAGCTGCCGGAGGAGGACAAGGAACGGCTGCTGATGCTGATGCGGCCGGACGATGCGGCGGATGTGCGGCGGCTGCTGGCGTACGAGGAGCGGACCGCGGGCGGTCTGATGACCACCGAGCCGATCGTGCTGCGGCCGGACGCCACGGTCGCCGACGCGCTGGCCCGGGTCCGCCGCTCGGACCTGTCCCCGGCGCTCGCCGCGCAGGTGTACGTGTGCCGGCCGCCGGACGAGACGCCGACCGGCAAGTACCTGGGCGCGGTCCACTTCCAGCGGCTGCTGCGCGACCCGCCGTTCACCCTGGTCAGCTCGATCCTCGACAGCGACCTCGTACCGCTGACCCCGGACACCCCGCTGTCGGTGGTGACCAGCTATCTGGCCGCGTACAACCTGGTCTCGGTACCGGTCGTGGACGAGGGCGGGGCGCTGCTCGGTGCGGTGACCGTCGACGACGTGCTCGACCATCTGCTGCCGGAGGACTGGCGGGAGACCGATATCCACGGCGAGGAGTGGGTCGCCCGTGGCAGGTGAGGACCGCTCCCGGACCCCGAGGGCCGGTTCCCGTGTGCCGGGTGCCGGATCCCGTGTGCCGGGTGCCGGATCCCGGGCGTCGGGTGCCGGATCCCGGGCGTCCGGGTCCGGGCCGGGACCCTCGTTGACGGGGTCGTCGGCGATGACCCGCACCAGGGGCCGGCTCGACCAGCCGAAGGAACCGCGGCGTCAGCTGCTGCCGGAGTACGACCCCGAGGCGTTCGGCCGGTTCTCCGAACGGATCGCCCGCTTCCTGGGCACCGGGCGGTTCATCGTCTGGATGACGCTGATCATCATCGTCTGGGTGCTGTGGAACGTCTTCGCCCCGACGCCCCTGCGCTTCGACCAGTACCCGTTCATCTTCCTGACGCTGATGCTGTCGCTCCAGGCGTCGTACGCGGCCCCGCTGATCCTGCTCGCGCAGAACCGTCAGGACGACCGCGACCGGGTCACCCACGAGCAGGACCGCAAGCAGAACGAGCGCTCCATCGCGGACACGGAGTACCTCACCCGGGAGATCGCGTCCCTGCGGATGGGTCTCGGCGAGGTCGCCACCCGGGACTGGATCCGCTCGGAACTCCAGGACATGGTGAAGGACATGGACGAGCGGCTCTCCGTATTTCCGGCCGAGAGTGACGAAGACCGCTGACGGCCCATCCCGGAGGCGGGCGCGGGCGCCGTAACATCGTCGTATGGCTACCGAAGACGCGGTGCGCGAAGCACTGGCGACAGTGAACGACCCGGAGATCCACCGACCGATCACCGAACTCGGCATGGTCAAGTCGGTGGAGATCGCCGCTGACGGTGCGGTCGCTGTGACGGTGTATCTCACAGTCTCCGGCTGCCCGATGCGCGAGACCATCACCAAGAACGTGACCGACGCGGTGTCGAAGGTCGAAGGCGTGACCCGTGTCGACGTCACGCTCGACGTGATGAGCGACGAACAGCGCAAGGAGCTCGCGACGTCGCTGCGCGGCGGTACGGCGGAGCGCGAGGTGCCGTTCGCCAAACCCGGCTCGCTGACGCGGGTGTACGCGGTGGCGTCCGGCAAGGGCGGCGTCGGCAAGTCCTCCGTCACGGTGAACCTGGCGGCGGCGATGGCCGCCGACGGCCTGAAGGTCGGTGTCGTGGACGCGGACATCTACGGCCACAGCGTGCCGCGGATGCTCGGTGCGGACGGCAAGCCGACCCAGGTCGAGAACATGATCATGCCGCCGTCGGCGCACGGTGTGAAGGTCATCTCCATCGGCATGTTCACCCCGGGCAACGCCCCGGTGGTGTGGCGTGGTCCGATGCTGCACCGGGCGCTGCAGCAGTTCCTCGCCGATGTGTACTGGGGCGACCTGGACGTCCTGCTTCTCGACCTGCCGCCGGGCACCGGTGACATCGCGATCTCCGTGGCACAGCTGGTGCCGAACGCGGAGATCCTGGTCGTCACGACCCCGCAGCAGGCCGCGGCCGAGGTGGCCGAGCGGGCCGGCTCGATCGCCGTACAGACCCACCAGAAGATCGTCGGCGTCGTCGAGAACATGTCGGGCATGCCGTGCCCGCACTGCGACGAGATGGTCGACGTGTTCGGCACGGGTGGCGGCCAGAAGGTGGCCGAGGGCCTGACGAAGACGGTGGGCGCGGAGGTGCCGGTGCTCGGCTCCATCCCGATCGACGTACGCCTGCGTGAGGGCGGCGACGAGGGCAAGCCCGTGGTCCTCTCGGACCCGGACTCCCCGGCCGGCAAGGCACTGCGCACGATCGCCGACCGGCTCGGCGGCCGCCAGCGGGGCCTGTCGGGCATGTCCCTGGGCATCACCCCGCGCAACAAGTTCTGACGGACGCCGGGTCCTCGGTCTCCGCGGCGGGAAACAAGCCCGTTCCCGATCTCCCCCATGGCCCCGAGGCCATGGGGGAGATCGGCGGCGGCAACCGGCCGCCCCGGTGAAACGCGCTACGCGTACGCGGCAAGGTCTCCGACCACCGAGAACCCCAGGCCGTACGCGCTCATCCCCCGCCCGTACGCCCCGATGTGCACCCCGCCGTGCGCCGACCCCGCCAGCACCCACCCGTACTCCGACTCGCGGTAGTGGAACGGCGCCGGAACCCCGTCCACCGGCAGGGACAGCACCGACCACGCGGGCCCGTCCAGATCGTCGGCGAGTTCGAACGCCGTCTCCGTCTGCTGGTCCAGCCAGTCGTCGCGCAGCGTGTGGTCCAGCTGCGGGGGCCAGGTGTATGCCAGCAGGCCGGAGCCCGCCAGCCAGGCGGCCGACGACACCGTGGTCGCCTCCAGCACCCCCGTACCGTCGCCACTGCGCCGTACGGGGCTGCTCGCCACGGTCACCACGACCGCGAACCGGTGCTTGTCGCCGGCCGAGTCGCCCCGTACAAGAGGCTCGTCGCCGTGCCCGGTCGATCCGTGTTGCACCGTGCCGTCCGCCGCCGTGCCGACCTGCATCAGCCAGCGCGGCCCGGTGAAGGCCGCATCCAGTCCATACCAGGGAAACGGCGCCTGCAGATAGCCGTCGACCGTACGCCGGGCCGCCGGCACCTCCTCCTCGGTGACTGCGCTGGGCGCACCTTCCGCGCCTGCCCGACTCGTCGTCTCCATCTGCCCGGCCGCCTCCTCGATCGCTAGGGTCCGGAGTGGCCCGCCCCCCTCGGGCAGCCTCGCAACCGGACAGTTGGAGAATAGCCATACCGTCCGGACGAGTCGGGATTGACCGGTGTCAGGTGGCGTCTGCGTCGAAGGGCGGACGGTCGTCCTTCGCGGGGTCTTCGCGCTTCTTGAGCCGGTCGGAAGCGCCCGGGGAGCCGTTCGCCGCGGTGATCGCCGCACTGCCCGACACGCCGCCCGCGGCGTCCGCGGACGCGGTCTCGCGCCCGTTCACCGCGTCGGTGACTTCGGCCATTTCCTTGCGGAGGTCGAAGCTCTCGCGGATCTCCTTCAGCCCGAGGTCGTCGTTGCCGTCCATGAGCTGCTTGCGGACGAACGTCTTCGGGTTGAGGTCCTCGAACTCGAAGTCCTTGAACTCCGGGCCGAGCTCCGTGCGGATGTCTTCCTTGGCGCTCTCGGAGAACTCGCGGATCTTGCGGATGAAGCGTGAGGCGTCCTGGATGACCTTGGGCAGCTTGTCCGGGCCGAAGACGAGCACGCCGAGGATCACGAGCGTCACCAGCTCGAGTGCGCCTATGTCATTGAACACCTAGCTGCTCCTCGTGTTCTCCGAGACCATGGACCAGGTCGGATGAGGTCCGGCCCCGGCCCACGGTACCCGGCGAAACTGTCCGGGCGGTAGCGTCCCGGTGCTGTCACGTCCCCGTTGCGGACCCGAGGGTCAAAGTCATGGACAGGTCTTTACCACCGCGGGTCAAGCCGAGGTCCAATCGGTCGCCCGGACGGTGTGCGCGGATCTTCACGATCAGCTCCTCGCCGCTGTGCACCCGTTGGCCGTCCACCTCGGTGATGATGTCGCCCGGCTTGATGCCGGCCTTCGCCCCCGGACCGCCCGGTGTCACCGAGGGCTTGCCCTCGGCGCCCTTCGCGCCGACCTTGGCGCCGTCCCCCGTGTACTTCATGTCCAAGGTGACGCCGATCACCGGATGTGTGGCCTTTCCGGTGTTGATCAGCTCTTCGGCGACCCGTTTGCCCTGGTTGATCGGGATGGCGAAGCCGAGGCCGATGGAACCTGCCTGACCGCCCTCGGTCGTGCCGCTGTCGGCGGCGCGGATGGCGCTGTTGATGCCTATGACATGGGCGTCGGTGTCGACGAGCGGGCCGCCGGAGTTGCCCGGGTTGATGGGGGCGTCGGTCTGCAGCGCATCGACATAGCTGACGTCGCTGCCGTCGCCCTTCTCGCCGCCCGCGGTGATCGGCCGGTCCTTGGCGCTGATGATGCCGGAGGTGACGGTGTTCGACAGGTCGAAGGGGGCGCCGATGGCCACGACCGGGTCGCCGACCTGCACATTGTCGGAGTTGCCGAGCGGCAGCGGCTTGAGTCCGGAGACGCCGCTGACCTTGACCACGGCGAGGTCGTAGCCGCTGTCCTTGCCGACGACCTCGGCGCGCGCGGTCTCGCCGCCGCTGAACGTCACCGTGATGTCGCCGGAAGCGCCGGCCGGAGCGACGACGTGGTTGTTGGTGAGGATGTGGCCCTCGTTGTCGAGGACGAAGCCGGTGCCGGTGCCCGATTCGGTGGTGCCGCTGACGTGGAGGGTGACCACGCTGGGCAGGGCGCTGGCGGCGATGCCCGCGACGCTGTCGGGGGCGCGGCCGCCACCGTTCTTCGCGGTCTGCGGAAGTTCGACCGTGGTGAGGCCGCCGTTGCGCTCGATGTAGGCCCCGATGCCGCCGCCTATGCCACCCGCCACCAGGGCCAGCAGCAGCGCGCCGACGAGCAGGGAGCCACGCCTGCTCTTCTTGCGTCCGCCGTCGGGTCCGGTCGGTGTACCGGGGTGGGTCAACGGCTGCCGGGGGGCGCCCCAGGGGTCGTACTGCAGCCACTGCGTGGCCTGGGGCGGCTGCGGCGGGGGCGTGAAGGCCGGAGCGGAGCCGGGGACCTGGGCGGGCGCGGGGGGCAGGCCGGCGCCGTTGGTGCCCGCGTAGGGCGGGGGGACGGGGGTGCCGTGGGCGGGTGTCGGGACCGGGCGCTGCACGGGCGGTGCGGGCGCCCAGGGCCCGGGGCCGCCGTACGGCGGGGTGCTGTACTCGTCGGGCTCGTGGAGCGGCTTCATCCCGGGGGCGGGCGCCTGGACCGCCGGTGCGGGCGCCTGCACCGCGGGGGCGGGCGCGGGGGCCGGGGCGACGGGAGACGGGACCGGCGCCGCGGGTGCGGGCGCCACCGCCTCGGGGGCCACCGGTTCGGGCGCCACAGGCTGCGCGGGCGCGACGGGAGCCGGCGGGGCCGTCTGTGCAGGCGGCCCCGCCACGGGCGGTACGGGGGTGTCCGCGGCCCTCGCGTCCTCGACCGGTGCATCCGCCGTGGCTGCTGCATCCTCCGGAGCCGAGGTGGTCGTGGTGCGCCCCGGCGTGGGGCGGCTCCACCACTTCACCTTCGGCCCGGTGGGCTTCGCGTCGTCCATGTTCTCCCCGCAACTGCCGCAACCGGCCTCTGCACGCCCCCGGAGGGGCGCCCCTCCGGAATTCCTCCCGGGATTCAACCAGGTTTGCGAACGGCTGCGCAGACCCGGTCAGCGCCGGGCAGAGAGCGGCAGTCCGTGATCCGCGGAGCCCGGCATGGCCGAGGCCGATGTGGGCGTCCAGGAGGAGGCCGGCGAGGGCGCGGGGGACGCGGCGGCCACGGGGGGCAGGCCGCTGCCCAGCGCCCGCGTGAACAGGGGGCTGGTGGCTGTCGGACGTATCAGCGAAGGCACGGACACATCGGTCAGCACCGAGGCCACGAAGGGATTGGGCATCGCGGGACCCGAACCGAACAGTGCCGGCACCAGGCCGTTCGGCTGCCGGAGCGGCGTGGCGACGGCCGAGCGGTTGCCGAGCGCGGTCGAAGAGCCGTGCGGGCCCCCGCTACGGCGGTTGGTCGCGCCGGCGCTCTCGGCGCGGGCGGCGGCATCGAGCGGAGTCGCGTTGTTTCCGGCGCCCTCGGCACGGATCGCGGTGTCGGTGCCGGAATCCGTCGGCAGTGCGCCACCCAGCGCGATGGCCGCCAGCGAGACGGCGCTGGCCGCTGCGAAGGCGAACCTCCGTCCGCGCCACGGCGAACGGTCCCCGTCCCGGCCCACCTCATGGATCCGGAACGCGGAACCCGATGCGGAACCCGGGAGCACCCCCGCGGCACCGTGCGGCGCCGGAACATAACCGAAGCGGTCGAGCGGCGACTTCCCCGAAGGCGAATCGCTGCGGCTACCGGAAGGCGGGACCACGGGGAAGATTCCGTCGGCGAACCGTCCGGCGCCGCCGAATGGTCTTCCTTGGCCGTCGTCGTCACCCCCCGGCCCTCCGGGAAGACCCTGCAGCCGGGCGAGGAACCCCTCGGACGGCGAAGGCGGGGCGGACTGGGCGAAGACGCTCTTCAGCCGCCGCTGGGCGGCAGCCTCGGACTTGCACCTGGCGCATGTCGCGAGATGCGCGAGCACCCGGTCGCGGACGTCGTGTGTGAGCTCACCGTCGACAAGCGCGGCAAGCCGGTCCCCGAGGTGCTGTTCCGCAGGGGTCGGTCCTGTGCCGCTCACGCCGATCCGCCCTCCCCCGCCACCATCGCGCCCGCCAGCGAGCGCTGCTCGGCGCGGGCCTCGGGCGAGCGGTGCTGCAGCGCCTTGCGCAGATGCGAGCGTCCGCGGTGGATACGGCTGCGCACCGTGCCGAGCTTCACACCGAGTGTCGCGGCGATCTCCTCGTACGAGAGCCCCTCGATGTCGCAGAGCACGACCGCGGCACGGAACTCGGGCGCAAGGGTGTCCAGCGCCTGCTGCACGTCCGCGTCGAAGTGGGTGTCGTTGAAAGCCTGCTGCGGGGACGGCTCACGGCTCGGCAGCCGCTCGGCGGCGTCGTCGCCGAGGGAGTCGAAGCGGATCCGCTGCTTGCGGCGGACCATGTCCAGGAACAGATTGGTCGTGATGCGGTGCAGCCAGCCCTCGAACGTGCCGGGCGTATAGGTCGACAGCGAACGGAACACCCGGACGAACACTTCTTGCGTGAGGTCCTCGGCGTCGTGCTGGTTACCCGTCAGTCGGTAGGCAAGGCGGTAGACACGACCGCTGTGCGTGCTGACGATCTCTTCCCATGTGGGCAGCGTCCAGGCCTGGGAGTCCGCGTCCGAGGCGAAGGCCGCAGTCGGCGCGGAGTCGTTGGAAGAACTGTCAGCAATGTTGGTCACGGATTTCGGCTCACCCGCCGACCTGAGAAAGCGCCGCAGCACTCCTCCCCGATCCACAGGCGCAGCCGCACCTCCCCTGTCGGCTCCGGTGGTGTCCAGTGGAGCCCCTACCATAGCCACCTCGCCCGTTAGCTCCGGATAAGCCTTTTTCCTGCTGGGGTCGGGGATCTCCCCGGAACCACCTGCCGTGACGCACGGTGCCCGTTCTGCGGGCCCTGTCCACGCGCTTTCCCCTGCCTCCTCATAACGCCCGGTCCCATCTGCGGGTTCCCGGGTCCAGCGGATACAGTCACCGTTGCGCCAACTACGGGGACAGGAGAGGGTCATTACCGCCAACCGGCAGACGAGCTGGGCGTTCGCCGACGCCTTTGTCGCCGAGGACGAAGCACTGCGCTGGGCCAGAGACCGGGCCCGGGACGCAGGACTCCGCTCGGTGTCGCCAGGCACCGGCGCCGCGCTGCGCCTGCTCGCTGCCACGACGGACGCCAAAGCGGTGGCCGAGATCGGCACCGGGACCGGCGTGTCCGGCATCTATCTGCTGCACGGGATGCGACCCGACGGCGTACTGACCACAGTCGATCCGGAGCCGGAGCGTCAGCAGTTCGCCCGGGAGGCGTTCCGGGCCGCGGGGTTCGCCGCCAATCGGGCCCGGTTCATCCCGGGCCGTGCCCTCGACGTACTTCCGCGGCTCGCGGACGGCGGATACGACCTGGTGTTCTGCGACGGCGACCGGCTGGAGAGCCTGGACTGCCTCGCTGAATCGTTGCGCCTGTTGCGGCCTGGTGGCCTGGTCTGCTTCGAGGGCGTCTTCGCCGACGGCCGCACGGTGGATTCGGCGGCGCAGCCCGCAGAGGTGCTGAGGCTGCGGGAGCTGTTGCGGGCGGTGCGGGAGAGCCAGGAACTCATGGCCACGTTGCTGCCGGTCGGTGACGGGCTGCTGTGTGCGGTGCGGCGGGGATGACCGCTCCGCGCCCTCACGGGGGCGTCCGCCGGTCCGTGGCCGACGGCGCGTGTGCTCGACGGGCTCCGGACGCACCACTGCCCCGGCACGGGCTCCGTGGCGGGGCAGTGGTGAAGTGTGGGCGCCTCTGCGTCAGCCGACGACCTTCTTGAGGGCATCGCCGAGCGCATCGGCCTCGTCCGGAGTCAGCTCCACAACAAGCCGACCGCCGCCTTCGAGCGGAACGCGCATGACGATGCCCCGCCCCTCCTTTGTCACCTCGAGCGGGCCGTCGCCCGTCCGCGGCTTCATGGCCGCCATGCTCGTTCCCCTTCCTGAAACCAGCTCATATCCACCGGCGGCCCCATGACAGGCGCTGTGTCACCGGCATCGAACACATTGCTTCTTGGCCATTATCCCGCATCACCGACCCCGATGACCAACATCGGTCTGCATCGCTTGCGCAACGCGCTCCCGCAAAACCACCCAATTCGGCGATCCGGCTGCGATACTCCGCCGCCATCACCCCTGCATCGGAGCGCAATTGTTAGACGCAGGTCACATGTGCGCGCTCCGCGATGTCGGCCATGCTTGCCTCGACAGGCATTGCCCGAGGCGCAAAGGGGACAGCAAATGGCGGACAACGTGGCCGAAACGGTGCTCTACGAAGTGACCGACGGGCTCGCGACGATCACGATCAACCGGCCCGAGGCGATGAACGCCATGAACACGGCGGCCAAGGTGGCACTCCGTGACGCGCTGCAGACGGCTGCGGCCGACACCGCCGTACGGGCCGTTCTGCTCACCGCGACCGGGCGCGCCTTCTGCGTCGGCCAGGACCTCAAGGAACACGTCGCCACGCTCTCCGACACCCGCGAGGCCGGCACGGGCAATGCGCTGAGCACCGTGCGAGAGCACTACAACCCGGTCGTACGAGCGATCACCGAGATGGAGAAGCCGGTCGTCGCCGGGGTCAACGGGGTCGCGGCCGGTGCGGGCTTCGGGTTCGCCCTCGCCTGCGACTATCGGGTGGTGGCCGACAGCGCGTCCTTCAACACCTCGTTCGCCGGGGTCGCGCTCACCGCCGACTCGGGTGTCTCGTGGACGCTGCCTCGGCTGATCGGCCAGAGCCGCGCCGCCGACCTGCTGCTCTTCCCGCGTTCGATCTCCGCGCAGGACGCCTACGAGCTGGGCATCGTGAACAAGCTGGTGCCTGCCGCAGACCTCGCCGCCGAGGCGCTGGCCGTGGCCCGCAGGCTGGCGGACGGCCCGACGGTGGCGTACGCCGCACTGAAGGCGTCCATGGCGTACGGTGCCGGCCACACGCTGTCCGAGACGCTGGAGAAGGAGGACGAACTCCAGACCAGGGCGGGCGCGTCGGAGGACCACACGATCGCCGTGCAGGCGTTCCTGGACAAGGCGACGCCGAAGTACCTGGGGAGGTAGCCCCCGCTACGCCGCGGCGCCCCGGGCCACGCAGTCGGCCATGTGGTCGTCGACCAGGCCGCACGCCTGCATCAGGGCGTAGGCCGTCGTGGGGCCGACGAATCGCAGACCGCGCTTCTTGAGGTTCTTGGCAAGGGCGGTGGACTCCGGGGTGACCGCCGGAACGTCGCCGAAGGTGCGCGGGACGGGGCGGGTGGCCGGGTCGGGGGCGTACGACCAGATCAGTGCGTCCAGCTCACCGTCCGGCCAGCCGGCCAGCACCTTGGCGTTGGCGAGGGTGGCCTCGATCTTCGCGCGGTTACGGATGATCCCGGCGTCGGCGAGGAGCCGCTCCTTGTCGGCGTCGGTGAACTCCGCGACCGCGGAGATCTTGAACCCGGCGAAGGCGCTGCGGAACCCTTCGCGGCGGCGCAGGATCGTCAGCCAGGACAGCCCGGACTGGAACGCCTCCAGGCAGAGCCGCTCGAACAGGGCGTCGTCGCCGTGGACGGGGCGGCCCCATTCGGTGTCGTGGTACTGGAGGTAGTCGTCGGTGGACAGTGCCCAGGAACAGCGCAGCCTGCCGTCGGCCGCTGCTTCGACGCCGGCGCCGCTCATCGCTGACCCTCCTCGTCGGGCCGGTGCCCGGACTCAGGCCCGCGCGAAGAACCCGACGGTCCGGACTCGGACCCGGTCGGCCGCCCCGGGTGCGGCGGTTCCCAGGGGACCCGGCCGGGCTGCGGCGGCCGGTCCTGCGGGGCCTTGAAGAGCCCCTTGCCGCCCCCCGCGGTCGCCTGCGCACCGGCGAGGGCCGACTCCAGCTCGGCGATCCGCGCGTCCCGTTCGGCGAGCTCGGCGCCCAGCCGGCCGAGGGCGTCGTCGACGTCCGTCATCCGGTAGCCGCGCGGCACCACCGGCAGCCGCATGGCCTCGATGTCCGCGCGGCCGACCGGGCGGTTCGCCGGCAGCGGGTCGGTCAGCTGCTCGGGCGCCACGTCCTGCAGGATGTGGCTCCCCCCTCCACCGACCACCGCGAGGGTGACCGCGGCCACGACCACCACCATCGCCAGCAGCAAGAACCAGAACACGCGCATCTCCCCGGGTGCGAAAACCTGTCCGGCTCCGATCGTGCCATGCGCTACCGACAGTTAGGGTCGCAGACGACCCACGGAGCGGTCTGCAGGGCGGTCTACCAGAGGAGATACACGGAATGCGAAGCGGTGCGCTCAGGCTGGGGCGGCGCGAATTCGGGGCGCACGAGCCGGTGATCATGGCGATCGTGAACCGTACCCCGGACTCCTTCTACGACCAGGGCGCGACCTTCCGCGACGAGCCCGCGCTCGCCCGGGTCGAGCAGGCCGTCGCGGACGGGGCCGCGATCATCGACATCGGCGGGGTGAAAGCCGGTCCCGGCGAGGAGGTGACGGCCGATGAGGAGGCCCGCCGCACGGTCGGGTTCGTCGCCGAGGTGCGGCGCCGCCACCCCGATGTCGTCATCAGCGTCGACACCTGGCGGCACGAGGTGGGCGAGGCGGTCTGCGCGGCCGGTGCGGATCTGCTGAACGACGCGTGGGGCGGCGTGGACCCGAAGCTCGCGGAGGTCGCCGCGCGGTACGGGGCGGGGCTGGTGTGCACGCACGCGGGCGGCGCCGAGCCGCGGACCCGGCCGCACCGGGTCGTGTACGACGACGTGATGGCGGACATCCTGCGGGTGACGGTGGGGCTGGCCGAGCGCGCGGTGGAGCTCGGGGTGAGGCCGGACGGCATCATGATCGACCCCGGCCATGACTTCGGGAAGAACACCCGGCACTCGCTGGAGGCGACCCGCAGGCTCGATGAGATGGCGGAGACCGGCTGGCCCGTACTCGTATCGTTGTCCAACAAGGACTTCGTCGGGGAGTCGATCGACCGGCCCGTGAAGGAACGGCTGATCGGAACGCTGGCGACGACGGCGGTGTCGGCGTGGCTGGGGGCGCGGGTGTACCGGGTGCACGAGGTGGCGGAGACCCGGCAGGTGCTGGACATGGTGGCGTCGATCGCGGGACACCGGGCACCCGCGGTGGCACGGCGGGGGCTGGTGTAACCGGGGCGCCGCCCCCTGCCGCCCCTTGCGGAAACCGGGGCGAGTCCCGGACCCTCTTGGCCCTCGGACGCCGGACGGGCTCGTTCGAGCCCTCCGGCGTCCGAGGGGGCGGGGCCGTCGCTCGCCGGCGGACTCAAACTGCAGGACCGTGCGGGCCGACTTCCTTGGAGACCAGGTTGACCGCCTCCTCCACGCTGTCCGTGACGTGGAACAGCATCAGATCGCTCTCGGACGCCTTGCCCTGCGCCACCACCGTGTCCCGCAGCCAGTCCACCATCCCGCCCCAGTACTCCGTACCGAACAGGACGATCGGGAAGCGGGTCACCTTGCCCGTCTGGACGAGGGTGAGCGCCTCGAAGAGTTCGTCGAGCGTGCCGAGGCCGCCGGGCAGGACGACGAATCCCTGCGCGTATTTGACGAACATCATTTTTCGTACGAAAAAGTAGCGGAAGTTCAGCCCGAGGTTCACGTACTCGTTCAGGCCGGCCTCGAAGGGCAGCTCGATCCCGAGCCCGACCGAGACGCCCGCTGCCTCCCAGGCCCCCTTGTTCGCCGCCTCCATCGCGCCCGGGCCACCCCCGGTGATCACCGCGAAGCCGGCCTCGACCAGGGCCCGCCCGATCTGCACCCCCGCCTCGTACACCGGCGTGCCCACCGGCGTACGGGCCGAGCCGAAGACACTGATCGCACTCGGCAGCTCGGCCAGCGCACCGAAGCCCTCCACGAACTCCGACTGGATGCGCATGACCCGCCAGGGATCGGTGTGCACCCACTCCGAGTCGCCCTCGGTATCCAGCAGGCGCTGGTCCGTGGTCCCCGGCTGGATCTGATCCTTGCGGCGCAGCACCGGCCCGAGCCGCTGTTCCTCCAGTGCCCGCAGGCCCTCGGAGTCGGGGTTGCTCATCGGCTGCTCCCTTCGCGTACCGGTCGTTCCGCTCAAGCGTAGATCTACGCGGGTTACACGCGAGGGACATCAACATGTCCACCGCGAAAGCCCCGGGCCGGACGCCCCACGCCGGCGGTGGCCGGGGCGCCCGCCGAACCGAAGTCGCGCCCGGCGAGCGCGCCGCCCCCTCCTGGACGAAGGACGAACCCCGCGGGTCAGCCCGTGAGCCAGGAGCGGAGCCGTTCCTCGCAGTGGGTGATGTGGTCGACCGCCACGTGTTCGTTGCGCTTGTGCGCGAGGAGCGGGTCGCCGGGACCGTAGTTCACCGCGGGGACGCCGAGCGCGCCGAAGCGCGAGACGTCCGTCCAGCCGAACTTCGGCCGGGCGGTGCCGCCGACCGCCGCCATGAACGCCTCGGCCGCCGGGTGGGAGAGGCCGGGCATCGCCGCCCCGGAGTGGTCGTCGACGGTGAATTCGACGACGCCGCAGTCCGCGAAGACCTCGTGGACATGGGCCACGGCCTCCTCGGCCGTGCGGTCGGGTGCGTACCGGTAGTTGACGACGACGGTGCAGGCGTCCGGGATGACGTTGCCGGCGACGCCCCCTTCGATCCCCACGGCGTTGAGACCCTCGCGGTACTCCAGCCCGTCGATCACCGGCCGGCGCGGTTCGTACGCGGCGAGGCGGCCGAGGATCGGTGCGGCGGCATGGATGGCGTTGGACCCCATCCAGCTGCGTGCGGAGTGCGCGCGCTCCCCCGCCGTGCGGAGGTGGACCCGCAGGGTGCCCTGGCAGCCGCCCTCCACCTGGCCGTCGGACGGTTCGAGGAGGACGGCGAAGTCGCCCTCCAGCCAGTCCGGGTGGGCGTCGGCGACATGGCTGAGCCCGTTGAGGTGCGCGGCCACCTCTTCGTTGTCGTAGAAGACGAAGGTGAGGTCGCGGTTGGGCTCGGGCACGGTCGCGGCGATCCGCAGCTGCACGGCGACGCCGGACTTCATGTCGGAGGTGCCGCATCCCCAGAGCACCCCGTTCTCGTCGAGCCGGGACGGAACGTTGTCGGCGATCGGGACGGTGTCGATGTGCCCGGCGAGCACGACGCGTTCGGTGCGGCCCAGACCGGTCCTGGCGACGACGTTGTTGCCGTGCCGGTCGACGGTGAGATGCGGGAGGGCGCGCAGCGCCGTCTCGATCGCGTCGGCCAGCTCCTTCTCGTCTCCGCTGACCGACGGGAAGTCGACGAGCCGGGCGGTGAGGGACGGGCCGTCCAGGGTGAGGTCAAGCGTGCTTTCAGGCATGCCGTCGACCCTAGAGGACTTCGGCGGAGAGGCCATGGGGGACTTCGCCCTCGGCTGCCGCGGAGCCCTCCAGTACGGTGGCCCCGTGCCCCGGACCGCCTCTTCCTCCCGCCGACACACCGGCCGCAGCCGCCTCTTCCGTATCGCGGCAGCCCTTACCGTACTCCTCGCCGTGGCCGGTTATCTGACCGTGCAATACGTCACCGGCAACAAAGGCACCGAGCAGTGCACGGTGCAGTCCGCCGACGGTTCGGCGGGCCGGGGGCGTACGTACCGGATGAGTCCGGAGCAGGCGGCGAACGCCGCGACGATCTCCGCGGTCGGCACCTCGCGCGGGATGCCGGAGCGCGCGGTCACGATCGCTCTGGCGACGGCCCTGCAGGAGTCCGGGCTGCGCAATATCGAGCACGGCGACCGGGATTCGCTCGGACTGTTCCAGCAGCGTCCCTCGCAGGGCTGGGGCACCGAGGAGCAGATCCTGGACCCGGTGTACGCGGCCGGGGAGTTCTATCAGCACCTGGCCAAGGTCCCCGGTTACTCTCGGCTTCCGCTGACGGTCGCCGCGCAGCGTGTGCAGCGCAGTGGCTTCCCGCAGGCGTACGCGAAGCACGAGCCGGACGCCGCACTGCTGGCCGCCGTGCTGACCGGCCGGACGCCGGCCGCACTGGACTGCACGCCGATGCGGACGGCGGCCGGTGCGGCCGGTGCGGCCGACACGGCGAAGGTGCGGGCGGAGCTGGTGCGGACCTTCGGCAAGGGCGTGCTGCCCACCATCGGCGCAACGACCGGTGGGACCTCGGGCGGGGCGTCGGCGGCCGGCACGGTCTCGGTGCCGGTGAAGTCCGCCCGTACCTCCGGGGACGGCTCCACGGCGCAGCGCGGCTGGGAACTCACGCACTGGGCGGTGGCGCAGGCCGAGGCGCTGGACATAGACGAGGTCGCCTACGCGGGCAGGGTCTGGAAGGCCGGATCGGGCTGGCGGACGGAGCGTGCGGAATCGGGCGCCACAGAGGTCCGCATAGGACTCGTCCGCTAGTACGGAAGGTCCCCTGTACGAGCTATCCGGCTTTTCCGGAACCGTCCGTTGTCACGCCCTCCGGGAGCCTCCTCCCCCGTACCCCGCATCCCTTGAGAACAAAGGGAAGTGACGGTTCATCGGGCACTTCTGGAATGCATTGTCTGCCCGGGTTCCTCCATTGCCGATTATGTGACGCATTACCGACTCTTTACCTCGGCACACCGCAACCTCCCCCGCCCCCGCGACGGTTGTCACAGCGTCCGGTCCACGGACAGAGATTCCACACCCCGTCGAAGGAGCATCATGTCCCTCCCCCTGACCCGTCGGATCGCCCGTGCCGCGCTGCTGATCGCGGCGGGCGCAGCCCCCGTGGTCGGTGCGGCCGGCGCCGCAGGTGCCGCGGAGCTCCCGCAGGCCCCCGAGCTCGGCGGTCTGACCACGGTCGACGGCGCCGGTCTCGGCAAGGCCGTCGGCGGCGCGTCCCAGCAGGACACCCAGGCCGCGGGCGCCGCCAAGCTCGTCGGGACGGCCCTCCCGGCTGCGGCCGGGACCGTCGGCAAGGCGGGCAGCCAGGCCGCCCCCACCGCGGAGAAGGCCGCGGGCGGTGCCGGTGAGCTGGTCGACGGGGCCATGGGTGCCGCACCCAAGGGCGGCCTGCCGGCCAAGGGACTGCCGATGCAGGGCCTGCCGATCGGCTGATCCGGTCGGACGTGCGAGAGGGCCCCGGGAGTGCGTACTCCCGGGGCCCTCTCGCACGTCCGACCGGATCACGCGGGCTCCGGCCGCGCGGTCGCAGACCGTCATGCGGCCCGGGTCAGGACAGCCGCTTGACCGCGGCCTCGACGCGCTCGTCCGTCGCCGTGAAGGCCACGCGTACGAAGCGGTCGCCCGCCGGCCCGTAGAAGTCGCCCGGCGCCACCAGGATGCCGAGCTCCGCGAGGTACGCAACCGTCTCCCAGCACGGCTCGTCGCGCGTCGCCCACAGGTAGAGGCTCGCCTCGCTGTGCTCGATCCGGAAGCCGTGCGCCTCCAGCGCCGTCCGCAGCGCCGCGCGACGGTCCGCGTACCGGGTCCGCTGCTCGGCGACGTGGGTGTCGTCGCCGAGTGCCGCGATCGTCGCCGCCTGGACCGGGGTGGGTGTCATCATCCCGCCGTGCTTGCGGATCAGCAGCAGCTCGCTGAGGACGGCCGCGTCACCGGCGACGAAGGCCGCGCGGTATCCGGCGAGGTTGGAGCGCTTGGAGAGCGAGTGGACGGCGACGATGCCCTCGTACGTGCCGCCGCAGACGTCGGGATGGAGCACGGAGACCGGTTCGGCCTCCCAGCCCAGCTCCAGGTAGCACTCGTCGCTGAAGACCAGCACGTCGTGCTCGCGCGCCCAGGCGACGATCCGGGTCAGCTCGTCCTTGGCCAGGACTCGGCCGGTCGGGTTGGACGGCGAGTTGAGCCAGAGCAGCTTGAGTCCGGCCGGGTCGAGCTCGGTCGGGTCGTCGTAGACGACGGGCTCGGCGCCGCAGAGCCGGGCGCCCACCTCGTACGTGGGGTAGGCGAGCCGCGGGTAGGCGACCTTGTCGCCCGCGCCGAGGCCGAGCTGGGTCGGCAGCCAGGCCACCAGCTCCTTGGAGCCGACGACCGGCAGCACGTTCTCGTGCGCCACGGAGACCGCCCCGAGGCGCCGCTCCACCCAGCCGGTGAGGGCGTCGCGGAGTTCGGCGGTCCCCCACACCGTCGGATAGCCCGGGCTGTCCGCGGCGGCGACGAGCGCCTGCTGGATCAGGCCGGGCACCGGGTCGACGGGGGTACCGACGGACAGGTCGACGATGCCGTCCGGGTGGGCCGCAGCGGTCGACTTGTAGGGCGTGAGCTTGTCCCAGGGAAAGACCGGGAGGCGGGAGGAGACTGCTGCGGACACGGATCTCTGCTTTCTCGTACGAGGGTTACGAGGGTGATACGGGTGGTTCGGGGGCCGTCGGCCGCCCGGCCCGGAAAACACCCCGGCCCCGCACGGTGACGAGCCGTACGGGGCCGGGGCGGCGCACGTGCCGGCCGCTGCTTACTGGTTCTGCGGCGGCAGCGCTGCGATGAACGCGTGATCGCGCTCGATCAGGCCCAGCTTGGAGGCACCACCGGGCGACCCGAGGTCGTCGAAGAACTCGACATTCGCCTTGTAGTAGTCCTTCCACTCCTCCGGGGTGTCGTCCTCGTAGAAGATCGCCTCGACCGGGCATACCGGCTCACAGGCTCCGCAGTCGACGCATTCGTCCGGGTGGATGTACAAGGACCGCTGGCCCTCGTAGATGCAGTCGACGGGGCACTCTTCGATGCAGGCCTTGTCCTTTACGTCGACACAAGGCTGCGCGATGACGTAGGTCACGCTGTCGTTCCTCCTCGGTAGGGCGTTGGCTCTCGCGCGGGAGCGCGGCGTCGTCGATGCCCGCACCTAGTATCTCCGTTCCGGGGCACGAACCGAACAGGAGGGGCGGACAGAGCTGTGGAATTCACCATCGGCGGACGACTCGAGGTCCGAATTACACCCGCTGACGTGGGCAAACGGGTATCAGTCCGACGCCGCTCCGAGAGTGGTGCGGCCGGGTCGCAGTTCACGGACACGGTAGGCGTTCTCACATCCTGGGACGACGGTGTGCTGTCGATCACACCGAAGAGCGGTGATTCCGTCCACATCCCGCAATCGTCGCTGGTGGCGGGCAAGGTCGTACCGTCCGCACCGGCCCGCCGCCGGGGCCCGGCGGCCACCTTCGCCGAGCTCGCCCCCGTCTGCGCCCGGGCCTGGCAGCCGGTGGAGAGCGAGCGGCTCGGCGACTGGCTGCTGCGCTCCGCGAAAGGCTTCACCCGGCGTGCCAACTCCGTACTGCCGCTCGGCGACCCCGGGGCGCCGCTCGACGAGGCACTCGCGCGGGTCGAGCGGTGGTACGAGGACCGCGGACTGCCCGCGTACATCCAGACCGCGACCGGTGCCGAGGGCACGCAGGAGGAGCTGTGCGCGGAGCTGGAGCGAAGCGGGTGGCGGCGCGAGGTGACGGCGGAGGTGCGCATCGCGGCGCTGGCCCCGATCGGTGACCAGGACGCGGACGTGGCGCGGGTGCGGCTGAGCCGGGAGATCGACGAGGCGTGGCTCTCCCGCTACCAGCGCTTCGACACCCCGGGCCCGCATGTGCTGAAGGTGCTGGGCAGCGGGCCGTCGGTGTGGTTCGCCACCGTGCCGGGCGACACGGAGGGCGATCCGCCGGCGGCGATCGGGCGGTGCGTGGTGGACGGGCGCTGGGCGGGCTTCATGGCCGTCGAGGTCGATGTCGCGTACCGGAGGCAGGGGCTCGCCACCGCCGTGATGACCGCACTGGCCCGGCAGGCGCTGGACGAGGGGGCGTCGGCTGCGTGGCTGCAGGTGGAGGCGGACAACGAGCGGGCGCGGGCGCTCTACGACCGGATGGGTTTCGCGACGCATCACCTGTATCACCACTTCAGGTCGGCGTAGCCGGGGAAGGTACCTACGTGTCCCCGATGGACCCAACGAATCCCCCGAACCCGCCGGGCCCGGGGAGGGACGAGCTGCGACGGCAGTTTGCCGAGGAGGCGCGCGCCGAGCGGCCCGACCTGGCGCTGCTCTGTCTACTGCTGGCCGCGGAGGCCGACCCGGCGCTGGACACGGACGGGATCGACACGGCGCAGATCGAACTGGACCGGCTGGCGGGCCTGCTTCCGTACGGGATCCGGGGCGGGCGCGCCTGGGCATCGGCGCTGGCCGAACTGCTGGGTGAACGGTGCGGATTCGCGGGCTCCTCGGCCGATTACCAGCGGCTGGAGTCGTCGCTGCTGCACGACGTGCTGCGGCGCCGGCGAGGGCTGCCGATCCTGCTGTCGGTGGTGTGGATCGAGGTGGCCCGACGGGCGGGCGCCCCCGTGTACGGGGTGGCGCTGCCGGGTCATTTCGTCGTCGGGTTCGGCGATCCGGCGGAGCGGGTACTGGCCGACCCGTTCGCCGGCGGCCGTCCGATGACCGGCCAGGACGCGGAGTTGCTGGTGACGGGGGCGACCGGGGCGACGCTGGAACCGTCGATGCTGGTGCCGGCCCGCCCGCTGGAGATCGTGCTGCGGATCCTGAACAACATCAGGGCGTGGGCGGCGGTGCGCCCGGAGTGCACGCGGGTGGCGCTGTGGGCGGTGGAACTGTCGCTGTTGCTGCCTTCGCACCCGGCGAGGCTGCGGTACGAGCGGGCGCAGCTGCTCGTACAGAGCGGGGAGTTCCTGCGCGGCGCCGCAGAGATGGAGGAGTACGCGGATCTGGTGGGGGCGGTGGAGCCGACGGCGGCGGAGATGATCCGGGGGCGTGCGCGGGCGGCGCGGGCGTTGCTGAACTAGGCGGACGTTGCTGAACCAGGGAGTGCAGCGAGGCCCTGCGGCCGGCGCTTCCGGCGTACCGATGCGACACAAGGCGACTTGACATGCTCACGTCATATCGCACTCATGACATCCGGTCTCCGGACGCACCCGCGCACCCCCGGCCGGCGCCGGGGTGGTGTCGCCGGCACCGCCGACACCCTTGACGGATCACACGCAGAGGAACAGAATCCGCAGAGAAATATGAACTTAAGTTCATCTGGCGAACAAGATGTGTGAGGCGGGCGGATGGACAAGGTGATCGCCTCGGCCGCGCAGGCCGTGGCAGACGTCCACGACGAAGCGTCGTTGGCAGTCGGTGGCTTCGGCCTCAGCGGCGTGCCGAACACACTGGTCCAGGCGGTGTACGACGCCGGAGTCGGCGGACTGGGCGTGGTCTCGAACAACTGCGGCGCCATGGACTCCGGTCTCGCCGTCCTGCTCTCGGCAGGCCGGATCGCCCGCGTCACGGGCAGCTACATCGGCGCGAACAAGGAGTTCGCCCGGCAGTACCTCGCCGGTGAGCTGGAGGTCGAGCTGATCCCTCAGGGCACGCTCGCCGAGCGGCTGCGCGCCGGGGGCTGCGGCATCCCCGCCTTCTTCACGCCGGCCGGCGTCGGCACGCAGGTCGCCGACGGTGGACTGCCCTGGCGCTACGACGGCTCGGGCGGGATCGCGGTGGCATCGCCGCGCAAGGAGACCCGCAAGTTCGACGGCGTCGAGTACGTGCTGGAGCGGGGTATCACCACCGACTTCGCACTCGTCCGGGCCGCCAGGGGTGACCGGCACGGCAACCTGGTCTTCAACAAGTCGTCCCGCAACTTCAACCCGCTGGCCGCCATGGCGGGCCGGATCACCATCGCCGAGGTCGAGGAGCTGGTCGAGCCGGGCGAGATCGACCCGGACCAGGTCCATCTGCCGGGCATCTTCGTCCAGCGGGTGGTGGCGCTCACTCCCGAACAGGCCGCTGACAAGAAGATCGAGAAGCGCACCACCAGGGGGGTGTCGGCCTGATGGCCTGGACGCGAGACGACATGGCCGCCCGTGCGGCCCGCGAGCTTGCCGACGGCGAGTACGTGAACCTCGGCATCGGGCTTCCGACGCTGATCCCGAACCACCTCCCCGAGGGCGTCCACGTCGTGCTGGAGTCGGAGAACGGCATCCTCGGCACCGGCCCGTTCCCCCACGACGACGAGGTCGACCCGGATCTGATCAACGCCGGCAAGGAGACCGTCACCGTCCTGCCCGGCGCCTCCTTCTTCGACTCGGCGCTCTCCTTCGGGATGATCCGCGGCGGTCACATCGACACCGCCGTGCTCGGTGCCATGCAGGTGTCCGCCCGCGGCGACCTCGCCAACTGGGCCGTGCCCGGCAAGATGGTCACCGGCATCGGCGGTGCCATGGACCTGGTGCACGGCGCCCGCCGGGTCATCGTGACGATGACCCACACCGCCAAGGACGGCAGCCCGAAGATCGTCGACGAGTGCACTCTGCCGCTCACCGGCAGGGCCTGCGTGGACCGCATCATCACCGACCTCGGAGTCCTGGACGTCACCGACGACGGGCTCGTCCTGGTGGAGTGCGCCCCGGGCGTCCCTGCCGAGGAGATCCAGCGCAGGACGGCCGCCCCGGTCCGGATCGCCGCGGCCCTCGAAGAGAGCGCCCGATGACCCGTCAGCTGCGCGACGTCTACATCGTCGACGCCGTCCGCACCCCGGTCGGCAAGTACGGGGGCGCCCTGTCCGGGGTGCGCCCCGACGACCTCGCGGCCGGAGTGCTGCGGTCCCTGCTGACCCGTACGGCGGACCTCGACCCGGCCAGGATCGACGACGTCTTCTTCGGCAATGCCAACGGCGCCGGCGAGGAGAACCGCAACGTCGCCCGGATGGCCGTGCTGCTCGCCGGACTGCCCGTCACCGTCCCGGGCAGCACCGTCAACCGGCTGTGCGCCTCCGGCCTCGAAGCCGTCGTCCAGGCCGCGCGCGCCATCGCGGTCGGCGACGCATCCGTCGCCGTCGCGGGCGGTGTGGAGTCGATGAGCCGCGCCCCCTGGGTACTGCCCAAGCCCGAGCGCGCCTTCCCGGCCGGCAGCCAGGAGCTGTTCTCCACCACGATCGGCTGGCGCATGGTCAACAAGCGCCTGGAGCCGCAGTGGACCGTCCCGCTCGGCGAGGGTGCGGAACTGATCGCCGACCGGTACGGCATCACGCGCGAGCAGCAGGACGCGTTCGCCGTGGCGAGCCACGAGAAGGCCGCCCTCGCCTGGAAGAACGGCCTGTACGACGGCGAGGTCGTGCCCGTCGAAGGCGTCGTCCTCACCCGTGACGAGACCATCCGGGACAACACGTCGCCCGAGTCGCTGGCCAGGCTGAAGACCGTCTTCCGCCCGGACGGCACGGTCACCGCCGGCAACGCCTCGCCGCTCAACGACGGCGCCGCCGCACTGCTGCTCGTGGACGAGGAGGGCCTGAAAGCCACCGGCCGTGAGCCGCTGGCCCGTGTCCGCGCCTCGGCCGTCACTGCCGTCGAGCCGCAGTACTTCGGTCTCGGCCCCGTCGAGGCCGTCGGCAGGGCCCTGACCAGGGCCGGCCGCGGCTTCGGCGACCTGACCACGTTCGAACTCAACGAGGCCTTCGCGGCCCAGTCCCTGGGCTGCTTGGCCGAATGGCCCGATCTCGACCCCACCGTCGTCAACCCGCGCGGCGGAGCCATCGCCATCGGCCACCCGCTCGGTGCCTCCGGTGCCCGTATCGCCGGAGCCGTCGCCCACCAGCTCGCCGCCGCGGGCTCCGGAACCGGCGTCGCCGCCCTCTGCATCGGCGTCGGACAGGGCCTCGCCCTGGTCCTGGAAAGGTAGGAAACCCCGTATGACCACCCCTCTGACCCAAGGCCGGATCTCCGCCGAGATCGCCGAGCAGCGCGAGGCCTACGCCAAGGCCGTCGCCGAGGGTGAGCCCGAGCGCAGCCACCCCGACCGCGGTTACGCCCCGTACCGCAGCAGCGTCCTGCGCCATCCCGGCAAGCCGCTCGTCGCCCTGCACGACCCCGAGGCGGTGGAGCTGTCCGGCCCGGTCTTCGGCGTCACCGATGTCACCGCCCTCGACCACGACCTCACCCGGCAGCACCAGGGCGAGCCGCTCGGCGAACGGATGAGGGTCACCGGCCGGGTCCTGGACCGCGACGGCCGCCCGGTTCGCGGCCAGTTGGTCGAGGTCTGGCAGGCCAACGCCTCGGGCCGCTACGCCCACCAGCGCGACGACCACCCCGCCCCGCTCGACCCGAACTTCACCGGTGTCGGCCGCTGCCTGACCGACGACCAGGGCCGGTACGAGTTCGTCACCGTCAAGCCCGGTGCCTACCCCTGGCGCAACCACGTCAACGCCTGGCGTCCGGCCCACATCCACTTCTCGCTCTTCGGCAACGCCTTCACCCAGCGGCTGATCACCCAGATGTATTTTCCGGGGGACCCGCTCTTCGCCCACGACCCCATCCTCCAGTCCGTCACCGACGACTCCGCCCGCGAGCGGCTCGTAGCGACGTACGACCACGACCTGTCCACCCCCGAATGGTCGCTCGGCTACCGCTGGGACATCGTCCTCGACGGTCCGGCCGCCACCTGGATCGAGGAGGGCCGCTGATGTCCACCACCCCGTCGCAGACCGTGGGCCCGTTCTACGGCTACGCGCTGCCCTTCGCCAAGGGCGGCGAGATCGCCCCCGCCTGGCACCCCGACGCCCTCACCGTCCACGGGTACGTCTACGACGGCGCCGGGGCGCCCGTCCCCGACGCCGTCATCGAGACCTGGCAGCCCGCCCCCGACGGCTCCCGCCGCGGCGCCCCCGGTTCGCTGCGCCGCGACCCGGTCACCGGAGCGGTCATCGGCCGGAGCGACGTCGGCTTCACTGGTTTCGGCCGCGTCGGGACCGACGCGGACGGCCACTACGAGCTGCGCACGCTGCAGCCCGGCGGTGTCCCCTACCTCTCGGTGATCGTCTTCGCCCGCGGTCTGCTGCACCATCTGCACACCCGGATCTACCTGCCCGGTGCGGCCGGCACCGCGGCCGACCCGCTGCTGGCCGGTCTCGAGCCCGAGCGCCGCGCCACACTCCTCGCCGTACCGGACGGGGAGCGGATGCACCGCTTCGACATCCGTCTGCAGGGTGACGGTGAGCACGAGGAGACGGTCTTCCTTGCCTTCGACTGACCCCGCCGGGGATCTCGGCCTGCTCTCCCCGGGGCAGGCCGGGTCGCCGGTCGAAGCCGCCACCGGCGACGCCGCGTACGTCCGCGCGATGCTCGACGCCGAAGCCGCGCTGACCCGCGCCCAGGCCGCACTCGGCCTCGTCCCCGCCGCGGCCGGGACTGCCGTCACGGCGGCGGCCGCCGAGACCGCCCGCTACGACGTCCGGGACCTTGCGCTGCGCGCCCGCTCCGGCGGCAACCCGGTCATCCCTCTCGTCGCCGACCTCACCGCGGCCGCCGCCACGCACGACCCGCAGGCCGCCGCCCATGTACACCGCGGCGCCACCAGCCAGGACATCCTGGACACGGCCGCCATGCTGGTCGCCGCCCGGGCCCTGGAACCCGTCATCGCCGACCTCGCGCGCACGGCCGGCGCCCTGGCGCGGCTGGCCGCCGAGCACCGCGGCACACCGGTCGCCGGACGCACGCTCACCCAGCACGCCGTGCCCACCACCTTCGGCCTCAAGGCCGCCGGCTGGCGCTCACTGGTGCTCGACGCCCGCGAACGCCTCGCGGCCGCCCGAGCCGCGCTGCCCGCGCAACTCGGCGGAGCGGCCGGCACCCTGGCGGCCTTCCATGCCTTCGCCGAGGCCGACGGCGTACCCATCGACCCGGATCCGGGCACGGACCTCGGCCTTCGGCTGCTGGCCGGCTACGCGGCCGAGACCGGTCTGGCCGAACCCACCCTGCCCTGGCACACCCTGCGCACCCCCGTCGCCGACCTCGGCGGCGCCCTCGCCTTCGCGGCAGGGGCACTCGGCAAGCTCGCCGCCGACGTCCTGCTGCTGACCCGCACCGAGACCGGCGAGCTCGGCGAGGGCACCGGCGGCGGCTCCTCCGCCATGCCGCACAAGGCCAACCCGGTCCGCGCCACACTGATCGCCGCCGCGGCCCGCCAGGTCCCCGCCCTCGCCTCCGTCCTCTACGGTGCGCTCGCCGCCGAGGACGAACGCCCGGCCGGCGCCTGGCACGCCGAGTGGCAGCCCCTGCGCCAGGCCCTGCGCCTCGTCGGCGGTGCCGCCCGCGACGCCGCCGAACTGGCCGAGGGCCTGCGCGTCCACCCGCAGCGGATGCGGGACAACCTCGACGCCACCGGGGGCCTGATCATCAGCGAGCGGCTCGCCGCAGTGCTGGCGGGGCTGATCGGCCGCGGCGAGGCCAGGCAGGCGCTCTCCCGTGCCTCCCGCCGCGCCGTCGAACAGGGCATGGAACTCGCCGAGGCCCTCGGGGAGGAGCCCGGCATCGCCGGTGTCCTCCCCCCGGACCGGCTGCGCGAACTGACCGACCCGGCGCACTACACGGGTTCCGCGGGTGCGCTCGTGGACCGCGCCCTGCTCCGCACCGCCGTCGCCCAGGACCCGAACTGACGCAGCGTGACCACTGCGCGAGGCTCGATGCGCGCGGGCGCCGTCCGGCGAACTGACACGGTGTCGGATCCGAGCGGCGTCGCGCAGCCCCGCCGCACCCACCGGCGAGCCGGCCGCGAGCCACCGCCCACCGGCGGCCCCGCACCACCGGCACGAGGAGACCCCCGGGCGAGCCGAACCTGCGAACGGCCCGCTCGTCCCGAGCAAGAAGGTAGGACCGCATGAGTACTTCAGCCCCCGCGCAGCATCTGCTGCACCACCGCGTGGACGGCCGGGACTGCGCCCCGCCGCTGATCCTGGGCCCCTCGCTCGGCACCTCGCTGGCCGTGTGGGACCCGCAGACCCCGTCGCTGGCCCGGACCCACCGCGTGGTGCGCTGGGACCTGCCCGGCCACGGCGGGTCCCCGGCCGGCCTGCTGCCCGACGGCGGCTCCGTCGCCGACCTCGGGCGCCTGGTCCTCGGCCTCGCCGACGCGCTCGGAATCGAGGAGTTCGCCTACGCCGGCATCTCGCTCGGCGGCGCCGTCGGCACCTGGCTCGCCGTGCACCACCCCGAGCGCCTCGCCTCGCTCGCGATCCTCTGCTCGTCGGCGCACTTCGGTGACCCGCAGGGCTGGTCGGAGCGCGCGGCGCTGGTGCGCGCCGAGGGCACCGCCCCGGTCGCGGAGACCGCCGCCACCCGCTGGTTCACCCCGTCCTTCGCGGCCGACCCGGCCGCCCGGGCGATGGTCGACGACCTGTCCGCCACCGACCCCGCTGCCTACGCCGGGCTCTGCGACGCGCTCGCCGGCTACGACATCCGTTCCGAACTGTCCCGCATCACCGCACCGACCCTGGTCGTCGCGGGCCGCGAGGACCCCGCGACACCCGTCGCGCACGCCCGGGAGCTGGCCGACGGCATCCCCGGCGCCGCACTGACCGAGGTGGCGCACGCCGCGCACCTCGCCGGCGTCGAGCGTCCGGTCCCCGTCCTGGCCGCCCTGCTGGGACACTTCGCGGCCGAGTCCGCGCCGCCCGCCGACGACGCCTCCCGGTACGGCGCGGGCATGGCCGTGCGCCGCGCCGTACTCGGCGACGAGCATGTCGACCGTGCGGTCGCCCGCACCACCGACTTCACCGCCGGCTTCCAGGATTTCATCACCCGCTACGCGTGGGGGGAGATCTGGACCCGTCCCGGACTGAGCCGCAGGACCCGCAGTTGCATCACCCTCACCGCGCTGGTGGCCCACGGCCACCACGAGGAACTGGCCATGCATGTGCGGGCCGCGCTGCGCAACGGCCTCACCGCCGAGGAGATCCAGGAAGTCCTGCTCCAGTCGGCCGTCTACTGCGGCGTGCCCGCAGCCAACGCCGCCTTCGCCATCGCGAACCGCATCCTCGAAGAGGAGAAGTAGTCACCATGGACCACACCACCGTCGGCATCATCGGCGGCGGCCCTGCGGGGCTGCTGCTCGCCCGGCTCCTGCACAACGCCGGCGTCGACTGCGTCGTTCTGGAGAGCCGCGACCGCACGTACGTCGAGCAGCGCCAGCGCGCCGGAATCCTTGAGCAGAGCACGGTCGACGTGTTGCGGGAGTCCGGCGCGGGCGAGCGGCTGGACCGTGAGGGGATGGTGCACGACGGCATCGAGCTGCGCTGGGATCGCCAGGCGCACCGCATCGACTTCCCGTCGCTCACCGGCGGCCGCCGCGTGTGGGTGTACGCCCAGACCGAGGTCGTCAAGGACCTGATCGCCCTTCAGATGACGGACGGCGCGCCGCTGTTGTTCGAGGCCCGGGTGAACGCGGTCGTCGGGGCCGACACGGACCGGCCTGTCATCCACTACACCCACCAGGGCCGGGACAAGACCCTCGACTGCGACTACGTCGTGGGCTGTGACGGGTTCCACGGGGTGACCCGCTCGGCGGTCCCCGACGGCGTCATGCGCACCTTCGAGCGGGTCTACCCCTACTCCTGGCTCGGCATCCTGGCCGATGTCCCGCCGTCCTGCGACGAGTTGATCTACGCCCACTCGCCGCGCGGCTTCGCCCTGCACAGCATGCGCTCCACAACGGTCGGCCGGCTCTATCTGCAGGTCCCCAACGGCACCGACCCGGCCGACTGGTCCGACGAGCGAATATGGGACGAGCTCGCCGCCCGTTTCGCGACCGACGGCGACTGGCGGCTCGAACGCGGCCCGATCACCTCGAAGGCCGTGCTGCCCATGCGCAGTTTCGTCACCGAGCCCATGCGCTGGGGCCGGGTCCTCCTGGCCGGCGACGCCGCGCACATCGTGCCGCCCACCGGTGCGAAGGGACTCAACCTCGCCGTCTCCGACGTCGTCGTGCTCGCCCGGGCCTTCGCCCGGCTGAAGGACAGCGGCTCCACCGAGCTGCTCGATGCGTACTCGGACACCTGTCTGCGCCGGGTGTGGCGCGCGGAACACTTCTCGTACTTCATGACCACGACGCTGCACACCGACCCGGAGCAGAGCACGTTCGAGACCCGGCTCCAGACCTCCCAGCTCGACCGCATCGCGGCCTCTCCCCATGCTGCCGCCGAGCTGGCCGGCAACTACGCCGGCCTGACGATCGAATAGGCCTCGCCCCGCAACGGTGGTGCCCGGACGACCGCGCGCTGCGTCCCGCTCCACGGCCCGGCCGTCCCGCGCGGCCGCCGCGCGTCCGACGGTACGGTTTCCGGACATCCCAGAGCTTGGACGAGGAGGACGCATGCCGCATGCCGCGACCGCATCCGGAGCGGACGCCGCAGCACCCGGCGAGCCGGTCGGGCCGCTGGAGCGCGGTCTGGCCGTGCTGCGTGCCCTGGCCGCCCACCCCGGGCCGCGGATGCGCCCGGGCGACCTGGCCCGCGCCACGGGCCTGGCCCGCTCCACCGTCGACCGCATCGTCACCACCCTGACCCGCCTGGGGTATCTGCGCATCGAGGACGGCCGCGACGTGGTGCTCGCCCCGCGCCTGATGGAGCTGGGCAATGCCTACCTCGCCTGCTGCGGCCTCCCCGACACCCTGGAACCGTTCGCTGTCGCGTTGGCCGACGAGCTGGACGAGTCCGTCTCCCTCGCGGTGCCGGACAACGCCGGGGTGCGGTTCATCAGCCAGTCCACCCGACGCCGCACCATGGCACTGGCTTTCCAGATCGGAGACCTGCTGCCCGCCGAGCGCTGCGCCCCGGGCGTCCTCTTCGCGGCCGACTGGAGTCCCGAGCAGCGTGCGGCATGGCGCACCCGGCTGCATGACGACCCCTGTGACCTCGGCTTCCCGGCCGTCCCACCGCGTCCGGTGCCCCCGGCCCCCGACGCGGTGGAGGCTGCCTTCCGGCAGCGGGAGGCCGACGCCCGGAACGCCGGCTGGGCCGTCGACGACCAGCTGATCGAGCCCGGTCTGGTCGCCGTCGCCGTCCCCGTGCACGCATCCGACGGCAGCACGGTGTGCGCGCTCAGCGTGGTCAGTCACACCAGCAGGCACAGTGCCGGGTCGCTGGCCGAGCACGCCCTGCCGCGGCTGCGGGCGTGCGCGGCGCGGATGGAGGCGGCGCTGGAGTCCCCCGTACCGGCCGCCGCGCGGACCGCGCCCGGCGGCCCGGACCGCTCCCGCGCCCCCAAGGAGGAGCTGGGCCCGGAGTTCCTGCAGTCACTGGCCCGCGGGCTGGCCGTGCTCACCGCCCTGGGCTCCGCACCCGGTGGGCTCACCCTGTCCGGCGCCGCGGAGGCCACCGGCCTCCCCCGGGCCACCGCCCGCCGGGCGCTGCTCTCCCTCCAGCAGCTGGGGTACGCGGCCCCTGCCGGCGACGGGCGCCGCTTCACCTTGCTGCCCACGGTGCTGGAACTGGGCTACGCCCGGCTCTCCCGGCTGGCGTTCGCCGAGATCGCACAGCCCCACCTGGCCCGGCTGGTGGAGCAGGTGCACGACTCGGCTTCCGTCGCCGTGCTGGCCGACGACGACATCATGTACGTCGCCCGGGTGCACACCGTGCGCATCATGAGCGTCAGCATCACGGTCGGTACCCGCTTCCCGGCGTACGCCACGTCCATGGGCCGGGTGCTGCTGGCCGGTCTGCCCGAGCAGGAGGCGGCCGCGCGGCTGGCCCGCGCCCCGGTCCGGCGGCTGACGCCGTTCACCCGGGTAGGCGCCGCCGAGCTTGCCGAGGCCGTGGCACAGGCGCGCCGGGACGGCCACGCCCTGGTGGACCAGGAGCTGGAGGAGGGGCTTCGGTCGATCGCGGTGCCGGTGCACGACCGTGCGGGCCAGGTGGTCGCCGCGGTCAACGTCTCCACGCACGCCAGCCGGGGCACACCGGACGACGTGCGGCGCGCGCTGCTGCCGGCGCTCGCGGACGCGGCTGCCGCGATCGAGGAGGACCTGGCCGTGGTGACGGAACGGGTCGGACTCCCGATCCCCTGACCGGTCCGCTCGCCCCGTCACACGAGTTCCGTCACCGCCCGCTCCTGTACCGGCGGGACCGGCCCCCTCCCGTCCGGGCACCGGCTACCGGGACTCCCCCTGCCCGGCGATCCTGCGGACCGTGTGCAGCAGGTACTCCTTGCGGTTGAGCGGGTTGCGGTCCGTACGCGGGCGGTCCGGGACCGTACCGACGACCGCCCGGTACGAGTCGAAGGCGGTCTCCAGAACCCCTTCCCCGCGGGTGAGCGCCGGGAGTTGCTGCTGCAGCTCATGGACCCGAGCCGCCGGAAGCTCCCCCTCCAGCACGCACGAAGCCCCCTGCACGGCCGGTGTCCGCGGCACGGCCCGCAGCCGTGCGAGTACGGGCAGGGCCAGGCCGAGCGTGTCCGCCGGTAGCTCCAGCCGGAACCGGTGCATCGGCTCGTACACCGTGGTACCGGCCCGTTTCAGCGCGGCCATCAGGACCAGAGGTGTCAGATTGCGGAAGTCCCCGGCGGTACTCGACATCGATTTGTCGAACACCGCATGGGAATGACTCTGCCGGGGCCAGTAGCCGGAATGCGTCATCGTCACGATGCAGTCGGTGACCTGCCAGCCGTGAATTCCCTGCCGCAGGGTCTCCCCGACCGTCTCCTCGACCGCTCTCATCAGTGAGAACGGCATGGATCCGAGTTCCACTTCCAGCCGGTACTGCACTCCGCTGCAGAGCGGACCGGGATCGACACGCAGGCCGATGGTCGCCAGGAAAGGATTGGGATCCTTGTCCCCGACCTCGAAAGCGGATCCGGTGCCGGTCACCCGTTCCAGACAGATGGTCGTCGTCCTGCGGAAAGTGACGTCGATACCGAATTCATCGGCCAGCGTCGCCTGAATGACTTCCTTCTGCACCTCGCCGTAGAGGGATACGGACACTTCCTTCCGGATATCGTCCTGGCGCACATTGATCAGTGGGTCCTGTTCGGCAAGTTGCGCAAGTGCGAAATGCAGTTCACCGCGGTCGGCCGGAGGGCGGGGAACGACGACTGATTCGAGCGTGGGCGGGGCGAAAACGTGATCGATCGCACCGGCGTCCGCCACGCCGACAGCATCACCGATCCGGACGTCGCCGAGCCCCCGGAGCTTCCCGATCTGCCCCGCACGGACCGACGCGGCACGGACCGTGGAGCCCTGGTCGAAGACGCTGACGGCGGTGACCTTGCCCTCGTCGCGCCTGCCCGGCTCGCCGCGACCGCCGCCCCGGCCGAACGGCAGCCGGTCACGGGTCCGCACGGTCCCCGAGAACATCCGTACGTAGGCGATCTTCTCGCCCGCCGGACCGCGCTCGACCTTGAACACGGTGCCCGAGACCGGCCCGCCGGCGTCGCCCTGGGAAGCAGGCAGCAGTTCCCTGATCCCGCTGATCAGCGCGTCGACGCCCGCCCCGGTGATGGCCGAGCCGAAGAAGACCGGGTGGATGAGCGCCTGGCCGGTCTGCGTGGCCAGCGCCTCACGGAGCCTGCTGTACGGAAGCGGCGCGCCGTCGACGTATGCGGCGAGGAGCGCGTCGTCGCGCTCGGCGAGCAGTTCGGTCAAGCGGGAGACGAAGGCGGGGTCGGATTCCCCGTAGGGCGCACAACGGGCGCCGCGCGTGCCGATTCCGTCGACCGAACCCATCGCGACCACGGCCGGGGTCAGCTTCTCGGACACGGCCCGCAGGACGGACGCGTACTGGGCACCGCCGCGGTCGGTCTTGTTCACAAAAACGATCGTGGGAATGCGCAGCCGTTGCAGGGTCCGCATCAGCACACGGGTCTGCGCCTGCACACCCTCCACGGCAGAGATGACCAGTACCGCACCGTCGAGAACACTCAGTACCCGTTCCACCTCGGCGATGAAGTCCGGGTGCCCGGGCGTATCGATCAGATTGACCGCGATGTCGTCGATGGCGAACGAGACGACGGCCGATTTGATCGTGATGCCGCGCTGTCGTTCGAGCGCCAGAGAATCGGTCTGGGTGTTTCCGTCGTCGACGCTGCCGATCTCGTCGATGACACCGGCGGAGTGGAGCAGCCGCTCGGTCAGGCTTGTCTTACCGGCGTCGACATGCGCCAGAATTCCCAGGTTCAGCAGGTGCACGAAGCTTCATGTCCTCAAGATCGGTGGAAATTTCCGTCTGAATGAACATGGAAGTTCCGCGCATGACCGTCTCCCGGGTCGATGGCCAATGGCCGATCAGCTGATTCCGGGAGTACAGCAGGACACCACCCGGGCGGGCAACCGATTAAGGGCCGGATTCACGACCGGTGCGGCCGGGCGCCCGGCCGCCCACCGACAGCCGGCACCCGCAACCGATGCCGGCCCCGGCTCTTCACGCCCCGTCGGGTGACGTGGCCGCGCACGGCCGCTGCACTCAACCAGCCACCGCACCAAGCCAGTTCGCGCATGCGCCCATGAGTTTCCCGGCCTTGCCGAACGGCCCGTCACCATGAGGCGCCGTCAGCGAACGAGTGGTGCGGCACGCCCCAAACCTCATTACTGCAGGGAATGCAGTCCAACGGGTGATTATCGGCATATTACCACCCGAAAAGACCACGACTTAGCTCCCTTACGGAGCGCCCCGGTCGCGCGACGGGGCATTCCGATCGACGGTGGATCACGTCGAGACTGCGTCACCTTGAGTCGACAGCCAGTCACTCATCGCAGTTGCGTCGAAAGGAATGTGTTCAGATGCGCTCTGCCCGCACCCTGTTCGCTACGGCCGCTATCAGTGCGGTCCTCGCCATCACCTCCCCTGCTGCCTACGCCCTCGCCGTGGCCGACGGAAGCAGCGGCTCCTCCTCCTACGGCGACGGCCACGGCGGCAAGTCCGGCCACGGCGAAGACCACGGCGGCAAGTCCGGCCACGGCGAAGACCACGGCGGCAAGTCCGGCAACGGCGGCGACTACGAAGACGATTCCGACTACGGCGGCGGCGAGGACAGCAGCGGCTACCTCGAGAAGCACGGCGGCGACAAGAAGGGCAGCGGCTACCTCGAGAAGCACGGCGGCGACAAGAAGGAGAGCGGCTACCTCGAGAAGCACGGCGGCAAGGGCGGCCACGGCAGCCAGCCCAACGGCGGCGTGCGCACGGGTGGCGGTGCCATGGCGAAGGTCGTGGCCGATGACGAAGGCTACGGCGACGACGGCGAGGGCTACGGCAGCGAAGAGGAGGGCAGCGGCCCAAGTGAGGAGCAGTGCCGTGACACGAAGGGCAGCGGCTACCTCGAGAAGCACTGCGGTGACAAGAAGGGCAGCCACGGCAGCCAGCCCATCGGCGGCGTGCACACGGGTGGCGGTGCCATGGCGAAGGTCGTGGCCGATGACGAAGGCTACGGCGACGACGGTGGTTACGGCGACGGCGAGGGCTACGGCGACGACGGCGAGGGCTACGGCGGCGACCGCGGCAGCAACGGCGGCAACGGCGAAGCCAGGCCGCGCGGGGGCGTCCACACCGGTGGCGGCGGGACGGCCATGACCGGCAGCGGTCTGGCCGCCGGTTCGGCGCTGCTCGTCGGTGGACTCGGCGTCGGTGCGTACAAGCTGCGCCGTCGTCAGACCGTGGGCGGTGCGGTGGCCTGAACCACCTGAACCGCCGGCCGGTTGTGCATCTGTCGCGGTCGCTGTCCCTCGGGGCGGCGGCCGCGGCGGCTGCGTTTCCCCGCCCTACGGGCTGAACGGCCGACCCCACACCTGACTTGATGTCACATGGAAGAAAGGCTCCCACCCATGGCCGCCCCGCAGTCGTCCGACCCCAACCCGCCCCAACCCGCCCCCTTCGCCCTCGGCCGCGCGTTGCTCTGGCCCGCAGCTGCGGCAGGGCTGGGCATGATCCTGATCTTCAACTCCTTCGGTACGTCGGACGACAGCAAGCCACTGGCCGCCCCGTCGGTGATCGCGCCCGCAATGCCCGCACCTGCTCCCCCCGCGCCTCCCGCCCCGTCGACCGCCGCCTCCCCCAGCCCGACGGGGCTGGCCATGCCGCGTTCCGCGCCGAAGCGCATCCAGATCCCGTCGATCGCGGTCGACGCACCCTTCACCCCGCTGACCCTCGCCGCCAGCGGTCAGCTCAACGCCCCGCCGCCGAACGACAAGAACCTGGTCGGCTGGTACAAGAACGGTGCCACGCCCGGTGAGCGCGGCTCGGCGATCATCGCGGGCCACGTCGACACGAAAACCGGACCTGCGGTCTTTCTCCAGCTCCAGTTCCTCAAGCCCGGTTCCACGGTCGACATCACCCGGGTGGACGGCAGCGTCGCCACGTTCAAGGTCGACAGTGTCGAGAAGTTCAGCAAGGCGAAATTCCCCAACAGGCGGGTGTACGCCAACACTCCGGACGCGGAGCTGCGAGTGATCACGTGCGGCGGCGACTACGACAGGAAGGTGAAGGACTACAAGGACAACGTGGTGGTGTTCGCCCATCTGGACGCGATGAAGCGCGCCTGACTCATCGAACGGTCTCCGTCCGCTCCAACTCCTCGAAGAAGTGGTGACAGGTGTGGCCGCCCGGTATCCCACCGCCTCTGCCGGCCTTCTGATGGCCCTGCCGACGGCAGGAACCGGGCGCCCGGATGGGCACAGGCGGGACGCCAACCGATGTACTACCGAAATCTGTCCTGGCCAGGCCGGTGACGCAGCTGCCTCCCCCGGCCCGTTCGTAGGGTGACGTGGTGATCGTTCGCGAGGGTGCAGTGAACGCAGGCGATTGCCGGCGGCCGGGCTATCCGGCTGCGGCAGTGGTGTTCGCCATCGGGATGGCCGGGACCACGCTGCCCACACCGTTGTACGGGCTCTACCAGGAAAAGATCGGGTTCTCCGAGCTGCTGGTCACCGTGGTCTTCGCCGTGTACGCCGTCGCAGTCATCACCGTGCTTCTGGTGGCGGGAAACTACTCCGACAAGGTCGGCCGCAGACCCGTGCTCCTGTGCGCCATGGCCCTGTCGGCCGCAAGCGCGGGGTGCTTCCTCCTGCAGAGCGGTCTGCCTCTGCTCTTCGTGGGACGCGTGCTGTCCGGCGGCGCGGCCGGCCTTCTGAGCGGCGCGGCGACAGCGGCCGTGATCGAGCTGGCCGGCCCAGGGCAGAAGACGCGTGCCGGATTCGCCGCCACGGCGGCGAACATGGGCGGTCTGGGCTGTGGGCCACTGCTCTCCGGCCTCCTCGCGCAGTACACGCCTTGGCCGCTGATGCTGCCGTTCTGGGTTCACCTGGGGCTGGTGGCCGTGGCCACCGGGATCACCTGGTTCCTGCCGGAAACCGTGGCGGAGCCGAAGAGATGGCCGCCTCTGACGCCGCAGGGCATCACGGTGCCTCCCGAGGTGCGGGGTGTGTTCACGCCCGCCTCGCTGGCGGCGTTCGCCGGCTTCGCCCTCCTCGGGCTGTTCACGGCGGTCGCGCCGAGCTTTGCCGCGCAGACGCTGGGGGTGCACAACCTGGCTGTCTCCGGCGCCGTGGTGTTCTCCGTGTTCCTCGCGTCGACCATCGGCCAGTCCCTGACGCAGCGGATCGGCGCGCGCCTCGCGCTCCCCGTGGGGTGCGGCGTCCTCATCGTGGGCCTGCTGCTGGTGGCGTCCTCACTGATCGCCGAATCCATGCTCCTGCTCGTCCTGGGCGCCCTGTGCGGCGGTGGCGGCCAGGGACTGGCCTTTCGCGCGGCGCTCACCCTGGTCGGCCATGCGGCCCCGGCACAGCATCGTGGCGGCACCATTTCGGCGTTCTTCGTCGTCGCCTACGCCGGGATCTCGGTGCCGGTGGTCGGGGTCGGTGCCATGGCCACCTGGCTCGGGCTGCGCCCGGCCGGGCTGATCTTCACGGGCTGCGTGATCCTGCTGGCGGCAGGAGCGGGAACGTACGCTGCGTGCAGGCCGCCGGCGGGGACGTGATCCGTCGCCGATGCAGTCCCGTCCACGCGCATGCCCCGGCAGCGTCCGACGGCGCCGTGGGGGACCCGGAGTGGGGCCCCTCGCGAACGCGCTCCTTCGCCGGCGGGCGCGGTTCCCGCTCCTACGTCAGGACCATCCATCTCCGACCGTCGATGAGCTCTCGCGCTGCGTCGAGATGGCCGGCGTGGCACGCGGTCTCGGTGATGACGTGGAGCAGGACGTCTCGAAGGGTGTGCAGGTGTGGTTCGCCGAAGAGATCGTGGGGCCACCAGGCCAACGAGGCGTCCGCTGCCGCGGCAGTCACGACGGCGTCTGCGAGTTCCGTCTCCGCGCGGTACCGATCGAGGACGTCGGCGGCCGGCGTGCCGGACGCCACCTGCCAGGCGTCCTCGATGTCGCCCAGAGCGTCGATGACGTCCCGGTCGCCGAGGAAGACGGCCCGGAACCAGAACCGCTCCACATCGAGTGCCAGATGCTGGACCAGTCCCAGACAGCTCCACCCCGACGGCAGCACGGGCTTGCGCAGCGCATCGGCTTCCAGCCCGTCGAGGATGCCCAGTACATGACGACGCTGTCCGTTCAGGAAGGACAGGAGCGTCCGGATCTCCGTATCGACGCTGATGTCCCTGGGCCATGCGGGATCGTTCTTCTTGTCGGTCACGGCTACAGAGCATCTCCGCATCGGCAGGGCCGTGTACAGGGAGCGGTCCGGGATTTTCGTGGTGGGTCCGTCGCCCTCGGGGCGACAGGCCCACAAGGCGTCCAGGTTCTTCAGCCCCGACAGCCCTCCGTTCGCCGACCGCGCGGTGCGTCACTGCCCTGCGCGCGGGCCTCGACGAACGAAGGGCCGGTGACGTTGCCTTGTGTCAGCGAGCGTCCGCCGCGTGCCCCTGTCGCTCGCGGATCATCGCCAGGCCGTCGATCGCCGCCGGGGACAGCACCGAGTCCGTCAGCCCGGCCAGCGGCATCCAGGTGACCGCGGCGGTGGTGTCATCGGGCTTGGTGACGGTGAGCGGACCGGGGGTGAACTCGATGGCGTAGAAGAGCGCCACCAGGTGCCAGCTCACACCGAGCCGGTGGGCCGTGTAGCTTCGCGCGTCCACCAGGCGGGCGCCGCGCAGCTCCAGGCCTGTCTCCTCGCGCAGTTCGCGGGCGAGTGCCTCGTGCGGCTGCTCCCCGGGGTCGATGCCGCCGCCCGGCAGATGCCACAGCCCGGGCGCGAAGACCGGTGAGGAATCGGCAAGGCGCGTCAGGAGCAACGCGTCGTCCGAGGTGGCGAGCGCGTACGCCGAGACGCGCTTGTGTACGGGTTCTGCCATGGCTACAGCCAGCCCTTCTCCCGTGCGATCCGCACCGCTTCCGCCCTGTTCCGTGCCGCCAGCTTCTGGATCGCCGTGGACAGGTAGTTGCGGACCGTGCCCTGGGAGAGGTGGAGTGCGGTGGCGATCTCCACGTTGGTCGAGCCGTCGGCCGCCGCGCGCAGGACGTCGCGTTCGCGTTCGGTCAGGGGGCTCGCCCCGTCGGCGAGCGCGGCCGCCGCCAGCGTCGGGTCGATGACGCGTTCTCCGGCCAGCACCTTCCGTACGGCGTCCGCGAGTTGGGACGCGGGGGCGTCCTTCACCAGGAAGGCGTCCGCGCCCGACTCCATCGCGCGGCGCAGATAGCCGGGACGGCCGAAGGTCGTGACGACGACGACCTTCACGGCCGGCAGTTCGCTCCGCAGCAGACCCGCCGCTTCGATGCCGGTCAGGCCCGGCATCTCGATGTCCAGGAGGGCGACATCGACGGCGTGCTCGCGGGCCGCGGCGAGGACCTCGTCGCCGCGGGCGACCTGGGCCACCACCTCGATGTCGGGTTCCAGGCCGAGCAGCGCCGCGAGGGCCTCGCGCACCATGGACTGGTCCTCGGCGAGGAGAAGTCTGATCATGCTCATTCCCAGGATCCTAGGCCGGATCCGAGCGGCACACTGAGGGTCAGGGTGAAGCCTTTGCCCGAACGGGCATCGGTGGGCCGGGTGGTCATCGTGCCGTGGACCGTGGCGAGGCGTTCCGTGATGCCGGTGAGGCCGTTGCCGGGCTTCGTGCCCGAGGTTCCGCGGCCGTCGTCCGCCACGGTGAGCTCGAGGACGCGGCCGCCGAGCGTCTGGCGGGGGGCGAGCGCGACCGTGCAGCGGCGGGCGCCGCTGTGGCGTACGACGTTGGTGACGGCTTCCCGCAGCGCCCAGGCGAGGACTTCCTCCGGCTGCTCGGGGACGTCTGCGGGGAGATCCGCCGGGACGTCGGCGGTGATGCCTGCGGCGGCAAGTGCCGTACGGGCCCCGGCCAGTTCGCCCGGGAGCGTCGGCCGCCGGTAGCCGGTGACCGCGCTGCGTACGTCCACCAGGGCCTGGCGGCTGACCTGTTCGATGTCGGCGACCTGGAGCGCCGCCTGCTCGGGGTGGTCGGGCAGCATCCGCCCGGCCAGCTCGCTCTTGAGCGTGATCAGGGAGAGCGAGTGGCCGAGCAGGTCGTGCAGATCGCGGGCCAGCCGCAGCCGCTCCTCGTTGGCTGCGAGCTGGGCCACGGTGGCACGGGCCTCGCGGAGCTCGATCGTCGTACGGATCATCTGCCGTACGCCGGTCATCGCGAAGCCGCCGAGGAGTGCCGGGACGACCAGGGCGGTGATGATCTCGCGCGGGTGGTCGCCGGTCAGGCCGATGCCGACGAGCACGGCGGTGACGGCGGGGATCAGCCAGCCGGCGGTCCTCAGCGGCAGGGTGGCCCCGACCGTGACGGAGACGTACACGAAGAGGACCAGCCACGGGGTGCCCAGCGTCAGGGAGAGCGCGACGGCCAGGGCGCCGAGGAAGGCGATCGTCGTCCCGACCCGGCGACGGTCCAGCGCCTTCGACGTGTGGCGGAAGACGAGGACCAGGTACGTCCCGACGAAGACCACCAGGCCGAGGGCGCCCAGCGCGGTGGCCCACGGCGTGTGGTTGCCGTCGAGGAGGTCCTTGACCGGGGCGCTCATGAACGCGAGCCAGATGCCGATCCAGAGCAGCTTGACGGCCACCTGGCGGCGGTCGGTCGGCGGGCGCCCGATCCCTACGAACGTCGCGTCGTCGTTCACGCCTTGAGGGTGTCCTTCCGGTAGAGCCAGGCCGCGCCACCCGCGAAGAGCAGGAAGTAGACGCAGAGGATGCCGACGTCCTTGGCGTGCGGCGAGCCGCCCATCTCGACGGCCTGGCCGAGTGAAGCGTACGCGTGGGTGGGCAGCCACTCGGAGATGTTCTGGAGCCACTGCGGGAAGGTCGCGCTGGGCATCCACAGGCCGCCGAGGATCGACAGCGCAAAGTAGATGATCATGGTGATCGGGCGGACCGCGTCGCCGCTGGCGATGTAGCCGATGGCGACCCCGAGCGCGGCGAAGACCAGCGAACCGGCCCAGATGACCCCGACCAGCGCGAACCACTGCCAGGCGTCCATCCGCACGTGCTTGACGGCAGCGGCGACCAGGAAGACGACCACGATGCACGGCAGGGTGACCATCGCGGCGCTGGCGATCTTCGCCAGGACGTAGCCGCGGCTGGGCAGTGCGGTCAGGCGCAGCTGGCGGACCCAGCCCTTCTCGCGCTCCTTGGCGATGCGCTCGCTGTTGCCCATCAGCACGGCGGTCAGCGCGCCGAACGAGGCCATCGAGACCATGAAGAAGGCCTGCAGCGTCAGGTCGGTGTGCGGGACCTTGTCGGTGGTGTTCTGCGTGCCGGAGATCAGCAGGTAGATGACCGACGGGTAGATGACGGAGAAGAACATGAACTTCTTGTTCCGCAGCGTGCGGGTCACTTCGAGCCTGATGAGTGTCCACGAGAAGAGATTCATCATGCGGTCCTGGCCTCCTCGGCCTCGGTGATGGCGACGAAGGCCTGCTCCAGGCCGAGTCCTGCGACTTCGAGTTCGCGCGGGTAGAGGCCGAGCGCGTAGACCGCGTGGACGGTCGCGTCGGCGTTGTGCGACTGGATACGGATCCGGTTGCCGTTGATGTCGAGCGTGGACAGGAACGGCAGGCCGCGCAGGGCCACTTCGTCGACGGGCCCCTCCAGCTCGAAGGAGATCCGGCGGGCCCCGGCCCTCGCCTTGATCTCGGCGGCGGTGCCGTCGGCGAGGAGCCTGCCCTTGTGCAGGACGAGGACGCGGTCGGCGATCGCGTCGGCCTCTTCGAGGTAGTGGGTGGCGAACAGGACGGTACGGCCCTGCTCGGCCTGCTCGCGCATGGTGGCCCAGAACGCCTGGCGGGCGGTGACGTCCATGCCGGTGGTCGGCTCGTCGAGCACGATCAGGTCGTTGGCCCCGGCGGTGGCGAGGGCGAACCGTACCCGCTGCTCCTGGCCGCCGGAGAGCTTGTTGACCATCCGGTCGGCGATCGACGCGATGCCCGCGCGGGCCAGGACGTCGGAGACCGGGTAAGGGCGGGGGTGCAGATCGCAGACGAGCCGGACGAGCTCCGCGACGGTGACGTCCTCCATCAGGCCGCCGCTCTGCAGCATCGCGCCGACCCGGCCCTCGGCGATCGCCTCCTGCGGGGAAGTACCGAAGAGCCGGACCGTGCCGGAGTCCGCGGTGCGCAGACCGAGGAGCAGATCGAGAGTGGAGGACTTGCCGGCACCGTTGGGGCCGAGGAGCGCCACGGTCTCGCCGGGGTGCAGGTCGAGGGAGATCCCGTCGACGGCGCGTACGTCCCCGTACGCCTTGCTGACCTGGTCGAAGCTGACCACGGCGGCTTGCGCGGTGGTGGCTTCGGTGGCTGTCGTCGTCATGCGCCCAGCCTGACGGAGGCGGGTGGGTGCCCGGCAGGGTCACGGGTCGTGAATCGGGGATGACAGATGTCATGCCGGATGCATGACACCGCCGGGCGGCGCGTTCCCGGCGCACCGGACGAGGGGCGCCGCGAACGCTGACGGCGCCGCCCCCGGCCGGAGGTCCGGGCGGGGGCGGCGCCGTCAGCTGTGACGGTACGGGGTGCTGCTACCCGTTGCCGTCGAGGGCGATCGTGGCGGTCCGCTCGGCGGTGGTCTTGCCGAGCAGTGCGCTCTGCATGGCATGCGCCACGTCGTCCGCACTGAGCTGATGCTGCTTGCCGTCAGCCTTGGTGATCATGATGCCGTCGAAGACCCCGTCGCAGAGCGTGTCGATCGCCTTCTTGTTGTAGACCTCGACCAGCCGGCCGTTGATCGCCTTCATCGAAAGGATCTGCGGCAGCGACTTCGCGGGGCCGAACTGGATCTGCTTGGGCCCGGCCTTGATAGTGATCAGGCCGGACATCGCGGGCTTCGCGAACTCGTTCATGGCCCGGTCGAGTTCGGCCTGGCCGATGGTGGGCTCGCGGGTGGCGACCGGCAGTTCGACCGTGGCCGGCTTGCCCGTCTGCACCTGGGCGCGGTACGCATCCCGCACGGAGATCATCGACCGGTTGACGTCGAGCGCCTTGCCCACCTTGCCGGGGACCGGAACGGCCTTGCCCGGCTCGAACTTGATCGTGCCGTCGTTGGCCGAGCCGGAGGTGCCCGCCAGGTCGCTCAGCGCGACGCCGAGCTTCTCCTCGTCGACCGGGATGACCGGGTCGGCCTGGCGCTCGGCGCCGAAGAGGGAGCCGATCACCGACACCGGGTTGTAGTCGCTGCCCGCGGCGCCGCGCACGGTCTCCTGGCTGTCCAGGGAGAGCCCTGCCTTGTCCGGGGCGAGCTGCGCCTTCTTGCCGTCCACGGACAGCTGGAGAGGCGTCTTGGCACGCTGGCCGAGCGCCGTGTCCAGCTTGGCGACCGCCTCCTCCTTCGTGCCGCCGCCGATGTCGACGCCGAGGACGGTGGTGCCCTTGGGGACCTCGGAGTGGTTCATCAGCAGGCCCGCGCCGTACGCGACGCCGGCCAGACCGACGACTCCCACGCAGAGCAGGACCAGCTTGGAGCGGCCCTTCTTCGCGGGGGCCGGAGCGGGGCGGGCCGCGGCGGGGGCGGGCGCCGGGGCGGCAGGGCCGGCCGGCCGTCCCGGTCCGCCGGGTCCGGCGCCCATCGGATCGTCCTGGAAACGGGGCGTCGGGCCGGTGCCCGGTGCGCCGGGACCGCCGGAACCCGGGCGCGCGAACGGCGACGGGGCGGACGGCGCGCGGTGCTCCGGCGGAACGACGGGGATGCCGCTGGTGAGCGTGTCCCCGGAGACATGCCCGCCGGGGCCGGGGGCGGGCGCCGCGAACTGCGGCGTCAGGACGGCCGTGTCGTCGGACATCCGCGGGGGCACGCCACCGGGGGCGCCGGGGCCCGCCGGAACGCCGGGACCGCGCGAGCCGGGACCGTCCGGCCCACCGAGGTTCGGGGTGAACGACGAGGCACCGGTGACCGGGCCGGTGGTGGCCCCGGACGGGCCCGGCGGACGCACACCGAGGTTCGGGGTGGCGCGCGGCTCGCCCGGGATCTCGTCGCGTGCGCCGGGGCGGGGTGCGCCCTGGTCGCCTGCGCGCTGCGGGCCGTCCGAGAAGTACGGCAGGTCGCCGCGCGGCGGGGTGGATCCACCGGGGCCGCCGGGTCCGGCGGGCGCAGAAGATCCGGAAGGTCCGGCGGGTACGCCGGCGCCTTCGGCCGAGCCCGTGCCACCGGCCGCCGACATGCCCGTCGGGGCCTTGCGCGGTGCGAACCAGTCGCTGCCGCTCTTCTCTCTGGCCGGCTTCTCGGCAGCCGGTTCCGCAGCCGCCGCACCGTCCCGCGCATCATCGGCAGGTCCGCCCTGCGCGCCCGTTCCGCCCTGCGCGCCCTTGGGCGCGGGTACGCCCGGACGCGGCGTGCTGCCGGTGCGCTCGCGCGAGGCGTCCGCCTCGGCGTCGCTCACTGGCGTACGCATGACAACCGGCGGGATGGGACGCGAGCCGGGAATGTTGATCCGGATACGCGTCGTCAGCGTCGTCTCGGTTCTCGGCTCTTCGGGCTGGGACGGCTCCGCAGACTCCGGGGACTCCTCAGGGGCGTCCTGCGAAGGATGCAGCGACGGATACTGGCGTGATCCGTACGGCGGCGTACCCGATGGGTACGCGGCTCCCCCGCGCCCCTGGGGCCCGGAGGACGAACTGTCAGTTTCACGACTCAAAGCAGGTTCTCCCGATTGGCTCCGCCGCCCGTACTTCCCCCATGCCGCAGGCCAGGGGACGGCTCGGCGCGCGAACCACCATACTGGCCGCCGCCGACAGACACTCCGCGACCGGGGGAAAGGGCGGTGCACCCGCGGGACGGGCAGGGGGCATTACGGGATCGGACGTGGCACATTACTTGCCAGGTCGGCCGCTGTCGTCACCTTGTCGCGGCGACCGCGACATGGTGGCACAGATCACAGCGACAGCCATCCCGCCCAGCATGAAAAGTGTGAGGCCCACTTCGTCACCGAAGACGTAGTCGCCCTCAGGGCGTCCACCGAGCAGAAGAATGATGGAGATCAGCCAGCCCGCGGCGGGTGCGAGGGTGCCGATCTGGGTGCCGGTGAGCAGCCGGCCGCCGTAGAAGAGTCCGGCGGCGGCGACCAGCGCGAGGAGCAAACCACCGGGGAACCAGGCGGCTTGGACGAACGCCCCGGCGATCCCGACGAGCACGCCGAGGACCGCGAGGCCCAGGTAGGCGCCGATGCGGCCCGGGTTGAGGGGTGCGGCGAGACCGGTGGGCACCGGCTCCCGCGCCGTGGCCCCGGTGCGGGGCGGGCGCTGCTTGCCGTTGCTCATGTCCGTGCTCCCGGCCGTGCTTCCGGTACGCCTGCGAAGAGATCGTGTTCCCGCGCGCCCTCGGCGGCTCCCGGGGTTCCGCGTACCAACTCGTAGTACTCCGTGGTGAAGACGGGTTGTCCCAGATCGTTCGAGAGGGCGAAGAACGGACCGTCCACGGCGATCTGTGTGCCGTGGGCCCGCATGGCCGCCGTCTTGGCGGCCGCATGGGCCGCGCCGTCGATCTCCGTGGTGATCTGCGTGTCGTTCACCACACCCGGTACGTCGTCGATCGTGGCGATCCCCGGAAAGGCGTCGGGGGCGGTGGCGCGCAGCCGGGCGAAGGCCTGCTCGGCGACGGAGCGGGGCACCCGGTTCCAGTAGATCTTCTCGACGGCGTGCGGGGTGCCGGCCCCGTCCCGGTACGCGGGGTCGGCCGCGAGGTCCGCGGCGCGCATCGCCACCCGGTGCGCCTGGATGTGGTCGGGGTGCCCGTAGCCGCCGTCGGGGTCGTACGTGACGAGGACCTGAGGGCGTACCGAGCGGATCACCTCGACGAGGTACCCGGCGGCGTCGTCCACGGCCGTGTTCCAGAAGGCGCCGGGCCGGTGGTTCTGCTCGGCGCCCATCATGCCGGAGTCGCGGAACCGGCCCGGTCCGCCGAGGAACCGGTGGTCGGTGACCCCGAGCTCCTTCATCGCGGCGGCGAGTTCACCGATGCGGTGGGCGCCCAGGGTGTCGTCCCGGTCGGCCGTGAGGTGCGCGAGCTCGGGCGGGATGACCTCGCCCTCCTCGCCGAGCGTGCAGGTAACCAGGGTGACCTGGACGCCCTGGGCGGCGTACAGGGCCATCGTGGCGCCGTTGTTGATCGACTCGTCGTCGGGGTGCGCGTGCACCAGGAGCAGACGACGGGCGGGAAGGTCCGTCATGGCACCCACCCTACGAGCCGACTGCCCCACGGGCCGACCGCGGAAGGCTCCGGATCAGAACTTGATGCCTCCGATCATGCCGGCCACGTTCGTGGTCAGCTCCGAGATGGTGGGGGCGATGGACGAACTGGCGAGATAAAAACCGAGCAGCATGCAGACCACCGCATGTCCGCCCTTCAGTCCGGATTTCCGGATCAGCAGGAAGACGACGATCGCCAGCAGCACCACCGCCGAAATCGAGAGTGCCACGGCGGTTCACCTCCATCGGTACGGTCGGGGACAGGCAGCACGCATGGAGCCAGCAGGTTCTTACCCACCGAGCGCTACGGATCATAACTATCCGTGCCACCGCATTGATCGGGGCACAGCAGCACGAGGGGCGCACGACCGGGTGGTCGGGCGCCATGTCCGGTCTCTGTCCCGGTCCTCGGACCTCGGCCGGATCAGGCCCTAGGGTTCGGGGTTATGACCTTGCAGAAGCTTTCGTTTCCCCGACAGCACGCCAGGACTCAGCGGTTCACCCTCGGCGCCCCCCGTGCGTTCACCGTCTCGCCGGACGGTGAGCGGGTGATCTTCCTGCGGTCGGCCTCCGGCACGGACCGGTCCAACCAGCTCTGGGTACTGGAACTGACGGCCGACGGCTCACCGAAGGAACGCGTCGTCGCCGATCCCGCGGCGCTGCTGGGCGGTTCGGCGGAGAAGCTGTCGGCGCAGGAGCGGGCACGGCGCGAGCGGAGCCGCGAGGGCTCCTCGGGGATCGTCGGCTACGCGGTCGACGAAGCGGCCGAGTTGGCGGCGTTCGCGCTGTCCGGGAAGGTGTACGTCGCGGAGTTGCGGGCCGGTACGGCGCGCGCGCTGCCGGTGCCGGGGCCGGTGCTGGACCCGCGGCCGTCGCCGGACGGTCGTCATGTCGCGTACGTGTCGAAGGGCGCACTGCGCGTCGTGGGGGCGGAGGGCGACGGGGACCGGGCGCTGGCGGAGCCGGAGAACGCGCACATCTCCTACGGTCTCGCGGAGTTCATCGCGGCCGAGGAGATGAAGCGCTCGCGCGGCTTCTGGTGGTCGCCGGAATCGGACCGGCTGCTGGTCGCCCGGGTCGACGACAGCCCGGTGAAGCGGTGGTGGATCGCCGATCCCGCACACCCGGACCGCAGGCCCACGGAGGTCGCGTACCCAGCGGCGGGGACGCCCAACGCCGAGGTGCGGCTGCTGGTGATGGGGCTGGACGGCACCCGTACCGAAGTGGTGTGGGACCGGGCCCGCTACCCGTATCTGGCGCAGGTGCACTGGTCGTCGGCCGGCGCCCCACTGATCCTGGTCCAGGCCCGCGACCAGCGCAGTCAGCTCTTCCTCGCGGTGGACACGGAGAGCGGTACGACGCGGACGGTCCATGTCGACGAGGACCCGGTGTGGCTGGATCTCTTCGCCGGAGTGCCGGCGTGGGCGCCGGACGGGCGGCTCGTGCGGATCGCGGACGAGGGGGGCGCACGGGTGCTCGCGGTGGGCGACCGGCCGCTGACCGGGGCGCAGTTGCAGATCCTGGCGGTGCTGGACATCGGCGAGTCGGACGTCCTGGTGTCGGCGTCGGCGGGCGAGGACGCGGCAGATCCGGAGATCGGCGAGAGCCACGTGTACCGGGTCAACGAGCTGGGCGTGGAGCGGGTCTCCGAGGGGGTGGGGATCCACTCGGCGGTCCGGGCGGGCGGAGTGACCGTGCTGGTCTCCACCGCACTGGACCGGCCGGGGGCATCGGCGCAGGTGATGCGGGACGGAAAGCGCATCGCCACAGTCGCGACCCATGCGGAGGAGCCCGTTCTGTCGCCCCGGGTGCAGCTCACCGAGGGGGGCGCACATCGGATTCCGTGCGCCGTGCTGCTCCCCACCGGCTACCAGGAGTCGGACGGTCCGCTTCCGGTGCTGATGGATCCGTACGGCGGACCGCACGGCCGGCGGGTCGTCGCCGCACACAATGCGCACCTCACCTCGCAGTGGTTCGCCGATCAGGGCTTCGCGGTCGTCGTGGCGGACGGCCGGGGCGCCCCCGGGCGCTCCCCCGCCTGGGAGAAGGCCATCAAGAACAATCTGGTCCTGACGCTGGAGGACCAGGTGGAGGCACTGCACGGACTGGCCGGACGGTTCCCGCTGGATCTCGGCAAGGTGGCGATCCGCGGCTGGTCGTACGGCGGCTACCTCGCGGGCATGGCCGTGCTGCGGCGGCCCGATGTCTTCCACGCGGCTGTCGTGGGCGCTCCGGTGACCGACCAGCGGCTGTACGACACCCACTACACCGAGCGCTATCTCGGTGATCCGTCGACGCAGCCCGAGGTGTACGCCCACAACTCGCTGCTCACCGACGACGGGCTGTCCGAGGCCGCCGATCAGATCCGGCCGATGATGATCGTCCACGGGATGGCGGACGACAACGTGGTGGTCGCGCACTCGCTGCGGCTGTCGTCGGCGCTGCTCGCGGCCGGGCGGCCGCATGAGGTGCTGCCGCTCAGCGGGGTGACGCACATGACGCCCCAGGAGCAAGTCGCGGAGAATCTCCTGCTGTTGCAGGTGGACTTCCTGAAGCGATCGCTCGGGCTGCACGCGTAGGGGGCCGGAACGGGCAACCGGCCGGGAGGACTGGGAAGCCCTCCCGGCCGGTTCACGGCACCCGCACGGCCGTACGCTGTTCATACTGACTCGTTCGTATATCGGACGTGCGACGGCCGAGTTGCCCGTGCGTTAACGAATCCGGGGGTCCGTCCCCGGCTCGCCCGGCTCCTGCCCCGGCTCCTCATCCGGTCCCTCGCCCGGCTCCGCCGCCTCTTCACCCGGCTCCACAGGTTCCTTCCGCACCTCTTCGCCGGCCTGCACAGGTTCCTCCCACACGTCTTCGCCCGGCTCCACCGGCGGCACCACCTGCTTCTCCTCCGCGAAGTGGCACGCCGAGTCGTGCGCGGCCGGAGTGTCCGTCAGCCGGAAGACCGCGGGCACCGCAAGCAGTGGCACCTCCAGTGCGCACCGCTCCTGCGCCTTCCAGCAGCGGGTGCGGAAGCGGCAGCCGGACGGCGGGTTGGCCGGCGACGGCACATCGCCGTGCAGGATGATCCGTTCCCGGTGCTCGCGCGCCATCGGGTCCGGCACCGGCACCGCCGAGAGCAGCGCCTGGGTGTACGGGTGCGTGGGGTGGTCATAGATCTGCTCGTCCGTACCGATCTCGGCGATCCGGCCCAGATACATCACACCGACCCGGTCGGAGATGTGCCGGACGATCGACAGGTCGTGCGCAATGAAGACGTAGCTCAGGCTGAACTCCGCCTGCAGTCGGTCGAGCAGGTTGATGACCTGGGCCTGCACGGAGACGTCGAGGGCCGAGACCGGTTCGTCGGCGACGATGATCTCCGGGTTGAGGGCCAGACCGCGGGCGATGCCGATGCGCTGGCGCTGGCCGCCGGAGAACTGGTGCGGGTAGCGATTGATGTACTCCGGGTTGAGACCCACGACATCCAGGAGGTCCTGCACCTTGCGGCGCCGGTCGCCCTTCGGGGCCACCTCGGGGTGGATCTCGTAGGGCTCCCCGATGATGTCGCCGACCGTCATCCGCGGGTTGAGCGAGGTGTACGGATCCTGGAACACCATCTGGATGTTGCGGCGTACGGCCTTCAGCGCACGGCCGGACAGCTTGGTGATGTCCTCGCCCTTGTACGAGATCGAGCCGGCCGTCGGCTGTTCCAGATGGACGAGCATCTTGGCGACGGTCGACTTTCCGCAGCCGGACTCCCCCACGATGCCGAGGGTCTCGCCCGCGGCCAGCCGGAAGGAGACACCGTCGACCGCCTTGACCGCACCGACCTGCTTCTTGAACAGGATGCCCTGGGTCAGCGGGTAGTGCTTGACGAGGTCGCGGACCTCCAGGATGGGTTCGCCGCCCGCGCGGGTGCTCCCAGGTTCAGCGTTCATCGAGCGTCTCCTTCCAGAAGTAGCAGGCGCTCTCACGGTGCTGGGCGACCTCGAACAGCGGCGGTACCTCGCCCCGGCAGATGTCCTGGGCCATCGGGCACCGGGGGTGGAAGGCACAGCCGGGCGGGATGTGCAGCAGGTTCGGCGGCAGGCCCTTGATCGCGTACAGCTCCTGGCCCTTCTGGTCCAGCCGTGGGATCGACTGGAGGAGGCCCTTGGTGTACGGGTGGGCAGGGGCCTTGTAGATCTCGTGGACGGGGGCCGCCTCGACAATCCGGCCCGCGTACATCACGGCGATGTAGTCGGCGACGTCCGCGACCACGCCCAGGTCGTGGGTGATCAGGATGAGTCCCATGTTGAGCTCGCGCTGGAGCTCGGCGAGGAGGTCCATCACCTGGGCCTGGACGGTCACGTCGAGGGCGGTGGTGGGTTCGTCCGCGATGATCAGCGAGGGTTCCAGCGCCATCGCCATGGCGATCATGATGCGCTGGCGCATCCCGCCGGAGAACTGGTGCGGGTAGTCCCCGACGCGTTCCTTCGCGGCCGGGATGCGGACCCGGTCCATCAGCTCGATGGCCTTCAGTCTGGCGTCCTTGCGGGACATCCCACGGTGCACGACGAACATCTCGCCGAGCTGTGCCCCCACGCTGAGCACCGGGTTGAGGGACGACAGCGCGTCCTGGAAGATCATGGCCATCTCCTGGCCGCGGATCTTCCGGCGTTCGTCGGCCTTGAGCTTCAGCAGATCGCGGCCCTTGAAGGCGATCTCGCCGCTGCTGATCTTCCCCGGCGGCATGTCGAGAATGCCCATGATCGCCTGCGCGGTGACCGACTTGCCGGAGCCGGACTCTCCGAGTACGGCGAGCGTCTCCCCCTCGGACACCGAGTAGTTGACCCCGTTGACGGCTTTGACCACCCCGTCCCGGGTGTGGAACTCCACATGCAGATCGCGCACTTCGAGCAACATGGCAACGGGCTCCTCAGCGCAGCTTGGGGTCGAGGGCGTCGCGCACCGCGTCGCCGAGCATGATGAACGCGAGCACGGTGATCGCCAGCGCTCCGGCGGGCCAGAGCAGCATGTGCGGGGCGTTGCGGATGTACTGGGAGGCGGCCGAGATGTCGATGCCCCAGGAGACGGCCGGCGGTTTCAGTCCGACGCCGAGGAACGACAGGGTCGCCTCCAGCGAGATGTACGTACCGAGGGCGATGGTCGCGACGACGATCACGGGGGCGACCGCGTTGGGGGCGATGTGGCGCAGCATCATCCGGGAGTTGGAGGCGCCGAGCGCCCGGGCCGCCTGGACGTAGTCGTTCTGCTTGGCGGTGATGACCGAGCCACGGGCGATGCGGGCGATCTGCGGCCAGCCCAGCAGCACGATGAATCCGATCACCGGCCAGACGGTGGAACTGGTCACCACGGAGAGGAAGACCAGGCCGCCGAGGACGACCGGGATGCCGAAGAAGATGTCGGTGATCCGGGAGAGGACCGAGTCCCACCAGCCGCCGAAGAAGCCGGCCAGCCCGCCCAGGATGCCGCCGAGGATCGAGACTCCGACGGTGGCGCAGACGCCCACCGTGACCGAGGTCCTGGCCCCGTAGACGGTACGGGTGTAGACGTCGCAGCCCTGCCCGTCGAAGCCGAACGGGTGGCCGGGCTGGGAGCCCTCCTGGGCCTTGCCCAGGTCGCAGTCGAGCGGGTCCTGGTCCGTGATCAGCGACGGCCAGATCGAGATGATCACCAGGAAGAGGATGATCAGGGCGGAGATGATGAAGACCGGGTTGCGGCGCAGGTCGCGCCAGGCGTCGGACCAGAGACTGCGGGGCTTCTCCGCCGGGCCGGTGCCCTCGGGGCCGCCCGGTGTCTTCTCCAGGGTCTCCCCTTGCGCCAGGGCGAGATCCATGGCTGCTCCTGCTCCGCCCGGGGAGATCGCTTCGTCCGGCGTCTGCTCAGGCATAGCGGATCCTCGGGTCGAGTACGGCGTACAGGAGGTCGACGATCAGGTTGGCCGCCAGGAAGACGAGGACCAGGACGGTGACGAACCCGACGACGGTCTGGGAGTTCTGGCGCAGGATGCCCTGGTAGAGCTGGTAGCCGACGCCGTGGATGTTGAAGATGCGCTCGGTGACGATGGCCCCGCCCATCAGGGCGCCCACGTCCGTACCGATGAAGGTGACGACGGGGATCAGCGAGTTGCGCAGCAGGTGCCGGATGACGACCCGTCGCCTGGGGAGGCCCTTGGCGGTGGCGGTACGGACGTAGTCGGCGCGGGCGTTCTCGGCGATCGAGGTCCGGGTGAGCCGGGTGACGTACGCCAGGGAGACCGAGGCGAGGACGAGTCCGGGGATGAGGAGTTCGTTGAACGGCGCCTCCGGGGAGACGGAGGGCTTGATGACGCCCCACTTCACGCCGAGGAGGAGCTGCAGCAGCAGACCGGTGACGAAGGTCGGGATGGAGATGACGACCAGGGTCAGGATCAGCACGGTGGTGTCGACGGGCCGGCCGCGGCGCAGGCCGGTGATGACGCCGAGGGTGATGCCGATGACGATCTCGAAGACGATCGCGATGATGGTGAGCCGGATGGTGATGGGGAAGGCGGTCCCCATCAGTTCGGTGACCTTCTGGCCGTTGAACGCGGTGCCGAAGTCGCCGGTGAAGACATTGCCCATGTAGGTGGCGTACTGCTGCCAGACCGGCTTATCGAGACCGAACTCCGAGCGGAGCTGGGCGGCGGTCGCCGGATCGCACTGACGGTCGCCGCAGAGACCCGCGATGGGGTCGCCCATCACGTTCACCATGAGGAAGATCAGCAGCGTGGTGCCGAAGAAGACCGGGATCATCTGCAGCAGCCGCCGGATCACATAACGTCCCATGAAGACTCCGGGGGTCGCGGGGGTCGGTGGCGCAGGGATGCGGAAGCCGGGTGGCCGGTGCGGCACAGCGCACCGGCCACCCGGCCCCGCGTGATTACTTGACCTTGATCTGCTCGTACACCGGGACGCTGAACTGGTTCAGCGCGACGTTGGTGATCTGGTCCGAGTAGCCGGCGCTGCCGTTCTGGTACCAGAGCGGGATGACGGGCATCTGCTCGGCGAGGACCTTCTCCGCGTCCTGGAATGTGGAGACGGCCTTGGCCTTGTCGGACTCGGCGTTGGCCTTGTCGATCAGGGCGTCGAACCTCTTGTTGCTCCACTTGCCGTCGTTGGACGAGGCGTCGGTGTAGTAGAGGGGCTGCAGGAAGTTCTGGATCAGCGGATAGTCCATCTGCCAGCCCGCGCGCCAGGCGCCGGTGAGCTTCTGCTGGGAGACCTGGCTGCGGAAGTCGGCGAAGGTGCCGACCGGGGAACCCACGCAGGCCCTGTTGTTCCCCATCACCTTGTTGATGCTGTTGCAGACGGCGTCGACCCATTCCTTGTGCGAGCCGGTGTCCGCGTTGTACGAGATCTTGAGCTGGCCGCCGGGGATGCCGCCGCCCTCCTGGATCAGCTTCTTGGCGTCCGCCGCGTTGTACTCGCACGGGGCGCCGCACAGCCCCTCCTTGAAGCCGCCGTCCGCGCCGAGGACCGGGGACGTCCAGTCGGATGCGGGGGTGCGGGTCTTCTGGAAGATCTGGTCGGTGATCTGGTCGCGGTTGATCGCCATCGACAGGCCCTGGCGGACCTTGATGCCGCCGGGGGTGTCCCACTTCTTGTCGTAGAAGGGGAAGGCGAGGGTCTGGATGATGCCGGCCGGGGTGTTGATGTACCGGTCGCCGAGGTCCGCCTTGACGTTCTTCAGCTGCGAGGCCGGCACGTCGTCGACGAGATCGAGGTTGCCCGCGATCAGGTCGGTGTACGCGGTGTTGTTGTCGGTGTAGACCTTGAGGTCGATGCCGCCGTTCTGCGCCTTGTCGTCACCGGGGTACTTGTCCCACTTGCGCAGGCTCATCGAGGAGCCCTTGGTGTACTTCTCGATGGTGTACGGACCGTTGCCGATGGGCTTGGCGAGCCAGCCTGCGTGATCGGTGAAGAAGGCCTGCGGCAGCGGGGCGAAGGCCGGATAGCCGAGGGTGTCCGGCCAGAGCGAGAACTTCTGCGTCAGCTTGACGGTGAAGGTCATGGGGTCGACGATCTTGAGACCGGAGAGCGTGCCCGCGCGGGCGCTGCCGCTGGCGGGGTGGACCTGGTCGTAGCCGTCGATGTAGCCGAAGAAGTAGGCGTTCTTCTGGTTGTTCTTCAGCAGGGCGCCGTAGTTCCAGGCGTCCACGAAGGACTTCGCCGTGATCTTCTCGCCGTTGCTGAAGGTCCAGCCGTCCTTCACCTTGATCGTGAAGGTCTGCGAGTCGGTGGTGTCGATCTTCTCGGCGAGCATGTTCGTGGCCGCGCCGGTCTTCGGGTCGTACTTCTTCAGTCCCCGGAAGACCATGTCGAGAACCTTGCCGCCCTGCACCTCATTGGTATTGGCGGGCTCCAGCGGGTTCTGCGGGTCCCCCCAGGAGGAGCTGACGATCCCATTGGCGCCGCCGCCACCGCCACCGCCGCTTTCCCCCCCGCCGCCGCAGGCTGTCGCCGCAAGAGCGACGGCCACGGCACATGCGGCCCACTTGGCCTGTGTGGCTCCGCGCATGGAAATGCCTCCTCGTCGAGCGCTGTCTCACTTGGAGTCAAATATCACCTCATTGTGAATTTTGCGCATATCGACACCACCCATCCGAGTACGGCCGAATTCGCCCGTTCTGCTCGATGGACGGCGCCACCGCATCTCTCGTCACATGTCATGGACCTGACAATCAATGACCTCCCGCTGTACAGCGCGTCACAGCTGTCAGGCCCGGGTGCCGGGACGCCTGCGCGTCCGGACACCCGGGCCTGACAACCGATCCGAGTGGTGTCAGCTCTTGGAGGGCTGATCCTCGAGAGCGGAGAGCGCCGGGTCCATGATGATGGCCTCGTCGCGGCCCTCGGTCGTCGGGTCCTCCGGGAAGTGGCACGCGGTCAGGTGCCCCGCGCGGTTGCCGGAGATCTGTACGAGCGGCGGCTCCTCCGTCGCGCACTTGTCCTGCGCCTTCCAGCAACGGGTGCGGAACCGGCAGCCGGACGGGGGCGAGATCGGGGACGGCACATCGCCCTCGAGCCGGATGCGCTCCTTGGAGGCGCTGTCGACGTCCGCCTCCGGAACGGCCGACAGAAGGGCGTGGGTATACGGGTGCCGGGGTCGGTTGTAGAGCGAGTCGCGGTCCGCGACCTCCACCACCTTGCCGAGGTACATCACGGCCACACGCTCGGAGAAGTGCCGGACGATCGCCAGGTCGTGCGCGATGAACACGAAGGCGATGCCCAACTCCCGCTGCACCTTCTGCAGCAGGTTCACCACCTGGGCCTGGATCGAGACGTCGAGAGCCGAGACCGGCTCGTCGGCGATGATCAGCTTCGGCTGGAGCGCGAGGGCACGGGCAACACCGATGCGCTGGCGCTGACCGCCGGAGAACTCGTGCGGGAAGCGGTTGTAGTGCTCGGGGTTCAGGCCCACGAGCTCGAGCAGCTCCCGCACCCGGTTCTCCATGCCCCCGGCAGGCTTGATGCCGTTGACCTCCATCGGGCTCTTGATGATGCTGCCGACGGTCTGCCGCGGGTTGAGCGACGAGTACGGGTCCTGGAAGATCATCTGGATCTCGGACCGAATGGGGGCCAGCTGCTTCCGGCTGGCGTGGGTGATGTCCTGACCCTCGTAGAGGAGCTTTCCGCCGGTGGGCTCCAGAAGGCGGGTCATCATCCGGCCCGTGGTGGACTTGCCGCAACCGGACTCGCCCACGAGGCCGAGGCTCTCGCCCTCGTACACCGTCAGGTCGATCCCGTCGACCGCCTTGACGGCACCGACCTGGCGCCGGAAGGGGAAGCCTCCGTAGATCGGGAAGTGCATGGCCATGCCCTGGACGGACATCAGCTCGCGGCGCTCACGAACCTCATCCACTGAACCCTGCTGTTCAGGCAGAGTGACGTTTTCACTCATGTCTCTGCGTCTCCCTAGCCCAGCCGGGGCTTGATGTGATCGATGAAGATGGTGTTCCTCTGCTCCCCGGTGAGGTGGCAGGCCGCGGCCCGGCCGTCGGCCAGCAGTGGCCTCTCACCGCTGCACCGCCCGCCGTCCACCTTGTCGGTGAAGGCGCACCGCGGGTGGAAGGCACAGCCGGAAGGCGGGTTGAGGAGGCTGGGCGGGGATCCGGGGATCGGTGCCAGCGCCTCGTTGATGTCGCTGCTCAGACGCGGCATCGAGCTGAGCAGACCCCAGGTGTAGGGGTGCTCCGGCGCACGCAGGACGTCGCGGACGCTGCCGCGCTCGACTGCCCGCCCGGCGTACATCACGAGCAGGTCGTCCGCCATGTTGGCGATGACGCCGAGGTCGTGGGTGATGAAGATGATCGCCGACCCGAACTCCTGCTGGAGGTCCTTGAGGAGGTCCAGGATCTGGGCCTGCACGGTCACGTCGAGCGCGGTGGTCGGCTCGTCGGCGATCAGCAGGTCGGGGTTGCACATCAGCGCCATGGCGATCATCGCGCGCTGCCGCATACCGCCCGAGAACTGGTGGGGGTAGTCGTCGAAGCGCATCGCGGGCTGCGGGATGCCGACCTTCGTCAGCATCTCGATCGCCCGGGCCTTCGCCTCCCTCTTGGAGGCGCCGGTGTGCTTGCGGAACGGCTCGGAGAGCTGACGTCCCACCGTGTAGTAGGGCGAGAGGGCGGTCAGCGGGTCCTGGAAGATCATCGCGGCCTTGTTGCCGCGGATGCTCTCCATTTCCTTCTCCGTGGCGCCGGTCAGCTCCTGGCCGTCCAGGATGATCTCTCCCTGGACCTGCGAGCTCTGCGGGTTGTGCAGCCCGAGGATGGCCAGGTTGGTCACGGACTTCCCGGAGCCCGATTCGCCCACGATACCCAGCGTCTTACCGCGCTCGACATCGAAGGAGAGTCCGTCGACCGCGTTGACGATGCCGTCCTCGGTGGAGAACCGCACCCGCAGGTCGCGTACCGAGAGGAAGCCCTCCGGCCCGGTCGGGGCCGGCGTGTCTTCGGTCTTGGTCAGTGTGGTCACGGTCGTTCTCCTAGGCGAGGCGCACGCGCGGGTCGATGTAGGCGTAGGTGAGGTCCACGATGATGTTCAGGATCAGGATGAAGAAGGCCCCGAACAGCATCACGCCCATCGTCAGCGGCAGGTCCTTGGTCAGCGACGAGTCCACTGCCAGGCGGCCGACACCGGCCAGCTGGAAGGTGAACTCGGTGACCACGGCACCGGCGAGGAGCGCGCTGAGGTCCATGCCGAGGATGGTGACGATGGGAGCGAGAGAGCCGCGCCAGGCGTAGCGGAAGAAGACGTACCGCTGTGGCATGCCCTTGGCCCGCGCGGTGCGGACATGCTCTTCCTGAAGCTGCTCGATCATGGTGGAGCGAGCCATACGCGTGTACTGGGCGGTGAAGATCGTCGCCATGACGGCCCAGGGAATCAACAGCCCGTAGGCCCAGCCGATCGGATCGTCCGTGAACGGAACGTACTTGGGGCTTTCCATCCACCCTGTCTGGTAGACGAAGATGCCAAGAACGATCGGCCCAAGGAAGTAGATCTGGAACGAGCTGAGCACCATCGAGGCGCCACTGACGGCCTTGTCGACCGCGGTGCCGCGCTTCCACGCAGCGATGAGTCCCGAGGCGAGTCCCAGCACCAGGAAGATGACGAGACCGCCGATGGTCAGCGACAGCGTCAGCGGGAAGCGGTCCATGATGGACGCCCAGACGAAGTCACCAGTGCTGAAGGAGACTCCGAGGCACGGTGCGGGGCAGTGGCCGACAGGGAAGTCCCGGCCGGTGACGATGCCGACCATGAAGTCCCAGAACTGGGTGGTGATCGGCTTGTCGAGGCCGAGATTCTCGCGGATGACCGCGATGTTCTCCGGCGAGCAGTTCTTGCCGCAGGAGAGCTCGGCGAAGTCCTGAGGGATTGTGTAGAACAGGAAGAACGTGAACGCGCCGATCAGGAACATGATGACGACGGCGCCGGTCAACCTGCGGATGAGGAACTGAAGCATCGCGGGAGGCTGCTCTCTTCGGAAGCGGCGGGGTAGTAAGGGGGGGAGGGTCCGTGGGGGTGCGCTCCGCCTGGCGCACACCCCCACGGATCAGCCGTGATTCGGTGTTACGGCTGGATCAGGTACAGACGGTTGATGTCGATGTAGCTCGAGTTCGTGCTGTACCGGGCGCCACCGATGTTGGAGCCGAAGAGCTGGATCTGCTTCGAGTAGTAGACCGGAGCAGCCGGGTTGATCTCCTCGACGATGCGGTGGTGAGCCTCTTCCCACTTCTTGGCCGCGGCATCGGGCTGCAGGACCAGGGCTTCCTGGATGAGGGAGTTGACCTTCTCATCGTTGATGTGGGAGTAGTTCGACGCGCCGTCGGAGACCAGCGTGCCGTCGTAGACCGGGGTCACGACCGTCGACGGGGAGGACCAGTCCTGGCCCCAACCCGTCATGTACATGTCGTACGGGTTCTTGACCTTGCCGACCTGCTCGTAGAAGCTGGCGCGCTCGATCTCCTTGGCCTGGACGTCGAAGCCGATGGCGTTCAGCGCGTCCTTGATGATGACCATCTGCTTCTGGCCACGCGGCGTGTTGGAGTAGGCGTAGGTGAGCTTGGTGCCCTGCTTGAAGCCCGCCTCCTTCAGGAGCTGCTTGGCCTTCTCCGGGTCACCGTTGGGCTTCTTCAGCTTGCCGAACGGGTCGTACGTCGGGTCGAAGCCCGGCAGGGTGGGCGCGAACAGACCGCCGGCCAGCTCGCCACCGTACTTGCCACCGTCAGCCTGGATCATGCGCTGGTTCGGGAGCGCGTAGGTGATCGCATCGCGGATCTTCTTGTCCTTGATGCGGTCCAGGTTGAAGGTCAGCTGCCACACGTAGGGCTGGTAGCCCTTGATCGTGCGCTTGTTGACCGCCGCGTTGGTGATCACGGACTGCATCTGGGCCGGGTCGACCGAGTCCGTGAACTGGATGGCGTTCTTGGCATCGCCCTGGTCGGCGATCAGACGCTTGGTCTGGCTCGGGCCGTCGATCGTCGTGGTGAAGTTGTAACCGTCGACGTACTGGTGACGCACCGCGTCCGTCTTCGGGTCCCAGTTGGTGTTCTTGACCAGCGTGAGGGACTTGCCGGACTTGTACTCAGCGATCTTGTACGGGCCGAGAGACTTCGGGGCCTTGTCGTACTTCTCCTTCGTGTCGTCCTTCTGCGGGACGATGCCGTAACCGGCCATGGCCAGCGCCTGCGGGAGGTCCGGGCGGGCCTTGTCGAAGTGGAAGACGACCGTCTTCGCGTCCGGGGTCGCGAGGACGGAGTCCGGAAGGTGCTTGCCCTTGTACGGGCCGTCCGGCAGCGCCTTGCGGTAGTCGGAGCCGGAGAGCCAGCTCTGGATGAAGGAGGGACCGTCGAAGATGACCTTCGAGTACTGGCGCTCGATGGTGTGACGGACGTCGGCCGAGGTGATGACGTTGCCGTCCTCGTCCTTGATGCCGTCCTTGAGCGTGTACGTCCAGGTCTTGCCGCCGTCGGAGGACTTGCCGGCGTCGGTGGCGATGTCACCGACGACGGTCAGGTTGCCCTTGTCGTCCTCCTGGTAGTTCGTCAGCTTGCGGTGAAGCAGGTTGGCGAACTGGCCCGCGTCACTGACGTAGATCTGACCCGGGTCCATGTGGGAGAGGTCCGACTGCGTGTAGACGTTGATGGTGCCGCCGGGCTTGGCGCCCGGGACCTCTGCCGCCGGGCCGTTGGACTGAGCCGCGGTGCCGTAGACGACAGGCTGCGACTGGGCCGCAGCGTCCTGCTTGGACTTCGACTCGTCCTTGGCGTTCTTACCGCTGTCCTTGGAGCAGCCGGTCAGCGCCAGCGAGCCCGCCGCAACTGCGACGACCATGACGCGTGCGGAGCGCGAGTGAATGGGCTTCATGAGCTCGTTACACCTACCTGTCGGTTGTTATCCAGAAAAGCTGCCTGACCGTCCGGTTGCCCGGTGCGGGGGCGGCAGTTACCCCCACCCATGGACGTCACCGTCCGGTCTTGGGGTCGAATGCGTCCCGGACCGAGTCACCAAGGAGGTTGAAGCAAAGAACAAAAACCACCATGGCGACGCCCGGGAAGATCATGAACGCCGGGTCCTGCTCGTAGATCCCGGAGCCGATCGCGAACATCCGCCCCCAGTCGGGGGTGGGTTCGACGAAGCCGACACCGACGTACGAGAGGAACGCGATGCTCAGGATGGAGCTGGGCAGCGTATAGGTGCCCTGCACAAGGATCGGCGTGACGATGTTCGGGAGGATCTCCTTGCGCACGATCCGCCACCGCGAGGCGCCCGAGACCTTGGCCGCCTCCACGAACTCCCGCTCCCGCAGGGTGAGTACGGAGCTTCGGACCAGACGGGCCATGCCCATCCAGCCGAGGAACCACATCACCAGCAGGATCGCGACGACGCGCAGGTAGGTGGGGGTCTCGTCCGCCGGAGAGACGAACAGCGCGGTCACGACGGGCATGAAGGCAATGAAGAACAGCTGGCTCGGGAAGGCGAGGAAGAAGTCGGTCGTCCGGCCCAGCCAGTAGTCGACCCTGCCACCGAAGTAGCCGCCCACCATGCCGATGATCACGCCCGTACCCACGCTGAGGATCGTGAGGATGAGCGCCAAGTACAGCGAGGTGCGCATGCCGTACAGCAGCATGGTGAACACATCGCGGCCCAGGTTGGGTTCGACACCGAACCAGAAGTCGCTGGAGATGCCGCCGAAGCTGCCGGCGGGCATCGCGAAGTCGTCGAGCAGGTTCGCGTACTCCGGCTTCGTCGGGTAGAGCGTGTAGGGATCCTTGCCGTACAGGGCAGAGATCACCGGCGCCAGCGCCGCGATGACGAAGAAGAACAGCACCACCCAGGCGGAGATCACGCCCGTGCGGTCACGCTTGAAGCGCATCCACATCAGTTGCCCCGGAGAGCGGCCGACGGGCGCCTTTGCGTCCGCTGCTGTGGTCTGTTCGTCCAAGGCGACAGAGGCCGTGGCGTCCTCGGCCTCGATTGGACTGGTCATGATGTGTCCATTCACAGATGTCGGGTACCGGCGCCCCGGCAGGTTGCGACGGTTGAGTCAGATGCACTCACCGCGTCGGACCTGCTGCGTGACGGTCCCCGCTGCCCACCGGCACCCGGCACGGGTACGGCGGCAGGGCCGACGCCTGACGGAGATCACCCCAGGGCGGTGCGGCAGAAAGGGAGCGTCGACAGGAGTGGGTTTCACTCCCGGGAACGCGAGTTGAGCGGTAGGACGGGCTGAGAAATCGTCAGCCGTTGCCGGCGACGGGGCCGGGTGAGCCGCTATGAACGAAACCGGCCTGACACGCCGTCCAGGACGACGCACCCCCACTGGCGCTCAGGGCACCGCACATGGGTTCCTCCTCGTGAGTCCACGTAAACAGTATTGGCACGTGATCTTCCATCGACACCCCTGACGACGAAAGAGCAGTACCTCGTGTGCTCGTGAGTCGGCACTCCCCACAGCGCGTGACCCATTGACCCGAGCTCAATGGAGCCAACTATTAAGTACGACCAGGCTGTAAACCACACTTAAAGTGTCTCGGTTTGACAACATCGATACCCCCCGAGCGCCCGAAATCCGGACAAAGTCATCCCAGACAGACGCACCCGAAACGGACTGTTAACACGTGTTCCGGAGAGCGACGCCCGATACTCGGACATCTCGACGGGAAAACGGGTTGCGCCCGGCCCCGATGGACCCGTTCCCGCGACTCCGTCGCCGGAACGGACCGGTGCCCCGGTCCCCCGGAAAGATCCGGGCGCCCGGGGCACCTGCCGAACACACGACGTCGGGACCCGCCGATCGGATCAGCAGCAGGCCGTCGCCGTCGCCACGGCTCAGCAGTACGTCTTCTTCACCGCCTCGGCCAGGGAACCCTTGGGCGGCTTGGTGCCACAGCGTAGACCGCCCTCGACCGCCGTCGTCCAGCTCTGGGCCTTGCCGTAGCGTCCGGTCTTGATCCACTTCGTGCCACGGTCGCACCGCCACTGCGTGTAGTAGCCACCGGCCTTCCTGATGCCGGCGAAGAACACATAGGTGCCGTTCTTGCCCACTTTGTAACTGATCGACTCCGCAGTCTTCTTGGCCCTCTTGCCCTCCGCCTTGAGCTCGAGGCCGATGGACCCCTCCAGGCTCACGAGAACGATCTTCCCGCTCACCTTCGAACCCGCCGTCGCCGTCACCGAAGCAGTGATTTCGCACACCTTCTCCGCGCTGACCGTCTTCGTCGCCGTACCGCCCGTGCAGTTCTCCAGAACCTTCCGGTGCGTGACCACTCACGGCTTCGCCTTGCCGGTCCAGGTGAGCTTCGTACGCCCGGGGCTGCACATCGGGTCATTGCCCGAGGCTGCCGCCACGGCGGGCGCCGCCAGCAGGGCCGACATCGCCGCGCCGGTCACTGTTGCCGCTATGAATTTCCGCACAACTTCCCCCTTGCTTCTGCGAACGAACTACGTTCGCAACACCTTCGGCCACCGCGCCGGTCCAGCGCGATGGAGCCGATGCTGGCCGCAACAGTGCGGCTTTTCCAGCAAGTTGAGAAGTTCCGAGATTTGGGTACATGCATCCTCGCAAAGGGTGACCGAAATCACGGCATCCATATATCCTTTGCATATGCGTACTTCCATACGCTTCCTGCATCGTTGGACGCAAAAATGCCCGGCCCCCCGAAGAACGGGGGGCCGGGCATTTGTCCCGGGCCGGACCGACCGCAGCCGGACGGTCCGACCGAGGGTCAGCGCTTGGCGCGCGACGCGGCGCGGCCGCGCTCCTTCTGGTCCAGGACGACCTTGCGAATACGCACGGTCTCCGGGGTCACCTCGATGCACTCGTCCTCACGGCAGAACTCCAGGGACTGCTCCAGCGACAGCTTCCGGGCCGGTACCACGTTCTCCGTGGTGTCCGCGGAGGCGGCACGCATGTTGGTGAGCTTCTTCTCCTTGGTGATGTTCACGTCCATGTCGTCGGCGCGGGAGTTCTCGCCGACGATCATGCCCTCGTAGACCTCAGTGCCGGCCTCGGTGAAGATGACACCGCGCTCCTGCAGGTTGACCATCGCGAACGGCGTCACGGAACCCGCGCGGTCGGCGACCAGCGAGCCGTTGTGACGGGTGCGCAGCTCACCGAACCACGGCTCGTGGCCCTCGAAGATGGAGTGCGCGATGCCCGTGCCGCGGGTCTGCGTCAGGAACTCCGTACGGAAGCCGATGAGGCCACGGGACGGAACGATCCATTCCATGCGGACCCAGCCCGAACCGTGGTTTGTCATGGTCTCCATGCGGCCCTTGCGGGTCGCCATCAGCTGGGTGATCGCACCGAGGTGCTCCTCGGGGGAGTCGATCGTCATGCGCTCGATCGGCTCGTACGTCTTGCCGTCGATCTGCTTGGTGACGACCTCCGGCTTACCGACCGTGAGCTCGAAGCCCTCACGGCGCATCTGCTCGACGAGGATGGCCAGCGCGAGCTCGCCGCGGCCCTGGACCTCCCAGGCGTCGGGGCGCTCGGTGTCCAGGACGCGGAGCGAGACGTTACCGATCAGCTCGCGGTCGAGGCGGTCCTTCACCTGGCGGGCGGTGACCTTGTGGCCCTTGCCGCCCTTGCCGACGAGCGGCGAGGTGTTCGTACCGATAGTCATCGAGATGGCCGGCTCGTCGACCGTGATCAGCGGCAGCGCGATCGGGTTCTCGGGGTCGGCCAGCGTCTCGCCGATCATGATGTCCGGGATACCGGCGATGGCGCAGATGTCGCCGGGGCCCGCCATCTCGGCCGGCTTGCGGGTGAGCGCCTCGGTCATCATCAGCTCGGTGATGCGGACGTTGGACATCGTGCCGTCGCGCTTGATCCAGGTGACGGTCTGGCCCTTGCGCAGCTCACCCTGCTCGACGCGGCAGAGCGCGATACGGCCGAGGAAGTTGTCGGCGTCCAGGTTGGTGACGTGGGCCTGCAGCGGCGCCGCTTCGTCGTACTCCGGAGCGGGGACGTGCGCCAGGATCGTGTTGAAGAACGGCTCCAGGTTCTCGCTGTCGGCCGGGACGGTGCCGTCCTCCGGCTTGGTCAGCGAGGCGACGCCGTCACGGGCGCAGGCGTAGACGATCGGGAACTCGATCTGGTCCTCGTCCGCGTCCAGGTCCAGGAACAGGTCGTACGTCTCGTCGACGACCTCGGCGATCCGGGAGTCGGGGCGGTCCGTCTTGTTGATGCAGAGGATCACCGGCATCTTCGCGGCGAGCGCCTTGCGCAGCACGAAGCGGGTCTGCGGGAGCGGGCCCTCGGAAGCGTCGACGAGCAGCACGACCGCGTCCACCATCGACAGACCGCGCTCGACCTCGCCGCCGAAGTCGGCGTGGCCGGGGGTGTCGATGATGTTGATCGTGATCGGGTCCCCGCCGTCCTTGGGGTGATACTTCACCGCCGTGTTCTTGGCGAGGATCGTGATGCCCTTCTCACGCTCCAGGTCGTTCGAGTCCATCATGCGGTCGTCGAGGTGCTCGGCGGCGTGCGCGGCGAAGGCGCCGGCCTGCTTGAGCATGGCATCGACCAGCGTGGTCTTGCCGTGGTCGACGTGGGCGACGATGGCTACGTTACGGATGTCGTGGCGCGTGGGCATGGGTGGCTTGCGCTTCTCTCGGATCGTGGGATCAGGCGTCTTAGTCGGTCTCAAGTCCTCGTACGCCCGCCGGGCGGACACGCCACGGCTACCCCCCATGGTACGGGGCTGGCGCCATGACGGCTTCCCGGGCAAGCGTTACCGGCCGCAGGGGAGGGCGCCCGGCCACGAGGGGCGGGCCCGTCGCGTCCTGGGAGAGCGGCTCTTCGCGGTGGAGGTTTCCGCTGTCCGGAGTGCCGCAGGTCACCACGGCCGGCTGAAGGCAGCCGTCCCGCTCGGCACGGTCGCGTCCGCGTTCCGCCCGATGTTGGCACCGGCGTACACATCTGTTCCGGTGATCTTCACCGGTGGTCAGGGACACGGTCCCCCACGCGGGGGAACTCGACGCGGGAACGTGCGCAACTCCGGAGGTGGGGGGCTCCGGAGCTGCGGCTCTGAGTGGTGCGCGGAGTTGGGGCTCCGAGGTCAGCACTCAGCGATGAGACTCATGGGTGGGGGAAGAGCGGCTACCCGGGTCAAGAGGTGCTCATGACCTTGCCCGCCGAGGCCCCGGCGGGCAAGGGGATTGAGCCAGTTCTGAGCTTCCTCTGAGGTTCTGACCTGCTACTTCCTACGATTCGCGGGGGAACCGGCCGCTTGCGGCTTCTTGAAACCGATGTCCTGGTAGTGGGGCACTCCGAAGCCGAAGGCGCCGACGTTCACGAGCTTCCGGTCGGCGGCCACCAGCTGCGGACGCTGATAGAGCGGAATGGATCCCGCGGCGGCCCAGATCCGGGCGTCCGCCTGCCTGATCAGGTCGCGGGCGGCATCCTCGTCCAGCTCGGCGACCGCCTGGTCGAAGAGCTGGTCGATGTGGTCCGTGCCGACGCGGGTGTAGTTCTGCTCGACCAGCAGGGATCCGTCGGTGGCGGGCACCGGCTTGGCGAAGATCGGCCGGTCGTCGGTGGCCGGGTAGGCGGTGGCCGGCCAGGAGTACAGCGCCAGGTCGTACTCACCGGCGGCGATGTGGTCCTTGAAGTAGCCGGCGTCCGCGACCTTGATGATCTCCGTGCGGACACCGATCGCATCGAGCATGGCCGAAATCTTGTCCCCGACGGTCCGGAGTGACTCCGATCCGGGACCGGACGGCAGGACGAAACGCAAGCTCAGCGGCTTGCCGTCCTTGCCGAGGGTGCCACGGGCCGAGTCGGCGACCCGGGCCGGAGCCGCCGGGGCCGCGGTTCCGGCGGGGGCGTAGGCCCCGGCCGCACCGCCCGTCCTGCGCTCCTGGACGGTGACCTTCTCACGGGCGCCCTCGGAGGCGCCGGTGTCGGCGACGGCGGGAGCGCCGGCATAGGGGCTGGTGAAGGCGTCGGCCTGGCGCAGCAGGGAGACGCTCTGGACGGCCGCAGTGGTGGCGGGGGCGAGGATGTGACCGGAATCCTCGTCGTCGCGCGGCCTGCTGTCGCGGCCGGGCTTGCCGTCGTCGCCCGGCTTGTCGTCACCACCGGACTTGTTGCGGTCGCCCACGATGTACAGGCTGTCATCGGCGGACGGCTTGCGCTTCTCGCCCGCGCCCGCCGTCCTGCCGGCGCTCCTGTCCGCCTTCTTCTCGGCCTTCTCGGCCTTCTCGGCCTCGGCCGCCCTCTCCTCCGCGGCCCTCTCCTCCGCGGCCTTCTCGGCCTCGGCCGCCTTCTCCTCCGCGGCCTTCTCGGCCTCGACCGCCTCTTTCTGCCGCTCCGCCCTGCCCTTCGCCTTCTCGCCCTCGCTGCCCGCCTTCGTCCCGGCGGACTTCTGCGTGGCGCCGTCCCGCGTCCAGCCGGCGTCGGCCAGCAGCGCCTGGGCCTCCTTGGGGTCCTGCTTGCCGAGTGCGTCGCTGCTGTCCCGGTACCCCGGCTGACCGGCCAGCGCCAGGTGGCTGCCGAGCGGGGTCGCGGGCAGGCCGAGCGGCCCCAGTACCGCGTCGGCGAGTTCCTGGCGGTCGAGCGCACGGGCCACCGCGCGACGCACCCGGTCGTCGGACAGCGGCCCGGACTCGCCGTTCAGCGCGAGCTGTGTGTAGGCGGGCTCCAGGGACTTGCGTACGGCATAGGCGCGCAGCCCGTCCTGTTCGGCGGCGTACACCTCGGCGGCGGCCCGGGTCTTCGCCCGGGCGGCCCGGGCGGCGGCCGCCGCCTTCTTGTCGGAGCCGTGCGCCACGGCCCAGGAGCGCAGGGCGGCGGCCGGGCCGATCTCCGAGCCGGGGCCGTGGGTGAGCGGCTGCCCGTTCCCGCCGTTGTCGCGTGCCGCAGCCACGATCCGGTGCGCCGCCTCCGCGTCGATGTCGGCGACGTCGATCTTGCCGTCGGTCAGCGCCTCGACCCGGTCCTGCGGCTTGACCTTCCGGAAGACCAGCGAGTCCAGCTTGGTCGGGCTTCCCCACCAGCGCATGCTGCGGACCAGCGTGACGGTGCCTGCCTTCTTGTCCACACCGCTGAGGCGGAACGGCCCCGATGTCGCCGCGAGGGTGGTGCGCGCTCCGTCGTTGAAGGCGTCCGGGGAGCTGGTCACCTGCTTCGGGTACAACGGTGAGAAGAGGGAGCGCCAGTCCGCATACGGCTTGGCGAAGGTGACCCGGACCTCCAAGTCGTCCTTGCCGCGCTCGATCCGCTCGATCCGGTCGTAACCCGCGTTGCGGGCGGTCCAGAACGCCGTGTCCTTGCCGCTCAGCGCACGCCACTGGGCGACGAAGTCGGGGGCGCCGATCTCCCGGCCGTCGCTCCAGACCGCCTTCTGGTTGAGCCGGTAGAGCACGACCTGCTTGGGCTCCCGCTCGATGATCTTCGCCGATTCCAGATAGTCCGGATTCAGCCGTGGGACGCCCTTGGTGTCGAGCGGGAAGAGCGTCGGCAGCAGGGCCCCGGTGATGCGGGTGGTCGAGGCGTCGGCATCCGCCTGGAAGGCGTTGAAGGTGGTGGGCATCGCATCGATCGCCCAGCGGACCGTGCCTCCTTCGGCGACCTGGCTCCGGAGGGCGGGGGCCACATCCTGCGGTACGACGGTGGCAGTGGTGTCCGCCTTGTCCGAACCGCTGCACCCGGCCAGCACGGGCACCGCGAGCACACCTGTCGCGAAGAGCGCGAGCGAGCGGCGCTTTCGAACCGTCCCGCGCGGGACGCCGACGTAGGACATGGCTGATACCTCCGAGGCCGGCCCGGTCCACTCGCCTGCGAATGGACTGGATTATGCGTTTTGGTGGCATTTGCAGTTGATCACACTGGTTCCGCTCATCCACTGAAGGTGCCCGCGCACGAGAGGCGGCGCCGACACGGCGCACCGGCCCGGAACCTCACCCGCGCGGCGGAGCATCCGGTCAAGCCGGAACGGCCCGCTCTCTTCCCAAAGGAGATGTGACGCGCGACACTCGCATGCGCATGAGCACTGCCACCCGCAACCGCGGAGGTGAGAGAAGTCATGTCACTGCAGGACGAATTGACGGCTGTTCAACATCGCCTCGACGACCTCGTCCGCACCGTCGGACGGCTGGAGCGGAGCCTTGCGCAGCTGCGCACGGCCGAAACCGGGCCGCAGCCGCTCGGAGCCGCCGGTGGCGCCGACCGCCCCGACGGCAGCGCCGCGGGCACCGACATCATCACGATCACCGAGGCGCCGTACGACGCCGCCCTGTGGACGGACTCGGACGACGAGGGTCTGGGCGTCCGCGGCAGGCACGCCCCCTAGGAGAGTTCCTTGGCCACCGGAACGGAACCAGGTACGGAACCACCACAACTGAAGAGGACGGCCCGGCCCGGCGCCCGCGCCCGGCCGTCCGGTGTGCACGACGCCTCGCGGGCCGCCATCGCCGCCCGCCATCTGCGCACCGACCGCTGGTGGCTGGCGCCCGCCGCGACCGCGGGCGGCCTTCTGGCCTTCATCGTCTACTCGACCTGGCGGGCCTTCTCGAACGCGGACTACTACGCCGCCCCCTATGTGTCGCCGTTCTACTCGCCCTGCCTGGCGGAGAACTGCGCCCCCATGCGGCACGGCCCGAACTGGGATCTCTTCGGCAGCTGGTGGGGCCTCTCCCCCGCCCTGCTGATCCTGATCTTCCCGCTCGGCTTCCGGCTGACCTGCTACTACTACCGCAAGGCCTACTACCGGGGCTTCTGGGCCTCGCCCCCGGCCTGCGCGGTCGCCGAGCCGCACACCACGTACACCGGCGAGACCCGCTTCCCGCTGATCATGCAGAACATCCACCGGTACTTCTTCTACGCTGCGGTGCCGGTCGCCGGGATCCTCACGTACGACACCGTGCTCTCCTTCCGCGACGAGCACTATGCCTGGGGCCACATGGGTCTCGGCTCCGTGATCTTCCTGGTCAACATCACGCTGATCTGGGCGTACACCCTGTCCTGCCACTCCTGCCGGCACATCATCGGCGGCCGGCTGCGGCACTTCTCCAAGCACCCCGTGCGCTACCGGCTGTGGGGCTGGGTGGGCCGGCTCAACGCCCGGCACATGCTGCTTGCCTGGGCCTCCCTGATCAGCGTGGCGCTCGCCGACTTCTACGTGTATCTCGTCGCCTCCGGCGCCTTCGACGATCCGAGGTTTTTCTGAATGACAGAGCTCGAACGGCAGCAGTGGGACGTCGTCGTGGTCGGTGCCGGAGGCGCCGGGCTGCGCGCCGCCATCGAGGCACGGGAGCGCGGGGCCCGTACCGCAGTGATCTGCAAATCGCTCTTCGGCAAGGCGCACACCGTCATGGCAGAGGGCGGAATCGCCGCCTCCATGGGCAATGTGAACTCCGGGGACAACTGGCAGGTGCACTTCCGCGACACCATGCGCGGCGGGAAGTTCCTCAACCAGTGGCGCATGGCGGAGCTGCACGCCAAGGAGGCACCGGACCGGGTCTGGGAGCTGGAGACCTGGGGTGCGCTCTTCGACCGGACGCCGGACGGAAAGATCTCCCAGCGCAACTTCGGCGGCCATGAGTACCCGCGGCTCGCACACGTCGGGGACCGTACCGGCCTCGAACTGATCCGCACCCTCCAGCAGAAGATCGTCCAGCTGCAGCAGGAGGACTACCGCGAGCACGGCGACTACGAAGCCCGGCTGAAGGTCTTCCAGGAGTGCACCGTCACCCGCGTCCTGAAGGACGGTGCCCGGGTCAGCGGGACCTTCTGCTACGAGCGGGAGTCCGGCCGCTTCTTCGTCCTCGAAGCCCCCGCGGTCGTCCTGGCGACCGGCGGCATCGGCAAGTCCTTCAAGGTGACGTCGAACTCCTGGGAGTACACCGGCGACGGCCACGCCCTCGCGCTGCTGGCGGGCGCGCCCCTGCTGAACATGGAGTTCGTGCAGTTCCACCCGACCGGCATGGTCTGGCCCCCGTCGGTGAAGGGGATCCTCGTCACCGAGTCGGTGCGCGGCGACGGCGGGGTGCTGCGCAACTCCGACGGCAAGCGGTTCATGTTCGACTACATCCCTGATGTGTTCAAGGAGAAGTACGCGCAGTCGGAGGAGGAGGGCGACCGCTGGTACGAGGACCCGGACCACAACCGCCGCCCGCCCGAACTGCTGCCGCGCGACGAGGTCGCCCGCGCGATCAACTCCGAGGTGAAGGCGGGTCGCGGCTCGCCGCACGGCGGGGTGTTCCTGGATGTCTCGACCCGGATGCCCGCAGAGCGGATCCGGCGGCGGCTGCCCTCGATGTACCACCAGTTCAAGGAGCTGGCGGATGTCGACATCACCGCGGAGGCGATGGAGGTCGGCCCGACCTGCCACTACGTGATGGGCGGCATCGCCGTCGACTCGGACAGCGCGGCGGCCGTCGGCGTGCCCGGACTGTTCGCCGCGGGCGAGGTCGCGGGCGGCATGCACGGCTCCAACCGGCTCGGCGGGAACTCCCTCTCCGACCTGCTGGTCTTCGGCCGGCGGGCCGGGCTGCACGCCGCCGAGTACGCGACCGGGCTGTCCGCCGTCCCCGAGGTGGACGACGGGCAGATCGACGAGGCGGCTGCGGAGGCACTGCGTCCGTTCAGCGCGGAGGGTCCGGAGGACGGGGCGGCGGCCGAGAACCCGTACACCCTCCACCAGGAACTCCAGCAGACCATGAACGACCTGGTCGGCATCATCCGGCGGGCACCCGAGATGGAGCAGGCCCTGGAGAAGCTGGCCGCGCTGCGGGGACGGGCGCGCCGCGCCGGGGTCGAGGGGCACCGGCAGTTCAACCCCGGCTGGCACCTCTCGCTGGACCTGCGGAACATGCTGCTGGTCAGCGAGTGCATCGCCCGCGCGGCGCTGGAGCGCACGGAGAGCCGCGGCGGGCACACCCGCGAGGACTGCCCCACGATGGAGCGCTCCTGGCGGCCGGCCAATCTGCTGTGCCGGCTGGCCGACGGCGGCGCCACGGCGCAGGACGACCGCAGCATCGAACTCGTACGCAGGACGACCGAACCCATCCGTCCGGATCTGCTCGCCCTCTTCGAGAAGGAGGAGCTGGTCAAGTACCTCGCCGAAGAGGAGCTGTACGAATGAGCAGCTACGACGCACGGTTCAGGGTGTGGCGCGGCGACACCGAAGGCGGCGGTCTGGAGGACTTCACGGTCGAAGTGAACGACGGCGAGGTCGTCCTCGACATCATCCACCGGATCCAGGCCACCCAGGCGGGCGATCTGGCGGTGCGCTGGAACTGCAAGGCGGGCAAGTGCGGTTCGTGCAGCGCGGAGATCAACGGGCGCCCACGGCTGATGTGCATGACCCGCATGTCGGTGTTCGACCGGGACGAGACGATCACCGTCACTCCGTTGCGGGCGTTCCCGGTGGTCCGTGATCTGGTGACGGACGTGACGTTCAACTACACCAAGGCGCGGGAGGTGCCCGCCTTCGTGCCGCCGGAAGGGGTGAAGGCGGGCGACTACCGGATGCAGCAGGTCGATGTGGACCGCTCGCAGGAGTTCCGCAAGTGCATCGAGTGCTTCCTGTGCCAGGACACCTGCCATGTGGTCCGCGACCACGAGGAGAACAAGAAGGCGTTCGCCGGACCGCGCTTCCTGATGCGGGTCGCCGAGCTGGACATGCACCCCCTGGACGCCGCCGCCGAGTCGGGACTCGACCGGAAGGCGACGGCGCAGGAGGAGCACGGGCTGGGCTACTGCAACATCACGAAGTGTTGCACCGAGGTGTGCCCCGAGCACATCAAGATCACGGACAATGCGCTGATCCCGCTGAAGGAGCGGGCGGTGGACCGCAAGTACGACCCGCTGGTGTGGCTGGGCAACAAGATCGGCCGACGCCGGGACGCTCCGTGACCGGGTTCGGGCCGAGCCCCATCGGACCGATGGGGCTCGGCCCGAACGGGACGTTCTCGACAGGGCTCAGCCAAGCAGCTTGACGATCGCCTCGGTGGTGTCCGTCTCGCCGAGCCGCGGGAAGATCTTCTCGACGCTGTTGGCGTGGGCGCCGCCGTCCATGTCGGTGACCGCGTCCGTGACGACGGTGACGTGGTAGCCGTGCTCGTGTGCGGACCGCGCGGTGGACTCCACGCCGATGCTGGTGGCGATGCCCGTCACCACGACCTGAGTGACGCCGCGGCGGCGCAGCTGGAGGTCGAGGTCGGTGCCGTAGAAGGCGCCCCACTGCTGCTTGGTGACCACGATGTCGCCGTCACGCGGGCCGAGTTCGGGGGCGATGTCCGCCCAGTCGGCGGCCGGCTGACCGGAGCGCTGGGCGCCCTCGGTGCGGCCGGGGGCGCCGCCGGTGACACGGACCAGAACGACCGGGAGGCCCTTGGCGCGGAACGCGTCGGCGAGGGCCGCGGACTTCGCGACGATGTCGGCGGAGGGGTGAATGGTGGGGAGGTCGACGATGCCCTTCTGCAGATCGACGACGACCAGGGCGGTCTTCGGATCGAGAGTGGTGGCGGTCACGGTGGCGCTCCTCTTGGGGGATGGACGGTGCTTGCCTGGAGTGGTCAGGAATGGGTGCGCAGGGCGCGGTCGGTGACGGTCAGGATGATCAGCAGCAGGCCGAGCACGGCAGAGACCGCTGCCATGAGATGGAGCCCGCCGACACTCGCCGACTGGCCGTAGGCGAGCGCGATCAGGCTGGACGCGGTGATGGCCCCGATGTACTGGGCGGTGCGCTGGAGTCCGGCGGCGGAACCGATGCTCTCGGGGGGCGCGTACGCCTGGACGGCGGCCTGGTTGCTGGTACCGATCAGCCCCTGCGGGATGCCGAAGCAGGCTCCGGCGAGCAGCAGCACGGCGACCGGCGTGGAACCGGAGAGGAACATCAGCACCGCGGCCCCGACGGTGAGCAGCACGCAGGCCAGTGTGAGCGGGCCGCGGATGCCCTTCGTGCGCGCGCCGAGCAGCGAACAGACCAGGGCAGCGACCGACATCGGCAGCATCAGCAGTCCGGTGTACCCGGACGAGTAGCCACGCGCCTCTTCCAGCCACTGCGTGAATCCGTACATCACGCAGTAGATCAGCAGATAGCTCAGTCCGTGGCGCAGATACGTACGGGCGAGTGCGGCGTTGCCCGCGATCATCCGCAGGTCGATGAAGGGCTGCGGGCGACGCAGTTGCCACCACACCAGCACGGCGATCAGCACGGCGAAGGGGGCGAGCAGCCACCACAGCGGATGGGAGAGATCGAGCAGGAAGAAGACCAGCACGGTCAGGGCGGCGGAGAAGAGGCCGATGCCGAGCGGGTCCAGGTCGAGCCGGGGCACACCGCCGCCGGCGTCGCGCGTGCGTTCCGGATCCGCCGGGATCCAGAACAGCGCGGCGCCGAGCGCGACTAGGGCGACGGGCACGTTGACGGCGAAGATTCCTCGCCAGCCGACGACCATGACGAGCAGCCCGCCGAGCGTGGGCCCGACGGCGGCGCTGCCGAGCGCGGCGAAGGAGAGCCGGGCCAGGACGGGGCGCGGGGTGACGCGGCCGACCCGCCGGGACTCGTCGCGCAGGACCGACATGGCGGCCGGGTAGGCGGCCGACGTACCGATACCCAGCAGCAGCCGGGAGGCGATCAGCCAGCCGAAATTCGGCGCGAACACACCGACGAGTCCGGACGCGAGCACGACGAGCAGACCTGCGACGAAGACGCGGCGGGGGCCGAGGGCGTCGGCGAGCTTGCCCAGTACGGGCTGGGCGACGGCGCTGGCCAGGTAGAGGACCGAGATGAGCCAGGCGGTGTGGGCGGCGCCGATGCCGAATTGGTGCCCGATCGCCACCAGCGCCGTGGAGATCATGGTGGTGTTGAGCGGATTGAGCAGGGATCCGAGGAGCAGCGGCGCGGTGAGGCGCCCACTGAAACCGGGGCCGGGGGTGACGCCGGCCGAGGGGCGACCGGGGACCGTGGTCGCGGTGACCGGGAGGAGGCCGAGGCCGGTGGGGGTGGCGACCGTGGTCGCTTCCGGTGCAGGCCGGTCACTCGTCGCCTTCACGTTCACTTTCACCACATTCGCCGCCGGTATCGGTTCCGGGGCGGTCACTTCCCGACCAGGCGGTCGAGGAGAGCCGTGGCCTCGGCGACGGTACGGCGCTCGGCCCCGTCGAGCTCGGCGGCGATCGCCTCGGCGAGCCAGTTGTGCTTGGCGGCTCTGACCGCGCCGAGCGTGGTCCGGCCGACCTCCGTGATCGACATGACCGACTTCCGGCCGTCGGCGGGATCCGGCGCCCGCTCGACGAGCCCCTGGCTCTCCAACACCCCGAGGGTCAGCCGCATGGACTGAGGCCGTACGTACTCGGCACGGGCCAGCGCGGCCGTGGTGGCCGGGCCCTCCCCGTCGAGACGGGCGAGCACCGAGCGCTGGGTCGGGGTGAGCAGGCTGTCCGCCGAGGTGGTGCGCAGCCGGCGCAGCAGCCGATTGACGACGGACGCCAGCTGCGTCGCGACCTGCTCGGCGCTCGGCTCGGTGGGTGTGGCTTCGGACGATGGTTCCCGCATGCCGCCATCGTAAAAGATGCACAGGCAATCTTGCAAGGTTACCTGTCTATTTTCATGGCGACCTTGCTCGTGGCACAGCACGCGATCTAGGGTGAATGCGCTTTCAACATGTGCAGGTGCGGAAGAAGAAGCGGACGGTCGGTTCGGGTGAGTGCCCCAACGGTGTACGACGTCGCCGAGCGGTCGGGCGTCTCGATTGCGACGGTCTCGCGGGTCTACCGCAACCCCGACTCCGTGCGCACCCAGACCCGCGAGCGGGTCCTCGATGCGGCCCGGGAGCTCGGGTACGTACCCAGCGGGAACGCACGGGGCCTGGCCAGCCGGACGACCGGAGTGCTCGGGCTCTGCTTCCCCGACTACGCCGACCCGGACGCCGAGGCCGACGCGGAGGCGGACAGCGACGCCGACGACGCGGTGATGCTCTACTCCGACCAGATCATCCGCGGCATGGAGCGGGCGGCGCGGCGCCACGGGTACGCGCTGCTGATCGCCGCGTCGCTGGAGGGCGGACCCGAGAGCCTCGTCGCGAAGGTGGCGGGCCGGGTCGACGGATTCGCGGTCCTGGCGCAGACCGTGCCGACCGAGGACCTCGAGGTGATCTCCCGCCGACTGCCGGTGGTAATGCTCGCCGGGCCGCGCGAGATCGATCACCTCGACCACATCGTCGTGGCCAACGCCGACGGCGAACGCGAACTGGCCCGCCACCTGATCGAGGACCACGGACTGCGCAGACTGGCCTTCATCGGGGGCGAGGTGGCGTCACCGGACGCCGAGGCGCGGTTCCGCGGCTTCCAGGAGGCCTGCCGCGACGCCGGACTCCCGGTGCCGGACGCGCCGGACCTGCGGGCCGAGATGATGACGCAGGCCGAGGGCGCCCGGACCGCGGAATCCCTGCTCGACCGGTACGCGGGCCTGAGCGACGCGGAACGCCCCCAGGCCATGCTGTTCGCCAACGACCAGATGGCGGTGGGCGCACTGCGCGCTCTGGAACGGCGCGGGGTGCGGGTGCCCGAGGAACTCGCCGTGACCGGGTTCGACGGGATCCCGCTGAGCCGGATCGTCCGGCCGTCGCTGACGACCGTACGACAGCCGATCCGGCAGCTCGGCGAGCAGGCGGTGGAACTGCTCGTGCAGCGCCTGGGCGACCGGGAACGCGAGCCGGTGTCCCTGATGCTCCCGGTGTCCCTGGCCCGCCGGGCCAGCTGCGGCTGCGGCTGACCCCGGCCGCCACTCGGGACGAACCGCAAGGCCCAGCCGTACGGCCCGCGAGGGCAACCCGCCCACCGCGCCACTCCTCGCGGCGATCCCGGCATGCTCCGAAGGAAGGCGTCAGCCCGGATACGCCGCGAAGAACCGTTCCCGGTTCCTCCGCAACTCCTCCGCCGCCCCGGCGAGCCCCTCGTACTCGAAATGCCCCGCACGCAGCACCTGCAGTTCACGCGGTCCTGCGAGCGCATTGTGTACGGCGAACTGGCCGGGCGGCGGCACCGAGGGATCGAACAGCGCCGCCGCCACCAGCGTCGGCAGCTTCAGATGCGCGGCGGCCGTCGCCGCGTCGAAGTACCGCAGCACTTCGATGACTTCGGGATGCTCACGGTGATACGCGCGCACCGACTCGCCGCTGCCGGCGCACCGCAGCGTGAGCCTCAACGGATGGTTGCCGAACGTGGGCACCGTCAGCTGCGCGGCGCCGAACCGGTCGTCCCACGGCAGGGCCAGCGCACCGAGCCCGCCGCCGAAGCTCTCCCCGAGATAGCCGAGCCGGGGAACCCCCGCGGTGCCTTCGGGAACCAGCCCCGGAACGAGTGCGTGCAGCGCCGATGCCGCACACCACAGGTCGGCCACGCAGTCCCCGATGACATAGGTGTCGCGCGACTCGATGCCGTGGCGGACATGCGCGTCGGCCCCCTCGGGGATCGCCGGCTGCAGACCGCGGCTGCCCATGCCGCGCACGCAGGGCAGGATCGCGGCGGACCGGGGCAGAGGCAGCGGAAGATCGGGCCCCGGCTCCTGCCGACCCCCGTATCCGTGGCCGATCACGAAGCCGTGCTCGACGGCCCCCGCGGCGGGCAGGGCGAGCCAGCCGCCGAGCCGGATCCCGCCCACGGAGGTGAAGCTCACACCATGGATCCGCAGCCCGTCGCGCTCCTCCTCCAGCGGACCGATCTCCGGTTCCGGGTCCACTGTGCGGGCCTCGTCGTGACGTGCTCGCCAGAAGGCCGCGAAATCGCCCGGGGCAGCGGGGGCGGGGACACCCAGAAGGTCGTCCAGCGTGTACCCGTACGACGGATCGAATGGGAAGTCATGCACCAGCGAAGACATGGTCACGACAATATCGCCCCCGCCTTCTCGGTCCGGATATCCGCGAAATGGATCATTGGTTTCGTATTTCACAAACATCCCATTTACCGTTCGGAATCGAACATTCAGATGCCGAGCACGTTGCGCGAGTGTGACCTAGCACCCCCTTGCGCATCTCCGAAGGCGTGTCGCAGAGTGATGTATGCGCTTACAGGCAGCGCATACATTCGGATTGCTCAAGGAGGAGCCCTCCATGTCCCGCACCGCCAGAACCGCCTCGGCCGGTATCGCAGTCGCCCTCGCCTTCGGCATCACCGCATGCGGCAGCTCCGGTGGCGGCGAGGTCGCCGCGGACAAGAAGCAGACGCTCACCGTCTGGGCCATGGGGGCCGAGGGCGAGAAGCTCACGGATGTGGCGAAGGTCTACGAGAAGTCGCACCCGAACATCACCGTCAAGGTGACCCCGGTCGGCTGGGACGTCGCCCACCAGAAGCTGGTCTCCGCGGCCGCCGCCGGCACCATGCCGGACGTGGCCCAGATGGGCGGCAGTTACATGGGCGAGTTCGCCGATCTGGGCGTCCTGGAATCGGTGGACACCAAGACCTTCGACAAGACGGACTTCTTCCCGTCCGGATGGAACCAGGGCGAGGTGGACGGCACCGCCTACGGCGTGCCGTGGTACGTCGACACCCGCGTCCTCTACTACCGCACCGACCTGGCCGAGAAGGCCGGTGTCGACAAGGCTCCGACCAACTGGAAGGAACTGCAGGACCTCGCCACCGCGTACCAGAAGAAGGCCGGTACCAAGTGGGGCCTGTCCATCCAGCCCAGCGGCCTGGACACCGTGCAGAACTTCTACTCCTTCCTGTACTCGGCCGGCGGCGAGATCCTCAACGACAAGGGCGAAGCAGTCGTCGACAGCCCCGAGGCCGTCAAGGCGCTCAAGGAGTACGGCTCGTACTTCGACAAGGGCCTGTCCAACAAGTCCGTGGCGCCCGGCTACGACGTGGTGAAGGACTTCGGCAACGGCCGCGTCCCGATGTTCTTCGGCGGTCCCTGGCACGTCACTCTGCTGAACGAGGGCCAGCCGCAGATCAAGGGCAAGTGGGCGGTGGCGAACGTCCCCGCCGACAAGTCCTCCGTCTCCATGGCCGGCGGCTCCTCCCTGGTGATCTCCAAGGACAGTGAGCACAAGGCCGCTGCCACCGAGTTCATCAAGTACCTGACCGACGCCAAGGGCCAGGCGGACTGGTACGAGCGCACCAAGGACCTGCCGGCCAACACCGCGGCCTGGACCTCCGGAGCGCTGGCCGATGACGCCGACCTCCAGGTCTTCAAGAAGCAGATGGACACCGCCAAGGCCGCGCCCTCGCTCGCCAAGCTGACCGAGATCACCGACAAGGTCGACCAGGCCATCGCGAAGGTCACCCAGGGCAAGGCTTCCGCCGAGGACGCGCTGAAGACAGCGCAGTCCGAGATCGAAGGCCTCGTGAAGTAGGAGCCATGAGCACCACGACCGGAAAGGCCGCACAGCCGGCCACGGTGCAGGCCGGGTCGGGGACCTCACAGTCCCCGGCCGCCGGGCCCCAGGGGCGCCCAGGTCGCAAGAGGGCTTCGATGGGTGTGCAGAACACAGCAGGCTGGCTGTTCTCCACCCCCTTCCTCGTCCTCTTCACCGTCTTCATGGCGTTCCCGATCCTTGCCACCCTGCTGATGAGCTTCACCGACTTCGGACTGCGCAATGTCACGCGTCCGCTGGACGCGAATTTCATCGGCTTCGAGAACTACGTCGATCTGTTCGGCGACGAGAAGTTCCTCAAGTCCCTCTTCAACACAGCCTATTTCGTGGTCATCGGCGTCCCCCTGACGATCTTCCTCGGACTGGTCGTCGCGGTACTGCTGAACAACGGCATCGATCGGGCCCGGACCTTCTTCCGGGTCGGCTTCTACGCCCCCGTGGTCACCACGATCGTCGCAGTTGCCGTGGTCTGGCGGTTCGTCCTGGACCCGAGCGACGGACTGATCGCGGGGCTCTTCACCGAAGTGGGCCTCACTCCGCCGGACTTCCTCGGCTCCGAAACTCTGGCCATGCCGTCGATGATCGCCATGGCGGTCTGGCGCAACCTCGGCACGGTCATGGTTCTCTTCATCGCGGGTCTGCAGGCCATACCCACCGAGGTACGGGAAGCCGCGAAGCTCGACGGTGCCGGTGTCTGGCACGAGTTCCGCAGGATCACCGTGCCCCTGCTGCGGCCCACGCTGCTCTACGCCACCGTGATCACCACCATCGGCTACCTCAACGTCTTCGAGGAACCGTTCGTGATGACACAGGGCGGGCCCTCGGACTCCACCCTCACCGTCTCGCTGAACATGTACCGCGAGGGCTTCAACTTCTTCCACATGGGCTATGCGAGCGCCATGGCGTATGTCCTCTTCGTAGTGATCATGGGCATCACTGTGCTCCAGCTCCGACTGCTGAAGGACAACACGAAATGAGCGCCACCCGTGCACCCGGCGCCGTCCCGACGGCGCCCTCGAAGGAGCCGATCGGTCCCCTGGGCGTGAGGAGGACCCCGGGCGTGACAACGACCCGGAACCCCAAGCGGCTGCTGACCTACGTCCTTCTCACGGCCGGACTGCTGATCATGGCCGCCCCGTTCCTCTGGATGGCTCTCTCGGCCTTCAAGACGTCGAGCGAACTGTCGGCCAGCCCACCCGTATGGATCCCCACCGAGTGGACCCTGGACAACTTCCGGGACCTGCTCGACAAGCTCGACCTGCCGCTGTACTTCATGAACTCCGTCATCGTGGCGGTGCTGGTCACCGTCTCGAACCTGGTGTTCTGCTCGATGCTCGGCTACGCCCTGGCCAAGCTGAACTTCGTCGGACGCAACAAGATCTTCGGGCTGGTCCTCGGTGCCCTGATGGTTCCCGGCAACCTGATGCTGCTGCCGCTCTTCGTGCTGATGAGCAAGCTCCAGCTGATCGACAGCTACGCAGGCCTCGTACTGCCCTTCGCCGCGGGAGCCTTCGGTGTCTTCCTGATGCGGCAGTTCATGCAGTCGATCCCGGACGAGTTGCTGGAAGCGGCCCGGATGGACGGCGCCGGCGAGTGGTACATCTTCTGGCGGATCGTGATGCCACTGGTGAAGCCCGCCCTCGCAACGCTCTCGATCTTCGCCTTCCTCGGCTCCTGGAACAACTTCGTCTGGCCGCTGATCGCGACCAACGACCCGGACAAGTACACCCTGCCGGTCGCGCTCGCGACGTTCGCCACGGACCCCAACAAGGCCGGTGGCTCCAACGGCATGCTGATGGCCGGCGCGTTCCTCGTCGTGCTGCCCGTGCTGATCCTGTTCATCGCACTGCAGCGCCACTTCACCCAGGGCATCGCCACGGCGGGCATGAAGTAGCCCGCCCCACCGACTCGCACGAGGCCGCACCCCACACTCCCGCCGGCCACACCCCTTCACGCACCAGAAAGACATTTTGCGATGACTCACACCCAGGTTCCGTTCCCCGAAGGCTTCCTGTGGGGTGCCTCCACGGCCGCCCACCAGATCGAGGGCAACAACACCAACAGCGACTGGTGGGTCAAGGAACACGCCGCGGGCACCCACATCCAGGAGCCCAGCCTGGATGCCTGCGACAGCTACCACCGCTGGCACGAGGACATGGACGTGCTGGCCGGACTGGGCTTCACCGACTACCGGTTCTCCATCGAGTGGGCACGCATCGAGCCGGCCGAGGGCCAGTTCTCCCGGGCCGAGCTCGCCCACTACCGCCGCATGGTCGAAGGCGCCGTCTCGCGCGGCCTGCGCCCGATGATCACGCTGCACCACTTCACCGTGCCGCAGTGGTTCGAGGCGCGCGGCGGCTGGACCGCCGAGGGCGCCACCGAGCTCTTCGCCCGCTACGTCGCCGCCTGTGCACCGGTGATCGGCCAGGACGTCAGCCATGTCTGCACCATCAACGAGCCCAACATGATCGCCGTGATGGCCGGCCAGGCCAGGCGTGGCGACAACAGCTTCCCGCCGGCGGGCCTGCCGACCCCGGACGACGAGACCACCCAGGCCGTCATCGCCGCCCACCACGCGGCCGTCAAGGAGGTCAAGGGGATCAACGCCGACATCCAGGTCGGCTGGACCATCGCCAACCAGGTCTACCAGGCCCTCCCCGGCGCCGAGGACGTGACGGCCGCGTACCGCCACCCGCGCGAGGACATCTTCATCGAGGCCGCCCGCGGAGACGACTGGATCGGCGTCCAGTCCTACACCCGTACCAGGATCGGCACCGACGGCCCGATCCCGACGGCCGAGGGCGCCGAGCGCACCCTCACGCAGTGGGAGTACTACCCCTCCGCGGTGGGCTACGCGCTGCGTCACACCGCCGAGGTCGTCGGCGGCGACATACCGCTGATCGTGACCGAGAACGGCATCGCGACCGATGACGACAGCCGTCGTATCGACTACTACACCGGGGCCCTGAACGAGGTCGCCTCCGCGCTGCAGGACGGCCTCAACATCCAGGGCTACCTGGCCTGGAGCGCCCTCGACAACTACGAGTGGGGCTCCTACAAGCCCACCTTCGGCCTGATCGGCTGGGACCCGGAGACCTTCGAGCGGCTGCCGAAGCCGTCCGCCGTCTGGCTGGGCGAGATGGGCCGCACCCGTACCCTGCCGCGCATCGCCGGCTGACGGCGACTCACAGACCGGGGGCCACCTGACGGCCCCCTTCGGTACGGGAGCCGACGGAACCTGACATCCGCCGGTCCCTGTGCTGCTCCGTTCAGCGCGGCCGAAGCCCCACGGCTTCGGCCGCGCCGACGGCCATACCCGAAAACGGCGCCATCTGCGCAGCCATACCCGCGGCCCCGTCTCCGCCGCCGCATCGAGCACGCCACGAAATCCCCCCATCGCCCTTCTGCCAACGGGAGCTGGACCTTCATGGACCGTCGCACATTCGTCACCGCCGCCGGGACCGGGGCTGCCGCCCTGTCCCTGGGAGCCGTGTCCGCGTCCTCCGCGAGCGCCGTGCCGTCCGCGCCATCCGCGCCGGCCGCTCGTGCCGTTCGATCCGCGCATACCGCGCAATCTGTTCATGCCCTTGATACACCGCTGCTGCTGCGCTGGTTCCGCGATACGTATCACTCGATCGAGGCAATGACGACCGACCTCGGTCTGGCCACGGACAAGATCGATGTCAGCGGCTCCGGTGGCCCGGTCCAGTCCCGTCAGACATCGCCCACCAATATCGGCTGCGGTCTCTGGTCGACCGTCGCCGCCGCCGGGCTCGGAGTGATCAGCGATGCCACGATGCACCGCAGGCTGGAGCGCACCGTCCGGACTGTGGAGAAGCTGGAGCGCCACCACGGTTTCTGGCTCAACTGGTATGACGCGCACGACGGTTCGGTACTGACCGAGTGGCCCGGCACCGGGGACCCGGTCCGGCCGTTCCTCTCCTCCGTCGACAACGCCTGGCTGATCACCGGCCTGCGCATCGCCACCGACGCCTCGCCCGCGCTGCGGCCGCGCATCGCCCGCATCCTGGCGACCGCCGACTGGTCGTACTACTACACGCCGTACGACCCGTCCGACCCGGTCGCCGGCCCCGGTCAGCTGCGGGGCGGTTTCTGGCCCGACACCGAGGAGCCCACCGGACATCACTACGGCGCACTCAACACCGAGCCCCGCATGGCCAGTTATCTGGGCATCGCGGACGGCTCACTGCCCTCCGACCACTACTGGCACCTGCTGCGCACGATGGTTCCCGAGAACGAGCAGGAACAGCATCCGCAGGGCTCGTACGTCGTCATGGACGGCATCCGCGTCTGGCAGGGCCACTACACGCACCGCGGCCGCAGGCTCATACCCAGCTGGGGCGGTTCGATGTTCGAGGCGCTGATGGTGCCGCTGTTCGTGCCGGAGCCGGAGTGGTCGCCGCAGTCCTGGGGCCTCACCCATCAGCGTTACGTCCGCAGCCAGATCGAACACGGCATGAAGGAAGCGGCGTACGGGTACTGGGGCTTCTCTCCCGCCAACGTTCCCGAGGGCGGGTACCAGGAGTACGGCGTCGACGCCATCGGCATGCAGGTCGACGGCTATGCCTCCAACACCGACCGCACGTACACCACGGACGGCGCGCCCCTGCCGCCCGCGTCCGCGTTCACCAACGGTGTGGTGACCCCGCACGCATCTTTCCTCGCCCTGCCGTTCGCGCCGGTCGAGGCGATCGCCAACCTGCGTGCGCTCGACCGTGACTTCGGCGCCTACCACGACGGGTACGGCTTCCGGGATTCCGTCAATGTCCGTACCGGACGGGTCAGCGACTACCTGCTCGCCCTCGACCAGGGCATGATCGCCGCGGCGCTGGCCCAGGCGATCCGCCCCGGACTGCTCCAGCAGCCTTTCCGGACGGGCGGGTTCCGGTCGAAGGTGCGTCCGCTGCTCGCCAAGGAGCAGTTCTCCATCTGACGCCGGGCGCCGCGCACCGCGTCAGTTCCAGCCCGCGCGGTATGCCGCCCAGTCGCCTTCCCGCGCCGCGAAGTCGACATAGAGCGCGACTCCGAACCGCTCCCGGCCGCGGTCCGTGCGCCCCAGACCCAGTCTGGTGCCGCGGACCGCGGCCGCGACCGTTTCCGCGGACTCGTGGTGTCCGAGGTCGTCCTCGTGGAAGAACGGCAGCCCCATCAGCAGATCGGTCTCCGGGGGCGTCACCTCCAGGGCGAGCGCGGTCTGTTCGGCGACGTAGCCGCCGTACATCCCCTCAAGCGGCATCCAGGTGTCGTACGACATCACCGCTATCTGGTCGACGCGCTGTGCCACCTGCCCGAAGAACTTCTGCGACCACCACTTGGGGCTGCCGCTGAGCGCGCCCACGACCCTGTGTGCCGCAGGCAGCGGGTCGATCTGGTGCGCGGCGACGGAGAGCGGAGCCCTGCGGGCCTTCGTGAGGGCGTGCAGGTCGTCGAGGAGCGAGAGGTAGTGACGGTCGCCGGAGTGCAGCGGCTCGAGGTCGAAGTGGACACCGTCGAAACCGGCGTCGAGGATCTGCCGCGCGGAGGCGACCACCTCGGTGCGGGTGGCGGCCCGCTCCAGGCGCAGCCCGTCGGGCCCTTCGGTCGCGAGTACGTCCCCGAGCCAGGCCTGCACCCGGATGCCGGGCAGGGTGCGGTGCACGGCATCGATCAGCCACCGCACCTTCGGGTAGCGGCTCGCGGGCAGTGTGCCGTCGTGTTCCAGGGGTCCCGCGTGGACGTACAGGTCCTTGATCCCTGTCCCCCTGATCCGGTCGGTAAACGCGGCGAGAGCCTTGTCGCTTCTGCGCCCGTCGACCCAGGCGTGTCCGAGCCAGATGGCATCCCGGCCGCGGGTACGGGTTCCGGTGCCCGGATCACCCGAGTAGTTGAGCCGCAGGGTGGCACCGGCCGTGAGCAGCGGGACCACGATCACCAGGACGACGCCCAGCGCGACCCGCCGCGGCCAGGTCCGCCCCATCCCGGTCCTGCGGAACCGGGCCGCCCCGTTCCGCACAGCCCTCGTCATGCCCTCCATACGCGTACGCACTTCCGCTACCCCCTGATATTCGGCGTGCCGTGGCAGTATGACCGGCAGGACGACCTCCTGCCGAAAGGCCGATGCCGCGTAACCGGCCCGGCGCGCTGCGCGCCGCTCAGCAGAGAACGCCCGGATGGCTGCGCGAGCCGGGCAGAATCCGTCGGCTCTCCCCCTCCACCAGTGCAGCGATCCGTCACGTGGAGCATGAGAGCGGTCTGTACGAGATCTTCCCGGGGGTCACCGCCGTGGCCCTGGGCCGCTGCCGCTCCTTCTTCCGGCTTCCCGGCCGCACCCTGTATCCCGGCCTCGCCGACCGCCCCTGCCGCGGCTGCTCGCTCGACGACGTGACCCATGCCCGGGACGTGCCGGCCGACATCCTGGCCGCACTGCCGCCACGGCTGCAGACCGAGCCGGGGCGCCTGATCGCCCGGATCGACGCGGAGCTGCTGCGCCGGACCCTGCCCGATCCGCGCGCGCCCGGCTGTCCGTGGCGGCGGGAGGCGTCGTGGCGGATGCGCCTGTACGACGGGGTTGTCGATCCGCCGCGGCGGCGCCGGCGGCAGCGCGTGAACCCAGGGAGTTCCGCCGGTGGATCGCCAGGTCGCGGGTGACTGAGGGTGCACATAGCGTCACACATGTGATGCAGCTCGTGAGCCGTACCCGGATTCCCATACCGGGCCGCGCCCTCGTCGCCGTCCTGATGGCAGTGTGCTGGCTGGCCCTTCCCGCTGCGGTGATCGCCCACGCCGACGACCCCGTCACGCTGTCCCGGGACGGGCAGATCACCGACAAGGTGGGGGCGCTCGGCGACCGCCGGGGCCAGGTGGCCGCCGCGCTCGACCGTCTCTACACCGACCGGCGCATCCAGCTCTTCGTCGTCTATGTACATGACTTCTCCGGCCGTTCGGCACAGAGCTGGGCCGACGACACTGCCGACAAGAACGGTCTCGGCCTCGACGACGTGCTGCTCGCCGTCGCCACCCATGACCGGCAGTACGCGTACACCGTCGACCCGGGCTCCCGTCTCACCGACGCCCAGCTGCAGGACGTGGCGACCACGGCGATCGAGCCCGCCCTCAGGCAGAACGACTGGGCGGGCGCCGCGATCGGCGCGGCCGACGGCTACGCCGCCGTGGTGGCCGGAAAGCCCGTACCGACTCCCGCTGTCACTCCCGGCGTGGCCGATCCCGGAACAGGCGGTTCCGGTGGGACGAGCACCGGGGACCTGCTGCTCCCCGTGGTCCTCGTCGGCGGAGCGGGGGCCGTAGCCGCCTATGCGTACGCCCGCCGGAAGAGGCGCGCCACGACCCGCACCACTCCCGGGGCGACGGGTTGGGGGCAGGGCGCCGCGCCGTCTGGCGGGCCGCCCCAGCCGGCGACTCCGCTGCCCGAGCTCGATGCCCGGGCCAAGCAGACGCTGGTGGGCACCGACGACGCGGTCCGCACCAGCGAGGAAGAACTCGGTTTTGCCACTGCGCAGTTCGGGGAAGAGGCCGCCGCCCCGTTCACCGAGGCCGTCACCTTCGCGAAAGGCGAATTGATGGCCGCATTCCGGTTGCGTCAGCAGCTGGACGACGCCTTCCCCGAGAACGATGCGACACGTCGTCGGATGCTGGACGAGATCATCGCCCGCTGCACGGAGGCCAACGCCCGCCTCGACGCCGTCTCCGAGGACTTCGACCGGCTGCGCGCCCTGGAACGCAACGCTCCCCAGGCCCTCGCCACGGCCGAGGCCGCTTTCCGTGCGCTCGCCGGCCGGGTGTCGGCTGCCGAGACGTCCCTGGCCTCCCTGCGCAGCCGCTACGCGGAATCGGCCTCCTCCTCCGTCGCCGGCGACATCGAGCAGGCGAAGGACCGTCTCGTCTTCGCGACGTCCAGCCTCAACCAGGCGCGGCAGGCCGTGGACGGGGGCAACAACGCGTCGGCCGCGGTGTACGTACGGGCCGCGGAGGGCGCGGTCGACCAGGCGACCACCCTCGTCGACGCCGTGGACCGGCGTGCCCACGAACTCGCCCGGGCAGCGGCCGAACTGCCGGCCGCACTCACCGAGACGGAAACCGATCTGGCCGATGCGGACGGGCTGCTCGAAGGCACCGCCGAGGGAGTGTCCACCGCGGATCTTCGGGGCCGGATCGCCCGCGCCCGGTCGGTGCTGGGCGAGGTGAAGAGGGAGCAGCAGGCCGGCCCCTACGACCCGATCGATGCGCTGCGCAGGGTGCAGGAGGCCGATGCGGCGCTGGACGAGGCGTTGGCCGGGGCCCGTGAGCGGGAGCAGGGCGATCGACGGGCCCGGTCCCTGCTCGACCAGGCGGTGCTCACCACACGCTCGGCGATCGCAGCCGCCGCCGATTACATCTCGACGAACCGGGGGGCGGTGGGCAGTCAGGCCCGGACCCGGCTCGCGGAGGCCCAGCGGCGGCTGGAGCGGGCCGGGCAGCTGGCCGGTGCGGACGATCCGCAGGGTGCGCTGGCGGAGGTCCATCAGGCCGACTCGCTGGCCGGGCAGGCGCAGAGCCTGGCCGAACAGGATGTGCAGGCATACGGGAACCGGAACGGTCCGGGCGGTGTACAAGGAGGGGGCGGCGGGGTCGGCGGCGCCGTCCTCGGCGGAATCATCCTCGGCGGACTCCTGGGCGGAGGCAGGGGCGGGGGGTATGGGGGAGGTTTCGGCGGCGGGTTCGGCGGGGGCGGAGGCGGCGGCCCCGGCAGCTTCGGCGGCGGAGGCACTCGTGGCCGACGGGGCGGCGGCGGCCGCTTCTGAGCCCTCGGCAGCGCATGCATCGGAAGCGTTCATCGGGTCCGTACCGGCGTTCCCGCAGTCCACACCAAGGAGAGGTGCCATGACCAAGCAGACCATCCTCGGCCGCGTCACTCAGCTGGCGAAGGCCAATATCAACGCGCTGCTGGATCAGGCGGAGGATCCGCAGAAGATGCTGGACCAGCTGATCCGCGACTACACCGCGAACATCGCGGAGGCCGAGCAGGCGGTGGCGGCGACCATCGGCAATCTGCGGCTGATGGAGCAGGACCATCAGGAGGATGCCGACGCGGCCAAGGAGTGGGGCGACAAGGCACTCGCCGCCAGTCGCAAGGCGGACGAGTTGCGGGCCGCCGGGTCGGCGCCGGAGGCCGACAAGTTCGACAACCTGGCCAAGGTCGCGCTGGGGCGGCAGCTCCAGTCGGAGAAGGAGGCGAAGACCGCAGAGCCCACGATCGCCTCGCAGACGGAGGTGGTGGACAAGCTCAAGTCCGGCCTGGACCAGATGAAGTCGAAGCTGACGGAGCTGAAGGCCAAACGGGACGAGCTGGTCGCACGCGCCAAGTCCGCACAGGCGCAGAACCAGATGATGGACGCCGTCAAGAACATCAACGTTCTCGATCCGACCAGTGAGCTCAGCCGCTTCGAGGACAAAGTGCGGCGGGAGGAGGCGAAGGCGATGGGCAAGCAGGAACTCGCCGCGTCGTCCCTGGACGCCCAGTTCGAGCAACTGGACGGTCTCGGCGACAGCGCGGAGATCGAGGCCAGGCTCGCCGCCCTCAAAACGGCCTCATGACCACCGCATCCGTGACCACCGCATCCGGAGCGCTCACCGCCCCCTCAGCGCGTCCGGTTCTCAGAACATGCTCAGCAGCTCCTCGACCGTGCGCTCGGCAGCCGGCTGCCCGTCGGGCAGCGGGAGTTCGAACCAGACGGTCTTGCCGCGCGGTGTCCGCCGCGAACCCCAGGCCGCACTCAGCAGACCGACCAACTGCAGCCCCCGCCCGCCTTCGTCGGTGTCACGCGCCCGGCGTCGCCGTGGCTGGACGAGACCCGCGTCCCATACCTCACACACGAGTGTGCGGTCGCGCAGCAGCCTGAGTCTGATCTCACCCTCGCCGTACCGCAGGGCGTTGGTGACCAGCTCGCTCACGAGCAGTTCGGTGGTGTCCACCAGATCACCCAGGTCCCAGGCGATCAGCCGGCCGCGGGCCAGCTCCCGGGCGCGGCCGACGGAACGGGGTTCGCGCGGCAGCCGCCAGTCGCCCACCGCGTCGGCCGGGAGTCCCTGGATGCGGGCCATCAGCAGGGCAATGTCGTCCTCACCGTGCCGGGTGTCGAGGGTGGTCAGGACGTGGTCGCAGACGTCCTCGAGCGGGAGGGCGGGTTCGACGAGGGCGTCGCGCAGGGCCTGCAGCCCTTCGTCGAGCGGGTGGTCACGGGACTCGACGAGACCGTCGGTGTAGAGGGCGAGGAGGGCGCCCTCCTTCAGCTCGACCTCGACTTCCTCGAAAGGTTCGCCGCCGACGCCGAGCGGCATTCCGGGCGGGACGTCGAGCAGCAGGGCCGGTTCGCCCGGCTCGACCACGACAGGGGGGAGGTGACCGGCGTTGGCGAAGGTGCACCGCCGGGTGACCGAGTCGTAGACGGCGTAGACACACGTCGCCAGGTAGATCTCGGAGGGGTCCGCGTCGCGGGATTTGTGGGAGGCCCGGGAAGGCCACTGGGCGCCGCCGCCGAAGCCGTCGGAAGCGGTGCCGCCACCGGGCGTGCCCAGGCCACGGGCGACCTCGTCGAGCGCTGAGAGCACTTCTGCGGGTTCCAGATCGAGCAGGGCCAGAGTCCTTACGGCGGTCCGCAGTTCGCCCATGGCGACGGCGGCCCGCAGTCCGCGGCCCATGACATCGCCGACGACCAGGGCGGTGCGGTGCCCCGGGAGTTCGATCACGTCGAACCAGTCACCGCCCACCTCGGTGGCCGCGTTACCGGGCAGATAGCGGCAGGCGATGTCGAGGCCTGCGGCCTCGGGGTCGCCGGGTGGCAGCAAGCTGCGCTGGAGGATCAGCGCACGCTCGTGCTCGCGCCGGTAGAGACGGGCGTTGTCGATACAGACCGCGGCGCGGGCGGCGAGTTCGGTCGCAAGGGCCCGGTCACGTTCGCCGAAGGGCTCGCTGCCCTTCGTGCGGGAGAACCGGACGAGGCCGACGACGGTGTCGTGGGCGACCATCGGCACGGCGAGGGTCGACTGAACGAAGCCACGCTCGTCTCCGGGGACGACCTCGACATGACCGGTGCGCAGGGCGATGGCGCAAGGGGAGTTGAAGGGGTAGCGGTGTACGGCGCCGAGTGCGGGCGGGCCGGTGTCGCCGCCGGTCGCGGCGGCGTCGGGAACGGTCGACGGCAGGGCGTCCGACACAGCACTGGCGAAGGCGACGCGGCGAAGTTCGGCGGAGCCACCGACGGGCTCCTGACGAGGCGAGCCCCAGCTGCCGGGCGGTGCCTCGTCGCCGGTGAGGAGCCCCTGGTAGAGGTCGACGGAGGCAAGGTCGCAGAAGCCGGGAACGGCGACGTCGAGGAGTTCGCGGGCAGTGGTCTCCAGGTCCAGCGAGTTGCCGATACGGGCGCTGGCCTCGTTGAGCAGGGCCAGGTTGCGGCGGGCGCTGGCGGCCTCGCGGGCGGCGATATGACGGCGGGTTACGTCGGTGGCCAGTCCGGCGATGCCGATGGGGCGGCCCGCTCCGCTGTGTACGCGGTAGAGGTTCATCGACCAGTGGCGGCTCTCCGCATGGCGGGGAGTCGTGCCGACCAGCTGGAGATCGGTGACGGACTCTCCGGTCTCCAGTACCCGCTTGAGGGTCGCGGTGAGCCGCTCGGCCTCGGGGCGGGCGAGGTAGTCGTCGACCGTGCGGCCGCGGTGGTCGTCGGCCAGGCCGCCGAAGACGGTGGCGAAGCGCTGGTTGGCGCGTACGACCGTGAAGTCCGTACCGAACAACACGAAACCGAAGGGAGATTGGCCGAAAATGGCCTGCGATGCCGCCAGGTCCGTCTCGATGCGCCGCAACGCGCGGACGTCCACGACGATACAGACCGCGGCCCGTTCCCCGCTCCCCGTCTCGCTGGGCATCACATACAGCTCGGCGACCCCGTGGACGGCCTCCGCGCCCGGCATCCGGAAGGGGACGAGGCCCGTCCACTCCTTGCCGTCGAGTATCTCGCCGACCCGGCGATGGCCGTCCGAGCGCAGCTCGGCGGGCATGAAGGCCTCGACCGGATCCTTGCCCACCGCTTCGTCTGCGGCAATGCCGAAGAGACCGGTGGCCCGGCGGCTCCACTGCTCGATCAGACCGTCGGGGCCGATCGAGAAAGAGGCGACCCTGATGTAGTCATAGATCGAGCCAGGCGGGCTGCTCTGCCACACGACAGTGCCCGCTGTCCCAGGTATTTCGCTCACGCGACCGTCCCCTCCAGCTCACCCACCGGACCGGTCCTGCCCGCAGTATTCAGCACTACGGCGCTTACCGACACGGCGTTCACGATCACAGCAAGGTCTCAGTCCCTTTCGGCCAGACTGTCCGACCCTTGGTGATCGCTGTGCGTCCCACCCCCACTCCTAACCGGGGAGGGCCAGCTCGAACCACACCGTCTTGCCACTCTTTCCACGCCGCGTCCCCCAGCGGCGAGCAGAACAAGCCACCAGCTGCAGTCCCCGGCCCCCTTCGTCGTCAGGTCCCGCAGCGCGTTCGGTGGGCGGATCCGGAAGCGGATCGGAGACTTCCACAAGGAGTCCGGGGCGGGCGTCCGGGGTCTCGCCATCGGGATGGGGGCGCACCAGTCGTACGCCGATGGGGCCCGAGGTGTACCGCATGGAATTGGTCACCAGCTCACTGACCAGCAGAACGGTCATGTCACCGACGGCCGTGTCGAGCCCCCAGCCGCGCAGCGCCTCATGGACCGCGTGCCGAGCGGAGCGCACGGCGCCAGGCAGAGCCGGAAAGGTCCACTCGGCGCAGTCGCCTTCGGTATCGATCACGCCGATCACTTCCCAAGACCAGCAGCAGGGAATGTCCTGTTTATGGGGGCTAATCAGCACATACCCGATATTTGGGGCAGAGTATCGCCGAGATCGACACGTGGGGCGTACGGGTGCAAAGTACGGCGCCGCGCACACCGCATGGGGCGCGCATTCAGCGGTGTGCGCCGTCCGGCAGACCGCCGCTCGGTGCGGTCCCGTCGCGGAAGACTCCGTCCGGGGCGGTCCCGCCATGGGCGGTTTCGTCCGGGACGGCCCCGTCCGGGAGGCGGCGCATGGCCTCGGCCACGGCAGCAAGGTCCTGGTCCAGCCAGTTGACCGTGCCACTCTGGCCCGGTCCGAGCCATCGCAGTTCGTCGTGGTCCTCGAGCGGGGCGGGCACGCCGGAGACCAGCCGCGCGGTCCACACCTGGAGCACGTAGCCGGGCGTCAGCGGCCACTCGCCCGGGATGCGCTCCAGGGGCTCCACCTCGACACCCAGCTCCTCGCGGAGTTCACGTACGAGCGCCTGCTCGCCGGTCTCCCCCGGCTCCAGCTTTCCACCGGGCAGCTCCCAGCGACCGGCCAGCTCGGGCGGAGCGCTGCGCCGCGCGGCCAGCAGGCGTCCTTGGTCGTAGACGGCTCCGGCCACCACCACGCGATCGTTCATACGCCGGAGCGTAACTCCCCGGAGACCGCGGTCAGGGGCGCGCGCTCTGCCCCATGCGCTCCACCCAATAGAGCTGCTTGTGGCCTCGGCCGTCGAGTTTGTCGGCGATCTTCTGCGCCTCGTCCTGTGTGGCATACCTGCCGACGCGGTAACGATTGCCGTTGTCGTCCTGCCTTATCACCAGCCAAGGGAGCACGGCCCCACCGTCGCTCATCGTGTCCCTCCCGAGCATGGCACCCCTCCCCTGAACGGCGTGCGCGACTCTAAAGATCCCCAGGAAACCGCAGTACGCATATGCCCGAGCGTACGCCTGACCTTCACGGAACGAGTACGTAATTACACAAAGAGATACCGATCCGGCCATCACGAAGGGGCGCATCGCTCGCGATGCGCCCTATACCCAGAACGAAAGACCCTGGCCAAGGGCTGTCCCGTGACCCCTGGCGAATCAGCGCGCGGTGTCGTATGTGGTGCATCGCAAGACGGAGGAGCGTCCTCATGCGGGGCGTACTCAGCGTTCCGACAACGCAGCGAGATGCCGCAGCTGTCGTCGTGCGCCCGCCAGGATGACGGGACAGCCCTTGGGCTTCCTGTCGGGCCGGCGGCCCGTACGGTCGGGCATCGGCACGGGAACCGGTCCGTCAGCCGGTTCCTTGCGGCAGACGTCCCCGCACTCCGCGTCCGGCGAGCAGCACAGCGAGCAGATCACCCCCGACCGGACGGGGCAGTCGGCGATGTCCGGAGGTTCGCAGGAGGTGTCGCAGACCAAGCAGGTACGGGTGGCGGTGATGTTGAACCCGATGTACCGCAGACTCAGCCCGATCCGCTCGTTGATCACCAGGTCGCCGGCGACGGCCGCGATCCAGGCGATCCCCACGTTCGAGCAGAAGCCCAGCAGCTCACTGAGGGCCGCGAACAGGTTCATCTTCATCAGCGTCAGCGCGATGGCGAGGTTGAGGAAGATATACCAGACTCGGCCCGGGTGTCTGCGAGTGATCCGCGAGAAGAAGTTCGACCAGGACAGCGAGCCGCTGTAGGCATTGGTCTCGGTCTGCGGCGCGATGGGTTCCAGCGCAAAGTTACGGGACCTGAGCAGACGTCAACCCGTCATCCCGGACGCCGGACAGGCCGTCCGAGTATCGGTCACCCGACAGGAAATCCGCGTCCCGAGACCCGAAACGCCTGGCCCGGCACGCGCGGACGCCCGTCCGACATCCGGCACCCGGCACCCGGCACCCGGCACCCGGCACAGCCAGCATTCGGCACAGCCAGCATTCGGCATTCGGCACCGAACGCCGGCGCCTGATCATCTGACAGGAAGGTGGTAGGCGATCCGGTAGCGGTCGGCGGGCACCACCACGTCCGCCGTCTCGACCGGCCGCCCCGATGCGTAGTACGTGCGCCCGATCACCATCACCACATGGCCCGGCACGCCACCGAGCGCCAGGAGCTCCTCCGCCAGCCCCGGGCGCGCGCCGACCTGTTCGACCACGTTGTCCACGACGAGATCGATCGCGGCCATCCGCTCGACCACCCCGCAGCCGCCCAACGGGCCCTCCTCCGGGAGCATCACCGGCGTGCGCCCCGTGATGGCGAGGGGCTCCCAAGAGGTGGAGAGCATCATCGGCTCCCCTGCCTCCCGAAAGATGTATCTCGTACGCATCACCCGGTCACCCGGTTCCACACCGAGGCGTTCGGCGATCTCCGGACTCGCCTCTTCCTGTTCGCTGCGCGACTCCCACGTCCCTCGTACGCCTTCCGCCGTCTGTTCCTGGCGGAACGGGCTCGCTCCGGCGTCCGACCGGTAGCCGGAGCGTGCGATCCGGCGCGGCACCGGGCGCTCTCGCACGTACGTACCCGAACCCGAGCGCCCCTCGACCAGACCCTCCGCCATCAGCACCTTGCGCGCCTCCAGCGCGACGGTGTCCGAGACCCCGTACTCCTCGCGGATACGGGCCTGCGACGGCAGCCGCGTGTGCGGCGGCAGCGAACCATTGACGATCTTCTCTCTGAGATCGCTCGCAACGCGCAGATAGGCGGGCTGCTCACCGAATGTCACAGGGCACTCCCAACAGGTTGACCGTCTGCAACAGCCTGGCAACCGTCGGTTGTGGACCGCAAGCACAGGCCAGAGTTTCACCCGAAGTGATGATCCGGCCCTGCCCTGCGCATATCCCTGCCCGGACCGGCGCAGAAATCCCGATAACCCTCAGCCTCGCCCGGCGCCTCAGAGCCTCGAGATTGCCTTCCATCACCGCAGCCCTCTTGACCCCATTTGGTCCAGACCAATAGTTTCCTCACCACACAGCACGGCTCTCGCACCTCCCAGCGCACTCCACAGGAACGGGCCCCATGCGTCGAAGAACCCTGTCCAGACTGGCCATTGCCGCTTGCGCCCTCTCGCTGGCGGCCGGAATGGCTCCCGCCGCCACCGCGTCCACCTCCCACTCCGGCTCCCACGCCTCCGCGTCCTCCGCCACCTACAAGCGTGTCGGTTACTTCACCCAATGGGGCGTCTACGGACGGGACTTCCAGGTCAAGGACCTGGACACGAGCGGCGCCGCGGCCAAGCTCACCCACATCAACTACGCCTTCGGCAATGTCAGCGCCGACGGCAAGTGCTTCACCGGCAATGTGCCCGGCGAGGCCGACGCCTGGGCGGACTATGTCCGTCCGCTGGACGCCGCAGGATCCGTGGACGGCGTCGCGGACACCGACACCCAGCCACTCGCGGGCAATTTCAACCAGTTGCGCGAGCTGAAGGCCAAGCACCCCGGCCTGAAGGTGCTGATCTCCCTGGGCGGCTGGAGCTGGTCCACCCACTTCTCGGACGCGGCCCGCACCGCCGCCTCCCGCAAGGCGTTCGTCTCCTCCTGCATCGACCTGTACATCAAGGGCAACCTGCCGGTGGACGGGACGCGTGGCGGCGAGGGCGCGGCGGCCGGCCTCTTCGACGGCGTGGACATCGACTGGGAGTGGCCCGGCTCCGCGGGTGACACGGACACGGTCTACCGCCCCGAGGACAAACGGAACTTCACGGCACTGGCGCACGAGTTCCGCACTCAGCTCGACGCCTACGCGAAGAGCACCGCCAAGACCGCGAAGGGACACGGGCACGGCGCCAAGCCCAAGCACTACGAGCTCTCGGCGTTCGTCCCCACCGCCCCGGCCAAGATCGACGCAGGCTTCGACGTCCGCCGCATCATGCGGGACTTCGACTTCGTGAACCTTCAGGGTTACGACTTCCACGTCTCCGGCGAGGCGACCACCGCGCAGCAGTCCGCGCTGTACGCGAAGGGCGACTTCAGCGTCGACCAGACCGTCCGGGAGTGGATCGAGCGCGGCGCCCCTGCCCGCAAGCTGGTGATGGGCATGCCGTTCTACGGTCAGGGCTGGACCGGGGTGACGGGTGGCGGCGACGGGCTCGGCCAGCCGGCCGCGGCCCCCGCCCCCGCCACGTGGGCCGCGGGTTACGAGGACTACAAGGCCCTCAAGAAGCTGGCCGAATCAGGGGCTTACACGATCCACCGGGACGTCAGGAACGGCCACGCGTGGCTGTTCGACGGCACGACCCTGTGGACATACGACGACCCGCAGGTGCTGCGCACCAAGACGGCGTACATCCGTCAGCACGGTCTCGGCGGCGCGATGTTCTGGTCACTGGACGGGGACACGGACGACGGCGAGCTGATGACCGCGGTCGACCAGGGCCTCGGTCAGCGCTAGCGACACACGAACAGCACGATGTGGGGGCGGCCGCCGATGCGGTCGCCCTCACGCGTTCGTCCGGTTCACCACCTCACGGAGGGCTGACGGGCACGCCATCAGAACGGCGGGCGCCAGGAGTTGCCCCTCCCGGTGTCCACCGCAGCGTTGTCGCCGACCCGCAGCGTGTGCCGCCATCCGGTCGATGCCCGCGACGACCTGCGCGGTCGCGCCGGAGCCGCAGTTGGCGAGGATGCGGACGGTGACGGCCCCGGCCCTCTGGGCGAAGCGTACGAGGAGTCGGCCACCGTGCCCGCGACGTGCGTGTCCAGCCCTCATGAGAGGCCATGAGCAGTGCCGGGCCTTCGCCGTTCGCCCGCCGGACGTCTGACATGCTCGCGGGCATGGTCACCTACCTCTGCCCCCAGGACGGTACCCGCGCCGACACCACCACCCTGACCTGGTGCTGCCCGGTCTGCCGCGGACCGTGGGACCTCGACTACGAACCCGTCGGACCACTGTCGCTCAACTCCCTGACCACCCGCGTCAATTCACTGTGGCGTTACGAAGAGGCGCTGCCCCTCTCGTCGCCCGCCACCAGCCTCGGCGAGGGCCGCACACCGCTCGTACCGCTCACCGGCACGGTCTCCGCCAAGCTCGACTTCCTGATGCCGACGCTGTCCTTCAAGGACCGCGGGGCCGTGATGCTCGCCGAACTGGCCCGCCGCCTCTCCCCCGGACGCGTCGTCGCGGACAGCAGCGGCAACGCGGGTACGGCCGTCGCCGCGTACTGCGCGCGGGCCGGGCTGCCCTGCACGGTGTACGTCCCCGAAGGCACCTCCCCGAAGAAGACCGAGCAGATCCGGGCCCACGGCGCCCGCCTGGAGATCGTCCCCGGCGGCCGCGAGGCCACCGCGCTCGCCGCCCGGACCGCCGCCGACGCTCCCGGCACCTTCTATGCCTCGCACGTCTTCAACCCGTACTTTCTGCACGGCACGAAGACCTACGTCTACGAGATGTGGGAAGAGCTCGGCGGCCGCCTCCCCGACGCCATCGCCGTACCGGTCGGCAACGGCACACTGCTCCTCGGTGCGGCGCTGGCGATCACGGAACTCCATGCCCAGGGCCTGATCGACGAACGGCCTGCGCTGATCGCCGTACAGGCCGAGGCCGTGTCGCCGCTGGCCGCCGCGTTCCGCGCCGGGGCGGACGGCCTGCTCGACGATCCCGGTACCGACGGAGCCGCCACCCCCACCCTCGCCGAAGGCATCGCCATCCCCCGACCGCCGCGGGCACGCCAGATCCTGGCTGCGGTACGGGAGTCCGGCGGCACTTTCCTCACGGTGACGGAGTCTCGGATCCGTGAGGCGCAGCTGGACCTGGCGGCCCGCGGCCTCTACGTCGAGACGACCGGCGTCGCCTGCTGGGCGGCGGTCGGCGACTGGGTGGACCGCAGCGTGGTCGTCCCGCTGTGCGGCGCGGGCCTCAAAACGGGCCTGGCGGACTGACACCAGGGCATGCCCCGTACGGCGGCCCGGTCGGACCTGCCGGACCGGTCCGCAATCGGCGATCTCGGATTTGCCGACGCTCTCCTCGGCACTTCACATATCTGCGGTACCGGTTCGAACGACGGGCGCAGTGTCACTCAACCCTCGCGAGGGAAGGAACCCGAGTTGGACCGCTTCGACGCGCCCATGGTCCCTGCGACCCCTTCAGCAGCGACCGATGCGGCACCGGTCAGCGAGCCGAGGCGGATCTGCGGTCCGCCACTCGACCGGCACACGCCCGGCGACCCTGCCGCCGAAGAACCGATCTCCGGAAGGTGACCCGGTGGACGCCATCGAAGTCGCGGCCATCGGGGCCGCGAGCATCGCCGCAGGAACGATGAATGCCGTGGTGGGATCGGGCACCCTCATCACCTTTCCCACGCTGGTCGCCTTCGGCTATCCCCCGGTGCTCGCCAATGTGTCCAACAACGTCGGGCTCGTACCCGGCGTGTTCAGCGCCGCCTACGGCTATCGGCGCGAACTGCGCGGCCAGCGGCGGCGGTTGGTCAAGTTCGGTATCGGCTCACTCATCGGCGGACTGACCGGCGCGCTGCTGCTGCTCCGGCTTCCCGCCGGGGCGTTCGACGCGGTGGTGCCGGTACTCATCCTGGCCTCCTGTGCACTCGTCCTGCTTCAGCCTCTCCTCAACGCGTGGCTGAAGAAGCGCGAGGGGCGCGGCGGCAAGGACGGTGGGGTGCCGGTGTGGTGCGGCGTGCTGTTGACAGGGGTGTACGGCGGCTACTTCGGCGCCGCCCAAGGCGTGCTGCTCATGGGGCTGTTCGGCAGTTTCCTGCGGGACGATCTGCAGCGGCTGAACGCGGCCAAGAATGTTCTCGCCACCCTTGTGAACGGTGCGGCCGCCGTGGTCTTCATCGCCGTCGCCAAGGTCGACTGGACCGCTGCGGCGGTCATCGCCGTGGGCTCGACACTCGGCGGACTGCTCGGCGCCAGGGTGGGCCGCAGACTCCCGCCCGTCGCGCTCCGCACCATCATCGTCGTCGTCGGTGTCACGGCGTCGGTGCTCATGATCGCCTTGTGACCCCCTCCGGCGCGCGCCGGGTGCCGGAGGGACCGGGGTTCCCGCCCCAGCGGGGCCGCACCCGAGGCGTCCGTCGACCACCTGATCCGGCGGTTCCACTCCGCCGCAGTCGCGCCCATCGGTCCCGTCTCGTTCATCAGGCACTCGACCAGCCGCCCGAGCGCGCCGGTCCCGTGGGCCGTCAGTGGCAAACCGGCGCGCATCCGCTTGCGCCTGCCGTCGGGTCGCCGTGCCGCGCTGAACAATCGCCCCGGTCAAGACGTACGGACTGACCTCAGCACACCGAGGGGAACGACCGATGGACAGAACGGCGCATTCGGATCGCAGAGCCCTGCTCGCCGGCGGACTCGCGGTCGCCACGGTCGCGGTCGCGGGGTGCTCGTCGACGAGCGCCACCCCATTGGTGACCAACACTTCACCGGAGGCGCGGCCGACCACGCCCGCCGCGGCGTTCACGAGACTGATGGACGGCAACAAGCGCTGGGTGAGCGGAGACCTGCACCATCCGGACCGGGATCCGACCCGGCGCCAGCTCGTGGCCCAGGAGCAGGAACCCTTCGGATCGGTCCTCTCGTGCATCGATTCCCGGGTGCCACCCGAACTCCTCTTCGACACCGGGCTGGGTGACCTCTACGTGATGCGCACCGGCGGGGAGGCCGTCGGCCCGGTGGTCACGGGTTCCGTGGAGTACGGGCCTCTGACGAGTGGCACTCCGCTCATCGTGGTCCTCGGGCATCAGCGGTGCGGCGCGGTTGCGGCGGCGTACAAGTCCATCCGCGACGGCAAACCGCTGACGGGAAACCTGCAGGCGCTCACCACGGCTCTGCAGCCGGCGTACGACCGGGCGTTCAAGGAAGGCGGCACCGACCCGGTCGAGACCATGGCCCGCGCCCAGGTCGAGCTGACGGCCGCAGATCTGCGCTCCAACCAGGACCTGGCCCCACTCGTGCGAAAGGGCGCCCTTGCCGTGGTCGGCGCGTACTACTCGCTCGACACCGGCAAGGTGGAAGTCCTGGCCGGCGCCCCTTCCTGACCGGTCGGACGAGATGTACGCGCGTCGTCCCCCAGGTCGAGGTCGACACCACGTTCGACAAGCCACCGACGTCGGCCGTGGCCACGCGGGCGGACGGGCCGTCCTCGACCGCCGCCGTGGAGGACAGCGCCGGCGGCTGGCTGCTGCCCGGGGGGAACTGGACCGCCTCGATCGACCTGCGTCATCACCAGAGCGCCTACCGGGAGCCGTGGCCGGCGCCGGGCATTGAAGCGGAATGACCCACGCTCAATCGACGGCCCTGGCGTACAGGCCCGGGGTGGTGCCGATGATCCGCTTGAAGTGCCGGGTGAGGTGGGACTGGTCGTGGAATCCTGCGGCGGCCGCCACCTCGCCCGGCGGCTGTCCGTCGAGCAGGAGACGGCGGGCCAGGTCGACGCGGCGGGACACCACGTACTGGTGCGGAGCGATACCGAAGGCGCCGCTGAAGGCACGCACGAGATGAGCGGGGTGGGCGTGGAGCGTACGCGCGGCCTCGTCCAGGGTGACACCGGCGATCAGTCGTTCGTCGAGGAGGTCGCGCAGGCTCCGGGCGACGCTGCGGCCGGGTGCTGCGCTGCCGATGGTCGCGCTGGGGCGCAAGTGCATGCGCAGTCGCTCGCCGATGAGGGCCAGGCGGCTCTCCGCCTCCAGCTCCTCGCCCCGGTTCGCGAGGACCGTGTGCAGCTGTCCGACGCGTCTGCGCAGGAGAGGGTCGGTGAGGTCCGGACCGTCCACCGCCGGCCCGATGAAACGCTCGTCCAGCTGCGTCATGTCGAGGTAGAGCACGCGCTTGCGGAAACCGTGGGGGGTGGCAGGTGAGCCGTTGTGCGGGACCTGCGGCGGAAGCAGGCTCACCGTGTCCTTCGGAGTGCCGTGCTCGTGGCGGTCCAGGTCGTAGCGGACCGCGCCGTCGTCGACGATGAGCAACGTCCAGGCGTCGTGGACGTGCATGGGGTACGCGTGCTCGGTGAAGTGGGCGTGGAACACCTCCACGACACCCGCGACCGGTGGGCGCCAGGCTGAGATCTCCTGCCTCGGCATCACGCAAAGAACGTACAAGACCGGGAAGCCGTGCACCCGGCAGTCTCACGGCATGAGAATCACGAACGAATCCGAGACCGGCGCCGGCGCCGGAACCGAGGTCGGGCCCGGGACCGGTGCAGGGAACGAGGCCATGCCTGTCCGCTTCGACACCAAGATCGCCGTTCTGCTGCGCGACGACCTTGAGTACTGGCAGCGGCTGAACGTGACCGCCTTCCTGATCAGCGGGCTCGGCACGGTGTCACCCGAGGTGATCGGCGAGCCGTACATGGACGCCGACGGCACCCCGTACCTGCCGATGTTCCGCCAGCCCGTACTGGTCTTCGAGGGAACGAAGGAGACACTGACCGCCGCACACCGTCGTGCGCTGTCCCGCTCGCTCCCCCGTGCCGTGTTCACCTCGGATCTGTTCGCCACAGGCAATGACCGGGACAACCGGGCGGCGGTACGAGCCGTGGGCAAGGACCAGCTCGATCTGGTGGGGATCGCCGTGTACGGGCCGCGCAACGCGGTGGACAAGGTGCTCAAGGGCGCGCGCATGCACCCGTGAGCAACGCGGCCTTTCCACAAAGACTTTGCCTGCGGCCGTCGACCTCCCGGTCGGCGGCCGCAGGTGGTCATCGCAAGCCCACAACCGGGCGGAGGCGGCGACAGGACGCCTCGCCGGTGGGACCGTACGGCTCCACCAGGAAGGCGGGCATTTTGAGGTCAGCCGGCGGCAAGGCCGACCGGCCCGACTCGGATGCGGTCTCCGGCCGGAGCACCTCGTCCACGTGACCGGATGCTGGTCACGCCACTCCCACTTGCAGCAACACGGTTCTGAGAGAACAGAGAGTTCGTCAAAGTCCGACACGCCGATCGCAGTCGTGCCAATCGGGCCGGAGCCGACGCCGCCGCGCCTCGCGGGGCGAGGACTCCACGCGGCCGGACACCCGTGCCCGACCCGCCGACCATCGGGCCGGGCACTTCCTTGATGGATCGTCAGACATCAAGGCGGAACGCCTGACGTGGAACCCCCGTCTGCGGAAACGCTGCCCTGTCGGGTGAGCCCACCTCCCGGCGTCGCGGCCTCGATCGCGGTCCGCGGCGTCCGCGGCATCCACGGCATCCATGGCATAGCGTTCACCGCCAATTCATTGCAATGAACGAGATAAGACGTGTTGCATTAGACGGCAAACCATTGCAACAATTTCACGCCTTTCACCTGCAATGACTGCAATAGTTCGCAACTACTTTGTTGCCAGATCCTTGAATGCAACGTAGCTTTTCCATCATCAGAAACGGCGGGCCGATGGAGGCGCGCTGCAGACAAAGGAGCGCGTGATGCAGAAGTTCGACAGCCCCGCCCCGATCTCCGCCGTCCTCGACATCCCCGCGGGGCGCATCCAGATCATCGCCGCCGACCGGGCCGACACCGCGGTCGAGGTCCGGCCCGCGAACGCCTCGAAGAGCCGCGACGTGAAGACGGCGGAGCAGACCACGGTCGCATACGGCGACGGCGTCCTGCGGATCGAGGTCCCGGCGAAGAACCAGTACCTCGGCCCCTCCGGATCCGTCGAGGTGACCGTCCAACTGCCCGCCGGTTCCCGCGTCGAGGCGAAGGCAGCCAGTGCCGAGTTCCGGGCCGTCGGACGGCTCGGCGACGTCGCCTTCGACGGCGCGTACCACCAGATCAAGATCGACGAGGCCGCGAGCATCCGCCTCACCGCGGTCGACGGCGACGTCGAAGTCGGCCGGCTCAACGGTCCCGCGGAGATCAGCACCGCGAGGGGTGACATCCGGATCGCCGAGGCCGTGCACGGCACGGTCACTCTGCGCACCGAGTCCGGAGACATCTCCGTCACCGCCGCCGCCGGAGTCTCGGCGTCCCTGGACGCCGGTACTACCTACGGCCGCATCAGCAACGACCTCAAGAACGATGGCCCCGCCGGTCTGAGCATCCACGCGACCACCTCCCAGGGCGACATCACCGCCCGCAGCCTGTGACCCGCAGCTTCCAGAAGGAGCACCTCTCATGACCAGCTTGGCCATCGCGGCGAATGGGCTGCGTAAGTCGTACGGCGACAAGACCGTGCTCGACGGCATCGATCTGGCCGTGCCGGCCGGGACGGTGTTCGCGTTGCTCGGCCCGAACGGTGCCGGCAAGACCACCGCCGTGAAGATCCTGTCCACCCTGATCTGCGCCGACGGCGGCCAGGCCCAGGTCGCGGGCCACGACCTGGCCGCCGACCCGCAGGCCGTGCGGGCCGCGATCGGTGTCACCGGCCAGTTCTCCGCCGTCGACGGGCTGATCACCGGCGAGGAGAACATGCTCCTCATGGCGGACCTGCACCACCTGCCCAAGCACGAGGGACGGCGCACAGCCGCCGAACTGCTGGAGCGCTTCGACCTGGCGGAGGCGGCGAAGAAGCCCGCCTCCACCTACTCCGGCGGCATGAAGCGCCGCCTCGACATTGCCATGACCCTGGTCGGCAACCCCCGGATCATCTTCCTCGACGAACCGACCACCGGACTCGACCCGCGCGCCCGCCACACCATGTGGGGCATCATCCGCGAACTCGTCACGGGCGGCGTCACCGTCTTCCTGACCACCCAGTACCTGGACGAGGCCGACGAACTCGCCGACCGCATCGCGCTGCTCAACGACGGCAAGATCGCCGCCGAGGGCACCGCCGAGGAACTCAAGCGGCTCATCCCCGGCGGACACGTCCGGCTCCGCTTCACCGACCCGACCACGTACCAGAGCGCCGCCTCCACGCTGGGTCAGGTGACCCGGGACGACGAAGCCCTCGCCCTGCAGATCCTCAGCGACGGCAGCCAGCGCGACCTGCGCTCCATCCTCGACCGGCTCGACTCGGCCGGCATCGAGGCCGACGAGCTGACCGTGCACACCCCCGACCTCGACGACGTGTTCTTCGCCCTGACCGGCCCGACCACCGTCCCCAACCAACCCAACCAGCCCAACCAGCCCAACCAGCCCAAGGAGAACGTCCGATGAGCACCCTGACCCTCGCCGTGCGCGACTCCTCCACGATGCTGCGCCGCAACCTCCTGCACGCCCGGCGCTACCCGTCCCTGACCCTGAACCTGCTGCTCACCCCGGTCATGCTGCTGCTGCTCTTCGTCTACATCTTCGGCAACACCATGAGCGCCGGCATCGGCGGCTCCGGCCGCTCCGCGTACATCGCCTACATCGTCCCGGGCATCTTGCTGATGACCATCGGCTCCACCGTCATCGGCGCCGCCGTGTCCGTCTCCACCGACATGTCCGAAGGCATCATCGCCCGCTTCCGCACCATGGCCATCCACCGCGGCTCCGTGCTCATCGGACACGTCGTCGGCAGCGTCCTGCAATCGATCGCCAGCGTCGTCCTCGTCGGCGCCGTCGCCGTCGCCATCGGCTTCCGCTCCACCGACGCCACCCTCGTGGAATGGCTCGCGGCATTCGCACTGCTCACGCTCTTCGCCACCGCGCTCACCTGGATCGCCGTCGGCATGGGCATGGCCAGCCCGAACGCCGAGGCCGCCAGCAACAGCGCCATGCCCCTGATCCTCCTGCCCCTCATCTCCAGCGCGTTCACCCCGATCGACGCAATGCCCGGCTGGTTCCAGCCGATCGCCGAATACCAGCCGTTCACCCCCGCCATCGAAACCCTGCGCGGACTGCTGCTCGGCACCGAGATCGGCCACAACGGATGGCTCGCCCTCGCCTGGTCCATCGCCCTGGCCGCGCTCGGCTACCGCTGGTCGGCAGCATCGTTCAACCGCGACCCGAAGTAACCGCCATGAACAAGCGGGCCACCCCCGCACCTCGTCCCACCCAAGGGGCGGCGCACACCGACACCCGTCGGCGTACGCCGCCCCACCGGCGTCCTCAGTCATCTGCCGGGCTCGCCTGCCCCGGCATCGCCCGGCGCGGAACACCCTTGACACGCAGCACCGTTCGGCCGGCACGAGCAACCGCACCACGGAAGGGGCGTCCGCCCGAGCCAGTACTGCGCACCCGGCGCCGCAGCTCCCCTACCGGCCCCACTGGCTCCGGCCGCCCGCCCACGCGTGCGCAGTCACCGCGGTTCCGAGGGTCCTCAGCGCCCAGGAATGCGCATACGGATCAGGGCCGTACAGCGGCCGGGGGCCATCCCAGCGCCATCCCGGCACCGGAAAAGCCAGGGGCCGACCCGCTACGGAATCGGCCCCTTATGAGGCGCACTGTCGCGGAACGAGCCGGACAGCGACCGCCGGCGACACCGCTGTGCAAGCTCCGGCGCGCCGTCCCACGTATGTGGCGCGGCCCGACCGCTTCCGCGGCGCGCATGCGCGTTTCGTGCAGACAGACGCGCGGATCGTGCAGGAGTTCTCGCGGACACCGTTCGCATACTCGGTGGCCAAGCAACCGACGTATCCGGATGACAGACGGAGGCAGAACTCAATGGGGACGTTCGTCTACACATCACATCCCTCGCGGGTGGTGTTCGGTACCGGCGTAGCCGAGCGCCTCCGTGCGGAGGTCGAGCGGCTCGGCTGCTCCCGGGTGCTGCTGCTGTCCAGCCAGTCCCTGGCGGCGGCCTCGTCGCGGGTCCGTGAGGCGCTCGGCGGCCTCGTGGTGGACGAGTTCGACGGCGCGGCCATGCACACACCAGTGGAGGTGACCGAGCGAGCCCTCGACGTGCTCACAAAAGCCAATGCCGACGGCATCGTGGCGGTCGGTGGCGGCTCGACGACGGGCCTGTCGAAGGCACTGGCCCTGCGCACAGACCTCCCGCAGATCATCCTGCCGACCACGTACGCGGGCTCCGAGGTGACCCCTGTACTCGGCGAGACCCGGCACGGGCGCAAGGTGACCCGGTCGTCGCCCGCGATCCTGCCCGAAACCGTCGTCTACGACGTCGACTTCACCCTCACCCTGCCGCTGTCCTTGACCGTCACGAGCGGCGTCAACGCGCTCGCGCACGCCGTCGAGGCCCTGTACTCCGCAGAAGCCAACCCGGTCACCGACCAGCAGGCCCTCGACGCGATCGCCCGCATCGGACGGGCGCTGCCCCGCCTGGCAGCCGACCCGGCCGACCGGGAGGCGCGTGCGGACCTGCTCCAGGCGGCATGGCTTGCCGGAACCTGCCTCGCCACGGTCGGTATGGGCCTGCACCACAAGCTGTGCCACACCCTCGGCGGCAGCTTCGACCTGCCGCACGCCGAGACGCACACCGTCGTCCTCCCGCACGCCATGGCCTACAACGCGCCCACGGTGCCCGATGTGATGCGCCGCATCGCCGACGCCCTGGGCGTGCCCGACGCCCCCAGTGGCGTGTACGACCTGATCGTCTCCCTGGGCGGTCCCACCTCGCTGCGCGACCTCGGCATGCCTGAGACGGGCCTCGCCCGCGCGGCCGAACTGGCCACCTCGACGCCATACCCCAACCCACGTGAGCTGACCACCGAGGGCATCGCGGAAATGCTGACCGGTGCCTGGCAGGGACGCCGCCCCGAGGGTCCCCCCACCACGGAGGCCAAGCTGGCCCGGCTCACAGAACAGGTCGTGGCGAGCTTCGGGCAGGCACCCAGCCCCCGTGTCCGCACCCTGCTGAGCGACCTCGTCCGGCACCTGCACACCTTCGTCGCCACCAACGACGTCACCGACGCCGAATGGCAGTACGCCATCGACTTCCTCACCCGCACCGGGCAGATCTGCAGCCTGAACCGTCAGGAGTTCGTACTGCTGTCGGACACCCTCGGCGTCTCCAGCGTGGTGGACCTGCTCACCAACTCCCGTACTCCCGACACCACTCCGTCCGCAGTGCTCGGCCCCTTCTATGTGGAGGGCCCGCCCGAGGCCGCTCACGGCAGCGACATCTCCGGAGGGCTGCCCGGCACCCCGCTCTGGGTGGACGTGCTGGTCACGGACACCGACGGCTCGCCGGTCAAGGACGCGGTCGTGGACGTGTGGCAGTCCAACGAGGACGGCTTCTACGACGTCCAACTCCCCGATCTGGACGGGCCGGTGCTCCGTGCCAGGCTACGCACCGACGCCGAGGGACGGATCACCTTCTGGTCCATCCTGCCTTCGGACTACCCGATCCCGGAGGACGGACCGGTCGGGCAGATGCTCGCCGCGGTCGGGCGCCATCCCTACCGCGCGTCCCACCTCCACTTCATGTTCGACGCGCCCGGCCACCGCAGGCTCGTCACCCAGCTGTTCGTGTCAGGCGGTGCCTACCTGGACAGCGACACGGTCTTCGGCGTCAAGGACGAGCTGATCGTCGACTTCGCGCCGCAGGCCGGCCCCGCCCCCGACGGCCGCCCGGTCGACGGGGAGTGGTGCCGTCTCGACTACACCTTCCGTCTCGCCCCCCAGGCCGGATGACCGAGGAGCGCCCACCCATGGCAACCACCGACGCGCACGACACGTACGACACCGACGTTCTCGTCGTAGGCAGCGGCCCCGCCGGCGGCTCGGCCGCCCTGGCACTGGCCACCTACGGCGTCCGCACCCTGCTGGTGACGAAGTACGGCTGGCTGGCCAACACCCCGCGTGCGCACATCACCAACCAGCGGACCATGGAGGTCCTGCGCGACCTCGGCGTCGAGTCCGAGGCGCTGACGTTCGGCAGTCCGTCCCACCTCATGGGGGACACGGTGCTGTGCACTGCGCTCACCGGGGACGAGATCGGGCGTATCCGCAGCTGGGGCACGGGGCCCGCGACGGCCACCGAGTACGGCTCGAAGAGCCCCTGCGAGATGATCGACCTGCCGCAGACCTACCTGGAACCGATCCTGGTGAACAACGCGGCGGCCCGCGGTGCCAAGGTCCGCTTCGACACCGAGTTCCTCAGCTTCACCCAGGACGACGACGGTGTCACCGCCCTGCTGCGCGACCGGATCCGCGGCGACGAGTTCACCGTGCGGGCCCGCTACCTGATCGGCGCGGACGGCGGGCGCAGCGCGGTCGCCGAGCAGCTCGGCCTCCCCTTCGACGGCCGCATGGCCAAGGCCGGCAGCATGAACATCGTCTTCAAGGCCGACCTCACCCAGTACTGCGCCCACCGGCCGAGCGTCCTGTACTGGGTGCTGCAGCCCGGCGCGGATACCGGCGGCATCGGCATGGGCCTGGTCCGCATGGTCCGCCCGTGGAACGAATGGCTGCTGGTCTGGGGCTACGACATAGAGCAGCCGCCGCCGGAGGTGGACGAGGAGACGGCGCGGCAGATCGTGCGCGACCTCATCGGCGACCCCGGCCTGCCCGTGGAGATCACCTCCACCTCACTGTGGACCGTCAACCACGCCTATGCCGCGGAGTACTCGTCTGGAAGGGTCTTCTGCGCGGGTGACGCCGTGCACCGCCACCCGCCGTCCAACGGGCTCGGCTCCAACACCTCCGTCCAGGACTCCTACAACCTCGCCTGGAAACTCGCCATGGTGATCCGTGGCGAGGCCGGACCCGAGCTGCTCAACAGCTACACCGTCGAACGCGCCCCCGTCGGACGGCAGATCGTCGAACGGGCCAACCTCAGCCGCGACCAGTTCGGTCCGATCTTCGAGGTGCTCGGCGTCGGCGGCGGCAGCGACGAGGCGGCCATCGCCGAGGGGCTCGCGCAGCTCAGGGCCCACACACCCGAGGGCGCCAAGAAGAGGCGGCGCCTCGAAGAGGCGGTCCAGCTCAAGAACTACGAGTTCAACGCGCACGGCGTCGAGATGGGCCAGCGCTACGTCTCCTCGGCGGTACTCCCCGACGACGGCGATGTCGAAGTCTGGGAGCAGGACCGAGAGTTGGTGCACCAGCCGACGACGCGGCCCGGCGCCAAGCTGCCGCACGCATGGCTCGTCGACGCGCAGGGCGAGCGCGTGTCCACACTGGACGTCGTCGGTAAAGGTGCCCTCACCGTACTGACCGGCCTGTCGGGCGGCGCCTGGGACACGGCCGCACGCGCGTGCCAGGAGACCCTCGGTGTGCCACTGCGGGTGGTGCGCGTCGGCGACGAGAACTCCCGTGACGCGTACGGCGAATGGAGCCGCGTCTCGGAGATCGGCGAGGACGGCGTGCTGCTGGTGCGCCCGGACGGTCATGTCGCCTGGCGGCGCGCCACCGCCCCCGAGTCCGGACAGTCGGCGCGGGACGAACTCCTCGGCGCACTCCGCCGGGTGCTGGCACGATAGGGAGAGCGGTATGGACAAGCTCGTGGCCACGGCCGAGGAGGCCCTGGCGGACGTGACGGACGGACGGTCGTTCGCCGTCGGAGGCTTCGGACTGAGCGGTGTTCCGGAGGTCCTCATCGGCGCCCTGCACGCGACCGGGGCGAGCGGCCTCACGGTCGTGTCGAACAACTGCGGCGTCGACGGCCGCGGCCTCGGCATCCTGCTGGCCGCGGGCCGTATTGCCCGGGTCACGGGCTCGTACATCGGCGAGAACAAGGAGTTCGCGCGCCAGTACCTGGCGGGTGAGCTGGAGGTCGAGCTGACACCGCAGGGCACCCTCGCCGAGCGGCTGAGGGCGGGCGGCAGCGGGATCCCGGCCTTCTACACCACGGCCGGCGTCGGTACGCAGGTCGCGGAGGGCGGCCTGCCCTGGCGCTACGCCGCGGACGGATCGGTCGCCGTGGCCTCCCCGGCCAAGGAGGTGCGGACCTTCGACGGCGTGGACCACATCCTGGAGCATGCCATCACCACGGACTACGCGCTGGTCAAGGCCGCGCGCGGGGACCGGCACGGCAACCTCGTCTTCCATCGTGCGGCGCGGAACTTCAATCCGGTGGCCGCGATGGCCGGGCGCGTCACCGTGGCCGAAGTGGAGGAGATAGTCGAGCCGGGGCAGCTCGACCCCGACGAGGTCCACGTGCCGGGGGTGTTCGTGCAGCGCGTCGTGGCGCTGACCCCGGAGCAGGCGGCCGACAAGGGAATCGAGAAGAGGACGGTGCGCGAGCGATGAGCTGGAGCAGGAACGAGATGGCGGCACGCGCCGCGAGCGAGCTGCGGGACGGCGACTACGTCAATCTCGGCATCGGGCTGCCCACCCGCGTGGCCGACTTCCTGCCACCGGGCGTCGACGTCGTCCTGCACTCGGAGAACGGGCTGCTCGGCGTCGGACCGTACCCGTCGCCCGACGAGGTCGACGCCGACCTCATCAACGCGGGCAAGGAGACCGTGACCGTCTTGCCGGGAGCCTCCTTCTTCGACTCCTCGCTCTCCTTCGGCATGATCCGCGGCGGCCACATCGACACCGCCATCCTGGGCGCCTTTCAGGTCTCCGTCCGCGGCGACCTGGCCAACTGGGCGGTTCCCGGGAGGATGATCAAGGGGATGGGCGGGGCGATGGACCTGGTTCACGGCGCCCGCCGGGTCGTCGTGCTCATGGAGCACATGACGAAGGACGGCAGCTCAAAGATCGTCGAAGAGTGCACGTTGCCGCTCACGGGCCGCGGCTGCGTGGACCGGATCATCACGGACCTGTGCGTGCTCGACATCACCCCGCACGGCCTCGAACTCGTGGAAACCGCACCCGGCGTGACGGCCGATCAGATCACTGCCCGGACACCCCTGACCGTCCACCGCCAGCCCGCTGAGGAGCCCCGATGATCGAGCGACCGCGTGACGTGTACATCGTAGACGCCGTCCGTACCCCCTTCGGCCGTTACGGCGGCGCACTGTCGGGTGTACGCCCCGACGACCTCGCCGCCGGTGTGCTGCGTGCCCTCCTCGACCGCAGTCCCGACCTGGACCCGGCGCGCATCGACGACGTGCTGCTGGGCAACGCCAACGGCGCGGGGGAGGAGAACCGCAACGTGGCCCGCATGGCCGTCCTGCTCGCCGGACTCCCGGTCAGCGTGCCCGGAGCCACCGTCAACCGGCTCTGCGGATCCGGTATGGAGGCCGTCATCCAGGCGGCCCGCGCCGTGGCACTCGGCGACGCGTCCATCGCGGTGGCCGGCGGTGTCGAGTCGATGAGCCGCGCGCCCTGGGTGCTGCAGAAGCCGGAGCGGGCCTTCCCGGCGAAGGACCAGCAGCTTCACTCGACGACACTCGGCTGGCGGCTGGTGAACCCCCGGATGCCCAGGGAATGGACGATTCCGCTCGGGGAGAGCGCGGAACTGGTCGGAGCCAAATACGGCATCACCCGCGCGGCACAGGACACATTCGCGCTGGCCAGCCATCGCAACGCCGCCCGCGCCTGGGGCGACGGTGCCTACGAGGGGGAGGTCGTCCCGGTCGAGGGCGTGAACCTGTCCCGGGACGAGGGCATCCGCGACAACACTTCCCTGGAGGCGCTGGCCGCGCTCAAGCCGGCCTTTCTCTCGGACGGCACGATCACAGCGGGCAACGCCTCGCCCCTCAACGACGGGGCGTCCGCGCTGTTGCTCGCCGACGAGGAAGGACTCGCGGCGATCGGCCGCGAGCCGCTGGCACGGGTACGGGCGGTGGCAGTGACGGGCATCGAGCCGCAGCACTTCGGACTCGGCCCGGTCGACGCGATCCGCAAGGTCCTTGCCAAGGCAGCGGTCGCTCCCGACAGTCTGCACACGATCGAGCTGAACGAGGCCTACGCGGCCCAGGCCCTCGCCTGCTTGGCCGCCCTGCCGGCACTCGACCCGGGGGTCGTCAATCCGCGGGGCGGCGCCATCGCCATCGGGCACCCGCTGGGCGCGTCGGGCGCCCGCATCACCGGCGCGGTCGCCCACCAGCTGGCCGCGGCGGGTACGGGTAAGGGCCTGGCGGCGCTGTGCATCGGGGTGGGCCAGGCGCTGGCCCTGGTACTGGAGCGCTGAGAGCCCGCCGGGTGGCCCTCGATCGAGAGGTTGACGGGGTCTGGCGCATGCGATCACAAGGCGCCGGGATGTCCTCGGATGGCGCCTCCCCTGCTCCTTGAGAGCTTGAGGAAGGAACTGCCAGGAGATTTCGGCAACGCGGCGAGCATGCGTGTCAGGGCCCGGGCGCCCGATCAGAGGCCACCGGCAGGCTCTGGGAGGAGCTCACAAGATGGGAGCCGGGCGCCCATCTTGTGAGCTCCTCCGAGGACGGTCGATCCACCCTGGCCCGCTCCTGCCCCCGCGCCGACGCTCAGCCGGCTCGGCGGAAGGCGGCCGGGGTCGTGCCGAGCCGGGCGCGCATCACCCGAGTGAGGTGTTCCTGGTGGGAGAACCCGGAGGCGATGGCCACCTCCGGGATCGGGGCGGTACCGGTGCGCAGCAGCCGGCATGCCTGTTCAAGGCGCAGCCGCAGCAGGTACTGGTGCGGTGACTGGCCCGTGCTTGCCCGGAACTGCCGGGTGAACTGGCTGCAGCTCAGTGCGGCCGCGGCGGCGAGGTCCGCGATCGGCAGTGGTTCGCCGCGCCGCTGCTCCATGAGCTCGCGTACGGCGGTGAGTTGCCGGGCGGACAACCCGCACGGCGCGGGCAGGGGCGGGGCCGTGCCGACGTGGTGCCCGTACACGAGCTGAGCGGCCAGCATGTCGGTCAGGTGGTCGGTGTAGGTGCGGGCCGACGGCTCCCACGAGCGCACCGCGCCCTCCAGGGCGATCATGAGCTGCTCGGCGAGCGGATCCGTTGTGCCGAACTCCTCCGAGAGCTCCACGGGCCGCCCGTCGTTCGCGTCACGCAGCGCCTCGTCCGTGAGGTAGGCGTGGATCGTGTCCAACTTGCCGCCGAGCTCGACGGCGAGCGTTCGGCCGGCCGGCTGCAGAAAGAGCCCGCCGGCCCCGATCGTGCGTGACCGCGCACCCGCTCCATTCCCGCGTCGCACGGTGACGGGGCCGCTGCGGTGCAGGATCAGCAGATGCGTGCGGGCCGGATCGAACGCGGCGCGATACGGCTGCTCCTCCTGAGCGGACAGATACAGACGTTCCCAGCCCAGCCCGGAGCTGCTGCGCCGTGTCCGTATGCCGGGTCGTCGCAGGATGCCGACCGTGTCGGCCAGACCCAGTTCCGCCATGGCATGACCTCCTCGTAGCACCATTTATCGTTGAACAACAAATCATAAATTGGCATTCCGAGAAGAACCCTTGGCGAACGACGTGAGCCGTCGCCCACCGCTTCCGAGATCGGGAAGCCCCCCCCATGCCGATACCGACATGCGCCGCGTACTGCGCGTGGTGGCCGCCACCCTGGCTACTGCTGTGCGGCGGCAGCCGCACCGACCGCGACCCTTGGTCGGCCATCACCGCAGCCGGGCTCACCTCACGCGACGGCCGCCAGACCGGTGCCCTCCGCCTTTGTCGACGCCAGCCCACGATTCTCGCGCGGGGAAGCGACGCGACCCCTCAGCCATGACACCAGGTTGTCCACGCCCTGGTCCACCAGAGCTCGCATGTACTCGTTTCGCTCCCCGACGAGACTGACCCCGTACCACTGGTCGCAGATGAGCTGCCTCACGTGTCGCTCGGGGAGCTCTAGCACTGTGGCGATGCCAGCGATGTACTTCGGCTCGGGCGGAGGGGGCATCTCGCCGATGGCCACCTTGTTCCACCATGCCGAGGACAAGGTTCCCTCCTTGCCCCCTGTCTCCCGAGTCTTCGCCTCCATCTGGCCGTAGGTCATTCCTTCACCGATACGCCGGAGTACTTCCCTGCTGAACGAAGCGCTCGCCTGGTCGGATGCGTACGGCCGGGACGCGAAGAGTGTGTACTTCACGCGCCAGGAGACCTGGCTCCTGGAGGAGCTCGCCGGCCGGAAGCGCGGCATCACCTCGGTGGGGGTTCCGCGCGGGCACGAAGCGCCACCCCGACCAGCCCGCCCACGTGCCGGTCGACTACTCGCCCGACTCGCCGCTCCCGATGTCCTCGGACGAGGTGAGTCCCTGATGAGCGTGCAGCGCAGGCGCGGGCAGACGGCCCGCGTGTGGGTGACGAGGGCGGTTCTCGGTTCGGCCGTCGTCGACCTCATGGCCCGGACCTCTCTGAGTCGCTACGGTTGAACCATGACCGCACTGCCCGACTGGATGCGCCCGCCCCGCGCGGAAGGCTGGTTCGCGGAGGACCTGGACCGCCTCCCGGAAGCACCGCGCCACACCGAGCTGATCGACGGAGCCCTCGTATTCATGATGTCCCCGCAGCGGTGGTGGCACGGCCATCTCGTCACGATGCTCACCGTGGCTCTCATGGAGCAGGCACCGGCCGACGTAAGGGTCGGACGGGAGATGACCATCAAACTCGATCAACGCAATCGGCCCGAGCCGGATCTGCTGGTGACGACGGCCGACTTCGACGGTGACCGCACCTGGTTCGCACCGGATGAAGTACGACTCGCCGTCGAGGTGGTCTCCCCCGAGTCCGCACACCGGGACCGCACGGTAAAGCTTCACAAATACGCAGAGGCCGGCATCCCGCACTACTGGCGCATCGAGGACGAGGACGGAGCACCCATCGTCCACGTCTACGAACTTGACGAGCCAACCGCCACCTATGTACCCGTTGGCATCTTCAGGGGCTCGCTCAACCGTCCGGTGCCCTTCGAGATCAACCTCGACCTGGAGAAGCTCGCTCCACCCCGCCGCGGCTGAGTCAGCACCAAGTCAGTACGGAAATGCGGTAGGGGCCGGACTCACCCAAGTCCGACCCCTCTGACCAGCATTCTGACGAAATAGCCAGCTTGCGCTACACGTTGAAGCGGAACTCCACCACGTCGCCGTCCTGCATCAGGTAATCCTTGCCCTCCATGCGGGCCTTGCCCTTCGCGCGGGCCTCGGCGACCGAACCCGTCTCGACCAGGTCCTCGAAGGAGACGATCTCCGCCTTGATGAAGCCCTTCTGGAAGTCGGTGTGAATGACACCGGCCGCCTCGGGGGCCGTGGCGCCCTTCTTGATCGTCCAGGCACGGGCTTCCTTCGGGCCTGCCGTGAGGTAGGTCTGGAGGCCCAGGGTGTCGAAGCCGACGCGGCCGAGGGTGGCCAGGCCGGGCTCTTCCTGGCCCATGGACTGGAGGAGTTCGAGGGCCTCGTCGTCATCGAGCTCGATCAGTTCGGACTCGATCTTGGCGTTGAGGAAGATCGCCTCGGCGGGGGCGACCAGGTCGCGCTGCTCGTTCTTGAAGTCCTCGTCGACCAGCTCGTCCTCGTCGACGTTGAAGACGTAGAGGAAGGGCTTGGTGGTGAGCAGGTGCAGCTCGTGCAGGAGCCTGCCCTTCTCCGTGCCGGCGGTGATGCCGGCGTGGAAGAGGGTGTCGCCCGCCTCCAGGATCTTCTGGGCCTCCTCGACCGCGGCGAGGACCGCGACCTTGTCCTTCTGGAGGCGGGACTCCTTCGTGAGGCGCGGGATCGCCTTCTCGACGGACTGGAGGTCGGCGAGGATCAGCTCGGTGTTGATCGTCTCGATGTCGTCCTTGGGCGAGACCTTGCCGTCGACGTGGACGACGTTCTCGTCCTTGAAGGCTCGGATGACCTGGCAGATCGCGTCCGACTCGCGGATGTTCGCGAGGAACTTGTTGCCCAGCCCCTCGCCTTCGCTCGCGCCGCGGACGATGCCCGCGATGTCGACGAAGTCGACGGTCGCCGGGAGCAGGCGCTGCGAGCCGAAGATCTCGGCCAGCGTGTTCAGGCGGGCGTCAGGGACGCCGACGACGCCGACGTTCGGCTCGATCGTGGCGAACGGGTAGTTGGCCGCCAGCACGTCGTTCTTGGTCAGGGCATTGAACAGGGTCGACTTGCCGACATTCGGCAGACCGACGATTCCGATCGTGAGCGACACGTTGGCGACTTCCTGGAGTAAGGACGGGTGATCCGACTCTCCAGTTTACGGGCGGGGGCAAGCGGGCAGTCACGCGTGCTGTCGCGGGCCGGCCCGGTTCCTGTTCGGCCATGTGGCATCGAACTCACCGCCAAGGTCATTCAAAGGGCGTGTCCAACGCCTGTCCAGTCCCGTCCCGCGACCTACGTTGTCCCGGTGGAGCAGCCCAGAACACGTCCCCCTCAGAACCGGCAGTCGTCGCAGCAGACCCCGCTGTCCCCGCAGGGCACCCTCGACGACGCATCCACCGTCTACCGGGTGGTGCGCACACCCGGCGGGCGCACACGACCGGTGCCGCCCGCTGTGCTCGCCCTGCGCAGGCTGCCCAATCCGCGGCTCACCGGCATCGGTGCGGGACTGTTCGCCGCCGCCGTCATGTTCGCGCTGGCCTGCCTCGACTGGCTGCTGTTCGATGGCTCGTCGATCCTGTACGGGGTGCTGTTCCTGCCGGTCAGCGCCCTGACCGCACTCTGGGTGCGGCCCGCGGACCTGGTGACGGCGCCGATCAGTGTGCCGATCGCGTTCACCGTCGGTGTGATTCCCATCGCGGGTGGCACGGGCGGCTTCGGCGGTCAGACGATGGCGGTCGTCACCGCACTCGCCGTCCATGCCGGCTGGCTGTACGGCGGCACGCTCATCGCGGGGGTCATCGCCAGCGTGCGCAAGGTCCGGCTGATGCGGCAGCGCCGTCGGAGGCGGCTGCTGGCAGCCCAGGCGGCACGCGCCGCACGGACCGAGCCCCCCGCCCGGCCTCCCCAGCGGCCCCAGGCGTGACGCACGAGGGCGGGGGCGGGACCGTTATCGGCCTGCCGCCGCCATGGCCGCACCCACGATGCCCGCGTTGTTCTGCAGCTCCGCGGGCACCATCTCGGCCCGTACGTGCTCGATCAGCGGCAGGAACTTGTCGGCCTTGCGGCTCACTCCGCCGCCGATGATGAACAGCTCGGGCGAGAACAGCATCTCCAGATGGACCAGATACTTCTGCACCCGGTGCGCCCAGTGGTGCCAGCTCAGGTCCTCGTCCTCCTTGACCTTCGTGGAGGCGTGCTTCTCCGCTTCGTGGCCGCCGAGCTCCAGATGCCCGAGCTCCGTGTTGGGCAGGAGCTGCCCGTCGATGAAGACCGCGCTGCCGATCCCCGTACCGAGCGTCAGTACGATCACGGTCCCCTTGCGGTCGCGCCCCGCGCCGAACCTCATCTCGGCGATTCCCGCCGCGTCGGCGTCGTTGAGGACGGTCACCGGAAGACCCAGCCGTTCGCCGAGCAGCCTCCGGGCGTCCTGGTCGATCCAGCCCTTGTCGACATTGGCCGCGGTGCGGGTGACGCCACCGGTGACGACACCCGGGAAGGTGACGCCGATCGGGCCCGACCAGTCGAAATGACCGACGACGTCGGCCACGGAGTCGGCCACGTCCTTGGGCGTGGCCGGCTGCGGTGTCAGTACTTTGTGGCGCTCCTGCGCCAGGTCTCCGCGGTCCAGGTCCACGGGAGCACCCTTGATCCCGGATCCGCCGATGTCCACGCCGAAGATCTGCATGCGATCCACGGTACGGGCTGGCGCCGCGCCCCGCTCCTCTTCCTGGAGCGTGCACCGGTCACCCCGGAGCGAGCGGAACTCGCTCCGGAGCGTACGGAAACGCGTTACTCCGCGGCGAGCGCTGCCGCCTCCGCGCGCAGGTCACGGCGGAGCTCCTTGGGCAGCGAGAAGGTGATCGACTCGTCGGCCGTCTTCACCGTCTCCACGTCGCCGTAACCACGCTCGGCCAGCCACTCCAGCACGCCGTCCACGAGCACGTCGGGCACCGAGGCACCGGAGGTGAGGCCGACCGTGGTGACACCCTCCAGCCAGGCCTCGTCGATCTCGCTCGCGAAGTCCACCAGGTGCGCCGCGGGGGCGCCCGCGTCCAGGGCGACTTCGACCATGCGGATGGAGTTCGAGGAGTTCTTGGAGCCGACGACGATGACCAGCTCGGCGTCCTCGGCCAGCTTCTTCACCGCGATCTGGCGGTTCTGCGTGGCGTAGCAGATGTCGTCGCTGGGCGGCGAGACCAGCTGAGGGAACTTCTCCTTCAGCGCGTCCACCGTCTCCATCGTCTCGTCGACCGAGAGCGTGGTCTGCGACAGCCAGACGACCTTCGACTCGTCGCGCACGGAGACATGGGCGACGTCTTCGGGGCCGTCGACCAGCGTGATGTGGTCGGGCGCCTCGCCGCTCGTACCGATGACTTCCTCGTGGCCCTCGTGACCGATCAGGAGGATGTCGTAGTCCTCCTTGGCGAACCGCACGGCTTCCTTGTGGACCTTGGTCACCAGCGGGCAGGTCGCGTCGATCGTGGCGAGCTTGCGCTCGGCGGCCTCGGCGTGGACGGTCGGCGCGACGCCGTGCGCGGAGAACATCACGATGGAGCCCTCGGGGACCTCCGCGGTGACGTCGACGAAGATCGCGCCCTTCTTCTCCAGGGTCTGCACGACGTACTTGTTGTGCACGATCTCGTGGCGGACGTAGATCGGGGCCCCGTACTGCTCCAGGGCCTTCTCGACGGCGATCACGGCACGGTCCACGCCCGCGCAGTAACCACGGGGCGCGGCGAGCAGGACACGGCGCGTGGCGCCCTCGCTCGGGGCGGCGGCGGGTGACGGGCTGGACGAAGCAGTCATGCGTCCCATCGTAAGGCCGTACCGAACAGGCGAGGCTTCGGCCGGGTCGACAGACTGATCCGTACGCGACGTCCGCCACGTGTACGCCCCGTACGTCACGTATGCCACGTACGCGACCGTGTCCATGCGAGCGACGGAGGGGCGATGGCCGACGGCGGTACGACGGGCCGGGCGACATTGCGGCGCACGCTCGGGTTCCGGGACCTCGTCGTCTACGGGCTGCTGTTCATCGCCCCCATGGCGCCCGTCGGCGTCTTCGGCACGCTCGACGCGAAATCGGACGGCGCGGTCGCGCTCGTGTATGTCGCGGCGACCGTCGTCATGGCCTTCACCGCGTTCAGTTACGCCCAGATGGTGCGCGTCGCCCCACAGGCGGGTTCGGTCTTCGCGTATGCGCGCAAGGGGCTCGGGGAAGGGCCCGGGTTCGTCGCCGGATGGATGGCGATGCTCGACTATCTGCTGATCCCGGCGGTCGCCTATCTCTTCTCCGGGATCGCGCTGAACGCGCTGGTCCCGGAGATCTCACGATGGGTGTGGACGGCGCTCGCGGTGCTCGTGACGACGCTGCTCAACCTCTGGGGGGTACGGGCCGCCGCCCGGGTCGGCTTCGCGGTGCTCGCCATGGAGATCGTGGTGCTGGCGGTGTTCCTGGTGTCGGCCGTGGTCGTTCTCGTGCGGGACGGGGCGCAGCGCGGCTGGTGGACGCCGTTCACCGGTGACTTCGGCTTCTCGCTCGAAGCGGTGCTCGGCGCGGTGTCGGTGGCCGTGCTCTCGTATCTGGGGTTCGACGCCATCGCCTCGTTCGCGGAGGAGGTCACCGGCGGCTCGGAGAAGGTCGCGCGGGCCGTGCTGTTCTGTCTGGTCCTCGCGGGGGTGCTGTTCGTGGCGCAGGGCTATCTGGCGGCGCTGCTGGAGCCGATGACGTCGGCGGAGCTGGCCGCCGAGCCGGCCAGGCAGGGGTCGGCGTTCTACGACACGGTCGACTCCGCGGTCGGCACGTGGCTGCACGACCTGGTGGCGCTCAGCAAGGCGATCGGGGCGGCGTTCGCGGCGCTGGCCGGGCAGGCGGCCGCGGGGAGGCTGCTCTTCGCGATGGCCAGGGAGCAGCGGCTGCCCTCGCTGCTGGCCCGGGTCGACCCGCGGTCCGGGGTGCCGCGGACGGCGATCCTGATCGCGGCGGCCGTGACGCTGGTGGCGGCGGTGTGGGCGGCCCGCCGCGACGACGGCCTCGACCATCTGGTGTCCGTGGTCGACATCGGCGCGCTGACGGCGTTCGTGCTGCTGCACGCGTCGGTGATCGGCTGGTTCGCCGTGCGCCGGATGAACGGGCCGCCCAGCTGGTGGCGGCATGTGCTGGTGCCCGTGGTGGGTGCGGGAGTGCTGGTCGCGGTGATCCTCGCGGCGACGGCCAGTGCGCAGGTGGTGGGGGTCTGCTGGCTCGGGGTGGGGCTGGTGGTGCTGGCGTTCCAGTGGGGGCGGCACCCCCCTGCACAGCACCGGTGAGCGGCGGAGGGCACCCGGCGGTGCGGAGCCTCCTCGTTGTCGGTGGGGGCCGATACGCTCGCTCGCATGGCTCTCAATACCTCCGCGGAAGCTCCGCTGCCCGTCGGTGAGGTGTCACGGCTCATCGGCGGATGGATCGACCGGCTCGGGGCCGTCTGGGTCGAGGGGCAGATCACCCAGCTGTCGCGGCGCCCGGGTGCCGGCGTGGTGTTCCTGACGCTGCGCGACCCGTCGCACGACATCTCGGTGAGCGTGACCTGCTTCCGGCAGGTCTTCGACCGGATCGCGGATGTGGTGACGGAGGGCGCCCGCGTCGTCGTCCTCGCCAAGCCCGAGTGGTACGCGCCCCGGGGCCAGTTGTCCCTGCGGGCCACGGAGATACGGCCGGTCGGCATCGGGGAGCTGCTGGTCCGGCTGGAACAGCTGAAGAAGTCCCTGGCGGCGGAGGGGCTCTTCGCCCTGGACCGGAAGAAGCCGCTGCCGTTCCTGCCGCAGCTGATCGGCCTGGTCTGCGGGCGTGCGTCGGCGGCCGAGCGGGACGTTCTGGAGAACGCACGGCGGCGCTGGCCCGCCGTCCGGTTCGAGGTGCGGAACACGGCGGTGCAGGGCGTGCACGCGGTGAACCAGGTGGTCCAGGCGGTGAAGGAGCTGGACGACCTGCCCGAGGTCGACGTGATCATCGTGGCGCGCGGCGGCGGCAGCGTGGAGGACCTGTTGCCGTTCTCGGACGAGCAGCTGATCCGTACGGTGGCCGAGTGCCGTACGCCGGTGGTGTCGGCGATCGGGCACGAGCCGGACTCCCCGCTGCTCGACCTGGTCGCGGATCTGCGGGCGTCCACGCCCACGGACGCGGCGAAGAAGGTCGTGCCGGACGTCGGCGAGGAGCTGGACCGCGTGCAGCAGCTGCGGGACCGTGCTCTGCGGACCGTACGGGGTCTGCTCGACCGGGAGGAGCGGGGGCTGGCGCACACCCTGGGCCGGCCCTCCATGCAGCAGCCGGAGCGGATGGTGGACGAGCGCGCGGCGGAGGTCGACGCACTGACCGGGCGCAGCCGCCGGGTGCTGGGGCATCTGCTGGACCGGGCGGATTCGGAGCTCGCCCACACCCGGGCGCGGGTGGTCGCGCTCTCGCCCGCGGCGACGCTGGAACGGGGGTACGCGGTGCTGCAGCGTCCGGACGGACATGTGGTGCGCTCCCCCGCGGAGGCCGGGGCGCCGGGCGACGAGCTGCGGGCGCGGGTGTCGGAGGGAGAGTTCACCGTGCGGGTGGCCGAGTGACCCCTGCGCCTGCTGCCGGTGCCCTCTCCGCCCCTCCCCGGCTTCTTCTCTGCGGCTCGGAACCTGTCCGGACCTGGCTGTCGTAGCCCACACATAAGGTGGATCACATGACGGACGACGCGACAACGGCAGCTGCCGCCACGGACACGCTCGGATACGAGCAGGCGCGCGACGAGCTGATCGAGGTTGTACGGCGCCTGGAGGCGGGCGGCACGACGCTGGAGGAGTCGCTCGCGCTGTGGGAGCGGGGCGAGGAACTGGCCAAGATCTGCAGGCACTGGCTGGAGGGCGCCCGGGCCCGCCTGAACGAGGCCCTTGCACAGCCCGGGAAGGACGAGCCGGGCGACGCCGGCTGACCTCGGAGGACGAACCGGGCGCCGGCTGACCTCGGGTCCGGGGCTCTTGGGGCCCCGCGAACCGGCCCGGTCCGGAATGAATCCTGCACGCGCGGCCGTTGACGCGCTCGTCCGTGGTCGGCGCGGCCGGTCACGGCATCTGCACACACCTGTGGAGTGGATCACTCCGGTCCGGTTTTAGTTGAAAGTTAACCTACCTCTCGGTTACGGTCGCCGTATCGCTTGATCCGCATTTCGTTCGGAAGGTAATCCGCAAGATGTCCCTCGCTCTTGACGCCGCCGCCCAGGACCTCCTCTTCCGTGAGGCTCGCACCGCCAACACGTTCACCGACGAGCCGGTCACCGAGGAGCAGATCCAGGCGATCTACGACCTGGTCAAGTACGGCCCGACCGCCTTCAACCAGTCGCCGCTGCGCATCGTGCTGGTCCGCTCCGACGACGCCCGCGCGCGCCTCGTGAGCCACATGGCCGAGGGCAACCAGCCGAAGACCTCCACCGCCCCGCTGGTCGCGATCCTGGCCGCCGACAACGAGTTCCACGAGGAGCTCCCGGTCCTGTTCCCGCACTTCCCGCAGGCCAAGGACGCGTTCTTCTCCGAGCGCCCGGTCCGCGAGTCGAACGCCGCCCTGAACGCTGCCCTGCAGGCCGCGTACTTCATCATCGGCGTCCGCGCCGCCGGCCTGGCCGCCGGCCCGATGACCGGCTTCGACGCCGCAGGCATCGAGAAGGAGTTCCTCGACGGCGACCACAGCGTGCTGATGGTCGTCAACATCGGCAAGCCGGGCGAGGACGCCTGGTTCCCGCGTTCGCCGCGTCTCGCCTACGACGAGGTCATCACGACCGTCTGATCCTTCCGGTCACACGGAGAAGGGCCCTGGAGCACTCGAGTGCTCCAGGGCCCTTCTCCGTCTGCCGTACGACCGCAATGCCGTACGGCCGTATGCCATGCGCCCCGCTCAGGAGGTCTTGAGTGCGGCGACCATCTCCGCCAGCCGCCGGGGCGACGCCGAGCCCGTGACGACCGTGGTCGCACCGTCGCCGTGGCGCACCAGGGCGTCGTACTTGGGGCCCTCCCAGTGCTGCCACGTCTCGCCCGCGACCTGCTGCGTGCGTCCGGTGTTCTTCGCGTCCTGGCTGACCTCGGGGACGTACTTCTTCGCCGGCGCCGTGGACTGCTCCACCGCGACGTACTTGCCGTCCGGGTCGAGGAAGCCCAGGTGCCAGCCGTTGCCCGACTCACGCTCGTAACTGACCGAGGTGGGCTTCCAGTCCTTGGACAGACCCGCCGGAGCGGCCACCGGATACGGCGCCGCGCGCCGCGCCGTCAGGAGCTCCACCCGGTAGTCGACCGCCTTGACCGGGTTGGCCTTGTCGTCGTGCGGTACGAAAATGTAGACACCCCCGGCGACGGCGGAGATCACCGCCATCGACAGGAACATGTCCCGCACTGTCTGCTTGCCTCGCTTGCTTGCCACGGGTCCATGTTCGCATTAGGCCCGGCGGACCCGTCCCAGGGGCAGGTACCCGCGACAACCGGCCACTGGGCCGCTCAAACGTGACCCGGTCTGCTCATATTGTCGTCCTGGCGATAGAGTCACATCACCCTCTTCCGGTCGTCGTCGTACAGAAAGGTGCGCTCCGATGTCCGAACATCACCTGCCGTCTCAGCTCGAGGTCTCCCCGGAGGCCCCCGACCGCAACCTGGCCCTTGAGCTGGTCCGGGTCACCGAGGCCGCCGCCATGGCCGCCGGGCGCTGGGTGGGCCGCGGCGACAAGATCGGCGCCGACGGCGCCGCCGTCAACGCCATGCGGACCCTCGTCTCCACCGTCTCGATGAACGGCGTCGTCGTCATCGGCGAGGGCGAGAAGGACGAAGCCCCCATGCTGTTCAACGGCGAGCGGGTCGGCGACGGCACCGGCGCCGAGGTCGACATCGCCGTGGACCCGATCGACGGCACGACCCTGAACGCCAAGGGCATGCCCAACGCGATCGCCGTGCTGGCCGCCGCCGACCGCGGCACCATGTTCGACCCTTCCGCGGTCTTCTACATGGACAAGCTGGTCACCGGTCCCGAGGCCGCCGACTTCGTGGACATCAACGCCCCGGTGTCGGTGAACATCCGCCGGGTCGCGAAGGCGAAGAACTCCGCCCCCGAGGACGTCACCGTCGTCATCCTGGACCGCCCGCGCCACGAGGGCATCGTCAAGGAGATCCGGGAGACCGGCGCCCGGATCAAGTTCATCACCGACGGCGATGTCGCCGGCTCGATCATGGCCGCCCGCGAGGGCACCGGCGTCGACCTGCTGATGGGCATCGGCGGCACGCCCGAGGGCATCATCTCGGCCTGCGCCATAAAGTGCCTCGGCGGTGTCATCCAGGGCAAGCTCTGGCCGAAGGACGAGGCGGAGCGGCAGCGCGCGCTGGACGCCGGGCACGACCTGGACCGGGTGCTGTCCACGAACGACCTGGTCAGCGGCGACAACGTGTTCTTCGTCGCGACCGGCATCACGGACGGCGAGCTGATGCGCGGTGTGCGGTACCGCAGCGAGACGGCGACCACCGAGTCGATCGTGATGCGGTCCAAGTCCGGCACGATCCGCAAGATCGACTCGACCCACCGGCTGTCGAAGCTGCGCGCCTACAGCGCGATCGACTTCGACCGCGCGAAGTAGCGCAGACGTCGGCGCAGGTGTGGCACCGCGTGAAGCGGCGCCACACCCCGACAGGCCACGCGCAGGCCGCATGCAGGCCGCGCGACAGCCGCCGAACGCGGAGAGGCGCCCCCCATGTGCGGTGGGGGCGCCTCTCCGCGTCGGTGCGGAACCGTGCGTGCCGGGAGGTCAGCCGGCCGCGGCGATGCGGTCCGCCGAGGCGGCCGCCTTGAGCTCCATCTCGCGCCGTCTGCGGCGGGCGAGCACCACACGGCGTTCGGCAGCGGTCAGGCCGCCCCACACCCCGTACGGCTCGGGCTGCATCAAGGCGTGTTCGCGGCATTCGATCATCACGGGACAGCGCGCGCAGACCCGCTTGGCGGACTCCTCGCGCGACAGGCGGGCAGCAGTCGGCTCCTTCGAGGGGGCGAAGAACAGCCCGGCTTCGTCCCGGCGGCACACCGCCTCCGAGTGCCAGGGGCCGGCCTGGTCCTCCCGAGCAGGAGTGCGCTGGGTGGGAACGGCGGCGACCTGCAGGGGCTGATGCGGCAGTTGCAGCACGGTCTACTCCTGACGACGGCTTCGCGAGCGAGAGACGATGCAGCACTCCCTACCCGTTGTGCGCGCGCCTAAGCACTGAGTGGCACGGGGTTCCGGGTGACGGAATTGCGGTCGAGCGGAATTTTGGCCGGATCCGGGGCGGTGCGGACCGTTGCGCGGCGACGCGGTGCGGGATCAGTGACCGAGGTGTTTGCGCAGCTGGTCGCGGAGATCCGTAATGAGTTTCCCGCGCTTCGGCTTTGCCTCGACGTTTCCGAACACGGAATAGCCGTTGACGACGACCACCGGCGCCTCCGGGTCCGCGGAATCCAGGGTGACGACTTCGAAATTGCCGAAGACGCCCGTTCCGCTCCCTCTCAGCGAGATGTTCTCCGGAACCTTGATCTCGATGCTTCCGAAGAGGGAGGTCGCATTGATGACGGTGAGCCGCTGGCCGAAAAGGGCCTCGGTCAGATCGATCTCCACGCTGCCGAAGAGCGCGAACGCGTTCGTACGTCCACCGACCCGCCAGCGCCCCTTGCGGGTGGAACTGCTGAAGACCGCGACCAGGCTCTCGGCCGGGCCCGCGGGGGCCTCGGGGCCGTACGCGTACGGCGTGCCGGACGACGGGCGGGTGGAGCCGCCGGGGACCGGCAGATCCCCTACCAGCGGCTCGAGTTCGCCCACGGTCTTGGCACGGTAGACGGCGTCGACCCGCTCGGCGTGCTCCTCGGCCGTCAGCCGGCCCTCCGCCATGGCGTCCCGCAGGATGTCCGCGAACCGGTCCCGGTCTGCGTCGGAGGCGCGGATACCGGCGGGCGCGGGCTGCGCCGGGGCGGCGGGCTGCTGAGGGTGCTTTTCGAGGTCCACCGGCCCAGCGTACCCAAACGCGATAGATCGCGACAGGCCCGGGATGGCAGGCGCCGGCGGACCCCGAACTGAGCCTTACCTCACAGGTTCGGCGCACTCACGGCGTTCTACCCTGGTGGGTGCGCTGCCCAAGGGTGGACAGCCGCTGTCGCCGAGTGAGGAATGGCCGTAATGCCAGAGTTTGCGTACTCCGATCTGCTCCCTCTGGGAGAGGACACCACGCCGTACCGGCTGGTGACCGCCGAAGGCGTCTCGACCTTCGAGGCCGACGGCCGTACGTTCCTCAAGGTCGACCCGGAGGCGCTGCGCACCCTGGCCGCCGAGGCGATGCACGACATCTCGCATTATCTGCGCCCCGCCCACCTGGCGCAGCTGCGGCGGATCATCGACGACCCCGAGGCGTCGTCCAACGACAAGTTCGTCGCGCTCGACCTGCTGAAGAACGCGAACATCGCCGCCGCGGGTGTCCTCCCCATGTGCCAGGACACCGGCACCGCCATCGTCATGGGCAAGCGCGGGCAGAACGTGCTGACTTCGGGCGGTGACGAGGAGGCCCTGTCGCACGGCATCTTCGACGCGTACACCAAGCTCAACCTGCGCTACTCGCAGATGGCCCCGCTGACCATGTGGGACGAGAAGAACACCGGCTCGAACCTCCCGGCCCAGATCGAGCTGTACGCCACCGACGGCGGCGCGTACAAGTTCCTCTTCATGGCCAAGGGCGGCGGCTCGGCCAACAAGTCGTTCCTCTTCCAGGAGACGAAGGCCGTTCTCAACGAGGCCTCCATGATGAAGTTCCTGGAGGAGAAGATCCGTTCGCTGGGGACCGCGGCCTGCCCGCCGTACCACCTGGCGATCGTCGTCGGCGGTACGTCGGCCGAGTTCGCGCTGAAGACCGCCAAGTACGCCTCCGCGCACTACCTGGACGAGCTGCCCGCCGAGGGCTCCCCGACCGGTCACGGCTTCCGGGACAAGGAGCTGGAGGAGAAGGTCTTCGAGCTGACGCAGAAGATCGGCATCGGTGCGCAGTTCGGCGGCAAGTACTTCTGCCATGACGTGCGGGTGGTGCGTCTGCCGCGCCACGGTGCCTCGCTGCCCGTCGCGATCGCCGTGTCCTGCTCGGCCGACCGCCAGGCCGTCGCGAAGATCACCGCCGAGGGCGTGTTCCTGGAGCAGCTGGAGAAGGACCCCGCGCGCTTTCTGCCGGACACCACCGACGAGCACCTCGACGAGGCGGGCGACGTCGTCGAGATCGACCTGAACCGGCCGATGGACGAGGTCCTCGCCGAGCTGACCAAGTACCCGGTCAAGACCCGGCTCTCGCTGACCGGCCCGCTGGTCGTGGCGCGCGACATCGCGCACGCCAAGATCAAGGAGCGGCTGGACGCGGGCGAGGAGATGCCGCAGTACCTGAAGGACCACCCGGTCTACTACGCGGGCCCGGCGAAGACGCCCGAGGGGTACGCCTCCGGCTCCTTCGGACCGACGACGGCCGGCCGCATGGACAGCTATGTCGCGCAGTTCCAGGCGGCGGGCGGCTCCAAGGTGATGCTCGCCAAGGGCAACCGGTCCCAGCAGGTCACCGACGCGTGCGACGCGCACGGCGGCTTCTACCTCGGCTCGATCGGCGGCCCGGCGGCGCGCCTCGCCCAGGACTGCATCAAGAAGGTCGAGGTCGTCGAGTACGAGGAGCTCGGCATGGAGGCGGTCTGGCGGATCGAGGTCGAGGACTTCCCCGCGTTCATCGTCGTCGACGACAAGGGCAACGACTTCTTCGCTCCGCAGCAGCTGTCCCAGCCGACGTTCACGCACATTCCCACCAGGAAGGCGTAGTCGTCCGGGGCACAGCCCCTGACCACCCGGAGACGGCAGAACGGCCCGGCACCCGTGAGGGAGGCCGGGCCGTTCCGTGTACGCCCGCACCCGTCCCCGGAAGCGTCGCCCCCGCACCCCATCTCTCCATGAGCCACGGATAGCCTCCCGCCATGGACACCTCACAGAGCCGAGAGACCGACATCCGCAGGCTCCAGGGGCCGCCCCGCGCCGCGGCCCTCGACGGGCTCATTACGGACCTCCGCTCCCCCGACCCTGTCGTGCGCGACGATCTGGCGTACCGCACGGCCAGGCGTTGGGTCCCGGTGCTCGAGCCGTCGGAGCTGCGGTACGTGGGGGACCGCATGGCGGCACATTTCGCTTCGCCCGCCATTCAGGCCCGCACCTTTGCGCCGCTCGTCCTCGCCCTCATCGCCGACGGGGGCGAGTGGAAGCAGGAGTGGTGGAGCGCCTTCGCCGACTGGTTCCCTGCCGAGACCGACCTGCGGGGGCATGACCCCGAGCTCGGCTGGTTGCATGCTCCCGCACACGGGGCCGACCTGCTGGCCGCCCTCTCCCGCCATCCCCGGCAGGACCCGTACCCGCTGGCCGAACTGGCGGTCTCCCGGCTGCTGGCAGCCACGGACCACCTCTTCGACGCGCAGGAGGACGACCGCCTGGCCTTCGCCCTCGCCCAGATCCTCGGCCACCCCGGCCTCACCACCGCCCAGTCCGCGCAGTGGCTGGATCCCGTCGCTGCGGCCTTCCGCACAGGAGAGCCGGGGCCGGTACCCGCCTGGGCCTCCAACACCATGCGCACGCTGCGCATGCTCTACATCCTGGCCGACCGCGGCTTTCGCGGTCCCGGCGCGGAAGCGCTGCGTACACCCACCCATCGAGCCGTGGTCCTCGACTCCCTCGCCGAAACCCTGGCGATCGTGGCCCCGTACGCCGGGTGACGCACCTGTGCCCGCCGCTCGCGGGCCCCGGCGCCCGCGAGCGGGGTGGCCGCACCCGGCGACCGCCCCGCCCCTCGTCGTGACGGCTACGCGAATCGCTGCTTCGCCGTCCCGTCGCACACCTGCAGCTTCAGCGGGTCCTCGGCCGCGGCCAGCGTCAGACACAGTCCTGTCGAGGCCGCCGGGCGCACGGTCCCCGACTCCCGGACGAACTGCTGGTTCGCAGCGCCCGAGCAGTTCCACACGATGAGCGTGGCGCCCGCCCTGTAGTCGGCACCCGGCACATCGAGGCACCGGTCGTGGCTCAGTTGCGTACGGATGGTCTTCGTGCCCGCGTCGTACCACCAGCCCTGGTTGCGGCCGCCGTGGCAGCCCCAGCCCGCGATCTTCGTGTTGTTGCGGGTCACCGAGGCCGGGACGTCCACGCAGGTGCCCGTGGCCTCGTTCCTCAGGGGCTTGAAGACGTCGTCCCACGCGAAGGGCCGGAGCACCGGCTGTCCCGTGCTCGCCGGGTCGGCGCAGCTCGCCTCGCGCAGACCCGAGTCGTAGATCTGGGTCAGGCAGGAGGCGAAGGCCGCGTGGCCGCGCGTGTTCGGGTGGAAGGACTGCCGGACGGAGTTGGCGTCCGGCGGGAAGTGCGACAGGTCGATGAAGAGGCCGCGGGCCCAGGTGTTCTCGCTGCAGACCTCGTGGCCGTGGAAGAGCCGGGAGTTGTCGAGGTAGACGGCTCCGGTGTCGGCGGCCGCCTTGCGCATGCCGCGCTCGAAGACGGGGACCGCGACGTTGCGGCCCCAGGCGGCGTCGGAGTCGTATCCGGCACAGCCGCCGGGGAGCTTGCCGGGGAAGTCAGGGTTGTCGTAGATGTCCGGGCCGATCGGGCTCGGGTAGCCCATGACGACGAGCTTGTAGCCGTCGGTGCCGTACCCGGCGTCGGACATGACGGTCCTCAGGTCGCGCACCGTTTTCTCGACCTTGGGCACGAGTCCGTCGACGCGCGCCTGCCAGCCGCCCTCGTACGTCGGCCGGCACGCACCCCGCAGGAGGACCCAGCGCTCCACGCAGTCCGTCATGACCGGACCGAACTGGAGGTCGTCGTTGGCTCCCACCACGAGCACGATCATCTTGATGCGGGTGTTCCGGGCCTTGATGGCGAGGTTGTCGCTCTGCACGAGTTCGTCGGCGTACTGCTTCGATCCGCCGATCACGATGTTGCCGGTGTACGCACCGGAGCAGGAGACGTTGTACGTGACGTCGGCGGGGATCCCGGTGCGGTGGATGGCGGCGTCGGGCGAACGGTGGCACCAGTTGCCGGGGCCGTCGGTGCCGGCCTCGTACGTCCCGACGCCCTCGCCGGATATCTCGCTGTCGCCGAGCGAGATCAGTCCGGTCCTGCGGTCGGCGAGCGGACGCTCGGCCGGATCGCCGTACAGCCGGGTGGCCTCGGCGGCGCGGACGGCCTCCAGCTCGGGCGGGAGAGGGGTGGATGCGGTAGTGGTGGAACCGGACCTGGCGGCCGCGCCTGCCGGCCCGGCGGCAGCGGCCGTTGCGCCCCATGCGGCCGCCACGGCCGCGGCGGCCGCGACCGCACAGCGGAGTCTGTGTCTGGTGCGCGTCATTGCGCCTCCCCGGGTTGTGGGTACTCCCCGGTATTTACTGGCCGGTAGGAGACTTGGGAATACACGGAACCGGACAAGTGCTCAACTTTTTCAGGAGGTTGAAACCCATGGACGACGCACAGAACCCCGCCGACGGCACGGAATTCCGCATCGAGCACGACTCGATGGGCGAGGTGAAGGTCCCCGCACACGCCCACTGGCGGGCACAGACCCAGCGCGCCGTGGAGAACTTCCCGATCTCCGGCCAGCGCCTGGAGCGGGCCCATATCGAGGCCCTGGCCCGGATCAAGGCCGCGGCGGCCAAGGTCAACGCCGAACTGAAGGTCCTCGACCCCGACATCGCCGCGGCGATCCAGGACGCGGCCGCCGAGGTCGCCGGGGGGCGCTGGGACGCGCACTTCCCGATCGACGTCTTCCAGACCGGCTCCGGTACGTCGTCCAACATGAACATGAACGAGGTCGTGGCCACCCTCGCCACCCGGAGCCTCGGGCGCGAGGTCCACCCCAACGACCACGTCAACGCCTCGCAGTCGTCCAACGACGTCTTCCCGTCCTCCATCCACGTCGCCGCGACAGCGGCCGTCACCGGCGAGCTGATCCCCGCACTGGACCATCTGGCGACCGCGCTGGAGCGCAAGGCCGTCGAGTTCGCGGAGGTCGTGAAGTCGGGCCGGACGCATCTGATGGACGCGACACCGGTGACCCTGGGTCAGGAGTTCGGCGGATACGCGGCGCAGATCCGGTACGGCATCGAGCGGCTGAACGCGTCCCTGCCCCGCCTCGCCGAGCTCCCGCTGGGCGGCACGGCCGTCGGCACCGGCATCAACACCCCGCCCGGCTTCTCCGCGGCGGTGATCGCCGAGGTCGCCCGCGCCACCGGACTGCCGCTCACCGAGGCCCGCGACCACTTCGAGGCGCAGGGCGCGCGCGACGGACTCGTCGAGACGTCGGGCCAGCTCCGTACGATCGCCGTCTCCCTCACCAAGATCTCCAACGATCTGCGCTGGATGGCATCCGGACCGCGCACCGGACTGGCCGAGATCAGCCTTCCGGACCTCCAGCCGGGCTCGTCGATCATGCCGGGAAAGGTGAACCCGGTCATTCCCGAGGCCGTCCTGATGGTCGCCGCCCAGGTGATGGGGAACGACGCGACGGTCGCCGTCGCGGGCGCGGCGGGCAATTTCGAACTGAACGTCATGCTGCCGGTCATCGCCAAGAACCTGCTGGAGTCGGTGCGGCTGCTGGCCAACGTCTCCCGGCTGCTCGCGGACCGAACGGTCGACGGCATCACGGCCGACGTGGAGCGGGCCCGGGAGTACGCGGAGTCCTCGCCGTCCGTCGTCACCCCGCTGAACAAGTACATCGGCTACGAGGAGGCGGCGAAGGTCGCCAAGAAGTCGCTCGCCGAGCGGCGGACGATCCGTGACGTGGTGCTGGCCTCGGGGTATGTCGAGCGCGGCGACCTCACGGTGGAACAGCTCGACGAGGCGCTCGACGTGTTGCGTATGACCCGCCCGTGACGTGGATCGCAGCGACCCGCCCGGCGCATCCGTAAGATCTCTTCATGCCAGGTACCGGAGACACCGCGCGCGCAGAGACCGAGCCCTCGGACATCGCGTTCTGGGCGCCGGGCGATCAGATCCTGTGGCGCTACCGGGGCAACGGCCCCCGGGCGCGCGGCGCCACCCGGAAGCCGGTCCACATCTGCCGGCCGGTCACCGTCGTGCAGGACACCGCCGAACTGCTCGCCGTGTGGATGGCGCCCGGCACCCAATGCGTCAGGCCGATCCTCGCGGACGGCACCAGCGTGCACGCCGAACCGCTCGCCACCCGATACACCGCACCGCGCACCACCGCCCGGTCGACGTGGTTCGGCACGGGCGTGCTGAAGCTCGCCCGGCCCGGTGAGCCCTGGTCGGTCTGGTTGTTCTGGGACCGCGGCTGGAGCTTTCGCAACTGGTACGTGAACCTGGAGGAACCACGCACCCGCTGGGCGGGCGGCGTCGACTCGGAGGACCACTTCCTCGACATCGCCGTGCACCCCGACCGCAGTTGGCGCTGGCTGGACGAGGACGAATTCGCCCAGGCGCAGCGGGTCGGCCTGATGGACCGTGAGACCGCGCGAAGGGTACGGGAGGCGGGCCGCGCGGCCGTCGGCGTGATCGACGCCTGGGGCGCGCCGTTCCGGGACGGATGGGAGAACTGGCGTCCCGATCCGCGGTGGCGGGTTCCCGCGCTGCCGGATGACTGGGACCGTACGCCCTCGCATATGCCGTCGTGAGACCCTTGATGCACCCCAGGGGGGCAAACGTAGGATCGTCCTCCGGAGGGCTGCTCCGCTTCAACCGGCGGGCGCGGCGCAGGACCTGACCGCAAGTCATCGCACGAGTTGCACGATCTTCATGAGCCGCTTCAGTTGCATGAGCGGCAAGAACCGCAGGAGTCACTACGAGGGGGTGGAAAGGTGCACGCTCTCCGCCGCCCCGACGCCGGAAACGTCGTCACCTGCCCACTCTGCGGGCATACGGTTTCGGCCCGTCGAAGCCGGGCATGCGGTGACAGCCGTTGTCATCACCGCTCTTCCCGGGGCACAGTGGCGCTCCACAAGGTGATTGCCTCATACAACCGGCCCGGACGGACGGAACCCCACGCGTGACGGAGCATCCCACCTCCCACGAAGGCCGGCAGCCTCTCGCCGCCCGGCCGCAGGAACGCGCCCGGCCGCGGCAGCAGGACGCCGCGGCGATCCCCGGCCAGGCCGCGACGCCGGCCCCCGGCCCGAAGCCGTCGGCGTCGGGTCCCGGCTCGAATCCGGGGCCGGTTCCCGGCCCCGCCACGGCATCGAACCCCGCCGCGGCGGCCGGCCCCACCTCCGCGGCGGGACCGGACCCGCAGACCGTGGCCCGCCGCGAGGGCGACCGGCTGCGTTTCGTGGGCGCCGCGACCCGCCGGATCGCCCGCGGCATAGACCTGGACGAGATCGTCCTCGGCCTGTGCCGGGCCAGCGTGCCGACGTTCTCCGACGCCATACTCGTCTACCTCCGCGACCCGCTCCCGGTCGGCGACGAGCGTCCGGTCGCCCCGTTCATCCTGCGGCTGCGCCGGTCCGACCGGCTGCGTTTAAACGACGAGGAGACCGAGACCGCAGCCATGGAGACCGATCGGCTGCGCCCGCCCACCATCGACCCGCACGCCGATCTGACGCCCGCGGCAGAGCTCTGCGAGGTGCGGGCGGGCGGTGCGCTCGCCGAGGTGCTGCGTGGAGTACGGCCCGTCTTCGGGGACTCCGCCGCGGCCCGCGTCGCCCTGCCCGAACTGCTGGGTGCCGGGCGCACCGTCCCCTCCGGCCACCGGGCGATCCTCGCCCCGCTGCGCGGCCGCCGACGGGTGATCGGCGCCGCCGTCTTCCTGCGCGGCACCGAACGGCCGCCGTTCGAGGCCAACGACCTGCTGGTCGCCGCCCAGCTGGCGACGCACACCGCACTCGGCATCGACAAGGCCGTGCTGTACGGGCGCGAGGCGTACATCGCCGACGAGCTGCAGCGCACCATGCTGCCCGACTCGCTGCCGCAGCCCACCGGCGTCCGGCTCGCCTCCCGCTATCTCCCGGCCGCCGAGACGGCCCGGGTGGGCGGCGACTGGTACGACGCGATCCCGCTGCCCGGCAGCAGGGTCGCCCTGGTCGTCGGCGACGTCATGGGCCACTCCATGACCTCCGCGGCGATCATGGGCCAGCTGCGCACCACCGCCCAGACCCTCGCCGGGCTCGACCTGCCGCCGCAGGAGGTGCTGCACCATCTGGACGAGCAGGCGCAGCGGCTCGGCAGCGACCGGATGGCCACCTGCCTGTACGCGGTGTACGACCCGGTCTCGCACCGGATCACCATCGCCAACGCGGGACACCCGCCGCCGGTGCTGCTCCACCTGGGCGGCCGCGCCGAGGTGCTGCGGGTGCCGCCCGGCGCCCCGATCGGCGTCGGCGGCGTGGACTTCGAGGCCGTCGAGCTGGACGCGCCCTCGGGCGCCACGCTGCTGCTGTACACCGACGGCCTGGTGGAGTCCCGGCTGCGGGACGTCTGGACCGGGATCGAGCAGTTGCGGGAGCGGCTCGCCGCCACCGCCCAGCTCACCGGGCCGGACCATTCGCCACCGCTGGAAGCGCTCTGCGACGACGTGCTCGACATGCTCGGCCCGGGCGACCGGGACGACGACATCGCCCTGCTCGCCGCCCGCTTCGAAGGGATCGCACCCAGCGACGTCGCGTACTGGTTCCTGGACCCGGAGGACTCCGCCCCCGGACGCGCCCGCCGGCTGGCCCGCAGGGCACTCAGCCGGTGGGGCCTCGACGAGCTCTCGGACTCGGTCGAGCTGCTGGTCAGCGAGGTGGTGACCAATGCGGTGCGGTACGCGGAGCGGCCGGTGACGCTGCGGTTGCTGCGCACCGACATCCTGCGCTGCGAGGTCGGCGACGACGCCCCCCAGCTGCCCCGGCAGCGCCGGGCGCGCGACATGGACGAGGGCGGTCGCGGCCTGTTCCTGGTGAACCGGCTGGCCAGACGGTGGGGTGCGACCCGGCTGTCGACCGGCAAGGTCGTCTGGTTCGAGATGCCCACCCGCAGCCAGTGAGTGGGCATGACAGCTCGGGGCGAATAAGCCCATATATGGACAAGGTCTACATGTTGCCGACCTCTCGTCGTCGGAGTTGACTCGGTCGTGACCGGGCGCCGTCTGCCTGGGCAAGCCCGACCGACACCCCGCACCGACGGGAGGACGCTCGTGACCGAGGAAACCAAGAACGCGCCTTACACCACGAACAACGCCGGGATCCCGGTGGAGAGCGACGAACATTCGCTCACCGTCGGCTCCGACGGCCCGATCCTGCTCCAGGACCACTACCTCATCGAGAAAATGGCCCAGTTCAACCGTGAACGGGTCCCCGAACGGGTGGTCCACGCCAAGGGTGCCGGCGCATACGGCACCTTCGTCGTGACCAACGACGTCAGCCAGTTCACCAAGGCGGACCTCTTCCAACCGGGCAAGCAGACCGCCATGCTGGCCCGCTTCTCCACGGTCGCCGGTGAACAGGGCTCCCCCGACACCTGGCGCGACCCTCGCGGCTTCGCGCTGAAGTTCTACACGGAGCACGGCAACTACGACATGGTCGGCAACAACACGCCGATCTTCTTCGTGCGGGACCCGATGAAGTTCCAGGACTTCATCCGCTCGCAGAAGCGCCGCCCGGAGAGCGGGATCCGCGACCACGACATGCAGTGGGACTTCTGGACCCTCTCCCCCGAGTCCGCGCACATGGTGACGTGGCTGATGGGCGACCGGGGCATCCCGAAGACGTACCGCAACATGAACGGCTACAGCTCGCACACCTATATGTGGGTGAACGCGGGCGGCGAGCGGTTCTGGATCAAGTACCACTTCAAGACCGACCAGGGCATCGACTTCTACACCCAGGCCGACGCCGACGACATGGCCGGTACCGACGGCGACGTCCACCGCCGCGACCTGTTCGAGTCGATCAAGCGCGGCGACCACCCGAGCTGGACGCTGTACGTCCAGGTCATGCCGCTCGACGACGCACCGGACTACCGGTTCAACCCGTTCGACCTGACCAAGGTGTGGCCGCACGGCGACTACCCGCTGATCGAGGTCGGCCGGATGACGCTGAACGAGAACCCGGAGGACTTCTTCGTCCACATCGAGCAGGCGGCCTTCGAGCCCTCGAACCTGGTGCCCGGCGTCGGCCCGTCGCCCGACAAGATGCTGCTCGGACGGCTCTTCTCGTACCCGGACACCCACCGTTACCGGATCGGCCCGAACTACGCACAGCTGCCGCCGAACCGTCCGCGCTTCTCCCGGAACTCGTACGCGAAGGACGGCCCGATGCGCTACGAGCCTTCGCGTACCGGAGCGGTCTATGCACCGAACTCGTACGGCGGACCCGCCGCGGACACCGAGCGCTTCGGCGACCCGGCGGGCTGGGCCTCGGCGGGCGAGATGGTGCACGAGGCGTACAAGCTGCACCGCGAGGACGACGACTGGGGTCAGGCGGGCACGATGGTGCGCCAGGTGCTCGACGACGCGGCGCGCGACCGGCTCGTGTCGAACATTTCCGGCCATCTCCTGGACGGGGTGAGCCGCCCGGTGCTGGAGCGGGCGCTGCAGTACTGGCGCAACGTCGACAAGGACCTCGGCGACCGGATCGCGAAGGAGGTCAACGGCGGCTGACCGCGAACGGCGGACGGAGAGCGGAGGGTGCCACGGAACATCTCCGTGGCACCCTCCGGCCGCTGCGTCAGTTGCTGTTGTTCACTCGGGTGCCGTCCCGCCCGTCCCCGGGGAGCGGGGGGTCGATGGAGGCCGACGGGTCCGGCTCGACCGGAGGCTCGCTCGTCTCCCCGTCCGTCGGCGGCGTCACCGGCGGCGTCGACGGGGGCTCGCTCTCCGTCGGCGGCTCGGACGTCGACGGCTCCTCGGTCGGCTCCTCCGTAGCGCTGGGCTCGTCGGAGGGCTGCTCGCTCGGGTCCGGCGACGTCGAGGTCGGCGGCGGGGTGATCGCGGCACCCAGGTCGGTGTCGAGATCGAACTCGGCGGGCTCGCCCATCACCTGGAACGTGTAGTCCGCCCAGATCCGGGCCGGGAAACCGCCACCGTTGACCCTGCCTCCTCCCGCCGCACCCCTCAGGCTGACCTGCGAACCCTTTTGGATCACCTTGCCGTCGGCCGTCCTGTGGGTCTGGGCGGCCTCGCCGAAGAGACCGACCGAGGTCACCAGGTTCGGCGTGTAGCCGGAGAACCAGGCCGATTTGTTGTTGTCCGACGTACCCGTCTTGCCGGCGACCTGCTGACCGTCCCGCGCCGGGGCGTCGCGGACCGAGGCACGGGCCGTACCGTCGTCGACCACTCCGGTCAGCACCGAAGTCACCTCGTCGGCGGCCTGCCGGCTGATCACCTGCTCGCCGATCGGGTCGGGCAGCTCGATCGGGGCCGCACCCTGCCGGGTGGCGGACTTCACGATCTGCGGGGTGACCTTCCTGCCGTGGTTGTCGAGGGTCGCGTAGATCCCCGCCATCTCCATGGGGCTCGCACCCATCGAGCCGAGCGTCTGCGCGGGCACGACCGGAAGGCCCTCCACGTCCATGCCCAGCTTGCCCGCGGTCTGCATCACCTTGTCCATCTGCACGTCCACGCCCATCTGCGCGAAGACGGAGTTGATGGACTTGTTCATCGCCGTCTGGACGGTGACCTGGCCGTAGTCCGCCTCGTCCTCGTTCGGCGGCGCGAAGGCGATGTCGCTGCCCACGACCGGGCGGCGGTTGCTGCCGTCGTAACGGGTGTTGGCGTTGATCGGACGGCCGTCCTGCGTCTGCGCCTCCTCGTCGAGGGCCGCGGCGAGGATGATCGGCTTGAAGGTGGAGGCGGGCTGGTAGTCGCGCCGGGTGGCGTTCGACGTCCAGTGCTCGGTCAGGCCGGTGCCGCCGTAGAGGGCGACGACCGCGCCGGTCTTCGGGTTCACCGAGACCGCACCGGCCTGCACGTCCTTGTCGACGGCCCGGTCCTTCGTGTCCAGCTTGCCGGTCAGCTGGTCCTTGACCGCGCGCTCCAGCTGCTTCTGCTTCTTCTTGTCGATGCTGACGGTGATGGTCCAGCCGCCGGCGTCGAACTGCTCGTCGCTGAGGTGTTCCTGCTTCTGCACCGCCGCCCGCGCCGCGTTGACGATGTAGCCCTTCTGGCCGCTGAGGCCGTCCGCGGGCTTGGGGTCGTGCGGCACCGGGAACTGCAGGCCCTGGCGCGTACCGGCGTCCAGCCAGTGCTCCTCGGCCATGTTGTCCAGTACGTAGTTCCAGCGCTCCTTGACCAGACGCCTGCCGGTGGGCGTGGCGACAGCCCAGTCGTACTGGCTCGGCGCCTGGAGCAGAGCAGCGAGGTACGCACCCTGGGCGACGTCCAGGTCCCGGGCGTCCTTGCCGTAGTACGCCTGGGCCGCCGCCTGTATGCCATAGGCGCCGCGGCCGTAGTAGCTGGTGTTGATGTACCCCGCGAGGATGTCGTTCTTGCTCTTCTGCCGGTCGACCTTGAGAGAGATCACCAGCTCCTTGAGCTTGCGGGTGACCGTCTGGTCCTGGTCGAGGTAGTAGTTCTTGACGTACTGCTGGGTGATGGTCGAACCACCCTGCTTGCCCTTGCCGGACAGCGTGTTGATCAGGCCGCGCGCAGTGCCCCTGATGTCGACGCCCTTGTCCGTGTAGAAGGACTTGTTCTCGGCGGCGACAAAGGTCCGCTGCACGTCCTTGGGCACCTCGGAGAGGCCCACGATCTCCCGGTTGACCTTGCCGGTCCGGGCCAGCAGCGAGCCGTCGGAGTACTTGTACACGTTGCTCTGGAGCTTGGCCTGGGCATTGCCCTCGGGCACGTCCACGATCGCGTACAGCACGACGAACGCACCCATGCCGAGCAGGCAGAAGCCGAAGAACGTTCCCAGCAGTTTCTTCCAGGTGAAGAGTCTGCGTATGCCGCCGCTCTTCCCAGCCCGCCGCGCACCGCGCTGCTGGGCTCGTCGCGCATCCGCTCGACCCATCGCTGTATCGCTCCCGTTTCTCTGCTCGGCCGGATCGCCTCAGCCTCGCCAGCTAACACTGTCGGCAAGGACAAAAGGCAAGCGATCCGGCCTTTTCCGGACGTGACAATCAGCACCCGTTCCTTAGGGAACCGACTCCCGAGAGGTGCGCAAGGTTGCGAACTCGCTTAATGTGTAATCACATTGATAGCACCGTGCTGGACATGTACAGAGGGGGAACCATGACCGATCAACTGATAACGGGGCAGATCGACGACGCGCCGGAGATGCCCGAACCGCAGGTCCGGGAGACCACGGCCCACTCCATTCCCGGCGGCCTCGGCCTGCTCCTGACGGTCCTCGGCGTACTCCTCGGCGTCGGCCTGGCGATCACCGGCGGAGCCCTGGGCGCCAACGGACACAACGGGCCGGGGATCGCGCTCCTCGTGGTCGGTGTGCTCCTCGCCATCGCCTCCTTCTTCTGCATGAGCGGCGTCAAGATGGTGGCGCCCGGCGAGGCCCGCGTCATCCAGCTCTTCGGCCGGTACGTGGGCACGATCCGCGCCGACGGACTGCGCTGGATCAACCCGCTGACCAGCAGCCGCAAGATCTCCACCCGGGTCCGCAACCACGAGACCGCGGTCCTCAAGGTCAACGACGCCTACGGCAACCCGATCGAGCTCGCCGCGATCGTCGTCTGGAAGGTCGAGGACACCGCGCAGGCGCTCTTCGAGGTCGACGACTTCCAGAAGTTCGTCGCCACGCAGACCGAGGCGGCCGTCCGCCACATCGCGATCGAGTACCCGTACGACGCCCACGACGAGGGCGGCCTGTCGCTGCGCGGCAACGCGGACGAGATCACCGAGAAGCTGGCCGCCGAGCTCACCGCCCGGGTGCGGGCCGCCGGCGTACAGATCATCGAGTCCCGCTTCAGCCACCTCGCGTACGCCCCCGAGATCGCCTCCGCGATGCTCCAGCGCCAGCAGGCGGGCGCGGTGGTCGCGGCCCGTCAGCAGATCGTCGAGGGCGCGGTCGGCATGGTCGAGATGGCGCTGACCCGGATCGCCGAGCAGGACATCGTCGAGCTCGACTCCGAGCGCAAGGCGGCGATGGTCAGCAACCTGATGGTGGTGCTGTGCGGTGACCGCGCGGCGCAACCGGTCCTCAACACGGGCACGCTCTACCAGTGACGGAAGAAACCCCTAAGCGCAAGCAGATGCTGCTGCGGCTGGACCCCGCGGTGCACGACGCGCTCGCCCGCTGGGCCTCGGACGAGCTGCGCAGCGCGAACGCCCAGATCGAGTTCCTGCTGCGCAGGGCACTGGCGGAGGCGGGCCGCCTGCCGAAGTCGACGTCCCCCCTCCCCCGCCGAGGCCGCCCCCCGAAGTCCCCGCCGCAGTAGACGGCGGACGAACGGGTGCGAGCCCCCGCCGCTCGGCGCCGGGCGGGCCGGTACATCCGGCCCGTCCGGCGCTTGCGGACGCGCAGCGGCCGTCGCCGGCGGGCACCACCGCCCGGGGCCTCTCCGTCCCGACGGGCCGCTCGCGGTCAGGGCGACGAGGAGAAGCCAGGCCGACGGAGCCCCGGCTGCAGGTTGTTCCTTCTTCGGATACCTCTCGTTCACGACGGGTACCGCACCCGCACCTACGTTCGCACGTGAAGACTTTGCAATTCACGAGGAGCTGTTGTGAACAGACGCGTGCGTAGTGCGCGATGGGGAGCACCCGTCGCTGCGGCCGTTGTGGCCGCTGTCGCCACGATGGTGCTCAATCCGACGCTCGGTGCATCGGCCACTGCTCCGCAGTCGGCGGCGAAGGCGAAGGCCCCGACGGCGAAGAACGTCATCTTCATCAACGGTGACGGCATGGGTGCCTCGATGCGCGAGGCGGCGAGGCTCAACCTCTCGGGTCTGGACGGCCAGTTGGCGATGGACCGCCTCACGGCGTCCGGCCAGCTCACCACCACCCCGCACGACCCGAAGGCCGTCGTGACGGACTCCGCCGCGGCGGCGACCGCGTGGGCCACGGGCGAGAAGACCTACAACGGCGCGATCAGCGTCGATGTCGACGGCAACCCGCTGGCGACCCTCGGCCAGCAGGCCAAGGCGGCCGGCAAGGCCACCGGCCTGGTGACCACCGCGCAGGTCACCGACGCGTCCCCGGCGGCGTTCTTCGCCAACACCGCGGACCGCGGGCAGCAGGACGAGATCGCCCGTCAGTACCTGGACGTCAGCAAGCCCGACGTCATCCTGGGCGGCGGCGAGGACTGGTGGCTGCCGGCCGGTACGCCGGGCGCGTTCAAGGACAAGCCGGCGGAGGACACGAGCGAGGGCAGCCGCGGCACCAAGGGCGACCTGATCAAGAAGGCCGAGAAGGCCGGCTACTCGTACGTCAACAGTGCGAGCGGCCTGAGCAAGGCCAAGGACGGCAAGATCCTCGGTCTGTTCAGCAACGAGGAGATGTTCCAGCAGCGCCCCGAGGGCCAGGGCGACGTCTACAGCCCGGTCGTGGACCTCGGCACGATGACCAGCAAGGCCCTGACCAGCCTGGACAAGAACAAGAAGGGCTTCTTCCTCATGGTCGAGGAGGAGGGGACCGACGAGTTCGCGCACTCCAACAACGGCACGCGCGTCCTTCAGTCGATGCAGCAGCTGGAGAAGGCCGTCGCGGTGGCCCGCGCGTACATCGCGACGCACCCCGACACGCTGCTGGTCGTCACCGGTGACCACGAGACCGGCGGTCTCTCGGTCGAGGAGGTCGACGCGGCCGACGAGTCCGGGGACGCCATCTCCGCCGAGGACGGTCCGTTCTCGATCCGTGGCAGCGACCGCAAGTTCATCATCGACTGGACCACGTCGGGGCACACCAGCGTGGACGTACCCGTGACGGCGAGCGGTCCGCTCTCCGACAGCTTCACGGGCAAGCACCCGAACACGTACGTGCACGACGTGCTCAAGCAGGTGCTGGCACCGCGCCGCTGAACGCGGTGACGACGGAACGGGCCCCGAGAGTACGCTCCCGGGGCCCGTTCCCGCATGCGGACGCGATGCCGTCGGACCGTGACGGCCCAGGCCCGAAGCGCGCTCGGGGCGACGCCGAGCCGTACCGGTCGGCGTCCCGCCCATCTCGGAATGGACAGCTCCACCCGGGTATACATGCGAGGTATACACACCGTGTACAGTGCCGCACATGTCTATCGGCCACACCCTCCTCGGACTCCTCGAGTCCGGCCCCCGCCACGGCTACGACCTCAAGCGCACCTTCGACGAGAAGTTCGGCCACGACCGCCCCCTGCACTACGGCCAGGTCTACTCGACCATGTCCCGCCTCCTCAAGAGCGGCCTCGTCGAGGTCGACGGCATAGAGAGCGGGGGCGGCCCCGAGCGCAAGCGGTACGCCATCACCGAAGCCGGTGTCACCGACGTCGCCACGTGGCTCGCACAGCCCGAGAAGCCGGAGCCGTACCTCCAGTCGACGCTGTACACCAAGGTCGTCCTGGCCCTGCTCACCGGCCGCAGTGCCGCAACCCTCCTGGACACGCAGCGCGCCGAGCACCTGCGCCTCATGCGGATCCTCACCGACCGCAAGCGGGGCGGCGACCTCGCGGATCAGCTGATCTGCGACCACGCCCTCTTCCACCTGGAGGCCGACCTCCGCTGGCTGGAACTGACCGCCGCCCGGCTCGACCGCCTCGCCCGCGAGGTGGTCGCATGACCCCCGCCAGCCCCCTTCTCGTCGCCCACGATCTTCACAAGTCCTACGGCTCGACACCCGCACTGGACGGCGCCTCGTTCTCCATCCACCCCGGCGAGGTCGTCGCCGTGCTGGGCCCGTCCGGCTCCGGCAAGTCGACCCTGCTGCACTGCCTCGCCGGCATCGTCACCCCCGACAGCGGCACGATCACCTACGCGGGCCGCGAGCTCTCCGCGATGTCCGACGCCGAACGCAGCGCACTGCGCCGCAGCGAGTTCGGTTTCGTCTTCCAGTTCGGACAGCTCGTCCCGGAACTGACCTGCGTGGAGAACGTCGCCCTGCCGCTCCGCCTCGGTGGTGCCAGGCGCAAGGACGCCGAGCGCACCGCCCTCCGCTGGATGGAGCGCCTGGAGGTGGACGACCTCGGCGCCAAGCGTCCCGGCGAGGTCTCCGGGGGCCAGGGCCAGCGCGTCGCCATCGCCCGCGCCCTGGTCTCCTCCCCGAAGGTGATCTTCGCGGACGAGCCGACCGGCGCCCTGGACTCCCTCAACGGCGAGCGGGTGATGAACCTGCTCACCGAGGCCGCCCGGTCCGCCGACGTCGCCGTGGTCCTGGTGACCCACGAGGCCCGCGTCGCCGCCTACTCCGACCGTGACGTCACCGTCCGGGACGGCCGGGCGCGCGATCTGGAGCACGCCGCATGAGGCTGCTCGACCGGAGGACGGTCCCGCAGACCGAGGAACTCCGGCCCACCGGGCCCTCCCGGGCTACCGGCCTGCTGCACGATCTCGGCCTCGGCATCCGGTTCGCCGCCTCCGGCGGGCGCGAGGGCTGGACCCGCACCGTGCTCACCGCGGTCGGTGTGGGCCTCGGTGTGGCACTGCTGCTGTTCGCCTCCTCCGTACCGCATCTGCTCGAACAGCGTTCCGCCCGCGACCAGGCCCGCGCCGAGGCCCGCGTCTCACGCGACCACACCGTCCCGAAGTCGGACACCACAGTGCTTCAGATGAGGGTGCTGTCCGAGTACCGCGGCCGCTCCGTCGAGGGCTCCCTGATGCGCCCGGAGGGGGCGCATCCGGTCACCCCGCCCGGTGCGGCGCACTTCCCCGGCCCGGGCGAGATGGTCGCCTCACCCGCCCTGAAGGAATTGCTGGGCTCCCCGGAGGGCAGTCTCCTCAAGGAGCGGCTGCCGTACCGGATCACCGGCACCATCGCCGACCCGGGCCTGATCTCCCCGGGCGAACTGCGCTACTACGCGGGCAGCGCCACCCTGACCCCCGCCGCCGGCGGCCATCGGCTGGCCGGTTACGGCACCCAGGACCCGCCCGAACCGCTGTCCCCCATCCTCGTCGTGCTGATCATCATGATCTGCGTCGTCCTGCTGGTGCCGGTCGCGATCTTCATCGCGACCGCCGTGCGCTTCGGCGGGGACCGCCGCGACCGCAGGCTCGCGGCGCTGCGCCTGGTCGGCGCGGACATCCGGACGACCCGCCGGATCGCGGCCGGTGAAGCCCTCTTCGGCACGGTGCTCGGCCTGCTGGCGGGGCTGGTGTTCTTCCTGGTGGGACGCCAGTTCATGGGCGCCGTCAAGGTGTGGGACGTCAGCGCCTTCCCCGCCGATCTGGTCCCGGTCCCCTGGCTGGCGGCGCTGATCGCGGTGGCGGTACCGGTGGCGGCCGTGCTCGTCACCCTGACCGCCCTGCGCTCGGTGGTGATCGAACCGCTCGGCGTCGTACGCCACAGCCGCAGCCGCCGGCGCCGGCTCTGGTGGCGGCTGCTGATGCCGGTCGCGGGAGTGGCGGTACTCGCGCAGACCGGAACGGTCGACGAGTACGCCCCCGTCAATCCGTATCCGATCGCGGGCGGCGCCGTGCTGGTCCTGGTCGGGCTCGCGCTGCTGCTGCCCTGGCTGGTCGAGGCGTGCGTGAACCGGCTGCGCGGCGGCCCGGTCCCCTGGCAACTCGCGATCCGCAGGCTCCAGCTGAGCAGCGGGGCGGCATCCCGCGCGGTCAGCGGCATCACGGTCGCGGTGGCGGGCGCGGTGGCGCTGCAGATGCTCTTCGCAGCGGTGAACGACGACTTCAACCGGGTGACGGGGCAGGATCCCGCACGCGCCCAGTTCACGGCATCCTCCGAGAACGTGACCGGTGACGCGGCCACACGCACCATCGAGGAGTTCCGGGCCACCAAGGGCGTGAAGGCCGTCATCGGCACGGTGGAGGTGTATGTCACCCGGCCGGGTCCGTACGAGGGCGACATCCAGCCCACCACGTCGCTGACCGTCGGTGACTGCGCGACCCTGCGCGAGCTCGCCCGGATCGGCTCCTGCAAGGAGGGCGACGCCTTCGTCGTCCACCCCGGGAACGACAAGGACCAAGCCGCCTGGGTCGACCAGACGGCCCGCAAGGGCAAGGAGGTCGAGATCGCCTCGCTCGGCTCGCAGTCGAAGCGCTGGACCCTGCCCGCCGACGCCCGAACCGTCGTCTCCCGCCGCGATCCGATGGGCGAGGACCACTGGGGCATCATGGCCACCGTCGGCGCGGTCGATCCGAGCACGCTGCCCGGCGCGACCGTCGTCGCGCAGATCAAGGTCGACGAGAGCGTCGCGGACGTCTCCGAGTACGTACGGAACGCGGCGGCCAGGATCGACCCCGGCATGGACGTCCGCTCCCTGCATTCGGTGACGCGCGACCGCCAGTACGCGAGCGTGCAGACCGGCCTCCAGGTCGGCGCGACCGCGACCCTGCTCCTGATCGCCGCCTCGATGCTGGTCTCCCAGCTCGAGCAGTTGCGGGAGCGCAGGCGCCTGCTGTCGGTTCTGGTCGCCTTCGGCACCCGGCGCACGGCCCTCGGCTGGTCGGTGCTCTGGCAGACCGCCGTGCCGGTGGTCGTCGGCCTGGTGGTGGCGGTCGCGGGCGGGCTCGGGCTCGGCGCGGTGATGATCAGGATGGTCGCCAAGAAGGTGACCGACTGGTGGCTGTTCCTGCCGATGGTGGGGGCGGGCGCGGCACTGATCCTGCTGGTCACCCTGGTCTCGCTGCCACCGCTGTGGCGGCTCATGCGACCGGAAGGCCTGCGGACCGAATGACGACGGCGCAGCGGTGACACCAGGGGTACGGTCCCTCCTCAGAAGTCCAGGAGGGACCGCACCTCTTTTCACGCGTGTGACGTGCCCGTGGTCACCCGTACCGGCAGCGTCCGCATCGCCTCACGCAGCGCGGCAGCGAACTCCTCGAACTCGCCGTGCCGCGCCGCCCCGGTCCGCATCCCCAGCGCCACCCGCCGCGACGGCGCGGGCTCCGCGAAGTACCCGGTGGTCAGCGCGTCGTTGCGGGCGGTCTCCACGGTGACGGCGGTACGCGGCAGCAGTGTCACCCCGAGCCCGCCGGCCACCAGCTGCACCAGCGTGGAGAGCCCGGCCGCTGTCGTGGTGACCGGCGCCCCCTCCGTACGCCCCGCCTCGCGGCAGATGTCCAGTGCCTGGTCGCGCAGGCAGTGCCCCTCGTCGAGCAGCAGCAACGGCAGTTCGCGCAGCGCCTCGCGCGGAATGTCGGCGCGCCCGCCCAGCCAGTGGCTGCGTTCCATGACGAGCACGAAGTCCTCGTCGAAGAGCGGAAGTTCGGTCACCTGCGGCATCCCGAGCGGCACGGCGAGCAGCAGCAGGTCCAGTCGGCCGGCGGCCAGCCCCTCCAGGAGCGACGAGGTCTGCTCCTCGTGCACCTGGAGGTCGAGATCCGGGTACCGCTCGTGGGCCAGCCGCAGCACGGCCGGCAGCAGATACGGGGCAACGGTGGGAATCACTCCGAGCCTGAGGACACCGGTGAACGGCGCCCGGACCGCCTCGGCCTCCTCCATCAGCTCACCGACGGCCTCCAGCACCACCCGGGCCCGAACCGCCAGCCGCTCCCCGGCCGGCGAGAGCAGCACCTTGCGCGTCGTACGCTCGATGAGCTGGACACCGAGTGTCTCCTCCAGCGCGGACACGGCGCCGGAGAGCGCGGGCTGGCTCATCCCGATTGCTGCCGCCGCGTCCCTGAAGTGCAGATGTTCGGCGACGGCCGCGAAGGCGCGCAGCTGCGACAGGCTGGGCTGTTTGGGCCGGTTACCCGGATTGCTCTGCGCCACTGATAGGCACCTCCGATCATCACGACCGAGTGTAGCTATTTCTTTGATCAATGCACTCTGTGCCAAGGTGGACGTCGTCCAACCCTCAGGAAATCCCGCAAAAGGGAATTCCTACGCTGCAAGGAGAGCGCGTGCTCACTGTCGGTGACAAGTTCCCCCCGTTCGACCTGACTGCTTGCGTTTCGCTGGAGAGCGGCAAGGAGTTCGAGCAGATCAACCACAAGACCTACGAGGGTCAGTGGAAGGTCGTCTTCGCATGGCCGAAGGACTTCACCTTCGTGTGCCCCACCGAGATCGCCGCCTTCGGCAAGCTGAACGACGAGTTCGCCGACCGTGACGCGCAGATCCTCGGCTTCTCCGGCGACTCCGAGTTCGTGCACCACGCCTGGCGCAAGGACCACCCGGACCTGACCGACCTGCCTTTCCCGATGATGGCCGACTCGAAGCACGAGCTCATGCGTGACCTCGGCATCGAGGGCGAGGACGGCTTCGCGCAGCGCGCCGTCTTCATCGTCGACCCGAACAACGAGATCCAGTTCACGATGGTGACCGCCGGTTCCGTGGGCCGTAACCCCAAGGAGGTCCTGCGGGTCCTGGACGCCCTGCAGACCGACGAGCTGTGCCCGTGCAACTGGACCAAGGGCGAGAACACCCTGGACCCGGTCGCGCTCCTCTCGGGCGAGTGAGCTGACACCGACATGGCACTCGACGAACTGAAGGCCGCCATCCCGGACTTCGCCAAGGACCTGAAGCTGAACCTCGGTTCGGTCATCGGGAACAGCGCGCTTCCGCAGCAGCAGCTCTGGGGCACCGTCCTCGCCTGCGCGATCGCCTCGCGCTCGCCGAAGGTGCTGCGCGAGCTGGAGCCGGAGGCCAAGGCCAACCTCTCCGCCGAGGCGTACACCGCGGCGAAGTCGGCAGCCGCCGTCATGGCGATGAACAACGTCTTCTACCGGACCCGGCACCTGCTGTCGGACCCGGAGTACCAGACGCTCCGTGCGGGCCTGCGGATGAACGTCATCGGCAAGCCGGGCGTGGAGAAGGTCGACTTCGAACTGTGGTCGCTCGCCGTCTCCGCGATCAACGGATGCGGCCAGTGCCTGGACTCCCACGAGCAGGTGCTGCGCAAGGCCGGCGTGGACCGTGAGACCATTCAGGAAGCCGTCAAGATCGCCTCGGTGATCCAGGCGGTCGGCGTGACCCTCGATGCCGAGGCCGTGCTCGCCGAGCAGTAACAGCACCACCCCTGTACGAGAAGGGCCCCGAGGACGACCGACCGTCCACGGGGCCCTTCTTATATGTCGCTCCGGCTCACTGCGCCGGCGGCTGTTCGCCGTCCTCCTCGCCCTTCTCGGGCGGGGAGGACGGCGCCGGGGGCGAGGCCGGGGGCGGCGCCGGAGCCGAGGCCGGGGTGGGGGCGACGCCGATCGCCGTGGCGCCGCGCGGCTGCGGTGCGTGGCGCAGGGCGGCCTCCTGCCCGTACGTCCGCAGGTAGCCGACCACCGTGTTGGTGACCGCGACCAGTGGCACCGCGACGACCGCACCGCCGATGCCCGCCACCATGCCGCCCGCGGCGACCGACAGGACGACGGCGAGCGGGTGGACCCGTACCGCACGGCCGAGGATGAAGGGCTGCAGCACATGGCCCTCGATCTGCTGCACGGCCAGCACCACGACCAGCACCATCAGCGCGGTGAACACGCCCTCGGTGACCAGCGCGACGACGACCGCGAGCGCTCCGGAGACCACCGCGCCGACCAGCGGGATGAAGGCGAAGAGGAAGATGAAGACGGCGAGCGGTACCGCCATCGGCACGTCGAGGAACCAGATCCCGAGCCCGATGAAGATCGCGTCGATCAGGGCGACCAGCACGGTGCCCCGCACATAGGCAGTCAGTGTCCGCCAGGCGCGCGGCCCGGCGCCCGCGACACCCGGCCGGGCCTGGGCGGGCACCAGCTTGAGTACCCACTGCCAGATGCGCTTCCCGTCGTACAGCAGGAAGAGCGTCGAGAACATCGCCAGCAGTATCCCGGTGAGGACCTCGACCATCACGGTGACGCCCTGGAGCCCGGCGGAGGTGATCTCTTCGGTGTTGGTGCCGATGGTGTCGCTGAGGTTCTTCGCGACGTCGTTGATCTGCTGCTCGGTGACGTGGAAGGGGCTGTCGAGCAGCCATCGCTTCAGCTCGTCGATACCATCCCGCACCTTGTCGGAGAGGGTGTCGAGGTTGTCCATGACCTGCCAGACCACGAACCAGCCGACGAGGCCCATGATGACGAAGCCGAGGATCGCCGTGACGGCGGTGGCCAGGCCGCGCGGCAGCCCGTGCCGCCTGAGCCGGGTGACGGTGGGCTGCAGCATCGCGGTGACGAGCAGCGCGGCGACGAACGCCAGCACCACCAGCTGTACGGCGCTGATGATCCTCATCAGCACCCAGAGCGTGCCCGCGAGGACGAGGAGGCGCCAGCCGGCCTCGGCCGCGACCCGCATCCCCCAGGGGATCGCCGCGACCGGATCGGGCCGGGCGGCGACGAACGGGGCGTACGAGGGCGGCGCGGGCACCCGGCCGGAGGTGGTCACGTGGTCGTCGGGGGCGGACACGGTGGCCGGGACCAGCACCGGCACCGGCACCGGCACCGGCAACCCGGCCCGGGCGTCCTGGTCCCCCTCGGCGTCCTCTTCGGCCTCGGCCGCGGCGCGGCGTTCCTCCAGGCGCTCGCCCAGCTCGGTCAGTTCGGCGCCCAGTCGGCCGAGCCACCCTGGCAGTTTCGACATATAGGTCCCTCTTCCCCCGAGTTCTCTCCCCACCGCTCCCCCCGGAGTCGTCCGGACGACGGTACACGCGCGAAGCCCCCCACCGTAGGACGGTGGGGGGCTTCGCAGGGTTGAGACGGAACCTCGGAAGGTTCTAGTACCAGCCGTTGGCCTGCCAGAACGACCAGGCCGCACACGGGCTGCCGTAGCGGGAGCTGTTCATGTAGCTGAGGCCCCACTTGATCTGGGTGGCCGGGTTGGTCTGCCAGTCGGCGCCGGCGGATGCCATCTTCGAACCGGGCAGCGCCTGCACCAGCCCGTAGGCACCGGAAGACGGGTTGCTCGCACGGTAATTCCAGCTGGACTCGTGGTCCACGATGTTGCTGAAGCACTGGAACTGGTCGGCGGGCATCATCTGACGCGCCATCGCCTGGACTTCGGCCACGGTGTACGAGCTCTGCGTGGCGAACGCGGAGGCGCTGCGAACCTCGTCACGGCTGGCGCGCTCGGCCTCCTTGGCCTGACGCTCCTTCTCCAGCTTGTCCTCGGCCGCCTGCTTCTTCGACTTGGCGTCCTTGGCTGCCTGGATGCGGGCCGCTTCCTCGGCGGACTTCTTCGCCGCGGCATCGGCGGCGGACGCCTGGGCGTCCGCCTGCTGCGTCAGCGAGGCGGTCTGCACCTGGGCCTGCTGGCCCGCGGGGATGTCGGCGAGCAGCGTCGTGTCGGCTGCGGTCGCCTCGAAGTTGTTGTCGTCGACAGCGGGAGTGCTGCCCGAAGCAACGCCTACGACGGCGCCGACGGTGGTGACCGCGGTGGCTGACGCCACGGCGAACCCCCGGACCGAGATCCGGCTCACACGGTGTCCTTCCAGCATCGCCCGCTTAGGTGACCTCGCGAGCGCAATCGTGCCCCTGACACTGGCCTCCCTACTGCGTGGGTCACGGGAGGCACGGGCCCGGTGGGCGACTCCCCTGGAGGAGTGCCGCGTGGTACTCGCGGGCGGCATACGGACGGCGTTTGTTGAGTTGTGTGGTGCGTGGCACCTGTGGAGGTGCGGGTGTGCCGTATGCGGGGCCTGACGGAAGCAAGACTCTGCCGGAACGGGCCGTCGTGAAGCAATTCCCGGTTACGTGTGAAAGGTCACACCCCGTTTGGTCCAGGCGTTTCACGGAAATACCGCCACAGCGTGATGCCGCCCGGCTAAGATCTTCGGCTCGCCGGACGGCATCAGTGGTCGCAACCCGTATCAGATCTGGCCTTCCTCCAGCATTTCGGTCACCAGTGCGGCGATCTGCGAACGCTCGGAACGGGTGAGCGTGACGTGGGCGAAGAGCGGATGCCCCTTCAGCTTCTCGACCACGGCGACGACACCGTCGTACCTGCCGACCCTGAGGTTGTCCCGCTGCGCCACGTCATGCGTGAGCACCACCCGGGAATTGGCCCCGATTCGGGACAACACGGTCAACAGGACGTTCCGTTCGAGCGACTGCGCCTCGTCGACGATCACGAAGGCGTCGTGGAGGGAACGACCCCGGATGTGGGTGAGCGGCAGGACCTCCAGCATGCCGCGCCCCAGGACCTCCTCGATCACCTCTCGCCCAGCGACTGCCGACAGCGTGTCGAAGACGGCCTGCGCCCAGGGGCTCATCTTCTCGGCCTCGGTGCCGGGGAGATAGCCGAGCTCCTGCCCGCCGACCGCGTACAACGGCCGGAAGACCATCACCTTCTGGTGCTGCCTGCGCTCCAGCACGGCTTCGAGACCGGCGCAGAGCGCCAGCGCCGACTTTCCGGTGCCGGCCCGGCCGCCCAGCGACACGATGCCGACCTCCTGGTCGAGCAGCAGATCGAGAGCGATGCGCTGCTCGGCGCTGCGGCCATGGATCCCGAACGCCTCCCGGTCGCCGCGGACGAGGCGGACATTGCCCTCGGCGGTGACCCGGCCGAGCGCCTTGCCGCGCTCGGACTGGAGGACCAGTCCGGTGTGCACGGGGAGTTCGGCGACCTCGGGGACGTACAGCGTCTCCTCGCCGAAGAGCAGATCCACCTGCTCCGCGGTGAGCGGGAGTTCGGCCATCCCCGTCCAGCCGGAGTCGGTGATGGCGAGCTCGGCGCGGTACTCCTCCGCGAGGAGCCCGACCGAGGATGCCTTGATGCGCAGGGGCAGGTCCTTGGAGACGACCGTGACGTCGTACCCCTCGGCCTGGAGATTGCGCGCGACCGCGAGAATCCGTGAGTCGTTGTCCCCCAACCGGTAGCCGGCGGGCAGTACACCGGGGTCGGAATGGTTGAGTTCGACGCGCAGCGTTCCGCCGAGGTCCCCGAGCGGGATCGGGGCATCCAGCCGGCCGTACCGGACCCGGAAGTCGTCCAGCAGGCGCAGGGCCTGCCGGGCGAAGTAGCCGAGCTCCGGATGGTGCCGTTTGGCCTCCAGTTCCGTGACCACGACGATCGGAAGCACGACTTCGTGCTCGTCGAACCGGGCCATGGCGTTCGGATCGGCCAGCAGGACGCTGGTGTCGAGAACATAGGTGCGCCTGTCGGGCATGCGGCGCTTTGTACTGGTCACCACGGAAGGACGTACCCCCTCGGACGAGGTTGGGGTGCGACGGCGTCGCGGAGCATCCCAAAGGGAGAGGACGGACCGGGCTGCGGCCACCTTGCGCGGGCCGAGCGCCGGCCCTCGTCGGCCGCACTGTATGTACGGTCCTTCGTGTGCAACGCGCCTCCCGGGCGAGCGGACTCGATGCCACTCACTTGGACACGACGTCCGCCTGGTTTTTGACCGGACGTCGACCTGAGAGGGGTATTCCCTCGAACACGCGAAGCCATGCAGCCTTGTGCGGGCTGAGCTGGGATTGTGCCCTCGGGTACGTGAGTCGGCGGCCCGCCTGCCGGTGCCGCCGCCGCGGGCGGAAGTGGCGCCCGGGCCGCGCGGGTACGGGCCTGCGGCCCGGGTTGCGGCGTCCCAGGGGCCGGGGCCGGGTGTGTGCGTCCGCCCCGTGAGGGAGGGGACCCGCGGCGTCAGCCGCCGAAGCGGCGGCCGCGCGCGGCGTAGTCACGCAGCGCGCGCAGGAAGTCGACCTTGCGGAAGGCCGGCCAGAAGACCTCGCAGAAGTAGTACTCGGAGTGCGCGCTCTGCCAGAGCATGAACCCGGACAGCCGCTGCTCCCCACTGGTGCGGATCACCAGGTCCGGATCGGGCTGCCCCCGCGTGTACAGGTGCTCCGAGATCAGGTCCGTGGAGACGATCTCCGCGAGGTCCTCGAACGACGTCCCCTTCGACGAGTGGTCGAGCAGCAGCGACCGCACCGCGTCCGCGATCTCCTGGCGACCGCCGTAGCCGACGGCGACATTGACCAGTATTCCGTCGACGCCGACCGTGGCCTGCTCGGCCTCCTTGAGGACGGTCTGGGTGTGCGCGGGCAGCAGGTCCAGCGTGCCGACGTGGTGGACGCGCCACCGGCCGTCCGCCGCCAGGTCGCGCACGGTGTTCTCGATGATGCCGAGGAGCGGGGTCAGCTCGGACGCGGGCCGGTCGAAGTTGTCCGTGGAGAGCAGCCAGAGGGTGACGACCTCGACGTCGGTCTCACTGCACCAGCCGAGCAGCTCCTGGATCTTGTCCGCACCTGCCTGGTGCCCCTGCGCGGTAGTGCCGCCGGACGCCTTCGCCCAGCGCCGGTTGCCGTCGAGGATGACACCGATGTGCTTGGGCACCTGGGTGTGATCGAGGCGGGCCTCCACCCGGCGCGCGTAGAGCCCGTACACCAGGTCGCGCAAGTTCACTGAGTTCACCTCTCGGTTCTGTGCGGGCCCGCCCGCCCCATTGCCCGGGGTCCGGGGTCGTCCCCCTGGGGATCACCGCACTCGTCCGCAGAGTCCATTGCTCCGCCGTGCCGTGGCAGTCCCCGACGCCGCCACATTACTGCGCGGTCGCCGCACCGGCCCAACCTGGTCTGTCACAAGTACGTGATAAGGAAGGAAACGTGACTGATTCTTCTTCCTCCTACCGGGCCGCCGGTTCGCGCTACGACTCCATGGAGTACCGCCGCACCGGCCGCAGCGGTCTCAAGCTTCCGGCCGTCTCGCTCGGCCTCTGGCACAACTTCGGTGACGACCGCACGCTGGACTCCCAGCGGGCGATTCTGCGCCGCGCCTTCGACCTGGGTGTGACCCACTTCGACCTGGCGAACAACTACGGGCCGCCGCCCGGCTCCGCAGAGCTCAACTTCGGGAAGCTCTTCCACCAGGACTTCACCCCGTACCGGGACGAACTGATCATTTCGACCAAGGCCGGTTATGAGATGCACCCCGGCCCGTACGGCGAGTGGGGTTCCCGCAAGTACCTGCTGTCGTCGCTCGACGCCTCGCTGAAGCGCATGCAGCTGGATTACGTCGACATCTTCTACTCGCACCGCTTCGACCCTGACACCCCGCTCGAGGAGACGATGGGTGCGCTGGCCTCCGCCGTGCAGCAGGGCAAGGCGCTGTACGCAGGTGTCTCCTCGTACAACGCGGAGCAGACCCGCGAGGCCGCGCGGCTGCTCAAGGACATGGGCGTGCCCGCCCTGATCCACCAGCCGTCCTACTCGATGATCAACCGCTGGACGGAGGACGACGGGCTGCTCGACACGCTGGAGACCGTCGGCATGGGCTGCATCTCCTTCGTGCCGCTCGCCCAGGGGCTGCTGACCAACAAGTACCTCAAGGGCATCCCGGAGGGTTCGCGCGCCACCCAGGGCAAGTCCCTCGACCCGGACCTGCTCTCCGACGAGGTGGTCCGCCGGCTGAACGGGCTGAACGACATCGCCCGGCAGCGCGGCCAGTCACTCGCCCAGCTGGCACTGAACTGGGTGCTTCGGGACAGCCGTATGACGTCGGCCCTGATCGGCGCGTCGAGCGTGCAGCAGCTGGAGGAGAACGTCGCGGCGCTCGCCGGACCGGCACTCACCGCGGAGGAGCTGAAGGAGATCGACACCTTCGCCGTGGACACCGCGGGCACCAATATCTGGGCCGGCCGGGGCTGATTCGTCCGGTCTTCACGGGTCCCACTCGGGGCCTGCACACCCGGCCCACAAAAAACGGGCCGGTCCGTGGGGGGGGGGATACGGACCGGCCCGAGGGGGGGTTTCCACCATAACCCTTCGTAAGTGATGCTGCGTGCCACGCCACCCCATAATTACTCTCCGGATTCACCGGACTGCGTTCCGGGCACGGATTCCGGGGGCGGGAGAGGGCACGGAGACAGCAGGGAGAAGACGGACGGCCGAGGGCGTCACCTTGACGCCGGAGCGGCCACGGGGGTCAGGTGGCCGCTTCCGCGCCGCGGTGGCCGCGGGTGAAGCGGATCGCGACCGTGTCCCCGCCGACGACCACGAACCTCCCGCCCTCGCACCGGATGACGGCCTCGTGCACCTCGCCGCGCTCGTCCCGGCGCTCCTCCGTGCGGCTGACCGTCCACCCGCCGGCGGGCGGTTCCGGCAGGTGGGGCAGGGCGGCGAACTCCCATTGACCCGCGGGTACGCACCAGTCGGGCAGGCGCGGCCAGGTGCCGGGGCCGATGTGCAGGGTCCCGTCGGAGGCGCAGGTCAAGAGCACCGACTGACCGTCGGCCAGCAGGAACTCGACGGCCTCCGGCTCCCCCATCCGCCCCTCCGGCCGGTAGAAGAGTCCGAGGACACCGACGATCCGTGCCCCTCTGAGCCATTCGGCGTTCCCCTGCCGTGCGCTGCGGAAGGCCTCTTCGCCGTCCTCCACCCTCATGGCCCACTCCCTCCCCATGCGTTCACCGCCCAGGGTCGCATCCTTTGGGCGTGCACCGGTGAAGGAGCGGGATGCCGTCGCGCACTACGGCGGCCCGGGGGCCTGAGCACGCGGGCGGTCTCCGCCCACCAGGTACCTGCCCATGATCGCAGCCGGGCGGTGTCCCTGTCCGGTCGCAGCGCTCCGCGTCTGCCGGGTACTCGGCATCGGCCCGCCGTGATCGGCACCGACGACGCCGGTGGGTGCCGGGTGTGACAGACGTCAGGCGCTGACCGCGCCGAACAGGATCCCGAGCAACGCGCCCGCGATCATGAACGGGCCGAACGGGATGCCCGTCTTGCGCCCGGCCCGCCGCAGGACCATCAGTCCGAACCCGTACACCGCACCCAGCACGAACCCCGCAAAGCCCCCCGCGAAGACCACCGCCCACCCGTACCAGCCGAGCGCCACACCCAGCGACAGGGCGAGCTTGACATCGCCGAAGCCCATCCCGTTCGGGTTGACCAGGAAGAGCAGGAAGTAGAAGCCGCCGAGGGCGAGTCCGCCGAGCAGTGCGGACGGCCATGATCCGCCGTGCTCCGGAAGCAGCGCCGCGCCACCGAGAAGCGCGGCGGCGGCGCCGGCGAGCGGCAGCGTCAGCTGGTCGGGCAGCCGGTGGACGCGACGGTCGATGGTCGCGAGGAGCACGGCCACGGGGGCGAGCAGCAGCCAGACGACGATCTCGGGGCGGAGCCCGGTGGCCGCGGCCAGGGCGGCGCAGCCGAGGGTCGTGACGACGGGGGCGAGGACGGCGGGGGCGTAACGCGCACCCGTCTCCACGGGACCGCCCGCCCCGCCGGCACTCTCGCCCCGGCCGCTCTCCCCCGGCCCGGCAGGTTCGGCAGCCGGCACCGGACCGGTCGCCGCCCTCGTCTGCGGAGCCGGACGCACCCCGGCACCCCCGGCACACGCGGCGCAACGGGTGGATCCGAGCCAGCCGCGGGCCACCCCGCTGAAGGGATGGCCCGCGGGGCAGGTGTCCCGCCATGCGTCCTCCGGCTCGACCGAGAACCGGTAGGCGGCGCGCGGGACCAGCAGTCCGGCCGCGGCGCCCCAGAGCGCGGCGATCGCTATCAGCATGGCGTACACGGAACCGACCCTAGGCGGGCGGCGCGCACGGGTCATGGGCCCGGGGACCCACTGCGTGACGTTCCGGGCCCAGAGTCCGTCACCGGCCGCTACGGTCGTGGCCATGGGTCAATGGCGCAATGGCAAGGGGACGTTGACGGTCACCGACGGAGACGGGGGGCCGGGGCTCGATGTGCCGGTGCGGATCGCCGCCTCGTACCGGGCGCGGTCCAGAGGGCTTCTCGGGCAGGACGGGGTCGACGGGGCGTTGATGATCACTCCGTGCGGGAGCGTCCACACGTTCCGGATGCGGTTCGCGATCGATGTGGCGTACCTGGACCGGAAGTTCAACGTCGTGGCCGTCCACACGATGAAGCCGGGACGGCTCGGGATGGTGCGGTTCCGGTCCCGGCACGTGATCGAGGCGGAGGCAGGGGCGATGGAGAAGTGGGGGCTGCGGCCCGGATCGCAGGTACGGGTCGTTCAGCAGGACTGAGTGCGCTCGGCCGGGGCGGTCACGGAAGTTTGGCCGTCTGGGCGATGAGCAGTTCCGGCGGGAGCTCCGGAGTCGCCTCGTCCAGGAAGTCGGCCGTGTAGAACGTGACGACCGTCGAGCCTCTCCGGACCAGCTGGAAGACGAGCGGCACCTTGTCGCCCTCGATGTTCCCCGTCACCTGGTAGGCGATGCTCTCGTCGCCCACCTTCAGCGCGTCCAGCTGCTCGACCTTGCTGTACGTGGAAGGGCCGTCGGCACTCGCCGCCCTGAAGCCGCCGGCGCACGCCTGCACCGCGTCCCGGACGTCGCGCAGCACCTGCTGGGCGGCGCCCTTCGGGTGCGAGCCGAGGATTTCGGTGACGACGGTCTGGTCGTCCCGGCCCTCTTCCGATTTGTCCATGACGGTACGGAAGACCGTCGCGGTGGCAGCCGGCTCGGGTGCGCCGTTGATCACGGCGGCCAGTGGCCGGCAGGCCAGGTCCTCGGACTTCTCGCTGTCGGTCTCCTCGGCGCCCTGCATCGGGGTGACCTCGTAGTCGCCCACCTCGCCCGTGGTCAGTGCGGCCTCGGCCAGCTCGGCCGCGGTGAGGACCCTGCCCGTACTGGCAGGCAGCGGGGAGGGGGACGGCGGCGCGGACGGGGACCCGGACGCGGACGGAGTGCCGGTGCGGGACGGGTGGGTGGCCGGGTCGCCCTTGCCCTTGCCGCCGGACGCGTCGTCGCCGGACGGGCCGCAGGCGACCGCCGCGAGGCAGAGCGCTGCCGCCGTCGCCACCATGACTGCCCTGCGCGCGTTCATCGGTACCCCGTTCCTGACCATGCCCGGCACGCTAACAACCCGGACACCGCAGGTGCGTGGGCCCGGGGACCCAACTCAGGTCTGTCCACAGCGAATTGGCCTTCCGGAACGGCTCACCGGGCATCGCATCCCGGGACCGTGCCCCGGGTCCGCCATTGGGTCCGCAGGCCCAAGACACCGGCATGCCGGGACTTTTAGTGTCGAGACCATGTCTCAGCTGGGGGAGTTGCGTCGCCGGGTCCGACGGTGGTCACGGGGTTCCGTGCCGCGTACGGATGTCCGGTTGGTGGGTCTGCGTCGCCGTCGACGTGATCGGGGGCAGGGCGCACTGGAGTACCTGGGCCTCGTTCTCGTGGTCGGGGCGATCGTCGGCGCACTCGTCGCGACCGGTATCGGTGCGGAGCTCACCGAGAAGATCGGGGTGCAGGTCTGCCGCATCGGGGGCGGCGGGAACTGCGGCGGCGACAGCAACTCAGCGGATGGACAGGGCGATTCGGGCAGGCCCGGCTCCGGAGACCCGGCCTCGGACCGCAATGACGACGGTACGCCGAAGACGCCCGAGCAGATCGATTACGACAAGGCGCTCAAGGAGCTCCAGGACGCCCAGGCGGAGGAGAAGTCCAACACCGACAAGGCGAAGGAGGCCGCGAAGGAACTCGCGAAGATCCTCGCCGACGAGCTCGGGATCACCGACGCCCTGGACTGCATCACCAAGGGCGACATGGGCGCCTGCACCGAGACCCTCATCAATGTGCTGCTGAGCCTGATCGGCGGTGCGGTGGGGAAGCTCGGGGCGAAGTACGGGGCCCCGTGGAAGTGGAAGAAGGCGTACAAGCTCATCAAGAGCTTGAAGAAGCACGGCGGCGACCTCTACGACGCGCTCAAGGGCCTCGTCAAGAACCGCAAGAAGGTCAAGGAAGCCGAGAAGAGGCTCGAGGACGCCGGAAAGAAGCTCGACGACGCGAAGAAGGACCCTCCGAAAAAGGAGGACAAGCCCGACGAGAAGAAGCCGACGACCTGCCCGGCGCTCCACAGCTTCCTCGCCGGCACGCCGGTCCTGCTCGCCGACGGCCGCCGCATCCCGATCGAGAGGGTCTCCGTCGGCGACCGGGTGATCGCCACCGACCCGGTGAGCGGCGCGACCGGTGCCCGTCGCGTGGAGCGGACCCTCATCACGTACGACGACAAGCACTTCACCCGCCTCGCGGTGACGGAGGACGGCGTACCGGCCCGGCTGACGGCGACGGACACGCACCCGTTCTGGCTGAGCGGCGACCGTCGCTGGGCGGACGCGGGTGACATCGGCCGCGGTGACGAGCTGCGCACGGAGTCCGGCGCCACGCTGACGGTCACCGGCGTCTCCCGGTACACCCGGCGGCAGACCACGTACGACCTGACGGTCGAGGGCATCCACACGTACTACGTGGGCATCGGCGCATCGAACGCGCTGGTCCACAACAACGACTGCGAGATGTCGCCCGAGGATGTCGAGGCGGCCAGGAAGCCCGGGGTGGGCGAGGGCGATCCCAAGAAGTTCAAGGACCACTTCCTGCGTCACAAGAAGCTGATCGAGGACGCGCTGGGCACCAAGTACAAGAAGCTGAAGGAGGACGGGCCGCGGTTCCGGGAGGACATCGCGAAGGCCATCAAGGACGGCACGTTCGAGCTGGTCGGCAAGGGCACGTTGAAGAAGGGTGAGCCCGAGGGGCTGATCTATCGTGGCAAGGGCGTGACGATCGTGCTGCGGGAGAACGGCGACTTCTGGACCGCGCTCAAGAGCGGTGAAGGCCTGGACACCGGCATCGAGATCACCAAGAGGGTGCCGAAGAAGAAGTAGCCGCAGAAGTCGGTGCCGGAGTCGAAGGTGAAGGGGTGGGCGGGGCATGAGCGGGTGGCGGACGGCCGAAGCGGTTCTGCGTGACCACCGCGTCCGCGATGTCCTGGTCCCGGGCTGGATCGACCGGGACGACGACCTGCCCGAGTTCCGGCCGCAACCGCTGGTCGTATGGCTGCGGCTGGACGGCGGGCAGGGGCTGCTGCGGTTCGCGTCGCAGGGCCAGTACGCGCGGCTGGGCGTCTCGCTCGTGCCGGGCGTCGACTGGGCCGATGTCGAGCTGCTGGCGGAGGCCGAGGACGAGGTGATCGTCGCCTCGTGCGGCGAACAGCTCTTCGGTGACGGCCGTGACGAACTGCGGTGCACGCGGCTGCGCGCCTACCGGACGTCCGCCGGCACCGACTGCACCTGTCTGGCCCTCGACTTCGAGGGCGGCCGTACGTTGTTCCTCGATCCGACCTGGCCGTTCGGTATCAAGGTCGGCAACGAGGCGGACGAACAGCGCTGGCTGAAGCGGTACGGGAGCGGTGGCGCGGACGGCGGTGCGACCGGCAGCGGCGTCGGCGTCGATTCGGCTGTGCTGTAGGGAAGTCGGCCCGGCGCCACCGCCCGCGCGGCGCCCCGGGCCCCCGGGCCCCCGTTCCGCCCGGAGTTGGGCCCGACTTTGGGGCCAAGGGCCCAGGTCACCCGACGCGCCCGGCCGTACGCTCACGCCACACCCCAGGGTTCATGCAGCGGGGCGCAGGCAGAGCGAGTCAGTGGCGGAGGGGAAGAACCGTGAGCAGAGGCGGCTGGGGAAGCGGAAGCGGGGGCCACATACCGCGTGGGCGCGGCGGGGGTGCGTTCTTCCCTCTGACGCGCAGTTGGGCGGTCGGCGCCCTCGTGTACATCTTCGCCGGGATCCTGGTGACCCGCGGGCTCGTCGAGACGCTCGCCACCGACGAGCGTCTCCAGGACTTCGTCTGGCGGCTGGCCCTGCTGCATGTGCCCAATGTCATCACCACGCTCCTCACGGTCCTGGCCGCCGCACGCGTCCTGCCCGACGAGCAGCGCGAGTCCCGTCTGCTGTATCTGTCCGCCGCCCTGGGCGTCCCCGTCGTCGGGCTTGCGTTCGGCCTCTTCGTCTCGCGGCATGTCGTGGGCGTCGAGGGCGTGTTGATGCCGATCGCGGTCATGGTCACCGGCTCGGCCGTCGGGCTGGCCGTCGACCGGCTGATGGAGGAGGACGAGCCGAAGTCCGCCGCGCCGAACCCGTACACCTGGCGCGACAGCGGCGCCACCGCCATGGAGTACCTGGGGGTGATCGTCGTCGTCGTCACACTGATCGGCGCGATGGCGATGGCCGGTGTCGGCGGGCAGATCGGCGACCGGATCCGGTGCGCGATCAGCTCGATGGGCGGTGGCAGTGCGGGGTGTTCGACGGGCGGCGGGGATCCGACGGCGAAGCCGAAGACCGATGCCGACTACGAGCCGAAGCTCTGCCAGATCTCCAGCGTCTCCGACACCGTCGGCGACAAGGTGAAGATCGGCTGGTTCGAGTGGGGCAACGAGTACGGCTTCCAGCAGAAGGTCAGCCAGGCCAAGACGGATGTGAACGGGGACGGCAAGGTCGACGAGAACGACAAGCTGGTCTACATGACGTTCACGGACGCGGCCTCCGTGGGCGCCACCGCCAGCACTCCCGGTGTGAAGCTCGGCAAGCTGGGCAAGGCGGATGTGGACGTCGGCGGCGGCGTCAAGATCACCAACGGTGACACCTGGGTCTTCAAGAGCGAGGAGGACGCCAAGAAGATGCGGGACGACATCGAGGAAATGAAGATGTGGGAGACCTCGACGAAGTACAGCGGCGGCTACGGCGGTGGCTGGTACTCGGGCATGAAGTGGGCCGAGAAGAAGGAGGACGTCGAGAAGAAGATCGGCGACAAGAAGATCTCCTACTCGACCATCGGTCTCAATGTGTACGCCGACGGCGGTCTCTCCATCAGCGCGGCCGACGAGGCGCAGCTCGGCGCCAAGCTGGGCGGCAAGGCCAAGTTCTCCCCCGATGTGACCATCACCAAGGACGACGTGAACGGCAACGAGTCGTACACGTACACCGCCAAGCTCGAGCTGGAGGGCAAGGTCAGCGGTACGGCGGGCCCGCTCACCGGCACGGCCGGCGCGAAGGACACCCGTACCGGGGCGATCACCGTCACCCGTGACCAGAAGACCGGCAAGATCGTCCGGATCGACATGACGAAGACGGTCGAGACGGGCTCGACCTCCGACAAGGGCGAGGCCAAGGGCGACAACGGCAAGAAGGACGGCGACAAGCGCGGCGGCAAGGGCAGCGTGACCGACTCGTCCGGGGAGACCGGTATCGAGGTCCAGACGAACTCGATCGTCTTCGGCAAGGACACCGACAAAGCCACCGAGGACAAGCGGGCCATCGCCGAGAAGTGGCTGGACGGCAGCGGCAACAACACGGCGCCGTTCGAGTACATGTTCGGCGACAAGTCGCTGCAGCAGAAGCCCGACGGCACCGACCCCTTCGACCAGATGATGTTCCAGGACGGACTGTCGAGCACCATGCAGTACCACGGCGAGTCGGACGCCCAGGAGTTCGGCTTCGAGGTCTCGCTCGGCATGAGTCTCGGGTTCTCGATCTCCGACGAGCACAAGAAGGAGACACTGACGGACGCGCAGTTCCTCGGGGCTCCACAGGGCGACAAGCGCAGCTTCCTCCCGTACAGCTACTGCGCGAACTGAGCAGCCGGTGCGGGGCGTCACGGCGCCCCGCACCGGCCGGCAGCACCCTGCGGCACCCCCGCAGTCCTCCGCGCGGCATGACGAAAGGCAATGAACCGCAGTGAACAAGCCCCGGACCAAGCCCCGTACGCTCGGCGCGGCTGTTGCCGCCGCCCTCGCTCTCACCCTGCTCACCGGCTGCGGCACCACGGACACCGGCGCCGTCCCGGACGGCTGGGGCACGCTCGACACGAAGAGCCTGTCCGTCGGCTACCCGAAGGACAAGGGATACAAGGAGCAGTCCGCGGCCGAGCGCAGCAAGAGCAACGCGGCCGTCGCGCTCAAGGTGGAGAACGGGCTGCGCACCGGCATGGTCTCGGTCCAGCTCGACTTCGCCACGGGTGTCGACGACGCGGGCGAGGCGGCCGCCGCGGCGGGCGCGGGCATCGGCCTCGGCGCAACCCGCAAGGCCACGACCGATGTGCGGCTGGCGGGCGAGGAGAGCGCCCGGGACGCCCGCCGGATCGACTACGAGTTCACCTCGTCCGGCAAGGAGCAGACCCCGGCGAGCGGCACCCGGATGACGGGGGTGGTGGTGGCGGGGGTCGACTCGAAGGACGTACCGTTCGCCATCCGGATCAATGCGGTGAAGGGCTCGCTGAGCGCGAAGGATCTCGACGCGTTCGTCGGCTCGATCACCGTGAAGTAGCGCGTGGAGGACTGGCGTTCATGAACGTTCTGCCCGGCGGCACGGCCACTTTCCTGTTGCTGTTCGGCCTGTTCCTCGGCGCCTTCGCCGTGCGTTCGGCGCTGCGGCTGAGCCGGGTGCTGCGCCTGGTCCGGCACGGGGTGCAGGTCGAGGGCCGGTGTGCGGAGCGCCGGGTCGTGGACCGGGGGGCGGACCGGGAGCGCGGCTACGCGACGGAGTACGTGTTCGCGTTCCGCACCCTCGACGGCCGCGAGGTCGAGTTCGTCGACCATGCGCCGGGCCCGTTCGGCCTCGAGGTCGGGGCGCCGGTCCGGGTCACGTACGACCCTGCGGCCCCGGACAAGCACGCCACGGTGGCCGGGCCGCGGGCCTGGGGTCCGGTGCTGATGCCCGCGGTGTTCGCTGCCGGTCTGACGGTGTTCTCGCTGGGGCTGCTGTACGGGTTCGTGGCGATGCGGGGCTGGCTCTGAGGACTGCGGTGAGGCACGTGCTCAGCGTGCGGGTCGGGAAGGAAGCACCTTCACCCCACGGCGTCGAGCCCCTTGCCGTCCGATTCCTGCAGCCATTCACGCAGTCGTTCGGCGGCGGCCCGGTCGGCAGGGAATTCGCGCGGCGCCCAGCCCCTACGGGTACGAGATGACGTCATCTTCCCGACCGTTCTTCTCCACGATGGACTGCGTGCCGACTCCGGCGGCGGGCGGTCGAGGGAGCCCGCCGCCCTCTCACGAGGCCGCGGTGCGCAGGTACGTCGGCACTGCCCACCACTGGTCCGGGCGGTCCACCACCAAAGCGCTCGGGCCGGTCTCGATGAACCGCCCGAGGCGGAGAAGGTACGCCGCGATGCCCGCCGCGCCCTGCATCCAGGCCGTACCGGGGGGCAGAAGCGGTGGATCCTGGCGGTGTTCCAGGAAGCGCCAGCGGGCGCCTGCTTCGCTTCTGATGGCCCGCTCGACCAACGCGTCGCCCATCCTGCGTGCTGCCTGCAGGAGGGTCTCGGCTCTTGCCGCCTCCTCGCAGCCCTGCGCCGCATCCAGAAGTACGTCCCCAACGCCGGCCGTTCCGCAGCAGCGGCCGTCGTTGTCCCAGAAGCCGGGGCGAAGGCGCTCCGGGACTCCCGAGGCGAGGATCGAGTTCAGGCAGCGGTGCCGTAGTTCGCCGACCTCAAGGCCCGCCACCTCGGCCACGCCTGCGTGGGACAGCGCCGCGAACAGATGCGAGGTGCCGGCAGGACCGTGGCACCACGTGTACGTCACCGGTTCGACCTCCCGCTTCGACGGCGGGATCGTATGCGGGACGATGAAGCCGTCGTCCTCCAGTGAGCCCACGGACAGTACGTGTTGGGCGCCCTCCACCGCGGCCTCGACGAAGTCCTCTCGATGCAGCGCCGCACCCGCCACTGCCAGTGCCGCAGCCACCCCGGCGGTGCCGTGCGAGTAGTTCGGCGACCTCCCCTGCGTAGCCGGACCCATCCCCCAGTCCAGGCCCGCCTCCGTACGGTCCGCCACGCGCAGCAGTGCCTCACCGCCCGTGGTCGCGATCCCTTCCGCGAACTCACCGCCCGCCCAGACCGCAGTCAGCACCACGCCGGCGGTGCCCACGATGATGTCGTTCAGGGGTGCGTCGGAACCCGGTTCGAATGCGAGCGTAGTCTTCCAGCCTTGCGGGGTCGCCAGGTCGGCCAGACGCCGCAGGGCGACCGATTCCCCGCCTGGAGCGAGCAGCTTCAGCGCCATGGCGTCGCCTGCCAAGCCGTCGTACAGCGACGGTTCCCTTCTGCCCTTCGCCTCTGCCGACAGCCTGGTCACGATCCCCGTCACCAGAATCTGCTCACGTTCGTTCAGATCCCGGTACTGCGCGATTTCCGCCAGCACCGGAGCCAGACCGGCGATCCCCGCGTACAGCGAGTCGCGGTCCTTTGCCGGTGCCATGTCCTGGTCGTGCTCCGATACCGCCTCCGGCAGCCACGGGCCTTCGTCCTCGCGCACCTGGTTCAGGACCCACGACCAGGCCGCCTCACCCAGTTCCCGATACGTATCGTCTTCCGTCACGCAGTAACGTTACAACCGCGCGCTCCCTACGCGCCTTGAACAGATCGACCCGCATCGATCGTGCTCCGGACGTCCCTGGTCACGAAAGCCCGAGGTCAGGGCTCAGGTCGGGAATTCGCCGAGCCAGCTGCGCTGCAGGAGATGCCTGGGCAGATAGGCAGACTCCACTGCCGGCGGGATCTCGCCGTCGTGGGCGAGGCAGGCCAGAGCAAGAGGTCCCAGAGCGATACGGCCATCGGGATCCTTGGCCCGGTCCTCGTCGGCGGTCCAGTACGCCTTGTGCAGTTCGAGCGCCTCCACCAGAGCCTGGCTGAAGCCCTCCTCGTCCTTCCGCACGAAGCGGTGGAACAGGTTGATCGGCGGATACAGCACCCCCTGGAGCAGATCCCGGGGAGTGGTCGAGACCGCTTCGGGATAGGACCCTTCGATCGCGGCCACCAGCTTCTCCACCAGGCCGGGCCGCTGCAGCCAGTACGTCTGCAGAGTGTCCACCCAGTGGTAGATGTACTCGTCGTACTCCCCCGCGGGCGACCGCAGCCGTTCCAGCGGAATCTGGCACAGCTGCGTCATCCGCTTCTGGTCACGGCACACGATCGCCAGCCAGAACGCCGTGAGCCAGTTCCCCGCGTCGGCGAACGAACGCGGTCCGATGGCCGGGAGAACACGCGTCTCACGATTGATGCGGCACTCGACGGTCCCTTCGGTCGCCCCGGTCACCGCGAACAGCGCCGACCCGACCTGCATGGCAGAGACCACCGCCTCCCAGGTCTCCAGCTCCGCGGCCTCCGGATCGACCGTGCAACGCGCCTCCACGTGGAGAAGTGCCGTACGGAACGTGGAGTCGATCATGGTCGGTGACGATTCGAGGCGGGCGACGGAGCCGGCCAGGCTCTCGCCGAGAGCCTCGGCCCAGCGGGCGGAGTTGGGTCCTGCCTCACCATGCCGGGGAACAACAGTCGTCATGGCGTGCTCCGTTCAGCGATATCGAACTGCCTCATCTGATCCCGCGCTGCGCGTCCCGTGCCGGACGCGCGCAGCAGAGAGATCGGTATGACGGTCAGAGCAGATCGGTCAGGTCGGGGCCACGGCCCCCAATCACATCCGGGACCTTGATTCCATATCCGTCGGCGGTGCCGAAGTAGGTGGGCTCGCCCGGTTCCGCAGTCACACCCAGCAGAGCGTCCAGAGCCTGAAGAGCGGCCGCGAGTCGTGGAGCGTTGCGCCGGTGGATCTCCGGGTGCGGGCGCCCTCTGAAGTCGAACTGGCCCCAGATGTCATGGAAGACCGACACCTCGGCCGACAGGCCGAGCGACTCGGGCGACACCGTCAATTCGACCAATCGGTGCTCGTGGCGCGGCTTGCCGTCGGCGTCGAGCCAGATGCCGGACCCCGAGACGAGAATGTCTCCAGCCTCAGCCTCGGCAAAGTCTGCGGGTCGCATGGATCGCAGACGCAGTGGCAACTCCGGGTCGTCGAGCGGGCCTTGGACCGGAATGCGGGTGATCGCGGCCATGCCGCCCAGACTGGAGATGAACCAGCCCCATTCGAGAGCACTGGCTTCGAGCAGGTCATGCTCGCGCAGGACGGCCGACATACGTGCGGCAGTCGTGAGGGCCGATTCAAGGCCAGGGGCGGCGTAGTCGTCGAGATCCCAGGCCCACGAAGCGCATTCGCGTGGGGCTCGCAAAAGGGTGGACATTCATGTTCCTTAGTAAATGGGCCCGTTGGCGGGGACGGTGATCGAGCCGTCTTCGAATCGCAGCACGAAGGTGGAATCACACGCCTTGGCGCGGCCCGCGACGCGCCCCAGGATCTTATCGGTGAGAGCGGCCTTGGTGTCGTGGATGTCCAGGATCGCCACTTTCTGACCGGCGATCGGGCCGGCCAGCTGTTTGGCGGCGATTCCTTTGGTTGCAGAATTGATGCCCGCAACGCTCTGTACGTCCTTGAGCTGGGCCGCGTACTCGATCCGGTCTCCCGACTTGATCAATACGTCCAGGTCCAGTCCGAGTTCCGGCCGCTTGTATTCGAAGGCGAGGTTCTTGGCTCCCCTGGCCTGCAGGTCCGTGGCGTGTTCCATAGCCATGTAGACCGACGGCGTCATATCACCCTGCTTGCACTGGGAGAGGAGATCGTCGTAGCCAGGCATGTCGGCCAGGTTTCCGCGGCTGATGTGTTCCGCGATCCCCGCGCCGTATTGGCTCTTGCGCAGTTGAACGAGCGCTCGCTGCACGTCCTGCGGTTGCATCTTCGCGCTGCGGAGCGCGTCGGTGACTGCGCCTTCCTGTCCGAGATCCATGCCGCCTGTCGGCGGGGACGGCGTCTCGTCTCCCTCGCTGAAGTCTGGCCTCTCCGGGCCGTCGCCGCTGCCACTGCCGGGACCGTCGTGGCCGCCACCTGAGGCCGGTCCCTCATGCCCGCCGCTGGGCCCCTCGTGCCCTTCACGGATGCTGCTGTGGTCGCCGGATCCCGGCCCGTCGTGACCACCGTTGCCCGGTCCGTCGCCGTGGCTCCCACCATGGGGCGGTTCGTGGCCGGCTGAGGGGCCGTGTCCGAGGTCGTCGGCGTGACCCCCGGGTAGGTTGTCGCCGGCGTGGCCGGTGGGCATGTGGTCGCCGACGCCGCCTCCGGGGAGGTGGTTACCCGCGTTGCCGCCGGGGAGGTTGTCGCCGATGTCGGTGCCGGGGATGTTGTCGCCGGTGCGGCCGATGTCGCCGAGGTCGTTGCCGAGGCTGTCGCCGAGGCGGATGGCGTGGTCGCCGACGTGGGCCGCGTTGTCGGCGGTGTGGGCGCCCGCGCCGACCAGCGCCGGTTGCCTGTCCGGCGAGGGGGAGCCGGTGTGCGGCGTGTCCGCTCCCGCCGCGTCCGGGTCGATGTCCGGGGAGGGTTCCGGGCGTGCGTCCTCGGCGCGCTGGACGATGTCGCCCTTCTCGTCGAGAAGGTTGCCCTCGCCGTCGAAGTACTGGGCCGGTGCGCCGGGTTCCGTGGGCAGCTTCGTGGCGCCCTCGGGCAGGACCGGGACGTCGTCAGGCAGCTTGAAGTTGCCGTCGGGGAGTTCGATCGCCCCGTCCGGGATCGCCGCTCCCTCGGGGAGATGTACGGCACCATCGGGCAGTTTGAGCGCACCCTCGGGCAGCACGATCGCATCGTCGGGCAGCGTGGGGATCTCGACGTTGCCGATGCCCTTGAGGCCCTTGGTGATGTCGCCGATCTTGGAGAGGCCGGCGCCCGCGCCCTTGGCGATGTAGGTCATCGGGTCGATGACCTTGCCGGCCTTCCCGGCCACGGACAGGACCTTCGCGACCGCTCCCGCCTTGCCCGCGCCGGAGACACCGGCACCGGCGCCGCCGGTGAAGACCGTGGTCAGCACGTTGAACGTGACCGCTCCCGCGGCCCGTCCCGGATTCTTGCCCCACTCGTCCCAGGCGACCAGCGCCTTGCCGGTCTCCTTCATCGCGGTACGCGAGTCACGCAGCCAGGACGGCAGCTTGTCGTCCGGCAGGGTCCAGAACAACGCGCCCGCACCCGGGATCGACGTGATCACCAGACCGGTCGCGAGCTGCGCGAGACCCTTCCAGGCCTGACCCATCGCGTCCCAGCCACCGAACCCGACCAGGGTGCCCAGGCCCTTGATGGTGCCCCAGATCCCGTCGACGATCAGCCCGTCCCACACGAACGACTTGACCCAGTGCCCGACTTCCCAGACATGGTGCTTCTCCTCCATGGGATCACCCCAGGGAAGCTTCGCGTTCTTGAGGTCCTCGGCGTTGAACCCGTACTGGTCCTTTCGCTCGGACCCGTCACCGGCGACCATCTGCGTCCCACCGAACAACGCGGTGATCTTGTTGTGGCAGGTGCGCTCGGCGGCCCAGAACGCGGCCACCGTCGTCGTGACGTCATCGCGGAGCTGATTGTGCTCCTCGATCTTGTCCTCGTCGTACTCCCAGTCGTCGTCGTCCTTGACGTTGTTCACGAACGTCGACGCATCCGCTTTGAGCTGTGCGAGCTTCGTGACCAGCGGACGGACCTCGGTCGCGTAGTCCGACAGGGCCGTGGAAACCTTCTCCAGGTCGTCGGCGAAACCGTCGGCCCGGTCCTGGACCGGCTTCGTCGACGCGAAAAGCCGCTCCGCCTCGGGTGCCTGGTAGTACGCGGACAACCCCTGGAACTGGGTGTGCACATCCGAGCCGGTGCTGCGCATGTGCCCGGCGTCCGTTTTCAGGCTGCCGTAGTCCTTCTCCAACTGGCCCAGATCACCGGTGAACTGCGGTATCGCTTCCGGCTTGATCACTTGGTCTGCACCCCGGGCTTCGTCAGATCGAGATCCGGGACACCCAGGGCCTTGCGCTGCGACTCGGCCGCCATCTCCAGGTCACCGTTCAGATACGCGGTCGTCGCGTCCACCGCACCCGTCAACGACTTCCCCGCCCGCGCCGCGATGAACTTCAGGTCCGACGTGGCGTGTTCGGCGTACTGCGACAGCGCCAGCGCGACGAGACCACCACCGGCCTTCTCCCCGCCCTCACCACCGCCCTCCGCAGTGATCGTGCCCGCACTCGTCGCCGCCGACGTCAGATGCTCCCCGTACGCCTTCGCATACGTCTCGATCTTCCCCGCCGTCTCACCCGTCGTCTTCAGCACACCCTGAATACCCTGCGGCTTCAGATCCCACCCGGTCACCAACACACCCCCGTGCCTCAACCACCCACTGCCGACACCAACGATCACCGCGCGCCTGGGCCTCGAGGACGGTCGTCCCAAGGGCCCGGCGCAACGCGCCCTCAGCCGATGTTGTCGACTGCAGCCTTCGCGCGCGTGATCGTGTGCTGCGCGGTCCCGTCGTTCTTCTCCAGCGTCGTCTTCAGCAACTGGATGATGTTCCTGACCTCCTGCGAGGCCCGGTTCCACCGCATTTCCTTGCCGTGGTACTCATCCGCGACACCGTCCGCCGTGAAGTCCGCCATCGCGGCCTTCACCTGCGCGTCACGCGCCGCGATCACCTCCTCCAGACGCCCGATCACGACCTGGATATTGCCCTGCACATCCGCCGACGCACCCGTGTCGTACGCACGACGATCACTGCCACCAGCCATCAACAAACACTCCCCGTGAAATCCGTGACATCCATGGAACTCATGAAACCGAGAGACGGTCAGCGTCCGCCGAAACGGGCCGCGTCGAAGTTGGCGGCGCCCATCTGCTGCCGCGCGTTGTCGCCCTGCTCCTGGTCGCCGGAACCGAACGCCGAGTCCATGCCCGACTGACCGCCCAGCAGCGACGCCAGCGAACCGTTCAACGCCGCCGTGATCTCGTCCGACCGGTTCTTGAACGAATCGAACGCGACCCGCCCCGCACCGTGGAACTTCCCCTCCAACGGCGCCGCCGCCTGAACCAGCTGACGGATCAACGTGCCCAAGTCATCACTCGAACCACGCGACTTCGACGTCAGATTCGACAGAACCTGCGCCCCCATGTCGAACTTCATGTGCATCCCCCTGCCAGATCAAGTGATCCCATCTGATCCAGATCTATCAACATCGGGTCGCCGATAGCAACGTGAGAAGTCTCGCTGTGACAGACGTGTGACGGCTGATGCATGGATTGAGAACCACCGCATCCGGACACCGGCGTGCATCGAGCAGGCCGCACCCCACGTTTCCGCCGTCGCGCTCTGCCTGAGCGAGCCACGGGTGCAAAATCATTCGACAACACAGATGCCTGCGAGGAGCGTTGGCGGCATGCAACAGGAGGAGCTCTGGGACGGCGATGCCGCCCGACGCTATGACACGCCCGGCACGGGCATGTTCGCGCCCGAGGTCCTGGGGCCGACCGTGGACCGCCTCGCTGCGCTCGCAGGTGACGGAGCGGCGCTCGAGTTCGCCGTCGGGACCGGCCGGGTGGCCGTCCCGCTCGCCGAGCGAGGAGTCCCTGTCACGGGCGTCGAGTTGTCGCTACCGATGATCGGTCGACTGCGAACCAAGGTGGACGAAGCGACGATCCCCGTGGTCGTCGGCGACATGGCGACCTCCGTGGTGCCTGGGGAGTTCACGCTCGTCTACCTCGTCTACAACACCATCTCCAATCTGCTCACCCAGGCCGAGCAGGTCGAGTGCTTCCGTAATGCTGCCCGCCACCTCACGCCCGGCGGCCGGTTCGTGATCGAGCTCTGGGTGCCCGAGCTGCGACAGCTCCCACCGGGCCGGACGGCCACCGTCTGGCAGTCCGAGCCCGGCTACATCGGTCTGGACACCTACGACGTGCTGCGCCAGCACGTCGTGTCGCACCATTTCTCGTTCGACGAGACCCATCAGGCCCAGCTGTTCCGCAGCCCGCACCGCTACATCTGGCCGGCCGAACTCGACCTGATGGCACAGCTGGCCGGATTCGAGCTGGAGACCAGGCACGCGGACTGGGCCGGTACCGAATTCACCGCCGAGTCGCGTTCCCACGTCTCCGTCTACCGAATCCCGCCGAACCGGTAGCTTCGCGGTCCGGCAGGGCGGCGCGCCGGGTATCGGGCACAGTCCCGGACGTGACCGGACGGCCCTGCACCGGCGTCGCCCCTGGCCGACGCCGGTGCAAGCCCGGACGGCTCAGGCCACCGGCACCGCGGGCGTGGTGAAGAGCGAGGCGTCCCCGCCCTGGACGACGTTCCGGACGCCTGCGCTCGCCTCGTGCGGTACGCCCGGCGAGACGGCGCTCACCTCGGAGAGGCGGGTGTACTGCTCGGGCGTGAGCACGACGTCGAGGGCGCCCAGATAGTCGTCGAGCTGGCTCAGCTTGCGCGGACCGATGATCGGGACGTACGGGGTCGCCGCGCGTGCGGCCCGCTCGTTGATCCAGGCGACCGAGACCTGGGCCGGGGTCGCACCGGTCTCCTCGGCGACGGCGAGGACGGTGTCCACGACCGCGGTCTTCTGTTCGCTGCTCTCGGTGTGCACCAGGGTCTTCAGGTCGCTGAGCCGGCCCTCCGCGCTGCCTCGGTACTTGCCGGTCAGCAGTCCTCCTCCGAGCGGGGACCACAGGGCGGCGCCGAGCCCGAGGCTCTCGGCCATCGGCAGCAGCTCACGGTCGGCGGTCCGCTCGACCAGGCTGTACTCGACCTGGATTCCGGCGACGGGCGCCCAGTTCTTCAGGTCCGCCAGCGTGGCGGCACGGGAGACGCGCCAGGCGGGGAAGTTGGACAGTGCCGCGTGCAGGATCTTGCCCTGGCTGACGAGGTCGTCCAGGCCGCGCAGGATCTCGTCGATCGGCGTCAGGTCATCGGGGAAGTGCACCCAGAGCAGGTCGATGTAGTCGGTGCCGAGACGCTGCAGGCTCGCCTCCACCGAGTGGCGCATGTTCTTCCGGCTGTTGCCGGACCATGACACACCCGGCTGCGGGAACGCGCCGTTGGTGAACTTCGTGGCCACGACGAAGTCCTCCCGGTCTGCGCCGAGGAACTGCCCCAGCAGCTTCTCCGACTCGCCGAACTGGTAGTTGTCCGCCGTATCGAGGAAGTTGCCGCCGGCCTCGGCGAAGCGGTCGAACATGCGGCGCGCGTCGTCGGGCTCGGCCCCGGCGCCCCAGCCGGTACCGAAATTGCCGGTGCCGAGCGCGTACTGGGAGACGCGCAGTCCGGTGCGGCGGCCGAAAGTCGTGTAACGCATGAAGTTCTCCTTGGAAATCGAGTGCTTCCGCAGGTCTGTTCCTGCGCTCCGAAGCGGGATCGGCGGTCGGTGAGCGCCCAGAGGGGCGGATCCATGGCCGGACCGTTGCCGGCGCGCCGTCGGCGCCGGGCCGGTCGAAGGTGTTCCGCGGCGGGAGGGCCGTCGGGGACGGTGTCACTCCACCTGAAGGAAACCGATCGGTTTACTTATACCGGCAACGTTAGACCAGTCCGAGCGCAAAGTAAAACGATCGGTATCCTTGAGGCATGACCGAATCCACTTCCACCGGCCGACGGCGCGGCCGGGGCGCCCGCGAACGGATCCTGGCCGCGGCAACCGAGCTGTTCACGGCCCAGGGCATCAACGCGACCGGAATGGAGCAGCTGACGTCGGTCGCCGGTGTGTCCAAGCGCACGCTGTACACACATTTCGAGAGCAAGGACGTACTCGTCCACGCCTATCTGCAGCAGCTCGAGGACGGTCTGCTGCCGGCGATCGAGGAGGGCCCCGACCCGCGGGGGCAGCTGATGGCCGTTTTCGATGCCGGTCCGCAGGACCTCGCCGGTCCGATCCGGGGCTGCCCGTTCCTCAACGCCGCCGTCGAGGTGCCCGATCCGGCGCACCCCGTCCACCGGCTCGCGGCCGCCTACAAGACGGAATTCTCGCGCCGTCTCGCGACCCTCGCACGCCGGGCCGGGGCGCGGGACCCGGAGGCCCTCGGGGAGCAGTTGGCCCTGCTCTTCGACGGTGCTGTCGCCCGTGGAACCGCGCTCAACAGCGACCGTCCCGGGGAATCGGCCCGCTCCGTCGCCACGCTGCTGATCGACACCGCCGTCGGCGCCACGGGGCAGGAGCGGACTCCCGGTTCGGACGAACCGGCAACCGGCCGATGACGGCCCGGGCCCTCTAACCGATCATGTCGAGCCGGGGCACGATGCGCGCGACGAGCTGTTCGGTGAAGCTGACCGGGTGCCGGTCCGGCAGCACCTGGACCGCGGTGATGCCGAGCTCGGCGTACGCCTCGACATCGGCGAGGAAGGCGTCGGTCTCGTCCAGGACCGGCCTGCTGAACATCAGGGTCTTCTCGATGGTGTCGTAGTCACGCCCGGCATCCGCGCAGTGCGCGCGCAGCACGTCGAGCTTGTGGGCCACCTCGTCCACATCGGTGGCGAAGAGGTTGCACGCGTCCGCATACTTGGCGACCAGCCGCAGCGTCTTCTTCTCGCCCCCGCCGCCGATCATGATCGGCGGCCGTTCCCCGATCGGCTCCGGCACGCACAGCGTCTCGGCCAGGCGGTAGTGCCGCCCCTCGTACGGGCCGTTCTCCTCGCTCCACATCTGCCGGCAGATCTGCAGCGTCTCCTCCAGCCTCTCGAACCGCTCCGCGACCGGGACGACGGGCACTCCGAGCCCATGCTGCTCCCGCTCGTACCAGGAGGCACCGATACCGAGGACGGCCCGGCCGCCGGAGAGCACGTCGAGGGTGGTGACGATCTTCACCAGCAGGCCCGGATGGCGGTACATCACGCCCGTGACCATGAGGCCGAGCGTCATCCGCTGGGTCAGCGCCGCCACGTATCCGAGGGTCGTGTACCCCTCCAGCATCGGCTCGTCGGCCGCGCTCTGGGGGGTCTCCATCTGGAAGTAGTGGTCCATCACCGTGAACGACGCGACCCCGCCCTGGTCGGCGATGCGCACCGATTCGGCGAGTGTGGGCGCGATCAGCGCGGGGTCGGCGGGTTGCGCGTAGTTCCAGTAGTGCAGGCCGAGCTTCACGTCCACTCCTCCGTGCCGGAACCTCTTCGGCGACCCTGTGCAGTCACTCGTCCACGTTACGTGCGGACGGGCGCCCGGGCGCGGGCCGTACGCCCGGCCGGGTGCCAGGGCCTCGGTCCGGGTCCGCCGCAGGGTCTGCAGACCGTCCCCCGTGCGGACCCGGCGGAAGTGGCAGAACCGTCGGCGGCTCGCCTGCATGCGGTAACCCGGCGCGCGCGACGGACGTCCTCCCGCAAAGCTGTTGGACGTACGCACTCCCGCCGTCCCCGCGGCGAACGACGAAGAAGGTCTCCCTGTGCGTTTGTACCGAATGGCGCTGTGGGTCACGGTCCCCCTGGCCGCGGCCCTCCTGGCGGCACCTGCCGGGGCGACGAGGGCCGGAACCATCGGTGGGACGACGCAGAAGCCTGCCTCGGTGCGGCAAGCCGAAACGGTGGCGGCCCCGGCCGCCGATTCCACGTGGCTGCTCCCCGTCCTCGGGGCGGCGCCGGTGACATTCCTCCATGCAGCGCATCGGCCCGTCATCGTGTCGCGCGCGCAGTGGCAGGCCGACGAGACCAAGCGTGACCCGCGCGCCCACTACGCGGGCGGGGTGACCGCGATCTTCATCCACCACACCGACACCCCCAACGGCTACGAGTGCGCCGACGTCCCCCGCACCCTGCGCAATCTCTATACGGGCCAGACCCGTGACCGGGATTGGGGAGACATCGGCTACAACTTCCTCGTCGACAAGTGCGGCACCATCTACGAGGGCCGCGCCGGTGGTGTCGACCGCCCCGTCGTCGGCGCCCACACCGTCGGGTTCAACCGCGGCACGGCAGGGATCGCGGCAATCGGCACCTTCGGACGAGGGGCGCCCGTACCGGCCGCCATGGAACACGCGATCGCGGCCCTCGCCGCCTGGAAACTCGGCCTGCGCGGTGTCGACCCCCGCGGCAGGGTGCGGCTCACGTCCACCAACGACAAGAGCCGTTACCCCAAGGGAACTTCGGCCGACTTCTTCGCCATCTCGGGCCATCGCGACGCCTACACCACCGACTGCCCCGGGGAGGCGCTGTCCGCCGCGCTCCCCGCGATCCGCGACCTCGCCGCCGATCTCCAGGGCCGGTCGGCGGGAGCGCCTCCCGACGTCGGCGCCCCCCTGACCTGGGAGAGCCTTCACCGCCACGGCAACGCCACGGGTTAGCCCACCCGGAGCCGGCGGACTCCACGGCGGTACGAACGACTCCGGCGGCGCATGGGCCCCGGCGCCGCGCCCCTCACCCGTTCGGGACGCCCGGCGGTGCGAACGGGTCCCTCCGTGTGCGTGGACTTCGCAGTGTGCGCAGGCTGAAAGGTGCTGCAGCCGGTGATCCACGATGAGGGACGATGATCGTATCGGTGGTGTCGATGCCGGAGGGGACCGTCGCCCGCACGCACGTGTCGGAGGCACGTGAGCGCCTCGCGACGTCCCGTTTCCTGCTCGTGGACATCGAGCTGCCCGAGGAGGCATCGCCCGACGAACAGCCGGTCGCCCATCAGCTCGGCCTGGAGGCCGAGGACTTGACGTGGCTCGGCAGGGAGGGCGAATCCGTGCGAGCCGAGTTCCTCGGGGACAGCGCCGGGTTCGTCGTACCCGTCGTCGAAGCCGGCCGGATCACGCATGTCCACGCCTTCGTGACCGAGCGGTACCTGGTCGCAGCTCACCGCGGGCCGATCGGACCGATCGGGAGCCTCGTCGCCCGGCTGCCGCACGAAAGGCCCTCCGACACCGTGGCCACGCTGTTCCTGCTGCTGGAAGAGGCGCTGGGGACCTTTCGCCGCTCCGCCGTGCAGGCGCTGCTGGAGGTGGAGGACCTCGAGGACGAGATGTTCCAGCAACGGCACCCCCAGCAGGTCCTCCGCCTGACACGTCTGCGACGGCGCGCCGCCCTCCTGCACCACTCGCTCCTGCCCTATCTGGAGGCGACGGACGAAACCATCACGCGGAGGATGATGAGCGGCACTTTTCCGGAGGAGCGCCAGAGGCTCGCCCGCTCGTACCAACGCGCCGCGAGGTCGGTGCTCGCGGACATCGCGTCCCTCCAGGACGCCTCCCGGCGAGCCTTCGGCAGCTACTCATCCCTCGTGGCCGGCGAACAGAACGGCGTGATCAACCGGCTGGCCATCGTGTCGACGATCTTCCTGCCGCTGTCGTTCCTGACCGGATTCTTCGGCATGAACTTCACTTACATGACCGACGAGTTGGAAAGCAGGGTCGTGTTCTGGCTGCTCGCCGTGGGGTTGCAGGCGATCGTGCTGTTCATCGCCCTCTACGTGCTGCACCGCACGCGCCTGTGGCGGAAGTTGCGCGACGAGGGTCCCGATGAACAGTGAACGGGCCTGCCTCACCGGCGCCCGGTGCGACGACCGGGACATCTCGCTGCCGGCCCCCGGAAATTCCACCGACACACCACAAAGGGTCCGGCAGCGAACTGACGGGCCCTTTGTACGAGGTTGAGGTCAGCGAGGTCCGCCACGTCCCTGGCCTTGACCCTGGCCCTGGCCCTGGCCCTGGCCTCGGCCCTGGCCTCGACCCTGACCCTGCCCTTGTCCCTGCCCCGGCTGAGTCGTGGGCTTGTTCACGCAGGAACTGAGGAGTTGCGCGTCTGCCTGGCCTGCGCGGTAACCGGCGAAATACTCTTCTGTCTTGGCGCCTTGTTGAAGCTCAAGCGCCGTGGTCACGGCACGCCCCGTCTGACATGTACTCAGAGCGTCCGCCTTACCGTCGCTGTATCCGGCTGCCCTTACAGCAGTTGCCGGGGGCTGCCCAGGAGGCGGGGTTACAGGAGGCGGGGTGCCAGGAGGCGGCGTCGTCGGCGCGGGTTGCATACCAGCGCAGCCGGCAGTCCTTCCCGAGCTCGTGCCCTGGAGAGAGAAGCTCGCAGCCGACAGATTCACGCTGCCGATCGTGGTTCTGCCTTCGGCATTGGCCGCCGCGTTGCCGATCACTCCCGTGCCCGTGGCGAATCGAACGTTTTCGTTCGGCAGGAATCCCTCGCCCACGATGGAACCAAAGGGGTTGGGTGGCTGAAACGCAACCGTCGAACAGGTTGCGCTGGGCGCGAGCGAGACCGAGGTCTCGGCGGCCTGCGCGGAACTGCTTGGGAGCAACAGACAAGAAGCACCCAGCGGTACGCCGACCAGCGCGAGAATTCGCTTCTTTCCTTGCATGGGATTCCCCTTTGTGGTGGGTCCGTGCAAGGAAAAGCGTTGCATGAGGGCTGATGAGCAACAAGAGACCACTTATCGTAGGAGTGGCAGTGTTGGGTTTCGCCCGTGCGGTTGCGAATTCGGGGACGACGCTTTTTGGCACCTGGGATGCTTTACGGCGCGGGTGAGCATTCTGTCCGTCTCATGTGCCGAGGCCGACCGGCGGGACGATAATCGCCCCCGGCCGCGCCTCCGGTCGGTTCTCGCACTGCGTTGGCTGGATGGGGTCGCAAGGCGGCGGGAGCCCCGTAGAGTCGGGGGCCATGTCTGCCGCCCTCGACCGGTCGCCGCTGTGGCGCAACCGGAAGTTCGCTCTTCTCGCCTCTGCGCGGGTCGTCTCGGTTCTGGGCAACGGGTTCGCCCGTGTGGCTCTCGCGTTCGCCGTGCTGGCTCTGCCGGGGGCCAGTCCCGGGCGGTTGTCGTTGGTCCTGGCGTGCCAGGCCGTGCCGCAGTTGGCGTTCATCCTGGTGGGCGGCGTCATCGCGGATCGGATGTCGCGTTCCCGGTTGATGACGACGGCTGATGCGATGGGCGCGGTGGCGTACGGGGGTCTGGCGGCCCTGGTGCTGGCCGGTCATGGCTCACTGCCGCTGATGTGCCTGCTGGCGGTGGCGGCGGGCTCCGCCACGGCGCTGTTCGCTCCGGCCATGGACGGCGTCGTGCCACTGGTGGTACCGGCCTGGCAGCTCCAGCAGGCCAACGGGATGCTCCGGGTGGGAACCAATGTCGCGCTTCTGCTGGGCCTCGCCCTGTCGGGAGTGACGGTGGCGTGGCTGGGTGCGGGATGGGCTCTCGGCCTGAATGCTCTTTCGTTCGTGCTCAGTGCGCTGCTGACGTCGTTGCTGGGCGTCGGTGAGCGGCCGCGGAAGAAGTCTTCCGGTTGGGCGGACCTGCGAGAGGGGTGGCGGGAGTTCTCCTCCCGGCAGTGGCTGTGGGTCGTGGTGGCCCAGTACACCGTCGTCGTCGCCGCGTTGAACGCCAACCTGGGAGTGCTGGGCCCGCTGGCCTCGGAGCACCGCCTCGGTGGTGCCCGTGCATGGTCGGTGATCGTCGCCGCGCAGGCGCTGGGCGCCGTGGCCGGCGCGGGCCTCGCAGCGAGGGTGCGGGTCGAGCGGCCGATTCTCGTGGCGGTGCTGGCCACTTTGCCGGCAGCCGTACCGATCGCGCTGCTGGGAGCGGGGGCGCCGGTATGGGCCGTTGCGACGGCCATGTTCGCCTCGGGAGTCTCCTCCGACATCTTTGCGGTGCTGTGGTCCACGACCATCCAGCGGGAGGTGCCGGAGGAAGCCCTGTCACGGGTCAGCTCCTACGACTGGTTCGGCTCGCTCGCCTTCGCCCCGTTGGGCCTGCTGGCGGCAGGACCTGCTGCTGACGCGTGGGGCATCGACCAGATGCTCTTCACCTGCGCGGCTCTGATCGTCGTGGCGACCGTGGCAGCCCTGCTGGCTCCGCAGGTACGTGCTCTGCGCACCCCCGGGCACACGGAGCGGCCCTCGGAGGGACCCTCGGTGATTCGGGGGTCTGAGGACGCGCGACCGGCGAGCGGCGAAGGGGCGGGGCAGCCCGGTCAGTAACGCAATGCCACCCTGCATCCGACCCGGCCACGAGATGACCCAGCACAATCCCGTCACGTACACCAAACTGTCCCGCGGGCCCGGATTCCTCGCGTTCCGGCTCGGCAGGATTCCCTGCGCCGACCTCTCACCACGCGCTGTCGACGAACGCATGAACAGGTGCCTCATCCATGCTGAACTGTGAGAACGTGCCATGACATCACCGACGCTGGTCGTCGTGAGCGGTGGCCCCGGGACGGGAAAGACGACCCTCGCCCACACCCTTGCTCAGGAACTCGGCTGCCCCGCGATCATCCGCGACGAGATCAAGCAGGGCCTGGTCATGTCGACCCCCGGCCACCGGAGCGGGGGCAACGATCCGCTCAACCTTCCCACGCTGGAAGCGTTCTTCGGCGTGCTCAAGGCGCTTCTCCAGGCCAGCGTGACTCTCGTGGCCGAGGCCGCCTTCCAGGACCGGGTCTGGCGGCCCCGCCTGGAACCGCTCGCCGAGCTGGCGCAGATCCGCGTCATCCGCTGCTCGACGCCCGCCGCCGTCGCCCACCATCGCATCGTCCATCGCGCCCAGCACATCGCCCACAGGGCCGCGCACGGTGATCAGGCACTCCTCGACGCGATCGCTGCGGGAGAGCATTCACTCGATTCCTTCGTACCGATCTCCCTCGACGTCCCCACACTGGTCGTCGACACCTTGGACGGCTACAGCCCCAGCCTTCCGGACATCGCCTCCTTTGTTCGCGCGCCCGCGCCCGACGGGACAACCGGCCCGGGCTGACGGGCGTCAGGAGGAGACCCACGACCGCGCACGGCATCGCCGCAGCTCAGGGGTGCGCGTAGCCCTGTATCACTCAGCTCGGCCGGGACTCCGGACCGTCGGCGGCCGCGGTGTCGACGCCGGCGGCCGCCGGACGACCCGGCGCCCGGCGAAGGCCCGCGTCACCTGGGCAGGTGAACCCAGGACTTGGTGCCCTCGTGCGGCTGCAGCGCGTTGCAGACGCCCCACTCCCCGCCCCAGTCGTGCACGACGGCCGCGAGCAACCAGAGAGCACTCCGGCGCCGCTCCTCGCAGACGGTGACGGCAACCGGTTCGGAGTGGCGCGGATGCTGGTCCCAGACGACCAGTCGGAGCGCGTCGTCGCGGTGCCGGGCGGAAACGTAAAGCTCTTGAGCGGGAGTCATCGCGCTTGTGACGCCGATGAGTTCGCCCACGGCCAACGCCGCCGGCCAGGCGTACGGGGTGAGTCCGTAAGCGTGCAGCGAGGCGGTGACGGCGTTGCGCCCGATGGCCGCGCTGCGCGGGTCGCCGGGCAGCGTGAGACTGAGCGCGAGGCCACGATCGCCGCGGCGCCCGGGCTGCGGATACGCGTACGGGTCGGGCGCGGGCTCCTCGACGGCTACTGGACAGAGCGCGGCACGCGGAGATTGCGGCATGACTGACTCCCCTTGCATGGGTGGCGAGTTGACGGTCTTCCTCGTTCGCGTCGATGCGCACAAGTGGCTCTGGCGCTGCGGGTTCGGCAGTGACCTGTCTCCCTGGCACGGATCCGCCGCTCCCAGGGCAGGAGGTTGCAGGCAGGACCGCACGCGCACTTCCGACTCATCGCAGCGTGAGCGGTGCGTTACCGACTGTAGGGCACGTCGGAGTACACGTACTACCCTTTCCTGCGATTCAGGGCGCATGAGGTGGACCGGCGGCCCACGCCAAGGGCAGACTGAGTCCCCTTGCAGGCCGAAGGAGGGGAAGACTTGCCGCCAAGAGGCACGCCCACCGAGCGCCAGCGGCGCCTCGGTTCGGAGCTGCGCAAGATGCGGATCGCGGCCGACATGACCACGGAGTTCGCTGCCGGATTGCTCGGTGTTCCCCGGACGAATGTGCCGAACATGGAATCCGGTCGCTCCGGGATCAGCCCGGACCGGGTCCGAACGCTGGCCGGAAACTACGGCCGTGCAGACAGCCCGTTGGTCGACGCCTTGGCCGCCATGGCAGCCGAACGGGGAACACACTGGTGGGAGAAGTACCGCGGGCAACTTCCCGTCGGCTTCCTGGATATCGCCGAGATGGAGTGGCACGCCCGGCGCCTACGAATCGCGCTCACCACACACCTGCCGGGACTGCTGCACACCGAGGACCATGCGCGCGCCGTCTTCGAACAGGTCATCCCTCGCCTGCCCATGAGCGATGTCGATACGCGGGTGGCCCACCGGCTGGATCGTCGACAGGTATTCAGCAAGCCGGACGCCCCGACGGTGGACCTGATTCTTCACGAAGCCGCCCTGCGGATGCAGTTCGGGGGGCCGGGCGTCGCCAGACAACAGTTGGAGCACATCCTCGGCATGGCGGACCAGCACGACATCACGGTCCGAGTCGTTCCATTCGCAGCAGGTGGCTTTCCAGGAGCCGGACAGTCTGTCATCTACGCCGAGAATGTGGTCCCCACACTCGATACCGTCGAGCTCGACAGCACACACGGTCCGGAGTTCATCGACTCCGAGATACAACTTCACAAATACCGCGCCCAGCTCGACGCGATGCAGGACGTCGCACTCACACCAGCGCTGTCACGCGACTTCATCCGGACCATCGCCGACGAACTCTAGGAGCAGGCAACGTGCCCAACATCGCCTGGGAAACGCCCTACTGCGGCGAGGGAGCCAACTGCTTCCGCCTCGGAACCGATGAGAACGGCAATGGCTACATCGCTGTTGTCGGCGAAGAGGATCGTTACCTCACCGACAGCCGCGAGGCGCTTCAGCAGATGATCCGCGACATCAAGGCCGGCAAGGCCGACCACCTGCTGTAACTCCGAACCCCGACGCCGCAACCGGGTCACCCGTGGCGGTACCGCCGGCGCTCTTCCCGCCCGAGCACCGGCCCGCGCCTCCCGGATTCCTTCCAGGAGGCGCGGGCCCACCCACTCCGCATGCCTCATCTCTCTTTGGCCGGAGGTCACTGCTGGGTGGTGATGCCCGGCAGCACGAAGCCCGGAGGCAGGGCAGGCAGGCCCGGAGGCACACCCGGCGGCACGAAGCCCGGCAGCAGAGAGCCCGAAGGTATACCCGGCACCCCGCTAGTCGGAGGCTGGACAACCCTGCAGTTCACGAAGACGAAGTTCTGGTCCTCGTTGACGGCAAGAACGGTGTAGTCGACGTTCTTCTGGAAGCGTGTCAGCCGGAAGTTTCCGTTGGCGTCGACGTTCAGCCGCTCCGTGCTCTCGCCGTCGTTGAGGTTCCGCGGAGCCGTGAAACCTTCGCCGGTAATGGTGACGGACATCCCGTTCGCCGCAGGTGTGACCGTGCAGCTGGCAGTGGGTGCCGCGCCGGCGGTCGGCGCGAAAGCGATGGCGCCGGACAGTGCGAGCGAGGACACGAAGAAGGAAACCACGGCGCGTCGAGTGTGAAGATGCATGAAGGTGCTCCCATCAGAGAGACGCGAAGAGGCGGCCGCAGAGCCGTCGCCACTCATCGCCGCAGGCACAGCGCGGCGATGCCACGCAGCGGGCGATGCACGCCGTCCTGCGTTCCGGCCGTCGCGTTACACCAGCGGCAGACCGGGGGCCGGAAGATGCCCGCCTTTCATGCTCCCCCGCCCTCCCCGGGGTGTCGACCTGGGGCCGCACGGGCCGGTGGGATGCGTCAGTGCCGACGGCCGAGGTGGCCTGGAAAGGACCGGATCACTTCCGGCAGGCACTGGGCGGCACCGGAGGACACGGCGCTGGGAATGACGGACTTGAGTCCCAAGCCCCCTTTCCCCGTCGCATGAAAAGTCTCACTTCGTGCGACCCGTGATAATCACGCAGTGGTGTCGCCTCAGGTCGCAGGCGTGGATCCACCTACCTTGCGGCGGCGTTCCCCATGCCAAGTGGGGCGAACGGCTACGGGCCTGCGTCGTCTCCCGCGACGGCGCGAACCCGGCTGTCGCCACCCTGCGCGAACACCTGTCCGGCCAGGTCGCCCGCCGGCAACTGTCCGGGCGCTGGGCCGTCGTCGAACGCATACCCGCACCAGCGTTGGAAAGTTCGACAAGAAACAACTTCGCGCGAGCTATGCCGGCGGCGAGCTCACCAGGAAATGCACGGCGGTGAACACGGCACACAACGCGGATGACACGTGCACCGGTCGCAGCCGAGTGCTCGGCGTGGCCCCGTACGGCTCGGTGTCGCCGCGTCGAGCGCATCGCGGCACACTGAGAACGTGCGTCGATCCGGCGCCGCGTGCTCCTCGGGACGGGGGCCACCACCCCGCCTGCGGGATCACCGAAGACTCGGAGCGGTCACCCGCTGTGAGGACGGGTGAGTGCTCCGACGGCCGACGGAGGTGCCTTGGTCGTGCGGGGCGACACGCTCATGATCATCGACGGTTCGGGGGTGATCACGGAGTGGAGTCGCGAGGCCGACCGCTTGCTCGGTCTCCCCGCGGCCGACGTGCTGGGTCTTCCGGCGACCGGATTCCTCACGGTCCGCGAGGACGACCACGGCGGGAAAGAGCTGAGGCTTCGGTCCCGGGAGGGTCGCACCGCACCGTGTGAGCTGTGGGTACAGCCGGTACTGAGGGACGGCGCCGTGGCCTGGGAAATCGGGCGACAGCCGGCGGACCTCGCCGAGGCGTCCCGCACGAACAGCATCGGTGCCAGCCTCATCGAGACCTTGTTCACCCAGTCGCCCAACGGTTTGCACATCCTCGACCCGGACCTCCGGGTCGTGCGCGTCAACACGGCCGCACTCGCCCTGTACGAAGTACCGCCCGAAAGCGTGCTGGGCCGGCCCGTCACGGAGGCGTACCCGCTCGCGGGCCCTGCGGCCGTGGAAAGCGTGCTCCGCCGTGTCCTGGAGCAGGGCCGGCCGTCGCTCGACCACTTGGTGCACGCTTACCTTCCCGTCGATCACGGCCGGGTACGCGTGTTCTCCGTATCCACTTTCCGGCTCCAGGACCCCCAAGGCGCGGTCCTCGGGCTCGCGCTCTCCACGGTCGATGTCACCGACCGCGAGCGGGGGCGCGCCCAATCCGCCGTCCTCGCCGGTGTACGGGAAGCCGTCGGCCAAACCCTTGATGTGGTCACCACCTGCCAGGAAGCGGCGGACGCCCTGGTGCCTGCGTACGCCGACGTCGCCGCGGTCGAGGTGGTGGATGAAGTGGTACGGGGTGAGGACCCCCCGATCGGTCCGCTCAGCCGGGACGTGCCCCTTCGGCGCGCCGCCTTCCGCAGCTGTATCGCGGAGCCCGTGCAACCGCTCGGCGACGTGCGCACCGCTCCTTACGGGACCCCGTTCAGGCGAGCGCTGTCCGACCTGCGTCCCCGACTCCTGGACCTGGCCACCGAAAGTGCGTGGCTGGCGGCGGACCCGGTACGGGCCAAGGTCATCCGCGCGACGGGTGCGCATTCGCTGATCACGGCGCCGCTGACGCTCCGTGGCACGGTGCTGGGGCTGATGAGCCTGTACCGCTGCGGTGAAACCGAGCCCTACGGCGAGGACGACATCGGCCTCGCCCTCGAACTGGCCGCCCACACCGCGCTGTGCATCGACAACGCCCGGCGCTTCACCCGCGAGCGGACGATCGCCGCCACGACCCAGCGCCGGCTCCTGCCCCAATGCCCCGCTTCGCAGCCGACCGTCGACACAGCGTGGCTCCGCCTCCCCGCGGACCGGGGTGCGAGCTGGTTCGACACCATCGCCCTGCCGGGCGCTCGCACCGCACTGGTCACCGGCCACGCGGCCGGACAGGGAATCTCCGCCGCCACCACCATGGGGCAACTGCGCACCGCCATCCACGCGCTGGCCGCACTCGACCTGGAGCCCGACGAACTCCTCGCCAGACTGCACGACACCACCTGCCGCCTCGCCGGGGAACGTGCGTCGCTGCCACCCGCCGATCCGCTGCACAGCGAGGCACTGACGGCAAGCTGCGTCTACGGGGTCTACGACCCCATCACCCGCACCTGCATCCTCGCCCGTGCGGGACACCCCGCACCGATCGCCGTCGACCCGGACGGCACGACCCGCATCTGCGACGTCCCGGCAAGCCCCCTGCTGGGCAGCACCGAGCAGGTACCCAGGGCCTGCGTGAGCCTCGACATCGCCGAGGGCAGCACCCTCGCCTTCTACACCGCCACCCTGCTCCCGGAGGCGGAGACGGATCCCGGCTCGCTCTGTAGTGTCCTGAGCCGGTCCGACCGCTCCCTGCAGTCCCTGTGCGACGACGTCGTCTACGCGCTGGGGGACGATCCCATACGGGGCGACGCCGCGCTTCTTCTGGCCCGTACCTCCGGCATCGACCCCGGCCACGTGGCCACCTGGAAACTCACCCCCGACGCGACGGCGGCCGGCGAGGCGCGAGCCCTTGCCCGGAGCCGGCTCGCCGACTGGCAACTGGACGAGGACACCATCTTCACCACGGAGATGCTCGTCAGTGAACTCGCCACCAACGCAGTGCATTACGGAGCCCCGCCCATGCAACTGCGCCTCATCATGGAGCGCACACTCACCTGCGAACTGACGGATGCCGGCAACTCCGCACCCCATCTGCGGCACGCACGCGTCGTGGACGAAGGAGGGCGCGGGCTGTTCATCGTCTCCCAGCTCGCCCACCACTGGGGCACCCGCTACAGCGCTCACGGCAAGACCATCTGGGCCGAACAGACCCTCTCGCCCCGTTGAGGGACCCGATGAAGCGAGCAGGCACGGTCGTTCGGTCACTTCCAGATGCTGCACGCTTGTGCCGGTCGCGGCCCAGCGCGATCGGACCGGGGCGGAAATCCATGAAGCTGTCGTCCGAGCAGCCGCCGATGAGGTAGGCGGCTGCCCACACGTCCCATCGATACACAGCTCCAACACCTGGTGCCGACACGGGTGGAGGCGCTGCGGTCGAAGGCGAAACGGCTGGTGGCCCGGGGCCGGCCGAGCCGACGCCAGGCCAGTTCACGCCTGCTGCGGGTGTGGCCGGACCAGGCCCCATCACGTACCCCCAGCCCCACAGGCAAACCACCTGTAGGGCCAAGGTGCCGCCTCACCTCCACGGGTGGTTCGGGCTGCCGCCCGAACCACCCAAACGCGTGAGGCCTCCACCTGCGCGTCTCAGAACTCTGGCATTTCTGCCGTCCTTCTGCCGTCTGCCCTGAGATTCTGAGGCCCTACACCGGGCCCCTGTAGGGTCTCGCCGCCGAAGACATGTCGATCTTCTGTGACCTGCTGGTTCTCTGTTGTCTCACCGCGATGTCACCCAGGATCAGTCTCAGATCGATGCCATTTCCTCGGCGGAACGATGAGTCTGCGGCTGAGCCACCGAGCACAAGGACTACATGCGAGCTCAGATCGCGCGCCGATGAGTTTCCCGTGCCGCGCCGGTCTGTACGCGTGAGACCGACTCACGGAAGGCTGGCGCCATGCGGAAACTGATCTACGGCATGAACCTGACCCTGGACGGCTACATCGCCGCGCCCGGCGACGACATCGGCTGGGGCGTGCCGAGCGACGAGCTGTTCCAGTTTTGGTCCGACCAGTTGCAGGCGACCGACCTGTCGCTGTACGGGTGCAAGCTGTGGCAGACGATGAGCTCCTACTGGCCGACCGGCGACCAGCAGCCCAACGCCACCCCGGCGCAGATCGAGTTCGCGCGCCGCTGGCGGGACATGTCGAAGGTGGTGTTCTCCTCGACGATCGACAAGGTCGACTGGAACACCCGCCTGGTCACCGGCGACGCGGTCGCCGAGATCACCCGGCTCAAGGCCGAGGACGGCGGCCCGATGGCCATCGGCGGCGCGACGCTCGCCGGGGCGGCCATGCGGGCCGGGCTGATTGACGAGTACGTGCTGGCCACCGCGCCGGTCCTGGTGGGCGGCGGCACGCCGTTCTTCACCGCGCTGGACAGCTGGGTGAACCTGAACCTGGTGGAGACGCGGACGCTTCCCTGCGGCGTGATCCTGACCAGGTACGAGACGAGGCGCTGAACACCCGATTCTGCCAAGGCTTTTGAGGCCCTACACGCCGGTGTAGGGCCTCGCGGCTCGCCGCCTAAGGCATCGCGCCGACCAGCGCGATCTCGGGCTGTCTCACGCGGTGGACGGGTGCTCTTGTCTCAGGACGGGCGGTATTTCCTCACGCCCGATTCGGTAGTCAGGATGGCCGGGCGGCGATCCTTCGGCGGGCCGTGTCCCAGACCTCTTCGAACTCCTCGAAGGACAGCTGCTCCGGATCATGGCCTTCCCACTCTGTGACGGGCAGTTCAGCGGTGACCCCGAATCTGCTGTCGTATTCGTCGAGGCGGCCCGCGTCGAAGGCCCGCTGCCATTCCGCGAGGGAGGCGGCTGCGATCGGGGCCAGTCCAGGCCCTTCGAGCTCGATCTGCCGTATCACCCAACCTTCGTCATCGACCTCGAAGTAGAACCAGGTGTCTTCCTCGTCCCAGTAGCAGCGCATCCAACGCATCACCCGACCATGATGGCCGTACTCTGCTCCCGCCTGCCGCCGATGTGTCCAAAACCTGTTGGATGAGTGTCCGACGTGCTGGGATGCTCCTGCAGTGGCCAGCACGAGCAGTGTCCAGACCGAAGCAGGGTGGGACAGCCCGTATTACCGCGTCCACGCCGAAGGGTTCGATGCGCTGTTCCTCCCTGACCCAGATGAAGGACTCGCCGAAGTCTGCAATGTTGATGCCGAGGTTCATCTCTCTGACGGTTCGCGCTGGAGCGCGACGATCTTCACCCTCGCCGAGGTCAATCGACTGATGAGGCGATGGGAAGAGACCGGAGAAGCAGCAGGTGGCCAGTGCTTCTGGTGCTCTGACGGCTTGATCGTGCGGGCACCGGGTATCCCGGGGATGGTGACCGTGATCGCCGAGCTGCTGAGGTCAGGGGAGTTCGACGGTGCATTTCACCGTCTGGAGGACTCGACCTGAACACGACGGACAGGGCCTCAGATTACCAAGCTCGTACCGTTCGGCGTGTTTGTACGCATCGAGGAGAAGGAGAACGGCTTTGAGGGGTTGGTGCACAACACCGCACTGGATGACGGGCACCCAGACCATCAGCAGTTGGCCGTCCGCGTCGGCGACGCACTCCCCGTGAAGATCCTGGGCATCGACCCGGCCCGACGCCGCATCACCCTCTCGCACCGGCAAGCGATCTCCGTCGGCCAGGACGAACCCGGCGCCTGATCAGTCCAGGTCTTCCGGGTCCTGAGACCACCACCCTCGATCGGCCTGCCAGTCCTGGAGCCAGGACACGAAGTCGCCTTCCGGCTCTGCTTCCTCTCCCGCATCGGCGTAGGGGGCCGCGCGTCCGTCGCCCAGCCACCAGACTCGGCCACGTTGAGGCCCAGTCACGATGAGTATCCAGAACTCACAGCCGCGGTTGCTGCCCAGGAGGATCGATCCGTGCTGATAGATGCCATGGAGGAGGGGCGAGTGCTGGTCGTGGTCGTAGTAGTCGTACTCCCACTGCCATTCCTCCTTGAGGGGGAATGGCACCGCGGGCTTCCGTGGTGCCATGCCATCGAATGGTTCGGGGCTCAGCCAGCACTCGGCTTCCCAGAGCTGCCAGCTCTCGGGGAGTTGGCCCAGTGCGAGCAGCCTATGCGGGGCGGATGGGCCTTCCTGGGTGCCGTTGGAAATCTCCGCGACGAACGTGCGATATGGCTCAGGCAGTTCAAGGGCATGTTCGGCTTCCCATGCCCGAACACCGGGCCAGCCGAGAGGAGGGCGGCGGAGGTCGTGTGGAATGGCGCCGCCGAGGGCGGACATCGCAATGCGGAGTCGCTGCTTGGCGAAGTCTGTCATGGGGTGTCACGGAGGTAGAGGGCGGCGAGCCGCGGGAGTCGGCGTCGCATCTCATCGGGGTCATCGAAGTCGAAGTCCTCGCCCATGTCTTCGGAGTCTTGTTCAGCACTGTCCCGTGAGGCTCTGTACTCGTCCCATGCCTCGTAGAAATCCTCTCCATCGCCGGTGATGCGCTTGAACGCCTCGCTGGCGGCGTAGTTGACCTCCTCGTAGAAGAGGGCCTCGTCACGGTGCACCTCCGCGGCGGTGATCACTGCTGGGTGCTCAGCAAGACTGTCTGGGCAAGCCGCTGTCTTCTCGTACCAATCGCGGCCCAGCGCGATCAGGCCAGCGCGGAAGTCCATGAAGCTGTCGTCCGAGCAGCCGCCGCCGATGAGGTAGGCGGCGGCCCACACGTCCCATCGGTACACCGCGTCATGCACCTCGTCGAAGCGTTCCTGGTAGCGGAGGATGCCGTCCTTGGTGAGGGCGGCCAGCTCATCAACCAGGGCTTCGGCGAAAGGCCTGTCTGGCCCGTCGGCCGAGCGGGCGGCCTCGATAATGGTCCAGAAATCAGAGGTGTCCATGGCTGGGCACTCTGCCAGTTGGCTCTGACAACGGCTCCTGTAGGGGCGGACGGTCTCCACCATGATCACGGTGGAGACCGAGCCGGCCCTGCATTCCGAGCCCCATCGGAGTCACGGCGCAGACAGCCAACCCGTTGCGGCCCTGACGACCCGCTTGCCGAGTGGCGTGAGTTTCATGGGGCGGCCTCGTTCGGCTCGTTCGAGCGCTGGGCCGCCCAGTTCGCTGGCCAGGCGGTTAATCTGAGTGACGAGGGTGGGTCCGTTGACGCCCATGTCACGGGCTGCCGCTCCGAGGGTGCACAGACGCAGCGAATTCCCCACCACACCCCCAGCCACAGATCAACTTTTCTGTGCAGCCAAGGTGCCGGCGCAGCGAACACGGGCGGGATGGATCACTGTTCTCGTCACCCGAATAGGTGACGCCCCGACCTGCGAGTCTCACGGCGGCGGCATACATGCCGCCGCCGTGCAATTCTCACTGAGATTATGCAGCGAGTTTTGAGACCCTACAGCCCCTGTGCGTACGGACCGGGTCAGGAAGCGTTGCCGCGCGGGAAGGAGACCTCCACGCGCCGGTTCTTCTTCCGGCCCTCCTCATTGGCATTGCTGGCGATCGGGTACTGCTCGCCGTAGCCACGGATCTCGAAGGTGACATTCGAGTCGAGCAGGCCGGCAAGCACCGAATGCACCGCGTCGGCACGCTGCTTGGACAGCACGTCGCCGTGTGCGGACGAGCCGAGATTGTCGGTGAAGCCGAAGACGCGCACCTTCGTGGCGTTCTGCTTCTTGACCTCGTCGGCGATGGCCGCGATACGGGAGTTGGCCGCAGGACTCAGCTTCGCGCTGTCCTTGCCGAAGAGAACTTCGGCCTGGAGTGCGAACTTGACGCTCGCGTTGCTGTCCTCGCGGCGCTCCTCGCCGCCCATGTCCTCGACGACCTGGATGATGTCGAGGACTTTGGCGGGGGCGAGAGTGCCGCCCTCGGCCATCTTGAGGTCGGGGTCGTTGCCGTCCACCTCGACCGGGGGCGTCGCGGATGCTTCGGTACCCGGCGGTACGCTCGGTCCGTCATCGGCCAAAGCACTCGGTGCACCGAAGACGGACGTTCCAGCCATGAGCACGGCCGCTGCGATAACCATGCCTGCCACGTGTGTTGGCCTGCGCCTTGTACGGGTGTATGTCATGTCGGCCGTCACCCAGAGATCTTCACTGAGGTGGTGGCAAACGTCGGCAGGCTGAGGTCGACCTCGGTCGTCGTGTTCGGCGGCGCCGGGAACTGCATGAACACCGGGATCGACGTTCCGGGCTGGACCGCCGTCATGCCCGTCGTGCAGAGGCACCGGCCATCCGTGTCACGAAGAATGTAGTAGCGCTTCTTTCCGGCCTTGTCGACCAGCGTCGCACCGCCGACCGAGTTGAGATTCTTGCTGACGATGACATTTTCGCTACCGGCCCATGCAGAGGGATTGACGGCCGCGTCACCTTGATTCTTCAGTTCGCCCTGAACGGTGACGAATCCGCCGGAGTCCCGCTTCACCTCGTTGACGACCAGCAGCATGCCCTTGTCGCCCCTGGCCTCGGCGAGCTTCACATTCGGGTCCACCTTGTCCCCGGCAGCAGTGTCCTGCTGCGCCCCCTTGTCCCCCTCGGAGGGCTTGGAAGGTGTGGAGGACTCCGACGAAGAAGGATCATTCGTCTTTCCGCCGTCATCACTGCCGCAAGCAGTGACGGCGAGGGCCAGCGCTGCCGTCAGGGAGACGGCGGCCACCACCCTTCGGGTCCTCGCAGTACGCCGAATGCTCATGGGTTCTGATTCCTTTACTCGTCGTTCGCTGTCAGTCGTCGACCAGGTGGACAGCAAAGATGGCCTTACTCAGAGCGGCCCATGAACCCTGATCGAAATCAGTCGGGTCGATCGAAAAGCCGTCCCGTCCATCGCACTTGAAGTTCACCGGATCACCCGGGTCACCCTTGAACTTGTAGCCGCACCGGAACTCGATGACCGCGGTCGCATCCGCGGTGGCATGTCGGGTCTCCGTACCAGGGATCACCGTGTCGCCGATCGTGTAGCGGGTCTTGACGCTGGCGGTGACCTTGTCCTGCAAGTAGCCGTACCCCCAGTTGCAGCCACCCGGATTCTTCGGATCAAGGGCATCAAGATCTGCACGATTGGCCGAAGCGAGTCTTTGGGCCTGCACACAGGGATACGGCGTGAACCGGTAGTCCCTCAGGAATTCGTCCAGTGTGTTCGTCATCAGAGCTGAGATGAACGGTGGACCCAACCCGTCGCGAGCGTCCTGGGCTGCAGCCAGTGCGGCGGCGTCAGCCGCCCCCTGCGCTCCGTTACGCGTGGCCGATGCCTTACCGACAGCAAAGAAGGCGAACGCGAGGAAGAGCAGGCCCGCCACCATCACAACATAGATGGGGAAGGCCTGCCCTGCGTCGCCGCGGGGTTTCGCGGTCATCAGCCAGCCTTGATCTGGTCCACCAGATCCGTGATCTTCCCGCTGATCTTGCCACCGATACCCGTCGCCACGATCGCACCGATGATCGCCACGACCACCAGGATGATGCCCAGGTACTCGAACGCCGTCTGGCCGCGGTCCATGGTCTCGTAACGCTTCTGGATCTTGGTGACGGCGGTGTTGGCCCAGCCGTTGACACGGACGGCGGCCTTCAGGGTGATGTTCGACATGGTGTTCCCCTCCAGATTCGGCCGACCGACTGCCGGCCGACTCACACGTTTCTCGGGTGCCGCTTCCGTTACCGGCTTCCTCCTGGCCGGTGCCGTTTGCGACATGAGAAACATACGGCGGGACACCCTGCCCACCGGAGGGTCCCAGGACCCAATCCCGGGCCCAAAGGCCGAGTTGGGCCCTGGCGCCCAAGCCATGGGCCCGCACCCCTGGGTCACCCATGCCCACCACTCCCCCGCGGCGGTGCCGTGCCCAGCCAGCGTGCGATCGCCTCGCTGCGGCTTGCGCTGTGCAACTTGGTGAAGATGCGGTTGATGTGGTTCTTTACGGTCTTCTCGCTGATGAAGCAGGTGGCGGCGATCTGCTGATTGCTCATGCCGGATGCGATCAGCTCCATGACCTCCACCTCCCGCGAACTCAGCCCGTACTGGGCCCTGTTGAGGGCCGTGGCCGACCCCCCGGTTGTTGAAGACTGTGCCACAACCGGTTGCATTTGCGAAAGACCCTGTGCGGGTTGAACCGGTCGCGTCGCAGGTGGCGGCATTTCGGTGACCGGCGGATGTGCAGGCGCACCGTGTTGCCGCCCCTGCCCGGTGCCGTGTCCGTCGTGGCCAGGTCCTTGGTACGCGACTCTCGTGGTCAGTGCGGTCCCCAGCCCCTCCGGGAGTGGCTGGCCCTGTGGTCCGGGGCCCTGCCGCATATGGGCCAGGAGCGCGTTCGCCGCGGTCGCGGTGAAGTGGGCCCGGCCACTCTTGGTGTCCCGTACGGCCTGTACGAGTTGGTCCGCCGTGAACTCCCCGTGTACCAGATAACCACCGGCCCCCAGCCGCAGCGCCTCGTGCACGATCTCGCTCTCGCGGCTGTACGTCAGCATCATCACGGGTGCCACCTGCACGAGGTGCGGCAGCGCGGAGATGCCGTCGACGCCCGGCATGCGGACGTCGAGCAGGACGACGTCCGGGCGGTGCCGGACGGCCATGTCGTAGGCCTGACGGCCGTCGGCCGCTTCTGCCACGACTTCGATGTCCTCCCGGCCGGAGAGCAGCACCCCCAGGCCGGCCCGGACCACCGGGTTGTCGTCGGCGACCACGACCCTCAGGGGGCCGGGGGCCGCCATGGGAGGGGTCTCCGGGAAGGGCGGCAGGGTCTCGGATGCCGCGGGCTGCGGGGGGACGGGGAACCCGGAGGAGCTGAGTTCCGAGTTGAGCGGGGTGGCGTGCGAGGACGTGTGCTGGGAGGCGTGGTGCTGTGCGGCCCAGTTCTGGCCCGACGCGCGGGAGACGTCGTCCGGCATCTGCGACCTCCTCTCAGGATCTTCGGGGTGGGGTGGGAACGGGTCAGTTCAGTTGTTGAGCGAGCGGATCGGTGGCCAGGGCGGCCACGGGGAGTTCGAGCCGTACTTCGGTGCCCTTGGCCGCCTTGCCTCTGCCGATGCGGATACGGGCTCCGATGGAGGCGGCGCGTTCAACCATCCCGACGAGGCCGAAGTGGCCTGCGCGCCTGAGGTCGTCGAGCGTCGTGCCCGTGGGCAGGCCCCGCCCGTCGTCGTACACGCTGACGCGCAGGACATCGCCCTTCACGCCGGCCAGCACGATGAGATAGGTCGGGTGGGCGTGGCGGTGGGCGTTCTCCATCGCTTCGGAGGCGACGGTGAGCAGCTGGCGGGCGACCACCTGCGGGACGAGGGGGACCGGGGCCTCGTTCAGCATCCGGAAGGTGGCCGTGAGTCCGTGGCGACGGGTGAAGTCGTCCGCCCGCGCCCTGAGCTCGGAGACGACGTCCACACCGCCGTCGAGTCCGGATTCGCGGCGCAGATCGGAGAGCAGCTCCCGCGATTCCGCCGCTGCCCGGCGGGCGGAGCGGGCGACCAGTTCGGCCTGGTGCTTGACGGTGAGCGGATCCATCCGGTCGGACGAGCTGGCCAGTCCGTCGGCGGCCAGTGCCAGACCGTGCAGAGTCTTGGCCACCGAGTCATGCATCTCCCGGGCGAGCCGGGTGCGCTCGCCCTCCACGGCCTGGTTCACGGCGAGCCGCGCCCTGGTCTCGGTGAGGGCCTGGCTGGCCGTGCCGAACCGGAGGAGGAGATTGCGCAGGGTGACTCCGACCGCGCCCGCGATCACGCAGAAGCCGGGGAGGAGGAGCGAGGTGGCGTCACCGGCCTCCAGTTTCGGATCGGTGGCGTACACGCCGAAGACGATCAGCGTCTGGAGTGCGGCGAAGACGGCCGCGCCCCGCCAGCCGTAGACGAGTCCCGCCAGCAGCGGGGTGCACACGGTGACATACGCAAGGGTGGACTCGGGTGTGGCCGTGACCAGCAGCAGGGCACCGAACACTGCGTCGATGCCGAGCAGCCAGGGGTGACGCAGGAGGACGGGGCCGAACCGTTCCCAGTCCCGGAAGAGGACGTATGAGCCCATGAAGGTGACGAGGACGGCCGAGCCGATCAGCCAGGTGGCCAGGCCCGGCGCCGTGCGGCCGATGGCGAACGGGGTGGCCATGGCGATCATCGCGAGCCGGAAGCCGAAGACCTGACGGCACATCGCCTGGAGTGCATTGAGCTGGATCGCGAACGCCGGGCGTGCGCCAGGGTCGGCCATCGCCTGGCGCACTTCTGCGGTCAGTCCGACCTGGGAACTCCCCAGTGGGAACGACATGAGCCTGTCACCTCCTTCTGCCCGTCGTGGTCGTCGTCTCGGTCATCCGGGGTCATCCGCCCGTCAGGGAGCTGAAGTCGACGTTGGCTCCGTAGACGAAGCCGACCGTCAGCAGGATCAGGGTTCCCGGGAGCAGGAAGGTCGTGACCGCGAAGGTGGCCTTCGGCACGGCCCTGGCGGCCTTCCGGCGGGCGTTCTGGGCATCCGTCCGCCGCATGTCGTTGGCGATCTGGATCAGCGTGTCGACGATCGGGGCGCCCAGCTCCTCGCCCTGCTGGAGTGTGGTCACGAACATCGCGACCTGCTCCGAGTCGTTGCGCTTGCGCAGCTCCTCGAAGGCCTGACGGCGGCTGACGCCCATGTCCATCTGGCGCAGGGTGATGCGGAGTTCGTCGGCCCACGGGCCCTCGTACTTGTCGGCGACGCGCCCCAGTGCCTGGCGGAATCCGAGGCCCGCGGAGACGACGACGGCCAGGACGTCGAGGAAGTCGGGGAGCGTGCGCTCGATGTGGTCCTTGCGGACCCGGACCGCCGACCAGATCCCGACCTCGACCCAGAACATGCCGAAGGCGATCAGCAGCAGGGAGAGGAAGAGCTGGCCGCGCAGGATCATCGTGAACGCCCCGAGCAGGCCGAGTGCGCCGTAGACGAAGCGGCGGGCGGCGTAGCGGTCGATGGTCAGACCGCCGGGGTTACCCGCCATGTCGATCTGGCGGCGCTTCTTGTTGACGGCCTTGGGGCCCATCATCCTCAGCACCATGGGGGCCCAGCGCATGCCGAGCCGGTCGATGCCGGAACCCATGGCGTTGGTGCGGGTGGCACCGACCTCCAGGGCGATGGCGAGATCGCCGGGAAGTTTGGCGTCGGCACGGTACATACGGATGCCGGCGATGGCTCCGAACACCGCGAGGCCGACCACGAGCGCGAGCAACAGTTCCATGTCCGCTCCTCCCCTCAGACGTCGATCCGGGACATGCGGCGGATCACGATGAATCCGATCGCGTACAGGACGAGCGAGACGATCACGGCGACCTGGCCGATGAGAGCGCCGGTCATCCGGTCGAGCGCACCGGGCATCACCGCGTTCATCAGGAGCATGGCGCCGATGCCGAAGACCGGCACGGCGTAAGCGGTGACGGTGACCTGCGAAAGCTGCGTCTTGACCTCACGCCGGGTTTCCTTGCGCTCCTCCAGCGTCTCCGTGAGGTTGCGCAGCGAGCTGACGACCGTACCGCCGGCCCGGTTGGACAGAACGAGGGTGGTCACCAGGACGACCAGCTCGCGCGACGGCAGCCGGTCGGTCAGCTCGCTCATCGCGTCGTCGAGCGATTCACCGACGGCGAGGCGGCGGGCGACGCGGGCCAGTTCCTCCCCGGCCGGGTCCTCCATCTCGTCCGCCGCCATGCTGATGGCCGTGCGCAGGGCGAGACCGGCCTGGGTGGCGTTGGCAAGGATCCGGGAGAGCTCGGGCAACTGGTTGATGAAGCGTTCGGTGCGTTTGGTCCGCTGCCAGTTCAGGAAGGCGTTGGTGCCCCAGAGGCCGATGAGGGCCGCGACCGGGCCGAAGAAGCTGGCGAGGATCGATGAGGCCGCCATCCACAGGCCGGCCATGGCCACGATCGCGTAGACGAAGAACTCGCCCGGGGTGATTTCCAGACCCGTGGCGGCGAGCTTCAGTTCCAGCTTGCGGCCCAGACCCGTCCTGCGCAGCCTGCGGTCGACGCCCTGGAAGCGGCGCTGTCGCCCGGCTGCCGGTATCTGGCCGGTGTGCGAAAGCCGTTCGACGAGGGCGTCCCGATCGGCCTTCCCGCCGGTGTAGGCGTGCAGGCCCATGACGCCTGTCACCCCGAAGACGAGGGTGACGCCGATGGTGAGCAGAGGGAGATTGATCATCGCGCGGTACCTACTTGGCCTCTCGGGTGGCGAGCTGTTCGACGGATGCGGCGACTCCGAAGGCCTGCGGGATGGGCTGGCTGGCCATGTAGAGCTTGTCCGCGATCTTGCGCGGGAGCGGGAGGTACTGGAACTTTCCGTGGATCCGCCCGTCGGCGGCCATGGGCTGGGCGTTGAACCGGGCGACGGTCACGATGCGGTACGCGTCGCGGCCGTGCGAGTCGAGCACGGCGATCTCGGTGACCTTGCGGGAACCGTCGGCGTGCCGCGTGAGCTGGACGATGACGTCCACGGCGCTGTTGATCTGGTCGTGCAGCGCCTCGAACGGGATCTTGATCTCGGACATCGAGGCCAGGGTCTGCAGACGCATCAGCGCGTCCTCGGCGCTGTTGGCGTGGACCGTGGCGAGCGAGCCGTCGTGACCCGTCGACATCGCCTGGAGCATGTCGAGCGACTCACCGCCACGGACCTCACCGACGACGATCCGGTCCGGGCGCATACGCAGGGAGTTGCGGACCAGGTCACGGATGGTGATCTGGCCCTTCCCTTCGACATTCGCCGGGCGGGACTCCAGCCGGATCACATGGTTCTGCTGGAGCTGGAGCTCTGCGGAGTCCTCGATGGTGACGATGCGCTCATGGTTCGGAATCAGTCCGGACAACGCGTTGAGCAGCGTCGTCTTCCCCGTGCCCGTGGCACCCGAGACGATGATGTTGAGCTTGGCCTGGACGAGCCCGGAGAGCAGGATCAGCATCTGATCGTCGAGCGAGCCGATGCTGATCATCTCCTGGAGCGTGAAGGCCCGCGGGAATCGTCGGATGGTGAGCGTCGCGCCGGACAGCGACAGCGGCGGGATGATCACGTTGACACGCTCACCACTGGGCAGTCGGGCGTCGACCATCGGATTCGACTCGTCCACACGGCGGTTGACGGTCGACACGATGCGCTCGATCGTCTGCATCAGCTGCTCGTGCGAACCGAACCGCATCGGGAGCTGCTCGACCCTGCCGCTGCGCTCCACGAAGATCTGGTCCGGTCCGTTCACCATGATCTCGGTGATGGACGCGTCCTCGAGGAGCGGTTCCAGGATGCCGAGACCGAGGGCCTCGTCGACGACCCGTCGGATCAGCTGGGTGCGTTCTACGGTCGAGAGGACCGGGCCCTCACGGCTGATGATGTGGCTGAGGACGCGCTCCAGGCGGGCCCGCCGGTCGGCGGCGGCCAGCGAGGACATCTCCGCGAGGTCGATCTCCTCGAGCAGCTTGGCGCGGTAGGAGGCCACCATGTGGCTGTCCTCCCGCCCCCCGCTGTTCTTCTCGGGGGCGGTGATGCGGGCCCGCAGGCTCATGTCCGTAACTCCCTTGGTCCGACGTGCAGATGGTGCTCCGGCCGCGCAATGCGGGGCCGGTCACTCCCTGGGGAAGGTGGCGCTCCGCTCGGCATATCCCCAGCTGAGTCCAGGGACGACGGATGGGATCTTGACGCGGGCGGTGTAGGTCACCTCATCGATGCCGTAGCTCGGGGTGAACCGCGCGTCGTCACGTTCGTCTGAGAGCCAGTCACTCATCGCCTCCCGGCCCGCCAGTTCGGGCGGCAGAGGCGGCACCTGGTGGCTGGCCGTGCGAGCGGCCGCGCGGGCACCCGTGCCGGCCTGGTTGGCCGTGTACGCGGCCACACCCAGCTGTATCGCCAGAAGGCCCACCAGAAGCAGCAGCGGGATGAATCCCATGTACTCGATGGCGACCTGGCCTCGGTCGCGGCGGGGCGTGCCTGTGCGTTTCGACATCGCTCAGCCCTCCGTCGGCGACGCGGCCTCGCCGGTGATCGTCATCGGCCAGTTGAGTACGCCGGGCACCAGGACCGGCACCTTCAGGCTGACCTTGGCCGTGTACAGCGCGAGCCCTGCGTTGCACTCCGTGCTCGACGAGCCCTCCCAGGCATCCGGCAGGTCCTCTTTGGCCGCACGCTGGCAGGCCAGCGTCGGAAGGTACTCCGCGCCGGTCCCCGCCCGCGCCGCCTCGTCCGCGGCATTGCCCGCCAGGCTGAACGTGTAGCCGATCAGCGCGCACTGCCAGAGCGCGATCAGTAACAGGATGATCAGCGGCGTGACGCCCACGAACTCGATCGCGGTCTGGCCGCGATCCCGCTCACGGCAGGAATCACCGTCACGCCCCCTCCGTATCCTCAGGCCTCTCGTCTCGGTGGCTGTCATTGGTCAACGTGTCCCCTCGGTCGTCCCACGGCCCCCGGAGTCGCCGTCGCGCCGTCTGCGCGAGCGTCCGATCGAGCCTCGGTCGTTCTTGAACTTGCCTGCGTTCTTCCCGCCGCCCTTTTCCCCGCCGCCCGGAACCTTGACGATTCCCAGCTCCCCGGCAAGGCCCCAGAGCGCCTGCTTCACCACGCTCCTGGCGTCGAGTTCATGCATCCGGCCGGCGTCGACGGCGCCCTGGAGTTCCTTGAAATTCGCGGGAACGGCCGTGTTCGCCATCCGGGTCCCGGTGATCTTCTCGATCAGCGGAGGCTGGATCTCGGTGTTGCGGATGTACCGGTTGACGAGGGTGAGCGTCTCCTCCGCCTTGCGGATCTGGAGCCGCTCCCACATGCGTACGGTGCGCTTCGCACCACGCACCGCGATCACGTCCGGGGTGGTGACCAGCAGCGCCGTGTCGGCCATCTCGATGGCTGCCGCGGCGGCGCCCTGCAGCTGGCTGCCGCAGTCGATGACCACCACCTCGTACCGCGAGCGCAGGGCGCTGACGATCTGGCGGGCCGACCGGTCGCTGACCTCCTCGCCGCGCTCGCCCTCGCCGGGCGCCAGCAGCAGGGCGAGCCCGGTGCTGTGGCTGAACACGGCGTCGGACAGGACGCGGGGCGAGATGTCGGTGATCGCCGCCAGGTCGACGATGGAACGACGGAACTGCACGTCGAGGTACGAGGCTATGTCGCCGGACTGGAGGTCCATGTCGACCAGCGCGACGGAATGTCCCGACGCCTGGGAGGCCAGGGCGAGCTGGACCGCCGTCACGGTGGACCCCACACCGCCCTTGGCGCCGCTGACGGTGATGACGGTGCCGCCGGGGCCGGTGAAGACATCGCCCCCGGCACTCAGGTGGCGGCGTACCCCGACCGACCACTGGGCGGCGGACTGGACCCGGTTGGCGAGTTCCTCGTAACTCACCGGCAGGGTGACCAGGCCGCGCGCGCCCGACTCCATCGCGGCGGAGAACAGGCCGGGACTGGCGTCGGCGGTGATCAGCACGACCCCGATGGCGGGGAAGCGCAGGGAGACCTCCCGGATCAGCTCCAAAGCCGGCACCGGACCGATCCGCTCATGGACCAGCACGACCTCGGGCAGCTCGTCGAGCGACTCGCCCGCGAGCCGGGCGAGCGTGTCGATGAGCTGCGTCGAGTCGCCGACCGGTGCGGCCGGCTCCGCGTCGGGAAGCTGGCTGAGCAGAGTGGTGACGGATCTGGCCGCGTCGGTGTCACCGACGGCCGGGAGGATCCTGGTGGTCATTCGACCCTCACTTGTCCTTGTCGAGCGTGTAGGTGCGGTCGCCCGGACGGATGGTGCTGTCGCTGCCGGAGGCCAGGAGCGCGAGGCGTACGTGCTCCGCGAAGGACTCGGCGTAGGCGATGCGCTGGGTGTCGAGCGTGTTGAGCGCGAAGGTGATCGGGACAGCCTCGGTACCCAGGTTCGACTTGGCGTCGCGGCCCGGCTCCAGCGCGGTCAGCTTGCCGACGTCCAGCACCTTGGCGTTGGAGACGATGACCTTCGACTGGGACGGGGCACCGTCCTGCTCACCGGCGAACGTGGCGTAGATGTTGACCGTCGAACCCGGGGTGATCTTGCCGGCGACGCCGGTGGCGGCGTCGATCATGATCGCGATCTCCTGCTCACCTGGCTGCAGTTCGGGACTCTTCTGGATCATGTCCGACTGGAGCAGCGAGCCCTTGCGCAGCTGGGTGACGGCGATCTTCCCGTTGATCTCGGAGAGGTCGGTCACGGCGTTGGTCGACAGCCAGCGCTTCGGCATCTTGATCTTCTCGAACTGCCCGGCGGTCAGCCCCGTGTAGGGGGCGATGTCGTTCTTCAGCCGGTAGGCCGAGACCTCGGGGCCGACCTTCGAGTTGACGTCGCTGATCACCGAGAGCACACCGGCGAAGGCGCCGAAGGCGCACAGGACCGACAGGAGCAGGAGTATCACGCCGCGGCGCTGGCGGGAGTTCATGGGCCGGACAACCTCGTTCGTATCGGATGCGTGGGGCAGCGGACAGAAGGATGCGCGGTGGCTGAGTGGGCGGACATGTCGGAGAGTGCGTCTGTCTCGGGTGTCTGTACCTGCGTTGCGGTGTCCGCACCCGTTCGTGGTGACGTGGTGCGGAGGCCGGTCACGACCGGGGTGGCGCAGTCGCTCCGTGGTTCAGGACACTTCCTGACTGCATTCGGTTCTCGGGCGGAGGGAGAGGCGAGGAACAGAACCCGCAGCGATCACCGATGAGTTCCATTCCGCACCAGTGGCAGTTCTCGCGTCTTACGGAAGCAACCAGTTGGTACAGAACGGAGATGTCCGGAAGATAGGCGGCAAATTCCACCAGTTTTCCGGTTCCCCACCATCGGGAGGAGTCGGCGGGCAGAGTGGCCTCATGAATGGCCTGGACCTTCCAGGAAGGGGCCAAGGTTCTCTGCACCCATTCCGACTGCAACTGCCCTTTGGCGATCAGCAGATGCGTTCCGAACTCCGGTCCCGTCGGCGGCTCCGCGGCCGGTCCGACCTTGGTGAGCTGCGGGTTCGGTCCCGCGACCACGGCGAACTGCGAGCCCGGCACCCATGATTTGGCGTGTGTCTTGAGGCTGACCGGAACCCGGTCCAGCTTGGTGACGGAGTTCAGCAGGGCGCCTGCGTGAATGTAGTGGGGCAGCAGCCGGGCGGCCGAGGCGACCACTCCCGGGGTGAAGTCGCAGATCGACAACTGGCGCAGCTGCCTCACCAGTACGGCAAGGCCCAACGGAGGGAGATCCACCTTGAGCAGGGCGATGCGGTCGCTCTCCAGGACCGATCTGACGGAGTGCAGTCTGCGCTCGTGGGCCACGGGCAGGCCGGCCGAGTAGACGGCGACGACATAGCCGTGCTGCTCCAGCATCACATGCATGTCGCTGATCGCCAGATCCATCGTCTGGTCTTCCGGAGCCTGCAGCAAGGCCGCCGTCGGTGTCTGCTGATCGGTGGCTGGCAGCACAAGATCAGCACTGGTCACTGCTATAGCGGTCGGCACGCTGGTCCCCGTTCGGCTCCGGCCTCCGTCGTGCTGACGGTGGCCGCAATCGCTCCTGCTCCGTGCTTCTGCTCCTGCACTTTATCCACGTCCTACCAGCCAGAGAACACCTTTCGTGGACCAGTACAGGAACAGCCGTGCAACACCCACGCAACTGGCTTGTGGCCACCGGGTGCGAAATCGGACGAAACCGAGAGTGGTTAACTTCTGTACCACTGCGCAGAGTTACCGATACACGTTCCGATTTTCTTCTGCGGGAATTCGTTCACCCACGTCAGAATGGATCTTGGGGTGTTGCTACCCCATTCCACCCGGACGAAATCCGTCACCGAGCGACCACTTCGGCCACCCCGTCGCGCCGCGCGACCGCCGCCCCCCGAGGGGTGGCATCCGGGCCCTCGAAGATCGCCCGAGGGCGGCCGGAGCCCCGCCCGGACCCCCTCGCCGGAAGCTGCCGCCGCCAGAGGTCTTGACAACTCGAATGGTCTGGACCAGCTTATCGGCCAACGGTGGCCACCGTTCCTCAACTCACCTCCACGCCCCGCACGTTCACTCCCGTGTCGCACCTCCGACACCCGCCTGCATCCCCGATGCATCCCCCTGCATCCCCAACTCCCCCACGGAGGAAAGCAAGTGGAACGCACACCCGGCACCCGGCACCGCAGACGTCCCGTCCGCGCGATCCTCGGCTCCGCCATGGCCGTCGTCGCCGCCGGAGCGCTCACCGTCACCGGCCTCGTCAGCACCGCCGAGGCCGCCGACGTCAACGTCGCCAAGAACGCGGGCTTCGAGTCCGGACTCACCAACTGGACCTGCTCCAACGGCAGCGGCACCACCGTCTCCTCCCCCGTGCACGGCGGCAGCTCGGCCCTCAAGGCGAGCCCGGCCGGCCAGGACAACGCCCAGTGCACGCAGGCCGTGGCCGTGAAGCCGAACTCCACGTACGCGCTCAGCGGCTGGGTGCAGGGTGGATACACGTACATCGGCGCGACCGGCACCGGAACAACGGACGTGTCGACCTGGACGCCCGACGCAAGCAGCTGGACCAAGCTCTCCACCAGCTTCACGACCGGCCCGAACACCACCTCGGTGACCGTCTATCTCCACGGCTGGTACGGGCAGGCCCCCTACTTCGCCGACGACATCTCCGTGACCGGCCCCGACGGCGGAGGCGGCACCGACCCCGCACCGACGGTCCCCGCCACGCCGGGCGGTCTCGCGGTGGGGTCCGTGACCTCGTCCTCCGTGGCCCTGTCCTGGAACCCGGTGTCGGGCGCGACGGGCTACAACCTCTACCAGAACGGCACCAAGGTGCAGTCGGTGAGCGGAGCCTCGGCCACCGCCACGGGACTGGCCGCCTCGACCTCGTACTCCTTCCAGGTGTCCGCGACCAACGCGGCCGGTGAGTCCGCCAAGTCCTCGGCGGTGACCGGTACCACCTCGGCCACAGGCAGCGGAGGCGGCGGGACCGTGCCCAAGCACGCGGTGACCGGCTACTGGCAGAACTTCAACAACGGTGCCACGGTCCAGAAGATCAGCGATGTGCCGGCCAACTACGACATCATCGCGGTCTCCTTCGCCGACGCGACCGGCACGCCGGGCGGTGTCACCTTCAACCTCGACTCGGCCGGGCTCGGCGGCTACACCGTCGACCAGTTCAAGGCCGACATCAGGGCGAAGCAGGCGGCCGGCAAGTCCGTGATCATCTCGATCGGCGGCCAGAACGGCACCGTCTCGATCAACGACTCGACCTCCGCCACGAACTTCGCCAACTCCGTCTACTCGATGATGCAGACGTACGGCTTCGACGGCGTCGACATCGACCTGGAGAACGGCCTCAACTCCACGTACATGACCCAGGCGCTCAGGTCCCTCTCGTCGAAGGCGGGCTCCAAGCTCGTCATCACGATGGCGCCGCAGACCATCGACATGCAGTCGACGTCCGGCGAGTACTTCAAGACGGCGCTCAACATCAAGGACATCCTGACCGTCGTCAACATGCAGTACTACAACAGCGGTTCGATGCTCGGCTGTGACGGCAAGGTCTACTCGCAGGGCTCGGTGGACTTCCTCACCGCGCTCGCCTGCATCCAGCTGGAGGGCGGTCTCGCACCGGCCCAGGTCGGGCTCGGCGTGCCCGCGTCGACCAGTGGCGCCGGCAGCGGCTACGTCTCGCCGACGATCGTGAACAACGCCCTGGACTGCCTTGCCCGTGGCACGAACTGCGGATCGTTCAAGCCGTCGAAGACCTACCCGTCGCTGCGCGGCGCGATGACCTGGTCGACGAACTGGGACGCCAAGTCGGGCAACGCGTGGTCGAACGCGGTGGGCCCGCACGTGCACGGCCTGCCGTAGCCGGCGCGGGGGTGTACGGGTGCCCGGTGCGGCACCCGCACACCCTCCACCCCCCACCCCGTACATCCCGACCAGCAGCGCCGCCGCTCCCCCGGCGGCGCTGCTGCGTGCGAGCTATGGCGGCCACTTCTCGCGCATCCTCGAACAGGTCGCCACCGGCGAGGAGGTCGTGATCAGCAAGGCCGGCGAACCGGTGGCCAAGGTGGTTCCGCTACGTCCCAAGGTCAGGCGGACGGGGCGCGGCTCCTTGAAGGGTCGGATCCACCTCGCCGCCGACTTCGACGAGCTGCCCGACGAGATCGCCGGCGCCTTCGGGATGCAGTGATGCGGCTGCTTCTCGACACGCATGTGATCCTCTGGTGGCTCGACGACTCCTCCGAGCTCTCCGGGGAAGTCAAGGACCTGCTCGATACAGAACCGTCCGTGTACGTCAGCGCGGTCTCTGCCTGGGAGATCGCCATCAAGCAGTCACTCGGCAAACTGGACGGGCCGGAGGATCTGGCGGAACGGGTCCGGGACAGCCAGTTCACTCCGCTGCCGATCACCGCTGGGCATGGGGTGCGGGCGAGCAGGCTGCCGGCCCATCACCGGGATCCGTTCGACCGGATACTGGTCGCGCAGGCCCAGACCGAAGGAATGACGATCGTCACCCGGGACAAGTGGATCCCGCACTACGACGTCCCGGTCATGGACGTCCAGGGCCTGACGAGCCGCCGCCCGACGCAGCTCCCGACGTCTGCGAGGGCTGCCCCGTAGCCCTGACGGGACAACCCTCGGCCTCGCTCCGTACGTGGCGTTGGGCTAGATCACCAGGCTCAGCAGCGCCGCCACCGCGAAGCCCGCCACAGACAGGACCGTTTCCAGGACCGTCCAGGACTTCAGGGTGTCGCGCTCGGTGATGCCGAAGTACTTCGACACCATCCAGAAGCCGCCGTCGTTGACGTGCGAGGCGAAGATCGAACCCGCCGAGATCGCCATGATGATCAGTGCCAGGTGCGCCTGGGACATGCCCTGGCCCTCGACCAGCGGGACGACGATGCCGGCCGTGGTGACGATCGCGACCGTGGCCGAGCCCTGGGCGACGCGCAGGACGACGGAGATCAGCCAGGCCAGCAGGATGACCGGCAGGCCGACGTCGTTGAACGTGTCGGCGAGGGCGTCCGCGATGCCGCTGGCCTTCAGGACGGCGCCGAAGATGCCGCCCGCACCGACCACCAGCAGGATGTTGCCGACCGGCTTCAGCGAGGAAGTCGAGACCGATTCCAGGGACTTGCGGGACCAGCCGCGCCGGATGCCCAGCAGGTAGTACGCGAGGATCAGCGCGATCGTCAGGGCGACGAACGGGTTGCCGAAGAACTCGATGACCGAGCGGACCGTGGACGGGTCCAGGGCTATGGAGGAGAACGTCGCGGCGAGGATCAGCACCAGCGGGGTACCGATGATCGCCAGCACGGTGGCGAGCCCGACCGGCTCCTCGCGCGTGGCGACTCCGGCGGCGCGCTGCTCGGCGACGACCGCTGCCTTCGCCTCCTCGGCGGCGTCGACCATGTCCTGCGGGACCTCGACGAAGATCCGCTTTCCGATCCACGCGGCATAGCCCCAGGCCGCGAGCACGGACGGGATGCCGACGACGGCGCCCATCAGGATGATCCAGCCGAGGGAGACGTGGAAGAGGCCCGCGGCGGCGACCGGTCCCGGGTGCGGGGGCAGGAACGCGTGAGTCATGGAGAGGCCGGCCAGCAGCGGCATCGCGTACAGCAGGATCGATTTTCCGGACCGCTTCGTGGCGGCGTACACGATCGGCGCGAGGACGAAGATGCCGACGTCGAAGAAGACCGGGATACCGAAGATGAGGCCGGTCAGGCCCATGGCGAGCGGGGCGCGCCGCTCGCCGAAGAGATTCAGCAGCCGGGCGCTCAGCACCTCGGCACCGCCGGAGACTTCCAGGATCGCGCCGAGCATCGTACCGAGGCCGATGATGATCGCGACATGGCCGAGGATGCCGCCCATGCCGGACTCGATGACGGAGACGGCGGCGGATTTCTGCACCGTGCCGAAGAGCTCGGTGACGGAGAGGCCGGTGCCCAGGCCGACGGCTATGGAGACGGCGAGCAGCGCGACGAACGGCTGCAGCCTGATCTTGATGATCAGGAAGAGGAGGAGCGCGATACCGAGGGCGGCGACGGTCAGCAGACCGCCGGTGCCGTCGATCAGCAGGAGGAGTCCACCGGTGTGGGGTGGTATCTCGACCGGAGGTGGCGTGGCGGCGAGCAGCATGGGACGGCTCCGTGGTGGGGGGATCCTTCGGGCAGGGTGGAGCGCGGCACGGCGCCCCGGTCGTGCGGGGCGCCGTGCCGTACGGCGTGGTGGTGCGGTGCGGCAAGCGGATCAGCTGTGGACCGGCCGCCTCGTTCAGCTCAGGACGGCGAGCGCGTCGATCTCGATCAGCAGGCCCTTGGGGAGGCCGACGTAGACCGTCGTACGGGCGGCGGGGGCCTCCTTGAGGTTCTGCTCGCCGAAGTACGCGTTGTAGATCTCGTTCATCTCCGCGAAGTGGTCCACGTCCGTGAGGTAGACGCGCATCATCATCACGTCGTCCCAGCTCGCGCCGCCCTCCTCCAGGATCGCCTTGACGTTGGCGAACGTCTGGAGGGTCTGCTCACGCAGCGTCGGACCGGCCGGGGTCGGCGCCTGGCCCTCGACGGCGGGCAGGAAGCCGACCTGGCCGGCGACCTGGAGGATGTTCCCCTTCTTCACGCCGTGCGAGAACTTGGCGGGCGGGGTCGTGTGGGTGCTGGGGGTGAGCGCGGTCTTCTCGGTCATGACGGTTCAGGCCTTCTTGGGTTGGGGGGTGGGCGTGCCGGAGTACTCCCGGCTGATGGCGTCGGCGGTGCGGCGCACCAGCGGGAGCAGGGTGAGGAGTTCCTCGGCCGTGACGACGACGTTGGGTGCGGACACCGACATGGCGGCGACTACCCGGCCGTCCGCGCCGCGGATGGGGGCGCCGATGCAGTTGATGGACTCCTCGTGGCCGCCGAGATCGGTGGCCCAGCCCTGTTCGCGGACGGCGGCGAGCTCCTTGAGGAAGGCGCCGGCGTTCGGGATCGAACGGGACGTGTACATGGGGTAGTCGAGCTTCTCGGCGATCGCGCGCCGCTCGGGCTCGGCCAGATCGGCGAGCAGCAGCTTGGCGACGGCGGCGACCGTGATCGCGACGGGCTTGCCGACCCGGGAGTACATCCTGACCGGGTAGCGGCTCTCGACCTTGTCGATGTAGAGGACCTCGTGCTCCTCGTACACCGCGAGATGGACGGTGTGCCCGCACTGCTCGTTCAGCCCGACGAGGTGGGGGTGCGCGATCTCGCGTACGTCGAGATTCTCGACGGCCTCCTGCGCGAGGGCGAACAGTCGGGCGCCGAGGCGGTAGCGCTGGTCCTCCTGGCGGTAGACGAGCCCGTGCTCGTGGAGCGTACGGAGCAGGCGCAGCGCGGTGGACTTGTGCACACCGAGGCGGTCGGCGACCTGGCCGAGGTCGGCGGGGCCCTGGGCCAGGAGCGGGAGGATGCTCAGCGCGCGGTCGACGGTCTGGCTCATGTCGGTTGTACCTCCTGCGTGACCGGGGTCCGGGTGACCGGGGCCTGGCCGGCTGCCGTCCAGCCGGGGCCGAGACGCAGTCTCCCCCAGGCGTCGTCGTCGAGAGCGACGAGGCGGTCGGCATGTGCGCGGGAGGGAGGGGCGGTGAGGTCGCCGGGGACGGTGAGGACGGCGGCGGCCATGAGGTGGCCGTGCCGGGTGCGCTCGCGGACGGGGAGGTCGCGGAGGGTGGCGGAGAGGAAGCCGGCGGCGAAGGCGTCACCGGCGCCGACGGCCGCGACGACGTCCACGTGGAGCGCGGGCACGGTGGTGACGGTGTCGGGGGTGGCAGCGGCGGCGTCCTGGGCCTGCCCCCTGCCCGCCCCTTCCCGGCCCGGGGCTCCGCTCCCGGTGGCTTCGGCCCGTCCGGCGGTCGCGGACCGGGGTTCGGGGCCGGCCCCCGAGAAGACCGTAGCGCCGTCGCTGCCCCGCTTGACCACCAGCAGAGACGGCTCCGGCAGCGCCGCACGGATCGCGTCCGCACCGCACAGCCCCCACGCCTCCTGCGCCTCGTCCTCACCGACGAAGACCAGATCGGCGCGGCGCGCCAGGTCGAGCAGGACCTGCGGGCCGGCCTCGCTGCCGCGCCACAGTCCCGGACGGTAGTTCACGTCGAACGAGATCAGCGGGCGTCCCGGGCGGGGCTCGGTCAGGAAGTGGAGCAGGGACAGGCAGTCCTCGGACAGGGCCGCCGTGATGCCGGACAGGTGCAGGATGCGGCCGCGGAGCACGTCACCGGCCGGGACGTTCGCCGGGGACATCGCGGACGCCGCCGAACCGGCCCGGTAGTACGCGACCTCGTGCGTGTCCGTCGCCCGGTCGGCCGCCGTACGGAAGTAGATGCCCGTGGGGCGGGCCGGGTCCCGCCGGACGGCCGAGGTGTCCACTCCGTACGCGGAGATCGCCTCGACCAGATGGTCGCCGAAGCCGTCCGCCCCGACGCGGCCGACCCACTTCGCCCGGTGGCCCGCCGCCGCCAGCGCGCAGGCGACGTTGGACTCCGCGCCACCGATCGCGCGGCCGAAGGACGGCACGTCGGCGAGGCGGCCGGGCTGCGAGGGCAGGAACGTCACCATGGACTCGCCGAGGCAGACGACATCGCTGGCCGTGACGGCGTGGGCCGCCCCCGCTCCGGGTCCGGGCACACTGGGCTCCTCGCTGATCTGCGTGCAGCGCCGGCTCATCATTGACCCGGCGTCGGCTCGGATGTTAGACAGCGTTGAGCGATATGCGCAATGACTGTTGCATATGTTGCAACGCATACTTCTTGAGGAGGCTCCCTTGGCCGCCGACCACCCGGGCACCCCGGCTGAACCCACCGCACTCGCCGGACTCGCCGACGAACCGGTCGACCACCGTTTCAAGTCGCTCCCGCCCGACGCGGAGGGCCTGACCGTCGGAGCACTCGCCGCCGAACGCCGCAACCTCTTCACGGGCGGGTTCACCACCCCGGTCCTCGCCCTCTCCGCCGACTCCGTCGAGCACAACCTCGCTCTCCTGGAGACGTACGCGGAGCGCCACGGCCTCGCGTTCGCCCCGCACGGCAAGACCTCGATGTCCCCGCAGCTCTTCGCGGACCAGCTGAAGCGCGGCGCGTGGGGCATCACCGCGGCCGTGCCGCACCAGGCACGGGTCTACCGGGCGTACGGCATCCAGCGGATCTTCCTCGCCAACGAGGTCGTCGACGCGGTGGCCCTGCGCTGGCTCGCCCGCGAGCTGGAGGCCGACCCGGAGTTCCGCTTCGTCTGCTACGTGGACTCGGTACGCGGTGTCGAGCTGATGGACGAGGCCCTGCGCGCCGCGTCCGCCACGCGTGCGGTGGATGTCGTGGTGGAGCTGGGCGCGGGCGAGGGCGCGCGCACCGGTGCCCGTACCGAGGCCGACTGCACGGCCGTCGCCGACGCCGTCGCGGCGACGGAGACCCTGCGACTGGTGGGTGTCGCCGGCTACGAGGGCGAGGTGCCGAACGCGTCGCCCGAGCGCGTACGGGACTGGCTGCGCCGGCTCGTCGCTCTGGCGGCGGACCTCGACAAGGCGGGCCGGTTCGCCGGTGCGGACGAGATCCTGGTCAGCGCGGGTGGCAGCGCGTGGTTCGACGCGGTGGCCGACGTCTTCGCGGAGATTCCCGAACTCTCCGCCCCTGTGGTGAAGTTGCTGCGTTCCGGCGCGTACGTCTCGCACGACGACGGTCACTACCGGCGGATCACTCCGTTCAACCGGACGCCCGAGGAGGGGGCACTGCAGCCGGCCTTCCGGCTGTGGGCGCAGGTCGTGTCGCGTCCCTCAGCCGAGCAGGCGTTCCTCAACGCGGGGAAGCGGGATGCGGCGTACGACCTCGACCTGCCCGAGGCGCAGGTGATCCGGTCGGGGCGGGACGGCTCGGTGCGGCAGGCGTCGGGAGTCACGGTCACGGGGCTGTCCGACCAGCACACGTGGGTGCGGACCGAGGCGGGCGCGGAGCTGGAGGTCGGCGACTGGGTGGGGATGGGGCTTTCGCATCCGTGCACGAGCTTCGACAAGTGGCAGTTGATTCCGCTGGTCGAGGCGGACGGCACGGTCACGGACTACATCCGCACGTTCTTCTGATCCCTGCGGGGCAGATTCCCCGCCCCGCCCCTTCCCGTGACCGGGGCTCCGCCCCGGGGGCAGCGCCCCCGGGGCGGGAGGGCGGGGCGGGGAACGCGCACCGCCTGAAAGGCAACCCACCATGGACCTGGTCGTCCGCAACGCCACCGTCATCGACGGCACCGGCACCCCCTCCTACCGTGCCGATGTCGCGATCGACGACGCCCGGATCGCCGAGATCCACCCCAGCGGTGCCCCCGGCCCCCGCCCCACCGCCACCCGCACCCTCGACGCCACCGGGCTCGCCCTCGCCCCCGGCTTCATCGACATGCACGCCCACAGCGACCTCGCCCTCCTCCGGGACCCGGATCACAGCGCGAAGGCCGCCCAGGGCGTCACGCTCGAAGTCCTGGGCCAGGACGGCCTGTCGTACGCCCCGGTCGACGACCGCACCCTCGCCGAGGTGCGGAAGGCGATCACCGGCTGGAACGGCGACGGTTCGGACCTCGACCTCGACTGGCGCACCGTCGGCGAGTACCTGGACCGCCTCGACCGCAACTTCGGCGGCCAGGGCATCGCGGTCAACGCCGCGTACCTCATCCCGCAGGGAACGGTCCGCATGTACGCGGTCGGCTGGGACGACCGCCCCGCCACCGACGCCGAGCTGACCCGGATGAAGGAGCTCGTCGCCCAGGGCATGGCGGAGGGCGCGGTCGGCATGTCGTCCGGCCTCACCTACACCCCCGGCATGTACGCCAAGGACGCCGAACTCACCGAACTGTGCCGGGTCGTGGCCGAGCACGGCGGCTACTACTGCCCGCACCACCGCTCGTACGGTGCGGGCGCCCTCGCCGCGTACGAGGAGATGATCCAGCTCACCCGGGACGCCGGCTGCCCCCTCCATCTCGCCCACGCCACCATGAACTTCGGCGTCAACAAGGGCAGGGCTCCCGAACTGATCGGCCTCCTGGACGACGCCCTCGCGGCCGGCGCCGACATCTCCCTCGACACGTACCCCTACACCCCCGGCTCCACGACGCTCGTCGCGATGCTGCCGAGCTGGGCGAGCGAGGGCGGCCCGGAGTCGATCCTCACGCGTCTCGCGGGCGAGGCGACGGCCGAACGAATCCGGCACCACCTGGAGGAGCTCGGCTCGGACGGCTGCCACGGCGTGCCGATCGAGTGGGACACGATCGAGATCTCCGGCGTCAGCGTGCCGGAGCTGGCCGAACATGTCGGCCGTACGGTCGCCGAGTCCGCGCGGCTGCGCGGCGAGGAGCCGTGGGTCACCGCCCGCCGCCTGCTCCTCGACGACCGGCTCGGCACGACGATCCTCCAGCACGTGGGCCACGAGGAGAACGTCCGGCAGATCATGCGTCACCGCGTCCACACGGGCGGCAGCGACGGCATCCTCCAGGGCGACAAGCCGCACCCCCGCGCGTACGGCACGTTCCCGCAGTATCTCGGCCGTTACGTACGGGAGTTGGGCATCCTCTCGCTGGAGGAGTGCGTCGCCCACCTCACCTCGCGCCCGGCGGCGCGGCTGCGCCTGGCCGACCGGGGGTACGTCCGCGAGGGCTACCGCGCCGACCTCGTCCTCTTCGACCCGCAGACGGTCGCGGCGGGCTCGACGTTCGAGAACCCGCGTACATTGCCGGTGGGCATCCCGCACGTGCTGATCGACGGCCGCTTCGTAATCGAGGACGGCAGGCGGACGTCCGTACTGGCGGGGCGGGCGGTCCGGTCGACGCCGTAGCCCTCCATTGAGGGGTACCGATCGACCGACGGCCGTCCGGTTCGAGGAGTTGCTCGCTCCGGCCCAGGCGGCCGACAGGTATCCGCCCGAACTCGAGGGAACGCCGCTCGACGAGTGGCCGCATGCGGTGGACCGGCGTGTACGTCGTCCTGTACACCGACCCCACGCCGACCCGCCTGGGGATCTCCGGGCGACCGGCGATCGTGGGCCGCGCCGCACACGCGCTTGTGCTGTGTGCCTGACATGTGACGTCAGCTCCTGGAGCCCGGATCCGTTCAACTGCCAACCGGTTGGCGCTCGAGCGTGTCCGCGGCGGAGCCGGTGCGGTGCATGCGCTGCCAGCCCAGGCGGTTGCCGAGGAGCGCCGTCACCACCGACTGGACCACGACCAGATACATCAGTTGCCGGTACACAAAGATCTGGAGCGGAAGGCTCCACAGCGGTTCGAACTTCTCCCGGTCGAGCCGCAGCGCGTACACCGCGCTGAAGACCTGGACGGCGGTGAATCCAAGCCACACCAGGCCCGCCTGCCCCGCGGACTGGAACAGGAGACCGTACAGGGCGAACACATCGACCAGCGGGGCCAGCAGCGGCAGCAGCGTCTGGAAGAGCGCCAGATAGGTCAGCCCTCGCCGGCCCAGCTTGCCCGCAGGACCCCGTTCGACCAGGGCCCTGCGGTGCTTCCACATCGCCTGAAGCGTCCCGTAGCACCAGCGGTAGCGCTGCTTCCAGAGCTGGCGCACGGACGCGGGCGCCTCGGTCCACGCGACGGCCGACTCCTCGTAGACCACCCGCCAGCCGGTCCGGCAGAGAGCCATCGTGAGGTCGGTGTCCTCGGCGAGCGTGTCCTCGCTGACCCCGCCGACGCCCATCAGCGCGTCCCGGCGGAAGGCTCCGATCGCGCCGGGCACAGTCGGCATGCACTCCATGACATCGAACATCCGACGGTCGAGATTGAAGCCGATGACGTACTCGAGATGCTGCCAGCGGCCCAGGACACCCTGCCTGTTACCGACCTTCGTATTGCCGCTGACCGCGCCGACGCGCGGATCGGCGAGCGGCTGGATCAGATTGCGAATCGCCTCGGGCTCGAAGACCGTGTCGCCGTCGATCATGACCACAATGTCGAAATGGGCCCAGGCCAGGCCGGTGTTCAGAGCGCTCGCCTTGCCGGCGTTGGGCTGGCGGACCACCATCACCCGAGAGTCGGGTATCGACTCGGCGATTTCGTACGTACGGTCGCTGGAACCGTCGTCCACCACGATGACCTGGACGTACTCATGGGTGGACGCCAGCAGCGAACGCACGGTCGCCTCGATGCCCGCCTCCTCGTTGTACGCGGGGACGATCACCGAGACCGGCTCGGTCAGGGGTGGCAGACGCTGCGCACCCCGGCGCCTGCTCCGCTTCGCGCGTACGCGCAGCACATGCATCCGCGCGACGGTCAGCAGCAGGACGAGCCGCAGCACGGTGATCGCGCCGGCGACGGCGAGCAGCCAGGTCATCGCATCGGTGAAGGCCCGGGAGACCTGCTGGGCCAGGACGACCGCCCTGCCCTTCCAGTAGGTCGGTCCGGACACCTCGTACATGGCCGTGGGCCGGCCCAGGCCCATACTGACGGTCGTGTATGCGGGTGCGCCGGCCGCTTTCCGGAACAGCTCGGCCGTCTCCGTCACCGCCTCGGCCGAGCCGCTGAACTGGCGTACGGCGCCCTGCTTCGGTTCGCGTCCGGCGCCGTCCGCGGCCACCAGGACATAGCCGTCGATGATGGCGCGCCGCCCGGCCTCCCACTGCTCGCCGCAGAAGCTCGCCGTGGTCGTCGTGTGGGGCAGGCGCAGCAGCGGAGTGCCGATGCCCGCGGTGCCGGCCAGGGTGTTCTGGGCGAGGGAGAGTTCGAGTCCGGCGCGGATCCCGGAGACGGAGCCGAGGTCGGCATCGGTGTAGGTGTGCGAACCGATCTCGTGACCCTCGTCCTTGATCCGCCGTACGAGCTCGGGATGGGCGGTGGCCTCGGTGCCGGTGAGGAAGAAGGTCGCCTTGGCGTGGTGCGCACGCAACAGGTCGAGCAGGCGTGGGGTCCAGGCAGGGTTCGGGCCGCCGTCATAGGTGAGGGCGACCGTGCCGGGCGGCATCTTCGAGCTGCGGACTCCCCCGGTCTTCGGATCCAGTTGGACCACGGGCCCGCCGGAGAAGATGTCCGCCGGCCCGGGGGTGGCGCAGGCGGTGGAGCCCCGGCCGGGGCCCGGGGTCGGGGCTATCTCGTGGCGGCCGTATCCGCTGAACAGCAGGGCTGTCGCCGCGGCTGCCAGCGTGAGGGAGAGCAGCACCCAGTGGGCTCGGGGTTCGCGACGCTGCGCGTGCCGGGTCACGGGCGGTTCCCCTTGTTGGTGGCCGCGGGGGCCGGCGTGCCGTGACCGTGGTTGCCGTCCGATTTACCTGGCGCGGATGTCGCGCTCGCGCTCGGTGCCGGGGCGGGCGCCGAGCTGCCGACCGTCGCGTCGGAGGAGCTGGGTGCGGGACCGCCGGACTTGGCTTCAGGACTCCGGGAAGCGGTGACCGGGTCGACGGACGCCTTGCGGCGGGAGGCGTCCGTCGACGAGGGCGAGGGCGAGGGCTCGGCCCGCGCGGGCGGCTTCTCGCCGCCGCTCCCGTCCCAGGGCAATGGGCCGCCCACCGGGCCGGAACCGAACAGTCCGGCGACGACGACGCCGACGAAAAGCAGACACACGACACCGATCAGTGCTGCCGCGTACCTCATCCGACGCCCACGACGCCCGGAGGCGTCGACGAAGACCGCGCTGTGCTGACCGCTGGGGTGACTCATGGCCGTGGATTGTACGGAGCGCAGCCCTCCGGCCGAAAACCGACTCCGATACCGCCACATATTGCCGGATCGTGTGCGTTTCTCTACGGCTTGGGCAGAGTGCACCCGGCCAGGTTGAGGTCGATCTTGCTCGCGGTACCGATGCACGGCACGATGCCGTACGTCTCCTGGGCGTAGTTGATGCCCTGGCGGACCGTCACATTGCCGTTCTCATCGACCTCGCACGGGTTGTTGTCCGTGCACCGCTGCCCGTCCTCGTTACCGGTGTTGTTGACGGCGACGACCTTGCCGGTCGCGTTGTCGATCACCGGGGAGCCGGACGTGCCGCCGATGGTCTGGCAGGCGGAGGTGTAGCGGACGGAGTCCTTCCAGGTCCACTCGCCCTCCTCGAGGCGGTAGACGAAGCCGTCGACGCTGCAGCTGTACGTGCGTTTCCAGTAGCCGGAGACGACCGTGATCGCGGTGCCCTGGACCGGGTGCGCGGCGTTGAGCTCCAACGCCTTGATGCCGTAGGTGCTCTCGATCTGGGCGTAGGTGCGGGTGAGTTGGTACAGCGAGATGTCGGTGTCGGTCATCGTCCCGTACGCGATCTTGCTGGCGCGCAGGGTGCCGACGCCGCTGCCCGCCGCGTTCAGCAGGGTGAAGCTGCGGGAGGACGACCGGTTGAGGACGACCTCGCCCGGCCCCGGGAAGCCGGTCTCCATGCAGTGCCCGTTGGAGAGCACGAGGGCCGGGTCGGACGGCAGCGAGCCGGGTGCACGGACGACGGAGCCGGAGCAGTTGCTGAGCGCGACTGTCCCGGCGAAGTTGACGGCCTTGGCCTTGACCGCCTGCGGCGCTGCGGCCCTGGTGGTGGGCGCGGCCGCGTCGTGGCTCGTGGCCGCGACCGCGGGGGCCGTTCCCGCTCCGAGGAGCAGAACAGCAAGGAGTGCGCCGACGAGAGGCTTTTTCATGTGGGGGTCCCCTCTGTGACCTCTGCGACCGAAGGGTTCCTTCGGTTTTGTCATGCGCATTGTTAGGGGCGCGCCCCTGCCGGGCAAGAGCCTGTTTTCGGCCTGAGGGCTGTCCCGTCATCCCTGGTGGATCAGCGCGCGGCGTCGGATGCGGTGCATCGCAAGGCGGAGGGGCGTCCTCATACCGGTTGTATTCGGGCGTTCCGACAACGCGGCGAAATGCCGTAGCTGTCGCCGTGCGCCCGCCAGGGATTAAGGGAGAGCCCTTAGGGTCGTCGCATGGTGCAGAGCAGGGCTGAAGATGTCGACGGCTACCTGGCCGAGATCCCGCAGGAACGCCGCGAGGCCCTGACCAGGCTGCGGCAGATGTGCCGTCAGGAACTGAAGGGCTACGTCGAGAAGACGGCGTACGGGATGCCCGCCTACGAGCGGGACGGCGTCGGCGAGATCGCCTTCGCCAGCCAGAAGAACTACATCTCCCTCTACCTGATGCGCTCCGACGTCCGCGACGCGTTCGAGGAAAGGCTGGCAGGACAGGACATGGGCAAGGGCTGCCTGCGCTTCCGCAAGCCGGAGACCATCGACTTCGACCTGGTGCGCGACCTGCTGGGGGCCACCGCCGCCGGGCCGGGCACGGTCTGCTGACGGACCGTCCGGTCAGCGGCACGCCGGGACGGAATCCGGTGCCGGAGTCCCGGCCGGGGCGCCGAAGCGGGCCAGGCAGTGCCAGACCATCTTCAGCGACTGCGTCTCGTAGCGGCCCGTGCGGGCGGCGTCCCCGATGATCCGCGGATCGAGCACGCCGCCCTGCGCGATCTCCGCGCCGAGAGCGACGAACTCCTGCCCCCGGTAGTCCGGATGGCGGCGCAGCTCGTCCACCGTCAGCCGGAATCCGGCGTGCCACTCCGTGGGGCACGGCAGCCGGCGGGCCGCGGCCTCGACGTCGGTGCCCCGGTAGCCCGGATCGAGGACCAGGGCTTCCATGTCGCGGTCCAGCACGACAGGACCGTGCACCTGCGCCTCGATGTAGTCGTTGAGCGCGTCCTGGGTGTCGGCCTCGGCCAGCTCGATGAGCCGCATACGGGCCGCGACGCCGAAGTCCGACGGTTCGGCGGCGCTGTCCGGGTAGCAGAAGGTGGCACGCCGCAGGGCTGCCGCGGACAGCCGGAAGTGCGCGGAACCAAACCGCGGGGCGGCGCCGACTCCCTTGCCGCGGAAGTTCAACGCCCCGTACACCGGCCGCTGTTCACCGGGCATGGCGTCGTACGCACCGCCGAAGATCCGGCTCTCCCAGCGCCACCGGTCACCGCCGGGGTACGCCGTCAGACCGCCGTTGCCGGTGCCGGTGACGAACTGCGAGCGGTAGACGCCGTCCTCGGCCAGCGCGACCAGGATCGGGCGGTCCCCCGCCATGCGGTCGGGGTGGAAGTTCAGGGTGAGCGGCAGGGCGGGGTCGAGCGGCGGTCCCGAGGACAGCGAGGCGACATGGTGCAGTGCGCGCGCCTGGGCCGACGAGACGTCGAGGTCGGTCACCGGTGCAGTCTGCCGGAAGGCGATCCGCCGTCGCACGCGGATTGTGCGGCGCGCCGCGCCCGTGGCAGCCCGCCGCCCCGATTGCGTACGGTCGGACCATGACCACCGACAGCGCCCGCGCTCTCGACCTCGACGCGTACGCCGCCCGCATCGGCTGGACCGGTGAGCGCCGCCCCACCGCGGAGGCGCTGCGCTCCGTGCACCGCGCCCACGCGCTGGGCATCCCGTTCGAGAACCTGGACCCCGTGCTCGGCAGTGCCCCCTCGCTCGCGCTCGCGGATCTGGAGGCGAAGCTCGTACGCAGTGAGCGCGGCGGGTACTGCTACGAGCAGAACACCCTCCTCGCCGCCGCGCTGACCGCGCTCGGTTTCCGGATCACGCTGCTCTGCGCGCGCGTGCTGCTGGGAGCCGCGCCCGGGGACGTACGGCCGCGCACCCACATGCTCATCCGGGCCGAGGTGCCGGGCGAGCCGACCCCGTATCTCGCCGATGTCGGATTCGGTGCGAACACGTCGCTGCTGGAGCCGATCCCGCTGGTGGCGGACGTGGAACTGCACGACGCCCCGCGCCGTCACCGGCTCGTGCACGCGCCGTACGACGGCCCGCTGGAGCTGTGGAAGCTGCAGGCCAAGGGCGCGGGCGGGGAGTGGGAGGACCAGTACGCGTTCACGCTGGAGCCGTTCGAGGCGCCGGACTACGAGGTCATCAACTGGCACATCGCGACCAACCCGCGCTCCCCGTTCCAGCACCGGCCGTACGTCCAGCGCACCACCCCGGACGCGCATCTCGCACTGATGGGCCGCAGGCTCGTGGAAACGGCGGCCGACGGCACGCGCAAGGAGCGTGAGCTGGCGGACGGCGACGAGGTGCTGCGGGTCCTCGCGGCCGACTTCGGCATCCGGCTCCCGGAGGGCGCCCGCCTGCCGGACTGAACGTGCCGGTCGGCGGCGGGCCGAGGCCGCGCCCCGTCGGGACCGCCGCCCGCCCGGCCGGACGGCTCGTTCTCCGGTGATCGGCCAACCGGTCGGGGCCCCGGCCGCGGCCACCACCCCCTCACGTGGCGCATCTCACCGGTCCGGTCCGCCACACCCCCATTCCAAGCCCCTCCCCGCCCATGACCGGCGTTCCCACTGTCCAGGGGCGGGGCGGGCATGGCGATGGAAGACGGGGCAGGCACGCGGCGCGACCCGGGTGGGTCAACCTGCGGGCGAACCCCGCGCAGCCGGTGAAACACCGCCGTAAGCTCGCAGACATGCAGGTGATCCAGTCCACGAAGCTCGCCAACGTCTGTTACGAAATCCGGGGCCCCGTGCTCGAGGAGGCGATGCGGCTGGAAACAGCCGGGCACCGCATCCTCAAGCTGAACACCGGCAACCCTGCCGCGTTCGGGTTCGAGTGCCCGCCCGAGATTCTCGAGGACATACTGCGCAACCTCTCCGGGGCGCACGGTTACGGCGACGCGAAGGGGCTGCTGTCCGCCCGTCGCGGGGTGATGCAGCACTACCAGACCAAGGGCATCGACCTCGATGTCGAGGACATCTACCTGGGCAACGGCGTCTCCGAACTGATCCAGATGTCGATGCAGGCGCTGCTCGACGACGGCGACGAGGTGCTCGTGCCCGCGCCGGACTACCCGCTGTGGACCGCCTCCGTGTCGCTGGCCGGAGGTACGGCCGTGCACTACCGGTGCGACGAGCAGGCCGACTGGATGCCGGATCTCGCCGACATCGAGCGCAAGATCACCGACCGCACCAAGGCGATCGTGATCATCAACCCGAACAATCCGACGGGCGCGGTCTACGACGACGCGATGCTGCTCGAGCTGACGGAGATCGCCCGCCGGCACAACCTGGTCGTCTGCTCCGACGAGATCTACGACCGGATCCTGTACGACGGCGCCACGCACACACCGACCGCGGCCATTGCGCCCGATCTGATGGTGCTGACGTTCAACGGGCTCTCCAAGAACTACCGGGTGGCCGGCTACCGGTCGGGCTGGCTCGCGGTCTGCGGCCCGAAGGCCCACGCCGCCTCGTACATCGAGGGGCTGACGATCCTCGCCAATATGCGGCTCTGCGCCAATATGCCGTCGCAGTACGCGGTGGCCACGGCGCTCGGCGGGCGGCAGTCGATCGACGACCTGGTGCTGCCGGGCGGCCGGATCCTGGAGCAGCGGGACGTCGCGTACGACCTGCTGACGCAGATCCCGGGGATCACGTGCGTGAAGCCGAAGGGGGCCCTGTATCTCTTCCCCCGGCTCGACCCCAAGGTCTACAAGATCAAGGACGACCGGCAGATGGTCCTCGACCTGCTGCGGGCCGAGAAGATCATGGTCGTGCAGGGTACGGGGTTCAACTGGCCGGAACCCGATCACTTCCGGATCGTGACGCTGCCGTCGACCAAGGATCTGACGGACGCGGTCGGCCGGATCGGGAACTTCCTGGACGGGTACAGCCAACCCTGACCAGGGCGGCGGCGCGCACTTTCGGATCACAGACAACTTTAGACTGAATCCAAGCTAGGATGGTCCCAGGCAACACCAGGAGGCCATCCATGTACGAACCGATCCGCACCAAATCGGTCCACACACCGGCCGACCACGCCGACGACTTCCCGCACCGTTCCCGCGAGGAGGAGCTGGACATCCAGCTCGCCGGACACCTGGCCGCGCTCCTCGCGGTCACCGACGAGCTCGGTCTCGGCGAGGCGGGCGACCGTATCGCCGGCCAGGTCGCCAGACTGCGCGGCACGCCGCCCGCCCGGCACGCCGGCCGGACCGGCGCACCCGCACTCGCGCTCCACCGCCGTGCCCATGCCCTCGCGGGCCGCGCACTGGTGGTGGCCGCGTCCCGCGCCGACACGACGGCCGCGATCCTCGCGGCCGAACAGATGGACACGCACACGGCGGCGGTCACCGCTGCCACCACCCCCAACGCGCCCACCGGCCCCGTCCGGCTGGTCGGCGCCCTCTGACGGCCCCGGTCCGCGGGCCGCCAAGGCGCGTGGACCGGGCGCCAACCACCTGCGGCGCTCACGGGGCCGAGCCGGCCCCCGGGCCGGTCCGGCTCGTGGCGGGAGACGTCGCAAGCGCGGCGCCGGCAGGCGCGTGCGACGGGGGCCGGTTCCATGGCCCCCTGGTTCTCCGTACCGCGGCTCCCCGCGCGTACCGAGGAAGGGAGCGCCGCCCCGAACGGCGTCACGGCGAGCATCACGATGACGGTGTTCCGGGGCGCCCCGCGACGTTCGGTGGCGCACCGTGGACCGCCACGCGATCGACACACCGAAGAGAACCGGCCGTTCCCGTTGCGTACTGGGATGCGCACTTCACCTTCCGTCCACCCAACTCCGCCCGGAATGTGGGTTTCCGCGAGCACCCTGCTTCCGTGAGACGCATCGTGGGAATCGTCCTGGCGGTGCTGCTGATCGGCGGAGTGGCAGCAGCCGTCGCAGCAGGCCGCAACAGCAGGGACACGAGCACGGCAACGAAGACCGTGCGTGGAGTGATCGGATCGGAGAAGGCGGAGTTCTTCGCCGATCCCGAAGTGGTGAAGGCCCTTGCCGCCAGGGGATTCACCGTGAAGACGGAGACGTCCGGATCCTGGGCCATGGATCAACTGTCCCTGAAGGGCTACGACTTCGCCTTCCCCGGCTCGAAGGCACCCGCCGACGAACTGCAGCGCAGGTCCACCGTCAAGGGCGGGCCGATCCGGCCCTTCTACTCGCCGCTCGTCGTCGTCGCACACCGCAGCGCCGCACAGGTGCTGGCGGACAACGGGCTGGCGGCGCTGAGCAACAGGTCCAGCGGGAAGCTGCTCATGGCCCCGTATCTGAAGGCCGCGCAGGCGGACCGGACCTGGCAGCAACTCAAAGGGGCTCAGAAACACACCGAGTTGACCGGCACGGTGTTCATCGCGAGCACCGACCCCGTCGCGTCCAACTCCGGCGCGCTCTACCTTGCCGCCGCCTCGTACGTCGCCGACGGCGGCCGGGTCGCCGCCGACAAGGCCGCGATCGACCGCACCGCACCGCTGCTGAAGAAGCTGATCCGGGTGCAGGGGGCACAACAGACGAGCAGTGACGCGCCGTTCCGCGACTTCATCAGCGGAGTCGGCAACCCGCTGGTCCTGGTGTACGAGTCGCAGGTCGCCTCACTGCTCCTGCAGAACCAGCAGCAGGAACTCGGGGATCTCGTCGTCCTCTACCCCGACACCACCGTCTCCAGCGACCACACCCTCGTACCGCTGACCGACTCGGGACGGCAGCTCGGTGAGCTGCTCTCCACCGACCCCGGACTGCGCAAGCTGGCCGTGCGCCACGGCTTCCGGCCCCAGGGCGCGGCGGCCGAGTTCATCGCCGCGACCGCCGGCCACACCGACTACATCGACCAACAGCTGACCGGGATCCGCCAGGCGCCCGTGCCCACCGCAACGGTGCTGCGCACGATGGCCCAGCGGACCCGCGGCTGACGACATACGCCTTCCGGGAGACCTCACCCATGACCGAAGCCGAGCCGCAGCCGCTCGTCCTCACCCCGCCCGAACCCGTCGCCCCCGTCCGCACCGAACAGGCCGCCGGACTCGTCCCGGTCGACGACGCCGTCCGTACGGAGATGACGCGGCGCGCCACCGAGTACGTCGGCGGTCTCGCCGGCCTCGACGCCCGCTCCCCCGAGTTCACCACCAGGATCGGGGAGATCGCCGCCCTCGGGCAGGGCGACATCCGCAGCGCCGCGCAGCAGTCCAACCGGATGCTGGACCGCACGGTCCGCGAGCTCTCCGCCGGGCGCTCCGGGGACGCCGACGCGCAGTCGCGGGTCGGCGCCTCGCTCGTCGAACTGCGCCGCACCGTCGAGGACCTCGACCCGCGCGACACCCCCGGCCGCGGCGCCCGCCGGCTGCTGGCGAAACTGCCCGGCGGCAACCGGCTCCGCGACCATGTCGCGAAGTACGCGTCCGCTCAGTCCACCCTCAACAGGATCGTGGGCTCGCTCCGCGGCGGCCAGGACGAACTGCGCCGCGACAACGCGGCCCTCCACACCGAGCGCACCCGGCTCTGGGAGACGATGGGCAAACTCCAGGAGTACGTGGTCCTCACCGAGGCCCTGGACGGCGCCGTCGAGCAGCGCATCCGCGCGACGGAGACCGCCGACCCCGCGCAGGCGGACGCGTTGCGGGCCGATGTGCTGTTCCCCGTACGGCAGAAGCACCAGGATCTGCTGACCCAGCTCGCAGTCTGCGCGCAGGGGTATCTGGCCATGGACGTCGTACGCCGCAACAACGAGGAGCTGATCAGGGGCGCCGACCGGGCCGCGACCACGACCGTGTCCGCGCTGCGGATCGCCGTGATGCTGGCGTCGGCGCTGGAGAGCCAGCGCAAGGTCACGGAGCAGGTGCAGGTGCTGCGCTCCACGACCGAGGACCTCATCCGCGGCAATGCGGAGATGCTCGCCACGCAGAGCGGGGAGATCCAGCGGATCGCCGCCGATCCGGCGGTGGGCGCCGAGACGCTGCGGACGGCGTTCCAGCAGATCTACCGGACGCTGGACGCGATCGACACGTACAAGGTGCAGGCGACCGAGTCGATGGCGGCGACCGTCGAATCACTGACCGCCGAACTCCAGCAGGCGAGCACCCACTTGGCGCGCAGCCGGTCCGCCGGGGTGCTCGAGGGCGGCGGTCTCGGATGACGGGCCGGCCGAGAGGGCTGCGGCGCCGGCTCTCGCGCACACTGGCGTCGCTGCTGGCCGCCGCGGTCCTCGGACCGGTCGCGGCATGTTCGGCGGCGGACGGTCCCGCGGTGTCCGGCAAGAAGGACGACGGCGCCCCCCGCACCGGGACACTGCGCGTGCTCGCGTCCAGTGAACTCGCCGACATGAAAACCTTGTTGGAGCAGGCACGGCGGGCGACCGGGATCACGGTCCGGCCCACCTGGACCGGGACGCTCGACGCCGTCCGGCAGCTGGGGTCCGGAGAGGCGGACGGGGCGTACGACGCGGTGTGGCTGTCGTCCGACGACTATCTGCGGCTTCACCCCGACGCGGCGAAGCGGATCACCTCCGAAACCCCGCTGATGGCTTCACCGGTCGCCCTCGGCGTCAAGCCGTCGGTGGTGGAGCGGCTGGGCTGGAACCCGTCGGACGTCACCTGGTCGCAGGTGCACCGGGCGGTCGCCGAAGGACGGCTGACGTACGGGATGACCGACCCGGACCGCTCCAACTCCGGCTTCTCCGCCCTGGTTTCGGTGGCTTCGGCCCTGTCCGGCGCCCAGTCCGCGCTGACCGACGCCGACGTCCGCAAGGCAAGCGGGAAACTGAAGGAATTCTTCGGCGGGCAGCGGCTGACCTCCGGGTCGTCCGGCTGGCTGGCCACCGCGTACGCCCGGCGCGGCACCGTCGACGCGCTGATCAACTACGAGTCCGTACTGCTCTCCCTCAACCGGGACAGCCACACCGGACTGACCGTGATCCGCCCGCGCGACGGCGTGGTGACGGCCGACTACCCGCTGAGCCTGCTCGCCTCCGCCTCGCCCGAAGCGAAGGATTCGGTGCGCGCCCTGACCTCGTACTTCCGCTCCCCCGCCGTGCAGCAGCAGCTGACCCGGGAGACATTCCGCCGTCCGGTCGTCGCCTCCGTGCGGCCGGCGTCGCCGCTCGCCGCCGAGCCCCGCCGGGAACTTCCGTTCCCCGGCACGCGATCCGTCGCGGACGGGCTGCTCCACAGCTACGAGAACAAGCTCCGGCGGCCCTCACGCACCGTGTACGTCCTGGACACGTCCGGGTCGATGCGGGGCGAACGGCTGCGGAAGCTGAAGGCGGCGCTGACCGGGCTGACCGGGGACTTCCGGGAACGGGAGGAGGTCACCCTGTTGCCGTTCGGGTCGTCGGTGAAGCGGGCGCGCACCCATACGGTCGATCCCGCCGATCCGCAGGCCGGGCTCGCGGCCATCAAGGCGGACACCGCCGCCCTGACCGCGAGCGGCGAGACCGCGATCTTCTCGAGCCTGGAGTCGGCCTACGACCGGCTGGGGCCGGACACCGAGTCCGCGTTCACGTCGATCGTCCTGATGACCGACGGCGAGAACACGACGGGCCACTCGGCCGACGACTTCACCGCCTTCTACCGCTCGCTCCCCGTGGCGCGCCGTGTCACCCCCGTCTTCCCGGTCGTCTTCGGCGACTCGGACCGTGCGGAACTGGACGCGATCGCCACCCTGACCGGCGGGCGGCTCTTCGACGCGACGAAGGACCGGGGGCCGGGCTCCCTGGACGGGGCATTCGAGGAGATCCGTGGCTACCAGTAGAGCGCCGGGCCGGGTCATGGCGTACATCGAGTCCCGCAAGAACCTGACGGGGAGCGCCTGCGGGATCGTCGGGCTCGCCCTCACCTTCACCGGACTCGCGGGCGCGTACTGGCCGGTGGTGATCGCCGGACTGTATGCCGCGGGCGCGCTGATCGCTCCGCCCGAGCGGCTGCCCGCCCCCGAGTTCCCCGACCCGTCGTCCCGGCTGGCTTCGCTGCGGACCGACTTCGCGACCCTGCGGGAGTATCTGGGCGGGGTGGACCTGCCGCCCGCCGCGTCCGGGCGACTGGTCGAGCTGACGGAACTTCTGGAAGGGCTGCTCGCACCCGGCTGGGTCTCCGAAGCCCTCGCCACCGACCCGGAAGGAATCCACGCCCTGGCGCGCGCCGTCCACCAGGACATCCCGGAGTCCGTCGACACCTACCTGCGCACCCGCTGGTGGACACGGCTCACACCGGGCACCGAGCCGCCCGAGCGCGCCCTCGAACAGCAACTGTCCCTGCTGCACCGGGAGGCTGAGTCGCTGGCCGCGGGACTGCGGGAGGCCGAGGCGCGCAGGCAGCAGACGCACACGCGGTATCTGGAGGACCGGGGACGGTCGGACCGGGGCGGCATGTGAAGGAACGGTGAAGCGCTGCAAAGGTGTTGTGCGCAGGCATCTGGCGATGCGTGGACGTTCCTGATAAAAGGGCCGGGAAAGGGCGGCCCCCGGAACCGTAAGGGGATTCCGGGGGCCGTACCGCAGCGGGCCGTTGACCCCACAGGTCAGGATGGATGTCGGGAGGCCCGGCCGCGGAGTGTGCGGGGGCGCACTCCAGGAGTGCGCCCCGGTGGGTGTCAGCCCAGGCGCTGGACCAGCGCGCGGTACTCGTCCCACAGCTCCTTCGGCGTGTGGTCACCGAAGGTGTTGAGGTGCTCGGGGACCAGCGCCGCCTCCTCGCGCCAGACCTCCTTGTCGACCGTGAGCAGGAAGTCCACCTCGGACTCGGACAGGTCCAGGCCGTTGGTGTCCAGGGCGCCCTTGGCGGGCAGGATGCCGATCGGCGTCTCGACGCCCTCGGCCTTGCCCTCCAGACGCTCGACGATCCACTTCAGGACACGGCTGTTCTCGCCGAAGCCCGGCCACACGAACTTGCCCGCCTCGTTCTTGCGGAACCAGTTCACGTAGTAGATCTTCGGCAGCTTGGACTGGTCGGGCTTGTCGGCGCCGACCTTGATCCAGTGGTTCATGTAGTCGCCCATGTTGTAGCCGCAGAACGGCAGCATGGCGAACGGGTCGCGGCGCAGCTCGCCGACCTTGCCCTCGGCGGCGGCGGTCTTCTCGGAGGCCACGTTGGCACCGAGGAAGACACCGTGCTGCCAGTCGAAGGACTCGGTGACCAGCGGAACGGCCGAGGCGCGGCGGCCACCGAAGAGGATCGCCGAGATCGGCACGCCCTTCGGGTCCTCCCACTCCGGCGCGATGATCGGGCACTGCCCGGCCGGCACGGTGAAGCGGGCGTTGGGGTGGGCGGCGGGCGTGTCGGACGCGGGCGTCCAGTCGTTGCCCTTCCAGTCCGTGAGGTGGGCGGGGGCCGTCTCGGTCATGCCCTCCCACCACACGTCGCCGTCGTCGGTCAGCGCGACGTTCGTGAAGACGGAGTTGCCCCACATCGTCTTCATGGCATTGGCGTTGGTGTGCTCGCCGGTACCGGGCGCGACACCGAAGAAGCCGGCCTCCGGGTTGATCGCGTAGAGGCGGCCGTCCTCACCGAACCGCATCCAGGCGATGTCGTCGCCGATGGTCTCGACGGTCCAGCCGGAGATCGTGGGCTCCAGCATGGCGAGGTTGGTCTTCCCGCAGGCGCTCGGGAACGCGGCGGCGACGTACTTCGACTCACCCTGCGGCGGCGTGAGCTTGAGGATCAGCATGTGCTCGGCGAGCCAGCCCTCGTCGCGGGCCATCACCGACGCGATGCGGAGCGCGTAGCACTTCTTGCCCAGCAGCGCATTGCCGCCGTAGCCCGATCCGTACGACCAGATCTCGCGGTCCTCGGGGAAGTGCGAAATGTACTTGGTGGAGTTGCACGGCCACGGAACGTCCTCCTGGCCCTCGGCCAGGGGCGCGCCCAGCGTGTGGACGGCCTTGACGAAGAAGCCGTCGGTGCCGAGCTCGTCGAGGACGGCCTGGCCCATGCGCGTCATCGTGCGCATCGACACCGCGACGTAGGCGGAGTCGGTGATCTCGACGCCGATCGCGGAGAGCGGCGAGCCGACGGGGCCCATGCAGAACGGCACGACGTACATCGTGCGACCGCGCATGGAACCGCGGAAGACACCGTTCTCACCGGTGAATATCTCCCGCATCTCGGCGGGGGCCTTCCAGTGGTTCGTCGGGCCCGCGTCCTCCTCCTTCTCGGAGCAGATGAACGTGCGGTCCTCGACCCGGGCGACATCGGTCGGGTCGGAAGCGGCGTAGTAGGAGTTCGGCCGCTTCGTCTCGTCGAGCTTGATGAACGTGCCGTTGGCCACGAGTTCCCCGCACAGGCGCTCGTACTCGGCCTCGGAACCGTCGCACCAGACCACCCGGTCCGGCTCGGTGATAGCTGCGATCTCGTTCACCCAGGAGACGAGCTCCTGGTGCTGGGTGGGAACAGTGAGGGGAGCCGCGATGTCGCGCGCCACGATCGCTCCTTGGTGAGGGTGTCTTCTGGGCAAGTGCCCCGTGGGGGCTACGACCCGGATGCTTCTACCCCTTTTAATTCCCTTGGCGCTCATCCGGTGCCGACCTTACTCATTTGATCATCCGACCGATCCGCCCATATGTCCAGGGGGCCGCACACGTGAGCATCGCCACTCATGTCGGTTACCTACGGTTGCGTAGGTAGCATGCCGACATGACTGCTGCCGACGCCTCCGCGCACGAACCAGCCGAAGCCACCACAGCGGGAACGGCGCACGAGAAGGCCACCGACGCAGCGGTGTCGGCCGAGGTCACACCCGGCGACGCGGCGTCACTCCCCGTGAAGCCGCGGCTGCGCGGCTGGCTGCACGCCGGAATGTTCCCCGCGGTGCTCATCGCCGGCATCACGCTCATCGCCCTCACCGACAGCACCGTCGGCCGCATCGCCTGCGCCGTCTACACCCTCACCGCATGCATGCTGTTCGGCGTGAGCGCGATCTACCACCGCGGCACATGGGGACCGCGCGGCGAAGCCGTCCTGCGCAGACTCGACCACGCCAATATCTTCCTGATCATCGCGGGCACCTACACCCCGCTGACGCTGCTCCTCCTCCCCGAATCGACCGGACGGCCGCTGCTCTGGGCGGTATGGGCGGCAGCAGTGGCCGGAATCGCCTTCCGGGTGTTCTGGGTCGGCGCACCGCGCTGGCTCTACACCCCCTGCTACCTCGCCATGGGATGGGCCGCTGTCTTTTTCCTGCCCGACTTCATGCGCACCGGCGGGATCGCGGTCCTCGTCCTGGTCGTCGTCGGCGGACTGCTCTACAGCGCCGGCGGCGTCATCTACGGCATCAAGCGCCCCAACCCGTCACCACGGTGGTTCGGCTTCCACGAGGTCTTCCACTCGTTCACCCTGGTGGCGTTCGTCGTGCACTACGTCGGCATCTCGCTGGTGGCCTACAACCACAGCTGACCGGGGCAGCCCCGAACGGCGGCCCCGGCCCTCGGACCGTGGCCGCCGGGTTCCGCCTCGCCCGTATCAGCTCCCGGCCGACTCCGTCCGCTCCCCTCCGAGCTTCCGCGCCAGCTCCCCCGCATCGGTCGTCGGCGCATCACAGACGAAATGCCGGCAGACGTACGCCGTCGGCGCCCCGCCCACCAGCGGCCGGTCCACCAGCAACGGAAACTCCCCGCCGCCCGACGTGCCCGCCGCGACCACCGCTCCCGGTGCCCGCCCCAGCAGCGCCGTGCGGTGCAGTTCGCCGCCCACCGGCCCGGCGACCGCCACCTCGCGCGGACCGTCGAGCAGCGCCTCGGCGACCGCCAGCCCCCACCCGATGAACCGCGGCGCCCGCGGCCCGAGCGCCTTCACCACACCCAGCGCCCCCTCCGCGGCAGCACGATGAGCTTCCGAGCCGGTGTGCGCCGCGTACGAGAGGAGCGCCCCCGCCGCCGCCGTCCAGCCCGCCGGAGTCGCACTGTCGGTCGGGTCCTGCGGGCGGCGGATCAGCTGTTCCGCATCGTCCGCCGTGTCGTACAGCTGCCCGCCCTCACCGGTGAAGTGCGCCAGCACGATATCGAGCAGAAAGCCCGCGAACTCCAGCCAGACGCCCTCGCCGGTGACGGCCGCCAGCGCGAGGAAACCCTCCGCGACATCGCCGTAGTCCTCCAGCACCCCGGCATTGGCTCCCGCCCGGCCGTCCCGGGACGTACGGGCCAGCCGGGCGACGTCCCCCATGTGGACCCGGACCAGCAGGTCCGCCGCCTCGGTGGCCCGCTCGATCAGATCGGGCCGCTCGAAATACGCCCCGGTCTCGGCGAGCGCGGCGATCGCCAGCCCGTTCCACGCGGCTACCACCTTGTCGTCCCGCCCCGGCCGCGCCCGCTCCTCACGCGCAGCGAGCAGCCGGGCCCGCACGTCGGCAGCCCTCGCCCCGTCCACCGCGGACGCCTCGCCCGGCAGTTGGAGCACCGAGGACCCCTCCTCGAAGGTTCCCTCCTCCGTCACCCCGAAGTACGCGGCGGCGAACGCGGCGTCCTCCTCCCCCAGCACCTCGCGCAACTGCGCGGGCGTCCACACGTAATACGCGCCCTCGACGTGCTTGCCGTCCACGTCCTCGCTGTCCGCGTCGAGCGCGGAAGCGAATCCGCCCTCCGCCGTCCGCAGCTCCCGCACCATGAAATCGGCGGTCTCCAGGGCGACCCGCCGGGCCAGTTCCGACCCCGTGGCCCGCCACAGATGGGCGTAGACCCGGCAGAGCAGTGCGTTGTCGTAGAGCATTTTTTCGAAGTGCGGTACGACCCATTCCCGGTCCACCGAATACCGCGCGAACCCGCCGGCGAGCTGGTCGTACATCCCGCCCCTGGCCATCGCCCCACAGGTGTCGACGGCCATCTGGAGAGCACCCTCGGCGCCGGTGCGGGCATGGTGGCGCAGCAGGAACTCGATCGTCATGGACGGCGGGAACTTGGGGGCGCCGCCGAAACCGCCGTGCTTCTCGTCGTAGTCGCGGCTCAGCCCGAGCAGCGCCTGCGCCAGTTCCGACTCGTCGGGCAGCCCCTCCCCACCGTGCGCCAGCGAGCGCCCTGCCAGGTCGTGGACGATGCGCCCGGCGACCTCGGTGACCTCGCCGCGGCGTTCGTTCCAGGCGGACACGACGCCTTCGAGGACCTGCCGGAAGGAAGGCATGCCGTGCCGGGGCTCGGGCGGGAAGTACGTACCGAAGTAGAAGGGCTCGGCGTCGGCGGTCAGAAAGACGGTCATCGGCCAGCCGCCCTGCCCCGTCGCCGCCTGCACCGCCTCCATGTAGACGGCGTCGACGTCGGGCCGCTCCTCGCGGTCGACCTTCACGTTGACGAAGTGCTCGTTCATGTATGCCGCGGTCGCCTCGTCCTCGAACGACTCGTGCGCCATGACATGGCACCAATGGCAGCTCGCATAGCCGACGCTCAATACCACCGGCACGTTCCGGCTGCGTGCCTCCTCGAACGCCTCGGGCGACCAAGGCCACCAGTCGACCGGATTGTCCGCGTGCTGGAGGAGGTAGGGCGAGGTGGACTGCGCAAGTCGATTGGCCATGCCCCCATCCTCGCGCACCGGGCGAAGCCGCCGCCGCACGCCACGGGCCGGGGCCATGACTCTCACCCGGGCCCGGCCCGGTGGATACCCGCGCTCTCTCGCGCTCGGCCGCCCCACGCAGGACACTTGTCCCGAACCGATGCTCTCGGAGGGGGACGGACATGCGGGACAGCCACCGGGCCGAAGCCGAACGGCTGTTGGTACGCGCCGTGGAGGAGGAGGTACGCCGATCGGGCGGGCGGGCCGATCTCGGGACGCTGATGGCGCGGGGGCGGGCCGCGCTCGACTCGCTGGCCGCCGGTGCGGGCGAGGAGTACGCCGCGTACGTCCAGGCGCTCGACGCGACGGAGGTCGGGCAGAAGCCGCTGTCGCAGCGGTTCAGCAGGGCGACGATGGGAACTCCGCTGCTGGTCACGGGTGTTGCGGCGGTCGCCGCGTTCGGTGCGGATGTCGCGCTCGGCACGGCGGCCGGCCTTGCGATCGGTGCGGGCGCCACCGTCGCCGTCGCGGGCGCCGCGGCCACGGTCGCCAAGGTGACCGCCTCGCACTGGCCCGCCGCCCACCGGCAGGCGGCTGCCCTGGGGCAGCCCGGTGGTCCCGAGCAGTTGCGGCTGCAGTGGCTGGCGGCGCTGGAGGTGCGGGGCATCCGCCCGTTCCTGGACCAGCAGCGGATGCTGACCGCGTCGTCCCGTACGCCGAAGAAGAGGGCGGCCTCCGTCGTGCCGCAGCTGCGCGGCGGGGACCGCAGTGCGGCGGCCCGCACCCGGTCGTTGCTCGGCCAGTCCTTCGGCCATCTGCCCGCCGCCGACGGGCCGTTCGCCGGGCGCCGGACCGAGCTGGCGCAGATCGCCCGGTGGGTGCACGCGGCCCGGGCGTCGACGGAGACGAAGCCGACCGTCGTCGTGCTGCACGGGGTGCCCGGCTCGGGCCGCACCACGCTCGCCGTGCGGGCGGCGCACGAGTTGAAGGACCAGTTCCGGGGCGCGTGCGTGGTGGATCTGCGCTCGGACGTCGCCGGCGAGAACCCGCTGCCGACGCGTGACGCGCTGCTGCATCTGCTGAACCGGCTGGGTGCACCCCGCGAGCAGCTGCTGTTCCGGGACGGTGCCTCCTCCGGCCGGGCGGAGTCGGGGGTTCGGGGAAGTTCCTCCGCCGAGCAGCAGGTGCGGCGGCTGGGCGAGCTGTACCACCAGCATCTGACGGGTACGCCGGTGACGGTCGTCCTCGACGACGCGGGCGACCCGGAGCAGGTCCGCATGCTGATCCCGGAGCGCTCCGACAGCCTGGTCCTCGTCACGGCGCGTGCGCCCCTGGAGCTGCCTGCCGGCCTTGCGGCCTGGGTGCATCAGCTGCCGGTGGGGCCGCTGGACGCGGCGGGCGCCGAGGAGCTGCTGCGCGAGGCGGCTGCGGAGCCGGAGCAGGGGCCGTACGACGCGCAGTCGACCGACGTCGTCACCGAGCTGTGCGGTGGTCTGCCGTTGGCATTGCGGACGGCGGGCTCCTCGCTCGGGGTGCGTACCCGCAGCGAGCTGGCCACCGATCTCGGCGCGTACGGTCCGGTCGCCCCGGTCGAGCGGGCTCTGTGGCTGCGCTACACCGACCAGTCCGAGCAGGCGCGGCGGCTGCTGCGCCGGCTCGCGCTGGCCGGGCGCGCCAGCCTGGGTGCGGCGGCGGCCGCGGCGTTGCTGTCCGCGGACGAGCAGGAGGCGCAGGGGCTGCTGACGGCGCTGTGCCGGGCGGGGCTCCTGGACCATGTGCGGGGCTCGCGCTACCGGCTGCACGATCTTGTGCGGGGCTTCGCTCTGGCCCGGTTGCTGGACGAGGAGGGAGCGGCGGACCGCACGGCCGCGCAGGAGCGGCTGATCCACAACTATGCGGAGCTGGCGGGGGCGGTGATCCGGATGGTGGACGGCAAGATGTCCACCCGGGCCGGGCAGTTCGGCTCGCACGGGTTCGCTTCGCTGGACGCGGCGCTGCACTGGCTGGACGACGAGTCGAGTTTCATCACGTCCGCGCTGCGGCATGCGGAGGGTGTCGACCAGGGCGCGGTCCTGGATCTGCTGGGTGCGCTGTGCGACTACTGCCTGCTGCGCGGCGACCTCTACCGGCTGGGCGAGATAAGCGAGTTGACACAGGCCGTCGACAAGGGGCTGCTGGAGCGGTCGGTCCAGTGGCGTACCGGCATCGCGGCCCGGCAGCTCGGTGAGCTGGACAAGGCCCGCACCACGCTGTCCTCGGTCGTCGGGCTGTACCGCGAGGCGCAGAACGAGGCGGGTACGGCGCTGGCGCTCTGCTCGCTGGGCATCACGCTGCATCACCAGGGCAATCTGACCGAGGCGTCGGCGCGGCTGGGCGAGGCGATCGAGCTGCAGGCCTCGGACGAGCAGGCCGAGGACCGGGCGTGGTCACTGCATGCGCTGGCCGCCGTCGAGCGCGACCGCGCGCATCTCGCCGAGGCGCTGGCCCTCCTGGACACGGCGCTGGCCCTGCACCGGGAGGGAGAGTCGCTGCACGGCGAGGCGTGGGCGCAGTTCCAGCTGGGTCAGGTGCTGCTGCGGATGGGCGAGGTGGACCGGGCCGAGGAGGCGCTGCGTACGGCCCTGGATCTGTACGGCCGTACGCGTGACGAGCGTGGCGAGGCGTGGGCGATGACCCAGCTGGCCCGTGCGCGACTGCTCGACGGCGATGCGGATGCGGCGGTCGACGGGTTGCGCGGGGCGTTGTCACGGCACCGCGACAACGAGGACGCACGCGGCGAGGCGTGGACGCTGTACTACCTGGGTCAGGCGCTGGAGGAGACCGGCGACATCGATCGGGCGGTGCGGGAGCTGGAGCGGGCGCGCACGATGTTCTCGCGGATGCGGGACGTGTACGGGCTGGCGTGCGCCCGGCACCACTCGGGCCGGGTCACGCGTGACCAGCGGGCCGCGCAGACCGGCAACCTGCGCAATTCCGGTTTCGCCCGGCAGCTTCTGGTCGATGCGCGGGCCGACTTCCGGCGTATCGGCGTCCCCCACGGCGAGGCGTGGACATGTCTGGAGCTGGCTCTGATCGACGCGGGCAACAACCGTGCGCCGCAGGCGCTGGCGCTGTGCGACGAGGCGGTGGGGCTGTTCGGTTCGTACGGCGACTCCCGGGGCGCCGACTGGGCCCGTTTCCTGCGCTGCACGCTGCTGCCGTATGCGTCGGCGGGCGGTACGGAGGTGGGCACGGTGGTGGCCCAGCAGGAGCTCGCCGATCTGCTCGCGGCCGGTCACCCGACCCGTGACGGCAAGCTGGAGGACTGTGCGGAGGCGTTCGCGGTGGTGCTGAACCGCGGGATCGACCTGGAGGACGGCTGGCAGGCGTGGCGGCTCGGCCTGACCCCCACGCGCCGCACCCGGGAAATCATGGGCGTGGCGGTGGAAGCAAGGCCGTAGCGCCACCTCGCGGGCCGGGCCGTTCGGGGCCGTCCCGCGAGGCGCGAACATGCTGCGCCGGAGGCCGCTACTTCGCGGCCCCGGCCCCCGCCCCGGACACGTCGGCCCCGGCCGACCCCCCGTCGGGATCCGGTGCCTCTTCGAAGTTCACCCTGCCCATGTGGCGGTTCATGGACTTCATCAGCAGCCACACGCCCACCGCGAGCGCCGCGAAGACGAGGAAGCCGAGGACGCCGGGTGTCACCTTGTTCTTGTCGAATTCCTCGGCGAGAGGAACGACGTGGGTCAGTGCCTGGGTCGCGTACATATCAGGCATTGTCGCGGATGCCCGCGAAGAGGTCGCTCTCGGGGAGGGACGTATCGACGAGAGACTTCGCCAGCTCGTACTCTTCGGTCGGCCAGACCTCCCGCTGGACGTCCATCGGAACCCGGAACCAGCCGCCGTCGGGGTCGATCTGGGTGGCGTGCGCGATGAGTGCCTTGTCCCGGATCTCGAAGAACTCCGCGCACGGGATGTGCGTGGTCAGCGTCCGCTCGACGCGCTCGAACTCCTTCCAGCGCTCCAGCCACTCGCCGTACGGCGACTCCAGGCCGCGGGCGAGCAGCGCCTCGTGCAGCGCGACCGTGCGCGGGCGGTTGAAGCCCTGGTTGTAGTAGAGCTTCTGCGGCTGCCAGGCCGGGCCGAACTCCGCCTCGGGGAACGTCTCGGTGTCCGCGGCGCCGTCGAACGCGATCATCGAGATCTTGTGGGTCATGATGTGGTCGGGGTGCGGGTATCCGCCGTTCTCGTCGTACGTGGTGATGACGTGCGGACGGAACGCGCGGATGCTGCGGACGAGACGCGCCGCCGCCTTCTCGTCGTCCTCCAGTGCGAAGCAGCCCTCGGGCAGCGGCGGCAGCGGGTCGCCCTCGGGAAGCCCGGAGTCGACGAAGCCGAGCCACTCCTGCTTGACGCCCAGGATCTCCCGGGCCTCGTCCATCTCCTTCTTGCGTACCTCGTGGATGTGCTCCTCGATGTACGCGTCGCCCTGGAGTTTCGGGTTGAGGATGGAGCCGCGCTCTCCGCCCGTGCAGGTCACGACCAGCACGTCCACCCCCTCGGACACATACTTGGCCATGGTGGCCGCGCCCTTGCTCGACTCGTCGTCGGGGTGGGCGTGCACGGCCATCAGTCGAAGCTGCTCAGTCAAGACTCGATCCTCAGTGATTGGTCGCCGTTGAGTGGTGCCCTCCCCGTGAGGACGTCCGTGCGGGGTGGCGGACGGGCACCGGGTGGCAGACTTCTATAGTGACCGAACCTGGGGGTGGAAAATTCCTCGGTCCCCGGTGCGGAAGGAACGATCATGACTGCGGTGCGTGAAGCACTTCCGGAGGGCCGCTACGGGCGCTCCGCGGACGAGCGCGGGGACCGCAGGCTCCGGATCATCGGCTCGGCGCTGGGCGTCGTCCTGCTCGGCGTGGTCGGCTGGATCGGTTACGCCTACGTGGCGGGCCAGGCCATCAGCGCCGAGGTGATCAAGTTCAAGATCGTCTCGGACGACCGGGTCGACATCCATCTGGAGGTCCGCAAGGACCGGGATGCCAAGGGTTACTGCACGATCCGCTCGCAGCGCGTGGACGGTGACGACGTGGCCCGCAAGGACATCCGCTTCGACGACCGCAGCGACCGGATCGACCGGATCGTCTCGCTGCGTACGACGTCCCGGGCGACCAGCGTCGAGCTGCTGGGCTGTACCGCCGACGGCGGGTCGCGTTGACCGCCCCGCACCGCCGCCGACCTGCACTTATCGGCCCTGACCTGCATTGACGCGGTCATAGCGGTTTTCCTTCTCCCCCTTTTACCGGGGAATTGTTAGGCTCGTGGTTTCGCCCACCCGTGGAGGCACATGCTTCTGGGTAGGGCGATGCTTTGTATTCCCAGTACCGACGCTTGAATTTCCAGTACCGACTAGGAGCACCTGTGACCCAGACCAGCGAAAACGTCACCTGGCTCACGCAGGAGGCGTACAACCAGCTCAAGGCCGAGCTGGCGTACCTGTCTGGTCCCGCGCGCACGGAGATCGCCGTAAAGATCGCGGCGGCCCGTGAGGAGGGTGACCTCCGGGAGAACGGCGGGTACCACGCGGCCAAGGAGGAGCAGGGCAAGATGGAGTTGCGGGTGCGCCAGCTCACCCAGCTCCTGGAGCATGCGAAGGTCGGCGAGGCCCCCGCCGACGACGGCGTGGTCGAGCCCGGCATGGTCGTCACCATCGCGTTCGACGGCGATCCCGACGACACCATGACGTTCCTGCTCGCCTCCCGCGAGTACGCGAGCGCGGACATCGAGACGTACTCCCCGCAGTCTCCGCTCGGTTCCGGCGTGAACGGCAAGAAGATGGGTGAGGACGCGGAGTACGAGCTGCCGAACGGCAAGACTGCCTCGGTGAAGATCCTCGAGGCGAAGCCGTACACGGGCTGACCCACCGCACCCGCAGCAGCAAGGAGCCCCGGCCGCGGGACGGCCGGGGCTCCTTGCTGCCCTCCCTCAGGCGGCCGCCGAGCGGTACTTGCGGACCGCCAGCGTCCGGAAGACCGCGATGATCAGCACGGACCAGATCAGCGAGGCCCAGACGGGATGCACCATCGGCCAGGCGTCCGACGGGGAGACGCCCGGGTTCCCGAAGAGTTCGCGGCAGGCCTGCACGGTCGCGCTGAACGGGTTCCATTCGGCGATCGGCTGGAGCCAGCCCGCCATGTTCTCGGTGGGCACGAAGGCGTTCGAGATGAACGTGACCGGAAAGAGCCAGATGAGGCCGCCCGAGGTGGCCGCTTCCGGGGTGCGGACCGAGAGACCGATCAGTGCCCCGATCCAGGAGAAGGCGTAGCCCAACAGGAGCAGCAGCGCGAAGCCGCCGAGCACCTTGCCGGCGTTCTCCTCGGTACGCCAGCCGACCAGCAGGGCGACGACCGCGAGGACGACCAGGGTGAGCGTCGTCTGGACGAGGTCGGCGAGCGTACGGCCGGTGAGCACCGCACCGCGCGCCATGGGCAGCGAGCGGAACCGGTCGATGAGGCCCTTGTGCATGTCGTCCGCGATACCGGCGCCGGCGCCGGCGGTGGCGAAGGTCACGGTCTGGGCGAAGATGCCCGCCATCAGGAAGTTGCGGTAGTCGGCGGGGCTGGTGGAACCGCCGATCATCATCGAACCGCCGAAGACGTAGCTGAACAGCACCACGAACATGATCGGCTGGATCAGCCCGAAGATGACCATCTCGGGGATCCGGGTCATCCGGATCAGGTTGCGCCGCGCGACCACGAGGGAGTCGCGGACCGAGCGGCCCAGGGAGCCGCCCGGGCGGGGGGCCGCGATGCGCAGCGTTTCCGTCGTGGCAGTCACTTCGCGGCCTCCTGTCCGGCCTTCCGGCCGGTCTGCGCCCCGCGTCCGCGGGGGACGGTCCCGTTGTCGTCGGTCTCCGTCAGCTGGGCCACATGGCCGGTGAGCGAGAGGAACACGTCGTCGAGGGTGGGGCGGCGCAGACCGATGTCGTCGATCTCGACCCCTCGGGTGTCGAGGTCCCGGATGATCTCGGCGAGCAGTTTGGCGCCGCCGGAGACCGGGACGGTCAGTTTGCGGGTGTGCTGGGTGAGGGTGACCTCGCCCTTGCCCAGGTGGGCGAGGACCTCCCGGGCCGGATCGATCTGATCGGCCTGGTGGACGACGACCTCGACGCGCTCGCCGCCGGTCTGGGCCTTGAGCTGATCGGAGGTGCCGCGGGCGATGACGAGGCCGTGGTCGATGACGCAGATGTCGTGCGCCAGGCGGTCGGCCTCCTCCAGGTACTGGGTGGTCAGCAGGAGTGTCGTGCCGCCCGCGACGAGTTCCTCGATGACCTCCCACAGCTGCTGCCGGTTGCGCGGGTCGAGGCCGGTCGTCGGCTCGTCCATGAACATCACCGGCGGGGAGACGACGAGCGCCGCCGCCAGGTCGAGGCGGCGGCGCATCCCTCCGGAGTACGTCTTCGTCGGCCGGTCGGCCGCGTCGGCGAGGTTGAACCGTTCCAGCAGCTGCCCCGCGCGGGTCTTCGCGTCGCGCCGGCTCATCTGGTAGAGCTGGCCGACCATCTGCAGGTTCTCGCGGCCGGTCAGATACTCGTCGACCGCGGCGAACTGGCCGGAGAGCCCGATCGAACGGCGGACGTCGTCGGGTCGTTTCAGTACGTCGATGCCCGCCACGGCCGCCCTGCCGCTGTCGGGCCGGAGCAGCGTCGTCAGGACACGTACGGCGGTCGTCTTGCCGGCGCCGTTGGGGCCGAGGAGGCCCAGGACCGTGCCTTCCGGCACATCGAGATCGACACCGCCGAGTGCTCGTACATCGCCGAAGGTCTTGACCAGGCCTTCGGCATGGATGGCGCCTGGCATAAGGGTTCCCCCAGAGCGTTCGGGTGACTTCCCTCACAGATCCTAGGATTCTGCGCCTCGCGCCGCCCGGAGAACGCACACACCGGGGGCCCGTGTGTCAGACCGTCACCTCGTACCCCGCCTGCCGCAGCGCCACGGTGACCTCGTCGCAGTGGACCGGCCCCTTGGTCTCCAGATGCAGCTCGACCTCGACCTCTGTGAGCCCGAGCCGCGGATCGGTCCGCACATGACCGATGTCCAGGACGTTGGCGTCGGCGACCGACAGTGCGGCAAGCAGCGTGGCCAGTGCCCCCGGGCGGTCCGTGAGCCGTACCCGCAGGCTCAGGTAGCGGCCCGCCGACGCCATGCCGTGGGTCAGGATGCGCTGCATCAGCAGCGGGTCCACATTGCCGCCCGACAGCAGGGCGACCACCGGCCCCCGGAACGCCCCGGGGTCGCTGAGCAGCGCCGCCACCGGGCTCGCCCCGGCCGGTTCCACCACGAGCTTCGCCCGCTCCAGGCAGAGCAGCAGGGCGCTGGACAGTTCGGCCTCGGTGACCGTACGGACCTCGTCGACCAGCTCCTGGACGAGTCCGAACGGTACGTCGCCGGGGCGCCCCACCTTGATGCCGTCCGCCATGGTCTGCAGCCCGTCGATCGCGACGGGCCGGCCGGCCGCCAGGGAGGGCGGGTAGCAGGCGGCGCCCGCCGCCTGGACGCCGACGATCCGTACGTCGGGCCGGATCGCCTTGACCGCCACGGCGATGCCCGCGGCAAGGCCGCCGCCTCCGATCCCGACGACGATCGTGCGGACCTCGGGACACTGCTCGAGGATCTCCAGGCCCACGGTGCCCTGCCCCGCGATGATGTCCGGGTGGTCGAAGGGGTGGATGAACACCGCACCGGTCTTCTGGGCGTACTCCTGCGCGGCGGCGAGCGTCTCGTCGACGACATGGCCGTGCAGCCGGACCTGCGCGCCGTACTCGCGGGTCGCCGCGACCTTCGGCAGCGGTGCCCCGACCGGCATGAAGACCGTTGCGCGTACGCCGAGCAGTGCAGATGCGAGTGCCACACCCTGCGCATGGTTTCCGGCGCTCGCCGCGACGACACCGGCCGCGCGTTCCACCGGGGACAGGCCGGCGATCCGTACGTACGCGCCGCGCAGTTTGAACGAGCCGGTCCGCTGAAGGTTCTCGCACTTGAAGTGGACCGGTGAGCCGACCAGCTCGGACAGATGGCGGCTGCCTTCCATCGCGGTCACCCGGGCCACACCGTCGAGCATCTTCTGCGCGCCCCGGACGTCGTCGAGGATCACCGGGGGAAAGAGGTGTGACGTACGGAAGTTCATGACTGCAAGTCTCGCAGCTGGACGCGGTGCGGGTCGGCGCCCCGTCGTCGTCCCGCACCGTTGTCCACAGGTTTGTGCGGCACTGGTACGCGTTGCCCCGGGGCCGCGTACTCTGTCCCCCACCCATCCGACACTGCACGAAGAGAGCCCCTGGCCATGCCCCCTCAGGACATGACGACTGCTGCGTCTCCTTCCGGGGGCGCCGCCCCCGAAACCTCGGGCCCCGACCACCTCCTCGATGTGCTGCAGCACCAGGTGGCGGTGTTCGCCCGGCGTGCCGAGCAGACCCGCCTCGGTGGTGTCGGCCAGGTCCGCAATTCCATGGACCGGGCCGCGTATCTACTGCTCAACAGGCTGGACCGGGAAGGCCCGATGGGCGTCAAGGCGCTGGCCGCGGGCATGGGGATCGACTCCTCGACCGTGACCCGTCAGGTCGCACCGCTCGTCGACACCGGTCTGGTCAAGCGCACGTCGCACCCGGAGGACGGCCGGGCGGTCGTGCTCCAGCTCTCGCCGCGCGGGCATGCCCGGCTCAACGAGGTGCGGGCCTCGCGGCGTGAGCTGATGTCGCAGGTGACGCAGGAGTGGACGGCCGAGGAGCGGGACACGTTCTGTGACCTGCTGACGCGGTTCAACGAGGCGCTGGCCGCACGTCAGACGCATCAGCAGCCGACGGACGGCTGAGAGCCGCGGCGCCCGGGGCGCATTCGCCCGGTCCGGCCCCTTGACCAGGGGCCGTCGGCAGCGCTCCGATGTGGGTGTGCGAGAGCGGCAAGCGGGCCTTCAGCGGCGCCGCGCCCAGGAGTTCGAGGCCTTCGTGGCGGGCGCGGCGGGCCGGCTGCTGCACACTGCCACGCTGCTCACCGCCGAGCCCTCGCAGCCGCCCGGGGGCAACGACCGGGCGCTGCGTCTGCTGACCGCCGCGCTGGCGCGTACGTATGCGGGCTGGGACCGGTTGCACGGCGAGGATCCGTACGACCGCACCCGGCAGGAGCTGGCCGCCCGGTTCGCCCGGCAGACATGGCGCCATCAGCGGCCGCGCGGCGGTCTGCTGGACCCGCTGACCCCGCAGGAGCGGCTGGTCCTGGTGCTGCGGCTGTACGAGGGTGTCGCCGAGGAGCAGACCGCCGCGCTGCTGGGGCTGCCGGTCGACCGGGTCCGGGCGCTCTGCAACCGGTCGGTGGCCACCATGAGCGGCAGCCGCGAGCCCACTGCGCGACGCCGGACCCTGCGGCTGCTGCGGACGGCGCCATGACGCGTCCCGTCCGCAGGGAGGACCGGGTCCGGCGGATGCTGGACGGCCCGCATCCGCAGCTGCCCGCCGGTCTCGCGGAGCGGGCGGCGGTGCGCGGCAGCCGCCTGCTGCGCCGCCGGCGGGCGGCGCGGGCGCTGGCGCTGACGGTGCTGTTCGTGGCGGTGGCCGCGTTCGTGGTGTGGGCGGTGGCCGCCCAGCCGTGGCACGTGCCGCCGGCCGATACGACGCCGCCCCTGGAAGGCTGGTAGGCCCGCATCCACCCTGGAGTGGGGCGCCGCGCGGAGGTCAGCCCCTGACCGGACGGATCGCCCGGTGAAGCGCCGGGCATGCCGACGGGCCCGCCCGGCGTTTCGGGGGTCACCACCGCCCGGGAGGGACGGACGCTCAGGTCTTTCGTTTGGATCAGGCCGGCTCAGGGAGCGGGGCCGGGTGCGTGCGGCCGCAAGGCGGAGGAAGGAGCCGACGCGGAGCGTCGGGGACCGACGACAACGCGGCAGATGTGCGTGCCCGACCCCGCGAGCCCAGCATGATCCAAACGAGAGGCCCTAGCCGAGCGCCTGCGTCAGGTCCGCCAGCAGGTCGTCCGCCGACTCGATGCCGACCGACAGCCGGACCAGGTCGGCCGGCACCTCCAGCGCCGAGCCCGCCACCGAGGCGTGCGTCATGCGGCCCGGGTGCTCCAGAAGGGACTCGACGCCGCCGAGGGACTCGCCGAGCGTGAACAGCTTCGCCCGGTTGCAGACCTCGACCGCCGCCTCCTCCCCGCCCTCGACACGGAACGACACCATGCCGCCGAACGCCCTCATCTGCTTCGCGGCGATCTCGTGCCCCGGGTGCTCCGGCAGCCCCGGGTAGAGGACCTGGGTCACCTTAGGGTGCCGGAGCAGCAGCTCGGCGACCTTGGCGGCGTTCTCGCTGTGCCGGTCCATCCGCACCGGCAGCGTCTTGATGCCGCGCAGCACCAGCCAGGAGTCGAACGGTCCGGCGACCGCGCCCATCGCGTTCTGGTGGTAGGCCAGTTCCTCTCCGAGCTCCGCGTCCGCGGCGATCAGCGCACCGCCGACGACGTCCGAGTGACCACCCATGTACTTGGTCAGGGAGTGCACGACGACGTCCGCGCCGAGCGCGATCGGCTGCTGCAGGTAGGGGCTGGCGAAGGTGTTGTCGACGACCAGCCGGGCACCCGCGGTGCGGGCGACGTCCGCGACGGCCGCGATGTCCGTGATGCCGAGCAACGGGTTGGACGGGGTCTCGACCCAGATGACCTTCGTACGGTCGTTGACCGCGGCCCGGACCGCCGCCGGGTCGGAGGTGTCCGCGACGGAGAAGTCGACGCCCCAGCGCTTGACCACCTTGGCGAACAGCCGGAAGGTGCCGCCGTAGGCGTCGTTCGGGATGACGACGTGGGCGCCGGGGTACAGCAGCGTGCGCAGCAGGCAGTCCTCCGCCGCCAGCCCTGACGCGAAGGCGAGACCGCGGCGGCCGCCCTCGATGGCCGCCAGGTTCTCCTCCAGTGCGGTACGCGTCGGGTTGGCGCTGCGGCTGTACTCGTAGCCGCCGCGGAGCCCGCCGACGCCGTCCTGCTTGTACGTGGACACCTGATAGATGGGCGGAACCACGGCGCCGGTGAGGGGGTCGGCCGTGTTGCCCGAGTGGATCGCGAGAGTCTCGAAGCTGTGCTGGTCGCTCATGGAGCCAGAGCGTAGTTCGTCGCAGGGGCGATCCACGGCCACTGCGCGGTCCGGTGACAATGGGCGTATGGACATTCTCTGGTTCCTGATCGCGCTGTGCATGCTCGCCGCGGTCATCGGCCCCTTCGTGCTGCGCCGCCGGTCCGGCATCCACCAGGTCGCACCCGGCTCCCCGGACGCCGCCGACCCGGACACATACGGCTTCGTGCGCCAGGAGGAACTGGACATCCGGATGCCGGGGCCCGACCGGGACCTCCTCGATGTCCTCGATGTCGTGCAGCGCACCCAGGACTGGCGTGCGGCCTCGCAATTGCTCGCCGGTACGCCGAAGGAGGGCGAGGTTCGGTGGCAGCGGGTGCAGGCGTTCGCCGGTGCCGCCTCCCTCGAGCTGATGCAGGCCCCCGGGGTCGGCGGGGCGTGGCTGCGGTCGTGGCGGGCCGAAGCGCCGAAGGACGCGGGCGGTGCGGCCGTGCACGCCGAGTTCCTGGTCCAGCAGGCGTGGCGGTCGTCCACCGCGGGGACGGACGACTTCCGGATCATCCTGGAGGAGGCCCGTACGGTCTGCGGCGAGGCGGCTCTGCTGGCGCCCGGCGACCCGGTCCCGTACATCGTCGAACTGGCCGCCGCCCGCGGACTCGGCTACTCCCACGAGGAGTTCGACCAGCTCTGGCTGAAGATCATCGACCGGGCCCCGGCACACATGGGGGCACACATCGCGGCGCTGCACTTCTGGTGCGAGAAGTGGCACGGTTCCCGCGAGGAGGCCGACCGCTTCGCCACCTCCGCCGCCGCCCGCGCCCCGCAGGGTTCGCTGCTGGCCGCGCTGCCGCTGTTCGCGGTGTACGAGCATCTGCCCGAGGTCAACCTCGTCCAGGGCTTCTACCAGGGACTGGTGGTGACGAAGGCGGTCGAGGGCGCGCTCTTCGCGGTGCACGCGGCGCGCCCCGACGACCCGATGCTCGCCCATGTCCGGCATCTGCTCGTGCTGTTCCTGGTGCGGATGGAGCGCTGGTCGGAGGCGATGAACCAACTCGTCCACATCGACGGGCATGTGGGCGCGCTGCCGTGGACGCAGAACCCGGACCCGGCCGCCGAGTACGCGGTGTACCGGGCCCTCGCGGTCGCCGGGTACGAGGCGAACGGCGGCAGCCCGGCAACGCTGTCGCGGTAGCCCCCGGCGCCCGCTCCGATCCGCCGGCCGACACCGGTTTCCGGGCGGTTGCCGGGCACGGCGCAACGCCCGGCCCGACCGGGCCCCAGCCCCGCGCACCCCGAGGACGCCGGAATCCCCGGCGTCCTCGACGCGTTGTGATGGCTGCACGCCGAACCCCGGAGGAGCCCCCGCATGTTCCTGCAGCACCGCACCCCGCAGCTCCCCACCCCCGAGGAGGCCCTGCGCGGTCGCCCGACCCCCGAATTCTCCGTCCCGTCGCGCCACACGGTTCTCGGCAACCCGCTGCTCGGGCCCTACCCCGACGGCCTGGAGGTCGCGGACTTCGCGATGGGCTGTTTCTGGGGCGCCGAGCGAAAGTTCTGGCAGACGGACGGCGTCTGGACGACACTCGTCGGCTACCAGGGCGGATACACCGAGAACCCGGTGTACGAAGAGGTCTGCTCGGGCCTGACCGGCCACGCGGAAGCGGTCCGCGTCGTCTTCGACCCGAAGACCGTCACGTACGCCGAGCTGCTGAAGGTCTTCTGGGAGTCCCACGACCCGACGCAGGGCTTCCGCCAGGGCAATGACGTCGGTACGCAGTACCGCTCGGCGGTCTACACCCACTCCCCCGAGCAGGAGGCGGCGGCGACCGCGTCGCGCGAGGTGTACCAGAAGGTCCTCACCGGCTCCGGGCACGGCGGGATCACCACGGCGGTCCTCCCGGCGCAGGGACGCACGTTCTGGCCTGCGGAGGCGTACCACCAGCAGTACCTCGACAAGAACCCGGCGGGCTACTGCGGGATCGACGGGACGGGCGTCGCCTGCCCGGTCGGGGTCGCCGGGGCAGACGGCTGAGGCCTCTCTCCCCCGCAGCTACGGAGCCATCGAGGGCGCTGCTGACGCACAGGTGACCTGGGCGGACACGGTTTGAGGAACCTGCGGCGGAGACGGGGAAATCGACGTGGCCACGCTCTTCCGGCAGCTCAACGGCGGCCAGTAAGAGGTCGAACGGACAGGCGCGTGGTCATGGTCGGCGGTTCGGGCGTTCGTCCCAGCGGCCGACACCTGCGGCAACCTGATTCAGCTCGCCCCTACCGGCAGCGGGGCGTCGGTCGCCGTACGGCGACCCGGTCGTCCGCCGTCAGCCGCTGACCGGCGGGGCCGCCGCCCGCATCGCGGCAGCGGTCGCCGACGCGTCGTACCCCGGTCCGACGCCCTCGACGAACACCACGTCGCCCGCCATGTTCCGCGTGCGCAGCGGCAGAAGTTCCTGGTAGGCGGGTGACTCGTACCAGTCGCGGGCGGCCTTCAGGCCGGGGAAGGCGATGATGACGAGCGCCCCCGGCCACTCACCCTCGACCACCTCGACCCGCGTGCCGTGGACGAGGAAGCGACCGCCGAAGGGGTCCATGGTCGACTGGATGCGCTCGATGTAGGTGAGGACCTCCTCGCCGGGGTGGGCGGCGGGGTGCAGATGTCCTATGGCATACGCGGTCATGGTGTCGCCCTCCGGATCCGGGGTCTGCCGGCGTTCGGCCGGCCCGTGTGCACCATGCTGCCCGCGGGCGTACGGACCGTCGATTACCTCCGGAGTAGTGGCCCGCCCCCTGCGCGCGGGGCTCAGTCGCAGACGCCCAGGTCCTCTCGCATCAGCTCCCGCATCGTGTCGAGGAACGGACTCGCCGCCCCGAGGTTCTCCAGGGTCCGTGCCACGGTCTCGCCGTCGAGCACGAGGCCGCGATCCAGGCGCTTGACCGCCGCGTCGGTGTTCGCGAGGACCCGGTTGAGGTCGCGGGAGGCCTGCAGGATCCGCTCGGGCACGATCATCTGCGCCTCGGCGTAGCGGTCGCGGTGGTCGAGACGGGCCTCTTCGAGCTGCGCGCGTTCCTGCTCCATGTAGACGCCGTCCCTGATGCGGTGCAGGGCGTCCTTGAGGAGCGTGTGAAACTGCCGCGAGGCCCGGTTCATGGCGGTGTAGTGGGCACGTCGCTCCTCGAACTTCCGCTGCTCCCCCGCGAGTCGGACCTCCTCGGCGCGCTGGCGCGCGGTCAGCCGCTGGGCGAGCATCGGCGCGAACAGTGTCCCCAGCACACCGACGACTGCGGTGATCATGGCGGTGATGGCGGCGGTCATGGAGGCGAGATTAGTGCGATGAACGGACGCAGGGCGGGGTGGTGGCAACCACCGGGCACAGCCAGGTCGTTGCCACCACCCCGTGCCGGGGAGGCTCCGGCGTCCGGTACGTCAGGCCGCCGCGTTCTCGGTGACCGTGACGCGGCCCTTGCGGATGGTCGCCAGCCGCGGCGCCCTGCGGGCGATCGCGCTGTCGTGGGTGACCATGATGAACGTGAGCCCGTGCTCCTTCCACATGGTCTCCAGCACGTCCATGACCTCGTCGCGCATGGACTCGTCGAGGTTGCCGGTCGGCTCGTCGGCGAGCAGCACCTTCGGCTGCTTGACCAGGGCCCGGGCGATCGCCACGCGCTGCTGCTGGCCACCGGACATCTCGCCGGGAAGGTGCCCGAGCCGCTCACCGAGTCCGACGGAGTCCAGTGCCTCCGCGGCCCGCCTGCGCCGCTCCGACGCCTTGCCGCCGAGCGGGACGAGCGCCGTCTCGACGTTCTCCTGCGCGGTCAGCGTGGGGATGAGGTTGAAGCTCTGGAAGACGAAGCCGATGTTCTGGGCGCGCACCTTGGTGAGCTTGGCCTCGCTGAGCTTCGCGAGGTCCACACCGTCGAGTTCGACGCTGCCGGCCGTCGGGCGGTCCAGACCGCCGAGCATCTGCAGCAGCGTGGACTTGCCGCCGCCGGTGGGGCCCTGGATGACCAGGCGGCCACCGTCCTCGATGGTCAGATCGACACCGGCGAGCGCGTCGACGGTGGACTTGCCGCGGGTATAGCGCTTGGTGACGCCGCTGAGCGTGTACATGGGTCAACTCCTGCTGGGCTGAAGGGGAGGGGGCTCGCGGGCCGGCTATTCGACGCGGCGCAGCGCATCCGCGGGGCGCAGCCGTGAGGCCCGCCAGCCGCCGAACGCGCCGGCGATCAGCCCGCCCGCCACGGCCAGCGCGACGGCGATCAGGATGGTGGAGAGGGAGACGGGTGCGGTGAGTGCGATGTCGAGGGACTTGGACGCCGCCTGCCGGAGCGGGCCGCCCATTCCGCCGCCCATGCCGCCACCGCCGCCGCCCGAGCCGCCGAGCTGCGCGGTGAGGGTGGGGCTGACGGCGGTGACGGCGTACGCACCGGCGAGACCGACGGCGATGCCGAGGACACCACCGATCAGACCGTTGACGAGGGCCTCGCCGACGACCTGCCGGGTGACGCGGCCGCTCTTCCAGCCGAGCGCCTTCAGCGTGCCGAACTCCCGCACCCGGCGGCTGACCGCGGAGGAGGTGAGCAGCCCCGCCACCAGGAAGGCGGCGATGAGCACGGCGATCGACAGCCACTTGCCGACGCTGGAGGCCAGGTCGGAGGCGGTGGACAGGGAGCCGGAGACGGTGTCGGCGAGGTCTGCGGAGGTGGTGACGGTCGTGCCCGAGATGTTCTTCTGGATGGCGGACTTGACGCTGTCGATCTGCTGCGAGTCGGCGGCCTTGACGTAGACCGTGGTGACCTTGTCCTTGGAGTCGGCGAGGGTCTGCGCCTGCTTCAGCGGGATGTAGAGGTTGGCGGCCGCGTCGCCGCTGTCCGCCGTGGAGACTCCGACGATCTCGTACTTGGTCCCGGAGATGGTCACGGTCTTGCCGACCGAGAGCTTCTTCTCCTTGGCGTACGCGGCGTCGACGACCGCGACCTTCGCGTCGGTCTCGGTGGTCTTGAACGCACGCCCCGCGGTGATCTTCGACGAGGTCAGCGGGCCGAGGTCCTGCTTGGTGACGTCGGTGCCGTACACGGTGTACGAGTTGACGTCGAACGAGGCGCCGCCGCCCCTGACCTCACCCTGCGGCTGTGTGCCGCCCCCGCGGCCGCCGAATCCGCTGTTCCCGTTCTGCTTGAACTCTCCGCGCTTGAACTGGCCGTCCACCTTCAGGACGGTCAGACTCAGCCCGCCGACGGCGTCCGAGACGCCGCTCTGCTTGCCGACCTTGTCGACGGTGGTGGCGGCCAGGGTCTGGAAGCCCTGGACCATGACCCGGTCCGAGCTCTGGTTCGCGTCGTCGTCGTTGTCCTTGGCGTCGAACTCGAACCGGGGCCGCTGGCTGCCGGACCCCGGTGCGGCGGCGGCCTTGGTCACCGTCATGTCCGTACCGAGGCCGTACAGCGATTCCAGGACCTTGTCCTGGGCCTTGCTCATGCCGGAGGAGACCGAACTGACGATGATGACCAGCGCAATGCCGAGGGCGAGCCCCGAGGCGACGACGAGCGCCGCCTTTCTGCGGCGGCGCAGCTCGCGCCGGAGGTAGGTGAAGAACATGGCGCGAGGCTATGGACCGGTCGTGATGGCGAGTTAAGGCCTCGATGAGATCCCGATGAGAACCGCTGCGAACGCCACAGGGCGGTGGCGCCGGGATCCGATCGGATCCGGGGTGCCACCGCCCTGTGCGGAACGGGACTTCGGGGTGAGGAAGTTCCTCGGTGCGGGGTGCGGCCGGGGTCAGGCCGTGGCGTCCGCCGTCCACTGGGCCCAGCTCATGTTCCAGCCGTTGAGACCGTTGTCGGGCGTGATCGTCTTGTCCGGGGAGTTCTTGACGATGACCACGTCGCCGACGATGGAGTTGTTGTAGAACCAGGCGGCGGGCTGGTTGGCGTCGCCCGCACCCTTCACATCGGCGAGGCCGACGCAGCCGTGGCTGGTGTTGACGCTGCCGAAGACCGACGGCGCGCCCCAGTAGTTGCCGTGGATGAAGGTGCCCGACGTGGACAGCCGCATGGCGTGCGGCACGTCCTTGATGTCGTACTCACCCTTGCCGTCGTCGTCGGTGAAGCCGACCGTCGCACCGTTCATCCGGGTCTCCTTGAACTTCTCGGAGATCACCATCTGGCCGTTGTACGTCGGGTTGTCGGGCGAACCGGCGGAGATCGGGATCGTCTTGATCGTCTTGCCGTCCTGGGTGACGGTCATGGTGTGCGCCGCCGCGTCGACCGTCGAGACCTGGTTGCGGCCGACCTTGAAGGTGACCGTCTTCTGCTGCACGCCGTAGACGCCGTCCGCGCCCTCGACGCCGTCGAGCGCCAGCTTCAGCGTGACGGTGGAACCGCCCGTCCAGTAGTTCTCGGGACGCAGGTCGAGGCGCTGCGCGTTGAACCAGTGGCCGACGACCTGCTGGCCGCTGCTGGACGTCACGGTGATACCGGCCTGGACGGCCTTCTTGTCCGTGATCGGCTTGTTGAAGTTGATCGAGACCGGCATGCCGACGCCGACCGTGGAGCCGTCCTCGGGCGTGAAGTTCCCTATGAAGCTGTTGGCGGGCGACACGGTGGTGAACGACGAGTTCTCGTGCGCCTCGCGGCCCTTGCCGTCCTGGGCCGTCGCGCTGATCTTGTACGTGGTCGAGCGCTGCAGCTGCGCGGCCGGCTGCCAGCTCGTGCCGTCGGAGGACAGGGTGCCCTCGACGGCCGCGCCGGCCGACGTGGTCATGGCGACCTGGGTCAGCTTGCCCTTGGCGACCGTGACCTTGGCGTCGTTGTTGATGCTGGCGTTGGTCGCGCCGTTCTTCGGCGAGATGGTGATCTGCGCCTGGGAAGCCTCTTCGGCTGCCGCCTTGTCGACCTCCGCCGCCTGCGACTTCTTCGAGCTGTCGGCACTGCTGGCGCTCGCGTCGCCGCTGTCGCTGCAGCCGGTGACCACCAGCACGCCGCCGAGCAGTGCGGACGCGGCCATCAGGCCCCTGCGCCGCTTGCTGTCCGTCATCACACGCTTCTCCATCGTTGCCGAATCCGCTAATACCCCGAGCGGAACCGCCGTCCGGCGAGTCCCCGTCAATGCTTCAAGAACACCTGGCCAGCGTCCTGCGTTCCACACCTGCCAGATATGTGGGGAACACCACTCACGGACGCAGTCGTGACAACCGTGGTTCCCGGGGCCGGATACGCCTTCGGCCCGGCCCAACGAAGCGGGCCGGGCCGATGCGTTCAAAGGCCCCTTCAGGCTCGCAGCTCTGCGCCGCTGTCCTGGTTCCCCACCCCATGGTGCACGATGTCGTCACCTTCCTCGTCGTCGAAGTCCCAGTCGTCCGGTTCCTCGGGGTCGTAATCGATGATCTCGCTGCTCCAGGAAGCCTGGGCCAGTTCGACCCCCGGTACCTCGCCGACGAGGTCGAACGGGTCCACGAGGGAGGCGAGGGCCTCCGCGCCGTCTTCCCGTACCGCGGACTCCGCCTGCATGCGTTCGTCGGCGGACTCGCCGTCCGGCTCGCCGTACTCGGCCGCGATGCTCTCCAGCGCGGTGCCGCTGAGGGCCTCCGCGTCGGTGATCTCCAACACCATCTCGACGCGAAGACGAACAAACCGTGATGTCTCAGAAGTGCTCATAGGCGCGAGCGTAGAGCTAGCGGCAGCCCTGGCTTTTCTGCGACCCGCGGCTTTCATTAGCATCGGCGCACCCGGCTAACTCATCGCCGTCACAAGGGGGATCGATTCCGTGGCCATGGCCCGCCGCCCGCTCCTGACCGCCACTGCCGCGGGCACGCTGCTGTGCGCCCTGTGGTTCGTCCCGTCGGCGAACGCGACGGACGAACGATCCGGCGGCGCACCGAGCGGACCGGCCGCCGCGTCAGCCGAGGACGCGGCGGCCGGGCCGGTGCTCGCCGAGACCGGCGCCGGAATCGACACCACTGCGTATCTGATCGGTGGCAGCGCGTTCCTGGTGGTCGGTGCGGGCTTCGTCACCTGCTCCACGCGCCGTGCTCCGACGCGGTCCCCGATCGCCTGACGGGCCCGGGCTCCGGGTCCGCCAGGCGGTCTTCAGGTCCTGGGTGTGTTGTCCGGACAGGTTGGTGACGCGGCTGGCCGGGGTCCGACCTCCTGATCCCGCCTGATCCGGACGAAAGACCCTAGGCCAGCGTCCCGGTCACCGGCTCCACGGCCGCAACCAGCTTTCCGCCCCGCACGAACGCGTCCGCCGCGGCCAGGTCGGGCGAGAGGAAGCGGTCCGGTCCCGGGCCCTCGACGCCGGCCGCCCGCAGCGCCTCGATGGCGGCCAGGGACGCGGGCGCCGGGCTGAGCCCCTGTGCGGCGCGCAGTTCGATGGCGCGGGTCGCCGCGTACAGCTCGACGGCGACGATCCGGCCGAGGTTCTCGACGGCGGTACGGAGCTTGCGCGCCGCCGACCAGCCCATGGAGACGTGGTCCTCCTGCATGGCGGAGGACGGGATCGAGTCCGCCGATGCCGGGACCGCGAGCCGCTTCATCTCGCTGACCAGGGCGGCCTGCGTGTACTGGGCGATCATGAGGCCCGAGTCGACACCGGCGTCGTCGGCGAGGAACGGCGGCAGGCCGTGCGAGCGGTTCTTGTCCAGCAGCCGGTCCGTGCGGCGCTCGGTGATCGACCCGAGGTCGGCGGCGGCGATGGCCAGGAAGTCGAGTACGTACGCCACCGGGGCACCGTGGAAGTTGCCGTTGGACTCGACCCGGCCGTCCGGCAGGACGACGGGGTTGTCGACGGCGGAGGCCAGCTCGCGGTCGGCGACGATCCCGGCGTACGCGAGGGTGTCCCGCCCGGCGCCGTTGACCTGGGGCGCGCAGCGTACGGAGTAGGCGTCCTGGACGCGCGGCGCGTCGTCCTGGTGGTGGCCGGTGAGGCCGGACCCGGCGAGCACCCGCAGCATGTTTGCGGCGCTGGCGCCCTGGCCGGGGTGCGGCCGGATGGCGTGCAGCTCCGGGGCGAGGACCTTGTCCGTGCCGAGCAGCGCCTCCAGGCTGAGTGCGGCGGTGATGTCGGCGGAGGTGTAGAGGGTACGCAGGTCGGCGAGGGCCATCACGAGCATGCCGAGCATGCCGTCGGTGCCGTTGAGGAGGGCGAGACCCTCCTTCTCACGGAGCTCGACGGGGGTGATGCCGTGGGCGGCGAGCAGCTCACCGGCCGGGCGGACGACGCCGTCGGGGCCCTCCGCGTCGCCCTCGCCCATCAGCGTCAGGGCGCAGTGCGAGAGCGGCGCCAGGTCGCCGGAGCAGCCGAGCGAACCGTACTCGTGCACGACGGGGGTGATGCCTGCGTTCAGCACGTCGGCCATGGTCTGCGCGACCTCGGGGCGTACGCCGGTGCGACCGGAGCAGACCGTCTTCAGCCGCAGGAACATCAGCGCCCGGACGACCTCGCGCTCGACGCGCGGGCCCATGCCGGCCGCGTGCGAGCGGACGATGTTGCGCTGGAGCTGGGCCCGCAGCTCGGGGCTGATGTGACGGGTGGCGAGCGCGCCGAAGCCGGTGGAGACGCCGTAGACCGGTTCGGGTTTGGCGGCGAGCGCGTCCACGATCTCGCGGGCGGCTGCGAGCGCGCTCACGGCGGCTGCGGAGAGCTCGACGCGGGCGCCCGCGCGGGCCACGGCGATGACGTCCTCTGCGGTGGTACCGGACGTCCCCACCACGACTGTGTGCATATCCATATTCAGAAGCGTACGGACTGAATCCCTTCATGTCACTAGTGGTCGTGCAGTTGACCCCTTACCGATCCGTTCGCGGATCCGCCGGTGCCGCCGCCCTCGCCTACGGCCGGCTGCCGCGCAGCCTGCGGCGGTCGTGGGCGGACTTCGGCGGGGAGTCGGCAAGCCGGATGACCTCGCCGTCGCGCCCCGCCACCACCGGCTTCGGCGAGCGGGCCGCCTTCGCCCGGTACTGGGCCGCGTCCGCCAGGCGGAACAGCCGTCGGGCCGAGGTCACCGGCCCGATCGGATCACCGGTCGACGCGATCCCGCAGGCGACCCCGTCACCGTGCTCCAACTCGGCTGCCCGGTCGCAGAGTTCGGTGGCCACCTCGATCACCTCGTCCGCCTCGGGGCCCAGCGCCAGCAGGCAGAACTCGTCACCGCCGAGCCGGGCGGCCAGCGCGTCGGACAGCATCGCACCGCATCGGGAGAGCACCGAGCCGAAACGTTCCAGCAGCCGGTCGCCGACGGCGTGGCCCAGGGTGTCGTTGACCCCCTTCAGACCGTTCAGATCGCAGACGACCAGGCTGACCACCGAGCCGTCGGCGCGGTGCCGCTCCACCGCCTCGTCGAGCCGCGCATCGACGGCCCGGCGGTTGGCGAGTCCGGTCAGCGGGTCGGTGAAGGCGAGCTTGCGGACCTCTTCGAGGCGCTCCGTCTGGGAGATCCCGGCCGCGACGACGGCCGCCAGCACCGTCGCGAAGTCCGCGTCCTCCCGCCCGAACACCGGAGCCCCCACCGGGCGCGCCACATACAACTCGCCCCAGGCCCGGCCGTGCAGCACGATCGGCGCAACCACGCAGCAGCCGCGCCCGCGCCGCCGCAGGGCCGCGACGCGCTGATGGCGGTACACGCCCCCGTAACCGTGCGCACCCGCCACCGCCATGCCGGGCAGGGCGGCGTCCTCGGCATCCGCCGCCCCGGCCGGACCGTCGGCGGTCTCCACCCAGGCGTCCGGCTCACCGCCGCCGGCCCAGCGCTCGTGCAGGAACTCGGTGATCTCCGGGAACTGGTGCACCGGATACGTCTCGTCGTCGGGGAACTCGTCCTCCCCCTCCGCCCGCTCGCCCGCGTTCACCAGCACCCTCAGCCGGCCCGGCCCGCGCTCCCACACCGAGAGTGCGGCGAAGCTGCCGCCCAACGCCTCGCACGCCCCGAGCGCGGCCGCCCGCCAGGTCTCCGGCGGGGTATGCGCCGCCGCCATTGCCTGTGCAAGCGAAACCACGGCCCGCAGCCGCGCATCTTCACCACCCATCGTTACATCGTATGTAGATTTGTGGAGTTTTGATCAAATTAAGGAACGGAACCCTCCGCGCTGCGCGCCGAAGGGGCACGCACCGTCACTCGCCGGGCCAGTTCGGCTTGCGCTTCTCGTTGAACGCGGCGACGCCCTCCGCCCGGTCCCCGGAGAAGGCCACCGACCGCCAGGCCGCGTCCTCCACCTCCAGACCGGCCCGCAGATCGAGCCCGTGCCCGAGCCGCAGCGCACGCTTCGCGGCACGCAGACCCACCGGCGAGTTGGCGGCGATCCGGCCGGCCAGCGCCAGCGCCTGCGTCCGGTCCTGCCCCGCCTCCACCAGCTCGTCGACCAGACCCAGCTCCCGGGCCTCGGCCGCTTCCACCCGTCGGGCGGTGAAGACCAGCTCGGCGGCGCGCGCCGCACCGATCCGGCGCGGCAGCAACTGCGTACCGCCGCCGCCCGGGATGACTCCGACCGAGACCTCGGGCAGCCCCACCACGGCCGTACGGTCGGCGACGATCAGATCGCAGGACAGCGCCAGCTCGAAACCGCCGCCGAGGGCGAACCCGTGCACGGCGGCGACCGTCGGCATCGGCAGGTCGAGCACACCGGTGTAGGCGGCACGGGCGGTCGGCCGCTGACGCATCAGCTCGGCGTCCGTGAACGAGTTCCGCTCCTTGAGGTCCGCACCCACGCAGAAGGCGCGCTCATGGCTGGACGTCAGGACGGTGACCCGGACACCCGGGTCGGCGGCGAGCGCGGCGCAGGCCGCACCGAGCGAGCGGGCCATCTCCGTCGACACCGCGTTCATCGCCTTGGGCCGGTCCAGGACCAGCTCGGCGACATGTTCCTGGCCCTCGTGGACCCGTACGACGACGAACTCCCCGAACCGCTGCTCGGACGTGACGGTCATGGCTGCACCCCTCCGGTTAACGAGCGTTACCGCAGGATCCTAGGCCGCGCCCCGGAAGACGGTGGCGCAGCCGTCAGTGGGCGCTCCGCCGCGCCAGCAGCCACGGTTCCACCACGCCGAGCCCGCGCACCGGCCGCTGCCACATCGGCTGCAGCCCGAACCGGTACTTCGGCACGGCCAGCGGCTCCACGCCCTCCTCGCGCTCCTTCTCCGCCGCCGCGGCCTCCTCGGCCGCCTGCGCCTCCGAGGCGGGGGCATCGCCCGTACGCGTCAGCTCCTCGGCGAACGCGCCGTCCACCAGCACCGCGTCCTTCGGCGCTATCGACGTCAGCCGGCTGGCGAGGTTCACCGTCGTACCGAAGACATCGCCCATCCGCGTCGTGACCGTGCCGAACGCGATGCCGACACGCAGCGCCGGCATCGTCTCGTCCTGGGTCATCGCCTCGATCAGGCGCAGCGCGATCTCGGCCGCCGTGCCCGCGTCGTCGGCGGCGAAGAGCACCTCGTCGCCGAGGGTCTTGATGAGCCGGCCGCCGTGCGCGGCGACCAGGTCGGCGGCGGTCGTCTCGAACGACTCGACGAGCTCGCCGAGCTCCTCCTCCTCCAGCCGCCGGGTCAGCCGGGTGAAACCGACCAGGTCCGCGAAGCCGACGGCGAGCCTGCGGTCGACCATCTCGTCGTCGTCCGCGGCCTGCACCACGCGGCCGGTCGCGGCGGCGAGCTGGCGCCGCCAGACGTAGATGAGGAACTCCTGCAGCTCCGGCAGGAGCAGCTCGACCAGCGGGTACGTGACCTCGGTACGGGTCATGCCGGGCTCGGGCGGCTCGGTCAGCCCCTCGAGGAAGGAATCGATCTGCCACTCCGCCAGCCGGGCGGTGGTCTGCCCGGTGGACCGGGCGACCTGCACCGCCATCGGCTCGCTGAGCAGCCCGGCCTCGACCAGGCCGGCGAGCCGGCGCAGCGCCAGTACGTCCGCCTCGGTGAGCGCCTTGGCCTGCCCGATGTCGGCGAACCCCATGGCCCGCCAGAACCGGGACGCCAGGTCCATCGAGACTCCGGCGGTACGGGCGGCCTGGAACGGGGTATAGCGACGGTCGGCGCCCAGAATCAGCTGTTCCAGCCGGATCGCAAGGGGATCGTCGGTCGGTTCGGCCGTGTGGTCGACTTCGTGATGCGGTGTCGCGTGGACCGAGGGCTCCGGCCGGGGCTCCGCGCCCGCACCGGAGGTCGTGTCGTCGACGGTCACCAGCCGCCTCCTGCCCGTTCCCTGCGCACTGCCCTGCCGATCTGTCGGTGGATCGCCTCAACGATACGGCAGATGTGCGCTACCTCACGTCCCCAGGGCGCCCGGGTACGGGGTTGGCCGGGTGCAGGGGCCGCGGGGGGTGCTCCTCGGTGGGCGGTTTCCACGGGGTGGAGGTCCGGGAGCACCCGGAGAACGGCTGGTGGCGGGCCGGGTACGCGGGGCGGGGGCCCGTGGGTCGTCGCCATCGGGCAGGAAAGGGCCGGGTACGCGGGGCGGGGCTCCGTGCGGGGCCGCCATCGGGCAGGGGGGCCGGGCGCGGCCCGGGAACAGCCGGTGGCGGGCCGGGCGCGTGCGGTGTGGCCCCTGGGGTGCCTTCCACCGGGCAGGGGCCGGGAGCGGCCCGGGGACGGCAAGCGGGGGCCCGGGCCGGGTGTGCTCAGGTGAGGGTGTCGTCCGTACCGCGCAGGTGGATGATGTCGGCCGCCGACAGCGGCTCCTGGACGCCGTCGGCGGTGGACAGGACCAGGCGGCCGTCGCCGTCGATCGCCACCGCCTCGCCGACGACCGACCGGTCGCCGGGCAGCTGGGCCCGTACCGTCCTGCCCAGCGTCGCGCAGCCTGCCGCGTACGCCGCCTGCAGGCCGCTCCGCGCCGCGTCACCGCCTGCCGCACGCCACTCGCCGTACCAGTGGTCCAGTGAGCGCAGCACGCCGCGCAGGAGCGTCTCCCGGTCCGTGGAGACCGCCCCGGCCAGCGACAGCGAGGCGGCCGTCGGGGCGGGCAGTTCGGCCGCGCGCAGGGTGACATTGACACCGATGCCGATGACGACGCCGTTCCCGGCCCGTTCCGCCAGGATGCCGCCCGCCTTGCGTTCCTCTCCCGCGACATCGACCAGCAGGTCGTTGGGCCATTTGAGTGCCGTGTCGACGCCTGCCGCCTTTGCCAGACCGGTGGCGGTCGCGACACCGGCGAGCAGCGGCAGCCAGCCCCAACGGTGGACCGGCACGTCGTCGCCGGGGACGAGGTAGACGGAGAAGAACAGCCCCGAGCGGGCCGGCGCCGTCCAGGACCGGTCGAGGCGGCCGCGGCCCGCGGTCTGCTCCTCAGCGACCAGGACGGTGCCCTCGACGAGCTCCGCCGCCCGTGCGGCGAGGTCGGTGTTGGTGGACCCGGTGGAGTCCACGACGTCGAGCGAGGTCCACAGCGCGCCCGGCCGCAGCAGCCCACGGCGCAGCGCGGGGACGTTCAGAGGCGGCCGGTCCAGGTCCGACCAGCGGTTCGGTGACGCATCCGGAGGTGTCATGCAAGCCACCCTAGGTGTGGCAAACGACGCACTGCCGAACCGTATCCGCGCCGATACGCTACGGATCAGTAGCTGTTCAGAGTCCGACCGGCAGCTGCCGGACCGGCAGTCGCCGCGCACACGGCCTCGCGCGCAGCCGCAGAACCCACCAGTAAGTCGTCCCCGTGACCAGGCAGGGAGCCGCCACCCGATGTCCGAGCCGGAAGAGATCGACATCCACACCACCGCGGGCAAGATCGCGGACCTGCAGCGCCGTATCGACGAGGCGACCCACGCCGGATCCGCACGCGCGGTCGAAAAGCAGCACGCCAAGGGCAAGTTGACCGCCCGTGAGCGGGTCGATCTCCTGCTCGACGAGGGCTCCTTCGTGGAGCTCGACGAGTTCGCCCGGCACCGTTCCACCAACTTCGGCATCGAGAAGAACCGCCCGTACGGAGACGGTGTCGTCACCGGCTACGGCACGGTCGACGGCCGCCCCGTCTGCGTGTACTCGCAGGACTTCACCATCTTCGGCGGGTCGCTCGGCGAGGTCTACGGTGAGAAAATCGTCAAGGTGATGGACTTCGCACTGAAGACCGGCTGCCCCGTCATCGGCATCAACGACGGCGGCGGCGCCCGCATCCAGGAAGGTGTCGCGGCGCTCGGCCTGTTCGCCGAGATCTTCCGCCGCAATGTGCACGCCTCGGGTGTCGTCCCGCAGATCTCGCTGATCGTCGGACCGTGCGCGGGCGGCGCGGTCTACTCCCCCGCGATCACCGACTTCACGGTCATGGTCGACAAGACCTCGCACATGTTCATCACCGGCCCCGACGTCATCAAGACGGTCACCGGCGAGGACGTCGGCTTCGAGGAGCTGGGCGGAGCCCGCACGCACAACACCACCTCCGGTGTGGCGCACCACATGGCGGGCGACGAGAAGGACGCCATCGAGTACGTCAAGTCGCTGCTGTCGTACCTCCCGTCGAACAACCTCTCCGAGGCACCCGCCTTCCCGGAAACGGCGGATCTCGCGACGACCGACGAGGACCGCGAGCTCGACACCCTCATCCCCGACTCGGCGAACCAGCCCTACGACATGCACACCGCCATCGAGCACGTGCTGGACGACGGCGAGTTCCTGGAGACGCAGGCCCTGTTCGCGCCGAACATCATCACCGGCTTCGGGCGCGTCGAGGGCTACCCCGTCGGCATCGTCGCCAACCAGCCGATGCAGTTCGCGGGCTGTCTGGACATCAACGCGAGCGAGAAGGCCGCACGCTTCGTCCGCACCTGCGACGCCTTCAACGTCCCCGTGCTGACCTTCGTCGACGTCCCCGGCTTCCTGCCCGGCGTCGACCAGGAGTACGGCGGCATCATCCGCCGCGGCGCCAAACTGATCTACGCCTACGCGGAGGCGACCGTCCCGCTGATCACCGTGATCACCCGCAAGGCGTTCGGCGGCGCGTACGACGTCATGGGCTCCAAGCACCTGGGCGCGGACATCAACCTCGCCTGGCCGACCGCGCAGATCGCGGTGATGGGCGCCCAGGGCGCGGTGAACATCCTGCACCGCCGCACCATCGCAGCCGCGGACGACATCGAGGCCACCCGCGCCGAGCTGATCGCCGACTACGAGGACACCCTGCTCAACCCGTACGTGGCGGCCGAGCGCGGCTACGTCGACGCGGTGATCATGCCGTCCGACACCCGGGCCCACGTGGTCAAGGGCCTGCGCCAGCTGCGCACCAAGCGCGAATCCCTGCCCCCGAAGAAGCACGGCAACATCCCCCTCTAGAAAGGGTCCTGACCATGATCAAGGTCATACGGGGCAACCCGACCCCGGAGGAACTGGCCGCCGCACTCGCGGTGGTCCAGGCACGCGCCGCGGCCACGGCCGCCGTACCGCCCGACGGGCCGGACCTGCCCGAGCAATGGTCCGACCCCGGCCGCATCGCGCGCCACGACCGGCCCCGCCCCGGCCCACGCGCCTGGGCACGGACCTACTGGCCCGTGTAGGGCCTTTCCGGCCCTGGCCCGTCGGGGTCGATGAGCGTCTTCGACAGGTCCGGAAACCCCGGTGGGGTTCCGGGCCTGTCGCCATGTCGCCATATCACCACGGAGCGATCTGGTCCGTGCGCACGGGGCGGCTGAGTACCCGTACTCAGGCGGCCCGGCAGCGGCCGCAGCAGGATCGGGACCATGCTGTGGTCGGACCCCGAGAACAAGCCCCCCAAAGAGCTGCGCGACGCCCAGGACATGATGCGGCGGGTGGGCCTCGTGCTCGCGTGCGCAATGGTGATCGCGATGTTCGTACTGGGCACGCGCTGAGGCCGTGCCCGGTGCCGGACCTGCCTGCGGGCGCGTGGTCCTGTGACGCGCCCGGTGCTTCTACGATGACCGGCATGACTGATCAGCGCCGACTCGTGCTCGCCTCCGCCTCCCCCGCCCGCCTCGCCCTGCTGCGTCAGGCCGGGTTCGCGCCGGAGGTGATCGTCAGCGGGGTGGACGAGGACGCACTGTCCGCCCCGACACCCGCCGAGCTGGCACTTGTGCTCGCCGAGGCCAAGGCCGCCACCGTGGCCGCCCGGCCCGAGGCGGCGGGCGCCCTCGTCATCGGATGCGACTCGGTTCTCGAGCTCGACGGCAAGGCGCTCGGCAAGCCGGCCGACAGCGAGGAGGCCACGGCCCGCTGGAAATCCATGCGCGGCCGGACCGGCGTCCTGCAGACGGGCCACAGTGTGTTCGACACCGCGACCGGGCGCGCGGCCTCCGCGACCGCGTCCACCCTCGTCCGGTTCGGCGAGCCGACGGACGCCGAGATCTCCGCGTACGTCGCTTCGGGTGAACCGCTCCATGTCGCGGGCGCCTTCACGCTGGACGGCCGCTCGGCCCCGTTCGTCGACTCCATCGAGGGCGACCACGGCAACGTCATCGGCCTCTCCCTGCCGCTGCTGCGCCGGCTGCTGGGCCAACTGGGTTTCTCGGTCACCGATCTGTGGGTCTGAAACCCCCGAACGGGCTAAGGGCGGTCCCAGCATCCCCGGCGGGCGCACGACCACAGCCGCGGCACCTCGCCGCGTTGCCGGAACACCCGAACACGCGCCGTACGAGCACGATCCCCCGCCGTGCGGTGCGCCACATCCGACGCCGCGGCTGATCCACCAGGGATGACGGGACGGCCCCTACGCGGGCGCCGGAGCACTCTCTGCGGCGTCGCCGTTGTCGTCCGGGGCGGCGGTTTCGCTTCCGGTTCCGCTCACGCTTCCGTTACCGTACGCGACCAGCGTGAGCACGATCATGGCGAGCACGACCATCATGAAGGCGAACGCGGCCCAGCCGACCAGGCCCACCGTCAGCGCGCCCAGCACCCCGTGCAGCACGGCGCAGCTGATGAGCGCGATCCGTCCGACGCGCCCGGGAATCCGGTCGCGGATGCCGGTCAGCAGCAGGACCAGGCCGCACAGCAGCAGGTAGAGGCCGGCGACACCGCCCATCACCCATGCCCCGGTGGACATGGCGGCCGGGTCCAGCCCGGCGAGCGACATGTGCTGGTTGTCGACGACCGTCGCCAGGATGCCGTTGAGCAGCACCATGCCCACTGCCTCCCCCAGCAGCACGATCGCGGCCACGAACGCCACCGGTCTGCGCACCACGGCGCTCACCCCTTGTTACCTGTAGTAAGTGCGGTAGCGCGGACCCTACTAACCGGTAATCATTCGGACAAGAGTTCCGGCGGTACTGATCGCCCCGCTCCGGCCTCTCGCGGCCCGGATGCGCTCCACTTGTCACGCCCCGCGTGCGTCGCGCAAAGAAATACCCGCCCATTAGTAGGTTCTCCACAAAGAAACGCCGGAACCCGAGCCTCGATCGAACAGAGACCTGGACCACACCTCGTGGCTACTGTGCGGTCATCGATCCCGGCGTACCGTGGTGTCACAAGGGATTTCGCGCCTCGAGCAAGCCTCGAATCACGCTCCGTGTGGGCAAGCTCACCAATGGGGACGGGTCGTAAGGCCGTGTCGGTAGTCCCTAAACTCAGCTTGTTTCAAGGAGGGAGCCATCGTGCGCAAGGTGCTCATCGCCAACCGTGGCGAAATCGCTGTCCGTGTTGCTCGGGCGTGCCGGGATGCCGGGATCGGGAGCGTGGCCGTCTACGCGGACCCGGACCGGGACGCTCTGCATGTACGTGCGGCCGACGAGGCATTCGCTCTGGGCGGTGACACCCCGGCAGCCAGCTACCTGGACATGGCCAAGGTGCTGCAGGCGGCCAAGGACTCGGGTGCGGACGCCATCCACCCGGGTTACGGGTTCCTGTCGGAGAACGCCGAGTTCGCGCAGGCGGTGCTGGATGCGGGGCTGACGTGGATCGGCCCGCCGCCGCAGGCGATCCGGGACCTGGGCGACAAGGTCGCCGCCCGGCACATCGCCCAGCGCGCCGGCGCCCCGCTGGTCGCAGGCACGCCGGATCCGGTGTCGGGTTCCGCGGAGGTCGTGGAGTTCGCGAAGGAACACGGGCTGCCGATCGCGATCAAGGCGGCGTTCGGCGGCGGCGGTCGCGGGCTGAAGGTCGCGCGGACGCTGGAGGAGATCCCGGAGCTGTACGACTCGGCGGTGCGTGAGGCGGTCGCGGCGTTCGGGCGAGGCGAGTGCTTCGTGGAGCGCTACCTGGACAAGCCGCGGCACGTGGAGACGCAGTGCCTGGCCGACAGCCACGGCAATGTCGTCGTCGTGTCGACGCGTGACTGCTCCCTGCAGCGGCGTCACCAGAAGCTGGTCGAGGAGGCTCCGGCGCCGTTCCTGTCCCAGGCGCAGAACGACGAGCTGTATGCGGCGTCGAAGGCGATCCTGAAGGAGGCCGGGTACGTCGGTGCGGGGACCGTGGAGTTCCTGGTCGGTGTGGACGGCACGATCTCGTTCCTCGAGGTGAACACCCGTCTCCAGGTGGAGCACCCGGTGACCGAGGAGGTCAGCGGCATCGACCTGGTCCGGGAGATGTTCCGGATCGCGGACGGGGAGAAGCTCGGTTACGACGACCCGCCGGTGCGGGGGCACTCGTTCGAGTTCCGGATCAACGGCGAGGACCCGGGGCGCGGGTTCCTGCCGGCTCCGGGCACGGTGACGGTGTTCGCGCCGCCGACCGGTCCCGGCGTGCGGCTGGACGCGGGTGTCGAGTCCGGTTCCGTGATCGGCCCGGCGTGGGACTCGCTGCTGGCGAAGCTGATCGTGACGGGTGCGACCCGTGAGCAGGCGTTGCAGCGGGCGGCGCGTGCGCTGGCCGAGTTCAACGTCGAGGGCATGGCCACCGCGATCCCGTTCCACCGCGCGGTCGTCGCCGACCCGGCGTTCACCAGCAACCCGTTCCGTATCCACACCCGCTGGATCGAGACCGAGTTCGTCAACGAGATCAAGCCCTTCGCCGCCCCCGCCGACGTGGAGGCCGAGGAGGAGACCGGCCGTGAGACGGTCGTCGTCGAGGTCGGCGGCAAGCGCCTCGAGGTCTCCCTGCCGTCGTCGCTCGGCATGAGCCTGGCCCGTACCGGGCTCGCGGCGGGCGCCAAGCCCAAGCGGCGCGCGGCGAAGAAGACCGGCTCCGCGGTCTCCGGCGACACCCTCGCGTCCCCGATGCAGGGCACGATCGTCAAGATCGCCGTCGGGGAGGGCCAGGAGGTCAAGGAGGGCGACCTCATCGTCGTCCTGGAGGCCATGAAGATGGAGCAGCCGCTCAACGCCCACCGCGCCGGCACGGTGAAGGGACTCGCCGCCGAGGTCGGCAGCTCGATCTCGTCGGGCGCCGTCATCTGCGAGATCAAGGACTGATCGGGCGCGAAGCGTTCTGCCGAGGCCCCCGCTGAGTCGTACGACCGACTCCGCGGGGGCCTCGGCTGTTCGGCGGCGCCACGGAGGGAGACGTCCTGCGGTTGCGCGATGGCATCCTGGACCCAGGGGCGGAAAGAGGGAGGACTGCGCGATGGCGATGAGCACGGCACAGACGCCGGGCCGGCCCATGCGCGCCGACGCGCGCCGCAACTACGACCGGCTGCTCGGCGAAGCCCGTACGGCCTTCGCCGAACACGGCACGGACGCGTCGCTGGAGGACATCGCACGCCGGGCGGGGGTGGGGATCGGCACGCTGTACCGGCACTTCCCGAACCGGCACGCGCTGATGAGCGCGGTCTTCCAGGAAGCCCTGGCCGAACTGCTCACGCGCTCCCACGAGCTGGCGGAGGCGGACAATCCGTGCGGCGGCCTGGTGGAGTGGCTGGGCGCGATCATCACTCATGCGGGTGAGTACCGGGGGCTTGCGCAGGCGCTCATGTCGACGTCGCAGGACGAGACTTCGGCACTGTCCGACTGCAATGTGCCGCTGCGCGATGCGGGGGCGCGGCTGCTGGCCAGGGCGCAGGCGAGTGGCACGGTACGAGCGGATGTGTCGATCGGTGACTTGATGCAGCTGACGAAGGCCATTGCGTTGGCGGCGGAGCAGGCGCCGGAGGATCCGGCGCTGGCGGGCCGGCTGCTGACGTTGACGTTGCAGGGGTTGAAGGGGCCGCGGGCGGCCGGTGGTTGAGGGCGCCGAAACCGGGGGCGCCGCACCCGGGGCCCCCGCGCTCCTCACAACTCCCCCATGACCTCACGGCATGGGGGCCCTGGAGCGGCTCGACATTCCGCCTGCGCCCGCCGGGGATTGCGGGACCGCCCCTCAGCGGCGGCGCAGGTCCGCCACCCTGGCCCGGTCCCCCGGGGACGGGTCCGCCAAGGACGCCGACGCGCTGCGCAGCTGCGGTCCGGGACCCCCGTGCGTACGCCGCTGACCGGGCAACGGCATGTCGCGGCGTGCCTGACGTCCCGACGGCAGGGAGTCGGTCCCGACCGGCCCCGTCCCCGCACCGGCCACCGCGATCTGTACACCCTGATCGGCCAGCGCTTGCAGCTCGGTGGCGGACCGGTCGTCGTGGGCCGGGGGTTCGTCCGTCACCAGACGGGTGATCAGATCCGTGGGCACCGTCTGGAACATGGTGTCGGAGCCGAGCTTGGTGTGGTCGGCGAGGACCACCACCTCCGCGGCGGCCTGCACCAGTGCCCGGTCGACGCTCGCCGAGAGCATGTTGGACGTGGACAGCCCGCGCTCCGCGGTGAGCCCGCTTCCGGACAGGAAGGCACGCGACACCCGCAGGCCCTGCAGCGACTGTTCCGCTCCACTGCCCACCAGGGCGTAGTTGGAGCCGCGCAGGGTGCCACCCGTCATCACCACTTCCACCCGGTTGGCATGGGCCAACGCCTGGGCGACCAGCAGTGAGTTGGTGACGACGGTCAGGCCGGGGATCCGCGCGAGCCGGCGGGCCAGCTCCTGCGTGGTCGTACCGGCACCGACGACGATGGCCTCGCCCTCTTCGACGAGGCCCGCGGCCAGGTCGGCGATGGCGGTCTTCTCCGCGGTGGCGAGATGGGATTTCTGCGGAAAGCCGGACTCCCGCGTAAAACCGCCCGGCAGTACCGCACCGCCGTGACGGCGGTCGAGGAGTCCTTCTGCCTCCAGTGCCCGCACGTCCCGCCGTACGGTCACTTCGGAGGTCTGGACGACGCGGGCGAGCTCACGGAGCGATACCGCCCCGTTGGCGCGCACCATTTCGAGGATCAACTGACGACGTTCTGCAGCGAACACGAAACTGACAGTAACGTGACCACCCGGGGGTTTTCAGCAGTTTGCGCCGAATAACAGAAGTTGTACATACACGGGGCCACCAAGTGGTATAGGCGGCCCCGTTGTTGTTCCCTACTGACCGGCCTCCGACGCTCCGCCCGCCTGAGTTGCCGGGGGTTGCCGGGGAATGCCGGGTTCCTACGCCTCGCCTGCGCGCTTCCGGGTGTGCAACTGACGTGCCACTTCTGCGATCGATCCCGACAGGCTCGGGTACACAGTGAAGGCGTTTGCGATCTGCTCCACCGTCAGATTGTTGTCGACCGCGATCGAGATCGGGTGGATCAGCTCGCTGGCCCGCGGCGCGACGACGCAGCCGCCGACCACGATGCCGGTGCCGGGCCGGCACAGGATCTTGACGAAGCCGTCCCGGATGCCCTGCATCTTGGCGCGCGGGTTGCGCAGCAGCGGCAGCTTCACCACACGGGCGTCTATCACGCCGGAGTCGACGTCCGCCTGGGTGTAGCCGACCGTGGCGATCTCCGGGTCGGTGAAGACGTTCGAGGAGACGGTCTTCAGGTTCAGCGGGGCGACCGCGTCACCGAGGAAGTGGTACATCGCGATCCGGCCCTGCATCGCGGCGACCGAGGCGAGCGCGAAGATGCCGGTGACGTCACCGGCCGCGTAGACGCCGGGAGCGCTGGTGCGGGAGACCTTGTCGGTCCAGATGTGGCCGGAGTCCTTGAGCCGGACCCCCGCCTCCTCCAGGCCCATGCCCGCGCTGTTCGGGATCGCGCCGACCGCCATCAGGCAGTGCGAGCCGCTGATCACGCGGCCGTCGGCGAGCGTCACCTCGACCCGGTCGCCGACGCGCTTCGCCGCCTGGGCGCGCGAGCGGGCCATGACGTTCATGCCGCGGCGCCGGAAGACGTCCTCCAGCACGGCGGCCGCGTCCGGGTCCTCGCCGGGCAGCACCCGGTCGCGGGACGAGACGAGGGTGACGCGCGAGCCGAGCGCCTGGTAGGCACCGGCGAACTCGGCACCGGTGACACCGGAGCCGACCACGATGAGCTCCTCGGGGAGCTCGTCGAGGTCGTAGACCTGGGTCCAGTTGAGAATGCGCTCGCCGTCCGGGAGCGCGTCCGGGATCTCCCGGGGGTGGCCGCCGGTCGCGATCAGCACGGCGTCGGCGGTGAGCGCCTCCTCCGTACCGTCGGCGGCGGTGACGACGACCTTGCGGGAGCCGTCGGCGGCCTGGAGGCCCACGAGCCTGCCCCGGCCGCGCACGACCCGTGCACCCGCACGGGTGACGGAGGCGGTGATGTCGTGGGACTGGGCGAGCGCGAGGCGCTTCACCCGTCGGTTGACCTTGCCGAGGTCGACGCCGACCACCCGCGCCGCCTGCTCGATGTGCGGCGTGTCGTCGGCGACGATGATGCCCAGCTCCTCGTACGAAGAGTCGAAGGTGGTCATCACCTCTGCCGTCGCGATCAGGGTCTTCGAGGGCACACAGTCGGTGAGCACCGACGCGCCGCCGAGGCCGTCGCAGTCGACGACGGTCACCTCCGCGCCGAGCTGGGCGCCCACCAGTGCCGCCTCGTACCCGCCGGGTCCGCCGCCGATGATCACGATCCGGGTCACGAAAAGTCCGCCTCGCGTATGTCATCCCGCGGCCGTCTGCCGCCCCGGCCGGGGGTCCGGGGGATCACCCCGGGGGAATGCAGTACGTACTCCATTGTCCCGCACGCGCCAAGATGCTTCGCCCCGGGGCCCTCCATACGTGAGACGAGCCCCCGGGCGGGCCGCGGCGAGGACGCCGACACGCTCCCCTGCCTCGGCGTTCGGCAGGGACTTCGTCACAGGATTCTCCGCTCCCGGGGCCACCTCCCGTACCCTCGGAACCATGTCGCTCTACGCCGCGTACGCCGGCAACCTCGACGCGCGGCTGATGACCCGCCGCGCACCGCATTCCCCGCTGCGCGGCACCGGCTGGCTCAACGGCTGGCGGTTGACCTTCGGCGGGGAGCAGATGGGCTGGGAAGGCGCGCTGGCCACCGTGGTGGAGGCGCCGCGTTCGCAGGTCTTCGTGGCTCTGTACGACCTCGCGCCGATGGACGAGGACTCCATGGACCGCTGGGAGGGTGTCGGGCTCGACATCTACCGGCGGATGCGGGTGCGGGTGCACACCCTGGACGGCGAGGAGCCGGCCTGGATGTACGTGCTGAACGCGTACGAGGGCGGACTGCCCTCCGCCCGCTATCTGGGCGAGCTGGCGGACGCCGCGGAGTCGGCGGGCGCGCCGCACGACTATGTGATGGAGCTGCGCAAACGCCCCTGCTGAGCCGCGGGCTCCCGTCGGCTTCTGTGTGAAAGTACGAAGGGCCGTGCGGAGACTCTGCGCAGGGGCATCTACGCGCGTAGGGAATCACCGGTTACGCTCATCCGCGTGAACGCATCTGTTATTCCGGACCACATCCAGGGCGACCCGCACGCCGCCGCTGCCGACGCCGCTGCCCGCCTGCGCGAGCTGACCGGTGCCGAGACCCACGACGTCGCCCTCGTGATGGGTTCCGGCTGGGCACCTGCGGGCGACGCGCTCGGCACGCCGGAAGCCGAGTTCCCGGTCACCGAACTCCCCGGCTTCCCGCCGCCGGCCGTCCAGGGCCACGGCGGCACGATCCGCTCGTACCGGATCGGGGAGAAGCGCGCCCTGGTCTTCCTCGGCCGCACGCACTTCTACGAGGGCCGTGGCGTCGCCGCCGTCGCGCACGGCGTCCGTACCGCCGTCGCCGCGGGCTGCAAGACCGTCGTCCTGACGAACGGCTGCGGCGGTCTGCGCGAGGGCATGCGCCCCGGGCAGCCGGTCCTGATCAGCGACCACATCAACCTGACCGCGGCCTCGCCGATCGTCGGCGCCAACTTCGTCGACCTGACCGACCTGTACTCGCCGCGTCTGCGCGCGCTGTGCAAGGAGATCGACGAGACGCTCGAAGAGGGCGTGTACGTGCAGTTCCCCGGCCCGCACTACGAGACTCCGGCGGAGATCAACATGGTGCGCGTGATGGGCGGCGACCTGGTGGGCATGTCGACCGTGCTCGAAGCGATCGCCGCGCGGGAGGCAGGGGCGGAGGTGCTGGGCATTTCGCTCGTCACCAATCTGGCCGCCGGGTTGAGCGGGGAGCCGCTGAACCATGAAGAGGTGCTGCAGGCGGGACGGGATTCCGCGGCGCGCATGGGGTCGTTGCTGGCGCGGGTGCTGGACCGCATCTGATCAGGCCGGGCGGGCCGCCTTCGGCGGCCCGTTCCGGGGCCGCCGCCCCGGACCTCCGGACCGGGGGCCGGGGCGGAGCCGGTTTCGGGAAGGGGCGGGCAGGGGAACGGGCCCCGCGCAGCGGCCCACCCCGCGCCACGTCATCCACCCCGCCCCACCACACACACCACTCACCCCGAAAGGCGGACACCGTGCAGCAGCAGGACCTCATCGCCCGGGCCAGGACCTGGCTCGCCGAGGACCCCGACCCCGAGACCCGCGACGAGCTCGCCAAGCTCATCGACACCGAGGACCTCGACGCGCTCGCCGCACGGTTCGCCGGCACGTTGCAGTTCGGTACCGCCGGGCTCCGCGGTGAGCTGGGGGCCGGTCCGATGCGGATGAACCGGTCCGTCGTCATCCGTGCCGCCGCCGGGCTCGCGGCGTATCTGAAGGCGCAGGGACAGGCCGGCGGCCTGGTCGTCGTCGGGTACGACGCCCGCTACAAGTCCGCCGACTTCGCCCGTGACACCGCGGCCGTGATGACGGGCGCGGGCCTGCGGGCGGCGGTCCTGCCCCGCCCGCTGCCCACCCCCGTCCTGGCGTACGCCATAAGGCACCTGGGTGCCGTCGCCGGTGTCGAGGTGACCGCCAGCCACAACCCGCCGCGCGACAACGGCTACAAGGTCTACCTCGGTGACGGCTCGCAGATCGTGCCCCCGGCCGACGGCGAGATCGCCGACGCGATCGCAGCGGTCGGCCCGCTGGCGGGCGTCGACCGGCCGGAGAGCGGTTGGGAGATCCTGGGCGACGAGGTCCTGGACGCCTATCTGGCCCGTACGGACGCGGTGCTCACCGCCGGGTCCCCGCGCACCGCCCAGGCGGTGTACACCGCGATGCACGGCGTCGGCACGTCCGTCCTGACCGCCGCCTTCGCCCGCGCCGGTTTCCCCGCCCCCGTGCTCGTCGCCGAGCAGGCCGAGCCCGATCCGGCGTTCCCCACCGTCGCGTTCCCCAACCCGGAGGAGCCCGGCGCGATGGATCTCGCCTTCGCCACCGCCCGGCGCGCGAACCCGGACCTCGTCATCGCCAACGACCCGGACGCCGACCGCTGCGCCGTGGCCGTGCCGGACACCGCGGTGGACGGCGGCTGGCGGATGCTGCGCGGCGACGAGGTCGGCGCGCTGCTCGCCGCGCATCTGGTCGCCCGCGGTGCCACCGGTGTCTTCGCCGAATCGATCGTCTCCTCGTCGCTGCTCGGCAGGATCGCCGAAAAGGCGGGCAACGGGTACGAGGAGACGCTGACCGGCTTCAAGTGGATCGCCCGCGTCGACGGCCTGCGGTACGGGTACGAGGAGGCGCTCGGCTACTGCGTCGATCCCGACGGTGTACGCGACAAGGACGGCATCACGGCCGCACTGCTCGTCGCCGAGCTGGCCTCCGTGCTCAAGGAGCAGGGGCGCACGCTCCTCGATCTCCTCGACGACATCGCGGTCGAGTACGGGCTGCACGCCACCGACCAGCTGTCGGTCCGGGTGGAGGACCTCTCGGTCATCGCGGACGCCATGCGGCGGCTGCGCGACACCCCGCCGACCGCACTGGCGGGCCTCGCCGTCACCTCGGCCGAGGACCTGTCGGAGGGTACGGAGCACCTGCCGCCCACCGACGGGCTCCGCTACCACCTGCAGGGCGCCCGGGTGGTCGTCCGCCCGAGCGGCACCGAGCCGAAGCTCAAGTGCTACCTGGAGGTCGTGGTGCCGGTCGGTTCGGCGGGCGAGCTCTCCGCCGCCCGCGCGAAAGGCGCCGAGCTGCTCGCCGGGATCAAGCGGGATCTGTCGGCGGCCGCGGGGATCTGAGCGGCTCCGCCCCTTCGGCCGGGTTCGGGCCCGGCATGCGCCCGGCCCGGCCCGCTGCTGGTGCGGACCGCGCCGCCGTGGTCGAGGCGGTCGTCCGCACCACTGCACCGGTGAGTCCCTGCCGGCGCCGGGGCCGCCCAGAGCCACAGCGTCGGACCACCGCATGCCCGGCGCGTGAGGACAGCTCCCGGCCGGATCGGGCAGGCCTCTCGATGCCATGAGGACGAGGGACGACGCACAGCCGAAGGCCGTGCGTCGTCCGCCTGAGGGCTGTCCCGTAATCCCTGGTGGATCAGCGCGCGGCGTCGGATGTGGTGCATCGCAAGGCGGAGGGGCGTCCTCGTACGGGGCGTATTCGGGCGTTCCGACAACGCGGCGAGGGGCCGCAGCCGGCGTCGTGCGCCCGCCAGGGATTGCGGGACGGCCCTTAGCCGATCGCCAGCAGCACGGCCAACACCACGGCGCCCACCACCGCCGGCACCATGACCTCGTACGCCCACCGCACCTCGACCACCCCGGAGCCGTCGGCGCCGCCGGCCGCCGCCCGCTCGGCGAGCTCCTGCAGATCCGCCACCGCCTGATCCGTCGCCGCGGTCCGCGCCGTCGTGTCCCGGACGTCCGCATGCACCGACGTCCGCCGGTGCGGATCATCCTGCGACTTGCGCGACTGCTGCCGCGCCGCCTTCTTCCGCTGCCGCAGCGACACCGGCACCGCCCACAGCTGGTACTTCTTGCCGTCCTCGGTGAACAGTTCGGTGGAGAACCTGGCCCGGATGCCCGCGACCGACGTCCACGGCATCGTGATCGTCCGGAACGGGTTGCGGATCCGGATGCGCTGGTCGTTCGCGAACACGGCCGGGCGCAGCGTGAACGCGACGATCAGCGGCACGATCGTCAGCAGCCCGGACAGTGCCAGCCACGGCACCCGTCCGTGGCCCCGGAACGCCGCGTCGATGCCCATCCAGCCGAGGAGCAGGATCAGCAGCACACCGCCCACCAGCCCGGCGGGCGACCGGAAGGCCCGGTCGGCGTACGTGGGCTCGGCGGGGGGCGTGGGGCTCGTCATGGGCCCAATTCTGCATGATGCTCAAGACGTACGACGGAGCGGGCGGCCGCCCGCAGGACCGGTGCCCGCACAAACCCGGAAAGCGGGCCCCCCTGTACAGGCCGCTACGCGCGTAGATATGCTGCCCTGGTGACCATGCCCACCACTGCACCCTCCACCACGGCCGAACGCGTGGGAGGTATCCCCTTCTCCGACGCGACCGCGTCCGACAGTGCGCTGCGCCGCTTCCTGCACGGGTTGCCCGGCGTCGACACCGTCGGCCTCGAAGCGCGCGCCGCGTCCCTCGGCACCCGTTCGATCAAGACGACGGCCAAGGCGTACGCCATCGACCTCGCCATCTCGATGATCGACCTGACGACACTGGAAGGCGCGGACACCCCGGGCAAGGTCCGGGCTCTCGCCGCCAAGGCCGTCAACCCCGACCCGACCGACCGCACGACCCCGCGCACCGCCGCGGTCTGCGTGTACCCCGACATGGCGGCGACGGCCGCCGCCGCGCTGGCCGGTTCCGGCGTGAAGGTGGCGTCCGTCGCGACGGCCTTCCCGGCCGGACGCGCCGCGCTCGACGTCAAGCTCGCGGACGTCCGCGACGCCGTGGCGGCCGGGGCCGACGAGATCGACATGGTGATCGACCGGGGTGCGTTCCTCTCCGGCCGTTACCTCAAGGTGTACGAGGAGATCCTCGCCGTGAAGGCCGAGTGCGCCCGTGCCGACGGCACCGACGCCCGCCTCAAGGTCATCTTCGAGACCGGCGAGCTCTCCACGTACGACAACATCCGCCGCGCCTCCTGGCTCGGGATGCTGGCGGGCGCGGACTTCATCAAGACGTCGACCGGCAAGGTCGGGACGAACGCCACGCCCGCGAACACCCTGCTGATGCTGGAGGCGGTGCGCGACTTCCGGCAGCAGACCGGGGTGCAGATCGGTGTGAAGCCAGCCGGCGGCATCCGAACCTCGAAGGACGCGATCAAGTTCCTCGTCCTGGTCAACGAGACCGTCGGCGAGGACTGGCTGGACAACCACTGGTTCCGCTTCGGCGCCTCCAGCCTGCTCAACGACCTGCTGATGCAGCGCCAGAAGCTCAGCACCGGCCGTTACTCCGGCCCCGATTACGTGACGGTGGACTGATCCCCATGGCATCTGCATTCGAGTACGCACCCGCCCCCGAGTCACGGTCGGTCGTCGACATCGCACCCTCGTACGGGCTGTTCATCGACGGCGAGTTCACCGACGCGGCCGACGGCAAGGTCTTCAAGACGGTCTCCCCGTCGTCCGAGGAGGTCCTCTCCGAGGTCGCGCAGGCCGGCGCCGCGGACGTCGACCGGGCCGTGCAGGCGGCCCGCAAGGCGTTCGAGAAGTGGTCGGCGCTGCCCGGCTCCGAGCGCGCCAAGTACCTCTTCCGGATCGCCCGGATCATCCAGGAGCGCAGCCGCGAGCTCGCCGTTCTCGAAACCCTCGACAACGGCAAGCCGATCAAGGAGACCCGCGACGCGGACCTCCCGCTGGTCGCGGCGCACTTCTTCTACTACGCGGGCTGGGCCGACAAGCTCGACCACGCCGGCTACGGCCCGAACCCCCGCCCCCTCGGCGTCGCGGGTCAGGTCATCCCGTGGAACTTCCCGCTGCTGATGCTGGCCTGGAAGATCGCCCCGGCGCTCGCCACCGGCAACACGGTGGTCCTCAAGCCGGCCGAGACGACCCCGCTCTCCGCCCTGTTCTTCGCGGACATCTGCCGGCAGGCGGGCCTGCCCAAGGGCGTCGTGAACATCCTCACCGGGTACGGGGACGCGGGCGCGGCCCTCGTCGCGCACCCGGACGTCGACAAGGTCGCCTTCACCGGCTCGACCGCGGTCGGCAAGGCCATCGCCCGCCAGGTCGCCGGCACGGACAAGAAGGTCACCCTGGAGCTGGGCGGCAAGGGCGCGAACATCGTCTTCGACGACGCCCCGATCGACCAGGCCGTCGAGGGCATCGTCAACGGCATCTTCTTCAACCAGGGCCAGGTCTGCTGCGCAGGCTCGCGGCTGCTGGTCCAGGAGTCCGTCCAGGACGAACTCCTGGAGTCCCTGAAGCGCCGGCTGTCCACGCTGCGCCTCGGCGACCCGCTGGACAAGAACACGGACATCGGTGCGATCAACTCGGCGGAGCAGCTCTCCCGGATCACGGCGCTGGTCGAGACGGGCGAGGCGGAGGGCGCCGAGCGCTGGTCCGCCCCGTGCGAACTCCCGTCTGCCGGCTACTGGTTCGCCCCGACGCTGTTCATGAACGTCACCCAGGCGCACACCGTCGCCCGTGACGAGATCTTCGGCCCGGTGCTGTCCGTCCTGTCGTTCCGTACACCGGACGAGGCGGTCGCCAAGGCCAACAACAGCCAGTACGGCCTGTCGGCCGGCATCTGGACGGAGAAGGGCTCGCGCATCCTCGCTGTGGCGAACAAGCTCCGGGCGGGCGTCGTCTGGGCCAACACGTTCAACAAGTTCGACCCGACCTCGCCGTTCGGCGGCTACAAGGAATCGGGCTTCGGCCGCGAAGGCGGCCGTCACGGCCTGGAGGCGTACCTCGCCCCGTCGAACCCGGAGGGGGAGCGCTGATGAGCACGGTTGAGCACCGACTCACTGTCTTCAAGACCTACAAGCTGTACGTCGGGGGCAAGTTCCCCCGCTCCGAGAGCGGCCGGGTGTACGAGGTGACGGACTCCAAGGGCACATGGCTGGCGAACGCCCCGCAGTCGTCCCGCAAGGACGCGCGTGACGCGGTCGTGGCCGCCCGCAAGGCGTTCGGCGGCTGGTCGGGCGCGACGGCGTACAACCGCGGCCAGATCCTCTACCGCATCGCGGAGATGCTGGAGGGCCGCAGGGGCCAGTTCGTACGTGAAGTGGCGGACGCGGAAGGGCTGTCGAAGTCCAAGGCGGCGGCCGTCGTGGACGCGGCGATCGACCGCTGGGTCTGGTACGCGGGCTGGACCGACAAGATCGGCCAGATCGTGGGCGGGGCGAACCCGGTCGCGGGGCCGTTCTTCAACCTGTCCACGCCCGAGCCGACCGGTGTGGTCGCGGTCCTCGCACCGCAGGAGTCGTCGTTCCTGGGCCTGGTGTCGGTCGTCGCCCCGGTGATCGCGACCGGCAACACGGCGGTCGTCATCGCGTCCACCGACGCCCCGCTCCCCGCCCTGTCCCTGGGCGAGGTGCTGGCCACCTCCGACCTGCCGGGCGGTGTGGTGAACATCCTGTCCGGACGGACGGCGGAGCTCGCGGCCCCGCTCGCGGCCCACCAGGACGTCAACGCGATCGACCTCACGGGCGCCGGCGCCGAGCTGGCGAAGGAGCTGGAGATCGCGGCGGCGGACAACCTGAAGCGGGTCCGCCGCCCATCCGCCTCCCGCCACCACCCCGGGAAGGAAGTGCAGGGCGCCGCTCGTCCACAGGCTGTGGACGGAGAAGACTGGTCGGCCGACCCGGGTACGGACCGCCTGACGGCCTTCCTGGAGACGAAGACGGTCTGGCACCCGACAGGCGCGCTCGGCACCTCTGGTTCCTCCTACTGACCGGCACACCTGACCGGCACACCTGCGGCCCGCCCCTCCGCAACACCGCGGAGGGGCGGGCCGCAGCTCCGCGCGCCGGGATCAGCCGTGGAGCAGCCCCGTCGCCCGACCCACCGGCGCCAGGTCCTGCAGAGCACCACCGCTGGTCAGCGGATCGGTGACGATGGCTGTGGAGAGCGGCTCGAAGTCGGCCACCTGCGTGCCCACCCCGTTGGCCAACGGGTCCACGCCGGTCTTGGCCGGCGGGTCGGGCTGCAGCGTCGTGACCGGCGAGACCGTGCTCCCGAGCGCCCCGGCGACCGCGCCGCCGGGCCCCTCACTCGGCGCGCCGAGGCCGCTGCCGGCGCCCGAGGGCAGCGCGTTGGGCAGCGGCGCAGCCTGGGCGGCCGCACCCCCCGCGCCGAACGCGGCGCCCACCGCGGTGACGGTCAGACCTGCGCGCAGCAGCACGCGGCGCCGGGACCCGGAAAGTGCATGACGCGCCATGGAGTTCCCACCCGATCGAGACCGATCGAGTAATCATCTGGATGCGCAGCGTAGTTGAGGTGTGATGCTGGATACCAACACGGGCACCGGGGGATCCCCTGCGCGGCTCAATGCCCCAGACTGGTGTCCCGTGAGTTCCCAATCGATTCCGACCCGCGTCGTGCTGCTCGCGGGCCCCTCCGGCTCAGGCAAGTCCTCCCTCGCCGCCCGCACCGACCTTCCGGTGCTGCGCCTGGACGACTTCTACAAGGAGGGCGACGACCCCACGCTGCCGATCGTTCCGGGCAGTTCGGACATCGACTGGGACTCCGCACAGTCCTGGGACGCGGATGCGGCGGTCGCCGCAATCGCTGAGCTGTGCCGCACGGGGCGTACGGACGTCCCGGTGTACGACATCGGCACCAGTTCCCGTGTCGGCCGCGAGGCGTTCCACATCGAGCGCACTCCGCTGTTCGTGGCCGAGGGCATCTTCGCGGCGGACATAGTGGAGCGCTGCCAGGAGCTGGGTGTCCTGGCGGACGCGCTGTGCCTGCGCGGCCGCCCCTCGACGACGTTCCGCCGCAGGCTGCTGCGGGATCTGCGCGAGGGCCGGAAGTCGGTGCCGTTCCTGCTGCGGCGCGGCTGGCGGCTGATGCGGGCGGAACGCCGGATCGTGGCGCGGCAGACGGCACTCGGTGCGTATCCCTGCGGAAAGCAGGAGGCGCTGGGCCGCCTGGCGGCAGCCGCAGCCGGCCGCTGCCGCCGGGCCCCGGTGGCACGCGAGGTGGCGTAGCCGGGAGGACGCCGGGAGTTCACGCGTCCCGCAGCCTGAGGGCCAGCACGCCTCCGAGCAGCGCGGCCACCGCCCACCCCGCGAGCACCCCCAGCCCGGCCCACGGGCCGACGGGGAGGGCGTCGAGATCGACGGTGGCCTGGACGGCGAGCCCCGCCGTCATCGGGGCGATCTGCTGCAGGTGCCGGTGCCGGTCCGGGTCGGCGACCAGCTGCGTGAGGATCGGCAGGACGAAGAGCAGGCCGAGCACGACCGCGACCGCCGCCGCCGAGTCCCGGACCGCGGTGGCCGCACCGAGGCCGAGCAGGGCGATCAGCACCAGGTACAGCACCGAACCGGCTGCCGCGCGCAGCGTCGGACCGTCGGCCGGGGACAGCAGCGCATGGCCCTGCGTCGTCGTGAAACCGTTGCCCGGCAGAATCAGCCCCGCCACCAGCAGGCAGCCGAGCACCGCGACCGCCCCGGCGACCAGCACCACCCCCGTGAGGACGACCGCCTTCGCGGCCAGGACCGTGGACCGGCGCGGTGTCGCCATCAGGGTGGTGCGCATCATGCCGGTGCTGTACTCGCCGCTGATCATCAGGACGGCCAGGACGACGACGACGGTCTGTCCGAGCTGGATCCCGGTCAGGCTGAGCCTGACGACGTCCTGGTGACAGCCCGTCGGCGCGCACTGTGCGGCGGCCGCCGTCGCGGCGCTCACCGCCACCGTGGACACGACGGTGGCGAGGAGCAGCCACCACGGGGCCGTCACGGTGCGCAGCTTCGTCCACTCCGCGTGGAGGGTCTGCTTCATGCGTCCCTCCGCCCCATCACGAACACCGCCGCGCCCAGCGCGACAGCCGTCCAACCGCAGAGCACCGCGAAGCCGCCCCACGGCGGCAGCGGGAAGTAGCCGAAGGCCGGTGTGTAGTCGCCGTCCACCTGCGCGTACTGCGGCATGTTCTGCTGGACGGCGAAGCCCGCCGCCGGAGTGAGGCGCAGCAGCCACTGCGAGGGCCCGGCCGGCAGGATCGAGGCGGTCGCGAGGATGTACGGCAGGACGATCGCCGCGAACACCACGGTGACCGCCCCGGCACTGCGCCGCAGTACGGTGCCGACGGCCATGGCGAGCACCGCGGCGACGGCGAGCAGGGCCGCCGTGCCGGCCACCACGCGCAGCTCCGCGAGCGTGCCGACCGGGAAGTCGAAACCGCCGGGGCGCCCCAGCCGCTCGCCGAGCAGCACGGCCGCCGCCGCGGCCGGCAGCCCGGCCGCAAAGGTGACGGCACCGAGGACGACGGCCTTCGCCGCCGGCACCCTGCCCCGCCGCGGACTCGCCAGGAGGGTGGTACGGATCAGCCCCCGCCGGTACTCGGCGGTGACGAACGTCGCCCCGACGGCGATCACCAGCATCAGCCCGACGAACGTGCCGGCCAGGCTGCGCTCGATGGTCCGCCCGCCCGCGGTCATGGGTCCGCCCACCTCCGGTGCGATGTCGCCGGACCCGGTGACGGTGAACGTTCCACCGGTCCGGCGGAACGTGCCGTCCGACGCGAAGTCGTCGGCGGGGCCGCCCATCTGTTCACCGCGCCACGCCGCATCCCCGGACTCCGCCCCGCCGAGAGCGACATGGTCGAAGACACCGGTGGCCCGGGTGGGCGCCCCGCTGTTGCTCCGCCCGCCGAACTTCTGGGCCGTCGACTCCGTGGCGGGCGGCGAGGCTGCGAACAGCCCGGCCTGCACCTGCGACGGCAGTCCGGCCAGCCGCACGGTGGCGATCGCGGTCCAGCGCGCCCCGTCGGCCGACCGATAGCCGGTCACCGTGTCCCCGGCCCGGGTCAGCCGCAGCCAGTGCGGGGACGCGGCGGATACGGCGCCGGGGGCGCCCGCCGTGTCCTGCGTGTAGTCGTACTGCATCCGCACGCCGTGCCCTGCGGTGGTCATGACGGCCGCGTACGCCGACCCCGCCCGGTCGCCCGCCTTCAGGACGATCCCCGCCTTCGCCCACGGCGGCAGGCCGCCCTTCGCGCCGTCCGGGACCAGCGACGTCATCCGTACGGTGATGCTGCCGTCCCCGGTCAGCGGCCGGTGCACGAAGTAGAAGCGGTCCGTCACCGCCTCGCCGCCGGGCCCCCTGGCACCGGTGCAGGGCTGGTTCGGGTCCTCGCAGGTGGGCCGCCCGGCAGGGGCGCCGATCAGCCCGATCAGTACGGTCACCAGCGCCGCGGCCGCGAGTCCGGCGACCCAGCCCCGCACCGTACGGAACTTGGTCCACTCGGCCCGCAGTTGCTGCGCGAACCCGGTGCGCCCGACCCGAGTTCCGGAGCGGTACGGAGCCGGGGCAGCGGTCGCCGTGCCGCTCATCGGGCCGGCTCCTCGACCGCCGCGGCCCGGAACTCGACCGCGTCCCTGGTGAGTTCCATGTACGCCTCCTCCAGCGTCGCGCGGTGCGCGGACACTTCCGAGAACGGCACTCCGCTCTCGCCGAGCAGCGTGACGACGTGCTCCGCCGCCAGCCCGGAGACGGTGAGCGTGTCGCGGTCGGTGGCCGCCACGGTGGCTCCCGCGTACGCCAGCGCCGTCATCGCCTCCGACCGTGCCGAGGTCCGCAGTGTGACCCGGTCGCCGGACGCGGTCCCGATCAGCTCGCGCACGCTGGTGTCGGCGATGACCCTGCCGCGCCCGACCACCACCAGATGGTCGGCGGTGTCCTGCAGTTCGCTCATCAGATGGCTGGACAGCAGCACCGCCCGGCCCTGTGCGGCCAGTGCGCGCTGGAAGTCGCGCATCCACACGATGCCTTCCGGGTCCAGACCGTTGAACGGCTCGTCCAGCATGATCACGGGCGGGTCGCCGAGCAGTGCGGCAGCGATTCCGAGGCGCTGCCGCATGCCGAGCGAGAAGCCCGAAGTCCGGCGCCCGGCGACCGGCCCCAGACCGGCCTGCTCCATGACGTCGTCGACCCGCCGCGCGCCGAGGCCCTGCGAGTGGGCCAGCCACAGCAGATGGTTGCGGGCGGTCCGGCCCGGCTGCAGTGCGGCGGCGTCCAGCAGCGCCCCGATGTGGTTCAGCGGGTTCCGCAGGTTCCGGTACGGCTGACCGCCGATCAGCGCGGTGCCCTCGTCGGCCGTGTCCAGGCCGAGGACGACCCGCATCGTGGTGGACTTGCCGGCGCCGTTGGGGCCGACGAAACCGGTGACCTGTCCGGGCCTGACGGTGAACGTCATCCCGTCCAGCGCGGTGGTCGGCCCGTAGCGCTTGCGCAGGCCGGTGACTTCCACGGTTGCTTCCATGCCCGGCAGGTTAGGCAGCGGGGTGCCGCGCGGTCGTCACGCCGGACAGCGACTTCGGGCCTCCCTGGCACGAGGGATGTCCGGCGCCACGGGTCCCTCATGAGAGGGATGCCCGGGCGCGTACCTGCGGCAAGAATGACGGACGTGGACGAGCATCGGCAGGGCGGTTGGGCCGAGCGGGGGCGGCGTATCGGTGCCGACCCCCGTACGCCTGCGGTGGCCGGGACGGCCCTGGCGCTCCTCGCGGTGACCGAGTCGCTCGCGCGGACGGCGGGCAGTGGCGTCACGGTCCGGTTCGCCCTGTTCCTCGTCCTGCTCGCCCTGGCCACCACACTGCCCCCGGTGTTCCTGCGCCCGGCAGCGGCCGCCGCGTCGGTCACCGGGGCGACCGTGCTGTCCCTGGCCCCGTTCCACTCCCTGACCGTCGCAGGGTTCTGCGCCCAGCTGCTCGTCCTGCACCGGCTGGGCCGTGCGGGCTCGCCCCGGTCGGCGGCGCTCCTCGCCATGCCTTTTCTGCCGCTCGCCCTCGTCCGACCGGCCATGGCGCACTCCGGAACCGGCGTTCTCACCGTGCTGCTGGCCTCGCTCGCCCCGGTCGCGGCGTGGGCGGGCATCGCCCGCCGGGCCCATGGCCAGGCACTCACCCAGAGCGCCGCGCACCGGGCGATGACCAGCACCCTGCTCGAGCACACGGCACGCGGCGAACGCGCCCGGATCGCACGTGAGTTGCACGATGTCGTCGCCCATCACATCTCGATGGTCGCCGTACAGGCGGAGACGGCACGGCTGACCACCCCCGGAATGCCCGCCGCCGGTGCGCAACGGCTGTCGTCGATCGGCGACACCGCACGGGCCGCGCTGACCGAGATGCGGCGGCTGCTCGGCGTCCTGCGCGAGGACACCGGGGCCGATACGGCCGACCGGCAGCCTCAGCCGGGCCTGCGCCAGCTGGTCGACCTGCTCGACGAGTCCCGGGACGCGTCGGGGACGGGCACCCGCCTCATCGTCCGCGGCCGGCAGTCGGCGCTCGATCCGGGCGTCGAACTCGCCGCGTACCGCATCGTCCAGGAAGCCCTCACCAACGCACGGCGGCACGCACCGGGCGCCGCCGTCGACGTGGAACTGCACTACACCGCCGACACCTTGGCCCTGCGCATCCGCGACAACGGTCCGGGTCCGCCGGCCACGCCCGCGACGGGCGGTCACGGCCTGTCCGGCATGCGCGAGCGTGCCGCCGCGGTCGGCGGCGAACTGCGCACCGGCCCCGCGCACGGCGGCGGCTTCGTCGTCGAGACCGTACTGCCGACCCGAGCGGAGACCACCGGATGAGCACCGAGCCACAGCCCGCCGTGCGGATCGTCGTCGCCGACGACCACCAGGTCGTGCGGACGGGCTTCGCCGCCCTGCTGGACAGCCAGCCGGACTTCACCGTCGTCGGCACGGCGTGCGACGGGGCGGATGCGGTACGGACCTGCGTCGGCCTCCGGCCCGACGTGGTCCTCATGGACGTGCGGATGCCGGGCACGGACGGCATCGAAGCGACAAGACGGCTGGCCACCACCCAACCGGACGGCCCCCGCATCCTCATCCTGACCACATTCGACCTGGACGAGTACGTGTACGACGCCCTGCGCGCCGGAGCCAGCGGCTTCCTGCTCAAGGACGTCACCGCCGAGCGGCTCTTCGACGCGGTGCGCGTCATCGCGGCCGGCCAGGCCCTGCTGGCACCGACGGTCACCCGCCGTCTGATCAGCGAATTCGCCGGCCGGCACCGCAGGCCGGACCCCGCGCCCCCGGCCGCCCTCGCCGCACTCACCCCCCGGGAGACCGAGGTCCTGCGCCTGGTGGCGGAGGGCCTGTCCAATCCGGAGGTCGCGACGCGCCTGCTGATCACGGAGGAGACGGTGAAAACGCACGTCAGCCGCATCCTGACCAAACTGGCCCTGCGCGACCGGACCCAGGCGGTGGTGACGGCCTACGAATCAGGCCTGGTGATCCCGGGCTCCCGCGACTGACCGCAGCATGCCGCGCCCGTGCCGTGCGAAGCCCTCGCGCCCGCCGGGCATATGAGAACCGAGGTCCGGAGCGGAGCCCCGTAAGAACGCCACCCTCGCACCCGCCGCCCACACGCACTGCGGGGCCGGACGGGACCCCCCGGCCCATCCGACCCCACTGCGCCCCCCGTACCCCCGTGGACCCACCGCCTCCCCCGAAGCGACGGCCCCCGTCCTCCCCCTGTCGCCTCAGGCCACCAGCTCGCCGAAGGACTCCTCCTCGTCACGGCCGAAGCTGAGCACCTCGTCCTCGCGCAGCCGCCGCAGCGACCGCCAGATGCTCGACTTCACCGTGCCGACACTGATGTCGAGGATCGACGCGATCTCCGGATCCGTGCGCCCCTCGTAGTACCGCAGGACCAGCATCGTGCGCTGGAGTTCCGGCAGCCGTGCCAGCGCCTGCCAGAGCACGGCGCGCAGCTCCGTGCCGCGCATCGCGTCCGTGTCGCCCGCCGTCTCCGGCAGCTCCTCGGTCGGGTATTCGTTCAGCTTGCGCCGGCGCCAGGCGCTGATGTGCAGGTTGGTCATGGTGCGGCGCAGATACCCGCCGACGGCCGCCTTGTCGCTGATCCGGTCCCATGCCCGGTACGTGGAGAAGAGGGCGCTCTGCAGCAGATCCTCGGCCTCGAACCGGTCACCGGTCAGGTGGTAGGCGGTCGCGTACAGGGAGGCGCGGCGCTCCTCGACGTAGGCCGTGAACGCCGCTTCGGCGTCCGAGACCTCCGCCCGGGGCTTCCGCTCCCCCGAGCCCTCCCCGTACCCGGCTCCCCCGCCGGCCCCCACGGGTGCGTCGACGACCGTCATGCAGGGATTGCGCCCTTGCTCCGCAGCCGACGGGTACGGACGCCCGGCGGCCCGGACGCATCCCCGCCCCGCCCCGAACTCCCGGTTCCGCTCGAACAGGGTGGTGCCCCCCGCGGGGCCGGACTTCTCGGTGCCCCTGCCGACGTCGTGGAGACGCGTGACAACTGCGCTTGAGGTGGTGCTGTGCAGTGCGTTCATCTCGCGCCCCCCGTCGGTGAAATCCGTCCGTTCCTTGTGCCAATGAGCTTGCCCGGGCAGTTTCATGGCGCTGTCCGCCGACTGTCACAGACCTGTCACAGGCCATTTCCTCGGCGTGCCGAATGCATGAGAGCGCTTCAAGTGTCGAACTGAGGCTCCACCATGGGCCAGAATGACCCCCGTGCCTTTCCTGTTGCTGATCGAGGACGACGACGCCATCCGCACGGCCCTCGAACTCTCGCTGTCACGCCAGGGCCACCGTGTGGCCACCGCGGCGACGGGCGAGGACGGCCTGAAGCTGCTGCGCGAGCAGCGGCCGGACCTGGTCGTGCTGGATGTGATGCTGCCCGGCATCGACGGCTTCGAGGTGTGCCGGCGCATCCGGCGCACCGACCAGTTGCCGATCATTCTGCTGACCGCGCGCAGCGACGACATCGACGTCGTGGTCGGACTGGAGTCCGGCGCCGACGACTACGTGGTCAAACCCGTGCAGGGCAGGGTGCTCGACGCCCGGATCCGCGCGGTGCTGCGCCGCGGTGAGCGCGAGTCCACCGACTCGGCGACGTTCGGCAATGTGGTCATCGACCGCTCGGCGATGACGGTGACCAAGAACGGCGAGGATCTCCAGCTCACGCCGACCGAGTTGCGGCTCCTGCTGGAGCTGAGCCGCAGGCCGGGACAGGCCCTGTCCCGGCAGCAGTTGCTGCGGCTGGTCTGGGAGCACGACTATCTCGGTGACTCCCGGCTCGTCGACGCCTGCGTGCAGCGGCTGCGCGCCAAGGTGGAGGACGTACCGTCCTCGCCGACCCTGATCCGTACGGTGCGGGGCGTGGGCTACCGGCTGGACTCTCCTCAGTGAGCGATGCTGCCAGGCGCGGCCTGCTCAGCGGTCTTCGCTGGACCAGTCTGCGGCTGCGGCTCGTCGTCGTGTTCGCGCTGGTGGCGCTGACCGCCGCGGTGTCCGCCTCGGGGATCGCGTACTGGCTCAATCGCGAGGCCGTGCTGACGCGTACGCAGGACGCGGCGCTCGGGGACTTCCGGCAGGAGATGCAGAACCGGGCGGCGTCGCTGCCGTTGCGCCCCACCAAGGACGATCTGCAGAACACCGCCGTGCAGATGGCGAGCAGCAGTCCCGGCTACAGCGTGCTGCTCGTCGACAAGCGCGACGGCGGCAAGCCGATCGTGGGCAACTCGAACCTGGACACGTTCACGCTCGACAACGTTCCGCTGTCGCTGCAGCAGCAGGTCAACAAGCGGCAGCCGGAGGAGTCGGGCAGCACCTACCCGTACCACCTGTTCTGGCAGCGCACCTCGATCCGCGGTACGCCGTACCTGGTGGCCGGAACGAAGATCATCGGCGGCGGTCCGACCGGCTACATGCTGAAATCGCTCGACCAGGAGCGGCAGGACCTCAACTCCCTTGCCTGGTCGCTGGGTATCGCCACCGGACTCGCCCTCGTCGGCTCCGCGCTGCTGGCGCAGGCCGCCGCGACGACGGTGCTGCGGCCGGTGCAGCGGCTCGGCGACGCGGCGCGCAAGCTCGGCGAGGGCAAGCTCGACACCCGGCTCGTGGTGTCCGGCACCGATGAACTCGCCGATCTTTCCCGGACGTTCAACAGGGCCGCGAGTTCGCTGGAGAAGAAGGTCGCGGACATGAGCGCGCGGGAGGAGGCCAGCCGCCGGTTCGTCGCCGACATGTCACACGAACTGCGCACCCCGCTCACCGCGATCACCGCGGTCGCCGAGGTGCTGGAGGACGAGGCCGACAGCCTCGACCCGATGATCGCGCCGGCCGTGCACCTGGTGGTCAGCGAGACCCGGCGGCTGAACGACTTGGTGGAGAACCTGATGGAGGTCACCCGCTTCGACGCGGGTACGGCCCGGCTCGTCCTCGACACGGTCGACGTCGCCGACCAGGTCACCGCCTGCATCGACGCCCGCGCCTGGCTGGACGCGGTGGATCTGGACGCCGAGCGCGGCATGATGGTCCGCCTCGATCCACGCCGGCTCGACGTGATCCTGGCGAACCTGATCGGCAACGCGCTGAAGCACGGCGGTTCGCCGGTACGGGTCGCGGTACGGACCGACGGCGACGAACTCGTCATCGAGGTGCGCGACCACGGCCCCGGTATCCCGGAGGACGTCCTGCCGCACGTCTTCGACCGCTTCTACAAGGCCAGCGCCTCCCGGCCGCGTTCCGAGGGCAGCGGGCTCGGTCTGTCGATCGCCATGGAGAACGCGCACATCCACGGCGGTGACATCACGGCCTCGAACTCGCCGGACGGTGACGGCGCGGTGTTCGTGCTGCGTCTGCCGCGCGACGCCGAACAGCTCGCGCGCACCCGCACCGAACGGGATCAGCGTGAGCAGGCCCGGGACGAGCAGGGGGACGCGACGTGAGGCGCAGCAACCGTCGTACGCACCGGGCGCGCCGCACCACCGGGGCGCTGGCCGGCGCCGTCGTCTGCGCGGTGCTGGCCGCCGGGTGCGGGATCAGGACCACGTCGGTGCCGGTCGACGCCGGCCCCGCGCCGTCCCGCGTGCCGTGCGCGATGTCCGCGGAGGACGTCGGCACGGAGGCGATTCGGGGCATTCCCGTGCAGATCTACCTGCTCTGCGCCTCGCAGCTGGTCACGGTGGACCGCACGGTGCAGGTCGAAGGCGTGAAGTCGAACCGGATCCGGATCGCGCAGGCGCTCCTCGACGAGCTGCAGCAGGAGCCGGCCGCCGACGAGCGGCAGGCCGGCTTCTCCACCGACGTACCGGCGACCCTGCAGATCAACGGGGCTCGCGGCAGTGACCCGGCGGACGCGCTGCGGCTCAGCGAGCAGCCCGAGGACCTGCCGTCACAGGCTCTGGCGCAGATCGTCTGCACGTTCGCGGAGAGCGAGTCGCTCACCTCGGACGGCACGGTGGTGCTGGGCGGGCCCGGGAACTATCCGCCGCGTGGCTATCTGTGCACCTCGGAGACGAAGGACCGGCCGGAGTCCGTGCCGACGCTCGGTGCGGACCAGGTGTCCTGAGGGCCGGGGCCACACGCCGCCGGGTGGAGTTCGGACCGTCCGGGGGCAGGGCGGAACCGATCCTGCCGGTAGCCGCGTCTTGGAAGGCGTGCGTCAAGGTTCGGGCGGCCAAGCCGTCATCCGCTTCCGCGCGGTCGGGGTGTTCCTCCTCCTCGCGCATCTGCTGCTTGTCGGGTGGCTGACTCTGCGTCCGCTGGATGTGCCGTGGATGACGGCCGCGAACCTCCGGCCGTTGGCCGGCATAAGGGCGGACCTGGCTCTCGGCCCGGCCGAGGCGGCGCACCGGATCGGGTCGGGACTGCTGCTGCTGGCGCCGCTGGGGGTGCTGCTGCCGATGGCCGGGGGACGGCTCCTGGTGTCCCCGTGGGCCTCGCTGGCCCGTACCGTCGCCGCCGGGGCGCTGATATCCATGGCGATCGAGCTGGCGCAGACCGGAGTGCCGGGGCAGGTCGTCGATGTCGACTCCCTGCTGCTGAACACCGTCGGTGTGGGGCTGGCCCATCTCGTGGTGGTGCCGATGGGCCGGAGACGGCTGCGCCGCCGTGGGCAGGTGAGGGTGGCGCGTGTTCCCCGCCCCAGGGACGAGACGCCTCAGGGGTCGACCCCGACGATTTCCAGGGTCGGTATCGCACCGTAGAGCGACGCTTTGCCCCTGTTCGCGGGGCCACCATGGATGCATGGGGAGCACGACGGAGCTGCTCCCCGGCAACGGTTCGCGAAGGAGCATCCCATGGCCGCACTTGCCCGCCCCCGTGACGGACGCATGATCGGCGGAGTGTGCGCAGCGCTGGCACGGCGCTTCGGCACGTCCGCGGGAACCATGCGCGTGATCTTCCTGGTCTCGTGCCTGCTGCCGGGCCCGCAGTTCCTGCTCTATCTGGCGCTGTGGCTGCTGCTGCCGGCCGAGAAGTCGTCGGCGGCCACCGCCTGGTGAGGCGGTGACGTACATACGCCGGTGGGGCGGGTACCCGGGTCGGGTGCCCGCCCCACCGGCGTATGTACGGGGGTCAGCCGCCGAGCGGCAGACCGTTGGTCGACAGACCGCTGGTGGTCATACCGCCGGCGGGCAGTCCGCCGAGCAGGCCCTTGACCGGGGCGGCGGCGTCGTTGACGACCTTCGTCTGACCGCTGCCGAGGAGCGTGGCGGCCAGGCCCTGGGCCGGGAGGGTCTGGGTGGCGGTACCCAGCGCGGAACCGGCGGCCGGCAGGGCCGTCGCGGCGCCGACGGGCAGCGCGGTGGCGGAGGCGGTACCCGCCGCGGCAGCGGCGAAAGCGGCACCGAGAGCGGCGACACCGAGAGTCCTGGCAGCAGACTGCTTCATGTGAAATTCATCCTTGGGGAAGGGGATGTGAGCGGCTCTGCAAACTAGCCAGCGCACTGCCCGTCCCGCAAACATGCCTGACGCGGCAAACGGCCGGGATCCGATCGTCCCGGCCGTTTGCCGCAGAGGCGGAATTCAGCCCGCGGAAGCGGAAGAGATGCTGGTCGCGGGCGTCTGCTCGAAGAGCCACTCGGACTTCAGCTCGGCATAGCCGGGCTTGATCACGTCATTGATCATCGCCAGACGTTCATCGAAAGGAATGAACGCTGATTTCATCGCATTGACCGTGAACCACTGAATGTCGTCGAGCGTGTATCCGAAGGCCTCGGTCAGCTGCTCGAATTCCTGGCTCATGCTCGTACCGCTCATCAAGCGGTTGTCCGTATTCACGGTGAGACGGAAATGGAGCCTGCGCAGCAGCCCGATGGGGTGCTCGGCGTACGAGTCGGCGGCACCGGTCTGGAGGTTGGAGGTCGGGCACATCTCCAGCGGGATGCGCTTGTCCCGTACGTACGAGGCGAGGCGGCCGAGCGTCACCCGGCCGTCCTCGGCGACCTCGATGTCGTCGATGATGCGCACACCGTGGCCGAGCCGGTCGGCGCCGCACCACTGCAGCGCCTGCCAGATCGACGGCAGCCCGAAGGCCTCGCCCGCGTGGATGGTGAAGTGGTTGTTCTCGCGCTTGAGGTACTCGAAGGCGTCGAGGTGACGGGTGGGCGGGAAACCGGCTTCGGCACCCGCGATGTCGAAGCCGACGACGCCCAGGTCCCGGTAGCGGTTGGCGAGTTCGGCGATCTCCAGAGCGCGGGCGGCGTGCCGCATCGCGGTCAGGAGGGCGCCCACCCGGATCCGGTTGCCGTCCAGGCGGGCCCGGCGCTCGCCCTCGCGGAAGCCTTCGTTGACCGCCTCGACGACCTCCTCGAGGGTCAGCCCGGCCTCCAGGTGCTGCTCGGGGGCGTACCGCACCTCGGCATACACGACACCGTCCGCGGCCAGGTCCTCGGCGCACTCCGCGGCCACCCGGACCAGGGCCTCGCGGGTCTGCATGACGGCGCAGGTGTGGGCGAACGTCTCCAGGTACCGCTCCAGCGAGCCGGAGTCGGCCGCCTCACGGAACCAGATGCCGAGCTTGTCCGCCTCGGTCTCGGGCAGGGCTTCGTAGCCCGCGTCACGGGCCAGGTCGATGATCGTGCCGGGACGCAGACCACCGTCGAGGTGATCGTGGAGAAGCACCTTGGGGGCGCGTCGGATCTGGTCGGGGCCGGGCACATACGGGGTCGGGCTCATCATCTGGGCACTCTAACGCCTACGCGCGTAGAACGTGGCCGGCCGATGCGTAACAGTGACCGCGAATACGGGTGGAGTACACCTGTCCTTCTGACACTGTTCTGTCATGGCACAGCGCGCACTCCCCCTGCCTGCTGCGAGGCTGGGACGGGCCGTGAAGACGGTCGGAGCACAACCTGCGGTCAGCGGCGTGGTCCTGCTGCTCCCGGACGGCGAGGCCGACTCGCACCGCCGCCCTTCCCCTCTGTCGTACGCGTTCCAGCTGCCGCTCGCCCGGACCCTGGCCCGCGCCGGCCAGGACGACGGGCTGGCCGCCCATGTCGTGCACTACCGCTGCCGGGGCTGGAACGCCACGGACGCGCAGCACGCGGCGGACGCCCGGTGGGCGGTGGACGAGGTCGTGCGGCGCTACGGCGACATCCCCGTCTGCCTGGCCGGCCACGGCATGGGCGGCCGCGCGGCACTGCGGGCGGGCGGCCACCCGGCGGTCAACTCGGTGCTGGCGATGGCCCCCTGGCTGCCGGAGGACCCGTCGGCGGAACCGGAACCGGTGAAACACCTGCTGGGCCGCCGGGTGTTGCTGGTCCACGGCACGAACGACGCGCGCTCCGACCCGGAGTTGTCGTTCCGGCTGGCCGAGCGCGCCAAGAAGGCCAACCGCGACACCTGTCGCTTCGAGGTCCACTCGGACGGCCACGCGCTGCGTCAGCACCGCGCCGAAGTGACGGCGCTGGCCGTGGACTTCGTACGGGGGTCGCTGTTCGGGCGGACGTACGCACGCCCGGTCGCCGACGCACTGGCCGCTCCCCCGCCGCTGGGGCTGCGGATGCCGCTGGCGGCGGGGTTCGGGCGGTCGCTGGGGTCCTGACGGGCGATGCGCGGGGTACGGCTCCGGCTGCCGGGGCCGCCTGTCTGCGCTCAGTCGCGGATGTCCTGCAGCAGCCACTCGCGCGGGATGACATGACCGAGCCCGCGCTCGCGGGCCCGCTCGTAGACGATCGCCGCGACGGCGTGGACTGGGCGCCCTGGATGTTGCCGCGCTCGGAGAACGTCACCTGCTGATCGTCCTCGCGGGCACGGGCGCCGCCCGAGAGGACGTCGTCCAGGCACACCACGCGGGCGTCCCGCGGTGGGCGCCGGGCTCCCTTGCCGTGCTGGTGGTGCTCCCGCACGGGAGCGTCCGGCCGGGCGCGGGGGACGACGTACTCGTCCTCGGTGGCCCCGCCGTGCCGGCATGGACAGGGGGCCCGGTCGAGGCGAGGCCGCAGCGGGGGGTCGGGCGGGCGTCGCGGGAGCGGTCACGCCTCCGCGGCGGCGTTTCTTCCGGCCGACGGAGCGTGGGCCTGGTCTTGTGGAGATGCCCGTATGCCTCGGGACACCGAAGGCGCCGGAGTCCCGCCCCCCACCGACTCCCACCACACAGGCGAGTCGCAACCAAATCTCAATTATTACCGAGTTGCCTTTTTGGCCTGGTTGCCTTTCCATGGAGGCCGAACGAGTGGAGCCGGGCATGGACGAGGAGTACATATGACCAGCGTGCTGATCGTGGGAGCCGGACCGACCGGGCTGACCCTGGCCTGCGACCTCGCCCGGCGCGGAATCGCCGTGCGGATCATCGAGAAGACCCCGGAGTTCCCTCGCAGCTCACGCGCCAAGGGGCCCAACCCGCGCAGTCTTGAGGTCCTGGAGGACCTGGGCGTCGTCGACGAGGTCATGGCCTCCGGCTCGGGTCCCCTGGTCATGCGCAAGTACCGGGGCGGGCGGCCGATCGCCGACACGGATCCGCACGAGGGCTCCGGTCCGACCCCTGACGCCCCCTATGACCAGGGCCGGCTCATCCCCCAGTGGCGGCTGGAGGAAATCCTGAGGGACCGCCTCGCCGGGTACGGCGTGAGCGTCGAGCTGGGCACCGAACTGACGCAGCTCACACAGGAGGACACCGGGGTCGTCGCCACGATCGCCGACGGCCGTCGCATCGAGGCGCGCTACCTGGTCGGCTGCGACGGCGGCCACAGTGCGGTCCGCACACTGCTGGGCGTCCCCTTCGCCGGCCGGACGTCGGAGGAACAGGTGATGGTCTGCGGGGATGTCGAGCTGGACGGGCTGGACCGCGGCATCTGGCACCAATGGTTCGACGAGGACGGCGCGGTGATGCTCTGTCCGATTCCCGGCACCCGGTCGGGGTGGTGGTTCCAGGCCGGGCCCGAACGGGACGACGAGGGCCGCGTCGTCGAGCCGTCGCGGGAGAGCTTCCAACGGCTCTTCGACCGGCATGCCAGGATGCCCGGCCTCCGGCTGACCGATGCGACCCTGATGTCGACCTACCGGGTCAACGAACGCATGGTCGACCGCTACCGGGTCGGCCGGGTCTTCCTCGCCGGAGACGCCGCGCATGTCCACTCCGTCGCCGGCGGGCTGGGTATGAACACCGGCATCCAGGACGCCTTCAATCTGGGCTGGAAGCTCGCACTGGTCCTCACCGGCCGGGCGGGGCCCGGCCTGCTCGACAGCTACGAGGAAGAGCGGCTGCCCGTGGCCGCCTGGACGCTGGACATCACTTCCGAGCGCCAGCGTGCGGTGCTGGAGGCGATCAAGGAGCCGGGCGGCGGCCTGGATGTCGTGGCCACGCCGGAGACGACCACGCTGGGCCTCGGATACCGGTGGAGTTCGCTCTCCCGCGAGGGGGACGCGCGCGACGGTCGGCTGCGGGCGGGCGACCGCGCGCCGGACGCTCCCTGCTGTGACGCCGCGACCGGCGCCCCGACACGCCTGTTCGAGGTGTTCGCCGGACCGCACTTCACGCTCCTCGGCTTCGGCCCGGGCACAGCCGCGGCCCTGCGGGAAACTGTCGCGAAGCACGGAGATGTCGTACGGGCGTATTCCGTGGACGCCGGTCCGGAGGGGCTGCTCGACGACCGGGGACACGCCCGGTCGGCCTACGGGACGGCCGAGGACTCACTGGTGCTGATCCGCCCCGACGACTACGTGGGACTGACCGCGCCGGCAGACGGCACCCGCGCGGTTCTGGACTACCTGGACGGCCTCGGCCGCTGACGCGCAACCCCCGGCCGGCGCGATCCCGCCGGCCGGGGAATCGCGCTCTGCCGTCGCCCCTGTGGCCGTGCCCCACGGCGCTGTGCGTGTGCCCTGCGACGGTGCCCGACTCGTCGACGGGTTCGGCCGGGGTCCCGCGGGCACGGGGCGCAGCCGTCCGTCGGGCGGGAGTCGGCGAGGGAGGCGGTGAGGGGTTGCGCGCTCGCGGCCGCGTGGCCCCGTGCGTGCGTCACCGCATCGTTCTCGCCCTCCCCGCCACGCTCCCGCCCCGTCAGTCCGGCAGCAGATGGCCCCGGCGCGACAGCAGGAACTGCTTGAACGCCGCCACCGGCGGGGTGTCCGGGTGGCCGTCCAGCCAGGCCACCCCGATCTCACGGGCCGCCCGCGGGGCCGTGACCGTCAGTTCCACGACGCCCGGACGGGCCACCGCGGGCGGCGGCAGCAGGGCCACGCCGAGGCCCGCGGCCACCAGACCGCGCAGCGTCTCGGCCTCCTCGCCCTCGAACGCGACGCGGGGCGTGAAGCCCGCCTCGGCGCACAGGTCGTCGGTGATGCGGCGCAGGCCGTACCCGGGCTCCAGGGTCACGAATGCCTCGTCGGCCGCCTCCGCCAGGCGGATCCGCTTGCGGGATGCGAGGCGGTGGTCCTCCGGGACGACCAGGCGCAGCCGCTGCTCGTCCAGGCGTCGGGTGACCAGATCGGGGGCGTCCGGGACGGGTGAGGTGAGGCAGAGGTCGAGGCCGCCGGCCCGGAGCCGTTCGATCATCGCCTCGCCGTAGTTCTGCACCAGTTGGAAGCGGACGCGGGGATGGTCGGCGCGGAAGGCCCGGATCAGCGCGGGAACGGTCTCGGAGCCCATCGTGTGCAGGAAGCCGAAGGCGACCTTGCCCGCCGTAGGGTCGGCGTCGGCCCGTACCGAGTCCGCGGCCCGCTCCACTTCGGCGAGGGCCCGCTCGGCCGAGCCGAGGAAGGTGCGGCCCGCGGTGGTGAGCGAGACGGTACGGCCCTTGCGGGCGAACAGGGCGACACCCAGGTCCTGTTCCAGCCGGACCATCGCCCGCGACAGCGTGGACTGCGGGACGCCGAGCTCGTGCGCGGCGCGGGTGACGTGTTCGTGGCGGGCGACCGCCTCGAAGTACGCCAGCCGCGGCGCGAGCACGGCGCGAATGTCTTCTTCGTAACTACTCGGTGACAGCCGGGTCTGTGAGCTGCGTTCATGCACCATGGGATTGATTATCGCAAGTTCGTGCATTGGACGCATGAATGCCGGGCGATCTACTTTCGAGGTATGTCTCCCGCCAGTACCAAGGCGTCCACCCTCACGCTGGACGCCTCAGCACCGTCATCTCCCGTCGCCCCCGCTGCCGCCGCCGTTCCGGACCGGATGGAGCCCGGCCGCCCCGGCTATCGCCGGATGAGCTTCGCGCTCTTCGCCGCCGGTGTCGCGACGTTCGCACTCCTCTACTCCACCCAGGCGCTGCTGCCCGCCGTCTCCGCCGGACTCGGCGCCACAGCCGGGCAGGCCAGCTGGACGGTCTCCGCGGCCACGGGTGCGCTGGCGCTGTGTGTGCTGCCGATGAGTGCGCTCTCGGAGCGGTTCGGGCGGCGGCAGCTGATGACCGCGTCGCTGACGGTCGCCGTACTGGTCGGACTGCTCGTACCGTTCGCCCCCTCGCTCGGCTGGCTGATCGCCCTGCGCGCCGTCCAGGGCGCGGCCCTCGCCGGGCTGCCCGCCTCCGCGATGGCGTACCTCGCCGAGGAGGTACGACCGAAGGCACTGGTCGCCGCGATCGGGCTGTTCGTCGCGGGCAACAGCATCGGCGGCATGAGCGGCCGTATCCTCACCGGCTGGGTCTCCCAGATGTGGGGCTGGCGGGTGGCGCTCGGCACGGTCGGACTGCTGGCCGTCGTCTGCGCGGTCGTCTTCCACTTCATGATCCCGAGGGCCCGCCACTTCACGCCCGGCACGCTGAACCCGAAGGCCCTGGCGAAGACGGTCGGCGGTCACCTGGCCGATCCGCTGCTGCGCAGGCTGTACGCGATCGGCGCCCTGTTCATGACGGTGTTCGGCGCGGTCTACACGGTGATCGGCTACCGGCTGGTGGAGGCCCCGTTCCACCTTCCGCAGGGCGTCGTCGGCTCGATCTTCCTGGTCTACCTCGTCGGTACGGTGTCGTCGGCCGCGGCCGGCAGGCTCGTCGCCCGGCTCGGCCGCCGGGGCGCGCTCTACCTGGCCGTTTCCACGACGGCCGCCGGTCTGCTGCTCTCCCTGTCCGACCAACTGGCGGCCGTGCTGCTCGGCCTGGTCCTGATCACCGCCGGCTTCTTCGCCGGACACGCGGTCGCCTCGTCGTCCGTGAGCCGGACCGCGACGAAGGGCCGGGCGCAGGCCTCGGCGCTCTACCAGTCCGCGTACTACCTGGGCTCCAGTGCGGGCGGCACGCTCGGCGCGATCGCCTTCCACGCCGGCGGCTGGGCGGGCACGGTGTCGCTGGGTCTGTTCGCGGTCCTCGGCGTCGTCTCGATCACGCTGTGGGGGTCGCGGGCCGCCCGGGCGGAGCAGCGCCGCCTCGTACCGGCGGCATCCGTACAGAACTGAGACATACGCACGCACAACCGCCACCTCCCTTTCGCGCGTCTAGCCAGCGGAACCACCGCACTTCACGCGAAGGGGAGTTGGCGTACATGGCAGTCGTAGGGAACATACGGGGAGCCCGGATGCGGCGCGCGGTCGCGCTGTCCGTCGCCGGGCTGACGGCGGCGCCCGCGCTCGTGCTCGGATCGGGCGCCTCCGCGCAGGCGGCGTCCTGCACGACGTCCACCGGGCCGTACCAGAAGCAGGTCGAGAACTACCTGCACCGGCCGGTCGACGGCAGGCAGTCGACGGCCGACTGCAAGGCGATCCAGTCGTTCCAGCGCACCTACGGGATCACCCCGGACATCGGGTACGCGGGGCCGGTCACCTGGCGGACGATGCAGACGCTCACCGCCCAGAAGGCGGCCGGCAAGAACCCCAACAAGGCCGGGAAGTGCCCCACCAACAAGGGGCGCATCGCGTGTGTGGATCTGACCCGGCAGCTCAGCTGGATCCAGGACGGAGCCAAGCTGAAGTACGGTCCGGTGCCGATCCGCAGCGGGCGGAACGGGTACGAGACGCGCACCGGGTCGAAGAAGATCTATCTGCGGCACATCAAGCACTGGTCGTCGCTGTACCACGTGTGGATGCCGTACTCCCAGTTCTTCGACGGCGGGCAGGCGTTCCACTCGGTCTCCCTGAAGATGTGGAACCCGCCGGGGTCGCACGGCTGCGTCAACATGCGGGACGCGGACGCGAAGACGTACTGGAACCTGCTGAAGAACGGCGACGACGTGTACGTGTACGGGCGCAAGCCCGGAACGTGACGGGAACACAAGCGGCTTCGGCACTTCTCACCCCCGTTGTCAGTGGCCTGCGATAGCTTCCGAAGTGCCGGAGCGAACGGTGACACTGCGCAACAGGGGTGGAGCGATGAGTGATCTTACGGCCACGACGGACATCGACAGCCGTCTGGAGGGACACCGGGTCGAGCTGACCGGGTACTGCTACCGGATGCTCGGCTCGGCCTTCGAAGCGGAGGACGCCGTACAGGACACGCTGGTGCGCGCCTGGCGCAACTTCGAGAAGTTCGAGGGCCGTTCCTCGCTGCGCTCCTGGCTGTACCGGATCGCCACCAACGTCTGCCTCGACATGCTGAACGCGGGGAAGAAGCGGGCCCGCCCGGTCGATCTGACGGGCCCGACACCGCTCGCCCAGGCCGCGCTCAACCCACTGCCGGAGAACACCTGGCTGGAGCCGATGCCGGACGGGCGGATCCTGCCGTCGGTGACCGACCCGGCGGAGGCCGCGGTGGCGCGCGAGTCGGTGCGCCTGGCGTTCGTCGCGGCGCTGCAGCATCTGCCGCCCAAGCAGCGGGCGGTGCTGATCCTGCGCGAGGTGCTGGCCTGGCGGGCGAGCGAGGTGGCCGAACTGCTCGACACCACGGTCGCCTCGGTCAACAGCGCCCTGCAGCGGGCCCGTGCGACACTCGCGGAGCACGAGGGGCTGACCGCCGACACCGCCGATCCGCTCGACGACGAGCAGCGCAAGCTCCTCGAGCGGTATGTGGCGGCGTTCGAGGGGTACGACATGGCGGCGCTGACCGCGCTGCTCCATGAGGACGCCGTGATGACCATGCCGCCGTTCGACCTCTGGCTGCAGGGGCACGACGACATCACCGGCTTCATGGTCTCCCTCGGCGCGAGCTGCGAGGGCTCCCGCCTGGTGGTGACCGCGGCGAACGGCACCCCGGCGTTCGCCCACTACAAGCCGAATCCGGACGGTCCGGGATTCGTGCCGTGGGCGGTGCAGGTCATCGACATCTCGGACGGTGCGATCACCGGGCTGCACTGCTTCCTGGACACGCCCCGCTGGTTCCCGCTCTTCGGTCTGCCGGATCACCTCGAGGCCGATGCAGCGTGAGGCGCCGGCCACGGCTGCGGCGCGCACTGGTGGCGGGCTGGGTGGTGCTGGCGCTCGGCGGCTGGGGGATCACCCAGTGGCTGGGTGAGCCCGTCGCCACCGAGGGCCCCGGCCCGGGCCGCCCCCCTGCCTCCGGCGTCGGACCGGGAACGCAGCCGGAGCACCGGTACGACGACGCCTGTGACGGCGATGCGGCAACGGCGCCGCATCCCACGGCCTCGGCAGCCCCGCTGCTGGTGGTCTGCGCGCCGGCCGACTGACCCCGGGGAGGCGGGTCCAGCCCACCTCAGCCCTGCTCCCCCAGGCCCACGGCATCAGCCAGCCCCACCAAGTCCAGCAGGTGCTGCAGGTCGGGCGGTACGTTGCGCAGCCGCAGCCGTCTGCCGCCCGCCCGGCGCGCGACAAGCCCCAGTCGCGCTACCGCCTCGACCAGGACCAGATCCGCCTGCACGACCCCTCCCACGTCGCAGTCCACTCCGACGTCCGGGTCGCGGACCCTGCCCTCGGGGTCGTACAGCAGGGACTCCAGCTCGGCGCAGAGCGCCGACACGTCGGGTCTGGTGACGCGGCCGGTGATGACCAGGGCCTTCGGGGTCATGGGATCCACACGAAGGAGACCGTCGCGGCGGCCGGAACTCATCGCTGCGCGACGCGACTTCTCGACTGACCGGGAAGACCCCGGTGCCCGGATCCAGCCTGATCCGAAAGAAGGGCCCAGGTCCAGCATGCGGAACGGGACCGGCGGCAGTCCACCGGTCCCGTTCACCGTACGAGTGAGCCGCAGGTCAGGCGATACGTTCCCGCACCACCGGGGTGGCGGTGAAGTCCGTGCCGGCCGGGGCGATGTCGAACGACCCGGGCAGGGCCTTCAGCGCGTACTCGAACTTCTCCGGGGTGTCCGTGTGCAGCGTCAGCAGCCGCTGGCCCTTGGTCACCGTGTCGCCCGGCTTGGCGTGCATCTCGATGCCCGCGCCCGCCTGCACCGGGTCCTCCTTGCGGGCCCGGCCCGCGCCGAGCCGCCAGGCGGCGACGCCGATGTCGTACGCGTCGAGACGGGTCAGTACGCCGGAGGTGTGGGCCGCCACCACGTGCTGCTCGCGGGCGACCGGGAGCGTGGCGTCCGGGTCGCCGCCCTGGGCGGAGATCATCCGGCGCCAGACGTCCATCGCGGAGCCGTCGGCCAGGGCCTTCTCCGGGTCGGCGTCCTTGAGTCCGGCCGCGTCGAGCATCTCGCGGGCCAGGGCGAGGGTGAGGTCGATGACGTCCTTGGGGCCGCCGCCGGCCAGGACCTCGACCGACTCGCGGACCTCCAGGGCGTTGCCCGCGGTCAGGCCGAGCGGGGTGGCCATGTCGGTGAGGAGCGCGACCGTCCGTACGCCGCTGTCGGTGCCCAGCGCGACCATGGTGGAGGCCAGTTCGCGGGCGTCCTCGATGGTCTTCATGAAGGCGCCGGAGCCGACCTTGACGTCCAGGACCAGCGCGCCGGTGCCCTCGGCGATCTTCTTGGACATGATCGAGCTGGCGATCAGCGGGATGGCCTCGACGGTGCCGGTGACATCGCGGAGCGCGTAGAGCTTCTTGTCGGCGGGGGCCAGCCCGTCACCGGCGGCGCAGATCACGGCGCCGGTGGTGTCCAGGACGTCGAGCATCTCGGCGTTCGAGAGGTGGGCGCGCCAGCCGGGGATGGACTCCAGCTTGTCGAGGGTGCCGCCGGTGTGACCGAGACCGCGGCCGCTGAGCTGCGGCACGGCGGCGCCGCAGGCCGCGACCAACGGGGCGAGCGGCAGGGTGATCTTGTCGCCGACGCCGCCGGTGGAGTGCTTGTCGGTGGTGGGTCGGGAGAGCGAGTCGAAGTTCATCCGCTCGCCCGAGGCGATCATGGCGGCGGTCCAGCGGGCGATCTCCGTACGGTTCATGCCGTTCAGGAGGATCGCCATGGCCAGTGCGGACATCTGCTCGTCGGCGACCTCGCCGCGGGTGTAGGCGTCGATGACCCAGTCGATCTGCTCGGGAGTCAGCTCGCCCCGGTCGCGCTTGGTGCGGATGACGGAGATGGCGTCCATGTCCTGGGAGTCCTTCCGGCCGGTACGTACGCAGGAGTCCCGAATGACTCTACGCGCATAGAGGGTGGATACGGGCGTGGCCCTCCCAACGGGCGGGAGGGCCACCGCAGTTCTACTTCAGATGATCCGGGCCGAACGCCTGCGGCAGCATCTCGTCGAGCGTACGGAGACCGTCCGGGGTCTCCAGGACGAGCTCCGGCCCGCCGAACTCGTAGAGCAGCTGCCGGCATCTGCCGCACGGGACAAGGATCTCGCCCGTCCCGTCCACGCAGGTGAAGTGGGTCAGCCGGCCGCCGCCGGTGGCGTTCAGCTGCGAGACGAGGCCGCACTCGGCACACAGGCTGAGCCCGTACGAGGCGTTCTCGACATTGCACCCGACCACCGTACGGCCGTCGTCGACGCGTGCCGCGACGCCGACCGGGTAGCCCGAGTAGGGGGCGTACGCCCGGGACATGGCGCCCCGGGCGGCGGCACGCAGGGCGTCCCAGTCGACGTCGGCGGCCGCGGTCATTTGCCCTGGCCCTTCCGGTACCGCATGCCGTCCGCCTTCGGCATCCGCAGCCTCTGCGCGGAGAGCGAGAGGACGAGCAGCGTGACGACGTACGGGGTGGCGCTCACGAACTCGGTGGGCACCGTGTCCGTGGCGAGGTACCAGACCAGTACGGCAGCGGCGATGACGGCGCTGATCCCGCCCTGGACGAAGCTCTTGCGGTAGAGCTTCCAGGCGGCCAGCACGGCCAGCACGACGAACAGCAGGAGCAGCAGTGCATGGACGGACTCGCCGCCGTTGCGCAGCTGGAGCGCGTCGGCGAAGCCGAACAGGCCGGCGCCCATGGCGAGCCCGCCGGGCCGCCAGTTGCCGAAGATCATCGCGGCGAGACCGATGTATCCGCGGCCGCCGGTCTGGCCCTCGTTGTAGATGTGCGAGGTGACCAGGGACAGGAAGGCGCCGCCGAGCCCGGCCATGCCGCCGGAGACGATCACCGCCATGTACTTGTAGCGGTAGACGTTGACGCCCAGCGATTCCGCGGCGATCGGGTTCTCGCCGCAGGAGCGCAGCCGCAGTCCGAACGACGTCTTCCACAGGACGAAGAACGTCCCGACGAAGAGGATCACGGCCAGGATCGTCAGCAGCGACACATTGGTGACCAGACCGCCGATGATCCCGGCCAGGTCGGAGACGAAGAACCAGTGGTGCTTCTCGATCGAGTGCAGCCAGTCCGACAGGCCGGGGATCGTCACCGAGGTGATCTCGTCGGCCGGTGGCGACTGCTTGGGGCTGCCGCCCTTGGCCGCCGCCTCGCCCGTGTTGAACCAGAGCTTGGCGAAGTAGGTGGTGAACCCGACCGCCAGGATGTTGATGGCGATACCGGAGATGATGTGGTCGACGCCGAAGGTGACGGTCGCGACGGCGTGCAGCAGCCCGCCGACCATGCCGCCGATGACGCCGGCCAGCACGCCCAGCCAGGGATTGGTCTGCCAGCCGGCCCAGGCACCGAAGAAGGTGCCGAGGATCATCATGCCTTCGAGGCCGATGTTGACCACACCGGCCCGCTCGGCCCACAGGCCGCCGAGACCGGCGAGCCCGATCGGCACGGCCATCGCGAGCGCCGCGCTGATCTGCCCTGCCGAGGTGACGTCCTCGGCGCCGGTGACGGCACGTACCGCGGACAGCGCGAGCAGCGCGCCCGCGACGATCAGCAGGACGACGGGGAAGGACAGGCGGGTGCGGCCGCCCTTGCCACCGGAGACCCTGGGGGCCGCGGGCGGCGGGGTGGAAGTCGCCGTGGCGGTCACGCCGACACCTCCTGCTGGTCGGAGTTACGGGCGGCCTGTGCGGCGAGTTCCGCGCCGACCTTGCTCTGCTGGCGCTTGAGTCCGTAGCGGCGGACGACTTCGTACGCGATGACGACGCACAGGACGATGACGCCCTGGATGACGCCGACGATCTCCTTGTCGTACCCCTCGAACTCGAGCTTTCCGGTGCCGCGCTCCAGGAAGCCCCAGAGCAGCGCGCCGAGCGCGATGCCGACGGGGTGGTTGCGGCCCAGGAGTGCGATGGCGATACCGGTGAAGCCGATACCGATGGGGAAGTCGCCGCTGTACTCGTAGCTGTCGTTGAGCAGCGTCGGCATGCCGATCAGGCCGGCCACCGCGCCGGAGATCAGCATCGAGGTGACGACCATCTTCTTGACGTTGACACCACTGGCCTCGGCCGCGGAGCCGGACTGGCCGACCGTCCGCAGATCGAAGCCGAACCGGGTGCGCGAGAGCGTGAACCAGTAGGCGACGCCCGCGACGACCGCGATCACGATGAAGCCCCAGACGGGCGACGGGGTGGTCGGGAACTCGAAGAAGTGCGAGGACTCCGGGAGCGGAGTGGTGGAGATCTTCGTGCCGGCCTCGTCGAGGTGACCGAGGCGGCCCTGCTGGAGCAGATAGCCGATGATCGCGGTCGCGATGGAGTTCAGCATGATCGTCGAGACGACCTCGCTGACACCCCGGGTGACCTTGAGGACACCGGCGATCCCGGCCCACATCGCGCCGACGATCATCGCGGTGAGGATGATCAGCGGGATCTGGAGGGCGCCCGGCAGTGTCAGCGCGCCGCCGAGCGCGGCGGCGAAGAAGGCGGCGAGGCGGTACTGGCCGTCGACGCCGATGTTGAACAGGTTCATCCGGAAGCCGATGGCCACCGCGAGACCCGCGAGGTAGTACGTCGTCGCCTTGTTCAGGATGTAGACCTGGCTGTCCGACTTCACCCCGTAGTCGAACATGATGCCGAACGCGCTGAACGGTTCCTTGCCGGTGAGGGCCAGCACGAGGGCGGTCACCAGGAACGCGACCACGATCGCGAGTACCGGGGCCGCGATCCCCAGGAGCAGCCGCTCCTTGTCGAACTTCTTCATCGGTCCTCTCCCCCGTCCCGGGGGTCGGTGTCGGCGGTGTCCGGACCGGACTCCGCGTCCGTGCCGGGAACGGGCCCGGTACCCGGCCCCGTCTCCGTACCGGATTCGGTGTGTTCGAGATGGCCCCTGGCCGCTCCCGTCATCGCCGAGCCGAGCTCCTCCGGAGTGATGGTCGCCGGATCGGCGTCCGCGACCAGCCGGCCGCGGTACATGACACGCAGGGTGTCGGAGAGCCCGATCAGCTCGTCCAGGTCGGCGGAGATCAGCAGCACCGCCAGACCCTCGTGGCGCGCCTCGCGGATCTGGTCCCAGATCTGCGCCTGCGCGCCGACGTCCACGCCCCGGGTGGGGTGCGCGGCGATCAGCAGCTTCGGTGAGTGGCTCATCTCGCGGCCGACGATCAGCTTCTGCTGGTTGCCGCCGGAGAGCGAGGCCGCGGTGACCTCGATGCCGGGGGTACGGACGTCGTACTCGCGCACGATCCGCTCGGTGTCGGCACGCGCCGCCTTGATGTCGAGGAACGCGCCCCTGCTGTTGGGCTTCTCGGTGACGTGGCCGAGGATCCGGTTCTCCCAGAGCGGAGCCTCGAGCAGCAGTCCGTGCCGGTGGCGGTCCTCGGGGATGACGGCCATGCCGTCCTCGCGGCGCTTGCGGGTCGGCGTACGGGAGATGTCGGCGCCGTCCAGAGTGAGCACCCCGTGGTCCGGCGCGCGCATGCCCATGATGGCGTCGACCAGTTCGGACTGCCCGTTGCCCTCGACGCCCGCGATGCCGAGGACCTCGCCCTTGTGGATGGTGAAGGTGATGCCGTCGAGCACGGCGCGCACCACCCCGTCCGGGTCTGTGGCGGTCAGCCGCAGGTCGTCGACGGTCAGCATCGGCGTGTCGGTGACGGTCGACTCGCGGGTCTCCGGCGACGGCAGTTCGCTGCCGACCATCAGCTCGGCGAGCTGCTTGGTCGTCGTGTTCGCCGGGTCGGCGGTGCCCACCGTCGTACCGCGCCGGATCACCGTGATCTCGTCGGCGACGGAGAGAACCTCGCCGAGCTTGTGCGAGATGAAGATGACCGTCAGGCCCTCGGCCTTGAGCTCGCGCAGGTTGTCGAAGAGTGCGTCGACCTCCTGCGGTACGAGAACGGCGGTCGGCTCGTCGAGGATCAGGGTGCGTGCGCCGCGGTAGAGGACCTTGAGGATCTCCACGCGCTGACGGTCGGCGACCCCGAGGTCCTCGACCATGGCGTCCGGCCGGATGCCGAGACCGTACGCGTCCGAGATCTCCTTGATCCTGGCGCGGGCCCGGTCGCCGATCCCGTACAGCTTCTCGGAGCCGAGGACGACGTTCTCGAGGACGGTGAGGTAGTCGGCGAGCATGAAGTGCTGGTGCACCATGCCGATGCCGCGGGCGATGGCGTCGCCGGGGTTGTGGAACGAGACCTGCTCGCCGTCCACCGCGATGGTGCCCTCGTCCGGCTTCTGCATGCCGTACAGGATCTTCATCAGAGTGGACTTGCCGGCACCGTTCTCGCCGACGAGAGCGTGGACGGTGCCGCGGCGCACGGTGATGTCGATGTCGTGGTTGGCCACGACCCCGGGGAATCGCTTGGTGATGCCGCGGAGCTCCACGGCATGAGGACTGCTGGACGCGTTGATGACGCACTCTCCTTGACAGGAGCGGAGGGCGGAGGCGGTGGGAGCGAGAAAAGGTACCGCGCCCGGATGACGCTACGCGCGTAGCGCCACCGAATCGTTGGCCACCTGACAGCAGGTGGCGGACCGTGTGCGCACGGCTACGGAAAGGCGGGGCCCGGGCGCGTACGCGAAATCGGGGCCCGGGCGAGCAACCGAAGCAGCTCCCGCCGGGCCCCGATCAACAGAACGATCAGAGCGTGGTCTTGACCGTGATCGTGCCGTCGACGATCTTCTTCTTCGCCTCGTCGAGCTTCGCCTGGATGTCCGTGAGGTGGTCACCCGTGGTGGTCAGCGAAACGCCGCCCTTGGCCAGGGAGTACGTCTGGACACCGGTCAGCGGCTTGCCGTCCTTGACGGACTTGACCAGGTCGTAGACACCGGCGTCGACGTTCTTGACGACCGAGGTCAGGATCGAGTCCTTGTACTTCGACAGCGCCGGGTCCAGAGCCTGGTCGGAGTCGACGCCGATGGCCCAGGCGCCCTTCTGACCCGCGACGGCCTCGATCGTGCCGGCACCCGAGCCACCGGCGGCGGCGAAGATGACGTCCGCACCCTTGTCGAGCATGCCCTTGGCGGCGGCCTTGCCCTTGTCAGGGCTGCCGAAGCCGGACAGGTCCGAACCGGTGGACAGGTACTGGATCTGCACCTTGGCCTTCGGGTTCGTGTCCAGGACACCCTGCTGGTAACCGGCGGCGAACTTCTTGATCAGCGGAAGGTCCACACCGCCGATGAAGCCGACCTGGCCGTCCTTCGACTTCAGCGCGGCCGCGACACCGGCGAGGTACGAGCCCTGCTCCTCGGTGAAGACGATGGAGGCGACGTTCTTGGCGTCGGAGACCGAGTCGACCAGACCGAAGTTGACCTTCGGGTACTTCGGGGCGATCTTGTCGACCGCGTCCTTGTACGCGAAGCCGATCGCGATGACCGGGTTGTAGCCACCTTCGGCGAGCGACTCCAGACGCTGCTCGCGGTCGGCCGGGGTCTCACCGTTCTTGGCGGTGAGCTCCTTCGTCTCGGCGTTGAACTCGGCCTTGGCCTTGTCCAGACCACGTGCGGCGGAGTCGTTGAACGAGTTGTCGCCACGGCCGCCCACGTCGAAGGCCATGCCGATCTTCATCTGGCCCTTGTCGGAGGTGGTGCTCTCGTCCGAGGACTCGCCACACGCGGTGGCGGTGAGCGCGAGAGCCGCAGTGATGGCACACGCAGCGGTGATCTTGGATACCCGGCGCAAGGGAAGGCTCCTTCAAACCTGACCGAAGCGCCTCTTCCGGCGCTGGTTTCGCCGCGATCGTAACGCGCGTAGATGTCAGATAAAGCCCTGTACGGAAGCCGTTATCGGATCGTCGCGAACCGGGGGTGACCTGTCCGGTTACGAACGGTTGCCGTCGAGCAAAGCCGCGGCGGTGAACAGCTCCACACCAACGGTGATCGCCTCCTCGTCCGCATCGAAGTCCCCACGGTGCAGGTCGAGGCGCCGGGTGTCGCCGGGAGTGCGCACCCCGAGCCGCGCCATGGCCCCCGGGACATGCTCCAGGTACCAGGAGAAGTCCTCTCCGCCGAGGCTCTGCTCGGTGTCCTCGATCGCATACGATCCGCGGCGCCCCGACATCGCAGCGGCCAGCAGATCCGTCACCGCCGGGTCGTTCACGACCGGCGGGACCCCGCGGACGTAGGTGATCACCGTCTTGGCCCGGTGCATTCCGGCCACCTCGTCGATCGCCGCATGGACCAGGTCCGGCGCCTCCCGCCACGCCTCCAGATCCAGGCAGCGGACCGTGCCGGACAGCTCGGCGTGCTGCGGGATCACATTGCAGGCATGCCCGGCCTGCAGCCGCCCCCATGTGACCGCGAGTCCCGAGCGGGCGTCGACCCGGCGGGCGAGCAGCGCGGGGACCTCGGTGACCACCTTCGCCGCTGCCGTGATCAGGTCGGTGGTCAGATGCGGCCGGGCAGTGTGCCCGCCGGGTCCGTCGAGGGAGACCTCCAGCCGGTCGCACGCCGAAGTGATCGCCCCGACCCGCAGCCCGATCTTCCCCACATCGACCTTCGGGTCGCAGTGCACGCCGATGATCCGCCCGACGCCCTCCAGCACCCCTGACTCGATCGCATCGGCCGCACCGCCGGGCAGCACCTCCTCGGCCGGCTGGAAGATCAGCCGCACGGGCCGCGGCAGCAGCCCCTGCCGGTCGAGCTCCGCGAGTACGAGCCCGGCACCGAGGACGGTGGTGGTGTGGATGTCGTGCCCACAGGCGTGCGCCCGGTCGGGGACGGTGGACCGGTACGGGACCCCGTTCTTGGTGTCCGGAATGGGCAGGGCGTCGATGTCCGCGCGCAGAGCGAGCATGGGCGGCGTGCCACTGCCCCGCGTACCCACGTCACACATGAGCCCGGTCCCGGTGGAGAGCACCTGGGGCCGGAGCCCGGCCTTCTCCAGCCGGGCCTTGATGGCCGCGGTGGTACGGAACTCCTGGTTGCCGAGCTCGGGGTGCATGTGCAGATCGCGCCGGAACGCGATCAGCTCGGCCCGCAGGGGTTCGGGCAGCGTGCCGGGCAGGGGTTCGGGCAGGTCTGTGTGCACGGGCAGCTCGGCATCGGACTCGCGGGACATCAACTGGTTCACCTGGTGAAGGGTAGGCCCCTTCCCCCCTCAACTGGCCACAGATCAACAAAAGTTCAGCCGCATAGAGGAACAAAATGCGGCGTCAGGGCGTGTGACGTGAGAAGGGGGTGGGTAAACTCATCCAATTTCCTCCGATGCCCCCCACTGTCCCACCATCCCGCTTCCCCCGCTGTCCGGCTCCGGTCCGCCCCGGTCTACGCTGCGTCGCCGCGACCTACGTGGATGCGTCGTACACCTATGCGGTCTGAGGTCCGGTCTCGTTCACGGCCGTACCCACGCGTCCGACAGCAGACCGGCTTCCCCTTCCAGCGCAGTTCACGAGGTGGAGGTCCAGGTTCGGCGGGTGCCGGCGGGAGCTGAGCCCTCGTCGCATCTCAGCGTGGTCTCGGAGACAGGTCCGGACGACGACCCTCCCGTGAATGTCGGGGAACGAGCTCGCGAACTCCCCAGCAGCGACTACTGGCAGGGCGTGCGTTCGGTTACGTTTCCGTCCATTGACTCTGGGCCGGAGCCTGGCGCCCGGGCCTGCTGCAGTGATCGCGCACGCATGCGCCGTCCGGATGCACCCCGGGCTTCAGGCGCCAAGCGACTGTTCCGCGCTGCCTCCGGTGGCCCCACCCCCCGGCCGGCCCTCTGATATTCCTTGGGGTTCAGGTGGCGCACACCAGTCTCGCACCGTCGCAACTGTCCATACCGAGCCATGCCGACCCCCCTGGCAGGACGGCCCGCAGGCCCGCAGAGCACGGCATGCGCTTGGACATCCAGGGACTCCGCGCGGTCGCGGTCCTTCTCGTGGTCTTCTCCCACGCCGGCATCCGTCACCTGGCGGGCGGCTACGTCGGCGTGGATGTCTTCTTCGTGATCTCCGGTTTCCTCATCACCTCGCAGATCCTGCGTGAGGTGACCTCCACCGGACGCGTCGCCATCGGGCGCTTCTATGCCAGACGCGCTCTGCGCCTGCTGCCCGCATCCACGCTGGTGGGCGTGGTCACCCTGGCGGGCGCGTGGCTGTGGCTCTCCAAAGCCCGCTTCATCGACTACGCCGGCGACGCTGTGGCCAGCGCCTTCTACTTCGTCAACTTCCGTCTCGCCGAGAGCGGCGCCGACTACCTCAACGCAGCCGCGCCTCCGTCTCCGTTCCAGCACTTCTGGTCTCTGGCCGTGGAGGAGCAGTTCTACCTGGTCTGGCCGGTACTGCTGTTCGCGAGCTGGCGGCTGCTCCGGCGCCGCACCCTGGTGGCCATCCCGCTGGCGCTGCTGTGCACGCTGTCCTTCGTAGTCAACATCTCGCTGACGGCGGGCAACTCACCGTGGGCCTACTTCGGCTCGCAGACCCGTGCCTGGGAGCTGGGCCTGGGTGCGCTGCTGGCCCTCGGTGCGGACCGGTTCGACCGCCTGCCCGCCACCGTGGCGGCACCGCTCAGCTGGGCCGGCCTGGCAGCGATCGCCTACGCCGGCCTGGTGTACGACGACTCGACCCGCTTCCCCGGCTGGTACGCGGCGGTGCCTGTGCTCGGCACGGTCGCCGTACTGGCGGGCGGAGCCGCCTCCGGACGGTTCGGCGCCGTCGCGGTCCTCGGCCTGCGGCCCGCCGTGTGGATCGGCGGCGTCTCCTACAGCTGGTACTTGTGGCACTGGCCACTGATGGTGATCCTGCCGCACGCCGTTCCCAGCGGCCTGCCCGTCGGCGCGGTGCGGCTCGGCGCCGCAGCGCTGGGACTGGTGCTGGCCTGGCTGACGCTACGTCTGGTGGAGAACCCGGTCCGGTTCAACCACGTGTTCAAGCGGAGCGCCGCTCGCGGGTTGGCGCTCGGCCTCGGCCTCTCCGCCGGCACCGCCGCGATCGCCCTGGTGGCCGCGCAGTTCCCGCCGGCCCTGGCCTCGGACGGGAACGCCCCCTCGCTCGCCGGCACGGTGGCCTCCGCCGAGGACCCGCTCCCCGCCCTCCAGAAACTGCTGGCGAACCCGGACCATGCGCTCCCGGCCAATCTGACCCAGGACCTGAGGACCGTGGGCAAGGCCAAGTCGGCCATCTATCTCGATGGATGCATGGCCAGTTACACCAGCGACAGGGTCCCTGCCGGTTGCGAGTACGGCGACACGTCCAGCTCGACCGTGGTCGCACTCTACGGTGACTCTCATGCGGCCCAGTGGTTCCCGGCGCTGGAGGAGCTGGCGAAGCAGAACCACTGGAAGCTCGTAGCCCTGGCCAAGGCGTCCTGCAAGGTCGCCTGGGTCACCACCAAGTACCAGAACGGCCCTTACACCACGTGTGACACCTGGCGAAAGAAGGCGGTCGCGAAGATCCAGGCGGCACACGCCGGCGTAGTGATCACGAGCTCCTCCAACACGATAGTCCCGTGGAAGCCCGAGGCCGACTGGCATGCCCAGTGGCTCAACGGCTACGCGACCACCTACCGGGCACTGCAGAAGGGCGGCGCCAAGGTGGTCACCCTGCTCGACACCCCCTCGCCCAAGGGCAACGCGGTGGATTGCGTCTCCAACCACTCGGACGATCTGAGCCGGTGCACGCAGCCGGAATCCAAGGTTGACCCGGCGCCCGACATGCGCCGGATCAACCTGGCCGCGGCGCAACAGGCCGGGGTGAGCGTGATCGACCCGGAGGCCTGGTTCTGCGTCGACGGACGCTGCCCTGCCGCCGTCGGCGACACCGTGGTCTATCGAGACGACAGCCACGTGGCTGAAAGTTACGCGACCGCCATCGCCCCGCTCCTGAGGGACAGCCTGACCGATCTGTTCGGACCCGACCTGGACCGTGTCCCCCGAAAGGGCTGACGCCGGCCTGCGGCCCGCCCGGTCCGCCCGGGCGGGCCCGCCGTCACCGCCGTCGCGATCCGCACAAAGGCATGCGACTCGGGCCCTCCTCCGGCAGCAGTCGGTGATCGCCGGCCACACGACCGACTCTGCGGCGGTCACCGGCACCTACGTCAGCTCGGGCTCCGGGAACGTGCTCCAGGACATCTCCGTGACCTGCAACACCATCTGCGACACGGGCTCCGGCGGCGCGATCGTGGTGTCCAACACGGATACCGGACGCATCGGTTCGGTGGTCGTCAGCGGCAACCTCATCCGCGCGGCCGGGGCGCCGACGCGGTCCTCGGCCTCGGGACGGCGACGGTGGCGAACGGAAACCTCGGCTGAACCGCCGGACCGCCCCCGGCAGACCCTTCGCGTGGCCCGCCCACGCGGGCCGCGCGGCAAGGAGGGGAGGGACCCCGGCAACTGGACCTTCGACCGCGCGACATTCGTCGAACGGTGCACCTCATGACGCGGTCAGGGCTCGCGGTATGAATCGAGGCCGCTCAGACAGTACGCCCGGGCGGCCTCAGCCGTTCGCAGAGGTGAGCCTCAGACCTCGGTCACCGCGGTGACCCGCCACGGGGCCAGCCGCTGTACGTCGCGGGCCGTCTCCGTGACACCGCTCAGGAAACCCTGGGCGCGCGGTGACGCCGTGTCCCGGAGCCACTCCGGGGCGATGTCGCAGACCGCGACCTTGACCTCCGTACCGACCAGGGCCAGCGGCAGGGTGTGGACCACCGTGGACGGGAAGCTCAGGACCGTACGGCCGATCGGGCCGCGGCGGGCGATGAGTTCCAGAGGGAGGTCGGGGCGGACGATCTCCAAGCCGGTGGCCGCTTCCAGGGCGTGGAGCTTGTCGGCGGACTCCCGGCGGTGCGCGAAGTAGCGGGTCGCGCCGTGGGTACGGGCGAGGCCCGAGACCGCCTCCAGGTACTGCTCCTGGTCGATGACGCCCGTCTCGACCAGGGAGGTGCCCACCAGGTCCGCGCCCTTGGTGAGACGCGGCGGGCCGAAGCGGGCCCGGGTCCAGGCGAAGGTGTTGGGGGTGACCGTGATGCCGGCCGGAGCCTCGACCGGCATCGCTGTGAACACCTCGACCGTGCGGGTCCCGGACGGCGTGAAGCGGCGGCGGGCGGTGGCCGTGACCGGGGCCAGGACCAGTTCGCGCGGGCCGGAGCTGCCGCGCCGGTGCCAGCGCACCAGGCGTTCGCCACGGGCCAGTTGGGCGACGAACTCCATCGTCGCCGTGCCGTCGTCGACCACCGTGATGCAACGGGCGCGGACCATGGTGAGGAGCAGCTGCACATACCGGGAGAACGGGTCGCCGATCACGATCCGGTCCGCCCGGCGCAGCAGTCCCGCCAGTGACCGCAGGGTCTTCAGGGGTGTGCCCGCCCCGCCACGCGCCTCCTGCCAGCGGACGGTGACGCCCTCGTCGCGGGCCAGCTCCGCCATCCGGCGCAGCTGACCACGCGACATCGGGTCGACCGGGGGGAGGACGACGACCGTCATGTCCCTGCGGACCAGGTCGTCGCCTCCCTCTGCGTAGGCCCACTCCAGGACGTTCAGGAGCTGGACCGGGCTCTCGACGAAGGCGAGGTTCACCGGTCGGCCCGTCAGACCGCGGCCGGCTCGGCGGCCTGGGCCGCCTCGGTGTTCTCGGAGACGACGCCCGCGACACGGCGGAGCTTCTTCATCGGACCGAGCTCGGACTCGTACACCTTCTTGACGCCGTCACCGAGGGAGGCCTCGATGGTGCGGATGTCGCGGACGAGGCGGGTGAGGCCCTGCGGCTCGACGGAGGCGGCCTGGTCGGAGCCCCACATGGCGCGGTCGAGGGTGATGTGGCGCTCGACGAACGCGGCGCCGAGGGCGACGGCGGCGAGGGTCGTCTGAAGGCCGGTCTCGTGGCCGCTGTAGCCGATCGGGACGTTCGGGTACTCCTGCTGGAGGGTGTTGATGACCCGCAGGTTCAGCTCCTCCGCCTTCGCCGGGTACGTCGAGGTGGCGTGGCAGAGCAGGATGTTGTCGCTGCCGAGGACCTCGACCGCGTGGCGGATCTGCTTCGGGGTCGACATGCCGGTGGAGAGGATGACCGTGCGGCCGGTGGCGCGCAGCGAGCGGAGCAGCTCGTCGTCCGTGAGGGAGGCGGAGGCGACCTTGTGGGCGGGGACGTCGAACTTCTCCAGGAAGGCGACGGCCTCGGTGTCCCACGGGGAGGCGAACCAGTCGATGCCGCGCTCGGCGCAGTGCTCGGAGATGGCCCGGTACTCGTCCTCGCCGAACTCGACGCGGTGACGGTAGTCGATGTACGTCATCCGGCCCCAGGGGGTGTCGCGCTCGATGTCCCACTGGTCGCGCGGGGTGCAGATCTCCGGGGTGCGCTTCTGGAACTTGACGGCGTCGCAGCCGGCATCGGCGGCCACGTCGATCAGCGCGAGGGCGTTGCCGAGGTCGCCGTTGTGGTTGATGCCGATCTCGCCGGTGATGTAGACGGGCTGACCGGGGCCGGCGGTGCGGGTGCCGAGAGTGCGCAGACGGGAGGTGCTCATGAGGGTGTTTCCTTACTTGGTGGTGGACTCGGGGGAGTCGGTGGGGGTGGGCTTGTGGTCCGTCAGGGTGGGGCCGAGCAGCCAGGCCGCGATCTCGCGGATGGCACCGAAGCCGCCGGGGGTGGTCGTGACGGCGCGCGCCGCGGCGCGTACCGAGTCGTGGGCGCTCGCGACGGCGACGGGCCAGCCGGCGAGCGCGAAGCAGGGCAGGTCGTTGACGTCGTTGCCGACGTAGAGCACGCGCTCGGGGGCGATGCCCTGCTCGTCGCACCACTGCTTGAGGGCGAGGTCCTTGCGGTCGATGCCGTGCAGGACGGGGACCTTGAGCTTGTTGGCGCGGGCGGCGACGACCGGGTTCTGCTCGGTGGAGAGGATCAGGAGGTCGAGGCCGGACTTGCGCAGGGCCGCGATGCCGAGGCCGTCGCCGCGGTGGACGGCGACGATCTCGCGTCCGTCGGCGTCGATGAGGACCCGGTCGTCGGTCTGCGTGCCGTCGAAGTCGAGGACGACCGCGTCGATGTCGTCGCGGGTCGGCAGCGGCGACGGGTCGAGCAGCGGCGCGAGGGCGCGGGCGCGGGCCAGGTCGTGCGGGTCGTCGATCTCCAGGACCCGGGCGGGGTCGGTGCGGACCAGTGCGGTGTCGCCGAAGAAGCGGTGGCGGTGGGTGCGGAAGCCGGCCACGTCCATGGCGTACGCCGCGCCCGTCTCCAGCAGGTCCTCGGGGCGGTCCTGCCGCATCTGCCGGACGCCCTTGTCGTGGTTGACGCCGTAGGCGTGTTCCTCGACCGCGCTGCCGTCGCGCCAGATGAAGCCGTGGAAGGGCGCCACCGTGACGGCCGTGTCGGCACCGTCACGGGCGACCGCCGCGGCTACGCCGTCGACGTCCTCGCGGGTGAGGAACGGGCTGGTGCACTGGACCAGGAGCACCACGTCGACGGTGCGGCCGTGCATCGCCTCGTACGCGTCGAGGGCGTGCAGCACCGCGTCCTCGCTGCTCGACCTGTCACCGGCGATGGCTGCCGGACGCTGCACGCAGTGCACCCTGTCGGAGGCTCCGAGGGCGTCTCCGGCGGCCCGTGCGGCGGCCGCGACGGCCGCGTCGTCGGTGGTGACGACGACGTCCGTGACCTCACGCGATCCGAGGCAGGTGTTCACCGCGCGGGCCACCAGCGGTACGCCGCCGACCTGGGCGATGTTCTTGCCCGGGACGCCCTTGGATCCGCCGCGGGCGGGGATCACGGCGAGCACGGTCGGGGTCGGGGTCGGCGTCATCTCTGCTCCTGAAGTGGTGTTCACAGTTCGCCCATCCGCCGGATCACGGGGGCGACCCGCTGGACTCCCTGCCGGTACGCGCCTCGCGCCGCTTCCCTTACGGCGTCGCGGACCGCGCCGCGCACCCCGCCGCTCTCGCGCGGCGTCGCGGCGCCCGGCAGCGGATGGCCGTCGGGGGCCAGGTGGTGGCGGGCGAGGATGCCGGGGAGGTAGCTGGGGGCGGTGGCGGGTGTGTAGTACGGCGTGAGGCCGGGAAGGCGGGGTTCGGCCAGCAGCGCGTCGACGCGGGCGCGGGCGGTGTCGTAGGCCGTGTCGTACGTGCCGTCCGCGGCGACGCCCTGGCCGGCCAGCCACTTCTCGTCGGGTTCCGGGTGGGAGCCGCCGTCGAGCCGGTCCCAGGAGGTGAGCAGGCCCGAGCCGATGAAGTGGTGGTTGCCGAGGGCCTCGCGGACGCCGAGGTCGGTGAGGATCGCGGTCGGGATGCGCCGGTGCAGGGATTCGAGCGCGGCGGTCGAGGAGACCGTGACCAGCAGGTCGGTGCGGTCGAGTACCTCGCCCATGTGCCCGTACACGAGGCTGAAGTTGGGCGGCAGGCCGCCGGGCAGCTTCTCCGCGAGCCGCTGGTACGGCAGTTCCTCGATGTGCGTGGTGTGCTCACCGGGCTTGGAGCGCAGCTTCAGCAGCACCTCGCGGTCGGGGTGCAGCCTGGCGTGCTCGACGAGCCTGCGCAGCAGGTACGTGCGGTCGGCGCGGGATGCCGGTACGGAGGGCTGGGCGGCGAACACGACCGTGTCGCGGCCCTCCTGCCTCCGGTGCGGTGCGCCGCCGAGGAACGGCAGGGCGGCCTCCGTGACGGCCGAGGCGTCGGCGCCCACTCCCTCGTACACCGCGCGGAAACGCTCCGCGTCGTGCCGGGAGTTGGCGAGGACGACGTCCGCGCCGTGCCGCAGCAGCAGCCCGTCGGCGAGCTTCTCGTAGACGACGCCGACATAGCCGGTGACGACGACGGGCCTGGCGGGCAGCCGCAGGGCGGCGAGGCCGTGCAGCATCGCCTGGACGGCGCCGCCCACCAGGGCCAGGACCACGACGTCGTACCCCTCGTCCCGCACGGTGTGCAGGAACTCGACGGCGGTCACCTCGCGCACCCGGCCGGTCTCGATCCCGACGTCGCCGACCTCGGCGAGCTGGCGCGGGGTCGGGGTGGCGCGGCCGCGCAGCAGCAGGCCGCTGATCTCGACCGGCCGGTCCGCTGTCCGGGACGCGTCCGGGGCTCCGGTGGTCAGGCGGCGCGCGGTGAGCGCGCCCCATTTCCACCGGGTGTCCGAGTCGGCGAGCACGGCTACCCGGAGCGCCGTCGTCTTACTGGTACGTGGGGGCACGTCCAAGAAGTTAGGAAGGCATTCCGATTCGCGGCCCAACGTGACGGCAACAGATGGTTAACAGCCCGCCGACTGTTGGCGAATCAGCTTCACAAATACCCTGCAATCGCCCCGGAATCGGGCTGGTTCATCATTCCGACATTCGTCGTTCACCTGCCGTCCCTTCTGGGGCCAGGGCAAATCGCGGACATGCCCCTAGCGTGAGACGGGTGGTTAAGCTCTCCGTCATCGTGCCGTTCTACAACGTGCAGACATACGCCCCCGAAACCCTGAGAAGCCTGCGGGCCAACGCCCGCGAGGACTTCGAATTCATCCTCGTCGACGACTGTTCGACCGACGGGACTCCGGAGATCCTCATGCGCGCCGAGCGTGAGCTCCCCGGTGCCGTCCTGGTCAGACACGAGAAGAACGGAGGCCTGGCCACCGCACGCAACACGGGAATCGACGCGGCGAGCGGCGAGTACCTCACGTTCCTCGACGGCGACGACTGGGTGGCTCCCGGCTACTACGACCGGCTCCTCGCCGCCATCACGGATCTGGGCTGCGATTTCGTACGCACGGACCATGTGCAGTTCACGGACCGGGTACGTACCGTCCACCGGGTCCCACACGGTCTGCGCGACACCGTCATGCGGCCGCGCGACGTGATTCTGCCGTCCGACAAGTCGACGTCGGTGGACTACGCGTACGCATGGGCCGGCGCCTATCACCGCAGGCTCGCGGACTCGGGACTGCTCCGCTTCCGGGACGGGCTGCGCACCGCCGAGGACCGGCCCTGGATCTGGCGCCTGCACCGCGAGGCCGATTCCTTCGCGGCGATCGGCCTGCTGGGAGTCTTCTACCGGCGTGGCGTGGCGTCCTCGCTCACCCAGATCGGCGATGTGCGGCAGCTCGACTTCATCCGGGCCTTCGATCAGGTGCTCGAGGAAACGGCAAAAGACCCGGAGGCAGAGCGTCTGCTTCCGAAGGCAGTGCGCACCTATTGCGCTGTCATGGCGCATCACCTGGAATCCATTGAAAGGTTCGAACCAGCAGTGGCACGGAAATTGCGCTCCATGAGCGGGGCGGCCCTGCGGCGTATGCCCCAGGAAATTCTCGCCGATACGCTGAATTCGCTGGGCGATCAGCGCGCGGCCCAGCTGCGCCGTGTCCGGCGTCGCTCCGTGTCCCGGGAGGTCGCGGCCTGATGGTCGGCACGTACACCGCGCCGACCGGCCGGTCCACCACCCAGATCTTCTCCGCGTGCACGCAGTACGCCGCCGCCACGGTCGTCGCGGCGTTGCGCGCGGGCCGGTTCGGTCCGCGGTCCGAGCACCGGCGCATCCTCGTCGTGAGTGACACCTCGCCCTCTCCCGAGCTGGGCACACCGCTGCATCGCAGGCCCGGATTCGAGGCACTCGAGTCCGAATTCGACACCGTGCATTCCTGGAACGAGTTCATCCAGCCGTTCCATCCCGCGGGCTGGTCCCCGCGGGAGCAGGACGCCTCGCTGTGGGAGCGGGCCGTCCGTGCAGCATGGGACCTGGGAGACGAACCGGTCGAGATCGCCTGCGAGTCCATCCAGGCCAACCCGTCGCAGGCTCTCGCACTGATCTTCGGCGAGAGCCCGGTGCACATCTACGCCGACGGCCTGATGAGCTACGGCCCGACCCGCAGCAAGCTCGATCCGATGATCGGCACCCGTATCCGCAGGCTGCTCCACCTGGACCTGGTGCCGGGCCTGCGGCCGCTGCTGCTCACCGAGTTCGGCGTCGAGTCCGAGATCGTGCCGACCGATGTCTTCCTGAAGGTGCTGGACGAGCTCGCGGGATCGACGGCCGTCAGCGGCCCCTCCGGCTCCGCACCGGCCCTGCTGCTCGGCCAGTATCTTTCCGCGCTCGCCATCCTCACACCCCAGCAGGAGGAGGAACTGCACGCGCGGATGCTGCGCGGCGCTGTCGCGCTCGGCCACACCCAGGTCGTCTTCAAACCGCATCCCAGCGCGCCGGCCCACTGGACGCACCTGCTGGAGCAGGAGGCGCAGCGGCTCGGTGCCGAACTCACCGTTCTCGACAGCCCCGTCCTGGCCGAGACGCTCTTCCGCACCATGCGTCCGGCCCTGGTCGTGGGCTGCTTCTCCACCGCGCTGTTCACCGCCGCCACGTTCTACGGCCTGCCGGTCGCCCGCGTCGGCACCGACACCCTGCTGGAGCAGCTCACCCCGTACCAGAACAGCAACCGCATCCCGCTGACCATCGTCGATGCGCTCCTGCCCGACCTGGAGGACGCGTCCGCCGTCACCGGCTGGTCGCTCCCCTCCGCAGAACAGGTCCGGGGCGAACCGACCGACCTCGTCAGCGCTGTCGGCTACGCCATGCAGCCACAGATGCAGGCGGCACTGCGCCCCCATGCCGAGCGCTACCTCAGCCGGCACCGCGGCAACATCTGGCGCTATTTCAAACGGCGCCGGCTGACCGTACTGGGGCTGCCCGGCGCCGTTCCCGCACAACTCGCCTTCATTCCGCGCAATGCGACGGTGCGCAGGATCGCCCGTAAGGCACGCACCCTGAAGCGAGCGGCGGCGAACTGATCCACGTTCTTGTGCCCTCGACGCGAGCGGCCCCGGTCCGGCCGGTTCCGGTGAACCCACACGTCCCGGCCGGTTCCGGAAAGGAGCGTCCCCGTGGCCGGACCGCGGCGGCGTTCGGCGTGCCCGCGCACCCGGGAGCCGGTACCCGCCCGCACCGCGCACCCGCGCCTCCCCGCTCCCCCGAGACGCAGCCCTTCCCGTATCCGGGAGGACACCGAGACTTCATCTGCCCACCATCGCGACGTGGTGTGCCCCGGGCACCGCACAAGCGTACGTTCCCATCCATGCCCTCCCTTCTGCGAAACCGCCTGACGAAGCGCGCTCTGCGCCCTGCCATCTCCCTGGTCGACCGGCGTATCCGCCTGCGGGTGGAACGCAGCGCCGAGCAGCTGCGCCGCGAACTCGACGTGCTGCGCCGGGGCACGGAGGACATGCGGCGCAGCCAGTACGCGCTCGGGCTGCTGCTCGACGGGACGGGCCGGGGTGCGCACCGCATTCCGCCGGCCCGGGAGATGGACGAACTGGTGCGTCAGATAGCCGACTTGAACGGGAACGAGACGCATGCCCGGCGCAGCGCCGTCGTCGCCTACCGCACGGTCGTGGCACTGGAAGCGCTCGGGGTGGGCAGGCTGGCCGGTTCCACGTCCAATGTGTGCGGAAAGCTGGCCACCGTGCCGCTGCTCTCGCCGCCGAACGGCAGCATTCTCGAAATCGGCACGCTGTACGGGCTGTTCGCCTCCGCGTTGACGCGGATGGTGCACCGGGCGGGCATCGAGCCGGACCTGACGATCGTCGACCCGCTGGCCGGCATCCAGCTCCAGCCGGGCACCGCACAGCCCGCCGACCCGACGGGAACCCCGGTGCGCGAGGACGTGGTACGGGCCAATCTGGCTCTCTGTGCCGGCGGTTCGGCGCGCATCCGGCAGGGTCTGTCCTCCGACCCCGAAGTGCGGGAGGCGGTCTCCGACCGTGCGTACGGCGTGATCATCGTGGACGGCGACCATTCCCTGGAGGGAGTGGCGGCCGACCTCGACTGGGTCGAGCGGATCGTCGCCCCGGGCGGAATCGTGGTACTCGACGACTACGGTGACGCCTCCTGGCCCGGCGTCCAGGAAGCCCTGGACAAGCACCTGGCGGACGGCTCGTCCCGGCTGCGGATGCTGGGCAGGGTGTCGACGTCCGCGTATCTGCGGGCAGAGTGACCGGCCGGCCCGACCCGGGCGTTCACGGAGGGTGGGCGGAGTCCGAACCGCTGCGGTGAACAACCCCCTGCCGCGGGCGGCTCAACGCGCCCCGTACCGCGCCTCGATACCCGCGACGATCAGCCGCAGCCCGTCCTCGAAGCGTTCGTCGTAGTGGGCGAAGATCTCGGCACCCGCCGCGGCGGCCAGGGGGTACTCGGCCATCCGGCCGGCACGCTCGCCGATGTCGAAGCCGTCGCGCCGCTCGTCCGGCATCGGCCGGACGCCCTGTTCCTCGGCGACGAAGCCCATGGTGTACGCGTAGGCGGTGGTACCCGCCCGGACGGCCTGCCACAGCTCGAACCCGGCGTCGACCATGGTCCGCAGATGGGACTCCAGCCCTTCGGCATGGTCGGTGCCGGTGAACTTCGCACCGCCGTACACCTTCGCCCCGTCCCGGTAGCGCAGCAGCGCGGTGCGCAGCCCGCTGTGGTACGCGACCAGCTGGTCCTGCCAGCGGTCCGGGGACGGACTCGGCAGATCCTCGTCGAGCATCCGGCGGTACATGACGGTGGCCATCTCGTCGAGCAGCGCCTGCTTGTCCTTGAAATGCCAGTAGAGCGCGGGCGCCTTGACGTCCAGCTCCTTGGCGATGGCCCGCAGGGAGAGCCCGTCGAGGCCCGTCTCGTTCAGCAGCCGCAGCGCCGCGTCGGCCACCCGCGCCCGGTCGATCTTCGTCGTGCCCACCTTGACAATTTAACAGCGTTAAGCCGACACTGCGAACCATGGAACTTAACAGCGTTAAGGAAACCGAGGTCCTGATCGTCGGCGCGGGCCCCGGCGGCCTCGTACTCGCCTGCGACCTGGCCCGCCGAGGGGTGCGCGCGCTGCTGGTCGAGCAGGCACCCGCACTCTTCCCCGGCTCGCGCGGCAAGGGCATCCAGCCGCGCACCCGCGAGGTCCTCGACGATCTCGGGGTCGGCGACGCGGTGCGCAGGCACGGCGGCCCGGCACCGGTCGGAATGGTCTGGCAGGAGGGGATGCGCCAGGGCGAGCACGACATGTTCCGCCGCGCCGCGCCGACGGAGGCGGAGCCCTACGGGGAGCCGTGGATGCTGCCGCAGTGGCGGACCCAGGAGATCCTGCTGGCCCGGCTGCGCGAGCTGGGCGGCGACGTCGCCTTCTCGACCGCGCTGACCGGACTCGACCAGGACGCGGAAGGCGTCACGGCGCACCTGGCCACCGGCCCGGTGCGCGCCTCCTACCTGGTCGCGGCGGACGGCGGCCGCAGTACGGTCCGGCGCGCGCTCGCCGTCCCGATGACCGGTGAGACCGTGGACCCGGCGCCGATGCTGGTCGCCGATGTCCGCGTCACCGAGGACGCTCTCGATCGGCTCAACTGGCATGTCGTGAGGGGAGAGGGGGGTTTCGTCACCCTGTGCCCGCTGCCCGGCACGGCGGACTTCCAGCTGGTCGCGCAGTTCGAGAAGGGCGAGCCGGACACCTCGGCGGAGGGCATCCGCGCCCTGGTCGCCGCCCGTACCCACCTCGCCGCGGACGACATCACCGAGGTGCGCTGGTCCTCCGACTTCCGGCCCCGTGCCGCGCTGGCCGACCGGTTCCGCGAGGGCCGCGTCTTCCTGGCGGGCGACGCCGCGCACGTCCACTCCCCCGCAGGCGGGCAGGGGCTCAACACGAGTGTCCAGGACGCCTACAACCTCGGCTGGAAGCTCGGCCAGGTGCTGCGGCACGGCGCACCGGCCGCGCTGCTCGACAGTTACGAGGCGGAGCGCCGTCCGGTCGCCGCCGCGATGCTCGGGCTCTCCACCCGCATCCACCGGGGCGAACAGGAGCGTGGCGCGGCCGCCCAGCAGCTGGGGCTCGGCTACCGCGAGGGTCCGCTGTCGGTGGGCCGGGCCGGCGTCCTGCACTCCGGCGACCGCGCCCCGGACGGACCGGCGGCCGGGGGCCGGCGCCTCTTCGACATCTTCCGCGGCCCGCACTTCACTCTGCTGGCCGTCGGCACGGACGCGGAACCGCCGGTGTCCGACGGCGACCTGGTCCGCGTGCACCGCACGGATGCCTACGAGGCGTACGGAACGGGCGTGTTCCTGATCCGCCCCGACGGCTACATCGGCTGGGCGGGCGAGGACACCGCGGACCTGGCCGGCTACCTGGCCCCGCTCGGCCTCGCCCCGCTCACACGCTGCTGAGCGAGAGCTTCGCCGCGAAGCCGAGGAACAGCACACCCGCTGCCGAGGTCGCACCCGCCGACAGCCGCTTGCGCCGGCGGAAGGCGGCCGACAGCCGGGTGCCGCCGAATATGAGCGTCGACAGGTAGAGGAAGCTGGCCATCTGCAGCAGCGTGCCCAGCAGCAGGAAGGACAGCGCCGGATAGGCGTAGCCGGGGTCGACGAACTGCACGAAGAACGAGATCAGGAACAGGATCGCCTTCGGGTTGAACAGGCTCACCACGAGCGCCCTCCGGTACGGCCGCTCCACCGTGGCCGCGGGCTCGGGGGTCTCCTCGGTCAGTTCGGCCATCTGCCGGTGCCGCTCGCGCCACATCGAGACCGCAGCCCGCAGCATGCCGATCGCGAGCCAGGTGAGGTAGCCCGCGCCCGCGTACTTGACGATCGCGAAGAGCACCGGCGTGGTCTGCAGCAGGGAGGCGGCGCCGAGCGCGGCCAGGGTCATCAGCACCGTGTCACCGGTCCACACACCGGCCGCCGCCACATACCCGGTCCGCACTCCGCGGCGGGCGGCGACGGAGAGCACGTACAGCGAATTCGGCCCCGGCAGGAGAACAATCAGCACGAGGCCGGCGAGATAGGTCGGAAGATCGGTGACACCCAGCATGAAAGGGAGTGTCGCACGGGGGTACGACACTCCGTCCCGAAGGGTTCAGCAGGTGAGACGCGGCCGGGGCTCACGCCACGAGGCCGGGTACACGATGAGCTCGCCGGGCCGGTGCCCGTGCTTCAGCTCACCACCGCAGGTGATCAGTCGCAGCTCGCGGCCGGGGGTGTCGCCGCGAGCCGTTGCGGCGAGTGCCGCGGCAGCCGCACGGAGGGCGATGCGGCACGAGGCGCGGTAGGACATGGACAGGGCGTCATGTCCCTTCCCGCGCGTCAGAACGCGTCCGCCGGCACGTACGTCCCCCACACCTCCCGCAGCGCGTTGCACACCTCGCCGACGGTCGCCCGCGCCGCCAGCGCGTCCTTCATCGGGTACAGGACGTTGTCCGTCCCCTCGGCCGCCTTCTTCAGCCGGTCCAGCGCCTCGTCGACCGCGCCCTGGTCGCGTTCGGCGCGCAACTTCGCCAGCCGGGCCGCCTGCTGGGCCTCGATCGCCGGGTCGACCCGCAGCGGCTCGTACGGCTCCTCCTCGTCGAGCTGGAAGCGGTTGACGCCGACGACGACGCGCTCCCCGCTGTCCGTCTCCTGCGCGATGCGATAGGCGCTGCGCTCGATCTCGCTCTTCTGGAAGCCGCGCTCGATCGCGTTGACCGCGCCGCCCATGTCCTCGACCTTGAGCATCAGCTCCAGGGCCGCCGCCTCGACGTCGTCGGTCATCTTCTCGACGACGTACGAACCCGCGAACGGGTCGACGGTGGCCGTGACATCCGTCTCGTAGGCCAGGACCTGCTGGGTACGCAGGGCCAGACGGGCGGACTTGTCGGTCGGCAGGGCAATGGCCTCGTCGAACGAGTTGGTGTGCAGCGACTGCGTGCCGCCGAGGACCGCGCCCAGGCCCTGGACGGCGACCCGGACCAGGTTGACCTCGGGCTGCTGAGCGGTGAGCTGGACGCCCGCGGTCTGGGTGTGGAAGCGCAGCATCAGCGACTTGGGGTCCTTCGCGCCGAACTCCTCCCGCATCACCCGGGCCCAGATCCGGCGTGCGGCACGGAACTTGGCGACCTCTTCGAGGATCGTCGTGCGGGCGACGAAGAAGAACGAGAGGCGAGGGGCGAAGTCGTCGACGTCCATGCCGGCCGCGACGGCGGTGCGGACGTACTCGATGCCGTCCGCGAGGGTGAACGCGATCTCCTGCGCGGGCGAGGCACCGGCCTCGGCCATGTGGTAGCCGGAGATCGAGATGGTGTTCCACTTCGGGATCTCGGCCCTGCAGTACTTGAAGATGTCGGCGATCAGCCGCAGCGAGGGCTTGGGCGGGAAGATGTACGTGCCGCGGGCGATGTACTCCTTCAGCACGTCGTTCTGGATGGTGCCGGTCAGCCGGCCGGCCGGGACGCCCTGCTCCTCACCGACCAGCTGGTACATGAGGAGCAGCAGCGCGGCGGGCGCGTTGATCGTCATCGAGGTGGAGACCTTGTCGAGCGGGATGCCGCCGAACAGGATCCGCATGTCCTCGACCGAGTCGATCGCCACGCCGACCTTGCCGACCTCGCCGGATGCGATCGGCGCGTCGGAGTCGTGGCCCATCTGGGTGGGCAGGTCGAAGGCGACGGACAGGCCCATCGTGCCGTTGGCGATCAGCTGCTTGTAGCGGGCGTTCGACTCGGAGGCCGTACCGAACCCGGCGTACTGGCGCATCGTCCACGGCCGGCCCGTGTACATCGTCGGGTAGACACCGCGCGTGAACGGGTAGGCGCCCGGCTCCCCCAGTTTGTCCTCGGCGTGCCACCCGTCGAGTGCGTCCGGCCCGTAGACCGGCTCGATGGGCAGTCCCGACTCCGACTCGCGCGTCATCTGCTGTGCCTCCCGCTGGAGCTACTTGCTGGTAACCAACGACCCTCGCGACGGACTGTAGCGGGGGGCGTGCAACCGGTGGAGAGGCACGGGCTGGGACCTTGCTCACAAGGTGCGTCCTGCCGCCTTCCCCGACGCACTCACCATCATGCGCGGGCTTTCGCAACCGAGCAGAGCGGGAATTCGTCCCAAGAGACAACGAAGGAAGCAGGGGGCCGAGATGATACACAGAACCGGGCACGGTGCAGGAACGATCGGCCGGACCGCGGGACGGCCGGGCGCTGCGGCGTTGTCCGCCGTCGCCGTCCTCGCGCTGGCCGTCACCACCGCGGGCTGCAAGGCGCAGCCCGCCAACGGGTCCCCGGCGGCCTCGTCGTCACCGCCGAAGGCCTCCGCCCCGGCGACCGACGACGCCAAGCCCGGGGCAACCGCCTCGCCCTCTCCGGCCCCGTCCCCGTCCTCGTCGTCACCGACCGCGAGCCCGAAGCCGGATCCGCAGGGCAAGACGCTGATGGCGACCGGCTCCCAGGGCAAGCAGGTGCGGGAGCTGCAGGCCCGGCTGCGCCAGATCGGCCACTTCAACCGCACCCCCACGGGTTACTACGGCACCGCCACGGTGGCCGCCGTGCAGTCCTTCCAGGGCAAGCGCGGACTGGACCGTACGGGCAAGACGGACACCCTCACCTGGCAGAAGCTGCTCGCCATGACGCGGAAGCCGACGGCCGCCGAGCTCAACCCGCCGGCCACCCGGCCCGCTGCCCGGCTCGACAAGCGCTGCCTGACCGGCCGGGTGCTCTGCATCAGCAAGAACAGCCGGTCCCTGTCGTGGGTGATCAACGGGCAGGTCGTGTCGACGATGGACGTACGGTTCGGCTCGCAGTACACGCCGACCCGGGAGGGCACCTTCTCCGTCTACTGGAAGTCGCGGCACCATGTGTCGACGATCTACCACACGGCCATGCCGTACGCGATGTTCTTCAGCGGCGGCCAGGCGGTCCACTACTCCGCGGACTTCGCGGCCCGCGGCTACAGCGGCGCCTCGCACGGCTGTGTGAACGTCCGGGACGAGGGGAAGATCGCCGCGCTCTTCGACCAGGTCCGCACCGGCGACAAGGTCGTCGTCTACTGGTGAGGCGGTGGGGCGGCACATCCGGATGAGGGGCGCGGGCGGGACCGGGGGAACGTGTCCCGCCCGCGCCGGGTGCGCTGAGCCGAAGGTACGGGGGGAACCCCGGCTCTGTGCGCTGCCGATGACCAGTCGGCTCACTCTGTACTGCGCCGACGGCCCGGAAAATGTCACACCCCGTGGCAGCGGACCGGCCGACGAGGCTCAGCGGGTGACCGCAGTGGTCCCCGGGGCGGACCGGGACAAGGGGGCCGACGGCGCGTAACCGGCAGGCTTGGACCAGAGCGACGGGACCGTGTGCGAGGCGTCGTCATCCGTGCCCCCGGCGGATCCGCCGCCCTCGCTCTGCTGCCCGTCGCCACTGCCCGGCTGCGCATCGCCGCTCGCGCCGTCCACCGTCTGCAGGACACGCCTGCAGAACCGGTCGAGGCCGCCGGCGCCCTTGGCCAGCACTTCGAGGCGGCGCCTGCGGTCGGCGTCGAGGCGGCCGGCGCGGTAGTCGCGGCAGGCCCTGACGGTCCGTTTGCCCCAGATGCCGTACATGCCGTCCTGCTGCTCGCTGCCGGCTGTGCTGCCGGTCCCGTACGGGACACCGCGGCCTTCCCCGGCGGTGTCCCGGTCACTGTCGGCGTCGCTGCTCTTCCCGCCGTTCCGGCCGAGCCCGCCCTTGCCGCGCGCGCTGTCGGCCTTGCGGGTTCCGTCGCCGGTGGCGGCGGACGGACCGGCCGAGTCCCGGGAGGGATGCGGGTCCGGGGACCCGGACGGCGCGGCGGACGTCCCGTCGGAGTCGAGCCGCTCCTCGGGGGAGGCAGGCGCCGACACGGAGGAGGCGGGCAGCGGGTTGGCGTGCCCGCCGAACGGGCCGAGGAGCATGCCCGTGCCGGCGGCGACCGCCACCCCGCCGAGCGCACAGCCCGCGAGGGAAGCCACCAGACCGAAGCGGACAGGCCTGCTCCAGCGCGGCGCACGCGTGCGGCCGCCGGAGGCCGCGGAGAACGAGGTCGTGGTGGCGGGGGCGGGGCCGATGCGTATCGGTCCGAGCGCCTGCGGCAACTCCGGATGCCCCGACGGCCCCGACGTCCCCCGCGGTTCCGGCAGTTCCGGCAGTTCCGGCAGTTCCGGCAGTTGCAGGTGTCCTGCCGGACCGGACGGGCCGGGGTGCTCCCGCTGCTCGGTCTCGCTGCTCTGCGCGACGTGGCCCGTCGGACGGCCCGGCGTCGGCAGCGTGGCCCGTTCCCCTGCCCGGCCGGCGCGCGGCTGTCCCCGGAAGGCGGCCAGCGCGGCGGCCTCGCCCGGCAGTTCGCCGGTGGCCGGCCGGGCGCTGCGGGCGACGGCACCCAGCGCGGCCGCGAGACGATCGGCTTCGGTACGTGCCTGGCCGTCGACGGGGTCGACCGGTTCGCCGCGGAGCAATCTCTCCGCCGCGTCCTCGTCAAGCCACTCGTGCTGTTCCTCGGCCATCACATGTTCCTCTGCGTCCAAGGACGCGAATGCGTCACACCGGCGGACGCCGCCAGACCGGTGCGGAAAGCGCGCTGTGCGGGTACGGCGCCGAGCTCCGCCGCCTTGCCTGCCGCGCCCCCGTGCGGGTGGGTTCCGACCGGCCCGCTCTCCCCGCCCTCGCTGCTGTCACCGCCGTCACCACTGCCGCCGCTGTCCGCGTGAAGCAGCTCCGCGAGCCGTTTCAGTCCACGGTGCGCGGCGGTACGAACCGCGCCCGGCCGCTTGCCGAGCGTCTGCGCCGCGCTCTTGGCGTCCAGACCGACCACCACACGCAGCACGACGGCCTCGGCCTGGTCCTGCGGCAGTTGGGCGATGAGAGACATCGTACGTCCGGTGGCCAGTGCCTCCATCGCCTCGTCGGCGGTATCGGACTCGGCCGGCTTCTCGGACAGTTCCGTCTCGTCGCCGCCGATCGCGGGACGCCTGCCGCGCATCCGCAGATGGTCCAGAGCCCGGTTGCGCGCTATGCGCGCCGCCCACCCGCGGAACCGGTCGGCGTCGCCGCTGAACCGGTCGAGGTCGCGCGCTATCTGCAGCCATGACTCGGATGCCACGTCCTCGGCGTCCGGTTCCCCCACCAGCGTCCGTATGTAGCCCAGCAGCCGCGGCTGCACAGCGCGGTACACAGTACGGAAGGCGTCTTCGTCCCCGTCCTGAGCCGCGAGCACCGCGGTGGTCAGCTCCGCGTCGTCCCCCAGCACTCCCTCAACCTGCCCTGCTGTCCTGAATCGCAGCTGGTCACCACTGCCGCGCCACCCTGCGCGACTCAGCACGCTACGTCCTTCGCGGGGGTCACGTCCATGACTTGTACAACCCGCAACCTTTCACAGACTTGGGGCGGTGTGACAGAAAACGCATGCGCGGCGCTGAGATGAGTACGGGGTCGTCCTGCGGCCCCGCGGAAGACGACCGGGGCCTCTCCTGTGGGGGGTGGCGGCCCCGGTCGTCCTCGTCATCTCCTACAGCTCTTCACTTCCCGGGCTCCCCCGGACGTTGCTCGCCCAGGGTTCCCCGGTCGCCCGGACGGATCCGCCTACGCGGGCCCGCGGCCACGCGCGCGCCGCGACGCCGCGGCGCGGAGCACCCGCTGCCCCTCCGTCGAGGCATCCAGCACCTGGCGCAATCCGGCCCCTGCACCGGACGCCCCCGCGGTCTCCGCCAGCATTTCCAGGATCCGGATCTGACGGCGCACCTCCCCGGTCACCAGCGGCCCGGCGTCCGGCGCCTCGTCCTCGCGGCAGCGCCGCAGCAGCTCGTCCTCGGCGGCGGGCGTCGCGTCGTGCCCGAGGTGGACCCTCAGGGCCAGGAGCGAGCAGGCCTCGGCCCACGCCCGCAGCCCCGGATCCGTCCGGTCCGCGGGTGCTTCGCCGAGCAGCTTCCGTATCGCGGGTACGGTCCCGTCCTCCCCGGGCGGCAGAACGTCGAGCGCCGTACGTGCCTCGGTCAGCCGGCCCGCCCACTCGTCACCCTTCGCGCAGCCCGCCCAGAGCGGACGCAGCGGGTCGGGGTCGGCGCCCTCCGCGGGCTGGGGCAGGCATCGGTCGAGGCAGGCGGTCCCGCTCGCGACCAGCGCCCGCTCGTCCGCGGCGGCGATCAGTTCCAGCAGGCTCATCGGCAACTCCCCGTCGGCCTGTCCCCGTACGGGTTCGCACGGGGACGCGGCGCTTCCCGCAGCCGCATACCGCTATCAGCGCCGAATGGCTCAAAATCGTCACTGCGACAGTCCGGAAAGCGCCCCACGGTGTCAGGTGAGGCCGGCAGCGACCGGTCCCGTGCGCGCCATGACGTCCTGCATCTGCGTCACACCGCGGACCACGGTGACGGCGAACCACGCCGCCACCATGTCGAACACGCTGCAGGCAATCATGAAGACCATGGCCTCCGTGAATCCCGGCGTACCCATGAGGTCCGAGGACGGTTCCGCCGCGGCAGCGGTCAGGACACTGCTCACCAGCCAGGACGCCCACCAGACGTTGATGGCCCACAGCCGGGGCCGGGGTGCCTCCCCGCCCGGTCCGGCCGGAGTCGACGCCCGCCAGACGTCGAGGACGATGCGCCGCGGGTACCAGAAGCACACAGGGGGGACGACCCAGCCCCAGAAAATCCACGGGCGGCTGTGATGGTGCCCGTGCGGCCGGAAGACCTCCGCGTTCACCCGGACCCGGCGGAGCCAGACCACGAACGTGATCCCGGCGGGCAGAGCGGTCATCGCCTGAAACCACGTCAGCACGGAGTAGAACGTGTCGAAGCGCCCGTCGGGGTCGTGCCCGGCCGCGCGGCCGGAGACGCCCAGACCGTAGCCGGCCAGCAGCAGACCGCCGAGGTCGGTCAGGGCGCACAGCGCGATCAGGGAGACCACGGCGTACGAGAGTCCGACCGGCGAGCGCAGCCGGGCCTGCGGCAAGGACCTGACGAGTGGTGCGGACGGTGTGGACGACATGCGGGACCCCCCGGGCTCGGCGTGTGTCCTTCTGGGCACACGGCATGCGGAGCCTAAACGAGTGAGTCCGGAGTCCCGCCGCCCGCTCAGCCCGCCGTGTCGATCTTCGTGGCCAGCGCCCGGAACTGACTCCAGGTCAGCGCCGGCGTCGCCGGGTCCCACAGCTTCTGCGCCGTGGCCCTCAGCGGCATCCGGATCCCTGCCGCCACCTGGTTCTGGGTCTGGGCCTGCGGGAGGTCGCCCCAGACCGCGAACCGGCCGCCCAGGATCTGGCCCGAGTAGCGGGACGGTACCGGTTTCGTGCCGCGCAGGACGAGCGGGGTCCACTGTTCGTAGATCCGCTGCCCCGTCGGGTACACGAAGGCATTGGGCTGGCCGAGCACGTAATAGAGGAACTCGTCGTTGAGGTTCACCAGTCGACGGCCCTCACCCAGATACTCCTCCGGCGGCCGGGCGCCGTACTCCTTGCCCGTCCAGTACTCGACCTCGATGTTCTTGTCCGCCCGGACGATTCCGCCACGGAAGAAGCCGTCGTTCCACGCCTTCGGCTGCAGCCCGTGCGGGCGCACCACCGCCGCCCGGTCGTTGAGCCACCCCGTGGCGAGGTCCTTGATGCCGGCCGCCGAGCCGTACTTCAGCTGGGCGGCACGCTGGAGCTGCGGGTACGAGGCCGCCGGGTTCTGCACCGTCAGCGCGCGGTACTCGTCGCCGCCGAGATGCCAGTACCTGCCTCCGAAGAGCTCCATGAACTCGCCGATCAGCTGGTCGACGAGTTTCGCGGAGCCCGGATTGGAGATGTCGATCGACCCGGTCGAAACCACGCCGGCCGTGTTGCGGAGCTGAAGGTCCGGGTGGGGACGCAGGACGGCCCCGAGGTGGCCCGGGGAGTCGATCTCGGGGACCACATCGATGTGCAGCCGGCCCGCCAGGGCGAGGATCTGGCGGACCTCCGCCTTGGTGAGGTGTTCGGGTGACACCACCTCGGGGTGGGTGTCGGACTGGATCCGGAATGCCTGGTCGTCGGAGAAGTGCAGGCCCAGCTGGTTGAGCTTGAGGTCGGCCATCTCGCGCAGCCGGTCCTCGATCCAGCCGACGCTGTAGTACTTGCGCGCGATGTCGAGGTTGAGTCCGCGCTGAGGCCGTCCGGGGCTGTCGCGCACTTCTCCCTCGGGCATTGCGCCGTCGGCGCGCAGCGACTGTTTCAGGGTGCGGGTTCCGTAGAAGACGCCCGCCTGGTCGGGGCCGGTGATGGTGACCCGCCCGCCCTGGGTCTTCAGGGTGTACGACTCGGGGGCGCCGGAGCCGCCCAGGGTCAGCTCGACGTCGCCCGCGCGGGCCGGGACGGCGCCCCGGTAACGGATCTTCAGCTCATCGGCCAGCAGCTGCGCCTCGTCCGCGAGGCCCCCGCTGCCGGGGCCGATCACGACGGTGCTGGCCCGGCCCGGCTGCCAGCCGGGGCCCCGGGCGGGGATGTGCTCGCGCACGGCGGGGATGGTGCGGGGCGCGGAGGAGAGCGGATAGCTGCGAGTCGGCGACGGGGCGACCGACGCGTGCGAGGGGGCGCTGGCCACGGCCGTCCTCCCCGGTCCTCCGCTGCCGGATTCTTCCGGCCAGACGACGACGGTGATCGTCACCGCGGCCGCGACGGCGACGGCCGCACCGGCTGCGAGGGCACCGCGTGAGGGCGACATCAGTCAGAAACCTCCGATATGAGCGGGCAACAGGGCAGAAGTAGGGAGATTGCCGGGCATTCTCCTCGAAGAATCGTCCATCAGCCGTTCCGAAACCCTCCCTTCCGGGTGATGTTCGCGCATCCGTCGGACGCTCGTTGCCCTGCGTCGATAGCGTGGGGGCACATTCGTCTCTCCCTTCACCCTGTATCTCCCTGGTCTCACCCGTCCCTCCCACCCCAGGGTCACAGACCCCGCTGATGCGAGGAGCCCACGCTGTCCAGGCCCAGCGAGTCCCACGCCGGCCTCCCCGAACCGCCCGGGCGGTCGCCACAGGCGCCCTCCACCGGACGGGCCGCCGTGCCCGTGCAGAGCTGCGGTCCGGCCCACATCGGTGCCCGCTCCCGTGGCCTCGACCGGTTCAACTCCCTGCCGGCCGCCGCCGCCGAGGCCGCCCTGCTCGCCTGCTGCGGCAGCCTCCGCTGGGCGAAGCGACTGGCCGCCCACCGCCCGTACCCCGACCTGGACGCCCTGCTGGCCGCCGCCGACGAGGCGGGCTACGACCTGGCCCCGGCGGATCTCGCCGAGGCGCTCGCCGCCGAGGACTCCCCCGGACTGCACCACGCCGCGCCCCCGTCCGCGCATCTCGCGCTGAGCGCCGCGCACGCCGCGTACGAATGTCGCTTCGGCCATGTCTTCGTGATCTGCCTGGACGCCTTCGCGCCCTCCGAGCATCCGGACCAGGTGCTGGCCGGCATCCGGGCCAGGCTGGGCCACGAGCCGGACGAGGAGCGGGTCGTCACGGCGGACGAGATGCGCAGACTCGCCCGGGGCCGCATCATCGATCTGGTGACGGCCGGCGACCGGGCGTAGGAGCTCTTCTGGGGTTCCTGCACCGGAAGCGACCGGAACGGACCGGGTCAGACCGGGTCGGACCGGGCCGGACCCACGTGAGGACGGGCCCGGAAAGCATCGTTCTAGCCCGTCCGTGCCTGTTTGATTGCCACTTTGATCACACCAGAGGCCCCGGCGCGAACGAACCGACAAACCGTCGCTACGATGGCCGGGGCCGGTGGACCGTACCCGGCCGGGTCAGACCGACAGTCAAGCCGGCCGACCCCAATCCCCGCTCCCGGAGGGTTCTTCCGTGCCGGCTGGAACGCTGTACCGCGGCCGGGAAGGCATGTGGTCCTGGGTGGCTCATCGAGTCACCGGTGTCCTCATTTTCTTCTTCCTGTTCGTACACGTCCTGGACACCGCTCTCGTCCGCGTTTCCCCCGAGGCCTACGACGACGTCGTGGCCACGTACAAGACGCCGATCGTCGCGCTCCTCGAATACGGCCTGGTGGCCGCCATTCTCTTCCACGCGCTGAACGGTCTCCGCATCGTCGCCGTGGACTTCTGGGCCAAGGGCCCGCGCTACCAGAAGCAGATGCTCTGGTCCGTCGTGGGTATCTGGGTCGTGCTGATGGTCGGGGCCCTGTACCCCGTCCTCGGCCACGCCGTACGCGAAGTCTTCGGGAGCTGAGGCCAATGTCCACCGAGTCCTCCGCCGCGATCGGCTCCGTCGAAGGCGTCAGCCTCTACGACGTCGACCACCCGGCCCCGGTCATCGAGCCCCCGCGCAAGCGGACGGGCAAGAGCCCCAAGGCTTCGCGCACCAACTTCGAGATGTACGCCTGGCTCTTCATGCGCCTGTCGGGCATCGTTCTCGTCGTCCTGGTCATCGGTCACCTGCTGATCCAGCTCGTGCTGGACGGCGGTGTCTCCAAGGTCGGCTTCGCCTTCGTGGCGGGCCGCTGGGCCTCGCCGTTCTGGCAGGTCTGGGACCTGGCAATGCTGTGGCTGGCCATGCTCCACGGCGCCAACGGCCTCCGTACGGTCATCAACGACTACGCCGAACGGGACAACACCCGCTTCTGGCTGAAGATGCTGCTGTACACCGCCACGGTGTTCACCGTCCTGCTGGGCACGCTGGTGATCTTCACCTTCGACCCGAACATCCGCTAGGCGCCGGGCCAGAGGGACCAGAGGAAATCATGCAGATCCACAAGTACGACACCGTCATCGTCGGCGCCGGCGGCGCCGGCATGCGCGCGGCCATCGAGTCGACGAAGCGCAGCCGTACCGCCGTGCTCACGAAGCTGTACCCGACCCGCTCCCACACGGGCGCCGCGCAGGGCGGCATGGCCGCCGCGCTCGCCAACGTGGAAGAGGACAACTGGGAGTGGCACACCTTCGACACGATCAAGGGCGGCGACTACCTGGTCGACCAGGACGCCGCCGAGATCCTGGCGAAGGAGGCCATCGACTCCGTTCTCGACCTGGAGAAGATGGGCCTGCCGTTCAACCGCACGCCCGAGGGCAAGATCGACCAGCGCCGCTTCGGCGGCCACAGCCGTAACCACGGCGAGGCCCCGGTCCGCCGGTCCTGCTACGCCTCGGACCGCACCGGCCACATGATCCTCCAGACGCTGTACCAGAACTGCGTCAAGGAGGGTGTGGAGTTCTTCAACGAGTTCTACGTCCTGGACCTGCTGCTGCAGGAGGTCGACGGAGTCAAGAAGTCCGCGGGCGTCGTCGCGTACGAGCTGGCCACCGGCGAGATCCACATCTTCCAGGCGAAGTCGATCATCTTCGCCTCCGGCGGCACCGGCAAGTTCTTCAAGGTGACGTCGAACGCCCACACCCTGACCGGTGACGGCCAGGCCGCCGCGTACCGCCGCGGTCTGCCGCTGGAGGACATGGAGTTCTTCCAGTTCCACCCGACGGGCATCTGGCGCATGGGCATCCTGCTGACGGAGGGCGCCCGTGGTGAGGGCGGCATCCTCCGCAACAAGGACGGCGAGCGCTTCATGGAGAAGTACGCGCCCGTCATGAAGGACCTCGCGTCCCGTGACGTCGTGTCCCGCTCCATCTACACGGAGATCCGTGAGGGCCGCGGCTGCGGTCCCGAGGGCGACCACGTCTACCTCGACCTCACGCACCTGCCGCCGGAGCAGCTGGACGCGAAGCTCCCGGACATCACCGAGTTCGCGCGTACGTACCTCGGTATCGAGCCCTACACGGACCCGATCCCGATCCAGCCGACCGCGCACTACGCCATGGGCGGCATCCCGACCAACGTCGAGGGCGAGGTGCTGGCCGACAACACCACCGTCGTCCCGGGCCTGTACGCCGCCGGCGAGGTCGCGTGCGTCTCCGTGCACGGGGCCAACCGCCTGGGCACCAACTCGCTGCTCGACATCAACGTCTTCGGGCGCCGGTCGGGCATCGCCGCCGCCGAGTACTCCGCGAAGCACGACTTCGTCGAGCTTCCCGAGAACCCGGCGCAGCAGGTCATCGACCAGGTCGAGCGGCTGCGCAACTCGACGGGCACCGAGCGCGTCGCGACGCTCCGTCTGGAGCTGCAGGAGTGCATGGACGCCAATGTGATGGTGTTCCGTACCGAGCAGACCATCAAGACGGCCGTCGACAAGATCGCCGAGCTGCGCAGGCGCTACCTGAACGTGTCCATCCAGGACAAGGGCAAGCGGTTCAACACGGACCTCCTCGAGGCCATCGAGCTGGGCAACCTGCTCGACCTGGCCGAGGTCATGGCGACCTCGGCGCTGGCCCGCAAGGAGTCCCGCGGCGGTCACTACCGCGAGGACTACCCGAACCGCGACGACGTCAACTTCATGCGCCACACCATGGCGTACCGCGAGGTCGCGGCCGACGGCACCGAGTCGATCCGGCTCGACTACAAGCCCGTCGTCCAGACCCGCTACCAGCCGATGGAGCGTAAGTACTGATGGCTACCCCGACTATGGACAAGGTGGAGGCGGAGTCCGCCGCCTCCCCGTACATCACGGTCACCTTCCGGATCCGCCGCTTCAACCCCGAGGTCTCCGAAGAGGCCCAGTGGCAGGACTTCCAGGTCGAGATCGACCCGAAGGAGCGTGTCCTCGACGCCCTTCACAAGATCAAGTGGGACATCGACGGCACCCTGACGTTCCGTCGCTCCTGTGCGCACGGCATCTGCGGCTCCGACGCGATGCGGATCAACGGCAAGAACAGGCTCGCCTGCAAGACGCTGATCAAGGACATCTCCCCGGAGAAGCCGATCACGGTCGAGGCCATCAAGGGCCTCACGGTCCTCAAGGACCTCGTGGTCGACATGGATCCGTTCTTCCAGGCGTACCGCGACGTCATGCCGTTCCTCATCACCAAGGGCAACGAGCCGACGCGCGAGCGTCTGCAGTCCGCCGAGGACCGCGAGCGGTTCGACGACACCACCAAGTGCATCCTGTGCGCCGCGTGCACCTCGTCGTGCCCGGTGTTCTGGAACGACGGCCAGTACTTCGGCCCGGCTGCGATCGTCAACGCGCACCGCTTCATCTTCGACTCGCGCGACGAGGGCGGCGAGCAGCGCCTGGAGATCCTCAACGACCGTGACGGCGTGTGGCGTTGCCGCACCACCTTCAACTGCACGGACGCCTGCCCGCGTGGCATCGAGGTCACCAAGGCGATCCAGGAAGTGAAGCGCGCGCTGATCACGCGTCGCTTCTGACCCTTCCGGCAGGCCAGTTGCACAGGAGGCCCCGTTTTCCGCGGTAACACCGCGGGAAGCGGGGCCTCTTGCTGCGTTCCGCGGGCCATGACGGTACGGTCGTGCGGAACCGGACACCGGTTCGGCGCCCCCTGGCGCAGCAAGGCGCGGGGCGCACACGTTTGATCGAGAGCGGGGAACGTTGAGCGATCCGAATCCGTACGCGGACGACTCGCAGAAGTGGGGGCCTCCCCAGCAGCCGGGCAATCCGCCCACCGTCCCGGACGCCCAGGGGTACGGCTACCCGGGCGCGGGCACGCCGGGTGCGGGCAACCCGGCCTACGGCTACCCGCAGCAGCTGCCCGACGCCGCGGCCCAGCAGGGCCCCGGATACGGCTACCCGAACCAGCCGGCCGTGCCCGGATACGGCTACCCGCAGCAGCCGGGCCCGGGGGTCGGCGGCGGGGCGCCGATGCTGTCCTTCGGCGACATCACCGTCATGAACGACTCGATCGTGACACCGTCCGGCACGATGCCCCTCAAGGGCGCGGTCTGGACGGCCACCGACATGTCGCGCACCGAGGAGAAGATCCCGACGGTCGCGATCGTGCTCGCGATCATCTTCGCCCTGCTCTGCCTGATCGGACTGCTCTTCCTCCTGATGAAGGAGAAGAGGACGACCGGCTTCATCCAGGTCTCGGTCACCAGTGGCGGCCGGCACCACTCGACGATGATCCCGGCGACGGGCCCGGAGACCTTCCAGATGGTGATGGCTCAGATCAACACGGCGCGTTCGATGAGCATCTGACGCCCCGACGCGTCAGAACCGACGTTCCGCCGCACCGCATCCGACGGTCGGCCTCGGCACGCGAGCTGCGGACGTGGGCGGAGAGGGGCGGGTGCCGGGCACGGCAACGCCCCTCTCCGCACGGCGGGGTGGCGCCGCCGCCCGGTGGAGCTCAGTCCCGGCCGGTGTCTCCCTGATCCTCCGCGACGACCATGATGCGCCGCAACATGTCGTTGAGCAGGGCCCGTTCGCCCGCGTCGAGGACGCCGAGGAGCCGGTACTCCTCGTGCCCGAGGAAGTCCATCGCGCCGAGCCAGGTCGAGCGGCCCGCTTCGGTGAGTTCCACGTTGACCCGCCGCCGGTCCGTGGTGGACGGCATGCGACGGACGAAGCCCCGCCGTTCGAGCGCGTCCAGCCGGCCGGTGACGGAAGCCGGGGCGAGGTCGAGATCGGCGGCGAGTTCGGAAGGGGCCGCCCTGCCGCCGCGTCCGGCGAGCTTGTGGAGCGTGTCGAACTCCTGGCGGTCCAGGTCGAAGTCGACCAGGGACTGTTCGCGCACCCGCCGCAGGTGGACGGAGAGTTTCGTCATGCGGGTCACCGCGCCCTCGACATCGGGATCGAGGTCGGGAAGCACGGGCTTCCACCGCTCCACATGTCCGTCGGTCCAGTCGCGTCGCTCCATGAGGAAAGGGTACGCCTGGAGCTCCAGCATGTTTCGATACCAGATATTTCGTTGACGAATAGTTCGGTGTCGAAATAGATTCCGGCGCATGCCGCATCCCTTGCGCACGCGCGCCTTCCGCCTGCTCTTCGTCGGACGCACCCTCTCCCTCCTCGGCGACGCCGCCATTCCCACCGCACTCTCGATCGCCGTCTACCTGGCCACCGGTTCGAACGCCGCCCTCGCCCTGGTCCTGGCCTGCGCGATGGTGCCCAAACTGATCCTTCTGCCGCTCGGCGGCGTCGTCGGCGACCGCTTCAACGCCCGTACGGTCGCGCTCACCACCGATCTCGTGCGGTGCGCGACCCAGCTCTTCGTCGGCGCTCAACTGCTCGGCGGCTCCCCGCAGTTGTGGCAGATCGCGGTCGCCGAGGCGATCGGCGGCGCGGCGAGCGCGTTCGCCATGCCGACCGTGTCGCCACTGATCACCGGAACCGTGGAAGCCCCCGGCCTGCTGCGCGCCAACTCCCTGATGGCGGTGGTGAGCAGCGCGACCCGGGTGGCCGGACCCGCACTCGGGGGAACCCTGATCCTCACCGCGGGTCCGGGCTGGGCCTTCGTGCTGGACAGCGCGAGCTTCGCGGTGAGCGCCGCACTGCTGTCCGCCATCAAGGTCAGGCATGTGCCGATCCCGCGCCGATCGGTGCTCAGCGACCTCAAAGAGGGCTGGAGCGAGGTGCGCAGCCGCGACTGGTACTGGACGAGTCTGATCGCCCACGCTGCCTGGAACGGCGCGGCAGCCGTGCTGATGACCCTGGGGCCGGCCCTCGCCGTGCGGGAGATGGGCGGCAAGGGCGCCTGGATCGCCCTGCTCCAGACCGGCGCGATCGGCCTGCTGCTCGGCTCACTGCTGGCCGGGCGCGCCCGGCCGCGCCGCCCCGTCCTGGTCGCCAACCTGGGGCTCGCCACCTACGCGCTCCCGCTCGGCCTTCTCGCGGCGGGCGCGCCCACCGTGCTGACCATCGCCGCGTACGGCGTCGCGCAGGCGGGCCTCGGCTTCCTCGGCCCGGTCTGGGACACCTCGGTCCAGTCCGCGGTGCCCGCGCACGCGCTGGCCCGGGTCACGTCGTACGACTGGCTGCTCTCGCTGGCCGCGATGCCCCTCGGTTACGCCCTGGCCCCGCTCGCCGCCTCGGCCTGGGGGGCCGAACTCCCGCTCGCCGTGGCCGCGGTGGCGGTCGGCGCATCCTGTCTGGCGACGGCCGCGGTGCCGGGCGTACGGCACTTCACAGCGCCAACGACGCCGGCCGCGAAGTCCGGGGCCACGGAGAACGACCACTCCGGAGTATCCGCTTGAACATGTTCAAATGCAGGTCTACAGTTCATGACAACAGCATTTGAACGCGTTCAAGGGAGGGTGGGGCATGGACCTCACTGTTGTCGCGTACGTCATCTACCTGCTGATCAGCGTGGCGCTCACCATCTGGGTCGCCCGCACACTGAGCCGTAACGGAAAGGTCTTCCTCGCCGACGTCCTGCAGGGAAACGAAAAGCTCGCCGACGCCGTCAACCACCTGCTGGTCGTCGGCTTCTACCTGGTCAACCTGGGTTTCGTCACCCTCTACCTGAAGAACTCCGACGCGGTCGCCGACGCCCGCGAGCTCTTCGAGGCGCTCTCGGTGAAGGTCGGCGTCGTCCTGCTCGTCCTCGGAGTGATGCACCTCGGCAACGTCTACGTGCTCAACAAGATCCGCCGCCGCGGTCTGATGGAGCGTGAGCAGACCCCGCCCGTACCGCCGCAGGGCTGGACCGGCCCCACCGGCCAGGGCCCGTGGGCCGCACCCGCCGCCGGCCGGTGACCGGTCGGGTCACGGCCCCGTTCGACGGGCGGCGCACGCCCGTCGAACGGCTCACCGTGCTCTACGACGCGCAGTGCTCGCTCTGCGTCCATGTGCGCCACTGGCTGATGAAACAGCGTCAGCTCGTCCCGCTCGATCTCGTCCCGGCGGCCTCCGCGGAGGCGCGGCGCCGCTTCCCCGGACTCGACCACGCCGGGACGCTCTCCGAGATCACCGTGATCGGCGACCTGGGGCAGATCTACCGCGGGACCTCCGCCTGGATCGTCTGCCTCTGGGCGCTGGCCGAACACCGGCCCAAGGCCCACTGGCTGGCCACCCCGGCCGGCCTGCCGTTCGCCCGGGCGTCGGTGCTCGCCGCCGCCCGGTACCGGTCGGCGACGGCCGCGCCCTGCGGACCGGAGGACGGGGCCTGCCGGGTACCGGCTCCGGGCCCGGACATCGAAGGCTAGTGCCGCGTCAGCCAAGGTTTGCCCGCCAAGGAGCGGCGTCCGGTGCGTGCTGTCGGCGTGACGGCCGGAAGTCCTCGTACTGGACGTACTCGGGCTTTCGGCCGGTGCGGCGACAGTGCGTGCCGGGCGTCGCGACGGGGCGAACCTTGGCTGACACGGCACTAGTCCGGGCGGATACCCTCGGGGGCGTGGTGAAGGATGCGAAGGACGTGAAGGAAGTCAAGGCTCCCAAGAGCGAGCAGACCCGCACACTCATTCTCGAAACCGCGCTCCGGCTCTTCGAGGAACGCGGTTACGACAAGACGACGATGCGAGCCATCGCGCAGGAGGCCGGGGTTTCCGTCGGAAACGCCTACTACTACTTCGCCGGCAAGGAACATCTCGTCCAGGGCTTCTACGACCGGCTCGCCGCCGAGCACGAGGCGGCGGTCCAGTCGGTCCTGGCGGGCGACAAGGACCTGGCCGTACGCATGCGCGGGGTACTGCTCAGCTGGCTCGACGTGGCCGAGCCGTACCACCGCTTCGCCGCCCAGTTCTTCAAGAACGCCGCCGACCCGGAAAGCCCCCTCTCCCCGTTCTCGAAGGACTCGGTCGCCGCCCGGGAGGCGGCGATCTCCATCCACGAGCGGTGCCTGGCGGGCTCCAGTACCAAGGTCGACCCCGACATGGCGGAGGAACTGCCTCAGCTGATGTGGCTGATACAGATGGGTCTGGTGCTGTTCTGGGTGTACGACCGGACGGAGGGGGCCGAACGCAGCCGCCGGCTCGTCGAACGCACCGCCCCGATCGGCGCGCGCGCGATCGCGCTGTCCCGGTTCCGGGTGCTTCGCCCGCTGGTGCGTCAGGTCTACGACGTACTGACGGAGTTCCTCCCCGGGACGGCCGGGCATCCGGCCGAGGACGGGACGGGCGCAGAGCGGCCTGCCACGAAGAAGCGCACCCCCGGGAAGCGCGCCGCGAAGCAGTGAACGGACCGGGGCCGGCCGGAGACCTCGCACCTCGTGCGACAGTCCCCGACCGGCCCCGGTCCTTCGGTGCTCGGCCCCCGGCTCGCCGGACAGGTCCTAGATCCAGCTGAGCTCCCACAGCCGCCAGATGCCCGTGCCGTCCGACAGGTACTGCGAGCCGGAGACATCCGTCTTGCTGACGACGTAGTCCTTCTTCTGCCACAGCGGTACGAGCGGCACGTCCTCGCCGACCAGCGCCTGGAGGTCCTTGAAGTCCCCCGCGGTGCGGCTGCGGTCGCTGTACTGCAGCGTGGCCGAGATCAACTGGTCCATCTTCTTGCTGGTGTAGCCGTTGTGAAGGCTGGTGTCGCGGCCGACGAGCGGCTGGCTGAAGGTGTCGGGGTCCGGGTAGTCGGGCAGCCATCCGACGGTGTACGCGTCGTACTTGCCGGCCGCGTACCCCTTCTGGAACTCCTGCCACTCCACGGCCTTGACCGAGACCTTGAACAGCCCGCCCGCCTCCAGCTGGCGGCGCAGCTCGGCGGTCTCCTTCGTATACGCGTCGTCGGCGCGGTAGGCGAAGTTGATGTGCAGCGGGGTCTGCACCCCGGCCTCCTCCATCAGCTTCTTGGCGCGCGCCTGGTCGGGTGTCGGGTAGTCGTCGAAGAACGGCGTGCTGTGCCCGATGTAGCCCTGCGGGATGAGCGAGTACAGCGGCTCGACGGTGCCCTTGTAGACGTCGGTGACCAGCGGCCCGCGGTCGATGATCGACGCGATGGCCTGGCGCACCTTCTTGTTGGCGAGCGGCGAACCGTCGCGCACGTTGAAGACCAGGTTGCGGATCTCGGCGCTGTCCGCCTCGGTGACGTGCATGTCCGGGTCGCCGGGGTTCAGTTCGGCGAGCGTGGCGGGCGGCAGCTGCCGGTGCGTCACTTGGATCTGCCCGGAGTTCCAGGCCGCCAGGAGTTCGTCCGACTGCTTGTAGTAGCGGATGGTGACCGGGACGCCGGTGTTCTTCACCGCACCCTTGTACCGGGTGTTCGGGACGAGTTCGGCCTTGACACCGGGCTCGTACGACTTCAGGACGTACGGCCCCGAGCCGTCGACACCGTTGCCGGTGCGGAGCTTGTCCGCCGGGTACTGGTCGCGGTCGACGATCGAACCAGCTCCGGTGGCGAGCTTCTGCGGGAAGGTCGCGTCACGCGAGGAGAGGTTGAAGGTGATCGTGCGGCCCTTGGACACCACGCTCTTCAGGCTGGGGAACAGCACCGAGGGGCCGACGTCCGTCTTGATCCTGATCATCCGCTCGATGGAGTACTCGACATCGGCGGCGGTGATCTTCCGGCCGTTGGAGAAGGTCAGGTCGTCGCGCAGTTTGCACTGGTACGTCTGAAGCTTCTGACCGATGAACCCACAGCTCTCGGCGGCGTCCGGCTCGGGGACGATCGCCCCGGACTTGAACGTCATCAAGGACTGGTACACGTTGCTGTACATCGCCCAGGAACCGGCGTCGTACGCACCGGCCGGGTCGAGTGAGGTCACCTCGTCCGTCGTACCGACCATGATCGGATCGTTGTTCACCTCGTCCGAGGGAAGCAACTGCCAGGCGACGACGCCTGCGATGACCAAAACCGCGAAGATCGCGAGAATCCGTAGCCGGATCGACCGCATTGCCGTGCTCTCCCTTACCAGCCCCACCTGGGCAGATGTGCTCAGAAACGCACATCACTCCATGCTCCGGCTCACCCAATCACACGATTTTCACATCTGGAAGAGCAAATCCCTCCCCTTTGACCTTTCGTTGGACAGTTGAAACCTCGGATGGGCCGAACGGCCGAAAACTGTGAAGACACCGTGTGGTTGCCCGGGTGTGCGGTTGCACCGTCGCGCGGTCGCGCCGCCCGGGGGTCCGTGCGGTTCCGTGCGTGACGATCAGGCAGTCGTCACGCCTGCCGCGAGGCGAGCTGCACGACGGTGATGTCGGACGGGGCGCCGACCCGTACCGGCGGACCCCAGGCGCCCGCGCCGCGCGAGACGTACAGCTGGGTGTCGCCATAGCGTTCGAGCCCTGCGACCGTGGGGTTGGCCAGTTCGGCGATGTAGTTGCCCGGCCAGAGCTGGCCGCCGTGGGTGTGGCCGGAGAGCTGCAGGTCCACGCCGTGCGCGACCGCGTCGTCGATGACGACGGGCTGGTGCGCGAGGAGGACGGAGGCACGGGTCCGGTCGCGGTCGCCGAGGGCACGGTCGAAATCGGGTCCCTGCCCCTCGCTCTCCCCGCCGATGTCGTTGACCCCGGCCAGATCGAAGCCGTCGATCTCGACCCGTGCGTTCTCCAGCGGGTGCAACCCCAATTCCCGCACGTGAGCGACCCATTCGGCCGCACCGGAGAAGTATTCGTGGTTGCCGGTGACGAAGAACGCACCGTGACGGGAGGCCAGCCGGGCCAGCGGTTCGGCAGCCGGGCCGAGGTCCTCGACGGATCCGTCGACGAGATCGCCGACCACGGCGATCAGATCGGGCTGGGTCCGGTTGATCGTGTCGACGATCCGCTGGGTGTGGGCGCGGCCCAGGATCGGGCCGAGATGGATGTCGCTCACGACGGCGATCCGGAAGCCGTGGGCGGAACGTGGCAGTTTGGCGAGCGGTACGGTCACGCGCTTGACGCGCGGGCCGCGCAGCACGCCGTAGGTGCCGTAGCCGACGGTGCCGAGCCCTGCGACGGCCGCCGCACCACCGACGGCACGCGCCACGAAGAGGCGGCGGGAGGGGCCGACGGCCGGAGAGGAGGCGGGGGCGTCGGCGACCAGCGTGACAGGGGTTCCGCTCGCGGGTACCTCGGCCGGAGTCCGGTCCGTTTCGGCGGAACGGATCCCGGAGGGCCTTCCGCTGCCCTCGGCGGACGTCCCGTCGCCCGCTGCAGCTGCTGCGCCGGCTGCCGACCGTCGCACCGGCAGCCGTCGCAGGACGGGCCGTACCGCCTCGCCCACCAGCAGAGCCAGCGTCAGATAGAGCAGCGCCGCCAGCCACAGGAAGCCCGGCCAGGCCAGCGCCCGCTGCAGCCAGAACGGGGCGCCCACGCGCCCGGAGACCAGGGCGCCGACGCTCAGCAGGGGCAGCACCCAGGCCGCCGCGGTGCCCGCCCGGCGCAGTGCGCTGCCCGGCGCGGTCGTGTCGCCGACCAAGCGGCGCCATACATAGCGGTGCACGCCGGCCAGCAGCGCGAGGACCGCAACCGCCACCACAACGAAGACGACTGCCACGTGCGCTCCCCCTCCGGCTTCTCATCCATGCGTTTCGTGCGCCTGCGCTTGCCGGACGTGCACTTCGTACACCTCTGTCCGGTCTGCGCGTGACCGGTCAGGCACGTGCGCGGCGCAGTGCCCTGAGTCCGCGGAACCCGATCACGCCGACCGCCGTCCCCAGAAGAAAGGACGTGATGGCGAGCAGCAGATGCACCCAGAAGTACGCCGTCGGGTCACCCGCGTCGTCGAAGGCAAGTCCGCTGCCGTCTTTCCATAGATTCTTGGCGAAAGTGATCCAGATGAACCAGCTCCACACCCCGAAGGCGAGCAGGAACCAGGAGACGGGGCGGCTGAGCTTCATGGATCCAGTATCGCCACCGCAGTCCGGCCGGAACGCTCGGGGTGGGCTGTCCCGGCAGTCCGCGTGGCGGGTCCGGCGGTCCGCATCCCCCTCCACATCATCTGCCTGTACGTTTCCGACCGTGCCTGCTCTGAAAAAGATCGCGTTGACGGTCACCTCTGCCGCCCTGTTGTCCACTTTTGTCGTAGTCCCTGCGTCCGCGGTCGACCAGGACACGTCCGACAACCCCAAGCCGACGGCCCCGATGTCGAAGGTGGGCGGCGAGCGGCTCGCCCGCATCGGCACCCAGGTGGAACTGGGGCCCGGTGCTCCGGTACTGCCCAAGGACCTCACCGGCCGGTCCTGGATCGTCGCGGACGCGGAGAGCGGCGAGGTGCTCGCCTCGCACAACCCGCACTGGCGGCTGCCCCCGGCGTCGACGCTGAAGATGCTGTTCGCGGACACGATCATGGAATCGCCCGAGCTGCAGCCGAAGACCATGACGCACAAGGTCTCGAACGAGGATCTCGCCGGTATCGGCGAGGGCAGCAGCCTGGTCGGCGTCAAGGAGCACCAGACGTACTCGGTCCACGACCTGTGGCTCGGCGTCTTCCTGCGCTCCGGCAACGATGCGGTGCACGTGCTGTCCTCGATGTACGGCGGCGTACCCAAGACCGTCGCCGCCATGCAGGAGCACGCGGAGGAGCTGCAGGCCCTCGACACGCAGGTCGTGTCGCCCGACGGTTACGACGCCCCCGAGCAGGTCTCCAGCGCGTACGACCTCACGCTGTTCGCCCGCAGCGGGCTGCAGAAGGCGGACTTCCGCGAGTACTGCTCAACGGCTGCGGCCGACTTCCCCGGAGAGGAGAAGAAGGGCAAGAAGCGCGAGAGTTTCCAGATCCAGAACACTAACCGGCTGCTCACCGGTGACGCCGGCGTCGTGCCGTACAAGGGCATCGCGGGCGTCAAGAACGGCTACACCACACACGCGGGCAACACCTTCACGGGTGTCGCCGAGCGCAACGGCAAGGTGCTGCTCGTCACGGTCATGAACCCGTCGTCCGACGAGGCCCATGCCGTCTACAAGGAGGCCGCGAGTCTGCTCGACTGGGGCTTCGACGCAGCCGGCAAGGTGACCCCGGTCGGCGAACTGGTCCCCCCGAAGTCGGCGGAGACCGGCGTGGGGAAGGGTTCGGAATCGGCCAGCGGGACGAGCGCGGCCGACGACGGCAAGAAGGGGCCGGCCGCCACCCACGCCTCGGCGGCCGGCGGCTCCAGCGGGATCGGGATCGCACTGGGGATCACCGGTGGCGTCCTGGCTCTGCTGGCGGCCGGTGTGTTCCTGGTCAACCGGCGCTGGCCGCTGCCGGACCTGGTGCGCCGCCTTCCTCGCCGCTGACCTCGGCGGCGCCCTGCGTGGACCCCTTCCTGCCCGGCGTCGCCGTCCAGGCGGCACAGAACAGCAGCAGTTTCGCGGTGAAGTTGATCCACAGCAGCAGGGCGATCGGCACGCCGAAGGCGCCGTACATGCTCTTCGACGCGACACCCTTCATATAGCTGCCGAGCAGCAGTTTGAGGAGTTCGAAGCCGACCGCGCCGATGACCGCGGCCGTCACCAGCCGGCGGCGCCGCGGCTTGACGCCGGGCAGCAGCGTCAGCAGATAGAGCAGCAGCAGGAAGTCGGCCAGGGCCGCCACCACGAGGGCTGCGATCTGCAGCAGCACCCCGCCGGCCCCGCGGTCGGAAAGGCCCACCAGGCGGGCGGTCCAGCCGACCGCGGTGGAGCCGGCCGTGGAAGCGGCGAGGGTGACCAGTGCCGCGCCGCCGAGGCCGATCAGCAGTCCTGCGTCCTTGAGTTTGCGGAGGACCGGATTGCCCTCGTCCACGTCGTCCATCTCCCAGACCGCGCGCAGACAGTCCCGCATCGCGCCGATCCAGCCGACACCCGTGAACAGCAGCACCACACCGGCGATCAGCCCGACCGTACCCGCGTGGGCCACCAGATTGTCGATGCCGAGCTGGTCGGAGATCCCCGGCACCTGCTCGGCGACCTTTTTCTCGATCTTGTCCAGCTGCTCGGCGGTGAGCGTCGCGGCGCCGATCGCCGCACCGACCGCGATCAGCGGGAAGAGCGCGAGGAAGCTGATGAAGGTGATCGCGGCGGCGAGCCTGGTCCAGTGGACCCGGTCGAGCCGTTCGTACGAGCGCCAGGCATGCGTCGTCATCAGCCAGGAGACCAGGGGTCCGACGAGGGGGAGTTTCTTCAGCCAGTCCATGACGTACGCGTACCCTCCGGGGCGCGATAAACCGATGTGCGGGTCCCCACCGAACTCTTCTGGTCAAGGATGGAAGTTCCGTGTCATAAACGGCTGACACTCTTCCAATCACCCATTTCGGTGAGTGTTGTAACAAATCCCTCAAAGGGGTTTTCTCGGGCGATACGGTCACCATCATGTCTGTCGACACCGTGTCCCTGGCCGGCTGGGGCCGTACCGCCCCGACGACCGCCCTGCGGTTCCGCCCTCGTACCTACGAGGAGGCGGCGGCCGCGGTACGCGGCTGCGGACCCCGTGGTTCCATCGCGCGGGGGCTCGGCCGGGCCCACGGCGACGCGGCGCAGAACGCGGGCGGTTCCGTCCTCGACATGACCGCACTGAACCGGATCCGTACCGTCGACGCCGCCTCCGGACTGGTGGTGTGCGACGCGGGCGTGAGCCTGCACCGGCTGATGGAAGTACTGCTGCCGCTCGGCTGGTTCGTGCCGGTGACCCCCGGGACCCGTCACGTCACCGTGGGCGGCGCGATCGGTGCCGACATCCACGGCACGAACCAGCATGTCTCCGGCTCCTTCTCCCGGCATGTACGGGACGTGGAGCTGCTGACCGCCGACGGCGCGATCCACACGGTCCGGCCCGGCACCGCGCTGTTCGACGCGACCGCGGGAGGCATGGGGCTGACCGGGGTGATCCTCTCGGCCACGCTCCAGTTCCACCCCGTCCAGACGTCACTGATGTGGGTCGACACCGAACGGGCCGTCGATCTGGACGACTTGATGGCCCGGCTCACCGCCTCCGACCACCGCTACCGCTACTCGGCCGCCTGGATCGACCTGCTCGCCCGCGGCCGGGCGACGGGGCGCTCCGTACTCACCCGGGGGGAGCACGCACCCCTGCACGTGCTACCGGCGCGCGCCCGGCGCACACCGCTCACGTTCCGCCCGGGCCGGCTGCCCGCGGCGCCGCCGTTCGTACCGGACGGCCTGCTCGGCCGCACCTCCGTCGCCCTGTTCAACGAGTTCTGGTACCGCAGAGCCCCCAGGTTCCGCACCGGCGAACTCCAGAGGCTGACCACGTTCTTCCACCCGCTGGACGGCGTACCGCACTGGAACCGCTTCTATGGCCGGGGCGGCTTCCTGCAGTACCGGTTCGTGGTCGGACATGGTCAGGAGCAGGCGATCCACCGGATCGTCCGGCGGATCGCGCAGCGGCGATGCCCGTCGTTCCTCGCCGTGCTCAAACGTTTCGGGGACGGTGATCCCGGCTGGCTGTCGTTCCCGATTCCGGGCTGGGCACTCGCCCTCGATCTGCCGGCCTCGCTGCCGGGCCTGGCCCGCTTCCTCGACGGACTGGACGACGAAGTGGCGGCCGCGGGCGGGCGCGTCTGCCTGGCGGAGGATTCCCGGCTGCGCCCCGAGACGCTGACCGCGATGTACCCGCGGCTGCCCGCGTTCCGGGCGCTGCGCGCCGAACTGGATCCGAACGGAGCGTTCCGTTCGGATCTGTCGCGGCGGCTCGCGCTCTGATCCCGGCGCCGTGCCCCCTGAAGCCCCTCCCCCGGCTGATTCCCCGTCACGCCGCCCTGTCCTGCCCCTGGTCGATCTCCTGTCTCAGCCCGTGACCCGTCTCCTGTCTCAGCCCCTGCCCCTCGCTGTCCGCTGCCCCCGCTAGGAGTGTTTTCGTGAAGGACGCCTTCGGTGCCCCGCAGTCCCTGCTCGTTCTCGGCGGCACGTCGCAGATCGGGCTGGCCACCGCACGCCGCCTGATCGCCCGCCGCACCCGCACGGTCTGGCTGGCCGGACGCCCCTCGCCGGAGCGGGAGGCGGCCGCGGCGGAACTGCGCGAACTGGGCGCGTACGTCCGTACCGTCGACTTCGACGCCCTCGACTCCGAGTCACACGAGACCGCCCTCGGCAAGATCTTCACCGAGGGCGACATCGACATGGTGCTGCTCACGTTCGGCATCCTCGGGGATCAGGCACGCGACGAGGAGGAGCCGCTCTGCGCGGTTCGGGTCGCCCAGACCAACTACACGGGGGCGGTCTCCGCCGGTCTGGTGTGCGCCGGCGCACTCCAGGCGCAGGGGCATGGATCGCTGGTGGTGCTGTCCTCCGTGGCGGGCGAGCGCGCCCGCCGCGCCGACTTCATCTACGGCTCGAGCAAGGCGGGCCTCGACGCGTTCGCCCAGGGGCTGGGGGACGCGCTGCACGGGACCGGGGTGCATGTGATGGTCGTACGCCCCGGCTCCGTACGGTCGAAGGCCACGGCGGCGACGGCCGGAGCACCGCTCGCGACGACTCCGGAGGCGGTCGCGGACGCGATCGTGACGGGGCTGCGGCGACGCTCGGAGACGGTGTGGGTGCCAGGCGCACTGCGCGTCGTCATGTCGGCGCTGCGGCATGTGCCGCGACCGCTCTTCCGGCGGCTTCCGGTCTGAGCGGCCCGGTCACCGCTCACTCCTCACGGCCGAGCGGCCGCGTCGCGGCTCGGGGGCTCGAGGGGCTCCGTCACGGGCCCCCTCCGAGCGGTTCTGCTACGGCACACGGCCCGGCGGACCCGCTACGGTGCCTGCCGGCTCAGGGGTGCAGGGACGGCTCGTCCACGGAGCTGCCGCCCTGCGCGGGCACGGCCGGCGCGCCGTCCCCGGCCCCGAACGCAAACTCGTTGATCTTGCGCCAGACCGCGTCCGCGCCCTGCTCGTACAGCGCGAAGGAAGCGCACGTCCAGGACGCCTCGTAGTCGGAGAGCTCCTGGTACGCCCGGTCCATCGCCTCCTCGGCGATGTCGTGCGCCACGGTCACATGCGGGTGGTACGGGAACTGCAGCTCGCGCACCAGCGGGCCGGACGCGTCCCGCACCCGCTTCTGCAGCCAGGCGCAGGCCGACGCGCCCTCGACGACCTGGACGTAGACGACCGGTGACAGGGGCCGGAAGGTCCCCGTGCCGGACAGCCTCATCGGGAAGGGCCGGCTGCCCGTCGCGATCCCGGCGAGATGCCGTTCGACCGCGGGCAGGTCGGCCGCCTCCGCCTCGGTCGGCGGGAGAAGGGTGACGTGCGTGGGAATGCCGTATGCGGCAGGGTCCCCGAAGCTCGCGCGCCGCTCCTGGAGCAGGCTGCCGTAGGGCTCCGGGACCGCGATCGAAACGCCGAGCGTTACGGTCCCCACGTCGTTCTCCTCAATCCTCGAAGGTCGGTGGACGGCTTCACGTCGTCACCGGGATCTGTTTCCCGTCGCCAGTGTGCCGCCTGCGGCCGCCATCCCGCCAGGGTCCTTGGACTCAGTGCTTCGCAGGCAGAAAGCCCATCCGGTCGTAGGTCAGCGCGAGGGTCTCGGCGGCCACCGCCCGGGCCTTCTCCGCCCCCTTGGCCAGGATCGAGTCCAGCGACTCCGGGTCGTCGAGATATTCCTGGGTGCGGGTCCGGAACGGTGTGACGAACTCGACCATGACCTCTGCGAGGTCGGTCTTCAACGCACCGTAGCCCTTGCCCTCGTACTTCTGCTCCAGATCCGCGATACGGGTTCCGGTGAGCGTGGAGTAGACGGTCAGGAGGTTGCTGATGCCCGGCTTGTTCTCGACGTCGTACCGGATGACCGTGTCCGTGTCGGTGACCGCGCTCTTGACCTTCTTGGCCGTGGTCTTCGGTTCGTCGAGGAGGTTGATCAGCCCCTTCGGGTTGGCCGTCGACTTGCTCATCTTCGACGACGGGTCCTGAAGGTCGAAGATCTTCGCCGTCTCCTTGAGGATGTACGGATCCGGGATGGTGAAGGTCTCGCCGAACCGGCCGTTGAAACGCGTGGCGAGGTCGCGGGTGAGCTCGATGTGCTGGCGCTGGTCCTCGCCCACCGGGACCTGGTTCGCCTGGTACAGCAGGATGTCGGCGACCTGGAGGACCGGGTAGGTGAAGAGGCCGACGGTGGCCCGGTCGGCGCCCTGCTTCGCGGACTTGTCCTTGAACTGCGTCATCCGGGACGCCTCGCCGAAGCCGGTGAGGCAGTTCATCACCCAGCCGAGCTGGGCGTGCTCGGGGACGTGGCTCTGGACGAAGAGCGTGCAGCGCTCCGGTTCGAGTCCGGCGGCGAGCAGTTGTGCGGCAGCGAGCCGGGTGTTCGCACGCAGCTCGGCGGGGTCCTGCGGAACGGTGATCGCATGCAGGTCCACGACCATGTAGAAGGCGTCGTGGGACTCCTGCAGCGCCACCCACTGGCGGACCGCGCCAAGGTAGTTGCCGAGGTGGAACGAGCCTGCGGTGGGCTGGATTCCGGAGAGCACGCGAGGGCGTTCAGAGGCCATGAAACTCATTGTCTCAGGTACGGAACCGATCTCCGGCAGCCGGTGTATGAAAGGTGTGAGGACGCAGGAGGGGGCCCTGCACGGGGGCCGGGAGGGGGGCTGCGCCGTCGACGACGAGGGTGCGGACCGCGCTCTCGGGCGTGCCGAGGGGCAGGTCGAGGGACGGACCGGGCAGCAGGCCGGGACTCGGGCCGAGGCGGCGGCGAGAGCGCCGGCCGAGGACGAGGCCGCGGTGATCGCACGTGTGCGCGCCGGGGAGGCGGAGGCGTACGCGCAGCTGGTGCGCGCCCACACGGGCGTCGCCCTGCGCGCCGCGGTCGCTTTCGGGGCGGGGGCCGACGCGGAGGACGTGGTGCAGTCCGCGTTTTTCAAGGCGTATCAGTCGCTGGGCCGTTTCCGGGAGGGGGCGGCGTTCCGGCCCTGGCTGCTGCGGATCGTGGTGAATGAGACGAGGAACACAGTCCGGTCTGCGGGACGGGCGCGGGCGGTGGCCGGGCGCGAGGCGCTGTTCCAGGGTGCCGATCCGGTGATACCGGAGTCGGCGGATCCGGCGGTGGCGGCGCTCACGAACGAGCAGCGGACGCTGCTGACGGCCGCGCTCGGCGAGCTGAGCGAGGAGCACCGCCGGGTCGTCACGTACCGCTACCTGCTGGAGATGGACGAGGCGGAGACGGCACAGGCGCTGGGCTGGCCGCGGGGGACAGTGAAGTCCCGGCTGAACCGCGCGCTGAAGAAGCTGGAGAAGAAGCTCGGGACGACTGCGGACGGGCGAGGGGCGGAAGGGGGTGAGGGGCATGAGTGACGCGGACCGGCGGCGTGGCGATGACCGGGCGCGCCTGCGGGCGGAGCTGCTGGCACTGGGGCGCGGGATGGATGTGCCGGAGCGGGATACGCAGAGCGACGGGCTGACGATGGCCGAGCGGGTGCTGGCGCAGATCGTCGCGGAGGCGGTCCCGGTGCCGGTGCCCGTACCTCCGGGGCGGCTGGAGCGGGCCGGGGCGTGGGTGCGCAGACGGGTCCGCCTGCTGGTCGCGGCCCTCTCGGGGGTCCTGGTCGTGCTGGTACTGACGCCGCCGGTGCGGGCGACGGTCGCGGACTGGTTCGACTTCGGCGGGGTCGATGTGCGGTACGACCCGTCCGCGCCGGCCCCCGAGCGGCCGGGCGCGCCGGTGCCGGGCTGCGGCACCCCCGTGACGCTGTCGGAGGCGGCGCGGCGGTCGGGTTTCCGGCCGGTCGTGCCGACCGCGCTCGGCGCACCGCAGACGGTGGCCGTGACGGGGCTGCCGGAGGGCCGGTCGATGGTCACCCTGTGCTGGCGGGAGGACGGAAGGACGGTGCGGGTCGACGAGTTCTTGTCGGCCCTGGACCCGTACTTCACGAAGCAGGTGCGGGAGCAGCCGGAGTGGCTGAAGATCGACGACGGCCACGGCGGCCGGGTGGACGGGCTGTGGTTCGCCCGGCCGCATGTGCTGCGCTTCGGCATGGTCGACGGGGACGGCATCCGGTGGACGCGGTCCCAACGGACGGCCGGGCCCACGCTGTTGTGGGTCCAGGGCGAGCGGCTGACACTGCGGCTGGAGGGCTTGGATGCGCGGGAGCGGGCCCGCACGGTCGCCCGGTCCGCGCTCGGGCGGACCGGCGACCGATAGACCGGGATCGACGGCTCCGGGATCGGTGGGCGCCGGAGCGGAACCAGCGGGGCCTGAGCGGTGTATCAGAGGTGACGCGGTACGGACGGGCCGTACCGCAGAGTGCGACAGCGCAAGGGGGGACGTCATGCGAAAGCCGGGAAGCCTGTTCACGCGAGGATCGTGGGTGCGTTCCGTGCAACGGCACGAGGGCCGGTTCGGGCGGTGGCCGGGGGCCCGGTTCCTGCGGCAGTCGGCCGTGCTGGCCGTGGTGTGGGGGCTGGGTCTCTGCCTCGCGCCGAATGCGGTGGCCGGCGGGTCGACGACCGTCCTCGTCTCTTCGCCCGAGAGCGGGGAGGTGACCGCACTCTCCGTCTCGGATCCGAGGTATGCCGAGCTGGAGGCTTTGCTGGGCCCGGCCGGAAAGGGCGCCAAGCAGCGACCGCAGAGCGTGGACGCGGCGATGGGGACCCGGCAGATCAATGTGACCTGGATGGTCCTGGACATGGAGCCGATGCGGACCGACCGCGTCTTCCCCGGCGACGATCCGGACACCGTATGGATACACACGGCCTCCGAAGTCCCCTATACCTACCGCGGGTACTGGCACCGGGCGCAGAATCCGGCGAAGCTGGTCAAGCTGTTCACGGAGCTCGGGCTGATGGGGAAGAGAAGCTACGAGGACGCGTACGCGAGGGTGTTCCCGCAGGCCTGGGGGAACGCGAAGATGTCCGCCCCGGCGGACCCGTTGGCCGGCCTCGCATCGGAACCGGAGACTTCCTCGTCCGCTCCCGCGTCGGCTTCCGCGGACACAGCCAGGGCCGCCGGCTCCGCCGGCCGCTTCGACGGCGTGTGGTGGGCCCTGCCCGGGGTGGTGGCGGGGGCGGCGCTCGCTCTGGCCCTGCGGCCCCTGGCGGCCCGCCGGGGCGGTGGTGGCGAGGACGGCGGAGGCCGGGGTGGCCGCGAGACCGGCCCACGTCAGCAGCTCCTGGACCTCTGACTGCGCAAACTCACGGGCGCGCCGTTAATTGAAGGTTTCCTCCCCGGAGATCCGACCGACGATACAAAGTGGGCACCACCCCGGCCCACGCCGCACGACGAACGGAGATCCCGTGTCGACCAGGGAAACCGCCATCGCCTCCGCCGAGGCGCACAGCGCACACAACTACCATCCGCTTCCGGTCGTCGTCGCCTCGGCGGAAGGCGCCTGGATGACCGATATCGAGGGCCGGCGCTACCTCGACATGCTCGCCGGCTACTCGGCGCTCAACTTCGGCCACGGCAACCGGCGCCTGATCGACGCGGCCAAAGCGCAGCTGGACAGGGTGACGCTGACCTCGCGCGCCTTCCACCACGACCGGTTCGCCGACTTCTGCACGCAGCTCGCCGAGTTGTGCGACATGGAGATGGTGCTGCCCATGAACACCGGGGCGGAGGCCGTGGAGACCGCAGTGAAGACTGCCCGCAAGTGGGGCTACCGCGTCAAGGGCGTCCCGGACGGCATGGCGAAGATCATTGTTGCGTCGAACAACTTCCACGGCCGGACGACGACCGTCATCAGCTTCTCCACGGATCAGGAGGCACGGGCGGACTTCGGCCCGTACACCCCCGGGTTCGAGATCGTGCCGTACGGGGACCTGACCGCGATGCGTGCGGCCATGACGGAGAACACCGTGGCGGTGCTGCTGGAGCCGATCCAGGGTGAGGCCGGGGTGCTGGTGCCGCCGTCCGGTTATCTCCCCCAGGTGCGTGAGATGACCCGCGAGCGGGATGTGCTGTTCATCGCGGACGAGATCCAGTCGGGGCTGGGCCGGACGGGCAGGACGTTCGCCTGTGAGCACGAGGGCGTCGTGCCGGACATGTATGTGCTCGGCAAGGCGCTGGGCGGGGGTGTGGTGCCGGTGTCGGCCGTCGTCTCGTCGGCCGCCGTGCTCGGGGTGTACCGGCCCGGTGAGCACGGCTCGACGTTCGGCGGCAACCCACTCGCCTGCGCGGTCGCACTGGAGGTCATCGCGATGCTGCGCACCGGCGAATATCAGCAGCGGGCGAAGGAGTTGGGCGACCACCTTCACCAGGAGCTGGGGCTGCTGGTGGGCGGCGGCGCGGTGGACGCGGTGCGGGGCCGCGGGCTGTGGGCGGGCATCGACATCGCTCCGCGCCACGGCACGGGCCGGGAGATCTCCGAGAAGCTGATGGACCGCCGGGTGCTGGTCAAGGACACCCACGGCTCCACGATCCGGATCGCCCCGCCCCTGGTGATCAGCAAGGAGGATCTGGACTGGGGCCTCGAACAACTCCGCGAAGTACTGCGGGGGTGACGGAGCCGGGCCAGGGAGCGGCTGCGGGGCCCGCAGCCGCTCCCTGGCCCCACCGGTCCGGCAGGACTCAGCGGCAGCCCGCTACAGGATGACGTGGGGCAGGAAGCGTGCGTACTCGTCCGTGACGAGCCCCGCCGATTCCCGGATGCCGAGCCCGGCTGCTTCGTCCTCGACGACCCATGCGCCGAGCACGGCACGGTTGCCGTCGAGATCCGGCAGCGGGGCCAGTTCCTGGTAGCAGCACGCTTCGTCGCGCAGCACCGCGGGGCTGCCCGGCTCATGAATCGTGACACCGGCGCCCTCACGGCCGAGCAGTGGCTTGGCGACATAGCCGGCGCCACCGTCCCCGGCCAGTTCGCGGGGGCCGTCGAGATAGGAGGGCAGGAGATTCGGGTGCCCCGGATAGAGCTCCCAGAGGATGGCCAGCAGCGCCTTGTTGGAGAGGAGCATCTTCCAGGCGGGCTCGATCCAGCAGGTGGTGCCCGTACCGCCGCCGTTGTCGAGGGTGTCCAGGACATGGGGGCCGAAGCGGTCGGTCGCCAGCCACTCCCACGGGTAGAGCTTGAAGCAGCTGCGGATGAAGCGGAGCCGGGCGTCGACGAACCGTCCGGTCAGGCGGTCCCAGCCGATCTGCTCGATGGAGAGCGCCTCCGTATCGATCCCGGCCTGTTCGGCGGTCTCGCGCAGATACGCGACCGTCATCAGGTCCTCGCCGAGTTCGTCCCCCTCTGAGTGGGCGAAGTGCAGCGGTCCCGGCGGCAGCAGTGCGGCCTGCCGCTTCCATGCGGCGACGAGACGTTCATGAAGGGAGTTCCACTGGTCGGCGTCCGGGAAGCGGTCCTCCATCCAGAACCACTGGGCGCTGGCGGCCTCCACGAGTGAGGTGGGGGTGTCGGCGTTGTACTCCAGCATCTTCGCCGGACCGGTTCCGTCGTAGCGCAGGTCGAACCGGCCGTACAGGGAAGGCAGTTCGGCGCGGCGGTGCCAGGACTCGGAGATCAGGGCGACCAGTCGCCGGTCGGTGATGCCGAGATCGGCGAAGCGGCCCTGCTCGACGATATGCGCGGCGGCGGCCAGGCACATCGCGTGCAGTTCCTCGACGACGTCCTCCAGCGCCTCGACCTCGGGCAGCGAGAAGACGTAGTAGGCGCTCTCGTCCCAGTAGGGGCGCAGCGATCCGTCCGGGTAGCGGGTCAGCGGATAGACGATCCCCTGCTCCTCGACGATCTCCTGCCAGCCGGGGCGCGGTTCGGTGGTGCGACGTTCCATGACCGCTCAGCCGCCGGCCGTACCGGAGCAGCCGAAGCCGCCGCGGTCGACGGCGGACTTGTCGAAGCTGCCGCCTTGGACCTTGCTGCCCTTGGAGCTGCCGCCGTAGTAGTAGTCGCCCTTGCCGCTGCTGCTCTTGCACTCGTAGCTCGGCAGCTTGGAGTGCGTGACCGGGTCCACGCACCGCTTGTCCGGTTCCGAGCCACAGGAGGTGATCGTCGCCGCGAGAACTCCCATGGAGCCGAGCACCACCGTGCTCGACCTCACCCTGCGCTTGGCCATGTTTCTTCTCCCCCGTCGTCCGGTTCACGCCATAAAGCCGATCGTCAGATTAGAGGGCGGCTCGGAGCGGTGTGCACCGGGTGGTGTGCAGAGCGTCCATGCAGAGCGCCCGTGTGCTCCGCGGACGGTCTGTACCGGTGCCGGTCCTTACGGAAGTACGCGGCAGAGTGCCTCCAGGGCGCCGGTCCACGCACTGTCCGTCGGGGCGCCGTAGCCGATGACCAGGGCGTCGCCGCCCGGCTCGGCGTCCGCATGCCGGAAGCGGGACAGGCCCTCCAGAGCCAGCCCCTGCCAGGCGGCGGCCTGGATCACCGATCGTTCGGTGCCTTCGGGAAGTTCGAGTACGGCGTGCAGTCCGGCGGCGATCCCGCTGACGTGCAGGGCGGGGGCCCGTTCCGCGAGCGCCGCGACCAGCTGGTCGCGGCGGCGCCGGTAGCGCAGCCGCATCGAGCGCACATGACGGTCGTAAGCACCGGACTCGATGAACTCCGCGAGCGTCAGCTGGTCCAGTGCGCTCGATGCCCAGTCGACCTCCCCCTTGGCCTCGGCCACCTCGCCCACCAGCCCGTGCGGCAGCACCATCCAGGCCAGCCGCAGCCCCGGCGCCAGGGACTTGCTGGACGTCCCCATGTACACGACCCGCTCCGGGTCGAGGCCCTGCAGGGCACCGACCGGCTGCCGGTCGTAGCGGAACTCCCCGTCGTAGTCGTCCTCCAGGATCAGTCCGCCCGCACCGCGCGCCCAGTCGACCGCCGCGGCCCGCCGGTCCGGATGGAGCGGTACCCCCGTCGGGAACTGGTGCGCGGGCGTCAGCAGCACCGCACCCACCCCGCGCATCCCCGCCAGCTCCCCGGTCCGGGAACCGAGCAGGTCGAGCGGCAGGCAGGGGGTGCGCAGTCCGGCCTCCCTGAGCAGGTTCCCGTGCACGTCCAGTCCGTACGACTCGACGGCCACCTCCCGCACCCGCCGCTGCCGCAGAACCTTCCCCATCAGCATCAGACCGTGGACGAAGCCGGAGCAGATCACGATCGTCTCCGGGTCCGCATGGACACCGCGCGCCCGCGCCAGATAGCCGGCCAGTACGGTGCGCAGCTCGATGCGCCCGCGCGGATCGCCGTATCCGAAGGCGTCGTTGGGTGCGGCGGTCAGGGCTCGCCGGGCCGCCTTGAGCCAGTCGGCGCGCGGAAACGTCGAGAGGTCGGGCGACCCAGCCGTCAGGCTGTAGGCGGGCCTGCGCCGCACCGGCCGGGACCGTGGCGCCGTCGTGGCCGCCCGGCGTGGCTCGGCGCGCTGCGCGACCCTGGTGCCGGAACCCTGCCGGGCGGTGAGCCACCCCTCGGCGACCAGTTCGGCGTAGGCGTCGGCCACGGTGTTCCGGGCGATCCCGAGGTCGGCGGCGAGCGTACGGGACGACGGAAGCCGGGTCCCGGGCGTCAGCCGCCCGGTCCGTACGGCCTCCCGCAGCGCGTCCATCAGCCCGGCCCGCAGCCCCGCCGCACCGGCCGGGTCGATATGCAGGTCGGCCCCGAAAGTGGCCCAGGAATCTGTCATGGAAATGGACCATACTCGTGTGTCATCCGCCCCGTAGCGTCGTGGGCATGACGACGAACGAACACAGCCACCCGACCTCCGACCGCGCCCCCGAGCACAGCCCCCGCCTGCACTGGGCCCAGCTCGCCCCCGATGTCTACAAGGCCATGGTCAGGCTGGACGCGGCGGCCCGTAGAGGTCTCGATCCGGTCCTGCTCGAGCTGGTGAAGATCCGCGCCTCGCAGCTGAACCACTGCGCGTTCTGCCTCGACATGCACAGCAAGGACGCACTCGCGGCGGGCGAGTCCGTCGAGCGGATCATCCAGCTCGGTGCGTGGGAGGAGTCGCAGCACTTCTACACGGAGAAGGAGATCGCTGCGATCGAGCTGACGGAGGCCGTGACGGTCCTGACCGACGGGTTCGTGCCGGACGAGGTGTACGAGAAGGCCGCAAAGCACTTCGAGGAGGCCGAGCTGGCCCAGCTGATCGCAGCCATCACGGTGATCAACGCCTGGAACCGGTTCGGTGTGACCACCCGCATGGCCCCCGGTCACTACACTCCCGGCGGCATCAAGCACTGATCCGGATCGAGCGACGTGATCCTGCCGTCCTACGCCCCCTCCAGGAGCCCCGCGATGACCGTGTCCGCCTTCCGCGACCTGCACCACGGCCGCACCCCCGGCGAGCCCCTGGTCCTCCCGGGCCCGTGGGACGCCGCAAGCGCCCGGGTCTTCGCCGACGCTGGTTTCCCGGCGCTCGCCACACCGAGCGCCGGGATCGCCGCCTCGCTCGGGTACAAGGACGGGGCGACGCCGGCAGCCGAGATGTTCGCGGCCGTGGCCCGGATCGCGCGGGCCGTTCCCGTCCCCGTGTCGGCGGACATCGAGGCCGGTTATGGGCTGCCACCGAAGGAACTCGTGGAGCGCCTCCTCGACGCCGGTGCGGTCGGCTGCAATCTGGAGGACGCGGCGGACGGCGCCCTTCTGGATCCGCAGCAGCAGGCGGACCGGCTGGCGGAGGTACGGGCAGTGGCGGGCGATCGCCTCTTCATCAATGCGCGCGTCGATACGTACGTATGCAGCGCACCGACCGGTACGGACCCGGAGACGGAGACGATCGCCCGCGCCCGGCTGTATGTGGCAGCGGGCGCGGACTGTGTCTATCCGATTGCCGCACCGCCCGACGCCATTCCCCGCCTGGCCGCCGCTGTCCCGGCCCCGCTCAACGTGCTGGCCGCGCCGGACGGCCCGGCCCCGCGCCGCCTCGGCGAGCTGGGGGCCACCCGGGTCACGTTCGGCCCCGGTCTGCAGCGCCAGGCCATGGCAGGCGTAGGGGAGATCGCCGACCGGCTGTACGCGGGGTAGCCGGCGCCGCTTACGCCACCGCCCCCGGAAGCGCCTGCTGCCGGGGGCGGTGGTGTACGCGTGAGGCGTACGGATCAGATCAGGCCGAGCTCGCGCACCGCGTCGCGCTCCTCGGCGAGCTCCTGCACCGACGCGTCGATGCGCGCACGGGAGAACTCGTTGATGTCGAGGCCCTGGACGATCTCGTACTTGCCGTCCTTCGTGGTGACCGGGAAGGACGAGATGAGGCCCTCGGGCACGCCGTAGGAGCCGTCCGACGGAATACCCATCGAGGTCCAGTCGCCCTCGGCGGTGCCGTTCACCCAGGTGTACACGTGGTCGATGGCGGCGTTGGCGGCCGAGGCCGCCGAGGACGCGCCACGGGCCTCGATGATCGCGGCGCCGCGCTTGGCGACGGTCGGGATGAAGGTGTCGGCCAGCCACGCCTCGTCGTTGACGAGCTCGGCGGCGTTCTTGCCCGCGATCTCCGCGTGGAAGATGTCCGGGTACTGGGTCGCCGAGTGGTTGCCCCAGATCGTCAGCTTCTTGATGTCGGAGACGGCGGCACCGGTCTTGGCGGCCAGCTGCGAGATCGCGCGGTTGTGGTCCAGGCGGGTCATCGCGGTGAAGCGCTCGGCCGGTACGTCGGGGGCGGCGGCCTGCGCGATGAGGGCGTTGGTGTTGGCCGGGTTGCCGACGACGAGGACCTTGATGTCGTCCGCGGCGTTGTCGTTGATGGCCTTGCCCTGCGGCTTGAAGATGCCGCCGTTGGCGGAGAGCAGGTCGCCGCGCTCCATGCCCTTCGTGCGGGGGCGGGCGCCGACGAGCAGGGCGACGTTCGCACCGGCGAAGCCGACGTTGGCGTCGTCCGTGATCTCGATGTTGCGCAGCAGCGGGAAGGCGCAGTCGTCGAGCTCCATCGCGGTGCCCTCGGCGGCCTTCAGACCCTGCGGGATCTCCAGGAGACGCAGGTTGACCGGCACGTCCGGGCCGAGCAGGTGGCCGGAGGCGATGCGGAAGAGCAGCGCGTAGCCGATCTGGCCGGCTGCGCCGGTCACGGTGACATTCACGGGAGTGCGGGTCATGGCGATCTCCGTTAGACAGCTGGCGGTGGGGGTCCCTGCCCCTGGTGCTGGACATCCCTGAATCTTGATGTGAAGAGATATCCAGCGATCAGGCTATCCGACCCGGGACCTCCCGGCCGCCCACCCCCCTGTGGCACCGCACACAACCGGTCACGCAGCGCTCACCACGACCCGCGCTCCCTCGTTCATTCGGCCGCAGCGGTGGTGCACCCCTTCGTGCCGGCGGCGAGCACGGCGCAGGCCTTGGCGTCCGTGGCCTTCTTCACGGCGATCATGGGGGTGTACGCGTCGGTGTCCGTCTCCACCGTGCCGTCCCGCCCCGCGACGCCGCCTCCGGAAATCCGCACCGTGTCGCCCGGCGTGGCGTCGGTGATACGGCCCCACGCCGCGCCGCACGTCTCGCTGTAGCGCACCTCGACAAGGCTTCCGCCGACGGTGACGCTGGAGACCGTACGGGCGAACCGGCCACCGCACCCCATCTTCTCCGGGTCCTGTCCCGTGCAGTCGGCGCCGCTGCACTTGACGCCGGCCGACAGCCCGGGCGTGCCGGCCGTCGGTGACGGTGACGTGGAGGGGGACGAGGTGGCGCCGGGCTTCTTGTCGTCGTCGCCGAGGCCGGTCAGGAGTACCGCAGCGGCCATCACCAGCAGGGCGCCCACCGCGCCGGCGAGGATGACGGTCCGCTTGCGGCGGTCGGCCCGCTCCCGCCGCCCGTCGCCGAGTTGTGCCTGCGGTGGCTGCACGCCGGCGCCGGGTCCGTACCCACCTGCGTACCCGTTCGCCTGCCCGTCCGCACGACCGGCCGCGTCTGCGGCACCCGGGCGAGCCGGTGGCTGCCGCGGCACGAGCGGCACGTTCCCCCGCTGCGTCGGTGCGGACGGTGCGCGGCCCCCGTCGACCGCACCCGCGTCCAGGCCCATGTCCGTCACGGCGGCGGACCGGCGGCTCCCGCCACTGTCCGCCGGGGCCGGTCCGAACTCGCCGAGCGCCGCCCGCGCCTGGGCTATCCGGATGCCCTCCATCGTCATGTCGTGACGCATCTCGGCACGGCACCAGGCCCGCTCCGCCAGCTCCCACATGGTGGTCAGATGCACCTGGTCGGTGCCCGTGGCCTCGGCGAGTGCGACGATCGCCCCTCTCGGCGCGAGCAGCCGTCCGTTCAGATAGCGCTCCCACGACGTCCTGCTGTAGCCCGTGCGGTCGGCCACCGCGGCGACGCCCAGCCCGCTGCGGTCGATGAGTCTGCGCAGCTGACCGGCGAACTCCCTTACCTGCGGGTCGAGTTCATCCGGTAGCGCCTTCCAACGAGGCATCACTTCCCCCTCAGTTCCCCCGAACGCGCCTGTTGCGCCCCGCCCTGCCGTTCCCCCTGTGCCGATACGGCGGTCCACCGTTTCGGACTACCCAGGACGATGCGCAAAGGAAGGCGGTCAGTTCCCGGGATGAGAGCGCACGGGGGCATTCACGAATGCGGCGTGCCCCGCCGCACGCCCCCCGCCCGGCAGGTGCCGCGGCGTTCCGTCACCGTTGCGCGGCGATCACAACCGTGGCGGAATGGTCACTTCCGTGCCACAGGCCACCAGGGCGCCTTGAACCGTCGTCACTCGTCGACGAGGCTGGATCCTGTCGGGGCAAGGCGGCTCAAGTAGCCACATTCCGGGGCTACTTCGCTCCTGGGGGCCCCGACCGCAGGTGTCCGTCCCTTCTCGGGGGAGGGGACGGACACCGCCCGTGATGCGTCCCGGCGCGCCCGGAGCCGTACGGAAGTCAGCGGATCGTGAAGCGGACCGCGTGCTCCAGGAACGGGACGTCCAGCCACGGCTTGGGCTGCGCCACGAGCGCGAGCAGCACGATCAGAACGCCCAGCAGTCCGTACGTCACCAGGTCGGTGAACCGGGACCGGACCGCCAGCATGCCCACCGAGGCCACCGTGCAGCGCAGCACGGCGCCACCGATGAGGGCCACACCGATCAGTATCGTGCCGATCCTGAAGGCCTCGGCGAAGGGGTTGACCGCCACGATCAGCAGGCCGATCCCGGCCGTGCAGAGCACAGCCAGCAGCGGCCACTGACGGGCCGGGGCGGGCGCGTCCCCGGATGCCGCCCTGCCTCCGCCCTCGGGTCGCGCGGTGTCCCGGGTGAACGAGGGGAACCGCCGCGACGGGCGGGTCTGCGGACCGCCGCCGGGGGCGGGGTCACTGCCGTCCGAGCCGCGGGCCGTGGTCCCGGCGTCCGCGGCCTCTGCGGCCTCTGCGTCCGCGCGTTCCGCGTCCGGGCCCTCGGCGGCATGGCCCCGGACGCCCTTCCCCTCGGCCCCGGGGCCCTCCACCGCTGCGGCAACGCCCTCACCCGGCGCATCCGGTACACGCGCACCCCTGCCCGCGCCGCGTGCGCCCGCACCTGGCGGCACCGGAAGCGTCCGGTCCGCCGCGGCGGCCGGGTCTGCCGGACTCGTACCAGCACCCATGGGGTTCCCTTCGGATCGGGTCGGTCGGCTCAGTCGGCGACGGACGCCGCGGCAGCCGCGTCCCGCTCTGCCGCCTCGACCACGTTGACGAGCAGCTGCGCGCGGGTCATCGGGCCGACACCGCCCGGGTTCGGGGAGATCCATGCAGCGACCTCGGCCACGCCGGGGTGCACATCGCCGACGATCTTGCCGTCCTCGTCGCGGCTGACACCGACGTCGAGCACGGCCGCGCCCGGCTTCACGTTCTCGGGCCTGATGATGTGCGGCGAGCCCGCGGCGGCGACGATGATGTCGGCCTGCTTGAGCTGGGCGGACAGGTCACGCGTGCCGGTGTGGCACTGGGTGACGGTGGCGTTCTCGGACTTACGGGTCAGCAGCAGCGGGATCGAGCGGCCGATCGTGACACCGCGGCCGACGACCACGACATGCGCGCCGTTGATCTCGACGTCGTGGTGGCGGAGCAGCTGGACGACACCCTGCGGGGTGCACGGCAGCGGGCCCGTCTCGTTGAGGACGAGCCGGCCGAGGTTCATCGGGTGCAGACCGTCGGCGTCCTTGGCCGGGTCCATCAGTTCCAGGACACGGTTGGTGTCGATGCCCTTGGGAAGGGGGAGCTGCACGATGTAGCCCGTGCAGTCGGGGTTGTCGTTGAGCTCCCGTACGACGTCCTCGATCTCCTCCTGGGTGGCGGTGTCGGGGAGTTCGCGCTGGATGGAGCCGATGCCGACCTGCGCGCAGTCACGGTGCTTTCCGTTTACGTACCACCGGCTGCCCGGGTCGTCCCCGACGAGCAGGGTGCCGAGACCAGGGGTGATGCCCCGGGCCTTGAGGGCCGCCACGCGGACGGTGAGATCGGACTTGATCGCGGCTGCGGTGGCCTTGCCATCGAGAATCTGGGCAGTCATAGTGCCCATCCTCGCGGATGACCCCGCCCGCATACCAATTCTGGGTGCCCACGATGGCCATCAGATTGCGCTTGCACAACACATACGGCAATCGACTGGACAAAAACCCGATGTCAAGACGACGATGAGCCGCGCAGTATCGCGGGCAGTGCCGGGGGGACAGGCCGTTCTGATTGCGCATCTTTCCTCCGCTCGGACCGCATCGTCCCCGCACTTTGACGACGGAGGAATCTCGCCATGAGCTTCGGCGACCCCAACAACCCCTACGGCCAGCAGCAGGGCGGGCAGCCGGGCTACGGCTACCCCCAGCAGGCCCCGCAGGGCGTGCCGCAGCAGGGCTACGGCTACCCGCAGGCCCCGCCCGTCCAGCAGTTCGGTCCCGGCTTCGGCGGGCCGCTGGAGATGCCGGGTGGCGTGAAGGCGGCCCGCGTCATGCTCTACGTGATCGCCGGTTTCCAGCTGATCGGTGCGATTCTCTTCGTGCTCTCCGCCGTGGCCGTGAACGCCGCCAAGAACGACGCGACGCTCAAGGACGACGTGCAGTTCCAGCAGCTCGCGGACTACTCGGGCGGCGCGCTGTGGGGCCTGTCGGTTCTCGTCCTGCTGTGGGGCGTCCTGGCCGTGTTCCTCGCCGCGAAGTTCGGCAAGGGTGGCAATGGCATCCGTGTCACCGCGATCGTGTTCGGCTCGATCACCGCGCTGCTCGGCATCTACCCGTTCATCGTGGTCGGTCTCGTCCACACGGTGCTCTCGATCCTGATCATCGTCTTCGTCGCGAGGGCCGACGGCAGCGCCTGGTTCAACCGCCAGCAGCAGCCGCAGTACTGATCCGGTCGGGGCCGGCCGGCGACGGCCGGCCGATCCGTCCCGAACAGCGCAGAGGGCGCCCCCAGGAGAACAGCTCCGGGGGCGCCCTCTGCGTTCATGCCGCTCAGTGGAAGAAGTGCCGCGTACCCGTGAAGTACATCGTCACGCCCGCCTTCTTCGCGGCCTCGACGACCAGCTCGTCACGGACCGAACCGCCGGGCTGGGCCACGGCCTTGATGCCGGCCGCGGTGAGGATCTCCAGGCCGTCCGGGAACGGGAAGAACGCGTCCGACGCAGCGTACGCACCGCGCGCACGCTCCTCGCCGGCCCGCTCGACGGCGAGCTTCGCGGAGTCGACGCGGTTGACCTGGCCCATGCCGACGCCGACCGAGGCGCCGCCCTTGGCGAGGAGGATCGCGTTGGACTTGACCGCGCGGCAGGCCTTCCAGGCGAAGGCGAGCTCGGCGAGCTCGTCCTCGGAAAGGGCCTCACCGGTGGCGAGGGTCCAGTTGGCCGGGTCGTCGCCGTCGGCCTGGAGCCGGTCGGTGACCTGGAGCAGCGCTCCGCCGTCGATCGGCTTGACCTCGACCGTGGAGGTCGGGGCGTCGGGGCAGCGCAGCACGCGAATGTTCTTCTTGCGGGCGAGGATCTCGACCGCGCCGTCCTCGTACGCCGGGGCGACGATGACCTCGGTGAAGATCTCCGCGACCTGCTCGGCCATGGCGACGGTCACCGGACGGTTGACGGCGATGACCCCGCCGAAGGCCGACAGCGGGTCGCAGGCATGGGCGTTGCGGTGCGCCTCGGCGACGTCGTCGGCGATCGCGATGCCGCACGGGTTGGCGTGCTTGATGATCGCGACGCACGGCTCGGCGTGGTCGTACGCGGCACGGCGCGCGGCGTCCGTGTCCGTGTAGTTGTTGTACGACATCTCCTTGCCGTGCAGCTGCTCCGCCTCGGCCAGGCCGCCGGTGCCGGAGGTGTAGAGCGCGGCGGGCTGGTGCGGGTTCTCGCCGTACCGCAGGACGTTGCTGCGCTCGTACGTCGCACCGAAGAAGTCGGGGAAGCCCGAGTCGTCGGCGGCGGCGTAGTCGTCCGCGAACCAGGAGGCGACGGCCACGTCGTACGCGGCGGTGTGCTGGAACGCCTCGGCGGCGAGCCGCTTGCGGGTGGTCAGGTCGAAGCCGCCTGCCTTCACCGCGGCGAGGACGTCGGCGTACCGCTCGGGGCTGGTGACGACGGCCACGGACGGGTGGTTCTTGGCCGCGGCGCGGACCATCGACGGGCCGCCGATGTCGATCTGCTCCACGCACTCGTCGTCGGAGGCGCCGGAGGCGACGGTCTCCTTGAACGGGTACAGGTTGACGACCACGAGGTCGAAGGGCTCGACACCCAGCTCGGCGAGCTGCTCGCGGTGGGCGTCCAGGCGCAGGTCGGCGAGGATGCCGGCGTGGACGCGGGGGTGCAGCGTCTTCACGCGGCCGTCGAGGCACTCGGGAAAGCCGGTGAGCTCCTCGACCTTGGTGACCGGCACACCGGCAGCGGCGATCTTCCCTGCGGTCGAGCCGGTCGAGACGAGCTCGACACCCGCCTCGTGCAGACCGCGGGCGAGGTCTTCGAGCCCCGTCTTGTCGTAGACACTGACCAGGGCGCGGCGGATGGGCTTATTCACCGACATGACCGAGATGAACCTTTCGTCCCTCAATGCGATAGCCGTTACGGGCGAGCCGCCCCACGACCTCGACGAGCAGCTTGCGCTCGACTTCCTTGATGCGTTCATGGAGAGCGGCTTCGCCCTCCGGCGTGTCCTCTTCGGTCACCTCGACCACGCCCTGCGCGATGATCGGACCGGTGTCGACGCCGTCGTCGACGAAGTGGACGGTGCACCCGGTGACCTTCGCGCCGTAGGCGAGGGCGTCACGCACCCCATGGGCACCGGGAAAGCTGGGGAGCAGGGCGGGGTGGGTGTTGACGAACCGGCCGCCGAACTCGGCGAGGAACCGCTTGCCCACGATCTTCATGAAGCCCGCGGACACCACCAGGTCCGGGTGGTGCGCGGCGGTGGCGGCGGCGAGGGCCGCGTCCCACTCCTCGCGGCTGGCGTAGTCCTTGACCTTGCAGACGAAGGTCGGCAGTCCGGCACGCTCCGCCCGCTCCAGACCGACGATGCCATCGCGGTCGGCGCCGACCGCGACGACCTGGGCGCCGAAGCCCGCGGGATCGTCGCCGATCGCGTCCAGCAGGGCTTGGAGGTTCGTACCGGAACCGGAGACCAGCACGACCAGACGGGCCGGAGCGGCGGCGGAGGGCGGGGACGGCGGGGAGGCCACGGCTGGGCCCTTTCTCGCGAGGTGAAGCCGAACGACGCTGTCGGTAGATCGCTCTTTGTGTGGTCGTACGAAAGAATCGCGCCCCTCGATACGGGGAACCCTACGAAGGGGCCGACCGTCAGCAACGATACCGGCACATCGGCCTACCCCCACAAGATGGGGGTGAAGGCCCGGTTCGGCGGAGAGATCCAAGGAAGACGACCGCAAGATCGAAGAGGTGAGCGGGCCGAGCGGAAGAGATCGGCCTCCGGCCCCGCACTCCCAGCTTTCGGCGCCTCCTGGCCGGGAGGTAGCGTCTGGGACAGCGAACCGTCCGTCTGGGCGGAAATGACGAGATGGGGAAGACGTTCACCATATGCCGGACCGACGCCGCCACACCGCCTTCCGCCATCCGCTGCCTGAGCGCGCCTCAATGCTGCTGAGGGAAAGCCGGTCGCCGACAGGCTCCTCTTCCTCGAATCCTTCGGGCTCCTCCGGCCAGGACGACAACCCGTTCGCCGCGCCGCCGGAGAACCGCCCGGACCAGCCGTGGCGTCCGCGCCACCCGTCCGGCGGCAGCGGGAACGGGAACGACGGCCCGGACGGAAGCGGTGACGGATCGCCCGAGGGCGGATCCTCCGACGACCGGCCCGTGTGGGGCAGCCAGTGGAGCAGCCACCAGCCGGGCCGCCAGAGCGGCGGCTTCGGCGGCCGGCCGGGCGGCCAGGGCGGTCCGAACGGCCCCGGGGGCCAGGGCGGCCCCGAGGGCAACCCCGGCGGGCTGCGCTGGGACCCGACCGACCCCGCCCAGCGCCGCGCCCGCTACGCGCTGCTCTCCGGCATGTGGGCCTTCTTCTTCGCGATCTTCGACTTCCCGGAGATCGCCCTGCTGCTCGGCGCACTCGCCGTGTACTGGTCGATCAGCTCGCTGCGCGCCAAGCCGAGGAGCGCGACCGCGACGGACGGCAACGCCGGGGCTGCCGCCTCTCCTTCCGCTTCCGCCGCCGGCCCCGCTTCCGGTTCCGCACCGGCCGGGGTTCCGGCTGCCGGAGCCCGGCCCGCCGCCCCGTACGCACAGGGCTCCGGCAGGCCGCAGACGACGGCCGCGGTCAGCGGCCTCGTCACGGCACTGCTCGCGCTCTCGATCGTCGCCATGACGTTCACGGTGCAACTGGTCTACCGCGACTACTACACCTGCGTGAACGACGCCCTCACCAAGTCCGGACAGCTGGCCTGCAACGACCTGCTGCCGAAGCCGCTGGAGCCGTTCTTCGGCGTCAGGAACTAGCACGCCCCGCTTCACGCCTTCACGCCTTCACGCCGTCGGACCGGCCTCCGGAGGCCGGTCCGACGGCGTTTCGGGGGCTTTGAGGAGCGGTTCCCGGACGGAGTCCCCGGCCGCTCGCGCGTGCCACGGATCGGTCGGCAGGAAGTCGTACGGTTCACTGCCCGCGTCCTTCTCGTACCGGGGGGCCCGGCCGGGCACGGGCCCCGCGGGCGGCAGAGGGGGCAGGGACGCCGGTACGGCCGCGGCCGCGGTTCCGGTCCCTCTTCCGGTTCCGGTGGCGGGGCCCGGCTCCGTCCCTGCGGGCTCGTCGTCGCGCCGACGCCTGCGCCACCACCGCCGGCCACGCGACGGCTGCTCCGGGACCTCCGCGTCCGCCTGGGCGGGGATCGCCGCCCAGGCGGCCACCGCCCCCTCGGCGCTGCCGCTGTCCCGCAGCCGCCAGGCCCTCAGCAGCAACGCCCCGGGCACCCCGAGCAGCGCGGTCCACGCCGTCGCCGCCGCCCCCGTGAGCCACCACACCGGCCCGAACTCCGCCAGCGCCCCGGTCCCCAGCGGACCACCCGCCGCCGCGGTCAGCACCGCCGTACCGACGCCGCATCCCACCGCCGCCAGGGCAGCCGTCAGCGCGGTCCCCCGCCGGCTCCACGCCGCCTCGTTCGGTACGTCACAGGCGGGCACCGCCCACCGTGCGGTGAACCAGGCGATCGCCACCCCGGCCGCGACCGGCACCGCCGCAGCCGCCCAGTTCGGGACCGTCCCGGGGCCGTGCGCCGGCACCGCGGCCAGCAGGGGGAAGTCCGGCACCGCCGGGCGCCCGGTGAGGGCGAGCGGGGTGGCCGTGGACGCCGTACCGAGCGCGAAGCCCGGCCCGAGCCCGTACGCCGCACCCCACATCGCCGCGTTCGGCACGAGCACCAGCGCGAGCAGCAGCACGGCGCACCGGCCCGCCCAGTCGCCGGCAAGCCCCAGGAACGACTCCTGAACCCGCTCGGCATGCCACACCAGCGCTGTCGCGACCAGCAGCGCGCCACCGCCCAGCAACACGGCGGTCCCGGCCGCGGCCGACCGGAACACCGCCTCCGCTCGCTCCGCGAGCCGGGGCCGTGCCAGCGCCTCGCGCAGCCGCCCTGGAGCCCAGGAGGGCGGCCCGACCGGGCGACCGGCCCCCGTCCACACCCCGGCAGCCACCGCCCCCGCCACCACCGGAACCAGCGGGAACAGGAGCGAGAACGGCCGCGCGGCCGTCGGGCCGCCCTTCGCGTAGAGCGCGACAACCGCCGCGACCAGCAGATACCCGCCCGTCACCAGGCAGAAGGCGCTTCCGGCGGAGGGCGCGGCGCGCCCCTCGTCGGGCTCCATCACATCGTGGGCCGCCCGGTGCACCAGCCACACCAGCACTGCGGTGAGGAGGAGGGGAATGATCCCGACAGGAGCGGGGGCGCCGCTCAGGGTGTCGGTTCTGACAAGATCGGCACCGTGGGCGAGGAGCCAGATCCCGGCCGCGGCGTTGAGCGCGCCGCCGGGACCGCTGTCGGGGGCCGGGGAGCTGATCCACACCGCCATGACGAGCACGGAGAGCGCGGCGAGCCCGAGCCCCGCGGCAAGCGCGCCCCGCAGAAAGGCGGAGACCAGCGCGGCGGACCGGCCCTGTTCCGTCGACAACAACGGGGTGCGTTCGGTCATTTGGGTCACACGGCCATGCTCCCAACGACACGCACTTATTCCGTGTAACGGGCGAATAGCCGCTGTGTCGCCCAATATACGCTTATGCACTTTTCGGCCCAGCGCAGCTCCGCCCGGGGGCCCGCATGACGCAGAGCGACACCGATGCGGACACCACCACTCCGCTGCCCTCCGTCCCCTCCGAACCCCCCGTCCCCCCGCTCCCCGGCCCCACGCCCGCCGAAGCGTTCGACGCGCTCTATACGCGTTCCGCCACCGCCCTCTTCCGGCAGACGTATCTGCTGACCGGACGCCGGAACCTCTCCAAGGAGGCCGTCGAGCGGGCCTTCGAACAGGCCTGGCAGCGCTGGCCCGAGGTCGCGGTGGACCGGGACCCGGTCGGCTGGGTGCGAGCCGTCGCATACGAGTACGCGATGTCGCCCTGGCACCGGCTGCGCCGCAACCACCGCCGCCCCGACCCTCAGCCGTCCGACGCCCCCGGCTCGCGGGCCCTGCTCGACGCGCTGCTCGGCCTGCCACCGGCGTACCGGCGCACCCTGGTGCTCTACGACGGTGTCGGCCTGGACCTGCCGGAGACCGCGGCGGAGACGGAGGCGAGCACCCCGGCGACGGCGGGCAGACTCATGACCGCTCGGGCCGCAATCGCCGAGCGGGTGCCCGAACTGGCGATCCCCGAGTCTCCCGACGGACAGTCCGCACTGCTGCACGAGCAGCTGGGCACGCTGGCGCTCGCCCAGCCCGTGGCCGCGATGATCACTCCCCGCGCGATCCGGACCGTGAGCGAGAACAAGGCGAGGCACTGGACGCGGGCGGCTATTGCGCTCGGCGCCGTGCTCATCGGCCTCACGGTGATCACCACGGTGACCGCTCCGGAGCACTACGAGACACCGCCGGCACCCGCCGAGCGGGTTGGGGGTGTGCCGCCCCGCGGCGGCCCGCAGGAGCTGACGCCGAAGGACCGCAAGGTGGAGAGGAAGCTCCGGGACGAGCTCGTCCACGGTCCCGCACGGCTCGTCCCGCAAGTGCGGTGACCGGCCCGGTACGGAAACGGCGCGGGCCCGCACCCCGTTTTCCCGGGGTGCGGGCCCGCGCCGTCTGTTGCGGTGACGCGATACAGCGGTTCAGCCGCGAAGCAGCTGTCAGGCGCCGAGGATCTCGCGCGCCAGCTTGGCGGTCTCGGTCGGCGTCTTGCCGACCTTGACGCCGGCGGCCTCGAGGGCCTCCTTCTTCGCCTGGGCGGTGCCGGAGGAACCGGAGACGATGGCGCCTGCGTGGCCCATGGTCTTGCCCTCGGGGGCGGTGAAGCCCGCGACGTAACCGACGACCGGCTTGGTGACGTTCTTCGCGATGAAGTCCGCCGCACGCTCCTCGGCGTCGCCGCCGATCTCGCCGATCATGACGATCAGGTCGGTGTCGGGGTCGGCCTCGAACGCCTCGAGGGCGTCGATGTGCGTGGTACCGATGACCGGGTCGCCACCGATGCCGACGGCGGACGAGAAGCCGATGTCACGGAGCTCGTACATCATCTGGTAGGTCAGCGTGCCGGACTTCGACACGAGACCGATGCGGCCGGGCTTGGTGATGTCGCCCGGGATGATGCCTGCGTTGGACTGGCCGGGGGTGATCAGACCGGGGCAGTTCGGGCCGATGATCCGGGTCTTGTTGCCCTTCGAGCCGGCGTACGCCCAGAAGGCTGCCGAGTCGTGGACGGCGATGCCCTCGGTGATCACGACGGCGAGGGGGATCTCGGCGTCGATCGCCTCGACGACGGCGGCCTTGGCGAAGGCCGGCGGCACGAAGAGGACGGACACGTTCGCGCCGGTCTTCTCCATCGCCTCGGCGACGGAGCCGAAGACCGGTACCTCGGTGCCGTCGAAGTCGACGGTCGTGCCGGCCTTGCGCGGGTTCACGCCGCCGACGATGTTGGTGCCGTCGGCGAGCATGAGCTTGGTGTGCTTCATGCCGGTGGCACCGGTCATCCCCTGGACGATGACCTTGCTGTCCTTGGTGAGGAAGATTGCCATGGTGTTGGAGTCCCTCGTCCCTTACTTCGCAGCCGCGGCGAGCTCGGCGGCCTTGTCGGCCGCGCCGTCCATGGTGTCCACACGCTGCACGAGCGGGTGGTTGGCGTCGGAAAGGATCTTGCGACCCAGCTCCGCGTTGTTGCCGTCGAGGCGCACGACGAGCGGCTTGGTGACCTCTTCGCCCTTCGACTTCAGGAGCGCAAGCGCCTGGACGATGCCGTTGGCGACCTCGTCGCACGCGGTGATGCCACCGAAGACGTTGACGAAGACGGACTTGACGTCCGGGTCGCCGAGGATGATCTCGAGGCCGTTCGCCATGACCTCGGCGGAGGCGCCGCCACCGATGTCGAGGAAGTTGGCGGGCTTCACGTTGCCGTGGTTCTCACCGGCGTACGCGACGACGTCCAGGGTCGACATGACCAGACCGGCACCGTTACCGATGATGCCGACCTCGCCGTCGAGCTTGACGTAGTTGAGGTTCTTGGCCTTGGCGGCGGCCTCGAGCGGGTTGGCCGCAGCCTTGTCCTCGAGGGCCTCGTGGCCGGGCTGACGGAAGTCGGCGTTCTCGTCGAGAGACACCTTGCCGTCCAGCGCCAGGATGTCGCCGGAGGCGACCTTGGCGAGCGGGTTGACCTCGACGAGGAGCGCGTCCTCGGCGACGAAGGTGTCCCACAGCGTCACCATGACCTCGGCGACCTTCTCGGCCACCTCGGCCGGGAACTTCGCCTGGGCGACGATCTCGCGGGCCTTCTCGATCGTGACTCCGGCGTTGGAGTCGACCGGGACCTTCGCGAGGGCCTCGGGGGTCTTCTCCGCGACCTCCTCGATGTCCATGCCGCCCTGCACCGAGGCCATGGCCAGGAAGGTGCGGTTGGTGCGGTCGAGGAGGTACGAGACGTAGTACTCCTCAAGAATCTCCGGCGCGGTCTCGGCGATCATCACCTTGTGGACCGTGTGGCCCTTGATGTCCATGCCGAGGATGTCGGTCGCACGGGCGACCGCCTCGTCGGGGGTGGCGGCCAGCTTGACGCCGCCGGCCTTGCCGCGGCCGCCGACCTTCACCTGCGCCTTGACGACGGACTTGCCGCCCAGCCGCTCGGTCGCCTCGCGGGCTGCCTCAGGCGTGTCAATGACTTCACCGGCCAGCACCGGTACACCGTGCTTGGCGAAGAGGTCCCTCGCCTGGTACTCGAACAGGTCCACGCGCGTCCGTCCCTTTTCAGTGGTCTCGCGGTTCGTTTTCAGCGTGGGCGTGCCGCGAGGGGCAACGTGACTGCACTGTCACAAGGAAGGCGCACACGGTCACCGAGTACGCGGCATGTCCATCCCGCAGGTTATCCCCGAGCCCGGCAGGACCATAAATCGCAGCTCACACCTGGGCGGTGATTACAGTCACAGACTGTGCTGCCGGGCGCGTCGCGGCACTGCGCCGCCCCTGTGCGCGGGCCGGGCCCCTCACCGAAGCGTCTCCTTGTCCGGTATCGGCAGAGGCCGCTTCTCGAGCGCCGCCGCCATCACCTCCGGGAAGAGGTCCGGGGTGCACGCGAACGCCGGTGCGCCCAGTGCGCCGAGCGCCGCCGCGTGATCACGGTCATAGGCGGGCGCGCCCTCGTCGGAGAGGGCGAGCAGCGTCACGAACTGCACCCCCGAGGCCTTCATCGCGGCAGCCCGCTTCAGCATCTCGTTGCGGATGCCGCCCTCGTAGAGGTCGCTGATGAGGACGACCACGGTTTCGGCCGGGCGGGTGATCCTTGTCTGGCAGTACGCGAGTGCCCGATTGATGTCGGTGCCCCCGCCGAGCTGGGTGCCGAAGAGCACGTCGACGGGGTCGTCGAGCTGGTCCGTGAGGTCGACGACGGCCGTGTCGAAGACGACGAGTCTGGTCCGCAGGGTCCGCATGGAGGCGAGGACCGCGCCGAAGACGGAGGCGTAGACGACGGAGGCGGCCATCGATCCCGACTGGTCGATGCAGAGGATGACGTCCTTCTTCACTGCCTGCGCGGCCCGCCCGTAACCGATGAGCCGTTCGGGGACGACCGTGCCGGCTCCGTCCCCGCCGGGCAGCGGCAGGTAGTTCTTGAGGTTGGCCCGGATGGTGCGGTCCCAGTCGATGTCACGGTGGCGAGGCCTGTTGACCTTCGCCGAGCGGTCGAGCGCACCGGTCAGCGTGGCCCTCGTGCGGGTGGCGAGCCGTTTCTCCAGATCGTCGACGACCTTGCGCACGACGGCTCGCGCCGTCTCCTTCGTCGTCTCGGGCATGGCCTTGTTGAGCGAGAGCAGCGTTCCGACGAGATGGACGTCCGCCTCGACGGCCTCCAGCATCTCCGGCTCCAGCAGCAGCGCGGAGAGACCGAGCCGGTCGATCGCGTCACGCTGCATGACCTGGACGACGGAGCTGGGGAAGTACGTACGGATGTCGCCGAGCCAGCGGGCGACGGACGGGGCGGAGCCGCCGAGTCCGGCCGAGCGGTCGCTCCCGCCCCGGCCGCCGGGCCTGCCCCCGCCGCCGTACAGCGCGTTCAGCGCGCCGTCCATCGCGGCGTCCCGGCCGGCGAGGGTGCAGCCGGTGCTCTCGGCGCTGTCCCCGCCCAGCACCAGGCGCCAGCGCCGCAGCCGCTCGTCGTCCGCCGTGTCCGTGTGCGTGGCCGTCGTCATCCTGTTGCCCCCAGCTCTTCCATGGCGTGGCCGGCTGTGTCCGCGCCCTCGGTCTCCAGCCCCAGCAGCAGCCGCAGCACCGGCGCCACCGCATCCGCCCGTTCGTCGTCGAGGCCGGGGCCGAAGCCGGGGGCCGTCGTTCCCCCCGTGGTTCCGGCCGGGCCTCCTGTGGCCGGGCCGCGGCGTACGAGCTCGCCCAGCGTGCGCCGTACGCCCGGTTCGTAGGACGAGAAGGTGCGGCGCAACAGCGGCAGCACGTCGGTGAACGTGTCGGCAGGGACGCCGGCCAGCCAGGCGTCGACCAGGCCGAGCAGCCGCTCGTCGTGGACGAGGAGCATGCCGCCCCCGCCGACGAACCCCTCGATCCAGGCCGCCGCGTCGGCCGGGAGTGTGCCGGGCGACAGGGCGAGGCCCATCAGCCGCGCCGCGTCGTCCTCCTCGATCCGCCCCTCGTCGAGCAGCAGTCGGGCCGCCCGGCCCCGGATGACACCCGCGACGGTGTCCCGGGCGGCCAGTTTGTGCAGCACTGCCGTCCAGCGTTCACGGATCCCGTCCGCCGGTACGGTGCCGGCGAGCAGCCCGATCGCGGCGTGGACCCCGTCCACCTGGCGGCGCAGTCCGTCGGCGCCGTCGGTGTCGAGGCCGGTGCACGCGGGTGGCAGTCCGACGCAGATCCGCTCGGCGAGCCCGGCCGCGACCTCGCCGAGCGCCGCGGTGTCCGTCGACCGCACGTCCCCGTACCTCAGGGTGCGGGCCAGGGCGGGCAGCGCGTCGGCGAGGTGGCCCACGTCGGCGTCGAGCGCGGCCCGGTCGGCAAGGGCCCGCATCACCACGGGCAGCGCGTCGGGCAGTTCGGCGAGGAGGCAGCGCTCGGCGAGCGCGGTGACCTCGGCGAGCGCGGTCGCCGATACGGCCTCCGCTTCGGCCTTGGCGGTCGCGGCGGTGAGGACCGTGGTGCCCCAGACCCCGGCCTCCGCGACCTGTACGTGCTGCTCGGGCTCCCAGCGCAGCCGCCAGCTCTCCCGGAATGTGCCGGTGCTCCCCCGGCCGGCGGCCGGTTCGCCCCAGCCGACGGCGAGGAGCCGCAGCCGGTGCAGCAGGCGGCTGCGGGCCGCGTCGGTGTCCTTGCGGAGGTCGAGCTCCAGCTCGCGCTCCAGCGCTTCCGGCTTGAGCCGCAGCGTGCGCTGGAGCCGGGTGAGATCGCGCTGCAGCGGCACGGCGGGGGCGCTGTCCGGTACCTCTCCGAGCGTCTCGCCGACGACGAGCCGGTCCCGTACGAGCGCGAGCGGCACATCGGAGCCCTCGCACATGACGGCCCGGATCGCGTCGGTCGTCTCGCTCAGCCCTGCGAGCGGGCGTCCGCGTAGGGCGGCGAGGGCCCGGGCGAGCCGGACGGCCTCGATGACATGGGCGGACGACACGAACCTGTCCTCGTCACGCAGCAGTCCGGCAACCTTGGTCATCCACCGCTCGAGCGGACGGTCGGGGGCGCCGAAGAGGTGTCCGTACCAGCCGGGCGAGTCGATCCCCGCCCCGTAACCGCTGTGCCGGGCGAGCCGCCGATGCGTCCAGGGCACCCAGGTCGTCTCGGTCTTGACCTTGGGCATTCCCTTGAGGAGGGCCCTGTCGGCCGTGACCGTCGTCCTCGCTCCGAGCGCGGGCACATGCCAGGCCCCGCAGACGACGGCGATGTCGTCCCCGAACTCCTTGCGGGCGGCGCGCAGCTGGATACGCATGTACGCCTCACGGACGGTGTCGCGGGGGTGCCCGCCGTCCCCGTACACCTCGCGCAGGGCTGTCATCGCCTCGCCGAGCGCGGCGAACGGGGCGCGGGGGTCGGCGACCTGACCGTCCGGTGTGCGGTGCTCGACGACGTCCTCCCACCAGCGCTCGGGGTCGTCGTACCCGGCGGCCTCGGCGAGGACCGCGATCGGGTCGACCGCGGACGCGGCCACGACCGGGGCGGATGCGTCGTCGCCCGCCTGCCCCCGGCCCCGGTCGCCGTGGTCCGTGTCCGCGGGCGGGGAGTCCGTCATGGCCAGGGAGTGGGCCGCGGGCAGGTCGATGAAGCGGACCGGCACGTCATGGCGCAGTGCCCAGCGGATCGCGACCCATTCCGGCGAGAAGACGGCGAACGGCCAGAACGCCGCCCGGCCCGGGTCGTCCACCGCGTGGGCGAGCAGCGCGACCGGTGGCCGCATCCGCTCGTCGGCGGCGAGCGGCAGCAGTGCGTCCCCCTCGGGGGGTCCCTCGATGAGAACGGCCCGCGGGCGCGCGGCGTCCAGCGCGGCGCGGACCGCGCGGGCGGATCCGGGGCCGTGGTGCCGGACCCCGAGGAGCAGCGGGCCGGCGGCGGGCTGGGCGCCGCTCATGCGGAGACCTCGCGGCAGGCACGGTAGAAGTCCTTCCAGCCGTCCCGCTCACGGACCACGGTCTCCAGATACTCCTGCCAGATCACGCGGTCGGCCGCCGGATCACGGACGACCGCACCGAGGATGCCGGCCGCGACGTCACCGGGGCGCAGCACCCCGTCGCCGAAGTGGGCGGCGAGCGCAAGGCCGTTGGTGACGACGGAGATGGCCTCGGCCGTCGACAGCGTGCCCGACGGGGACTTGAGCTTGGTGCGGCCGTCGGTCGTGACGCCGTCGCGCAGTTCGCGGAAGACCGTGACCACCCGGCGGATCTCGGCCATGCCGTCGGGCGACGGCGGGAGGTCGAGCGAACGCCCGATCTGGTCCACACGCCGGGACACGATGTCGACCTCCGCTTCGGGCGTGGCGGGCAGCGGCAGCACGACCGTGTTGAACCGGCGGCGCAGGGCGCTGGACAGCTCGTTGACCCCGCGGTCGCGGTCATTGGCCGTTGCGATGACGTTGAAGCCGCGAACGGCCTGGACCTCCTGTCCCAGTTCGGGGAGGGGAAGCGTCTTCTCCGACAGGATCGTGATGAGCGAGTCCTGCACGTCGGCGGGAATACGGGTGAGTTCCTCGATCCGCGCGGTCATGCCCTGGGACATCGCGCGCATCAGCGGACTGGGCACCAGCGCGTCACGGCTGGGGCCGTGCGCCAGCAGCTGCGCGTAGTTCCACCCGTACCGCACGGCTTCCTCGGGTGTGCCCGCCGTGCCCTGGACGAGCAGCGTCGAGTCGCCGCTGACGGCGGCCGCGAGATGCTCGGAGACCCAGGTCTTGGCGGTGCCGGGGACGCCGAGGAGCAGCAGGGCGCGGTCGGTGGCGAGCGTCGTCACGGCGACCTCGACGAGACGGCGCGGGCCCACGTACTTGGGTGTGATCACCGCTCCGCCCGGAAGCACGCCGCCGAGCAGATAGGTGGCCACCGCCCACGGCGACAGTTTCCAACGCTCGGGCCGCGGCCGGTCGTCGGCGGCCGCGAGTGCCTTCAACTCGTCGGCGAAGGCGTCCTCCGCATGCGGGCGCAGAGCCTCTGCGCCGACGTCGGCAGTGGTTTCGGACACGGTCATGGATCCCCCTCCAGATCAGTCGACCTGATGTGGTTCCCACCGTGCACCACGCCACTGACAATCGTCCGTCTCCGCAGGTCGGGGCCGATTGTCAGTGCCGCGTCCTACCGTCGTCGGCATGCTGCTATCTCACGGGGGAGAACCCTCGCGCACCGCTGCTCCGGCGGCGCGCTGGACGGTGGAGCAGGTCCTGGCCCTGGCTCCTGACGCATCGTCACGCAAGGCGGGCGGCAGGCTCGGTTCGGCCGGACCGTGGTCCGGCGCGGGCTGTGACGGGTCGGGCGCGGTATGGGGGCTGTGCAAGGGAAGCGGAAGCAAGCCGTATCAGACGGTGGTCGACACGACGGGCCCCGCATACAAGTGCAGTTGTCCCAGCCGGAAGTTCCCGTGCAAGCACGCGCTGGGCCTGCTGCTGCTCTGGGCGTCGGACGAGTCGGTGCTCGGGTCGGCGGAGGTGCCCGACTGGGCCGGGGAGTGGCTCGACGGCCGTCGCAGACGGGCAGCGCAGAAGACGGGGACGGAAGGCGGCGGTTCGAGTGCGGGCGGTGCGAGTGCCGGCCCGGCCGACCCGGAGGCCGCCCGGCGGCGCGCCGAGCGCCGGGCCGAGCGGATCACCGGCGGCGCGCAGGAGCTGGAGCAGCGGCTGACGGATCTGCTGCGCGGCGGTCTGGCGTCGGCCGATCAGTCGGGGTACGGGCTGTGGGAGGAGACGGCGGCCCGCATGGTCGACGCCCAGGCGCCGGGGCTGGCGGGCCGGGTCCGGGAGTTGGGGGCGATCCCGGCGTCGGGCCCCGGCTGGCCGGGGCGGCTGCTGGAGGAGTGCGCCCTGCTGCATCTGCTGGACAGCGCGTGGCTGCGCATCGACCGGCTGCCGGCCCCGCTGGCGGCGACGGTCCGTGCGCGGGTGGGGCTGACGGCCCCTGCCGACGGCCCCCCGGTCCGCGACCACTGGCTGGTCCTCGCCCAGTACGACACCCCGGACGGCAAGCTCGTCACACGCCGGATCTGGCTGTACGGCAGGGACTCGGGCCGGACGGCACTGCTGCTGTCCTTCGGGGCGGCCGGGCGCTCGCCCGGTCAGGCCCTGCCGGTGGGCGTCACGATCGACGCCGAGCTCACGCCGTACCGGGGGGCCGGGCAGCTCCGGGCGGAGCTGGGCGGGCAGTTCGGCGCGCCGTCACCGGCCGGCACTCCCCCGCCGGGCTGCACGGCAACGGCCGCGGTCGCCGCGTACGGGCACGCCCTGCAAGACGACCCATGGCTGGAGTCCTGGCCGGTCACCCTGCGCGCGGTGATACCGGTGCCGTCGGGCGACGGCTGGCAACTGGCGGACGCGCTGGACGGCACGGCCCTGCCCGTCGCCCCGGCCGCGCTGTCCCGGCCGGGCCTCTGGAAGCTCGTGGCGCTCTCCGGCGGCGCGCCGCTCACCGTCTTCGGCGAATGCGGCCACCGCGGCTTCGACCCGCTCGCGGCCTGGGCGGCCGACAACTCCGACGACGGTGCGGCCGAGACCGTGCCGCTCATCTGACCCTGGAGGAGGACCGATGCTCCGCACACGTACGACGTTCGGCACCACCGCACCGTGGGAAGAGCTCGTCACATCGGCGCTGCTCGGCACCGACCGCCGGCCGCCCGGGACGGGGGCCGGGGCCGGGGCCGGGCCGGTCGCGCTGCTGGACGCGGCGGCGCTGCACACGGTGCGACGCAGAGCCGGGCTGCTGCCCGCGGCCGCGGCCGCCCGGCCCGGGACTGCGCCCGCCGACCCTCGGCCGCCACTGCCGCCCGCTGCCCGGCGCAGGCTCGCACAGCTGCTGGCCGACCGGTCGGCGCCGGCCGGTGCGGGCGGCCGGCGCGGAACGGCTCCCGATCTCACGGAGCTGATCCCGCAGTGGCTGGCCGCCGCCAATCTGCGCGGCTACCGGGCCCCGGCCGCACTGCTGCCGGGGCTGCTGGACGCGGCCCGGGCACGTACCGACCTGCGGCCGCAGGCCCTGGCGTTCGCCGGGCCGCGCGGGCTGTGGCTGGCCGGGCTGAACCCCGAGTGGAAGTTCGCCCTGCGCGGCTCGTCCGGCGGCTCGCCGCTGCCCGACGTGACCGGCCCCGAGGCGGTGCGCCGGCTGTGGGAGGAAGGCCTGTTCGCCGAGCGCGTCGCCCTGCTCGGGGCCGTACGGGCGCATGATCCGGCCGACGCGCTCGCACTGCTGACCAGTACGTGGTCCACGGAGCGTGCCGAGGACCGGCTGATGTTCCTGGACTCGTTGCGCGCCGGGCTGTCCGCCGCGGACGAACCCTTCCTGGAGCAGGCCCTCGCCGACCGCAGCCGCAATGTGCGCGCGACGGCCGCCGAGTTGCTGTCCGCGCTGCCGGAGTCGGCGCTGGCGGGACGGATGGCGGCCCGCGCGTCGTCGTGCGTGGGCCCTGACCTGACAGCCGGCGCCGCGTCCGTCGCCGTGGAGGCGCCGCACGAGTGCGATGCCGCGATGCAGCGCGACGGTGTGGTGGCGGTGCCACCGTCCGGCCGGGGCGAACGGTCGTGGTGGCTGGGCCAGTTGGTCGAGGCGACTCCGCTGTCCACCTGGTCCGGGCGGTTCGGCGGCCGTACGGCGCGAGAGATCGTCGCCCTGCCCGTCGCCGACGGATGGGCCGAGGAACTGCACGCGGCCTGGTGCCGGGCAGCGGTACGGCAGCGCGACCGTGAATGGGCCCGCGCACTGCTGGGCGCCCCCTCGCTCCCCCCGTCGAACAGCCCCGGTACGGCGTCGCTCGCCGAGCGGTCGAAACTCCTCGCGACGCTGCCCGGGGCGGAACGGGCCGCGTGGGTGGCCGGCTTCGTCGCCGCGCACGGTCTGTCGGAGGCGTTCCAGCTTCTGGGTGTCTGCCCGGTCCCCTGGGCGGAGCCGCTCGGCAGATCGGTTGTCGACGCGCTCGACATCGCCCGCGACGCGGGCAGTTACCCGTGGAGTTTCAGCGGCGTCATGGGGCTGGCCGAGCGCTGCCTGAACCCGGCGGAGGCGAACCGCCTGGAGGTCCTGACGACCACCCCGGACGAGCCGGAAGGGGCGTCACCGGGCGCGGCCGGCTACTGGTCGGAGGCGTTCCGCCGCCTGGTCTCCACGCTGCGGCTGCGCGCGACGATGGACGCGGAGCTGATACCGGAAGCGGGGTGACAGGGCGACGGCGCCGTGTCCTCGGTCTCCGGACGGGCTCGGTCGCCCACCGGTCCGGAGGGCGGGGACACCGGCCGTCGAGGACGCGGGGGGGGGCCGGGCGGGGGACACCGCCGGCGGAGAACGCGGGCGGCCGGCGACACGGACGTCATCGCCCCTGCGTGGCGCGGCACGGCGCGCAGGGGGGACGTCCGCCCGCCGGCGTCGGTTCCGCCGGGATCGGGCTTCCCTGGATCAGGCGTCGCCCGGAATCAGGCTTCCGCAGGCTGGCGCACGTTCGCGTTGACCCAGTCGACGATCGATGCCGTCGTCGCACCCGGGGTGAAGATCGCTGCGACACCCTGTTCCTTCAGCGGTTCGATGTCCGCCTCCGGAATGATGCCGCCGCCGAACACCTTGATGTCCTCCGCGTCGCGGTCCTTGAGCAGCTCGATCACCTTGGCGAAGAGCGTGTTGTGGGCGCCGGAAAGGATCGAGAGGCCGATCGCGTCGGCGTCCTCCTGGATCGCGGTGTCCACGATCTGCTCGGGCGTCTGGTGGAGCCCGGTGTAGATGACCTCCATACCGGCGTCGCGCAGCGCCCTCGCGATCACCTTGGCGCCGCGGTCATGGCCGTCGAGGCCCGGCTTGGCCACCACCACTCGGATCGGACCGGTCACACCCATCACTGCCTCCACATGCGTCTCCCGTGCCTGAAGGGCCGGGGATGTGAACGAACGTTATCGACAGCATCCCGCAACGCGCCGTTTCGCGGTGGACCGGGAGGGGGAAATCACACCTGGGACATGTTCGCCAGGCGCCCTGCCGCATCACGGGCCACACCCGCCGCGCGGGACGGACGCCAGGGGAGCCGCTACGAGGTGGCTGTACCACCGCGCCGCCAGCCGCACGGCACGGCACGGCGGTACAGCTCGTCGGCCCAGGCCCGACCAGCCCGGACCCACACCTCTGTCACGGCGCCCCTGAGGGCATACGGGGACCGGAGCCGCCTCCTCGTGCGCCAAGCAGGAGGTCGGCCATGAAGGTCATGAAGGTCCTGCCTTTCCTCTCACCGCTGCTGCTGCGGCCATGTCTGCGCCGCACCTGGCTTTCATCGGCACTGCTCAGAGCCACCGCACTGGAGCTGATCGTCCTCGCCGGGCATGTGCTCCTCTACCCCGCAGGCATCACCAGCGAGCGACGGGACCCTTCGCACCCGTCCGAACCGTCCCCCGAACCGGCCGGCACGCCGGTCCTCCCCGTCGAGAGCCCCGACCGGCCGCCCGTGGTGCTGCTCCACGGCTTCATCGACAACCGCTCCGTGTTCGTCCTGCTCCGCCGCTCCCTCGCCCGGCACGGCTGGCACCATCTGGAGTCGCTCAACTACTCGCCGCTGACGTGCGACATCCGTACGGCCGCCGAGCTGCTCGGCCGCCACATCGAGGAGATCTGCGCCCGCACGGGACACCATGAGGTCGACATCGTCGGGCACAGCCTCGGCGGCCTGATCGCCCGTTACTACGTGCAGCGACTCGGCGGTGACCGGCGGGTCCGCACCCTGGTCACCCTCGGTACCCCGCACGGCGGCACGTCCGTCGCCCCGATGGCCAGCGCGCATCCGATCGTGCGCCAGATGCGCAGCGGCTCGGCCCCGATCGAGGAGCTGCGCCGGCCCGCGCCCGGCTGCCGGACCCGGTTCGTGAGCTTCTGGAGCGAGCTGGACCAGGTGATCATCCCTGCCGAGGCGGCCTGCATCGACCATCCGGACCTCGATGCGCAGAACGTACGCGTCAGCGGGATCGGCCACCTTGCACTGCCGGTCCACCCGGCGGTCGCCGCCGGGATCCGTGAGGCGCTCGAGTCCCCGGGAGCAACCTCCGGACTCGCTTCCGGTACCGCCTCGGTGGCCTGAGCGAGGCCCGCCCCTCCCCCGGGCAAGGCCCGCCCCTCGCCCTGGAGGCATCCGCCCCTGGTGACCCGGAAGTACCGGAGCCCTCACGCACAAGGTCGCCACGCCACGATGAGGCGGGTCCGTCACCCCCCGTCCCCGCCCGAGCAGGCCCGTAAATAGAACGCACTTCGAACATAGAGCCAAGGCTGTGTGCACAGTCCGCCGAAAGGCGGCCGATTGCCCGTTTCCTGAGCGGTCGGAGCCTGACGAAGATTGTCGCCGTCGCATACCGGCGGGTACAGTCGCGGCCACTGCTTTCCCCTGGGACCCCCTCCGGGCGCCCGGGCCCCAGGTCCTGCTGCCGAGGCGAGAGAGAAGTTGGTGAACGACCAGCACCCCTACGCCGGGTATGTCGGTGACGACAGCCACTCCACGGGCAGCTTCGACAACGACCCGCTCTTCGGCTCTCTCCCGGGCAGTTACGACGGCACGTACGACACCGCCGGGTACCACAGCGGCTACGACGCCGGACAGGCCGGATACAACGGTCCGTACGACTCCTCCCAGTGGGACGCGGGCGTGCAGCAGACCGTCTCGTACGACGCGTATGCCGCGTACGGGACCGAGCAGCCGCAGTACGACACCACAGCGACCTGGATGCCGGATGCCGCGGGCATCCCCGCGCAGGCCGGCGCCCCGGACACGTCGGGCCAGTGGGATACGGCCGACTGGCACCAGAACGGCCAGTGGGCGACGGCCGCCTACGACACCGGCGCGTACGACGCCACGGCCTGGAACACGGGCGCCACGCCCGACCACGAACAGCACGCCGCACACACCGTGCACGGCATGCAGGAGTCGTACGTACCCGAACAGAGCGCCCATGAGGTGTACGAGGCGCACGAGCCGTACGAGTCGTACGGGGACCAGGGTTCCTACGATCCGTACCGCACCGCCGAGTTCAGCGTCACCGACACCGGTCCCGACACCGCCGACAGGGACGCCGACACCGGCGGGGACACCGACAGCGACGACGGTGCCCACCCCCAGGCCGACGACGCCCCGGACATGGACCAGGCGACCGACCGCACCGCCGCCGACATCCCGCGCCCCGCAACCCGCCCCAGCACCCGTGGCGGCAGCCGCAGCCGGCGGCGCACCCCTGCGAAGCGTTCCGCGCTCCTCACCGTCGCCGTCCCGTCCGCCTGCGTGATGAGCGTCGCCGGTATCGCCGCCGCCTCCGTCAGCGGGCTCGGCAGCGGGGAGGACAAGGCGGACGACACGCTGTCGATGGCGGCCGCCGACCCCGGCACCGTCAAGCCGGTCGCCGCCAACAACAAGCTGGACACCCAGCTCGCCAACCTCAGCGCCGACGCGGAGAACTTCGCCGACCGCGCCAGCCGCACCCAGGAGCGCATCGACCTGAAGGAGCGGCAGGCGGCCGAGAAGAAGAAGCGCGAGGAAGAGGCCGCGCGCAAGGAGGCGCTGCGCCCCAAGTTCCTCCTGCCGATCACGCAGCACGGCCTCAGCGCCTACTTCGGCCAGGCGGGCGTCAACTGGATGTCCGTGCACACGGGCATCGACTTCCCCGTCTCGTACGGCACTCCGGTGATGGCCGCGACGGACGGCACGATCCGCACCCAGTGGAACAACGCCTACGGGAACATGGCCATCGTCACCATGGCCGACGGCACCGAGACCTGGTACTGCCACCTCAGCAGCACCAAGCTCCGCTCGGGCCCGGTCAAGGCCGGCGACGTCATCGCGTACTCCGGCAACTCCGGCAACTCCACCGGCCCGCACATGCACTTCGAGGTGCGGCCCGGCGGCGGGGCGGCCATAGACCCGCTGCCCTGGCTCCGCAGCCACGGCCTCGACCCCACCTGAGCGACCTGAGCAGCGCGGGCGCGGCGACGCCGCCGCGCCCGCCCCCGCCGGGACGGCTTCCGTTCCTAGAGCTTCTCCACCGGCGCGTACCGCAGCAGCAGCTTCTTGGGTCGCTCGTCCCCGAAGTCGACCGTCGCCTTCGCCTGGTCGCCGACCCCCTCGACCGCCGTCACCGTGCCCAGCCCGAACTGGTCGTGCGTGACCCGGTCCCCGACCGCCAGCGTGATCGTCGGCTTGTCCGAGGTGCGCCGGGTCGCGAAGCCCGAGGGACCCGAGCGCGAGCGCGACGAGGACAGCGACGACGTGATCCCCGAGGTCGGTCCGGCCGGGGCCGCCATCGGTCCGGTCCGCTTCCACTGCAGATGCCGGTCCGGGATCTCCTCGAGGAACCGCGACGGCGGGTTGTACGAGGGCTGTCCCCACGCACTGCGCATCGCCGCCCGGGTCAGGTACAGGCGCTCACGGGCCCGGGTGATTCCGACGTACGCGAGACGCCGCTCCTCCTCCAGCTCCTTGACCTGTCCCAGCGCACGCATGTGCGGGAAGACGCCGTCCTCCATGCCGGTCAGGAACACCACCGGGAATTCGAGGCCCTTCGCGGTGTGCAGCGTCATCAGCGTGATGACGCCGGAGCCGTCCGTGTCCTCGTCGGGGATCTGGTCGGAGTCGGCGACGAGCGCGACCTTCTCCAAGAATTCGGCCAGCGTGCCCGCGCCCTCCTCCTCGCCCCGCTCCTGCTCGAATTCGAGGGCGACGGCGGCGAGTTCCTGAAGGTTCTCGATGCGTGTCTCGTCCTGCGGGTCGGTGGACGCCTGGAGCTCCGCGAGATAGCCGGTCCGCTCCAGGACCGCCTCCAGCACCACTGCGGGGCCCGCGCCGGACTCCACGATCGTGCGGAGTTCCTCCATCAGCGTGTTGAACCGCTTGACGGCGTTCGCCGACCGGGCCGCCATGCCGTACGCCTCGTCGACGCGGCGCAGCGCCTGCGGGAACGTGATCTTCTCGCGCAGCGACAGGGCGTCGATCATCGCCTCGGCGCGGTCGCCGATGCCGCGCTTCGGCACGTTCAGAATGCGGCGCAGCGGGACCGTGTCCTCGGGGTTGGCGAGGACCCGGAGGTAGGCCAGGACGTCCCGGACCTCCTTGCGCTCGTAGAAGCGCACGCCGCCGACGACCTTGTAGGGCAGGCCGACGCGGATGAAGATCTCCTCGAAGACGCGGGACTGCGCGTTCGTCCGGTAGAAGACGGCGACGTCTCCGGCCTTGGCGTCGCCCGCGTCGGTCAGCCGGTCGATCTCGTCGGCGACGAACTGCGCCTCGTCGTGCTCGGTGTCGGCGACGTAGCCGGTGATCCTGGCGCCCTCGCCCGCATTCGTCCAGAGGTTCTTCGGACGGCGGCTCTCGTTGCGTTCGATGACCGCGTTGGCCGCGGAGAGGATCGTCTGCGTGGAGCGGTAGTTCTGCTCCAGCAGGATCGTCGTCGCGTTCGGGTAGTCCTCCTCGAACTGGAGGATGTTGCGGATGGTCGCACCGCGGAAGGCGTAGATCGACTGGTCCGCGTCACCCACGACACACAGCTCGGCCGGGCCGTCGGCCGGTCCGGCCGGACCCACCAGTTCGCGTACGAGCGTGTACTGCGCGTGGTTGGTGTCCTGGTACTCGTCGACGAGGACGTGCCGGAAGCGACGGCGGTAGTGCTCGGCGACATCGGGGAACGCCTGGAGCAGGTGGACCGTCGTCATGATGATGTCGTCGAAGTCCAGCGCGTTGGCCTCGCGCAGCCGGGACTGGTACATCGCGTAGGCCTGGGCGAGCGTCTTCTCGAAGCCGTCCGCGGCCTGGCCGGCGAAGGTCTCCTCGTCGATCAGCTCGTTCTTGAGGTTCGAGACCTTCGCCGTGAACGCCTTCGGCGGGAAGCGCTTCGGGTCGAGGTCCAGATCGCGGCAGACCAGGGCCATCAGCCGCTTGGAGTCGGCGGCGTCGTAGATCGAGAAGGACGAGGTGAAGCCGAGCTTCTTCGACTCGCGGCGCAGGATCCGTACGCACGCGCTGTGGAACGTCATGACCCACATCGCGTGGGCCCGCGGTCCGACGAGCTGCTCGACGCGCTCCTTCATCTCGCCCGCGGCCTTGTTGGTGAAGGTGATCGCCAGGATCTGGCCGGGGTGCACCCCGCGCTCGGCCAGCAGATGGGCGATGCGGTGGGTGAGCACCCGGGTCTTGCCGGAGCCGGCTCCGGCGACGATGAGCAGCGGTGACCCCGCATGCACGACGGCGGCGCGCTGCTCGGTGTTCAGCCCGTCGAGCAGAGCGGCAGCGTCGATGACGGGGCGGTGGGCGCCGTCCCGGTAGTACGCGTCCCGAGGTGGCGGGGGCGCGTCGAATACGCCCGCGAAGAGGTCCTCCGGCACCGCTTCGGGTGCGGAGTCCTCGGGGGGGCGGCGGGGGCTCTTCCTCCGAGTGCTGGAGGCCGGCCAGGAAGCTGTCGTCAAAGAGGCTGCTCATCGCTTGACGAGTCTAGGCCGCCGCACCGACACCGTGCGGGCCGCATGGTGAAGCACGGTGCGTGCGCGGGCAGACGCGCACGCACGTACGGGGACCATCCGGACACGCCACGTAACGAAAGGACAGGCTGGCGCGCCCGCACAGCCGCCCTGTCGCCAAGGTCACGAAAATGTATCGGGCATATCGAACATCAACCTTCACAGCAGCACCATGGGTTGGCTAGCGTGCTCCGACGGGCGGCCCGTACTCCCTCGAGGCGATCCACGCCGAGCGGGCGCCCGCGCCGAATCCGGGCTGCCTTCACGGCAGTTCGGAACCGGGGACCCATACGCACAACCGGGGTGAATCGGTCCATGTCCCCACTCGGACCGTAGGGCAGCCTTCCGTTCCGCCCGAACCCGACAGCTAACCCGGTAGGCGGTCCACGGAAGGAGATGCCTGCCTTGGCGTCGCACCGCAAACCGCGCACCCGGGTGCGCAGCACCACCCCCGCTGTCGGACTCACGACGGCCGCTCTGGCAGGAGTGACCCTGCTGTCCACGCAGAGCGCCACTGCCGCCCCGGCCTCACCGAAGCCCAGCATCGAGGACGTGCAGAAGAAGGTCGACGACCTCTACCGGCAGGCGGGCACCGCGACCCAGAAGTACAACCAGGCGAAGGAGGCCTCCGCCGCACAGCGGGGCAAGGTCGACGCCCTGCTGGACGACGTGGCCAAGCGTGCCGACAAGCTGAACGAAGCCCGCAGGGAACTCGGCAACTACGCGGCGGCGCAGTACCGCACCGGCTCCATCGCGCCGACCGCCACCTTCTTCCTGGCCGACGACCCGCAGTCGTACTTCGACCAGAACCAGCTGATGGACCGGATGGCGGGCCGGCAGCAGAAGGCCGTCACGGACTTCCGTACGCAGCAGGCCGCGGCGTCGAAGAAGCGGGCGGAGGCGGTGACGAGCCTGGAGGCGCTCACCGAGTCGCAGGACACCCTGCGGACCAGCAAGGAGGACGTCCAGAAGAAGCTGGGCGAGGCGCGCGCGATGCTGTCGAAGCTGACGGCCGAGGAGAAGGCGCGGCTCGCGGCGCTGGAGCGCAAGAAGGAGGCGGAGGCCAAGCGCAAGGCGGAGGAACTCGCCCGTCAGCAGGCCGAGGCGAAGCTCAAGGCGGACGAGGCGGCGCAGCAGGCCGCATCCGGCAGCGGCACGGGGACGAGCACCGGGACCGGTTCGGGCAGCAGCACCACCACGACGACGAAGGGTGAGAAGGCCCTCGCCTTCGCCCGCTCCCAGATGGGCAAGCCGTACGTCTGGGGCGCGACGGGCCCCTCCTCGTACGACTGCTCGGGACTGACCCAGGCCGCCTGGAAGGCCGCGGGCGTCGACATCCCGCGCACCACCTGGGACCAGGTCGAGATCGGCACCCGGATCGCGACGGCGGATCTGCAGCCGGGCGACCTCGTCTTCTTCTACGACGACATCAGTCACGTCGGCATCTACGAGGGCGACGGCATGATGGTCCACGCCCCGAAGCCGGGGGCGAACGTCCGCGAGGAGTCGATCTACTACATGCCGATCTACGGCAGCGTGCGGCCCGCCTAGCGCGCCCCGCAGCGCGGATTCATGCGCTCATGCGACGAGCCCCTGCGGAAGGATCCGCAGGGGCTCGTCCACCGGCCGGGAGGGCCGGCTCAGGTCCAGAGCGTCGCGATGAAGATGTTGGCGACCGTCAGCCCGCCGACCGCCGCGAAGACGCCCTTCTCGACCTTCTCCTCGTCCCGCTTGACGTAGACCAGCGCGAGGATCACGACCAGGACCGCGAGCTTCACGCCGATCTTGATGTTGTTGACCGGGTGGTCGTCCGCCTGGTTGAGCCCGACCAGCACGACACCGGTGACCAGCATGGTCAGCGCGCCGTGCAGCATCGCCGGGACGAAGCGCGCCGTGCCGGCACCCATCGCCTTCATCTGGGTCAGGAAGCCGCCCAGCAGGGAGGCGATACCGATGATGTGCAACGCGACGAAGACATTGATGAGTACGTCCATGGGGCCGCAGCCTAGCCGGGGCCATATCACCACTCTCCGGCGAGGTGGGGGTCTCCTCGGCATTTCAGTCGGGCCTGCATCGGCTGCCTGAACCCGGCGCGGTTTTCCCGGTCACTCGAGGACATCGCCTCGCCAAATTCAGGCAATAGCAGTCATTACGTCTCTCCTCCCTGTCCCGGGTTTAGCGTCCCTATCCAGGTGACCGGCTTACCGCCGCTCCGCACCCGGACGGCAGGAGGCCGGTCACCCCGCCGAAGAGTCCGGTGGCGGGCCGCTCCCCCTGTTGGCACCCCGCCGCCGGACCTCCGCGGGCCCGCCGGTAGGCCCCGACGGGCAGTCGAGAGCAAGGAACCCCGCCCCCGTGGCCGCTCATCGAAAACCCAAGCAGCTCCCGTGCACCGGCTCCGCTGCCCGCACCGCAGCCACCCTCGCCTTTGCCGGGGCTGCAACCGCTGCCGCCCTCCCTGGCTCCGCACATGCCGAACCACAGCTCACCCCCGCCCAGATCAAAGCGAAGGTGGACCGGCTCTACCACGACGCGGAGGTCGCCACCGAGCAGTACAACGGCGCGAAGGAGAAGGCGGCCACCGTCACCGAATCGCTGGGCGCGCTGCGCGACGAGGCCGCCCGCAGGACCGAACGTCTCAACGCCTCCCGCAACGCACTCGGTTCGCTCGCCGCCGCCCAGTACCGCACCGGAGGCATCGACCCCGCCGTCCAGCTGGCGCTCTCCTCCGACCCCGACCAGTACCTGGAACGGGCCTCGTACGCGGACCGGGTCGCCGACCGGCAGGCCGGCGAGGTCTCCAGAGTCCGACGGCAGGTCACCGAGATCACCCAGCTGCGCGCCGAGGCGAACGAGGAGCTGGCGGCGCTGGGCGCCCGCCGGGCCGAACTGAAGAAGCACCGGGCGACGGTCAGGACCAAACTGGCCGACGCCCGGAAGCTCCTGGACACGCTGTCGCCCGCGGAACGCGCCGCCTACGAGCAGTTCGGCACCGCACGCTCCGCCGATGGCCACGCCGATCGCAGCGCCCCGCGCGCCGGCGCCCAGGCCGCCCCCAACGCCCGTTCCGCGGAGGCCATCGCGTTCGCCTACGGAGCGCTGGGCAAGCCGTACGTCTGGGGCGCGACCGGCCCGTCCTCGTACGACTGCTCAGGACTGACCCAGGCCGCCTGGCGCTCGGCCGGCGTCTCGCTCCCCCGCACCACGTACACCCAGATCAACGCCGGGCAGCGCATCTCCCGCTCCGAACTCGCCCCCGGCGACCTGGTGTTCTTCTACTCCGGTGTCAGCCATGTCGGCCTGTACATCGGCAACGGCCAGATGATCCACGCACCGCACCCCGGCGCACCGGTCCGTATCGCGCCGATCGACCAAATGCCGTTCGCCGGAGCGACCCGGGTGGCATAGGCTCCGGCCTCCGCGGTCCGGAATTCCACCGGACCGGACCGGATCGAGGAGAACCGCACATGTCCATGGACGCCGACGTCCAGAGCCACATCCGCACGCTCGCCCTCCGCTCACCCGACCATCTCCGGATCGGCCCGTTCACGCTCCGCTACAACCCGAACTGGTCCCTGAAATAAGCGAATTACGCGATCCCGGACCGTGATGCCGAGCCGACCGCGGCCGATGTCCGGGAGCTCATCGCCGCCTTCCGCGAGCGGGGCCGGATGCCGCGTCTCGAGTATCTGCCGGGCGGCGCACCCGCGGTCGAACCCGCTCTGGTCGCCGCAGGTTTCACCGTCGAGAACCGGGCGCCGGTCCTGGCCTGCGCCGCCGGGGACCTCGCGGAGCCGAAGCCGGTGGACGCCCTCGTCATCGCCGAACCTGCCACCGACACCGAGTTCGACGTCGCCGCCCGCGTGCAGCACCACGGCTACGGCGGGACCGGGGAGCCCGAGGGCGGCGAAGCCGCATGGCTGCGCAACGCGGTGGCGGGCGGCGGAGTGGCGGCGCTCGCCCTGCTGGACGGCGTACCGGCCGGCGCGGGCGGCTGCTCGGTCCCGGTCGACGGCCTCACCGAACTGGCCGGTCTCGCCGTCGCCGACACCTTCCGCCGCCGCGGCATCGGCGCCGCGCTCTCCGCCCATCTGACCGCGACCGCGTTCGCGCGGGGCTGCCGGGTGGTGTGGCTGGAGCCGGCCGACGCCGCTGTGGAGCGCATCTACGCGGGCATCGGCTACCGCCGGATCGGCGAGAAGCTGAACATCTCGCTCGAGCCAGAACAGGAGAGCAGCTGACTCAGACCAGCCGTCGCGCCGTCGCCCACCGGGTCAGCTCGTGCCGGTTCGACAGCTGGAGCTTCCGCAGCACCGCCGAGACATGCGATTCGACCGTCTTCACCGAGATGAACAGCTGCTTGGCGATCTCCTTGTACGCGTAGCCGCGGGCGATCAGCCGCAGCACCTCGCGCTCACGCTGCGTCAGCCGGTCCAGGTCCTCGTCGACCGGCGGTGCGTCCGTCGAGGCGAACGCGTCGAGCACGAAGCCGGCCAGCCGCGGTGAGAAGACCGCGTCGCCGTCCTGGACCCGGAAGACCGAGTCGACCAGGTCGATGCCGGTGATCGTTTTGGTGACATAGCCGCGGGCGCCGCCCCGGATGACACCGATGACGTCTTCCGCGGCGTCCGAAACGGACAGCGCCAGGAACCGCACCGGGTTCTCCACCGCGCCCATCAGCGGGGCGCAGCGGCGCAACACCTCGACACCGCCGCCGCCCGGCAGATGGACGTCGAGGAGGACGACCTCGGGGCGCGTCGCCGTGATGACGGTGACCGCCTGGTCGACGTCGGCGGCCTCGCCGACCACCTCGACGCCGGTCTCCTCGGTGCGCCCGATCTCGGCCTGCACCCCGGTGCGGAACATCCGGTGGTCGTCGACGAGCACGACCCGTACCCGGCGCTCCGGGCCCCCGGCTGCCTCAGTGGTCTCCGTCATCGTTCGCCCTCTCCATCTCCAGTTCGACTTCCGTGCCCCCGCCGGGCACCGAACGCAGCCGCGCCGTACCGCCGTTGCGCTGCATCCGGCCGATGATTGATTCTCGTACGCCCATTCTGTCCGCCGGTACGGAATCCGGATCGAACCCCGGCCCCCGGTCCCGCACCGAGACGAAGACCGTGCGGCCCTCGACCTCCGCGTAGACCTGCACGGCACCCCCCTCGCCACCGTACTTCGCGGCGTTGACCATCGCCTCGCGCGCGGCCTGCATCTGGGCCACGAGCTTCTCGTCGAGCGGGCAGTCGCCGACGACGACGACCTCCAGCGGGACGCCGTGCTTGTCCTCGACCTCGGCGGCGGCGCGCTTGACCGCTTCGGCGAGGGTCTCCGGTTCGTCGCCCTCGTCCTTGCCGGTGCCCTCGGGGTTGTACAGCCAGTTGCGCAGTTCGCGCTCCTGGGCGCGGGCCAGCCTGCGGACCTCGCCCGGATCCTCGGCGTTGCGCTGGATCAGAGTGAGGGTGTGCAGCACGGAGTCATGGACATGGGCGGCGACCTCGGCGCGCTCCTGGGCCCTGATGCGCATCAGGCGTTCCTCGGAGAGGTCCTGGGTCATGCGTACGAGATAGGGGCCGGCCAGCAGCGCGATGCCGGTGAGGACCGCGATCGCCGCGGTGAGGACATTGCCGAGCTGGGCCGCGGAGCCGCGTACCACCATGAAGCCGGCGAGGCCCAGGCCGACCAGCGCGACCCCGGCCAGCCCGCGGGCCAGATGCAGCACTCGGCGGCGGCTGCCGACCTCCATCCAGCGGGCCCGCCGTGCGTTGTCGGCCTGCCGCCACACCAGGACGGAGCCGGCGCCGATCAGCAACGTCGGCCAGATGTAGCGGTCGGCCTTGCTGCCCATGTCGACGTTGCCGACGAAGACGACGGCGCCGATCAGCAGGGCCACCAGGGCGAAAACCTGCCCCTTGTCGGGCTTGCGGAGCCTGCGGCGGCCGTCGGCATCGGTCTCGAAGACGGAGCGCGACTCCTCGACGCCGCCGACGCCGAGCGGGACGACGATCCAGAACACGGCGTACAGCAGCGCGCCGAGACCGTCCGCGAAGAACAGGCCGAGGAAGGCGAACCGCACCCAGGCGACGGGCAGCCCGAGATGCCCGGCGAGTCCGCGCGCGACGCCGCCGAGCAGGCGGCCGTCGGCGCTGCGGTACAGCTTGCGCAGCGGCGGCTCCTCCGGGTCGGCGCTGACAGAGCTTGCGGCTCGGGGCGTGGCGGCTGACATGCTTCGATCGTCACACGCCGGGGCGGTGGGCGGCATCAGGGTCGGCCCCCCACTCGACCCTGAGACGACCGGTGGCACGGGGCCTCGACGGCCTCCCCCCTCAGGGTCCGCCGCGACCAATATCAGGGATCGGCCAGGGTCCGTGCCGGTGCCGCGGGTGGGCCCGGCCCGTCACCATGGAGCCATGACCGTTCCCCAGGACGCACCGCCCGGCGCCGCGCCGCCCTCCGCGCCGGGACCGCAGCTGCAGCGCAGCTCGCGGCAGAAAGTGGTGGCCGGGGTGTGCGGCGGACTCGGCCGGTACTGCGACGTGGACCCGGTGATCTTCCGGATCGTGCTCGGTGTTCTGTCGGTGACCGGTGGCCTCGGCCTGATTTTCTACGGCTTCGCATGGCTGCTGATCCCGCTGGAGGGCGAGGAGGAGAACGAGGCGCGCAAGCTGCTGTCGGGCCGGGTCGAGGGGGCATCGCTGATCGCGGCGCTGCTCGCCCTGATCGGCTGCGGGCTCTTCCTCTCCATGCTGGGCAACGGCGGCATGCTGGCGTTCTCCGCGATGCTGACACTCGCGGTCATCGGCTTCTGCGTCTGGACGCAGCACCGCAGGACCGCGGCCCCCGAGGACCCGCTGCATCCGGCGGCCGCGCAGGCGGCGGCGGACGCGCCGCCGGAGGTGAAGGCGCCGCCGTCACCGGCCGGCCCGTCCTGGTGGCGGGATCCGATCATCAAGGACGGCACCTCGGGGCCGGTGGCCACCGGCTATCTGTGGGGTCCGGCGGACGCGGTGCCCGACGACCGGACGGCACGGCCCCGCAGGGCGACGGCGGACACGCCGTACCGCGCGCCCGAGCGGGCGCGGGCGAACCGGGGGCCGCGCGCGATCGGCGGTCCGGTCTTTCTGCTCGCGCTGGTCGCGGGCGGTCTGGGCACCAGCCTGAGCTGGGAAACCCATCCGCTCGGTACGAGCCTGCAGTTCGGTCTGGCCGCGGCGCTCGCCGTGTTCGGCACCGGGATGCTGGTCAGCACGTTCCTCGGCAGGACCGGGTTCGGCACGGTCCTGCTGTCGATCATCACGGCGGCGCTGCTGGCCGGCGCGTCCGCCCTGCCGAAGGACATCAGCACCCAGTGGGTACGCGAGCACTGGCGCCCCGCCTCGGTCGCGGCGGTCCAGCCGCGGTACGAGCTGAGCTCCGGGCTCGGGGTCGGCACGCTCGACCTCACCCGGGTGCCGGTCCCGAAGGGCGACACGGTCCGGACGCAGGTGCGGGTCGGCGCGGGCCGGGCAGTCGTCGTCGTGCCGCAGGCGGTGACGGTCCGGGTGCGGGCGGAGGCCGGGCTCGGGGACATCCGGCTGCCCGCCGAGCCGCCGGGCGATGTGGATATCGCTCCGGCGCAGAACGAGCACCGGACGATCGCTCCGCCCGCGGGCGTCACACCGGCCGGCACGGTCGAACTGGACCTGGAAGTCGGCATCGGACAGGTGGAGGTCACCCGTGCTGCGTCATGAGATCCGGCCGGGCCGCGCGGTTGCGGGCATCGCGATGCTCGCCCTGGCGGCCGGTTACGCGGCCGACGCCGCGGGTAGCTGGGACGCCCCCTGGACGTTCTTCTTCCCGGTGCTCTTCGGCGGCCTGGGCATGGCCGCCCTCACGACGTGGGTGAGCTACCGGATCCGCCGGCGCCGCGCCGCGAGGAGCGCGTCCAGCGAGAACGACGCGGCTCCGCCGAGCACCAGCGGCAGCCAGGCCATGAGGTAGATCAGGTCGTTGCCGAGGTAGTACGGAGAGGCCTGCCAGCTCACGGTCAGCCAGAGACTGAGCGAGATCAGCGCCCCGCCGAGTGCGGCGAGCCGCGCCCACAGCCCGATCAGGGTGCCGATACCGACGGCGAGTTCGCCGAACGCGATGGCGTACCCGAATGCGCCGGGGTTCTTCAGCGAGAGGTCGACGAGTGCCGGTATCGCCGACGTGTCGCGTACGGCGCGCATCATCTCGCCGACGGAACCGGGCCCGCTCGCGCGGAAGAAGGAACTGTCCGTCAGTTTGTCGAGCGCGGCATAGATGAAGGTGACGCCGAGAAAGATCCGCAGCGGCAGCAGCGCATGCGTGCGCGCCAGCTCCCGCAGGTTTGTCGGCTCACCCAGACCACGCGTATTCGTGCCATATCCACTCATAATCGCCCCGCTCTCCGTCGACCCGTCACCAGACCATACGTACGCGGTGAACGCGCGGCTCACCCGACCTGCGGTTGGCTTGGGATGGTCTCCCCGGTCCGGGGCGGAGGGTTCCGTCCTCAATCGCCGGACGGGCTCGGGTGTCCGACCCGGGCCGTGGGGGCGTCGTCGCCTCTGCCCGGTGGCGGGTTGGGCGGTGCCCCTCCGGGGCGTCTCCTCGAGACTGGCGCGGAAACCGGCAACGCGGACGAGCCCGGCACGTGCGCCAGTCCCTGCGGGGACTCCCCTGCACGGCCCCACCCGCGCATCACTCGCGCCTGCGACCCGGTGGTCGGACATGAAGGCCCACCGGGCCGCAGCCGCGCACCGGCCGGTCCGGGGCCGTGCAGGGGGGTCCCCGCAGGACGACGAACGGATACCCGGGCTCGCCCGACGACGAACCCGAACGTTCGTCGTTCGAGGAGACACCCCGGAGGGGCCCCGGACCACCACCCACCGAACCAAGACGACCGCACCCCCGGAGAACCGCGCCGGGACGGACACCCCAAGCCCGTCCGGCGATTGAGGACGGAACCCCCCACCCCGGAACAGCGGCACCCCACAACGAACGACGACCCCGACGGCTCAGTCCGTGACGTCGATCTCGACCCGGTTCGTCTCCACCCCGGCGGCGGTCACGACCTGTACGTCGACGAGTCCGGGCTCGACCTCCACCGGCACCGGCACGGTGAGCACGGTGTCCGTCGGATTGGCGAAGCCGCCGGCGACCGGGACCAGCGGGACATGGACATGGACCCGGCCGATCCGTACGACCATGCGGGCCAGCCGGTCCGGTGCTCCTGCGCCGGGCGGTACGAAACCGGCGCCACGGATCTCGATGTCGTCACCGGTACGGATCGGCGCGTCCAGGTCCCCGGCCTCCCGGGCCCGTACGACGGACAGCACGACCGGACGCCCGCCCTCCGTGAACTTGCCGGCGAAGTACGTCGCCGCGGAGACGGCCACCAGCAGGGCCAGCCCCCAGGGCAGATCGGGCAGCTGCTCGGGACGGCGGGCCAGCCGCACCGCGGCGAAGAGCACGGCGGCGGCGCTCACCAGCACGTACTGCACATCGGTGAAGCTGCCCCGTCCGGAGTCGTCGGTGAGCAGATCGCCGGCGCGCGGCCGGTCGGCCCGCAGCTTCTGCAGCCGCCCGGCGACGGCGCGTACGGCCACGACCCGGCGTACGACCACGGCAATGGCGCACACCAGCGCCAGCGCGGTCAGCATCCCCGCGCCGCGCGCCAACTCCAGCCCGTCGATGAGCGCGTCGCGCTCCGCGTGCCCGGAGGCGCCCGCCATCTGGAGCGCGAGGACGAGTACGCAGAAGACGGCGAGCAGCACCCAGGCCACGGCGACCGCCCGGGAGGTGGAGAGCCGGTTGTCCTCGCCGATCAGCGGGGCGAGGATCCCGCCGCGTGCCCGGTGGACACGGGCGGCGCCGGTCAGCAGTCCCGCCGTGACGAGCGCGGCGAGCAGACCGGCGGTGCGGGCGGCCGACCAGCCCGCACCGATGGCGGTGGCGGCCTGCGCGAGGGCGAGCACGGCGACGCCTCCCCAGACGACGACCAGGGTGCGCACCCAGACCAGGTGGAGCCAGGCGTCGCCCGCCTCCCGGCTGCGTTCGGCGACCCCGCGGGCGGACTCGGTCAGCTCGTCGGAGACCCACTGGCGGGTCGCGAACGCGGACTGGGCGACACCGGTCGGCAGCCCCTGACCTGCGGCGAGTTCGTCCCGCTTGGCCAGGAAGGCGGCCACCGCGCGCCGATGCCCCTCGCGCGCTCCGTGCGGGCAGTCGCCGCACGTACAGCCACCGCCGTGTGCGCCTTGTCGTGCCTCGTCCAACGCCACGGAGAACGCCACCCTTTCCTGCCCCGACCGTTCCAACTGACCACTGATTGCTGCGAATTGTGCCGTACGGGAGGGGGTTGGCGCGCATCGGGCCCGCCGGAACGTGCGGATCGTCAGAACGTTCGAGCGATCCGCTTCCACAGCGGCTGGTAGTTGATCCAGGCCACCAGGTCGCTGCCGAGCTGCTCGCGGGTGGCCACCGCGTCCCGGTGCTCGATCAGGACCGGCTTCCCGGCCGCCCGCGCGGTGAGCTGCACCTGGCAGGAACGCTCCATCGTGAGGAACCACCAGGCGGCCGCGTCCACCGAGTCGCCCACGGTCAGCAGCCCGTGATTGCGCAGGATGATCGCCTTGTGGGCGCCGAGCGCGGCCGCGATCCGCCGCCCTTCCTCCTCGTCGACGACGACCCCGGTGTACGCCTGGTAGACCGCATGGTCCTCGTAGAACGCGCAGGACTCCTGGGTGATCGGCTCGATGAACTCACCGAGCGTGGACAGCGCCCGGCCGTGCAGGGAGTGGGTGTGCGCGACGGCGACGACGTCCGGGCGCGCCCGGTGCACCTGGGCATGGACGGTGAACGCCGCCTGGTTGACGTGGTGGCGCCCCTCGACGACCTGTCCTTCGCCGTTGACCAGGATCAGCTCGTCCGGCCGGAGCTCGTCGAAGGGGACGCCGAACGGATTGACCCAGAAGCAGGTGGTGAACTCCGGGTCCCGCACGGTGATGTGACCGGAGACGCCGTCCTCGTACCCGTACGCACCGAACAGCCGCAGCGCTCCGGCCAGCCGCTCCTTGCGGTAGGCACGTTCCTCGTCGAGCGACTGGTGGACGGGCGGCATCGCGAACTGCAGCTGTTCGACGGGTATCGGTGTGGGCTCGGGCATGGCGACTCCTCGGGGCTCCCAGGACATTCGGTCGGAAGCTACCGCCGGTCACCCCAGGTGGCCAGAGCGATCACGTACCGATTCAGGCACCGGTGCGGGTACGGGCCGGGACCCTGTTCACGCGCTGAGCACGAGGTAGGCGAGGCCGAGCGTCCCCCGGTAGCCCCCGTAGTAGCCGGTGCGCCGGTCGTCGACCGCGGCGACGACACCGTCGTGCAGCGGATGCCCCGGGTTGGCCAGCGCCCAGCGCTCGCCCCGGCCGATGTTGGCGTTCGCCTCGAAGAGGTCCCATTCACGCTGGTCGGCGACGGTGACCTGGAGCGGCCGCAGTCCGACGGCCTCGGCCTGCCGGATCAGCTCGAGCAGCGAACCGAAGTCCCCCGGTTCGGCCCCCAGCCCGGCCAGCGCCCGCTCGGACGGCTCGCGCTCCCAGAACCCTTCCCCGAACAGCACCCGCCCGCCGGGCCGCACGGCCGCCCGCAGCGCCTTCAGGGCCTCGGAGGTGGACCCGGGCCAGGCGTGCGAGGCCCCGATGGACACGGCCAGGTCGTAACCGCCGTCCGCCCACTCGGCGGCAGGAGTCTCATGGAACCGTACGCGCTTCGCGAGCCCTCGGTCCCCGGCGAGCGCCCGCCCCCGTGCCACGGCCTCGGAATCGGTCTCGACGCCGTCCCCGGTACTCCCGGGCGCCGACTCCACCAGCCGCATCAGTAGCTCGCCCCAGCCGCTGCCGAGGTCCACGATCCGCGCCCCGGGTGCGGGGGCGCAGGCCGCGACGAGCTGGGCGGCATGCTCCTCGGAGAGGGGAGTGTTCCAGGTCAGGCGGTCGTTGTGGGCGGCGGACAGCAGGGCGCGGATCTCATCGGCAGACATGAGGGCGCAGCCTGGCACAGGCGCGGAGGGCGGTGCCACCCACTTTCACGGGCGGCGGCGCGATACGACGATGCCGCCGCTCAGACGACTGAGCGACGGCATCGCATGGACCCTGCACGCAGGGGTTATTCCCACTCGATGGTGCCCGGCGGCTTGCTCGTCACGTCGAGGACGACGCGGTTGACGTCGGCGACCTCGTTGGTGATACGGGTGGAGATCTTCGCCAGGACCTCGTACGGCAGGCGCGACCAGTCGGCCGTCATGGCGTCCTCGGAGGAGACCGGGCGCAGGACGATCGGGTGGCCGTAGGTCCGGCCGTCTCCCTGGACGCCGACCGAACGGACATCGGCGAGCAGCACCACCGGGCACTGCCAGATGTCGCGGTCGAGTCCGGCCGCGGTCAGCTCCTCGCGGGCGATGGCGTCGGCCTCGCGCAGCAGGTCGAGCCGGTTCTTGGTGACCTCGCCGACGATCCGGATCCCGAGACCGGGGCCGGGGAACGGCTGGCGCTGGACGATCTCCTCCGGCAGGCCGAGCTCCTGGCCGACCATCCGGACCTCGTCCTTGAACAGCTGGCGCAGCGGCTCGACGAGCTGGAACTCGATGTCGTCGGGGAGGCCGCCCACGTTGTGGTGGGACTTGATGTTGGCGGTGCCGGTGCCGCCACCGGACTCCACGACGTCCGGGTAGAGCGTGCCCTGCACGAGGAACGCGACGTCCTCGCCGGCCGCGCCCGCCTCGGCGACGAGCTCGGCCTGGGCCTGCTCGAAGACGCGGATGAACTCGCGGCCGATGATCTTCCGCTTCTGCTCGGGGTCGGAGACCCCGGCCAGCGCGTTCAGGAACCGCTCCTCGGCGTCGACGACCTTCAGCTGGACGCCGGTGGCGGCCACGAAGTCCTTCTCGACCTGCTCGGTCTCGCCCTTGCGCATCAGACCGTGGTCCACGTACACGCAGGTCAGCTGGGAGCCGATGGCCTTCTGCACGAGGGCCGCGGCGACCGCGGAGTCCACGCCGCCGGAGAGGCCGCAGATGGCGCGCTTGGTGCCGACCTGCTCGCGGATCAGCGCGATCTGCTCCTCGACCACATTGGTCGTGGTCCAGGTCGGCTCGATGCCGGCGCCGCGGTAGAGGAAGTGCTCAAGGACCTGCTGGCCGTGCGTGGAGTGCAGCACCTCGGGGTGGTACTGGACGCCGTACAGCTTCTTCTCGTCGTTCTCGAAGGCGGCGACCGGCACGACGTCCGTGGACGCGGTGACGGTGAAGCCCTCGGGGGCGGCGGAGCACGCGTCGCCGTGCGACATCCACACCGACTGCTCGGTGGGCGTGCCCTCGAAGAGCGTGGAGCCGCTCTTGGAGACGGTCAGCGGAGTGCGGCCGTACTCGCGGGCACCGTTGTCGTCGACGGTGCCGCCGAGCGTGGTGGCCATCAGCTGGAAGCCGTAGCACATGCCGAAGACCGGGACCCCGGCCTCGAACAGCGAGCGGTCGAGGCTGGGCGCGCCCTCGGCGTACACCGAGGAGGGGCCGCCGGACAGGATGATCGCCCGGGGGTTCTTCGCCAGCATCTCGTCGACCGGCATCGTGGACGGGACGATCTCGCTGTAGACCCGGGCCTCACGGACGCGTCGGGCGATGAGCTGGGCGTACTGCGCGCCGAAGTCGACGACGAGGACCACGTCGGCTGCGGTGTCGGGGGCGGCGGGGGGTGCTGCTGGCACGGGGCGGCCTTCCGGCGGTGAGAGGGGGTCGGTTCTGCCGATTCTACCGGGGTTGCGAGGAAGACCCATTCGCGTCCGCCGGGACCGGGGTGCTCGGCCGTCCTCTTGGCGGCGTCTCACCATCCGGGCGCCGCGTTGGCCCACCGGCGGAAGCGGGTCCATACTGGCCCCATGCGTCAGCACACGACCTACGTCTTTACCTATGGCATCCGGCCCGCCGGCTGCCATGGTCGTGCTGCTTGATCCACTGACAAGCAACGTTCCAGGCGCCCCGGGCCGACAGGCCCGGGGCGTTCTGGCGTTCCGGGTCCGATCGCTCCGGGGGGCCGCACCCCACCAGGACACCAGGAGCCACGGAATGAACAGCACCACCGCCACCGTCACCGCGAACACGGAGAAGTCGCTCGCCGAGGAGACCGGCGCGCGCACCGACGAGGCCGCAGCGCTGATCGCCGGCGCCCGCGAGCGCATCGATTCACTGGACGACCGGATCATCGGGCTCGTCCAGGAACGGATGGCCGTCTCGGCGGTCATCCAGGAGGCCCGGATCACGTCCGGCGGCCGCCGGGTGAACCTCTCCCGCGAGATGGAGATCCTCGGCCAGTACCGCGATGCGCTCGGCAAGCCCGGCACCTCGCTCGCCATGACGCTGCTGGAGCTGTGCCGCGGGCGCGTGTGAGAGCGCCGTTCACGCCTGTGCGGGCCTCAGCTGTCCGCCGGCCCGTACGGGCCGCTGGGCTGTACAGGCGTATCTGCGTTCGGTCCGGCTCTCACCCGTACGGCGCGTGACCGGGCCCGCGGTGACTTCGTTGGTCCCGGTGTCCGTGCCAGCCAGGGGCGGCTTTCGAAGAATCCACGCGTGGCTCCGCTGGAGCGTGTGGCGTACTGCAGGTACGCCGTGGGACCGCGCCCCAGCGTGCGTGACCGGTCGGCAGGGGACAGCAGCCCGGTCACCCCAAGCGGTCGGCTTCGGGGACGCCCGGAGCCGGCCGTATCCGGTCGAACGGTTGCGCCGTGCGCAGCCCGTCCCGCACGACGCAAAGAGCGGGTCCCCTCGAAACGCACCCTCCCGACTTGGGTCGGCACCACCCATGCGCCCCCTGTGCGCCGGGGCACCGACCCGGCGCACCACTCCCCGCGGCGCTGCCCCCCGGCGCCGCCTCTCGGCACCGGCGCTGCCCTGACGTCGGTGCTGATCGACAAGGGCCCCGCGGACCGGTTCACGGTCCGCGGGGCCCTTGGTCATGTCACGACGCGAGGAGTGCGTGATCGGCATCACATAAGGATCCTGTGAACATCCGGGCAACCATTGCCCGGGACCACAGGTCATGCATGCGGAACAACCAGCCCCACCCGTGACAGCGCTGCGCTACGCGCGTCGTCACCAGTAGGCGTGAGGGGCTGCACTCGGAGGGGGGTGCAGCCCCTCTCTGCTGTCCTCAGCGCTCTCTCGTCTCCTCGTGCGCGGACTACTTCTTCTTCGGCGGGACCGCGGGCAGTCCCAGGAACGGCAGCTTCAGCGCACCGAAGGCCTCCTTCGGCACCGCCGGCGCCTTCGGCTCGACCGCGGCCAGCCGCTCGTATGCCTCTGCCTGTGCGGGACGCGGATCCGCCTCGCCCTTGTTGGGCCAGAACGACATGGCCCGCTCCGCCTGCGCCGTGATGGTCAGCGACGGGTTGACGCCGAGGTTCGCGGAGACCGCCGAACCGTCGACGACCGAGATGCCCGGGTGTCCGTACAGCCGGTGGTACGGGTCGATGACCCCGTCCTCGGCGCTCGCACCGATCGGGCAGCCGCCGAGGAAGTGCGCGGTGAGCGGGGTGCCCATGAGTTCGCCGACGTTCGACCCGGGGAAGCCGTTGATCTCCTCGGCGAGCAGTGAAGCGCTGCGCGTCGCCTCCTCGATCTGGGTCGGATTGGGCGCGCCGTGCCCCTGGCGGGCGGTGAGCAGGCCCTTTCCGATGCCACCGGGCTTGCGGTACGTGGTCAGGGAGTTGTCCAGCGACTGCATGACGAGGCCGATGATGGTCCGCTCCGACCAGCGGCGGTTGGAGAGCGACCGGACGGCGAGGACCGGGTGCCGGGCCATGCTGCCGAGCCAGCCCAGCACGCGGCGGCTGCCGTACGGCACCTGGAGGATCGACATCGCGCCCATGGCGTTGGAGCCCTTGCCGTAGCGGACGGGCTCGATATGGGTGTTCTCGTCGGGGTGGATCGACGAGGTGATGGCGACGCCCTGGGTGAAGTCGGCCTTCGGGGTGCCGTGCTTCTTGCGGTAGCGGCGGTCGCTGGTCTGCGAGCCGACGAGCGCCTCGGAGTTGGTACGGGTCAGCTCGCCGAGCCGCGCCGACAGCCGGGGCAGCAGCCCCTGGTCCTTCATCGTGTGGAGCAGGGTCTGGGTGCCGTAGGTGCCGGCCGCGACGACCACCCTGCGGGCGCGCAGCAGCGTCGGCCTGCCCTTCCTGCGGCGGTCCGTCGGGACGGTCGAGACGTGGTACCCGCCCTCGGGGTCGTCCGTGATCGCGACGACGGAGGTCATCGGGTGGATGACCGCTCCGGCCTTCTCGGCGAGGTGGAGGTAGTTCTCGTTGAGGGTGTTCTTCGCGCCGTGGCGGCAGCCCGTCATGCATTCGCCGCACTCGGTGCAGGCCTTGCGGTCGGGGCCCGCGCCGCCGAAGTACGGGTCGGCGACCGTGGCGCCGGGCTTCGCAGCGGCCGTGCCGTCGGCGTCCTTGCCGTCGCCGAAGAAGACGCCGACCGGGGCGAGGTGGAAGGAGTCGCCGACCCCCATGGCCTGCGCGGTCGCCTTCAGGTGGACGTCGGACGGGGTCATCGTCGGGTTGAGCCGGACCCCGAGCATCCGCTTGGCCTGGTCGTAGTACGGCGCCAGTTCGTCCTTCCAGTCGGTGATGGCGGCCCACTGCCGGTCCTCGAAGAACGGCGCCGGGGGCACGTACAGCGTGTTGGCGTAGTTGAGGGAGCCGCCACCGACGCCCGCCCCGGCGAGCACCATCACGTTGCCGAGCAGATGCACACGCTGGATGCCGAAGAGCCCGAGTGCGGGGGCCCACAGATAGTTCTTGATGTCCCAGGAGTTCTTGGGGAGCGTGTCGGGGGTGAAGCGGCGGCCCGCCTCCAGGACCCCGACCCGGTACCCCTTCTCGGTCAGCCGCAGGGCCGACACCGCACCGCCGAAGCCCGAACCGACGACGAGGACGTCGTAGTCGTACGCCGCGTCGTCATCGGTCTCGCCGGCCGGTCCGGCCTGATTCTGGGCAGGGCTGTCCTGGGACATGGCTCTCCTCGGTACGAAAAGGGCAGAAGGTGCCGCGGTGTGACGGGGATCAGCGCAGGCGGAACGCCTTCATCGCCTTCAGGCTGCGGCTCATGAACGCCGCGTACTTCTCGTCGTCCATCCCGAAGGACGGGGCGAGCGGGATCAGTCTCTGCTGGGCGACGGTCTGAGCCTCGGTGTACTTGAGGATGCCCTCGGAGCCGTGCCTGCGGCCGAGACCGGAGTCCTTCATGCCGCCCATCGGGGACTGCACGCTGCCGTACGCGGGGGCGTACCCCTCGTTGATGTTGACCGTGCCGGTGCGCAGCCGGGCGGCGACCCGGTGGCCGCGCTTGGAGTCCTTGGTCCAGACACTGGAGTTCAGGCCGTACGGGGTGGCGTTGGCGAGGTCGACGACCTCGTCCTCGTCGGAGAAGCGGTAGATGGAGACGACCGGGCCGAAGGTCTCCTGGGCACAGACGGCCATCGGCGCCTCGACGCCTTCCAGGATGGTCGGCTCGTAGAACAGCGGGCCGATGTCGGGGCGGGCGACACCTCCCGCGACGAGCGTGGCCCCCTTCTCGACGGCCTCCGCGACGTGCTGGGTGACGGTCTCCAGCTGGCGCTCGCCGACGAGCGAACCCATGTCGGCGCCGTACGCGAGGGAGTTGCCCAGCCGCATGGCCTTCGTACGGGCGGCGAACCGCGCCACGAAGTCGTCGGCGACCGACTCGTGGACGTACAGCCGCTCGATGGAGATGCAGAGCTGTCCGGCGGAGGAGAAGCAGGCGCGGACGGCGCCCGCGGCGGCCTTCTCCACGTCGGCGTCCTCGAGGACCAGCATGGCGTTCTTGCCGCCGAGCTCCAGCGAGACGCCGACCAGACGGGCGGCGGCGCCCTGGGCGACCTCACGGCCGGTACGGGTGGAGCCGGTGAACGAGACGTAGTCGGCGTGCTTGACGACCTCGGGCCCCACGACCGGTCCGTCACCGAGGACGATCTGGAACACCTCGGCGGGCAGCCCGGCCTCGATCAGCAGGTCACGGGCCCAGAGCGCGGTCAGCGCGGTCTCCGTGTCGGGCTTCATCACGAGGGCGTTCCCGGAGACGAACGCAGGCAGCGCATCGCCGACGGAGAGCTCGAACGGGTAGTTCCACGGCGCGATCTGGCCGACGACACCGCGCGGCTGGCGCAGCTCGGTGACCTTGGTCAGCGTCGGTACGACACCGGTGTGCCGCTTCGGCTTCAGATACGAGGACGCCCTGCGCCCGTAGTGCCGGGCGGAGACGGCGACCGCCTGCACCTCCTCGTGAGCGTGCAGCCGGGCCTTGCCGGTCTCCAGCTGGATGAGGTCGAGGACCTCGGCCTGCCGCTCGAGCACGAGGTCGTGGAAGCGCAGGAGTACGGCGGCCCGGGTCCGGACGGGGGTGGCGGCCCAGGCGGGCTGGGCGGCCCGGGCCCGCTCGAAGGCGGTGGCGACGTCCTCGGGCGTGGACTCCGGCAGGTCGGCCAGCTTCTCCCCGGTGAACGGCGTGTGGTTCGCGGTACGGCCGGAGCCGACGACACCGCGCGTCAGCTGCGCGATCACCTCGGGGGTCACCACATCGGCGGCAGTGCGCGCACCGGCCGGGGCCGCGGCCACGGGATTCGAACCTGGGGAACCTGCAGAGTCCGTCATGTGGGCGAGGGTATGTCCAGCCGCACGCTTTGGGTACCCGTCGGTAATAGGTTTTCACACTCCCCACAAACGAGCCAGTGATCACTGGCAACAAAGCCCCTGATCAGGGAGCTGTCGTGGTTCGCGGCCGGTGGAATCCGGATGATTCAGCCCGCGCCGCCGGGTGCGTGCCAGCCGCGCAGCATCGTGTCGAAGCGGTCCCGGGTGGTGTCCCAGTCGGCGGCCGGACCCGTCATGTACAGCGCGTATTCCGGGCCGCCCTCCTCCTCGTAATACATCTGGTCGATCGCGTGGCGGGGACCCGGGTGGTCCTTGGACTCGGTCCAGGTGAACTCCCATTGGGAGCCGGGCCGGTCGCGGTAGTTGTTGGAGTGGAGGGTCTTGCGCGCGTACCCGGGCAGCCGCCCCTCGAGGCTCTTCTCCAGGTTCAGCATGTGCATGTACGAGTTCTCGAAGTCGGGCTCCGGGTCGACGCTGATGCGGATGTAGTGGTCGCCGTCGTCCGGGGTGTAGTCGACGTTCTGACCGTCCGCCCGGCGCTTCCAGCCGTTGGGTACGACCAGGCTGAAGCCCTCGGGGTCGTTTACCCGGTGCCAGCCGTCGGGTACGGCCTTCGTGGACGGGGTGGGCTTCGACGCCTCGGGCGAAGGGCGCGGCGAACGCGCGGTGCCGTGGGCGGGGCCACGCCCGGTGGTCTCCGTCCCGGAGTTCTCGCCGTACTTCATCGCGGCCAGGCCGGCGCCGCCGCCGATCAGCGCGGCGAGGGCGACGACCAGGATCGTGGTGCGCCAGCGGCCGCTGCTGCGGCGGGTCACGGCGGCGGCGCTGTACTGCGGGGCCATGGTGAACTGCTGGTCGGGGACGAACGGTTCCGTGCCGGTGCCCGCGCCCGTACCGGCCGGGCCCATCGAGCGCAGGACCTCCTCGGGGACGCGCTGGGTCGGGACGTACGCCTGCGCGGCCCGGGGCTCGCGCCCCTCCATCGCCTCCAGCAGCATCCGCTCCGTCTCGGCCGCCGACGGCCGGTCCGCCGGGTCCTTGCGGAGCAGTGCGGTGATCACCGGCGCGAGCGCCCCGGCCCGGGCGGGCGGCGGTGGTTCCTCGGTGACGACGGCCTGCATGGTGGAGATCGGGGACGAACGGCGGAACGGCGAGCACCCCTCGACCGCCGCATAGAGCGTGGCTCCGAGGGACCAGAGGTCGGACGCGGGCCCCGGGTCCCCGCCGCGTACCCGTTCGGGCGCCAGATAGTCGATGGAGCCGACCAGTTCACCGGTCCTGGTGATGGTCGAGTCACCCTCTATCGCTGCGATACCGAAGTCGGTGAGCAGCACCCGGCCGTCGCGGGCAAGGAGCACGTTGCCGGGCTTGACGTCCCGGTGCAGCACACCGGCGCTGTGCGCGGCGCGCAGCGCGCCGAGGACATGGAGGCCGATCCTGGCCGCCTCGCGCGGCGCGATCTCGCCGCTCTCCTTGGCGGCGTCGGCGAGTGACGGCCCGTCGACGTACTGCATGACGATCCAGGGGCGGTTGTCGTACTCCACCACGTCATGGACGGTGACCACGCCCGGGTGGGTGATCCGCGCCGCCGCTCGGGCCTCCTTCTGGGTCCGGGCATGCAGCACGACCCGGTCGGCCTCCGCGACGTACAGCCCGGCGGTCAACTCCTTGACGGCGACCGTGCGGTGCAGCACTTCGTCATGAGCCCGCCAGACCTTGCCCATGCCACCGCGCCCGAGGACTTCACCGAGCCGGTATCTTCCGGCCAGTACCAGCCCCGCGTCCGTTCCCTGCGATCGATCCACGTGTCCCCGCCCCGTTTCCTTCGGCTGCCAGGTTACGGAGGGGATGTACGGCCACGGAACCTCGCATCGCTCACGAGACCTCACTGTGATGCTTGTCGCTCCGCCGCCCTGCTCGCCGGCAGGACGCCGACCGCGCTTTCTGCCGGTGGCTCAGGACGTCACCCGGTACGAGGCGATGGCCTGTTCGTAGATGGCCGTCACCTTGTCGCGCTCGCTGTCCGGGCCGAGTACCTGGAGCACGTGGTACCGCCCGTCGACGATCATCGCGAGGTTGCGGACGTACACTTCGCGCCCGGTGTCGTCCTGCCAGGTGAACTGGCCCTCCGCCATGGCCTGTCGGCCGACGTCGATACGGCGCAGCCCCGTCGCCGAGGACCAGCTGGAGTCGCGGAAGGGCTGCAACTCCCGTTCCTTGTCGCGCTGATAGGCCAGCGGATCGCCGCCGTTGGCCTTCACCGTGTCGCGCCCCGGCACGATCAGCAGGCTGAAGCCGTCACTGCCGTACCGGATCTGCCGGTCGGCGCCGGCCGGGCTGCGCTGCCAGCCCTTGAGCACGCCGACCTCGAAGCCCTCGTCGTCCTTGCGCAGGGTGTACCCCGGGGCGAGGGCCACGGCGGAGCGGCTGGTCTGCGGCTTCTGTGCCCCGGGCGACCGCGAGGGCTTCGACGTCGCGCCCGTGGGTGCGTCCGGATCGGTCGCACCGGGCGTGCGGCTCCCCGTGGCGGCCGGGGCCTTGCCCTTCGCGTCGGATCCGGCGCCCGCCTTGGGCAAGAACAGCACGGCGTACGCGATCGCCGCGATCATCCCCAGCAGGATCAGCGCGAGCAGCAGCCGACCGAGCCGCCTCGGTGCACGTCCCTCGCTGCCCGGCCGCGGACGGGGAGGGGTGCGCAGCGCCTTGGGTCCCTTGGGCTCCCGCGGAAGCCGGGGCGCCTTTTCGGCCCGTGCGCTCTCGAACCGGTCGGGTCGCTCCCTCGTCTGGCGGTGACGGCCGTGCGCCGATGCGCTTCCCAGGCGGCTGCGACGCCTGCGGACCAGCTCGCCGCGGCGGCGCACGACGGGCAGCCGGGTGTCGTCGACGGACGGCAGCGGTACGACGTCGAAACCGGCCTCGGGTTCGGGGGCCGACCGCACGAGGGAGCGCAGCCAGCCGCGCAGCTCCTCGAAGTCCGGCCGCTCGGTGGGGTCCTGGCGCAGCAGCGACTCGACGACCGGGCGCAGCGGGCCGCACTCCTCGGCGAAGGCGGGCGGTTCGCCGCAGACCATCTGGACGAGCTCGGCCGCATGCTCCTCGGGGTACGGGGCGTGGCCCTGGACGGCGCGGTAGAGCAGGGCGCCCAGCGCCCAGAGGTCGGTGGCCGGCCCGATGGGCGGCGCCAGCTGCCAGTTCTCGTGGACCGGCCCGGCCTGCTCGGGCGCCCAGCGCTCGGTGACGGCACCGACGACCGCGATCCGTGTCTGCCGGGCGCGTTCGGCGGCGAGGGGGGTGGCGGGGCCGCGGTAGGCGGGGACGGCCCGGCCCCCGGCGACGATGTCGTCCCAGCGGCCGGAGACCGCCTGCTGCGGCAGCTGCTGCGACACTGCGGCGCCGTGGCGTCGGGCGTCGGCGCGCAGGGCGTCCTCGTTGGAGCCTCCGGCGGGCACGGGGCGGCCGAAGCCGGCGCCGTCGCCCCACGTACCGGTCAGATGCATCCGCCGGCCGGGCGCCCCCTGTCCACGGCGGCCGCCGGTTCCTTCGTCGTCGCTGTCGTCGCTTTCGCCGCCGTACCGGCCGCCGTACTCGCCACCGTACGGAGCATCGCCCCGGCTGCCGTCCTCGTCGTCGCCCTCGTCGTCGTACGGATCGTCGGCGGTGGGGCCCCACCCGCCCGTCGGCTGCGGCCTGCCGGACCCGGGCGGTCCGGGACGCTGGGCGGGAAGGATTCGGGGCTCCTCCGCTCCCGCCGTCTCGCCTGTCCCGGCCTGTCGCTGCTCCTCGTTGACGCGCGCGGCGGCACGCGTTCCCGCCCGGTAGGCGGCGATGGCTCCGGCGCGCGCGGCCCGCAACTGCGCCGCACTGCCCGCGCGGGGAGGGTCGGGGTTCAGATGCGGCCGCACGGCTTCCAGTTCACCGGCGTGGCCGCGCGCGGCCGGCAGCCCGACCGGTGCGACCGGACCGGCGGACATGCCGGGATCAGCGGACCCGGACGGACCCGCCGGCCCGTCCGGGGCCACGGGCCCGTGCGGCCCGCCGGACTCGTACGGCCCCGCGGACCCGTGCGGCCCGGCGGGCGGCAGCGACGCCGCGGGCGGCACGTGAGGACCGGCCGCCGGCCCCGCCCCGACCGCGGGCGGTCCGTACGGGTCCTCGTCGTCGGGCTGCGGCACCGGTACGTACCCGCACAGTGCCTCCTCCGCCGCCCCGGACGCCAGGCCGGTCAGTACGACGCGCCCGTCGTCGCAGATCAGCACCGTGCGGACGGTGATGTTCCGGTGGGTCCAGCCGTGCGCGTGCAGCACCCGAAGGGCCGTCAGCACATCGGAGCCGATCTCGGCGGCCCGGTAGGGGTTCAGCGGCCGTTCGGCGAGCAGTGCGGCCAGCGGGCGCGCCGCGACGAGCTCACTCACGATCCAGAGCGATCCGGCCTCGGCGAACACGTCGAAGACCTGGTCGAGCCTCGGATGATCGGGCACCTGGGCGGCAGCCTGCGCGGCCTCGATCGCCCGCCGGACGGCGGGGTCCGTGGACCGTCGCACCGTTCGCCCGGTGGTGCGGCGGGCGGCCGACGGCGGTCCGTCGCCGTCCAGCATCTCGGCGTCGACGACCTCGGGCAACGGCACTTGGCGCACCAGGACTTCCTGGCCGCTGTACGTGTCGAACGCCCGGGTCTCGACCAGTTCGTACTCGTCGGACGGCGGCAGCGGCAGGCGGTATCGGTCGGCGAGCACCCGACCCGCGTAGTCGTCCACGACGCCTCCCCAGAGCGCGCTGTCCCCCCGGCCATGAGCCCCGTACCAACCCGTCAATTATGGTCACTTACCGTGCAATTGACCTATGGTTTTGGCTGCGTACGGTTCTCAAGCTCTCACCATACGTGGCATGTGCCGGGCGTGCGGCAGGGTCGACGCAAGCAGGTGCCGCTCAGTCCTTGGGCTCGAACGTCGCGAAGGCCGTCGCACGCAGGGTCCGGCACTCCTTGCTGTTCCACTCGCTCGCCTTGCAGCTGATCATGATCGAGTAGCCGTGCGTGGCATCGACCTTGAAACCGCGGTTCAGGATCCGGCTCCGCTGGCCGTGCTCGTCGCGCTCGAACTGCCAGTCGGCGACGGTCGGGTAGCCGTTGAAGTCGATCTTCTTTATGCCGAGGTGCCGGTAGCCGTTGCTGCTGGCCGCGACCGCGCCCTTCAACGCGTTCCACGCGGCGGCCGCGTCGCTGCCGGGAGAGCTGTTGTAGTCGATCTGGACGCGCGGGAAGCCACCGGCGACGTTGTAGATCTGGCCCGAGTTGCTGCCGGCGATCTTGTAGGGCGTGAAGTCCGCGGGCATGGCCATCGTGAAGTGGAACCGCTTGTTGGTGACCGTCTTGTACCCGTCGGGCAGTGCGCCGGCGTCCGAACCACCGGAACCGGAGCCGTCCGACCCCTTGCCCGAGTCGTCGCCCTTGCCCTCGTCCTGCCCCTGGCCGCCGCTCTTGTTCTCTCCCTGGGCCTGGTCCTTGCCGCTGGCGTCGCCCGTGCCGGTGTCACCGGAGCCGCCGCCTGCGGAGGCCCCGGCCGAGGCGGAGGTGTCGCCCTTGCCGCCGCCTTCGTCGTCCTTGTCGCCCCCGCTCATGGTGAGCGCAAGGACCGTGCCGAGAAGGGCGAGGACGACGGCGGCCGCGATGATCGCGAGCGTGCGGCGCGGGACCACGTCCGTGAGGGAGGCGCGGGCCGGTGCGCTCGACGAGCCGCCCGGACGCTGTGGCGGTACGCCTCCGACGGCGGAGGCCGGCGAAGCCGTGGGCCGGGCCGGAGCCGAAGAAGCACTCTGCGCAGCGGCGGGCGCGGACGCGTCGACAGCCACACCCGCACCGGCGCCGGGCGCCGTCTTCGCGTTCCGGACGGAGCGCAGCGCACCGCGCAGGCGGTCGCGCGCCCCCTCCCCCGTCTCCCCGGACTTCGACGTCCCCTTCGTGCGGGGGGCACCGATGACACGGGGCAGGGCCATCACCTGGGTGGAGTCGGCCGGCGGGGGCACGACCGGGGCGGGCTTGTCCGCGGCGTGGATCACCCCGTTGAGCAGTGCCCGGGCGCCTGCGTCGTCGAGTCGCTGCTCGGGGTCCCTCGCGAGGAGGCCGTAGATGACCTCCTCCAGCGGGCCCGCGTTCTTCGGCGGGTCGAGCGGCTCGGTCATGACGGCGGTCAGGGTGGCGATGGCCGACCCCTTGTCGTACGGCGGAGAGCCCTCGACGCTCGCGTACAGCAGTCCGCCGAGCGACCACAGGTCGGCGGGCGGTCCCGGCTTGTGGCCGCGGGCGCGCTCCGGCGAGATGTACGAGGGGGCGCCGACGAGCATCCCCGTCGAAGTGACGGACGGGTCACCCTCGACCTGCGCGATACCGAAGTCGGTCAGGACGACCCGGCCGTCCTCGGAGATCAGTACGTTGGACGGCTTCACATCGCGGTGCAGAATGCCCTCGCGGTGCGCCAGGCGCAGCACGTCGAGGATCGCGAGACCGACCTCGGCCGCGCGTCTGGGCGTCAGCACGCCGTCCTCGCGCACCACCTCGGCAAGGGATTTGCCCTCGATGAGCTCCATGACGATCCACGGCCGGTCGTCCTCGTCGACCACGTCATAGACCGTCACCGCGCCGTTGTTGCGGATCCGGGCAATGGCCTTCGCCTCGCGCAGCGTGCGCGTGATCAGCCGGCGCTTCTCGTCGTCGTCGATGGCCGACGGGAACCGCAGTTCCTTGACCGCGACCGTGCGGCCCAGCGTCTCGTCGACGGCGCGCCAGACCGTGCCCATACCGCCCCGGCCGAGCACCTTCCCGAGCCGGTACCTACCCGCAAGGAGACGTCCATCCGTGTCCCGTTGGGGCTCCCGTGCCTGCTCCGCCTCCGACATGCGTCCCCTCTGCGATCAACCCGCCCTGGCAGAGCGTTCATTGTCCCTCACCCCGGGACCGGTCATGGTGCCGGGTCCGTGGTCCGTCATGATGGGGCCGGAGGAAGGGACTCCGTGCCATGCCGATACTCAGGGCGCTGCTCGTCACCCCATTGGTGATTGCGCTGCTCGGCCTCGGATCAGCGAGCCTTCCCAGCGAACCACACCTCACGCCCGCAGCCTCCTACCTTCCCCGGCTTGTCGCGGAAGGCGGCGCTCCGGCCGCGGCACTCCTCGCCCGGAGCACGTCCGCCGCTCCGTACGACATCTACCGTTCGACCGGTCCCGGCATCCGGCGCCCGGACCGGTTCCGGGCCGGGAGCATCACCAAGACGTTCGTCGCGACGGTCGTCCTCCAACTGGCCGGGGAGCACAGGCTGCAACTGTCGGACACCGTGGACCGCCATCTCCCCGGGCTGGTGCGGGGGCACGGCAATGACGGCTCCCGCATCACCCTGAGCGCCCTGCTCACCCACACCAGCGGTCTCTACGACTACACCGACGACCCGGACGCCCGCCCCGTCTCCGCCACCGCCGCCGTCCGTACGGCCGTCGCCCACCGCCCCACGAACGCTCCCGGCGTCTACGCCTACTCCAACACCGATTACGTCCTGCTGGGCCTCGTCGTCCAACGCGTCACCGGGCACAGTTACGCCACCGAGATCCGCCGCCGCATCATCAACCCGCTCCGTCTCACCGGCACCTCGCTCCCCGGTGCCCGCACCGCGCTGCCCGCGCCGCACGGCCGCGGCTACTCCCACAACCCGTCCGACGGCAGCCTCCGCGACGTGACCGCTCTCGACCCGCGCACCGCGGGCGCCGCGGGCGAGCTCATCTCCACGCTCGCCGATCTGAACCGCTTCTACACGGCCCTGCTCGGCGGGCGGCTGCTCCCGCCCGCCCAGGTGAACTCCCTGCTGCTGAACACCGGTGCGGCCGACGGGACCTATGGCATGGGCATCTATCCGCAGAAACTCTCCTGCGGTATCACCGTCTGGGGTCACAACGGCCGTATAACGGGCAGTTATGTCCGTACCGCCGCCACACGCGACGGCCGGCACATCCTGACGTTCCGCATCAACACGGACGGCCTGTCCGATCCGTCCCTCGAACCGGCCCTCCTCGACGCCGAGTTCTGCCGACGTCCATAGACGCGCGCGGACCTGCTCAGATCGGCACGATGTCCGGCGCCCCGAGCCGCGCCGCGTCCGCCGCCTGGTCGTCCGGCTGGCGCTGCGACTCCCGCTCCGCCTGCACCCGCTTCTCGTAGTGCTCCACCTCCCGCTCGATCTGCCCCTTGTCCCACCCCAGGACCGGTGCCATCAGCTCCGCACAGATCCGAGCACTGCGCGTGCCCCGGTCGAAGGTCTCGATGGAGATCCGGGTCCGCCGTGTCAGTACGTCGTCGAGATGGCGCGCCCCCTCGTGCGAGGCGGCATAGACGATCTCGGCCTTCAGATAGTCGTCCGCCGACGGCAGCGGCTCGCCCAGTGAGGGATCGGCGGCGATCAGTTCGAGGATCTCCTCGGTCATGGATCCGAACCGGTTCAGCAGATGCTCCACTCGGGCGACATGGAGCCCGGTGCGGGCCGCGATCCTCGCCCGCGCGTTCCACAGGGCCCGGTAGCCCTCCGCGCCCAGCAGCGGGACGTCCTCCGTGACACAGTCCGCAACCCGCTGGTCGAGGCCGTGCACCGCCTCGTCGACGGCGTCCTTCGCCATCACCCGGTACGTCGTGTACTTGCCGCCCGCGACGACCACGAGCCCCGGCAGCGGGTGCGCCACCGTGTGCTCGCGCGAGAGCTTGCTGGTCGCGTCCGACTCGCCGGCCAGCAGGGGTCTCAGCCCGGCATAGACGCCCTCGACGTCGTCCCTGGTGAGCGGTGTGGCCAGGACCGAGTTGACGTGTTCGAGCAGATAGTCGATATCGGCGCTGGACGCCGCCGGATGCGCCTTGTCCAGGTCCCAGTCGGTGTCCGTCGTACCGACGATCCAGTGGCGGCCCCACGGGATCACGAACAGCACCGACTTCTCGGTCCGCAGGATCAGACCGGTCGAGGAGTGGATGCGGTCCTTGGGGACGACCAGATGGATGCCCTTCGAGGCCCGGACGTGGAACTGTCCGCGCTCTCCGATCAGCGCCTGGGTGTCGTCCGTCCACACTCCGGTGGCGTTGACCACCTGTTCGGCCCTGACCTCGTACTCCTCACCCGCCTCGACGTCCCGCACGCGTGCGCCGACAACCCGCTCGCCCTCCCGCAGGAAGCCGATCACCCGCGCCCGGTTCGCCACGTGCGCGCCGTATCCGGCGGCCGTGCGCACCAGCGTCGCCACATAGCGGGCGTCGTCCATCTGGGCGTCGTAGTACTGCAACGCCCCGACCAGGGCGTCCTTCTTCAGCGCGGGCGCGACCTGCAGGGCGCGGCGGCGGGAGAGATGCCGGTGCACGGGCAGCCCGCGGCCGTGCCCGGACGACACCGACATCGCGTCGTACAGGGCGACGCCCGAACCCGCGTAGAGCCGCTCCCAGCCCTTGTGCTGCAGCGGATAGAGGAACGGCACGGGCTTCACCAGATGCGGGGCCAGCCGCCCCAGGAGCAGTCCACGCTCCTTCAGCGCCTCCCGCACGAGCGCGAAATCGAGCATCTCCAGATAGCGCAGACCACCATGTATCAGCTTGCTCGATCTGCTCGACGTGCCGGACGCCCAGTCACGCGCCTCGACCAGTCCGGTCGACAGCCCTCGCGTGACCGCGTCCAGTGCCGTCCCGGCGCCCACCACGCCCGCTCCCACGACCAGCACGTCCAGTTCGCGCTCGGCCAGCGCGGCGAGCGCCTCGGCGCGCTCCGCGGGTCCCAGTGTCGCTGTCCTCACTGCTGCCTCCCGGTGGATCGGGGTGGTCGGGCACGGGGCTGCGGTCCGGCCGAGCGGCCGGGCGCCCATGCCCACCACTCGATTCTGTCTGTGGTCCGTGACTTCAGCCACCGCCTGTGGACAACACCCGGGCGACCGGAGCCGCACAATGCGGCATATAGGTCATATTTACGCCTAGTGTGACATTGCGCTGTCCTCAGCGGTTGCGCTTTCTGCTCTCATGGTCTTAGGGAAGGACGGCCACCCACATGCCCGCAGACCTCGCCGTCATCGGACTCGGTCACCTCGGCCTGCCCCTCGTCCAAGCCGCCGTCGCCGCCGGTGTCCAGACCGTCGGCTACGACACCGATCCCCGCCCGTACGCCGAACTCTCCGCCGGCCGCACCCCCGTCGAAGGCTCCCTCGCCGCATCGGAGATCCGCCGGATGCTCGCAGGGGGCTTCCGGCCCACCACCAACCCGGCCGAGCTGGGCCGGGTCCGTACCGCCGTCATCTGCGCGCCCACCCCCCTCGGCGCCGACCGCAACCTCGACCTCACCGCCGTCGGCGACGCCACCCGCGCCCTCGCCGCCCGGCTGCGCCCGCACACCACCGTCCTGCTGGAATCGGCCGTGCCGCCCGGCACCACCGAGAACTTCGTACGCCCCCTCCTCGAAGAGGGGTCGGGGCTGGTCGCCGGGCGCGACTTTCATCTCGCCTGCTCCCCCAGTCGCCTCGACCCCGGCAACCGCACCCACGTGTACACCAACACCCCCAAGGTCATCGGCGGCCTCACCCCGGCGTGCACCGAATCGGCCGCCGCCTTCTACGGGCGGCTCACGGACAAGGTCGTACGGGCCCGCGGGCCGCGCGAGGCCGAGATGACCAAGGTCCTGGAGACCAACTTCCGGCACGTCAACATCGCCCTGGTCAACGAGATGGCGGTGCTCTGCCACGACCTCGGCGTCGACCTCTGGGACGTCATCCGGTGTGCCGAGACCAAGCCGTTCGGCTTCCAGCCGTTCCGCCCGGGTCCCGGCGTCGGCGGGCACGGCGCCCCGGTCGACCCGGGCTTCCTCCCGTACAGCAGCCGCACCCCCGGCCACCCCCTGCGCATGGTCTCGCTCGCGCAGGAGATCAACGACCGGATGCCGAGTTACGTGATCCAGCGCTGCGCCACCCTGCTGAACGAACACGGCAAGTCCCTCCGCGGTGCCCGGGTCCTCCTCCTCGGCGTCACCTACAAGCCGGACCTCGCCGACCAGGAGGCCTCCCCCGCACGGGAGGTCGCCACCCGGCTGCTGGACATGGGCGCACAGATCGGTTACCACGACCCTCACGTCCTGGACTGGCGCGTGCGCGAACTTCCCGTACCGCGCGCGGACTCGCTGTACGAGGCGGCGGCGAGCGCGGACCTGACGGTCCTGCTCCAGCACCACCGCACGTACGACCTCCAGGGTCTCGCGGTGAAGGCCCAGCTCCTCCTGGACACCCGGGGCGCCACCCCGGCAGGAGCCGCGCATCGGCTGTGAGGGCGGTCCCCCAAGGATTTCGGTGGGAGATGTCGGAGGCGGCTGTTAGCCTGCGGCGTCACTTCTCGCACAGTCGTGCGCATCCGTCCCAGGGGGGATCCCATCATGAGCCAGTCCGTGCCGCCGTCGAACCAGCCGCAGCAGCCGTACGACGCCCAGCCCGGCGGCAACCCGTTCGCGGACCAGCAGCCGGGGCAGCCCGGTCAGTCCGGCGTCGCGACCGGCAATCCGTTCGCCGGTCAGCAGCCGGGCGAGCCCGGCCAGTTCGGCGGCGTGCCGTTCGCACCGGCCCCGGCGCCCGCGCGCAACAACGTCGGACTCGGCCTGCTCGCCGCCGTCGTCGCGGCCGTCGTCGCCGCGGGCATCTACGGCGCGATCATCGGCGCCACCAAGCACGAGATCGGTTACGCGGCCGTGGGCGTCGGCTTCGTCGTCGGCCTCGCGGCGGGCAAGGTCGGTGGCCGCAACCCCGTACTGCCGGTCCTCAGCGCCGTGCTCGCCCTGGTCTCCGTCTACTTCGGCCAGCTGCTCGGCGAGGCGATGATCGCCGCGAAGGAGCTCCCGGTCACCGTCTCCGAGCTGTTCTTCGACCACTTCGGCCTCCTGAACGAGGCGTGGAAGGCCGACGCCGGCCCGCTCTCCTTCGTCTTCATCGCGATCGCCGCGTTCGCCGCGTTCTCCGGTGCCAAGAAGGCCGCCGGCTGACCGGACCCATGCGGAAGGGCCCGGACCGCAGCGGCGGTCCGGGCCCTTCCGTACGTCCGGGAACGATCAGCGGCGGTGCTGCGAGTCCGCCACCGTCACCTCGACGCGCTGGAACTCCTTGAGGTCGCTGTACCCCGTCGTCGCCATCGCCCGGCGCAGCGCGCCGAAGATGTTCATCGAGCCGTCGGGGGTGTGCGAGGGCCCGGTCAGGACCTCCTCCGTCGTCCCGACGGAGCCCAGGTCGACCAGCTTGCCGCGCGGCACGTCCTCGTGGACGGCCTCCATGCCCCAGTGCCGGCCGCGGCCGGGCGCGTCCGTCGCGCGGGCCAGCGGGGAGCCCATCATCACGGCGTCGGCGCCGCAGGCGATGGCCTTCGGCAGGTCGCCGGACCAGCCGACGCCACCGTCCGCGATCACGTGCACGTACCGGCCGCCGGACTCGTCCATGTAGTCGCGGCGGGCCCCGGCCACATCGGCGACCGCGGTCGCCATCGGGACCTGGATGCCGAAGACGTTGCGCGTGGTGTGCGCGGCGCCGCCGCCGAAGCCGACGAGGACACCGGCAGCGCCGGTCCGCATCAGGTGCAGGGCCGCGGTGTACGTCGCGCAGCCGCCGACGATCACCGGGACGTCCAGCTCGTAGATGAACTGCTTGAGGTTGAGCGGCTCGGCCGCGCCGGAGACGTGCTCGGCGGAGACCGTCGTACCGCGGATGACGAAGATGTCCACCCCCGCGTCGACGACGGCCTTGGAGAACTGGGCGGTGCGCTGCGGCGAGAGCGCGGCGGCGGTGACGACACCGGAGTCGCGCACCTCCTTGATGCGCTGCCCGATCAGCTCCTCCTGGATCGGCGCGGAGTAGATCTCCTGCAGGCGGCGGGTCGCCGATTCCACCGGCATCTCGGCGATCTCGTCGAGGAGCGGCTGCGGGTCGGCGTGCCGGGTCCACAGGCCCTCGAGGTTCAGGACCCCGAGGCCGCCCAGCTCGCCGATCCGGATCGCGGTCTGCGGGGAGACCACGGAGTCCATGGGAGCGGCCAGGAACGGCAGCTCGAACCGGTAGGCGTCGATCTGCCAGGCGATCGAGACCTCCTTCGGGTCGCGGGTGCGACGGCTCGGAACGACGGCGATGTCGTCGAATGCGTACGCCCGGCGGCCGCGCTTGCCGCGCCCGATCTCGATCTCAGTCACGATGTGTGGCCTTTCCCTCTACGTCTGCGTTTCCCAGTATCCCCGACACACGGGTGAGGGGCGGTCCCGGTGTGCCCGGACCGCCCCTCACCTGTACTGATGCGTTACTTCCTGCTGTAGTTCGGCGCTTCGACCGTCATCTGGATGTCGTGCGGGTGGCTCTCCTTGAGGCCCGCCGAGGTGATCCGGACGAACCGGCCGTTGGCCTGGAGCTCAGGAACGGTGCGGCCGCCGACGTAGAACATCGACTGACGCAGACCGCCGGTGAGCTGGTGGACGACCGCGGAGAGCGGGCCGCGGTACGGGACCTGGCCCTCGATGCCCTCGGGGACCAGCTTCTCGTCGGAGGCGACACCCTCCTGGAAGTAGCGGTCCTTGGAGAACGACTTGCGGTCGCCGCGGGTCTGCATCGCCGCGAGCGAGCCCATGCCGCGGTACGACTTGAACTGCTTGCCGTTGATGAAGAGCAGCTCGCCCGGCGACTCCTCGCAGCCCGCGAGCAGCGAGCCGAGCATCACGGTGTCCGCACCGGCGACCAGGGCCTTGGCGATGTCTCCGGAGTACTGCAGGCCGCCGTCCCCGATGACCGGGACGCCGGCCGCCTTGGCGGCGAGCGAGGCCTCGTAGATCGCGGTGACCTGCGGGACGCCGATGCCGGCGACGACGCGGGTGGTGCAGATGGAGCCGGGGCCGACGCCGACCTTGATGCCGTCGACACCGGCGTCGATCAGCGCCTGGGCGCCGTCACGGGTGGCGATGTTGCCGCCGATGACGTCGACGCCGGACGCGTTCGACTTGATCTTGGCGACCATGTCGGAGACGAGACGGGAGTGGCCGTGGGCGGTGTCGACGACGATGAAGTCGACGCCCGCCTCGACGAGTGCCTGGGCCCGCTCGAAGGCGTCGCCCGCGACGCCGACGGCGGCGCCGACCAGCAGCCGGCCCTCGCTGTCCTTCGCCGCGTTCGGGTACTTCTCGGCCTTGACGAAGTCCTTGACGGTGATGAGGCCCTTGAGGACCCCGGCGTCGTCGACCAGCGGAAGCTTCTCGATCTTGTGGCGGCGCAGCAGCTCCATGGCGTCCACGCCGGAGATGCCGACCTTGCCCGTGACCAGCGGCATCGGCGTCATGACCTCACGCACCTGGCGCGAACGGTCCGACTCGAAGGCCATGTCACGGTTGGTGACGATGCCGAGCAGCTTGCCCGCCCCGTCGGTGACCGGCACGCCGCTGATACGGAACTTGGCGCACAGCTCGTCGGCGTCGCGCAGGGTCGCGTCCGGGTGGACCGTGATCGGGTCGGTGACCATGCCGGACTCGGAACGCTTCACCAGGTCGACCTGGTTGGCCTGGTCCGCGATGGAGAGATTGCGGTGCAGGACACCGGCGCCACCCTGACGGGCCATGGCGATCGCCATGCGGGCCTCGGTGACCTTGTCCATCGCGGCGGACAGCAGCGGGATGTTCACCCGCACGTTCTTCGAGATGTACGAGGAAGTATCGATCTGATCGGGCGCCATGTCGGACGCGCCGGGCAGCAGCAGCACGTCGTCGTATGTCAGCCCGAGCGTCGCGAATTTCTCGGGCACTCCGTCGACGTTTGCAGTCATGACACCTTCCCCAAATGGCCTTGATCGGTGCGGATGTCCATGCTAACGGCCTCCGGGGGTGTCTCATTCCACGAGCAAGATCACCCAGAGGTTCTGTAGCTTCGTACGGGACTCCGTCAGGGGGTGAAGCCGGTGCCGCACTACTGCTCGGCGAGGGCCCGCAGTCTGCTCAGCGCGCGGTGCTGGGCGACCCGGACGGCGCCCGGCGACATGCCGAGCATCTGCCCGGTCTCCTCCGCGGTCAGACCGACGGCGACCCGCAGAACCAGCAGTTCGCGCTGGTTCTCCGGAAGGTTGGCGAGCAGTTGCTTGGCCCAGGCCGCATCGCTGCTGAGCAGCGCGCGCTCCTCGGGGCCGAGCGAATCGTCCGGCCGCTCCGGCATCTCGTCGGAGGGCACGGCCGTCGATCCCGGGTGCCGCATGGCGGCACGCTGGAGATCGGCGACCTTGTGGCCGGCGATGGCGAAGACAAAGGCTTCGAAGGGTCTGCCGGTGTCCTTGTAGCGCGGCAACGCCATCAGCACCGCGACACAGACCTCCTGCGCCAGGTCCTCCACGAAGTGGCGAGCATCACCGGGCAGCCGGTTCAGCCGGGACCTGCAGTAGCGCAGTGCGAGGGGGTGGACATGGGCCAGCAGATCATGGGTGGCCTGCGCGTCGCCGTCGACGGCGCGATGCACCAGAGCACCGATCACCGTTGTCTCGTCGTCGCGCATCGGACCATGGTGCCTCGGCGCCGCTTCATCCGTGGCACCGCGTCCGTAGTTGTGCACCGAAGCGTTATGAGCGGGTGCGCCGGAAGTCATGTCCTGCGCCCTCCCCTTCCGCTCGACCGAATCGTTCCCGAGGAACTCCACATCTCAAGGATGCGGCATCGGCCGGGAAGCGTCACATGGCGCGGGGGCCGAGCGCCCGATCGGCGGTCCGGCACCCCGGCCGCCCCGCCCGCCGGAGTGCGGACGGGGATGCGGCCGACTACCGGCCATGGCCGGTCATCAGCGGGCCGGCCATCAGCGCACCAGGCCCCAGCGGAAGCCGAGCGCCACGGCGTGCGCCCGGTCCGAGGCGCCGAGCTTCTTGAACAGGCGCCGGGCGTGCGTCTTCACCGTGTCCTCGGAGAGGAAGAGCTCGCGCCCGATCTCCGCGTTGGAACGGCCATGGCTCATCCCTTCGAGCACCTGGATCTCACGCGCCGTGAGCGTCGGCGCCGCACCCATCTCGGCCGACCGCAGCCGGCGCGGGGCGAGCCGCCACGTCGGGTCGGCCAGTGCCTGGGTGACGGTCGCCCGCAGCTCCGCGCGGGAGGCGTCCTTGTGCAGATAGCCGCGGGCACCGGCGGCGACCGCGAGCGCGACACCGTCCAGGTCCTCGGCGACGGTCAGCATGATGATCCGGGCCCCGGGGTCCGCGGAGAGCAGCCGACGGACCGTCTCCACACCCCCCAGACCGGGCATGCGTACGTCCATCAGAATCAGATCCGAACGGTCGGCACCCCAGCGGCGGAGAACTTCCTCGCCGTTGGCCGCCGTCGTCACACGCTCGACGCCGGGCACGGTCGCAACCGCGCGACGGAGCGCCTCTCGGGCAAGCGGGGAGTCGTCGCAGACGAGGACGGATGTCATGACCGCCCTCCGCAGCTGATGCGCGTCACCTTGAACCTCCAGGCTGATACAAGTCGTCACCTGTGCGGTTGACACTCTCGGACATCTGCCCGATCGCTTTTTCCGTCAACCGCTTCCGCCCTCTCAACGATGGTCACTCGAAAGAGTTACGGGTCCGAAGACCAGGTTCGGCACTCTACGTGAGGGACCGCACACGGAGGAGAGCGGCGCGTGTCGTTGACCCATCAATCGACACTTCACCTGAAGGTATGCCCCATTTAGCGGGTTTTCTTCCCTTTTGCTGGTGTCTGTGGCTAGATTCGCAATCAGTCATATTTACATCTACTTACACCGTAGATGTACGGTCGCAAGGGCACGGTCAACGACGCACGACAACGACGTTTCCGACCCAGCATGGTTCTGAGGGGACAAGCAATGGCAGATTTCTCCCGCCTTCCCGGACCCAACGCCGATCTGTGGGACTGGCAGCTGCTGGCGGCCTGCCGTGGAGTCGACAGCTCACTGTTCTTCCACCCGGAGGGTGAGCGCGGGGCGGCCCGGAGCGCCCGTGAGAACTCGGCGAAAGAGGTCTGCATGCGATGCCCGGTACGCGCCGAGTGCGCGGCTCACGCACTGGCGGTACGCGAGCCCTACGGCGTGTGGGGCGGACTGACCGAGGACGAACGCGAGGAGCTCATGGGGCGAGCCCGCAACCGGTTCATCGCCACAGCAGGGGCGTCTACGGGGCTGGCCGCCCAGACAGGCCACGGCTGACGCTCCGCGCCGCACACCAACCGAAGAAACGTTTCAGCAGCTTCCCCGGGCCCGAGCCGGACGAGAGGCCCTAACGGGCGGCTGCAAGGGAGAGCTGGTCCAACGTGGCCGCCACGGCGGGGACCTGGGCCAGATCGGGCAGTGTCAGCGCGACGATCTCCCGCTCGATCGCAGGCTCCACCGTCACGGTGCGGGCCCCTTTGGGACGTACCGACCGGATCGCCAGTTCCGGCAGCACGGCCACTCCCAGACCGGCGCCGACCAGGCCGATCACCGCCGGATAGTCGTCGGTGGCGAAGTCGATCCGGGGCGTGAAGCCGGACTCTTCGCAGACCTCCACCAGCTGACGTCGGCAGCGCGGGCATCCCGCGATCCAGGACTCCTCGGCCAGTTCGCCGACCCCCACCGCCTCCGCACCGGACAGCCGGTGCCCGTCGGGGACCAGCCCGATCAGCCGGTCGGTGAGCAGCGGGCGGACGACCAGGTCGTCCCATTCGGCGCCCGACGTGCCGTAACGGAACGCCAGCGCGATGTCGCAGTCACCCTCGCGGAGCATTTCGACCGAGCGCGGCGGCTCGGCCTCGACCAGGGAGACCCGGGTCCCGGGGTGGGCCGCGCGAAGGGCGGCCAGAGCGCCGGGGACCAGCGTGGAGCTGCCGCTGGGGAACGAGACGAGCCGGACCCGTCCGGCCCGAAGTCCGGCGATCGCGGCGACCTCCTCCTCGGCTGCGGTCAGCCCGGCGAGGATGCCGGAGGCGTGACGCACGAGAGCCTCACCCGCCTGGGTGAGCCGCATCTCTCGACCCGTCCGGATCAGCAGTGGAGTGCCCGCCGAGGACTCCAGGGCCTTCATCTGCTGGCTGACCGCCGGCTGCGTGCAGCCCAGCTCGCGCGCGGCGGCGGAGAACGAACCGGTGGCGGCCACGGCGCGCAGGACACGGAGATGACGGGCTTCGATCACGCTTCAACCATAAGGCGCTCTTGGGGCTGATGCGAGATACCCGAGTGTGACTTTGAGGCGAAGTCGTTAGCGTTGCTCCCATGGAGCCGACGAAGTCGATGAAGTTGCTGACGGTGAACACGGGACGGCCCGTGGCGGTCGACCACACCGACGCCGCCGGCGGTGTCACGGGGATCGACAAGCATCCGGCCGACGGCCTGGTGCGCGTCACCGACCCCGGCCCCAAGGGCACCGGCGGCAGCGGACTGGCCGGGGACGCGGTCTGCGACCTGCGCCATCACGGCGGCAGCGACCAGGCCGTGTACGCATTCGCCCGCGAGGACCTCGACGCCTGGGAGGACGCGCTCGGCCGCCCGCTGGCCAATGGCGCGTTCGGCGAGAACCTGACGACCGCCGGGCTGGACGTGAGCGGCGCGAGGATCGGCGAGCGCTGGCGGGTGGGCCCCGATCTGGTGCTGGAGGTCACGTCGAGCCGCATTCCGTGCCGTACGTTCGCCGGTCACCTCGGCGAGAGCCGCTGGGTCAGGCGGTTCACGGCGGCGGCCGCCCCTGGTGCCTACCTGCGGGTGATCGAGCCGGGCGGGATACGCGCCGGGGACCCGGTCGAGATCGCGCACCGGCCGGACCACGACGTCACCGTGCAGTTGGAGTTCCTGGCCTCGACGACCCGCCGGGAGCTGCTGCCGCGGCTGCTCCCGGCCCGGGACACGCTCCATCCCGGGGTACTGCGTTCGGCCCTGAAGTACGTGAAGTCCGAAGCTGCGGGTGAGTGATCGGCGCGGTGGGTGTGGCATTAACGTGCCGCGTATGACGACTGCACTGATTACGGGCGCCACCGCGGGAATCGGGGCCGCCTTCGCGCGGCGGCTCGCGGCCGACGGGCACAACCTGGTGCTGGTGGCGCGCAACACCGAGCGACTCCGGGAGCAAGCCACCGAACTGCACGACCGGCACGGCATCGAGGCCGAGGTGCTGACCGCCGATCTGTCCGAGGACGACGGGATCGCCTCGGTCGAGGACCGCCTGACGGACCGCCGGCAGTCCGTCGACCTGCTGATCAACAATGCCGGGTTCGGCAACAAGGGCCGCTATCTGGAGGTGTCGACGGCCGATGAGCTGAAGATGCTGAAGGTGCACTGCGAGGCGGTCCTGCGGCTGACCTCGGCGGCCGCGGCCGGGATGAAGGAGCGCGGGCGGGGCGGGGTCGTCAATGTGGCCTCGGTGGCGGCGTTCGTGCCGCGCGGGACGTACGGCGCGTCCAAGGCATGGGTCGTGCAGTTCACCCAGGGCGCGGCGAAGGACCTGGCCGGGTCGGGGGTTCGGCTGATGGCGCTCTGCCCCGGTTTCGTACGGACCGAGTTCCATGAGCGGGCCGGCATGGGGACCGGCAACATCCCCGGCTGGATGTGGCTCGACGCGGACAAGCTGGTGGCGGCGGCGCTGGCGGATCTGGCACGCGGCAAGTCGGTCTCGATCCCGGACGCGCGGTACAAGACGCTGATGGGCCTGGTGAAGGTGGCGCCGCGCGGACTGCTCGGCGGGGTCACCTCCAAGACGGGCCGCAAGTACGGGCCGCAGTAGGGCGGGCGAGCCCGCACCGGGCCGGATGCCGCCGCGCAGCTCCGGGCCCTCGGCGATGCCTGCCGGGGCCGGGGCGCGCAGTGCCGCACCGGATGTGACGGATCCTCATGTCCGTCCGGACTCCCACCGTCGCACGGCCCGCCGGCTCCGCATGTCGCGGGGTCGCCGGATGACGAGCCGCACCGGACGACGGACGGGAGGGGCGGTTCGCGGCCGGCCCGCCCCGCGGAGCCGGTACGCGCCGGAGCCTGGATCGCGCGGCCCGACCGCCCGCCCGAACCGTCGCAAACCCCGCATCTCACTAAAATGGAACCATCCCATCGGCTCGCGGCACCGGGAGACACCATGAGATATGTACAGGTGATCGACTGCAAGACGGAGCGGTTCGATGACATGGACCGCCTCATGGACGAGTGGGTCGAACAGACCAAGGGTGCCCGGACCGCCACGCACAGCCTGACCGGCAAGGACCGCTCCGACGGGTCCCACTACGTGGAGATCGTCGAATTCCCGTCGTACGAGGACGCGATGACGAACTCCACGCTGCCGGAGACCGACCGGATCTTCCACGAAATGGTGGCGCTCTGCGACGGGATGCCCACCTTCACCGGGCTCGACGTGGTCCGCGAGGAACAGTTGAACCAGACACTGTCCCGTCGGTTCTTCCACGAGATCGCCGTCGGAGGCAACCTGGACGCCATCGACGAGGTGTTCGCCGCCGACTACATCGACCACGACGTCGCCAAGGAGGAGGACACCGTGATCGGGTCCGACCGCCTCCGGGACGACATCGCCGGCTGGCGGGCTGCCTTCGACTTCACCTTCGCCCTGGACCGGCAGATCTGCCAGGGCGACGACGTCGTGACGCTGTGGACCTGGACCGGCACCCACAAGGGCGACTTCATGGGCATCGCGCCGACGGGCAGACAGTGCACGATGACCGGCACCACGATCTTCCGGTTCAAGGACGGCAGGATCCAGGAGGGCTGGTGGCACGAGGACCTCATGGGCCTCATGCGCCGGCTCGACGCGCTCGACTGACCGCAGAGCACCGGCGGGCACCGCGCGCGGCCGGGAACGCCGAAGGCCCCCCGCGCCCGCCGCTGAGCAGCGGGAACAGGAGGCCTTCCAGGGCCGGCTGTGAGCCGGTACGGCTACGCGTCAGTGCGAGTGGCCGTGGCCGCCGTGACCGGCCTCGGCCTCTTCCTCGGCCGGCTTCTCGACGACCAGGGTCTCGGTCGTGAGCAGCAGCGACGCGATGGACGCGGCGTTCTCCAGCGCGGAGCGGGTGACCTTGACCGGGTCGATGACGCCGGCCTTGACCAGGTCGCCGTACTCGCCGGTCGCGGCGTTGAAGCCCTGGCCCTTGTCGAGCTCGGCGACCTTCGAGGTGATGACGTAACCCTCGAGGCCCGCGTTCTCGGCGATCCAGCGCAGCGGCTCGACCGCAGCGCGACGCACGACCGCGACACCGGTGGCCTCGTCGCCGGTCTTGTCGAGGTTGCCCTCGAGGACCTTGACGGCGTGGACCAGAGCGGAGCCACCACCGGAGACGATGCCCTCCTCGACCGCGGCGCGGGTCGCGGAGATGGCGTCCTCCAGACGGTGCTTCTTCTCCTTGAGCTCCACCTCGGTGGCAGCACCGACGCGGATCACGCACACGCCGCCGGCCAGCTTCGCAAGGCGCTCCTGGAGCTTCTCGCGGTCCCAGTCGGAGTCCGTGGAGTCGATCTCGGCCTTGATCTGGTTGACCCGGCCCTTGACGTCGCCGGGCTCGCCGCCGCCGTCCACGATGGTCGTGTCGTCCTTGGAGACGGTCACGCGGCGCGCGGTACCCAGCACGTCCAGACCGGCCTGGTCGAGCTTGAGGCCGACCTCCTCGGCGATGACGGTCGCACCGGTGAGGGTGGCGATGTCGCCGAGCATGGCCTTGCGGCGGTCACCGAAGCCCGGCGCCTTGACGGCGACGGCGTTGAAGGTGCCACGGATCTTGTTGACGACGAGGGTCGACAGGGCCTCGCCCTCGACGTCCTCGGCGATGATCAGCAGCGGCTTGGAGCCACCGGCCTGGATGACCTTCTCCAGGAGCGGGAGCAGCTCCTGGATCGAGCCGATCTTGCCCTGGTGGATCAGGATGTACGGGTCGTCGAGGACGGCCTCCATACGCTCCTGGTCGGTCACCATGTACGGGGACAGGTAGCCCTTGTCGAAGGCCATGCCCTCGGTGAACTCGAGGTCCAGACCGAAGGTGTTGGACTCCTCGACGGTGATGACACCGTCCTTGCCGACCTTGTCCATCGCGTCCGCGATGAGCTCGCCGACCTGCGAGTCCTGCGCGGAGAGCGCGGCCACGGCGGCGATGTCGGACTTGTCGTCGATCGGCCGGGCGGTCGCGAGGAGCTCCTCGGACACGGCCTTGACCGCGGCGTCGATGCCCTTCTTCAGGGCGGCCGGGGAAGCACCCGCGGCAACGTTGCGCAGACCCTCGCGGACGAGCGCCTGGGCGAGCACGGTGGCGGTGGTGGTGCCGTCACCCGCAACGTCGTTGGTCTTGGTCGCCACCTCCTTCACCAGCTGGGCACCGAGGTTCTCGTACGGGTCGTCGAGCTCGACCTCGCGCGCGATGGTGACGCCGTCGTTGGTGATGGTGGGAGCGCCGAACTTCTTGTCGATGACGACGTTGCGGCCCTTGGGGCCGATCGTCACCTTGACCGTGTCGGCAAGCTTGTTGACGCCGCGCTCAAGGGCGCGACGGGCGTCCTCGTCGAACTTCAGAATCTTCGCCATGGGAGCTGAGCTGTCCTCTCGAATGAAATGCGCCCCTGACCGCCCGGCTGGTTATTTCGCAGGGGGCCAGGGGCGCAGATCAGAAGCAAACGTGGGTGAATTACTTCTCGATGATCGCGAGCACGTCGCGAGCCGAGAGGACGAGGTACTCCTCGCCGTTGTACTTCACCTCGGTGCCGCCGTACTTGCTGTAGAGCACGATGTCACCGGTGTTGACGTCGAGCGGCAGACGCTCGCCGTTCTCGAAGCGACCCGGGCCCACGGCCAGGACGACGCCCTCCTGGGGCTTCTCCTTGGCGGTGTCCGGGATGACCAGGCCAGAGGCCGTGGTCTGCTCGGCGTCGAGCGGCTGGACCACAATGCGGTCCTCAAGCGGCTTGATGGCAACCTTGGAGCTGGTGGTCGTCACGATCCGGCCTCCCCCTTCGGAGATCTCGGGGTTAACTGCGGGGTTAACTGTCTTGGGGTGGCGACCAGGTGGATCCGTCGTCGCGGGTGCCGGACCTGCCAGTCGCGCAGTACTGCTGGCACTCTCCAGTGGGGAGTGCCAGACCTGAGACTATGACCGCGATTAGCACTCGGTCAAGCGGAGTGCCAATTGACCCCGCGCGTGGCGCAACGGCCACGGACGGGGCCATGGGCGCGAGCCCGGCATGATCCGCCGGACAGGCCCTAACGCCGGTCGCACGCGGCCGCCGCGTCCACCGCGTCGTGCGAGTCCGGCCGGGCCCGCCACCAGTGCCGCTTCCCCAGCGGCGGCGACGGCCGCACGTGCCCCGGATCCTGCGGTCCGCCCCACCGGTCGCAGGCGACGACGGCCATCGGCCCCAGCTCCCCGTGATCCCCTTGCACACCCGCCGTGGGCGCCGGGGCCGGGTGCGGGTGGTGCACCTTCTGCGCGGCCTTCCGGCCCAGCCGTTCGATCGGGTCGACCGACTGCGCGCACCCCGTGGCGGCGGTCAGGAGCGCAACGGCCGCCAGCACTCCGGCCAGCGGCCGGCGGGCCCTGCTCATACGTAGTCCTCCAGCCGGGCCACCGCGTACCCCTTGTCCGTGATGGTCTTCATGACCGCGCGGATCAGGTCGGCCATGGTGCCGCCCCAGTCCTTGGCGCCATGGAAATGCGTGAGGATGATGTCGCCGGGATGCAGATCGCGGTCCGGCTCCCGCCACTCCATGCGGTCGGGAAACGCCTCCTCGGCCCACAGCGGCACGGCCTTGATGCCGCAGGACCGCGCGATGCGCAGCGTGTCCCCGTTGTAGTTGCCGTACGGCGGCCGGAAGAGGGTGGGCCGCTGGCCGTACTCCTTCTCGAGGATGTCCTGCTGGCCGCAGATCTGGCGCTTCTGGTCGCTGTACGAGAGGCCGGGCAGATAGGAGTGGTCGACCGTATGGTTGTTGAGGGTGACACCCCGGTCCCGCGCCTCCTTGAAGTACCCGTAGTCGTTGCGCACCAGGTAGTCGCTGAGGAAGGCGCTGTACGGGATCTGCAGCTCCGACATCATCCGCAGCAGCTCGGGGTCCTTGTAGTCGCCGTCGTCGATCGTCAGGAAGACGATCCGCTCCTCGGTCGGGACGGTGGTGAAGACAGGAGGCAGCGAGTCGTCGCCGCCCTTGACCTCGAACCCCTTGCGGGTGGTGAGGTGTGGTTTCACGGCGGGCGGGTCGGGAGGGACCAGCGGGGTCTGCTCCAGCCCCCACCTCCTGGCGGCCGCGGCGCGGGCGGCCTGCGTCCGCTGCAGCTTCTCGGCGTACCCGGACGGATCGCGGGCTGGGCCGGCGGCCCGGCCGGGGGCGCCGGGAAGGCCGGCCGCGGCGCCGGCGGCCCGGTGCTCGGCGCGGCCGCCGGATCCCGGGGAACAGCCGGAGGCGACGGCGGTGACGAGGAGCGCGGCCATGGCCGCGCGGACCGCGCCCCGGCGCGCACCGCCCATACGGCGCCGCACCGGGACCGGCCCGCCCCTTTTCATGAGAATTCCCCCTTTTGTCGTACAAGATGTCTGGCGTCGCATATTGCCAGTAGCCGACCGCTCGCTCGGCCCGACAGCGCCGACGGACCCGCGCGGTCCCCCGGCTGGCCGACAATGGGCCGGTGAACGCCTCCACCCCCACAGACCCGCTCGCCTCCTTCATGGCCCTGCGCACCCCCGAAGGTGCGGCGCTCCTGGCCGACCTGCGGACGTACGACCCCGCCCAGGAGCTCGCCACCGCAACCCGGCTGCGCCGCAGCCACCCGGCCGCACTGGTGTCGGCGGCGCTGGGACAGGCACGGCTGCGGCAGCGGGCGGTGGCGAAGTTCGGTGCCGACGACGCGTACCGGATGTTCTTCACGCCGAACGGTGTCGAGCAGGCGACCCGCACCACGGTCGCCGCGTACCGCGCCGGCAGGTTCGCCGCGAACGGTGTCCGCAGCGTCGCCGATCTCTGCTGCGGGATCGGCGGTGACGCCCTCGCGCTCGCCCGTGCGGGCATCTCCGTCCTCGCCGTGGACCGCGACCCGCTGACCGCCGAGGTGGCCCGCGCCAACGCCGCCGCGCTCGGACTCGACGCCCTGATCGAGGTGCGGTGCGCCGATGTCACCGAGATCGACACGTCGCCGTACGACGCCGTGTTCGTCGACCCGGCCCGGCGCGGCGGACGCGGCAGGATCTTCGATCCGGAGGCGTACTCCCCGCCGCTCTCCTGGGCGACCGGCGCCGCACTGCAGGCCCCCCGCGCCGCGCTGAAGATCGCCCCCGGCATCCCGCACGAGGCGATCCCGGCGCAGGCGGAGGCGGAGTGGATCTCGGACGGCGGCGACGTGAAGGAGGCGGTGCTCTGGTTCGGCGAGGGGTTCACCGGGGGCTCGTACCGCGCCACGCTGCTCCCGGCCGGCGCGACGCTGTCGGCCCCGGACCCTCTGCCCGCCCCGCCCGTCGGCCCGGTCGGCCGCTATCTCCACGAGCCGGACGGCGCCGTCATCCGTGCGCATCTGGTCGCGGACATCGTGGCGCGGTCGGGCGGCCGGCTGATCGACGAGACGATCGCGTACGTCACGAGCGACGAGCCGTACGACTCCCCGTACACCTCGGCGTACGAGATCACCGACCAGCTGCCGTTCCACATGAAGAGGCTGAAGGCACTGCTGCGGGAGCGGGAAGTCGGTGTGCTGACCGTCAAGAAGCGGGGCTCGGCCGTCGAACCGGAGGAGGTGCGCCGCAAGATGAAGCTGCAGGGCCCGAACGCGGCCACCGTGTTCCTGACCCGGGTCGCAGGGGCGCCGACCATGCTGATCGGCCACCCCGTACGGCCGGACACCCGAAAGCCCTGAGGCCCGGGGTTCCTACGCCAGGTCGGTCAGGTCCTCGGCGTACACCTGCGAGAGCGGCTGCGGACCCACGTACTGCTGGCAGTTGCACTGCCCGGCTTCGAAGCGGACCGGCTTCTTGCTCTCGTCCCAGGCCGTCGGCACCTCGACCCGCTCATGGCACTTGCCCTGCTTGTCATGTTTGGCGAGGTGGTGCGTGCAGCCGCAGACCGGCTCCGGCGGCCGGTGCGCCGCCTCGACGGCCAGCCGCTCCTGCTTGCTCGCCTCCAGCAGCTCCAGCTTGCGTGTATGGCGGTTGCGCAGCGCCGTACGGACGTTGTCGACCGCCCAACCGAAGCCGCCCGTCCAGAAGATGATGAGCAACCACCAGTACCACTCCATCGGACCCTCCCCCTGTGCGGTTCCTGCTACGCGGCCAGGATAGGGGCGGGTCCAGCGGCGCGCGCCGCCTCCGGCGGAGAACTGCGCGGGACGTGGACCCCGCCCTGCCGGCCGCGGAACGGACGGGGGGCCGTCGCCGACGGGGAGCCCCGCCCGTCCCGGTCCGGTTCAGTGGTCCGGGCTGTGCAGGTACTCGTCGTACCCGTCGGACTCGGATCCCGCGTCGTCGTCGGCATAGGGGCTCTCGGTCCCCTCGGCCATCTCCTCCGCCTCGATGCTGTAGTCGTACGGTTCGGACATCGTGGCTCCTCTCGTGGCGGGCGCCGGGTACGCCCGCTCACCCGGTCAACGAACCGCCCGGACCGGCCGATGCGCCCGCGCGGCCGGACCGCCTCCATGCGGATGACCGGGGCCACCCCAGTGGCGTAAGGGCGACCGGCCGGGCGGGACGGACCTGCCGTCAGGCGCTCCGCAGCGCCTCGATGTCCAGCTTCTTCATGCCGAGCATGGCCTTCATGGCCCGGTCCGCCTTGGCCGGGTCCGGGTCGGAGAGCGCCTCGGACAGCCCGCGCGGGACGATCTGCCAGGACAGCCCGTACCGGTCCTTGAGCCAGCCGCACTGGCCCTCCTCGCCGCCGTCGGTGAGCTTGGCCCACAGCTCGTCGACCTCCGCCTGCGACTCGCAGTCGACGGAGAGCGAGATCGCCTCGGTGAAGGGGAACTGCGGGCCGCCGTTGAGTGCGACGTACTCCTGGCCTGCCAGCCGGAATTCGACGGTCATGACCGTGCCCGGCTCGCCCGGTGACGCCTCGGTGTAGTGCGAGACGCCCAGCACCTTCGAGTCCCCTCCGAAGACGGATACGTAGTGGTTCGCGGCCTCCTCGGCCTGGTTGTCGAACCACAGGAAGGTCTTGATCTTCTGCATGGTCTGCTCCTCGGCGACGCGTGCGGGTAGGGACCGGCTGTGCAAGGTAGACCGGACCGCCGCCCGGAACTCATCGCGGCGCGCCGCTCTTCTCCGGCGGGCCGCCCTCGCCGCCCTCCCCCGCCCGTGCCATCAGCAGCGCCCGTTCGCGTGCGTTACGGGTCAGTCCCGCCGCCCGGACGAACTCCGCCCGCGCCTCGTCCGCACGCCCCAGCCGCGCCAGCAGATCGCCGCGCACACTCGGCAGCAGGTGGTACGCCGCCAGCGCCGGGTCCCCGGCCAGGGCATCGACCAGCGCGAGCCCCGCCTCCGGCCCCTCGGCCATCGAGACCGCGACCGCACGGTTCAGCTCCACCACCGGCGACGGGGCCGCCCTGGCCAGCAGGCCGTAGAGCGTGGCGATGACCTTCCAGTCCGTCTCCTCGTACGTCACCGCGTGCGCGTGGCACGCGGCGATGGCCGCCTGCAGGGCGTACGGGCCGGGGGCGTCGCCCACCGCGTTCGCCCGCTCCAGGGCCGCGTACCCGCGCCGGATCAGCAGCCGGTCCCAGCGGGACCGGTTCTGGTCGGCCAGCAGCACGGGCTCGCCGCCCGGGCCCGTCCTGGCCGCGGTGCGGGAGGCCTGGAGCTCCAGCAGGGCGGCCAGGCCGTGCACTTCGGGTTCCTGCGGCATCAGTCCGGCCAGCACGCGGGCCAGCCGCAGCGCGTCCTCGCAGAGTCCGGGGCGCAGCCAGTCGTCGCCCGCCGTGGCCGCGTAACCCTCGTTGAAGATCAGGTAGATGACGTCGAGCACGGAGCCGAGCCGGGCCGCACGCTCGGCCCCGTACGGCACTTCGAAGGGGACGCCGGCCCGGCCCAGGGTCCGTTTCGCACGGACGATGCGCTGGGCGACGGTGGACTCGGATGCCAGGAACGCCCGGGCGATCTCGTCGGTGGTGAGGCCGCCGAGCAGCCGCAGGGTGAGCGCGATCCGGGCCTCGGTCGACAGCACGGGGTGGCAGGCCGTGAAGATCAGCCGCAGCAGGTCGTCGTCGATGTCGTCGGCGCCGGCGATGTCCTCCGGCCCGGGCGGCCGGACGTCCTCCAGGGTCCGTCCGACCTCGGCCAGCTTGCGGGCGTACGTCTCCTTGCGGCGGACCAGGTCGATCGCACGGTGCTTGGCGGTGGCCATGAGCCAGGCGCCCGGCCGCTCCGGGACGCCCGACTCCGGCCACTGTTCCAACGCGGCGACCAGAGCGTCCTGCGCGAGCTCCTCGGCGATGCCCACGTCCCGCACGATGCGGGCGGCCCCGGCGATGATCCGCGCGGACTCGATCCTGAACACGGCCTCGACCGCCGCGGTCGCGCTTGCTTCCGTCACGGCCACCCATCAGAGCAGCCGACCGGAGGCGGAGCAAGCGCGGCCGGGCCGGGTTCGAGGGCGGGTGCCCGCGTCAGGCCTCGGCGATCTCGCGGACCTCGGCGGTGACGGTCCAGTGCTGCGGGTGGATCTCCAGGAACCGCTTGGTCCACTCCAGGGCCTCGGCCTTGTCCTTGCACTGCATGAGCGCGTAACCGCCGACGACTTCCTTCGTCTCGGTGAAGGGACCGTCGGTGTAGCTCAGTTTGCCGTCCTCCCAGCTGACCCTGGTGCCCTGCGAGGTGGGGGCGAGCCCGGCGGTGTCCAGCATGACGCCCGCCTTGGTGATCTCCTCGAACAGCGCCCCCATGCGCGCCTCGAACCCGGGGTCGGGGGTCTGCGGGGGCAGGTTCTGCTCATCGATGCGGATCATCGACAGAAAGCGCGGCATTGCGACTCCTCGGTACGGGAGGGCGGGGGCTTTCCCTGCCTCTCACCCTTGCGTCGAACGGGAGAGGCCGCAATCGACACACCACCGGAAGAACTTTTCGGCTTCTATCGCAGGGATGCCCAGAGCTCGCTCGCGGCAGGCTCCCGGGCCACCACCCGGTTGGGGTCGGACGGGGCCGTGACGACGGGCATGGTGACCGTGGTCAGCCCGGTCGGGGAGATGGCCCCCAGGCTCTGCGCCAGACCCTTCAGCTCGCCGAGCGAGTCGAGGCCGGTGTCCGTGGTCAGGCTGTCGGTGATCGCGTCCGCCATCCGGTAGAGGCCTGCCGGGTCGGTCAGCAGACCGGTCTCCCCGGCCTCCTTCAGCAGCGCCCCGATCAACTGCTGCTGGAGCCCGATCCGGCCCAGGTCGCTGCCGTCGCCCACGCCGTGGCGGGTACGGGCGAAGGCCAGGGCCTCGGTGCCGTCGAGCCGGTGGGTGCCCGCCTCGAGATGCAGGTGGCTCAGGTCGTCGTCGATGTCCACGGTCGTGGTGACGCTCACCCCGCCCAGCGCGTCGACGAGGGCGGCGAAACCGGCGAAGTCGATCTCGATGTAGTGATCCATCCGGACGCCGGTGAGCTGCTCGACCGTCTTGACCGCGCAGACGGGGCCGCCCACCGCGTACGCGCTGTTGAACATCGCGGAGTACGCCGTCGACGTGGTGCCGCCCGAGGACGTCGGGCACGCGGGGCGGGTCACCAGGGTGTCGCGCGGGATGCTGACGACGGTCGCCTGCGTGCGGTCGGCGTTCAGGTGGACGACCATCGCCGTGTCGGAGCGGGCGCCGGTGCTGTCACCGCCGCCGAGCGCGGCGTTCCGGCTGCCGCTGCGCGAGTCCGACCCGAGGACCAGGATGTTCAGCACCCCGGTCGGGGGTACGGAGGGCGTCGCGGACACCGACGGGGCCGGGGCCGGGGAGACGGCCGGGACGCCGGCGGGCGCCCTGGCCGGCCGGTCGTCGCCCAGCGCGGCGTCGATGTCCACGCTGCGGATGTTCTGGTTCAGATGCCAGTACGCCCAGCCCGCCCCGGCCGCGGCGAGCACCAGCGCGCAGCCCATCACCGTCGCGGCCACCTTGAGCAGGCGGGGACGGCGTCTCTTGTCTCCGGTCACATGGACGAACGTAAGTCCGAATTATCGGGCCCGGAACCCCTGTTCGTTTTTCCTTCGGAAAATCTCAGGATCCCTCGAGTCTTCTCAGACCCGGCCGGTGTCCCGGTCCGCGACCTCGAACCGCCAGCGGTGCACCGCCCGGGTGATCAGCCCCGGCTCAGGCTCGGGCAGCTCGGGCAGCTCGTCGCCGTACGCCGCCTCCCACCACGTGATGACCAGCACCCGGTCCTGCGGCGCCCGCAGCAGCTCGTACCGCAGCGGCTCGTACACCAGCTCGCCCGCCCGTGCCCGAGCCCACTCCAGCAGCTCGGCGCCCCGGCCGTCCACGGCCCGGGCCTCCCACATGAGGGCGACGGTCATGAGTAGAGGTTGTCCTTGCTGATCTCGTGCACATGGTCGTGGTCGTGGTGGTGCGCGCTGCCCGGCACATGTGTGTCCGTCACCGGCAGCGACGAGTCCGCCGACAGCTCCAGGTCCGAGGCCGGCCGATTGCGCGCCACCATCTCGGCACCCAGCGCCGCGACCATCGCGCCGTTGTCCGTGCACAGCCCCGGCCGCGGCACCCGCAGCCGGATCCCGGCCCGCTCGCACCGCTCCTGGGCCAGCGCCCGCAGCCGCGAGTTGGCCGCGACGCCACCGCCGATCATCAGGTGGTCGACACCCTCGTCCTTGCAGGCCCGGACGGCCTTGCGGGTGAGCACATCCACCACGGCCTCCTGGAAGGACGCCGCCACGTCCCGCACCGGCACCTCCTCGCCCGCGGCCCGCTTCGCCTCGATCCAGCGGGCGACGGACGTCTTCAGGCCGGAGAAGGAGAAGTCGTACGCGGCGTCGCGGGAGCCGCTCAGTCCGCGCGGGAACGCGATGGCCTTCGGGTCGCCCTCCTTCGCCAGCCGGTCGATGACCGGGCCGCCGGGGAAGCCGAGGTCCAGCACCCGGGCGATCTTGTCGAAGGCCTCGCCCGCCGCGTCGTCGATGGTCGCGCCCAACGGCCGTACGTCATGGGTGATGTCCGGTGCGAGCAGCAACGACGAGTGGCCGCCGCTGACCAGCAGCGCCATCGTCGGCTCGGGCAGCGGGCCGTGCTCCAGCTGGTCGACGCAGATGTGCGAGGCGAGGTGGTTCACCCCGTACAGCGGCTTGTTCAGCGCGTACGCGTACGCCTTCGCCGCCGAGACGCCGACGAGCAGCGCGCCCGCGAGCCCGGGACCGGCCGTGACCGCGATGCCGTCGAGGTCACGGGCGCTGATGCCGGCTTCCTTCAGGGCGCGTTCGATGGTGGGGACCATCGATTCCAGGTGGGCGCGGGAGGCGATCTCCGGTACGACGCCGCCGAAGCGGGCATGGGTGTCGACGCTGGAGGCGACGGCGTCCGCGAGCAGCGTCGTACCGCGGACGATGCCGACGCCGGTCTCGTCGCAGGAGGTCTCGATGCCCAGTACGAGCGGTTCGTCAGCCATCAGTCAGTCTCTGTCTCTCGTACGAGCTCGTGTGCGGGCTCTTGTACGTGGTCCGGTCCATGGTCCTGTGCGGGCTCGTGCGCATGGTCCTGCACGGTCAGGCGCATGACGAGCGCATCGATGTTGCCCGGCTGGTAGTAGCCGCGGCGGAAGCCGATCGGTTCGAAGCCGAAGCGTTCGTACAGCTTCTGCGCGCGGGTGTTGTCGACCCGCACCTCGAGCAGCACCTCGGCGCATTCGAAGGCCGTGGCGTGCTTCAGCAGATCGGTGAGGAGTTCGGAGCCGAGGCCACCGCCCCAGTGGTCGCGGCTGACGCCGATCGTCTGGACGTCGGCCAGGTCGCCGGCCGCGGCGAGTCCCGCGTATCCGACGATCCGTCCGGTGGCCGGGGACTCGGCGACGACGTAGCGGTGGGTGGCCTGCGGGCCGCGGGCGTGCGCCAGCTCGGACCAGAACATGCCGGCCGACCAGGCGTCCTCGGGGAACAGCTCGTGTTCGAGCTCCAGCACCGGTTCGATGTCCCACCAGCGCATTTCACGCAGTACGGCGGTCGCGGTCGTCACTTCGGGGTGACCACCTTGTAGTTCTTCGGGACCTGGGCATCGGGCCGGCGCAGATACAGCGGCTGCGGCGGCAGCAGCTCCGCACCCGCGGCGAGACGCTCGGCTGCCAGGGCGGCGAGCGCGCCGGCGGACACGTGCTCGGGGGTACGGGCGTCCGGGAACGCCTCGGGGTAGAGCGCCGCGCCCGCCCCGGCCACCGGAAGACCGGCGAGCCGCTCGGCGATGTCGGCGGGACGGTCGACGGCGGGGTCACCGACACGGGTACGGGCGTCCTCGTACCGCGCCCAGTAGACCTCCTTGCGGCGGGCGTCCGTCGCGACGGCGAACGGCCCCTCCAGGCCGGCCTGCCCGGCGGCGTACGCGAGGCCGTCCAGCGTGCACACCCCGTGCACCGGCACGGAGAGCGCCGAGCCGAACGTCGCGGCGGTCACCAGACCGACGCGCAGTCCCGTGTACGGTCCCGGGCCGGCGCCGACGACCACGGCGGTCACCGCGTCGAGTCCCACCCCGGCTTCGGCGAGGACCCGGTCGACAGCGGGCAGCAGCAGTTCCCCGTGCCTTCGGGCGTCGACCTGACTCGACTCGGCGACGACGGAGGTCCCGTCGTGCAGGGCGACGGTGACGGCGGGGGTGGCGGTATCCATGGCGAGCAAGAGCACGCAAACAGCCTACGGCTCCGTCGGCGGCACCGTGGCGCCCCCGTACGGCGTCCCGTTCCCCCCGGGCCCTGCTGCTACCGTCACCGGGTATACGCAGGTGCGGCGTAAAACATGTGTACGACGTACCGCACACGGCACGCGAAGCGCTCGCGCGACACACGGCGGCGACGCGGCACACGACGGCGAAAGGGGCGCGCACGGTGGCAAGGGGCAGCGCGGGAATCGTGTCCGGGCTCACCGCGGCAGCACTCGCCGCGGTCGGTTTCCTGGCCTACCAGGCGTCGGCGAACGTTCCCGCCTCGCTTGCCGCCCCCAAGCCGAAGGCGTCCAGCAGCGCCCCCGCCACCGGCCACGCCGCCAGGCCGAAGGACAAGGACCATCCGCTCGCGGTCCCCGCCGGCTCCGGCAGCGGGACACGGGTCGTGTACGCACTGGGCGACCGCCGGGTGTGGCTGGTCGGCCCGGGCGGCAAGACGGTCCGGACCTTCGCCGTCATGCCGAGCTCCGTGAGCCCGAAGCCCGGGGTCTACAAGGTGAGTTCACGCTCGGGCGCCATCAAGGGCTCGGACGGTGTACCGATCGAGCACGTGGTGCGGTTCGCCGTGGCCGACGGGAACGTGCCCGTCGGGTTCAGCGCGGCGAAGGACGACTCGATGGAGAGCCCCGACCCGTCGCGCAGGACCGGCGGGGTACGGATGAAGCGGGCGGACGGCAACGCGATGTGGACCTTCGCGACCGTCGACGTCAAGGTGGTCGTCGTCCCGTAACGCCCGGGCGGAAGCCCGCTACGCGGCCTCGCGCTGCCCGGCCTCCGGCCGCTCCCCGGACGCCTGGTGCTTCCCGGTCTCCTGGCGTTCCCCGGACGGTGGCGTGGAGACCGCGGTGGCTGCGGCGCAGGCCGCCAGCAGATCCTTCATCGACACCGCGGACGTCACTGGCGGCTGCGGCTGCGCTTCACGCTCGGGCGTCGGCATGGATGCCTCCTGGTGCTCCGGTGGAAGGCGTGGTTAGGTACACCTAACCGGCTCTCGACATCCATGTGACCACGCCCGGCCCACCCCGCGCAACACCATGCCGACACCCTGTCGGAAAACTCCGCTCAGCGGTCCCGGCGCCCCGCTTCCAGCTCCGTCCGCAGCCCGGACCAGCGCGCGCCGATCCCGACCAGCGTCACCGAGCGCCGTTCGTCGTCCGTGTCTCCGACCGCGCGGTGGATCACCACCTGCAGCCGGTCGTCCGACAGGTCCTCGACCTTGCCGTCACCCCATTCCACGACCACCACGGACTCCGGCAGCGAGACGTCGAGGTCCAGGTCCTCCATCTCGTCGAGCCCGCCGCCCAGCCGGTACGCATCGACGTGGACGAGCGCCGGTCCGGTGCCCAGCGACGGGTGGACGCGGGCGATCACGAAGGTGGGGGAGGTGACGGCGCCGCGCACCCCGAGGCCCTCGCCGAGCCCCCGGGTCAGCGTCGTCTTGCCCGCGCCGAGCTCCCCGCTGAGCATCACGAGGTCGCCGGGGCGCAGCAGACCGGCGATCCGGCGGCCCAGGTCCTGCATCTGTTCGGGGGAGGTGACGTCGAGACGGGCGGTGACCGGGGCGTCCCCGGGCGCGGTGTGCGCGACCGGGGCCCGTCCGGGCTCAGCCGCCAGGCTGTTGTGCGCTGCTTCCATGCCCGCCAACGTTAGTCGCTGACGGCACGGCTCCGATCCGCACCAACAGGTCCGCCAGCCGGTCGGTCACCGTCTCCGGGTGCTCCAGCATCACCAGATGCCCGGCGTCCGGAACGATGACCAGCTCCGCCTCCGGCAGGAGGTCGGCGATGGTCTCACTGTGCGAGCTGGGCGTCACCAGGTCCTTGTCGCCCGCCAGGATCAGCACCGGAACGTCGAAGAACGCGGGCAGCGCCGCGCTCTTGTCGTGCTCGGTGAAGGCCGGGTAGAACTCCGCGACCACGTCGATCGGGGTGGACTCGATCAGCCGCTCGGCGAACCGCTCGACCGCCGGGTCCACGTCCCGCGAACCGAACGAGTACCGCTTGATCAGCCCGGCGAAGAGATCGGCGGTCGCCCGCCGCCCCCGCTCCACCAGCTCCGCCTGCGAGCCGAGCGCCTTCAGCACCCCGGGCAGCACCCGGCGCACGGCGTTCACGCCCGCGACCGGCAACCCGAAGCTGACCTCGCCGAGCTTCCCGCTCGACGTTCCGACGAACGCGACCGCGGCGACCCGGTCCCGCACCAGCTCGGGGTGCTGATCGGCCAGCGCCATGATCGTCATGCCGCCCATCGAGTGCCCGACCAGCACCAGCCGGCCCTCGGGGGCGGCTGCGTCGATGACCGCCTTCAGATCCCGGCCGAGCTGGTCGATGCCGACCGTCACGCCGTCGGCCTGCGCCCGGCCGCGCTCGGAGCGGCCGTGGCTGCGCTGGTCCCAGTGCACCGTACGCACCAGCCCGCGCAGCGCCGCCCGCTGGAAGTGCCAGGAATCCTGACTGAGGCAGTAACCATGGCTGAAGACGACGGTGACGGGCCCGGGGGCCTTGCGGCCGAAGAGCCGCCGCCGGCGCGATCCGGTGCCGGTGGCCCCGGCGCTCGCGCCCGGTCCGTTGCCCGCGCCCGTACCGCCGTCCGGCTCGACCTGGTCGACCTCGTAGTACAGCTCGGTGCCGTCGTCGGCGGTGGCCCGGCCGGGCATACCGCGCAGCGAGCCGTACGGTCCTGAGGCGTCCAGCGCCAGCCTGGCCCTCCTGCGCATGCCCCGGCCGACGGTCATCCGCTCGACCGCCACACCGGCCGCCGCACCGGCCGCGATCACGCCTATGGCGGCTCCGGCGATGCCTGCCCGGCGCCAGCCGACCGCCACAGCGGTCACTGTCGCCATCGCATCCCCCGCGCTGCTCTCGCTCACCGGTGCGCGCTCCTCGTCGGTCGTTGTCCGTCAGATCGGGTCAGGACAGGACGTGCAGGACATACAGAACATGCCTGATCAGACCGGATCGGCCGGTGTCTCGTGGAGATAGACGCGCGGTACGCGTCCGCCGATGCGCGTGACGATCTCGTACGCGATCGTGCCGGCGGCCTCCGCCCAGTCCTCGGCGCTCGGCTCACCCCGGTCCCCCGGGCCGAACAGCACCGCTTCGCTGCCCGCCTCGACGACGTCCCCGTCGAGGTCGACGACGAACTGGTCCATCGCCACCCGGCCCGCGATCCGCCGCCGCGCACCGCCGACCAGGACCGGGCCGCGCCCGGAGGCGTGGCGCGGGATGCCGTCCGCATAGCCGAGCGGTACCAGGCCGAGTGTCGTCTCGGCCGATGTCGTGTAGTGGTGCCCGTAACTGACGCCGTGACCGGCCGGTACCTGCTTGACCAGGGCGAGCGACGCCGCGAGCGTCATCACCGGGCGCAGCCCGAAGTCGGCCGGGGTGCCGAGCTCGGGGCTGGGCGAGATGCCGTACATGGCGATTCCGGTCCGTACGAGATCGAAGTGCGACTCGGGGATCGTCAGCGTCGCCGGGGAGTTGGCGATGTGCCGCACCTCGGGTTCGGCCCCTGCCTTCTCCGCGTACGCCACCATGTCCCGGTACACGGCCAGCTGGGCGGCGATCGACGGATGGCCCGGCTCGTCCGCGCAGGCGAAGTGGGACCAGAGGCCGGTGATCCGGACGGTGCCCGCCTCCTCGGCGGTGCGGGCGGCGGCGACCAGCTCGGGCCAGTCGGCGGGCTGGCAGCCGCTGCGGCCGAGGCCCGTGTCGGCCTTGAGCTGGATCCTGGCCGGCCGCCCCGCCTCACCGGCCGCGGCGACGACCTCGCGCAGCGCCCACATGCCGCTCACCGACACGTCGATGTCGGCCTCGATCGCCTCGCGCCAGGGGCCGCCCGGCGTCCACAGCCAGCACATCATCCGGCCGCCGAGCCCGGCGGCGCGCAGGGCCAGCGCCTCGTGCGGCGTCGCGGTGCCGAGCCAGGTCGCCCCGGCCTCGAGCGCGGCCCTGGCGCAGGGCACCGCCCCGTGCCCGTAGGCGTCGGACTTGACGACGGCCATGAGGTGCGCGCCGGCCGCCTTGGCGCGCAGCACACGCACGTTGGCGCGCAGTGCGGCGAGGTCGATCTCGGCTCGGGCTCTCAAGGACGCTGTCTCGTTCATCGCGCCCAGTCTCTCAGAGGCACCCGACAGGGCCTTCAGCCGGCAGGTCCGGCGAGGCGCGTCAGCGGTACCCGGCGCGGCACCACAGGCGTCATCGACGGCGCAGCTCATGTTCCACGTGCTCGACGAGGACCGGGACATGGCTCTTCGGGACGTCCTTCACCGCCGTGACCAGGGTGACCGGTCCACCGCGGACCAGCTCCACCAGCTCGTCGACCGCCGCCGCGCAGGCGGGCCCGGCGAGCTCGGCACGGTAGCGGTCGACGAACTCGTCGTAGCGGGTGCCGGTGCGGTCCTCGTGGTACCAGGAGCGCAGTTCGTTCGTCGGGGTGAGGTCCTTGAGCCACCGGTCGATCGCGGCCCGGTCCTTGGCGACGCCACGGGGCCAGAGCCGGTCGACGAGGACACGGGTCCCGTCACCGTCCTCCTGCGGGTCGTACACCCGGCGTACGCGTAGGGAGCTGTTGCCCACCGCCGACCACTCCTCACCGGCTCTTGTCTGCGGTTCCTTGCCGTTCCTCGTCCGTTGCTGCCCAGAATGGCTCAGGCGCGTACGTCCCGCCACGCCGCGGGGACCGCGTCCGCGACATCCTGTGCGGCGACCGGACCGCCGTCCGAGGCGAGCCGGGCCGCCAGACCGTGCACATACGCGCCCACGGAGGCGGCGTCGCGCGGGGCGAGGCCCGCGGCCAGCAGGGAGCCGGTCAGCCCGGAGAGGACGTCGCCGCTGCCCGCCGTGGCCAGCCAGGAGGTGCCGGTCGGGTTAACCCGGACGGGAGTGTGCTCGGCGTCGGTGGCGACGAGGGTCGTCGAGCCCTTGAGCAGCACGGTGGCGCGGAAGCGGGCGGCGAGCTCCCGTACGGCGGCGAGCCGCCCCGCTTCGACCGCCTCGCGCGGGACGCCGAGCAGCGCGGCGGCCTCCCCGGCGTGCGGGGTCAGCAGCGTCGGCGCGGTGCGCGACCGTACGACGGAGGCGTCGAGCAGCCGCAGCCCGTCCGCGTCCACCAGCACCGGGACCTCGGCGGCCAGCACATCGGCGACCGCCGAGACGGCCGCCGTGCCGTCACCGAGCCCGGGGCCGACGACCCACGCCTGCACCCGTCCCGCCTTCGACGGCGGCCCCGCGTGGACCAGGGTCTCGGGGTGCCGGGCGATCACGGCGTCCGCGCCGGGACCGACGTACCGCACCGCCCCCGCACCGCCGCGCAGCGCCCCGCCGACGGCGAGCACCGCCGCCCCCGGATACCGGGCGGACCCGGCGACGATGCCGACGACCCCGCGCCGGTACTTGTCGCTCTCACTGGCGGGAAGCGGCAGGAGCGCGGCGACGTCCGCATACTGCAGCGCCTCCAGATCGGGAACGTCGGGCAGCTCCTCACCGAGCCCGATGTCGACGAGGTGCAGCGCGCCCGCCCGGTCGGCGGCCGGGTCGACGAGCAGCCCTGGTTTGTACGTGCCGAAGGTGACCGTCGCATCGGCCCGCACGCAGTCGCCGAGCACCTCCCCGGTGTCCGCCTCGACGCCGCTGGGCAGATCGACGGCGACGACCGGCGCCCCGGTCGCCTCGACGGCCCGCACCAGCGCGGCCGCGCCCTCGCGCAGCCCGCCGCGGCCGCCGATGCCGGTGATGCCGTCGACGACGAGATCGACGCGGCCGGCCGGGAACGCGTCGGCGTCCCCGGCGTCCGCCACCCGTCCGCCGGCCGCGCGGAGCGCCGCGACTCCGCCCTCGTGGGCACGGTCCGGCGCGGTCAGCAGCGCGCGGACGCCCGCGCCGCGCCGGGCCAGCCGGGCCCCCGCGTACAGCGCGTCGCCGCCGTTGTCACCGCTGCCGACGAGCAGGACGACCCGGGACCCGTACACCCGGCCGCTCCGCCGCAGCAGATCGGCGCAGGCCGCGGCGAGGCCGGCGGCGGCCCGCTGCATGAGGGCGCCCTCGGGCAGCCGTGCCATCAGGGCGCGCTCGGCGGCCCGCACGGTCTCCACGCTGTACGCAGTTCGCATACGGTCAACCCTCCGCGATCACCACGGCCGACGCCACCCCCGCGTCGTGGCTCAGCGAGACGTGCCAGTGCCGCACGCCCAGCTGGGCCGCGCGCGCGGCGACCGTGCCGACGACCCGCAGCCGGGGCTGCCCACTGTCCTCGACGAACACCTCTGCATCCGTCCAGAGCAGCCCGGCGGGCGCGCCGAGCGCCTTCGCGACGGCCTCCTTGGCGGCGAACCTGGCGGCCAGCGAGGCGACTCCGCGCCGCTCGCCGCTGGGCAGCAGCAGTTCGCTGTCCAGGAAGAGCCGCTGAGCCAGATGCGGCGTACGCTCCAGCGCGGCTTCGAACCGTTCGATCTCCGCCACATCGATCCCGACCCCGATGATCACGCGCTCACTCACTCATTCACTGGTTCATTGATTCACTCGACGGTGACGGACTTCGCCAGATTGCGCGGCTGGTCCACCTCGTTGCCGCGGGCGGTGGCCAGTTCGCAGGCGAAGACCTGCAGCGGCACGGTCGCCACCAGCGGCTGGAGAAGCGTAGGCGTCACGGGAATCCAGATCAGATGATCGGCATACGGAACGACCGCCTCGTCGCCCTCCTCCGCGATGACGACGGTGCGGGCGCCGCGGGCCCGGATCTCCTGGATGTTCGACACGATCTTCTCGTGGAGCACCGACCGGCCACGCGGCGACGGCACGACCACGACGACCGGCAGATCGTCCTCGATGAGCGCGATCGGCCCGTGCTTGAGCTCACCGGCCGCGAAGCCCTCGGCGTGCATGTACGCGAGCTCCTTGAGCTTCAACGCGCCTTCGAGGGCCACCGGATAGCCCACATGGCGCCCCAGGAAGAGGACCGTGTCGTGGTGCGCCAGCGAACGGGCCAGCGCGCGCACCGGCTCCATGGTCCCCAGGACCCGTTCGACCTGCCCGGGGACGTCGGAGAGCTGCCTCACGACGGTCCGGATCTCGTCGCCCCACTTCGTCCCGCGGGTCTGGCCGAGATACAGGGCGACGAGATAGCAGGCGACGAGCTGCGTCAGGAACGCCTTGGTCGAGGCGACGGCGACCTCCGGCCCGGCGTGCGTGTACAGCACGGCGTCGGACTCGCGCGGAATAGTCGACCCGTTGGTGTTGCAGATGGCGAGGACCTTCGCGCCCTGCTCGCGGGCGTGCCGCAGCGCCATCAGCGTGTCCATCGTCTCCCCGGACTGGGAGATCGCGATGACCAGGGTGCGCTGGTCGAGGATCGGGTCGCGGTAGCGGAACTCGCTGGCGAGCTCCGTCTCGCAGGGCAGCCGGGTCCAGTGCTCGATGGCGTACTTGGCGATCATCCCGGCGTGGAACGCGGTCCCGCAGGCGACGATGACGACCTTGTCGACCTCCCGGAGCACATGCGGCGGGATGCGCACCTCGTCGAGGTGGAGCGTGCCGGCGCCGTCGATCCGCCCGAGGAGGGTGTCGGCCACGGCCTTCGGCTGCTCGGCGATCTCCTTGAGCATGAAGTAGTCGTAGCCGCCCTTCTCGGCGGCGGACGCGTCCCAGTCCACGTGGTACTCACGGACGTCGGCGGGCTGCCCGTCGAAGTCCGTGACCGTGACGGACTCCCGGCGCAGCTCGACGACCTGATCCTGCCCCAGCTCGATCGCGGACCGGGTGTGCGCGATGAACGCGGCCACATCGGAGGCCAGAAACGCCTCACCGTCCCCGACCCCGACCACCAGCGGCGAGTTCCGCCGGGCCCCCACCACCACGTCCGGCTCATCGGCGTGCACGGCGACGAGAGTGAACGCCCCCTCGAGCTGCCGGCACACCTGCCGCATCGCCTCCGCCGGATCACCGCTCGACGAGTACGCCTCGGCAAGCAGATGGGCGACGACCTCGGTGTCGGTCTCGGACGCCAGATCGTGCCCGCGCTCGGCGAGTTCGGCACGCAGCGCGGCGAAATTCTCGATGATCCCGTTGTGCACGACGGCGACGCGCCCCGCGTTGTCGAGATGGGGGTGGGCATTGGCATCGGTGGGACCGCCGTGGGTGGCCCAGCGGGTGTGCCCGATGGCGGTGGTACCGGCCGGGAGCGGCTGCTCGCCCAGCGCCTTCTCCAGATTGACGAGCTTCCCGGCCTTCTTCACGGAGGCGAGCCCGCCGTCCGCGAGGACGGCGACGCCCGCGGAGTCGTAACCCCGGTATTCGAGGCGCTTCAGCCCTGCGACGACGACATCAAGCGCGGACTGCCCACCGACGTACCCGACGATTCCACACATAACGCTCCCGATCCTTTCGTGGCCGCCCTCCCCTCACTTCACTCGGCATCGTCGCAGAAGGGGAACGGGGCACCCGGGATCATTCGTCGGCGCAGTCGCCGTATTCCTCTGCCAGCCGCAGCCCCAGATCCGCTTCCCACTCCTGCGCCCACCGCCGGAGCACTGCGATCTCAGGGGCGGTCAGGCCGTAGGCCTCGAACTCGGCGTCGTCGATCCAGTACGCCCCGGCCAGCCGAGCCCGGAGGTCCACGAGGGAGAACTCCTCTCGCGCATGACGGCGACCGAACGCCTCCAGTTCCGCCTCGGGCCAACGGCCGGAGGCTGCGTGAACGTCGATCAGGTCCCGGGGAAGTCCACGGTCGGCCAGGGCGCGCACCTTCGTCCCGACGATATCCTCGACGGCGAGCACGGGACCGTAATCGGTCTGCACAGCCGGATACCAGAGCGCCTCTTTGAGGATGTCCACCTCACACTGCTCACCCGTGCCCGAGTCAGTGACCACGAGCCGCGCGGACAGGGGATCCGTCTCGATCTGCCGGACCTGCCAGCCCCGCCCCTCGAGCCCCGCCCGGAGAGCGGCCGCAATATCGGCCATCCGGGCCGGACTCTCGGTGGCCACGTCGAGATCCTGACTGAGCCGGTCCACCAGACCGTGCGCCTGCACGGCATATCCGCCGGTCAGAACGAGGGGAAAGGGCGCGCCCACGGCGATCACGTCGTCCAGCAGCCGCTTGTGCAGCGGCGGAAGCCTCACGCGGCGGCCTGATCGCCGGCATGCAGCTCGGCGAACGCTTCCTCCCAGACATCGCGTATGGCGCGGCTCACCAGCGTCCGCAGCACCGGCCAGACGGCCACCAACACGTCCCGGTTCACGTACCGGACCAGGTCCTCGCGCATCCCCTCGGCCAGGAGAATCCGGTAGAGACCCATCCTCAGCCGGGGCTCGTCCAGATCGAACCGGCGCAGTCCCGACCAGGCAAGGTGAAGGGGCAGTTCGACGACGCCGTGGTCCGGGCCGACCAGTTCGGAGAGATCTCCGGGCAGTCGCCTCGCAAACTTGGCCCGGCGAAGCTCGGACACGGCGGGTTCAGTGGCCATGCCCGTGATTATCCCGCAGCTACTGGGCCGCGTCCCCCGGATCGGCGTCTTCGCCGTGCCGCCGATCGGCGACGAACGAGCCCATGCCGTGGGACGTGACGATCGCGCCCTCTTCCCGCAGGGCGGCGGTTGCCTTGCGGACGGTGACTCTCGCTACGCCGAACTCCTGCTCCATCTGCATCTCGGAGAGACGGTGGTGCGGCGGATACTCACCGCTCGCGATGCGTGCGCGGATCACTTCGGCGATCTGCATCCACTTCGGACGCGTCGGGTCGTACTTCATCACGCCCGGACCGTACACAGACACGGATACCCGAACACAGGAGCTCACATCACTTGTTCACTATAGACATCTATAGATGTCCTTCATTAGCGTCAGCTTCAGCAACGGATCTCGCGGCAGGGATACACGCCCGGCCGATGCCTCCCGCCGAATCGGAGCTGACGACGTGACCGACCTCGTAGGCCGCCTCATCGCCTGGGCCACGGCCCTGTTCAAACCCCGCCGCGCAGAACCCGGCCGACCCACCGAACGTGGCGCGCGAATCGCCGCTCCCCCACCACCCCACCGACCGCACCCCCTGGACGCACCGCTCGACGGCAGCGCGAGCGCCCTCGTACGCCCGTACCTCACCGCACACGAACAGCGACAGCGCCGCCGGGCCCTGTTCCTCGCCACGATCGGCCTCGACGACGAGGGCCCGTACTGGATCCACGGCATGGAGGTGGCCTGATGCCCGACCCGGTACGCATGTGCCTGCGCTGCCATCGGATCACCGACACCCCCGTCCTGATCCAGGAGATCCACAGCGCCAGCGGCCCCGGCTGGAACGTCTACGCCTGCCCCGACTGCGCACCCCACCTCCCGCCCGCCCCGGACCCCCTCGAAGAACTCGAAGCCGCCCGCCGGCACCGTCCGGCGAAGGAGGAACGGCGCATGCCGTGAGCCGTTCCTCCTCCAGGAGGGCGCCGCGTGAGCGGGTTCAGGAGTCCAGCAGGGTTCCCGGCAGGTCGAACCGCTTCGCCTCGCCCGTGGCGAGGTTCACGCGCGTCACCGTGTTCTCGGTGTAGACGAGCCAGCCCGTCGAGCTGGGGGTGATGTTCAGGGACGCGGCCAGGTCCTTGGTGCGGGCGCGGTGCAACTCCTTGCCGCTGGCGGAATCGACCTCCACCAGCTCCGTGTCGTTGCCCGTGGCCACCGCGACCACGAGGGAGGAGCCCGTCGCCGCCACCGCATCGACCCGGCCACCGTCCACCCGGACCACCGTCTCGGCGGCGCTGCGGGTCAGGGAGACCTTCACGTCGCCGGACCGGCCCGCGGCCGGAGAGCCGACGATGACCGGATGGCCGGACGGACAGGCGAGGTCCTTGACGTCCAGGCCCTTCGGGACGGACACGGAGGTGACCCGCCCGTTGGCCAGATCCGCGACGGAGATCCTGGTGCCACCCGAGTCGCTGCCCAGGCAGATCGTGTCCGAAGCCGGGTCGGAGGCCGCGAGGTCGATGATGCCGGGGACCTTGATCACGCGCTTCGTGGTCCAGTTCGCCGGGTCCCGTACCAGCACGCTGGACTCCGCGGCGCCGCTCGCCGACTTGGTATCGGGCAGCCCCGCGACCTCGGCGACCAGGCTCTTGCCGGGCAGGATCCGGCGCAGCCGTTCGTCGCCCGTCATGCCGTCAAGAGTGTGGTCCTTGCGGTCGATCTCGTACCGCCGGTCCGGCTTGCCGCCCTTGCGAGGGACGGTCAGCAGCCAGCGTCCATCGGCCAGTTCGACGATGTGCGGGCTGATCGCATCGTCGTCGTCGGCCTGCTGGGGCACGACGACCAGACTCTCCGCCCTGGGCTTGTCCGGGTTGATCCCGACGACGGTGACCAGTCCGTCGACGTCGGCGAGCGCAAAGGTCCGGGAGCCCTGCCAGTCGTTGCCCAGGTCCACTCCCCCCGGGCCCGAACAGGCCGTTGTCAGCGCGGCCGTCGAGCCGAACGCAACGAGGAGGAGAGCTGCTCGGGCCGGACCGGTCAGCCGTGCGTGGTGCTCGGAGCGCCGGCTCCTGCGGGTCGTGGGGTACGGCATGGGGGGACTCACCAGTCCTTCATCGCATCGGTGGGGGACATCCTCGCCGCACGGCGCGCCGGGGCCAGCGAACCCATCGCCACCACCAGCACCGTCAGCCCGAGGAGCAGAAGCAGGGTGCCCGCGGGCGGCAGCAGCACCCAGCCCTTCACGTACGGCGCCAGGTCCGCGCTGCCACGCAGCAGCGCCGCGGCGCCACTGCCGAGCACCGCGCCGAGCACGGCGCCGATCAGCGCGGCGACGGCACCGACCAGCGCCATCTCCGCGACCAGCATCGTCAGCACCGACCTGGTGCGGAAACCGACCGCCTTGAGGATGCCGATCTCCTGCGCCCGCTGCCGCGACAACGCGCCGGTCACGGTGACCGCGCCCACGAACGCCAACACCCCGAGCACCCCGAGCAGCACCTGACCGACCGTCTTGATCATCTCCAGGACCGCGGGCAGGGCATCGAGCTGCTGCTGGAGCGTGACCGCCGGATAGCCCAGCTTCTGCACCGCCTTCGTCACGTCCGGCACGTCCGCCGCCGTCCTGGCGACCACGGTCAGCTGGTCGTAGCCGACGGTGCCGAGATAGCTCTTCTCCGGCTGGCCGGCCCGCTGCGCCGCCCATGTGACCACGGTGGCGTCGGCGGCGTACGCGGCATCCGGGTTGTCCAGCTGCCACGTCGGGTCGTACACCCCGACCAGGCGGGCGTGTCCGCCGACTCCGGTCCCCTCGCCCTGTCGTACGAAGCGGGTGGTCTCGATCTCGATCTCCTGGCCCACCAGCTTGCTCAGGTCCACCCCCTGCGACGCGGCCGGTGCCACGATCTCGCCCGGGCGCAGGGGGAAGAGCTCCTTGCGTACGGACTTGGTGACCGGCGGCGTCAGTGCGGGCCGGTAGGTCGTCGCGTAGAGCAGGACGGTGTCTCCCGCCGCGGTCATGACCCCGAACGACACCTGTGCCCGGTGCTGCACCGACTCGACGTGCGGAAGCTTCGCAAGCCGGGCAGCGGTACGGTCCGTCAGCTGCGGGGTGTCGGGGCGCCGGTCGGGGCGGTCGACGGTGATGCTGCGGTTGGCGCTGCTCTCCTTGACGCCCGAGTCGGTGGCGCCCTGCGCCCGGTCGGCGATGCCCAGGGCACCGAGACACACGGCGGCAGCGACCGAGACCAACGCCACCAGGCCGAACAGGCGGCGGTGCAGGGCGCGGACATTCGCCAGCGCCAGACTGAATACGTTCATTCCGCGCTCTCCGTTCCGTGCTCGGCCGGAGCTGCCTCGACGGGCTTGCTCAGGGGCTTCTCGAACGTGCCTTTCTCCAGGCGGTGCACCACGTCCGCGAACTCCGACACCGCCGGGTTGTGCGTCACGAGGAGCACCGCCCGGCCCTCGTCCGCCAGTTCCCGGAACAACCCGAGGAGCGCGTCCTCGCTCTCCGTGTCGAGGTTCCCGGTCGGCTCGTCGGCCAGCACCACGGGCGGATCGTTGATCAGCGCCCGCGCCAGTGCCACCCGCTGCTGCTCACCACCCGACAGCTCTCCCGGCAGATGGTCGGCACGCTCCGCGAGCCCGACCCGCGCCAGCAGTGCGCGGGCGCGTGCCTCACCCTCGCTGCGACGGCCGAGGAACGGCAGGACGACGTTGCGCAGCGCCGAGTGCTGCGGCAGCAGGTTGTACGACTGGAACACGAACCCGAGCCGGCTGCGACGCAGATCAGCCAGCGCTCCGTCCGAGAGGCCCGCCGTGTCGACGGGCCCACTGCCGACGGAACGAGCGGCGTCGGTACCCGTGCCACCGCCGCCTGCGACGAACACCCGGCCGCTGTCCGGCGGGGTCAGCAGCCCGAGAATGTGCAGGAGCGTGGTCTTCCCGGAGCCCGAGTGGCCGACCAGTGCGGTGACCTCGCCTCCCCTCACCGCAAGGTCGACGCCGCGCAGGGCATCGACCCTTCTTCCGCGCAGGGTGTAGGACTTGCCCACACCCTCGGCCCGCAGCAATGCGTTCACCGAACTGTCGCTCGCTTTCCGTTGTTCGCGGTGCCGGTCGGCAGCCCGCCGATGATGCCGTTCAGTTGCCGGTCCAACATCCACACACCCCAGGTGGTCTTCAGATCGCAGGCGGTGTCCCCGCCACCGACCTGGAACAGGTCGGGCAGCCCGGGACAGCCCCGGTACGGCGTGATGCCGCGCCCGACGGCTTCGCGCAGCGTCGTGTCCGGCGCGCCGCCGAGCAGCGAGTACGCCCGTACGACCAGCGCGTAGGTGTAGACGGAGGTGAAGCGGTCCGGATTGCGGGCCCACTGATTCAGGGCGTCGGCGGTGATCCAGGACGGAACACGGTCGCGTCGGCCGCTGTCGGCGAGCCCGACGGCGACCGTCGCCGCCGCCACCACCCGGTCCGGGGTGTCCAGGTTCCAGGTGCCGATCTCCGGGGTGACCGGCGAGGCCCCTGCGTCGGTGCAGGTGAGGGTGGTGCGCTGCCACGGGGTGGCGTTCCGCTCGGTCACCGTGGCGGGCAGCACCTGCGGGTCGGCGCACAGCCGCCGCGCCGGTTCGCTCGTGCCACCGCCCGCGGTGACGTGGCGCAGAGCGGCCCGGTTCAGCCGCTCGGCGTCCTCCTGGCCGGCCTCGCCGGACTTCTCCTCGCGCGCCACCGCCGTCAGCAGCCCGGGGTCCTTGCGCGACCAGCCGGCCAGCGTCCGCAGCCGCTGCACGAAAAGGGAGGCGTCCGGGTCACCGATGTAGGCGTCGGGGTCGCGTACCGTCCCGTCGTCGAGCCGCTCGCCGTCGAGCCTCTTCAGCACCGGTGCGAACACGCTCTTCGGTGATCCGGCCGCTTTCAGTACGTGGACCAGGTCGTAGAGCTGCTCGTACGGGAGTGTCGTGACACCGTCCCGGAGCACCGGCTCCCAGACCGCGCGGTTCACGGCGGGCCGCCTCCCCGCCGCCTCCTGGATCAGCACGTAGCTGTAGGTGTCGGCGAGCCGGGTCGCCCGGGCGTCGGGCGTGAGGGCCGTGAAGTCGTCCGTGCGCGGCGCGGCGATCCGGGTGAGGCCGGCGGGTACGGGCTCGTTCAGCAACCGGAGCGAGCGGGCCAGTGCGCTGCTCCGGTCGAGCGCCCGGGATCTCCCTTCCAGCGAGCGCAGCCAGGCGACGGTGGCGGCCCGGTCCGCCGTCGGAAGGCCGTCCAGCCGCCCGAGTGCACCGAGCACTTCGAGGGCCGCCCAGGTGGCGCCCAGGTGCGCGGCGTCCCCGTCGTCACCGAGGGCGGAGTCGACGTACCAGCCGCCCCTGGCCCGGAATCCGTTCACGTCGTCCGCATCACGGGCGCCCAGGACCTCGCCGGCACCGGCACGCCACAGCGGGATCATCCAGTCACGGCCCCAGAGCGAGGAGGTCTCCAGCGCTCCCCGGCGAAATGAAGTGGCCCGGGCCGAATCCATGCTCGTCCTGGGAGCGCGGCCCAGTTCCGAAAGCGTCCGCAGCGCAAAGGACTGCGCTTGAGGTCCCGCCGGCTGCTGCCGCAGGAACGCATGGTAGTAGTAGCCGTTCTCTGCGCTGACCAGCAGATCGAATTGCCGGGCGGCCGCGGATTCGCGCCCCCCGGACTCACCTGATGTGGAGATGGATGTGCATGACGTCATGAGGGCGGCGCACATGAATGCCCCCACAAAGCGGGACGCCGGCCTGCTGCCACGCGTCACTGCACCGAATGTCACCGAACGCCCCCGTGCGTCGTCCTGCAGGCTCACGAAGAGGTGCCACAACGCCGGGCCCTGACGGTGTGGCACCTCAACTCGTTTCACGCGCCGCATCGGCTCAGCCGAAGCGGCGGATGATCAGGCGGCGCCCGCGTAGGCGCACTTCTCGCTGATGTTGATCGAGTTGGTCACCTTGGCCGAACCGCAGCTCTTGGTCGACACGTACGTGGTGGCGCCACCCGGACGCATCTGGCCGTAGGTGTCGGAGATGTTGGCGTTGGTGTTCTTCCAGCGGACCTCCCCCAGGGACCGGCTCTTCATCGTGAGCGTGGCCTCGGGGTTCTTGGAGATCGTGAGAGAAACGCTGACACCGTGGGCCTGCAGTTCGGCGCGGTTCTGGATCCACTTCGCCTTGCGCGGGTTCGTCCCCGACATCTTCGTGGACGCCTTCCAGTCACAGGCGCTCACGTAGAACCCGCAGTGCCAGGCATTCACCGAGATCTTGTTGCCACCCGGGATGCCCACCGAAGTGGAGGCCGAAGTGGCGTTCGCCGGCGACGCCGTCAGCACGAGGGCCGCGGCCGCGAATACGGCGGCAGTCCCGGACATCAGGCGCATACGTATGCCCTTGTTCATTCGATTGTCTCCCCGTGAATAAAGAAAACGGTTTCCGGTCAAGAAACCGCATGCACGCCACACCCAAATCCCCGAGTGCGGCCTGCTGTTGTCCATTCATACAGGAGGCAATCCCGCAGACCAACCTGACAGGTCAGTGACAAGAATGGTCATGATTACGCCGGTGGAAAGGAACGGGATCCCGGGAAACGGCATCGGGGGCCACTTCGTCAACACCCCTGCCGCTTCCGCCTGTTCGACGGAGCGCCTGGACCGGTCCGGGCCACCCGGCTGACCACCGCCCGCGAGCCGGAACCCGGGCGGAGCGAGGCGCGGCGGCGGTACGACCGGCCCGGCCGCTGACCCGTCCCGACGGCTTCACGGTCAACGTGGAACCGACACCGTACGACCGGCTCCCGGCCCGGACCGGTCGCTGCGGATCGGCCGCGGATGCTGATTCCCGCGGCCGCGGGCAGGGACCCGAGGGTGCATCGCGTGGGCCGCGCCCCGGGCCTCCTTCGCCCCATCGGCCGAAGCGCCCGATGCCGGACAGAACCGCGATCGTGCGGGGGCTGAGCACCGGTACGGGCCTCGTGCTGCTCGTTCCCACGGGGCTGGTCATCCTGCTGCTGGTCCTCCGCTCCGTGCACGTCCCTCCGGAGCCGGGCGGCTCCCCGCTCGCACGGACGAGGAGCCGGCTGCGGGGCCCCTGGCAGGACGGCCACGGCGGGCGGCTGGACCTCGCCGGGAACGGCACGTCCGGCGCCTCGCACCTCTGCGGCGACTGCTCGGACGCCGCCACCGGCACCGGTTCCGGGTTCGGTTCCCCCTCCGCCATGACCGGGTCCGGACCGTGGGCGGCACGCCCGGTACGAGCCCTTTCGTCTCTCCACGTGACCGACCCCACCCCCCACTGCGTGGAAACTCCCGCGACAATGAACCCGTGATCACTTCGCCGCCACGGAGCACCCATCGACGCGCCGAGCCCGCTGCGACGCCGTACGTCGACCTGTCCCGCGCCGAATGGAGTGCCCTGCGCGACAAGACCCCGCTGCCGCTGACCGCCGCCGAGGTGGAGCAGCTGCGCGGGCTCGGGGACGTCATCGACCTCGACGAGGTGCGGGACGTCTATCTGCCGCTCTCGCGGCTCCTCAATCTCTACGTCCAGGCCACCTCCGGCCTGCGCGGCGCCCTCAACACCTTCCTCGGGGACGCGGGCAACGGCCACGGCGCGCAGCGCGGCACCCCGTTCGTCATAGGGGTCGCGGGCAGTGTCGCCGTCGGCAAGTCGACCAGCGCCCGTATCCTCCAGGCGCTGCTGGCCCGCTGGCCCGAGCACCCCCGGGTGGAGCTGGTGACCACGGACGGATTCCTGCTGCCGATGAAGGAGCTCCAGGCGCGCGGGCTGATGTCGCGCAAGGGGTTCCCGGAGTCGTACGACCGGCGTGCCCTGACCCGTTTCGTCGCCGACATCAAGGCCGGCAAGGACGAGGTGACGGCGCCCGTCTACTCGCACCTGATCTACGACATCGTGCCGGGCGAGCGGCTCACCGTGCGGCGCCCCGACATCCTGATCGTCGAGGGCCTCAACGTGCTGCAGCCCGCGCTGCCCGGCAAGGACGGCCGCACCAGGGTCGGGCTCGCCGACTACTTCGACTTCAGTGTGTACGTGGACGCGCGGGCCGAGGACATCGAGACCTGGTATCTCAGCCGTTTCCGCAAGCTGCGCGAGACCGCGTTCCAGGACCCGTCCTCGTACTTCCGCAAGTACACCCAGGTCTCCGAGGAGGAGGCCATGGACTATGCCCGCACCATGTGGCGGACCATCAACAAGCCCAATCTGCTGGAGAATGTGGCGCCCACCCGGGGCCGTGCCACCCTGGTGCTGCGCAAGGGCGCGGACCACAAGGTCCAGCGTCTGTCGCTGCGCAAACTCTGAGTCCCCGAGCGCCCCGGGAGTACCCGCGTGCTGCACCTGCGCCTGATCGTCCCCGCCGACCGCACGGACGAGGTGCTGCACCTCGTCGAGCACACCGTCGGCACCACGCACCTGGTGGTGCTGCCCGCGGCCGCCCGTAACCCGGCGGGCGACGTGGTGCTGTTCGACGTGGCGCGCGAGGCGGGCGACGAGCTGATCTCCGCACTGCGTGGGCTCGGCATCGACAAGTCCGGCTCGATCACCGTCGACAGCACGGACCTGATGCTCTCCGCGCATGCCGACCGGGCCGAGGAGGAGGCGCCGGGCGAGGGCGTCGACGCGGTGCTGTGGGAGGAGCTGACGGACGCGACCCACGAGGAGTCGACGTTCAGCGTCACCTATGCGGCGTTCCTGTCGGTCGCGACGATGCTCGCCGCCTGCGGTGTGATGCTCGACAACGCGATCCTGATCGTGGGAGCGATGGCGGTCGGCCCCGAGTTCGGGCCGCTGGCCGGTATTTCCACGGCGCTGGTGCAGCGCGCCCCCCGTCTGGCGTGGCGGTCGCTGTGGACGCTGGTCGTCGGCTTCGCCGTCGCCATGGCGGTGACGTCCGGCTTCGCCTGGATGATGAACGCCTTCGGCCTGTTCACGTACACGATGATCGAGGCGCCCCGGCCCAACACGGCGTTCATCTGGCAGCCGGACTGGATGTCGTTCGTGGTGGCGTTCCTGGCGGGCATCGCCGGGACTCTCTCCCTCACCTCGGCGAAGTCCGGGGCACTGATCGGCGTCGCGATCTCGGTGACGACCGTGCCGGCCGCGGCCAATGCGGCGGTGGCGCTCAGTTACCGGGATTACGGGCAGACGTCGGGCTCGGTGGGCCAGCTGATGGCGAACCTCGGCGGGATCGTGCTCGCGGGGACGCTGACGCTGCTGGTCCAGAAGGCGCTGTGGGCCGCCCACCGCCGCCTGACCGCCGCCGCGCCCCCCGGCGCCGCTCAGGCCTGATCAGCGGTACGCCGCAGCCCCGGGAAGCAGTGCGCCGGAGGCGCCCGATGCGTGCATCGGGCGCCTCCGGCGCCATGGAACAACAGGACCACGCACTACCCGAGCGCGGACTTCACCACATCGGCGAGCCGCCCGGCCACCGCCCGCGCCTGGTCGATGTCGGCCGCCTCGACCATCACCCGCACCAGCGGCTCGGTGCCCGACTGACGCAGCAGTACACGCCCGGTGTCGCCCAGTTCACGCTCCGCCTCGTCGACCGCGGCCGCCAGCTCCTCCGAAGTGGAGACCCGGGACTTGTCGACGTCCGGAACGTTGATCAGTATCTGCGGGAGCCGCTCCATGACATCGGCGAGCTCCGCGAGCGTGCGGCCGGTGGCGACGACCCGGGCCGCCAGCATCAGGCCGGTCAGCGTCCCGTCGCCGGTCGTGGCGTGGTCGAGGACGATGACATGGCCGGACTGCTCGCCGCCCAGCGCGAAGCCCTCGGCCTTCATCGACTCCAGTACGTAACGGTCGCCGACGGCGGTCTGGACGAGGTGGATGCCCTCCCGCTCCATGGCGATCTTGAAGCCGAGGTTGGACATGACCGTGCCGACCACGGTGTCCTTGCGCAGCTGCCCGGCCTCGCGCATGGCGAGGGCGAGCACGGCCAGGATCTGGTCACCGTCGACCTCCGCGCCCGTGGCGTCCACGGCGAGGCAGCGGTCGGCGTCGCCGTCGTGCGCGATGCCGAGGTCGGCGCCGTGCTCGACGACGGCGGCCTTCAGCAGGTCCAGGTGGGTGGAGCCGCAGCCGGCGTTGATGTTCAGACCGTTCGGGTCGGCACCGATCGTGATCACCTCGGCGCCGGCGCGTGCGAACGCCTCGGGCGAGACCCGGGAGGCCGCACCGTGCGCCTCGTCGAGGACGACCTTCAGCCCGTCGAGCCGGTTCGGGAGGACGGCGATGAGGTGGGCGACGTACCGGTCGAAGCCCTCGGCGTACTCGCTGACGCGTCCCACACCGGCGCCGGTCGGGCGCTCCCACGGCTCACCGGTGCGGTGCTGCTCGTAGACCGTCTCGATCCGGACCTCCAGCTCGTCGGCGAGCTTGTGACCGCCGCGGGCGAAGAACTTGATGCCGTTGTCCGGCATGGCGTTGTGGCTGGCGGAGAGCATCACGCCGAGGTCGGCGCCCAGCGCGCCGGTGAGGTACGCCACCGCAGGGGTGGGCAGCACACCGACGCGCAGGACGTCCACGCCCGCGCTCGCCAGACCGGCCACCACGGCCGCCTCCAGGAACTCTCCGGATGCGCGCGGGTCACGACCGACCACGGCCGTGGGACGCCGCCCCTCGACAAAGGTGCCCGCCTCCGCGAGCACATGCGCCGCAGCGACCGACAGACCGAGCGCGAGCTCGGCCGTCAGGTCCGCATTGGCGACACCGCGCACACCGTCCGTGCCGAAGAGTCGTCCCACTGGTGTCCTCCGAAGATGCTCCGAAACCGAACCGCAAAAGTAAACCGAGCCCATGACTAGTCAAAACGACACAGGGCAGGGCGCAAGGCGAGACGCCGGGCAACGCGAGCAGCGATGCCGACCGGGCGGGCCTATGAACGTCTCATGCCGTTATACGCCCGCAGGCGTCGATAAACGAACGCCCCGGGGGCACAAGGAGTGCCCCCGGGGCGTTCGCGTAAAGCAGGTGAGCAGGCGATTTAGCGCTTGCTGTACTGCGGGGCCTTACGGGCCTTCTTGAGACCGGCCTTCTTGCGCTCGACCGCACGGTCGTCGCGGGAGAGGAAGCCGGCCTTCTTCAGCGGGGCGCGGTTGTTGTCCACGTCCGCCTCGTTCAGCGCACGGGCGACGCCGAGGCGCAGGGCACCGGCCTGACCCGAGACGCCGCCACCCGAGATGCGGGCGATGACGTCGTAGCGGTTGTCGAGCTCGAGCACCTTGAAGGGCTCGTTGACTTCCTGCTGGTGCACCTTGTTGGGGAAGTAGTCCTCAAGGGTGCGACCGTTGATCTTCCACTTGCCGGTGCCCGGAACGATCCGGACGCGGGCGATGGCGTTCTTCCGACGGCCAAGGCCGGCGGCAGGCTGCGGGTCGCCGAAGCGGGACGCCAGCGACTCGCTGGTGTACTCGCCCTCGACGGGAACCTCGGACTCGAAGGTGGTCACCTCGGCGAAGACCTCTTCGCCCTCGGTGCCCTCGATGGGGTTCTCAACAGTGGTCTCGGCCACGATTCTCCTCAGATCTTTCTTTATGTCTTAGGGGGGAGGCCGGAACTACTGCGCGACCTGGGTGATCTCGAACGGGACAGGCTGCTGAGCAGCGTGCGGGTGCTGGTCGCCCGCGTAGACCTTGAGCTTCGAGAGCATCTGACGGCCCAGGGTGTTCTTGGGGATCATGCCCTTGATGGCCTTCTCGACGGCCTTCTCCGGGTTCTTGGAGAGCAGCTCGTCGTAGCGCACGGAGCGCAGACCACCCGGGAACCCGGAGTGGCGGTACGCCATCTTCTGGGTCTTCTTGTTGCCGGAGAGGTGAACCTTCTCGGCGTTGATGATGATGACGAAGTCGCCCATGTCCATGTGGGGGGCGTAAATCGCCTTGTGCTTGCCTCGGAGGAGGTTCGCGGCCGTGGTGGCCAGACGGCCGAGGACGATGTCCTCAGCGTCGATGATGTGCCACTGGCGAGTGACATCGCCGGGCTTGGGGCTGTACGTACGCACTTCGTAGCCTTCGCTTCTTCAGTGGATGAGGTCCAGACACATGGCACCCCTGAAGCGATCATGCAGCTGGGGCTCACAGTGCCGGGAACGCTGCCCGTATGCGAGCCACTGGTAACTGCTCCAGAGAACCTACGTACGGGCTCTTCGCGTAAGCACGAGAGGCCGATACGTATAACAACCCCCGACAGTACCCGTCCCGCCCGGGACGGGTCAAAACGCGCCGGACCTACCGCTGCCGCTCCACCCTGCGCTCGTCCCACACCGGCTCCGTGGTCTCCCGCACCACGCCGTCCGACCCGAAGACCAGATAGCGGTCGAACGACTTCGCGAACCACCGGTCGTGCGTGACGGCCATCACGGTCCCTTCGTACACCTCGAGCCCGTCCTGCAGCGCCTCCGCCGACTCCAGGTCGAGGTTGTCCGTCGGCTCGTCGAGCAGCAGCGCCGTGGTGCCCGCCAGCTCCAGCAGCAGGATCTGGAACCGCGCCTGCTGCCCGCCGGACAGCTTCTCGAAGGGCTGGTCCCCCTGCCGTTCCAGCTCGTACCGGCGCAGTACGGACATGGCCCCGCCGCGGTCCTTCGCGTGCTCGGTCCACAGGATCTCGACGAGCGTGTGCCCCATCAGCTCCGGATGGGCGTGCGTCTGCGCGAAGTGCCCGGGCACGACCCGTGCTCCGAGCTTCCACTCGCCCGTGTGCGCCACCGGCTCCCCTGCGAGCAGCCGCAGGAAGTGCGACTTGCCCGACCCGTTCGAGCCGAGGACGGCGACCCGCTCCCCGTAGAAGATCTCCAGATCGAACGGTTTCATCAGCCCGGTCAGTTCGAGCCCCTTGCAAGTCACAGCCCGCACCCCGGTGCGGCCACCGCGCAGCCGCATCTTGATGTCCTGCTCGCGCGGCGGCTCCGGCGGCGGCCCCGCGTCCTCGAACTTCTTGAAGCGGGTCTGCATCGCCCGGTAGCGCGACGCCATGTCGGGGCTGTTCGCCGCCTGCTGGCGCAGCCGCAGGACCAGCGCCTTCAGCCGGGCGTGCTCCTCCTCCCAGCGCCGCAGCAGCTCCTCGAACCGCGCGAACCGTTCCTTGCGGGCCTGGTGGTACGTAGCGAAGCCGGCGCCGTGCACCCACACATCGCTGCCCGCAGGGCTGGGCTCCACGCTGACGATCTTCTCCGCGGCCCGCGACAGCAGCTCCCGGTCGTGGGAGACGAAGAGCACCGTCTTGCGCGTCTCCTTGAGCTTCGACTCCAGCCACCGCTTGCCGGGGACGTCGAGATAGTTGTCCGGCTCGTCGAGCAGCAGCACCTCGTCCGGGCCGCGCAGCAGCGCCTCCAGCACGAGCCGCTTCTGCTCACCCCCGCTGAGCGTGCGCACCTCACGCCACTGCGCCTTCTCGTACGGAACGCCGAGCGCGGCCATGGTGCACATGTCCCAGACGGTCTCGGCCTCGTAGCCGCGGACCTCCGCCCAGTCGCTGAGGGCCTGCGCGTACGTCATCTGCGCGGCCTCGTCGTCGACGGTGAGGATCAGCTCCTCGGCCCTGTCGACCGCCTGCGCGGCCTCGCGGATGCGCGGCTGCGCGACGGAGACCAGCAGGTCCCTGACCGTACGGTCGTCCCGGACCGAGCCCACGAACTGCGGCATCACGCCGAGCCCGCCGCTCACCGACACGGTGCCCCCGTGCGGCTGGAGGTCCCCGGACAGGAGGCGCAGCAGCGTCGTCTTCCCGGCGCCGTTCGCCCCGACGAGCGCGACGACGGCCCCGTCCGCGACCCGGAACGAAGCATCGCCGAGCAGCACCCGCCCGTCCGGTAGGTAGTACTCCAGATGCCCCGCTTCAAGATGTCCCATGCACAGCATTGTCACGGCCCGCGAAGCCCTGGCCCAACCGGTTTACGTTCCGTCTAGGATTCGCCGCATGAGTTTTGGGCAAGGGGGGCCCTCCTGGGGGCCCGGAGGCAATCAGACTCCGGACTGGGCAGCGCTGGCCGAGGCATCCGCAGCGCGGAGCCGTCGCAAGAAGTGGCTGCTGATCGGCGGCGGCGCGCTCGCCACCGCCGCGGTCGCGGCCATCGTGGCGACGGCGGTCATCTCGACCAACAGCAGCGGCTCCACCGGCTCGGGCAAGGACGCGAGCCAGCTGCCCGGGCCCGCCGATCTGCCGACCGACTCGGCCGAGCCCGAGCCGTCCTTCTCCACGGTGGCGCCTCCGCCCCCGCCGGACCCGAAGGACTACATCTCCGACGTGAAGAAGGACAGGGCGCCGCTCACCGTCGACTCCTTCTACCCCGGCCGGAAGCTGACGATGGGTGACCGCGTCTACGCGAAGGGCGCCACGCACCGCACCACGAAGTGCGCGTCGACCACCCAGGGCGCGCTCGGCTCCATCCTCGTGAACAACGGCTGCGACCAGGTCATCCGTGCCACGTACAGCAGGGCCGGGGTCGCCGTGACCGTCGGTGTCGCGGTCTTCGAGACGGAGGCGCAGGCGAAGAAGGCGGCCCAGCAGGCGTCCGGCGGCCTGGCCTCGCTGAGCGGCTCGGGCGTGCCGACGTTCTGCCGCGGTGGCTCGGTCTGCCGGCGCACCGCCAACTCGTACGGCCGCTACGCCTACTTCACCGTCGGCGGGTTCACCAGCGGCAAGAACGTCACCAAGGCCGACAAGAACGTCTTCGCCGTCGGCGACGACCTGACGAACTTCACGTTCCGTCAGATACGCCACCGCGGCGAGGTCCAGGCCTCCGCGGCGGCCACCGCGCCGACCGGCTGAGCCCTCCTGAGGACGTCGTGCGCCTTCCCTTCCTGCTCACGCTCCCCCGGGTGCTGCGCCACAGTGCGACGATCGGCGCGGATCTGGTGCCGGACGAGGCGGTGGTCGTCGACGCGCCGGACACCGCGCTGCGTACGGCGCTGGCAGCCGCCACCGCGGGCGACCACGGCCCCGCCCGCGGTCTCCTCGCCGCGACCCGCGCGCACGCGCAGTGGGAGCTGAGGGACGGATACGTGGCGCGTCTCGCCGACGCCGCGCTGCACAATCCGGGCTGGCTGGACGCATGGCTGGCCGAGTCGCCCGAGGACCCGGACGCGGCCCTGGTCAAGGCGGACCTCTGCATCGGCCAGGCCTGGGAGATCCGCACCCCGGAGCGCGCCCGGAACGTCTCGCGGGACCAGTTCCAGGCCTTCTTCGCGCTCCTGGAGGACGCGGTCCCGGTGATCGGCGCTGCGGCCGGACTCAACCCGGCCGACCCGGTCCCCTGGCGCATCGCCCTCACCCACGCACTGGGCAGCCAGGCCCCGCGCGCCGTGTTCGACGACTACTGGGCCGAGGCCACCGCCCGCGATCCGCACCACTACGGCTGCCACACGGCGGCCCTGCAGTACCTGTGCGCGAAGTGGTACGGCTCGCACGAGGAGATGTTCGCCTTCGCCGAGGGCGCGGCCGCCACGGCCCCGCCCGGCTCGAAACTGCACGCCCTGCCCCTGTCGGCGGCGCTGGAGTACGAGGTACTCACCGAAGGCCCGTCGTCCGCCGCCCCCGACCCGTTCGCTCCACGCGTGGCGGCGGCCGTCACCCGCGCCCTGGCGCTCTCCGCCCAGTACGCCCCGGGCAGCCGCGAGGCGGCGGGCTTCCGCAACCAGCTGGTCCTGATGCTGTTGCGCGCGGAGCGCTGGCACGACGCCCTCGACACGTTCCGCGCGATCGGCGCCACCGCCACCACATACCCCTGGGCGCACTTCGGCGACGACCCGCGCCAGGAGTTCCTCGACATCCGCTCGGGCGTCCGGATCCATGTGGCGACCAGAACCCCGTTCTTCTCCCGACCCTCGCACCCGCAGGCCGTCGTCCCGGCCCCCGTCTGGACGGAAGGCGCCCCCTGCGCGCTCGCGATAGCGGCGGCCCGCCCGGCGGAGGTGGCCCAGGCGGCCCTGATGTGCGGCGTATCCCTGCGTACGGCGCCGGCATCGGCGACGCACACATACATCGAGGCCGTTCCCGACCCCAGGCCGGCCAAGCGCTCGGTGCTCTCCACGGAGGACCGGCTGACCACCGCGGCCGACAATTTCACCACCGGCGAGAAGTGGCCGACGCTGGTCCTGCGCCGCGCGCCCGAACGCTGCGGCTTCACCCTGTTCCACAAGGGCCGCCCACTCGCCACGCACGAGTGGAACGCCACGTCGCCGGCCCCGGACCACACCGCGGCAGCCACCACGGCCGCCGCCCTGTCCCGGCTCTACGGCCTGGCGGACCCGCGCCCGGTGACCCACATCCTCCGCGCCACGGGGAACCCGGCCCAGCACCAGTCCGACCTGCTGGCCGCCCTCGCCCTCCCCCCGCTCCCCGCGGACTTCGGCACCCGCCCGGAGATCCTGGACACGCTCTCCGGCGCCCGGGTCCTCACCCGCCGGGGCCTGCTCGCAGGCATACGCGACACGATGACGACGCGGGACGGTGCCCACCCGCCGGCCCCCGGCCGTCACGACCCCCGGCCGGCCCGCTGGTGGCTGCTGCGCATCGCGGCTCTGGCGGTGCTCGCAGCGGCCGCGGTCCACGGCTGGTCGAGTCCCGGCACCGGACCGGTCCGTGCGGCGGTGGTGACGCTGGGCGCACTGCTCCTGGCGGGACAGCTGACGAGGGCCTGGTGCCGGCGGCGGGCCCGCACGCCCAGGACACTCCCCCACTGACCTGCTGACCTGCTGACCACCCTTCAGGCCGAGCACCGCACCGGCAGTGCGGCACCACCAGGGGGACTCAGCAGCACCCGCCCCCCGGCAGCGTCCGGACATTGCGCGCTTCCTTGTTGCGCGCCGCGAGCAACTCGGCCGCCGGATAAGCGACTTCCTCCAGCGTCAGCCCGTGCGGCCGCACCACATGCACCCCCGGGTCCCGCACCCCGGCCGCCAGCACCTGGGCCGGCCACGGATCGGGCCGCCGCCCGTCGCCCACGAACAGCATCGCGCCCACCAGCGCACGCACCATGTTGTGGCAGAAGGCGTCGGCCTGCACGGTCCCCGTGATGACGCCGGACTCCGTGTCCCGTACCCAACTCAGCTTCTGCAGCGTGCGGATGGTCGTCGCACCCTCGCGCTTCTTGCAGTACGCCGCGAAGTCGTGCTCCCCGAGCATCCGCGCCGACGCGGCGTTCATCGCTTCCACATCCAACGGCCGGTCGTGCCACAGCACATGTCCACGCGTCAGCGGATCGGCGCCACCGGGCCGGTCGGAGATGCGGTAGGCATACCGCCGCCACAGCGCGGAGAAGCGTGCGTTGAACCCCGCCGGGGCCTCGGTCACCCGCCAGATCCGTACATCGGGCGCCATCCGCCCGGCCATCCGCCGCAGCAGCAGGTCGCGGTGCTCGGCCCACACCTCGATGGGCAGATCGACGTGCGCGACCTGGCCACGGGCGTGCACCCCCGCGTCCGTGCGCCCGGCGACCGTCAGGTCGTACGTCCGCGCCGACCGCGTCACGGTCCGCAGCGCGTCCTCGATCTCCCCCTGCACCGTGCGCCGGGCCGTCTGCTTCGCCCAGCCGGAGAAGTCCTTGCCGTCGTACGCCAGGTCCAGCCGCACCCGTACCGAGCCGGGCTCCACTTCGTCACTCACCGAAAGATCCTCTCAAGCCGGAACATGCGGAACGGGCCCGCACCGCCCCGAAGGGTGATGCGGGCCCGTCCAGTGGTCTCAGAACGCTCAGGCGTCCTTGGACTCCTCCGCCGGAGCGGCGTCCTCGGCGGACTCGGCCGGAGCCGCGTCCTTCTTGAGGGAGTCTTCCTTGACCGCACGCTTCGTCGCGGCCTCGGCCTCACCGGTGGCCTGCTGCGCCACGGTCAGCGCCTCGACCAGCTCGATGACGGCCATCGGGGCGTTGTCGCCACGACGGTTGCCGATCTTGGTGATGCGCGTGTAACCACCGGGGCGGTTCTCGTAGCGCGGGGCGATCTCGGTGAAGAGCGTGTGCACGACGCCCTTGTCCGTGATCGACTGCAGAACCAGGCGACGGTTGTGGATGTCGCCCTTCTTCGCCTTGGTGATGAAACGCTCGGCGACCGGACGCAGGCGGCGGGCCTTGGCCTCGGTCGTCGTGATGCGGCCGTGCTCGAACAGCGACTTCGCAAGGTTGTTGAGAAGAAGCTTCTCGTGCGCGGCGCTGCCGCCCAGACGGGCACCCTTTGCGGGACGCGGCATGGTGTATCTCCTTGTGTGCTGCACCGGCCGTATCAGGTACCGGTGTCAGTTCCCGTGAAGCGGCCGCCTCACGGAAGAACATGGGTCGGCCGGGCTCATCGAGCCCGTCCGGCGATCGAGGGCAGAGCCCTCACTCCGGTCCACGGCGCCCGGAAATCCCGGGCGCCACGGCCGGAGGCGTCCTAGTACTGCTCGGTCTCGACGAAGCCCGCGTCCGCGTCGTCGTCGGCGCCGAAGGCGTCGGCGGCGGCGGTCGGGTCGAATCCGGGCGGGCTGTCCTTGAGCGCCAGGCCCATGCCGGCCAGCTTCGCCTTGACCTCGTCGATCGACTTCGCACCGAAGTTGCGGATGTCGAGCAGGTCGGCCTCGGAACGAGCCACGAGCTCACCCACGGAGTGGATGCCCTCACGCTTGAGGCAGTTGTACGAACGGACCGTGAGCTCGAGCTCCTCGATCGGCAGCGCCAGATCGGCGGCGAGCGCGGCGTCCGTCGGGGACGGGCCCATGTCGATGCCCTCGGCATCGATGTTGAGCTCGCGGGCCAGACCGAACAGCTCGACCAGGGTCTTGCCGGCCGACGCCATGGCGTCACGGGGACGCATGGCCTGCTTGGTCTCGACGTCGACGATCAGCTTGTCGAAGTCGGTGCGCTGCTCGACACGGGTCGCCTCGACCTTGTACGTGACCTTGAGCACCGGCGAGTAGATGGAGTCGACCGGGATACGGCCGATCTCCTGGCCCACCTGCTTGTTCTGGACGGCGGAGACGTAGCCGCGACCGCGCTCGACGGTCAGCTCCATCTCCAGCTTGCCCTTGCTGTTCAGCGTGGCCAGGACCAGGTCCGGGTTGTGGACCTCGACACCGGCCGGCGGGGCGATGTCAGCGGCGGTGACCAGGCCGGGACCCTGCTTGCGCAGGTACATCACGACCGGCTCGTCGTGCTCCGAGGAGACGACCAGCTGCTTGATGTTGAGGATGAGGTCGGTGACGTCCTCCTTGACGCCCGGCACGGTGGTGAACTCGTGCAGGACACCGTCGATCCGGATGCTGGTGACAGCAGCGCCGGGGATCGAGGAGAGGAGCGTACGACGGAGAGAGTTACCGAGGGTGTAGCCGAAGCCCGGCTCCAGCGGCTCGATCACGAACCGGGAGCGGAACTCGTCAACGACCTCTTCGGTCAGCGACGGACGCTGAGCGATAAGCATGCTGCGATCCTTCAGTCGTGGGCGCCCACTATTTGACGCCCCCAGATACTGACAAGGGTACGGGCGGCACGACCCGAAAGAGCCGTACCGCCCGGACCCACGAGCTCTTCTACTTGGAGTAGAGCTCGACGATCAGCTGCTCCTGCACCTGGGTGTCGATCACCTGGCGCTCGGGCAGGGAGTGCACGAGGATCCGCATCGTCGACGGCACGGCTTCGAGCCATGCCGGAACGGTGCGCTCGCCGGCCTCGGCCTGGGCCACCTGGAAGGGGGTCAGGGCCTTGGACTTCTGGCGGACCTCGATGACGTCGTTCGCGGCGACGCGAGCCGACGGAATGTCGGTCTTCGTGCCGTTCACAACAATGTGTCCGTGACGCACCAGCTGACGGGCGTGGTCGCGGGACTTGGCGAAGCCGGCCCGGTACACCACGTTGTCGAGGCGGGTCTCAAGGATGCGCAGAAGGTTCTCACCGGTCTTGCCGGCCTTCTGGTTCGCTTCCTTGTAGTAGTTCACGAACTGCTTTTCAAGAACACCGTAGATCCGCGAGCACTTCTGCTTCTCACGAAGCTGAAGAAGGTACTCGCTGTCCTTGGTGCGCCCGCGTCCGTGCTCACCCGGGGGGTAAGGACGGATCTCGATCGGGCACTTCGCGCTCTCGCACTTGCTGCCCTTGAGGAACAGCTTCTGCTTCTCCCGACGGCAACGCTTGCAGTCGGCCCCGGTGTATCGCGCCATTTTCCAGTTGTCTCCGTTGCTTCAGTGCGTCAGACGCGACGGCGCTTGGGCGGCCGGCATCCGTTGTGCGGAGTGGGGGTGACGTCCTGGATGGAACCGACCTCGAGGCCCGTGGCCTGGAGGGAGCGGATCGCGGTCTCGCGGCCGGAGCCCGGGCCCTTGACGAAGACGTCAACCTTGCGCATGCCGTGCTCCTGCGCGCGGCGGGCGGCCGACTCGGCGGCCATCTGCGCGGCGAAGGGGGTGGACTTGCGCGAGCCCTTGAAGCCGACGTGGCCGGCGGAGGCCCAGGAGATCACGTTGCCCGAGGGGTCCGTGATCGAGACGATGGTGTTGTTGAACGTGCTCTTGATGTGCGCGTGGCCGTGAGCGACGTTCTTCTTTTCCTTGCGACGCACCTTCTTGGCTGCGCCCTGACGACCCTTGGGGGGCATGTCTTGACTCCAGATGGAGAGGGGAGGTGATCGGTCCTACAGCGAAGACCGCTGGATGCTGCGACGTTCCGGGGATCCGGACTGGCGCAGTACGTCCGCTGAGGACTACTTCTTGCCCGGCTTCTTCTTACCGGCGATCGCGCGACGCGGGCCCTTGCGGGTACGGGCGTTCGTGCTGGTGCGCTGGCCGTGGACCGGCAGACCACGACGGTGGCGGATGCCCTGGTAGCAGCCGATCTCGATCTTGCGGCGGATGTCGCCCTGGATCTCGCGGCGAAGGTCACCCTCGGTGCGGAGGTTGGCGTCCACGTACTCGCGGATCTTGACCAGGTCCTCTTCGGCCAGGTCACGAACGCGGGTGTTCGGGTTCACACCCGTGGTGGCAAGGATCTCCTTGGACCGGGTGCGCCCGATACCGAAGACGTAGGTGAGGGCGACCTCCACGCGCTTTTCGCGCGGGATGTCAACACCTGAAACGCGTGCCATTCAATGGCTCCAGTTGTTAATTCGGGGGTCTTCCGCAGTGCCACTCCCGGCCGCCGACCGCCCCGTGGAAGGAGCGGTGGTACGTCCGGGTCCCCGGCCCCCGCCGGAGGTGTCGTCAGCCGTGGCTTGGACGGGCTCTGCGTATGTACGTATTACGTGCGTCGCGCGAAGTACTGCGAGATGCAGGGGGTCGTGCGTCAGCCCTGGCGCTGCTTGTGGCGCAGGTTGTCGCAGATGACCATGACCCGGCCGTGACGGCGGATCACCTTGCACTTGTCGCAGATCTTCTTGACGCTCGGCTTGACCTTCATTGGATGTCAGGTTCTCCGGGTCAGTGCCATCACCCCGCCGGAGCGGGGCGTGGGCAAGATCTACTTGTATCGGTAGACGATCCGGCCACGCGTCAGGTCGTACGGAGAGAGCTCCACCACGACCCGGTCGTCCGGGAGGATTCGGATGTAGTGCATCCGCATCTTGCCGGAGATGTGCGCGAGGACCTTGTGACCGTTCTGGAGTTCCACCTTGAACATGGCGTTCGGGAGGGACTCGATCACGGTGCCCTCAATTTCGATGGCACCTTGCTTCTTGGCCACGCTTCGCCTTTCGAATCGGCTACCTTGATCGACTCTCTACGCCGTATGTGGACACACGGATGCACGAGAGCCGACGAGTCAGTCTACGTCAGCGGACCCCAAAAGACGAATCCGTCAAGTTTGCCCAGCGAAGTAGATCCTTAGACCCGATTCCTGGACGCGGTCCTCGCGGGTTCGACGCCGGGGCGCTCCACAGGCTTCGGACCGCCGTGCCGGGCTCCGCCCGGCCGGTGGCGTCCGGCCTCAGCCCAGCGGGTCCGGCGCCACCTCGACGCCGTACTGCGCGAGCTTCGCGCGGCCGCAGTCGGGGGCCGTCAGCACCAGGGGGCCCTGCTCGGTGAGGGCGATCGAGTGCTCCCAGTGGGAGGACCAGGTGCCGTCCGTCGTGATGACCGTCCAGTCGTCCTGGAGCACCTCGGTCTGCGCCGTACCGAGCGAGACCATCGGCTCGATCGCCAGGCAGACTCCGGGAACCAGCTTGATGCCCTTGCCGCGCTTGCGCGCGACGTAGTTCAGCAGGTGCGGGTCCATGTGCATCTCGGTGCCGATGCCGTGGCCGCCGTAATCCTCGATGATCCCGTACTTGCCGGTGGCCGGGCGGGGCTGGCGGCGGATGTAGGACTCGATCGCCTTCGAGATGTCGACGAGGCGGTTGTTCACCTTCATGGCGGCGATCCCGGCCCACATGGACTCCTCGGTCACCCGGGACAGCTCGATGAGCTCCGGAGCGTGACCGGTGCCGACGAACGCGGTGTATGCGGCGTCGCCGTGCCAGCCGTCGACGATCGCGCCGGCGTCGATGGAGATGATGTCGCCGTCCTTCAGGACGGTCTTCTCGTCCGGGATGCCGTGGACGACGACCTCGTTGACCGACGTGCAGATGGTCGCGGGGAACCCGCCGTACCCGAGGAAGTTCGACTTCGCTCCGTGGTCGGCGATCACCTTGCGCGCCACCTGGTCCAGGTCCAGGGTGGTGGCGCCGGGCACCGCGGCCTCGCGCGTGGCCGCGTGAATGGCAGCGACCACCAGTCCTGCCTCACGCATCTTCGCGATCTGCTCGGGGGTCTTGATCTGCACCATTGCGCGGCGCCTCTCTGCATCTGACGGGTATCGAAGGGTGACGGGTGCTGCGGCGTACTCCACGATACGGCGCAAACAGAGCCGGCCGCGGCGCCCAAGGACGCCGCGGCCGGCTGTACAGCTACTACGGGTGTTTCTCAGTCCTCGCCGGACTTCTTGAGGGCTTCCATCGCCCGCTCGGTCACATCGGTGACCTTGCCGAGCGCGGAGATCGTGACCACCAGGCCCTGGGACCGGTAGTAGTCGATGATCGGCTCGGTCTGCGTGTGGTAGACCTCGAGCCGGGTCCGGACCGTGTCCTCGGTGTCGTCGTCGCGCTGGTACAGCTCGCCGCCGCAGGTGTCGCAGACACCCTCGGTCTTCGGCTGGTTGTACGTGACGTGGAAGACGTGCGAACCGTCGTTCCGGCAGATGCGCCGGCCGGCGATGCGCTTGACCACCTCGTCCTCGGGGACCTCCAGGTCCAGGACCGCGTCCAGCTTGGTGTCCTCGTCCTTGAGCATCGCGTCAAGGGCCTCGGCCTGTCCCACGTTGCGGGGGAAGCCGTCGAGGAGGAAGCCGTTCGCGGCGTCCGGCTGGGCCATGCGGTCCTTGGCCATCCCGATGGTGACCTCGTCCGGCACCAGCTGGCCTGCGTCCATGTAGGCGCGGGCCTGCTTGCCAAGGTCGGTGCCCTGGCTGATGTTGGCGCGGAAGAGATCGCCCGTGGAGATCTGTGGAATCGACAGGTTCTTGGCAAGGTACGCAGCCTGCGTTCCCTTGCCGGCACCGGGCGGCCCGACGAGGACGATTCGCATCAGCGGAGGAACCCTTCGTAATTGCGCTGCTGGAGCTGACTCTCAATCTGCTTCACGGTCTCCAGACCCACACCCACGATGATGAGGATGCTCGTCCCGCCGAACGGGAAGTTCTGGTTTGCACCACCGAAGCCTGCCAACGCCATCGTCGGCACCAGAGCGATCAGACCCAGGTACAGCGAGCCCGGCCAAGTGATCCTGTTGAGCACGTAGCTCAGGTACTCGGCAGTAGGTCGACCAGCCCGGATACCCGGGATGAAGCCACCATACTTCTTCATGTTGTCGGCGACTTCCTCGGGGTTGAACGAAATCGCCACATAGAAGAAGGCGAAGAAGACGATCAACAGGAAGTACGCCGTGATGTAGTACGGGTGGTCGCCCTTGACGAAGTGGTCCTTGATCCATGTCGCCCAGCCCGCAGTGGAGTTGGAGAACTGGACGATCAAGGCCGGGATGTAGAGCAGCGAAGAAGCGAAGATGACGGGAATCACACCCGCCTGATTGACCTTCAGCGGGATGTACGTGGACGTACCACCGTACGACCTGCGGCCGATCATGCGCTTCGCGTACTGGACCGGGATACGGCGCTGGGCCTGCTCGACGAAGACCACGAGGCCCACCATCACGAAGCCGATCAGAATGACCGTACCGAACTCGATCCAGCCGTCGGCCAGCTTGCCGCTCTGCTTGATGGCCCACAGGGCGCCGGGGAAGCTGGCGGCGATCGAGATGAACATCAGGATCGACATTCCGTTGCCGATACCGCGGTCGGTGATGAGCTCACCGAGCCACATGACGGCGGCGGTACCCGCGGTCATCGTGACCACCATCACGATGGTCGTGAAGATGGAGTGGTTCGGAACAATCTGGTCGGCGACCGGGCAGCCGCTGAACAGCGCGCCACTGGTGGCGGTGGCCACCAGGCCGGTGCCCTGGAGGATGGCGAGCGCGACCGTCAGATAACGCGTGTACTGCGTGATCTTGGTCTGGCCGGACTGCCCCTCCTTCTTGAGCGCCTCGAGTCGGGGAATGACCACGGTCAGCAGCTGAAGAATGATGCTGGCCGTGATGTACGGCATGATGCCGAGCGCGAAGATCGTGATCTGCAGCAGTGCACCACCGCTGAACATGTTCACCAGGCCGAAGAGGCTGTTGTTGCCCTTACTGGCCTGATCGACACAGGTCTGAACGTTCTCGTAGCTCACTCCCGGGACCGGGATGTGCGCCCCGAGCCGGTAGAGCACGATGATGCCGAGCGTGAAGAGCAGCTTCTTGCGCAGGTCGGGCGTCTTGAACGCCCGGGCGAACGCGGTGAGCACGGTGCCTCCTGCGACCCCCGCGCAGAGCGAGAGGTGACGGTCTTGAGGATCGACGAATACGTAACAGTCAAAGATTCCCGGGCGTGTGCCCAGGGGTTACCACAGCAACAGTGCTGGCCACCTTACCGGCGACCATGCCCCCCTAGGAACGACCAACCGGGGATGCCTCATACAAGAGGCATCCCCGGTCGGATGTTCAGGCCATCGAGTTGTCCGAGTTGTCTCAGACGAGCTCGGTGACGGTGCCGCCGGCGGCGGCAATCTTCTCCTTGGCGGAGCCGGAGACGGCGTCAACCGAAACCTGCAGCGCCACGGAGATCTCGCCCTGTCCGAGGACCTTGACGAGGTGGTTGTTGCGCACCGCACCCTTGGCGACCAGGTCGGCCACCGTGACCTCTCCACCCTCGGGGTAGAGCGTCGCGAGCTTGTCCAGGTTCACGACCTGGTACTCGGTGCGGAACGGGTTCTTGAAGCCCTTGAGCTTCGGGAGACGCATGTGGAGGGGCATCTGCCCACCCTCGAAGCGCTCCGGAACCTGGTAACGGGCCTTCGTGCCCTTGGTACCACGACCAGCGGTCTTACCCTTGGACGCCTCACCACGACCCACACGGGTCTTGGCGGTCTTGGCGCCCGGGGCAGGCCGGAGGTCGTGGGCCTTCAGCGGGTTGTTCTCCGCCATGTCAGTCGACCTCCTCAACCGTCACGAGGTGGCGGACGGTGTGAGCCATGCCGCGGAACTCGGGGCGGTCCTCCTTGACAACCACGTCGTTCAGGCGCTTGAGCCCGAGCGAACGAAGGGTGTCGCGGTGGTTCTGCTTGCTGCCGATGTACGACTTCGTCTGCGTGATCTTGAGGCGAGCCATTACGCACCCGCTCCCGCACGCGCACGAAGCAGAGCCGCGGGGGCGACGTCCTCGAGCGGCAGACCACGGCGAGCCGCGATCTCCTCGGGACGCTGCAGGCCCTTGAGGGCCGCCACGGTCGCGTGCACGATGTTGATCGCGTTGTCGGAGCCGAGCGACTTCGACAGGATGTCGTGAACGCCGGCGCACTCCAGAACGGCGCGCACCGGGCCACCGGCGATAACACCGGTACCGGGGGAAGCAGGCTTCAGCAGGACGACGCCCGCAGCCTTCTCGCCCTGGATCGGGTGAGGAATGGTGCCCTGGATACGCGGAACCTTGAAGAAGTTCTTCTTGGCTTCTTCCACGCCCTTGGCAATGGCCGCGGGAACTTCCTTGGCCTTGCCGTAACCGACACCGACGGTGCCGTCACCATCGCCCACCACGACCAGCGCGGTGAAGCTGAAGCGACGACCACCCTTCACAACCTTGGCGACGCGGTTGATCGCGACAACGCGCTCAACGTACGCGGTCTTCTCGGCGGCAGCTGCGCCGCCGTCACGGCCCTTCCGGTCCCGCCGCTCGCCGCCACCGGCACCGCTTCCGCGGCGCTGGGGTCCAGCCATTGGATTTACCTCTCTCTGTTACGTCCGCTGTGCGTAGGAACCGGGGCTTAGAACTTCAGCCCGGCTTCACGGGCGGCGTCAGCCAGAGCGGCAATCCGCCCGGCGTACTGGTTACCACCGCGGTCAAACACGACGGCCTCGACGCCTGCGGCCTTGGCACGCTCGGCGACCAGGGCCCCGACCTGCTTGGCCAGGGCGCTCTTGTCACCCTCGCCACCACGGATGGACACGTCCAGGGTCGAAGCCGACGCGAGCGTGTGGCCCGCGACGTCGTCGATGACCTGAGCGACCATGTGGCGGTTGGACCGTGTCACGACCAAGCGCGGACGCTCCGGCGAACCGGAGATGTGCTTGCGGACACGGATGTGGCGACGCTTGAGGGCAGCGCGCTTGTACGCGTCGCCCTTGGCGATCTTTACGCCGTATGCCATGGCTACTTACCAGCCTTTCCGACCTTGCGGCGGATGACCTCGCCGGCGTACTTGACGCCCTTGGCCTTGTACGGGTCAGGCTTCCGCAGCTTGCGGATCTTGGCCGCGGTCTCGCCGACCTTCTGCTTGTCGATGCCCTCGACGGAGAACTTCGTGGGGGACTCCACCTTGAAGGTGATGCCCTCCGGGGCCTCGATCAGGATCGGGTGGCTGTAGCCCAGGGCGAACTCCAGGTTGGAGCCCTTCGCCTGGACGCGGTAACCGACACCGCTGATCTCGAGCGCCTTGGTGTATCCCTGGGTCACACCGGTGATCATGTTCGCCACCAGCGTGCGGGACAGGCCGTGAAGGGCCTTGTTCTGACGCTCGTCGTTCGGGCGGACGACGTTCAGGACGCCGTCCTCACCCTTGGTGACCTCGATCGGCGACGCAACGGTGTGCGAGAGGGTGCCCTTGGGGCCCTTCACTGCGACCGTGCGGCCATCGATGGTGACGTCCACACCGGCGGGAACCTGGATGGGGAGCTTGCCGATTCGCGACATGAGCTATTCCTCCGTTCCCGACTACCAGACGTAGGCGAGGACTTCCCCACCTACGCCCTTCTTCTGAGCCTGCTGGCCGGTCAGGAGACCGTGGGACGTGGAGATGATCGCCACGCCCAGGCCGCCGAGGACCTTCGGCAGGTTGGTGGACTTTGCGTATACACGCAGACCCGGCTTCGAGATTCGCTTGATGCCGGCGATCGAGCGCTCGCGGTTCGGGCCGAACTTCAGCTCGAGGACGAGGTTCTTGCCGACCTCGGCGTCCTCGACCTTCCAGCCGGTGATGAAGCCCTCCTGCTGGAGGATCTCCGCGATGTGCGACTTGATCTTGCTGTGCGGCATCACGACGGAGTCGTGGTACGCCGAGTTCGCGTTACGCAGACGCGTGAGCATGTCTGCGATGGGATCAGTCATGGTCATGAATTGGCCTTCGGCCTCTCTCGCCGGGGTTTCCTGTATGCGCCATCCCTCTCCCCACTCAGTGGCGGGACGGGTGCGGTGCGGGGACCTACGGCGTAGTAAGTCGGTCTTGGGCGGCAGGCGCCCAACCCCACAAGCCTACGGCATGTGAGGCCGGGCTCCTGCCGACCAGATGCTTACCGAGAGCTTCCGTCAATTCCCAACGCCCAGAGGGCGAAGGAGAATTACCAGGAACTCTTGGTCACGCCCGGCAGCTCGCCACGGTGAGCCATCTCACGAAGGCACACGCGGCACAGGCCGAACTTGCGGTAGACGGAGTGGGGCCGGCCGCAGCGCTGGCAGCGGGTGTACCCGCGAACGCCGAACTTCGGCTTACGGGCGGCCTTAGCGATCAGAGCCTTCTTCGCCACGGTCAGTTCTCCTTGAACGGGAAGCCGAGGTGACGAAGGAGGGCACGACCCTCGTCGTCATTGGTCGCCGTGGTGACCACGGTGATGTCCATGCCCCGGACCCGGTCGATCTTGTCCTGGTCGATCTCGTGGAACATGACCTGCTCCGTGAGACCGAAGGTGTAGTTGCCACGGCCGTCGAACTGCTTCGGCGACAGGCCACGGAAGTCACGGATACGCGGCAGCGCGAGCGACAGCGTACGGTCCAGGAACTCCCACATCCGGTCACCACGGAGGGTGACGTGGCAGCCGATCGGCTGACCCTCACGCAGCTTGAACTGCGCGATGGACTTGCGGGCCTTGGTGACGGCCGGCTTCTGGCCGGTGATCGTGGTGAGGTCGCGCACGGCGCCATCGATCAGCTTGGAGTCGCGGGCGGCGTCGCCCACACCCATGTTGACCACGATCTTGACCAGACCGGGAATCTGCATGACGTTCTCGTACGAGAACTCCTCACGCAGCTTGCCGGCGATTTCCTCGCGGTAGCGCGTCTTGAGACGCGGCGCAGTGGTGGCAGTCATCAGATGTCCTCACCGGTCCGCTTGGCAACGCGGATCTTGTTGCCCTCGTCGTCAAAGCGGTAGCCGACGCGGGTGACGACCTTCTTGCCGTCCTTCTCCACAACCAGCTGAACGTTGCTGACGTGAATCGGGGCCTCAGTGGTGACGATGCCGCCGGTCTGCGAACCGCGAGCCGTCTGACCGGCCTTGGTGTGCTTCTTGACCCGGTTGACACCCTCGACGAGGACGCGGTTCTGCACGGGGTAGGCCACGATGACCTTGCCCTGCTTGCCCTTGTCCTTACCGGTGATGACCTGAACCAGGTCGCCCTTCTTGATCTTCATGCTTACAGCACCTCCGGCGCGAGCGAGATGATCTTCATGAACTTCTTCTCGCGCAGCTCACGGCCCACCGGGCCGAAGATACGGGTGCCGCGGGGGTCGCCGTCGTTCTTCAGAATGACGGCGGCGTTCTCGTCGAAGCGGATGTACGAGCCATCCTGACGACGACGCTCCTTGACGGTGCGAACGATGACGGCCTTGACGACGTCACCCTTCTTCACGTTGCCACCGGGGATCGCGTCCTTGACGGTGGCGACGATGACGTCACCGATGCCCGCGTAGCGGCGACCCGAACCACCGAGAACACGGATGGTGAGGATTTCCTTCGCACCCGTGTTGTCGGCGACGCGAAGTCGCGACTCCTGCTGGATCACGTCTATCTCCTGATCGTCTGCCGGTTCCCGGCGGGGTCCGGACCCGATCGGATCCGAACCCCGCCGAGCCTGGCGGAACTTGCCTGAGGGGAATGCCCCTCAGGAATTACTTGGCCTTCTCGAGGATCTCGACGACGCGCCACCGCTTCGTGGCGGACAGCGGCCGGGTCTCCATGAGGAGGACACGGTCGCCGACGCCGGCGGCGTTCTGCTCGTCGTGCGCCTTGAGCTTGTTCGTACGGCGGATGACCTTGCCGTACAGCGCGTGCTTGACACGGTCCTCGACAGCGACGACGACGGTCTTGTCCATCTTGTCGCTGACGACCAGACCCTCACGGGTCTTGCGGAAACCGCGGTCGGTGTTCGTCTCAGTCACAGTCTTCTCGCTCATCAGGCGCTCTCCACCGTCTCGATGCCCAGCTCGCGCTCGCGCATCAGGGTGTAGATCCGGGCGATGTCCTTACGGACGGACTTGAGCCGGCCGTGGTTCTCGAGCTGACCGGTCGCCGCCTGAAAGCGGAGATTGAACAGCTCTTCCTTGGCCTCGCGGAGCTTGTTGAGGAGCTCCTCGTTGCCCAGCTCGCGCAGCTCGGACGCCTTGGTACCGGCCGACATCACGACTCACCTGCCTCGCGCCGAACGATCCGGCACTTCATCGGAAGCTTGTGAGCAGCGCGGGTAAGCGCCTCACGAGCAATCTTCTCGTTCGGGTAGGACAGCTCGAACATCACCCGACCGGGCTTGACGTTCGCGATCCACCACTCGGGAGAACCCTTACCGGAACCCATGCGGGTCTCGGCGGGCTTCTTCGTCAGGGGGCGGTCCGGGTAGATGTTGATCCAGACCTTGCCGCCACGCTTGATGTGGCGGGTCATCGCGATACGAGCTGCCTCGATCTGGCGGTTCGTCACGTACGCCGGGGTCAGCGCCTGGATGCCGTACTCGCCGAACGCAACCTGCGTGCCACCCTTGGACATACCGCTGCGCTTCGGGTGGTGCTGCTTGCGGTGCTTGACCCTACGGGGGATCAGCATTTCGGTCAGGCCTCCGTTCCGGTGCTCTCAGCCGGAGCAGCGGCGGCGGGAGCGTCGGCCTTGGGGGCCTCCGCTGCCGGCGCGGACTGCTGCGGCTTGCGACCGCGACCGCCACGCTCGCCACCACGGCCACCGCGGCCGGCCGGGCGGTCAGCGCCGCCACGGGCCGGGCGGTTGCCAGCGCGGGCAGCAGCGTTCTCGGCGCGGACCTCGGCGATGTTCTTGACGTCGCCCTTGTAGATCCAGACCTTCACACCGATGCGGCCGAAGGTCGTCTTGGCCTCGAAGAAGCCGTAGTCGACGTTCGCGCGGAGCGTGTGCAGGGGCACACGGCCCTCGCGGTAGAACTCCGAGCGGGACATCTCGGCGCCGCCGAGGCGGCCACCGCACTGGATCTTGATGCCCTTGGCGCCGGCCTTCATCGAGCTCTGCATGCTCTTACGCATGGCACGACGGAAGGAGACGCGGGAGGAGAGCTGCTCGGCGACGGCCTGGGCCACCAGCTGAGCGTCCACCTCGGGGTTCTTGACCTCGAGGATGTTCAGCTGGACCTGCTTGCCGGTCAGCTTCTCCAGCTCGCCACGGATGCGGTCGGCCTCGGCGCCACGGCGACCGATGACGATGCCCGGGCGGGCGGTGTGGATGTCAACGCGGACGCGGTCGCGGGTGCGCTCGATCTCAACCTTCGAGATGCCGGCCCGCTCCATGCCCTTCGTCATCATGCGACGAATGGCGACGTCTTCCTTGACGTAGTCCTTGTACAGCTTGTCGGCGTACCAACGGGACTTGAAGTCCGTGGTAATGCCGAGCCGGAACCCGTGCGGGTTTACCTTCTGGCCCATTACCGGGTTCCTTCCTTGCTGCTGACGACCACGGTGATGTGGCTGGTCCGCTTACGGATCCGGTAGGCACGGCCCTGAGCACGCGGACGGAACCGCTTCAGGGTCGGGCCCTCGTCCACGTACGCCTCGCTGATGACCAGCGAAGAGGCGTCGGTGTGGTCGTAGTTGTGTGCAGCGTTGGCGATGGCGCTGTCAAGCACCTTGCCAACCGGCACGCTCGCGGCCTGCGGGGCGAAACGCAGGACCGCCTGAGCCTCCGTGGCATCCATGCCACGGATGAGGTCCACCACGCGGCGGGCCTTCATGGGCGTGACGCGGATGTACCGCGCCTGGGCCCTGGCTTCCATGGTTGTCCCTTCGGTGTAAGTCATAGTCAGTCACCCCGCGTTAGCGGCGCTTCGACTTCCGGTCGTCCTTGACGTGGCCGCGGAAGGTGCGAGTCGGCGAGAACTCGCCGAGCTTGTGGCCGACCATCGACTCGGTGACGAACACCGGGACGTGAATCTTGCCGTTGTGCACCGCGATGGTGTGACCCAGCATGGCCGGGACGATCATCGAGCGACGGGACCAGGTCTTGATGACGTTCTTGGTGCCTGCCTCGTTCTGTACGTCCACCTTCTTGATGAGGTGGCCGTCGACGAAGGGCCCCTTCTTGAGACTGCGCGGCATCTAAACCCGCTCCTAGCGCTTCTTGTTCGTCTTGCGGCGGCGGACGATGTACTTGCTCGATGCCTTCTTCGGCGAGCGAGTACGACCCTCCTTCTGACCCCACGGCGAGACCGGGTGGCGACCACCGGAGGTCTTGCCCTCACCACCACCGTGCGGGTGGTCAACCGGGTTCATCGCGACACCGCGGACGGTCGGGCGAACGCCCTTCCAGCGCATGCGGCCGGCCTTGCCCCAGTTGATGTTCGACTGCTCGGCGTTGCCGACCTCGCCGATCGTGGCGCGGCAGCGGGCGTCGACCAGGCGGATTTCACCCGACGGCATACGAAGGTGGGCCATGGTGCCCTCCTTCGCCAGCAGCTGCACGGAGGCACCCGCGGAACGGGCGAACTTCGCGCCGCCGCCGGGCCGCAGCTCGATGGCGTGGATGGTCGTACCGACCGGGATGTTGCGCAGCGCCAGGTTGTTACCGGGCTTGATGTCGGCCGCGGGGCCGTTCTCGACCCGGTCGCCCTGCGTGAGGCCACGCGGCGCGATGATGTAGCGCTTCTCGCCGTCCGCGTAGTGCAGGAGCGCGATGCGCGCGGTGCGGTTGGGGTCGTACTCGATGTGCGCGACCTTGGCCGGCACGCCGTCCTTGTCGTGACGACGGAAGTCGATCACTCGGTAGGCGCGCTTGTGGCCACCGCCCTGGTGGCGAACGGTCACACGACCGGCGTTGTTACGGCCGCCCTTGCTGTGCAGGGGGCGGACCAGCGACTTCTCCGGCGTGGACCGCGTGATCTCGACAAAGTCGGCGACGCTGGAGCCACGACGGCCCGGGGTCGTCGGCTTGTACTTGCGGATACCCATTTCTCAGTCCTCGTCCGATTCCGGACGACTCGACCTCCGTCAGGAGGTCGGGCCGCCGAAGATGTCGATACGGTCGCCCTCGGCGAGGGTCACGATGGCGCGCTTGGTGTCAGCGCGCTTGCCGAAACCGGTCTTGGTGCGCTTGCGCTTACCCTGCCGGTTGATCGTGTTGACCCCGGTGACCTTGACCGAGAAGACCGCTTCCACGGCCTGCTTGATCTGGGTCTTGTTGGAGCCGGGCGCGACGATGAACGTGTACTTGTTCTCGTCGAGCAGCGCGTAGCTCTTCTCGGAAACGACCGGCTTGACGAGAACGTCGCGCGGGTCCGTGAAGGTCTTGCTGGTTACGGTCGCCTCGCTCATCAGGCGTCGCTCCCTTCGGTCTCATCGGCCTTGGGGCCAGACACGAAGGACTCGAAAGCGGCCTGGGTGAAGACCACGTCGTCGGAGACGATCACGTCGTACGTGTTGAGCTGGCCCGGCTCCAGGATGTGCACCTGGGGCAGGTTGCGGGCGGACAGCCACGCGGCCTCGTCGGCGCGGTCGACGACCAGGAGCAGGTTCTTGCGCTCCGAGATCTTGCCGAACAGCGTCTTGGCGGCCTTCGTGGAGACTGCACCGTCGACCACGCCGGTGACGACGTGGATGCGGGAGTGGCGTGCCCGGTCGGAGAGGGCACCGCGCAGGGCGGCGGCCTTCATCTTCTTCGGGGTGCGCTGCGAGTAGTCACGCGGCTGCGGGCCATGGACGACGCCACCGCCGACGAACTGCGGCGCACGGGTCGAACCCTGGCGGGCGCGGCCGGTGCCCTTCTGGCGGTACGGCTTGCGGCCACCACCACGGACTTCGCCGCGACGCTTGGTCTTGTGCGTGCCCTGACGGGCAGCAGCCAGCTGTGCGACAACGACCTGGTGGATCAGCGGAACGCTGGTCTTCGCGTCGAAGATCTCCGCGGGGAGCTCGACGGTACCGGCCTTGTCGCCTGCCGGCGAAAGGATGTCAATGGTGCTCATTACCTCAAGCCCCCTTGGCCGCGGTACGGACCAGGACGAGGCCGCCGTTCGGACCGGGGACTGCGCCCTTGATGAGGAGCAGACCCTTCTCCGCGTCAACCGCGTGGATGGTCAGGTTCTGGGTGGTGACGCGCTCGTTGCCCATGCGACCCGCCATGCGCATGCCCTTGAAGACACGGCCGGGGGTGGCACAGCCACCGATGGAGCCGGGCATGCGGTGCACACGGTGGGCACCGTGGGACGCCTTGCCACCCTTGAAGTTGTGGCGCTTCATCACACCGGCGAAGCCCTTGCCCTTGCTCTTGCCCGTGACGTCAACCTTGACGCCGGACTCGAACACTGCGGCAGTGACCTCCTGGCCCAGCGTGTACTCGCTGGCGTCAGGGGTGCGGAGCTCCACCAGGTGGCGGCGCGGGGTCACGTCGGCCTTGGCGAAGTGGCCCTTGAGGGGCTTGTTCACCTTGCGCGGGTCGATCTCGCCGAAGGCGATCTGGACCGACTCGTAGCCGTCGCTGTCGTTGGTGCGGACCTGGGTGACGACGCAGGGCCCGGCCTTGACGACGGTCACCGGGACGACCCGGTTGTTCTCGTCCCAGACCTGGGTCATGCCGAGCTTCTCGCCCAGGACGCCCTTAATGTTCTTAGCCATCTCGCGCGTCACCTCAGAGCTTGATCTCGATGTCGACGCCGGCCGGCAGGTCGAGACGCATGAGCGAGTCAACCGTCTTCGGCGTGGGGTCGAGGATGTCGATGAGGCGCTTGTGCGTGCGCATCTCGAAGTGCTCGCGCGAGTCCTTGTACTTGTGCGGCGACTTGATGACGCAGTACACGTTCTTCTCAGTGGGCAGCGGCACCGGGCCTGCGACCGACGCACCAGTGCGGGTCACCGTCTCGACGATCTTCTTCGCCGAGGAGTCGATGACCTCGTGGTCGTAGGCCTTGAGCCGGATGCGGATCTTCTGTCCCGCCATGGCTACTAGTAGTCCTGTCTCTCGTAACGCTCTGGAACCCGGGGGTTCTGGAAACTTCTCCTCCGACCCACGCGGTCGGGCGTGTCGCATCCCCTCTACGCAGAACTCCCGAAGGATTTCCCAACCAAGGGGGTGCGGGCCGTGGACCGCGCTGTGCTCAATAAAGAGCGTCGGGGGCGAAACACCCACCGGGTGCCTGGCCGGTGCCCCACTTACGCTTCCCGAAAGATTCCCGTACGTCCGGCCCGCATGGGGCCGACGAGTACTGTGGGACTCGCTTCCAGTCCTCCCGGCGGGAGGCGCGCAGCATTGACACTCAACCGAGCAACCTGGTCAGTGTGCCATACGCGGCGGGAGCCTGGCCAATCGGGCCGAAGACATTACCCCGCGTGAGTGGCGCGTCAAACCGCGCCTCATGGAACGCCCGGCGACGCGGTGGCGGCGCGCCGGAGGAATATCCGCTGGAACGCCCCTCCCCCGCGCTCCTAGGCTGGCCATGTCAGCGACACGGGGGCCTCGACCGACATGCGTACGCACTATCCACGGACACCGCATCTGCCCTGGTCGCCGGGGGTGACCGACGACGACGTCAGGGTCGCCGACCTGTGCGGGCTCCGCGGCCGCGAGGTCGTCGTCACCGAGAAGCTCGACGGCGAGAACACCACCCTGTACGCCGACGGCCTGCACGCACGTTCCCTCGATTCGGCACACCACCCGTCCCGGACCTGGGTCAAGGCCCTCCAGGGGCGCATCGGCCACGCGATCCCCGCGGGCCGGCGGGTGTGCGGCGAGAACATGTACGCCCGGCACTCGATCGCGTACGAGGACCTGGACAGCTACTTCTACGGCTTCTCCGTGTGGGACGCGGACGGACGCTGTCTGGACTGGGACGAGACCGTCCGCTGTCTGCGGGCGCTCGGCATCCCCGTGCCCCGCGTCCTGTGGCGGGGCACGTTCGACGAGCGGGCGCTGCGGGCGATCGCGGTCGACCGGGGACGCCAGGAGGGATACGTCGTGCGGACCGTCGAAGGATTCGCCGCCGGCGACTTCGTACGGCGCGTCGCCAAGTGGGTCAGGCCCGGGCACGTGCAGACCGGTGCGCACTGGATGCACGCAGCCGTCGTCGCGAACGGCCTGGGCCCGAACGCGCCGCTGTGGGCGGTGCGTTCGGGTGCCGCCGCCGACGCGCGCGAACTGACCGCGGCGCTGGGCGTACCCGGCGGGGACACGGAGGTCCTCGGCCGGCTGGAGACCGCCGGGCTGTGGGGCGACACCCGGCTCTCCGGTGTACTGGCCACCCTGCTGCACGGCAGCCGGCGCTCCTGGCTCGCGCCGAAACTCGTCCCCGCCCTGGGCATGCCGCTCGCCCGGCGTGTCGCCGACCTCGTCGGGCTGCATCCGGCCCTGCACCGGCCGTACCCGGACGAGGAGCGGCGCGCCGGTCTGGTGCGGCTGTCGTACGCCGTCGACCTGGACGTCCTGCACGCCGTCGCGCGGGCGACCGCCCGGAACGATGAGGCGCGCGAGCAGGTGGAGTGGTCCGCGCTGCACGCGGAGGACGCCGGATCGCTCGTGGGGCTGCGGGAGGCGTTCGCCGGGCTGGACGCCGACGCCTCGGCCCGCTGTCTGGCCGAGGCCCGCGAGGCGTACGCGCTCGGACGGATCCGCACGGCCGAGGAGGCGGTCGCGGCCACCTGGCGATGGCGGTCGGACGCCTTCCCGAAGCTGATCCAGATGGTCGGCCCGTCGGGCAGCGGCAAGAGCACGTTCGCCCGGCAGCTGGCCGGGGTGGACACCCTCATCTCCCTCGACGACCTGCGCGAGGCCCGCGGCTCCCGCGCCGACCAGAAGGCCAACGCGGACATCCTGCGCACCGGACTCGACCGGCTGGACGCCGCGCTGGCCGGCGGCGGGACCGTGGTGTGGGACGCGACATCACTCAATCAGCAGCAGCGTTCCCTGGTGCACTCCGTGGCCCGGCACCGCGACGCACTCGTCACCCACGCCGTGGTCCTCGTCGACGAGGACGAGCTGACCCGGCGCAACGCCGCACGCGAGCACCCGGTGCCGGCCCGCGTTCTCGCCGGCCAGCTGCACCGCTTCGGCCCGCCGTACCCGGGCCAGGCGCACCGCACCTGGTACATCGGGGCCAGTGGAACGATCGAGGAGGAGGCGTAGCCGTGCGTACCAGCGAGGAGATCTACCACCGGGTGTGCTGGGACGCGCGCTTCGACCCCGCCCGTTTCGTGGTCGGGATCAACCAGCGCGGCGCCCCGCCCAAGCGCGTCCCGCTGCCCGTGTTCGTGCCGGGCGGCGAGATCCCCTGGCACCGGGTGCTGTTCTTCGAGGCCGACGGCGAGGTCGTGTGGGACCGGGCCACGGGCGTCGACCGGATCGACGAAACGGACGCAGGGCGGGTACGGGAGGCGCGCCGGCTGCGGGCGCCGTTCTTCACCGCCCGCACGCCGTACGCCTGGGACGGCGCCGACTGGGTACCGGCGCGGACGGCCCGGGCCGACGGGCCCGCGGTACGGCTGCGCGTGCTGACCTGGAACACCCTGTGGGACCGCTACGACGCCGACCGCATCGGCACCGCCGCGCGCCGACCGCTGCTGATGACCGCACTGCGCGAGGCCGACGCGGACGTCATCGCGCTCCAGGAGGTGGAGCCCGCGCTGCTCACCCTGCTGCTCCAGGAACCGTGGGTGCGTCAGACGTACACCCTGGGGACGGACCCGGCGGCGCGGGACGTCGACGAGTGCGGCGTGCTGCTGCTGAGCAGGCTGCCCGTACGCGAGGCCGGCCACCACGTCCTCGGCCCGCACAAGGCCGTGGTGGCCGTCGTCGTGGAGACCGGCGCCGGGCCGGTCACGGTCGCCGCGACCCATCTGAGCAGCGACCACTCGGAGGACGGCGCGCAACGGCGCGAGGCCGAACTGGCCCGGATCGCCGAAGGACTGGCATCCCTCGACGGCGATCTCGTCCTCATGGGCGACTTCAACGACGGCACAGGCGCTCCCGGCACGGCGCTCGGCATGCGCGACGCGTGGAGCGAGGCCCACGGCCCCGACGACGCGACCCCGACGTTCGACCCGTGCGTCAATCCGCTGGCCGCGGTCTCCTCGCTGAGCGGGCGGGCGTCCCGGCTGGACCGGGTGCTGCTCCGCGCGGAGGGGCTGCGGGTGCGGCGTGCCGGACTCCGCGGCAACGTCCCCACGGCCGAGGGCCTGTACCTCTCCGACCACTACGGCGTACTGGCCGAACTGGCCCCGGTCGTCGCGGAGAGCGCCGACGTCCTGGACGTACCGCCCACGGCCCGTACCGCACTGGCGTGGATCCCGCCGCAGGAGCTCTGGCCGCCGCTCCAGGCGATCCGGCGGGACCACGACCCGCAGATCCGCCGCTGGCCGCCGCACGTCAATCTGCTGTTCGGCTTCGTTCCCGAGTACGCCTTCGAGCACGCGGCCCCGCTGCTCGCCGCCGCGGCGGCCGCGTGTGCCCCCTTCGATGCGCGGCTGGCAGGTGTGCAGTGGTTCGGGCACCGCGAGGGGGCCACGGTGTGGCTGGACCCGGCGGCCGGGGGCGAGGAGCCGTGGGCCGGACTGTGGGAGGAGCTGGTGCGGCGGTTCCCCGCCTGCCGCGGCCACCACGGGGGCTTCACCCCGCACCTCAGCCTGGGCCGGACCACGGACCCGCACGCCCTGGCCGCCGAATGCGGCTGGCGGCTCGAACCGATGCCGGTCCGGGTCGGGGAGCTGGCGCTGCTGTCGCGCCGCGGCGACGAGCCGATGCGGGTACGGGCGACGGTGGCGCTGGGAACGGGCGAGGTGCGCTGGGTACCGGACGCAGCGACGCCGAACGATCCCCTTGCCCCCGGCAACGAGAACCCCGGCGACGAGAACCCCGGACCGGCCTCGGGTGGCGCCCGCCCGGTCGCGGACGCCACCGGTGTCGTACGCCTCGTCCGCGAAGCACTGGCCGACGGGGTCGTCCATGTCGTCGGCTCGCGGCGCATGGGCTGCGCCCTGCCCGGCGCGGATCTGGACCTGGTGGCGGCACTGCCGGGCGAGGTCGAACTGCCCATCGTACAAGGCCTGTTGGCGGCGGCGCTGCCGGAGGCGACGGACCTCCGGGAGGTGACCGGGGCACGGGTCCCCGGCCTGCGGATGGACATCGACGGTCTGCGCGTGGACGTGGTCGTGGTTCCCACCGGTCCGATGGACCCGTCGGACGCGGTCGAGCGCCGCGCAGAGCTGGGCGAGGCGGCGGCGGTGGCGCTCAGCGCGGTGAGCGACGCGGAGGCGGTGCTCGCCCTCGCGGGCGACCGGCAGGAGGCGTTCGCCCGGCTGGCCCGGGAGGTCAAGGCATGGGCCGGGGCGCGCGGCCTCGACTCGGCGCCGTTCGGCGGGCTCCCCGGCCTGGCCTGGTCCGTCCTGGCGGCCCGCACGGTCCGGGAGTCGGGTGACCTGTCGCCCGACGGGCTGCTGCGGCAGTTCTTCGCGACGTGGGCGGCCTGGGACTGGCGCGTGCCGGTAGGCGCTGCGCGGGTGCAGGGACCGGAACTGCCGGTCACGATCATGACTCCGTCCGAGCCCGTACGCCCCTGCACCGACCAGATCACAGCGGGCATGCGCGACCTGCTCACCCAGGAGCTGTTCCGCGCCTGGGAGCTGCTGGGGACGGACTCCGCCGGGCTGCTGACCCCGCCGCCGCTGCACCGCCGCCACGCGGCCTGGGCCGTCGTGGACGTACGCCCGGGACCGGACGAGGGCCGCGTGCGCGGCCGCATGCGCGCCCTGATCGGCGACCTGTCGGAGGTGGCCCCCGAGTCCCATGCCTGGCCCCGCCCCTACGGCACGGACCCGGTCCGCTACGCGATCGGCCTCGGCCCGACTCCCCCGGACCGCTCGCTGGTCGAGAGGATCGCGGAGCGGCGGCTGCGGGGGCTCACCGGGGTCACGCTGACGCGCGTCGGCGGTGGGGACGTACCGACCCTGCACTGACCGCAACGGCCGCCCTGGGATGATCAAGATCATGTCTACGCTGACCGGCCCGTGCTGGGCCCTGCACCCCGCTGCCCCTTCGGACCTCGAACGCATTGCCGAGCTCCGGGCCGTCGTCATGCGCCCCGACCTGGAACGGCTGGGCCGATACGACGAGCATCGTGTGCGGCAGCGGCTGCGGGACGTCTTCGCTCCGGAACACACCTCGCTCGTCCTCGCGGACGGCGAGTTCGCCGGCAGCGTCACCCTGCGCCCGGTCGAGAGCGGCTGGTGGCTGGAGAACTTCTATCTCTCCCCGGCCGTTCAGGGCCGCGGGATCGGCACCGCCGTCCTGCGGGCCCTGCTGGGGCGCACGGACGCGGAAGGTGCGGACGTCCGCCTCGACGTCCTGCAGGGGAGCCCGGCACGACGGCTGTACGAGCGCCACGGGTTCACGCTGGAGCGTGAGGACCCCATCGACGCCTATCTGGTGCGCCGCCCGCGCACATAGCCGCCGCAGGACGACCGAAGGGCCCCGGTCCACCGCTCACGCGGCGGGCCGGGGCCCTTCTTGGTGCTCTGTGCGGAGCAACCAGGTCAGACCGTCAAGTGATTACTTGAGGATCTTGGTGACCTGGCCGGCGCCCACGGTCCGGCCACCCTCACGGATGGCGAACTTCAGGCCCTCTTCCATGGCGACCGGCTGGATCAGCACGACGTTCATGACGGTGTTGTCGCCCGGCATGACCATCTCGGTGCCCTCGGGAAGGGTCACAACGCCCGTCACGTCCGTGGTACGGAAGTAGAACTGCGGGCGGTAGTTGTTGAAGAACGGGGTGTGACGGCCACCCTCGTCCTTCGACAGGATGTACGACTGGGCCTCGAACTCGGTGTGCGGCGTGACCGAACCGGGCTTGATGATGACCTGGCCGCGCTCGACGTCCTCGCGCTTGATGCCACGGAGGAGCAGACCGACGTTCTCACCGGCCTGGCCCTCGTCGAGCAGCTTGCGGAACATCTCGATGCCGGTGACCGTGGTGGTGGTCTTCTCCTGCTTGATACCGACGATGTCGACGGTCTCGTTGACCTTCAGGACACCACGCTCGATACGACCGGTGACGACGGTGCCACGACCGGTGATCGTGAAGACGTCCTCGATCGGCATCAGGAACGGCTTGTCGACGTCGCGCTCGGGCTGCGGGATCGACTCGTCGACGGCCTTCATCAGGTCGAGGACGGTCTGGCCCCACTCCTTGTCGCCCTCAAGGGCCTTGAGCGCGGAGACCTTGACGACCGGAAGGTCGTCGCCCGGGAACTCGTACTCGGAGAGGAGCTCACGGACCTCGAGCTCGACGAGCTCCAGGATCTCCTCGTCGTCCACCATGTCGGCCTTGTTCAGGGCGACGACGATGTACGGAACGCCGACCTGGCGGGCCAGGAGCACGTGCTCCTTGGTCTGCGGCATCGGGCCGTCGGTGGCGGCGACCACGAGGATGGCGCCGTCCATCTGCGCGGCACCCGTGATCATGTTCTTGATGTAGTCGGCGTGACCCGGGCAGTCGACGTGCGCGTAGTGACGCGACTCCGTCTGGTACTCGACGTGCGCGATCGAGATCGTGATACCGCGCTGGCGCTCCTCAGGAGCCTTGTCGATCTGGTCGAAGGCCGAGGCCTCGTTCAGGTCCGGGTACGCGTCGTGCAGCACCTTGGTAATGGCGGCCGTGAGGGTCGTCTTACCGTGGTCAATGTGACCGATGGTGCCGATGTTGACGTGCGGCTTAGTCCGCTCGAACTTCGCCTTCGCCACTGGGTCCTCCTGTGGAGTGGTTCTGTACGCCTTGCTTCATCGGCGCCAGGTGATCTTTGCTGGGATGCCGGGGCCGGGGGCATTCACCGCATTGCTTGCGCTCTGCGGCGAATGCCCCACCAGGCTCCGGTGACAAGCCTAAAGCGTGAGCTCGGGAGAGTTACTCGCCCTTGGCCTTCGCGATGATCTCCTCGGCGACGTTCCGCGGAACCTCGGCGTAGGAGTCGAACTGCATCGAGTAGCTTGCGCGACCCGAGGTCTTGCTGCGGAGGTCTCCGACGTAGCCGAACATCTCCGAGAGGGGCACGAGGCCCTTCACGACGCGAGCGCCGCTGCGCTCCTCCATGGCCTGGATCTGGCCACGGCGGGAGTTGAGGTCGCCGATGACATCGCCCATGTAGTCCTCGGGCGTGGTGACCTCGACGGCCATCATCGGCTCGAGGAGCACGGGGGACGCCTTGCGGGCACCCTCCTTGAACGCCTGCGAACCGGCGATCTTGAAGGCGAGCTCGGACGAGTCGACCTCGTGGTAACCACCGTCGAGAAGGGTGACGCGGACGCCGACCATCTCGTAACCGGCCAGGATGCCGAACTGCATGGCTTCCTGAGCACCCGCGTCCACCGAGGGGATGTACTCACGGGGGATGCGGCCACCGGTGACCTTGTTGACGAACTCGTAGGAGGCGTCGCCACCCTCGATGGGCTCGAGGGCGATCTGCACCTTCGCGAACTGGCCGGTACCACCAGTCTGCTTCTTGTGCGTGTAGTCGATGCGCTCGACGGCCTTGCGGATCGTCTCGCGGTACGCGACCTGCGGCTTGCCGACGTTCGCCTCGACGCGGAACTCGCGCTTCATGCGGTCGACGAGCACCTCGAGGTGAAGCTCGCCCATACCACCGATGATGGTCTGGCCGGTCTCCTCGTCGGAGTGCACCTGGAAGGACGGGTCCTCCTCGGAGAGGCGCTGGATGGCGACACCCAGCTTCTCCTGGTCACCCTTGGACTTGGGCTCGATGGCGACCTGGATGACCGGCGCCGGGAAGTCCATGGACTCCAGGATCACCGGGTTCTTGTCGTCGCACAGCGTCTCACCGGTGGTGGTCTGCTTCAGGCCCATGACGGCGATGATGTCACCGGCGCCCACCGACGCGATCTCCTCACGCTTGTTCGCGTGCATACGGTAGATCTTGCCGATGCGCTCCTTCTTGCCCTTGACCGAGTTCAGCACCGCGGTGCCGGCCTCGAGGCGACCGGAGTAGATCCGGACGAAGGTGAGCTTGCCGAGGTGCGGGTCGCTCGCGATCTTGAACGCCAGGCCGGAGAACGGCTCGTCGTCCGAGGGCTTGCGCTTGACGACAACCTCGGGGTCCTTGACGTCGTGGCCCTCGATGGCCTCGACGTCCAGGGGGGAAGGCAGGTAGCGGACGACCGCGTCGAGCAGGGGCTGGACGCCCTTGTTCTTGAACGCCGTGCCACAGAACACCGGGGTGACGGTGACGGAGCCCGCGCCGCCCTTCGATGCGAGGGTGATCCGGCGGATCGCCTCGTGCAGCTGCTCCTCGGTGGGCTCGACGCCCTCCAGGTACAGCTCCATCATCTGGTCGTCGTTCTCGGAGACGGCCTCGAGCAGCTTGCCGCGCCACTCCTGAGCCGCCTCGATGTGGGTGTCCGGGATGTCGACGGTGTCGTACATCTCGCCCTTGAGGGCCTCTTCCGGCCACACGAAGGCCTTCATCGACACGAGGTCGACGACGCCCCTGAAGTCGGCTTCGGCACCGATGGGGAGCTGCATGACGAGCGGGACCGCACCGAGGCGGTCGACGATCATGTCGACGCAGCGGTGGAACTCGGCACCCGTGCGGTCGAGCTTGTTGACGAAGCAGATACGCGGCACGCCATAGCGGTCCGCCTGACGCCAAACGGTCTCGGACTGCGGCTCGACGCCGGCGACACCGTCGAACACGGTGACAGCGCCGTCGAGGACGCGGAGCGAACGCTCCACCTCGACGGTGAAGTCGACGTGACCCGGGGTGTCGATGATGTTGATGGTGTGGTCAACATCATTGAGCGGCCAGTGACAGGTCGTCGCGGCGGACGTGATCGTGATGCCGCGCTCCTGCTCCTGCTCCATCCAGTCCATCGTGGCAGCGCCGTCGTGGACTTCACCGATCTTGTACGAAACGCCGGTGTAGAACAGGATCCGCTCAGTGGTGGTCGTCTTGCCCGCGTCGATGTGGGCCATGATCCCGATGTTGCGGACCTTGGCCAGGTCAAGCGAAGTGGTGGCCATAAGGCTCAATCTTCTCTCGGTCTCGATGTGGGTAGCGACTACCAGCGGTAGTGCGCGAAGGCCTTGTTGGACTCGGCCATCTTGTGGGTGTCCTCGCGCTTCTTGACGGCAGCGCCAAGACCGTTGGAGGCGTCGAGCAGCTCGTTCATGAGGCGCTCGGTCATCGTCTTCTCGCGGCGGGCGCGGGAGTAACCCACGACCCAGCGCAGCGCGAGGGTGGCGGCGCGACCGGGCTTGACCTCGATCGGCACCTGGTAGGTGGCGCCACCGACACGGCGGGACTTGACCTCGAGCGAGGGCTTGACGTTCTCAAGCGCGCGCTTCAGCGTGATGACCGGGTCGTTGCCGGTCTTCTCGCGGAGGCCTTCCATGGCGCCGTACACGATCCGCTCGGCAGTGGAACGCTTGCCGTTGAGCAGGATCTTGTTGATCAGCGAGGTGACAAGAGGAGAACCGTAGACCGGGTCGATGATGACCGGGCGCTTCGGGGCGGGGCCCTTACGAGGCATTCTTACTTCTCCTTCTTGGCGCCGTAGCGGCTGCGGGCCTGCTTGCGGTTCTTGACACCCTGGGTGTCAAGGGAGCCGCGGATGATCTTGTAACGAACACCCGGCAGGTCCTTCACACGGCCACCACGCACGAGCACGATGGAGTGCTCCTGCAGGTTGTGTCCCTCACCCGGGATGTAGGCCGTGACCTCGATGCCGGAGGTCAGGCGCACACGCGCGACCTTACGGAGTGCCGAGTTCGGCTTCTTCGGGGTGGTCGTGAACACACGCGTGCAGACGCCGCGGCGCTGGGGCGAACCCTCGAGCGCGGGCGTCTTGTTCTTCTCGACCTTGTCCTGCCGGCCCTTCCGGACCAGCTGCTGGATCGTAGGCACTACTTCTCCGGTTTCTGTGTGCCGTTCGTGAAACTAACCTGGAACGTCACCGACCCACGCGGTCGGGTGTGTCGAATGCTGCAGGCTCCTGCCCTAGGGACAGAAGGGGCGCAGATTGCGGTGGCCACTGACGGGCTCGCCATGCGGTTGAGGACACGCACACGAGCCCAGGCACACCCCAGGCACAAGGTCTGAGCGTACCTACCTCACGGACTCCGGTCAAAACAAATGCTGTCCACGGCGACGCGCCGCCTGTGAAATGGCCGACAGTACCGCCGTTCGCGTGCCGGCAGAGGGAACGCCGCAGGGCGGCCACCCCGTACGAAACGGGGTGACCGCCCTGCGGACGGGACATGCGCCTTACTGGTTGTACGGACCGTAGTCGTAGTCCTCCAGCGGAACGGCCTGGCCGGAGCCCGTGCCGAACGGCGAGTAGTCGATGTCGTCGTAGCCGACGGCCGAGTACATCGCGGCCTTGGCCTCCTCGGTCGGCTCGACCCGGATGTTGCGGTAGCGGGACAGACCCGTACCGGCCGGGATGAGCTTACCGATGATGACGTTCTCCTTGAGGCCGATCAGGGAGTCCGACTTGGCGTTGATCGCCGCGTCGGTCAGAACCCTGGTCGTCTCCTGGAAGGACGCCGCCGACAGCCACGACTCGGTGGCGAGCGAGGCCTTGGTGATACCCATCAGCTGCGGACGGCCGGAGGCGGGGTGACCGCCCTCGGTGACCACACGACGGTTCTCGGTCTCGAACTTCGACCGCTCGACGAGCTCGCCCGGCAGCAGCTCCGCGTCGCCGGACTCGATGATCGTCACGCGGCGGAGCATCTGCCGGATGATGATCTCGATGTGCTTGTCGTGGATCGACACACCCTGCGAGTTGTAGACCTTCTGGACCTCGCCGACCAGGTGGACCTGGACCGCGCGCTGACCGAGGATCCGCAGCACGTCGTGCGGGTTGGTGGCACCCACGGTGAGCTTCTGGCCCACCTCGACGTGGTCGCCCTCGCCCACCAGCAGACGGGCACGCTTCGAGATCGGGAACGGCGTCTCATCGCTGCCGTCGTCCGGGGTGACGACGATCTTCTTGGTCTTCTCGGTCTCCTCGATACGGATGCGGCCTGCCGCCTCCGAGATCGGGGCGACACCCTTGGGCGTACGGGCTTCGAAGAGCTCGACGACTCGGGGCAGACCCTGGGTGATGTCGTCACCGGCCACACCACCGGTGTGGAAGGTACGCATCGTCAGCTGGGTACCGGGCTCACCGATGGACTGGGCGGCGATGATGCCGACCGCCTCACCGATGTCGACCAGCTTGCCGGTGGCGAGCGAGCGTCCGTAGCAGAAGGCACAGGTGCCGACCGCGGACTCACAGGTCAGGACCGAACGGGTCTTGACCTCCTCGACGCCGGCGCCCACCAGGGCGTCGATCAGGACGTCACCGAGGTCGACGTTGGCAGGCGCGATGACCTTGCCGTCGACGACGACGTCCTCGGCGAGCATGCGGGCGTAGACCGAGGTCTCGACGTCGTCCGTCTTGCGGAGCACGCCGTCCTCGCCCTTGACCGCGATCTTCAGCTTGAGGCCACGGTCGGTGCCGCAGTCCTCCTCGCGAATGATCACGTCCTGCGAGACGTCCACCAGACGACGGGTCAGGTAACCCGAGTCGGCGGTACGCAGGGCGGTGTCCGCCAGACCCTTACGGGCACCGTGCGTGGAGATGAAGTACTCCAGAACGGTCAGGCCCTCACGGAAGGACGCCTTGATCGGACGCGGGATCGTCTCGTTCTTCGCGTTCGACACCAGACCACGCATACCCGCGATCTGACGCATCTGCATCATGTTTCCTCGGGCACCCGAGTCAACCATCATGAAGATGGGGTTCGTCTTCGGGAAGTTCGCGTTCATCGCCTCGGCAACCTCGTTGGTCGCCTTGGTCCAGATCGCGATGAGCTCCTGCGTGCGCTCGTCCTTGGTGATCAGACCGCGCTCGTACTGCTTCTGGACCTTCTCGTCCTGCGCCTCGTAACCCGCGACGATGGCCTTCTTGGCCTCGGGCACGACGACGTCGGAGATGGCCACGGTCACACCGGAACGCGTCGCCCAGTGGAAACCGGCCGCCTTCAGGTTGTCGAGCGTCGCCGCCACGATGACCTTGGGGTAGCGCTCGGCCAGGTCGTTGACGATCTCGGAGAGCTGCTTCTTGCCCACCGAGTAGTCGACGAACGGGTAGTCCTCGGGCAGCAGCTCGTTGAAGAGCGCGCGGCCCAGGGACGTACGCAGCCGGAACGTGTCGCCCTGCTGGTACTCCTGCTCGCCTTCCTCGGCGACCGGCGGCACCCAGCCACGCGGCGGGATGGTGCCCACCGGGAAGCGGATGTCGACCTTCGCCTGGAGCGACAGCTCCCGGGCGTCGAAGGCCATGATCGCCTCGGCCGTGGAACCGAAGGAACGGCCCTGGCCGACGACCTTGCGCTCCTCCTCGTCCGTGGTGAGGAAGAACAGGCCCAGCACCATGTCCTGGGTCGGCATGGTGACGGGACGACCGTCGGCCGGCTTCAGGATGTTGTTCGAGGACAGCATCAGGATGCGGGCCTCGGCCTGCGCCTCCGCGGAGAGCGGCAGGTGCACGGCCATCTGGTCACCATCGAAGTCCGCGTTGAACGCGGTGCAGACGAGCGGGTGGATCTGGATGGCCTTGCCCTCGACCAGCTGCGGCTCGAAGGCCTGGATGCCGAGGCGGTGCAGGGTCGGTGCACGGTTCAGCAGCACCGGGTGCTCGGCGATGACCTCTTCGAGGACGTCGTACACCACGGTGCGGCCACGCTCGACCATGCGCTTGGCCGACTTGATGTTCTGCGCGTGGTTCAGGTCGACCAGGCGCTTCATCACGAACGGCTTGAAGAGCTCCAGCGCCATGGCCTTGGGCAGACCGCACTGGTGCAGCTTCAGCTGCGGACCGACGACGATCACGGAACGCGCGGAGTAGTCCACACGCTTACCGAGAAGGTTCTGACGGAAACGACCCTGCTTGCCCTTGAGCATGTCGCTCAGGGACTTCAGCGGGCGGTTACCGGGACCGGTGACCGGGCGACCACGGCGGCCGTTGTCGAACAGCGCGTCGACGGCCTCCTGCAGCATCCGCTTCTCGTTGTTCACGATGATCTCGGGGGCACCGAGGTCAAGGAGACGCTTGAGGCGGTTGTTGCGGTTGATCACACGGCGGTACAGGTCGTTCAGGTCGGAGGTCGCGAAGCGGCCACCGTCCAGCTGCACCATCGGACGCAGGTCCGGCGGGATGACCGGCACGCAGTCGAGCACCATGCCCTTGGGCTTGTTGCTGGTCTGCAGGAACGCGGAGACGACCTTGAGGCGCTTGAGCGCACGGGTCTTCTTCTGGCCCTTGCCGGTACGGATGATCTCGCGAAGCCGCTCGGCCTCTTCATCCAGGTCGAAGGACTCCAGGCGCTTCTGGAGCGCGGCGGCGCCCATGCAGCCGTCGAAGTACGTGCCGAAGCGGTCACGCAGCTCGCGGTAGAGCAGCTCGTCGCCCTCGAGGTCCTGGACCTTGAGGTTCTTGAAGCGGTTCCACACCTCGTCGAGACGGTCGATCTCGCGCTGCGCACGGTCACGCAGCTGCTTCATCTCACGCTCGGCACCCTCGCGCACCTTGCGACGCACGTCGGCCTTGGCACCCTCGGCCTCGAGCTCGGCCAGGTCGGTCTCGAGCTTCTTGGCGCGGGCCTCCAGGTCGGAGTCGCGACGGTTCTCGGTCTGCTGACGCTCGACGGAGACGTGAGCCTCCAGCGACGGCAGGTCACGCGTACGGCGCTCCTCGTCCACGAACGTGATCATGTACGCGGCGAAGTAGATGACCTTTTCGAGGTCCTTCGGCGCGAGATCAAGCAGGTAGCCGAGGCGCGACGGGACGCCCTTGAAGTACCAGATGTGGGTGACGGGAGCGGCAAGCTCGATGTGACCCATGCGCTCACGACGCACCTTGGCGCGCGTGACCTCCACGCCACAGCGCTCACAGATGATGCCCTTGAAGCGGACACGCTTGTACTTGCCGCAGTAGCACTCCCAGTCCCGGGTCGGACCGAAGATCTTCTCGCAGAAGAGTCCGTCCTTTTCGGGCTTGAGCGTGCGGTAGTTGATGGTCTCCGGCTTCTTCACTTCGCCGTGCGACCAGGTCCGGATGTCGTCCGCGGTGGCAAGGCCGATCCGCAGCTCGTCGAAGAAGTTGACGTCGAGCACTTGTCGTCAATCCCTCTTTCGGGGGTTCGAGCCCCCTCGCATATGCGAGAAAACGGGGCACTTCAGCAATGGTCTGAACGGGTCCGGGGAGAGCCGGCCGGATCACAGGGATCCGGCCGGCCAACCCGTCAGACCTCTTCGACGCTGCTCGGCTCGCGCCGGGACAGGTCGATTCCGAGCTCCTCCGCCGCGCGGAAGACGTCCTCGTCCGTGTCACGCATCTCGATGGACATGCCGTCCGAGGAGAGCACCTCCACGTTGAGACAGAGCGACTGCATTTCCTTGATGAGCACCTTGAAGGACTCGGGAATGCCGGGCTCGGGGATGTTCTCGCCCTTGACGATGGCCTCGTAGACCTTCACGCGGCCGGTCACGTCGTCGGACTTGATTGTCAGCAGCTCCTGAAGGGCGTAAGCGGCGCCATAAGCCTCGAGCGCCCACACCTCCATCTCGCCGAAGCGCTGTCCACCGAACTGGGCCTTACCACCCAGCGGCTGCTGGGTGATCATGGAGTACGGGCCGGTCGACCGAGCGTGCAGCTTGTCGTCGACGAGGTGGTGGAGCTTGAGGATGTACATGTAGCCGACCGAAACCGGCTCGGGGAACGGCTCACCGGAGCGGCCGTCGAACAGGTTGGCCTTGCCCGAGGGCTGGACCAGCCGGTTGCCGTCGCGGTTCGGGATCGTGGCCTCGAAGAGACCGGAGATCTCGTCCTCGCGCGCACCGTCGAAGACGGGCGTGGCGACGTTGGTGCCGGGGGCGACCTGGTCGGCGCCGATGGTCTGCAGGCGCTTGGCCCACTCGTCACCGAGGCCGGAGACGTCCCAGCCGCGGCTGGCGAGCCAGCCGAGGTGGATCTCCAGGACCTGTCCCGGGTTCATTCGGGACGGGACACCCAGCGGGTTGAGGATGATGTCGACCGGGGTGCCGTCCTCCAGGAACGGCATGTCCTCGATCGGAAGGATCTTCGAGATGACGCCCTTGTTGCCGTGACGGCCGGCGAGCTTGTCACCATCGGTGATCTTGCGCTTCTGCGCGACGTAGACGCGGACCAGCTGGTTCACGCCCGGCGGCAGCTCGTCGCCCTCTTCGCGGTCGAAGACGCGGACGCCGATGACCTTGCCGATCTCACCGTGCGGCACCTTCAGCGAGGTGTCGCGCACCTCGCGCGCCTTCTCACCGAAGATCGCGCGGAGCAGGCGCTCCTCGGGGGTCAGCTCGGTCTCACCCTTGGGCGTGACCTTGCCGACGAGGATGTCACCGGCGACGACCTCGGCACCGATACGGATGATGCCGCGCTCGTCGAGGTCGGCGAGGACCTCTTCGGAGACGTTCGGGATGTCCCGGGTGATCTCCTCCGGGCCGAGCTTGGTGTCACGGGCGTCGACCTCGTGCTCCTCGATGTGGATCGAGGAGAGGACGTCGTCCTGCACGAGGCGCTGCGACAGGATGATCGCGTCCTCGTAGTTGTGACCCTCCCACGGCATGAACGCCACGAGCAGGTTCTTGCCGAGCGCCATCTCACCGTTCTCGGTGGCCGGCCCGTCGGCGAGGACCTGGCCCTCGATGACCCGGTCGCCCTCGGAGACGACGACCTTCTGGTTGACCGAGGTGCCCTGGTTGGAGCGCGAGAACTTGGCGATGCGGTACGTGGTGTACGTGCCGTCGTCGTTGGTGACGGTGATGTAGTCCGCGGAGACCTCCTGGACGACACCGTCCTTCTCGGCCTTCAGGACGTCACCGGCGTCGGTGGCGCAGCGGTACTCCATGCCCGTGCCGACGAGCGGAGCCTCCGACTTGATCAGCGGCACCGCCTGACGCATCATGTTCGCGCCCATGAGGGCACGGTTGGCGTCGTCGTGCTCCAGGAAGGGGATCATCGCGGTGGCGACGGACACCATCTGGCGCGGCGAGACGTCCATGTAGTCGACGTCGTCGCCCGGGATGTAGTCGACCTCTCCGCCACGACGGCGGACCAGGACGCGGGGCTCGGTGAACCGCATGTCCTCGGAGAGCGTCGCGTTCGCCTGGGCGATCACGAAGCGGTCTTCCTCGTCGGCGGTGATGTAGTCGACCTCGTCGGTGACCTGGCCGTCGACGACCTTGCGGTACGGCGTCTCGATGAAGCCGAACGCATTGACACGTCCGTACGAGGCGAGCGAACCGATCAGACCGATGTTCGGGCCTTCAGGGGTCTCGATCGGGCACATGCGTCCGTAGTGGGACGGGTGTACGTCACGGACCTCGAAGCCGGCCCGCTCACGGGAGAGACCACCCGGACCAAGAGCCGACAGACGGCGCTTGTGGGTGAGACCCGACAGCGGGTTGTTCTGGTCCATGAACTGCGACAGCTGGCTGGTGCCGAAGAACTCCTTGATGGAGGCGACGACCGGCCGGATGTTGATCAGGGTCTGCGGCGTGATCGCCTCGACGTCCTGGGTCGTCATGCGCTCGCGCACGACGCGCTCCATACGGGCCAGACCCGTACGGACCTGGTTCTGGATGAGCTCGCCGACGTTGCGCAGACGACGGTTGCCGAAGTGGTCGATGTCGTCGGTCTCGACGACGATCGAACGACCGGACTCACCGACCGTCTCGGTCTCCCCGGCGTGCAGCTTGACCAGGTACTTGATGGTCGCGATGACGTCGTCGGTGGTGAGCACGCCGGCGTCCAGCGGCTCTTCGGCGCCGAGCTTCTTGTTCACCTTGTAGCGGCCGACCTTCGCGAGGTCGTAGCGCTTCGGGTTGAAGTAGAGGTTCTCGAGCAGCGTCTGAGCAGCCTCGCGGGTGGGCGGCTCGCCCGGGCGGAGCTTGCGGTAGATGTCGAGCAGCGCGTCGTCCTGGCCCTGGGTGTGGTCCTTCTCCAGGGTGGCGCGCATGGACTCGTACTCGCCGAACTCCTCGAGGATCTGCTCGGTGGTCCAACCGAGAGCCTTGAGGAGAACGGTCACGGACTGCTTGCGCTTGCGGTCGATGCGGACACCGACCATGTCACGCTTGTCGATCTCCATCTCCAGCCAGGCACCCCGGGACGGGATGATCTTGGCGGAGAAGATGTCCTTGTCGGACGTCTTGTCGATCGAGGAGTCGAAGTAGACACCCGGCGAGCGCACGAGCTGCGACACGACGACACGCTCGGTGCCGTTGATGACGAAGGTGCCCTTGTTGGTCATGAGCGGGAAGTCGCCCATGAAGACCGTCTGGGACTTGATCTCGCCGGTCTCGTTGTTGGTGAACTCGGCCGTGACGAAGAGCGGGGCGGCGAACGTGAAGTCGCGCTCCTTGCACTCGTCGATCGAGTTCTTCGGGGGCTCGAAGCGGTGGTCGCGGAACGTAAGCGACATCGACCCGGAGAAGTCCTCGATCGGTGAAATCTCCTCGAAGATTTCCTCCAGGCCGGACTTGGTGGGGACGTCCTGTCCACTGTCCAGAGCAGCCTCGACGCGAGCCTTCCAGGCGGCATTGCCGAGGAGCCAGTCAAAGCTCTCGGTCTGCAGCGCGAGGAGGTTCGGAACCTCGAGGGGCTCCTTGATCTTTGCAAAAGAGATGCGCAGCGGGGCGGTGCTGGCACCGTTGTTCGTATTCGCGGTCGAGGCGTTGCGCGAGGCGGCCAAGAGGGGGTCCTTCCGAGGGCTCGGACTCACTACGCGCGTACCGGTCCCAAGTTGGACACCATGACGGAAATCCCTGGTCAGGGACTTTCAGCTATCGGTGCTCAAGCGTGGGCATGCCCCTGGTGACGGGCAGGAGGCAGCTAACAGGCAGCGCAAAGGGTCAGTGTAGCCAAACGGCACACTGATGTCCAGTCCGGGTTCTCAGAGACCCTCGAAGCTCGCAACAGCTGTTCTCAACACCTATGAATCGGCCTTGCGCGGATGCGCTCTTCTTTACTGCCCTCTTCGTCATCGATCCATGCCTCGGATCCGGATCGATGTGACGACGCGTCCTGAGAATTGCGCGCCGCGTGCGGTTCGTCAAGGCCCCCCCTGCCAGGACAGGGCCCCGAGACCCCCATCCGACGCCCCTCGGCACCGGCCGCAAGCCTCCGCCAGAGGCGTACGGCGAAGATCACCCTACTCGTCAGCCACGGAAGAGCAAGATGACCGCCTCGGGTACGCCGAAGGGCGACCACCCGGATGGGTGATCGCCCTTCGCGATGTGACGTCCGTGCCTTGCGGTACGGGTGTCCAGACGAGTCAGAGGACTCGCAGGGTCACTTGACCTCGACGGAGGCGCCGGCGCCCTTGAGGGACTCGGCAGCCTTCTCGGCGGCCTCCTTGGCGACCTTCTCGAGGACGGGCTTCGGGGCGCCGTCGACGAGGTCCTTGGCCTCCTTGAGGCCCAGGGAGGTGAGCTCGCGCACAACCTTGATGACCTGGATCTTCTTCTCGCCGGCACCCGTGAGGATGACGTCGAACTCGTCCTGCTCCTCAGCGGCCTCGGCGGGGGCGCCCGGGGCACCCGGGGCGGCAACGGCAACCGCGGCGGCGGCGGTGACGTCGAACTTCTCCTCGAAGGCCTTCACGAACTCGGAGAGCTCGATGAGGGTCATCTCTTCGAACTGCGCGAGCAGGTCGTCCTGGGTGAGCTTCGCCATGATGGGCGATCCTTCCACTAATTCGGCTGGTGCCGGGTGTACATGAAGGCGGGCGTACGTTGGGCCCGCTGCGATCGTCGCCCTAGCGGGTGGCGATCAATGCGCGAGCCGAATTACTCGGCACCGCCCTGCTCGGCGAGCTTGACGCGAAGCGCTTCCGCAGTGCGGACGAACTTCGACGGCAGCGCCTGGAAGAGCGAGGCAGCCTGAGACTGCTTGCCCTTGAAGGCACCGGCCAGCTTGCTGAGCAGAACCTCGCGGGACTCGAGGTCCGCGAGCTTCTTGATCTCATCGGCGGACAGCGCCTTACCGTCAAGGACACCGCCCTTGATGATGAGGTTGGGGTTGTCCTTGGCGAAGTCACGAAGACCCTTCGCCGACTCCACCGGGTCACCGGTGATGAAGGCAACCGCCGTCGGACCTGCGAACAGGTCGTCCAGCGTGTCGATCCCGGCCTCGTTGGCCGCAATCTTGGTCAGCGTGTTCTTCACCACGGCGTACTGGGCGTTCTCACCGAGCGAACGACGCAGCGTCTTGAGCTGCGCCACGGTGAGACCCCGGTACTCGGTCAGCACGGCGGCGTTCGAGCTGCGGAACTGGTCCGCGAGCTCGGCTACCGCGGCAGCCTTGTCGGGCCTTGCCATAGAGCGTCGGCCTCCTTCCGGGTGATGAGGACCGCTCAGAAGGGGCCGGGAAAGACGAAACGCCCCGGCGCAGGCGCCAGGGCGTAGCTCCACCGAACAGAGTCCGGGAGCTTTCCACAGTCACCTGCGCAGGTCGTCCGCACTCAACGGATCCTTCGGTCGCTACCCCCTCTTGCGAGAGCGCAGCAACGACCAGCGGTCTTTGGCTTCTCGAGGAGAATACGCGACCGGGGTCGCGTCGAGCAAATCCGTCCCGGTTCGGGCGGTGCGGGAGGTTTAAGACGCGCCCGCCGTGCTGACCTGCTGCCACTCCAGGAGCTTCTGCCGGCGTCACCGGGGGCGCTCCTCGTGGCCGGCTCGGGCAACGCCGACCGTGCCGAAGCAGGCATCGTGGCGACGCCCGTAGCTCCCCCGGCCGGCCTTCCTCACGTCGCCCGGGACCGGAAACAAGGACGGGCCCCGCACCTGGAGAGGTGCGGGGCCCGTCGAAGTCACACGTGACGCGGCGTTCGTACGAGCACGGGGGCTCAGACGGCGGCCGGGTCCTCCTCGACAAGGAGGTTACGGGTGCGGTTGGCGTCCAGCGGGATGCCGGGGCCCATCGTGGTGGCCAGGGTGGCCTTCTTGATGTAGCGGCCCTTGGCGGCGGACGGCTTCAGACGGAGGATCTCCTCCAGCGCCGCGGCGTAGTTCTCGACCAGCTTCGTGTCATCGAAGGAGACCTTGCCGATGATGAAGTGCAGGTTCGAGTGCTTGTCGACGCGGAACTCGATCTTGCCGCCCTTGATGTCGTTGACAGCCTTCACGACATCGGGGGTGACCGTACCGGTCTTCGGGTTCGGCATCAGACCACGCGGACCGAGCACGCGGCCGAGGCGGCCGACCTTGCCCATGAGGTCCGGAGTGGCGACGACGGCGTCGAAGTCCAGACGGCCCTTCGCCACCTCGTCGATGAGCTCGTCGGCGCCGACGATGTCGGCGCCCGCGGCTTCCGCGGCCGCAGCACGGTCACCGGTCGCGAAGACCAGGACCCGGGCGGTCTTGCCGGTGCCGTGCGGGAGGTTCACGGTGCCACGGACCATCTGGTCGGCCTTGCGAGGGTCTACACCCAGGCAGAACGCGACCTCGACGGTGCCGTCGAACTTGGTGCTGGCGGTGTCCTTGGCGAGACGGACGGCCTCGAGGGGGGCGTAGTTGCGCTCCCGGTCGATCTTGGCGTCCGCAGCGCGGAGGTTCTTGCTGCGCTTCACTGCTGCTCCTGTGGGAGTAACACCATGCGGCTGTCGCCGCGTGGCGGGTGTGGAGGCGTGGTGCGGGCCAGCGCTTGGCCCTACCACTGGGGGACTACGGGGCTGGTCAGCCCTCGACCGTGATGCCCATGGAACGGGCGGTGCCGGCGATGATCTTCGACGCGGCGTCCAGGTCGTTGGCGTTCAGGTCGGGCAGCTTGACCGTGGCGATCTCGCGGACCTGGGCGCTCGTGAGCTTCGCGACCTTGGTCTTGTGCGGCTCGCCGGAGCCCTTGTCCACACCTGCGGCCTTGAGGATCAGCTTGGCAGCCGGCGGGGTCTTCGTCACGAAGGTGAAGGAGCGGTCCTCATAGACCGTGATCTCCACCGGCACGACCATGCCACGCTGCGACTCGGTCGCGGCGTTGTAGGCCTTGCAGAACTCCATGATGTTGACGCCGTGCTGGCCGAGCGCGGGGCCGACCGGCGGGGCCGGGTTCGCCGCACCGGCGTTGATCTGGAGCTTGATAAGCCCCGTGACCTTCTTCTTCTTGGGAGGCATTGCTCTCTCCGGGTCCTAGTGAGAGTTTTTCGCCGTCATCCGGATCATCCGGATGCAGGCATACCGCACAACGATAACGGGTATAGCTGTGCGACCAAAAACCGAGCAGGTCAGAGGGGCTTTACAGCCCCTCTGACCTGCTCGGTAGGCATGTGTCCAGAAGTCGGTGAAAACCGTCAGTTCTTCTGGATCTGGTCGAAGCTGAGCTCGACCGGGGTCTCGCGACCGAAGATCTCGACGAGGCCCTTGACCTTCTTCGAGTCGGGGTTGATCTCGTTGATCGTCGCCTGCAGCGTCGCGAACGGGCCGTCGGTGACGGTGACCGAGTCGCCCACCTCGAAGTCCAGCACCTGGACCTCGACCTTGCGGGCCGGAACCGGCTTGCCCTCGGCCTCGGCGGCCTCGCGGGCGGCCTTCTCCTCGGCCTCCGGGGCGAGCATCTTGACGATCTCGTCCAGAGTCAGCGGGTACGGGTCGTAGGCGTTGCCCACGAAGCCGGTGACACCCGGCGTGTTGCGGACGACACCCCAGGATTCGTTCGTCAGGTCCATGCGCACCAGGACGTAACCCGGGAGCTTGTTCTGACGGACGTTCTTCCGCTCGCCGTTCTTGATCTGGACGATCTCTTCCTCGGGCACTTCGGCCTGGTAGATGAAGTCCTCGACATTGAGCGAAACGGCGCGCTGTTCCAGGTTGGCTTTCACGCGCTTCTCGTAGCCGGCGTACGTGTGGATGACGTACCACTCGCCGGGGAGACCGCGGAGCTCGTCGCGCAGAGCGGTGACGGCGTCGACCGGAGCGGCCGGCTCGGCCTCTTCCGCGGTCTCGTCGTCGTCCTCGGCGGACTCCTCCTCGACGGACTCCTCCTCGGAGTCGGCCGCAGGGGCCTCGTCCTCGTCGTCCTCGACGTTCACAGCGGCCTGCTCGGCGGGCTCGCCCGCGGCGTCGGCGTCGGCAGCTTCGGCCTGGTCCGACTCCACAGCGTCCGCCGCCTCGACGATCTCGAGCTCGTCCTCGGCGGACTCGAAGGCGCCCGCCGTCGGCTCGACGGCGTCGTTCAGGTTCGGGTCAGACACGGTGGCTGCTTCTTCCTGGATACAAATGGGTGGAACATGCGAAAGGGGCGCCCATGAGGCGCCCTCCGCCGGATCATCCGAAGACGTACTTGATGACCCGCTGGAATCCGAAGTCAATCACGGTCACAAGACCAATCATGACGACCACGAAGACAATGACCACGGACGTGTACGTCGTCAGCTGATTGCGAGTCGGCCAGACAACCTTGCGCAACTCGGCGATGATCTGGCGGTAGAACAGCGCGAGCCGGCCCATGGGGCCCTTCTTTCCGCGCTTGCCGCCCTTCCGAGTCTTCTTCTTCGACTCGGGCACTTCATCCTCGGCATCAGGCATGTCGATGGAGCCCACGGCGTCCGTCACGCTTCTCACCTGATTCCGGGTCATGGCCGCGCCGCGCCCGGTGGATCCGTCGCACGGCGGTGCATTGAAGTACGTACATGCGCACACATCCTGGCGAAGGAGTGTGTAGCAGGGCCGGAGGGACTTGAACCCCCAACCGCTGGTTTTGGAGACCAGTGCTCTACCAATTGAGCTACGACCCTTTGTGGTTTCCACCAACCTACCGCATCTTCCCCGATGCCTCGGGTGCAGGAACGGTGCGGCTGGTGAAGGCCAACGACAGGTGAGTGTACGTGCTCAGCGCCCCGGCGTCGAACAGATAGCTCCGGACAACTCCTGTCCGCTTCTTGTCCGCATCGTGTCCGAGTGCTGTCCGGTCCCTGAAACCCCTGTGCCGACGGGGATCGAGGTCTGGGACCATGGGCCTCATGAGCGCTGCAACTTCTCCCTCCGAGCGCCGGGTCTCCGCCCGCATCGGTGCAATCTCCGAGTCCGCCACCCTCGCCGTGGACGCCAAGGCCAAGGCCCTCAAGGCCGCCGGCCGTCCGGTGATCGGCTTCGGTGCCGGCGAGCCCGACTTCCCGACGCCCGGCTACATCGTCGACGCCGCCGTCGAGGCCTGCCGCAACCCGAAGTACCACCGCTACACCCCGGCGGGCGGGCTCCCCGAGCTCAAGGCCGCCATCGCGGAGAAGACGCTGCGCGACTCCGGCTACCAGGTCGACGCCTCCCAGATCCTGGTGACCAACGGCGGCAAGCAGGCCATCTACGAGGCGTTCGCCGCGATCCTCGACCCGGGCGACGAGGTCATCGTCCCCGCGCCGTACTGGACCACCTACCCCGAGTCGATCCGTCTCGCCGGCGGCGTCCCGGTGGACGTCGTGGCCGACGAGACCACCGGCTACCGCGTCTCCGTCGAGCAGCTGGAGGCGGCGCGCACCGAGCGTACGAAGGTCGTGCTGTTCGTCTCCCCGTCGAACCCGACCGGTGCGGTCTACAGCGAGGCCGACGCCAGGGCCATCGGCGAGTGGGCCGTCGAGCACGGACTGTGGGTGCTCACCGACGAGATCTACGAGCACCTGGTCTACGGCAGCGCGACGTTCACCTCGCTGCCCGCGCTCGTGCCCGAGCTCCGCGAGAAGTGCATCGTGGTCAACGGCGTCGCCAAGACGTACGCGATGACCGGCTGGCGTGTGGGCTGGCTGATCGGCCCCAAGGACGTCGTCAAGGCCGCGACCAACCTGCAGTCGCACGCCACGTCCAACGTCTCGAACGTCGCCCAGGTCGCCGCGCTGGCCGCCGTCTCCGGGAACCTGGACGCGGTCGCCGAGATGCGGACCGCCTTCGACCGCCGCCGGCAGACCATCGTGCGGATGCTCAACGAGATCGACGGCGTGCTGTGCCCGGAGCCCGAGGGCGCGTTCTACGCGTACCCGTCGGTGAAGGCGCTGCTCGGCAAGGAGATCCGCGGCACCCGCCCGGCCACCTCGGTCGAGCTGGCGGCGCTGATCCTGGACGAGGCCGAGGTCGCGGTCGTTCCGGGCGAGGCCTTCGGCACGCCGGGCTACCTCCGGCTGTCGTACGCCCTGGGCGACGAGGACCTCGTCGAGGGCGTGTCGCGGATCCAGAAGCTGCTGGGCGAGGCGAAGGACTGACCTCCGCCCTCCTTGCGCACAGGTGCCCCCGGCCGAGGCCGGGGGCACCTTTTTTGCGCCTGCCCTCCTCCAGACTGCCGTTCGAGCTCGCGTTCGATGGTCAACCCGATGGGGAAACCGGCTATCGCGACGGCACGCGGGTGCGGCAGGATCTTGGGATGGAGCGTGATGTTCGGCTGTTGCCCAAGGCCCACCTGCATTTGCATTTCACCGGGTCGATGCGGCCCACGACGCTGCTCGAACTCGCCGACAAGTACGGCGTACGGCTGCCCGAGGCGCTGACCGGCGGCGAGCCGCCCAGACTGCGGGCGACGGACGAGCGCGGCTGGTTCCGCTTCCAGCGGCTCTACGACATCGCCAGGTCCTGTCTGCGGGAGCCCGACGACATCCGGCGGCTGGTGCGCGAGACGGCCCAGGAGGACGTCGCGGACGGCTCCGGCTGGCTGGAGATCCAGGTCGACCCCACCTCGTACGCCCCGCTGCTCGGCGGACTCATCCCGGCGATCGAGATCATCCTGGACGCGGTGGACACCGCAGCGCGCGAGACGGGGCTCGGGATCCGTGTGGTGATCGCGGCGAACCGGATGAAGCACCCGCTGGACGCGCGGACGCTGGCCCGGCTCGCGGTGCGGTACGCGGACCGGGGCGTCGTCGGCTTCGGGCTCTCCAACGACGAGCGGCGCGGGATGGCACGCGACTTCGACCGGGCCTTCGCCATCGCGAGGGAGGGCGGCCTGCTGGCGGCCCCGCACGGCGGGGAGCTGGCCGGCCCGTCGAGCGTGCGGGACTGCCTGGACGATCTCGACGCGGCCAGGATCGGACACGGGGTGCGGGCCGCCGAGGACCCGCGGCTGCTGCGCAGGCTGGCGGAGCGCGGGGTGACCTGCGAGGTGTGCCCGGCGTCGAACGTGGCGCTGGGCGTCTACGAGAAGCCGTCGGACGTACCCCTGCGCACTCTGTTCGAAGCCGGGGTGCCGATGGCACTCGGCGCGGACGATCCGCTGCTCTTCGGATCCCGGCTGGCCGCGCAGTACGAGCTCGTACGGCGCCACCACGCGTTCACGGACGAGGAGCTGGCGGAGCTGGCGCGGCAGTCAGTCCGGGGGTCGGCGGCGTCCTCCGACGTACGGGAGCGGCTGCTGGTGGGGATCGACGACTGGCTGGCGAAGCCGGCCGGCGGCGAGGCCGCTCCCGTCGGCTCAGGCCTGCGTGCCGATCCCCTGCAGCACCGTGCGCGCAACGGACGCGGCGAACTCGTCGAGTGACTGCGGAGGGCGGCCCTCCGCCGTCGCGTCGTAGGCGAACGCACGCTGGGCGCAGGCGCCGAGCAGCAGCGACGCGGCCGCGTAGGTGTCGGCGCCCGACCGCAGGCGGCCGGCCACCTGTTCGCTGCGGAGATAGCCGGCGAGGCCCCGGATCGGCATGTGCGGACCTGTACCCAGCTCGCGCATGGCCGCGTCGTGGCGGTTCTTGAGCCGCGGTTCGGCGTAGAGCGAGGCGGCGATCGGGAAGCTCTGGGCGTAGAAGAGCGCGGCCTGGCGGGCGACCTCGGTGAGATTCTCCTCGACGGTCCGCTCCCCCGCCCCCGGGTCGGCGGTCAGCCGCTGCAGCAGCGGGTTGAGCTTGGGCAGCCGCTCCTTGAGCACGGCCACGAAGAGCTCCTCCTTGCTGGAGAAGTGCTTGTAGAGCGCCGCCTCCGAACAGCCCGCGGCCCGGGCGATCTCCTTGGTGGTCGCCCGGGCCAGGCCGATGGTGAGCATCAGCTGGTGGGCGGCGTCGATGATGCGGACGCGGGCCGGCTTCTGCTCCATGTGCACTCCGTGAGGCTTGACGCGTGGTGAGTATCCGCTCACTCTAGGGGTGAGTGAATACTTACCCACCCCAGGAGGGTGCGCAATGAGACTCACGGTGTTCGGCGCGACAGGCGGCATCGGCCAGGAGATCGTCCGGCAGGCAGTGGTCGCGGGCCACGACGTGACGGCGGTGGTCCGCGATCCGGCGCGGCTGCCGGTTCCCCTCTCCGGCCTCACGGTTCACACGGTGGCGCGGATCGACGATCCGGAGGCGCTGCGCGAGGCGGTCGCCGGGCGGGACGCGGTGCTTTCGGGGCTCGGCTCACGCAGCCGCAGGGCCGGCGGGATCGCCGAACGGCTCACCGGTGCGGTGATCCGGGCGATGGAGGCCGAGGGGGCACGGCGGCTGCTCGTGGTGAGCGCGGCCCCGGTCGCGCCGAAGCCCGCGGACGACCCGCTGCTGGACCGGATGATGCTGAAGGCGATCGGCGCGATCCTCAAGGAGGTCTACGCCGACCTGACGCTGATGGAGGCCGCGCTGGCCCGCAGCGCCACCGACTGGACGTCGGTACGGCCGCCGAAGCTCACCAACGGGCCGCTGACGGGGTCGTACCGGACGGTCCACGGCAGCAATCCGCGCAGCGGCCGGTCCATCTCGCGGGCCGATGTGGCGCACGCGATGCTGGCGCTGATCGACGATCCGGCTGCGGTGAAGCAGGGCGTGGGCGTGGCGTACTGACGCCGGCGCCCCGTGCCGGTGCCCGGACGGCCCGTGCGGCGGACCTCAGAGGCTGACGCCGACCGTCACGGGTTCATTGACGAGCGTGACCCCGAAGGCGTCGTGGACCCCCGCGACGACCTCGCGGGCGAGCGCGAGCAGATCCTCGGTGGTCGCCTCGCCGCGGTTGGTGAGGGCCAGCGTGTGCTTGGTGGAGATGCGGGCGGGGCCGGTTCCGTACCCCTTGGTGAATCCGGCCTTGTCGATGAGCCAGGCCGCCGAGGTCTTGGTGTGTTCCCCGCCCGCGGGGAAGGCGGGGGGCGTCACCTCGGGGCCGAGCCGGTCCTGGACGCGGGCGAGGAACGCTTCGAACTGCGCGCCGTCGAGGATCGGGTTGGTGAAGAAGGAGCCCGCCGACCAGGTGTCGTGGTCCTCCGGATCCAGCACCATGCCCTTGCCGGCGCGGAGCCGGAGCACGGTCTCGCGGGCGGCCGCCGCGGGCACCCGGTCGCCCTGCTCGACGCCCATGGCGCGGGCCGTTTCGGGGTACTTCAGAGGCGCGGAGAGCCCACCTGCGTCTTCCAGTGCAAACCGGACACGCAGCACCACGAAGCGGTCGGGTTCGGCCTTGAAGCGACTGTGCCGGTACGAGAATGCGCACTCGGCGTTCGGAATGGTGACCGTTTCACGGGTGTACCGGTCGTAGACGACGACCTCCGTGATGGTCGACGCCACCTCCTGGCCGTATGCACCGACGTTCTGGATCGGTGTCGCGCCCGCGGAGCCGGGGATTCCGGCCAGACACTCGATGCCGGCGAGACCGGCCTCGACGGTCCGGGCCACGGCGTCCGTCCAGACCTCACCGGCAGCCAGCTCCAGCGTCGTGCCGGCCAGCTCGAAGCCCTTGGTCGCGATGCGCAGGGCGGTGCCCTCGAAGCCCTTGTCGCCGATGACCAGATTGCTGCCGCCGCCGATGACGAGAAGCGGGGTGCCGCTGTCGTCGGCCTCGCGCACGGCCGCGACCACCTCGGCGTCGGTCGTCGCCGTCAGGAGACGGGCCGCGGGGCCGCCGAGCCGGAAGGTGGTCAGGGGGGCGAGGGGGGCATCGTGGAGTTCCTGCACGGGGACAAGAGTACGGTCCGTGGCCCCGCCGCTCGGGCGGGGCCACGGACCGCATGCGTACCGGGCCATGGATCAGGCGGCGACCGGGGCCCGCCCCTCGGCCGGCTCCACGCCCCCCTCCGGGTCGACCGCGGGCGCCGGTGCGGTGCGGCGTCCCGGGATCAGCAGGGCCGTGACCGCGGCGAGCGCCACCACCCCGGCGCCGATCCAGACCGCAGGAACGGTCCCGTCCGTGAAGGACTGCGCGGAGCCGTAACCGCCCCGAGCGGAGAAGACCGTGGCCAGCACCGCGACACCGAGGGTGCCGCCGACCTCACGCAGGGAGTTGTTGGCGCCGGAGGCGATGCCCTGCTCGGCGGGGCGGACGCTGGACATCACCAGGCTGGCGGCCGGCGCGAAGTAGAGCGCCATACCGATGCCGCCGATCACCAGGGCGGGCAGCTGGGCGGTGTACGAGGCGTCGGGGGCGATGACCATGGCGAAGAGCGCCAGTCCGACGGCCTGCAGCGCGAGACCGGTGACGACGACCGGACGGCCGCCGAACCGGTCGGAGAGATACCCGGCGACCGGGGCGACCAGCATCGGCATGCCCGTCCAGGGCAGCATCCGCAGCCCGGCCTGGGTCGGCGAGTAGCCCAGCACGCCCTGGAGGTACTGGCTGAGCAGGAAGATCGAGCCGAACATCCCGAGGAACATCAGCAGGCCGGCCATGTTGATCCCGAAGAAGCCGCGGCTGCGGAAGAGCCGCATGGGCAGCATCGGATTCTTCGCGTGAAAGCCGTGGTGGACGAAGCCGCCGATCAGTGCGGTACCGGCGATCAGCCCGGTGAGGACCGTGGGGCTGGTCCAGCCGTCGGCGTTGGCGTTGACCAGCCCGTAGACGATGCCGAAGAGGCCACCGCTGACGAGCAGGGTGCCGGGGATGTCGAGCCGGGCGTTCGGGGCGTACGACTCCGTCAGGCGCAGCCGGGCCAGCGGCAGCAGGGCCAGACCGATCGGCACGTTCAGCCAGAAGATCCACTGCCAGGAGAGGTGCTCGGTGAGACTGCCGCCGATCAGCGGCCCGCTGGCGACGGCAAGTCCGGTGACGGCGCTGAAGATGCCCAGTGCCATGCCGCGGCGGGCGGCGGGCACGGCGGCCGTGAGCAGCGTGAGCGTCAGCGGCATCATGATCGCCGCACCGACTCCCTGGACGGCCCGGAAGGCGATCAGCTCATTGATCCCGGACGACAGGGCCGCGGCGGCGGAGGCGCCCGTGAAGACGGCCAGGCCGGCGAGGAAGAGCCGCCGCCGGCCGAACCGGTCGCCGAGGGCGGCTCCGGACATCAGCAGGACGGCGAAGGTCAGGGTGTACGCGTTCACCGTCCATTCGAGCTCCGCCAGTTCGCCGCCGAGGCTCTTGCGGATGGAGGGCAGGGCGGTGGTGACGACGAGATTGTCGAGCGCCGCCATGAAACCGGCGGCGCTGGTGATGACGAGGGCCCAGATCGCTCCTGAGCGGCCTGTGCTGTGCTGGTTCACTGCTCCCCCTGAGGGTTAGTTATCAATTACTAACTTTGATGGGCAGAAAACCGGGCCGAACCCGGGTCGCACTGTTCAGACGGCCGGCCGCGCCGAGGCGTAGACACCGCCCCAGACCCGATGGCCGGCCGGGAAGCCGAGCGAGGCCAGGGTGTTGATGAGCATGCCGTACGCGAGGAACGTCGTGGTCTCACCGACATCGGCGCCGAGCGCGAGGTGGATCTCGTCCCACATCTGCAGCCAGCCGGCCCGCGTCGACTCGCCGAACTCGTGATCCCCGGCGGCCTCGGCCGCGGCGACCGCGGCGTACGTCTGCATCTGGAACAGCAGCTTGTCGGGGTCGTCGACGATGAGACGCTGATACGCCGCCGCCATGGCCTGGAGCGCCTCCTCGCCCTCCAGTCCCTCACCGGCCTCGGCGAAGACCTTCCGGACATCCGCCAGACAACGGTCGGAGGCGGCGAGGAACATGGCCTGCTTGCTCGGGAAGAGGCGGAAGAGATACGGCTGCGAAACACCGACCCGCTTGGCGATCACCTCGGTGGAGGTGGCGTTGTACCCCCCGCGGGCGAACTCGGTGATCGCCGCGAGGATGACACTCTCGCGCCGCTCTTCTGCACTCATCCTGACCATGCAGCTAAGTTAGTACTCAATCACTAACTTGGTCAAGCGCTGTACGGCGGCGTCACGGAAGCGACACAGGAGGCCGACGCGTAAGGGGCACCCACCCTGGGTGGATGCCCCTTACGCGCAGACCTCTGCAGTGGCTCAGGCGAGCTGCACGACGGCGCGGGACATGCCCAGCACCTTCTTGCCCTCACTCATCGCCGTCAGGTCCACCCGCACCTGGTTGTCGTCCAGCAGGGCGGCGACCTTGGCGCTGACCTCGACCAGCGCCCCCTTGTCGTCGTTCGGCACGACGACCGGCTTGGTGAACCGCACCCCGTACTCGACCACCGCACCCGGGTCCCCGGCCCAGTCCGTGACCACCCGGATCGCCTCGGCCATGGTGAACATGCCGTGCGCGATCACGTCCGGCAGCCCGACCTCACGCGCGAACTTCTCGTTCCAGTGGATCGGGTTGAAGTCACCGGAGGCCCCCGCGTACTGCACGAGCGTCGCCCGGGTCACCGGGAAGGACTGCGCCGGCAGCTCCGTACCGACCTCGACCGACTTGTACGCAACCTTCGCCGTCATCACGCCTCCTCGGCGGCGCGCGCCACCAGCTTCGTCCACGCGGTCACGACATGCTCGCCGGCCTCGTCGTGGACCTCGCCACGGACGTCGAGAATGTCGTTGCCCGCCAGGGACTTGATGCCCTCGATCGTCGAAGTGACCGTCAGCCGGTCCCCCGCGCGCACCGGACGCACGTACGCGAACTTCTGGTCACCGTGCACCACACGGCTGTAGTCCAGACCGAGCTGCGGGTCCTGCACCACCTGTCCGGCGGCCTTGAAGGTGATCGAGAAGACGAAGGTCGGCGGCGCGATCACATCGGAATGCCCCAGCGCACGGGCGGCCTCCGGGTCCACGTATGCCGGATTGGAGTCGCCCACGGCCTCGGCGAACTCACGGATCTTCTCCCGGCCGACCTCGTACGGCGCGGTGGGCGGATAGGTCCGCCCCACGAAGGACTGGTCGAGCGCCATGGGCTCGCTACCTCCTGATGGAAAGACGAATGGGCCGAAGAGCGGCCCTGCACAGAACAGCCCTGTACAACGACACGAGGCCGCCCCCAGTGGGGACGGCCTCGTGTACGAGCCTGATTCAGCGGGTTTCGCGGTGCGCAGTGTGCGAGTTGCAGCGCGGGCAGTGCTTCTTCATCTCAAGACGGTCCGGGTTGTTACGCCGGTTCTTCTTGGTGATGTAGTTCCGCTCCTTGCACTCCACGCAGGCCAGCGTGATCTTCGGGCGGACGTCGGTGGCAGCCACGTGAGTGCTCCTTGGACGGACGGATGGACGGATGAACGCAAAAAAGAGTAGCCGATCGAAGGACCGACCCCACAATCGGCTACCGTAAGTAGCGGTGACCGGACTTGAACCGGTGACACAGCGATTATGAGCCGCTTGCTCTACCGACTGAGCTACACCGCTTTGATGACGGATCCCCCCGCCGTGAGGCGGGGTTCTCCGATCACCAGAGCCCCAATACGGAATCGAACCGTAGACCTTCTCCTTACCATGGAGACGCTCTACCGACTGAGCTATTGGGGCGAGCGATGAAGACATTACACGGTCTCTCGCCGATCGCCCAAATCCGTTTCGCAGCCCCCCGTCCCGGCATGGATCCACCCCGCCCCGATCCCCGGACCGACGGCTCGCCCATGACCGGCCGAAGACCCCACAGGCCGCCTGATCAGCGACTTGATCCGCTCCCCGGCCACCCCCGCGCAGCCATTGCCCCGGCCGCCCGCACACGCCCCGTGCACCTCGTCGACCGCACTGGGCCACACCGGTACGACTATTTCGCTCCTGCCCGGACCGGCACGACCGCACCCCTAGGCTCGACTCACTCTGCGTGATCTTGTAACCCCGACCAGGAGCGCAATGCCCGACAGCCAGCCGCGGCAGCCGGACGACCCCGCCGCCGAAGCCACCGCGCTCGTGCTGTGCGGCGCCCGCCTCACCGACGGACGCATCGTGGACGTACGGCTGGGAGGCGGCCGCATCGAGGCCGTCGGCACCGCGGGCAGTCTCACCTCACCCGGCGCCCGCGTGGACCTCCGCGGCTACCTGCTGCTCCCCGCCCCTGCCGAACCCCACACGCACAGCGACACCGCCCTCACCGCGGACCACGCCGGCCCGGGACCCGCCTCCCACCATCCCGACGCCATCCAGCGCCGCGCCACCGAGGCCGCCCTCCTGCAACTCGGCCACGGCGCCACCGCGCTGCGCTCCCACGTCCGGATCGGCGACGCGACGGGACTCGCGCCGCTCGAGGCCGTCCTCCAGGCAAGCCGCTCCCTGCACGGCCTCACCGACCTCACCCCCGTCGCCGTACCCCGCCTGCTCACCGGCATCGCAGGCGCCGACGGCCTCGCCATGCTCCGCGACGCCGTGAAAATGGGGGCCGCCGTCGTCGGCGGCTGCCCCGACCTCGACCCCGACCCCGCCGGGTACGCCGAAGCCGTCCTGGACATCGCCGCCGCACACGGCTGCCCGGTCGATCTGCACACGGACGGTGACGATCCGGCCCGCCTGACCCGGCTCGCCGCTATGGCGGCCGGACTGCGGCACGCAGTCTCCATCGGCCCGTGCGCCGGCCTCTCCCACCTGCCGCCGCAGACCACGATCCGCGCCGCCGATCAGCTCGCCGCCGCCGAAGTGACCGTGGTCTGTCTCCCGCAGGGCGGCTGCAGCGGGACGGAACGCCGCGGCACCGCACCGGTACGGCTCCTTCGCGCGGCCGGAGTGCGGGTCGCGGCCGGCAGCGGAGCACTGCGCGACGTCGCGAACCCGGTGGGCCGCGGCGACCCGCTGGAAGCCGCCTACCTTCTCGCGTCGCAGAGCGGACTTCCGGCCGAGGCCGCCTACGGCACGGTGTCCTCCGCCGCCAGGGAGGTCATGGGGCTGCCCGAGGTCCGGGTCGAGGCAGGCTTCCCTGCCGAACTTCTCGCCGTACGCGGCGAACAGCTCCCGGGCGTGCTCTCGCTCGCCTACAGCCGCATCGTCGTGCACCGCGGGCGAGTGGTGGCGCGGACCAGCGCCGTACGTGAGTACTGCGACTCGGAGACCGTCGTGGCCCTCGACCTGCCACGTCAGGGACGACCGGATTCCGGGCCCGGCGGCGGGCCTTGAGCATGGCGGCGCAGTCCGGCGTACGGTCGTGACCATGCGCATTGTCATCGCAGGTGGACATGGTCAGATCGCGCTGCGGCTGGAGCGGCTGCTCGCTGCGCGCGGAGATGAGGCCACAGGCATCATCCGCAATCCGGAACAGGGCGACGACCTCCGGGCGGCCGGCGCCGAACCGGTCGTCCTGGACCTCGAATCGGCCTCCGTGGAACAGACCGCAGAGGTCCTGCGCGGCGCCGACGCGGCCGTCTTCGCAGCCGGTGCGGGCCCGAACAGCGGCAAGGAACGCAAGGACACGGTGGACCGCGCCGCGGCAGTGCTGTTCGCCGACGCGGCGGAACGGGCCGGCGTACGGCGGTACGTCGTGGTTTCGGCCATGGGTGCCGATCCGGACCACCCGGGCGACGAGGTCTTCGACGCGTACCTGCGGGCCAAGGGTGCCGCCGACGCGTACGTACGCTCCAGGCCCGGTCTCGACTGGACGATCCTGCGCCCCGGGATGCTGACGAACGACGCGGGCACCGGACAGGTCCTGATGGCCGTGTCGACGGGGCGCGGCCCGGTGGCGCGCGACGATGTGGCGGCGGCGCTGCTGGAGTTGCTGGACACCCCGGCGACGGCAGGTCTGACGCTGGAACTGATCTCCGGCAACGTGCCGGTGGCGGTGGCGGTGAAGGACGTCGCGGGGAACTGACGGCACGGGCGGGGCGACGGCGGCGGGGAGGCGCGGGACCGACGGGGCGAGGGACCGGTCCGGGCCCCTCTCCTCGGCCCGGACCGGTCCCTCCGCCCGCCCCTCGCCAACTGCGGGGAGCACGAAGTTCGTTGGGTCGAACGAGTGAGCATCGCCTCGCGTGTCGTTGTCACAGCGGGAGGCCCGTACCGGCCGCGCCGCCCCACCGGACCGTGCTGCGCGCCACCGGATCCCACAGGTCCGGCGTGGCAGCGTGCAACGCCCGGTGCGCGCGGGGCAGGTGCGAACTCGGACAGCGGAGCGGCCCCGGCGGTTCACGTGCAGGAGGCCCGGAAAACGACTGAGCCCCCCGACCGGACATGCGGGTCGGGGGCTCAGTTCGAGTGGCGGCGCCAGGGTCTGGGCAGGCCAGGCCGGCAGACTTCACCTTCTGCGACCTGCACGGTTCCTTGGAGCCCGGTGCTGCCGGGGGACACCCGGAGGCCCCCCGGGTGTCCCCCGAGCCGCCCCTCCCCGGACAGGAAGGGGCCGCCCCAGGCATGCGCCGTCGACTCCCCCCGGGCTGACGCCCGCAGGCGTCAGGGGCGGTCGGTCATCGCAGGGAGCGGAAGCCCGTGCGGACCTCGTTCACGAAGAGCTCCGGCTGCTCCCAGGCGGCGAAGTGGCCGCCCTTGGGGAGCTTGTTGTAGTGGACGAGGTTGGGGTAGGCCTGCTCGGTCCAGCTCTTGGGGGCCTGGTAGAGCTCGTCGGGGAAGGCGCTGGCGGCGACCGGGAGCTTGACGTTGTTGATACCGAAGAACGAGGTCGTGTTCTCCGCGTAGAGACGGGCTGCGGAGATCGCCGTGTCGGTCAGCCAGAACAGCGTGATGTTGTCCAGGACGTCGTCGCGGGACAGGCCCTCGGTCACTCCGTCGAAGGCCCGGGAGATCATGGCCAGGCTCTTCGCGTCGTGGTCGAGCAGGAAGGCCGCCAGGCCGACCGGGGAATCCGCCAGCCCGGTCAGCGACTGCGGGCGGTCACCCATCATGTACGCGTAGTAGACGTGCTTGTAGACGAAGCCCAGCTGCTCGACCGCCGCCTTCTCCTCGTCGGAAAGCGACAGCCCCTCGGGCAGCGGCTCGCCCTTGGCGAGCGCGGCGTCGATGTCGGCCGGAATCACCTTCGGCATGTTGGTGTGGATGCCGACCAGCCCCTCGGGCTCCTGCGCGCCCATCAGGTCAGTGACGATCGCACCCCAGTCGCCGCCCTGCGCCACGTACTTGGTGTAACCCAGGCGCTTCATCAGCTCACCCCACGCACGCGCGATGCGCTCGGGGCCCCAACCCTTCTCGGTCGGCTTGCCGGAGAAGCCGTAGCCGGGCATCGACGGGATGATCACGTGGAAGGCGTCCGAGGCGCTCCCGCCGTGGGCCGTCGGGTTGGTGAGCGGCTCGATGATCTTCAGCTGCTCGACGACCGAACCCGGCCACCCGTGCGTCACGATCACCGGCAGCGCGTTCTCGTGCTTCGAGCGGACGTGGAGGAAGTGGATGTCCAGCCCGTCGATCTCGGTGATGAACTGCGGGTAGGAGTTCAGCTTCGCCTCGACCTTGCGCCAGTCGTACTCCTTGGCCCAGTACCGCGCCAGCTTCTGCATCGTGGCGAGCTGGGTGCCCTGGGACTGGTCTGCGACGGTCTCCTTCTCGGGGAAACGCGTGGCCTTGATGCGCGCACGCAGGTCCTCGAGGTCTGCCTCGGGGAACTCGAACGTGAACGGCCGGATCGCCGTCGACGCGGAAGTGTCAGACATGTCGAAATTCTCCTTGCTGTGTCAGCGGCTCCGTGCCGCGGGCTCTTCCACACTGAATGGGGGCGGCGCGCGTCGCCCCGGGGGAACTCCCGGGGATGACCCCGTGGCCGGACCCCGGGGCCGGCCCGAGGCCGCCGAACTCCGAAAAGCACCCGAAGGGGAATAAAGTCATATGAAGGGTTAAATCGACGCATCAGGGAGATCGGTCCATGGGCGTGCCTGCCATCGATGCACGGGTGCCTCTACGCGGCCGGGGCCGGGAGATGGCCGCATTGGACCGGGTCCTGGCCACGGCGCGGGCGGACAGCAGCGCGGTGCTGGTGCTTCGCGGAGCCGCCGGTATCGGCAAGACCGCGTTGCTGGACTATGCAGCCGGCCGTGCGGACGGGTTCCGCACCGTCGCCGTCGCGGGCATCGAGTCGGAGATGGAGCTCCCGTTCGCGAGCCTGCACCAGATGTGCGCTCCCCTGCTGGGCCGGCTCGGCGAGCTGCCGGTGCCCCAGCGCGACGCGTTGTCCGTCACCTTCGGACTGCGGGAGGGCGGGCCGCCGCAGCGCTTCCTGGTGGGCCTGGCGGTGCTGAGCCTGCTGGCCCGCGCCGCCGTGGATCAGCCCGTGGCCTGCCTCGTCGACGATGCGCAGTGGCTCGATGAAGGGTCGTTGCAGGTGCTGGCGTTCGTCGCGAGGCGGCTGGTGGCCGAACCGGTGGCTTTGATCTTTGCCCGGCGGGATTGCGCCGAGGGCCGCGAGCTGGCAGGTCTGCCGGAACTGATCGTCAAGGGTCTGCGGGACCCCGAGGCGCGTGCCCTGCTGGCGTCGGCCGTCCGCGTGCCCTTCGATCCGCTGGTTCGGGAGCGGATCGTGGCCGAGGCGCACGGCAATCCGATGGCCCTGCTACAGCTGCCGCGCGCGCTCGCGCCCGCCGAACTGGCGGGCGGCTTCGGGTTCCCCACCGGAGGCCCTGTGGCCGGCAGCATCGAGACCGTCCTCCACCAGCGGTTCCAGATGCTGCCGGAGGAGAGCCGGCGGCTCCTGATGACCGGTGCGGCCGAGCCGACCGGTGACGTGGGCCTGCTGTGGCGCGCGGCCGGCTTGCAGGGGATCCCCGCGGCCTCGGCCGCCGCGGCGGCCGAGGCCGCGGGCCTCGTCGAGTTCGGCGCGAAAGTGAGATTCCACCATCCCCTGGTGCGCTCGGCCGTGTACCAGAGGACGTCCGCACCGCAGCGCCGGGCGGCGCACCAGGCGCTGGCGGAGGCCACCGATCCGCACCTCGACCCCGACCGCAGGGCCTGGCACCGCGCCCACGCCGCCGCCCGGCCCCAGGAGAGCGTCGCCTTCGACCTGGAGCGCTCGGCGTGCCGGGCCCGGGGCAGGGGAGGTGCTGCCGCGGCGGCGGCGTTCCTGCGGCGGGCGGCCGAGCTGACGCCCGATCCCGCGCGCCGCGTCACCCGGGCGCTGGCCGCCGCCCAGGCCACGATCGATGCCGGCGGGGTCGACCAGGCCCACAGCATGCTCGCGATGGCGGAGACCGGCCCCCTCGACGACCTGCAGCGAGCCCGTCTGGAGCGGCTGCGCGCCCGGCTGGTGTTCTCCCAGGTACGCGGCGGTGGCGCGCCCGGCCTCCTGCTCGACGCCGCACAACGGCTGGCGCCACTGGACGCCTCCCTCGCCCGCGACACCCTGCTGGAAGCGTTCGGCGCGGCGATGTTCGCCGGTCGGCTGAGTGAAGGACCCGGGCTGCGAGAGGTGGCGGAGGCGGCCCGCGCCGGACCGCCTCCGTTGCCCACGCCGAGGATGGTGGACATTCTCCTGGACGGCGTGACCAGCCTGATCATCGACGGTCACGCCGCCGGCGTCGGCGCTCTCCGGCACGCGCTGCAGCTCGTCCGGCAGGAGCAGGGATCCGGTACGACGGATGAGGACCGGCGCTGGATGTGGCTGGCGTGCCGGATGACACCGGATCCTCTCGCGCCGGAGATGTGGAACGACGCCGCGTGGCAGGAACTGGCGACCGGCGCCGTGGGCATCGCCCGTGAGTCGGGGGCGCTCGCCGTTCTCCCGATGGCGCTGACGTACCAGGCGTGCTTCCACGTACACGCCGGCGAATTCGACACCGCGGCGGCTCTGATCGACGAGGCCACGGCGATCTCGGAGGCGGTGGGCGGCGTACCCATGATGTACACGTCACTCATCCTCAGCGCCTGGCGGGGAGAGGAGGCCCAGGCCCTGGGCCTCATCGAGGCCACCGCCGAAGAAGTACGCGCCCGGGGTGAGGGGCGCGCTCTCGCCTTCGCCGAATACGCGACCGCGCTGCTGCACAACGGCCTGGGCCACTACGACGCCGCGCTGGCAGCCGCGACGCGTGCATGCCAGTACGAGGATCTGGGCATCTTCGGGTGGGCACTGGTCGAACTGATCGAGGCGGCTGCCCGCAGCGGGCAGCCGGAGGCCGCCGCGGCGGCGCTGGACGAGCTCACCGCTCGCACCGGTACGAGCGGCACCGACTGGGCCCTGGGGACCGAGGCCTGCTCGCGCGCGCTGTTGAGCGATGACCAGGCCGCCGACGCGCTCTACCGGGAGGCGATCGAGCGTCTCGAACGCTGCCGGGTCACCGTCTACCTGGCCCGCGCCCGCCTGTTGTACGGCGAGTGGCTGCGCCGCCGGGGCCGCCGCCAGGACAGCCGCACCCAATTGCGCACCGCCTACGAGACGTTCAGCCGGATCGGAGCCGACGGGTTCGCCGAACGCGCCCGCAGGGAGCTTCTGGCGACCGGAGAGACCGCGCGCAAACGGACGGTTGACACGCTCACCGAACTCACCGGCCAGGAAACCCAGATCGCCGGGCTGGCCCGAGACGGGCACACCAATCCGGAGATCGCCGCCCAGCTGTTCATCAGTCCACGCACCGTGGAATGGCACCTCGGCAACGTGTTCACCAAGCTCGGAGTCAGCTCCCGCAGGCAACTGCGCTCGGCGTTGCCCCCTCCGAACCCCGCCGGATCTGCCCCAACTGCCTTACGGACAGCGGGTACCGCGCCCCACCGTCACTCGGCATGAGCGTTCCCTGCGCCTCCTCCACTGCCTGACGCGAAGGAGACCTCTCTACTGACGCCGCCGGCCAAGGACACAGAACTCGTTGCCTTCGGGGTCTGCCAGGACGACCCACGATTGATCACCCTGGCCGATATCAACACGCTGTGCGCCATGAGCCACCAGACGAGCCACCTCGGCGTCCTGGTCATCAGGCCTGAAGTCGAGATGCAGTCGGCTCTTGGCTATCTTGCTCTCATCAAGCCGGACGAACTCCAACCCCGGCAGGCGATCCGGCTCCGGGCGGATCTCGAACTCCTCGTCGGAGGAGTGGACACACGACCCAGCCAAGAGCGTCGGCCCACCACCGCCCCAGGGCCACCGGATCTTCCGAGTGAACAATTACCTGTTCCCATTCCAAGGTCATCCGGCGAGCTTTGACCTGCCGGGGCTTCGGATGACAGGCACTCAGGCCTCCGCCATCGGGCTGAACCCGAGCGCCTTCCCCGCGCGCATCCACCACCACCTGCAGGTTCGGCACACACCAGCGTTCAGACGAACCCGCTGGCTTCCAACTGGGCGGCGGCGTATGGCCCCGACGGATACGCGACGCGCCGGCAGCTCCGCGCGATGGGACTGCGGCCGACGGTCAGCGCGTCGCCGCCGAACCTCCGCGGCCTGACGCGAAGGAGACCGGGGTCATGCGCGTACGTCGGCTGCAGAGAACGGCAAGACGGTGCACAGCGATGGGTTCAAACAATTCCCGTGCATTCCAAGGAACCGTTTTCATCCCAGCAGCACACCACGTATTCATCTTCAAGTAGCCCGGTATCGCAGCCGGGTTCGACCCGGGGGATATTCGGGGAGCGCGGCAACGATTCCCGGGCCTGCGCTGTCCCCGCCGAGCCGAGCAGCAGCGAGGCGAGCACGGCAACTACCGTCAGCACTGCGATCGAGATGGACGCCGATATTCTTGATCGTTGGCGAACGCTCGTTGATGGCTTCATTGCAAGACCCTGCCTTTCGCGCGCTGCTGCATGCGAGATGCGGGCTCGTGAGCACTTTCCGGGCCTCAGGTACACGTGAGGCGTCCGCCATCAGCAGCGGAGGTGCGGGGGGCGTCCCTTCGGACACGCGTCTATCGGCGCCACGTGAGCGCGCGCGTCCTTGATGGCTCGGCGTGATGCATGCCCAGCCGGTGAACCAACCCTCGGATCGCGATCAGTTCAGGTCACGCAACCATCGTGGCACCGCTCCCATGCAGTCGCATCCCCTGACCATCGACGGCCACCGCCTTGCGGGCGTACGACCACCGTCTCCGGCGCCGCCCGCCCGGACAACTCCCGCAGCTCATCGGATACCAAGCGCCCAGCGAGACTCGTCGTACCGGCACCACGCGCCCGGCCGTCAAAGAAGACGACGTCTCTGTTCGGCGACGGTACCTGCGGATGTCGTTGCAGGGTGCATAGGGTCGTCGGCATGGCACTGCGACCTGTTCAGGTGAACATAAAGGCTCTTGATGACTCGGCGATCGGCCGGTTCTGGGCGGAAGCGCTCGGCTGGGGTCTTTCCAGCGAGGCACCCGGCGTGACCAACGTCGAACCCGGCGGCGGCTTCGTCTGGCCGGACCCGGTCGCCGTCTGCATCGACGTCGTGACCGTCCCGGAACCCAAGACGACGACGAAGAACCGTGTGCACCTCGATCTCGCCACCACCTCTGCGGCCCATCAGGCGGAATTGGTCACGCGCCTCCAGGCTCTCGGTGCAACACCCGCCCACGTGGGCCAGGGCGACGTGCCGTGGACGGTCCTCGCCGACCCGGAGGGCAACGAGTTCTGCGTGCTGGAGCCCCGGGAGATCTACCGGGACACCGGGCCGATCGCCGCGGTGGTGGTCGACTGCGCGGATCCGCGGGCCATGGCCCGATTCTGGGACGAGGCGATCGACTGGACCCTGCACGAGGTGACCGACGAGCGTGCGGTGCTGCGCTCCGCCAAGGGGGTCGGCCCGTATCTCGAGTTCCTCCGCACGCCGGACGGGAAGACCGTGCCGGACCGCGCCCATCTCGACCTGCTGCCGTACCCCGGTGACGACAAAGCGGCGGAGGTGGCCCGGCTGCGGGCCCTCGGCGCCACCGACCTCGACCTCGGCCAGGGCGACGTCCCGTGGACGTGCCTGACCGACCCCGAGGGCCACGAGCTCTGCGTCCTCGGCTCGTCCTGATCCGGAGCCCTGACGACACCCCGACACGTGAGCCTTGCGTGCTCATCGTCATGCCCCCGGACGACTCGGGCTGCGGCGTCTCCGTCGATTCGGAGGGCGAGAGCATGCGTGTCGGGGTGAGATCAGCTCGCTCGCCCACCCCGGCGGCCCCGAGCGGGCGCCGAACGATCGGCCCGGCCGGCTCCGGGCTGTCGGTTCCCGGCGCTGTCGCACGACGGCGCTCTCGGAACCACACTGGTCGATGGGGCGCCCCGCCTGGGGCGCGTGCCACGACGGAAGGACCGAGCCATGCCCACGGACACACATCCCGGCCCGCTGCGGGTTCTGGTTTTCGGCGCGGCGCTGCGGGCCGATTCGACCAACGCCCGTCTCGCCGCCCTCGTGGCACGCCTCATCTCCGACACCGGTGCCACCGTTGACCTCGCCCCTATGCGCGACTTCGACATGCCCTTGTACGACGGCGACATGGAGACCACCGAAGGACTGCCGCAAGGCGCACTCGCCCTGCGCGACCGGCTCGATCAGAGCGATGCCTTCGTCATCTCCTCACCGGAGTACAACGCCTCCGTGCCGGGCGTGCTGAAGAACGCGATCGACTGGGTCTCCCGTATCCGGCCGCAGCCGTTCAAGACCAAGCACGCGATGCTCGTCTCCGCCTCACCGTCCCTGATCGGCGGCAACCGCGGGCTGTGGACCCTGAGGATTCCCCTGGAGCACCTGGGCACCCGCGTCTACCCGGACATGTTCAGCCTGGCCAATAGCTACCAGGCCTTCGCCGAGGACGGAACGTTGACCGACCTGGGGCTGCAGCAACGTCTCACCGAGACCGTGACGGGGTTCCTCAGCCTCGTCGAAGCCGACATGCGCTACGTCTGCCTGGAACGCCGGTGGTACGAGTTCCTGGGAGACCGCACCGAGGCAGCCATCACCCAACGGGCCGAGGCGTGACGCCGGGATGCCATAAGGCCGCGTCCGCCGGTCTGTGCTCCGAGCCCTTGGCAGTCGGCATCGGCGAGGATCTCGACTGCTGGTCCGTCGACCAGGAGCTTGACCAGCCCCAACTCGCGGACGTGGGTGATGTCCGCGCAGTCGAGGAGCACGCTCAGGGATCTACCCCGAGTGCAACACTCGTCGGACCGCCGAGTGCAACACTCGGACTGGAGTGCCGACATAGTCCCCGGTCGACGACATCGCCCCGGAGGTGGAGTTGCCGTAGTACGTCCACCGCCACATCCCCGGCCCGGTGGCCTTCACCGTGGTCTTGAGTGCCCCTGTCGCACTCGACGTCGCAGTCTTGACCGTCTTGTACGAGGAGGCGCCCGACGCCTTGAACTGCAGGCTGACGGTACGGCCCGCGTACCCCTGGTACGTGTGGGTGTCCCAGTTCGCCCGTGTGACCCGCCCGGACACGGTGATCGTCTTCCCTACCGCAACCGGCTCCGGCGAGGCGTCGACGGTGACGCGTGTGGCCCGCTTGACCTGCACCGGGAGATTCACGTCGTCAATGTCCTGGGCGTCGCCGGGGAGAAAGACCCGCGCAGCAGTTCGCCAGGTGCCTGCGTCCTCGTTCCCGAAGTCAAAGTCCCGCGGGTCGATGTACAGCCATTCGTCGAAGTCGCAGATTCCATTCACCCTGTCCACGACCTTGCAGTCGCTGGTCATGATGCTGCTCTGCAGGGTCTCCGCATTGTCCGTCTTCCCCCGGTAGGGGAACACCGTCGGCCCGTACTCGTATCTGAGTTTGGTCGTCATCCGGAGAACTGCATGCACCTCAACCTCCTCCTGGACCCCGATCACGATCGGCTTCCCACCATTCACCGAGACCCTGGTGAAGGAGACCCCACCCTCCGCCGCCCCAGCCGGCACCGCCGCCACCCCTGTGAACACGAGCGCAGCCCCACCGGCGACCACCGCTTCCCACATCGTCTTGCCCATCTTCGAGCTCGCCCCTTCCCCTGCAGCCTGGACCGAACGCGTAGCGCACCGGCCAGAGGCCTATCCTCTCGGCTGACTGTGGGACAAGAGAGGGCTGCACGCGGTTGTACGCGGTGCGGCAACGATTGGATCACCACGACATCAACCGGACGCGGCCCTAAGCCGAAACGGCATCAGCTAACTTGATCTTTAACCTGTGCGGCGTGGACGCGGGGTCGTCGACTTCTTCGTCCGTCGTTTTGCGGGGCCCGGTTTGCCGACTGTGTGCACGTCATAGCGTGGAGTGGGCCGGGTGTTCTTGCGACCGGATGGCCGTCCGGGGCCGGGGCGGGAGGATTTCGGTGCTCCGGCAGGACAGGCCGCCTTGGGGCGGAGGTGCCGAAAATCGCGGCGGACGCGGGCGGGAGTGAGCCTGTCGGACGGGCTCGGTTTCTCCCATGGCCGTCGGAGGTCGGCCGCCAGTGGGCGGGCGAGCCGGAGTTGGGTGAATACGGCGAGGATCAGCCAGGTCCAGCGGTCGGCGGCTTCGGGGGTGCGGATCTTCGGGCAGGTCCAGCCCAGGGTCTGCTTGAACAGTCGGAAGGTGTGCTCAATGTCGAAACGCCGCAGGAACGCCTGCCAGAGCAGATCGACTTCCGTCTCGGTGGCGTCGAGACCTGACCACCACAGCCAGACCGGCTTCGGTGTCGCCCCGCTGGGCAGGTGCTCGACCTGCAAGCGGATCACGGTGCCCTCGATGACCGGCAAGGCGCCCAGCTGAGCCGTCCAGGCCGAGCGGTGGGGCAGTCTCGGGTGGAGCCGGCCCCAGGCCCGTGCGGTGGCGGTGCCGTAGAGACGGGTCTCGGTCACCGTGTGCTCGTCGGGCGTGCCCCAGGTTTTGGGGTCACCGAACACGAACTCGTCCCCGTGACGAGGCGGGCGCCCCCGGACACCGGGCTCCCGCGTCGGCACTGCTCGGCGCAGGACACGGTCCGAGCGCATCCGGCCCAGCACCTGCACCGGCAGATCCTTCAGCAGGAAGGCCAGCCGGGGCACGTCGTAGCCGGCGTCCACCACGATCAGGACCTCCGGGTCGCCGTCTTTCCACTGCCCGGCTGCCATCAGCCGCTCGACGAGTTCGCGCATCTGCCCGGACGTGACGGTTGCAGCATCATCTCCCGGGGCCAGACGCAGCGCGTCCAGCGGCGCCGTCCAGGAACTGCGGCCCGTTTCCAGCGCGCAGATCACCGAGTACGGCCAGCCGGGAACGGGGATGTGCTGGTCCTTGCCCCGCCCGTAGGTGTGACACAGGATCCGCTGCGGTGAGGTGTGGGCGCTGGGCCGCAGCCAGCAGGTGATGTCGGCGGCCAGGACCAGCCGGCCGTCCGCCGCCCGCGGCAGCGGCACCGCGGCCAGGGCCCGCCGCAGCCGGGCGATATCCACCCGGCCTGCGGCCAGGGCGTCGTAGAGCCCACCGTGCCCGCGACGGTGTTCGCCCACCAGCGACAGCTCCACCAGCGACCGGACCGGGCCATCCGCACACAGCACGGCATCGGCCAGCTCGAACAACGCATCCGCACGCCTGGTCAGACAGGAGTAGAACTCACCCCGGAAGCGTGACAGTTCCCCAAACGGATCCTGCCGGACAACATGATGCGACAGACTCATCCCCACGGCCTTCGTGCTGAGCGTTGTGTGTTCCTTGGTCGGATCACATGCTCAGCCGAAGGCCGCCCGTACGTACGCCAGTTACCGATCCGAGCGATCAAGTACGAACCGTCGTTCGGACCCCAAGGTTAAAGATCAAGCTAAGGGCTGTCCCGTAATCCCTGGTGGATCAGCGCGCGGCGTCAGATGTGGTGCATCGCAAGCCGGAGGAGCGTTCTCATACCGGTCGTATTCGGGCGTTCCGACAACGCAGCGAGGTGCCACAGCTGTCGTCGTGCGCCCGCCAGGGATTACGGGACAGCCCTTAGGCAGTCCGCCCAACTGACGCTTCGTCATCGGGCGGGAGTCGGGCTGATCGAGGAGCGAGGGCCCTCGCTCCTGACGTGAGTCACCGAGTAACTGCTGTGAAACCGCCCCCAGTAGCGCCGCCTGGCCGACAGATTTACGGCGGGCGCCACCCAGTGACGCTTCGGTTGGGATTGGGCCGGGACGCGATGTCGGGCGGCAAGCAGAATCACGGGGCGTCAGTGGCGCACAACGGGACGCAGGAGAGCCGCGAGAGGTGGGCGCAAGAGGCCTACTCGGTACTGCTCGGTGTGGCGCGCACCTACCACGCGGTCATCACCTACAAGGAACCAGGAACGGAGGTTCAAGAGCGGTCCGGCATCCACACCCGGGCGCCCTTGCAGTACTGGATTGGCTGGGTCCTGGGGAAGGTGGTCCGCGAAGCCCACAGACGAGGTGATCCGCCACTGACGGCTCTGGTCGTGCACAGCGGCGGCACGGTGGGCGAGGGCTACAAGGAAGTTCTTGAGGCGTCTACAACCAGCTGCGGATGTGGGCCGTCGACGGCACGTGGGAGCGGCTGTTCACCGCGCTGATGGCCCAGGCCGACGGGGACCTGGCTCGGGCGGTGCCGGTGGATCCACGATCGCGCGGGCCCACCAACATGCGGCCGGGGCCCACAAAGGGGCGAGCCCGACCATGGCCACCTGGCGTCGGGCCAGGACAAACCGCAGTCGCTGACGGCACCAGCCGTCCGTTGCACACGTACGGCGCTCAGCCACGCGCGCCCCTCGTCAGGAGCTCGTAGCCTTGGTTCATGGCGGAAGCCACATCCGACAGCGGGCCGGACAACAGCCACAAAAAGGGGGACGTCTCCGGGCGAACCCTTTCCGGCGGCTCGGCGCTCACGGCCCCCGCGACCGAGAGCGGCGCCGGAGCCATCCAGCTCCCCGTATGGACCAAAGCCCTCGGCTGGTGCGGTGTCGCTGGGCTGATCTACCTGCTGATCTGTGCCGTGAGCATCATCAGTCGCGGCTTCGCGGGGCTGGGCAGCGACGCGGCGCACACCATGTTCGCCTTCGCCGCGCACCCGTGGGTCGGGCTGAGCGTCGGCGTCCTCGGTACGGTCCTGATCCAGTCGTCGACCACGACGACGGCCATCGCTGTCACCGCCGTAGGGTCGGGCGCGTTGCCCATCCAGGGCGCGATCCCCATCATTCTGGGCGCGAACGTCGGCACCACCGTGACGACGAGCCTGGTCGCACTGACCTTCATCGGCGACCGCACAGAGTTCCGCAGGGCGCTGGGCGCCTCGACCGTCCATGACTTCTACAACTGGCTCGCGCTGCTGATCTTCTTCCCGATCGAGCTGATCTGGCATCCGCTGAAGCACATCAGCGGGACGTTGACCAATGCGCTGTACGGCACGGACTGGCTGCCGAATCCGGCCCACTTCAACTTCATCCGGGCGGCCACCGGACCGGTGGAACACGGAGTGATCCACGCGACCTCGCACGTCAGCAGCACACTCGGCCCGCTGTTCACCATCGTGATCGGCGCCGCGCTGATCCTGGTCGCCGTCCGCTACCTGGGAAAGCTGCTCAAACTGCTCATGGTCGGCAGGGCCCGCGACATTCTGATCAAGGCTGTCGGCCGCAACGCCTACCTCGCCATGGCGTCAGGCATGGGGGTAACCGTCGTCACCCAGTCCTCGACCATCACCACGTCCGTGCTGGTCCCCTTCGCCGGAGCAGGCATCCTGACACCGGCGCAGGTGTATCCCGTCGTCATCGGCTCCAACCTCGGCACAACGTTCACAGTGGTCTTCGCGGCGTTCGCAGGCGTCGGACAGGACGCGAAGATCGGCCTGCAGGCAGCCTTCGTGCATCTGATCTACAACCTCTTCGCGATCGTCGTGATCTACGTGCTACCGCTCCTGCGCCCCGTGCCGCTGTTCTGCGCCGAGAACCTCGCCCGCATCGCCTCCGAGCGCCGGTGGGTCCTCGCCGTCTACCTCGGCACCGTCTTCATCGCACTGCCCGCCCTGGTCATCGTGCTGGTGGGCGTGCTCTGATACGGCGTCCGACGGCGGAACCCGTGAGGACTCAGTGCCCCTCTGCGAGCAGCGCGCTGCCGCCTGACCCGAAGCAATGCACGCACCCGAGGGTCCGTCGATACGGCGGGCCCTCGGCCTGTTCCTGGAGAGTCGCGCCCCTTACGTACGACGTGCGCCTCTACGCGATCGAGGTGCGCCCGGACCACCCCAAGCTCTATCGGGTGCGCCGGGTGGTCGGGCAGCGCAAGCATTCCAAGAGCTACAAGCTCAAGGCTCAGGCCGACGGGCGCCGTTCGGAGCTGATGGCGGCCGTTCGGCGCGGTGAGCAGTCCGACGACGACAAGGGCCTACCCACCTCCGAACTACGGGCCCTGCAAGGCTCGATCACTGCTGTGTCAGCAGGTCAGCGAGGTTTTCCCGTCCTGTGGCAGCGCCAGGGTTCGAACCTGGGTGGGCTGAGCCGGCAGATTTGCAGTCCGCGCGACTCAACCAGCGCGACCAGTAGGAATCGGAACGGGCATATAACACGCCCCACGCCCACCCCACAGAGCCACTGCTTCGGCTTGTCACCCGCTGTCCAGCCGATGGGGCGACGGCTTGAGCTTGTAAGGCGAAGGTCGTCAGCTCACCAGACGCGGCCAGATCAACGACGCGCGGTCGACATGCGGCAGCGGATGGGGGACGTGGCGGCCGGCTACATCGGCCCCATCGAAGTGGATTTGTTCAACGAGGAGTTGTGGGCACGGCACAGACGGGAGGTGCCGGCGGAGACAACACAACAGTTCGTAGAACACGTGATTCAATGACCAGATGGTGGAGGACGGTACATTCCTGGGACCGTTGGAACTGGCCGGCGGTCATTGGGGAGTCGGGGACGCCACGCGACCGGACACCCATTGGGTGGAGTTCCGCCCGGACGGGCTCTACCAATGCGAGCCGGCCTCCGAGGGACCGTTGATCCCGTGGTCCAGGATCATGACTGGCGTCTGGATCACCTGGGGCAAGCACTCCTGGAACACAAACAGCAGGGGCAAGTACACGCTGAAGGGAATGGTCGCCGGGCGCGACGGCGGCTGGATGCACATGACGCTGCGCCACCCGTACGAGGACTACCAGCTGCGCTTCGACCAGCACGCGCGCCCGTACCGGGCGGTGGACGCCCTCCGGCTGGAGTTTCTGCTGCGGCAGCTCATCGACGAGGGAAAGCCATATCTCCTCGGCGACCCGGAATGGGTGGGCCGTGCCGTGGCGTACCTGGCCGGCGGGAAGAACAGCTGGATTACCCAGCGTGGGCTGCGGCGGGTGGCGGCGGAGGCCGTGGCAGCGGCCGGCCCCGGCAGCCCCTGACGGCTCGCCGTCGCCATCGGCGCTTTTGAACAGGTCAGCAAGGCCCCACACGTGCTTCGAGAAGCCTGACCTGCAGATTCAGAGCCCGCACCCCACGCGCAGGGTGACCTGGGCAAACACGCGGAGCGCATGCGCCCGCCCCACCGATGCCCCAAAGCCCTTATCACCGGCGATAGTCGCGGACGCGCCGCGCGTCTAGGTGCTGCAGGACGTATCCGTCCACCAGACCCCCCGTCGGGGTACGCCCGTGCCAGGATCTGTTGGGCCTCCCGACCCCACCCGAAACGCCCGTTCGGGGGTGTCCGCACGTACTCCGACACACGTCCTAGAGGTGTTCGTGGGGGCCGATGGCGAGGATGGCGACGTCGTCGTGGAGCTGCCGGGTGTGGCGGGGCAGGTCGGTGTTGAGGAAGTCGACGACGTCGGCGGGGCCAGGGGCGGGTTGGCCGCCGAACCGGTGGCGGAGCCGACTGAGGAGGGGGTAGAAGGCCCCGGCAGCATTGCGGGCCTCGACGATGCCGTCGGTGACCAGCAACAGCACGTCGCCGTGGGTGAAGCGGTGGGTATGGGCGCCGGGGCGTTCGCCGTCCAGAGTGCTCAGGCCGAGCGGGAGGGCGGGCGGCCCGGTCAGCGCGGTCACCTCGCCTCGTGAGATCAGGATGGGATCGATGTGCCCATGGTTGATGATCGTGATCTGGTGGGCGAGAGCGTCGTATTCGACCAGGGCGGCGGTGACGAAGAGTTCGTCGTCGGAGATCTCTTCGGCCTCGTGGATCAGGCGGCGTTCCATCCGGACCGCGACGGCCGCCAGGTCGCCGAGGTCGTACGCGGCCTCACGGAAGGCACCGAGAATGTCGGCGACGATGCATACGGCTTGAAGTCCTTTGCCGCGCACGTCGCCGATGATGGCGCGCTCGCCGGCCTTGGTGGCGCGGATGTCGTAGAGGTCGCCGCCGACCATGGTGCCGACTTCGCTGGGCTTGTAGAGGCCGGCGACCAGCACGTGCCCGACCTGGCGCGGCAGGGGGCGCAGCAGGGTGCGCATCATGGCTTCGGCCACCGAGTTGGCGCGGATCAGATGGTGTTCTTGGCGCTGGCGGCGGGTGGCCAGTGCGATGGCGGTGATGCCGACCAGGGCGGTGGCGATGTAGACGGCGATGTGGTGGTCGTCGAACAGATGGTGGTGGCCGCTGGCCAGGATGGCTTCCAGCACGATGGCGACGACGGTGGACGCGGCGACAAGGAGAGGGCCGAGAGCGTAGGCGGCGAGGGCGGGCAGGACGATCAGCAGGAAACCGACTGCCCAGTTGGAGGACCACAGGACACTAAGGACGATGACGAGCGCGATCCAGGCTGCCGGCAGCCAGCGCATCCACGTCGGCGCAGACGGCGCCTCGAGGTCGTTGCTGACCTCTGTCGGGGCCGGCCGTCCACCGTCCCCTCCCCGGCGGTGGCCATCCCGCCTCACCACTGGTCCCCTGGCTGCGGTGGCAGCAGGTAGAGGTTGGTCGGCACCGGATGCGCAAGCGCCGTCGCCACATTGCACGACACCTTGTACCGCTGGGCCGGCGTCCGTCCCGAGACCATCGGGCCCAACCGGCGATCACGACGGATGCGCTCAAAGGTCCACTCACGCGAGCTGTACACACGGGCTCCCGACACGGCCGTGACCAAGACATACAGCCTGTCGCTGCCAGACGGTCCAACCTGCCCATTACGCCAACAGCGGTATGTCACACCCCATCAGACAGGTGGCTGCCGCCTTGCGGATCCATGTGGGGCAGCGGGCTGTCTCTCCGGCAATGGGCACAACGCGGTGGGTGGTGGTCGATACCCGGACCTACGGTCTGCAGACGGAGGTGGTGGCCTACTTCGCTTCGCTGCGCGCCCGGGGCTGCTCGCCGAACACCGAGCGTGTTTACGCCGGACGAGTCGCCCTGTATGCGCGGGGCGTGGGAATCGCCTGAGGCCGCCAGCGACCTCGGTGGTGAGGCAGCGGCCGTCGAGTTTGGCGAGCCTCGCGACACGCATGTTCCATGCAGGTGGAAGAGGGGCTGGACCCCGCGACGGTGCCTGACCCTCGACAGGCGCTCGCGCTGCTCGATGCCGTGCGGACGCAAAGCGCCAGGGGCCGCCGCTCGGTGGCGTTCTTCGGGTCTACGCCAAGTGTCTGGATGGTGCCGCGGCGACGGCGAACGCCCGGATCGAAGAGACGCTGCGGGGCGGAAGGTAGCCGGCTGAACGCTGCCCCACACAAGCTGGTCACCACGCGAGATCTGACGCGACAAGATGAGACAAAAGCCCCATAACGAACTTTCAAGCCTGCCCAAAGCGAAAGGGTCTGTGACCAACGTTTCCGCTGGTCACAGACCCTTCTGTTCGTGTGGCGGCGCCAGGGTTCGAACCTGGGTAGGCTGAGCCGGCAGATTTACAGTCTGCTCCCTTTGGCCACTCGGGCACACCGCCTCGAACGACGCCTCGGAAGTCCGTTTGAGGATCTCCTTGGCGACGACGTAAACAATACCTGATGACCTAGGGTGCTCCGCCACCTCATTGAGCCGTGCCCCGGGCGGTCGGCGGTGGCTAGGCTTTGCTCCGTACCCCACCGCATACGACGCAAGGAGCCACACGTCATGGCCGACTCCAGTTTCGACATCGTCTCGAAGGTCGAGCGGCAGGAGGTCGACAACGCCCTCAACCAGGCCGCCAAGGAGATCTCGCAGCGCTACGACTTCAAGGGCACGGGCGCCTCGATCTCCTGGTCCGGCGAGAAGATCCTGATGGAGGCGAACGGCGAGGAGCGCGTGAAGGCGATCCTCGACATCTTCCAGTCCAAGCTGATCAAGCGGGGCATCTCGCTGAAGTCGCTGGACGCGGGCGAGCCGCAACTGTCCGGCAAGGAGTACAAGATCTTCGCCACGATCGAGGAAGGCATCTCCCAGGAGAACGCCAAGAAGGTGGCGAAGATCATTCGCGATGAGGGCCCGAAGGGCGTCAAGGCGCAGGTCCAGGGCGACGAGCTGCGGGTCAGCTCGAAGAGCCGGGACGATCTGCAGGCCGTGCAGGCGCTGCTGAAGGGCCAGGACTTCGACTTCGCCGTGCAGTTCGTGAACTACCGGTAGGTTTTCCGGCCGTCCGCCCCGCACCCCGGATGTGAGGTCCGAATACCGCCGGTCGTGTGGGGCGGGCCAGGCGCAGACTTGTCCGTACAGGACGACGAAATCAGGCGATTCGAGCGATTCATTCGGCTCGGTGATGCGTCGCCGGTACGGAGAAGAGAGGGACCCCCGATGACCTTGTACGCGACGGTGGACAGCCCGTTGGGCCAACTGCTGCTGGTCGGCGAGGAATCAACCGCCGGCGCCGACGGGGCGGCGGCCGGTGTGGCGCTCGCCTCGCTCTCCTTGCCGGGTCAGAAGGGTGCCGCGGTCGTCCAGGAGGGCTGGATCCCCGCGCCGGAGTCCTACGCGGGGATCGCGGACCAGTTGCGGGCGTACTTCGAGGGCCGGCTGACTCGGTTCGACATCCCGTACGTGGAGGGGCAGGGCACGGAGTTCCAGCGCCGGGTCTGGGGCGCGCTGGACGCCATTCCGTACGGGGAGACGGTGTCGTACGGACAGATCGCCGAGCGGATCGGTACGCCGGGGGCAGGGGTGCGGGCCGTGGGCACGGCGATCGGGCGCAATCCGCTGCTGGTGGTGCGCCCGTGCCACCGGGTGATCGGTGCGGACGGGGCGTTGCGGGGCTATGCGGGCGGTCTGGAGCGCAAGGAGCGGCTCCTGGGACTGGAAGGCGCCCTGCTGGGCCGCTGAGGGGCGGCGTACTGCACGGGCGCGCTCTGAAAAGGCTGTCTGTACCGAAGGGCGGTGTCGCGCATGATCGGGCTCTTCCCCAGACCGCGGGCCGTTGTCGCACCGGGTGCGGTCCATGTGCCGGATTGGCTGTCGGTGGACCGTCAGCGGGATCTGGTCGAGGCATGCCGGGAGTGGGCGCAGGGGCCCGTGCCGCTGCGGCACACGGTGCTGCCGGGTGGTGGGGTGATGTCCGTGCAGTCGGTGAGTGTCGGCTGGCACTGGCAGCCGTATCGCTATGCGCGTACGGCGGACGACGTGAACGGCGCCCGGGTCGCCGACTTTCCGGAGTGGCTGGCGGAGTTGGGGCGGGCGGCACTGATCGAGGCATACGGGGACGCCTACCCGGTCGGGTCGTATGCGCCGGATGCCGCGGCGGTCAATTTCTATGACGGTGCGGCAAGGATGGGCATGCATCAGGACAAGGAGGAGCGGTCCCCTGCCCCGATCGTGTCGCTGAGCGTCGGTGATACGTGCGTCTTCCGTTTCGGCAATACGGAGGGCCGTGGACGGCCGTACACGGATGTGGAGCTGGCCTCGGGCGATCTGTTCGTGTTCGGCGGGGCGTCACGCTTTGCGTTTCATGGTGTGCCGAAGGTCCGCCCGGGGACGGCCGATCCTGCGACGGGTCTGAGCCGTGGCCGGCTCAATGTGACGTTGCGTGAGACCGGGCTGGGCGGTCCGGGTGCGGGCGGACGTCAGTGACGTTCCCGCGAGTTGCCGAAGAGCAGCCGGTAGACGATGAGCAGGACCAGTGAGCCGCCGATGGCGGAGATCCACGTCGCGGTGTCGTAGAAGTCGTTCGAGATGGGCCGGTCGAGGAAGCGCGACGATATCCAGCCGCCGATGAAGGCGCCGATGATGCCGATGACGGTGGTGCCGATCAACCCACCCGGGTCGCGGCCGGGAAGCAGGACCTTCGCGATCGCTCCGGCCAGCAGTCCGAGAATGATCCAACCGATGATGCTCATGTCGTGGAACCTGCCCTTCGCCTGGTTATGTAATCCAGGACGCCGCACGGGTCCGGGCGGTTGCCGATCGGACAGAAGGAGCGGCAGGTCACAGGCGGTTCATATGCGGGCGTTGTAGTCCGGCCAGGGTTGCATCTCCAGCGCTTCGTCGTCGGGGTCCTCTCCGTACCAGCCCGTTCCGTCGAGCCAGGTGCGCAGCCAGCCGGCGAGATCGAGTTGGTCGATGTACCAGGCGTGGTGCGGGTCGTCGGCGTTGGGTTCGTAGAGGAGGACGGTGGTGCGGTCGTTGCGGCAGTCCACGCAGCTGTACATGCCGCAGCCGAGGCTGCATATCGGCAGTACGCCTTTCGGCCATGGCCACTGCCCGTCCTCGCTCGCGGGCCGGCGGTGGGCGAGGTACTGGGCGATCACGGACTGCTCCCCGTCGGGGGCGGGTCCGCCGGTGAGGTGCAGCAGTCCGTATTCCGGGCCGAAGCCGCCGTTGGCGATGCGCGTGTAGAGGGCGGCGAGCAGGGGCGGCAGGGGGAATCCGAGGGCCGCCTCGGCATGGGTGACGTCCTCGGTGGACAGCGCTGCCGGAAGGGGGTACTTCTCCCGGTGCGGGGCGGCGTGCGCCCTCTTCTCGACGGCTGTCAGCAACTGCTCCGTGTCGTCCATGGGTTCATGGTGGACGACGGCACTGACAGCGCGCCGGTGGAGGACCTGCGGAGCGGTCTGCGGCGACGCGGGCCCGGCTTCGCTCCCCCGGTCTCCTCTGTGCCCGGTCCGTGCCGCGTCACCGTCCGGCGAAGGGCTGGTCCGTGCTGACGATCTGCTTGCCCAGGGGCATCAGGGAAACCGGGATCAGCTTGAAGTTGGCGATGCCGAGGGGGATCCCGATGATGGTGAGGCAGAGGGCGATGCCGGTGGTGATGTGGCCGAGGGCGAGCCACCAGCCGGCAAGGATGAGCCAGAGGATGTTGCCGATGAAGGAGGGTGCGCCGGCGTCCGGGCGGTCGACGACGGTGTGGCCGAACGGCCAGAGGGCGTAGACGCCGATACGGAAGGCCGCGAGGCCGAACGGGATGCCGATGATGGTGATGCAGAGCAGGATGCCTGCGGCTATGTAGGCGAGGAACATCCAGAAGCCGCACAGCACCAGCCATATGACGTTCAGGACTGTCTTCATGGGCGACGACCTGCCATCTGCTCGAGTCGGGCGATGCGCTCCGCCATCGGCGGGTGTGTGGCGAACATTCTCGACAGGCCCTGGCCGCGGCGGAACGGGTTCGCGATCATCATGTGGCTCGCGGTTTCGATCTTCGGTTCGGGCGGCAGGGGGAGCTGCTGCGTTCCGGCGTCGAGTTTGCGCAGGGCGCTGGCGAGGGCCAGTGGGTCGCCCGTCAGCTGCGCGCCCGAGGCGTCTGCCTCGTATTCGCGGGAGCGGCTGACGGCGAGTTGGATGACGGTGGCGGCGAGGGGGCCCAGGATCATGATCAGCAGCATGCCGAGGATGCCGGGGCCTTCGTCGTCGTTGGACCGGCCCACCGGGATCAGCCAGGCGAAGTTCACCAGGAACATGACGACGGAGGCGAGCGCTCCGGCCACCGAGGCGATCAGGATGTCGCGGTTGTAGACATGGCTGAGCTCGTGGCCGAGGACACCGCGCAGTTCGCGTTCGTCCAGGATCTGCAGGATGCCTTCGGTGCAGCACACCGCGGCGTTGCGGGGGTTGCGTCCGGTGGCGAAGGCGTTGGGTGCCGGGGTCGGGGAGATGTAGAGCCGCGGCATGGGCTGTCGGGCCGCGGTGGAGAGCTCGCGGACGATGCGGTAGAGGTGCGGCGCCTCGAATTCGCTGACCGGGCGGGCGCGCATGGCTCTCAGCGCCATCTTGTCGCTGTTCCAGTACGCGTAGGCGTTCGTACCGAGTGCCACGAGCACGGCGACGATCAGGCCGGTGCGCCCGAAGAAGCTGCCGATGACGATGATGAGTGCTGAAAGTCCCCCGAGGAGTACGGCGGTTCTCAGCCCGTTGTGCCGGCGGTGCACGGTACGCCCTCCAAGTGGTGCAGCAGGGGAACCCTTTGCTGGTGATGCTCCACTCCCCAGTGGAGCCTCCTGTACTGGTCAACGCCAGGCGAGGAGCGCTAGTTCCCTTGTGCGCGCAGCCGGGGGCAGGCCTTGTACGGCGGCCTGTCCGGCTTCGCGGGCCGGAGCAGGCACTGGGCCGTACGGGTGGAAGGACCGGTTCGGTCAGCGCTGGGCGGGGATGCCGGCGAGCGCGAGTGCCTGGGGGTCGGGCTCGATCTCACTGGTGCAGTGGGCGCAGCGGGAGGCGATGGCCGGGATCTCCGTGTAGCAGCGCGGGCAGTCGCGCAGGGCGGCCTTGATGTCGACCTTCTGGTCCTTGCCGGCCGTGAAGCGGTTCTGGACCTTGGTCATCGGGACGACGACGCAGAAGTAGAGCACCGCGGCGGTGATCAGGAAGGCGATGGCGGCCGCGAGGAACTTCCCGTACGGGAAGATGGCGCCTTCGACGGAGAACTGTGCGGCGCTGAAGTCGCCGACGGATCCGGTGGCGAGCCCGATCAGCGGTGTGATGAAGGCGGTGCTGAATCCGGCGACGACTGCGGTGAACGCGGCTCCGACGGCGAGTCCGACAGCCATGGAGATGACGTTTCCGCGCAGGATGAAGTCCTTGAACCCGTTCAGCACTGCCCTGGCTCCTCTTCTGTGTGTACGTATGCGTGACGTGCGGGCACGACCCTGCCCTGTGGGGCACGCCCGGGGCAAACGGATCTTGGGCGTGGCCGGCGGCGCGGTCAGAAGAGGGTGACTCCGGCGAACCTGAGCACCAGCTGCGGGGCGCCGGAGAGCACGATGCCGACGGCGGCGGTGAGCGCGATCGCGGCGGTGAGGGACACCGGCGCCGCCATGGGGACGCTCAGGGTCCGGGCCGGACCCGCCGCGCCGGCCAGGGCCGCCGCCTCCTCGGGCTCCCCCGGTCCGCGGAACAGCGCCGCCGTCCACTGCAGGTAGTAGTACAGCGCGATCACGACGTTCACGGCCATGACGACGGCGAGCCAGCCGAGTCCGGCGTCCACCGCCGAGGAGAAGACCGTGACCTTGGCGAAGAGGCCGATGATGCCCGGCGGGAGGCCGGCCAGGCAGAGCAGGAAGAAGCCCATGGCGAGGGCGGCGAGGGGGCGGGTGGCGTAGAGGCCGCGGTAGTCGGAGAGACGGTTGTCCGGCTTCGTCCGGGCGACGAGGGCGGCCACCGCGAAGGCGCCGAGGTTCACGACGCCGTACATCAGGGCGTACGCGACGGTGGAGCCGATCTGCTCGTCGCCGGTGTAGGCGGCGGAGGCGATCGGTACGAGGAGGTAGCCGGCCTGGGCGACGGACGACCAGGCGAGCAGGCGTACGGCGCTGCGTGCGCGGGTGGCCGTCTGGCGCAGGGCGGCGACGTTCCCGATGGTCATGGTGAGTGCGGCGACGACGGCGAGGGCGGGTCCCCAGACGTCGGCGTACGACGGGAAGCCGATCACGGTGACGAGGATGAGGCCGGAGAAGCCGACTGCCTTGCCGACGACCGAGAGGTAGGCGGCGACCGGCAGGGGGGCGCCGACGTAGGTGTCGGGGACCCAGAAGTGGAAGGGTGCCGCGGCGGTCTTGAAGGCGAAGCCGACGAGGGTGAGCGCGACGCCGGTCATGGCGAGGGTGGCGAGCGGGCCGGCGACGTCGTCGAGGCGGGTGGCGAGCTCCGTGAGGTGGAGGGTGCCGGTGGTCGCGTAGACGAAGCTGACGCCGAGGAGCATGACGGCGGTGGCGACGACGGAGGACAGGAAGAACTTGAGGGCCGCTTCCGAGGAGCGCCGGTCGTCGCGCTTGATGCCGACGAGTGCGAAGGCCGGCAGGGAGGCGACTTCGAGGGCGACGACGAGGGTGGCGAGGTCGCGGGCGGCGGGCAGGAGCGCGGCCCCGGCTGCGGACGACAGCAGCAGGAACCAGAACTCGCCCGCGGGGAGCCGGCGGGTGTCGCCGAAGGAGAGGAGCGCGGTGAGCAGGGCGCCGCCGAGGACCAGGACCTGGATGATCAGGGCGAAGTGGTCGGCGGTGTAGCTGCAGGCCTGGTCGGCGCCGGTCGCTGTGGTGAGGCAGAAAGTGGCGTGGTTGCCGTCGCGCAGCGGGACGAGGAGGGCGAGGGAGGCGACGAGTCCGGCGATGGTCGCCCAGCCGAGCAGCGGCTTGCGTTCCTCGGGGAGGAACAGGTCGGCGACCAGGATGGCCAGGGCGACCGTCGCGACGACCACGGGGGGTGCGATGGCGAGCCAGTCGACGGACTGGACGAGGCTGGTGGTGCTGTCGGCCGCGATGGTCACGACTTGCCTCCTGCGAGGAGCTTCTGCACGGCCGGGTCGGTGAGGCCGAGGAGGGCGGCGGGCCAGAGGCCGGCGAGGACGGTGAGGGCGGCGAGCGGGGTCCAGGCGGCGAATTCGTACGGCTGGATGTCCGGGATCGGGTGCGGTTCCTCGCGCTTGTCGCCCATGCAGACGCGGCGGACGAGGATGAGCATGTACGCGGCGGTGAGCAGGGTGCCGAACGCCCCGATCGACATGAAGGTGAGGAAGGCGGGGCGGCTGAGGCCCTGGGCCGGGTCGAAGGCGCCGAACAGGGTGAGCATCTCGCCCCAGAATCCGGCGAGGCCGGGCAGGCCGAGCGAGGCGACGGCGGCGAAGGCAAGGAGGCCGCCGAGGCGGGGGGCCCGGCCGTAGAGCGCGGCTCCGGTGGCGCCGGAGAGAGTGTCGAGGTCGGCGGTGCCGTACCGGTCCTTGACTGCTCCGACCAGGAAGAACAGCAGGCCGGTGATGAGGCCGTGGGCGATGTTGGCGAAGAGGGCGCCGTTGACGCCGGTGGGGGTCATGGTCGCGATGCCGAGCAGGACGAAGCCCATGTGGCCGACGGAGGAGTACGCGATCAGGCGCTTCAGGTCGCCCTTGGAACCGGGGCGGGCCAGCGCCAGGCAGGCGAGGGATCCGTAGATGATCCCGGCGACGGCGAAGGCGGCGAGGTACGGCGCGAAGGTGTGCATTCCGTCGGGGGTGACGGGGAGCAGGATGCGGACGAATCCGTAGGTGCCCATCTTGAGCAGGACACCCGCGAGAAGCACCGAACCGACGGTGGGCGCTGCGGTGTGGGCGTCGGGCAGCCAGCTGTGAAGCGGCCACATCGGGGTCTTGACGGCGAGTCCGACGCCGATCGCGAGAACGGCGATGACCTGCACGGACGAGGTGAGCCCGCGGCCGTTGTCAGTGGCGAGTGCCACCATGTCGAAGGTGCCGCTGTTCAGCCCGATGAGGAGCAGACCCAGCAGCATGATCACGGAGCCGAGCAGTGTGTAGAGGATGAATTTCCAGGCGGCGGCCTGCCTCTGTGCGCCACCCCAGCGGGCGATGAGGAAGTACATCGGGATGAGGACCATCTCGAACGCCAGGAAGAACAGCAGCAGGTCGAGGACGGCGAAGGTGGCGAGGGTGCCGGACTCGAGGACGAGAAGGAGTGCGACGAAGGCCTTAGGGGAGGGGCCGTCGGGCATTTTGACGTAGCTGTAGACCGCGCAGAGGAAGGTCAGCAGCGCGGTCAGCACGAGAAGGGGGAGCGAGATGCCGTCGATGCCGAGGTGGATGCGGACGTCGAGCGCCGGAATCCAGCTGATGTCGGTGGTGGCCTGCATCTTCGACGGGTGGTCGTGGTCGAAGCCGAGGGCCAGCACGATCGCGGCGACGAGGATCGCACCGGTGGCGGTGACGCCGTGGCGGAGCACGGCCTGGTCGGGGCTCTTTCCCTTCAGTCCGGGCGGGGCCGGCAAAAGGGCGGCGACAGCTCCGACGAGCGGGGCGACGACGATGAACGCGAGAAGGAACTGCATCACGGATTCGCTGATATCGATCACGGCTCACGACCCGGCGTTGACGTTGGCAAAAACGACGGCGGCGATCGCCAGGACAAGGGAACCGGCGAGCAGTGCGCTGAGGTAGGTCTGCACATTGCCGGTCTGGGCACGTCGGACGGCGGTGCCGAGCCAGCGTGCGCCGGTGCCGGAGCCGCGTACGTAGGTGTCGACGACCTCGCGGTCCAGGAAGCGGACGAGGCTCGCCGCGGCCCGGACGGGGCGGACGAACACCTTCGCGTAGAGGGCGTCCAGGTGGAAACCGGTGGCGGCGTGGCGGTGCAGCGGGCCGAGCAGCAGACGGCCCGGGTCGGCCGGGTCTGGGGTACCCGGGGTGTCGCCGTAGCCGGCGGTGTGGTGGGTCATGGCCTCGGCCTCGACGAGTGCGGGTTCGGCGTCGGGGTGGGCGATGACGGCGCCGACGGAGATGCGGCCGGCGAGGGCCGTGGTGTGGCGCCAGGCTCCGTAGGTGACCAGGCCGCCGACTAGGGCGACGCCCGTGGAGAGGACGGCGGTGGTCACGGACGGGGTGAGGCTGTGGCCGTCGAACCAGTCGGTGATCACGCCGACGGTCAGTCCGAAGCCGATGGTGGGGACGGCGAGGACCCACAGCACGGCGGTCATCGCGACGGGCTGCCTGCCGTGGTCGGGGGCCTCGGCACCGCGGCCGCGGAAGGCGAGGAGCCAGAGGCGGGTGGCGTACGCGGCGGTGAGGACGGCGGCGAGCAGACCGGCGACGAGGACGGTCCAGCCGGCGGCGGCCGGGGCGACGTGCCGTTCCCCGAGTGCGGTGTGTTCGGCGGCGACGAGGACGGCTTCCTTGGAGAAGAAGCCGGCGAACGGCGGGATGGCGGCAAGGGCGAGGAGGGCGACGGTCATCGTCCAGTAGGCGTCCGGGATGCGCTTCCCCAGTCCGCCCATGCGTGACATGGCGGACAGGGAGTTGGTTCCGGCGGCGTGGATGACGACGCCGGCCGCGAGGAAGAGAACGGCCTTGAACGCACCGTGCGAAAGGAGGTGGAAGACGGCGGCCCCGCGGTCGCCGACGGCCAGTGCCCCGGACATGTAGCCGAGCTGGCCGATCGTCGAGTAGGCGAGGACGCGCTTGATGTCGTCCTGGGCGAGCGCTGCCAGTCCCGAGCCGATCATCGTGACCGCCGCCATCACGGCGAGGACGACGAGGGCGGCGCCGGACTCGGCGAAGACGGGCAGGAGCCGGGCCACGAAGTAGATACCGGCGGCGACCATCGTCGCCGCGTGGATCAGCGCGGAGACGGGGGTCGGGCCGGCCATCGCGTCGGGCAGCCAGGTGTGGAGCGGGAACTGTGCGGACTTGCCGGCGACACCCGCGAGGAGCAGCAGGGCGATGACGGTGGGGTGGTCCAGGCCGCCGTTGGCGACGGCGCCGAGGATGCCGGTGATCCGGAAGGTGCCGGTGTCGGCGGCGAGCGCGAACAGCCCGATCAGGAAGGGGACGTCGCCGAGCTTGGTGACCAGGAAGGCCTTGAGGGAGGCGGCGCGTGCTTCGGGCGTCTCCCAGTAGTGGCCGACGAGGAAGTACGAGCAGATGCCCATGACTTCCCAGCCGACCATCAGCACCATCAGGTCGCCGGAGTAGACGACGAGAAGCATCGCGGCGGTGAAGAGGGAGACGAGGGCCGCGTACGAGGGGTAGCGGGGGTCGTCGCGCAGGTAGGCGGTCGAGTAGATCTGCACGCAGGTCGCGACGAGTCCGACCAGGACGGCGACGAGGACGGCGAAGCCGTCGAGGTGCAGGGCGAGGTCGACCGGGACGGAGCCGGTGGGGGTGAGCCGGGTCGCGGCGTCGATGGCTGGTCCACCGCCCTGGCGTGCGGCGACGACGACGGCGAGTGCGGCTGCGACGAGCGTGGGGAGGACGGCGAGGGGGCGCACGTAGCCGGGGGCGGTACGGCCGAGTAGCAGACCGGCTGCGGCGCCGAGGAACGGAAGGAGGGGAACGAGGACGGCGAGGGTCGTGGTGGTCACGCGGTGGCCTCTGCCTTCTTTGCCTTCCCTGCCGGAGCAGTGGCCTGGTCTTCGGTGCCGGTGTCGGGCCCGTCGCCGGGGAGCTCTTCGGCGGCGTCGGTCTCGGCGGTGTCGCGGAGGCGGTCGACGGCCGAGCTGCCGCGGTTGCGGTAGACGGCGAGAACGATTGCCAGGCCGATGCCGGTCTCCGCCGCCGCGATGGCGATGGTGAAGAGGGTGAGGGCCTGGCCGGAGTGCAGGGCGTCGCGGAGCCAGACGTCGAAGGCGACCAGGTTGAGGTTGACGGCGTTGAGCATCAGCTCGACGGACATCAGGACCAGGATCGCGTTGCGGCGGGCGAGGACTCCGTACAGCCCGGTGCAGAAGAGGAGGGCGGCGAGCACGGCGGGATAGGCGAGGTGCATCAGCTCTGCTCCTTACTGCGCTTGCGGGACAGGACGATCGCGCCGACGAGGGCGGCGAGGAGCAGGACGGAGAGTGCTTCGAAGGGCAGGACCCAGTGCCGGAAGAGGAACGCGCCGGTGACCTCGGTGGAGCCCTGGGCCGGTCCGTCCAGGTCGATCCAGGTGGCGCGGAAGGCGTCCACGACGACCCAGACGAGCGCGGCCGCGGCGGCGACCGCCACGCCGAGAGCCACCCAGCGGTTGCCGGAGTCGGCGTCCGGGGAGCGGCCGATGGGGGCCTTGGTGAGCATCAGCCCGAAGAGAAGGAGGACGACCACGGAACCGACGTAGATCAGTACCTGCACCCAGGCGATGAACTCCGCGGTGAGCAGGAGGTACTCGACGGCGAGGCCACCGAGCGCGACGACCAGCCAGAGGGCGGCGTGCACCAGCTGCTTGGTCGTGACGGTGACGAGGGCCGCGCCGAGGGTGGCGATGCCGACCAGGACGAAGGCGATCTCGACACCGGTCGGGGAGAGGAAGCCGGGGTGGGCCGTGGCGGCCGTCGTGGCTGCGGTGGCCACGGTGACTGCGGGGGTCACTCCTCCCCCTTTTCTTCCTGGGCCGGCTGGGCTGCTTGCTGGGTCTGCGGGGCGTCCTGGGCCTCTTCTGCCTGCTGGGCCGCCTGGGCGCGCTGGGCTTCGAGTTTCTCCGCCGTCTTGCGGGCGGCGGCGATCTCCTTCGGCTCCTCCGCCCCCGGGTCGAGCGCGGGCGGTTCGGGCACCGTCCACATCCACTCGCGGAGCTTGTCCCGCTCATGGGTGAGGTCGTGGATGTCCGTCTCCGCGTACTCGAACTCCGGCGACCAGAACAGCGCGTCGAAAGGACAGACCTCGATGCAGATGCCGCAGTACATGCAGAGCGAGAAGTCGATCGCGAAGCGGTCCAGGACGTTGCGGCTGCGTTCGCGGCCGCCCGGGGCCGCGGCGGGCACCGTCTCCTTGTGGGAGTCGATGTAGATGCACCAGTCGGGGCACTCACGGGCGCAGAGCATGCAGACCGTGCAGTTCTCCTCGAACAGCCCGATGACGCCGCGGGAGCGCGGCGGAAGTTCGGGCTGGACGTCCGGGTACTGCGCGGTGACCGTCTTCTTCGTCATCGTCCGCAGGGTGACGGCCAGGCCCTTGGCCAGGCCGGAGCCGGGGATCGGAGACATCAGCTGATCGCCACCTTCACGATGCCGGTGAGCGCGATCTGCGCGAGAGCGAGCGGGATGAGCGTGGTCCAGGCGAGCTTCTGCAGCTGGTCCTCGCGGAGGCGGGGATAGCTCACCCGCAGCCAGATGATGACGAAGGCGAGGACCGCGGTCTTGAGGAGCGTCCAGACCCAGCCGAGTCCGTCGGCGCCGAGCGGTCCGTGCCAGCCGCCGAGGAAGAGGACGGTGGTCAGTCCGCACAGGACGACGATGCCCGCGTACTCGGCGAGCAGGAACAGGGCGAAGCGCAGACCGGTGTACTCGGTGTACGCGCCGAAGATGATCTCCGAGTCGGCGATCGGCATGTCGAACGGCGGGCGTTGCAGCTCGGCGAGGCCGGCCACGAAGAAGACCAGGGCGCCGACGATCTGCCAGGGCAGCCACCACCACTCGAAGGCATTGACGATGCCGGGGAGGGAGACGGTGCCGGCGGCCATCGCGACGGAGGCGGCGGCGAGCAGCATCGGCAGTTCGTACGCGAGGAGCTGGGCGGCGGTGCGGAGCCCGCCGAGGAGGGAGAACTTGTTGGCCGATGCCCAGCCCGCCATCAGCGAGCCGAGCACGCCGACGCCCATGACGGCGAGCACGAAGAAGATGCCGGCGTCGACCACCTGCCCGACGGCGCCCTCGCTCGGACCGATCGGGATGGCGACGAGGACGAGGAGGTACGGGAGGAGGGCGACGGCGGGTGCGAGCTGGAAGATGCGGCGGTCGGCGTCGGCCGGGACGATGTCTTCCTTCTGGGCGAACTTCACCCCGTCGGCGACGAGCTGGGCCCAGCCGTGGAAGCCGCCCGCGTACATGGGGCCGAGGCGGCCCTGCATGTGCGCCATCACCTTGTGCTCGGTCTGGCCCACGACGAGGGGGACGACCATGAACACCGCGAAGACGATGATGAGCCGGAGGGCGACGTCGAGTACGTCGTTCACGCGGTATCGCCTCCGGCGGGGTGATCGGGTGTGTCGGGCTGGTCGGGGGGTTCGGGCCGGTTCCGGTCCCGGTCCCGGGTGTCCCCCGGGGTGTCCGTGGGGGGTGCGGTGTCGGGGGTGTCCGGGGTGGGGCGCGGTGCCTCTCCCCTGCCCTCCCTTTCCCGGACCGGCGGCTCCGCCTCCGGGCCCCCGCTCCCCGAAGGACGGGGGCACTGAGAGGTGCCCGGTTCGGGGCCAGAGGTGTCGGAGGGGGTGCCGGAGTCGGTGGAGGGGGTGTCGGCGGGCGCGTCGAAAGCAGGGCGCGCGTGGTGCCAGGGCGCGTCCGGACTACGGCGCTGCGGCGCCGCCTGCGTCGGCGCGGACTCGTCGGCCTCCGGGGTCGCCGCTGCCGACTTCGGCACTTCCGGGCGGGAGGCCGCGGACTCGTCGGTCTCCGGGCCGGGAACCGCTGCCGGCTTCGACGCTTCAGGACCGGCAGCTGCGGACTCGTCGGCCTCCGGGGTTGCCGGCTCCGGCGCCGCCGCGCCCGGCTCCACCGCCTTGCGCGCCTCGGGCTGCGGCGTTGCCGCTGCCGGCTCCGCCGACGGCTGCTGGCTCGCCGAACCCTGGGATGCGCTGCGGGTGCGGCGTGGGGTCGCGGTCGTGGGTGGGGTCTCCGTGCCCGTGGCCGGTGCCGGTGTCTCCGGCTGCTGGCTCGCCGAGCCCTCGCTCACGCTGCGGGCGCGGCGTACCGGGCGGTCGCCTGCGGCCCTCGCGGCGCGGGCCGGGCGGGCCGGGGCGGGTGGGAGCTGGCCCTTCAGGGGGCCCCATTCGTTCGGGTCGGGGACACCCGGCGGCAACATCGTGCGTCGCTTCGGACCGCCGTGTTCGGACTCGCCCGGCTCCTTGGCGCCCGGCCATGCCTTGGCGACCCGGGCCGCCAGCACGAAGTCCTTGCGCAGCGGGTGGCCCTCGAAGCCCTCGGGCAGCAGCAGCGGCACCAGGTGCGGATGGCCCTCGAAGCCGATGCCGAACATTTCGTGCGTCTCGCGCTCGTGCCAGGCGGCGCCCGCGTAGACGCCGACTGCCGTGGGAAGAACGGCAGCGTCGTGCGGGACGGTCGTACGGATCAGGAGTCGGCGTACCGTGCCGGGTGCCGGGGCGGCCACGTGGGCGCAGACGCGGAATCCGGTGCCCGGTTCGTCGACGGCGCTCAGCCAGTCGAAGTAGGTGCAGCCCAGCCGGTCGCGGGCCGTTTCGAGCGCGGTGATCCAAGCGGTGGCCGGGACGTCGACGGTCAGCAGGTCGTACGCGTGCTCCGCCGCGGCTCCGTCGCCGAAGAGGGTGGTGACGGCATCCGGCAGGCTGTCGTACGCGTCGGCCGCAGGGGTGCTGCCGGGTGCGGCGCCGGCCGGGACGTCGGCAGGCGTGCTGTCGGGCGTGCTGGTCACTGTCGGTCCTCCCCCGGTGCCGGCGGGGCCGCGACCAGGCCGCTGCGCAGCGCGGCGGTGGAGGGACGGCTGCCGCCCTCCGTCGCGTACCGCGCACCCAGCGACTCGCGCGCGATCTTCTCCTGCAGCTTGAGGATGCCCTGGAGCAGCGCCTCGGGGCGCGGCGGGCAGCCGGGTACGTAGACGTCGACGGGGATGATCTGGTCGACGCCCTTGGTCACGGAGTACGAGTCCCAGTACGGGCCGCCGCAGTTCGAGCAGGCACCGAAGGAGATGACGTACTTGGGCTCGGGCATCTGCTCGTACAGCCGCTTCACGGCCGGGGCCATCTTGTCCGTCACCGTGCCGGAGACGATCATGAGGTCGGCCTGGCGGGGGCCGGGCGCGAACGGGATCACGCCGAGCCGGATGAAGTCGTGCCGGGCCATGGAGGCGGCGATGAATTCGATCGCGCAGCAGGCGAGCCCGAAGTTGAAGACCCAGAGGCTGTAGCGGCGCCCCCAGTTGAGGACCACCTTCATCGGCTCCGGCGCGAGCCGGGACAGCACGCCGAGCCGCTTCGGCTCCGGCAGCAGGGTCGGTTCGGGCCGGGGCTGCGGCTCCGGGGTCTGCGGGCTCGTCACGTCCATTCGAGGACGCCCTTCTTCCATGCGTAGAGCAGTCCCACGGCCAGGAAACCGAGGAAGATGAACATTTCCACCAGCGTCGTCGCGCCGTATCCGGGAGCGGCGAATACGGTCGCCCATGGAAAGAGGAAGATCGAGTCGACGGCGAAGATCACGTACAGGAAGGCATAGACGTAATAACGGACCTGGGTATGTGCCCATCCTTCACCCACGGGGTCCACGCCGCACTCGTACGTGAGGAGCTTTTCCGGTGTCGGCACCACGGGGCGCAGCAGTCGTCCGGCTCCGAAGGCGACGGCCACGAACAGCACGCCGATCAGTGCGAGCAGCCCGATCACCGAGTAGCTGTGGAAGTAGTCCGACGCGAGAACGGTCGATTCCGGCAGGTCCGCCACGTAGGCCACGTCCGCCCCTCCGCTCCCTCATACCTGTTCGACGATCTGTACGCACGGGAGTCTAGGCCCTGTTAAAGAGACGGTAAGCAGCCGCGTCTGGGATCGGGGGGTTATCCCTACCTCACCTCACCTACGAACCCCATGGCGTGCGCAGGTCCGGCCCGGCAGGCTGGGCCCATGACCATGAGCCCCCCGGCGCCCGACAGCGACCGGCTGCCGCCTGCCCGCATCGCCCTCGATCCGTGGACGTGGAAGGAGATCTCGTATCTCCTGGCCAATCTGCCGATGGCGATTGCCGGGTTTGTTTACACAGTGTTCATGATCGGTGTCGGCGTGGGGCTTGCCGTCACGGTCATCGGTCTGCCACTGCTCGCCGCCGGGCTGCAGGGCGCGCGGCTGCTCGGCAGGGCGGAGCGGGGCCGGGCCAGGGCGCTGCTCGGGGTCCGGATCGACGAGCCGAGCTCGATGGCGCCGGTCCACCGCGACCAGGGGTTCTTCCCCTGGCTGTGGTCGAGCCTCAAGGACCCGGTGGGCTGGCGGGCGGTGCTGTACTCGTTCATCCGGCTGCCCTGGGGGGTGCTCACGTTCACGGTGACGTTCGTGAGTCTCTTCGTCCTGTGGCCGGTGCTGCCGTTCACGGCACGTCTGCTCACCAACGCGGACCGGGCGATGGCGCGCGGACTGCTCTCGCCCTCGGACGAGCTGGAGCGCCGGATCGCGGAGCTGGAGTCGGACCGCGGGGTGGTCGTCGACACGGCCGCCGCCGACCTGCGCCGCATCGAGCGGGACCTGCACGACGGCGCCCAGGCCCGCCTCGTCGCCCTCGCCATGGGGCTCGGTCTGGCGAAGGAGAAGCTCGCCGAGGACCCGGAAGCCGCCGCCCGCATGGTCGACGAGGCACACGGCGAGGTCAAGGTCGCCCTCCAGGAGCTCCGCGACCTCGCCCGCGGCATCCACCCCGCCGTCCTCACCGACCGCGGCCTCGACGCCGCGCTGTCCGCCGTCGCCTCCCGCTGCACCGTCCCGGTGCAGGTGGGCGTGGACCTGCCGGGGCGGCCGGCGCAGGCGATCGAGGGCATCGCCTACTTCACCGTGTCCGAGCTGCTGCAGAACGTCAGCAAGCACAGCGGGGCGCGTTCGGCGTCCGTCGAGGTGTGGCGGTCGGGGGAACGGCTGCTGATCCAGGTCAGCGACGACGGCCGGGGCGGGGCACGGATGGACGGCGGTACGGGAATGTCGGGGCTGGCGGAGCGGCTGGGGGCGGTCGACGGGCTCTTCGTCCTCGATTCGCCGGCCGGCGGGCCGACGACGGTCACCGCGGAGCTGCCCTGGCGGGACCGGGACGGCTCCGGCGCCGCGAAACGCGCTTGAGGCCCTTCTCCCGGACCGTGCCGCGGTGCGGGGTGGGGAAAACCCCCGCCCGAAGAGGGATACCGCCCTCATGGTGCGGCGCCCCGCGCCCCAGCACCCTTGACGTATCCGCCCGCTGCACGGGCTGTTCCAGACGAACCACAGCCGAGACGACCACTGCCGAGCAGAAGAAACGGATGGCACCCATGGCCACGGCATACGGACCGGACACCCGGGACCATCGGCGGTCCGGTGCCGGCTCGGAGAACCATCCCCCGGTGAAGCACTTCTTCCCGGCGGTGCTGCGGGCGCCGCTGGAGGCGAGGACATGGCGCGAGTTCGGCTATCTGCTGCTGAGCCTGCCGATCAGCGTGGTGTTCTTCAGCTTCGCAGTCACCCTGACCTCACTGAGCGCGGGTCTGCTGATCACCTTCCTCGGCATCCCGCTCCTCGCCTTCGGTCTGGCCATGTGCCGCGGTTTCGGCGCGATGGAGCGGGCCCGGGCACGCGGCCTGCTGCGGCTGGAGGTGGCGGACCCGGCGCCGGCGCGCAGCCGGACGGGCGGGCTGATGTCCTGGGTGGGCGCGGTCCTGAAGAGCGGGGTGTCCTGGCGGCATCTGCTCTACGCGCTGCTGCACTTCCCGTGGGCGGTGTTCGCCTTCAGCGTCTCGCTGACGTTCTGGTCGTGCGGGTGGGCGGCGTTCACGTACCCGCTGTGGCAGTGGGTCTTCCCGGTGTACGCGGGCGTCGACGGCATCCAGCTGTACGGCGACACCACGCACAGCGTCTATCTCGACTCGCCCTTCGAGCTGGCGGCAACCTGCGTGTTCGGCCTTCTACTCGTCCTGCTCACCCCGTGGATCATCCGCGGTCTGGCGTCCGTGGACCGGGTGATGGTCTACGGGCTGCTGGGACCGTCCCGGCTGGCGTCGCGCGTCGTCGAGCTGGAGTCGGACCGCGGGGTGGTCGTCGACACGGCCGCCGCCGACCTGCGCCGCATCGAGCGGGACCTGCACGACGGCGCCCAGGCCCGCCTCGTCGCCCTCGCCATGGATCTGGGGCTGGCGAAGGAGAAGCTCGCCGAGGACCCGGAAGCCGCCGCCCGCATGGTCGACGAGGCACACGGCGAGGTCAAGGTCGCCCTCCAGGAACTCCGCGACCTCGCCCGCGGCATCCACCCCGCCGTCCTCACCGACCGCGGCCTCGACGCCGCACTGTCCGCCGTCGCCTCCCGCTGCACCGTCCCGGTGTCGGTCGATGTGGATCTGGCCTCGCGGCCGGCGCAGGCGATCGAGGGCATCGCCTACTTCACCGTGTCCGAGCTGCTGCAGAACGTCAGCAAGCATGCGCATGCGACGCGTGCGACGGTCGACGTGTGGCGGGCTGCGGACCGGCTGATGCTCCAGGTCACCGACAACGGCCGGGGCGGTGCGGATCCTGCGGCGGGCAGTGGTCTCGCCGGTCTGACCGAGCGGCTGGACGCGGTGGACGGTGTCCTCGTCGTCGACTCCCCGGTGGGCGGGCCGACGAGGGTCACGGCCGAGCTCCCCTGGCGCGGCTGAAACAGACCCGTACCCAGAGTGCGCGCGCAGTCACGCACGGTTTCCAGGCGCCCGGACACCCGTCCGGGCGCTTCGACCGCCCCTTGCCCCACCCGGCACACGACCGTCCGCCACAGCCCCCATCCGCGGACCGATGCTGGGATGCTGGAGGCACCAGAGGGCGGATGTCGCCGGCCTTTCGCCGGCGGAGAGCAGCAGTGGGGGATACAGCGTCGTGGTGGAGGACAGGGTGCGGGTGGTCATCGCCGAGGATTCGGTACTGCTTCGGGAGGGACTCACCCGATTGCTGACCGATCTCGGGCACGACGTCGTCGCCGGGGTGGGGGACGCCGAGGCGCTGATCAGCACGGTGAATGATCTTGCCGCGCAGGGGGAGCTGCCGGATGTCGTCGTCGCCGATGTGCGCATGCCGCCGACGCACACCGATGAGGGCGTGCGGGCGGCGGTGCGGCTGCGCAAGGAGTACCCGGGCATCGGGGTGCTCGTCCTCTCACAGTACGTCGAGGAGCGGTACGCCACCGAGTTGCTGGCGGGCAGCAGCCGCGGCGTGGGCTACCTGCTGAAGGACCGGGTCGCCGAGGTCCGCGAGTTCGTGGACGCCGTGGTCCGGGTGGCGCAGGGCGGTACGGCGTTGGACCCTGAGGTGGTGGCGCAGCTGCTGGGCCGGAGCCGTAAGCAGGATGTGCTGGCCGGGCTGACGCCGCGCGAGCGCGAGGTGCTCGGCCTGATGGCGGAGGGGCGGACGAACTCGGCGGTCGCGAAGCAGCTGGTGGTGAGCGACGGCGCGGTGGAGAAGCACGTCAGCAACATCTTCCTGAAGCTCGGCCTGTCGCCCAGCGAGGGGGACCACCGACGGGTTCTGGCCGTGCTGACCTACCTCAACTCCTGACGGCCTGACACCCTGTCAGGAAAACGGCCGGAGCTGCGGGCCCGGAAGCAGGAAGGAGCGCCCGTGAACAGCCGGCCATGCGGACGGACAGCCCCGGGGGGTTCACGAAATATGGCGATGCGGAATAAAAAGGCGTCTCATAGTGGCGTCCAGTATGTGACCGGTCCAAGGAAGGCGACCCTTACCGACGTAGGGTGGGCTTTGGGACCGCCGGTGGGCCGGACGGTCCCGAGCCGCCGCCCCGAGGGAGGTCCAGTTCAGTGACCAGTCAGGTCAGTAGCCCAGCCGACCAGGCCGATGAGGCCAATGACGCCGATCAGGCCAGTGAGGCTGTTCTCGGGGAGCAGCGAGCCCCCCAGTCCGACAAACCGGGTGCCGACGGGAAAGAGATCCGCCGCCTGGACCGGGTGATCATTCGCTTCGCGGGTGACTCCGGAGACGGCATGCAGCTCACGGGTGACCGGTTCACCTCGGAGACGGCGTCCTTCGGGAACGACCTGTCGACGCTGCCGAACTTCCCGGCCGAGATCCGGGCCCCCGCAGGTACCCTGCCGGGCGTCTCCTCGTTCCAGTTGCACTTCGCCGACCATGACATCCTCACGCCGGGCGACGCCCCGAACGTGCTGGTCGCGATGAACCCCGCGGCGCTGAAGGCGAACATCGACGATGTGCCGCGCGGCGCCGAAATCATCGTCAACACCGATGAGTTCACCAAGCGCCCGATGGCGAAGGTGGGCTACGAGACCAGTCCGCTGGAGGACGGCTCGCTGCAGGCGTACAACGTCCATCCGGTGCCGCTGACGACGCTGACGATCGAGGCGCTGAAGGAGTTCGGGCTCTCCCGCAAGGAGGCCGAGCGCTCGAAGAACATGTTCGCGCTCGGACTGCTCTCCTGGATGTACCACCGGCCCACCGACGGCACCGAGGCGTTCCTGCGGTCGAAGTTCGCCAAGAAGCCGCAGATCGCCGAGGCGAACGTGGCCGCCTTCCGGGCGGGCTGGAATTTCGGGGAGACGACCGAGGACTTCGCGGTCAGCTACGAGGTGGCGCCCGCGGCGCACACCTTCCCCACCGGCACGTACCGGAACATCTCCGGGAACCTCGCCCTGTCGTACGGGCTGATCGCCGCGAGCCGGCAGGCGGATCTGCCGCTCTACCTGGGCTCGTACCCGATCACCCCGGCCTCCGACATCCTGCACGAGCTCAGCAAGCACAAGAACTTCGGCGTCCGCACCTTCCAGGCGGAGGACGAGATCGCGGGCATCGGTGCCGCGCTCGGTGCGGCGTTCGGCGGCTCGCTCGCCGTGACGACGACGTCCGGGCCCGGGGTGGCCCTGAAGTCGGAGACCATCGGCCTCGCCGTCTCGCTCGAACTGCCGCTGATCATCGTCGACATCCAGCGCGGCGGGCCGTCCACCGGTCTGCCGACCAAGACCGAGCAGGCCGACCTGCTCCAGGCCATGTACGGGCGCAACGGTGAGGCCCCGGTGCCGGTCGTGGCCCCGCGGACCCCGGCCGACTGCTTCGAAGCCGCGCTCGACGCGGCCCGGATCGCGCTGACCTACCGCACGCCGGTCTTCCTGCTCTCCGACGGCTACCTCGCCAACGGCTCCGAGCCCTGGCGGATTCCGCAGATCGACGAACTCCCGGACCTGCAGGTGCAGTTCGCCACCGGGCCCAACCATGAGCTGGCCGACGGCACCGAGGTCTTCTGGCCGTACAAGCGCGACCCGCAGACGCTGGCCCGCCCGTGGGCCGTCCCCGGCACCCCCGGTCTCGAACACCGCATCGGCGGCATCGAGAAGCAGGACGGCACCGGCAACATCTCGTACGACCCGGCGAACCACGACTTCATGGTCCGCACCCGCCAGGCCAAGGTCGACGGCATCGAGGTCCCCGATCTGGAGGTCGACGACCCCTCCGGCGCCCGGACCCTGGTCCTGGGCTGGGGCTCCACGTACGGCCCCATCACCGCCGCCGTCCGCCGGCTGCGCGCGGCGGGGCAGCCGATCGCACAGGCCCATCTGCGCCACCTCAACCCGTTCCCGCGGAATCTCGGCGAGGTGCTGAAGCGTTACGACAAGGTGGTCGTCCCGGAGATGAACCTCGGCCAGCTGGCCACGCTCGTCCGGGCGAAGTATCTGGTCGACGCCCACAGCTACAACCAGGTCAACGGCATGCCGTTCAAGGCCGAGCAGCTCGCCGCAGCTCTCAAGGAGGCCATCGATGCCTAACACCGACCAGGCACTGCCTACCGGGCTCCCCGCCCTGCAGTTGGTGCCCAAGGCCGAGGCCAGGCAGTCCATGAAGGACTTCAAGTCCGACCAGGAAGTGCGCTGGTGCCCCGGTTGCGGTGACTACGCGGTCCTCGCGGCCGTGCAGGGCTTCATGCCCGAGCTCGGTCTGGCGAAGGAGAACATCGTCTTCGTCTCCGGCATCGGCTGTTCCTCCCGGTTCCCGTACTACATGAACACGTACGGGATGCACTCGATCCACGGCCGCGCCCCGGCCATCGCCACGGGCCTGGCCTCGTCGCGGCGCGACCTGTCCGTCTGGGTCGTCACGGGTGACGGCGACGCGCTGTCCATCGGCGGCAACCACCTCATCCACGCGCTGCGCCGCAATGTGAACCTCAAGATCCTGCTCTTCAACAACCGGATCTACGGGCTCACCAAGGGGCAGTACTCCCCCACCTCCGAGGTCGGCAAGATCACCAAGTCGACGCCGATGGGCTCGCTCGACGCCCCCTTCAACCCGGTGTCGCTGGCTCTCGGCGCGGAGGCCTCGTTCGTCGCCCGCACGGTGGACTCCGACCGCAAGCACCTCACGAGCGTGCTGCGCGAGGCCGCGGCCCACCCGGGCACGGCGCTGGTGGAGATCTACCAGAACTGCAACATCTTCAACGACGGCGCCTTCGAGGTCCTCAAGGACAAGGACCAGGCGGAGAACGCGGTGATCCGGCTGGAGCACGGGCAGCCGATCCGCTTCGGCGCCGGGCAGTCCAAGGGTGTCGTACGCGACCCGGCCACCGGCGATCTCAAGGTCGTCGAGGTCACCGCGGAGAACGAGTCGCAGGTCCTGATCCACGACGCGCATGCCGCCAGCCCCACCACGGCGTTCGCGCTGTCCCGGCTGGCCGACCCCGACACCCTGCACCAGACCCCGATCGGGGTACTGCGCAGCGTCGAGCGACCGGTCTACGACACGCAGATGGCCGAGCAGCTCGACACCGCGATCGAACAGAACGGCAAGGGCGACCTGGCCGCGCTGCTCGCGGGCAACGACAACTGGACAGTCGTCGGGTAGGGCGGACGGACGCACCGAACGGGTGCCGGGCCGGGGAGTCTTCACCGCTCCCGGCCCGGCACCCGTTCTCATGTGGCCATGGCCCTGGACCGTCCCGCGTACCGCATCAAACGGCATCTGCTCGGCAAGCCCCTCACCACCGAGCGCATCAGCGACGAGAAGCTGAACAACCGGACGGCGCTCGGGGTGCTCGCCTCCGACTGCATCAGCTCATCGGCGTACGGCTCCGAGGAGATGCTGCGGGTCCTCGTGCCCGTCGTCGGCGCGGCGGCCTTCACCCTGCTCATGCCGGTGACCGGCGCGATCCTGCTCGTCCTGCTGCTTCTGACGCTCTGTTACAGCGACGTCGTCATGATCTACACGCGGGCGGGCGGTTCGTATGTCGTCGCCCGGGAGAACTTCGGGCCGAACATCGCCCAGATCGCCGCCGTGGCACTGCTCGTCGACTACATCGTGACCGTCGCCGTCCAGGTGTCGGCCGGCACCAACGCCCTCATCTCGCTCGCCCATCTGGTCGGGGGCGGCTGGACCGGGCTGGACCATCTGCAGCTCCCGGTCTCCGCCGGGGTGATCGTGCTGCTCGCCTACGGGAATCTGCGGGGCGTGCGCGAGGCGGGCCGGACCTTCGCGCTGCCCGCCTATCTCTTCATGACCGCGGTCGGTCTGGTGCTCGTCGCCGCCGGAGTGCGCGCGCTGACGGGCGGGCTGCCGCACGCCGATCTGCACGCGGACGGGGTGGTGCCGCTGGGCACGCCGGGCAACGGCTGGCTGTACGGTGCCTCGCTCTTCATCGTGCTGCGCTCCTTCGCCAACGGCGGCTCGTCGCTCACCGGGCTGGAGGCGATCTCCAACGGCATCTCCGCTTTCCGCGAACCGCAGGGCCGCAACGCCCGCCGCACCCTCATCGTGATGAGCTGTGTGCTCGGCACCCTCGTCCTCGGCGTCTCCACCCTTGCGCACTTCACGCACGCCGTGCCGTACACCGACGGCACACCGACCGTCATCGCGCAGGAGGCCCATCTCGCCTTCGGCGGCGGGCCGTTGGGGACGATCGGGCTGGTCTTCGTGCAGCTGGCGACCGCACTGGTCCTCTATACGGGCGCCAACACCCCGTTCACCGGCTTCCCGTTCCTCGCCAGCTTCGTGGCTGCGGACCGGTTCCTGCCGCGGGTGCTGACCCGGCGCGGCCACCGGCTGGCGTTCTCCAACGGGATCATCTCGCTCACCGTCGTCTCTCTGGCGCTGCTGCTGGCGACCGGCGCCAGCGTGGACAGACTGGTGGCGCTGTACGCGATCGGCGTGTTCACCGCGTTCACCATGGCGGGATCCGGCCTCACGGCGTACCACCTACGCCGCCGCGAGCCCTACCGCCGGCTGAAGATCGCGGTCAATGGGCTGGCCGCGGTCATCTCGGCCGCCGTGGTGCTGATCTTCGCGGTCACCAAGTTCACCGAGGGCGCCTGGCTGGTCGTGGTGATCTTCCCGCTGGGCGTCTGGGGGCTCATGCGGATCAACCGCGAGTACCGGCGCGAGGCCGCCGCGCTGAAAAGCATCCAGGCCCCGGGCGCCGACCGGCCGCGGGTCCGGCGCCATCTCGTCTTCGTCCTCGTCGAGTCGCTGGACCTGGCCACGCTGAAGGCACTGCGGTACGCCCATGAGCTGCGCCCGGACGAGATCCGGGCGGTGCACTTCTCGATCGACGAGGCGCACGGCAGACGGCTGGCCGCGCAGTGGGAGGCGACGGCCGCCACCACCGTGTCGCTGGAGGTGGTGGCGTGCCCGGACCGGCGGCTGCGTCATGCGATGAGGGAGCTCGCGGCCCGCACCACCGCGGACGGCGAGACGTCGCTGACGGTGCTCGTGCCGAGGCGGCTGTACCCGAACGCGCTCGGGAAGATGCTGCACCGGGGCACCGGCGAGCAGATGGCCAAGGCGCTGGGGCAGCTGCCGAACGTGGCCGTGACGATCCTGCCGTTCGACGTCGCGCGGGCGCTGCGGACGCTGGAGGAGGGCGGGGCCCCTCAGCCCGACTGAGCCCGCACGGTCCGTCCGGGCCCGGACTCCCTCAGCCCGCCCGGTCCTCGGTCGCCTGCCGCTTCCGGGCGTCGTACGTCTCGCGGGCCGCGTGCACGGCGTCGAGGCGCCGCTCCGTCCAGCGGGCCAGCCCCCACACCTGCTCGGCCGCCTCCCTGCCCAGCTCGGTGAGCGTGTAGTCCACCCGCGGCGGGATCACCGGCCTGGCGTCGCGGTGCACGAAGCCGTCGCGCTCCAGCGTCTGCAGGGTCTGGGCCAGCATCTTCTCGCTGACGCCGTCGACCTCTCGGCGCAGTTCGCTGAAGCGGTAGGACCGCTCCAGCAGCGCGGCCAGGACCAGGACGCCCCAGCGACTGGTGACGTGTTCGAGCACCAGCCGGGACGGGCACATCCGCCGGTTCACATCCGGTGCCTTGCTTACGCTCATGCCAGTACCTTACTCCAAAGTGGGTACTTTCTCTTGGTTAGCGCTTCTCCTAGGGTGGCTGGACAGAGAGACCGAACAAGGATCAGCGCCACCAAAAGGGAGCAACCACCCATGAGCATCGTTGTCACCGGAGCCACCGGAGAGCTCGGCCGCCTCGTCGTCGACCGGCTGCTGGCCACCGTGCCCGCGAGCGAGATCGCCGCGGTCGTCCGCAACAAGGAGAAGGCCGCCGGCCTCGCCGCCCGCGGCGTCGAGCTCCGCATCGCCGACTACGACCGGCCCGAGACCCTCACCCCCGCCTTCAAGGCGGGGGACCGCGTCCTGCTCATCTCCGGCAGCGAGGTCGGCAGGCGCATACCCCAGCACACCGCCGTCATCGACGCGGCCGGAACGGTGGGTGTCGCGCAGCTCGCGTACACCGGCGTGCTCGGCGGCCCGGCCGCCGACTTCCGGCTGGCGGCCGAGCACAAGGTCACCGAACAGCTGATCCTCGACTCCGGCCTGCCGTACACCTTCCTGCGCAACGGCTGGTACACCGAGAACTACACGGCGAACCTCGCCCCGGTCCTGGAGCACGGCGCCGTCGTCGCCAACGCGGGCGACGGCCGGGTCGCCTCCGCCACGCGCGCCGACTACGCAGCCGCCGCGGCCGCCGTACTGACCGGCGAGGGTCACCTCGGCAGGACGTACGAGCTGAGCGGCGACGTCGCCTGGTCGCTGGCCGAGTACGCGGCCGAGGTGTCGAAGGCCACCGGCAAGGAGATCGCGTACAACGACGTCCCCGCCGCCGTGCACCAGGAGATCCTGGTCGGCGCCGGTCTGCCCGAGGGCTTCGCGGCGATCCTGGTCGACGTCGACGAGGCGATCGGACGCGGACTGCTCGCCGGAACGAGCGGTGATCTGGCCCGCCTGATCGGCCGCCCGACGACGCCGCTGACCGAGACGGTGGCCGCCGCGATCGCTGCCGCGTAGGGCGCATCGCCCCGACCCGGCCGGGTCCGATGTCATGACCGTATCCCGATACGGGTATGACACCGGGCCCTCGTGGCGATACCGTCGTGCAGTTGACGATGCAGCCGAACGGCTGACGCGAGGGATGCCGGGAGGGCCCGTGGCAGGGACGAACGAACAGCGGGCGGGCTTGCTGTCCGGTATCGGCGCCTACGGACTGTGGGGCATCGTCCCGCTGTTCTGGCCGCTGCTGAAGCCGTCCGGTGCGATCGAGATCCTCGCCCACCGCATGGTCTGGTCACTCGCCTTCGTCGGCATCGCGCTGCTCGTACTGCGCCGCTGGGCATGGATCGGCGAGCTGATGCGGCAGCCGAAGAAGCTGGCACTGATCACCTGCGCCGCGGCCGTGATCAGCGTCAACTGGGGGCTGTACATCTGGTCCGTGAACAGCGGCCATGTCGTCGAGGCATCGCTCGGCTACTTCATCAACCCGCTGGTCACCATCGCCATGGGCGTTCTGCTCCTCGGCGAACGCCTGCGCCCTGCGCAGTGGGTGGCGGTCGCCACGGGCGTACTGGCGGTGCTCGTGCTGGCGATCGGTTACGGGCGTCCGCCGTGGATCTCGCTGGTGCTCGCGTTCTCCTTCGCCACGTACGGCCTGGTGAAGAAGAAGGTCAACATGGGCGGCCTGGAGTCGCTCACCGCCGAGACCGCGGTGCTGTTCCTGCCCGCGCTCGGGTATCTGCTGTGGCTCGGTGCGCAGGGCGACGCGACGTTCGTCTCCGGCGGCACCGGCCATCCGGTGCTGCTCGCCGCGACCGGTGTCGTGACGGCCGCGCCGCTGGTCCTGTTCGGGGCGGCGGCGATCCGGGTTCCGCTCTCGACTCTGGGGCTGCTGCAGTATCTGGCCCCGGTCTTCCAGTTCGCCCTGGGCATCCTGTACTTCCACGAGGCGATGCCGCCCGAGCGGTGGGCCGGGTTCGCACTGGTGTGGCTGGCGCTCACGATGCTGACGTGGGACGCGTTCCGGACGGCGCGACGGACGAAGGCACAGGCGGCGAAGCTTGCGGCAACGGTACAGGCGACGCGGCCCCGGACCCGGCCGCAGCGGCGTTCACAGCCGCTTGCGGCGGACGCGGACACCGCCTCGTAAGCAGCCCGGGAGCGGTGACCGTCGCGCCGGGCGGCACCCTCGCCGCCGGCCCGGCGATCGCCGTCGCCGACGGCGTCCGGGACGACCGCGGTGGACCACCCGGACAGGACGTACGGCAGTCGGGCGACCGTAAGCGTGTCACGGTGAGTAAGCGCAATATTATCGGCTGCTTATATTTTCCTACCGTTTCATGACCCGAACTCGGTACCTCGCGAGACACTCTCGCGCACTCCTGCGGACGGCCACCGCCACCGCCGCCGTTTCCGCGCTCGTCTGCGCGGCCGCGCCCACCGCCCTGGCCGTCGACACCGTGCAGGTGGTGAACCCGTCCGGTCTCGGCCCGGGCAAACCCTGGCTCCGCCTCCAGGGCCAAGGCCAGGACGGCAACGAAGGCCGGACCCCGGGCATCCAGGAAATCGCCCCGAAGTCCGACCCGGTCCAGCTGAACGGCAGTCGCCATCTGGCCGTGACGAACGACCAGCAGTCCCAGGTGGCCCACGCCTTCAACTCGTCGGCGACGCCCGTGTCCCTGCAGTCGCTCCTCGATCAGGGCGTCTCGTACTGGGCCTACACGGACACACGATCCGATGACACCAACCTTGCGGACTTCGGGCCCAACCTCCAGTTCCCCTCCCGGTGCGGGGAAACCTTCACCACGCTGTCGCTCGAACCCGGCCGGAACGCGGACGCTCAGGGCAGCGACCTGCAGCCGGACACCTGGCAGAAGTACGAGCTGACCGGCGCGTCCATGATGCGCACCTCACAGGACGTCCCCGGCCATCCGGCCGGCACGGACGCCTCGCTGGCCGACTTCGCGGCGGCCTGCTCAGGGGCTTACGGAATCATCGCCGACGTCGGCCGGCTCGGTTTGAACACGGCCGGCCTCGACACGTACGTCGACGACATCACCGCCAACGGCACGACGTGGGACTTCGCCGAACCGGGTGACGGCCCCGGCCCGACGCCGTATCCCACCCCGAGCCACACCCGCCCGCCCCACGACTCCTGGTCGCCGCACGAGGGCCGACCGTCGCACGACACGTGGCCGTCGCACGAGGGCCGGCCGTCGCACGACGCATGGCCTCCCCATCACACGCGCCCGCCGCACCACACCGCATCCCCGTCGCCGACAACCACTGCCACCACGGCCCCGTCCCCCGCCCCCACCCCGACGACGACGCCCAAGCCCTGGCCCACCCACTCGAAGCACGACGACCACTCCTGGAACGGCGGAGGCAAGCACGACAACAACGGCAACCACGACTCCTGGAACGGCGGAGGCAAGCACGACAACAACGACAGCCACGACTCCTGGAACGGCGGAGGCAAGCACGACAACAACGACAGCCACGACTCCTGGAACGGCGGAGGCAAGCACGACAACAACGGCAACCACGACTCCTGGAACGGCGGAGGCAAGCACGACAACAACGGCAACCACGACTCCTGGAACGGCGGAGGCAAGCACGACAACAACGGCAACCACGACTCCTGGAACGGCGGAGGCAAGCACGACAACAACGACAGCCACGACTCCTGGAACGGCGGAGGCAAGCACGACAACAACGGCAACCACGACTCCTGGAACGGCGGAGGCAAGCACGACAACAACGACAGCCACGACTCCTGGAACGGCGGAGGCAAGCACGACAACAACGGCAACCACGACTCCTGGAACGGCGGAGGCAAGCACGACTCCTGGAGCGGGAAGGGCGGCAGCCACGGCTCCTGGAAGGGCAGCGGCAGCCACGGCGCACAGCCCATCGGACCGGTCGACGCGGGTGAGGGCGGCCTCAGCGCGGGCAAGACCGAAGCCGCACCTACGGGCATGCTCGGCACCGGACTGACCGCCACGAACCTGGCAGCCGCCGCTGCCGCGCTCCTCGCAGCCGCGACAGCTGCGATCCTCGGCCGCTTCCGGACCCTGCGCCGTCGGCGCGCCTGAGCGGTACCACCTCGCGGGAACGGCTGCTGCGGCGGCCGTTCCCGCCCCGGGTCCCGACCCGACCGTCGCCGCTCGCCGGTGGAGCGGGCCCGCGCGCCGGTTGCCGACCCACGGGTGCAACGACTAGGAACGGTTTCCATGACCCTGCACTGGAAGCTAGTCATCGACGCGACCGACCCGCACGGCCAGGCCGACTTCTGGGCCGGAACGCTCGGCTACCTGGTCGAGGACAACAGCCCGCTGATCGAGCGGCTGCTCGCCCTCGGAGCCGCACCGGAGGCGGCGACGATCGAATCGCACGGGCGCCTGGCCTGGCGCGACCTCGCTGCGGTTCGCCACCCGGGCGATCCGCACGAGGAGGAGAGCGGCATGGGCCTCGGGCGCCGGCTGCTGTTCCAGCGCGTACCGGAACCGAAAACCGGCAAGAACCGGCTCCACCTGGACGTGCACGCCGGCCCGGACCGCCGCGAGACAGAAGTGGTGCGGCTGGAGGGCCTGGGCGCGACGCGGCTGCACAAGGTGGAGGAACCGGGGGGCACATGGTGGGTGCTCGCCGATCCGGAAGGCAACGAGTTCTGCGTGCAGTGACCGGCCCGGAGACCATCACGGTCACCCGCTCTGCACAGTTCCTCCCACGATGTCCCCGGCGGCTCGCCGCCGCGCCCCGAAGCGCGACCGTCCGCGCAGGTCAGGGCCGTACGACCGGAGGGCGATCTCCCTAGGCTTGGCCCATGCCCATGCCTCCCGCACATGCCCTCGTCGCCACGGATCTGGACGGCACTCTGCTGCGCCCCGACGACACCGTGAGCCCCCGCTCCCGTGCCGCGCTCGCGCGGGCCACCGCGGCGGGGGCGCGGCACATAGTGGTCACCGGGCGGCCGGTGCCCGGCATACGGAGCCTGCTCGCAGGGCTGGACTACCGGGGTCCGGCGGTCTGCGGGCAGGGCACCCAGCTGTACGACGCCGGGTCCGGGCGCATGATCAGCGCGGCCACCCTGGACCGGGAGCTGGCCGACACCGCTCTCGGCAAGATCGAGGCACAGGTGGGCCCGGTCTTCGCGGCCGTGGACCAGGACGGAACCGACGGCCGGACGCTGATCGAGCCGGGCTATCTGATGCCGCATCCCGCGTTGCCCGCCGTGCGGATCGGTCGCCGCGAGGAGCTGTGGGCCGCGCCGATCATCAAGGTCCTCGTCCGTCACCCGGAGCTGACGGACGACGCCCTCGCCGAGGCCGCCCGCACGGTCGTCGGCGATCTGGCGACCGTCACCCTGTCCGGCCCCGGCACGGTCGAACTCCAGCCGTACGGCGTGGACAAGGGCACCGGGCTGGCGCTCGCCGCCGAGGTCCTGGGGCTGGATCCGGCGGCGGCGATCGCCTTCGGGGACATGCCCAACGATCTGCCGATGTTCCGCCGGTCCGGGTACGGCGTCGCGATGGCCGACGCCCATCCCGAACTGAAGGCGGCAGCGGACGAGGTGACGCTGTCGAACGGCGAGGACGGGGTCGCGACGGTGCTGGAGCGGCTGTTCGGCTGACGGCACGGAGGCATTGGCCTGCCACGGAAGGAGCGGGCCGCACCGGCCTCGGGCACCCGGACCGCCCTCCTGGTTCATGAATCCCCTGGGCAAATTCCATGCGTATGCATATAGTGCAGACGCGTGAAGCCGTCGTACGCCAGGCCGCCCGAGGAGCCCATCGCCATGACCGCTCGTTCGTTCCTGTTCCTGCTCGGCAGCAGCCGCGCCGACGGCAACACCGAGGATCTCGCCCGGCTCGCCGCCGAACAGCTGCCGACCGGGACCGAGCAGCGGTGGCTGAACCTGAGCGAGCCGGCGCTCCCCGATTTCGAGGACCTGCGGCACGAGGGCGACGGCAGCTATCCCGCACCCACCGGGCACGCAGCCACCCTGCTGGAGGCGACGCTCGGCGCGACCGATCTCGTGCTGGCGTCACCGCTGTACTGGTATGCCATGTCCACATCCACCAAGCGGTACCTGGACCACTGGTCGGGGTGGATGCGGGTGCCCGGCGTCGACTTCAGGGAGCGGATGACCGGACGCACCCTGTGGGGCGTCACCTCGCTCGCGACCGCCGACAGGAGCGTCGCCGAACCGGCGACCGGGACGCTGCGTACCATCGCCTCGTACATGCGGATGGAGTGGGGCGGGATGCTGCTGGGAACCGGCAACCGGCCCGGCGACGTGCTGAACGACCCGGCCACCACCGCCCACGCCAAGCACTTCTTCGGCTGACGCCGGACACCGGCCGCAGGAGCCTACGAAGCAGCGGCCTCCGGAGCGGCCGGCTCCGGGCCGACCGCCGCCGGAGCGGCCGGCTCCAGCTCCGCCCGGGCACCCAGCGAGCGCAATACATGCACGACCAGCGCCGCGATCGTCGCGTCGTCCTGCGGGGGCTTGCGCAGCACATGGCGGTAGTAGACCGGCCCGTAGAGCATCTCCACGGCCAGCGGAAGATTCGCGCCGGGCGGGATCTGCCCCTGCTCCTGGGCCTGACGCAGACGGGCCACCGCCGCCTCGAAGCGGGGTTCGATCAGCTGGGTGCGGACCGTTTCGGCGAGTTCGTCGTCATGGTGGATCTCGGAGAGGATCCCTGCGTACGCGGGGCCGAACGGCGGCGTGGAGAGCAGTCTCACCGCACCCGTCACATGGGTGCGGATGTCGGCGGCGATGTCACCGGTGTCGACGAACGGTGTGGCGTCGACCAGCGCCTCCGTGAACGCCTCCAGCAGCACCGCACTCTTTGACGGCCACCAGCGGTAGATCGTCTTCTTGCTGACGCCCGCCCGGCCCGCGATCGCCTCGATGGTGACGCGGCCGTATCCCTTCTCCGTGCACAGCGCGAGGGCGGCATCCAGGGTCGCCCGTCGTGATCGCTCGCTGCGGCGCAGAGAACTCGGCGATGTGATCATTCGGTGAGCATAGGGGTGTTCGGTCCCATCCTTGTTGACAGTTCGTCGCCAAAAGTCGAACAATACCCAGGCGGAAACGGAACGTGCCGTGTCGGGTCGTGCCCGCTGTTCGCACCGTTCGTGCCGTTCGTGCTGCGACGAGCCGATCGGGGGACGGCTCGCCCGGCCGACGGCACGGACGGAACCAACAACCGGCCGTGCGCGCCCGCCCGTTCAGGCGGTGATGTCCTTCGCCGTGAATCGCGCCCAGGCCGCCGAGCCGAACACCGCCACGTACAGACCCTGCAGCCCCAGGTTCTTGACCACCTGGTCCCAGTAGACGGGGTCGCGCAGCAGGTCCGCGAAGGACAGCCAGTAGTGCGGGAAGAGATACGGGTGGATGCCGCTCAGCTGCGGGATCGAGTCGAGGATCTGCACGGTGATCAGCACCCCGACCGTCGTGGCCATCGCCGCGATCCCGCTGCCGGTGAGCGTCGACACGAACAGCCCGAGCGCCGCGAATCCGGTCAGCGAGGCCGCCACGGCCACCGCGATCAGGCCGGCCCGCAGCAGACCCTCGCCGAAGCCGATCTGCGTCCCGGAGATCGTCGTGACCTCCCCGACCGGGAACAGCAGCGCCCCGACGGCGAGCGCCGACGCCGCCACGACCACCGTGGCGAGCAGGCAGAACACCAGCGTGGAGGCGTACTTGGCGAGCAGCAGCCGGGTCCGGCCGGCGGGGGCGACCAGCAGATAGCGCAGGGTGCCCGCACCGGCCTCACCTGCGATCGCATCGCCGGCGATGACGCCGACGGCCATCGGGAGGAAGACCGGGAGGGTCGCGGCGAGGGCGGCGAAAACCAGGAACAGGCCGTTGTTGGTCACCTGGGAGAGAAACGCCGGGCCGCCGTCCCCCCTGCCCGGACCCGTCGGCGACCCGTCGCCCGTCTCGATCTTCACCGCGATCCCGATCAGTACGGGAACGGCGGCCAGCACCCCGAGCAGCGCGAGCGTGCGCCAGCGGCGCAGTGTCGTGGCCAGTTCGGAGCGGAGGATCCCGAAGGTCCACAGCGGGTTGCGGGGCCGGTCCGCCCCGGTGCGTGCGACTGCTTCAGCCTGCGACATCGAATCCCTCTCCGGTGAGTGCGACGAAGGCGTCCTCCAGCGAGGCCCGTTCGACGCCGAACGACCGTACGCGCACCCCGCCGCGGACCAACGCCCCGTTCAGGTCGGCGAGTTCGACATCGCCCGGAGGGGCCTCGGCGCTGACCCGGTCGCCGTCGGCGGTGATGCCGGTGACGCCCAGCTCCTTGAGGATGCGGGCCGCGTCACCCGGGTCGGGGGTGGTGACGGCGAGCCGGCCGCGGGCGCCGGCCGCGAGGTCGGCGACCGGGCCCTGGATGACCAGCCGCCCCCGGGCCATCACGGCGGCGTGCGTGCAGACCTGCTCGATCTCGTCGAGGAGGTGGGAGGAGAGGAAGACGGTGGTGCCGTCGGCCGCCAGCTCCCGGACCAGGTTGCGGATCTCTCGCATCCCTTGCGGGTCGAGGCCGTTGGTCGGCTCGTCCAGGACGAGGAGTCGACGCGGCTGGAGGAGGGCGGCCGCCAGGCCGAGGCGCTGCTTCATGCCCAGCGAGTACGCCTTCGCCTTCTTGCCCGCCGCGGCGCCGAGCCCGACCCGGTCCAGCGCGGCCTCGACCCGGTCGCGGCGGGTGCGCGGATCGGCGGTCGGGTCGGCCGAGTCGTACCGTACGAGATTGTCCCGGCCGGTCAGGAACCCGTACAGGGCGGGCCCTTCGATCAGCGCTCCGACCTGCGGGAGCACGGTCCGGCCCGCGCCCGGCATGGGGTGGCCGAGCACCCGGGCGGTGCCCGACGTCGGGTCGATCAGGCCCATCAGCATCCGGATCGTGGTGGTCTTCCCGGAGCCGTTGGGCCCGAGGAAGCCGAAGACGCTGCCGTCGGGGACGCTGAGGTCGAGTCCGTCGACGGCGAGCTGACCGCCGCGGTAGCGCTTGGTCAGTCCGCGGGTCTCGATCACGGCCGTTCCGGTCCGGGGCTCCGCCTCGGACACGGTCACGGCACCGGGCTCTGTCATGCGTGACTCCCCAGGGGTCGGGTAACGGACCGCCCCGCCGTACGGAGCGTACGGCGGGGCGGTCGCGCGGTGCGAGAGGTGCTGGGACATGCGTGAACTGCCGGTACGTCAGGCGGCGTTGTCCGCTGCCCTGACGAGTTCGTCCTTGGTGACCAGACCGACGTAGACCTTGCCGTCGTCCGTCACCAGGGCGTTGACCAGGCGGGTCCTGAAGACCGTGCCCGAGCCGAACTTCCCGGTGACCTTGTCGCCGAACGAGTCCAGGAACTCCTGTGCCGCAGGCGGCGCGTCGCCGGACTTCGGTGACGTCGGGACCGCCTTTCCGCCCGGCGCCTCGATCTCCGCTATCGCGCTCCAGCCCTCGCCGATGACCTTCACGCCCTTGCCGCCGGCCAGCTCGTCCAGCCCGGCCGGGCCGCCGGGCACGGTGAAGTCCGGAGCCTGCTTCCCCGCCTTCTTCTCCGCCTTCGCCTCGTCGGCCTCGGTCACCTTGGCGCCCTTCGGCGGGGTGAACGTGAACGAGGAAGCAGCCGGAGCGCCGAAGTCGACGCTGGTGAACCCTGCGTCGACGGCCGCCTTCCCGCCGCTGCTCGGGGAGAGCGTGAACTTCAGCGGTACGCCGTTCTTCGCGTCGACCGCGACCGTGATCGCGCCGATCGTCGAGCCGCCCTGCCTGGGCTTGATGACCAGCTTGTACGCGTCGCGCCCGGCGACCTGCGCCGTGCCGTCGACCGTCACCGAGGTGGTGGGTCCGGCCATCTTCAGTGCCTCTTCGGCGAAGGCCTTCGGGGTCGCCGGAACGCCCTGAGAAGCCCTGGCCCCGTCGTGCTCCTCCGCTCGGCCCGAAGCCTTGTCCTCGGTCGCGTGGTACGCCTCGTTGGACTTGCTGTCGTACGCCCAGACCTGGTCCCCGTTGCGGATCACGCTGTACTCCGCGGCGCTGTCCAGTATCGAGACGCGCTGCTTGTCGGGGCCGTCGGCGGCCACCCGCAGGGTGTGCGTGCCGGAGGCGAGCTCCGTCAGCTTCTGCTGCGGGTCGGCGCTCGAACCGCCCTGTGGTCCGTCGCCGCCGCCCGGCAGCGCCAGGCCTGCGATCCCGCCCAGCGACGGGATGCCGAGGTCGGTGCTGATCTTCACCGTGCCGGAGAGCTGCTCGGTGTCCGACGCTGCGATCTTCTCGATGAGCTGCTGCGCAGTGATCTCCGGCAGATCGGGGTCACCGGTGTCCGCGAGCGCCGGGACCAGCCCGATCGTCGCGGCCGCCACCCCCGCCACCGCTACCGGGACGATGTAGCGCGCCGCCTTGCGGCGGCCGACCGTGGTGCCGGTGACCTCGTCCGCGGCGTTGCCGGTGGTCCCTGCGCTGTCGTTCGGTGCCATGTGTGCCCTACCTCCGTGGTCGGCGGCTTCCGTCGGATGCACTCGTCCACTCCGTGCCGCCATTCTCACCCGTTTTGGTCAGGAGTGGTTGTTCTCCATCTGACCAAAATCTTCCTGGCGAGGCGTCAGCCCGCGGGAGCAACTCCGCGTACCTCTGCGGTATGACACCGCCCACCCGTACCTCCCCCGACCCGTAGGGGTCCGGGCGGGGGCACGGGTGCACAGCTCGCCGGACGGGGTCAGCCCGCGCGGTGCACCACGAGGTCGCACAGTTCTTCCAGCGCGGACTTCGCGTAGCACGCCGGCAGCGGCGCCAGCGTCGCCCGCGCCTCCTGCGCGTACCGGATCGTGTCGCGCCGGGCCTGCTCCAGCGCGGGGTGCGCGCGCAGCCGGCAGAGCGCCTCGGCGAGCCGGTCGTCGTCGCCGAGATCGCCGTCGAGCAGCTCCAGCAGCTCCAGGTCGTCCGGCTTGCCGTCGGCGGCCGCCTGCGCCCGCAGATGCAGCACGGGGAGCGTCGGGATGCCCTCGCGCAGGTCCGTGCCGGGGGTCTTGCCGGACTCGTGGGTGTCGGAGGCGATGTCGAGCACGTCGTCGGCGAGCTGGAAGGCGACGCCGAGCCGTTCCCCGTACTGGGTGAGGATGTCGACGGCCGACTCGTCGGCGCCGGACATCATCGCGCCGAACCGGCAGGCCACGGCGATCAGCGAGCCGGTCTTGCCGCGCATCACCTCGAGGTAGTGCTCGACCGGGTCGCGGCCGTCGCGCGGGCCCGCGGTCTCCAGGATCTGGCCGGTGACCAGGCGCTCGAACGCCTCCGCCTGGATGCGGACGGCCTCCGGACCGAGGTCGGCCAGTATGTGCGAGGCACGGGCGAAGAGGAAGTCGCCGGTCAGCACGGCCACCGAGTTGCCCCACCGGGTGTTGGCGCTGTCGACCCCGCGGCGTACGTTCGCCTCGTCCATCACGTCGTCGTGGTAGAGCGTGGCGAGATGCGTCAGCTCGACCACCACGGCGGACGGCACGACACCCGGCGCGTCGGCGTCACCGAACTGGGACGCCAGCATCGCCAGCATCGGCCGGAAACGCTTGCCCCCCGCCCGTACGAGATGCTGCGCGGCCTCTGTGATGAACGGGACGTCGCTCTTGGTGGCATCGAGCAGCCCCGCCTCGACAGCGGCCAAACCGGTCTGGACATCGGCCTCAAGAGCCTGGTCCCGCACGCTCAGTCCGAACGGCCCGACGACGGTCACGAGGGGATCTCCTGTCTGCTGACGATCACACGGAATGTCGATGTGTCGCTGCCATCACTCAAGTCAGCGTATCCGGTCCCCTTTCGATCACCGTGGGCGCCTTCCCGCCACCGCCGGTATGTTCGGGTTCAGCTCATCCGATCAGGAGTTGTCCCTTGGTCCCACAGCGCCGCCGAAGCCGGACGGACCCGGCCGCCACCCGGCGACGGCCATGCCTCCTCCCGGCCGTTCCCGGGCCTCGTCCGGGCCCTGTCCGGGCCTCCCCCGGGCCGCCCGGGGACCGCGCGGGCCGGCACCGCCACGTCACGGCCTGCCGGCCGCGCGACGAGCTCCGGCCCGGTCCGGTACATACACGGCCGGCGTCACCTGGCCGGGCGTAACCACGACGCCGGTTTCCCGCCCGTGCCGGCCGGCACCGCCCCGCCGCACCCCGGCCCGGGCGCACCCTGCGTCCCGTCGCACCCCGTCCCCCGAGGTACGCCATGCACATCCGCACCCGGTTCCCGTACGACACGGCCCACGAGGACGTCTGGATCCCGCTGCCGGGCGGCACACAGCTCTACGCCCGGATCTGGCGTCCGGTCACCGACGAACCCGTGCCGGCGCTCCTCGAGTACCTGCCGTACCGGCTGAGCGACTGGACATCGGCGCGCGACCGGCAGCGCCACCCCTGGTACGCCGGCCACGGCTACGCCTGCGTACGGGTCGATCTGCGCGGGCACGGCAACAGCGAGGGGCTGCCGGGCGACGCGCACGACACCACGGAGCTGGCCGACGGGGTCGCCGTCGTCCACTGGCTGGCCCAGCAGGAGTGGTGCTCCGGCCGGGTCGGCATGCTGGGGATCTCCTGGGGCGGCTTCGACGCACTCCGGATCGCCGCGCTCGCCCCCGAGCCGCTGAAGGCGATCGTCGCGGTCTGTTCGTCCGACGACCGGTACGACAACGACGTCCACTACCTGGGCGGCTCGGTCCTCGCCGTCGAGATGCACGCCAGGGCGGCGGCGCTGCTGGCCTTCACCGCCCGGCCACCGGACCCGGCGTACGTCGGCGATGACTGGACGGACCTGTGGCTGAAGCGGCTCGAAGGGGTCGCCCCGTACATCCACACCTGGCTGGCACACCAGACCCGCGACGCCTACTGGACCCGGGGCAGTGCCCGCGAGGACTGCTCCGCCATCCAGGCGCATGTGCTCGCGGTGGGCGGCTGGCACGACCCGCACCGCGACACCGTCCTGCGGCTCGTCGAGCGCCTCGACCCGGCGAGGGTGCGCGGGCTGATCGGGCCGTGGTCGCACCAGTATCCGGACGGCGGCCTGCCGCCGGGGCCGTCGATCGGGTTCCTCCAGGAGACGCTGCGCTGGTGGGACCAGCACCTCAAGGACAAGGACACCGGCGTCATGTCCGAGCCGCTGCTGCGGTCCTGGATCAGCGGGTCGCACCGGCCCGCCACGGTGTACGAGTCGCTTCCCGGCCGGTGGGTCGGCGACACCGGCTGGCCCTCGGAGAACGTCACGCCCCTCACGTACGCCCTCCGGGGCGGGCCGCAGACCGTCCGCTCGCCGCAGCAGACCGGGCTGGACGCCGGGCGCTTCGTCCCGATCGGCAGCGACGCCGATCTGCCGCCCGACCAACGTGACGAGGACGCCAAGTCGGTCTCCTTCGAGTTCCCCGTCGAGAACGCCCCGATCGAGATCCTGGGACGTCCGAAGGTGAAGCTCCGGATCCGGATGGACGTACCGCGCGGCCAGGCGATCGCCCGGCTCTGCGACGTCGCACCCGACGGCTCCTCCACCCTCGTCACCCGCGGCTTCCTCAACCTGTCCGCCCGGCACGGCCTCGACCGCTCCGACGACTGGCCGGTGGGCGCCACGGAGGACGTCACGTTCGAGCTGAACGGCATCGGATACGCCTTCCCGCCCGGCCACCGGATCAGACTCGCCGTCTCCTCCTCGTACTGGCCGTGGATCTGGCCGCAGGCCGGTTCGGCGGGATTCACCCTGGACGCGGACGGCAGCTTCGTCGAACTGCCGGTGCGCCGCCGCACCGAGGATCCGCCCATCATGTTCGAGGAGGCGGAGCACTCGGAGCCGCTCGGCGTCGTCCAGCCGGTGACGCTCGACGAGCCGCGCCCCGAGCGCCTGGTGGTCCGCGACGTCGCCAAGGGTGAATGGCGGCTGGAGACCGACCCGCGCCACGGCGGCACGCGCGTCTACCCGGACGGTCTCGAAGTCACCGAGGACGCGGAGGAGACGTACACGATCCAGGAGGACGACCCGCTGTCCGCGCGCACCCGCTCCCGGTGGACGATCCGGCTCCACCGGCCGGAGACGGCCGAGGACGTGAAGTGGGACGTGAAGATCGAGACACGGTCCGAGATCAGTGCGGACGAGACCGACTTCCTCACCTTCGACGAGGTGGTGTGCACGGACGGCAGCGAGATCGTCTTCCACCGCACCTGGGAGAAGCGGATCGCGCGCACGGCGGGCTGAATCGGCTCCGCACCCTCTCCCACATGGGCGTACGAAGGAACTTTCCGGGCATCGGGCGTAGTTGGGGCACTGCCGCGAGACGGCCGCGTCGACGTAACGTGTCCCCCAAGCGACCTTGAAAGCGAGGCAGCAACAGATGCCCGAGCAGAGCAGTCCGCTCGATCTGGCCGAGGGCGACCCCTTCGGTCCGCACAACCTTCCGTACGGTGTGTTCTCCACGACCGGCCACCCCGGGGAGCGCCGGGTCGGCGTCCGCATCGGCAGCCACGTGCTGGACGCGGGGGCCGCGGCGCACGCGCTCGGCTCGCCCTACGCACAGCTCCTCGCCCAGCCGGACCTGACCGCGCTGCTCGCTGCCGGCCGCACCGCCTGGCGTGACGTCCGGCGGGCGCTCACCGCCTGGGTGACGGTCCCGGCCCACCGTGCCGACATCGAGCCGCTGCTGCACCCCGTCGACGCGGTGACGCTCCATCTGCCGTACGCCGTCGCGGACTACGTCGACTTCTACGCGAGCGAGAACCACGCCACCAACGTCGGGAAGATCTTCCGCCCGGACGGCGTCGCGCTCACCCCCAACTGGAAGCACCTCCCGATCGGCTACCACGGCCGGTCCGGCACCGTCGTCGTCTCCGGTACGGACGTGGTGCGCCCCTCGGGCCAGCGCAAGGCACCGTCCGACGCCGCCCCCGTCTTCGGCCCCTCCGTCAAGCTGGACATCGAGGCCGAGGTCGGCTTCGTGGTGGGGGTTCCCTCCGAGCAGGGCCGGCCGGTCGCACTCGGCGACTTCCGCGACCATGTCTTCGGGCTCTCGCTGCTCAACGACTGGTCGGCGCGCGACATCCAGGCGTGGGAGTACGTCCCGCTGGGACCGTTCCTCGGCAAGTCCTTCGCCACATCCGTATCGGCGTGGGTGACCCCGCTCGAGGCACTGGACGCGGCCCGGATCGCACCGCCCGCCCGGGACTTCCCGCTCCTCCCCTATCTGGAGGACGGGGGCGAGGACGAGCCCGGCGGCCTCGACCTGCGGATCACCGTCGCGATCAACGGGCAGCCGGTGGCCGAGCCGCCGTTCGCCACCATGTACTGGACGGCCGCCCAGATGCTGGCGCACATGACGGTGAACGGTGCGTCGCTGCGTACCGGCGATCTGTACGGCTCCGGCACCGTCAGCGGCACCGAGCCCGGCCAGCGCGGCTCGCTCCTCGAACTCACCTGGAACGGCCGCGACCCGCTGGACCTCCCGAACGGGAAGCGGACCTTCCTGGAGGACGGCGACGAGGTGACCCTGACGGCCTGGGCGCCGGGGCCGCACGGCACCCGGGTGGGTCTCGGCGAAGTGACGGGCCGAATCGTGCCGACACCATGACCCCGGCCCACCCGGGACTCACGCTCCCCGAGGAACTGCTGCTGCTCGCACTGGACCCGCAGCGGGGCAGACCGTACTGCCGCAACCGCTTCCTGGAGTACGGGATGGCGGGCGCGGTCCTCGCAGAGCTGGAGCTCCAGGGCCGGATCACCGAGCAGCTCGGCCGGATACGGGTGATCAACCCGCTGGCTCCCCAGGACCCGCTCCTCGCACAGGTCCTGGGGAGTCTGCCGGCCCCGGACAAGGGCGGATTCACCGGCGGCGTCAGCGCGAAGCGATGGATCCGGCGGACCGGCCGGCACGTCGAGGAGCTGTGCCTGGGCCACCTGGTCGGCCGCGCGGTCCTGCGCAGGGAGACCCACCGCTTCCTCGGCCTGCTGCCGTACCACCGCCACCCGGCGGCGGCCCCGGACCTGCCGGCCGCGGTCCGGGAACGCTTCACGGCCGCCCAGACGGCCGGCTTCCCAGACCCTCGCAGCCGCACACTGGCCGCGCTGGTCTCGGCGATCGGTCTGTCGAGCGCGGTGGCGCAGGGCGGCTGGAGGGCCCGTTCGGCGATGCGCGACCTCGTACACCAGGAGTGGACCGCGCACGCGGTGCACCGGAACGTCCGTCAGGACAAGGCGAACGGGAGCGGCGGGAGCGCGGGCGGCAGCGGAGGAAGCAGCGACGACGGCGACTGACCGCGGGCAGGGCCACGGGTGCAGGGGCTGACCGCGGCGTGAGGCGGTCAGCCCCGGTCGGGGCCCGATCCGGTTTCCGGCGCACACGCCCCGGACAGCCGCGGGACTGTCCGGCACCGCCCGGCCCCGGGCTCACTCATACTCGGGCGGCTCCTCGTCCCAGCCGAACTCGGGGTCCGCATCCGGGACCGCGGGTGCGACCGGGCGCGGGGCCGCCGGCTGACGGGTAGCCCCCACCCGATGCGCGGCCGGCTCCCCGTCGCCCGGCGCGGGCGCCCCGGCCGCCCCGAGCGACGCGAGCACCTCCAGCACCCCCTCCCCGTACGTCACCAGCTTCTTCTCGCCGAGGCCGCTGACCGTGCCCAGCTCGGCCAGGGAGGCGGGGCGCACGGACGCGATCTCGCGCAGCGTCGCGTCGTGGAAGATGACGTACGCCGGAACGCCCTGCTCCTTCGCCCGTGCGCCGCGCCAGGCGCGCAGTGCCTCGAAGACCGGTACGGCCTCCGGGGCCAGCTCGGCGACGGCCGCCGACGCCTTCGGGCTCCGCTCACCCTTCGAGGACCGCGACGCGGGCTTCGGCGCCTCCTTGCGCAGCCGTACCTCCCGCTCCCGGCCGAGCACCGAGCCGCTCTCCCCGGTCAGCACCAGCGTGCCGTACTCGCCCTCGACCTCCAGCAGCCCCTGGGCCAGCAACTGCCGCACCACGCCCCGCCATTCCGCCTCGGACAGCTCTGCGCCGATGCCGAACACCGACAGCTGGTCGTGGTCGAACTGGATGACCTTCGCGGTCTTGCGGCCCAGCAGGATGTCGATGACCTGGCCCGCGCCGAACTTCTGGCCCCGCTCCCGCTTCAGCCGCACCACGGCGGACAGCAGCTTCTGCGCGGCCACCGTGCCGTCCCAGGTCTCGGGCGGGGTCAGGCAGGTGTCGCAGTTGGCGCAGGCCGCCTTCTGCGGATCCTGGCCGAAGTACGTCAGCAGCCGGGCGCGGCGGCAGTCGGCGGTCTCGCACAGGGCGAGCATCGCGTCGAGGTGGGCGGCCGCGCGACGGCGGAACGCCTCGTCGCCCTCACCGCCCTGGATCAGCTTGCGCTGCTGCACGACGTCCTGGAGGCCGTACGCCATCCAGGCCGTGGACGGCAGCCCGTCGCGGCCCGCGCGGCCGGTCTCCTGGTAGTAGCCCTCGACGGACTTCGGCAGGTCGAGGTGGGCGACGAACCGCACGTCCGGCTTGTCGATGCCCATCCCGAACGCGATCGTCGCGACGACGATCAGGCCGTCCTCGCGCAGGAACCGTGCCTGGTGGCGCGCCCGCGTCCCGGCGTCCAGACCCGCGTGGTACGGCACTGCCTCGATGCCGTTGCGGCAGAGGTACTCGGCGGTCTTCTCCGTCGAGGCGCGCGAGAGGCAGTAGACGATGCCCGCGTCCCCGGCGTGCTCCTCCTTGAGGAAGGTCAGCAACTGCTTCTTGGGGTCGGACTTCGGCACGATCCGGTACTGGATGTTGGGCCGGTCGAAGCTGGCCACGAAGTGCTTCGCACCGGGCATGCCGAGGCGCTGGGTGATCTCCTGGTGCGTGGCGTTCGTCGCCGTCGCGGTCAGGGCGATCCGCGGTACGTCGGGCCAGCGCTCGCCGAGCACGGACAGGGCCAGATAGTCCGGCCGGAAGTCGTGGCCCCACTGGGCGACGCAGTGTGCCTCGTCGACGGCGAAGACGGAGATGCTGCCGCGTGCGAGCAGATCGAGCGTGGAGTCCAGGCGCAGCCGCTCCGGCGCCAGGTAGAGCACGTCGAGCTCGCCGGCGAGGAACTCGGCCTCGCGCACCCGGCGTTCGTCGAAGTCCAGCGTGGAGTTGATGAATCCGGCGCGCACACCGAGCGCCCGCAACGCGTCCACCTGGTCCTGCATGAGGGCGATCAGCGGCGAGATCACCACGCCCGTACCGGGTCGGACGAGGGCCGGGATCTGGTAGCAGAGGGACTTTCCGCCACCGGTCGGCATCAGGACGACGGCGTCTCCGCCCGCCACCACATGGTCGACGACCGCTTCCTGCTCGCCGCGGAACGCCTCGTACCCGAACACCCGGTGCAGCGTCCGCTGCGCCTCGCTCTCGGTGCTCTCGGTCACGTCCATGGTCACGCCCGTCCCGCCCATCGCTCTCCCCGGGGGTCTGCCCTGTTCTGTCCTGCGCCGTCCCCTGCCACCATAGGCGCCGGGTACGACAACGCCGGACGGGCTTGACTTCCTGTGCCCGTCCGGCGCTCTCGCAGTGTCTCCGTGTTACCGCACGAACACTCCCGCCTGGCTCGCCAGGTCCAGGAAGTACTGTGGCGCCAGGCCCAGCACCAGCGTGACCGCGACGCCGACCGCGATGGTCGTCATCGTCAGCGGCGACGGGACGGCGACCGTCGGGCCGTCCGCCTTCGGCTCGCTGAAGAACATCAGCACGATGACCCTGATGTAGAAGAACGCGGCGATCGCGGACGAGATCACACCGACCACGACCAGGCCGCCGGCGCCGCCCTCCGCCGCCGCCTTGAAGACCGCGAACTTTCCGGCGAAGCCCGACGTCAGCGGGATACCGGCGAACGCCAGGAGATACACCGCGAAGACCGCGGCGACCAGCGGTGAGCGCCGGCCGAGCCCGGCCCACTTCGACAGGTGCGTCGCCTCGCCGCCCGCGTCGCGCACCAGGGTGACGACGGCGAACGCGCCGACCGTCACGAAGGAGTACGCGCCCAGGTAGAAGAGCACCGAGGAGATGCCACTGGGGGTGGTCGCGATGACACCGGCGAGAATGAACCCGGCGTGCGCGATGGACGAGTAGGCCAGCAGCCGCTTGATGTCGGTCTGGGTGATGGCGACGATCGCACCGCCCAGCATCGTGACGATGGCGACGGCCCACATGACCGGCCGCCAGTCCCAGCTGAGGCCCGGAAGCACCACGTACAGCAGACGCAGCAGTGCGCCGAACGCGGCGACCTTCGTGGCCGCGGCCATGAAGCCGGTGACCGGGGTCGGGGCGCCCTGGTAGACGTCCGGCGTCCACATGTGGAACGGGACGGCACCGACCTTGAAGAGCAGCCCGGTCAGGATCATCGCGCCGCCGATCAGCAGCAGCACGTCGTTGCCCATGGTGTCGGCGAGCGCCGGGTCGATCTGGGGGACGGAGCCGTCGACCACCTGGGCGATCGCGGCGTACGAGACGGAGCCCGCGTACCCGTACAGCAGGGCGATCCCGAAGAGCAGGAACGCCGACGAGAAGGCGCCGAGCAGGAAGTACTTCACGGCCGCCTCCTGCGACATCAGCCGCTTGCGGCGGGCGACGGCGCACAGGAGGTACAGCGGGAGGGAGAAGACCTCCAGGGCCACGAAGAGCGTCAGCAGATCGTTGGCCGCCGGGAAGACCAGCATGCCGGCCACCGAGAAGAGCAGCAGCGGGAAGACCTCGGTGGTGGTGAACCCGGCCTTGACCGCGGCCTGCTCGCTCTCGCCGCCGGGGACGGACGCGGCCTGTGCGGCGAACGAGTCGACGCGGTTGCCGTGCGCCACGGGGTCGAGCCGCCGCTCGGCGAAGGTGAAGACGGCGACCAGCGACGTCAGCAGGATGGTGCCCTGCAGGAACAGCGCGGGTCCGTCGACGGCGACGGCGCCCATCGCGGCGAGGTGCGCCTTCGTCGTGCCGTACCCCCCGGCCGCGAGGCCGACGACCGCGGCGAACGCGGCGGCGAGGGCGACGACGGCCAGGAAGACCTGCGTGTAGTAGCGGGCCCGGCGCGGCACGAAGGCCTCGACGAGTACGCCGACGACGGCGACACCGATCACAATGAGGACCGGGGCCAGCTGGGCGTACTCGATGACGGGTGCCTTGAACTTCTCGTCCGGGGCGGCCGTTGTCACCCCGCCCGCCATTGTCCACAGGCTGTGGACAGCTGTTGCGCTCACTTGGCGGCCTCCACCTCGGGCTGGGGGTCCTTCTTCTGGACGTCCGACAGGGTGTGCTGCACCGCGGGGTTGACGATCTCCGTCAGCGGCTTCGGATAGACGCCCAGGAAGATCAGCAGCGCGATCAGCGGGACGACCACCACCAGCTCCCGGGCCTTGAGGTCGGCCATGCCCTGGACCTCGGCCTTCACCGGGCCCGTCATCGTCCGCTGGTAGAGGACGAGGACGTAGAGCGCGGCGAGCACGATCCCGGTGGTGGCGACGATGCCGGCCGCGGGATAGGAGCTGAACGTCCCGACCAGGACCAGGAATTCGCTGACGAACGGAGAGAGCCCGGGCAGCGACAGCGTGGCGAGACCGCCGATCAGGAAGGTGCCGGCCAGGACCGGCGCCACCTTCTGCACCCCGCCGTAGTCGGCGATGAGCCGCGAGCCGCGCCGGGTGATCAGGAAGCCGGCCACCAGCATCAGCGCGGCGGTCGAGATTCCGTGGTTGACCATGTAGAGCGTGGCGCCCGACTGGCCCTGGCTGGTCATCGCGAAGATGCCCAGGATGATGAAGCCGAAGTGCGAGATCGACGCGTAGGCGATCAGCCGCTTGATGTCGCGCTGGCCGACGGCGAGGAGCGCCCCGTACACGATGCTGATCAGTGCCAGCACCAGGATCACCGGCGTCGCCCACTTGCTGGCCTCCGGGAACAGCTGGAGGCAGAAGCGGAGCATCGCGAAGGTGCCGACCTTGTCGACGACCGCGGTGATCAGGACGGCGACCGGGGTGGTCGCCTCGCCCATGGCGTTGGGCAGCCAGGTGTGCAGCGGCCAGAGCGGGGCCTTCACCGCGAAGGCGAAGAAGAACCCGAGGAACAGCCAGCGTTCGGTGCTGGTCGCCATGGAGAGCGAGCCGTTGGCGCGGGCCTCGGCGATCTCGGAGAGCGAGAAGGTGCCCGCGACGACGTACAGGCCGATGACGGCGGCCAGCATGATGAGCCCGCCGACCAGGTTGTAGAGGAGGAACTTGACGGCCGCGTACGAACGTTGTGCCGCGGCGTTCTCGTCGCTGCCGGCGTGGGCCCGGTCCCCGAAACCGCCGATGAGGAAGTACATCGGGATGAGCATGGCTTCGAAGAGGATGTAGAAGAGGAAGACGTCGGTGGCCTCGAAGGAGAGGATCACCATCGCTTCGACCATCAGGATCAGAGCGAAGAAGCCCTGGGTGGGACGCCAGCGCGAGGACTTCGTCTCCAGGGGGTCGGCGTCGTGCCAGCCGGCCAGGATGACGAACGGGACCAGCAGGGCCGTGAGCGCGAGGAGCGCCACCCCGATGCCGTCCACGCCCAGTTCGTACCGGACGCCGAAGTCCTTGATCCAGGCGTGCGATTCGGTGAGCTGATAGCGCGCGCCGCCGGGCTCGAAGCGGGCGAGCGCGATGCCCGCCAGTACGAGCGTGGCCAGCGAGAAGAGCAGCGCCAGCCATTTGGCGGCGGTGCGCCGGGCGGCCGGGACGGCGGCGGTGGCGATCGCGCCGATCGCCGGGAGCGCCGCCGTCGCTGTCAGGAGGGGAAAGGACATGTGATCAGACCGCCCTCATCAGCAGGGTCGCGGCGATGACGATCGCCGTACCGCCGAACATCGAGACCGCGTAGGAGCGGGCGTAGCCGTTCTGCAGCTTGCGCAGCCGGCCGGAGAGCCCGCCCATCGTTGCGGCCGTGCCGTTGACGACGCCGTCCACCAGGGTGTGGTCGACGTACACCAGGGAGCGGGTGAGGTGCTCGCCTCCGCGGACCAGGACCACGTGGTTGAAGTCGTCCTGGAGGAGATCGCGGCGGGCGGCCCGGGTGAGCAGCGAGCCGCGCGGTGCGACGACCGGTACCGGCCTGCGCCCGTACATCGCCCAGGCGATGGCGGCGCCGATGACGAGTACCACCATGGTGGCGGCGGTGACGGTCGCTGCGCCGACCGGGGCGTGCCCGTGGTCGTGTCCGGTGACCGGCTCCAGCCAGTTCAGGAAGCGGTCGCCGATGGAGAAGAAGCCTCCGGCGAAGACCGAGCCGAACGCCAGGACAATCATGGGGATGGTCATCGACTTCGGGGACTCGTGCGGATGCGGCTCATGGCCTTCCGCGTCGGGCTGCCAGCGCTTCTCGCCGAAGAACGTCAGCAGCATCACGCGCGTCATGTAGAACGCGGTGATCGCGGCGCCCAGCAGCGTGACCGCGCCGAGGATCCAGCCCTCGGTGCCGCCCTTGGCGAACGCCGCCTCGATGATCTTGTCCTTCGAGAAGAAGCCGGACAGACCGGGGAAGCCGATGATCGCCAGATAGCCGAGACCGAAGGTGATGAAGGTGACCGGCATGTACATGCGCAGGCCGCCGAACTTCCGCATGTCGACCTCGTCGTTCATGCCGTGCATGACCGAACCGGCACCGAGGAAGAGCCCGGCCTTGAAGAAGCCGTGCGTCACCAGGTGCATGATCGCGAAGACGTAGCCGATCGGGCCGAGCCCGGCAGCCAGGATCATGTAGCCGATCTGCGACATCGTCGACCCGGCGAGGGCCTTCTTGATGTCGTCCTTCGCGCAACCGACGATCGCACCGAAGAGCAGCGTGACCGCGCCGACGACCACGACGACCAGTTGGGCGTCCGGCGCGGCGTTGAAGATCGTGCCGGAGCGGACGATCAGGTAGACGCCGGCGGTCACCATGGTGGCGGCGTGGATGAGGGCGGAGACCGGGGTCGGGCCCTCCATCGCGTCACCGAGCCAGGACTGCAGCGGCACCTGGGCCGACTTGCCGCAGGCGGCCAGGAGCAGCATCAGGCCGATCGCCGTCAGCTTGCCCTCGCTCGTCCCCCCGGTCGCCGCCAGGACGGGGCCGAAGGCGAACGTGCCGAACGTGGTGAACATCAGCATGATCGCGATCGACAGGCCCATGTCGCCGACCCGGTTGACCAGGAACGCCTTCTTGGCGGCGGTGGCCGCGCTGGGCTTGTGCTGCCAGAAGCCGATCAGCAGGTACGACGCCAGACCGACGCCCTCCCACCCGACGTACAGCAGCAGGTAGTTGTCGGCGAGGACCAGCAGGAGCATCGCCGCGAGGAACAGGTTCAGATATCCGAAGAAGCGGCGCCGGCGCTCGTCGTGCTCCATGTAGCCGATCGAGTAGATGTGGATCAGAGTGCCCACACCGGTGATCAGCAGCACGAACGTCATCGACAACTGGTCGAGCTGGAAGGCCACATCGGCCTGGAAGCCCTCGACCGGGATCCAGCTGAACAGGTGCTGGTGCAGCGCCCGGTGCTCGGCGCCCTTGCCCAGCATGTCGACGAAGAGCACCGCCCCGATGACGAACGAGGCGGCGGCGAGCAGCGTGCCGAGCCAGTGCCCGGCACGGTCCAGCCGTCGGCCGCCGCAGAGCAGCACAGCCGCTCCGAGCAGGGGCGCCGCGACGAGCAGCGCAATGAGGTTGTCCACGATTCAGCGTCCCCTTACAGCTTCATCAGGCTGGCGTCGTCGACCGAGGCCGAGTGGCGGGAACGGAACAGCGACACGATGATCGCGAGCCCGACCACGACTTCGGCGGCGGCGACGACCATCGTGAAGAAGGCGATGATCTGGCCGTCGAGGTTGCCGTGCATCCGGGAGAACGTCACGAACGCGAGGTTGCAGGCGTTGAGCATCAGCTCCACACACATGAACACCACGATCGCGTTCCGCCTGATCAGCACTCCGGACGCGCCGATGGTGAACAACAGCGCGGCGAGGTAGAGGTAGTTGACCGGGTTCACTTGGCGACCTCCTCCTCTTCCTTGTCACGGCCGAGCCGCTCCTCGGAGCGCTGCTCCAGCGCCTTGAGGTTGGCGAGCGACTCGTTCGACACGTCGCGGATCTGGCCGCGCTTGCGCAGCGTCTGCATGACGGTGAGCTCGGACGGGGTGCCGTCCGGGAGCAGACCGGCGATGTCCACGGCGTTGTGCCGGGCGTAGACACCCGGGGCGGGCAGCGGCGGCAGGTGATTGCTGCGCACGCGCGCCTCGGACATCTCCCGCTGGGTCCGGGCCCGTTCGGTGCGCTCGCGGTGGGTGAGCACCATCGCGCCGACGGTCGCCGTGATCAGCAGGGCGCCGGTGATCTCGAAGGCGAAGACGTACTTGGTGAAGATGAGGTTGGCCAGCCCCTCGACGTTCCCGCCGTGCGCGGCGTTGGCGCTGCCGAGTCCGTTGAAGCTGTTCAGGGAGGCGTGGCCGATGCCCGCGATCAGCAGGACACCGAAGCCGAGCCCACAGCCCGCGGCCAGCCAGCGCTGGCCCTTGAGGGTCTCCTTCAGCGAGTCCGCCGCCGTGACACCGACGAGCATGACCACGAAGAGGAACAGCATCATGATCGCGCCCGTGTAGACGACGATCTGGACGACGCCGAGGAAGTACGCGCCGTTGGCGAGATAGAAGACCGCCAGGACGATCATGGTCCCGGCGAGGCTCAGCGCACTGTGCACGGCCTTCTTCATCAGTACGGTGGACAGCGCGCCGAGCACGGCGACGGTGCCGAGGATCCAGAACTGGACGGCCTCGCCCGTCGATGTGGTGGAGGCCGCCGCGGCCAGGCCGGTCATGCGTCCACCTCCTCGTTCTCGGCCGCCTGCTCCTTGGACTCGCCCTTGGAGACGGCGACCTGGCGCTCCGTACCGGGCGCGGCCTCGGTCACCAGCCCCCGGTAGTAGTCCTGCTCGTCCATCCCCGGGTAGATCGCGTGCGGACTGTCGACCATGCCTTCCTCCAGGCCCGCGAGCAGCTCGTCCTTGGTGTAGATGAGGCTCTCGCGGGTGGTGTTGGCGAGCTCGAACTCGTTGGTCATCGTCAGCGCCCGGGTCGGGCAGGCCTCGATGCACAGTCCGCAGAGAATGCAGCGCGCGTAGTTGATCTGGTAGACGCGGCCGTAGCGCTCACCCGGGGAGTAACGCTCCTCGTCGGTGTTGTCCGCGCCCTCCACGTAGATGGCATCCGCCGGGCACGCCCAGGCGCACAGCTCGCAGCCGACGCACTTCTCCAGGCCGTCGGGGTGGCGGTTGAGCTGATGCCGGCCGTGGAAGCGCGGCGCCGTCACCTTCTGCTGTTCCGGGTACTGCTCGGTCAGCCGCTTCTTGAACATGGCCTTGAAGGTCACGCCGAAGCCGGCCACGGGGTTCTGGAACTTCTCCCCCGAGGGTTCCGATGACTCAGACACCGTCAGCCTCCTTTCCGTCGCTGGGGCTTCCACCCGTCCGACTGCTGTCACTCTGAGTATCCGGCCCGCCACTGACAACGAGCTCCCGCTCATGCCGTGGCCCGCGGCGCGGTACCGGCGGCAGGGTCTGTCCGGGCAGCGGTGGCACCGGGAATCCGCCTGCCATCGGGTCGAACGCGGGTTCCGGTCCGGCTTCCGCCTCGGCCGCCTTGGCCGAGCGGTCCCGGAAGAGGTCGGCGACGAACGAGATCAGCAGGATCGCGAGCACGGCGCCCACCACGTACAGCACGACGCTCGTGAAGTCGTAGCCCTCGTTGCGCAGCGCACGCACGGTCGCGACCAGCATCAGCCAGACCACGGAGACCGGGATCAGAACCTTCCAGCCGAGCTTCATCAGCTGGTCGTAGCGGACGCGGGGCAGGGTGCCGCGCAGCCAGATGAAGAAGAACAGCAGCAGCTGGACCTTGATGACGAACCAGAGCAACGGCCACCAGCCGTGGTTCGCCCCCTCCCAGAAGGTGCTGATCGGCCACGGGGCCCGCCAGCCGCCCAGGAACAGGGTCGTGGAGACCGCGGAGACGGTGACCATGTTGACGTACTCGGCGAGCATGAACATCGCGAACTTGATCGACGAGTACTCGGTGTTGAAGCCGCCGACCAGGTCGCCCTCGGACTCCGGCATGTCGAACGGGGCGCGGTTGGTCTCGCCGACCATCGTGATGATGTAGATGATGAACGAGACCGGCAGCAGGAGGATGAACCAGCGGTCCTGCTGCGCCTCCACGATCTTCGAGGTCGACATCGACCCCGAGTAGAGGAAGACGGAGGCGAAGGCGGCGCCCATCGCGATCTCGTACGAGATCATCTGCGCGCAGGAGCGCAGGCCGCCGAGGAGCGGGTACGTCGAGCCGGAGGACCAGCCCGCCAGCACGATGCCGTAGATGCCGACCGAGGCGACCGCGAGGATGTAGAGCATCGCGATCGGCAGGTCGGTCAGCTGCATCGCCGTACGGTGTCCGAAGATCGAGACCTCGTTGCCGGACGGGCCGAACGGGATCACCGCGATCGCCATGAACGCCGGTACGGCGGCGACGATCGGCGCGAGGACATAGACGACCTTGTCCGCCCGCTTGACGATGACGTCTTCCTTCAGCATCAGCTTGATGCCGTCGGCGAGCGACTGGAGCATGCCCCAGGGGCCGTGCCGGTTGGGGCCGATGCGCAGCTGCATCCAGGCGACGACCTTGCGCTCCCACACGATGGAGAAGAGCACGGTCACCATCAGGAACGCGAAGCAGAACACCGCCTTGATGACGACGAGCCACCAGGGGTCGGTGCCGAACATCGACAGATCCTCGGCGGCGAGTACGGCGCGGTCGGGCGCCGCGGCCAGGTGAGCGAAGCCAGTCACGCTCGCACCTCCGGTGAGACGTCGGGAGTACCCGGTGCGGACGTCCCCGGTGCGGCGGGACCGATCCGGACCAGGCCGCCGGGGCGGGCGCCGGTGTCGGCCGGTACGCCCCGCCCGGCGGAGTTCAGCGGCACCCAGACCACCCGGTCCGGCATGTCGGTGACCTGCAGGGGGAGTTCGACGCTGCCGGACGGTCCGGTGACGGCCAGCAGATCGCCGTCCTTCACCCCCGTCTCGGCCGCGGTGACGGCGGAGAGCCGGGCGACCGCGGCGTGCCGGGTGCCGGCCAGCGCGGCATCGCCCTCCTGGAGCCGCCCCTGGTCGAGCAGCAGCCGGTGGCCCGCGAGGAGCGCCTCGCCGTCACCGGGCCGGGGCAGCGGCTGCGCCGACGCCTGCGGGTCGGTGGCGTGCGTGCCGGTCCAGCCGCCGAGCCGGTCCAGCTCACGGCGTACGGACTTCAGGTCCGGCAGGGCGAGGTGGACGTCGAGGGCGTCCGCCAGCATGTGCAGCACCCGGGCGTCGGTCGGCGCGAGGGCCCGCGTCATCTGCTCGGGCTTCAGCGCGGCCTCGAACATCCGGGCCCTGCCCTCCCAGTTGAGGAAGGTGCCGGCCTTCTCGGCCACCGCGGCGACGGGGAACACCACATCGGCCCGCTCGGTGACCTCGCTGGGCCGCAGCTCCAGCGAGACCACGAACCCGACCTGGTCCAGCGCCTCCAGGGCGCGGGCCGGGTCGGGCAGGTCGACGGCCTCGACGCCGGCGACGAGCAGCGCGCCCAGTTCGCCGGTGGCCGCGGCCTCGACGATCTGGCCGGTGTCGCGGCCGAACCGGGCCGGCAGCTCGGCGACGCCCCAGACGGCCGCCACCTCGTCCCTGGCCCGCGGGTCGGTGGCGGGGCGGCCGCCGGGCAGCAGCGACGGGAGCGCGCCCGCCTCCACTGCGCCGCGCTCGCCGGCCCGGCGCGGGATCCACACCAGCCGGGACCCGGTCGCGGTCGCCGCCCGTACCGCGGCGGTCAGCCCGCCCGGCACCCCGGCCAGCCGCTCGCCCACGACGATGACGGCCTCACCGCCGCGCAGCGCCTCGGCGGCCGCGGCCCCATCGCCGTCGAGTCCGACGCCGCCCGCGATCGCGTCCAGCCACTCGGTCTCGGTGCCGGGTGCGGCGGCCAGCAGCGTGCCGCCGGCCTTCGTCAGCCCGCGGGTGGCGTGCGAGGCGACGGCGAAGGTGCGCTGGCCGTGCTTGCGGTGGGCCTTGCGCAGCCGCAGGAAGACGCCGGGCGCCTCCTCCTCGGACTCGAAGCCGACCAGCAGCACGGTCGCGGCCTTCTCCAGCGAGGTGTACGTGATCCCGCCGCCGTCCAGATCGCGTCCGCGTCCGGCGACGCGGGCGGCCAGGAAGTCGGCCTCCTCGCCGCTGTGCACCCGGGCCCGGAAGTCGATGTCGTTCGTGTCCAGGGCGGTCCGGGCGAACTTGCTGTACGCGTACGCGTCCTCGACGGTCAGCCGGCCGCCGGTGAGGACACCGGTCCGGCCGCGGGCGGCGGCGAGTCCGGCGGCCGCGGCCTCCAGCGCCTCGGGCCAGCTCGCCGGTTCGAGGACGCCGTCCGCGTTCCGCACCAGCGGGGTGGTGAGCCGGTCCCGCTGCTGCGCGTAACGGAACCCGAAGCGGCCCTTGTCGCAGACCCACTCCTCGTTGACCTCGGGGTCGTCGGCGGCGAGCCGCCGCATGACCTTGCCGCGCCGGTGGTCGGTGCGGGTCGCGCACCCACCCGCGCAGTGCTCGCACACCGACGGCGACGACACCAGGTCGAAGGGCCGGGAGCGGAATCGGTACGCCGCCGAGGTCAGCGCACCGACCGGGCAGATCTGGATGGTGTTGCCGGAGAAGTACGACTCGAACGGGTCGCCCTCGCCCGTACCGACCTGCTGGAGCGCGCCGCGCTCGATCAGCTCGATCATCGGGTCGCCCGCCACCTGGTTGGAGAACCGGGTGCAGCGTGCACACAGCACGCACCGCTCACGGTCCAGCAGCACCTGGGTGGAGATGGGGACGGGCTTCTCGTACGTCCGCTTCTTCCCGTCGAACCGGGAGTCCGGGTCACCGTGCGACATCGCCTGGTTCTGCAGGGGGCACTCGCCGCCCTTGTCGCAGACCGGGCAGTCCAGCGGGTGGTTGATCAGCAGCAGCTCCATCACCCCGCGCTGCGCCTTGTCGGCGACCGGCGAGGTGAGCTGCGACTTGACGACCATGCCGTCGGTGCAGGTGATGGTGCAGGACGCCATCGGCTTGCGCTGGCCCTCGACCTCGACGATGCACTGCCGGCAGGCGCCGGCCGGGTCGAGGAGCGGGTGGTCGCAGAAGCGCGGGATCTCGATGCCGAGGAGTTCGGCGGCGCGGATGACCAGAGTGCCCTTGGGCACGCTGATCTCGATGCCGTCGATGGTCAGCGTGACAAGGTCCTCGGGCGGGACCGCCGCCGCGCCGCCCCCGGAGGGCGCACTTGTGGTGACTGTCATGCGTTCACCTCCTGGTGAGCGTTCTTGTCGTCGGCCCAAACGGTCGACTTGGCGGGATCGAACGGGCAGCCCTTGCCGGTGATGTGCTGCTCGTACTCCTCGCGGAAGTACTTCAGCGAGGAGAAGATCGGCGCGGCGGCGCCGTCGCCGAGAGCGCAGAAGGACTTGCCGTTGATGTTGTCGGCGATGTCGTTCAGCTTGTCGAGGTCGGCCATCTGTCCCTTGCCGGCCTCGATGTCGCGGAGCAACTGGACGAGCCAGTAGGTGCCTTCGCGGCAGGGCGTGCACTTGCCGCAGGACTCATGGGCGTAAAACTCGGTCCAGCGGGTGACGGCCCGCACGACACAGGTCGTCTCGTCGAAGCACTGGAGCGCCTTGGTGCCGAGCATGGAACCGGCGGCGCCGACCCCCTCGTAGTCGAGGGGCACATCGAGGTGCTCGTCGGTGAACATCGGGGTGGAGGAGCCGCCCGGGGTCCAGAACTTCAGCCGGTGGCCGGGTCGCATGCCGCCGCCCATGTCGAGCAGCTGGCGCAGCGTGATGCCGAGCGGCGCCTCGTACTGGCCGGGGGTGGCGACATGCCCGCTGAGCGAATACAGCGTGAAGCCCGGGGACTTCTCGCTGCCCATCGACTTGAACCAGTCCTTGCCGTTGCTCAGGATCGCGGGAACCGACGCGATGGATTCGACGTTGTTCACCACAGTGGGGCAGGCGTACAGACCGGCGACCGCGGGGAAGGGGGGCCGCAGCCGGGGCTGGCCGCGTCGCCCTTCGAGCGAGTCGAGCAGCGCGGTCTCCTCACCGCAGATGTACGCGCCCGCGCCCGCGTGCACGGTGAGCTCCAGGTCGAGCCCCGAGCCCAGGATGCTCGTCCCGAGGTAGCCCGCCTCGTGCGCCTCGCGCACGGCCTCGTGCAGACGCCGCAGCACGGGGACGGCTTCGCCGCGCAGATAGATGAAGGCGTGCGAGGAGCGGATCGCGTAGCAGGCGATCACGATGCCCTCGATCAGGCTGTGCGGGTTGGCGAACAGGAGCGGGATGTCCTTGCAGGTCCCGGGCTCCGACTCGTCGGCGTTGACCACCAGGTAGTGCGGCTTGCCGTCGCCCTGCGGGATGAACTGCCACTTCATGCCCGTGGGGAAGCCGGCGCCGCCACGGCCGCGGAGTCCGGAGTCCTTGACGTACGCGATGAGGTCGTCCGGCGTCATGGCGAGGGCCTTGCGCAGCCCCTCGTAACCGCCGTGCCGCTTGTACGTGTCCAGGGTCCAGGACTCGGGCTCGTCCCAGAAGGCGGAGAGCACGGGCGAGAGCAGCTTCTCGGGACCGGCTCCGCCGCCGTTGCCGCCCCCGTCGTTGATTTCGGCTGCCAATGTCATCACTCTCCCTCCTCAGCTGCGGGACCGGCCGGGTGGTCCGGGTCGGATGCAGAGGTCTGCTGCGGTGCGTCATGGGAGCTGAGGTGCTGGGCGCCCGGCTGCGGACGGTCCTGCGGGGCTTCGGAGCGTGCCGACTCACCACGCGGAGCGACGACCTTCGGGTGCAGCTCCTCCCCCTTCGCCAGCCGGAGGCCGACGAGCGAGGCGGGACCGGCGCCACCGGTCGCCTCGACGGCACCGGGGCGCTGGTCGGGGAAGCCGGCCAGGATCCGGGCGGTCTCCTTGTACGAGCAGAGCGGGGCGCCGCGGGTGGGTTCGACGGTGCGCCCGGCGATGAGGTCGTCGACGAGCTGCGTCGCGCTCTCGGGCGTCTGGTTGTCGAAGAACTCCCAGTTGACCATCACGACGGGGGCGAAGTCGCAGGCCGCGTTGCACTCGATGTGCTCGAGGGTGACCTTGCCGTCCTCCGTCGTCTCGTTGTTACCGAGGCCGAGGTGCTGCTTCAGACGGTCGAAGATGGCGTCGCCGCCCATCACCGCGCACAGCGTGTTGGTGCAGACGCCGACCTGGTAGTCACCGCTCGGCCTGCGCCGGTACATCGTGTAGAAGGTGGCGACCGCGGTGACCTCGGCGGTGGTGAGGCCGAGCAGCTCGGCGCAGAGCGCCATGCCCGTCCGGGAGACGTACCCCTCCTCGGACTGCACCAGGTGCAGCAGCGGCAGCAGTGCGGAGCGGCTGTCGGGGTAGCGGGCGATCACCTCCTTCGCGTCCGCTTCGAGCCGGGCGCGTACCTCGGCCGGGTAGGCGGGGGCGGGGAGCTGCGGCATCCCCAGACTGACTTCCTGACGTGCTTCGGTCACCGGTCGACGCCTCCCATCACGGGGTCGATGGACGCGACGGCGACGATGACGTCGGCGACCTGGCCGCCCTCGCACATCGCCGCCATGGCCTGCAGATTGGTGAAGGACGGGTCGCGGAAGTGGACCCGGTAGGGGCGGGTGCCGCCGTCCGAGACGACATGCACACCGAGCTCGCCCTTGGGCGACTCGACCGCGGTGTACGCCTGTCCGGCCGGGACCCGGAAGCCCTCGGTCACCAGCTTGAAGTGATGGATCAGGGCCTCCATGGAGGTGCCCATGATCTTCTTGATGTGGTCGAGCGAGTTGCCGAGGCCGTCGGGCCCGAGCGCGAGCTGCGCGGGCCAGGCGATCTTCTTGTCGGCGACCATGACCGGGCCCGGGGCGAGCCGGTCGATGCACTGCTCGATGATCCGCAGCGACTGGCGCATCTCCTCCAGCCGGATGAGGAAGCGGCCGTAGGCGTCGCAGCTGTCGGCGGTGGGGACGTCGAACTCGTAGTTCTCGTACCCGCAGTAGGGGTCCGTCTTGCGCAGGTCGTGCGGGAGTCCGGCGGAACGCAGGATCGGGCCGGTGGCACCGAGCGCCATGCAGCCGGTCAGGTCGAGATAGCCGACGTCCTGCATGCGGGCCTTGAAGATGGGGTTGCCGGTGGCGAGCTTGTCGTACTCCGGCAGGTTCTTCTTCATGGTCTTCACGAACTCGCGCAGCTGGTCGACCGCGCCGGGCGGCAGGTCCTGGGCGAGTCCGCCGGGCCGGACGAACGCGTGGTTCATCCGCAGGCCGGTGATCAGCTCGAAGAGATCGAGAACCAGTTCACGATCGCGGAACCCGTAGATCATGATCGTGGTCGCGCCGAGCTCCATGCCGCCGGTGGCGATGCACACCAGGTGCGAGGAGATCCGGTTGAGCTCCATCAGCAGGACGCGCAGGACGCTCGCCCGGTCGGGGATCTGGTCCTCGATGCCGAGCAGCTTCTCGACGCCCAGGCAGTACGCCGTCTCGTTGAAGAACGGCGTCAGGTAGTCCATGCGCGTCACGAACGTGGTGCCCTGGGTCCAGTTCCGGAATTCGAGGTTCTTCTCGATGCCGGTGTGGAGGTAGCCGATGCCGCAGCGGGCCTCGGTGACGGTCTCGCCGTCGATCTCCAGGATCAGCCGCAGCACACCGTGCGTGGACGGGTGCTGGGGACCCATGTTGACGATGATGCGCTCGTCGTCGGACTTGACCGCCGATTCGACGACCTCGTCCCAGTCGCCGCCGGTGACTGTATATACAGTCCCCTCGGTCGTGGCCCTGGGTGTCGCATGGGGAGTAGTCATCAGGAGTACGACCTCCGCTGGTCCGGAGCCGGGATCTGGGCGCCCTTGTACTCGACGGCGATGCCGCCGAGCGGATAGTCCTTGCGCTGCGGGAAGCCCTGCCAGTCGTCCGGCATCATGATCCGGGTGAGGGCCGGGTGCCCGTCGAAGACGAGCCCGAAGAAGTCGTAGGTCTCGCGCTCGTGCCAGTCGTTGGTCGGATAGACCGTGACGAGCGACGGGATGTGCGGGTCGCTGTCCGGGGCCGAGACCTCCAGCCGGATCAGCCGGCCGTGCGTGATCGACCTCAGGTGGTAGACGGCGTGCAGTTCCCGGCCCTTGTCGCCGAGGAAGTGGACACCGCTCACCCCCGTGCAGAGCTCGAAGCGCAGAGCCGGGTCGTCGCGCAGCGTGCGGGCGACCTGGACCAGATGCTCACGGGCGATGTGGAAGGTGAGCTCGCCGCGGTCGACGACGGTCTTCTCGATGGCGTTCCCGGGAAGCAGGTCCTGCTCCTCCAGGGCCCCTTCGAGCTCGTCGGCCACCTCGTCGAACCAGCCGCCGTACGGCCGGGATGTGGCGCCCGGGAGCGCCACCGTGCGAACGAGGCCGCCGTAGCCGGAGGTGTCGCCGCCGTTGTTGGCGCCGAACATGCCCTTGCGTACGCCGATGACCTCGCCTGTCTCGTCGCGCGGGGCGGGTACGCCGTTGCTGTTCCGCTCGTCGCTCACCGCAGCAGCCCCTTCATCTCGATGAGGGGAAGCGCCTTCAGTGCGGCGTCCTCCGCCTCGCGGGCGGCCTCCTCCGCGTTGACCCCGAGCTTGGAGCCCTGGATCTTCTGGTGGAGCTTGAGAATGGCGTCCATCAGCATCTCGGGACGCGGCGGGCAACCCGGCAAATAGATATCGACCGGGACAATGTGATCAACACCCTGCACAATGGCGTAATTGTTGAACATCCCGCCCGATGATGCGCAAACCCCCATGGAGATGACCCACTTGGGGTTCGGCATCTGGTCATAGACCTGCCGAAGGACGGGCGCCATCTTCTGGCTGACCCGCCCTGCGACGATCATCAGATCCGCCTGCCGCGGCGATCCGCGGAAGACCTCCATCCCGAAACGGGCCAGGTCGTAACGCCCGGCTCCGGTCGTCATCATCTCGATGGCGCAGCAGGCGAGGCCGAACGTGGCGGGGAAGACGGAGGACTTCCGCACCCAGCCGGCGGCCTGCTCGACAGTGGTCAGCACGAAGCCGCTGGGCAGCTTCTCTTCCAGTCCCATGGTGTGCCCCTCAGCCCCTCAGTCCCATTCCAGACCGCCGCGGCGCCATACATACGCGTAGGCGACGAAGACGGTGAGCACGAAGAGCAGCATCTCCACGAGCCCGAAGATCCCCAGAGAGTCGAAGGTGACCGCCCAGGGATAGAGGAAGACGATCTCGATGTCGAAGACGATGAAGAGCATCGCCGTCAGGTAGTACTTGATAGGGAAGCGGCCGCCTCCGGCTGGAGTGGGGGTGGGTTCGATACCGCACTCGTACGCTTCGAGCTTTGCCCGGTTATACCGCTTTGGACCGATTAGCGTGGCCATGACCACGGAAAAGATCGCAAACCCTGCCCCGAGGGCGCCGAGCACGAGGATGGGCGCGTAGGCATTCACGCTCCTCGCTCCTTCCAGTCGTCCTTGACCGTTGGACCGCATCGGGCGACCGGCTCGCCACCTCACCAAGATCGTGCACATGTGAGGCAGTTCACAAGCCCGACTGCCCCGCATCCTATGCCTGCCGTCCTGTGATCTGCGACACGGGGTGCTACACCGACTTTGTGATCTCCACCACCCGGCGAACGATCATGAAGTCGGATGAGAGGTGATCTTCGTACGCAAAGCGGCCGCGCGATCACGAGATGTGACATCTGATGTTGTTACCGCTGGTCAAAGCGATGTTTCCACTAACAATCAGACGCCTCGACATGCAAATTGGCAATGGACGGTTGCGAGTGGTAAGAGGATCCGTCCCGGTCCGGACTCACCCGCGCGAGGGGCTCCGCGGGAGCGAAGTGGACGCGTGCCGGCGTGCGCGATCACCCGGGCGGAACGACGGGCCGCCCGGCGTCACCGGCGGCCCGAATGCGTCGGCCGCTCTTATGCCCACCATGTAACAGTCATGCTGTGACCTGCATCACTTCACCCGGCCTTCAACAAAAGCGGGCTTGGCCATTGGTGTGAACGGATGGTAAGTGGTGGGCAATTCGGGCGAATTACCGAAAGGCCGTGATCACAGCCGTGATGGCGGGTGCCCGTTTTGCCCGTTACGGCGTCAATAAGGGCTCCCGGAAAGCGGATTCACAGATTCCGTACGTAACTGTGTCGCAACACACGTTTCTTGATGGGACCCCTGAGGCCCTGATAGCGCTAGTACTCATGTCCCACACCGCTCACATACCCAGCCACCGGAAGCCCCGCCGAAGCGCCTCGAAGACGGCGCTGCGGGCCGGAGTTGCCGGTGGCGTCCTCAGCACCATCGCGGTCGCCGCGGCCACCGGTCCGGCCCAGGCCGAGCCGGTGACCCAGACCATCGAGATGCCCACCCTCACCTCCGGGGTCTCCACCGCCGTCGCCGAGTCCGCCGAGGCCACGCAGCAGGTCGCCCTGGACCTGGAGACGCAGGCCCACGAGGACGCCGCAGCGACCACCGCCGCCAAGGCCGCCAAGAAGGCCAAGGCGGAGGCCGTGCGCAAGGCGGAGGCCAAGGAGAAGGCCGAGGCGGCCGCCAAGGCCAAGGCGGAGGCCGCCGAGCGCGCTTCCCGCTCCCAGGCCCGCACGACGCTCAGCGCGACGTCCGGCTCCACCGCCGTGACCTCCTCGTCGAGCGCCACCGGCTCCGCCGCGTCCGTCATCGCGTTCGTCAAGGCGCAGGTCGGCGACGCGTACGTGTCCGGCGGCACCGGACCCAACTCCTGGGACTGCTCCGGCCTGGTCCAGGCCGCGTTCCGCTCGGTGGGCGTCGACCTGCCGCGCGTCTCGCAGTCCCAGTCGACCGCCGGCACCCAGGTCTCCCTGAGCAACCTGCAGCCCGGCGACATCCTGTACTGGGGTGGCGCGGGTTCCGCGTACCACGTCGGTGTCTACGTGGGCGGTGGCCAGTTCGTCGGTGCGCAGAACCCGAGCAGCGGTGTGGTGCTCCGTTCGCTGGACTACGACCCGCCGTCGGGCGCGGTCCGCGTTCTCTGAGTTCGTCGCGCACTCTCCGGGACCGCCGCGTTCTCGGATTCACAAGCGCAGGTGATCCGGCCGAGGGCCGTCACTTCCCCGCTCGGGAGTGGCGGCCCTCAGCCGTGCGTACCGCCCCGGAGGCCGCGCGCTCCCCCGGACCGACGGTGTTCGAAAGCCCCGGCCCGAAGCGCACCTCGTCGATGCGCTTGAAGGGCTCCGGCTCGGGCGGCTGGTCGGGCCCCCAGGTCGTACAGCGCGCGGCGGTCGAGCCGTCGGCGTCCAGCAGCGCAGGGACCGCGATGCCGACCGCGTCCGTGAGCTGGGCCCGGACCTCGGCCGCGAACTCCTCGCGGGTGCACTGCCTCGCGGTCATCCCGTAAGGAATGCCCGGCTTGTCCCACTCGGAGGCGATCGCCGGGACGCAGTCGACGGCGCGGCCGTCCCCGTACTCCGCGGGAAGGTCGTGCAGCATCCTCATCCGGCGTTCGCACCGCACCCGTCGCGGCCGGTGCGATACCTTCGGCTGCCATGACCCGCCCGCGTATACGCCCACCGTACGAAGCCGACGCGCGGACCCAGTTGCTCGGCTGGTTCGACATGCAGCGAGCCGTCATCCACTGGAAGTGCGCGGGGCTCTCCGAGAGGGATGCGCACCGGGCCGTACTTCCCGCCTCGCCCCGCCTGTCGGCCGCGGGGCTCGTCTCGCATCTGCGCTGGGTCGAGAACTACTGGTTCGAGGTGATGTTCCTCGGCCGGCCCGCCGTGGGGCCGCGGTTCGACCCGGACACCGAGGATGCCGACATGCGGGTCGACGGCATTCCGCTCGCGCGGCTGCTCGAGGAGTACGAGCAGCAGTGCGCCGTCACCGACGAGATCGTCGCGGCCCACGCCCTGGAGGACGTGGGCCGACATCCCGACTTCGAGCTCGCCTCCGCGAATCTGCGGTGGATGCTCTTCCACATGATCGAGGAGACCGCCCGGCACGCGGGTCATCTCGATGCCGTGCGGGAGATCATCGACGGCGAGAAGGGCTACTACTGACCGGACGCCGCCGTACGGTCAGGACCGCGGGGCGACCTTCGCCAGGCCGTTGATGATGCGGTCCATCGCGTCGCCGCCCGTCGGGTCGGTGAGGTTGGCCAGCATCTTCAGCGTGAACTTCATCAGCAGCGGGTGCGTCAGACCGCGCTGCGTGGCGATCTTCATGACCTTCGGGTTGCCGATCAGCTTCACGAAGGCGCGGCCCATCGTGTAGTAGCCGCCGTAGGTCTCCTTGAGGGTCTTCGGATAGTTCTGCAACGCCAGTTCGCGCTGGGCGGGGGTGGCGCGGGCATGGGCCTGGACGATGACGTCCGCGGCGATCTGGCCCGACTCCATGGCGTACGCGATGCCTTCGCCGTTGAACGGGTTGACCATGCCGCCCGCGTCGCCGACGAGCAGCAGCCCCTTGGTGTAGTGCGGCTGGCGGTTAAAGGCCATCGGGAGCGCGGCGCCGCGGATCGGCCCCGTCATGTTCTCCTCGGTGTAGCCCCAGTCGGCGGGCATCGAGGCGCACCACGCCTTGAGGACCTCGCGCCAGTCCAGTTCCTTGAACGCGGACGACGAGTTGAGGATGCCGAGGCCGACGTTGGACGTGCCGTCGCCCATGCCGAAGATCCAGCCGTAGCCGGGCAGCAGCCGGTCCTGGGGGCCACGCCGGTCCCACAGCTCCAGCCAGGACTCCAGGTAGTCGTCGTCATGGCGGGGCGAGGTGAAGTACGTACGGACCGCCACACCCATCGGACGGTCCTCACGGCGGTGCAGGCCCATGGCGAGCGACAGCCGGGTGGAGTTGCCGTCGGCGGCGACCACGAGCGGGGCGTGGAAGGTGACCGGGGTCTTCTCCTCGCCGAGCTTGGCGTTCACGCCGGTGATGCGGCCGGTGCGGTCGTCGACGATCGGGGCGCCGACATTGCAGCGCTCGTACAGCCGCGCGCCCGCCTTCTGCGCCTGGCGGGCCAGCTGCTCGTCGAAGTCGTCGCGCTTGCGGACCAGACCGTAGTCCGGGTACGAGGCGAGATCCGGCCAGTCGAGCTGGAGCCGGACGCCACCGCCGATGATGCGCAGGCCCTTGTTGCGCAGCCAGCCCGCCTCTTCGGAGATGTCGATGCCCATGGCGACGAGCTGCTTGGTGGCGCGCGGGGTGAGGCCGTCGCCGCAGACCTTCTCACGCGGGAAGGCGGTCTTCTCCAGCAGGAGGACGTCGAGTCCGGCCTTGGCGAGGTAGTACGCCGTCGTGGAGCCGGCTGGGCCCGCCCCGACGACGATCACATCCGCGCTGTGTTCGGAGAGGGGCTCGGTCACGGTCGGATCTCCCGAGGACTCGAAATCGCGTGCCGCGCGGCACATGTCCCGTGCAGTCTATGGGTGCCTGCTGATCAGCCTTCCGAAGGGCTCCCGATGTCGCCCCGTGCAGGGGCCAGCACCCGCCGCGCCGCCTCCGTCGTCAGGCGCGTACGCCCCGGTGCAGTGCCACGACACCGCCGGTGAGATTGCGCCAGGCGACCTTCGACCAGCCGGCCTTCTGCAGCAGCTGCGCGAGGCCGGCCTGGTCGGGCCAGGCGCGGATGGACTCGGCGAGATAGACGTACGCGTCGGGGTTGGACGACACCGCGCGCGCGACCGGCGGCAGCGCCCGCATCAGGTACTCGGTGTAGACCGTGCGGAACGGCGCCCAGGTCGGCTGCGAGAACTCGCAGATCACCACCCGGCCACCCGGCTTGGTCACCCGGTACAGCTCGCGCAGCGCCGTGTCCGTGTCCTGGACGTTGCGCAGCCCGAAGGAGATCGTCACCGCGTCGAACGTCTCGTCGCGGAACGGCAGCTTTGTCGCGTCACCCGCGGTGAACGGCAGCCAGGAGTGCCGCTTCTTGCCCACTTGGAGCATGCCGACGGAGAAGTCGCACGGCACGACGTACGCACCGGTGGCGGCGAACGGCAGCGAGGACGTCGCCGTGCCCGCGGCCAGGTCGAGGACCTTCTCCGCCGGGCGGGCGTCCACCGCCTTCGCGACCTCCTTGCGCCACAGCCGGGCCTGGCCGAGCGACAGCACGTCGTTGGTGAGGTCGTAGTTCGCCGCCACGTCGTCGAACATCGAGGCGACTTCGTGCGGCTGCTTGTCCAGGGATGCTCGGGTCACGCACCCATTCAAGCAGCCCGGCCGACGGCGCCTCGCGCCGGTCGCGGGTCGGCGGCCGGGCAATCCGAAGTCGGCTTCAACCTTTTGGGTGCGACAGCACTCAGTAGACGGGTGAGAAACCACTGAGAACCGGAGAGGGGGGGCAGATGACCGCAGACCGTACCCGGGACGCCACCGGCTTCGAGGAATTCGCCCGGTCGAACCAACGGCGTCTGTACCGGACCGCATATCTGCTGTGCGGTGAGGCGGAGAGCGCCCGCGATCTGACCCAGACGACGCTGGCCAAGCTCTTCCAGCACTGGCACCGGGCGAGCACGGCCGACCATCCCACCGCCTATGCGCGCACCGTCCTGACCCGGACCTATCTCGCCGAGCGCCGCCGCCGGCTCCGCGACTTCCTCGCCCACAGCCATGTCGACGCCCCGCCGCCCGCGGTGGGTCCCGAGCTGACGGTCACCCTGCTGACCGCGCTCGCCGAACTGCCGCCCCGCGCCCGGGCGATGGTCGTCCTGCGCTACTGGGAGGACCTGGGGGTGCACACGGTCGCCGAGCTGCTGCGCTGCAGCGAGTCCACCGTCAAGAGCCAGTGCTCGCGCTCGCTCGTCACGCTGCGCACGCGGCTGGGCGACGCGCATCTCTACACCACTCGCAGCTGAGGAGAACCGTCGTGGACATGTCTTCAGGTCGTGCGCCGTACGACAGCGCGCAGGAGAACGCACGGGAGAACGAGTTGCTGCTGATCCGGTCGGCCATGGCCGAGGCGGCCGAAGGGGCGCCGCCGCTTCCGGACCTGGTTCCCGTCGCCCTCGTCCAGGGGCGCCGGCGCCGTGCGCGGGCCCGGGTGGCGGTCGGCACCGGGGTGGCCGCAGTGCTGGCGCTCGGAACGTTCGGCGCGACGCTGCCCTCCTGGGGCACGGGCAGCGTCGCGGGACAGGTCGGGGCCGCTCCCGGGGCGCCGGACGGCACCGCCATGCCGACGCCGGTCCCCACCGGACCGTCGCGCACCCCCGTGCACGTCGAGCCCACCCCCGGCGAATCGTCGATGGCGGGACTGCCTGCCGCCGAGCGCAGGCGGCAGGAGCAGTTCCAGCAGCAGGCCGCGGCGCTGCTCGACACGTTGCTGCCGGCCGGGTTCGGAACCGTCCGCCCGGTCGACCTGGCCGTCAGCCGGTACCAGGGCGGGTCGAACGGGCGGGTCTTCCCCGTCGTCTTCTCGGTGCGCCCGACCGGCGGCTCCGCGGACGCCCCGGGTGAGGCGCCTTGCAGGGACAACCCGAAGAAGATGTTCCAGTGCAAGGAGGCGAAGCTGCCGGACGGCCGCGTGGCCCGTGTCGTCTCCGCGGCCGGGAACCAGAAGGACGGCAGGACCATCGTCGGCGTCAGCCTCCGTTTCGTGTACGGGGACAGCACCGTCCTCCTCTCGGCCGACGGCGACGACTCGGCGATGGTCTCGGCGCCGGTCACCGCGGACCAACTCCTCGGCGTCGCCGGGGACTCCCGCTTCCTCGCCCTGGTCCGTTACGCGGAGACGTTCCCGATGGAACCGAAGCAGGAGTCCGTCCGTGGCGGCTAAGAGACGCGGACGCCAGGCATGTGGCCGCACTCCGCAGGGCCGCCGGGCGTCGCGGCGTGCCCGCCATCGGCGGACCCGCATACGCGTGGCGGGCGCCGTGGTGGTGCCCCGAGCGTGTCGCTGCGGCCGGTGCGGAGGCCGTGGACGAACGGAGGGGACGCGTGGACATTCGCCGGGGCCGGCGGCAGGCCGTCGCCGCCCGGCCCCGGCGCGGGCTCACACCCCCGGGATGCCCCGGCCCCGGAACGCCTTCCGCACGGCATCCTCCGCGCTCTTGCCGTACATCCGCTGCGCGGTCGCGATCGTCGTCAGGGCCGCGTCCTCGAAGCTGGTGTCCGGGGCGAAGCCGAACTGGGCGTTGACGATGATCCGGTCGGCCTCGCGCGCGCCGAGCGCGCCGCGGATGTCGAACAGGGCCCTCGACCAGATCTCACCGTCCGCGTGCACCTCGCCCACCTTGTCCGCGTACGTCTTGTCGCCGTCGACGCGGCGCAGGCAGTGCGGCACGGAGGAGGTGTACGCGACGGAATCCCAGTCCGCGACGCAGCCCAGGTCGGTCTTGCGCGGCCAGCCGTACTCGGAGTCCGCGTACGCGCCGACGGACACAGCCAGGTAGTCGCCCCAAGCCTCTCCGATGGACCCGGCCTCCTCCGACGTACCGAAGCCGGGAACTTGGGCGTTGTGCACGGCGTGCCCGTACTCGTGGACGATCACCTCCGCGTCCTCGGCATCGTCGACCCCGCCCTTGCCGAAGCGGATCTCGGCCTTCTTGTCGGTGAAGAAGGAATTGTCGGCGCCCCACTGGTTGATGCGGACGGGCTGAGCGCGGTCGTTGGCGCCGGGCAGCTCGCTGCCGAAGCCGAGGCTCTGCAGGTACTCCTGTGCCTCGTTGACCCAGAAGTAGGCCATCACCTGCTCGAACTGGTCGTCCTTGCGGGTGTACGTGCCCGCGTCGGCGACCTTCGCGGAGGATCCGGTGTCGGACCTGATGTACGCCCACTTTCCGGAGAGTTCGCCGCTGCCGTCCAGATTGCGCAGGGCGGCCAGGGCGTAGGCGCCGGCGGGCACGGCGGCGGCCGAGTCCTTGGCGTCGGTCAGGTTCTGGTCCCCCGAGGACTGCACGGGGTTGACCATGAAGACCCGCCCCTGCGGGGAAGCGGCGGCCGATGCCGTGACGGGGGCGGCGAGGGTGGCGAGCGCCACGGTGGTGGTGGCCGCGGCGAGCAGAACGCGGGACATACGGCAGGCCATGAACATCCTCCTGTCAGGTGGAGCACGTGGGCGGGGGGGCAGCATGGCGCTGCGGGATCCTCCCGCATCCTGGGCCCGTGTGGCCAGGGGCACGACGTTGCGATTCGCCCCGGTCACCCCCCGCCGGAATGCCGCCCCGCTCAGCGCCGCCGGTACACCAGCCGTCCTCCCAGCACCGTGGCCACGCATGTCGCGGCCCCCGCCGCGCACAGCGCCGCCTCGTCCGGAACGTCGAACACCGCGAGGTCGGCGCGGGCGCCGACGATGAGCGGGCCGTGCGCGGAGCCGGGCAGGTCGTGCCCCTCCGTGAACGGGTCCAGGCCGGGCTCGCCGACGAGGATGCCGGGAGCGCCGACGGGCGAGACCTCCGTCAGCCCCGAACGGGCCACGGCGGTGCGGACGGCCGGGTCGTGGAACCGGCCCGCGAGGTGCGTCGTCCCGTACCGCAGCATCTGCTGCAGCCCGCGCCGTACGCTGCCCGCCCGCCGCGTCGCGTCCATCCCGGCGGCCAGCCGCTCGAACTCCTCGCCCCACAACGGCCGGTCCCCGAGCTCGTCCGCCTCGCGCGGGTCGGGGTGGTAGCAGCGGGTGAGCAGCCAGACGGCGTGCCACTGCCGCAGACCGGGGGCGATGACGCCGGGCCACCGGCGGACGCGGGCCGCCGGGTGGGCGGCCATGACGTCGTCGTACGGCCCCAGGGCGACGATCCGGTCGCCCTCCACGGCCACCGCGCCCTGCGCAACGGCAGCCGCGCCGACCGGAAGGACCAGCGGCGCGGCATGAACGGTCAGCAAAGGTGCCTCAGTTGGCGTTCAGGAGCTTCAGCTCCGGGTGCGCGGTGCCGCCCTCGATCGCGGTGGACGAGATGTGCGAGACGACGCGCTCGTCGACCGGGTCGTTCGCCGGGTCGTCGTGGACGACGAGGTGCTCGTACGTCGTGGCGCGCTGCGCGGGGACGCGCCCCGCCTTGCGGATCAGGTCGATGATCTCCAGCCGGTTGGAGCGGTGCTTGGCGCCGGCCGAGGAGACGACGTTCTCCTCCAGCATGATCGAGCCGAGGTCGTCCGCGCCGTAGTGCAGCGACAGCTGGCCGACCTCCTTGCCGGTGGTCAGCCAGGAGCCCTGGATGTGCGCGACGTTGTCGAGGAACAGCCGGGCGATGGCGATCATCCGCAGGTACTCGAAGAGCGTGGCCTGCGTCCGCCCCTTCAGGTGGTTGTTCTCCGGCTGGTACGTGTACGGGATGAACGCGCGGAAGCCACCGGTCCGGTCCTGCACGTCGCGGATCATCCGCAGGTGCTCGATGCGCTCGGCGTTGGTCTCGCCGGTGCCCATCAGCATGGTGGAGGTGGACTCGACACCCAGGTGGTGTGCGGTCTCCATGATCTCCAGCCAGCGCTCGCCGGACTCCTTGAGCGGGGCGATCGCCTTCCGCGGCCGGGCGGGCAGCAGTTCGGCGCCGGCGCCCGCGAAGGAGTCGAGACCGGCGGCGTGGATCCGCTGGATCGCCTCCTCGACGGAGACCTTGGAGATCCGGGCCATGTGCTCGACCTCGGACGCGCCCAGCGAGTGGATCACCAGCTGCGGGAACGCCTTCTTGATCGCGGAGAAGTGCTCCTCGTAGTACTCGACGCCGTAGTCCGGGTGGTGTCCGCCCTGGAACATGATCTGCGTGCCGCCGAGTTCGACGGTCTCCGCGCAGCGGCGCAGGATGTCGTCGAGGTCGCGGGACCAGCCCTTGGCGGTGTCCTTCGGCGCGGCGTAGAACGCACAGAACTTGCAGGCCGTGACGCACACGTTGGTGTAATTGATGTTGCGCTCGATGATGTACGTCGCGATGTGCTCCGTACCGGCGTAACGGCGGCGGCGCACGGCGTCGGCCGCCGCGCCCAGCGCGTGCAGGGGCGCCGACCGGTAGAGGTCGAGGGCCTCCTCCGGAGTGATCCGCCCGCCCTCGGCGGCTCGGTCGAGGATGGGCTGGAGGTCGGCCTTCTCGGTCACCGGGCTGTCACCTTTCGGCGGTTTTTCAACGGATCAACGGACCGATCCAGCCTACGCCAGCCCTTGCCGGGCTCAGCGGCCGGACCTGCTGAGCGTGCCGTACGGAAGACCCGCGCCCCGCTCCTCGGACCTGAAGCGGAGTGTGCCGTCGGCGGCGAGGGTGAAGACGACGTCGGTCGTGGTGGTCGTGCACAGCCCGGCGGTGCCGGGGCGGTCCGGGTCGGTGCGCTCCCGCAGCGTCAGTTCCCTGGCGGTGCCCGAGGAGAGCCGGGCGATGCTGTGGCAGCTGACGGTCACTCCGAGGGTGGAGACCGTCGTGCTCATACGGACGACGTCCGTGCCCTTCTTCCCCTCGGTGAACACCGCGGTGAGCGTGCCGTGCGGCTGTCCGGTGGTCTTCTCGGTCAGCGGCCCCTTCCAGGTGCCGACGAACGTCCTGGGCAGTGCGGTGACCGGTTCCGCGCCGTCGGTGCCCGCGTCCGACGGGGTCGACGGCGGCGCGGTGGCGGACGGGGGCTCGGCCACCCCGCCGTGCTCGCCGTCGCTGCCGCCGCCCGGCAACAGATCGAAGAGGAAGGCGCTGCCCACGGTCACGGCGGCGAGCGCACCGGCCACGGCGAGGGCGACGGTGCAGCTGAGCCGGCGGCCGCGGGTCCGATCGGGGGCGGCGTCGGCACTGACGGTGACGGAGAAGCGGGGGTCGGGGGTGCGGGTTCCGGAGGCGTGGAGTCCGGCGTCACGAGGACCGGGCAGCCCGGCCGAGTGGTCCCCCCGGACCCCGGCCGCCCCCGGGTGCGCCTGGTGCGTCCGCGGCGGGAGGACCGGTTCGACCGGTGGCCCGAACACCCCGAGCACGTCGCCGCCCGCTCCGCTCGCAGCCTGCGCCCCGTTGCCGCCACGCGCCCCATCGGCATGCCGGGCATCGAGGAACGCATTGCTGAACGGCACCGGCCCCGACTGCACCGGCGCGTCCTGCGGCTCCAGGTCCAGCAGCGCCACGGCGGCCCGGCTGAGCTCACGCACCAGGGTGCCGGGCAGCCAGCCCGCCGCCACCTGCGCGGCCGCCCCGTCGGGCGCGAGCCGCCGGGCGAGCTCCGTCGGCGTGGGCCGCCGCGCCGGGTCCTTCGCCAGGCATCCGGCGATCACTTCCCGCAGCTCGCCGTCGATCTCGCCCAGCTCCGGTTCCTCGTGCACCACCTTGTAGAGGAGCACCGCCGAGGAGTCGCCGAGGAAGGGGGCGACGCCCGTCGCCGCGTACGCGAGCACCGCGCCGAGCGAGAAGATGTCGGCCGCGCCCGAGACGCCCAGACCTCTGATCTGCTCCGGCGCCATGTAGCCGGGCGAGCCGACCGAGACACCGGTGGAGGTGAGCGAGGCGGTGGCGTCGATGGCGCGGGCGATGCCGAAGTCGATCAGCCGGGGACCGTCGAGGGCGAGCAGGACATTGGACGGCTTCACATCGCGGTGGATCAGTCCCTGTCCGTGCACGGCGGCCAGCGCCTCGGCGAGCCCGGCGCCGAGGGTCCGTACCGACTGCTCGGGCAGGGGTCCGTGCTCGGTGACCGCTCCCGACAGCGGGGGCCCGGCGACATAGCCGGTGGCCACCCACGGCACGGGGGCGTCCGGATCGGCGTCCAGCACGGGCGCCGTCCACTGCGCCCCGATCCGCCGCGCCGCCTCCACCTCGAGGCGGAACCGGGCCCGGAACTGTTCGTCGAGCGCGAAGTGGGGATGGACGACCTTGACCGCGACGGTGCGTCCCCCCGCGCTTCGCCCCAGATAGACCCGGCCCATGCCGCCCGCGCCGAGTCTGCCGAGCAGCCGGTAGGGACCGATGGTGAGCGGTTCGCCGGCTTCCAGCGGCTGCATACGGACTCCCCCTGTGGACCGGCCGGACCTCCGACCGAAGCCTAGGGGGCGAGGGTCATGCGATCACAGAGAAACCATCCGCCGATTTCGCCCCTATGGGAACGAACAGCGGTTTTCGACACCGTGAAAGGCGCGAATACATCGTTCACTCGAACGATTCCCGGGTTCGCCCCGGACACACCCCGGACACCGTCACCTATTCGGGGATACGGCGTACGGGGTGGCCGGCCGCGGCATTCGCGGCATTCGCCGGAAGGGAATCCGCGGAACCGGGAAATAAATACCGGACAACGAATAGCGCCGGGCGACCGGCGGATCAGTGGTCGAGCAGCTCGACGTCCACATCCGCCGGGAAGCCGGTCGTCGGTCCGGTCCGGCGCGCGAACTCCTTCACGCCCTCCAGCTGGGCCGTACCGAAGCGGAAGTCCAGCGTCGTGAAGTACCGCTCCAGCAGCTGCGCGTCGAAGACCTCCCAGCGCGCGGCGGTCTCCGCGACCTTGGTGACCTCCTCCAGGGAGAGGTCGCGCGAGGCGAGGAACGCCCGGTGCACCTCGTTCACCATGGCCGGGTGGGCCGCCAGGTAGTCCTTGCGGGCGGCCCAGACGGCGAAGACGAACGGCAGCCCCGTCCACTCCTTCCACATCTGCCCGAGGTCATGGACCTGCAGGCCGAGCCTCGGCGCGTCGTGCAGGGAGGCGCGCAGCGCGGCGTCGCCGATGAGCACGGCGGCGTCCGCCTCCTGCATCATCAGGCCGAGGTCGGGCGGGCAGGTGAAGTAGTCCGGCGACACCTCGTACCGCTCGGCGAGCAGCAGCTGAGCGAGGCGTACGGAGGTCCGCGAGGTGGAGCCGAGCGCCACCCGGGCCCCGTCGAGCTCCTCCAGCGGCCGCTGCGAGACGATCACACATGACATGACGGGCCCGTCGCAGCCGACCGCGATGTCGGGGAAGGCCACGAGCTGATCGGCGTTGCGCAGGTACTCGACCAGCGTGATGGGGCCGATGTCGAGATCACCGCGTACCAGCTGCTCGCTGAGCTTCTCCGGGGTGTCCTTCGACAGCTCCAGGTCGAGCAGGGTCCCGGTCCGTGCCAGGCCCCAGTAGAGGGGGAGGCAGTTCAGGAACTGGATGTGGCCGACGCGCGGCCGGCTGCGACGGTCGTCGCCTGCTGCGGGAGAGACGGTTGAATTGTCCACATCGCGAGGCTAGACCCGTGCGGGGAACGCGGCGCCACCGGGGCTCGGGGCTCGCCCGATCCCCTCGTCCGGGGGAGTCCGGAGCGTCCTCGGACGGCTCCCGGGCGACCCCCGGACCGCCGTGTTCGTCAGCTCCTCGGCACGGCAATCAAACATCCGAGTGAAGTGATCTTTCCCTCTACCCCTCCACACATGCTGCGTGCTAGGCTCAACGCCAAGTTGCAGTTTGGTTTCCCTTGCAGTACAGAGCCTGCGGAGCATGTAACCCGCAGGCTTTTGTAGTTTTCAGACTTCTTTGCAGGTTCTGGAGCAGGGCAACCCTTTGGCCCAAGGAGGGCTTATGGCTACCGGAACCGTCAAGTGGTTCAACGCTGAAAAGGGCTTCGGCTTCATCGCCCAGGACGGCGGCGGCCCGGATGTCTTCGTTCACTACTCCGCGATCAACGCGTCCGGGTTCCGCTCCCTCGAGGAGAACCAGGTCGTGAACTTCGACGTCACTCAGGGGCCGAAGGGCCCGCAGGCTGAGAACGTCACCCCGGCCTAGTTGCCCGGGTCGGCCGATCGCGGCCGGTATTGCAGTACCCAAGGAGCCCCGCTCCTCCGCTTCGGCGGGGGAACGGGGCTCCTGCCCTTTCCCGCCCCTGTCCCCGCTCCGTCCGGCCACCGCTGCATCCGCTTGACCTTCACACCGTGTCAGGCCGTGCACTGGGAGACGTCATGTTCACCATCGGAGACTTCGCCAGGTACGGACGGGTGTCGGCCCGCATGCTGCGTCACTACGACGCGATCGGGCTGCTGCCGCCGGACCGTACCGACCCTGCCACCGGCTACCGCTTCTACGGTGCCGCCCAGCTCGCCCGCCTCAACCGCATCATCGCGCTGAAGGATCTCGGCTTCACGCTCCAGCAGGTACAGGCCGTCCTCGACGAACAGGTCGGCCCGGAGGAACTGCGCGGGATGCTGCGGCTGCGGCAGGTGGAGCTGGAGGCGGCCATGGCGGCAGCGGCGGCGCGGCTGGCCCAGGTCGAGGCGAGGCTCCGGTCGATCGAGAGCGAGGGGCACATGCCCACGGACGAGGTTGTGATCAAGACCGTTCCTGCCGTACGCGTGGCGGAGCTGACGGGAACGGCGGCGGGCTACCAGCCGCAGGACATCACTCCGGTGATCAACCCCCTGTACGACCGGCTGTTCCCGCTGCTGGAAGCGGCCGGGATCAGGCCCACCGGTCCCGGCATCGCACGGTACGAGGACGCACCGGACGGCGACGGCACGATCGTCGTGCACGCCGGGGTGACGGTCACGGCGCCGGCCGGCCCGGTGGGCGACACCGGCGTCACGGTGGTGGAACTGCCCGCGTTCGAGGCGGCGACCATCGTCCACCGCGGTTCGATGGACGGGGTGCTGACCACCGAGCAGACGCTGGCCCGCTGGCTGGACACCCATGGATACCGCTCGCTCGGCTACACGCGGGAGGTCAATCTGGAGTGCCCCGAGGACAAGGACGAGTGGGTGACGGAGCTCCAGGAGCCGGTCGTGAGGGCCTGACCACGGCCCGCGGGGCCCGCCGGAGACGGTGGGCCCCGTGCCGCACCGCCCTACGCGCTCACGCCCCCGGCCCCGCCCACAGCCCCTCGTCCGTCAGCCCCAGCAGGTCGATCGCGTTGCGGCGTACGATCCGGTCCACGACGTCCGCGTCCAGGTGTCCCATCTGCGCCTCGCCGACCTCGCGGGACTTGGGCCAGGTCGAGTCCGAGTGCGGATAGTCCGTTTCGTACAGCACGTTCCCCGCGCCGATCGCATCCAGGTTCTTCAGCCCGAAGGCGTCGTCGAAGAAGCACCCGTACACATGCTCGCCGAACAGCTCCGACGGCGGCCGGTGCACCTTGTCGGCGACTCCGCCCCAGGCCCGGTTCTCCTCCCAGACCACGTCGGCGCGTTCCAGGATGTACGGGATCCAGCCGATCTGGCCTTCCGCGTACATGATCCGCAGGTTCGGGAAGCGTTCGAACTTGCCGCTCATCAGCCAGTCGACCATCGAGAAGCAGCAGTTGGCGAAGGTGATCGTCGAGCCGACCGCGGGCGGCGCGTCGGCCGAGGTGGACGGCATCTTCGACGACGAACCGATGTGCATCGCGATCACGGTGCCCGTCTCGTCGCAGGCCCGCAGGAACGGATCCCACTCGTCCGTGTGAATGGACGGCAGGCCGAGATGCGGAGGTATCTCCGAGAACGCGACGGCCCGCACCCCGCGCGCGGCGTTCCGTCGGACCTCGTCGGCGGCGAGCTGCGCATCCCAGAGCGGGACGAGGGTGAGCGGGATCAGCCGGCCCTGCGCCTCGGGGCCGCACCACTCCTCCACCATCCAGTCGTTGTACGCCCGCACGCCGAGCAGTCCGAGTTCGCGGTCCTTCGCCTCGGTGAACGTCTGACCGCAGAACCGCGGGAAGGTCGGGAAGCAGAGCGCGGACTGCACATGGTTGATGTCCATGTCGGCGAGCCGGTCCGGCACCGCGTACGAGCCCGGGCGCATCTGCTCGTACGTGATGATCTCCAGCTTGATCTCGTCCCTGTCGTAGCCGACGGAGGTGTCGAGCCGGGTCAGCGGCCGGTGCAGGTCCTCATACACCCACCAGTCACCGATCGGGCCGTCATCGCCCCGCGCACCCATGACCGGTGCGAACCTGCCGCCCATGAAGGTCATTTCCTTCAGCGGGGCCCGGACGATGCGCGGGCCGCGGTCGAGGTACTTCGACGGGAGCCGGTCCCGCCAGACATGAGCGGGCTCCACCGTGTGGTCGTCCACCGAGATGATCTTCGGGAAGGTCTCCATATGCACCACGGTAGCGCTAATCTGACGAACCGTCAGCTATCGTGACCGGACCCCGGTCCCGAATCGTTGTCGAGGGCTTGTGCAGAGAGTCACCCATTGCTGACGTGTCCGCCCATGACAAGGCAGACTGTTGAGCGCGATACCAGCGGTAGGGCGCAATCCGGATCGACTCGGCCCACATGGGTGCACCAGTGGGCCTTCCGGGCGGAAGCAACAGCGGTACGGGCAGGACTGGCGGGGCGGGCAGGACAGGGGGCATCAATGGACCGTGACAACGGGCCACGCGCGCGTGTTCCGGAGCAGCGGGCTCCGCAGCAGCGGACGGCCGACACCGGCCTCCGCTTCGCCGTACTCGGCCCGGTACGCGCCTGGCGCGGCGACGAACCACTGCCCTCCGGCTCACCGCAGCAGCGGGCGCTGCTGATCGCACTGCTCCTGCGCGACGGCCGCACGGCCACCGCCGCCGAACTCATCGACGCCATCTGGGGCGAGGAGCCGCCGTCCCAGGCGCTCGCCGCCGTACGGACATACGCTTCCCGGCTGCGCAAGATCCTCGACCCGGACACACTGATCAGCAACGCCGGCGGGTACGCGATACGGACCCGGCCCGACGCGCTCGACCTCACGGCGGCGCAGGAGCTGGCCGCGGACGCGGAGAAGGCGCGGGCCGGCGGCGACCGTTCCCGGGCCCGTGCCCTGATCAATGAGGCGCTGGCGCTGTGGGACGGCGAGCCGCTGGCCTCCGTCCCCGGGCCGTACGCCGAGAACCAGCGCACCCGGCTGGAGGAGTGGCGGCTCCAGCTCACCGAGACCCGGCTCGACCTCGACCTGGAGCTCGGCTGCCACGCGGAGGCGGTCTCCGAACTCACCGCACTCACCGCGGCGCACCCCCTGCGGGAACGCCTGCGCGAACTCCTCATGATCGCCCTGTACCGCAGCGGCCGTCAGGCGGAAGCACTCGCCGTGTACGCCGACACGCGTCGGCTGCTCGCCGACGAACTCGGGGTGGACCCGCGCCCGGAGCTCTCGCAGCTCCAGCAGCGGATCCTGCAGGCCGACGAGGAACTGGCCAACCCGGCCGCCGAGGCGGCGCCCGCACCGGCCGCCGTCCGCCCGGCCCAGCTCCCGGCCACGGTCCCGGACTTCACCGGCCGCGCCTCCTTCGTACGCGAACTGGGCGACCGGCTGGCGACCGCCGAGGGTTCGGTCATGGCGGTATCGGCGCTGGCCGGCATCGGCGGCGTCGGCAAGACGACCCTGGCCGTGCACGTCGCCCACCAGGCGCGCCCGCACTTCCCGGACGGCCAGCTCTACGTCGACCTGCAGGGCGCGGGCCCGCGGGCGGCGGAGCCGGAGACGGTGCTCGGTGCGTTCCTGCGGGCGCTCGGCACCGCGGACTCGGCGATCCCCGACTCCCTGGACGAACGGGCGGCGCTGTACCGTTCCACGCTCGACGGCCGCCGCATCCTGGTCCTCCTGGACAATGCCCACGATGCCGCCCAGATCCGCCCGTTGCTCCCCGGCACCGAAGGCTGCGCGGCGCTGGTCACGAGCCGCGTCCGCATGGTCGACCTCGCGGGCGCGCACCTGGTGGACCTCGATGTGATGTCCCCCGAGGAGGCGCTCCAGCTCTTCATCCGGATCGTCGGTGAGGAACGGGTCCGCTCGGAGCGCAAGGCGGCCCTGGACGTGGTCGCCGCGTGCGGTTTCCTCCCCCTGGCCATCCGCATCGCCGCCTCCCGCCTGGCCGCCCGCCGCACGTGGACGGTCTCGGTCCTGGCCACCAAACTCGCCGACGAACGACGCCGCCTGGACGAGCTGCAGGCGGGCGACCTGGCGGTGAAGGCCACCTTCGAACTCGGCTACGGCCAGCTGGAACCGGCCCAGGCCCGCGCGTTCCGCCTACTGGGGCTGGCGGACGGCCCGGACATCTCCCTGGCGGCGGCAGCAGCGCTGCTGAACCTGGAGGTGCATGCGGCGGAGGACGTGCTGGAGTCCCTGGTCGACACGTCACTGCTGGAGTCGGCGGCGCCGGGCAGGTACCGGTACCACGACCTGGTCCGGCTCTACGCGCGCGCATGTGCGGAGCGGGACGAACAACCGCCCCAGGAGCGGGAGTTCGCGCTGTCGCGGCTGCTGGACTTCTACCTGGCCACGGCAGCGGGGGTGTATGCGCTGGAGCGGCCGGGGGATCGATTGGTGGACCACTTGGAACCGACGAGCTATCCGGGCCTCGCATTCGCGGACCGGCACGCGGCTCTGGACTGGCTCTACGCGGAAGCCGGCACGCTTCTCGCCTACGTACGCCAATCGACCGGCCCCGGCACCTTGCGCCGGGCCGTGGACCTTCTCTGGGCGGCGCTGGATCTGGGCGAGTCCGGTGCCAACTCGAAACAGTACGAGACCACCGCTTTTGCCGTACGGAACGCTGCCCGCACCTGCGACGACCGACGCACCGAGGTGCGCGCTCTGGTCACACTGGCCGATGTGCACCACACGTCGGGGCGCTTCGACCAGGCCGAGCAGGAGGCAGAGGACGTCATGCGGCTCGTCGAAGCCGACCTCGATCCGTTGCCCGGCTGCTGGGCCCCGAATGCTCGCGGCATCATGGCGCTCTACCAGAGCCGGCACGACGACGGCGAGACATATCTGACCCAGGCCATCGACAGCTTCCGTCGGATTCAGGACCGGCCGGGCGAGGCGAGCGCGCTGTGCAACTTGTCGCGCATTCACCTGGCCACAGGCCGCACCAACAGTGCTGTGTCTCTGGCCCAACAGGGCATAGACATATACGACAGCCTGGGTCATGCCCTCCGAAGTGCCAACGGTCGCTATGCGCTCGGCATGGCTCTCACGCAGAGTGGCCAGTTCACCGCTGCCACGGAGAGACTTCTGGAAGCACTGGACGTCTTCCGGGACAGTCGCCAGCGCCTGTGGGAAGGGATGACTCTCTTCAGGCTCGCCGAGGTCGACCTCGCTGCCGGATGCTCGGCCGATGCCGCGACCAAAGCCGAGCAGGCTCTGACCGCGCTGCGAGGCATCGGTGGCGAATGGCGGAGGGGCAACGTGCTCACCGTGCTCGGACGCGCCCTTGGGGAGATCGGGCAGTTCGGGCGCGCTCAGGTCTGCTGGCGCGAGGCCCTGGTCATCTACGAGGAACTGGGTTCGCACGAGGCGGCCGATGTGCGCACCCTGCTGTCTGCCGTTGCCACCGTGACGGCTGCGTAGGACGCCCGCCGGAGGCGTTCATCGTTCGTTTATCACGATCCGGCAGTCTTCTTCTCAGTCGATCCGTCGCGTCGGGGGGCAGACGGGGCGACAGACGGCCGCGGCACTAATGTGAGCGGCCCTGAAAGGCCCGTCCGGCAGTCCACGGGGGAACAGCCGGGCGGGCCTTGCCCACCCATCACGAAGAAATGCCAAGGGGAGCAGATCAACATGGCTGACGCGACGAAGAAGGACACGGAGATCAAGCCGCAGGACATGCACGCCACGGGTGGTGACGCCGACCAGATCACCACTCAGGACATGCACGCGACCGGTGGAACGATCAAGCCGCTGGACATGCACGCCACGGGTGGCACGGCCACGACCGACGACATGCACGCGACGTCGGAGCCCACGAACTAGATCTACTTTTCGGCGGGGGCACGGGGGACGGCCGCGGCGGCGCGGAGGGGGAGCCGTCGCGGCCGCTGCATGTCCGCGCAACATCAGTGCAATCGAGTCATTGTTCGACTGGTTTGCGGCTGAGGGACCGCCATCGCCCCCCTGTCACTAGCGTCACTTCACGTCCGGAAGCTCTCTCCTATCCCAGGAGTTGGAATGACCCGCACGAAGAAGACGCTTGTCGCCGCCGCGTTCGCCGTGGCCGTCGGCCTCGGCTCGGCAACCCCGGCCCTGGCCGACCAGCATGCCATCGGCGACACCCCCGTCACCACGCAGGACCAGCACGCCACCTGAGCCACCGCGCGCACGAAGGGGCCGAGCCACCCTGGCTCGGCCCCCTTTCCGCATCCCCGCCTCACCGCCGGCCGCCCCCGCATGGTGGCAGAAACCTGATCGGTCGGGCGCTACCCCCGCCCCCGCAGCTCCCCCTTCACCACCTTCCCGCTCGCGTTCCGCGGCAGTTCCCTCACGAATTCCACCGCTCTCGGCACCTTGTAGTTCGCCAACTCGCGCCGGGACCAGGCGATCAGGTCGTCGGCCGTCAGCGTCGCGCCCACGCGCCGGACCACGTACGCCTTGCCCACCTCGCCGAGCCGCGGGTCCGGGATGCCGATCACTGCCACGTCCGCCACGTCCGGATGCAGGCCCAGGAGTTGTTCGATCTCGGCCGGGTACGCGTTGAAGCCGCCGACGATGAACATGTCCTTGATCCGGTCCGTGATGCGCAGGTTGCCCGCCTCGTCGAGGATGCCGATGTCGCCCGTGCGGAGCCAGCCGTCCGGGGTGATGGTGGTGGCTGTGGTGTCGGGGTCCTCGAAGTAGCCCTGCATCAAATGGAAGCCGCGCACCAGGACCTCGCCGGGCGTGCCGGGGGCCGCCAGGACGCGGACCTCCGTGTCGGGGATCGCGCGGCCCGAGGTGGAGGAGATCACGTCGGGCCGGTCGCCGCGGCGGCACATCGTGACGATGCCGCTCGCCTCGGAGAGGCCGTACGCCGTCAGAACCGTGCCGATGCGCAGTTCCGTGCGCAGGCGCTCCACAAGCCGGAGGGGGACGACCGCCGCCCCCGTCACCACCAGGCGCAGGGCGGAGAGGTCGTACGCCGTCCGCGCCGGGTGGTCCAGCAGGGACTGGTGGAGGGTGGGTGGGCCGGGGAGGACCGATATGCGTTCGGCGGCGATGTTCGCGAGGACCGTGTCCACGTTGAACACCGGCTGCGGGACCATGGTCGCGCCCCGCATCAGGCATGCGATGACGCCCGCCTTGTAGCCGAAGGTGTGGAAGAACGGGTTCACGATCAGATAGCGGTCGCCCTCGCGCAGGCCCGCCAACTCGCTCCAGATCGCGTAGCAGCGCAGGGTCTGGGCGTGGGTGATCACGGCGCCCTTGGGACGGCCCGTGGTGCCCGAGGTGTAGATGATGTCGGAGGGGGAGGCGGAGGTGATCGCGGCGGCCCGTTCCCGTACCTCCGCGGGCGATATCCGCTCCCCCGTCGCAAGGAAGTCCTTCCAGGTGACATAGGACTCGGGGGCCGCGTCCGCCAGCACCACCACCTTTTCCAGGTGGGGGAGTTCCACCTCGGACCGGCGCAGCGACGCCACGTACGACGTCCCCAGGAACGTACCCGTGACGAAGAGCAGCTTCGCCCGGCTGCGCTGCAGGATGTACGCCGCCTCCGTGCCCTTGAAGCGCGTATTGAGAGGGACCAGGACCGCGCCCGCCGTGACCGCTCCCAGCGCGGAGACGATCCAGTCCAGCGTGTTCGGCGCCCAGACCGCGACCCGGTCCCCCGGCTCCACACCCGAGGCCATGCATGCGGCGGCGGCACGCTCGACACGGTCGCCCAGTTCGGCGTACGAGATGCGGGTGCGGCCCTCGACGACCGCCTCCCGGTCCCCGTACCGTTCGGCCGCCGCCCGCACCAGCCCCGGGATGCTGCCCCACTCCTCGTCGCCGCGCATCGCATGCCCCCTGACCGAGTAGCTGACTATCCGTCAGATTAGCTGTAGCCTCTGCCGCTGTCAGCAGTCATGACGGCCCCGGAGGTGGCGGGTGGCGACGCTCAAAGACGTGACGGCGATAGCCGGTATCGGGCAGACGGCCTTCGCGAAACAACTTCCCGAGTCCGAGAAGACCTTGGCGTGCCGGGCGATCGTCGCGGCGCTCGACGACGCGGGCATCGCCGCGTCGGAGGTCGACGCGTTCGCCTCGTACACGATGGAGGAGACCGACGAGGTCGAGGTCGCCAAGGCGATCGGAGCCGGCGACGTCACATTCTTCTCCAAGGTCGGCTACGGCGGCGGCGGTTCGTGCGCGACCGTCGCGCATCTCGCCGCGGCCGTCGCGACCGGGCAGGCGAGCGTCGGGGTCGCGTGGCGGTCACGGAAACGCGGCTCCGGGCCCCGACCCTGGAAGAACACCACCGTGCAGCTGCCGACCCCGGCCCAGTGGACCCGCCCGTACGGCCTGCTGCGTCCGGCCGACGAGATCGGGATGCTCGCCCGGCGGTACATGCACGAGTACGGGGCCACCCGCGACCATCTCTTCAACGTCGCGCTCGCATGCCGCAACCGGGCCAACCAGAACCCCGACGCGGTGATGTATGAACGCCCGCTGACCCGCGACATGTATATGACCTCGCGCTGGATCAGCGAGCCGCTCTGCCTCTTCGACAACTGCCTGGAGACGGACGGGGCGCTGGCCTGCGTCATCGTCTCCGCGGAACGGGCCCGCGACTGCCGGCACAGGCCCGTCTACATCCACTCGGTCGCCCAGGGCCTGCCCGCCCAGCACCACGGGATGGTCAACTACTGGAACGACGCCCCCCTCACCGGCCCCGCCTGGACGGCCGCCCGGCAGCTGTGGAAGCAGGCCGACTTCGGGCCCGACGACATCGACGTCGCCCAGATCTACGACGCGTTCACCCCGCTCATCCCGCTCTCGCTGGAGGGCTACGGCTTCTGCGGGCGCGGCGAGGGCGCCGCGTTCACCGAGGGCGGAGCACTGGAGAGCGGCGGACGGCTGCCCATCAACACGGGTGGCGGCGGACTCAGCGAGGGGTACGTGCACGGTTTCAACCTCATCAACGAGGGCGTGAAGCAACTGCGCGGCACCTCCACCGCACAGGTACCGTCCGCTGCCACCTGCCTGGTCACCGCCGGTGAGGGCGTGCCCACCTCCGCCGTACTGCTGAGGAGCTGAGATGGATTCGCTGCTGCTGCCCGTCGTCGACGAGGACGGCGCGCCCTTCTGGGAGTACGCCGCCCGGAGCGAACTCCGCGTCCAGGCATGCGCCTCCCCCGACTGCGGCAGGCTCCGCTTCCCGCCCCGGCCCTGCTGCCCGCACTGCCGGTCCTTCGAGAGCGAGTGGCGGGCGATGAGCGGGCGCGGACGCATCTGGTCGTACGTGGTGCCACATCCGCCGCTGCTGCCCGCGTACGCCGCCCAGGCTCCGTACAACGCGGTCGTCGTCGAACTGACCGACGCCCCGCACATCCGGCTGGTCGGCAATGTGGTCAGCGGTCCCGACGCACCGCTGAACTCGGTCGATCCGGCAAGGCTGCGGATCGGGGCGCCGGTGAAGGCCGTCTTCGCACCGGTGAGCCCGGAGTTGACCATGGTCCGCTGGCAGCTGGAGCGGTGACCCGATGGCGTTGCGCACGGAGACCGACAAGGAGACCGGGGTCGCGGTCGTCACCCTGGACCGGCCGGAGAAGCTGAACGCGATCGATCTCGCGACGGCCGGCGAACTCGCCGCCGCCTGGCGGGCGTTCCGCTTCGACGACGGCGTGCGGGCCGTCGTCCTGACAGGTGCGGGCGGCCGGGCCTTCTGCACGGGGATCGACCGCGGCGTGGAGGTGCCGCAGCCTTCCTCCCCGTACACGATCGACGATCCGCTGCTCGCGATCGGCCCGAAGGCGAACGACCTGTGGAAGCCGGTGATCGCGGCCGTGGAGGGGATGGCCTGCGGCGGGGCGTTCTATCTGCTGGGCGAGGCGGAGTTCGTCATCGCGTCCGAGGAGGCGACGTTCTTCGACCCGCACACGTCCTACGGCATGGTCAGCGCGTACGAGGCGATCCACATGGCGCAGCGGATGCCGTTCGGGGAGGTCGCCCGGATGTCCCTGATGGGTACGGCCGAGCGGGTGACGGCCCGTCGCGCGTACGAGACCGGGCTGGTCAGCGAGGTGACGGCGGCCGGCGGCGCGGCGGAGGCCGCGGTGCGGGCGGCGGGCGTGATCGCGTCGTACCCCACGGAGGCGGTGCAGGGGACGGTACGGGCGGTGTGGTCCGCGAAGGAGGCGGCGAGGGCGCAGGCGCTGGCCCATGCACCGCACCTGATCGCGCTCGGGAACCTGCCTGCCGAGCGGCAGAGGGAGCTGTTCGAGGGGCGGGGGCGGCGCGGGCGCGGGTCCGGCCACGGGGAGTTCCGGCTGCGGTGAGCCGGAACTCCCCGTACTCGACGGTCAGGGCTTGAGCTCGGCCACGGCCCGGCACTTCTTCACGCGGGCCACCCTGCTCGGGTTGTGCATCCGCACGGAGACGGTCGCGCTGTCGTCACCCGTCAGCTCCACATCCGCTTCGCCGGTGTCGACGGTGTTGCCGCTCGCGTCGAGGAAGGTGACGTCGACCTCGTACGTGTACGTGCCGGACTCCTGCACGCTGACCTGGACGGTGGAGGATGTCACGGCCCGCCGCTTGCCCTTGCGGGGCTGGACACAGCGGATCACGGTCGCCCGGGGCGCGTTGCCCGCCGCGGCGGCGGGGGTCGCGGTCTCGTACGTGGAGCCGCCGGACGAGGTGCTCGACGAGTCGTAGTCGGAGTCGTAGTCATCGTCGTCGTAGGTGCTCTGGTGGTAGCTGCCGTTGCTCTTCTTGGAGGTGGAGCAGCCACCGCCACTGCTCGAGCCGTGGCTCTTGCTGCCCCGGCTCCTCCCGCTGTGGGTCGACGTCGAGAAGCCGGTGAGTGCCAGCACCACCACGACGAGTACCGCTGAGAGTTTCAGATGCTGCCGCATCATCGATGCAGCCCCCCTTGTTTGTTGTCATGCTTCCGTCGAACAGTCGCGCGACACAGTAGCGGCCGGCCGATCCGTCCCTGGTGGCGGGGGTGAACGGCCGGGCGTAGCGTCGACGCCGAGAGCGGTGCAGGTCCGCAACGCGATCCGCACGCCCACAGGAGGCCGGCGATGATCCGCAACATCCTCGGCTCGATCGTCGCTCTCGCAGGAGCGGCGGCCGCCGTGCTGAGCCCCTTCCGTGACTGGTACGACGGCCGCCTCGGCCGGAATTACCGGGTCGCAGACCTCGTCAACGGCATCAGTGCGGACAGCAACGTGATCACCGGTGTGCGGCCGGGCCTGTGGGGGTCGATCTGGCTGCCGCTGCTGTTCGGTGCCGCCGTGACCGTGGTGGGTGTGCTGCTGCGGTCGAGGCTGCTGGTGGCGTTCGCGGGAGTGGTCGTACTCGGCTTCACCGTGCTGTGGATGGTGCGGCAGGGGCAGGCGACCGGGAGTCTCACCGTGGCGTCGGACGGGACCGGGCTGCAGACCGGAGTGGCGTACGCGGCGGGAGGCGCGGCGCTGATGCTGCTGGGGGCGGTCCTGATGCCGGGGCGGCGGGCAGGCGGCAGTCGCCTCCGCCGCGGGGACCGGAACCGGCCGTACGCGGCGCCGGGATCGGCGGAGCCGGATACATGGCCGCCCACGCAGGAGCCGGGGCCGTCGGTGCAGACGAGTCCGTGGCCGGAGCCGGAGGCCGACCCGTACACAGGTCCGGGCCCCTCCCGCGCGGACCAGGACACGGCGACGTACCCGGTGCAGGACGAGGGTCCCGAGGGCCGGCGTCCTCCCCGACCGTGACATGCCTCCCACGGACGGCGGCGTACGCGAACGCCGGACCGGCCGGGAGGAGCACTCCTCCGCGACCACGGCAGCCCCCGCGCCGCGCCTCGTCCTCGGAAAACGGGGCGGCCCGGACGCCGCCCGCCCCTACGCCCGGGACCTGTTGCCCGTCCCCGTGCCCTTCAGCGCGTCCAGCGCGTAGACGCAGCGGTCCTTGCTGCAGGCGTACACCACGCCGCCCTGCACCACCGGCGAACCGGTGATCTCGCCGCCCGTCGCCAGCTTCCACCGCAGCTGGCCGCCCGCCGCGTCCAGCGTGTAGAGGACGTGGTCGGCGGAGCCGAAGTGGACCCGTCCGTCGGCCACGACCGGGGCGCCGACGACGCCCCCGCCCGCGGCGAACCGCCACTTCGGGGTGCCCGTGACCGCGTCGAGCGTGTAGAGCGCGTTGCCGCTGCCGACGTGGACGTTGCCCGCCGTCACCAGTACCGGTTCGATCGACGGGCGGGCCTCCGTCGCAATGCGCCAGCGGTCCTTGCCGGTCGACGCGTCGAGTGCGTACACCGTGCCGAGGTAGTCGGCCAGATACACCCCGCCGCCCGTGACCGCGGGTCCCGGCGCGACAGCCGGCGGGGAGAGGAAGACCGCGGGCGACTCGAAGTGCCAGCGCACCCGGCCCGCCGCGCTGTCGACGGCGAGGACCCGGGTGCCCGCAGCGATGTACACGCAGCCGTCCTGCGCGGGGGTCACCCGGACCGGCACCCCGCCGCAGGACGCCGCGTCGCCGATCGGGTACGACCAGCGCTCGATGCCCGTGCGGGCGTCGACGGCGCGCAGCCGGGCGTCCTGCCACAGATACACGGTGCCGTCGTGGAGCGCGGGTCCGGCCTCCGCCGTCTCGAAGTCGGTCTGTACTCCGCCCGTCTCCCACAGCTTCTCGCCGGTGGACGCCTCCCACGCCTGGACGCCGCCGCCGCGCGTGCCGGTGACGACCGTGCCCCGGTCGGCCTTGAGCGAGTACACCCAGGCGTCCGTCTGCAGCCGCCACCGTTCGGCGCCCGTCAGCGCGTCGAGGGCATACAGCGAAGGGCCGTCGGAGCCGTGGATGCGGCCGCCGTCGAGCGTCATCGACCAGGCCACGTCACGGGTCTTGAACTGGCGCCGGCCGTTGCCGACGTCCAGGGCGTGCACCTCGAACGACGTCACGTACAGCAGGTCCCCGGCCACGACCGGCGTGCCCCACACGTCGTTCGACATCCGGAACCGCCAGGGGCGCCAGCGTTCCGGCCCGGCGGGGGACCCGTCGGGGGCGTGCGAAGGAGCGGGGACGGGTGCGGGCGGGGCGGCCGAAGGGGCCGTGCCGTTCAGCCCGGTGGGCGGGCGCACCCAGCCGGTCGCGGGACCGGCCTCGGCGCCGGCCATGGCCCGTACGTCCCCGGCACGCGGCCCGGGCCCGATCGGCACCTTCGCCCCGGCCAGCCGCACCGGACCGCCCCCGTCCGGCGCCTGCCCGGCCGAAGGAGCGGGGGACGGCGATCTCAGGTCCGCGCCGCTGCGCCACGCCGGCTCCCAGTCCGCGCCCGGCGGCGGCTGCTCGGGCGGCAGCGGCATCGGCATCGGAGCGGGCGCGGGGGCGGGGGCGACCGGAGCGACGGGCGCCGCCGTGCGTCCCCCGCCGCGCCGCAGCTCGATCATCGCGGTGGCCGGTGCCGGCAGCCAGGCCGACGCCGTACCGCTGTCGTCGCTGCCGGAGGCGAAGAGATGCGGGGCGAGCTGCGCCTGCAGATCGGCGGGGCTGGGCCGCCGCCCCGCCTCCATCTGCATGCAGGACTCGATCAGGGGCCGCAGATCGTCGGGCAGGCCCTCCACATCGGGACCCTCCCGCAGCAGCATGAAGACCGTCTCGACCGGGTTGGCCCCATGGAACGGCGCATGGCCTGTCGCGGCGAAGACCAGCGTCGAGCCGAGCGAGAACACATCGCTGGCACCCGTCACACTGCGCGAGTCCCGCGCCTGCTCGGGCGACATGTACGCGGGGGTGCCGACCGCCACATTGGTCATGGTCAGCCGGGTGTTGGAGACACCGGACGCGATCCCGAAGTCGATCACCCGCGGGCCGTCCTCGACGACGAGCACGTTCGACGGCTTGAGATCGCGGTGGACGAGGCCCGCACCGTGGATGGACTGCAGGGCCTCGGCGATCCCGGCGGCCAGCCAGCGCACCGCCTGGGTCGGCATCGGGCCGCACTCATTCACTATCTCTTCGAGCGAGGGTGCGGGCACATACGCGGTGGCCAGCCACGGCACGGCGGCGCGCGGGTCGGCGTCGACCACGGCGGCCGTGTAGAACCCGCTCACCGCGCGGGCGGCCTCCACCTCACGCGTGAAGCGGACCCGGAACAGCTGATCCTCGGCGAGCTCCGTACGAACCGTCTTGATCGCCACCCGCCGGCCGGACGCCGAGCGGGCGAGATAGACCAGCCCCATGCCGCCGGCCCCGAGCCGTCCCAGCACCTCGAACGGGCCGATCCGCCTCGGGTCGTGCTGCGTCAGCCGCTCCACCACTTGCCTGCCACCTCCCCGTACGGGCTCCAGGAACAGAAGCCCGCCAAAAAAAACCCGCCCCGTGCAGGGTCTCACCGCTGGGCACCACCCGGCGGTGCGCACCCCGATTGTTCCTGGCTGAGGCGACGGTTGCGAACCCGGGGGCGGATCGGGGTGTCACCTGTCACTCTGCCCTCTACCCGGACACCAGGGGCTGAAGTACGGCGAACTCGGCGCCCTGGTCGTCGTGGAGCACCGCCATCCGCCCGTACGGGATGTCGAAGGGCGGTTCGGAGACCCGGCCGCCGAGCCGCACCACCGTCTCGGCCGTGGCGTCGCAGTCCTCCACGGTGAAATAACTGAGGAAGTAGCTGGGCATCTCGGCCGGGAACGCGTCGGTGATGACGCTGCGCCCGGCGACCGCGGTGTCGGGGCCGGGCTCGGTGCCCGCCGGGGACCACATCCGGAAGTCGACGCCGAAATCGGCCGTGCCGGGTTCGGAGCTGCGGGCATCGCCGGTACGTGCCTCGCCCTCACCGGACTCCACGGCACGCACCTCCTCCTCGCCCTCACCGGACTCCACGGCACGCACCTCCTCCTCGCCCTCACCGGACTCCACGGCACGCACCTCCTCCTCGCCCTCACCGGACTCCACGGCACGCACCTCCTCCTCGCCCTCACCGGACTCCACGGCACGCACCTCCTCCTCGCCCGGCTCTCCGGTACGCGGCTCGTCGGCGCCGGCACCGTCGGTACGCCTCCCGCCCAGATCGGTCCCGCTGAAGCCGAACACGTCCTCGTAGAAGGCGTCCACACGATCCTTCCGGCGCGTGTACACCTCGGTCCAGCAGTAGGATCCCGGCTCGTTCTGTTTCTCGAACCCGCCGCGGACACCCGCCTGCCAGAGCCCGAAGACCGCGCCCCCGGGGTCGGCGGCCTGCGCGAGCACCCCGGCGTTGCCCGCCCGTACGGGTTCGGTGATCACCTGGCCGCCCGCCTGCCGGATCCGGTCGACGGTCGCCGCGATGTCGTCGGTGGCGAAGTAGATGCCCCAGGCGGTCGGCATCCGGCCGTCCCGCTTGGCGGCGAACGCGGCGACGAGCTTGCCGTCGCTGAGGGCATCGGCGTACGGAGCGTCGGCATACGCGCCGTCCGAGTCCGCGTCCTTGCCCGACCGGAACGTCCACCCGAAGAGTTCACCGTAGAAGCGCTTGCCCGCTTCGAGGTCCGGGAGCTGCACATCCACCCAGCACGGCGTGGACGGCGCGAATGCGGCCATGGGCCCGGGTCCTTCCTTAGCAGTGACGCCCGTCACACCCAAAGTAGCCGCGAGCCGGGCGTGTCGCGCAACGACAGCTTCGACCGAATGCGCTACAGAACATACTTTCGATAGCGGTCGATTCACCCCTATACCGCAGTGCGGAAAGTTATCCACGGAAGTTGTCCACAGGCTGTTGATAACACTATTCAGGCTGTGGATCGCCATCGCCGAAATCCGGCCACTCCCACCCACAGCACCCCACCACAGCTGGGGAACTCCCCATTTGCAGTCGGCCGAATCGCGCTCGGATCACCCCTCGGTAAGCTGACGGCATGACAGGACAAGTACGCACCGTCGACGGCCGCGTAGCCGGTCGACGCGGACAGGCGACGCGGCAGAAGCTGCTCGACTGCCTCAGCGAGATGCTCAGCTCCTCGCCGTACCGGGACGTCAAAGTCATCGACGTCGCCCGGAAGGCAGGGACTTCACCCGCGACCTTCTATCAGTACTTCCCCGACGTCGAGGGCGCGGTCCTCGAGATCGCGGACGAAATGGCCAAGGAGGGCGCCGCATTGACCGAGCTGGTCTCGGGCCGCTCCTGGGTCGGCAAGGCCGGCTGGCAGACCGCGGAAGAACTCGTCGAGGGATTCCTCGACTTCTGGCGGCGCCACGACGCGATCCTGCGCGTGGTCGACCTCGGCGCGGCCGAGGGCGACAAGCGCTTCTACAAGATCCGCATGAAGATCCTGAACTCGGTCACCAACTCCCTTACCGACTCGGTGAAGGAGCTCCAGTCGAAGGGCAAGGTGGACAAGGACATCAGCCCCGCGGCGATGGCGGGTTCACTGGTCGCGATGCTGGCCGCGGTCGCCTCGCACCAGAAGGGCTTCCAGACCTGGGGCGTCAAGCAGGCCGAACTCAGGCCAAATCTCGCACTGTTGGTGCATCTGGGCATCACCGGAAAGAAGCCGGCCAAGTAGCGCCGGCCCCGGATCCCCCTGCCCGCGGGCACCGTACGGCCGTCCCGGGCTGCGTACTTCCTGTCTCACGACGGCGGACCACATGCTGTGGTCCGCCGTCGGCGCATCACGGCGCGGGACGGGCGCGGATCACGCACTCGGACGCGACTCCAGCCGGAAGAGCCTTATCTCCCGTTCCACCCGGGCCTGGTACGTGGCGTACGGCGGCCAGAACGTCAGCGCCGCCCGCCACACCTCCTCCCGTTCCGCACCCTCCAGCAGCCGGGCGCGCACCGCGATGTCGTGGCCCTTCCAGTTGATGACGGCGTCGTCCGGGTGGGCCAACAGGTTCGCGGTCCAGGCGGGATGACCCGGACGGCCGAAGTTGCTGCCGATGAGAATCCACGAAGGGTCACCGCGCTCGCCCCGCTCCGGCATGCAGGCCAGCGGGGTGGTCCGCAGGTGCCCGCTCCTGGCGCCGGGCACGGTCAGGATCACGCCCGGCAGCAGCTGTGCGCTGAGCAGCACCTTGCCGCGGGTGAGCCGGTGGACCGTGCGGTCCATGGCGGGCACGACGTGCGGGGCGAGCCTGGCGAAGGTGCGGGTCGAGGACACCTTCTGGACCAGCCGGACTCCGAGCGCCATCAGACCGCCACCTCGACGCGCGCCGCCGGCCCCGTCCCCTGCCCCCGGCCCCGTCCCCGGACGTCCGGTGTGAAGAACCCGGCCTGTTCGGCGGCGTGATCGCGCAGCCGGTGGACCGGCCCGAAGAGCAGCTCGTCGCCTGCGGCCCGCTTGAAGTACAGATGCGCCTCGTGTTCCCAGGTGAATCCGATCCCGCCGTGCAGCTGGACGGCCTCGGCGGTGGTGATCCGCAGGGCTTCCAGCGCCTGGGCGAGGGCGAGCCCGCCGGCCGCGGGGTCCCAGGCCGCGTAGTACACCGCGGACCTGGCCGCCTGCACCCGTACGTAGAGATCGGCGAGCCGGTGCTTCACGGCCTGGAAGGAGCCGACGGCGCGGCCGAACTGCTCGCGCGCCTTGACATATGCGACGGTCCGGTCGAGTGCGCTCGCCGCCGCCCCGACCGCCTCCGCCGCCAGTGCGACGGCGGCCGTGCGCCCGACGGCGGCCAGGGCGCCCGACGGGCCGGCCGCATCGGCCGTGTCGTCCGCGCCGAGCAGTTCCGCGGCGGTGTCGCGCAGTTCGACGCGGGCCGGCGACCGGGTCTCGTCGAGCGAGGTCTGCCGGGTGCGGACGAGCCCGGCCGCCTCGTCCGCACGGACGAGGAAGAGGAGCGTACGGCTGCGCGGGAAGCCGCCCGCATGGGCGGCGACCAGCAGAAGCCCTGCGCTGTGTCCGTCGAGGACCTGCGCGGCCTCGCCGTACAGCCGCCACCCCTGCGCGCCCTGCCTGGCCTGTACGCCGCCGGCCCGGCCGCCGCCCGCCCAGGCTCCGCCGGTGGTGTCGCCGGTGAGGCCGAGGGCGGCGGACAGTGAGCCGCCGGGGACGGCGAGGGCCGCGGTCAGTTCGCCTGCGGCGATGCGAGGCAGCAGGGCGGTGCGCTGGGCCTCGGTGCCGACTGCGGCGATGAGGGGTGCGGCGAGCACGGCGGTGGCCAGCAGGGGGGACGGCAGCAGGGCGCGGCCGGTCTCCTCGCAGGCGACGGCATGCTCGACCGGACCACAGCCGGCCCCTCCGTATTCCTGGGTGAGGGTGAGACCCGGAAGCCCGAGCTCCTGGGAGAGTTGCCGCCAGAGGGTGGCGTCGTACCCGTGCGCAGTCCGTACGGCGCTCCTGACCTCGCCGGGGCCGCAGCGTTCGGCCAGCAGCTCGCGCAGGGTGCGGCGGATCTCGTCCTGTTCCGCGGTGAAGGCGGCGTCCATCGTCGGGCTCCTTCCCCTCAGGGGCCGCAGGCCTCTGATCTGACGGGTCGTCATGTTAGGCGGGATGGCGCGAGAAACCCAGAGCCGCGCACCCGCCCACCCATTCCCTTGCACCGCATCTGATGTACCGTCAGATTCATGCCTTCCTCACCCGCCTCTCCCCCGCGCAAGGTTGCTGTCGTCGGCATATCCCTCGCGGACTGCGGACGCGTCGACGGCTCCACTCCGTACGCGCTCCACGCCCAGGCCGCCCGCCGGGCGCTCGCCGATTCGGGCCTGGACCGCTCGGCCGTCGACGGTTTCGCCTCCGCCGGACTCGGCACGCTCGCCCCGGTCGAGGTCGCGGAGTATCTGGGCCTGAAGCCCACCTGGGTGGACTCCACCGCGGTCGGCGGTGCGACCTGGGAGGTGATGGCCGCCCACGCCGCCGACGCCATCGCGGCCGGCCGCGCCGACGTCGTGCTGCTGGTGTACGGGTCCACGGCGCGCGCGGACATCAGGGCCGGGCGCCGCACGTCGAACCTGTCGTTCGGCTCGCGCGGCCCCCTCCAGTTCGAAGTGGCGTACGGGCACTCCCTGATCGCCAAGTACGCGATGGCCGCCCGCCGCCATATGCACGAGTACGGCACGACACTGGAGCAGCTCGCCGAGGTCGCCGTCCAGGCGCGGGCGAACGCCGCGGCCAACCCGGACGCGATGTTCCGGGACCCGATCACGGTGGACGACGTCCTGTCGGGCCCGGTGATCGCGGACCCGTTCACCAAGCTGCACTGCTGCATCCGCAGCGACGGCGGGTGCGCGGTACTGCTGGCGGCCGAGGAGTTCGTGCCGGACACGGCGAAGGACCCGGTCTGGATCCTCGGCACGGGCGAGTACGTCTCGCACGCCACGATGTCCGAGTGGGACGACTTCACGGTCTCCCCGGCCGTGGTCTCGGGCCGCCTGGCGTTCGAACGGGCCGGGGTGCGACCCGCGGACATCGACCTGGCCGAGATCTATGACGCCTTCACGTACATGACGCTGGTGACGCTGGAGGACCTGGGCTTCTGCGCGAAGGGCGAGGGCGGCGCGTTCGTCGAGAAGGGCCGTATCGGTCGGTCCGGCGAACTTCCGGTGAACACCGACGGGGGTGGGCTTTCGGCCTGTCATCCTGGGATGCGCGGGCTCTTCCTCCTGGTGGAATCCGTCCGTCAGCTCCGTGGTGAGGCGGGAGAACGGCAGGTCAGAAGGGCGGACGGCAGCTTTCCAGAGCTGGCCGTGGCCTCGGGAACGGGTGGCTGGTTCTGTTCCTCGGGCACGGTTGTGCTCGGGCGGGGCTGAGGAGTCCGCACCCGCACAGGCACCGTCTGAGAGCGCTCTCTTCATAACTTTTTGACCCGCGCACTTCAAGCCACTTAGGTTCTGGCGTTCCAGGGCTCGATCCAACGAGGACGAGCCTCTCCATCGTCCTTGGGGGGACACATGCACTGGTATCTCGATGTTCTGAAGAAGTACGCGGTGTTCAGCGGCCGTGCGCGCCGCCAGGAATTCTGGATGTTCATCCTCTTCCACTTCATTGCCGCCATCATCGTGGTGGTGCTCGACGTGGTGCTCGGCACGTCGTTCCTGATCGCGATCTACTCGCTCGCCGTCCTGCTGCCCATCCTGGGTGTCTTCGTACGCCGCCTGCACGACACCGGCCGCTCCGGCTGGTGGCTGCTGTTCTGGCTCGTCCCGCTGGCGGGCCCGATCACGGTGATCGTCTTCACGTGCCTCGAGGGCGACCGCAGCGACAACGCGCACGGCCCGGACCCGAAGTCCGCGTACGCCCCGGCCCACTGAGGCCTGGCGGCCTTCCGGCCGCACGATCGACCGCATGACCGTGTGCTCCCGCTCTGAGCACACACCACACAGGGCGTCGCCCGGCTTCCCACCGCCGGCCGGCGCCCTGTGGGCCGTCCGGCGTGCATGATGGGGCGGCATGACGGATGCACCGACCGCTGCCCAGCGCACCTTCCGGGACCTTCTGCACGCCCAGCGCGTATGGGACGTCGAGCTGCCCTCGTTCGATCCCGCCGCCGCGCCCCGCGCCCCGCTCCCCCTGTTCCACGCCTGGTTCGCCGAGGCGGTGGCCGCCGGGCAGGCCGAGCCGCACACCATGACGCTGGCCACCGTCGACGCCGACGGACATCCCGACGTGCGGACGCTGATGCTGCACGACGCGGACGGCCGCGGCTGGCACTTCGCCACGCACGCCACCAGCGCGAAGGGCCGTCAGCTCGCCGCCCGGCCGTACGCGGCGCTCGGTTTCTACTGGCCCGCGCAGGGCCGGCAGGTGCGCGTACGAGGGCCCGTCACCGTGTGTACGCCCGCCGAGAGCCGGGCCGACCTGCACGCCCGCTCGACCGGGGCGCTGGCCTCGGCGCTGGTGGGGCACCAGAGCGAGGTGCTCGGCTCCTACGAGGCGCTGGGCCGGGCCTCCGACGCCGCCTGGGAACGGGCGCAGGCGGAACCGGCTGCGGACGTGGCGAGCTGGACACGGTACGTGGTCGAGCCGCACGAGGTCGAGTTCTTCCAGGGCGACGCCAGGAGGCGCCACATCCGGCTGCGCTACCGCCGGGACGGCGGGGTGTGGGAGCGCGAGCTGCTCTGGCCGTGACCGGCCCTCCGGGCCGCCCGGCTCACTCGTCCCGTCCGGCTTCATCCGGCTTATCGGGTTCCCACAGGAAAGGAGCACTATGGGAGACAGGTGAGTTGCTGGAGGCATTCCATGACACGAACCCGTTCCCGCTACGCCCCCGACCACGGTCTGACCACGCGCATGGTCACCACCATGTTTATGATCGGACTGCTGTACGTGGTCCTGGTGGGCGTGCTTCTCGCGGTGCTGCGGGGCGCCTGGCCGATCATCCTGATCTTCACCGGCGGTCTGTTCATCGCCCAGTTCTGGTTCAGCGACCGCATCGCCGCATTCAGCATGGGTGCCCGCGAGGTCACCCCGGAGGAAGCACCCGAGCTGCACGGCACCATCGACCGGATCTGTGCCCTGGCGGACATGCCGAAACCCCGGGTGGCCATCGCCCGGACGGACGTACCGAACGCCTTCGCCACCGGCCGCGGCGAGAAGACCGCACTCGTCTGCGCCACCACCGGGCTCCTGCGCAGACTCGAACCCGAGGAGCTGGAAGGCGTCCTCGCGCACGAGATGTCGCACGTCGCCCACCGGGACGTCGCCGTCATGACGATCGCCTCGTTCCTCGGCGTCCTGGCCGGCATCGTCACCCGCGTCGCCCTCTGGGGCGGCTTGTCCCGCAACCGCGGCAGCGACCCCGTCGGCATCGCGATCATGCTGATCCCTTTGGTCAGCGCCGTCGTGTACTGCCTGAGCTTCCTGCTCACCCGGCTGCTCTCGCGCTACCGCGAACTCTCCGCCGACCGCGCCGCCGCCCTCCTCACCGGCCGCCCCTCCGCGCTCGCCTCGGCGCTCACCAAGGTCAGCGGTCAGATGGCCAGGATCCCGACGGAGGACCTGCGGAAGGCGGAGCCGTACAACGCCTTCTACTTCGTCCCGGCGTTCTCCTCGAAGGAGAGCCTCAGCCGGCTGCTCTCCTCCCACCCGACCCTCGAGCAGCGCCTCGACCAGCTGGCCCGCATCTCCACCGAACTCACCCGCCCGTAAGGAACCAGGGAGCCCGCAGTGGGTCTTCTCGACACCATCCTCGGCCGCAGCAAACCGGTCCGCCCCGACCTCGACCAGCTCTTCGCCGTACCCTCCGCGGCCCTCACCCTCCAGGCGGGCGCCGGCTTCACCCCCACCGGCCTGGGCTCGGTCTGCTTCGCGGGAGTGGAGGGCGGCACCTTCGCCCGCATCCGGCAGGACGTCCAGGAACTGCTCGACGCGGACACGGACCGGGGCGGCATCCCGGTGGAGTTCAGCCAGGACACGTACGGCTACACCTGGCTGCTCTCCCGCCGCTCACCCGACGATGTGGCCGCCCTGGTCAACGATCTGCACGCGGTCAACACGCTGCTCCAGGACGGCGGATTCGGCCCGCAGCTGCTCTGCTCGCTGATCGGGTTCCGGGACGGCGAGGGGCGGTCGCTGGCGCTGGTGTACCTGTACAAACGCGGTGCGTTCTACCCCTTCGCCCCGGCCGGGGACGGCGCCGAAAAGCGTGACAACCAGCTGGAATTGCAGATCAGGGCGACGCTCGGGGACGACCTGCGGGTGGAGAAGGATCTCGCGCGATGGTTCCCCGTCTGGGGCGCGCCCGGACTCTGAGCGTTTCCGTATCATCAGGTGCATGACCGCCGAGCCCCCGAACTCCGTCAGTCGGCTGCGTGCCTCCGACGCCGACCGTGAAGCCGTGGTGGACCAGTTGAGGGAGGCGGCGGCCGAGGGCCGTATCGACCTCGACGAGCTGGACACGCGCCTGGGCCAGGCGCTGGTCGCCAAGACCTATGCCGAGCTGGCGCCCCTCACCGCCGATCTGGGGCCCGCGCCGCGGGATCAGGGAAAGCCGCTGGTCCTCAAGGGCGGCATCCACGGCGCGGCGCGCACAGGACGCTGGAAGGTCCCCGCGCACATCGACGTGGACGGCGGCATGGGCGGGGCCAGGCTCGACTTCACACAGACCGAATGCCGGCTGCGCGAGATCCAGCTGGAGGTCAACGGGCAGATGGGCGGGGTCAGGATCATCATCCCGGCGGGCTGGGCCGCGGAGACCGACGAGGTCGATCCCGGCCTGGGCGGCTTCAAGGACCGGACCAGGGACGAAAGGCTTCCGGGCACCCCGCTGATCCGCGTCACCGGAACAGCCGGCATGGGTGGTGTGGTCATCCGCCACCCCAACGTCTGGGAGCGGTGGAAGCTACGGCGCGCACGGCGGCGCAGCAGGTCCTTCTGAGTCGTGCCGGGTGAGCGGCGGAGCCGGGGCCGTCTCACGGCTGGAAGACCGGTACCGCCTCGCCGCCCTCCTCCTGCCGGAAGGCGACCTGGAGTTCCATGCCGATGGCGAGGCGGGACTCCTCGCAGTCGACGATCTCCGTCATCATGCGCGGCCCCTCCGCGAGGTCGACGACGGCCGCCGTGTACGGGACGCGGGCGCCGAACGGCGGCAGGTCGTTGCGGTGGACGACGGACCAGGTGTAGAGCGTCGCGCGGCCGCTCGCCCGCTCCCAGGTGACGTCCTCGCTCCAGCAGTGCGGGCAGAACTCGCGCGGGTAGTGGTGGGGCCTGTCGCAGGCGTGACAGCGGCGCAGCAGCAGGTGGCCCTCGGCGGCCGCGTCCCAGTAGGGGCGGGTGAAGTCGTCGGGTTCGGGCAGGTCGAAGCGGGGGGTGCCCGTGGTCATCGGAAGAGTCCGATCGCCTCGTCGAGGGACCAGACCTGCCAGGACATGGCGAAGAGGGCGACGATCGAGATCAGCGCCATCATCGCGTTCTGCCCCTGCTCGGCCCAGTCGTGGATCATCAGCACCAGGTAGAGCAGGTTGAGGAGCAGTCCGCCGACGAGTGCGACGGGCGTCAGGAAGCCGGTGACCAAGCCGAGCCCCAGGGCGAATTCGGCGTAGACGACGATGTGGGCCATGACCTTGGGGCGGGGCGCGACGACTCGCCGGAAGCCGGTCCGCACCGCCGCCCACCGGTGCTTGCCCGCGACGTCCGCCGCCCAGGCGATGCCCGTACCGCGTTCGAACCAGCCTTTCTTGTCCTTGTGCCGCCAGCTCTCCAGCCACCAGAGGCCGAGCCCTATGCGGAGAACGGCGAGCCATTCGGCTGCGCCGAGCCAGATCGTCTGCATCAGGGCGCCTCCCACTCAAGGAATCTGACGGTACGTCAGTTCACCTGATCGGACACGGCTGCGCAAGAGGTGCGCAGAACGCGGACCAAAGGCACACACCCGTGATCAATTCGCAATCGATTCCGATCTTGACCGAGACCCATCGAGTAAGCACGCGATTACGCTCCGAACCATGTCCGACAGCACCTCTACCGCCGGTGACCCCAGCTCCGCGCTCACCGCCACCACGGAACACCGGCCCGTCTACGTCATAGGCGGCGGCCCGGGCGGTCTCGCCGCCGCGGCCGCCCTGCGCGCACAGGGCGTGCGGGCCGTCGTACTGGAGAAGTCCGAGAAGGTCGGCGCCTCCTGGCGCCGTCATTACGACCGGCTGCATCTGCACACCACCCGCCGCTGGTCCGCGCTGCCGGGGCTCGCGATGCCGCGCCGGTTCGGGCGCTGGGTCTCCCGCGACGACGTGGTGCGCTACCTGGAGAAGTACGCCGAGCACCACGAGCTGGAGGTGGTGACCGGTGTCGAGGTGTCCCGGATCGACCGGGCGGCGGACGGCACCGGCTGGCAGCTGACCGCAACCGGTGGACGGGTACTGACCGGGCGGGCCGTGGTCGTGGCCACCGGCTACAACCACACCCCGCGGGTCCCGGACTGGCCGGGCCGCGAGACGTTCACCGGCGCACTGGTGCACGCCTCGGACTACCGCAACCCCGCCCCGTACGCGGGCAAGGACGTTCTGGTCGTCGGCATCGGCAACACGGGGGCGGAGATCGCCGTGGACCTGGTGGAGGGTGACGCCTCCCGGGTGCGGATCGCGGTACGCACCGTTCCGCACATCGTGCGCCGCTCGACGGCGGGCTGGCCCGCCCAGGCGACCGGCATCCTGGTCCGCAGACTGCCGGTGCGGCTGGTCGACCGGGCCGGCCGGCTGATGGCCCGAGCAGCCGTGCCCGACCTCGCCGGACACGGGCTGCCGCGCCCGGACACCGGCCTCTACTCACGGGTCAAGGACGGCGCCATTCCGGTCCAGGACGTGGGCCTGATCGACGCGGTGCGGGACGGCCGGGTGGTACCGGTGGCAACGGTCGGCTCGTTCGACAAGGACACGGTGGTGCTGGCGGACGGGACCCGGATCACGCCGGACGCGGTGATCGCGGCGACCGGCTACCGGCGGGCGCTGGAGGGGCTGGTCGGGCACCTCGGCGTCCTGGACGCACGCGGCAAGCCGGTGGTGCACGGCGGCCGCACACCGGACCAGGCGCCCGGCCTGTACTTCACCGGGTTCACCAATCCGATCAGCGGCATGTTCCGCGAGATGGCCCTGGACGCGGAGAAGATCGCCAAGAGGCTCGCGAGGCGGGCCGGCTGACCCGGGGCCGCGCGACCCGCCGCTTCGCGATCCTGCGAGCCCCCGGCCCTGGGCCGGGATGGCGGGAACGCCCGGCAGTGCACGCACGCCGCTCCCGGACGGCCGGTGGCGATCGGGCGCTCCCCTGGCGTCCCCAGGGACACCGGGGGGCCTCCGCTCCGGCCCCCGCAAGAAAATCCTCGGCGCCCGTCACATCCGCTCAACGCGTTCCGTCAGTGCTCTGAAGGACGAAGACGAACGGGTGTCGCCCCAGGCCCCGAAGATCCGAGGAGCAGCATCATGGAAGCACGCATCAAGAGCCCTGCCGCCATCATCCCCGAGGCCATGCCCGCCATCCAGGACCTCCTGAAGGCCACACGGAACCAGGGCGTCCCGGACTCGACACTGGAACTCGTCCACCTGCGGGCGAGTCAGATCAACGGCTGCAGCTTCTGCGTCGACTACGGGGTCCGCAACTCCCGCAAGTCGGGCGTTGCCGACGAGAAACTGTTCACCGTGGCGGCCTGGCGCGAAGCGCCGTACTTCTCCGACGAGGAGCGCGCGGCGCTGGCGCTCACCGAGGCGGCGACCCGGCTGAGCGACCGGGGCGACGCGGTGCCGGACGACGTCTGGGACGCGGCGGCCGACCACTTCGACGAGCGGGGGCTCGCGGCACTGACCCTCATGATCGGCATCACCAATATGTTCAACCGCGTCAACGTCGCGACGAGGCAGCCGGCGGGCGTGCCGGCCTGGTAGCCGGCGCGCCGTCACGTCGGCACCAGGAGAGGGGCCTCCGCGACCGGAGGCCCCTCTCGCCCGTTCCGGGCCCGGACGCCCACAGGGGTGCACGGCGGCCCCCGAGTGCCCCTGCCCACTGCAGCCCGTCGTCGGTCTTTGTCTGCACACCCATTCCTGACGGAACGTCAGTTCAGTAATCTGACATAGCGTCAGCTTCGGGCTGGCCGGGTACAGGTACCCCGACGGACCTCTAGCAGAAGTGGGCGGAACGATGCTCGGATCGACTCACGGCACCCTCACCACACACTTCCGCGCCCGGGTGGTGGCCTGCGGCGAAGAGCCTCACGCGACCGTCCACAGCATGACGGCGGCCGCCGCGGAAGGCGACCTCGACGTCAGCGGCCGCCCGCTGCACGCCCCCGTGCCCGACCTGGACCGGTTCTTCCGGCCCGGGTCCGTGGCCGTCATCGGGGCGTCCGACACCGACGGCCGGCCCAACACCGGCATCACCCGGCAGCTCATCGCCTGGGCCGAGCGCGTCGGGGCGCGGCTGCACCCCGTCCATCCCACGCGGGAGTCCGTCTTCGGCCTGCCCTGTTCTCCTTCCGTCGCGGACCTGCCGGAACAGGTCGATCTGGCGGTGCTGCTGGTCGGCGACCCGCTCCCGGTGATCGAGGAACTCGGCCAGGCCAAGGTGAAGTTCGCAGTCGCCTTCGCCTCCGGCTTCGCCGAGACCGGCGAGGAGGGCGCCGCCGCCCAGGCGCGGCTGGCGGCCGCGGTGGAGCGGTCGGGGCTGCGGCTGCTCGGGCCGAACACCAACCTCAACGCGTTCGAGCCGTTCCGGGACGACCTCGACGGACCGGCGATCGCCCTCATCACCCAGTCCGGCCACCAGGGCCGCCCGGTCTACACCCTCCAGGAGCTCGGTGTACGCCTGTCGCACTGGGCGCCCACGGGCAACGAGGCGGATCTGGAGACCGCCGACTTCATCTCGTACTTCTCGCAACGTCCCGAGGTCGGGGCCATCGCCTGCTACGTGGAGGGGCTCAAGGACGGGCGTTCCTTTCTGCTCGCCGCCGACCGCGCGGCGCGGGCCGGTGTTCCGGTCGTGGCGGTCAAGGTGGGCCGCACGGAGACGGGGGCCAGGACGGCCGCGTCACACACCGGCAAGCTGACCGGCGCCGACCGGGTGGTGGACGCGGCGATGCGGCAGTTCGGTGTCATCCGGGTGGACGGGCTGGACGAACTCCAGGACACCGCCGCCCTGCTGGCCCGCGCACGGAAGCCGCAGGCCGACGGGGTCGTCGTGTATTCGATCTCCGGCGGCACGGGTGCGCACTTCTCGGACCTGGCGACCGGCGCGGGGCTGAAGCTCCCCACCCTGTCCGATGAGAAGCAGCGCGAGCTGCACGCATGGATACCCGGCTATCTGAACGTGGCGAACCCGGTCGACAACGGCGGGCACCCGGTCGGCGACTGGCGCGGCCGGAAGATCATCGACGCGCTCCTCGCCGACCCGGAGGTCGGCGTGCTGATCTGCCCGATCACCGGCCCGTTCCCCCCGATGAGCGACCGGCTCGCGCAGGACCTGGTGGACGCCGCGGAGACCACGGACAAGCTGGTGTGCGTGGTGTGGGGGTCGCCGGTCGGCACGGAGGACGCGTACCGCACGACGCTGCTCGGCTCGTCCCGCGTCGCCACCTTCCGCACCTTCGGCAACTGCATCTCCGCCGTGAAGGCCTATCTGGACCATCACCGGTTCGCCGCCTCGTACCGCTCGCCCTTCGACGAGGCGCCGCGCACGCCGTCGCCCTCGTTCCGCAAGGCGCAGGCCCTGATGCGCCCGGGCCATCAGCTGAGCGAGCACGCGGCGAAACAGCTGCTGCGGGCGTACGGCATCCGCGTCCCGCGCGAGCAGCTGGTCACCAGCGCGGCGGCGGCCGTACGGGCGGCGGGTCTGGTCGGCTACCCGGTCGTCATGAAGGCGTCCGGGGCACGGCTGGCCCACAAGACGGAGCTGGGTCTGGTCAAGGTCGGGCTCACCTCCGCCAGCCAGGTCCGCGACACGTACCGCGAACTGACCGACATCGCCCGCTACGACGGCATCGAGCTGGACGGCGTCCTGGTCTGCCAGATGATCGAGCGGGGCGTCGAGATGATGCTCGGCGTCACGCACGACGCCCTGTTCGGACCGACGGTGACGGTCGGGCTCGGCGGCGTACTCGTCGAGGTGCTGCACGATGCGGCGGTACGGGTGCCGCCGTTCGGCGAGGACCAGGCGCGGGCGATGCTCGGCGAACTGCGCGGCCGGGCCCTCCTGGAGGGCGTACGCGGCGGACCGCCGGTGGACGTCGACGCGCTCGTCGAGGTCGTGCTGCGCGTGCAGCGAATGGCGCTGGAGCTGGGCGACGACCTCGCCGAGCTGGACATCAACCCGCTGATGGTGCTGGGCCGCGGGCAGGGCGCCGTGGCGCTGGACGCGCTCGCCGTCTGCCACTGACCAGCCCCCCGCGCCGGCCGCCGCCCCACCGGTCACCCGGACCGGCCCGCCTCCGGTCCCGCCGCCCACCACGCCATCTGCCGAGGAGCTGCCTCATGCCGTCCTCCCCCGAAGACACCACCGAGCCCACCGGCCCGGTCGAACCGGTTGATTCATCGGTACTCCACGCCACCGACAACGGCGTCTCGTGGATCACGCTGAACCGCCCCGAGGCGATGAACGCGGTCACCTGGGACCAGCGCGAACGCCTCATCGCGCTCCTCGCCGACGCCTCCGCCGACCCCTCGGTCCGGGCCGTCGTCCTCACCGCCACCGGTCGCGGCTTCTGCGCGGGCGCCGACCTGCGCGGCGCCCCGTCGGCCGGCGAACGGATCGCCGGCGATGTGGCCCGCATCATCCGGCTCGGCGCACAGCGCCTGATCGCCGCGGTCCTGGACTGCGAGAAGCCGGTGATCGCGGCCGTCAACGGGACGGCGGCCGGCATCGGCGCGCATCTGGCATTCGCCTGCGACCTGGTACTGGCTGCCGACTCGGCGAAGTTCATCGAGGTGTTCGTACGCCGCGGCCTCGTCCCGGACGGTGGCGGTGCGTATCTGCTGCCGCGCCTGATCGGCCCGCAGCGCGCGAAGGAGCTGATGTTCTTCGGCGATGCGCTTCCCGCGGCGGAGGCGGAACGTCTGGGCCTGGTCAACCGGGTGGTCCCGGCCGAGGAACTGACCGCGGCGGCCCGGGAGTGGTCCCAGCGCCTGGCCGACGGCCCGACCCGCGCCCTCGCTCTCACCAAGCAACTCATCAACGCGTCCCTGGACACCGGCCGGGCGACGGCGTTCGCCGCCGAGGCGATGGCCCAGGAGATCAACATGACGACGCACGACGCCGGCGAGGGCGTGGCGAGCTTCATGGAACGCCGCACGCCGAAGTACCGGGGGCTTTGACGAACCGGACCGGCCCTCTTCCTATCTGACGATCCGTCAATTTCAATGGGGGGTGTGATGGGACACGCAGGCATGGCCGCCACCGCCGTCCGGTACCTCAGGTCCGTCGGCGCCGCCACGACCGCCGGCCCGGCGCCGGTCGATCCGCTGCCGCGCCCCGATCTGCGGGCCGTCGCCGACGGCGAACGGCCGCCCGTCGATCCGGCCGAATTCCGGCGTGTGCTCGGCCACTTCGCGACCGGCGTCACCGTCGTGACCGCTCACACCACGGACGGCCCGGCGGGGTTCGCCTGCCAGTCGTTCGCTTCGCTCTCCCTCGACCCGCCACTGGTCGCCTTCATGGTCGCCCGCACCTCGACGACCTGGCCGCGCATCGCCCACGCCGGGGCGTTCTGCGTCAACATCCTGGGCGCGCAACAGGGCGCGCTGTGCCGGAAGTTCGCGGTGAGCGGGGCCGACAAGTTCGCCGGAGTGACGTACGGGGCCGCTCCCGCGACCGGTTCGCCGCTGCTCAGCTCCGTTCCCGCCTGGGTCGACTGCCGCATCCAGGCCGTCCACACGGGCGGCGACCATCTGATCGTGGTGGGGCGGGTGGAGGCGCTGGGGGCGGCGGACGGGGACGGCCCGCTGCTGTTCCACCGGGGGGCGTTCGGGCGCTTCAGCGGGTGAGCGCCACCTCAGCCGATGCCCGCCGGCGCCACCGGCTCCGGGGTCCGGGCCTGCCGCCGGATCACCAGCGCCATCAGCGCCGCCGTCGCACACAGCGCCCCCGCCGCGTACCAGACCATGTCGTACGAGCCGAACGCATCGCGCGCCACGCCGCCCAGGAATGCCACCAGTGCCGCGCCAACCTGGTGGGAGGCGAGGACCCAGCCGAAGACGATCGCGCTGTCCTCGCCGTACTGCTCCCGGCACAGGGCCAGCGTCGGCGGGACCGTGGCCACCCAGTCCAGGCCGTAGAAGACGATGAAGAAGACCATCGGCGGGTGCACGGACGGCGCCATCAGCATCGGCAGGAACATCAGGGAGATGCCGCGCAGCGCGTAGTAGACGGCGAGGAGCCGGCGGGCGTCGAAGCGGTCGGTGAGCCAGCCGGAGAAGACCGTGCCGATGATGTCGAAGACGCCGATGACGGCCAGCAGCGAGGCGGCCGCGGTGATGGGCATCCCGTGGTCGTGGGCCGACGGCACGAAGTGCGTACGGATCAGGCCGTTGGTCGAGGCGCCGCAGATCGCGAACGTGCCCGCGAGCAGCCAGAACGGTCCGGTGCGGGCGGCGTCGAACAGGACGCGCACGGTGCGGCTCGCCGCCCCCCGCGCGGGCACCGGCTTCTCCACGTATCCGCCGCCGTACGGGGCCAGGCCCACATCGGCCGGGTGGTCGCGCATCAGGAACCAGACGAACGGCACGACGACGAGTGCGGCCAGGGCGACGGTGACCGAGGCCGGGCGCCAGCCGTGTTCCTCGACGATCCAGGCGCACAGCGGCAGGAAGACCAGCTGGCCGGAGGCGCCGGCCGCGGTGAGGATGCCGGTGACCAGACCGCGCCTGGCGACGAACCAGCGGTTGGTGACCGTCGCCGAGAAGGCCAACGCCATCGAGCCGGTACCCAGGCCCACCAGCAGGCCCCAGTAGATCATCAGCTGCCAGGCGGCCGTCATCCAGACACTGGCCAGAGCCCCCGCCGCGACCGTGGACAGGGCCACGACGACCACCCGGCGGATCCCGAACCGGTCCATCAGCGCGGCGGCGAACGGAGCGGTCAGTCCGTACAGCGCCATGTCGATCGAGACGGCCAGCCCGATCTCCCCACGGGACCAGCCGAACTCCGTGTTCAGCGGTTCGATGAGGAGGCCGGGCAGCGAGTTGAAGGCGGCGCCGCCGATGATCGTCACGAAGGTGACGACGGCGACGATCCAGGCGCGGTGAACGCGCCGGCGGGAGGGCCGACCGGGGGCTGCGGATACGGCCTGCCGGTCGTCGTCCCGGGCGGCGTTCTCGATTGTCTGGGTCACGTTCATCAGCATCCGGTCCTGGCCGCCTCACGGACGAGTGGCCCGGCGGACACTGTTCGCAGGAATCGGGCCACGAAGGCGGGCGTACGGTCACCCGCCCCGGAGACATCGGGTCCGGCAACGGCCCTCGTCACGCCCGCGCCCGGGCCCCGTGCCCGGCCGCGACCGTCAGCGACGCCCGGCAGCAGTCGCCCTCGTCACCCGATCCGCTCCAGCCGGCGGATCGGCCGGGCGGCCAGCAGCACCGCCACCGCCAGCAGGTTGATCACCGCTCCGGCGAGCAGCACCTCCGGTGCGCCCACCGCGTCCGCGACCGGTCCCGCCAGCGCCCGGCCCGCCGCCAGCATCAGCAGGGAGCCTGCCACGTCGTACGCATGGAGCCGGTTCAGGGCCTCCGGCGGGACGTGCGTCTGAACCGTCGTCGACCACATCACCAGCCAGAACGCGAACACCGCGCCCGACACGAACTGCCCGGCCCCCAGCGCGAACACCGGCATCCCGAGGCCCAGCACCACGAGGTTCAGGCAGACCCCGGTCAGCGCGATCGCGCCCGCGGCGAGCGGGCGGCGCGGTCTCAGCCGCAGGGCGAGCAGGCCGCCGACCACACTGCCCGCGCCGTTCACCGCCATCATCACGCCGTACGTCCCCGAGCCATGCGCCTCGGTGACCTCGACCGCGGTCAGCGGGAGCATCGGGCCGAGCACGGTGAATCCGTACACCGTCCAGATCGCGATCACGCCCCACAACCAGCTGCGCGCCCTGAACTCCCGCCAGCCGTCCACCAGTTCCGCGACGAAGGTGCCGCGGTGCGTCTCGTCCGACGGCATCGGGGCGAGCCGCAGCAGGAAGAGGCAGACGCCGGAGACCGCGAACGTCGACGCGTTCGCCGCGTACACCGCTCCGGCGCTCGCCAGCCCGACCAGCATTCCCGCGAAGGCCGGGCCCGCCATGGTCATCAGCGCCTCGGAGACCCGGAGCACCGCGTTGCCGCGCTGCACGTCCAGCGCCACCCGGGGCACCGTCGACGCGACGCCCGGCTGGAAGAGTGCGGCGCCGACGCCGGCCACCGCGCTCAGGGCGTACACGGCCCAGAGCGGGGGGTTGCCGGTCGCGAAGGAGATGGCCAGCACGGATGCCCCGACCAGCCGCAGCGCGTCGGCGATGATCATCATCCGACGGGGGGTGAACCGGTCCGCCAGTACGCCGCCGAAGAGCACGAACAGCGCCAGCGGGCCCATCCAGGCGGCCAGCGCGAAACCGACGGAGGAGTGCGGGCGGCCGGCGCCCAGCAGGCCCGCGGTGAGCGCCACCGGGATCATGCCGTCGCCGAAGAGCGCGGCGGTACGGGCGATGAAGAAAAGCCGGAAGTTGCGGTTCCAGAGCTCACCTCCCGGACGGTCGCCGTCCCACCCCGCATCCCGGGGCGACAAGGGACCCGTACGGCTCGGGGCGGGCGACCGGGAGGGGACGCCTTCGCGGTCCGCCCCGGGAGGGGTAACGGGAATGTGTGCGCGCTCTGCTGACTTTTCCTTCACATCAGTGACATGTATCAGTTTAAGGTCTATACCACTAGGTCCTGTCCACGGCCGAGAGGTGAAAGGGGCCCGCGTCCATGCGGCACCGCGTCGTCGTCCTCGCCCTCGACGGGCTGCTCCCCTTCGAACTGGGCATCCCGCAAAGGATCTTCGGCCGGGCGCGGAGCGCCGACCCCGGCGACCCGGACCCGAACCTGTACGAGGTCGTGACCTGCTCCGTCCGGCCGCCCGGGCCGGTCACCACCGACGCGGACTTCACCATCATGGTCGGGCTGGGCCCCGAGGCACTGGCCACCGCCGACACGGTCGTCGTCCCCGCCTCCTACGAGCTCGGCCCGGTCCACGACGAGGGCAGGCTGACGGACGAACTCGCCGCGGCCTTCGCGTACATCAGGTCGGGCACCCGGCTCGTGTCGATCTGCACGGGCAGTTACGTCCTCGCCGCCGCCGGGTGTCTCGACGGGCGCCCCGCCACCACGCACTGGTCGTCCGCCGACCACTTCCAGCAGCTGTTCCCGCGGGTCCGGGTCGATCCGGACGTGCTGTTCATCGACGACGGGGACATTCTCACCTCGGCCGGCGTCGCCGCCGGCATCGACCTCTGTCTGCACATCGTGCGCCGCGACCACGGCACGGCCGTCGCCAACGAGGTCGCCCGCCGCATGGTCGTACCGCCGCACCGGGACGGCGGCCAGGCGCAGTACATCCGACGCCCCGTGCCCGAGGACCGGTCCGCGACCACGACGGGTGCGCGGGCCTGGGCGCTCGGGCGGCTCGACCGGCCGATCCTGCTGCGCGACATGGCGCAGCAGGAATCGATGAGCGTCCGGACGTTCACACGCCGGTTCCGTGAGGAGGTCGGGATCAGCCCCGGACAGTGGCTGACCCAGCAGCGGGTGGAACGGGCCCGCGGCCTCCTGGAGTCGACGGATCTGTCGGTCGATCAGGTGGCGCGGGACGCGGGGTTCGGGACGCCGACGTCACTGCGCCAGCACATGCAGGCGGCGCTGGGGGTGTCACCGACGGTGTACCGGCGGACGTTCCGCGCGGGAGCGCGGAGTCGGTGAGCATGCGGATGCGGCGCCCGAGCGCCTGGGGCCTTTCGTTTGGATCATGCTGGGCTCGCGGGGCCCGGCATGATCCAAACGAAAGGCCCTAGAAGACCAGCACACCGCGCGCCACTCTCCCGTGGTGCGCGTCGTCCGCCGCCTTCTCGAAATCCTCCACCGGGTAGGTCTCCGTGACCAGTTCGTCCAGCAGCAGCGTGCCCTGCCGGTACAGGTCCGCGTAGAGCGCGATGTCGCGCTGCGGGCGCGAGGAGCCGTACCGGCAGCCCAGGATCGACTTGTCCAGATACATCGACGAGACGAGGAACGACGCCTCCGCCGTCGCCGCCGGGACACCCAGCAGGACCGCCTGGCCGCGCCGGTCGAGGAGGTCGATCGCCTGCCGGATGAGTTCCGTGCGGCCCACGCACTCGAAGGCGTGGTCCGCGCCGGACGGCAGGATCGCGCGTACGCCGTCCGCCGACGGCAGGAAGTGCGTCGCGCCGAACTGCCGCGCCACCACCTCCTTCGCCGGGTTGGCGTCGACCGCCACGATCGTCAGTGCGCCCGCGATCCGCGCGCCCTGGATCACGTTGAGCCCGATTCCGCCGGTGCCGATCACGACGACCGTGTCGCCGAGGTCGACCTTCGCCCGGTTGAGCACGGCCCCGACCCCCGTCAGTACACCGCAGCCGATCAGGGCCGCGGACGTCAGCGGGATGTCGGCGGGAATCCTCACCGCCTGCACGGCCTTGACGAGGGTCCGTTCGGCGAACGCCGAGTTGGAAGCGAACTGGTACAGCGGCTTGCCACCCCGCGAGAACGGCTGCCCGGGCCTCCCGATCGCCTTGCGGCACATCGTCGGCCTGCCCCGGTCGCACTGGGCGCAGGCGCCGCAGTTGGCCAGCGTGGACAGCGAGACATGGTCGCCGGGCACGACATGCGTGACGCCCGCGCCGACCGCCTCCACCACGCCGGCGCCCTCGTGCCCGAGCACCACCGGCAGCGGGAACGGAATGGTTCCGTCCACGACCGAGAGGTCGCTGTGGCACAGGCCCGCGGCGGCCACCGCGACCAGCACCTCGCCGGGGCCCGGGTCGCGTACCTCCAGGTCGTCGACGACCTCGGTCCGTGTGCCGTCGAAGACGACGCCTCTCATCTCGGCTCCCTCGGTAGGCCGAGCACCCGCTCGGCGATGATGTTCCGCTGGATCTCGTCCGAGCCGCCGTAGATGGTGTCGGACCGGGCGAAAAGGAACAGGCGCTGTGCCTCGTCGAGTTCGTACGGTGCGGTGGGCGTCCAGTCGTCCGGCCCCACGGCCGCGGCGGCGCCCCTGACCTCCACGGCGAGCTCGCCGAGGCGTTTGTGCCAGCCGCCCCAGAGGAGTTTCGCCACGCTCGGGGCGCCCGCGTCGCCGGAACCGCCCAGGGTGCGCAGGGCATTCCAGCGCATGGTCTTCAGCTCGGCCCACTGCCGCACGAGCCGTTCGCGCAGTACAGGGTCGGCGACCGCACCACCGGCCACGGCGGTGCGGAGCACACGGTCCAGCTCCGCGGCGAAGCCGATCTGCTGGACGAGGGTGGAGACACCGCGCTCGAGAGCGAGCAGCCCCATGGCGACGGTCCAGCCGTTGCCCTCACCGCCGACGACCTCCTCGGCGACCGCGCCGTCGAAGAACACCTCGTTGAACTCGCTCGTCCCCGACATCTGACGGATCGGCCGTACCTCGACCCGGCCCGGCTGGTCCATCGGCACCAGCAGGAACGACAGCCCGTGGTGGCGCTGCGAGCCCGGATCCGTGCGGGCGAGGACGAAGCACCAGTCGGCTTCGCGGGCGAGCGAGGTCCAGATCTTCTGGCCCGTGACGGTGTACCGGCCGGTGCCGTCCGGTACGGCGGTGGTCCGCACCGCGGCGAGGTCGGAACCGGCGCCGGGTTCGCTGTACCCCTGGCACCAGAGTGCTTCGCCGCGGGCGACGGCGGGCAGGAAGCGCTGCTTCTGGGCGCGCGTGCCATGGGCGATGAGGATGGGGGCCAGGAGGTTCTCGCCGATGTGGCCGACGCGGGCGGGGGCGCCGGCGCGGGCGTACTCCTCCGCCCAGGCGATCTGCCGGGTGAGGGTGGCCTGCCGGTTTCCGTAGCCGGTTTCGCCAGCGTCCCAGCCGAGGCCGATCCAGCCGGCGCGGCCGAGCTCCTGCTCCCAGGCGCGGCCGCCCTCGGTGGCGCAGGGCCGCCCGAGGCGGTCCTCCAGCCAGGACCGTGCCTCCTGCCGGAAGGCGTCGTCCGCTGCGTCGAACGCGAAGTCCACGTTCCCTCCTCGGGGTCGGACGGGCGGGCGGATGGTCGGTCACCGGACGGCCTGGCCGCCCGGCACCGGTCACGCGTTGGGCCGTGCCCCTCGCGCCGCCGCAGCCGCCATCTCCTCCAGCCGCGCCAGCATCGGCATCGGATCCACCCCCACCGTCCCCGGCAGGAAGTCGGCGATCCGCTCCGGCGTCCAGGCCCCCTCCGCGTACCCCGCGCGCAGTTCCCTCGGCTGGGCCCAGACCGCGATCTTCGGGCCGGCGATCGTGTAGACCTGGCCGGTGATCCGCTCGGCGCGGGCCCGGTCGCTGAGCAGGTAGACGACCAGGGCCGCCACCTCCTCCGGTTCGCCGATCTCCTTCAGCTCCATAGGGACGTTCGCCGACATCCGGGTCCGGGCCACCGGGGCCACCGCGTTCGCCGTGACGCCGTACTTGTGCAGGCCGAGCGCCGCACTGCGGACGAGCGAGATGATTCCGCCCTTCGCGGCGCTGTAGTTGGCCTGGGCGACGCTGCCCTGGTGGTTGCCGCTGGTGAAGCCGATCAGCGTGCCGCCGCCGTCCTGTTTCCGCATCACCGCGGAGGCCGCCCGGAAGACGGTGAAAGTGCCCTTCAGATGGGTGGCGACGACCGGGTCCCACTCCTCCTCGGACATGTTGAACAGCATCCGTTCGCGCAGGATCCCGGCCACGCACACGACGCCGTCGATCCGGCCGAACTCCGCCAGCGCCGTGTCCACGACCCGCTGCCCGCCCGCCATCGTGGAGATGTCGTCGGCGACCGCGACGGCCGTGCCGCCCGCCGCCTCGATCTCCTTGACGACGGACTCGGCCACCTCGCTGCCCGGTTCGCCGCCCTCGACGGAGACGCCGTAGTCGTTGACCACGACCCGGGCCCCTTCCGCCGCCGCGGCGAGCGCGACCGCTCGTCCGATGCCACGGCCGGCACCGGTCACGGCCACCACCTTGCCTGCCAAGAAGTTCCCCATGCCGGCCCCTTCCCACGGTTTCTGACGGACCGTTAGATTTTACGGGCAGTCGGCTCCGTCAGCACAAGACCCGGCAACCCACGGATTCCAGGAGGCATCGATGTCCTTGCCGGCCGAGTTCCACGAGATCGCCAAGCGCGTGAACAACTGGGGGCGCTGGGGCGCGGACGACGAGATCGGCACGCTCAACCTGATCACCGACTCCGTGGTACGGGATGCCGCGGCCACCGTCCGCACCGGGCAGCGCATCCCTCTCGCGCTCCCCCTCCGGCAGGACGGGGTGCAGAGCGGGCTGATCCCCGGGCGGGTGAATCCGCTGCACGCCATGGTCCAGATCAACCAGGAGCTCTTCGGCCCCGGCACGGTGGCGACCAGCGACGACATCGTGACGCTCGGTCTGCAGGCGGCCACCCACTGGGACGCGCTCACGCACGCCTCGCACTCCGGGAGGATCTACAACGGCCGCCCGGCCGACACCGTCACCGCGCACGCCGGCGCACAGTTCAGCTCCATCGCCGCACCCCGGCACCTCGTCTCCCGCGGCGTGCTGCTGGACGTGGCGCGCGCCCACGGCGTGGACCGGCTGCCCGGCGATCACGCCGTGACCCCGGAAGACCTGGACGCGGCCGAGGAGTTCGGCGGGGTCCGGGTCCGGGCCGGTGACCTCGTGCTCGTACGGACCGGGCAGGTCCAGGTGTATCTGGCGGGCGACAAGCAGGCGTACGCCTATCCGTCACCGGGTCTGTCGGTCCGGACGCCCGAGTGGTTCCATGCGCGCGATGTCGCCGCGGTCGCCAATGACACGCTGACGTTCGAGATCTTCCCGCCGGAGATCGAGGATCTGTGGCTGGGCGTGCATGCGCTGGATCTGGTCGAGATGGGCATGCTGCAGGGCCAGAACTGGAATCTGGAAGGGCTGTCCACCGCCTGTGCGGAGGCGAAGCGCTACGGCTTCCTGCTCTCCGCGATGCCGGAACCGTTCGTCGGTGCCACTGGCACCCCGGTGGCACCGGTGGCCGTCCTGTGAGAGCCCCGGATGTTCATGCGTGAGGGATGACGGCGGCGGGCGACGGCTCGTACCGTGCCTGGTCATGCGCCCCGGCCTGGATCTGGACCTGCACCACCGGCACCCCCCGGTCCACCTCGCACCAGATCTGCTTGCCGGCGCCCTCCGGCTGCCAGCCCCAGCGGTCGGCGAGTCCGTCGACCAGCTCCAGGCCCCGGCCACCGGTGTCCTCGCCCACCGCGCGCCTCTGCTGCGGCGGGCGGCAGCTGCTGTCGGCCACCTCGACCCGTACGGTCCCGGCCGCCCCGGCCGTGCCTGTCGCGCCGAACAGCATGCGCAGCACCGCCGGACAGCCGGTGTGGACCACCGCGTTGGTGACCAGTTCCGAGATCAGCAGGATGAGCGTCTCGGCCAGCGGCTCGTCGTCCCTTATCCCGGACCCGGCCAGCCTCGACCGCGCCCACCTACGGGCACGCCCCACCTCTGCGGGATCCGGCCCGACCTCCAACTGAACCTGAAGCACCTGCACCGCTCACACCATCCGAACCGGCGGACACATCGCCTCGCGCCTCCTCGGGATCACGGAACGTGATTCCCTTACGAGACAGCATGGTTGACGTACAGTCACCGCAACAAGCGCTTCGGGCATATTCCAGCGCGAAGGAGTACGCGTGGTGCATACTGTGCGACGCGCGTCGCGGGGAGTCGAACAGAAGCGCGCCGAGGCCTCGAGAACCGTTCCCCGGGCGGGCACCGCGCGACTTCCTGGAGCGCGAGCAGGGCACCTCGGCCGGACCGGAGTCGCCACATCGGCAACATCCGGACCACTTGGTTCCAGAACCACTCGCATCCAACGGAGCGTACCCGAGCCGACGGCAACTGCGGCGTGTGACGAATCACGCAAAGGACACAAGCCGGTATCGACGCCCTCTGACTGCACTGCGTAACTCCGTAGCGTGAACCTCAGGGGCCTCTCCCGTCACCAGGATGTGCGCGGCGCCCGTCGGCACCCCACCCCTCAACAGCGGTCCAGATCGGCCGCGAGCGACTCCTCCGCCTCGGCCGCCGTCAGCCACTGCCCGGCTCGCAGCCAGGCCCTCTTGAGGTGCAGATGCACGTCCGCCTCCCAGGTGAAGCCCATTCCGCCGTGCACCTGAAGGCAGTCGCGCGCGTTGCGGACGGCCGCCTCGTCGGCGAGCAGTTTGGCGCCCGCGATCTCGGCCGGGTCCGCGGTCACGGCTGCCGCGTACACGGCGGTACGGGCCAGTTCGGCGCGCACCAGCATCTGGGCGCACAGGTGTTTGACCGCCTGGAAGGAGCCGATCGGCGCACCGAACTGCTTGCGCCCACGGGCGTGTTGAACGGCCATATCGGTGGTGCGCGCGGCGCTGCCGAGCTGCTCGGCGGCGGCCAGCAGGGCGCCTTCGAGCCGAAGCCGCGCCCCGTCGGCCCCGGGCACCGGGTCCCCGGGCGCGGCCGGGACCGTCACGCGGTGCAGCGGCGTGAGCGGGTCGAGTGACCGCACGGGACGGGCGCCCCGTACGAGCGCGCGCAGCGCATCCCCCTCCACCACCCGCACCACCTCTCCCGCCAGGAAGATCAGCGCATCCGCCGCGTCCAGATGGGACACCGGCCGCCCTGCGTCCAGCACCGCGACCACCGACCGGCCCTCGGCCGCCCCTTTCACCGCACCCGCGGCAAGATGCGTGGCCACCAGCGGCCCGGGCAGCAGCACCCGTCCCGCCTCCTCGAACAGCAGGACCGACTCGGGCAGGCCCAGCCCCACCCCGCCCGCCGACTCCGGCAGCCGCAGTGCGAAGAACCCGGCCGCGCCGAGCTCCCCCCACATGCCCGGGTCGACGTCCGTGCCGGCGTCGAGCGCGGCCCGCATCCGGTCCCTGCCGAAGCGTCCGGCGAGCAGGTCCCGTATCCCCGCCCGCAGGGCCCGCTGGTCGTCCGAGAGCTGGAAGTCCACAGTCCGCTCAGCGCCCCTTCGGCAGGCCGAGGATCCGCTCGGCGACGATGTTCTGCTGGATCTGCGAGGTGCCCGCGGCAATCGTGTACGAGAGCGATGTCAACCGGTCCAGGACCCACTCCCGGTCCAGATCGGCTCCGTCGGCGCCGAGCACCTCGGCCGCCGTGTCGTACAGCTCCTGGCGAGCCTGCGAGTAGCGCAGCTTGAAGACCGAGCCGCCGGTGCCGGGCACGCCGCCGCTGCGCTGCGCCTCGCCGACGTTCCACTGCGTGAGCCGCCACAGCGCCCGGAACTCGGCGTTCAGCCTGCCGAGCGTCCTGCGCAGCACCGGGTCGTCCCAGCGGCCGTTCGCCCGGGCCTCGGCGGCCAGGGCGGCCAGGGTGCGGCGGCAGGCGACGACCTCGCCGACGAACGCCGTACCGCGCTCGAAGGACAGGGTGACCATGGTGACCCGCCAGCCGTCGTTCTCCGCGCCGACCCGGTGGGAGACCGGCACCCGCACCTCGTCGAGGAACATCTCGGCGAATTCGGTGGACCCGGCGAGCGTGCGCAGGGGGCGGACGGTGACGCCGGGGGCGCCCATCCGCATCGCGAGCCAGCTGATCCCCCGGTGCCGGGGCGCCGCCGGATCCGTACGCACCAGCAGCTCGCACCAGTCGGCGACCTCCGCGTGCGAGGTCCAGACCTTCTGGCCGCTGACCACGTAGTGGTCGCCGTCGCGGACCGCCCGGGTCCGCAGCGCGGCCAGGTCGGAGCCCGCTTCCGGTTCGCTGAACCCCTGGCACCAGATCTCGTCGCCGCGCAGGACCGGCGGCAGCCAGCGGGCCCGCTGGCCGGCCGTGCCCTCGGCGGCGATCGTCGGCCCGGCGTGCAGCAGCCCGACGAAGTTCGCCCCGACGTACGGCGCCCCGGCCTTCTCCGTCTCCTCCAGGAAGATCAGATGCTGCGTGGGGGTCGCGCCCCGCCCGCCGGCGTCGACGGGCCAGTGCAGGCCCGCGTACCCGGCGTCGTACAGCATCCGCTGCCAGGCGGTGTCGTACGCCCGCCGTCCCGGCCAGTCGTCCGGGCGGGGCCTGGCGGGCAGCCCGGGCAGCACCGCGGCGAGCCACTGCCGCAGCCGCGCCCGGAACTCCTCTTCCTCCGGCGTGCACGACAGGTCCACTACCTGTCCCTGTCCAGGTCGAGGTCCAGCATCCGGATCGCGTTTCCGCGCATCAGTTTGTAGACCGTCTCGTCGTCCAGTCCCTTGACGTGGTCGAGGGCGACCTCCTTGGTGTGCGGGAAGGTCGAGTCGACGTGCGGGTAGTCGGTCTCGAACGTGGCGTTGTCCCGCCCGACCACATCGAGCGACGCGACCCCGTGCTTGTCGCGGAAGAAGCAGCAGAACATCTGCCGGTAGTAGTACGCCGACGGCGGCTCGGGGATGAGATCGCGCACCCCGCCCCACGCGCGGTGCTCCTCCCACACGTCGTCGGCGCGCTCCAGGGCGTACGGAATCCACCCCATCTGGCCCTCGCTGTAGGCGAGTTTCAGTTGCGGGAACCGCACCAGCACCCCGCTGAACAGGAAGTCCATCATCGAGGCCATCGCGTTGTTGAAGGAGAGCGAGGCCTGTACGGCGGGCGGGGCGTCCGGCGACGCGGCCGGCATCTGCGAACTCGACCCGATGTGCATGTTGACGACCGTGCCGGTCTCCTCGCAGACCGCGAAGAACGGGTCCCAGTAGCCGGTGTGGATGGACGGCAGACCGAGATGGGTGGGGATCTCGGAGAAGGTCACCGCCTTCACCCCGCGTGCGGCGTTGCGCCGGATCTCGGCGACCGCGAGACCGACGTCCCACAGCGGAATGAGACACAGGGGAATCAGCCGGCCGCCGCTGTCGCCGCACCACTCCTCGACCATCCAGTCGTTGTAGGCGCGTACGCAGGCGAGCGCGACCTCCTTGTCGTGCGCCTCGGCGAAGGTCTGCCCGCAGAAGCGGGGAAAGGTCGGGAAGCAGAGCGACGCCTCGACATGGTTGAGGTCCATGTCCTTGAGCCGTTCGCCCGGATCCCAGCAGCCCCGGCGCATCTCGGCGCGGGTGATCCCCTCCAGGGTCATGTCGTCGCGGTCGAAGCCGACGGCGGCGATGTTCCGCTTGTACGGGAACTTCAGGTCCTCGTAGATCCACCAGTCGGTCGGCGGCCCGTCCGGATCCATCGTGATGACGTACTTGCCGCCGGTGTACGCCAGTTCGCCGATGCCCGCGGTGAGCGGCTGCGGGCCGCGGTCGCGGTACTTGGCGGGCAGCCAGGCCGAGAAGAGGTGCGGCGGCTCGATCACATGGTCGTCGACGCTGACGATCCGAGGCAGTTCCGTCATGGTGTCCCCTTCGGCGTGCACGGCACGTATCCGAGCCCCGCCCGCTACATATCTGATGACCCGTCAGATCTGGTTCCGGCCCCCAGGCTAGCCCCGCACCCCTGGACCGACAAGGCGCAGCGCTCTACGCTCTGCGCACGATCTGACTACCCGTCAGCAATGAGGGAGCGGGGAACGCAGTGAACGAGACCGCACACGCCCTGGGCGCATCGGCCACCTTCTGGGAGCTCATCGAGCGCCGCGCCGCGCTGACCCCGGACCGCCCCGTCCTCATCCAGGACGAGCGCACCCTCACCTTCGGCGAGCTGCGCGACCGCTGCGAGCGGGTCGCGGCGGGGCTGTACGAGCTGGGGGTGCGCCCCGGCTCCGTCGTCGCCTGGCAGCTGCCGACCCGCCTGGAGACGGCCCTGCTCTCCTTCGCCCTCACCCGGATCGGGGCCGTGCAGACGCCCGTCATCCCGTTCTACCGGGACCGCGAGGTGGGGTTCGCGCTGCGCGAGTCGAAGGCGGGCTTCTTCGCCGTACCCGGCACCTGGCGCGGCTTCGACCACACCGCGATGGCACACCGGCTGGCGGCGGAACCGGACCGTCCGCCGCTGGTCCTCGAGGCGTACGAACAGCTGCCGGACGCCGACCCCGCGGTGCTCCCTCCGCCGCCCGCCGACGGCACGGCGGTGCGCTGGATCTACTGGACCTCGGGAACGACCTCCGACCCGAAGGGGGTCCTGCACACCGACCGCAGCCTGATCGCGGGCGGCTCATGCCTGGCCCACGCGCTGCGTCTGTCGGCCGACGACATCGGCTCGATGGCGTTTCCGTTCGCCCATATCGCCGGGCCCGACTACACCGTGATGCTGCTGCTCTACGGCTTCCCGGCGGTTCTCTTCGAGCACTTCGCCATGCCCGGCGCCCTGGACGGCTACCGGCGCCACGGGGTGACGGTCGCCGGCGGCTCGACCGCGTTCTACTCGATGTTCCTGACCGAACAGCGCAAGGACCCCGCGGTCAAGGTGGTCCCCACCCTGCGGCTGCTGGCGGGCGGCGGGGCGCCGAAACCGCCGGAGGTCTACCACGCGGTCGTACGGGAGATGGGCGTCCAGCTCACCCACGGCTACGGCATGACCGAGGTCCCCATGATCACGATGGGCGCGCCGGACGACACGGTGGAGCAGCTCGCCGAGACGGAGGGCAGGCCGCCCGAGGGCATGGAGATACGGATCACCGACGAGGACGGCAAGCCGCTGCCGAACGGCACGGACGGCGAGGTACGGCTGCGCGGGGAAGCCGTCTGCCAGGGCTATCTGGACGCGGCCGCGACACGGGACGCGTTCGACGGGGACGGCTTCCTCATCACCGGCGACGTCGGCCGTCTCCAGGAGAGCGGCCACCTGGTCCTCACCGGCCGCCTCAAGGACATCATCATCCGCAAGGGCGAGAACATCTCCGCCAAGGAGATCGAGGACCTCCTCCACCGCCACCCGGACGTGGCTGACGCGGCGGTGATCGGTCTGCCGGACGCGGTGCGCGGGGAACGGGTCTGCGCGGTCGTCGAGCAGCCGGCCGGGGCGGGGGCGCTGTCGCTGGCGGCGCTCGCGGGATATCTGCGCGCGGAGGGGCTCGCGGTGCACAAGGTGCCGGAGCAGTTGGAGGTGGTGGACGCGCTGCCGCGCAACGAGACGCTCCGGAAGGTGCTCAAGTACAAGCTGCGGGAACGGTTCGCCTGACGCCCGCCGGCCCGGCGACGGGATCTCGACCTGGCCCTCCGGGCGATCCGTGCAGCGGGTCGACGGCGACCCCGTCAGCCGCCTCGCGGAGGCGCTCGCGGACCGGTGAAGGTGGGACCGGGTGCGGCCCCGGCGAGAGGGTCACGCACCCGGCCCGGTCGGTGGCGCGCCTACGCGTCGGGTTCGATCACCGTGAAGTAGACGGCGAACGCGGCGACCGCGTCCTCCTCGGCGATCCGGCCGTCATGGTCCGTGTCCAGGCTCCGGGCCGCCAGGCTCGCCGACTCGGCGCTCGCACCGAGCACCTTCAGCGCCCGCTCCACGGCCGGCACCGACGCCGCGCCGTCGTCGTCCTTGTCGGCCACGGCGATCGCGGCGCGCAGGAACGGGCGGGCGATCTCCGCGAACCGCTCCGGGCTGTCGCGCAGGCGTTTCACGGCCCCGCCCACGAACTCCTCGCGCGTGACGCGCTGGTCCCCGTCGACGTCGGCGATGCCCGCCATGCCCTGCCAGAAAGCCTCGGCCCCGGTGTAGAGCGCCTGGCCCTTGTCGCAACGGGCCGTCGTGCCGAACTCGGCGAGCAGACGGGCCGCGGCGGCGTTGAAATCGGCGCGATCGATGTATCCGTTGCCGTCCTGGTCGAAGGCGGCGAAGCGGAAGGCGATCTTGCGCTCGTACTCTGCGCTGTCCATGCGGGGAGCGTACGACGCCGAGCGGCGTCACGTGTCACTTACGCGCGCCACCGGTGTGACAACCTGGTACTCACACCGAGTTCCGGACACGTTTCAGGCCGGGAGCGGCCGGGCTTTCTCGTCGACGGCCGCGAACCGGTCGGGGAACACCGCGAACAGCCGGCGTACCCCGAGAGCGGCCAGCACCCGGTTGACGTGCGAGCCCTCCTCGGCGCCGCGGGCGGGCAGGATCAGCCGCAGCCGGCCCCCGCAGGAGCTCATGAGCCGGCGGGCGGCGACCAGTACGCCGACGCCGCTGGAGTCGCAGAACATCACCTCGGAGAGGTCGAGCACCACGTCGTGGCGCCCGAGGGCGACCGCGTCGTGGACGTGCCGGCGGACGACGGGAGCCGTCACCAGGTCCAGTTCGCCGCAGATGTGCAGCACGGTCCAGACGCCCTGCTCGGTCTCGGCCACCTTCAGAGTCACGCGATCCGGCCTCTCGTTCCAGGAATCCCGACGATCCGGAAGTACTCGTTCCTCTGGCGGCTGCCCCACCGCGCATCCATGAAACACCGACCTACCGAGGAAGACACAGGCGATTTCAGGCAGAAATGATCACTTGAGGTCCGATTTCAACGCCCTGGAGCGCCGCATTCCCTACCATCCAGGGCGTGCTCAGGGGCGCACTTGCCGCAAAGAGACGTTCATGGTCGGCGTGGCCGACTACATTCGAGGCGACGAGGGCACAGGGCTGGGGGTCCTATGGCGAAAGACACACCACCCCGCTGGGACCGCAGGATGCAGCAACGGCTGGCACGCGGCGAGGCGGCGGCCCTCGGCGAGCTCTACGACCGCTTCGCCTCGCTCGTGCACAGCCAGGCCCACCGGATGCTGGACGACGAGTCGGCCGCCGACCTGGTGACCCGCGAGGTCTTCGGCTTTGTGTGGGAGAACCCCGACGCGTACGACCCCAAGCAGGGTTCGATGCGGTCCTGGGTGGCCCGGCTCACCCACCGTCAGTCCGTGCAGCGTCTGCGCGGTGCGCAGACGTCCCCGTTCTCGCGGGACTACGACGACGCGGCCGACGACGGGCCGGACGGCACCGCGGACCGGCAGGACCTGGAGGAGCGGGTGCAGCGCGCCACCGCCGCGGCCCGCGCCGACTACATCGTCGCCTCCATGCCCGCACCGCTGCGGGCCGCGCTGGAGCTCGCGTACATCCAGCGCAGGGACTACCGGCAGACCGCGGCCGACCTCGGGGTGACCGAGGACGAGGCCCGCCGGCGCCTGCGGCTCGGGCTGCAGCTGCTGTCCACCGCGCACACCCGCCCGCTGGAAGGGTTCTCGCCGCCCGGATACGGACGGGCCCTGTGAGCGCGGGCGACGGCGCGGACGGACGCGACGGCAACGAGCGCGACGACGAGGTACGGCGCATACCGGGACCGAGGGCCGCCGCGGACGACTTCGACCTCGACGCCGTACCGCCGCCCGCCCCGGGCACGGACCGGCCGCAGGGGACGACACCGGAACCGGAGGCCGGGGAGCCCGGGCCGGCGGCTCCGGAACCGTCGCTGCCGGCGCCCCGGCCTGCCCTGGTGCTCCCCCACCGCGTCCTCAAGTCCCTCCTCGGCGCGTGGGCCCTGGCCGCCTGTTCCGCGGACGAGACCGAAGCCGTCGAGGCGCACCTCACCGAGTGCGCCGCGTGCGCCGACGAGGCGCTGCGGCTGCGCGACGCGGTCGGCCTGCTGCACACCGACGGCAGTCTGGACCTCGACCCGATGCTCCGCTCCCGGGTGCTCGACGCCTGTCTGAGCCGTCGCCCCGCCACGATCCCGGTGCCGGACTGGGCCGCTCCGTACGACGCGGAGACCGCCCGGCTCGATGCGCTGCTCCGCGACTTCGGTGACTCGGAATGGCATGCGCCGGTACGGCTGAAGTGGTTCGAGCGCGAGCGGGCGGTCAACCGGAAGACGACGGTCGCCGGCGTGATCGGCCATCTCATGACCGTCGACGGCCTGGTCAGCACGGCCCTCGGCCTGGACGATCCGCTCGGCGGCGCTGTCGCCAGGGTCGGCAGGCGGGGCCCGGGCGACCCCGGTGCGGCCGTCGCCGCCCTCCCGGCCTCGCCGGCGGCGCGCACCGAGGCGTACTGGTCGGCCGCCCGGCGGCCGCCGACCCGGGCCATCCGCCAGCCCTGGCGCGAGCAGAGCCACGCCCTCATCCGCACGGTGTCGTTCGCAGGACGCGGGGTCGCCGAGCTCTCCGTCTCGTACGGGGACTTCGCCCTTCCGCTGCAGGACTCCCTGCTGGACCGGGCCTTCGAGTGCTGGGTGCACGGCGGCGACATCGCGGACGCGGTGGACTATCCGTACGAGGCCCCGTCCGCCGCCCATCTCCACCGGATGATCGACCTCGCGGCCCGGCTCCTCCCGGCCGCCCTCGCCGGGCGCCGCCGGGCCGGGCTCGCGGCGCCCGCACGCCACCTGGTGACGGCCGGATCGCCGGGCCGCTCGCTCCATCTGGAGATCGAGGGCTCGGGCGGCGGCAACTGGTACATCGCGCTGGACTCCCCGGCCGCGCTCGGCTCGCCCGACCACACGGTCGCGCAGGTGGCGCTGGACGGCGTCGAGTTCTGCCAGCTCGTCGCGGGGCATGTGTCACCCGTCGAGGCGGCCGCCGGCCAGGAGGGCGACCGCGAGGCGATTCGCGACGTGCTGTTCGCGGCGGCGTCCCTCAGCCGCCTGTGAGCCGTACCGCCCTCAGGCGAAGATCACCGTACGGCGGCCGTTGAGCAGGATGCGCCGTTCCGCGTGCCACTTCACGGCGCGGGCCAGTGCCTGGCACTCCACGTCGCGCCCGATGGCGACCAGCTGGTCCGGCGTCACGCCGTGGCCCACCCGCTCGACCTCCTGCTCGATGATCGGCCCCTCGTCGAGGTCGGCGGTCACATAGTGCGCCGTGGCACCGATCAGCTTCACGCCCCGGGCGTGCGCCTGGTGGTACGGCTTGGCGCCCTTGAAGCTCGGCAGGAAGGAGTGGTGGATGTTGATGATGCGGCCGCTCAGCTGCTTGCACAGATCGTCCGAGAGGACCTGCATGTAGCGGGCGAGGACGACCAGTTCGACGTTCTCCTCGCGGACCAGCTCCAGCAGCTGCGCCTCCGCGTCCGCCTTGTTCTCCCTGGTCACCGGGATGTGCCGGAACGGAACGCCGTACGAGGCGACGAGCTCGGCGAAGTCCGTGTGGTTGGAGACGACGGCCGCGATCTCGACCGGCAGCGCCCCGATCCGGGAACGGAACAGCAGGTCGTTGAGACAGTGGCCGAACTTGCTGACCATCAGCACGACCCGCATCCGCTCCGACGCCCGGTGGATCTGCCAGTCCATCCGGAACGAGTCGCCAATGGCGGCGAAGCTGGCCCGCAGCTTCTCCACGTTCACCGGGGTGTCCGCCGTGAAGTGGACGCGCATGAAGAACAGACCCGTGTCGTGGTCGCCGAACTGCTGGCTGTCCTCGATGTTGCAGCCGGTCATGAAGAGATAGCTCGACACGGCGTGCACGATGCCCTGTTTGTCCGGGCACGAGAGGGTGAGGACGTACTGCTCGGGGGTGATGTCGGCAGGCTGCGGCGCGGTCATGCCCGTAGCGTGCCACACCGCCCGCGGTTCAGGCGGTTCTGGTCATGATGCGAAGCACATCGAGCGAACGCGGCGGAACGTCCGGGTCCTCCCCGTCGTTCGTGGCGAGCAGCACATGGGCCTCACGGGCGGCCCGTACGGCCTCCGGCCACCCGTGGTGCTCCAGGTAGGCGGAGACGGGGGCGTCCGCGCCGACCTGGTGCATGATGCGCAGCACCCGCAGCACGGCGACATCGACGAGGGCCGCCTCGCCGGAGTCGCGGAATATCGTGCCCACGTACTTCTCGGCGGACCAGTTGTCCAGCCAGGTGTCCTCGACCAGGCGGTACACGGCGTCGGTGACGTCGCCGTACCCTTCGCGGCCGGCCAGCCAGCACTCGTGGTGGAAGACGGGGTCGGAGAGCATGTGCAGCGCCGAGCGCACATTGCTGCGCCAGCGCCACCAAGGAACGTCATTGAGCGGCATGCCGCCCATGGTGGAGGAGCGACGGCCGCGACGGGAAGTGTTCTCCGAACCTTGCTGCACGGTTGTCGATCGTACGTTCCTCTCATCCGGGTCCGCACCGCCCCCTGCAATTCACCTGGACGTCACCGAGCGTTGAGCGAAGCACACATCAGCGTTACCCCGCAGGCGGAAATGTTCATGCCCATGACCGGATGGCGACGCCTCACCTCCCCCCGCCCCTACAAACTCCTCACATGTGTGGCGGCGGCCGGGGCCTTGCTGATGACCGGCTGCGGTGTGCTCCCTGGGGCCTCGGGGGACTCCAGGGAGCCCATCACCGTCATGACCTGGGCCCCCGACGGCTCCGCCGGCCCCGACACGGCGAACATGGTGGGCATGACCGCCATGGCGCGGGCCTACGCACGCTGGGTGAACAGCAACGGCGGGATCGACGGCCACGAACTGCTCGTCACGCGGTGCAACGAGGAGGACACCTCGATCGGTGCGGCGAACTGCGCCCGGCGGGCGGTCAAGGAGAAGGCGGTCGCGGTCGTCGGCTCGTACAGCCGGCACGGGCAGGCCTTCATGGCGCCGCTGGAAGTCGCGGGAATCCCGTACATCGGCGGCTACGGCGCCTCCGAGGAGGAGTTCAACAGCTACGACTCGTACCCCGTCAACGGCGGCCAGTCGGCACTGCTCGCGGGCAACGCCCAGCAACTGGCACGTGGTTGCGACCGGGTCTCCGTGGTGCGGCCCGACACCCTGGGCGGCGACACCCAGGCATGGCTGCTCAGCACCGGCCTCAAGGAGGCACACCGGCCCTCCCCCTCGGACGTCAGGGCGGCCGAGGCGGCGACCTCGTACGACCAGGCGGCCGGGAAGGCACTGCAGGGGGCCGGGACGTCCGGCGGCTGTGTGACGGCGGTGCTCGGGGACCGTACGGAGACGTTCTTCGACTCCTTCCGCAGGCTCGAGGCCTCGTACGGGGACGTACGGATCTCCTCCGTACTCGGCAGCGTCGACCAGCCGATGATCAACCGCACGGGTGGGCGGGAGAGCCCGTTCGAGGGGGCGTACATCACCGGGTGGTACCCGGACGCGGGGGACCCCCGCTGGGACGAGATGCGCGGCACGATCCGCAAGTACGCCTTCGGCGACAACCGGATCGACCCGGACGACACGGGTGTCCAGACGACATGGATCGCGTACACGGTGCTGAAGAAGATCGTCGAGACGATCGACGAGCCGCAGATCACGGCGGGCAAGCTCACGGTCGCGCTGAACCAGGGCGTCCAGGTGGACACCGGCGGCCTCACGCCGCCGCTGCGATGGCGGTACGCGGACATGCTGGGGTCGTCGGCGTATCCGCGGATCGTGAATCGGAAGGTGACGTTCCAGGTGGTACGGGAGGGGCGGCTGGTGGCGGAGAAGAAGGGGTTCGTCGACGTGACGAACACCTTGTCCAACGCCAGCGCGAAGGGCTGAGAGTCGCCCGGCGGCGGAGAACCAACCCCTCCGGCGACGGAGAAGCGGGCGCCGGAGGCCGGGCCCCGGCGGAGCCCGCACACCGGGTGCAGCGGGAAAGCGCGGGGCGGGGGGTGAGGGCCCGCCGCAGGCGCACCCTCACCCCCCGCCCCGCGCCGGGTCAGAGTTCCGTCGCCGCCCGCCGGGTCAGCCCGTACTTCGAGGCAATCGCATTCCACAGCCCCGACGCCTGCTGCTTGGCCTGGCTCGCGTCGCCGCTCGCCCGGTCCGCCTGAGACTTCTCCGGCGTCGCCCGCGCCTTGCCGTGCCGGCACACCTTCTTGCCGTCCTTGGCCTGCCCGGCCCATGCCGCGTAGTGGTCGTCGGCCGAGGCCGAAGCCTGCCATGCCTTCGTGAGCGCAGCGGTCAGCTGCGCGTGGTTCGGCAGCTTGTCGACGGACAGCCCCTGCAGGCGCGTCACCAGTTCGCGACGCTGCCGGGCGGCACCCTGAAGGTCCGTGACCGCCTGGTCGAGATCCTTGCAGGACTTGGTCTTCTCGACGGCCCCGATCACCGCGGAGCGGCTGTTGTTGCTGTCCGCCAGCAGCCTGTCGAGCTCCTCGGCCTGCGGCTTCGCCGGGTCGGCCGCCGCCTGCACGGACTGCTCGGCGGCGGGTGAACTCGCCGCGGCCACCGCCTGCTTGTCGTCCTTCTTGTCGTCGCCGCCGCTCATCAGCGCACCCGCCCCGAGCCCGACGATCGCGCAGCCCACGACGACTGCCGCGATCAGCGGAATGTGCGACGGCTTCTTGCGCTGCCCGGCCCGCCCCTGCGGCGGGTCGCTGTGCTGCTGCATCTGCGGCTGCTGGTAAGGGGGCTGCTGCCGGCCGGCCTGGTACGGCTCCGCCGGCCCGGGGTCGAACCGCGGCATCTGCTGTGTGGCGCCCGCGGGTTCCTCGTTGCGGAACAGGTTGTCGAACTCGGCGGGCGGCTGCCGCTCGCCGGGGGTTCCGGGCCTGATGCCGTACGGGGCGCCGTCGGGCACCGGCGGGATGTACTGGGTCGCGTCGGCGTCGGAGGGCGCTGCGGGCGGCTGGGCGTGCGCCAGGAACTGGGTGGCCTCCGCAGGGCTCTCGGGCGGCAGGCCACCCGGCGCGGGACCGGCCGGGACCGGCGCGATGTACTGCGTGGCATCGACGTCCCCACCCATGCCCGCGCCCGGCCCGACCTCCGGGGGCAGTGGCTGCGCATACGGCTGGGGCTGCGGTTCGTGTCCGTACGCCACCGGACCCTGGCCGTACTGGCCCTGCTGGTTGTACTGGCCGTGCGGCGCCTGCGGCCCCCAGGGCCCGCCCCACGGCTCCCCGCCCGCCGGAACGGCCTGATCGGCCTGTCCGCCCGGTATCCAGGGCTCGCCGCCACCTGCGGGCAGCACGACACCTTCGTGCGCGGGCCGTACAGCAGGGAGCTGCTGTTCGTCACCCTGTCCGCTCTGCGTCACCGGGACTCCTACGTGTATACCTACGGCATCGTCGGCTCACGCTATCGGGTGGCTACCACCCTGTGCCAAGCGCCCGTTGTCACCGATCCTCCCGCCGCCCGGGCAGCAACACGCAGCGTCGCCGCGACGCAGTGATGAGTCACCACCGGTCAGGCCGCCTGGAGTTCCAGCCGCGCCCCGAACTCCCGTACCGCGGGCTCGTCCCCGTACGGCACCAGCCGCTGCTGCAGGTCGTCCAGATACTCCGCGCCCCGGCCGGACCGGACCGTCCCCAGCAGCTCCATCGCCCGCGTCCCCGTGTGACACGCCTGCTCCACCTCGCGCAGCTGCACCTGCGCCGTGGCGAGCAGCACCAGGCCGATGCCGCGGCGGCGGGCCCGGGACTCCGGGTGGCCGGCCAGGGATTCCGCCGCCCGGCGGGCGGCCGCCTCCGCCTGGCCGAGGTCGCGGTGGCAGTGCGCCAGCTCGTCGGCCAGATAGGCGTGGTCGAAGTGGGCGATCCAGGTGGGGTCGTCGCCCGCGTCCGGCTCGGCGTGCTCCAGTGCCGTCAGCGCCCGGCCCATCGCCTCCTGGCAGGTACGGGCGTCGCCGAGCAGCGCGTGACCGCGCGCCTCCGCCGCGTGGAACATCGCCTCCGCGCGCGGGGTGACCCGCCCGCGCGCCCCCTCCTGGGCGGCCCGCGCCAGCTGGGCGATCTCCCGCGGGTTGCCGAGCTGCGCCGCGAGATGGCTCATCGACGCGGCCAGCACATACCCGCCGTACGCCCGGTCGCCCGCCGCCTGCGCCAGGCGCAGCGCCTGGATGTAGTACCGCTGGGCGAGCCCCGGCTGTCCCGTGTCGACCGCCATGTACCCGGCGAGCTCGGTGAGCCGCGCGACCGCCGCGAACAGCTGCCGCCCGACCGATTCGCGGTACGCCCCCGAGAGCAGCCCGGACACCACGCTGTTCAGGTAGTGCACCAGGACCGGCCGGACGTGCCCGCTGCCGAACCGGTGGTCGAGGTCGACCAGCGCGGCGGTCATCGCCCGCACCGCTTCGACGTCCGGCATCCCGACCCGGGCCCCGGCGGGCCGCGCCACCAGCGGATCGGCGGCGGTGATCAGCCAGTCCCGGCTGGGCTCGACCAGCGCCGAGGAGGCGACCGCCGAACCGGACAGGAAGTCGCGGCGGCCGACATCGCTGCGCCACAGCTCGCAGACCTGCTCGATCGCGCCGGTCACGGTCGGCGCGAACTGCAGTCCGATGCCGGAGGCCAGATTCTTGCCGTTGGCCATCCCGATCTCGTCGATCGTGACCGTACGGGCGAGTTTGCGGCCGAGCGCCTCGGCGATGATTCCCGGTGCCCGGCCGCGGGGTTGCTGTCCGCGCAGCCAGCGGGCCACGGAGGTCTTGTCGTAGCGCAGATCGAGGCCGCGCTCCGCACCGACCATGTTGACCCGCCGGGCAAGTCCCGCATGGGAACATCCGGCTTCCTGGATGAGCGCCTGGAGCCGTTCGTTCGGCTGGCGGGCGACGAGAGGCCTGGCTGCCATGTTTCCCCCTGAGACCGCAGTGATCGATGAGGAGATCACTGCCCGGTGTTTGCACAAGAAATGCGTACATGCATCGTGTTGGTGGCCTTCACGATATTCACGGTGTTCCTCATGCCTTTGTTGTCGTTCGGTACGTATTCGCCTTGGGCGAACTGTTCCGGATTCCCCCCATGTGGCTACCCGCCCCGCGACGCACCGCGTCATGCGCGCCCCCACCCATGCATCCATGCGCCCCACGTGCAGGATCGTTGCGCCGGAGCCGCGTTCGCCACGCCCGTAACCCCAGGTGGTTGCGGGAGTTGAGGTGGTCGTGGAAGAGCCCATCAAAGTCACGGAAGCCGCACAGGTCCCCGAACAACGAGGAGAGCAACTGCTCGACGCCGCAGTGCGGTACACGGAAGAGCGGCACTGGGACGTGTTCCCCGGCACCTGGCTGGAGGCGGTGGCGGGGGCGGAGCGGTGCTCGTGCGGGGAGGCCCGCTGCGCCGCCCCCGGCGCCCACCCCGACCGGCCCGACTGGGCGAGCCGGTCGACCGGCAGCGCCGCCGCGGTCCGCCGGTTGTGGTCCAAGCACCCCCGGGCCTCGGTCCTGTTGCCCACCGGACGCACCTTCGACGCGATCGACGTACCGGAGTCCGCCGGCTTCCTGGCACTGGCCCGGATGGAGCGGATGAGTCTGCCGCTCGGCCCCGTCACCTGCACCCCCGACCGCCGGATGCTCTTCTTCGTGCTGCCCGGCGCGGCGGCCAAAGTGGACGATCTCGTGAGGAAGCTGGGCTGGAACGCCACCGCCATCGGTCTGTTCGGCCGCGGCGAAGGCCACTACGTGGCGGGGCCGCCGACCCGGGTCGGCGGGCGCGGCGCGGTGCAGTGGGCCCGTCGCCCCACCCCCGCCAACCGGTGGCTGCCGGATGCGGTGGAGCTGATCAGTCCGCTCGCCTACGCCTGTGGGCGCGAAGCCGCCGACGCACGCGCGCGCCTTTCGTAGTCTGTCCCCCATGAACGGGGACAGCGAAAGGCAGTGCACCATGTCGGACCCGACACCGTCGGACGGGACAGCACCCGCAGCAGAATCCGTACCGAGGAGCACAGGGGAGGCGGGCGAAGCGCCCACGGCGCCGCCCGCCGTCCGCGTGCACGGCCTCTGGAAGCGGTTCGGCGAACAGGTCGCGGTCGCCGGGATCGATCTGGAGCTGCCCGCAGGCAAGTTCATCGGACTGGTCGGACCCAACGGTGCGGGCAAGACCACCACGCTGTCGATGGTGACCGGGCTGCTCCGGCCCGACCACGGAACGATCGAGGTCGGCGGGCGCGACGTCTGGCGCGACCCGGTCGACGTGAAGGCCAGGATCGGCGTCCTGCCGGAGGGACTGCGGCTCTTCGATCGCCTCTCGGGGCGTGAACTCCTCGCGTACACGGGCCGGTTGCGCGGCCTGCCGGGCGCCGAGGTCGACAAGCGGGCCACCCAGCTCCTGGACGTACTGGACCTGGCGGGCGCCCAGCACAAGCTGGTCGTCGACTACTCCACCGGCATGCGCAAGAAGATCGGGCTCGCGGCCGCGCTGCTGCACAACCCCGAAGTGCTCTTCCTGGACGAGCCGTTCGAGGGCGTCGACCCGGTCTCCGCGCAGACCATCCGCGGGGTTCTCGAGCGGTACACCGGCTCGGGGGCGACCGTCGTCTTCTCCAGCCATGTGATGGAGCTCGTCGAGTCGCTGTGCGACTGGGTGGCCGTGATGGCAGGCGGCACGATCCGGGCCCAGGGCACTCTCTCCGACGTACGCGGCGGGGCCTCGTCCCTGCAGAACGCGTTCCTCGAACTCGTCGGCGCGGGCAGCCGGGACACCGGCGACTCCCTCGACTGGCTGGGCGGCGCCCGATGAGCGTGCTCGACGCCCCCGTCACACCCGCCGCCCGCCCCTCCGACGGCCGGGGCGGCGAAGGCCTCGTCCCCGTCTTCGTACGGCTCAAGCTGACGCTGCTGCGCAACGGACTGCGGCAGTCGTCGGGGCGACGGGCCGCGTACATCACGTCCGTCGTCGTCACGCTGCTGATCGCGGCCGGCCAGCTCATCGGTCTGACCGCGCTGCGCGGCCACGCGCACGCGGGCTCGCTCGTCGTGCTGCTGACGGCGCTGCTCGCGCTCGGCTGGGCGGTGATGCCCCTGTTCTTCCCCAGCGGCGACGAAACCCTCGACCCCAGCAGGCTGGTGATGCTGCCGCTGCGACCGCGCCCGCTGGTCGGCGCACTGCTGATGGCGTCCCTGATCGGCATCGGGCCGCTGTTCACCCTCTGCCTGCTGGTCGGCTCGGCGTTCGCGGTGGCGCACGGCGCGGCGGCCGTGGCGTGCGCGGTGGTGGCCGCGCCGCTGGCACTGCTGGTGTGCGTGGCACTGGCGCGGGCCGTCGCCACGGCCAACACCCGGCTGCTGACGTCGCGCAAGGGGCGCGATCTGGCGGTGCTCAGCGGGCTGGTGATCGCGGTCGGCATCCAGTTCGTCAACTTCGGTGCGCAGCGGCTCGGCCGGTCCGGTGGGCTGGCCACGCTCGACCCGGCCGCGGACGTGGTGCGCTGGCTGCCGCCCGCCTCGGCGATCGGCGCGGTGGACTCCGCGGCCCAGGGGTCGTACGGGCGGGCCGTGGTGCAACTGCTGCTTTCCGTCGCGGCACTGGGTGCGCTGGTGTGGCTGTGGCAGCGGAGTCTGGTGAAGCTGATGACCGCCCCGGACGGTTCGACGCTCGCCGCCGCCGATCCGGACCGCAAGAAGTCCGCGGCGGGCCGTTCCCGGCTCTCCGCGCTGCTGCCCGAGGGACGTACGGGGACGGTGATGCGGCGCACCCTGCGGTATGTCGCACGGGACCCGAAGACCAAGTCCGCCTGGGTGACGGCGCTCGCCATCGGTCTGATCGTGCCGTTGCTCAACGCGGTGCAGGGCACCGGCTCGGTCTACTTCGCATGCTTCGCCGCCGGAATGCTCGGCATCCAGATGTACAACCAGTTCGGACAGGACACCTCCGCGTTCTGGATAGTGGCTCTGACGATCTCATCCACCCGGGACGCGTACCTCGAACTGCGGGCACGAGCGTTGGCGTTGCTGGTGATCACCCTCCCGTACACGGTCCTGGTGAGCGTGGCGACGGCGGCGGTGCTCGGGGACTGGCAGGTGCTCCCGGGCGTCCTGGGGCTCTCGCTGGCCCTGCTGGGGGCGATGCTGGCCACGGGTGCGATGGCGTCGGCCAACTTCCCGTACTCGATACCGCAGGACGGTGCGTTCAAGAACGTGGCACCGGGGCAGGCCGGGCTCGCCTGGATCTCGATCTTCGGTGGCATGGTCTCGGCGGCGGTGCTGTGCGCGCCGATGATCGTGGCGACGATCTGGCTGCATCTCGCCGATGCGGAGGACTGGTTGTGGCTGCTGCTTCCGGTGGGCGGCGGGTACGGGGCGCTGATCACCTGGGCGGGGCTGCGGCTGGCGGCTCCCCGCACGGCGAACCGGCTCCCGGAGATCCTGGCGGCGGTCAGCAAGGGGTGAGCCGGGTGGGGGCAGCCGCGGGGTTCGCCGGCAGGCGGCGTGCGGCGGGCGCCGGACGGCTGCCGTTACGAGGAGACCGGTTCGCGGTCGGTCTGGGGGTCCTCGGCGTACTGCTCGAGGAACGGCTCGACCGCCGCGCGCCAGCCCTCCGGCTGGTCGTAGTGGACGAGATGACCGGCGTCCGCCACCTCCGCGTACTGCCCGCGCGGCAGTACACGGACCATCTCCTGGGCCTCCGCACGGCCCAGCTCGCCGTCCAGGCCGCGGAGCACCAGCGTCGGGCACCGCACCTGCGCCAGCTCCTCCCAGTGCGCGTCGTGGACCCAGGTCGCGCGGGACTGGAGCATCTGGCGTCGGGAGAAGACCGGTCGCCAGCCGTCGGCCCGCTCGGCCATCACCTCGGCGAAGAACTCGCCTCGGGACGGGTTCGGCCGCTCCACCCAGGGGTCGTCCTCGCCGAACCACTTCCGTACGTCGGAGAGCGTCGCGAACGGCACCGGCCAGGACTTGAACCAGTCCTCCCACTCCCGCTGCGAGGCCGCGCCGAGCGCGGAGGCCCGCATGTCGCAGATGACCAGGGCCCGGACGAGGTCGGGGCGCTTCGCGGCGAGCTGCCAGGCGGTGAGGGCACCCATCGAGTGGCCGACGAGCGTGACGGGGGCGAGGCCGAGCTGTTCGATCGCCGCCTCCGCGTCGGCGACATACGCGTCACGCGTGTACGGGCCCTCGGCCGGCTTCTCGCTGCGTCCGTGGCCCCGCTGGTCGAGGCCGACGGCCCGGTACCGCTCGGCGAGCCAGCGGGTCGTGGACGCCCAGTGCGAGGCCCGGCCCATCAGTCCATGGAGCAGTAAGACCCCGGGGGCGCGCTCGCCCTCCGTGCGCCCTTTGGGCGGGTCGGCGAACTCCCAGGCTGCGAGGCGTACGCCGTCGGATCCGGTCACATCGATGCGCCGCACCATATGTCCTGGCACCCCCTTCGGGTCCTCGATCACCGCTCGTTCACCGCGTGGTGGCGTCACGCCAGACTATCGAACCTTTATTCGAACAACGGGTTCCGGCTCGCAACACCCCTCGTTCGAGTGACGGCCTCCAAGGATTGACGTCGGCCGCGGAGGGGAGATCTTCTGCGGGAGGCGGGCCACTCGGGGATGAGGGCCCGTGGGGACCGACCTTGAGAGCTCGGGGCTCCGGGTCGGAACAGGGGAGGACAGGCCCCGGCGCCGCGCGGCGCCGGGGCCCTCTCATGTCCGGGGGGCGCGCGGAACGGCCCGCGCCGGCGTGCGGGCCGCCGGGGTCGTGCGGGCCTGTGGGCGCCGGGGCATACGCGGGCGGGGCGGCGCGGCCTGCGTGGCCGTACAGCGCCGCCCGGCAGCCTGCGGGGCCGGCCGGGGCGTTCGGGCTCGGGCCGGCCGCCTTCCGGTTCACACGCCAGTACGACGGGCGCATCCGCTGCTCCCTCCCCGACCGCGTGGCCAGGCGGCCGCCACTCTCAGGTATGCCTCAGCCACAGCCTGGCACGCGAACCGTCAGAGCGCTGCAATTCCGGACGGAAAAACGGAAAGCGGACGTTACGGTTCAGCGTCCGGGGCGGCCGCGCGCGCATCCTTCCGGGTGCGTGCGGGTACTGGTGTGCGTGCGTTCAGCGCTTGGCGACGAACACGTGCGAGGCGACTTCGGCGTCCAGCTCCGCCGCCTCGCCGCTGCTGCCGACCAGCACCCCGCCGGGCGACTGCGTCACGCTGACCACGGAGCCGGGCTGCACGCCCGCCCGCCGCAACGTATACATCAGCTGGGCATCCGTCTGGATCGGCTCGCCGATCCTGCGCACCACCACGGTCTTGCCGTCGGATCCCGGGTCGAGCTCCGACAGGCTGACCATCCCGTCGTCGAGGAACGGGTCGGCCTCGGCCTTCTCGCCCAGCTCCTCCAGGCCCGGAATCGGATTCCCGTACGGCGACTCCGTCGGGTGCCGCAGCAGCTCCAGCACGCGGCGCTCCACGGCCTCGCTCATCACGTGCTCCCAGCGGCAGGCCTCCGCGTGCACCTGCTCCCACTCCAGGCCGATCACGTCGACGAGCAGGCACTCGGCGAGCCGGTGCTTGCGCATCACCCGGGTCGCCAGCCGTCGGCCCTCCTCCGTCAGCTCCAGATGCCGGTCGCCCGCGACCTGCACCAGGCCGTCACGCTCCATGCGCGCGACCGTCTGGCTGACCGTCGGACCGCTCTGGTCCAGCCGCTCCGCGATCCGGGCGCGCATGGGGACGACGCCTTCCTCTTCGAGTTCGAGGATGGTGCGGAGATACATCTCCGTTGTGTCGATCAGTCCGGACATTCGTGCCCCTCGATGCTGTGACATGAAAACGCCGTGCGCAGGCCCTGGACCAATTCTGACGCATAGCGCTGACAACCGTGCCCTGCCGGCCGAACCCTGGACCGTATGTGCGGGCCACAAGCGCTATTGACAGGTCAGTGGTCCAGACCGCAACGTGATCCGCGGCACAGACACCCCACGGTCACCCACCACCGCCGAAAGGGCCTCCTCGATGAGCGACAGCACGCTGGCCGGTCAGTTCTTCGACGCAGCGATCGGCCTGCTGGAGCGCGTACGCGACGAGGAGTCCGGCAACATCGCGGCGGCCGGGACCGCGATCGCCGACACCGTCGCAGCGGGCGGCAGGCTCTTCGCGTTCGGCGCCGGCCACTCGTCGCTCGCCGCCCAGGACGTCGTCTACCGGGCCGGCGGGCTGGCCCTGATGAACCTGCTCGCCGTCCCCGGCACCCTCGGCGTCGACGTGATGCCCGCGACGCTCGGCTCGGCACTGGAGCGGGTGGGCGGTCTGGCCGGTGCGGTGCTCGACTCCAGCCCGGCGAGCGCCGGCGACCTGCTCGTGATCATCTCGCTCTCCGGGCGCAACACGCTGCCCGTCGAGATGGCGCAGGGTGCGCGTGATCGCGGGATCACGGTCATCGGCGTCACGTCGGTGGCGTACGCGGAATCGGACACGACGCGGTCGCTGCACGGCTCGGGCGGGTTCCTGCGGGACCACTGCGACATCGTCCTCGACAGCAAGATCGCGATCGGCGACGCGGAGCTGACCGCGGACGGCGTCGAGGCGCCGTTCGCCCCCGCGTCGACGGTGGTCACGAGCGCGGTGATGCAGGCGATGATGGCGACGGCCGCCGAGCGGTTGGTGGAGCGGGGGATCGAGCCGCCGCTGCTGCGGTCCGGGAACGTCGACGGTGGACACGAGTGGAACAGGCGCGTGATGACCGAGTACGCGGACCGGATCTTCTACCAGCACGGAAGGTGACCGCGGCCGTCCGAAGGGCGTTCGTGCCCCGGTCACCGAACGGGCTCGGGCGCCCGGTGGCCCTCAGAGGGCGGGGGGCGAAGGCAGGGTCTGCGACAGGTCCACCGCCGTGGCCACCCTCGCCGCCACGCTCTCCGCGTACTCCGCGTCCGGGCGTTCGAACGGCGGACGGTGCGGGGAGCGCAGGAACGTCACCACGCCCAGCGTGCGGCCCCGGCTGCGCAGCACCGCGCACAGGGCGTGCACCGAGTTCTCCGGCCACTGCCGCTCGTCCGCCCAACTCCCTTCACCCTCACCCGCGCTGGACCGCACCGAACCCGTACGGTCCACCGCCTGCAGCGCCGGGTGCCCCGGAACGTAACGCACCGGGAAGCCCCCGCCCGTCACCGGCAGACACGGGCCCGGGGCGTCGGCCGGGGTCGCCGCCGCACGCACCAGCCGCTCCCCCGCCAGCAGGTCGATCAGCGCATGATCGGCGAAGCCGGCCAGCGCGTAGTCCAGGTAGGTCGTCGCCGCCTCCATCGGGTCCTCGCACTCGGCCGCCGACCGGCACGCCCGGTACAGCTGATTCGACCGGAACCGCGCCCGGTCCGCCTCCTGCGCCGCCACCTTCTGGGCCGTCACATCCTGGAACAGCCAGCCGACCCCGAGCGGGACCGGCTCCTCCGCGAGCGGCGACGCCAGCTGCAGGAACCCGCTGCGCCAGCAGCGCCGCCGGTCACCGTCCGACGTCCGCAGCGTCACCCAGAGCTCGGCGGGCGCGGACGCGGACGGGGTCCCTTCGGCGAGGACGTGCTGCAGCGCGCCCTCCAGATCCTCCACCCCCTGCACGACCAGCTCCGCGAGCGGACGTCCCAGCAGCGTCGTACGGCCACCGCCCAGCGCCCGCGCCGCGTACGCGTTGACGACCGTCGGCCGCAGATCCACATCGACGAGGACGACGCCCCACGACGTGTCCTCGAACATCGCCTCGCTGAGCGCGATCGACCGCTCCAGGTCGATCTGCGCGTGCACCTCGCTGAACGCGCAGTACACCCCGGCCGGCCGGCCGTCCGCGCCCCGGACCCCGGCCGACTGCATCCGTACGAGCACCCGCCCGCCGTCCTTGCGCAGCAGGGCGAACTCGTGCACCTGACGCCCCGGCGCGTCCATGGCCGCCATCAGCCGCCCCTGCACCTCACCCGCGTCCGCACTGCGCACCGCCCACCCCGCGAACCCGGCGCGCCCCACGGCCTCCTCGGCCGACCAGCCGAGAATCCGCTCCGCCTCACGGTTCCAGTGGGTGACCGTGCCGTCCGCGCCGAAGGCGCAGAGCGCCGCGTCCATACCGTCGAGCAACGCCGCGAGCAGCTCCGACCCGGGCATCGGATCCGGCCCGAGAGCGTCGGTGGTCCCACTGCCCCTGGAAGCACTCATCCCGGACCCCCTGCAGGACGCGTCCGCCATTGCTGCACGTCAGATCATTGAACTCGAACGTGACCCAGCACACACCGGCTTTCCGGAAAATCGACACCTGCCGATTCCGCGTTAATTCGGTTGTGCGACTGCGGAGGGGTTCCTAGGGTGTGCCGTACACGCGAAAGGAGGTGATCGGGAAGTGCAGTCTTCTCGGACTCGTGAGGTGACTGCGGGCTGACGCCCGTCGTCGCGCTCTTGCAGTGCAGGCCGGACGCCGGCCAATCCCAAGCAGTCACCGACCCGCGGGCTCGCCGGTAAGTCCGGCCGGCCCCTCCGCAAGGAGGGACCAGAGCCCGCGGGTTTCTGCGTGTCCGGGCCGCCCGGTCACGGGCTGAGGCGCTCCACCCGCCAGCCGTCGCCCTCGCGTACGTACCGCAGCCGGTCGTGCAGCCGGTTCTCGTGGCCCTGCCAGAACTCGATGGTCTCCGGTACGACGCGGAAGCCGCCCCACTCGGGGGGTGCGGGGATGTGTTCGCCCTCCGGGTAGCGGGCCGCCAGTTCCTCGTACCGGTCGATGAGCTCCTGGCGGGAACCGATCAGCGACGACTGCTCGCTCGCCCAGGCACCCAGCTGGGAGCCGTGCGGGCGGGTGCGGAAGTAGGCGACCGTCTCCTCGCGGGCGATGCGGGCCGCGGTGCCGGTGACGATGACCTGGCGGGCCAGCGGGTGCCAGGGGAAGAGCAGCGACACATACGGGTTGGCGTCCAGTTCGCGGCCCTTGCGGGAGGCGTAGTTGGTGAAGAAGACGAAACCCCGGGCGTCGTACTTCTTCAGCAGCACCGTGCGGGAGGACGGGCGGCCGTCGGGGGTGGCCGTGGAGACCACCATGGCGTTCGGCTCGTGGACCATCCCACCTGCGGCGATCTGCCGGAACCAGTGGGCGAACTGCTGCATCGGGTCGGCGGCCAGCGTGTCCTCGGTGAAGCCCTCGGAGCGGTACTGCTCGCGCATGGCGGCCGGATCGGTGGTGGAATCGGAAGGGGAATCTGCGGTGGGCACGGGATCATCCTGCCGCAGCGGCGCAGTTTGCCCGGCGAGGAGGGGTGTCAACCACGCACCGGTAATCCCGGGCTCTGTGCGGGATGTCACGCTTCCCCGCGTCGTGGGAACCCGCCAATATCTTGGGGCAGGCCACTGTGGCCTCCGTACAGCCGCCGAATTCGAGGGAGCCGCATGATGTCCGACTTCGTACCCGGGCTCGAGGGAGTCATCGCGTTCGAGACGGAGATCGCCGAACCCGACAAGGAGGGCGGTTCGCTCCGCTACCGCGGGGTCGACATCGAGGATCTCGTCGGTCATGTGTCGTTCGGGAACGTGTGGGGCCTGCTGGTCGACGGGGCGTTCAACCCCGGGCTGCCGCCCGCCGAGCCGTTCCCGATCCCCGTCCACTCGGGTGACATCCGGGTCGATGTGCAGTCCGCGCTGGCGATGCTGGCGCCGGTGTGGGGGCTGAAGCCGCTGCTCGACATCGACGAGGAGACCGCGCGCAACGATCTGGCGCGGGCCGCCGTGATGGCACTGTCGTACGTCGCCCAGTCGGCACGCGGCCAGGGGCTGCCGATGGTGCCGCAGAGCGAGATCGACAAGGCGCAGTCCGTCGTCGAGCGGTTCATGATCCGCTGGCGCGGGGAGCCGGACCCGAAGCATGTGAAGGCCGTCGACGCGTACTGGACGTCGGCCGCCGAACACGGCATGAACGCCTCCACGTTCACTGCCCGGGTCATCGCGTCGACGGGCGCGGATGTGGCGGCGGCGCTGTCCGGCGCGGTCGGTGCGATGTCGGGGCCGCTGCACGGCGGTGCGCCGTCGCGTGTCCTCGGGATGATCGAAGAGATCGAGCGGACCGGTGACGCCACCGCGTATGTGAAGCAGGCCCTGGACAAGGGTGAGCGGCTGATGGGCTTCGGGCACCGGGTGTACCGGGCGGAGGACCCGCGGGCGCGGGTGCTGCGGCGCACGGCGAAGGAGCTCGGCGCGCCGCGGTTCGAGGTGGCGGAGGCGCTGGAGAAGGCGGCGCTCGAGGAGTTGCACGCGCGGCGCCCGGACCGGGTGCTGGCGACGAACGTGGAGTTCTGGGCGGCCATCATGCTGGACTTCGCGGAGGTCCCGGCGCACATGTTCACGTCGATGTTCACGTGCGCGCGTACGGCGGGCTGGTCGGCGCACATCCTGGAGCAGAAGCGGACGGGGCGGCTGGTGCGTCCGTCGGCGCGCTATATCGGTCCGGGGCCGCGTGATCCGCGGGAGATCGAGGGGTACGGCGACATCACCGGGTGAGCCGCCGGGTGCCGGACGGGCGCGGTGTCCCATGCCGGGGCGCCGCGCCCTTCGTGCCCGGTCGGGTCGGACTCGATGCGGAAGCTGTTGGCCGGGCCGTCCCGACGCCGGCGTACGCCTGGGAGTCCCTGCCCCGGTGCTCAGCCCAGTGCGTCGTCCACCAGGGCCGCCCACTGGGCGACGACCCGCCCGCGCCGGGCGGTGTCGTCGGTCAGTACGTTGGCCAGGCCCAGGCCGCGGGCCATGTCGAGGAGGCCCTGGACGGTCTCGCGTGCGCCGGGCTTCGTCTCGTCAGCGGCGAGGAGTCCGACGGCGATGCGGTGGGTCTCGCGGCCGACGCGGGCTTCGAGTTCGCTGACGCGGGGGTGCAGCGACGCCTCGTTCGATGCGGCGACCCAGAGCTGGAGTGCGGCGCGGAACAACGGGCCCGTGTAGAGGTCGACGAGGGCGGCGACGACGGCCGTGCGGCCCTGTACAGGCAGGGCGCGCAGGGCGGCGGAGCGTTCCTCGGCGACGTATTCGACGGCTGCGGTGAACAGGTCCTCGCGGGTGGGGAAGTGGTGCTGGGCCGCGCCGCGGGAGACACCTGCGCGTTCGGCGACGACGGAGACCGTGGAGCCTGCCCAGCCGTGTTCGGCGAGGCAGGCGACCGCGGCTTCGAGCAGCCGCCGGCGGGTGGCGCGGCTGCGGTCCTGCTTGGGGGTCCTGTCGGTCGAGGGCGTCACAACACCCATGCGGGGTCCCGTCGTTCGAGGAAGGCCGTCATCCCTTCTCGTGCCTCGGCGGAGGCGAAGAGTGCTGCCGAGCGGGCGATGAGGTCTTCGGCGTACTGGTCGAAACTTTCCCGCACAGTAGCCGTGACCAGCTCCTTCGATGCCGCCAGCCCCTGGGGTGAGGCCCTGCGCAGCCCGTCGAGTACGGGTATGAGCGCCTTGTCCACGTCCTCCGTGGCGATCGTGACGAGGGAGATGCGGGCGGCTTCCGCCGCGTCGAAGCGTTCTCCGGTGAGGTAGTAGCGGGAGGCCGCGGCCGGGTCCAGGCGGGGCAGCAGCGGCAGGGAGATGACGGCAGGGGCGAGGCCCAGTCGTGATTCGGTGAGGGCGAAGGTGGAGGCCGGTCCGGCGACCGAGATGTCGCAGGCCGCGAGGAGGCCGAGGCCGCCCGCGCGGACGTGCCCGTCGACGCGGGCGACGACCGGTTTGGGCAGGGTCACGATCTCCCGCATCAGGCCGACGAACGCCTGGGGATCCGGGGGTGCGGCGAGGTCGGCGCCGGCGCAGAACGTGGTGCCGGTGTGGGTGAGGACCACGGCCCGTACGGTGTCGTCCGCACCGAATGCGGCGAGGGTGTCGCGGAGTTCGGTGACGAGCCGCGCGGAGAGCGCGTTGCGGTTCGCCTGGGAGTCCATCCGTACGGTGGCGATGCCGCGTTCGTGGCCGGTGCGGACCGATCTCATGCCTCTCCCACCTTCTCCTTCGCCGTTCCGGCGGCCTTCTCCCGGTCGCGCAGCTCGCGCCGGAGGATCTTGCCGGAGGTCGCGCGCGGTACGGCGCCGATGAATTCGACCTGTCGGATCTTCTTGTACGGGGCGACGCGTTCGGCGACGTACGCCATGACGTCGTCCGCGGTGAGGCCGTCGGCGGCGACGGTCGTCTGCCGGACGAGGTAGGCCTTGGGGATTTCGTTGCCGTCGGTGTCGTGGACGCCGATGACGGCGGCGTCCGCGATCGACGGGTGGCCGAGCAGGAGTGCTTCGAGTTCGGCGGGGGCGACCTGGTAGCCCTTGTACTTGATGAGTTCCTTGACCCGGTCGACAACGTGGAGCCAGCCGTCGGCGTCGACGCGGCCGATGTCTCCGGTGTGCACCCAGCCGTCGGTGTCGATCATGTCGGCGGTGGCTTCGGGGCGGCCGAGGTAGCCCTTCATCACCTGCGGGCCGCGGATGAGTATCTCGCCGTCGGTGTCGATGCCGGCGTCGCGGTCCGGGTCGTCGAGGGAGACGATCCGCATCTCGGTGCCGGGCAGGAGTCTGCCGACGGCGCCGGGCGGCGGGTTCTCGGCGGCGAGCGGGACGACGTGGGTGCCGGGTGAGAGTTCCGTCATGCCGTACGCCTGGCGTACGGGCGGCAGTCCGAGGCGGCGGGAGCAGGCGTCGGCGAGAGCGGCGTCGAGCGGGGCTGCGGCGCTGACGATGTACTCCAGCGACGACAGGTCGTACTGGGCGACGGACGGGTGTTTGGCGAGGGCCAGCACGATCGGCGGGGCCACGTACAGGCCGTTGATCCGGTGCTTCTCGATCGCGGCGAGGAACTGGCCGAGGTCGAAGCGCGGCAGCACGACGACGGTGGCGCCGGACCGCAGTGGGGCGTTCATGAGGGCGGTGAGCCCATAGATGTGGAAGAACGGCAGCACGGCGAGGATCCGGTCGCCGGGGTTCATCGGGATGAAGGGCCGCAGCTGCTCCAGGTTGGTGGCCATGGAGCGGTGGGTGAGCATGACGCCCTTGGGTGTGCCGGTGGTGCCGGACGAGTACGGGAGTGCGGCGACGTCCTCGGCAGGGTCTATGGCGATCTGCGGTTCGGGGGCGGTGGAGGTGAGCATGTCGAGTACGGAGGTGTGCCCGTCGGCCCGGTCGCAGACGAATATCTCCTCGATGCCGCCGACGAGTTCGGCGGCCCGGCGGGCGGTCTCGAGGAGCGGGGAGACGGTGACGATCCAGCGCGCGGAGGAGTCGCGGAGCTGCTTGGCGAATTCCTCCGCGGTGGCGAGCGGGTGGACGGTGGTGACGGTCGCGCCGGCTCGGGTGGCGCCGAAGAAGACCGTCGGGTAGGCGAGGGTGTTGGGGCTGTGCAGGGCGACGACGTCGCCCTTGCGGACCCCGGCGGCGGCGAGCGCCGCCGCGGTCCGGCGGTGGAAGGTGTCGAGCTGCCGGTAGGTGAGGCGGGTGGTGTCGTTCGTGCCGTCGATCAGGGCGACCGTGTCGCCGTGGGTGGCCGCCTGTCCGAGGACCGCTTCGTGGATGGGCAGGTCGAGCACCGGGACGGCGGCGTACGCGCTGCGGAACACATTCATCGTGGTGGGTCCCTTCGATGCGGCGTGGAGGGACAGAGTCCCCCGAATCAGTACGACTTGGGGAGACCCAGGGACTGGTGGGAAACGTAGTTCAGGATCATCTCCCGGCTGACGGGTGCGATCCGGGCGACGCGGGAGGCGGTGATCAGGGACGCGATCCCGTATTCGCGGGTGAGGCCGTTGCCGCCGAGGGTGTGCACGGACTGGTCGACGGCTTTGACACACGCCTCGGCGGCGGCGTACTTCGCCATGTTGGCGGCCTCGCCCGCGCCGATGTCGTCGCCCTCGTCGTAGAGCCGGGCGGCCTTCTGCATCATCAGGCGCGCCAGTTCGAGTTCGATGTGGGCCTGGGCGAGCGGGTGGGCGATGGCCTGGTGGGAGCCGATGGGCTCCTTCCACACCTGCCGGGTCCGGGCGTACTCGACGGCGCGGCCGAGCGCGAACCGTCCCATACCGAGGGCGAACGCGGCGGTCATGATGCGTTCGGGGTTGAGTCCGGCGAAGAGCTGGAGGAGGCCCGCGTCCTCCTCTCCGACGAGCGCGTCGGCGGGCAGCCGCACGTCGTCCAGGACGAGTTCGAACTGCTTCTCCGGTGCCTGGAGTTCCATGTCGATCTGCGAGCGCTGAAATCCTGGGGCGTCGCGCGGGACGATGAAGAGGCAGGGCTTGAGCCTGCCGGTCCTGGCGTCCTCGGTGCGCCCGACGATGAGGGTGGCGTCGGCGATGTCGACGCCGGAGACGAACACCTTGCGCCCGGTGAGCAGCCAGCCTCCCCCACTCTCGGCTCCGCTCGAGCGGGAGGGGCCCCCTTCGTCGCGGCGGGCGGTGGTGGTGATGCGGTGGGAGTTGGATCCGGCGTCGGGCTCGGTGATGCCGAAGGCCATGGTGAGGGAGCCGTCCGCGAGGCCGGGGAGCCACTGCTGCTTCTGGGCGTCGGTGCCGAAGCGGGCGATGACGGTGCCGCAGATCGCCGGGGAGACGATCATCATGAGGAGCGGCGATCCGGCCGCCCCCAACTCCTCCAGCACTATGGAGAGTTCCACCATGCCGCCGCCTCCGCCGCCGCACTCCTCCGGGAGGTTGACCCCCAGGTAGCCGAGCTTGGCGGCTTCGGCCCACAGCTCGCGGGGATGGGCGCCGTCGCGGACGACGGAGGTCATGTAGTCGCGTCCGTACCGCTTTCCGAGTGCGGCGACGGCGGCGCGCAGGGCTTGTTGCTCTTCGGTTTCGAGGACGGTGCTCATGGGGTCGGTTCCTCCTGTGCGTCTTGCACGACGGCGAGCAGGGCGCCGACCTCCACCTGGAGGCCGGGTGCGACATGGAGCGCGGTGAGGGTGCCGGCGGCGGGAGCGAGGATGCGGTGTTCCATCTTCATCGCCTCCAGCCAGATCAGGGGCTGCCCGGCCCGGACGGCGGCGCCGGGTGCGAGGCCGTCGGCGAGCCGGACGACGGTGCCGGGCATGGGGGCGAGCAGGGAGCCGGGTTCGGTCCGCTCGGTGGGGTCGGTGAAGCGGGGCAGCTCGGTGAAGGTGTACGAGCCGGTGGCACCGTCCACGTACACCCGGTCGTGGTGGGTGGTGAGGCTGAAGTGGTGGGTGACGCCGTCGCCGGTCTCGACGGTGACGCTGTCGGGGGTGGCGGTGAGGATGCGGGCACCGTGGGCCTCGATCGCACCGGTGCGCGTGGTGCGGTAGGCGATCTCGTACGCGGCGCCGTCGGGTTCGCTGCGGTAGCGCTTGATCTGGTTCTGGGAGGGGACGTTGCGCCAGGCGCCGAAGCGGGACGTACCGGCCCCACCCGGGTGCCGGGCGGCTTGGGCGGCGGTCGCGGCGAGGGCCGCGAGGTGCCGGTCCGTGTCGTCGCCCGGAGTGCGGGTGAGGGCGGCCAGGTGGCGGTCGTAGAAGCCGGTGTCGGGGCGGGCCGCGGTGAAGTCGGGGTGGCGCAGGGACCGTACGAGCAGGTCGCGGTTGGTGACCGGGCCGTGGATGCGGGTGCGTTCCAGGGCGCGGGCGAGGAGCCGTACGGCCTGGGTGCGGGTGGGGGCGTGGGCGATGACCTTGGCGAGCATCGGGTCGTAGTGCATGCCGATGGTGTCGCCGCCGGTGTATCCGGTGTCGAGCCGCAGACCGGGTGCGTCGGGCACGTCCAGGGTGAGCAGTGGTCCGGTCTGCGGCTGCCAGCCGCGGGCCGGGTCCTCCGCGTAGAGCCGGGCCTCGACGGCGTGCCCCTGCGGGGCCGGGGGCACGTCGGACGGGAGCGGTTCGCCCTCCGCGACGGACAGTTGCAGGGCGACGAGGTCGAGTCCGAAGACGGCCTCGGTGACCGGGTGTTCCACTTGGAGGCGGGTGTTCATCTCCAGGAAGTACGGACGCCCATCGGCGGTGACAAGGAACTCGACGGTCCCCGCACCCCGGTATCCGACGGTGCGTGCGGCGGCGGTCGCCGCCTCGTGCAGCCGGGTGTGCAGCGCGTCGTCGAGGCCGGGTGCGGGGGCCTCCTCGATGACCTTCTGGTGGCGGCGCTGGAGCGAGCAGTCGCGGGTGCCGAGCGCCCAGACGGTCTCGTGCGCGTCGGCCATGATCTGGACCTCGACGTGCCGGCCGCGCTCGACGTACGGCTCGGCGAACACCTCGCCGTCCCCGAAGGCGTGGGCGGCTTCCGCCTCCGCGGCCTGCAACTCGCCTTTCAGGTCGGCCAGTTCCCGTACCACCCGCATGCCGCGTCCGCCGCCGCCCGCCGCGGCCTTCAGCAGCAGCGGCAGATCCGCGGTGGTCACCGTCGCCGGGTCGACGGGGGCGAGCAGCGGCACACCGGCGGCGGCCATCAGCTCCTTGGCGCGGGTCTTGGACGCCATGGCCTCGATGGCCTTGACCGGCGGTCCGACCCAGACGAGCCCGGCGTCCTGCACGGCCCGGGCGAACCCGGCGTTCTCGGAGAGGAAGCCGTAGCCGGGGTGCACGGCGTCGGCGCCCGCCGCGAGGGCCGCCCGTACGACGAGTTCACCGCGCAGATAGGTGTCGGCGGGCGCGGCCCCCGGCAGCCGTACGGCGGTGTCCGCCTCCCGCACGTGCAGCGCACCGGCGTCCGCGTCGGAGTACACGGCGACGGTGGCGATGCCCAGTTCCCGGCAGGTGCGGAAGATCCGGCAGGCGATCTCGCCCCGGTTGGCGACGAGCAGAGAAGTGATCACGTTCGTCCTCACATCCGGAAGATGCCGAAGCCGCCGCGGGCGCCCTCGACCGGTGCGGTATGGATCGCGGACAGGCACATCCCGAGGACGGTCCTGGTGTCGCGCGGGTCGATGACCCCGTCGTCGTACAGCCGCCCGGAGAGGAACATCGGCAGCGACTCGGTCTCGATCTGCTGCTCGACCATGGCCCGCAGCCCGGCGTCGGCCTCGTCGTCGTAGGGCCGTCCCTTCGCGGCGGCGGAGGCCCGGGCGACGAGGGACAGCACACCCGCGAGCTGCTGCGGCCCCATGACGGCGGACTTGCTGCCCGGCCAGGCGAACAGGAAGCGCGGGTCGTAGGCGCGCCCGCACATGCCGTAGTGCCCGGCCCCGTAGGAGGCGCCCATCAGCACGGAAAGGTGCGGGACCCGGGAGTTGGACACCGCGTTGATCATCATCGCGCCGTGCTTGATGATGCCGCCCTGCTCGTACTCCTTGCCGACCATGTAGCCGGTGGTGTTGTGCAGGAAGAGAAGGGGGATGTCGCGCTGGTTGGCGAGCTGGATGAACTGGGCGGCCTTCTGTGACTCCTCGCTGAACAGCACCCCCTGTGCGTTGGCGAGGATGCCGACGGGGTAGCCGTGCAGCCGGGCCCAGCCGGTGACGAGGCTTGTCCCGTACAGCGGTTTGAACGCGTCGAAGTCCGAGCCGTCGACGAGCCGGGCGATGACCTCGCGCGGGTCGAAGGGCACCTTCAGGTCCCCCGGCACGATCCCGAGCAGCTCGTCCTCGTCGTACTTCGGCGGCGCGGCGGGTTCCGGATCGGTGTGCGCCTTGCGCCAGTTGAGCCGTGCCACGATCCGCCGCGCCTGACGCAGCGCGTCGTGCTCGTCGACGGCGAAATGGTCGGCGAGACCGGAGGTGCGGGCGTGCATGTCGGCGCCGCCGAGGGACTCGTCGTCGCTCTCCTCGCCGGTCGCCATCTTCACCAGGGGCGGTCCGCCGAGGAAGACCTTCGACTGTTCCTTGATCATGACGGTGTGGTCGGACATCCCGGGGACGTACGCCCCGCCGGCCGTGGAGTTCCCGAACACCACCGCGACGGTCGGGATGCCGGCGGCGGAGAGCCGGGTGAGGTCCCGGAACAGTGCGCCGCCGGGGATGAAGATCTCCTTCTGGGACGGCAGATCGGCCCCGCCCGACTCGACCAGGCTGATGCAGGGCAGCCGGTTGGCGAAGGCGATCTCGTTGGCGCGCAGGGCCTTCTTCAGGGTCCAGGGGTTGGAGGCGCCGCCGCGTACCGTCGGATCGTTGGCGGTGATCAGGCACTCCACGCCCTCGACGACCCCGACGCCCGTGACGAGCGAGGCGCCCACGGCGTACTCGCTGCCCCAGGCGGCGAGCGGTGACAGCTCCAGGAACGGGGTGTCGGCGTCGACCAGCAGCTCGATCCGCTCCCGGGCGAGGAGCTTGCCGCGCGCCCGGTGCCGCTCGACGTACTTCTCGCCGCCGCCCGCGAGGGCCTTGGCGTGCTCGGTGGTGAGCTCGGCGAGCTTGTCGAGCATGGTGGCGCGGTTCGCGGCGTATTCGGGGCTCGCGGTGTCGAGCCCGGTGGGCAGGACGGTCATGCGTGGGCCTCCGGTGCGTCGGTGGTGTCGAGCCCGGTGGGCAGGACGGTCATGCGTGGGCCTCCGGTGCGTCGGTGGTGTCGAGCAGGGCGACGGGGACGGGCAGGTACCGGGAGCGCAGCCACTCCCCCACCGCCTTGGCCTGCGGATCGAACCGGGCCTGCGCGGCGACGCCCTCGCCGAGGAGGCCGTGGACGACGAAGTTGAGTGCGCGCAGGTTCGGCAGAACGTGCCGTACGACGGTCAGCCCGGCGGTCTCCGGCAGGAGTTCCCGCAACCGCTCGACGGTGAGCTCGTGGGCCAGCCAGCGCCAGGCGTCGTCCGTGCGGACCCAGACGCCGATGTTGGCGTCGCCGCCCTTGTCACCGCTGCGGGCCCCGGCGACACGGCCGAGCGGGGCGGACCGGGTGCTCCCGGCGGGCAGCGGCTCGGGAAGCGGCGGCGGCTCCACCGCATCGAGTTCCCTGGTCCGTGCGGGGGCGGGCACGCTCTCACGCTGCCCGGCCGGACCCACGGCGATGTGCTCGACCTCCGCCGCCGGCACGTATCTCGCCTCGAACACCCCGTAGGGCGCGCCCTTTCCGGGCGGGGCGGTGACATGGAAGCCCGGGTAGCTGCCGAGGGCCAGCTCGATCGCGGCCCCGGACACCGCCCTTCCGACCGTCTCCGGCTCCTGGTCGCGCACGACGAGCCGGAGCAGGGCGCTGGCGGTCTCCTCGGTGCCGGCGTCGGCCCTGTCGGTACGGGCCAGCTCCCACCGCACCTCGTCCGGCCTGCGCCCTGCCCGCGCGAACGCATCCGCGCACTGGTCCCGCACCAGCTGCGCCTTGGCCTCGATGTCGAGCCCGGTGAGGACGAAGACCACCTCGTTGCGCCAGCCGCCGAGCCGGGTGAGTCCGGCCTTGAGGGCGGGCGGCGGGGCCTCGCCGCGCACCCCGGAGATCCGCACGCGGTCCGGGCCGTCCTGGGTCAGCCGTACGGTGTCGAGCCGTGCGGTGACGTCCGGGCCGGCGTACCTGGCGCCCCCGGTCTCGTACAACAGCTGCGCGGTGACGGTCCCGACGTCGACGAAGCCGCCCGTGCCGTCGTGCTTGGTGATCACGGACGAGCCGTCGGCATGGATCTCGGCGAGCGGAAAGCCGGGGCGGCGGATGTCGTGGCCGCGGAAGAACGCGTAGTTGCCGCCGGTGGCCTGGGCGCCACACTCCAGGACGTGCCCGGCGACGACGGCCCCGGCAAGGGCGTCGTAATCGTCCGGGCCCCAGCCGAAGTGGGCGGCGGCGGGCCCGGTGACGAGCGCGGCGTCGGTGACCCGGCCGGTGACGACGACGTCGGCCCCCGCGCGCAGGCAGGCGGCGATTCCGTGGCCGCCGAGGTAGGCGTTGGCGGTGAGGAAGCCGTCGGGCACCGGCAGGCTGTCGCCCTCGACGTGCGCGACCCGGACCGGCACGCCCACCTTTCGGGCCAACTCCCGTACCGCGTCGGCCAGTCCGGCGGGGTTGAGCCCCCCGGCATTGGCGACGATCTTCACCCCTCGCTCATGGGCGAGGCCGAGTCCCTCCTCGAGCTGCTTGAGGAAGGTGGTGGCGTAGCCGCGCGACGGGTCCTTCAGCCGGCTCCGCCCGAGGATGAGCATGGTCAGCTCGGCGAGATAGTCACCGGTGAGGACGTCGAGGGGACCGTCGGTGAGCATCTCGCGCACGGCGTCGAAGCGGTCGCCGTAGAAACCGGAGGCGTTCCCGATCCGCAGCGGCGCGGCGGTCACCGGGCGCCGCCTGCCGGTGCGCGGCCGGGTCCGGGCGGGCCGGCGAAGGCCTGCGCGATGTCCAGCCAGCGGTCGGCGTCGGCCCCGACGGCACGTACGGCGAGGTCGTCGCGGTGGGCGCGCTGGGTGACGAGGAGGCAGAAGTCGTGCAGCGGCCCGGTGACGCGCTGCGCGGCGTCCTCAGGTCCGTACGCGATCACCTCGCCGCCCGGCGCGGTGAGTTCGACCCGGAATTCCTGGCCGGGCGGCTTGATCCCCCGGACGAAGAACGCGTAGTCACGGGCGCGCACCCCGATGCGGGCGACGTGCCGCAGCCGGGCGGCCGGTTCGCGTACGACACCGAGGGCGTCGGCGATGTCCTGCCCGTGCGCCCAGGTCTCCATCAGCCGCGCGGTCGCCATGGACGCGACGCTCATGGGCGGCCCGTACCAGGGGATGCGGGCGCCGGGCGGGGCGGCGCGCAGGACCTGCTGGAGCCGGTCGCGCCCGTCGCGCCAGCGCCGGAGCAGCGCCTGCGGCGCCGTCGCCACGATCTCCTCGGCGGCCCGGTCGACGAAGGTGCCGGGGTCGGCCTGCGCCTTGGCGGCCTCCGCCGCGAAGGCGTCCGGGTCGGTGACGGCGAGCAGGGCGACCTCGTCGGTCCAGGTCAGATGGGCGATCTGATGGGCGACGGTCCAGCGTTCGGCGGGGGTCGGACCGGCCCACTGTGCCGCAGTCAACTCAGCGACGATCACGTCGAGTTCGTTGCTCTCGCTGCGCAGATCGTCGAGCACGGCTGCAGCATCGGACACGGTGCGCTCCCCTCGGGGCCGGCGGTGTGCCGAGGAGCATGTCAGCGGACCGTGAAACAAGCAAGCATGCTTGCATTGTTTGATACATTCGACTCCCCGGCCGGGCCGGGTCCCGGCTGCTAGCCTCCGCCGATGACTGACGAACCTCGCACCGCGGGCGTGCGTTTCGACGACAACAAGCTTGTCCTGGAGGAGCATCGGGACGAGGGCGGCCTCTACTACGCGTTTCCGGGCGCCGCCCCGAGCGCCTTTCCGGACACCCTCGCGGACGGCCGGACCGCCGCCGGCCGGCCGGTCGCGCTGCCGCTGCCCGAGGCGCTGCACGCCCGGATCCGCCCCATCGGCACGGCGGAGAGCGTCCTGCGCGCCTGGTCCCAGGGGGCTTCCCCGCAGGACACGGCCGCCCTTGACGACCCGACGGCAGTCGCCCCGACCCGGGTCCGCGGCGGTGCGATCGTCATCCGCGACGCGCGGATGCTGCTGATCCGCTTCGAGCAGGACGAGGGCTCCCACTACGAGATCCCGGGCGGCGGCGTCGAGGCCGGTGAGACACCGGAAGCGGCGGCGGTCCGCGAACTCCGGGAGGAGACCGGCCTGCACGGAACGGTCGTACGTGAGGTGGCCCGGATCTGGCGGGGCGGCACCCGGGGCCACTACTTCACGATGGAGACCGAGGGCGAGGTCGGCGCCCCGGAGACCCTGGACAACTACGGCGGCGCCCCGGTCTGGGTCCCGGTCTCCGCGCTGCCGTCCACCCCCCTCTGGCCCCGGCGGCTGTCGTGGCGGATCGCCCACTGGCACGGTTCCGCCTGGCCGGTGCCTCCGGTGGAGCTGGCGGATTCGATCTGGGACCTGGACGCGGCCTGCGCGTGGTGACGGATCGAGCGGGCCGGCGGGACGGCCCTCAGGCGTTCGCCCTCAGGCGCCGGTCGCCGGCCACCTGGCTGCGGACGGCTCCCATGCTCGCCCCGATGACCAGGGCGATCGCCAGCGCGTCGGTGGCGGTCAGCGCCTGGTCGAGGATGAGGAAGCCGGCCGTCGCCGCGATGGCCGGTTCCAGGCTCATCAGTACGGCGAACGTGGGCGCGGGAAGCCGGCGCAGCGCCATCAGCTCCAGGGTGTACGGGAGTACGGAGCTCAGCATCGCCACCGCCGCACCCATGGCCACCGTCGACGGCACGGCGAGTTTCGCGCCCGATTCCACGAGGCCCAGCGGCAGCGACAGCACCGCGGCGACCACCATCGCCAGAGCCAGTCCGTCGGCCTGCGGGAAGCGGCGGCCGGTGCGGGCGCTGAAGACGATGTACGTCGCCCACATCGCGCCGGCGCCGAGGGCGAACGCGGCGCCGAGGGGGTCGAGGCGGTCGAAGCCACCGCCGCCCAGCAGGAACACCCCGCCCAGTGCGAGCCCCGCCCAGACGAGGTTGACCAGGCGGCGGGAGGCGATCACCGAGAGCGCCAGCGGGCCGAGCACCTCCAGCGTGACCGCCACGCCCAGCGGAATACGGTCGAGCGCCTGGTAGAAGAGCATGTTCATGGCACCCATGGCGACGCCGAACGCGACCACCGTCCCCCAGTCGGCCCGCGAGTGGCCGCGCAGCTTCGGACGGCAGACGGCCATCAGGACGACCGCGGCGACCGCCAGCCGGAGCGTGACCACCCCGAGTGCACCGGCCTTCGGCATCAGGAGCGCCGCGACCGCCGAGCCGAACTGCACGGAGAGTCCGCCCGCGACCACCAGCGCCACCGGGGCGAGGGCCGCCCTGCGGCCACCCTGACGCCGTCCCGGAGGAACGGGGCCCGCCGCGTCCAGGGCCGACACCGCCTCCGGCAGGGCGACGGCTGCTGCGGCCGGCTCCGCGGTACTGCGCTGGTCGTTCACGTGGCGGCCTTCGTCCTCGATGAGCTGAGCGGAATGGAGTGCACTGTGTTGCACTTGCCAATTTAAGATACTGCACTGTCGGCGTGCGGCCCGCCTCTTCACCGTAGAGACCTGCGCGCGGCGCGTGAAATGCCGCGTGCGCTCCCGTTATGCTCCCCACGCATGAGCACAGGACAGGACTCGGTCCACGGCTCCGGACGCCCCGTCGAGCTGCGTCATCTCCGCGCCTTCCTCGCCGTCGCCGATGCGGGCAACGTCACCCGCGCCGCAGCCGCGCTCGGGCTCACCCAGCCCGCCGTCTCCCGCACCCTCGCCGCCCTGGAGCAGCACCTCGGAGTCCGGCTCGTGGACCGCTCCACCCACCACCTCGCCCTCACCCCCGAGGGCGTCGTCTTCCGGGACAAGGCCGCCGCCGCGGTGGCCGCCTTCGACGAGGCGGTCGACTCCGGCGGCCTGCGCCACTGGCCGCTGCGGCTCGGGCACGCCTGGTCCGCGCTCGGCCCGTACACCACACCGCTGCTCCGCAGCTGGCAGGAGAGGTACCCGCAGACGCCCCTCGAACTGCTGCGGATCGACGACCGCACGGCCGGGCTCACCCGCGGCGAGGTCGACGCGGCGCTCCTGCGCGGGCCCGTCGACACGCCGGGACTGGTCACCGAGGTGCTGTTCGACGAGGACCGGGTGGCCGCGGTGACGGCGGACGGGCCGCTCGCCGTGCACCGCACGCTCCGTCTCGCCGATCTCGCGGACGGCACCATCGTCCTCAACACCGTCTCCGGCACCACCACCGTCGACCTGTGGCCGCCGCACGCCCGCCCCGCCGCCACGCTCACGGTCGCCAACACCGACGACTGGCTGACCGCCATCGCCGCCGGCCGCGGCTCCGGGGTGTCGGCCGCCTCCACCGCCGGCATGCATCCGCACGCCGGGGTCGCCTACCGTCCGCTGGTCGACGCCCCGACCGTCCCGCTGCTGCTCGCCCGGCGTGACGCACCCGGCCATCCGGCGCTGCCGAAACTCGCCGCGCTGGCCCGCGAGATCATCGGGGAGGACCTCTCCGGGTGAGGGAATTTCCTTGCCCCGCCGTGGAGTTGGGGTGCGGTGAGGGCCGAGCGGAGGCCGGCCGCCATCCGGGGGGGATCACCATGACGAACGACATCACCGTGCACGGAACCGTCGCACCCGGCTTCGAAGGTGTACGGGGCACGTACGCCGCCGTGCTCGCCGAGGACACCACCGAACCCGGGTCCCAGCTCGCGGTGCTGCTGCACGGCCGCACGGTCGTCGACCTCTGGGCCGGGGACGGGATCGAGGCGGATTCGCTGCCGGCCGTGTTCTCGTCCACCAAGGGCGCCGCCCACCTGGTCGTCGCGCTGCTGGTCCAGGACGGCGTCCTGGACCTGGACCGCACGGTCGCTTCCTACTGGCCCGAGTTCGCCGCGGAGGGCAAGGGCGAGCTGACCCTGCGGGAGCTGCTCGCGCACGCCTCCGGGGTGATCGGGGTGGAGGGCGGTTTCTCGGACGAGGAGCTGGCCGACGACCGGTTGCTCGCGGCCCGGCTGGCGGGGCAGAAGCCGTTCTGGAAGCCCGGCACGGCGTACGGGTACCACGGCGTGGTGATCGCGGCCCTCACCGGCGAGGTGGTGCGGCGGGCGACCGGGCGGTCGATCCAGGAACTCTTCGAGGAGCGGATCAGGGTTCCCTATGGACTGGACCTCTACCTGGGGCAGCCCGCGTCGCTCGAACCCCGCTACGTCCCCGCCCGGCCCATGGCACCCACTGCGGAGCAGGCGGCCGCGCTGGCGCTCGCTCCGGTCGAACCGGCGAGCCTCAGGGCTGTCGCCTTCAACTACCCGACCGATCTGACCGCCTGGATCAACACCCCGTCCGTGCGGGCGCTCGGCCCGGCCTCGGTGGGCGGCGTGGGCTCGGCGCGCGGGCTGGCCGGGATGTACGCGGCCGCCATCTCGCACGTGGACGGCCGGGCCCCGCTGCTCGGGGCGCGGACGCTGGCCGAGTTCGCCCGCCTGCACGCCGCCGGCACCGACCTGGTGACCGACGAGAAGGACCACTTCGGGCTCGGCTTCGAGCGGCCGTCGGTCCGGTACCCGTCGTTGGGTGAGGGGGCGTTCGGGCACTGCGGCGCCGCGGGGTCGCAGGCGTTCGCCGATCCGGCGGCCGGGGTGGCGTACGGGTACACACGCCGCCGGTACGCCTTCCCGGGCGGGGCGGCTCCGGAGAACGAGCGGTTGGTGGCAGCGGTGGTGCGGGCGGTGGAGGGGAGCTGATCGCTCCCCGCCACGCCTCTTCCCGAGCCCGGGCCCCCGCTGCTCACTCGCCGCGGGGGCCCGCGGTGTCGTCGACGGGGCCACACCCCTCCGCCAGCAGTTCCGCCAGGTGTCTCCCCCGCACACCCGCCAGCTGTGCCAGCTGGGTGCGGCAGGAGAAGCCGTCCGCAAGGACCTCCGTGCCGGGTTCCGCGTCCCGTACCGAAGGCAGCAGCTGCTCCTCCGCACAGGCCACCGACACCCCCCAGTGGCCCCGTTCGAAACCGAAGTTCCCCGCAAGTCCGCAGCAGCCGCCGCTCAGTTCTCCTGTCAGTCCGGCGCGTTCGCGCAGCCGCCGTTCCGCCGCGTCGCCGAGGACCGCGTGCTGGTGGCAGTGCGTCTGGCCGACGACGGGGCGGTCCAGGCGCGGGGGCTGCCAGTCGGGGGCGTACTCCTCCAGGTACTGCGCCAAGGTGCGTACGGAGGCGGCGAGTTCGGTGGCGCGGGGGTCGTCGGGGAGGAGTTCCGGCAGGTCGGTACGGAGGGTGGCGGCGCAGCTCGGCTCCAGGACGACGAGCGGATCGCCGAGGGAGGGCCCCATCCGGTCCAGGGTGCGGCGCATGACCGTGCGCGCCTTGTCCAGCTGGCCCGTCGACACATAGGTGAGGCCGCAGCACACGCCCCGCCCGAGGAGGACGGGCGTACGGCCCGCCGCCTCCAGGACCCGGACCGCCGCCCTGCCGACCTCCGGCGACAGATGGTCGGTGAAGGTGTCCGGCCAGACGGTCACCACCCGGTCGCTCGGCAGGGTCAGCGGTCTGCGCCTGCCGGCCCACCGGGTGAACGTCTCCCCCGCCAGTACCGGAATCGTCCGCTCCGGTGCGATGCCTGCCAGCCGCTTCGCGAGGGCGGCGAGCGGGCGGACGCGGGCCAGTGCGTTCAGCGCCCCCGCGAACGGCGAGGCGAGCCGCAGCCACTGCGGCAGCCGGCCCATCGCATAGTGGGCCGCGGGGCGCAGCCGCCCGCGGTAGTGGTGGTGCAGGAACTCCGCCTTGTACGTGGCCATGTCCACGCCCACCGGGCAGTCGCTCCGACACCCCTTGCAGGACAGGCAGAGGTCGAGCGCACCGCGCACCTCCTCGCTGCGCCAGCCGTCCGTGACGACCTCGCCGGCGAGCATCTCGTGCAGCAGCCGCGCCCGGCCGCGGGTGGAGTGGGCCTCCTCGCCGGTCGCCCGGAACGACGGGCACATCACGTCCGTGCCCGTCGGCCGCGCCGTCCGGCACTTGCCGACGCCGACACACCGCCGTACGGCCGCCGAGAAGTCGCCGCCGTCGTCCGGGTAGCCGAAGGTGACGTCCACCGGGCGTTTCGGCAGGACGTCGAAGCGGAGGTTCTCGTCGAGGCGGGCGGGTCGGGCGAGTACGCCGGGGTTCATCCCGCCGTACGGGTCCCAGGCGTCCTTGAACTGCCCGAAGAGCGCGACGAGTTCGTCCCCGTACATGCGGGAGAGCAGTTCGGCCCGCGCCAGCCCGTCGCCGTGCTCTCCGCTCAGCGAGCCGCCGTGCGCGACGACGAGCGCCGCCAGCTCCTCGGAGAAGCGGCGGAAGCGGGCCACGCCGTCACCGCTCAGCAGGTCGAAGTCGATGCGTACGTGGATGCAGCCGTCGCCGAAGTGCCCGTACGGGGTGCCGCGCAGCCCGTGCTCGGCGAGCAGGGACCGGAAGTCGCGCAGATAGGGGCCGAGGCGGGCGGGCGGTACGGCGCAGTCCTCCCAGCCGGGCCAGGCCTCACTGCCGTCGGGCATCCGGGTCGCGGTGCCGGACGCGTCCTCCCGGATGCGCCACAGGGCCCGCTGACCGGCCGGGTCGGTGACGACGGCCGCGTCCACGGCGTCGGCCGCCCGCAGGATGCGCTCGGCGTGTGCCCGCGCATCGGGCGGGGTGGCGCCGCCGGTCTCGACCAAGAGCCAGGCTCCGCCGCGCGGCAGGCCGGCCGGTTCACGCACGAGGTCGGCGGCCATGCCCTCGACGGTCAGGGGGTGGTACGGGAGGAGGCCGGGGGCGGCTTCGGCGGCCGCGGACTCGTCGGCGTACCCGAGTACCGCGAGCGCGCGGGCGCTGGGCACCTCGACCAGCCGGACGGTCGCCTCCGTCACCACGCCGAGCGTGCCCTCGCTGCCGCAGAAGGCGCGGACGAGGTCCGGGCCGCGCTCCGGGAGCAGGGCGTCGAGGGCGTATCCCGAGATGCGGCGCGGGAGTTCCGGGAATCCGGTGCGCAGGAGGGCGAGGTGACCGGCGGCCAGTTCGCGGAGGCCGGTGGGGGCACCGTCCCAGCCGCCGCGTCCGGTCAGCCCGATCGTGTCGCCGCCGTAGCGGGCGACGGTCAGCGCCTCGACGTTGTCGGCGGTGGTGCCCCAGGCCACCGAGTGCGAGCCGCAGGAGTTGTTGCCGATCATCCCGCCGAGCGTGCAGCGGCTGTGCGTGGACGGGTCGGGGCCGAAGGTGAGGCCGTGCGGTGCGGCGGCCGCGCGCAGGTCGTCCAGGACCACGCCCGGCTGGACGACGGCCGTACGGGACGCGGCGTCCAGCTCGACGACCGACCGGAGGTGACGGGTGAGGTCGAGGACCACACCGGTGCCGGTGGCCTGCCCCGCGATGGACGTGCCGCCGCCGCGCGGCACGACGGGGACCTCGTGTGCGCGGCAGACGGCGAGCGCGGCGGCGACGTCGTCGGCGTCGCGCGGGGCGACGACGCCGAGCGGCACACGGCGGTAGTTGGAGGCGTCCATCGTCATCAGTGCCCGCGCGGCGGCGTCGAACTCCACCTCTCCGCGCACGGCGCTGGAGAGGGCTCGCGCAAGGGAGGTCCGGTCCTGCTCGTCAGCCATGTGCCCAGGATGCCGCCGATCGGGCCGCGGCCCGGCCGCCGGAGCCGTCCGCCCCCCGCGTTTCCCCCGAATACGTCAGTACGTCGGAATTCGTCGGGCCCACGGTCACATACACAACAGAGAACACCACAAGCGCTTCACAAACAGATCGTCAATTCTCATATAGTGGCCCGGACTTGATTAGGAATTGCCAGATCCAGTTATTACGTTCACCCCTTCCCGTACCCGACTGTCCGGATCCGTCCCTGTCCCGCACCGTCCGCCCCAAGGAATCCGCTTGCGCTCCTCATCACGGCCGGCCGCACTGGCCCTGCTGGTCTCGGCGGCCCTCACCGGTTCCCTGTGTCTGTGGGCGGTCGCGGCCGCTCCCTCCTCGGTCAGAACCCCACTGGCCTGGGGGGCGAGCGCTGCCGCCGTACTGCTGTCCGTCGCCGTGGCCACCGCCGTCCACTCCCGGGCCGCCCTGCGCCTGCTGCGCGCGCGCCGCGCGGCGGAGGCCGAGCGGTTCAGCGCCGAGACCTCGCGCATGGTGTCGTCGTCCGCGGCCGAGGCCCAGCGGTTCACCGCGGAGACGGCCAGGATCAAGGCCGCCGCCTCGGCCGAGACCGCCAAGGCCGCCGAGCAGGCGGCCGCGGAGACGGCCAGGATCGCCGAACAGGCGGCCGCCGAAACAGCCAGGCTGGAGGCCGAGACCGAGCGGCTGGGCGCGGAGATCGAGCGGCTCACCGCCCGCGCGGCCCGCAGCGACACGCTGCGCTCCGCCGCGGTCGCCGCCTGCGCCAACGCCGCGGGCCGGATGCAGGCCCTCGCCACCGGCATGCTCGCCGACCTGCGCGAGATGGAGCACCGGCACTCCGCCGAGGACGTCCTCGGCGATCTGCTGCACCTGGACCACCGCACCGCCCAGGCGGGACGCCTGGCCGACTCCATCGCCGTGCTGACCGGGGCCCGCTCGGGGCGCCGCTGGGCGAAGCCGATCAGGATGGAGTCCATCCTGCGCGGCGCGATGGGCCGGATCAACGGCTACCAGCGGATACGGCTCCACTCGACCAGCGACGTCGCCATCGCCGGCCACGCCGCCGAAGGGGTCATGCACGCCCTCGCCGAACTCCTCGACAACGCCGCCAACTTCTCGCCGCCCACCGCGGAAGTCCATGTGTACGTCGAGGAGGTACCGGCCGGTGTCGTGCTGACCGTCGAGGACAGCGGTCTGGTGATGAGCGAGGTGCAACTGCGGCGCGCCGAGCGTGCGGTGTCGGCCACCGACCAGGACCTCACCGGTCTGTCCGGCACCCGGCTCGGCCTCGCCGTCGTCGGCCGGCTGGCCCGGAAGCACGGACTGACGGTGTCGTTCCGGCCGTCCGCACGGGGCGGCACGGGGGCGCTGATGATGCTTCCCCAGGAGCTGATCACCCGGATCCCGGTGGCCACCCCGGAACCCGCCCCGGTCCTCGCGGCGGCCCCCGCCCCCGAACCCGCCGCCGCGGCACCGGGGGCCGGCCCCGCATCCGACGCGCCCCGCACCGGCACGGCGTCCTCCGAGCCCTCCGCATCCGAGCCGGCGCTCGGCGACAGCGGCCTGCCCAAGCGCCCCCGGGGCCGTACTCTCGCCGCCGCCGAGTCCCGTACCCGCACGAACGGCACGACCGCACCTCCCCGGCCCCGTACCGCAGACCCCAAGGACCAGGCAGCACGCTTCAGCAGCTTCCGCCAGGCTGTACGGCCCCACTCCCCGCACCCGGAAGGCAACACCCCATGACCGCGACCACCGACGAGAAGCTCAACTGGCTGCTGGAGGGGCTCCTGGAGCGAACCCCCGGGACCCGGCACGCCCTCGTCCTGTCCAGGGACGGCCTCAAGCTCTGCCGCACCCCCGAGCTCACCGTCGACCAGGCCGACCAGCTGGCCGCGATCTCGGCCGGCATCCAGAGCCTGTCCCACGGCGCGTCCGTCGAGTTCGGTGACGGCACCGGCGGCGTACGTTCCGCGATGGCCGAGTTCTACGGCGGCGTGCTGTTCATCGTCGAGGCGGGCGCGGGCGCCCATCTCGCGGTCGTCGCCGACGACGACGCCGATGTCGGCCTCGTCGGGCACAACATGAGTGAGCTCGTCGAGCAGCTCGGTGAGCACCTCGTCGCCCCGCCGCGCACGCCCTCGGGGACCGTCGAAGTCACCACCACCGACGTGACCGCCGACGCATGACCCGCCGCCCCCGCCCCGGCCGGGACGACTCCCCGGACCGGCTGTACACCCTCACCGGTGGCCGCAGCCGGTCCGGTTCGGACGCGTTCGACCTGGTGACGCTGGTGGTCTCCGAATGCGAGCCGGTCCCCGGCATGCAGTCGGAGCACATCACGATCCTGCGGATGTGCAAGCGGCCCACCGCGGTCGTGGAGATCGCGGCGGGCCTCGGCCTGCCGGTCGGCATCGTCCGGATCATGCTGTCCGATCTGCTGGACACCAGCCGGATCAGTGCTCGCCACCCCCGTACCGCCCGTGTCGCGGACCGGCTCCCCGACCCCGACATCCTGGAACAGGTGCTCGTTGGACTCCGCAATCTCTGACCGTGCCGCCCTGCAGGCGACGGCCGACAACGGACTGAAGATCGTCGTCGTCGGCGGCTTCGGGGTCGGCAAGACCACCATGGTCCGCTCCGTCAGCGAGATCCGTCCGCTGAACACGGAAGAGACCATGACCCGCGCGGGCGAGGCCGTCGACCGTCTCGACGGTGTGCAGTCGAAGACGTCCACGACCGTCGCCTTCGACTTCGGCCGGATCACGCTCGACGAGCGCTCGGTGCTGTATCTCTTCGGCGCCCCCGGTCAGGAACGCTTCTGGTTCCTGTGGGACCGGCTGTTCGCGGGGACGCTCGGTGCCGTCGTGCTCGTCGACACCCGCCGGCTGGCCGACTCCTGGTACGCGATCGACCGTCTGGAGCACCATGGCACGCCGTTCATCGTGGCGTGCAACGACTTCGGCGGCCCGCTCCACACCGAACAGCAGATACGTGAGGCGCTCGACCTCTCGGACGACGTGCCCCTGGTGGAGTGCGACGCGCGGGACCGCTCGTCGAGCAAGTACGTACTGATCACGCTCGTCGAGCACCTCCAGGCGCTCGCGCAGGGCAAGGTGCCCGCCCCGTCCGCCGCCCGCCCGGAGACCACGCAGCACAGGACCCCCGAGCCCAGCTCGTGACCCGGCCCCCGGCCCCACGTCGCGCACGGCCGCGCACCGATCTCCCCCCACCTGCAGGAGGCCAGAGATGACCCGCATCGCCCTCGACCCCTTCGTCACCGATCTCGACGGCGAGAGCGCCCGGCTGCGCGCGGCCGGCCCGCTCGCCGAGGTGGAGCTGCCGGGCGGGGTGCACTGCTATGCGGTCACCCACCACGCCGAGGCTCGGCAACTGCTCACCGACAGCCGGGTGGTCAAGGACATCAACGTCTGGAGCGCCTGGCAGCGCGGCGAGATACCGATGGACTGGCCGCTGATCGGCCTCGCCAACCCGGGCCGCTCCATGCTGACGGTCGACGGCACGGACCACCGCCGGCTGCGCACCCTGGTCGCACAGGCGCTGACCGTGAAGCGGGTGGAGCGGCTGCGGGCCGGCATCGAGGCGCTGACGACGGCGAGCCTGGACCGGCTGTCGGCACTGCCCCGGGGCGAGCAGGTCGACCTCAAGGCGGAGTTCGCGTACCCGCTGCCGATGAACGTGATCAGCGAGCTGATGGGCGTGGACGGCGCCGACCACCCGCGGCTGAAGGAGCTCTTCGAGAAGTTCTTCTCGACGCAGACGCCGCCGGAGGAGGTCCCGCAGATGATGGCGGACCTCGGCGCCCTCTTCACGAGGATCGTCGACGCCAAGCGCGAGAACCCGGGCGACGATCTGACGAGCGCCCTGATCGCGGCGTCCGAGGACGGCGACCACCTCACCGACGAGGAGATCGTCAACACCCTCCAGCTGATCGTCGCGGCCGGTCACGAGACGACGATCAGTCTGATCGTGAACGCGGTCGTGGCCCTCCAGTCCCACCCCGAGCAGCGCAAGCGGGTGCTCGGCGGGGAGGTGCCGTGGGAGAACGTGATCGAGGAGACCCTGCGCTGGAACACGCCGACCTCGCACGTGCTGATCCGGTTCGCCACGGAGGACGTCGAGGTCGGCGACAAGGTGCTGCCGAAGGGCGAGGCGCTGATCGTCTCCTTCGGTGCGCTGGGCCGCGACGAGGCACAGTACGGGCCGACCGCCGGTGACTTCGACGTCACCCGCTCCCCCAACCGCCACATCGCGTTCGGCCACGGGCCGCATGTGTGCCCGGGTGCGGCTCTGTCGCGGCTCGAGGCGGGGGTGGCGCTGCCCGCGCTGTACGAGCGGTTCCCGGATCTGGAACTCGCCGTCCCGGCCTCCGAGCTGCGGAACAAGCCGATCGTCACCCAGAACGACCTGCACGACCTGCCGGTCGAGCTGGGCTGATCCGCCGTCCGAGGTGCTCCACGAGCCGGATCGGGCGTCTCATCGGACGGACACGGGCCTCGGCCGTGTCCACGAGGCACTACGCTCCGGTTCGTGGCCGATATCCAGATTCCCGCTGACATCAAGCCCTCCGACGGACGCTTCGGCGCCGGTCCTTCCAAGGTGCGGACGGAGGCGCTCGACGCGCTGGCCGCCACCGGAACGTCTCTTCTCGGTACGTCCCACCGCCAGGCCCCGGTCAAGAACCTGGTCGGCTCGGTGCGTCAGGGTGTGCGCGACCTCTTCTCCCTCCCCGAGGGCTACGAGGTGATCCTGGGCAACGGCGGCTCGACCGCCTTCTGGGACATCGCGACGCACGGCCTGATCGAGACGAAGTCCCAGCACCTCAACTTCGGTGAGTTCTCGTCGAAGTTCACGAAGGCCGCGAAGCTGGCCCCGTGGCTCGCCGACCCGAGCGTCATCTCCTCCGACCCGGGCAGCCACCCGGAGCCGCAGGCGGAGGCGGGCGTCGACGTCTACGCGTTCACGCACAACGAGACGTCGACCGGTGTCGCCATGCCGATCAAGCGCGTCGCGGGCGCCGACGAGGGCTCGCTGATCCTGGTGGACGCCACCTCCGGCGCGGGCGGTCTGCCGGTCGACGTCGCCGAGACGGACGTCTACTACTTCGGCCCGCAGAAGGTCTTCGCCGCCGACGGCGGCCTGTGGATCGCCGCCTTCTCCCCGGCGGCCCTGGAGCGCGCCGCGCGGATCCACGCCTCCGGCCGGCACATCCCGGAGTTCTTCTCGCTGCCGACGGCGATCGACAACTCGCTGAAGAACCAGACGTACAACACCCCGGCCCTGGCCACGCTGTTCCTCCTGAACGAGCAGCTGACCTGGATCAACAGCCAGGGCGGCCTGGACTTCTCGACCGGCCGCAGCGCCGCGTCGGCGCAGAACCTGTACGGCTGGGCCGAGGAGTCGAAGTACGCGGCCCCCTTCGTCACCGACCCGGAGAAGCGCTCGGCCGTCATCGGCACGATCGACTTCGCGGACGAGATCGACGCCGCCGCGGTCGCCAAGGTGCTGCGCGCCAACGGCATCGTCGACACCGAGCCGTACCGCAAGCTCGGCCGCAACCAGCTGCGTGTCGCGATGTTCCCGGCGATCGACCCGGCGGACGTGCTGGCCCTGACGGCCTGCATCGACTACGTGATCGAGAAGCTGTAACGAGCAGCTGTACGTCCACGAGGGGCTTCGGTACGGATCCGTACCGAAGCCCCTCGTGCGTTCCTCACCCCGCCGCCTCCGCCAGGACCGCCCGGAGCCGGCCGATCCCCTCCGCCCACGGCGCCCCGTGCCCGCTCTCGCTCCACAGCTCCACCAGCTCGGACGGCTCGGCCGCCACCCGGTCGAGGGCCCGGACCGCGAGGCCCCGCAGCTCCACGGGCAGTTCGGGGAGCTGCTCGTCCGGTCCGTACACGGTCGTCACGGGCTCCCCGCCCGGGCACTGCGCGGCCACCAGAGCGGCCGCCGCCACGGCCACGACGCCGTCGTCGGAGTCCAGGTACGCCGTGGTCCCGACGACGGCCGTCAGCGCGTCCCGGATCAGCTCGGCCCGCTCGTTCTGCGGGGCGTCGTCGAGATCCCCCGAGAAGTCCGCTGCGGTGTCATTGTCGAAATGACCGATGTCCCAGGTGCCCATGGTGCCCCTCCCTCTGCGGTCCGGCCATCCTCGCAACCACCACTGACAACGGGCCCGTCCGTGCACGTCGTCACCGCCCGGCACCGGAAGCGGCGTCCGTGCGGTGCCACCGCCGCTCCCCGTCCTCCCATGTGTCGGTGGGGACGAGTCCCGCCGCCGCGGCCACCGCGGCGGATGCGGCGTGGCCGGGGTGGATGTGCGCGACGACCGTACGGACCGTGCCCCCGGCCAGCAGGTGTGCCACCAGCCCCGCCGCCGCCTCCTTGGCGTGGCCCATGCCCTGCCACTCGGTACCGACGACCCAGGCGACCTCGGCCTGCGGGCCTGCCACCGTGGCCTGGACCCAGCCCGCCAGGCGGCCGTCGGCGCGTACCCGGAGCACCCAGTTCCACCAGCGTTCCGCAGGGTCGGGAGAGCCGGACTCCCAGCGGGTGTAGCGGGCCCTGAGGGCGTCCGGGGTCTCCGGGGCGCCGCCCGTGAACCTGTGCAGGGCCGGATCGGCGAGGACCGCGGCCATCTCGTCGGCGTGCACGGCGCGCAGCGGCAGTGCGTCGAGCCGCTCGGTGGAGAACGCCTCCGGCCCGTGGTTCGTCATGGCCGCCCGCCCCTGCCTGCGGACCGCCGGGCCGCCTGCCGGGCGCGGCAGCTCAGCCACGGTTGCGACGCCGGTTCGCGAGGACGAGTACACCCACGGCGGCGAGCACGATCGCCCCGACCAGCGTGCTGCCCTTCACCGGGGTGCCGCCCCCGCCCCCGTCGCCCGCGGGCGACGACGCGCCGCCGCCGTCCTTCGACGGTGCCTTGGCGTCACCGCCGCCGCTCCCGCCCCCGATGTCCACGCGCACCACGTCGCTCCGTGCGCCCTCCGAGCCGAACATCAGCGCCGAGCCGTCCGCGGTGTACGTCACCGATTCAGCCTGTCCCTGCAACGGCGCGTCGACCCGGTGGTCGGCGCCGAGCCGCCCGTTCTCGAACGCGTAGCCACGGGCGCTGAAGTAGGACCGCAGCACCAGTTCCCTGCCGTCGGGCGAGAACGCCCCGTCCGTCACCCACGGCACCTCCCCGACCCGCCGGAACACATTGGTCCCGCCGGTGGTGAGCTGCGCGGGCCCTTCGTACAGCCCGCCGCCGTTCTCGTTCTTCGAGGCGATGTAGACCCGGCCGGTCTTCGGGTGGACCATCAGCGCCTCGGCGTTGCGCGCGCCGTCGGCGTACTTCACGTCGAACTGGGTCGCGCGGACCGTCGCGTCCTTCAGCACCTTCGGTTCGGGGAACCGGTAGATCCAGACGTGGTCCCAGCTGCCGTTCAGGTTGTCGCCGATGTCGCCGACATACAGGTTGCCGTCGGGCCCGAGCGAGATGGCCTCCACGTCGCGCGGTGCGCCGACCCCGCGCATGGTGATCGTCGCGACGGTCTTCCCGGTCCGGGAGTCGACGGCGTAGACGTACGGGCCGTCCTCGCTGTCGTTGTGCGTCCAGTAGACGCCCGGGTGGGCGCGGCTGGCGGCGAGGCCGCTGGACTCGGTGATGCGGGGGTCCTCGATCGTGAAGCTGCGGTCGGCAGCTCCGTCGTCGGCCGTGGCCGGGGTCGCGGTCACCCCGGCGAGGACGAGCAGCGCGGCGGCGCCGGAGACAGTCAGATACGAACGCATGGGCCAAGTGTCCATCGTCACGTCGCAGCCCGCCGTGATGATCCGCCATGATGACCGCATGCGTTTCATGTTCGTCGGCGATTCCATGACCATCGGGCGCGCCGGCGACTTCACCTGGCGCTATCGGATGTGGCAGCACCTCGAGGCGGCCTTCGACGGCCCGTACGAGATCGTCGGCCCGCGCACCGAGCTGTACGACACCGTGACGAACACCCCGGTCTCGTACGCGTACGGCGATCCGGAGTTCCCCGCGGAGGCCCGCCGCCATCTGGCGGGCTGGGGCGAGGGGTGGCTGCACATGGCCCCCGTGATCGCGGACACGGTCGCTGCGGCCCGTGCCGACGTGCTGCTCGTCTCGCTCGGCCTGATAGACCTCGGCTTCTACACCGACAGCGGGCAGACGGCCGAGAACGTCCGCGCGTTCCTCACGGCCGCCCGCACCGCCAACCCGCATGTCCGGGCCGTGCTCCTGCCGGTGATACCGAACGTCCGGGCCGAGTCCGACGCCCCGTTCGCCGCCGAGTGCGACCGTTTCAACGAGCTGCTCGCGAAGGCCGTCGCCGATCTCGACGAGCCGACGTCCCCGATCCTGCTGGCGTCGCGCCCCGCCGCGTACGACATCCACGCGGACACGTACGACGGTACGCACCCGGGCCCCACGGGCGAACAGAAACTGGCCGCGACGTTCGCCGACGCGATGCACCAGGCGTGGGGCGTGGGAGGCCCCTACGCCGGGGGTCGCGCACTCCTGGTCTGACGACGCCGCGGCCGGCGTGAAATCCGCCGGAACCTCAGCGCTCACGGCGTTCCGAGCATGGTCAGGGAGAGCTGGGTCAGCTCCTCCGTCAGCCAGTCGGGCGTGACCCGGCGCGGGCGCCGGCCGTGGTGGGCGAGGAACTCGTCGGCGCAACTGCGTTCACCGGCCGGACCGCTGTCACCGCAGGCCGGCCTTTCCCGTGACACGACGGAGCGTTGACGCCGCCTCCGGCGCCGGCCGGCACATGGCCGGCCGGAGGGGCGCCGGCTCAGCCGCCCGAGCGGGAGGTGACGGCGTTGCGCCAGACGGTGAGGTCCAGAGTCATGTACGTACTGGGTGAGTCCTGGTCCGAGAAACCCTGCACGGTCACGAGTCCCATGTGCCCCGTCCCCGTGATGACGCAGATCTGCCGCCCCTTCGAGAGCGTGTTCACATAGATGTTCGCGGCGAAGCGGGTCTCCTGGAGGCAGGTGTCGAGCGATCCCTCCTGCGCCGGATCGAGCAGCACCAGGTTGCCGCCCTCGCTCTCCGCGTCGAGGTATCCGCCCGTGTCGTAGGAGAGTTCGTACCCACCGTCCTCGCCCTTCTCGGGCCGGAGGCTGTCGTCACCGAGCGTCAGGTGATAGCCGGCCGTGAGGTTGATGCCCTTGCCGACGATGGGCTTCGGCGCGGGCTTGACGGACGGCGTGGATGCGGCCGTCTCACCGCCGCCGCTCTCCTGGCTCTCCGGCGTGCCCTGCTTGTCCTGCCCGTCCTGCACCGGACCGCCGCTCTGCGTCTGCTCCCCCTTGTCCTTGAGCAGGAGGTAGGTGCCGCCCCCCGCAACGCCGAAGACCAGCGCGGCGGCAAGGGCGATGACCGCTCCCCGCCTGCCCGCGCTCTTCGGCGGCCGGGGACCCTGCGGGACGGGCTGCCCGGGGTACATGGGGCGCGCCTGCGGGTACCCGGAGGCCTGGGTCGGGGCGTACGCGTGGGCGTGGGCGTGGGGCTGCGCCTGGGCGGGTGTCCGGTACTGCTGCTGAGGGGGCTGGTACGCCACGGGCGGGCCGAAGCCCGCGGGTGCGGCGGCCGGGGCCACCGGCGTCGTGGGCGAGTACGCCGCGGACGGGGCGGTGGCCGGGGGCGGCGGGGTCTGGACGGGGGCGGGGGCCGCCGTCCGTACGGTGATGTCGGCGGCGACCGGGCCGGGCAGCCAGTCCTCCGGGCGGCGCAGCACCGTCTCCGCGTTCGCGGACTGGCAGAGCCCGATGACCTCGGCGATCGACGGCCTGTCCGCGGGATCCTTGGCGAGGCATCGGGTGACCAGCTCCGACAGCCGCTCCGGCACCCCGCTGAGGTCCGGCTCCTCATGGACGATCCGGTAGAGCACGCCGTGCGAGGTCCCCTCGCCGAAAGCCGGTGTCCCCGTCGCCGCGTACGCCGCGACCTGACCGAGCGCGAAGACGTCGGTGGCCGCGGTCACCCTGCGCCCGGCGGCCTGCTCGGGGGCCATGAACGAGGGGGTGCCGATGGTGACACCGCTGCCGGTGAGCGAGGTCGCGTCGGCGGCGTACGCGATACCGAAATCGATGACGCGGGGCCCGTCGGCGGCGAGCAGCACATTGGACGGCTTGAGATCACGGTGCACGATGCCCGCGCCGTGGATGACGTGCAGAGCCTCGGCCATGCCCGCGATCAGCAGCAGCACCGTGTCGACGGGCAGCGCCCCATGGGCGACGACCGCGTCGGCGAGCGAGGGGCCCGGCACATACGCGGTGGCCAGCCAGGGCTGCGCCCCGTCGGTGTCGGCGTCGATGACAGGTGCGGTGAACAGCCCCTGCACCCGCTGCGCGGACTGCACTTCCTGGGCGAACCGGCGCCGGAACTCGGCATCCTCGCCGAATTCGGGGCGGATCACCTTGATGGCCACGGGCCGCCCACCGGGTGTGTACGACAGATACACCTTGCCCATGCCGCCCGCGCCGAGCTTGGCGGCAAGCCGGTATCCGCCGATGGTGGTCGGATCGTCCGCCGCGAGCGGCTGGAAGACCTGGGAAGAACTCCCCCGGGCCGGGTGCTGACTACTCATCAATTCACGTCTCCCCCGTGGAACATCACCGACGAGACGGCACCCTATCCAAGGACGGGCCGTCGGCGCCCACCCTGCCGGACGCACCGCACCCCGGTCGCCGAGCAGTCGGTTCGGCGACCACTCGGCGGCACATCTCGCCATCGGGAGTCGTGATGCCGACAGGGCCGGTGGCGGCAGGGAAGAAGCGGGAGGCCGATCCGGTCAGGAGCCGGCAGGGCGCCCACCCGTCCCCTCCGCCAGAACGTCCACCGTCAGCCCGTGCAGCAACACCGCATCCACGAACGGCGTAGAGGTGGTCGGCAGCGAGCGCCAGTCCAGCGGCCAGGTCGGTCCCCGCAGTGCGGGCACCCCGACGAACGCCGCCGTCCGCCCACCCCGGCTCATCACTTCCGCCCCTGCCGGCCAGTGGTGCGCGTTCGCGGACAGCGGCGGCAACAGGAAGTACACGCCCTGCTCCCCCACCCTCGAGCGCACGATGGGACCCGCGTCGAACCCGGTGAACCGAACGATTTCGCTGGCGACTTGCTCTCCGGCCACGCCGGTGATCCGTACGGCATCGAAGTGGATACCCGCACAGCGAAGAGCATGCCCGCGCGCAGGCACCCACGAAGGCGCCGGGTCCGGTGAACTTTTCCGTTCCATACGGAAAGTGTGGGGCCGCACACGTACCGTGACCAGGGACACAAGGCGTCTGTGCACTGTTGTGCACTTGGGAGGTGGGTTGTGCACTCCGGCGGCCAAGGGGGCGGCACCGCCCAGATGTTCGGGACGTTGTTGCGCTTCTACCGGGAACAGGCGGGACTGTCGCAGGAGGTCCTGGGTCTGAAGATCGGCTTCTCGAAATCGCAGGTGGCGATGGTGGAGCGGGGGCAACGGCCGCCGAGGGGAAACTTCATCGCGCGGGCGGACGAGGCGCTGGGTGCACAAGGTGCACTGAATGCGGCGGGAGCAGAGCTGACGTTCAGCCACTTGGCCTCGTGGTTCGAGCCGTTCGCCACTGAAGAGGCGAAAGCGTCGGCCAGGCACGAGTACGAGACGCATGTGGTCCCTGGCCTGCTTCAGACGGAGGAGTACGCCCGCGCGGTCTTCACCAACCACCATCCGTCTCTCGACGATGAAGAGATCGAAGGGCGGGTCGCAGCCCGTTTGAAACGGCAGGAGCTGCTCGCCCGCAGACCGGTCGCAGACATCGGCTTCGTCCTGGAGCTGCACCCGCTCACGCGGCCCATCGGGGGCCATCAGACACGCAAAAGGCAGCTGCGCCACATCCTCGATGTGGCGCAGCTGCGGAACGTACAGATACAAGTGATGGCACCGGAGCGGATCAGCCACGCGGGACTCAACGGTCCCTTCGTCCTGCTGGAGACGGCTGAACGGAGCCGCCTCGCCTATATCGAAGGACAAAGCGGCAGCTTCTTCATCACCGAACAGCCTGACCTGGGCAACCTGTTCGGAAAGTATGGGATTCTGCGGGCGCAGGCGCTCAGCCCGGAAGCGTCCATGAAGCTGATCGAAGAGGTGGCAGGGGAAGAATGAGCACCGACCTCAACTGGTTCAAGAGCAGCTACAGCGGCGATCAGAGCGGCAACTGCGTCGAGGTCGCCACCCGCCCCCGCACCGTCCACGTCCGCGACTCCAAGGACGTCACCGTCCCCGCTCTCGCCCTCTCCCGCGCCGCCTGGACCGCCTTCCTGGGGTATGCCACCGCTCAATAGGGTGGAGGCATGTCCCATGAGTCGCCCCTGATCCAGAGCCTGCGTACCGCTGTTGCCGCGGCGCCCACCGACGTACCGCTCCGGCTCCATCTAGCCGAATTGCTGCTCGGTGAGGGGCTGAGCGACGCGGCCGTCAGCGAAGCCGCCGTCGCGCTGCAGCATGCGCCGGGCGACGCCGGTGCGCGAGCGCTCATGGTCCGGGCGATGGGGATGCCCGCACCCGAGGCTCCCGAGGCGCCGGCGGCCCCCGCTCCGACGGGGTTCGACTGGCGTGCCGCCGAGGACCAGGTCAAGGACGCCGTACCGCCGCGCTTCGTCACGCCCGAGGCTCCCGTCCCCGTCGCCGGCCAGGGCGACTCCGATGACGCCGCGGTCTGGGAGGTCGACACTCCCGGTTCCGTCACGCTCGCCGACGTCGGCGGCATGCAAGAGATCAAGGACCGTCTCGAAGCCGCGTTCCTCGCTCCCATGCGCAACCCCGAACTGGGCAGGCTGTACGGAAAGAGCCTGCGCGGCGGGCTGTTGATGTACGGGCCGCCCGGCTGCGGCAAGACGTTCATCGCGCGGGCCGTCGCGGGTGAGCTCGGGGCGAGCTTCATGTCCGTGTCGATCAACGACGTGCTCGACATGTGGATGGGCAACTCCGAGCGCAACATGCACGAGGTCTTCGAGACAGCCCGCCGCCAGGCCCCGTGCGTGCTGTTCCTCGACGAGGTCGACGCGCTGGGCGCCAAGCGGAGCCGTATGCACCACGGCGGCATGCGCAACACCGTCAACCAGTTGCTCACCGAACTCGACGGCGTGGACGGGGCGAACGAAGGCGTGTTCGTGCTCGCCGCGACCAATGTCCCCTGGGACGTCGACATCGCGCTCCGCCGCCCCGGCCGCCTCGACCGCACCCTGCTCGTGCTGCCGCCGGACGCCCCCGCGCGCGAGGCGATCCTCCGCTACCACCTGCGCGACCGGCCGATCGAATCCGTCGACCTGGGCAAGCTGGTCAAGGTCACCGAGGATCTGTCCGGCGCGGACCTGGCGCATCTCTGCGAGTCCGCTTCGGAGCGGGCGCTGCTCGACTCGACGCGTACCGGCACGGTCCGGATGATCAACATGAAGGACCTGCTGGCCGCGGCGAAGGAGGTGCGGCCGTCCACCGACCCGTGGTTCGCCTCGGCGCGCAATGTGGCGATGTTCGCCAACGAGGGCGGCATGTACGACGAGTTGCTCGCCTACCTGAAGAGGAAGCGCAAGCTGTGAGCACGACGGGGCAGGACCTCACCGAGCAGGCGTCCGCGCTGCTCTCGCTCGACCGCGTCGACGAGGCGAAGGAACTGCTGGCGAGGCGGCTGGCCCAGGACCCCGAGGACGTCCGCGCCTGGGCGAAGCTGGCCCGCTGCCATCTGCGGGTCAAGGAGTACGACAAGGTCGTCGAGGCGACCGGGGCGGCGCTGGCGATCGACCCGGAGTACGTCGACGCGCTGATCGTACGGACCTACGGGATGCGCCGGACGACACGGCCGGACGAGTCGCTCGCGGCGGCGCAGGAGGCGGTGCGGCTCGCCCCGCTCATGTGGCAGTCGCACGTCGCGCTCGCCGAGGCGCTCGGTGCCTGGCAGCCGCGCTGGCCCGAGGTGCTGGAGGCGGCGCAGGAGGCGGTCAGGCTGGGGCCGGAGGAGACGGCGGCGTACTACGCGCTGTGGAAGGCCTCACTGCTCAACGGCCGGGGCGACATCACCGCTCTGGCGGTGCGCGAGACCCTGCGGATCGACCCCACCGACGCGTGGGCGCTGCAGGAACACGCGGACAGACAGGCCCGGGCGCCCGGGGTGCGGCCGAAGAAGCAGGCGGAGGTGTACGCGTCGGCGCTCGCCGCCGACCCGGCCTCGGACCGGATGCGCATGGGGCTGGACCGTGCGGTGTTCCAGATGCTGCGCGGCACCCGGTGGCTGGCCGTGCTGAGTCTGGTGCTGGCCGGCGGGGCGATCGATCTGTTCCCGTCCGACGGGGACGGCCCCGGGCTGCCGCTGCCGCTCGGCACCCGGCTGTACGCGCTGGCACTGATCGGCGTGATCTGGGCGTTCGGCGCGTGGCGGCGGTACCGGAAGCTGCGGGCGGGGGTGCGGCTGAGCGTGCGGTCGCTGGTGCGGCGGATGTTCTGGGCGCGGCTGGTGCTGGCGCAGGCGGTGCTGGGGACGCTCTGCGCGGTGGCGATCGTCGCGGTCCCGTGGACGGACCGGGGGGTCCCGCAGGTGGTGTTCTGGGTGGGGCTCGGGCCGACGCTGCTGACGATCTGGTTCGACCGGCCGCGCACGCGGTAGCGGCGACGCGCGGGGGCGTCAGCTCTCCGGTTCCTCGACCAGGCCGCAGGCGAAGGGGAGCGACGCCAGGAACTCCCGCCGCCCCGGATCCGGTTCGGCTTCGGCGAGATCCCCGAGCACCTGCAGGAACCGGTCGAGCTGTTCGGAGGGCAGTTGCGTGAGCACCCGGGTCAGGCTCTCCGCCATCTTCACCGCGGAGTCGGGGTCCACCTCGTCGTCGCCGCAGCTGTCGAGGAACCACAGACTGTCGACGACCAGCCCGGCAAGCACAGGAACCAGTGGATCGGTGTCGGCCATGCCGAGAACGTAGCCCACGTACGACGTGGTCAGCGGGCCAGTCGGGGAAGCAGGGAACCCGCGGCGACGATGCCGGCCAGTGCGGCGAAGGCGAGGACCGCCAGGTCGAGGCCGAGGTGGGCCGGCGTACCGATGAGCAGGCCGCGCAGGGCGTCCACCTCGTAACTGAGCGGGTTCACCCTGCTGACGGCCTGGAGCCAGCCGGGCATCACGGCGACCGGGTAGAGCGCGTTGGAGGCGAAGAACAGCGGCATGGTGATGGCCTGGCCGATGCCCATCAGGCGGTCGCGGGTCAGAACGATCCCGGCGATCGACATCGACAGGCAGGAGAAGAACGCCGACGCGAGGACGACCACCACGACCACGCCGAGCAGGCGCAGCGGGTTCCAGGTCATGCCGACCCCGATCACGGCGGCGATCACGATGACGACCGCCGCCTGGATCACGGCTTTCACCCCGGCGGCGAAGGCCTTACCGGTCACCAGGGCGGTCCGCGGCGTCGGAGTGACCATGAGTTTGGTGAGGACGCCCGAGTCCCGCTCCCAGATGATCATGATGCCGTAGAAGATCGCGATGAACATGGCGGACTGGGCGATGATGCCGGGCGCCAGGAAGTCGAGATAGGGGACGCCGCCGGTGGGAATCGCGTGGATGCGGGAGAACGTCACGCCGAAGATCAGCAGCCAGAGCGCGGGCTGCACGGCGCGGGTGTAGATCTCGGTGCGGTCGTGGCGCAGCTTCTGCATTTCGACGACGCACATCGCGGTGACGCGCGCCGGGACGACGCGCCAGCCGGTGCGGGGCGGCGGCGGGTCCCGCAGGAGAGCGAACCGCTGGTCGGGCGAGGCCGGTTCAGCCGAGGCGGTGTGCGGTGCGACGGGTACGGCGGACATCTCGGAACGCTCCCTTCTCATCGGCGGATCCGGGGCCGGGGTCGCCCAGGCCGCTTCCGGAGTGGTACCGGAAGACGTCCTCCAGGGTCGGCGGCGGCAGGCCGGTCTCACCGGACTTCCGGCGGTGGGCGACGAGTTCGCTCTTCAGCTGGGCCGGCGTGCCGAGCGCGCGGAGTCTGCCGAGGTGCATGAGCGCAATCCGGTCGCAGCGCTGGTCGGCCTCGTCCATGGAGTGGGTGGTGACCAGCACGGTCATCCCGGTGCCGGTACGGATCTCGGTGATGCGGTCCCAGACGCTGTCGCGCGCGATCGGGTCCAGGCCGATGGTCGGCTCGTCCAGGATCATCAGGCGCGGCGCGCTGACCAGGGCCTGGGCGAGTTCGAGTCGCCTCACCATGCCACCGGAGTACGTGGCGGCGAGCCGGTGCGCCTGCGGGCCGAGACCGACCGCGTCCAGCGCCTGCCCGACGCGGGCCGCGCGCTGCCGGCGGGGCACGTCGAAGACACGGGCGAAGAGGGAGACGTTCTCCCGGCCGGTGAGAGCAGCGTCGGCGGACAGCTGCTGCGGTACGTAACCGAGCAGGCGCCGTACGGCCATCTTCTGCCGGGCGGCGTCATGGCCGAATACCTCGATGACCCCGGCCGGTACGGGCAGCAGGGTGGTGATCGCACGCATGGTGGTCGTCTTGCCCGCACCGTTGGGCCCGAGGAGGCCGAACACCTCACCGGGGTGGACCAGCAGGTCGAGGCCGTCGACGGCCTTCGAGGTGCCGAAGGAGTAGCTCAGACCGGTGCAGCTGAGAGCGGGGGTCACGGGGGCTCCTCTCCTTCGCGCAGCGACTCGGCGAGTCTGCGCAGTGGCGGGAGCGCGGCGGTCAGCGCGGCCCGGTCCTCCGCGTCGAGCCGCGCGACGTGCTCGCGGAAGAGCGCGTCGCGCCGGGCGCGCCACTCGCGCAGCCGCTCGGCGCCCGCGGGGGTCGGGTGGAGCAGCGCCGCACGCCCGTCGCCGGGGTCGGTCTCACGGCGCAGCAGCCCTTCCGCGACCAGACGGTTGACCAGGGTGCTGACGGAGTTGGCCGCGAGGCAGAGGTCGTGCGCGGCGGCCGAGACGCGGATGCCCGGCTCGTCGGCCACCAGCCGGAGCAGCTCTGCGTGGGCGCCGCGCAGCCGGGGTGCAGGCAGGCCGTTCCACAGCCTTCGCCGGGCGAGCCGCTGGATGCGGGGCAGAAGTCCGGCGAGCTCCTCAGGTGGATCACCCGCCGCCATGCGTCCAGTTTAGCTCTGTATGCGAGGTATCGGCCGCGTGATCGCCGCCGTGTGCGAGGGCCGCGGTCCGGCCGGAGGAACCGGGTGTACGGCAGCGCCGGCCGGCGGCCGTGGGCATGAACGTGCCCGTACCGCCGGCGGGGCGGGCCGTCACCCACCCCGCCGGCGGCTTCGAGCGGGCGGGCCTCAGTCGGCGAGTGCACCCATGGGGTCCCAGGCCGGCAGGACGATCGGCGGCTCGTCGAGGGCGGCGGCCAGCTCCGGCGGCAGCGCGGAGCGCCGCACCGCGACCTCGAAGACGTGCTCGCCGAACCACGAGTCGTTCATGGTCCAGAAGCCCTTGTCGGCCTTCTCGTCGCCCCAGCTGTTCTCGACCCGCCAGCGACGCGGGGCGCCGTCGACCACATCCACGCCGGTCAACAGCATCGCGTGCGTCATCTGGGTCTCGTGGTGGACGAGCCGTGCCGCCTTGTCCAGCTCGAACGACGTGTCGTAGACGGCCTCGTAGTCGAACAGATCGGCGTCCCAGATCCCGAGGTCCGCACGCATCATCCGGGCCACGTCGCAGCCGAACCAGACCGGCTCGCCGCCGACGATGGCGTCCATGCTGAGGCGCTTCAGCAGGTCCATCTCCACGTTCAGGTAGACCACCGGCGGAGCTTCGACGATGTTGCCCAAGTACTCGACGGTGAAGGTGCGGCCGACCGGACTCGACTCCCGCGGGTCGTGGACGATACAGACGTAGTCGTCGAGGGGTATCTGCACGTACGACTTCGCGAACTCGGCCGGCGTCATCCAGCCGGCGCGGTGGAACTCCTGGTCCTTGTCCCGCCACTGCCACAGGAACCGCTGCGGCGGTGTACCGAGGTGGATGCTGAGTACGCGGTGGACGGCGGCCAGCACCTCTCGCTTCTGCACGCGCTGCGCCTCGGCCCCCTCGGCGGCCGCCCGGCGCAGATCCCGGGCACCCCGGCGGAGCAGGCTCTTCAGGGCCCGGTTCATCGGTCCCGTCGCCGACGAGCTGTTCGTCTCCGGCATCGCCGACTTCGGCACCAGGCCGTGCTTGGCGACCAGCGCCACGAACATGTTCCACTGGCCGCCGTCGCTGATGGGGTCCCCGAGCAGGTGCGCCACCGTCCGGTCGTCGACGTCCCGGTCGGAGGTCTCGATGACGGCCTCGAGGAAGTGGTTCGCCCGCTCGAACTTGTCCCACCAGAGCAGGTAGTTCTGGGAGAACTCGAAGTCCTTCACGCCGAGCTTCTGTGCAGCGCCGACGCGCAGCAGGTTGAGCCCGGCGAACATCCAACAGCGTCCGCTCTGCTTCTGGTTGGTGACCTTCCAGTCGTCCAGGTGGTGGGAGACCGAGTGGTCGACGGCGGTCACGATCCGCCGGTCCAGAGCGATGTCGTCCACGGGCGTCTGGGTCACGGCGTTCTGCATCAGCCGGTTCGCGGGCCGAGAGGCGAACTCCTTCTCGAAGACCTCGAACTGCGCCGGGGTGAGACTGCGGTCGGTGGCCTGATGGGAGTGAGGGTGTCCGAGCGTCACAGTATCCGCATCCAGTTCTCGAGTCGGCCCGTGATCGCGCGGGCCCGGGGCAGGCGGGAGGGAAAGCGTTCTCACCGTCGCACGGCCGTTCGGCCACAGTCAACGGACTTGCCTACGCGATCGATGAGGTGACCTGCCATGACCTGCCGTGACCTGCCGCGACGCGCCGAGCACGCATCCGCCCGCGTCCGTGGCGGTGGTTCGCACCGGCTTGCCGCCCACCCGGCCACCGCGGCCGCACCGAACGCGGCCCGGAGCAACCCGCCGGCCGCGCGTGGGCCGCGGCGCGCTCACCGCTCCGGGAACCGCTCCCCGCACCTGCTGCAGAACACCGGTGCCGAATCCTCCGAGAGGCGGCCGCAGTCGGGACAGACCCGGTCCAGCATGCAGGGGCCTTCGCCGCCTTCGTACGTCACCGGGACCTCGGCCGAGGGCTTGATGGCCAGGCCCGGACGGCGGCGGTGGACGGTGAGGTACGCCAGCCCGTCCGGGCCGGCCACGAGGGCCCGGCGGGACGTGCGGGGCAGCTGGACGACCGTGGTGGGGGCCAGTTCCAGGAACTCCTCACCCATGACCACGCGCCCGGTGCCCGCGACCACGACGAGCAGCACGTCCAGGACGTCCTCCTGGTGCTCCCCCACCTCGGCGCCCGGCGGCAGCCGTACGAGATTGGCGTCCAGGTCCCGCCCCTGATCGGCCAGTCGCCACAGAGCGCCGCGCTGCTCGGGGGCGGCGGTGGCGAGCAGTTCGTCGAGTACTGCCAGGACCCGCGGGATCGGACTCATGGCAGCCACGCTACGCCCCGCCGCACGGTGGGCCCCTTCGACCCCGTTGGTCACCGCGCGGGAGCCGGCGAAGGCACCGCCGGCCGTGATCGACCGCGGGCGGCAACCGGCCGGGCGGTCCCGGGGGTGCCGGCCCGGTTCGCCTCGCGCAGGCGGGCGCTCACGGGTCACCCTTGCTTCGAGCGGACTCGAAGGCGTTGGCTTGGTGTCCATGAAGTACACGCAGCTCGGACGCACCGGACTCAAGGTCAGCCGCCTCGTCCTCGGCACCATGAACTTCGGCCCGCAGACCAATGAGGTGGACAGCCACGCCATCATGGACTCGGCGCTGGACACGGGTCTGAACTTCTTCGATACCGCGAATGTCTACGGCTGGGGCGAGAACAAGGGCCGCACCGAGGAGATCATCGGCACCTGGTTCGCCAAGGGCGGCGAACGCCGCGACAAGGTGGTCCTGGCCACCAAGATGTACGGGAACATGGCCGCCGACGGCGAAGCCTGGCCCAACCACGACAAGCTCTCCGCCGTGAACATCCGGCGCTCCGTCGAGGCGTCGCTGAAGCGGCTCCAGACGGACTACATCGACCTCTACCAGTTCCACCACGTCGACCGGAACACCCCCTTCGACGAGATCTGGCAGGCCATCGACGTCCTCGTCCAGCAGGGCAAGATCCTCTACGCGGGCTCGTCGAACTTCGCCGGCTACAAGATCGCCCAGGCCAATGAACTGGCCGCCCGGCGCGGGTCGTTGGGCCTGGTGAGCGAGCAGTGCATCTACAACCTGATCGAGCGCCGCGCCGAGATGGAGGTCATCCCGGCCGCGCAGGACTACGGCCTCGGCGTCATCCCGTGGTCCCCGCTGCACGGCGGCCTGCTGGGCGGCGTGCTCAAGAAGGAGCGCGAGGGCACCGCCGGACGTTCGGCCTCCGGCCGCAGCGCGGACGCGCTGAAGAACTCGGCGCAGCGCGAGAAGATCCAGGCCTACGAGGACCTGCTCGACAAGCACGGCCTGGAGCCCGGCGAGGTCGGCCTGGCCTGGCTGCTCACCCGGCCCGGCGTGACGGGGCCGATCGTCGGGCCGCGCAACCAGGAGCAACTGGACTCGGCGCTGCGGGCTCTCGACCTCGAACTCTCCGCGGAGGTGCTGGAGTCGCTGGACGAGATCTTCCCGGGCCCGGGTCCGTCTCCCGAGGCGTTCGCCTGGTGAGGACGGCCTGACGAGCTCTCAGTTCCTTTCCGGCGGGCCGTCGCCGTCCCGTCCCCGTACCGGGGGCGAGGACGGCGACGGCCCGTTCGGCATTTGTCCGGGAGTGCGGCTCAGCGGGCCTCGAGTTCCTCGAGCGTCGTCCCGAGCCAGCTCAGTTCCGCCTTGCTCGTCGCCCGGGCGATCTTGAGGACCCCTTGGCGGAACGGGTCGTCGAACGCCTCGGCGCCGAGCGGGCGCACGCCGTCGGAGTCGTAGAAGAAACTGCTCGGCTCCTGCAGAAAGCCGAGCCTGCGCCGCAGCACGGCGGCCTGCTCGGCCGGGGACGCCAGGTGGCGCAGGAAGGCGAGCACGGTGAACCAGCGGTTCTCGTCGCTGATGTCCACCTCGTCGGCCTCGCGCAGACGGCGCCGCAGCTCCTCGCGCCCGTCGTCGGTCAGCGTCAGCATGTGGCGGGGCGCTGCCCTGCTGCCCGGCTCGGTCCGGCGCTCCAGCCAGCCGGCACGCTCCAGGCGCTTGATCGCCGGATAGAGCGTCCCGTCCGCGATGGGGCGGACGTGTCCGGTGAGGTGGGCGACCCGACGCTTCAGCTCATAGCCGTGCAGCGGCTGCTCGTACAGAAATCCCAGGATGGCCAGTTCCAGCATGTGCGTATCCTCTCCGATTTCCCCTCACCCTATACATCGATACCGATGTATAGTCGTGCCGAGGCTTTGTCCGGTGCACGGCAAGGAGGAATCATGCAGAACGCTCAAGTGACGGCCGACGGTGCGCGCATCAGGTGGGTGGAGCTCCCCGGCAGCCCCGGCTCGTCCCGCACCCAGGTCTTCCTGCACGGCCTCGGGGCCTCGTCCGGCCCGTACTTCACCGCGAGCGCCGTCCATCCGCTGCTCGCCGGGCACCGCTCGCTGCTCATGGACATGCTCGGCTTCGGCATCAGCGACCGGCCCACGGAGTTCGGCTACACGCTCGAGGAGCACGCCGACGCGATCGCCGTCGCGCTCCGGGCCGCCGGCGCCGGCGCCACGGACGTCGTCGCGCACAGCATGGGCGGCGCGGTGGCCATCGTGCTCGCGGCACGCCATCCGGACCTGGTGGCGCGGCTCGTGCTGGTCGACGCCAACCTGGACCCCGTCGCCCCGGCCCCGCCGCGGCCGGGCACCAGCGGGATCGCCGGCTACACCGAGGAGGAGTTCCTGGCCGGCGGGTGGAGGGAGATACGCGACCGGGTGGGGCCCCACTGGTGGGCGACCATGCGCCTCGGGGGCCTCGAGGCACTGCACCGCAGCGCGATGAACCTCGCCCGCGGTACGACCCCGACGATGCGTGAGCTGCTGCTGGAGCTGACGATCCCGCGCACCTACCTGCGGCCGGAGGCCGACGGACCGCTGCCCGGCGGGGACGCGCTCGTCAGGAGCGGGGTGCGGGTCGTGGCGGTCCCGGAGTGCGGGCACAACATCATGCTGGACAACCCCGAGGCGTTCGCGAAGGAAACCGCGCGGGGGCTGGAGCTCGCCTGACGGGAGCCGCGGTCAGCGGCTCAGCCTCCGACCGCGGCTGCCACGGCAACGACGGCGAACATCAGTACGAGCACAACGGCCATGATGCGGTTTCTGGTCTTCGGATCCACCCATCGAGCGTAACCGCACCGCTCAGTGCCCCAGCGACCAGGAGGCGACCACCTCGTACCGCGGCTGCTCCCCCGGCACTCCGGCGACCGGCAGATTGCTGCGTACGAGGGCGATCTCGCCGACCACCCACGGAGTGCCCTCGAAGGCGTCCAGGGCATCCACGTAGGGGTGCAGGTCCGCCTCGGTGCGACTGCGGGCGAGGGTGAGGTGCGGGGTGTAACGGCGGTGCTCGTCCATCGGGATGCCCGCGCGGCGGGCGGCGGCGTCGGCACGCTCGGCGAGGAGCCTCAGCGTGTCGAGGTCGCCCGCGGCCCCGGCCCACAGCACATGGCCGTCGAACCGGCCGCCGCGGTGGATGCGCAGCGGGAGCGGCTCGGTGCGCCGGGCGGCTCGCTCCAGCCGCTGGTGCAGATCGGGCAGCAGCGCGTCGTCGACCGCGCCGAGGAAGGCGAGCGTGAAGTGCCATGCGTCGGTGCCGGTCCAGCGCATGCGGTCGGCGCCGGGAAGGCTGTGCAGCGGGGCGACGGCCTTGCCGAGCTCCGCGAGGGCGGAGGCCGGCGGCAGGACGGCGACGAAGAGTCTCATGCGGCTCATGTGCCGAGTGTCGCACCGTACCGGAGCGTTCCGGTCACCGTGCGTATCGCCGTCGTGCGGGGCTGCCCGCGCCCGTACGGCAGCGGGGAGGGCTCCACGACGACCGTCGTGGGCACCGGCAGGATCCAGATGGCCGACGTCCTCGTCGGCCTCGCCTGCGCACCGGCAGGTTCCCCCGCGACGGTCAGCGCCCCCCTGCCACGCGAAACGGCCCCGACCGGTGTCCCCCGGTCGGGGCCCCGCCACGTTCCGTACGGACGGCCCTCAGGCCGCCGCCGCCAGCTGCTCGCGGGGGACGAACCGTACGTGCGGGTGGCCCGGTCGCAGGTCGACCTTGAGGCGCAGACCGCCGGCGCGGGCCAGCATGAGGCCGACACCGAGCGCGGCGAGCATCGAGAACGTGCCGCCGACCGCCATGGCCGTACGGACGCCGTACGTGTCGCTGAGCCAGCCGACGATGGGGGCGCCCACCGGCGTACCCCCGGCGAAGACCATCATGTACAGGCTCATCACACGGCCGCGCATGGCCGGGTCGGCGGCCATCTGGACGCTCGTGTTCGCGCTGATGTTGGTGGTCAGGCCGATCATGCCGATCGGGAGCAGCAGGATCGCGAACAGCCAGACGGACGGCGACATGGACGCGATGATCTCCAGGAGACCGAACGCCGTGCCCGCGGCCACCAGCATCCGCAGCCGCGAGGAGCGGCGGCGGGCGGCGAGCAGGGCGCCGGCCAGGGAGCCTGCCGCCATGAGTATGTTGAAGAACGAGTACATCCCGGCCCCGCCGCGGAAGATCTCGTCGGCGAAGGCGGTGAGCCAGATCGGGAAGTTGAAGCCGAACGTGCCGATGAAGCCGACGAGGACGATCGGCCAGATCAGCTCGGGGCGCCCGGAGACATAGCGCAGTCCCTCGCGCAGCTGCCCCTTGGCCCGCGGCACCACGACGGCCTTGTGGAGTTCGCTCGTGCGCATCAGGAGCAGTCCGACGAGCGGGGCGCCGAAGGACAGCCCGTTGAACAGGAAGGCCCAGCCGCTGCCGACCGTGGTGATCAGGACGCCGGCGACGGCGGGGCCGATCAGCCGGGCCGACTGGAAGTTCGCCGAGTTCAGGCTGACCGCATTGCGCAGCTGGGCGGGGCCGACCATCTCGGAGACGAAGGACTGGCGGGCCGGGTTGTCCACCACGGTGACCATGCCCAGCAGGAAGGCGATCAGGTAGACGTGCCACACCTGGACGGCGCCGGAGAGCGTGAGGGCCGCGAGGGCGATTCCGCACAGCCCGAGCGCCGCCTGGCTGACGAGGAGGAGCTTGCGCTTCGGGAGGCGGTCGGCGATGACGCCGCCGTACAGGCCGAAGAGCAGCATGGGGAGGAACTGGAGGGCCGTGGTGATACCGACGGCGGTGGCGGACCCGGTGAGGCTCAGAACGAGCCAGTCCTGCGTGATGCGGGACATCCAGGTACCGGTGTTGGAGATCACGGCGCCGGTGGCGAACAGGCGGTAGTTGCGGATCTTCAGCGACGAGAAGGTCCCGCCGGTCTTGCTCTCGTGGGTGGACGTCGGTGCGGGGGCGGAGTCTGCTCCGGATCCCGTACTCAAAAGGGTTCGCCTCCTCGGGCGTGGGCTGCGTGCGGACTGACGGGGATGCGGCCGTACGGGCGCTGCGCCGGCGGTCGCCCGGCCCACCGCCCGTACCGCTACAGGTGGGCGAGCTTCTCCAGCACGGGCGCGGCCTTGCGCAGCGTCTCCCACTCGTCCTCGTCCAGGCCTTCGGCGAGGGTGGCCAGCCAGGCGTTCCGCTTGGAGCGGCTCTCCTCGAGCATGGCTTCGGCCTGCTCGGTCTGGCTGACCATCTTCTGGCGACGGTCATCGGGGTGCGGTTCCAGTCTGACCAGCCCCTTGGCTTCGAGCAGCGCGACGATGCGGGTCATCGACGGAGGCTGCACATGCTCCCTGCGGGCCAGCTCACCCGGGGTGGCGGAACCGCAACGGGCGAGCGTGCCGAGCACCGACATCTCGGTGGGGCTCAGCGACTCGTCGACGCGCTGGTGCTTGAGGCGCCGGCCCAGCAGCATCACGGCGGAGCGGAGGGAGCTCACGGCGGCGGCACTCTCGCCGTCGTGGATCAGGTCAGGCATGTTTATTAGAGTAACTCATTACCTACTCTAAGGACCACTCGGATGATGCACTCGTATCGAATCGATCACCCAAATGAGTGAGTGAGATCCGGAAAGTGACGCGAAGCGACCTCTGAGGCCGTAACCCTGCTTGCCATGGGATCGACAGTGCTCAGCCTGCGGATAGACGGTGAGCTGCTCGACCGGCTCCGGCAGCACGCCGCCAGACGCGGAATGAGCGTCCAGGACTATGTCGTCCGGACGCTCATTCGCGACGACTTCGACGAGCGCTTCAAGGCGGCCGTGGAGGAGACGCAGAAGTTCTACGGGGCGGACGGACCGGCTGAACTGATCGGCCCGGGGGTCCGCCCCGCAGAGAGTGACGAGTGAAGGGTTACGACGTCAGACCGAGGGCCGGCATCGCGTAGTAGAAGACGAAGACCGCCGACACCACGTACATGGCCACCGGCACCTCGCGCCCACGGCCGGCCGCCAGGCGCAGCACGCAGAAGGCGATGAAGCCGATGCCGATGCCGTTGGTGATCGAGTACGTGAACGGCATCATCAGCATGGCCAGGAAGGCCGGGATCGCGAGCGTGTAGTCGCTCCAGTCGATGTCCCGGACCGATCCCGCGGTGATCAGGAAGCCGACCGCCAGCAGCGCCGGAGTGGCGGCCTGCGACGGAACCATGGTCGCCAGCGGCGTCAGGAACAGCGCCACCGTGAACAGCAGACCGGTCACCACGCTCGCCAGGCCGGTGCGGGCCCCCTCACCGACACCCGCCGTGGACTCCACGAAGCAGGTCGACGCCGAGGAGGAGCTCACACCGCCGGCGGCGACCGCGACGCCGTCCACGAACAGCACCTTGTTGATGCCGGGGAAGTTGCCGTCCTTGTCCATCAGCTTGGCCTCGTCGCCGACCCCGAGGATGGTGCCCATCGCGTCGAAGAAGCAGGACAGCAGCACGGTGAAGACGAAGAGGATGCCGGTGAGCAGACCGACCTTGCCGAAGCCGCCGAACAGGCTGACTTGACCGATCAGCCCGAAGTCGGGGCTGGCGACCGGGTTGCCCGGCCACTGCGGGACGGTCAGGCCCCAGGCCCCGGCCGGCAGGTCGGCAATGGCGTCGATGACCAGCGCGACGACCGTCATCGCGACGATCGAGATCAGGATCGCGCCCGGCACCTTGCGGACGATCAGCGCGAGGGTGAGCAGCGCGCCGAGGATGAAGACCAGCACCGGCCAGCCGTTCAGGTGGCCGTCGAGGCCGAGCTGAAGCGGCACCGTGGTGTGCGCGGCGTCCGGGATGCGGGAGACGAAGCCGGAGTCGACCAGGCCGATCAGCAGGATGAAGAGACCGATACCGATCGCGATGCCCTTGCGGAGCGACTTCGGTACGGCGTTCATGACGCGTTCGCGCAGCCCGGTCGCGACGAGCAGCATGACGACGATGCCCGCGAGGACGACCATGCCCATCGCGTCCGGCCAGCTCATCCGGGGGGCGAGCTGCAGGGCGACGACGGTGTTGACGCCGAGACCGGCGGCCAGCGCGATCGGCACGTTGCCGATGACACCCATCAGGAGCGTGGAGAACGCGGCGGTCAGCACCGTGGCGGTGACCAGCTGGCCGCCGTCGAGCTGGTTGCCGTACATGTCCTTGGCGCTGCCGAGAATGATCGGGTTCAGCACGATGATGTACGCCATCGCGAAGAACGTGGCGAAGCCGCCGCGGATCTCGCGCGCGACCGACGACCCCCGCTCGGAGATCTTGAAGAAACGGTCCAGGCCGCCGTGCGGCTGCGGCGCCGCCGGTTGCCTGGAGTCGACCGAAGCGGTGGCCGAGGGGGACATGTATGACCTCAGTCGTGCGTAGTGGGGGGAGAAAAGTAGTCAGCTTTGGACTTTTACACGAATAAATCGAGACAGCCGTAAGCAGATTCAGTATGAATACATAAGCCGAAGATCGCTATCTCCGCGCGTAGACCCTTGGGCCGACTGGCCCGAAGACCTCTGTATGCGGGCCGCATACACTGACCCCATGGCGAAGTGGACACCGACACACGAGGCACCCGAGCCCCTGGAGGGGCCCGTCGTCGCCACCATCACCGGCGGAACGATCCTCTGGTTCGTCCTCTTCCTCGTACAGCTGCCGTTCTACGGCTGGTTCGACGACCACGGGCACACCTGGTGGGTGTGGACATGCCTGGCCGGTGGCGGGCTCGGGCTGATCGGCATCTGGTACGTGCGGGGGCGCGACGCGGCGCTGAAGCGGGCGGCCGCCGCGAAGGACGCAGCGGCCGGCGCCACCGACGACGGCCACTGACCCCACCGGCCCCGGGACGCCCACTCGAGCCGCCGGCGCAAGCCCCTGACGCGCAGGAGCGGTGAACGCCGGGGACGGCCGCCCGGCTTCCCCGCCCGCGCCGGGCCCACCCCCTCCTCCTCCGGCCCGGCCCCCGGATCCCCGGCGGGTGAACCGAGCATTCCGCCCGTACCGTCGAAACCATGACGCAGCGGGCACTCAACTCCTCCGGGGGCCAGACACCCGGCCGGCCCCGGCCGGTCCCGATCGACGCCGGATCCGAGCTCGACCCGGTCCACCCGATGAGGCTGCCCGCTCCGGCCGTGAGCACAGGCGGGCTGACCGCGGCCGAGGTCTCCGAGCGGATCGCCCGCGGCGAGGTCAACGACGTACCCGTCCGCTCGTCCCGGTCCATCGGCGAGATCGTCCGCGCCAATGTCTTCACCCGGTTCAACCTGATCATCGGCGTGCTCTGGCTGATCATGCTGTTCGTCGCGCCGTTCCAGGACAGCCTCTTCGGCTACGTGATCATCGCCAACACCGGCATCGGCATCATCCAGGAATGGCGGGCCAAGAAGACCCTCGACGGCCTGGCCGTCATCGGCGAGGCGAAACCCACGGTCCGGCGCGACGGGGTCGCCGCCGAGATATCCACCTCCGAGATCGTCCTCGGCGATCTGGTCGAGCTCGGCCCCGGTGACAAGGTCGTCGTGGACGGCGCGGTGGCCGAAGCCGACAACCTGGAGATCGACGAGTCGCTGCTCACCGGCGAGGCCGACCCCGTACTGAAACAGCCCGGCGACCCGGTGATGTCCGGCAGCTTCGTCGTCGCGGGCGGCGGCGCGTTCTCCGCCACCAAGGTCGGCCGCGAGGCCTACGCCGCACAGCTCGCCGAGGAGGCGTCCCGCTTCACCCTCGTCCAGTCCGAGCTGCGCAGCGGCATCAGCACGATCCTCAAGTACGTCACCTGGATGATGGTGCCGACCGCGATCGGCCTGATCATCAGCCAGCTCGTCGTCAAGAACACCAACCTCAAGGACTCCGTCGCGCGGACCGTCGGCGGAATCGTCCCGATGATCCCGGAGGGCCTGGTCCTGCTCACCTCGGTCGCCTTCGCGATCGGTGTCGTACGGCTCGGCCGCAAGCAGTGCCTGGTGCAGGAGCTGCCCGCCATCGAGGGCCTCGCCCGGGTGGACGTCGTCTGCCTGGACAAGACCGGCACGCTCACCGAGGGCGGCATGGACGTCACCGAGGTGCGGCCGCTGGGCGGCGCGGACGACCCGTACGTACGCCAGGTGCTGGCCAACCTCGGCGCGTCCGACCCGAGACCCAACGCCAGCCTGCAGGCGATCATCGACGCCTATCCCTCCCCGAACGGGGAGGCGTGGCGCTGCACGGAGGCCCTGCCGTTCTCCTCGGCGCGCAAGTACAGCGGCGCCGCGTTCGACGAGGGCAGCGGAAAGGCGTCGAGCTGGCTGCTGGGCGCCCCCGATGTGCTGCTGCCGGACCACGACCCCTCGCTCGGCGAGATCGAGCGGCTCAACGAGCAGGGGCTGCGGGTCCTGCTGCTGGCCCGCGCCCAGGGGGAGCTGGAGGGGCCGCAGAGCGCCGCGGGGGCCGAACCGACCGCACTGGTCGTCCTGGAGCAGCGGCTGCGGCCGGACGCCGGGGACACGCTGCGCTACTTCGCCGACCAGCGAGTCGCCACGAAGGTCATCTCCGGGGACAACGCCGTCTCGGTCGGCGCGGTCGCGGGCAAGCTGGGCCTGCCCGGCGCCGAGCACACCCTGGACGCACGCCGGCTGCCCGCCGATCCGGACGACATGGCCTCCGCCATGGAGGAGCACACGGTCTTCGGCCGGGTCACCCCGCAGCAGAAGCGGGAGATGGTCGCGGCCCTCCAGTCCCGCGGCCACACCGTCGCGATGACGGGCGACGGGGTCAACGACGTGCTGGCGCTCAAGGACGCCGACATCGGGGTCTCGATGGGCTCCGGCTCGGAGGCGACGCGCGCGGTGGCGCAGATCGTGCTGCTCAACAACAGCTTCGCGACCCTGCCGTCGGTGGTCGCCGAGGGCCGCCGGGTCATCGGCAACATCACCCGGGTCGCCACGCTGTTCCTGACGAAGACCGTCTACTCGGTGCTGCTGGCGATCCTGGTGGTCTGCTCCCAGGTCGAGTACCCGTTCCTGCCCCGGCACCTGACCCTGCTGTCGACGCTGACGATCGGCGTCCCGGCGTTCTTCCTGGCCCTCGCGCCCAACAAGGAGCGGGCCCGGCCCCACTTCGTCCGCAGGGTCATGCGGTACTCGGTGCCGTCCGGCGTCATCGCGGGCATCGCCACGTTCGTGACGTATCTGATCGCCCGGCACTACTACACGGGTCCGGGGTCGCTGGACGCGGAGACCAGCGCGGCGACGCTCACGCTGTTCCTGGTCTCGATGTGGGTCCTCGCGATCATCGCCCGCCCCTACACCTGGTGGCGGATCGTCCTGGTCGCGGCGATGGGCGGAGCCTTCCTGATCGTGCTGATCGTGCCGTGGCTGCAGGAGTTCTTCGCGCTGAAACTGGTGGGTTCCGTGATGCCGTGGACGGCGGTGGCGATCGCGGTGGCGGCGGCGACCGCCCTGGAGTTCACCTGGCGCCTGGTCAGCCGCCGCTTCCCGGTGTAGGCCGCCCGCTCGCCCCTCGGCCGCCGCTCAGCCCCTCGTCCGCCCGCCGCGCCCGTCAGTCGAACCAGCGGTCCCGGGCCAGTTCCTCCGTGCGGGACGGGTCCTCCAGCAGCGCGGCGACCTCGAAGCGGCGCGGCCACTGGCCCGCCGCCCAGGCCAGGCCCGCCGCGACACCCTCCAGCGTCGACGCGTGGACGACCCCGTCCGGGGTGCGGCGCCAGTCCAGTTCGACGCCGCCCGCGCGGAGCTCGCCGTGCTCGACGTACGTGTCAGGGGTACCGGCGCCGAGCAGGATCCGTACCGGCTCCGGCACCCGGTGCTCCTCGCCCTCGGTCGTCACCTGCGCCTCGACGGTCTCACCGAGCCGTCGCACCTGGAAGAGTTCGGCCAGTTCCGCCGCACGCGCGGGAGCCACCGGCAGGAGCGGCAGACTGTCCGTCAGCGGCAGCAGATCGGGAGCGTCTGCGATCACCGCGTCCGCCGCGTCGACGACCCTCACCTCGCCGTCGACCACGGCCCGCAGTTCGTCGGGGAGCGTGACCTGCTCGGGGTCGAGATCGGCGAGGGCCGTGTACAGCTCATGGAGTTGCACGGAGCCGACCGGACGGTCCCCGTCCGCGAGCCGCCCGAGGAGCTCGGCCGCGCCGCCGGGCTCGTCGAGGAGCGCGGCGACCGAGGTCCGCACCCCGAGGGCGCGCAGCACCTGGGCATCGTCGAAGCCGGCCGCGTCCGCGGAGTCGTACAGTCCGGACAGCCGCGGGTCACTGCCCGCCGCCCGCAGACCCGCCGGGCGGCGGCCGTCGAGCACCGGGTGGTCGCGCAGCCACCAGGCGGTGTACGGGCGCACGGACTGCGTCGTGCCGTCCGGGAGGAGCACCCGCACCGGCTGGGTCAGCGCGTCGCGCAGCGGCGGCCGGGAGAGCAGGGCGAGCGCCTGCGGCCAGGCGTCGTCGTCCACGAGGTCGAGGTCACGGACGGCGACGAGTTCGGTGACGACCGGCGGCACCGCGGCGTCCGGCAGCTGGTCGAGGACGTCCTCGCACCACACGTCGACGGCGTCGAGCAGCCCCGCGTCGTCGGGCTCGGCGAAGTCCCCTTCGCGCGGCTCCAGTTCGTCCGGGTCGAGAACGACATCGGTGGCCCGGACCAGCGCGAAGGTGGCCAGCACCCCGCAGGCGGTCAACGGCTGCTCACCCCAGCGCTCGGCCAGTTCCTCGTCGCAGAGCGCGAGTTCTCCTTCGCGCATGATGCCCGCGAACGGGCTGCCCGGCAGGACGAGTTCACCGGCCGGTGCGGGTTCGCCGTCCTCGTCGGGCAGGGCCAGGGCGCCGAGCCAGGGTTCGTCGCCGGGGGCCAGGCCTGCGTCCCGGACGAGCGTGAGAACGGTCTCCGCGAGCTCTTCGGCGTCCAGCGCGTCCTCGTCCCACACCTCGCCCGCATCCAGCGAGGCGGCGACGGCAGCCCGCACCTGCGGGGTCGTCAGCACGGCACGCGGAGTGGCGGGCAGGGCGCCCAGCTTCTCCAGGAGCGGATGGGCGGCGTCCGGATGTGCGACCTTCAGCCCGAGCCGGGCCAGCCGGTCGAGGACGGAGCCGGTGAGCGCTTCGGGCAGGGGCAGCAGGACCTGCCGGGGCCCGATCGTGGTGCGCGGGGCCGCGGTGACGTCCGTCCCGTCCACCGCCTGCGTCGTCTCCGCCGTCCCGGCCAGCGGCACCGGCAGTCCGGAGAGCCGGTCCGGGTCCATGCCGGCCAGGCTGTCGTACAGCCGCCGCCACCACGCGGGATCGCGCTCCAGACCGGCGAGCCGGTCGATGGCCTCGGTCAGCGGCACCCTCGCCACCCCGAGCGTCCGCAGCTCGCTGCGGCGCTCGAGTCCCGCGGGCAGCAGGCACGGCAGCACCTCGGCGAGCACCTGGACGGTCTCGGCTCCGACCCCCTCCAGCACCTCCGCCTCGATGGGCCGCAGACCGAAGGTGGCCTCGCCGGCGCTCTCCGTCTCCGCGTCCCAGGCGTCCCAGCTGTGGGGTTCGGCGGCGGGGTCGCGCGGGGCGGCGGGCTCCAGGAACGCGACGCGCGGCAGCCGTTGCAGGATCGCGCCGCGCAGCGCCCCGTCCAGCTCGCTCTTGCCGAGCGGGCCGGGCACCAGGTCAAGCGTGCCGACACTCACCGGCTGCCAGTCGGCGAGCAGTTCGGCGTACGCGTCGGCCGCGCGCTGCACGAGGAAGTCGGTGAGCGGGCCGGGAGCCGGGTGGCGGCGGGTGGTGTCCAGCGGCAGCGACGCGATGAACAGGGCGGGGACGCCAAGGGGTTCGTCGGTGGGGGTCGGGGCGTGGACGACGGGGGCGGTACGGGGGTAGACCGGCGCCCCTTCCCCGTCCACGGGCACCGCCCAGGTCACCGACCAGTGCGGGCGCAGCCGTTCCTCCAGCGGGCGGTCGGCGAGCAGGGCCGGTTCGATCGGCCCGTGGTGCACGACCGTACGCCAGCGGTTGCGGCCGTACGCGGAGTCGTCGACATGCGTGTACGGGCCGTGCTGGGAGCGGAGCAACGTCCGTACGCCGTCGGGGGTGTCGATGACGATCTCTTCGAGGCCGGGCAGTGTCAGGAGCAGCGCGTCGTCGACGGCGGCGAGCAGCCGGCCGACGAGGTCCTCGGCGACGCCGTCGCGCAGCGGCAGGACGACGACCGTGTCGTACCCGTCCGGTGCGGTGCCCTCGGCGGGCAGCGGGAGCCGGAGCAGCGGCACGTGTCCGTCGCGGCGGCGCAGCTCGTCACCGAGGCCGGGGCTGCCGACGGCGGCCTGACGGGCAAGGTCGCGGGCCTCGGCGAGGGACCAGCGGACACCGCCGTGCCGGCCGACGACGGCGGGCTCGTCACTGACCGCGAGCACGGCGGCGAACCCGACACCGAACCTGCCGACGGCGGACTCGTGCCCCTCCCGCTTGGCGGAGGCCCGCAGCGTGCTGAGCGATTCGACGCCGGTGGCGTCGAGGGGGGCACCGGTGTTGGCGGCCGCGAGGACGGCATGCTCCGCGTCGCCGGGGTGCAGGGTGAGGCGCAGGCGGCCGGGTACGCCGGCGCGGGCGGCGGCGTCGGCGGCGTTCTGGGCCAGCTCGACGACGAGGCGGTCGCGGTAGCCGCCGAGCGCGAGGTCCTCCTCGGCGTTGGCGTCCTCCCGGAACCGGGCGGGACCGGCGCCCCAGGCATCGAGCACCCCGCGCCGCAGCCGTGCCGTCCCGAACGGATCGGCCCCCTCGGTCGCATTCATGCCCACGCTCTGACTCCGCTCTGTCCGGTGACGCGTTACCTGTGCGGCGGAGGGTGCGGGTGCACCCGTGCCGCCAGTGTGCGCCCGAAGGTACCGCGAGCGGAAAGCCGGTGCGCCGAGCCCGGGCGCCACGCTCTGTCCCCGGTCTCCCACGTGGCCCGAAAGGGACGGGCGGACTCTCGACGGGCTCGAAGTGCCGCGGCGCGGCGACGCCCCGGGCGCCCCGGGGTCGCCGGGTCCCGCCCGGCACCCGGCTCAGCCCATGCGGGAGCCCGGCCGGCGCTCGCCGGCAGAGCGGTCACCACGTGGGCTGCGCCCCCACCACGACGTCGGGGCCCCGCAAGCCGGGCCCCGGCGGCCAGGAGCGTCAGGAGTGGCCGAGATCCTCCGACGGCCCGTCCGTCTCCACCGGAACGGACCCGCTGTCCCGCGGCGGACGCAGCAGGTACTCGTCCACCTGCATCGTGTCCAGCGCATGCGGCGCCGGCTTCGGCGGCTTCGGCATCACCGCGGCCTCCGAGTGCCCACCGCACCCGTACGACAGCGAGACGACCCGCCCGTCCGCCGGGCTGAACTCGTTCGCGCACACTCCGAACGCCTGCCGCAGCGATCCCGCCACCGGCACCAGGAAGGCACATGTGTCGCAGGACGCCGGTGCCGCCTGAGCCATCGGCGTCTTCGCGCCGAACGACTCGTCCCACCGGTCGGCCGCCGCGTGCAGCCCGTACCGGGAGAGCACCCGCGCCCGCCGCATCCCGAGTTCCTCGGCCACCGCCGCGATCGAGCCGCGGTCCGTCGCCTCCGGGCGCGTCGTCAGCTCCGCGTCCTCCGCGTCGACGAGGTCGGCCAGTTCCTCCGACATCTCGGAGACGACCGAGTTCGGCGGCGGCTCGTCCTCGCCGGTGTACCCCGGCTCCAGCCGGAGATCCTCCGCCTCGGTGGGCAGCAGATCGCCGGGCCCCATGTCCCCGGGGCGCAGCCGCTCGCTCCACGGCACCCATTCCGGCGCGAGCAGCGCGTCCGCACCGGGCAGCAGTACGGCCTCGTCGAGCGTGACGTTCTTGGCACGGGAGGCCCTGGCGACCGTCACCGCCCAGCGCCAGCCCCGGTAGCCGGGCTCCTTGCACTCGAAGTAGTGCGTGACGACCCGGTCCCCTTCGGAGACCAGCGCCACATGCTCACCGACCACTCCCGGCGCGGCAGCCTCCTCGGCCGCCGAGCGTGCGAGGTCTACCGCCTCCGCGCACAGGCGGTCGGGGGCAGGGGTACGGGCAGTACGGCTTCGCGTCGTAGCAGCACTCACAGGTCTCGCTTCTCTCCATACGCCGTCTCACGAGCGCGCCAGCAGATCCATCGATTTCGGCCTCAACGGTTGCGGGCGGAGCGGACCTGGGGGCCGCGTCGACGTCCACACCCGTTGTGCCTGCCTCGGGCGCGCCTTCTGCTATCCATTCTGCGGGATCGCTGAGAGGCGCGCGGCCAAGAACAACCGCCGGTGGCGCGCTACGCACGCTACCCTCTCCGCCGCTTCCCGCCCACCTGCCCGTCCCAAACGACGCTGTATCCACTGCCGTGTCCGTGTCAGATCGGACACGGGGACGGACGGAACGGACATCGGGGAGGGGCGCCGAAGGTGTCCAGGAGCGGCTACCGGTGATCTTCACTGACCCGACAGGGCGGCACTCACCGCGCCCCGCACCGTTCTCGGTTCGTTACCGGTGGGACTGGGGCACTATGACGAAGTGGCTTCCGCCAGGTCGCACGACGGGTCCGGCCCGCTCCGCAGGACGGGCCGGTCGATCGGCCGTGCCCTGCACGCGCCGTTCACCGGCACCGCGAAGGGCATCCGCAGGGCGACCCACGCCCACGGCGCCGGGGAGTCCGGGCTCGGCAAACTGATCGAGCTGCATGCCGTGAACGGCGCGGGCGACGTGATGATCACGGTCGCGCTCGCCTCGACGGTGTTCTTCTCCGTGCCGACGGACGAGGCCCGCGGACGCGTCGCCCTCTACCTCGCCATCACCATGGCGCCCTTCACGCTCCTCGCCCCCGTCATCGGCCCGCTCCTGGACCGCCTGCCGCACGGCCGCCGCGCCGCGATGGCGGCCGCCATGCTGGCTCGGGCGCTGCTGGCGCTCACCATGTCGGGCGCGGTCGCCACCGGCGGTCTGGAGCTGTATCCGGCGGCACTCGGCGTCCTGGTCTCCTCGAAGGCGTACGGCGTCGTGCGCAGCGCGGTCGTCCCGCGCCTGCTGCCACCCGGCTTCTCCCTGGTGAAGGCCAACTCCCGGGTCACGCTGGCCGGCTTGCTGGCCACCGGTGTGGCGGCACCGATCGGGGCCGGGCTGCAGACCGTCGGACCCGGCTGGCCGCTGTACGGCGCGTGTCTGGTCTTCATCGGCGGCACCGTTCTCGCCTTCACGCTGCCCCCCAAGGTCGACTCGGCGAAGGGTGAGCGCCGGGCCCGGCTGGTCGACCACCACGGGCATCAGCCGCCCGCCCGCCCGGCACCGTCCACGACCGGCAGAAACGGCAAGTCCGGCAGGGTCAACGGCAAGAGATCCGGGGAAAAGGAGAAACGGCCAGGGCTGCGGACCGTCGGACCGTCCGTCCTGCACGGACTCCAGGCCAACGCCGCACACCGGGCCCTCTCCGGGTTCCTGATCTTCTTCCTGGCGTTCCTGCTGCGCGAACACCCCCTGGCCGGGCAGAGCGCCGCCGTCTCGCTCGGCATCGTCGGCGTCGCGGCCGGTGTCGGCAATGCCCTCGGTACGGCGATGGGCTCCTGGCTCCGCGCCCGCGGCCCCGAGGTGATCATCGCCTCGGTGCTGGGCCTGGCCCTCTGCGTCGCCGTCCTGGCCGCCGCCTTCTTCTCCACCCTGATGGTCGCCGCGCTCAGCGCCATGGCGGGCTTCACCCAGGCCCTGTCCAAACTGTCGCTGGACGCGATGATCCAGCGCGACGTGCCCGAGGAGGTGCGGACCTCCGCGTTCGCCCGGTCCGAGACGCTGCTCCAGATGTCCTGGGTGGTCGGCGGCGGCATCGGCATCGCCCTCCCCCTCAACGGCGTACTGGGGATGTCGGTTGCCGCGGGCATCCTCGCCCTGGGCGCGGCAGCCTCCGTACGGGGTCTGCTGAGCGCCGCGCGGCGCGGCTCGCCGCACCCCCGCGTGGCGTGAACGGAAGCGACCGATAACCTTCGGGCCATGACCGTTGCGTTCTTCTCCGGTAAGGGCCGTCGAATCGGCGTCGCTCTTGGTGCCGTGTCCGCGGGACTCCTCGTCCTGTCCGCCTGCGACAAGCCGACGCCGCTCGCCACCGTGACGGTCGGCGACACGTCGGTGTCCACCGAGGCCACCTGCTACAACGACGGCGACGCCATCAAGGCGTCCGAGGTCCAGGCCTGCCTGAACAAGAAGGCGGAGAAGTCCGTCAAGGTCGCGATGGACGACAAGGTCCGCTTCGGCGTCGACCCGGAGATCGCCGACCACGGCTGGACGCTCTTCATCAACGGGCAGCAGGCCGAGCAGGAGCCGTACAAGAGGACCTACCGGTCCATCCCGGGCAGCGCCTTCTTCTCCAGCCAGACCGGCGAGACCGCGGACAAGGCGCAGATCAGCATCGTCGAGACCGACGGCAAGAAGCTCACGGGCATCTGGCACTTCGAGCTCAAGAAGACCAACTGATCCCCTTCCGACCTGGGAGCGCCCTCCCCGTGCGTGTACTTGTCGTGACCGCGGTCCCGGTGGAACGGGACGCGGTCACGCGTGCGTTCACGGACCGGCCCCAGCAGCTCGACGTGCCCGGCGCTGAGCTGCACCGCGCCGGCCTCGTCGACGTCGTCGCGGGCGGCGCCGGACCGGCCGCCTCGGCCGCCACGGCCGCCTTCGCCCTGGCCTCGGGGGCCGGGGCAGAGGCGGGAACCGGGGCCGGCGCGGAGCCGTACGCTCTGGTCGTTTCGGCCGGGATCGGCGGCGGGTTCGCGCCCGCCGCCCCCGTCGGCTCCCTCGTCGTGGCGAGCGCGATCGTCGCCGCCGATCTGGGCGCCGAGACCCCCGAAGGATTCGTGCCCGTCACCGCCCTCGGCTTCGGACGGGACCGGTTCGTACCACCGCCCGCACGGGTACGGGACGTGGCCGCCGCCACCGGCGCACTGGCCGGCGAGGTCCTCACCGTCTCCACGGTGACCGGCAGCGCCGAACGCGCCGCCGCTCTGCGCACCGCCCATCCGCACGCCGTCGCCGAGGCCATGGAGGGCTTCGGGGTCGCCGAGGCCGCCGAGCGGCTGCGCGTACCGGTGCTGGAGCTCCGGGCCGTCTCGAACGCAGTCGGCCCGCGCGACCGGGACGCCTGGCGCATCGGCGACGCGCTGGCCGCGCTCACCGAGGCGTTCGGGAAGCTCACCCCCGTACTGGAAGGCTGGACCACCCACCATGACCGACACCACCGGCACCACTGACGCGACCGGCGACGCCCTGCGCATCGCGTACTCGCCGTGCCCGAACGACACGTTCGTCTTCGACGCCTGGGCCCACGGCCGGGTACCCGGCGCGCCCGCCCTCGACGTCACGTTCGCCGACATCGACCTCACCAACGGCATGGCCGAGCGCGGCGAACTCGACGTGCTGAAGGTGTCGTACGCGGTGCTCCCCTGGGTCCTCGAGGAGTACGCGCTGCTGCCGTGCGGCGGGGCGCTGGGACGCGGCTGCGGGCCGCTCGTCCTGACGAAGGAGCCGGGTACGGATCTGACGGGGAAGACCGTCGCCGTGCCGAGCGAGCGGTCGACCGCCTACCTGCTGTTCCGGCTCTGGGCGGCGGACGTCGTCCCGGGCGACGTCGGCGACATCGTCGTCATGCCGTTCGACGAGATCATGCCGGCCGTGCGGGACGGGAAGGTGGACGCCGGACTCGTCATCCACGAGGCGCGGTTCACGTACCGCACCTACGGGCTGCACAGCCTTGCCGACATGGGCGAGCACTGGGAGCTGACGACCGGTCTGCCGATCCCGCTGGGCGCGATCATCGCCAAGCGGTCGCTGGGCGCGGAGAAGCTGAAGGTACTGGCCGAGTCGGTGCGTACGTCGGTACGGATGGCCTGGGACGACCCGGAGGCGTCGCGGCCGTACGTGCTGGAGCACGCCCAGGAGATGGACCCGGCCGTGGCCGACCAGCACATCGGGCTGTACGTGAACGAGTTCACCGCCGACCTCGGTGAGAACGGCTACGCGGCGATCCGCGGACTGCTGACCCGCGCCGCGGCCGAGGGGCTGGTACCGCCCCTCGGCCCGGACGCGCTGTCGTTCGTCTGACGTCGAGGCCCTGGTGCCTCTCGTGGCGAAAGGCGCCAGGGCCTCTCGTGGCGAAAGGCCCTAGACGTCGAGCTGGTCGGCGACTGCGCGCAGCAGGCCGCCGATCTGCTTGCCGGCCGCCTTGTCGGGGTAGCGGCCCCGCTCCAGCATCGGCGTGATGTTCTCCAGCAACGTCGTCAGATCCTGCACGATCGATGCCAGTTCGTCCGGTTTGCGGCGCTGCGCGGCCGCGACGGACGGCGTCGGATCGAGGATGGCCACCGAGAGCGCCTGATCTCCACGCTGACCTGCGACGACACCGAATTCGACACGCTGGCCGGGCTTGAGTGCGTCGACTCCGTCAGGGAGCACCGACGAGTGCACGAACACGTCGCCACCGTCGTCGCGGGAAAGGAAGCCGAAGCCCTTCTCGCTGTTGAACCATTTGACCTTGCCAGTCGGCAAAGCACGCACCCCATCTCAACCCGTAAGCCGGAACCAAGCCTCAGCAGGTCAGGCCGGACCATGGTCGTGCTCCCCTGCTGGCAGAAGCCTCCACAGGTGCAGTACCCCTCGTCAAGCCTGGTCATCCGGACTGTGTCCAGAAACGGCACACTCCGGGTGAAGGGGGGATCGTCCGGGGCGGGAACTACCCTGGCGCAGTGAGTACTACACCTTCCGGCGCAGGCGACCGGCTCGTCCGGGTCGGCGCGATCGTCTTCTTCATCGGGGCGCTGGCCACACTCGTCACCGTGGCCCCGCTGTTCCTCGGGACCGACCCGTTCCCCTCCTTCGCATATGCAGTGTGCATGCTGATGGGGGTGGGGTTCCTGATCGCGGCAGCGGGTGTGCTGCGGTCGGTGTGGGCGGCGTCCCCGAAGCGGAGCGCCGCGCGGTAGAGCGCCACGCGGGAGGGCGCGGCCGCCCACGGCCCCCTATCCGGCCCGGTAGGCACCCAGCCACGCCGGGAACTCGGTCAGGTCCCGCAGGATCACATCCGCGCCCGCCGCCCTCAGTTCGTCCGCGTCGCACGGTCCCGTCGTGACCCCCACCGACAGCGCCTCGGCCCGGCGGGCACCGCGTACGTCGCCGGTGTGGTCGCCGACGTACACCTGGGCGCCGTGCTCGCGCAGCGCCCGCGCCTTCCCCTCCGCCCACAGGCCGCCGATGATCTCGTCGGTCTCGATCCCGAGGTGCGCCAGGTGGAGCCGGGCGTTCGGCTCGTGCTTCGCGGTGACGACGACGGTCCGGCCGCCGCGTTCGCGGATCGCGGCTATGGACTCCCGGGCGCCGGGCAGCGCCGGAGTCGGGATGATGGCGTGTGTGGGATAGATCTCCCGGTAACGGTCGGCCGTGGCGGCCACGACGTCCGCCGGGAACCAGTTCGCCAGCTCGTCCTCCACCGGCGGACCGAGCCTGCTCACGACCAGGTCGGCGTCGATGTGCGTCCCCGTCTCGGCGGAAAGCGCCTGGTAGGCGGCCTTGATGCCGGGCCGGGAATCGATGAGCGTCATATCGAGGTCGAAGCCGACCGTCAGCGGGTGCGAAGCCATGGTCCCCATTGTGCCGAGCCCGCGATCCGCCCCTCGCCCTTCGGGTCCCGGTGGCCCCCGCCTAGACTAAGCCAAGCCTTACCTGGCTGCGCCCGACCATGGGGGGCTGCGCCGCCAGGCCGTCCAGCTCGCCGATTGGGTCCGATGCCAGCCGCCGCACCTCGCCGCCACAGACGCGCTCTCGCGACGGCGGCGGCCGTCCTCGCGCTGCTGGTGGCCGTCCTGCTCAGCCTTGCCGTGGGCGCGCGCACCATCCCGCCGTCCGCGGTGCTCGACGCCCTGCTGCACGGCGGGCACTCCGACGCCGCCGAAGTGATCCGCCAGCTGCGGGTGCCGCGCACCCTGATCGGGCTGATGGTCGGTGCGGCGCTCGCCCTCGCGGGCACGGTGTTCCAGGGCATCACCCGTAACCCCATCGCCGACCCCGGCATCCTCGGCATCAGCCAGGGCGCCTCGGTCGGCGTGGTGCTGGCCATCGCCTTCGCCGGTGTCCACACGCTCACCGGGTACGTCTGGTTCGCGTTCGCGGGCGCCGCCGTCGCGTCCGTCGCGGTGTACGCGATCGCCTCGCGCGGACGCGGCGGTGCCACGCCGGTGAAGCTCGCGCTGGGCGGCGCCGCGATCAATGCGCTGCTGGTGTCGGTGACGATGGCGGTGCTGACGACGAAGGCGTCCGCGCTCGACGAGTTCCGCTTCTGGCAGGTCGGTTCGATCGGCGGGCGCGAGGCCGAGGTGGCACAGCAGATCTGGCCGTTCCTGCTGGTCGGCACGGTGCTCGTGCTGTCCGTGGCACGCGGTCTCGATGCGCTGGCACTGGGCGAGGACGTCGCGAAGGGCCTGGGGCAGAAGGTCGCGACGGTACGGATCGTCGGCGGTATCGGGGCCACCGTGCTGACCGGCGTCGGGGTGGCCGCGGCCGGACCGATCGCGTTCATCGGGCTGGCCGTCCCGCACATTGCCCGCGCGATCGTCGGCAGCGACCACCGGTGGCTGCTGCCGATGGCGGCGCTGACCGGCCCCGTGATGCTGCTCGTCTCGGACGTCATCGGACGCATCGTCTTCCCGCCGAGCGAAGTCCCGGCGGGTGTGATGACGGCGCTGATCGGGGTGCCGTTCCTGGTCACGCTCGTACGTCGGAAGGCGGTCCCGGCATGAGCGGCACCCTCACCCGGACCCGGGTCCGGCCCGCCGGGTACAGCGTCGTACGGATCGGAGCGCGCGGACGCTTCCTACTGCACCGGCGGGCGGCCGTCGTCGCGGCGGTCCTCGTCGTGCTGCTGGCGGCCGTCTGTGTCGCGTACCTCTGTGTCGGCGAGAGCTTCGTCGCGCCGTCCGAGGTCGTGAAGGTGATCCTCGGGCAGCCGTCGCAGAGCGAACTGGTCGTCGGAACGCTGCGGCTGCCGCGCATGGTCGTCGGGCTGCTCGTCGGCACCGCGTTCGGCTTCGCCGGGGCGCTGATCCAGACGGTGGCCCGCAATCCGCTGGCCAGCCCCGACATCATCGGCATCAGCCAGGGCGCGGGCGCGCTCACGGTCGGCGCGATGACGTTCGGCGTCACCTCGTACACCGTGCTGCCGTACCTGTCGGTCATCGGCGGGATCGCGGCGGCGGCGCTCGTGTACGTCTTCGCATGGCGCGGCGGACTGCACGCCACCCGGTTCGTCCTCATCGGCATCGGCTTCGCCATCGCGCTGCGGTCCGTCACCACCCTGTTCCTGACGAAGGGCGACTACCTGGTCGCCCAGCAGGCGCAGATCTGGATGACGGGTTCGCTGAACGGCCGCGGCTGGAGCGAGGTGGCACCGATCGGCTGGACGCTGCTGGTGCTCGCACCGGCCGTCCTGTGGGCGGCGCGTGCGCAGCGGACCGTGTCCATGGACGACGACACAGCGACCGCGCTCGGCGTGCGGCTGGGCCGGGTACGCCTGGGCCTCGTCGCGCTCGGCGTGATCCTGGCGTCCGTGGCGACCGGGACGGCCGGGCCGGTCGACTTCGTGGCCCTGCTCGCCCCGCAGATCGCCCGCCGCATGACGCGTACCGCGCAGATCCCGCTGCTGTGCTCGGCGCTCCTCGGTGCGGTGATCGTCGTCTTCGCCGATCTGCTGGCCCGCAAACTCTTCTCGCCCACCGAGCTGCCGGTGGGCGTACTGACGGCGGCGGTCGGCGCCCCGTATCTGATCTGGCTGATCATCCGCGGTCACGGTGGCCGCAAGGGAGGCAAGGCATGAGCCCGACCCGTACGTCCGATGCCGTCGCGGTCGCCGAGGAGACGGCCGGCCGGCTCACCGCGCGCGGACTGACTCTTGCCTACGAGGACCGCACGGTCGTGCACGAGCTGGACCTCACCGTTCCCGACGGCCGGGTGACGGTCATCGTCGGCCCGAACGCGTGCGGCAAGTCGACCACCCTGCGGGCGCTCGGCCGGCTGCTCAAGCCGCGCGGCGGAGCCGTGCTCCTCGACGGTACGGAGCTGTCCCGGATCCCCACCAGGAAGATCGCCCAGTCGATAGGGCTGCTGCCGCAGACCCCGGTCGCGCCCGAGGCGATCACCGTCTCCGACCTCGTCGCGCGCGGCCGCCAGCCGCATCAGCACTGGTGGCAGCAGTGGTCGGAGGCGGACGAACGGGCCGTCACCGACGCGATGGACCGTACGGACATCACGACGCTCGGCGACCGGCCGGTCGACGAACTGTCGGGCGGGCAGCGGCAGCGGGTCTGGATCGCGATGGCGCTCGCGCAGGAGACGGACCTGCTGCTCCTCGACGAGCCGACCACGTACCTCGACATCGCGCACCAGGTGGAGGTCCTCGACCTGGTGCGTCAGCTGGCCGCACCGGCGGCGGACGGCACCCGCGGCCGGACGGTCGTCACCGTGCTCCACGACCTGAACCAGGCCGCGCGGTACGCGGACCACCTGGTCGCGATGAAGGCGGGCCGGATCGTCGCGGAGGGCCCTCCGGGGGACGTCGTCACGGCCGAGCTCGTACGCGAGGTGTTCGGCCTGGACGCAGTGATCGTCCCGGACCCGGTGACGGGTTCCCCCCTGGTGGTACCGGGCGCCCCGTGGTCCCCTGCACGATGACCCCTCCGGGGGGCGTCAGTTGTCCCACCCCGGTCCGAGGCGGAGGGTTCCGTCCTCAATCGCCGGACGGGCTCGATGTCGCTGCCCCGGTCCGGGGCGGGGGGTCCGTCCTCAATCGCCGGACGGGCTTGGTTGTGTCACCCCGGGCCGTGGGGGTGCCGTCGCCTCCGGCCGGGGGTGGGGTGGGCGGTGCCCCTCCGGGGCGTCTCCTCAGGACTGGCGCGGAAGCCCGCAACGCGGACGAGCCCGGCACGTGCGCCAGCCCCTGCGGGGACTCCCCTGCACGGCCCCACCCACGCATCACTCGCGCCTGCACCCCGGTGGTCGTGACACGTCCGCGCCTTGGTGGGATGTGCCCGCGCCCCGGTGGTCGTGACATGAAGGCACAAGCGCCCGCGGGCGCGTACCGGCCGGTCCGGGGCCGTGCAGGGGGGTCCCTGTAGGACGACGAACGGATACCCGGGCTCGCCCGACGACGAGCCCGAACGTTCGTCGTTCGAGGAGACACCCCGGAGGGGCCCCGGACCACCACCCACCGAACCAAGGCGACCGCACCCCCGGAGAACCGCGCCAGGGCGGACACCCCAAGCCCGTCCGGCGATTGAGGACGGAACCCCCGCCCGGGGCGACGGCACCACAACGGACCCGGCGGACACCCCAAGCCCGTCCGGCGCTTGAGGACAACCCGGCAGCCGGACGCCCCGGCACAAGCCCCCGCCTACTCCACCCTCCGCGCCCGCCACACCAGGAACACCGCCGACGCCACCGCCGCCCCGCGTACCACCACCGGCCACACTCCGCTCAGCGCCTCCGCCATCCCGTCCTGCGGGATCGGCTCGCCCCAGCGCCCGTCCAGCCGCCCCCACAGCCAGACCAGTCCGCCCGCCGCGACCGCGCCCGGCAGCCACATCGCGGCCAGTTTCGCCTCCGTACGCGAGAGCGTGCGGGAGCCGTACGCGAGCAGCCAGCCGCCCGCCAGGGCCACCCAGGACCCGGTCAGCGCCCCCGTGACCAGCAGCACGGCAGCGAGCAGCAGCAACGGGTGGGAGAAGCCGAGCCCCCTGCCCTCACGCGGCGCACGCCGACGCAGCCGCCACCGGCCGCGCTCCGCCTCGTCCCCCACCTCGTCCCCCTCCTCGTCACCGCCCTCGTCGGAGTCGTCCTCGTCCTCGTCCCCATCCGCATCCGCATCCGCCCCGGCCTCCTCCGCAGGCTGCCGCGGCTGCTTCAGCAGCTCGGCGATCTCCACCCCGCCCACGAACCCAGGCACCTCCACCCCCTCCCCGAACGGCCCCGGCTCGATGCGCCACCAGTCGGGCTCGCTCCCGGACGCGCCCAGCTCGTCCGTCCCCGCCATGTGCGGCGGCGACGGCGGCCGCTGCGCCGGCACATTGCCCGCCGCGGCCCCCGGGTCCCCGGAGCCCCCCGGCTCCTCCTGCGACGCGCCCTTGCGTGAACTCTCTTTCCGGAGCGTCCCCCTGCGCGGCCGCGGGATCCCCCGCGGCTCCGGACCGCGCTCCGCCGAACCCCCCGCCGCCCCCGGCAACGTCACCGTTCCGTCCGCCGACCCGGCGGCCGCGGCGACCAGTTCGTCGGGCGTGCCGAGCCGCCCGATGATGCGCCGCACCGCCGCCGGCGAGTCCGTGGCCTGGCTTCCGCGCTGCCGGTCGATCTCGGTGCGCAGGGCCGCCACGAGCCGCATCCGGGCGCCCGAGGAAAGCTGGTGCTGCTGGGCCAGGTCCCCGACCCGGCTCAGATAGTCGTAGACGAGCTGGTCGCTCTCGATCCCCACGCGATGGTTCCCCTCTGACGGGCCTGCACCGACGGTAGCGCCCTCGGGCCTGTCCGGAGCGACTACCGTGGGACGGATGGGGATGACCACACCACCGCGGACGCTCGCCGAAGCTCTGCGCGCCCGGGACGACGAGTCGTTGGCCGGGCTGCTCCGTGCCCGCCCCGATCTGCTGTCCCCCGTGCCGAACGACATCACCCAGCTCGCGACACGGGCCGGTACCCGGGCCTCCGTCGTCCGCGCGCTGGAACACCTCGACCGGTTCGCCCTGCAGACCGCGGAGGCGCTGGCCGTGGCTCCGGACCCGGCACCGTACGACACGCTGCTCGCCCTGCTCACCGGCGACGGCCAGGACGACGGCGCGGACCGCGACGACGCGGGTGCGGCTATCCGGGACGCGGCTCCCTTCGCCCTTGCGACGCTGCGCGAACAGGCCCTCGTCTGGGGCGAGGACGACCGGCTGCGCCTGGTGCGCACCGCGCGCGAAATCCTCGCCCCGTCCCCGCAGCACCCGTCTCCCACCGGGCTCGGGCCGACGGTCGCCGAGGCCACGTCGGGCATGTCGCCGGGCCGGCTCCAGGAGATCCTGGTGACGGCCGGACTGCCCGCCACGCACGACCCGGTCTCGGCGGTGGCGTCCCTGTCCGCACTGTTCACCGACCGCACCAGGATGGGCGAACTGCTCGACACCGCCCCCGTGGAAGCCCTGTCCGTACTGGACCGGCTGGTGTGGGGTCCGCCCTACGGTGAAGTGACCCCGAACCCGACCCCTCCCGTGAAGTGGCTGCGCGACCGCGGCCTGCTGCTGCCGGTGTCGACGCGCACGGTCGTGCTGCCGCGCGAGGCGGCCCTGCACCTGCGGGCCGGGCGTGCCCACCGCGTACCGGAGCCGCTGCCGCCCGCCGTCGTGGCGCTCGCGACGCGTGATCCCCAGGCTGTGGACAGTGCGGCGGCGGGCCAGGCGTTCCTGGCGGTGTCCACCGTCGAGGAACTCCTGACGAGCTGGAACGGCGGCGGCCCCCCCGATACTGCGCGCCGGCGGCCTCAGCGTCCGCGAGCTGAAGCGGATCGCGGCCGTCCTCGACGTGTCCGAGCCGATCGCCGTGTTCTGGCTCGAACTCGCCTACGCGGCCGGGCTGCTGGCCTCCGACGGCGAGGCCGACGAGCGGTACGCACCGACGCCCGCGTACGACGACTGGACCGAACTCCCCGTCCAGGACCGCTGGGTGCACCTCGCCACCGCCTGGCTCGCCGCGACCCGCACCGCCGGTCTGGTCGGCGGTCAGGACGCCAAGGGCCGGGCCCTGTCCGCACTCGGCCCCGAACTCGACCGCTCGGCCGCCCCCGAGGTACGCCACCGGGTCCTGGCCCTGCTCACCTCGCTGGACCCCGGCACCGCACCGGACCCGGAGACGCTGCTGGCCCGGCTCCGCTGGGAACGGCCGCTGCGCGGTGCCTCCGCGTCCGCAGGGGACATCACCGACCTGCGCTCCCGGATCGCCCTGTGGACGCTGAACGAGTCCGAACTCCTCGGCATCACCGGCCGTGGCGCGCTCTCCTCCCAGTCCCGCGCCCTGCTCGACTCCGGGCCCGCGAAGGCCGCCGCGCTGCTCGCCCCGCTCATCCCGGAACCCCTCGGCCACGTCCTGCTCCAGGCCGACCTGACGGCCGTCGCCCCCGGCCCGCTGGAACGCCCCCTCGCCGACACCCTGTCCGTCCTCGCGGAAATCGAGTCGAAGGGCGGTGCGACGGTCTACCGGTTCACGCCCGGCTCCGTGCGCCGCGCGCTGGACGCCGGACAGTCCGCGGCCGATCTGCACGCGTTCCTCGCCGCCCACAGCCGGACGCCCGTCCCGCAGCCCCTCAGCTACCTCATCGACGACGTCGCCCGCCGCCACGGCCATCTGCGGATCGGCGCCGCGTCCGCGTATGTGCGCTGCGACGACGAGGCCGTGCTCAACGAGATCCTCGCGGACCGGCGCTCGGCCACCCTGCGCCTGCGCCGCCTCGCGCCGACGGCGCTGGCCGCCCAGATCGACCCCGCGTCCCTGCTCGAAGGGCTGCGCGAGATGGGCTACGCCCCGGCCGCCGAGTCCGCCGAGGGCGACGTCCTGATCACCCGCGCCGGCATCCGCCGCACCCCGCCCCGTACACCCCCCGTCCCCGTGCCCGAGGGCCCGCCGGTCCCGGACGGAACACTGCTGGGCGCGGCGGTACGGGCGATCCGCGCCGGCGACACGGCCGCGACGGTCGTCCGCAAGGACGCGGACAGCACCCCCGCCGCCCCGGCCGGCTCCCTGCCCCGTACGACCTCCGCGGAGACCCTGGCCACGGTCCAGGCGGCGGCGATGACGGGCTCGGCCGTATGGATCGGCTACGTCAACGCGGACGGCGCGGCCAGCCAGCGGGTCATCGCCCCGGTCCGGGTGGAGGGTGGCTTCGTGACGGCGTACGACCACACGGCCGACGAGGTCCGCACGTACCCGCTGCACCGCATCACCGGTGTCGCCGAACTGGCCGACGCCGAAGACGCCTGACGTCCCGGGTGACCGGCCGACGGGCCATGGCCGGTGCGGCTGCTCGCCGACGCCTACGCGCCACCTACCCCGCATGCGGCACACTGGACGTTTGGCCGCACTGGTGGCCGCACCCCGTAGAAAGGGCCGAGACGCGTGACCGGACCCCTCATCGTCCAAAGTGACAAGACGCTGCTCCTGGAGGTCGACCACGACCAGGCCGATGCCTGCCGTCGTGCGATCGCGCCCTTCGCGGAACTGGAGCGGGCGCCGGAGCACATCCACACCTACCGGCTGACCCCGCTCGGGCTGTGGAACGCACGCGCCGCCGGGCACGACGCCGAGCAGGTCGTCGACGCCCTCGTGCAGTACTCGCGCTATCCGGTGCCGCACGCGCTGCTCGTCGACATCGCCGAGACGATGGCCCGGTACGGCCGCCTCACACTCTCCAAGCATCCGGTCCACGGGCTGGTGCTGACCTCCACCGACCGGCCCGTGCTGGAGGAGATCCTCCGGTCGAAGAAGGTCCAGCCGCTGGTCGGGGCACGGATCGACCCGGACACCGTGGCGGTGCACCCGTCCGAGCGCGGGCAGATCAAGCAGACGCTGCTGAAGCTGGGCTGGCCGGCGGAGGACCTTGCCGGGTACGTCGACGGCGAGGCGCACCCGATCGAGCTGGCCGAGGACGGCTGGGCGCTGCGGCCGTACCAGAGGCAGGCCGTCGAGGGGTTCTGGCACGGTGGCTCCGGCGTCGTCGTACTGCCCTGTGGTGCGGGCAAGACGCTGGTCGGGGCCGGTGCGATGGCGGAGGCCAAGGCGACCACGCTGATCCTGGTGACGAACACCGTCTCGGCCCGGCAGTGGAAGCACGAGCTGGTGAAGCGGACGTCGCTGACCGAGGACGAGATCGGTGAGTACAGCGGTACGCGCAAGGAGATCCGGCCGGTCACCATCGCCACCTACCAGGTGCTGACGACCCGCCGGAAGGGCATCTATCCGCACCTGGAGCTGTTCGACTCCCGCGACTGGGGGCTGGTGATCTACGACGAGGTGCATCTGCTGCCCGCCCCCGTCTTCAAGTTCACCGCCGATCTGCAGGCGCGGCGGCGGCTCGGTCTGACGGCGACGCTCGTCCGCGAGGACGGCCGCGAGTCGGACGTCTTCTCGCTGATCGGCCCCAAGCGGTTCGACGCACCGTGGAAGGAGATCGAGGCACAGGGCTACATCGCGCCCGCCGACTGTGTCGAGGTCCGGGTCAATCTGACGGACTCGGAGCGGCTGGCGTACGCGACCGCCGAGGCCGAGGAGAAGTACCGGTTCTGCGCGACGACCGCGACGAAGCGGAAGGTCACGGAGGCGCTGGTGCGCAAGCACCGGGGCGAGCAGACCCTCGTCATCGGGCAGTACATCGACCAGCTCGACGAGCTGGGCGAGCATCTCGACGCCCCGGTGATCAAGGGCGAGACGAGCAATGCGCAGCGGGAGAAGCTCTTCGACGCGTTCCGCGAGGGCGAGCTCAGCGTCCTCGTCGTGTCGAAGGTCGCGAACTTCTCGATCGACCTGCCGGAAGCAACCGTCGCCATCCAGGTGTCGGGAACGTTCGGCTCGCGGCAGGAGGAGGCGCAGCGGCTCGGCCGGGTGCTGCGGCCGAAGGCGGACGGGCACGAGGCCCGGTTCTACTCGGTGGTCGCCCGCGACACGATCGACCAGGACTTCGCGGCCCACCGCCAGCGGTTCCTGGCCGAGCAGGGGTACGCGTACCGGATCGTCGACGCGGACGAGCTGCTGTCGGAGAACTGAAGCCGGTCCCTCGCGGGGCGACGCCCGGACCGGGGTCGCGGCTCAGTGGTCGCGGTGGTGGATGTTCGCCTCCGTCTCCTCCGCGTACTCGCCGAGGACGGCCACACCGACCGCGGTCCGTGCGAAGACCCTGACGGCGCGGACGGCGTCGCCGACGCGATGGGTGGGCGGGTGACCGGTGACCGCGGTCGCGCCGTGCGCGGGGCCGGCCGTTCGGGGGTTCGGACTCGGGGTGCTCATGTACTCCATGGTCCTGCGCCCGGCCGGGTGAGGGCACCGGTCCACGGGGGTGCAATCACCGGTGGCCGGTGTGCGTGCAGGTGGACCGGGGTGGACGCGGCCGCAGAATTCGTTCGCCCCCGGCGGACGCGGTCGATACAATCGCCGGTCTGCCCGCCTCCCGCACCGTGGTACCGGCCCTTCGCCGGCAGCCGGGGGAGCGCCGCCGACCGGACGGAAACCGGCCGACAGCTGTGCGCACACCTGCGTGCGTGCCCGTGATCGATCCCCGAGCGGACCGTATCGCCCCCGGACAGTGAACGGGAGCGAGCTGCGGTCCGCCGTCCTGCGTTGAAAAGCCGGAGGCAACACCGTGCCCGCGCACGAACACGAAAGCGACACCACCACCGATCCGCTGGCTCGCGAGCGCGCCCATCTCGCCGCGTCCCGCGCCGCGCTGCGCGCCATGCGCGAGGACGCCCAGGCCCTCGACATCCGCGATGTCACCGCGAACTGGGTCAACGCCGCCGTCCTGCAGGCCCAGATCGACGAGCGCATCAAGTCCCTCGCCGACCTCTCCCACACCCCGCTCTTCTTCGGCCGGCTGGACTATCTCCACCCGGTCGGTGCCGAGCAGGCCGAGGGAGCGGAGGGGGAGCAGTTCTACATCGGGCGCCGCCACGTGCATGACGCCGACGGCGACCCGATGGTCATCGACTGGCGCGCACCCGTCTCGCAGCCGTTCTACCGGGCTTCGAAGAAGGACCCGCAGGACGTAGGACAGCGCCGCCGCTTCGGGTACACCGGCGGCGACCTGACCGCGTACGAGGACGAGCACCTCACCGACCCGACCGAGGCCGCGCAGACCAGCAAGCTGCTCCAGGCGGAGATCGAGCGGCCTCGCGTCGGTCCGATGCGCGACATCGTGGCGACGATCCAGCCCGAGCAGGACGAGATCGTCCGCAGCGGGCTCGGCGGAACGGTCTGCGTGCAGGGAGGGCCGGGTACCGGCAAGACCGCCGTCGGCCTGCACCGGGTGGCGTATCTGCTGTATGCGCACCGCGAGCGGCTCGCCCGCACCGGCACGCTGGTCATCGGGCCGAACCGGTCGTTCCTCCACTACATCGAGCAGGTGCTGCCGGCCCTCGGTGAGCTGGAGGTGAAGCAGGCGACCGTCGACGATCTGGTGGCCGCCCAGGTCGAGGTGCGGGGCACGGACGCGGCGGAGTCGGCCGTCGTCAAGGGCGATGCCCGCATGGCCGAGGTGCTGCGGCGGGCGATCCGTTCGCATGTGACCCTGCCGACGGAGCCGGTGATGGTGGTGCGCGGCTCGCGCCGGTGGCGGGTGCCCGCGTACGAACTGGAGGAGATCGTCACCGAGCTGCTGGCCCGGGACATGCGGTACGGCGCGGCGCACGACGCGCTCCCGCAGCGCATCGCGCACGCCGTCCTGGTCCGGATGGAGGAGGCCGGCGAGGCCCCCGACGACCGGGTGCAGAACGCGGTGGCCCGTACTCCGGCGGTCAAGGCGGCCGTGAAGGCCATCTGGCCCGCCGTCGACCCGGCCAAGCTGGTGCTGCGACTGCTCTCCGACCCTGAGTTCCTGGCCGCGCACGCGGACGGGCTGCTCACCGAGGACGAGCAGAAGGCGATCCTGTGGACGAAGCCGGCCCGGAGCGTGAAGTCGGCGAAGTGGTCGGCGGCGGACGCGGTGCTGATCGACGAGGCGAGCGATCTGGTGGCGCGCACGCACTCGCTCGGCCATGTCGTCCTCGACGAGGCGCAGGACCTCTCCCCCATGCAGTACCGGGCGGTGGGCCGTCGCTGCACGACCGGTTCGGCGACCGTACTGGGCGACCTGGCGCAGGGGACGACGCCGTGGTCGACGGAGAGCTGGGCGCAGGCGCTGCACCACCTGGGCAAGGAGGACGCCGTGGTGGAGGAGCTGACGGCGGGCTTCCGTGTGCCGCGGGAGGTGATCGCGTACGCGTCGCGGCTGCTGCCGGTGATCTCGCCGGGCCTGGCGGAGGTGGAGTCGGTGCGTGAGTCACCGGGGTCGCTGGCGGTACGGGAGGTGGCCGGCCCTGCGGAGCTGGACGCGGCGGTGGTCGCGGCGTGCGAGGAGTCGCTGGCGCAGGAGGGTTCCATCGGCCTGATCGCGGCGGACGCGCGGATCCCGGTGCTCGCGCAGGCGCTGACGGCGGCGGGCCACGCCTATCTGTCCCCGGGCGAGGAGACGACGGCCGAGTCCCGGCTGACGCTGGTACCGGCGTCGCTGGCGAAGGGCCTGGAGTACGACTACGTGGTGCTGGACGAACCGGCTGCGGTGGTCGACGGCGAACCCGACGAACGGACCGGGCTGCGGCGGCTGTACGTGGCGCTGACCCGTGCGGTGTCGGGGTTGATGGTGCTTCATGCGGCGCCGCTGCCGGACGAGTTGGCCTGAGCCGGGCCGGGGCCGGTGCGGCGGCTGACGCCCCGCTTCCGGTCCCCGGCCCCCTGAGCGCGCGTGATCCGCACCAAATGGACCGCGTCCGGGCGGGATCGGCGCACCGTGTGGCGCATGCCGCTGCCTCGTGTGCCACGACGAGCGCCCCACGACGGCTCTGGGGCCGGCCGCCGATCGGGGTCCGCCCTCGCGCCCGGTCCGGCGGCCACCGTCGTGCGCGGCGGCTTTTCAGTGGCCGCCGCGGTGCAGGCGTCCCTCGTACTCGGCTTCGAGCACGGCGTTCCGTTCGAAGCCGCCCGGCAGGTTGGCGGAGATGTACACGGGCGCTTCGTGCCCCTCGGCGAGCAGAAGGGCGATGCTCTCGGCCACCACCATTTGAACGAGAAAGGTGGAGACGACCGTGGACACGCCACACGCATTGCCGCCGCCGGGCAGGGGCAGCACTGCGTCGCCGGCGGGCGCGTGGTTGTCGAGCACGGTGTCGGCGAGGTCGGCGAGCCGCTGTCCACTGGGGTGCAGGGCAGGGACCGAACGGGTGTGTTCCAGCGACGTCAGTGCCACCAGTCGGTGACCCTTGCTCTTCACCAGATGGGCGAAGTCGACGATCGAGTTGTTGACCCCCGAGTTGGAGATGATCACGAACAGGTCCTGCGGCCTCGGGGTGCTCAATTCGTAGAGCCGTGCGGCAAGCCCCGGCCGCCGCTCCAGCAGCGGGTCGTCGAGTACGGCGCGGTCCTCGCCACCGCGCAGCACGAGGTCGGGCAGTCCGATCCGGTGGGTGGGGATGAAGCCGCCGGCGCGGCCGGCGATCTCCATCGCGGTGGCCTGGGAGTGGCCGGTGCCGAAGGCGTGGATCACGCCGTTCGCGCTGACGCAGTCCGCGAACAGGCGGGCCGCGGCGGCCACCGCGTCCTTGTTGGCGGCGATGGCTCCGTCCAGGGACTCGCGCGCCCGGTCGGCGAACGCGCTCGCACTGATGTGCGGCTGAGGCATGGGACCACCACTCTCGCTCGGTTTATTGATTCAAGATTCTCCGAATGAACCGAAACACTGAACCAATTCGGTCACGTCGTCAAGAGACGGGCCAGCGCCACCGCACCGATGGCGCCGTCCTCAACGGCCGCGACACGCAGCCCCATCGACTCCACGCGATCGGCCAACCGCCCCGCCAGCGGCCCCTCGGGGCAGATCAGGCCTCCGGTCGTCACCAGGACCTCGCCGCCCCGCGGCGCCAGCGTCCGGACTTTGCCGGCAAGTTCGTCGGCGGCGCGGTCGAGCAGGGAGAGCGCCGCCGGATCGCCCTCGGCTCCGGCCGCCACCACGAGGGGGCTCAGTCGGGCCAGCGCCACGGGCGGTCCCGAGTAGGCCCAGTCGGCGACAGCGGCTCGCAGGCGATCACACTCCCCCGGAGAGGGTGTGGAGCCCTGCCGGCAGGCAGTGATCTCCTGCACCACCAGCCTGGCCAGCGGCCCCCACGGACCGCGCCCGTCCAGCGCCTGCACGACGGCCCGCACCGCTTGGCGCCCGAGCCAGAACCCGCTGCCCTCGTCGCCGAGCAGCCAGCCGTGCCCGTCCACGGTCCGCACGCAGCGCCGTTCCCTCACCCGCCCGGCGACCGCGCCGGTTCCGGCGATCAGGATCAGTCCGTCGGCAGGCATGCCGGGCCCCGAGGCGAAGGCGACTTCCGCATCCCCGTATATCCCTGTCACCACGTCGTCGATGCCCAGGGCCGCGAGAGCCTCGGCCAGGCAGGACACCGCGGCGTTCCGCCCGCGCCCCGGACCCGCGCCCGCGAAGCCGCCCGCCACCGCCACCACCGAGCCACGCAGCCCGGCGGGCACGGCGGAGTCCATGGCCCGGGTCAAGTGCCGTACGAGATCGGCCCGCCGTACGCCCAGCGGATTGCCCGGACCGTCGGCCCCCGTGCCGATCACGTTGCCGTTCGCGTCGGCGCAGTAGGCCCTCGTGCGAGAGCCGCCCGCGTCGATTCCGATCACCAGGCGTTGTTCGATGGATTCAGAGATCACGCTTCATGGTGGTTGATAGAGTCATCACCGGACAAGAGATCGTCCGAACCCGAAGGGCACTGAGTCCCGACGCCTCGAATCGAGCCGAGCCCACCGTGATCACAGATCTGATCCACTCCGAACTGCCCCGGATGACCGTCTCGCTGCGCAAGGTCGGCGAGCTGGTCCTGGCGGACCCGGGGGCACTGGCCCAGATGTCGGCTGCGGATCTCGGGCGGCGCACCGGCACCTCGCAGGCGACCGTGACCCGCTTCTGCCAGGCCATCGGGCTCGACTCGTATCAGGGTCTGCTCCTCGAACTCGCCAAGGAGCAGGGGCAGGTCCCGCAGGAGCGGCCGCTGGGACCCGACATCGGCCCCGGCGACGACCTGGAGCACGTCATCGCCGTCATTGCGCACGCCGACCTCCAGGCGCTGCGCGGCACCAGGGACCGGCTGGACCGCGCCGCACTCGAAAGAGCCGCGCAGTCCCTCGCCAAGGCGCGCCGCATCGACGTCTACGGGGTGGGGACGTCCGGGGTTCTGGCCCGCGAGGCGGAGTCCCGCCTCTTCAACATCGGCTGCCACGCCCGCGGCTGGACGGAGGTGCACGCGGCGGAGACCTCGGCGTCGCTCCTCACGCCCGCCGACACGGTCATCGCACTCTCCCACTCGGGCAGCACCCGCGAAGTGCTGAGCCCCCTCCAGCTCGCGGCCGAACGGGGAGCCACGACCATCGCCATCACCGGAGACGCGCGCTCACCGGTCGCCCGTGCCGCGGAGATCCACCTCGCCTCGACCTCGGCGGAGACGAGCTTCCGGCACGGCGGCTTCGGGGCACGCCACTCCGTCGTGTTCATCATCGACTGCCTCTACGCGCGCGTGGCCCAGCTCTCCTACGAGCGGGCCACCGCTTCGATCACCCTGACCGCGCACATCCCCGAGGAACACTCGGCCAGGGCGCGCCGACGGGCGTGAGCCCGGACGCCCACGCCCCCGACCGCGGCGCCCATGCCGAGCGCACCGCGTGCCCCGCCTACGCGTCGAGGACCGTGCGCCACTCACGCACCGCGGCCACATCCACCGGCCCCGACCACCCGGCCGGACGGGCCGCGCCGCCGATGTGCACCGCGTCGATGCCGGCGGCCAGCAGCTGCGGCAGATGCTCCAGCCGCAACCCGCCGCCCACCAGGATCTGCGGCTCGTACCCCGGCTCCCCCTTGCGTGCCGCCTCGGCCAGCAGCGTCGGGATGCCGCCGTCCACCCCCTGCGCGGAACCCGCGGTGAGATAGGTGTCCAGTCCCGGCAGACCTGCGAGCGCCTTGCGCAGGGCGTCCCGGTCGGCCGCGCGGTCGATGGCCCGGTGGAACGTCCAGCGGCAGCCGTCCAGCTCGGCGACGAGCCGTTCGACGGCGACCAGATCGGGGTGGCCGTTCGCGTCGAGGAAACCGAGGACGAATTCGTCCGCGCCCTCCGCCCGCAGCCCACACGCCCTGCCCACGAGCACGTCGATGTCGCCGGCCGCGAACCCGTCCGCCACCCTGAGCATCACCCGCAACGGGATGTCCACCGCAGCCCGGATCTCCGCGAAGGTCGCGCAGGACGGGGTCAGGCCGTCCGCCGCCATGTCGGTGACCAGCTCGAGCCGGTCCGCACCACCCGACTGGGCAGCGACCGCGTCCTCCGCGTCGAGAGCGATCACCTCCAGGACTGCACGGTTGCTCATGGGACCCCAATCCTCCAGGAGACAGCTATAGGTCTAGTCCAATGCCAGACTACGGCGCGAACGGCCGAGGGCGCAGCCTCGCCGTGACGTGAAAATACGCGAGGTCAGACGCCCGCCTGGCGACCGGACTCGCGCACTCCGCACCCCGCCCACGGATTCCACCCTTGCGCAACATAGGGGGAGGGGGTATATCCTGACCTCAGAAGGATATACCCCCTGGGGGTATGAATCCCCGGCAACAGCAGGAGGATCCCGTGTCCGCGCAGACCGCCGCCCCCGGACAGCACACCGGCACCCCCACCGAGATCGAGCTCGCCATCGGTGGCATGACCTGTGCCTCGTGCGCGGCCCGCATCGAGAAGAAGCTCAACCGGATGGACGGCGTCGAGGCCACCGTCAACTACGCCACCGAGAAGGCCAGGGTCAGGTACCGGGGCGAGGACGTCTCCGTGCAGGACCTGATCGCCACCGTCGAGAAGACCGGTTACACGGCGCAGCAGCCGGCGCCCCCCGTACGCGGCGACGCCGCGCCCACCGAGGAGGCGCCGGGCCCCGACGAGCTCACCCTGCTGCGGCAGCGGCTGGTCACCGCCGTGGTGCTGGCCGTGCCGGTGATCGCGATGTCGATGATCCCTGTGCTCCAGTTCGACAACTGGCAGTGGCTCTCCCTCACCCTCGCCGCCCCGGTCGTCACCTACGCCGGCTGGCCCTTCCACCGCGCCGCGTGGACGAACGCGCGGCACGGCGCGGCGACGATGGACACCCTGATCTCGGTCGGCACCTCGGCGGCGTTCCTGTGGTCGGTGTGGGCGCTGTTCTTCGGCACCGCCGGGATGACCGGGATGACGCACCCGTTCGAGCTGACGATCGGCCGCAGTGACGGCGCCGGGAACATCTATCTGGAGGCCGCCGCCGGAGTCACCGCGTTCATCCTGGCCGGCCGCTGGTTCGAGGCCCGTTCCAAGCGGAAGGCGGGCGCGGCACTGACCGCGCTCCTGGAGCTCGGCGCGAAGGAGGTCACCGTCCTGCGCGGGGGCCGGGAGCTGACCGTGCCGACGGCGGAACTGCGGGTCGGTGACCGGTTCCTGGTCCGCCCCGGCGAGAAGATCGCCACCGACGGCACGGTCGTCGAGGGCAGCTCCGCCGTGGACGCGTCGATGCTCACCGGCGAGTCCGTACCCCTGGAGGTCGCCGTCGGCGACGCCGTCACCGGTGCCACGCTCAACGCGGGCGGCCGCCTCGTCGTCGAAGCCACCCGGATCGGCGCCGACACCCAGCTCGCCCGGATGGCGAAGCTCGTCGAGGACGCGCAGAACGGCAAGGCGGCGGCCCAGCGCCTCGCGGACCGGATCTCCGCCGTCTTCGTCCCGGTCGTCATCGCTCTGGCGCTCGGCACACTCGGCGTCTGGCTGGCCACCGGATCGGGCCTCACGGCCGCGTTCACCGCCGCCGTCTCCGTACTGATCATCGCTTGCCCCTGTGCCCTGGGCCTCGCCACACCCACGGCCCTCATGGTCGGTACGGGACGCGGCGCCCAGCTCGGCATCCTGATCAAGGGCCCCGAGGTCCTGGAGACCACGCGCCGCGTCGACACGATCGTCCTGGACAAGACGGGCACCGTCACCACCGGCCGCATGACGCTCCAGGCCGTCCACACCACCCCCGGCACCGACGCGACAACCGCCCTTCGCCTGGCCGGCGCCCTGGAACACGCCTCCGAGCACCCCATCGCCAGGGCAATCGCCGCCGGAGCCGCCGAACGCACCACCACCCCCCTGCCCACCGCCGAGGACTTCGGCGCGCTCGCGGGCCTCGGCGTCCAGGGCGTCGTCGAGGGCCATGCGGTCCTGGTCGGCCGCGAGCAGCTGCTCGCGGAGCGGGAGATCCACCTGCCCGCCGGACTGGCCCGCCACAAGGCCGAGTCGGAGGCTGCGGGCCGCACGGCGATCGCAGTCGCCTGGGACGGCGAGGCCCGCGCCGTCCTCGAGGTCGCCGACGCGGTGAAGGACACCAGCGCGGAAGCGGTCGCGCGGCTGCGGGCCCTGGGCCTGACACCCATCCTCCTCACCGGGGACAACCGGGCGGTGGCGGAAGCGGTCGCGGCAGAGGTCGGGATCGGCCGGGACGACGTGTACGCGGAGGTCATGCCCGAGGGCAAGCTCGAGGTCGTCAAGCGGCTGCAGGCACAGGGCCGTTCGGTCGCGATGGTCGGCGACGGGATCAACGACGCGGCGGCCCTCGCCCGGGCGGACCTGGGTCTGGCGATGGGCACGGGCACGGACGCGGCGATCGAGGCCGGTGACCTGACGCTGGTCCGCGGGGACCTGCGGGTGGCGGCGGACGCGATCCGGCTGGCGCGCAGGACGCTGGGGACGATCCGTACGAACCTGTTCTGGGCGTTCGCCTACAACGTGGCGGCGCTGCCGCTGGCGGCGGCGGGGCTGCTGAACCCGATGATCGCGGGGGCGGCGATGGCGTTCTCGTCGGTGTTCGTGGTGGGGAACTCGTTGCGGCTGCGAGGGTTCAGAGCGGCCGTGTAGGACCTGAGCACGGCCCGGCGGGGCCGGTGCTCAGCCCGCGCCGACGAACCGCACCCGGGTTCCCGGCACCGCCTGCGCCGCCCCCGCGAGTGCGGTCTCGCGCACGACCCCGATGACCGGGTACCCCCCGGTCGTCGGATGGTCGTTGAGGAACACCACCGGGCGGCCGTCCGGCGGCACCTGAATGGCGCCGAGCACCATCCCCTCACTGGGCAGTTCGCCCTCACGGGCACGCGTCAGGGCCGGGCCCTCCGTGCGCAGCCCGATCCGGTTGCTGTGCGGCGAGACCCGGTACGTGGCCGTGGTGAGCGTGCGCAGCGCCTCATCCGTGAACCAGGTGTGGCGGGGGCCGAGGCGTACGGGAAGGACGAGTTCACCGGGCGCCGCCGGCCAGGGCACGACATCGGCGGCCACGGGCCTCGGCGCCTCGTGGCCCAGCGGCAGTACGTCCCCGTCGCGCAGCGGGGCCGGGCCGAGCCCGGAGAGCAGGTCGGCAGACCTGCTGCCCAGCACCGGTTCCGGCAGCAGGCCGCCCCCGAAGGCCAGATAGCTGCGCAGCCCCCGCACCGCGGGGCCTGCGTCGAGCACCGCGCCCGCAGGTACGTGCACGGGTGCCCCCCAGGCCACGGGCCGCCCGTCGACCGTGACGCGGCAGGGCGCACCGCCGACGACGGCGACCACGGGCCGGTCCGCGCGGACCGCGCAGCCGGTCACGGTCGTCTCCAGCAGTGCCGCGTCCGCAGGGTTTCCGGCCAGCCTGTTCGCGAGCCGGCGGGAGGGGGCGTCCAGGGCCCCGGCGCGCGGCACCCCGAGGTGCGCCCAGCCGATACGGCCCGCGTCCTGGACGGTGGTCAGGGCTCCGGCCCGGACCACCTCGATGGCACCGGTCACGGCCGCACCTCCGCCGCGACGAAGCGCACCCGGGCGCCGGGACTCAGCAGGGCGGCCGGTTCACGGGCCGGGTTCCAGAGGTCGCCCGGCTCGGGCATCCGCCCGATGATCTGCCAGCCGCCGGGCGAGGGGCGCGGATACACCCCGCTGTACTCCCCCGCGAGGGCCAGCGCACCGGCCGGAACCCTGGTGCGCGGAGTGGCGCGGCGCGGCGTGTGCAGGTGCTCGGGGAGGCCGGTGAGATAGCCGAAGCCGGGGGCGAACCCGCAGAAGGCCACGCGGAATTCGGTCCCGGCGTGGATGCGGGGCACATCGGCGGCGGTGACGCCCCAGGCCGCCGCGACGTCGGCGAGGTCCGGGCCGTCGTAGACGACGGGGATCTCCACGGCGTCCCCGGTGTCGCGCCGCAGCGGCGGTATCCGCCAGGTGAGGAGTTCCCGGGCGAGCCGTGCGCTGCCGTCCGCGATGCCGCCCAGCAGGACGGTCCGGGCACCGGGCACGATCTCGCGTACGGCGGGCAGCTCGCCGCGTGCCCGGCGCCGCAGCAGCTCGGCGTGAAAGGCCTCGGCGTGCTCACCGGAGGACAGCTCGACGAGCAGCGCTCCGGACCCGGCGGGAAGGACGCTGATGCCCTCCGCGGTGCCCGCGTCGGCGGACGGGCGCGCGGCACCCGTGCCCGCGCTCATGCGAATGCCCGCACGGCCACGCCCGCTGCTTCGAGCGCGGCTCTGACCCTGCGGGCCAGCGCCGCCGCGCCCGGGGTGTCGCCGTGGACGCACAGCGAGCGTGCCGCGACCGGTATCCGGCTGCCGTCCACACCGGTGACGCCCCGGTCCACCGCCATCCCGACGCTGCGGCGTACGACTTCGTCCTCGTCGTGCAGCACCGCGCCTGGCTCGCTCCGTGGGACCAGCGTGCCCTGCGGGGTGTACGCGCGGTCGGCGAAGGCCTCTTCGACCGCGACGAGACCCGCGGCCGCGGCGTGGACGAGCAGGCGCGAACCGGGGAGCCCGAGGACCGCCAGGTCCCCGCCTGCCAGCCGGACGCCCTCGACCACGGCGGCGGCCTGGTCGTCGTCCCAGACGGCGCGGTTGTAGAGGGCGCCGTGCGGTTTGACGTACGCGACCGTGGAGCCGGCGGCTTCGGCGAAGACCCGCAGGGCGCCGATCTGGTAGGCGACCTCGGCGGTGAGTTCGGCGGGTGGCACATCCATGGAGCGACGCCCGAAGCCGGCCAGATCGCGGTAGGCGACCTGGGCACCGATCCGGACGCCCCTGGCGGCCGCGGTGTCGCAGACCCGCCGCATCACGGAGGCATCGCCCGCGTGGAACCCGCAGGCCACATTGGCGCTGGTGACACAGTCGAGCAGCGCGTCGTCATCGGTGAGGGTCCAGTGCCCGAACCCTTCGCCGAGATCCGCGTTGAGATCCATCGGGTTCGTCTGGTTCGTCGCGCTCGCCGGGTTCGTCAGATCCATCACGGGCGCACGCTAGCGATTGTTCAACAATCTGACAAGACCCGGCTTGGGGAGTGAGACACCCGTACGGTTCACTGGGCACAGAGTGCGCACCGGACGACGCGTACGGCAACAGGCAGGGGACGGGGCATGGCGGGGGACTGCGGGCGGCCGGACTTCTCCGGATCTCTCGGAACTGGCGGCGGACAGCGCCTCCCTGGCCCGGTCCGGCACCGCCGAGCGGGTCGCCGCCATCCTCCGGGACCGGATCACCGAGGGTTACTTCCCGCCGGGCAGCCGGCTCTCCGAGGAGAGCATCAGCGGCGCTCTCGCCGTCTCCCGGAACACCCTGCGCGAGGCGTTCCGCCTGCTCTCGCACGAACGCCTCCTGGAGCACCGGCTCAACAAGGGCGTCTTCGTCCGCATCCTCGCCGTCGACGACCTCGTGGACATCTACCGGGTCCGGCTGCTCGTCGAGTGCGCCGCCCTGCGGACGCTGGGCGAGCCGCCGTACGACCTGACGGCCGTCGAAGCCGCCGTGTCGGCGGGCGAGCAGGCGGCGCTGGCGAACGACTGGCCCGGCTGCTCGACCGCCAACATCCGCTTCCACCAGGCCCTGGCCGGTCTCGCGAACAGTCCCCGCACGGACGAGCTGATGCGCAGCGTCCTCGCCGAACTGCGACTGGCCTTCCACGTGATGGCCGACCCGCGCCGGTTCCACGAGCCCTACCTCACCCGGAACAGGGAGATCGCGAACAGACTCGCCGAGGGCGACGCGGCAGGCGCAGAGCGGATGCTGGCCTTCTACCTGGAGGACTCACGGCGCCAGCTGGCGGAGGCGTACGCGGAGCGCCTGACCACGCGATAGCCCTCCCCGGGGGGCGCTCCGCACGACCCCGCGCTTCGCCCGACGCCGCCCCGTGCGCCGCATCGGACGTTCCACAATCCGCGCCATCCCCCGAACCCCAACCCTCACGCCTCACGTCGGACTCCTCTCCGGACGAAGCAGCAGATCAGGTACATGTGGCGCCGCCCCTCGCCCGAACCGGCCGAACCGCGCACCGCTCGCCCCGGCCGCACCACGGCTCCACCTCACGCTTTGCTATCCATGTAGCCCACACCCTTGTGGGTTTGTTGAACAATCGCCTAATGTCTCGCGCACTACCCCCCGTCTGATCAGGACCGAGCAGGCCTGCCTGCACGTCCATGCGCGGAAGAAGGCCGACGCGTGATCGTTCTCCTCGGCGTGCTCGTGGTGATCCTCGGATTCGCCACCCGCCGCAATCCCCTCCTCGTGGTGGGTGTCGCAGGCATCGTCACAGGGCTGCTCGGCAAGCTCTCCCCGCAGGAGGTGCTCGCCTCGTTCGGCAACAGCTTCGCCTCCGCGCGCTCCGTGACCGTCTTCGTCATCACCCTGCCCGTCATCGGGCTCCTCGAGCGGTACGGACTCCAGGAGCAGGCCCGTACCCTCATCGGCAAGCTGGGCAGGCTGACCACCGGCCGCTTCCTGGCGCTCTACCTGCTGATACGGCAGCTCACCGCCTCCGTCGGCCTCACCAGCATCGGCGGCCCCGCGCAGAGCGTGCGGCCGCTGATCGCCCCGATGGCCGAGGCCGCCGCCGAGGCGAAGGCGGGCCGTCCGCTGCCGCAGAAGCTGCGCGAGAAGGTCCGCTCGCACGCGTCCGGCGCCGACACCATCGGTGTGTTCTTCGGTGAGGACTGCTTCATCGCCATCGGATCGATCCTGCTGATCACCGGTTTCGTGAACTCCACGTACGACCAGCACCTCGAGCCCCTGCACCTGGCCCTGTGGGCGATCCCCTCCGCGATCTGCGCCTTCCTGATCCACGGGGCCCGCCTGCTCAACCTGGACCGGCAGCTGGAGCGCGAACTCGCCGTCGCCGCCGCCGAGAACGAACTGACGACGCACGCCGGGCTCCGGACGGAGGACGCCAAGTGATCAAGTCCGAATACTTCTTCTGGCTGGTCGGCGCGGTGTTCCTCGTCATGGCCGCGCAGATGGTCATGGACCGCACCAACCCCAAGCGCTTCGGCTCGGCCGGCTTCTGGGGCCTGCTGGGCGCGGCGTTCTTCTACTCGACCGGAGTCGTCGACAAGTCCCTCCCCGCCGAACCGCTGGGCGTCGCCGTCCTGATCCTGATCGTCCTGGGCGGCTGCGGTCTCACCGGCAAGGGCGCATCGCACACGCCGTCCCGCGAGAAGCGCGCGGCCTCGGCCGCCCGCTTCGGCAACAAGCTGTTCCTTCCGGCCCTCACCATCCCCGTCGTCGCGATGATCTGCGCGACGCTCGTGAAGAACTGGAAGATCGGTGGCGAACCGGTCCTGGAACCGGGGTACGAGACCATCCTCGGCCTCGGCGTCGGTGCCATCGCCGCGCTGATCGTGGGCATGGTGCTGCTGCGCGAGCGGAGGGTCTCCGTACCGCTGCACTCCGGTCGCAACATGCTCGAATCGATGGGCTGGGCGCTGATCCTGCCCCAGCTGCTCGCGGTCCTCGGCTCGATCTTCCAGTCCGCCGGCGTCGGCGAGCAGGTCGGCAGGATCACCGAGGCGGTGCTGCCGGACGGCCAGAAGTTCGTGGCTGTGGCCGTCTACTGCTGCGGCATGGCGCTGTTCACCATCGTCATGGGCAACGCCTTCGCCGCGTTCCCGGTGATGACCGCCGCGATCGGCTGGCCCGTCCTCATCCAGCAGATGAACGGCAACGCGCCCGCGATCCTCGCGATCGGCATGCTCTGCGGCTTCTGCGGCACCCTCGTGACCCCGATGGCCGCCAACTTCAACCTGGTTCCCGCCGCCCTGCTCGAACTCAAGGACCAGTACGGCCCGATCAAGGCCCAGCTCCCCACCGCAGCGGCGCTGCTGGTCTGCAACGTCGCGATCATGGCCCTCTTCGCCTTCTGACCCGAATCACCCCTGATCCGAGCCGCCCCCTGACCCGAGCCGCTCGCCCACCCCTCTGGAGTGACCCCGATGTCCCCCGCGCTCCCTGCCGCGTACGCCCTCCCCTTCGCGGAACTGGCCCTCGCCAACGTCGTACGCGAGTACCCCAACGCCCCGGCCCACCTGTACACCGGCCCCGAGGAACTGGTCGCACCCCGCACCCTGCACCCCGCCTTCTACGGGGGGTACGACTGGCACTCCACCGTGCACATGCACTGGCTGCTCGTCCGCCTGCTGCGCCGCTTCTCCACCACCGGCGACCTCCCGGCCACGGTCACCACCCGTGTCCACGAGGTGCTGGACTCCCACCTCACCCCGGAGAACCTCGCCGTCGAGGCGGCGTATCTCCGCAAGCGCCCGCACTTCGAACGCCCCTACGGCTGGGCGTGGCTGGTGGCGCTGGCGGCGGAGTGCCGTGCGCTCGCCACCCCCGAGGGCGACCGCTGGGCCGACGCCATCGCGCCCGCCGTGGAGACGGTCGGCGAACTCCTCGCCGTCTGGCTGCCCAAGGCGACGTACCCGATCCGGCACGGGATCCACCCCAACAGTGCCTTCGGCCTGGGCATGGTTCTGGACGCCGGCGAGCGCGCCGGGCTGCCCGGCGCGGTCCTCGACGCGGTGGCCGACCGGCTGCGCACGTGGTTCGCCGAGGACCACGACGCCCCCGCCCACTGGGAGCCGTCCGGCCAGGACTTCCTCTCCCCCGCCCTGACCGAGGCGGACGCGATGCGCCGGGTGCTCCCCGTCGCCGAGTTCCGGACCTGGCTGGCCGGGTTCCTGCCGGGGCTGACGGACTCTCTGCTGCTCACCCCGCCCGTGGTCTCCGACCACGCGGACCCGCAGATCGGCCACCTCCTGGGCCTCACCCTGAGCCGGGCAGCGGCTCTCCGTACGATCGGCGACGCGCTGGGCGAGGGCCCCGCCCGCACCGCTCTGACCGCTTCTGCCGAGGCCCATCTCGCCGTCGGCCTGCCCACGGTCTCCTCCGGTGACTTCAGCACGGACCACTGGCTGGCCACCTTCGCCGCACTGGCCCTGGACACCCCGCCCGGCCACTGACCGGTCCGGCGCCCCGCCGGGATGCCCGCGGGCATCCCGGCGGAGACTCCGAGACCGTCCTGTCGTCATGGGACACCCCTTAGGGTCGTCCCATGACGGACAGCTCGCGCGAAAGCAGTGCCCCCGGCGCCGCCCATGAGGCGGGCAGCGTGCACGAAGCAGGAACGGCCGCCGACGTCCTCCGTGGCCGCTGGCAGGAGGCACTCGTCGGCGCCCGGGGCGGCGCCGACGGCCCCGATCCGCTGCCGTACGCCGACAACCTCCTTGCCCGCTGGGCCGAACCCCAGCGCCGCTACCACACCACCGCCCATCTGACGGCCGTCCTCGACCGCATCGACACCCTCGCCGGCCACGCCGCCGATCCGGACGCCGTCCGCCTCGCCGCGTGGTTCCACGACGCGGTGTACCGGCCCGACCGGTCCGAGAACGAGGAGCGCAGCGCCGCTCTCGCCGAACGCGCGCTGCCCGAGGCGGGTGTTCCCGGCGACACCACTGCGGAGGTGGCCAGGCTGGTCCGGCTCACCGTCACCCACGATCCGGCGGACGGTGACACCAACGGCGAGGTGCTGTGCGACGCGGATCTGGCGATCCTCGCGGCCGCCCCCAAGGAGTACGCGGCGTACGCGGCCCAGGTACGGGACGAATACGGTTTCGTCCCCGACGACGCGTTCCGGGACGGGCGCGCGGCCGTGCTGCGCCAACTGCTCGGACTGCCGAGACTGTTCCGTACACCGCACGGGATCGGGGAGTGGGAACCGCGCGCCCGGCAGAACCTGCTGACGGAGCTGGAGCTGCTCACCCACTGAGACAAGCGGCACGATCCGCCGATACGGGAATGACACGACCGATAACGGTGTTGGCACCTGTCATGCCCGATACCGCCCTCAGCCGCCGCACCCGCATGCCTCTGGCCGTCTACATTCTGGGCCTCTCGGTCTTCGCCCTCGGCACGAGCGAGTTCATGCTCTCCGGGCTGCTGCCGCCGATCGCCGACGACATGAACGTGTCGATCCCCCGGGCCGGGCTCCTCATATCCGCCTTCGCCATCGGCATGGTGATCGGTGCGCCCCTGCTCGCCGTGGCCACGCTCCGGCTGCCGCGCCGCACCACCCTGATCGCGCTGATCTCGGTCTTCGGCCTCGGGCAGGTCGCCGGTGCGCTGGCGCCGACGTACGAGGTGCTCTTCGCGTCCCGGGTGGTGAGCGCCTTCGCGTGCGCCGGGTTCTGGGCGGTGGGGGCGGCGGTCGCCATCGCGATGGTGCCGATGAACGCGCGGGCCAGAGCGATGGCCGTGATGATCGGCGGGCTGTCGATCGCGAACGTCCTCGGCGTACCGCTGGGGGCGTTCCTCGGTGAGAACCTCGGCTGGCGGTCGGCGTTCTGGGCGGTCGGCGCGGCGTCGGCCGTGGCACTCGTCGGTATCGCGACGATGATCCCCCGTATCCCGCTCCCGGAGGAGAAGCCGCAGCTCAAGCGGGAGATGTCCATCTACCGCGACCGTCAGGTGTGGCTGTCGATCGTGGTCACGGCGCTGGCGGCGGGCGGCGTCTTCTGCGCCTTCAGCTATCTGGCGCCGCTGCTGACGGACGTCGCCGGGCTGGACTCGGGATGGGTGCCGACGGTCCTCGCGCTGTTCGGGGTCGGTGCCCTGATCGGTACGACGATCGGCGGCCGGGTCGCGGATGCGCACCTCTTCGGGGTCCTGATGAGCGGCATCGCGGCCTCGACGGTCTTCCTGATCGCGCTGGCGCTGTTCGCCTCGAACCAGGTCGCCGCGGTCGGGCTCGCGTTCCTGCTGGGCCTGTCCGCGTTCTACACGGCCCCGGCGCTGAACGCCCGGATGTTCAACATCGCGGGCGCCGCCCCGACGCTGGCGGGGGCGACGACGACCGCCGCGTTCAACCTCGGCAACACGGGCGGCCCCTGGCTGGGTGGCACGGTGATCGACGCGGACTTCGGGTTCGCGGCGACGGCCTGGGCGGGCGCGGCGATGACGCTCCTGGCGCTGGCGGCGGTCGTGTGGTCGCTGCGGCTGCACCGCGGACGCCGTTCGCCGTCCCGGCTGGTGACGGGCGCACAGGTCACGGCGGACCGGTCGGCACAGCCGGCCGGGCAGGCGCTGAAGGCATGACGCCCGGCGGCGGGGCGCTCGTCCCGCCGCCCCCGTTCACGCGGACCCCGGGGGCGCCGGACGTCCCTTCGGGCGGCGCAGTCCGGCGGCCGTGAGCCGGCGCACCAGTTCCTTGGAACCGATTTCGCGGGCCCCGGCCCGCACCGCGTCGGCGTACCGCGTCTGCGGTACGTCGTAGTGGTCACGGTCGAACGCCTTCGGCGGGCAGCCGATCGACGCGGCGAAGGCGTGCAGTTCCTCGAACGACGCATCGCTGACCAGGTGGGACCAGAGACGTCCGTGACCCGGCCAGTCCGGCGGGTCGATGTAGACCGTCACCGGTCCAGCACTCCGTTCAGGGCGCCCACGCGTGCCACCATCACGGTCGCCTTGGTGCACACCCAGCGCGGGTCCGGGCCCAGTTCCGGTTCGACGTCGAGGGCGTGCGGGTCGCCCGCGTCACAGACCGGGCAGATCGGCCAGCGGCCGTACCGCTCCAGCAGCGCGTCCTGAACGTCCTGGGCGACCAGCCCGACCACGTACTCCACACCGTCCGGCCACTGTTCGACCCACCACCGCCGGTGTGCCACCGCATCCTCGACGAGCGAGACGATCTCGGCCTCGGCGACAGCGCCGGCGGCGAGATCGGCCATGACCAGTGCGCGGGCGGTATGCAGCGCCTGCTCCAGGCGGTTCAGCTCCATGGGGCCATTGTCACCCGTTGCGGTGACGGCCCCCGGCGCGGGAGGACCCTTCGTACGCGCAGATCCTCGGCACTGCCGGAGGCGGGGGCCAATTACCGCCAGAGGTCGGGACCAAAGGGGGTTGACGGACCGCAATGTTGAAAATATCTTTCAAATGTGACCAATGACCTGAAGGAAAGTTTCAGCGGTGATTCCCCGCCCGCACCGGCCGCCCTCGCGGCCAAGGTGCGGACCCTCGCGCCGTCCATGACGCGCTCGATGCAGCGGGTCGCCGAAGCCGTCGCCGGGGACCCGGCCGGCTGCGCTGCCCTGACGGTCACCGGTCTCGCCGAGCTCACCGGTACCAGCGAGGCGACCGTGGTCCGCACGGCCCGCCTCCTCGGCTACCCCGGTTACCGGGACCTGCGCCTCGCCCTCGCCGGGCTCGCCGCCCACCAGCAGTCCGGCCGCGCCCCCGCCGTCACGGCGGACATAGCGGTCGACGACCCGATCGCCGATGTGGTCGCCAAGCTCGCCTTCGACGAGCAGCAGACCCTCGCCGACACGGCCGCCGGGCTCGACATGGTGCAGCTCGGTGCGGCCGTCGCCGCCGCGTCGGCCGCCCGCCGGATCGACATCTACGGCGCCGGCGCCTCCTCCCTCGTCGCCCAGGACCTGGGGCAGAAGCTGCTCCGTATCGGCCTGATCGCGCACGCGCACACGGACCCGCACCTGGCCGTGACCAACGCCGTGCAGCTCCGCTCCGGCGACGTGGCCATCGCGATCACCCACTCGGGTTCCACGGTCGATGTGATCGAACCGCTGCGGGTGGCCTTCGACCAGGGCGCGACGACGATCGCGATCACCGGCCGCCCCGACGGTCCGGTGTCGCAGTACGCGGACCACGTGCTGACCACGTCCACCGCCCGCGAGAGCGAACTGCGCCCCGCCGCCATGTCGAGCCGCACGAGCCAGCTGCTCGTCGTGGACTGCCTGTTCATCGGGGTGGCCCAGCGGACGTACGAGACAGCCGCCCCGGCCCTGGCCGCTTCTTACGAGGCGCTCGCCCACCGACACACGCCACGCAGCACCCGCTGACGGCCCGCACCCCGCACACCGCGCCGCCCGCACCCTCATGAGACACGAGATCGAGAAAGCAGAGCCGCTCTCCATGACCTCCACCACCGACGCCAACGCCACGACGCCCGGCGGGCACTCCGAGTACGGGGAGCTGCGCGCCGAGCTCGCCACCCTCACCACCGAGGCGTTCCGGCCCGAGCTCGCCGAGATCGACCGGCTGGACACGCTGGAGATCGCCCGGATCATGAACGGCGAGGACCGGACCGTCCCCACCGCCGTCGCCGCCCGGCTGCCCGAGATCGCCGCCGCGATCGACGCCACGGCCGCGCGCATGGCCCGTGGCGGCCGGCTCATCTACGCCGGCGCCGGCACCCCGGGCCGGCTCGGCATCCTGGACGCCAGCGAGTGCCCGCCCACGTTCAACACCGACCCGTCCGAGGTCATCGGCCTGATCGCGGGCGGACCGTCCGCGATCATCACGGCCGTCGAAGGCGCCGAGGACAGCAAGGAGCTGGCCGCCGCCGACCTCGACGCCCTGGATCTCACCCCCGACGACACCGTGGTCGGCATCTCCGCCTCGGGCCGTACGCCGTACGCCGTCGGAGCCGTCGAGCACGCCCGCCGCAAGGGCGCGCTGACCATCGGCCTGTCCTGCAACGCGGACTCGGCGCTCGGCGCCGCGTCCGAGCACCCCCTCGAGATCGTCGTCGGCGCCGAACTTCTCACCGGCTCCACCCGCCTCAAGGCCGGCACGGCGCAGAAGCTCGTCCTCAACATGCTGTCGACGATCACGATGATCCGGCTCGGCAAGACGTACGGAAACCTCATGGTCGACGTCCGCGCGTCCAACGAGAAGCTGCGCGCCCGGTCCCGCCGGATCGTCGCGCTCGCCACCGGCGCCTCCGACGAGGAGATCGAGGCCGCACTCGCCGCCACCGACGGCGAGGTGAAGAACGCGATCCTCACCATCCTCGGCCGGGTCGACGGCCCCACCGCCGCCACCCTCCTGTCCGCATCCGACGGCCACCTCCGTGCCGCCCTCGCGGCCGCACCGCGCACCACCTGACCCCTCCCCATCCGGGGAACCGCTCCACACCCCCGCACAGCAAGGCACCACGCACCATGGCTACAGAAGACAAGAACCGCGCCACTGCCGCCGCGATCCTTCCGCTCGTCGGTGGCGCCGCAAACGTCAGCTCCGTCGTCCACTGCATGACCCGGCTCCGGCTGGGTCTGAACGACCGCTCGCTCGTCGACGACGAGGCCCTGAAGGCGCTCCCCGCCGTCATGGGTGTGGTCGAGGACGAGACGTACCAGATCGTCCTCGGCCCGGGCACCGTCGCCCGGGTCACCCCGGAGTTCGAGAAGCTGGTGGAGGAGGGCCGGGCGGCAACCCCGGAACCCGCCGCCACCGCCGCGGCTCCTGCCCCGGCCCCGGCCGCCGGGGACGAACTCGCCGCGCAGGGCGCCGCGATCAGGGCAGCCCGGAAGGCGAAGAACGCCACCCCGTTCAAGCTGTTCCTCCGGAAGATCGCCAACATCTTCGTCCCGCTGATCCCCGCCCTCATCGGCTGCGGCATCATCGCCGGCCTCAACGGCCTGCTGAAGAACCTGGGCTGGCTGACGTCGGTCACTCCCGCCCTCGGCGCCATGGCGTCCGGCTTCATGGCACTGATCGCCGTCTTCGTCGGCTACAACACGGCGAAGGAGTTCGGCGGCACGCCGATCCTCGGCGGTGCGGTCGCCGCGATCATCGTCTTCCCGGGCGTCGCGGACATCGAGGCGTTCGGCCAGAAGCTCTCCCCCGGCCAGGGCGGTGTGCTGGGCGCCCTCGGCGCGGCGATCCTCGCGGTGTACGTGGAGAAGTGGTGCCGGCGCTGGGTCCCGGAGGCACTGGACGTCCTGGTCACCCCGACGCTGACGGTGCTGGTCTCCGGCCTGGTGACGATCTTCGGCCTGATGTACGTGGCCGGTGAGGTCTCCACCGCGATCGGCGACTTCGCCGACTGGCTGCTGTCCAACGGCGGTGCGGGTGCGGGCCTGGTCCTCGGCGGGTTCTTCCTCCCGCTGGTCATGCTGGGCCTGCACCAGGCGCTGATCCCGATCCACACCACGCTGATCGAGCAGCAGGGTTACACGGTCCTCCTCCCGATCCTCGCCATGGCGGGCGCGGGCCAGGTCGGCGCGTCGATCGCGGTCTACCTCCGCCTCCCCCGCAACGAGTCGATCCGCAGGACGATCAAGTCGGCGCTCCCGGCAGGCCTGCTGGGCGTGGGCGAGCCCCTGATCTACGGTGTCTCGCTGCCCCTCGGCCGCCCGTTCATCACCGCGTGTGTGGGCGGTGCGTTCGGCGGCGCGTTCGTCGGCTTCTTCAACCAGCTCGGCAGCGCGGTCGGCTCCACGGCGATCGGCCCGTCCGGCTGGGCGCTGTTCCCGCTCCTGGACGGCAACCACGGCCTGGGCACGACGATCGCGATCTACGCGGGCGGCCTGCTGGTCGGCTACCTCGCGGGCTTCGTCGCCACGTACTTCTTCGGCTTCAGCAAGGACCTGCTGGCGGAGTTCAACGTGTCGCAGGAGCCGGCGGCTTCGACGGTCGCGGCAACGGGCACCCCGGCCGCCCCGGTCACCGGCCCGGCAGCGGAACCGGCCCGCGCCTGATCCCGTAACGCGACGGAGGGCGGCACCCCGGCCGGGGTGCCGCCCTCCGTCGCGTCGCGGGTCCGGCGGCCATGAGCCGGACTCGACGCGTGTCGCATCGCATCCCCTTGGTGGCGAACGTGATGATGGCGTACGCAGGTCAAGGTGGGCTCTGACAAGACCCCTCTCCTATGCCGTGCAGCCTGGAGAAACAGATGAACCCTGAGTGCACCGTCGAACGGCGCAAAGCGATTCAGCTGGGCGGGGCCATCGCACTCGGGGCGCGCAGCGCATTCGTGGGCACCTACAGGGATACGGGCCCTCCGAAGACCGGACCGGCGGAACGTCCTGAACCCTTGCCGCCGATCACGGGGCGCAACCATGTCTTCGGGTACGGATCCCTGATTCAGCGGGAATCGCGGACCTCGACCTGGCCCGAGGCGGAAAAAGCTGCACCCGCGGTGGTTCGGGGAATCAGTCGTGGCTGGTACGACCGCGTGGACACGGTCAGTTGGGGCCCTACATACCTGGGGGCCGTCCCCATGAAGGGCGCCACATGCAATGGCGTCGTCTTCTCCGTCACACCGGAGGAGCTCAGGGCCTTCGCGCGACGTGAATCCGGGTACCGGCTCACACGGATCCCGTCACGCGACATCGCCATGCTGGATGGCAGCAAAAGCCCACCGGTCGGCACCGTGTGGTATTTCGCCAACGTCACCCGACGTTATCCGAGCGAGCGTTTCCCCATCGTCCAGTCGTATGTCGACGTATGCCTGGACGGCTGCCTGGAAAACGAGGACAGCTATCCAGAAGCCCGAGCATCTCAATTCGCCAAGGAATTCATCAGAACCACGTCCGACTGGCAGACGCCGTGGTTCAACGACCGCATCTACCCCTGGCGGCCGTTCGTGTACGTTCCCCGCGCCAACGCCATCGACACACTGATTCGTGACGAACTCGGAGAGAAGCTCTTCGGGGAGATCACGCTCCCCCGCCGCTGAACCCGACCGGGCCGGAACCACCGCGTGACGATCGGCCCCACGGCGGGCCGGTCCCGGTGGTACGACCGACCGGGCGGTGGTGCGGCCCGCCCACGCCGGTGCGGGAGAGCGTCAGGAACGTTTCGAAACTTTCGGTGAGTTGACTCCCGAATCCGGGTCTCCACATTGCGCCGTCTCGCGATCAACCCCTACTTGATCAGCCAGGAATGGCGCTGACCAGGCATATTGCTTCGTCCAGGAATTTCTTGGCACGCGAATATTTCGCAACTCTTGCCGAAACTGTTGACAGTTGTCAGGGGCAGATCAACACTGTTCGCCGTTGACAGACCTCAACAACTGTTGAACCGGGTCGCCACCGCGACCTCGTTCTCCGGTCGCCGAGCGCGCGACGACCGGGCCGTGCCCCGCTGCGTTGCGCGACACCAGCGCGCGGTCGACGTCACCTCTTGGCCGGCGACAACCCTGCCAGGTCGTGTCGCGCCGCCCGCCCCTCACCAGCCTTCACCAGGAGGAAACCCGCACATGAACACACTCGTTCATCCGAAGAGACACAGACGTGGTCGCCTCACGCTGCTCATCAGGAGTGTCTGGGCCATTGCGCTGGCCGCGGTGGCCGCGATGATCCTGCCCGTCGTCGCCCATGCCGACACGACGGTCACCACGAATCAAACCGGCACCAACAACGGCTACTACTACTCGTTCTGGTCCGATGGCGGTGGTTCGGTCTCCATGAACCTGGGCTCCGGCGGCAATTACAGCACCTCGTGGAGCAACGTCGGCAACTTCGTCGCCGGCAAGGGCTGGAGTACCGGCGGGCGCAAGAGTGTGAACTATTCGGGCAGCTTCAACCCGTCCGGCAACGCGTACCTGGCCCTCTACGGGTGGACGACCAACCCGCTCGTGGAGTACTACGTCGTCGACAACTGGGGCACCTACCGGCCCACGGGAACATTCAAGGGAACGGTCACCAGCGACGGCGGTACGTACGACATCTACGAGACGACGCGCACCAACGCCCCCTCCATCGAAGGCACCAAGACCTTCAAGCAGTACTGGAGTGTCCGGCAGTCGAAGAAGACAGGCGGAACCATCACCACCGGCAACCACTTCGACGCGTGGGCCGGCAAGGGAATGAGTCTCGGCAGCTTCAACTACATGGTGCTCGCAACTGAGGGGTACCAGAGCAGCGGGAACTCCAACATCACACTGAGCGACTCCGGCGGCGGCACAGGCGGCGGCACCGGGGGCGGCACAGGCGGCGGCACCGGCGGCGGTTCCGGTGGCGGCGGCTGCACCGCGACCCTGTCCGCGGGCGACAAGTGGAGCGACCGGTACAACCTCAACGTCTCGGTCAGCGGCTCCAGCAATTGGACCGTGACCATGAACGTTCCGTCCCCGGAGAAGATCATCGCAAGCTGGAACATCAGCGCCAGCTACCCCAGCGCCCAAGTGCTGACCGCCAAACCCAACGGCAACGGCAACAACTGGGGCGTCACCCTCCAGACCAACGGCACCTGGACCTGGCCGACAGTCACCTGCAGCGCCGGCTGACACCCGGACCACCGCACCCGTGGCGCGGCTCCCCACGGCCGCCGCGCCACGGGGGCGGTTCGGACCGCGTGGACGCGAAACGAGGATGCGCGGCTCGAACGCCCCGGGGCTCAAGCCCCGTGCCCCGAGCCCTCTTTTCATGGAATGGGTGGAGGGCTCTCTGCCCACCCACCCTCCCCAGCAGCCGCGTTCACTTTTCGTGACCGGCTTGCCACACACGGTGCGGACGCTCTAGCGTTCCGGACAACGAACGACCCCTGCCGGTGCTGGAACACCGAACAGGGGTCTGACCAACGAGATCGAAAAGGCGATCCAATGGCTGACAGTCAGCTTAGTGCTGCCGCGTGCCCTCCGCACGTACCGTCGCACCCGATGGCCAATCCGGGATACGGCAAGCGGTCCGCTTCTCACCAACACCCTCGTACCGCAACCGATTTCAGGCATTTGCCGCCGCGCGAGGCCGCCGTCGCGGCCTATGTCGACCGGCTGCCGGACGGCGCCGACATCTCCGTGAAGACGCTGGCCAAGGTGCTGCCGTACGGACAGTGCGCACTGCGGACCGCGCTGAACAACCTTCAGCGGGCCGGGCATCTGCGCCGGGGCAGCGAGCACGTCATCGGCTCGGGCAGCGCGCACTGGGTGACGCGCACGTTCTTCTCCCGCACACCCCGCGACGACGCATGGTGGGCGGCGTTCACCAGGGGCGACACACCGCCGGAGCAGCAGCGGAAGACCCGTTCCCGGGCGTTCGTCCTGCTGGCCGCGCTCGGCCGTACCGCACCCGCACTGAGTCTGTCGGCGACGGGCTGCGCGGCGCTGGAGCCGTACGTCACGGTCTGGTTCGACCGGGGCGCCACCGAGGCACAGCTGCTGCACGCACTCACCGACGGGCTGCCGGTACCGGTGCATCACGCGGCGGCGCTGGTCCGCAGCCGACTGACCGCGAAAATGCCACCCGAACGGGTCGCTCCGTCCGCCCCACGCGCCGTGCTGCGGGTCCTGGAGTGCGCGAAGTGCGGCGCACCGGGGCGGGCGGAGGCGCTCCCCGGCGGGGAGTGCGGACTGTGCCGGGGTGAGCACGTCCCCGTACCGTCGGGCAGCCGCGGGATCCCGGCCGGCGAAGTCCGCGGCCGGATGGCCCAGGTGCGCGCGGCGATGGGCCCCCGCCCCGCAAGGTCACGGACATGACGGTCCGGGCCACCGTCATACCGAGGGCTCGGACCGCAAGCCCTTTGCGGGCCGGGGGCATGACGGGCGGTCACACCTCGACGAGGTTGCCCGTGGTGGCTGCCGGTACGACAGCGGCGGCGGAGACACGGCGGGCGAGCACTCCGGCCACATGACGGTCTCGAAGATGGTGCGGCCCCAGTCGTCGGGCATCTCGTCGGCGACCTTCGTGGTGCCCAGCGCGACGGCCCCGCACCGAGCCCCCTCGACGGGCCCTCGGCCCGGGCCCCGCGCGGCCGGTTCACGGCGCGTCCACGAGAAGTTTCCTACCGACCAGTAGACATGGGGCCCGACCCCGTCGAGGGTTGAGCGCGTGCATGCCAAAGTCGACCCAGGAGACACCCTCATGAGCCGAACTCGAAGCCGTACCCGGTCCATCCGTACGGCCGGTGCCGTCGCCGCCGCGGCAGCCGTTCTCGCCCTCGCCGTACCCGCAGGCACCGCCCAGGCCGCCCCCGCGTCCTCGCCCGCCGCCACCGCGACGTGGGCCCCCGGCGGAAACGCCGCCATCCTGGGCATCGACTACGGCACCTGGCAGCGCGATGTCGCCGCGGTCATCGACGTGGCCCGTCCCTACATTCAGCAGCGCATCGCGCAGACACCCGCGGGCCAGAAGCCGGCGATCGTCCTCGACATCGACAACTCGTCGCTGGAGACGGACTTCCACTACTTCTGGACGTTCCCCACCCCGGCGATCGCCAAGGTCCGCGATCTGGTGCAGTACGCCGACTCCCAGGGCGTCGCCATCTTCTTCGTCACCGCCCGCCCGGGCATCATCGCCTCCCTGACGCAGTACAACCTCACCGCGGTCGGCTACCCGGTGACCGGGCTCTACGTCCGCGACCTGCCCGACCTCTTCGACGAGGTCAGCGCGTACAAGACCGCCAAGCGCGCCGAGATCGAGGCCCGGGGCTACACGATCATCGCCAACATCGGCAACAACGACAGCGACCTGGTGGGCGGTCACGCCGAGCGGACGTTCAAGCTCCCGGACTACGACGGCAAGCTCTCCTGACCGCTGACCGCTGACCGGCCGTCACCGCCGCAGTTGCAGCCGTCGCGAACACGGCATCGGCCCCCGGGACCAGTAAAGGTCCCGGGGGCCGATGTGCGATCGAACTACTGATCCGTCAGGATCAGAAGTCCATGTCACCGCCCGGCATGCCGCCCGGAGCGGCCGCAGAGGCCTTCTCCGGCTTGTCGGCGATGACGGCCTCGGTGGTCAGGAACAGCGCGGCGATCGACGCGGCGTTCTGCAGAGCGGAGCGCGTGACCTTCGCCGGGTCGAGAATGCCCTCGGCGATCATGTCGACGTACTCGCCGGTCGCGGCGTTGAGGCCGTGACCGATCGGCAGGTTGCGCACCTTCTCGACGACGACGCCACCCTCGAGACCACCGTTGACGGCGATCTGCTTGAGCGGGGCCTCCAGCGCCAGCTTGACGGCGTTGGCGCCGGTCGCCTCGTCACCCGAGAGCTCCAGCTTCTCGAAGACGGCGGAAGCCTGCAGCAGCGCGACGCCACCACCGGCGACGATGCCCTCTTCGACGGCCGCCTTCGCGTTGCGAACGGCGTCCTCGATGCGGTGCTTGCGCTCCTTGAGCTCGACCTCGGTGGCGGCACCGGCCTTGATGACGGCCACGCCGCCGGCCAGCTTCGCCAGGCGCTCCTGGAGCTTCTCGCGGTCGTAGTCCGAGTCGGAGTTCTCGATCTCGGCACGGATCTGGTTGACGCGACCCTGAACCTGGTCGCTGTCACCGGCACCGTCGACGATCGTGGTCTCGTCCTTGGTGATGACGACCTTGCGGGCGCGGCCCAGCAGGTCCAGGCCGGCGTTCTCGAGCTTGAGACCGACCTCCTCGGAGATGACCGTGCCACCGGTGAGGATGGCGATGTCGCCGAGCATGGCCTTGCGGCGGTCACCGAAGCCCGGAGCCTTGACGGCGACGGACTTGAAGGTGCCACGGATCTTGTTGACGACCAGGGTCGACAGGGCCTCGCCCTCGACGTCCTCGGCGATGATCAGCAGCGGCTTGCCGGACTGCATGACCTTCTCCAGCAGCGGAAGGAGGTCCTTCACGTTGCTGACCTTGGAGTTGACGATGAGGATGTACGGGTCGTCCAGGGACGACTCCATGCGCTCCATGTCGGTGGCGAAGTACGCCGAGATGTAGCCCTTGTCGAAGCGCATACCCTCGGTGAGCTCCAGCTCCAGACCGAAGGTCTGGGACTCCTCGACGGTGATGACGCCTTCCTTGCCGACCTTGTCCATCGCCTCGGCGATGAGCTCGCCGATCTGGGTGTCGGCGGCGGAGATGGAGGCCGTCGAAGCGATCTGCTCCTTGGTCTCCACGTCCTTGGCCTGCTCCAGCAGAGCGGCGGAGACGGCCTCGACGGCCTTCTCGATGCCCCGCTTGAGGGCCATCGGGTTGGCACCCGCGGCGACGTTGCGCAGGCCCTCGCGGACGAGCGCCTGGGCGAGAACGGTGGCGGTGGTCGTACCGTCGCCGGCGACGTCGTCCGTCTTCTTGGCGACTTCCTTGACCAGCTCGGCGCCGATCTTCTCGTACGGGTCCTCGAGCTCGATCTCCTTGGCGATGGAAACACCATCGTTGGTGATCGTGGGCGCGCCCCACTTCTTCTCGAGGACGACGTTGCGGCCCTTGGGGCCAAGGGTGACCTTGACGGCGTCGGCGAGCTGGTTCATCCCGCGCTCGAGACCGCGCCGTGCCTCCTCGTCGAACGCGATGATCTTGGCCATGTGAAGTGGTCCTCCCGGACAGGGGTGGATTTCTCCGGACCGAGTGGCGCCCGCGACGGACGGCCTGCGCGCCCGGCGGTTCCTTGCCCCACCAGGCCTGCGGGCCTCACCGGCCCGGTCCAAATTCTGTCACTCTCACCTGGAGAGTGCTAACGCCAATGATTAGCACTCGACCCTCACGAGTGCAAGCGCCCCCGGCGGTTGTGGACAACCCGGAAGCCGGGCGCCGGCACATCGGGCAAGGGGCGGCCCGACGGACGGGGCACCGAGGCGGCGTGGCGCGCGGGGCACGCGTGAAGGGCCCGTCCCCTGGCGGGTACGGACCCTTCATGCGTGAGTGGTGTCGTTGGCCGACTGCGCCGAGCTCAGCCGACGGCGAGCTTGACCATGTCCGCCTGCGGCCCCTTCTGGCCCTGCGAGATTTCGAATTCAACTCGCTGACCCTCTTCGAGGGTGCGGTACCCGTCCATCTGGATCGCGCTGTAGTGGACGAAAACATCCGCACCACCGTCGACCGCGATGAAGCCGTACCCCTTCTCCGCGTTGAACCACTTGACGGTGCCCTGAGCCATGCCTAACTCCCCTATTACTGGCCCTTGCACAGGACCGCACTTCGCGGACCCGGGTCAGAACTCACCCTCCGACAGGAGAGGGTGCGTGCGCCGGAACGCGTCGACCGCGGCTGAATGTATCTGCCCAACTGCCCTCTGCAACAGGTCAATCGGACGAGAATTCTGAGCGGCACCGAACGCCCGAATATACGGAATTCATGCGATTCCAGGGCAACTCGGGCCGGGCAAAGGCCACTAATGGCGCAAGGAGTTCGAGCACTTTGGCTGCATCTTGTCGCGGGCGGGCGCATTCTCATATGCGGTCGGCGCGGGCAGCGATGGGGACTTCCCAACTCTACCGCGCTCAACCATGCAGAATTGCCCCCTCTGCTCAGCTCGCAGAGGGGGCAATTGCGGTGACACCGTGCAGCCGGCCGCCGAGGCCGGCGAGGACGACGCCGCAGGACGGACCCGGGGTCCGCCGCCGCGCCGACGGCGGGTCAGCAGCCGCCCGCGACCGCCGGAATGATCGAGATGCCCGCACCGTCCGGGGTGGCCGTCTCCAGGCCGCCCTCGAAGCGCACGTCGTCGTCGTTGACGTACACGTTCACGAACCGGCGCAGCTTGCCCTGGTCGTCCAGGACGCGGGCGGCGATGCCCGGGTGGTTCTGCTCCAGCGACTCGATGACCTGGGAGAGGGTCGTGCCCTCGGCCGCGACCTCGGCCTGACCGCCCGTGTAGGTGCGCAGGATGGTGGGGATACGGACCTTGACGCTCATGTGGGTGCCTTCCTTGTGCCTCGGGTGGTCGGATCAGCTGCGGGCGAGACCGGCGTCGCGGAACGCGTCCAGGCTGGGCCGGATCGTCGCGGTCGGGCCGGTGGTCGGGGCGACCGCGTCCAGCGTCTTCAGTCCGTCACCGGTGTTCAGGACGACGGTGGTGAGCGTCGGGTCCAGCAGACCGGCCTCGATCAGCTTCTTCGTCACGCCGACCGTCACCCCGCCCGCCGTCTCGGCGAAGATGCCCTCGGTGCGCGCCAGCAGCTTGATCGCGTCGACGATCTGCTGGTCGTCGACGTCCTCGACGGCGCCGCCGGTCCGGCGGGCGATGTCCAGGACGTACGGGCCGTCGGCCGGGTTGCCGATCGCCAGGGACTTGGCGATGGTGTCCGGCTTCTGCGGGCGCACGACGTCGTGACCGGCCTTGAAGGCCGTGGAGACCGGGGAGCAGCCCTCGGCCTGGGCGCCGAAGATCTTGTACGGCTTGTCCTCCACGAGACCGAGCTTGATCAGCTCCTGCAGACCCTTGTCGATCTTCGTGAGCTGCGAGCCGGAGGCGATCGGGATGACGAGCTGGTCGGGCAGCTGCCAGCCGAGCTGCTCGCAGATCTCGTACGCGAGGGTCTTGGAACCCTCGCCGTAGTACGGCCGCAGGTTCACGTTGACGAAGCCCCAGCCCTCGCCGAGCGGGTCGCCGATGAGCTCCGAGCAGAAGCGGTTGACGTCGTCGTAGTTGCCCTCGATGCCGACCAGTTCGCCGCCGTACACCGCGGCCATGACGACCTTGCCCTGCTCCAGGTCGTGCGGGATGAACACGCAGGACCGCAGTCCGGCCCGGGCGGCGGCGGCGCCGACGGCGCCTGCGAGGTTGCCGGTGGAGGAGCAGGAGAGCGTGGTGAAGCCGAAGGCGCGGGCGGCCTCGACGGCGATCGCGACGACGCGGTCCTTGAAGGAGTGCGTCGGGTTGCCGGAGTCGTCCTTGACGTACAGGCCGCCGGTGACGCCCAGTTCACGGGCGAGGTTGTCGGCCTTGACCAGCTTGGTGAAGCCGGGGTTGATGTTGGGCTTGTCGGCCACATCGGCGGGGACCGGCAGCAGCGGCGCGTAACGCCAGATGTTGTTCGGCCCGGCTTCGATGCGCTTCTTCAGCTCGTCCGGGGAGCCGCTCGGCAGGTCGTACGCCACTTCGAGCGGCCCGAAACACGAGGCGCAGGCGAAAATGGGGCCGAGGTCGAAACGCTCTCCGCATTCGCGACAGGAGAGTGCCGCGGCGGGACCGAGGTCGACGGCGTCGGCGGAAAAATCGGTGCTTACTGCAACAGTCTGCGTAGCCATGATGGCGAGGCCCTTTCTCCTCATCTTCCTCGCGACGCGTTTCGCCACGAGACGGAATTGGCACCTTCCCCACCTGACCTCGCGGTCGGCAGGAGGGTTGCCGGGACTTCAACGGGCCGTTCCCTCAGTCCCTCTGGATGAGCGCTGTGGCACTGGATCATCGACCCAGGCATTTGTTTGCGGACCGACCCCGACATGCGACGGCCATCCGCGTTGTTCAAGACTGTAACTGAAGCACCGGACGGTCGAGATAGCCGTCCGAACCGCGAGATGGATCACATACAGGGAGTATCGACCGTGCTGGAAGAGGTCGAACGCTGGCTGGCCAGGCGCTCCTGGTCGGTCGCCGACCGCCCACTGGACCGGCTCCCTGGCGCCAAGGCAAGCCTTGGCGCCAGGGATCCCCGGCGTGGGAGCGTCAGCGTCGTGCTGCCCGCTCTCAACGAGGAGGCCACGGTCGGCGCGATCGTGGAGACGATCCGGCGCGAGCTGATGGAGAAGGTGCCGCTGGTCGACGAGCTGGTGGTGATCGACTCCGGGTCGACGGACGCCACCGCGGATGTCGCCCGGACGGCGGGCGCCCGGGTGGTCCACCGCGACGCGATACTCCCCCGGATACCCGCGCTCCCCGGCAAGGGAGAGGTCCTGTGGCGGTCACTCCTGGTCACCACCGGCGACATCGTCTGTTTCATCGACGCCGACCTCAAGGACTTCTCCGCGGACTTCGTCTCCGGCATCGTCGGCCCGTTGCTGACCGATCCCGGGGTGCAGTTCGTGAAGGCGATGTACGACCGCCCGCTGGGGGAAGCGGCAGGCCAGGGTGGCCGCGTCACGGAACTGGTGGCCCGCCCGCTGCTCAACCTGCACTGGCCACAGCTGGCCGGCTTCGTCCAGCCGCTGGGCGGCGAGTACGCGGTGCGGCGCTCGCTGCTGGAGCGGCTGCCGTTCCCGGTCGGCTACGGGGTGGAACTGGGCCTGCTGGTGGATGCGCTGCACACGGTGGGGCTCGACGCGCTGGCGCAGGTCGACGTCGGGGTCAGGAAACACCGCCACCAGGACGGTCAGGCGCTGGGCCGGATGGCGGCGGCGATCTACCGGACCGCGCAACTGCGTCTCTCCCGGGGGCATCTGGTGCGGCCTTCGCTCACCCAGTTCGAGCGGGGCGAGGACGGTTTCGTGCCGTTCACACATCCGGTGGACACGGAGGAACGGCCGCCGATGTGCGAGATCGGCGAGTACGTTTCACGCCGCGCCGCCTGACGTGGCCTGACTTCGCACGTTTGGGCGGTTCGCGATCGGGCTAGATTCCGCAACATGGTCTCCGAGCACGCGATCACGCCCGCCGCCCAGGTACTCGTCGCGTCCAACCGCGGCCCCGTCTCGTACGCGCTGCGCGCGGACGGTTCGATCGGCGCCAGACGGGGCGGCGGCGGGCTCGTCTCCGGGCTCAGCGCGGTCGAGGACAAGCTGTGGGTCTGCGCGGCGCTCGGCGACGGGGACAGGGCGGCGGTCCGGCACGGAATCGCCGAGCCGGGTGTGCGGATGCTCGACATCGACGCCGATGTCCACGCCGACGCGTACAACGGCATCGCGAACTCGGTGCTCTGGTTCGTGCATCACATGCTGTACCAGACGCCGCTGGATCCGGTCTTCGACGCGGAGTTCCGCCGGCAGTGGGCGTCGTTCGAGACGTACAACCAGGCCTTCGCGCAGGCGCTCGCCGAAGAGGCGGGCGAGGGTGCGGCGGTGCTGGTGCAGGACTACCACCTGGCCCTGGTCCCGGGCATGCTCCGTGAGCTGCGGCCCGACCTGCGGATCGGTCACTTCTCGCACACCCCGTGGGCCCCGGTCGACTACTTCCGGCTGCTGCCCGACGACATCGCGGAGCAGCTGCTGCGCGGCATGCTCGGCGCGGACCGGGCGGGCTTCCTGACCCGGCGGTGGGCCGACGCGTTCACCGCCTGCTGCACGGAGATCCTGGGCGGCACGGGCCGGACGACGATCGGCGTGCACGGTCTGGGGGCGGACGCGGACTTCCTGCGCCGCCGCGCGCACGAGGCGGACGTGGACGAGCGGATGGCGGTGCTGCGGGAGCAGGTGGGCGGCACCGGCCGCAAGACGATCGTGCGGGTGGACCGTACGGAGCTGTCCAAGAACATCGTGCGCGGGCTGCTGGCGTACCGGGAGCTGCTGACCACCCGCCCGCAGTGGCGCGAGCGGGTGGTGCATGTGGCGTTCGCGTACCCGTCGCGGCAGGACCTGACGGTGTACCGGGAGTACACGGCCGAGGTGCAGCGGCTGGCGGACGACATCAACTCAGCCTACGGGACACCCGATTGGACCCCGGTCCTGCTGCATGTGAACGACGACTTCGCGCGCTCGCTGGGGGCGTACCGACTGGCGGACGTGGCGCTCGTCAACCCGATCCGCGACGGCATGAACCTCGTCGCGAAGGAGGTCCCGGTGGTCTCCGACCAGGGCTGCGCGCTGGTGCTGTCGCGGGAGGCGGGGGCGTACGAGGAGCTGGGCGCGGACGCGATCGTGGTGAACCCGTACGACGTGTCGGCGACGGCGGTGGCCCTGCACGCGGCGCTGACGATGCCGGACGGGGAGCGGGCGGAGCGGTCGAAACGGCTGGCCGCCGCCGCGACCGCGCTGCCGCCGCAGCAGTGGTTCCTGGAGCAGTTGGAGGCGCTGCGGGGGCAGTGACCCGTCCGGGGCCGTGGCGCCGGTGCCGGGCGGCGCGTGTCAGATGTGCTCGGCGAGGGCCGCGAGGAAGCCGACCACTGCCGCCGGTCCCGGCAGCAACAGGTCCGCACGTTCGGCTAGTTCGGGCACCTCGGCGCTTCCGCTGCACACCAGCAGGCCCGGGGTGCCGCCGGGGCCCTCCGCGCGGAGCTTCTCCACGGCGGCGTAGGCGGCGAGGTCGCCCAGGTCGTCCCCGGCGTACAGGACGGACTCGGCGCCCGTCTCGCGTACGTACTCCGCCAGCGCCACACCCTTGTCCGTGCCGGGCGGGCGCAGCTCCAGGACGAGGCGCCCCGGCTCGACGATCAGCCCGTGCCGGGCGGCGAGGTCACCGAGCGGGGCGCGCAACGCGTCGAAGGCGGCCTGCGGGTCGGCGGCGCGGCGGGTGTGGACGGCGAGCGCCTGCCCCTTCTCCTCGATCCACGTGCCGTGCCACGACCCGAACAGATCGAGCACGCCCGGGAGTTCGGCACGGGCCGCGGCCACACCGGGGTGCGGGGCGGGGGCGTGGACGGTGCTGGAGACGGCGTCCCAGCGTTCGGCGCCGTAGTGGCCGAGGACGACGAGGTGATCGAGACCCGGGACGCCCGCGAAGCCGCCGTGCCGGACCGCGACGCCGGCGGGCCGGCCGGTGATCACTGCGACGGAGGCGACCTTCGGGGCGAGCGCGGCGAGGGCCGGGACGGCGCCGGGGTGGGCGCGGGCCTGCTCCGGGTCCGGGACGATGTCGGCGAGGGTGCCGTCGAAATCGAGGGCGACCACGGCGCGATCGGGACGGGCGAGAAGGGCGGCGAGGCCTTCGCGGCCGGCCGGGGTGGTGGGGGTGGGAAGGGGATGTGCCGGGTTGCTGCCCATGGGGCGAGCCTAGCGGGGGTGCGGGGGTCCGGCTACGGGTGGCGCCTGCGGCAGGGACGGCCCGCTGCCCGGTCCTTCCCGTAACCGCGGTTTCACCCCCGGGCCCCTGCGCCCTCGGTCGCCGAAAGGGGCCGACAGGATGCCCCCGGACGCCGGGCGGGCCTGATGTGTCACCGGCGCCCGCGCCGGGCCTCCCGTACGCGCCGCAGCCGGTTGACCGTCACCGGGTCCTCCGCCAGCGCCCGCCGGTCGTCCAGCAACGCGTTCAGCAGCTGGTAGTAGCGCGTCGGCGATATCCCGAGCCCCTCGCGGATCTCGCGCTCCTTCGCGCCAGGCCCCGGCCACGACCGCCGTTCCAGCGCCAGTACCGCGCGTTCCCGTTCGGAGAGCCCCGGCCGCGCCGGCGCAGCCGGCTGCGTCGCGTCGGGGCCGTCCTCGGGGGTGGTCATATCAGCCAACATAATGCCCACCCCGCAGCCCGCTACTCCGCGTCCTCCGCCACATGGGCCGCGCGCGCTATCTCGCCCAGCACGCCCGTCGGGTTTCCGCCCGGCTCCACGGCCTGGCCGATCTTCTCCTTGATCAGTTCGCTCGTCTTCGCCCAGGACGTCTTGCCGACGGGGTAGAACTCCGAGTTCGGCAGCGCGTCCAGGAACTGGCGCAGCGGCTTGTGCTTGGCGTCCGTCTCCATCGCCTCGGACGCGCTGTCGGTGACCGGCAGCAGGTCGTACTCGTCGGCGAAGGCCACCACGTTCTTGTCCTCAAACATGTAGTCGAAGAACGTGCCGATGGCCTCACGGTGGTTGTTCTGCTTGAAGCCCATGATCCAGTCGGCGACGCCCATCGACCCCTCGGTGGGGCCGTCGATGCCGGGCAGCGGCACCATGCCGACCTTCACGCCCCGCTTCTCGGCCTCCTGCATCAGCGTCGGATGGCCGTTCAGCATCCCCACATCGCCGCGCGTGAACGCGTCGAACGCCTTCGCGCGGTCCAGCTTTCCGGGCGCCACCGGGCCGACCAGGCCCTTGTCGACCAGGTTGGTCTTCAGCCAGTCGAACGTGTTGATGTTCTCGGGCGAGTCGATGGTGTACGAGCCCATGTCGTCCGTGTAGCCGCCGCCCCCGCTGAGCAGCCACATCATGGTCTCGGCCTGGGACTCCTCCTGACCGAGCGGCAGCGCGAACGGGTAGGTGACGCCCCGCTGCTTGAGCACCGCCGCGTCGTTGCGGATGTCGTCCCAGGTCTTCGGGGCGTCCAGGCCCGCCCGGCTGAAGGACGTCTTGTTGTAGAAGAGCAGCCGGGTGCTGGCGACGAACGGCAGTCCGTACTGGGTCTGGTTGTACTGGCCCGCGTCGGCCAGTCGCGGCAGGAAGTTGGCCTGGGTGCGGATGGCGAGCATCTCGTCCGCGCTGTAGAGCTTCCCGGCCTTGGCGTAGTCCGCGTAGGCGCCGATCTGCGCGATGTCCGGGGCGTGCCCGCTCTCCACCATCTCGGCGACCTTGCGGTCGACGTCCTTCCACGAGTAGACGTGGACGTCGACCTTGATGTTCTTGTGGGCCGCCTCGAATTTCCGGGCGAGATCGTCCCAGTACTTCTCGGAACTGTTCGCCGCACTGGTGCCGTAGTCGGCCGCGACGAGCGTGAGGGTGACATCCCCCGAGCCGGTGCCGGTGCCGCAGCCGGACAACGTTGCCGTCATGCCCAGTGCGGCTGCCGCCGCTGTCAGTCCCAAGTAGCGCCGCTGCACAGCCAGTCCATCCTCATCGTTTCGGCGAACACCCGACCGTCCGGATGAGCTGCGATTTTGACCCATGGCTGCAACTGAGGTCTACACCAGAGAAGTATCGCTTCCGCATCGTAACCGGACCTGTGTCCAAATGGTCCCGGGGTGCCGTTGCACCGGGACCGGACCGGCGGTTAAGTACATCCCGGCGCACGGCATTTCATGGTCTGGACCTTTGTGTGCCCCTGTTCCGGCAGAGACCGTCGCCACCGTTCTCCCCCGCACCGAGGAGCCGTCCAGCATGTCCCGTACCGCATCCGAAATCGCCACCCAGCCCGGCTGCTGGCGGCGTGCCGCAGCGGCGGGGGCCGCGTTCGACGGCCTGCCCCGGCCGGGCGAGCGGGTCGCCGTCACCGGGTGCGGCACCTCCTGGTTCATGGCGATCGCGTACGCGGCGCTGCGCGAGGCGGCCGGACAGGGCGAGACCGACGCGTTCGCCGCGTCGGAGTTCCCCGTGGGCCGTCGGTACGACCGGGTCGTGGCCATCACCCGCTCCGGCACGACGACCGAGGTGCTCGCGCTCCTCGGCGAGCTGCGCGGGAAAGTCGCGACGGTGGCACTGACCGGCGATCCGAAGACGCCCGTCATGGACGCCGCCGACGCCGTGGCCGTACTGGACTGGGCGGACGAGGAGTCCGTCGTCCAGACCCGGTTCGCCACCACCGCACTGGCCTTCCTGCGGGCCGGCCTGGAGGCGGCGGGTCCGCTCCCGGCAGGGGTGAAGACGGTCGCCGAGGCCGCGGTCGACGCGGAGCTCGCGGTGACCGAGCCGCTGGCGGAGGCGGTCGTCGCGGCCGAGCAGTGGACGTTCCTGGGGCGCGGCTGGACGTACGGGCTCGCCCAGGAGGCCGGGCTGAAGATGCGCGAGGCGGCCGGCGCCTGGACCGAGTCGTACCCGGCGATGGAGTACCGGCACGGCCCGATCTCGATCACCGGGCCGAACCGGGTCACCTGGGTGTTCGGAGCGCTGCCCGAGGGGCTGGCGGGCGAGGTCGCGGGGGTCGGCGGCACGCTGGCCGCCCATGCCACGGCCGACCCGATGGCCGATCTGATCCGGGTGCAGCGGCTCGCGGTCGAGATCGCGGAGTCGAAGGGGTACGACCCCGACCACCCGCGCAATCTCTCGCGCAGCGTGATCCTGGCCCCCTGAGCCGACGGTCCGCACCGGCCCTCCGCATCATTTTGTATGGGTGCGCAACAAACAGCACTAGTGGACTAGACCTATCGGGGTTCGACGGGCGAAACTGTCCCCGTGAAACACGTCATCGCCCTCGATGTGGGCGGCACCGGAATGAAGGCCGCACTGGTCGGGGCCGACGGCACTCTGCTGCACGAGGCCCGGCGCGCGACCGGCAGGGAGCGCGGGCCCGACGCCGTCGTGGAGTCGATCCTCTCCTTCGCCGCGGACCTGCGCGCCCACGGCGAGGAGCACCTCGGCGAGAGCGCCGTCGCGGCCGGTGTCGCCGTCCCCGGCATCGTCGACGCGGAGAACGGGATCGCGGTCTATGCCGCGAACCTGGGCTGGCACGACGTACCCCTGCGGGACCAGCTCGGCGAGCGGCTCGGCAAGGTGCCCGTCGCGCTCGGCCACGACGTCAGGACCGGCGGCCTCGCCGAGGGCCGGATCGGCGCGGGCAAGGGTGCCGACCGCTTCCTGTTCGTACCGCTGGGGACCGGGATCGCCGGGGCCATCGGCATCGCGGGCACCATCGAGGCGGGCGCGCACGGGTACGCGGGCGAGATCGGACACATCGTGGTCCGGCCCGACGGGCCGGACTGCGGCTGCGGACAGCGCGGCTGCCTGGAGACTCTGGCCTCCGCCTCCGCCGTCAGCCGCGCCTGGGCCGCCGCCTCCGGTGACCCCGCCGCCGACGCCGCGGACTGCGCCAAGGCCGTGGAATCGGGCGATCCCGCGGCCGTACGGGTCTGGCAGGACGCGGTCGACGCGCTCGCCGCCGGGCTGGTCACCGCGCTCACGCTGCTGGACCCGCGCATGCTCATCATCGGTGGCGGTCTCGCAGAGGCAGGGGAAACGTTGTTCGTACCACTCCGTGCGGCCGTCGAGGAACGCGTCACGTTCCAGAAGCTGCCCCACATCGTCCCGGCGGCCCTCGGGGACACCGCCGGATGCCTGGGCGCAGGGCTGCTCGCCTGGGATCTTCTCTCCACGGAGGTATCCGCCTGATGGCCGCACGCGCAGACAGCACGGTTCTCGCAGGGGCCAGGGTGGTACTCCCCACCGGAACCGTCGAGAACGGCCGGGTGATCGTCGACGGCGCCCGGATCTCGGGCAGCGCGCCGGAGAACGCCCGGACCGTCGAACTGGCCGGCCACTGGGTCGTCCCCGGCTTCGTCGACATGCACAACCACGGCGGCGGCGGCGCCTCCTTCACCTCCGGCACCGTGGACGAGGTGCTCACCGGTGTCCGCACCCACCGCGAGCACGGCACCACCACCCTGGTCGCCTCCACCGTCACGGGTGAGATGGACTTCCTCGCCCAGCGGGCCGGCGTCCTCTCCGAACTCGTCGAACAGGGCGACCTGGCCGGAATCCACTTCGAGGGCCCGTTCATTTCGCCGTGCCGCAAAGGCGCGCACAGCGAACAGCTGCTGCGCCACCCGGACCCGGCCGAGGTCCGCAAGCTGATGGACGCCGCGCGCGGCACCGCGAAGATGTTCACGCTCGCCACCGAACTGCCGGGCGGCCTCGAGTCGGTGCGCATGCTCGCCGAGCACGGGGTGATCGCCGCGATCGGGCACACCGACGCGACGTACGAGCAGACCGTCGAGGCGATCGACGCCGGCGCCACCGTCGCCACCCACCTCTTCAACGCGATGCCGCCGCTCGCCCACCGCGAGCCCGGCCCGATCGCCGCGCTCCTGGCGGACGAGCGGATCACCGTCGAGCTGATCAACGACGGTACGCATCTGCACCCGGCCGCCCTGGAACTGGCCTACCGTCACGCCGGGGCCTCCCGCGTCGCGCTGATCACGGACGCGATGGACGCGGCCGGTTTCGGCGACGGCCGGTACCAGCTGGGCCCGCTCGCCGTCGACGTCAGGGACGGCGTCGCCAGGCTCGTCGAAGGCGGTTCGATCGCGGGCTCTACGCTCACCCTGGACACCGCGTTCCGCCGGTCCGTCACCCTCGACAGGATCCCGGTCGAGGACGTCGTGGAGTCCATCTCCGCCAACCCGGCGCGGCTGCTCGGCCTGTACGACAGGGTCGGCTCGCTGGAGCCGGGCAAGGACGCGGACCTGGTGGTCCTGGACGACGACTTCGTACTCAAGGGCGTCATGCGCAAGGGCGAATGGGTCATCGAACCCCAGCTCGGCTGATTCCGCCCCTGGTTGACGGTGGGTCGCATGCGTAACGAAGAGGAGGCGGTTGGTCCCGGGGTCTGGGCCGACCGCCGTCTCTTTGACATGATCGCTTCGTCAACAGCAGGGAATGCGCGTTCTGGCAAGGGGATCCGCGCTCCGGCACGGATCGAAGGGGTGGCCGAGGTGATCCTCACGGTCACGCTGAACACGGCGCTCGACCTGACCTACGGCGTACCGGCGCTGGTTCCGCACACCAGCCACCGCGTCCGCGACCTCTCCGAACGCCCGGGAGGCAAGGGCCTCAACGTGGCCCAGGTGCTCTCCGCGCTCGGCCACGACACCGTGGTCACCGGCTTCGCCGGAGGCACCACCGGAGCAGTGCTCCGCGAGCTGCTGGCCGGCCTCCCGCCGCGCGACGCCCTCGTCGCCGTCGCCGGGAACACCCGCCGCACGATCGCCGTCGTCGATGCGTCCACCGGCGACACCACCCAGTTCAACGAACCGGGCCCGCAGGTCACCGCCGAGGAATGGGCCGCCTTCCTGACGACGTACGAGAAGCTCCTCGGCGAGGCGGACGCGGTCGCCCTCTGCGGCAGCCTGCCGCCCGGCATCCACGTCGGTGCGTATGCCGAACTGGTCCGCCTGGCCCGCGCCGCCGGGGTCCCGGTCCTCCTCGACACCAGCGGCGAACCGCTGCGACGGGGCATCGCCGCCCGCCCCGACCTGATCAAGCCGAACGCCGACGAGCTCGCCCAGCTCACCGGCTCCCGCGAACCGCTGCGCGCCACCCGCGACGCCCGCCGGCGCGGTGCGCACGGTGTCATGGCCTCGCTCGGCGCGGACGGCATGCTCGCCGCCACGCCCGACGGCACCTGGCGGGCCGCACCGCCCGCCCGGGTGGCGGGCAACCCGACCGGAGCGGGCGACTCCGCGGTGGCCGGGCTGCTGTCCGGCCTCGTCGAGGGCCTGAGCTGGCCGGACCGGCTGCGCAGGGCGGTGGCACTGTCAACGGCGACGGTGCTGGCCCCGGCGGCCGGGGAGTTCGACCGGGCGGCATACGAGGAGCTGCTGCCGCGCGTCGTCGTCGAGGAGTACGCCCCGACGACGGCCTGAGCCGGGCCGGACCGCTGCGTGAGCCGCGCACCCGTCCGGCACCGGCACCACCACCCGTACCAACCGCACGGCCCAGCACCACCCCGTACCAACCCGCGCCAACAGAACGTTTCAGGGGGCAGCATGCCGCTCGTCAGCACCGGTGAACTCGTCTCGGACGCGCAGGCCGACCGTCGCGGGATCGCCGCCTTCAACGTCATCACGCTGGAGCACGCGGAGGCCATCGCCGAGGGCGCGGAACGCGCCGGGGCGCCCGCCATCCTGCAGATCTCCGAGAACGCCGTGAAGTTCCACGGCGGCCGGCTCTCCGCCGTCGCCGCCGCGGCCGCCGCCGTCGCCCGCGCCTCCAGCGCGCCGCTCGCCCTCCACCTCGACCATGTCGAGTCCGTCGAGCTGCTGCACCAGGCGCACGCGGAGGGCTTCGGTTCGGTCATGTTCGACGCATCGAAGCTCCCCTACGAGGAGAACGTGCGGGCCACGGCCGACGCGGTGGCCTGGGGTCACGAGCGCGGTGTGTGGATCGAGGCGGAGCTCGGCAAGGTCGGTGGCAAGGAGGGCGAGCCGCCGCTCGACGCGCACGCCCCCGGTGTCCGCACCGACCCGGCCGAGGCCGCCGCCTATGTCGCGGCGACCGGGGTGGACGCGCTGGCCGTCGCGGTCGGCTCCTCGCACGCGATGACGGAGCGCACCGCCGCCCTGGACCACGCCCTGATCGGCCGGCTGCGCGATGCGGTCACGGTCCCGCTGGTGCTGCACGGCTCCAGCGGCGTCCCGGACGACGAGATCCGCCAGGCGGTCGCCTCCGGCATGCGCAAGATCAATGTGGGCACGGCCCTGAACACGGCCTTCACCGGTGCCGTCCGTGCGTACCTGGCCGAGAACCCGACGGGCGTCGACCCCCGCAAGTACCTCGTCCCGGGCCGCGAGGCGATGGCCGCGACCGTGGCGGGGTTCCTGGCGCTGATGGGCTGAGAACCACGAGGTGGCCGGAGCGCAAGAACTGCCCTACGTCCTCGTCCGAACCGTCGCGGTGCGGAGGAAGGCGTAGGGCAGAGCGGTTCCGGAAGGGCTCAGCCCGTCGCCGGCGTGACCTCGAGCCAGTCGAGAATCACATCGCACTGATTGCCGGTCTCGCACGAGATCTTGATCTCGTTGTCGCCCTGGTTCAAGGTCACCGGCGCCCAGGTGGTCTGCCAGTTCTTCTCCCAGTTCGGGTCCGAGGAGTGCACGAAGTTCTTCAGACCGATGGGCTGGCTGTTGGCCTTGCCGTTGACCGTCAGCGTGGCGTTGGCGTCCTTGGCGGGGATGGCGTACCGCACCGTCAGCCGGTACTCCCCGTCGGTCTTCATGGGTGCCTTCCAGGTCACCGAGGACCCGACCTGGTTGAAGCCGGTGACGTACACGCCGTCCGCGCCCTCGGCCCCCTTGATGACCTTCTCGACCTTGGCCGTGCCGCCGAGCTGCAGCGTCGCCGCGTCCTGCTTCGGCAGCTCCACGGGCTCCTCGGAGGAGGACGCGGAGTCTTTCGGCTTCGGGGAGTCGTCGGTCCCGCCGTTGGCGCCGGCCGAGGTGGTGGCCTCGTCCTTCTTCTTGCCGTCGTTGTCGTCGCCCGTGATCAGTGCGGCGCTGATGCCGATGACCACGACGGCGACGACCGCGATCGCGCCGATCAGCAGGCCCTTGTTGTTCGGGCCGCCCTTGCCGGGGCCACCGGTCCGGCCATGGCCGCCCGGCGGCGGGACCTGGGAGGCGGGTGCGCCACCGGGGTAGGTCTCGGGGGCGGCGTACTGCGCGTTCGGGCGGCCGTAGGGCGCCTGGGGCTGGCCGTACGCGGCCTGGGCCTGCGGCTGCCCGTACGGGGCCTGCGGCTGGCCGTACTGCTGCGGCGGCACCTGCTGCCCGTACTGGCGCTCGCCGACGGTCCGCACCTGGTTGTACGAGGTCCTCGGCACGCCCGGCTGCGCGGCCGGACCCGGGTAGCCGTACCCGCCCTGCCGCGGCGCCTGCGCGCCGGATGCCTGCCCGTCCTCGTACAGGTAGCCGAACGGATCGTCGTCCTCGGGCGTGCTTGCGCCGTTGTTCCCGGCCGTCATCCCTGGGTCACTCCTCACCATGTCGCCAGCCGTCGCCGAATATCGCCAGCCGTGGCCGACCGGCCGAGCCTACCTCGAACGGAGCACACCAAGAGTTGCCGACGACCATCGGGGGCGGAGACGGGAAGCGGCGCGGGGCGCCCGGAGCAGCCCTGCCGTGAACGTCAGCCGGCCCTGCGGTGAACCTTCGAACGGGAACGCTTCTCCACGTACATCCGCTGGTCGGCGGAGCGCAGCACCTCTTCGCCGGTCATGCCGCAGGCGGCCCAGCCGATCCCGAAGCTCGCCCCGACCCGCACCGCGCGACCATCCACCCGAATGGGCGGAATGATGGCGTTACGGAGGCGTACGGCAAGGTCTGCGGCGTCCGCGGCGCCGAGCCCGTCCGCGAGAACGACGAATTCGTCACCCCCGAGCCGGGCGACCGTGTCGCCGTCGCGCACACAGGTGGTGAGCCGGCGGGCGACCTCGATCAGGACGGCGTCGCCGGTGTGGTGCCCGAAGCGGTCGTTGATGGACTTGAAGCCGTCGAGGTCGCAGAAGAGGACCGCGAGCCCCTTCGCCCCGTCGTCGGCGCCGTCGGGCGCCACGGCGTGCACATGGTGGTCGTACGGGCCGCCGCCCACCGCGTCGGCCTCGAAGCCGTCGGCCCGGAAGCCGTGCATCCGGCCGTCCGGGTCCTCGACGTCGCCGTACGCCGCGTCCAGCGCCTCCACGGCGGTGGTGGCCGCCGCGTACGGGCGCTCGCAGAGCCGGGCGGCGAGCCGGGCGCGCAGCTCGGCGCTGTTGGGCAGGCCGGTGAGCGCGTCGTGCGAGGCGCGGTGCGCCAGGTTCAGCTCATGGCGCTTGCGCTCCTCTATGTCCTCGACATGGGTGAGGAGGAAGCGCGGGCCGTCGGCGGTGTCCGCGACGACGGAGTTGCGCAGCGAGACCCAGAGGTAGGACCCGTCCCGGCGCCCGAGCCGCAGTTCCGCGCGGCCGCCCTCGGCGGAGGTGCGCAGCAGGGTGCCGACGTCCTCGGGGTGGACCAGGTCGGCGAAGGAGTAGCGGCGCAGCACCGAGGCCGGGCGGCCGAGCAGCCGGCACAGCGCGTCGTTGGTGCGCAGCAGCCTGCCGTGCTGGTCGCCGCCCATCTCGGCGATGGCCATGCCGCTGGGTGCGTACTCGAAGGCCTGGCGGAACGACTCCTCGCTGGCCCGCAGCGCCTGCTGCTCGCGTTCGAGCCGGACCAGAGCGCGCTGCATGTTTGCTCGGAGCCGGGCGTTGCTGATCGCAATGGCCGCCTGCGATGCGTACATCTGGAGGGCCTCACGGCCCCAGGCGCCGGGACGGCGGCCGTTGCGCGGCCGGTCGACGGAAATGACGCCGAGGAGGTCGAGGCCGCCGCCGGACGCGTACATCGGGGCGTAGAGCCGGTCCTGCGGGTGCCACTCGTCGTCGAAGCGGGGCTCGGGGCCTTCGGTGTGCCACTGCGGTACGTCGTCGTCGAGGAGGACCCAGCCGTCGGTGTGCGGTATGAAGCGGAGCTCGTCCCATGCCTCACCCATGGACAGCCGGCGCTCCCACGAGGCCCGGGAACCGACGCGGCCGGTGATCAGGGACTCGGCGGCGGAGTTGCCGGCGAACGCGGCCACGACGAGATCACCGTCGGGGCGGACGAGGTTGACGCAGGCCAGCCCGTATCCGAGACCGGCGACGATCCCGTCGGCCACGGTCTGCAGTGTGTCGGCCAGACTCCGCGCCGTGTTGAGATCGGCGACGGCCTGATGCAGCTGCCGCATCGTCGCCAGACGGACGTACGGCTCCGACTCGGCCTCCATCGCTCGCACTCCCCGAGACCTCGACAGCACTCCAGGTTTCATATCGACGTACTTGTTCGCAGTGTCACCGCCACTGAATCACAGTGAGCTGTACACCCGGTACACAGGGTCAGCAAATATTGCACTCTGTGACTCAAGTCACAACAGATGGTGAAGGGTTGAGCAGGCCCCGTGCAAGCGGTCCGTCCGTTTCTTGAACGCAAATCTGGACGTTGCAGTACGTTGCGGCCCGCCCCTGGGCCCGGAGTCCTAGGACCTGGCTGGTCCCCTGGCCCGATGCGGCGGCGCACGGTCCACGGCTAGCGTGCCCGTTGTGTTGCAGACGAAGCCCCCCACCCCGCGGTCCGAGCCCATCCCCCATGCTGAGGGAGTGAGCAACGACGAGTTCCGCGGCGCCCTCGCCCGCCTGGCGGCCGGCGTGGTCCTGATCACCGCCCAGGAGCCGCCGCTCGACGAGAACGGACGCGGCGAGGACGTCGGGATGACGGCCACCGCCTTCATGTCCGTGTCGCTGGACCCGCCGCTCGTCCTGGTGAGCCTGCGCAACGGCTCCCGGATGGACGACCTGCTCGACGAACAGCCGCTGTGGGCGGTCTCCGTGCTCACGGAGAGCCAGCGGCACATCGCGGGGCGGTTCGCGATGAAGGGCCGGATCAGCGACCGGCTGCTGTTCGAGGACATCCCCTATGTGCGGGGAGAGGTGACGCGCGCACCGCTGGTCGGCGGGTCCCTCGCCACCCTGGAGTGCCGTACGGAGCAACGGGTGCTCGCGGGCGACCACACGCTGGTGATCGGACGGGTGCTGAGCGCCTCGCTTCCGAGCGCGGACGGCGGGCCGCTGACGTACTTCCGGGGGCGCTACCGCCAGCTCGGCTGACGGGCCGCCGGGCGGCTCATGGCCCCGGGGGCCGGCCGGCCGGGTGCGCAGGCCGCGGCCCGCGTCGTCTACCAGTCGCGGCCGGAGCGGCCGCGCTTCGTGTCGCCCCGCTGCTTCTTCTCGCGCAGCCGGCGTTCGTTGATCCCGCGGGGGATCCTGGTCCTGCGGCGCGGCTTCGGCGGCGGCGCGGTGGCTTCGGCGAGCAGCGCGGCGAGACGGACGAGGGCGGTCTCGCGGTTGCGCCACTGGGAGCGGTGCTCCGACGCCCGCACCGTGACGACGCCGCCCACCAGCCTGCTCGCCAGGCGCTCGAGCGCCCGCTCCTTCCACACCTCGGGGAGCGCGTCGGTCGCCGCGAGGTCGAAGCGGAGCTCCACCTGGGAGTCGCTGGTGTTGACGTGCTGGCCGCCGGGCCCGGAGGACCGCGAGAAACGCCACATGAGTTCGGCCTCCGGCAGAGAGACCGAACCGCGGATGACATAGGGCCCGGACATGACACCCATGTTCCCTGGCCCGGACCCCGTTCGTCACCTTCTTTTGACGTCTCGGTCGACAGTTCGGTAAAGAAAGTAAAGGGAGCAGGAACCTCTCGGTCCCTTGGGTGCGTTATGACATGTGACGGTAGCTTCGTGAAGGCACGAAGCCCTCACTCGACGATGAAAGGGACTTCCCATGGCAGTAAGCCTGTCCAAGGGCGGCAACGTCTCCCTCACCAAGGAGGCCCCGGGCCTGACCGCCGTCACGGTCGGCCTCGGCTGGGACGTCCGCACCACCACCGGTACCGACTTCGACCTCGACGCCTCGGCGATCGCGGTGAACCCCACGGGGAAGGTCGTCTCCGACGGCCACTTCGTGTTCTTCAACAACAAGTCGACCCCGGACCAGACCATCGTCCACACCGGTGACAACGTCACGGGTCAGGGCGAGGGCGACGACGAGCAGATCAACGTCAACCTGGCAGGCCTGCCGGCCGACGTCGACAAGATCGTCTTCCCCGTCTCGATCTACGACGCCGAGACCCGCAGCCAGAACTTCGGCCAGGTGCGCAACGCGTTCATCCGCATCATCAACCAGGCCGGCGGCACCGAGATCGCCCGCTACGACCTGAGCGAGGACGCCGCCACCGAGACCGCCATGGTCTTCGGCGAGCTGTACCGCAACGGGGCGGAGTGGAAGTTCCGCGCGGTGGGCCAGGGTTACGCATCCGGCCTGCGCGGCATCGCCCAGGACTTCGGCGTCAACATCTGACGCGGCACGCATGCGGCACCACGGTTCGGGGCCTGACCTGAACCGTGCGGGCGCCCCCGGCCGATTCGCCTTCGGCCGGGGGCGCCCGCGCGTCCGGCCGAAGGCCCGAACACGCAGAGAGCACGAAGAGAGTGCGCGACATGATCATCGAACCACTGCGGCCGGTGGCCGGCGCCCTTCCCGGCCCGCTGCTCGCCGAACTCACCGCGCTCTACGCGTCCAACCTGACGTTCCAGCAGCTCAGCGGTGACTTCCCGGACCCCCGCGACATCCGGCCCGAGCAGGTCGCCGCCTCGCTCGCCGACGAGCTGGCGAACCCGGACACCGAGGTGCTGCTCGCCCGGTCGCAGGGGCGGTTGGTCGGCGTGGCCGTCACCCTGGCGCACCACCCGGACCCGGCCGACCCCGACCCCTGGATCGGGCTGCTCATGGTCGACGCACGGCGGCACCGCTCCGGTTACGGGCGCCGGCTGGCCGGCCTCGTCGAGGACCGGTTCCGGGCAGCCGGGCGGGACGGCATCCGGCTGGCCGTCCTGGAGAACAACCCCGCGGCGCTCGCCTTCTGGACCGCGCTCGGCTACGACGTCATCGACCATCGCCGCGACCACTCGCTGGGCCGCCCCTGCTCGGTGTTGCACAAAGCGCTGAAGGCCACCGAAGCGGAGTAGGTCACGGCGGGTTTCCCGCGACCGGTCACCCGTTCTCCGTGGCGGGCCGGCCGTCGCCGTACAGCCAGGTCTTCCACAGATCCGTCAGATCCTGCCCCGTGGCCTTCTCCACATAGGCGGTGAAGTCGGCCGTCGACGCGTTGCCATGGCGATGGGCCTTCGTCCAGCCCGCGACGAGGGCGAAGAACCGCCGGTCGTCGTCGACGGCCTGCCGGATCTTGTGGATCACCATCGCCCCGCGCCCGTACACCGGGGCCCGGGAGATGTCCGCGGCCGTCGGCGGATCGGCGGGCGGGAAGGCCCAGTTGTCGTCGTCGGCGAAGGCCGCGTCGAAACTGTCCCGCACCGGGACACCCTCCTTGTCGGCCTCCCACAGCCACTCCGCGTACGTGGCGAACCCCTCGTTGAGCCACATGTCGCGCCAGCTCGCGGGCGTGACGGAGTCCCCGAACCACTGGTGGGACATCTCGTGGACCAGAAGTCCGGCGGTCGGCGGCCCGGGGAAGTACGGCCGGTCCTGGGTCTCCAGCGCATAGCCGGAGTCGTGCGAACGGTCGACGATCGCACCGGTCGAGGAGAACGGGTACGGCCCGAAGCGCGCGGCCTCCCACTGCACGATCTCGGGGATCCGGGCGAGGGTCCGAGCACTCGCCGCGGCCACCTTCGGGTCCACGGCCGTGAACACCTTGATGCCGTCGGGGGTCGTCGACGCCTTCGTGTCGAAACGGCCGATCGCGAGCGTCGCGAGATAGGTCGCCATGGGCTCGGCGGTATGCCAGTGGTACGCGGAGGTGCGACCGGAAGCCCCGCCCGACACCCTGCGGGACGTCAGTTCTCCGTTGGAGACAGCGGTCAGGCCCTCGGGAACGGTGACCGTGAGGTCGTACGTCGCCTTGTCGCTCGGGTGGTTGTTGCCGGGGAACCAGGTCATCGCACCGACGGGCTCGCCGAGCGCGACCGACCCGTCCGCCGTCCTCAGCCAGCCCTCCTTCGACCCGTCCGGATCGGTGAGGGTCAGCGGGGAACCGGAGTAACGGACGACCGTGCGGAAGGTCCTGCCCCGGCGAAGGCGGCTCTCCACCTCGGCGTCGGGCCGCAGCGTCAGCTCGCGGGCCGCCCGGTTGAAGGCGGCCGGACGCCCCTCGACCCGGGCGGACTCGACAGTCAGGCCGGCCAGGTCGAGGTTGAAGGCGCTGAGGTCCTGGGTGGCGCGCGCCGTGATCACGGCGGTACCGCGGATCCGGTGTGCGGCCGGGTCGACGTCGAGGGTGAGGTCGTAGTGCGTGACGTCGTACCCGCCGTTGCCGGCCTTCGGGAAGTACGGGTCGCGCAGACCCGCGGAGCCGGGGGTTCCCTGCACGCCACCGCTGCAGGCGGTGGCGAGGGAGACGACGGCGGCGAGGACCAGGAGCGGGACGGTGGGGCGCACACCGACGACCCTATGTGCGGAATGTCGGATCGGGGATGCTCACCTGGGGTCCCGGTCCCGCAGCAGCGCCGCGATCTCCCCGAACCCGCGCCGCTCCGCGTGTTCCAGCGCCGTCACCCCGTCGCCGTCCGGCAGACCGGGGGTGGCGCCCGCCGCCAGCAGCAGTTCGACGATCTCCTGGTGCGCCCGGCCGCCGTCGCCCAGGATCACGGCCTCCAGCAGGGCGGTCCAGCCGAGCCGGTTGACGTGGTCGACGTCGATGTCCGTGACGCGGAGCAGCTCCCGTACGTAACCGACATGACCGCGCTCGCTCGCCGGGATCAGCACAATGCCGCCGAACCGGTTACGGAGCTTCAGGTCCGGACCGGCGGGCAGCAGGGTGTGCAGCATCGCGACGCTGCCGGTGACGCCGGTCGCCAGCCAGGGACTCTCCTCACGCCGGTCCTGCGCATCGGGGTCCGCACCCGCCTCGACGAGCAGCCGGGCGACCTCGACATGGTCCCCGTGGACGGCGAGGAGCAGCGGGGTACGCCCCTCCCCATCGCGGACGTCGACACGGGCGCCGCCCTCGATCGCGGCGCGTGCGGCATCGGCGTCACCGGTGCGCGCGGCTCGGAGGAGGTCGTGATCGAGGGCGTTCATACGCGGTCTCTCCTGGGTCCTGTGGTCGGCTCTCCTACCGGGCGAGTGCGGCGACGCCTGCCCGGGCGAACTTCTCGTCGAGGTCGCCGCTGGGGGCGCCGGCCACTCCGATGCCGGCCACCGGTGCGCCCTTGACCTGCACCGGGGCGCCGCCCGCGAGGAAAAGAGTGCCAGGGATGTCCTTCAGGTTCGGGGCCTGGGCGAGGCGGCCGGCGAGCACGGAGGTGGGGGCGTTCCAGGAGACGGCGGTGTACGCCTTCTTCCCGGCGGACTCGTACGCCTGCGGGCCGGAACCGTCGCCGCGCAGCGTCACGAGGGTGTTGCCGTTCCGGTCGACGACGGCGACCGCCACACGCTGGTTCTCCTTCTCGGCGGCGTCGAGGGCGGCGCGCGCGGCCTCGGTGGCGGCGGCGACGGTCAGATGGGTGGTCTGCTGGAGGTTCCGGTTCGCCGTATCGGCCGTGACGGCGGCGGCAGGGGCAGCGGCGGGGGCGGAGGCGCTCGCGGACATGGCACCGAACGTTCCGGCACCGAGCGCGGCGGCGGCGACGGCACCGGTGAGGACACGGGTGCGCAGCGACATCTTCTTCATGGGGATGCTCCTCGACGATTCGACGTTTCCGCCCGGGCGGCGTTCCGGTCGGGCGGTGTCCGGCTCTGTGATCGATCCTCCGGCCGGATCCGGCCCCGTGACGTCGACGTACCGGATCGACAGCGCGCACAGGACGGCTGACGGTCCCATCGGCCGATCGGTTGATGCGGGGGTGGCCCCACCGGGTCACCATGGATGTATCCGCGCAGGTCAGCAGCAGCTCTTCGGTAGCCGGCAGGGAGTACGAGGTACGAAGTGGAGCACCGAACCGAAGCCGCCGACCCGGATGCCCGGTGGCTCGCGCTGCTGATGCACGCCGCCTTCTTCCTGCTGCTCGGCGCGTCCCTGGCCCGCTTCCTGCTCCGCCACCCGGGCGAGGACCGCACCCCGTGGATCATCGCGCTGTCCGTGACGCTCGCCGCGCTGTATCTGCTGGGCCCGGTGCTCGGTTCGCGCCCCACCCCGCGCCGGCTCGCCTGGCTCGGCGTGCTCGTGGCCGTGTGGATGGTGCTCGTCGTCCTCGCGCCGAGCTTCGCGTGGTGCGCGGTGCCGCTCTTCTACACGGGACTGCGGCTGCTCCCGCCGCGCGCCGCGCTCGCGCTCGTCGCACTGCTCACCGTGTTCGTCGTGGCCGCGCAGCTGCGGCTGGCCGACGGCTTCGACCCGAACCTGGTGCTCGCGCCCCCCGCCGTGGCGGCCATCGCGACCGCGGTCTTCGTCCATATGGAGCGTCAGGCCGTGCGCCAGCGCGAACTGATCGACGATCTGCTGCGCACCCGTCGCGAACTCGCCGCCACCGAGCGCCGCGAAGGCACCCTCGCCGAACGCCAGCGGCTCTCCATGGAGATCCACGACACCCTCGCGCAGGGCCTGTCCAGCCAGCAGATGCTGCTCCAGGCCGCGGACCGCACCTGGGACGCCGACCCGGGGACCGCCCGCCGCCACGTCCGTACGGCCACAGGCATCGCCGAACGCAACCTCGCCGAAGCCCGCCGCTTCGTCCACGACCTGGCACCGGCGGATCTCGCGGAGGGCGGCGGCCTGGAGGCGGCGCTGCACGCCCTGGCCGCCCGCGAAACGGGGCAGGCCCAGGGGCTGCTCACGGTCCGCTGCCATGTGGAGGGAACGCCGCACGCGGCGCTGCCCGACCGGGTGCAGTCCGCACTGCTGCGCATCGCCCAGGGCGCCCTGGCCAATGTGAAGGAGCACGCGGACGCCACGGAGGCCGCGCTGACACTGACCCACCTGGACGACCGGACCGTCCTGGACATCGCCGACGACGGCCGCGGCTTCGTCCCGCCCGCACCGGCCGCCCTGCGTCCGTCAGTGGGCGTACGCGGCCATGGGCTGCCCGCGATGCGCGCCCGGCTGCACCAGCTCGGCGGCACGCTCACGATCGAATCGGCACCGGGCGAGGGAACCGTCGTCTCCGCCGCGGTTCCCCTGCCCGCCCCTGCCTCCTCGCCCTCGCCCTCGCCCTCGCCCTCGCCCTCGCCGGAGGAACCCTCATGACCTCGCCCGCGGTACGGATCCTGCTCTGCGACGACCACGCCGTCGTACGCGCCGGGCTGCTCGCCCTCCTGGGCAGCGAACCGGACATCGAGGTCGTCGGCGAGGCGGGCAGCGGCGAGGAGGCCGTCGCCGTGGCCGCCCGGCTCACCCCCGACGTCGTCCTGATGGACCTGCAGCTGGGCGAAGGAATCGACGGCGTCGAAGCCACCCGCCGCATCGCGGCCACCGGCGTCCACGTCCTCGTCCTCACGACGTACGACACGGACGCGGACATCACCCGCGCCATCGAGGCGGGCGCCACCGGCTACCTGCTGAAGGCGGAACGCCCGGAGGAGCTGTTCGCCGCGATCCGCTCGGCGGCCCAGGGCCGCACCACGCTCTCCGCACCGGTGGCCGGCCGTGTCATGGCCCGCATGCGCAGCCCCCTGCCGACGCTCACCGACCGCGAACGCGACATCCTGGGCCAGCTGTCCCAGGGCCTGGGCAACCGGGACATCGCCCGGGCCCTGTTCATCAGCGAGGCCACGGTCAAGACGCACCTGGGCCGCATCTACCACAAACTCGGCGTCGACACCCGTGCGGGCGCCGTCGCCGTGGCGAAGGAGCAGCGGCTGCTGCCGTGAGCCGGGACGCCCGCGACGAGGACCGCCGCGGCACCGGCCACCCGCGGTCCCCGGCCGGCGGGGCAGCCCACCGCTCCGGCGTCGACACACCCCCGGGCATGACACCATCGAACCGTGCTCGATATCGGCTACTCCCTCTCCCGGCGCTTCCCCGATCCTCCGCAGACCGACTACCGCCGCGCGGACATCCACGCACTGCGGCACGACCTGTTCTCCGGGGACGTCTACCTCGCGGACACCAAGGCGGACCGCGAAGTATCCACAGCCTGGGGATGGGTGCCCGTGCTCGACTTCGCCTGGGCTCTCTGCGACATCGTCGAACAGATCGACCAGGACCCCCGCGGCAGCCGCTCTCACCGGCGGCAGTTCGCCGAGCTGGACTTCACCGAGTCGTCCGACCGGATGCTCTTCGAGCGCCGCTTCGGCTGGGTCGATGTCGAAGCCGACTGGATGCCCGGCGACGAACCCCCGCTCACCTTCGGCCACTCCCTGCTGCGCCGCGAGGCCCGCGACTTCCTGCACGACCTGATCGCGGACCTCGCCGACATGCACGAGGGGCTCGCCGACAACCCCGTGATCTGGGACCTCCAGGCCCGCTTCCCCCGCATCTGACGGGCGGACCGCGGAAACCGGCTACGCCTCCACCCGCACCCCGATCTGCGCCGCGAACGCCGGGGCCAGTTCCATCAACTGCACCGGACTGATCACTGCCCCCGCCAGCCGCTCCACGCCCCTCGCGATGTCCAGCTCGGAAGCCGTCCGCAGGTCCACCGACTCCATCCGTGCGGACGTGAAGTCGGCGCGCTTCAGCACACAGTCCCGGAACTCCACCCGCACCAGCTGCGCGTCCCCGAAGTCCGGCTCGGACAGCACGCAGCCTTCGAAGACCACGTCCGTCAGCCGCGCCGTCCGCAGGTTCAGATAGTCGATCTTCCCGCCGCGCACATGCACCCGCTCCAGCACCGCGCCGTGCAGCTGCACCCCTCCCAGTCGCGCGTCCACCACCTCGACATCGCGCAGCGACGCCCCCGCGAGATCGGTGCCCACCCCTCGCACCCCCGTCAGGACCGAGTCCATGAAGCGGGCCCTGACCAGCTCCGTACGGTCGAGCGCGCACCCCTCCAGCGCACAGTCCATGAACCGGGCGCCCGGACCCGACTCGTCCGTGAGGTCCGTCCCCTCGAACCGCACACCGTCGTAGTCCCCGTCCGGCTCCAGCCCCTCCCCGTCGTACGGAACGAGCGGCGGCAGCCGCACCTCCGGCCGCCGAGCCGCCGCCACGGCGCCCTTCCCGCCACCACTCCTGCTGTTACGTGCCATGGCCCCATCGTGACCCACGCCACTGACAATGCCCCCGCGCCGATGTCACACCCGGCCCCCTTCACACCGTCGTGTCTGTGACGCCTTCTTCGACGACGCCTTCTTCGACCGAGGAGACCGGTACCCATGAAGCGCATCCACATCATCGGCGGCGGCCTCGCCGGTTTCACCGCAGCGATCACCGCCGCCGAGTCCGGTGCCCCCGTGACCGTCCACGAGGCCCATCACACCCTCGGCGGCCGCGCCAGGACCGCCGAGGGCCCGTACCGCACCAACGACGGGCCCCACGCCCTCTACCGCCGCGGACCGCACTGGACCTGGCTCGCGCAGCGCGGCCTCCTCGGCCCGACCGCCACCGTGCCGCTGCTCGCGGCCACCCGGCTCCGGTTCCGGTTGGACGGCGCGCTGCGCCGCACCCCGCCCCTCGACCTCCTCCGGCTCACCCGGCGCAGCGCCGGACACGCCCCCGTCGACACCGACTTCCGCACCTGGGCGACCGGCCGGGTCGGAGAAGAAGGGGCCCGTGCGGCCGCGCACTTCGCCGCCGTCGCGCTCTACCACCACGATCCCGGTTCGCTCTCCGCCGCATTCGTTCAGGAGCGGCTGTGCCGCGCCGCCGCCCTGCCGCCCGAGGCCCGCTACCCGGTCGGCGGCTGGGCGCAGGTCGTCGACCGGATGGCCGCACGCGCCTGGAATCTGAGCGTCCGGATCGAGACGGTGAACCGGATCGATCCGAGCGCCCTCGACGACCTGGCCCGCAGCGGCCCCGTCATCGTCGCCACCTCCCTCGACGCCGCCCGCGGACTGCTTCGCGACCCCACGCTGACCTGGGACAGCGGCAGAACCGCGCTGATCGACCTGGCCCTGCGCACCCGGCGCGGCGACGCCTTCGCCGTCTCCGACCTGGACGCTCCCGGCTGGATCGAACGCTTCAGTGCCCAGGACCGCACCCTTGCCCCGGCGGGCCTGCAGCTCGTCCAGGGCCAGTTCCCCGTCGCCCCCGGCGAGTCGAAGGCGGTGGGCATCGCCCGTGCCGAGGGGGTCCTCGACCTCGGATTCCCGGGCTGGCGCGACCGCGTCGAGTGGCGGCGCGAGGCTCTCTCCGCCGGCCGTACGGGCGCGGTCGACCGCCCCGGCACCACCTGGCGGGACCGGCCGGCCATCGACCGCGGCAACGGCGTCTACCTCGCGGGCGACCAGGTGGCGGCGCCCGGACTGCTCAGCGAGGTGTCGTTCAACAGCGGGATGGAGGCGGCGCTGCTCGCCCTCGGAACGGACGGGCAGCGCCGCCCGGACCGCCGGACGCCCGACCTCGAGCGGAGTTGAGGCCGCAGGGTGCCCCGGATGTCCGGCGGAGGTCAGCCGCCGAGCTCCGCCAGCGCCCCGTCCGTCAGCCGGTACACCGTCCACTCGTCCTGCGGCCGCGCGCCCAGCGACTCGTAGAAGGCGATGGACGGGGCGTTCCAGTTCAGCACCGACCACTCCAGACGCTCGTAACCCCGCTCCACACAGATCCGCGCCAGCTCCGTCAGCAGCGCCTTCCCGTGCCCGCCGCCGCGCCGGTCCGGGCGCACGTACAGGTCCTCCAGATAGATGCCGTGCACCCCGCGCCACGTCGAGAAGTTCAGGAACCACAGCGCGAAACCGACGGCCTCGCCGTCCTCGTCCGACACGGCGATGTGTGCGTACGCGGCGGGCCGCTCACCGAACAGCGCCTCGCGCAGCTGCTCCTCGGTGGCGTTCGCCTCGTGGAGCGCCTTCTCGTAGTCGGCGAGCTCGCGGATCATCGCGTGAATGACAGGGACATCGGCAGGGGTGGCGGTACGAATCATGAGGGCAGCGTAGGCACACGCCCGCACCGCTCCTCACCCCTGCCCCTGCCGCTACTCCCGCTCCAGCAGCTGCCGGGCGATCTCCGCCTGCTCCGGCGGCAGCCGGTGTGCTCCGTCCGTCACGGTCCAGACCCCGTTCTGCAGCACCCGGCCCAGCGTCCAGGCCCGCGCCCGCTCCCGGTCCAGCCCCAGCATCTCCGTCATCAGATCGAACCTCCACCGGACCCCCGACGTGTCGAACCGGTTGAACAGGGCGGGCATCAGATCGAAGCCGGGATCCCCGGCCAGCGGTTTCGGGTCCAGTGCGACCCACTCGTGCGCCCGGCCCTCGTCGGCCCGGCCGGCCAAAACGTTGTCGTAGTGCAGGTCCCAGTGGAGCAGCCGGTCCCCCGGTTCGCCCGCCACCTCCCGCACAGCCGCCGCGCAGTCCATCAGCATCCGCCGTTCGCCCGTGTCCGCCAGCCCCGCGGCCGCCCGCCCCGCCTCGGCCAGCATCCGCTCCGTGACGTCCCCGAGCCGGCGCAGTCCGTCCGGCGCAGGTACGGACGTCAGCCGGGCCAGCAGCCCGGCGAGCACCTCGACCGCCGCCCGCTCATCGGCCACCGCCGACAGCGGCCGCCGCTCGTCCAGCCGTTCCAGCAGCATCGTGCCGGTCCCGGGGTCGTGACCGAGCAGCTCCACCGCTCCCGCGCCCGCCTCGCCCCACACCCGCAGCGCGACCGGCTCCCCCACCGTCTCCTCGTCCTGCGCCTGGAGCTTCAGCGCCGCCCGCCGGCCGTCCGACTCGCGCACCACCGGCAGCACCAGCGCGCACATCCCGTACATCTCGGCCCCGTCCCGCCGCAGCCCCCACTCCCCCAGAAACCGGTCCACGAGCCCCGGCAGCCCGGCCAGAAAGGCCCGCCCGGCCTCGCCGTTGTACTTGGACTGGGTGGCGATCAGCGCGTCCGGAATGTCAATCACGCACCCGATCGTAGGACCGTGCATCAATCGACCATGGCCCCGAGCAGCCCCTCCCCACCCGCACACCCGGTCTCCGCGCGAGCCCTCCGCGCCCTCGGCTCCTGGATCCGCAGCGCCCCCGCCACCTACGTCTGGCTGGCGATCCTCTTCGTCACCACCGTCGTCGTGCACCAGATGTCACCCGACTTCGAAGAGGACTTCCTGCGGCGGCACTCGACCAACATCCACGAGCTGCTGCGCGACCCGGTACGCGTCCTCATCTCCAGCGCCTTCTGGATCGAGGGCGGCCGCTGGCTGCCGTACGCCTTCCTCTTCACGGTCTTCCACGCCCCCGCCGAACGCTGGCTCGGGACACTGCGCTGGTTCGTGGTCGCCGCGCTCGCACACGTCCTGGCCACCCTCGTCAGCGAGGGCGCCCTCGCCTGGGCCGTCCGCCACGGACAGGCACCTGTGTCCGTGGTCAACACCCTGGACATCGGAGTCAGTTACGCACTCGCGGGCGTGGTCGCCGTCCTCACGTACCACGTCCCCCGGCCCTGGCGGCCGGCGTACCTCTTCGCCGTCCTCGTCGTCTACGGCCTCCCCCTGATCACCGGCCGCACCTTCACCGACCTCGGCCACCTCACCGGCGCGCTCGTCGGTCTCGCCTGCTACCCGCTCACCCGGGGGACGACGAAACCACCCCTCGCGCAGTAACGTCCCGCCACACAGAGACTCGGGCTTCACACCGGACAAGCAGGGGCAACATGAGCACCGTCAGCACGGTCAACGGCGGAATATCGTTCTGGTACGCGGATCAAGGCACCCCCACCGCCCGCGAACCCCTGCCCGGCGACACCACGGCCGACGTCTGCATCGTCGGCGGCGGATACACCGGCCTGTGGACCGCCTACTACCTCAAGAAGGCTGTCCCCTTCCTCAACATCACCGTCCTCGAAGCCAAGTTCTGCGGCTACGGCGCCTCCGGGCGCAACGGCGGCTGGCTCTACAACGGCATCGCCGGCCGTGACCGCTACGCGAAGCTCCACGGACACGACGCCGCGGTCCGCCTCCAGAAGGCGATGAACGACACCGTCGGCGAAGTCGTACGCGTCGCCGCCGAGGAGAACATCGACGCCGACATCCACCGGGGCGGCGTCCTCGAAGTCGCGTACACCCCCGCCCAGCTGGCCCGCCTCAAGGACTTCCACTCCGTGGAGATCGCCTTCGGCGAGACCGACCGCGTCCTGCGCGGCGCCCGCGAGACCTCCGAACGCATCCGTGTCACCGGAGCGGTCGGCTCCACCTGGACCCCGCACGGCGCCCGCCTGCACCCGATCAAACTCGTCAAGGGCCTTGCCGACACCGTCGAGGCCCTCGGCGTCACCATCCACGAATCGACGCCCGTCACCGAGATCAAGCCCAAGCACGCGCACACCCCGTACGGCACCGTCCGCGCCCCGTACATCCTGCGCTGCACCGAGGGATTCACCGCCGGCATCCAGGGCCAGCGACGCACCTGGCTCCCGATGAACTCCTCGATGATCGCCACCGAGCCGCTCCCCAAGGAGATCTGGGACACCATCGGCTGGGACGGCCGCGAGACCCTCGGCGACATGGCCCACGCCTACATGTACGCCCAGCGCACCGCCGACGACCGCATCGCACTCGGTGGCCGCGGCGTCCCCTACCGCTACGGCTCCGCCACCGACAACGACGGCCGCACCCAGCCCGCCACCATCGAGGCGCTGCGCGACATCCTCGTCCGGTTCTTCCCCACCACGGCGGGCGTCCGCATCGACCACGCCTGGTCGGGCGTCCTCGGCGTCCCCCGTGACTGGTGCGCCACCGTCACCCTCGACCGGTCCACCGGACTGGGCTGGGCCGGCGGCTACGTCGGCTCCGGCGTCGCCACCACCAACCTCGCAGCCCGCACCCTGCGCGACCTGATCCAGCAGGACTCCGGCCAGTCCGGGCCGACGGATCTGACCGCTCTCCCCTGGGTGAACCACAAGGTCCGTCGCTGGGAACCGGAACCCTTCCGCTGGATCGGCGTCCACGGCATGTACGCGGCCTATCGCACCGCGGACCGCCGCGAACTCGCCTCCCCCCGCCCCGGCACCGACCGCCTCGCCAAGGTCGCGGACCGGTTGGCGGGAAGGCACTGAACCGAGGCCGAGCCTGCGCCGGTGCCGTACGTGCACCGGCGCCGGGCAGGGACGGACCCGGAACCGCCCCGGCGAAGATCCTGCGGAGATCTCCTGGAGATCCCGCGAACCCGCGAACATGCGGCGGCCCGAATATCCCCTTCCACCACTTTTGATCTTGCGTGGCTGCGTCATGCCTTGGTCACAGCGGGGACCTCCGGTTGAAACCGGCGTGCCGGGTTCGCAAGGATGGCGCCCTATGGGATCACTCGGTCTGGCAGGGGGATGCACATGAAGTTCGACATGGGGGCGCAGGTTCTGTCGACGTTGACGTCGAAGTCGCGTGGTTCGAGTGATGACTTGGGGACGTTGATCCGTCAGCTGGTGCAGGCGGCGGCGCCGTTGGAGGGGAAGTTCCACGGTGCGGGGCGGGTCGCGTTCGATTCGTTCAAGAACCGGTCGGACGAGATCACGGCGGCGTTGAACGGTTCGCTGGCGTCGCTGCTGGGCGGTCAGTCGGGCATGGACTCGGCGTTCGGTTCCGGTGACCAGGAGCAGGGCGACAACGCGCGGCAGCAGATGGGCGCCGCCAACTTCGACGCGGCCCGCTTCGGCGGACGCTGAGCTGCAGGGGTAGGGGTTCGTGATGGCTGGTGGCAGTGATCGTCGTGCGTACGACACGGGTGCGTCGGCGGATGTGCAGGGCAATATCCAGGTCGTGATCGGGCGCCTGGAGGAGGTGATCGCGGCGCGTGACGCGCAGGTGAAGGCCGCGATGGCGGACTTCACGGCGGACGGTGTCGCGGACGAGTACCACGGCAAGGAAATGCGGTGGAACCGGGCCTCGCAGGAGGTCAGGAACATCATCCAGTTGCTGAAGACGACGCTGGAGAAGAACGACGGCACCGCGCAGCACACGATCACGCGCGCGAAGGCCGCGGTCGACAACATCGGCTGATACGCGGGCGCAGACCGCGGCGGACAACATCGGCTGACCTGGGTGCGGATGAGCGCCGGTCGGTATCGGGGAGCATGAGGTAGCGCATGACCGGCTGGGATCTGAAGCCGCAGGGTATTCAGGGTGTGCTGAAGACGACGGGTGAGACGGCGGGGAAGATCGAGACGTATGCGAAGGCGTACGGGGAGCATCTGACGTCGGCGGCGACGAGTGCGGGCACGATCACTGCGGAGGGCGGTGGTGAGGGCGGGGAGAAGGCCGGTGGTGGTCTCGTCGCGCTGGCGCTGTCGCAGTACGCCGAACACGCCACGTCGGACCTGAAGTTCATCGCGGCGCGGGCGGGGAAGTCGTTGACGGGTGCGGTGGATGCGACGACCGCGTATCTGAACGGTGACCTGGAGATGGCGGCCGAGTCGCAGCGCAAGGCCCTGGGTGTCCCGGATCTCGATCTGACGAAGCCCGGGGTGCAGACCAAGTGATCAAGCCGGAAGCGATACCGCAGTTCACCGGTGATCTGGGCCAGTTGGAGAAGGACTACGGCAGCCTGAAAACGGATGCCGGGCACATGCGCAGCACCGGGTCCGACGTCCATACCCAGTTCCAGGGGTTGTCCGCGTACTACCAGGCACCCGAGGCGGAGCGGCTTTTCGCGTCGACGAAGCCGGTCCAGGACCGGGCCGACGGTTTCGCCGACGACCTGGAGAAGGTTTCCACGGCCCTGTCGGACTACGCGACCGAAGTCCGTCCGCTGGTCACGAAGCTCGCACAGCTCAAAGCGGATGCGTCGACGTTCGTGAACAAGGTCAAGGACGACGACGACTGGGAGTACGACGAGGACAAGATCGAGGAGCACAATCAGCTCCGCGACGATGTCACGACGACGGTTGCCGCGTTCTGGGCCGCGGAACGCACCTGCCACAACAAGATCACCGCGTTGTTCGGCGGGACGCAGATGGTCGCCGGTGACGGGTCCGAGCGTAAGGACCAGTACGGGTTCAACGCCGACGACCTCAAGAACGCGAAGCTTCCCTGGGGTGATCCCATGGAGGAGAAGCACCATGTCTGGGAAGTCGGGCACTGGGTCAAGTCGTTCGTCTGGGACGGGCTGATCGTCGACGGGATCTGGGGCACCATCAAGGGCCTGGGCACCCTGGTCGGGTTCGGTGGCTGGGACGCCATGGGCCAGGCCTGGAAAGGTCTCGCCCAGCTCGCGACCGGTCTGGTGATCACGTCGATCCCGGGTGCGGGCGCGTTGTTCTGGACCCTGCCGGACGACAAGCTGCCGTCCTGGCTGCGGGACTCGCGCACCGCGATGAAGGAGACCGGCAAGGCGCTGGTCGCCTGGGACGAGTGGGGCAAGAACCCGGGACGGGCCGCGGGAGCGGTCACGTTCAACGTCCTGACCACCGTCTTCACCGGCGGCGCCGGTGCCGGTGTCTCCGGCGCGGGCAAGGCGGGAGCGGTCGCGAAGGTCCTGTCGGTGGCCGGGAAGGCCGGAAAGGTCATCGACCCGATGACCTACATCGCCAAGGGCGCGGGCGCCGGCCTCTCCAAGATCGGCGACATCACCAAGGGCCTCAAGGGCATCGGCAACGTCGAGATCCCCACGCTGCCCGACGGCTCGTTCCAGTTGCCCGACGGACACCTTCTGGACCCCAACGGCAACCTGATCCCCCCGAACACCCCGATCGACACACCTTCGATCCCGCACGCCACGGTCCCCGGCACGTCGTTGCCCACCTCCTGGCAGCTCCCGCAGTCGTCGATGCCCGGAGTCCACGCCGGCAGCGGTCTCCCCGGTGTGCCGCACACGGGCGGCTTCGACAACCTGCCGGCCGACGCGGGCACCCATGTGCCCGGCGCTCCGGCGACCCATGTACCGAACGGCTCCTTCGGCCCCGCCCCGGCGTCGTTCGACCCGGCAGGCCACGTGCCGGGAAGCCCGGCATCGCACGTACCCGGCGGCTCATTCGGACCCGCCCCCTCGGCCTTCGATCCTGCGGGCCACGTACCCGGCGGCCCCGCAGGCCACGTACCCGGCGGACCGGCAGCGCACGTGCCGGGAGAGCACCTCCCGACGGGCGCCGGGCACGACGTCCCGCCCGCGGGCCCGCACGGCCCCGGGCACGACGTGCCGACCACGCACGGGCACGACGCACCGGGTACGCACGGCCAAGATGGCCCGCACCACGGCGGCCACGCCGACGACGCGGGCCCGCACGCCGACGACGCGGCGCACGCCGGTGACAACGGCGGGCATGTCGACCCGAACGGCGCCACCGGTGACGCCCTGCACGGCGCGGACGACGCCGCGACGGCCGGCCATCCCGATGCGGACGGGACGGGTGTCGCCGGCGCGGCGGACGACTTCAAGTACACCCCGCACATGTCACATGCCGATTTTGACAAGCTTTCCACTGCGGACAAGCACCGGGTCGCCCTGGCCGAGATCTCCGACGGGACAGTTCATTTCCCCGACGACCAGGCTGCCGTCAAGTACGGCAGGGAACAGTGGAACGACTACGCCGACAACCTTCCGCAGTCGCAGAAGGACGCCGTCTTCGACTACACGAAGGAACCTCCGCAGCCCACTCCGACGTACAAGGAGATCAATGGATTCCTGCGGGGCAAGACGGAATTTGACACGCCCCAGGTCCGACACGAGGTCGACGAGATCGACAAGGCTCTTGCCGGGAACCCGATGCCCGAGGACATGATGGTTGTCCGTGGGACCGGACTGGGCCACATCGACGTTCCCAGCCCGATGCGCATGTTGGGCAACACGTATCCTGACCAGGGCTACATGTCGACGTCATTGGGCAACCATCCGGTCCCCAGCTTCGCGGGCAAGGAAGCGATTCTCCGCCTGCGTGTGCCCAAGGGCACCCCGACCATGTGGGTCGAGCGGCTGAGCGACTTCGGAGTGGCCGAACGTGAAATGCTGCTCGGTCGCGGTACTGAATACAAGGTGACGCGCGTCTTCATGGATGACAGCGGCAAGTGGCAGATCTATGGCGAAGTTCTTCCCAGGACCTAGCAGAGGACAGGCGCAATGAGTGACGAGTACCGGCGCAATCCGCGCTTCGACGAGGACCTGCATTTCGAACGCAGCGATGGCCCCCCGGACTACGCCTACAGGACGGATGGGCCCGTCCGATACTTTGCTGTGGCGGACGAAACCAACACCGTGCTCGGCTATGTGTGGGGTAACGACCAGGATGACGCCGCAGCTTGGGAGCCGCGGCCGACCGCCGGTCCCAAAGCCTTCAATGGCGGCTTTCTGTGGGAGATGAAGCTCCGCGAGTTCAAGGCGCGCGGCACCGCTCCCACAGCCGCGCTCGCTGAGATGGTCCGGGACTCGAGCGATATCGAATCGAGTCATGTCATCCCCGGCTCGCTGGCGGAGGCACCCACTCTCGCCGCTCTCAAGGAGCTGGCTGGAAAGGGCTGATCTTCCACCTATGGATCCAGGAGTCGGACCCCACGAAGACCAGCCACGTCGTACCCGACTCGCTGAGCGAAGCCCCGAACCCCGACGTGGTCAGAAGACTGGCCAACCCGGAGCGAGAACGCCCGGCGAACACCACTCCAATCCGCGCTTCGAAGAAGACATGCGGTTCAAGCGCATCGCCGGACCACCCCACTACAGCCCTGTCGCACAGGGACCTGTGCGGTATGTGCGGGTGGCCGCCGACACCGGCGTGGTGATCGGGTATGTCTGGGCGAACGACGAGGGAGGAGCCGCCGGCTGGGTCACGCCGCCGGGGCTCGGCGCTGCCGAGATCAACGCCGGTGCCGCATGGCTTCGGAAGCTGCGGGACGCGAAGGCGCGCGACATCGCCCCCACCGCCCTGCTCGCCGAGCTGATCCGGGACACGAGTGACATCCAGGGCAGCCGCGTCGTGCCCGGCTCGCTGGCCGAGTCCACGACTCTCGATGAACTCAAGGAATTGGCGAACAAAGGCTGACCACCCACATCGAGAAGTGACGGAGCACGGCCCGAATGACCGAGCTACAGCGACCCAATCCGCGCTTGAACGAAGATCTGTTGTTCAACGCGGCGCCCGGTGGTCCACCGCGCTACAGCCATGTATCCAACAAGCCTGTTCAGCACCTGACAGTGGCGGACAGGGACGGTCAGGTGATCGGCTACACCTGGGCGAATGACGAGGACGACGCGGCCGGCTGGGTAGTCCGCAAGGCAGGCGGCGACGAGGCGTTCAACAAGGGTGCCAAATGGGCGAGGAAACTCCACGACGCAAAGGCGCGCGGGATTGCACCCAGCGCCGCCCTGGCAGAGATGATTCAGGAGTCGGACCGCACGAAGAGCAGCCACGTCGTTCCCGGGTCCTTGACCGAGGCGGCGAACCCCGACGCGGTCAGGAGACTGGCCAACCCGGAGTAAGGGTGACCGGCGAAAACCGACCCCCCTCCGCGCTTCGAGGAAGACCTGCACTTCAAGCACATCGCCGGACCGCCCCGCTACAACCGTGTCGCGCGGGGGCCTGTGCAGTATGTGCGAGTGGCCGCCGACACCGGCGTGGTGATCGGGTACGTCTGGGCGAGCGCCGAGGACGATGCCGCCGGTTGGGTCACGCCGCCGGGGCTGGGCGCCGCCGAGGTCAATGCCGCTGCCGCATGGCTCCGGAGGCTGCGGGACGCGAAGGCGCGCGAGATCGCCCCCCACGCCCTGCCCGCCGAGCTGATCCGGGACACGAGGAGATGACTTCTCCATTGATGATCGGTGATTTCTCTCCGATCAGGCGGCAGCTGTTCCCGAGGGAGCGAGAGACATCTTCACCAGCGTTCCCGACCTGCTGATCAACAGATCCGGAACATCATCCTCATAGAAGCGAATTTGTCCGATCACTCCCTCGGTGCTGGAATTCCACGCGAGTCGCTCCGCGAGCAAGTCCAGTTCGGGAAGGAGTTCGGCGTGCACCTCTTGGCGTGCCGTCAGAGACCAACCGCCGGCCGTCCGGGCGAACTCACCCACCAGAACCCCGCCGATTCGCACCGCAGGTCCGCGCGCCGCGAGCAGGGGGACCACGTCGCCCACCTCGCCGACAGGGTCCTCCGCTCCGCTCTCGCCGACGGCCTCGAAGCCGAGGTGCCATCGCAGATCGGCGAGTACGGAGCTCGGCACTGAGGCTTGCAGGTCAAGGGCGAAGTCCACGGCGTACACGTCACTCATATCCGCACCCTATTACTCCGACGGCAGGCAGCTCTCTGTCGTGAGCGAACAGCCGTGCGCAGGACAGCACTCCCACCGCACCCGGTGCTCCGGCACCGGGAAGTGGATCGACGCGGAGGGACGCGAACACCGCGAGCGTGAACTCGTCACACTGGCTTCTGTGCAGACCGCGACCTTACGCTGGATGGCGTGGACAGCTCGTACGGAAGGTTCACCGCAAATCCGCCGACCGACGACAATTGGATTCCCTGATGGCCGAGGTAACACGAATCGGCATCGACGACCCCGACGTCGATATGGATCAGGGGCAGCGCGTGCTGTACCGGGGGGAACTCTTCACGGGCGAGGCCGAAGAACGTCTGGGGGGCGTTGTTGTCAGCCTGGACTCCTACGTGGCCGGCGTGCAGGACGGTCCCAGCCGTGAGTGGTACAAGGACGGCAGGCTCAGGTCCGAGGGAACGGTCCGCATGGGGCTTCCCGTAGGGGTTTCCAAAGAGTGGCACCCGAACGGCACCCTCGCCGCTGAGCGCGTGTTCGCCGAGGACGGGTTGACCTTGCTGGAGGATCGACAGTGGGACGAGAAGGGTCGGCCCACGAAGAACCGGCGCAAGAGCGAGGGGTAAGCCCCTCCGTGGCATGAGCCGGGTCACCGGACTGGTTCATCTCTCCGCTGAGCTGCATGTCCGCGACCACCCGCATTCCGGTCCGGGGTCCGTTCGACGAACCGGAGTTGCCACTGTGTCTGCGCGCCTGGCGCCCCGAGTGGCTCATCGTTGCAGGCCGGTGCCCCCAATTGCCCCGTACATTCTCCTGGTCGACGAAGAGGAAAGAATCAGTGAGCACGAGCGTTTCCCGTCATCAGTTCCCCATGGATGGTGTGGCGGAGACCATGACGGCTCGCATCCAGAGCGTCAGCCGTGTACTCGACCGGCTCGAGACGTCGGAGACATCCCGCTCCCGCGCCCTGAGCAGCATGCTGACCGTGGCCAAGTCGTACTGCTTGGCGGACTCCACAGCGCAGAAGTTCCCGACGTGGGAGGCATGGGTCACAGCCATGCAGGTCGGCTCCGCACTGTTCGCCGCGGGCACGGCGCCCGAGGGACCTGTGCCGTGCCGTATCGGGGCCGACGGCGAGGTGAAGAACCTTCCCGCGACCGGACGTCAGGACTACCTGCACGCCGGGAGCTGGCTCACCTCCTACTACCTGGCGGTGGTCTGCCGCGAGAACGGCCGCGCCAACCAGCTGGCCCAGGTACCCGTCTCGTTCCTGCGTGAGTCGGGTGTCATGTTCGACGAGTACACATACGCGTGGGTGGAAACCCTGCAGAACGCGTGGTTCGGCCGACAGGAGACTTGGGACACCTTGGTCACCGCGGTCAACGACACCGACCCCGAGACCACACGGATCGCCGGCAAAGAACTGATGCTGAAGGTCCTGTATCCGCCCCTCGAGCTGTTCCACCTCTACCTGCGCCGGGAGGCCGAGCGGTTCAACGAGTCGCTGGCCACGGCTCTCACCTGGCACAAGGAGTACTGGACCGCGAACGAGGCACGTTCCCTGAGCGGCGAAGGCCTGGTGGCCCTCGGCCCGCTCGCCATCGCCTGTATGGCCCGCGATGCCGACATGCCGATCGAGGTCGAGTCCGAATACCTGCCCAAGGAACTCCTGGAGTTCGGCTGGGTCGGCGAAATCGACACCTGAGCCCCAACCCGCAGCTGACAACGATCGTCCAGGGCGGCACAGTCCCGTGCACGAGGATTCTTCGGTGTTCGGTCAGGCACCTGCGCGTACCGAAGCCGGTGCGTGAGCAACTGGGCCGTACGACTCAGTGGGTGCAGTCCCACTGGGCCGAGCAGCACCGGTCGTTCATCGGCATCGTTGCGGACCGGGCAGCCCCGGCGCCCGCCGTTCCTCATCCCCCGCCCCACAACTCACCGGCGCATCGTCTGTATCGCCCTGATTCCTCTCCTTTGGAACTGCTTCATGATTGTCCGGGGTCTGTCCCACTCCCGGCTCCGGGTTGTACTGCTGACTTGTCCATGCCTTATGTTGCGGAGGCAAAGCAAGGGGGATTCCGTATGCCGCAACACGCGCAACCGACTGCAGCACCACGGACGAAGTCGGCCGACGCCGCCGTCGGCGCCGTGGCGCGCGTCGGGCGCGCCCGACGGTCTGCGGCCGGGCACGGCAACGTTCGTGCAGTGGACGCAGGACGCGGTACGCGCGACGGTTCGCCGACCATGACCGAGGCAACGGACGACTGAGGCAGCGGACGACTGATGGCACGGGATTACGACAGCCAGCTTCTGGAATCGGTGGCGGTACGCCGCCGCAGGATGCGGGACGCGCTGCTGTTCGGTGTACAGCGGTCCCGGCGCACGGCGGACGAGCGGCTCGGGAAGGTGTTCGCCGGGATCGCCATCGCGGCCGTCCTGTGCGCGGGATGCGTCGGGTGGTCCTTCCTCCAGCACACGCTGGCCAAGCAGAAGGCCGAGCAGGAGAAGCAGCAGCGCCAGGAGCAGCAGTACGAGCAGCCGGCCCCCACCGCGAAACCGGACAAGTCCGGTGGATCCAGCCCCGGTTCTCCGTAGTTCCGGCCGCCCGATGACGACTTCCGTGAACAGCACCCCGGGCGCGTCCAGCCGGCCCCCGTCCTCAATGTCGCGACGATAGGTTCCCGTAAAGTGGTGAGCACAGCAATGACTTCCCGGGCTCAGCTGAGCCGGGTGACCCTGGTCGGCGAGCGACGCCGCGCCGACATCGTCCTGCCGTCCGACACACCGATCGGGCAACTGCTCCCGGACATACTGCAGTTGCTGGACGACCGGGCCGCGGCACGCCCCATGACACGGCAGTTGATCACGTCGGACGGCTCCGCGCTGCCGCACGACAGCACGCTGTCCTCCGCCGAGATCGCGGACGGCGCCGTGCTCCGGCTCGTCCGGGCCCACTCCGCGCCGCCCGCCCCCGTCGTCCACGACGTCACGGATCTGGTGGCCGACGACCTCGACCTCCAGGCGTGGCGCTGGCGTCCCGCCGCGCGCCGGACCAGCGCGGGCGTGGCGACCGTGGCGTTCGCGGTGATCGCGGCGCTGCTCGCCCGTCGTGAGTTCGCGCTCGACACCCTGGCGGGCGCACTCGTCGCGGTCACGCTCCTTCTTCTGGTGGCGGGCGCGCTCGTCGCCAGGATCGGCCAGGGCAACCGCGGTCTCGCGACCGCCTTGCTGCTGGCCTCCGGCGGGCTCGGCATCGTCACCGCCTGGACCGCCGCCGACGCGTACGACTGGCCGGGGACCGCGCGGCTCGCCGCCGTCGCGGGCGCACTCGTCCTCGTCCTGCTGCTGCTCGGCTATTTCTCGCCGCTCGGCCGCGGCGGGCTCATCGGCGCCGTGGCGACCGCCGCGATCACCGTGGTGTGGGAAGCCGTCGCCGCCGTCCAGGACGACCTGTCCCGGCTGGGCGCCGTCATGGCCGTCTTCTCGGTGGTGCTGCTCGGGCTGCTGCCCCGGCTGGCCCTGATGGCCTCCGGTCTCACCGCACTCGACGACCGCCGCTCCGGGGACATCTCCGTCAGCCGCCACCAGGTGGGCAACGCGCTCGCGGCCACCCACCGCGGCCTCGCTCTCGCGACGACCGTCACCGCCCTCTCCGCGGCGGCCGGCGGCTGGCTGCTCACCCAGGCGCACACACCGACCGTGTGGACCACGGCGCTGCCCGCACTCGTGGCTCTCGTGCTGCTCTCCCGGGCACGGGCCTTCCCTCTGGTCGCCGAGGTCGTGGCACTCATCGCCGCCGCCGCGGTCCTCGTCGTACGGCTCGTCATGGTGTGGATGCAGCACGCCGGAGGCGCCGGACCGCTCGCCGTGCTCTGCGCGGCCGCGGTCCTGCCGCTGCTCGTCCTGGCGGTGCAGCCGCCCGAGCATGTGCAGGTCCGGCTTCGGCGCATGGGCGACCTGGTCGAGTCCATCGGTGTCGTGGGGCTCTTCCCGCTCGCCGTCGGGGCGTTCGGCGTGTACGGACAGCTGCTCAACAAGTTCTGAGTCGACGCTCAGGCGCTCCGAGCGGGGCAGCAGGGCGGAAAGAGGAAGGCTGACATGCCGAACGGAGACAACTGGCAGGGCGATGTGCTGCGCGACCTGCGCGGCGCCACCGGCCGGCCGAGCACCCCGCAGCAGGGCGGCCCGGAGCAGGATCCGGCCCAGCAGGGCCCGCAGGGACCCGGTACGCAGGGACCCGCCGGACACGCACAGGGCGCCCCGGCACCGGACCCCGGCGCCGGGTACGCGGCACCCCCGCAGGCCGCCGCACCGCAGCCCGGCTACGGGTACCCGCCCCAGCAGGACGCGTACCAGGGCGCCCCCGCGGCCCACCCCGGACACCCCCGGCCCGCGCCCGACGCCGCATACGGCTACACGTCCCCGCAGCAGGCCGCCCCCGCACCGGCCGCCGGCTACGGCTACCCGCCCCAGCAGCCCTCCCCCGCAGGCCACCCCGGTCACGCCCAGCCCGCACCGGACCCGGCCTACGGTTATCCGCCGCAGCAGGGCGCGTACCAGAGTGCCCCCGCCGCGTACCAGCAGGTCGCCCACCAGCACGGGCCCGCCCCGCAGCAGCCCCAGGCCACCGCCACGGCGCAGGCATCCGCCTACACCCCCACCACCCGCCCCCACCACGCCCCCGACTCCCGGCCCGTGGTCGACAAGGCCCTGGTCACCACGGGGCGCAAGCCGCGGCACGGGCAGTCCTTCGCCTCGCGGGCCACACGCGCCGTGCGCCGTACCGTCTCCTCGTCGGCGGCGAAGGAAGTCGCCGAGATCACCCGGATCGCCGAGGTGCTCCAGCAGCCCGTGACGACCGGGCGGCAGATCGCCGTCACCTCCATCCGGGGCGGCGCCGGCAAGACGACCGTCGCCGCGCTGCTCGGCACCACGTACGCGCACTACCGGCAGGACCCGGTCCTCGTCGTCGAAGCCGACCCGGCGCTCGGCTCGCTGCCGCTGCGGCTCGGCGCGGAGACGCTGCGCTGGACCATCGGCGACTTCGCCGACATCGTCGAACCGCAGATGTCGCTCCTCGACATCACGGGCTATCTCGTCCAGCTGCCGGGCAACGCCTGGCTGCTGCCCGGCAGCCAGGGACAGATCGGCGCCATGCTGGGCAGCAAGGCGTACGAAGGCGTCATGGTCTCGCTGCGCCGCTACTTCGGCGTCACGGTCGTCGACTGCGAGACGCTGCCCGCCGAGGTCGCCCGGGTCGCGCTCTCCGCCTCGCAGGCCCGCATCCTGACCGCCCCCGCCACGCTGGAGGGCGTCACCAGCACGTACTCGGTGCTCCAGTGGATGCAGGGACTGCCGAAGCATGTGATCGCCGGCACCGTCGTCGTACTCACCGAACTCGTACCGCACGCCGGACTCGACCTCACCGAGGCCGCCGAGAAGCTCAGGTCCACCGGGGCGAGCGTCCAGGTCCTGCCGTACGACCGGCACCTGGCCGCCGGCGGCCTCATCCGCACCGAGCTGCTCGCCCACTCGACCCGGGAGGCCGCCACCCGTCTCGCCGCGGACGTCTTCCAGCTCTCCCAGAAGCGCCACTGAACCCGATGCCGAGCCCGACCGTGAGTGACGGACGCCGATGAGTACCCGACTGATCCACCGCCCGGCCAGGACCACCCGGCCCGCGGCCCCCTCCGAGGCACGCACCATCGAGGCCCCGCCCAACCTCCCCGAGGGGAAGTCGGGCAACATCGCCATGTCGCTGCTGCCCGTGGCGGGCGTCATGTCGTCCGTCGTGATGATGACCGTCGTGCGCAACAGTCAGTTCGCCGGACTCGGCGCGATCATCCTCGTCGTCACCGTCATCGGCTCCGTCGCCCTCGTCTTCTCCCAGCGCGGCAAGGCCCAGCGCACCCGCCGCACCCAGCGCGAGGCCTACCTCGCCTATCTGGAGGACCTGCGCGAGGAACTCTCCGGTGAGGAACGCGAGCGGCGCGAACGCACCGAGATCCTCACACCGCCGCCGGACGCCCTGTACGACATAGTGCGCGACCCGGCCCGGCTCTGGGAACGCCGCCGCTTCGACGGCGACTTCCTGCGGGTCCGCGTCGGCACCGGCGAAATGCCCGTCCGCGATCTGAAAGTGGCCCAGCAGGGCTCCTCCGTCCTCTCCCCGCCCGACCGCTTCATGCTCAACGAGGCGTCGGCCCTCATGGCCCGGTTCCATACCGGCACCGAACTCCCGCTCACCGTCCCGCTCGACCGCGTCGGCAACGTCAGCGTCATCGGCCCCCGCGAGGACTGCCTGCGCGTCGCCCGCGCCCTGCTCGTGCAGACCGCCGCCACCCACGCCCCCGACGACGTGGCGATGGCCCTCGCCGTGCCCGGCGACCGGCTCGCCGACTGGGAATGGGCCAAGTGGATGCCGCACCTGCTCGACACCGAACAGCTCGACGGCCCCGTCGCCGCCCGCCGCATCGCCCCGTCCGCGCCCCAGCTCGCCCGGCAGATCGGGGCGGAACTGCGCCGGCGCGCCTCGTACGCGGCCGAGGTGCGCCGCGGCCTGTCCGGCAAGGACGCGCTGTCCATGACGTCGCGGCTGCTCGTCGTCGCCGACGGACACGGCGAGGACGCCGTGGACCTGCCGTGCCCCGACGACGCGGTGGGCCTGCGCGAGATGAGCGTCACCATGCTCCACCTGCTCGAACACCGGGTCCAGGAGCCCGGACACGTCGGCGTGCGCATCACCGTCGACGGCAACGAGGTGCTCATCGAGGACCTGCGCGAGAAGGAACCGATCAGCGCCCACGGCACCGTCGACGAGATCACCATCCCGTTCGCCGAAGGCCTCGCCCGGATGCTCGCCCCCCTGCGGCTCGCCGCCGAATCGCTCGTCGACGCCCCGTTGTCCGGCCCCGTCGACTTCGCCGACCTCCTCGGCATCGACGACGTCGCACAGCTCGACCTCGAACGCCTGTGGGCACCGCGCGGCGAACGCTCCTTCCTGCGCGTGCCGATCGGTGTCAGCGACGCCCGCGAACCGGTGCTCCTCGACCTCAAGGAGTCGTCCGAGCTCGGCATGGGCCCGCACGGCCTGTGCGTCGGCGCCACCGGGTCCGGGAAGTCGGAACTGCTGCGCACCCTCGTCCTCGCCCTGGTCGCCACCCACCCGCCGGAGGACCTGGCGCTCGTCCTCGTCGACTACAAGGGCGGCGCGACCTTCGCACCCTTCGCGGAACTCCCGCACGTCGCCGGCGTCATCACCAACCTGGAGAACCAGGCCGGACTCGTCGAACGCGTCCACGCCTCGCTCGCCGGCGAGGTCAAGCGCCGCCAGCAGGTCCTCAAGGACGCGGGCAACGTCGCCGACATCGGCGACTACGCCGCCCTGCGCGCCGAGAAGCGACCCGACCTGGACCCGCTGCCGCACCTGTTCGTCGTCATCGACGAGTTCGGTGAACTCCTCACCGCAAAACCGGACTTCATCGACCTGTTCCTGTCCATCGGACGCATCGGCCGCTCCATCGGCGTACACCTCCTGCTGTCCAGCCAGCGCATCGAGGGCGGCAAGCTCAAGGGCCTGGACACCTACCTCTCGTACCGGCTCGGCCTGCGCACCTTCTCCGCCGACGAGTCCCGCACGGTCCTGGACACCACCGACGCCTTCCACCTGCCGCCGCTGCCCGGCTTCGGTTACCTCAAGGTCGACACCAGCCACTACGAACGCTTCAAGGCGAGTTACGTGTCCGGCGCCTACCGCGGCCCCGTGCAGCGCGCCGAGGAAGCGGACTCCGGACCGCTCGCCCTCGAGTACGAGGCGTTCAACACCCTCGCGAAGAAGGAGGGTTCCGGCGAGCAGGAACCGACCGCCAGGCGTCGCGAGACCGGGCCGACCGAGATGGGCGTCATCGTCGGACAGCTGGAGAAGGCCGCCGGACCGGTACGCCGCATCTGGCTGCCCCCGCTGCCCGCGGCCGTCGCCCTCGACAAGGTCGCCGGCCCGCTCGACGTCGGCCCGCGCGGCATGCAGCTCGCCAAGCGCAGCAGCGCGCTCCGGGTTCCGCTCGGCCTGCTCGACGACCCCACCAAGCAGTGGCAGGGCGAGTGGTACCTCGACCTCACCGTGGCAGGCGGTCACGCCGCCGTCATCGGCGGCCCGCAGTCCGGCAAGACCACCCTGCTGCGCACCCTCGCCCTGTCCCTCGCACTGACCCACACCCCGCAGGAGGTCGGCGTCTACGGCCTCGACCTCGTCGGCGGCGGCCTCCAGGCACTGTCGGACCTGCCGCACGTCGGCGGCGTCGCAGGACGTGCCGACCGCGAACGCGCCGGACGCACCGTCGAAGAGGTACGCAGCGCCCTCGCCACGCGCGAGGAACTCTTCCGCGAGCACAACATCGACTCCGTCGAGCAGCTGCGCACCCTCCACGCGGCAGGCCGGCTGCCCCAGTTGGCCTCCGCCGAGATCGTGCTGATCATCGACGGCTTCGGTGCGCTGCGCGACGACTTCGAGGAGCTCGACGACGCCGTCGTCGACATCCTCAAGCGGGGCGGCGGCTACGGCATCCACGTCGTCGCCGGCATGCTCCGCTGGAACGACGTCCGCATCGCCACCCAGTCGAACTTCGGCACCCGCGTCGAACTGCGCCTCAACGACCCCAGCGAGTCCAGCATCGACCGCAAGCTCGCCCAGACCCTGTCGCCCGACGAGCCCGGCCGCGTCCTCACCGACGGCAAACTCTTCGCACAGGTCGCCCTCCCCCGCACCGACGGGCTCCCCGACACCTCGGACCTGGGCGCCGTCCTGGAACGGACGGCCCGCACCGTCCGCGCCACCTGGAGCGGTGAAGTCGCTCAGCCGGTGCGGGTCCTGCCGCACATCCTGGAACCGCACCTGCTGCCCGGCCCGGTCGCCGAACCGCAGCGCGTACCGATCGGCCTGGACCAGACGGCCCTGGCGCCCGTCCTCCTCGACCTGTTCCACCACGACCAGCACCTGCTGATCATGGGCGACAGCGAATGCGGCAAGACGAACCTCCTCAAGACCATCGCCGGCGGACTCATCGAGCGCTACAGCGAGGACGAACTCGTCTTCGCCGTCATGGACCCGCGACGCGGACTGCGCGGCGCGATCCCCGAGGAGTTCCGCGGCGGCTACGCGTACAACGCCAAGATGTGCGCCGGCCTCGCCGCCGGTATCGCGACCGAGCTGGAGAAGCGGCTGCCCGACGACAGCGCGGGCAGCGAGGACCTGGAGCCCGGCAGCTGGGGCAGCGGCCCGCGGATCGTGGTCCTCGTCGACGACTACGACGTACTGACCACCGCGGGACTGGCCCCGCTCGCACCCTTCCTGCCGTACATCCCGTCCGCGGTCGACATCGGGCTCCACTTCGTCCTGACCCGCCGGGTCGCAGGCGCCTCGCGCGGCATGTACGAACCGCTGATGCAGGGCCTGCGCGAGTCGGGTGCCTCGGCGGTCGTCATGGCCGGCGACCGCAGCGAGGGCCAGCTGTTCCCCGGGGTGTACGCCACCCAGCAGCCGGCCGGGCGCGGCGTACTCGTCCGCAGGGGCCAGTCGAACCGGCTGATCCAGACCGTGTACACCGCCGGGTGAGCCGCCACCACAGGACCGGCCCGCGCACGCAGATCACGCGACGCACGACCACCACGCCACGCACCACGAAGGACCGGACGACCACATGACCAAGGACGTCATCGCCCTCACCCCGAAAATGCCCGACCCGCTCAGCGTGATCGCGGGCCTGCTCTCCGGAGGCCCCGACAAGCTGGTGGAGACCACCGGCGAGGGCGCCGTCGTACAGCTCTGCGACCCCGAGGGCAGGCCCCTCGTCTCCGTCGAGGCACCCCTGCTCGTGCAGGTCGCGGGCGAGGCCGAGCGGCTGCTCGGAGCAACGGCACCCGCCGTTCCGTTCTGGTGGACCGAAGCACGCGCCACCACCGGCGTCGAGGAGGCCGAGCGGATCGCGGGCACGTTCGCGGCCCGCCTCATCACGCTCGCGGGCGGCTCCGCCTGGCCGCCGGAGGCCGCACGCTCCGTCGCCGTGGTGAAGAGCGAGGGCGTCGCCGTCGCCCCCACGCCCGCCGCCGCGCAGCCCGCGATCGACGCGCTCACCGACAAGGTCGCCGTCGTCATCCAGGACCGGCCCGTGGTGGCCATGACGGCCTGGCTCTCCGACGCGTTCCGGGCCACCGCCAACGCCGAGATCGGCCTCCAGATCGTCACCTCACCCGGAACCACGCTCTCCCCGGCCGTACGGGGAAGCCTGCCCGGCTGGCCGTCGCGCTGGGTCGTGCAGGACGAGCGGGACGGCTACTACGACGGTCTGTCCGGCGCCGTGCTGCGCTGGCAGAACGGCATGTTCGCGACCGTCGAGGCGGCCGACGCGACCCCCGACGACCCACGCACCCCGGTCGCCGCCGCCTTCAAGGAGTTCACCGACACCGGCGAACGCCAGCTCGCCCTCTCGTTCCGCACCGTCCACCCCGCCGACGACCGGCTCGTCCTCGGCGGCGCCCTGGAATCGGTATGGCGCGAACTCACCGGGAACCCCCCGGCCGGCTGGGGCACCGCCGAACCCGCCAACCTGCCCTGGTCGCTGCGCCAGCTGACCGATGTCGCCCACGACAGGTCGCCCGCGCCGACCTGGATCGTCGTGGTCGGCAGCCCGGACAGGCCCGGCCTCGCCACGGTCCGCATCAGCCGCACGACGGCGGGCGTGGAGGAGGACGTCACCCTGGCGTTCGGCTACGGGCCCGGCGAGGAGCCGCCGGTGGACGCGCTGCCCCGGGTCGCGGAGATCCTCGCCACCCGCCACCACCTGCAGTCGATGCTGATCCAGATCCGCAAGGCCCGCCGCGACCTGGCGGTACCGCCCCGCTTCGAGGGCCCCGGCGTCCCGGTGGCGTTCGTGCTCGGCGCGGAGGAGGTCCGCGAGATGCCCGGTGACCGCGCCCGTCGCACCCCGCTGTCCGAGCCCCCGGTCCAGCTCGGTCCGAAGACCCGCCCCGCGTTGTACTACCCGCTGCCGGGCGACCCGTCGGACCTGTCGGGCTGGCAGGACTTCGAACGCCTGATGCGCCATCTGAAGGGCGCCTGACCGGCGTCACGGTGAAGCACGAGGGCCTTCCGGTCCGGTGCGGATGTCGCAATCCACACCGGACCGGAAGGCCCTCACCGTTCCAGGACGTACAGAACAGCTAGTACTTGCTGATCTCCCAGAAGCGGAAGACGGTCGAGGTGTCCAGGGTCCACTCCAGGCCGGAGATGCCGTCGGCCGCCACCGCATACTGCTTGCCCTGCCACAGCGGCAGGATCGGCAGGTCCTCGGCCACGTCGTCCTGGAGCTCGTTGAAGGCCTTCTCGGTGGTGCCCCGTTCGGCCCGGGAGGCGGCGTCGGGAATGATGCGGTCGGTGATGTCGTCGTTCTCGTAGCCGTTCTGCAGGACGTTGTCCTTGCCGAAGAAGGGCTGGGTGAAGTTGTCCGGGTCCGGGTAGTCCGGGACCCAGCCCTTCACGTAGACGCCGAGCTCACCGGCCGCTATCCGCTTCTCGTACTGGTCGAAGGGGAGGGACTTGACCTGCGCTTCGAACAGTCCGCTCGCGTTGAGCTGCTGGGCGATCGCCCGGAACTCGTCGTCGGTGGCAGGGCCGTAGCGGCTCGGCGTGGACCACAGCGTGAGCTTCACCTTGTCGGTGATACCCGCGCTGCGCAGCGCGTCTTCGGCCTTGTCCGGCTCCGGGCTCCCGCCGTACTTGTCGAAGAACGCGGTGTTGTGGGCCGTGATGCCGGCCGGGACGATCGAGTACAGCGGGGTGGCCGTCGAGTGGTAGACCTGGCTGACGAGGGCGTCACGATTGACCAGGTACGCGATGGCCTTGCGCACGGGGAGCTGTCCGACCACCGGGTCCTTCATGTTGAAGACCAGGTGCTGCACCTCGGCGCTGGTGCCTTCGACGACGTCGATGCCCTTGTCGGCCGCGGCGCTGGATTCCTCCAGCCGGGAGGTGTCCTGCGCGGTCAGACCACGGTAGGCGACATCGATGTCACCCTTCTGCAGCGCCGACGCCAGCTTCTTCTGGTCGCCCCGGAAGAATTCGAGGGTGATGCCCGAGTTCTTCACTCGCGCTGTGCCTTCGTAGCCGGAGTTGACCGAGAAGACGGCCTTCGACTTGTCGAGGGACTTCAGCTTGTAGGGACCCGACCCGACGGCCTTGCCGTCCTTGCGCAGGCCGTTCGCCGGGTACTCGCGGTGGTTCACGATGGAGCCGGCGCCCGAGGCGATCTTGCTGGGGAAGGTGGCGTCCGGAACGTTGAGCTGGAAGACGACCGTTCGCTCGTCCGGAGTGGTGATCTTCTCGATCGTGGAGAGCAGCGGCGCGGGGCCGCCGGGGTCGTCGATCCTGATCGCCCGGTCGAAGGAGTACTTGACGTCCTCGGAGGTGAGGCTGTCGCCATTGCTGAACTTCAGGCCGTCGCGGAGCGTGCACCGGTAGGTCCTGCTGCCGTCCGCGAACGAGCAGGACTTCGCCGCTTCCGGCTGCGGGGTCGATTCCCCTCGGGGAAAGCTGAGCAGGGACTGGAAGACATTGTTGAACAGCAGCCAGGATCCCGGGTCGTAGCCCGAGGCCGGATCCGCGGCCAGGACGTCGTCCGACATGCCCACGACGATCGAGTTGCCGGACTCGGCATCGCCTCCATCGGACTGGAAGGCGCAGCCGCCCAGCAGGGCCACCGCGAGTCCGGCCCCGAGGGGAGCCGTCCACCGTTTGCGTATGTTCACAGAACTGCCTCGTGCTCTCTGTCGGCTGCGCGGGGGCGCCTGCGCGGCCGTGATTGATCAGGAACCGCCGGTTGCGGATCTGGTCGGCCCGTTCGGGGATGGTGTCGCCGCTGCCCCGCTGCCTGATCCAGGTCCGGACGGGCGGGAGCTGTAGCCCTCGCCGCCCAGGACACGGTCAGGCCGGACCCGTCGCTGTACCGGGCCGGTGCCGAGGCATCCGGATCTCCTCCATCACGGCAGTGAACCGGGTGCAGTCGTTGCTGTGCCCAGCCTCCGTCCGCGGTCCCCCCTCCAGACGCGGGGATGCTCCGCGCATCCGGACCAGGGAGGCGAGCATCTTGTCGCCTGAATCATAAGGGCGGAGTGGCAGACCCTCCTTATGCCCCCGGCAGTTGGTGAACAGCAGGCAGGAACGAGGGAAACTCGCAGGTCACGGCGAGTAGGGCCCGGGGGTTCCCCTGAGCCCCCGGCCGGATTCGAGCCGAGGACGTAGGCATGACAAGTTGTCGGATCCCGGTCCGCCCGCGCCGCCGACAGCGAGCCGGCACCCACCCGGCCATGTCGCGGAGCGCGGGCGCTTGTTCGGGCGGAGCAGGAAGGCGGACGAGACCGGATCCGTTCGCGCACAGGCGGCCATCACCGTCGCCGGTGACAGGGCGGCGTGTGCCGCCGGCAGCGACGACGTACGGAAAGCCGGCCCGGAGGTCGCGGTCGGCCTGCGTGCCGAGCCCGGTGCGGACAGCACCACATCCAGCTGTTCCGTGGCCCGACTCCGCGACCGACCGCTCCGGCTGAGAGGCGCGCTCGGGTCCTGTAATGCCGCAGTAACGGTCCCTTTCTAGCGTCGGGCGCTGCCCCAACCGTTCCTGTCCCGGAGGAGCACCCTTGATGCCCCTGCCCCGTCCGTCCCGACGCAGACGTGCAGTGTGGGCGGCGACCTCGCTGTCCGCGGCGGCCGCCCTGCTGACCAGCCCGATACCGGCGATGGCCGACACCGTCCCGGCATCGGCCACCGCGAAGATCGACTCGGCGCTGCGCAGCGCCGTCGCCAAGGGCGGCGACGCGACCTTCTTCGTCGTCCTCAAGGACCAGGCCGACCTGTCCGGCGCCAAGAAGCAGAAGACGCACGCCGCCAAGGCCAAGGCCGCGTACAAGGAGCTGCGCGCGCACGCCGCGAACAGCCAGAAGTCGCTCACCTCCTTTCTGGACAAGGAGAAGGTCGGGCACAAGGACTACTGGATCGCCGACGCGATCCAGGTCACCGGTGACGCGGACCTCGTGAACGAGCTCGCGAAGCGCTCGGACGTCGCCTCGATCGTCAAGGAGCAGAAGTACAAGCTCGACGACGTCGAGACGTCGGACAGCACGGTCACCAAGTCGCGCACCACCTCGGCGGGCACGGACTCGTCCGCCACCGGTGACGACACCCCCGAGTGGGGCGTGGCCGACATCAACGCCGACGACGTCTGGAAGCAGTACGAAGACCGCGGCGAGGGCATCGTCATCGCCAGCGTCGACTCCGGTGTGCAGTACGACCACCCGGACCTGGTGAAGCAGTACCGCGGCAACAACGGCGACGGCACCTTCACGCACGACTACAACTTCTACGACCCGACCGGGAACTGCCCCTCCGACGGCACCCCGTGCGACAACAACGGCCACGGCACCCACACGATGGGCACGATGGTCGGCAAGAACGGCATCGGTGTCGCGCCGAACGCGAAGTGGATCGCCGCCAAGGGCTGCGCGACCAGCGAGTGCCCTGACGACGGCCTGCTCGCCGCCGGCCAGTGGATCCTCGCGCCGACCGACCACAACGGGCAGAACCCGCGCCCGGACCTCGCCCCGAACATCGTCAACAACTCCTGGGGCGGCGGCGACACGACGTTCTACCAGGACATCGTCGAGGCCTGGAACGCCGCGGGCATCTTCGAGGCGTTCGCGGCCGGCAACGACGGTGACGGCAAGACCTGCTCCACCGCGCACGCTCCCGGCTCGCAGGCCACGTCCTACGGCGTCGGCGCGTACGACTCCACCGGCAAGATCGCCTCGTTCTCCGGCTTCGGCCCGTCCCTGGTCGACGGCTCGGCGAAGCCGAACATCTCCGCGCCGGGTGTCGACATCCCCTCCACCTGGCCGGGTTCGTCGTACAACACCATCAGTGGTACGTCGATGGCGACGCCGCACGTCGCGGGCGCGGTGGCGCTGCTGTGGTCGGCGGCTCCGTCGCTGATCGGCAACATCGACGAGACGCGCGAGCTCCTCAACGAGGGCGCGATCGACATCGACGACACGCACTGCGGCGGCACCGCCGGCATGAACAACGTCTGGGGCGAGGGCAAGCTCGACATTCTCGCCTCCATCGACAAGGCCCCGCACACCGCGGCCACCGTCACCGGCAAGGTCACCGACAGGGCGACCGGCGCGGCTCTGCCGAACATCACCGTGAACGCCGCCGACGCCGCAGGCTCCGTCCGCACGGTCACCACCGGCCCGGACGGCGCGTACCGTCTGCCGCTGCCCCCGGGCACGTACTCCTTCGCCTTCACCGGCTACGGCTACGCGAACGGCTCGGCGACCGGTGTCACGCTCGCCGCCGAGCAGACCTACACCCAGGACATCGCGCTGACCGCGGTTCCCTCGCACCAGGTCTCCGGCACCGTCCTCGACGTCACCGGCAAGGCCCTCGCCGGTGCGAAGGTCGAGCTGAACGGCTCGCCGCTGGACGCCGTCACCACCAACGCCCAGGGCAAGTACTCCTTCGCCAAGGTCGCCGAGGGGTCCTACGGCGTCGTGGTGAAGCCCGCGGCCCCGGTCCTGTGCAACGGCGTCTACAACGGTGCCGCCACCGTCGGCGCCGCCGACCTGACCAAGGACGTGAAGATCCCGAACCGCACGGACAACTCGGGCAACAGCTGTGCCCCGGCCGCGTACTCCTGGATCGCGGGCTCCAAGAAGGTCGCCCTGTCCGGTGACGAGGACTCCGCGCAGGTCGCGCTGCCGTTCTCGGTGAAGCTGTACGGGGTCTCGTACTCCTCGGCCTCGGTCACCACCGACGGCCTGGTCAACTTCCTGTCCTCGCGTGTCGGCGACTACAGCAACACCGCGCTGCCGACGACCGGCGTGAACGGTGTGAAGGGCATCGTCGCCCCGCTGTGGGACGACCTGACGCTGGACAAGAAGTCCTCCGTGCAGACGGCCACCACCGGCACGAAGGGCAACCGCGCGTTCGCCATCGTCTGGAACAACGCCGCCTACGCGAACGGCACGTCGGGCCGCGCCACCTTCGAGGCCGTCTTCGACGAGGCCACCGGCGCCGTGACCCTCCAGTACCAGTCCGTCGCGGACAAGGGCGCGGGTGCCACCGTCGGCATCGCGAACCAGTCCGGCAGCGACGCCCTGCAGTACTCCTTCAACCAGTCCGTGCTCGCCAACGGCACGGCCATCAGCTTCACGCAGGGAGCCAAGTGATGAGAGCCCACCACTCGCGGCGGGCCCTCAGGCTCGCCTCCGGCCTGGTCGCGGCGGGCCTGTGCCTGACCGCCGCCCCACAGGCCCTGGCCGCCGACGACAGCGGCTCGGCGATGAAACTGAGCAGCGCCGAGGCGAAGACGCTGGCCGCACACGTGGCCCTCGACCCGTGGGTCACGGCCGAGGACACCACCGGCACGAAGAAGGAGGACGACGCCCCCGCCACGGACTCCGGCAGCGGCTCGCAGCCGGCCGGCGCGTCCACCGACGTCGACCCGACGACCAAGGTCACGACGACCGCGAAGTCCACGCTGGAAGGCGTGCGCGGCATGGGCGCCACGGTGCCGGTCGGCAAGAACGGCGACTACTTCTCCGTCAACAGCATGGGCTACGTGCAGCGCCATGCCGCCGACGGCAGTGAGACGTGGGCCCGCACCAGCAGCTCGTTCTTCACGGACTGGCAGGTCAAGCCGCTCCAGGTGTGGCGCGTCGAGCCGTACCCGGCGCAGATCCTCATGGGCTACAACGCGGTCTCGCCGTTCTCGCCCAACTCGGACTCCGGTTACTCGACCGGTGACCTGACCGGCGACGGCGTCCCGGACCTGGTGTTCACGGCGCTGGTCGGCGCGACCCCGTACCCGCGGGCGTTCTCCTCGCCGGGCTCGAACCTGAGCACCGGCACGTTCGTGACGGTCCTCGATGGCAAGACCGGCACCACCGTCTGGTCGAAGCTCTACAACCACGCCTCCATGGTGAAGATCGTCGACGGCACCCTGCTGATCGCCGACGCACCCCGGATGAGCAGCGACGCGAAGGTCCCGGCCGACGCGACGGCCACCCTGACCGGCATCCGCTTCTCGTCCGCGGACGGAAAGCTGACCCCGGCGCAGACGTGGACGTACGACACCGAGGAAGCCCGGTACGTGAACTGGGGCGACATCCAGGACCTCGGCAAGGGCAAGGTCTCCGTCTCCTGGAACCTGGCCAAGGACGACGGCGTCGCCGCGCGCGGCCGCACCGCCCTGCTCGACACCGCCGACGGCTCCGTCACCTGGCAGACCGACAGCATGCTGTACAGCCGTCAGCTGCGCCTGGACGCCGGCCGCAAGCGGCTCGTCGCGATCGAGCAGGCGGACACCACGGACGCGGTGCGCTACGAGGTCGCCGCGTACGACCTGAAGACCGGTGACCGATCCACCCTCGACGGCCGCGACAACGTGGTGCCGACCGCGCTGACGGTCGGCGACCTCGGTGCCAAGGCCGGCGACGAGTACGTGGTCGCGGAGTCCTCGCTGGACGAGAACCTGTACGTCAACGCCAGCACCGTCCGGGTGCTCGACGGGGCCGACGCGGACAAGCTCCTGTGGTCGAGCACGATCAAGCGGGACGCCGACAACTCCAGGGACTCGTCCAGCATCTGGGGCCTCGGCGTGACCGACGGCTCGCTGGTCGTCTCCGCCCAGGACGACCGCAAGATCTTCGACCCGGAGAACCGCGGCGGCTCGCGCTTCGCGTCCCTGACCGTGTTCTCCGGCAAGGGCGCCGTCAAGTGGCAGAACAAGGGCGTCGCCGCCGCTCCGATGTTCCAGGACGTCTACGCAGACGACCAGGGCACACACGTGCGCGTGGTCGACCAGGGGCAGAACATCCGCACCTTCAAGCTCGGCACCGGCAAGGCGGAGAACGTCACGCCGCTGCAGGGCGACATCGCCCTCGCCAAGGGCGCGGACCTGAACAATGACGGCAAGACCGACCTGATCATGGGCGGTTCGTCCAACGGCGTGTGGGCCTACTCGGGCCCGTCCCTCGTCGACGGCAGCAAGCCGCAGAAGCTGTGGCGGGCCACCGTCCCCGGCGAGGTCCACGACATCGAAACCGGCGACGTCAACGGCGACGGCAAGACCGAGATCGTCGTCGCGGCCGACACCGCGACGGTCGTCCTCAACGGCAAGACCGGCAAGACGCTCGCCACGATCGACGGCGGCGGCCAGTTCGTGCGCTCGGCCAAGCTGGCCGACCTCAACGGCGACGGCGAGCTGGACATCCTGGTCCCGACGGACGCGCTGCGCGCCTACTACGGCGACGGTCACGCCCTGTGGACGTACAGCGCCCCGAAGGACGCGGGCGACGTGCGCTTCGCCGACCCGTCGACGGGCGACGGCCAGGTGTACGCCTCGTACGCGAGCCTCAACGCGTTCCAGCTGACCACGCCGACCACGAACGCGGTCGCGCTCAACGGCAAGACTGGCAAGGCCCGTTGGACCGCCACACCGAAGGCCCCGGACAACGCGGTCGGCGGCATCCGCACCGCCATCCCGAACGAGGGCGTCTTCGCCTCCAAGGAGATCCCGTACGCCGACGGGCACGCGGTCATCTACACGTGGGCCGTCAACGCGCCCATCAAGTGGGACTCGGACGCCCTCAGCCCGCAGAACTGGTTCGAGATCCGCGACGGCCGCACCGGCGAGGTGCTGCACACCTGGATGTCCGGCGGTCTGTGGACGCACTTCAGCTTCTTCGCCAAGGACGGGGCGCTGTACGAGGGCGGCACGGCGTCGTTCCGGCGCTTCCGTGCGAACGGTGACGACACCCAGCAGGGCGTCTTCCCGCAGTCGTACGGCGGCGGCTTCCTTACCGGTCCCGGCGGGCGCGAGCTCCTGGTCGCCGGTGTGGAGGCCGGCCTGTATCTCTGGGACCCGAGCATCTTCGAGTCCGAGGACAGCTGGGCTCATGAGGTCGGCAGCACCCCCGTCCTCGGGGGCGCCCGCAACTACTTCGCGGGAGACCTCGACGGAGACGGCGTCGACGAGGTTCTGTCCCTCAACAGCGACGACCACGGCTTCGACCGCACTGCCGGCGACTTCGGCGGCGGCTACTACCTGACCGACAACAACATCCACCAGGTCACCACGTACAAGCTGTCGTAACCCGCCGGCCATGATCCACGGCTGACGCAGTGATCGACCGGACCCCCGGGGCGAATGAGCCCCGGGGGTCCTCAGCATGAACTCGGTGCGCCATCCCTGCTGCCCCCGGTCGCTGGTGCCGCGACCGGCCGTGTTTGCCCGTCGCGACAGGGCAAAGCTTGCCGGGAGGGGCACTGGCTAGGAGGACTCGCTGCTTGCGGGCAGCCGAACCGCGAACGTCGTCGATCCCGGACTGCTGTCGAGCGTGACCCCTCCCCCGTGGGCTTCGGCGACCGCCGCCACGATCGACAGTCCGAGGCCGGCGCCGCCGCCCGGGCCCTCGGTGCGGCGGCGGTCCGCCCGCGTGAAGCGCTCGAAGACTCCGGGCTGGACCTCCGGGGGTACGCCGGGGCCGTCGTCGTGGACCTTCAGTACGGCCGTCGCCTTGTCCGGCTCCTCAGAATCCTCGTATTCCAGGGAGACAGTCACCGTGGTACCGGCGGGTGTGTGCAGACGTGCGTTGGCCAGCAGGTTGGCCAGCACCTGCTGGAGCCGGTGGCCGTCGCCCGTCACCCTCACCGGCTCCTCGGAGAGCTCCAGCGTCCAGCGGTGGCCGGGGCCTGCGGCCTGCGCGTCCGTGACCGCGTCCAGGACCAGGCGGGTGAGGTCGACGGGGCGGCGTTCCAGCGGGCGCCCCGCGTCGAGGCGGGCAAGGAGGAGCAGGTCGTCGACCATCTCGCCCATACGGGCCGACTCCGCCGCGATGCGCTCCAGGGCCCGCACCACCTTCGGGGGCACGTCGCCGGGGTGCAGCAGCGCCAGTTCGGCGTGGCCGCGGACCGACGCCACCGGAGTGCGCAGCTCATGGCTGGCGTCGGCGGCGAAACTGCGCAGCCGTTCCTCGCTCGCGTGCCGTTTGGTCAGCGCGTCCTCGACATGGCCGAGCATCCGGTTGAAGGCGCCGGCGACGCGGCCCACCTCGCTGCGCGGGTCGGTCTCGGGTGCGCGCGGCGGAAGGGCCACCTCGCCGCTGGCCAGTGGCAGTTCGCTGACGCGGGTCGCGGTCGCGGCCACCCTGCTGAGTGGCCGTAGCGACCAGCGCACCCACAGGGCACCCGCGACGCCGGTGATGGCGAGTGCCGCGCCGAAGACGATCGCGGCGACCAGTTCCAGCCGGTGGAGGGTGGCCTCGACGGGCTCCATGGGCAGTCCGGTGATCAGGACGTCGCCGTCCATGCCCCCGACCGCCATCAGGCGGTACGCGCCGAGCGACGACAGGTCGACGGTGTGCCCTCGGCCGTCGGCCGGCATTGCGGCGAGCTCCCTCCTGTCCCCGGTGCTCAGCGGAGCGGACAGATCGCCCGTGCCGCTGGTGGAGCCCACCACCGCGGCGTTGGTGACCGTGTCACCGAACAGCCGGGCGCCGAAGGTGCCGGTGGCCTGCCGGCGGGTGTCGGCGCGCTCGTCGCCGTCGTGGTCCGACGGCAGGCGCCCGTCGTGCTCCAGGCTCGCCGGGAACCGTTCGCCGACGCCGCGCAGCTGCTGGTCGAGGCGGCCGGTGAGGAAGCCGTCCAGCTCGACCACCGCTGCGACGCCGACGGCGGCACAGCTGACCGCGAGCAGCACGACGAGTCCGGCGGTGAGCCGCGCCCGGAGCGTGTGGGGCCAGGACAGGCGCGACAGCCGGTGGGGCAGACGCGACAGCCGGCGCCGCAGGCCCGTGGTCACAGGGCTACGGGTGCTCACTGGACCACCGGCTTGAGCACGTAGCCGGCGCCACGCACCGTGTGGATCATGGGTGCGCGGCCCGCGTCCACCTTCTTGCGCAGGTAGGAGATGTACAGCTCGACGACATGGGCCTGGCCACCGAAGTCGTACGACCACACGCGGTCGAGTATCTGCGCCTTGCTGAGCACGCGCCGCGGGTTGCGCATGAGGAAGCGCAGCAGCTCGAACTCGGTCGGGGACAGCTCGATGAGCTCGCCGCCGCGGGTGACCTCGCGGGCCTCCTCGTCCATGACCAGGTCGCCGACGGTCAGCCGCGGCCCGTCCTCCCCCTGCTGCCGGGCCATGCCGGCGCGGCGCAGCAGTCCGCGCAGCCGGGCGACGACCTCCTCCAGGCTGAACGGTTTCGTCACGTAGTCGTCGCCGCCCGCCGTGATGCCCGCGATGCGGTCCTCGACGGCGTCCCGTGCGGTCAGGAAGAGCACGCACACGTCGGAACGTACGGCGTGCAGCGAGCGCAGCACGGCGAAGCCGTCGGTGTCCGGGAGCATCACGTCGAGGACGACGGCGTCGGGGAGCAGCTCGCGCGCCTCGGTGACGGCACAGGCGCCGTCACCGGCCGTCCGCACCTCCCAGCCCTCGTAGCGCAACGCGCCGGACAGGACCTCGGCCAGGTCGGGGTCGTCATCGACGACGAGCACCCGGAGGGGAGTGCCGTCGGGGCGGGTGAGAGCGGGGAGGCCGGAGCCTCGGGAGCGGGGAGTGTTCATCTCACGTACCAGGATGCGGCGTCTCCGGGCCGGGGTCTGCTGCTCTCGGGCTCTGAGTTTCCTCTGAGTCCGCCGTGCCGCCGGTCCGGCCTTCCGGACCGCGCCACCCCGTGCCACCTGCGCCGAAGGCTGTGCCGCTCGCCGTGCGCTCAGAGCCGGCTCAAAGGTTCCCCCGGCACAGTTGCGTCCCGGGCAGGCGCAGGACCCGTCTCGGTCTCGTGCACTGCGGCAGCACCCTTCGCGGACAGCCGCAGGTTGCCTCGCAGACAGCCGAAAGGACGAGTGGATGACGACGGTGTACGAGCAGCGGGCGGTGGCCCTTGCGCCTCCCGAGCCCCGGCGCTCCCACGCCGGCCCGGTGCTCATCTTCCTGTGGGGCGGTGCCGCGGCGGTGGTCGCCCTGTGGTGGCAGGACACGGGGTCGGTCGTGGGCACGGCGGGCCTGCTGACCGGGGCCGGGCGGATCGCGGGGCTGCTGTGCGGCTACGCCTGCGCCGTACTCGTCGGGCTGATGGCCCGCGTCCCGCTCCTCGAGCGGCGGATCGGCTCGGACCGGGTGGCGCGCTGGCACGCGATGGCGGGCCGCTACACGATCTGCCTGCTGGTCGCCCACGTCGTGCTGATCCTCTTCGGGTACGCCGCCCAGGACGGTTCCTCGATCGTGCACGAGACGCTCACGGTGGTCCTGGACTACCCGGAGATGCTCAAGGGCACCGCCGGCACAGTCATCCTGTTCGCCGTCGGGATCACCTCGGCCCGCGCCGTGCGCCGCCGGGTCAACCACGAGTTCTGGTACTACGTGCACCTGCTCACGTACGCCGCGGTCTTCCTCGCCTTCGGCCACCAGCTCGCCCTCGGGTCCGACTTCACCGGCGACGGCCCGGCGCAGGCGGCCTGGTACGTGCTGTACCTGGGCGCCGCCGCCCTGGTGATGTGGTTCCGGATCCTCGCCCCGGTGCGGCTGAACCTGCGTCACCGGCTGCGCGTCGAGTCCGTGCACCGGGAGGCGCCGGGCGTGTACTCGGTCGTCATGCACGGGCGGCAGCTGCACGAGTTGGGTGCGCGACCGGGGCAGTTCTTCCGCTGGCGGTTCCTCACGGAGGGCATGCGCTGGACCTCCACGCCGTACTCCCTGTCGGCGCCGCCCCGCCAGGACCTGCTACGGATCACGGTCAAGGCGCTCGGAGACCACAGCGCCGCCGTCCCGATGCTGCGGCCGGGCACGCGGGTGTGGGCGGAGGGCCCTTACGGGTCGCTGACCGCCGACCGGAGCACCACGCACAAGTCCCTGCTGATCGCGGGCGGTGTCGGCATCACCCCGCTGCGGGCCCTGTTCGAGACGCTGCCCGGCGACGTCACCCTCGTCTACCGGGCGCGCACGACCGAGGACCTCGCCCTGGGTGGGGAGCTCGAGGCCATCGCGCGGTGGCGCGGGGCGAGGGTGCTGTATGCGCTCAACGGTCCGCACGGGCAGCGCCCCAGCTTCACGGCCGAGTCCCTGCGCGCGGCCGTGCCCGATCTCGCCGGGCGCGACGTGTACCTGTGCGGGCCGCACGGATTCGCCCAGGACCTGTACGAGGCGCTGCGCACCGCCGGGGTTCCGGACCGCCGTATCCAGCACGAGTCGTTCGAACTGTGAGGCCGTAGAAATGCACGGGTTGAAGAAGAACCGTCCGCTGCGCCGCATCGTGCTGGCGAGCGCCGCCACCGTCTCCGGGATGGTGCTGCTGCTGTCGCTGAAGCCGCACACGACCCCGAGCGTCGCTGTGGGCGCACCGTCGGTCGGTTCGAGCGCGTCGGCCGGCTCCGGAGGATCGAGCAGGTCGGCCACGGGCACGAAGACGGTCACCGGGGACTCGGTCCAGACCCGCTACGGCCCCGTACAGGTCCGTGTCACCGTGAAGAACGGCAAGATCACCGACGTCACCGCGGTCACGTACCCCCAGGAGAACCCGAGGGACCAGCAGATCAACAGCTACGCGATACCCCAGCTGACGAGGGAGGCGCTGGCCGCGCAGAGCGCCGACATCGACACCCTCTCGGGAGCCACGTACACCAGCGACGGGTACCGCACGTCCCTGCAGTCCGCTCTGGATCAGGCCGGTGGCTGAGCCGTGGCGGCATGCCGAGGAGGTCATGGGCACGGTCTTCTCCTTCGACATCCGCGGCGGCCGGCCGAGCGGTGTCCGGGAGGCGCTGGACGCGGCGGTGGCCGAACTCCACCGCGTCGACGAGGTGTTCAGCACCTACCGCGCAGGCAGCCAGGTCTCCCGGCTGGCGCGCGGCGAGCTGACCACCGCGGACTGCGACCCGGAGGTCGGCGCGGTGCTGGCGCTGTGCGGGGAGGCGGAGCGGCTCAGCGGGGGCTGGTTCAGCGCGACGTACGCGGGGTCGGTCGACCCGACGGGCCTGGTGAAGGGGTGGGCGACCGAGCGCGCGGCACGGCGGATCGCTGGGGCGGGCGTGGACGGCGTGAGTGTGAACGGTGGCGGCGACGCGCAGTTGTACGGGGCTCCGGGGCCGGACCGGCCGTGGCGGATCGGGGTGGCCGACCCGCTTCGACCGGGCGCTCTGGCGGCGGTCGTCTCGGGGGCGGGTGAAGTGGCCGTGGCGTCGTCCGGCACGGCCGAGCGCGGCCGTCACATCGTGGATCCGCACACAGGTCTGGCCGCCGAAACGGACCTGGCCGCCGTCACCGTGGTGACCCCGAGCCTGACCTGGGCGGACACCTGGGCGACTGCGGCCTTCGCGATGGGGTCCGAACGGGCTCTGCCGTGGCTGGAGTCGCTGGACGGCACGGAGGCGCTGCTGATCCACGAGGACGGGGCGGTGCGGTGCACGAAGGGGCTCGGGGTGTACCTCCGGTAGGGGCAAGGCACCTGCAGCAAGACCTGTGCCAAGCACGCGAGCATCTGCCCCGGACGCAAGGGCGGCGGTCACGATGCGACGCGCGGGCAACGCCCTCCTGCCCGCCCCGAAACCGTCACCTGAGCCCACAACGGAGACCAGGACTGAGACCGGCGGCCGCCGCGCGGCCCGCTCCCGCGCACGCCGCCGCATCCAGTCAATGGAAAAGGCCAGGTCAGATGATGTCTGACCTGGCCTTTCTCCGAGCCCCCTATCGGATTCGAACCGATGACCTACGCATTACAAGTGCGTTGCTCTGGCCAGCTGAGCTAAGGAGGCAACACGGACAGCAAAGCCGCGCGCGCAAGTTCCCTCACTCTACACAGCAGCCCGACTCCTGATCCACGAAGTTCTTCCGCGCCCGTGACCGGTCGGTCATCGGCCGCCGGCCGACCTGCCCATGGCACCCCTGCGGGACCGGCCGGGTACGGCCCTCACGATGGCGCCGCGCCGGCGGCGGGCGGCGAAGGAGGTGGCGCCCGGTGCACGGCGGCCAAGAGTCCGTGGTTCTGCCCGAACGCACGGGACCGGAGGTACGTCGTTCCGGCCGCCAGGTCCCGATGCGATATTTCAGTCGCCCGAGAACTACTGACAGATTCGAAATGGCCAGGTAGCGTCGCTGAAGGTTCACCCAAATGGACCAGACCACTCCGTTACTCGGATCGTCCGGCACGTTCCTGCCGGTGGAGGAGAAGATTCAGCATGGCCAGTGTCACGTTCGACAAGGCGTCCCGCATCTACCCCGGCTCCACCAAGCCCGCGGTGGACCAGCTCGAGATCGACATCGCGGACGGTGAGTTCCTCGTCCTCGTCGGTCCTTCCGGCTGTGGCAAGTCGACCTCCCTGCGCATGCTCGCGGGTCTCGAGGACGTCAACGGCGGCGCGATCCGCATCGGTGACCGCGACGTCACGCACCTGCCGCCGAAGGACCGGGACATCGCCATGGTGTTCCAGAACTACGCGCTCTACCCGCACATGTCCGTCGCGGACAACATGGGCTTCGCGCTCAAGATCGCCGGTGTCAACAAGACCGAGATCCGGGCGAAGGTCGAAGAGGCCGCCAAGATGCTGGACCTCACCGAGTACCTGGACCGCAAGCCGAAGGCGCTCTCCGGTGGTCAGCGTCAGCGTGTCGCGATGGGCCGCGCCATCGTGCGTGAGCCGCAGGTCTTCCTCATGGACGAGCCGCTGTCGAACCTCGACGCCAAGCTCCGTGTCTCCACCCGTACGCAGATCGCGTCGCTGCAGCGCCGTCTCGGCATCACGACCGTGTACGTCACGCACGACCAGGTCGAGGCCCTGACCATGGGTGACCGTGTCGCGGTCCTCAAGGACGGTCTGCTGCAGCAGGTCGACTCGCCGCGCAACATGTACGACCGCCCGGCCAACCTCTTCGTCGCCGGCTTCATCGGCTCCCCGGCCATGAACCTGGTCGAGGTCCCGATCACCGACGGTGGCGTGAAGTTCGGCAACAGCGTCGTCCCGGTCTCCCGCGAGGCGCTCACCGCCGCCGCCGACCGCGGCGACACCACGGTCACGGTCGGCATCCGCCCGGAGCACTTCGACATCGTCGAGCACGGTGGCGCCGCCGCCAAGTCGCTCTCGAAGGACAGCGCCGACGCCCCGGCCGGTCTGGCCGTCTCGGTCAACGTCGTCGAGGAGCTCGGCGCCGACGGCTTCGTCTACGGCTCCGCGCAGGTCGGCGGCCAGGACAAGGACCTCGTGGTCCGCGTCGGCGGCCGCGCCGTGCCGGAGAAGGGCACCAAGCTGCACGTCGTGCCGCGCCCGGACGAGCTGCACGTCTTCTCGACGTCGACGGGCGAGCGTCTCACCGACTGACGTCGCACACGCCGTACGCGAACGGCCCCGCACCCCCGTGGTGCGGGGCCGTTCGCGTGCCGATGCCCGTGTGCGGGTTTCAATCCAGGGCGGCCGGAATCTGGCCCAAATACCCTGACACTTCGGTTATTTCACCAGCTGTCGTCAACCAGTGATGCGAAAAGTACCCGTGCGCCGTCCCCCGCAAGGGTGACGAAATGTCGCCAAATCATCACTCCCCGCTACGCTCGCTGCGTGACCCACACCGCGCGCCGCATCGGCCGAACTCTCGCTCTCGTCCTGCCCGTCGTCATGGTCCTGTCCGGGACCCTCGCGGTCACCCGTGTGCCGTGGGCAGCGCACAACTCCGAGTCGCAGGTACTCACCGCGGCGGCCCAGCCCGTCTCGCAGCGTGCCGCGGCCCGCGCCCCGCAGGACGTGCTGCGCGACCGGCTGCTCCTGGAACTCCAGCAGAAGGACCCGGGCGTCGCGCTGACGGACCTCCAGCGATCCGTCGAAGGCCGCCCGACGCTCGCCCGGCACTGCATGACGATCGCCAGGGCGCTGGGCCGGGCCGCGGTCGAGCGGTACGGTCCGGTGCGCGCGCACCGGTTCTCCCGGCCGGTCTGCGACACGTCGTTCGCCTCGGGTGTCGCGCAGTTCAGCTGACGGGCACGGCCCGGGCACGGCATATCGTGCCTGCCATGCATACGTATCCGACGCAGGCCGTGATCCTGGCGGGTGGCCAGGGGTCACGGCTGCGCCCGTACACCGATGACCGCCCCAAGCCGATGGTCGAGATCCCGGGCACCGGGACTCCGATCATCGGCCATCAGCTTTCCTGGCTGGCCGCCGAGGGCGTGACCGATGCCGTCGTGTCGTGCGGTCATCTGGCCGAGGTGCTTCAGGAGTGGCTCGCCGAAGCGGTGCTGCCGCTGCGGGTGACGACCGTCGTGGAGTCGGAGCCGCTGGGCCGCGGGGGCGGCCTCAAGCACGCTGCCGCCCGGCTCCCGGACCCCTCGGAGCCCTGGTACGCCACGAACGGCGACATCTGGACCCGTTTCTCGTTGCGCGAGATGGCCGCCTTCCACGCGGAGCGTGATGCGACGGCCACGCTGGCGCTGGCCCGTCCCCGTATCCCGTGGGGTGCCGTGGAGACGGACGCGTTCGGGCACATCACCGACTTCATCGAGTCGCCGCCGTCGCCGTATCTGATCAACGCGGGTGTGTACGTCTTCTCACCGCTGTTCACGACGCTGCTGCCGGAGCGGGGCGACCACGAGCGGACGACGTTCCCACGGCTGGCCCGCGAGCGCCGGCTGGCCGGGTATCCGCTGCCGCTGGGGGCCTACTGGCGGGCCATCGACACGGCGAAGGACCTGACCGAGGCGGCGAGGGAGCTGGACGGTCCGCAGGCCCGCTGAGGCGGGGGCCGGGTACGGAGAAGGAGAGGGGCGGTCGCCGGAGACCCGGCGACCGCCCCTCTCTGTCGTGCTTCTTGCTCCTCAGCCGAACAGCCCGCCGATCGGGTTGCGGCCGCCGCCCGACGTGCCGCCGGACGTCGAGCCCGTGGAGTCGCCGCCGGTCGATCCGCCGCCAGTCGATCCGCCGCCGGTGGAACCGCCGCCCGTGCCGGTGGAACCGGACGAGGTCGGTCCGGAGCTGGTGGCCGGCGGCTGCGGGGGCGTCCGCCGCGGAGTCCGGCTGCCGGTGCCCTGCGTCTGGCTGGGCTGTCCGGCGCCGGCGGCCTGGCCGGATTCGCGGACGCTGCCCGTACCGGGTGTGGACGCCGGGGCGGACGGGATGGTGGCGGCACTGGAGCGCGACGGTGCGGGCTTCCGTCCTGCGGGGGTGTGCGAGGGGCTGCCGGTGGACTCCTGCGGGAGCGGGGAACCGGGAAGCTGGTTGGTCGGGTTGTCGTTCGGGCCGGGCACGGTGACGACCTCGGAGGAGCGTACGGCGCCTCCGAGCATCGAGCCGACCAGCAGGGTGAGCCCGACGACGACGGTGGCGACGACGGCGCCGCGGCGCAGTACCCGGCGGCGCAGGTCCCAGATCGCGGAGCGCGGGCCGAGCCTGCGCCAGGCCTCGCCGGCCAGCCGTCCGTCGACGGAGTAGACGGGGGCGCCCGCGATGATCAGCGGGCTCCAGGCGGCGAGGTAGATGATGTCCGGCGCGTCGTAGACGGCGACGGTGCGCCAGCTGACGGTGACCAGCAGGGCGGCGGAGAGCAGGGCGCCGACGGAGGCGGCGAGGCGCTGCCACAGGCCGAGAACGGTGAGGACACCGACGACGATCTGGAGGAAGGCGACGCTGAGTCCGGCGCCGACCGGGTGCGAGAGCGCGAAGTCCCGCAGCGGCTCGGCGAGCGCCCAAGGGTGCAGTGATGCCAGCCACTTGACCATGGAGCCCCGGTCGCCGCCGTCGAAGAAGACGGGGTCGCAGAGCTTGCCCATGCCGGCGTAGATGGAGATGAAGCCGAGGAAGACCCGCATCGGGAGGAGTACGACCCCGAGGTTCATCCGGCGGCCGGGGTAGTAGGCGTGCCGGACGGCGTCGGCGCCGTGGCGCGGCGGCCTGGCCCCGAGGGTTTCCTCGAACTCGTCGTCCTCGTACGGCTCTTCCTCGTACGGTCCGGTGTCCACGGGGTCGTATGCGCCGACCGCCTGCCGCATGGGCGGCAGCAGCGGTCCGTTGCCGGGGAAGCCGGGCTGGTGCGGTGCCGTGATGACGGGGGTCGGCTGGGTGTCGTCCAGGTGCGGGGCGACCTGCGTGGTGACGCCGCCGCGTCCGTCGTCGAACCCGGAGCCGTACGAGCTGTACGCGTCATACGCGTCATACGCGCCGTACGTGTCGCCCACGCGGCCCGCGGTGGAGTTCCGTACGGCTTGGAGAAGTCCGGTGGCGCCGGGGTCGCCGGGGGCGGACCTGCCGCTCCACACGACGGGTGTGCGCCTGCCGCGCCCGGCGCCGGAGCCGCTCATCGCGGGAATCCTGACCGGCCCCACAGGGGCTGTACCGCGCAGCCGTACCCGCTGGCCGGGCGCGAGCTGCACCCGGAAGCTGGCGTGGCTGACGATGACCTGCGCAGGGTCGCAGTCCACCTTGGTCATGCTCAGGGCGGGCAGTTCGTCGAACCGCGGCGTTCTGGTGTCCACACTCATCTAACCGAGTGATCTGTGTTTAGGACACTGCCTTGACGGGCCTGAAGTGTCCGAGGCCCGTCAACAGGTGGTGACGGGTGTCGCCGCCCCGTCGGCGGACGCCCGACCGGGTGCTTTTCCGGGGGCGAGGAGCCGCGAGATCCCGGCCACCGGCGCACCCGTGCGCCGGTGGCACCCGCACCCCTTCGCTTCCCCTCCGCTCCCGGCCGGTCCGGCGGATGCGACGGTGCGTCAGGCGCGGCGCCGGGCCGTCTCGTACAGCACGATGCCCGCCGCCACACCGGCGTTCAGCGATTCCGCACCACCCGGCATCGGGATCCGCACCAGGTAGTCACAGGTCTCGCCGACCAGCCGGCCCAGACCCTTGCCCTCGCTGCCGATCACGATGACGACGGGGCCGCCCAGGGCCTCGAGGTCCTGCACGGTGTGCTCGCCGTCCGCGGCGAGGCCGACGACCGTGATGCCCGCCTTCTGGTAGCCCTCCAGGGCGCGGGTCAGGTTCGTCACGCGGGAGACCGGCGTACGGGCCGCGGTGCCCGCCGACGACTTCCAGGCTCCGGCGGTCATCCCGGCCGCGCGGCGCTCCGGCACGACCACCCCGTGGCCGCCGAACGCGGAGACGGAGCGGACGATCGCACCCAGGTTGCGCGGGTCGGTGACCCCGTCGAGCGCGACGATCAGCGGGTCCTCGCCGTTGTCGTACGCGGCGGCGGTGAGGTCCTCCGGGTGCGCGTACTCGTACGGCGGGACCTGGAGGACGAGGCCCTGGTGGTTCAGGCCGTTCGTCATCCGGTCGAGCTCGGGGCGCGGCGCCTCCATCAGATTGATGTTGCCGCGCTCGCCGGCCAGCTGGAGCGCGTCGCGGACCCGCTCGTCGTTCTCGATGTACTGCTGCACGTACAGGGTGGTCGCGGGGACGCCGTCGCGCAGCGCCTCGTAGACCGGGTTGCGCCCCACGACCATCTCGGACGTGCCCTTGACGCCGCCGCGCCGGGGCGCGGGGCGGCGGGCCGCGGCCTGCTTGGCCTGGGCGTTCGCGATCCGGTTCTTCTTGTGTCCCTTACGGACGGAGGCGGGCGGCGTCGGTCCCTTGCCTTCGAGACCACGGCGTCGCTGGCCACCGCTGCCGACCTGCGCGCCCTTCTTGTTGGACGTGCGGCGGTTCCTGCGCTGGCTGTTCCCGGCCATGACCTACCTGTTTCCTTGCTTCAGACGTGCGTACGTAATGAAAGTGTGCCGCCCGGATCGCCGGGCGGCACATGGTGAGGACTACTGGCGCGGGCCGAGCGTCCACCGTGGGCCGGTCGGGCTGTCCTCGATGACGAGTCCCGTCTGGTTGAGCTGGTCGCGGATGGCGTCGGCGGCGGGCCAGTCCTTGCGGTCGCGGGCGGACTGGCGCTGGTCCAGGACGAGGCGTACGAGGGTGTCGACGACCCCGTGCAGGTCCTCGCCGCGGTCGCTCTCGCCGCTCCAGTGCGGGTCGAGGGGGTCGAGGCCGAGGACGCCGAGCATGGCCCGGACTTCCGCGAGCCGTGCGACGGCGGCGTCCTTGTCGTCGGCGGCGAGGGCGGAGTTGCCCTGCCGCACGGTGGTGTGGACGATCGCGAGGGCCTGCGGGACGCCCAGGTCGTCGTCCATCGCCTCGGCGAACGCGAGCGGCACCTCGGAGGCGGGCTCGACCTCGCCGCCCGCCTTCTCGATGACGCGCTGGACGAAGCCCTCGATCCGCGCGAACGCGGACTCCGCCTCGCGCAGGGCCTCCTCGCTGTACTCGATCATCGACCGGTAGTGCGGGGTACCGAGGTAGTAGCGCAGCACGATCGGCCGCCAGGTCTTGACCATCTCGCTGACCAGCACGGAGTTGCCGAGTGATTTCGACATCTTCTCGCCGGACATGGTGACCCAGCCGTTGTGCACCCAGTACTTCGCGAACTCGTCGCCGTAGGCCTTGGCCTGGGCGATCTCGTTCTCGTGGTGCGGGAAGATCAGGTCGATGCCGCCGCCGTGGATGTCGAAGGCGGTACCGAGGTACTTGTGCGCCATGGCGGAGCACTCCAGGTGCCAGCCGGGCCGGCCGCGGCCCCAGGGCGTCTCCCAGCTCGGCTCGCCCGGCTTGGTCGCCTTCCACATCGCGAAGTCGCGCTGGTCGCGCTTGCCGGTCTCGCCCTCGCCGGACGGCTGGCGCAGGTCGTCCAGGTCCTGGTTGGACAGCTCGAGGTAGCCGGGGAAGGAGCGCACGTCGAAGTAGACGTTGCCGTCGGCCTCGTAGGCGTGGCCGCGTTCGATGAGGCCGCGCATCATCTCGATCATCTCGGTGATGTGGCCGGTCGCGCGCGGTTCGTAGGTGGGCGGGAGGCAGCCGAGCGCGTCGTAGCCGTCGTTGAACGCGCGCTCGTTCTCGTACCCGATCGACCACCAGGGGCGGCCCTGTTCGGCCGACTTGTTGATGATCTTGTCGTCGATGTCGGTGACGTTCCGGATGAACGTGACGTCGTAACCGCGGTAGGCGAACCAGCGGCGCATGATGTCGAAGTTCAGCCCCGACCGGATGTGCCCGATGTGCGGGGCGGCCTGGACGGTCGCGCCACAGAGGTAGATCGAGACACAGCCCGCTGTGAGCGGTACGAAGTCACGGATCTGCCGGGCGCTGGTGTCGTACAGGCGAATAGTCACCCCTCAAGGGTAGTGGGCCCACACCAGTGCCCCGCGACCCCTTTCGGGATCGTGGCGGACGACTTTGTGCCAGTGCCCCCGAACGGGTCGTCGTTCGTCGTGGGGTGCCGCTGTTCCGGGGCGGGGGGTTCCGTCCTCAATCGCCGGACGGGCTCGGGGTGTCCGACCCGGGTCGGGAGCTTGCCGTTGCCTTGGTTCGGTGGGTGGTGGTCCGGGGCCCCTCCGGGGTGTCTCCTCAAACGACGAACGTTCGGGCTCGTCGTCGGAGGAGCCCGGGTCTGTGTTCGTCGTCCTGCGGGGACCCCCCTGCACGGCCCCGGACCGGGCCGTCGCGCGGCTGCAGCCCGATGACACTCCCGTCCACGACCACCGGGGTGCAGACGCGAGTGATGCGTGGGTGGGGCCGTGCAGGGGAGTCCCCGCAGGGACTGGCGCACCTGCCGGGCTCGTCCGCGTTGCGGGCTTCCGCGCCAGTCCTGAGGAGACGCCCCGGAGGGGCCCCGCCCACCCCACCCCCGGCCGGAGGCGACGGCACCCCCACGGCCCGGGGTGACACAACCAAGCCCGTCCGGCGATTGAGGGCGGAACCCCGCACCCCCGACCCCGGCGCGAGTCAGGTCACCCGGTAGACCAGGGCCGTCGCAACCCCGGCCAGCCCCTCCGCCCGCCCCGTGAATCCCAGCCCGTCCGACGTCGCGGCCGACAGCGAGACCGGCGCGCCGACCGCCGCGGACAGCACCTTCTGCGCCTCGTCGCGCCGCTTGCCGATCTTCGGCCGGACACCGATGACCTGAACGGCGACGTTCCCGATCTCGAACCCTTCGGCCCGTACGATCCGCGCCGCCTCGGTCAGCAGCGTCACGCCCGCGGCGCCGGACCACTCGGGGCGCCCCGTCCCGAAGTGCTGGCCCAGGTCGCCGAGCCCGGCCGCCGAGAAGAGCGCGTTGCAGGCCGCGTGCGCGACGACGTCGGCGTCGGAGTGGCCGGCCAGCCCCGGCCCCTCGCCCTCCCAGAGCAGCCCCGCGCACCACAGCTCGCGGCCCTCCTCGAAGGCGTGGATGTCGGTCCCGATCCCGACCTGCGGAATGACGGGAACGTGCTCAGAAGCCATCGTTCGCCCTCCTGCGTGCGAGAACCGCCTCGGCCAGCACCAGATCCAGCGGCCGGGTCACCTTGAATGCCTCTTCGTGCCCGGGTACGACCACGACGGGCGCCCCGAGCTGTTCGACCATGCCGGCGTCGTCGGTCGCGCCGTCGCCGTCGACGGCGACCGCCGCATGGGCGCGGACCAGCGTGTCCCGGTCGAAGCCCTGCGGTGTCTGTACGGCGCGCAGCCGGGCGCGGACGGGGGTGCCGAGCACCGGCTCGGGCGCTCCGGGCGCGCCGGGCTCGACCTCCTTGACGGTGTCGGCGAGCGGCAGTGCGGGGACGACGGCGGGTGCCCCGTCCCGCACGGCCTCGATCACCGCGTCCACGGTGTCCACGGGCACCAGCGGGCGGGCCGCGTCGTGGACGAGGACGACGGAGATGTCCTCGGGCAGCGCGTCGATGCCGAGCCCGACCGATTCCTGGCGGGTGTCGCCGCCCGGCACGACGACGTAGTCGGTGCGTTCGGGCAGGGCGTGCTCGTCCAGCAGGTGCTTCACCTCGGGCGCGCCGTCCGGCGGTGCGACCACGACCACCAGGGACACGTACCGGGAGGCCGCCATGGCCCGTACCGCGTGGATGAGCATGGGCGTCCCGCTCAGCGCGCGGAGCGCCTTGGGGGCGCCCGGGCCGAGCCGTACGCCGCGGCCGGCGGCGGGAATCACCGCGGCGGTGCGGTACGGACGCGATTGATCAGACATCGGTTGCACTCCGAAGCATCAGCATGTTTGTTTCCACAGCCGACATGGGTATGGCCACAAGCGAGCCGGGCGCGACGCTTGACCTGACCGGGACCCTTTCCGTGACACCCGGTCGGGGTCGGGGAAGTCGCATCGGCCGCTCGGGGTCGGCTCTGCAAGATCGCGAGCAAGATATCGCTACGTGTCGTAGGGATGGTCCGCACCGTATCCGGACATGCCGCAGCGCCCGACGACACACCGTGAAAACGGCTGGTCAGCGGGCACCGCGGCACATTTATTTACGACCGGTGCGATCCGGGTCAGGACGCGAGGACCTCGTCGAGCAGAGCCTCGGCCTTGTCTTCGTTCGTGTTTTCCGCGAGAGCGAGCTCGCTCACCAGGATCTGGCGAGCCTTGGCGAGCATGCGCTTCTCACCTGCGGAGAGACCACGCTCGCGCTCACGACGCCACAGGTCGCGAACCACTTCGGCGACCTTGATGACATCGCCGGAGGCGAGCTTCTCGAGATTTGCCTTGTAGCGCCGGGACCAGTTCGTCGGCTCTTCGGCGTACGGTGCGCGCAGCACCTCGAAGACCCGGTCCAGCCCCTCCTGCCCGACTACGTCGCGCACACCCACGAACTCCGCATTGTCCGCCGGCACACGAACCGTCAAGTCGCCCTGGGCGACCTTGAGCACCAAGTAGGTCTTGTCCACGCCTTTGATCTGGCGAGTTTCGATAGCCTCGATCAGCGCGGCCCCGTGATGGGGATAGACCACGGTGTCGCCAACCTTGAACGTCATGTGACAGGTACCCCTTCCGTGGCTATCCAGAGTAACACGAGAACAGCTTCTCCTGAATGGCGTTTTCGCAGGTCAGGGCATATCTCAGGGCTTGACAACAGCGTCACGAACGTGCTGCGGAAGCCTTCCCGGAGACGGTATTCGCAGGTCGGAGCGGCTGTACGGGCGAGGCGAAACGCCTACGTCACATGCCCTCGAACCCTTCACGAAGTGGCCGAACGTCCCGTTTTGCCGGGTTCCAGATGGTGGACTTTCCGTACTCCGTTCGGAGATCGATCACCCGCACGGACGTAAGTGCCGGTGGCCAATGAAATTGATCAACGCCCGGCCGTTGCGGAGATTATGTGCAAGGAATGCGTCAAGGCCCCAGGAATTGATCAAGCCGGTTATGTGAACAGCATGCGAATCACCGGAGACGGGGGCCTGAGCAGGTACGCGGACCGCGACCCGGGGACCGTCGAGCGGCAGGCCCGCGGATCGGCGGTCCTGATGCCCGGGGGCATCAGGGGCGGGTCGGGTGCGGGGCGGGGACGACGGCTCGGTAACCTAAGGCCGCTGACACACCCTTAGGGCGGCTTTACGCCGCTCGCCCCTCCCGTCCGTGAAGTCGTACGTTCAAGGAGTTGCCGCCGCCGTGAGCCGCAGCCTTCGACGCGGCGCCCTTGCCGCCACTGCCATCGTGATCTCGATCGGTGCGCTTTCCGCGTGTGGTGCCGGCAATGACGCGCAGACGCTCGAGATCAAGCCGGACAACGCTGCCACCACCCTCGGTGACATCAGGATCCAGAACGCGAACGTCATCACCCAGCCGGAGCACAACGCCGAAGGTCCGGCCGTCGTCGCCGCGACGCTGTTCAACAACGGCACCAAGCAACAGACGCTCGACGCGATCACTCTGCCGGGCACCGGCGCGACGGTGCAGCTGCACGCCGCCGGCGGTGCGGGACCGGTCGTCCTCCCGGCCGGCGGCAGGGTCGTCCTCGGCGGCAAGGGCAACGCGTCCGCCGTGATCGAGAACGGCCGCGAGGCGGCGCAGAACGGCAACGTGCAGGCGGTCGTCTTCAAGTTCAGCGAGACCGGCGACGTCCCGCTCGGCGCCTTCGTCGTCCCGGCCACCAGCTTCTTCACGGGCTTCGGCCCGAGCTCGATCCCGGTGGCACCGGCGGCCACGCCGTCCGCGGCCGCGGGCGCGCCGTCGGCCTCCCCCTCCGAGGAGGCGGGCGCCGCGGGCAGCGAGGACACCCCGGGCGACGCGGGCAGCGAGAACACCCCGACCGACGCGGCCTCCGCGTCGGCGGACACGTCGACCGACTGAGCCGGCACATGAAGGAAGGCGCCTCCCGGCCGGGAGGCGCCTTCCTTCATGTCTGCGGGTCCGGGCCGGTTTACGGCTCGAACTTGTATCCCAGGCCACGCACCGTCACCAGGAAGCGCGGCGCCCCCGGGTCCGGCTCGATCTTGGCGCGCAGGCGCTTGACGTGGACGTCGAGGGTCTTGGTGTCGCCCACGTAGTCCGCGCCCCAGACGCGGTCGATCAGCTGCATCCGGGTCAGTACCCGGCCGGCGTTGCGCAGCAGCATCTCCAGCAGGTCGAACTCCTTGAGCGGGAGGTCGACCTTGCCGCCGGAGACCGTGACGACGTGCCGGTCCACGTCCATCCGGACCGGGCCCGCCTCCAGGGCGGCCGGCGTGACCTCCTCCGGTTCGCCGCGGCGGCGCAGCACCGCGCGGATGCGGGCGACGAGCTCCCGCGAGGAGAACGGCTTGGTCACATAGTCGTCGGCTCCTATTTCCAGGCCGACGACCTTGTCGATCTCGCTGTCCTTGGCCGTGACCATGATCACGGGGACGTTGGACCTGTTGCGCAGCTGGCGGCAGACCTCGGTGCCGGGCAGGCCCGGCAGCATCAGGTCGAGGAGGACGAGGTCGGCGCCGTTGCGCTCGAACTCGTCCAACCCGTCCGGACCCGTGGCCGCGATGGCGACCTCGAAGCCTTCTTTGCGGAGCATGTAGGACAGGGCGTCGCTGAAGGATTCCTCATCCTCGACGACAAGCACTCGGGTCACGGAAGGACCTCCGGGGCAGGGAATGGTTCAAGAGTGTCGGGGTCGGCGGCGCCGTAGGTCCCGTCGTCGGCGTTGACGATGAGCGGTCCGCCCGATGAGCGGTCTCGGTCCCGTACGGAACCCGCTTCGGGCAGCCGCAGGGTGAAGGTGGAGCCCTGTCCCTCCGAGCTCCACACGGTGACCTCCCCGCCGTGCGAGGCGGCCACGTGTTTGACGATGGCGAGGCCGAGACCGGTGCCACCGGTGGCACGTGAACGGGCCGGGTCGACGCGGTAGAAGCGTTCGAAGACCCGCTCCCGGTCCTTCTCCGAGATGCCGATGCCCTGGTCGGTCACGGCGATCTCGATCTGGTCCCCGCCCGGTGCGACCAGTCGCCTCGCGGCGATGCCGACGCGGGTGCGGGCGGGGCTGTAGTTGACGGCGTTCTCGACGAGATTGCCGAGTGCCGCGGCGAGCTGGCCGCGGTTGCCCCAGATGTGGAGCTCCGCGGTGCCGCCGGCGGCCATGGTGATCTGTTTGGTGCCGGCCTGCTGGCGGCAGCGGTCGATGGCCTCGGCGACCAGTTCGTCCACCCGTACCGGCTCGGCGTCCTCCAGCGGGTCGTCGTTCTGCACCCGGGAGAGGTCGATCAGCTCCTGTACGAGGTTGGTCAGCCGGGTCGCCTCGATCTGCATCCGGCCCGCGAACCGCTCCACCGCCTCGGGATCGTCGGAGGCGTCCATGACCGCCTCGGAGAGCAGAGAGAGCGCGCCGACAGGGGTCTTGAGCTCATGGCTGACGTTGGCGACGAAGTCGCGCCGCACCGCTTCGATACGGCGGGCCTCGGTGAGGTCCTCGACCAGCAGGAGCACCAGCCTGGAACCCAGCGGGGCGACCCGGGCGGAGACCGCGAGGGCCTCGCCGCGGCCGGTGCCGCGGCGGGGGAGGTCCAGTTCGACCTGTCGTATCTCACCGTCCCTGCGGGTGTCCCTGGCCATGTGCAGCATCGGTTCGACGGCGAGCCGGCCGCCCCTGACCAGTCCGAGCGCATACGCGGCGGAGCTGGCCTTGACCACGCTGTCGCTCTCGTCGAGCACGACCGCGGAGGAGGAGAGCACGGACAGGACCGTGTCGACTCCGGGGGGCAGCGCCCCGTTGCTGTCAGGCCGCAGGGAGGTGCGCGTCGGTTTTTTCAGGTCGCGCTCGCTCCAGCGGAACGCCAGCATGGCGATCACGCCGGTGCACAACCCGGCGATCGCTGCAGCTGCGGCGACCGCCGCGTTCACGTCCATAGCTCAAGGTTAAGCGGGTACGAGGGTGGTCTCCCAGCCATCCGGGTGCGTACTCGAACACTCGTCGCCCAGAGTTCACCGAGGGGCAAGGGTTGGTTCACTTGGTCGGCCGAATCCGGACGCGTACGCCCCGCAGGGTGAGAGCGTGGGGTTCAGGCCTGGCCCCGGCCTTAGTGAGGACTGGAGAGGGACTTCCATGCGCGACGCTTACCACGAGGAACTCGACTCGATCGGCGAGGGCCTCGTCGAAATGGCCCGGCTCGTCGGGTCGGCGATCGGGCGGGCGACGGCGTCCATGCTCGATGCCGATCTCAAGCTCGCCGAGAGCGTGATCGCCGCGGACCAGAAGGTCGACGACCTCCAGCACGACTTGGAGGCGCGGGCGATCGCCCTGCTCGCGCGCCAGCAGCCGGTCGCGACCGACCTGCGGATCGTGGTCACGTCGCTGCGGATGAGCGCCGACCTGGAGCGCGCGGGCGATCTCGCCCAGCACGTCGCCAAGCTGACCCGGCTGCGCTTCCCGGACTCGGCGGTGCCGCACGACCTGCACGCCACCATTCTGGAGATGGGGCAGCTCGCGCAGCGGCTGATGGCCAAGGCGGCCGAGGTGATCATCACGAAGGACGTCGATCTGGCGCTCCAGCTGGAGCAGGACGACGACGAGATGGACCTGCTGCACCGCACGCTGTTCCAGCACCTGATGGACGACCGCTGGAAGCACGGCATCGAGACGGCCGTCGATGTGACGCTGCTCGGCCGCTACTACGAGCGGTTCGCGGACCACGCGGTGTCGGTGGCCAAGAGGGTCGTCTATCTGGTGACGGGCGAGCACGCGGACGAGATCCAGGCCTCGACGTCGGTGGAGGGCGCGTAGCCACCGCGGGACGGCGCATTCTGCGCCGTCTGCGCATGTGCGCCGTCGGTGCGCCGTTCCCGGGACGGCGGAACTGGGCATGCAATGGGATGGGGCGGCAGGCGGTATACGGCATGCCTGGTGGTCCGCGCCCCGGTCGTGCGTCGCTGTCTGTCGTGCGGCCCTGTCGTACGCCTGGACGTATGTCCTAGAGGAGGAACACCATGGCCGACTCCCCCACGACCGAACCCGAGCAGGAGACGCCCGCCGAAGTGGTCCATCTGACGGTGCTCGGCGCCTGTGGCTGCGGCTCCGGCTGCGGGTGCGGGTGCCAGTCCGGTGCCCCGTGCCAGTGCGGCGGCTGATCCGGGCGACCGGACGCGTGAGCGGGAACGGCGCCCGGCGCGGAGGTCTTCCGCGCCGGGCGCCGTTCTGTCCGTACGTACCGAAGAGGTCCGGCCGCGTGGCCCGTCCCGGGTGATCAGGCCGCCTGGTCCGCCGTTTCCCTCCGTGCGCCCGCCGCCGCCACCGGGGCCGCGGCCTTCTCCTCCGTCGGAAGCCCGCGCATGAGCCCCCAGTACCCGAGTGCTGCCACCGTCCCCAGCACCCCGCACATCCCCCACAGCCACTTCGCCCCGTAGTGGTCGATCACCAGACCGGACATCAGCGGAGCAATCAGCGCGGCCGCCGACCACGACATCGTGTACATGCCCTGGTAGCGACCCCGGCCGTGGGCCGGGGAGAGGCGGACGACCAGGTTGCTCTGGACAGGTGCGTTGATGATCTCGCCGATCGTCCAGACGCCGATCGTCAGCGCGTACACGGCGACCGACCCGGCGAACGCGGTCAGTCCGAATCCGTACCCCGCCATCAGCGACGACACGACCAGCAGACTGCGCGGGTCGTGCTGCTGGATGAAGCGGGAGACCGGAATCTGGAGAACCACGATCATCACGCCGTTGACGGCGATCGCGGTGCCGAAGTCGGAGCTGGAGAGCCCGTCCGTACCCATGGCGACCGGCAGTCCCACGTAGCCCTGCTGGAAGATCAGCGCGACCACGAACGACAGCCCGACGACGCTCATGAACCGCCCGTCGCGCAGCACGGTGGAGAGCCGGACAGCGGGCTCGGCCGGCGCCGTTCCCGGGACCATTGCGTGCGCCGTCTGCGGCCGGGACTCCGGAACCTTCAGGAAGACGACGACCGCGCAGAACAGCGTCATCGCCGCCTCGACCATGAACCCGGCGAGATAGCTGTACTCGGCGATGAACCCGGCGCCGGCGGAGGAGACCGCGAAACCCAGGTTGACCGCCCAGTAGTTCAGGGAGAACGCCCGCACCCGGTCCTCGGGGCGGACGATGTCGGCCATCATCGCCTGCACGGCGGGCCGCGACGCGTTGCTGGCCATACCGACGACGAAGGCGACGGCGGCGATCGCGGCCGGATGGACCATGAAGCCCAGCACGGCCACCGACACAGCGGTCGAGGTCTGCGCGATCAGCATCGTGGGCCGACGGCCCAGCCGGTCGGTCATCACCCCCGCGCCGAGCGAGGAGATCACCCCGCCGAGCCCGTGCAGCGCGGCGACCAGGCCGGCGTACGAGGCGGAGTAGCCCCGGTCGAGGGTCAGGTAGAGCGCCATGAACGTGGCGACGAACGCCCCGAGCCTGTTGACCAGGGTGCTGGTCCACAGCCACCAGAACTCTCTGGGGAGACCGGAGACGGTCTCATGTGCGACGCGTCTGAGACCGGCGACAGACATACGGGTTTCCCCCCGGGACATGCGGAACGGATGAGGCCGGTAAGTGGCCCGGCAGCTATCCGAACATTACGGAGGGGTGGCTCGGAACCGCCACTCGATTGACGCCGGGCGTCAATCGTCCGGGCACTTCCCCGCGCGCTGTCCGCCCTGTGACCGGGCGCGCGGCGGCCGCAAGGGTTCGATTACGCTCGGACCCATGGCCGACGCACCGTACAAGCTGATCCTCCTCCGCCACGGCGAGAGCGAATGGAACGCGAAGAATCTGTTCACCGGTTGGGTGGACGTCAACCTCACCGAGAAGGGCGAGAAGGAGGCAGTCCGCGGCGGTGAGCTGCTCAAGGACGCCGGTCTGCTCCCCGACGTTTTGCACACCTCCCTCCAGAAGCGCGCCATCCGCACCGCCCAGCTCGCGCTGGAGGCCGCGGACCGGCACTGGATCCCGGTCCACCGCTCCTGGCGTCTGAACGAGCGCCACTACGGCGCCCTCCAGGGCAAGGACAAGGCACAGACGCTCGCCGAGTTCGGCCAGGAGCAGTTCATGCTCTGGCGCCGCTCGTACGACACCCCGCCGCCGGCCCTCGAGGACGGCAGCGAGTTCTCGCAGAGCGACGACCCGCGCTACGCGACGATCCCGAGCGAGCTGCGCCCGCGCACCGAGTGCCTCAAGGACGTTGTCGAGCGCATGCTGCCGTACTGGTACGACGGCATCGTCCCGGACCTGCTGACCGGCCGCACGGTCCTGGTCGCCGCCCACGGCAACAGCCTGCGCGGCCTGGTCAAGCACCTCGACGGCATCTCCGACGCCGACATCACGGGCCTGAACATCCCGACCGGCATCCCGCTCGTCTACGAACTGGACGCCGACTTCCACCCGTTGAACCCGGGCGGCACGTACCTCGACCCGGACGCGGCGGCGGCCGCCATCGAGGCCGTGAAGAACCAGGGCAAGAAGTAGCTTTTGTGATCATGCCCCTGAGCTGCGCAGACGGCGCGACTCAGGGGCATTTTCACGGTCTGGGCCCTCTTTGGGCCCTCAGGCCCTCGGGTCCTGCGGCCGGAGCGCTCGCCCGAGAGCCTTCCGGGCCCGGTCCCGGCGGCTCGGCATGAGGTGCGCGTACACCTTGAACGTCAGTCCCGGATCGGAGTGCTCGAGGTACTCAGCGAGGGCCTTGATGCTCTCCCCGGCATCCAGTAGGACGGACGCGTAGAAGTGACGCAGGGCGTGCATGCCGTGCTCGCGGGCTGCTTCGTCCTAAGAAGCCGGGAACTGTCCCGGCTCACCGCGCGGTAGAACTCTCCCTACTTCATCAAGCTCTTCGGCACCTGCGGCGACTGCGCCGCAGGTGCCGAAGAGGAGTGAGCCCCGGGCCCGCCCGCTCAGAAGTCGTAGCAGGCGTAGTCGCCGTCGGGGCCCTGGGTGATCCGGTCTGAGCCCCAGCAGTGCAGCATCGGCCCGATGCGGTAGAGGGCGGCGCCGCCGACCAGCAGCACGGCTGCGGCGAGCACGGCAGTCACGATCCGCATCACCTTCATCCGCCGTACGGCCCACCATGCGCCGACGACGGCAGGCACCCCCAGGATCAGGGCGACGGCAGAGACCGGCGCGTTGTTGTGCTGGAGCCCGGGGAAGGCATCTGGGTCCGCGGACTTCTGGACGGCGGCGTAGGCGAAGAAGAACAGGACCAGCCCGAGGAGCAGCAGTCCGACGACGCCCGCTCCGCGCCGGACGGCCCGGCCCCGGCTCGGCGTCCTATCGGCGTCCGGCGCCGCAGCGGCAACCGCGCGTACGAGGTGCCGATCGAGGATCGCCCGCAGCCGCCCCGCATCCTCCGGGTTGCTCAGGCCGCGCTTGGGCAGGAGGACGACGCCGACGGCGGACTTGTCGGCGCTGAGCAGCACGAACAGCTCCGGGGTCTCGACATAGCGCGGGTACAGGTGCCAGTCGAGAGTGGCCGAGCTATGGGCGGTGGTGAGGCGGATCCCGGTCTCGTCGACGACGGCGCGGAAGTCGCCCTGCCGCTCGCTGAGCCGGTGGAGCTGGCGGGCCTGCAACCGCGGCACGGCGGTCATGAAGGCAACGAACGCCAGCGCCAGGTACAGGTGCCACGGTGTGTCACGGTGGCCGTCGCCGAGCGTCGAGAGCAGGACTCCGACGGCCGTGACCACCAGCGTGTAGATCAGCAGCCGACGCCGGAAAAGGCCCGCTCTGGTGCTCTTCGCCCGGGTGCGGATCGCTGCCGCGAGGTCGTCAACGGTGGGCCGGTAGGCCAGCTCCACCGGTCTCTCCGCGACGGCGTCCGTCGCTTCCCGGCCTTCGGCCATGTCCCCTCCCCGGTTCGGTGATCAACCGGAGCGTAGCGCTGGGAGAGACGGAACGTGCTCGGGGTCAGGAGCGGAGGGTTGCGGCTGGTGTCTGGGCCAGGCCGTTTCCCTTCGGATCTTGTCGAGGCACCGGAGGCAGCGCCCTAGAGATTCGTCGCAGGGGGTGGTTCTCGTAAGTTGAACCTCAGATACGACACGTCGCGCGGTGCGGGTGGCGGGATGAAGGGTGGGACATGCGCGGGAGAGACGCGGTGGCGGCACTTGCCGAACTCATGCCGGTGGCCAGCGGGGTGGACGAACGGATCGACTGGAGCGAGGTCGAGGCGATCTGGGGGACCCGGTTCCCCACGGACTACGTCCGGTTCATGGAGGTCTACGGGGCGGGGGCGATCAGCGACACGATCAGCATCGATCTGCCGGCGCCGCATGCCGACGGGTGGCCGTACCAGGATGGCCCAGGCTTGCGGGAGGAGACGGAGAACGCCCGTTACACCTGGGAGATGTGCCGCGACGAGGCCGACTTCGACGTGGACCCCGAGTCCATCGTGGCGTGGGCCACCACGTCGGGGGCGGACATCTACTGCTGGGTGACCACGGACGACGATCCGGATCGATGGCCGGTGCTGATCTGCGGGAGGCACACCAACCCCGAGATGCAGTTGCACCCACTCGGGATGGCCGAGTTCCTTCGCAGGCTCCTGAGCGACAAGGCGTTTCGACAGCAGAAAATCAGCGTGGTCCTGGAGGACGAGGTGACCTTCGTCAACTGGAGGAATCGCTCGTCTTCTCTCGGATCACGTGGCTGACCAGATGAAGATGGCGGCGAGATAGATGGTGGCGGTCCTGTCATAGCGGGTGGCCAGGCCGCGCCATCAAGCCGGCTGCGCTCGGCTCCGCCGGGCGCGCTCCCGGCTCCGCCATGGGCGACGCTCCTGCCTTAGGCCGCCTCGTGCACCCAGGTCAGTTCACTACTAGGCGCTCCTGAGGGCACCGCATCGGGCGGTCAGTCGGCCAGCGATGTCTGGGAGGTGGAAGCAACGGACCCGACGGGACGTCGATGGCCCCGCTACAAGTCAGACGATGACGCAACCGTCGCGTTCTGCCAGTGGTTACCTCATGGGTCAGGGTGGGGATCTGTCGAGGCCGCCCCCGCGCGCGGCTGCTCCTCTTCGCGATGAGGGTCCGGGGCGAGGCCACCGGGCCCTCTCTGGGCCCTCCGAGGGCGACAAGCAACGGCCAACAACGACCAATCATGACAACCAAACCGCAGGTCAGTCGCGGCATACACCCTCCCGACCAGGGCCGGAAGACGGGCCCGCCAGACCCAGGGCAAGAAGTAGCTTGTGTGATCATGCCTCCCACCTGCACGTACGGTGCAGGCGGGAGGCATTTTCACGCTCTGGGCCCTCACTGCGGCAGAGCTTGAGGGCGAACTGCCCGGCCGACGTATTCCCGGCACGATCCCGGCTGCCGGGCATGAGGTGCGCGTACGCCTTCGGACTCAGCCCCGGGCCAAAGTGCCCGAGGCACTCACGGCCGGCCTTGACGATCGCCCCGGCGCCCGGCAGAAGGGACAGCCGGCACTCGTACGTGAATGAGCCGGGCCTGATCGGCGTTGCACCGTCTCCTACAGTCCAACCGTCCGGGCACACACGGCTTGTGCGTCCATGAAAACGGGATCGGGTTCGGCGGGGATGCGGTAGTTGAACTGCCATGTGGTCGAGTTGAGCTGATGGCTCCCCAACAGGAACTCCGGGTGCGAGGGAGCCGGGATGCCGTCGACCGACGGTCCCGAGAAACTGACGGCCCCGGAGACGACCTGCCATCCCGCCGGGCAGGAAAGGTTCAGGGTGTCGAACTCCGTGCCGTCGGGCGTCGGTGGCACATTCTCCTGGCGGTCGACGGTCGTGGTCCTCAGGTCCTGGGCCGTCGTGGGCGGCGAGGTGAGCGTGCCACCCCCGGAAGCATGCCCCGTGTCCACCTGACTGTCCCTCCCGGCGGCGCTGTTGGTGTTCTCGTTGCCGAAGTTGAAGACGTTGCCGTGGCCGGTGTTGACCAGAATGCCGCCCGCGGGTCCCGGGTCATTCCTGAAATCCGCAGAAGCTTGCGCGGCAGTGGCAACGGTCAAAGCCACGGCAGCGGCGAAAGATGCGGTCGCACATACTCGTCGATTCACAGCAACCCTCTCGGTTCTGGCAGGTGGTCGCGACCAGGTTGCCGCAGGGCCGATACGCAAGTGATCAGCAACACGATCCGAGCCCCCTGTATGGCTCAGCCCCGACAGGCCCGTGCAACGCGCTCTTCAGCGCTGCTGGACCGAGGACGACCTGCAGCCGGCGATCCGGCCCGCTTCAGCAGTTCTTCGGCCGGCGGACAGGGATGCCGCCGTCCCGGTTCCGGGAACAGGAGTCGCGGGGGCCGCGCGCGATCACTTCTGACGGACCGACTCCGTCATTTCCAAGCCCGTGACATAGTCCAGCAACCGCGGCTGGTAGCCGGGGTCGTCCGGCCGCTGCCGTGTCATGCCGTCGTGCTCCCAGGTCGCCGCCCTCGCATCGGTACGCCAGGGGCGACGTTCCCAGTAGTAGCCACGGAACGGGTCGCGGGTCTCGTTCTGCCACTCCAGCAGCCGGTCGTGCAGCCGGTCGCGCACCCCGGCGTACTCGGGCACGGCGATGAGGTTCACCATCTCGCCCGGGTCGCCCACCAGGTCGTACAGCTCGTCGTCCGACAGCAGGTTCACCACCAGCTTGTACCGCCCGTCCGTCACACCCCGCATGGGCTGGAAGCCACCGAACCCGTCGTGGTCCACCTCGTACCGGCCGAATTCCACGAAGACCGCGTCGGACACCCGCACCGCCGGATCCGCCAGGGCGGGGGCCAGCGAGCTGCCCTGGAGGAACGCGGGCACGGGCAGACCCAGGTGCTCCAGCACGGTGGGCGCCACGTCGATGTGGGACACCGGATGCACGCCGACCCCGCCCGGCTCGGTCACCCCGGGCAGCCTCACCAGCAGCGGCACCCGCGCGATCTCGTCGTACATCGCGGGTCCCTTGGCCCGCAGCCTGTGCGAGCCGAGCATGTCGCCGTGGTCCGAGGTGTAGATCACCAGCGCGTCAGGAGTCTGCTCGTCGATCGCGTCGAGCACCCGGCCGAGTTGGCCGTCGACGAACTCCTGCGACGCGAAGTAGTGCCGGTCGCGCCGCTCGTACCCGCCGGAGCGGTCCTCCATGAGGCGCGGTCCCGCCCACACCTGCTGATGTGCGGGCTTGCCGACCAGGGTGTCGAGGACGTTGTCGTCATGCGGAAAGACGTAGTCACGGTATTTCGCCGCGTACTCGGGCGGGGTGATGCCCGGGTCGTGCGGCTCGTCGTACGAGACCACCAGCAGGAAGTCCCGGTCGGAGTTCTCCCTGATGAAGTCCAGGGCCCGCTCGGTACAGCGGTGGGCATACGTGAACTGCGACTCCACATCGCGTCCGTCGACCGTCGCCGGGTCACGGGAGGCGACCCGCTCGTCCTCGGTGAGCTCCTCCAGATAGGTGCGCATGTCGTACCAGTGGGCGGGGTCCCAGCCGTCCGGGCAGCGCCCGTTGCCGAAGTAGTCGGTGCCGTCCAGATGCCACTTGCCGATGTACGCGGCCGCCACCCCGGCGTCCCGGAGCCGCTGCCCGAGCGTCGGGACGTCCAGGCCCGGGGCGAGGTTGTTGGACCAGGTGCCGTTCGTGTGCGGCCAGGTCCCCGTGAACAGCGCGGAGCGGGCGGGGGCGCACACCGGCTGGGTGGTGTACGCCCGCTCGAACCGCACTCCGGATGAGGCGAGTTGATCCAGCCTGGGCGTGGCCACGCCGGTGTCCCGATAGCAGCCGAGCATGTCCCACCGGGTCGCGTCGGTCATCAGCAGGACCGTCTGGCGCAAGGCGTGGTCAGTCATTGATGTTCTCCGCTCAGTCCGGTTCGTCCACGGCGAACCGGTCGATCACGATCGTCGATCTTCGCCCCGTTCCGGCCCCGCGCCGGCGAAGCCGCGGAGAGGGCATGGTAGGTCAACTCGAGCCTCCGGCAGGGGATCGGCTACGCGGCCTGCCGATCAGTCTGGTTCCAAAGAGGCAGCCGCGCCCATGGACAAAGACGGCCGAGAAGTGGACCTTCCCTTCCTTACCCCGACCTGCCCTGCCCTGCCGTCATGGTGTGCTTGCGGCGTCCGCCGTGCACACCATGCGCAACCGGTGTTGCCGCTCGCACTGTCGGGCGAGTTCCGGGTAAGGGCAGGCAGCCCCACGGATCACAGACGTGCCCTCAGCGCGGGAAGCACCGGGTCCACCGGGCGCCCCGCCACCAGCTCCCCGGCGCACACGAATCCCTCTGGCCGGTCCGCGAGTTCGGCGACGAGCCGCGTCCGCCACCGGACCAGCCGATCGGTCGCTGCCGGGTCGCCGGACAGGTCGTGCAGCTCCTGGGGGTCGGCGTCGAGATCGAAGAGCTGCTCGGTGCCGGATCCCGACAGCCACACATACTTCTCGTGCCCGTCGGTCAGCCACTGGAGCGACTGGTCCAGGATGACGTGTTCGCCGTGCAGCCACTCCCGCAGCGGCGCATGCCCGCCCCGCGCGGCCGGCAGCGCGCTGCGACCGTCGATGCACTCGGGCGCCTCGAGTCCCGCCGCGTCCAGCAACGTGGGCATCACATCGCGCAACTCGACGACGTCGTCACACACCGCGCCCTGCGGCACACCGGGCCCGGCCAGCAGGAACGGGACACGTGCGGAGCCCTCGTACGGGAAGCCCTTGCGCCACATGCCGTGATCACCGAGCATCTCGCCGTGGTCGGAGACGAACGCCACCACGGTGTCCTCCAGCAGCCGGAACTCGTGCAGGGTCTGCAGAAACCGGTTGATCTGCTGATCGATATGCGCCATATGACCGAAGTACCCGGCGCGGGCCCGGTGTTGGACATCAGGGGTCATCCGCCCCACCGGCGTGTCATGCACCCCGTCCCTGCGCCACGGGTCGTACACATCCGCCCAGTCACCGAGCGGCGGCTTCTCCGGCGGGGCCGCCAGGTACTGCTCGAACGCCCAGGCCGGCGGATCGTACGGGGGGTGCGGGCGGTGGTAGGAGAGGAAGAGGAAGAACGGCACAGTGGGGTCGCGCCGGTAGAGGAAGTCGATGGCGCGCGAGGTCGCCCAGTTGGTGGGGTGGAGCCGCTCGGCCTTGTCCCAGGGGCGGGCCACGTTCGAGTTGCAGTTCAGCCCGTGATCGGCGTAGTCCTCGGCCGCGCTCACCCCGGCCTGCTCGCCCAGCCATGCCAGGTAGTCGTCGTAGCCGCGGGGATCACGGTCACGACGGCGCGAGAAGTGCAGGTAACCGTCGTGCAGTTCGATGCCGTCGAAGCCGAGCCGGGTCCGCTTCGGGTAGACGTGCATCTTGCCCACGCACTTCGTCTGGAACCCGGCATCACGGAGGGACCCGGCGAGCGTGGTCGTGTACGGGGTCCAGTCCACCCCGTCCTCGTAACCCACCCGCCCGTGCCGGGTCTGGGAGAGCCCGGTGTGCAGCGCGGCACGCGCCGGGACGCACGTCGGAGTGGCCGAGTAGGCGCGGCTGAACCGTGTCCCGCGAGCGGCGAGTTCGTCCAGATACGGAGCGCGCACCACGGGGTGCCCCTCGGCGGACAGACAGTCGCCGCGCCACTGGTCGACGCAGATCAGCACAACTCCGGTGCGTGTCATCACGGCCCCTTCCCCGCGGGCATGAAAGGTCGGGAGGGCAGGGCGGACGGCCATGTCCTCTGCGAACGGATCCGGGTTTCAGGCCCATTGGTCTCGCTCCGGGACATGAACTGTCAAGGTTCCTTCGGACAAGTCCACTTGTGGTGCGGCTCAGTCCAAGTCGCCTTCCCCGGCGCGGCCCGGCATGACGGGTACCACCGGGTCCACGACGGTCCGCCTGGTCACCACCGTTGTCCGGGACAGGCCCTAGCCTGACCCACACAGCGCAGCGAGTGAACAGAGCAGGAATGCAAGGAGATCGGGAGAACGGTCATGGGCGAGCCTCTGAAGACCTTCGTCGGCGGCACCGAAGTCGACGTGCCCAACAGCATCCCGGACATCCGCGCCGCACTCCCCGAGGAGAGACGCGCGGAGTTCGAACGCGCCATCAACGAGGCGGGGGTGCATGAGATCCAGGCGGTCATGCGGCACTGGATGCTGGAGGCCGTGCCCGATCCCGAGGCGGAACGGATCCTGGAGCGGCTGGCGCAGGACGAGGCCGAGAGGCGGAACGTCTCTTGAGGTTCCGCATCTCCTACGCTCCGCCCGCCGACGACACCCTGGCCAAGATGCGGGACAGCGAGACGTTCCGGGACGAGATGGCGCGCACCCTCGGGCACGACCCGTACGGGCATGGGTCGTCGGCCGTCAAGAGCGAGCACGACCGGCGCGAGGCGACGGTCCTCGGGGCCATCGTGCTCTATTACGTCTCCGGGTCCGTGCTCACCGTCACCGTCGTGAGGCTCGTCCCGCTGCCCTGAGTCCCGCCGCCGCGCCGCATCACGTCCCGCTGGTTCAGGCGAGCTTCGCGAGCTGCGCGTCGACCACCGCGGTCGGCAGCCCGAAGTCCTTCCCGGTGCCGGACGCCGCAAAGTTGAGCGAGGTGAACGAGGCGACCGTGGCACCCTGGCGAGCGACCACGAGCTTGAGCGGACCCTTCTCACCGTCCTGTTCCAGCACCACGGTCCAGGCCACGGCCTCCTCGCCGCCCGAGACCTGCTCCTCCTTGATCGTGACGATCTTCTGCTTCGCACCAGCCACGGTGAAGTCGAAGCCGCCGGAGCACTGGGTGGCGGCGGTGCGCAGGGCGGCGACCGTGTCCTGGGCGCCCTTGCCGTCGTACGAGGAGAGGGAGGTCATCGTGGTCGTGATGTCGAAGGCCGCCTTGAACGCCTCTTCCGGGTTCGCGTCGTCCTCCTTCTCCTTCCTGGGCTCGCTGACGACCTTGCGCTGGTTGGCCGCCGAGGGCTTGCCGACCTGGGCGCCCATCAGCGCATCGGCGAAGCTGTCGCAGGCCTTGTCGGCCGCCGTGACGTCGGCGGCGGCGACGGTGTCGGCCTTGCCCGCCTTGCTGATCTTGTGGCCCTTGACGTCGCCCTGGACCAGCGCGGCCTTCTCCAACTCGGCGGCGGTCAGTGCCTTGACCGCCGCAGGCTGCGCCGGGGCGCTCTCCTCGGGCTTGGCGCCGTCCGCGCCTCCACCGCCGGAATCCGAGCCTCCGCAGGCGGTGGCGACCAGAGCGAGGGAGGCCGCGCAGGCGGCAAGGGCAGTGCGGCGTATGACGGTGGGTCTCATGGCCCGACCCTATGAGTCTGCTGTGGTTTGACGATCAACCATTTCGGGCACGGGACTTGATCGTGATTGCGTTGTGATCATCCCGTGAAAATGCCTGGTCGGCGCGGAACAGTCCGGCCCGCAATCGATGCAGAGGGACATACGCATGCAGAGCCGAGCAACCGTTTCGACCGTTCTCGACGCCGCCGGCGTCGGGGCGGACGACATCGCCGCGTGCGTGCCGCTCACCGGTGGCACGTACAACGCCGTCACCCGCGTCACGCTCACCGACGGCCGGGACTGGGTGGTGAAGATACCGCCGCCGCCCACCGCCCCGGGCATGCGTTACGAACGCGACCTGCTCGTCAACGAGGTCACCTTCTACTCGGAGGCGGCCGCCCAGAACGTCGCGGTCCCTCACGTGGTGCACAGCGTGCTCGATACCGGCGCGGCGACCGGACCGTATCTGGTCATGTCGACCTGCTCCGGACAGCCCTGGTCCGATGCGGCCGCGACCATGACGGACGGTGAGGAGCGGCGGCTCAGGCATGAGCTGGGGCACCTGGTGGGTCACCTGCACGCCGTCACCCGGCCCGAGGGGTTCGGCTACCCGGCCAAGGCGCTGGGTCCGTTGGCCCCGGCCTGGCGGCAGGCGTTCACCGCGATGACCGACGCCGTGCTCGCCGACGCGGACACCTACCGCGTCCGCCTGACGCGTCCGACGGACCGCATCCGTGCGCTGCTCGCCGCCGCGGCGCCCGTCCTCGACGACGTCACCCGGCCCACCCTCGTCCATTTCGACCTGTGGCAGGGCAATCTGCTCGTCGACGGGGAGCCGGGTGCCCGGACCATCGGCGCGATCGTCGACGGGGAGCGGATGTTCTGGGGCGACCCGGTCGCCGACTTCGTCTCGCTCGCCCTCCTCGGGGACATGGAGAAGGACGAGGAGTTCCTCGCCGGGTACGCGACGGGGTCGGGCGGGGCCGTGGAGTTCGACGCGTCCGTGCGACTGCGGCTCGCGCTCTACCGCTGCTACCTCTACCTGATCATGCTCGTGGAGACCGTGCCCCGCCGCACCCCCGCCGAGCAGCGGGAGTGGATCCGGCGCGAGGTGGAGCCGCAGCTCGAATCGGCCCTGACGGACATCGAGTCGGCGCTGCGGACGCGTGGCTGACACGGCACCGGGCGACGCCGCGCCGGCGCTGCGGACCGGAAGCGGCCGCAGCGCCGGTGCCGGTCAGCGCACCAGCGCGCGCTGCGCGTCGTGCAGGTTCGGCGGCCCCACCGCTTCCGGTGTGCCGTAGGCCTCCAGCCGCGTGTGCAGATCGCCGGAGAAGTCGGGGACGTCGATCTGGTCGAACTCCGTCACCTCGCTGACGCCGACCGTCGCGCTGTACGGGGCGAGGCCGTCGATCCGCATCAGGCCGGCCCGCCCGTTGGTGACCCGGATGTTCCAGTGCGTGAAGCGGGCGCCGAAGAGTGGTCCGGCGCTCGCGTCGCCGCCGTGCCGGCCGTTGTTGTTGACCGTGATGTCGGTCCGGACGTTGGCGAACGGCATCCCGCGGTGCGAGTCGAACGTCCCCATCTCCATCTCGCCGCGCGACCAGACGTTGTAGCTGGACAGCCCCTCGACGTTGATGCCGTGCAGCTGCGTCCCCGCCGGTGCCGGGACGGTGCGCTGAGCGATGGTGAAGTCCTCGATCAGGTTGTCGTGCGAGCCCTCGCGGCAGTAGTACGGGTGGTGCGAGCCGCGGCCCTCGACCCGCGTACGGCGCAGGGTGCAGGCGGAGGCGCCGATCAGTCCGAAGCCGTTGTCGACGTGGCGGACGGTGATGTCGTCCGCCCAGCAGTCGTACGCACACTGGAACGCGACGCCGTTGTACCCCTTGTCGAGCAGGTGCAGCGACTGCGGGGTCTCGACCGCTTCGAGGGTGAGGCCCTCGACGCCCGAGCCGGTCAGCGGGGTCGCGAGGGTGGTCAGGCGCGGGTCCCACTCGGGGCGGACATCCAGCGGCAGCGGGCGCTCCAGGGTGACCTCGTGCCCGTGCACGGCGGTGATGCGGACCGGCCACTCGTGGGGAACGTACGAGGTCAGCTTGGTCTTGTCGTCCCAGTAGTACGCCTCCGGGCCCGGGCCGCCGCCCGCCATGTGCTCCAGGAGGGTGTGGTCGGCGTCGTCGGCGAGGCGGAGCAGGACGAGCCGGCCGCGCTTCAGCTCCTTCGTGGACTCGACGGTGATCGTCCGGTCGCCGCGGCGCGCGGGTGCGACCGTCGTCAGCGTCCGCCACTCGTCGCGCTTGTTGCCGGTCCATCCCTCGAAGGGCCAGGCCTTGGCCTTGATGGCGTCGATGAGTGAGGTCCAACGGTCCTTCGGGCAGAGCCAGATGAGGCCGCCGGCCCAGGACCAGCTGGACTTGTCGCCGCCGTAGCGGCTGCCGTACACGCCGATCAGCTCGGTGAGGTTCTTGGTCGCGTACAGCTTCGTACGTCCGCTGCCCGCACCGCGGACCACCACGTTGCTGTGGCCGATCCGGATGATGTCGTCGATGCGGTACGTGCCTTCGGGGATGAGCACCGTGCCACCGCCACGCTCTCCGGCAGCGGCGATGGCACGGTTGATCGCGGGGGCGGCGTCGGCGGAGCCGTCCGGTTCGGCGCCGTAGTGCAGGACGTTCGCGACGACCTTGTGGTGTCGGGGGAGGTCGGAGCCGCCCCGGTAGCCGGCCCGGCCGATGAACGGGACCTGGGCGTGGGTGAAGGGGGCGGCGGCGAACTCCCGCCAGAGCGGGGACGTGGTGTGCGGCGCACCGCCCGCGGCGCTCGCGGCGTGCGCTGTCCGGGTTCCCGGCGCCGACGCCGCCCGGGCCGTTCCGGCGCCGTACCCGCCCGTGGCCACGGCGGCGGCGACGGCCACCGCGCTGCCGAGCAGACCACGTCTGCTGATGCCGCTGGTGTTGATGCTGGTGTTCCCCGCCGGAGCCATCGAACCGACCGCCTTTCATACATGTGAACGACGTTCATATCTGCGTCGGCGGCGAGCATGCCACGGCGCGGCGGCGCAGCGAAAGAGTCGTGCACTGCCGAATTGACGGGACCGTAAAGGTCAGTTGGCGGGGCGCTGAGTCAGATGCGTGAACGCATCCAGGTTCCGCGTGGATTCGCCGCGCGACACCCGCCACGCGTACTCCTTGCGGATCGCGCTCGCGAAGCCCAGCTCCAGCAGCGTGTTGAACGAGCCGTCGGCCGCTTCGAGGACCGTACCGAGCAGCCGGTCCAGCTCCTCGGGGGTGACGACAGAGAGCGGCAACCGCCCGACCAGATAGATGTCACCGAGCCGGTCGATCGCGTAACTCACGCCGAAGAGCCGGAGGTTGCGCTCCAGCAGCCAGCGGTGGACCGCCGCGTCGTTCTCGTCCGGGTGGCGGATGACGAAGGCGTTGAGGGAGAGCGAGTGCCTGCCGACGAGCAGCGAGCAGGTGGTGGAGAGCTTGCGGGTACCGGGCAGCTTCACCACGTAACTGCCGGGTTCGGGGCTCTCCCATTCCAGCCCGGAGTCCTTCAGCGTCGCCTCGATGACCTGCTCTGCCTGCTTGACCTGCGGCGCATCAACGTCAGCCATGGTGCGAGCGTACGCGACGGCGGTGCTCGTGCATCGCGGCCGTATAGACATCGGCGGTCGCGCACGCGGCGGTGTCCCAGCCGAAGCCCTGCGCATGTGCGGCGGCCGCCGCACCCATCCGGGCGACCAGCTCCGGCGACTCGGCGAACCGGGCCAGCTGCTGCGCGTACGCCTGCGGCTCGTGCCCGGGGACCAGGAAGCCGCTCACCCCGTCCCGTACGGCCACCGGCAGCCCGCCCACGGACGCCGCGACGACCGGGGTGCCGGCCGCCTGCGCCTCGATGGCGACCAGGCCGAACGACTCGCTGTACGAGGGCATGACCAGCACGGACGCCGCCCGGAACCAGTCGGCGAGCCGGTCCTGCCCGACCGGCGGGTGGAACCGTACGACATCCGTGATGCCGAGCCGCGCCGCGAGCTTCTGCAGCCCTTCCGGCTTGGCCAGACCGCTGCCGCTGGGGCCACCGACCACCGGTACGACCATGCGGGACCGCAGTGACGGATCGCGGTCCAGCAGCACGGCCACCGCGCGCAGCAGCACATCGGGGGCCTTCAGCGGCTGAATGCGGCCCGCGAAGAGCGGAATGAGGGCGTCCTGGGGCAGCCCGAGGCGGGCCCGGGCTGCGGCCCGGCCGTCGGCGGGGCAGAAGCGGTCCAGGTTGACCCCGGGGTGGACGACGGCGACCGCCGCCGGATCGGCCTCGTAGAAGCGGACGAGTTCGTCCGCCTCCTCCGCGGTGTTGGCGATCAGCCGGTCGGCGGCGCTGACGATCTGGGTCTCGCCGATGACCCGGGCAGCCGGTTCGGGGGTGTCGCCGTCGGCGAGCGCCGCGTTCTTCACCTTCGCCATGGTGTGCATGGCATGGACGAGGGGAACGCCCCAGCGCTGCGCGGCGAGCCAGCCGACGTGACCGGAGAGCCAGTAGTGGGAGTGGACCAGGTCGTAGTAGCCGGGGCGCTGACCGGCCCATGCCTGCATCACCCCGTGCGTGAAGGCACAGAGCTGGGCGGGCAGATCCTCCTTGGCCAGACCCTCGTACGGCCCCGCGTCGACGTGCCGGACCAGCACGCCGGGCGACAGCTCGACCGCGGGGGGCAGTGCGCCGGTGGTGGCCCGGGTGAAGATCTCCACCTCGATGTTGAGCGCGGCGAGCCGCTTGGCCAGCTCCACGATGTAGACGTTCATACCGCCCGCGTCACCCGTGCCCGGCTGGTGCAGCGGGGAGGTGTGCACGGAGAGCATCGCTATGCGACGGGGCTTGCGGTGACTGCCGGGGAAGGCGGTCGGGAACCTCAGGCGCGGCGCCATACGGTTGCTGCCGAGCCGAGAGACGTACTGGCTCACGTCGTCCGGTCCTCCTCGCTCGGGGCATGACACCGAGGGGGCATGGCGCTCCCTCGAAAGCCTTGAACAGCGGAACGCAGCCTTTTCATTTCCACCCCGCCCGCCACTTTGCCAAATCATTACGCTCGCGCACGGTGCGTCACCACGGCCGCACCCCGCCCAGGTCCGGCAGCGCAGTCCGTCCCCGCGGACCACCCCGGCCCGCGGGACCGCAGGCCGCGCCGGGCTCGTTAGGCTCGCTGTCATGCGCCCCATCGGCACCGCGACCCGCGGGACCACCAACCCGAACCGGCTCCGCCGCATGGACCGCTGGATCGCCGCCACCCACGGCCCGGCCCTGCGCCGCTCCGACGCCCCCGTCGCGGTCGACCTCGGATACGGCGCCGCCCCCTGGACCGCCGTCGAGCTGCTGCAACGCCTGCGCACCGCCGAACCGCGCACCGCGGTCGTCGGCATCGAGATCGACCCGGAACGGGTCGCGGCGGCAAAGCCGTACGAGCGCGAGGGGCTCACCTTCGTACACGGCGGCTTCGAGATCCCGCTGGCCGGCCGCCCCACCCTCATCCGGGCGGCGAACGTGCTGCGCCAGTACGACGAGGCCGAGGTCGCCGCGGTCTGGCAGCGGCTGTGTGCCCGGCTCGCCCCCGACGGACTGCTGGTGGAGGGCACCTGCGACGAGATCGGGCGACGCCATGTGTGGGTGGCGCTCGGCCCGGAGGGTCCGCGCACGGTCACGTTCGCGACCCGCCTCGGCTCCCTGGACCGCCCCTCCGATCTTGCGGAGCGCCTGCCCAAGGCGCTGATCCACCGCAATGTGCCGGGCGAACCGGTCCACGCGTTCCTTCGCGACTTCGACCGGGCGTGGGCGGCGGCGGCCCCGTACGCCTCACTGGGGGCGCGGCAGCGCTGGATCACGGCGGTGCGCGCGCTGTCGGGCGACTGGCCGCTGACGGACGGGGTGCGGCGGTGGCGGCAGGGCGAGGTCACGGTGGCGTGGGCGGCGCTGCGGCCCGAGGCGTAGCCCGGCAGGCGCCGAGCGGTGACCGGCCGGCCTGCCTGCGGGTGCCGGGTGGCGTGTGATCGTCCGGCCGACACGCCCTGAACAGGATGAGGTTCACGCCCGGAACGGTGCGCCCGGGAACACGAGAGCGGCATCGTTCGTCCCAGATGGCGGGGAATGCCTCTGTTGCTTTTCGGGACGGCATGGCACGATCGCGCCGTCGCCAAAAGTTACTGACGGTAAATCAGATTCGCTCGGAGGGGGAGCCCATGAACCGACGTCACTGTGCCGCTGCCGCGATCACTCTGATCTGCGCTCTGGCCGTGCTGACCGCACCGGCCCAGGCCTTCGCCGCACCTGCTCCACCCTCTCCCTCGCCCGGCTCCGCCGCAGCTCCGCAGAAGAAGAGCCTCGAAGAGGTGCGCGAGGAGATCGACGCCCTCTACCGCAAGGCCGGGGCGGCCACCGACGCGTACAACCTCGCCGAGGAACGGGCCCAAAAGCAGTCCAGCGAGATCGTCGGACTGGCGCGGGCGATCGTGGCGGGGCAGGCGAAGATCGCCGACCTCAAGAGCAGGGCGGGCGCCCAGGCACGCGAGCAGTACCGCACCGGCGGGCTGCCGCCGGGCACGCAGCTGATGCTCAGCAACGACCCGCAGCTGTTCCTGGACGGGCTGAACCGGGCCTGGCAGGGCCAGCAGGCCGCCAAGGGGGTCCTCGGTGAAATGACCAGGACCCAGGCGGACTTGGAGATGTACACCAAGGACGCGAGCGCCAACTGGAAGAAGCTCGAGTCCAATCGGCTCAAGCAGGCCAAGGCCAAGAAGCAGATCAACGCGCAGATCGCCGCGGCGAAGAAGCTCGAGTCGAAGCTGGAGAAGGAGGAGCGGGCCCGCCTCCTCGAGCTGGAGCAGGAGGCGGAGTACAAGGCGCAGACCGCCTGGCTCGGCTCCGGCGCCCTCAAGGAGATCAACCGCGCGGCGAGCGCGAGCGGCAAGAAGGCGGTGGCCTTCGCGACGTCGCAGATCGGCAAGCCGTACGTATGGGGAGCCGAGGGCCCGGGATCGTACGACTGCTCGGGCCTGACGTCCCAGGCGTGGGCGGCGGCGGGACGGCCGATCCCGCGCACCTCGCAGGAGCAGTGGCGGCAGTTGCCGCACATCGCCGTCGAGGACATGCGCCCCGGCGACCTGATCATCTATCACGATGACGCCAGCCATGTGGGGATGTACATCGGCGACGGCGCCATCGTGCACGCGCCGCGCCCGGGGCGGAATGTGACGCTCGCGGGAGCGGGTTCGATGGAGATCCTCGGGGTGGTCCGCCCGGACAGGTGAGGGGACGGGTACGGCCCGTCACCTCGAACCGGTCCACGCCCCGGCCACGGCGGTCACGGCAGGTTCGCCCAGCGGGCCCTCCGCAGGTGACCGGGGCCACGCCCGGTCGACCGCCGCGCGTGACCGGGGCCACGTCCCGCCCGTCCGGTCCGCACGCGTGACCGGGACCACGCCGCCGCCCGGTCGCCCCGTGAGCCACGCCACCCGAACCCCCGCCGCCGGGGTGATGTTTGTCATGGCCGTCATCCCGCCCGTGGGCGGTCACATCTCGCCGGATCCGTGGTGGGACGCGGCTTATGGCTCCGCATATGCCGGTGGTCGAATGCCATTCGCCATTCCGTTCGCACGTCAGGTACCGCTATGGTCCCGGTCTGGCGGATCGTCGATCGTCGTTCCGCCGCGCCCTCGGGGGGAGGGAAGGAAACCGAACCGATGCCCGTACCCGTACCGCAGCAGCGCACCGCCCCCGCTGCGGAGGCCACCCGCGTCGCCCACCTCACCCTCCTGGTGATCGAGGACGACCCGGCGGGCACCTTCACCGTCCCCGAACTCCCGGCGGCGGCCGGCACCCGCGTCCGTATCCGTACCGCCCGGAATCTGACCGAGGCGGCACGGCTCCTCACGGACGACGTCGACTGCATCCTGCTCGACCTGGCCCTGCCGCCCGGCAGCGAGACTCGCGCCGCTGAGGGGGCCGAAGGGCCCGCCGAGCTCACCACGCTCACGCACGTCCTGCGCATGGCACCGCGCCACGCCGTCCTCGCACTCACCGCGGAGGACGACGCCGATCTGGCCGCCGAGGCGGTACGCGTCGGCGCCCAGGACTATCTCTTCCGCGGCGAGCTCGACGGACGGCTGCTCACCCGCGCCATCCGCTACGCCGTCGAACGCAAACGCGCCGACGTCGCGCAGCACCAGCTGACCGAGTCGAAGCTGCGTGCCCAGGAGAACGCCCGGCTGGAACGCGGGCTGCTGCCCACGCCGCTGCTCCAGGGCTCGGAGCTGCGGTTCGCCGCGCGCTATCGCCCGGGCCGCAGCCGTGCGCTGCTCGGCGGGGACTTCTACGACACGGTCCGTACGCCCGACGGCACCGTCCACGCGATGATCGGCGACGTCTGCGGCCACGGCCCGGACGAGGCGGCGCTCGGCGTCGAGCTGCGCATAGCGTGGCGGGCGCTGACGCTGGCAGGACTCTGCGGCGACGAACTGCTCTCCACCCTCCAGCAGGTCCTGGAACACGAGCGGGAGAGCGAGGAGATCTTCGCGACGCTCTGCACCGTCGACATCACCCCCGACGGCCGGCGCGCCGGACTCTGCCTGGCAGGCCACCCCGCCCCGCTGATCACCCGGCACGGACGGGCGGCGCAGCTGCTCCCGTACGAGGACGGCGGCCCGGCCCTGGGCCTGCTGCCGCACGCGCGCTGGCCGCGCCGCCAGGTCGAACTGGGCGGCTCGTGGAGCCTGATGATGTACACGGACGGGCTGATCGAGGGCCGCGTCGGACCGACCGGAACCCAGCGGCTCGGCCAGGACGGCATGGTCGCGATGATCAACCGTCAGCTGGCGGAGGGGCTCAGCGGCGAGGCGCTGCTGGAGGCCGCGGTCACCGAGGTGCGCGAGCTGAACGGCGGCGAGCTGACCGACGACGTCGCGGTCCTGCTGCTCGACCGCGACCGGGGCCGGAGCTCATCGCTTCCGCGCCCCCGTCACAGGTCGGCGTCGGCCGTGAGCGCTCAGCGCCCGCCGTTGTAGGGGCCGTACGGCCCGTCGCTGCTGGAACCACCGCGCCGGCCACCGCCGCCGCCCGAGACCGCCTTCAGCGCGGGCCGTACGTCCACCATGAAGACGATCGACGCGACCGCGCCGGCAAGCTGCAGGAACAGCATCGGCACGAAGAGGTTCACCGCAACGGTGATGCCGAGAATGATCAGCCAGAAGGACTTCTTCTGCTTGTCCGCGGCACGGTACGCGTCCTCGCGCGCCGTCGCGGCCAGGAACAGTGCCACCACCGCCAGGACCAGCATGACCAGGTAGAGCAGCCAGATGAGTGTGCTGAACCCCGTGAGCAACATGGTGTGCACCGCCTAACAAGTGGATGAGCGCCTCGCCGCCAAGGTACCGGGACAACGAGCCGGCCACCCCGAAAGGTGCCCGCCCCGCGCCCCGGTACACACAGGCCGCGGCGCTACTTGGCGGTCGGCGGGGTGGTCTTCTTCGCCACGGGCTTGCGCACCGGCGCCTTCTTGGGCGTCGCCGCCGTGGAGCGGGACTCCGTCTTGACCGTGTGCTTCGGCTCGCTCTTCGCGGCCGGCTCGGCCTTGGCGGCGGGCTGCGTCTTCGGCTTGGGCTGGGACTCCCGCCTCGGCTCCACGACGACGGCGATCTCGACGAGCTCGTCGGCGGACTCGCCGCGCCACGTCTTCACGGTCTGCTCGCCGCGCTCGGCGACCTTCTCGTACGTCTCCCGGGCCCGGACCGCGTACTCCGCGGCCACACCCAGGCTCCGCAGCGCCAGGTCCTGGGCGGACTCGCCGAGCTTCTTCAGATCGGTGTCCAGCGAACCGAGCACCTCGGTGACCTTCGCCTGCACGGTGGCCTGCGCCTCCTTGGCGTGCGTGGTCACCTTCTCCTGCACGGCACGCGGGTCGGCGTTGCGCACCGCCTCGAACCGCTCGGGCGCCTCGGCCCGCAGCTGCTCGATCAGCGCCGGGACCTTCCGGGCCTGCTCGACGGCGAGATCGGCCGTACCGGCCGCGAAGTAGAGGGGGGTCGGGTCGGTGAGGGTCTTGCGCAGGTCATCGGTGATGGCCATGACTGTGGTCCTCCCGGATCATCAGCTCAGTTTGAGGGTGGTGAAGGCTTTGAAGCTGTATCGGCATCTGTGCCGTCGGCGCTGAGGCCGGATTCGTCACCGGCGTCCGCCGGGCCGGATTCGAACCCGTTCTCCTTGCGGAAGGAGTCGTAGATCTGCAGCAGCACGTTCTTCTGCCGCTCGTTTATGGACGGATCGGCCAGGATGACCGCCCGGGTCTCCAGCTCTTCCCGCTCCCGCTCGTCCAGAATCCCGGCCCGCACATAGAGGGTCTCCGCGGAGATCCGCAGCGCCTTGGCCACCTGCTGCAGCACCTCGGCGCTCGGCTTGCGCAGCCCGCGTTCGATCTGGCTGAGATACGGGTTGGACACCCCGGCGGCATCGGCGAGCTGCCGCAGCGAGAGCTGCGCATTGCGGCGCTGCTCGCGCAGGTAGTCACCGAGATTGCCGACGTTGAGTGATGCCATGAGTCGATAGTGCGCCATCGGTGCTAACTATTGCAAGCACATGCTTGCAATAGTGTTCTACATCACGGAGTGTGATCGATCGCGACGGTCCGGTTGTGCTCCGTTCCCGGCATCTCTGCGGTCGTCCGCTGGATCTGCCCGGTGGAGTGAACGGGTCCCGCCTGCTCTCCGCGGATCGGATCGCCGCGTTGCCGGAACAGGCCGGACCCGCCCTCATCGCGCGCCTGTTGGAAGAGCCGGCCGAAGGAGCGAAGAGGACGATCGCCACCTTCTCGGCACAGAAGCCCGGACACCGCGGGGAAGCCCTGCGGCCTCGTCCCGGCGGAAGACCACGGGGCACACCCGCAGCATGGAGAATCCTGAAGCATGCGACCGGATCACTGGCACCTCACCGAAGACGTCGACGGCTTTCTCGCCCGAGCCGGAGACTTCCTGCGCTCGCAGCCCGGCCCGCACGTCATGCAGCTGACGTGGGCCGAGAGAGTGCGCACGCGTGGGGCGGACGCGTTCGGCACCACAGCCCCCGTCTTCGGCATGCTGGAGCACGCGGGCGAGGTCCGCGCCACCTTCTACCGCCTCTCGCCCCGCGGCTTCGGCCTCTCTCCACTCACGCCCGAGCAGGCCGACTCCCTCGCCGCCCGCCTGGCCGCCCTCGGGCACTCCCCTCTCTCCGTCAGCGCGGACCACAGCACCGCCACCGCTTTCGCGGAGGCCTGGCAGCGGCACACCGGGGCGACGCCCAAACTCCGCGACACACGGCTCCGTCTGTACCGCCTCGGCACGCTCACCCCACCGGAGCCGCTGCCGGCGGGCCGGGGCCGCGTCCTGGGCGAGCAGGACCTTGAGCAAGTCATGTTCTGGTGCGGCGAGTTCGCCAAGGCCGTCGGGGAAACCGTCTCCATGGACGCCGGCTCCTGGGCAAGCACGCGCTTCGCCGACAAGCGCTACACGCTCTGGGAGACCCCGGACGGCACTCCCGTCTCCGTCGCGGGCATGAACCCGATGATCGGCGGCCAGATCCAGGTGGACATCGTCTACACCCCGGCCCACCTGCGCGGCCACGGCTACGCGGGTGCCGTGACGGCGGAGGTGAGCCGGGCGGCGCTGGCCGCGGGCGCGAGGGACGTCATCCTGTTCGCGGACCTGTCCAACCCCACCAGCAACGCGCTCTACCAGCGCCTCGGCTATCGCACGCTCACCGACTGGGCGGTGTACGACTTCTCGTACGCCGCACCGGAAGCCGGTTGACCCGGGACGACAGCACGGCTCCTCGACGCAACACCCGGGCCGGGAGCGCGCCTGGAGGGGCGCCCGGCACTCACACGTCAGCTCCTTGCCGCGCGGCGGCGAGGGCCGCATCGGTGTCGGCGGTGGCCAGGTCGGCATTGATGTGTGCGCCGGCCAGGGCGCCCGCAGCGGCGGAGGCGCCGACCTGGGCCATCGGGTCGGTGGCGTTGCCGGCCACCCATACGCCCCGGACCTGCGTGGTGCCGGCCGGGCCGGTGGCGAAGTGACGGCCCATGCCGCCCGGCAGGTCCTGCATCGGCAGGTTCAGACCGGCCAGGCCTTCGACGCGGGCCTGCAGGCCGGTCGCCACCGCGAGAACGCGACGGGCCACGATCTGCCCGTCGGTCAGGCGCACGCCCGCGATGTGGCCGTCCCGGGTGGACTCGACCGCTGCCACCGGGGTGTCGACGATGCGGATACCGCGGGCGGCGAAGCGCGCACGGGTCTCCTCGTCCAGACCGGTGCCGCGGGTGAAGTAGACCAGGTCGTCGGTCAACTGCCGGAACAGCAGCGCGTGGTGGACGGAGGCCGGCCCCACGGCCAGGACCCCGATGGGCTCATCGCGCACCTCCCAGCCATGGCAGTACGGGCAGTGCACCACATCGTGCCCCCAGTGCCGAGCCAGTCCGGGAACGCCGGGCAGTACGTCGCGCAGGCCGGTGGCGACCAGCAGCCGGCGCGCCTGCAGGGCGCTGCCGTCGGCCAGCGTGACCGTGAAGCGCGGATCGCCCTCGGCGGAGGGGCCGGCCGGGACAGCGGAGATCACTTCGCCGGCCACCACCCTGCCCCCGTAGCTCCGCACCTCCTCCCGCCCCCGGCGCAGTAGGTCCGTCGGCGCAACGCCCTCCAGGCCGAGCAGGCCGTGCACGCCCTCCGCGGGCGCGTTGCGGGGCGTGCCGCCGTCGACCACGACGACGGAGCGGCGGGAGCGGGAGAGCATCAGCGCGCCGTTCAGGCCCGCGGCTCCTCCGCCGATCACCACGGCGTCGACGGTCTCGTCGGACTCGTCGGCCGTGTACTCAAAAGTCGTCACAGGCATGGCCGTACCTCTCCTTGCGGTGATCGGGCCCGGTCGGGCCCTGGTACGGCGACACTAAGCACCGCTTGCGCATGAGGCATAAGGTTTTGCCTATGACGCAAGACAATGGAGATCTCGACAGCCTGGTACGCAAAAGGGTCCGCGCTCTGCGTGTGGCGCAGGGCTGGTCCCTGGACGAGCTGGCCACCCGCGCCCGGCTCAGCCCCTCCACGCTCAGCCGGATCGAGAACGGTCAGCGCCGCCTCGCTCTGGACCAGCTCGTCACCCTCGCCCGCGCCCTGGACACCACGCTCGACCAACTGGTCGAGACGGCCACGGACGACGTCATCTCCAGCCCGATGATCGACGCCGCCCATCAGCTCATGCGCTGGCCCATCCGGGCGGACCCGGGCATGACCGTCATGCGCCAGCGCATGACGAACCCGCCGCCCGACAACCCCTCACGCATGCGCGCCCACCCGGGCCGCGAATGGCTCGTCGTCCTCTCCGGCACCGCCGTCCTGCTCCTGGGCAACCGGCGCTTCCGCGTGGAAACCAACCAGGCCGCCGAGTTCCCCACGATGCTCCCGCACGCCATCGGCGCCGAAGGCGGGCCCTGCGAAATCCTGGGCATCTTCGACCGCGACGCCCGCCGCGGCCACCAACGCAACGACGACAGCGCCCGGGACGCGAGCGGCCCCCCGCAGTGACCCCAGCCCGACCGTACGGCTCTTCCCTGCCAAGGCGGCCGGCTCCTTGCGCGGACGGCAGGCCGAGCACCCACCCTCTTGCTCTTCCGGAAAGCGACCGGGCCATACGCTCGCGCTCCTCCTAGCGTGGGCGCCATGACCCATACCTCCCCACACGCAGCGCACGACCACGGCGCCCACCCTGTCCACGGACCGGAGCACGACGCCGACGGCCAGGCGGAGATTCTCGACCTGGACGCCGAGGTGCTCGCCGAACACATCGCCTCCATCACCGCATGGCTGCCCGTCAGGGCCGACCCCCGCCACATCGTGGATCTGGGCTGCGGAACCGGGGCCGGCACCCTCGCGCTGCTCAAACGCTTCCCCGGGGCCGAGGTGACCGCCGTCGACACCTCGGCAGGCCACCTGGAGCGCCTGCAGCACAAGGCCGAGGCAGCCGGTCTCGCCGATCGGGTGCGCACCGTCCAGGCCGACCTCGACGGGGCCTGGCCGGAGCTCGGCACGCCCGAGCTGGTGTGGGCATCGGCCTCCCTGCACCACCTGGCCGACCCCGACCGCACCCTGCACCAGGTCCACGACACGCTCGCCCCCGACGGGCTGTTCGCCGTCGTGGAACTGGCAGGCTTCCCGCGCTTCCTGCCCGAGGACGCCCCGGCCGACCGCCCCGGACTCGAAGAGCGCTGCCACGCCGCGCTCGACCGTCACCACGCCGAACACATGCCCCACCGCGGCGCCGACTGGGGACCCAAGCTGACCGCCGCCGGCTTCACCGTCGAGGGCGAACGCCTCATCACCGTCAACCTGGGCCCGCCCCACACCGAGGCCGTCGGCCGCTACGCGCTCAGCAGCCTGACCCGCCTGCGCGGCAGCGTCGCCCGGGCGCTGACGGCCGAAGACCTCACCGCTCTCGACCGGCTGCTCGACACCGGCAGCCCCCACAGCATCCTGCGCCGCGACGACCTGACGGTACGCACCGAGCGCTCGGTGTGGGCCGCACGCCGCACCTGAACACCGCGGCGTCACGCGGCACATGGCCGCCCGGACGGGACCGTCGTCCTCGGGGTTCACCGGCTCGCGTGCGTATCCGCGCGTGACCGACGAGACGGCGGAGCACTCCTCGGCCGGCGGGAACGACCGGGCCGGCACGGTGGTACGGGCCGACGAGACGATGCGGGCATGTGGGCGTTCGGCACCGAGGAGATGAACCGGCGCTCCCACAGCCGGTTCGCCGCCCACCGGCGTCAGCCGGCCGAGGGTCCGGGCCTGGACCGATACCGGGCTCTCCGCGTGCAGTCGTGCACCGCCGACAGCACGCAACGAGGTCCGGGCCCTCGCCGTTCACAACAACTCTTTTGAAACAACTGTTGTAGGTCTACGATCGGCGCATGACCGCTTCGCCCACGGCATCCACCGGGTCCTCGGAACGGGACGTCGAGCTCGGCACCGCCGCCCTGCGCGTGCTCGCTCACCCGTTGCGCCTGAGCATGCTCAACCTGCTGCGAGAGCGCGGTCCGTCCACGGCCACCCGGCTCGCCGACGAACTCGGTATCAACCCCGGCGCCGCCAGCTACCACCTGCGCCGCCTTGCGTCCGGCGGACTCATTCTGGACGAGCCCGACCGCGGCACCGGACGCGAGCGATGGTGGCGGGCCGCCCATCGACAGTCGATCCACGACCCTGCGGCCGCGCCCCCGGAGCAGCGTGAGGCCGGCCGCGCATACACGCACGCAGTGGCCGTCGCCGCTACCGATCGTCTGCGCAGGGCTGCGCAGGAGGTCCCACTGCTCCCCCAGGAATGGCTCGACGTCACCACCTACAGCGACTTCCTCCTCTACCTGACTCCAGGGGACGTGGACCGCATGAGGACCGAGATCTTTGACGTGATCTCCCGTTACCGGCACGAAAAGAGCGAAGCGCCCGAAGGCTCCTCGCCGGTAGCGCTGCACGTACAGGCGTTTCCGGTGCCCGGCACGGTCGAGCTGCGCGCAGCCGACGCATGAGTGCCGCCGGCACAGCCGCGTCCGCGCGGCCCGCTTACCGGGACGCCAACGTCCTGCGCTGGCTCAGCGCCTACACCGCCTCGGTCACCGGCGACATCGTGTATTTTCTCGCCCTGTCCTGGGCGGCCACCCGCGCTGCCGAGCCGTCACAGGTCGGCCTGGTGGTCGCGGCCGGGGCACTCCCCCGTGCGGTGTTCATGCTCGGCGGGGGCGTGGTGGCCGACCGGTTCGGACCACGCCGGATTGCTGTCGCCAGCGACGCGATCCGCTGCGCGGTGATCCTCACCGCCGCCGCGACGCTCGTGTCGGCCCCACCGAACATGTGGCTCCTGATCCCGGTCGCGTTGGTCTTCGGTGTGGTGGACGCGGTGTTCATGCCGGCGGTGGGCGCGCTCCCGCCACGCATCACGGCGCCCGAGCAGCTCGCCCGGGTCCAGGCGATGCGCGGATTGTCGATCCGGCTGAGCAACGCCATAGGCCCCCTCCTGGCGGGAGCCGTACTGGCGGTCGGCGACGTGACCGCTGCGTTCGGGGCCGCAGGTGTTCTCTTCGCCGCCTCACTCGTCATCCTGCTCACGGTGCGGATCGCTTCGCCGGCCGAGGTGTCCCAGCGCACCTCGGCCTGGCGGGAGTTGGGCGACGGCCTGCGATATGTCCGCCACCACCGGATGCTCGCACCGCTGGTCACCGTGATCGGGCTGAGCGAGATGTGCTTCAGCGGTCCGGTCGCCACCGGCCTGGTGCTCTTGGCAGATGAACGCGGCTGGGGTGCCTCGGGCATGGGATGGATCGCGAGCGCATTCAGCGTCGGAGCCGCGGCCGCCGCATTGCTGCTCACCGTGTCGAGCCGGATACCGCACGCCGGAGCGGCGATGTCCCTCGCGCTGCTCGTCACTGCCGCGGGAGCGGTCGCCCTGGGGCACGCTCCGTCGTTGCCCATCGCCGTCGCATTCGGCGCCCTGATAGGTCTGACCAGCGGGATCACCGCAACCGTGACCAGTGCCCTGATCCAGACGGAGGCCGACCCCCGATACCTGGGCCGGGTCACCTCGGTCACGACCCTCTGCACACTGGGCCTCGCGCCCGTGCTCTTTCCGGCCGTCGGCATCACGGTGGCCGTGTGGGGAGCGGCGACGTTCTTCACCGGATGCGGCGCGATCTGCCTGCTCGCGGCAGCGCTCGGGTTCTCCGTCCCGGAGCTGCGGCGGGCCGGACTCCGACCTCCGAAGTCGGCATCGCCGGCCGGACGGTGACCACCCTTCAGGTCTCGCACCGATACCGCTCCAACGGGCGGTGTTGTCCGCCTCTCGGACGGCCCGGCCGCGCACCCGGCGGGCCCAGGCGTCCACCTCCCGTCCGGGCGCACGACGCCTCACGCCCCGAACGAGCCGGGGGCGGACAGGACGGGCCGTCCTCGAACCGGAGGAAGCGGCCCGTCCCGTCCTGTCGAAACGTACTGCTACAGCAGGTTGTAGGCCTGGAACCCGTGGCCGATCTTGACGGGCTTCTGGTACACGGCCTGGGCGTTGCCCGTGCCCGAGTACCGGTACAGGTCACCGTTCGGCTGGCGCGCGATCAGGTCCGTCTTGCCGTCGGAGTCGAGGTCGCCGACCGACAGCAACCGGTCGTACACGTTCCAGCCGCCGCCGATCTTCGTGCGGGACTCGAAGGGGGCCTTGTAGTTGCCCGTGCCCTTGTAGAGCCACAGGACGCCGGACTTGTCCCGGGCAACGATGTCAGCCTTGCCGTCACCGGTCAGATCGCCCTGGCCGGCAAGCTGGGTGTACTGGCCCCAGCCTCCGCCGATACGTATGCGCGAGGTGAGTGTGCCGTCCGGGTAGGCGAGGTACCCCCACAGAACACCGGCCTTGTCGAGGCCTATGAGGTCGGCCTCCTGGGCTCCGCCGAGGTTGCCGGGGGAGAGGAGGGTGGGGTAGATGTTCCAGCCCTTGCCGACCTGCGCGCTGTGGTACCCGAGATCGTCGTCGATCCAGCTGTACTGCAGGGTCCCGTTCTTGTAGGCGAACCAGGTGCCGTCGCTCCACCCGTCCTTGTCGTTGTCGACGTCGAGCACGTCGGCGAAGGCTTCGAAGGTGACCCCCACGTCCTCCTGGGGCTGGAAGCCGCCCTGGCCGTCCGTGAAGTACATGTACAGCTCGTTGGTCTGCTTGCGAACGGCGTTCATGGCGAAGCTGGGTGTTTCCACCGGAGCAGCGGCCGCGCGGGCGCTCATCCTCGGGCTCTGCGCGTCCCGGGCCTGCTGCTCGACCCCGGAACGCGCCTGGCCGGCCCCGGCCGGGCCGTTGGAGGCGAAGGCCGTACCGGCCGTGGCGGCCATCGCGACAGTGACGGCGGTGGCGGCGAGCGCGCCCCGAAGCGCACGCCTACGTCGGGTGATGATCATAGAGATTCCCCCCTACGATTTGCTCAACGGCACTGTGCCGTCGACGATCAAAAGCTTCTCACGGGGGTCTCACAAGACTCATCAGAGTCCATCGTCTCTTCCATCACAATGGCACTCGCGAGACCATGGCACTCGGCGAGCGCACGCCCGTCACCGACGCCGCGGCCACCGGTGAGCACGTGCGGACCGTTCAGCTCAACCGAGACCGGACTCACCCTTTCTCTGCCGATCTCGCCCCGATTCCAGGGGACTTGGGCCGGCACACTGGTCACCTCGGCCGGTTCGGTTCGCCGCCGAAGACGGAAAAGCGCTGGGCAAAGATCGCGCGAGCGGCAGACTGGCCCCATGACCGCATCGGATGCCAAGGCCGACCTCCACTTCTACCTGCAGTCCGCCCGCGATGCCCTCCTGTGGAAGCTCGAAGGACTCCCGGAGTACGACATCCGCCGCCCGCTGACGCCGACCGGAACCAACCTTCTGGGCCTGGTGAAGCACGTGGCGGGCGTGGAACTGGCCTACCTCGGCGACACCTTCGGGCGGCCGTCCGGCGAACCGCTGCCCTGGCTCGACACCGGTGCCGAGCCGAACGCGGACATGTGGGTCACCGCCGACGAGTCACGCGAGTACATCGTGGAGCTCTACCGCCGGGCCTGGGTGTACGCAGACGCAACGATCGACGCGCTGGCACTGGACACGATCGGCAAGGTGCCGTGGTGGCCGAGCGACAAGAACGAAGTGACGTTGCATCATGCCGTGGTGCGGGTGATCGCCGACACGCACCGGCACGCCGGGCACGCCGACATCCTCCGGGAGCTCATGGACGGTGCCGTCGGGATGAACAAGGGGAACGACAGCATGCCGACGGACGACCCGGCGTGGTGGGAGAACCATCGAAGCCGGCTGGAGCGTACGGCGCAGGAAGCCGGCCGCGACGCGTGACTGAGGGCCGGGCCGCGCGGAACGACATCCGGCACCACTGCCGACGGACCGCGGGCGGGGTCACCGGCACCCCCTCGTGTGTGCGTGGTCTGCCACTGCACATGGAATCGCCCAGCACATCTCTCAACTGACCTATCTCCTTGCGGAGTTCAACCTCCCGGGCGGCTTGTTGGCCGAGGTCGTTTCGAGTCCGCCGCAGACGCAACGGACAGTACTTTCCTGAAAGTGAGTAGTTGAAAATCAGGAAAGTACATGCCAGGGTGGCAACCGTGGACGCTGAAGAAGCACGACACGACCTTGAGCAGGCCCGCCAGTCCTACCGGTCGTCCGTCGAACCGCGGCTGCCGGCATGGGCGCCGCCCACCTGCGGCTTCCTCCTGGGCGCCGCCCTGGCGCTGGGCGGATTCAGCCCCTCACCCCACTGGTTGAAGGCACTGACCATCGGTGGGGGCCTCCTCCTCGCTCTGGCCGCCGACCAGATCCTGACCCGCATCCGGGCCCGACAGGGCATCACCGGCCTGCGCGGTCCCGCACGTGAAAAACGCCGCCGCACCGTCAACGCCTGTGCAGCCATCCTGATCTGCGCACTGGCTGTCAGCCCGGACCTGCGGTGGATCTGGAGCGGGCTGGGCCTGGCCGTATTCCTCTGCACCTGGTTCATGCTGCACAAGCAGGTCCGCGCATGACGGCCGAGCTGAACGATGCGTTTCGAACCGTCACCCGCATCCGGATTGCGGCCTTCCTCTCCGGCTGCGACGAGGCGGAATTCCGCGCCGTCCAGGAGTACTGCGCCCTCTCGCCCTCGAACCTCTCCAAGAACGTCTCCGCCTTTGCGGACTTGGGTTACGTCTCAGTGCGCAGAGGGTACGTCGGCAAGACGCCCCGGACATGGCTCGCACTCACCGATGACGGGCGGAGCGCCCTGGTCGGTCACATGGCCGCCCTGCAGGAAATCGCCGACAGTGCGGCCCGACACGCCTGAGCGGCGAGGGCGAAGACCTCAGACGTGGCCGGTCTCCGGACGTCGCGCGAGGAAGACGAACTCCCTGCCCGGCCGGTCGGGCGCGTCACGAACGTCCTCCACCTCGTACCCCTGCGCGACCAGCTCCGCCTCGACCTCCTGTCGCTCGCGAAAACGCAACGTCGAATCCGACGTCAGCACCTGCCCGTCCGCGGCGAACACATAGGTCGTGCGGAATGTCACCAGCGGCCCGGCCACCTCGGTCAACTGGTGCCAGCTCTCGACGGAACCGACACCGGGGATCTCCGTCACGCCGTACGAGCTCTCGCGGTTCCACTCCTCCCAGGCACGCCTGACCGGATCCCGGGTCTCGAACACCAGCCGCCCGCCGGGCCGCAGGGCTTCGTACACACCCCTCAGGGTCTTGCGCCATGCCTGCGGATCGACAATTTGCTGAGCGACGTTCGCGGTCATGGTCGCGAGGTCGACCCGCAGCGGCGGAAGCGCTGTCGCGTCACCGCAGATCCATCGCACCCGGTCGCTGCCCGGTTTGGCCCGGGCCACGTCGATGGACGCCGGGGCGGGGTCGACGCCGACGACTTCGATCCCGCGACCCGCCAGCAGGAGCGCGAACACACCTGTCCCGCAACCGATGTCCAGCACCCGGCGCGCCCCGAACTCCTTCACCATCAGGGCGTAGGCGTCGAGGTCGCTGCGATCGGGGTCGAGCGGGTCGTAGATCGCGGCGAGTCGTGGATGCCCGAAACACTCGTCAGTCATGTGGTCGAACGTATGAGGAGCAGGTCTCCTCCACCACTCGATTTCGCTGCTCGCCCCGGACAGGACTTCAGCGAACCTGCCCGGCCCCTGGAGAAGGCCTGCGCCAGACGAAGACCTCGGTGCTCGGCACGCGTTCGGAGAACCGCTCCGTCGGGGAGGCCTCCCGCAGGAGACCACGCAGGTCCTCCTCGAAGGCGTCACGGCGCGTGCCGAAAAGGTGCGGAGCCGAGAAGGACATCGAGAACACCCACGCGACGACGTCGTCACACGTGCGTTCCAGCGGCTGTCCGCCGGGAACCACCCGGCGCTCAGGACCGGAGAATCCCGCCCGGGCGAGCACCTCCGCCTCGCCGCCGGGTGTCCCGTGCGGAAGCAATCCCCGGCCGGCCCGCCGAACCGGTCCCAGGTAGTGCCTGACCAGCTCCGCCATCGCCTCGTAGGGCACCGCCGGACAGGGAAGGCCGTCGACGGCTCGGGTCTGCGACTTCTCGTCCGAGATGTGCACCAGCGCCCCGCCGGGCCGGAGCATGTCCCGGACGGTTGCCGCCACCAGCTCACGATCCATCCAGTGGAACGACTGGCCGAAGGTCGCGACGGTGAACTCCCCGAGCCCAGCGGTCAGATCCTCGGCCCGGGCCCGAACCCAGTGCGCCTTCCCGGCCACTCCTGCCTCGGCGGCACCGCGGCCGGCCTCCGCGATCATGCCGCTGTCCGGGTCGACGCCGACGATCTCACTGAACAGGTGCGCCAGGCCCAGGGCCAGGGTGCCGGGTCCACAGCCCACATCGATCAGACGGCCCCGGCCGTCGAGCGCCAGAGCCTCGGCGAGCGTGTCCGCGAGTCCGGGTGCATACGGGAGCCGCCCGCGCTCGTAATACGGGGCCGCACCCGAGAACAGTGTGTCGTCCCACTCCCAGCCCGAAGGCATATCCACCCGCCGCCCTTCTCGCGCGGTTTTCTGCCGTCCGCGGTGTCGGCCCCTGGTGCACTGCCCCGCCTTCAGGGGGTCTGCACCGCATCGAAGGCCGTGACGCCCGATTGCGGGTACACAGAGCCGGTGAAGGCCGGCTCCCTGCCGGCTTGCGCGCGAGTCAGCTCAGCCGGTGCAGGGCGCGCGGGTGTGTGCCGGTGTCGATCAGGTCGCGCAGCATGGGTTCACTGTCGCGGGCGGCGATCAGTGTCTGCGGGTCGAGATCGGCGGTGATCAGCTCGCGCCGGTCCGGGCCCGCCTCGGCGTGGACCCGGCCGTCCGGGCCCCAGATGGCGCTGGCCCCGCAGGTGTTCCAGCCCCCGGTGGTGCCGATGTGGTTGGCCAGGACGGCATAGCAGGTGTTGTCCAGGGCCCGCGCCGGGAACCAGGTGCGTGACTCGTGGTAGCCGTTGCCGACGCTGAACAGCGCGCCGACGACGTAGGCGTGGCAGCCGTCCAGCGCGGCCGCCCGGGCGTGTTCGGGGAAGCCGGAGTCGTAGCAGATCCCCAGACCCAGGCGCCAGCCGTCGAGTTCGAGAGTGCACCCGGCCGCGCCTTCGCGGTAGATCTCCCGTTCCGCCTTGAACAGGTTCTGCTTGTCGTAACGGGTGACGAGTTCCCCGCTCGCCCCGACCACCAGCGCCGAGACATACAGATCGCCCCGGTCGTGGAAGGCCGCTCCGACGACGGCGACCGTGCCGGTCTCCCGGCAGGCTTCGGCGACCGGAGCCAGGCGTGGGTCGTCGGGCTGCACGGCGCACCGCTCGGGGTCGGCCCGGATGAGATCGGGCTCGTAACCACTGAGGAACTTCTCCGGGAAGACCACGAGCCGGGCCCCGGCCCGAGCGGACTCCCGGACCATGGCGGCCACGGTGGCCACGTTGGCCTCGATGTCGCCGGCCACCGCCTGGGCCTGGGCGGCGGCGATCCGGATCGGGTGCGAGGGAAGCGGGTACACAAGGCGCCGATCTGCACGTTCTGTCGTGGATCTCCAGGCTACAGCTGGGCGTCCCGGGCGCTCCCGCGAGGTCCTTGGTGATCGGGCGATGTCAGGCCGGGTCGAGTCCGTACAGCAGGCTGGGGACGGGACAGTACGTCGCGAGCGACCGCCCTCCCCTCTCTGATCGTGAACGCCATGACGGGCTGCGGCCGCCTGTGGGCGACGTGTGGGAGCGAGTCGCCCGGCCGGTACCGGCGGAGGCATCGGGCCCCTTGTCGGCGGGGCCACCGCGTTTCTCATTTCCCTTGATTTCAGGGCCAGTTGAAGGTTTATCTACGCGCGGAGCTCTACCTACCGAACGATCATTCGGGCATACCGGACGAGTTCCTGCGCGGCTATTACCGGCCGGTACCCATGGCTGCTAGAAACGTGCTCGCTCACTCAACCCCCCACCCACCCCCCACATTTCGGAGGGCTGACAGCCATGTCAGTACGAAGACTCTGGGCGTCCGCATCCACTCTGGTCCTCGCGGCCGTGGTCGCGCTGGGCATGGCCCAGCCGGCCTCGGCCGCCTCCACGGCCGCCGCCGGCGGGTACGTCGCTCTCGGCGACTCCTACTCGTCCGGCGTCGGTTCCGGAAGCTACCTCTCCGACAGCGGCGACTGTCATCGGAGCACCAAGGCCTACCCGTACCTGTGGGCCGTCCAGAACTCACCGTCCTCCTTCGCCTTCGTCGCCTGTTCGGGTGCCACGACGAGTTCGGTGGCGAGCGGTCAGCTGGGTGCGCTGAGTTCGTCCACCACCCTGGTCAGCGTCACCGCGGGCGGCAATGACGTCGGCTTCGCCGATGTGATGGAGGACTGCGTCCTCTACAGCGAGGCAACCTGCGTGAGCAGCGTGAACGCGGCCGTCTCCCAGATGCAGAACTCGCTGCCTTCCAGGCTCGGTTCGCTCTACGGCTCCATCCGCTCACGCGCCCCGCAGGCGCGTGTGGTGGTGCTCGGATACCCGCGCTTCTACCGGCTGGACGGGAACTGCATCGCCGGGCTCTCCGAGACCGAGCGCTCGGCCATCAACAACGCGTCGAACGTGCTGAACGGCGTCATCTCCCAGCAGGCGGCCGGCGCCGGGTTCACGTTCTCCAGCGTGGTCGACGAGTTCACCGGACACGAGCTGTGCTCCGGTGACGCGTGGCTCAACAGCGTGACCCTCCCCGTCTACGAGTCGTACCACCCCAAGGCCGCAGGGCAGTCGGGCGGCTACCTGCCGGCCTTCCGCTCGGTCGCGTGACCCGCTCGCGCAAGAGGTCGGGCAACTCGCCCGCAGGGCGCGCACAGCGGCACACGCCCCTGTGCGGCGGTACGTGAATGCGGCGGGCCCCGGGAAGTCTCCGGTGGCCCGCCGCGTCTTCGTCACCCCGTCGGTACGCACGGGCATGTCCTGGACGCCATGTGGATCCGCCGCTCCTGCGGCGAGGCCGTGATGAGCACCCTCGCCGCCGTCCGCGCCCCGGCCGGACCGGTCCCGTCCCCGCCAGCCCCTCGGCGACACTCGGCCCCGTGCTCAGTAGCGCTCGACGAGGTGCTCCCGGCCTGCCGGGGGTTCGTACGGCTCCGGCCAGAAGTCCGTGATTTCCACAATCCGGCCCTGTTCGTCGCCGGTGAAGAAGTGGATCGCGTGCATCTCCTCCGGGCCGACGGCGAACAGAGTCCGGACGGCCACCTGCCGGCCGTCCCGGTCGGCCACGATCCGCTCGACACGGACACGCCAGTCCCCCGGATACTCCCGGTTGAACTGGAGGTACCGCTCTCTTCCGCGGATCCGCTCGCGGGTCTGCGGAAGGTCGTACAGCACCTCCTCGGCGAGCGTCGTCGCGAAAGTGGCCCAGTCACGCTCGTCGGCCGCGGTCCAGTACGTCTCCACCGTGGCGCGCAGATCGGCAGTCATGCTCCGAGTGTGAACCCGGCCACTGACAACCGGCCCACGGCAGCCGGAGGGTCGGGGGCCGACCGGCCCACCGGTCAGCCTGTGCGCGGCCTCGACGCCTTGATCGAGTACATCAGCGGGATCCGGGGCCGGTCGGCGGGGAAGCGGTAGAAACCGTCCCCATGCCGCTCCAGCACCGTGAACCGCGCGAAGAGCGAGACGTCGTGCTCGTGCAGGAACTCGATCCGCAGCCCGGCGGCGGCGAGCGCCGACACCACGTCGCCGACCGGGTGCTGCCACTCGACGCTGCGGTTGTGGACGGTCGGCGCGTCGAAGTCCGCGTACGTTCCCGGTGTCTCGTCCACCCATGCGTCACGACTGAAGTAGTCGTGCTCGAGCGCCGAGCCGGTCGAGTCGTCGAGGCAGTCGGTGAGCGGATGGAACTCCGCAAGGTAGAGGAAGCCGCCGGGTGCGACGAGCGAGGCGGCGGTCTCGGCCCAGCGCCGGGTGTCCGGCAGCCAGTTCAGGGCGCCGACTCCCGTGTAGACGATGTCGTACGAGGAATCCGGGACGGCCTCCGGCGCGTCGTACACATCGGCGGCGACGAACGCCGCCCGGTCCGGGGTGAACCCCAGATCGCGGGCCAGGGACCGGGCGGTCTCGACGGCCGGCTCGGAGAAGTCGAGACCGACGACGTGCGCCGCGCCGTGTCGTGCCCAGGAAAGGGTGTCGAGCCCTATGTGGCACTGCAGATGCAGCAGCGACTTTCCTGTGACGTCCCCGACCTCCGCGAGCTCGAAGGGGCGCAGGGCGTCCTTGCCCGCGCGGAAGGAGTCGAGGTCGTAGAAATCGCTCGCCGTGTGGATCGGCACACGCTCGTCCCAGCGCGCGCGGTTCGCCTCGCGCCAGTCGTCAGGGGTCGGGAGGTGCATCCGGGAAGGTTATCCACAGGCTGCGGACGACGCGAGCGAATTGTCGTTCCTCCGGCGCAGAATGGGGGGCATGACTGAGATCACTGGCTCGACGACCGATTCCGTACCGGCACGGACGACCGGCTCCGTGCCGGAGTGGGAGCAGCGCTTTCGGGCGCCCCGGGTGTCGCTGCCCGACTGGGCGGAGGACGCACCGGACCGCGCGCTGTTCGTCTCCAACGCGACGGGGACGTACGAGTTGTATGCGTGGGACCGGGCGACCGGCAAGCAGCGGCAGGTCACGGACCGGCCGAACGGGACGACGGACGGGGTACTGACACCGGACGGCGAGGCGATCTGGTGGTTCAACGACACCGACGGCGACGAGTTCGGGGTGTGGATGCGCCAGCCGTTCCGCGGTGGTGGCAGCGGTGAGGGGGACGGAGGGACGGCGGACGAGCCGGCGGCTCCCGGGCTCGAGGCCTCGTATCCGGCGGGACTCGCGATCGGGCGGGACGGGACGGCGGTGGTCGGCCGGTCGACCGACGAGGACGGGACGACGATCCACGTCGTACGGCCCGGGACCCCGCCCGTCGAGATCTACCGGCACCGCGAGTCCGCGGGCGTCGGGGATCTGTCGTACGACGGGACGCTGATCGCCCTGGAGCACACCGAGCACGGCGACGCGATGCATTCGGCGCTGCGCGTGGTGCGGCCGGACGGGTCGACGGTCGCCGAGCTAGACGACACCAAGGGCGGTACGCAGGAGCTCGGTCTGACGGTGCTGGGCTTCGCACCGGTCGCCGGGGACACGCGGCTGCTGGTCGGGCATCAGCGGCGGGGCCGCTGGGAGCCGATGATCTGGGACCCGGTGGCGGGGACGGAGACGGACCTCGCGATCGATCTGCCCGGCGATGTGGGCGCCGAGTGGTATCCGGACGGCTCCGCGCTGCTGATCGTGCACGGCTTCGAGGCCCGCAGTGACCTGTGGCGGTACGAGCCGGGAACCGACAGCGCCCCGGTCCGGGTGGAGACACCGGCCGGATCGGTGTCGGGCGCCACGGCCCGGCCGGACGGCACGGTGGAGTTTCTGTGGTCGTCGGCCGCCCAGCCGCCGGTCGTGCGGTCCACGACGGGTGCGGTGGTGCTCGATCCGCCGGGTGCGAAGGCTCCGGCGTCCGTGCCGGTGGAGGACGTGTGGGTGGACGGGCCCGGCGGCCGGATCCATGCGCTGGTGCAGCGGCCCGCCGCTGCGGCCGACGGCCCGTTCCCGACCGTGTTCGAGATCCATGGCGGCCCGACCTGGCACGACAGTGATGCGTTCGCGTCCGGGCCGGCCGCCTGGGTGGACCACGGCTATGCGGTCGTCCGCGTCAACTACCGCGGCTCGACGGGTTACGGGCGGGCCTGGACGGACGCGCTCAAGCACCGGGTCGGCCTGATCGAGCTGGAGGACATCGCGGCGGTCCGGGAGTGGGCGGTGAAGTCGGGGCTCGCCGACCCGGAGAAGCTGGTCCTGGCCGGGGGCTCCTGGGGCGGCTATCTGACGCTGCTCGGTCTCGGTACGCAGCCGGACGACTGGGCGCTGGGCCTGGCCGCGGTGCCGGTCGCGGACTACGTCACGGCCTACCACGACGAGATGGAGGCCCTGAAGGCCATGGACCGTACGCTGCTGGGCGGTACGCCGGAGGAGGTGCCGGAGCGGTTCGAGGCCTCGTCGCCTCTGACGTACGTCGACGCCGTGCGGGCGCCGGTCTACATCTCGGCCGGCGTCAACGACCCGCGCTGCCCGATCCGCCAGGTCGAGAACTATGTGGACCGGCTGAAGGACCGGCAGGCCGTCCACGAGGTCTACCGGTACGACGCGGGGCACGGCTCGCTCGTCGTCGAGGAACGGATCAAGCAGGTGCGGCTGGAGCTGGACTTCGCCCGGCGGCACCTCGGGTAGCGGCCGTCCGGCCGCCGGGGCCGGCCCGGTGCCGGGGCCGGCCCCGGCGGCCGGGGCGCGTGGCACCGGGCCGGCCTGCGAAGGCCGGGTACGAGGGCAGGCAGGTCCGGGAAGGCGGCGCCGACCGCCGGGAATCGCGGCTCCGACGGCCCCCGCTCCGGGTTTCCGGAGCGGGGACCGTACCGTGGAGGGGTGTACCGGTTCCTGCTGACCCCGCGATGGTGGGGGATCAACCTCTTCGCCGTACTGGCCATCCCGCTCTGCGTCTTCATGGGCACCTGGCAGCTCGGCCGCTTCGAGGACCGCGTGCAGACGCACGAGCAGGCCGCGAAGCAGCCGAACCCGGGGACGAGGGCGGCAAAGCCCCTCGACGACCTCCTGCCGGTCGACACCGTGACGTCCGGCCGCCCGGCCACCGCGACCGGCCGGTACGCCGACCAGTTCCTGGTGCCCGGCCGGGAATTGGACGACAGGACCGGCTTCTACGTCCTGAACATGCTGCGCACCGACAGCGGCAAGGCCCTGCCGGTGGTACGCGGCTGGCTGCCCGGCAAGGCCGGGCACACCCCGGTGCCCGCCGCGCCGGCCGGCGAGGTCACGGTGACCGGCGACCTCCAGGCGTCCGAGAACACGGGGACGGACGGCGTTGACACGGCGGGCGGCCTCCCCGGCGGTCAGCTCGGCATGATCAGCGCCGCGACGCTGGTCAACCTCGTGCCGTACGACGTGTACGACGCCTGGGTGACGCTCCAGGACACGGGCGCCGGGAGCAGCGGCACCGAGAACGGTGCGCTGCGTCCCGTGCCTGCCGTCGCGCCGCAGGGCAGCGGGCTCGACCTGAAGGCGTTCCAGAACCTGGGCTACACCGGTGAGTGGTTCATCTTCGCCGCGTTCGTGCTCTTCATGTGGGTCCGGCTGGTCCGGCGCGAGGCGGAGGCCGCGCGGGACGTGCGGCTGGGCCTCGTCCCCGAGGCGGACGCGAGCGCGGACGCGGACATGCGGGCCGACGCGAGTACGAGCCCGGCCTGAGCCGCCCCGGCCTGCATACGTGAGGGGGCCCGGCCGTTCGAAGCCGAACGGGCGGGCCCCCTCACGTATGCGCCGTCACTCCAAGGGCTGTCCCGTAATCCCTGGTGGATCAGCGCGCGGCGTCAGATGCGGTGCATCGCAAGGCGGAGGAGCGTCCTCATACGGGGCGTATTCGGGCGTTCCGACAACGCGGCGAGGTGCCGTAGCTGTCGTCGTGCGCCCGCCAGGAATTACGGGACAGCCTTTAGGCCGGCGGTTCGAGCACACCCGTCCTGTAGATCGTGCCCGCGCAGGCGTTGGGGATCGTCGCCTCCGCGACCGGTGCCCCCGGCTCCGGTGTGTGCGTCACGGCGATGCTGCCGTCCTGCGTCCCACCGCCGTCGTCGCTGCCGAGCTGCAGTTGCGTCTGCGTCGTGCCGTCACCGGTGCCGTCGGAGGTACCCGTCGCGCCTTCCGTCGGGCTCGGGGTCGGTGTTCCGCCGGAGGTCGGGCAGGAGTCCTCCGGGACCCAGGCGAACTGCACCTCGTACTCCATCGCCGGCTTCAGCAGTACCGTGCCCGCTTCCTGCGACGGGTCGGGCAGTCCGGCTGCCGCGTCGCCCGCGGTGTGCTGCACCACATCGATCTTGGCCGCGTCGGCCGCGCCCTTCGCCTGGAAGCCCACGATGCCACTGCTGGTCACCGAGCATTCCGTGCCGGAGATGTTGGAGATGCGGAAGCTGCCGTACACCGTGCCGTCGGCCCCAGCCACACCCGTCTGGGCGGAGGCGACGCCCAGCTGTCCCGGGTCACAGACCGGCATGTCGGCCGCAGCGCTGCTGGCGGCACCCGCACCGGTACCCGCCGCGTCACCGTCGCTGGTCCGGTCGCCGGTGTCCGAGGGGCTGCTGGTGCTGTCGGCCTGGCCCCTGCCGCCCGAGCCCCGGCCGTCCGCGGCGTCGCCGCCGGTCATCGCTCCGGCTTCCGAGCCGGTATCGGCGCCGCTGCCGCCCTGCGTCTCCTCACCGTGCCCGGCGATGGCCGGGCTGGCGGTGTTCGAGCCTTCGGAGTTGGCGACATGGACGAACGCGGGGACCGCGGTGCCGAAGAGCAGCGCCGCCGCTGCCATTCCGACGACCGCCTGCCGCTTCCGGGCGCGCCGGGCAGGGACGGCACGCTTCAGGTGGTCGAGGGTGCCGTCCGCGGGCTCGAGGTCCTGGACCGCGCTGCGCAGCATGAGCCGCAGGGCGGCCTCGTCCATGTCCGCACCGAGGTCTCCGGCACGGCCCCCCGCACCGGACCCGGCACCTGCAGGCGCACCCGGGCCGGCACCCGGTCCCGGTCCGGAACTCACACCCGTGCCCGCTCCCGGACCGAAGAGGGCCGTCGGACCGGCGAGCCGGTCCGCCTCGACAGGGTCGTCCCCACCGCTCCCCCGCATCTCCGGCGCGCTCGCCGCGGACACCACGTCCGCGCCCGAGTCGTCGTCCGAGTTCACGTTCGGCGTGTTCTCCGGCCCGTGCTTCACAATTCCGTTTCCAGTCCGGTCGATCTCACGCTCACGCGTGCGTTCGTGCGCGGGTTCCTGCTCGTGCGCGGGTTCCTGCTCGTGCCCAGGCGTCCGTTCGTGCCCACTCATTACTGGGCCTCCATGACGACGCGCAGCGCCGCGATGCCGCGGGAGCCGTACGCCTTGACCGAGCCCAGGGATATGCCCAGCGTCTCGGCCACCTGGGCCTCGGTCATGTCTGCGAAGTACCGCAGCACCAGCACCTCCCGCTGGCGCCGTTGCAGCCCCCGCATCGCTTTGATCAGCGCGTCCCGCTCCAGCTGGTCGTACGCCCCCTCCTCGGCGCTCGCCATGTCGGGCATCGGCTTGGAGAGCAGCTTCAGCCCGAGGATGCGGCGGCGCAGCGCGGAGCGCGACAGGTTGACGACCGTCTGGCGCAGGTACGCGAGTGTCTTCTCCGGCTCCCGTACCCGGTTCCGCGCCGAGTGCACGCGGATGAACGCCTCCTGCACCACGTCCTCACATGACGCGGTGTCGTCCAGCAGCAGCGCCGCCAGGCCGAGCAGCGAACGGTAGTGGGCGCGGTAGGTCTCGGTGAGATGGTCGACTGTGGTCCCGGCTGCCACGCCCTCCTCAGCGCCCTCGCGCTGCGACGGCAGCTGGGCCGTGCGCGCAGCGGGCATGGGCGCGATCACCGGCATACCGCCGGGCGCGCGGGGCCGCCGGAGCGGGCGCACCGAAGCGCCGCGCAACGGGCCCACCACTGTGATGTCGAGAACCTCTGCCACGCCTGTTGGACACCCGTCCCCCCGTCAGGGTTGTACGCGTGCGGCACCGCGTATGACGCTGTGCGATATGCCCTCATACGTGCCTGCTCTTCCACAAATGCCCCATTTTCGCGTCCCACCACGCGAGAAGTGACGGCATAGACGCGCGTTGTCCGACCGCCGGTTCCAACAGGCCGAAAGGTCATCGTCGGACACCGCAACGTCCCAGCTCAAGGGGTTCCGACGAGCAAGTTGCCCACAGGAGTTTCACAGATCGTACAAATCAGGTTCGATCACGCACGGGGAAATTCGGCAGCCACCGATTCGGCGATCTGCGCCACGTTCAGCGCCGCTCCCTTGCGCAGATTGTCGCCGCACAGGAACAGCTCCAAGGCGTGTGTATCGTCCAGCGACCGCCGCACCCGCCCCACCCAGGTCGGGTCGGTGCCCACTACATCGGACGGGGTCGGAAAGTCACCGGAGGCCGGGCTGTCGTACAGGACCACGCCCGGTGCGGTCGCGAGGATCTCGTGCGCCCGGTCGACCTCGACCTCGCTCTCGAAGCGGGCGTGCACGGACAACGAGTGCGTGGCGACGACGGGTACGTACACACAGGTCGCCGTCACCCGCAGACCCGGCAGGCCCAGGATCTTGCGGGACTCCTCGCGGATCGCCAGCTCCTCGGACGACCAGCCGTTCCCGGCCGCCGCGCCGGCCCACGGCACGACATTGAGGGCCACCGGAGCGGCGAAGGGCGAATCCTCGGCATCACCGACGGCCCGGCGGACGTCTCCGGGCTTGGTGCCCAGTTCCGTACCCGCGACCATCGACAGCTGCTCGCGCAGCGCCGCGACCCCGTCGCGGCCGGCCCCGCTCACCGCCTGGTACGAGGAGACGACGAGCTCCCGCAGCCCGAACTCCGCATGCAGCGCACCGACCGCGACGATCAGCGAAGCCGTGGTGCAGCTGGGACTGGCGACCAGGCCCCGCGGCCTCATCCGAACGGCATGCGGGTTGATCTCGGGCACGACCAGCGGTACGTCCGCATCCAGCCGGAACGCCGCCGAGTCGTCGATGACGACCGCGCCCTTGGACGCGGCGATCGGGGCCCAGTACGCGGACACGTCCTCGGGAACCAGGAAGACGGCGACGTCCACACCGTCGAAGACGTCCTCGGTGAGTGCGAGGACTTCGGTCTCCTCACCGCGTACGACCAGCTTGCGGCCGGCCGAACGCGGCGAGGCGACCAGCGACACGTCGCCCCAGACATCCGCGTGCTGCGAAAGGATCTGGAGCATGATGCCGCCGATCGCCCCGGTCGCTCCGACGACCGCGAGCGAAGGGCGGCGGGATGTCATCGGCCAGTGCCCCCGTAGACGACGGCCTCGTCGGAGTCGCTGTCGAGACCGAAGGCGGTGTGCACGGCACGCACGGCCTCGACGACGTCGTCGGCGCGGGTGACCACGGAGATGCGGATCTCGGAGGTCGAGATCAGCTCGATGTTCACCCCGGCGTCGGACAGCGCCTCGAAGAAGCCCGCGGTGACCCCGGGGTTCGTCTTCATACCCGCGCCGACCAGGGAGATCTTCGCGATCTGGTCGTCGTAGCGCAGCGACTCGAAGCCGATCGTGCCGCGGTTGCGCTCCAGGGCGTCGATGGCCTTGCGGCCCTCGGCCTTCGGCAGCGTGAACGAGATGTCGGTCAGGCCGGTCGACGCGGCGGAGACGTTCTGCACCACCATGTCGATGTTGATCTCCGCGTTCGCGATGGTGCGGAAGATCGCGGCGGCCTCGCCCGGCTTGTCGGGCACGCCGACGACCGTGATCTTGGCCTCGGAGACGTCATGGGCGACTCCGGAGATGATCGCGTGCTCCACCTGCTGGTCCCCTTGCGGCTCGTTGCTGACCCAGGTGCCGCGCAGTCCGGAGAAGGACGAGCGGACGTGGATCGGGATGTTGTAGCGGCGTGCGTACTCCACGCACCGGTGCAGCAGCACCTTGGAGCCGGACGCGGCCAGCTCCAGCATGTCCTCGAAGGAGATCCAGTCGATCTTCCGGGCCTTCTTCACGACCCGCGGGTCGGCGGTGAAGACACCGTCCACGTCGGTGTAGATCTCACAGACCTCGGCGTCCAGCGCGGCCGCGAGTGCGACGGCGGTGGTGTCGGACCCGCCGCGGCCGAGGGTGGTGATGTTCTTGCCTTCCTGGCTCACCCCCTGGAACCCGGCGACGATGGCGATGTTGCCCTCGTCGATCGAGGTCCGGATACGGCCCGGCGTGACATCGATGATGCGCGCTTTGTTGTGGACCGAGTCGGTGATGACGCCGGCCTGACTGCCCGTGAACGACTGGGCCTCGTGGCCCAGGTTTTTGATCGCCATCGCCAGCAGGGCCATGGAGATCCGCTCTCCGGCGGTCAGCAGCATGTCGAACTCACGCCCGGCAGGCATCGGCGATACCTGCTCGGCGAGATCGATCAACTCGTCCGTCGTGTCGCCCATCGCTGACACCACGACAACCACCTGGTTGCCGTTCTTCTTGGCATCGACGACTCGCTTGGCGACGCGCTTGATGCCTTCGGCATCGGCTACGGAGGAGCCTCCGTACTTCTGCACGACAAGGCCCACGTGCGCTCCTCGCTCAATCCATTACTGCGGTCGCCTCAGTTTAACGAGCGGTCCGGAAACGCCCCGGCTTTACCACATCGTGAGATGTCCCGCTCACCACGTGATCACATGCAGAAGCGGAGCGCTCACTTCACCGGGCGCAGACCCAGCGGTCCCGCGATCTCCTCCGCCATCACCCGGCCCGCCTCCTCCGCCAGGTCGTCCTCGCCCGTGTCCTGGTCCGTGTCCAGGCCGTCCAGCTCCTGGAGGGGCTGGTTCAGGCGGATGTGGGCGACCAGGGACTGGATCGCGCGCAGGGTCGCGGAGGCGGTGGAGCCCCAGTTGGAGAAGTACGAGAACTGCCACCACCACAGCGCCTCGGTCGTGCGGCCCGCCTCGTAGTGGGCCAGGCCGTGGCGCAGGTCCGTGACCAGGTCGGCCAGGCCGTCGGAGATGCGGCAGGGGACCGGGGCCTTGCGGGGCTCGTACGGGTCGAAGACCTCGGAGTAGATGTCGATCGGCTCCAGCAGCGTCGCGTAACGCTCGCGCAGACCGTCCGCGTCCGGTTCGGCGCCCAGGTCCGGCTCGTAGCGCTCGTCCGGGAGGATGTCCTCGTAGGCGCCGAGCCTGCCGCCCGCCAGCAGCAGCTGGGAGACCTGGAGGAGCAGGATCGGAACGGCCTGCTCCGGCTCGTCGACCTTGGACACCTCGGTCACGGCGACGATGAACGTCTTGATCTGGTCCGCGATCTGGACGGCGAAGTCGTCCGGGTCCTGCGTGACGGAGTTCAGCGTGGCGTCAGACATCGAGGGGACCTCCCGTGGGCACGGTCGCGAACGGTGGGTAGAACATAGCGTCGCCGAACGTAAAGCGGCCGTGAGACGTGGCCTTCGGGGTGCTACACATCGAGCAGCCGCCTCCCCTCGAACGCGCGGCCGAGGGTGACCTCGTCCGCGTACTCCAGGTCGCCGCCGACCGGCAGCCCGCTGGCCAGCCGGGTCACCCGCAGGCCCATCGGCTTGATCATCCGCGCCAGGTACGTCGCGGTGGCCTCGCCCTCCAGGTTGGGGTCGGTGGCCAGGATGAGCTCCGTGACGGAACCGTCGGCGAGCCGCGCCAGCAGCTCACGGATCCGCAGATCGTCCGGGCCGACGCCCTCGATCGGGCTGATCGCCCCGCCGAGCACGTGGTAACGGCCACGGAACTCGCGGGTCCGCTCGATCGCCACGACGTCCTTCGGCTCCTCGACCACGCAGATCACCGTCCGGTCGCGGCGCGCGTCACGGCAGATCCCGCACTGCTCCTCCTGCGCGACATTGCCGCACACCGCGCAGAACCGGACCTTGTCCTTGACCTCCAGGAGGGCATGGGCGAGGCGGCGTACGTCGGTGGGCTCGGCCTGCAGGATGTGGAAGGCGATCCGCTGCGCGCTCTTGGGACCGACGCCGGGCAGCCTGCCCAGTTCGTCGATGAGGTCCTGAACCACGCCTTCGTACAACGGAACGCCTTCCTGGGCTGGGACCCGCGGCTGCTGCTGCCGCCGGGGTCGTGGTACGTACGGTAGTTGGTGCGCCGACGGATCAGAAGGGCAGACCGGGCATGCCGCCCAGCCCCTGGGCCAGCGGGCCCAGCTTCTGCTGCTGAAGCTGCTGCGCGTTCTCGTTCGCCGCCTGGACGGCGGCGACGACGAGATCGGCGAGCGTCTCGGTGTCCTCCGGGTCGACGGCCTTCGGATCGATCACCAGCGCGCGGAGCTCGCCGGAGCCGGTCACGGTGGCCTTCACCAGACCGCCACCCGCCTGCCCCTCGACCTCGGTCCTCGCCAGCTCCTCCTGGGCCTCGGCGAGGTCCTGCTGCATCTTCTGGGCCTGCTGCAGCAGCTGCTGCATATTGGGCTGGCCACCACCGGGAATCACGGTCACTCCTGGCATTTCGACGACAAATGTTTCGGTATGCCGAGCCTACGTGGTCACCGGTCACCTCGCCCCACCCACTGGTGAGCAACCCTTTCGGGTGAGATCCGGTCAACAAGGGCACGAGGCCTATACCTGATCACAGGCCATGCACACCCAGGAATACCGCGATTTCGCCCCCACGCCCCACCATTCGGCGGTAGGAAGGGCATGCGCATCAGTACGCACACGTGCACCGCCCGTCACGCAGGGTGACGAAAGCGCGACGGTCGGCCACGTCGAAATTCCGCCCGCAATCGAACGCCCGCGTCGGAGCACGCGCTGGCGCGTCGATACGCAGAGTGCAGAGGAGTGCCCCGGTGAGTCAGCCGGAGATGCAGCCCGAGGGGGCGCCCCGCAACGAGCCCGGTACGCCAGGTTCGGCCGTTCCGCCGGGCTCGGGCCCGGACTCCGGCCAGGGACCGGGTCCGGGGACCGGCCTGGGGTCGGGCGCGGGGCAGGGGCCGGAGTCCGGCCAGGGACCGGAGTCCGGGTCGGGCCAGGGGCCCGGGCCCGGTGCGCAGGGCCGGGACCTGACCGGCCAGCCGTTCCCGCTCGGCGACTGGGGCGAACCCGCCGAGCGCCTCGACGAGCTCTACCGCTGGGTCGAGGCCGACGCGCTGCGCACCGCCCGCTGGTACCTGGCCGACCGGGTGTGGAAGCGGCGCGGTGCACGGGCGCTGCGGATCGGCACGGCGTTCGGAGTCGTCGCGGGCGCCGCGCTGCCACTGCTCGATCTGACGGAGGCGCTGAACGGTGCGGCCGCCTGGGGCTATCTGTCGCTGCTGCTGGGCGCCGCGTGCATGGCCTGCGATCGGTTCTTCGGCCTGACCTCCGGCTGGATAAGGAACCTCGCCACGGCCCAGGCGGTACAGCGGCGGCTTCAGGTGCTGCAGTTCGACTGGGCGGCGGAGTGCATCCGGGAGGTGCTCGGGCCGACCGAGGGGACGGCGAGCGAGGCGGCGGAGCGGTGCCTGGGGGTGCTGAGGCGGTTCTCGGAGGACATCACGGAGCTGGTGCGGTCCGAGACCGCCGACTGGATGGTGGAGTTCCGGGCGGGGCCGGCGCCGATGGGGATGCAGGCGCTGGTGTCGGGCAGCGGGGCCGGGGGGCGTACGGAGCAGTGGGCGCCCCCGGGGCGGTTCCCGATCCAGTCCATGGCCCGGCCCAACATGCCGCGGCAGCGGCCCCCGGAGCCACCCCGCTGATCACCGACCGGTGATCTTCGACCGGCGATCGGCGGGTTGGGTCGGTGGCTCCGGGGACGGGGGACGGTCGTCGGGTCAGCTGAAGATGATCATTGAGCCCTGGGCGAGGCTGCGGGTCACCGCCGCGTGCAGGCCCAGCCAGACGTGCCGTTCCCGGGCGAACGGACTGTCGTCGTACGGAATCGGGCCCGCCGGCTCCTCCAGGGAGGTCGGTGCGGCGGGCGGGGCCGGGGCGGCCGGCGGGTTCGCCGGGTCGATGCCGATGGAAGGGGCGACGAACTCCAGCTCCCGCAGCAGCCCGTGCGACGAACCCAGCGGGCCGCCGCCCTCCAGCAGCTGATCGTTGGAGAGCGGGGAGGGGAAGTCCACGGGGACGTAGGCCCCCGCGTGGTCGTAGTGCCAGACCAGATGGGACTGCTGCGCCGTCGACTCGAACATCTCCAGCAACTGCTCGTAGTCCCCGCCCAGTTCGTCGACGGGCGAGACGGCGAGGCCGCTCAGCTGGAGCAGATACGCCCGGCGCAGGAAGTGCAGCGCGTCGTAGTCGAAGCCCGCGACCGGGGCCACGTCGCCGGTCAGTCCCGGCATATAGGCGTAGACGGGTACGGCCGGCAGGCCGGCGTCGCTCAGCGCCTTGTCGTAGATGGCTATCTCTTCGGCGAAGGGATTGTCGGGGCTGTGGCACAGCACATCGACGAGGGGGACCAGCCACAGGTCACAGGCCACGAAGTCTCGCTCTCCGACGGGTGCGCAACGGTTCTCGCAAGGGGTCTCACAAGGGTGCGCGCGATGGTCGGGACAGCGTAATGCGATCGGGACGTTGCGCACAGTGGTCCCCCGTGGACGGATCGGGACGCCTCGCCGCCGGTCGGGCGTGTCCTACTGCGCCTTCGGCTTCCCGTCGCGCCCCGGATGCTCCGGATCGCCCGCCGCGAGCCGGTCCGCCCACTTCAGCGCGTGGGAGTTGAAGTCGTCGATCGCCGCGCGCACCGCGTCGTGCTCGCCGAGCGTGATCGCCGCGACCAGGGCCGGGTGGCCGTCCCAGAGGCTGTCCCGCGCCTTCGCGTCCCTGCGCAGATACGGCACGGCGAACACCCAGGACTGGACACGCAGCCGGTGCAGGAAGTCGGTGATGTACGGGTTGCCGACGAGCGCGCCGAGTTCGCGCCAGAAACGCAGGTCGTAACCGATGAGGATGTCGAGGTCGCCGCAGCGCGCCGCCCGCGCGGCCTCATCGGCCCTGCGGCGCACGGCGACCAGCGACTCGCGGTACTTCGCCGCCCGGGCACGCGAGTCGGCGGTTCCGGAGAAGATCCCGCGGATGACTCCGTCCATGACCAGGGTGCGGGCCTCGACCATCGCCCGGTAGTCGTCCACGGTGAACTCGTGCACCCGGAAACCGCGGTGCTGGTCGGATTCCAGCAGGCCCTGCGCGAAGAGGTCGAAGAGCGCCTCCCGGACGGGCGTCGCGGAGACGCCGTACTGCTCGGCGATCTGCTTGACGGTGAACTCCCGCCCCTGCTGGAGACGCCCCGCAAGCACCTCGTCACGCAGCGCGTCCGCGATCTGCTGCCGCAGCGTACTGCGGGTCACAGTTCCGCTCGCGCGCATGGCGCCCCTCCCTTGCCGGCTCCGGTTCACCATAGGCCAGGACCGGTGTGCCCGGTTCCGGGCACGGGGAGGGACGCCGTACGGAATGCGTACGGATCGCGCCGTACAGGCGCGTCAGACGGTGTGCTCGTCCGCCACCGACAGGGCCGCGTCCAGCGCCGCCAGCCCCTCCTTGGCCTCGGCCTCCGTCACGTTGCAGGCCGGGACGGCGTGGGTGCGGTTCATGTTGATGAAGGGCCACAGGCCGTTCTTCTTGCACGCCGCGCCGAAGGCCGCCATCGGCGCGTTGGCCTCGCCCGCCGCGTTGTACGGGACGAGCGGCTCGCGGGTCTCCTTGTTGCGGACCAGGTCCAGCGCCCAGAAGGCGCCGACGCCGCGCACCTCGCCGACCGACGGATGGCGTTCGGCGAGGTCGCGCAGGCCGGGGCCGAGAACGGTCTCGCCGATCCGGGCAGCGTGCTCGACGACCTTCTCGTCCTCCATCACACCGATCGTGGCGACGGCGGCGGCGCAGGCCAGCGGGTGACCGGAGTAGGTGAGTCCGCCCGGGTAGGGGCGGGTCTCGAAGGTGGCGGCGATCTCGGCGGAGATCGCGACGCCGCCGAGCGGTACGTAACCCGAGTTGACGCCCTTGGCGAAGGTCATCAGGTCGGGCGTGACGTCGAAGTGTTCTGCGGCGAACCACTTGCCGGTGCGCCCGAACCCGGCCATCACCTCGTCGAGGACGAAGACGATGCCGTACCGGTCACAGATCTCCCGGACGCCCGCGAGGTAGCCGGGCGGCGGCGTCATGATGCCCGCTGTGCCGGGGATCGTCTCCAGGATGATCGCGGCGATGGTGGCGGGGCCCTCGAAGGCGAGGGTGTCCTCCAGGTGCTGGAGGGCGCGGGCGCACTCCTCGGCCTCGGTCTCGGCGTGGAACGGCGAGCGGTACAGGAACGGGGCCCAGAACCGGACGACACCCGCCGAGCCGTGGTCGGACGGCCAGCGTCGCGGGTCGCCCGTCAGGTTGATGGCCGTCGAGGTGGCGCCGTGGTACGAGCGGTAGGCGGAGAGCACCTTCGTACGGCCGGTGTGCAGCCGGGCCATCCGGACGGCGTTCTCGACGGCTTCGGCGCCGCCGTTGGTGAAGAAGATCTTGTCCAGGTCGCCGGGGGTCCGCTCGGCGATGAGGCGTGCGGCCTCGGAGCGGGCCTCGATCGCGAACGCGGGGGCGAAGGTGGCGAGCCTTCCCGCCTGCTCCTGGATCGCGGCGACGACGGTGGGGTGCTGATAACCGATGTTGGTGAAGACGAGGCCGCTGGTGAAGTCGAGGTAGCGGTTGCCGTCGTAGTCCCAGAAGTACGCCCCCTCGGCGCCGGCGACGGCGAGCGGGTCGATCAGGCCCTGGGCGGACCAGGAGTGGAACACGTGCGCACGGTCGGCGGCCTTCACGGCCGCACCGGCCGCGGAGTCGACCTGCGGAGCGTGGGATCCATGGGAGGCATGAGGGGTCATGCCGCGAGCGTAGGTCGTGCGACGAGCGCCCCGACATGGCCACGTTGTATGGCGTGGGGCGCTTTGGTGGGCAGGGTGTCGGGTCGGCGGCGGGAGCGGCGGGCTTTCCGGAGTGGTGAAGTGCGGGAGCAGGGGTGCGGAGAACGGCTGCCGGGGCGCTGGAGCGGTGGCCGGCCCCGGGGCGGTGGCCGGTCCCGACCGCCGGACCTGCCGCAATGCCCGCCGGGCGCTATTCTCATGCCGCATCGGCGGTGGGTCGCCGGGCGGGGGAAGGACTGCACACCATGGACAAGCTCGGGTCCGGCGATCCGCAGCGCATCGGCGCGTACCGCCTGCTGGGACGGCTGGGCGCGGGCGGCATGGGGCAGGTGTATCTGGCCCGTTCCGACCGGGGCCGTACGGTCGCGATCAAGCTGGTACGCGCGGAGCTCGCCGAACAGCAGGAGTTCCGCGAGCGCTTCCGCCAGGAGGTGCAGGCCGCCCGCCGGGTGGGCTCCGACTGGACGGCCCCCGTGCTCGACGCCGACACCGAGGCAGCCGTGCCGTGGGTCGCGACCGGGTACGTCGCCGGGCCCTCTCTCCAGGCCACCGTCTCCGGGCGTGGGGCCGCCCCGGCGGGACCGGGGGTGTACGGTCCGCTGCCCGGGCGTTCGGTCCACATCCTGGGGGCCGGGCTGGCCCGCGCACTGCAGGGCATCCACTCTGCCGGGCTCATCCACCGCGACCTCAAACCGTCCAACATCCTGCTGACGATCGACGGTCCGCGGGTGATCGACTTCGGTATAGCCCGGGCATTCGACACCGTCACCGACGGGGGTCTCACCCGCACCGGTTCGCTGGTCGGTTCGCCCGGTTTCATGGCGCCGGAGCAGGTGCGGGGCGAGCGGGTGACCGCGGCGTGCGACGTGTTCTGCCTCGGCTCGGTGCTGGCGTACGCGTCGACGGGCCGGCTTCCGTTCAGCGCGGCGGACAACGAGGTCCATGCCGTGCTGTTCCGGATCGCGCAGGAGGACCCGGATCTGACCGGTGTCCCGGCGGATCTGGTCGACCTCGTCCGCGACTGTCTCCTCAAGGACCCTGCGGACCGGCCGACCACGGACGCGATCCTGGAGCGGCTGGTGGAGGGCGAAGCGGCCGAGCCGTGGCTGCCGGGCGCACTGATAGCCCAACTTGGGCGTCACGCAGTGGAGTTGCTGGACTCCGAGGACCCGGAGGAGGAGCGCGAGCGGCCCACGGGACAGAAGGACGCACAGGCCGTGAAGGTGGTGGACGGGGCCGACGGGCCCCAGGACGCGGTGCCGACCGCGGGCGACCCGCAACCGCCCGTGGGCGGGGCCGACGGACCCCGGGACGCGGCGCCGCCCGAGAGCGACCCGCAACCGCCCGTGGACCGGGCTCCCGGCGACGCCCACACGCTCCCCACGATGATCGGCGCCCCGGCCCCCGCTCCGGCTCCGCCCCAGGCCCAGGTCCCCGCTCCGGTTCCGCCCCAGGCCCCGGTTCCCGGGTTCGGGCCGCCGCTGCCCGTCCCCGGGTACGGCTATCCGCAACTGCCCGCCCAGCAACACCCCGGTCAGGGATACGGGCACCCACCGCGCCTCCCCGGTTTCGGGCCCATGCCCCCGTACGGCCCGGTCCCCCCCACCGTCGTCGCTCCCCCGCAGCCCGCGCCTGCGCCGCGGCGCAGTGCGGGTTCCACCGTGGCCCTCGTCGCGATCGCGGTGCTCGTCGCGATCGGTGCGGGCGGCTCGGTGTACGCGCTCATGAGCGACGACGGCACGAAGCACGGTCCGGCCGCCACCGCCTCCCCCTCCGGCCCGTCGGCCTCCCCGTCCCCCGAGGATTCGCCGTCCTCCGCCGGCCCGTCGCCCGGCGACGAGCCGAAGAACGGCGACGGACCGATCCCCGAGGCCTACCTGGGCACCTGGAGCGGCAGCATCGACAACGCCTCCGGCCACTCCACCCGCGAACTCGTCATCCAGCAGGGCGAGGTCGGCCGGACCGTCCTCACCCTCACGGCGAAGGGCCCGATGGACACCGGCGGCACCTACCGCTGCGTCTTCCAGGCGGACCTGACAGCGGAGCCGTCTCCCGACGGGCCGATCAGCATCGGCCCCTCCACCGTGACGCTCGGCGAACCCATGTCGTCCTGCACCCCGGGCAAGGCCACCACCCTGACCCTGCTCCCGGACGGCACACTGCGCCGCGAGATCACGGAGACCGGCGAGCACCTCATGTACACGAAGTCCGGCTGAACCGGCCTGCGCCGCCACGCGCGATCCGGGGCCTACTCATGCTCCGGGCCGGGGCCGGCCTCCAGCGCACGGAAGGCCAGCCACAGGTCGTACCGCGCACTCGGGGTACGCAGCAGTGAGCGCTGGAGCACGGCTTCGAGCCGGGTGAGGCGCTTGCGGGCGCCCGGCACGGAGATGCCCAACGCAGCTGCGGTCGGGCCGAGTTGCGTCTCACACCGCAGCCAGGCGCGCAGGGTGGCCTCGGCCGTGACGCCCGCCGAGGCGAGCGGCTCCAGCTCCTGGGCCGCCCACTCCCGGACGGCGGGACGGCGCAGGATCCCGTCCAGGGAACCGGCCGCCGCCGGGTGCGGGGTGGCCTCAGCGGGCCCCGGGGCACGCCGGTGGGCGGGGGCGGGGGTGGCACGGATGCGCAGGGCCAGGTCGAGCGCGGCCTGGTCGGCGACCCTGCCGAGGTCCAGACCGAGCAGTTCCCCGATCAACCGCAGCCGTGCGGCAAGGGTGTTGCGGTGGATCTTCAGGTGCTGTGTCGCATGCGTCGAGAATGCGAGCCACGAGGCGAGGGTCGCCGCCAGTTCCTGGCTGCCGGGGTCCTGGCTGCGGCGCGGCAGATGGGTGAGCAGCGGTGCCAGCAGGGCGTCGGCCCACCGTGCGCCCGCGGCGCCGACGACCAGGGCCGGTTCCGGTGCGGACCCGAACCGGGCATGCCGGCCGGGCAGTCCACGCGCCACGGCCAGGGCGTGGAACGCCTGCCGGTATCCGGTCGCCGTGTCGCACAGCGGCACGTCCTCGCTCACGCCCACGACGCACTCGGCCACCGCGGCGGCGATGTCCGGGCCGAGCTGCGGTTCGGTGCCGTCCGGGCCGGCGGGCACGACAAGGATCAGATGGCGCGCGTACACGGGGCACCGCACGATCCAGGACCGGCCGCCCGAGACACCCGCGCACACCCGCGCCACCTCGTCCCGCCGGCCGGGCGGGCACTCCACCACGTACACCCGGGCGGGGTCCGGCAGGGTGGGCTTCAGGGCGCCCGCCACCTGGTGGGCGATGGAGAGCTGACCGGTCATCAGCAGATGCAGCACCGCTTCGCGGCCGCGGGACTCCGCGAGGTCGACGCGGCGGCGCTTGCGTTCGACCGTTTCGGCCGCCCAGCACATGGACAGCGGCATCGCCACGTCGGCGAGGAGCGCGGCGAGTCCGTCCGGCAGCGGCCGGCGTGCGACGACGGCGAGGATCGGCGCGGGGGCGTCCGTCGGGCCGTCGAGAGGGAAGAGCAGCGCGGTGTCCGGCCCTTTGTCGAGGGCGAACGAGCGGGCGCCGAGGGCCGTCAGTTCCCGCGCGCCCTCGGCGGCCAGCGCAAGGGCCGCGGCGCACGTGGGGTCCGGGGTGCGGGCGGCGCCGCGCAGGACGGTACCGTCGCCGTCGAGCAGTCCTGCCCAACCGCCGGCCCGTCCCGACACCCACCGCAGCAGCTCCTGCGCCCCGCCGAGGCGCGCCAGGCTGTGCATCCGCAGTACGTCGTCGGCACGTTCTTCCGCTCGCACCGGTCCCCCGCTCCGTGCCCGTCCGTCAACCCGCAGAGAAAGCGGAGTGAAGGGTACCCGGTGTGACTGTGCGGACTGATACCTCTGTGGCGTCCACACGGTGCGGATTGAATCTCCCTGCCGTGCATCCGCCGTCCTAGAGTCCCAGACGTATTCCGGGCGCTTCGGGGGAACACGGCCGCCCGGGACTCGGGGGACGAGGGGGCGGCGGGGAGGCACGGCGGCAGCGGCCCACGGGGGTGGTCGCTGTCGTCGGCCGCACCGTTCGCGGGGCCGGTTGTCAGTGGCGCCGCCTAACGTCGGGTCATCACCAGACCCGACGGAGAAGGGCCACCCGCCATGGAGTTCCGGATCGAGCGCAGCGCACTGACCGATGCCGTGGCCTGGGCGGCGCGGGTGCTGCCCACGCGGTCGCCCGTACCCGTGCTCGGCGGGCTGCGACTGGAGGCGGACAGCGGGCGGTTGCGGATCTCCGGCCTCGACTACGAGGCGTCCGCGTGCATCGAGGTGGAGGCGGAGACCGTACGGGCCGGCACGGCCCTGGTCATGGGGAAGCGTCTGCTCGACGTGTGCAGGGTGCTGCCCGAAGGTGCGGTGGAGTGCACGGTCGAGGGTTCGCGGTTCTCGGTGGCCGCGCGGGACGCCCGGTTCGGGCTGTCGGTCCTGCCGCTCGACGACTATCCGGCACTGCCGCCACTGCCCGAGGTGTGCGGCGCAGTCGACTCGGAGGAGTTCGCCGCGGCCGTCGCCCACGTGACGGTGGCCGCGGGCCGGGACGACACGCTGCCGACCCTCACCGGGATCCGTCTCGGCCTCGACGGCGGCACGATGACGCTCGCCGCCACCGACCGGTACCGCTTCGCCGTGCGCACGCTCGCGTGGAAGCCGGAGACCGCGCACGTCTCGGCCGATGTCGTGGTGTCGGCCCGCCGTCTGTCGGAGATCGCCCGCTCCTTCGGCCGCTCCGGCATGGTCCGCTTCGCGCTGGACGCCGGCTCGGTGGGCTTCGAGCTCGCCGGCATGCGCACCACGGTCCGTCTCCTGGACGGCCGACTCCCGCGCCACGAGAAGCTGTTCACGATGGCGGACCCGATGTCCGCGGTCACGGACCGGGCGCCTCTGGTCGAGGCGGTCAGGCGCGTGGCCGTGGTCGCCGACGGCGACAGCCCGCTCCATCTGACCTTCTCCGGCGGCTCGGTGCTTCTCCAGGCCGGCTACGAGGACGATGTCGCGTCCCAGAGCCTGCCTGCCGTCCTGGAGGGCGCCGATGGCCTCACGGTCGCGTTCAACCCGTCCTACCTGATGGATGCTTTGGCCTCGTTCGACACACCGGCCGTCCGGTTCCGCCTGATGGGCCCCGGGCAGCGCGCGATGATCACCGGCAGGACGGCCGGGGACGACCCGGCGGAGGGGGCGGATCCGGCGGAGGGCGCCGCGGCCCGCCCGACGCACCGCCATCTCCTGATGTCCGTGAAGCCGCTGCTCTGAGGCGGCCGTCCACGGCGCACCCGGCGGGGGAACGCCCCCGCCGGGTGGTTGTCCACACGCTGTGGATCGGTAACCCGGTGACTCAGCAGCTCAGGTTCGAACCGGGCGTGGTGCCGAGGATCTGGACGAAGGCCCGGTACTTGTCGACGCGGCTCTGCACCTGGGCGGGGTTGCCGCCGTTGCACTCCAGGGACCCGTTGATCGAGCGGATGGTCTCGCCGAAGCCGGCGCTGTTGACCATGGCGTTGTGCGCGGTCATGGTGCCCGGACCGCTCTGGGTGTTCCAGTACCAGAGCCCGGTCTTCCAGGCCACGGATGCGTTCTGCTCGACCAGGTAGGGGTTGCCCAGCAGGTCGATGCCGAGCGCGTCGCCCGCGGCCTTGTAGTTGAAGTTCCAGCTGAGCTGGATCGGGCCACGGCCGTAGTACGCGGCCGTGCCGGCCGGACAGCCGTAGGACTGGCTGGTGTCGCAGTAGTGCGGGTAGTTGGCCGTGTTCTGCTCGACGATGTACACCAGGCCGCCCGTCTCATGGCTGACGTTGGCGAGGAACGCCGCCGCCTCCTGGCGCTTGACCGTGTCGCTGCCGGTGTTCGCGAAGCCCGGGTAGGCGCTCAGGGCCGCGGTCAGACCGCTGTACGTGTAGAAGGGGCTCCGGCTCGGGAACATCTGGTTGAACTGCGCCTCGCTGACGACGAAGCCCGACGGCGTACCCGGATCCGTGCCGCCGCCGCTGCCGCAACTTCCCTGGTCCGCCCAGACATCGGCGGTGCCCGGCCGCTCGTTCTGGGTCCACCACTTCGCGGTCCAGTTGTGCCCGTTGTACGAGGCGGCTCCGCCGCCCCAGTAGACGGACGAGGCGTTCCAGGGTGCCGCGCACTCCGCTGCCGAAGCTGTGGAGGCGGGGAGGAAGACGGCCATCGCGACGACCGCGCCCAGCGCGGCCAGCAGGCCCATGACGCGTCTGATCATGTGATCACTCCTTCGGCGCGGCGCACCAGACTCGCCGGTGCGCCGCCATGGGGGGTGAACCTCACTCAAGCGCCGCTGGTATGTACCTGTCAAGGTCTAGACCAACGCAAGAACCCGCCCCCGAGGGGGTGTCCAGGTACGGGCCCGCGGCGCCTCGCACCTCCGCGCGCGGTTTCAACAGGGGGAATTCCGGAGGGAAACCATCCGGATCATGGCTCAACTCTTTTGTTCTTCCCGGGACTTGATTCACGCTCCGTCCAGCATGCGAAACAGGGTCCGGACCGGCCCCGACCCCCTTGCCGGGCGAACAGCGGGCGAACGTCAGCCGACAGGACGTACCGGTCGCCCCCGAATCCCCTCCTGCGTACATACGGTGAACCGAACTGCAGACCGAGGGCGAGGAAGCCGTGGAGTGGTTCAGCGCCGAGAACATCGTGGCCGTGTGCACCGCCGTGCTCGGCGTCCTGGCCTCCATCGGAGTGCTCTGGTACGAGCGCCGCGTACCCCGCCGCAAGCGCATCGGCTACCGGGTCCAGATGGACACCCCGATCGGCAGCGACGTCAGCGAGGGCCGGGCCAATGTCCGGCTCGGGCTCTTCAGCGAGACGCCCGACATGGCCGATGCCACGCTCGTCCTGCTGCGCGTCGAGAACGACGGCTCACAGTCCATCGCCGACAACGACTACACGGGCCGTGAACTGCACGGACTGACCGTGGAGTTCACCGATCGCACCGTACGCGGCATCGCGGTCACCCAGGCACCCGGCGCCGACCATCTGATGGAGCACTTCACCCCGGCGGGCGGGATGCGCCACAGCGGCCGGCTCATCCGGCTGCCGCGCGTCCCCCTCAACCGGGGCGAGCACTTCAAGCTGCTGGTGCTGCTCACCGGCTCGCACGTGGGCAGCCCCATCAGGATCACCGGCGGCATCCGGGACGGCGAGGTGACGCCCAACTCCGCCGCCCGCCCGGACGAGAAGCCCCCGATGTTCGGCCGGGCCGCCCGGCTCATCACCGTGGCACTGACCGTCTGCGTCATCACCCTGGCCTCGATCATCCTGGTCCGCGACGACACCCCGCCCCCGATGGGCTGTGCTCGGGGCACCCTGACGGTGACCGGCTCCACCGCCTTCGAGCCGGTCGTGCGGGAGCTGGCGGAGAAGTACCAGAAGGAGTGCGAGGGCTCCACCGTCACCGTGGACGCGCACGGCAGCAACGCCGGGATACGGGAACTCGCCGACCGGGGCGCCGCGTCCGGCACGTCCGGCTCCCCCGCACTGATCGCCCTCTCCGACGGCCCCAAACCGGACGGCTACCCGCAGCTGCGGGAGAGCCGGGTCGCGGTCTCGCTCTTCCACCTCGTCGTCAACGACCGGGTGCCCGTCAAGAACCTTTCCCTGGCCACCGTCCGGAAGATCTACCGGGGCGACATCCGCAACTGGAAGGCGCTCGGCGGACCCGACCTGCCCGTGCTCCTGGTCAGCCGCGACGCCAACTCCGGCACCCGGGAGGTCTTCCAGCGACGCGTCCTCGGCCACAACGAACCCGCCCAGTCCTCCCGCGACTGCGCCACCAAGGACGACCCCGAGGCCCAGGTCGTGCGCTGCGAACTCGACTCCACCGACCAGGTCCTGGCCACCGTCGGCCGGCTCGACGGCGCGATCGGCTACAGCGAACTGCGCTCCGGAACCGCGCTGAAGGGGGCCCACCAGCTCGCCATCGACTCCACCGTTCCGTCCGTCGACACGATCGGCTCCAGCAGCTACCCGTACCGGGAGATCGAGTACGCCTACACCTACGGCCAGCCGCCCGCCGACTCGCTGGCCTCCAGCTTCCTGGGCTACCTGAGCCGCGGCAACGGCCAGGACGTCATCCGTACGCACGGACATCTGCCGTGCGCGACGCCGAAGGGGCTGCGGATCTGCGGAGAGGAGTGAACGCGCGGAGGGGGCCGGGGCTGATCAGCCGCCCCGGCCCCCTCCGCGTTGTCCCGCCCTACAGGAACGAGTTGATCTCGATGGTCTCGGTGCGGCCGGGGCCGACACCGATCGCGGAGATCGGGGCGCCGGACATCTCCTCCAGCGCCTTCACGTACGCCTGCGCGTTCTTCGGCAGATCACCGAACGTCTTGGCCTTCGTGATGTCCTCGGACCATCCCGGCAGCATCTCGTAGATCGGCTTCGCGTGATGGAAGTCGGTCTGGCTGTACGGGAGTTCCTCGACCCGCTTGCCGTCGATCTCGTACGCGACACACACCGGGATCTGCTCCCAGCCGGTCAGCACGTCCAGCTTGGTGAGGAAGAAGTCGGTGAGACCGTTGACCCGGGTCGCATACCGCGCGATCACCGCGTCGAACCAGCCGCAGCGACGGTCGCGGCCGGTGGTGACACCGCGCTCGCCGCCGATCCGGCGCAGCGCCTCGCCGTCCTCGTCGAGCAGCTCCGTCGGGAACGGGCCGGCGCCGACACGCGTGGTGTACGCCTTGAGGATGCCGATCACCCGGCTGATCTTCGTCGGGCCCACGCCGGCACCGGTGCAGGCGCCGCCCGCGGTCGGGTTCGACGAGGTGACGAAGGGGTACGTGCCGTGGTCGACGTCGAGCAGCGTGCCCTGTCCGCCCTCGAAGAGGACGACCTTGCCCTCGTCGATGGCGTCGTTCAGGATCAGCGTCGTGTCCGCGACGTACGGCTTGATCTGATCGGCGTACTGGAGCATCTCCTCGACGATCTTGCCGGCCTCGATGGCGCGCCGGTTGAAGACCTTGGCGAGAAGCTGGTTCTTCTGCTCCAGGGCCGCTTCGACCTTCTGCTCCAGGATCGACTCGTCGTAGAGGTCCTGGACGCGGATGCCGACCCGGTTGATCTTGTCGGCGTACGTCGGGCCGATACCGCGGCCGGTCGTGCCGATCTTGCGCTTCCCGAGGAACCGCTCCGTCACCTTGTCGATCGTGACGTTGTACGGAGTGATCAAATGGGCATTACCGCTGATCAGCAGCTTGGACGTGTCCACGCCGCGATCGTTCAGCCCACTCAGCTCGGAGAGCAGGACCGCCGGGTCGATGACGACACCGTTACCGATGACCGGGGTACACCCCGGTGAAAGGATTCCGGAGGGGAGGAGATGAAGTGCGTACTTCTGGTCGCCGACGACCACCGTGTGGCCGGCATTGTTGCCGCCCTGGTAACGCACCACATAGTCCACGGATCCACCGAGGAGGTCGGTGGCCTTTCCCTTGCCCTCGTCACCCCACTGAGCACCGAGCAGCACAAGTGCGGGCACAGGCGTACACCCCTTCCGGGCGGGGCATGTCCAAGGTCAGGGGGCGTACGCACGCGTCGTACACGCCGTACGACGATGTACGACGAAGCCTGAACCGTCGAACCGGGTGCCCCGGAATAGACGAAGCCCCTGGCGCAATAGCGCAAGGGGCTCTTGCACCAAGATGCTACCCGAGGAAGGACCGAGGTGTCGGCTGCCCAGCCCCCCGGCAACGGTGCGCACCAACTGCTGGTGGTGATCGACCCGGTCGCCCGCCGGACCGACGGCGAGTCCGTCCGGATCGCGAAGGACGTGCTGAGCGCCGGTTCGCACGCCAAGATCTGCCTCCCGGACGGGCCGGAGGAGTTCGCCCGGGCCTTGTCCCGCCGGGGCAGTCGGCGGCCGGTGGTCATCGGTGACGACCGGGCGCTGCTGCGCGCCGTGGCGCTGCTGCACCGGGAGCGGGAGCTGTCCGGCGTGGCGCTCGCGCTGGTCCCGGTGGGCGCGGCGGCGGCGCTGGAACTCGCGCATTCGCTCGGCGTGCCCATGGGTGCGGTGGCCGCGGCGCGCGCCGCACTGGACGGGGTCGTACGCCGGCTCGATCTGCTGGTCGACGACAGCGACGGCGTCGTCCTGGGTGCCCTGCGCATCCCCGCACTGCCCACGGTGCCGGGTGCCGCGGCCGCGCACACGGGTGTCACGGCGGTCTGGGACACCTGCCGCTCACTGGTCCGCACGCTGGTCCACCCCACGCCGCCCGCCCCGTCCACCGCGCTGCGCGCCCATCGGTTGCGGGTCGAAGCGGACGGCGTGATGCTGAACGACCTGGACAGCCCCGTCGAATCGGTGACGGTGACCTCACAGGAAGGCGACGGCGGCCTCGCGGACGTGGTCGTCCGGACGACGACGGGCGAGCCGGTGAGGGCGGAGGCGAAGGCGGTCACGGTATCCGGCGCGGACTTCCGCTACCGGGCGGACACCGAGGTCGGCGGACCGGTCCGGACGAGGACGTGGACGGTGCGGGCGGGGGCATGGGGGCTGGTCCTGCCGGTGGCCGCCGGGTAGCCGGGACACCGGCCCCGCACACCGAGCGCCGGCGCGGGAACGGGCGCACCCTGGGAGAAGGTCCTGGAGGTGAATCCCATGATGAAGACCGCTGTCGGATGGCACATCGAGCTGGAATTCGAGGAAGACAACCACCGCACCCGCGCCGCCGCCCTCGTACGGCTTCCCGACGGGAACGAGGTCCGTGCGCACGGATACGCCAGCCGTCACCCCTCCGACTCCCAGCAGCCGAGGGTCGGCGAGGAGATCGCAGGAGCCAGAGCGCTCAACGAACTCGCGATGAGCCTGCTGACCAAGGCGCACGACGAGATCGACGACGCGTCGGGCCGGACGTCGCATCCGCTGTCCTGAGTCGGCGCGGGGCGCCGGTCCCGGTGCCCCGGGTCTATCCAGCCGTTCCGTCCGGGAGGTCGAACTTCTTGCGGTAGTCACGCCAGCGCTCCACCATGCCGACCAGTTCCGACTGCAGGAACTCGAAGAACTCCGCGGTCTCCGTCAGCCGCATACCGGCAGGCGTGTCCGGGCCGAGGGTGCGTGCGCCCTCCCTGAGTGTGTGCTCCCAGCGGGTCAGCACGCGGTCGCGGCCGGCGAACGTGGCGTACCAGATCTCGTTGTGCAGGCGGTAGCGGTCGCGGCGCGAGCCGGGGTCGCGCTCGCGCCCGACCATGCTCACCTGCGTGAGGTAGTTGACCGCCCCGGACACCGCGGCCGGGCTGATCTGCAGCTGCTCGCTGAGCTCCGCCGACGTCATGGAGCCGTCGTCGTCCGCGAGCAGCGCAGCGAAGACGCGGGATGCCATCCGCTGCATGCCCGCCTCGGTCATCTCGGCCGCGAAGCGCTCCACGAACCGCGACACGGCCCCCTCGTCACGCCCCTGCTCGCGCCCGGGTCCGTCCTCACGCCCGTCTGCGCCGGCTCCGCTGCTCATCGCCTCATCGTCTCCCCTGATTTGCCGGAGAGTTCTCCGGCATCCGGCCACAGCCCAACTTTATACGTTTCCTTAACTTCACAACTTTGTGAAAATAGCGTACGTTTAAAATCATGACGAAGGCAATCACCGTGGCCGGACTGCACAAGTCGTTCGGGCGGACACACGCACTGGACGGCCTCGACCTCGAGGTCGAGACCGGCGAGGTTCACGGCTTCCTCGGCCCCAACGGCTCCGGGAAGTCGACCACCATCCGGGTCCTGCTGGGCCTGCTGCGGGCGGACTCGGGCGCCGCCCAGCTGCTCGGCCGGGATCCGTGGAAGGACGCGGTCGAGCTGCACCGGCGGGTGGCGTACGTCCCCGGTGACGTCAACCTGTGGCGCAATCTCTCCGGCGGCGAGGTGATCGACCTGTACGGGAGGCTGCGCGGCGGCCTCGACAAGCAGCGGCGCGCCGACCTCCTCGAGCGGTTCGAGCTGGACCCCACCAAGAAAGGGCGGACGTACTCCAAGGGCAACCGCCAGAAGGTCGCCCTGGTCGCCGCACTCGCATCCGACGTCGACCTGCTGATCCTGGACGAGCCGACCTCCGGGCTCGACCCGCTGATGGAGGAGGTCTTCACGGACTATGTGCGGGAGGCCGCTCGCGAACGCGGCCAGACCGTACTGCTCTCCTCGCACATCCTGAGCGAGGTCGAGACACTCTGCGACCGCGTCAGCATCATCCGCAAGGGCGTCACGGTCGAGACCGGGTCCCTCGCGGACCTGCGCCACCTGACCCGTACCAGCGTCATCGCCGAACTGGCCGCCGCGCCGAACGGGCTCGCCCAGTTGCCCGGAGTCCATGACCTCGACGTCCAGGGCAGGCGGGTACGGCTCCACGTGGACACCGACAAGCTCGACGCCGTGCTGCGTTCGCTCACCGCCTCGGGCGTACGGTCGCTGACCAGCACCCCGCCCACCCTGGAGGAGCTGTTCCTCCGGCACTACCAGGACGATGTGGCCACGGCCCCGGAAGAGGCGATGTCGCGATGACCGCGGGACTCGCTGTACGCGGCGCCGCCGCCGGCCAACTCGCGGGAATCAACCCGCTGTTCAGGCTCGCTCTGCGCCGGGACCGCATCATGCTTCCGGTGTGGGTCCTCGTGCTCACCCTCATGGTCGTCAGCGGCGGCTCGTCGATCGAGCAGCTCTACGACACTCCGGCCGCCCGCGCCGAGGTCGCCGTGTCCATGAGCGCGAACAGCTCCTTGCGCTCCATGTACGGACCGGTCTTCGGTGACTCGATCGGAGGTCTGGTGGCCTGGCGGTTCGGCGTCTTCGCCGCCACACTGGCCGCCGTGATGAGCCTGATCATCGTCATCCGGCACACCCGCGAGGAGGAGGAGACGGGCCGTCAGGAACTGCTCTCCTCGGCAGTGGTGGGGCGGCGCGCCCCGCTGACATCGGCGCTGTTCGCCGCCCTGGCCGCCAACGCGCTGGTCACGCTCTTCATCACGGCCGGCCTCGCCGCACAGGGCGGAACAGGAGCGCTGGCCCTAGGGCTCGCCGTCGGTGCGACCGGAATGCTCTTCGCCACCATGGCGGCGATCGTCGCGCAGCTCACCGAGAGCGCGCGGCTCGCCAAGGGGATGACGGGCGGCGTGCTCGGCCTCGCCTTCCTGCTGCGGGCGGCCGGAGACTCCGGTGCGAACGACGGGTCGTCCGTACTGACCTGGCTGTCGCCGATCGGCTGGGCCGAGAACATGCGGCCGTACGCCGGCGAGCGCTGGTGGGTGCTGCTGCTCTTCGTGGCGGCGATCGCGGCTCAGGCCGCGGCCGCGTACACCCTGGCCGGGCGGCGCGACATCGGCATGGGCTTCCTCCCGGCCCGTCCGGGCCCGGCCGAGGGCCGACTCGCCACCGCAGGTGGCCTGGCCTGGCGGCTGCAGCGCGGCACGCTGCTCGGCTGGGCCGTGGGCTTCGCCGTCGCCGGCGTCGTCTTCGGCGGCATGGCCGAGGGTGCGGCCGACCTGGTGGGTGACAACGAGCAGGCCAAGGAGATCTTCGCGCGGATGGGCGGACAGGAGGGCATGACCCGGGCCTTCCTCGCCACGATGGTCGGGATGCTGGGGATGATGGCCGCGTTGTACGTGGTGGCGTCGGTCCTCCGCCTGCACGGCGAGGAAACCTCTCAGCGCGCCGAGCCGCTGCTCGCGAACCGCCTGGGGCGGTTGCGGTGGGCAGCCGGGCACCTGGTGATCGCGTTCGGCGGCGCGGTCGCGATCATGCTGGTCGGCGGGCTCGGTCTGGCCGTCGGATACGGCGACGAGTTCGGCGCGGTACTCGGGGCGGCGCTGGTCCAGGTGCCCGCGATCTGGCTCCTCGGCGGTCTGGCGGTCCTCTTGTACGGAGCGCTTCCCAAAGCCGCTCCGGCGGCATGGGGTGTGGTGGGAGCGTGCCTGCTGATCGGGTGGATCGGCCCGGCGCTCGACCTGCCCCAGTCAGTGATGAACCTGTCGCCCTTCGGCCATCTGCCGAAGCTGCCGGGGACCGAGATGCAGTGGGCTCCGGTGCTGCTGCTCACCGCGATGGCGGTGGCGCTGACGGGCGCGGGACTGGCGGCGCTGCGGCGACGCGACCTCGCGACCTGAGCAACCGTCCGGCCGGTCGGACCGAGTCCGGCTGAATCGCACGCACGGCCGGACCTCCAGGCGGCCCGCCCCGGAAGGACAGAACTCTTCCGGGGCGGGCCGCTGCCTCCTGGACGGCGGTGGGACCGGCCCCCTCCTGTGCTGTGGCCCGGCGTGCGCCCACCGCCTTCGGTGCCGCCTCGACGTCACGCGGAGACCACGCCTCGTGGGCCTCCCGGCGTGCCGAGCAGTGCCCGGCGGCTTCCTGTCACAGCTCCACGCGCAGCTCCTTCAGGCCCCTGATCACGTAACCCGGGTTCCACTCCGGCTCCGCCGCGAGCCGCATCCCGGGCGCCTTTCGCAGCAACTCACCGAAGGATGCCGCCAGTTCGACCCGGGCCAGCGGCGCGCCCAGGCAGAAGTGGATGCCCGCGCCGAACGAGATGTGCGGGTTCTCCCGGCGGGAGAGGTCCAGCGTGTCCGGGTCCGTGAAGCGGGCCGGGTCACGGTTGGCGGAGCCGAAGAGCAGCGCCACCTCCGAGCCTCGCGGAATCACCGTGCCGTCGATCTCGATGTCGTCGAGGACCCAGCGCTCGAACATCTGCAGCGGAGTGTCGTACCGCAGCAGCTCCTCCACCGCCGTGGGCAGCAGCCCGTGGTCGGCCCGGAGGGCTGCCAGCTGCTCGGGGTGGCGCAGCAGTGTCCACCAGCCGTTGACGGTGGTGTTGACCGTCGCCTCGTGGCCCGCGTTCAGCAGCAGCACACAGGTGGAGACCATCTCCTGCTCGCTCAGCCGCTCCCCCTCGTCGTGCGCGGCGATGAGTGCGGAGATCAGATCCGTCCCGGGGGTCTTGCGACGCTCCGCGATCAGCTCCCGCAGATACGCGGAGAAGTCCACACTGGCGCGTACGGCGGCACGCGCGGTCTCCTCGGACGGGTTCAGTTCGAACATGCCGCAGATCGCCGCCGACCACGGCCGCAGCGGACCGCGGTCGGACGCGGGGATGCCGAGCATCTCCGCGATGACGGCGACGGGCAGCGGTTCGGCGACCGCGGTGAGCAGATCGCCGCCGCCCGCGTCGACGAAGCGGTCGACCAGCTCGGCGGCCAGCCTCCGTACGGTCGGGACGAGCTGCTCGACCGTACGCGGGGTGAACGCCTTGGAGACCAGGCGCCGGATCCGGGTGTGGTCGGGGGCCTCCAGGTCGAGGAGCCCCTGTCCGTTGAGCGTGGTGAAGGGTTCGTACGCGGCGGGCGGGGGCGTGCGGCCGAACTCCTCGTGGGTGAAGCGGTGCAGATACGTGCGCCCCAGACGCCGGTCCCGCAGCAGCGCGGACACATCGGCGTGGTGCGGGACGAGCCACTGGCCGGTCGGCTCGAACCGGTGCACGCGGCCGGCGGCCCGCAGCGCGGCGTAGGCGGGGTACGGGTCGGCGACGAACGCCGGCGACCAGGGATCGAACGAAGCGGCGGCGGACTGCGAGGACGGGTGCATGAACCGACGCTAACCGGACCGGCCGGTCCCGGTCACGGCTGCGCCTCAGCCGGGCGTGACCAGCCGCGCCTCGTACGCGAACACCGCCGCCTGGGTGCGGTCCCGCAGCCCCAGCTTCACCAGGATGCGGCTCACATGCGTCTTGATGGTGGATTCGGCCACCACCAGATGCGAGGCGATCTCCGCGTTGGACAGGCCCTGCGCGATGAGCACGAGCACCTCCGTCTCGCGCTCCGTCAGATCGCCGATCCGGGCGAGCGCGGGCGGCCGCGGGGCCCCGGCGAGCCGGGAGAACTCGGTGATCAGCCGCTTGGTGACCGTGGGCGCCAGCAACGCCTCCCCGGACGCCACGACCCGTACCCCGTCGGCGAGCTGGCGGGCCGATGCGTCCTTCAGCAGGAACCCGGACGCCCCGGCGCGCAGCGCCTGGTACACGTACTCGTCGAGGTCGAACGTGGTCAGCACGAGCACCTTGGCGGCCGCGTCGTCGGCGACGATCGCGCGGGTCGCCTCGATGCCGTTGAGCTCCGGCATCCGGATGTCCATCAGCACCACGTCGGGCCGCAGGGCGGCGGCCTGGGCGATGGCCTGTCGGCCGTCGACGGCCTCGCCGACGACCTCGATGCCCGGCATCGCCCCCAGGAGCACCGAGAAACCCTCGCGGACCATCATCTGGTCGTCGACGATCAGGACCCGGATGTCGTTCATGAGGTCTCGCTCTGCGTCGGCGGTACGGGGATGAACGCGGCGATCTCGTACCCGCCGTCCGCGGTCGTCCCGGCGGTCATCTCGCCGTTCAGCATGGCGACCCGCTCCCGCATCCCCGTAATGCCGTGCCCGGCGCCCGGCGAGGGCTTCACCGGTCCGGTCGGCGGCCCGTTGACGACCCGTAGCCCGAGCCCGCCGAGCACATAGCCGACCTCGACCTTGGCGGTGGCACCGGGCGCGTGCCGCAGGGTGTTGCTGAGGGCTTCCTGGATGATCCGGTACGCCGACAGCTCTACGCCCTGCGGCAGTTCGCGCACCGCGCCGGTGACGGTCTTCTCGGCCACCAGGCCCGCGTCCGCCACATTGGTGAGCAGCCTGTCGAGCTCGGCGAGGGTGGGCTGCGGGGCGTCCGGGGCCTCGTAGTCCTCCGCCCGTACGACGCCGAGGACCCGGCGCAGCTCGGTGAGGGCGGCGACGGCGTTCTCCCGGATGGTGACGAAGGCCTGCTCCAGCTCGGGCGGCGGGTTCTCCACCCGGTACGGGGCGGCCTCGGCCTGGATCGCGACGACGGACATGTGGTGGGCGACCACGTCGTGCAGCTCACGGGCGATGGTGGTGCGCTCCTCCAGCAGCGTGCGCCGGTCGCGTTCCACGGCGGTGACGGTGCGCTGCACGGTCACCTCACGCTCGGCCTCCCGGCGGGTCTGCACCACGGTGACCACGAGCAGCGCGAACGCGGAGGTGACGGCCATGGGCCCGGTGGTCGACGAGTAGCGCCAGCCGAAGTTCTCCAGGAAGGTACCGAGCACCACGGTCAGGACCCACATCCAGGCGGCGGTACGCGGCCGGGTCCGGGCCGCGACCACGACGAGCACCACCAGGTGCGAGAAGAACATACCCGGCACCCACGGCCAGCCGCCGCCGGTGATCACGGCTGTCACCGGAGTGAGCGCCATCGACATCCAGAAAGCGCCGACCGGCCGGAACAGCGTCATCGCGACGGTCAGCGCCGGGAGCAGCCCGGCCACGACGATCTCGATCCCGGGCCCGGGCCCCACGCCGTCCGCCGCACCGATGCCTATGAGGGCCGTGATCAGCGCGGCCAGCCCGACCAGTGCGTGCGGCGTCCGGGCGGCCCGCGCGCGCATCCGCTCGGACAGCCGCCGGGTCAGCGCCCCGTCGGTCCGCATGGGCGGCAGCGGACGGTAGTCGAACGCATCATGGAAGAGGTCCTGCCGCAGGCCGCCTATCGCCCCTGCGGCCAGCCGGAACTCGGGGCTTCTGGTCTTGGTGGTCTCGGTCACGCTCCCAAGGTAGGGGGCCCCGCCGACGACGTCGTCAGCAGTGATGCGGATCCTGCGGCATCCGTCGCAGGGACTACCGGAACCGGGACATGCGTGACATATGCGAACGCCGGCCCCTCCCGGAGCCCCCGGTCACCACGCCAACTGGGCAATCTCCTCCGCCACCACCGCACACGCGTCCGCCGCCGGGTCGATCAGCGGAAAGTGCCCGACGTCCTCCAGCAGCGTGAGCCCCACCGTCTCCCCCGCCTTCGCCGCCGCGTCCACGAACGCCTCCGCGACCGCCTGCGGCACGGTGAGATCGGTCCGCCCCTGCACGATCGCGGTGGCGATACCGGTAGGCAGCAGCGCGGCCGGGTCGGCGTACGGACTCCGTGCGTCGAAGTCCTCGTGGGTGCCGAGCAGTTGACCCACCGCGCCGGAGCAGACATCCAGCTCCACCGCCGTGCCGAAGTCGGCGATCGGCGCCAGCGCGACCACCCCGCGCAACGGCGGCGCCGCGGCCAGCCGCCACGGCGACCCTTCCGGCAGTACGTGCCGGGCCGCGGCCCACAGCGCCAGCTGCCCGCCCGCGGAGTGCCCGGTGACGACGATCCGTCGCGCATCGGCCTGCGGGAGCGTGGCGGCCAGCAGCCCGGGCAGCGCGTCCATCGCCGCGGCGACGTCGTCGAACGTCTCCGGCCAGCGGCCCGCGACCGGACCGGAACCCCGCTGCTGCGGGATCTCGCTGCCGCGCCGGTACTCGACGTTGGCGACGGCGAACCCGCGCCGGGCCAGGAAGTCCGCGAACGGCGTCACATGGAGACGGTCGTACGGCGCCCGCCACGCCCCGCCGTGCAGCACGACCACGACGGGCGCTCCGTCCCGCCCGTCCCGCGGGGCGTAGAAGTCGATCACCTGGTCGGGGTGATCGCCGTAGGCGGCGGTGGCGTCGGGGGCGACGGCCGGATGCGAGAACGCCGATTCGGTCTCGACTGCGTCCCGATCACGCGCGGCGGAATCCGACATGCTGCTCCAACCATCCGACTGAGGCACCCAACTGGCCTGACCAGCGGGGACGGTACCAGCCCGGCACGCGCCGTCCCCACGGGGATTCCCGTGGGGACGGAACGGCACCCGGACGGCCGGGTCGCTAGCCGCCCAGCACCTCTCCCAGCACCCGCGCGGCCCGCTCCACATCCGCGAACCCCACGTACAACGGCGTGAACCCGAACCGCAGCACATCCGGCCGCCGCAGGTCCCCGACGACGCCCCGCTCGATGAGCGCACGCATGGCCGGCTCGGCGACCGCCGCGTCCACGCACCGCAGCGACACCTGGCTGCCCCGCTCCGCATGCGCCGACGGCGTGACCGGAACGACCACGCCCTCCGGCACGTACGCCTCCACGCACTCCAGGAAGAAGTCCGTCAGGGCCAGCGACTTGGCCCGTACCGCCTCGACCGACACCCCGTCCCACACGTCCAGCGACGCCTCCAGCGCCAGCATGGACAGGATGTCGGGGGTACCGACCCGGCCCCGTACGGAACCGTCCGCGGGCGCGTACCCGGGGTCCATCGCGAACGGGTCGGCGTGCGACGTCCACCCGGGCAGCGGCGAGTCGAAGGCACCCTGATGCCGCTGGGCGACGTACAGGTACGCGGGCGAACCGGGCCCGCCGTTCAGGTACTTGTACGTGCAGCCGACCGCCAGGTCCACCCCGTGGGCGTCGAGCCCCACGGGCAGCGCGCCCGCGCTGTGGCACAGGTCCCAGACGGCGAGGCCGCCCGCCGCGTGCACGGTGGCGGTGAGGCCGGGCAGATCGTGCAGCCAGCCGGTGCGGAAGTCGACGTGGTTGAGGAGGACCACGGCTGTACGGGGACCGACCGCGTCCCGCACGTCCGCGGGCGCGACGGGGACGAGCCGGTGCCCGGTCATCCGGGCGGCGGACTCGGCGATGTATCCGTCCGTGGGAAACGTCGTCGCGTCGACGAGGATCTCGTCGCGCCCCTCCGGTGCCAGCCGGCTCGCGGCGACGACGGCCTTGAAGACGTTCACGCTGGTGGAGTCGCCGACGACGATCTGCCCGGCGGCGGCCCCGACGAGCGGTGCTATCCGGTCGCCGATCCGCTCGGGCGCGGTCCACCAGCCGCTCTCGTCCCAGGACCGGATCCTGAGCTCGCCCCACTCGCGGGTGAGGACCTCCTGCATCCGGGCGGGTACGTGCCGCGGCAGCGCACCCAGCGAGTTGCCGTCGAGGTACACCCCTTCGTCGAGGGTGAACAGCTTGCGCAGATCGGCGAGCTCGTCTGCGTCGTCGAGTGCCGCGGCCCGCGCGGCGAAGGTGTCAGACATGGCTGCGCGCCGTCCACAGTTCGGGGAACACGTTCTTCGTGGCCCGCTTCTCCAGCCACGCGACCCCGGCAGAGCCGCCGGTGCCGGTCTTCGAGCCCATCGCGCGCCGGGTGGCGACGAGGTGGTCGTTGCGCCAGCGCCACACCAGTTCGCCGACGTCGGTGAGCGCCTCGCCGAGCCGGACGAGGTCGTCGTACCGTTCGGGGTCGGCGTAGATCTCCGCCCAGACGGCCTCGACCTCGGGGGACGGCTCGTACTTCTGCGTCAGGTCCCGGCCGAGCACGGACTGCGGTACGGCGTGGCCGCGGTGCGCGAGCAGGGCGAGCACCTCGTCGTACAGGCTCGGCTCAGCGAGCGCCTTCTCCAGTTCGGCGTACACGCGGGGCGCGCCCCGGTGCGGCACGAGCATCGACGCGGACTTGTCGCCGAGCAGGAACTCCATGCGCCGGTACATCGCCGACTGGAAGCCGGAGCCCTCGCCGAGTGCGCCACGGTAGGAGTTGAACTGGGCGGGGGTGAGCTGGGCGAGCGGCGTCCAGGACGCGTTGAGTGCCTCCAGTTCCCGTACCGACCGCTTCAGCGCATCGCGCGCGACCGTCAGCCGGTCCTGGCGCAGGGCGTGCGCGGCGGTCTCCCACTCATGGACGATGACCGTGAACCACAGCTCCATGACCTGGGTGGTGACCAGGAAGACCATCTCGCCCGGGTCGTCGGAGCGAAGGTGCTGGAGATGGGTCAGGACATCCGCCTGGACATAGTCCTCGTACGGAGTCGTTCCCGCGAAGTCCAGGTGCGGGGTGTCCGCACCGGTGGCTTCGGGGTCGGGGTGGATCGTCGACATTTCTGTCTCCTCGACACGAGCTTCCGGGTAGCGGTCCGCCCCTTCCGTGAGGTGATGGGCTCCGGTCCCCTGCCCGCATCCTAAGCGGACGCCGGGCGAACGCGCAGGCCCCGCGGACGGCGGTACGTCCGCGGGGCCAGGAGCGCGTTCCCGGAGGTCTCAGCCCAGGATCTCGGCGGCGGTCGGCGACGAGTCGCGGAGGAACGTGGAGCAGCGCTCGTACTCCTCCTGCTCGCCGATCGACTGCGCGGCGCGCGCCAGGGCGTGCAGGGCGCGCAGGAAGCCGCGGTTCGGCTCGTGCTCGAACGGTACGGGTCCGTGGCCCTTCCAGCCGGCCCTGCGCAGCGCGTCGAGGCCGCGGTGGTAGCCGGTGCGGGCGTAGGCGTACGACTCGACGACGCGGCCGCCCTCGAACGCCTCGTCGGCGAGCTGCGCCCAGGCCAGCGAAGAGGTCGGGTACTTCGCGGCGACATCGGCGGGGGCCGTGCCGTTCGCGAGGAGCTCGCGCGGCTCGGGGTCGTCGGGCAGGTGGGTCGGGGGAGGTCCCCCGAGCAGGTTCTCGTGGATGGACATGGGTTCAAGTGTGCCTGGCACATGCGCGCCGGGGGTAGCCGGGCGGCCTCGGACCGGTCAGGTCCGGCCGGGTTCCCCGTTCTCGTCCCGGACGGGCTCCAGCGGAGGCGCCGCGACGTTGCAGTGCACGGCGCATTCGGGACGCGCCTTGCCCTTCCCGACCACGGGCGGTGTCCGTACGGTCGCCCAGGCGATCGCCGAGCCCAGCACCATCAGGCCGGCACAGATCGGCATGGCCCGCTTGAAGGCCGCTGCGAACTCACCGGGGTCGCGGTACGCCTCCGGGCCCATCCCGGCCAGCAGCGGCAGCGCGGCGACGGCGATCAGCCCGGCCGCCCGGGCGGCGGCGTTGTTGATCCCGCTGGCCAGCCCGGCCCTGGCGGTGTCGACGGAGGCGAGGACGGTCGCGGTGAGCGGCGCCACCAGGGTGACCAGGCCGAGGCCGAGCACGGCGACGGCGGGCAGCACATGCTGCAGATACCCGGAGACGGAGGCGTCACCGGGCCCGATCCGCAGCATGAGCAGCATCCCGGCGGCGGCGAGCAGCGGTCCGACGGTGAGCGGGATACGGGGTCCGATGCGCTGCGCCAGCTCGCCCGACGAGGCGGAGAACAGCAGCATCAGCACCGTGGTCGGAAGGAGGGCGGTCCCGGCGCCGAGGGCGGAGTACCCGGCCACGACCTGGAGCAGGATGGCGGAGAGGAAGAAATAGCCGCCGAGCGCCGCGTACACACAGAGCGTGACGATATTGACGGTGGTGAACTGCCGGGACTCGAACACCGACGGCGGCAGCATGGGGTGCGCCCGCCGCCGCTCAAGCTGCACGAACGCCACCGCGAGCAGGACCCCGCCCACGGCCGCCCCGATCACCGCGGCGGACGCTCCCCGGCCGGGAGCCTCGATCAGCGCATACGTCACCAGGGCAAGAGCCAGTGCGCCGAGCACGGCCCCCAGAACATCGAAGCGCCCGCGAGCTTGCGGGTCCCGCGACTCGGGTACGTGACGCAGCGCGACCGGCGCGCAGACGGCGGCCACCGGCACATTGATCAGAAACACCCACCGCCACCCGGGGCCGTCGACGAGCCACCCCCCGACGAACGGCCCGACGGCGGCTCCCACCCCGCCGAACCCCGACCACAGCCCGACCGCGCGCGCCCGGTCGTCCGGATGAAAACTTGCCTGGATCAACGCCAGCGACCCGGGGGTCAGGAGTGCCCCACCCACTCCCTGGAGGGCGCGGGCACCGATCAGCACGGCGGCATTCGGCGCAATCCCGCACAGCAACGAGGCACTGGCGAACCAGATCACCCCCACGACGAAGACCCTTCGCCGCCCGTACCGGTCCCCGAGCGCACCTCCGAGAAGGATCAGCCCGGCGAGCGTCAGCATGTAGGCGTTGACGGTCCACTGAAGGGCGGCCAGGTCGGTGCCGAGGTCCTTGCCGATGCGGGGCAGGGCGACGTTGATGACGGTGGAGTCGAGCATGGCCATGCTGGACCCGAGGACGGTGGTCAGGATGACCCAGCGCCCGGGTGCGGAGGCAGCACGGATCTCACCGGCCGGTGTCTCACCCATGCGAGCAGCATCGCCGCTGCGGGGCACTCCGGCCAGTCCAGGTCCGGCCGACCCGCTCGCCGCCCGCCCCGCAGCGCGTGAGCGCTGAGTAATGTGTGCGGAAATGTCCCGGTTCCGGAGATGGATTCCATGGATGACGACGAGACCCGCTCCGCGGACGCGGGCGCAGGCACGGCCTCCGGCCCCCACCGCAGCCGCAGCGCCGCCATCGGCCAGGTGGTACCGAGGACCGCCGTGATCGCCGGCGGCGGAGCGCTGGCCATCTGGGAGCCCGCCTTCACGCTCGGCGCCTACAACGTCGTCTTCTACTACCAACTGCTCACCCTCTGGGCCGTGTCGACCGCCGTGATGCTGACCGCCCTGCTGCTGCGTCAACGCGGGCCGCGGCGCAGCTGGATGTACTGGGCCTGTCTGGCCCTGCCCAGCGTGTGGCTCGTCATCGCCGCCGTCGTGCCCCGCCACAACGGCTGGCCGGACAAGACGCTCTTCCTTGCGGGCGGCATCCTCAGCATCGTCGGCACCCCGCTGCTGGTCTGGGTGCTCCTGCACCTCCTGCTCTTCGGGGAGTCGGAACTCTCCGAACGCGAGCGGAGAACGGTCATCGGCGTCGTCGTGGTCGTCGGCGCGCTCGCCTACGGGCTCGGCCAGTTGAACCACGTCTTTCTCACCTGCGGGGACTTCGACATCAGCGGAAACAGCGTCCCGTCCGGATGCCGGCCGGGACACGCCTCCCCGCTCGGCTGACGCACGGCCCGGCGAACGCGCCGCCCCTCGCCACCGGGCCGGCAGCCGTCCGCTACCTCACGGCCTCCAGCGCCCGCACCAGCGCCTCCACGCCCGCCTCGACCTTGCTCCGCGGGCACCCCACATTCAGCCGCAGGAACCCCTCCGCCCCGTACACCGCACCCGGCATGATGGCGACCTTCTCGCGCTCGATCAGCACCCGCTGCAGCGCCTCGTCGTCCACACCCAGCGGCCGCAGGTCGATCCATGCCAGGTAGCCGGCCTGAGGGGGCTGCCAGGACAGTTCGGGGAAGGCCCCGTTCAGGCGTTCCGCAAGCAGGTTCAGATTCCCGGCCACGTACTCCCGTACCGCGTCCAGCCACGGCGCGCCCTCCCGGTACGCGGCTATGTGGGCCGTCAGCGACAGCACGGCCGGGGAGGCCAGGCCCTCGGCCGTCTCCATGCGGCGCAGGAACTCCGTCCGGTCCGCCGGGTCGCCGATGATGCCGTATGAGCCGGTCAGCGCCGGGAAGTTGAAGGCCTTCGACGCGGACGAGATCACCGCCCAGCGGGTGTCGCCTGCCACCCGCGTCCAGGGCACGTGCCGGTGGCCGTCGTGCACGAAGTCCGCGTGGATCTCGTCGCTGATCACCGCGACCCCGTGGCGCGCGGCCAGAGCGGCCATGCCGGCCAGCTCGGGCTCCGTCCACACCAGGCCCGTCGGGTTGTGCGGCGAGCACAGCACCAGCACCTTCGCGTCGGGGCGGGCCAGTTCCCGTTCCAGCGCCTCGGTGTCCCCCAGCGGCACGCCCCGCAGCTCACGGCCGAGTCCGGTGATCGCCTTGCGGAAGCCGTCGTACACAGGGGTGTGCACGACCACGCCCTCGCCCTCGGCCGTCCACATCTGGAGGAGCTGCGAGAACTGGCTGAGCACGGACGGGCCGTAGACCAGCCGCCCGGTGTCCAGCTCCGTGCCGTAGCGCGTCCTGTACCAGTGCGCGATCGCCGACCGGAAGTCGTCGTGCTGCCAGCTGGTGTAGCCCAGTACGCCGTGGTCGAGGCGGGTCCGCAGGGCGGTCAGGACCTCGGGGGCCGTCTCGAAGTCCATGTCGGAGATGGTGAACGGGAGCAGCCCGTCGACCCCGAACCGGTCGGCGACCCCGTCCCACTGGACACACCAGGTGCCCCTGCGGTCGATGACGGTGTCGAAGTCATAGCGTGCGTTCGCCTGCACAGTCGGCTCCTCGTACTCGTTCACGGACATGCCATGGGCCCGGCACCCCTCGAGGAGTGCCGGGCCCACGTCCGGCTCTGTTGCGTACCTACTGCTACTTCAGCTTCGTGCCGGTGGACCGCAGGTTGGCGCAGGCCTCCGTGACACGCTTGGCCATGCCCGCCTCGGCGGACTTGCCCCAGCTGCGCGGGTCGTAGACCTTCTTGTTGCCGACCTCGCCGTCGACCTTCAGCACGCCGTCGTAGTTGCGGAACATGTGGTCCACGATCGGGCGGGTGAAGGCGTACTGGGTGTCGGTGTCGAGGTTCATCTTCACGACGCCGTTCTCCAGCGCGGTGGCGATCTCCTGCTCGGTGGAGCCGGAGCCGCCGTGGAAGACGAAGTCGAACGGCGACGCCTTGCCGTACTTGGCGGCGACGCCCTCCTGGAGGTCCTTCAGCAGCTCGGGACGGAGCACGACGTTGCCCGGCTTGTAGACGCCGTGCACGTTGCCGAAGGAGGCGGCCAGCAGGTAGCGGCCCTTCTCGCCCAGGCCGAGCGCCTCGGCGGTGCGCAGCGCGTCGTCGACGGTCGTGTACAGCTCGTCGTTGATCTCGTGCGTGACGCCGTCCTCCTCGCCACCGGTCGGAGTGATCTCGACCTCAAGGATGATCTTGGCGGCGGCGGCCTTGGCCAGCAGCTCCTGCCCGATGGCCAGGTTGTCGGCGAGGGTCTCGGCCGAACCGTCCCACATGTGCGACTGGAACAGCGGGTTCAGACCCTTGGCGACGCGCTCGGCGGAGATGTCGAGCAGCGGACGTACGTAACCGTCCAGCTTGTCCTTGGGGCAGTGGTCGGTGTGCAGCGCGACCGTGATGTCGTACTTGGCGGCGACGATGTGCGCGAACTCGGCGAGGGCAACGGCGCCCGTGACCATGTCCTTGTTGTACTGGCCGCCCAGGAACTCCGCCCCACCGGTGGAGATCTGGACGATGCCGTCGCTCTCCGCCTCCGCGAAGCCGCGCAGTGCAGCGTGCAGGGTCTGGGTCGACGTCACATTGATGGCCGGGTAGGCGAACTTGCCTGCCTTCGCCCGGTCGAGCATCTCGGCGTAGACCTCGGGGGTTGCGATGGGCATCTGTCCGCTCCTTGGGATGTGCGGTGTGCGTTGCTGGTTCCCTGACCTGGGGGCGACGTCATCGTCGCCCCCATCTTCCCAGACTCTCGCTCCGGCTCCACCCGGTGTACTCCCCCAATGCGCGGGCCGGTCCGCGCAGGACATACGACAAGGGCGGACTGTTTCACGTGAAACCGTCCGCCCTTGAAGAACAGCGCAGGTCAGACCCGTGACCCGGCCGATGATCAGGCCAGGTCGAGGTCCGCCACCGTGTAGGCGTGGACGTACGGGAGGCCTGCCTCGGCGATGGCCGGAGCGGCGCCCCGCTCCACGATCGTGGCGACGGCGACGACCTCGCCACCGGCCTCGCGGACCGCCTCGACGGCCGTCAGGGGCGAACCACCGGTCGTCGAGGTGTCCTCGACGACCAGGCAGCGGCGGCCCTTCACGTCCGCGCCCTCGATACGGCGCTGCATGCCGTGCGCCTTCTGCGCCTTGCGGACGACGAACGCGTCCAGGGTTCGTCCGCGCGCGGCGGAAGCGTGCAGCATCGACGTGGCCACCGGGTCGGCGCCCAGCGTCAGCCCGCCCACGCAGTCGTAGTCCAGCTCGGCGGTCGCATCGAGCATGACCTGACCGACCAGCGGAGCGGCCGTGCCGTCCAGGGTGATGCGGCGCAGGTCGATGTACCAGTCGGCTTCCAGCCCCGAGGAGAGGGTCACCTTGCCGTGCACCACGGCCTTGTCCTTGATCTGCTGGAGCAGCTCAGCGTGTACGTCAGTCATGGCAACGAGCTTAGGGGGTGTACGCCCCGCCCCTGCTCAGAGCCTGCGCCAGCTCCAGGTCGTCGTGATCTCCAGCGGGTCGATCGGCGTCACGTACCGCGGCGCGGTGTTCAGTCCGTTCGGCGGGCCCGACTGCGGCTCCACGCAGACCGCCTCGGCCTGCTCGTCGTAGACGACGACCCACTCGTCCCGGCTCTTCACCTTCAGCTCCAGCTGCTCCGGCCAGGTGAGCGTCACATCGACCCCGTCCGGCATTCCGAAGCAGTCGTCCCACGGGCCGGGCATAGCCGGGATCCGGCGGCCGGTCGGCAGATGGTTCTCGCCCCGCTCCTCCTGCCAGGCGGCATCGAAGGCGATCTCCACGTCGCCGCCGGTTCCCAGGTTCCGCAGGAACCACGGGTGCCATCCGGCCTGCGCCGGGAACGAGTCCCCGTACGTCTCGATGCCGAACGCGAGCGTCAGCGCACCCTCGGTCAGTTCGAAGGTCTGGGTCACCCGGCCCGGATACGGCCACGGCTCGACGAGGTCGTAGTAGAACGCCGCATCCGTCTCGCCGGCCCTGGCGGTGCGCCATGCCGTATTGCGGCCGGTGCCGTGGATGGCGTGCGGCGGGGAGTCCAGAGGCAGCTGATGCGGCACATCGCCGTTGCGGAACAGGCCGTTCTCGGTCCGTCCGCACCACGGCACCATCGGGAAGCAGCCGTACCGCTCCCCTTGCCGCAGCAGCTCGATGCCATCGATCCGAAGGCTGCTGATCCGGCAGCCGTTGGCGGGGTTCACGGTCAACTCGGCGTCGCCGACGGACAGCCGGACGTTCTTCTCACTACTGCTCACATGACGACACTACTGGCCGCCCCTACCTCCGGCGCCGCAGCGCCCGGCTCACCACCACCGCGGAGGCGAGGGCGAGGGCGGCCGCGGGGGCCACCCAGCGCAGGGTGGCGCCCCTGGTGGTCGAGTCGGGCGACGGCACGGGGGCGTACCGCCCACGCGGCGGCGCGTGGTCGACCTCCTCGGCACTGCGCCCGATCATGGTCCGCCGGGCGTGCGCGGCCTCGGCGGGCGGTCCGCCGGGAACGGTGAACTCCATGTCAGCGACCGGGTCGAGCGACGGCGGGGGGACGGGAGCGTCGAAGACCGAACCGGTGCCGGGGGGTGTGCCGGAGTCGTCGTCACCGGTGGGCTCGGCCACGGGTGCCGCACCCGTCTCGTCCGCCTGTTCCGCGGCTTCCTCGATCGCCTGCTCCACGGCAACCTCGGTGGCCTCGTCCACGGCCGCTTCGTGCGTCGCCAGTGATTCCGTCACCAGTTGCTGCGCAAAGCGGTCCAGCAGCCGGTGGGCCGCCGCCAGCATCGCCTCGGGTTCCAGCTCCACGATGCGGCCCTCGCCGCCCGCCGTTCCGCTGAACCCGATCGTCGTACCCCCGTCCGTCTCCGTCAGGCGGATCGTCAGGGCGAGCTTCGCCGAGCCGCTGCCGCGCGCCTCCACGCCGTCGCCCTCGACGGAGATCCCCGCCCCGTCCGGCAGCGGGGCCGGTGTCAGCGTGCCGCGGTACGTGATGGTGTGGCCGCCGATCCGGACCTTGAGCCGGCCGGACAGGGGCCCCGCGGACGCGTCGGCGTCCCGTTGGAGGCCCGGCACACAGCGCGCTACCCGGGCGGAATCGCCCAGAGTCCGCTGAAGGGACGGGACCGGAACCGGAACGAACACCTCATGCTCCATGGAAACCGAGCCTACTCAGGCCCGGCCGCTCCGTCAGCGCTTCCGCGCCGGGAAGCGGCACGACGTGCATGCCGTGCCCAGGACCTTCCCCGTGCCCTCACGGCTCCTCCCAGTAGCGCGGATGCACCAGCGTGGACGGCGCCTGCCCGGGCAGCCGCCCGCGCTCCGCATCCCGGGCCGCGGCCGCCAGTACCTCTTCCGTGAGGGAGCGCAGCTCCGGTGCCCGTGCGGACAGGCCGAGCGCCGGGGCTCGCGGCCCCGGTCGCGCGAGGACGAAGCCCCAGCCGTCCGGGACCCTCGCGCGGTCGTTCGCCCCGTCCCTCGCGTGGTCCGGTCCCGGCCCGAAACCGGTGGGGCGCCCGCCGACGCAGTACGGGCGGGTGCTCAGGCCCGCCGCCCGCATGGAGGCCTCGACCGTCCAGAACGTACGCGGCCGGGTGCCCGGCGGACCCCCGTGCACCACCAGGCGGCCCCCCGGAGCGAGGGCCTCGGCGATCAGCCCGTAGAACTCCGCGGAGTACAGCTTCGTGCTCGCGGTGCTGCCGGGATCGGGCAGGTCGGAGATCACCACGTCGAAGCCGCCGTGCCCCGACCGCAGCCAGGCGAACGCGTCCGCCGTCACGGCCGTCAGCCGGGGGTCGCGGTAGGCGTGCGCGTTCAGCGCGGAGAGCGCCGGGTCCGTACGGGCCAGTCGGGTGACACCGGGGTCGATCTCGACGACCGTGACGCTCCGTACGTCCGGGTAGCGCAGCACCTCGCGGGCGGCCAGGCCGTCGCCGCCGCCCAGGATCAGCACCCGTGCGTGGCGCCCGTACATCGCGGGGTGCACCAGCGCCTCGTGGTACCGGTACTCGTCATGGGCGCTGACCCGCAGCCGCCCGTCCAGATAGAGGTCGAGCGAGCCACGGCCCGCCCCGGTGAGGACGACCTCCTGCACCTCGGTCCGCAGGGCGACCCGCACGCCGTCCCCGTACACCGCCCGCCGCGCCGCCCGTTCGAAGTCGTCGGCCAGGACCGTGGCGGTGGCCAGCAGGGCGATCACCGACACGTTGACGAGGATCAGCAGCCACCGCGAGCGCGGGGTGAGGTCCCTGCGGAAGACCCACAGGACCAACGCCCCGCCCGCCGCCGCATTGCCCATGCCGGTGAGCAGCGCCCCGGTGAGCTGGCCGAGGAACGGCAGCAGCAGGAACGGGAACGCCAGTCCGCCGACCAGCGCCCCCACGTAGTCGGCGGCGAACAGATCGGCGACCGTCCCGCCCGCGTCCTGCCGGTCGACGCGCTGGATCAGTGTCATCAGCAGCGGGATCTCCGCCCCGATGAGAATGCCTATCGCGAGCGAGAACCCGACCAGCGCGCACCGGGACTCGCCGATCCAGGCGAACGACGCGTACAGCACGAGCGCGGAGGAACCGCCGATCAGCGCGAGCCCTGCCTCGATCAGCCCGAATCCCACCGCGGCACGACGGCGCAGACGCTTCGCGACCAGCGAGCCGATACCCATCGCGAAGACCATCACGGACAGCACGACGGAGGCCTGGGTGACCGAATCACCGATCAAGTAGGAGGCGAGCGCGACCATTTCGAGCTCGTACACGAGGCCACAGGCGGCACAGACGAAAACGGCGGCCAGCACGAGGAACCGACCGGTCCGCGGTCGCACGGGGATCCGCGCCGTGCCCCCTCGCAGCGACACCTGCTGGTCGATCATGGTGCGAACGCTACGTCACGAATACATCGCCGCTTGTCACCCACAAGGGTGTAAGTGCTGCGTACACAAGGGAGTTGGGGTGCGTCAGGGAGTTGGGGCGCGTCAGTGAGCCACTGCCGGCATCCGCACCCCCACCCGGGTACGGGTCACCACCAGCTGTCCCTCCTGCGGGTACGCATGCCAGGTGCGCCACCGCACCTGGTCCTCCGTCCGCTGCGCGAGCATGGCGGTGAACGCGTGCGGGCTGCCGGGGAACGTCCCGGCGAGACCCTGCGGATGGTCGGTCACCAACGCGAGGAGCTCCTGCGCGCGCCCCGCGAAGGAGCCCTCGGAGAGCGTCTCGACGCGTGCCGCGAATGCGTAGTCCCATTCCCCGAGCCGTTTGGCGACTCCGAGCGGCAGCGGAGTGCTGCTGCCGGGCATGCAGGCGACCGTCTCGGAACAGCTGCCGCCGCCCTCTTCAAGAAGTACCTGATGGGAGGCGCCGAGCAGACGCAGTTGCAGGTGGGCATCGCCGAGCCGGAGGTCGAGCACGGCCAGGGCGGGGAGCGGTTCGCGCCCCAGCGCCCAGGCCAGGTCGGCAGCGCGGGTGTCGGAATAGGCCGTCTGGAGGGTCGTGAGCATGGGTCGGCTCCGCAAAACACACATGGACGCATGGACAAGGGACGCCCCGGGCCATACACGTGGGAGGTGGGGGCGCCCGATCAGGTCCAACTGGGGTCCGAGGGCTGAATGTTCTCTCCAACGAGGGAATCACGAAGTGCGCCGGTCCGCCGCGGTTTTACCCAACTTGACGTAGTTTCCATCCCCCCGGGGGCCCTACGGTTCACCTGTTCAACGGCGACGCGCTGCACGGCCCAACAAAAAGGTGCCCGGCGGGAGTTCACCCGCCGGGCACCGCGGACCAGCTGCCCCGTGTCAGCTGCCTCCGCCGCATCCGCCCCCGCCGCCGCACGACGAACCGCCGCCGCAGGAGGAGCCGCCACCGCACGAGTGGCCACCGGAGTGACCGCCGGAGTGACCGCTGCTTCCGCAGAACGAGCCGCTGTCGCCGCCCCCGCCCGCCCACCAGCTGCCGCCGGCGGCCGCACCGCTGCCCGCGCCGCGGCGCCCGGCCCGCCGGGAAGCCGGCCTGCTGCCGTTCGCCGTCCGCACCAGCACGACGACGAAGGCGACCACCATGACCGCGACCACTACCCCGAAGAGAACCCCCACCGACCTCACGTCCTTCCGTCCCCCGAAGCGGACCCCCCGCTCCCTGTTCCTGCCGCCTGCCGCCGATCCCGGCGTAAGTGGGGGATGCCCCGGGGCCCGCGGAGCCAAAGCAGACTTGAGCAACTTCAGAGGGTTCTATCGGGCAAACGGCCCCTGACCTGCACATAAGCGCAGGTCAGGGGCCGCCCGGGGCTCACTGGGCCGTCTGTGGGCCGTGATCTTCCCCGAAGATGCGCTGAAACACCGAGTCGATGGCGCGGCGGGCGCGCTCGCGGCTGTGCATCAGGTGGGAGTACGCCCGCAGCGTCAGTCCCGGATCGGCATGCCGCATGTACTCGCTGACGGCCTTGATGTTCTCGCCCGCGTCCAGCAACGCGGAAGCGTAGAAGTGTCGCAGGGCGTGCATGCCGTGCTCGCGGGCTGACTCGTACTTGCCGTTCTCATCCACCGCTTCGGGGGGCAGCGCGTTTCCGGGTGGCTCGCACAGCGTCACACGGCACCTGCTGACCGCGGCTTCGTGGACCACACAGCGTCGTTCTAACCGGCATCGACACGTGGCGTACGCAGGGCGAAGTCCGCCCGTTCACGCCACACGATGCCGTCGAAGACCAACAACTGGACCGAACTGACGTGCGTCGCGATCGGCAGTCGACTCGACAGGCCGGCCTCAACGGCGTCCAACACACTCGGCTCCTGGCCATGCGCCACCGTCAGATGTGGAATGACCTCGGCAAACTGGCCGCCATACGGCGGCGCCTCCGGCCACCGGTCAGCGACGGCCACGGTGAGCGCCCGGAACTGATCGTCCGCCTCCGGGGCGAGGTAAAGCACCCCGGGGAAGCGACCGCACTCCCGGAAACAAAGATCAAAACCACTGTGGGACCCGAAGAGTTTACCCAGGACACCCAAGACGTGATCACCAACGCGGTCCTGGCTCAGAAACGGATAGAGCACCGACACATGCGCCGGGACCCCGGCCCCCACCGACGCGTCGAACCGCTCACGCCAGCTGCCCACGACCGGTTCGGCCTCGGGCACCTTAACGATCAGTGCTGTCTCACCCGCCCGATACTGGCCCACGCTGTCTGCCGCCATGGCGACATGATGCCAGCCAGTCGACCCCCGCCAGCGAGATCACGACCTCCATGAACTTCTGCGGAGCTGCACTACTGGCTTCGGCCGGTTTCCGGGACGAGGGCCGTGCAGATGATGTAGCCCTTCGGGTCGCGCCAGGGCGTGTGGCTGTCGTGGAACCAGCGTGCGGCTCGGTCTGCGAGTTCCTGGACGAGACTTGCGTGTTCCGCAGCTTCGGGTGCCACGCCGCAGAAGGACAGCAGCGCGCCGGCGAACGCGGCCAAGGGCTCCGGCCGCTCGACGATTGGACCGTTAGAGAGCTTCCAATGGTCGTGGTCAGCCGATGACACCTCCTACCGGGACCTGCTGATCGACTACGCGGGCGGCCCGGGCTGCCCCACAGACTCAGCGACTGTTTCGCACCACGACCGCCCGGCCGCTGCGGACAGGGGCCGGGCGGTCGAGCCGATCAAGACGGGTCAGAGGATGGCGTTGTAGGTGTTCCAGCCGCCGCCGATCCGGGTCCGAGCGGCAAATGGGGCCGCGGCACTGCCCGTCCCCTTGTACAGCCACAGCACACCAGCCGAGTCGCGTGCGACGAAATCAGACTTCCGGTCATAGGTCAGGTCCCCGATGACGGAAATGGTGTTGTAGGTGTTCCAGCCGCCGCCGATCCGGGTCCGAGCGGCAAATGGGGCCGAGGCACTGCCCGTCCCCTTGTACAGCCACAGCACACCAGCCGCATCCCTTGCCAGCAGATCCGGTTTGGCGTCGCCGGTCAGATCAGCGGATCCGGCGAGCCGGTTGTAGGTGTTCCAGCCGGCGCCGATCCGGGTCCGAGCGGCAAATGGGGCCGAGGCACTGCCCGTCCCCTTGTACAGCCACAGCACACCGGCCGCATCCCTTGTCAGGAGGTCGGTGTTCTGGTCGCCGTTGACGTCGCCACCACCGGTGATCATGTTGTAGCCCTGCCAGCCGCCTCCGACCAGCGTGCGCTGTGAGAACGGCCACCCGTCGAACTTGCGGTGGTAGTACCAGAGATGGCCGGTGGTATCACGACCGACGGCATCCCCATGGCCTCGCAGTTCGGCTGCAGAAGGGGTGCTGCCGTTGTAGTAGTAGAGATCTTCGGTGACCGGGGAGAGTTTGGTCACCGCGTTGTAGCTGTTCCAACCACTGCCGGCGGTCCAACGGGTGGTGAAGGGTGCCGCAGCTTTTCCCGTGCCCCGGTAGTCCCAGAGCTTCCCGGCACTATCGCGTGCCAAGAGTCGTTGGTTGAGTCGCGTGGGGGGTCCGCTCATGGTGAAGCCGCTCTGAGCGCTGAATTCATCCCAGTGCCACTCCTTGGTATAGATGTTGTAGCGCGTCTGCGTTTCGAAGCGCCAGGCATCTAGACCGGAAGTTGCCGTCACTGTGTAGTCGATGGTCTGTTCACCAGGGCTCACCTGGCAATCCAGTCCAAGAGCGCCCGTGGCGATGTCGTCGCCGCAGTCCACGCCTGCGCTGGTAGCGAGGTTGCTGATCTTGAGCTTGTCGGTGGGGCCTGGGTTGGGTTGTCCATCGGCCGACGTGATGCCGAACGAGAGTTGGCCTTCATCAACCATCTGGAGGCGCAACCTGTGGTGTACCGAGCCTCCTGAAGCCAGACTGGGAGTTTCAAACTCGACCTTGTTCATCGCTGCGTGCGCGAGCGTTTTGATCGTCACGCTGCCCATACCGGAGGTCCTGCTGGTCAGCTCGCCTGCCGTCTGCGCAGTCTTGATGCCCTCGGCCAGATCACCACCGCTCGGCACGAATGCATACCCGAAGTACGCGGTCGCGTCCGGCGCGTCGGGCGCGACACGGAAACTGACACCGATTGGCAAGAGGGTGAGAGTGACAGGGCAGCGATAGACCGCAGTGAAGCCGGCGAGTTCGACACACTTGTTGCGTTCCCCATCGGGGTAATGGGTGACGCCCTCAGGAAGGCCGGCCCCGTCACCTCCAGAACTGGTCAACGGTTTGGTGGAGAGGGCATAAATGAGGTCGCCCTCGACCACATCGCCTACGCTCCATGCAGTTGCAGCCCAGGACGTACCTGGAGGTATGACATCGTCACCATCGATGTAATGCGGTCCAGCGGCCGCGGCGGGGGGTGCGACGGCAACCAGCCCTCCGGTGAGGGTGATGGCCGCTGCACATATGGACGCCATGCGACTGTGGCGGATGGGCAAAGGGTCTCCAGGAGAAGAGAAGCTGAACGCTCCGGGGGCATGGCCTACCCATTGATCACCCCGGCGCGAGTCTCCCTCGCGTGATCGACGGGCACAAGCCCTTTGAGCTCCGCTGCGGCAACCAGCCGTGGTGCGGATCCCGTCCGGGAAGTGGGGTGCGCTTCCGTGTTGTCCGGCCTGGCGGTTCGCTGTGTTGTCGCAGTGCCCTAGGGAGTGTCTTCAAAGGGTGCTGATGAGGGATCATGTCGGGCATGGTGCGTCGACATGAGCTCTCGGATGCCGAGTGGGAGGTGCTGTCCGGTCTCCTGCCGAAAGCGGTGACGGGACGGCCGCGGCAGGATGACCGGTTGGTACTGAACGGGATCGTCTGGAAGCTCCGGACCGGTTCGGCCTGGCGGGACGTGCCTGAGCGGTATGGGTCCTGGCAGACGCTGTACACACGTTTTCGCAGGTGGGCCCTGGATGGCACCTTCACGCGGATGCTCCGGGCAGTGCAGACACAGAAGGACGCGAGCGGGGACATCGACTGGCTGGTATCGGTCGACTCCACGATTACGCGAGCTCACCAGCACGCCGCCGGCGCCCGCAAAGGGGGGCGGACGGAGAGGACGAATTACATGATCACGCCCTCGGACGATCCCGTGGCGGACTGACCACGAAGGTCCATCTCGCCTGCGACGGCAAAGGCCGGCCCCTCGGATTCGTCGTCACCGGCGGCAATGTCAACGACTGCACCCGCTTCGAGCAGGTCATGGACGCCATCCGCATCCCGCACGCCGGTCCCGGCCGCCCACGCACCCGGCCCGACCACGTGCTCGGCGACAAGGGCTACAGCTCCCGCAAGATCCGCGCCTACCTGCGCAGACGCGGCATACCCCACACCATCCCGGAGCGCTCGGACCAGAAGGCCAACCGCCGCAACCGAGGCCGTCACGGCGGCAGACCACCAGCGTTCAACAAGCAGCTCTACAGACACCGCAACGTCGTCGAGCGATGCTTCAACCGGCTGAAGCAATACCGCGCGATCGCCACCCGCTACGACAAAACCCGTGAATCCTACGAGGCGGCGGTCACCATCGCCTCCCTTCTTCTCTGGATCCGACCCCTTTGAAGACACTCCCTAGCGGCGGGCAGCCTGACATCAGCACCTCACATCAACGGGTACGGACGTCGGCATACACGCACGCACCTGTTTTCGCCTTCGGGCGGGCCTTTTAGCAGGGCGGGCAGTCAGGTCCGACGCGGTGCACCCGCCTACGGATCAGAAGGCCGTAGAGCACCACGCTGACAGCGAACTTGGGCCAGCACCCACAGGACGAGGACTCCTTCACCGCCGCTCGTTGTCCTGTTCCTTGTCCAATTCGCTCACGCCCGCCTTAGTTCGCCGACGTACGCCCGCCCTCTCTGATCTGCCGAATGGCCGTCCATGAAGGCTCACGAACGGCCACTCGCACAGTTGGAAAGCGTGCGCTGCCCGCCCCTGTTGAGGGACGAGACGTAGTTCAGCGTCAAGTGCCCGAAGCTTCGGAGGCGTAGCTGTCTGACATCAGTACCTGACATCAACGTCGGCGCACACAGGCACACGCCGGAGTACAGGTGCTTCATGGTCAACCGGCCGACGCGGCTGTGACAGACCGCATGGTCCGTGTGCGCACCCGCCTACGGATCAGAAGGTCGCAGGTTCAAATCCTGCCGGGTGCACAGAGCTGAGAGGCGCGGACGAGAGTCCGGGCCTCTTGCGTTGTGTCCGGGCGACTTCAGCTGAGGCGCCATGTCAACGGGAGCCGGCGGCGACGTCGGTCCGACTCACACCAGGCGGCCATTGGTCACAGGCCGTTCGAACCAGCGGTAGTAGGGCTGGCGGGCGAGCTTGAGGACCCGGCACGTCATCGTGACGGGAACACCGTCTCCGGCCAGCTCTTTCACGAGCGGGTAGATCCTTTTCCCGGCAGGTTCGTCTGGGACAGGTAGGCCGCGGCCCTGCGCAGGACCTCGTTCTCCTGCCCCAGCAGCTTGATCCGCCGACGTGCTTCCCGTAGTTCCGCGTTGTCCTGGCTGGTCGTTCCGGGTTTCGCCCCGTCGTCGATGTCCGCGCGGCGCATCCGCTTCGACAGCGTCATCACGTGGACACGGAAGTCGGCGGCCACCTGCTCGAGTGTCACGCCCTGGCCGCGGTTCCTCGCGACCCGCACGACATCCTCGCGGAACTCTTCCGGACAAGGCTTGGGCACAGCGACATCCTTCCCACCCGCCCCACAGGGCAAGCCAGTTCAGATGTCACCCGATCGTGCAGCAGACCCCAACGCCGGCGATGGCTTTGGAGTCGTACTGCTGCCCTTCGTGAACGAGTAGGTAGGTAGCTGCCGCACGGTAGCCGTAGGTGTCCCGGAACGCCTCCGACCCGAGGCGATCGTGCTCTGCAATCGCTCGCAGGATGCCCGTGCGCGTGATCTCAGAAGGTGCCATGGACCACACCGTAAATCAGGGCACTGACAACGGACTTGGGGCGGTCCCACAAGGGCGTTGGGTGCGATGCGTGACGGTGGCTGAGTCTCAGTTGCAGTCTCGTTTGTAGCTCGATCCGTAGACGTCCGCGGCGGTACCGTTTCGTCCGCCATGCTCGATGAGCTGTGGAAACAAGAGTTCTGCGAACGACCTTGGACGACCACGGAACAAGATCCGACAACTTGTAATGCGTAGGTTGTATCGGAGCTGGTCTCGCTCGACATCACCGACCTGCAGCGCGCCGAGCACGGCCTCGACACCTCCGTCTACCGGCGGAAGATCAAGGCCCACACCGACAACGCGATCCTGTACGGCACCGATCCGGCGACCTACCCCGTGCGGGCTGTCCTCGGCTACGTGGACGCCCTGGCCGCCGCCGGACGCACCGACGGCCCGCTGTTCGTCCGCATCGACCGGCACGGCCACCTCGCCGCACCGCTCACCCGGCACGGCCGCGTCATCGGCGACCCGGCCGGCCGCATGACCCCCGAAGCCGCTGGGGACGTCGTCGCCCGCCTCGCCGACCGCGCCGGCCTCGACGGCCAGTGGTCCGGACACTCCCTGCGCCGCGGCTTCGCCACCGCCGCCCGCCGCGCCGGACACGACAAGATCCGTACCGCCCGCGTCGGAGGCTGGTCCGACAACTCCACCGCCCTCGACGGCTACATGGAAGACGCCGATCGCATCACCGACTCCCCCCTCATCAACATCGGGCTCTGACCTGACGCCCGACTACGGGGGCCGACCCGACTTCTGCGATCCGGATGCGGAAAGGCAGGGCGTCCAGCAACCCGCCCCACGGCCTCGGCGTTACACCGATGGCCGTGGAGGCGAGCGAGTCGCGCCCCAACAGACTGAGTACGAATACCTATATGAAAGCCCGTCAACGCCGGTCAGGGTTCGGGCATGCGATCTATCTTCCTTCCCAAGCCTCTGCTGGCAGCCGCCCTGGGCGGCCTCGTCCTCCTGACCGCCTTCGGCGCCTCGGCCGCGTCCGCTGCCCCGGCCCCCACGGCCACCGTCACCGCGACGGACTACGACGACGCGGAGATGCAGTTCCTCGACCTGGAGAGCATCCTCTGGCAGGCCTGCGAACCGGACGTCTCCGGCGCCACCGTCGTGGCATCGGCCTCGACCACGGCAACGGAGCCGCCCCTCGACTCGACCCAGCCCGTCGCGGTCGACCCGGTACCGCTGACCGCAGAAGAGCAGTGCGTCGCCCAGAGACATCAGGCACGCATCAGCAAGGCGTTCTCAGGCACCAGCACCACCACCTACGACCAGCTGCTGACGAAGCTGACGAGCCTGCGCTACCCGGCAGCGCGGATCTACCGCATGCCTGACTTCTCCGGCAGGCCTGTGGTGAGGGTCGACCTGCGTCTGGGGTCCGATCACCTGGCTGTGCAGGTCACCGCCCTCTCCCGGGGCGTCATGGTCGAGGCGTTCGGCGCCCCGGAGGGCGTGAACGTGACCGATGTGCATCTGCAGCCGGAACTGGACTTCCCCACGTTCTGACGTCCGCTCGACACCCCCGACGGGGCCGGCCCGCCGGGGACTCCGGCTGGGGCGGCCCCGTCGGGGGCGCGTTCGCGACGCCTCCGCCACGGAGGCGCGGACGATCGTCACCACGACGATGCCTGACCGCGTCGGGGGATACCGACCGGAGCGGGGGCCTGGGGCCGGTGGCCGACGTCGACCGGCACGGCCACCTCGCCGCATCCCTGACCCGGCAGGGCCGCGTCATCGGCAACCCGACCGGCCGCATGACCCCCGAAGCCGCTGGGGACGTCGTCGCCCGCCTCGCCGACCGCGCCGGCCTCACCGGGCAATGGTCCGGGCACTCCCTGCGTCGCAGCTTCGCCACCGCCGCCCGCCGCGCCGGACACAATAAGATCCGCACCGCCCGCGTCGGCTACATGGAAGACGCCGACCGCGTCACCGACTCCCCGCTCATCAACATCGGGCTCTGACATGCCGAGGCCGCGCCTCTCCGCCTCAGCCCATCACCGCCGTACAGTCCCACCACCAGGCGGGAGCAGAGTGCTGGCCAGGGGCTGGCTGTGGACGGTTGAGTGTGTCGGCGGTCCGGTGCGGGTGTACCGGGTCGTTGCCGTAGTCATGGGCTGGACGCTTCTGTGGACGGGTTCTGCGTGTCGTAGTCTCCGGCGCGAGGCGAACGAAGGAGTGACGGGTGCCAGGTGAGTCGTTCGGGGTTGTGCTGCGTGGTATGCGGCAGCAGCGTGGTCTGACGATCGAGGAGCTGGCTGAGGCGTCGGGGGTGAGTGTCCGGGCGATCGGGGACATGGAGCGGGGGCGTAGCCGGGTTCCGCAGCGGCGTACGGTGGCGGCGCTGGCCCAGGGGCTGGGGCTTGCGGACGGGCAGCGGGAGGTTTTGCTGTCGGCTGCGCGGGCGGGGCGGGTGACGCGTGCGCCGGCGGTGGCGGTGGCGGCTGTGCCGCCGAGGTCGGTGGGGGACTTCACGGGGCGTGAGGCTGAGCTGGCGTGGTTGCGGGAGGCGGCACGGCGGGCGGGCAGTGGTGAGAGGGCGGCGGTGGCGGTCGTCTCGGGTCCTCCGGGGTGCGGGAAGACGACGCTGGCCCTGAAGGCGGCGGCGGACCTGGCCGGGGAGTTTCCCGGTGGCTGTTTCGTGGTGGACCTGCACGGGGTGGAAGGCCCCATGGACACGGACGAGGCGCTGCTGAAACTGCTGAAGGCGCTGCGGGTGCCGGACCGCCGGCTGGCGCAGGAGGACGCGGAGGGGCGTACGGGGCTGCTGCGGACGTTGCTGGCCGAACACCGGTGTCTGGTGGTGCTGGACAACGCACGCGACGAGGGACAGGTGCGTGCGCTGCTGCCCGGCGAGGGGCAAAGTCTGGTACTGGTCACCAGCCGGCGCCCGCTGACCGGCCTGGAGTACGTCGAGCGGCTGGCGCTGTCGGAGATGACGCAGAACGAGGCGGTCGAGCTGCTGCGACGGATCCTGGGCGAGCAGCGGGCGGACGCGGAGGCCGAGGCCGTGGGGCAGGTGGCCCGGCTGTGCGGGCGTCTGCCGCTGGCGTTGCGGGTGGCGGGAAACTGGCTGACGGTACGCTCGGGATGGAGTGTGGACCACCTGGTACGGCGCCTGGCCGACGAGGAACGCCGCCTGGGGGCGCTCGCCGCCGGGGACGTACGGGTGGAGGCGGCCTTCGAGCTCTCCTACCGGCAGCTGACCGGCCAGGCCGCCCGCATGCTGCGCCTGCTCAGCCTGGTCCCGGGACCGGACATGACCGCCGCCTACGGCGCCGCCCTGACCGCCACCGCCGTCCTCGACGCCGAAGACGTCATGGAGGAACTCGTCGAGGCAGGACTGCTGCAGGGCACCTCTACCGGCCGCTACCAACTGCACGACCTGCTGCGCTTGTTCGCCCGCACCCGGCTGTCGAGCGAGGAGGAGCCCGCTGAGCAGGAAGCGGCCGAGGAGCGGCTGCGCAGCTGGCTGCTGGACACCGCCATCGCCGCCGGCCGCTGGGTGGGCGGCACGCCACCCTCGTCCTGGCAGGGCCTGGTCCCCCTGGAGAGCGCCGAGCAGGCTCGGGCCTGGCTGGAGAGCGAAGCCGCGGCCTGGCTCGCCGCACTGCGCGGCGCCGCCCGCAAGGGCGAGCACACGCGGGTGGCGGAGACCGCCTATGCCTTGGAATGGTTCGCCGGCCTTAGTGGCGGCTGGGGAGAGCGCTGGCTCGAGGTCTGGCGCCTGGCCAGCGAAGCCGCCGCCGCACTCGACGACCCCCGTCTGCAGGCCCTCCACCTCGGAAACTACTCGGCGGCCCTGTCCGCCTACGGGCGGCGCTACCACGAGGCCCTCGAACGCGCCGACGAGGCGCTGGAATGCGCCCGCCGCGCCCAGGACCTCTCCCTGCAGGCCTGGGCACTCGTGTACGGGGCATTGGCCCACTACTACCTCGGTGAACACCAGCAGGCCCACGACAAGGCTCGCGCCTCCGTCGACCTGTTCGAAGCCGCCGGCAATGACCACGACGGCTGGCTCCAGGGCATGACCACCTACGGGGTCGCCCTGCGCGATCTCGGCCGCGTCCAGGAAGCCCTGGCACTGCGCGAGCGCGTCCTCGCCTTCCTCGACGCGCCCGACTGCCCGGTAGGCCAACACGTGGCCGACATGGACCGTGCCAAGACGATCAGCGGACTCGGCCGCGACTACGCCACCCTGGGACGGTGGCAGGAGGCCGCCGCCCACTTCCGCAGCGGCCTGCTCCAGTTGCGGCGCATCGGCATGCCCGAGGTGGAGGGCAGTGTGCTCCTGGATCTGGGTCAGGCCTTGCTCGAACTGGGAGAAACCGACGAGGCCCGCTCCTGCTTCCGCCAAGTCCTCCTCCTCGGCGACGCGGCCGACAGCAACGATCTGAAGACCGCGCGGAAACTCCTGGACTCGCCCCCCGCCGAGTAAGCGTCGTTGTCATGACCGAGCACGGTAGCGACCGGTGCTGTCGAGGTGGGAAACTGGCGACCAGCGCGAAGAAGTCCTGCAGAGGGTTGCGTATCTGACGGCAACGACGGCGCACGTGCACCCGCGTTCGACAACGTCAGCGATCAACCAGAACGAGTGGAACGTTCCCACCCGGCTGCCTGCCCGATCCTACGGATCACAAGGTTGCAGGTTCGAATCCTGCCGAGTGCACACCAGACCAGAGGCCCCGTGGAGGAATCCACGGGGCCTCTGGCTTCTGCCTTGACGGCAGTGTTTGACGACAACCGCCTCCGGTCTGTCCACGCCCTCGAAGGGGAACGCTGTCCGACATGCCTATCTCGCTGCATCACATCGTCATCGACGCCCACGACCTGCCCGCCCTGGCCCGGTTCTGGGCTGAGGTGCTGCGCTGGCGGATCCTGTCCGAGCGGGAGCGGGAGGTCGTGATCGGGCCGGACGAGACGGCCCCGGTGGGAATCTGCTTCATGCCGGTGACCGACCGCAAGGTCGTCAAGAACCGCCTGCACCTCGATCTGACATCCGCGGCGGAAGACCGGGAGGCCGAGATCGAGCGAATCCTCGCACTCGGCGCTCGCAGAGCGGATGTCGGACAGACCGGCGACGAGTCATGGACCGTGCTGGCCGATCCGGAGGGGAACGAGTTCTGCGTAGTCCGCCCGAAGGAGACCCTCATCGGTTAGTCCTGGGAGTCGACGGCACGCCTGAGAGGCTGCACATCGTCCACGCCATCGGCGGGCCGGGCCGTCTGTGGGCCGTCCGAGGGCGGTCAACGACGACAGACAACGACAGCTACCGACCCCGCTCGCCCTGCTCAGCGACGGTCCTGTGGGTACCGCCGCAGGTGCGAATCCCCGAAGGTAAGTTGAGCAACTCCAGAGCTTCGGCACAGGATGGCGGGCATGACACAGGGACGACCGCTGCTCAACCGCCGCCTCGCCGAGTTCGGCACGACGATCTTCGCGGAGATGTCGGCGCTGGCCGTACGGACCGGCTCCATCAACCTCGGCCAGGGCTTCCCCGACACCGACGGACCGGAGGAGGTCCGGGAGGCCGCGGTCCGCGCGCTGCGCGCCGGGCACGGCAACCAGTACCCGCCCGGCCCGGGCGTACCCGAGCTGCGCACCGCGATCGCCGCGCATCAGCAGCGGCGGTACGCGCTCACGTACGACCCCGACTCCGAGGTTCTCGTCACGGCGGGCGCCACCGAGGCCATCGCCGCCACCCTCCTCGCCCTCGTGGAGCCCGGCGACGAGGTCATCGCCCTGGAGCCGTACTACGACTCGTACGCCGCCTGCATCGCCATGGCGGGCGGTACCCGTGTCCCGGTCACCCTGCGCCCCGACTCGGACAGCGGTACGTACCGGCTCGACCTCGACGAACTGCGCGCCGCCGTCACGCCCCACACCCGGCTGATCCTGCTCAACACCCCGCACAACCCCACCGGCACCGTCCTGACCCGCGAGGAACTGGCGGCGATCGCCGAACTCGCCTGCGAGCGGGATCTGCTCGTCGTCACCGACGAGGTGTACGAACACCTGGTCTTCGAGGGCGACCACCTGCCGATCGCCGGCTTCCCCGGGATGCGCGAGCGGACGGTGACCATCGGCTCGGCGGGCAAGACGTTCTCGTTCACCGGGTGGAAGGTCGGCTGGGTGACGGCGGGCGCCGAACTGGTGACGGCGGTCCGCTCGGCCAAGCAGTTCCTCACGTACGTCTCCGCGGGCCCGTTCCAGTACGCGGTCGCCGAGGCGCTGGCTCTGCCGGACAGCTACTTCGAGGGGCTGCGCGCGGATCTGCGCACCAAGCGGGATCTGCTGAGCGCCGGGCTGGCCGAGGCCGGCTTCGAGGTCTACCGGCCGGCCGGAACGTACTTCGTCACCACCGACATCCGCCCGCTCGGCGGCGAGACCGACGGCTTCGCCTTCTGCCGCGCGCTGCCCGAGCGGTGCGGGGTCGTGGCCATCCCCAATGCGGTCTTCTACGACGACCGGGAGGCCGGCCGCAGCAAGGTCCGGTTCGCCTTCTGCAAACGCGAGAGCGTTCTGCAGGAAGCCGTGTCGCGCCTGAAGGAGCTCAAAGCCCGCTGATGATCACGATGGTCGCGCCGTGCGGGCGCGACCATCGTGCGCACGGCCCGCACCGGCGGGCCGTGCGCACCGCCCGGAGCTACGCGGACGTGACGGGTGCACCCGCCGCCGACGGCTCCTCCGCCTTGATGACGAGGCCGAGTCCGGCCAGTCCGGCCAGCACCGCCGAGACCGAGCAGAAGAAGAGCACCCGGCCGAAGTCGTCCACGGTGGTCCCCCCGGTCAGCATGGTGGACAGCGTCGCGATCCCCAGCGCACCCCCGACCTGGCGTGACGTCTGGCTCAGGCCCGTCGCGGCGGCGAACCGCAGCGGCGAGACCGACAGCGCCGCCGCGGTGGAGGCGCCGGTGGTGATCGCGCCCATTCCCGCGCCCGCCAGAATGCCGCTGGGCAGCCAGTACGCGAAGAAGTTCGGTTCGCTGGGCAGGGTGAACGCCAGGAAGAACCCCGTACCCGCAAGGATCAGCGCACCCGCTGCCACGATCACCCGCGGCCCGTACTTGGCCTGCACCTTGCCGGCGTAGAGGGCGACCACGGCGGCGCTGACGGCTCCCGGGGTCACCGCCAGCCCTGCGCCGAGCTCCGACCACCGCCAGACCGTGGTGATGTACAGGACACCGACCAGCAGCCATGCGAAGAGGCAGGCGCCGAAGAACAGCGCCGTCAGATTGGCCAGCGCGAACGTCCGGTTCCGCCACAGGGAGGTCTCCAGCGCCGGTGCGGGATGCCGTGTCGAGCGCCAGACGGCCCCGTACACGGCGACCACGCCGAGGATCAGGCATCCGGCCGTCGACAGGCTGGACCAGCCCCATGCGCTGCCCTTGGAGATGGCCAGGCTCAGCAGGCCGACACCGGCGCCCAGCAGCACCGTTCCCACGAGGTCGGGAATCCGTCCGCTCCCGCGCTGTTCACGACGCGGCACGATGCGCGCACAGGCCAGCAGGATCAGGCCGAACGGCACGTTGATCAGGAACAACGACCGCCACCCCAGCTCGTCGACCATCACCCCGCCGAGGGCCGGGCCCACCGCGGCGGCGAGTGCGGATGCGGCGCTCCACTGGCCGATGGCCGTGCGGCGGCGCTCCGGCGGGGTGTCCATCAGGACGATCGCCAGCGAGGCGGGGATCATCGCGGCGGCGCCCGTGCCCTGGAGCGCGCGGGCCGCCAGCAGCGCCGGGACACTGGGCGCGACCGAGCAGACCAGGGACATCAGGGTGAACACCCCGATGCCGCCGATGAACAGGGACCGGCGGCCGATCAGGTCGGCCAGACGGCCCGCCGGGGCGAGGAAGGCGGCGAAGACCGTGGCATAGACGGTGATGACCCAGGAAAGGTCGGCCAGCTCCGCGCCCTCGAAGTCGCTGCGCAGGTCCGGGATGGCCAGATTGACGATGGTGACGTCCAGTACGGCCAGGAAGGCGGCGCTGGACGCCAGGAGCAGGAGCGGGACATACCCCTGCTTTGCGCCGGCGGGATGAGCGTTCATCTCAAGGGATCTCCGGATCGGGGGACGGGTGTTCTCGGGAGCGCTCGGCGGCGCGGCCGGGCCTACAGGACCAGTCCGCCGTCGATGCCGAGGACTTGGCCGGTGATGTAGGAGGCGCGCTCCGACAGCAGGAACGCGACGAGCTCGGCCACCTCGTCCGCCGTCCCCATACGCCCCAGGGGAATTCGTGGCTGGGTCTGCTTCCACACCCGGTCCGGCAGCGTCTCGGTCATGTCGGTGGTGATGAACCCGGGCGCGACGGCGTTCACCCGGATCCCGTAGCGCCCGACCTCCCTGGCCGTGGCCAGGGTGAAGCCGGCGATCGCCGCCTTCGCCGCCGAGTAGTTGGTCTGCCCCGGCTGCCCGTACCGGCCGGCGATCGAGGAGAGGGTGACGATGGAGCCGCGGCGGCGCTTCATCATGCCGAAGACCGCCGCCCGGCAGGCGTGGAAGGTGCCGTCGACGTTGGTGCGCTGCACCGCGGACCAGTCGTTGTCGGACATCATGGCCAGCGACCGGTCGCGGGTGATGCCCGCCGAGGTGACCGCCGCGTCGACCGGGCCGAGTTCGTCCTCGATCCGGCGTACGAACGCGCTGACCGCCGCCGCGTCGGCCACGTCGACCCGGGCGGCGAGGACCCTGGCGTCGAACTCCCGGGCCGCCCCTGCGGTCTTCTCCGCCTCGTCCTCGCGGGCGTGGTAGCAGAACGCGATGTCATAGCCGTTCCGGGCGAGCCGCACCACTGCGGCCCGCCCGATGCCACGGGAACCGCCGGTCACGAAGGCGATGGGCCGTTGCGTCATGTCATCCTCTCCAGGAGCGGGGCGAGCCGATGCGCTCGCACGGGGGTTGAGGTGCCGGCGGTCCGGCTCAGCAGATGCGCAGCAGCGCGCATCCGACACGGCCTTCCGCATCGGATGTCGTCACCACACCGACCCGGCCCGGTGCGGCGTCCGCATCCAGCAGCTCGACGGTCTGGAACGCGGCCGAGACCGCTCTGGCGTCCCCGACGGCGTCGGCGGTTGCGGTCAGGAGCGGCACGGAACCGAGTACGTCCTCGACGGCCCGGTGCTCGGCAGCGCCGCGCGCCCCCACGGAGTCCGAGGGAGCGGCCGCGAAGACCTCGTCGGCCGTCACCTCTGCCCGGGCCAGCGCGCGCCGCAGGCACGCGGCGAGCGCGGAGCGGATGCTGTCGGTCTCCGCCCAGACACCGAACTCGACGGCGAGCACCTCGGCCAGCGGCGTTCTCTCCGGCGGCACCTCGCCGGGCGACTCCAGCAGGAACATCACGCAGCCCTCACTCGCCGGCCGCTCCGCCGGACCGTCGAGGCGGGCCTCCTCGACGGCAACGCGCTCCGGCGAGAGCTCCTCCACCGCCCCCCACACCGTTGCCCGTGCGTGGCCGTTGCGCTGCAGCCGGCGGGCGTAGTTGAGGGTGAGCAGCCCGGTGGCGTGGCTGCCGCAGATCGTCGTGTTCGGCCCCTTGATGCCGTGCCGGATGGCGCACTGGCCGGCCGCGAAGTTCATCAGGGTCCGCGGGACATGGGACGGGTCGACGTCGTAGGGCTTGGAGCGGGTCCAGGTGTCCCGCAGGAAGGCACTCACACTGCTGAAGCCGTCGCTCGTGCCCAGCACCAGGGCGACCTCCTCCGGTGCGTAGCTGCCGAAACGCGAGTCGGGCGTGCCGATCTGTTCCAGCAGCCGTGCGGTCGTCGCCACGGCGAGACCCGCGACACGGTCCATCGACCGCGTGCCGGCCCGCCCGAGGATCTCGCGGACCTCGAAGTCCTGCACGGCCGGACTCGTCCCGCCCGTCCGGCCGGCCGAACGCAGCGCTTCCCTATGGGAGTCGGCGCCGTGCCCCAGCGGCGAGTACGTCTGCCATGCGGTGATGACCGGGGCGCTCATGAGGCGGCCTTCCCGTAGTGGCCGAGGATCAGCACGGCGTCGTTGCCCGCGAACGCGAGCGAGTTGTTCTGCACGATGCGCAGGTCGGCCGGCCTGGCCGTGTTCGGCACACAGTCGATGTCGATCTCCGGGTCGGTCTCCACATGGTTGATCGTCGGCGGCATGAACCCCTGTTCCAGGGCGAGTGCGCAGCCGGCGGCGGCCAGCGCGCTGGCCGCTCCCATGGCATGGCCGAGCATGGACTTCAGCGAGCTGACCGGCGGCGGTTCGCCCGCGAAGACCTGCCGGACGGCAGCGGCTTCCGTCACGTCGTTGGCCCGTGTGCCGGTGCCGTGCGCGGAGATGTAGTCCACGGCGGAGGCGTCGATTCCCGCGTTGGCGTGCGCCTGGGTCATGCAGCGCGCGACGCTCTGCTGGTCCGGTGCCACCGGGTGGTGCGCGTCGCAGGCCAGGCCGTACCCGAGGACTTCGGCGTAGACGTGGGCGCCGCGTTCCAGGGCGGAGTCGAGATCCTCCAGCACCAGCACGGCGCCGCCCTCGCCCGTCAGGATCCCCTTGCGGTCCCGGTCGAAGGGCTGGCAGGTCTCCGGCGCGATGGTGCCCAGCCGGTAGAACGTCACGAACGTCATCCGCAGCAGCGCGTCCACGCCACCGCTCAGCGCCACGTCCACCTCGCCCGAGGCGACGGCGTCGAACCCGTAGCCGATGGCGTAGTTCCCCGCCGCGCAGGCCGTGGGGATGGTCACCGCCTCGGCCTCGGTCAGCCCCAGCTCTCTGGCGATGTCGATGGAGAGCCGGCTGGAGGACGACTTCACGGCCGCGTCCCGGTCGACGTCCGGACTGCCGGTGGCCGCCTGGCGCTCGACGATCCGGTCCACCTCGCCGGACTCCCCGTAGGTCGTGCCCACCGCTATCAGGGCGCGCATGTCCCGTAACCGCTCCGCCGGGAGCCCTGCGTCGGCGAGGGCCAGCACCGTGCTGGCGATCGACAGCTGAGTGGCCCGGCCGAGCTCTTCCGGCTTCAGCCGCGAGATCCACTTCTCGGGGGTGAAGCCGACGATCTCGCACGCATGGGTGTGGGCGAACCCGGTGGTGTCGAACGCGCTGATCGGCCGGACCCCGGAGCGCCCCTGCCGCAGCCCTTCGGCGAACTCGGTGACACCGGTCCCGATGCTGCTGACCACGCCGAGACCGGTGACGACGACCCGCCTTCGGTCACGAGGCATCGGGGGCCATGCCCTTCCTGGCCGCCAGCACCACGCCGTACGTGCTCCGGACGTCCTTCATCTCCGCGAGCAGGCGCTGCTCGATCGTGATCCCCAGACGGCGCTCCAGCGTGGAGAGGATCTCGATGCCCTGCAGGGAGTCCGCTCCGAGCTCGTCCCAGAAGTGGGTGGTCCACTCGATCTCGTCGATGTCGACCTCGACGATGTCGGCGATGATCCCGCGGATCCGGTCCCGCAGTTCCACGTCGATGTCCTGCAGCTCCATGTCCATGTTCTGCTCAGCCACGTCTCTCCTGCTTTCTGCTGTCTGTGCGGACCTATGCGCTGATGAATTCGAGCGTCGCGGCGATGACGCCGGGATCTGCGACGATCCGCCGGTGCCCGAGTCCCCGGGTCTCGATGTACCGCGCCTGGCTGTAGGCGGCGGAGAGCCTCCGCCCCTGCTCCACGGGGACTTCCTTGTCGTTCTCGTCGTGGATGACGAGGAGCGGGAAGGTGAGCTCGGCGGCCCGGTGGCCGGCGGAGAACCGTTCCCAGATCTCGGTCTCGGGGTGGAAGAACTCCTCGCTGCGCCGGCGCAGCACGTCCTCGATGCTCGGATCCAGACCGAGCCGGTTGCAGAAGATCTTGGGCAGGTGGCCGAAGTCGCAGACGGACGCGATGGTCACCAGCCGGTCGGTCGGTACACCCCCGCGCACGGCCTGGTAGGCGCACAGTCCGCCGAACGAATGGGCCACGATCGTGTCGAAGGGGCCGTATGCGGCGGCGACGGCCCGGACGGCGGCCTGCACGTCGAGGATCGTCGCCCGGTCGCCCTCGGACTCACCGTGGCCGAAGAAGTCGAAGGCCACGGCGGTCATTCCGAGTTTCTGCAGGCCGGGGACGAACCCGGTCATGTTGGATGCACGGCCCTCGAAGCCGTGCATGAGCAGCACCCGCCGCTCGCCGTCGCCCCAGCGGTAGACGGCCAGCTTCCTGCCCTCGACATCGAGGCTGTCGGCCAGGGCCTGCTCGTGCAGCGGCTGTTCGGCCGGCCGGACCGGCAGCCGGGGGCCGGTGTTCAGCAGCATCGGAAACGCCAGCGCGCCCGCCTTCTCCGGCGACTCGCGGGCGACATGGTTCAGATGCTGCCGGATCTCCTCGAGTGACGTCATGTCGTGCCTTTCCCGTGCGGTGGGGGGTGGTCAGTTGACGTGCCGCGTCTCGCCCTGCCAGAAGGCCTCGCGCAGCTCACGCCGCAGGATCTTCCCGCTGGCGTTTCGCGGTAGTCGGTCGAGGTACGAGTAGCTGGTGGGGATCTTGAAGTCGGCCAGTCGGCCGCGCTGGAACATCATCAGTTCCCGTCCGCTCGCCGTCGCCCCGCTCGCGAGCACGACGAAGGCGTGCACGGCCTCGCCCCAGCGCTGGTCCGGAATGCCGACGACGGCGGCCTCGACCACCGCCTCGTGGCGGGAGAGCACGTTCTCGATCTCCGCCGGGTAGACGTTCTCGCCGGCGACGATGATGGTGTCCTTGATCCGGTCGCAGATGAAGAGGAAGCCCTCCTCGTCGAGATATCCCGCGTCTCCGGTGCGCAGCCATCCGTCGACGAGAGTCTGCTCCGTCGCCTCGGGGAGCCGCCAGTACTCGACCATGTGCGCCGGGGTGCGTATCCAGACCTCGCCGATCTCGCGGGCCGGCAGCGGCTTCCCCCCGTCGTCCCTGATCTCCAGTACGAAGCCCGGGTACGGCCGACCGGCGGCGGAAAGCCGCGGGCCGCCCACGACGTGCTCGGCGGGCGGGAGGCAGACCGAGGTGTTGCCCGACTCGGTGAGGCCGTAGATCTGCGCGAACTCGCAGCCGATCCGCTCCAGGCACTCCTCCAGCAGCGCCTCGCCGATCGGTGATCCGCCGTAGACGACCTTGCGCAGGCCGGCGAAGACCTCCTGGGTGGCGGCCCGCTCGGCCAGCATCAGCCGCAGCATCGCCGGGACCACGCAGGCGACGGTCACCCGGTGGTCGCGGACGTGCGCGAGGGCGTCCGGGCCGGTGAACATCCGCAGACTGACGTTGGTGACACCGGCGTTGAGCCCCTGCAGAGCCCACCAGAGCCCGCCGATGTGGAAGCCCGGCACACCGATGAGGCTGACGTCCGCGTCCCTGAAGTCGATCCAGTCCAGGCCGGCGTCGGCGAGGGCGTTGCGGACCTGGAAGAACGTGCGGTGCGCGAGCACGACGCCCTTGGGCAGGCCCGTCGTACCGCTGGTGTACATCTGGACGAGCGGGGCTTCGGTGTCCGCCGAGGGCACGGGGTCACCGGGCGGCGCCTGCTCCAGCCACGCGGCGAAGGCGGGTCCGCCGCCGGGTGCTCCCGCCGTGACGGGCACCGTCACGGGCGCGTACGCCAGCCCGGCCGCGGCGCGCTCGACCACCGCGGCATGGTCGGGCTCGACGAAGACGTACCGCGCCCCCGAGTCGCTCAGGATGTGCTCCACCTCGGGTGCGACCAGCCGCCAGTTGACCGGTACGAGAACGGCGCCCGCCTGGGCGCAGGCGTACAGCAGGATGTAGAAGTACTCGGATTCCTGCCCGAGGTAGAGCACCCGCGTGCCCTGTCCGGCGCCGCCGGCGGCCAGGGCCCTGGCCGCCTGGGCGCTGCGCCCGAGCAGCTCGGCGTAGGTCACCGTGCGGTCCTCGCAGCGCACCGCGTCACGGTCGGGCCGGTGCCCCGCATGCCGGGCCAGCACGGCGTCTATGGTGACCAGTTCTCTCATGTCCGTCACGGTGAGGGCTCCTGTGTTCATGACCAGTGATGCGTGTCGTGCCAGTGGCTGTCGCCCGCCGCGGCCGCCGCGCGTTCGGGACGCGGTGCGGCCTCCGTAGCGGCCGCCTCCACGACCGCGTGGCCGTACGTCCCGGTGAAGCCGTATGCGCTCACTCCGGCGAGCCGCCGGTTCCCGTCCGGCCAGGGGGTGATCTCACGCGGCACCCGAAGGCCCAGCCGCTGCCACGGGACGTCCGGATCGAGCTGTCCGAGATCCGGCTGCGGCGGGATCTCGCCGTGCTGGACGCTGAGCACGGCCTTCATCAGCCCGGCCATCCCCGAAGTGGTCTCGAGATAGCCCAGGTTGGCCTTGGCCGAGCCGATGACCAGCGGCGGTGCCTCCGCGGCGGTTCGCGCGAACACGTCGCCGAGCACCTCCGCCTCGATGACGCCCGCCAGCCGGACCCCGTTGGCCTGCGCCTCGACGTATCCGACCTCGTCCGGCGCGCACCCGGCGGCCCTCAGCGCCTGCCGGATGACGGCAGCCTGACCCGCGGCCGACACCCGGGAGATGGAGTCGCGGGCTCCGTGCTGGTACACGGCGGTCCCCCTGACCACGGCATAAGGGTTCACCGCGTCGGGCTGCCGGCGGAGCACGACGACACCGCAGCCCTCGCTGCGCGCATAGCCGTCGGCGGCCGCGTCGAAGGGCCGCGAACGCCCGCTCGGCGACAGCAGCCCGGCCCGCTCCTGGACCCCGAACGCCCCGGGCGCCAGCAGCAGGTTGCAGGCCCCCACCAGCGCGACATCGCACTCACCGGACCGAAGGGAGGCACAGGCGAGATGCAGAGCGGTCAGGGCGGAGGAGCAGGCGGTGTCGACCGTCAGCGACGGGCCGCAGAGCCCGAGGCACGTCGCGATCCGGCCGGCCGCCCCGCTGAGTGCGCCTCCGGGGCCCATGTACGCGGACAGCTCGTCCCGCCCCATCTGGTTGCGCAGGGCGGCGTACTGGTACTCCACCGAGCTCAGCGCCGCGAACACCCCGGTGCGCAGCCCGTCCGCCTCGTCGATTCCGGCGTCCGCCAGCGCTTCGGCCGCGCAGGTGACCAGCAACCGCTGCTGCGGGTCCACGAAGCCGGCTTCCTCCTCGGAGAGGCCGAACCGCTTGGCGTCGAACACGTCGATGACATCGACATAGGCGCCACGTCCCAGCAGGTCCGCGTACGGGGCGAGATCAGGGGCGTCGGTGTTCCAGCGCGGCCGGCCCCGGCTGTCCACCGGTATCCGGGGCGGGCCGCCCGTCACGACCCGGGCGCCGCGCAGGGCGGACCACAGGGACCGAGGGCTGTCGACCCCCCCGGGCAGGCGGAGCGCCATGCCGTCCACGGCGATGCCCTGGACGGCTGCCAGGCGCTGCCGGGCGAGCAGCACGACCAGCTGTTTGTGGGACAGCTGCTCGATCGAGTCGATGTAGTCCTTCACCGGGTCACATGCTCCGCAGGGATTCGAGTTCGGCGTCGATGTCCTCGTCGGGCAGCGATGTGACCTCGGCGACGTCGCCCCCGTGCGCCTCCGGCGGCTGCCCGGCTCCGGCCATCTGCTCGTCGACGAACGCGGCGAGCTGCATGACCGTCGGATAGTCGAAGACCAGCGAGGTCGGCAGCGATGCGCGGAACATCACCTCGAGGGCGTTCTTCAGCTCGACGGCGGTCAGCGAGTCCACGCCGAGGTCCATGAAGCGGGCGTGCGGGGAGATGTCGCCGGTGCCGTCGAAGTGCAGCAGCGACGCGATCCGTTCCCGTACCGCCTCGTTGATGGTCTCGCGCCGCTGTGTCCGCGGGAGCGCCGCGAGTTCCCCGAGGTCGATCGTGCGCACGGACACCGCCGCTCCCCGCGCCACCCGCTGGTACAGAGCGTTGCCGCTCAGCCGCTGGGAGACGAACCGGTCCCAGTCGACCTCGCCGGCCGTCAGATGCCCCAGGGGCTGTCCGAGTACCGTCCACAGCGCTCTGGCGCCGGTACGGGGTTTGAGGAACCGGAACCCCTGGCTCTCTATCCCGGTGGCCGACCGGGCGGACAGGTTCGCCGCCATGCCCACCTCGGCCCATGGGCCCCAGCCGATGGCGAGACCCGGTGCACCGGCCGCGGAGCGGCGGGTCATCAGATCGTCGATGAACGCGTTCCCTGCCGCGTAGTTGGCCTGCCCGACCGGGCCGAGCACCGAGGACAGGGACGAGTATCCGACGAAGAAATCCAGGCCGTCCTGGGCCTCGGCGGCCCGGTGCAGCAGCCACGTTCCGTAGACCTTGGACCGGAAGACCGTGTCCAGCTGCTCCCACGACATGGCGGAGACGGGCCCGTCCGCGAGGACGCCCGCGGCGTGGACGATGCCGCCCAGCGGATGCCCGCCGGCGCCGGTCTCGGCCATGATCCGCTCGACGTCCTCCTGGACGGCGATGTCGCCCCGGTGGAAGCGGAGCCGCACCTCCTTGCCGATCCGCTCCTGCAGCGCGGCGGCATCCTCGGCGCTCACCGGCCTGCGGCTCACCATGCTGATGTGGCGGGCGCCTTCGGCCGCCAGCTTCTGCGCGGTCACCGCCCCCAGCGCACCCGTGCCGCCGGTGATCAGATAACTCTTGCCGGGGTCCAGGGCCGGCTCGGGACGCGAGCCGAGCACGGCCGGCTCGCGCATGTCGATGACGAGCTTGCCGGTGTTCCCGCCCCGGCTGAGCACCCCGAAGGCCTCTTCGACCTCGTCGAGGGTGTAGGTGGTCGTCGTGATCGGTGCGAGCGAGCCGTCCGCCAGCAGATCGGCGACCGTCTCCAGGATCCGCTTGTTGATCTGCTGGAGCTCTTCGGCGTCGAACTCGCTGAGATCGAAGTTGTGGTAGGCGACGTCGGGCCGGGCCTCACGCATCCGCTCCGGGGACCAGATGCCGAGCTTGCCGAGCTCCACGAAGCGGCCGCCTTCGGCGAGCACGCTCAGACCTGCGGGTATGTAGTCGCTGTTCAGGCTGTTGAGGACGATGTCCACGCCCGCGCCCCCGGTGGACCGGCGGATCTCGTCGGCGAAGTCCAGCGAGCGCGAGTTCATCACGTGCTCGATGCCCTGGGCGCGCAGGAAGGCGTGCTTGCCGGGGCTCGCCGTGGCGTGGATCTCCGCGCCGGCGAGCCTGGCGAGGGCCACGGCGGCCTGGCCCACCCCACCGGCCGCGGCGTGGATGAGGACCCGGTCGCCGGCCTTCATGCCGGCGAGCTCGTGCAGCGAGTAGTACGCGGTGGTGTACGCCGTGGGCAGGGCCGCCGCTTCGGCGAAACCGAGGGCCGGCGGCTTGCGCACCACCGCCGCGGACGGCACCACGACGCGTTTGCGCAGGCAGCCGAGATGGCTCACCACCACGTCGTCGCCGACCGCGAACGCGGCGTCCGGGCCCGCTGCGGCGACCGTGCCGGCCGCCTCGAATCCGAGGGGCAGCGGGCGGTACTCGACGCCCATGGCGTCGGCGTGCTGCTTCAGCATGCCGAGCGCGTTGAGGACGTCCTTGAAGTTGAGTCCGGCGGCGCGGACGCGCACCTCCACCTCGTCACCCTGCGGCGCCTCGTCCGGCACCGGTATCCGCTTGATGCCGGAGAACTCCCCGGGATTCGGGACGGCGAGCTCGAAGTTCTCGTCCTGGTCATCCGCGTCGCCGGTGGGGAAGATCCGCAGCACATGCCGCTTGCCCCGGCGGAAGGCGATCTGGAACTCCTCGCCCTCGGCCGCCAGGCACTCGTCGAACAGCAGGGAGCAGTCGGTATCTCCCTCGCCCGGCAGGTCGACCATGGTCACCCGGTACGCCGGGTACTCGTTGCCCAGCGACCGGCCGAAGCCCCACAACGTGGCCGCGGCCGATGCCTGCCCCGGCTGCTGCGCGTCGCCCGGCAGCAGCTGTGCCCCTTCGGTCACCAGCCAGAGCCGCTGGCCCTGGCCGAAGCCGCCGGCTGTCAGTGCCTCGATCAGGGCGAGCAGGTCGCGGTAGTTGCGCTCGCATTCGTCGCGCAGCCCCGCGGCGGTGTCCCGGTCGGTTCCGGCGGTCCAGAACCACCACACGTCGGTCGGGCGCTCCTGCGCCAGCAGGGCGCCGGCCGCGCGGGCGTCCGCCGCGTACCGCAGGCGTGCACCGGTGTCCTCCAGCCGGCCGGCCAGTGCGGTGAACTGCCGGGCCGGGCGGTTGACCACGAGGATGTCGCGTTCCTGCTCGGCGGCCCTGCGGACCGTCGACCGCTTGACCCACCGGGTCTCGTGGAACAGCCGCCTGCGGTTCCCGTCGCCCACCGCGACCACCTGGCGAAAGCGCAGTCCCCGCACGACGGCGACCGGCCGGTCGCCGTCGAGCAGCATCATGTCCGCCGTACGCTCCCGGCGCCCGTCGTCCGCGCCGGTGAGCCGCAGCAGGCTGCGCAGTGTCGCGCTCTTCGGCTTCCGCAGGAACTGCACGAGGCCGAAGCCGACGGGCAGATAGGTCTCGCCGTCGTCGAGTACACCCGCGACGGACTGGATCACGTTGTCCAGGACGAACGGCGGGAGGTACTCCGCCAGGGCTGTGTCATGACCCCGCAGGAGGGCCACGGCGACGCCCTCGCCCTCCCTTCGCAGCGAGGTGATGCGCTGGAATTCCGGACCGTAGGCAAGACCCAGGTCCTCGAAATCTCCGTACAGGTCGTCGGCCGGCACCGCCTCCCCGGGCGCCGTGGCGGCGGCCGCCGCCTCGGTCAGGGCGTCCGCGGTGCGCTGCGTGCCGGGCTGCCCGGCGTCCGCGCCGATTCGGGCCGTGGCGTGGAGCCGCTCCCTCGCATCCGCATCGCCGGCGATGCGGCTGGAGACCTCCACGGTGGCGCCGCCGTCGTCCGCGGCGCGCACCCGGGTGAGCAGTTCGACCCCGTGATCGTCGGAGACGATCAGGGGCTCCTGGATGTCGATGTCCGCCAGCGGCCGTCCGGTCTCCCCGAACATCGCGTCCTGCAGCGCCAGCAGCAGGTCGACGTAGCAGGCGGCCGGGACGACGATCTGCCCGAGCACCACGTGGTCGCGCAGGTATCCGGGACAGTCCGGAGAGATCTCGGACATGAAGACCCGGACGCCTTCGCGCTGATCCGGATGGTCGCGGACCTCGGCGCCGAGCAGCGGGTGGGTCGCGCCCGCGCCGCTGCCGGGCGTCAGACCGCGGCGGCGCGGCAGCCAGTGACGGCGGCGGTCGTAGGCGTACGTCGGCAGCGTGAGCCGGCCGGCCTCTCGGCCGAGGTGGTACGCGGCCCACGAGACGTCCAGGCCCGCACGGTAGAGCTCGGCCACCGACCGCTTGAGCGTGTCCGCGGCCGGATCGTCACGGTGTGCGCTCGCCAGCCAGGTGTGCCCGGCCCCGGCCACGCACCGCCGGCCCAGGCCGAGGAGCGTGGCGGACGGCCCCACCTCCAGGAACACGTACTCCCCGTGCTCGGCGATCGTCCGCATACCGGCCGCGAATTCCACCGGCGCGCCGATGTGCCGTACCCAGTACTCCGGCGTCGCGATCTCCTCGAAGACGGCGACCGCGCCGGTGACGTTCGACACCAGGGTGAGGTCCGGCTCGTGGAACTGCACATCCGCGATGGCGGCCGCGAACTCGTCGAAGACCTCGGCCATGAGCGGCGAGTGGAAGGCGTGCGAGACCTTGAGCGCCTGCGTCGCGATGCCGCGTGCGCCCAGCTTGGCGACGATCTCCGCCAGGGAGTCGCTACCGCCGGAGACGACACAGGACTGCGGGGTGTTCACCGCGGCGAACGCCACGTCCGGACAGCCCTGGACGAAAGGCGCCACCGTGTCCATCGCGGCCTGCACGGACACCATGCCGCCCGGCGCGGACACCGACTGCATGAGCCGGGACCGTGCGGCGACCAGGCGCACCGCGTCCTCCAGGGAGAACAGCCCGGCCACCGCGGCGGCGACGACCTCCCCGATGCTGTGCCCGATCAGCATGGCGGGCTCGACACCGAAGCTCATCCACAGCCGCGCCGTCGCGTACTCCACCGCGAACAGTGCGGGCTGGGTGTACTGGGTCTGCCCGAGCTCGTCGGCGGGGTCGTCGCCGAGCATGAGGTCCCGGACCGAACGTCCCAGATGCGGTTCGAAGAGCCGGTCGCACTCATCCATGTGCTCCTGGAAGACCGGGTACCGCTCGTAGAGCGACCGGCCCATGCCCGGGTACTGCGCGCCTTGACCGGTGAAGAGCATGGCCACCCGGGGCTGCTCGCCGACGGCGGTACCGGACTGCTCGCGCAGCAGCGCCGCGAGCTCGTCGCGGCCGCCCACCAGGCCGCCGAGCCGGTGGGCGAAGTGGGCGCGGCCCACGGCAGCGGTGTACGCGATGTCCCCCAGGCCCGCCCCGGGTTCGGCCTCGAGGAAGGACAGGTACTTGTCCGCCTGCCGGCGCAGCGCCCGCTCGCTCCTGGCCGACAGCACGAACACCTCGTTCCCCCCGGCGGCCGGGGCGGCCACCGCCGGTGCCGCCTGCGCGGGGGCCTGTTCGAGCACCGCCGAGGCGATCGTCCCGGCGAAGCCGAAGGAGTTCACCAGCGCCCGGCGCACCGGGGCCTTCCACGGCTGTCCTTCGGTCGGCACGGTCACCGGTGACCTGTCCCAGGGGATGTGCTGGGAGGGCTGCTCCAGGTTCAGATGCGGGTAGATCCACCCGTGGTGCAGCTGCAGCGCGGTCTTGATCACGCCGCCGATGCCGGCGGCGGCCTCCATGTGCCCGACATTCGTCTTGAGCGAGCCGACGACCACCGGCTCGGCGACCGTGTGCGACTCGGCGAAGACGGACGAGACCGACTGCATTTCGATGGGGTCGCCGAGGGAGGTGCCGGTGCCGTGCGCCTCGACGTACTGGATGTCGGAGGGCTCCAGCGAGGCGTTGCGCAGGGCCGCGCGCATGACGCCCTGCTGGCCCGTGCTGTTCGGCACGGTCAGGCCGCCGCTCTCCCCGTCCTGGCGGACGGCCGTGCCGCGGATCAGGGCCAGGATCCGGTCGCCGTCACGCTTGGCGTCGGAGAAGCGCTTGAGCACCACCACGCCGCAGCCCTCACTGCGTGCGTAACCGTCCGCGGTGTCGTCGAATGTCTTGCAGCGGCCGTCCGGGGAGAGCATTCCGGCCTGGGAGAACACGATGTGGTTGAGCGGGTGGTGGATGGCGTTGACCCCGCCACAGAGGGCGATGGAGCAGTCGCGCTTCCTGAGTCCGGTGACGGCCAGGTCCAGCGCCACGATGGACGAGGAGCAGGCGGTGTCGATGGCCATGCTCGGACCGCGCCAGCCCAGCAGATAGGAGAGCCGCCCCGGCACCGCGCTGTGCGCCGTGCCGGTCCCGGTGTACGCGTCGAGGTCCTCCTGGGCGAGCTCGCCGACCTCCAGGAGGTAGTCGAAGCAGGAGATGCCGAAGTACACACCCCCTTCGCTGCCGCGGAGCGTGCCCGGGTCGATTCCGGCGTTCTCCAGCGCGTCCCAGGAGGCCTCCAGCGCCAGCCGGTGCTGGGGGTCGACGTAGGCCGCCTCCTTCGGCGAGATGTTGAAGAAGGCGGCGTCGAACTGGTCGATGCCCTCGAGGAACCCGCCGCCGGCCGCGGAGATCCTGCCCTTCTCGGCCGGCCCCTCCCGGTGCAGGGACTCGACGTCCCAGCGGTCGCCGGGGATCGGTCCGGTCCCCGACCTGCCGGAGCGCAGGAACTCCTCGAACTCCTCCGGCGTCGTGGCTCCTCCGGGGAACCTCAGCCCCACGCCGACGATGGCGATCGGTTCGTACTTCTCCAGCATCAGCTCGCGGAGCAAGGTGTCACGGCTGTCGGACATGCGTGGTCTCCTACGACGGTTCTGGCGCGACGGCGGGTGCGGCTCAGGACTCGTACAGGTCGGCGATCAGGTCGTTGACCTGCCGCTGGACTTCCGGGGACGGGCCCGGCGCGTCCTGCGGCTCGCGTCTGCGGGGGACGGCCGTGCCGGGCAGCACGACCGAGGCGAGGTGGTCGGCCACCTGCCGGACGGTCGAGAGCCCGAAGAGCACCGAGGTGTCCAGTTCGCACCTCAGCTGCTCCTCGATGCGCTGCCTCAGTTCGACGGCCCGCAGGGACGTCAGTCCGAGCTCGAAGTAGTTCTCGTCGAGCGGGAGGTCGTCCTGGTCCGTCATGAGCAGCGCCTGCTTGAGCTCACGGCTCACGAAGACTTCGAGGGCCGCGCGCCGCTGCGCCCGCGGGGTCCGTGTCAGCTGCTCCCATGCGGTTGTCACCGGCTGCTCGTCCGCTGTCATACCGGATCCGTAATGGCGATCCGCGCCTCGCCATGGCTGTCCCCACCGGTCTCGTCCCAGAACCGGCACGTCGTGTACAGCACGATCAGCGGGTTCCAGCGCTCCGACTTCTCCAGCCGGGCCGTGTCGGTGAGGGTCACGCTCCCAAAGAACCGCTTGCCGCGCATCTCGCGCTTGAAACGGCTCCGGAAGCTGGTGATCAGGATGTTCGGCAGCTGCAGCCGCCAGAAGTCCTCGAGGGACCAGTCCTGGAAGACCGGAAGCACGCCTTCGCGGACCGACTTCGCGATCAGGTAGTAGGCCATCTGGTTGTAGCAGATGTTGAACTCGACGGCGTTGAAGTGACCGGTGTCGTCGATGTAGCAGGATTCGCCGATCTCGAACTCACCGGACACGGTGACTTCGTGCGGTCCCGGGCCTGCCGACAGGGATGCCGACTTCATGTACTTGCAGTGCTCCCGGTAGGGGCGGAGCACCAGGGGCAGCAGTTCACCGTCGGTGTCGAAGGTGGTGGTGGTGCCGACCGGGTCGAGGCCGGCTGTCTGAGCGCTCACTTCGGGTGCCTTTGTTCGCCGGTCCTGGACATCACACCGTCACCACGACCTTGCGCGGCGACCGGATGAGGTAGTTCGGCCGCCACTGCACCTCCTCCTCGGTGTCGGCCAGGGCCATGCCGGGGAACCGGTTCAGCAGCCGCTCGACCAGGATCTGCATCTCGATGCGGGCCAGTTCCTTGCCGGGGCAGTGGTGTGCGCCGCGGCCGAACGCCCAGTGCTGCTTGTCCTCGCGGTCGAAGTCCAGGACGTCCGGCTCCGGGAAGTGGCGCGGGTCGCGGTTGGCGGACGAGATGCTGAGAATCACCGTCTCGCCCTTCGCGACGGGCGTCCCGGCGATGGTCATGTCCTCCAGGGCGAACCGGCGGAACGCGTTGTGCGCGGAGCCGTCCCAGCGCAGCAGCTCCTCGACGGCCTCCGGGATCAGGTCCGGCTGCTGCCGCAGCCGCTCGGCCAGGTCGGGGCGGTCCAGCAGTGCCAGCAGGCTGCTGCCTATCGAGCCGACCGTCGTGTCGTAGCCGCCGATGACCAGGAAGAACGCCATGCCGACGATCTCCTGCTCGGACAGGTGACGCCCCTCTTCGTCCACGGAGTGGATCCAGTGCGACATCAGGTCGTCGCCCGGCTCCGTGCGCTTGAGCTCCACGAGCCGGTAGACGAACTCGATCAGCGCCTTGCCGGCCGCCTGGCCGTCGGCGAGGACCCCACCGAGCAGCGCGTCGCTCCAGTCCCGGAACGGCCCGCTCATGTCACTGGGAATACCGAGCAGTTCGACGGTGACGGTGATCGGCAGCGGCGCGGCGATCATCTGCATCAGGTCGCCGCCGCCGTTCTTCTCGACCTCGTCGAGCAGCCGGTCGGTCTCCGCCACGATCCACGGCCGCAGGGCGTCGATGCGCTTGGGGGTGAACGCGAAGTTCATGAACCGGCGCAGCCGGGTGTGGATCTCCCCGTCCTCCATGTGGAGGTTGCCCGCGCGGACGAACTCGGGGAGCACCTCGTTCTTGTAGTCCTTCGCATGCCGGTGGTTGCGCACCAGGCGGCGGTCCTTCAGCAGCTCCGAGACGTCCTCGTAACGGGTGACCAGCCAGGCCTCGTTGCCCTCGGGCATGCAGATCCGGTGGATCGGCGCCTCCTCGCGCAACCGGGTGTAGACCGGGTACGGGTCGGCGTAGAACTCGGCGTCGAACGGGACGTCACGGTCGTGGAAGGGGCACTTCGTCGTCATGTTCCAACCTCGGGGCAGGGCGCCACGGTCACACCGTGACGGGAAGTGAACGCGGGGCTCGGAAGGTGTAGTTCGGACGCCAGGTGATCGACTCGGCCGGTACGGCCAGTGCCAGGTCCGGGAAGCGCTGCAGCAGCTTCGCGATCATCACCTGCAGCTCGATCCGGGCCAGTTCCTTGCCGGGGCAGTGGTGTGTGCCCCGGCCGAAGGTGAGGTGCTGGGCGCTGTCCTCGCGGTCGAACCTCATCTCGTCCGGCGCGGGGAACCGCCGCGGGTCGCGGTTGGCCGATCCGATCGAGAGCATCACGGTGTCGCCCTTGCCGATCCGCGTTCCCGCCAGCTCCAGCTCCTCGACGGCGAACCGGCGGATGGAGTTCTGCGCGGACCCGTCCCAGCGCAGGAACTCCTCGACCGCGGCGGGGATCAGCTCCGGGTGCGCCCGGAGCTGATCGGCCTTCTCCGGCTGGGTGAGCAGGCCGAGCACCGCGGTGCCGAACGAGCCGAAGGTGGTGATGTAGCCACCGAGCAGCAGGAAGAAGGCCATGCCGACGATCTCCTGCTCGGACAGGCCGTTGCCCTCCTCGTCCTTCCCGTGGACCCAGTGCGAGAGCAGATCGTCGCCGGGTTCCTCGCGCTTCCGGGCGATCAGCTGGTACGTGTACTGGATCAGTGCCGCACCGCCCTTCTGGGCGTCCTCGGGCACGCCGCACATGATCTGGTCGCTCCACAGGTGGAAGTCGCCGCCCATGTCGCGCGGGATGCCGAGGATGTCCACGATGATGGCGATGGGCAGCGGCTCCGCGAAGTCGGCCATCAGGTCCCCGCCCCCGGCCGTGGCGAGCTTCTCCAGCAGCGCGTCGGCGACCTCGTCCATGCGCGGCCGCAGCGCGGCGATGCGCTTGGGGGTGAAGGCGAAGTTCATGAACCGGCGCAGCCGGGTGTGGATCTCGCCGTCCTCCATGTGGAGGTTGCCGTCACGCACCGCCTCGGGAAGCAGCTCGCTGCGGTAGTCGCTGTTGGCGTGCTTCCGGCTGCGCACCAGGCGCTTGTCGTTGAGGCAGGCGTGCACGTCCTCGTACCGGGTCACGAGCCATACCGGGACGCCTTCCGGCAGCCAGACGCGCTGGACCGGGGACTCCTCCCGCAGTTCGCTGTACCGGGCGTACGGGTCGTCGAAGTACGCGGCATCGAAGGGCGTGCCGTCGAAGGGACACTTGGCCATGGGTGGTCCTGTCCTGTCGAGGTTGCGGATGGCGTCAGACGGCAGCGTCGAACGGGTACTCGTCGTAGACCGTCACGCGGTACGAGACCGCCGGCTCCGGCGTCGTCGTGTGCAGGGCGCGGTGCACCAGGCTGCGGTTGTCCCAGATCAGCAGGTCGCCGGCGTCGAAGCGCTGCAGATGGATCTGCGGGTGCTCGAAGGTGCGGTCGTGCTGGCCGGTGGCTTCCAGCAGCGACTCGAGCAGGTCGGCGCCGAGCTCCTTGCCCGCTTCGTCGGTGAGCCCGACGGTGAACCCCTCACTGATGTAGAGAATCGATTCTCCGGTGTGGGGGTGGCGGGTCACGGCGTTGTGGACGACGGCCGGCGTCTTGGCCTCGATCTCGGCCATCAGCTCGCCCACCGGACGGTAGACATCCTCCGGGCGGATCTTGAAGAAACGGCGCGGGCTGTGCACCGCCCGAGCCTGTGCGGCGGCGTCCTTCAGCTCCTGCGGCAGGGCCTCGTAGGCCTTCCCCAGATCGATGAAGAAGGTGCCGCGGTCCCCGGTGGGCACCACCTGCGGATGGATCAGGGTGAACCCGAACGGCTTCTCCATGAACTGGTAGTCCGCGTGCCAGAACTTGCCCGTCTTGGGCACGCCGACCTGCTTGCCGTCCTCCGGCACATTGGAGGAGACGAAGACGAGATCGTTCTCCGGGTGGTGGTACATCGGCTCGTAGTAGGGAGCCGGCTCACCGAAGAGCTTGCCCAGCTCCACGAACGCCGCCGTCGAGAGCTCCTGCTTCCTGAGGATGACGATCTTGTCCGTGTAGACGAGTTCCTTGATCTGGGCGACCTCTGCGGCGGTGGCCGAGGACAGGTCGAACCCCTCGATCACAGAGCCCATTTTCGCATCCGCCTGCTTGCTGATGATCACTGTTCTGCCCCCCGGTTGATTGGCTGGCTCTCGTGGTTGCGAACGGTGCGGACGGCCCGTGTCCAGGCCCCTTGCGACACTAACCACGCCCGCTTAAAACCCGGTTATCGATTGCTTACGACGGAGCCGGAGGGCCGCCGGCCGGGTCATCGGGCGGCGTCGGCCGCGCCGGCCGCGCGCCAGAAGCCGTCCAGCCAGACCAGCACGTCACGCATCACGTAGTGGTCGACGTACGGGCGCAGGGCGGACAGCAGAAAGGACCGGGCCCCCTCGGAAGGCACCCCGAGGACGGTGATCCTGGTGTCGGCCGAGCCGTCGGCGCCGAGCGGATGGAAGTCCTCCGTCAGATCGAGGCCGCCCGGCTCGAAGACCTCACCGTCGGCCGACTCGTTGTGCCACAGCCGCACCAGGCCGCGGCCGAGGAGGTTGCGATAGAGCGGCAGCGCGTCGAGCCGGGGATCGAACCCGTGCATCCGCGCCTCCACCAGCACATCGACCTGGCGCCGCAGACCGGTGTGCGGCCCCTCGACGAAGGCCCGGCCGGTCGCCTCGTCCACCCGGACCCTTGCGTCGCGTCCCGCCCCGACCTCCAGCAGCCCGTGCTCGATCAACGCGATGATCTTGGCCATGATCTCGGGCGCGGCGCCGTTGGCCAGCCGGTTGTGGTGGCCCACCCACGTATCCAGAAAACGCCGCTGGGACGCGGGCGTCAGACCTGCGTCGTCCACCGCGCCCGAGATCACCCCGCGCAGGTCGCGCCAGACGCCGTCCGCCGCGGCCTTGTGCGGGTTGCCGACATTGCCCTGCCGGGCCCACAGCTGATCGCGCGCCATGAAGTCCAGCACCGCCCGGCGAACCTCCGCCGGCGACCCGCCGGGGGGCAGCGGAGCGACCGTCCGCTGCCAGTCGAAGCGGTTGCCGTGGAGCGAGGGATCCATCCCCCAGGGAGACTCGAGCCCGTCCGTGACCGTCGACGGGGCCACCGAGCGGTCGGCACAGCGCCGGACCTCGTACGCGGCGGAGGCACCGAAGACCGTCCTGACCCAGTGCAGCAGGACGTCCCGAACCGGCCAGCCGACCGAGCGCTGCGCCGTGAACATCGCCTGTTTCCCGCGCAGTAACCCGTCCAGCACCTCCACGATCTCGTCGATCGCACGCTCCAGGGGCGCGAGCAGGTCGTCGGTGTGCTGCGCGGCGGGCCCGCCGGTCAGGAAGGCGAGCCAGTGCGGCAGTACCCGCTGCGTCAGCAGCAGCGCCGCGCCCGGCCCGAAGAGGGTGACGTAGTGCAGGTGCGCCATCTCCAGCACCGCCAGCGGCAGGACGTCGCGCTCGAAGTCGAGCTGCGCACGGCCGGCCCCGGCCCCGCGCGAGGCCTGCGCGCCCCGGTGCGCGCGGAGCTGTTCCACCGCCCCGGCCGTCAGGAACGTGCCCGGATGGTCGCTGCCGTTCGGCTTGTGGTTGTCGGGGCGCGCGAAGGTGAAGAGACCCGACCTGCTGAACGCCACGATGGCCGCGGGTTCCTCGCCACTGGGCAGATAGACCAGTCCGCCACCGGAGTCCTGGTGGAACGTGCCGCCGCGCCCCTCCGTCAGGTGCAGCACGGTGTCGATCGCGGTCAGGCCCATTCCCGCACAGCCGACCACGTCCGAGGGACCGCACTGCTCCGGCCCCAGGCGCGCCTCCAGCGGATACGGGTGCGGCACATGGCGGGTGCGGCCGCCGGGGGCGCTCGCGGCGCGCTCCGGATCGTGCCAGGAGTGCCCGGTCAGCAGCAGCACCTCGTCCGCCGGGTACCGGTCCCCGTCCGCGGTGACCACCTCGAGCCCGTGCCCGAGCGGGACGAGGTCCACCACTTCCGCGTGGTGCAGGTGCAGTTCGGTGCCGGGATGACGCAGCAGGTCCGCCGCGTAGGTCCGGAACATCTCGCGCAGGGCGAGACCGTGCACATGGCGCTTGGGCCAGTCCTCGGGGCGCAGGTCGAAGTCCGGGTCCCCGGTCTCCTGGAAGGCGCGCCGGCACCATTCGTACAGCGTGGGCCGCTCGGGGCCGGGCCGGAGCGGCCCCGCGCCCACGGTGCTCTCGTCGGCGGCGAAGCTCACCTGGCAGGCGATACGGTTCAGATAACTCGTCCGCGCCTGGGCCGGGCTGTGTGCCTGCCCTGCGCCGAACTCCCCGGTGCGTTCGAAGACCCGGACCTCGAGCCGGGCCTTCGCCCCGAGCCGGCCGATCGTCGCCGAGAGCCGCTCCATGGCGTACGTCGCCCTGGGACCGCCCCCCACCAGAGCCAGGCGATAGGGCTCCGCGGCGCGGTCCGGGGGCTCGATTCGGGCCGTGGTCACCTCACCCCTCACCCTCGTCACCGGTCCGCGTCCGGGCGCGCTCCGGGCGGGCGGTCCCGTCCCGGTCCCGCAGGAGACGGCGGAGCACCGCCAGGAAACGGCCGATGTCCTCCTCGGTCATGCAGCCCATCGTCGAGAGCCGGAAGTAGTCCCGCGCCAGCAGCTCCTGGGCGGCGTAGATCACGAACCGGTGCGCGCGCAGGCCCTCGTGGAGCTCGGCGTAACTCCATCCGGCCGGTATCCGTACCGCCGTCAGCCCCGCGGCCCGCTGCTCCGGAGGGAGCAGGATCTCGAGGCCCAGCTCCTGCAGTCCACTGCGCAGCTGCCGGGCCAGGCCCTGGTACCGGGCGTTGCGGGCCTCCCACCCCTCGGCCAGCGCCAGGGAGAGCGCGGCGTCGAAGGCGTAGAACGCCGGGACGCCCGGGGTGAACGCCGGGGCCTGCGCCTTCTCCTGAGCCTGGTAGTGACGGTGCAGGTCCAGGCAGTAGCTGCGCCGCGGAGCGCCGGCCAGCGCTTCGAACGCCGTCCGGGAGGCGCTGACGAAGCCGAGACCCGGAGCGCCTTCGAGGCACTTGTTGGCCGATCCGGCGAGCCAGTCGATCCCGTCCGCGGCCAGCCCGATGCGTTCGGCGCCGATGCTGCTGACGGCGTCCACGATGACCTCGCACCCATGGCTGTGGGCGACCCTGGTCACCGCCGCCACATCGTTGAGCATGCCGCTGCTGGTCTCGTGGTGGACGAGTCCGACGTGCGTTAGTCCGGTGCGGCCGGCCAGCGCACGATCGACGGCCGCCGGGTCGACCGGGTTGCCCCAGCCCAGTTCCAGCCGGTGGCTGCGGATGCCGTGGGCCTCCGCCATGTGCGCGAACCGTTCACCGTAGTGACCGTTGTCCACGGCCAGCAGACCGCCGTCCTCGGGGACCGCCGAGCTGACGGCCGCCTCGACAGCGGACGTTCCGGAGCCGGTCAGGACCACGGAGGTGTGCCGGTCGTCGCCGCCTGCGACGAGGGTGGTCCTGTGCCGTACCCGGGCCATGAGTTCGGAGAACTCGGGCTCACGGTGGCACAGGTCGGGCCCGGCCAGTGCGGTGCGCACCCGGCTGTCCGTCATGACGGGACCCGGGTTCATCAGGACCAGGGCTTCTGCGTGTTCGTACGTGCCGGCGCTCATCGGGCGACCGCCTCCATGAACCGGGCCGCTGACGCGGGCGGGGGGAAGGCCGGGCGGCCCAGGCCCGGATCGGAGCCGGGGGCGATGCGGACCCGGATCAGATGGGTGCCGCCTGCCTCCTGGGCGTGCCGCACGGCCTCGCGCACGGCGTCCCCGGCCGAGACGTCGTAGGTCCGGCGGTAGCCGCATGCGGCGGCGATCGCGCAGAAGTCGACGCCGGCGGAGACGGTGGGCTGGCTGCCGGTCGACTCGTACGCCTCGTTGTCGAGCAGCACATGGCACAGGTCGGTGTCCCGCTGGTGCCCGATCGTGGTCATCGCCTCGAGGCGCATGAGCGCCGCACCGTCGCCGTCCAGCACCGCGACCCTCCGGCCTTCGGCGTGCATGGCCACGCCGAGGGCCACGCTCGACGCGCAGCCCATCGAGCCGACCACGTAGAGATTCTCCGGACGGTCCCAGTCCCGTTCCAGTTCACGGGCGGTCTTGCCGGTCGTTGCCACCAGCAGGGTCTTCGGGTCCATGGCGCCGACGACATGCGCGATGGCCTCGGCCCGTTTCATCAGGTGGGCGTCCCCGCGCCGGGCGCTCCTCCCGCCCGCGTACGGGGCGATGGCGCCCTTGGGCACGACGAGCGCGAACGGCAGCCCGGTGACGGCCATGTGCTCGACCGCGGTGTCCAGCATGCCGCCGAGGGCCGCCGGATCCGTGGGGAGCAGTTCGTTGCGGATGCCCATGGCAGTCAGAAGCTCAGGCGTGATGCGGCCCATCAGCTCGTGCTGGGGCTCGTCGGGCCGGCCGGGCCGGCCGCGCCAGGTCACCAGCAGCAGGACCGGCAGGCGCAGGGTGTGGCAGAGGGAGGTGAGCGGGTTGACGGAGTTGCCCAGACCCGAATTCTGCAGGATGACCACCGGCTTGCGGCCCGCGAGGCGGGCTCCGGCCGCGAGCGCCACCGCTTCCCCCTCGTTGGCGGCGATCACGTACTGCTGCGGATGTTCGGCCTCCAGGTGGGAGATGACCGGGCCGAGAAACGAGCACGGTACGCCGGTGAACGGGCCGAATCCGCGGTCCTGCAGCAGCGCGACGAGGGCGCGGGCGTCCAGTGCGCTCGTACCGGTGCCGCTCACAGGGCCGTCTCACGGGTTGCCAGCATCTGCGTGGCACGGCGGATGTCGTCCTCGGTACGCAGTTCCAGCCAGCCGGACGCGATCTCGACCGCGTGCGGCTGGTGGCCGTCCGCAAGCAGGTCGTTCAGCAAGTCGGCAAGGCACGCATGCACGGAGTTGGCCTGCCGCTTCTCGGCGGCCCTGCGCAGCACCGCCATTCCGGCCGGGGAGAAGGCCGCGGCCCCCACGAACTCGCCGTCCGGACGGTCACCTGCCCGCCCTATGACCTCCACGCTCTCGCTTGCGCAGATCCGGCGGCCGTCACGGGCCACCGAGGTCAGCCGCAGCCCCAGCGCGTCGGGGCGCTCACCGGTCCCGGCCGTGACATCGACCAGTACGGCGATGTCGGCCTCCACCGCGGCGAGCCGGCGCAGCGGTTCGGCCTCGACGAACGTGTCGGCCGAGACCAGCACCGTGCGGCCCGCGCTGCTGCCCGGCAGCTCCAGCACCGCACCGGCCGCGTCCGTGTGCGTGGCGCCGGGGGTGACATCCTGCGGGCAGTCGGCCGGCGTGGCGCCCGCGGTGGCGAGGACGATCGATTCGATGCCTGCCCGGCGCAGGGCGGACGTCTGCTTCTCCAGCAGCTGGGGACCCGGTCCGGCCGGCGCGCCGCCGGGTACGACCAGGGCCCGTGGCCGGCCCTCGTGTGGGGTGATGAACTGTGCCTCGTGCCGCTTCTGCTGGGGCATGCCCTGGAGGTCGAAGACGGTGGTCAGCGGCGCGATCCGGCCCTCGACGGCGGTGGTCCTGTCCTCACGCAGGATCGAGGCGAAGGTCTCGCTGACGGCGGTGATCCCCGCGCGCAGGCCGTGGTTGGCGTAGATCACCATCTTGGCGCCCGCCTCGGCCAGCTCCGTGGCGGTCACCGTGTGGTACGTGGTGGGGACCACGACCACCGGCGTCCGGAGGCGCCAGCTGCTGAGGAAGCGCAGCACCTCCTCCGGATTGCCGTCCTTGGAGTGGATGAGCACGGCATCCGCGCCGGCCTCCGCGTAGGCCTCCCCGCGACGCAGCGCCTCCGCCAGGCCCCAGCCGGCGATCAGTGCCTCGATGCGGGCGATCACCATGAAGTCATCGGTCCGCTGGGCGGCCTTGGCCGCGGCCAGCTTGCCGCAGAACTCGGGGACGGGAGCCAGTTCCTGACGGCCCGGGATGAAGCTGTTGACCTTGGGGAAGCGCTTGTCCTCGATGGACACGGCGGCGATTCCGGCCGCCTCGTAACGCTGGACCATGTTCATGACATTATGGGCGTTGCCGTATCCGGCATCGCAGTCCGCCACCACCGGAATGGCGACCGCCGAGGCCAGCGACGAGGCCACGCCGAGCAGCTCGCTCATGGTGAGGATGTCGGTGTCGGGCACGCCCTGGGAGGCCGAGACCTCCAGGCCGCTCGACCACACACCGTCGAATCCCGCCCGTTCGGCAAGGCGCGCGCCCAGCGGATTGTGTGCGCCGACGATCCGCACCGCACCGTCGCGTGCGAACAGTTCGCGCAGTTGCCGCGCCCCGGGCACCGCACCGCGCTCCTCGCGCGCCGGTATCACCGCAGAACTCATGCCGATATCTCCTGTTGTCTGCTTCGCTGAATGGGCTGTACGCATCCGCAGGGGCCGAGAGCCGTCACGCTTCCTGCCCCTCCGCGCGCCGGGCGAGGAGTACGGCAAAGGCGCCGAGAGCCGCCACCGCGGCGGTCACCAGCAGGGCGTACTGCATCCCCTCCAGGAAGACCGGCTGGATCACGCGGATCGCAGAAGCGCCGGCAGGTCCGCTTCCGGCGGGGGCAAGACCCACCGCGGCGGTCCGGCCGGCCTCCCCGGCAAGGCCCGGCGCCAGAGAGATGCCTTCCGCCGCCAGCCGGCCCGGCAGTGCCGATGCGGTGTACGTCGCGACCACCACACTGACCGCGGCGATGCCGAGGCTGCCCCCCACCTGCATGGCCGTCTGCTGCATGCCGCCCGCCACACCGGACAGTTCCGCCGGGGCGCCGCTGAGTACGAGCTTGGTGGCTCCGACCATGACCGGGCTGAAGCCGAGTCCCAGAAGGAAGAAACAGGCGGTCGTCTCCAGCGCACCGGACCGGGCGTCGAGCTGCGACAGGGCGCACATCGCCGCGGCGGTGACGGCGAGACCCGTGGCCACCGGCAGCCACGGGCCCGACCTGCCGATCCAGACCGCCGCCGGCGGAGCGCCCACGATCATGAGACCGGTCAGCGCCAGCACACGGACACCCGACTCGGTCGGAGACAGCCCCAGGACGTTCTGCAGGTAGAAGACGAGGACGAACGGCGCCCCGAACATCACGAACGACATGGCGGTCATGGACAGCACTCCGGCCCTGAACCGGGCCGACCGGAAGATGCGCGGCGGCACCAGCGGGTCGTCCGCCACCCGCTGCCGCCGTACGAAGGCGACGGCGAGCAGCGCCGCCGCCGCCAGCAGGCCGACCGTCCGGACATCGGGCCGGCCGTGGTCGGCCGCCATGCCGAGACCGCTGATGAACACGCACAACGTGCCGGCCAGCAGCACCATGCCGGAGAGGTCCAGTCGTACCGCCTCGCGCTGCCCGCCGGTCTCCCTCAGCACCACGGCGCCCAGGACGATGACCGCCATGCCGAGGGGCACATTGAGGAAGAAGACCCAGCGCCAGTCGGCATGGTCGACCAGCACCCCGCCCACGACGGGGCCGGCCGCGGTGGCCGCCGCGATCACCGCACTGCGCACGGCGATCGGACCGTTGAGCCGGTCCGCAGGGAAGGCGTGGCGCAACAGCCCGAGGGTGGCCGGCTGCATCAGAGCGCCGAACACCCCCTGCAGCACCCGCAGGCCGATGACCCAGCCGATCTGCCCGCAGAGTCCGATGGCCACGGATGCGGCCGTGAATCCCGCGGCGCCGATCAGGAAGACCTTGCGGTGCCCGTACCGGTCGCCCAGCTTCCCCGCAGTGATCAACAGGGCGGACACGGCCAGCAGATAACCGTTGACCACCCACTGGATACCCGTCAGTGACGTCTGCAGGTCCGTCTGCATGGCCGGCTGGGCGACCGTGACGATCGTCGCGTCGAGGGAGACCATCATCGCGCCGAGGGACAGGGTCAGGAGGGTGAGCCAGGCGCGGCCGATGTGCGCGTGTGGACCGCTTCGCCGGTCCAGTACCTCTTCGATCATGGCTCCCTCGTCCCCATGGCCTGCCGCTCGTCCGCCGGCCGCTCTCGCGCCAGGCCTCTCTTCCGGATCCAGTGCCGTGTCAGCCAAGGTTCGCCCCGTCGCGACGCCCGGCACGCACTGTCGCCGCACCGGCCGAAAGCCCGAGTACGTCCAGTACGAGGACTTCCGGCCGTCACGCCGACAGCACGCACCGGACGCCGCTCCTTGGCGGGCAAACCTTGGCTGACGCGGCACTAGCTGGCGATTCCGCCGTCCATGCGGATGACCTCCGCATTGATGAAATCCGCGGCAGGACTGGCAAGGAATGCCACCGTCTCGGCCACTCCCTCACCGCCGCCCAGGCCGAGCAGCGCCCTCTCGGCCTTCGCCGTGCGGATGGCGTCCGGCAACGCGGCGCCCAGACCGGTGTCGAGCAGGCCGGGCGCGAGAACCACACTGCGGATGCCGTAGCCGGCGTATTCCTGGGCGACCGTCAGGGCGAGCCCGTGCAGGCCCGCCTTGCTGGCCGCATAGTTGGCCTGGCCCGCGTTGCCGAGCACTGCGGCGACCGAGGAGATGTAGACGATGCGGCCGTAGCGCTGGCGCATCATCACCCGCACGGCCTGCTTGGTGGTGAGGAACGCGCTGCGCAGGTTCACGCGCAGTACCTCGTCCCAGTCGTCCGGGCTCATCAGGACCAGGGGTTTGTCGCGGGAGATACCCGCGTTGTGCACCAGCACATCCAGCCGGCCGCACTGGCGTGCCGTCGCTGTCAGCCGCTCGGCGGTGTCCTCCTCGCCGACATCTCCCTGGCACAGCCGGAGGCTGTCGCCGAACTTCTCGGCGAGCTCCAGCAGCGCCGGGGACTCCGAGCGGTAATTGGCCACCACGGTGGCCCCACTGTCCAGCAGGGCCCGGGTGATCTGCAGCCCGAGGCCTCTGCCGGCCCCGGTCAGCGCGATGACCCGGCCGTCCAGCCGTGAGTCGGTGTTCACAGTGCCCTTTCGCGAAGTCCGGTCTGCTGCGGGCGCGTTGCCGGCTGCCCGTCCGGAAAGATGTACGCCACGATCCGCTCGAGGTCCCGCTCCTCCAGTGCCACGGCCCGGGTCAGGAACGCGAACCGCACCTGCGGGTGTGCGCTGTCGCCCTCGTCCATCAGCACCGGCGGAAGCAGCGCCTTGGGCGTCCGCCCGATCGTGCTCCGGGCTCCGGCGAGGAACCGTTCGCCGCGTGCACACAGGGCCGCGGGAAGCCAGTCGAGGGCCTCCACACGAAGGTCGGTCAGACCGTCCGGTCCCTGCTCGGCGCGGACCCGGGGCGGGATGCCGTCCAACTCCTCGGCGAAGAAGGGCAGCTGACCCGCACCGTGCCCGAGGACGACGAGCAGCGGATCTCCGGCGCCGATGCGGTCGGCCACCTCGACGGCCTCGGCCGCAGGCGGCCAGACGCCGTCGACGGTCCAGCTGGCCGGTCCGGTCCGGCGGGTCAGCAGCCGGCCGGGGCCCTCGACCACCACCAGGGCGCGTCCGCAGCGGACTGCGGGGTAGCTCGTCATCCGGATGCTCCTCTCAGTTCGTCTGCGGCACGGCGGTCGTCGATCCGGTCGGCGTGGGCCGGTCCGCCTCCGGGTGCCAGCCGGGCGGGCCGAAGACGTACCCCAGACGGTCGCGCCATCCACGGGCACCACGGATGTCGCGGAACATCGCCGCGAACTCGTGCAGCTGGATGGTCTTCATGCTGAAGCTGTCGATCTGCTTCGTGAGGCCGTACGTCGGGCGCTTGGTCTCCGGCTGGAAGGTGCGAAGGAGGCGGTCCCAGATGATCAGGATGCTGCCGTAGTTCTTGTCCAGGTACTCCGGGTCACTTCCGTGGTGCACGCGGTGGTGCGACGGCGTCACCAGGACGAACTCGATGGCCCGCGGCAGCTTCCCGATCTTCTCCGTGTGCACCCACAGGCCGTAGATGAGGTGCAGGGACTGCATCGTGAAGATCATGACCGGCGGAATGCCCAGGAACACCATGGGGATCCAGATGAGCTTCTCGAACCACTGCGCCCACTTGCGCCGCAGGGCGGTGGACACATTGAGGTACTCACTGGAGTGGTGCACCTGGTGGCCGGCCCACATGACACGCACCCGGTGCGCCATCCGGTGGTATCCGTAGATGGTCAGGTCGACGCCGACGAAGACGAGGAGCCAGGTGAACCAGGTGTTCGCCGGCAGGTGCCACGGCGACAGGTACGCGTGGATGTATGCGTACAGGGCGAGCGATCCGGCCTTGAGCAGCGTGGTGACGACGAGGGCGCCCAGGCCGGTGAGGATGCTCGCGCGGTGGTCGCGCGGATCGTAGCGCTTCACCTCGTCGCCGTCCGTACCGAAGCGCAGCGCCAGCAGTTCGACCGCTATGAGCAGGGCGATGGCAGGAAGCGCGAAAACTACCGGATCATGCAGCCGTTCCTGGATCTGGTGGAACATACGTCTCCCTTGGCAACGGGGTCGGGCAACCGTCGGAACAGAGATCAGTCACGCCTTGACGCTGGTGGCATAGCGGGGCACGTACGCGAGGCCGGAGAGCCGCTGGACCTCACGCATGACCGCGTCGGTGACCTCTCGGCGCGCCTTGGCGCTGCCATGCAGGCCCGCATGCTCCGGAAAGTGCATGGGGGCACCGAAGTGCATCCGGAACCTGCGCGGACGCAGCATCAGCTTGCCTGCGGGCTGCACCCGTTCCGTGCCGGCCAGACCGCACGGAATGACCGGCGCGGCCGTCGCCATCGCCAGCCAGCCCACGCCGGTACGCCCCTTGTAGACCTGCCCGTCGGGAGAGCGCGTCCCCTCCGGGTGGATACCGAAGCCGTCCCCCCGCTCCAGCACGCCATGCGCCGTGTCGAGTGCCGCGACGCCGCCCGGCCCTCCGTCGCGAACGACCGGGATGATGCCGATCGCAGTGAAGAACGTGCGGTTCACGAAGCCGCGGAACCCTTTTCCGGTCAACCGTTCGGCTTTTCCGATAAAATAAATCGGGCGCCGGGTCGCCAGCTGGATGAATATGTGGTCGCAGAACGAGAGATGGTTTGCCGCAATAATGAACGGCCCATCACCCGGAATATGACCCCGACCGGAAACCTTGGGCCGGAAAACCACCCACATCAACACGGAGCAGATGGCCCGCAAAGCCCTGCGAACAATCACGAGCCCCACACCCCCACCGAGAACAACAGCGGACAGAATACGAATTCCGCTCCCGCCGATAATCATTCGGCGCGCGATTGGGAGGACGCTACAGGAACGGGCTAAAATCCGGCTTAAGTCTGGTTAATCAAACCGCAGAACGCACGAAAAGCCGTATTACGGTCGGTATGACACAGCCGTGGACGGCCACCGGGCAGGGAAGCCGGCCACCACGTGCGGGCCGGAGCGGCCGCACTCCCCCGCATACGGGTTCCGGCCAGCTGCCCAGGAGCACGGACGGCCCCGTCCTGCACCGAACCGCACCCACTCGGGTCGACTCGGGCCGAATACGGCCTGTTTCCGTCGTTCAACACACACCCGCAGCAGTGGGAGAAAGTGGATACTCGCCAGCATTTCTCATGTCCTGAACGCTGCTTGACACGGATCGTGATCTACTCGATCCTTTCCGAGAGGGCAACTCCGGGGGGAGTTGCCCGCCACAGGCAGCAGCAAATGTACCGGGAGTGCTGAGCAACCGATTTGCGGGATGTCGGCCCTCCTGTTCGCTGTCCAATTGACAGGGGGAGTCAATGGATTTCCGAGTACTGGGCCCTGTGGCCATTGGAACCGCATCAGACAATCAAGCCACTCCGAAGGCGAAGAAGCTCCGGGCGGTCCTCGGCTATCTGTGCGTCAGCAAAGGGCAGACCGTTCACGCCGGCCGACTCATCGAGGCCCTGTGGCCGGGCGAGCCGCCTCGGACGGCCTCCACCGCACTGCATGTCTACGTCTCCAAGCTGCGCAAGCACCTGGCGAGTATCGGCCTCGACGGCACATCGCTCATCGTGACCCAGCCTCCCGGGTACCGCCTGAATCTCTGCGGCTACTCACTGGATCTCGCGGAGTTCGAGGGCATGGTGACGAAGTCCCGGGAAGCGCACGCTCTCGGAGACGCTGTCGAGGCGGCGGAACACCTGGCCGACGCGATTTCGCTGTGGCGGGGCCGCGCGCTCGATGATCTGCGAGAACTCCCCATTTTTGAAACGCTGGGCCGGCGGCTGGACGAACGGCGCGCCCACGCCTGCGAACAGCGCATTGAATTAGAACTGGAAATCGGTAATCACAAGACCATCATCGAGGAGATACACTCCCTCATCGATGAATACTCTACGCGAGAGAGCCTTTACGGGTACCTGATGGTGGCGCTCTACCGAAGCGGTCGCGCCGCGGATGCCCTGGCGGCGTACGACCATATTCGGTCCCTTCTGATGGACGATCTCGGGGTCGAACCGACGCCCCAGTTGAGAAGCCTGCAGCACGCGGTCCTCGCCCACGCACCCTCTCTGGAAAGAGCAGCCCCCTGCATAATAATGAGGGGCGGAGGGATCACGCCGATGCGGGAGTACCCCGCAGGCGCCTCCGCCCGTTTCTGAAACCCTTGCATCCTCACGTCCAGGAGATTTCCCGTTGATTGGGTCCCGCGTACTTTCCTTCGGTCATCACCAGCCTTTAAAGGTACTGACGAACGCCGATCTGGCACACATGGTCGATACCAGCGATGAGTGGATCCAGAGCCGGGTGGGCATCAGGACCAGGCATCTCGCCACGGACAGTGAATCGGTGCAGGACATGGCCGCGAAGGCGGCGGAGAATGCGCTGGACCGGGCCGGGCTCACCGGCGCGGATATCGATCAGGTCGTGGTGGCCACCTGCACCGCGGTCGACCGCTCACCGAACATGGCGGCCCGCGTCGCAGCGGCGGTGGGCGCCGGCTCGCCCGCCGCCATCGACGTCAACACGGCGTGCTCGGGGTTCCCCCATGCCCTGGCCCTGGCGGACCAGTGCATCAGGGGAGGGTCCGCCACCAAGGCGCTGGTCATCGGTGTGGAGAAGCTGAGCGACTTCACCGACTGGAACGACCGCAGCACATGCGTGCTGATCGGCGACGGCGCAGGTGCGGCCGTGCTCACGGCGTCCGACGAGCCGGAGGTCAGCCCGGTCGTCTGGGGTTCGGTCCCCACCATGGGACACACCGTGCGCATCGAGGCTCCGACGCACACCTTCGCCCAGGAAGGCCAGGCGGTCTATCGCTGGGCGACGACGGCGCTGCCCAAGCTGGCGGTGCAGGCATGCAACAGGGCCGGGATCACACCGGAGGACCTGGGTGCCGTGGTGCTGCACCAGGCCAACCTCCGGATCATCGAGCCCCTCGCGCGCAAGATCGGCGCCGTGAACGCCGTCGTGGCCCGCGATGTGGTGGAGTCGGGCAACACGTCCGCCGCAAGCATCCCGCTCGCGCTGTCCAAGCTGATCGAGCGGGGCGAGGTCAAGAGCGGCTCACCCGTCCTGCTCTTCGGTTTCGGCGGCGGCCTGTCCTACGCCGGACTGGTCATCCGCTGCCCGTAGCCGGCGTCGCGTCACTCCCAGGTCCTGCGACCTCGAACGTTTGTGACGGCTCGCCGGTTCGTCCCGGCGGGCCGTCCCCGTGTCCCGGAAGGCCGACCGCAACGGCAGAAGCCCGGGCGGGACGTCGGTCGTGATGACCACCGTCCCGCCCGGGCCGTCGCTCGCCCGATCGGCGCATCCGCGGCCACTCTCGCCGCAGTCGCGCCGGTCAGACGCCCTGCATCAGGCGCTCGGCGCCGCGTCGCCCTCGCCGTCCGACTTCCGCTCGGCCGGCTCGAGGCCCAGACGCTCCAGCAGCCACCTGTCGAACTCGATCGAGGCCCGCACCCAGCTGACCGTCGACGAGACGAAGTGCTCCAGGCTGACGCCCGTACCGATGAGCATCTGCGCCTCACCGATCAGACGGACCGAGGCCTCGGTCTCCCCGCTGCCCTCCTCGGCCTCATGGGTGTGCGTGTAGACCTTGGGCCACAGAGTGCGGCGGTTCCAGTCGTCGATCGCGTCGAGGAGGACCGGGCGCTGGTCCATGGCGTGGGGGCGGTCGTAGAACGTACGGACCGAGAAGACCTGCTGCTCGTCCTCGCCACGGAACATGAAGTACGTGCGGAACTCTTCCCACGGCGCCGCGAGGTCGCCCTCGTCGTCGACGACGTACTTCAGCTCCATCTGCTCGAGGAGCTGCTTGACGAGGTCCTGGTCAGGGACGACGGGGCCCTCCGGTCCTGCCGCCTGCGGTTCGGGCTGGCCCCCGAAATTCGGAATCGAGGACGGGTCGATGCTCACCGTGAATTTCCCTTCGTACGGTTGCCGCCATCCTCTCCCATGGCGGGCAGGGGATGGCAACCCCCAACCGGGCAGATCAGCTACCGGCTGACACGATTCGGCCGTCGGGGAGGGTTCCGGGGAGCCGGCCGGAAGCGCGTGCCGGGGACGGAACACCCGACCGGGGCAGAATCCGTCTGCTGTCGGGCGTCCCGGCGCCGCCCGCGCTCGTCGTCACCCGGCCCTCCGCCCTGGTGCCCTTCGGCCCCGTACGGGGCCGAGCCGGCGGCCGAGGCCGAGGCCCACCCGGGCCCCGGCCGCCCGGCCCGTCACCTGACAGCCCCCACGATCAGACCAGCCTCCTCGCCGTCCCCGAACGTGTCCACCCGCACGGTGTCCCCGTCGGTGACCTCGCCCGCGAGGATCTCCTTCGCGAGCCGGTCGCCGATCGCCGTCTGGATCAGGCGGCGCAGCGGCCGCGCCCCGTACGCCGGGTCGTTGCCCTCCTTCGCCAGCCAGGCCAGCGCGGCCGGGGTGACGTCGAGGGTGAGCCGCCGGTCGGCCAGCCGCTTGGCGAGCCGGTCGATCTGGAGCGCCGCGATGTGCGCGAGCTCGTCGCCGGAGAGTGCCGAGAACACCACCAGGTCGTCGAGCCGGTTGAGGAACTCCGGCTTGAAGGAGGCGCGTACGACCTCCAGCACCTGCTGCTTCTTCTCCTCCGGCTTGGTCAGCGGGTCCATCAGGAACTGGCTGCCGAGGTTCGACGTCAGGATCAGGATGGTGTTGCGGAAGTCCACCGTCCGGCCCTGGCCGTCGGTGAGCCGCCCGTCGTCGAGCACCTGGAGCAGGATGTCGAAGACCTCCGGATGGGCCTTCTCCACCTCGTCGAGCAGGACGACGCTGTACGGGCGGCGGCGGATCGCCTCCGTGAGCTGGCCACCCTCCTCGTACCCCACATAGCCGGGGGGCGCGCCGACCAGCCGGGCGACGCTGTGCTTCTCGCTGTACTCGCTCATGTCGATGCGGACCATGGCCCGTTCGTCGTCGAACAGGAAGTCGGCGAGTGCCTTCGCCAGCTCCGTCTTGCCGACACCGGTCGGACCGAGGAAGAGGAACGATCCGGTGGGCCGGTCCGGGTCGGCGATACCGGCCCTGGTGCGGCGGACCGCGTCCGACACCGCACGGACGGCCTCGGTCTGGCCGATCAGCCGCCGGCCCAGCTCCTCCTCCATGCGCAGCAGCTTCTGGGTCTCGCCCTCCAGCAGCCGTCCGGCCGGGATGCCGGTCCAGGCACCGACGACGTCGGCGATGTCGTCCGGGCCGACCTCGTCCTTGACCATGGTGTCCTTGGCGGCCTCCTGCTCGGCCTCGTCCGCCTCCGCCAGCTCCCGCTCCAGGCCCGGAATCTCTCCGTACAGCAGCTTGGAGGCGGTGTCGAAGTCGCCGTCGCGCTGGGCACGTTCGGCCTGCCCGCGCAGGTCGTCGAGGCGTTCCTTCAGCTCACCAACGCGGTTGAGGCCCTGCTTCTCCTTCTCCCAGCGGGCGGTGAGACCGCGCAGCTCCTCCTCCTTGTCGGCGAGGTCGCGGCGGAGCTTCTCCAGACGCTGGACGGAACCCGCGTCGGTCTCGTTCTTCAGCGCCAGCTCCTCCATGTGGAGGCGGTCGACGGCGCGCTGCAGTTCGTCGATCTCGACGGGCGAGGAGTCGATCTCCATGCGCAGCCGGGACGCCGCCTCGTCGACCAGGTCGATCGCCTTGTCGGGGAGGAAGCGGGAGGTGATGTAGCGGTCGGACAGGGTCGCGGCGGCAACCAGCGCGGAGTCCGCGATCTGCACCTTGTGGTGCGCCTCGTACCGTCCCTTGAGCCCGCGGAGGATCGCGATGGTGTCCTCGACGGACGGTTCGGCGACCAGGACCTGCTGGAAGCGGCGCTCCAGGGCGGGGTCCTTCTCGATCCTCTCGCGGTACTCGTCGAGCGTGGTCGCGCCGACCATCCGCAGCTCTCCACGGGCCAGCATGGGCTTGAGCATGTTGCCGGCGTCCATGGCGGAGTCGCCGCCGGCGCCGGCGCCCACGACGGTGTGCAGCTCGTCGATGAACGTGACGATCTGCCCGTCGCTCTCCTTGATCTCGGAGAGGACGCTCTTCAGCCGTTCCTCGAACTCGCCGCGGTACTTGGCCCCGGCGACCATCGCCCCGAGGTCCAGCGAGACCAGCCGCTTGTTGCGCAGGCTCTCCGGCACATCGCCCTTGACGATGCGCTGGGCGAGACCTTCGACGACGGCCGTCTTGCCGACGCCGGGCTCACCGATGAGCACGGGGTTGTTCTTCGTCCGCCGCGACAGGACCTGCACGACGCGCCGGATCTCCTGGTCACGTCCGATGACGGGGTCGAGCTTGCCCTCCCTGGCGGCGGCCGTGAAGTCGGTGCCGAACTTCTCCAGGGCCTTGTACTGACCCTCCGGGTCGGGTGTGGTCACCCGGCGCCCTCCCCTGCTCTTCTCGAATGCGTCCAGCAGCTTCTTGGCGCCGGCCCCCTGCCGGGTCAGGATCTCACCGGCGCGGCCGCCCACGGCGGCGATGGCGATCAGCAGGTGCTCGGTGGAGAGGTAGTCGTCGCCGAGCTCCTTCGCGCGCTGCGCGGCGTCGGAGATGACCGCGAGCAGCTCACGGTTGGGCTGCGGCGGGGCGACGGTCGCGCCGGTGACGCTGGGCAGCGACGCGAGCAGCCGGTCGGTCTCGGCCCGTACGGCGACCTGGTCGGCGTCGACGGCGGCCAGCAGGTCGGTGATGTTCTCGTTGTCCTCGCCCTCCAGGAGAGCGAGGAGAAGATGCCCCGGGGTCAGATCGGCGTGCCCGTCCTTCACGGCCCTGTTGGTGGCCGCGTTGATGGCGTCCCGGCTCTTGTTGGTCAGCTCGGCGTCCACGTCTGCTCTCTCCTCCTTGCGGTGGCTGGTCCGTCCATGGTCTTCACGACAATGACTCAGTCAACGTCCACAAAGTTGAGTCTATTCCACTCAAGTCGAGACTCCCACGGAATTCTCCGGCAGAAACCGCTGCCGGACGGCAGCCGGTGCGCAATCCCGCCCATGCTCCGAGTGAACCGGCCGGAGAACCCCTCCGCCACCGCAGACCGGGCGGGGCTGCCTACCCTTTGCCCATGGCCGTAGACGTACGCAACCCCAGCCCCGAGTACCTCGCCTTCTGGCGCGAGTACCACGTGTGCACCCTGACCACCCTGCGCCCCGACGGCACCCCGCACGTGGTGCCGGTCGGCGTGACGTACGACCCCGAGGCGGGGCTCGCGCGCATCATCACCAACAAGAGCAGCAGAAAGGTCGCCCACGTCCTGGCCGCCGGCCCGGGCGGGGCACGGGTGGCGGTCTGCCAGGTGGACCGGGGCCGCTGGGCGACGCTGGAGGGCCTCGCGACGGTCCGTACGGAGCAGGACGTGGTCGCCGACGCGGTACGCCGCTACGCGGAGCGCTACGAACGCACCCCGGCGCCCAATCCGGACCGGGTCGTCATCGAGATCGCCCTCGACCGGGCACTGGGCCGGGGCGCACCGGTCCGCACGGCCTGACCCGAGCAGCACAGCGGCGCCACCGCGTTCAGGTCACGGTGGCGCCGCTGTGTGGGGGAGTGTCTGAGCGACATGGAACGACGGGGGATCGCTCAGGCACTGCGGGGGGTGGCGGTGATGGTTTCGGGTTCGATCAGCTGGTGGTCCCGCTGATCGAGATTGACGAAGATCATTCCGTACCGGATGGCACAACGGACGGGGCGCGGCGCCCCCCGGGGACGACGGAGACACCGGTAGGCGCGAACCTCGTCGTCGTCCTCCAGGACGACGACGATGGGCTCTCCAAGCAGGGTGACCATCAACGAATCGCCATGGCGGGGGAGGGCCGTGAGCAGATCGATGAAGTGCCACCCTGAGCGGTAGGCCGAAGCCATTTCGCGTCGGAACACCCGGTCGTCCGGCGGGATGGTCATGCGCCGGCGTCGGCCGGCGTGGACCAGCTGATCTCACCGGGAGTGCCGGCCGGCGCGGACCAGCTGATCTCACCAGGAGTGCCGGCCGGCGCGGACCAGCTGATCTCACCGGGTGCGCCATCGGCCTCAACGCTCCAGCTGATCTCGCCGGGCGGGCCTGCCGCCTCCGCGCTCCAACTGATCTCATCGCTGGCCAGCGCGCCATAGCCCAGGGCCACGACGAATGTGGCGGCAAGCGCCGAGCGAAGCATTCGCTTGTACATAGTCGGCTTCGTCCTCACTTGTGGATTCCTCTCCCCCGCACCAAAGACGATGTCTCACCTGGGCACACAAACACCACCGGGTAGATGCATCATGTTCCTGCATGTTCAGGAACCTGGGGGGTGGAGATATGGCGACAATCGATACAAAACAGACACATCCTCACGGGATCACCGAACTATGCGAAGTGGGAAGGCACCTCTACGCCAGTGCGCTGCGCTCCGGGCGGATATTGCGTTCCGAGGTGGCGCCGGCGCCCTGCCTGATGGACTTCGCCCTTCTCCATCCCGACCCCGACGACCCCGCGTGGCTCCGCCCGGTTCCCCCGTCCGCCGCGCTGGCACAACGCCTGCATCCCCTGGAACGCGAAATCCAGGAACGCAGACGGCGCTCCGTCGAACTGACCGATTCGTTCGAGCCGTTCATGGACATCAGCGCCCAGGATTCGCCCATCACCCATGCCATCACGGTGCTCGAGGGAAGCAATCGGATCAACGCGGCGCTCGATCTCGCCACCGCGGAGTGCCGCGTCGAGGTCCTCACCGTCCAGCCGGGGGGCGACCGGGGCGAGGACCGCCTCAGAGAAGGGCTGGAACGAGGCCTGTCGGTGGTCGACCGCGGCGTCGGCATGCGCACCCTCTACCAGCACACCGTCCGGCACAGCCAGGGCACACTCGCCTACGCGGAGCGCATGGCCGAGGGCAAGGTGGAGATCCGCACACTCGAGGAACTCATCGAGCGCCTGATCGTGTTCGACCGGACCGTCGCCTTCATTCCGGCCCAGAACGACGACCAGATCGCGCTGGAGCTTCGCCACCCCGGGCTGGTCGACTACCTGGTCAAGGTCTTCGAGCAGCTCTGGAACCGCGCCTCCCCGCTCCTCGAGGAGCTTCACTACGACCCGGCTCCCAAAGGCATCAGTGGTGTTCAGCGCTCCATCGCCCAACTCCTCGTCGAGGGCCATGTCGACGAGGCGATCGCCCGTCGCCTCGGCATGAACGTCCGTACGTGCCGTGCGCACGTGGCCAAACTGTCCGCCATCCTCGGCAGCAACAGCCGCGCCCAGCTCGGCTACTTGATAGCCCGGTCAGGACTCCTGGAACAGGACCGCTGACGCACTCTCCGCCCTCCTCCCAGGCCGGTGCGTGGTGGCGGCGACAAGGGGACAGCAGCCACGCCCCCTTGCACGGGGGGAGTTCACCACCCAGCGGGGACAACACTCTCCCTGTGGCTAGGCTTCCCACCACCGTCATCTTGCTGCAGTGCACAAAAGTAGGGGATCCCGAATGGGTAGAGACGAGGAGCAACCCGGGCATTCGCACGGCGCACTTGAGCTGTGCGAATCCGGGATCCGGCTCTACACCGAGGCGCTCCGCAAGGGCCGGATCGCCCGCGCCGACCTCGCACCCGCCCCGTGCCTCATCGACATGGCGCTGGTCCACCCCGACCCCCGGGACGGCGCGTGGATGCGCCCCGTGCCCCCGTCCGCGGCCCTCGCGCATCTGCTGCAGCCCGTCACACGCGAGATCCACGAACGGATACGGCTCACCGCGGCCCTTGCGGACTCACTGGCCCCCCTGACGTCGGTCGCCAGCGAGGACCCCAACCTCGCCATCACCGTCATCGAGGGAAAGCCGCTCATCAACACGGCCGTCATGGATGCCACCCACCTGGCGAGGGACGAGATCCTGACGGCACAGCCAGGCGGCACCCGGCCCCTCAGAACGATGCAGCAGGCCCTGCGCACCGTGCAGCCGGCCATCAGCAGCGGGGCTCGGCTGCGCCATCTCTACCAGCACCCTGCCCGCTACAGCCCCCACCTCAAGCACTACCTGGCCCAGGTCCCCGCGGACCGCCTCCAGGTCCGCACCATCGAGCAGACCATCGAGCGGCTGCTCATCTTCGACCGAGCGGTCGCCTTCATCCCCGCCACCCCCGAGCGCGACGTCGCCCTGGAGATCCGCCACCCGGCCCTGGTCCGCTATCTGGTCCAGGTGTACGAGGCGCTGTGGGCCCAGGCCATCCCCATCGAGGAGAACCTGCACCAGGCCTCCCCCGGCGCCCCCGCCACCGCCGTGCAGCTCAGCATCGCGCGGCTCCTCGTCGAGGGGCACGTCGACGACACCGTCGCCCGCAAGCTCGGGATCAGCATCCGCACCTGCCGGTCCCACATCGCCAAGCTCATGCAGACGCTCCACGCGTCCAGCCGGACCCACCTCGGCGCGCTCATCATCCAGTCGGGCCTCGTCGACCAGGACGACCCGGCTCCGCGCGGGCAGACACCCGTCGGCTCCTGAACCGGCCCGGGGGCGAGGGAGGAGATCCCGCCGGTCACGTCGGCCGGACCGGATCTCGCGACTCCGGAAGGCCGTCGGCGGAGTATCGCCGCGGTCATCTCGTGCGCGCCGGCACTCTCGTTCCCGCAGTCGCGAGCGAAGGAACCGCCCGCACGACGGAGGCCCGCCACCCGTTTCCTTCCGGGTGACGGGCCTCGACCGTTCATCCATACGCCGCGAACGCGCCTATTCCTTGGGCTTCTTCGGCCGCCAGACCACCAACGCGCTGGTCTGCTGCACATCCTGATACGGCACCAGATCGCGCCGGTACGACGCATGCACCTGCGCCTCGCGCTGCTGCATCGCCACCGCGGCGCCGTCCAGCGCCGAGGAGAGCTCGGCGACGCGCTGCTGGAGCGCGGCCACCTGGTTCTCCAGTTCGATGATGCGCTTGATGCCCGCCAGGTTGATGCCCTCGTCCTGCGACAGCTGCTGCACGGTGCGCAGCAGCTCGATGTCGCGGGCAGAGTAGCGGCGGCCGCGGCCGGCCGTGCGGTCCGGGGAGACCAGGCCGAGGCGGTCGTACTGGCGCAGCGTCTGCGGATGCAGGCCCGAGAGCTGGGCCGCGATCGAGATCACGTACACCGGTGAGTCATCGGTCAGTTCGTACGGATTGCGTCGACGGCCGTCCACCTCAAGCTCCCTTCGCAGCCTGGAACAGCTCCGCCCGCGGGTCCTCCCCCGCGGTCGCCTTCCGGTAGGCCTCCAGCGCGTCCTGCGCCTCGGGTCCCAGGTCCTTCGGCACGGCCACCTCGACGGTGACCAGCAGGTCGCCCCGGGTGCCGTCCTTGCGCACCGCGCCCTTGCCCCGGGCGCGCATCGTGCGCCCGTTCGGCGTGCCGGCCGGCAGCTTCAGGGTGACCGGGGGGCCACCGAGCGTGGGGACCTTCACCTCGCCGCCGAGTGCCGCCTCCACGAAGGTGACGGGCACGGTGACCGTGAGGTTGTCGTCCCTGCGTCCGAAGACCGGGTGGGCGTCGACGTGGACGACGACGTACAGATCGCCGGCCGGACCGCCTCGCTCGCCCGGGGCGCCCTTGCCGCGCAGCCGGATCCGCTGGCCGTTGGAGACGCCCGCCGGAATCCTGACCTGCATGGTGCGCGAGGAACGCGCCCGCCCGCTGCCCTTGCAGACATCGCACGGGTCCTGGGCGATGAGGCCCCGGCCCTTGCAGTCCACGCAGGGATCGGTGAGCGAGAATCCGCCGCCGCTGCCGCGCGACACCTGTCCGGTGCCGACGCAGGTCGGGCAGACCCTCGGGGTGCCGTTCTTGTCGCCGGTGCCCGAACACGCCTTGCAGGGCGCCTGGCTGGACATCCGCAGCGGGACCGTGGCCCCGTCGACCGCCTCGGTGAAACTGAGCGTCACCTCGGACTCGATGTCCTGGCCGCGGCGCGGCTGCACGCGGGTGCCCGCGCCGCCGCCCCGGTTGAACAGGCCGCCGAAGACGTCGCCGAGACCGCCGCCGCCGAACCCACCGGGACCGCCGGCGCCGCCGCCCTGGGCGCCACCGAAGAGGTCGCCCAGGTCGAAGTTGAAGTTGCCTCCCGCGCCACCGGGACCGGCCCTGAAGCCGCCGTTGCCGAAGAGGGCGCGCGCCTCGTCGTACTCCTTGCGCTTCTTGGAGTCGCCGAGGATGTCATTGGCCTCGGAGATCTCCTTGAAGCGCTCCTCCGCCTTGTCGTCGCCCTTGTTGGCGTCCGGGTGGAACTCCCGGGCGAGCTTGCGGTACGCCTTCTTGATCTCGGCGTCGGTGGCGTCCTTGGGGACGCCGAGGACCTTGTAGTAGTCCTTCTCGACGAAGTCCTTCGTGCTCATCGACGTCCCTCCTTCCGGACGATCTGCCGGGCGACCGGCCCGAGGGCCGGTCGCCGGGGCAGGCGGTGGGCCCCGCGGTGGTCGGACGAAATGTCAGACCTCCTCGGTGCCACCGCTCTCCTCGTCGTCGGTCTTCTCTTCCTTCGCCGCCGCGGGGGCCGCGCCCGGCTGGGGCTCGGCCACCGCCACCCGCGCGGGGCGGATGGTGCGGTCGCCGATCCGATACCCCGGCTGGAGGATCGCCACGCAGGTCGTCTCGGTGACGTCCGGCGCGTACGAGTGCATCAGGGCCTCGTGGACCGTCGGGTCGAAGGGCTCGCCCTCCTTGCCGAACTGCTGCAGGCCCAGCTTGGCGACGATCGTCTCGAGCGACTCGGCCACCGACTTGAACCCGCCCACGAGCTCGCCGTGCTCCCTGGCGCGACCGACGTCGTCGAGCACGGGCAGGAGCTCGGACAGGATTCCCGCGACAGCGATCTCCTTGACCGTGACCCGGTCCCGCTCGACGCGGCGGCGGTAGTTCTGGTACTCGGCCTGCAGCCGCTGGAGGTCGCCGGTGCGCTCGGCGAGCGCGGTGCGGACCTGGTCCAGCTGGGCGGTGAGACCGACTGTCTGTGCTGCGTCCCCGGCCGGGGACGCCCCCTCCTCCGAAGAGGGGGCGGCGTCCTTCGGCTCAGCTCCGTCAGGGGTGGCGCCGGAGGGGACGTCAGGCTTCTCCTCGAAGCCCGGAGTCTCCTCGGTCACATCGCACCGCCCTTGGCGTCCCGCTCGTCGTCCACGATCTCGGCGTCGACGACGTCGTCGGCGGCGTCGGCGTGCGCCTGACCGGGCTGCGGGTCACCCTGCGGGCCACCCTCGGCCTGCGCGTTGGCGTACATCGCCTGGCCCAGCTTCTGGGAGACGGCCGCGACCTTCTCGGTGGCGGTACGGATCTCGGCGGTGTCCTCGCCCTTGAGCTTCTCCTTCAGCTCGGTGAGCGCGGCCTCCACCTCCGTCTTCACGTCGCCGGGGACCTTGTCCTCGTTGTCCTTGAGGAACTTCTCCGTCTGGTAGACGAGCTGCTCGCCCTGGTTGCGCGACTCGGCGGCCTCGCGGCGGCGGTGGTCCTCCTCCGCGTACTGCTCGGCCTCCTCACGCATCCGGTTGACCTCGTCCTTCGGCAGCGAGGAGCCGCCGGTGACGGTCATCTTCTGCTCCTTGCCGGTGCCGAGGTCCTTGGCGGCGACGTGCATGATGCCGTTGGCGTCGATGTCGAACGCGACCTCGATCTGCGGGACACCGCGCGGGGCCGGCGGCAGACCGGTCAGCTCGAACATGCCGAGCTTCTTGTTGTACGCCGCGATCTCGCGCTCGCCCTGGTAGACCTGGATCTGCACCGACGGCTGGTTGTCCTCGGCCGTCGTGAAGATCTCGGACCGCTTGGTCGGGATCGTCGTGTTGCGCTCGATGAGCTTCGTCATGATGCCGCCCTTGGTCTCGATACCGAGGGACAGCGGGGTGACGTCGAGGAGCAGAACGTCCTTGACCTCGCCCTTGAGGACACCGGCCTGGAGCGAGGCGCCGATGGCGACGACCTCGTCCGGGTTCACACCCTTGTTGGCCTCCTGGCCACCGGTCAGCTCCTTGACGAGCTCGGCGACAGCCGGCATACGGGTCGAGCCACCGACGAGAACGACGTGGTCGATCTCGGAGAGCTGGATGCCCGCGTCCTTGATGACGTTGTGGAACGGGTTCTTGCAGCGGTCCAGAAGGTCCGCGGTGAGCTGCTGGAACTGGGCGCGCGTGAGCTTCTCGTCCAGGTGCAGCGGGCCCTCGGCGGACGCCGTGATGTACGGCAGGTTGATCGTGGTCTCCGTCGAGGAGGACAGCTCGATCTTCGCCTTCTCCGCGGCCTCGCGCAGACGCTGAAGAGCCATCTTGTCCTTGGACAGGTCCACACCGTGACCGTTGGCGAACTGCTTCACCAGGTAGTCGACGACGCGCTGGTCCCAGTCGTCACCACCGAGGTGGTTGTCACCGTTGGTGGCCTTCACCTCGACGACACCGTCGCCGATCTCCAGGAGCGACACGTCGAAGGTGCCGCCACCGAGGTCGAAGACGAGAATCGTCTGGTCGTCCTTGTCGAGCCCGTACGCCAGCGCGGCGGCCGTCGGCTCGTTGACGATACGCAGGACGTTCAGGCCCGCGATCTCGCCGGCCTCCTTCGTCGCCTGACGCTCGGAGTCGTTGAAGTACGCCGGGACGGTGATCACCGCGTCGGTGACCTTCTCGCCCAGGTACGCCTCGGCGTCGCGCTTCAGCTTCTGCAGGATGAAGGCGCTCATCTGCTGCGGGTTGAAGCTCTTGCCGTCGAGGTCGATCTTCCAGTCGGTGCCCATGTGGCGCTTGACCGACCGGATGGTCCTGTCGACGTTGGTCACAGCCTGGCGCTTGGCGACCTCGCCGACCAGCACCTCGCCGTTCTTCGCGAAGGCGACGACGGACGGCGTGGTCCTGGCGCCTTCGGCGTTGGTGATGACGGTGGGCTCGCCGCCTTCCAGAACGCTGACGACGGAGTTAGTCGTGCCCAGGTCGATGCCGACCGCACGTGCCATTTCAATTCCTCCAACATGACTACTTGAGTGGATCTGGCTCAAGGATGCATGACGGCAGCCTCGGAGTCAACAGACCTGAGTGGCATCGACTCAACTATCGTGCACACACTTGGCGCCACCTGCGGTTTTGTCCGAGTTGAGTGGGGTACATATGCGACAAACAGAGATGACACCTGTTGACGATCACGGGTGACACCCATCGACCCGACCGGCCCAACACGCCCCGCTTCATCATCTCCGCATGGGATCGTTCTGTCACAAAATGCCGCGAGATGCACAAAACCGGCACTCGATTCGTCCAACCCGGCAGGTGTGAACGATGCAGACGAAGATGACGGCCAAGCGGGCGCTGGATCTGGTCCTCGGCTCGGTCCTGCTCGCCCTGGCCGCCCCCCTGCTCGCCGCAGGGGCCGTCGCACTCACCCTGCAGCAGCCCCCCGGCGGCGCACTGACCCGCTCCGTGCGGATCGGCCTGGGCGGCCGGCCCTTCGTGATGCGCACCCTGCGCACCCGCCGGCTCCGGCTGGACCTGCTCTCCCGGCTGCCCCATGTCGTACGCGGAGAACTCTCCCTGGTGGGACCGGAACCGCTCACCCCGCAGGACGACGACGAGCGGACCGGCGCGGCGGACCGCGCCCGGGCCGGGATCACCGCGCCACACTGGCGGCAGGAACTGAGACCCGGCCTGACCGGCCTGGCCCAGGTCCGCTCCCGCTCCGGAATGCCGTGGGACGAACCGGCCCTGCTCGACCAGCACTACGCCGAGCACCACTGGCTGGGACTCGACCTGGCCATCCTGACGGAAGCCGTACGCCTGCCCCTGCGTGCCGCGTTCCGCGGGGTCACCCGCCGCAGCAAGGCACACCTGAGCGACACAGATCACCGGCTGCGCGGCTACAGCGCGGCGGAATAAGTGGATAGTGTCAGCACAGACTGATTAAGTTACTGCTTAGTAATCGCTTGTAGTCCGGCACGCACCGTCCGTACCGGATCCCATAAGTGCTGGATCCCACCTCGCAGGCCCGAGGAGCCCCCAAATGCAACTCGCCGCGATCATCGTGTCGCTGGTGCTGACTGTGGTCGGCGTTGCGCTCATCGCCCGAGCCGTCGCGCAGATCTACCGGTTCGTCACACTCGGACAGCCGGTCCCGGCAGGCAGCCGCACCGACAATCCGAAGCAGCGCACGATCACCCTGGTCAAGGAGTTCCTCGGCCACACCCGGATGAACCGGTGGGGGATCGTCGGCTTCGCGCACTGGTTCGTCGCCATCGGCTTCCTGACGCTGCCGCCGACGCTGCTCCAGGCGTACGGACAGCTCTTCAAGGCCGACTGGGTGCTGCCGATCATCGGAGAATGGCTGCCGTTCGAGCTCTACATCGAGTTCATCGGCCTGATGACGACGGTCGGCATCCTCGTGCTGATCGCCATCCGGCTGCTGAACCTGCCCTCGCGCGCCGGCCGCAAGTCCCGTTTCGCGGGCTCCAAGGCCTGGCAGGCGTACTTCGTCGAGTACGTCATCCTCGTCATCGGCCTCGCGATCCTGACCCTGCGCGGTCTCGAGGGCGCGATCCACCACGTAGAGGGCTACGAGGCCGCGTACTTCGTCTCGTACCCCCTGGTCCTCGCCTTCAAGGGGCTCGGCCTCGGCGCACTCCAGAACCTCATCTACTTCACCGCGATGATCAAGATCGGCACCTCGCTGATCTGGATGATCACGGTCTCGCTCAACACCAACATGGGTGTCGCCTGGCACCGCTTCCTCGGCTTCCCGAACATCTGGTTCAAGCGGAACGCGGACGGCGCGGTCGCGCTCGGCGCGCTGCAGCCGATGACGTCCGGCGGCAAGGAGATCGACTTCGAGGACCCGGGCGAGGACGACGTCTTCGGCGTCTCCCAGGTCGAGCAGTTCTCCTGGAAGGGCATCCTCGACTTCTCCACGTGCACCGAGTGCGGTCGCTGCCAGTCGCAGTGCCCCGCCTGGAACACCGGCAAGCCGCTCTCCCCGAAGCTCCTGATCATGTCGCTGCGCGACCACGCGCACGCCAAGGCCCCCTACCTGCTCGCCGGCGGCGGCAAGGACATGGAGGGCAACGAGAAGGCGACCGAGGAGCAGCTGAAGGACGTCCCCGCCGCCGCGCTCGCCGAGGCCGAGCGCCCGCTGATCGGCACGGTCGAGGAGAACGGCGTCATCGACCCGGACGTGCTCTGGTCCTGCACCACCTGTGGTGCGTGCGTGGAGCAGTGCCCGGTCGACATCGAGCACATCGACCACATCGTCGACATGCGCCGCTACCAGGTGATGATCGAGTCCGCGTTCCCGTCCGAGGCGGGCACGATGCTCAAGAACCTGGAGAAGAAGGGCAACCCCTGGGGGCTCGCCAAGAAGCAGCGCGTCGAGTGGACCAAGGAGGTCGACTTCGAGGTCCCGATCGTCGGCAAGGACGTCGAGGACCTCTCGGAGATCGACTACCTGTACTGGGTCGGCTGCGCGGGTGCCCTGGAGGACCGGGCGAAGAAGACCACGAAGGCCTTCGCGGAGCTCCTCCACATCGCGGGCGTCAAGTTCGCGATCATGGGCGGCGACGAGAAGTGCACGGGTGACTCCGCCCGCCGCCTGGGCAACGAGCCGCTGTTCCAGCAGCTCGGCCAGGAGAACGTCGCGATGCTGAACATGGCGTTCGGCGAGGACGACGAGGACGAGACGACGAAGAAGCCGAAGTCGTCGAAGAAGATCGTCGCGACCTGCCCGCACTGCTTCAACACCATCGCGAACGAGTACCCGCAGCTCGGCGGCGAGTACGAGGTCATCCACCACACGCAGCTGCTCCAGCACCTGGTGGACGAGGGCAAGCTGATCCCGGTGACCCCGGTCGAGGGCCTGATCACGTACCACGACCCGTGCTACCTGGGCCGGCACAACAAGATCTACACGCCGCCGCGCGAGATCATCGCGAAGGTGCCGGGGCTGCGGAACGAGGAGATGCACCGCCACAAGGAGCGCGGCTTCTGCTGCGGCGCCGGTGGTGCCCGGATGTGGATGGAGGAGCGGATCGGCAAGCGCATCAACAACGAGCGCGTCGACGAGGCCCTCTCCCTCAACCCGGACATCGTCTCCACCGCCTGCCCGTTCTGCCTCGTCATGCTGACCGACTCGGTCAACGGCAAGAAGAACGACGGCAAGGCGAAAGAGTCGGTCCAGGTGGTCGACGTATCGCAGCTGCTGCTCGACTCGGTGAAGACCCCGGCGGACCCGGCGGGCGAACCTGAGCCGGCGGACGCACCGGAGCCCGAGCCGGTGAAGTAACCCGGGCCATCGTGCGACGGAAGCGGCCGGACCTGCCTCGGGGGCAGGACCGGCCGCTTCCGCCGTACGGGACGCCGTATCCGGGACGGCCCCGGAGCCCGCACCGTTCGGCATCGTTCCAAGACCACCCCGTGCCCCCTGAGGGCTCCCCTGGGGGCGCGCCCCCAACTCCCCCTAAGGGATGTCACAGCTCGGCCGCAAAGGCGCCCCGGTTCCCCCGGCTCTCCCACCGCACACGCTCGGAGCAGGTACGTTCGATTACGTGGCTGGATTCAGGATCGGACGCGGCCGGGACAACCGCACCCCGCAGCAAGGACAACAGCAAGCGCGGCAGCAGCCGTACGGCACACAGGCACCACCGCCGCCGTACGGTCAGCAGCCATGGCCGCCGACGGGAGGCAACGGCGCCCCGTACGCAGCGGGCCGGCCCGGCACGCATCAGGGCAACAGCGGCTACGGCGGCGCACACGGCGAGCCCGAATACTTCGGCGACCCGCACCCGTACCACCAGCCGCAGCACCCCCAGTACCCCCACCAGGGCGACCCGTACGCCAACAACCCGGGTCACACCCAGGCGTTCAGCATCGACGAGGACCCGTACGGCGACGGCAACACTTACCGCGCCGGCCAGGTGCCCGCCCAGCCCGCAGGCCCCCGCCTGCACTGGAAGCAACTGCTGAGCGGCATAGTGCTGCGCCCCGGTCCGACGTTCTGGCAGATGCGCGACCACCCCGTCTGGGGTCCGGCGCTCATCATCACGTTCCTCTACGGACTGCTGGCGCTCTTCGGCTTCGACCAGGCCCGCGACGACGCGATCCACGCGACGATCTCCACCGCCGTCCCGTACGTCGTCTTCACGGGCATCGGCTTCGTCATCGGCGGCCTGGTCCTCGGCGCGGTCACCCACACTCTCGCCCGCCAGCTCGGCGGCGACGGCGCCTGGCAGCCGACCGTAGGCCTTTCCATGCTGATCATGTCGATCACGGACGCCCCCCGGCTGGTCTTCGCGCTGTTCCTCGGCGGCGAGAACACTCTGGTCCAGCTCCTCGGCTGGGCGACCTGGCTGGCCTCGGCCGCGCTCTTCACCTCCATGGTGAGCAAGTCGCACGACCTGCCGTGGCCAAAGGCGCTGGGCGCGTCCGCGATCCAGCTGATCGCACTGCTGTCGATCATCAAGCTCGGCACGATCTGACACCCGCACGCACCAGAGAACCCCCGGCGCCACGGCACCGGGGGTTCTGCACATCCACGCGCTCGGCCCTCAGGCGTCGAGAACCTGCCCACTGCGCCGCACCACGGGCTTCTCCACACTCCACGGGAAGTTGATCCAGCGATCGGTCTTCTTCCACACGTACTCGCACTTCACGAGCGAGTGCGACTTCTCGTAGATGACCGCGCTGCGCACCTCGGCGACGTGATCGATGCAGAAATCGCGGACCAGCTTCAGCGTCTTCCCGGTGTCGGCGACGTCGTCGGCGATCAGAACCTTCTTGTCCGAGAAATCGATCGCATTCGGAACGGGTGCCAGCATGACCGGCATCTCCAGCGTCGTCCCCACCCCGGTATAGAACTCCACGTTCACGAGGTGGATGTTCTTGCAGTCCAGCGCGTACGCCAGCCCGCCCGCGACAAAAACGCCACCGCGCGCGATGCTCAGCACCACATCCGGCTCGTACCCGTCGTCGGCCACGGCCTGCGCGAGTTCGCGCACCGCATGGCCGAACCCCTCGTACGTCAGGTTCTCCCGTACGTCATTCATGGTCCCGCATCACACCTGAGTCCGGTGGAAGTTCATGAAGGAGCGCGAGGCCGTCGGCCCGCGCTGCCCCTGGTAGCGCGACCCGTACCGCTCGGAGCCGTACGGGAACTCCGACGGCGAACTCAGCCGGAACATGCACAGCTGGCCGATCTTCATCCCCGGCCACAGCTTGATCGGCAGCGTCGCGAGATTCGACAGCTCGAGGGTCACATGCCCGGAGAACCCGGGATCGATGAACCCGGCCGTCGAATGCGTCACCAGCCCGAGCCGGCCGAGCGAACTCTTGCCCTCCAGCCGCGACGCAAGATCGTCGGGCAGCGAGATGACCTCGTACGTCGAGGCGAGAACGAATTCACCGGGGTGCAGGATGAACGCCTCGTCCCCGTCCGGCTCGACCATGCGGGTCAGGTCCGCCTGCTCGACGGCTGGGTCGATGTGTGGATAGCGGTGGTTCTCGAACACCCGGAAGTAGCGGTCGAGCCGCACGTCGATGCTCGAGGGCTGCACCATCGACGGTTCGAACGGATCAATGCGGACCCGCCCGGCGTCGATCTCGGCCCGGATGTCCTTGTCTGAGAGAAGCACGCCCCGAGGATACGCAGAACGCGCGGGCCCGCCCCAACCGGACCGCACCCGCGCGCCTGCCACGACCGTCTGCCGCCGCCTCTACCGCTGCTCGAACACCACGGGAACGGCATGCCGCAACCGGGCGCAGCGCGGACAGCGGATAAGCCGCCCCGGACCGATCCGATCGGTCCCGAGCTGCTGCATCGGGAACGAAGCGGTAGCGAAAACGTGCCCTTCGGCACAGCGGACGACGGTGCGCTGCATGGAGTCCATCAAGTCCCTTCCCCAACAAACCGTGGACGAGAAAGCCACATTAGGGGATGAACAGGACGCCGCTCCAGGCGGCACTCCGACTGCGTACGCTACGCCCCCAACTACCGCCCGCGGCACCCGTGTCCACCCTCCGGGCACAACGACCAGGCCCCCGGCTCGTACGCCGGGGGCCTGCGATGAGGTAGAGTGTGCGACGGTGAGCCGCTGATCAACCAGCGCTCCGTGCGGGTGTAGTTTAATGGTAGAACATGAGCTTCCCAAGCTCAGAGCGCGAGTTCGATTCTCGTCACCCGCTCCATGAAAAAGCCCCAGGCCAACGGCCGGGGGCTTCTTTGTTGTCTGGACCACTTCAGGGGTCCCGCACCAGATCCGCACCAGAAGGCCCCTGATCTGCCTTCTTACGGGCGGACCGCACGAGGTCGTCCAGACCGTTCGCGACCTCCTGCTGTCGCTCAAGATCCGAGTGCTGATAGATCAGCGCGGCCTTCTCCGACGACTGGCCGGCCCGAACCATCGTGTCCTTGAGCGTGGCCCCGGACCTGGTCGCCAGGGTGTGTCCGGTGTGACGAAGGTCGTAGAAGCGAAAGCCGTCCGGCATACCGACGAGCACGCGAGCACTGCGCCACTTCCGCCCGAAGGTGGAACGTCGGAACGGCTTCCCCTTCTCCCCCACGAACAGAAGTCCGTCCGGCTCCTTTTCCGCGTACCAGTCGAGATGCCGACGAAGGTCGGTCCGCAGAAAGGCCGGCAGAACCACGACCCTCTTGCCCGCTTCCGACTTGGTGTCGCCAGGAGCACGGCGACCGGTGGTCAGCTCGGGCGCGGCCATGCGCACGCGGATGGTCATCTCGTCCAGGTCGACGTCCTTGCGCCGCAGCTCCGCTTGTTCCTCAGGCCGCATCGGACCGTACGCGCCGAGGTAGACCATCAGCCGCCAGCGAGGACCAAGAGCGTCGGCGAGCGCGTCGACCTGGTCGACGGTGGCGATCTGGCGTTCGGCGGACGACTCCTTCCCAGCGCCCCTGATGCGACAGGGATTGCGGCGGATCAGCTCGTCATCGACCGCGGTTTCCATGATCGCCTTGAGTAGTCGGTACGACTTGGCCACGGTCGTGGCGGCCCCGGTGGACGAGAGCCGCTCGGTCCGCCAGGTACGGACACGGGGCGCGGTGATCTCGTCGAGGTCCAGGCCCTCGAAGGTGGGCAACAGATGGAGCCGCAAGAGTCGCCGGTACAACTCGTCAGTGGTGGCTGAGAGACCACGTTCGTCCACCCACTGGAGTACGTACTCCTTGAAGTTCACCGCCCCGGCGTCCGGGTCCTGCCAGTTCCCGCGCGTGAGATCGGCCTCGATCTGCGAAAGACCAGACTTCGGCGTCCCTCTTGGTCTCGAAGGTCTCGGGTGCGCGGAACTCTTGCCCGTCCGGGCCCAAGTAGCTCGCGGTCCAGCGACCGGACCGGTACTGACGCACAGCGCCGAAGCGCCGGCGGCTTCCCTTCGCATTGCCCATCAGGCGGCGCTTCCATAGCGGGACCGGCGACGGCGTATGGGCTGGACGGTGTTGCCCGCGATGTACTCAGACAGCGCGCTCTCCGCGATCCGCACATAGCGGCCGACCTTCACGAAGGCGATCCGCCGTTCGGCGATGAGCCGTCGAGGGAAACGCACGGTGGTACCGAGGCGTTCGGCAGCTTGCTCCACGGTCAGCAGCGGGTCACTCATGACCGGACTCCTTCCAAGACAAGTTGGTCGTGCAGGGCTTCGCGAGCGGTTTCGCGGTTGAGCTGGAGGTCCCTGGCGATCGAGGCGGCGAGAATCGACTCCCCTGGCGAGTGGCCCTGCCCGGCGTACTGCCAGTCGGTGAGGACGAGGACGGTCGGGTCCTGGTCCTGGTCCGGGTCGGGTAGGCCGAGCTCTTCGCGCTGCTGGGCGGCGCGATAGTCGGCGCGGATCTGGCGGAGTGCGCCGAGGGTGGTCGAGTAGCAGCGGGACTTGCTGGAGAAGTGGCCGCGGAAGCCGAGCATGTGGGCCCAGGCCCTCAGCCGTCGGTCCGGGTACAGCGCGTCGAGGTCGAAGCAGGCTTCGATGAGGCGGCGCGGATGATCGGGTACGTCGAGGAGGACCAGGACCTCGCGGTTGCCGACGCGGCGGTCGACGGTGCCGGTCGTCTCGGCTGCCTTGGTCGCGTACTTGGCGACGTAGGAGGCGACGGCCTGTTCGGTGATGTCGGTGCCGGCGTCGAAGGCGCGGATGGGCCGTATGTCGAGCTGAGTGCCCCAGCGGAGTTCGCGGGCGGGTTGGTCGGCGGCGGCAGGGACGGTGATGGTCGTGTACGAGTGCGCGACGGCCGCCCGGATGGAGTCGCTGAGCAGCTGCACGGAGGCCCAGGAGGGCGGCGGGCTGTCGGCCCCGTCCGGGCCGTCGAGGCGTACGACGGCATGGAAGTGGACTGCCCCACGCTTCTGGAACTCGGCGACCTTGCCGTACGAGACCCGTGCCGTTTCTTTGAGCTCGCGTTGGGTGAGTCCGGCGCGGGCGGCGATCTCGCGGCGGAGGCGGTTGGTGAAGCGCTGCCACAGGTTCCCGGCGTGGTTGTTGAAGAGCACGGCAGCGGCGTAGTCGTACGTCGTCGGGTCGAGCGGTGTGCCGAGGGCGTCGTCCTCGGGTGGGTGCTGGACACCGCAGCGGCAGCGGCCGGAGTCGGGGCGGTTGTGGACCGGGCCGAAGGACGGGGCGGTGAGCGTGGCGAAGACGCGCGGGTAATCGCGGACCGTGACCGGGACGTCCTTGTCCTGATCGCCCGCGAGCCCGGCACGGATCAAGTGGTAGGTGTCGGCGGAGTACGTCCAGGCGCAGGCCGGGCAGCGGGAGGCGCGGCGGTTGCCGCATGCGACGCGGAGTCGTCCGTCGGGTTCGGTGTCTGTGGAGTAGCGGTGCAGGGTCTCGCCGGTGGTCTTGTCCTTGGTGAGGGTCCAGCCGGACAGGTGGATGGGGTTGGCGCAGCCACCGGTGCGGCGGACCTGGTCGCGCCAGCGGTCGAAGCCGGTGGACCCGGTCACCCGGAGCAAATCGCCGAGGATGGCCGGGTCCAGACCCGCGAGGGTCGCGGTGTCCGTCACGCGTGCTCCCGCAGGGTGACCGGGGCCGGGGTGGTGGTGCTGGTGGTGCCGGTGCCGTGGCAGCGACGACAGGTGATCAGGAGGGTGGCGCGGGTGCCGTCGTCGAGGAGCATCCCGGTGTCGATGGCGACAGCGGGGAAGCCGTCGCAGTCCGGGCAGATGCGCGTCCGGGCAGGGGTGTGCTGGGCCATGATGGTGGTCCTTTCGATTGCGGTTGGAAGGGGCCGGACCGTCCGGGCGGCGGCGATGCTTGGCGGCTTGTGCGCCGCCCGGAGGCCGGTCAGAGCTGAGTCAGCGGGAGAGGGCGCAGGTACCGCGTCGGCCGGCGCATTCCTTGGCCGCGTACATCGCGGAGTCGGCGGCGAGAGCGTCGGAGAGGTTGCGGACCGGCAGCTCGGCCACGCGACAGGAGCCGACCGATACGGAGAGCGGGAGCCGGTGCCCGGCGTGAGTGACGGGCTGACGCAGAGCCCGGTGGAGCGGTGTCAGGACCGGAGTACGGCGGGCGATGGCGACGAACTCGTCTCCGCCGAGGCGTCCGGCGATGCCGTGACGGCCGCACCAGCTACCGAGGCGTTGGCGGTGGCGGTCAGGGCGATGTCCCCGGTGGCGTGGCTGTGAGTGTCGTTGAGGTTCTTGAAGTCGTTTCTCCGGACTAAGAAATGATCTTGCAGCTGAGCCCAGTGCGACTGCGCCGTAGGCTGCGTGCCATGGCGCGATTCGATGAAGTCAGGGCGACGTTCTGGGATGACGGTGATTACGGTGTCCAGCAGCCTCTGACGGACGAGATGGTGGGAGAGGCCGAGCGTGTGCTTGGTGTGACGCTGCCTTCGGCCCTGCTCGACCTTCTGCGGGTTCAGAACGGCGGCATCGTGGCTGCCGATCACGATGCGTTCCCCACCAGTCAGCCGACCTCGTGGAGCGAAGACCACGTTCCCTTCGACCACCTGATGGGCATCGGGCGACGCGACGGGATGACCTCGTTGCTCGACACTCCGTACTTGGTCGAGGAGTGGGGCATGCCAGCACCACTTGTGCTGATTTCCGGCGATGGGCACTGCTGGATCGGGCTCGACTACCGCACTTGCGGGCAGGACGGCGAGCCCTCGGTCACATGGTTCGAGAATGACCTCAACTCGGAGCTCGTCCTGGCAAGTGACTTCCGCTCGTTCGTCGAGGGCCTCACTGCAGGCAGCTCGTATGGTGACGGCTCTGTTGGCGATCCCGTATCGGCTTGATGATCGCGGCGTCGTCCGAGCCAAGGAAGTGATCACGAGCTTGCCGGCCTGAGCACAAGGCGGTTGCGCGTCCTTGGTCCGGTCAACATGGTCCAGGTCGAGCAGGAGGACGACGGCGTCGCGGTGGCGGCGGATGACGCGCTCGGCGAGAGCGGTCCATCCGGCGCGGCGCGGGTACGAAGGCCGGTGAGCGGGTCCCGGCGGGCGGTCGCGAGCCGGTGGGTGAGCAGGGCGGTGTGCGAGGCCCAGCCGATGAGCGGTAAGGCGAGGGCGAGCACTTGGGTGTCCACGGTTCTCCTTCGTTGCGGCTGGAAAGGGTTGCGTGGGCCGTCCGGGCGGTGGCGATGCTTGGCGGCTTGTGGCACCACCCGGAGGCCGGTCAGCGGTGGAATTCCTGGCGAAGCATGCGCACGAGGATCAGGAGGACGACGCCGCTGATGGACAGCGCGAGTCCCGTGATGGCGATGGCAAGGAGCATAGAGGTCAGAACCGCGCCGACCACGACGACGCCGGTGACGATGGCGACAGGATTGGTGCGGGCCTTCTCGACGAGGCCGGGCCGGGAGGTCGCAAGCGAGGAAGCCGGCGGATTGGCGCGGTCGGTGGGGACCTGGAGCGCCGTCGGGGTGTGGCCGGAGCTGGCGTAGGTGTGGGTGTCGGAATGCGGGTACTTGGGCTGGAACACGGTTGTTCTCCTTTCAGGGACGGTCACTTGGCGACGCTGTCGATGGCCGGGGCGAGGAAGCTGTCCGCCAGGAGGTAACCGCCGAGGAGCAGGACGGCGACCAGCCACATGGGCGGCCGGGCGAGCTTGATGCCGAGTGCGCCGACGATGATCAGAGCGAGCCAGAGCGGGACGTTCATGACGTGATCTCCTCTGCGATCAGCGGGCGTTGCAGCGGTGGGTCCGGGCGGCGAGCTCGGCCGATGCGCGGTTGAGGTAGTCGGCGGACCAGTCGCATCCGGGGGCGGTGCAGACGGCGGCGTGGGCGTCGCGGCCGCGGCGGTCGCGGTGGGTGCCGATCTGGACGGGGCCGATGCGGTCGACGTCCCAGAAGCGGTTGCAGGCCATGGTGTTCACCTCCTTCAGGTGAGCTGGGCGGCGATGGCGTCGGCCATCGGGGCAGGGACGCCGAGGCGGGCGCGCAGGGTGTCGGTATCGAGGGCCCGGCCGGTCGCGGCGCGATGGGTGTCGGCCAGCTTGCGGGCGTGAGCGATCAGAGCGGGCGGTACGTGTGGAGCCGCAGGCAGAGCAGGAGCAGATGCTCCGGTCACGTCTGTGCGTACGGGCTCTGCGGCGGGGAGCTCTTCACGTACCGGGTCCGCATCAACGGTCTGTCCGGCCTCTTCTGCCGTTGGCTCGTCGACGACCACGGCGGGTCGGTCCTGCACCGGCGCCGGGGAGTGAGCGAGGAGCGTTCCGCCGAGGAAGGCGAGTGCCGGCCATCCGGCGACGAGGATGCGCAGCCAGTCCGGGACGTCGGCGAGGTCCAGCATTCCGGCGGTGGCGATGTTCGCCCCGAGGGAGGCGGCGAGTGCGACCGCGAACCAGATCCATGCAGCCCCGCGGGACGAGCCGGTGTTCCGCAGGATGCGGAGCCGGTGCCACGCGGCGACGAGCAGCAGGTCGACGGAGATCGGGTAGGCCCATGCCTTCCAGCCGTTCTGTCCGGCGGCCTGGGCCAGGTCGTGAAGGTGGGACAAGGACAGCGCTCCGGCGATCACGGCTTGTACGAGTACGGCGTCCAGGCGGAGTGACGAGCGCATAGGAGTCCTCCTTTCTTGGAGACGAGCGGCCGGTGGTCAGTCCTTGTCGGCAGCCAGGGCGAAGGGTGCCGGTGCCGTCAGAGGCCGGAAGGCGGCCAGGCCGGGAAGTTCCGGGGTGAGCTGGGAGTGCTCGGTGCAGACCGCCACGGCCTGATCGAGGGAGACGAGCGGACTGCGAACCACCGACCAGCCACCGGAGGAGTCCCCGGCGATCGCGGTACCGCGCTGGTCGGGTCCGATTGCGGTTGCCGCCATCACGGCGAGCGGGCTGATGTCCCCGAGCGCCATCTTGGCCGTGGTCTCGTCATTCACGCGGTGCGAGATGCGGCCCGTGAGCTGGGCTCGGAGTGCGGTTGCGCCCTTGCCGAGTTCGGCGCCGAAGCGCTGGCCGCAGATTTCGAGATAGATGCCGGCGGCCCGGCCGAGCTGGGCGATGCGGACGAGCTGGGTGACCATGCGGTCCCGCCGCTTTTCGTCCGAGGCGGTGGTAGCCAGGAAGAGTTCGGCCACCTCGTCGACGAACACGACGATGGGCACCGGGCGCAGATCGTCAGCCAACCCCCAGATGTCGGAACTGATTGCCTCGGGTCCGGCGGCGGGGGCGAATTGCTGAATGGTCCGAATCAGCTCGTACCGTTCGGTCATCTCGGTCACCAAGGCGTCGAGCAGCTCTGCGGCCTCTTCGGGTGTGCAGGCCAGAGCGGACAACCGTCGGGAGAAGGGGGCGAGTTCCACGCCCCACTTGCAGTCGATGCCTACGAGGGCGACCGGCTGAGAGGCAAGCCCGGATATCAGCCCACGCAGGTACACGGACTTACCCGACTCCGTTGCGCCCATGACGAGTTCGTGAGCGATGGCCCGAAAGTCCCGCAGGTGCGGAAGCCCGTCTGCTCGCAACGCGACGGGGACTTGCAGCAGCTGCCGTGATGCGGTTCGAGGCATCACAACCCGACGCAGCACGTCGTAACCGATGATCCGAAGCTGTAGCGTCCCCGGCCTGAGAGGGGACACGTGCACCGCGTAGGCCCGCCAGGCGTGGCGTAGCCGCTCGCCCGCTGTCGCGAAGTCCCTCACTTCCTGGCCCGGTCGCATCCGCACCCGGAGTACCAGCCCATTCGCGTTGATCCGGACGCGCGTTACGCGGGGCAGCATGCGGGACGGCGTGCGCCGCGTTGCCGCAGCTATCGCGCGCCGCAGGCGGGTGGGGGGTTCGTCCAGCCCGCAGGCTTCCATCACGGACCGGTAGGTGATCGCGATACGGACCAGCTTGGCCGGTGCGGCGAAGACGACCCAGTACCAGGCAGGCCGCATGCGACGCAGGACCAGCAGCCCTACAGCGACAAGCGCCAGGCCGACTAACGCGGTGATCTGTCCGCCGGTCAACGCTCAGCCCGCCAGCGAGGTGACCGCGGCAGCGCGGAAGGTGATCCCGTGCTTCTTCTGACCGTTGAACTCGTTCTCCCACGGCCGTGCGATCAGGCCGGTCACCGCGACCGGGGTACCGGTGGCCAGGTCGCCCGAGATGTCGTCCTCGATCACCACTACCGTGACGACCTCGGCGTTTCCGTTCCCGACGAACAGCACATCGACGCTCATCAGCGACTTGCCTGTCTCGGCGTCGACAGCGATCAGGCCGTTCTTCCTGTCCTTCATCTTCGGCTGAGGCGGCTGGGCCACCATCACGGTCAGACCGGACAGGTCAACAGGGATCATGCGCACAGAGATCACTCCTCTAGAAGTGTTCGACTCCGTCACTCATGTACATGAGTGACATGAAGAAGAGTGCAGGACTCCTATACATGAGTCAACCCGCCGCGAGAAAGAAATCGCAACGGGTTGAAGGGAGTTGAGTGCGCGTCAGTCGACGGCAGGGATGCGGTAGCTGAAAACGAACTGGTCAGCAGCCATGAGGGTGTCGCACACCTCGACCACGCGACCCTCCTCCGTGACGGCATCACGTACGAGATGAATGACCGGTGCGCCAGGGCTCAGCGCCAGTTCCGAGGACTCCGCCTTGGAGGCCGGCCGCGCCTGAAGGGTCTCGACGAACTCCGCGAAGACATGGCCGTCGTCTTCGAGCCGTGCGTAGATCCCACCGGGACCGGGGTTCTCGGAGAACAGCTCCGGGATGTCCTTCACCACGTCCCACGGGAGGTAGGACGTAGCGGTCTCCACCGGAGTGCCGTTGCGGAAGTAGAGGCGCCGGCGGGCCAGCACTTTGGCTCCGGGCTCGACGCCGAGCCGTTCGGCGATCTCCTCGGGCGCATCGGCGGGACCGATGAACAGCACACTGACCTTGGCGGTGGCCCCGGCCTGCTCGGACTCAGCGAGGTACGCGGCCTTGCCGCCCTGGCGATGCGAGCGCCGGAACCGGTCCGAAGACCGATGACGCACCGGGGGCCGGGCCTTCACCAACGAGCCCTTGCCGTGCCGGGTCTCCACCAGGCCGCTCGCGCGAACCTCCACCATGGCCTTGCGGATCGTGCCGCCCGACACCCCGTAGCGGTCGACCAGCTCCGACTCGCTCGGCACCATGTCGCCAGGCTTGAGGACGCCCGCCCGGATCTGCTGAACGATCTCGTCGGCGATCTGAACGTACCGAGGTACGGCCCTGCCACCTCCTACCGCTGTTCCCATAGACCTACCCACTCTCCTATGCTCCTGTACATGAGTAACAGCGCCCAGGAAGCCCCGTCAACGCCGAAGCACAGTGTGTCCGTGGCGGGGGCAGTGGTGCGCGAGGACGGCCGACTCCTGGCGATCCGCCGCGCGGACAACGGGACATGGGAGCTGCCGGGCGGAGTACTGGAGTTGGAAGAGTCGCCGGAGCAGGGCGTCAGCCGCGAAGTCTGGGAAGAGACCGGCATCCACGTCGAGGTCGACCAACTCACGGGCGTCTACAAGAACACGGCCAGGGGCATCGTCGCCATGGTCTTCCGGTGCAAGCCCTCCGGAGGGACCGAGCGAACCTCCGCCGAATCGACGGCAGTTGACTGGCTCACGCCTGAAGAGATCACCGAGCGGATGTCCGAGGTCTACGCGATCCGACTGCTGGACGCTCTCGACGGGGCCGGCCCCCATGTCCGGAGTCATGATGGCTACCAGCTGAACAAGACGCCGTGACGACGCCAGACCCTCACCAGAGGATGAGCCGTGCCGAAGCTCTGCCTCTCGTCCAGCGCCTCCTGGACTGCGATATTGCCAACGAAGCTGAAGGCGACGAGATCCTGGACGCCTTGCACCGCGGACTCGCATGCCCCCACGTCAGCGACTACATCTACTGGGACTTTGACCCCGAGTTGAGCGCCGAGAAGATCGTCGATCGAGCATTGGCATACAGGCCGATCGCCCTCTGACCCGCAGCGCGGTAAGAGTTTCTCTACTTCATCAAGGCACCCGGCTGCGCTCCGCTCCGCCGGGCGCGCTTTCCGGCTCCGCTCCGCGCAACGCTCCTGCCTTCGGCCCGCTCTGCGCGCGCTGCGCCGACGCGCGCCCACAGTGGATAGGCCCGGGGGCATAAGACGAGAACCAAGCCCGCGGCTCAAGGACATGCCTCCGGCGGGGGCGCTCAGACTCCGGGATGGACGGGGCGCCGTTCGCGAGTGCCGGCCGGTTCGTGGCGAGCGTTGTGGGCTCCCATCTCGACCACCTTCGACCCAGGCAGAGCCGAGCAGTCGCGGCCCAGGGCGTCAAGGTCGTTCGTACAGTGGCGCGCTCCACCTTGACGCCCTGAACCACGCCCGCTCCACGGTGTGTGGGTCGAAGGCGGACGGGATGGGAGCTGGGGTGAGTGGTGGGTTGAGGGAATTCCGACAGGGCCGCTCAACGAATATCTATGATCCTGGTCACTTCCGAAATGTTCCATACCCGACATAACGGCAGGAGACATTCTCGCCATCCTGCAGTCCGCACCCGAACACGCCTGGCGACCCGACGAGATCGCGCCCGCACTCGGCATTACCAACGTGCACAGCCTCAACGTGCAGATGGCCGCCTGGGCCCGAAAGGGACTGATCGACAGGCCCCGCAAAGGCGCCTACAGACATCGCACCAATCCGGGACCACCGAACGCATCGGCGCACTTGACCAGCACTGATAACGCCTAACTTCGCGGCATTGGCCGCCCACGCAAAACGCTCGACTGGGAAACCCCAGCCGAGCGCCTGTCTAAACTACTCGCGGCCTGACCAACCAGCCACGTGTCGCAACGACCCCTCGAATTCGCCCAAACCGGCGGGCCGTCATGAATGATCGAGACTAGTGGTCGTTCAGGTAGGAGTGTACGACCTTGCTTGTGTCAGTCTGGTAATTGTACGGCTGAAGGTACATCGTGATCTTGACGGTGTAGCCCTCAGGGATGTTGTGCACGCCCCCCTGCGAAGCAGCGGAAACGTCGCACGAACTGTACCCGCCCGTGGCCACGAGAAAGATGTCGCTGTCATAGTAGCCGGAGGGGCTGAAGATCTGGATTTCGGCCACGGGGCTCTTCCCGTCGGCGTCCGTGTCGCAGAGGTTGAGAATGTCGCCGTACTCCTCAACGTTGATCGTGCCGCCATGGCCGGCGTCCGCGGTGGTCCACGTGTGGTCCCAGCTGCCCCCGGGCGGGTCGAGAGTCGCTGACGCCGACGTCGCGGTAGCCAGCATCCCGCCGGCAGCGATAACGGTGGTTGCGGCCAAGGTTGCGATCCTGTAACGCATACCTTTCCCCCTCTTCACGCTCGCGCGGCCAGCCCGGCGAGCGAAGGTGACCATACGGCATCCGAGTAGGCGGTAGAAGTTCTCCGCTCAGGTTTTCGGTATGTTTTGGCGAGGCCGTCTCATTTCCCCCGTTGTGACGCTTTGCGGAGCCAAAACAGACATCGTCCGGACAGACGGGGGGTGGCAACGCGCCCCCGGAAAACGCGGCAATTCCCCCGACAATCCCAAACGGTCCGCCGGGTGACTTGAGTTCTAGTGGTCGTTGCAACACCCCAGCTCAAGGGGTGCGATGGACTTCGAGATCCGTGACCGTTCGGTGAACCAGGGGGCGCGTGCACTCACCGAGGAACGGCGGGCCTACCTTCAGCTCGTGCAACAGGGCAGTGCGGGAGGACGACGGTAAGCGGACGTGCCGTGCGCTGTGGAAGTGCAACAGCCGCCATGTGTGGTGGAAATGGGCCGACCGACCGGATGAACCGTTGGAGGTCTGCCCAATGCCGGAGCTGTTCCGCTGACATCCAGCGTTGACATCAACGACTACGGACAGCAGCAGCGTTCAGCAATCGCGAACGGCCCGAGTATGCACGGGTGGAGCCCGACAGGCAGCGGGTGGATCGAACTCCTAAAGCGGGTGTCGGCCCCCACGGGGCACCAGTCAGAAGGCCCCGGTCCGATCATGGTCCGAGGCTTTTGACGGCGCCACCTGACGGCAGTCGGGTCTCAGCACCGGCAGGCTGAGTCATCGCGTGGGTTTCATGACGTTCCCGAGCGGGTGTGTGCCAATAACTACCGTTCCTGCGAAGGTGTCGTAAGCCCATGCATCTGCACTTTCAGGGTCTGCCCCAATACCACTGACGATTCCCCTGAGCATCCAGCCTGGACCGTCGCACCCAAGAACTCTCACATTCTTGACAGTCGATTGACCAGATTCCATAACCACCGGGACAGATGCTCTAATTTCCAGGCCTGCCCTGCCAGCCCATTCTTTTACCGTACCCCCCTGGGCGCGCATCCTGTTCATCATCTCTACCCGAGCGACATTCCAAAACACGTCTGAGGCTGCAAGAAAAGCTTGCAGCTGTAGGGCCGTCCCGTCTTTCACCAGCGTGACGGCCACCGTGCCGCCTCCAGCTCCTACTGGCCGCACCTCCACACCAGGCGACGTCGGCACTCCAATGCCTCCCATATCGATCAAACTAAGGTTTGAAACGTCGACTTCACTAATGTCCCACGGTCCGGATTCAATCCCTCGGCGCAAAACATCGCGGTGCAAGGATTCGCGGCAAAGTTCCTCCGCCGCACAAAGCAGGTATTTCACGCCTTCAATAGAAGTGGATTCCTCCTTAAGTAGAGCGGCCAAGAATCCTACCAAATTGAGCAACGAAAGCAGCTCTTCCGACTGCGCTTCACTTACCGCTGAAACATCCCCCAGAAACGCTTCGGTCATCGTCAGTGAATCTTGCCGGGAGAGAATCGGAACGGATCGCGGCGATACCTGTTCGATTGATGAAAGTCCGCCCTCGCGGCGAGACCGGAGAACAATCTGGATTGCCGCCAAGATGATCCGTGTCGGCACTAAACCGTCCCAGCCCTCGCTTTCAGCTTCAGCCACAAGATCCGGGGTCACACTTCCATCTTCAGTGAATTTCTTAAGTATTTCACCCGCTCGAGCCTTAGCGCCGCCACCATCTTTTGACACGTTGCCGCCCTCTCGCTCCGTCACGACTGCCAGCACTCCGTAACTGCCTACGCTCACCCTTCTATCCCCCGTATCGGGCTGCCCCAGGGCCAGCAGTACAGCAGAGAAGTACAGCAACCACACCGACCACCAACAACCTTGGCTGATCCGCACAGCCCATGCGGCCAGGCCGACAGACGTCAGCAATCTCCGCGGCCGTAGTTCGCATCGCGAGGGGGCGGGCCGTGCCACAACCGCGCCAGATCAGGCGGGGAGCCACGGGGTACTACGGGTGCCCACAGCGCACACAGCCTGGATCCGTCGAAGTCCGCATGCCGCAGGTCAGACCCCAACTCACCTCACCTCGCCCCTAAAGCGGGTGTCGAGCGTCGGATTAATGACCGATGATGCGCTCATGAGCGACCACTTGACGGAGTTCCTGCGGAGACGATTCGACGAGGACGCCGAGCTGGCCGCCCGATGCGACGGTGACGGCTGCGGACAGCGGCCGGCCCACGGTCGTACCGTGGACTTCTGCCAGGTGGACCGCTCCGGTTTCCATCCGACGATCGCAGAGCACGTGGCGTTGCACGATCCTGCCCGCGTCCTCCGAGAGGTCGCAGCCAAGCGCCGCGTCCTGGGTCGGCATGTGCTCAGCCCTGCTGTCGGCGATCCCGAGCTCCCCTGGGACAACAGGGACGACTGCCAATGGGACGGTGAGATCTGGCCCTGCCCCGACCTCCTCGACCTGGCGGCGCCCTACTCAGACCACCCGGAATTCCGCGAGCAGTGGCTGCCGCACCAGATCCGCACCAGATAGGACGGAGGTCACCGGTCAACCACGGTCACAAGCACAGCCCCACAGCGTGCCTGCGTCTCCTGTCTCCGCAGGTCAGCAGTTGGCTCAGCGAGAAGTGGCCGGTGATTCCCAAGCTCAGAGCGCGAGTTCGATTCTCGTCACCCGCTCTTTGAAGAAGGCCCAGGTCAACGACCGGGGCCTTTCTCGTTGTCTGGACCTCTCACGACCTTCCGTGCCCTCCACGTGCCCCAACTCGCCGGAACGCCCTGGTGACAGGGTTCCTCCTGCACCACCTAGGTGGTGCAGGAGGAACCCTGTCTCAACGTGCGAGCGCGACGCCTTGTGACTCGCGCCACTTCCAAACCCGTCCGGCGCGTGCCCCAGCCGTGCCCTTCAGGACGGACAACAGCGGTCGACAGGGGTGTCCACGAGCCTGCGGAATGAGCGCCACCTGGGCATGTTCCCGCAGGTCAGAGGCGAGATAGCATGACTGGGCGCCGACGATTCCCAAGCTTATAGCGCGGGTTCGATTCCCGTAGTCCGCTCTTGTGCGAAGCCCCAGGTCAGCGACCTGAGGCTTCGTCGTTGTCCGCTCTCCGGGGCCTCGCCCGGGAAGCCCTCCGGGAGCTCCCCGCACCGCGACTTGAGGAGGGGTCAGACTTTGGCCTTTTCCCTGGCCCCGGCCGGTGCGGTCGAGGTCGCCTTCGGGGCCCGGCGTCCGGGCATCCACCAGTTGGCCTTGCCGCACAGCTCCATCACCGCGGGGACGAAGACCATCCGGACGATGGTGGCGTCGATGAGCACGGCGACGGCCATGCCCAGGCCTCCCTGCTTGACGGCGACATCGGGGCCGAGCAGCGAGGTGGTGAAGACGGCGATCATGATGGCGGCCGCGGCCGTGATCACCTTGGCGGTCCGCGCCAGCCCTGTCGCGACGGCCGCGCGGGTGTCGCCGGTCCGCTCGTATTCCTCACGGACCCGCGAGATCAGGAAGACCTGGTAGTCCATCGACAGGCCGAACAGGATCGGGAACATCATCATCGGTGTCCACGTCGTGACCGGCATGGCGGCGGGGAACCCGAGGGCCGTGCCGAGCCAACCCCACTGCACGACCGCCACGAGCACACCGTAGGAGGCGCCGATGGACAGCAGGTTCATCACGGCTGCCTGCAGGGCGATAGTGACCGACCGGACCAGCGCGATCAGCAGCACCATGCCCATCGCGACGACGACCACGATCATCAGGGGCAGGCGCGAGCCGACCTCGTCGGCGGTGTCGATCGTGCTGGCGTTCGGGCCGCCGACGAGGACCTGTTCGCCGCCGGGTGTCCTGGGCAGCACGTCGTCGCGGAGCTTGTGCACCAGGTCCGTGGTCGCCTCGTCCTGGTACCCGGTCGTGGGGAAGGCGAGGAAGGTGACAGCCTTCCCGTCCTCGCTGACCCGGGGCGGCGTGGCATGGGCGATGCCCTCGGTCCTGCCGACGGCTTCGACGACGGGAGCGAGATCGGCGTCCTCAGAGTCGATCTCGGCGGCGAAGACCAGGGGTGCGCCATATCCCGGGCCGAAGCCCTCGGAGAGGATCTCGTACGAGATGTAGCTGCTCCGGTCGCGGGGCTGGACGCTGGCGTCGGGCTGGCTCAGCCGCATCGACAGCACGGGGGCGGCCAGCATCAGCAGGATCCCGCCGGCGGCGAGAGCGGCGACGAGCGGCCTGCGCTGCACCACGCCGGCCCAACGCTCGGCGAGGGTACGGCGCTTCCGGGACACTGCACCAGCCGGCTGGTTCCGGTGGGACGCGCGGCGAGGCAGCCGCAGCGAGTTGATCTTGTGTCCGGTGAAGCCCAGGAACGCGGGCAGCAGCGTCAGGGCGGCGATCATCGTGACCAGCACCGTGAGCGACGTGGCGACGGCCAGCCCGGTCATCAGCCGCTGCCCCATGACGAGCAGGCCCATCAGCGCGATCACCACGGTCGTGCCGGCGAAGAGCACCGCGTGACCCGCGGTGGCGATGGCCTTGACCGTGGCGCTCTCGGGGTCGTCACCGTCCCCGAGGCCGTCCTTGTAGCGGGTCACGATGAACAGCGCGTAGTCGATGCCGACGCCGAGCCCGATCATCGCGCCGAAGGTCAGAGCGAAGTTCGGCGCGGGGACCAGGTGCCCCACCAGCTTCATCAGGGCGAGACCGCCCACGATGGCCAGGAGGGCGGTCGCGATCGGCAGGCCCATCGCCACCAGTGATCCGAACGCGATGAACAGGATCACGGCTGCTGCCAGAAGGCCCACGCTCTCGGCCGGGCCCTGCGGGGGCGTCTCGGCCTTTTCCGCCATGTACCCGCCCAGCGCGAGCGTGACGCTGTCGCCGGAGGCGCCCTTGACCATGTCCACCAACGGCTTCACCTCGCTCTTCTCCACCACCTTGTCGCTCAGCGGGATGGTCGTACGGGCGACGCGTCGGTCCTTCGTCACCAGGCTCTTGTCCTGATACGGCGAAGTCACCGGTCCTGTCACGGGCGAGTCGGCGAGATCGGCGATGGCCTTCTCGATCTTCTGCTTGGCGGCGGAATCGTCGATCCCCTTTTCGGCCTTGATCGCGAGAGTCAGCCTGTCCCCTTGCTCCTTGGGGAAGTGCTTCTCCATCAGCTGCTGCGCCTTGGCCGACTGCGAGTCTCCTCCGGAGAAGTCGTTGTCGGGAGCGGCGCCGTAGCCGAAGCCGGCGAACGCCACGGCGATCACACCGATGATCCAGATCAGGAGGACCAGGCGGCGGCGCCGGAAACAGAAGCGGCCCAGTCCCGCCAGAGTCCCGCCCGTGGGGGTGGTTCCGGTTGCCATCATCGTCTCCTCGAGTCCCTGCCCTGTGCCTCTCACGCGGACGCGCGCAGGTGGACGGAGCGGTCAGCCGGTCGGCCGGTGCGGACCAGGGACAGCCGGCCAAGGACCGTGGCGATCAGCCCCAGCACCAGGGCCAGGGCGCCACCGAGCACTCCGTTGCCGGTGCCGGGACCGCCGTCGGCAACGGCCAGATTCACCGCACCGACGGCCATGCCGATCGGCCCCGCCACCAGGGCCGCGAGGGGCCCCCTCTTCCCGTGGCCGTTGCCATTGCCGATTCGGCCGGCACGGGCCAGGGCCAGCCCGCCGATGACCACACCGGCCAGCGCCACCAGTGCGGCCGCGGTACCCACGAGCCGCCCTGTGGTCAGGTCATAGGCGTCGGCGGCGAGCGGCTGGACAAAAGCGTGCGCGGCCGCAGGTGCGGCAAGCACGTGACGGACGGACATGAGGTGCTCCTTCTCCTCGTACGGCTCCTGCTCCTGGATGTCCCCCGATCCTGTCCGCCGGACCTGCCGCCGGTCGTCCCGCGTGCGGACGCACTTTGTGTTGCCGCCGGTGGCGTACGCGGCTACCGCGGACGGGGCAGGAGCCGCGCGGGTACCGCGGACGCGGTAGGCGATCGGTCATCCACGAGCCGGACTCGCCCGTGGCGACATCTGGCTAGGGTGCGCACATGAGCAAACGACGGTTCGGTCTACCGGCCGCTGTCGCGGACTGGGCGATCGCTGTAGGCGTGGCGGCGCTGATGCTGGGCGACGGGTGGTCCGGGGAGCCCCCTGGCACGGGGCCCCACCTGCTCGGCTACGCGCTGCTGGCGGTCGGCGGCCTGACGCTGGCCGCGCGCCACAGGGCTCCGGTTGTCGTCCTGGCCGTCACCGGACTGTGCGCGGTGGGCTACCAGGCGGCCGGGTTCGACGTGCTCACCGTCGCGTACCTGGTCGCGGTGTACGCCGCGGTGCGGGCCGGGCACCGCGTCCTGGCGGTGACGGCGTCCGCGACCCTGCTGCTGTCTCTGCAGCTCACTGCCCTGCTCTTCCGCGACGGGCCTATGAGCGAGGTGTCGGTGCAGGCCCGCGGCACCCTGGAGATCGCCTGGCTCGTCGCCGCCTTTGCCGCAGGGGAGGCGTTGCGGCAGGCGGAGCAGCGGGCGGAGGAGGCCGAGCGCACCCGCGCGGAGACCGCGCGGCGCCGTGCCGACGAGGAACGGCTGCACATCGCCCGGGAACTGCACGACTCGCTCACCCACCAGATCTCCGTCATCAAGGTGCAGTCCGAAGTCGCCGTCCACGTGGCCCGCAGACGCGGCGAGAAGGTGCCCGAGGCGCTGTTGGCGATCCAGGAGGCCGGACGTGAGGCGAGCCGGGAGCTGCGCGCGACCCTGGAGGCACTGCGCGACGACGACACGGCCCCGCCACGCGGGCTCGCCGACGTACCGGAACTTGTGGAGCGGGCCGGCAGGACCGGCCTGGAGGCGACGCTGACGATTGAGGGGCAGCGGCACGACGTGCCGGCCGCGGTGGGCCGGACCGCCTACCGGATCGTTCAGGAGTCGTTGACCAACGTCGTCCGGCACGCCGCCGCCACTACGGCATCGGTCCGGATCGACTACCGGCCCGACACCCTCGCGCTCCGCATCGACGACGACGGCAAGGCCACACCAGGCACCGCCCCCGTGCCTGGCGTCGGGCTGATCGGCATGCGCGAACGCGTCACCGCCCTCGGCGGCCTCCTGCGCACCGAACCGCGCGGCGAAGGTGGCTTCACCGTCTGGGCCGAACTCCCCGTGGAGCGAACGTCGTGATCCGAGTCCTGCTGGTCGACGACCAGTCGCTCATCCGCAGCGGATTCCGCGCCCTCCTCGACCTCGAGGACGACATCGAGGTGGTGGCGGAGGCCGCCGACGGCGAGGAGGGCCTGGAGCTCGCCAGGGAACACCTGCCCGACATCGCGCTCATCGACATCCAGATGCCAGTCGTCGACGGCATCGAGGCGACCCGGCGCATCGCCGCGGACCCGGCCCTGGCCGGGGTACATGTCGTCATCCTGACCAACTACGGCATGGACGAGTACGTCTTCGACGCGCTGCGCGCCGGCGCCGCGGGATTCCTCGTCAAGGACATCGTCCCGGACGACTTCCTGCACGCCATCCACGTGGCCGCACGCGGCGACGCCCTGCTCGCACCCTCGATCACCCGCAAGCTGATCGACAGGTACGTGTCCCAGCCGCTCGACACCGGTGCCGAGGCGGGACTCGAAGAGCTGACCGGCCGCGAACGCGAGGCCGTCGCCCTCGTCGCGCGGGGCCTGTCCAACGACGAGATCGCCGACCACATGGTGATCAGCCCGATGACCGTGAAGACCCACGTCAACCGGGCGATGACCAAGCTCCACGCCCGCGACCGAGCCCAACTCGTGGTTCTCGCCTACGAATCCGGCCTGGTCACCCCACGCACATCCTGACACTCACGGGCCGCCCGCTCCGCTGCAGATGTGACAGACATGATCAGCCTCCGGTGCCGTCATCCTCGTCGAGGCTGGGGGCGCGTCCGGGTCGCGCAGCAGTCGCAGGCCGCCATCGGCCTGGGTGGAGGCAGCGAAGCCGTAGCGGCCGAGTACGTTGAGGTTGCGGTGCTTGAGTGGGGAGAGCCGGGTGATGTCCTCGGCCGGGTTCAGTGCGGCCCCCTCTCCGTGCCACAACGTGCCAGTAGGCGCGGTAAACAGCGGTCAGCAAGGGGGCGGGCGAAGAACTCGCGAGAAGGCCCTCAGCGCACGTTCTTGCAGGTCAGGCGCTACGCACAAGGTCAAGTACCGGGTGATTCCCAAGCTCAGAGCGCGAGTTCGATTCTCGTCACCCGCTCCATGCAAAAGCCCCAGGCCATCGGCCCGGGGCTTCTTTGTTGTCTGGACCAGTTCAGGCGTCCCGTGCCATATCCGTGCCAGATGCCTGGTCATCCACTGCTTCGCGCCGAGCCCGTACGAGCTGGTCGAGGCCGGCCGCCACCTCGCGCTGCCGCTCCAGGTCCGAGTGCTGATAGATCAGCGCGGCGCGTTCGGTCGACTGCCCAGCGCGCACCATCGTGTCCTTCAGCGTCGCCCCGGAACGGGTCGTGAGCGTGTGTCCGGTGTGACGAAGGTCGTAGAAGCGAAAGCCGTCAGGAAGACCAGCCTTCGTACGCGCAGCACGCCACTTCCGCCCGAAGGTGGACCGGCGGAACGGCTTGCCCTTCTCCCCCACGAACAGCAGGCCGTTCGGACCTTTCTCGGCGTACCAGTCGAGATGCCGATGGAGGTCGGCCCGCAGAAAGGCCGGCAGAACCACGAGCCGCTTGCCCGCCTCCGACTTGGTCGGCCCCTCTGCCCGCTTGCCCGTGGTCAGCTCCGGGGCAGCCTGCCGGACCCGGACGGTCAGGTTGTCGAGGTCGACGTCCTTCCGACGCAGCTCGGCTTGTTCCTCCGGCCGGAGCGGACCGTAGGCACCGAGGAAGGACCAGCATGCCGATGATCACGAAGCCTGCCCCGCCAGCTTTCGGATCATCATTGGTCTGGGTGGCGGCAGCGAGACTCGACGGCATGGCGGCCAAGTAGATCACGCAGGTGATCGTGCCCCATCCGTGCCCGGTCGCGCGGGGAACCACGGCGAACCACGGCAGCAAGTGGGCAGCGCTCAGAGCAGCGGTCCCCAACCGATCTACCTGGTACCCCGGCCGGGTCGGCGCCCGCGCAGCGGTCACCGCGCAGGGGGGCGTCACTGCCGACCCCGCCGAACAGTGCTGAGGACAGCCTGGGAACGCCGAAGGGGCGGCACGCGAGTACCGCCCCTCCCTCCCGATAGAGGTCACCTGACACGGGTTGCCCAGCCCGTGCTCAGCTCAACGCGTTGTACGTGTTCCAGCCGGCACCGACCTTGGTCCGCGCAGCGTAAGGAGCAGAGGCACTGCCCGTCCCCTTGTACAACCACAAGACGCCCGAACCGTCCCGGGCCACCAGATCCGCCTTGCCATCACCAGTCAGATCCCCCGTCGACGTCAAGGAGTTGTACATGTTCCACCCGGCACCGACCTTGGTCCGCGCAGCGTAAGGAGCGGAAGCACTGCCCGTCCCCTTGTACAACCACAACACACCCGAACCATCCCGGGCCACCAGATCCGCCTTGCCATCACCAGTCAGATCCCCCGTCGACGTCAAGGAGTTGTACATGTTCCACCCGGCACCGACCTTGGTCCGCGCAGCGTAAGGAGCGGAGCCACTGCCCGTCCCCTTGTACAACCACAACACACCCGAACCATCCCGGGCCACCAGATCCGCCTTGCCATCACCAGTCAGATCCCCCGTCGACGTCAAGGAGTTGTACATGTTCCACCCGGCACCGACCTTGGTCCGCGCAGCGTAAGGAGCGGAGCCACTGCCCGTCCCCTTGTACAACCACAACACACCCGAACCATCCCGGGCCACCAGATCCGCCTTGCCATCACCAGTCAGATCCCCCGTCGACGTCAAGGAGTTGTACATGTTCCACCCGGCACCGACCTTGGTCCGCGCAGCGTAAGGAGCGGAGCCACTGCCCGTCCCCTTGTACAACCACAACACACCCGAACCGTCCCGGGCCACCAGATCCGCCTTGCCATCACCAGTCAGGTCTGCGCCGGGACTGGAGTAGAGGCGGTGGAGGTCGGCCTGCGCGCTACCCTGCTGGAGGTAGCCGAAGCCCCCGACGCTGGCCGTCCAGTTGGTGTCGCCAGTGACCTTGGCGAGGGTCTCGCTGAACCTGCCGCCGGCGCCGAGCTCGTAGGCGTGGACGCCGTTGGGGCCATCCAGGAGGACTTCGGTGTCCGGGTTGCCGGCGGGGAGCGGCGTCCAGGCGCCCGTCGTGCTGCTCAGGTACTGGGCGGTTCCGCCAACCGTGTAAGAACTGCCGTACACGGCGGTGGCCTTGGGCTTGTCGAAGACGATCCTGGTCGGGTTGGGCGCCTTGGTGACGGTCACCGGGACCGTGTTGACGGTCTGCGCGTCCTGCTGAACCGCGTACACGTACACCCCGCTGTAGACGGGACCGGTGGCCGTGAAGCTGCCGTCGGCCTGGACGTCGGCCGCGACCTCGTACGGGCCCGATCCGCGCGTTCCCACGAGGTAGACCTTGCTCTCGGTCCAGCCGGGGGTGGTGAGGCCGGTGGCCGGGTCGAACGTGAAGACCGTCCCGGTGGCTGTGACCTTCTGGTGGTCGAAGTCCACGGTGGTGCGGTCCAGCGAGGTGCCGGCGAAGACCGGCAGGTCCTCGTAGCGGAGCTGGCCCTGGCCGAGGTAGGCCGGGTGGTCGCCCTCGGTGTCGGCGAGGTCGACGGTCGCGTCGTAGACGCCGTGAGCTCCGAGCTGCAGGCGTTCGGAGCTGCGCCAGGTACCGTCCTGCGCCGAACCGGAGACGAGGCTGAAGCCGGTGACGGTGGTCGTCGGCCAGTCGCCGGAGACGCGCAGGGTGAGCTGTGCGGCGATGGAGGCGGGGTCGATCGCGGAGTCGGAGACGGCGTGGAACTCAAGGTAGCCGGCATCGTCCGGGTCGCCGCCGAGTGCGGATATGACGGGCCGTACGGGGTCGGCGGCGCCGGATGTGTCGGCCAGCGCCGGGCTCGCGGCGGCGAGGCTCGCCAGGCTGGCGATGAGAGCGAGTGGTGCGATGAGAGATCGACGCACGATGACTCCGGGGGTGGGCGGATAGCCGGACAGGTGGAGGGATGCAGGTGGCGCGGGTGTCGACACGCGGGCCTCGGGTGCGGGGCTGATACCAAGCTGCAATCGTCGTGCCGTGCAGGTTATGGCCTGCGTGTGGTTGTGATCAACCAGTTGCCTGCAGGAGGTTGTTGATCCAGATCATCGAGGCGCGGAGGGGAGGCCAGTGAGGTAGCTCTCGGGCGTCGTGTCATATCGAGTCGCGATGCCCCGCCAGGCCTTCAGCTTGTTGATCAGGCGCTCGACGGTGTAACGCACCTTGTAAAGATCGGCGTCGTGGCTTGCGGGCCGACCGCCTCGGCTGCTCTTCTTCTTCCGGTTGGCGGCCTGGTCCTTCTTCTCGGGGATGACTGCCTTGATGTTGCGTTTCAGCAGGTGGGAGTGGTTACCGCGGGACGAGTAAGCCCTGTCTGCAGCGACCGCGTCGGGCCGGGTGCGGGGCCGACCCGTTCGTGCGCCAGGACGGGACCTTCTCCACCGAGGGTGCCGCCATGGTTCTTTCCACCGTGGCTCTGGGGCTCGTCGTGCTTGGTGCGGTGCTTCAGGTCCCTGGGCGGAGCGTTGGCTAAACGCCTTCGATGATGCGGAAGTCGCGCTCGACGCCGTCGGACAGGGCGAGCAGCGCCTGCTGGTAGGCCTCACTCGCGTGAGCTGCGACGGCCTGTTCGAAGCTGTCGAACTCGATCACGACGACGCGCTCGGCGACGCCGTCGTCGTGGGCGACGACCCGCCCGCCGCGGGCGAGCAGCCGTCCGCCTCCGGCCTCGACGGCCGGACCGGCCAGCTTGTTGTAGGCAGCCAGCTTCTCGGGGTCGGAAATGGTGCGGTAGGCGCTGACCCAGTAGCCCTTGGCCACGAGAACCTCCAGTGTTCGGAAAGTGCGCGTCCGAGAATGCACGTCGGAAAGTGCACGTCTGACGCCGGATTCACTGCTGCGAGCGAGCGTACCCGGCGGAAGATCACCGGGGTGGTTCAGGGAACGTACTGGTCAGCGACGCGCCGGAGCCTCGCCGTCGAGCAGGGGTTGCAGGAGTGGGATGTACAGATCGGCGACTTCTTCGGGGGCCAGGCTCGTCAGCTGGTCGGCCTGGACGGTCGCGTACAGGGCCCCGAGGCCGAGCAGCACGCCGATGGCCAGTTCGATTTGAACGCGGAGTCCTGGTCGAGGGCACCGATACTCTGGCTGCCTGAGGAGTCCGGTCATCAAGACTCCACCGACCTCAGATGCTTCGTAGACTCGCGCAGTGATCACATCCGAGCGGGCCCGAGAGATCGTTAACGCTCATCTCGCACAGATGCAGCCGTACCCTCCGGAGGAGGGCGTGACCGCTGTAGTCATCCGTGTGAAGGAGCACCGCTTCGGGTGGGAGTTCCGGTATCAAAGCTCCAGATACGTGCAAACGGGGAGTTCACGAGACATGTGGATCGGGACCGGGCCCATCGTTGTTGACAGACGCGACGGCCGCTTGGAGGAACTTGGCGGCAGGCAGTTCGGCGACACGGTCGCTGAGTACCAGCACGTTTACGATCAAGAGACGTCTACCGGCGGAAAGTCCTGACCGTGCCCGCTACGTGCCCGACGGAGCAGGAGCGAAGGGGAACCACGGGGAGCAGGGGTAACAATGCGATTCCCCGCAGGTCAACATCCCCGCAGCTCAGCCCGCATCCGCGTACGGCGTCTTCCGAACTGGGCCCGCACAACACCGAAACAGGTAAGGAGCCGGCCCGATTGGCGGACCAGCGTAAGGGGCCGTGATTTCTCGCCCCATGGCAGCTCCAGCCCGAAGCCTCTTCACCAACCTGACCGCTCTGAGCTTCCGCTGTCGAAGTCAGACGATGGTGTTGTAGTGCTCCGCGAAGAAGAGATTGCCCATTTCGCGCGCTGCAAAGGGGGCCTTCGCATTACCGGTGCCGCGGTAACGCCAAGGGTCGCCGACCCGGTCGATGGCGAAAAGGTCCGGCTTGCCATCGACATTGCTGTCGCCCATGCCGATCAGCTGGGTGTAGGTGTTCCAGCCGGCGCCGATCCGAGTACGGGCGGCGAAGGTGCCCTTGCCGGTGCCCTGGTAGAGCCACAGCACACCCGCGCTGTCACGGGCCACCACGTCACCCGCGGAGCCACCGGCGATATTGCCGACCGCGGTGATCTGGTTGTAGACGTTCCATCCGCCACCGACCTTGGTGCGGGCGGCGTACGGCGCCTTCCAGTTCCCGGTGCCCTTGTAGAGCCACAGGAAGCCGTCGCCGTCGCGTGCTACGAGGTCGGCCCTGCCGTCGCCGGAGAAGTCTCCCGTCCCGGTCAGCTGGGTGTAGGCGTTCCAGCCGCCACCGATCCGGGTACGGGTGGCGAAGGTACCCTTGCCGGTGCCCAGGTAGAGCCACAGCACACCCGCGCTGTCACGGGCCACCACGTCACCCGCGGAGCCACCGGCAACATTGAGTGCACCCATGTGGCCACTGCCTTCCCTGCTGGATCAGTCCTACTTGGGCAGGAACAAGCCCTCAATCGAACTTACAAAGCAGATGTCGGCGGTTCGAAACCGTCCGTGCCCACCGGCAGTAAGCACGACAAAGGCCCAGGTCGCCGGCAGTAGGCCGGAAGCTTGGGCCTTGATCGTTCCTCCACCGTTCCGGCGGGGGCCGACGCCGTGCCACTTACATGCCAAATGCGTAGTGCTCCAGGCGCTCAGCCACGTTGGCAAGGATCTCGTCCGGGAAGGCCACGGGACGGACACCAACCGCCGACTTCGGAGCCTTGTCGAAGAGCTTGGCGCCCTGCCTCTCCGCTTGCGCCCGCTGGGCCACGATCACGCGCCCGGTCACATCGATGTCCCTGCGGCGAAGGGATGCCAGCTCACCGAACCACAGGGTGGTGAAGGCAGCCAGCAGTACGAGCAGGCGGTACCGAGGGGCGATGGCATCAGCCACGGCGTACACCTCGCCCCCCCTGGTCGGGCCCGAGCGCGCGCCCGACCAGGGGTTTACGAGGCGTTTCAGGCGCCGCCGCGCGGACACTTCGGCTGAGGGGGCTGAGCGGTTTGCGATGCTTGCGCGTTCCCCGTGCGCAGCGGCTGGAAGTAGTGGGCGAGCGCCCAGATGCCGATGCGGTTGCCGGCCTGGCATCCGGTGACGTCCGAGGTGCGGAAGTGGATTCCGCCGTACACACGGGCGTTGATCATGTCCTCGTTGAGCTGGTCGGCGTACTCGTAGTGCCGTGTGGTGTGGGTGACGTCGGAGGTCACGTCTAGGTCGACCCGCGAGGTGCCGAGGACCCCGGTCACGACCCGCATCACGGCACCCGTGAGCGCCGTGTGGCCACTGACGTACTCGGGGTGCGGGGGCGTGAGGAGCAGCGGTTCCCACAGCGGGTCCGCTTCGGTCGCGGGGTTGCCGTCCGTGTCGGCCAGCTGGATTGCCGTGATCGGCCGCCAGAGGCCGTACCGGAGCTTGGAGTCCCACGCGGTGATGACGGCATCGGTCGCCGCTGTGTTCGCCGCGGCGAACAGCCGCGCTGTCTCGGCGATGCCGAGATGATGCCGGGCGGCATGGTCGCGGAGGGCCCTCTGGATCTGCGCCATCAGATTGCCCCCGTAGAAGAGGGCAGTCTCGGTCTGGTCCGCGGTTCTGCCTGAGCCGGTGCTCGCGCCCATGGTCTTCACTTCGTTCGCGTCCTCGGCGTAGCGGGCTGAGGACAGGGCGGGCGGCTCGCCGGGCCGGAACTGGGCAGGGGAGGTGAGCAGGAGCGGCCGGAGTCTGCCGAGCCAGGTGTCGATGAAGGGCAGCCGGGCGGGCGGGGTGGGGCGCCAGACGCCGGGCGCGGGTGGCTTGGTGAAGGGCACGTCCACGAACCGGCCGTCGCCCTCGCGGAGGTCGATGATGTGGGCGGCAGCACGTGCCCCGAAGGCCACGCCCTGGTCCCTTGCCGGGCCGCTGTCGATCTTGGCGAGGGAGGCGGCGTACGCGGTGTCGAGCTGGGCATGTGAGGCAGGGAAATAGGCGAGCAGGACGTGGTGTGCCGCAGTTACGGCCGACGCCTCGGGAGACGCCGTGGCGGGGCCGCTCTCCCGCCACTTGTACGGGGCGTAGTTGCCCTGAATACCGACCACGGCGTTGTAGACAGCGGCGGAGACGAACCCGTGCCAGATGGCCACCTGCCCGGAGGGGCGGGTCGGGCCGAGGTTGGCGCTGATCGTCTCGGTGGCGATGGTGTTCCAGTTGCGGATCGCCGCGGGGTTCGCTGAGGGCGGCTGGCGGTGGTCGGCGGCGGCTGTGGGGCCGGCCGGGGCCACGAGGGCAACGAGCGCGAGTAGCGCGACGGCGCCGATGGCGGCCCGTAGGCCTGAACGAGAAGGACGGGAGGAACAGGAATGACGGAATGAGAAGGGGTAATGCTGGCGCACGGCGCTCTCCCTTGATTCGACGGGACCGAATTTGCACCGAATGGAGAGTTGGATCAAGCTCAACCGCCGTGTCCCGGGCCTCGTAAGCCGAACGACGCTTGCGGTCGCTGCCGTTCGGGTTCGCAGTCACGAAGCACTTCCGCAACAGCAGCGTCCGGCTCTGCGGCACCGAACAGGGACTGACGTGCGGCGTTGAGGATGAAAAACACACGCTTCCGCAGGCCACTACTCGCCGATGCGTACCACCGTGAGGTGATGTTGTCGGGGCCGCCCGCCTCCATAGCGGCTTGCCGTGCCACTTTCCGACAGGCCGCTACGAATGGGCCACGACCTCGCCGGCCATGACCCGAGGAGGGCTGGGGAGCAGGGGGACGAGGCGGTCCCGGACGAAATCCGCCGCCCTGTCTGTCAACTCCTCGGCGCCGGCCGGGTCCTGGAAGACAGCCGCTCTGATTGCCGACCACTACCGACACGCCGGTGGCCGGAGAACTGATGACATGGCGCTGCTGGCCATCACCCATGTACCCAACAACCCATGACCGATGAGCGGCCGCTAGACGAAGAGTGGCTGTGCCAGATCCGTGCCAGAACGGTTGGCCATCTGCGGTCTATCTCGGTCACTCCAGGGCAGCCTTGGACCGACCGAGAGGGCGTTTCCGCAGCTCAAGTGCCCTGTCCGGGCCTCTACGGCCGGTGATTCCCAAGCTCAGAGCGCGAGTTCGATTCTCGTCACCCGCTCCATACAAAAGCCCCAGGCCATCGGCCGGGGGCTTTCTTGTTGTCCAGACCGGTCCAAGCGTCGTGCACCACCTCCGCACCACCTTTTTCTCGGACGACTGTCCTGCTCGAACCATCGTGTCCTTGAGCGTCGCCCCCGAGCGCGTGGCGAGCGTGTGCCCGGTGTGACGAAGGTCGTAGAAGCGAAAGCTGTCGGGCATGCCCACCGTCCGTCGCGCCTTGCGCCACTTCCGCCCAAAGGATGAGCGGCGGAACGGCGCTCCTTGCCAGGCCACACCTACAGGCGGCGCCCGAGAAACCCGGCACCTGCCGCATACGCCGGGCGGTCACGGGTCTCTCCCGCGCGCCTGACGCGGTGGCCTCGCTGTGGCTGCTTGTTTGGGTCGTTCCGCGAATCCGGAGCAGAGGCCCCTCGAGGCGCCTGCGACGCAGTGTAGCTAATCTATTACATAATGCGACATTCTCGTCTGTGCTGGTCAGGAGTACCCGCATGACACACACCGGTCCGCGCGTGGTGAACCGTCTGCCCCGTCGCAGTGTGCTGCGCATTCCGGCTGCGGTCGGCGGGCTCACCGCCGGCGGTCTCCTCGGCGCTCCTGCGTGCGGGGTGGTCCCTCTGGGTGGGGACACCGATTCGCGCCTGCCGAAGCCGTTCGTATCGAGGACCGGTCCGCCGGAACCGGCGAAGCCGTTCGTATCGAGGGTCGGTCCGCCGGATCCGGGGAAGGCGAGGGAAATTCGGGCTGAGTTCCTCCACGCCTGGAAGGGCTACCAGCGGCACGCGTGGGGACACGACGAGCTGCTGCCGGTCTCGGGAGGATTCCGGGAGTTCTTCTCCGACCGATACTCGGTGGGCCTGTCCATCATCGAGGCGCTGGACACCCACTACGTCATGGAGCTGGACGACGAGATCGCGCGGTGCCTGGAGTGGATCACGGCCCGCCTGGACTTCGATCTCGACGCCGAGTTCCCGGTCTTCGAGGCGATCATCCGGCTGGTGGGCGGCCTGCTGGCCGGCTACCTCGCTACCGGCGAGCAGGACCTGCTCACCATGTGCGTCGATCTGGCGGACCGGCTACTCCCGGCCTTCACCCGCTCCCCCACCGGCATGCCCTACCGGCACGTCAATCTGCGTACCGGCGCTGTCACTGGCAGCACCGTTCCGCTGGCGGAGATCGGCACCAACATCCTCGAGTTCGGCGTGCTGTCCCAACTCTCGGGCGATTCACGGTACTTCCAGGCATCCAAGCGGGCCCTTGAAGCGGTGGTGACACGCCGTTCCTCGCTCGACCTGCTTGGTACGACCCTGAACGTGGAAACCGGAGCATGGGCCGATCGTGTGGATATCGCCCTCAACCCACCAGCGGATTCCTTCTATGAGTACCTGTGGGGCGGCTGGGCGATGTTCGGCGACTGGGACTGCCTGCGCTGGTTCCAGATGTTCGATGCTTCGTTGAAGAAGCACCTGGCCGAGCGCGTGGGCGGTCTGCTGTGGTTCAAGCAGGCCGCCTTCCGTACTGGCGCCCTCATGGGCCGGCGCCAGTACTCGCTCGCGGTCAACGTCCTGGCCGTCGGCGGGGACAACCCCCTGGCGGAGGAGTACTACCGTTCCTGGACCGCTGTGCAGGAGAAGTACACCGTGATTCCGGAGGAGATCGACTACATCCACCTCACCGTCCTCACGCCTGACAATATGCTGCGCCCCGAGTACGCCAACTGTGCCTTCGATCTGTACTGGCAGACCGGCGACCCGTTCTACCGGGCCACAGCATGGAGCTACTTCCAGAACCTGAAGAAACACCACCGGGTGCCCGGCGGCTACACCGTCATCACCGACATGACCAAGCGCCCCATGGTTAAAGGTGACTACTGCCCGGCTTACGTCTTCGCCGAGAACTTCAAATGGCTCTATCTGACCTTCGCCGACGCCCCGCGGTTCGACTACACGAGCGGTTACCTCAGCACCGAAGCGAAGATCCTCCGCGGTCTCCAACCCCCCCTGCCCCCAAGAGGAAAGTAGTTCTCCGGAGCGGGGGCGAGCAGCCTCCTCCCGGCATAGGGGCCGCGCCGCGAGGGGGACCGTACCGCTGCCCTTCCTCGCCCCGCCGCGCGGGTCACCCGGTCCGCACGTACACGTCGCCGCGAACGGCCGCCGAGGCGGGCGTCGTTCAGTTCGGGAACTGACCTATATGGCTTCCAACGTGTCTACGGTCGTGTAAGTGGCGACTGGCCAGAGCTGCGAAGCCGCAGGTCACCCGAGCGATCGCCCCACCACGCTCCTAAAGCGGGTGCCGCAGGTTCGAATCCTGCCGGGCATCAGGGGGAAGGCCCCGGACCGATCATGGTCCGAGGCCTTCAGGCGGTGGGGCTGCCGTTGACGACCGCTTTGCCACGTGCCTTACGCGTGGTGGGTCAGGCCGGGGTGTCGGTGTCCTGCGCGGAGGCCGCGAACGCCTCGGGGCCCTGCTCCGCCGCTGCCGGGTCCATCCACATGACTTGCCAGCCGTGGCCGTCGAGGTCGTAGAAGCTGCGTGAGTACATGAAGCCATAGTCCTCGGCGCCATCCGCCTCGGAGCCGCCCGCCGCGAGTGCAGCGGCGCTGACCGTGTCGACCTCATCGCGGGACGACACGCTGAAGCAGTACAACGCCAGCGTGTGCGTGGTGGGATCGGCCATCGGCAGTTTCGCGAACTCCGCGAACTTCTCGCGGCTGAGCAGCATGACGAACGCGTGCTCGCCGACCAGCATGCAGGCGGCGGACTCGTCGGTGAACATCGGGTTGAAGCCGAACCCGAGCTTGGCGAAGAACGCCTTGCTGCGCTCGAGGTCCGCCACAGGGATGTTCACGAACAGCGTGCGGCCCGGGTGTGAGGGATTCGTCATGGTGGGTCTCCAGTCGGTGACTCGATGGCGTACGTACTGGTAGACCGGCCCGGCCGGCGGAACTCATCGCTGTATCTTCGCCGGCTACCCGGACAACGGACGCCGTCGCATGGATTCGCCCACCGCGTCGGGTTGCCTCCGAGGCAAGGCGATCAGTCACTGGCGCGGACGAGTGTCCAACCGCATGACAACGCCGACGAGCACTTTCGTGGGACCGTCGGGTTCTCCGGCGGTCCGTTTCGTTTCTCGGATCGGTGATGGGCAGGCCGATGACCCGGCTGTCGCGTCAATGTGCGCCGGGTTCCACGGACCCGGTGCTCATGCCGTCAGCGTGCTCGCGACCACTGACCACGCCCGTGGCGGCCCAGTAGCGTCCATCCGGACCCGCGCCGGGCGCGCGGCGACCACCGGCGGGTGCTGGGCGGTGCTGAGGTTCCCGGAAGGAAACGGCTGGCCCCGGGCGCCCGCCGAAAGCCCGGCCGACGCCGGGGCGGCGAAAGGGTTGGTGTGCGGTGCCGACGGAACCGGGTAACGTCTTTGTCATGTTCTTCCAGACGCCGGTTTACGAGTGAGAGCGTGACGGGCCCCTGCTGACGTCCTTCGACGTCGCGGCGCCCGTCCCCCACCGATGAATCCGTAGATCACTTCACATCATTCCGGGAGAACCCATGACCGTCAGCAAGAACATCAACAACCCCGTGGGCATGGGCGGCGGCCAGCGCAAGAGGCTGTCCCGCGCCGAACGGCAGAATAATGGTCCGCACCGCAACCTCGACCGCAAGGGTGCCGCCGACCGGAGGGCGGAGCTGGTGCGCAAGATGCGCGAGAAGGCAGGCGCAGCCGAGGGCGCCGGGCAGACGGGCGACGACACCGCACAGAGCTGACGCACCGCCGCCGCAGGGCGGCACCGCACGGCAGGGCCCGGACCGCAACGCACGGTCCGGGCCCTGCTGCCGTACCGGGTGCGGCCGGTCCCGCTCAGCTCTCGGCCGACGACCCGCGTCTCAGCCGACACCCGGGGGCGGGCGTGCCACTACGCGCCAGTCAGGACGGTGAACAGCGGTCAGCAGAGGCCGCCGGCGGACAGTGCCGATCGACCTGTACACGCCGAATCGATCATCTAGGGCGCTCCTCGCCAGATCGTCAGGTCGCCCTGGAGGAAGCCGAGATCCGGCATCGCGGTCGACTTCGTCGTGATCACGAACAGCGCGATGTCCCCCGAGGGGCCCTTGATGCAGATTTCGCTCCCGTTCGGCACACCGGCAAGCGACTGGGGCGTCCGCATGAAGGAGCAGGGTGGGCCCCCAAGCCGGGTCCTATGGGCGAGCTGCTGATGAAGAGCCGAGCGCACCACTGCGGCCGAGGTATGAGAGTCCCGGAAAATACTGGTCAGCCGTTGCCCGCCCCCGGTTATCCTTCCTCGTCCTGAACAGGCCAGGGAGGTCCCCCCACCATGAGCAGCACCACGTCGTCCTTTCCCGAGCGGATCGAGCTCTCGGGGGAGGGACTCGTCCTCCGCGACTGGACGGAGGCGGACCTGGCGGCGATGCCGGCGCTGTTTGACCACCCCGATATCGCGTACTGGACACCGATCGTCTCCCCCTTCGACGAAGCGGCCGCCCGCGCACGGCTGGACCGAGACCGGCAGCTGCGGGCGGAGGGCACGACCATCCTGCTCGCCGTCACCGTCGACGGCGGCGCACCGCTCGGCGAGGTGATGCTGCGGCGTGCCCCCGAGGGCACGGAAATCGGCTACGCGATCGGCCCGGCTCACCGCGGCCGGGGGCTGGCGGCGCGGGCGGTGCGGGTGATGGCCTCGTACGCCTTCGAGGAGCTGGGCGCGGGGCAGGTGATCCTGGAGCTGGAGGCCGAGAACGCCGCCAGCGTGGCCGTGGCCACCAAGGCGGGCTTCCGACTGCTCGACGTGCCGCTGATCACGGGTGAGGAGAAGGGGCGACCCTACGCCTTGCAGACGTGGGGTCTGAACCGCCCCTGACCCTCTGCCTCCTCCAGGCTGTCACGGGGACAACGGCGGCTGACGTCAATGGTGACACCAACAGGAACGAAGATCGCTACGCCCAGAGGCCGGAACGTGGCCGCCCAGCCGTTCCTGATCACCTGAAACTGGTCGGGAGTTGCGATGACCACCTTGTTCACGCCACCCCGCCGGCGGGCCGGGTCTTGTTGTCAGTGCGGGCGAGCCTCACTCACCGCACGGGGAAGCCGAAGGAGTACCCCTGCTGCTTCAGCCAGGGCAGGATCTCGCGCAGAGCGGCCAAGGTCTGAGAGCGATCCCCTCCCGCGTCGTGGAAGAGGACGGTCGGCCCGTTGGAGATCTCGCGCTTGACGGTGGCGACCATGGTGTCCACACCGGGACGCTCGAAGTCTTTGGTGTCGACGTTCCAGCCCAACGGTCGCATCCCCCGGGACGCGGCGAGCTGTCGGCTGTACGGAGTGAAAGCACCGCCCGGGGCGCGGTAATACTGCGGCCGGACACCCCCGGACGCCTTGATGATCATGCGTTCGGCATCCAGGATCTGCTGGGACTGGTAGGCCTCGGACCGGGTGTCCATCGTGGTGTCGTGCGAGACAGTGTGGTCGCACAGTCGATGCCCGTCTGCCACGACCGCCTTGACCAGGTCAGGGTGTGCCTGGGCCTGCGTGCCCACCATGCAGAACGTGGCCTTCACACCGCTGTCCTTCAGCAGTTGCAGCACCTGCGGCGTCCAGACCGGGTCCGGTCCGTCGTCGATGGTGATGTTGACGCCCCGGGCGCCGCGATCCGAGGCGTGGGCGATGTCCGCCGCCACCTTGGCCACGGTCCGTTCTTGGGGTCGGGCGTCCGGCACTGAGACACGCGCTTGCGGCTGCCGCCCTCCGGCGGTGTCGGCCTGCGCGGTCCACACCGAGGTGGCAGCGGCCACCACTGTCACCCCGAGCGCCGCCGCGAGAAGTCGGCCGTTCCATCCCCTTCCCTTGTGCCTTGCCATGTCCGCCCGCCCCTTTGTTGTCTCCGCCGATGCCGTGCGCCCATGAAGACACATGAACGCCCTTACGAGATCCCTCGGTTACCGATCACGGACAAATCTGCAGGGGGCTGGCGACAAACGCAGGGGTTTCACGACAGGTGCGGCGGCGCAACGACCTCGACAAGGTGCCGACGAGGGCGGCGGACGCGGATCCGTACGGATTCCGGCGGAGGCACACACGCTCCGTCGAATGGCCCGGCGCGCCGGAATCACAGTCCTGCACCCTCATCGAAACCGAAGCGTCGGCGGTTCGTGCCCGCCAAGCGACTGACCTCCGTGGCGGGTCGAGGATCCACCTTCCGGGCAGCTGAAATGCTTCGACCATGACTCCCAGGTCAGGCACTGGCGAAAGTCCCGCAACGGCGCGGCTCGTCCTGTGGACCCTTGCGGCCGGCCAGTTCCTGATGGCGCTCGACAGCTCCGTCATGAACGTCTCGATCGCCACGGTGGCCGAGGACGTGGGCACGACCGTGACCGGAGTCCAGGGCGCGATCACGGCCTACACGCTCGTGATGGCGATGTTCATGATTCCCGGCGGCAAGGTCGGGGCGCTGATCGGCCGCAGGCGCGCGTTCATGATCGGCTGCTGCATCTACGGCTGCGGCTCCCTCACCACGGCGCTCGCCCCGAGCATGCCCGTGCTGCTGATCGGCTGGTCATTCCTGGAGGGCGTCGGGGCGGCGCTCATCCTGCCCGCGATCGTGGCCCTCGTGGCCGGCAACTTCGCCGCTGAACGACGTCCCGCCGCCTACGGACTCGTCGCGGCCGCGGGTGCCGTCGCGATCGCACTCGGGCCGCTCATCGGGGGCCTCGCTACGACGTACTTCTCCTGGCGATGGGTGTTCGCCGGTGAGGTCCTGGTGGTGCTCGGCATCCTGGTCCTCGCCCGCCGCATCGCCGACGTGACAAGCGACGAACGGCCGCACATCGATCTCACGGGCACCGTGCTGTCCGCCCTCGGGCTCGGGATCTTCGTCTACGGCGTGCTCCGCTCGGGCGAATGGGGCTGGTTCCGGCCGAAGCCCGACGCGCCTTCGTGGCTCGGAGTCTCGCTGGTCCTGTGGCTGATGCTGGCGGGCCTGCTTCTGATCTGGATCTTCCTCCGCTGGGAAGCCCGCCTCGTGAAACACCGCGGGGAGCCGCTCGTCGACCCGGCTCTGCTGCGGAACAGGCAGCTCACCGGCGGCCTCACCATGTTCTTCTTCCAATACCTCGTCCAGATGGGCGTGTTCTTCGTCGTACCGCTCTATCTGTCGGTCGCTCTGGGCCTGTCGGCGCTCGCGACCGGCGCACGACTCCTGCCGCTCTCTCTGACACTGCTGGCGGCCGCGACCCTGATCCCACGCTTCTTCCCGGACGTCTCACCGAGGCGGGTGGTGCGGCTCGGGGTCCTCGCGTTGCTCGCCGGCGCGGTGGTCCTGATGGCCGCACTCGACGCGGGCGCCGGGGCGGAAGTGGTCACCGTCCCCCTCCTGCTGATCGGGGCCGGCATGGGCGCGCTGGCGTCCCAGCTCGGTTCTGTCACCGTCTCCGCAGTGCCGGACGAGCAGAGCGCGGAGGTCGGCGGCATCCAGAACGCCGTCACCAACCTCGGCTCCTCGATCGGTACGGCACTCGCCGGATCGATCCTGATCGCCGCGCTCACGACCTCGTTCCTGACCAGCATCGAGCAGAATCCGGCGATCCCGGCCGAGGTCAAGAGCCAGGCGGCCGTCGAACTCGGGAGCGGTGTGACCTTCCTGTCGGACGCCCAGCTCAAGACCGCTCTCGACAAAGCGGGCATGAGCGAGGATGTGGCCCGGGCCGCGATGGAGGCGAACGCCGCGGCCAGGCTGGACGGCCTGCGCGCCGCGGTCGCCATCCTTGCGCTCGCCGCCGTTCTGGCGCTGTTCTTCACCTCACGCATCCCGACGACCCAGCCCCGCTCGACGTAGGCGGGACGGCATGGGTGTCGGCGCCTGGTGCGCTGGGCAGCCCGATACGACCATCGCTGACCGATCCGGCCGAAGCTGCGGATCACAAGTGCCCGTGCCACAACCGCGCCACGTCGAGCAGGGACTCACGGGGAATCCCGGCCGGCGGGGCTCCGACCACCGGACGCCGAAGCCGTCATCCCGCAGGACAGACCCCAACTCGCCCTGCCTCGGCCCTCAGGCAGCTGTCGGTCGTTCTGCGAGGCAGGCGAAGCAACCGGACAGGCAGCGCCCACCTTGTGACCAACAGGACTTCTGAGGCTCCTGTGACGATCACTGAAGCTCCAGCGCTTAGCTAGTGAGGCTCGACGGCCTCACCAAGCACCACATTTCATCCGATTCAACCCTCGGCAGCACACATGTCGCGTGTTTGATCGACCAAGATCGAAATACTCCCTTGGGGGAACCTTGACGAGAAGTGCCATGCCGAAACGCATACTGGCCCGGGCCGTGGGCGTTGTCGCGGCAATGACTGTTGCGCTCACGGCTGCACCGCTGGTGGGCACTGCGCAGGCCTACGGTGCGGCGTCGGGATCGCTGAGCTTCAGCGGCGAACCGGGCGAGCCCATTTCAGGCGGTCAGTCCTATGGGTACACGGCTGGAGCGGTCCAGCTGTTCGATGTCCAGGGCAGCAGGGACGAGAACAGCCTCACCGTCGCGGTCGATGCGGACCAGGGCACGCTCTGGCGTCTCATCGTCGCCGCCCCCGATGGCCAGAAGCTGACTGAAGGAACCACGTACACCGGGGCGAAGCAATGGCCCTACGCCCAACCCGCGGATCCGGAACTGGTGTTCAGCGGGATCGACAACGGGACCGAGAAAGGGTGCAACACCAACTCCGGCTCCTTCACCATCGAGCACATCGCCTTCGGCCCTTACGGCTACGTTCACGAACTCGACGCCACCTTCGAGCAGTACTGCAACGGATCGACGGTGCCTCTGCGCGGTGAGGTCCATGCGGTCATGCCCGAACCTCCGGTTGTGCTCACCATGGGGATGAACACCGACCCGAGTGGCACGGTGGACGTCCGGGATCACCAGATCACCGTCGGTGGCACCGTGACGTGCAACAAGCCTGCGAGTGTCTCGCTCACTGGGCAGGTCTTCCAGATCCAGAAGAAGGCGACGCCGGGCGCGACCTATGGAACAACTGTGGCCTGCACCCCGGGTGCGCCCGTCCCATGGTCCGTCAGCCTCACCAGCCAGGAACCTGGCACCTCGTTCCAGCCCGGCACCGCAACGATGCGCAGCAAGGCCCGAGCGGATGACCGGGACTACGGGGTGACTGTCGACAGCGGACAGCAGGAGTCAGAGGTCACTCTTTCCAAGGCCTGACCCCGGACCTCGGCCGCAAGATCGGCTGACGTCACTGGTCGACAGCAACGGGCGTCGGCAACAGCCCCGTCGGATCGCGTATCCGGGCGGACCGGTGGGCCGGCACGAGCCGGCTCGATCGCGGGTGGCGAACGAGCCCCAGCGATCTGACGGAGATGAGGCCCCACTGCTGAGCCGCCAGACGGGCGGTGCGCAGGGCGCTGCGCACCGCCCCGTCCCAGCCCGTCCCGGCCGACGGCGACGTGGCCTCCGGCTTCTCATCATCCGCTCCATGACGAAACCCCGGGCCCGCTGCCGGGGGCTTTGTCGTTGCCTCGACCCGTTCAGGCGCCGCGCGCCACCTTCGGGGGCAGTGCTCAGCACACCGCCCGGTGCAACACGATTCAAACCGGTTCGGGTTGCGATTCCGGTCGCCGCGTTGGTGCGGTCCTCGGTTCCCACGGTGCGACGGTCCTTACGTAGCCGTAGATCACTGAGGTCATCACCAGCATGAGCAGCGGCCCGAACACCCATGGATGCTTCGCCATCTCCAACGGCAGATAGCGATAGGACACCAGGAGCGCAGCGAAGACGGTTGCGCCGTAAGCGACCAGCTGGATCCCTGATCGATCCCAGCCGCGGTCGTAGGAGCGCAGGGCTGCCTCGATCGTGAGCGTGAACACCACGCCGGCGATGAGATCCGCGCCGTAGTGGTAGCCGAATCCCAGCGTTGCGCTGAGCGTGGCAATCAGCCAGAACGTGCCTGCGAATCGCAGAACCCGTGGGCCCTTCCGGGAATGGATGAAGATCGCGGTGGCCCACGCCGTGTGCAGGCTGGGCATGCAGTTCCGTGGGGTGATCCCGTCGAATGGCATGTGATGCGGGGTATGGATCGGCGGCGGTGTCTCCGGCCACAGGTCGGCCACCGCCCATTGCCCGCTGGGCGGCGTCTGCGACCACAGGCTGACCGCCGCCCAGTGCTCGGCGCCGGTGCCGTAGGCGAAGATCGGTCCGACCACCGGGAAGATCATGTAGATGGCCGGCCCGAGGAGGCCGATCACCAGAAAGGTGCGCACCAGATGATGGCCGGGGAAGCGGCGCTCGACCGCCACGTTGCGCAGTTGATACAGCGCGACGATGACCGCGGCCACCGCGAGCTGACCGTAGACGATGTCGAGAAAATTGAAGCCGATCGCGCCGGTGGCCGTGACAATCCGGCCCACCAGCCACGACGGGTTGCCCAGCGCGTGATCGGCGGTGGCCACGTACTGGTCGAGCACCGTTGGGCGCGCCTTGGAGGTGATGAGCAGCCAGGTGTCGCCGGTCTTGCGGCCGGCCACCAGCAACAGGCCCAGCCCGACGCCCTTCAGCAGCAGGACACGCTCCTGGCCCGTACGGCGAGTGACTGCGATGACCGCACAGCCCAGAATCACCCACAACGCGCCATTGCCGAAGGGGTGGCCGTCGGTCACCTTGGCGTCGACCGCCCATCGGACCACGAAGAAGGCGATGTCGATGCCGATCGCGGCACCAGCCGCGATGAACCGTTGCCGCCAGGTGAGCACCACCATCATCAACGCCATACCGGCGTACAGCAGGAAGCCCGATTTGGGAGCGAATATCAACTCGCGCACCTGGTTGGCGATCGGCCCCGGCAGGCCGTAGCCACGTGCGGCGAACTCCAGCGCGATGAGGAATCCGAGGGCCGCGACACCCGCCAGGGCCCAGAGTCTTGCCCGCGGTTGACGCCACACGGAGAACGCGATTCTGTAGTTTACTCGCGAAAACGCCTGCGATGATATCTTTTTCAATTTTCGGCCGATTTTCTATATTTGGTCACATGTAAAGATTGATTTCGCGCACCACCCCCGGTCGGGCTGCTTTCTGCCTTACGGAGTGCAGTCCGCCCGACGGCGGAAGACGGAGGATCACGGTCCGGGTTCGGTCGACCCTGCTCATGCAGCAGGCGGCGATGCGATCCCGCGCCCTGCCGATGCCGCAGGTCAGCGCGGCTTTCATCACTCCACGGTCAGTGATGCCCCGGCCCGGAGCGTGCGTTCGGTCCTCGTCATCCGCTCCACGAGAAAGCTCCGGGCCGAGCGCCTGGGGCTTTCGTCATCCGGGGTTATCGATATGCGCTAAATACGATCGCGAATCCCCGGGCAGTCCTGGCCGACTGGAATACCGACGCGGAAGGAGCTCCGCTACGGGTTGAAGTCCCCCGGATTGATCACCGCGGCGCCGGTGCGTCGAAGGTGCTTCGTATGGCGGCCGGCCACGGTCCAGCCGTCGGCCGGTACGGTGGCGGCGACAAGGGCGTCCGGCGCGTCGACGCTCGTTCCGGTGGCCTTGGGTGCTTGGTGAACGGCAAGGGACGCTGCCGCCTTTCGCTCCCTGATCAGCGCGCGGCGGTCCCGGTGTTTCCGGGAAGGAGTCCCGGACATCACGGATGGCCCGCAGCGGGTGCGCCGTCGCCGCAGGCCCGGACGGGCGCGGTATGTCTCCAGGTGCAGTGGTCATGTTCATCCCCCTTCGCCACACGTAGGCTGCCATTTCCTGCAGATTAAAGGCACCCGTCACCTCCATGAACATGGGCACCGCCGGGGCCGCCTCGGGCGGAGAGCCCCACCACTGCCGTCCCTTGTCGTGGCTTCCGTGGTGCGGCCGATCTCAGCCGGGCGCCCACCACCACGACACGGCCCGCCTAGGATCGGGACCATGGCCCTGACGAAGAGCGACGTGGAGCGGTTCGAGGCCTTCAGGCCCCGTCTGGAGGCCATCGCCTACCGCCTCCTCGGTTCCGCGAGCGAGGCGGAGGACGCCGTGCAGGAGACGTTCCTGCGCTGGCAGGCCACCGACGTCGAGCGCGTCGAGGTCCCCGAGGCCTGGCTGACGAAGGTCCTCACCAACCTGTGCCTCAACCAGCTCGGTTCGGCCCGCGCGCGGCGCGAGACCTATGTGGGCCAGTGGCTTCCCGAGCCGCTGCTCGCCGGGGATCCGATGCTCGGCCCCGCCGACACCGCCGAGCAGCGCGAGTCGGTCTCGTACGCGGTCCTCACGCTCATGGAGCGTCTCTCGCCCAATGAGCGGGCGGTGTACGTGCTGCGGGAGGCCTTCGACTACCCGCACCGGGAGATCGCCGCGGTCCTCGACATCACCCAGGCGGCCAGCCAGCAGATCTTCCACCGCGCCAAGAAGCGCGTCGCGGACGGCAAGGCCCGCACCGAGATCGACGAGGCCGCCGCCCGGCGGATCGTCGAGGAGTTCCTCGTGGCCGCCACAAGCGGCCGGACCGAGCCGCTCGTACGGCTGCTCACCGAGGACGCCATCGCGATCGGCGACGGCGGCGGCAAGGTCCCGGCCCGCGCCAAGGCGTTCGAGGGTGCCGTCGCGGTCGCGACGTTCATGCGGGGCCTGTTCAAGCCCAGCAAGGCCAAGCGCGCCATCGCGGGCGGCTCACCCGAGGTCTACATCACGACCGCCAACGGCGACCCCGCCGTCGTGGCGGTCGTCGACGGCCGAGTCGTCGGCGTCATGTGCCTGGAGGTCACCGCGGAGGGCATCGCCGCGTTCCGCAACCAGGTCAACCCCGACAAGCTGGAACGCGTGACCGAGCAGTGGGCAGCCGCCGACCACGGGGAACCCCTGCTCAACGCCTTCTGATATCGACGTGAGGCGCGTCACATCCCACTCCTGTCAGGAAACGGCGGGCCGCCCGGTTCAAGTGGCGAACCCGCGCGAGACAGGAGATAGGAAATGCAGCACCGCATCGTCGTCCTCGGAGCCGGATACGCCGGAGCCATCGCCGCCGGGCGCCTCGCCAGGCGGCTGCACCGCGAGGATGTCACCATCACCCTCGTCAACGCCGAGCCCGACTTCGTCGAGCGCGTCCGGATGCACCAGCTGGCGGTCGGCCAGGACCTCAAGTCCCGGCCCTTCAGCGAGATGTTCGCGGATACCGGAGTCGAACTGAAGCTCGCGAAGGTCACCGGCGTCGAGGTCGACCGCAAGACCGTCGCCGTCATGGACGCCAAGGGCACCGAGGAGCTGGAGTACGACACTCTCGTGTACGCCCTCGGCAGCGGCTGGAACAACCAGGGCGTCCCCGGCACCACCGAACACGCCCACCAGATCGCCGGCCGCCCCGGAGCGCTCCGGCTGCGTGAGCGCCTGGCGGGCCTGGAGACCGGACAGCCCGTGGTCGTCGTCGGCGGCGGCCTCACCGGTGTGGAGGCCGCGACCGAGATCGCCGAAGCCCGCCCCGACCTCGACGTCGCTCTCGCCGCACGCGGCGGCCTCGGCGACTGGCTCGCGCCCAAGGGCAGCCGTCATCTGCGGAAGGTCTTCGACAAGCTCGGCATCACCGTGCACGAGCACGCCGCCGTCACCGGCGTCGAGGCCGACCGCGTCACCACCGCCGACGGCAAGGCCATCCCGGCCGAGGTCACCGTGTGGGCCACCGGCTTCGCGGTCCACACGATCGCGGAGGCCACCGCCCTGGAGGTCACCGACACAGGCCAGATCGTGGTCGACGGGACCATGCGCTCGGTCTCGCACCCGGACGTGTACGCCATCGGCGACGCGGCCATGGTGACAGGACCGGGCGACAAGCCGCTGCGGATGTCGTGCGCTTCGGGCACCCCCACCGCGTGGCAGGCCGCGGACGCCATCGCGGCGCGCCTGACCGGCGGGAAGCTCCCGAACGTGCCGCTCCGCTACTTCAACCAGTGCATCTCGCTGGGCCGCAGGGAAGGCCTGATCCAGTACGTCACCGCCGACGACCGCGCCGTCCGGGCGGCCCTGACCGGGCGCATCGCCGCCCGGTACAAGGAGCTGGTCTGCAAGGGCGCGGCCTGGGGCGTGGCCAACCCGACGCTCGGGATGCCGATCCGGCGCCGCCGCGTCGTGCGCGAGCAGGCCCAGGGTGGCCCGGCCGTCAAGGCGCCGGCCTGATCCGCAGAGCAATGTGGGCACCCATGCCGCTGTGCGGATTCCCGAGCTCGGAGCCTGCGCATCGCAGAGCTGATGGAGCGACAGCATGCCGAGGGGGTGCGGTGTCCGAGGGCCGAGAGCGTCCGTCCTCTCGCGGACACCGCACGCGCAGGAATCGGGGGCACGGCGTCCGTGCCGGTCCGGGCCCCTTGGGCGCGGACCGGCACACACGGGCCGGTCGGTCCCGTCAGTGGCTGTGGCCGCCGCCGTGGTCATCGGCCCGGACGATCGTCCACGGGCGCATCAGGTCGTCGTCTTCGTGCTCGAGGAGGTGGCAGTGGTGGATGTACTTCGCCGGGAGCGTGGCGCCGCTGTGCGGAATCGACGCGATCTCATCCGTCGGCGGGACGAATTCCTGAATGATGTCCCGTAGCGAAATACCGGCAGAGCCGGCACCTCGGCCGTACGAGCCCGCTTCCGGCATCAGCGACTGACATCAATGGATGAGGCCGGCGCCGGCCGGGCCGAACCTCGGCCCGGCGGACGGCGCGGAGCGCACCGTCCACCGGCGCTCCATCCCAGCCCTTGCCTCACCTATCGAGATTCGATAGATTCCCATCGTAAGTCGATGGAAGGATGGGCCGTGGGAAAGCTGACAGTGCGTGCGCTGCGCGCCGTACTCGTGGTGGTGCTGACCGGCACCGTGTTCGTACAGGCAGGGATGGTGTGGGTCCTGATCAGCGGGAACGACCCGGAGGACGGGTCGCTCCCGCTGACCTCGTTCCGCGTGATCACGATCCTGGGCATGGTGTCGGCCCAGGTCGCCGGGGTCTGCGTATGGCGGCTGGTGACGATGGTGCGACGCGGAACCGTGTTCTCCCACGCCGCCTTCCGGTACGTGGACGCCGTGATCGGCGCGATCGTGGCGGTTGCCCTCCTGTGGTTCGCGGTCACGGGCATCAATGCGCCGGGCCAGCGGGAGGACCCGGGCGTCACCGTCATCATGGGCGGGATCGGCCTGGCCATCCTGGGGGTCGCACTCATCGTGCTCGTGCTGCGGATGCTGCTCGCACAGGCCGTCGCGCGCGACGTCGAAGCGACGCAGATGCAGGCCGAGCTGGACGACGTGATCTGATGCCGATCTCCGTCGACATCGACGTGATGCTGGCCCGGCGGAAGATGTCCGTGGGCGAGCTCGCGGACCGCGTAGGGATCACGCCCGCCAACCTGGCGGTACTCAAGAACGGCCGTGCCAAGGCGGTGCGCTTCGCGACGCTCGCCGCGCTCTGCGAGGTGCTCAAGTGCCAGCCGGGCGACCTGCTGCGCTGGGAGGCCGAGGACGCCGCGGACGAATGATGCGGCCCAGGGCGGGCGTGAAAACGCCCGGCACCACCGGCCCGTGGCACGGCACGTGGACCGCATCGACGTGGATCGCCGAGACGTCGTCGACGGCCCCGGAACGCGGCCCGGTCCACACGGGCGTGGAACCAGGCCCGTCACCCGGGCGGGGCCGCGATGAGCGGCGCCGCCCGGGTACCGGGGCCGAGGGGGTTACTTCAGCCCGAAAGCGCGGGTGATGCTCTGCGTCACGCTGTTGCCCTGCTTGTCGTGCGCGGAGACGCGCAGGGTGGCGTACGCGGTGTGGGCAGGGGCGTGGAGCGTGGTCTCCCAGCCGTCACCGCGGTGGGTGAGGGTTGCCTTCTGCCAGGTGGTGCCGTCGTCGTAGGAGACGTCGAGGGTGAGGTTGTTGATCGTCTTGGAGCTCGGTCCCCCGGGGATGTGGGAGGGAGTGACCACGAGTCCGGCGTTCCGGCGCGCCTTGCCGGCGGTGTCGGTGTCGACCGTGTAGTCGAGCTGGATCAGCGGCAGGACCGCGGCCACGCCGGGTTTGCCGGCCGCGGAGGTGAATCCCCACTCGGTCCGGGTGCTGGTGGAGTACGGGTTGGTCCAGAAGCCCCGGGAATTCTCCGAGACGAGCCGGTAGGGAAGACGCTCGGGACTGAGTCCGGCGAACCGTACCCAGTCGGAGTAGAACTGGGTCAGGAGCGTGTCTCCCTGGTACAGCGTCACCGTGTTGCTGACTTGGAAGTTGTCCAAGGTGTAGCCCACGTGGTCGCCACCGGAGTCGCCCCAGCCCGGGATCTCGGCGAGGATCTCGTCGCCGGTCCTCTCCTGCGTCCCTGTCTGGTTGTCGAAGCGGGGACGCTGGATCGGACCGAACCAGTGAAGGTCACTGGTGGTGCCGGCCTTGTAGCGCACCACCGAGGACGACTGCTGGATTTCACCGGGGATCTCGGCCCGGTCCCTCCACTGGATGTCCGTGTCGGCGGAGACCCAGTCGGTGCGCTCGCCCTGGGCCGGAGTCTCATGAAGGTAGGGGGAGCCCACCGTGAATCCCTGCCAGATGTCCGAGCGGTATTCGGCCGCCCTGTCCGGCCGGTAGTTGCGGAAGGAGACGTCGACGCGGGCCAGGTCGTTCTTCTCCGGCCGGTAGGTCGGGTCGGCGGGTACCGCGCCGTCGTAGTGACGGACGAGGTCGTAGAGGTAGTCGGTGACGCGACTGGAGACCAGGCTCAGCGGGGTCCTGGCATGTTGGATCCGGGTGATCAGCTCCTCGCCCTCGTCCCGGGTGAGGGTCGCCACCGAGACAGGCGGAGCGGGCCAGAAGGCCTGAGGACTGCGGTACCAGGGATCCAGCCTGCCCACCCCGTCGTTGACGACCAGCAGCAGCCGTGCACCGGCCTGTACGGCCGCGTCCGTCTGCTGCTCCAACGGGACCGCATCGTTGCGGCGCACCACGGCGATCTTGCCCTGGGCCCGCAGCCCGGCATAGTCGGCCGGGGCGCCCTGCCCGGCGAAGACCGTGTCGAGGGTCATCCGACCCTCGGGAAGCGGTGTCGAGCCCCGCTGCACCCTCAGGTCGTCGAAGCTCCGTTCGCCGGAGGCCACCGTCAGTGCGGGCTCCTCCTTGCGCCAGCGCGCGCTGAAGAAGAAGTCACCCTTGGTGACCTTCTTGCCGGTGGGCAGCGCCCACATGCTGTCGTACTCGAGCGCGGAGGAGCCCAGGCTGCTCAGCGCGTAGTGGTCGGAATCGAAGGTCCGGTAGATGTCCATGTGAGCCAGGGAGTCGGTGGTCTCCTTGGGAACGGCGGCCTTGACCTGCCGGGCGGCCGAGGCGTCCAGGACGACCGCACGATCCCGGTCCAGGACGACCTCGGGAGCGCTCAGAATGGCTTTGCCCAGGGAGTGCGGGCCGTGCGTGCCCTGCACATCGGCGCTGAGCCACACGGAGTACGTGCCGACCGGCATCCGCAAGGCGGTCGTGCCCGATTCATCGAGCATGTACTCCTGGGAGAGGTTCTCTCCCAGCACCGTGATCTGCCCGGAGAGCGGCTTGCCGCCGCGGTCCTTGGCGGTGACCGAGAGGGCGTAGCGCTCGGCCTCCTTGCCGACCCCGACGAGGGTGCGGGCGAGGACCTTTCCGTCGGAGCCGGAGGCGTTGATCACGCCGCTGAAGTGGCTGTCCAGGGGGGCTTTGTCCAGGTCGGCCGTGAGCGTGACCTTGCCGGTGCCGTGCGCGGGCACGGTGACTCGCGTGGCGGACAGGGTGAACAGTCCCTCAGGCGCGTCCTGCACGTTCAACGCCAGGCTGAGCGTGACCGGGGCGTCGGCGGTGTTGGTGTAGGTCACCTCCTTGTCGTTCTTCTCACCGGACCGGTGTGGCCACAGGTCGTAGCCGGAGTAGGCGCTGCCCGTCGCGAACACCGTGTCCCGCACAGCGGCCGCGACGTCCAGGCGGCCGGCCCCGGCCTCATAGGGGGTGTACTGCGGGGTGGCCTTGGTGGAGCTGATCAGGGCGTCCTTGAGCTGCTGTCCGGTCCAGTCCGGATGCCGTGCGGCCAGCAGCGCGGCGGCCCCCGCGACGTGCGGGGTGGCCATCGAGGTGCCGCTCATCGTCCGGTAGCTGCCCTCGCCCTCGGAGAGGTGCGAACGTGCCGCAAGCACGTCGACTCCCGGTGCGGTGAGCTCCGGCTTGAGCCCGTAGTCGCCCGAGCGCGGGCCCTGGCTGGAGAAGGTGGCGAGCTGGTCGGAGGTGTCCACGGCGCCGACGGTGAGCGCGGCGTCCGCGGCGCCCGGCGAGCCGACGGTGGACGGGGCGCCGCTGTTGCCCGCCGCGATGACGAAGAGCGCACCGGTCTCCGCGCTGAGCCTGTTGACGGCCTGGCTCATCGGGTCGTCGCCGCTGGTCGGGGCACCTCCGAGACTCATGTTGACGATCTTGGCGTGCTGGTCGCGGGCGGCCCACTCCATGCCCGCCAGGATCCATGACTCCTTGCCCTGGCCGGCGCAACCCAAGACGTCGCACACCGTGCCGAGCACCTTGCCGATGTGCAGCGCGGCGCCGGGGGCGACGCCCTTCTCCTTTCCGCCCGAGGCGGCGCCGGTGCCGGCGATGGTGGAGGCGACGTGCGTGCCATGGCCTATGTAGTCGTCGAAGACGCCCTCGTCGGGCACGAAGCTGGCGGAACCGGCGATGCGGTCCGCCAGGTCCGGGTGGCCGGCGTCCACGCCGGTATCCAGCACGGCGACGTCGACGCCCTTACCGGTGTCGCCTGCCGCCCATACCTCCGGGGCGCCGATCTGCGCGGTGGTGTCGGCCAGAGCGGCCTTGACCTTCCCGTCCAGCCAGACCTTGGCGATGCCGTGGGTGAAGGAGGGCTGGGCCCCGCCGGCGGCGCGTGCGGCACTTCGCGCGCCGGCCCCTCCGGTGAGCCCGGACCAGAAGTCGGCCGCATGGTCGCGGCTCTCGGTCAGCGCGGCGCCCTGGATGCTGCTGAGAGTGCGGGTCTTCGTGGCCCCGGCGGGAAGCGCTTGGGTGCGGGCACGGGCGGCACTGTCGGTATAGCTGACGAGCAGAGGGAGATGGTCGGTGTGCGCGTCGTCGTAGCCGTCGGCGAGGAGCTGCGTGACATTGAACAGATTCTTGTCGAGGAGCCCGGCGGAGACGTACGGCAGGACGGAGCCGGGGTAGACGTAGATGTCCTTTCCGGCCCTGTTGACTTCGAAGTCGATGGCTTCACCGTGCGGCCCCTTGACCTCCCTGGTCTCGGTGCCGTCGGCGGCGGTCGTGGTGGTGACGGTGTCCCCGGTGACCAGGGTGACGGTGCGCAGCGAGCCGGGTCGGGCGCCGGCGGCATCCGATACGTTCGTCGCTCCGGGCGCGGGGGCCGACGCGGTGGCGAGTGACGGCGGGACGACCGTCAGCATCGCCAGGGCAGACCCGAGAGCTATCAGCTTCGATCTGCGGCGAAATGGGGTGGGCAAAGGAAACTCCTGTGAAAAAGGGGGAATGAAACGCCAAAGAACATCAAGAGGCGTTCGAAAGGGCGAGGTTGTAGGTTTTCGGCCCGAACGGGCCGATCAACTGCCCTGATGGGCACCGTGTCGTAGGCGGTGCTGCCGGTGGCGCCGATATGCAGCCACGGGCCGTGCGAAGCCCTGCAGCCTGCCGAGACGGTCACCGACTCGGTGACGTTGTCGGTGCGCGGGAAGCCGGGCCCGTCCGCTCACGCGAAGTGCGCATGCGGAAGGGGCGATCTCAGCCCTGCCGTTGGCGGGGACGGTCCCGGAGGTCGTCGTCTCCGGTGTCGTTCCGCTCTCGAACCCACTGTTGCTCACCACAGATGCGACCAACGGCGGCGGGGACCATCGTTTTGAGCAGGTGACGTTCACCTCCTTGTATTGCGGGCGCGGCACGGTGTTCGTGGCAGACATGTCGGGTGAAGGGACGGATCGGCGGGGGATCTGACGGCCGGCGCTGTGGACCGGTCGTGGGGGCTCCGGGCTCGCGCGGCGGGTTGATGTGGACGATCAGAGTTAAGGCTTGTGGCCGGGAGATGTACAGATAAGACTCGTGTCCGATATCGCCAGTTGGCGGATCGCGCCATCGGTGGCCGACGCCCGCCGGCGGAGACGACGGAGGAAGTCCGGTGCTCGGTGCCCTGGGGATCAGCGAGTTCGACGAGCGGGTCTACCACGCCTATCTGGCCGAGCCGGACCGGACTGCGCGGGAGATCGCCGAACACCTGGGCACCACGCCCAGCCGGATACAGCACGCGGTGGCGCGGCTGGTGGAACTGGGCGTGCTGCGAAGAGAACGGCACGGCCAGTACCGGCCGGTCAGCCCACGGACCGCGTTGAGCGCACTGCTCGCCGGCCGCCGGGCCGATACCGAGGCGGCGTTCACCGCGGTGTGGGACACGATCGATGACCTGGCGAGCGAGTACCGCGTCAAGCGGCTGCAGGAGGATCCGACCGGGCTGGTTGAGGTGATCACCGGTGAGGAGGCGGTCACCCTACGGGTGGCCGAGCTGACCCAATCGATTCGCACCCACTTCTGGGTGCTGGACCGGCCCCCGTACCTGGGCCCGTACAGCAACGAGTTGGAGGAGGCCTTCACGATGGACCTGCTGGGCCGCGGCGCCGACATACGGTCCGTCTACACCCCGGAGGCGCTGGAGCAGCCCGGCCGATTCGAGCTGATCACCCGCCTCGCCCGGCGCGGCGAACAGGCCCGGCTCCTGCCGGCCCTGCCGTTCAGACTGCGGATCATGGACCGTCGTGTCGCACTGGTCGCCCTGGTCGGCGGACGGTACGACAGAATCGCCGTCGTCCATCAATCGGGTCTGCTCGACGCACTCCTCGAGTTGTTCGACGTCTACTGGCAGCGAGCACAACCCCTCGTCTCGTCGCCCCCGGAGACCCCCGACCAGCCGAGCACGGAAGATCTCCTGCTCCTGAGAATGTTGCAAGCCGGCTACAAGGACCAGGCCATCGCCCGGCAACTGGGAACGAGCGCGCGCACCGTGACCCGCCGGATAGCCGCGATCGCGTCCAGGCTCGGCCTCGAGACCCGCTTCCAGCTGGGCACGGAGGCCGCCAAGCGAGGCTGGATCTGAAGGTCGGGGACCGGCGCGGCGGCGGTCGCTTCGAACCGGGCACGCAGTTCTCCCGCACCCGGCCTCCGGCCTCGTTCACCGCTGGGCATGGTCCGATCAGAGGCTGGCGAGCAGCCTGTCGAGCGGGGCGGGTACGCGGTCGGGATCCAGGGCCTCGACGAGGACGCGGCCGTAGCGGATCTTGCGTCCTTTCTTCGTGCCGAGGAAGCGCCGCACCTGCTGCTGTGAGGTGCGGCCCTGCTGTGCGGGCTGGCGGAGGAAGGTCTGCAGAGCGCGCAGGTCTCCCTCCGCCCGGACGAGTTCCTCCACTCGTGCCACGCCCAGCGCGCGGATGAGCTCGTCCTCCAGGTCCGCCGCGCAGACGAAGAACTCCTGCTGTGCTGCGCCGGCCCGCTCCAAGCCGCGGGCGTAGTACGGACGTTCCGCCTCGTCGCACAGTCCCGTGAGGCGAAGGCCCAGGCCGGGTGGCCCGAGGAGGTGGGCGAAGCGCCCGACGCTCATCGCACCGCCCATCGGCAGGACGCAGACCCCTTCGGCCGCCAGGTCCCGGCCGCGGCTCGCGGCCAGCGCGCCGACCGCTGCGGCGTCGCTCGGCCCTTCGAGCAGGACGACCGTCCGGACGGGCAGCCGCACGGCCAGCTCGCGCGCGGGGTCGCCGGGGCCACCGGCCGCCCACGCGGTGACCACGTCCCGGAATGACCCCATGTCAGCCATGGGACGAGTCTCCGCTCTTTCCGTCCACCACGGTAGGGAATTTCCGCAGCGCGTCGATCGGCGGCGAGCAGTCGGAGTCATCCGTTGCCGGGCCTCGGATGTTGCGTTCCGTCGAGACGGGAGGAGCATGGGAGATGGGATATTCCGGAGTCGGGTGACGAAGCGACCGATCGGGAGAGATTCCTATGAGCACCAGGGGAGAGGCAGAAATCCCGGTCGCCGGAGCGTCCGCAGGGATGCGCTGGACCGAGGCGCAGATCCCGGCTGCTCTCGGCCACCGGGCCGCCTTCGGCATCGGTACCGAGATGCCTCATCCCTGCCGGGAACGGGCGGCGATTTCGCGTCACCGCGTCTCAGCCACGGCCGGCGGTGTTCGTGTCGCGGATCCGGGCACGGGCCGGTTCGGTGCCCCCCTCAGCACAGGGCCGAGCGGCAGGGGACCCAGGAGCGGCAGGGGACCCAGGAGATGACCACGGCAGGCTCCTACGACGCGGTCGTGATCGGCGGCGGTCACAACGGGCTCGTGGCGGCCCTGTACCTGGCTCGGGCCGGGTGGTCGGTGGCGGTGCTGGAGCGAAACGCCACGGTGGGTGGTGCCATCGCGAGCGGTGAGGCCACATTGCCGGGATTCGTGCACGACCTGTACTCCACCAACCAGAACCTCTTCCTCGGATCCCGGACGTACGCCGATTTCGGTTCCGACCTGTCACGTCATGGACTGAGGTTCCGCACCACCGACCACCCCTATGCCAACGTCTTCCCGGACGGGCTGAGCATGCGTGTCCACTCCGACTACGAGCGCACCCTCGGGCAGTTGGCGCAGCACGACTCCGGGGATGCCGAGGGCTTCGCAGGCCTCTATCAGCAGTACAGGCAATTCGCGCCGTACCTGTTCGGGCTCTACGGAAGCGCCGTGCCGTCGAGCGCGGCAGTCCGGCAGGTCCTGGACCTCCTGCGCCACCATGGCCTGCGTGGCGCGAGGGAACTCACCCACACGCTGCTGATGAGTACCAGGGAGCTGGGCACGACCTGGTTCGCCACCCGGGAGGCGCAAGCCATGGCGGCCTGCTGGGGCATGCACCTGGACTTCGGCCCGGACGTGGCCGGCGGCGCGATGTTCCCGCTCCTGGAAATGTTCGCCGACATGGAGAACGGCATGTCCGTTGTGGAAGGGGGCGCGCAGCGCCTGCCTCAGGCGCTCGCCGCGGTACTGGCGGAGCTCGGCGGCGAGGTCCGTACCGGTGCCGAGGTGGACCGTGTCCTGTGCTCGAACGGCCGGGCCGTCGGTGTGCGTTGCGTCGACGGCAGCACGCTGACGGCGCGTCGCGCCGTGATCGCGAACGTCGGGCCGCCTGCCCTGTATCAGCGACTGCTGGAATGCGAACAGGTGCCTGCACAGGTACGCCGCGCATCGCGCGGTTACCTGTACGGCCCCGGCACCATGATGCTGCACCTTGCACTTGAAGGACCATTGCCCTGGGCGGCGGGAAGCGGGCTTGCCGACTTCGGGTACGTGCACGTGGCGCCGTACGTCGATGACCTGGCACGTACCTATACCGAGTCCCAGGCCGGGCTCCTGCCCACGGAGCCGCTGCTCATCGTGGGTCAGACGTCCGCGGTGGACCCGACTCGGGCCCCGGCAGGCCACCACGTCGTGTGGATCCAGATCCGTACGATGCCCTCGGTCATCCGCGGAGACGCGGCGGGGGCGATCCCGCACACCGGATGGCCCGAAGCGGTCGAGCCGATGACCGACCGGGTGCTGGCCAAGTTGGAGCAGTACGCGCCGGGTAGCGGGTCACGGATTGTCCGCGCCACCGCCTACACCCCTCAGGACCTTGAATCGGCCGATCCGAACCTTGTCGGCGGTGACAGTGTCGCCGGCAGCCACCACCTCTCCCAGAACTTCTTCTTCCGGCCGATGTCCGGACACAGCGGCTACCGCACGGCGGTCCCCGGCCTGTACCTGACCGGTGCGGCGACATGGCCCGGTGCGGGCAACAACGCCACGTCGGGTCGGCTCACCGCCCGCCAGGTCCTCAAAGACGTCCGTCTGCGCGGTGGATCGTGGGCAGCACGGAAGCGGCGGCATCCGTAGCAGCAGCCGCACCGGGCCGCACGCGTCCGCCCGCGATTCGGTTCGGGCCACGAAGTCCGCGTCGGGGAGCGGACATGGGATCGGCCCCCGACCGAGTCGCCTGGTCGGGGGCCGGTTCCAGCGGTACGGCCTGCGCGGTGGGTGTGGGATCCGAACCCACGGTCACGTCGCCGCCACGACGGTTTCCCAGTTCGCCGGCACCCGTCTCGCGCCGACCGGCTCGGCGGAAGCCGGCCGGTGGCTAGCAGAAGCCGTTGAGGCCCCACCACTCGCCGTCGGTCCGTTCACCACCCGCCAGGAGACCGTTGCTCAGCCCCCGGTAGGTGATCAACCAGCCGAGGTTGCCCGGGTAGCCGTCGATCGCGTACCTGTCGTTCGTCACGCCCGCGAGGTCGGGACGCCCGTCGCCGGAGAAGTCGCCGACCGCGATCAGGTTCGCCATGGTGTTCCACCCGCCCTTGCCGACCAGGACGCGCCCGCCCAGGGCAGAGGCCCGGCCCGGGTAGAGCCACAGCTTGCCGGTGGACGCCTCCCGCGCGTAGAGGTCGGGGCGACCGTCGCCGTCCATGTCGCCGACGCCGACAAGCGCGTTCATGCCGTTCCAGCCGCCCGAACCGATCAGCTTGCGTGAGCCGAGCGTGCCGGTGGAGGTGCCCGGATACAGGTACAGCTTGCCCGTGGACGCCTCGCGGGCGATCAGGTCGGAGCGGCTGTCACCGGTCAGGTCACCGAAGGCGGTGATGTTGCTCATGCCGTTCCAGCCGCCCGCACCGATCAGCTTGCGCGTGCCGAGGGAGCCGGTACCGGTGCCCGGGTAGAGCCACAGCTTGCCGGTGGACGCCTCGCGCGCGATGAGGTCCTCGCGGCCGTCACGGCTGAAGTCACCGTGCCGGGTGAGGGCGTTCATGCCGTTCCAGCCACCCGCACCGATGAGCCGGCCGGTCGCGTCGCCCGGCGTGAACCAGAGCCGTCCGACCTTGTCGCGGACGATCACGTCGGCCTTGCGGTCGCCGTTCATGTCACCGAAGCCCAAGGACTTGGGAGAGGTCTCGGAGAACCAGCGCGGATAGGCGGGCTGGCTGCACTCGCGCTCGGTGCGGACGAACTTGATCGAGCTGATCGTCGCGGTCGGCTCACCGCTGTAGCCGGTGGACGGGCCGGCGGGATCCTCCGGGAAGTAAGTGCCCCACGGCACGTAGTTCTTGTCGTTGTAAAGGCAGGCGATCGACTGTGTACGGTTGACGTGCGAGCGGAGCTTGTTGTCCCAGCTGCCGAGGTCCGCGACGCTCTTGTTCGTCTTGTACATCGAACCGTTGGCGCTCTCGCCCGTCCAGCCGCACCAGTAACCGGTCGGGCAGCCGTACTCGTCCGCGGCCGCTGGAGCGGCGTTCACGGCGTTCAGGCCGGTACCGGCGAGCACGAGGCCGGCGAGCGTCGCCACCCCCCGCATGAAACGGTTCCGCATGTGCTGTGTTCCCCTCCCCTTGATGTGCGTCGGCGCCTTGTCCCGTCAGCACGTCGGGGGTCCCGGCCGTTGCTGCGGGTCTGCGGCTGCCGGCCGACGCAAGCCAGGCGATCGTAAGACACCGTCGAGCTCGCCCGCATCGCAGTTCCCGCAGACCTGCCGCACCAGAGGGGCACCAGCGAGACCGGTGAACCACGGTCGACAGCGACTCGTTCCCGGGCGAGGCGCAGCCCGCCATGAGTGTGTACGGCCGCCGACGAGCCGCCGGCGGCCGTACACGGGGTTCTGTTGTTCCGAGGCGGCGCCCATGAGCGCTGCGGTGGATCAGTCGCGCCCGAAGATCCTCTTGCTGGAGCCGAGGCGCAGGAAGACCGTCTCGCCGGTGGCGTCGGCCAGGCCGTCGTTGTCGGTCACGGCGTAGACCTGGCCGTCGCCGCCCACGGTCAGCCCCTCGAGCTTCTCCTGGGTCCAGCCGTTCGTCGCCCGCAGGTCGGGCAGCACGTCGTGGGCGAGCTTCTTGGGCAGGACCTGCAGCGGGCCCGCCGGCGCGGCGGACTTCGGCAGGTCGACCGTGTACACCCGCTTGACCGTGGCGGACGGGCCGTTGAGCTTGTCCCGCTCGATCAGGGCGAGCTTGTCGCCGACCACGGTGATCTCGGAGAGGCCGATCCAGTCGCCCGGAGTGCCGGTGGTGCCGATCCGGTAGCCGTACCAACTCCAGGTGCCCGCCTGGACGTCGTACCGGCCGAGCCGGACGAGCCCGGCCGGGTCGCCCTTGACCTCACGCTGCAGCGTGGCCCAGACCACCTCGCGGCCGTTGCGGTCGGTGGTCGCGGTGACCCCTTCGAAGCCCTGCTTCGCCAGGCCCGCGGCGACGTCCGCCGGGAGCGTGACGACCTGCCGGGTCACCCCGTCGCGGTCGAGCCGGACGAGCTTGTTGCCGTCGCCCGTAGCGCCTTCCACGGCGAGCCAGAACCCGCCCTGGGGCCGGGCGGCGATGCCCTCGGCGTCGTAGCCGACCGGCCGGCCCTCGGCGTCCTTGACGGGGAGCGCCCGGGTGATGACCGCCGGCCGACGCGAGGTGTCGATGGTCATGATCCTGGTGGCGGAGTACGCCGCGTCGGTAACGGTGTACAGCTCGTGCGGCCTGCCGGGGACGGCGGACAGCGCGCCGAGCGCGCCCCAGCCGATCGGCGCGCCGGCGGAGTCCGCGGCCGACACGATGCTCGGGAACGCGGGGGTGCCCTTGCCCAGCTGGAACAGGCTCACCGAGGCGCGCACGTTCACCGAGGCGTCGTCCTCCTCGCTGGAGACCGCGAGCAGGTCGCGCGACGGGATCGGCAGGAGCCCCTCGGGGCCGTTGGTGGTGGGCAGCACCTGGCGGAAGACCGGGGCGGTCGGCCGGCTCAGGTCGTAGACGGCGACGAAGTTGCTGCGCTCCGAGCCGACGAAGGCGTAGCGCACACCGCGGAACGTGGCGACCACCACGCCCTCCGGCTCGGTTCCCTTCTTCCCCGCGCGGTCCTCGTTGTGGAGGCCGTGACGGACGGCGATCCGCTCGAAGCTGTTGCCCGCGTCCCAGGCGACCTTGCCGGTCCGGCTGTCGACGACGGACCAGCCGCGGGTTCCGCCCTTCCAGTCGCCCTCGTTGGCCGTCGCCAGGTAGCGGTCGTCGACCCAGCTGACGGCGTCGGGTTCGCGCCGCACATCGGTGATCGAACCGGTCTGGTCGATCACGCCGTCCTTGACCGTGTCGATGCCATGCACCGTGTCCGTACCGGCGCTGAAGGCCTTGGTGATCCGTCCCGTCGGCAGGTCCATCAGGACGATGCCGTTGTTCTCCTGCAGGGTGACGGCGAGTTGGTTGCGGCTGTTGACGGAGACGTACTCCGGCTCCGGGTCGGTGGGCTCCACGATCCCGGCGTCGGCCAGCACGGGGAGCGCCGTGCCGTCGGCCCGGGTCAGGGGTACGGCCCGGGTGCGCCAGTGCAGCGGCGAGCCGCCCTCGAGGTCGACGATCTGCACGAAGCCGGCCGGAGCCTGGGGGAGGTCGCCCTCCTCGCCTCCGGGCGGGGTCGCCTCCTCGTCGCGCTCGTTCTCGATCGCGACGGCGGCGTACCGCTTGTCCTTGGTGATGGTGATGGAGTCCGGCTGGCCGCCCAGATCGAAGCTGGTGACCCGCTTGCGGTCGCGCAGCGATATGACGTCGAGGCGTCCGGACGGGTTGGAGTGGCCGGCGCTGGTGTTCACCACGACCAGGACGTACTGGCCGACCACGGCCACGGAGGTCGGCTCGTCCTCGGCGTCGCCGAGCTCGGCCAGCGCCAGCGTGCCGAGCCCGCGCGGCTTGCCGGGCTTGCTGATGTCGAGGAAGCCGATCCGACGCGCCAACGCGTCGGTGTAGACCAGGGTCCGGCCGTCCTCGCTCGCCGCCGAGATCTCGGCGACGGTCGGGGAGGCCGGGTCCTCGCCCGCCGGCCGGTTCTGGAAGACCGGATAGGTGGCGGTGCGGTCGAAGGCGACCGGCCACCGCGGCTCCTGGTGTGCGCTCGCCGCGCCCGCGCCGGCCAGCATGCCGACGGCGACAGCTACGGTTGCGAGCGCGGCGTAGGTTCTCTTCGGGGGCATCATTTCTCCGTTGCACGACAGTGACGGAGCGCGATCGTCGCACCTGCGGGCGAGCACGAAGCAGCGTCCGAATGAACAGCCGACGCAGATCATCAATGCCTCCCGGTCCCTGCGCGACGGGACGGACAGGTATCTGGAGTTCCTCCGGCGAGATCAGCTCGCTCGCCCACCACAACACTCAACTCGCCGACTGACTGGTGTCGCACCGCCGGTGAGTCTGCACGGAGGCATCACGAGATCTACGCGTCGCATGCGTCCCGTGCCGTTAGCGTTGCTGGCCGCTCGACCCCGCGTGCGAACCCGAACGGGTCGCCGGCGTCCCTGGTGGCGCAGTCAGCACAGAAGGATCGCAGATGGACTACTGCTCGTCGTGCCGCCGAGTCCTCAACGGGGCACTGGTGTGCCCCGGGTGCGGCGATTACGCTCCGGACATAGCTCCGCCCGCGCGCTACAGCGCGGTGCCCACCACCGCGTCGGCTCGGGGTGAACGGCACGCGGAGCAAGCCCCCGCTTTCAGGCCCCCGCACGGCACTCCTCACCGCGGTGCCGCGCCGTTCGGCGGCAACGACGTGTCCGAGGACGTGACAGCGCATCGGCCGGACTCCGGTTCGTCCGGCGGCTCTGCCGTCGCGGCCTCCACCGGGCAAGGCCGCGCGGCGCGGCGCCGGCAGCGGGAACGGTGGAAGAAGAACCGGCGTCGAGCTGCGGCGGCAACGGCCTTCGCCCTGGTCAGCGGCGGCCTGACCGCCACCCTTCTGCAGAGCAGGGCCTCCACCGGCCACACACACGCGGCCGCGGCGCCGCAGCTGGAGGCCCTGGCCACGCCCCGGACGCTGATCTCCGCCGCGTCATCGGAGGAGCCGGACACCGAGGCTTCACGCAAGCCCCGCACCCACCGGCCTGCGACAGCCGACCGACGGCAGAAGACCAGTCCTGCCACTCCTCCCGCTGCCACGACGATCCGGCAGCCGAAAACCGCCGCCGCCGCGGCGCACCCCCTCGCCACCTCGAGCGCGACACCGGACACCGCGCCCACACAGGCGAACCAGGCACCGGCCGACCACGCCGACGTCGCAGCACCGGTGGCGACCGCCCCTGCTTCCACCGCAGGCTCCGACGCAAGCACGACACCGGTGCCCGCGGCGCCGGCAACGCCGACGGCCGAGCCGACATCACCGGCACATCTGTGCCTGCTGGGAATTGTGTGCGTCGGATGACGGCTCCGCTGCCGTCCTCGACCGACGTGTCCACTGTGCGCTCCGGAGGGCAGTGGACAAAGGCCGTTGGCGCGGTGGTCGTGCAACACGGCACCGTCCTGGCGGACTTCCGGGAGTCCGTCGCAACGGTCCGCCCGGAAACCGTGGCGGTGTCACCTGGGACGGGGCAGGGCGTGGTCCCGGGAGCCGGATGGACATGGCGCGGAGCCGTGTCCGGCAACCTGTGACCGGCCTGCGGGACGCAGAGCCGGGCAAGGACCGGCCGGTCAGGACTCGCAGGTGATCAACACGTGCTCGAAGTCTGCGTCTGCGGCATCTCCGGCGCCGGTCTCACCCGGTCGAGTGCGCGAAGCCGGGAAGCGTCCCGGACCGCCGGTATCGACCGGAAACGGATCGCCGCAACAAGCAACTGGGCACGCGTTGCGGCGATCCCTGGAATCCGCCACTGCTCTGTGGAGGCGTACGCGACGACGGGGCGTACCGGTCGTCAGTGTCGCGGCGCGGAGTAGGCCTTGGGCAGGCGCATGCCGCGCTCGGACATGATGTCCCGCACCCGGTTGGGGTAGTCGGTGATGATGCCGTCGATACCCATGTCCATCAGCGCCTCGATGGTGGCGGGGTCGTCGCAGGTCCACGGAATGACCTTCAGACCGCGCCGGTGGGCCTCGGAGATCATCTTCGCGTCGGGGTAGAAGCGGAAGTTCGGGTCCGCGATCGTGCCGTTCTGCGGGAAGCCGTAGTTCGGGGACAGTGCAGTGACGCCGGGGACGGCGGAGGCCGCCTTGACGAAGTCGCCGTCGTAGTCGTCGGCGTCGATGCCGCCGAGCCACGGGGAGGCGCCGGGCTTGCCGACCTGAAGGAAGTCGTAGTTGGTCAGCGCAACCAGCGGGTACTTCGGCGCGAGCCTGTGCATCTCCTTGAGTGAGCCCCAGTCGAAGGACTGGATGGTGACCTGCTTCTCGATACCCGAGCGGTGGATCTCCTCGTAGACGCGGCGCACGAACAGCTCGCGCGGCGCGGTCTGCTCGGGCGCGCCGGCCTCCACCTTGGTCTCGATGTTGAGCTTGACCTGCTTGGCCTTGTAGCTCTTGACCAGGTTGAGGACGTCCTTGAGCTCCACCATGCGGAAGCCCTTGATCTGTTCCTGCTCGGGGAAGCCGGGCAGCTGCTGGTAGCCGCAGTCCATGGTCTTGATCTGGGCCAGCGTCAGGTCCTTGATGTACTTGCCGACGTACGGGTACATCGGGTCGCCCGGCGTCACCGGGCCGGTGTCCTTGCACTTCTGGGCACTGATCTGCCGGTCGTGGTTGACGACGACCTTCTGGTCCTTGGTGACGTGGGCATCCAGCTCCAGGGTGCTCACTCCAAGGCGCAGGGCCTTGCCGAAGCCCTCCAGGGACTCCTCGGTGGTCAGACCCAGGCCACCGCGGTGGGCCTGCAGGTCGAAGTGGGTCTTCTGGGGGTGGACCTTGGGCTGGGAATCGGCCGTGGCCGCCTGGGCGGTCACCGGGAGGGCCAGCGCGGGCACGACGGCCAGAGCCGCGAGTGCATGGCGGAAAGACACTTAAACCTCGTATACATCGGACGAACGGGACGTCACGACGCTAAGTCGCAGGTCCAGCCCGTACGAAGCCCTCGTGTGAGGGCATGGTGAACGCCCGGGGAACGATGGTTGCCGGGCGCCGGCGGAGGACCGGTTGCCGGCCTGCCCGGCGGTGGCGCGGGTGCGGGTGCGGGCCGCCGCCGAGGCGGCCGCGTGCAGCAGCGCCCCGGCCGACCGGCTGGAGGAAGCAGGCCAGGACACGCATGTCAGCATCGGGGTCCAGCCCGGCGGGCAGGCGAAGCTGAGGGTGGAGAAACTCGGCGCGCTCGGACCGCTCGCCGGATCGCACGACCGGGAAATGGGTCTGATCGGTGAACACCCCGCTGGCGGAGGCACTCTCCGTCGTTCTGCTCCTGGCCGTGCTGGCATGCGCGGTCATCCGCCCGTGGGGCTGGCCGGAGGCGGTCGTCGCCGTCCCCGCCGCCGGGGTGGTCATCGCCACCGGGGCGATCTCGCTGGAGCACGCCCGCGCCGAGGCCGAGCGGCTGGGGCCGGTGATCGGTTTTCTGGCGGCCGTACTGGTCCTTGCTCAACTCTGCGACGACGAGGGCCTGTTCGACGCGTGCGGGGCCTGGATGGCCCGCACCGCGGGGGGACGGCCGCGCCGGCTGCTGGTGCAGGTGTTCGCGGTCGCCTCACTGATCACCGCGGCGCTCAGCCTGGACGCCACGGTCGTACTGCTCACCCCCGTGGTGTTCGCCACCGCCGCCCGGCTCGGAGCCCGGCCCAAGCCGCATGTCTACGCCTGCACCCATCTGTCGAACACCGCCTCGCTGCTGCTGCCGGTCTCCAACCTCACCAACCTGCTGGCGTTCGCTTCCAGCGGCCTGAGCTTCACCCGCTTCGCCGCCCTGATGGCGCTGCCCTGGCTGGTGGCGATCGGCGCCGAATACGTGGTCTTCCGGAGGTTCTTCGCCACCGACCTGGACGCCGGAGCCCAGGTACCGCACACCACCGAGCCACCCGGTGTCCCGATGTTCGCGCTGGTCACGGTGGTGTGCACACTGGCGGGCTTCGTCCTCACCTCAGCACTCGGGATCAACCCCGCATGGGCGGCCCTCGCCGGCGCCGTGGTGCTCGCCGTCAGGGCCCTGGCCCGGCGCCGCACCACCCCCACCGCCATCGTGCGCGCCACGGCGGTGCCGTTCCTCGCCTTCGTCCTGGCCCTGGGCATCGTGGTCCGCGCGGTCGTCGACAACGGACTCGCCACGGCTCTGGGCCGTCTGATCCCGGACGGCACCGGCCTGTGGGCCCTGCTCGCGGTCGCGGCACTGGCCGCGGTGCTGGCGAACGTCATCAACAACCTGCCCGCCGTGCTGGTGCTGCTGCCGCTGACCGCCCCGGCCGGGCCCGGCGCGGTGCTCGCCGTCCTGCTCGGGGTCAACATCGGCCCGAACCTCACCTACGCCGGCTCCCTGGCCACCCTGCTGTGGCGGCGCATCGTGCACGAACACGACACCGACGTCGAGCTGGGCGAGTTCACCCAGCTCGGCCTTGCCACCGTGCCTGCTGCCCTGGTACTCGCGGTGGTGGCACTGTGGACCTCGCTCACCCTCATCGGAGGCTGACCACCATGACCGTCATCGCCTGGATCGTCGAAGGCACCTGGCCCGCCTGCATCGACGCCGCCCGCACCCACGCGCCGGAGGGCGCCGACATCGTGCTGCTGCACGTCACCGGCTCCGAGGTCCCCGGCGCCGCCCATGGCGCCTACGCCGGGCTGCTCGGCCGCGCCCGCCCCGAACGCGACCCCGGCACGGCGCTGGAACACCTGGCCGCCGCCTCCGCCGACCAGCTGCTCACCGATGCGGCCGAGCGTCTGGGACGCCCGTGCACCCGCAGCGAGCGCACCGGCCGCGTCGAGCGTGAAGTCGTGGCCGCTGCCGAAGGCGCAGACCTGCTGATCCTCGCCCGCGACGGGGACCACACCCACCTCGGGCCCCGCAGCCTCGGCCCCGCCAGCCGCTTCATCGTCGACCACGCCCCCTGCCCCGTCCTGCTCGTCTGGCCCGATACCGCCCCCGGCATCGCCACCATGCCGCCCCCGCCGCCGCACCACCGGTAGCAGCGGCGGACTCCGGAAAAACGGCGTGCGATCGGGCTTCAGGAGTGCCAACGTGTCCCGGGTGACTTCGACCGAGACGACCTCCCTCCGTGCCGCCGCAGCGCGGAACAACGCCGACTGGTGTGCTTCGGTGTCCCGGTCCCACGGCATTCGGGGGACCTTCGGCAAGACGGCCTGGTGGAGTTCCCGCCGCACGCCGCCGTACTACCCCGACGCCTTCACTCTGCACCACGACACGGTGCCGGCCGACTTCCTTGCCGAGATCGACACCACGTCACCCGGGTGCTCGGTCAAGGACAGTTTCGCCACGCTCGACCTCACCTCCAGTGGCTTCGTCGAGCTCTTCGATGCCCAATGGATCCACCGCCCGGCGGGACTCCCCGCACCGACGACGTCGGCTCTGCGCACCGAACGGGTCTCCACGGCCGACCGACTCCGCGACTGGCAGGACGCCTGGCACGGCGGCGACGCAGCCCCGGACGTCTTCCGGCCGGCGCTGCTGGACGACCCGTCCGTACGGGTGCTCGCCGTTCACGACGGCAAGGAGCTCTCCGGCGGTGCCGTCCTGAACCGCAGCACCGGGCTGGTCGGCCTCTCCAACCTCTTCGCCGTCAGCAGCAACGACGCGGCTGCCATCTGGTCATCGGCGATCGCCGCAGCCACCCGCCATTTCCCCGGCCTTCCCCTCGTCGGTTACGAACACGGGGACGACCTCGCGCACGCACAGGCGGGCGGATTCACCGCCCTCGGCACACTCCGCGTCTGGCTGCACGACTCCTGACCGTCAGCACTGGGGGTCGCGCAAGCCGCTCTCCTCGCCATCGCCATGGCCGGCTCCGGGGGCGGGAAGGTCCGAGGCAGGCAGACTCCCGCCTCAGCGACGCGCTCGGTCCCGTCTTCTGTCACCTGATCAAATGATGGAAACCGGGCAGAAAGGGACGGCTGGCACGGCTGATGGCCTCGAGGGAGGACCCGGGCCGGATCATGGGCGCATGCTGAACACCTCCCGACGGAATCTGCTCGCTGTCTTCGCGACATCCGCCGCCTCCGCCTCGCTCGGCGGTTTCGCCGCCGCTCCCGCCCGCGCCGCCACGACGGCCGCCACCGTCACGGCCACGAAGTCGCTGCTGATCGCGCCCCGGTCCTCCGTCACCCTGTCCGCGCTCGACGCCTCGTACTTCATACCGGTCGCCCTGGGGCCGCTGACCGCGAGCGTGCTGTCCGGCACCCCCGAACGCACCGAGGTCACCTCCGAGGGGAAGCGCGTGGCCGTCCTGACCAAGGGTGCGCGCACCGTCGTCCTGCCGGGGCCGGAGCGGACGTTCACGGAGAACAAGAAGCCGTTCGCGGACGACTTCGGGCGCACCCTGCCGGACACGTCCCTGCCGGTTGCGGACCAGGTGCACTGGGGCACCTCGCCGGGCGGCGGCAGCTGGTCGACGCTCGGCCCCGACGCCGGCGACTACTCCGTGACGCCGGGCAGCGGCATCCTCACGCTCACTACGGACTTTGCAAGCCGCCATGCGACCTTGCGGGACGACGAGGTCACGGACGTCGACGTACGCGCGGTGGCGCAGTTCGACAAGGTGCCGACCGGGCAGGCCTGTTCGTACGCGCTGTCCTTCGGCTACCAGGACACCCACAACAACTACCGGGCCCGGCTGTCCTTCCTGACCTCCGGCGCGGTCGAACTGCGCGTCGAGAAGGAGGTCGCCGACGTGGTCACCCAGCTCGGCGCCGCCGTCACGCTCGCCACGTCCGTGCCCGCGGGCACGGACTGGACGATCCGGGTGCGCCGGGAAGGGGCCCGGATCCAGGCCAAGGCGTGGCGCACCGACGCGGCCGAGCCGGCCGGCTGGGCCTTCGACGTCGAGGACACGACCTTCGCCAAGGGCCGGGTGGGACTGCGGGCCCTGGCCAACGACGGCTGCACCAACCTGCCGGTCAAGCTGGTCGTGAGCCGCTTCCAGGTGGACGCCGCCACCTGGCAGACACCGCCGTCGGTCACGCACGGCGACTGGGTACGGGTGCTGCCCGAGCCCTTCGACGGCGCCTGGACCCCGCAGCTCGAGCAGACCATCCGCGCCATGGCCGGTTCGACCGCCCCCGATGTGCTCGCCCACGCCGCAATGTTCCTGGCGGGTGCCCCGGCGGTGACCGCGGGCGCGGGCCCGGCGGAGGGCAGGCAGGTCCTCGGGGAGGCCGGTTACGGCTACCTGGACCCGCAGGGCTTCCGCTACGAGGGCGCCGACTTCCACGAGTACATGAACGTGGGCTGGACCTTCCCCGGGGGCGATTACACGGGACCGTCGGCCAAGCAGGCCGGAAACCTCGACTGCTCGGGCTATACGCGCATGGTGTACGGCTACCACATGGGCGTACCGATGGCCGCGGGCGAGGACACCTCCGCCACGCGTCTGCCCCGCAAGTCCCGGCACATGGTCGACTACGCGCCGGGGGTACGCGTCGACCGGACCGCGGACGGCACGACCCCGCCGGCGGCCGCGCAGCTGCAACCCGGCGACCTGGTGCTGTTCAACGCCGACTCGGGCGACGACAACCCGACGGTCACGGTCGATCACGTGGGCATCTACCTGGGCAAGGACGCGGACGGCAAGCGCCGCTTCCTGTCCAGCCGCAAGACCGGCAACGGCCCCACCATGGCGGACCTGGGCGGCGCATCGCTCCTGGACGGTACCGGCACGTACGCCACGCACCTGCACACCGTGCACCGCATCTGACCCGTAGGCACATGTCACATCTCGACCGGGCGCCCAGAGCACGGAACGACTGGGCGCCCAGGGGACTTCGGGCAGTCACGCTTCCGGCAGTCATGGCTTCGACGGCCCGTCACCTCATCGGCCCGCACTGCGGCAGAATAATCCAGACATCCGCTGATATAGCATCAGAAATACGCGTGATCCCACACGCGGGCGGGACGAGCAGCCCCGCCTCTGATGACTCTGCGGGGTGCCCTGCGCATGTCGGACGTCGCGTACATCTGCCTCACGGTCGTGGTGTTCGCCCTCGTCGGCCTGGCCGCCAGAGGGGCTGAACGGCTGTGAGCGTGGACAACACCGTGGGGCTGATCGTTGCCGCCCTTCTGGTGATCTACCTGGTCGTCTGCCTGATCTTTCCTGAGAAGTTCTAGGCGGTCCCGGATGAACGACACGCTCGCCGGCTGGCTCCAGGTGATCGCCCTGGTGATGGCGCTGGCACTGTCGTATCGCCCGTTGGGCGGCTACATGGCCCGCATCCTGACCACCGATCACCACGGGAAAGCGGAACGCCTCGTCTACCGGGCGGGTGGGGTGCACGGCGACGCCGACCAGAGCTGGCCGGTCTATCTGCGCAGTGTTCTGGCCTTCTCGGCCGTGTCGGTGCTCTTCCTGTACGCGTTCCTGCGGCTGCAGAACCACCTCCTGCTCTCCCTGGGCATGAAGCCGGTCGCTGCGGACCTGTCGTTCAACACCGCCGCGTCGTTCGTCACCAACACCAACTGGCAGGCGTACGCGGGCGAGTCGACGATGGGGCATCTGGTCCAGATGGCCGGCCTCGCGGTGCAGAACTTCACCTCCGCGGCCATCGGTATCGCTGTCGTGGCCGCACTCATCCGTGGTTTCACCCGGAAGAAGACCGATCGCGTGGGCAATTTCTGGGTGGACCTGACCCGGATCGTCCTGCGCCTCCTGCTGCCCCTCGCATGCGTCTTCGCGATCGTTCTGGTGGCCGCCGGCGTCATCCAGAACTTCCACGGCGCCCACGGCATCACCACCATCGCGGGCGGGCACCAGAGTCTGACGGGCGGTCCCGTCGCCTCCCAGGAGACCATCAAGCTGCTGGGCACCAATGGCGGCGGCTTCTACAACGCGAACTCCGCGCACCCCTTCGAGAGCCCCAGCGCCCTCACCAACCTGATCGAGATCTACTTGATGCTGGTGATCTCGTTCTCGCTGCCGCGGACCTTCGGCGCCATGGTCGGCGACCACCGGCAGGGTTACGCGATCCTCGCCGTGATGGCGGTGATCTGGGCCGCCTCGGTCGCCGTCGTGACCGCCAACGAGCTGCACAGCGTGAGCAGTACGGCCGGCCACGCGGCCGGCGCGATGATGGAGGGCAAGGAGACACGGTTCGGGATCTGGGCCTCGGCCCTGTTCGCGGTGGCCACCACCCTCACGTCGTGCGGGGCGGTCAATTCCGCCCACGACTCGTACACGCCGGGCGGCGGCGGAATGACGATCTTCGACATGATGCTCGGCGAGATCGCACCGGGCGGCACCGGCTCGGGCCTCTACGGGATCCTGATCCTGGCGGTCGTCGCAGTCTTCGTCGCCGGGCTGATGGTCGGCCGCACGCCGGAGTACCTGGGCAAGAAGCTCCGCGGCCGGGAGATGAAGTTCGCCTCGCTCTACATCCTGACCACACCCGTCCTCGTGCTCGCCGGCGCGGGCCTGGCCATGGCGTGGCCCGGCGAGCGGGCGGCCATGCTCAACACCGGCGCGCACGGCTTCTCCGAGGTCCTGTACGCCTTCACGTCCGCGGCGAACAACAACGGTTCGGCGTTCGCCGGCCTGAGCGCGAACACCGTCTGGTACAACACCGTGCTCGGCGTGGTCATGCTCTTCGGCAGGTTCCTGCCGATGGTGTTCGTGCTCGCGCTCGCGGGATCGCTCGCCGGCCAGCAACCCGTACCGGTCACCGCGGGCACCCTGCCCACCCACCGTCCGCAGTTCGTCGGGCTGCTCACCGGCGTGGTCCTCATCGTCGTGGGACTGACCTACTTCCCGGCCCTCGCACTGGGCCCCATGGCAGAGGGGCTGCGCTGATGTCCACGACCGTCGCCCCCGGCCCCACCCCACCCGGTGCCGGGCCCCGACAGGACCGGATCTCGGGCGGACTGCTCGATCCGAAACAGTTGTTGCGGTCCTTCCCCGACGCGTTGCGCAAACTGGATCCGCGCTCGATGTTCCGCAACCCGGTCATGTTCGTGGTGGGAGTCGGGGCACTTCTGACCACGCTGTCGGCAATCGAATCCCCCAGTGTCTTCGCGTGGGTAATCACCGCATGGCTCTGGCTGACGGCTGTGTTCGCCAACCTGGCGGAGGCCGTGGCCGAAGGGCGGGGCAAGGCCCAGGCGGAGACGTTGCGCCGTGCCAGGACGACCGTGACGGCCCGGCGGCTCACCGGCTGGCGGCCCGGAGCGACCGACGCCGCGGAGGAGGAAGTGCCGGGCGTCGACCTGCGGCTGGGCGACCTCGTGGTCGTCGAAGCCGGGCAGATGATCCCGGGCGACGGCGATGTGGTGGAAGGTGTCGCGAGCGTCGACGAATCGGCCGTCACAGGCGAGTCGGCACCGGTGATCCGCGAGTCGGGCGGTGACCGGTCCGCGGTCACGGGCGGCACGAAGGTGCTCTCGGACCGGATCGTCGTGAAGATCACCTCGAAGCCCGGAGAGACCTTCATCGACCGGATGATCGCCCTCGTCGAGGGAGCCGCCCGCCAGAAGACGCCGAACGAGATCGCGCTCAACATTCTTCTGGCGTCCCTCACGATCGTCTTCCTGGTCGCCGTGGTGACCCTGCAGCCGTTCGCCGTCTTCGCGGGGGCCGAGCAGACCATCGTCATCCTCGTCGCTCTCGTCGTGGCCCTCATCCCGACGACCATCGGCGCGCTGCTCTCGGCGATCGGCATCGCCGGCATGGACCGGCTCGTCCAGCGCAATGTGCTCGCGTTGTCCGGGCGCGCGGTGGAGGCGGCCGGCGACGTCAACACCCTCCTCCTCGACAAGACCGGCACCATCACCCTCGGCAACCGCCAGGCCGCCGAATTCCTGCCGGCGCACGGAGTGGGCGTCGAGGAACTCGCGGACGCCGCCCAGCTGTCCTCCCTCGCCGACGAGACACCCGAGGGCCGCTCGGTCGTCGTCCTCGCCAAGCAGCAGTACGCACTGCGCGGACGTGAGGAAGGCGAACTGGACCGTGCCGAGTTCATCCCCTTCACCGCGCAGAGCCGCATGAGCGGAGTCGACCTCAACGATCCGCAGGTGAACCGGTCACTGCGCAAGGGCGCGGCGACCGCGGTGATGCGCTGGGTGCGCGACAACGGCGGCCACCCCACCGCCGACGTCGGTCAGATCGTCGACGGCATCTCCGCAAGCGGTGGGACACCGCTGGTCGTCGGTGTTGTCTCCCGCGAGGGCGACGGTACGCAGACCGCTCGTGTGCTGGGTGTCATCCACCTCAAGGACGTGGTCAAGGTGGGCATGCGTGAACGCTTCGACGAACTGCGGCGCATGGGCATCAGGACCGTCATGATCACCGGGGACAACCCGCTCACCGCACGCGCGATCGCACAGGAAGCCGGTGTGGACGACTTCCTCGCGGAGGCCACACCCGAGGACAAGATGGCTCTGATCCGGCGCGAACAGGAAGGCGGCAAGCTCGTCGCCATGACCGGCGACGGCACGAACGACGCCCCGGCCCTCGCCCAGGCCGACGTCGGCGTGGCGATGAACACCGGCACCTCGGCAGCCAAGGAGGCCGGGAACATGGTCGACCTCGACTCCAACCCGACCAAGCTCATCGAGATCGTCGAGATCGGCAAACAACTCCTCATCACCAGAGGTGCGCTGACGACCTTCTCGATCGCCAACGACGTCGCGAAGTACTTCGCGATCATCCCGGCGATGTTCGCGACCGTCTACCCCGGCCTCGACCGGCTCAACATCATGCGCCTGCACAGCCCCACGTCGGCGATCACCTCGGCGATCGTGTTCAACGCGCTGATCATCGTCGCGTTGATCCCGCTGGCGTTGCGCGGCGTGCGCTACCGGCCGTCCTCCGCCTCCCGGCTGCTCAACCGCAACATCTGGGTGTACGGGCTCGGCGGCCTGGTCCTGCCGTTCGCCGGCATCAAGCTGCTCGACCTCGTCATCCAGTTCATCCCCGGGCTTCACTGACGAAAGGCCCGACGAGAGGACAAGTCGATCCCATGGCACCCGGCGCCGTTCCCTCAGCACTCCGCCGCCACCTTGCGGCCCTGCGGATGCTGCTCGTGTTCACCGTCATCACCGGCCTCGCGTATCCCCTGCTCATCACCGGCATCGCTGAGGCCGCCTTCCCTCACCGGGCCAACGGCTCGCTGCTCACCACGGACGGCAGAACCGTGGCCTCCGGCCTGATCGGTCAGAACTTCGCCCTGCCGAAGAAGAACCCGCGCGACCCGGACGAGGCACTGCGCCCGGACCCCGCGTGGTTCCAGCCCCGCCCGTCCGCAGGCGGCTACGACCCCTTGAACTCCGGAGCCTCCAACCTCGGCCCGAACAGCGCCGAGTTGATCAGGACCATTCGGGACCGGCGCGCCGCCGTCGCCGCCTTCGACGGTGTCCCGCCGGCGTCCGTCCCCCCGGACGCCGTCACCGCCAGTGGCTCCGGTCTCGACCCGGCGATCTCCCCGGCATACGCCTACGAGCAGGTCGACCGCGTCGCGAGGGCACGCCACCTCGCCCCCGCCCGGGTCACGAGCCTGGTCACCCGGCACGTCCAGGACCGTGTGCTGGGCTTTCTGGGGCAGCGGCGTGTCAACGTCGTCGAACTCAATCACGCACTTGCCGGACTGGGGCCGCGCTGAGCGCCTTGCGGCGGATCCCGGGCCGGACGGTACGGCGGCACCGCGGCCGCGGTGAGAATTCGGTCACCTCCACGCAATGAAATGCACTGGAAACACACGGGTGTTCATTACGAAACGCGCGCCGGTCACCCTCGCTGTCGCCCGACCCGCACGCCGCTCCGAGGAGGGACTCCCTCTTGACCCCCGTGACCCTGGCCGCGGCCGGCCTCGACACAGGCGACACCGCCTGGCTGCTCGCCGCCACCGCGCTCGTCCTGCTGATGACCCCCGGGCTGGCTCTGTTCTACGGCGGCATGGTCCGCACGAAGAGCGTCCTCAACATGCTGATGATGAACTTCGTGTCCATCGCGCTGGTCACCGTCGTGTGGCTGGTCGCGGGCTATTCGCTGGCCTTCGGCGACGACGTGTTCGCCGGACTCGTCGGCAGCCCCGACCACCTGGGCCTGGCGGGCATAGGTCCGGGCACCCTCACCGGCAGCGTCCCCACCCTGCTCTTCACCACGTTCCAGCTCACCTTCGCGATCATCACGGCGGCGCTGATCAGCGGCGCGATCGCGGACCGCATGAAGTTCGCGGCCTGGCTGGTGTTCGTGCCGGTATGGACCCTGCTCGTATACGTCCCCGTCGCGCACTGGGTGTGGGGCCCGGGCGGGTGGATAGCGCACTCCCTCGGCGCCCTGGACTTCGCCGGGGGCCTCGTCGTGGAGATCGCGTGCGGAGCGTCGGGCCTGGCGCTCGCCCTGGTGGTGGGCCCGCGCCTCGGCTTCAAGAAGGACGCGATGCGCCCGCACAATCTGCCGATGGTGGTGCTCGGCGCCGGTCTGCTCTGGTTCGGCTGGCTCGGCTTCAACGGAGGCTCGGCCCTCGGCGCCAACGGGCTGGCAGCCGCCTCGATCCTCAACACCCTCGTCGCCGGATGCACCGGCCTGCTCGGCTGGCTCTTCGTCGAGCAGAAGCGCGACGGCCACCCGACCACCTTCGGCGCGGCGTCGGGCGCGGTCGCCGGCCTGGTCGCGATCACGCCCGCGTGCGGCACGGTCGACATCCTGGGCGGCGCCGTGATCGGCCTCACGGCGGGTGTCGTCTGCTCGTACGCGGTCGGGTGGAAGTTCCGGTTCGACTACGACGACGCCCTGGACGTGGTCGGCGTGCACTTCGTCGGAGGCGTCGTCGGCACCCTGCTCATCGGCCTGTTCGCGACGGCCACGATGACCGGAGGCAAGGAGGGACTCCTCCACGGGGGCGGGCCGGGGCAGCTCGGCCGGCAGGCCGTCGCCGTGGTGGCCGTGGCGGCGTACACGTTCGCCATGACCTACGGGATCGGCAAGGCCATCGACAAGCTGATGGGAATGCGGGCCTCCGCGGATGAGGAACTCACGGGCCTGGACCAGACGGTGCACGCGGAGAGCGCCTACGATCACGGCGTCCTGGGTCTTGCCGCGCCGCAGACCCCGGCCCGCTAGACACCTCTTCCACGGACAGGAGCGCTGCCTCATGAAGCTCATCACCGCGATCGTCAAGCCGTACCGCCTCGACGAGGTGAAGACCGCGCTGCAGGAGCTCGGCGTGCACGGACTGACCGTCACGGAGGCCAGCGGATACGGGCGTCAGCGCGGCCACACCGAGGTGTACCGGGGCGCCGAGTACCGGGTCGACCTGGTGCCCAAGGTCCGTATAGAGGTGGTCGTCGACGACGCCGACGCGGAGCCGGTCATCGACGCGGTGGTCCGCGCCGCCCGGACAGGCAAGATCGGCGACGGCAAGGTGTGGGCGGTGCCCGTGGACACGGTGGTACGGGTCCGGACGGGCGAGCGCGGGCCCGACGCCCTGTAGCGCGCGCCTTGCGGAGCCACCGGCGCCGGCCGGCCGCGTCCGCGGGGAGCCCGGTGAGATCCGTGCTCCCCGCGGTTGCCGCACGCTCAGCCGGCGGCGCCGGGTACGCGGTCGATGATCGCCGCGAGGTCGGTCGCGGGCGCCAGCGTGCCGAAGGCCAGGCCCTGGTCGCTGGCCAGCCGTGAGGCGCAGAACGCATCCGCGACGGCGGCCGGGGCGTGCCGGACGAGCAGGGAACCCTGCAGCACCAGCGCCATGCGCTCGACCAGCCTGCGGGCGCGGACGGCCGCGTCCTCGGTGAGCACCAGCTCACCGCGCAGCTGCCGCCAGGCCGCGTCGAGCCGGGCGTCGGCACCCGCGGCGGCCTCGATCTCGGCGCCGAAGGCTTCCATGGACTCGGGTTCACGGCTCAGGGCGCGCAGCACATCGAGCGCGTTGACGTTGCCCGAGCCCTCCCACAGGCCGTTGAGCGGGGCCTCCCGGTACAGCCGCGGCATTCCCGACGCCTCGTCATACCCGTTGCCGCCGAGGCACTCCAGGGCTTCGGCGACCGCCGCCGGCTGCCGCTTGCACACCCAGTACTTGCCGACCGCCGTGGCCAGTCGCAGGAACGCCCGCTCCCCCGCGTCGCCGCGCTGCGCCCGGTCGGTCGCTCCCGCGATCCGCAGCGCCAGGGTGGTCGCCGCCTCCGACTCGAGACCCAGATCGGCGATCACGTTGCGCATCAGCGGCTGGTCGATCAGCCTGGCGCCGAACACGGAGCGGTGGCGGACGTGGTGGGCGGCCTGCGCGAGCGCGGCACGGATCCCGGAGGCCGAGCCCAGGATGCAGTCCAGCCGGGTCATCGTGACCATGTCGATGATGGTCCGCACCCCGTGCCCCTGCGGGCCCACCGGCCAGGCGACGGTGTCGTCGAACTCCGGCTCGCTGCTGGCGTTGCTGCGGTTGCCGAGCTTGTCCTTCAGCCGCTGGATACGGAACGTGTTGCGGCTGCCGTCCGGAAGCACCCGCGGAACCAGGAAGCAGGACAGTCCTCCCGGAGCCTGCGCCAGCACCAGGAACAGATCGTTCATCGGGGCACTGGTGAACCACTTGTGGCCGCGCAGCCGCCAGGTGCCGTCCGGCTGCTCGGTGGCGACGGTGGTGTTGGCCCGCACATCCGTGCCGCCCTGCTTCTCCGTCATGCCCATGCCCGCAAGCAGACCACGCTTGCTCGCGGGGGCGCGCAGGCCGGAGTCGTACGTCCGGCTCGTCAGCAGCGGCTCGTACAGCGCGGCCAGCTCCGGCGCCGAGCGCAGCGCGGGAACGACCGCGTAGGTCATCGAGACGGGGCAGCCGTGCCCCTGCTCGGCCGAACTCCACACCATGAAGCCCGCCGCGCGCGCCACATGGGCGCCGGGCCGGGGGTCGGCCCACGGTGCGCCGCCGAGGCCCTCGCTGATCGCCACGTCCATCAGCGCGTGGTACGAGGGGTGGAAGTCCACCTCGTCGATCCGGTTGCCGTACCGATCGTGGGTGCGCAGCACCGGCTCGTAGCGGTTGGCCTCATCGGCCCAGCGCTGGACCTGCTCCGAACCGGCCAGCCGGCCGAGGCGGTGCAGGTCCTCCACGTACCACTCGGCGCCCTCGCGCCGCACTCCCTCCAGCAGCACGGCGTCGTCGGCGACATCGTGACCGACGAGCGGCGGCGGCTGGTTGGTCACCTCGTGGGTGCGTGCGGCGGGGTTGCTGCGCAGTGCGGCGTCTGCTGTCGTGGTCATCACAGTCCTCGGGAGTCGTCGTGCGCGGGCGTGGTCACGGTCGGTCGGTGTCGGCGGCGGCTTCGGATGCGGCCGGTGCGGCGGCGCCCGCACAGCGCAGGGACATCGCCACCAGTTCGGTGACCAGGTGGTCGGCGTCGGCGCCCTCGGCCGGAGCGGACAGCGGGTCGACCAGCACCTCGCCGATCGCACCGGTCAGCGCGGCGGCGGTGACGTCCGGGTCCTGGTCGGGCAACAGGCCCGCGCCGATGCCCTCGCGGATCACCTCGGCGAAGACCTCGCGGTAGCGGCGCCGGTACCCCAGCCGCTCCCGGCCGACCGTCGGTTCGGCCGGAGCGGCGAGCAGGGCGTGGGCCAGACCGCGGGATTCCATGGCCCGGCGGGCGAAGACGCCGACGCCCAGCGCGAGCCGCTCGACCGGGTCCCGGCCGCCCTCCGTGAGCACCTTGCCGAGCACCTCGACCTCCCGCCCCGACGCGCGGCGGAAGACCTCGACGGCCAGCGCCCCCTTGGAAGGGAAGTGCTGGTAGACCGAGCCGACGGACATCCCGGCCGCGGCGGCGACCGCCGTGACGGAGGCATTCGCCCAGCCCACATCGGCGACGACGGCGGTGGCCCGCTCCACCAGGTGCTCCCTGGCGGCGGCCAGGCGGTCCTGCACAGCGGGCGTCTTGCGGTAGGCCATGAAACAAGTGAACCACTGTTCAGAGCTTCACACCAGCGTCCGTCCGCACCGGACCCGTGGCGCCCGCGACGACGCGGCCCACAGCATCCCTGGACGTGCGGCGGCCGGTGAGGCATGCTCCGAACCACCGTTCAAACCTTCGACGCACCTGAACCACCATCGTCACCTCCGCACTGATCAGGAGATCGAGATGCATCTCAGTGCCATGCTGGACAGCGCGGTCCGCAAGGCCGGCGACAAGGAAGCCCTCGTCCACGGCGAGCAGCGCTGGAGCTACCGGGAGCTCGACGCGACCGTCCGCCGCGCCGCGGCCGTGCTGCGCGACGCGGGCCTGCGCCCGGGCGACCGGCTGGCGGTCATGACGTACAACAGCCCCGCCTTCCTCATCGCCGCCTTCGGCGCATGGCACGCCGGCGCCACCCTGGTGCCCGTCAACCACAAGCTGCAGACCTCCGAGGTGGACCGGCTGCTGCGCCACTGCGGTGCCCGGCTGGCCGTCGTCGACGAGGCCGTCGGCGCCCGCGCGACCGATGCGGCGGCCGACGTCCGATGGCTGATCAGCCGCCCGGACGAGACGCCGGGCAAGGCGGGTCCGGACGCGGACGCGGACACGTCGGACTCCTTCGAAGCGCTGGTCGCGCACGCCGAGGAGTGGGAGGGCGCGCGCGGCGCGGACACCGACATCGCCCAGATCCTGTACACCTCCGGCACCTCCGGCCGCCCCAAGGGCTGCGTGCACACGCACCGGGGCATCGCGCTCACCGCCACCTACACCTCGGTGACCGTCCCGCTGCGGCGCGACGACCGGACCCTGATCAGCATGCCCATCTGGCATGCCTCCCCCCTGAACAACTGGGCCATGAGCACGGTCTTCATGGGCGGCACGATCGTGCTGCAGCGCGAGTACGAGCCGCGGGGCATGCTGGAGATCATCCAGAAGGAGCGCGTCACCGCTGTCTTCGGCGCCCCGATCGCCTTCCTCGCTCCGCTGCGGGCGGTGCCGGACTTCGCCGCGTACGACCTGTCCTCGGTACGGGCATGGATCTACGGCGCCGGCCCGCTCGACGCGGACAGCGCCCGCAGGCTGATGAGCGCCTACGGATCCACGAACTTCCACCAGGTGTACGGGATGAGCGAGATGGGACCCGTCGGGTCCTCGCTCTCACCCGACGAGCAGATCGACAAGGCCGGTTCGATCGGCCGGGGCGGCATGCCCGGCGTGGACCTGCGCGTGGTCACCATGGACGGCACCGACGCCACCGCAGGACAGACCGGGGAGATCTGGCTGCGCTCCGACACCCGCATGGTCGGCTACCTCGATGACGAGGAGGCCACTGCGAAGGCGTTCGACGGTGACTGGTACCGCAGCGGTGACCTCGGCCGGATCGACAAGGACGGCTTCGTCACGATCGTGGACCGGATGCAGGACCTGATCATCACCGGCGGGGAGAACGTCTCCTCGCAGGAGGTGGAGGGTGTGCTCCGCGGGCACCCGGACATCGTCGACGTCGCCGTCGTGGGCCGCCCGCACGCGCAGTGGGGGGAGACCGTCGTCGCCTTCGTCGTGCCGGGCGACGGCGGCGCACCGACCCTGGACGGGCTGCGCGAATGGATGGAGCCGCTGATCGCGCGCTACAAGATCCCGCGCGAACTGGTGCTCGTCACGCAACTGCCGCGCACGCCGTCGGGCAAGGTGACCAAGCACGTCCTCCGGGCCGAGCTGGCCGGCTGAACGGGCCGGCCGCGGCGTCGGCGGACCGTGCTGCCGGGGCGACAGCGACAGGACATCGCCCCGGCAGCGCGGCCGTTCGGTGGACTCCCTACTCGCCGATGCGTACCACCGCGAGCGTGATGTTGTCGGGGCCGCCCGCCTCGATGGCGGCCCTCCACAGCTCGAATGCGGCCCTGCCGTCGTCGTGCACCCGCAGCAGACCGTCGAGTTCATCCTCCGCCACCGGGTCGGTCAGCCCGTCGGTGCAGACCACATAGCGATCGCCCGCGGACAGCGGCGACGTCGTCACATGGGGCGTGATCGCGCTGAACCGGGGCGCGCCGCCGAGCGACTGCGTGATGAGTGACGTGGTGCGCCGGCCCGGCGCCAGCGGAGGGCTGTCGTCCACGCTCACCTGGCGGAGTCCGTCCTCGGCCACGTCGAGCACTCTGCTGTCGCCGACGTTGAAGGCGAGCAGCGACTCCGCCAGCACGACCGCGCCCGCGACCGTGGTCCCCATGGCGACCAGCTCCGGACGGCCGTCGGCGGCCGCGTACACGGCACGATTGCAGGCGATCAGCGCGTCCCGGACGGCTTCCTCGCTGTCCAGCGAAGGACCGACCGAAGCGAGCCGGCGGACGACGAGCGCGCTGGCCACCTCGCCGGCAGGCTGCCCGCCGATCCCGTCGGCGACCGCGACGACGAGCGGGGTGCCGAGCGGGAACAGCAGCGTCTGGGGATTCTCGGTGGCGGTGCCGCACAGCGTCCACGGTCCGACCACGAGGCTGTCCTCGTTGTGATCGCGGATCAGCCCGGTGTGACTCAATGCAGTGACGGCTATGTACGGCATCGAAGGGCCCCGCTTCTCCGCGACGGCTGGCGCGTTCCGCACCTCCATTGTGGCGCGGCGCGCCGAGTGGCCGCCCGTCGTCGCGTCCACCACGGTGCACTCGCCGGGCGAGGCGTTACGTCCTTCGGCCGCACGGGCAGGGATCGGCCCATGCCCGTGCTCGTCGGAACCTCGGGGTGGCAGTACAAGGACTGGCGCGACGTGCTCTACCCGCCCGGACAACCGCAGCGGCTGTGGCTGGAGGAGTACGCCCGGAACTTCGCCACCGTCGAGAACAACAACGCCTTCTACCGGCTTCCCACCGCGGAGATCTTCGCCTCCTGGCGGGAGCGGACGCCGGAGGGATTCGTCATGGCGGTCAAGGCCAGCCGCTATCTGACCCATCTGAAGCGGCTGCACGAACCCGAGGAACCGGTGAGCCGGCTGATGGACCGCGCCGAGGGCCTCGGCGACCGCCTGGGCCCCGTGCTGCTTCAACTGCCGGCGCACTTCCGGGAGGACACCGGGGCCCTGGACGCCTGTCTGCGCTGCTTTCCCGGCAGGGTGCGGGTGGCCGTCGAACTCCGGCACACCTCCTGGTGGGAGGCGGAGCGCGAGCTCCGGACGGTGCTGGAGCGCCACGGCAGCGCCCTGTGCTGGGCGGACCGGGGGTCCCGCCCGGTGACGCCTCTGTGGCGCACCGCGTCATGGGGATACGTGCGGTTCCACGGCGGCCTGGCAGAGCCGTCGCCGCGCTACGGCCGCCAGGCACTGACGTCCTGGGTCCGCCGCATCGTGGACGCCTGGCCCGACGAGGACGACGTGTATGCGTACTTCAACAACGATCTGGGCGGCGCGGCCGTCGTGGACGCCGCGACGTTCGCGCGGACGGTGGCCGCGTCGGGCCGGACGGTGAGCCGTACCCCGCCGGTCCCGCCGGCAGGGCGAACCTGAGATCCCCTGTTTTTCCCCGAGACCTGCCAGATGTGCGTCCGGGCCGGAGCTGTCGGCGCGGCCGGGGTGTTCGCCCTGCTGATCGTGGTTGTCTGGCAGGTGGCTGCGACCTGGCGTGACCGCATGGTCGCCGCCTGCGAGGAGCAGTACAGGCAGCTCGCCGGAAGGTACGCGGAGCTGCTCGAGGACGACGCCGAGCTGCACCGGCGGACGCTGGAGGAGCTGACAGGCCCGGACCTCGATCGCGTCGATGGAGAAGATGATGCGCGAGATCGACCAGTCCCGTGACGGGCTGTACGAGTGGTACGGCCGGGAGCGCCAACACCCGGCCATACCTGCGAAGTACACGCCGGACAACACCGTCCGCAGCCGCGGCGGGCTCTCACACCCTCACACCGCGGCACGGATTCCCTGTGTCCCTCACCGGCCTGCGGCCGGTCGCACCCCACCCTGGGAGATGACTCATGAAAGCGCTGCTCAGGCGTGCCGCCGGCATTCCCGCCGGGCGCCGCACCAAGTGGCTCGTGCTCGCCGCCTGGCTGATCCTCGCCGTCTCTCTCGGCCCGCTCGCGGGCAAGCTGGGCGAGGCCGAGAACACCGGCGCCAATGCGTTCCTGCCGCGCGGGGCCGAGTCCGCACAGGTGAACACGGCGCTGGAGAAGTTCCGTACCGACGCCGTCATGCCCGCCGTCGTCGTCTACAGCAGCGACCGGCCGCTCACCGGCGCCGACCGGGCCAGGGCCCTTGCCGACCGGGCCGCCTATGCGCATCTCGCCGCGGACGGTGAGCAGCCGGCGGGCCCGGTCGCGTCCGAGGACGGCAGAGCGCTGATGGTCGTCGTCCCGCTCGCGTACGGGGACGACCTCACCGGACGCGTCGACAAGGTCCGCGAGATCGCGCACGCCGACCCCCCTCCCGGCCTGGACATCGAGGTCGGCGGACCGGCCGGTTCGCTCGACGACCAGGTGGCGGTCTTCGGCTCCCTCGACTCGACCCTGATGATCGCGACCGGCCTGGTCGTCGCCGTCCTGCTGCTGATCACCTACCGCAGCCCCGTTCTCTGGCTCTTCCCGCTGCTCTCGGTCGGTTTCGCCGCCGTACTGACGCGGGTGAGCACCTATCTGCTGGCCAGGTACGCCGGCCTGCCGGTCGATCCGCAGAGCGCGGGCATCCTGATGGTGCTGGTCTTCGGTGTCGGTACGGACTACGCACTGCTGCTGATCGCCCGCTACCGCGAAGAGCTGCACCGCCACGAAGAGCGGCACACGGCGATGCGGATCGCGCTGAGCCGCTCCGGTCCCGCCGTCCTGGCCTCGGCGGGCACGATCGCGGCAGGTCTCGCCTGCCTGTCGCTCGCGGACGTCAACTCCTCGCGCTCCATGGGTCTGGTCGGGGCGGTGGGGGTGGTCTGCGGGTACCTCGCGATGGTCACGGTTCTGCCGTCGCTGCTGGTGATCGCGGGCCGCTGGGTGTTCTGGCCGTTCGTGCCCCGGTACGGCACCCCGTTCCGCAAGGTGCGGACCATCTGGTCCAGGGTCGGGGCCGCCGTTGCCGCCCGTCCCCGCCGGTCCTGGATGATGTCCGCCGCGGTGACCGCCGTGCTCGCACTGAGCGCCCTCGGCATCGACATGGGCCTGACGCAGTCCGAGATGTTCCGGACCGAGCCGGAGTCGGTCGTCGCGCAACAGAGGATCTCCGCGCACTACCCGTCGGGCTCCTCCGCCCCCGCGAAGATCGTCACCGACGCCGGTGCGGCGGACCGGGTCAGGCCGGTTGCGGCCGGAGTCGAGGGCGTCACCCGGGTCGAGGACGGCGACCGCACGCCCGACGGGCGGCCGGCCTCCCTCTCCGTGGTACTGAGCGACGCCCCGGACAGCCCGGCCGCCAAGGACACCGTCGATCGGCTGCGTACCGCGGTCCATGCGGTGGACGGCGCCGACGCTCTGGTCGGCGGCACCACGGCGCAGACCCTGGACACCCAGCGGGCCGCCGACCGCGACCTGCTCACGGTCATCCCGGTGGTGCTGCTGGTGGTCCTGCTGGTTCTCGTCTGGCTGCTGCGGGCCCTGGTCGGGCCACTGCTGCTGCTCGCCACGGTCGCCCTGTCCTATCTGGCGGCCCTCGGAGCCTCGAACCTGCTCTTCGAGCACGTACTGGGCTTCGCCGGGGTGGACTGGTCGATTCCGTTGATGAGCTTCGTCTTCCTGGTCGCGCTGGGGATCGACTACAACATCTTCCTGATGCACCGGGTGCGCGAGGAGACCGCACGGCTCGGCCACGGTCCGGGCGTGCTGGAGGGTCTGACCAGCACCGGAGGCGTCATCACCTCCGCCGGAGTGGTGCTCGCCGCGACCTTCGCCGTCTTCGCAGGGCTGCCCCTGGTCGCCATGGCCCAGCTGGGTGTCATCGTCGGCATCGGCGTCCTGCTCGACACCTTCCTCGTCCGTACGGTCCTGGTTCCCGCCCTCGCCCTCGACCTGGGCCGGTGGTTCTGGTGGCCGGGGAAGCTCTTCCGTGCGGCGGGCCCGCCCCCGCAGGTCCCGGCAACGGCGACCGGACAACGGGCGCACGCGGAGGCGTAGGAGGGCTTCGTCCGGACCGGTTCCGCCCGATGTGCGCCACAGAGCCGCGCGGTGCCCGCGCCGGTGGTGGGGACGCCGGCACGGGCACCGCTTGCGGGGGCCGGGTCAGCACAGGAGGTGGAGGGGGACGGCGTCGGCCATGGCCTCGTATGCGCCGCTGGCACGGATCCAGTGGTTGACGGCCCGCCGCGCGGCTTCGTTCCCGGGGCTGTAGAAGCCGAGGGTGTCGTCCTTGAACGGCAGGATCGTGCCGCCGTACACCGTCAGTCCGCGTGCGTGGGCGCGGGCGACGATCTGGCGGTGGGCGTCGATGATGTCGGAAGCGGGGACCTGCCGGGTGGGCTACACGACCAGCACCTGGAACAACGGCCTGACCGCGACCCTCACCCTCACCAACACCGGCAGCGCGCCCCTCACCGGCTGGTCGCTCGCCTTCACCCTGCCCGCGGGCCAGACGATCACCGCCGGCTGGGGCGCGAACTACAGCCCGGGCAGGGGGCCGTGACCGCCAGGGGGGCCTCGTACAACGCCACGCTCGCCCCGGGGGCCACCACCCAGATCGGCTTCCAGGCGACCCACACCGGCAACACCGGAAACCCGCCCGCCTTCACGCTCGACGGGACCACCTGCTCCACCGCCTGACGTCTCCCGCCCGGCGCGCGGCCGTCCCCGGCGTTTTCGGGCGGCCGCAGCCGGGCGGCGACCATCATGACCTGCTGCTCGTCGCCTCCTGGAGATACGCGGCCACGTCGGCCACGTCGTCGCCGATGTCCAGCACGCCGTCGATATCGGACGCGGACGCACCGTTCACCCCGGCGAAGAACACGTCGTGGCGCCCCTCGCGCGTCTCGAGATACCCGGCGACGGCCTCCGCGCCCACGCCCAGACGCTCGTTGAGCAGGTCACCCTCCGTGACGGTGCCCGTTTTGGCGGACACTCTGCCGCGGGCGGGACAGCTCCGGCAGGACGACGCGAGGGATCCGTCGACACCCAGGGTGGGCAGCGCCTCCCGGAAGCGGGTCGCCTCGGAGGTGCCTTGCCAGTACCTCAGGAGCTGGGCCACGGCGCGGGGTGTGACGCGGTCGGCCGGATTGCCGCCGCGGCCGTCGGAGAGCTGGACCGACTTGCGGTCCACCTTGGCGCTGCCCAGGAACTTCTCGAGCACGGGAAAGCCGTCCGCGCACCGGGAACTGCCCGTGCTGACGGCCATGAGGCAGATCCCGAGGTTGGCCCCGAGGTTGTGGCTCACCTTGAAGATGAGCCGGGCGTACGAGTCGTACGCCGGGGAGGTGAACCGGGCCACCACCGGCGCACCCCCGTACGAGCGGGGCAGCCGGGCCGCCGGGTTGGGTCCCACGGCCTTGGCGGTGACCGCGACCCCGGCCCGCTTCAGTGCCTCGATCAGGGCGGTACGGCCGAAAGCGTTCGGGTCCTTGATGTCCGACACCCGCAGGACCGGGGCGGAATCGATGGCGATGGTGCCGGAGACCTGGATACGGGTGCCGTCGGCGGAGGGCTTCACCTTGAGGGCGGTGGGCTTGCCGGCCGCGACGGTACGGACGGTGGACTTGACGCTGTACGGCGCGACGTGCGGGCGCCAGTCCAGCCGGGCGCGCGCGCCCGGAGTGTCGCCCGGGGTGGTGAGCAGGTCGATCAGGTTGTCGTTGATGATCAGCGGCGTCGGTGCCGGGTCGAGCAACGGATCGGGACGGAACAGCCGGGCGTCCACGATCACGTTGCCGTCCACCTTGGTGATCCCCGAAGCCCGTACCTGTTTGGCGAGTTGATTGATGCCGGCCAGCGGGTTGGGTGCGGTGAGCGTGGCTCCGGGAATGTCGTCGGCGTAGGTGTGGTCGATGTCCGTGAAGGCGACCGTGCCGTCCGGGCGCGTACGGCCGCCGAGGGTCAGATCGCCCTGGGCGACGAGATCCAGGTCCCCGACGAGGGTCGCGCCCTGGCGCTTCCCGACGGCGTGCACCGGCGTGACGAACTGGTGATCGCCCCCGAGGGTGCGCCAGGTGCCGCTGACGCCGAACAGCTTGGCCACGGATCCGGGCACGAAGAACTGGTCGGCGTTGCGCGACTCCACCACCTCGCCGCTGTCCGGGTTCTGCTGGAAGATCGCCCACTGGGCGTGCGGGTAGGCGGGCTTGCGCATGATCGAAGCGATGCGCGGGTCGAGGTCGTCCAGCGCCTTCGACGGAATCACCGCGGCGATCCCGAAGGCCGCCACCCAGGCGGCCAGCAGAAGGCCGAGGACAGTGAGAACGCGCTTGCGGGTCCGACTGCGCCGAGGGCTTCGGCTCCGGCTGCTGTCTGGCGTGAAGGCAAAGGACATGCGGACTCCACCGGTGGTGTGCGGCTCGCGGGTGTACTGGGCCCGAAAAGTGTGATTTGAGGCTATTGCCCAGGGGGGCGGCACACGGGGCGGACGGTCCCGGCGCGGCGGACGGGTCCCCCGGACGGTCGCGGGAGAGGGCCCCGGCGGGGCCCGGCGGGCGCGCCTGTACGGACGCCGGGTGCGGGACGGGCCCGGCGTCCGCCGCGGTGGCGTACGCCCGCGAGGGGCGCCGGGTCACTTCCCCAGCAGCGTCGGCAGGTCCGCGAAGGAGTCGAGGACGTGATCCGGGGTGCCGGAGGCGGACCTGTGCGTCTCCGGCAGGTATTTGCCGGTCCTGACCAGTACGCCGGTGATCCCGAAGCGCTGCGCCGCCAGTACGTCGGTCTCGATGTCGTCACCCACCATCAGCGTTCCGGACGCGCCGGCGCCGAGATGGGCCAGTGCGGTGGCGTAGAACGCCTCGGCGGGCTTGCCGGTGACCACCGCCTCGACCCGCGCCGCCCGTTCCAGCCCCGGCAGGAAGGCCCCCGTGTCGAGGTCGAGACCCTGCGCCGTACGCCAGTACAGGTTCCGGTGCATGGCGATCAGCCGGGCGCCGCCCTGGAGGTGGCGGAAGACCGCGTTGAGGGCCGCGTAACCGAATGCCTCTCCCGCGCCGCCCAGGACGACCACATCCACCGGAGCACCCTCGTCCGCTGGATCGACGAGGGTCACACCCGCCAGGTCCTCCCCGACATCGCCGCTGTTGAGCAGCGCGCACCGGGCGCCGGGGCAGTGTTCGCGCAGATACGCGGCGGTGACCGCCGGTGCGGTGAGGATGTCGTCCTGGCCGACGGGGAAACCCGCCCCGGCCAGCTTCGCAGCCATCTCGGCGCGGGTGCGGGAGGTGGTGTTGGTGACCAGGGCCAGCGGGAGCCCGGCGGCACGCAGCCGCTCCATGGCCGCCACCGCGCCGGGCAGCGGCTGCCAGTCCACGGTGAGCACGCCGTCGATGTCGATCAGGACCGCTCCGATTCGTTCCACAAGGTCGACTGTCGCCGACTTGCGGGACCGCCGCACATGGGGTTGCGTTCGAAGTGGATACGTACGTGGTCACTGTCTCCCCTGGTTCGGGGGTGAACCACCGTGTTGTTCGCCGATCGCGTGGATGCGGGGCGGCGCCTTGGCGAGGCGCTGCGGCATCTGGCGGAGGAGAAACCCGTCGTGCTGGGGCTGCCGCGCGGTGGGGTTCCCGTCGCCGCGGCGGTTGCCGCGGCACTCGGTGCCCCTCTCGATGTGATCGTGGTCCGCAAGCTGGGCGTGCCGTACCACCGCGAGCTGGCCTTCGGTGCCATCGGGGAGGGCGGGGTGCGGGTGATCAACGACGACGTCGTCCGGCGCGGAGGGATCGGGCCCGAGGACATCGCCACCGTCGAACGCACCGAGCAGGCGGAGCTCGAACGACAGGCGCGGCGGTTCCGCGAGGACCGGCCCCGGCTGCCGCTCGACGGCCGTACCGCGATCGTGGTCGACGACGGCATCGCGACCGGCGCCACGGCCGCGGCCGCCTGCCAGGTCGTACGGGCGCAGGGCGCCGCCCGCGTGGTGCTGGCCGTTCCGGTGGCGCCCGCAGACACCGTCGCCCACCTGCGTACGCAGGTGGACGAGCTGGTCTGCCTGTCCACGCCGGTGCTGTTCTCGGCCGTCGGCGAGTGGTACCGGGACTTCTCCCAGACGCCTGACGAGGAAGTCCTCTCCCTGCTGAAGGCGTAGGGCCCCGTCCGCACCATGCTCGGCCCGCGCCCGGTCAGTCCGCGCAGAACGTGTCCCGGTCCGGGCGTACCCCCGTGGTCAGGAACGTGGTGACCTTGCCGGTGCCGCACGCGTTGCCGTTGCCCAGGTAGACGCCGTGCCCGCCGTGGCCGACCGTGACGAGCCGCGCACGGCCGCCCAGGGCCTCGCGCATCTTCAGCGCCCCGAAGTACGGGGTCGCGGGGTCCCGGAGGTTCTGGATCATCAGGATGTCGGACGGGCCCTCGGCGGTGATCCTGGCCGGCTTCTCGACGGGCCCGTTCTTCCAGAACGCGCAGGGTGTGATGTTCGCCGGCATCCCGGCCGTCAACGGGTGATCCACCCGGTCGGCGGCCACCGCCCTCCGGTACGAGGCGACGGACGCCGGCCACCGCACGTCGTTGCAGATGACGGCGACCATGACCGCGGCGTCCTGGTCCGGCAGCGGGTATGCGAGCTCCGGCGGGAGGACCGGTGTCACGGCCGGGTCCTGGGCCGCCACGACGAGCCCGGACAGCTGCTCGAACGAGGCGTCGCTGTAGAGGGCGCTCTGCAGCGCCTGCCGCAGCCGGTTGCCGGTCAGCGCGATGCCCGCCGTGGTCGTCTCCCTCGGTCGGCGGTCCAGCTCCGCCGCCAGCGAGAGGATCAACGGCCGTACGTCCTGCGGCCGTCGGGCCAGGCGGAGCCCCTCGGCCTCCCGCGCCGGATCCGAGGCCCAGGCCGCGAAGTCCGGGAAGCGGTCGTCCGCCGCCTGCGCCATGTTGGCCAGCCAGCCGCGCTCGAGCCGGGACGGATCGGGGTCACCGCTGCTGTCCAGCACCCAACGGTCCGTGTGCCGCGGATACTTCTGCGCGTACACGGCGCCCACGTACGTACCGTACGAGACGCCCCACGCCGACAGTTTCTCCTCGCCCAGCGCCTGCCGGAAGCGGTCGATGTCGCGCACCTCGTTCGCCGTGCTGAAGCTGCGCAGCACGGCTCCGCCGTTGCGGGCGCAGGCCTCGGCGGTGCGGCGGGACCGGGCGACGTTCTCCGTGATGTCGCCGTCCGGCGCCGGCCAGGAACGCAGGGTCGTCATGTACCGGTCCTCCTCGTCGAGACCGCAGTTCGCCCTCGTACTGCCGCCGATGCCGCGCGGATCGAGGCCCACCAGGTCGTACGCCCCCGCCAGCTCCTTCTGCAGCGCCGCCCCCTTCTGCGTCAGCCGCTGCACCCCGGCGCTGCCCGGCCCGCCGGGGATGACGATCAGCGTGCCGCGTCGCGCGCCGGGCCGGTCGCTGCGCACACGGGAGACGGCGACGGTGAGCTGCGGGCCGTCTGGGTCGGCGTAGTCGAGCGGTACGGGCAGATCGGCGCACTCCTGCCCGGCAGGGCCGCCGGGCTGGGCGCACGACCGCCACGTGAGGGTGGGGACAGCGGTGGCGGAGTTCGCCGGTACGGCGAGGGCGGCAGGGACCGCGACGGCGGCGAGTGACGTGGCGACGACGGTCACGGACAGGGCGAGAAGCAGGGGCCGATTGCTGTAAGTGGTCATGGGGCAAGGGTTGTTGAACGGAAGTCCCCATCCCATCCGGCAGGCACCACGGCCTCCGGTGGGGCTGCCCCCCGCACGCCTGACGAGACGTCAGTCGCGTTCCTTGCCGAACAGCAGCTTCCACGGTGTGATCGCCGATTCGATCTGCACGCGCAGCCCCAACTTCGATTCGCCGTTCACCCGCTCCTCGAATCTGATCGGCACTTCGACGATCTTCAGTCCGCGCCTGACCGTCCGGTGGTTCATCTCCACCTGGAAGGAATACCCGTTGCTTCGGACGGACGGCAGATCGATCGCTTTCAGGGTGTCCGCCCGCCATGCCTTGAAACCGGCCGTGGCGTCCTTCACACGCAGCCGCAGAATCGCGTTGACGTAGAAATTCGCCCAGGCGGAGAGCGCCTTGCGGTGCCACGGCCACTCGGTGGCGAGCGAACCGCCTTTCACATAGCGGGAGCCGATCACGACGGCGGCGTCGTCGGCGAAAAGTCTCTCGACCATGAGCGGGACCACCGAAGCCGGGTGGGAGAGGTCGGCGTCCATCTGAATGACCACGTCCGCTTCTTTTTGCAGCGCGCGCGTCATACCGGCGACATACGCACGGCCCAGCCCGTTCTTCTCGCTCCGGTGCAGAACGCCGACCGTGCCCGAGGTCCCGCCTGCGAGCCGGTCCGCGACATCCCCCGTACCGTCGGGCGAATTGTCGTCGACGACGAGAACATGCAGGTTCGGCACGTGCAGGTCCATGAGCAGATCGACGAGGACGGGCAGGTTCGTCCGCTCGTTGTAGGTGGGGACGACCACCACGATCTTCGGGGAAGTCTTCTCCACGACCGTTCCCTTGCGCTCTCAGGCGTTTGCTGATGATCCACGCTCTTGATCCGCGCGAGCCTAACACCCGGGAACAGCGCCTCACCGGGCTCTCCGTACAGCGATCCGCGCAGGCCTCGGCACCGGAGAAAAACCCGCACCCGCCCCTACGCGACGCGACACCTTTTGCACGGGGAGGAAACGAGGAAAGGACCGGTCCCGATTCCGCGCGTGTCACACGGGAGCACGGCCGGCTCTTCCCGGAGTTCCGGGCTTCTGGGTACGCTGCCCGGCGGAGACCCGGGCCCGTTGCACCCGTTCGCCGCTGAATCGGAGCACGCCATCGACCATCCGCAGAATCCGGCGGTTCTGAGCGCGACGCCCCGTCCCGAAGAATGTTCCGGACCCCGCCCGGAACGGGATCCCGCACCGCCGTTCGCTTACCCGGCCGGATTGCTGTCCGCGCTGACGGCACTGCTGATGGGCCTCTGGGGAGTCCGTCGCGAAAACTCCATGTGGCGCGACGAGTCGGTGACCTACCAGGTGGCGCACCGAAGCCCCGACGAATTATGGCAACTGCTCGGCAATACCGACGCGGTGCACGGCCTCTACTACTTCTTCATGCACGCGATGTTCGCCGTCGGAGGCGACAGTCTGGTGACGCTCCGGCTCCCGTCGGTGCTCGCGACGTCCGTGTCCGCATTTCTGGTCGCACGGACCGGGAGCCGCCTCGCGGGCCCCCGCGCCGGATGCATCGGCGGTCTCGCCTTCGCCCTCATCCCTGTGGTCCAGATGTACGCGCAGGAGGGCCGCTCTTACGCGCTGGTCTGCGCGCTCGTCGCCCTCTCCACCCATCTGTTCGCCGGCGCCCTCGACGATTCCTCGCGCGGGCGCTGGACCGCCTACGCACTCACCGTCATCGTCGCCGGATGGCTGCACGAGTTCGCGCTTCTCGCCCTGCCCGCCCACGGTCTGACGCTGTATCTCTCACGGCTGCCGCGTCCGCTGCTGCGGTCCTGGGCGGTGGCGGCAGGGGTGTCGGTCGCCGCGGTCGCCCCGCTGGCCGTGCGCTCCGCGGGGCAGTCGGGGCAGGTCTCCTGGATCGGGTGGCCGCGTCCGGCCGAATGGCTCGTGGTCGCGGCCGTGACACTGATCGGCGTCCTCTGCGCGGTGTACGTGACGAAGCCGGCGGGGGCGGCGGCGCGGGCGGGCGGCCTTCGCCTGGTCCGGCTGGCTCTGCCGCTGCTGATCGTGCCCCCGGCCGCGCTGCTGCTCGCCTCGCTCCACGACCCCGTGTACCTGGACCGCTATGTCCTCTACTCCCACGTCGGGCTGGCCCTGCTCATCGGCCTCGCGGCGGACCGGCTGTGGGAGGCCGCCGGACGGACCGCCCGGACGGCGACACCCTGGCGGCGTGCCACGGTGTCCGGTGTCGCGGCGGTCGGTGTGGTCGCCGCTCTCCTCCCGGTGACGCTCCAGATGCGCACTCCCGACAGCCGTAAGGACGACGTCACCGCCATCGCCGCCCAGGTCCGTGCCATGGCGCCGGACGGCGCCGGCGTGCTCTTCATGCCGTCGCGGCGGAGGGAGTGGGCCCTCTCCTACCCGGACGACTTCCGGGGCCTGACCGATCTGGCGCTGCGGCGGAGCCCGACCGCCGGCAACACCCTCGAAGGCACGGAGGATTCGGCCGGCCGGATCCGGGCCCGGCTGCGCGGGTTCGACCGGATCGTGGCGCTCAGCGATCCGCCGGGGCAGCCGGAGGACGCGTTCCCCGGCGAAGTGGTCAAGCGGGACGTCCTGCGCCAGGAGTTCGTCGTATGCCGGCGGGTGCAGGTCAAGGGCGGCCGGGTCACGCTGTATGCGCGGCCGGGCCGGTGCTGAGCCGGCCGGGCGCCGGTCGTCCCTCGCGCCAGGCACGGCGCACACACGGGCGATAGTCTGGTGCGAGCAGGGGCCGTGCGGGTGACGGTTGCTGCGCGGCGGTGGGGCCCGCCGTACCCGAACCGCGGCAGCAGCGCCGCCAACGGTCCCTACTTGCGGCCGAGCGTGCCCGCTCGCGGGCACCCAGCAGGTAGGAGACGCATGTCCACGGGAGCGCAGCAGCCCCGGGTGTTCCCGGCATCGACGGGATCCCCGGACTCCTCCGTGCCGGATGACCCCGACGACGCCGAGGCCGCCATGTCCGTGCCCGCACGACTGGGCGCCCGGTCCGGCCGGCAGTGGCCGGTCGTCGCGGCCGTCGCCCTCGGCGGTGCGATCGGAGCGTGCGGCCGCTACGGGGCCTCGCTGCTCTGGACGACCGCGCCGGGCGGTTTCCCGTGGACGACGCTGCTGGTGAACGTCGTCGGGTGTGCGGTGATCGGCGTCTTCATGGTGGTGATCAGCGACGTCTGGGCGGCGCACCGGCTGGTGCGGCCGTTCTTCGGTACGGGGGTGCTGGGCGGGTTCACCACGTTCTCCACGTACGCGGTGGAGATCGAGCGGCTCGTGGACAGCGGCCGGGCCCGTGCAGGTGTCGCCTATCTCGGACTGACCCTGCTCGCGGCGCTCACCGCGGTGTGGAGTGCGGTGTGGCTGACGCGCCGCGTACTGGCGTGGAGGCGGCCATGACGCAGGAGACCAGCGGGACCGAGGGGGCCGGGGCGGCCGAACGGGCCCTGCGGCTGACGGTCCTCGTCGGGGAGTCCGACAGCTGGCACCACCGGCCCCTCTACTCGGAGATCGTGCACCGGGCGCACCGGGCGGGGCTGGCGGGTGCCAGCGTGTTCCGGGGCATCGAGGGCTTCGGCGCCTCGTCGATGATCCACACCCAGCGGCTGCTGTCACTGAGCGAGGACCTGCCGGTGGCCGTCGTGATCGTGGACACCGAGGAGCGCGTCCGCGCGTTCCTTCCGCTCGTCGACGAGCTGATCGGGGAAGGCGTGGCCGTGCTGGACGCCTGCGAGGTCATCCGCCGCCACGGCCGGGAGGAGGGCCCGTGAACTGGCTGCTCGTGATCGTCGGCGCTTCCGTCGGCGCACCGCTGCGCTACTTGACCGACCGGGCGGTCCAGTCCCGGCACGACACGGTCTTCCCGTGGGGGACCTTCGTGGTGAACACGGCCGGCTCCCTGGTGCTCGGTCTGCTGACCGGCGCGGTGGCGGCAGGCGCCGCGTCGTCACAGGTGCAACTGCTCGTGGGGACGGGGCTGTGCGGGGCGCTGACGACCTACTCGACGTTCAGCTACGAGACGCTGCGACTGGCCGAGGGCGGGGCGAAACTGTACGCGGCGGCCAATGTCGTGGGGAGCGTGGTGGCGGCGCTGGCCGCGGTGTTCGCAGGGGTCTCGCTCGCCGATGCGCTCTGGGCGTAGGACCGTTCGGGACGCCCCGCCGCACGGGCGGGACGTCCCGGGATCAATGAGCTGGGGTCTTTCGTCCGGATCAGGCGCGAGCCCAGCATGATCCGAACGAGAGGCCCTAGGACCGGCGCTGCGAGCCGCCGTTGCCCGTGCCGGACGACGTGCGGCGGCCCTGTGACGGGCGGCTGCGGCGGGCGCGGGACGACGGCGAGCCGCCGCTCTTCGCGCGCTCCGTGACCGGCGCCGAGATCGTGACCGGCACCCCCGACGGGGCCTGCGCGCCGGTGATCCGGCTCAACTCGGCCTCGCCGGAGCGGACCTGGGCGATTTTCGGGGTGATCCCCGCATCGGCCATCAGACGGGTCATCTCCCGGCGCTGATTGGGCAGCACCAGTGTGACGACGCTGCCGGACTCACCGGCCCGGGCGGTACGGCCGCCGCGGTGCAGGTAGTCCTTGTGGTCGCTCGGCGGGTCCACATTGACGACGAGGTCGAGATTGTCGACGTGGATGCCGCGGGCCGCGACGTTCGTGGCGACCAGCACCGTGACGTGCCCGGTCTTGAACCGGGTCAGGGTGCGGGTGCGCTGCGGCTGCGACTTGCCGCCGTGCAGCGCGGCTGCCCGTACCCCGCTGTTGAGGAGGTGGTCGGTGAGCTTGTCCACGGCGTGCTTGGTGTCCAGGAACATGATCACCCGGCCGTCGCGCGCCGCGATCTCCGTCGTGGTGGCGTACTTGTCGGCGCCGTGGACGTACAGCACGTGGTGCTCCATCGTCGTCACGGCACCGGCCGCCGGGTCGACGGAGTGGACCACCGGGTCGTGCAGATAGCGGCGGACCAGCAGGTCGACGTTACGGTCCAGGGTGGCCGAGAACAGCATCCGCTGGCCCTCGGGCGCCACCTGGTCGAGCAGCTCGGTGACCTGCGGCATGAAGCCCATGTCGGCCATCTGGTCGGCCTCGTCGAGAACGGTGATGGTGACACGGTCGAGGCGGACGTCGCCACGCTCGATGAGGTCCTTGAGCCGGCCGGGTGTGGCGACGACGACTTCGGCGCCGCCACGCAGCGCACTTGCCTGCCGTCCGATCGACATGCCGCCGACGACGGTCGCCAGCCGCAGCTTCAGCGACTTGGCGTACGGGGTGAGTGCGTCGGTGACCTGCTGCGCCAGCTCCCGGGTGGGGACGAGGACCAGGGCCAGCGGGCGTCGGGCGTCGGCGCGCCGGCCTGCCGTACGGGCCAGCAGGGCGAGGCCGAAGGCGAGCGTCTTGCCCGAGCCGGTGCGGCCGCGGCCGAGCACGTCGCGCCCGGCGAGCGAGTTGGGCAGGGTGGCCGCCTGGATCGGGAACGGCGTGGTCACGCCCTCGGCGGCGAGCGCCGCCAGCAGGGGTGCGGGCAGATCCAGATCGGCGAACGCCTCGGCGGCGGGCAGCGCGGGGGTGATCGTCTTCGGCAGGGCGAACTCGCCCTGCTTGGCGGCGGGCCGGCGTCCGTAGCCACCGGAGCGCGGACCGGAACCCGGGACGGAGCGGCCCGGGGCTCCGTAGCGGCTCTGGCCTCCCTGACCGCCGCCGGACTGCGAGTGGAAGCCGCCGCTGCGGGTGCGGGAGTATCGATCGTTCGTGCGAGCTGTGCGGTTCATGCAGAACCCTTCCTCGATATGGCGCGTATCGAGGAATTCACTGCGACGGCGGAGCGGCGCAGGAATCGCAAGAACGGGCCGATGAAATGCGTGGACGAAGCCCGGCTGCGATGAAACGAGCCGTGTCCGACACGGATGAACCGTGTCCGTCACAGGGACTTGGGGGCGGCGCACGATGGCGGGCCCGGAAAAAGCAACGAGCTGGGGCCCGCACCCAAGGTGCGGGCCCCAGCTGTGCGCAAGTGCGTCTCAGCGCGTCAGCGCCGGAGCGTTTGCAGGATCACGCGGGGGTGATGTTCTCCGCCTGCGGGCCCTTCTGGCCCTGCGTGACGTCGAAGGTCACCTTCTGGCCCTCCTGCAGCTCACGGAAGCCGCTCGCGGCGATGTTCGAGTAGTGGGCGAAGACGTCAGCGCCGCCACCGTCCTGCTCGATGAAGCCGAAGCCCTTTTCCGCGTTGAACCACTTGACGGTGCCAGTAGCCATGTTTGTCTCCTTCTGGGGCAGTGCCCGGGGATCCGCACCGTGCGCATCCCGCGTCGCCGCGATGATTACCCCGTCCGGAACATTAATGCCGGAAATACAAAAGCGCGCCCATCGACACATTACGCCGACGAGAGCACTTGGAGTTTTGGGAACCACAACTGCAACTGGCATCCACACTAGCACGATGGAAGCGTCCGGAAGCGGCAAGTAATTACACTCCGTCAGGTGCGCCATAAACCCTCATCGCGCATTGCATAAAATTCTGCACTTGCGGCAGCAGATATTCTGCCCCGCGGACCCGGCCTCAGGACCCCGTGCCCGCTCCGCCGACCGAACCCGTCCGGGACCGACGCAGCTCCGCGTTGAGGCGCAGGGCCTCCTCGAGCTGGTCCTCCAGGATGACGATGCGACAGGCCGCCTCGATCGGCGTACCGCCGTCGACGAGTTCACGCGCGCGGGCCGCTATGCGCAACTGGTAGCGGGAGTAGCGGCGGTGGCCGCCCTCGGACCGCAGGGGCGTGATCAGGCGGGCTTCGCCGATCGCCCGGAGGAAGCCGGGCGTCGCGCCGATCATCTCCGCCGCCCGGCCCATGGTGTAGGCGGGGTAGTCGTCGTCATCGAGCCGGTCGGCGGCGTGCGGAGGGGTCTCTGGGGGCATTTGCACCTCTTCCGGGCCCGCTGCGAGAGACATCGGAAGCGTCTCTGATTTCGTTGACCGAAAAAGAAACTCTCTGGGTGCGAGCCATCATCTCTATCATAGCCGCGACAGATTTCCCGGGCCTGTCAGGGGAAATTAGCTGTCCGGGCGGCCGACGGCCGTCCGGGTGCACGACGCCCCGCCGCACACCTCTTCGCGCGCCGCTTCCCGTCGCGACACGCGTGCGCCGATGCACACGTCGCGGGACACACTGACTGGACGGTCAGTTGATGACGGCCTGGCCGGCGGTCATAATGTACGAGTAGCCCTTCACGCATCCCCCGTCGTGAAGGGCTACGACCCGTTGCGGGCCCACCCGTACCGGACATACGACGACACCACGGGCAAGGGACTCCCCTCGTGGTCCCTTGCCCATGTTTTTTTGAGTTAACAGTGACGTAGAGTGTTTGCGCAAGCCCGCTCCTGGCACCGGAGCAGGATGTTCCGCTCGGACGGACGCGCGTGCGGCGGACGTGGACGTGGGGGCCCCGATGGACAACGGCGAAGAACACGCGCCGGAGCTGCGGACGCTGCAGCAGAAGGTCGAGTACATGGTGGAGGAGACCTTCCCCGGCCAGAAGATCTCCGGGCGGGTCTTCGCGGACCTGGTCAAGGAGCGCGGCGGCTCGCTGTCGCACAGCTACTTCTCCAACATCCTCGCCGGAAAGGTCACCCAGCCGTCCGAGGAGATCCTCAAGGCCCTCGGGCTGGGCTTCGGTGTCGACTGGCGCTTCTTCAAGGAGGAGTCCGAGGTCGTCGACGATGTCGTCGCGGGTCTGCGGTTCCTTGCGAAGCGTCGTACCGGGGAGATCAGCGGGCTGGCCGGCCGCGGCCTCGACGACGACGGTCTTCCGCCGGAGCTCCTGCAGTTCGCGCTCTCACTCCTGGAGGACGCGAAGGACCGCCGGGGCGACGCGGCCGACGGCCGGGCGGAGCAGTAGACCTCATGTCCCTGCGTGCGCTGCGGAAAGAGTGCGAGGCCGGGCTGGCCGACCTGCCCATCCCCGCGCCGTTCTCCGTCGCCGGCCTGGTGGCGAACATGGAGGCGGCCCGCGGCCGCACCATCGTGCTGCATGAAATGCCCGACCGGCTGGCGCGCGTCAATGCCGCCTGCGGACTGCGCCTGGCCTCGGGACGGACCAGCTTCGTGCTCTACCGGCGGCGCCCCACCGCGTACCAGACGCAGCACGTCATCCTGCACGAGCTGTGCCACGAGTGGTTCGACCACGGCACCTCGCTCGACGCGGAGCAACTCCAGCGGCTGCTCCCGGTCTTCGACACGTCCCTGATCTCCCGGGTCCTCGACTCCGGTGTCGCCGACGCGCTGCGGGCGGGCGGCGGCACCGTGCAGGCACGCGCCCAGTACGACACGCACGACGAGCGGATCGCCGAGTTCGGCGCCTCGCTCATCCCGCGTATGGCCAGGGACGTGACCAGCGACGACATGGTGGGCCGCCTGGCCGACTCGCTCTCCCGCCCCGTCGCGCGCCGCCGCCGGTCCGGCGGCCTGTTCCGCCGGACCTGACTGTTCGACAGCCCCCTCCCCCCACTCCAGAGGACTTCGCCGTGACCCCGCTCGACCTCGCCGGCTACCTGATAGCCGGCCTCATGACGGCCGTCGCCGTGTGGCGCATGCCGGCCGCCCTGTGGGGCGACGAGGAGGACAGACGCCGACGGGCCCTGTGGGGCTGCTACGCCGGATTCGCCGCCGCCCTGTGGACGAAGACCCGCGCCGTGCGCACCGGGCTCAACAACAGTGCGGTCACCGACCTGTCGGTCCTGATCAAGCACTACACCGCGACCGTCGCGATCCTGGCGATCCTCAGCTACATCGTCGCGATCTACGGCCAGTACCCCGAGGCCGGGGACGTCCCGCGGCACGTCCGGTTCGCGCGGATGATCCAGCAGGTGGCGGCGAAGGCGTCCGTCGCCACCCTGATCCTGCTGACGGTGCTCTTCTTCACCGTCGTCGACCGTTCCGTACCGTCGGACCGCTTCGTCTCCGACCATGCCGGTCAGTGGGGCGCCACGCTGTACATGAGCGTGTTCTACCTCTACCTGGGCGCCGCGTCCGCGGTCTGCGCGTACCAGTGGGCCCTGGCCACCGCCGGTGCGCGGCTGCGCCATCTGCGGGTGGGGCTGGGCATGATGACGTTCGCGATGGTCATCGGCGTCGGCTACACCGTCAGCCGCACGCTGTTCCTGTGGGTCAGCGTCATCGACCGGCCGAGCCCGGCCTTCGCCCTGGAGTTCGACGAGGTCACCGAGGCCGCGCAGCTGGTGCTGTTCGCGTTCTTCGCGGTGGGCGCGTCCCTCCCCGCTCTCAGCGAGGGACGGCGCCGGGTCAGACTGTGGCGGGCCCAGACCCGGCTGCACGGCCTCTGGTACGAGCTGATGACCGCGTTCCCCGACCAGCCGTTCGAGCCCCCGGCGTCACTGCGCCGCGAACTGACCCGGTTCGACACGCCCGCGGACCTCCGGATCGACCGGTGGGCCGCCGATATCGCGGACGCGGTCGAGAAACTGCGCCACTACGTGCCGGACACCCTGCTGCCGGCCGCCGGGGCGGCAGCCGCCCGCGACACCGCGAACCCCGCGAAGGCCGGACCGCTCGCCGACGCGTACTGGATCAAGGCGGCCCTGACCGCGAGGAACACCGGCGCCGCCGCCGGCCCTGCCGCGGCGGTCGGCACGCAGCACGCCACCGACCAGGACGACGAAGTGGCGTGGCTGGTGGAGGTGGCGGCCGCGTACCGGACGGTCTCCGAGGACCGGACCCGGCAGATCCTGGCCTCCGTGACAGCCATGGAGACGACGGAGAAGACGCAGGAGAAGGCGTGACGACGACGAACACCCCCGCGGCCCCTGCCCCCGCCGGCGAACGCACGCCGGCCGCCCGCACGGTCACGGACGTCCTCCAGCCCCGCAACGTCCTGCTCGCCGGCATGCTCGCCATCGGCGTGGCCGCCGCCGGCCACTGGACCGGTCTGCTGTGGGGCCTCCTCGGCGCCCTCTGTGCGGGAATCGTCCCGGCCGGGTACATCGAGTGGGAACGGGGGCGCGGCACCTGGGGCGACCGGCATGTCGTCGACCGTACGAAGCGTGCGCCGATCTTCTTCGTCATCCTCGGCTCGATCGGGGCGGGCTCGGTCGTCATGGTCCTCGGGCACGCGCCTGCCGGGATCCTGGTGGCGATGCTGGCCCTGTGGGCCATGACGGTCGTCCTGCTGGCCGTCAACACCGTCTGGAAGATCTCGGTGGACGCGTCGGTCGCCTCGGCGGTCGTCGCGCTGCTCGCCGCGGCCGACTCCCCGTGGTGGCTCCTGGCGTACCCGATGACGGCCGCCGTGTGCTGGTCGCGGGTGGCGCTCGGTTACCACAGCGTCGCCCAGGTGGTGGCGGGCGCGTCGCTGGGAGCGGCGACGGCGACGGCGTTCCTGGTCGCCTGACGCCCGGAGCGGCCGTCACCGGTTTCCTCCGGGCTCCCCCGGTTGCGTAATGCCACGTATGCCCAAATAGTCGTGTAGCGACAGGCTTTGTGGCCGGGCGGCTGCGCGGCGACGTCCTCGGTGCGCAGGTCGCCGACCGCGGCACCGCCCGGGTGAGGCCGGCGGTACGGGAACCAGGCCGGCGCACCACCGGCCCCAGGAGATCAGCATGCCCACCACCGCAGCATCCGCTGGATCCGCCACACCCGACTTCGCGGACCGTACGGACTTCGAGAACGCCGACCGGGGATTCGTGGCCGGCCCGTCGGTCACGGCCGTCACCGGCGACGACGGACGCGTGGTGTGGGACTTCGCCGACACCGCCTTCCTGGCGGGGGACTGCCCGGACTCCGTCAACCCGAGCCTGTGGCGGCAGTCCCAGCTCTGCGCCCGCGCCGGTCTGTACCGCGTGACCGACGGGATCTACCAGATCCGCGGCTTCGACCTGTCGAACATGACCCTCGTCGAGAGCGACACCGGAGTCATCGTCGTCGATCCGCTCGTCTCCGCCGAGACCGCGGCGGCCGGCCTCGCGCTCTACCGCGAGCAGCGCGGTGACCGGCCCGTCACCGGCGTGATCTTCACCCATTCGCACATCGACCACTTCGGCGGCATCCACGGCGTCGTCGGCCGGGACGACGACGTACCCGTCCTCGCCCCGCAGGGCTTCATGGAGCACTCCGTCACCGAGAACGTGTACGCCGGCACGGCCATGCTGCGGCGCGGCGCCTACTACTCGGGCATGAACCTCGACCGCGGGCCCACCGGCCTGGTCGGTACGGGCCTCGGCTTCACCACGTCCACCGGAACCACCGGCATCCTCCCGGCCACCATCGAGATCACCGGAACCGGGCAGGTCGAGACGGTCGACGGCGTGGTGTTCCACTTCCATCTGACGCCCGGCACCGAGGCACCCGCGGAGATGAACTTCCATCTGCCCGAACACCGCGCCCTGTGCATGGCCGAGAACGCCACCCACAACCTGCACAACATCCTGACCCTGCGCGGCGCCGTGGTCCGCGACGCCCGGATCTGGTCCCGCTATCTGAACGAGGCCGTGGAGCTCTTCGGCACCGAGAGCGACGTCCTGTTCGCCTCCCACCACTGGCCCACCTGGGGGACGGAGCAGCTGACCACGTTCCTGTCGGAACAGTGCGACCTGTACGCCTACCTGCACGACCAGACCCTGCGCCTGGCCAACCAGGGCCACACCGGCATCGAGATCGCCGAACTGATCGAGCTGCCGCCCGGCCTCGCCCGCTCCTGGCACGCCCGCGGCTACTACGGTTCCGTCAGCCACAACGTGAAGGCGATCTACCAGCGCTACCTGGGCTGGTACGACGGCCACCCGTCCTCGCTCTGGGAGCACCCGCCGACCGAGTCCGCGCGCCGCTACGTCGACTGCATGGGCGGCGTCGACGCGGTGGTCGACCGGGCCGGGCAGTACGTCTCCGAGGGCGATCTGCGGTTCGCGGCGCAGCTGCTCAAGCACGCGGTCTTCGCGGACCCCGGACACACCGCGGCCAAGGAGATGCTCGCGCAGACCTTCGAACGGCTCGCCCACGGCTCCGAGAACGCGACCTGGCGCAACTGCTATCTCATGGGCGCCCTCGAACTGCGCCAGGGCATCACCAGGACGCCCCTGTCCGCCGGAGGCATGACCGCGGCGCTGAGCGTGGAGCAGATCTTCGACTCGCTCGCCATCCGCATCGACGGCCCCAAGGCGTGGGACCACCGGGCCACTCTGGACTGGCACTTCACCGATCTGGGCGAGTGGTACCGGACCACCCTGCGCAACGGTGTCCTCGTACCGGCGAGGACGGACCCCACCGACACCGCGATCGACGCCCCCGCCGACGTGGCGTTCACCCTGACCCGGGCGCAACTGCTGCAGCTGCTGGCCGGCAAGGGGCTCGACACGATCGAGCACACCGGGGACATCGGCGCACTGCGGACCCTGGTGTCGGTGCTGGACACCCCCGACCCGGACTTCGCCGTCGTCACGCCCTGACCGCCGGCCCGGCGTGCGGGCCGTCGCGTTCCAGGTCCCTGTGCGACGGGTTCTTACGCTCCGGTGACGTGCCCGCACGGCGGCGGAGCGGAGCGCGCACGGCGATCTAACGTGGCGTCATGCGCGTACTGCTCACCGGCGGGGCCGGGTTCATCGGAGGACACATCGCCGAAGCGCTCGCCCGGCGCGGGCACGAGGTGGTGGTGTTCGACGCGCTGCTGGAGTCGGCGCACGGGCGCGGTGCGCGCGCCGGGCGGGAGGGCCTGGTCGTCGCCGATGTACGGGACCGGGGCGCGGTCGCCGATGCGCTGCGGGGCGTCGACGCGGTGTGCCACCAGGCGGCGATGGTCGGTCTGGGCAAGGACTTCGCGGACGCCCCCGAGTACGTCGGCTGCAACGACCTGGGGACGGCTGTCCTGCTGGCGGAGATGGCCGGGGCCGGGGTGGGCGGTCTGGTGCTCGCGGGGTCGATGGTCGTGTACGGCGAGGGCCGGTACGACTGCCCGCGGCACGGGCAGGTCAGGCCCGGACCGCGAGCCGTGGCCGATCTGGCGGCGGGCCGGTTCGAACCGCGCTGCCCGGACTGCGGGGCGGAGCTGACCCCCGGTCTGGTGGCCGAGAGCGCGCCGACCGACCCGCGCAACGTGTACGCGGCGACGAAGCTCGCCCAGGAACATCTCGCCGCGTCCTGGGCGCGGGCGACGGGCGGCCGGGCGGTGGCCCTGCGGTACCACAACGTGTACGGGCCGGGGATGCCGCGCGACACCCCGTACGCGGGCGTCGCCTCCTTCTTCCGCTCGTCGCTGGCCCGGGACGAGGCACCACAGGTCTTCGAGGACGGCGGCCAGCGACGCGACTTCGTCCACGTACGCGATGTGGCGGCTGCGAACGCGGTGGCGCTGGAGGCCGTGCTGGAACGTGCGGCGGGGAGCTTCGCCGCGTACAACACGGGGAGCGGGGACCCCCACACGATCGGCGAGATGGCGGCGGCACTGGCCGCCGCGCACGGCGGCCCGGCGCCGGAGATCACCGGTGGGTACCGGCTCGGGGACGTACGCCATGTGACGGCGGACTCGCGCCGGCTGCGGGAGGAACTGGGCTGGCGGCCGGAGGTGGGGTTCGCGGAGGGGATGAAGGAGTTCGCGGGGGCGGCGGCACTCAGAGCGGTCCCGGCCGGCGGGTGAGACGGCCGGCCGGACGCGGCTCTCAAGCCGGGGCGGCCGCCGGGAGGGTGACCTCGAAGCAGCAGCCACCCGTCACGTTGCGCACGTCCGCCCGGCCCTCGTGCGCCTCCACGATGCCGCGCACGATGGCCAGCCCCAGGCCCGCGCCGGCGGGGGGCGTACGTGCGTGGCTGCCGCGCCAGCCCGTGTCGAACACCCTCGGCAGGTCCTCCTCCGGGATGCCGCCGCAGCCGTCCGTCACCGAGAGCACCACCGCGCCTTCGGCGCGGTGCGCGGCCACCGCGACCGTGCCGTCGGCCGGGGTGCGGCGGATCGCGTTGATCAGGAGGTTGCCCAGGACCCGGCTCATCTCCTTGCTGTCGACCTCCACCGGCACGGCGTCGATGCGGTCGCCGACCAGCCGTACCCCGTGCTCGCGCGCCAGCGGGTCGGCACCCGCGAGGGCGTCGCCGACCAGGTCGTACACGGAGATGCGGGTGGGTGCCAGGGTGAGCGAACCGGCGTGGATCCGGGAGAGTTCGAAGAGGTCGCCGACCATGTCGTTCATGCGTTCCACCTCGGTCCGTATCCGACGGAGGTAGCGGCCCGAGTCGGCGGCCAGGCCGTCCTCCAGCGCCTCGGACATGGCCCGCAGCCCGGCGAGCGGGGTCCGCAGATCGTGCGAGATCCAGGCGACGAGCTCACGGCGCGACGTCTCCAGCGCGCGTTCGCGCTCCCGGGAGCGGTCGAGCTTGGCGCTGGTGGCCGCCAGTTCCCTGGCCAGGGAGGCGAGTTCGGCGGTCGCCCGCTCCTCGGGGACGGCGAACGTACCGCCGTCGCCGAACGAGCGGGCCGCGAGGGTCAGCTCCCGGCTCCTGGCCGCGACCCAGCGCCCCAGCAGCATCGCGGTGGCGAGGGACACCACGGCGGCCATGGCGACCACGGTCGTGACGACGGTCAGATCGTGCGGGGACAGGAACATCGCCCAGGCGACCACGAGGGTCCCGGCAAGCATCGCGGTCACGGCGACGGCGGCGACGACGCTCAGCGACACGACGAGCGAACGGTGCCGGAAGAGGCGCAGCGCCAGTGCGCCGAGCAGTCCGGCCGCTGCGGCGCCGAGGAACGCGCAGAGCGCAATGAGGAGGATGTCGGTCATGAGGGGCCCGCAGCGGTGGTGGGGTCGGCCGGCGTCCGGACGGAGGCCGGGGGTGAGGCCGGGGCCGGCTCCGGCTCCGGCTCCGGCTCCGGGGTCAGGCGGTAGCCCACGCCCCACACCGTCCGGATCAGCCGCGGTCCGGCCGGGTCGGCCTCGACCTTGCCGCGCAGCCGGCGCACATGGACCGTCACGGTCGACAGGTCCCCGAAATCCCAGCCCCAGACCTCCCGCATCAGCTCCTCCCGGGTGAAGACCCGGCCGGGGTGGCGCAGGAAGAAGGCCAGCAGATCGAACTCGCGGAGGGTGAGGGACAGTTCGCGGCCGTCCCGGGTGGCGCGGCGGGCCGCCGGCTCGAGACGGAGTCCGGAGCACTCCCACACGGCCGGCGTGGCGTCCGTGACGGGCGCCGCCTCCCGGCCCCGGCGCAGCACCGCATCGACGCGCAGCACGAGCTCGCGCGGGCTGAACGGCTTGGTGACGTAGTCGTCCGCGCCCGTCTCCAGGCCGAGGATGCGGTCGTCCTCGTCCCCGCGCGCCGTCAGCATGATGACCGGCACCCGGCCGTGCGCCCGCATCCGGCGGCACACCTCGAAGCCGTCCATGCCGGGCAGCATCAGATCGAGGACGACGAGGTCCGGCCGCCGCCCGCTGAAGCACTCCAGCGCCGCCGGACCGTCACCGGCCCGCCGGACGTCGTAACCCGCCCGGTGCAGATAGCCGACGACGACCTCGGCGACCGTCGGATCGTCGTCCACGACGAGGACATGGCCGCGCGGGGCGCCGGGGACCGGCCCGGAACCCCGGGTGTCCGGGATGTTCTCCATACCGCCACCTTGGCATCCCGGTCGCCGACAGGAGTGGTCCGCGGTCCGCCGAAGGGTCGACGTCCGCCTTTCGTAAGAACCCGAAGACCGAAATGCCGGTTTCTTCTCCGTAGGGTGAGCGAGGTGACCGATTCCTTCCGCAATCGAACCCCGCGCGCCGATGTGGTCCTGCCCTGTCTCGACGAGGCCGCGGCCCTGCCCCGGGTCCTGGGCCGCATCCCGGACGGCTGGCGCGCGATCGTCGTCGACAACGGTTCCACCGACGGATCGGCGGAGCTCGCCCGCTCCCTCGGGGCGACCGTCGTGCCCGAGCCTCGGCGCGGCTTCGGCGCCGCGTGCCATGCCGGACTGCTCGCCGCCGCGGCGGAGTTCGTCTGCTTCTGCGACTGCGACGGATCCCTCGACCCGGGGCTGCTGCCCGGCTTCGTGCGCCGGATCGCCGACGGGGAGACGGATCTGCTGCTGGGCCGCCGCCGCCCCGAGGGCCGCGGTGCCTGGCCGCTGCACGCCCGTGCGGGAAATCTGGCGCTGGCCCGCATGCTGCACCGCCGTACGGGCCTGCGGCTGCACGACCTGGGCCCGATGCGGGCCGCGCGCCGGGCGGACCTGCTGGACCTGGACCTCACCGACCGGCGCAGCGGCTACCCGCTGCAGATGGTGGTGCGTGCGTCGGACGCCGGACTGCGGGTCGCGGAGACGGATGTCCCGTACCTCCCGCGGACCGGCAGGTCCAAGGTGACCGGCACCTGGCGGGGCACCTGGCAGGCGGTACGCGACATGCGCGCCGTACTGCGCGAGCCACCGCGGCCGGCCGCCCCGCGCACCGTGCGGCCGGAGGCCTCCCGATGAGCGCGGCACCGGCCGCGCCCGGCCCCACCACCCTCCTCGTGATCGCCAAGGAACCGCTGCCCGGCCTCGTCAAGACCCGGCTGACCCCGCCCTTCACCCCTGCCGAAGCCGCGCAGCTCGCCGAGGCCGCGCTCCGTGACACGCTGCGCACGATGCTCGCGCTGCCGGCCCGGCGAAGGATCCTGGTGCTCGACGGGCGGCCCGGGCCCTGGCTCCCGCCCGGCATCGAGGTCGTCGCGCAGGGCACCGGCGGGCTCGACGAGCGGCTCGCGGCGGCGTTCGACGGCTGCACCGGACCGGCGCTGCTCATCGGCATGGACACCCCGCAGATCACCGCGGCCCATCTCGCGCCAGCGCTCTCCCCGGACGCGTGGGACGGCTGCGATGCGTGGTTCGGGCCGGCCGAGGACGGCGGCTTCTGGGCGCTCGGACTGGCCTGCCCCGACCCGGAACTGGTGCGCGGCGTGCCCATGTCCGTCCCGGAGACCGGGGCCGTCCAGCGGCGGCGACTCGTCGACGCCGGGCTGATCGTCCGCGATCTGCCGGCGCTGCGGGACGTGGACACGGTGGCGGACGCCGCGCGTGTGGCGGCCGCCGCACCGCACGGCCGGTTCGCCGAGACCCTCGCCCGGCTGACCGGGGCGGCGACCCGGTGAGCGGGACCGTACCGAAACGCTCCGTGCCGGCTTCCGTGCCCCCGGACACCCGCCACCCGGACGCCGAGCGCCGCGGCACCGGGCATCCGGACATCGCCCCGTGGAGCACCGACCCGTACGCCAATGCACTGCGCAACGGCCACGGTCCGCTCTTCCTGCGCCGCACGGACGGCTGGCTGCTGCCCCTCGACGTCGAGCGCTGGTGCGCGGGCGCCGACGCGGCCGATCTGTCCGCGCTGCTCCGCTGCGAGGGGCCGGTCCTCGACATCGGGTGCGGACCCGGCCGCCTCGTCGCGGAACTGGCCGCCCGCGGACACCGCGCGCTCGGCATCGACGTCAGCGAGGCGGCCGTCGCCCACACCCTGCGGACCGGCGGCTCGGCGCTGCGCCGCTCCGTCTTCGACCCGCTGCCCGGCGAGGGCCGTTGGGGCACCGTCCTGCTCGCCGACGGCAACATCGGCATCGGCGGAGACCCGCGCAGCCTCCTGCGACGCACCGCGGACCTGCTCGCCCCCGGCGGCCTGCTCATCGCCGAGACCGCGCCGATGGACATCGACGAACGGGTCCGGGTCCGGCTGTACGACGGCCGCCCCGCACCGGACACGACCGGCGGGCCGGACCGGGCCGATGCCGGCGACGACCACTTCCCCTGGGCCCGGATCGGCGCCCCGGCCCTGATCCGGCACGCACGGCCGAACGGCTGGCGCCCGGTCGATCAGTGGACGGCGGACGGCCGCACCTTCGTCGCCCTGCGCCGCGACCGGAGGGTCCGGACCGTGAGCCAGAGCGCCGACACCGCGAAGAGCGCCGCCGTGATCAGCAGCCAGTTCCCGAGGAAGACGTCGAGCGGGAGTCCGCTCGCCGGCTCGTAGCGCTCCGCCTGCCGGGTGATCAGGGGGAACCACATGAGCAGGAGAAGCCCCGACAGAAACGCCGGTACGCGGACGAAGTTGACCAGGCCGGAGCGCGGCCCCAGCACCCTGCGCACGGCCCGGTCCGCCGTCGCGTACACCGGCAGCAGCACCAGGTCGTGCACCAGCGCCGCGGCGACGAACCACACCGCCACCGCGAACGTGTCCCCCTCCAGCAGCCGCACCCCCGCATAGCCCGCGAGCGCGAACGTGACCGCCAGCAGGGCGAAATGCAGCGGCCCTTCCCCGTACCAGCGCCGGAGAACCGCCGCCGGTCTGAACCCTCCACGTCTGCGCACGGTTCTCCTCACGCTCCTCGTCAGAGCTCCCCGAACGTCAGCCGGGTCACCCATTTGGTGTTGAGCACGCCGGGCGCCGCCGGCACGATGATCCGCGCCGGATACCCGTGATCCGGCGACAGCGTCTCGCCGTTGACCTCCAGCGCCAGCAGCGATCGCGGGTCGCGCACCTGGTTGTCGCGCAGGGCCGCCTTGCGGAACGGCCCGCTGTGCTGCACCGACTCGACCAGCACACCCGGCGGCCGGTCCGGGTACCCCGCGACCACCGCCAGGTCCCGCAGCCGCACGCCGCGCCACCACTGGTCCGCTGTCGACCAGCCCTCCACGCACGCGATCGGCAGGGCCGCGCTGTACTGGTCCATGGCCAGCAGCTGTTCGCGGGTGAACGAGCGCTCGCCGGCGGGCCCGCTGACGGTCAGCCGCCACCGTTCCCCGGTGTCGGCCGGGGTGACCCGCACGGACGCGGCCGTCTTGTTGATCTGAAACCCGTTGGGCCCCGGTCCGGGGTCGGCGACGCCACGCGGGGTGAGCAGGGCGGTGCTCCGCAGCGCGTCGAAGCTCCGGCCCACCGAGGTGACCAGCAGGAGCAGCGATCCGGCGCCCACCACGGCGAACGCGCCGCGCCGGGTGAGAGTCGGCGCGTCGGGGGCCGGTGAAGCCAGCTCGTCCACCTCGCCGCGCAGTTCACCACTGCGCAACACCCGTACGGCTCTCGGGAGCTTCAGCCCGACATGGGCGACGAACCCCGCGAAGAACACCCACGCCCCGTAGAAGTGCAGCGGGTAGAACGACCCCGGGAACACGTACTCCACCTGGATGTTGAGCAGCCCGGTGACGAACTCGAACAGCGCCCCGCCGACGAGCAGCAGCAACGACACCCGCTCCAGCGCATGCCCCACCGACCGGGCCGGCGGCAACGCGAAGAGCTTGGGAATCACCGACCAGAGCTTTGCCAGCAGCACGGGTACGAGCACGATGCCGCCCGTGACATGCAGCCCCTGCGTCAGCCGGTACAGCCAGTGCGGTCCGGTCGGCCAGGCGAAGAGATAGAACCCCAGCAGCCCCTTCCCCGGCGTCTTGTCGTTGACCGCTGCCAGATCCGGGTTGTACGCGGCGTACGACAGCAGACCGGTCACGAACACCAGCGTCAGCCCGACGAGGAGGACGAGACCGAGCACCGCCGTGAACCGGACCCCGCGGACCGGGCTGCGCCAGAACCCGGGCGCGGAGGGAAGCCGCCCCCGTTCCTGGAGCCGCGCCAGGAACGCCGGGACCGGAAAGCGGAGTGCTCTGCTGTGACCTGTGTCGCCCATCCCCCGAAGCTAAGCCCGGGGTACCCGGCCGGGGCCCTTGCAACCCCTGACGAAACTCTGACGTCACTCCCGCGACGGCCGACCGGGCGATGATCCCCCGGCACCCGCCGGGCCGTCCCGCGTCGCGACGAGGATCTGACGGTTCCGTGACGCGCCCCGGTGGTACCGCCCGCGGACGCCCCGCCCTGCTTACCGTGCCTGCGTGAAGACCGAGGAACGCACCACCGGCCACCGTCCCCCGCAGCAGCAGCGGGCCGACGGCCACCGCGGCGACCTGATCGCCGCCGCCGCGGGTGTCCTGCTCGTGACCGCCGCCGTGCTGATCGGCCGCGCGATCCAGGACGCCCACGGAACGCTGGTCGTCCACTGGCCGCCGCTGCTGGCGTCCTGGTATCCGCACACCGGCCCCGGCACCGCGGCGGCCGTCGTCGTCGCGGCGGCCGTCGTCGCGTACGGGCCGGTCCTCGCCGGCCGGCTGCCCTGGCGGGGTCTGCTCGCCACCGCGTGGGCCGCCTCCCTCGCCTGGATCTTCTCGCTGGCGATGATCGACGGCTGGGGCCGGGGCATCGCCGACCGGCTCACCACGAAGCACGAATACCTCCGGGTCATCGGCCGGTTCGACGACATCGGCGCGGCCCTGCGCGGTTTCACCGGCCACATCCTGCTCAGCCACCCGGGCAACTGGCCCGCCCATGTCGCCGGTCATCCGCCGGGCGCCACGCTCACCTTCGTCCTGCTCGACCGGATCGGGCTGGGCGGCGGCGCATGGGCCGGTGTCTGGTGCATCGTGCTCGGCGGCTCCGCGGTGGCCGCCGTGCTGATCACGGTGCGCGCCCTCGCCGACGAACGTCTGGCGCGGCGCGCCGCGCCGTTCCTCGTCCTCGCGCCGATGGCGGTCTGGACGGGCGCCTCGGCGGACGGCTACTTCGCCGCGGTGGCCGCCTGGTCGGTCGCGCTCCTCGCCCTGGCCGCGACCCGCACCACCCGCCTCCCGGCGGCGGCCGCCCTCGGTTCCGGGCTGCTCTACGGACTGACCTGCTACCTCTCGTACGGTCTGACGCTCGTCGCGCTGCTGCTTGTCACCGTCCTCCTCCTGAACCGGACGGCCCGCCCCGTCCCCCTCTTCCTTCTCGGGGCGCTCGTCGTCCCGGTCTCGTTCACCCTGGCGGGGTTCAACTGGTGGGAGGGGTACCGGGTGCTGGTCGAGAGGTACTACCAGGGGGCGGGCGGGATCCGCCCGTACTCCTACTGGGTCTGGGCGAACCTCGCGGCGACGACGGTCGCCGCCGGACTCGCCACGGTCGCCGGCCTGCGCCGGGCCGTGGCCGGCGCCCCCTCCGCCGTCCGCGCCCTGCGCACCGGCACCGGCTCGGCACCGCACCGGCTGATCCTTCTCACCCTGGCCGGACTCCTCGCCCTCCTCGTCGCGGATCTGTCCGGGATGAGCAAGGCGGAGACGGAGCGCATCTGGCAGCCGTTCGTCCTCTGGCTCCTGCCGACCGCCGCGCTGCTCCCGGGCACCCGCCGCGGCTGGCTGGCCGCACAGGCCGTCGTCGCGCTCCTGGTCAACCATCTTCTCTGGACAGGGTGGTGACGGGTCCGCACATGGCCGAACGATCGCCCTTGAACCGATCACGCACCGGGTACAGGTGCCCCGTGCCGACATTCGAGATCACCACAGCAAGCGCCGACGACATCGAGATGCTGGGAGAGTGGGCCCACGCCGAGGGGTGGAACCCGGGCCGCGCCGACGGTCTGGCCTTCTTCGCCACCGACCCGCGCGGCTTCCTCATCGGCAGGCTCGACGGTGAGCCCGTCTCCTCCGTGTCCGTCATCCGGTACGGCTCCGGTTCCGGATTCCTCGGCTTCTATCTCACCCGCCCCGAGCTTCGCGGCCAGGGGTACGGCATCCAGGTCTGGCGCGCCGGAATGGACCGGCTCGCCGGACGCAACGTCGGGCTCGACGGCGTCGTCGCCCAGCAGGCCAACTACCGCAAGTCCGGCTTCCGTTCCGCCTGGACGAACATGCGCTGGGTCGGCCGGCCCACCGCGGACGCCGCCGTGCCGCCCGGCCTCACGCTCGTCGACGCCCGCTCGCTGCCCTTCGGCCGGCTGGCCGGCTACGACCGCCGCTTCTTCCCCGCCGAGCGCGACAGCTTCCTCGCCCCGTGGATCGCCGCGCCCGGGCGCACCGCCCTCGCCGCCGTCTCCGGCGACGGGGAGCTGCGGGGATTCGCCGTGATGCGTCCCGGCCGCACGTCGTCACGCGTCGGTCCCCTCCACGCCTCGTCGCCCGACGTGGCCGCCGCACTGCTGAGCGCCCTGTCGGCCGTCGCGCCGGACAGCGAGATCGCCGTCGACGTACCCGGCATCAATCCGGCGGCGGTCGCGCTCGCCGAACAGCTGGGCCTCGCACCGTCGTTCGAGACGGCCCGGATGTACACGGGGCCCATGCCGGATGTCGATCACACCGGGCTGTTCGGCATCACCAGTCTGGAGCTCGGCTGACGTCGCAGCGACCGCTGTCGGCGCCCCTAAGGGGCCTGCTCCGGTTCCGGGATCCGGGCCCGTGACGCCAGCACGGCGATGTCGTCCTCCGCGCCCGGGCCGAACCTCTCCAGCACCCCGTCCAGCAACTCGTCGAGGCTCCCGCTCGTCGGCAGGGTCATCTCCGCGAGCCGGCGCACCGATACGTCGATGTCCTCGCCCCGCCGCTCCACCAGACCGTCGGTGTACATGAACATCACCGTCCCCGGGCCGCACTCCACCGCCGTCGTCACATAGCCGCCGAACCCGGTGCCGAGCGGCGGGCCCGCCGCCACCTCGCCCAGCCGGGCCCCCGTGTCCCCCGGGCCGATGAACACCGGTGGCAGATGCCCCGCGCTCGCCATCTCGTACGTCCCGCCGGTGCGGTCGACGACCGCCAGCAGGCAGGTCGCCGCCCGGTCCGGACCCGAGCGCTCCACCATCCTGTCGAGCTGTTCCAGAATGCGGTGCGGCGGCAGCAGTTCATCGGCGAGCAGCCGCAGCAGGGAGCGGTAGTGGCTCATCGCGACCGCCGCCTCCACCCCGTGCCCCATCACATCGCCCATCGCCTTGAGATGGCGCCCGTCCGGCAGCGGGATGACGTCGAACCAGTCGCCGCCCACCATCGCGCCGCGGTCGGCCGGCAGATAGCGGGTGGCCACCTCGATGTGCGGGTGCGGCAGGCGCGGCTCGGACAGCAGGGAACGCTGCAGTTCCAGGGCGATGGTGTGCTCGTGGGCGAACCGCCGGGCGTGGTCGAGATCGACGGCCGCCCGCGCGGCCAGTTCCCGCGCGACCACGACGTCCTCGTCCGAGAACACCGGCGAGTCCCCCGCCCGGACCAGGCCGAGGACACCGAGCGGCCCGCCGCGCACCGAGAGCGGCACGACGACCGTCGAATGCATGCCGAGGGCGCGGTAGGCGGCCACCCGCTGGGGGTTCGCGGCGGCGCTGCCGAGATGCCGGTCGTCGCCGAGGTTCGCGACGACGGGCTGGTCGGTCTCCAGGCACCGGGGTACGGACGCGTCCTCCTGGTAATCGATGTACTCACTGGTCAGCCCGAACTCATCGAGCCCCTCCCGCAACCCGGCGACCGCTGTGATCGCCGCGCGGCGCAGCCGCAGCATCCCCGGCGGCGCGGGGCGCACGGGGGCTGCCACGTCCGGAGGGAACACCTCGACCGTCGCGGCGTCCGCCAGCGCCGGTACGACGAGGTCGACGAGTTCCGCGCAGGTGGTGTCCATGTCGAGGGTGGTGCCGATCCGGGAGACCGCGGCGTCGAGGAGCGTCAAGTTCCGCCGCGCCTGCTCCAGCTCGCGCTGCTCCTCGCCCGAGGCCATCACCTCCAGCACGATCGCGGCGATCCCCCTCACCTGCCCGTCCACCTCCAGCCGGTGGTACGCGCCGTGCCAGTACCGCCGGGCCCTGCCGGAGGCGGCGGGCGTGTAGCCGCTGGAGGTGATGTCGCGGGGTTTCCCGTCGGCGAGGACCGCCCGCATCGCGTCCTCCCGCGCGTCGAGATACGGCAGGACCTCGGAGACCGTCCGGCCGAGGTGTTCGGCGGCCGGGATGCCGTTGATCCGTTCGAGTGCCGCATTGACGTACACGTAGCGCAGCTCGGTGTCGAGGACGGCCACCCCGGCCGTGGTCCCGCCGACCACCGCCGCCAGGGTCGCGGGATCGAACGGTGGCTGGGCACCGGCGTACGCATCGGCCTGCAAGAGCACCTCCTGGGGCAGGGCGCGGGCCACCCGCCGGCCCGGCCTCCATGGTCGGCCGCCCGGCCCCGCCCCGCATCCGCGCCCACCCGTGGATCGGTGGCGCGGCCGGGCCCGGGACCCGGCGTGGTGGGCGCGCTCGGCGTGGAGACGGCCGCCACCGTGATCACGCCGTCCACACGCGGTGTGTCACGTCCCGTCGCCGTTGTCCGGCAGGGGTGTTGCCCGCTCCGTGCGCAGCCGGTCGTAGTCCACCGTGCCGTCCGTCGCCGGGGCGTCCAGCGGAAGCCGGAGGGCGGCGTCCACCGCCGCCGGCAGCGCGGCCAGCCCCAGCAGCCCCCTCACCAGCTCGGTCGTCAGCCCGTGCCACGCACCGGCGCGGCGGAGCATGGCATGGTCACTGTCGCGGATGGTCACCAGACAGGAGCGGGCGCCGGCCCGGCGGGCGCGGGTGGCGAGGGACTGGGAGCCCTGGGGGCTCGTCACACGGTCGCGGGTGCTGTGCAGCAGCACGACGTCCCGGTCGGCCAGTTGGGTCACCGGATCACCGGGCGGACACCAGGGAGCGAGGCCGACCACCCCCCGTACCGACGGATGACCGGCGGCGCGAAGGGCGGCGCGGGCTCCCATCGAGTGCCCGACGAGCACCACCGGAACGTCGCCGTGGGTGCGCCGCACGTCGTCCAGTGCACGTACCGCGTCGTGCAGGGCATCTTCCCGGGACCCGTTCCATCCGCGGTGTCCGTACTGGACCTCCCGTACCGCCACCTCCACCGGCTCGGCGCGCGTCACCCGGACAACGGCCCGCGCGAACGGCCGCATCCGCAGGGCCGGAAGGTTCAACGGCCCCGGCGGGGGCGGCCCCAGACCCGTCTCGCGCCCGCCGTGCAGGAGGAGCACCGCCGCCGACGGTGGTCGCCGAACCGCCATGGGTACCTCCTGGTCGCGAAAGCCACCACCGTAGCGAGCATGCTGTACCGGAACATCGCCGAACACCGCACACCCGTCGCACGCAAGGGGACCCACCATGGGATCGTCACCACAAGTCGGCCTGCCCGCCCCGGACTTCACCCTGCCGGGCGGCACACTCGCCGAAGACAAGTTCGAACGCCGCGACTACGCGCTCTCGGCCGCCCGCGGGCGTACCGTCGTTCTCGCCTTCTATCCCGGCGACAACACGACGGTCTGCACCAGGCAGCTCTGCTCGTACTCCTCCGGCCTGGATACCTTCACCGGTCTCGACACGGAGGTCTGGGGAATCAGTCCACAGGGTGTGGACAGCCATGAGTCGTTCGCCCGGGCACACGGTCTGCGGATGCCGCTGCTCGCGGACGCCGGACGGGAGATCGCCCGGGCGTACGGAGTCACAGCGCCCGGGATCGGGGTGCGCCGGGCCGTGTTCCTGATCGGGCCGGACGGCGTGCTGCGGTGGAAGCATGTCTCGCTCCTCGGGGCCACCTACCAGTCCCTGGACACGCTCGCCGAGCACATCTCCGGCATCAGGAACCGCACGGGGGAAGCCACTTCACCCGCCCCTGGGCAGCCGGCCGACGACACGGACGAGACCACCGACTGACCACTCCCACGACCTCGCGTGCCCGGCGGTGAGCAACGGACCGCCGGGCACGGCCGTGTCCGGCGCCCGGCCGTCCTCGTGCGGCTGCGCGCCGGCCGACGCGGCCCGGGAAGCCTCTGCGGGTCCCCGTCCGAAATCGCCCGCCCCCAAACGGTGGAAGTCTCCGGTTAAGGTAATGAGACATTAAAGAGATTGCCAAGTGCGTCGCTGTGCCGTCGTGCGCCTCGGGAGGAAGCCATGGGAACCCACCGGACCACGCTGCCCGGAGTCGGTGTGCAGTACGACTACACCACCGAGTCGGGACAGCACATCTCGGTCGTCGTGCACCACGACGGGCGGCGGTTCATCGGGTTCTACGAGCACGACGATCCCGATTCGTGCAGGCTCTCCGTGCCGCTGACTCCGCAGGAGGCCACCGCACTCGCGCATCTCATCGACTCCGCGCCCATCGACGCCGTACGGACCGAAGGCATCGATCTCGTCACCGAGCACATACCGCTCGGGTCGCGCTCACCGTACGGGGGGCGGCTGCTCGGGGACACCCGGGCGCGGACGCGGACCGGGGCGTCGATCGTGGCCGTGCTCCGGACGCACAGTGCGCATCCGTCGCCGGGGCCGGACTTCCGGCTGGCCATCGGGGACACGCTTGTCGTCGTCGGTACGCGTGAGGGCGTCGACGCGCTCTCCGAGATCATTGCGGAGGGCTGACCGTGCAAGACACGACCGCACTGCTGGTGGAGCTCGGCTCCGTCATTCTGGGGCTCGGGATCATCGGGCGGTTCGCCGGGCGGATAGGGCTCTCGCCGATTCCGCTCTATCTGCTGGCCGGGCTGGCGTTCGGGGACGGGGGGCTGCTGCCCCTCGGGGCCAGCGAGGAGTTCACCGCCGTCGGCGCCGAGATCGGTGTCATTCTGCTGCTGCTCCTGCTGGGGCTGGAGTACAGCGCCTCCGAGCTGGTGACCAGCCTCAAGACGCAATATCCGTCCGGGGTCGTCGACTTCGTGCTCAACGCGACGCCCGGCGCGGTGGCTGCGCTGCTGCTCGGATGGGGACCCGTCGGGGCCGTCGCACTGGCCGGGGTCACCTGGATCTCCTCGTCCGGCGTCATCGCGAAGGTGCTCACCGATCTGGGGCGGCTGGGAAACCGGGAGACGCCCGTCATTCTCGGAGTTCTCGTCATCGAGGACCTGTCGATGGCCGTCTATCTGCCGCTGCTCACCGCGATGCTCGCCGGTGTCGGCCTGGCCGGCGGCAGCATCGCCCTGCTGGTCGCACTCGGCACCGTCGGGTCGGTGCTGTATCTGGCGCTGCGGCACGGCCGGCTCATCAGCCGGGCCGTGTCCTCCGACAACCCGGAGATGCTGCTCCTCGTCGTCCTCGGGCTGACCGTCCTGGTGGCCGGGGTGGCCCAGCAGTTGCAGGTCTCCGCGGCGGTCGGGGCGTTCCTGGTGGGCATCGCCCTCTCGGGAGAGGTGGCGGAGGGCGCCCGCAAGCTGCTCACGCCGCTGCGTGATCTGTTCGCCGCCGTCTTCTTCGTGTTCTTCGGGCTCTCCACCGATCCGGCCGCGATTCCGCCCGTGCTGCTCCCGGCCCTGCTGCTGGCCGTCGTCACCGTCTTCACCAAGATCGGCACCGGGTGGTACGCGGCCCGGCGGGCCGGGATCGGGTCGCGCGGGCGGTGGCGTGCCGGTGGCACGCTCGTGGCGCGCGGTGAGTTCTCCATCGTCATCGCCGGTCTGGCCGTGGCGACCGAGCCCCGGATCGGCCCCATCGCCACCGCGTACGTCCTCATCCTGGTCATCGCCGGCCCGCTCACCGCCCGTTGGACGGAGCCGGTCGTGGCCCGGATCAAAAAGCGGCGGGAGCGCAGGCCCGACGAGGCCGGTGTGCTCGTGGTCCACGAGGAGCTTCCGGTCGTGGAGCGTGCCTCGGCCGCCGACTGAGCCGCCGTCAGAGCGGGGTCGCCGCGTGCAGGATCCGTACCAGCGTCACCGTCGCGTTCAGCGACGACAGCGCGGACACCGCGGTGCCGGCGGTGGCCACCAGTCCCGCGAAGGCGACATGGGCGGACGGCGGCGGCCAGAGCCGGGCCGGCGGGACGGGGTCCAGGAGCGCGGCGACCCGGCGCGGGACCGGGCCGACCGCCGCGAGCGCGGGCAGGGCGTCCGGTGACCGGTGGGCGAAGAGCGCCGCCTTGCCGACCGCCCCCGCCACCGCCCGCCGGTCGCCGGTCGCCTGCGCCGCCGCCTCGTCCGCCCACCGCTCCGTGCTGTACGCCACCGCCGTGCGCAACGGCAGCAGGAACGGGTTGGCCCGCGCGGCGAGTTGGGTGGCGAGGAGGTAGCGGTGATGGCGGGCGGTCAGATGGGCCCGCTCGTGGGCGACGAGCGCCCGGCGTTCGCGCGCGGTCAGGCACTCCATCATCGCCGTCGACACCACCACCCGGCCGGGGGTGCCGGGGAGTGCGTACGCGTACGGCTCCGGGTCCGGCAGCACGGCGACCGCGGAAGGCCGCTCCGGGAGGGACTCGAGGGCCCGGGTGGCGCGGACGCGCTGGCGTACGTGGTGGTGGACCGCCGCCGCGCAGGCCGCGACCACCGCCGCCAGTACCCCGATCGCGACGATGCCCGCCTTCTCCTCGTACGGCACCGCCGCGCGCACCTCGGGGTCCGACCAGCCGTCCGGCAGCGGATTGCCGGGGAGTTGGGCCGTGCGCACCACCATCAGCAGCGCCAGGCACACCGTGCTGCACAGGGCGAGCGTCGTGCCGACGGCCACCAGCAGACGGGTGGCGCTGCGCGGGTGCAGATGCTGTTCGGCCAGGTGCGCGATCGGCAGCGCGGTCAGCGGCAGCACGAGGGGCAGGTAGACGAAGACGCCCATCGGTCAGTCCCCCTCCCTCTCCGTCGTCTGCGCCAGCAGCGCGCGCAGACGTTCCTCGTCACCCGGGGACAGCACCGAGACGAACCGGGCGAGTACGGCCTCGCGGTCCCGCTCGCCGTCCAGGACCCGGCGCATCCGCAGCGCGGCGAGACCGGCCTCGTCGGAGGCGGACGTCCAGGTGTAGGAGCGGCCCTGGCGGGACCGGGTCACACAGTTCTTCTCGTACAGACGGGTCAGGATCGTGATGACGGTGGTGTACGCGAGGTCGCCGTCGAGGTGCTCCTGCACCCAGCCCGCCGTCGCGGGGCCGTGCGCCGAGCGCAGTACGGCGAGGATCTGGGCCTCCAGTTCGCCCTGACCGCGCTTGCGGGGGCGCCGGCCCCCGCCCACCGGGGCCGCCGGGGGCACGTTGTCGCCGGGCAGTTCGTTGTGCGGGTGGTGGCTGGCCCCGGCCGTGTCCATCGTGGTGACTGCCCTTCGTGCGATACCGCGTCGTCCACGGCGTCGCAGCATCGTACTGAAGGCCGGTTCCCGGACACCGCGGGCGGTCATCCTGCTTACTTCTACACCTATGTAGAGTTTGATCTCGTTCCGCCGACACAACGCAACGTATGGAGACGTCATGGCACTGTGGGATCGGATCAAGGAATCCGCGTCGACGATGCAGTCGCAGCTCGAGGCGAAGAAGAACGACCTGAAGAGCGGCGCGTTCCGCGACGCGAGCATGGCGATGTGCGCCCTGGTCGCCGCCGCCGACGGTTCCATCGACCCGTCCGAGCGTCAGCGCGTCGCCTCGCTGATCGCCTCGAACGAGGTACTTCAGAACTTCCCGGCCGACGACCTGCAACGGCGCTTCAACGACTACGTGAACAAGCTGACCGCGGACTTCGCCTTCGGCAAGGTCAGCGTGCTCCAGGAGATCGGCAAGGCGAAGAAGAAGCCGGCCGAGGCGCGTGCCGTCATCCAGATCGGCATTGTCATCGGTGGCGCCGACGGCGACTTCGACAAGTCGGAGCAGGCCGTGGTGCGGGAGGCGTGCTTCGCGCTCGACCTCCCGCCGCACGAGTTCGACCTGTAGGCACCGGCGCCGCACGGCCCTCGGGCCGGACCGCACTCGGGCCGGACCGCACTCGGGCCGGACCGCCGGGACCACCGCTGGTCCGGCCCCCAGGACCCCACCCTCGTACCGCGTATGCAACGCGTCACGGAGGCGGGGTTCTGCGTCAAGTCGGCATCAGGGCCGTACTCGTTCCCCTCGTCGGCGGGCTTAGCGTCATCAGTGCGGCCGCGTACACCTCGGCCGCAGTCCCCTCGAGGAGGAACACCATGTCCGACTGCGCCGAAACGGACGACCCCGAACCTCTTGAACCCGTCCCGGCCGGGCCGCTCTTCGTCCCCGTCCGGCCGGGTCTCACCGGCGGCTCAGCCGGCTGCACCGCACGGTTCTTCCGTACCCCCCTCGGCGACCGCACCGCCGTCGGCTTCACCTCCGCGCACCGGCTCGCCGCCACTCTCGGCGCCCGCCAGCCCTGGATCCGGCTCTCCGAACCGGCCCTGCGCGCCCTTGCCGCCCCGCTCGGTATCACCACCCTGACCGTGGATCCGCAGCTGACCGCGCAACCCGCATCCCCTTCCCGCGGGGCGCGTTGGCGGAACCCGTATCCGCAGGAGGCGCCCACCGCCGTCGCTGCGCAGCGGCGTTGAGGACCGGAAGGGGAACCATCGTGACCATCTCGTCCGAAGCCGTCGTCGAGGAGACCTCCTTGCGTGACGGCGATGTCTGGCCCGCCTCCGCCCGCACCGTGCCCGGCGGCGATGTGACCGTGGGCGGAGTGTCGCTCGCCGAGGCCGCCGACCGGTTCGGGACGCCCGTGTACGTCCTGGACGAGGACGAGGTGCGCCGGCGCTGCCGTGCGTACCGTGCCGCCTTCCCCTCCGCCGAGGCGGACGTCGTCTACGCCGCCAAGGCCTTCCTGTGCCGCGCCGTCGCCCGCTGGGTCGGCGAGGAGGGGCTCGGGCTCGACGTCTGCTCGGCCGGCGAACTGGGACTCGCCGTCGCCACGGGCTTCCCCGCCGAGCGGATCGTCATGCACGGCAACGCGAAGAGCCCGGAGGACCTGCATACGGCCGTACGTCTCGGGGTCGGCCGGATCGTCATCGACAACGCCTCCGAGATCGCCCGGCTGGCGACGATCGTGCCGCGGAACACCCGGCAGCAGGTCCTGGTGCGCGTGGTGCCCGGCATATCGGCCGGCGGGCACGCTGCGATCCGTACCGGCACCGACGACCAGAAGTTCGGTCTCTCCCTCACCGACGGGTCCGCGCAGCACGCCATCGCCAAGGTGCTCGGGCAGCCGAGGCTCCAGCTCATGGGCCTGCACTGCCACATCGGCTCGCAGATCGGCACGGTGAAGCCGTATCTCCAGGCCGTGCGGCGGATGGTGGGGCTGCTCGCCCGCGTCCGCGACCAGCACGGGGTGGTCCTGCCACAGCTCGACATCGGCGGCGGACACGCGATCGCCTACCGGCCCGGCGAGCGGAGCCTCGACATACGGACCCTCGCCACCCGGGTACGGAGCGAACTGGCCGACGGGTGCGCGCGGGCCGGGCTCCCCGTCCCCCGGATCACCGTGGAACCGGGGCGCGCCGTCATCGGTCCCGCCGCGGTCGCCGTGTACCGGGTGCTCGCGGTCAAGCGGACCGGGGCGCGCACCTTCGTCGCCGTCGACGGCGGGATGAGCGACAACCCGCGGCCCGCGCTGTACGGCGTGCGGTACGCGCCCCGCCTCGTCGGCCGCGCCTCCACCGCCGCCCCGCAGCAGGTGACCGTCGTCGGGCGGCACTGCGAGGCGGGCGACGTCCTCGCGGACGGCGTGGAGCTGCCCGGTGACGTACGGCCCGGCGACCTGCTGGCGGTGCCCGCGGCGGGGGCGTACCACCTGTCGATGGCGTCCGGATACAACCTGGTCGGCAGGCCTCCGGTCGTCGCCGTGGCGGACGGGACCGCACGCACCCTCGTGCGGCGCGAGTCGCTGGACGACATGCGGCGGCGGGACATCGGGGTGTAGGGCGGGAGACCGGCCTCGTCGTCAGGCACGGACCGGGGCCGGCTCCTCCACCCTCTGGGGACGGGGTGCGCCCCGGCGGTACAGGACCACGGTGACCAGCATCCCGAGGGCGAAGTAGCCCGCCGACCACCAGTACGCGGTGGAGTAGCTGTGCAGCTGGGCCCCGGCGATGTCGGCGGGGGTCGGCCGACGCCCGGCGAGGTAGCTCGTGGCGGCGCCGGTGGCGAGCGTGTTCAGCAGCGCCGTGCCGATGGAACCGCCCACCTGCTGGCTGGTGGTGACCATGGCCGAGGCCACCCCCGCGTCACGGGCGGCCACCCCGTACGTGGCCAGGTTCATCACGGTCGCGAAGACCATGCCGAGCCCCAGGCCGAGGAAGAGCAGATTGGGCAGCACATGGGTGACGTAACCGCTGGTCAGGTCCAGGCTGGTCATCCACACCATGGCGGCCGCTGCGATGCCCATGCCGAGCGGCACGACCGGCTTCGCGCCGAACCGCGGCACCAGCACATTGGTCGTCGTCATCGACGTCGCGATCATCAGGGCGACCATCGGGATGAACGCGAGACCGGTGGCGACCGGCGAGTAGAGCAGGGTCTTCTGCAGGTAGTACGTGAGGAAGAGGAACACGCCGAACATGCCGCCGCCGGCGATGAACATCGCCAGGTACGACGCTCCTCGGTTCCGGTTCAGCACCACCCGCAGCGGCAGCAGCGGGTGCACCGCCCGCGTCTGCCACCAGGCGAACGCCGCCACGAGCACTCCGCCCGCCGCGAGGAAACCCCAGGTGTGCGGTGAACTCCACTGGTGCGACCCGGCATTGGAGAAGCCGAAAACGATGCAGAAGAGACCCGACGAGACCAGGACCGTGCCCGGGACATCGAGCCTCGGGCGGTGGGCGGGGGCACCGGCGGACAGCAGCCGGGCTCCGCCGACGAAGGCGGCCAGGGCGAACAGCAGGTTGACGTACAGGCACCAGCGCCAGTTCAGATACTCGGTGAGGACCCCGCCGAGCAGCAGCCCCACCGCGCCGCCGGTGCCCGCGATGGCGCCGTAGATCCCGAAGGCCTTGGCCCGCTCCTTCGGGACGGTGAACGTCGTGGTGAGGAGAGAGAGCGCGGCCGGCGCGAGCAGCGCGCCGAACATGCCCTGGAGCGCGCGGGCGACGACCAGGACCTCGAAGCCCGGGGCGGCGCCCCCGATCGCCGAGGCCACCGCGAAGCCGACCAGACCGGTCAGGAAGACGATCTTGCGGCCCACCAGGTCGGCGATCCGGCCGCCGAGCAGCAGCAGCGAGCCGAAGACCAGGGCGTACGACGTCACGATCCACTGGCGGTTGCCGTCGGAGAAGCCGAGGTCCCGCTGGGCGGAGGGCAGGGCGATGTTCACGATGGTGGCGTCCAGGACCACCATCAGCTGCGCCAGACCGATCACCCCGAGCACCCACCATCGGCGCTCCGGTCCCTGCACGCGCCGGGGCTCGGGACGGGACGGCGCAGAGAGCGCGACATGCGGGGCGCCCCGGGGGGCCGGTCGGCCGGCGGACGGTTTCACCTCGGGGGACGGAGCGCGCGCATGACGTGCGTGACGTGCCATGGTTCTGGGTCTCCCTCGGTGCACACGTCCGAACACCCCCCGCACCTCACGCTAGGCGCAGCTCAGGATCGCCGCATGCGGGAAGGGGCGCACGGGTCCGGACCTGCCGGGATCCGGCAGATGAGGGGGTCCGTGGCCGGCCCGCACGCACCGGTCGAGGGGCCGGACCGGCCCCCGGGTGCGGCGGGGACGTCAGAGTTCGTTCGCCGGCCAGTCCAGCAGCCGGGCGCCGATCACCGCCGTCTGCAGCGTGTACCGGTGCATCGGGTCGGACGGATCGGAACCGGTCAGCTGATGGATCCGCTCCAGCCGGTAGGTGAGCGCCCGCACGCTCAGCGTCAGCCGCCGGGCCGCCTCGGCGGCGACACAGCCCGCGTCGAAGTAGGCGGCGAGCGTCTTCAGCAGCGGTTCCGCGCCGCCGCGGGCCTGTCGGAGGGGGCCCAGCTGGCTGCGCACCAGGTCGGCCATGGCCTGCCGGTCCCGGGTCAGGACGGGGTAGACCAGCAGGTCGGCGGCGTACAGCACCGGATCGTCCAGGTTCATGCGGTCCGCCAGGTCGATCGCGGCGAGCGCCTCGTCGTACGACTGGACGACACCGCCCGGGCCCCGGTGCGGGCGGCCGACCGCGACCCGGCCGCCGTCCGTCGCCGCATGCGCCTGCTTGGCGAAATGGCGCAGGGCCTCCGGCTGGGAGCCCGGGGCGATACAGACCAGACGCCCGTCCTTCGTCGTCAGCAGGATCTCCCGGCCGTCGAAACGGGCCAGCAGCGCCGACTCCACCTGGCGCGGCACCGCATCCGTCTCGGTGTACGCCTCCGGCCCCGCCGCCACGGCGACCGCATGGGCGCGTGACAGCCGCAGCCCGAAGCGGGTGGCCCGTTCGGCGAGCCGGCCCAGGTCGCTGCGCCCGTACAGCAGGTCGTCGATGAACTCGCGGCGCGCCGCCTCCTCCCGCCGTACGGTGAGCCGCTGGGCCCGCTCGAACCCCTCGGCGAACGCGTCGACGGCCTGCTCGACCGCGGCCAGCACGCAGCCGGCGGACGCCGGGCGGGCGGCGTCGATGCCCGGCCAGACGGTGCGGGTCGCCGCCAGATGGAGACCGACCAGGGCGCGCAGCTGGGCTCCGGCCTCGGCGGCCTTTCGGCCCAGATCCCGGCGGCTGTCCAGCTCGTCGCGTGTCAGCCGGCGCCCGGTCGCGGCGACCTCGCCCAGTATGCGGGTGTAATCCCCCAGCCAGTCGTCGGCGATCTCCGGCTCCGGCACGCCCTTGCCTCCAGTTTTGATGCGTCTCTGACACTTACTCAACGCATCGGGGCAGGTGCTGGTGCCCGGCATCAAGGAAGTACAAAGACTGCCGGATACCGGCAATGCGGCACAGGCGCATCGGCTGTCACGATCAGAACCGGCACCAGCCGGGGGAAACACGGGGGATACGGGGACGGGGGAGGACTCGGGTGCTGCGACGCCGCTGTCGGCGGCGTCGCAGCACCCGGGTCACCGCCGCACGACGCGTCCGCCGCGCCCCCGCTCACACGCAGGGGGGAGTGCACCGATGCAGGAGTTCCTGAGCGCGGCGTTCTCCTTTCCGGCCGCCCTGTTCGGTGCGGCCCTGGTGGTCGTCGTCTGCTTCTGGCTGCTGGTCCTGGCCGGCGCGGCCGACCACCACGCCTTCGACGGGGACCTCGACACCGACCTGGCCGGGATCAGCGGTGCGCCGGTCTCCGTCTCGGTGTCCGTGATGGTGGTCGTCGCCTGGTTCACCAGCCTGACCGGCTCCGTCCTGCTGCACCGCAGCACGGTCACGGGCACGGCCCGGGCCGTACTCGCCTGCGCCGTACTCGCCGGGGCGCTGCTGATCTCCTGGGCCGTGGTCCGGATCCTCGTTGGCCGCTACCGCCGCCACTTCCCGGACGAACCGCCGCCCTCGCGCCGGGACTTCCTCGGCCGGGTCTGCACGGTCCGCACCGGCTCCGTCAGCTCCGACTTCGGCCAGGCCGAGGTCGCGGCAGCCGACGGCTCCACCGCCATCGTCCAGGTCAGGCAGTTCTCGCAGCCGGACGAAGGGGTCCTCACCGCAGGCAGTGCGGGGCTGCTGTACGCATACGACGACGAGGGCGAGTTCTTCTGGGTCTCGCCGTACGACGTGACGCTCGACCCGGGACCACCGCCACCGTCGCAGCCCCGGCCGCTGCCGCGTACCAAGCCCCGCCGTTCCGGCTGAGCCGTCCGCCGACGACGCCGCCCGCAGATTTCCGGCGCGCAGACGCGGCTGCCCGACGCCGCCCGCTCCGTACCCCTCCTCCCCTCTTCTTCCTCACCAGCCGCCAAGGACTGTCATGGACGCCATCTCCCTGGGCTTCGGTGTGCTCATCGCCGTGGTCCTGCTCATCGCGATCACCCTGCTCCTCGTCGTCAGCCGGCTCTTCCGCAAGGTCGAACAGGGCAAGGCGCTGATCATCTCCAAGACCAAGAAAGTCGACGTGACCTTCACCGGCGCGGTCGTCCTGCCGGTGCTGCACAAGGCCGAGTACATGGACATCTCGGTGAAGACGATCGAGATCCGCCGCACCGGGCGCGAGGGCCTCATCTGCCAGGACAACATCCGCGCCGACATCCACATCAACTTCTTCGTACGGGTCAACAAGACCGTCGAGGACGTCATCAAGGTCGCCCAGGCCATCGGCACCGAACGGGCCAGCGACAAGGCCGCCATCCAGGACTTCTTCGCCGCGAAGTTCGCCGAAGCCCTCAAGACGGTCGGCAAGCAGCTGGACTTCGTCGATCTCTACACCAAGCGCGAGGAGTTCCGCGACCGCATCATCCGGGTCATCGGCACCGACCTGAACGGCTACCACCTCGACGACGCGGCCATCGACCACCTGGAACAGACGCCGATGACGCAGCTCGACGGCGCCAACATCCTCGACGCACAGGGCATTCGCAAGATCACCGAACTGACGACGATCGAGCATGTGCGCACCAACGAGTACCAGCGCACCGAGCAGAAGGAGATCACGCGGCAGAACGTCGACGCCCGCGAGACCATCCTGGAACTGGAGCGCCGGCAGGCCGAGGCCGAGATCAAGCAGCGGCGTGAGGTCGAGACGCTGCGGGCCCGCGAGGAGGCGGCGACCGCCCGGGTCCAGGAGGAGGAACGGCTCGGCGCGCAGGCCGCGTTCATCCGTACCGAGGAGCAGCTCGGGATCCAGCGCGAGAACCAGGCGCGGGAGATCGCCGTCGCGCAGAAGAACCGCGAGCGCGTCATCGCGGTCGAGAACGAGCGCATCGAGAAGGACCGGCTGATCGAGGTCATCGGGCGCGAGCGGCAGACCGAGCTCAACCGGATCGCCGCGACGAAGGAGGTCGAGGCCGAGCGCCGCGAGGTCGCCGATGTGATCCGGGAACGGATCGCGGTGGACCGTACGGTCGCCGAGCAGGAGGAGTCGATCAAGACGTTGCGGGCCGTCGAGGAGTCGGAGCGTACCCGCAAGTCGGTGATCATCGCCGCGGAGGCGGAGGCCCAGGAGAAGCTGGTCAAGGACATCAAGGCGGCGGAGGCCGCCGAGGCGGCCGCCACGCACCGCGCGGCGGAGCAACTGACGCTCGCCGAGGCCCGGCTGAAGAGCGCGGACCTCGACGCCCGGGCGAAGCTGCGGCTCGCCGAGGGCGTCCAGGCGGAGTCCGCGGCGCCCGGCCTGGCGGAGGTGCAGGTCCGGGAGGCGGCGGCCGACGCCATCGAGAAGACCGGCCTCGCCGAGGCCGAGGCCACCTCGGCCCGGCTCAAGGCCGAGGCGGAGGGGGCCAGGCTGAAGGCACTGGCCACCGCCGAGGGCACCCGGGCGCAGGCCACTGCGGACGCGGCGATGATCGGCGAGAAGCTGAAGGCCGAGGCGGCCGGGCTCACCGAGAAGGCGGCGGCGATGGCGGCGCTGGACGACGCGTCGCGCGGACACGAGGAGTACCGGCTGCGGCTCGCCGCCGAGAAGGAGATCCGGCTGGCCGGACTCGACGTGCAGCGGCAGGTCGCCGAGGCGCAGGCGACGATCGTGGCCACCGGTCTGGAGAACGCCGACATCGACATCATCGGCGGGGAATCGGTCTTCTTCGACCGGCTGGTCTCGTCGATCGCGCTCGGCAAGAGCGTCGACGGGTTCGTGGAGAACTCGGACACGGCGAAGGCCCTCGCCGGGCCGTGGCTGAACGGCACGTCGTCGTTCACGGACGACCTGACTCACGTGCTCGGCTCGGTCTCGACGGGCGATGTGCAGAACCTGACGGTGTCGGCGCTGCTGATGCGGATGATGAGGGCGCCGGGGACGGGGGCGGACGCCGGACAGCTCCGGCGACTCCTGGACTCGGCACGGCAGTTGGGCCTGGCGGACGTGCCGGTGGGGGCGGTACCGGCCACGGGTGACGTACCGGCGTCGCGAAACGGATCGCCGGTGGCCTGAGGGCTGTCGTGGACGGGGGCCGTTCCGTCCTCACGCACCGGACGGGCCCGGGACGGCCTCCCGGCGCCCGCCCACCGCACACCACAGGCCCGACCGGGCGGCTCCGTCCTCGGACGCCGGACGGACCCGAACGGCCGGGCGGGCCTTCCGGCCCGTCGAGGCCGTCCCCCCATTCCCTCGGGGCCATGGGGGAGTTCGAGGACGAAACCGCGGCCGGAGGCCGCGGCGACCGAACCACATCGCGCAGGGAGCCGTACGCATGGACACCGACCCCACCCCCACCGTGGACGCCGGCACCTACGACGTGCTCCGGCGCCGCCTCACCGTGCAGGCCGCCGAGCTCGCCCGCCGCGCCGAGGCCCTCAATGCCCGCCGCACCGAAGCGTTCGGTTCGACGGAGCTGCGGTTGCTGGCCACCGAACAGATCCGCACCGAGCAGCCGTCGCTGCCCCGCGATCTCACCGCCGTGGGCGGCCAGTTGCTGTTCGGCTTCGAGCGCGGACCGGGCACCCGCGGCGAGCCCGCCGTGGCCGACGTCCTCGCGCTGTACGACGCGGACCTGGCGACGGCCCCCACCGCCCTCCTCGCCGATGAGACCTTCGTACGCGAGTTCACCGCTCTGCACCGCTACTACCGCGACGCCCGCCTGCTGCGGCTGCGCCGCGTCGACGGCCGGCTGCTCGCGGTGTTCCGTACCGGTGAGAACGCCGACGACATCCGCGTCCTGCGCTGGGCGCTCGCCCCGGACGGCTCCCCCGGCGCGTTCCTCGACGCGCGCGGCGACCGCGACCACGCCTTCCCGCCGTCGCACGATTTCACCTGGACGGCCACCGGTCGCGAGTCGCACGTCCCCGGCCGCCACCCGCACATCGCGATCGGTGACAGCGGCGCCCTGTTCGTCGACACGCTCGGCGGCACCCTGACCGTCAAGACGGCCGACGACACCGGCACACCCGAAGGGATCTACGAGGAGCCGGTCGCCGACCCGCTCCAGTCCCTGGCCGACGCGGACGTCGAGTTCGCCGAGGTCGGGCCGCTGATCCTGCTGCGCATCCGCCCGTACAACGAGGACGCCTGGCGCCACCTGGTCTTCAACACACTGCTGTCGACCGTGCAGCGTCTGGACGCCATCGGTCCGGCCTGCCACCGGCTCCCCGAGGACCAGGGGATCATCTTCCCCGGCGGCACCTATCTCACCACCGGCGCCGTCAGGACCTTCGACCTCTCCGAGCCGCTCACCGACCCGGTCTTCGAGGGGGCCGTCCGCTCCCCCAACGGTGAGGACGTCCTCTACCTCTTCCGCTCCCGGGACGGCGCCCGCGCCCTGCTCCTCCCCTACAACCTCATCCGCCAGGAGGTCACCACCCCGCTGCTCGGCCGCGGTCACGCCCTCCTCGACGACGGCACGCTCGTTCTCCTCAAGGACCCGGCGGCGGCCGAACCGGCGCGCGTCCATCCGCTGCAGCGCTGGCGTACCCCGTACGTCTCCGACACCTACGCCGCCTCCCGTCCCGCCGGAACCGGTCCGCTCTCCCGCGTCGGCAACGCCGACCTGGTGCGCGGGATCTCCGACTGCCTCGCGCTCGCGCGCAGCGCCGCCGAAACCACGCCCACCACGGCCGTGTACGGACAGCTGGTCGCCGACTGCACCCGCGCCGCCGACCGCTACCACTGGCTGACGGATCCCGGACTCGGCGACCTGGCCGCCCCGTTGGCGGAAATGCACGGCACGGCACGCCAGGTACTGGCCGAGTTCGAGACCGTGCAGGAACTGACCCGGCAGGCCGCCGACGCGCTCACCGCAACGGCGGACCGGATCACCGGGCTCGTCCGGCGTATCCGCGGCGAGGTCCCGCCGTCCGCCGCCGCCTGGGTCGACCGGCTCACCGAACTGCGCCGCGCCCATGGCCACATGGCGACGCTCGCCGGGATGCGGTACGCGGACACCGGCCGGATCGCCGAGCTCACCGCGGCCACTGCCGCCGAACTCACCTCGGCGGCGCAGCGCGCGGTCGCGTTCCTGAGCCGGGACGACGCGTTCGCCGCCTACCACCGGGACGTGGAGCAGTTCACCGCCGACGCGTCGGCGTTCGCCACCGTCACCGACGCGGCGGCGCTCGGCGACCGGCTGACGCAGCTGGCGGACGGGCTGTCGACGGTCACGGATGTCGTCGCCGGGCTCGACATCGGCGACGCCACCGTCCGTACGTCGATCCTGGAGCGGATCGCCGACGTGCTCGGCGGTGTCAACCGGGCCCGCGCCACGCTCGCCGCCCGCCGGCGTGAACTTCTCGACCGCGAGGGACGGGCGGAGTTCGCCGCCGAGTCCGCCCTGCTCGGGCAGGCCGTCACGGGTGCGCTGGCCGCCGCGGACTCCCCCGACGCATGCGACGAGCAGCTGGCCAGGATGCTGCTCCAGGTGGAGAACCTGGAGTCCCGGTTCGCCGAGTACGACGACTTCCTCGCTGCCCTGGCAGAGCGGCGGACGGAGGTGTACGAGGCGTTCTCGGCCCGCAAGCAGACGCTGCAGGACGCTCGTGCACGCCGCGCCGAGCGGCTGGCCGAGTCGGCGGCCCGGGTCCTCGAAACGGTCTCACGCCGCCTGACGGCCCTTGCCGACCTGGACGCCGTGCACACGTTCTTCGCCTCCGACCCGATGGTCGCCAAGGTCGTCCGCACGGCGGACGAGCTGCGCGGACTCGGCGACCCGGTACGGGCCGAGGAGCTCGACGGGCGGCTGAAGGCGGCCCGCCAGGAGGCGGGGCGTGCGCTGCGCGACCGCAGCGAGCTGTACGCGGACGGCGGTGCGACGATCCGGCTCGGCCGCCACCGGTTCGCCGTGAACACCCAGCCGTTCGACCTGACCCTGGTGCCGTCCGGGGAACGCCTCGCGTTCGCCGTCACCGGAACCGACTACCGGGCTCCGGTCACCGACCCGGCGTTCGAGGCGACCCGCCCGTACTGGGAGCAGTTGCTGCCATCGGAGTCCCCGTCCGTCTACCGCGGCGAACACCTCGCCGCCCGGCTCCTGGACGAGCACGGCGCGGACGCACTGGCCGCCCGCGAACCGGACGAACTGCTGTCCTTTGTACGGGAGTCGGCGGCGGCCGCGTATGACGAGGGGTACCAGCGGGGCGTCCACGACGAGGACGCCACCGCCATCCTGACCGCGCTGCTCGGACTGCACGCCGGGGCGGGTCTGCTGCGCGTCCCGCCGCAGGTGCGGGCAGCGGCGCAACTCTTCTGGACGTACGAAGCCGATGCCGCCCTCCGCACCTCCTGGACGCGCCGCGCCGTGTCGCTGGCCCGCGCCCGAGCGGAGTTCGGGGCGGCGCCCGCGATCAGCGCCCTCCAGGAGGAATGGGCGGCCAGGATCGCCGGAGAGCACGGGCGACCGGCTGCCGCGTATCTCTTCGAGGAGCTGACTTCCGGGCCCGCCGGGTTCGTGACGAGCGCCGCGGTCCGTACCTTCCTGGACAAGTTCCGCCGCACGACGGGCACTTCGGCGTACGACGAGGACCTCGCCGCACTCCGCGACGACCTTCCCGCGCGCCGCCAGCTCGTCGAGGGCTGGCTGACGTCGTACGCCACCGCGAGCGGCGCCGGGATCGGGAGCGGCGATCTCGCGGAGGCGGTCGCCGTGGAGCTCTGCCCGGAACCGGCGACCGAGCGGTACGACTGCGAGGCACCGCTCACCGCCACCGTGCAGGGGCTGCTCGGCGCGCACCCGCGCATCGACCGGGGCAGGCTGTCCGTCCGCCTGGACGAACTCCTCGCCCGCACCGCCGGGTTCCGTGCGGCCGTCGTCCCCGGCTTCCGCGCCTACCAGCGGCAGCGGACCGCCCTCGTCGCCGCCGAACGTGCCCGGTTGCGGCTCGACGAGCACCGGCCGCGGGTGATGTCCGCGTTCGTCCGCAACCGGCTGCTCGACGAGGTGTATCTGCCGCTGATCGGCGACAGCCTCGCCAAGCAGCTCTCCACCGCCGATGCCGGCCGGCGCACCGACTCGCAGGGGCTGCTGCTGCTCGTCTCGCCGCCCGGATACGGCAAGACGACCCTCATGGAGTACGTCGCCCACCGGCTCGGCCTGGTCCTCGTCAAGATCAGCGGCCCTTCGCTCGGCCGCGAGGTGACTTCCCTCGACCCGGCGCAGGCACCCGACGCGACCGCCCGACAGGAGATCGAGAAGATCAACTTCGCGCTGGAGGCGGGCAACAACACGCTCCTCCACCTCGACGACATCCAGCACACCTCGCCCGAGCTGCTCCAGAAGTTCATCCCGCTCTGCGATGCCACCCGCCGTGTCGAGGGCGTACAGAACGGCGAGCCGCGCAGCTACGACCTGCGGGGCAAGCGATTCGCCGTGTGCATGGCGGGCAATCCGTACACCGAGTCCGGCGAGCAGTTCCGGATCCCGGACATGCTCGCCAACCGGGCCGACGTGTGGAACCTGGGCGAGGTGCTGAGCGGCCGCGAGGACGTCTTCGCGCTGAGCTTCGTCGAGAACGCGCTGACCGCCAACCCGGTGCTGGCCCCCCTCGCCGGCTGCTCCCGGGAAGACCTCGCACTGCTGGTACGCCTGGCCTCCGGCACGGAACCCTCGGCGCACGCGGACAGGCTCGGCCACCCGTACGCACCCGCCGAACTCGACGGGATCGTCTCGGTCCTGCGTCATCTGCTGACCGCCCGGTCCACCGTGCTCGCGGTGAACGCCGCATACATCGCCTCGGCCGCGCAGACCGATGCGACCCGCACCGAGCCGCCGTTCCGGCTGCAGGGCTCGTACCGCAACATGAACAGGATCGCCGAACGGATCGTGCCCGTGATGAACGACGCGGAGCTCGCCGCCGTCGTCGACGACCACTACGCGGGCGAGGCCCAGACGCTCACCACGGGCGCCGAGGCCAACCTGCTGAAACTGGCGTCCCTACGGGGCACGCTCACCCCCGAACAGGCCGAGCGGTGGGCGGCGATCACCGCCTCGTACGTGCGCACCCAGGCACTGGGCGGCCCGGACGGCTCGCGCGGCGGGGATTCCGTGTCCCGGGCGGTCGCGGCGCTCGGTCTGCTCGCGGACCGGATCGCGGCGGTCGAGTCGGCGATCCGGAACGGAGACCGCTGAAACGGGGCGGCACCCATGGAGCGGTGATCGTTCAGGGGATCCCTTCTGCCGCACGGCCGCGGGGGACAAGGCATGCTGGGTTCCGTGTCCACACTTCCCCAGCAGCCCCAACGCCCCACAGCCGAAGGCCACATGGTCGTCTGCGGTGACGACGCACTCGCACGGCGGCTGGCGGTGGAACTGCGGTACGTCTACGGGGAGCGGGTCACACTGCTGCTCCCGCCGGGACGCGACCCGCGCCGGCCGGAGCTGCCGCTGACCCAGCGCGGGCGTGCGGTCACGCTGTTCGGCCGGATGTCGGCGGCGATGAACCGCAACGGCGCGCCCGCGCCTTCGGGCACCGGGGACGGCGACACCAACGCCGGAGTCCAGGCCGTCCGCATCCTGGAGGCGGCGGAACCGTCCGACGAGGCGTTCGAGGAGGCGGGGGTCGACACGGCCGCCGCACTGGCGCTCGTCTACGACGACGACGAGCGCAACATACGTGCCGCGTTGACCGCCCGCCGCCTCAACCCCCGTGTCCGGCTGGTCATCCGCCTCTACAACCGCAAGCTCGGCCAGCACCTGGAGACCCTCCTCGACCAGGCCGCCGCCGTCGCCCTCCCCGGGCTCGGCACGACGGCACCGGACACGTCCACCACCGTGCTCTCCGACGCCGACACCGCCGCCCCCGCACTCGCCGCGACCGCACTGACCGGCTCCAGCAAGGTGATCCAGGCGGAAGGCCTGCTCCTGCGGGCCGTCGAACGCACCCCGCCCCGCCAGGGCGAGGTCGCCGACCCCGGTCTGTGCACGCTCGCGCTGCTCTCCTCCACCACGCATGACCCGGCGGGCACCGAAGGGTCCGAGAGCAGCGGCGCCGAGGGCCCCCAACTCCTTCCGGACCACCGGGCGGTGGCCGCCGCGACCGGCCGCGGCACCGTCGTCCTGGAGGCCATCCGGGAGGCCGCGCCGACCGGACCCGCCCCGCGGATGGGCGGCCGGAACGTACCGCTGAGCCAGATCTTCTCGCGCCGGCTGCGCTGGTCGGCACTGGGCGTCGCCGCGGCGGTCCTCGCGCTCGCGGTGGCCTCCACGCTCACCACAGGCGACAATCCGCTGCACGCCACGTACGTCACGCTCCTCGACCTGTTCGCCATGGGCGACCCGGCGATCGGCGACACCGCCGCACGGCAGATCATCCAGCTGCTCTCCGGCCTGGCCGGACTGATGCTGCTGCCGCTGCTGGTCGCGGGCGTCCTCGAAGCCTTCGGCTCCCTGCGCACGGCCTCGTCCCTGCGCCGCCCGCCGCGCGGACTCACCGGCCATGTGGTGCTGCTGGGACTCGGCAAGATCGGTACGAGGGTGCTGGTGCGGCTGCGTGAACTCGGTATCCCCGTGGTGTGCGTGGAGGACGACCCGAACGCGCGCGGCATCCCGGTGGCCCGGCGGCTGCACGTACCGGTCGTGCTCGGGGACGTCACCCAGGAGGGAGTCCTGGAAGCGGCGAAGATCGAGCGTGCCCGCGCGCTCCTCGCACTGACCAGCGCCGACACCACCAATCTGGAGGCCGTGCTCTACGCCCGCTCGGTCAAACCGGACCTGCGGGTGGCGCTGCGGCTGTTCGACGACGAGTTCGCCACCGCCGTCTACCGCACCCTGCGCACCGCCCATCCGCACGCCCTGACCCGCTCGCGGTCCGTCTCCCACCTGGCCGCCCCGGCGTTCGCCGGGGCGATGATGGGCCGGCAGATCCTGGGCGCGATCCCGGTCGAGCGGAAGGTGATGCTGTTCGCCGCGATCGAGGTGGCGGGCCACCCGCAGCTGGAGGGCCGGACGGTCGAGCAGGCGTTCCGGGCGGGTGCGTGGCGGGTACTGGCGCTGGATGCGACACCGCCGGAGGACCGCCACCGCGACCTGACGGCGTCCGCACCCGCGTCCCCGGACCGGCCGTCGGGCCTGGTCTGGGATCTGCACCCCGGCTACGTGCTCCGCGCCGAGGACCGCGTGGTGATCGCGGCGACCCGGCGCGGACTTGCGGAACTGCTGCGCAGGCGGGGCTCGATGACGTATTGCTGAGGGCTGTGCGGCCGGCGTCCTGCGCGGGCCGCCCGGTGCGCACCATGCCGACGGCGGGCAGGACGACGCACGTCACCGAAATGTGGAGAGCGCCCCGTGGCACACCGCGCGCGCGTCGATCCGGTGCCCGGCACGATGGTCCCGGGCACCCGGCGCCCGGCGAAATCCGGATGCTCCGCGGGCCCCTGCTGCCTACCCTCGCCGCATGGACCACACGGGACGGGACAAGCAGGACGGCGGACTCCTGAACGTCATCGACGTCGAGGCGACGTGCTGGGACGGGCAGCCGCCTCCCGGGGCCGTCAGCGAGATCATCGAGATCGGGCTGACCGTCGTCGACCTGCGCCCGGCCGACAGGGTCCGGGCTGCTCCATGGGGTCCTTCCGGCTCGGGCGCCGCCGACAGCCCGGGGAGGGAGCCGGGACCCCGGGGAAGGGTCGCCCGCCACCGGATCCTGGTGCGTCCGGCCCGGTCCACCGTCAGCGCGTTCTGCACCGAACTGACCGGCCTGACCCAGGCCGAGGTGGACACGGGCCTGTCCTTCGCCGACGCCTGCCGGCTGCTGGCGGCCGAGCACCTGGCCGGGGCACGCCCCTGGGCCAGCTGGGGCGACTACGACCGCCACCAGTTCACCCGCCAGTGCCGGGCCACCGGGACCCCGTACCCGTTCGGCAGCCGCCACACCAACGCCAAGATCCCCTTCACTGCCGCCCACGGCCTGCGCAAGCGCCCCGGCATGGCCCAGGCCCTGCAGATCGCGGGCCTCCCCCTGGAAGGCCGCCACCACAGCGGCGCGGACGACGCCTGGAACATCGCGGCGCTGATCCTGGATCTGTCGGCACGGGGTGCCTGGCCGGTGGCGGACGCGGGCTGGGCCGAGGCGGCGGGCGCGCCCCGGCCCGGCACCGCGAAGTCCTAGAGCACGCCCCCCATCACCGCCCGCACCTCGGCCAGCGTCTCCTCGGCCACGGCGTTGGCCCGCTCGTTTCCGGCCCGCAGCACCGACCGCACGTATGCCATGTCCTGCGCGTACTCCGCCCGCCGTGCCCGCACCGGTGCCAGCCGGGTGTTGACGGCGTCCGTCACCGTCCGCTTGAGCGCGGCGCCGCCGCCGTCGCCGATCTCCTCGGCGACGGCGTACGGGTCGCGGTCGAGGCAGAGCGCGGCGAGCAGCACGAGGCCCGACACCTCGGGCCGGGTCTCCGGTGCGTACGTGATGCGCCGGTCGGTGTCCGTCCTCGCCCCGCGGATCAGCCGGGCCGTCTCGTCGGGGGTGGCGCCGAGAGCGATGGAGTTGCCCCGGCTCTTGCTCATCTTGGTGCCGTCGGTGCCGAGCAGGAGCGGTGCGGCGGAGAGCAGGGCGTCCGGTTCCGGGAAGACCGCCCCGTACCGCTCGTTGAAGCGCCGGGCGATCGTCCGGGTCACTTCGAGGTGGGGCAGCTGGTCCTGCCCGACAGGTACGAGATTGCCCTTGCAGAAGAGGATGTCGGCGGCCTGGTGCACGGGGTACGTGAACATCAGCCCACTGACCGCCGACTGCCGGGAGTGCGCGATCTCGTCCTTGACCGTGGGGTTGCGGCTCAGCTCGGCGACGGAGACCAGACTGAGGAACGGCAGCAGCAGCTGGTTCAGGGCGGGCACGGCGCTGTGGTTGAAGATCGTGGTGCGGGCGGGGTCGAGGCCGATGGCCAGATAGTCCAGCAGCATCCCCTCCATGTACTCACCGAGCCGGTCGGCGACGTCCCGGTCGGTCAGCACCTGGTAGTCGGCGACGATCACGAAGACGTCCACGCCGAGATCCTGCAGCCGGACCCGGTTGTGCAGGGTGCCGAAGTAGTGCCCGAGGTGCAGGGGTCCGGTCGGCCGGTCCCCGGTCATGACCCGGAACCGTCCGGGTGCGTCCTGGATCCGCTGCTCCAGTCCGGCGCTGCGGCGCTCGGCGGGTGCGGTGGCGACGGTGGTCGTGATGCTCATGGGTCTCTCCTCGCGGGTGCTGGTGCGGTGCGTGGAGGACGGCCCGCCCGAAGCGGTCTTTCGTACCCGTGCGAGGGCAGAGAAAAAGGGCCGTCCCGATCGAACGGCCCTGGTTACGTGCAGATGAGGCGGCCGCTCCTAGGAGGAGCGCCACCAGTTCCGGCACGGTACGGAGGTCATGCCGCGAGTGTAACGCGGTACGGCGGCCCGGTCAGGTCACTTGTGGGCGTGGTCACCCACGTAGAACAGCAGGTAGACGAAGCCCGCGAAGAGGTGCGTGGCGAAGATGTAGACGAAGACGCGCAGCGCGACGCCGCGCTCCTTCCAGCTCTCGCTGTCGCCCACTGGCCCTGCCTCCCCGGGTCCGGCACGCCCGGCCCGTACCGGGGACTTCCGCATTCAGGGTACGCATCCGCGGCACCTTCGCCCGCCCCCGGAATAGGGAGGGCGGGTGCCCCGTTGTATCGTGCGAAGAAGTAGTTCAAGTTTCAACAATAAGCACTCACCGTTATGGAGGCGGGCGCCATGCAGTTCGGGATCTTCACCGTCGGAGACGTCACCACCGACCCCACGACCGGTACGACACCGACCGAGCACGAGCGGATCAAGGCGACCCTCGCCATCGCGCTCAAGGCCGAGGAAGTGGGCCTCGACGTCTTCGCGACCGGTGAGCACCACAACCCGCCGTTCGTCCCGTCCTCCCCGACGACCACGCTCGGCTACATCGCGGCCCGCACCGAGAACCTCATCCTCTCGACCTCGACCACGCTCATCACCACCAACGACCCGGTGAAGATCGCCGAGGACTACGCCACGCTGCAGCACCTCGCGGACGGCCGCGTCGATTTGATGATGGGGCGCGGCAACACCGGACCGGTCTACCCGTGGTTCGGCCAGGACATCCGCCAGGGCATCCCGCTCGCCATCGAGAACTACGCCCTGCTGCACAAGCTGTGGCGTGAGGACGTCGTCGACTGGGAGGGCAGGTTCCGCACGCCGCTGCAGTCGTTCACCGCGACCCCGCGCCCGCTGGACGGCGTCCCGCCGTTCGTCTGGCACGGTTCCATCCGCTCCCCGGAGATCGCGGAGCAGGCCGCGTACTACGGCGACGGCTTCTTCCACAACAACATCTTCTGGCCCATCGAGCACACCAAGAAGATGGTGAACCTCTACCGCCAGCGGTACGCGCACTACGGGCACGGCACCGCCGAGCAGGCCATCGTCGGCCTCGGCGGCCAGGTGTTCATGCGGAAGAACTCGCAGGACGCGGTACGGGAGTTCCGCCCGTACTTCGACAACGCGCCGGTCTACGGACACGGGCCGTCCCTGGAGGACTTCTCGCAGCAGACACCGCTGACCGTCGGTTCGCCGCAGGAGGTCATCGAGCGGACGCTGTCATTCCGTGACGCCGTCGGCGACTACCAGCGCCAGCTGTTCCTGATGGACCACGCGGGGCTCCCGCTGAAGACGGTCCTGGAACAGCTCGACATCCTCGGCGAGGAGGTCGTCCCGGTGCTGCGCAAGGAGTTCGCGAACATGCGGCCGGCCGGCGTGCCGGACTCCGCCCCCGTCCACCCGGCCGTCGCCGCCCGCACGAAGGAGATCTGACCCACCATGCACACCGAGGCCCTGAAGATCGTCGCCGTCTCGGCCGGACTGAGCCAGCCGTCGTCGACCCGGCTGCTGGCCGACCGGCTGGCGGCGGCCGCCCGGGAGCGGCTGACCACCGACCAGGACCGGCCGGTCGAGATCCGGGTGATCGAGCTGCGCGATCTGGCCGTCGACATCGCGAACCACCTGGTGACGGGGTTCCCGTCGCCGGCCCTGGACGAGGCGATCGAAGCGGCGGCGGAGGCCGACGGCCTGATAGCCGTGTCGCCGGTCTTCACCGCCTCGTACAGCGGTCTGTTCAAGTCGTTCTTCGACCTGATCGGCAACACGACGCTGACCGGCAAGCCCGTGCTGATCGCGGCGACCGGGGGCACCGCCCGGCACTCGCTGGTCCTGGAGCACGCGATGCGGCCGCTCTTCGCGTACCTGCGGGCCACCGTCGTACCGACATCCGTGTACGCGGCGTCGGAGGACTGGGGTTCGTCCGGGGACGAGTACACCGAGGGACTGCCGTCCAGGATCCGGCGCGCGGGCGGCGAGCTCGCGGGCATGATCGCGGGCGGCCGGGCGGTCTCCGGGGCGTCGAGGGCACTCGGACTCGACGACGCGGTGGTGCCGTTCGAGCAGCAGCTGGCAGACCTGCGACTGGACTGAACGCCTGAATGTCTGGTTTGACTGCAGTTATCCGCAAAGATGCAATGCGACGTGTATCCGCGGATGCGAGCTGAACCGAGCTGGAGGCAGAGATGGGCAGGATCGTAGTGGGCGTGGACGGCTCCGAGCAGTCGATCAAGGCGCTGCACTGGGCCGTACGCCAGGCCGAGCTGACCGGCGACTCGGTGGAGGCCGTCAACAGCTGGGAGTACCCCGCGACCAGCTGGGCGTCCATGATGCCGGGCATGCCGGAGGACTTCGATCCGCAGGCCGTGGCGATCGTGTCGCTCACCGAGGCACTGGAGGAGGCACTCGGAGCGGAGGGCGCCGCCGCGGTCAGCAAGATCGTGGTGATCGGCAACCCGGCGGAGGCCCTGCTGGACCGGGCGAAGGGCGCGAACCTGCTGGTCGTCGGGGCGCGCGGGTACAGCGGGTTCAAGGCGACCCTGCTCGGCTCGGTCAGCCTGCACGTCACCCAGCACGCGCCGTGCCCGGTGACGGTCGTCCGCGACTGAGCGGTCCCGGGCGGAACGGGAGGCCCCCGCGCAGGTGTGCGCGGGGGCCTCCCGCTGCCTACAGCGCCACCACGTCCGCGACGACGCAGGCCACGTTGTCCGGGCCGCCCGCCGCGTGGGCCAGCGCGACCAGTTCCCGAACGGCTGTGTCCGGGCCGTCCGCCGCGCCGAGCACCCGGGCCAGTTCCGTACCGGCGACCACCGCCGACAGGCCGTCCGAGCAGAGCAGATAGCGGTCGCCGGGCCCGGCGTCCTGCAGGCGTACGTCCGCGCGTCGCGCCGGGTCGTCCTGCCCTGGCCCGCCCACCAGGGCCTTGAGCAGCAGAGCACGCTGCGGGTGCGAGAACGCCTCCTCCTCGGTGAGCGAACCGTCGTCGACCATCGACTGGACCAGGCTGTGGTCGTGGGTGATCCGGAACAGCTCGCCACCGCGCAGCAGATACGCCCGCGAGTCCCCGATGTGCACCAGACCCAGCTGCGAACCCGTCCACATCAGCGCGGTCAGCGTCGTCCCCGACCCGTCCGGCGCCCCGTCGCTCCCCGCGACCGCGTCCCGTACCGCCTGCGCGGCCAGGTCCGCCGCATCCTGCAGGGCGTTCAGGAGCTCCGCGGCCGGCACCGCATGGCCCGCAGCGCCGCCCACCGCCCCGCGCGCCACCGGCTTCAGCGCGTCGATCGCTGCCGTGCTCGCGCCGGCGCCGCGGTCCCCGAACCCGTCGGCGACCGCGAGCAGCCGGGAGCCGGCGAACGCCGCATCCTGGTTGATCTCGCGCACCGCACCCGGGTCGGACTGCGCCGCGTACCGGATTCCCAGCGTGCCCAGGGTCCCCCGGGCCGTGTCCATGTGCGACATGGTGACTTCCTCCGCTGACAGATGATCGACGAGGAAGATCGCCAGGTCCCGCCGGGCCGCCGTCTCGGCCTCCACCTGCGCCCAGTACGCCCGTATCGCGGCGGCGGCCGCGCCCGCATCGAGCGCGACCACCTCCGCGATCCCGGCCAGCGGCATCCCGATCCGGCGCAGCCAGGCCACCAGCCTGGCCGTCTCCAGCTGCGTCCGGTCGTAGTACCGGTAGCCGTTCACCGGATCGACCAGGGCGGGCCGGAGGAGGCCCAGTTCGTCGTAGCGGCGCAGGGTCTTCGCCGACAGCCGTGACGACCGGGCGAACTCCCCGATCGTCACCAGTGCCGCCGTGTCCTTCGCACGCGTCTCGCGTTCCACCGCAACCTCCTCGTACCGGGCGGTCCGCCCGGCCCCGCCGATGCTGGGGCTTCCCCCGCGGAGAAGGTCAAGGATGAAGGAGACGGAGGGAGGACGGAGGCGGTCAGTGCTTCCTCACGTAGAACGAGTAGAAGGCGGTCACCAGCATGCCGGCGCCGGTCACCAGCCCCACCACGGAGGCGGCGAGCACGCTCTTTCCGGACAGGCTGTAGAGGAAACCGACCGTACCGCCGAACAGCGTGCCGTAGGCGAGGGCCTTCGCCTCCACCGGCAGTTGCTTCTGCGCCCGGCCGAGGGCGTAGCAGAGCCCCGCCAGGACGGCACCGGAGATCAGACCGAGCGCGAGCTGCGTGCCCGTGAGCACGCCACCGCCGCGCACGATGGACGTCGCCCACCAGCCCGCGATCACTCCCAGCGTGACGGGCACGGCCCAGCTGAGCGTGCTGGGGCGCCGTGTGCGCGCCGGCGTGGCGCGGCGCGTCGGCATCGAAGCGTGTGTGGCCATGGCCGAGAGCTCCTTCCGTCACCCCCTGATCCCTCCAGGGCACACCCGGCCGCACCGCCCGGCAACTCGAATGGCTCACGGTCCGCGGGCGCGCCGTCCGTGTCCGGGATTTCCTTGGGGGATGCGGACCTGTCTCTCAGCGACTCTGTCGATGGTGGTACTCGTCCTGCTCGCCGTCCTCGTCCCGCTGAGCGCCCTGTCCGCCTGGGTCGATCTGGAGATCGACAACACGGACCGGTACGTGGCCGCGGTGGAGCCGCTCGCCTCCGACCCGGGGGTACAGGGCATCGTGTCCGATCTGATCACCGACCAGGCGATGACACAGATCGACGCCGGGCCGCTCCAGGGCGCCCTGCGGGACTTCCTGCACGAGGCGGTGCAGTCGTTCACCACCACGGATGCCTTCCGTACCGCCTGGGTCGCCGCCAATCGCACGGCGCACACAGCCGTCACCGCCGCGATGAACGGTAAGAGCGGCGAGGCCGTGGTCATCGATCTCGGGCCGGTGATGGAGCAGGTCAGACACAATCTGGTGGACAGTGGGGTGCCGCTCGCCAACCAGATCCCCGTCCAGCACACCGACATCACCCTGATCTCCGCCGACCGCGCCGACCAGCTGCGCTCCACGTTCCGCCTGCTGCGGGCCGGCAGCATCTGGCCCGCCGTCGTCACCGTGGTGTTCGCCGTCGCGGCTGTGGCCGCGGCCGCGGTGCGCGGCGGGCGGAGCGCCGCGGCGGCCGCCGCGGCAGTCGTCGGGGCCGGCTTCGCGATCGGCGCGCTGATGCTGCGGGGATTGCTCGCGATCGCCAGGAACCGGGTGCTGGCCGGGGTTCCCGGGAGTGATCGCGACGGGGCTGCGGCGGTGTACGACGCGCTGACGGCTTCGCTCCGCACGACGGTGTGGATCGTCCTCGCAGTGGGACTCGCGCTGGCGCTGTGCGCGACGGCCGCCCGGATGTGGGCGCGGCGGCGGGAGGCCGTACGGATTTGATCCGCCGGCGGCCACCGGATTCGGCGTGCGGCAGCACACGGGCCGGGCAAGAGTGGAGCCCAGACTGCGTCACCGTCGGGGCGACTGAGAGGTCTTCCGTATGCGAGCCGTGGCCGTCAGCGCGTTCCGGGCCGAACCGGCCCTGATCCAGCTGCCCAAGCCGGAACCCGAACCCGGCGGCGTACGGGTGAAGATCGAGTACGCCGCGCTCAACCCGTCCGACTGGCAGACCGCGGACGGCGCCCTGGAAGGACTGGCTCCGCATGTGTTCCCGCTGGTCATCGGGGTGGACTACGCGGGCCGGGTGGACATGATCGGCAGCGGCGACAACCGTTTCCGGGTCGGCGACCAGGTCTTCGGCCGGGTCACCGAATCGCCGGTCGGCGCGGGTACGTACTGCGAATACGTGTCCGTACCGCAGGACTCCGCGATCACACTGATCCCGTCCGGACTGTCGCCGCGCACCGCCGCCGCGCTGCCGTCCGCCGGGATGACCGCCGCCCAGATCCTGGACACGGCGGTGCTGCGCGGTCACGAGAGCCTGCTGATCATCGGTGCTGCGGGCGGTGTCGGCAGCTGTCTGACGCAGCTTGCGTCGGCCCGGGACCTGCGTGTTCTCGCGGTGGTGCGCGGCGACGAGCAACGGCGGATGCAGGCGCTCGGCGCCGCCGTCACGATCGACACGACGGCCCGTCCGCTCGAAGCGGCGGTACGGGAGGTGTCCGCGGGCGGGGTCGATGCGCTCGTCGACCTGGTCTCCGGCACACCGGAGGCGTTCGCGGTCCATGCGGCACTGGTCCGCGACGGCGGCGTCGCGGTGACCACGCGGGGCGTCGCCGGCGGGGCGGCCGTTCCGCCGGGCGTCGGGGCCATCGACTTCCGTCTCGAACCGACACCCGTGCTGCTCGACGTCCTGGCTGCCGGGGCCGTGGAAGGCGTACTGCAGGTGCCCATCGACGCCGAACTCCCGCTGGAGAAGGCGCCGCAGGCCCTCGACCGGAACCGCACGGGCGGCGCCCGCGGCAAGACCTTGTTGGTGCTCCGGCCCACACCTCGGGGGAGAGGCCGCGCCCGCACGCGGTGACGGTTGCCCGACCGGCCACCCTCGGTGAGCGGCAGCCGTACCCGGGCTCAGGCCGGATGATCCCCGGGGCCACGGCTCTGGAGGCGCTCCATCTCGCGGCGGTCGCGTTTGGTGGGGCGGCCCGCACCGCGGTCGCGGACCGGCACCTGGATCACCGCTTCCCGCGGCGGCGGGGGCGGGCTGTTGTCGACGAAGCACTCGGCGGCCACCGGAGGGCCGACCCGCTTCTTCACGATCCGTGACACGACGACGATCCGGTCCCGTCCGCCGTGCCGGAGCCGTACCTCGTCTCCCACATGCAGGGTCTGCGCCGGCTTGGCCCGCTCGCCGTTGACCTTGACGTGCCCTGCGCGGCAGGCGGCAGCAGCCTGCGAGCGGGTCTTGGTCAGCCGTACCGACCAGATCCAACTGTCGACGCGGACGCTTCCCTCCGCCTGTGGCGCCTCACCCGAAACCATGGTTCCGACTCTAGGGCCTTGCGTCCGGAGTCGGTGACGGACGACCACACAGGAGGTGTGCGTGCCGGACCCCGTGAGCCCGGAGTGATCCGGACGGAAGACCCAGGGTCCCGGCGGGTCGTGCAGGTGACCGCACAGCCCGCAGCGCCCACGTCTCGCCGGCTGTAACCACAGGACTACGATGCGGACGATCTCCCGAGCGGACCGGCCGCACCACCGTCCGGACTTCCGGGGATCTGTTTCTGACATGCCGCCACATGTCGTGCCGTTGAAGGATGTACGGGGACACCGGCCGGGGCACGGCGCACTTCCGGAAGCAGTTGAGAACAGCGATGAGCAGCACGCCCGACAGGCCCGGCCGTGGGCTCCAGCCCAACGTCCTCGGCACGTTCCACACGATCGTGATGGCCGTTGCGGGCAGCGCCCCCGCCTACTCGCTGGCCGCCACCAGTGCCGTGCTCGTCGGCACGGTCGGTCTCGGCGGACCCGCCGCCCTGCTGTACTGCGCCATACCGATGCTCGGCATCGCCCTCGCCTACCGTCAACTCGGCCGGATCGACGTCAACGCGGGCGCCGGCTACTCCTGGGTGGGCCGGACCCTCCACCCCTTCCTCGGCTTCCTCAGCGGCTGGGCGCTGGTCGTCGCGGCGACCCTCTTCATGGTCGCCGGATCGCTGCCCGCGGGGACGATGACGCTGACCGTCATCGACTCCCGGTTCGCCGACGACACGACGCTCGCCACCCTCATCGGGGCCGGCTGGTTCCTGGTGATGCTGCTCGTCGTGCTCGGCGGGGCACGGCTCAGCGCCCGCGCCCAGCTGCTGATCTCCGGGGTCGAGCTGGTGATCCTGCTGGCCTTCGCGGTCCTCGCACTCGTCCACGGAACCACGGCGGGCCGGAACACGGGTACCGGCACCGCGCATGCCTTCGACTGGTCGTGGCTCGGCTTCGGGCACTTCGACGGCGTCTCCGGCTTCGCCTCCGGTGCGCTCATCGCGGCCTTCTACTACTGGGGCTGGGACGTCACCGGCAACCTCAGCGAGGAGACCCGCAACAGCCGCCGCACCGCGGGCCTGGCCGGGATCGTGGGCGTGCTCACCGTTTTCGCGCTCGTCGAGGTGTTCACCATTGCGGTGAACGTGATCCTCTCCGCCGACGACATCGAGCGGCACAGCACCAACGTACTGACCGTGCTCGGTGAGCAGGTCTGGCCCGGCGTCGGCGGAAAACTCCTGGTGGTGGCAGTGATGCTGTCGACCGTCGCGACGCTGCAGACGACGCTCATCCAAGTCACGCGCTCCCTGTTCGCCATGGGCCGCGACCGTACGATGCCCGCCGCGTTCGGCCGGGTGCACCACAGCTGGAACACCCCGTGGGTGGCGGTCGCCACCGTCGGCGGCGTCGCCCTCGCCCTGATCCTCGCCTCCCTGGCCCTCGGTCCGGTCCACCGCATCCTGGGCGTGGCCGTCGAGGCGATCGGACTGCAGGTCGCCGTGTACTACGGTCTCGCGGGCCTGGCCGCGGTCGTCGCGTACCGCAAGATGCTGCACCGCTCGGTCGCGGACTTCGTCCTCGGCGGACTCTGGCCGCTGACGGGCTCGCTCTTCATGTTCTGGATCTTCTTCGAGGCGCTCGGCAGCTTCAGCAGGACCGCGCTCGTGCTCGGCCTCGGCAGTCTCGCCGTGGGAGCCGTCCCGATGCTCTGGTACTGGCGGCAGGGCAGCTCGTACTACCGGCCGGCGAAACTCGACGCCTCGCGGACCGTGCAGGCCGGGGAGCCGTCCGGCTACGCCCACTCCACCACGATCGTCACCGACTACTGATGGCCGGACGCCGCCGCACGCCCCCGCCCGTGCGCTTCGACCCGGACCTCGGCGACCGGCCGCTCACCACGGCCCGCCAGGACATCGTCATCGGCCGCTGGCAGGGCGTACGCGACCTGCTGCACGCCACCGGCGACCACTGGGCCCTGCGCACCCACCGGGTCCGGCTGCTCGCCCACGCCGTCGCGGGCAGCACCACCGTGGAGACCTGGCTCGCCGCCGAACCGAAGAGCGCCGACGCGCAGGTGCTCAAGGCCGCGACCGAAGTGGTCCGGCTCTTCGGCCGGGCCGTCACCGCAGGCCGTGGCGCCGGGCTCGACCGGAACCGCGTGGACCGGGTCGTCGACTGCTGCCTGCGGGCCGCCGGCAGCTGCCCGCCCGACCCGATGCCCTGGGCGTCCCTGCTGACCGTGGCGCGGCTGTACGAGGACGGGACCAGGCACCGGGTCACCCAGTGGTGGGACGAACTGCTCCGCCGCGATCCGCACCACATGGAGGGACACGCCCAACTGCTGCGGTACTACTCGGCACGCTGGCACGGCACCCACGGCACCATGTACGACTTCGCCCGCGCCGCGGCGGGCGCGGCGCCGCCCGGTTCGCCGCTGCCGGTGCTGGTGCAGATCGCCAGGGTCGAGGAGTACCGGTACGTCTCCGACGCCACGCACGGGCGGCCCGTCGTCCCGCCGCGCACCGGGCAGCAGCACTGGGACCACGAGCTGGCCGTCACCGAGGTGCGCCGCACCTGGGAACGGTGGCTCGGGATGCGCGAGGCGGGGCCGGTGCCCGCGCAGGAGGTCGGCGAACTGAACTACCTGGCGCACGCGGCGTGTTACGCGGGACGGGCGGTGGAGGCCGCGGACGCGTTCCGGTTACTGGACGGCCGGGCGGTGCGGGTGCCGTGGTCGTACACCGGGGACCCGGAGGCACAGTTCACGCGGTGGCGCCGCCAGGTCGCCACCGCATGAGCCGCCGTACGCGCGTCCGGAAACCGGACGCCGATGTCACGGACGCACGGTACGACGCCAGGTGCACAGCCACGCGGTACGAAGCACTCCGCATGAGCGGGGAGTGAAATCGGGTCCACCGCTGCCCGATTGACACGGGCGCGGGCCGCACCAACGAACGGCCGGATCCGGCCGCTAACCTTACGTATCCGCCCTGGCCAGGGATAAATTCCCGCAGTACGGACATTCATCGCACTCAACTCATGCGAAAGGCCTCGCCCATGGGCATTCGGAGCTTGCTGCGCAAGGTGTTCGGCCGCGACCGCACGGAGCAGGACCAGCCGGCGACGGCAACGGTCCCGCCCCAGTCGGAGCGCACCGGGCCCACGGAGTCGGAGCCCGCCGTCGTCACGGTGACGGCGGACGAGACGGTGGTCGAACCCGCCCCGGCCGCCAAGGCCTCGGTGCCCGCACCCGCCTCACGCCGGTCCGGCTCGGGCGGAGGCGGGCTGGCGGCGGACCTGGTGGCGGAGGCCTTCGACAAGGCCTCCGCCCCCACCCCGAAGCCCACTCCCACGGTCCCGGCCCAGGGCTCGGCCCCGAAGCCGGTCGCCGCCGAGACCCCGGTGGAGCCGGCCGCGGAGGCGGACACCGCGGTCGCCGCGCCGGAAGCAGCAGCCGAGCCCGTCACGCCCGAGGCCCGGCCTGAGCCGGAGGCTGCTCCGGTCGCTGCCGAGGCCGAGGTTGCGGAGGTCGCCGAGCCCTCGGCCGAAACCGAGCCCGAGACGGCGGCCGATGTCGAGGTCGAGGTCGAGGTCGAGGCAGAGTCCGCCACCGTTGTGGCCGAGCCCGCGTCGGACGAGCCCGAGGTCAAGGCCGAGGCGGAACCGGTCGCTGTTGTGGCCGAGCCCGAGACGGAGACCGCCCCGGCCGTCGCCGAGGCCGAGCCGGAAGCCACGACGGAGCCCGCCGCCGCCGCCGCAGCCGAGCCCGAGGTCGGGATCGAGGCCGAGCCTGTCGCCGCCGACGTGGAGGCCGAGCCGGTCTCCGCCGTGGCCGCACCGGCTGCCGACACCGCCCCTGCCGCCGAGCCCGAGCCTCAGGTACGTGAGGTCGTGGAGCCGGCCCCCGCCAACGGGGCCGACGCCGAACCGGAGACCCCGGCCGAGGCCGAACCGGTCCTCGTCGCCGACGCCGAACCGGAGACCCCGGCCGAGGCCGAACCGGTCCTCGTCGCCGACGCCGAGCCGAAGGCCCCGGCCGAGGCCGAACCGGTCCTCGTCACCGCCGACGCCGAGCCGGTCGCCGCCGACGTGCTGCCCGAGCCGGATGCCGAGCCCGCGGCCGCAGAGGTCACCGAGCCCGCCGTCGGGGCCCCCGGCCCTGCTGTCACCGCCGCCCACGTCTCGTCGCTCGCACCCGCGCTCGTCGACCCGTACGGCGCGGCCCGGGACGCGCTGCAGGCGCACGGGCTGACCGGGCTCCGGGCCACCGTGTACCTGGTGCTCGACCGTTCCGGCTCCATGCGGCCGTTCTACAAGGACGGCAGCGCCCAGCACCTGGGCGACCGCACGCTCGCGCTCGCCGCGCACCTCGACGAGAACGCCACCGTGCCCGTCGTCTTCTTCTCGACCGACATCGACGGCACCGGCACGGTCGGCCTCGCCGACCACGAAGGCCGGATCGACGAGCTGCACGCGGGCCTCGGCCGCCTGGGCCGTACCAGCTACCACCGCGCCGTCGAGGAGGTCGTCGCGCACTACGAGAAGTCGGAGACCACCGGCCCCGCGCTGGTGATCTTCCAGACGGACGGCCCGCCGGACGCCAAGCAGCCCGCCAAGCAGGCGCTCGCGGAGGCGGCACGGCTGCCGCTGTTCTTCCAGTTCGTCGCGTTCGGCGACGAGGACGCGAAGGGCTTCGACTTCCTGCGGAAGCTGGACGCCCCGAACGCCGCGTTCTTCCACGCCGGCCCGACCCCGGCCGAGGTGCCGGACGCCACGCTGTACCGCGAGATCCTCGCCGCGCTCCCCGGCTGGCTCGCGGCCCGCGGGACGGCCGCCGGAAACGGCTGACCCGACGGTCCGGCCTGCAGACGTACGGTCACGGCGCGCCCGCCTCCGGGCCCGGCGCCGCCGTGACCGTACCGGCACCGGTCATCGGTGTGAGTGGATCTTCCGCGGGCCGTTAGGATTTCGACCATGGCGGCCACTGGATCCGAGAAGCAGGGGGCGACGGCGTACTACGTCTCGACCCCCATTTACTACGTCAACGACGCTCCTCACCTGGGCCACGCCTACACGACCGTCGCAGGCGACGTGCTCACCCGCTGGCACCGCCAGCGTGGCGAGAAGGTGTGGTACCTCACCGGCACGGACGAGCACGGTCAGAAGATCATGCGCACTGCCGAGGCGAACAACGTCACCCCGCAGGAGTGGTGCGACAAGCTCGTCGAGGAGGCATGGAAGCCCCTCTGGGAGCACCTGAACATCGCGAACGACGACTTCATCCGTACGACGGAGAAGCGGCACACGGACCGTGTGCAGGAGTTCGTGCAGGACCTGTACGACAAGGGCGAGATCTACAAGGGCGGGTACGAAGGCCCGTACTGCGTGGGCTGCGAGGAGTACAAGCTCCCCGGCGACCTCATCGAGGCGGAGGACGGCACGAAGCTGTGCCCGATCCACAAGAAGCCGGTGGAGATCCTCAAGGAGGAGAACTACTTCTTCAAGCTGAGCGAGTACGGCCCGAAGCTGCTGGAGTTCTACGCGAACAACCCCGGCTTCATCCAGCCCGAGTCGGCCCGCAACGAGGTCGTGAACTTCGTCCGGCAGGGTCTGCAGGACCTGTCGATCTCGCGCTCGACGTTCGACTGGGGCGTCCCCGTGCCGTGGGACGAGAAGCACGTCATCTACGTGTGGGTCGACGCGCTGCTCAACTACGCGACGGCGGTCGGCTACGGCGCCAACCAGGAGAAGTTCGACGGAACGTTCCCGGCCGACGTGCACCTGGTCGGCAAGGACATCCTCCGCTTCCACGCGGTCATCTGGCCCGCGATGCTGATGGCGCAGGGTCTGCCGCTGCCCGGCAGGGTCGCGGCCAACGGCTGGCTGATGGTCGGCGGCGAGAAGATGTCGAAGTCGAACCTGACCGGCATCAAGCCGCAGGACCTGACGTCGCACTTCGGCGTGGACGCGTACCGCTGGTACTTCCTGCGGGCGATCGCGTTCGGCAGCGACGGCTCGTTCTCCTGGGAGGACTTCACCGCCCGCTACACCTCCGAGCTCGCCAACGACTACGGCAACCTCGCCTCGCGCGTCGCCGCCATGGTCGGCAAGTACTTCGGCGGGGCGCTCCCGGAGGCCACGGCCGTCGGTGACGCCGAGAAGGCGGTCCAGGAGGGTCTCGCGAAGGCCGTCGCCACGGCCGACCGGAAGATCGGCGAGGAGCTCGACTTCCAGGCCGGCATTCTGGCGATCTTCGAATTCGTGAAGCAGGTCAACGGCTATATCACGGAGCAGGAGCCCTGGAAGGTCGCCAAGGACGAGTCGCCCGAGGGGCGGGCCCGCCTCGCGACGATCCTGTACACGGCCGCCGAGGCGCTCCGCGGTGTCGCGGTCCTGCTGAACGCCGTCATGCCGGAGACCTCACAGAAGCTGTGGGAGTCGCTGGGCGCCGAGGAGTCCCTGGGCGCGCTGCCCGACCAGCGCGTGCAGGACGCGGGCCGCTGGGGTCAGCTGCCCGCGGGCGCGACGGTGACGAAGGGTGCGGTGCTGTTCCCGCGCCTGGAGGAGAAGCCCGCGTAACGCTGCGGCTCGGTACGCAGATGAGGGGCCGGACCGGTCATGGTCCGGCCCTTCTCGTACGCATGGGCAGGGGCGGCTCCTGCAGGTGACGTCCGGTCAGCGCGCCAGCGCCGCCGCGTCGCCCATCACGATCACCGGGACCTTGGCCGGTTCGAGGATGCGCAGCAGCTCCCTCATCCGGTCCTCGGGCAGCGAGATGCAGCCCTGGGTCGGTCCGCCGTGGTCGACATGGAGCCAGATGCCGCCGCCTCGCTCGTCACCGAGCGGACGGGTCCGGTCCAGCGGGGAGACCCCGGGAACGCGGTTGTAGTCGATGGCGATGACGTAGTCGAACGACCCCTCGAGGGGCTCTCCGTGGAGCCCTTCACCGCTCACCGCGAAGTCGGAGCTCTGCTCGTACGGGAACGCGGTGCCCGGAGCTTCGAGCAGGCCGCCCGCGGACGTCAGCCCGTAGACGCCGATGGGGGTGCGGAGGTCGTCCACCCAGTGCTCGTAGGTCCAGCCGTACAGGGCGTTGTGGGCGGGCCACGGACCGGCGGCCGGCTGCCAGCCCGCCGCGGGGTCCTCGCGGGTGTAGAGAACGGCGGTGGCCAGGCTGGAGTCCTCGGAGTCGCCGGTGACGACCAGCGCCTGCCGGGACTCGGGCGGGATCGCGGCCCTGATCTCCGGTCCCAGCAACCGGATCCCGCGGGGCTGGGTGGGGGCGGCCGGCCCGCGCGCGGCGACCCCGGGACCCGCCGCACCCGATCCGCCGGCCGGTGCGGCGGAGCCGGGGCTTCCGACGGCGGTGGGGCGGGGGGCGAGGCCGACCGCACTGCATCCGGTGAGCAGCACGAGCAGTGCGGCGCAGACGACGTGCGACAGACGCCTGCGCATGGAGGGACGGGGCACCGGTTCGGGAACAGGCACGGTTTCGAGGACGGGCACGGGGAGCTCCTGGCAGTCGGCGTCGAGGGCGGCGGGGCGAAGGCCCCTGTACCGAAGCCCCGAGCCAGTCTTTGCCGAGTCGGCCGACGGCTAATCAGACAAAGGGGCCATCCGGGCGCATCAGATCCGGTGCCGTCCGCGTTTCCCGGCGTGTCCTGCTGGGCGAATCCGGCCTGCTTATGTAGGGGAAAGGGCCCGGAAGCGCACCCTGTCGTGGCGATTCCGGGCCCATCCCCTCCGCGGGGGAACGGAGCGTCAGAGGTCCGTGCCGTCGTGCGTCTCATCCGGGTCGACACCCATCGTGATCGACCCGACGACGCCACGCGCCATGTGGTTCTTGCGGTACGAGAGCTTCATCAGCCCGCCCGTGACACCGCTCTGGTCGTAGATGGTGTCCTCGGTGAGGGTCGTACGGGTGGTGGTACTGGTCGAGTACGGCGCGATCTTCGCCGAGTCGAGCACCGCGGACTCCGCGAAGAAGAACTGACCGGTGTGGCAGGTGCGTCCGCCCTCGTACCCGGCGTCGGTCATCTTCCCGCCTACGTGCACCTTGGTGTGAATGTGCACACAACGGCCCTGGTACCAGCCAGGGAAGATCGTCCTGAACTCCACGTACCCGTGCTTGTCGGTGAGCTGCGTGCCGCGCAGATAGCGCTCGTCGTCGGTGGGCTCCGCATGCCCGCCCCCGCCGCCGCCACCGGGCCCGCCGGACGGAGGCGTGCCCGTCGGGGCGCCGGTGGGGGCACCGGTCGGGGCATCCGTCGGGGCGCCGCTCGGCGGCGTGCCGCCACCGCCGGGGCCGCCGGCGCTCATCGACTCGTAACCGGAGTAGATGCCGAGCGCATCGCAGTGCCAGATGTCGACGGCCGCATGGCTCAGGGATTTGCAGGTGTCCGAGTCGATCACCTTGAGGCGGAGGGTCATCGGGATGCCCTCCCTGTCCTCGGTGATGTCCTTCCGGATCTTGTCGGCGTCGATGTAGTACGGCCCCTCAGTGGTCTCCGAGGTCAGCCGGTAACACTCCTCGCCCTGTCCGGCGGCGGACTTCTTTCCGCTGCCGCCGCTCGTGACCTCGTCGGCCGAGGCACCGGCCACCGCACCCGCCCCGATCCCGGCGGCCACGATGGCCGCACCACCGGCGAACACCATCCGGCGACGCGTCATGTCCTTCTTGTGTGCGGGTCCTTGAGTCTCTGTCATGGGAGGTGAGGCTAGGCAGGGGAGCTGGCAGGGGCGTGTGTGCCGGCTGTGCCTTGCTGTGGAGAGCGGCCACGACGCGGAACAGCCCCCGGCCGAAGGCCGGGGGCTGTTTCACGTGCAACCGAAGCGGAACCGGTGACGCTTACTTCGCGCCGGTGTCCCTCGCCACCGAGTCCTTGGCCTCGGCCTTCTCCTTCACCGGCGCGGCGGGCTTGCGGAGCTGGATGTTCAGCTCGCGCAGCCGCGCCTCGTCCAGCACGGTCGGAGCGCCCATCATCAGGTCCTGCGCGTTGCCGTTGAGCGGGAAGGCGATCGTCTCGCGGATGTTGGGCTCGTCGGCGAGCAGCATCACGATGCGGTCGACGCCCGGGGCGATGCCACCGTGCGGCGGGGCGCCGAGACGGAACGCGCGGAGCATGCCCGCGAACTCGTGCTCGACGGTCTCGCGGTCGTAACCGGCGATCTCGAACGCCTTGAGCATCAGCTCGGGCTCGTGGTTGCGGATGGCGCCGGAGGACAGCTCGATGCCGTTGCAGACGATGTCGTACTGCCAGGCGAGGATGTCCAGCGGGTCCTTCGTCTCCAGGTCCTCCAGGCCACCCTGGGGCATGGAGAACGGGTTGTGCGAGAAGTCGATCTTGCCGGTCTCCTCGTCCTTCTCGTACATCGGGAAGTCGACGATCCAGCAGAACCGGAAGACGCCCTCCTCGAAGTGGCCGGCGCGCTTGGCGGCCTCGACCCGGACGGCCGACATGATCTTGGAGACCTCGTCGAACTCGCCGGCACCGAAGAAGACGGCGTGACCCGGGACGAGCGAGAGACGCTCGGTGAGGGTCTTGATGTCCGTCTCGGTGAGGAACTTGGCGATCGGTCCGGCCAGCGTGCCGTCCTCGCCGACGCGGACCCAGGCCAGGCCCTTGGCACCCTGCTCGACGGCGTACTCACCGAGGCCGTCGAAGAACTTGCGGGACTGGCCCGCGGTGTCCGGCACCGGAAGGGCGCGGACGTGCTTGCCGGCGAACGCCTTGAACTCCGAGCCGGCGAAGACGTCGGAGATGTCGACGAGCTCCAGCTTGGCGCGCAGGTCGGGCTTGTCGTTGCCGTACTTCAGCATCGACTCGCGGAACGGGATCCGCGGGAACGGCGACGTGACGTGCCGGCCGTTGCCGAACTCCTCGAAGAGCTCGGTCATCAGCTTCTCGATCGGCTGGAAGACGTCCTCCTGCTCGACGAACGACATCTCGACGTCGAGCTGGTAGAACTCGCCCGGCGAGCGGTCGGCGCGGGCGTCCTCGTCGCGGAAGCACGGCGCGATCTGGAAGTAGCGGTCGAAGCCCGAGATCATCAGCAGCTGCTTGAACTGCTGCGGGGCCTGCGGCAGCGCGTAGAACTTGCCGGGGTTCAGCCGGGACGGGACGACGAAGTCACGGGCACCCTCGGGGGACGTCGCGGTGAGGATCGGGGTCGCCATCTCGTTGAAGCCGAGGGCCACCATCTTCGCGCGGATCGAGGCGATGACGGCGGAGCGCAGCATGATGTTGCGGTGCATGCGCTCACGGCGCAGGTCGAGGAAGCGGTACTCCAGACGCCGCTCCTCGTTGACCCCGTCGTCGGTGTTGATCGTGAAGGGCAGCGGGGCGGCCTCGCCCAGTACCTCGACCTCGGTGACCTCGATCTCGATCTCGCCGGTCGGGAGATCCGGGTTCACGTTGTCGGCGCCACGTGCGGAGACCTTGCCGTCGATCCGGACGACGGTCTCCTTGGTGAGCTTCGACAGGGCGTCGTTGCCGGGGGTGCCGGGGCGGGCGACGAGCTGCACGAGACCGTAGTGGTCGCGCAGATCGATGAAGAGGATGCCGCCCAGGTCTCGACGATTGTGCAGCCAGCCGCTCAGCCGGACGTCGGTGCCGACGTCAGAGGCGCGGAGCTCGCCGCAGGTGTGGGACCTGTACCGATGCATCGTCGTTCATCCAGTCTTCGCGGTTGGGGTGGATTCAGCCTCCCCAGGCTACCGCCCGCGCCCGCACGACTTCATTGACATAAACATTTCAAGATCATCCGGCGGGTCCGGACCACCCGACGGCGGCGGTCCTCGGTGGCGTCCACGGAGCACATATTCCTAAAGTGGGGCAATGCGCACCGAGGACGTCCTGGCCGCGACCGCGACCGGCCTGTGGCGCTGGGACAACACAGCCGGGACGGTCACGCTCGACGCAGAAGCCGCCCGGCTGGTCGACCTGCCCGCCAGGGACGGTGTCTTCCGCGAGGCCGCGGTGCGCGCGCGTTTCCACCCGATCGACTGGAACGAGATCTACGGGGTGGTGAATCTCGCCATCGCCGAAAACACCCTGGCGGAGGCCCGGCTGCGCATCGTCGACGGGGACGGCCGGGTGCTCCGTACCGTACGCAGCCGTTCCAAGCCTCTGCGTGTCGAGTCGGCCGACGGCTCGACGTACGTACTGGTCGGCACCATCCAGGAGGTCCCCGAACCGCAGCCGGGCACCGCCGGGGCGCACACACCCATCACCGGGGACTGGCGCCGGTCCCGGGAGGCGTTCCTGCTGGACGCGGGGCGGGCGCTCGCCGAGGCCCGTTCCACGGAGGAGGTGCTGCGGGTCGCCGCCTCGCTCTCCATGCCCGGCTTCTCACCGGACGGACTCGCCGTCTTCGGCGTCGCGGGCGACCGGCTGACGATCACCGGCCACCACGGCCAGACCATGGGCGACGAGGACCCGTTCAACGACATGCCGCTGGAGACCGACTACCCGGCCGCCGAGGTCGTACGGACCGGGCGGGCGATCTATCTCCCGTCGCCCGAGGAGTACCGACGCCGCTTCCCGGTCACCTGGCCGCTCGCCAGCCGCTTCGGACGCCGCTCCTGGGCCTTCCTCCCACTGATCGTTTCGGGCCGCACCATGGGCGCCTGGATGGCGGGGTTCCGGCACCCGGTGTCGTTCTCGCCGGACGAGCGTTCCGTGCTGACGACGGTGGCCCGGATGCTCGCACAGGCCCTGGCACGGGCCGGGGAGGCGGAGACCGAGCGGGAGCTGTCGCAGGGACTCCAGCGGTCGATGATGCCGACCCTGGACCCCGACATCCCCGGGATGACGGTCGCCGCACGCTACGTACCGACCGGTGGCGGGCTCCAGGTCGGTGGCGACTGGTACGACATGATCCCGCTCCCGAACGGCCGTATCGCCCTCGTCATCGGCGACGTCCAGGGCCATGACGTGCGGGCGGCCGGGCTGATGGGCCAGCTGCGGATCGCCCTGCGCGCGTACGCCTCCGAGGGGCACAGCCCGGACGCGGTGCTCTCGCGCGCCTCCCGGTTCCTCTCCGGGCTCACCGACGCGTACGACGACGGGAAGCAGACCGGTCCGCGGTTCGCGACATGTCTGTACGCGGAGGCCGACCCGGAGACCGGGACGCTCGATATCGCGCGGGCCGGCCACCCCGACCCGGTCGTGATCAGCAGCGACGGGACGGCGGTCATCCGGCAGACCGGCGGCGGACTGCCGCTCGGCATAGAGACGGACACCGACTATCCGACGACCCGGGTGGTCCTGCAGCCCGGCGACACGATCATGCTGTGCACGGACGGCCTGATCGAGACCGGCGGCCACGACCTGACCACCGGCTGGGACCGGCTCCGGCCGGTTCTGGAACAGCACACCGGGGACCTGGAGAAACTCGCCGACGCGCTGGTGCAGGCCGTGCACGGGCCGACCTCGCACTACACGACCGGGCCGCTGGCCGACCGCCGTGAGGACGACATCGCGGTGCTCGTGCTGCGCCGCGAGGACGGCCCGACGAAGCGGGCCGCAACGCGCCGTACCGCGATGACCGTCGCGCAGGCCGAGCCCGAACGGATCGCGGCCGCCCGGCAGCAGCTGCGCGAGCTGCTGCACGACTGGTCGGACCCGGAGCAGGTCGACACGGCCGTGCTGCTGATCTCCGAGATCACCACGAACGTCCTCCTGCACACGGACGGCGACGCGCTGATGGTCGTCGAGGTCGGCACGGACCGGGGCGGGCGATGCCTCCGGGTGGAGGTGACGGACGGCAGTGACGAACTGCCGCACAAGCGGCGGCCCGGCGAGATGGCTTCCAGCGGGCGGGGGCTGGTGCTGATGCAGCTGCTGGCCGATGCGTGGGGTGTGGAGCCGCGGGGGGCCGGGAAGTCCATCTGGTTCGAGCTGTACGAGTCGTAGGAGGCGGGGCGGTCACCGGGGAGCGCCCGGGTGGCCGCTTTGCCGTCAGCCGCCGGGCGGGCCCGATGCGCCGGGCGGAGGCGGTGCGCCCGGGGGCGGCGCAGCACCCGGGGCGGAGGCGTACCCCTTGCGGAGCTCGCCGACGACACCGAAGGCCGCAGCGCACACCGGTACCGCCAGCAGCAGGCCCAGCAGGCCCGCCACGCTCGCACCCGCCGTCAGCGCGATCATGATCATGGCCGGGTGCATCTGGACCGTTCGGCTCTGGATCACCGGCTGCAGCACGTGCCCCTCCAGCACCTGGACCGCGAGCACCACACCGAGCACCCAGATCGCGATCACGACCCCCCGGTCCGCGAGCGCGACCAGGACGGCGACCGCACCCGAGAGGAACGCGCCGAGGTACGGGATGTACGCGCCGACGAAGACCAGCGCGCCCAGCCCCACCGCGCCCGGCACCCGCAGGATCAGCAGACCCACCGCGATGCAGGTCGCATCGATCAGCGCAATGAACGTGGTGCCGCGCATGAAGCCCTCGACGGCCTCGAAGGCCCGCCGCCCCATCGCCTCGACCAGCTCACCGGTGTCGCGCGGGGCGAGGCTGTGGGCGAGGGCCGCGGCCCGGTCGGCGTCACGCAGGAAGAAGAAGGTCAGCAGCAGGGCGAGGACGCTCGTCGCGATCAGCGAGCCGACCAGGCTGATCCCGGTGAGCAGCCCGCCCGCGGCACCCGCCCCGAACTTCTCGACGAGCTTCTGCGCATTGGCGGCGAGGTTGTCCACATTGATGTCGCGCGCGAACCCGAAGTGGTCGACGACCCACTGACCGACGTCCTTCAGTGACCGGACGATCTGGCCGCCGGTGTCGATGAGCGCGGTGACGACGATGTACCCGGCGCCGCCGACCACCGCGACGAGCAGCACACAGGTGAGCCCGGCGGCCAGCGACCGGTTGACCCCGCGGGCGACGAGCCAGCGGTGGACGGGGCCGAGCAGCGCCGTACCGAGCAGGGCGAGCAGGACGGGTGTGACCGCGGTCTTGAGGGTGACGCACAGCCAGATGGCGACCGCGGCAACGCCCATGACCAGCAGAAGCACGACGCACCAGGCGGCTGTTCGCCGCGCGGCGTCGGGCAGGAGGGGCTTCCGGGTCTGCACCCTCCCACCCGATCACGGCGCGGGAGCCGTGTCCCGCCCGACGGTCCGCATGGGTGACGGACCGTCAGTGAGGACCGGCGGCAGGGTCACTCACCCATGCCGTGGACCGCGGGCACGGTGCCGAGGCGGCCGGCCTGGAAGTCCTCGAACGCCTTCTTGAGTTCGGCCTGGCTGTTCATGACGAACGGGCCGTAGTGCGCCATCGGCTCCCGGATCGGACGGCCGCCGAGCAGCACGACCTCCAGGTCGGGCGTGTTGCCGTCCTGCTTCTCGTCCGCACGGACGGTCAGCGAGGACCCGGCACCGAAGACCGCGGTCTGCCCCATGTGGACGGGGCGGCGCTCCTCACCGACCGTGCCGCGGCCGGCCAGCACGTACGCGAGTCCGTTGAAGTCCTCGCGCCACGGCAGGGTCACCTCGGCGCCGGGGCGCACGGTGGCGTGGACCATCGTGATCGGGGTGTGGGTGACGCCCGGGCCCTCGTGACCGTCGAGCTCACCGGCGATGACGCGGAGCAGCGCGCCGCCGTCCGGGGAGGCGAGGAGCTGGACCTGGCCGCCGCGGATGTCCTGGTAGCGGGGGGGCCATCATCTTGTCGGCCTTGGGCAGGTTCACCCAGAGCTGGAGGCCGTGGAAGAGGCCGCCCGACATGACGAGGGACTCCGGCGGGGCCTCGATGTGCAGGAGGCCGGATCCGGCCGTCATCCACTGGGTGTCACCATCGCGGATGGTGCCGCCGCCGCCGTTGCTGTCCTGGTGGATGAAGGTGCCGTCGATGATGTACGTGACGGTCTCGAAGCCGCGGTGGGGGTGCCAGGGGGTGCCCTTGGGCTCGCCCGGCGCGTACTCCACCTCGCCCATCTGGTCCATCATGATGAACGGGTCGAGGTACTTGTAGTTGATCCCGGCGAACGCACGGCGAACCGGGAAGCCTTCACCTTCGAATCCGCTCGGCGCCGTGGTGACGGCGAGCACGGGGCGGGCCGTGGCGTCGCCCGAGGCGGCGACCTTGGGCAGGGTCAGCGGGTTTTCGACGGTCACTGCGGGCATGAGAGCCACCTCCGGGATTGTCCTGGTTCCAATTTAGTTGAACAGTGAACATCTTGCAAGGGGTGCCTCATTCCCGCGCCGCCGCAGCACCCCCCGGACAGCGAGAAGGGGTCCGTACCGCTCGGGTACGGACCCCTTCTCGAAGGTCAGGAATCAGCCATACATGCGACGCATCGCGAAGTCGACCATCTGCTCGACGGCCTTGGCGTCGAAGACCATCCGGTGCTCGCCCTCCATGTCGAGGACGAACCCGTAGCCGGTCGGCAGCAGGTCGATCACCTCGGCGCCGGTGATCACGAAGTACTTGGACTCCTTGCCCGCGTACAGCCGCAGCTCCTTGAGCGTGGTGAACATGGGGATCACCGGCTGCTGGGTGTTGTGCAGGGCGAGGAAGCCGGGGTTGTCGCCGCGCGGGCAGTAGACCTTCGAGGTCGCGAAGATCTGCTGGAAGTCCTCGGCGGACAGGGATCCGGTGGTGAAGGCCCGTACCGCGTCACCGAGGGAGGGCGGCGAGGGCTCGGGGTACAGCGGCTGCTCGCCGTAGCCGCCACCCATCTGCTGCTGCGCGCCCTGATTCTGGTCGTAGCCGTACATGCCTCAAAGAGTAATCGGACACATCGCCGCCTCGAGGGGTTGCGTCTTATTACTGACGGGTAGCATCATCGGAGACGTCAGCTCATATACGGACCGCCAGCTCGTCGCCCGCCCGGACCTCACCCCTCACCGGGGCGCTGCGCGCCACTGCTATTGATTACGGAGCCTTCCCATGGGGCACTACAAGTCGAATCTCCGCGACATCGAGTTCAACCTCTTCGAGGTCCTCGGGCGCGACAAGCTGTACGGCACCGGCACGTTCGCCGAGATGGACGTCGAGACGGCGAAGAGCATCCTCGAGGAGGTCACCCGCCTCGCGGAGAACGAGCTGGCCGACTCCTTCGCCGACGCCGACCGCACCCCGCCGGCCTTCGACCCGGAGACCAACACCGCGCCGGTCCCGGAGACGTTCAAGAAGTCGTACCAGGCGTTCATGGACTCCGAGTACTGGCGTCTGGGCCTGCCCGAGGAGATCGGCGGCACGACCTCCCCGCGCTCCCTGATCTGGTCCTACGCGGAGCTGGTGCTCGGCTCGAACCCGGCCGTCTGGATGTACTCCTCGGGCCCGGCGTTCGCCGGCATCCTCTTCGACGAGGGCAACGAGGCGCAGAAGAAGATCGCCGAGATCGCCGTCGAGAAGCAGTGGGGCTCGACGATGGTGCTGACCGAGCCGGACGCCGGTTCGGACGTCGGCGCGGGCCGCACGAAGGCCGTCGAGCAGGAAGACGGCTCCTGGCACATCGAGGGTGTGAAGCGCTTCATCACCTCGGGCGAGCACGACATGTCCGAGAACATCATTCACTACGTGCTGGCCCGCCCCGAGGGCGCAGGCCCGGGCACGAAGGGTCTGTCGCTCTTCATGGTCCCGAAGTTCCACTTCGACTGGACCACCGGTGAGCTGGGCGAGCGCAACGGCGTGTACGCGACGAACGTCGAGCACAAGATGGGCCTCAAGGCGTCCAACACGTGCGAGATGACCTTCGGCGACCAGCACCCCGCCAAGGGCTGGCTGATCGGTGACAAGCACGACGGCATCCGCCAGATGTTCCGCATCATCGAGTTCGCCCGCATGATGGTCGGCACGAAGGCCATCGCCACCCTCTCGACGGGTTACCTGAGCGCGCTGGAGTACGCCAAGGAGCGCGTCCAGGGCACCGACCTGGCGAACTTCATGGACAAGACCGCGCCCAAGGTCACCATCACGCACCACCCCGACGTGCGCCGCTCCCTGATGACGCAGAAGGCGTACGCGGAGGGCATGCGCTCCCTCGTGCTGTACACCGCCTCCGTCCAGGACGCGATCCAGGAGAAGGAGGCCGCGGGCGAGGACGCCAAGGCGCTGCACGGCCTCAACGACCTGCTGCTCCCGATCGTGAAGGGCTACGGCTCCGAGAAGTCGTACGAGCAGCTGGCGCAGTCGCTCCAGACGTTCGGCGGCTCCGGGTACCTCCAGGAGTACCCGATCGAGCAGTACATCCGTGACGCCAAGATCGACACCCTCTACGAGGGCACCACGGCGATCCAGGGCCAGGACTTCTTCTTCCGGAAGATCGTCCGCGACCAGGGTGCCTCGCTGAACGCACTGTCCGAGGAGATCAAGAAGTTCCTCGCCGGCGCCCACGGAAACGAGGAGCTGTCCGGTGCGCTGGACTCGCTCGCCAAGGCGGCCGTGGACCTGGAGGCGATCGTCGGCACGATGATCACCGACCTCACCGCGACCGGCGAGGACGTCAAGAACATCTACAAGGTCGGCCTGAACACCACCCGCCTGCTGCTGGCCTCCGGCGACGTCGTCGTCGGCTACCTGCTGCTGAAGGGCGCGGCCGTGGCGGCCGAGAAGCTGCCGACCGCCGCCGCGAAGGACGTCGCCTTCTACCAGGGCAAGATCGCCGCCGCGAAGTTCTTCGCCGCGAACGTCCTGCCGGGCGTCTCCACCGAGCGCGCGCTCGCCGAGGCGGTCGACGGTTCGCTGATGGAGCTGGACGAGGCCGCGTTCTAGCCTTCGGCGCGCAGCATCGGTCGATGAAGCGCCGCCGCCCGAATTCCTTCGGGCGGCGGCGCTGCCGTATCAGCCGGGTGCACGGCCGGGAATCCCGTCCGGGGGACATCCACCGGAGCCCGCCACCACCGGCCCGGGCGCTCCGCACGACATCGGCGTCGGCCCGGCTGCGATCGACACGCTGCGGCCCCCGGCCCGCAGGGCGGGCTGGTGATACGCGGATTCTTCCCGGCGCATCGTCGTTACAGTGAAGAACATGAGTTCTCCCCTCCGCTTCGACCGCGGTCACACCGACGACCTGATGGCCTTCCTGATGGCCAGCCCCACTCCGTACCACGCCGTGGCCACCGCCGCGGCGCGGCTGGAGAAGGCCGGCTTCCGGCAGGTCGAGGAGACCGCGGCCTGGGACGCGTCCACCGGCGGGAAGTACGTGCTGCGCGGCGGGGCGATCGTCGCCTGGTACGTGCCGGAGGGCGCCGGTGCGCACACCCCGTTCCGGATCGTCGGCGCGCACACCGACTCGCCGAACCTGCGGGTGAAGCCGCTGCCCGACACGGGGTCGTACGGCTGGCGGCAGGTCGCCGTCGAGGTGTACGGCGGGACGCTGCTCAACACCTGGCTGGACCGGGACCTCGGTCTCGCGGGCCGGATCAGCCTGCGGGACGGCACGCACCGGCTCGTCGACATCGACCGGCCGCTGCTGCGTGTGCCGCAGCTGGCCGTGCATCTGGACCGGTCGGCCAACACCGACGGGCTCAAGCTCGACCGGCAGAAGCACATGCAGCCGATCTGGGGCCTCGGGGACGTCGAGGAAGGCGGCCTGATCCGGTTCGTCGCCGAGGAGGCGGGGGTCGACGCGGCGGACGTGACCGGCTGGGACCTGATGCCGCACGCCGTGGAGCCGCCGGCCTACCTGGGCCGCGATCGCGAGCTGCTGGCCGGCCCGCGGATGGACAACCTGCTCTCCGTGCACGCGGCGACGGCCGCGCTCGCCGCCGTCGCCGGACAGCCGGACGAAGAGATTCCGTACATCCCGGTACTGGCCGCGTTCGACCACGAGGAGAACGGCTCCCAGTCGGACACCGGCGCGGACGGACCGCTGCTCGGCACGGTGCTGGAGCGGTCGGTCTTCGCCCGCGGCGGTACGTACGAGGACCGCGCCCGGGCCTTCGCGGGGACCGTCTGTCTCTCCTCCGACACCGGTCACGCGATCCACCCCAACTACGGCGAGCGCCACGACCCGACACACCACCCGGTGGCGAACGGCGGGCCGATCCTCAAGGTGAACGTCAACATGCGGTACGCCACCGACGGCAGCGGCCGGGCCGTGTTCGCGGCGGCGTGCGAGAAGGCGGGCGTGCCGTGGCAGACGTTTGTCTCCAACAACTCGATGCCGTGCGGCACGACGATCGGCCCGATCACCGCGGCCCGGCACGGCATCCAGACCGTGGACATCGGCGTCGCGATCCTGTCGATGCACAGTGCGCGTGAGCTGTGCGGCGCGGACGACCCGTATCTGCTCGCGAACGCGCTGACGGCGTTCCTGGCGGGCTGAGCGGCCGGACCCCGGCGGGGCCGCTCCTCGAGCGGCCCCTGCCGGGCAGCCCTACCGACGGGCGGGCCCGCCCCTTGTATGAGGAACCGCCCGTTCCGTCCGGGCCGTCCCCTCCCCATCCGCCCCGCACACATGCTTGCTGCCGGGCCGGGTACGCGATCCGTACAACGGTCCGGAGCCTCCGGGCCGCCAAGGAGGCGTGACCATGGGACTCGGAGGATGCATCATCCTCATCGCCGTCGGGGCGGTACTCGCCTTCGCCACCGACTGGAAGATGGACACCGTCAATGTCGACCTGGTCGGCTGGATCATGATGATCGTCGGCATCATCGGGGTCTTCGTCTACGCGAGCATCGCGCGGCGCCGCCGGGTGGTCGTACCGCCCAGCGCCACGGTCGTGTCCGAGGACGAGCGCCGCGGTCTCTGAACCGGTTTCCGGCCTCTTCGCTGCTGCGGCGCAGCTCACAGCAGTTCGGCGTGGCCGCGGGCAGTGATCCCGGACCGCGACGCCTGGTCCGGCCCCGCACCCGCAACGGCCGAAACCCTGCCGGGCAATCGCAGCTGCGCCGGCACGGCTCGCCGCCGCCCGGTCACGCTCACGGGAGGCGGCGGCATGGCTGCCGTGAAGGCGCCCGGCGGCGAGGGTGTCGCCGCCGGGCGCGGCGTAGTGGGCGACGGGCTGCCGGACGAACGGGCTCCGTAACGGCGCCGACGTTCTCCGAGCCCGTCAGGCCTGCTCGTCCATTCCGGCGAGCACCAGCGGCAGCCGGGGCGTTCCCTCCGCGGTCACGCGGACGGGGACGCCCCAGTCCTGCTGGTGGACGTGGCACGCCGGGTACTCGTTCGCCGGGTCGTCGTCGCACGACGCCGCCATCGCGGACACATGCAGAACGCCTTCGCAGACGCCGTCGGCCAGGACGAGGTCGCGGAAGAGATCGGTGCCGGGACCGGCGCCCTCCGCGAGCAGCTCGGGCGGGGTCGACGAGATCAGCAGCCGGGTCGAGGGACCGTACCGGGTGTCGAGCTTCTGACCGGCGGGCGCCTGGAAGACCACGTCCAGGCGGAGCGTGCCGGGGGCGATCTCGGTGGCCGCGCGCTGGGTGCGGTGCGCCTGGTCGGCGACGCGTACGGCCTCCTCGGGCAGGCGCAGCCGGGTCAGCCGGTGGCGGGCCGACTCGACGACGACGAGGTCGTCACCGACCAGCACGGCGTCGCTCGGCTCGCGCAGATCGGTGGCCAGGGTGGTGACCTCACCGGTGGCCGGGTCGTAACGGCGCAGGGCGTGGTTGTACGTGTCGCTGACGGCGACGGACCCGTCGGGCAGCGCGGTGACGCCCAGCGGGTGCTGGAAGAGCGCCTGGTCGGCGGCGCCGTCACGGTGGCCGAAGTCGAAGAGGCCGGTGCCGACGGCCGTGTGCACGGTCCCGTCCCGGTCGACGTAGCGCAGCGCGGACGTCTCCGAGTCGGCGACCCAGAGCCGTTCGCCGTCGGCCGCGGCCGCGAGCCCGGACGGCTGGGCGAACCAGGCCTCGTCGGCCGGACCGTCCACCAGACCCTCGTTGGTGGTGCCCGCGGCGACCTGCACGGTCCCGGCTTCCGGGTCGTACGACCACAGCTGGTGCACGCCCGCCATGGCGATCCACAGCCGGTCCGCGAACCAGGCGACGTCCCACGGGGACGAGAGGTCGACCTCGCGGGCCGGGCCGGTGGTCGGAGAGCCCTGCCACCACTGGCGACCGGTACCGGCGAGCGTCGTCGTCACCCCGGTCGTGAGGTCGAGGGCGCGGATGGCGTGATTGACGGTGTCGGCGACCGCGATCCGGCCGTCGGGCAGCACGGCCAGCCCCTGCGGCTCGCTGAAGCGGACGTCGTCGGGTCCGCCGTCCGTGAGTCCCCGGTCCCCCGTACCGAAGTGACGGCGGACCGTCTCGCCGTCCTGCTCGAGCTCGACGAGACGGTGCCGCGTGGTGTCGGAGACCAGGAAGCCGCCGTCCGGCAGCAGCAGGGCCTTGCCGGGGAAACGCAGATGCGTGGCGACGGGCTCGGGCGCCACGTACGGGCCGTCGCCACGGCGCAGCGTGCCCTTCTCGGCGTGCTCCGCCTCCAGTTCCTCGACGAGCTTCTCGATGGCGTGCGCGTGTCCCTCGCCGGCGTGCTGGGCGACGATGTAACCCTCGGGGTCGATGACGACGAGCGTGGGCCAGGCCCGTACGGCGTACTGCTTCCAGGTGGCGAGTTCGGGGTCGTCGAGGACGGGGTGGTGGACCTCGTACCGCTCGACGGCGTCGACGACGGCCTGGTGCTCGGCCTCGTGGACGAACTTCGGCGAGTGCACGCCGATGATCACCACGGTGTCGCGGTGCTTCTCCTCCAGCTCGCGCAGCTCATCGAGGACATGCAGACAGTTCACACAGCAGAATGTCCAGAAATCCAGGATGACGATGCGTCCCCGCAGGTCAGCGAGGGTGTACTGGTGGTCGCCTGTATTGAGCCAGCCGCCCTTGCCGATCAGCTCGGGGGCCCTGACGCGCGCACGTGTAGCCATGTGAACAGTCAACATCACCGTGGCCGTCCGCATTCCGGAGGGTCGCACGCATTCCGGGGAGTCCCGGGGGGAACCTGTGAGCCATGAGATTCCTGGTGCGTGAGCGACTCTTCGCCGTCGGCGACGACTACTGGATCGAGGACGCGGACGGGCGCAAGGTCTTCCTCGTCGACGGCAAGGCCCTGCGGGTGCGCGACACCTTCGAGCTGAAGGACGCGCAGGGCCGGATTCTGATCGAGATCAGACAGAAACTGCTGAGCCTGCGCGACACGATGCTCATCGAGCGCGACGGCGAGCAGCTCGCCAGGATCAAACGCAAGCGGCTGTCCCTGCTGCGCAACCACTACCGGGTGACGCTGGTGGACGGCACCGGGCTCGATGTCAGCGGCAAGATCCTGGACCGCGAGTTCGCCATCGACTACGACGGCGAACTGCTGGCCCAGATCTCGCGACGATGGCTGACCGTCCGGGACACGTACGGCATCGATGTCGTACGGGAGGACGCCGACATGGCGCTGCTGATCGCCGTCGCCGTGTGCGTGATCGTGCTGGCGGACAAGGAGCACGACGAGGAGTGAGGGCATGTGGGCTGTTTCACGTGAAACAGCCCAGGCCGGTGGCGGTGCGCCACGCTCGATGCCGGTGCGTCGCCCGCCGGGGCAGCGGCTGCGTCAGCGGACCGCCGACGGCGGGGCGAGGCCCAGGCGCCGGTCCTTGAGCGCCGGGAACTGCTCCCGCGTGGCGGCGACCTTCGCCGGGTCGAACTCCACGGTGAGCACCTCCTCGCCCGCGCCCGCCTCGGCGAGCACCTCGCCCCACGGGTCGACGGCGATGCTGTGCCCGGCCTGCTCGACCCCGGCGTGGGTGCCCCCGGTGCCGACGGCCAGGACGTACGCCTGGTTCTCGACGGCCCGCGCCCGGGCCAGCAGGGTCCAATGGGCGCGGCGGCGCTCCGGCCAGCCCGCCGGTACGACGAGCGTCTGCGCGCCCGCGTCGACGAGGCCACGGAACAGCTCGGGGAAGCGCAGGTCGTAGCAGGTGGCGAGGCCGAGCGTGGTCAGCGGCAGGGCGACTGTCACGAGGTCCTCGCCGGCGCCCATCATCACCGCCTCGCCCTTGTCGAAACCGAAGCGGTGGATCTTGCGGTACGCGGCGGCCCGCTCGCCCTCGGGCGTGAAGACCAGGGACGTGTTGTAGAGCGTGCCGTCATCGGCACGTTCCACGAAGGATCCCGCGTGCAGCCAGACCCCGGCATCGGCCGCGGCCTTCGCCATCAGGTCGTGCGTGGGCCCCAGAAGGGGTTCGGCCTCGTCGGCGAAGGCGGTGTACGCGAACGCGCCGACCGGCCAGAGTTCGGGAAGAACCACCAGATCGGCACCCCGCTGCTGCGCGACCAGCGAAGCCACGCGATCCCTACGGGAATTGACCGATTCGTCCGGGTCTACTGCGATCTGGATGAGGGAGGCGTGCACACTACCACCGTCCTGGCATTCGAGCCGTCAACGCGGGCCTACGATCGTCACACGAAAGCACTGCCGGGGTGCCTGCTCGCAGCGTAACTTAGCGACCGAACCTCCCACGCAGCCCGCAGCCGCCGCCCGCCGACCGCGCCCGCAGTCCAGCCCATGCACCGCAGAACCGCACGAGGGGTCCCGTGACCGTCCATCCCATCCTCCAGACCTACGCCGATGCCTGGACCCACTCCGTCGAGTCGATAGCCGAGCTGGTGAAGCCGCTCCCCGAGGGGGAGTGGAACCGTCGTACACCGTGCCCCGGTTGGTCGGTGCGTGACATCGTCTCGCACGTCATCGGCATGGAGTGCGAGCAGCTCGGCGATCCGCGGCCGATCCACACGCTGCCGCGCGATCTCTACCACGTACAGAACGAGTTCACCCGCTACATGGAGATGCAGGTCGATGTGCGGCGCCACCACACCGCACCCGAGATGACCTCCGAGCTGGAGTACACGATCATCCGCCGCTCCCGTCAGCTGCGGAACGAGGCGCGTGATCCGGAGACCATGACCAGGGCGCCGCTCGGCGCCGAGCAGACCCTGGAACTGGCGCTGCGGATGCGGGCCTTCGACGTCTGGGTGCACGAGCAGGACCTGCGGGCGTCGCTGGGACAGCCCGGCAATCTGGACTCCCCCGGAGCCACCATCACCCGGGACGTCCTGCTCGCCGCGCTGCCGAAGGTGGTCGCCAAGGACGCCGGCGCACCGCCTCAGTCGGCAGTCGTGCTCGATGTGCACGGGCCGGTGGAGTTCATGCGCACGGTCAGGGTCGACGCGGACGGCCATGGCTCCGTGGACGGAGCGCCGTCGTTGGGTCCCGCGGTGACGCTGTCGATGGACTGGGAGACGTACGTCCGGCTGGCCTGCGGGCGGGTGCGGCTGTCGGCGGTCGCGGACCGCATCAAGACCGAGGGCGACCAGGAGCTGGCCGCGGCGATCCTGCAGAACTTCGCCGTGACGCCGTGACGTCCGGCACCGTCACGCCGTAACAGCCGGAAGGGCCGGCGGCGCCCGTCGTTTCGTGGGACGAGGAGACGGGCGCGCCGCCGAGCCGGCCGCCGCAGCGGTCACGCGGGTACGTGCACGGCCTCCACACGGCTGATCACATGGTGGCTCCGCTCCCGGCGCGTGGCGCGGGCGTGCAGCCGCAGAATCTGCACGACCCCGAGCGCCTCCAGCACGAAGACGGAGGCGAACGCGATGCGGTAGTCGTCGCCCGTGGCGTCGAGCAGCACTCCGACGGCGAACAGGGTGGTCATCGAGGCCGTGAAGCCGCCCATGTTGACGATCCCCGAGGCGGTGCCCTGCCGCTCCGGCGGATTGGCCGGGCGCGCGAAGTCGAAGCCGATCATCGAGGCGGGACCGCAGGCGCCGAGCACCGTGCAGAGGGTGATCAGCAGCCACATCGGCGCATGGTCGCCCGGGTACAGGATGGCCGATGCCCACAGGGCGGCGGTCACCACGACCGTGCCGAGGGCCAGCGGGGCGCGCGCGGCATGGTGGCGGGCGATGATCTGCCCATAGACGAGGCCGACGGCCATGTTGGAGAGCACCACCAGGGTGAGCAGCTCCCCGGCGGTGGACCGGCTCAGCCCCTCCGCCTCCACCAGGAACGGCATCCCCCACAGCAGCAGGAACACCATGGCCGGGAACTGCGTGGTGAAGTGCACCCACATCCCGAGCCGGGTGCCCGGCTCCCGCCACGAGGCCGCAATCTGCCTGCGTACGTACGCGGCGCCGGTGTGCTCGACGGGCGGCGGCTCATGCCCCTCCGGGTGGTCCTTCAGGAAGAGGAGCAGCAGCACCAGCACCACGACGCCGGCCATCGCGCTGCCCGCGAACGTGGCGGTCCAGCCGAAGCCGTGCAGGGCGCGGGCGATGAAGAGCGTCGAGACGAGGTTGCCCGCCATGCCGAAGAGCGCGGCGACCTGGCCGATCAGCGGTCCGCGCCGGGCCGGGAACCAGCGGGCGCCGAGCCTGAGCACACTGATGAACGTCATGGCGTCGCCGCAGCCGAGCAGCGCCCGGGAGGCCAGCGCAGCGCCGTAGGACGGGGAGAGCGCGAAGCCGAGCTGCCCGATGGTGAACAGGACGGCCCCGGTGGTGAGGACCTTCTTGGTGCCGAACCGGTCGACCAGCAGGCCGACCGGTATCTGCATGCCCGCGTAGACGAGCAGCTGAAGGATGGAGAACGTCGACAGGGCGGAGGCGTTGATGCCGAACCGGTCGGCGGCGTCCAGGCCGGCGACTCCGAGGCTCGTACGGAAGATGATCGCCACGAAGTAGACGGCGACACCGATGCCCCAGACCCGGGCGGCACGCCGGCCGCCGGGCGGGTCACCGGGCAGGGACAGGGTGGGGGCACCGGCAGAGCTCACCGGTCCTCACCCCGGACCAGCACCTTGACCCGGCTGACATGGCGCCGCACGACCTGCGCGGCGCCGTCGGCGTCACCGGCTCTGATCGCTTCCAGCAGCTCACCGTGCTCGGCGATGTTGGCGGCGATCCTGCCCGGGTGCGCCTCCATCACGGCGACCCCCATCCGCAGCTGCCGGTCGCGCAGCTGGTCGTAGAGGCGCGACAGGATGTTGTTGCCCGCGTGGCGCACGATCTCGGCGTGGAAGCAGCGGTCCGCGACCGACACGGCGGCGAGATCCCCGGCCTCCACCTGCCGCCGCTGCTCCTCGAGCAGCTCCTCCAGCCGGGCGATCAGCTTCGCGGAGGCGGGCACGGCCTTGCGGGCGGCGAACTCCTCGACGAGCAGCCGGGTCTCCACCACGTCCGAGATCTCCTGCGCGGAGACGGCGAGCACCAGGGCCCCCTTCTTCGGATAGAGCTTGATCAGCCCCTCGACCTCCAGCCGCAGCAGCGCCTCGCGCACCGGCGTGCGGGAGACGCCGACGGCCTCTGCGAGATCCCCTTCGGTCAGCAGCGTCCCGCCCTCGTAACGGCGGTCGAGCACCGCCTCCTTGATGTGGGTGTAGACGCGCTCGGCGGCGGGCGGCTGCTTGCCGGCCGGCTTCGCAGCGGACTTCACGGGGCGCTCCATCGAGCGCTTCACGACGGGGGGTGCGGCAGGCATGCACACAGCATAGATACAACATGGACACATGCGCCGCGCCGATCCGCCATCCGGACGGGCACCGCCCCCGGCGCCGCCCCGGCAACGTTCCCGAAATCACCCCATGTTTCGGTACATCCATCGCCCTGCCTCATGAGTCTCACCACCGAGCGGCACCCTTATGTAGCCGCATTCCAGGGGCATTTGGAGCGTTCGAATTGAAAATCGGAATCAAGGGAACACGTCGCGCATCCGCCGCCGCCACCGTGGCTCTGACCGCGGGCGCCGTCCTCACGGGCAGCGTGTTCGCCACCGCGGCGCAGGCCGCTACGCCGCCCACACCCACGATCGTCGCCAAGGGCGGCTTCGTGATGGACGACGGCACCGCGACGACCCTGTTCACCAAGGCCGCGGACACCCGTCGCTCCACCGGTTCCACCACCAAGATCATGACGGCCAAGGTGGTCCTGGCGCAGAAGAACCTCAACCTGGATTCCAAGGTCACGATCCAGCAGGCGTACAGCGACTACATCGTCTCCAAGGGCGCCTCGTCGGCCCACCTGATCGTCGGCGACAAGGTCACCGTCCGCCAGCTTCTGTACGGTCTGATGCTGCCGTCCGGCTGCGATGCCGCGTACGCCCTCGCCGACAAGTTCGGCACCGGCTCCACCCGCGCGGCCCGCGTGAAGTCGTTCATCGGCAAGATGAACGCCTCCGCCACGTCCCTCGGCCTGAAGAACACGCACTTCGACTCGTTCGACGGCATAGGGAATGGCTCGAACTACTCGACGCCGCGCGACCTGACGAAGATCGCCAGCAGCGCGATGAAGAACGCGACGTTCCGCACGGTCGTGAAGACGAGGTCGACCAGGCAGAAGGTCACCACGAAGAGCGGCGGTTACCGCTACATGTCGTGGACCAACACCAACAAGCTGCTCGGCACCTACAGCGGTGCGATCGGCGTGAAGACCGGATCCGGCCCGACGGCCAAGTACTGCCTGGTCTTCGCCGCGACCCGGAACGGCAGGACGGTCATCGGCACCGTCCTCGCCTCCACGTCCGAGACGACCCGGACGGCGGACGCGAAGAAGCTCATGGACTACGGCTTCAAGAAGGACGTTCCCCGGAGCATCCGAAGGGGCCTGTAGCACCACGCCCAGGCGGGTAGGCAGAAGGGGCCGGTGGCACTGGCAGTGCCACCGGCCCCTTCGGCGTACGCGGGGTGTTACGCCCAGGTGATCAGCCGCTTGGGCTGTTCCAGGATCGCCGCGACATCGGCGAGCACCTTCGAGCCGAGCTCGCCGTCGACCAGACGGTGGTCGAACGACAGTGCCAGCGTGGTGACCTGACGAGGCTTCACCTTGCCCTTGTGGACCCACGGCTGCAGCTTGATCGCGCCGACCGCGAGGATCGCGGACTCGCCCGGGTTCAGGATCGGCGTGCCCGTGTCGACGCCGAAGACGCCGACGTTGGTGATCGTCACCGTGCCGCCCGCCATAGCCGCGGGGGACGTCCTGCCCTCGCGTGCCGTGGTGACCAGTTCGCCCAGTGCCGCGGCGAGCTGGGGCAGGGTCTTGTCGTGCGCGTCCTTGATGTTCGGCACGATCAGACCGCGCGGGGTGGCGGCCGCGATGCCCAGGTTCACGTAGTGCTTCTGCACGATCTCCTGGTTGGCCTCGTCCCAGGCGGCGTTGACCTCCGGGTTCCGCTTGATCGCGACCAGGAGTGCCTTGGCGATGATCAGGAGCGGGTTGACCCGGACCCCCGCCATGTCCTTGTCGTCCTTGAGCTCCGCCACGAGCTTCATCGTGCGCGTGACGTCGACCGTCACGAACTCGGTGACATGCGGAGCCGTGAACGCGCTGCCGACCATCGCCTGCGCGATGGCCTTCCGCACGCCCTTGACCGGGATACGGGTCTCCCGAACACCCGGTTCGGAGACCGCCGCGACAGGTGCCGCGGGAGCGGGCACGGGTACCTGTGCCTGCGCCGGTACGGGCACGGCCGCCGCGTGCACGTCCTCGCGGGTGATGATCCCGTCCGGACCGGTCGGGACGACCGTCGCCAGATCGATACCGAGGTCCTTCGCCAGCTTGCGCACCGGCGGCTTGGCGAGCGGGCGGCTCGCAGGAACGGGCACGGCAGCCGGAGCGACGGCGGGGGCGGCAGCGTGTCCGCGGCCGTTGAGCTCGCCCTGTATCCCGGCGGCCGCGGCCACCGGGGCGGCCGTCCCGTCACCCTTGCGGGCACGCCGCTTGGTGGAGGACTCGGCCACGCCGTAACCCACCAGCACCGGCTGGCGGCCCTTCGGCTCTTCGGGCTCGGCCTCCGGTTCGGCGACGGGAGCGGCCTCCGGAGCCGGCGCCTCGGTGCTGCCCGGTGCCACGTCCACCGCGATGATCACCTGGCCGACGTCGACGGTCGTGCCCTCGGGGAAGCGCAGCTCGTGCACCACTCCGTCGAACGGGATCGGCAGTTCCACGGCCGCCTTCGCGGTCTCGACCTCGCACACGACCTGGCCGTCGGAGACGGTGTCGCCGGGCTGGACGTACCACTTGAGGATCTCGGCCTCGGTCAGTCCCTCGCCCACGTCGGGCATCTTGAACTCACGGAAGCGAGCAGACGTTTCGGTCATCGTCGTCACGACCCCTCTCCTCAGTACGCCAGCGAGCGGTCGACGGCGTCGAGCACGCGGTCCAGGCCCGGCAGGTACTCGTCCTCGAGCCGCGCCGGCGGATACGGGGCGTGATAGCCGCCGACCCGGAGCACCGGTGCTTCGAGATGGTAGAAGCACCGCTCCGTGATGCGGGCGGCGATCTCGGCCCCGGAGCCGTAGAACACCGGCGCCTCGTGGACCACGACCAGCCGGCCGGTCTTCTCGACCGACGCCTGGACGGTGTCGAAGTCGATCGGGGACATCGACCGCAGGTCCAGGACCTCGATCGACTTGCCCTCCTCCTGGGCGGCCGCGGCCGCCTCCAGGCAGACCTTCACCATCGGGCCGTACGCGACGAGGGTGAGGTCGGAGCCCTCCCGTACCGTCGCGGCCTTGTGCAGCGGGCCGGGGATGAGGTCGGTCTCGACCTCGCCCTTGTCCCAGTAGCGCCGCTTCGGCTCGAAGAAGATGATCGGGTCGTTGCTCTGGACGGCTTGCTGCATCATCCAGTAGGCGTCCGACGCGTTGGACGGCGAGACCACCTTCAACCCCGCGACATGCGCGAACAGGGCCTCGGGCGATTCGCTGTGGTGCTCGACGGCGCCGATGCCGCCGCCGTACGGGATCCGGACGACGACCGGCAGCTTGATCTTGCCGAGCGCGCGGGCGTGCATCTTGGCGAGCTGCGTGACGATCTGGTCGTACGCCGGGAAGACGAAGCCGTCGAACTGGATCTCCACGATCGGCCGGTAGCCGCGCAGGGCCAGACCGATCGCGGTGCCGACGATGCCGGACTCGGCGAGCGGGGTGTCGATGACCCGGTCCTCGCCGAAGTCCTTCTGGAGCCCGTCGGTGATCCGGAAGACCCCGCCCAGCTTGCCGACGTCCTCACCCATGATGAGGACCTTGGGGTCGGTGTCGAGGGCCTTGCGCAGCGACTCGTTGAGCGCCTTCGCGAGGGACATCTTCTGCGTGGCCATGACTAGTTGCCCTCCTCGGCGAACGAAGCCTGGTAGGCGGCGAACTGGGCACGCTCCTCGTCGACGAGCGGGTTCCCGTCGGCGTAGGCGTGGTCGAAGATCGCCATCCGGTCCGGGTCGGGCATGGCCCGCACCGCTTCCCGGACCCGCTTGCCGAGAGCCTCGCTCTCGGCCTCCAGCGCGGCGAAGAACGCCTCGTCGGCGAGCTCCTGCTTCTCCAGGTACGTACGCAGCCGCAGGATCGGGTCCTTGGCCTCCCAGGAGGCACGCTCCTCGTCCGCCCGGTACTTCGTCGGGTCGTCGGAGGTGGTGTGCGCGCCCATCCGGTAGGTGAACGCCTCGACGAGGGTGGGACCCTCGCCCCGGCGGGCCCGCTCGAGCGCCGACTTGGTGACGGCCAGGCACGCGAGGACGTCGTTGCCGTCGACCCGGACACCGGGGAAGCCGAAGCCCTGGGCGCGCTGGTAGAGCGGCACCCGGGTCTGCTTCTCGGTCGGCTCGGAGATCGCCCACTGGTTGTTCTGGCAGAAGAACACCACGGGCGCGTTGTAGACCGCGGAGAAGGTGAACGACTCGGCCACGTCACCCTGGCTGGAGGCGCCGTCACCGAAGTACGCGATCACGGCCGAGTCCGCGCCGTCCTTGGCGACGCCCATGGCATAGCCGGTGGCGTGCAGGGTCTGCGAGCCGATGACGATCGTGTACAGGTGGAAGTTGTTGGTGTTCGGGTCCCAGCCGCCGTGGTTCACACCGCGGAACATCCCGAGCAGGTTGGTCGGGTCGACCCCGCGGCACCAGGCGACCCCGTGCTCACGGTAGGTCGGGAAGACATAGTCGTCGTCGCGCAGCGCCCGGCCGGAGCCGATCTGGGCGGCCTCCTGGCCCAGCAGCGACGCCCACAGGCCCAGCTCGCCCTGACGCTGCAGCGCGGTGGCCTCGGCGTCGAAGCGCCGGGTCAGGACCATGTCCCGGTACAGACCGCGCAGCTCGTCCGCGGTCAGGTCGATCGTGTAGTCCGGGTGCTCCACCCGCTCGCCCTCGGGCGTCAGCAGTTGTACGAGCTCGGGCTCCGAACTCTGTGGCGTCCTCGCGGCGCTGGTCCGCTTGCTGCTGCGTCGCGGTTTGCGCGCGGCAGTGCTCTCCACGGTCACGTGCGTGCTCCTCCGTCGGTCCGGCCCCCGGGGTCTGCCGGGAGACCAGTGCGGCTCGCCTGTGTCCGTACCCGTGCACGGGGTGGGTGCCGCTCGGCCGGGAACAGGCGTGACAGGTGCCCCGGCGAGCGTCCTGCCAAAGGCACGTTACCCAGTGCGCCCCACAACTACGAAACCCTGTCTGACCTGCGATTTTGCTTGGATTTCCAAGTAAATCGAAAAAGTCGGGAACTTTCGCTGGTCACAGCACTGGTAACAGCCTTGCAGGCCGCCGGAACAACGGCACGTTATCCCGCCGTTCAGCGGCAGGGAAGAGGGGAGTGTGTGAGACTGCATTTGTGCGCGAAGAAGGAAAAATCACCGTTTTTCTACTGGATGACCACGAGGTCGTCCGACGGGGCGTCCATGAATTGCTCTCGTGCGAGCAGGACATCGAAGTCGTCGGCGAGGCCGGCACGGCGGCGGACGCGCTGGTCCGCATCCTCGCCACCCGGCCCGATGTGGCGGTGCTCGACGTGCGGCTGCCGGACGGCAGCGGGGTGGAGGTCTGCCGGGAGATCCGCTCCAAGGACGACAGCATCAAATGCCTGATGCTGACGTCGTACGCCGATGACGAGGCCCTCTTCGACGCGATCATGGCGGGCGCGTCGGGATATGTGCTGAAGGCGATCCGCGGCAATGAGCTGCTCACGGCAGTACGGGACGTGGCGGCCGGAAAGTCGCTGCTGGATCCCGTGGCCACCGCGCGCGTGCTGGAACGGCTGCGCGAGGGCAAGAAGAGCCGGAGCGACGACAAGCTGTCCTCCCTCACCGACCAGGAGCGCCGGATCCTCGACCTGATCGGCGAGGGGCTGACGAACCGGGTGATCGGCGAGCGGCTGCACCTCGCCGAGAAGACGATCAAGAACTATGTCTCCAGCCTGCTGTCCAAGCTGGGCATGGAGCGACGCTCGCAGGCGGCCGCCTATGTGGCGCGGCTGGAGGCCGAGCGGCGCTGAGCCGACGCGGCGCGCGGCACCGGGCCGCGGTCGCCGCGGACGTTTCGGGACCTTGGTCCCGGGCGACCCGGGGCTGCGGCCTCTTTCTGGGTCCACCACCGTGACGGAGAGTGGACGCATGCCCTCTGCGGAACCCCGGACGACGGAACCACCAGCACCAGCACCAGCACCCCCGGCGATGGAACCCCCACCGATGGAGCCGGGGGCGATCGAGCTGCTCGGGCGGGTGCGGTACGGCCGGCTGGCGACGACCCGTCGGGCCCTTCCGTTTCTGGCGGTGGCCCGCCATCTCGTGATCGACGGGCACGTGGTCCTGAGGATGCACAACGCGCTCGGCCGGAAGGAGTCGTGCGACGGCAGCGTCGTCGCGTACGCGGTGGACAACTTCAACACGGCGGACACCGGGGACGCGGGCGGCGGCGATCTGTGGTCGGTGCAGCTCACCGGTCCCGCCGAGGTCGTACATCCGACCGAGGAGCATCGCGCGCGCTTCGGTGCGACACCGCTCCAGGTCGACGGCGAGCCGTTCGAGCCGGTCTATCTCCGGCTCGCCCCGCACTTCGTCACTACGCACACTCTGAGCCGTCACGCAAGTCAGCCGAGTCACCACACAGCGTGATCTACCATTTGGTGAGTGCCGCGCTCATCTGTAGCCCTCCCACCCGTACCGCCGGTCATCGAGGTGCTGCAGCGCTACCCGGACGCGGGTGAGCCCCTCACCTGCAGCCCCGTCACCCAGGGCCTGCTCAACCACGGCTACCGCGTGTCCACCACCCGCGGCTCGTACTTCCTCAAGCATCACCTCGACGACTCCACCGGCGACCGCGCGACCATCGTCCGCCAGCACCGCGCCACCCAGCGGCTGCAGTCGCTCGGAGTGCCGGTCGCGCCGCCCGTCGAGGACACGGAGGGCGGCACGGTCACCGAGATCGGCGGCCGGTGCTATGCCCTGCACCCGTGGGTGGACGGACTGCACCGGGTGGGCGCCCAGCTGACCACCGCCCAGTCGCAGCGGCTCGGGGCGCTCCTCGGAGCCGTACACACCGGCCTTGCGCAGGTCATGGAGACTGGGGCCGCCCAGGGGCGCGGACCTGCGAGCCCGGACGCCGCCGACACGTTCGCCCTGATCGACGATCTGCTCGACGCAGCGCGCGGACGGCGGCCCCGGGACTCCTTCGACGAGCTGGCCGAGCACCGTCTCGTCGAGCGGCGCGCCCTCCTGGAGCAGTACGCCGACCGCCGGCCGCCCGCCCCCGACGTCCCGGCGACCGGTTGGGTGCACGGCGACTTCCACCCGCTGAACGTGCTGTACCGGGGGGCGAATCCGGTGGCGATCATCGACTGGGACCGGCTGGGGGTGCAGCCGCGCGCCGAGGAGGCCGTACGGGCCGCGGCGATCTTCTTCGTACAGCCCGCCGGAAAGCTGGAGCTGGACAAGGTACGGGCGTACGCACGGGCCTACCGGGGGGCGACCGGCGCGGGCGCCGCCGAACTCGCCGCCGCGGTGCACCGGGTGTGGTGGGAGCGGCTCAACGACTTCTGGATACTGCGCTGGCGCTACCGCCTGCACGACGGAAGGGCCGACCCGCAGTTTCCTGCGGTGTCGGCCCTGGCGGTCTGGTGGACGCGGGAGTACGAGGCGGTGCGCGAGGCCTTCACGGAGTGAGGGCCTCGCGGGTCCCCGGCCCGCACGGTCCCGGGGATCAGGGGGTGGTGCCCCCCGCGGTCGCCGGGTTGCCGTTGGCACCGGTGGTGGTCCCGCCATCGGTGAGCGTGCCCCCGTCGGTGCTCGTGCCCCCGTCGGTGCCTGTGCCGCCGTCCGTACCCGTGCCGCCGTCCGTACCCGTGCCGCCGTCCGTGCCCGTGCCGCCGTCGGTCGCCGTGCCGCCGTCGGTCTCACCGGTGTCCGGTGAGGTGGCCGTGTCGGACGGGGTCTCGGACGGTGTGCTGGGCGTGGTGCTCGGCGAGGCGGATGCCGGCGGCCAGTTCGACTGCTCATCGCCGCCGGTGGAGTCGTCCTGCGGCGGGACCACCGCCGTGTCCTCCTCGCTGGGCGCCTCCGAACTCTTCGTCGGGGCCGGAGAGCTGGAGTGCGTGGCCGGGGGAGGCTCGTGGTGGGTGCCGTTGCCGTTCGCCGCGTTGACCGCGATGGCGACACCCGCCCCGATCGCGATCAGCGCGAGGACGACGAACAGCCAGATCTTGCCGCGGCCGCCACCAGCGCCGTGCCCGCCCTCGTATCCGCCGTCGTCCGGGTTCATCGGCGGCAGGATCGGGCCCTGTGAGGTGTCCCCGTAATGCGGCTGCCCCATCGCCATCGTGCCGCCCGCCATGCCCATGGCGGGGACGTGACCGCCCTGGTGCACGGTGACCGGGCCGGTGTTCCACGTGCCCGTGTGGCCGCCCTGCACCTGCAGCATCTGCAGGCTGTACTGGACCAGCCCGCGCATCTCCTCGGCGCTCTGGAACCGGTCGTCCGGGTCCTTCGCGAGCGACCGCATGACGAGCCCGTCCAGCTCCGGTGGCACCGCACCCGAGACGTCGGACGGCGGCACCGGGATGTCCTGGACGTGCTGGTACACGACGGAGAGCGGCGTCTCACCCGTGAACGGGGGCCGCAGCGCGAGGAGTTCGTACAGCAGACAGCCGGTGGCGTACAGGTCGGAGCGGTGGTCGACGGCCTTGCCGAGCGCCTGCTCGGGGGAGAGGTACTGCGGCGTGCCCATGACCATGCCGGTCTGGGTCATCGTCGACTGCGCCCCGTGCAGGGCGCGGGCGATGCCGAAGTCCATCACCTTGACCGCGCCGGAGTGCGTGATGATCACGTTCGCCGGCTTGATGTCGCGGTGCACGATGCCGTGCTGGTGCGAGTACGCGAGGGCCTCCAGCACGCCCGAGACGATGATCAGCGCCTGCTCGGGCGGCGGGGCCTCGGCGTTGAGCAGCAGATCACGGATGGTGCGGCCCTCGACGAGCTCCATCACGATGTACGGGACGGTCTGGCCGCCCACGACGTCCTCGCCGGAGTCGTACACGGCGACGATCGCATGGTGGTTGAGGCCCGCGACGGACTGCGCCTCACGCGTGAACCGGGCCTTGGAGACCGGATCCTCGGCAAGATCGGAGCGGAGCAGCTTCACCGCGACCGTGCGTCCGAGCCGGACGTCCTCGGCCGCGAACACCTCGGCCATGCCACCACGGCCGAGGCGGTGCGTCATCCGGTAACGCCCGTCACCGACGACACCGCCTATGCCCCAGGAGTCGGCCGCATCCGAAACTCCGCCGCCGTTTGCTTCGGGTTCGGGTGCCATCAGTCCTCGCCGTCGTATCTGTCCGCGCGTCCGCGGGTTCTCACGGTGTCTTGCATGCCTTGCTGCATTGCCACGTCACGCTACAGCCTCCGCCGGACGCCCCGTTCTCGAGAGGGACGGGCCATCCAACCGGCTGCCGCGCCACGCACGCAAATTCCATGCCCGTCCTGTAACGCTTCCGAGACTCTTCCTGTGCGTAGGGTCACGGAACGGGCACCCGGCTTGACGTGTCGTACCCCTCGGGCAGACTTGGCGCGTATATAGGGATCTTCGCGCGAGACGCGCGCCTAGGGGGAAGCAAGTCATGAGCCAGGACGGCGCACACGGCGCCCAGGGGCGGTATGCGGGCGGTTCGGTCGCCGGCGGCCGGTACCAGCTTCGCGACCTGCTCGGCGAAGGCGGGATGGCGTCCGTATATCTGGCGTACGACTCCGCGCTCGATCGCCAGGTGGCGATCAAGACCCTGCACACGGAGCTGGGGCGCGAGCAGTCCTTCCGTGAGCGGTTCCGGCGCGAGGCACAGGCCGTTGCCAAGTTGCAGCACACCAACATCGTTTCGGTCTTCGACACCGGCGAGGACGAGCTCGGCGGCGCGCTGATGCCGTACATCGTCATGGAGTACGTGGAAGGGGAGCCGCTCGGCTCCGTACTCCAGGCAGACATCCGCGCCTATGGCGCGATGCCGGCCGCGAAGGCGCTCAAGGTCACAGGCGACGTGCTGGCCGCGCTGGACACCAGCCACGAAATGGGCCTGGTCCACCGCGACATCAAACCGGGCAACGTGATGGTGACCAAGCGCGGTGTCGTGAAGGTCATGGACTTCGGCATCGCCCGTGCCATGCAGTCGGGTGTCACCTCGATGACGCAGACCGGCATGGTCGTCGGCACCCCCCAGTACCTCTCCCCCGAACAGGCGCTGGGCCGTGGCGTGGACGCGCGCTCCGACCTCTACTCGGTCGGCATCATGCTGTTCCAGCTGCTGACCGGGCGGATCCCGTTCGACGCGGACTCGCCGCTGGCGATCGCGTATGCGCACGTCCAGGAGGAGCCGGTCGCGCCGTCCTCCATCAACCGCTCGATCACCCCGGCGATGGACGCGCTCGTTGCCCGGGCGCTGAAGAAGAATCCGAACGAGCGCTTCCCCAGTGCTGCCGCGATGCAGGACGAGATCACACGCGTGCTGAACGCGGGCGGGCAGACGGGCGCCCCTGTGATCATCAGCGGTGCACCCACCGGCAGCGGTTCGGGCGTCGGCTCGGCGGTCTTCCCGCCGGTCGACCAGTCCACACCCCCGGCGCACGGCGTGCAGATGCCGTACCAGCCGCAGCAGTACCAGCAGCAGCCCGGCCCGTACGGTCCCCCGACCCCGACCCCGACCCCGGCACCTTCGTACGGCTACCCGCAGGCGAATCCGGCGTACCGGACCCCGGCGCCGATGCAGCACCAGGCACCGGCGCCGTACACCGTCACTCCGCAGCCGGTGGGCGGCGGTGGTCCCGGCAGCGGCGGCAGCAAGCGGAACATGCCGGTGATCGTGGGCTCGATCGTGGTCGCGCTGATCGCGATCGGCGGCCTGATCACGGTCCTTTCCCTGAAGGACGACCCGGGCTCGGGAACGGGCGGCGACCCGACCAGCTCACCGGTGGCGGGCGAGCACAAGGATCCGGAGCGGAACCGGACGATGAAGACCGAGGACTGCACGGACGCCGTGGAGGACAGCGACGACCCGAACAAGGTCGACGCACCGAGCTTCCTGTACAAGGACATCCTCTCCGCGAAGGAATGCGCGCTGGCCGCGGGCTGGACGATCAAAACGATCCCGGTCCCCGGGAACGCCTACGCCGAGGACCAGGTCATCGACCAGTTCCCCTCTTCGGGTACCGCCGTCCCCGAGAAGGGCGCCCACTTCGAGCTGCGCATCTCCACAGGCGACCCGGCCTGAGCGAAGCGGCAGCACCGCACCTGGGGAAGTGACGGCCCGGCACGCGGGAGGTGTGCCGGGCCGTAGTGCATCCCGATCACCCCGGATGCCGGACATATCGGCACATGTGACGCTGACCTCATGGCTTCAGGACTCCTCCCTCCACGGTCTTCGAGGTGCCTGGCCTGTCTGGCGATAGCGATAGGGGTGGCGCTGGGGCCGGTACAGGGTCGGGCGCATGCGGACCAGCGCGAACCCGGCGGCACGCCGGGGCGGACGCGGGAGCCGGTCAGCGCTTCGCCGGCCGCGCCGCCCGCCGCACCGGACATATCCGACGCGGATCCCCTCTCCGCCTCTCCGACGGGTCCGGACATACCCGCGGATCCCCCCTCCGTCCCTCCCGCAGCACCGGAAGAGCTCGCGGGTCCCCCCGCCGGCGCCCCGCCCACCGGGCCGTCCGCCGCCCCCTCGGGCAAACCGTCCCTCCCTCCTTCGGCCGAATCCTCACCAGAACTTCCAGGACCTCCGGCACGTCCGGCGCCCTCGGCCCCGTCCGGCAGCACTCCGGGAGACAGCGCCGGGGGCAACCACCCCGGGAACAACCACTCCATCGGCGACAGCGGCCCGGCCGACAGCTCCGCAGGCGCCCGCCCGGCGGAGGACGGCAACGCCCCGGCCGATGCCTCCACGGACCACAGCGCCCAGGCCGGCAACACCCAGGCGGACAAGGCCGCGGCCGGCAGCTCCGCGGACGCTCCCTCCGGCCCGGCCCTGCAGCCCCCTTCCGGCCCCCGTTCCGATTCCGGCGGCTCGCCCGCCGGGTCGTCCGCCCGGCCCGATGCACCGCCTCTGCTCGCCGGACGCCAGGACGCGGAGGGGCGGCTGCGGCCCGGGCGGCCGTTCTCGCCCTGGGAGCTCACGCACCGGGACGACTTTCTCGGCCAGTTCGACCAGCCACCCCCCTCGGCGGCCCCGTCGGCAGCCCCCATGGCAGTGCCCAGATCGACGACGGGGTCCGACGACTCCCCGAAGTCGGGCCGGGCGGCACCGCGGGCCCTCGACCGGCCCGGCGCCCACCAGATGCAGCAGGTGTCACTGGGCATCGGCATAGCCCTGGTCGGACTGGGGCTGGGCTTCCTCGGACTCCGGATCCGGCGTACGAACTGAGCTGTTACAGGAGAGCAGCAGATACATCAGTGGTACGAAAGGGGCTTGCCTCGGGCAGCATACTCGGTATACATACTGAGTATGTCGATCCGCCATGGGCTCCTTGCCCTCCTGGAGCGCGGGCCGCGTTACGGCTCCCAGCTCCGCACCGAATTCGAATCACGCACCGGCTCCACCTGGCCCCTGAACGTCGGCCAGGTGTACACGACGCTCAGCAGGCTGGAGCGCGACGGCATGGTGGTCCAGGACGGTGAGGACGACCAGGGCCACGCCCTCTACTCGATCACCGACGACGGCCGCACCGAACTGCGGAACTGGTTCGAGACACCCGTCGACCGCAGCAGCCCACCGCGAGACGAGCTGGCGATCAAGCTCGCCATGGCCGTCGGCGCACCCGGCGTCGACATCCGGGCCGTCATCCAGTCCCAGCGCCACCACACCGTGAAGGCGATGCAGGACTACACCCGGCTGAAGGCACAGGCCCTGGCCGATGTCCCGGGCAACCGCGACGAGGTGGCCTGGCTGCTCGTGGTGGAACAGCTGATCTTCCAGGCCGAGGCCGAGGCCCGCTGGCTGGACCACTGCGAGGCGCGGCTGGTCCGCCTCGCCGAAGCCTCCGTCACGGATCCGGAACCTGAGGCGCACACGACCGGCCGCACCCCGGCTCGCACGCCTGCCCGGCCGCGTACCCGGCGCTGACCGTCCGCGTGCGCCGTCTCGACCACAGACCATTCCCAAGGGGGGAACCTCACCATGTCCTCGCACGACCCGTCCGCATCCCCGTCGTCCCAGCGGTCCGCCACGCCCCTGTCGGTCGACGCTCCCGTGCTCGAACTCCGCAGCCTCACACGTACCCACGGCACCGGCATCGCCGAGGTGCACGCCCTGCGCGGCATCAATCTCTCGGTGCACACCGGTGAACTCGTCGCCGTGATGGGTCCGTCCGGTTCCGGCAAGTCCACCCTGCTCACCCTGGCCGGCGGTCTCGACACCGCGACCGGCGGCCAGGTGATCATCGAGGGGCAGGACATCTCCGCCCTCGGCCGCAAGGGCGTCGCGGCCCTGCGCCGACGCAGCGTGGGTTATGTCTTCCAGGACTACAACCTGATCCCGGCGCTGACCGCCGCCGAGAACATCGCCCTGCCGCGTGAGCTCGACGGCGTCTCCGTGCGCAAGGCACGCAAGGAGGCGCGTGCCGCGCTGGAGGAGATGAACCTCCTGCAGATCGCCGACCGGTTCCCCGACGAGATGTCCGGCGGCCAGCAGCAGCGGGTCGCGATCGCCCGCGCGCTGGTGGGGGACCGGCGTCTGGTGCTCGCCGACGAACCGACCGGGGCGCTCGACTCCGAGACCGGTGAGACCGTCCTCGCACTGCTGCGCAACCGGTGCGACCAGGGTGCAGCCGGGGTGATGGTGACGCACGAGCCGCGGTACGCCGCCTGGGCGGACCGGGTCGTGTTCCTCCGCGACGGCTCGATCGTCGACCAGACGCTGGCCACCGGCGCCGACTCGCTGCTCGCCGCCGAGGGCGCCAAGTGAGCGTGTTCACGGGCTGGCGTGCCGCCCTCAGGATCGCCCGGCGCGACGCGATGCGAGCCAAGGGCCGCAGCGCACTGGTCGTCGCGATGATCGCGCTGCCGGTGCTCGGGGTGACGGCCGCCGATGTGACGTACCGCAGCGTGGAGCCGACCCAGGCCGAGAAGCTGACGGCCGCGATGGGCTCCGCGGACGCGCTGTACAGCGATCCGGGGATGGGGGGCCCGATCCAGCAGATGCCCGACGGGCAGTCGTACGACCTGGCGTCGCCGGACAGCACCCAGCCGGGCGGCGAACCCGTACCGCCGATCGACATCCGGTCCGCACTCCCCGGGGGCGCGCACGCGACAAGCATCCAGTCCGTCCCGGCAAGCGTCACCACCGAGTACGGCATCACCACCACCGAGATCGTCGAGTTCCGTACGTCGGACCCGATGGCACGCGGCAAGGTCGACCTCGTGCGGGGCAGACTTCCGCACGGCGAGCGTGAAATGGCCGCCACCGAGCCGTTCCTGACGAAGTCGGGGCTGCACGTCGGCTCGCGCACCACCCTGCGCGGCGCCGAGCGCACGTACACCATCACCGGTGTCGTCGAGCGGCCCGACGACCTCAAGTCCGAAGCCCTGTACGCCGATCCGGGGGCGGTCATCGCCCCGTGGACGAACACCGCCCGGCACGACAAGAAGGTGCTGCCGCCGAACGTCGACTCCAAGAAGTGGCTGGTCAAGGGCGCCGAGGGGGCTGGCGTGAGCTGGTCCGACGTGCTCGCCGCCAATGCACGCGGTGCCCTCGTCGTGTCCCGGCAGGTCGTCCTCGACCCGCCGCCGGACTCCGAGGTCCCGATGGCCCGGACCATGAGCGGCAACTCGTACAGCGGTTCCGAGGAGCTGAGCGCGGCACTGATCACCGTCGTCGCCATGGCCGTCCTGGAGATCGTGCTGCTCGCCGGACCCGCCTTCGCGGTCGGCGCCCGGCGCTCCCGCCGTCAGCTCGGCCTCGTCGGTACGTGCGGTGGCGACCGGCGCCATGTCCGGGCCGTGGTGCTCTCCGGCGGGCTGGTCCTCGGCGGTGTCGGGGCCGTGGCCGGTGTCGCGGCGGGACTCCTGCTCACCGTGGTGTTCCGCCCGGTGATCGAGAACTGGGCCGGATACCGCTTCGGATCACTGTCCGTGCGCCCGTCGGAGCTGCTGATCATTGCCGTGATCGGTCTGGTCACCGGTCTGCTGGCAGCGCTCGTACCCGCGATCGTGGCGAGCCGGCAGTCCGTGCTGGAGTCGCTCAGCGGCCGTCGCGGCATCCGTCACAGCTCCCGGGTACTCCCGGTGCTGGGCTTCGTCACCCTGCTGATCGGTGCGGCCGTCGCGGTCCGCGGCGGTACCAGCGGCAACTCGACGCTGGTCGCCGGCGGTTCGGTCGTCGCCGAGCTCGGACTGCTCGGCTGCATCCCGGTGATCGTCGGCCTCCTCGGGCGGCTCGGCCGCAGGCTCCCGCTCTCGCCACGGATGGCGTTGCGTGACGCGGCCCGCAACCGGGGGCGTACGGCTCCGGCGGTCGCGGCCGTGATGGCCGCCGTCGCGGGTTCGGTGGCGATCGCCACCTCCATGTCCAGCAGCCAGGCAGAGGTGGAGTACGAGTACACGGCGGGGCTCACCCCCGGCACGGTTGCGCTCATGGCCTCCGGCGACAAGTCGGCCGACCGGCTCCCCCTCGCCCGGGCCGCCGTCGAACACAACCTCGCCGTCACCGGTGGACACGCCGACGTCGGCCGGGTCTGGGCGGGCAGCGACTGCAATGTCTACTACGAGGACGAGGCGAGCTGCGGCTCGGTCGAGCTGATCAAGCCCACCGGCAAGGGCCACTCCTGCCCGCTCACCGGCAAGGGCGCCAGGAAACTCGCCGCGAGTCTCTCCGCCGACGAGCACAGGAAGCTGATGCGGACCCCCGCCTGTCTGGGCGAGTACATAAACGTCGACCCGTTCAACGGCTCGGCGGGTGGCGTCGTCCTGGGAGACGCGGCCTTCCTCTCCACCTATGTGAAACTCCAGGATCCCGCGGCCGCCAAGGCCCTGGCGGCCGGCACACCCGTGCTGCTCAACCCGGCGTACGCGAAGGACGGCGAGGTCACCCTCAAGGCCGTCCACAGGTACAGCGAGCGCGACAAGACGAACCGCAAGCTGCACCCGGGCACGGCCCAGACCCGTACCGACCGGCTGAAGGTGTATCAGGCACCGGAGCAGTACGCCGCCACGCCCGGGGTCCGCCTGATCCTTCCCCTGCAGACGGCGAAGCGGCTCGGCCTGCACACCGAGGTGAACGGCACCGTCTACACGGTTGCCCATGAGACGACGCCCAGCGAAGAGCAGCGGGTCTCGGCAGCGATCGACCTGGCCGGCGGCGGCATCTACCTCCAGTCGTCGCGCGGTCCGTCCGAGCGGCAGGACACGATCCTGCTGGTCCTCTCCCTGTTCGCGGGCATGGTGACCCTGGGGGCGGCCGCGATCGCGACCGGTCTCGCCAAGGCCGATGCGGAGGCGGACCTCACCACGCTCAGCGCGGTGGGCGCACCCCCACGCGTACGGCGGACCCTCTCCGGATTCCAGTGCCTGGTCGTCGCGCTCACCGGCGTCCTGCTCGGCACGGCGGCCGGTCTGGTGCCCGCGGTGGCGCTCCGGCTCGTCGATCTGCGTGAGGCCGTGAAACAGATGCGGGTGGAGCCGATGGAGTCCGCTTACACACCGATCGTGCTGCCCTGGGCGACCATCGGGTTGCTGGCCGTGGTCGTACCGCTGCTGGCCGGGCTGGGCGCCGCGGCGTTCACCCGCTCCCGGCAAACCCTGTCACGACGGGCCGGGTGACGGGCCGACCGGGTGGTTCCGGTGCCCCCGAAAACGGTGGATCAACCGTTTTCGGGGGCACCACCCTATTGAGCAGCACGTGTGCGAGACAATGGGCGGCATGGAGATGCCGAGGAATGAACGGTCGCAGGAGCACCCCCAAGTCCTCGTAGTGGGACAGGACGGCATGGCGATCGGCGGCGGTGGCACTGACGACGAATCGCGTGAGGTCCCGGTGACAGAAATGGTCGAACAGCCCGCGAAGGTCATGCGCATCGGCAGCATGATCAAGCAGCTCCTGGAAGAGGTCAGGGCGGCTCCTCTCGACGAGGCGAGCCGGGTCCGGCTCAAGGAGATCCACGCAAGCTCCGTGAAGGAGCTGGAGGACGGCCTCGCGCCGGAGCTGGTCGAGGAGCTCGAGCGGCTCTCTCTGCCGTTCAACGAGGAATCGGTCCCCTCCGAAGCGGAACTCCGGATTGCGCAGGCCCAGTTGGTGGGGTGGCTGGAGGGCCTCTTCCACGGCATCCAGACGGCTCTGTTCGCCCAGCAGATGGCGGCCCGGGCGCAGTTGGAACAGATGCGCCGCGCCCTTCCGCCGGGCAGCGGTCACGACGACGACAGCTCGGATCCGCACGGGGCGATCCGGTCGGGGCCGTACCTCTAGGCCGTACGGCGAGTTCCGTACAGCTGCTGAACCCCGACCCACCCACGTACGAACGAAGAGCAGGGCCCGGCACACGTTCCTGTATGCCGGGCCCTGCTGCCGCTCTGTCCGTTGTGCACCTTCTGTCGAGCTCTGCTCCTTACGCGCCCTCTGTCGGCTTTCGCGCCGCGCCCCGGTGCCGTGCGTCACCGGCTTCCGCTGTCCGCTCAGGCCGTCGTCGGTGTGCGCAGGAGAACCTTGCCGATGTGCTTGCTGGCCTCCAGCACCCGGTGCGCCTCCGCGGCCTCCGGCATCGGCAGTGTGCAGTCCACGATCGGCCGGACCACACCACTGCTGATCAGCGGCCACACATGCTCACGCACGGCGGCGACGATCGCGGCCTTCTCGGCAAGCGGACGCCCACGCAGGGATGTCGCGGTGACAGCGGCACGCTTGTTCAGCAGGGCGCCCAGGTTGAGCTCGCCCTTGATGCCACCCTGGAGGCCGATGATGGCGAGCCGGCCATTGACCGCGAGCGCCTGCACATTCCGGTCCAGGTACTTCGCACCGACGATGTCGAGGATGACGTCCGCGCCCGCCCCGTCCGTCGCCTTGTGCAGCTCCTCGACGAAGTCCTGCTCCCGGTAGTCGATCAGGATGTCCGCACCGAGCTCCGCGCAGCGCGCCAGCTTCTCGGGGCCGCCCGCGGTCACCGCGACCCGCGCACCCACGGCCTTGGCGAGCTGGATCGCCATGGTGCCGATGCCGCTGGAACCACCGTGCACCAACAGCGTCTCGCCGGGGCGCAGATGGGCCACCATGAAGACGTTCGACCAGACCGTGGCGGTCACTTCGGGCAGCGCCGCGGTCACCGACATATCGACGCCGTCCGGCACAGGCAGCAGCTGGCCGGCAGGCACGGCGACCTTCTCCGCGTAACCACCGCCGGCCAGCAGCGCGCACACCTCGTCGCCGACCGACCAGCCGGTGACACCGGGGCCGATCGCCGCGATCCGGCCCGCGCACTCCAGTCCCGGGTACGGGGACGCGCCGGGCGGGGGATTGTAGAAGCCCTGCCGCTGCAGCACGTCGGCGCGGTTGACGGCGCTGGACACGACCTCGACGAGGGCCTCGCCCTCGCCGGGTACGGGATCGGGGACCTCGGCCCACACGAGCGCTTCGGGGCCACCGGGTTCGGGGATCGTGATCGCATGCATGGCGGCGAGGCTACTCCGTAACGTCGGCGCGGCAAGCCTCCGACCGGCTCACACGACATGTCGCGGGCGTTCGCCCTCCGGGAACGGCGGGCATGCGGGCTGTCACCCGCCTTGCCGGTGCGATGTGTTCAGCGACTGAGCGTCGCCCGAGGCCCGCGCGATGGTGATCAGCCGATCCGTCAACTGCAGTGGGCTGGCCGACGGATCGTCGTAACCGATCAGCCGGTGGCCGCGCAGCACACTGACGACCAGATCGTCGGTCTCCCGGACACTCTTTCCGACCTCGGCCTTTATCACCGGTCGCTCGACGAGATCGAGGCCGCTTCCCTGCTGGATCAGATCCTCCATCACCGTGCCTGCGCTGGGGCTGAGCACGGAGAGGCCGAGCAGCCGGCCCGCAGCACTGGCACTGGTGATCACGGCGTCGGCACCGGACTGCCGCAGCAGCGGCGCGTTCTCCTCCTCGCGCACTGCCGCGACGATCTTCGCGCCGCGGTTGAGCTGCCGCGCGGTCAGCGTGACCAGCACCGCTGTGTCGTCGCGCTGGGTGGCGATGATGATCTGACGCGCCTTCTGGAGCTCCGCCCGCAGCAGCACCTCGCTGCGTGTCGCATCCCCGACGACGCCCACGAACCCTTCGGCGTTGGCGGCCTCGATCACCTTGGTCGCCGGGTCGACGATCACGATCTGTTCCTTCTTCAGACCGGTGGCGCAGAGCGTCTGGATGGCCGAGCGGCCCTTGGTGCCGAAGCCGACGACAACGGTGTGCTCACGCAAGTTTGTTCTCCAACGGTTCAGCCGGAAGTCCTCCCGGGTCCGCTCCGTCAGGACCTCCAGGGTGGTGCCGACCAGAATGATCAGGAAGAGCACGCGCAGTGGTGTCACGAGCAGCACATTGGTCAGTCGTGCGCCGTCGCTGTACGGGGTGATGTCGCCGTACCCGGTGGTGGAAAGAGTGACCGTCGAGTAGTAGACCGCATCCAGCAGGTCCACCGAGCCGTCGGCGGCGTCGTGGTAACCGGAACGGTCGGACCAGACGATCAGCACGGTGACGGCCAGGACCAGCAGCGCCATCAGCAGCCGTTTGACCACCTGCCGGATGGGCCGGTCGACGACACGGCGCGGGAGCAGGATCCGGGTGGGGGCGAGGTGCTCGTCGACCCGTCTGGCCATCGCATCGTGGCCGGGAAGTTTCACGTGAAACACCCTCCCGTCCACGGTGTCGCCGAGCCCCACGGCAGTTCGAGGATCTGCAGCTCGTCGCCGGATTGCGCCCCGCCCGGCGGTACGACGGCGAGCCCGTCGGCGGCGGCGATCCCGCGGAGCATGGCCGGACCGTTGTAGTGCAGGGGTACGACGTGCCCTGCGTCGCCACCGCCGGCCGCGCGGCCGGCGCCCCCTCCGGCGGCAACCCGGTGGACGACGGGGACCAAGCGGGTGTCGTGCGGGTGGCCGTGTACCTCGTCGCGCACGACGACCCGGTGCGTCTCCTCCGGTGAACGGCCGGCCAGGCCGCGCAGGAGAGGTTCGGCGAGCGTCAGAAGACCGGACACAGCGGCGAGCGGGTTGCCGGGCAGCCCGACGAGATACGGGCCACCGGAGGGCAGCCGAGCCAGCAGCATCGGGTGGCCGGGGCGTACGGCGACACCGTCGACCAACAGCTCTGCGCCGGTCTTGGCGAGAACGGGATGGACGTGGTCGACCGGGCCCGCGGCGGTGCCGCCGGTGGTGATGACGAGGTCGGCGTCGGAGGTCGTGAGGGCGTGCCGCAGAGCCTCCGCGTCGTCGCCCAGACGGCGTGGGGCGGAAACCTCGGCGCCCAGGGACCGCAGCCAGGGTCCGATCATGGGACCCAGGGCATCCCGGATCAGCCCGTCGTGCGGCAGACCGGCGGTGAGCAGTTCGTCCCCGAGGACGAGAACATCGACGCGCGGGCGGGGGACCGTCACCAGCTCGTCGTAACCGGCGGCCGCGGACAGGCCGAGAACGGCCGGCGTCACCAGCGTTCCGGCGGGCAGGAGTTGTTCACCGGACCGGCACTCCTGGCCGCGCGGCCGGATGTCCTGCCCGGGAACCACCTGGTGCTGTGCATACAGCAGCCTCTTGGCCTCGTCCGTGTGAGCGTGTTCGTAGCGGATCACGGCGGTGGCGTTCGCCGGGATGCGGGCGCCCGTGGCGATGCGTACGGCATCACCGTCGGGGAGCGCGGCCGGCGCACTGTGCCCAGCGAGAATGCCCAGCCCGGGACTCCCGTCCTCGCCCACCAGGACGGTCCACGGTCCGGGTCCGGCGACGGCCCAGCCGTCCATGGCGGAGGTGTCGAAGGACGGCAGATCGGTGAGGGCGGTCACGGGTTCGGCCAGTACGTGCCCGAGGGCCAGGTCGAGGGCGACCCGCTGTGTACGGGGAGAGGCTCCGCGACCGGCCCGCGCAGCACGGGCACGGGCCTCGCTCCAGACGGTGGCATCTCGGCGGGGGACGCGAGCGGGAGTCTGACCGGGGTTCCGCGCTGCGGCGCCACAACCGGGACCGTGAGCGGAGCGTCGGTCGGAGCCGGAGCCTGGGGTGGGAGTGGGGGTGGGATCGGGCCCAGGGCCAGGGCTGGAGTCGGGGCTCGGGTCGGCGTCCTGGCCGGCCCTGCGGTCGGAGCTCTGCTGGAGGCTCTGCGTCGTGGCCCCCGCGAGCGGCTGCGGCCGAGCCGAGAACCGAGGCTCGATCGAAACCCGGCATCCCACCAGCGCAAGCGCCTCATCAACGGCACGATCTTCCGCCGCGACGCGCGCCTGCTCAGCGGTGCGGACTTCCTCGGCCAGGCGGGCTTCCTCGACACCGCGAGTCCGCTCAGCCGCGCGGGCTTGTTCGGCAGCACGAGCCACCTCCGCGATGCGGGCCTGCTCAGCTCCACGGGCCGTCTCCGCCGCGTGGTCCTGCTCAGCGATGCCGACTTCCTCGGCCAGGCGGGCTTCCCCAACACGGCGAGTCTGCTCCGCCGCGCGGGCCCGCTCAGCTACACGGACCTGGTCAGCGACTCGGACCTGTTCGACCGCAACGACCGCCTCGGCGACGTTGGATTCCTCAGCCGCGCACGTCTGCTCCGCGACGCGGCCCTCCTCTGCGGGAGGGTCCTCCCTCGCAGCCCGGGGCGCCTCGGCCACGCGAGACTCCCTGGGAGTCAGCGGCCGGGCAGCAGACGGCTCAGCCCTCGCCGCGCCCGCAGCCCCGTTCACCGGGGCCGGCGGAAGCAGCAAATCCGGCGGCGGTCCCGATGCCCCGTCAATCGACGAGTCGTCACCGGCCCTGTCTTGATGCACCGTCATGGCCTCTCGGTCTCGGCCTCGTCTGCCCAGCGGAGGGCGAGAGCGGTCGCCTTGCGAGCCGCCTCGGCCACCGCCTCAGCGCCGCCATCGCTCGCCTTCGCCGCCGCGTACCCGACCAGAAACGTCGTCAGGGGCGCGGCGGGCCGGGCGACACCATGGGCGGCATCGCGGGCGAGGTCGAGCAGCACGCCGGTGTCGACGTCGAGCTCGATGCCCAGTTCGTTCTTGACTGCGGTGATCCATTCGTCCAGCACGGTCCCATGCTCTCTGATACGGGCCCGGGCTGCGGCAATGTCTTCCCAGGTGTCGCAGTCGAACGAGGCGAGGGGACCCGCCTCGACGCGGGCGAGGTCCAGTTCATGTGCCAGCAACCGCAGCGGCAGCCCGGCCAGACTCCCATGCTCCGTGGCAAGAAGTGCCAGCTCACGGCGGAGTGGCTCGGCACGGTAGACGGCGACGAGCGGCTGGTCCCGCCCGTCCTCGTCGACGCACAGGGCCCCGTCCCGTTCTCCGTGCCCGGCCGCCGCCAGCAGTGCCTTGACCGTGCTCTGCCCCAGGAACGGCAGATCCGCGGAGAGCACGAGCACGTGCTCCGCCGTCGTCTGCCGCACCCCGGCGCCCAGCGCCGCCAACGGCCCCCCGCCCTGCGGCTCTTCGCGCGTCCAGGTCACAGCGTGCAGCGTGGGCCGCCGTCCGCCCACCACAACGGTGACGGCGGCATCGGCGCAGGCGCCGAGCACCCTGTCGAGCAGCGCCCGGCCACCGACCTGGACAGCCGGCTTGTCGGCACCGCCGAGGCGCTTGGCGGCGCCTCCGGCAAGAACGATGGCGTCATACACGGTCATGCCCCGAGTATGCGTGCCGTGCGCCCCCGTTGGGCCTCCTCGTTCCCTCCCTTCTCGTCTTCCTCCACTTCCCCCTACAACGTGCGCAGCAACAGGGCCGGCTGTTCCACACAGTCGGCCACGTACCGCAGGAAGCCACCCGCCGTGCCTCCGTCGCAGACCCGGTGGTCGAAGGTCAGCGAGAGTTGGACGACCTGGCGAACGGCCAGCTCGCCCCGGTGCACCCACGGCTTGGCCACGATCCGGCCCACACCGAGCATCGCCGCCTCGGGGTGGTTGATGATCGGCGTCGATCCGTCGACCCCGAACACCCCGTAGTTGTTCAGCGTGAACGTGCCGCCGGTCAGCTCCGCCGGGGTCAGCGTGCCCGTCCGTGCCGCCTCGGTCAGCCGGCCGATCTCGGCGCCGATCGATTCCGCGTTACGGGTCTGCGCGTCCCGCACGACAGGAACGACAAGCCCGCGCTCGGTCTGGGCCGCGAAGCCGAGATGCACGGCGGGCAGCCGTACGATCTCCCGTGCCTCCAGGTCCACAGTGGAATTGAGCTCGGGGAACCGGGCCAGAGCCGCTGTGCAGATACGGGCCAGCAGGGCGAGCACCGACACCTTGGGCCCCGCGGAAGGACCACCGGCACCGTTCATCGCGGCTCTGGCGGCCATCAGCTCGGTGGCATCCGCGTCGACCCAGCACGTGGCGTCGGGTATCTCACGTCGACTGCGCGCCAGCTTGTCGGCGACCGCGCCCCGTACACCACGCAACGGAATCCGCTCCCCGGCGGCCGAAGGCGACACCGGCACCGGCCCGGGGGCCGAGGCGAGGGCCGGCACCTGAGCGGTCGCCGACACCGCGGCAGGAAGGGAAGCCGAAGCAGCCGCCGCCCTCCCCGCCGTTCCGTCCGCCGCAGCCCTGATCGCGGATTCGACATCGGCGCGCAGGATCAACCCGTCGGGCCCGGACCCCGTCAACTGCCGCAGATCGAGATCATGTTGCCGCGCCAGCTTCCGCACCAGCGGAGAGACCACCGCCACCGGGCCCGGCACCGCCTCGGGAACCACAGCGGAGACCGGCCGCGGCGCCGCATCCGGAGCCACCACCGCCCTCGCGGCAGAGGCCGAAATCGCCTCGGGCCGCACCCGCCGACGACGCGCCCTGGGCGCCCCGGTGCCGTATCCGACCAGCACATTGCCGGACGACTCGGTCTCCGCGGCGCCCGCATCGGAAGGAACCCCGGCACGGTCCTCCTCCGTGGACCCCACCGCCACCGTCAGCAACGGCGCCCCGACCGGAAGCTCCGCACCCTCCTCGCCGAAGCGGGCGGTCACGACACCCCCGTACGGGCACGGCACCTCCACCATCGCCTTGGCGGTCTCGACCTCGACAACCGGCTGGTCGATGGCGACCACATCGCCGACCTCCACCAGCCAGCGCACGATCTCCGCCTCGGTCAGGCCCTCGCCGAGGTCGGGCAGCTTGAATTCGAGCACCTGGGGCATCAGCTCCCCGCCTCCCACTGCAGCCGCGCGACCGCGTCGAGCACCCGGTCCACGCCCGGCAGATGGTGCCGCTCCAGCATCGGCGGCGGATACGGGATGTCGAACCCGGCGACCCGCAGCACCGGGGCCTCCAGATGGTGGAAGCAGCGCTCGGTGACGCGAGCGGCGATCTCTCCACCGGGGCCGCCGAACCCGGACGACTCGTGGACGACGACCGCGCGGCCGGTGCGCCGCACGGAAGCGGCGACCGTCTCGTCGTCGAACGGGACCAGCGAACGCAGGTCCACCACCTCGAGGTCCCAGCCCTCCTCGACGGCCGCCTCGGCGGCCTCCAGGCAGACCGGCAGGGACGGCCCGTAGGTGATCAGCGTCGCGCTGCGCCCGGGACGGCGGACAACGGCACGTCCTATCGGTTCGACCTCCACCGGCGCGTCCGGCGACCATGGCGCTTTCGACCAGTACAGCCGCTTGGGCTCCAGGAAGACCACCGGGTCGTCGGAGGCGATCGATGCCCGCAGCAGGCCGTACGCGTCGTCGACCGTGGCCGGCGTGACGACATGCAGGCCCGGCGTGGCCATGTAGTAGGCCTCCGAGGAGTCGCTGTGGTGCTCGACCCCGCCGATCCCGCCGCCGTACGGCACCCGCACCGTGATCGGCAGCGGCATGGCGCCCCGGGTCCGGTTCCTCATCTTGGCGACATGGCTGATGAGCTGCTCGAACGCCGGATAGGCGAACGCGTCGAACTGCATCTCCACCACAGGCCGCAGCCCGTACATCGCCATGCCGACGGCCGTACCGAGAATGCCCGCCTCGGCCAGCGGCGTGTCGGTACAGCGGTCCTCGCCGAACTCCTTGGCCAGCCCGTCGGTGATCCGGAAGACCCCGCCGAGCGTGCCGACATCCTCACCGAGGACGTGCACCGTCGGGTCCTCGGCCATCGAGTCGCGCAGTGCACGCCCGAGCGCCTGCGCCATGGTGGCCGGCTTGACCCTGTCAGTCCGCTCGCCGGCCATCGCCGCCGTGGTCATCGGCCGTCCCCCGCACCACTCGTACCGTCCTGGCCCTGCTCGGCGTCCAGCTCCACCCGCAGCCGGGCCGCCTGCTCCCGCAACTGTGCGGTCTGTTCCGCATAGACATGCGTGAAGAGATCCATGGGATCGAGCACCGGATCGGCGTTCATCCGCGCGCGCAGCCCGGCAGCCATCCGCTCCGCGGCCGCACGCGCCTCCTCGATGCCGTCCTCGCCGAGCAGCCCGCGCTCGGTGAGCTCCCGCTCCAGCAGCATGATCGGGTCGTGCGCCCGCCACGCCTCCACCTCGCTGTCGCCGCGATAGCGCGTCGCATCGTCCGCATTCGTATGCGCGTCCATCCGGTACGTCACCGCCTCGACCAGGGTCGGGCCCCCACCCGCCCGGGCCCGTGCCACCGCCTCGCCGAGCACCTGGTGCACGGCGGCCGCGTCATTGCCGTCGACCAGCCGGCCCGGCATCCCGTACCCCACCGCCTTGTGCGCCAGTGACGGCGCAGCCGTCTGCTTCGCCAGGGGTACGGAGATGGCAAAGCCGTTGTTCTGGACCAGGAACACCACCGGTGCCCGCCAGACGGCCGCGAAGTTCAACGCCTCGTGGAAATCGCCCTCGCTGGTCCCGCCGTCGCCGACCATGGCGAGCGCCACCACATCGTCCCCCTTGAGCCGTGCCGCGTGGGCCAGACCCACGGCATGCGGCAGCTGGGTGGCGAGCGGGGTGCAGAGCGGGGCGATGCGGTGCTCACGCGGGTCGTACCCGGTGTGCCGGTCGCCGCGCAGCAGAGTCAGCGCCTCGACCGGATCGAGGCCGCGCGCCACCGCCGCGAGCGTGTCGCGGTAGCTGGGGAAGAGCCAGTCGCGCTCCTCCAGCACCAGCGCCGCCGCTATCTCGCAGGCTTCCTGCCCGGTGCTCGACGGATAGACGGCGAGTCGGCCCTGCTTGGTGAGGGCGGTGGCCTGGGCGTTGTACCGCCGACCGCGCACCAGCTCGGCGTAGAGCCGCAGCAGCAGCTCGGGGTCTGCGTCGGCCACGGCAGCCGTACCGAGCACGCGGTACGGCTCGGGGTCCGGGAGCAGCGGCGCGGGGTTGGTGAGCGGCTTCCAGGCCGGAGGCGGCGTGGGCCGGTAGGCGGCCGCGCCGGGCAGCTCTTGGACCGTCATGACAAGCACCTCCTTGCATCGAGGGATATCGAGCGGCTTGGCGATATCGAGGGGTCATCCGATATCGAGGGGTGACTGAATATGTCGAAATGTCGAGCACTGTCCGAGACACGGATGTGGTGTGCCTCACCTACCGATTGTTCGGTCGCGGGCGCATTTTGGCTACAGGCGCCATCAGCCTGTGGACAAACGGTTCTCCACAGCCTGGGATAGGGACAGGTCGTCCAGGGCAGGGAGGCACGGGGACATGGCAGCTGAACAAATGGCCGACGGGGTCGAGGGTCCCGGCCAGGTTCCACCCGCGCGCCCGCTCGATGCCATCGACCGTGACATCCTCCGGCTGCTGCAGACGGACGGCCGCGCCTCGATACGGTCGGTGGCCGACCGCGTCCATGTGTCGCGCGCCAACGCCTACGCGCGGATCAACCGGCTCATCGACGACGGCGTGATCCGCGGCTTCAGCGCACGCGTGAACCATGAGCGGGCGGGGCAGGGCGCCTCCGCGTACATCACGCTCAAGATCGTGCAGAACTCCTGGCGGACGGTGCGCGAGCAGCTCCAGGCACTGCCGGGGGCGACCCACATCGCGCTGGTCAGCGGAGACTTCGACGTGCTGCTGCTGGTACACACCCCGGACAACCGGTCGCTGCGCGAGCTGGTCCTGACCAGAATCCAGGCCATCCCGGAGGTGCTGTCCACGCGCACGCTTCTGGTGTTCGAGGAGACCGATCTGGCCCCGGGGCCCGAGCGCCCCACCGAACTCACCTAGGGACTTGCTCACCCTGGAGATCGCCGCGTCGGTTCCGGTGCTCCCGGCACCCGGCCTCCGGTCGTCGACGACTCAGCGGCTGGAACGCATCCCCTCGAACGCCAGCTGCACGACCGTGTCCGCCAGCTGCTCCCCCTCGGCGCCACCGCCCGGCTGCGGCCGGTACCACTCGACCAGGGAGTTGACCATCCCGAAGAGCAGCCGGGTCGCCAGCCGTATGTCCACGTCGGAGCGGAGATCACCGTCCGCGACCGCCGCCTTCAGCAGCTCGGCCACCCGATGGTCGAACTCGCGGCGCCGTTCCATTGCCCAGCGCTCGGCCGCCGTATTGCCCCGCACACGCAGCAGCAGCGTGACGTAGGGCAGTTCGGCTATCAGCACCTCGACGGTACGGCGCGTGACGTATTCGACCCTTTCCATCGCGCGCCCGCGCGTCGCCCCGGCCTCGCCGAGAATCCCGAAGAGCCCGTCCAGCGCCCGGCTGACTGCGCGCCGCAGCAGCTCTTCCTTGCCCGCGACATGGTGGTAGATGGACGATTTGGAGATGCCCGCCGCCTTGGACAGGTGCTCCATCGACGTGCCGTCGTAACCGCGCTCGTTGAAGACACGGACGGCGACGGTGAGGAGAGTCTCCGGGGTGTACGTGTCCCGCTTGGCCGTGGTCATGTCCGCGATCCTCCCCTACGAGTTGTCCACAGGTTTCGTGGGCCCCCTTGTCCCGACCGATCGTTCGGTTACTCTAACTCTGTCCGCCCGTCCCTGCCCAGCTCGATGAGGAGTTGGTCCGTCATGGCCGCCGAGCTCTCCCCCCGACTGCTGTCCGACAAACACCGCCCCACGCTCGACCAGGCCCTCGACGCGATCCGCACGCGCGCCTACTGGTCCCCGCATCCCGAGCACCCGAAGGCATACGGCGAGGGCGGCGCCCCGGGCAGCCTGGGCGCCGCCGAGGGCAAGGCCGCGTTCGACGCCGTGCTGCACACCCGGCTCGACCTCGGCCAGCCGGGCACCGACGACTGGACGGGCGGGGAGATCTCTCCCTACGGACCGGAGCTCGGCGTCGAATATCCGCACGCCGACCTGGACGTGCTGCTTCCGGCGATGCGCGCGGGGATGGCCGCGTGGCGCGAGGCGGGGCCCGAGACCAGGGCTCTGGTGTGCCTGGAGATCCTGGCGCGGATCAGCGCCCGCACCCATGAGTTCGGCCACGCCGTGATGCACACGACCGGGCAGGCCTTCATGATGGCGTTCCAGGCGGGCGGCCCGCACGCCCAGGACCGCGGCCTGGAAGCGGTGGCGTATGCGTACGAGGAGCAGATCCGCACACCGCGGACCGCGGACTGGTCCAAGCCGCAGGGCAAGCGCGATCCGCTCCAGCTGCACAAGACGTACATCGCGGCGGGCCGCGGCATCGCACTGGTGATCGGCTGCAACACCTTCCCGACGTGGAACGGCTATCCGGGACTCTTCGCCTCCCTCGCCACCGGCAACCCGGTCCTGGTGAAGCCGCATCCGCGCGCCGTACTGCCCCTGGCGCTCACGGTCCAGGTGGCCCGCGAGGTGCTGACCGAGGCGGGCTTCGACCCCAACCTGGTCTGCCTGGCCGTCGAGCGGCCGGGCGAGGGCATCGCCAAGACCCTGGCGGTCCGCCCCGAGATCAAGATCATCGACTACACCGGATCCACGGCCTTCGGCGACTGGCTGGAGGCCAACGCCCGCCAGGCCCAGGTCTACACGGAGAAGGCGGGGGTCAACACGATCGTCGTCGACTCCACCGATGACTACCGGGGCATGCTGGCCAACCTGGCGTTCTCCCTCTCCTTGTACAGCGGCCAGATGTGCACCACCCCGCAGAACCTGCTGATCCCCCGGGACGGCATCACGACCAACGCCGGCGACAAGTCGTACGACGACGTGGTCGGTGACATCGCCGCCTCGGTCACCGGCCTGCTCGGAGACGACGCCCGGGCGAGCGCGCTGCTCGGCGCGCTCGTCAACCCGGAGGTGAAGGCCCGGCTGGAGGCGGCGAGCGAACTGGGTGAGGTCGCCCTGGCCTCGCGGGAAGTGTCCAACGCGGAGTTCCCGGACGCGGTGGTCCGTACCCCGGTCGTCGTCAAGCTCGACGCCACCAAGCCGGACGACGAGGCGGCCTGCCTGTCGGAGTGCTTCGGACCGGTGGCGTTCGCGGTCGCCGTCGACTCGACGGCGGACGCGGTGGAGCTGCTGCGCCGCACGATCCGCGATGAGGGCGCCATGACGGTCGGCGCGTACACGACCTCACCGGAGGTGGAGCGTGCGGTGGAGGACGTCTGCCTGGACGAGTCGGCCCAGCTCTCGCTGAACCTGACGGGCGGGGTGTACGTCAACCAGACGGCGGCCTTCTCCGACTTCCACGGCTCGGGCGGCAACCCTGCGGCGAACGCGGCACTGAGCGACGGAGCATTCGTGTCGAACCGCTTCCGCATGGTGGAAGTCCGCCGCCAGGCATAGCGCAGGCCCGTCGGCCGGTCCCTCGGGCGCGAGGGGCGGGGCCGGGGCAGAAGCCCCCGGCCCCGCCCCTCGGCCTTCGCCTCCTCAGACTCCGGCCTCCGGAATGTCGGCGTACCGCTGCACCCACGCATGCATGGCAATGGCCGCCGCCGCCCCCGCATTGATCGACCGCGTCGAGCCGAACTGGGCGATCGAGCAGACCATCGTGGCGTGCTTGCGGGCCTCCTCCGTCAGCCCCGGCCCCTCCTGCCCGAAAAGCAGCACACACCTGCGCGGCAGCTCGGTGCGCTCCAGCGGCACGGCTCCCGGCAGATTGTCGATCCCGATGATCGGCAGCCCCTCGGCCGCCGCCCAGGCGGTCAGATCCGCCGTGTCGGGGTGGTGCCGCACATGCTGGTACCGGTCGGTCACCATCGCACCGCGCCGGTTCCAGCGCCGCCGGCCCACGATGTGGATCTCCTTGGCCAGGAAGGCGTTCGCGGTACGCACCACCGACCCGATATTGAAGTCGTGACCCCAGTTCTCCACGGCCACATGGAAGTCGTGCCGTCGCAGATCCAGATCGGCGACGATCGCTTCCCGCGTCCAGTAGCGGTACTCGTCGCCGACATTGCGCCGGTCGCCGTGGGCGAGCAGCTCGGGGTCGTACCGCTCGCCCTCGGGCCAGGGCAGCGGGTGCGGTCCGACACCGATCTCCGCCCCGAACCCGTCGTCGTACTGCAGGGGCTCCACCGTCGGCTCACCCGCCGCGAGGGCTGAGCCCGAGGGGCCGCCAGTGGTGCTGGTACTGCTGCTGGTGCTGGTACGGCCGGTGCTGCCGGTATCGCTGCTCACCCGACGAGCGTATGGCCACCGCTTCCGGTGTGCTGCGGGGCCTCCTCCTCGCCGCCTCGCCGCGGCCCGGGCACCCGGCCCGAGCGGGAGAACAGCAGCTGCCGCCCGAGCGACACCTGGCCCCCCAGCCAGACCAGGAAGACCGTCGGCAGGAAGACGGAGTCGGCAGCGATCATCGCCATCGAGAAGAAAGGCAGCCCCAGCAGCAGGGCGATGCCGGCGTGCTCGCAGATCATGGCGACGAGCAGGACGTTCTTGACCCGCCGGTTGAAGAGGGTGAAGGGGAAGGCGACCTGCACGATGACTGTGCCGTACGTCAGGACCATGACCATCACACCGTTGGAGGCGAGCAGGTCGGACAGGGCGGGCCAGGGGGTGAAGTAGTCGAGCTTGAGCGGGTAGTACAGGGCGGTGCCGTCCTGCCACCGCGATCCCTGGATCTTGTACCAGCCGGCGGTCGCGTAGATCAGGCAGACCTCGACCATGATCACGACGAGCGTGGCGTTGTGGACGAGGTTGGCGATGACGTCCAGCAGAAGGCGCGGTTCACTGCGCGGCGCGTAGCGATTCAGGGCCCACCAGGCACCATGGCCGATCCACAGCACCCAGAGGAGAGCCGGCAGCCACCAGGTGCCGCCGAGTCCGTCTGTCGCCGAACCCGCCACGAGGACCAGGCCGAGCAGCACCCACAGGACCGTCCCGCCCACATTCGGCGCCGGCCTGCGTGCGCCCGGCCCCTCTGCAGTCGCCTCTCGCGTCGCCCGTGCCGCACGCCGCGCGTCCAGGGACCAGACCTGCCCGCAACGCGTCAGCACCAGATAGATCGCCATCAGATGGATGACGTTGTCGCCGCCGTCACCCAGGAAAATGCTGCGGTTCTGCAGCGAGAGCACGCCGACCATGAAGAGGACGGACATGACGCGGGTATGCCAGCCGAGCATCAGCAGCGCGGCGGACACCAGCGCGATCCCGTAGACGACTTCGAACCAGGCCGTGCTGTTCGACCACATGAGCACGGAGAAGGATTCGTTGCCCGATATGAGCTGCTTCGCCATGTCCCAGCCCCACGGGGCGTCGGGGCCGTACATCTCGTGGCGGTGCGGCAGCTCGCGGAGCAGGAAGAGCAGATAGGTGACGGAAAAACCGATCCGGATGACCGCGGTCTGATACGGACCGAGCGCCGAGGAGGTGATGCGCTGGGCGGCACGGGCGAGCTTGCGGCCGCGGGCAGGCGCGCTCGGGGAAGGCTCGCTCGAGGAAGACGTGCTCGGCGAAGACATGCTCGGGGAAGACATGCTCGGGGAGGGCTCGCTCACTGGTCCGCCTCCTCGGCGTTCTCGGGGAGGTCCGCGGAGGTGACGGTCCACCACGGCAGCACCCTGTAGTTCGGCCGGGTACTGATCTTCTCGGTGCTCCACGGCGGCGCTCCGACGGAACGCACTTCGGACCGGACCTGGATGCGCTCGATGGTGCCGCCGTAGTCGTGCTCGCTGAGGCGCAGCAACACCATCCGGCGGATGTAGCGCTCGGAGAGTTCGCCGCGCAGGCCGTTCGGCCGGTTCTCGGCGTCGTGCGAGTTGATGTAGAAGTCCCAGCCGCGGCGGAGTTCGTTCTGATGGACATGGCTGGGGAGAAGATTGCCGCGTATCGCCTTGCCGTCCTCGCCGGAGAGGCTCATCCACGGAGTGGTGCGGCGACCGTCGGCGCCGGCTATCTCGACCCGGACATGCACGGCGACGTTCTGCTGGAGCGGGTTGGGGGCGAAGAGCTTCCAGTTCTGCTCGAACTCGGGATAGACCCAGTCGTCCACCACCTTGCCGTGCTGCTTGGTCAGCGTGTTGGACGGTGCGACGTGCAGAAACACCATGGCCAGGTGGGTGCAGGCGATCAGCCCGATGATCGAGAGCGCGACGGCGGCACCGATCTGGTAGGGAAGAGACAGGCCCGCAATACCGGCACGCGGCAGCTCGGCGGCCGCATCGGAACCGGTGCCCTGACCGGTGTCGAACGGGGCGTCCTCACACCGGATCGCCCTCGGCCCGGCGCTCCCGCTCCCACCTCCGACGCCCCTGTCGTCGTACGAATCCATCCCGCCCCGATCCCCGTCGATCCCCGGTCAGTTATCCACAGGGTTGACACCCTACGGGCCAGCGACTCACCATTGAAGCCAATGAACCGAACGATCGGTCGGTAGGGAGCCCGGGATGGCGGCAGTGACTGCGGACCAGACAGCGCAGGCGACGGTGCAGGGGGGAACAGGCGGGCACGACGACGCGGACAGCGCCCTGCTGGCCGTGTTCGACGCTGCGGTGGCGGCGGACGAGCGCATCGAGCCGCGCGACTGGATGCCGGACGCCTACCGGGCCTCGCTGGTCAGGCAAATGGCGCAGCACGCCCATTCCGAAATCATCGGTATGCAGCCCGAGGCCAACTGGATCAGCCGTGCCCCCTCGCTGCGCCGCAAGGCGATCCTGATGGCCAAGGTGCAGGACGAGGCAGGGCACGGGCTGTATCTCTACAGCGCGGCGGAGACCCTCGGGACGAGCCGCGAGGAGCTGCTCGACAAGCTCCACGCAGGCCGCCAGAGGTACTCGTCGATCTTCAATTACCCCACGCTGACCTGGGCTGACGTCGGCGCGATCGGCTGGCTGGTGGACGGCGCCGCGATCACCAACCAGGTGCCGCTCTGCCGCTGCTCGTACGGCCCGTACGCCCGGGCGATGGTCCGCATCTGCAAGGAGGAGTCCTTCCACCAGCGTCAGGGGTACGAGCTGCTGCTCACCCTCGGCCGCGGCACGCCTGCGCAGCGCGAGATGGCGCAGGACGCGGTGAACCGCTGGTGGTGGCCGTCCTTGATGATGTTCGGCCCCCCGGACGACGCGTCGGCGCACTCGGCGCAGTCGATGACCTGGAAGATCAAGCGGCACTCGAACGACGAGCTGCGGCAGCGGTTCGTCGACATCTGTGTCCCGCAGGCCGAGACGCTGGGGCTCACCCTCCCGGACCCGGACCTCAGGTGGAACGAGGAGCGCGGACACCACGACTTCGGGGCGATCGACTGGACGGAGTTCCAGGAGGTCCTGAAGGGCAACGGCCCGTGTAACGAGCAGCGCCTCACCCAGCGGCGCCGGGCGCACGAAGAGGGCGCCTGGGTACGGGACGCGGCGGCCGCCTTCGCCGTGAAACACCGGACAGAGAATCCTCACGCGCGGACGCGCGAGGCAGACACAGCCACAGCGAACGCGGAGGCGACGGCATGAGCAGCTCGACGGACTGGCCCCTGTGGGAGGTGTTCGTGCGGTCGCGACGCGGCCTCTCGCACACCCACGCGGGCAGCCTGCACGCCCCGGACGCCGAGATGGCCCTGCGCAACGCCCGCGATCTGTACACGCGCCGTTCCGAGGGCGTCTCCATCTGGGTGGTGCCGTCGAAGGAGATCACGGCCTCCTCGCCGGACGAGAAGGACTCCTTCTTCGAGCCGTCGGGCGACAAGCCCTACCGGCACCCGACGTTCTACGAGATCCCGGAAGGGGTGAAGCACCTGTGACCGCGGCCCTCGCCCTCGGCGACGACGCGCTGGTGCTGTCGCACCGGCTGGGGGAGTGGGCGGGTCATGCGCCCGTGCTGGAGGAGGAGGTGGCCCTCGCCAACATCGCCCTGGATCTGCTGGGGCAGGCCCGGGTGCTGCTCTCGCTCGTGGGGGACGAGGACGAGTTGGCGTTCATGCGCGAGGAGCGGGCGTTCCGCAACGTCCAGCTGGTCGAGCAGCCCAACGGCGATTTCGCCCACACCATCGCCCGCCAGCTCTACTTCTCCGTCTATCAGCGGGGGTTGTACGAGCAGTTGACAGCCGGTGACGGGGAGTTCTCCGGACTGGCGGCGAAGGCGGTCAAGGAGGTCGCCTACCACCAGGACCACGCCGAGCACTGGACGCTGCGACTCGGTGACGGCACGGCGGAGAGTCACCAGCGGATGCAGCACGGGGTGGACGCGCTGTGGCGGTTCACCGGTGAGCTCTTCCAGCCGGTCGAGGGCGTGGAGATCGACTGGCAGTCGCTGCAGAACGACTGGCTGACGACGGTCACCGGCGTCCTGGAACGGGCGACGCTGACCGTGCCGGCCGGTCCGCAGTCCGGTGCCTGGACGGCCGGGGCCGGACGTCAGGGCATCCACACGGAACCATTCGGCCGGATGCTCGCCGAGATGCAGCATCTGCACCGCAGTCATCCGGGTGCGTCATGGTGACCGGGACGCTGCTGGAGGAGGAGGTGCGCAGACTCGCCGGGTCCGTGCCCGACCCCGAGCTGCCCGTCCTGACCCTGGAGGAGCTGGGGGTGCTCCGCGGGGTGGAGGTGCTCGCCCCCGGCAGGGTCACGGTCCGCCTCACCCCGACATACACCGGCTGCCCGGCGATCGAGGCCATGTCCACCGACATCGAGCGGGTGCTGCACGACCACGGGATACCCGAGGTCTCCGTGGTCACCGTCCTCGCGCCGGCCTGGTCGACGGACGACATCAGCGCGGAGGGGCGGCGCAAGCTCGCCGAGTTCGGCATAGCGCCCCCTCGCGCGCACGACGCGGCAGGCCGGTCCGGCGGGCCGGTGCCGCTCACCCTCTCGGTGCGATGCCCGCACTGCGGTTCCACGGACACGGAGCTGCTGAGCCGGTTCTCCTCGACCGCCTGCAAGGCGCTGCGCCGCTGTGTGAGCTGCCGCGAACCGTTCGACCACTTCAAGGAGTTGTAGATGTTCCATCCGCTCCGGGTCCGCGCGATCGAGCGGCTGACCGATGATTCGGTGGCCGTCACGCTCGCGGTGCCGGCCGAGTTGCGCGAGACCTTCCGCTACAAGCCCGGCCAACACCTCAATGTGCGTTACACGGTCGACGGCGAGGAGATCCGGCGTTCGTACTCGATCTGTGCCCCGGCCGCCGAGGCGTCCGCCGATCCGGCGCTGCGGGTGGGCATCCGGCTGGTCGACGGCGGAGCGTTCTCCACGTACGCCCTCAAGGAACTCGCCGTCGGCGACCAGGTCGAAGCAATGCCTCCGATGGGGCGCTTCGTGCTCACTCCTCGCGCCGGGCATTTCGCGGCGATTGTCGGCGGCAGCGGCATCACCCCGGTGCTGTCGATCGCATCGACGCTGCTGGCGCGGGAGCCCGAGGCCCGGTTCTGCCTGATCCGGAGCGACCGGACAGCGGCGTCGACGATGTTCCTGGACGAGGTCGCCGACCTCAAGGACCGTTACCCGGACCGTTTTCAGCTGGTGACGGTGCTCTCCCGGGAGGAGCAGCAGGCGGGCCTCCCGTCCGGCCGGCTCGACCGGGAGCGGCTCACCGGGTTGCTGCCCGCTCTGCTTTCGGTGGACGAGGTGGACGGCTGGTATCTGTGCGGGCCGCTCGGCCTGGTCGTGGCAGCAGAACGTGCGCTGCACGGCCTCGGCGTCGGCCGGACCCGTATCCACCAGGAGATCTTCCATGTCGACGACGGGCCGGCCGAGGCCGTCCGCGCCCGGGTCGAGGCACCTGCACACAGCACGCTCACCGCGACGCTGGACGGCCGCTCGGGAAGCTGGCCGGTCCAGGACGGCGAATCACTGCTGGAGACGGTGCTGCGCAGCCGCTCCGACGCGCCGTACGCCTGCAAGGGCGGGGTGTGCGGGACCTGCCGGGCCTTCCTGGTCTCGGGCGAGGTCCGGATGGACCGCAACTTCGCGCTGGAACCGGAGGAGACGGGGGCCGGCTATGTGCTGGCCTGCCAGTCGCACCCGGTCACTTCGGAGGTGGAGCTCGACTTCGACCGCTGACCCCACCGGGCTCCCCGGCCGTTCGCCGACGTCCCGCCCTCCTGTTCCTTTCTTGTAGAACCTGTTCTATCTTGACGATCCGTCAGGTCCTAGTACGGGCAATGCGGTTCGCAGGAGGTCAGGGCAGTGGACTTCACCTTCACCGAGGAGCAGCAGGCCGCCGCCGAGGCAGCGAGGGCGATCTTCTCGGGCGTCGAGCCCGACGCGGTACCCAGCCCCGCCCTCGTACAGGGCGCAGTGGCCCAGGACATCGATCGCTCGCTGTGGGCCGGCCTGGCCGCAGGCGACCTGCTGGGCCTGACGCTGGCGCCGGAACACGGCGGGTCCGGGCTCGATCCGGTCGCGCTCTGCCTGGTCCTGCGGGAGTCCGCCAAGGTGCTCGCCCGGGTACCACTGCTGGAGACCTGCGCTGTCGCGATGTCGCTCCAGCAGGACGGTGATCCCGGCCTGGCCGCCGAGCTGCTGCCCCGAGTCGGCCGGGGCGAGCTGGTCCTGACCGTCGGGGCCAACGGCCGCACCGGCCATGGCACCGCCGAGCTCGCCGTCACCGCCCGCCCGGGCGACGGGGAGAACGGCAGCGACACCCCGGTATGGGTGCTCGACGGGGTGCAGTCGGGGGTGCCGTGGGCGCAGTGCGCCGACTGGATCGCCGTGCCCGCCCGGACGAGCGACGGCCGGGCCGTACTGGCCCTGGTGAGCCGCACCGCCGAAGGCGTCACCCTGGCCGAACAGGTCTCCACCAGCGGCGAGTTGCTCGCCGAGGTCCGGCTCGACGCAGTGCGCGTCGACGACCGTGCGCTGATCGGCGCCCCGGGAGCCTGGGAGTGGCTGCGCGCCTTGCTCACCACCGGAACCTGCGCGCTCGCACTGGGACTTGGCGAGACCGTGCTGGCCATGACGAGCGAGTACACCGGCAAGCGCGAGCAGTTCGGTTTCCCGGTGGCGACGTTCCAGTCCGTCGCCGTCCAGGCCGCGGACCGTTACATCGATCTGCGGGCCATGGAAGTGACTCTCTGGCAGGCGGCCTGGCGGATCTCCACCGGCGCCGCCGGCCCGCTGCCCGTCGAGGGTGATGTCGCCGTGGCGAAGATCTGGGCGTCGGAGGGCGTCCGCCGGGTCGTGCAGACGGCCCAGCACCTGCACGGCGGCTTCGGCGCGGACACCGACTACCCGTTGCACCGCTTCCACGCCTGGGCGAAGCAGATCGAGCTCTCGCTCGGTCCGGCGGCGGCCCATGAGGAGGCCCTGGGCGACCTGCTGGCGGCCCATCCTCTCGACTGAGGGCCGCGCTCCGCCCCGGAGCCGTGGCACCGTGGGCGGACCGTCCGTTCCGGCCGGATCGGCGCGCTCTCCGGCCGGACCAGAGGTTACGGCCGGATCAGAGAACGAAGGCCGGGGTGCCGTTGTCGGTGACCATCGGACGGCCGGCACCGTCCCAGGCGAGCATCCCGCCGTCGATGTTTACGGCGTCGATGCCCTGCTGCACCAGGTACTGGGTGACCTGGGCGGACCGTCCACCGACGCGGCACATCACGTGCACGCGGCGGCCGTCCTCGGCCGCCTCGGTCAGCTCACCGAAGCGGCTGACGAAGTCACTCATCGGAATGTGCAGGGCACCTTCGACATGCCCGGCGGCCCATTCGTCGTTCTCCCGGACGTCCAGCACAAGGCCGTCCGACGGCACCGCCGCAACATCCACCGAGGGCAGCGGGGCGAAATTCATGGGTCATGCCTTCTCTCGTACGTACACTCCAGGGTCACCAGAAACGCTACTGCACCAGCCCGGCCAGTTCCGCCTCGCGCTGTGAGACCTCACCCAGCAGCTGCTCGGCGATCTCGTCCAGCAGCCGGTCCGGATCGTCGGGTGCCATCCGCAGCATCGCCCCGATCGCACTCTCCTCCAGCTCCTGGGCGAGCACCGTCAGCAGTTCCTTGCGCTGGGTCAGCCAGTCCAGCCGGGCGTAGAGCTCCTCGCTCTCGCTGAGCTCCGCCCGCTCCGCAACCGGCCCGGCCTCCCACTCCTGCGCCAGCTCTTTCAGCAGTGTCTCGTCGCCACGCCCGTAGGCGCCATTGACGCGGGTGATGAACTCGTCCCGGCGCGCGCGCTCCTTCTCGTCCTGAGCCAGATCCGGGTGAGCCTTGCGAGCCAGCTCGCGGTAGAGCTTGCGCGCCTCCTCGGTCGGCCGGACCCGCTTCGGCGGCCGAACCGGCTGCTCGGTCAGCATCGCCGCCGCCTCGGGGGACAGCCCTTCGGAGTCGATCCAGTCGTGGAACAGCTCCTCGACACCCGGCATCGGCATCACGAGCGCCCGCGCCTCCTGCGCCCTGCGCAGGTCCTCGGGGTCACCGGTCCTGGCGGCCCGGGCTTCCGCGATCTGCGCATCGAGCTCGTCGAGGCGGGCGTACATCGGGCCGAGCTTCTGGTGGTGCAGCCGGGAGAAATTCTCGACCTCGACGCGGAAGGTCTCCACTGCGATCTCGAACTCGATCAGCGCCTGCTCCGCCACTCGCACGGCCTTCGCCAGCCGCGCCTCGGGACGCGCCCCATCGGCGGCGCGGCCGGCTGCACCGTCCGTCTCGGCGTCCGCACCGGCATCGGCCGTGAGGCCCTGCTGCTCGTCCTGCACCTGCTGCCCGTCCTGCACCTGCTGCTCGTGCTGCCGGTCGTTGTCCTGCCGGTCATCGTCGTTCCGGGTGGTCGGCACCCCGGCGGCTTCGTGGGTCACCCGTCCAGCGTATGGCCCCGTCCCACGCCCCGAGGACGCGCGGTCGTGCAGCGGCGCCTCAGACCCCCAGCTCGGCCGCTATTCGGCCGGCGCCGACGGCCCGCACCAGCTCAGCGTGGTCCGCCTCCGTACGGTCCGCGTACGTCACCGCGAAGCTCGCCATCGCCTCGTCCAGCTCGTCGCTCTTCCCGCAGTACCCCGCGATCAGCCGCGGGTCGGCACTGTGCGCATGGGCCCGCGCCAGCAGCGCACCCGTCATCCGCCCGTAGTCGTCGACCTGGTCGGCCGTCAGGGCCACCGGGTCCACACTGCCCTTGCGGTTCCTGAACTGCCGCACCTGGAACTGCCGCCCGTCCACGGTCGCCCACCCCAGCAGAATGTCGCTGACGACCTGCATCCGCTTCTGCCCGAGCACCACCCGGCGCCCCTCGTGCGCCACCTCCGGCACCTCGAACCCGACGGTCGGCAGATACGGCGCCAGCGCGGAGGGCCGCGCCTCCTTCACCTGCAGCACCAAAGGCTCGCCCCGGTGGTCGAGCAAAAGCACCACGTACGACCGGGTACCGACGCTGCCCGTACCGACCACCCGGAACGCCACATCGTGGATCGCGTACCGTGCGAGCAGCGGCACCCGGTCCTCGGAGATCGTGCCCAGATAGTCTCCGAGCCCCGCGGCCACGGCCGCGGCCTCCGCATCCGGTACGCGCCGCAGCACCGGCGGTGCATCCACGAAGCGGCGCCCGCCGTCCTCGGACTCCTCCGTGGACTTGGCCGCGAAGCGCGCACTGGTGTTGTTGCGGGCCTTCTCCGAGACCCGTTCCAGCGTGCCGAGCAGATCGCGCGCATCCGTGTGCGAGACGAGTTCCTCGTCCGCGATGGCATTCCAGGCGTCGAGGGCGGGCAGCCTGGCCAGCAGCCGCATCGTCCGCCGGAACGCACCCACCGCGTCGTACGCACCCTGCCGGCAGGTGCCCTCGTCCGCTCCCGCCTCACGCCCCGCCAGCACCAACGAGGTGGCGAGCCGCTTCAGATCCCACTCCCACGGACCGAACACGGTCTCGTCGAAGTCGTTCAGATCGATGACCAGGCTGCCGCGCGCATCGCCGTACAGCCCGAAATTGGCCGCGTGCGCATCGCCGCACAACTGGGCCCCCACCCCCGTCACGGGTGTGCCCATCAGGTCATGGGCCATCAACCCGGCGGAACCCCGCAGGAACGCGAACGGCGTGGCAGCCATGCGCCCCACCCGGATCGGCGCCAGGTCGCGAACGCGGCCCCGGCTCGACTCCTCGACCGCTTGCACCGCGTCGGGCCGACCGGCCGGAAGGACCAAGGAGTCGTGGGAGTTCCTGGGCACCCGGCCGCGCAGCGCCTTGCCTGCCTGCTTCGGCGACGACGGGGCACTCCGCTCCGCCACCACCGCGCGCTGCGCGAACCCGGGCACGACCGGAATGCGCGGCCCGACCGTCACAGCCCGCTGCATCGGCACCGTCGCACTGAACTCACCCATGGCACGCAGCCTCCCCCGCCGTCGACCGGCGACCTTCCCCAACATCAACTGCCGACGACGGTACCGCCGTACACCAACGGGCGTCCGCCCCTGTGGAAAACCAGGGCGGACGCCTGTGGACAACACTCTGCCCTGGTCAGACCGCGACGGCCTCCTCGAGCTCTTCCTCCAGCTCCTCCTTCGCCTCGGCCTGTGACCGGAGCACCGCCTCGGACGGGCTCGCCGCCGTCCGGTTCTCCGCCCCGGCCCGGTGCCGGGAGCCGGCCGCGCCCTGGGCGTGCGCGGCAGCGCTCCGCCGCTTCCCCTCGGCCAGCCCGGCGGCACCCATCACGGCCAGACCCACCACGAACCACAGCGCGAGCACCAGCACATGGCCGCCGAGCGCATGCCCGTCGAAGTACACATGGCTGCGCACGCCCTCGACAAAGCCCGCACCGTTCCAGAAGGCATGCAGCGAACCGAAGAACCCGGGCTGCAGCTCGGGCCGGAAGATGCCGCCGGAACTGGTGAAGTTGAGCATCACGAACAGCACCATCACGCCGAGCGTCGTCCACCGCTTCAGGAAGGTGTGCAGCCCGATACCGACCAGCAGGATGCCCGCCGAGTAGAGCCACGCCATCGCCCAGACACCGCTGAGCCCGTGGTCCACCAGGCCGAACAGCGGCCCTGCGAATGCCGCTCCGACGGCACTCACGGCCAGCGACGCGCCGACGGCCAGCATCGCCCTGATCCGCAGGGCCAGCACCGCACCGGCGCCGCCGATCACCGCGACCGACGCGTACGACCCGATGCTCACCGCGACCAGCAGGAAGAAGATGCCCTGGCCGGTCGGATCGCCGTCCGCGGTCGGCGCCGTGTCCGTCACCTTCAACGGGTCGCCCTGCGCGGCCGCGACCTCGGTGAAGACCTTCTCCACCACTGTGGCACTGGTGTCGGAGGAGGCGGAGGCCACGAGCAGCCCGGGGTCCTTCCCCGGCAGGTATGCGCCATAACTCGCCTGTGTCTTGAGGTGGTTCACCGCGGTGGCCCGATCGGGGACCGTACGCACGCTCAGTGCCCCATCACTCTTGTCCTGCAGCGTCTGCGCGAGCACCTGGGCCTGCGGACCCGCCCCGACCACGTCCACCCTCAGGTCATGCGGCTCCGGGGCGTGGAACGCCCCGAGGTAGGCGAGCCCCATGCCGATGCACATCAACAGCGGGGTGACGAGATGGCTCAGCACATGACGTACGGCCCCGGCGGTGGAGCCGGTAGCGCTCGGGCCTGTGGACATCGGAACTCCAATAGTTGGCTTTTACAACTCCTATATTTGTTGTACTATACAACTGAAATTTGGTGAGGGAAGGTGAGATCCGTGACAGACACCCCCGGGGAACGCGAAGAGTCACTGGATGTCATTCAGCGCGAACTGACCGCGTTCGCGCGCCGGGCGCGCGCCGCCGCGGCCCGCCTCCATCCGGAGCTGCCCCTGGTCTCGTACACGCTGCTGGCGCACATCGACGACCGCCACGGCTGCCGCGCAACGGACCTGGCGGCGCATTACATGCTCGACAAGTCGACGGTCAGCCGGCAGATCCGCACCCTGGAGAAACTCGGCCTGGTGGAGCGCCACCCGGACCCCGCCGATCACCGCATCCAGGTGCTGCATCCCACCGAGGCCGGAACCCGCGCCCTCGCCTCGACCCAGGCCAGCCGCCGCACCGCCTACCAGGAGCGCCTGGCGGAGTGGACCTCGGACGATCTGGCCCGTTTCGCGGAGTACCTGCTGCGCTACAACGCGTCGGGCGGGACAAGCAGCCAGGGCACCGAGGAGGGGCACCAGCAGGCCTAGAAGCCGGGTGCACCATCCGAAGCGGCAGAAGTCACAGCCCCGGGGGCCGTCAGCAGCCGCCCCCGTCATCGGCGAGGTACGTCTTCGACCAGAGCGCCAGCTCCTTGAGTGCGGGCTCCATCGCGGCTCCTGCCCGCGTCAGACGGTACGAGACCCGCAGCGGGGGCCCCTCGTCGACCTGACGCACCACCAGGCCGGCCGCGCCGAGCTCGGACAGCCGGTCCGAGAGCATGCGCTCACTGATGCCCGGAATCGCCCGCCGCAGATCGGCGAAGTGCACCGGCTGCTGCATGAGCACGGAGACGATCGGGCCCGTCCAGCGCTTCCCGAACAGCTCGAAAACGCGCGTGATGCCCACGTCGACCCGCTGACACGCCTGCTCGCTGTGCTCCGCCATACACCAAGAGTACTGCGTCGTCGTGCGGGACTTACGAATAGTAAGGACCTATGTTATTACTAGGTACGTACAAAACAGATGCCCTCCCATCCGGCCGGACATCACCTCCCCTAGACATCCGTGGAGACCCCCATGGCCACGCTTCTGCACCTCGACTCCGCCGTCTTCCCCCAGGGCTCCGCATCGCGCGAGGTCACTGCGGCCTTTGTCCAGACATGGATCGAGCAGCACCCCGACGGACAGGTCGTCTACCGCGACCTCGCCGCGAACCCGCTGCCCCACCTGGACGCCGCCGCAGCCGCCGCCGGCGCCGGGGACTCGCTGCGCAACGAGCTCGCCGCCGAACTGGAAGCGGCAGACGCCGTCCTGATCGGCGCGCCGATGTACAACTTCAGCATTCCGTCCACCCTGAAGGCCTGGCTCGACCAGGTGATCATCGTCGGCCACAACGCAGGCCCCGACAGCCCCGTGGCGGGCACTCCGATCACCGTCGTCGCCAGCCGCGGCGGCTCGTACGCGCCCGGCACCCCGCGCGCGGACGCCGAGTTCGTGCAGAACTACCTGGAGAAGCTCCTGACGAGCATGTTCGGCGCCGAGGTCGACTTCATCGTTCCGGAGCTCACGCTGGCCCACTCCCAGCCGGCGATGGCCGAGCTCATCCCGCTCGCCGAGGCCTCCCGCGCCAAGGCGTTCACCGACGCCGCAGAGAAGGCCAAGGCGCTCGCCGCCCGCTTCGCCGCCTGAGCCGTACGACAAAGGGCCGGGGCCGCGGAGTACTCGATCTCCGCGGCCCCGGCCCTTCCTTGTGCTCACACAGCCCAGAACGCCCTGCCATGCCACGGAACACCCCGAATCAGGCGTTTCACGTGAAACAAGGAACAGAACAACGCCGGCACCGGACGCGACACCGGGAACGAAGAAGCCCCACAGACCATTGGCCTGTGGGGCTTCTCTCTTGTGCGCGAGGGGGGATTTGAACCCCCACGTCCCTAAGGACACTGGCACCTGAAGCCAGCGCGTCTGCCGTTCCGCCACTCGCGCATGAGTGGTGTTTTCAGACTCTCTCACCTGTTGGTGCGAGCGCCTGGCGACATCCGGAAGATTAGCACGCTGGACAGGGTGGATTCACATCCGTTGTTTCGTGGGCAGGTGCAGGACGAACCAAGGCGGCCGGAACCCGCGCCGCCCGCCCCCACTCCTCCTCAGTGCACCCCAGGTGCGGGACACTGTCAGGAGCCCACCTCTACGATCCATGTGAGAGGTGACACTCATCCACAGGGCAGACAAGGGGAACCAGCCGATTTCCCGACGCGTGGATACGATCAGTAAGCAGTACAGGGACGAGAACACCGGAGGAGGTGCCCCATGGGAGTCATGAAGCGTTTCGAGCAGCGTCTCGAAGGTCTGGTCAACGGCACCTTCGCCAAGGTGTTCAAGTCCGAGGTCCAGCCGGTCGAGATCGCGGGTGCCCTCCAGCGCGAATGCGACAACAACGCAACGATCTGGAACCGCGAGCGGACCGTCGTCCCCAACGACTTCATCGTCGAGCTCAGCGCCCCGGACTACGAGCGCCTCAGCCCGTACTCGGGCCAGCTCGGCGACGAACTCTCCGGTCTGGTCCGGGACTACGCCAAGCAACAGCGGTACACCTTCATGGGACCCATCAAGGTCCACCTGGAGAAGGCCGACGACCTCGACACCGGGCTCTACCGCGTACGGAGCCGCACCCTCGCGTCGAGCTCGTCGCAGCAGGGCCAGCAGGCTCCCCAGAGCCACCTGGGACAGTCCGGCCACCCGGGACAGGGGCGGCCCGCCGCTCCCCAGCCCACGGGTGGCTACGGCTACCCGCCCAGCGCCGTTCCGCCCATGCCCGCGGCCCCGCCGCCGGGCGGCGGCCGCCACGGCGCACCCGCCCACGACCGGCGCCCGCCGGCCGCGCCCGGCCCCATGCCGAACGCGCAGGTCCGACGCTGGATCGAGATCAACGGCACCCGCCATCAGATCTCCCGCCCGACGCTGGTGCTGGGACGCAGCACCGACGCCGACGTGCGGATCGACGACCCCGGCGTATCCCGCCGGCACTGTGAGATCCGGACCGGAACGCCCTCGACGATCCAGGATCTCGGGTCTACCAACGGCATCGTGGTAGACGGGCAGCACACAACCCGCGCTACGCTCCGCGACGGCTCGCGGATCGTCGTGGGCAGCACCACAATCGTTTACCGGCAAGCCGAAGGGTGAAGCGGGGGCAATGTCAGAGCTGACCCTGACGGTCATGCGGCTAGGTTTCCTGGCCGTTCTGTGGCTGTTCGTGATCGTGGCCGTCCAGGTCATCCGCAGCGACCTGTTCGGAACGCGCGTCACACAGCGCGGCTCACGCCGCTCTGCGTCCGACGCACGACCGCAACAGGCACGCCAAAACGCCGCGGCACCGCCGCAACAACGCCAGCAGCCCGGCCGCCAGCGCCGGGGGGCACCCACAAAACTGGTCGTCTCCGAGGGCACCCTCACCGGCACCACGGTGGCGCTCCAGGGACAGACCATCACCCTGGGCCGGGCCCACGACTCAACGATCGTGCTGGACGACGACTACGCGTCCAGCCGGCATGCCAGGATCTACCCCGACCGTGACGGCCAGTGGATCGTCGAGGATCTCGGGTCCACCAACGGCACATATCTCGACCGGACCCGTCTCACCACCCCGACGCCTGTTCCGCTGGGCGCGCCGATCCGGATCGGCAAGACCGTCATCGAGCTGCGGAAGTAGTACGACAATGAGCGAGCGGAGCGAGCGAGCCGCAGGGATCCGGGCAACGGACCCGGCCCGGCTCCCGACCGGAGGGTGGGCAGTGTGGCTCGAGACCGGCTGTACCCCGAGCCGACGGGCGAGGTGCGCATGAGTCTGTCCCTGCGCTTCGCCGCCGGATCGCACAAGGGCATGATCCGGGAAGGCAACGAGGACTCCGGCTATGCCGGTCCGCGCCTTCTCGCGATCGCCGACGGCATGGGCGGTCAGGCGGCCGGTGAGGTCGCCAGCTCCGAGGTGATCTCCACGCTCGTCCAGCTCGACGACGACGTACCGGGCTCGGACATCCTCACCTCGCTCGGCACGGCAGTCCAACGGGCCAACGACCAACTGCGCATGATGGTCGAGGAGGACCCCCAGCTCGAGGGCATGGGCACCACGCTCACCGCGCTGCTCTGGACCGGACAGCGCCTCGGCCTGGTACACGTCGGCGACTCCCGCGCGTACCTGCTGCGCGACGGCGTACTGACCCAGATCACCCAGGACCACACATGGGTGCAGCGGCTGGTCGACGAGGGCCGGATCACCGAGGAAGAGGCCACCACCCACCCGCAGCGCTCCCTGCTGATGCGCGCGCTGGGCTCCGGCGACCACGTCGAACCCGACCTCTCCATCCGTGAAGTCCGGGCCGGCGACCGCTATTTGATCTGCTCCGACGGGCTCTCCGGCGTCGTCTCGCACCAGACGATGGAAGAGACCCTCGCCAGCTACCAGGGCCCGCAGGAGACCATCCAGGAGCTCATCCAGCTCGCCCTGCGCGGCGGTGGCCCGGACAACATCACCTGCATCGTCGCCGACGTCCTCGACGTCGACAGCAACGACACCCTGGCCGGACGGCTCAACGACACTCCGGTCATCGTCGGCGCGGTCGCCGAGAACCAGGCCGCCCAGCTGAACGACGGCGGCATGATGGAGACCCCGGCCGGACGCGCGGCCGGCCTCGGCCGTTCCGTCCCACCGCCCGCAGGCGGCTTCGGCCCGCCCGGAAGCGGTGACGGCCTCGGCTACGGCGGAATGCCGGACGGCTCCTTCGACGCCTACACCGACGACGACTTCATCAAGCCCGGCGGCGGCCGCAAGTGGCTGAAGAGGACCCTGTACATCGTGCTCGCACTGGCCGTCATCGGCGGCGGTGTGTACGGCGGCTACCGCTGGACCCAGAACCAGTTCTACGTGGGCGCGAAGAACGAACACGTCGCGCTCTTCCGCGGCATCAGCCAGGACCTCGCGTGGGTCTCGCTCTCGAAGGTCGAGAAGGACCACCCCGAGATCGAACTCAAGTACCTCCCGCCCTACCAGCGCAAGCAGGTCGAGGCGACCATCGCCGAGGGCAACCTGGCCGACGCCCGCGAAAAGATCAACGAGCTCTCGACCCAGGCCTCCGCCTGCAAGAAGGACGCGCAGCGCCGCGCCGCCGAGGCGGAGAGCAACGCCCGCACCGGCGAGGGCGAAGCCGGCGGCACGGACACGGAAGTCACCAAGACGACCGCACAGTCCGGCACCACCAAGACCAAGCCGACCACAGCGACTCCCACTCCCGGCCCCAGCCTCTCGGAGGAAGAGAAAAAGCTGGTCCCGCAGTGCGGTAAGCAGTAAGCCGTAGGGGGCCTTCAGCACCATGAGCGTTGTCACCAACACGACCACGATCGGCGCGATCGACGCGCCGAGCCGCCGCAACACCGAACTGGGCCTGATGGCCTTCGCCATCGGCATCTCGGTATTCGCCTACGCCAATGTGGGCCTTGCCATGGACGGCGAACTGCCCTCCGGCATGCTCGGATACGGGCTCGGCCTGATCCTCCTCGGCGGCGTCGCCCACTTCGTGGTGCGCAAGTTCGCCCCATACGCGGACCCGCTGCTGCTGCCGCTGGCGACCCTGCTCAACGGACTGGGACTGGTGCTGATCTGGCGCCTGGACCAGTCGCCGCGACTGATCCAGCGGGCCGAGACACTGTTCGGCGGCTTCACCCCCGATGCCCCCAAGCAGCTGATGTACTCCGCGATCGGCGTCGCCCTGTTCGTCGCCGTACTGCTCGCGCTCAAGGACCACCGCATCCTGCAGCGCTACACCTACATCTCGATGGTCGTGGCGCTCGTCCTGCTGATCGCGCCGATGTTCTTCCCCTCGGTGAACGGCGCCAAGATCTGGGTCACTCTCGGTCCGTTCTCCATCCAGCCCGGCGAGTTCGCGAAGATCGTCATCGCGGTCTTCTTCTCCGGCTACCTGATGGTGAAACGAGACGCACTGGCCCTGGCCAGCCGCCGCTTCATGGGTCTGTACCTGCCCCGCGGCCGTGACCTCGGACCGATTCTCGTGATCTGGGGCCTGTCGATCCTGATCCTGGTCTTCGAGACCGACCTCGGTACGTCGCTGCTGTTCTTCGGCCTCTTCGTGATCATGCTGTACGTAGCCACGGAACGGACCAGCTGGATCGTCTTCGGTCTGCTGATGTCCGCAGCCGGCGCGGTCGGGGTGGCCACCTTCGAACCCCACGTCCAGTCACGTGTGAACGCCTGGGCCGACCCGTTCGCCTGCTACACGAGCGACACGAGCGGCGCGTGCGAGCAGATCGCCAACGCCATCATGTCCTTCGGCTCCGGCGGCACCCTCGGCACCGGCTGGGGCCAGGGCAACTCCGACCTGATCGGCTTCGCCGCGAACGCCGACTTCATCCTCTCCACCGTCGGCGAGGAACTCGGTCTCGCCGGAATGATGGCAGTCCTGCTGATCTACGGCCTCATCGTCGAGCGCGGCGTGCGCACCGCACTCGCCGCCCGCGACCCGTTCGGCAAGCTCCTGGCGATCGGCCTCTCGGGAGCCTTCGCGATCCAGGTCTTCGTCGTCGCCGGCGGTGTCATGGGACTCATCCCGCTGACCGGTATGACGATGCCGTTCCTCGCAGCCGGTGGGTCATCCGTGATCGCCAACTGGGCACTCATCGGCGTCCTGATCCGGATCAGCGACACCGCGCGCCGCCCCGCACCGGCCCCCGCACCCTCCTCCGACGCCGAGATGACCCAGGTGGTCCGACCGTGAACAAGCCCCTGCGCCGGATCGCAATCTTCTGCGGTGTCCTCATCCTCGCCCTGCTCGTGCGGACCAACTACCTCCAGTACGTCCGCGCCGACGAGCTGAACACCCGCGACGAGAACCGCCGCGTCCGCATCGAGCGATACGCCCATGAGCGCGGCAACATCATCGTCGACGGGAACCCCGTCACCGGTTCCGTCGTGACCAAGGGCAGCGACTTCAAGTACAAGCGGGTCTGGAAGAACGGCCCCATGTGGGCGCCCGTCACTGGATACTCCTCGCAGGCGTTCGACGCCAACTTCCTGGAGAAGATCGAGGACGGCATCCTCACCGGCAACGACGACCAGCTCTTCTTCGACCGCACCCTGTCGATGTTCACGGGCGAGAAGAAGCAGGGCGGCAACGTCGTCACCACCCTGAACGCCGCCGCGCAGAAGGCCGCCTTCGAGGGACTCGGCAACAAGAAGGGCGCCGTGGCCGCCCTCGACCCGCAGACCGGCGCCATCCTGGCCCTCGCCAGCACCCCCTCGTACGACCCCTCGACCTTCGCGGGCAACTCCGACAAGGACTCCGAGGCCTGGCAGAAGCTCCAGAAGGACAAGGACAAGCCGATGCTCAACCGGGCATTGCGCGAGACCTACCCGCCCGGCTCGACCTTCAAGGTCGTCACCGCGGCCGCGGCCCTGGAGAACGGCCTCTACACCGGTATCGACGACAAGACGGACTCCCCCCTGCCGTACCGGCTCCCGCAGGTGAGCACCGTCCTGCAGAACGAGGGCAACATCCCGTGTGAGAACGCCTCGCTCCGGGAAGCGCTGCGGATGTCCTGCAACACCGTCTTCGGCAAGATCAGCGACGACCTGGGCAACCAGAAGATGATGGACGAGGCCGCCAAGTTCGGCTTCAACAAGGAGATCTTCACTCCGGTCCGCTCGGCTGCCAGCATCTACCCGAAGGACAACCGGCCGCAGAACGCCATGGCCGGCATCGGCCAGGCGTCCAACCGAGCCACTCCGCTGCAGATGGCCATGGTCGCCTCCGCGGTCGCCAACGACGGCAAGCTCATGCAGCCGTACATGGTCGCCAAGCGCCAGGCGCCCAACCTGGACGACATCTACACCCACGAGAAGGAACAGCTCAGCCAGCCCCTCTCCGGTGAGAACGCACAGAAGCTCCAGGAAATGATGGAGACCGTCGTCAAGAGCGGTACAGGAACCAGGGCCCTCATCGACGGCGTCACCGTCGGTGGCAAGACCGGTACCGCCCAGCACGGCCTGAACAACAGCGAGAAGCCGTACGCCTGGTTCATCTCGTACGCGAAGACCAGCGACGGCAGCTCGCCGGTCGCCGTGGCCGTGGTGGTCGAGGACAGCCAGGCCAACCGGGACGACGTCTCCGGTGGCGGACTCGCCGCCCCGATCGCACGGGACGTGATGAAGGCGGTCCTCGGCAAGTAGACGTGACGCCCATCACATCGGGCGCCATATCTGCACATTGGGATACCGGTCAGATATCAGGTGACGGCTCGGGGCCGATCAGCCGGGGCGTGGCCGGTAGCGTATGCGCGAGCAGCACACCGCCGGACCCCACACCGGTGCGGTTCGGACTGACGGAGAGGGCTGGAACAGTTATGGAAGAGCCGCGTCGCCTCGGCGGCCGGTACGAGCTGGGCTCGGTGCTCGGTCGTGGTGGCATGGCCGAGGTCTACCTCGCTCATGACACCCGGCTCGGCCGCACCGTCGCTGTGAAGACGCTGCGGACCGATCTCGCCCGCGACCCGTCCTTCCAGGCCCGGTTCCGCCGAGAGGCGCAATCCGCCGCCTCGCTCAATCACCCGGCGATCGTCGCCGTCTATGACACCGGCGAGGACTACGTCGACGGAGTCTCCATCCCGTACATCGTGATGGAGTACGTCGACGGGTCGACGCTCAGAGAACTTCTGCACTCCGGCCGCAAGCTGCTGCCCGAGCGCACGCTCGAGATGACGGTCGGGATCCTCCAGGCACTGGAGTACTCGCACCGCGCAGGCATCGTCCACCGCGACATCAAACCGGCGAACGTCATGCTGACGCGCACCGGCCAGGTCAAGGTCATGGACTTCGGCATCGCCCGCGCCATGGGCGACTCCGGCATGACGATGACCCAGACGTCGGCCGTCATCGGCACCGCCCAGTACCTCTCCCCCGAGCAGGCGAAGGGCGAGCAGGTCGACGCCCGCTCCGACCTGTATTCGACCGGCTGCCTGCTCTACGAGCTGCTGACGGTCCGGCCGCCGTTCATCGGCGACTCACCCGTCGCGGTTGCCTACCAGCACGTGCGGGAAGAGCCGCAGACCCCCAGCACCTTCGACCCCGAGATCACGCCCGAAATGGACGCGATCGTGTTGAAGGCCCTGGTCAAGGACCCGGACTACCGCTACCAGTCGGCGGACGAAATGCGCGCCGACATCGAGGCCTGCCTCGACGGCCGGCCGGTCGCCGCCACCGCGGCGATGGGCGCGGCCGGCTACGGCGGGTACGGCGGCTACGACGGGTACGGCAACGACCAGCCGACCACAGCCCTGCGCGCCGCGGACCAGAACGGCGCCCAGACATCCATGCTGCCCCCGGTCAACCCGGACGACGGCGGCTACGGATACGACGACCGCCCCGACCGCCGCCGTCAGAAGAAGAGCAACACCTCGACGATCCTGCTGGTCGTCGCGGGCATTCTGGTGCTGATCGGCGCGATCCTGATCGGCAGATCCGTCTTCAGCGGCGGCAACGGCGACAACGGCAAGGTCGATGTGCCGAACATGGTCGGCTCGACCTTGAACGATGCGCAGGACCTCGCAAAGAACGCCGGCGTCCTCCTCAAGGTCGGCTCGCGCGAACCCTGCGAGGACCAGCCCAAGGGCAAGATCTGCAGCCAGAGCCCCGAAGACGGCAAGATGGCGGAGAACGAGACCGTCACGGTCGTCGTCTCCACCGGCGCGCCGAAGGTCGAGGTCCCGGACGTCACGGAGAAGTCCGAGGAGAACGCCCGCAAGATCCTTGAGGACAAGGGATTCACGGTGACGGTCGTGACGGCCGAATCGTCCACCGCGGATCCCGACACCGTACTCGAGCAGACCCCCAAGGGCGGCGCGAAGGCCGAGCGGGAGTCCGAGGTCAAGATCACGGTCGCCAAGCAGGCCACGAAGGACGTTCCCCCTGTGATCGACAGGTTGTACGACGACGCGGTGGCGCAGCTCAAGGCCAACGGCTTCGAGAACGTGTCGCAGACCCAAGTCGAATCGGAAAAGCCGATCAACACGGTGATCAATCAGACCCCGCCAGGGGGTAGCAAGGCGCCGCTGGACACCCAGATCGTCCTGACGGTCTCCAAGGGCCCGGCTCAGCCGGCGACGAAACCGATCCCCCAGGGGCTCCTGGGCAAAACGGTCGCGGAAGCCAAGCAGATCCTGGCCTCGCAAGGCTTCACGAACATCCAGTTCGCGCAGGGCAGCTCGCCGGACGACAACGCCAGAGTCACCGACGTCACGCCTGCGCCAGGCACACCGGCCGACCCGGCTACCCCCGTAACCCTCACCACCATCGGTGGGAACGGTAACGGCGGAGGCAATTTCTTCGGCGGCCCAACCGGCTCACGGAACTGACGCCGAATCGCACAAACGCGAAGGGCCCCGGCCACCTCAACGGTGACCGGGGCCCTTCGCTGTGTCCGTCGCATGCCTTGCACCTGGCATACCGCACATGCAGCCGTAAACCGATCGTGTCTTCATATGTGCCGATTCGTTGATCGGGTGGGGCGGGGCATCGGGCTCCGTTCGCACACACGGCTACGCGAAGGGTCAAGAGCGTGATCAACGAGGTTGCTCTGGTGGAGTCACAGGCATTGCGTCAGAGCTTTGCCGAGCGGACAGAGGCACTCGACCGAGTCAAAACACTGTCCTTGCTGCCGGACGGTATGCACGTGACCACCGCCATGGTCGCCACCTACTTCGAGGTGGCGGAAACAGTCATCAACAACCTCCTCAGCCGTCATCGCGAAGAGCTCGAATCAAACGGCCTGAGGGTGATCCGGGGCGCTGAGCTGCAGAAATTTAAGGAACTCACGTTGAGTTCCTATCCGGAGAGTTATCCACAGCCCCGTTCGAGCATGGCTCTGTGGCCCCGGCGGACCGTCCTGAACGTCGCCATGCTGCTCCGGGACAGTGAGATCGCGCGCCGCGTCCGCACGTATCTGCTCGACATCGAGCACGCTTCCCGGGCACGCCCGTTGATCCCGGATACCCCGCGGCATGACAGCGACGTCGAATCGCTCGACGCCCACATCACGCGACTCAGTGAGGAGAGCTTCACCCGTCTTCTCGGCACCACCGTCGTCCCCATACTCAACGCCCTCATCGAGACCTCTGGCGAGCAGCAGCGGGAACTCATCAGCCTCCGTGAGAACGTCCAGCAGATCGAGCGGCGGCTCGTCCGCCACGACATCCAGCTACGTCGCCTTCAGCGCACGCACGAGCAGCGCCCCCTCACCGGGGTCATGGCGTCGATGGACGCCATGAACTGGCGGGAGTTCGAGCAGCACATCGCCGGACTGCTGCGTCGGGACGGCTGCACCGATGTCGAGGTCCACGGTGGGAGCGGCGACCGCGGCGCCGACATCACCGCGTACACCTCCGATGGTCGCCGACTGGTCGTCCAGTGCAAGAACTTCGCCCCGTACCGTTCGGTATGGAGCGGCGAGATGCAGAAGTTCGTCGGCACCAAGACGCTGCACCAAGCTGACGTGGCCGTGTACGTGGCGACCTGCCCGTTCTCCCGCGAGGCGCTCGACATTGCGATGCAGGTCGGCGTCACCGCCGTGCACCGCGGCCTGCTGGAAGCCTGGAGCGCGGGCGCGACACTGCAGGCACTGCGGTAAATACGCCGAACGTCGAAGGGCCCGAAGTCGCAAAAGGAAGTTGCGGCTTCGGGCCCTTCGCCATCCTAGGGTCAGCGCAGCTCCGCCGGGACCGTACGGTCCTTGTCGACCTTCTCCGTACGCACCAGCTCGCCCCACACGATGTAGCGGTACCTCGACGTGTAGACCGGCGTACAGGTCGTCAGCGTGATGTAGCGGCCGGGCTTCTTCACGCCCGCTTCCTTCGGAACCGGCTGGAGCACCTTGACGTTGTACTTCGAGGTTTCGGGAAGCTCCTTGAAGACCTTGTAGACGTACCAGGTGTCCTTCGTCTCGAAGACGACCGCGTCACCCGTCTTCACCTTGTCGATGTTGTGGAACTTCGCCCCGTGCCCGTCACGGTGAGCCGCCAGCGTGAAGTTGCCCTGCTTGTCCCACGGGAGAGCCGACTTCACAGGATCGGTGTAGTAGCCGGCGACACCGTCATTGAGGATCTTGGTGTCGGTGCCCTTCTTGACCAGTACCTCGCCGTTCTTCATCGCGGGTACGTGCAGGAAGCCGATGCCGTCCTTGGTGTCCAGAGCGCCGGGTTCATCCGCCCACTGATCGCGGACGCTGTGGCTCTGCTTCTTGGCTTCGCGGTCGGCGAGCACGTTCGTCCACCACAGGGAGTAGACGACGAACAGTCCGAGCACCAGGCCGGCGGTGATCAGCAGCTCACCGAAGACGCTGATCGCGGTCGCGACGGGGTGGCGGTCCCTGTTCCGTACCGGGGGCGCGGACTCGTCCGTCTGCTCTTCCTGCTGCTGGGTCCTCGCTGCCACCGCACCCGTCCCTGTTGTGGTGATGTTCAGCCGACGAGCACGTCGGGCAATCCCTTGCTGCGCGGCCGTTCGTCGACCATCTTGCCCCAGACGATCAATCGGTACGTACTCGTGAATTCCGGCGTACAGGTCGTCAGAGTGATGTAGCGGCCGGGCTTTGTGAACCCCGATCCGGGCGGCACGGGTCCGATGACCGAGACGTTGGACGGCGATGTCTGCGGAAGGACGCTGGTCATCTCGTACGTGTAGTACGCATCGCGCGTCTCGACCACGATCGGGTCTCCCGGGCGCAGCCGGTTGATGTAGCGGAACGGTTCGCCGTGCGTGTTGCGGTGGCCGGCGAGCGCGAAGTTGCCCTGCGCGGCCGACGGCATCGCGGTACGGAGCGCACCCTCGCCGTAGTGACCGACCATGCCGCGGTCGAGAACCTTCTCCTTGCTGGTGCCCTCGGCGATGGGCGCGACCACATCCAGTTTCGGGATGTGGATGATGGCAAAGCCCTGCCCCGGTTCGAACGCCACGGGTTTGCGGTCGTCGCCACTCGCCCAGTCGTCCTGGATCTTGTGCGTCTCATTGCCGGCGATCTGGTCGGCTCGGACATTGGTCCACCAGAGCTGGTACGTCACGAACAGCAGCATCAGCACACCGAGCGAGATGAACAGCTCGCCGACGACCCGGCTTGCGACGACGGCGGGGCTGTCCTTGGCTGCGCGGGCGGCGCGGCGGGCCTCGACGCGCGTCAGCGGCCTGCCGTCCGAGGACGCCGATTCCGGTCGGGAATCCTGCTGCGGCTCGGCGCGACGGCGGCCGCGCCCCTTGGCGGCGCGCCGGCGTTCGGCGCGACCTCCGGTGGGTGGTTCTGCCAGCGGTTCGGGGCCCTGGATCTCCGGACCGGGGCCGGCCGCTACGGAGCCGTCCGCCTCCGGCACCGGGCCGTACTCGGGTACGTGGTCCGGCTCCGGCTCGAGTCGCGGTGGAGGAACAGCGGGCGGAGCCGATGCAGTTGTCGGAGCCGATGCCACCGCTCCGGCGACTGATCGGCGGATGTCGGCCGTCCGCAGACCGACGGTCTCGTCGTTGGAGGGGGGCGGCGGGGGCGAAGGCGCCGCAACAGGCTCCTGCTGCCCGTACCAGTCCCGTTCGTACCCCTCAGGGTCGTACCACTCGCGCGGGGCCCCTTGGGGCTCCTGAGGCCCCTGTGACGTCTGCATCTGCCCGACCTGCGCCGCCCCGGCCTGTGCCCCCTCCGGCGGAGGGCTCTCCGCCCGGAACCACGGCGCGGCATGCTGCCCCGGCAGCGGGTCGTTCAGCGGATCCGCCAGCTGGTCGACTGCCGCCTCGAACGCGCCCGTGGCCTCGTACGCATGGTGCTCGTACGGGCCGTCCTGTCCGGCGTCGTGCTCGGGACGGAGTGCGGTCACGCGACGGCCTTGCCCACCACCGGCGCGAGCCCCACCGACCTCGCGACGGCTCCCGCATCCCCGCACTCCGCAAGCCAGTTGGCCAGCATCAGGTGGCCGTACTGGGTCAGAACCGACTCCGGGTGGAACTGCACGCCCTCCACAGCCAGTTCCCGGTGGCGCAGGCCCATGATGATGCCGTCGGCCGTGCGCGCCGTCACCTCCAACTCCGGCGGAATCGTCTCCGGTTCGGCAGCGAGCGAGTGGTAACGGGTCGCGGTGAACGGGGACGGCAGCCCGGCGAAGACGCCCTTGCCCTCGTGGATCACCGGTGACGTCTTGCCGTGCAGCAGCTCGGGCGCCCGGTCCACCACACCTCCGTAGGCCACAGCCATCGACTGCATCCCGAGGCAGACGCCGAAGACCGGGACGTCGGTCGCCGCGCAGTGGCGCACCATGTCGATGCAGACACCCGCCTGCTCGGGGGTGCCGGGGCCCGGCGAGAGCAGGACACCGTCGAAGCCGTCCTGGGCGTGGGCCGTGGTCACCTCGTCGTTCCGCAGCACTTCGCACTCGGCGCCGAGCTGGTAGAGGTACTGAACGAGGTTGAAGACGAAGCTGTCGTAGTTGTCGACGACAAGGATGCGGGCGCTCACTGGCCGGCCCCCGTTCCGTTCGTGCCGTCGACCGTCACGTCGCCGAACGGAAGCAGCGGCTCGGCCCACGGGAAGACGTACTGGAAAAGCACATAGACGACGGCAAGTGCCAGAACGAGCGAGATGAGCCCGCGCACCCACGCGTTGCCCGGCAGATGCCGCCAGATCCAGCCGTACATGCTGTCCCCTTCATTCGGTACGGGACCAGACTAAAGGGCTGGGGCAGGAGCGTGGGTCAGCTGTGGAAAGCTGCTGGCCTGCCGTCGGTCACAGGCTGGGTCGCGTCGAGATGTGCCCAGACGATCAGCCGGTGGCTGCTGCCCCACTCGGGGTCGCAGGTGGTCAGCGTCAGATAGCGGCCGGGACCGTCGAACCCGGACTTGCGGGGGACGGGGTCGATCACGCCGATGTCGCTCGGCACGGTCCGGTACGGCCTCTTGTCGATGCGGTACGTGAACCACGTCGTGCCGTCCGTCAGTATCACCGGATCTCCGCGGCGCAGCTTCGGGAAGTCCTTGAAGGGATCCCCGTACGTACGGCGGTGCCCGGCCACCGCGAAGTTGCCGGTCGCACCGAGCGGGGCGGTTTCCCGGTAGTGGCCGAGGCCCCGCTGCAACGTCTTTACCTCGGTGTTCTCCAGAACGGGCCACTCCCAGCCCTTGCCGAGGCGGGGGATGTACAGCATCGCGAACGGCTTTCCGTCGCGGTATGCGTCGGGCGCGGATGCTGCGGGCGTGGGCGGCGGGGACGTCTGCGACGTGGCCGGCGCGGGTGTGGACACGGTCCCCTGCGCCCACTGGCTCTGCAAGTCGTCGATCTGTCCTTCGGTCGCGCCGGCGGCCTTCACTCCGGTCCAGAACAGCACGTACACCACAAAGAGGATGATCAAGGTGCCTGCGGTGATGCACAGTTCGCTGAGCGTTCTGACGATCAGTCGCACCGACACCGGTCGGCCTCCCGGAACTGCTCGCTACTTCACCGGCTGGGCATAGTGGAGATCCACTGTGCCCGAGTAGCCGGGAAGAGTCACCGTCTCGTGCTCGTCGACTTTCCAGCCCAGCCCGTACGCCTTCACGTAGAGCAGGTAGTTCTGGATCGCCGGGGAGTTGTCGAGGGCCTTCCTGAGATCGTCCGGATCGCCCACCGCGGTGATCTTGTACGGGGGTGAGTAGACCCGGCCCTGAAGGATCAGCGTGTTGCCGACGCAGCGCACCGCGCTGGTGGAGATCAGCCGCTGGTCCATGACCCGGATGCCGCGGGCGCCGCCCTGCCAGAGCGCGTTGACTACGGCCTGCAGGTCCTGCTGGTGAATGACCAGGTCGTTGGGTTGCGGGTCGGGGTAGCCGGGCTTCGCCGTGGCGTTCGGCGGGGCGTCGTCGAGCGTGACGGCGACAGCCGGGCCGGAGAGCTTCTTGGTGCCCGCCTCCTGCTCCAGCGCCTTGAGCCTGGCGTCCTCCGCCTTCGTGCTGCCGTCGTCGCGCTGGGCGAGGGCGTCGATGTCGTCGCGCAGGGCCGCGTTGGAGTCGTCGAGCCCCGCGTTCTTCCCGCTGCGCTGCTGGATCAGGTCCGAGAGCTTCAGCAGCGAGGAGTCCGTACGGATGTTGGTGCCCTTGGCCGTGTTGGCGCTGGTGACGAAGATCAGTCCGGCAAGGGCGAAGACAGCGGCAGTGAGCACCCGGACCGGGTGCCGGAAGGTACGCCGGACCGGCCCTTGGGGAGAGTCGGCAGAATTGCTCAACGTACCCTTATCTCCTTCGACGCCACGGAAGCACTACGCTAACGGACGCCCGGGGGAGGCAGCATTCCCCCTCGCGCCCTGCCCCGGCGCCAGCCATAGTTCCCTGCGCGGTCACGCAGCGCATCGACAGGAGAGTTCCTCGTGCCGAAGTCACGTATCCGCAAGAAGGCCGACTTCACGCCGCCTCCGGCGAAGCAGGCAACCAACATAAAGCTGACCAACCGCAGTTGGGTGGCGCCGGTGATGCTGGCGTTCTTCCTGATCGGTCTGGCCTGGATCGTCGTTTTCTATGTGACCGACGGCGATCTGCCGATCAAGGCGCTGGGGAACTGGAACATCGTGGTCGGCTTCGGCTTCATCGCCGGCGGCTTCGGTGTCTCCACGCAGTGGAAGTAGCTCCACCCCGCATCCGGCACCACAGATGACCCCGGTATCGCAACCCTTGCCCTGAGTTACCCACAGCGTTATCCACAGGCGGGGGAAAAGGTCGGACGATCTGTGGATAACTCCCTGGATGTTGCCGCCAGTATGACTGCAGCCTCCCCCGTCGAGGGGTGGTGCGCCCCTTGTCCGAGCTGGAAAAACCCAGCTCAGAGGCAAGGGGCACAGTTGTTCCCGCGGAATGCACAAGATCACACCCCGGTTGTGGACAACTTTCGTGAGACGGCTTGCGAGCGCTCCGTCATCAGGTCAGTGCGGCGGTTCTGGCGAGCACGATGAGGGCCACCGCCGCCAGGACCAGCGCGCAGGTCCCGTACTGCACCAGCGCACGCCGCCCCCGCGGTGCGTGCACCATGGCGATGGCGATCACCGTCCCCGCGATCAGGCCGCCGACATGCGCCTGCCAGGCGATCCCGCCCCAGGTGAAGGTGAAGAGCAGGTTCAGCGCGAGGAGCACGAAGACCGGCCGCATGTCGTAGTTCAGGCGGCGCATGAGCACGGCGGTGGCGCCCAGCAGACCGAAGATGGCACCGGAGGCACCGAGCGAAGGCTGATTCGGCGCGGCGAGCCAGTAGGTGAGAGCGCTGCCCGCCAGGCCGGAGATCAGATAGAGCGTGAGGTAGCGGGCGCGGCCGAGTGCCGCCTCCAGGGGGCCGCCGAGCCACCACAGTCCCAGCATGTTGAACGCGATGTGCCACACCTCCTGGTGCAGGAACATCGACGTCACCAGCCGGTACCACTGGCCCTCTGCAACGCCTTCCGGCGGACCGCCGTAGTAGAAGGTGGCCCGGCCCAGCAGCGTCAGGTCGTCGAGCAGTGACGCCTTCACGTGCACCGCGATGAACAGGGCGACATTGAGGGCGAGCAGAACCTTGGTGACCAGCCTCGGGTCGGCCGCGACGGTGCCGCCGGCGATCGTGCGCGGCCGGTTGGCGGCCGGGCCGTGCCCGGTACCGGATCCCTCGCGGACGCAGTTCGGGCACTGGAAGCCGACCGACGCGCTGACCATGCACTCGGTGCAGATCGGGCGGTCGCAGCGCGTACAGCGGATCCCCGTCTCACGGCCCGGGTGGCGGTAGCAGGCGAGCGGACCTCCGGTGGCAGCGGACCGGTCCTGGGCGCCGGGCGGCTTCTCGTCCATCGGTTCCCTCACTTCCTGGTCCCCTCGGTCGTCGTCGTGGACGCCGCCACATACGACGCCGCCCTGCTCGTCCGCTATGTAACAGTACGGACGAGCAGGGCGATTGGTTCCCGGAAGGGAGATCAGAGAGTGATCATTCGGTGACCACCGGCGATCAGCGGGTCTCGACGACGACCGACTCGATCACCACGTCCTGCACCGGGCGGTCTGTACGGGCGTTGGTCTGGGTGCCGGCGATGGCGTCCACGACCTTCTTGCTGGCCTCGTCGGCCACCTCACCGAAGATGGTGTGCTTGCCGGTCAGCCAGGCGGTCGGCGAGACGGTCACGAAGAACTGCGAGCCGTTGGTGCCCGGGCCCGCGTTGGCCATGGCCAGCAGGTACGGCTTGTTGAAGCTGAGATCCGGGTGGAACTCGTCACCGAACTCGTAGCCCGGGCCGCCGGTTCCGTTGCCCAGCGGGTCGCCGCCCTGGATCATGAAGCCGCTGATGACACGGTGGAACACGGTGCCGTCGTACAGCCTGTCCTTGGACTTCTTGCCGGTCGCGGGGTGGGTCCACTCGCGCTCGCCCGTGGCGAGCTCGACGAAGTTCTTGACCGTCTTGGGCGCGTGGTTCGGCAGAAGCCGGATCTCGATGTCGCCTTGGTTGGTCTTCAAGGTGGCGTAAAGCTGCTCGGCCACGATCTGCCTTCCGTAAGTCTTCGCTGACGTCCACCGAATCCTTGCACGGACCGTCCCTCGCGTCGCCCGACCGCCACCGACGAACGGACGTCCCTCACCTTCTTGCCCGAGTGCCCGCTGTGCGGCTGCCGCTTCCCGCAGGAACAAATGAGGCCAAGCGCGTGACGAACCGGCGCGTACTGAGCCGAACCATGGCATTGTCGTCGGCAAGCTCCCCTTGCACCGCATTGCCCGAGGACGTCTTTCGTGGCCGTCTCTCACGACCGTCGTTCATGACCCGGATGCCCGCCCCGCATGCCACTTGGGCCAGCGGGAGGCATGATCTCGAAATGGGTGGAAAGGCGGAGTATCAACCCGCCACCAAGGAGGAGGATCCCGTGACCCGCATCGACAGCGTGCGCGCCGCAACCGACTCGGCGAAGGAAAGCGTGCAGCACGCCGCGGAAGTGGTGGCGCCCTACGCCGACACGGCCAAGGACCAGGCCGCTCGCTATGCGCTCGAGGCCCGCGCGCGACTCGCGCCGAGGGCGTCGAAGGCAGCACAGCAGGCCCGCGTCCACTACGACGCTTATCTCGCCCCACGTATCGAACTGGCCCGCACTCACGTGCCCCCCAAGGTCGACGAGGTCACCCAGCTGGCCGCGCTCCGCACCCGGCAGGCCGCCAGGAGTGCCGCGGACTACACCGTGCCCCGCGTCGAGTCCGCCATGGCCGCCGCCCAGCCCGTCGCCGAGGAGGCCACGTCGCGCGGTATCGCGGCCCTGGCAGCGCTGCGCGGGCAGGTCACTCCGAAGGAGATCCAGCAACTGGCCAAGAAGCACCGGCGGAGGGCCAAGGCCGGCCGCCTGCTCAAGGGCTTCGCGGTGGTCTCCCTCCTGGTGGGTGGTGCCTATGCCGCGTGGCGGTGGTGGGACAAGCAGGCCAACCCGGACTGGCTGGTCGAGCCTCCCGCCCCCACGGAGGTCTCCGATCACGCGCCGCTGACCTCGGTCGACGGCACCGGCCCGACGGTCCTCGACCCGGACGTCCAGGCCAAGGAGGACGACGGGTCGGACGAGGTGGACGGCACCGACTTCGACGACCGCCCCTGAATCCCCCGCCCGCCACCGGCCGAGCAGCGCGGGCGCCGGGAAACCCCAGAGGTTTCCCGGCGCCCGTTGCGTTGCCCATCGAGTACAGCAGCCGCGAACCCGGAACCGCCGCCTCGCTGCGAGCGCGGGCCTTCTCACGGGGTTCGCGCCGCTCGATGTGAGCGTCCTGGTGTCCTCCGCATGGATGCCGGGGACGAAGAAAAGACCCCTCTGATCGCGTTTCCGCAGGTCAAAGGGGTCTTTCGATGTGGAGCCTAGGAGATTCGAACTCCTGACATCTGCCTTGCAAAGGCAGCGCTCTACCAACTGAGCTAAGGCCCCGAAAAGGTGGACAGCACCGGGCGCATCAACGTCTCGGTCTCCGTCGCAGACCACAGTACCGGGTGACCCCCTGAATCTTCCAAAAAGATTGGGACTCCCGGTCGGCGACCACTCTCCGTAAGATGCTCGTCGAGGTTCGCAGCAGCGAAGGGGAGACGCCATGGACGCAGCTCAGCAAGAGGCAACGGCAAGAGCCAGAGAGCTTCAGCGCAGTTGGTACGGAGAGCCGCTGGGGGCGCTCTTCCGCCGGCTGATAGATGATCTCGGCCTGAACCAGGCCCGGCTCGCCGCCGTACTCGGGCTGTCCGCGCCCATGCTCTCCCAGCTGATGAGCGGCCAGCGGGCGAAGATCGGCAACCCGGCCGTCGTCCAGCGCGTCCAGGCCTTGCAGGAGCTGGCCGGCCAGGTCGCCGACGGCAGCCTCAGCGCGGGGGAGGCCACCGACCGCATGGAAGAGATCAAGAAGTCTCAGGGCGGCTCCGTCCTCACCAGCACCGGTCAGACCTCGACCACCGGCGGGGCACCGACCGTCCGGCGCGTGGTCCGTGAGATCCAGTCGCTGCTGCGGTCGGTCGCGGCCGCCGGGGACATCATCGATGCCGCCAACTCCCTCACCCCGACCCACCCGGAACTGGCAGAGTTTCTCAAGGTGTACGGCGCAGGCCGCACCGCGGACGCGGTCGCGCACTACGAGGGACACCAGAGCTAGGGCCTCCCCACAGTCCTAGGGCACTACCCCCGAGAGCCGGCCACGAGCCGAAACAGGAACTGGGAGCGGGCGCAGCGCAATGGGTGAGGTCTTCGCTGGTCGGTACGAGTTGATCGACCCGATCGGACGTGGTGGCGTCGGCGCGGTCTGGCGCGCCTGGGATCACCGGCGCCGCCGGTATGTGGCGGCCAAGGTTCTCCAGCAGAGCGACGCCCACACGTTGCTGCGCTTCGTCCGCGAGCAGGCGCTGCGGATCGAGCATCCGCATGTGCTCGCCCCGGCCAGTTGGGCCGCGGACGACGACAAGGTCCTGTTCACCATGGATCTGGTCAGCGGTGGCTCGCTGGCACATGTCATCGGTGACTACGGCCCGCTGCCTCCACGCTTCGTCTGCACGCTGCTCGACCAGTTGCTGTCCGGGCTGTCGACGGTGCATGCGGAGGGCGTCGTGCACCGTGACATCAAACCCGCCAACATCCTGATGGAGGCCACCGGTACCGGCCGGCCGCACCTGCGGCTGTCCGACTTCGGCATCTCCATGCGCAAGGGCGAACCGCGTCTCACCGAGACCAACTATGTGGTGGGAACGCCGGGGTACTTCGCTCCCGAGCAGATGATGGGCGCAGAGCCCGACTTCCCCGCAGACCTCTTCGCCGTCGGTCTCGTCGCGCTGTATCTGCTGCAGGGTCAGAAGCCGGACGCCAAGGCGCTCGTCGAGCATTTCGCGTCGTACGGCACGCCCGGCGCCCCCCAGGGAATCCCGGAACCGCTGTGGCAGGTCCTCGCGGGTCTGCTTCAGCCGGATCCCCAGGCCCGTTTCCGGACGGCCACGGGTGCGCGCAAGGCCCTGGCCGCCGCTGTCGAGATGCTGCCGGAGCCGGGCATCGACGACGAGCCCGTGGAGGTCTTCGACCAGATCGGCCCGTTGCCCGCCGGATTCGGCCCCGAGGGCCCCGTTGCCGTCACCCAGACTCCTCCCCAGCCCGGCGTGACTGCACCGACCACCCCGACGGGCCAGACATTCCAGCAGGACGCCCACCAGTCCGTACAGCAGCCGCATACCCCGCCGCCCTCGCTGATGTCGGAGACGGGCAGCTTCCATCTGGCCCCGCCTCCTCAGCAGCCGTCCACCCCACAGCCCCCGGCTCCGCTCCCGGCGCATACGGGTTCCCCCTTCCCCGCCGCCGCACCGGACCCTTCGCAGGCCCCGACGTCCGCAGTGCAGCACGAACAAGCTCTCACTCGTGCATACACCGCTCAGCAGCCGCAGGTTCCGCATCCCGGAGCAGGAGTTCTCGCGCATCCGCCGCAGAAGCGTCCGGGACCACCCGCGAAGGTGGCGGTCCCGGTCCTGCTGGTGGCGCTGATCTGCTTCGCCGTGGGCATCTGGGCGCTGACCCAGGCCTGAGTCCGCCGGCCTGGCGACCGACGGGTCCGGACCAGCGGGCCCGGGACGGTGCTACCAGGCTTGCGGCGGACCTCCGTACGGTGCCTGCCCGGCCGCGCCGGTGGCGGTCGGCCCACCTGCGGCGCTCGCCGTGCGGCGCCGCGCGATCAGCGTCCAGGCCCCGAGCCCGAGTACCAGCACGGTGCCTGTGCCGATCCCGGCCGCTGCGACCGTGTTCATCGTGTCGCTCTTGGCGGCCTGAGGGGCGCTCTGGCCGCTTCTGGCCATGTCCTTGTCGTCCTGCGTGACACTGAAGACGCCGGCAGAACCCTCGTATGGCGACGGACCCGCGGAGTTCTCGACCTTCACCGTCAGGGTCATCGGGATCGCCTTCTTGCCGTACGCCTTCTCGACCTCCGGGCTCAGCGAGACCGACAGGTAGTACCAGCCCGCGAACCGCATGGCGCTGGCATCGGCGCTGGAGGCGAACCGGTTCTCGTACGCCACCGGGGGCAGCGGATCGAGTGACACGGAGGCCGGCTTGCCGGAGTACGACAGCGGAGACGCCTCGTCGACATGGCCGTGCGCCGGATTGTCCAGGGACAGGCCGAGCGCGCTGCCGATGTACTCGTTCGAACCGCCGACGCTGTTACCGAGGTCGACAGTGGCGAAGATCTGCTGTCCCCAGTCCACGGGTACCCGGTAGAAGTGGGTCTGCCCCGGTTCGATGCCATCCTTCCACTTGCCGGTCTGCAGGCTGGTGGCGTCGTAATAGCTTGTGCCGCCCGGCCGTTCCTGCGCGGTCTGGGTGAGCGGCGGCGGCGATGCCGAGGGCCAGTTCTCCGGCGCCCGGGTCGGGGTCGACCCGCCTTCCTTCGGCTTCGGCTCCGACTCGTAGCGAAGCTCCAGGTCCCACGCGTCCTGCGACGAGGTGGCCTTGCTCTCCCGCTCGACCAGCACGTTGTACGTACCGGCCTCGTCGCAGGTGGTGCTGTCCTTCTCCGGGACCCGGTAGGCGTACGCGGCGATCGGGCGAGCAAACTCCGCCGACTCGAATCTGGCATCCTCCGAGCTGCACTGCAGGTCGGTGCTGTCCCGGATACTGACCTTGATGCCGTCCCCGTACGCGACCTGGCCGCCGAGCTTGGGCACCGCCACCGCCGAGACATACGCATTCGTGTCGGCATCGAGGTCAAGGCGGTAGTAGAGCTTCTCGCCCGGCTTGATCGAGCTCTTGTACACGGATCCGGCGGTCAGCTCAGACGCGTCGGTGCTGATCTCCGCACCCTGGATCGTCTTGGCCTCGGGGTCGAAGGTGTACGGAGCAGACTCACCGGCGGCGTGCGCCTGCACCGGCAGCGCCGCCACCGCGCACATCGCCGCGACCGCGGCCAGCGTCGCCCGGCCTCTTCTGCGCTGCCTCATCACGCGCTTCCCCTCGTCGTCCGTGCGGCCACTCCGCCGCGGCCGCGCATGAACACGAGCCCCGCGGTCACCACCACCACGGCGCCCGTCCCGGCAGCGGCCGCGATGCTGGTCCATCCTGCCCCGCCCGCACCGTGGCTGTCTGCGGCCGCAGTTGAATTGCGTTCTTGTCCGCGTCGTTGTCCGCCTTCTTCGCCAGGACCGCGTCGCGCTCCGGCCCTGCCCGCGCGTCGTCGAGCACGGACACCCGTAGCCCCACACCGGTCTGCGGGGTGTCGACGATCTCCGCGTGCCCAGCGTCACCGAAATGGAGAACCCGCCCCCGGTGTGCACCGGCCGGACCACGGAGCCGTCGTTGAATCCGGTGCCGCCCCGCACATCCCAAAGGTCACCCGAAGGCGTCACGGCGCTCTTTCCGCCCGCGCCGTACTCCGGCTCCGGCGCGGCAGGCGTGACGCCCCTCTTCAGCGGCGCCTCACCTCGTGGGCGAGCTCCACCGGCCAACGCGCCGCGTCGGATCTCTTTTCGCTCTCCCGCTCCGCGACCAGTCGGACCGGCCAGTAGCGGGCTCGACTCCCCCGGGTCCATGGCGGACGACGACGGCACCGACCGGACCGAGATGGACTCCGCGCGTACCGCCGTGGGCACGGTCCTGGAGGGTCTTCCCGACGGCTGTCCGGCCAGTCTGCGCGCGGTGCCGCAGTCCGGGGCCGTTGTCGACACCTTCGACACGCTGCGCCCCCACCCGCACCCCTCGATCGAAGCACCGGTCCTTTTGCTCACGCAATCTACCGATTTGCTCAAGTGAACTCACGAGCACAGGTGTCACGGTCCCGCAACAGCACGAAGCCCCGGCCGCTCAGCGACCGGGGCCCGCAACAGGCTGATTCCGTCTCACACACCCGAACCTGCGGGCACGGAGTCGGTCGCCTCCGTCCACAGATCCTGCTCGGCGCGATCCGCCTGGATCTGGCGGTACACGAGGAGCCCGCCGATGGCGGCCAGTGCGACCAGGAGAAGCTTCTTCACCGCGCGACCTCGTCTTTCCTTGACATAGGAGACCTCTGCCGCCCGACTATACACACCGGCCGATACCGATCAGTGACCTCCCCGCGACCCAACCGGGGCTCGGGCAAATGCGACCTTCCCGACCGGCCTCACGCCGACTCGTCCAGCCCGGTTGAACCATACGAGTGGTGTTCATCTGAAGATCGGCGGATCCGTGGCGTCGGTCCATGAATTGGCGACCCGGATCCACATCATCAGAAAGGTAAGCAAACCGGACCACCCGAAAGTGAGGGGCCATGAGCACCTTCAAGGCCAAGAGCCTCTGGACCGCCTTCATCACCGCCTTCTTCGCGCTCCTCGCGTCGATGGGCCTCGTCAGCGCCCCCGCCGCGGCCGCGCAGCCGACGGCCACGAACCAGGAGCACACGGGTGCTGCCGTCGCAACCGCGACCGCCCCGTCTGTGCGATGGACCCTTCCGCGTGACAGGGCGCTGCCACCCACGATGAAGCAGCGCATCCGCGCCGAGGCTCACGGCTCCTCACCGGCCGCCAGGAACCTGTCCACGGACATGAGGAACACGCCGGCCGCCACAGGCACCACAGGCGCCGCCCGCACCGCCCACGGTGCCCCGGCAGGGGACGCATCACTCCTACCGCCGTGAGAGCGGCGCAACCGACGCACAGGGCCCCTGGTCCGGTTCACACCGGACGGGGGCTTTTCCGTGTGCCCCGCCTCGTCCTGTGTCCCGCCGGAGAGCCGACACAGCACACCCTCGCCCGCCCGGGATCCCGCCGCGGCGTACGACTGCCGGGCACACGAACACCTCTCCCGACACGGCCGGTCTGCCACCCCAGCCACCCGGTCACGGAGAGCCGGCTCCGGCCAAGGCCGGGAAGCGGCCATGTGCCGACGGTCACACACGGGGACGTCAGTACGACGCAGCCCGGAACCGCTGCCGCACCTGGGCAAACGAAGAGGGCGCCTCCCGCTTGGGAGACGCCCTCTTCTTGCTGTGGGGCTAACAGGATTTGAACCTGTGGCCTCATCCTTATCAGGGATGCGCTCTAACCAACTGAGCTATAGCCCCGCCGCGCTGCGCGCTGACTTCTGAAGATTAGCGCACGTCGGGGCCAGTCCCAAAATCGATACCCGAAGCGCTACTCGTCCTCGGCCAGCGTGAGCTCGACACCGCCCACGAAGCCGGCCGACAAGTTGTAGATGAAGGCGCCCAGCGTCGCCAGCGCAGTGGCCAGCACCACGTCGATCACCGCGATGACCGACGTGAAGACGAGAACGCGCGGAAGCGACAGGAACGACTGCAGATCGAAGCCGTTGCTCTCGTTGGAACCGGTCGCCTCGCTGATCGTGCCGCCTACGGTGGTGAAGACGCCCATGGCGTCCATCACCATCCACAGGACCGCGGCCGCCACGACCGTGCAGATACCGAGCGCGATGGAGAGCAGGAAGCTGACCTTCATCACCGACCACGGGTCTGCCTTGGCCACCCGCAGCCGCGCCTTACGGGTTCGCGGCGTTGTCCGCGCCCCCGTCCGCGGCCGACGGGTCGCCTGCGCTCCCTGGGGCCGGCCGCCCTGCGTCCCGCCCGCGGGCGAGGGGTACGCCTGCGGCGGGTGGTACGGCCCGCCTGCCTGCCCCGATGTGGGCTCGCGCTCACCGGGCAGCGGCCCGGTCGCGTATCCCTCGTATTGGGGCTGAGGCCCCCGGGTGTCCGTCACAGTGCCCCCTTGGGAGTCCGTGGCAGGGCCACGGGCACCGTTCGCTCCAGCTCCGGAAGCGGCCCCGGCGCCCGTGGCTCCACTCACGCTCTACTCCTCGTGCTCCCCGGCCGAAGGCGACGTGCCTTCGACTGTGCTTTCGACAGTCGCCTCGGCGGTCGTCTCACCCTCGGGGCCCTCGGCCCCGTCGACCTCTTCGGCCTCGCGACCGGCCTCGGCGTTACGAGCGATGCCGACGACGGCATCGCGCTTGCCCAGATTGATCAGTTGGACGCCCATGGTGTCACGGCCCGTCTCCCTGACTTCATTGACTCGCGTACGAATCACACCGCCGCCGAGCGTGATGGCGAGGATCTCATCCGTCTCCTCGACCACCAGCGCGCCGACCAGCGAGCCCCTGTCCTCCACGATCTTGGCGGCCTTGATACCGAGGCCGCCGCGACCCTGAACGCGGTACTCGTCGACGGCGGTCCGCTTCGCGTACCCACCATCGGTGGCAGTGAAGACGAACGTACCCGGCCGGACGACATTCATCGAGAGCAGTTCGTCCCCCTCGCGGAAACTCATGCCCTTCACACCCGATGTGGCACGGCCCATCGGGCGCAGCGCATCGTCCGTCGCAGTGAATCTGATCGACTGGGCCTTCTTGCTGATAAGCAGCAGATCGTCGTCGGCCGAAACCAGCTCCGCACCGATCAGCTCGTCATCGCTGCCGTCCTCCGTTTCGCGGAGGTTGATCGCGATGACGCCGCCCGAGCGCGGCGAGTCGTAGTCCTTCAGCGCGGTCTTCTTCACCAGGCCGCCCTTGGTGGCCAGGATCAGATAGGGCGCGGCCTCGTAGTCGCGGATCGCCAGGATCTCGGCGATCTGCTCATCCGGCTGGAAGGCCAGCAGGTTGGCCACATGCTGGCCGCGCGCGTCCCGGCCGGCGTCGGGAAGCTCATACGCCTTGGCCCGGTAGACGCGGCCCTTGTTGGTGAAGAACAGCAGCCAGTGGTGGGTCGTCGACACGAAGAAGTGGTCGACGATGTCGTCTTCCCTGAGCTTCGTGCCACGTACGCCCTTGCCGCCGCGCTTCTGCGAGCGGTAGTCGTCCGTCTTCGTACGCTTCACATAACCGCCGCGCGAGATCGTGACGACGATGTCTTCCTCGGCGATCAGGTCCTCGATGGACATGTCACCGTCGAAGGGCACCAGCTTGGAGCGCCGGTCGTCACCGAACTTCTCGACGATCGCCGCCAGCTCCTCGCTGACGATCTGCCGCTGCCGCTCCGGCGACGCCAGGATCAGGTTGTACTCGTTGATCTTCGCCTGGAGTTCGTCGTGCTCGGCGGTGATCTTCTGGTGCTCCAGCGCGGCCAGTCGGCGCAGCTGCATCTCCAGGATCGCGTTCGCCTGGATCTCGTCGATCTCCAGCAGGCCCATCAGGCCCTCACGGGCGACCTCGACCGTCTGGCTGCGCCGGATGAGGGCGATGACCTCGTCGATCGCGTCGAGCGCCTTGAGCAGGCCGCGCAGGATGTGCGCCCGCTCCTCCGCCTTGCGTAGACGGAACTTCGTACGCCGGACGATGACCTCGATCTGGTGCGTCACCCAGTGGCGGATGAACGCGTCGATCGACAGCGTGCGCGGCACCCCGTCGACCAGCGCCAGCATGTTGGCGCCGAAGTTGGTCTGCAGGTCGGTGTGCTTGTACAGGTTGTTCAGCACGACCTTGGCGACTGCGTCCCGCTTCAGCACGACGACCAGACGCTGGCCGGTGCGCGACGAGGTCTCGTCACGGACGTCCGCGATGCCGCCGACCTTGCCGTCCTTGACCAGGTCGGCGATCTTCTGCGCGAGGTTGTCGGGGTTGGTCTGGTACGGAAGCTCCGTGACGACCAGGCACTGCCGGTTCTGGATCTCCTCGACCGCGACGACCGCGCGCATCGTGATCGAGCCACGGCCGGTGCGGTACGCCTCCTCGATGCCCTTGCGGCCCACGACGAGCGCACCGGTCGGGAAGTCCGGGCCCTTGATCCGCTCGATCAGGGCGTCCAGCAGCTCCTCGTGCGAGGCCTCCGGGTGCTCCAGGTACCACTGCGCACCGGACGCGACCTCGCGCAGGTTGTGCGGCGGAATGTTGGTCGCCATGCCGACCGCGATGCCCGCGGAACCGTTGACCAGCAGGTTCGGGAAGCGCGCCGGCAGAACCGTCGGCTCCTGATTGCGTCCGTCGTAGTTGTCCTGGAAGTCGACGGTCTCCTCGTCGATGTCCCGGACCATCTCCATGGACTGCGGCATCATCTTGCACTCGGTGTACCGCATGGCGGCGGCCGGGTCGTTGCCCGGAGAACCGAAGTTGCCGTTGGAGTCCACCAGCGGCATCCGCATCGACCACGGCTGCGCCAGTCGCACGAGCGCGTCATAGATCGACGAGTCACCGTGCGGGTGGTACGTACCCATGACGTCACCGACGACACGGGCGCACTTGTAGAAGCCCTTCTCGGGCCGGTAGCCGCCGTCGTACATCGCGTACAGCACGCGGCGGTGCACAGGCTTCAGGCCGTCACGTACGTCGGGCAGCGCACGCGAGACGATGACGGACATCGCGTAGTCGAGGTAGGAGCGCTGCATCTCCGTCTCGAGCCCGACGGGCTCGACACGCATTCCCACACCCGCGGCTGCGGGATCCTCTTCGGGCGTCACAGGGGTGTTCTCGTCGGCCATTGCTGGTCAAAGTCCTTTCGAGCGGCTGCTTGCTGGTACGGCCGACTCAGATGTCGAGGAAGCGGACGTCCTTGGCGTTGCGCTGGATGAACGAGCGCCGTGCCTCGACGTCCTCACCCATCAGCACCGAGAAGAGGTCGTCGGCCTGCGCCGCGTCGTCCAGCGTGACCTGGCCGAGCACCCGGTGGTCGATGTCCATCGTGGTGATGCGCAGCTCCTCGGCGTTCATCTCGCCGAGACCCTTGAAGCGCTGGATCGAGTCTTCCTTGATCCGCTTGCCGTTCTGCTTGCCGAGCTCGACCAGGGCGTCGCGCTCACGGTCCGAGTACGCGTACTCGAAGTCGTCCCGGCCCCACTTGATCTTGTAGAGCGGCGGACGGGAGAGGTAGACGTGCCCGGCCTCGACGAGCGGACGCATGAAGCGGAAGAGGAACGTCAGCAGCAGGGTGTTGATGTGCTGACCGTCGACGTCGGCGTCCGCCATCAGAATGATCTTGTGATAGCGGAGCTTCTCGATGTCGAAGTCCTCGTGGACTCCGGTGCCGAAGGCCGAAATCAGCGCCTGGACCTCGGTGTTCTGCAGGATCTTGTCGACCCGGGCCTTCTCGACGTTCAGGATCTTGCCTCGGATCGGCAGGATGGCCTGGTACATCGGGTTACGGCCGGACTTCGCCGAACCACCGGCGGAGTCACCCTCGACGATGAAGATCTCGCACTTCGTCGGGTCGTTCGACTGGCAGTCGCTCAGCTTGCCCGGCAGCGAGGCGCTCTCCAGGAGCCCCTTGCGGCGGGTCAGATCGCGCGCCTTGCGGGCCGCGACACGGGCCGTGGCCGCCGCGATGCCCTTGCGGATGATGTCCGCCGCTTCGTTCGGGTTCCGGTCGAACCAGTCCGTGAGGTGCTCGTGGACGACCTTCTGCACGAAGGTCTTCGCCTCCGTGTTGCCCAGCTTGGTCTTCGTCTGGCCCTCGAACTGCGGCTCGCCCAGCTTCAGCGAGATGATCGCCGTAAGCCCCTCACGGATGTCGTCACCGGTGAGGTTGTCGTCCTTCTCGCGCAGCAGCTTCTTGTCCCGCGCGTACTTGTTGACCAGCGTGGTCAGCGCCGCACGGAAACCTTCCTCGTGGGTACCGCCCTCATGCGTGTGGATCGTGTTGGCGAAGGAGTAGACGCCTTCGCTGTACTGCGTGTTCCACTGCATCGCGATCTCGGCCGAGAGCAGTCGGTCCTTGTCCTCGGCCTCGATGTCGATCACCGACTGGTGAATGACTTCGCCCTTGCGGGAGTTGAGGTACTTCACGAAGTCGACGATGCCGCCCTCGTAGTGGTACGTGACCGTACGGGCCGCTTCCTCCTCGGCGACCTCGACGGCCTCCGCGACGTCCGCGCCCGCCGTCGCCTTTGCCGAATCACGCTCGTCCGTGAGCTTGATGGTCAGGCCCTTGTTGAGGAATGCCATCTCCTGGAAGCGGCGCGACAGGGTCTCGAAGGAGTACTCGGTGGTCTCGAAGATGTCGCCGTCGGCCCAGAAGGTGACGGTCGTACCGGTCTCGTCGGTGGCCTCGTTACGGGCCAGCGGCGCCGTGGGCACACCGAGCTTGTAGTCCTGGGTCCAGCGGTAGCCGTCCCGCCTGACCTCGACGGCGACGCGCGTCGACAGGGCGTTCACGACGGAGACACCGACACCGTGCAGACCACCGGAGACGGCATATCCGCCGCCGCCGAACTTGCCGCCGGCGTGCAGCACCGTCAGCACGACCTCGACCGCGGGCTTCTTCTCCGACGGCACGATGTCGACGGGGATACCGCGACCGTTGTCGATCACCCGGACCCCGCCGTCGGCAAGGATCGTGACGTCGATGGTGTCCGCGTGCCCGGCCAGGGCCTCGTCGACCGAGTTGTCGACGACCTCTTGCACAAGGTGGTGCAATCCACGCTCACCGGTCGAGCCGATGTACATGCCAGGTCGCTTGCGGACCGCGTCCAGGCCCTCGAGGACAGTGATCGCGCTGGCGTCGTACGAAGCAGGCACCTCGCCGCTCTCACCGGGTGTGGACGGAATGTTCTCGTTGGGGTTGCCGGAATCGGCCACGAAGCGCCCTTTCTGGCACAGCACAGGCCGTTCTCCGGGCAGGCGGGAGCGGCTGCGTCGTTCGGCTTGTATCGACGACTCCCGCAAGTAAGCGGGATTGTTCACCAGTCTACCGGTAGCGCCGACATGAATGGGGGTTTGCCGGTACCTGAGTCCGCATGTGCCGCCCTGAATGAGCGCCTGACGACTCCCCATATTCAGGAAGGGGCCCTAAGAGGCTCACGCGGGCATTGAGCGCTTCGACCTGTCAACCTCCCGCTACGGTGAGGGACGCATCAGCCCATCCGTGCGGTTTCAACCGCCACATACCTGCACATACAGGAAGCGCCGGGCACCACGACGGGCTGAGCAGCACACCTCCACAGCCGTGCCGCGACACAACCGGGAACAGGGGCCGCCAGAAGGGGGCAAAGAACGGGATACGGAGAGAAAGCCCAGGTCAGCCGTAGGTGTCGCCAGGGCCCGTGGAACCCGGCGCACGCAGTGGACCGAACCGGCGCTGTGGACCGCCCGGCCCCAACACCTTGATCAATTTCACTGTGCCGTGCCCCAGATCCGCGTTCAGCCGGGCCACCAGCTGCGGCGCCAGCAACCGCAGCTGCGTCGCCCATGCCGTCGAATCGCACTGCACCGTGAGCACCCGCTCGTCGGGGTCCTCGTCGTACCGCAGCGGCACACAGTGTTTGGCCAGATCCTCACCGACGATCTGCGGCCAGCGACCCATCACCCCGCCCACCGCGGCCGGCGTCTCCCAGCCTCGCTCAGTGATCAGACGATTGATCGCAGCGCCCAGCGGCAGCGGGTCACGGCCGTCCGCCCGCGCTCCGGAACGCAGTCCTCCACCCCGTCTGGCCTGCTTCTTCTGCTGCGCCGCAGCACCACGCGCCCGCGCCTGCTCCTTCGCTGCGCGCAGCGCCACCCGGGCCAGGTCGACCCCCGACGCCTCCGGCTGCCTCGCCTCGCCCGCCGGCCGACCCGTATCGCCCGACGGCTGCTGCGACGCCGAGCCGCCGTCCTTCACCGGACCACCGGAGCCGCTCATACGCGCTCCACCTCGCCCGCCGACACCGCATACCGCCTACCCGCCAGCACACCTGGAACGTCATCGTCCACCGCGGCCGTCACCAGCACCTGCTCGCCGGGAGCCACCAGCTCCGCCAGCCGCTCCCGGCGCCGCGCGTCCAGCTCGGCGAAGACGTCGTCCAGGACGAGCACCGGCTCATTGCCCTCCCCGCGCAGCAGATCGTACGAGGCCAGCCGCAGCGCCAGCGCATACGACCAGGACTCGCCATGGCTCGCGTACCCCTTGGCAGGCATACCGCGCAGCCCCAGCAACAGATCGTCCCGGTGCGGTCCCACGAGCGTCACGCCCCGCTCGATCTCCTGCTTACGGACCTCGGCCAGGGCCGCGATCAGCTGCTCGTACAACGCGTCACGGGTACGCGCGGGCTCAACCCCCGCACCGACCGAACTGCGGTACTCCAAGGTCACAGGGCCGCCGCCGGGCGCCACATCCCCGTACGCCTTGTCGGCGAGCGGCTGCAGGGTCGCTATCAGATCCAGCCGCTGCGCCAGAAGCTCCGCGCCCACCCGGCCCAGATGCTGGTCCCACACGTCGAGGGTGGACAGATCCATCGACCGGCCGCCGTGCCTGCGCGCCATCGCGGCGGACTTCAGCAGGGTGTTGCGCTGCTTCAGCACCCGCTCGTAGTCCGAGCGGACCCCTGCCATCCGTGGCGACCGCGCCGTGATCAGCTCGTCGAGGAAGCGGCGGCGCTCGCCGGGATCGCCCTTGACCAGCGCCAGGTCCTCCGGGGCGAACAGCACAGTTCGAACGATCCCCAGCACGTCACGCGGTCTGACCTGCGACGACCTATTGATCCGGGCGCGGTTGGCCTTGCCCGGATTGAGCTCCAACTCGATCAGCTGGGACCGTTCGCCCTGCGTGACTGCGGCCCGGATGACGGCCCGGTCCGCGCCCATCCGCACCAGCGGCGCATCGGAGGAGACACGGTGGCTGCCGAGCGTCGCGAGGTAGCCGACGGCCTCGACCAGATTCGTCTTGCCCTGGCCGTTGGCCCCCACGAACGCGGTGACGCCCGGATCGAGAGGTACCTCGACCCGGGCGTACGAGCGGAAGTCGGCCAGCGAGAGATGCGTGACATGCATGGGTGTACGCCGACCTTCCCGGCTTCCTGCTCCGTAGCGCGGGCCGGTGGTGCTGGTCCGGCCCGCCTTTCGTTGCGGTTACTTCTTGTTCTCGACCGCGTGGCCACCGAACTGGTTGCGCAGCGCGGCGATCATCTTCATCTGCGGGGAGTCGTCCTGCCGGGAGGCGAAACGGGCGAAGAGCGACGCGGTGATCGCGGGCAGCGGCACCGCGTTGTCGATCGCCGCCTCCACGGTCCAGCGGCCCTCACCGGAGTCCGCGGCGAAGCCACGCAGCTTGTCCAGGTGCTCGTCGTCGTCCAGCGCGTTGACCGCCAGGTCGAGCAGCCAGGAACGGATGACCGTACCTTCCTGCCAGGAGCGGAAGACCTCGCGCACATCGGTGACGGAGTCGACCTTCTCCAGCAGCTCCCAGCCCTCGGCGTAGGCCTGCATCATGGCGTACTCGATGCCGTTGTGGACCATCTTCGCGAAGTGGCCGGCGCCGACCTTGCCCGCGTGGACGGAACCGAAGTCGCCCTCCGGCTTCAGCGCGTCGAAGACCGGCTGAACCTTCGCGACGTGGTCGGCGTCGCCGCCGTACATCAGCGCGTAACCGTTCTCCAGGCCCCAGACGCCGCCGGAGACACCGCAGTCGACGAAGCCGATGCCCTTGATGCCCAGCTCGACCGCGTGCTTCTCGTCGTCGGTCCAACGGGAGTTCCCGCCGTCCACGACGATGTCGCCCGGCGACAGCAGCGCTGCCAGCTCGTCGATCGTGGCCTGGGTCGCGGCACCGGCCGGGACCATGACCCAGACGACGCGCGGACCCTTCAGCTTGCCCACAAGCTCTTCGAGGCTGTGGACATCGGAGACGTCCGGGTTGCGGTCGTAACCGATGACGGTGTGGCCTGCGCGGCGAATGCGCTCGCGCATGTTGCCGCCCATCTTGCCGAGGCCGACGAGACCGAGCTCCATCAGAGATTCCTTAAGCGTTGTGCCGATTCGTACCCAAAGCCGAGCCTACGCCCGGCAGGAGACAGGCCGCTGGGCAAGCTCCGCGCTGAGCGTGCCCGGCCGGACACTGCCGTGACAGGACCGATGGCCGGATCAGCCGGAAAGACGCACCGGCATGATCAGGTACTTGTATGCGTCATCCGCCTCGGCATCCACCGCGGGCCGGCCGCTGAGCAGCGCGGGCTTGGTGGAGGTCGTGAACGAGAGCTGTGCAACCGGGGAGTCGATCGCACTGAGCCCGTCGAGCAGGAAGGTCGGGTTGAAGGCGATCGAGATGTCGTCGCCGTCCAGCACGGCGTCGACGCGCTCCACAGCCTGTGCATCGTCGCTGGAACCGGCTTCCAGGATCAGCACACCCTGTTCGAAGCTGAGCCGCACCGGGGTGTTCCGCTCCGCGACGAGGGCCACACGCTTGACGGCCTCGACGAACGGGGCCGTCTCGATCACCGCGACCGAGTTGAACTCGGTGGGGAACAGCGTCCGGTACTTCGGCAGGTCGCCTTCGAGCAGCCGCGTGGTGGTCCGCCGCCCCGCGCCCTCGAAGCCGATCAGGCCCTCACCGGCGCCCGAGCCGGACAGCGCCAGAGTCACCGTGTCACCGCTGGTCAGCGCCTTGGCGGTGTCCAGCAGCGTCTTTGCGGGCACCAGGGCGACGGCCGAGGCGTCCGGGTTCTCCGGCTTCCACAGGAACTCGCGGACCGCGAAGCGGTAGCGGTCGGTGGAGGCGAGCGTGACCGTGTCGCCCTCGATCTCGATCCGCACACCGGTCAGGACGGGCAGCGTGTCGTCACGGCCGGCGGCGATGGCGACCTGGGCGGCAGCGGAGGCGAAGACCTCGCCGGGGACGGTGCCCGTCGCGGTCGGCATCTGCGGCAGCGCCGGGTATTCCTCCACAGGAAGGGTGTGGAGTGTGAATCGCGAGGAGCCGCAGACCACCGTGGCCCGTACACCGTCGGTGGAAATCTCCACCGGGCGGTTGGGGAGAGCACGGCAGATGTCGGCGAGCAGCCGGCCGGAGACCAGCACCGTGCCGTCCTCCTCGACCTCGGCGTCCACCGAGACCCGGGCCGAGACCTCGTAGTCGAAGCTCGAGAAGCTGAGAGAGCCGTCCTCGGCCTTCAGAAGAAGGCCCGCAAGAACGGGCGCCGGCGGACGGGCCGGAAGGCTGCGAGCCACCCAGGCCACCGCCTCCGCGAGTACATCGCGCTCCACCCGGATCTTCACCGGAACCGCCTCCTGCTGTTGCTCGCTCGCCCTGCTGGCCTTCGTCGTCTGGTCGGGGTCGCTCCGCCGATGGCAGGGGGAGGACGCCGGGGACCAGTCTGACGTACCGCACCGACACTCGGTGCTGCTCGGGGTCAAGTCGCGACAAGAGGTTCGGAGAGCTCCGGCACCAAGTTGTGCACAGCCCAGACTTCGAAGCGGAATCCGAGCTAACTCTATGTGGCAGTAGTAGTAGGGCCTGTGGAAACCGTGGATAACGTCGTTTTCCCAGGTCAGGCCCAGTTTTTTGTCCACCGGCCCTGTGGGTGGCATCGGTGGACAACCCGGTGTTTCTGTGGACACCCAGAAGTTCTGCACACCCGATGCACAGGGCGACGGTGTTTCTCCCCAGGGCTGTCCCCAGCTTTACCCAGGTTCCCCACAGCCCAACCGACCTCATCGGTGTGACGCCTTTCACTCTGCGCGGTGAAGAGCGGTGTTGCGTTGCCGAACAGTGGACAGGGGTGTGGAGAAGCTGGGGACAACATCACCCTGCCTGTGGGCCGCCGGTGGACAACACGGACGGCCCCTTGTGGACGAATATCTTGTCCACAGCTTGTGGATCACTGTTGACCACAAATCCCCAGGCTTCTGACCAGCCCTGATGGAGCATCGGCGGACCGCCCTGTGGAAGCAGTATGGACAACTTCGTGGTCCCCAGGCTGTGGAGGGGGAATTCTCCCCAGATCTGTGGAGAACTGCAGGTCGGCGACGCGTATTCGAACACCGAGGCTGCGGCGGAGGCGCCGTGAAGCCGTCCGGGGGGACGCACGGAGGCTGTTGGGAGGCGCCCGGAAGCCGCTGGAAGGCGTTCTGAAGCCGTCCGGAAACGACGAAGGGCGCCCCGGGGACTGTGTGAGAGTCCGTCCGGGGCGCCCTTCCGGTGCCGTACGTATGCGTGGCAGAGGCCGTACCCGGCCCTCCGTCAGCCGTTCTTGATGCGGTTGGTGAGCTCGGTGACCTGGTTGTAGATGGAGCGCCGCTCCGCCATCAGCGCGCGGATCTTCCGGTCCGCGTGCATCACGGTCGTATGGTCGCGGCCGCCGAACTGCGCACCGATCTTGGGCAGCGAGAGATCCGTCAGTTCACGGCAGAGATACATCGCGATCTGGCGAGCCGTCACCAGCACCCGGCTGCGCGAGGATCCGCAGAGATCCTCCACCGTCAGCCCGAAGTAGTCCGCGGTCGCCGCCATGATGGCCGACGCCGTGATCTCCGGAGCGGAGTCCTCGCCGCCGGGGATCAGGTCCTTCAGCACGATCTCGGTCAGCCCGAGATCCACCGGCTGCCGGTTGAGGCTGGCGAAGGCCGTCACCCGGATCAGCGCGCCCTCGAGCTCGCGGATGTTGCGCGAGATGCGGGACGCGATGAACTCCAGTACCTCCGGCGGTGCGTTGAGCTGCTCCTGCACCGCCTTCTTGCGGAGGATCGCGATCCGCGTCTCCAGCTCGGGCGGCTGGACGTCGGTGGTCAGTCCCCATTCGAAACGGTTCCGCAGCCGGTCCTCGAGGGTGACCAGCTGCTTCGGCGGCCGGTCCGAGGACAGCACGATCTGCTTGTTGGCGTTGTGGAGCGTATTGAAGGTGTGGAAGAACTCCTCCTGCGTCGACTCCTTGCTCGCCAGGAACTGGATGTCGTCGACCAGCAGGATGTCCACATCGCGGTACCGCTTGCGGAAGGTGTCGCCCTTGCCGTCGCGGATCGAGTTGATGAACTCGTTGGTGAACTCCTCGGAGCTCACATAGCGCACCCGGGTGCCCGGGTAGAGGCTGCGCGCGTAGTGCCCGATGGCATGCAGCAGGTGGGTCTTGCCGAGTCCCGACTCCCCATAGATGAAGAGGGGGTTGTACGCCTTCGCGGGCGCCTCGGCCACGGCTACGGCCGCCGCGTGCGCGAACCGGTTGGACGCGCCGATGACAAAGGTGTCGAAGAGGTACTTCGGATTGAGCCGGGCATGTGGTTCGCCGGGACCGGGCGCGGGTGCGGGCTGTGCGCCCATAGGCCCGGTGGCGCCGCCGGGGCGTCCGGTGCCGGCACCGGACGGCCGGTGCTGGGGCTCCTGCATGTCACGGCGCTCGAGGTGCTGCTGCTCGTACCCCTGACGCTCGGGCGGCTGCGACCGGTAGTCGTGCTGCTGCGGGCGGTAGTCGTGCTGCGGTTCGCGCCACTGCTCCGCGGACGTGTCGCGCTCCTGGAAGCCGCCGAGCCGGGGCTGCTGCCAGGAGAGGTCCTCCTGGGTGCGCGGCCAGGCGCCGGGCTCGGGTCGCTGCTGCTGGTAGTCCGGGTAGGCGGGCCGAGCCGTCGGCATGCCGTCGTCCGAGGGCCGGTGGCCGTAGCCGTCGTACCCGTCGTTGTGCTGGCGCTCGTCGTGCTGGGGTCCCTGGTAGCGGGGCGGCTGCTGGGGTTGGTGCATCGGCGGGGCCGGCGGACTCGGCGGTTCGCCCGCGGAGTCGTCCACGGTGATCGCGATCCGGATGGGGCGGCCGCACTCACGGCTCAGCGTCTCGCTGATGAGCGGCGCGAGCCGGCCCTCCAGGACGCGCTTGCCCCATTCGTTGGGGACGGCGAGCAGTGCGGTGTCGGCGACGAGTGCGAGAGGCTGGCAGCGCTCGATCCACTGCTTGTCCTTCGGCTCGATGCCTTGCTGGCCCTCCCCGAGGAGCTGCTCCAGCACTCGTGGCCACACTGCGGCAAGATCGGCAGGTACGTCAGCCACAAGGCACGCTCTCTCGCTGGTCCCACGAATGTGTGGTTCTCGGGACGGGATGGGTAAGGCCCGGCAGGCAGGAAGAAAAAGAACCGGAGTTCAGCCACGGTAGTCAGGCCGACCCGCGTCGTTCAAGTTGTTGTCCACAGGCTGTGTACAGCGCGGGTCGTTACAGGCTCGCCGTGGGGCCGGTTTGACCGGATGGCGTAGCCGCGCGTACCGTGACCAGGTCGAGTTGTCGATGGCTGCTGCCGCCTGCCTCCGATGGGCAAAGATCACGATCAGTGATTGTGAAGCGGTGCACTAAGGCGTTTACGCGAGTCTCTCGTGGGCGCACGGTGACAGCCAGGCGATGTCCCGCCATCACACGATCATTTCTGGAGCCCCCGAGTGAGCAAGCGCACCTTCCAGCCGAACAACCGTCGTCGCGCGAAGACCCACGGCTTCCGGCTGCGTATGCGCACCCGTGCCGGCCGCGCGATTCTCGCGTCCCGCCGTGGCAAGGGTCGCGCCAACCTGTCCGCCTGATCGCTTACAGGTCATGACGTGCTGCCTACCGAGAATCGGCTGAGGCGGCGCGAGGACTTCGCGACCGCAGTACGTCGAGGACGCCGGGCCGGCCGCCCGCTACTCGTCGTCCATCTACGCAGCGGTGCAACGGACCCGCACGTGACTGGGGAGAGTGCTCCCCCGCCACGTGCGGGTTTCGTTGTCAGCAAAGCCGTGGGTGGAGCGGTCGTACGCACAGCAGTGAAGCGGAGGCTTCGCCATCTGGTCCGCGAACGACTGCCCCTGCTGCCCCCCGGTAGCCTGGTTGTCGTACGAGCGCTGCCCGGATCGGGCGACGCCGACCATGAACAGCTGGCCCGAGACCTTGACGCCGCACTTCAGCGGCTACTGGGAGGGGGCGCGCGATGAAGTACCCGCTGCTGGCTCTTATCAAGCTGTATCAGTGGACGATCAGCCCACTACTCGGGCCTGTCTGCCGTTACTACCCGTCGTGTTCCCACTATGGATATACGGCGATCGACCGGCACGGAGCGATCAAGGGAACAGCGCTGACCGCATGGCGCATCCTGCGATGCAATCCGTGGTCACCCGGCGGCGTGGATCACGTCCCGCCACGCAAACGCCCGCGTTGGCACGAACTGCTGCGTCAAGCGATACGCAGCAGCAAGGGCGGGGACTCCGCCGCTGATGTGCCTTCTGGGGGGAACGGTCTCCGAACCCCCAGCCCGGCCTCAGAGACCTCGCCCAAAGCTCAAGGAGCCTGATTAGTGGACACGATTGCCAGTCTGTTCAGCTTTATCACCTACCCCGTCTCGTGGGTCATCGTTCAGTTCCACAAGCTGTACGGAGCGATCTTCGGCGACGACACCGGCTGGGCCTGGGGCCTGTCCATCGTGTCCCTGGTGGTGCTGATCCGCATCTGCCTGATCCCGCTTTTCGTGAAGCAGATCAAGTCGACGCGGAACATGCAGGTGCTCCAGCCGAAGATGAAGGCGATCCAGGAGCGCTACAAGAGCGACAAGCAGCGTCAGTCCGAAGAGATGATGAAGCTGTACAAGGAGACGGGCACCAACCCGCTCTCCTCGTGCCTTCCCATCCTGGCGCAGTCGCCGTTCTTCTTCGCCCTGTATCACGTGCTCTCGGCCATCGCCTCGGGCAAGACGATCGGTGTCATCAACCAGCCGCTGCTGGACAGTGCCCGGCAGGCACACATCTTCGGTGCCCCGCTGGCCGCGAAGTTCACCGATAGCGCTTCGGAGGTTGCCGCTCTTGGTGCGTCGCTGACCGATGTCCGCGTCGTCACTGCGGTCATGATCGTGATGATGTCGGCGTCGCAGTTCTTCACCCAGCGCCAGCTGATGACGAAGAACGTCGACCTGACGGTCAAGACGCCGTACATGCAGCAGCAGAAGATGCTCATGTACATCTTCCCGCTGATCTTCGCCGTCATGGGCATCAACTTCCCCGTCGGCGTCCTCGTCTACTGGCTGACCACCAACGTCTGGACCATGGGTCAGCAGATGTACGTGATCAACCAGAACCCGACCCCGGGCAGCAAGGCGCAGGACCACTACCTGGGACGTCTGCTGAAGAGCGTCACCGCTCACGGTGAGGTGCGGGGCAGGACGAAGCGCAACACCGTCAAGCGGATCGTTGCCAAGGGTGCGGACCGCAACGACATCGAGCGGAAGTTCATCACCGGGCTGGCCAAGCTGGGCCTCGTCGCCCAGGCGGACGGCACGGTGACCAAGAGCGATACCGCTGTGGCCGAGGCCGAGGGCGGAGCCACTCAGAAGCGTCAGCAGCCCAAGCGCCAGACCAAGGCGAAGCGCCAGACCGGTGCTGTCCAGCAGGGCGCGGCGAAGGACAGCGACTCTGCTGCCTCGACCGAGTCGGCGGATGCCAAGACCTCGCTGGAGAAGCAGGACGCACCGCAGGACGACAAGCCCAAGCCGGCGGGCAAGCCCGCGTCCGGCTCCTCACGCCAAGCCAAGTCCGGACAGCGCAGGGGCCCGCAGCGGCCCAAGCACCCGTCCAAGAAGTAAGAAGGAGTCCATCCGTGACGGAAGGCACCACCTCCACGGCCGCTGAGGGCAGCGACACCTTGACTCGCCTCGAGCAGGAAGGGGAGATCGCAGCCGACTACCTCGAGGGCCTGCTCGACATCGCCGACCTCGACGGTGACATCGACATGGATGTCGAGGCGGACCGGGCCGCGGTCTCGATCATCAGCGACTCGGCTCGTGAACTGCAGAAGCTCGTGGGCCGCGACGGTGAGGTGCTGGAGGCGCTCCAGGAGCTGACGCGACTGGCCGTGCACCGGGAGACCGGTGACCGTAGTCGGCTGATGCTGGACATCGCGGGCTTCCGGGCCAAGAAGCGGGAGGTCCTTGCCGAGTTGGGTGCCAAGGCCGCGGACGAGGTCAAGAAGACCGGTGAGCCGGTGAAGCTGGACCCGATGACGCCGTTCGAGCGCAAGGTTGTGCACGACGCGGTTGCGGCCGCGGGTCTGCGCAGCGAGTCAGAGGGCGAGGAGCCGCAGCGCTTCGTCGTCGTCCTCCCGGCCTGACCGGACCCTTGTTCTGTCGGCCCCGTCTGTTCGCAGGCGGGGCCGATCTTTGTCAGCCTGATAGTCAGCCACCCACAGTGCGGTTGTGCGGTAAGGAAGGACGGTTCCCGTGACGGCGGAAGTAGAGCTTCCCCAGGCGCCCGAAGAGGCGCGGGCGGTTTTCGGTGAGTTCTTCCCGGAGGCTGTCCGGTACGCGGAACTGCTTGCCGATGCCGGGGTCAAGCGAGGGCTGATCGGTCCTCGTGAGGTGCCGCGGCTGTGGGAGCGGCATTTGCTGAACTGTGCGGTGCTCTCGGAGGTCGTACCCGAGGGTGTGACGGTCTGCGATGTGGGCTCCGGCGCCGGTCTCCCGGGTATTCCGCTGGCACTGGTCCGTCCGGATCTGAAGATCACCCTGCTTGAGCCGTTGCTCCGGCGGACGAACTTCCTGCAGGAAGTCGTCGAGCTGCTGGGGCTGGATCACGTGACGGTCGTCCGTGGCCGGGCCGAGGAGGTCCTGGGGACGCTGCAGCCGGTCCATGTGGTGACGGCTCGCGCTGTCGCACCGCTCGACCGGCTGGCCGGCTGGGGTGTGCCGCTGCTGCGCCCGTACGGAGAGATGCTGGCGCTCAAGGGTGATACCGCAGAAGAGGAGATCAACGGCGCGCGTGCTGCCCTGAGCAAGCTCGGTGTGGTGGACACCGAGGTACTGCACGTCGGTGAAGGTGTGGTCGAACCGTTGTCCACTGTGGTGCGGGTAGTGGTCGGCGAGAGTCCGGGTGGTGTGAGGTTCGCCGCAAAGAGGGCGAAGGCTGCCAGGGTCGGCCGAGCGCGTCGCCGCCGCTGAAGGCGGCGGCAACACTGCGAGACTGCCTGTTACGGGTAGTTCATGCCGTTTTGTCAGTGATGCTCCGCGCGCGGTCATACGTACCGCATGCGGAGTGTCGTGCCCCTGTAGCTACGCTGCAGGGGCATCGTGTTTCACGTGAAACGTCGCTCTCTGTTGCATGGAATCATCAGCCGCGGTCGCGCGGCTGCCGCACCGCGGCATCGCAGGCCCTTTAGGGCTACGAAGTTGTCCACAGAAGTGGATTCATCCACAGAAGAGTGGGCCTCGCTGGTTCACGACCCCGAAAGCATGGCAGGCTCTGCTCATTGCGAGTCTGAAGTCGAGGAGAGTGAATCCTTGCGGTCCGACGCCAACATCGCGGGACCGATGACCGATCCGGTCCCCGGTCCCCGAACCGAATCGGCGGGGGACGGTGTTTCACGTGAAACACCGCCGCCGATGGATGACACACCCATCGGTCGCGCGGCCCAGCTGGCGGTCGAGGCCCTTGGCCGTGCCGGTGAAGGGCTGCCTCGCCCTGACCAGACACGCGTCATGGTGGTGGCCAACCAGAAGGGTGGGGTGGGTAAGACCACTACGACGGTCAACCTTGCCGCCTCGCTTGCCCTCCATGGTGCGCGCGTGCTGGTGGTCGACCTCGACCCGCAGGGCAACGCCTCCACCGCCCTGGGCATTGATCACCATGCCGAAGTTCCCTCCATCTATGACGTCCTGGTCGAGAGCAAGCCGCTCTCGGAGGTGGTTCAGCCCGTCCCGGACGTCGAGGGCCTCTTCTGTGCCCCCGCCACCATCGATCTCGCCGGTGCGGAGATCGAGCTGGTGTCGCTGGTGGCGCGGGAGAGTCGCCTGCAGCGGGCGATCCAGGCGTATGAGCAGCCTCTGGACTACATCCTCATCGACTGCCCGCCGTCGCTCGGTCTGTTGACGGTCAACGCTCTGGTTGCGGGCGCCGAAGTGCTGATCCCTATCCAGTGCGAGTACTACGCGCTCGAAGGACTGGGGCAGCTGCTGCGCAACGTCGACCTCGTCCGGGGGCACCTCAACCCCGATCTGCATGTGTCGACGATCCTGCTCACCATGTACGACGGCAGGACCAGGCTCGCTTCCCAGGTGGCGGAGGAGGTGCGCAGTCACTTCGGCAAGGAGGTGCTGCGCACGAGCATTCCTCGATCGGTGCGGATCTCGGAGGCGCCGAGCTATGGGCAGACCGTGCTGACCTACGATCCAGGTTCCAGTGGGTCCCTGTCGTATCTTGAAGCCGCTCGTGAGATCGCCCTGCGGGGGGTGGGGGTGCACTACGAGGCTCAGCATGCCCCGACGGGCAGCCTGAACAGCCAGCAGAACATTTCGGAGGGGATCCAGTGAGTGAGCGTCGTAGAGGGCTGGGGCGTGGGCTCGGCGCATTGATTCCCGCTGCCCCGCAGGAACGTCAGATGCCGACGTCCGGAGCAGGTTTGGTTTCTCCGGGCGGGATGCCCGCCATGACGACCGATCGCGGCGTGGCCGCCGCGAAGGTGACCACGCTCACCGCCGCTCAGGTCGTTCCGGAGCCGGGTACCCCCGTAGGGGACCCCGAGGAGTCGTCCTCGCAGCCGACGGATGCCGCGGGCGCCTACTTCGCGGAGGTCCTTCTCGGTTCCATCACTCCGAACCCCCGTCAGCCTCGTGAGGTGTTCGACGAGGACGCACTTGCGGAGCTGGTCACCTCCATCAAGGAGGTCGGGCTCCTCCAGCCGGTCGTCGTGCGGAAGCTGGGGCCGGAGCGCTATGAGCTCATCATGGGCGAGCGGCGTTGGAGGGCCTGCCGTGAGGCCGGTCTGGAGCGGATCCCGGCCATCGTCCGGGCCACGGACGACGAGAAGCTGCTTCTGGACGCGCTTCTGGAGAACCTGCACCGGGCTCAGCTGAACCCGTTGGAGGAGGCAGCTGCGTACGACCAGCTGCTCAAGGACTTCAAGTGCACACATGATCAGCTGGCCGATCGGATCGGGCGCTCCCGCCCGCAGGTGTCGAACACGCTACGTCTGCTGCGGCTCTCTCCGCCGGTGCAGCGCAGGGTCGCAGCCGGGGTGCTATCGGCCGGTCACGCGAGGGCACTGCTGTCTGTGGACGACTCCGAGGAGCAGGACCGCCTGGCTCATCGCATTGTGGCCGAGGGGCTCTCGGTGCGTGCGGTCGAGGAGATCGTGACGCTGATGGGCTCCCGGCCCAGCAGCACTCCCAAGTCCAAGGGCCCCCGAGCCGGCGGTCGGTTGTCGCCCGCCCTCTCCGATCTTGCTTCCAGGCTCTCGGACCGGTTCGAGACGAGGGTGAAGGTCGATCTCGGGCAGAAGAAGGGAAAGATCGTCGTCGAGTTTGCCTCGATGGAGGATCTGGACCGCATTCTCGGCAGCCTGGCACCGGGCGAGGGTCGTGTGCTGGAGCGGGGTCTTGCCGCGGAATCCGATGAGGACGGCGAGAACTGACGTCCGGACAAGGAACAGCAGGGCGGGCTGCATGCCGGAACATTCCGGAACACAGCCCGCCCTTTGCTTTGTCACGGTGTCGACTTCATCTCCGAGTGGATACGATTCGTTCTGGTATGGCACATCCAGCTTGATCCACCTCGGCGGAGGGAGGGCCATGCGTTCAGTGAGCCGCAGCCAACTGGTGACAGTGGGGCTGGGCCTAGGGGCTGTCGGAGGCTTTGTCGGCGGCCTGCTCCGAGAACGGAGCGCACTGGCCGCCGCACGCGATGCGGCGGGCGAAGGAAGCGAGGAACAGCCTTCATGGGACGGCGGCTCGTACCGCTCACACTGGATAACCTTCCCGATCTCCCCAAGCGGTGCCGCTCGTGTGTCTTCTGGGAGCTTGATCCGGTCAGTGGGGAAGCTGCGATAAAGGCAGGAACCCCCGAGCTGGAGAAGGAAGCCTGGATCTCTGCCGTCCTGCTGGAGTGGGGATCCTGCGGACGCGTCGTCTACGTGGACGACGTGCCGGTCGGCTTCGTTCTCTATGCGCCACCGGCGTATGTACCGCGCTCGACGGCCTTTCCCACCAGTCCGGTCTCCCCCGACGCTGTGCAGTTGATGACCGCCTGGATCATGCCCGGATATCAGGGCCAGGGACTGGGCCGCGTGATGGTGCAGACCGTCGCCAAGGATCTGCTGCGACGGGGTTTCAAGGCGATCGAGGCGTTCGGCGATGCTCGGTGGATGGAACCGGCCTGTGTGCTCCCGGCAGACCACCTACTGGCGGTGGGCTTCAAGACCGTACGCCCGCATCCGGTCCATCCACGGTTGAGACTGGAGCTGCGCACGACACTGTCGTGGAAGGAAGACGTCGAGTTGGCGCTGGACCGATTGCTCGGGGCTGTTCAGAAGGAACCGGCGCTGCGACCGCTGTGATTCAAGGCGTCACGGAAACGTGAAACGGGTCCGTCCCCCAGGGGACGGACCCGTTTCACGTGAAACAGTGGATCAAGTCCTACTCGGCGATGAAGCCTTCCAGGTCGCGGAGGATCGCAGCCTTCGGCTTGGCGCCGACGATGGTCTTTGCGACCTCGCCGCCCTGGTACACGTTCAGCGTCGGAATGGACATCACGCCGTACTTGGCAGCGGTGGCCGGGTTCTCGTCGATGTTGAGCTTGACGATTTCGATCTTGTCGCCGTGCTCAGCCGCAATGGCCTCCAGCGAGGGCGCGATCTGGCGGCACGGACCGCACCACGCGGCCCAGAAGTCCACCAGTACCGGCTTCTCGCTCTTCAGGACGTCCTCGTCGAAGGAGTCGTCAGTCACGTTCTTCAGGGCGCCGGCCACGGCGGCCTCCTTAACTTCGTGGGGTGAGGGGTGAGGGGTGAGGGGTGAGGGGTGAGGGGTGTGGATCAGACGGTGGCCGCAGCGGCCTTCTCGCCGTCGGCGAGCGCGGAAAGGAAGCGCTCGGCGTCGAGAGCGGCGGAGCAGCCGGTGCCGGAAGCGGTGATGGCCTGTCGGTAGGTGTGGTCGACGACGTCGCCGGCGCCGAAGACACCGGTCAGGTTCGTGCGCGTCGAGGGCGCGTCGACCTTGAGGTAGCCCTCGTCGTCGAGGTCGAGCTGGCCCTTGAAGAGCTCCGTGCGAGGGTCGTGGCCGACGGCGATGAACAGGCCGGTCACGGCGAGATCGGACGTCTCACCGGTCTTGGTGTTGCGCAGCGTCAGCCCGGAGAGCTTCTGCTCGCCGTGGACCCCGGCCACCTCGCTGTCCCAGGCGAACTTGATCTTCGGGTCGGCAAAGGCACGCTCCTGCATGGCCTTGGAGGCCCGCAGTGAGTCGCGGCGGTGGACGATCGTGACCGACCTGGCGAAGCGGGAGAGGAACGTCGCCTCCTCCATGGCCGTGTCGCCACCGCCGACCACAGCGATGTCCTGGTCCTTGAAGAAGAAGCCGTCACAGGTTGCGCACCAGGAGACGCCGCGTCCGGAGAGGGCGTCCTCATTCGGCAGGCCGAGCTTCCGGTGCTGCGAGCCGGTGGTGACGATGACTGCCTTGGCGCGGTGCACCGTGCCAGCCGTGTCGGTGACCGTCTTGATGTCACCGTTCAGGTCGACGGCAACCACATCGTCGGGGATGAGCTCGGCGCCGAACCGCTCCGCCTGGGCCCGCATGTTGTCCATGAGCTCAGGGCCCATGATCCCGTCCTGGAAGCCCGGGAAGTTCTCCACGTCGGTGGTGTTCATCAGAGCGCCACCAGCGGTCACAGCGCCCTCGAACACCAGGGGCTTCAGCGACGCACGCGCGGTGTACAGGGCGGCGGTGTAGCCCGCAGGGCCGGAGCCGATGATGATCACATTACGGACGTCGCTCACGGGTTTCTTCCTCGTCTCTGCAGACTGCCTACTGTCCACGCCTGATGGGGTCGGTTCAACGACTCACACCCCACCCAACGGATCCTACGGGGGATGCATTCCCGACGTGCCGGGGCCGCATCCGACGCGACTGTCAGTGGCGGGCGTAGGCGTGGGTCAGGAGCAGTTCGCCCTTGCCCGTGGGATCTGCTTCGACGCAGCCGGCGTCGATGACATAAGCCTGGACGAGCGTCGCGTCGCTCTGGTGCGGCAGAACGACAAGGAAGGCAGGCAGGCCCTCGTAGGTGCCTTCCTCGATGGCGAGGGCGGCAGACTTGCGCCCGATGCCTTGCTGGATGCAGGCGGGGACGGCCGCCGCGGGGGTGTGCAGCGACGTTCTGGGCGATGCAGAGGCGGAGGACTCGTTGTCGGGCGTCGACTGGCTATCGACCGAAGGCGCTCGTTTTTCGGAGAACGAGTCCTCGGCAGCAGGGGTACCGGAGTCGCTCAGGAGTGCGTGCACGCGCAAACCCAGTGGGGAGCCCGAGAACGCGTTTGCTCCGCTCTTTGAGGCGCCGCCCCGCATGTCCGCCGCCTTGCTGGTCGCGTCGGAGCTCTGGGAGGTCCGGACCGTCTGCAGCATGAGGACACTCGTGACGACGACGGCTGCGCCGAGCGCTGCGCTGAGAACGATGGTGCGGCGGCGTCGTGCCGACCTGCGCCCTGGGCCGGTGGCCGCCTGCGGCCGCCCTGCGGGACGACCTCCAGAGGCAGGCTGTGCCTCCGGGCCTCGTGTCTCGTGGCTCGCCCTCTCCGGGCCCTCTGGTTCTTGGCCCTCGGTTTCCGGACCTTCGGTACTCTGACCGTGTTCCGCGGCAGATGTTTCACGTGAAACATCTGCCGCTTCGTCCGACGCCGGCGTATCGAGAAGAGCCTCGGTGCTCAGCGCAGCGTCGATACGACGCGCGATGTCGTCGGGCATGGGTTCAGCGTCAGGCAGAGCGCCGAGCATCCCCTGGATCTCTTCGAGCGACGCCAGGACATCTCCGCAGAGGGTGCAGTCGTCCACGTGACGGCGCACTTCCTCGGTGCGGGACGGGGACAGCAGTCCTTCAGTGAGGTCGGAGATCTCCGAGATGTCCGGGTGCTGGGTCGTGTCGGTCGTCGATGTCATGTGCGCCCACCTCCGCCCTTCACTCCAGCAGGATCACTGGTCCCAATATCTCTCGGCCCCGGCACGGGTGGGACGGATGCTCTCTGCGTCCGGTTCCTCGCGGCGTTGACATCGCTGGTGTGACGGCCCTCGCTGCGCAGATGGGCGAGGAGGGGGGCCAGCCGAGCCCTGCCGCGTGCGCAGCGGCTCTTCACCGTGCCGGTCGGTACGTCGAGGATGAGGGCAGCCTCTGCCACGGGATAGCCCTGCATATCCACGAGGACGAGCGCGGCGCGCTGCTCGACAGGGAGGGTGCCGAGCGCTGCGAGAAGTTCGCGGTGCAGATCCTGGCGCTCGGCCGGCGCTTCGGCGGATTCGTGGGGCTCAAGGAGCTGCTCAAGCCGCTCGGTGTCGTCGACCGGCGAAGTCTTGCGCGAGGCCGCCTTACGGACCCGGTCGAGGCAGGCGTTGACGGTGATGCGGTGCAGCCAGGTGGTGACGGCGGACTGACCGCGGAAGGTGTGGGCGGCCCGGAAAGCGGAGACCAGGGCGTCCTGGACCGCATCGGCCGCTTCCTCGCGGTCGCCCAGGGTCCGTAGTGCCACGGCCCACAGCCGGTCGCGGTGCCGCCGTACCAACTCGCCGAAGGCATCCGGTTCACCGGCCACATGGCGAGCGAGGAGGTCTGAGTCGCTGAGTGGCTCTGACGGCTCGGCGGCCACCTCCCCTCCCTCCCTCTGTGTGTCGGGTGCGTCTGTCTATCACGATTCAGGCGAGCGGCGGCATGGAGACGAGGAAGATGGGTCCACGGAGGGCTGCGACCGTCCGTCGTCGGTCGCAGCCGCAGAGCCGACATGGTGAATGACTCCTGCCGGCCTGTTCTGTCAGCCGCGTACAGAGATCTCCGAGATCCCGCCGCGGAAGCGGCCTGCTGCCCCGTCCGGCGGGAGTTCGGTGATGTGGATCAGGATGTAGCGGGTCCGCACCGGTTTGTCGAGGCTCTCCTCCAGGCTGCTTCCGACCGTACCGAGCTCGGTGAGGCGCTGCGGGAAGTCGGAGACGGACGACGGCGTGGATGCGTTCTCGTCGGCGGCGAGCACTTCCGCCTTCTGCCCGCCGCGGTACATCTTGATCGTGAAGCCGCTGACGTCCTGCACGCGGCCGAGGTCAACGACTATGCCGCTGCCCTGCTTGCGGTTCGGCAGGTTGCCGAAATTGGCGTAGCCCTGGTACTGCGGGGTGATCCAGGCGGTGTCCGGCCTGCCGTCGACCGCGTTCGGTGCGTCCTCCTGCTGGATCCCCGAGCCGCCCGGCATGAACTCCGTCGCACCGGCGATCCGCAACGGCTTGGCCGGAGCAGGAATGTTCTTGTCGCCGTTCTCCGGGTTCGTCTGTGTGGTGCCGGTGCCGCCGGAATCGTTGCCGCGGTCCAGGAGCGTCTCTGCGAGCTGCCAGCTACCGAGGCCCAGGGCCGCGATGAGGAGTGCCGACACTGCCCACTTGAGAGCTTTGCCGGTACGGCTCTGGAGCGGCGCCGGCGGTGCGGGCATCACGGGCTGCGTCGCAGCACCGCCGGGAGCGGTGGGCGGGCGTCCGAAGCTGCCCTGCTGGTAGGTCGTGCGCTGGTACTCGGGCGGAGCCGTGAAGCTGGGCTCGGGCGGGCGGATGCGGGGCATCGCCGCAACGGCTTTGGCCAGCTCGTCGGGTGTGGTGCACGGCTGCTCCTGCCGGGAGGCGGTGGCTCCGTCGTTGGCGAGGGCGCGCATGGCAATTTCCGAGAGGCCGCGGTGGACCCCCGCCCGCACCTGGTCGGGGGCGAGCAGTCCGACGCCCTTGGGCAGCCCGGTAAGTCCGTAGGCATCGACCTCGTAGGGCCAGCGCTGGGTCAATGCGGCGTAGAGCAGGGCGCCGATCGCCTCGGTGTCTGCGCGCTGCGGGCCGTCGGCGGCAATGCCCCGCAGGGCGGCGTTCACCGCGAGGCCACGGATCCGGTACTGGCCGGTCGAGCTCCGCAGTACTGCCCCGGGGGTGAGCCGCAGATGTGCGAGACCCTCACGGTGTGCGGCCGCCATGGCCTGGGCGACCTGGCTGACCAACTGATAGGCGTCGTGAGCATCCATCGGACCGGCCGCCAGCAGAGCCGTGAGCTCGGTGGCATCGGGGAGCCATTCGTGGACGACATAGACGAGGTCGTCCTCCTCGACGGCGTCGAGGACCTGCACGAAGCGCGGGTCCCCGAGCAGCGCGGAGGATCGGGCCGCGGCCAGCACGGAGCGGGCTCGCGGATGGTCCGCGGGGAGCAGATGGACGCCCACCGCGCGGCGCAGTTTCTCGTCGACAGCACGCCAGCTGCTGAATCCGTCCAGACGGGTGACGCACTCCTCAAGGCGGTAGCGTCTGGCAAGTTTGTGGCCACTGTGCAGATCGGGGGTCGCTGACGCGGTTTCAGAGGGGCTCCGCTCACCGTCCGTGTCCTGGGCGGGGCTTGTGCCCGCGGTCTCCTGGGCTTCTGCCGTCCCGTCGGCCGTGGCCTCGTCCGCCTTGGCGGTCAGCGGCTCATCGCCGCTGTTGTCGGCCACGTCGACGGCAGCCGTGCTACGTTCCGCCACCGTCGTTCCTGCCTCCCCATCCGTTGAGCGATGCCAGCCAGCTCTGCACAGTCACGCCAATTGTGCCCACACTCCGGCGCTATGCACGACACGCGGAGACCGGCGATGGTTGTGCGCGACGACGATCCTCAGCGTCCGAGACGTCCGCGGACCATGCCGACCATGCCGTTGATCTCCTCGATCCGCATGCGCTTCGCAGCGACGAAGAAGACCCCCAGGAGAGCGGCCCCGCCGAAGAGCAGGGCGATCAGCGAACCGAAGGCACCCTCGCCCAGGGCCAGGAGCAGGGCGAAGCCCACGCCCCCGCCGATGACCGCCGCGGGGACCGCTGCGAGGCACAGTCGGGCGTAGGTACGGACGACCTGGGCGCCGTCCAGGTCGCCGCCCAGGCGGTTGCGGAGCCGCCGCCAGGCGATGCCCACGCCGACGGCGTAGGCCAGCCCGTACGAGGCCGCCATGCCGACGACAGCCCACTGGGCCGGAAGGACCACGTAGCAGAGAGCGGAGGCCGCAGCGTTGACCGCGGCGACGATGACCGTGTTGTAGAAGGGCGTGCGGGTGTCCTCGTACGCGTAGAAGCCACGCAGCACGACGTACTGCACGGAGTACGGGATGAGTCCGAGGCCGAACGCCATCAGGATGAAGCCCATGGACCGGGCGGCCTCGGTGCCGCTGGAGGAGTACAGCAGGGTGCACATCGGGACGCCCAGCGCGAGAAACGCGAAGGCCACCGGCACGATCGCCACGGCGGAGTTGCGCAGCCCCTGGGAGATGTCGTCGCGGACCGCACCGGGGTCGTTGTCGTGGGCGGCGCGCGAGATGCGGGGCAGCAGGGCCGCCATGACCGAGACGGTGATGATCGCCTGGGGCATGCCCCAGATCAGCTGGGCATTGGAGTACGCGAGGAATCCCGCGCCGTTCCTGCCGGAAGCCTTGCCCGCCGAGGTCGCGAGCTGCGTGACGACCAGTACACCGGCCTGGTTGGCGAAGACGAACAGCACGGTCCACTTGGCCAGCTTGACCGTCTTGCCGAGGCCGTGGCCCTTCCAGTCGAAGCGCGGACGGAAGCGGAAGCCGGCCTCGCGCAGATACGGGATCATCGCCAGGGCCTGGACGACCAGACCGAGCAGTGTGCCGATGCCGAGCAGCCGGATGCCCTCCGGCGGAATCGTCTGCACACCCATGTGGGACTCGGCGGAGGTGCCGTAGACCCAGATGAACATGCCGAACGTGAAGATCATGACGATGTTGTTGAGGACCGGGGTCCACATCATCGCGCCGAACCTGCCCCGGGCGTTGAGGATCTGGCCCATCACCACATGCACACCCATGAAGAAGATGGTGGGCAGGCAGTATCGGGCGAACGTCGTGGCCACGTTGTCGGCCGCCGGATCGTTCGCGATCGTGCTCGACATCAGGTGGATCAGCAGCGGAGCGGCAAAGACCGCGATGGCGACGATCACACCGAGCGCGACCATCACCAGCGTCAGCAGACGGTTGGCGTAGGCCTCGCCGCCGTCCTCGTCGTCCTTCATGGAACGGACGAGCTGAGGGACGAACACCGAGTTGAGACCGCCGCCGACGGTGAGGATGTAGATCATCGTCGGCAGTGTGTAGGCGATGGTGAAACTGTCACCGAGCAGTGCCGCACCCAGTGCAGCGGTGATCACCAGGCTGCGTACGAAGCCGGTGAGCCGGGACACCAGGGTGCCGGCCGCCATCACCGCGCTGGACTTGAGCAGGCCGGAAGCCCGGCCGCCTGCCTTCGGCGGGGCGGGTGCTGGAGCCGGTTCGGGCTCGGACGGGGCGGGAGATCCGGCTTGGCCCTCCTGGTCCCGGAACAGGTGGGCGAACGCGTCCGGTTCCTCGCGGTCCCCGGACGCCTGGGTGACGAGGTCGTCCACGCCGACGAACTGGGTCGTCGCCGCGTCCTCGCCGTAGGGCAGGTGCCGGGACGGGCCGGCGGGTTCGGGCGGTGGGGTCTGAGCCCAGATGCGCGGATCGGGGGCGTACTGCGTCGCCGGCGGCTGTTGGTAGAGCGGCTGCGGCGGCTGATAGGTGCCAGGAGGCGGGGGTGGGTGCGAGGCGCGGTCGTACAGCGCCTCGGCCACCGGGTCCTGGGCGGAGAGGTCCTGGGCACGGTAGGGATCGCGGTCGTACGCGTCCTGGAGGTACGGGTCCGGCACCGGAGGCCCCTGCTCCGGGCCTGAAGGCATCGAGGGTCCGCCGGAAGACCCGGCTCCGCCCGCACCTTGACCGCGGTCACCGTCGTACGGCGCGTTCATCGATACCCCACCTCATCGTCCCCGGCCGACCGGCCACGACAGACATCGCTCAACGGTCCACTTTCTCACCCGTGCCCGACGGCGCTCCGCTTTCCGGATCGGTGTCCGGCGTCGGGTCACTCGGCTGCTCGGGTTCACCGCCGTTGCCTTCCGCCGGATCGCCGGCGTTGGCACGCTTGCGATGGGTGTACATCCTGATGCCCGCAAGGACCAGTAGCAGCAGTCCTCCGGCGATCACCAGCAGCACAGTTGGTGTGACTTCGGAGACCTTCACGGTGAAGGTCATCTCCTCGCCGTACGGTGTGCCGTCCTCGGTGTAGAGCTGCGCTGTCACCTGCACCTGGCCGTTGGCGTTCGCCGCGGCGTTGAACTTCACGGACTGGCTGTGGCCGCCCGCGATACGGATCGGCCGCTCCGCGACTGCGCCGCCGCCGTTGAGCTTGAGCCGGGTCGCGTTCTCCGACTTCAGTCGGAGAACCAGATGATCGACACCCTGCACCAACTTGTTCTGCACGGTCACCGGGATGGTGGCGCTGCGGCCGGAAAGGGTGACGTCCGACTTAGCGATGAGCTGCACCTCGTTGGTGAGTCCATGCAGATACGTTCGTACGGAGTCCCGGTACTGCTGAGCCTCCAGCGGCCTGCCGCGCCATGACGTAGACATGGACCGGTTGATCGCGTTGCCGAAGGGGGTCACGACCCGCTCGGGCTGGGTGAGGATGACCCGGAAGTTGTCGAGCGAGTCCTGAGTGGCCTTGATGTCCTGGAAGGCCTGGGTCGGCAGCTCCTGGCTGCGGAGCTTCTTCGGGTACTCGGAGGTCCTGGGGACCCTCGTCGTCGCCTCTGCGTCGGGCTTCGCCTCGGCCGCGCCCACCAGGTCGAGGGGCTGTGTCCACCGCTCGTCGTCGAGGACGTGCAGGGCGCGCGCCATCGACTGCGCCTGGGCGGCGGTGGGCATCCGCTGCGGCGCGACGACGATGCTGCGGTCGCTGTCCGTGTCCTGCTCGGTCAGCGCAAGGCTCGTGGCGAGGAACTTCTGAACGGCAAGGGTGGATCGCCCCGCGTTCGACATGTCGCCCTCGAAGGCCTTGGAGAGCCGGGAGTCGGCGACGACGGCGGTGGTACCGCCACCGATCGGCCGAGCCGCGGTCGGTGTGTAGGGCAGCCCCCCGGTCTCCTGAAGGCTGTCGCTGCGGGCGATCACGTTGTGGGCACCGGCCGAAGTGGCGACATCGACGATCGACGGATCGATGGCACCGTCGATCGGCCACGCGAAGTCCGTGGACGGCTTCACATGCAGGACGGTCTCCACCGTCGGACCGGCCACCTCGGTGGCGTTCTGCAGGTGGCTCAGGGTTCCCGAGACGTTCTTTCCGCGGTGGGCGAGAGATGCCAGATCCGGGTCGGCGAACGGCAGCGCGACGACCTTGCGGTCCGCCACGGCTGCCTGCAGCGAAGTGAGCCACTGCTTGGCGACGGCCTGGTTCTTCCCTGCGATGGTGGTGTCCCCGGCCTTGATGCGGTAGTTCCCCGTCATCGCGTCGACGCCGGCCAGTAGATCCGGGTCGATCACCCACGTCACGGGCAGCTGGCTGCCCAGCGAGACCATCTGCTCCAGTCGTCCGCCGGGGGCGAGCTCAGTGGCCAGGTCGTCGTCCGCGAAGACCGGGGTCTGCTGCTCGTCGGAGCCCGTCTCGGCCGTCAGGTGCGCCGACGCGATCAGCGGCCAGAGATAGGTGATCCGGGTCGTGGAATCACTCTCCTCGGCCTGCCAGGGGAGGAAGGTCCGCTGGATGCCGAGCACGTGCTCGTACGGGGCACGGGAGGTCTGTCCGGACAGGGAGACACCGAACTGGTAGACACCGGAATCGTCGAGTTCCAGCTTGTCGACGGGCACGGACAGCGTGAAGTCCTGACTGATCCCGGACGGGAGCTTCGCGATCTTCAGCGTGTACCTGCCGCCGACCGGCGCCGGATCGATGCCGGGCACATATCCGGTGCGTTCGGCGGCCGCGTCGATGGATGTCCTGCCGAAGAGCCGTGGCCCCACGCGCAGGTCGACCCGGGCATCGGTGACCGTTTCCTTGCTCCTGTTGGTCAACGTGCCGGAGACGGTGAGTGTGTCCCCTTTCACGGGCGCGCTGGGGGCCAGGGAGTCCAGAGACACGCCCACGGTGCTGGAGCCGGTCGGCGCCTTGCTCGTCTCGCCGGCCTGCGCCGCGGGCGCGCCGGGACCGGCCAGCAGCATGGCGACGAGCGGCGCTCCGAGGAACGCGGAGGCTGTACGCCGCAGCCAGCGGCGGGCAGGAGAGTGACTGATCCCCTGAATGTCTGCCGCCTCGGCCACGCGCCTGTCCGTCCTTCGTCGTAGTCAGCTGCTGTCGATCGCTGTCGGTTGCTGCGTCCCCGCATGGTAACGATGTGCGCCGGGACTGAGTGCTGCGGAGTGAGCTACATGATCGGGAGAGTCTCGCAGGGCGGAAAGAAACGATGACGCCCGGGAGGGTTCGGGCACGTACCCTTTTCTGTTGTGCCGAACGCCAATGAAGAGAATTCCAGTGCCCTGACCCAGGTGCAGCACCTCGCAGTCAGCGAGCTGCTGCGGGTGTCCCCTGTCGCCGATGACCTCGCACGCCGTTTCCAGGATGCCGGATTCGGTCTCGCCCTGGTCGGCGGCTCGGTCCGGGACGCGCTTCTCGGCAGGCTCGGGAATGACCTGGACTTCACCACGGATGCCCGCCCCGAGGACGTACTGAAGATCGTCCGTCCTTGGGCCGACGCGGTGTGGGAGGTCGGTATTGCCTTCGGCACAGTGGGGTGCCAGAAGAACGGCTACCTGATCGAAGTCACCACATACCGGTCGGAGGCGTACGACAGGACCTCGCGCAAGCCGGAGGTTTCGTACGGCGACTCCATCGAGGAAGATCTCGTGCGCCGGGACTTCACGGTCAATGCGATGGCTGTGGCGCTGCCGCAGAAGGAATTCATCGACCCGCACGGTGGTCTCGATGATCTGGCGGAGCGTGTGCTGCGCACCCCCGGGACGCCCGAGGAATCATTCTCCGACGACCCGCTGCGCATGCTTCGCGCCGCACGCTTTGCCGCGCAGCTGGACTTCGATGTTGCCCCCGACGTCGTCGCCGCGATGACGGAGATGGCAGGCCGTATCGAGATCGTCTCTGCGGAGCGGGTCCGTGAGGAGTTCAACAAGCTGCTGCTCTCCGCGAACCCCCGCAAGGGTCTGGCTCTCCTGGTCTCCACGGGGCTGGCGCAGCAGGTGCTGCCGGAGCTGCCCGCCCTGCGGCTGGAGAGTGACGAGCATCACCGTCACAAGGACGTCTACGAGCATTCGTTGACCGTCCTGGAGCAGGCGATCGACCTGGAGGAGGACGGGCCCGATCTGACGCTGCGGCTTGCGGCGCTGCTTCACGACATCGGCAAGCCGCGGACCCGGCGCTTCGAGAAGGACGGGCGCGTCTCGTTCCATCACCACGAGGTGGTGGGCGCCAAGATGGTCAAGAAGCGAATGACGGAGCTCAAGTACGCCAACGACCTGGTCAAGGACGTTGCGAATCTGGTGGAGCTGCACCTTCGGTTCCATGGCTACGGCGACGGGGAGTGGACGGACTCCGCTGTGCGCCGGTATGTGCGCGATGCGGGCCCGCTGCTGGAGCGGCTGCACAAACTGACCCGCTCGGACTGCACGACCCGGAACAAGCGCAAGGCCGGCGCCCTCTCGCGCACGTACGACGCGCTTGAGGAGCGCATCGCGCAGCTGAAGGATCAGGAGGAGCTGGATGCCATCCGGCCCGACCTGGACGGGAACGAGATCATGCAGATCCTCGGTGTCGGTCCCGGGCCCGTGATCGGCAAGGCGTACGCGTTCCTGCTGGAACTGCGACTGGAGAATGGCCCGATGGAGCACGACGCTGCGGTCGCGGAGCTCAAGAAGTGGTGGGCCGCGCAGAGCTGAGGTCGCAGCGGCGGTCATGTTTCACGTGAAACATGACCGCCGCTGTCGTGTGAGGGGCGTTGTTTCACGTGAAACAACGCCCCTCGACATAGCGCCCCGCCTTGAGCGCCTGCCCGGTAGGCCGCGTGCCTGTCCAGGCCGAAGTGGGTCTCATGCGGTGGCACGCTAGAGCGCTTTGTCGGAATGACTCCATCGGAACATCGTCACTGCGACGATCGAGTAGAGCGCGGCAACCGCGATCACCACTGTGGGCGACTCGCCATCAGGCGGCAGGATCAAGGCGCACACCGCGGCAGCGCCGACAAAGGCCACGTTGAACAGCACGTCGTACAGGGAGAAGATCCGGCCGCGGAAGGAGTCGTCCACCGAGGTCTGCACGACGGTGTCCGTCGCGATCTTTGCTCCCTGGGTGACCATTCCGAGGACGAACGCTGCAACGAGCATCGGCTGGGGACTGAACCACAGCCCGAGCGCGGGCTCGAGGGCCGCGGCCGCGGTCGCGCAGACGGCCATCCATCGGAAACGGCCCAGCCGTCCCACCGCCCAGGGTGTCAGTACGGCCGCTGCGAAGAACCCCGCACCGGAGGCCCCTACCGCCAGGCCGAGCAGAGCGAGTCCGTCGGAGTCGTTGTCGGACCAGGCGTATCGGCACAGCATCAGCACCATCACGGTCAGCGCTCCGTAACAGAACCGGATCACCGTCATGGCCGCCAGCGCCCGTGCGGCGGCCCTTCGCGTGGCCAGGTGGTGCAGCCCGCCGGCGAGTCCCCGCGCGGTGGTGGTCAGGGCGTTCCGCAGCCTGAGACGGCTGTCATCCGGGTCCGGCCCGAGGAGACCAGCCGCAAGGCTCAGGGATGTCAGCGCCGACGCGAGATAGAGCCCCGCCCCCAGCAGAACCACCGCTGCATCGGAGTCTGCCGCGACCAGACGTACGACAAAGGCAAGACCGCCGCCCGCCGTGGCGGCGAGCGTGCCCGCAGTCGGCGAGAGCGAGTTGGCCATGACCAGTCGGTCCCTGTCGACGACCCGCGGAAGTACGGCCGAGAGGCCCGCCAGCACAAAGCGGTTGACTGCGGTGACGCTCAGGGCGGAGGCGTAGAAGAGCCAGGCGGGCGCCGAGCCGAGGATCAGCAGGGCCGTGCAGCAGGCGAGGGCGGCTCGCAGCAGATTGCCGTACAGAAAGACCTGGCGGCGCGGCCAGCGATCCAGAAAGACGCCGGCGAAGGGCCCGATGAGTGAGTACGGCAGCAGCAGCACGGCCATCGCGGAGGCGATGGCTCCCGCCGATGTCTGTTTCTCCGGGGAGAAGACGACGTGCGCAGCCAGGGCGACCTGGTAGACACCGTCGGCCGACTGGGAGAGCAGACGTACGGCGAGCAGACGACGGAAGTTCCGAAGGCGCAGGAGTACGCGCAGATCACGTACGACGGGCATGTGGGCAAGGGTCACATACGTTGAGGGTCCCCGGGCGGATTGCCCGGGGACCCTCAACGATGCGGGAAAGGTGGAGCGTTGCCGCTCATCGCCCTTCCACGGTCACACGCCGTTGCCGCTCGTGTCAGCGCTCGACGTCGCCGCTGATGAACTTCTCGACGTTCTCGCGGGCCTCGTCGTCGAAGTACTGGACCGGCGGGGACTTCATGAAGTACGAGGACGCGGAGAGGATCGGACCGCCGATGCCGCGGTCCTTGGCGATCTTCGCGGCGCGCACGGCGTCGATGATGACACCGGCGGAGTTCGGGGAGTCCCAGACCTCGAGCTTGTACTCCAGGTTCAGCGGAACGTCACCGAAGGCACGACCCTCGAGACGCACGTACGCCCACTTGCGGTCGTCCAGCCAGGCCACGTAGTCCGACGGGCCGATGTGCACGTTGTCCGCACCCAGCTCGCGGTCACGGATCTGCGAGGTGACGGCCTGCGTCTTGGAGATCTTCTTGGACTCCAGGCGCTCGCGCTCGAGCATGTTCTTGAAGTCCATGTTGCCGCCGACGTTCAGCTGCATCGTGCGGTCCAGGACGACGCCCCGGTCCTCGAAGAGCTTCGCCATCACGCGGTGCGTGATGGTGGCGCCGACCTGCGACTTGATGTCGTCGCCGACGATCGGGACACCGGCCTCGGTGAACTTGTCCGCCCACTCCTTGGTACCGGCGATGAAGACCGGGAGGGCGTTGACGAACGCGACCTTGGCGTCGATGGCGCACTGTGCGTAGAACTTGGCAGCGACCTCGGAACCGACGGGCAGGTAGCAGACGAGAACGTCGACCTGCTTGTCCTTGAGGACCTGAACGACGTCGACCGGGGCCTCGGTGGACTCCTCGATGGTCTCGCGGTAGTACTTGCCCAGACCGTCGTGGGTGTGGCCGCGCTGGACGGTCACGCCGGTGTTCGGCACGTCGGCGATCTTGATGGTGTTGTTCTCGCTCGCACCGATGGCGTCCGCGAGGTCGAGACCGACCTTCTTCGCGTCGACGTCGAAGGCGGCGACGAACTCGACGTCACGCACGTGGTAGTCGCCGAACTGGACGTGCATCAGGCCGGGCACCTTGCCGGCCGGATCGGCGTCCTTGTAGTACTCGACGCCCTGCACCAGCGAGGCGGCGCAGTTACCCACGCCTACGATGGCTACGCGAACCGAACCCATTCCGGTTGCTCCCTGTGTTGAGTGTTCTCGGTGATTCCGATGAAGGCCCTGCGGAACTGCTGGGACTTCACTTGCCGGTGTCGTCGGACGGATCCGGCGGGGCAGCGCCCCGGTGCCGGGGCAGGCCGTCCGTCTCTCCTGCTGTGTTCTGCGGAGCTGAGCCCTCGGGCGAGGATCGTCGCTGATCCCGTCCCGATCGCTCGCTCTCGATGAGCTCGTTCAGCCAGCGCACTTCGCGCTCCACGGACTCCATGCCGTGTCGCTGCAGCTCAAGTGTGTAGTCGTCGAGTCGCTCGCGGGTGCGTGCCAGAGAGGCGCGCATCTTCTCCAGACGCTCCTCCAGCCGGCTGCGGCGGCCTTCCAGCACGCGCATCCGCACCTCGTGCTCCGTCTGCCCGAAGAAGGCGAAACGTGCTGCGAAATGCTCGTCCTCCCAGGAGTCCGGGCCGGTGTGGGAGAGCAACTCCTCGAAGTGCTCCTTACCTTCTGCCGTCAGCCGGTAGACGATCTTGGCGCGGCGTCCCGCCAGTGTCGAAGCGGGGGCGACAGGACGGCCACCGGCGGGTGGAAGGTCGTCCGCGGAGCTACCTGTCTCCTCGATCAACCATCCATTGGCGACCAGCGTCTTGAGGCACGGGTAAAGGGTGCCGTAGCTGAAGGCGCGGAAGATCCCCAGCGACGTGTTGAGGCGTTTGCGGAGCTCGTACCCATGCATCGGGGACTCGCGGAGCAGACCGAGTACGGCGAACTCGAGGATGCCGGAACGTCTGCTCAACTTCGCCTCCTCCTTCTTCTCCGAGTGCTCTCAGGGAGCCTATGCCGAGCTGATGTATCGACTCGATACATCCTGACGATAGATCGCTCCGAGCGATGCGACAAGGGGGGCCATCGTGAACGGCGTCACATCATCAATTCGCAGCAGGTGACTTGCCTGATTTGAGGTGAACTTCGGCTCTAGGAGGGTTTTGACCGTGCGTAGTCTGTGCGGCATGCAGACCACCGGGAACCGTGTGACGCGCCCAAGCGTCAGTCATCGCGGACCGACCGGATGCGCTGCGGATGAGCCTGTCGCAGGGCTGGTCCGTAATTCGGGGGGACCGGATCTCAACTGCCGCTTCCAGGCACTCTTGCCTGCCCGAGGAGTAGTCGTTCGATGAGCGAGCACCGTCGCAAAACGCCGCAACCGCAGGGTGGCGGGCGCGCCGCGGCCAGACGAGCCGCCCAGCAGTCCTCAGGACGCCGCGCAGCTCCGTCACGCGGAGTAACTTCCGAGTCACCGTCCGGTTCGTACGGCGCGGAGAGTCCGTACGGCGGACGCGCCGAAGCCAGGAGGGCCGCCCAGCGCGGCGGCGGGCGGCGGGCCGCCGAGGGAGGTGGCGCAGGCTACGGCGGAGGAGGGGGCCGCCGACGCGGTGGTGACGACGGCGGGTACGACGGCCCCGGCCGGGGCCGTGGACGCGGCAGTCAGCGGCCCGTCAAGAAGCGCTTCATCGACTACCCGCGCGCCGACAAGTACGGGATGCGGCGCTGGGTGCCGTCGTGGAAGCTCCTCTCGGGTCTGTGCATCGCCTTCCTCGGCCTGCTCATGGGCTTTGCCGGGCTGGCCTACGCGATGGTTGCCACGCCCGAGGTGAAGGATGCCGCCAAGGCGGAGAACAACGTCTACTACTGGGCCGACAACACGCAGATGGTCGCGACGGGTGGTGAGACCAACCGTCAGATCATCGATTACTCGCAGATCCCCGCGGCCATGCGGAACGCCGTCATCTCGGCGGAGAACAAGTCGTTCGAAACGGACAGCGGCATCGACCCCATGGGTATCGCCCGGGCCCTCTACAACATGGCCAAGGGCGGCGAGACCCAGGGTGGCTCGACGATCACCCAGCAGTACGTGAAGAACTCGCGGCTCTCGCAGGAACAGACGCTGAGCCGGAAGTTCGAGGAACTGTTCATCACGCTCAAGGTCGGCAAGCAGATGGACAAGAAGGACATCATGGCCGACTACCTCAACATCTCGTACTACGGACGAGGTGCATCGGGAATCCAGGCCGCGGCCCGTACGTACTACGGCAAGGACGCGAAGAAGCTGAACCCGAGCGAGTGCGCTTTCCTGGCCACTCTGCTCAAGGGCGCGACTTACTACGATCCGGCGGGCGCGCCCGAGATCGATCCCGAACAGGCCACGCCGGCGAAGAACCTGGACCGGGCGAAGAAGCGCTGGAAGTGGATCCTCGAGGAAGAGGTGAAGGACGGCCGGCTGGACGCTTCGGACCTCGCCAAGTACAAGACGTTCCCCATGCCGGACGCGCCGAAGAAGAACGCCCAGCTGGGCGGACAGATCGGTTATCTGGTGGACCTCGCCAAGTCGAACTTCCTCAACAACAACGACCGGGGCATCACCGCGGACAAGCTCGCCCAGGGCGGTTTCGAGATCCACACCACCTTCGACAAGAAGAAGGTCGAGAAGCTCAACGCCGCGGTGAAGAAGGTCTACGACAGCAGGATCGACCCGAAGAAGCGCCCCTTGACGGACACGCACGTCCAGTTCGGTGGCGCGTCGGTGGATCCGAACACCGGTGCCATCCTCGCGATATACGGCGGTCAGAACGCGACGACGCACTACACCAACAACGCCGACACCACGGGCGCACAGGTCGGTTCGACCTTCAAGCCGTTCGTGCTGGCGGCCGCGATGGAGTACGGCAAGCGAGACCCGGATCTCGGCCCGGACCAGGGTGAGTCGGAGCGCGAGAAGGTCTCGCCCAAGAGCATCTACAACGCCAACGACATGCTGAAGATCAAGAAATACAACGGTGAGGTGTGGGAGGACGAGAACGGCAAGGAGTGGCTGCAGTCCAACGACGGCCATGAGTCGAGGGGAAACATCACCCTTCGTGAGGCCATGCAGTGGTCCGCCAACTCGCCCTACGTGCAGCTCGGTATGGACGTCGGCACCGACAAGGTGAAGGACGTCGCCGTCGCGGCGGGTCTGCGTGACGACAAGTACATGGCGGACTCGAACGTTCCGTCGTTCTCCATCGGAACGTCCCAGCCGAGCGCGATCCGCATGGCGGGGGCGTACGGCACCTTCGCCACCAGCGGTATGCAGCACGACCCGTACTCGGTCAGCGAGGTCAAGCAGCGTGGCGAGGTCATCTATCAGCACAAGAAGGTGAACAAGCGGGCCTTCGATCCCGTGATCGCCGACAACGTCACCGACGTTCTGAAGAATGTCGTGGAGAAGGGAACAGGCACGCCTGCCCGGCTCCCCGGCCGGGACGTGGCGGGCAAGACGGGTACCACCGACCAGAACAAGTCCGCCTGGTTCGTGGGCTACACCCCGCAGCTCTCGACGGCCATCAGCATGTACCGGCTGGACGACAACGAGAAGCACAAGGACCGTGGGTTCGAGGAGATGTACGGGACAGGCGGCGAGAGGACCATCCACGGTGCCTCGTTCCCGGCCCAGATCTGGCACGACTACATGATCGACGCGCTGCAAGGGACGCAGGCCGTGAGCTTCCCGAAGCCGCAGCCCTGGGGTGAGACGCTCTACGGCGGTGGCGCGAAGAGCCCCTCCCCGACGCCGAGCGTCGTGCCTTCGGACACCCCTTCCAGCACGCCGTCGTCGAAGCCTTCGAGGACTCCCGATGTCCCGAAGCCCGGCCCGAGCGACAGCTGCGGGGCGTGGGACTGGAACTGCCAGAACAACAACGGCGGCACCAACACGGGCGGCAACACCGGAACGACCGACGGCGGCACGGGAGGCACGACCCAACCCTCGACAGACCCGACATCCTCGCCAGGGGACACTGTGGGAGGCAACGGGAACGGGAACGGAAACGGGGGCGGAAACTTCTTCGGGGGCCCGGTCGGATAGCGTCCGGCCGGCAGGCGCTCCGGTCGGCGGCACGCCGACGAAGAGCAGCCGGAGAACGACCTCTCGAGGGCCGTCGCACCACTCGGTGCGGCGGCCCTCGCCGTTTCCACAGTCCCGTACGGCAGGATGTGCGGCATGCCAAGCGCAGAAGACACGAGCGTGCACCACGAACGGCCCGTCGTGAGGCCCACGCAGCGGGACGAGATCGCCGCGGCCGGCAGCGAGCTGATCGGCGGGCGGTCGGGGCGCTGGGCGCGGCTCGGTACCGGCCCGCTCACACCGGTGCGCGTCGTCGCGCTGGTGGCGATCGGGATGTTCGCGCTCGGCATGGTGCAGAAGGCGCCTTGCTACAACTGGGCGTGGTTCAGGGGTGCCAGCTCGCAGTACACGCACGCCTGCTACTCCGACATTCCGCATCTCTTCGTCGGGCGCGGCTTCGCCGACGGCCTTGTGCCGTACTTCGACCGCCTGAGCGGCGACATGCAGTACCTCGAGTACCCCGTGCTGACGGGTGTGTTCATGCAGGTCGCGTCCTGGCTGACGCCCGGCGGTTCCATGCAGCACCGCGAGCAGATGTACTGGATGGTCAACGCGGGCATGCTCATGATCTGCGCTGCGGTCATGGCCGTGTGTGTCGCCCGCACGCACCGGCGCCGTCCGTGGGACGGGCTGCTGGTCGCCCTGGCGCCCGCGTTCGCGCTCACCGCCACGATCAACTGGGACCTGCTGGCCGTCGCTCTGACGGCTGCGGGGATGCTCATGTGGTCCCGGCAGCGGACGCTGGCGTTCGGCATCCTCATCGGCCTCGCCACGGCCGCCAAGCTCTATCCCGTCTTCCTGCTGGGGCCGGTCTTCGTGCTCTGCTGGCGGGCGGGCAAATGGCGCGAGTTCTTTGTGGCGACGCTCGGCGCGGCCGCGTCCTGGCTGGCGGTGAACCTGCCGGTAATGGTGTTCGCGCCCGAGGGGTGGAAGAAGTTCTACACGTTCAGCCACGACCGGCCGCTCGACTTCGGTTCGTTCTGGCTGATCATTGCGCAGCGTGCCGGCATCTCCATCTCGGTCGACACCGTGAACAACATCTCGCTGCTGCTGACCATCCTGTTGTGCGCGGGTATCGGCGCGCTGACGCTGGCGGCCCCGCGCCGGCCGCGCTTCGCCCAGCTCGCCTTCCTCGTCGTCGCGGCGTTCATCCTCACCAACAAGGTCTATTCACCGCAGTACGTTCTGTGGCTGATCCCCCTGGCAGCACTGGCGAGGCCGCGCTGGCGGGACTTCCTCATCTGGCAGGCGTGCGAGGTCATGTACTACCTGGGGATCTGGATGTACCTCGCGTACACGACGAGCGGGGACAAGCACCAGGGGCTGCCGACGGAGGGCTACCAGCTGGCGATCGCCGTGCATCTGCTGGGCACGCTCTACCTCTGCGCCGTCGTTGTACGGGACATCCTGATGCCGGAGCGGGACGTCGTACGCAGCGACGGGTCGGACGACCCGTCGGGCGGGGTGCTCGACGGGGCCGAGGACGTCTTCGTGGTGGGGCGTGCGGCGGCGCACCGGCCGCGGCACGCGGCGCCCGCGGCCGAGGGACCGCGGGTGGAGTGGGGCACGGCACGCGAACCGGCCGGAGACTGAGCAGGGCCTCACCGGACGGCTGCGAGCCCCCGGCGAGGCCCTGGCCCCTACTTCGTTCTCTGGGTCGGCCCAGCGCCTCAGCAGTCGACGAGACGGTCGAACTGGGTGGTCGTGTGGCGCAGATGGGCGACGAGCTCGTCGCCGACCTTCGGTTCCGGCGCGTCCGCGGGCACGAACAGGATCGACACCTGCATGTGCGGCGGCTCGGCGAACCAGCGCTGCTTGCCCGCCCAGACGAACGGCGACAGGTTGCGGTTGACCGTGGCCAGCCCCGCGCGGGCGACGCCCTTGGCCCGCGGCATCACGCCATGCAGGGCCTTCGGGGCCTCCAGGCCCACGCCGTGCGACGTACCGCCGGCGACGACCACCAGCCAGCCGTCGGAAGCGGCCCTCTGCTGCCGGTAGCCGAACCGGTCGCCCTTGGCGACGCGCGTGACGTCGAGGACAGAACCCCGGTACTCCGTCGCGTCGTGGTCGCCGAGCCACAGCCGCGTGCCGATGCGGGCGCGGAAGCGGGTCTGCGGGAACTGCTGCTGCAGCCGGGCCAGCTCCTCGGCGCGCAGATGACTGACGAACATGGTGTGCAACGGCAGCCGGGCCGCCCGCAGGCGGTCCATCCAGCCGATGACCTCCTCGACCGCATCCGAGCCGTCCGTGCGGTCCAGCGGCAGGTGCAGGGCGAAACCTTCGAGGCGCACGTCCTCGATGGCGGCGTGCAGCTGCCCCAGCTCCTCCTCCTTGACGCCGTGACGCTTCATCGAGCTCATGCACTCGATGACGACCCGGGCCCCCACGAGTGCGTGCACACCGTCCACGGAGGAGACGGACCGGATGACGCGGTCGGGCAGCGGCACCGGCTCCTCGCCCCGCCGGAACGGGGTGAGCACCAGCAGATCGCCGCTGAACCAGTCCTTTATCCGAGCCGCCTCATAGGTGGTGCCGACGGCCAACGTGTCCGATCCGAAGCGGATCGCCTCGTCTGCGAGCCGCTCGTGACCGAAGCCGTATCCGTTGCCCTTGCAGACCGGTACGAGTCCGGGGAACTGGTCGAGTACGGATTTCTGGTGCGCCCGCCAGCGCGCGGTGTCGACGTAGAGGGAGAGCGCCATGGCCGGTCCGGAACCTTTCTGGTGGCTGCGGTGTATCAGAGGTATGCGGAGCTTGATGAAGTGCCTGAGCGTGTCGGCCTGCCTGCCGACGTGCCTGCTGAAGCGCCTGTTAATCCTGTTGGTGCGCCTATTGAAGCGAATGAAGCCGGTTTCGTCAGCGGCGCGACATATAAATGTCGAGCGCCTTGTGCAGAAGCTTGTTGAGCGGGAAGTCCCACTCGCCGAGGTATTCGGCCGCCTGCCCGCCGGTGCCGACCTTGAACTGGATCAGGCCGAAGAGGTGGTCGGTCTCGTCCAGCGAATCGGAGATGCCCCGCAGGTCGTAGACGGTGGCGCCCATGGCGTACGCATCGCGCAGCATCCGCCACTGCATCGCGTTCGAGGGCCGGACCTCGCGCTTGTGGTTGGCGGACGCACCGTACGAGTACCAGACGTGGCCGCCGACGATCAGCATGGTCGCGGCCGCGACATTCTCACCCTCGTGCCGGGCGAAGTAGAGCCGCATCCGATTGCGGTCCTCGTTGTTGAGGGCCGTCCACATGCGCTGGAAGTAGCCCAGCGGGCGCGGCCGGAAGTGGTCCCGCTCCGCGGTGATCTCGTACAGGCGCTGCCATTCGGCCAGATCCTCGTAGCTGCCCTGCACGACCTCGACGCCGGCCTTCTCGGCCTTCTTGATATTGCGCCGCCACAGCTGGTTGAAGCCCTTGTGGACGTCTTCGAGCGAACGATTGGCCAGTGGCACCTGGAAGATGTAGCGCGGCTGCACGTCGCCGAATCCGGCGCCGCCGTCCTCGCCCTGCTGCCAGCCCATCTTCCGCAGCCGGTCCGCGACTTCGAAGGCGCGCGGCTCGATGTGGGTGGCTTCGACGTCGCGCAGGCGCTTCACATCCGGGTCCTGGATGCCGGACTTGATGGCGGCCGCGTCCCAGCGTCGGATGACGACCGGCGGACCCATCTTCACGGAGAAGGCGCCCTGCTGCTTGAGATGCGCCAGCATCGGCTGCAGCCAGTCGTTGAGGTTCGGGGCGTACCAGTTGATGACCGGGCCCTCGGGCAGATACGCGAGATACCGCTTGATCTTGGGCAACTGCCGGTACAGCACCAGGCCGGCGCCGACCAGCTGACCGTCCTTGTCGAACCAGCCCAGGTTCTCCGAGCGCCACTCGGCCTTCACATCCGCCCACGCCGGGACCTGCATGTGACTGGCCGCGGGCAGACTCTGGATGTACGCCAGATGCTGCTCTCGGCTGATGGTCCTCAGGGTCAGGCTCATGCGGGGCGCTCCTCGGCAGGTGTGTCCCCATCGGTCAGGGGCTCCGGCTCTCGCGCCGAAGCCTACTGTGACCGGGAAGCGCGCCGTCTGGCCCTATGGGACCTTGCCGTTCCTGTGGGACCGGTGGCCAGCCCTACGGGGACCCGCACGGCCCCGTGGACGGGGGCCTGTACCGGGTTCCCGTGTTCCAGCGGGGTCCGCGCCCGGGTCAGCCGACCACGCCGCCGAAGAGGCCGCCGTGGGCCATGCCCAGGAAGAATCCGATGGCGGAAGCGCCCATACCGAGGATCAGCGGGAACCGCTCCCGCGTGGTCACCGAGATGTACTGCCCGTATGCCCCCGTCAGGATCCCGACGAGTCCGGCCCACGAACTGATCAGATGCAGATTGGCGAACATCGCGGTCACGAAGGCGAGAGCGCCGAGAGCCACGGTCACTGCCACCAGGGTGTCCTGGAGCGGATGGGACCTGCCGTCCGTGGCCAGCAGGGAAACGGGAGGGCGGGAACGCATTGTCTGTGCCATGGAGAACCTCCTGGCCGAAAGGCGGCGCATCGTGGCGCCGCTCACACCCGATGTGTACAGATTGCGTCTCCTGAGCACCGGATTTCAACCGGAAGCCGGTGTGCGGGTACTCTGTAACGTCTGCACCGGTGTCTGCCCAGGCCAGCACATCAGCCCCTCTTGACGGAGGGCGTTGTCAGTGGTGGCTGTTTTACTCGGAGACACTGTTGCTTTACGCATCACGACCCTCCTGCCACGGAACGACCGTGGCCGCTGAGTCCAAAGGAGGTGGGTTCCACATGCGTCACTACGAGGTGATGGTCATCCTCGACCCCGATCTCGAGGAGCGCGCTGTCTCCCCGCTGATCGAGAACTTCCTCTCCGTCGTCCGTGAGGGCAACGGAAAGGTTGAGAAGGTCGACACCTGGGGCCGTCGTCGTCTCGCTTACGAGATCAAGAAGAAGCCCGAGGGCATCTACTCGGTCATCGACCTGCAGGCCGAGCCTGCGGTCGTCAAGGAGCTCGACCGCCAGATGAACCTGAACGAGTCGGTCCTCCGGACCAAGGTCCTCCGTCCCGAGATCCACTGAGTATCTAGCTCAGCGGTCATCGGGTTCGAGTAGCAGCAAGCAGCCAGAAGCAATCCCCGCCGAGAGGTTCACCCATGGCAGGCGAGACCGTCATCACGGTCGTCGGCAATCTCGTCGACGACCCCGAGCTGCGCTTCACCCCGTCCGGTGCGGCGGTCGCGAAGTTCCGTGTCGCGTCCACTCCCCGCATCTTCGACCGGCAGACCAATGAGTGGAAGGACGGCGAAGGCCTGTTCCTCACCTGCTCGGTCTGGCGTCAGGCGGCGGAGAACGTCGCCGAGTCGCTCCAGCGAGGCATGCGCGTCGTCGTGCAGGGCCGGCTGAAGCAGCGGTCGTACGAAGACCGCGAGGGCGTGAAGCGCACGGTCTACGAGCTGGACGTCGAGGAAGTCGGCCCCAGCCTCAAGAGCGCCACGGCCAAGGTCACCAAGACCACCGGTCGCGGTGGCCAGGGCGGCCAGGGTGGTTACGGCGGCGGCCAGCAGGGCGGCGGCAACTGGGGCGGCGGTCCCGGTGGCGGCGGCCAGCAGGGTGGCGGCGGTGCTCCCGCCGACGACCCGTGGGCCACCAGCGCGCCGGCCGGTGGCCAGCAGGGTGGCGGAGGCGGTTGGGGCGGAAGCTCCGGCGGCTCCGGCGGTTCTGGTGGCGGCTACTCGGACGAGCCTCCCTTCTAGGGCAGCTCGTACCCCCACTTCTTGATCACACAGGAGAAACACCATGGCGAAGCCGCCTGTGCGCAAGCCTAAGAAGAAGGTCTGCGCGTTCTGCAAGGACAAGACCCAGTACGTGGACTACAAGGACACGAACATGCTGCGGAAGTTCATTTCCGACCGCGGCAAGATCCGTGCCCGCCGCGTCACCGGCAACTGCACGCAGCACCAGCGTGACGTCGCCACGGCAGTCAAGAACAGCCGTGAGATGGCGCTGCTGCCCTACACGTCCACCGCGCGATAAGGGAAGGGTGACCGAATAATGAAGATCATCCTCACCCACGAGGTCTCCGGCCTCGGCACTGCCGGCGACGTCGTCGACGTCAAGGACGGGTACGCCCGTAACTACCTGGTTCCGCGTGGCTTTGCCATCCGCTGGACCAAGGGTGGCGAGAAGGACGTGGCGCAGATCCGCCGCGCCCGCAAGATCCACGAGATCGCGACGATCGAGCAGGCCAACGAGGTCAAGGCCAAGCTCGAGGCCGTGAAGGTGCGTCTGGCTGTTCGCTCCGGCGACGCCGGCCGTCTCTTCGGCTCCGTCACCCCGGCCGACATCGCCTCGGCGATCAAGGCTGCCGGTGGCCCGGACGTCGACAAGCGTCGCGTCGAGCTCGGCTCGCCGATCAAGACGCTGGGCGGACACCAGGTGTCCGTGCGTCTGCACCCCGAGGTTGCGGCGAAGCTCGGCATCGAGGTCGTTGCTGCCTAAGGGCGGAGCTCAGCAGAGCATGCGAGGGGCCGCACTCCACGGGAGTGCGGCCCCTCGTCGTTTCACGTGAAACACGCTCTACGTCCCAGGGTCAGCGGGTGGCTCCGGTAACGATCCACTTACCGGAGCGGGTACGCAGCCAGAGCGTCATCATGCGCACCGCCATCATCAGGGTCATCGCCCACCACAGCGCGGTCAGACCGCCGCCGAATGTGGGAACGAGCAGGGCGACCGGAGCGAAGACGGCCAAGGTGATCAGCATGGCCCAGGCGAGGTACCGGCCGTCTCCGGCGCCCATCAGTACACCGTCCAGGACGAAGACCACGCCGGCGATCGGCTGGGACAGCGCCACGACCAGCAGGGCAGGGATCAGAGTGTTCTGCACCGCCCCGTCGCTGGTGAACAGCGGAGTGAACAAGGGCCTCGCGAGCACGACCAGGGCCCCGAGCACGACGCCCGAGGCAATGCCCCACTGCACCATGCGACGGCATGCCTCGCGGGCACCTTGGGCGTCACCGGCTCCCAGATAGCGACCGATGATGGCCTGCCCGGCGATGGCAATGGCATCGAGGGCGAAGGCCATCAGACTCCACAGGGAGAGGACGATCTGGTGGGCGGCGATATCGGCATCGCCCAAGCGGGCGGCGACGGCGGTGGCGATCAGAAGGACGGCACGGAGCGACAGTGTCCGGACCAACAGGGGGGCACCGGCCTGCGCGCTGGTCCTGATGCCTGTTGCGTCGGGGTACAACGAGGCCCCGTGCCGACGCGCTCCGCGTATCACCACGACCAGATAGGCGGCTGCCATCCCGCACTGGGCCATGACTGTTCCCCAGGCCGATCCGGCGATGCCGAGTCCCGCGCCGTACACAAGCCCCGCGTTGAGGGCGCCGTTGGCAGCGAAGCCGCCAATGGCGACGTAGAGCGGGGTTCTGGTGTCCTGCAGGCCGCGGAGTACGCCGGTCGCGGCCATCACGATGAGCATGGCAGGGATGCCGAGGCTGGAGATCCTCAGATAGGTGGTGGCGTACGGGGCGGCGGTTTCGGAGGCGCCAAAGGCATCGACGAGCCAGGGGGCGGAGGGGAGTGCCAGGACGATGACGGCGATCCCGAGGAGCAGTGCCAGCCAGATGCCGTCCATGCCCTGGCGTATCGCAGAGGCGAGATCGCCCGCGCCGACCCGTCGGGCGACTGCCGCCGTTGTGGCATACGCGAGGAAGACGAAGACGCTGACGGCGGTGGTCAGCAGTGCCGCAGCGACCCCCAGGCCGGCCAGTTGCGGTGTGCCGAGATGTCCGACGATGGCGCTGTCGACCATGACGAAGAGCGGTTCGGCGACGAGTGCGCCGAAGGCCGGAACGGCGAGTGCGACGATCTCGCGATCGTGCCGTCGGCGACTGGAGTGCGAGGTCGCAGGGGCCTGGGTCATGGGGGTCAATCTAATCTTCCACAGGTAATGGATGCAATGTCTCGGCAGTCCTTACATCTCCCTGGGTGATGTGTTCTTCTGCACGTGGTTTGCCGTGATCTTGTGCAGACTCGGGAAGTTTTTCTCCCCCACAGCCCGTGGATGGAGAAACCCCAGGTCAAGGCCGTGATGATGGCGGTGCTATGAGTTTGTCCACAGTGCTGTCCCCTGGTCCGTGCACAGGTTCCGCGGAGTTCTCCACAGCATCGGGTCCGTCGTCCACATGCCCTGTGGATAACCAGATTGGCTGACGGTGCCGGGCGGCCTACCGTGGAGCGGCGCCACACCCCGTTTCAGCCCTGGAATCCCGCAGAACTCGACGTGCCGGAACCGGAGTCGAGCGTCTTGTTTGTCGGTGCTGTGCCGTAAGAAAGAGTGGCATGGCGAGGGTCCGCTGAGCGGACGGGAGGAGGTGGCCCGGTGAGCATTCCCGAGCCTTTGGACGACCCCTGGGTCGACACCGGTCCCAGCGACCGTCTGCCCGTTTCCCGCCAGCGTCGCGGTGAGGGTCGGGACCGTGGTGAGCAGCACGACCGTGGCAGGGAGAGCAGTGCCTGGGACGGCGGGTCGCCCGGCTTCGAACGGGTGCCCCCGCAGGACCTCGATGCCGAGCAGTCGGTGCTGGGCGGCATGCTCCTGTCCAAGGACGCCATCGCCGACGTCGTGGAGATCATCAAGGGGCACGACTTCTACCGCCCCGCGCACGAGACCGTCTTCCAGGCGATCCTCGACCTCTATGCCAAGGGCGAGCCGGCCGACCCGATCACGGTCGCGGCCGAACTGGTCAAGCGCGGCGAGATCACCAAGGTGGGCGGCGCCCCTTATCTGCACACCCTCGTCCAGTCCGTGCCTACTGCGGCCAACGCCTCGTACTACGCGGAGATCGTCCACGAGCGGGCGGTGCTGCGGCGGCTCGTCGAAGCCGGAACGAAGATCACGCAGATGGGATACGCGGCCGACGGTGACGTCGACGAGATCGTCAACTCCGCGCAGGCCGAGATCTACGCCGTCACCGAGCAGCGCACCAGCGAGGACTACCTGCCGCTCGGCGACATCATGGAAGGCGCACTCGACGAGATCGAGGCGATCGGTTCGCGCTCGGGTGAGATGACCGGTGTACCGACCGGCTTCACCGACTTCGACGCACTGACGAACGGCCTGCACCCGGGCCAGATGATCGTCATCGCGGCACGTCCGGCCATGGGTAAGTCCACACTGGCCCTGGACTTCGCCCGGGCCGCTTCGATCAAGCACAACCTGCCGAGCGTGATCTTCTCCCTCGAAATGGGGCGCAACGAGATTGCGATGCGTCTGCTCTCCGCGGAGGCGCGGGTGGCGCTGCACCATATGCGCTCGGGCACGATGACCGACGAGGACTGGACGCGGCTGGCCCGCCGGATGCCGGACGTCTCGGCCGCCCCGCTCTACATCGACGATTCGCCGAATCTCTCGATGATGGAGATCCGCGCCAAGTGCCGCCGTCTGAAGCAGCGGAACGACATCAAGTTGGTGATCATCGACTATCTGCAGCTGATGCAGTCCGGTGGTTCGAAGCGGGCCGAGAGCCGCCAGCAGGAAGTCTCGGACATGTCCCGAAACCTCAAGCTGCTCGCAAAGGAACTGGAGCTCCCGGTCATCGCGCTGTCGCAGCTGAACCGTGGCCCGGAGCAGCGTACGGACAAGAAGCCGATGGTCTCCGACCTGCGTGAATCAGGTTCCATCGAGCAGGACGCCGACATGGTGATCCTGCTGCACCGCGAGGACGCGTACGAGAAGGAGTCCCCGCGGGCGGGCGAGGCGGACCTGATGGTGGCCAAGCACCGTAACGGCCCGACGGCGACGATCACTGTGGCGTTCCAGGGTCACTACTCGCGCTTTGTGGACATGGCGCAGACCTGAGGCGTGCCTGTACGGCCCCGTATTGCGTGCCGGCATCCCATGTCCGATGCCGGATACGGCATCGGCCGTGAGACCGACCGCGCCCTTGATGTCGCGTTGGCTCAGCAAGCGAGCCCGTACCTCGGCAGCCCATCGGCGCATCTTTTCCGCCTGGCGTGGCCGAAAAGGGGAGATCCAATTATCGCAGCGCTGTTATATTAGCGCTGTGACATCGGATCCCACGACGCTGCCCGATCCCTGGCAGCCACTGCACAAGTTGCTGGCCGCCATGGACGCCGAGATCGAGCAGGTCTACGTCGCACGCGGAATCGAGGGGGTGCGGCCGCGGTTCGCCTATCCACTGATCCGGCTCGCCCACGCCGGGCCGCTGACCATCCGCGAACTTGCGGAGTCCCTCGACCGCTCCCACTCGGCGATCAGCCAGACCATCGCCGCCATGCGCAAGGAGGATCTGGTCACCTCCTCCCCGGGGCCCGACGCCCGCACCCGGCGGATCGGCCTGACCGAGCGTGGGCGGTCGCTGGTGCCGTTTCTGGAGGCCGAGTGGCGCGCCACGCATGCGGCGGTCGCCGAACTGGACGGCGAAACCCCCTACGCGCTGACTGCTGTGGTCGAGGAGCTGCGGCGGGCGCTGGAACACCGTTCGATGCGGCAGCGGATCCTCGACCACCTCGTCGAGCCACCGGGATGAGGGGGAGTGCCAGGTTCCTCGACACCCGCCCGCTGCGTAGTAGCCGGCCGTTCCGCGACCTGTGGATCGGCTCCTCCGCCTCACAACTCGGCGGGCAGATAGCCACCGTGGCAGTGCTGGCTCAGGTCTGGGAACTGACCGGCAGCCCGGTGAGCACCGGAGCCATCGGGCTCGCAACCGGCCTGCCACTGGTGTTGTTCGGGCTGCTCGGCGGCACTCTGGCGGATGCCGTCGACCGCCGTGCGGTCGTGCGGGCCACCACCGCAGGCCAACTCCTGGCCGCCGCGGGGCTGTGCGCCCAGGCTCTGGCGGACAACCAGAACGTATTGCTGCTGTTCGTCCTGGTCGCCACGGGGGCCGCTTGCGGCGCGCTCGGCGCACCTTCCCGGCGCACCTTCCCGGTGCGGCTGCTGCCGGGCGACCAGGTCGCGGCCGGGCTCGCGCTGACCAACGTCTCCTTCCAGGCAGCGATGTTGGCAGGGCCGGCGCTGGCCGGGATGATCATCACCCACTGGGGCTTCCCCGCCGCCTACGCTGCACAGGTCCTGGCCGCGGCGGTCTCGGCGCTCGCGGTGATCCGGCTCCCGGCCATGCGACCCGAGAGCACTGACGCGGCAGAAAGACGCCGGCCGCAGCGCGGCGGCTGGCGGGTCGTCCTGCGCCGTCCGACGCTGTGGGGCTCGATGGCCACCGACCTGTCCGCGACGCTACTCGCCATGCCGATCGCGCTCTTCCCGCTCGTCAACGAGATCCGCTTCGACGGCGACCCGCAGACACTCGGCCTGTTCCTTTCGGCCGTCGCGGTCGGGGGGATCACCGTCGGCCTGCTCTCCGGCACGGTGACGCGCTGGCGCTGCGGCGGCCGGGTTCAGCTGATCGCGGCCGGTGTCTGGGGCCTGGCGCTCGCCGGCTTCGGTCTGGCGGGGCCGCTATGGCTGGCTCTCGGCTGCCTGGCTGTGGCCGGCGCCGCCGATACCGTGTCCGTAGTCACCCGCAGCGCCCTGGTCCAGTTGGAGACCCCGGACGCGTACCGGGGCCGGGTCTCTTCCGTGGAACACGTCATCGGCGTCGCGGGCCCCGAACTCGGCAACTTCCGCGGCGGCCTGCTGGCATCGGCCACTTCCGCCCCCTTCGCCCTGGTCGTCGGCGGCCTGTCCGCCACCCTGGCGATCGGAGCCGTGGCGGCGACCAACGCTTCCCTCCGTGCCTACCGCACACCGGCGCCCACCGCGCTCGCCGCCCCCGAGCCGACCGAACCCGGGGATGCCGGCGCGGCGACGGCCGCGGGGTAGGCAGTCCTGACCGGCCTCGTTGCCTCCGAACCCGCCTGAATGCACCACCGAGTATGGAGACAGCGCGTGGCGGTGCACTGGCGCCGCAACGACCGGCCACCCGGCAACCCGTGAGCCAGCCTCTGTCGCCCCCGGCCACAGCACAGCACGACGACATGGAATGCGGCATCCTGCACCCCGGCGGACTGGTCGCGAACATGCCGTCTCCCGCGATGAGGTGGCGGATCGACGAACGGCGCACCCCATGAGCGCAGCGCCAGGCATTGGCCGCTGTGCCCGCATGCTGCGAAATGGGCTCGCCACGGAGCGGCTGCGCCGGTACTTGTTGACCATGACCTACTCAGAAGAACTGCTTCCCGGCACGCAGCGTGCTCTGCTGCACCGCATCGCCACCGCGCAGGCGGAGGGCCGCACGCCCTCGGTTGTCGCCGCGGTTCAGCGTCAGGGCCGGATCGTCTGGATCGGTTCCCGCAGCTGCGTCGACGGGCACGCCCCGGACGCGGATACGCAGTTCAGGATCGGTTCCCTCACCAAGACCCTCACCGCCGTGCTGGTGCTGCGGCTGCGTGACGAGGGGCTGCTGGATCTGGACGACCCGCTGGAGAAGCACCTGCCCGGCACAGGCGTCGGCGGTGTCACCGTCCTCCAACTGCTCGGCCACAGTGCGGGCCTGGGCGCCGAGTCGCCCGCACCCTGGTGGGAGCGGACGCCGGGCACGCTCCGCCCTGAGCTCGCCGATGTCCTGGGCGAGCAGACCCGGATGCATCCGCCCGGCCGGCGCCATCACTACTCCAACCCCGGTTACACGCTGCTCGGCGCGTTGATCGAGGCGGTGCGCGGAGCGTCCTGGGCGGATGTGTTGCAGCGGGAAGTGCTGGAACCGCTGGGCATGAGGCGCACGAGTACCCAACCGCAGGCGCCGCACGCGGGTGGCTGGGCTGTGCACCCATGGGCCGATGCGCTGCTGCCGGAACCTCCTGAGGACCTCGGTCTGATGGCCCCGGCGGGACAGCTGTGGTCCACGGCCGCCGACCTCCTCCGGTTCGCCTCGTTCCTCAGCGAAGGAGACGACCGCGTGCTGGGGGCCGCCTCGGTCGCGGAGATGCACGTACCGTCCGCACCGTCCGAGTCCGGTGACTGGCAGAGCGGTTACGGTCTCGGGCTGCAGCTCGTCCGACAGGACGGCCGCACTCTTGTCGGGCACACCGGCTCGCTGCCGGGCTTCCTGGCTGCGCTCTGGCTCAGCGCCGAGGACGATGTGGCTGCTGTGGTACTCGCCAACGCCACTTCGGGCCTGTTCGTCGGAACGGTCGCCGCCGACCTCGTGGGGATCGTCGCCGAGGCCGAGCCCCGTATTCCGGAGCCATGGCGCCCGCTGCCCGAGGTCGATGCGGAACTCCTTGCGCTGACAGGCCCCTGGTACTGGGGTACGCGTGCGAACATCCTGCGCCTGACCGCGGATCGGGGGCTGGAGTTGCAGGTGCTGCAAGGCAGCGGACGTGGCGCCCGGTTCGTTGCACAGCCCGATGGCACCTGGATCGGCCTCGACGGCTACTACGCCGGGGAGACGCTACGTATCGTCAGGGCCGCCGACGGCAGCGTGACCCATCTCGACCTGGGGTCCTTCGTCTTCACGCGTGAACCGTACGACCCTGCGTCGGTGGTGCCCGGCGGAGTGGACCCGGAGGGCTGGAGAGGCCTCGGCGCCTGAGTGCGGGGCCGTAGCGCCATCACGGCGTCGCGTTTCACGTGAAACGCGACGTGTGCGGCCCGATCAGGCCGTCAACTCCCTTTCCAGCGGCGCACGGAAGCGTGGAGTGACCCGCGTGTCACCCACCCATTCCGACAGCCGGGAAGCCTCCGCCTCGATGGATGCGGAGGCTTCCCGGCCTACGTCGGACAGCAGTCGCCAGACCGGCTCGCCGTCGGTGAGCTGTGCCCAGCCGCCCACGATCCGGCCGTTCCACCACACCGTCGGGCCGATGTTGCCGGACCGGTCGAAGAGCGCCGCCCGGTGTTCGGCCGGAAGGTGGAAGTTGCGATCGGCCCAGCCCATCGCGCTCGGGTCGAGCGCGGGAAGCAGCGCCGCCCAGGGCTCCAGGGCAGGTTCGGGCTCCGTGTCGCCCGGCGAGACCCAGCCCGTGGCCCCGTTGTCGAGCCGCACCGCCTCGGCTCCCGCGGCTGCCAGAGCCTTGCGTACGTGCCCGAGGGTCCAGCCCGTCCACCACTTCAGGTCGGTTTCGGTGGCGGGTCCGTACGAGCGGAGCCAGCGCAGGGCAAGTTCCGCCTGTGCTCCTGCGGTCTCCTGGACGGGCCAGGGCTCGGACGCCGTCCAGCGGAACTGGCTGGACGTCCAGGAGCCGCGCGGCCTGTCCCGACGGATCAGACCCTCGGCCGCCATGACCCGTATGACGCGTGTGGCGATGCCCTGTACCGTCTCCTGCTTCTTGCCGGGAAAGACAGTGATCTTCGTTCGCAGCGCCGGCACGGCGGCGGAGAGCTCGCTGCCGGTCGCCGAGCCCCGAGCCGTCAGGACGGCGAGGGTCTCCTGCTCCGCCCTGGCGAGCCAGCGTTCATCCAGTCCACTTCCGTCGTCCTGCAGGTGCTTGAGGAGGGTTCGGCGCTCCTTGGCGGCCACGGCCCGGGCATTCGACGCGTCGATGTACGGAGCGATCTCGCGCGACACGGTGAAAAGCGTGTTGCGCATGGAGAGCAGCCGGACCAGGGAAACGTCTTCGTAGAGAGCCTGCTCCACCGTGCCGGTGCTCGCCTCGGTCAGCCGGGCGCAGGTGGAGAGGAAGACGGTGGCGGCGTCGGTGGCGTGCAGGGCCACCACTGCGTCGGCCACGGACACCGCGGAAGCCGCCCGTACGGACGGTGCCAGGAGATGGCGCCGGCCGAGCCTGGTCCGGCGCTGTGCGTCGCTGATGCTGTACACCGGGAGAGCTCCTCCGGTCCGGGGGATCTTGTGGGACTGCGGGCAGGTCAGAGGGTGAGCTTGAAGCCCACGTGGCTGGCGGTGAAGCCGAGCCGCGCGTAGAAGCGGTGCGCATCGGCCCGAGTGGCGTCGGATGTCAGCTGGACCAACTGGCAGTCCTGGCGCCGGGATTCGTCCACGGCCCAACTGATCAGCTGGGTACCGAGGCCGCTCCCGCGCTCATCGGCATGGACGCGGACACCTTCGATGATCGAGCGCGTCGAGCCGCGCCGGGAGAGTCCTGGGATCACCGTCAGCTGCAGGGTCCCCACGACAGTGCCCTCGCGCACGGCGACGACCAGATGCTGGTTCGGGTCGTCGGCGAGGCGCTGGAACGCGGCGTGGTAGGGGGTGAGGTCGTCCGGCGACTCCCGCTGTGCTCCCAGTGGATCGTCCGCCAGCATCGCCACGACGGCCGGGACGTCGGTGAGGACCGCCGGCCGTATTTTCACGTCACTCATGATCGGCAGACTACGCAGATCACGCAGCCTGCGCGGGAACCTTCAGCTCTTCGACCGTCCTGACGAGCGGGGCCAGCTCGGGGTTCTTGGCGGCCTCGTCGAGGGCGGCACGCAACGCGGTGTCATTGGTGGGCCGGGCCTCGGCGAGAAGGGTCAGGCCGGCGTCGGTGACGTCGGTGTAGATGCCGCGGCGGTCGGTGTCGCAGAGATACCGGGTCAGCAGTCCGCGGTCCTCGAGGCGGCTGACCAGGCGGGTGGTGGCGCTCTGGCTGAGCACGACGGCCTCTGCGACCTGCTTCATCTGGAGATGGCCGCCGGGGCCGCTGTGCTGTCGGCTCAGGACATCGAGCAGGGAGTACTCCCGCACGCTGAGGTCGTGCCCGGACTGCAGGGCCCGCTCGACATGGGCCTCGATCTTGCCGTGGAGCAGGGAGAGCGCGTACCAGCCCTGGGAGAGGGCGGTCAGTGCGGGGTCTGTCGCTGTCATGGTCTCTCCTCCGTGCGGGAGCTGCTTGCGTCCAGGATAGGGGACATCTGCAATAGCCCGCGTTTGCAATTAATCGGCGTCTGCAATTATTGTGAACGCTCGTAAGGCGCAGACGCAATCTTCTGGGAAGGTGAAACCCATGCCGCTCGCGCTCCTCGCCCTGGCCATCGGGGCATTCGGTATCGGAACCACCGAGTTCGTGATCATGGGGCTTCTCCCCGAGGTTGCTGCGGACTTCCAGGTCTCGATCCCGACCGCAGGGTTCCTTGTCACGGGCTACGCCCTCGGTGTCGTACTCGGTGCTCCGCTGATGACCGTTCTCGGCACCCGGGTCACCCGCAAACGCATGCTGATGCTCCTGATGGGGCTGTTCGTCATAGGCAACGTGGTGTCCGCCGTCGCCCCTGCTTTCGGTGTGATGCTTGCAGGACGGGTCATCGCGTCGCTCGCCCACGGTGCCTTCTTCGGCATCGGGTCGGTCGTCGCGGCCGACCTGGTCGCACCGCAGAAGAAGGCCGGTGCGATCGCCATGATGTTCACCGGCCTCACCGTCGCCAATGTCGTCGGCGTACCGCTGGGCACGTACATCGGGCAGAACGTCGGGTGGCGGACCACGTTCTTCATCGTTGCGGCCCTCGGAGTCGTCGGCCTTCTCGGTGTGGCCAGGCTGGTTCCCGAGCAGCCGAAGGCCGAAGGCGTACGCCTCCGCCACGAGCTGGCGGCTTTCCGTAATGTGCAGGTGCTGCTCGCCATGGCGATGACCGTCCTGGGCTTCGGTGGAGTCTTCGCCGCGATCACCTACATCACGCCGATGATGACGGAGATCGCCGGCTACTCCGCCTCGTCCGTCACCTGGTTGCTGGTCCTGTTCGGGCTCGGCATGGTCGGGGGCAATCTGCTCGGCGGCAAGTTCGCCGACCGTCATCTGATGCCGATGCTGTACGTGTCACTGGGGGCCCTTGCGGCAGTCCTGGCCGTATTCACGCTGACCGCCCACAACAAGATCGCGGCAGCCGTCACCATCGTTCTGATCGGTGGCCTGGGCTTCGCGACCGTGCCGCCGTTGCAGAAGCGGGTGCTCGACCAGGCGGCGGGCGCTCCGACCCTTGCCTCCGCCGTCAACATCGGCGCCTTCAACCTGGGTAACGCGCTGTCGGCGTGGCTCGGAGGCCTCGTCATCGCGGCAGGTCTCGGCTACACCGCACCCAACTGGGTCGGCGCCGTACTGGCCGCATCCGCACTCGTTCTCGCTGTCCTCTCCGGACTCCTGGAACGCCGCACGGGCGCACACAGCCGACGCGTCGCCGGCCACATCCCCGAACCGGTCGCAGTCGCCGAAGCCGGCCGCTGACACCTCCCACAGCCCCTGCAGACACAACACTCAACCGCACCAAGGAGTCATTCCTCATGACCAGCACCCCCACCTCGGTCGCCGTCGCCCCGCTGACCATCCAGGACGCGGAAGCGCTCGTCGCCACCGCATGCACCGCCGCGGAAGCCGCCGGCGTCACGGTGGCCGTCACCGTCCTGGACGCGGGCGGCCACCTGCTGGCCTTCCGGCGCGACGACCGAGCCGTTCTCGTCGCGGGGGAGACCAGCACCCGCAAGGCGTACACGGCCCTCCAACTCGGCGCCCCGACGGCCGAACTCGTCGACGCGGTCAAGCCCGGCGGGCTCTTCCACACCCTGCCGACCGCTCTCGATCGACCGCTGCTCTTCATCGCCGGCGGTGTCCCGGTCTTCCGTGACGGCCGGCTGGTCGGTGCCGTCGGCGTCGGCGGTGGCGCGCCCGAGCAGGACCACGGCTTCGCGACGGCTGCCGTGGAGGCGCTCGCCTAGCCGGCGACCCGCAGCGGAAACCCTGGGTGTCCGCCCTCATGTGCCCGCATCATCACGGCACATGGGGGCGGACACGTACCACCGGGCAGGCGGACGACGAGCCGGTGGGTCACTCCCCGGTCAGCCCGTCGCCACAGTCAGCGGCGCGAAGCGGCGGGACCAGTCACCCGGCAGCTCCGCAGCCCGGTAGGCCATCACCGTGGTTCCGGGAGCGGCCTGCAGACCGCGCTCCTTGAGCCGGCCGAGCAGCTCCGTGTGGCGTGCGTCGGCGTCCATGCGAAGAGGCCGGTCCGTCGCCTCGGCGAGCGAGGCGACGAGAGCCTCCGCAGTGTCGGTGTCCCGGGCGATCAGCGGACCGACGGCGTGGAGCCGATCACTCGGCCAGATCGCCGCATACCCAACGAGATCTCCGCCGTCCTCCGCGACCCGCAGGTGATCCGCGAAAGCCGGAAGCCGGGCGAGGAGATGCGTCCTGTCGGCGCCGAAGACCTCGGCATCCAGCCGGAGCATGGCATGCAGGTCCCCGGCTGCGGCCGGGCGGACGGTCACGGCGGATGCCGCGGAAGAGTCGCCGCTTGATACGCGCGGCCGGAAATGCCCGATCACCCGCTCGGCCTGTCCCACTGTTTCGAACCCGAGCTCTTCGTAGAGCGGCTGTCCAGACGCCGTCGCATACAGGCCGAGCACCGTCTCCCCGGACACCTCGATCACATGGCGCATCAGACGCCGGGCGATCCCCTGCCGCGTGTACCGCTCGGCGACGAGCAGCATGCCGATGGCAGCGAAGCCCTGGCCGTACGAGGTCACTACGCAGGTGGCCGCCAGGCCTTTGCCCTCGGGGTCGTCGATGCCGTAGGCCGTCCCCGCGGACAGGAGCAGCCCCCATCGGTGCTCGTCGCGCGGCCAGCCACGGTCCTCGCAGAGATCGGCGCAGGGGACCAGGTCTCCCCGGTTGAGGCGCCGGATGGGTGCGTCGGCGTGCGGACGGGGCAGTGAGCTGGGCATGAGGATCAGGCTGTCCGACGCAGTGATCGCTCGTCCACCGATTTGCCGGAACTGGCCGAGACGCGTAGTCGTCTGCCGCGCCGGGTCGGTCCCCACGGCTTCAGTACCGAGATTGCGGTGATGAACAGATAGGTGGCCGTCGCCACCGAAGGAGCGACGACGAGGTTGATGTCGACAGCCCCCCGTGCCGCAGCCTCATTGATCCCCGGTCGCAGCGAGAAGACCGACAGTGCCGTCGTGATCAGAGTGAGCCAGAACTTCGTCCAGACCCAGCGGTGCCGGGCAAGGCCCCACGGGGTGCCGAGCGCCAGGGCCAGACCGCTGAGCAGTGAGAGCAGGGCGACCGGCACGATCAGCCAGTCGCCGAAGACTTTCATGGCGAGGGTGACGGCCTGCTCGGTAGCGGGGTCGCGGGTCAGGAAGGCCGTGAGCCCGAGTGCCAGCAGGCCGACAGTCAGACCCAGCCAGCTGACGGAGACCGCGACATGGGCGACCAGGAGACTTCGGCGAGCGGGACGCTTGAGTGGTTTCACGTGAAACACGGTGCCTGGCGAAGAGCGGCCGGGCGTCCGGCGGCGGGAGTATCCGTCCGTACTGGCTTCGGCGTACGAGGTGCTTCCCCGCCGTCCCTTCACGCATGGAGCTGACCGCCGGCGTGCATTTCCGGCGCAGCCATGTGGCAAGGGAGCATAACGGGAAAACCGGTTCGGATACCCGGACTTCCCGCTATTTGTCCGGCCCGGAGCGCATGCGGGCATGCTGGGGCTCGGGGGCCGCACGCAGTGGCTGCCAGCACTGTCGGCACGCAATGAACCAGAAGATGTTCGAGGCGAGGCACAGTTATGGACGCTCCGGCCACCATGCCGACCGGCGACAGAACCTTCAGATCTTCCGATGCGATCCTGGTCCGTCGCACGCTGGCGGAGATCGTCCCTGCCGGGGATCAGGTCACCTCGTACTTCTACGCCCTGCTCTTCGTCCGTCACCCCGAACTGCGCGCCCTGTTCCCGGCTGCGATGGACGCCCAGCGCGACCGCCTCCTCCGGGCGCTGCTCACGGCCGCCGACCGGATGGACGACCCCGATGCGCTGAGCGAGTACCTCGGGGGACTGGCCCGGGGACACCGCAAGTACGGCACCCTGCCCACGCACTATCCCGCGGTCGGTGAGGCCCTCCTCGGCGCCTTGAGCCGCTACGCCACCACCACGTGGGACAAGGAGGCCGAGGCCGCCTGGATCCGCACCTACACCATGCTGTCCCAGATCATGATCGATGCCGCCGACGAGGACGGGCTGCATGGGCCCGCCTGGTGGATGGCCGAGATCGTCTCCCACGATCTCCGAACGCCTGACACGGCGATCCTCACGGTCCGCCCCGACCAGGCCTACCCTTTCCTCGCAGGCCAGTACGCCGCCATGGAAACGCCGTGGTGGCCGCGAGTCTGGCGGAACTACTCCTTCGCCTCGGCACCCCGGCCCGACGGTCTGCTCACGTTCCACATCAAGGCGGTCCCGGTGGGGTGGGTCTCCAACGCACTGGTGCACCGGGCCCGTCCCGGCGACGTTCTGCGCCTCGGCCCGCCCACCGGCTCGATGACGGTCGACCACACCACTCACAACGGTCTGCTCTGCCTGGGCGGCGGCACGGGTATCGCGCCCATCAAGGCGCTGGTCGAGGATGTCGCCGAACACGGTGACCGGCGCCCGGTGGAGGTCTTCTACGGCGCGCGCAGCGACCGCGACCTGTACGACCTCGAGACGATGCTGCGGCTCCAGCAGACCTTCCCCTGGCTCGTCGTGCGGCCGGTGGTCTCCGGCGCCTCGGGTGGGAACACGGGGCTCAAGGGCCTGTTGCCCGATGCCCTGCGCGAGCGTGGCCCATGGCCGGAGTACGAGGCCTATCTTTCGGGTCCGCCGGGAATGGTCCGCAGCAGCGTGGACGTACTCACCAGCATCGGCATGCCGCCCGAGCGCATTCGGTACGACTCCATCCAGGAGCCGGCGCCCGTGCAGGGGCCTGCCTGAACGCGAGGAACAGCAGCACGGCGCGGGGAACAGCGGTACTGCGCCGGGGGAACGGCGCCCGTGCACAGGGCGCGAGAGACGGCGGCAGGGCGCAGTAGCCGCAAGAGCAGGGCGCCGTCCGGGGATCAGCCCAGATCGGGTGCGTGCATCGCCCGTACGCCTTCGATATTGCCGTCCAGGTAGTGCCGCAGCGACAGCGGTACGAGATGAACGGCGGCGATCCCGATCCGGCTGAACGGCACCCGTACGACGTCGTACTCCCCGCACGGATCCTCGATCTCGGGGCCGTGCCGTCGGGACAGATCCATCGAGTCGAGCCGGCAGACGAAGAAGTGCTGCACTTTCACGCCCTTCACCCCGCCGCCCTCGATGTGTTCCACGGTGTCGACGAAGCAGGGGACCACATCGGTGATCTTGGCGCCGAGCTCTTCGTCCACCTCACGGTGCAGGGCGTCGACAACGGTTGCGTCCTCAGGCTCGACCCCGCCGCCCGGCGTGAGCCAGTACGGATCCACCCCCGGCTTGGTGCGCTTGATCAGAATGAGGTCGTCGCCGTCGAGCAGGATGGCGCGTGCGGTGCGCTTGACCACAGGACGTTCGGTCATGGCAAGAGAGTGGCCCACAGAACCCGTTCTGAAACACCCGCACGCCCGGGGGTCACCAGTCGGCGGCAGCGCGTACCAGCCACTCGTGCGCCCGCGCGATGTGCGGCAGGGCGAGTGTTCCGGTCCGCGCGGCCAGGAAGTAGGTGCGCAGCGGGGGCACCGGCGGGTCCAGGAGCGCCACCACCTCGCCCCGCTCCAGTGCCCCCGCGCACAGATAGCGCGGCAGTACGGCAAGCCCGGCGCCCGCCGCGGTGCACTCCAGGACAGCCCGCAGATCCGGTGTGATGACGGTTCCCGCGGCGGCGGGACGGCTGTCGAAGACGGCAGCCCAGTAGCGGGAGACGAAGGGCAGGCTCTCGTGCACCTCCACCACCGGAAGCTGCTCCAGCACCACAGGTCCCTTGCGGCGCAGCGTTCCGGGGCCGAGGCGTGCGGCCCAGCGCGGAGCGGCGACCAGCACATGCTCCTCGTCGCAGAGCGGAGTCGCGGTGAGCAGCCCTCCGCGCGGCCGGGCTGTCGCGATGGCCAGATCATGGTGTCCCGCGGCGAGTCCCTCGAATGTCTCCTCGGTGTTCGCGAGGAACGAGCTGCGCAGGGCGAGCCCCTGGGAGACGAGGGGGATCAGTGCGGGCAGGGCGCGCAGAGAGGTGAACTCCGGGGGCCCGGCCAGATGCAGCGTCCGTACCGCCGACTCCTCGTCGAGTCCGGTCTCGGTGATCTCGACCAGCGCATCCAGATGAGGGGCCGCCCGGTGCGCAAGCTCGTCGCCGATGGCTGTCGGGGTCACGCCGCGGGCCCGGCGCAGGAAGAGCGGGCGGCCCAGTTGCCGTTCCAGCGTGCGTATCTGCGAGGTCACCGCGGGCTGGGAGAGGCCGAGCAGTGCGGCGGCCCGGGTAAAGGATCCGGCCCGGTGCACCGTCACGAACGTACGCAGCAGGGCCAGGTCCATGTCCTGTCCCCTCCCACCCTTGCGAAGCGTCCGACCCGCACAACTATAAATATGTCGATAGGTCGCTGTCGCTACGGTGATTGGACACTGACGCAGAGTCAATTAGCCTTGTCCAGGCGGTTCTTCGCGCGTGGAACCGGGGCGGTCCGAGCCACGAGGGGGGAGGCTCGGACCGCCCGTACCGGCCATCCTGCGATGCCCCGCGGGCTCAGCGCCCGCTCGTCGCCTCGTCCAGCGCCCGCTCCACGTCGGCCACCAGATCGGTCACGTCCTCGGCCCCGACGGAGAACCGGATGAACCCTTCCGGTACGGCGTCGCCGCCCCAGCGCGCCCTGCGCTCGGCGGTGGAGCGCACGCCGCCGAAGCTCGTGGCGTCGTCGACCAGCCGCAGCCCGGCCAGGAACCGCTCGGCGATCTCGCGGTCGGGCAGCACGAAGGACACCACGGAGCCGAAGCGACGCATCTGCCGCACCGCGACCGGGTACGAGGGGTCGGTGGGCAGCCCGGGGTACCTCAGGCCGGTCACCTCCTGCCGCTTGCCCAGCGCCTCGGCGAGGACGAGCGCATTGGCGCACTGCCGGTTGATCCGCAGCTCCAGCGTGGCCAGCGAACGGTGCGCGAGCCAGGCCTCCATCGGCCCGGGGATCGCCCCGACGACCTTGCGCCAGCGTCGTACACCCGCTGCCAGTTCCGGATCGCGGCAGGTCACATGGCCGAGCAAAATGTCGCCGTGCCCGGTCATGCCCTTGGTGTCACTGGCCACCGAGAAATCGGCGCCCAGCTCCAGCGGGCGCTGGCCGAGCGGGGTGGCGAGCGTGTTGTCCACGGCCACCAGGACGCCGGCCGCGTGTGCGGCCTCGATGAGCCGCCGCAGGTCGCAGACATCGAGCCCGGGGTTGGACGGCGTCTCGATCCACAGCAGCCTGGCACCCTCCAGGACCGCCAGCTGTGCATCGCCCCCGGTCGGCGCGGTCCTCACCTCGACCCCGTATGCCTCCAGCTGCTCACGTACCAGCGGAAGCGCCTGATAGCCGTCGTCGGGCAGGACCACGGTGTCACCGGATCGCGCCTGGGACAGCAGTACGGCCGAGATCGCCGCCATACCGGAGGCGAACACGGTGGTCTCGACCGTCTCCCCCGGCGCTTCGAGCTCACCGATGGCCCGTTCCAGATGGGTCCAGGTCGGATTGGTGTCCCGGCCGTACGTGTACGGGCCGGTCGGCTCGCCGGAGAGGTGGAAGTGCGCGGCGAAGACCGGACCGGGCAGCGTGGGTTCGTACTGCTCCGGTTCGGGAAGGCCCGCCCGTACCGCTCGGGTTCCGTCGCCCATGGTGTTCATGCTGTTCCTTCTGTTCTCCGGACGCGCCGGTGTTGCTGGTACTGCGGTTCCTGCTGGTCCCTCTGATCCTCTGATCCTGGCGACCGCTCCGATTCGGCCGGATCAGTCCTCGTCGGGCAGGACGACATTCAGTGCCCAGGACACGATCGAGATGATCAGGCCGCCGAGCACGGCAGTCCAGAAGCCCTCGACATGGAAGCTGAGGTCGAACTGGTCGGCCAGCCAGGAGGTCAGCAACAGCATCAGCGCGTTCACCACGAGGGTGATCAGCCCGAGTGTGAGGATGAACAGCGGCAGCGTGAGCACCTTCACGATCGGCTTCACCACGAAGTTGACCAGCCCGAAGATCAGGGCGACGAGAACCAGGGTGAGCGCCTTGCGTCCGGTACTGCCACCGGACAGCGTGATGTTGTCGAGCAGCCAGATGGCCACGGCCAGCGCACCTGCGTTGGCGATCGTCTTGACTACGAAATTCTTCATGTGTCTGATCGTGGCAGACATGATCGATGGCGAACACTGGCAGAACGAAAGCAAGGGGCGGACGGGCCATGAAGGCATTCAGACTGGACGAACTGGAGGCGGAACGGGCCGCCAACGATGGTGCGTACCTGCAGTTTCTGCGCGAACGGAACATGTCCGTCGGTCTGTACGCGCTCGACGCCGGCGACCTCGACCCCCAGCAGCCGCACAGCCAGGACGAGGTCTACCTCATCGTCAGCGGCCGCGCCTCGATCACCGTCGGCATGGAGACCACGCAGGTGGGCAGGGGAAGCGTGGTGTACGTCCCGGCCGGTGTGGCCCACAAGTTCCACCACATCACCGAGGATCTGCGGGTCATGGTGGTCTTCTCTCCGCCGGAGAGCTGAGCCGGACCCTCAGGGATCCCTAGGGGTTCGATCAGGGGACTCCAAGGGCTCCAAGACCACCGCAGGCCGCCCCCGCGCCTCTAGCATCGAAGCAAGTGCTCATCGAAGCGGGTACTCACAGAGACGAGGTAGGGACGATGGCCGTGCGGGAGATATTCGCGGGGATGCCCTGGTGGGTGAAGTGGGTCGCGGTGCCCGTCATCGCGATCGTCGTGTTCGGCGGTCTGATCGCCAGCGTGATCGGATTCGTGATCGGTCTGCTCTTCAAGGCGCTGGTCTTCGTGCTCCTGGTCGGCGGGCTCGTCTTCGTAGTACGGAAGTTCATGTCGTCCTCGTCGTCGCGCGGTGACTGGTAGGACGGGGCCGGTCACCAGTCGGGCTATTAGCCCAGCTGAGCTAAGTACCAGACGAAACGACACCCCCTGCGGACGCTGCCGATACAGTGGCGCTCCGCTGCCGTTGCCTGGGAAAAAACTGTCCGTCACCGCCGTGACCAGTGATTTGCACGAACGTCCGGCCTGCGGACCCAGGATTGCGGCAGGCCCGTGGGGGCGGCCCCCACGGTCGGGCTGATAGCCCGTCACCATGCCTGGGGGTGACCTTTGACCACGGCATCGAGTACCGCTGTCCCGACGTTGATCGGTTCGGTTCAGCGGGCGTTGAGGCTGTTGGAGGCTGTGGGCGCCCATCGGGACGGGGCGCCCGCGAAGCAGCTCGCCCGGGAAGCGGGGCTTCCCCTTCCCACCGCCTATCACCTGCTGCGCACCCTCACCCATGAGGGCTATCTGCGCCGGGAGAACGGCGTCTTCCTCTTCGGTTCCGCCGCTGAGCGGCTGGTCGACGACGGTGCGCTGCAGAATCGTCGCAGCGGAATGACCCAGTCCCTGGCCCGCTGGAGCGACATCATCGGTGCGCCCGTGTACTGCGCCGTCTACCGCGAGGGAGAGATCGAACTCGTCGCGGTGGCCGATGCGCCTGCCGCGCCCGCGGTGGAGGAGTGGGCCTCGTTCCGGGAGACCGGGCACGCCCATGCGATCGGCCAGTGCCTGCTGGGCCAGCTCGACGAGAGGGCTCGTGAGGACCATCTGGACCGTCACCCTGTGCAGCCGCTGACCCGCTACACGGTGCGGGACAAATCGGCGCTTCTTGAGCGTTTGGGGTCGTCGAGCCCCATGGAGCCTGTCATCGAGCGACAGGAGTACGCCCTCGGAACCGTCTGCGCCGCCATCCCGATCACGGCCGGATTCACGGCAGCCGCCATGGCGATTTCGGTGCCTCTCGACCAAGAGGAGCAGTTGCTCCCCGCAATCGAACGGCTACGTGGCGAAGTGGCGAGCCTCTTGCGCTCGTTCGTGTTCTCTATCAGTATCTGAAAAATCACTCCTTGTGATCTGCTATCGCGTGCACCACGATGGCGTCAATAGGGCCATGGGGGATCATTCCTGGCCAGATTCATCTACTGCGGGGTTGAACGATGCGCGAGTCGGTTCAAGCTGAAGTCATGATGAGTTTTCTCGTCTCCGAGGAGCTCTCCTTCCGTATTCCGGTGGAGCTCCGGTACGAAGTGTGCGATCCGTATGCGATCCGGATGACCTTCCATCTGCCGGGCGACGCCCCCGTCACCTGGGCTTTTGGCCGCGAGCTGCTGCTGGACGGCCTCAACAGCCCCAGCGGCGACGGGGATGTGCACATCAGTCCCACGGAGCCCGAGGGGCTGTCCGACGTGCACATCCGCCTTCAGGTCGGCGCCGATCGCGCTCTCTTCAGGGCCGGCACGGCGCCACTCGTTGCATTTCTGGACCGAACGGACAAACTCGTCCCTCTCGGTCAGGAGTGCACACTGAGTGACTTCGAGGGGAGCCTGGAGGAGGCGCTCGGCCGGATCCTGGCCAAGGAACAGAACGCCGGCTGAAGAGGGGTTTGCGCCGACGGCCGGCACACCGTTCGAACACGGTGTCTGCCGAACGGGTGATACGTGCTCCGTGCCGGGACGTTCAGTGCTTCGCCCTGCGACGCCGGCCTCTTCCGCTCCGTACGGGTGCCGAAGCTCCGGCTTCCGCGCCGAGCCCCGTGCGGTCGGCGGAGACGACCAACGCCGCGAGCACCGTCGTCACCGGCACCGAGGCGACCAGTCCGATGGACCCGATCAGCGTCCGTACGATCTCCACCGCCACGAGTTCGCTGTTGGCCACGGTCCCCACGCTGCTCTGCGCGATCGAGAACAGCAGCAACAGGGGAAGCGCGGCGCCGGCATACGCGAGCACCAGTGTGTTGACCACCGAAGCGATGTGGTCGCGTCCGATCCTGATGCCTGCCCGGTACAGCTTCCGCGCCCCCATCGTCGGATCCGCCTGATGCAACTCCCAGACCGCCGATGTCTGGGTGACCGTCACATCGTCGAGCACGCCGAGCGAGCCGATGATGACACCGGCCAGCAGCAGGCCGCTCATGTCGATGTGCGGGTACAGGCCGTGGATGAGGCCGGTGCTGTCGTCGGTGTTGCCGCTCAGGCTCGCCCAGCCGATGAAGAGCGAACCGAGCAGCCCGATCAGCACCAGTGAGATCAGCGTGCCGATGACCGCGACCGATGTGCGGGCGCTCAGGCCGTGGCACATGTAGAGCGCGAGCAGCATGATCGCGCTGGCCCCGACGACCGCAACCAGCAGCGGATTCGAGCCCTGCAGGATCGCCGGCAGGATGAACAGGGTCAGCACGGCGAACGACGCGGCGAGCGCGATCAGCGCCATCACCCCGCGCATCCTGCCGACCACGACCACCGCGAGGGCGAAGATCCCGGCCAGCAGAGCCATCGGGAACTCCCGGTCCACATCCATGACGGAGTACTGGAGGTCATGGGGAGCATCGGGGGCGTACGCGACGACGACTCCCTGCCCCTCGTGCAACTGCCGTGGTGCGTCGGGCTGGACGATCTCGACGAAGGTCCTTCCCTTGTCGTGGCCGGTCGTCACCTCGATCGTGGCCTTCTCGCACAGCCCCGCCTCCCGGCCGGGGGTCGCGCTCCCCGAGGGCGTCGTGGTGTCGCCGGTGGCCGGTGCCTGCGCGGCGTTCACGTCCTTGCAGTCGACCTTGTCGATGTTCACCACCTTGCCCTGCTGGGTCTGCCGGTCGAAGCCGACACCGGTGCGCTCGTGCGCGGGCGCACCGCCAGGCCAGAGCACCACGAGGCCGACGACGACGGCGGTGGCGAACGGGATCAGCACGGCCGCGATGACCTTGCGCAGATGTTTCGATACCGGTGCGGCGGGCCCATGGCTGTGCGCGTGGGCGTGCTGATGGTCCTGCGGTCCGGAGTCGCTCTGGGGGGGACGTCACCCAGGGATCATCGCAAGGAGAGGAGGCCCTCTGTTCAGTACGGCTCGAAGGACGCTAGCGTGGCAGCACCTTTGCACACGCGGGAGCTCGGAGCACCGGGCTGAGAGGGCGCTGATATCCGTACGTCCGTACGGAACAGGCTGCGCCGACCGCCGAACCTGTTACCGGGTAATGCCGGCGTAGGGAGTAGGTCTCATGACCACATCGGACGCACGCACGCCTGCCTCGAACCGGAGCGCCGAGGCCGGGAAGTCCATCGGCTGGCACAAGGGGTACGTCCAGGGCTCGCGCCCGGACCTCCGGGTGCCGGTCCGGCAGGTGCACCTCACCAACGGCAAGGACGTGACGCTGTACGACACCTCGGGGCCGTACACCGACCCCGCCACCGACACCGACGTCCGGCGCGGCCTTGCGCCGCTCCGCGAGAACTGGATCACCGCCCGCGGCGACACCGAGCAGTACGCGGGCCGCCCGGTCCGGCCCGAGGACGACGGGCTCAAGAACACCTCGCCGCGCGGCGGACTGCGCAACCTCGACGCCGTCTTCCCCGGCCGCCCGCGCCAGCCGCGCCGCAGCCGCGACGGGCAGCCGGTGACCCAGCTCGCGTACGCCCACCGGGGCGACATCACCCCGGAGATGGAGTACGTGGCGATCCGGGAGAACGTGGAACCCGAGGTCGTACGCGAGGAGATCGCAGCCGGCCGGGCGGTCCTGCCGGCCAACGTCAACCACCCGGAGACCGAGCCGATGATCATCGGCAAGCGGTTCCTGGTGAAGGTCAACGCCAACATCGGCAACTCCGCGGTCACTTCCTCCATCGAGGAGGAGGTGGAGAAGATGACCTGGGCGACCCGGTGGGGCGCCGACACGGTCATGGATCTCTCCACCGGTCGCAACATCCACACCACCCGTGAGTGGGTTCTGCGCAACTCCCCGGTGCCCATCGGCACCGTTCCGCTCTACCAGGCCCTCGAAAAGGTCGACGGCAGGGCCGAGGAGCTGACCTGGGAGATCTACAAGGACACCGTCATCGAGCAGGCCGAGCAGGGCGTCGACTACATGACGGTCCACGCCGGTGTGCGCCTCCCGTACGTCCCGCTCACCGCCCGCCGCAAGACCGGCATCGTCTCCCGTGGCGGATCGATCATGGCGGCCTGGTGCCTGGCGCACCACAAGGAGTCGTTCCTGTACGAGAACTTCGAGGAGCTCTGCGAGATCCTCGCGACGTACGACGTGACGTACTCGCTGGGCGACGGGCTGCGCCCCGGCTCGATCGCCGACGCCAACGACGAGGCCCAGTTCGCCGAACTGCGCACGCTCGGCGAACTCAACACGATCGCCAAGCGGTTCGGCGTCCAGACGATGATCGAGGGCCCGGGCCATGTCCCGATGCACAAGATCAAGGAGAACATCGACCTCCAGCAGGAGATCTGCGAGGAGGCGCCGTTCTACACGCTCGGCCCGCTCACCACGGACGTCGCTCCGGCGTACGACCACATCACCTCGGGCATCGGCGCAGCGATGATCGCCTGGTGGGGGACGGCGATGCTCTGTTACGTCACGCCCAAGGAGCACCTGGGCCTGCCCAACCGGGACGACGTGAAGACAGGGGTGATCACCTACAAGATCGCGGCTCATGCCGCGGACCTGGCCAAGGGCCACCCCGGGGCGCAGGACTGGGACGACGCCCTGTCCGACGCGCGCTTCGAGTTCCGCTGGGAGGACCAGTTCAACCTGGCTCTCGACCCGGACACGGCACGGGAGTTCCACGACGAGACGCTGCCGGCCGAGCCGGCGAAAACGGCGCACTTCTGCTCGATGTGCGGCCCCAAGTTCTGCTCGATGAAGATCAGTCGAAGCATCACAGAGCAGTTCGGCGGTGACACCGGCTCGACGGCTGAAGAGATCGAGGCCGGGATGCTGGAGAAGTCGAAGGAGTTCGCGGCGGCGGGGAACCGGGTGTACCTGCCGCTCGCGGAGACGGGAGGCAGGTCGGCCGACTGACCCGGCCGCCTCAGCGGAGGGGGCCCGCCAGGCCACCGGTCCCGGCCGGCCCGCCTCCGCGAAACCCACCGCGAACGGCTTGTCGTCGTCGTCCGTCACCAGGTGGATGCTGCACTCCGTCACGCTGTCGCCCGGCCGGATTGTCCGCGCGACCCAGTCGGACGGACAGCCGGGCCCATGGCGGCCTTCTTGACGTATCTGGACAGGCGCATGGACTTCCCTTGCCGCACGATGATCCGGATCCGCCGGAGGACTGACGCATCGTAGGACGTCACCGCGGAGGGGGCGGGGCGGCCGGTCGTGCCTTGATCATCCAGGTGGGGCCTGACGCTGTCCTCGATGAAGATCTCCCGGGACATCCGGCGTGCGCACCGCGGTTCGCAGTCGGAGATCGAGGCCGGCATGGCCGAGAAGGCCAAGGAGTTCGCGGCGGCGGGCAACCGCGTCCATCTGCCGATAGCGGACTGATACCGAGGCATTCGGTGTGAGCGGTGGGGGTGGCTCTCCTGGCGCCCCCACCCCTGACGACGCCGTCGCTCACGGGAGGGGACCAGGGGCGTCCGGCCCTTCGACCTCCGGACACCCCCTGGTGGCCGGAGCGGCCGGTCAGTCCAGTTCGTGTTCCGGGCCGCCGAAGTCCGGACTGGTGAAGTCGGGACTCGTGAACGAAGGGCGGGGACCCGCCGCCGGGCCCTCCTCGGGGCTCGAGAAGTCCGGCCTGGAATAACCGATCTTCGGGATGCGGTTGGCCGAGCGGTGCGGTGTGCGCGACGCGGGGCCGGCCGTGGGATCGGCGAGCGCGTCCCGCAGGAACGGCAGGATGCCCCGCTCCAGCAGTGCATGCCGCCAGGCCTCTCTGGCGCGCGCCACATCCTCCGGCAGCTCGTCCTCGGGGTCCTCGGCGGGCAGCGACGTCGAGCCGTTGCGCAACGCGGTGATGAGCAGTCCGATGGCGGCGGCCAGTATCGCGGCCGCCATGACCGCCGCGAAGAACCAGCCCGCGGCGACCATGGTGTCGGCGAAGGACGGGGGCTGACTGAGCATCTTCAGGATGTAGCCGACCAGGAGGAAGATCAGCGCGGCGGTACCCGCGAGCATCGGTGCCAGGACGGTGACGACTGCCCCTATGCCGGCGCCAGGCCGGTTCAGATCGTCCGCGTCGGACCCGAGGCCCGAGCCCTGGGCCGAGCCGGCGGCCGGTCCGCGCAGTTCTTCGCGGACCTTCACATAGTGCTCGTACTCGGTGGCGGCCGCCGCGGTGATCAGGGCTGTGGCGTTCAGCGCCATGGTGCGCAACTGTTCCGCGTTGAGCCGTTCGCCGACTCCGGCAAGATCCGGTCGTTCATGGGCGTGACGCAGCGCGTCGCCGAGGATCCGCTCGTACTCGGGTCGGTCCTCGGCCAGCAGGTGCGGAGCGCTGTTCATCTGCATCCCCCGATGCTCCGTAGGGCCTGATTGCCCGCTTGGACCGGGCAGTTGGGCGGAAACGGAGGAGAGCCTGCTACTGATAGGCCGATGGTAGAGCGCCCACGGCACGGGGTGACAGGGGGTTTCCGTAAATAGGCCCAGTGGTCGGCATGGTCAGGTCGTGGATGCGTCTTCCCCGCAGACCGTCAGTCATGCAATGGCAGCTGGACGACCAGTAGCTTTCCGGCCATGGTCACGCCGCCGTCCATGGCGATGGCGAGCCCGTCCGCGTACACGTGGGGGCCGTTCACCACGGGGCCCGCACCGTCCTCGCCGTCCTCCGGGGAGACCTCGCCGAGCAGATACGGAATGGGGCTGTGACCATGCACGATGCGCTGTCCGCCGTACGCCGCCATCAGGTCCTGGACCGCCTGCGTGCCGCCCTCGTCGCGGAAGGCGAACCGCTTGGTGAGCTTGCGGAAGAGGTCCCAGCACTCGTCGGCGTCGTTGCGCGTGAGAATGGCGTGCACAGTCTCGTTGACGTCCTCGATGGTGGAGCCGTAGTCGAGGTAGGCCGTCGTGTCGGAGTGCATCAGAAGATGCCCGTCCTCCTCGACGACCGCGTCGAGCCGGGACATCCACTGGAGGTGCACGTCCTGGAGCCGCTCCATGTCGGTCTTCTGGCCGCCGTTGAGCAGCCAGGCGGCCTGGAACGTGGCGGTGCCCGCACCGGAGTTGACCGGTGTGTCGGCGAACCGCTTGGCGCCGATGAGCAGCAGTTCGTGGTTGCCCATCAGGGCCTTGCAGTAGCCGCCGGCGGCCGCGGCCTCGGCGGACAGGCGCATGACCAGGTCGATGACGCCGATGCCGTCCGGACCGCGGTCGGTGAAGTCGCCGAGGAACCAGAGCCGGGCGTTGCCTGCGGCCCAGGCGCCCTCGGCGTCGATGAGGCCCTTCTCGACGAGGGCTTCGCGGAGCTCGTCCAGATAACCGTGGACGTCGCCGACGACGTACAGCGGTCCGAGTCCCTGGTCCGCTGCGGGCCGCGGGTCCGGGACGGCCTGTACCTGGACGGTGCCACCGCGGTTGATCACGGGAAGATCGCGTGCGGTGGGCGTGTACCCCTCCGGCTCGTCGCCCGGGACGACGCTGCCGGGATGTGGCGCCGCGGGCGGCACCGGGGTCTGCGCATAGGGCGGCACGCGGAAGTCACGCAACGTCGCCGTCCGCACCACGGGTTCCTGACCGGCCCCCTGTGTCATCGACCCCTCCACCACCGTCGCGCCGCCGTACACCTGGCGGCCCCTGCTGGTCGGGGTGGTCCGCGGTGTCGTGCGCCCATCATAGGAATGCGGATCGTGCTCTGTGATGCACCAGGGGTGGTGAATCCGGGCGCACGCCGGGTTCACTGGCCGATTGGTCCTAATTGACCTGATCAATCCCCGGACGGGGAGCGAGGGGCGCTGACCGTGGTGCGGGGCGGACGGCGTTGCGAGGACGTCCGGACGATGAGTTCGGTCGGTATGACCCGTTCCACCGGACCGTCCTGATCGACGCCTTCGATGGCGTCGATCAAGAGCTGGACGACCGCTGTGCCGATGCGGCGCGGCTTGAGCGAGAGTGTCGTGATGGGCGGTTCGGTCGTCGCGTACACGGTGGACTCGCTGCAGCAGACGAGCAGCAGGTCCTCGGGAACGCGCAGTCCGTACCGGCGGGCGGCTGCCAGGAGATCGGTGCCGTTGGGGTCGAAGAGTCCGTAGACGGCGTCGGGCCGGTCGGGGCGGGCGAGGAGACGGTCGGCTGCGACCGCCCCCGCGCACGGGTCGTGAGCCGGATAGGACTCGTACACCGGGTCCTGGCCCACGCGCTCGCACCAGTGGAGGTACGCGGTGGTGGAGAGCCGGGTGTACGTGTCCGTGGTGGTGCCGGTGAGGAGGCCGATCCGGCGGGCCCCGGCGGCGGCGAGATGGTCGAGGAGGTCGAGCACCGCGGCACGGTGGTCGTTGTCCACCCAGGCGGTGACCGGAAGGGTCCCGGCGGGGCGGCCGTCCGAGACGACGGGCAGCCCCTGGCGGACGAGTTCGGTGACGACCGGATCCTGGTCGGAGGGGTCGATGACCACGGTGCCGTCGAGCGCCACATTCGACCAGACGTCATGGCGTGAAGTGGCGGGGAGGATGACAAGGGCGTAGCCGCGGGCGAGCGCGGCGGAGGTGGCCGCTCTGGCCATCTCCGCGAAATAGGCGAATTCGGTGAAGGTGAAAGGTTCATCCCCGTACGTCGTGACGGTCAGGCCGATGAGGCCGGACTTGCCGGTACGGAGCGTTCGGGCCGCGGCGGACGGGCGGTAGCCCAGGCGCTCGGCGACCTCGCGGACATGGCGGCGGGTGGCGTCCGGGAGCCTGCCCTTGCCGTTGAGCGCGTCGGAGACGGTCGTGATGGAGACTCCGGCGGCGGCGGCCACATCACGGATTCCCGCTCGTCCCTGCCGTCCGCCGCGCCGGGGTGTCTCCGTCCGGCTCACCTGGTGCTTCCCTGCTGCTGTCATGGCGAGCCGATAGTAGGGCTCGGGTGGCTGGTTGGGCCGGTCGCATATTCACGCATTGACAGACACGTTTCTGCATGATCATTGCACGTCAAATGCCTTGTAAAGCAAGGGAGTTGATGCGCTAGGTCATGGTCTGTGATGTGTCGATGCGGATGGGCCTGCTAAATGGTCGATGTTTCGAAGAGGTCTCAACTCACCTCTTCGGGGGATGCGCGCCACGGCGTGAACCACCGGCGTGCGCCAGGATGAGAAACGCTCCCCCCATTCCCGGGCCCACCGGACGATTCCTCCGCTCTCCCATTCGCAGCAGCGCCCAATCCTCATAAGGTGAGCAGTATTGATGTGTACGACGGTCGAGGAGGACCTGCGGTGAGCAAGACGAGCCCCAAGCTGCGCGCCGAGCTGGACGGCGTCCCCGCCTATGTACCGGGCCGGGCGGCGGCGGCCGGCGGACCGGTCGCGTTCAAGCTGTCCTCCAACGAGAACCCGTATCCGCCGCTGCCCGGGGTGATGGAGTCCGCCCTGGCCGCGGCCGCGAACTTCAACCGCTACCCCGACATGGCCTGCACCGGGCTGATGAACGAGCTGTCCGACCGGTTCGGTGTGCCTCTCTCGCATCTCGCCACCGGTACCGGCTCCGTCGGGGTGGCGCAGCAGCTGCTTCAGGCCACGTCGGGCCCGGGCGACGAGGTCATCTATGCCTGGCGCTCCTTCGAGGCGTACCCGATCATCACCCAGATCAGCGGTGCGACCTCGGTGAAGGTGCCGCTCACCGACGGCGAGGTGCACGACCTCGACGCGATGGCGGACGCGATCACGGACCGCACCCGGATGATCTTCGTATGCAACCCGAACAACCCGACCGGGACGGTGGTGCGCAGGGCCGAGCTGGAGCGGTTCCTGGACCGGGTGCCGGGCGATGTGCTCGTGGTGCTCGACGAGGCGTACAAGGAGTTCATCCGCGACATCGAGGTGCCGGACGGACTCGAGATCTACCGGGACCGGCCCAATGTTGCGGTGCTGCGGACGTTCTCCAAGGCCTACGGGCTGGCAGGCCTGCGGGTCGGGTTCGCGGTGGCCCATGAGCCGGTGGCGGCCGCACTGCGCAAGACCGCGGTGCCGTTCGGGGTCAGTCAAGTGGCGCAGGACGCGGCGGTCGCCTCGATGCGCGCCGAGGACGAACTTCTCGGCCGGGTGGGCTCCCTGGTCTGTGAGCGGACCCGCGTGCAGAAGGCTCTGGTGGGCCAGGGGTGGACCGTTCCGGATTCGCAGGCCAACTTCATCTGGCTGCGGCTCGGCGACCGTGCACTCGACTTCGCCGGGGCCTGCGAGCGGGCCGGTGTCGTGGTCAGGCCGTTCGCGGGCGAGGGTGTGCGGGTCACGATCGGCGAGGACGAGGCGAACGACGTGTTCCTGAGGGTGGCGGAGGCGTACCGCGAGGAGCTGTAGCCGACTCCTGCTCGCGCATACGGCAACGCGCCGAGGCGCGTATGTGTGCACCGGAAGGCCCCGCACCTCTCGTTCGTCGAGGTGCGGGGCCTTTCCGTGTGCGGGCGTCCCGGACGAGAGGCCCAGGGGGACCCCCCTCGAACATCCCGAAAGCCTGTGCGCCATAATGCTTGTGAATGTGAACGCGTTCACAAGCTGTCCTGTTTCTCCCTTGAACAGTCGGATTAACAGGGCAAACTGCCGCTGTGGCTACGGCGACGTAAGGAGAAGACGACGTGGAGCTAGCACTGGCGCCCGAGACCTTGGCGCGATGGCAGTTCGGCATCACCACCGTCTACCACTTCCTCTTCGTTCCCCTCACGATCTCTCTGGCCGCGCTCACCGCCGGCCTGCAGACCGCCTGGGTGCGGACCAACAAGGAGAAGTACCTCAGGGCCACGAAGTTCTGGGGGAAGCTCTTCCTGATCAACATCGCCATGGGTGTCGTCACCGGCATCGTCCAGGAGTTCCAGTTCGGCATGAACTGGTCCGACTACTCGCGATTCGTCGGTGACGTCTTCGGTGCCCCGCTCGCCTTCGAGGCGTTGATCGCCTTCTTCTTCGAGTCCACCTTCATCGGACTGTGGATCTTCGGCTGGGACCGGCTGCCGAAGAGGATCCACCTCGCCTGCATCTGGATGGTCTCCATCGGGACGATCCTCTCCGCGTACTTCATCCTGGCGGCGAACTCCTGGATGCAGCACCCGGTCGGCTACCGGATCAACAAGGAACGGGGCCGGGCCGAGCTCACCGACTTCTGGCATGTGCTCACCCAGAACACCGCGCTCGCCCAGTTCTTCCACACCATCTCGGCGGCCTTCCTGGTCGGCGGTGCGTTCATGGTCGGCATTGCCGCCTTTCATCTGGCGCGCAAGAAGCACATCCCGGTGATGCGCACCTCGCTCCGGCTCGGACTGGTCACCGTCGTGATCGCCGGTCTGCTCACCGCCGTCAGCGGCGACACGCTGGGCAAGGTCATGTTCAAGCAGCAGCCGATGAAGATGGCCGCGGCCGAGGCGCTGTGGGAGGGGCAGGACGCGGCCCCCTTCTCGATCTTCGCGGTCGGGGACGTGGCCAAGGGCCACAACACCGTGGAGATCTCGATCCCGGGGATACTGTCCTTCCTCGCGGACGACGATTTCCATTCGTACGTCCCCGGCATCAACGACATCAACAAGGCGGAGCAGGAGCGATTCGGCCCCGGCGACTACCGGCCCAACATCCCGGTCGCCTTCTGGAGCTTCCGCTGGATGATCGGCTTCGGCATGGCGTCCTTCGGCCTCGGCCTGCTCGGACTGTGGCTGACGCGCAAGAGGTTCATGCTGCGGCCGGGACTGCGGACCGGCGAGGACGAAGTGCCGCACCTGGTCCTCTTCAAGAACAAGGCGCTCAGCCCGAAGTTCGCCAGGCTCTACTGGATCGTCGCTCTGTGGACGCTCCTCTTCCCGTTGGTCGCCAACTCCTGGGGCTGGATCTTCACCGAGATGGGCCGCCAGCCCTGGGTCGTCTACGGGGTGCTGCAGACGCGCAATGCGGTCTCTCCCGGCGTCTCCCAGGGTGAGGTGCTCACCTCCATGATCCTCTTCACCCTGCTCTACGGGACGCTCGCCGTGGTCGAGGTCAAGCTGCTCGTGAAGTACATCAAGGCCGGACCACCGGAGCTCACGGAGTCCGATCTCAACCCGCCCACCAGGATCGGCGGCGACGACCACGACGACGCCGACCGGCCGATGGCCTTCTCCTACTGAGAGCAGAGGAGCGCAGAGATGGAACTCCACGACGTCTGGTTCGTACTCATCGCCGTTCTCTGGACCGGCTACTTCTTCCTGGAGGGCTTCGACTTCGGTATCGGTGTCCTCACCAAGCTGCTGGCCCGGGACCGCAAGGAGCGGCGGGTCCTGATCAATACGATCGGACCCGTCTGGGACGGCAACGAGGTATGGCTGCTCACCGCGGGCGGTGCGACCTTCGCCGCCTTCCCCGAGTGGTACGCGACCCTGTTCTCCGGCTTCTACCTGCCGCTGCTGATCATTCTGCTCTGCCTGATCGTGCGCGGTGTCGCCTTCGAGTACCGGGCGAAGCGGCCCGAGGAGAGGTGGCAGACCAACTGGGAGCATGCGATCTTCTGGACCTCGCTGATTCCGGCCCTGCTCTGGGGCGTGGCCTTCGGGAACATCGTGCGGGGCGTGAAGATCGACGCCGACATGGAGTACGTGGGCACTTTCGGGGACCTGCTCAACCCGTACGCAATCCTCGGCGGACTGGTCACACTCTTCCTCTTCACCTTCCACGGTGCGGTGTTCGCCGCGCTCAAGACGGTCGGGGACATCAGGGAGCGCTCGCGTGCCATGGCGTTCAAGCTGGGCCTGGCAACCGCGGTGCTCGCACTCGGCTTCCTGATCTGGACCCAGGCCGACAACGGCGACGGCAGGAGTCTCGTCGCGATGGTCATCGCCGTGCTGGCGCTGGTCGGAGCGATCGCTGCCATAGCGGCGGGACGTGAGGGCTGGTCGTTCGCGTTCTCCGGAGTGACCATCGTGGCCGCCGTCGCGATGCTCTTCCTGACCCTCTTTCCGAACGTCATGCCGTCCTCGCTGAACGACGCTTGGAACCTCACAGTCACCAACGCCTCGTCCAGCCCGTACACGCTGAAGATCATGACCTGGTGCGCCGGAATCGCCACTCCTGTGGTGCTGCTGTACCAGGGGTGGACGTACTGGGTGTTCCGCAAGCGCATCGGCACGCAGCACATCGCCGAAGCACACTGACGCACCCCGCGCGGGAGAGGGGTCCCGGCCTTTCTCCCGCTCCGGTCCACCGACTGAGCTCTCTGGGGGCTGTTTCACGTGAAACCGATCGATCCGCGTCTGCTCCACCACGCCCGCGCCACCCGTCTCTTCCTCATGGCCGTGGTGGCACTCGGGGCGGTCGGTGCGGCGCTGGTCGTCGCCCAGGCCGTGCTCATCGCCGACGTGGTGGTGGGCGGGTTCGAGGACGGGCTGACCGTCCCGGGGCTGCGCACCCCGCTGGTCCTGCTCGCAGCGGTCGCGCTGGGCCGGGGGCTGGTCTCCTGGCTGACCGAACTGGCCGCGTACCGGGCCAGCGCGGCGGTCAAGTCCGAACTCCGCGGCCGGCTGCTCGACCGGGCGGCGGCGCTCGGGCCGGAGTGGCTGAGCGGCCAGCGCACCGGCTCCCTTGTGGCCCTCGCCACCCGGGGTGTCGACGCGCTCGACGACTACTTCGCGCGCTATCTGCCGCAGCTCGGTCTCGCGGTGATCGTGCCGGTGGCGGTCCTCGCCCGGATCGTCACCGAGGACTGGGTCTCGGCGGCGATCATCGTGGTCACACTGCCGCTCATCCCGCTCTTCATGATTCTGATCGGCTGGGCCACCCAGTCCCGGATGGACCGCCAGTGGCAGTTGCTCTCCCGGCTCTCCGGACACTTCCTCGACGTGGTCGCCGGACTGCCCACGCTGAAGGTCTTCGGCCGCGCCAAGGCTCAGGCCGAGTCCATTCGCACCATCACCTCGCAGTACCGCAGGGCCACCCTCCGGACTCTGCGGATCGCCTTCCTGTCGTCCTTCGCGCTGGAGCTTCTCGCCACCCTGTCGGTGGCGCTGGTTGCCGTCACCATCGGCATGCGGCTCGTCCACGGCGAACTCGACCTCTACACAGGCCTGGTGGTGCTGATCCTCGCGCCCGAGGCCTATCTGCCGATCCGGCAGGTCGGCGCGCAGTACCACGCAGCGGCCGAAGGGCTCTCGGCCGCGGAGGAGATCTTCGCGGTCCTGGAGACCGAGCCGCAGGCCGGCGGCACGGCGGATGTCCCGCAGTCGCTGCGCCTGGAGCTGGAGGGGGTGACCGTACGGCACGCGGGCCGTACCGAGCCTTCGCTGGACAGGGCCTCGCTGGTGGTGGACGAAGGGGAGACCGTAGCCCTGGTCGGCCCGAGCGGCGTCGGAAAGTCCACGCTGCTCCATGCGCTGCTGGGGTTCGCGGCGCCCGACGAGGGCCGGGTGCGGATCGGCAGCGCCGATCTGTCGACGCTCGCGCCCGAGCGCTGGCGGGAGCGGATCGCCTGGGTGCCGCAGCGCCCACAGCTTTTCGCGGGCACGATCGCGGAGAACGTACGGCTGGCCCGGCCGGACGCGGACGACAGCGCGGTGGAGGCGGCGTTGCGGGACGCGGGGGCGCACGACTTCGTGACGGAGCTGCCCGACGGCGCGCAGACGCTCCTCGGCGAGGACGGCGCCGGACTCTCCGCCGGTCAGCGGCAGCGGCTCGCGCTCGCGCGGGCGTTCCTCGCCGACCGGCCGGTGCTGCTGCTCGACGAGCCGACCGCGAGCCTGGACGGCGAGACGGAGGCGGAGATCGTCGACGCGGTACGGAGGCTGGCGGCGGGGCGGACCGTGCTGCTCGTCGTGCACCGGCCGGCCCTGCTCGCGGTTGCCGACCGGGTGGTGACGCTGGAACGCGGTGATGCACCGCAAGGGCGGCCGGCCAGGAGGCCGGCCGAGGCGGTGGCCGCGGTGCCGCGGCAGGCGCGCACGGACGGGCCGGGGAGCCCGGACACGTACGAGGGCGAGCGGGAGCCCGAGGTGCTGCGCGAGACAGCGGCCCGCACCGGAAAGGTGCTCGCCCGGGTCCGGGAGGCCGCAGGGGCACAGCGCGGACGGTTCGCGCTCGCCCTGTTGCTGGGCAGCCTCGCCCTGGGTTCCACCGTCGGTCTCATGGCCGTCTCCGGCTGGCTGATCTCCCGGGCCTCCGAGCAGCCTCCCGTGCTCTATCTGATGGTCGCCGTGACCGCGACCCGTGCCTTCGGGCTCGGACGCGCCGTCTTCCGCTATGCCGAGCGTCTGGTCTCGCACGACGCGGTGCTGAGCATGCTCGCCGAGCTGCGCGTGGCCGTGTACCGCGGACTGGAGCGCATCGCACCGGCCGGTCTGCGCCGCACGCGGCGAGGGGACCTGCTGTCCCGGCTCGTCGCCGATGTCGACGCGCTGCAGGACTACTGGCTGCGGTGGCTGCTGCCCGCCGGGACCGCGGTGGTGGTGGGATCCGCAGCCGCAGGGTTCACCGGCTGGCTGCTGCCCCAGGCGGGCGTCGTACTCGCCGCCGGGCTGCTGCTGGCCGGTGTCGGGGTGCCGCTGGTGAGTGGTGCGGGCGCCCGCCGTGCGGAACGTCAACTGGCGCCCGCACGGGCCGACCTGGCCACCAGGATCACCGATCTGCTCGGCGGCACGGCCGAACTGACCGTCGCGGGCGCGCTGCCCGCACGCAAGGAGAGGACGCGGGAGGCCGACACCGTGTTGACCAGGATCGCGGCACGGGCAGCCGCGGCCACCGCGCTCGGCGGCGGCCTCTCCGCCCTGATCTGCGGACTCACCGTCGTCGTCGCCGCGCTCGTCGCGGTCCCGGCGGTTCACGACGGACGGCTGGAAGGCGTGGAGCTCGCGGTGGTGGTGCTCACCCCGCTCGCCGCGTTCGAAGCCGTGACCGGTCTGCCGCTCGCCGCCCAGTACCGGCACCGGGTCAGGCGGAGCGCGGAGCGGGTGTACGAGGTGCTGGACGCCCCGGTGCCGGTGCACGAGCCCGCCACCTCGGCCGAGGCCCCCGCAACACCGTTCCCGCTGGAGGTGCGGGGGCTGGCCGCCCGGTACGCGGGAGCGTCTCGGGACGCCCTGGACTCGGTCGACCTGACACTGACCGCAGGCCGGCGCATCGCCGTCGTCGGTCCCTCGGGCTCCGGGAAGACCACCCTCGCGCAGGTCCTGCTCCGCTTCCTGGACGCGCGGGCGGGGACGTACCGGATCGGGGGTGTGGAAGCCTCCACCCTGGACGGGGACACCGTGCGGCAGTACGTCGGACTCTGTGCCCAGGACGCCCATGTCTTCGACAGCTCCATCCGGGAGAACCTCAGGCTCGCCCGTACCGGCGCGACGGACGACGACCTGCGGGACGCTCTCGCCGAGGCACGGCTGCTCGACTGGGCCGAAGCGCTGCCCGACGGGCTCGACACCCTCGTCGGTGAGCACGGCGCGCGGCTCTCCGGCGGCCAGCGCCAGCGGCTTGCGCTGGCCCGCGCACTCCTGGCCGACTTCCCCGTGCTCGTCCTGGACGAGCCGGCCGAGCATCTCGACCTGGCAACGGCGGATGCCCTGACGGCGGATCTGCTGGCCGCGACCCGGGGCCGTACGACGGTCCTGATCACTCATCGGCTGGCGGGGCTCGAAGCCGTCGACGAGGTGGTGGTGATGGACGCGGGCAGGATCGTGCAACGCGGCCCGTACACCGTTCTGGCGGCCGCCGACGGACCGTTGCGCCGGATGCTGGAGCGCGAACAGGAGACCGTACAGATGCCGGACGTGGCCGCACGGCTGTAGCGCCCTTCCGCCGGCCCAAGAGGTGGGCCGGCGGCTGCCGGAGCGAGCCGCCGGACCACTCCAGCCGACTTTCCTCCCCAAAAGGGACTAACTAGGCTCTGGGTATGTCAGAGCAGGACCCGAAGGACTCACTCGAAGCCGCAACGCAGGCGACGCACAGCCTGCAGGGCCTGTCCACCGAGCTCACCGCCCGCGTCCCGCAACTCCTGGAAGCCATGCGTTCCGTCGGCACCGGGCTCGAACTGCACTCCACCCTCGACCGGATCTGCGACACCGCGGCCGAACTCGCCGACGCCCGCTACGCCGCCATCGGCGTCGTCGACGAGGAGGGCGCAGGACTCTCCGACTTCCTGACACACGGGGTGCCGAAAGAGGTGGAAGACGAGATCGGGCACCGGCCCGGCGGGCAGCGGGGGCTGCTCGGAGCGCTGATCCACGATCCGGCACCCGTCAGGCTCGCCGATCTGACGGCCGATCCGAGGTTCGAAGGATTTCCCGCCGGTCATCCCCCGATGCGGACCTTCCTCGGCGTCCCGATCCGGGTACAGGGAGAGATCTTCGGCAATCTCTATCTCGCCGAGAAGGAGGGCGGGGCCGAGTTCACCGACTACGACCTGCACATGGTGCGGGTGCTCGCCACGGAGGCCGGGATCGCCATCGGCAACGCCCGGCTGTACGAGGCAGCACGCCAGCGCGAACGGTGGATCGACGGATCGGTGGCCGTGACCACCGCGCTGCTCTCCGGCGGGGACGCCGACGACGCCCTCGCGGTCGTCGCCGAACAGGCCCGCCATCTCGCCGACTCCGCCGCGGGGATCGTGCTCCTTCCGGCCGAGGAGGGCGGTCTGGAGATCGTCGCCGTCTCCGCCGACAGCCCGTCAGCCTCGCTCGGAGTGATCATCGGCCCGGAGAGTCCTGCCGTCGCCGAACTGCTGGCCGGCGAGGCAGTCTTCATGGACGACCTGGCCACCGACTCCCGCATGGTCATCAGGCCGGCGCACCCGTACGGCCCGAGCATGTTCCTGCCGCTGCACAGCGGCGGACGGGTCCTCGGGGCGCTCGCCACCCCACGCGCCCGCGGCGACCGACCGTTCACCAAGACCGAACGGACACTGGCCACGCAGTTCGCCTCGCAGGCCGCGCTCGCACTGATGATGGCCGAAGCACAGCGGGACCGGGAGCGGCTCGCGGTGTACGAGGACCGCGACCGGATCGCCCGTGACCTGCACGATCTGGTCATCCAGCGGCTGTTCGCCACCGGGATGATGCTGGAGAGCGCGCAGCGCCGCTCGGACGTGCCGGAGGTGCAGACCGGCGTCGGCCGGGCGGTCGACGAACTGGACGTGACCATCCAGGAGATCCGTACCGCGATCTTCGCACTCCAGCCGGAGCCGGCCGAGGCGCCGTCAGGGCTGCGCACCCGCGTCCTGCGCGAGATCAACATGGCGGCCGTCCCTCTGGGCTTCAAGCCGTCCCACCGCTTCCTCGGCCCGGTCGACTCACTGGTGGGCGAGCGGACCGGCAAGAACCTGATCGCTGCGCTGCGGGAGGCGCTGTCCAACGCGTTCCGGCATGCCGAGGCGTCCTTGATCGACGTGGTCGTCGACGCGACGGCCGCACTGCCCGACGGACGCGACGCGGTACGTCTGTCGGTGGCCGACGACGGGGTGGGCATCCCGGAGGGCAGCCGCCGCAGCGGGCTGCGGAATCTGGCGCGCAGGGCGGAATCGCTGGGCGGGGCGAGCTGGTTCGGGCCGGGCATCGGGGAGGGCGGCGGAGGCACGACGGTGGTGTGGGAGGCACCGCTGTGACGGCCGGTCGCTGGTGCGAGGCTTCGTGGTCTGCCGCCGTTCGTGGCCGGTGTTCAGCCTTCGGTGCGGTGCGTCCGGCGCTCGGCGACCAGCCGTTCGACGACGACCGCGACACCGTCCTCGTTGTTGGTGACGGTCCGGCCGGAGGCGGCGGCGAGCGCTGCGGGGTGAGCGTTGGCCATCGCGTACGAGGTGCCTGCCCAGCTCAGCATCTCCACGTCGTTCGGCATGTCCCCGAAGGCGACGACCTCGGCGGGCGAGATGCCGCGCTCGGCACAGCAGAGCGCCAGCGTGCTGGCCTTGGAGACGCCGAGACCGCTGACTTCCAGCAGGGCCGTGGGGCTGGACCGGGTGAAGGACGCCACATCGCCGGCTGCGGCGCGGGCCACATCGAGGAAGTCGTCGGGGGCCAGCTCCGTGTGGTGCGCGAGAAGCTTCAGAACGGGGACGCCCGAGCCCGGGGTCTCCTCGTGGAGCAGCTTCTCGGCGATGGCGACGGTGGCGCCCGGGTCGACGTGGAACGGCGGGTAGGCCGGCTCGTAGTGGATGCCGGTCGTCAGCTCCACGGCGAACGTCGTGCCCGGGGCGGCCGCACGCAGGGCGTGGACGACCGCGAGGGCGGCGCCACGTTCCAGCGGCCGGACCTTCAGCAGCTTGCCGCCCGCGTGCAGATCGGCGACCGCGGCGCCGTTCGCGCAGATCGCCAGGCCGTGGCCGTGGACATGGTCGCTGACGACATCCATCCAGCGGGCCGGGCGTCCGGTGACGAAGAAGACCTCGATCCCGGCCTCCTCGGCCGCGGCGAGAGCCGCGACGGTGCGGTCCGAGACGGTTTTGTCGTCACGCAGCAGAGTGCCGTCCAGATCGGTGGCGACCAGCCGGGGAAGGGCAGGCAGAGGCGATTCGATAGCTGAGGTCACCCCGCCATTCTCGCGTACGACGGCGCACGGGTGTGCGGAGGGGCGCACATATGAGGGCGCGCGCCTCTGAGCTGGGGAACATGCCTGCCGCATATGCCAGGGGATCTCGGATCCCCTGGCGCGCTGCCGGCGGCCGACGACGGTCTGCCGCCGACAGCGGGTCCGAGGGTCAGCCGAGCTGGGACAGGCCTTCGGTGGCGATCCGCTCGAAGACCTTCTCGTCCGCCGCGAAGTCGGAGTCCGCGATCGGCCAGTGGATGACGATCTCCGTGAACCCCAGCTCGAAGTGGGTGCCTGCGAAGTCCACGAACGCGTCGAAGGACTCCAGGGGGCGGTCCGGGGTGAAGCCGGTGAGCAGGATCTTGTCCAGCTCACCGACATCCCGGCCGATGGCCTCGCAGGCCGTCCCGAGCTTCTTGAGCTGCCCGCGGATGGCCTCCACGGACTGCGCGGGCGTGCCCTCTTCGAACAGCTTGGGGTCGCCGGTGGTGACCCAGGCCTGCCCGTACTGCGCGGCGAGCTTCAGCCCGCGCGGCCCGGTGGCGGCCACGGCGAACGGCAGCCTCGGGCGCTGCACACAGCCGGGGATGTTCCGCGCCTCGTTCGCCGAGTAGAACTCCCCCTCGTGCGTGACCGACGGTTCCCGCAGCAGCCGGTCGAGCAGGGGAACGAACTCGGCGAAGTGGTCGGCCCGCTCGCGCGGGGTCCATGGCTCCTCGTCGCTCCGGCGCAGTGTCGTGGCGTCGAAACCGTTGCCGCCTGCACCGATACCGAGGGTGATACGTCCGTCGGCGACGTCGTCCAGCGTGATGAGGTCCTTGGCCAAGGTCACCGGGTGCCGGAAGTTCGGGGAGGTGACGAGGGTGCCCAGACGGATCCGCTCGGTGGCGGCGGCCGCTGCGGTCAGGGTCGGAACCGCACCGAACCACGGTCCGTCGCGGAAGGTCCGCCAGGCCAGGTGGTCGTACGTGTACGCGGCGTGGAAACCCAGTTCCTCGGCGCGCTGCCAGACCTTGCGGCCCTCGCTCCAGCGGTGGATCGGCAGAATTGCAGTGCTCAGACGCATACCTATGACCATACGGCGGGCGACAGGGCGGCAGGGGGACCGGTTCCGCGGTAGGTGCGGGTCGGGCTCAGCCGGGGAAGCGCAGGAACTCGGGCGGTACCGCGTCGGTGAGCCAGACGCCGTTCGCGCTGACGTAGAAGACGTGGCCGGCCCGGTGCATCGCCGCCGCGTCCACGGAGAGGACGACAGGGCGCCCGCGCCGGGCGCCGACACGGGTCGCCGTCTCGCGGTCGGGCGAGAGATGGACGTGGCGCCGGTTCATGGGGCGCAGCCCCTCGGTACGGATCGCGTCCAGGACGCGGCCCACCGTGCCGTGGTAGAGGTACGCCGGCGGCTCGGCGGGTGGCAGACCGAGGTCCACCGGGACGGTGTGGCCCTGGCTCGCACGGATGCGGTCGCCCTCGATGGCGTAGCGCTGTTTGTCATTGGCCGCGACGACATGGTCGAGCTCGGCCCGGGTGATGGGGAAATTGTGCCGGGCCGTGGCCCGCAGCAGCTCGTCGATCGGCACCCAGCCGTTCGCATCGAGAGTGATGCCGATGCGCTCGGGGTGATGCCGCAGGTGCTTCGAAAGGTATTTGGACACCTTGACGGTGCGTCTCTCGTCCATCCCGCTGTCGTCCATCCCGCAAGAGTGCCCGTGACGATCTCGTCAACGCATCCGGATTTGGTCAGGATGCACACCGCCGATTTTCGTTCACAGGTTTGATCCACAGCCAACTAGCTTTATCCACAGGCAATTTGGCGATTCTGTGGACAAGTACCAGAGAAATCAATCGATTTGATCAACTTGCCTGGATTTAGCGTGTGATGTGGCGAGTGTGTCCAATGTCCTTTTCTGTACCTCCCGTTCGGTGGCCGCCGTGATGAAGGACGTGACGTTCTCTGTCCCAACAAGCCGCTGCACGGCCTGTATCGTGTCCGGCGGAAGCAGCACAGAACGTGACTCATCGGCCGAGAACGCAGCTCCGAGCGGAGTGCCGGTGCCGAGATGGTGGTGCAGATGGCGGGTGGCGAACATCCGCATGGCACGGGCGAGTTCTGCATCGACCGTCTGCTGGGCGAGCGGCCGGAGCCGGCGCACCAGCTCGGCCGCCTCGGCCGCATCCGCGTCCGTCGGTGGCCGATGGCCGAGGTAACGGGCGAACACGTGCTCTGTGGTGAACTCCAGGAAACGGGAGGCGATGTGTTCCACCTGGACGCGAAGTTCCCTCAGATGTCCTGAGATTGCGGTGAGCGGCACACCGGCCGCGTGCAACTCGACTGCCACCGACAGTTCTTGCGGGCTCGGTACGAGGAACTCGTCCTCCTTTCCGGGGATCGGTTCAAGCACTCCGAGCTCGACCGCCTCGGCGACCGCCTGATCGTCCTGTATGCCGCCGAACTTCCGGTGCAGCTCGTCGCGGGTGATCCGGTCGGCCTGCTCGTCGGTCCACGGGCCGTGCACCTCGGCGACGAGCCCGAGCACCCCGCCGAGACCGCGGCCCTCGTCCCACGCCTCCAGCAACTCCTTGATGCTGGCCAGCGTGTAGCCACGGTCCAGCAGATCGGCGATCTGCCGGAGCCGGGCGAGATGCGTCTCCCCGTACACATTGGCCCGGCCGCGCCGCTCCGGGGTAGGCAACAGCCCCCGGTCCTGATAGGCCCGGATCGTGCGGACCGTGGCGCCGCTCGCATGCGCCAGGTCCTCGATCCGGTACTCGGCGCGTAGCCGACTCGTCCCGCCCGTTGTCCCCGGCCCGCTCACAGCGGCGGCTTCAGCCGGGCGATCCCGCGCAGTGAGCCGGGGCTGAACCGGGACAAAAACCTGGCGGCGCGGGCCTCCGGTGTCACCGGCACCACGGCACGGTTGTGCACCACGGCCTCGATGATCGCGTCGGCGACCTTCTCCGGCGGGTAGTTGCGGAGCCCGTACAGCCGGCCGGTCCGCTTCTGCAGCCGCTTCTCCTCGGCGGCGTCGGCCCCGGCGAAATGCGCCGTCGCGGTGATGTTGGTGTTCACGATGCCGGGGCAGATCGCGCTGACGCCGATCGAGCGCTCGGCCAGTTCGGCCCGCAGGCACTCGCTGAGCATCAGCACGGCAGCCTTGGAAGTGCTGTACGCGGGCAGCGCCCGGGACGGCTGATATGCGGCAGCGGAGGCGGTGTTGACGATATGGCCCCCCTGACCGCGCTCGGCCATCTGCCTGCCGAAGATCCGGCAACCGTGGATGACACCCCACAGATTGACGTCGAGGACGTTCTTCCAGTCCTCGCTCGTGGTCTCCAGGAATGAGCCGGACAGCCCGATCCCGGCATTGTTGACCAGAACGTCGACGATGCCGTACTCGGCGGCGACCTTCTCGGCGAGCTTCTCCATCGCCTGTTCGTCACTGACATCGACCGCCTCGCCCCAGGCCGCCGGGGAACCGATCAGCCGCGCCATCTCGGCCGTTCTGGCAGCCCCTTCCGCATCCCGGTCCACGGCCACCACCCGGGCGCCCGCCTCGGCGAAGGCGAACACGGTGGCCCGTCCGATGCCGGCGGCCGCGCCCGTCACCAGCACCAGCCGGCCGCCGAACCGGTCCGCATACGCCCCGGTCGGTGCGGTGGCCTGAAGTGGACGCCCCTCCTCCCGGTCCGACTCGTTGGTGGCGACGAACTCGGTGATCCAGGAAGCCAGCTGGTCCGGCCTGGTACGCGGCACCCAGTGCTTGGCCGGCAGGGAGCGTCGTACCAACTGCGGTGCCCAGAGCTCAAGTCGGTCGTAGAGCTTCTCCGAAAGGAAGATGTCGCCGGTCGGTGTGATCAGCTGGACCGGCACATGCGCGTACGCGTCGCCGCGCGGCCTGCCCAACCGGGCACGGACGTTGTCACGGTAGAGCCAGGCACCGTGCGCCGCGTCGTTCGGCAGGGACGGCGTCGGATAGTCGCCCGCCGGCACGTTCTCCAGGCGCTGGAGTATCCGTGGCCACTGTCTGCCGAGCGGACCGCGCCAGGCGAGCTCCGGCAGCACCGGAGTGTGCAGCATGTACACGTACCAGGATTTGGCTCCCTGGCCGAGCAGTTGGCCGACCCGGCGCGGGGTGGGCCGGGACATCCGCTGCTTGATCCAGTGTCCGAAATGGTCCAGGGAGGGTCCCGACATCGATGTGAAGGAAGCGATCCGGCCCTCGGTGCGCTTGACCGTCGCGAACTCCCACGACTGCACCGAACCCCAGTCGTGCCCGACCAGATGCACCGGCCGGTCCGGGCTCACCGCGTCGGCCACCGCCAGGAAGTCGTCGGTCAGCTTCTCCAGCGTGAACCCGCCGCGCAGCGGCGACGGCGCGGTCGACCTGCCGTGTCCGCGCACGTCGTACAGCACGACATGCCACTGCTCGGCCAGCCGCCGTGCAACCTCCGTCCAGACTTCCTTGCTGTCCGGGTAGCCGTGCACGAGCACCAGCGTGGGACGCGTCCCGTCGCCCAACTCGGCGACACACAGCTCGATCCCGCCCGTACGCACCCGGCGTTCGCGGTAATCCGGCAGATCCTGCAGACTCACGCCGCCACCTTCTCCTCGGCCCAGCGCCGCACATGCGGCAGATCGTCGTCCAGCCAGAAGGCGCTCTGCTCGGGGTCCTTGGAGTCGGTGACGACCAGGATCTCCTCGAACTTCGCTCCCGTGCCCCGGAATCCGAGATGGGGCTCGACCGCCCACAGCCCCGGCTGCGGCGGATGGTCGGAGAAGCGGTACGGACTCCACAGCGGCGACCAGCCGTCCCGGTGCCCGTGCAGCGCATCACTGACAAGACCCTTGAGCGACTGCGTGCCGAACCCGAAGACATGCGGGGACCAGCGGCGCTCGGCGACCCGGTCGATCTTGTGGGCGATGACTCCGAAGGGGTACGCGCGATGTCTGTTCGCGTACCCCTGCCTGATCATCAGCCGTTCGACGTCCTCGTAGATCTCGCGCAGCGAACGCCGCTCGCGCACCTCGCTCAGAATCAGAGCGCGATGGGCCTCCAGATCGGCCAGGAGCCTGTCGTGCAGCGGGTTGAGCCCGAGACAGCCGGAGTATCCGATGTCCGCCGTGAAACCCTTGTGGACGGGGGCCATGTCGAGGATGAACGGCATCCCCGGCTCCAGCTTCCGGTTGGTCGGGAAGAACTGCAACGGCACCTTGAAGCCGGTGAACGCCGTACGGTCCCCGAACCAGGCGAACGGGAGATGGAACCAGTCCCGCACCCCGCGCCTCCGCAGCCACTCCCGCTGCATCCGGGCCGCCTCGCGCTCCGTCATGCCCGGTTCGAGCCGGGCGGCGACCGCCTCCGCGCATGCGTACGCGAGGCGCTGCACCTCTTTGAACCCCTGGAGCTCCGGGGCCGATTGGTCTTTCACCGATGAGGCCATGCCACCGTCCGTCCCATGCCGTGTGCGGTACGTGCTCGTAACGTGACACTGATGAATGTGACAATGCCTGGCGGCTGCGTCAAGGGGTGTGCGCGGACCTGTGGACGACTCCACGCAAGGCGACTGCGATCCACTCCCGGCCGGATTCCCTGGAGCCGGTGCAGCCCCGGGCTTCGCGGCGGGCCCGGGTCCTCCTCCATGGGGTCCCCCTACGGGTCCGTACGACTGGAGTCTGACGCGGATACAACCGCCTGGTCTGACGACCGGTGTGGCCCGTACCACTACCGTCGAAGACGTGACTGTGATCGCGACCGAAAGCCTGAGCAAGCGGTTCCCCCGGGTGACCGCTCTTGACCGGCTCACTCTGGACATCGGGCCCGGTGTGACCGGGCTGGTGGGTGCCAACGGAGCCGGCAAATCCACACTGATCAAGATCCTGCTGGGTCTGTCCCCCGCCACCGAAGGCCGGGCCGCAGTGCTCGGGCTGGACGTCGCCACCAGTGGCGCCGCCATCCGGGAGCGGGTCGGGTACATGCCCGAGCACGACTGCCTGCCACCGGACGTCTCGGCCACCGAGTTCGTCGTCCACATGGCGCGGATGTCCGGACTGCCGCCGACGGCCGCGCGCGAGCGCACCGCCGACACCCTGCGCCACGTGGGGCTGTACGAGGAGCGCTACCGCCCCATCGGTGGCTACTCGACCGGCATGAAGCAGCGGGTGAAGCTGGCACAGGCGCTGGTCCACGACCCGCAGCTGGTCCTTCTCGACGAGCCGACCAACGGGTTGGACCCGGTCGGACGGGACGAGATGCTCGGCCTGATCCGCCGCGTCCACACGGACTTCGGCATCTCGGTCCTGGTGACCTCGCACCTGCTGGGGGAACTGGAGCGCACCTGCGACCATGTCGTCGTCATCGACGGCGGTGCGCTGCTGCGTTCCAGCTCCACCAGCGACTTCACCCAGATCACAACGACCCTCGCGGTGGAGGTCACCGACAGCGACACCCACCCGGACGGCACGGACGCGCTGCGCCGGACGCTGACGGCAGCCGGCGTGAAGCTCGTGGGCCTCGACGGAATCGAAGGGAACGGTCTGCCCGGCGCCGGGCACATCCTGCTGATCGAGGCCACCGGCGAGGAGACGTACGACGTGGTCCGCGACAGTGTCGCCGGGCTCGGACTCGGTCTCGTACGGATGGAGCAGCGACGCCACCACATCGCCGAGGTCTTCCGTACCGAAGGCACCGCAGAGGCCACGGAAACAGCCCTGGCCGGCGCCGTACAGCAGAAGGGGAGCGGTCACGATGAGCACTGAGACCGGGGCCGTGACCGGGAGCGAGACCACCCGGATCCACAACATCGGGTACCGCTCCTACGACGGCCCGCGCCTGGGCCGCGGCTATGCCCGCCGCTCGCTCTACTCGCAGTCGCTGCGGGGCTCCTTCGGACTGGGCCGTTCCGCCAAGTCCAAAGTGCTGCCGATGCTGCTCTTCGGTGTGATGTGCCTGGTCGCGCTGATCTTCGTGGCCGTCGCGATGTTCACGCCGGACGCGACGAAACTCCCGGTCAAGTACACCGCCTTCGCGATCTACATGCAGGCCGTCATCGGTCTCTTCCTCGCCGCGCAGGCACCGCAGTCCGTATCCCGGGACCTCCGCTTCAAGAGCGTCCCCCTGTACTTCTCGCGGCCCATCGAGCGGGTCGACTACGTCGCCGCCAAATACGCCGCCATGGCATCCGCCCTGTTCGTCCTCACCGCGACGCCGCTGCTGGTGATGTACGTGGGCGCCCTGCTGGCGAAGTTCGACTTCGCCGACCAGACCAAGTGGTTCGGACAGGGTCTGGTGTCGGTGGCGCTGCTCTCCGTGCTCTTCGCCGGAGTCGGCCTGGTCGTGGCCGCGCTGACACCGCGCCGCGGCTTCGGTGTCGCGGCGGTGATCGCCGGCCTCACCATCTCGTACGGAGCGGTCTCCACGGTCCAGGCCATCGCCTGGGAGACGGGCTCGGCGGGCGCCGTGCAGTGGCTTGGGCTCTTCTCGCCCATCACCCTGATCGGCGGCATCCAGACCGCGTTCCTCGGAGCCACCTCCGCCTTCCCCGGAGGGGAAGAACCCAGCGCCGGGGCAGGCGTGGTGTATCTGATCGCTGTTCTCGCGCTCGTCGCCGGCTCGTACGCCGTACTGATGCGCCGCTACCGGAGGGTCGGGCTGTGACCACCATCGAGATCGACCACACCTCGCGCTGGTTCGGCAATGTGGTCGCCGTCAACGACGTGAGCATGACCGTGGGCCCCGGAGTGACCGGACTGCTCGGCCCCAACGGCGCGGGCAAGTCCACGCTGATCAACATGATGGCCGGGTTCCTCGCTCCGTCGACGGGCACGGTGACGCTCGACGGCGCGCTGATCTGGCGCAACGAGGCGGTGTACCGGCAGATCGGCATCGTGCCGGAGCGGGAGGGGATGTACGACTTCCTCACCGGCCGCGAATTCGTGGTCGCCAATGCGGAACTGCACGGACTCGGTGATGCGGCTGCGCGCAAGGCGCTGGCCACGGTCGAGATGGAATACGCGCAGGACCGCAAGATCTCCACGTACAGCAAGGGCATGCGCCAGCGCGTGAAAATGGCGTCGGCGCTGGTCCACGAGCCGTCGGTGCTGCTCCTCGACGAGCCGTTCAACGGGATGGACCCGCGCCAGCGGATGCAGCTGATGGAACTGCTGCGGCGGATGGGTGCCGAGGGCCGTACGGTGCTGTTCTCCTCCCACATCCTCGAAGAGGTCGAGCAACTCGCCTCGCACATCGAGGTGATCGTGGCCGGCCGGCATGCCGCGTCCGGTGACTTCCGGAAGATCCGCCGGCTGATGACGGACCGCCCGCACCGCTATCTCGTACGGTCCAGCGACGACCGCGCACTCGCTGCCGCGCTCATCGCCGACCCGTCGACCGCCGGGATCGAAGTGGACCTGGGCGAACAGGCCCTGCGGATCCAGGCGGTCGACTTCGGACGATTCACCACGCTGCTGCCGAAGGTCGCGCGTGAACACGGCATCCGTCTGCTGACCGTCTCGCCGTCCGACGAGTCCCTCGAATCGGTCTTCTCCTATCTCGTAGCGGCCTGAGTAGCGGCCTGAAAGGAGCTGTGAAGCGTCATGTACAACCCCACAGTCGCCCGGCTCACCTACCGGGCCCTGCTCGGCCGGCGACGGGCCGCGATCCTCTTCGTCCTGCCCGCGCTGCTGATCTTCATCGCCGCGGCGGTACGGATGCTCGCCGGAGCGGATGACCAGGTCGCCGCGAACGTGCTGGGCGGTTTCGCGCTTGCCACGATGGTGCCGCTGATCGGCGTGATCGCCGGTACGGGGGCCATCGGGCCGGAGATCGACGACGGATCGATCGTCTATCTGCTGGCCAAGCCGGTGAAACGGCCGACGATCATCTTCACCAAGCTGATCGTGGCGATCGCCGTGACCATGGTCTTCTCCGCCCTGCCGACATTCATCGCGGGCCTGATCCTCAATGGCAACGGCCAGCAGATCGCGGTCGCGTACACGATCGCGACGCTGGTTGCCTCGATTGCGTACAGCGCGCTGTTCCTGCTGCTCGGCACGGTCAGCCGGCACGCAGTGGTCCTCGGCCTGGTCTACGCACTGGTGTGGGAGGCGCTCTTCGGCAGCCTGGTGCCGGGGGCACGGACGCTCAGTGTGCAGCAGTGGTCGCTCGCGCTTGCCGAGAAGGTCGGCGGGGAAGGCGTGATCACTTCCGACGTCGGACTGCCGCTCGCGACGGTCCTGCTGGCGGGTGTCACCGTCATCGCCACCTGGTACGCGGGCCAGAAACTGCGCACGCTGAAGCTCGCCGGCGAGGAGTGAGCAGAAGGTCTCTGCCGCACTGTCCTGTCAGCCCCTGCCCTTTGGGCGGGGGCTGACGCATGAGCGGACAGTCGTACGCGTAACTGTACGTTTATCGGCCCGTTGTTCAGGGTGCGTGGAGGCAACTGGGATCCGTGGCGTCGTAGCGTTCGTGAAATTGGGGAGTGCCGACTCCGGCGAGGCAGCGCCGGCCGGATCGGTCATCGGGTGAGTGGCAACCGTGAGCGACCTCCGCCCCTGAAGCCCGGGGAGAGGGCCGCCCATCGTCGTTTTCGCGAATGGAAGGCATGCCCATGCCTACAGAAGTCGCCCTGCTCGAATCGCGCGCACTGCGCGTCGAGCAGATGGGGCGCGTCGATGTTCTCGACAAGGTGAAGAGCCTTCTCATGCTCCCGGACGGAGTTCACGTCCGCACAGAGGACGTGGCTCGCTACTTCGAAGTATCCACAGCCTCGGTCAGAAGGCTGACCGATCGGCACCACAAGGAGTTCGCGGAGAACGGCATGCGCGTGCTGCGTGGTGCTGACCTGCGGTCATTCCATAGCGACATCGAGTCGCTATGGAATGGCGAGGGGGTGCAAAGTTATCCACAGGCTGCCACTCAGCTGAGGCTTTTCACCCGCAGGACCGTGCTCAATGTCGCGATGCTTCTTCGCGACAGCGACATCGCCCGATGCGTCCGCACCTATCTGCTCGACGCGGAGGAGGACCTGCGGGCGGGGTACGCCTCGCTCGATCGGCGTGTCACCCGGGTCGAGAGCTGCCTGGCCGGAGTCGGCGTGGCGCTCCAGGAACTCGGGCCGGTGCTCAACCGGATGTCGCACCGGCTCGACAGTCTCGACCAGAGGCTCGAGGCCACGAACCAGGTGGTCGGAGCCATGAGCGTCCGACTCGGAGACATCTCCGAGGACATCGTCCGTATCGATGCCCGGATGGACGACTTCGTCCTTCAGCTCAAGGATCTGCGCCGCCGCCGTAAGCGCCGCTGATCCCTGACCGACGCTCGCGGTCCGCTCCGGCCCGGTCCGTAACGGCCGGCCGCGGGCCGCGAGCAACGTCGTAGGCCGGGGCCGTGCTCGCCGCCCGGAAAATGGGTGGCGGACAACGGCCGCCCCGGGCACAGTGGTTGAGGAAGTGCACGCCACAGGACCGGGAGAGGAGCGCGGCGATGACCGAGAGTCCGAGTCCGTCGAGTTCCCAGCAGGGCGGCCCGGAGCAGGCGCCGGAGTAACCATCACCTCACTCCGCCGAGCCGCTCAGGGTGAGCCCGGGGCGGCCCTTCTGCGCGCATCGCGCGCGGCCGCCCTCCCGGAGGATTGGCCGAGTGGTAAGGCAGCGGCTTGCTAAGCCGTCGTCGGGGCTCTGAGCCCTGCGCGCGTTCGATCCGCGCATCCTCCGCCCAGTTCGGCGCGTCGGCACATTCCGCATCCGCGCGACCGGCGGCGCAGCCGCCTAGAGCAGCTGTTCCAGCACCAGCGCGATGCCGTCGTCCTCGTTCGACGCGGTGATCTCGTGCGCCACGGCCTTCAGGTCGTCGTGCGCGTTGGCCATCGCCACGCTGTGCTGCGCCCAGGCGAACATCGGGATGTCGTTCGGCATGTCACCGAAGGCGAGTGTGTCCGCCGCCTTCACACCCAGCCGGCGCGCGGCCAGCGAGAGCCCGGTCGCCTTGCTCAGCCCCAGCGGCAGGATCTCCACCACGCCGGGACCCGCCATGACCACGTCCACCAGATTGCCGACGGCTCCGCGTGCGGCCTTCGCCAGTGCGTCGTCGCCGAGTGCCGGGTGCTGGATGTAGACCTTGTTCAGCGGCGCGGACCACATCTCGGTCGCGTCGTCCACGAAGAGGGCCGGAAGCGGCCCCTCCTGTACCCGGTAGCCGGGGCCGACCAGCACCTCGCCGTCGAGTCCGTCGCGGCTCGCGGCCAGCGCCAGCGGGCCGACCTCCGCCTCGATCTTGGACAGCGCGAGACCGGCGAGCTGCCGGTCCAGCGTCAGTGAGGTCAGCAGCTTGTGCTCGCCCGCGTGGTAGACCTGCGCGCCCTGGCCGCAGACCGCGATGCCGTCGTAGCCCAGGTCGTCCAGGATGTGCCGGGTCCACGGAACGGCCCGACCGGTGACGATGATGTGCGCGGCACCGGCCGCGGCGGCGGCGGCCAGTGCCTCGCGGGTGCGCTCGGAGACCGTGTCGTCGTTACGCAGGAGCGTTCCGTCGAGGTCGGTCGCGACGAGCTTGTAGGGGAACGTCACTTGGCGACCGGCTCCAGAACCTCACGCCCGCCCAGGTACGGACGGAGTACCTCGGGCACACGTACGGAACCGTCGGCCAGCTGGTGGTTCTCCAGGATCGCCACGATGGTGCGCGGTACGGCGCAGAGCGTGCCGTTCAGTGTGGCGAGCGGCTGGACCTTCTTGCCGTCGCGCATCCGGACGGAGAGGCGGCGCGCCTGGAACCCGTCGCAGTTGGACGCGGACGTCAGCTCGCGGTACTTGCCCTGGGTCGGGATCCACGCCTCGCAGTCGAACTTCCGTGAGGCCGAGGAACCCAGGTCGCCGGTGGCCACATCGATCACCTGGAACGGAAGCTCGAGGCCGGTGAGCCACTGCTTCTCCCAGTCCAGGAGCCGCCGGTGCTCGGCCTCTGCGTCCGCCGGGTCGACGTACGAGAACATCTCGACCTTGTCGAACTGGTGGACGCGGAAGATGCCCCGGGTGTCCTTGCCGTACGTGCCGGCCTCGCGGCGGAAGCACGGCGAGAAGCCGGCGTACCGCAGCGGCAGCTTGTCGGCGTCGATGATCTCGTCCATGTGGTACGCGGCGAGCGGGACCTCGGAGGTGCCGACGAGGTAGTAGTCGTCCTTCTCCAGGTGGTACACGTTCTCCGCGGCCTGGCCGAGGAACCCGGTGCCCTCCATGGCGCGCGGGCGGACCAGCGCCGGCGTCAGCATCGGGATGAAACCGGCCTCGGTGGCCTGTGCGATCGCCGCGTTGACGAGCGCGAGCTCGAGCAGTGCGCCGACACCTGTCAGGTAGTAGAAGCGCGAGCCGGACACCTTGGCGCCGCGCTCCACGTCGATGGCGCCGAGCGCCTCGCCGAGCTCCAGGTGGTCCTTGGGCTCGAAGCCCTCGGCGCCGAAGTCGCGGATGGTGCCGTGCGTCTCGAGAACGACGAAGTCCTCCTCGCCGCCGATCGGCACGTCCTCATGGACGATGTTGCCGAGCTTCAGCAGCAGGTTCTTGGCCTCCGCGTCGGCCTCGTCCTGCGCCGCATCGGCAGCCCTGACGTCGGCCTTCAGCTGCTCGGCCTTCTTGAGCAGCTCGGTGCGCTCCTCGGGCGAAGCCTTGGGAATGAGCTTGCCGAGCGATTTCTGCTCGGAACGGAGTTCGTCGAAGCGGACACCGGACGACCTGCGCCGTTCGTCGGCGGAGAGAAGAGCGTCGACGAGCGCGACGTCCTCTCCACGGGCGCGCTGGGAGGCGCGAACACGGTCGGGGTCCTCACGGAGCAGGCGAAGGTCAATCACCTCTCCAGGCTACCGGTGTGCGCTTCCATAGCTCGAACCGATATTGCCAAGCGTGTCACTTTGTCCGAATTGCCAGCATTGGTAATGCTGGGGGTGCGTGTTGGCCGCAGTCGATCTCGCCCGTCGGTAAAGAGTCCCTATTCCCCTAAATGGGGCAGAAGGGGTCTCTGTTCTTGACGCACCGGCCTTGCGGGGGGCGGGAGTTGGAGGTCACTTGTCCACAGGCCTGAGGGTGTATCCAGAGTTATCCACAGGCTGTGAGGAAGATCTGTGGACATCGGAAGAGATCATTCCGAAAGCCGCATGAAGGGTCATGGATTCCCCGTTCAAACGCACTTCACACACTCATTCGGGTGGGAATTCCTCGCCCTGAAGAGTTGATCAAAGGAATTAAGGTGACACGGCCCGACCTGGGGCTCTGTGGATGGATGTGGGGCGACTGGAGCGATTTGTCGACCATGTCGTATTGAGGTGTCGACTTGTCCCCAGGTCGAGAACAGGCCCTGTGGATAACTCTGTGGGTTATGAAAAACGGCAGATAACACCGGTGATGCGCGCACGCTGCCACGGCGCACGCAGCAGCCCTCCGCGGGTGGGCCCGGCAACCGTCAGCGGCAGCCCCCACCTGCTCCACGAGACTGCGAGGCCCAGCCGCCCTACGAGACCGTCAGGCCCGGCCGTCCTGGTTCCGCGCCAGCCAGTCCGAGGCATCGGTGAAGTCCGCGTCCGACGTCCCCGGACGCAGCGGTCCTACGTCCTCCGGCGCCACCCCGGCCCGCGGATACGAGCCGAGGAACCGCACCTTGGGGCTGATCCGCTTCAGCCCCATCAATGCCTCGCCGACCCGGCGGTCGGCGATGTGCCCCTCGGCGTCCACCGCGAAGCAGTAGTTCCCGATGCCCGCACCCGTCGGCCGGGACTGGATCAGCATCAGGTTCACCCCGCGCACCATGAACTCCTGGAGGAGTTCGAGCAGCGCACCGGGGTGGTCGTCGCCCAGCCAGATGACCACCGACGTCTTGTCCGCGCCGGTCGGCGCCGCCGGCCGGGCCGGACGGCCCACCAGGACGAAGCGCGTCTGAGCGTTCTCCGCGTCGTGGATCTCTGTCACCAGCGGTTCGAGACCGTATGTCGCGGCCGCGAACTCACCGGCGAAGGCGGCGTCGAACCGTCCCTCCTGCACCAGCCGCGCACCGTCCGCGTTGGATGCGGCCGACTCCCACAGAGCCTCCGGCAGATGGGCCGCCATCCAGTTGCGCACCTGCGGCTGTGCGGCCGGGTGCGCGGTGACCGTCTTGATGTCGGACAGCTTGGTGCCGGGCCGCACGAGCAGCGCGAAGGTGATGGAGAGCAGCACCTCGCGGTAGATCATCAGCGGTTCGCCGGTGGTCAGCTCGTCGAGTGTCGCGGTGATGCCGCCCTCGACGGAGTTCTCGATCGGTACGAGGGCTGCCGCGGCAGCTCCGCTCCGTACCGCGTCCAGAGCCGCCGGGACGGAGACCATCGGGACGAGTTCCCGAGTGGCGGCTTCCGGAAGCGTACGGAGGGCGACCTCGGTGAAGGTGCCTTCGGGGCCGAGATAGGCGTAGCGCGTGGCGGACATACCGTCACCCTAATGCGCTGCGGTGGCTCAGGACTCCAGCAGCCGCTGCCCCACGTACTCCCCGGCCGCGGCGCCGCCCGGTACCGCGAACAGTCCGCTCGCCTCATGCCGGATGAACGGCGACAGGGCGTCCCCCCGGTCGAGTTTGCGCTGTACGGGCACGAACCCCTTCAGCGGGTCCGCCTGCCAGCAGATGAACAGCAGCCCGGCGTCCGGAGTGCCGTCCGCCGCGATGCCGTCGTGGTACGAGAAGGGGCGTCGCAGCATGGCCGCGCCGCTGTTCCGCTCGGGGGAGGAGATCCGGGCGTGGGCGTTGTCCGGGATCAGCAGTTTGCCGTCGGGGCCCGCCTTGTCGAGGTCCATCTCGGTGGTCTCGGTACCCCCGCTCAGCGGCGCACCGTCCGCCTTGCGCCGCCCTATGACCCGCTCCTGCCCGTCCACCGGGAGCTTTTCCCAGTCGTCGAGCAGCATCCTGATCCGTCGTACGACCGCGTACGAGCCGCCGGCCAGCCAGGCGTACTCCGCGTTGCCGCCCTCGCCTGTGTGCGGCGGCACGAAGATGCGGCGGTCGAAGTCGCTCTCCGAGGGCTTCGGGTTGCCGGTGCCGTCGATCTGGCCCATCAGATTGCGGGCGGTCATCGGCGCGGCCGTGGCGCCCGGGGTGCGGTTGAAGCCGTTCATCTGCCACCGCACCCGTGCCGTCGTGGCGGCCTCCTTCTGGATGGCGCGCAGTGCGTGGAAGGCGACGAGTGCGTCGTCGGCACCGACCTGTACCCAGAGGTCGCCGTTGGACCGCTTGGCGTCGAGCCGGTCGGAGGAGAACGGCGGCAGTGGGTCCAGCCCGGGCGGCCGATGGTCCACCAAGCCTGTGCGTTCGAAGAAGGTGTATCCGAAACCGAAGGTGACGGTCAGCGAGGACGGACCTGCGTCCAGCGCGATCCCGGTGTCGTGCGCCGTGCCGTCCTCGCTGCCGCCGGTGGGTTCGCCGGCCATCAGCCGCTCGGCCGCGGCGGACCAGCGGCGCATCAGGGCGGCGGCTTCCTTCTGCCCTGCGCCAGGTGCCAGATCGAAGGCGATGAGATGGCCGCGCGCCTGAAGCGGGGTGGTGATCCCCGGTTGGTGTTTCCCGTGAAACATTGCCCGGGTCGAGCCGACCGTGGTCAGGGCGGCCTGGTCATCGGGGCGGGTCGCGACGTATCCGGTCGCACCGCCGGCCGCGCCCAGCACCAGTCCGGTCGCACCGGCCGCGCCCACGCTGCCGAGCAGCCGCCGCCGGGAGAGGTCGCCCGTGGCCGCCTGGGATCCGGTGTCCGTGCCGACCTTGCTGTTCTTGCTGTTTGCGCCGCGCTTGCTGTTCGCACTGCTCATGCTGGTTCCGCTCACGATCCCGCTCAGCCGATCTTCACGTTCTTGCCGATGGTGGTCTGATCGATGTCCGATGTGCGCACGGTCACCGCGATCTTCCAGTTGCCCGCCATGGGGATCTGGACGCCACTGGCCGTCCAGTGCCCCTCGGTGAGCCGGTCGGGGACGACGGGCAGCGGACCGATGTCCTTGGACGTGAGGGTGAAGGCGAGCTTCACCTCGGGAACGTCCAGGGGGCGGCCGTCGGGGGCCTCGATCCAGATGTGCAGCCCGTTGGCACCGGTACGGCCGGGGTCGATGTCCAGCCGGACCGTCCCCTTGCCGTTGCGGCCACCGGTGTCGAACGGCAGGCTCACCGCAAGGGGGCCCGCGGTCGCGGGCACGGATGCAGCCGTCGAGGTGCGGGCCGCTTCCTCCTCGGTGCGTCCGGGCTCGGTCGACGTCAGTACGGTGGTCACCGCCAACAGCGCCACCGCGACCCCGACTTCGGCCAGCACCGAGCGGCGGAGCCCGGACCGGTCGGGGTCGGCATCACGGATCCGCTTCTTCGTGGCGGTCGCCACGGCTGCCTTCTGCCGGGCGAGCTGGGCGGCACGTGCGGGGTCCTCGGGCGCCGTCGCCGACTTAGTCTCCCCAGTGGCTTCGGCATCGTCATCGCTGTCGGCCGGGCACTCGTCCTGTGCCTGCGCCGTGCCCGCAGTCAGCCGCGCCGTCCACCGTCGCGAGATCCATGCGACCCCGACCAGTACGGCGACGAGCCCCACCTTGACGAGCAGCAGCTGCCCGTACGCGGTCCCGGTCAGCGCCGACCAGGAACCGACCTGGCGCCAGGACTGGTAGAGCCCGGTCGCGGTGAGCACGAGCACGCTGCCGAACGCGATACGGGAGAAGCGCCGTACCGCCGTGACTCCGATGTCCGGCGTCCGGTACAGCGCGACCAGCAGCGCCGCGAGGCCGCCCAGCCAGGTGGCGACGGCCAGCAGGTGAAGCACGTCGACCGGCATGGCGATGCCCGGCTGGATTCCGGTGGAGGCATGTTCGGCGAGCGCCCACGTACCGGCGATCCCGGCGGCGACGACCGCGCCGCCGATGGCCAGCCCGAAGGTGAGGTCCTTCTTCTCCCGCTCGTCCTCGCGTTTCGCGTACGCCCCGAACAGCACGGCGATGAAGAGTGCGGCGGCGCCGAGCAGCAGCAGCCGGGCCACCAGGGCGGCCCCCGCTTTGGTGTCGAGCACGGCCTTCAGGCCGTCCAGGTCGAAGGCGTCCGCGAGCTTCCCGGAGCCCGTGTACGGGTTCCGCAGCGCGAGCATGGCCAGAGTGGCCGCGGTGAGCGTCATCCAGCCGCGTACGACCAGGCGCTGCAGCGGCAGGGCCCCCGCCCCGCGCTGCCAGCAGGCGAGGACGAAGGCCGCGCCACCGGCCAGCAGGATGAATCCGGCGTACGCGGCATAGCGCGCGATGCCGTAGAGCGTGCCGACCAGGCCGCCGCCGGCCTGTTCCGTCGGAAGGGCGACGGTGGTCTTGGAGGGGGCGCCGATGGAGAAGGTGAAGGCGCCGGAGACCGGGTGGCTGTCCGCGGAGACGGCCTGCCAGGCCACGGTGTACGTGCCGTCGGGCAGCCCGGCATGCAGCGGGATGCCGTACCTCACGGTGGAGCCGCCCTGCAGATCGCGTGGTTCCGCGCCGGTGTCGGCGCGTTTTCCGCTGGGGTCCAGCACCCGGATGGAACCGTCACCCATGGCGACCTGTTCGGAGAAGGTGAGTGTGACCTGCGTGGGTGCGGTGGCGACCACCGCCCCGTCCTGCGGATCGCTCCCGGTGAGCGCGGCATGCGCGGTTGCGGGTGCCGCGCTCACCAGCAGCAGGCCGAACACCGTGCCGAGGAGTGCGGCAAGGAGTGCGGCGGCGGCGCGTGGCCGGCGCTGCGGTGACGCGGACGGGGTCGGTCCGAAGTGCGGGGCGGTGTCCGTCATGGAGTGTCAGTCCCTCACTGCTTCTTCGGGTTGTGGGTGGTCTCCTTCACGGGGAGATCCACCTTGATGGGGTCGGCCTTCTCGAAGTGCAGCTCCACGGACACCTTCTCGCCCTGCTTGGGCTGCTGTTTGAGTTTCATGAACATGATGTGGTTGCCGCCGCGTTCCAGATCCAGTTCGCCACCCGCGGGCACCTCGAAGGAGGACACCATGCGCATGGTCTGGTTCGTCGTCCTGTGGATCGTGACGTCGTCCGAGAGGGGGCTGGTGACCGAGGTGAGCCGGTCGGAGCTGCTGCCGCTGTTCTGCACGACGAGGAAACCGGCTGCCATGTCGTTGATCGGCTGCGGCATGAACGCGCCGGTGACCTTCAGTTCGGGTGCCCCTCCGGAGGACGAGCACCCCGCCAGCGTCAGCCCGGTGGTGAGGGCGAGCACGCCGGCGAGGACGGTGCGGCGGGTCACGGGTTCTCCCCCTTGATGATCTTGGGGAGGTCCTTGGTGTAGTCGTCGGGCGTGGTGTCCTCGCTGTACAGCACGTACCCCTTGTCGGTCTTCGGGGAGAACGCGATGACCTGCGACCCGTGCATCGAGACGATTGTTCCGTCCTTCTCCTTCTTCGGCGGGTCTATGCCGATGCCGATCTGCCGTGCGCCCGCCTGGATGGTCGGGAAGGCGCCGGTGAGACCGATGAAGGAGGCGTCCTGGGCCTTGAGCCAGCTCCCCAGTGAGGACGGGGTGTCCCGCTCGGGGTCGGTGGTCACGAAGACGACTTGGAGCTTGTCCTGGTCGGCCTTGGGCAGGGCCTTCTTGGCGATGGCGATGTTGCTCATGATGAGCGGGCAGACGTCGGGGCAGTGGGTGTAGCCGAAGTAGATGAGCGTCGGCTTGCCCCGGGTCTGCTCACGGAGGTCGTACGTCCTGCCGTGGGTGTCGGTCAGGACGAGGTCGGGCTTGGTGAACGGCTGGTCGAGCACCGTTGCAGCCTTGGTCTGCGCCGGGGCGGAGACGTCCGCGAGGGGCTTGCCGGCGTCGTCGCCGCTGCCGCAGGCCGACAGGGTGAGCGCGGCCGCGGTGACGAACGCCGCGGCCAGCACAGTCTTCTTACGCATGGATTACTGATTCCTGGTGGGTCGGTGTTTCGGTGGGGCCGGAGGGTCAGGCGGTGCGCCGACGGCCGGCGAGGACGCCGAAGGCCACTCCGGCGGCGCCGATGAGGATGCCGACGATGCCGAGGACCCGGGCCGTGGTGTCGCTGGAGGAGGACGACGCGGACGACGCCTCCGTGTGCTCGTCCTTCGCCTGGTCGGCGCCGGCCGCACCGCTCTTGCCGGCGGCGGCGCCGTGCTCGTCAGCGGTCGCGGCGGTCAGTTTGAGGACCGGAGCCGGGCTCTCGGGCTCCTCCGCGCCGTCCTTCTGCTCCTCGATCCAGCGCACGACTTCCTTGTTGTCGTACGTCTGGATGGCCTTGAAGACCAGCTGATCGGTGTCCTCGGGGAGCTGGCCGACGGAGAGCGGGAACTGCTGGAACTGGCCCGGGCGGATGCCGAGGTCGTTCTTGCTGCCGTCGGCGGTCCAGGTGACCTTGGAGACCGCCTCGTTGATCTTGTTGCCGTGGACCTCGAGCGGCTTGGCGAGCTTGCTCTTGGTGACGACGATCTTCCAGCCGGGCACCGGCTGCGGCATCACGGAAGCGAGCGGGTGGTCGGTCGGGAAGTTGACTTCGAGCTTGGTCGTCGAGGCGTCGTCGCGCTCGTTGGGGACCTTGAAGTTGATGGTGGCGTAGCCGCCCTTGGCGGCCGCGCCCTGCGGTTGCACGCTGACATGTGCGGAGGCGGTGCCGGCGAGGATCAGCACGGTGGACGCGGCGACGCCGCCGGCGAAGGCGAGGCGGGAAACGTTCATGTCAGGAATCACTCCACAGAGGCACGAAGGAAAGGTGGTCCGGCGCGCCGGTGCGCGACGGCATCGCGACACCTCTTCCTCACGTGCGCAGTGCGTGTACCGGGCCGCGCGGCCACCGCACGGCGAAGGGCCGGGCGATGACTGCGTCGAGCCGTGTGTACGACGGGCGGAGGGTGTCGCGTCAGGCTGCGAGGCTGAATACGGACGGAGGCCCGCGCCTGATCACCAGGTGCTGCAGTGGATCGCCGGTGGCGGGAGCCGGGGCGTCGGCCGCGGTGCGGGGGGCGCGCGGCCCGGTCGCCGGTTCGCCCGGGAGGCCGGCGCGCAGTGCCCGTACGAGAGCGAGCGCGGCCCGCAGCGCACGCAACCGGGCCCCGGCCACAAGCTGCCTGGCGCCGTACGCCGACAGCCGGAGCAGCCGGAACAGTGCGATTTCGCCACGCCGCAGCAGCCAGCCGGTGGCCAGTGCGGCCAGCAGGTGGCCGAGCAGCATGGGCAGGCTGGGCAGCAGTCCGGCGAGCGCGGTCGGGTCGGGCGCGGTGGTGACCACGGTCCCGGTCACGGCGGTCATGTGCTGATGGCCCTGGGCCATCACGGTCACCGGGTCGATGCCCGCGTCGGTGACGATGCGGCGGGCGTCGGCGGCGTTCAGCTGTGCCGGTCCTGCGCCGCATACGAGGCTCGCCGCGAACCGGATCAGCGAGCCGTCGCCGCCCGGCACCGCGTCCTTCGCCGCACCGGAGGCGCTGTGCGTGCCCAGTCCGAACAGGGTGTGCAGGGCGATCTGCCCGCCGGCCAGGGCGGCGGCGATGGACGGCATGGAACGTTCGCGTCCGGCGAGCGGCACCACCACGGCGAAGACCCCGAGGAAGCTCGCGAGCAATGTCCACCAGGGGACGATGTCGCAGGACGCCAGTGTGTGCCCTGCCGCGGACAGCGCGACACAGGCCGCGGTGAACACCGCGGCCCTCAGGAGCCGCAGACCGGCTCCGGCGCGTGCGACAGGCATAGACATGGCCGGGCCATCATCGCACTGCGCCCCCGGACTCCGGAGGGCAGGTCCGGAAGGTCGCCTTCCGCCCGATTGGATGCGAGGCGCGTGTGCTGGACGGGTCCGGCATACACGGGTGTACGGAGTGCGGGTATCCGCCGAATGAGCGGTCTCACATCGGAACTGTGCTTACGAACCGCCGTCTGCGGCAATACGTATCGGTATGTCGAGCCGCAGCCAGGAGGCTGGAGCATGAGCATCTGGTGGTCACTCCATTTGCGGCGCGAAGCTGCGAGCGTTCCGCTCGCGCGTCGTTTCCTGCTCGGCACCATGGAGACCGCGGGCGTGGATCCGGACATCTCCTTCGACCTGTCGCTCGCCCTCAGCGAGGCGTGTGCGAACGCTGTCGAGCACGGTGGGGAGCGCAGGGGCGCCGGCGACCTCGTCGCCGCGGGGGACTGCGATCCGTGGGATACGTGGGACTCCTGGGACGATCAGTCCGTCATGGCCTCCGGGCAGTACTGGGTCACCGCCTATCTGGACGGTGAGAAATGCCGTATCGAAGTCGCCGATCTGGGACCCGGGTTCCCTGCCCGGAGTGTGCTTCGCACCGCTGAACACCCGCAGCCGCATCAGCCGCAACCACAGACCCATCAACAGCAGCCGTATCCATCGCAGCAGCTCCCCCCGCTCAGCGCCGAGGACGGCCGGGGACTCTGCCTGATCGAGCAGCTCGCCGACCATGTCCACTTCGGCAACCGTCCGGGCCGGGGCGCGGTGGTGAGTTTCGACAAGGTCCTGAAATGGCGGAAGGGCGCCCTGCTCATGGTGTCCTGAGCGGGGCGCCCTCCGATGTGCCGCAACCGACTTGCGGTGATCAGCCCTTGAGCTGAGCCATCCACGCCTCGACCTCGTCGGCCTGGCGCGGCAGCTTGTCCGAGAGGTTCCGGTTGCCGTCCTCGGTCACGAGGATGTCGTCCTCGATCCGGACGCCGATGCCGCGGTACTCCTCCGGCACGGTCAGGTCGTCGGCCTGGAAGTACAGACCGGGCTCGACGGTGAGGCAGACGCCGGGCTCCAGCGTCCCGTTGACGTACGTCTCGGTCCGCGCGGCGGCGCAGTCGTGGACGTCCATGCCGAGCATGTGGCCGGTGCCGTGCAGGGTCCAGCGGCGCTGCAGACCCAGCTCCAGGACCTTGTCCACGGAGAGGTCGCCCAGCAGACCCCACTCGACGAGCTTCTCGGCGAGCACGCGCTGCGCGGCGTCGTGGAAGTCGCGGTAGTCCGCGCCGGGCTTGACGGCTGCGATGCCCGCCTCCTGGGCCTCGTACACCGCGTCGTAGATCTTCCGCTGCAGCGGCGTGAACGTGCCGTTGATGGGAAGGGTCCGCGTCACGTCGGCCGTGTAGAGGTCATTGGTCTCCACACCGGCGTCGAGCAGCAGCAGCTCGCCGGAGCGCACGGGGCCGTCGTTGCGCACCCAGTGCAGGGTGGTGGCGTGCGGGCCCGCGGCGCAGATCGAGCCGTAGCCGATGTCGTTGCCCTCGATGCGGGCGCGCAGGAAGAACGTGCCCTCGATGTAGCGCTCGCTCGTCGCCTCGGCCTTGTCGAGGACCTTCACGACATCCTCGAAGCCGCGCGCCGTGGCGTCGCAGGCCTTCTCCAGCTCGGCGATCTCGAAGGCGTCCTTGACGAGTCGCGCCTCGGAGAGGAAGACCCGCAGCTCCTCGTCGCGCTCCGCGGTGACTTTGTCCTTCAGCGCGGACTCGATGCCGGCGTCGTGTCCCCGGACGTTGCGGACCGGGCCGGTGGCTTCGGTCAGCGCGCCCGGAAGCTTCCGTACGTCCTTCGCCGGGAGGCCCAGCAGCTGCTCGGCCTCGGCCAGGGAGTGACGGCGGCCGACCCACAGCTCGCCCTGGCCGTCGAGCCAGAACTCGCCGTTCTCGCGGTTGGAGCGGGGCAGCAGGTAGACGGTCGCTTCGTGTCCGTCGTCCGTCGGCTCCAGGACGAGCACACCGTCCTGGGTCTGGTCGCCGGTGAGGTACGCGTACTCGGTGGACGCGCGGAAGGCGTACTCGGTGTCATTGGAGCGGGTCTTCAGGTTGCCCGCGGGAATGACCAGACGCTCGCCGGGGAAGCGCGCGGAGAGTGCGGCGCGGCGGGCGGCAGTGTGCTCGGCCTGGGCGATCGGCTCGAGGCCCTGCAGTTCGGTGTCGGCCCAGCCCGACTTCATGCTGGCGGCGAGCTCGTCGGAGACGCCCGGGTACAGGCCGTTCTTCCGCTGCTTGACCGTCTCTGCTTCTTCGGTCTCCGGGTTCTCCGGGGTGAGCTCCTCAGACACGACTTGTCTCTCCTTGCTACGACACTGGACCCCGTCCATCGTACGGGCGTACGGAAGGGGGCCCAGGGCCGGAAGACCTCTTACAGAGACCGGCCGTATGTCACCCAGGAGAATTGCGGAGCCCGGCAGCCCGGCGAACGGTGCGGCTCAGCCGAAGCGTGCGGCCAGGAGGACGACGTCCTCGGTGCTGTCGACCTGGTCGAGCCCGTCAGGCAGGACGGTCCGCAGCACATGGTCGGCCACCGATCCGGCGTCGTGGCGCAGTGCCTTCGGCACGCTCGCGGCCGCCGAGTGGAGCCGGGCGAACGCCCGGTCCGTCGAGTCGCCGGTACGGCGGAGCAGACCGTCGGTGTAAAGCAGCACGGTCTCGCCGGGTGCCGGAGCCATCTCCACGCTCGGCGCCTCCCAGCAGGCCAGCATGCCCAGCGGCGCGGACAGGGTGGTCTCGACGAACTCGGTGCGCCGGTCGCCGATCACCAGCGGTGGGGTGTGTCCGGCACCGGCCAGCACGACCTTGCGTGCGGCGGGCTCGCAGTAGGCGAAGAGCGCGGTCGCGGACCGTGCGGGTTCGGTCAGCCGCAGCAGCAGTTCCAGGTCGGAGAGCACCGCGACCGGATCCTCGCCCTCCATCACCGCGTACGCCCGCAGGCCGGCCCTCAGCCGCCCCATCGCGGCCAGAGCGCTCGGGCCCGAGCCGCCCACCGAGCCGACGGCTAGACCGAGCGCACCTTCCGGCAGCGCCAGCGCGTCGTACCAGTCGCCGCCACCGCACGGTGCCACGCGGTGGCGGGCGGCCAGCTGCACGCCGGGGACCCGGGGCAGCCGGCCGGGCCGCAGCTCCTCGGTGAGGGCGGCGGCCTCGGCCTTGGCCCGGTGCAGCTCCAGCAGCCGGGCCAGGTGCTCGCTCGCGTGACCGGAGTAAAGGCCGACGAGGTGGCGCTGGCGTTCGAGGGGTTCGGCGGGCTCGTCGTAGAGCCAGACGGCCGCGCCCAGCCGGCCGGTCGCATCGGTGGCGAGGGGCAGGGCGTAGCTGGCGGCGTATCCGAGCCGCGCGGCGACTTCGCGGTGGCGGGGGTCCAGGCTTGCGTCACTCAGCAGATCGGGGCTGGTCAGAGGTCCTTTGGCGTCCGGGAGGCCGTCCAGGATCCGGCCGTACGAGGTTGCGCAGCGCGGCACCGTCTCGATGTGGCCGAGGTCGGCATGGGCGAGTCCGAGGCCGATGGTGGCGACCGGGCCGCGGTGGTCGGAGGGTTCGAAGACGATCAGTCCGCGGCGGGCACCGACGAGGGCGGCGCCGGCGCCGAGTACCTCGTGCAGCGCGTCGTCGAGGGTGCTGGTTCCGGCCAGGCGCTCGGTGAGCTCGTGCAGCGTGGTGAGGTCGGAGACCCAGCCGGCCAGACGGTCCTGGAGGAAGGCTCCTGGCGCGGCGGGTACACCGGCCAGAGGCCCTGGAGTGTGCGCTGAAACAGGAACTGTGGGATCGATTCCAGCCACTTTCGGCAGGTGAGGGGCGCTCATGGCAATCGGCTTTCCGACCAGTGCGTTTCGTCGAATAGCATCGCAAACCCCCATGTCATTCTGCGCCGCTATCAGTGCATCCACATGTACACGCACAAGTAAGCAGATGTCCAGCATTGTCCCTGCAGGATTTGTGGTGTCCGTGTGACTACTAAGTTGGCCAAAAAATGCACCCCATGAACGTTATTTGCGGTCGACTGGGTCTTGTTCGACAGGGGTTCCCTCGGGGTGAAGTCCCGGGCGGAGCGTCATTCCAGGCATGCTGGGTACGTAATCGGTGAGGAACCAGGGGCAGTTCTGATCGCTCCGGAACCTGGCAGCGAGCCCGGACGTCCTCACTTGTGACGGCCGCGCCCCACCCCGAGTGGCGGGGCGGTGCACCATGGGGCGGCAGACGCGATGCGCGCAGCCCCTTGCCACGCTTTTGGCTGGACCCGGATCAGCTCGACTCGGCTCACGCTCGGTACCGACGGGATACCCGTACCGCAGACTTAGAGAGCATGTACGCACGGTGAAGTGATGCACACGCGGCGTGACGCACGCGTGGTGTGATGTGGCCCTCGGCGTTCAACGGAAAGGAACGAGCGCTCATGCGCGAGATCCTCGGAAGGCGACGCAGGCTCCGGCTCCGGCGCAAGGCAAGGCCCGCCCAGCTCGACGCGGCACTGACCTGTGCCACCGCATGGCACTGGCCCGTGCTGCCCGGAGTGGGGCTGAACGCAGCCGGTGGCCGCGGTGGCCGCGGCCGCGGCTGCGCCTGCCCCGATCCCGAGTGCGCCGTACCCGGCGCGCACCCCTTCGACCCCGGTCTTCTTGCGGCGACCACCGACGAGCGCATGGTGCGCTGGTGGTGGACCAACCGGCCGGCCGCACCGATCATGCTCGCCACCGGTGGCCGCGCCCCGTGCGCCCTGAGCCTGCCCGCCGTGGCCGGCGCCCGGGCGCTGACCGAACTCGACCGCATGGGCATGCGAGTCGGCCCGGTGGTGGCGACGCCGACGCGCTGGTCGCTGCTGGTGGCTCCGTACACCCTCGAACAGCTCGGTGAGCTGTTGCACGCCAAGGACTGGGTGCCCAGTTCGCTGCGGTTCCACGGCGAGGGGGGCTACCTCGTGCTTCCCCCGTCCGAGGTGGGTACGGGGCAGGTGCGCTGGGAACGGGCTCCGCTGCCCGGCTCCGCGGCCCCCTGGCTACCGGATGTGGAGGCGGTCGTGGACGCGCTGGTCGAAGCGAGCAGCAGCGCCCCCGGCGGCGGCAGCCGGCTCGCGTACTGAGGGCCGGCCGACGGTGGGTGTCGTGACCGGCCGGTGGGTCCGTGTGGCGGCCGGCAGGGTGTGCCGACGGCTCGGCTCACTCGTTCGGGTGTGAGCAGGTCCGAATTCTGCGGTAAATGGGTGCTCCTCATCCAGGAGCCCGCATTTTCGCCGATATCTTCGGCGCGCCGTCAGGAATTCCCGCGCAGTCGACAGGTGGGGCCGTCATGAATCTCCGCATGATCGTCATGACGGGTGTGGTGGTGTCCGCCGTCGTACTTCCGTTCGCGGCTTCGGCGGAACCCGCGGGCGTCCCTGGTTCCGTGTCGCGTCAAGCAAAGTCTGCCGATGCAAAGTCCCGCCCGGGCAGGATTTCTGACGGGCCTTCCGGGACCAGCTCGAAGGGCCTTTCGAAAGAGCCGTCGAAGAGGTATTCGGGAGCCGTTTCAAAGAGATCTTCGGGGTGGGGTGCCGGGACCGGATTTCTGTCCGATACCGACCCGTCGGACGGGGCGGGCGAAGCCGCCGGGTCCTACGGAGAGGCGAGCTCCGCTTCCGCCGCACCGTTCGGGCCCGCACCGGGGACCGTGGCGCGGTGCGGACCCGAGTTGACGTCTCCCGAGGGCGTCGAGGCGCAGACCTGCGTCATGACCGACGGACGCGACACATGGGCGCGCAGCTACTACCGCAATGCGACGGGCGACGAACTGCGTTCCGAACTCACGCTGATGGGCCCCGGCGGCCGGACCGTCGCCATGCGCTGCACCGTGGATCCACAGGATGAGCCAGGGGTCTGCCAGACACCGCGCCGCAGGTCGTACGGAGGTCCCGAGGGGTACGTGGCGGTGGCCGAGTACGCACGGGGCGGAGTGGCCGAGGGGGCGGAAGAAGAGGTTCCGCTGCTGTTGAGGTCCGGATCCAATCCGGCACCCTCCGCGTCGCGTTGACGCAGGATCCGCAGCCGCCGCGGGCCGTTCGGCACCACGCGTGGACATGAGAGCGCCCGATCGCTGGCGACGGGGGATGCACCAGCGACCGGGCTTCTAGAACGGTAACAAGAGATCTGCCGTTCGCAAATTCGATCTCGCTTATTCGGACAGCTATTTACCTGCGGGTACGGGGAGTTGTGACATGAGTCACCGATCGGCCCGCGGGAGTCCGCACGCCGTCACGGTCAGCTGAGCGTCACCTGGCGGTTGGTGAGGCCGCCGCGGGCCCGCCGCTCCTCCGCGGTCAGCGGCGCGTCCGAGGCGAGCGCCTGAGCCAGTCGCTCGGCGAGCTCGGCTGCGGGCTTCTCGCAGTCCTCGGCCCCCATCGCGCTCGGCAGGTCCCAGACCGGGACCATCAGCCCGTGCGCGCGGAAGGATCCGACCAGGCGCGTCCCCTCGCCGAGCGAGGAGGTGCCGGCGGCGTGCAGCCGGGCGAGCGCGTCGAGGAGCTGTTCCTCGGGGTGCGGCATGACCCACCGCAGGTGGTTCTTCTCGGGGGTCTCGCACCAGTACGCGGCGTCCACCCCGGAGAGCCGGGTGGTCGGGATCGCCGCCTCGTTCGCGCGCTCCAGGGACGCGGAGACCTCGGGCGTGGCGTTCTCCGCGTCCGGGACCCAGAACTCGAATCCGGAGTGGACGGTCGGCTCGAACGCGGATTCCGGGTCGAGCAGGTCCTGCAGACGCGGCCCGTCGGCCGGTACACCCTGGGCGGCGACGGGCGAACCGGGCTCGGCGTCCAGTGCGCGCTGCAGGGTGCCCGCCAGGTCACGGCTGAGGTCGCCGGACGGAGTGTCGTTCTGCAGGGCGAGCAGGACGGAGCCGTCGTCGCGGCGCAGCGCCGGCCATGCCATCGGCAGCACGGTCGCGAGCGTCACGGACGGCACGCCCTCGGGCAGCCCGCCCTTCAGGGCCAGTTCGACCGTGGCGGCGGGTACCAGTTCCCGCAGGGCGACCCAGTCGCACTCGCCGGCCAGGCCCTCGAACGGGCGGTGGACCAGCTCGGTGACGGCCTGGGCGGCGGCGCGGCCGTGGCAGGCCTTGTAGCGGCGGCCCGAACCGCACGGGCAGGGTTCGCGAGCCCCGACCACCGGGATCTCGCCGTCCTTGAGCTGCTGCTTCCCGGCCTTGGTCTGAGGGCGCTTCTTGGCCATGGTGGGCTTTCTCCCGATTGCGACAGTGCGGTCTGGGCCGCGAGCCTAGCCGCCCTTGTCGGGTCCGGTGTACAGACGCCCGGGCGCCCGCGGCATGTGTGCCGGATCGCCGGTGTGCACGTACATCTGTACGGTGCGCGAGTGCGTCCGTGCGCGGGCCGCTCCGCACCGTGTGTGCGTGCCCGTCGGTGCACCGGTCGTTGCGCGAGCCGACGCAGTGTGTGCCGGTCTCAGCCGGCGTCGTCGAAGGCGTCGGCGAAGTCCAGTCCGTCGAGCCCCGGTACGTGCCCGCTCCCATGACCGTGGTCATGGTCGTGGCCCTCGCTGACCACCACCCACACGGTGACCTCGCCGGACGAACTGTCGCGCACGCCCCATTCCTCGGCGAGCGCGCTGATGATGTTGAGCCCGCGACCGCCGCGCGCCGTCACGGACGGTGTGGCCGGAATCGGTCGGGTCGGACCGCCTCCGTCCGTCACCTCGACGGTCAGCCCGCCCGTTCCGTCGACGCGCCATGCGGCACGTACGTCGCCCTCACCCACATCCGTGTGCCGCCCCAGCGGCCTGCCGTGGCGGCAGGCATTGCTGAGAAGTTCGGAAAGGATCAATACAGCATCGTCGACAACCGAATCCGACACCCCGTAACTGCGCAGTTGCTCACGCATCCGGTGCCGCGCCTGACCCACGCCCGCAGGGCCATGGGGTACGGCCATGCTCGACGACGTGGGCACTTCCTGTGCCACCACCAACGCCACCCCCGAGACCTCCTTTGCCCCACGCCACGGAGTGGATGCCCTCCTGGACTGGACCGGAAACCGGCCAATGGCCTGCTGATGACGCACTCGTAACGATCGGATACGGGCTGAATGCGCCGGTGTACTCCCTGTAACTGACGTTAAAGGCGACCCAGTTGGGACAGGACCTGTTTTGGGCGATTCGTGATGATCGCCTCGATGCCGAGGCGGGCGCAGAGCTCGACGTCCTCGGGTTCGTTGACCGTCCAGACATGCACACGGTGGCCCGCGCGGTGCAGTCGCTCGATGTAACCGGGGTGACTGCGTACGATCCGCAGGCCCGGACCGGCGATACGGGCACCGGCCGGCAGCCGCCCGTCGCGCAGCCGCGGTGATACGAACTGCATCAGATAGACCGTCGGCAGAGTCGGCGAGGCCGCCTGGATGCGGTGCAGGGAGCGGGCCGAGAAGCTCATGATGCGCACCGGCGAGGGGCCGTCCGCCGGCGGGGCGTCCAGTTCGAATCGCTTCAGCAGATACAGCAGCCGCTCCTCCACCTGGCCTGCCCAGCGAGTCGGGTGCTTGGTCTCGATGGCCAGCTGGAGGGGGCGCCCGGCGGCGCGTGTCTCGACGACCAGTTCGAGCAGTCGCTCGAGCGTGAGTACAGAGGTGAGCTCGCCCGGCGCCGGATCCCAGTCCGGGGACTCCTCGCGGTCCTTCCAGGAGCCGAAGTCGAGAGCGGCGAGTTCGGAGAGCTCCAAGGCCGAGACGGCGCCGCGGCCGTTGGACGTGCGGTTGACCCGCCGGTCGTGCACACAGACGAGGTGGCCGTCGGAGGTGAGCCGTACATCGCACTCCAGTGCGTCGGCGCCGTCCTCGATCGCCTTGCGGTAGGCGGCCAGGGTGTGCTCGGGCGCGTCGTCGGACGCCCCGCGGTGCGCGATGACCTGGATGGGATGGTGCAGTGTGTGCTGCCGTGCATGGTTCACCGCGTCATGGTGTCACCGTGAGGCGACGGCGGCCCGCACCTTGCGACTGGAGACCGTTTTGCCGGATATAAAGATTGGTGTGCGGACGCACAGGTCCTGCTTACAGTGGCCTGACGGGTCATGGGAAAAGCTGACTCCAGACACGTACGCAGCGGATCTCTTGCCGACATTGATGAGGAACCGAGGAGTAAAAAGCTGTGAGCACAGAGAACGAGGGCAACGAGGGCACCGCGGCTCAGGCCGTACCGTCCGTACCTCCCGTGCCGGCCGCTCCTCCTGAGGGCACGCCTGCGCCCCCGTCGGCGCCCCCGGTTCCCGGCCTGTCGGACGCACCGGCATCGCAGCAGTCGGGACAGGCGAGGGACTGGCCGCCGCCGCAGCCTCCCCAGCAGGCGAAGGACTGGCCGCCGCCGCAGCCGCCGCACTCCCCCGAGCAGCAGACGACGCACGCGCAGCCGGGCCCGTCCGCGGAGGATCCGACTGCTGCCGTGACGACTCCGATGGCTCCGGTCGCTCCGGACAGCGGGACCGCGGCCCAGCCGCAGGCGGCCGGTGGCTGGCCGCCGCCCCCGCCCACCGTTCCCGCATACGCGCAGGATGCGGGTGCCGGTGGCGGAGGTCCCGTCTGGGGTGCGGCGGCCCAGCTGCAGTCGCCCGAGGCCTCGCAGCGGCGGCGGGCCGGCGGCCTGGTGGCCGCGGTGGCCGTGGCGGCACTCGTGGCGGGCGGTATCGGCGGCGCTCTCGGCTACTGGGCGGCCGACCGGAACGACAGCGGCAACTCCTCCGGTTCGACCACGATCTCGGCGTCGGCCAACCCGCAGGACCTCAAGCGCGACCCCGGTACGGTCGCGGGCGTCGCGGCGAGGGCGCTGCCCAGCGTGGTCACCATCGACGCGCAGAGCGGCGACGGCGAGGGCGGCACGGGCACCGGCTTCGTGTACGACAGGGAAGGCCACATCCTCACCAACAACCACGTGGTGGCTTCTGCGGCGAACAGCGGCCAGCTGACGGCGACGTTCTCCAACGGCAAGAAGTACGACGCCGAGGTCGTCGGCCGCGCCGAGGGTTACGACGTCGCCGTACTGAAGCTCAAGAACGCTCCGTCGGGGCTCGCCCCGCTGGCCCTGGGCAACTCGGACCAGGTCGCGGTCGGCGACTCGACGATCGCGATCGGCGCGCCGTTCGGTCTGTCCAACACGGTCACGACCGGCATCATCAGTGCGAAGAACCGTCCGGTCGCCTCCGGTGACGGATCCGGCGGCAGCAATTCGTACATGAGCGCACTGCAGACCGACGCCTCGATCAACCCGGGCAATTCCGGTGGCCCGCTGCTCGATGCGCGCGGTGCGGTCATCGGTATCAACTCGGCCATCCAGTCGACCGCCAGCAGTGGCCAGTCCCAGGCGGGATCCATCGGTCTCGGCTTCGCGATCCCGATCAACCAGGCGGAGAACGTCGCCCAGCAGCTGATCAAGACGGGCGAGCCGGTCTATCCGGTCATCGGCGCCACGGTCACGATGGACGAGAAGACCGGCGGTGCCGTCATCTCGGACCAGGGCTCGGGCGGCACATCGGCCGTCAGCCCGGACGGGCCCGCCGACAAGGCCGGTCTCAAGGCGGGCGATGTCATCACCAAGTTCGACGACGCGGTGATCGACAGCGGCCCGACCCTGATCGGCCAGATCTGGACCCACAAGCCGGGCGACCAGGTCACCCTCACCTACAAGCGCGACGGCAAGGTGTCGACGGCCGAAGTCACGCTGGGGGAGCGCAAGGGCGACAACTGACCGGCTAGGCTGTCCTCGCGTCGACGCCGGTCCATGACCGGTGACGCGGGGTGGGTTGCCCGAGCGGCCTAAGGGAACGGTCTTGAAAACCGTCGTGGCGCGAGTCACCGTGGGTTCAAATCCCACACCCACCGCCAGGCCGGCGCATGTGCAGGCCAGAAGGGGCGTCCGACCAGGGCGCCCCTTCGGCATGAGGCCTGCTGACAACCTGCGCGCTGCTGTCGTCCCGGCCGAGGCCGCCTGTCCGTCGGGGTGCGGCGGATCGCGGACAGGAACGTTCCGTATCAAGGGGACGGGTCAGGGCGCTCGGTGTCCTGCGGGTCCGTGGGGCGGTCCGCGGTCAGGCGGGCGGCCGAGGCGATGGTGGCCCGGGCCTCGCGTTCGGTGAGGCCGGTGCGGACGGCGGCGCTGGTGAGGGCGTCCGCCAGTTCGTCGCCGAAGCCGTGTTCGTACGCGCGGCAAGCGGCCCAGAAGAGACGGGTGTTGCGCTGTCCTTCGTGTGCCGCGAGGACGAACTGGACCAGGCCCTGGCCATGGTGGGGGCGGCCCGAGGGTTGGTGCGGGCGCGCGGGGGGTGTGAGCAGACGGAGGAGCGCGCGGGGGCAGGGGGCCGGGGAGAGATCCGCGGCGCCAGGGGCGAGGCGGTAGGTGCCGCGAGTGGTGACCGAGCCGGGACCGACCAGGTAGCCGCCACTGCCGCGGATGTCGATGCCCGGGGCGAGGCGGCTTGCGGAGTTCGGCACGGACACGCCGGGCGGGCCGGTGAGCCAGATGTGGCGGCCGCCGCTGGGCGTGATCACGGTGACCGTCGGCGGGATCGTGAACAGGTGATGCAGGGCCAGCTGCTGGAGAGCCGCCACGGAGTCGTTCCGGCCGGTGGTGTCGATGTCGAGGTCGACGCCGATGAGGTGGTGCGGGGCCCGGCCGCATGCGATGCCGTAGCCGGTGGCCCACGGAGCGGCGGCGAAGAGGGCTCGTACGGCGGCCGGGTTGGTGGTGGCGTCGTGGACGCCGTGCCCGGGAAGACCGCAGGCGCCCCGGCAGCGGACCGGCCGGTCCTCGTCGTGGTGGGGGGAGCGCAGCGCGGGGAGCTTGGTGGCGGACAGCGGGATGACGGGGAGCCCGTGCTCGGCGGCGGAGAGCGCGTGGGCGAGGGCCAGGGTGGCGGTCTGCCGGTCGGTGATGGCCATGGCTCTATTTTCGTACAACTGTTCGAGGAAGGGAAGGGCTGGCGATGGGGGTCGGCCGGCGAAGAGCGGCCGAGGCGTCGATGCGGGCGGATTGCCAGAAAATGCGGCGAAACGCTTTTCCTTGTGGGATGCACGGGATCGAAGGGTGTGCGGGTGTGCGCCGGGGTGCGGATTGGGGCTTTGAGATGCATAGGAGGTTTATCAGGTGTTCCTCATGCTTGCGGGGGAATAGGCGATCCTGGGCGGTTCGGAGGGGGTTCGGTGGGCAGCTTTGATCTCGCGACGTCGTGATCCGTATCGAGGCCGTCGGCCAACTGCCTCGGAGCAAGCAGCACATCCGTTTCTGGAGGAAATTGACATGGCAACCATCCGTACCGCCCGCATCCTCGCGGTTGTTGCCGCGCTGCCCCTCGCCGTCGCACTCTTCGGCGGCGTGGCTCAGGCCGACAACGGGGCGTTCGCGAGCGGCGGATCGAACGCGGGCGTCGCGACCATCAGCGGCAGCGGGGTAGGTGGGAACAACTCGGGCAACTCGTCCACTTCGCAGCAGCAGGCCACCGGCTCCGGGGCATCGAACCGGAGCAACTCGGCGCAGGTGAGCGGCTCGCCCTTCACTGTGATCGACCAGTCCGACAGGAGCATCGCGGTGAACTTCACCAATCTCTGGTGAGCCGGGGCCCGCCGTGGGCCGGTCGGGGGGCCGGAGCGGGGTGGGGTGAACGGCGGCCTGCGTGAGGGTGCTTCGGCGCCTTTGCGCAGGCCGTTCGCATGTCCCGGCGGGCGGGTTCGGGTGCCGCCGGCCTTGACAGCCACCTCGAATCTGACGGACAGTCAGAAATCCTGTTCCATTCACCTGTGTCCGGGAGGCCGGCTGCCGTGCACCTCGCCCCGACGGAGCGCCAGCTGCAGCTGCGCGCCGAACTCCGCAGGTATTTCCAGGATGTGACCTCCGGTCCGGATGTGCCCACCGGGGCGGATGCGGGGTCCGGGGCGCGGGCGAGACAGGCCGGGGATCCGGCCGAGCAGCGCCGACTGCTGCGCCGGGTCGGCGCCGACGGGATGCTCGGACTCGGCTGGCCCGTCGAGTACGGAGGTCAGGGCCGCGGACCCGACGAGCAGTTCGTCTTCTTCGACGAGGCGTACCGGGCGGGCGTGCCCGTATCCATGGTCACGCTCAACACCGTCGGCCCGACCTTCATGAAGTACGGGACCGAGGAGCAGAAGAAGTACTTCCTGCCGCGGATCCTGGGCGGCGACCTCGTCTTCGCGATCGGCTACAGCGAGCCGGAGGCCGGCACGGATCTGGCCGCTCTGCGCACCAGGGCGGTGCGGGACGCAGGGGGCGCCTCCCGCCCGAACGAGGCCGGGAGCGGGGGAGACTGGGTGATCGACGGGCAGAAGATCTTCACCAGCAATGCCCAGAACGCCGACTGGATCTGGCTCGCCTGCCGTACGGATCCGGATGCGCCCAGGCACCAGGGCATCTCGATCATTCTGGTCCCGACGGACGCCCCCGGGTTCTCCTGGACGCCGATCGAGACCGTGGGCGGCCTGACCACGACGGCCACCTATTACGACGGGGTGCGGGTACCCGCCACGAACCTGGTCGGTGAGGAGAACGCCGGCTGGGGGCTGATCACCAACCAGCTGAACCACGAGCGGGTGGCGCTCGCGGCGATCGGGATGCAGGCCGAGGAGTTCTACGAGGCTGCGCTCGCCCACGCCCGTACCCCCGATCCAGTGACGGGGCGCCGTCCGGTTGACGAGCCGTGGGTGCGGTCCCGGCTGGCCGAGGCGTATGCCCGGCTGGCGGCAACGCGCCTGCTCAACTGGCGTCTGGTGGGGGACGTGGGGGCGGGCTCACTGGCCCCGGGCGAGGCGAGCGGCGTGAAGTTCGCGGGAACCGAATCGGCCGTGGAGGTGTATCGAATGTGCCAGGAAATCACGGGCGAGGCCGGGATGATCCGGGGCGGTTCGCCCGGCTCCTTCGGGGACGGGGAGCTGGAGCGGATGAACAGGGCGGCGCAGATCAACACCTTCGGGGGCGGGGTGAGCGAGGTGCAGCGGGAGATCGTCGCGACGATGCGGCTCGGCATGAAGAGGGGGAAGCGGTGACGGGCACGCGGTACAGGCAGGTCGGGGGCGGTCCGGACGCGTTGTACGGGCGGCTGAAGGCGTACGAGGGGCGGGCGGCCGCCACCGCAGGTGTCGGCAAGGACCTGGTCAACGAGCCGATGATCCGGCACTGGTGCGAGGCCATGGGCGACACGAACCCGGCATACGCAGGGCCGGGGGCAATCGCTCCGCCGACCATGCTGCAGGCGTGGACGATGGGCGGCCTTTCGGGGCACTCGGATCGTTCCTCGGCGTACGACGAGCTGTTCGGGCTGCTCGACGGCGCCGGGTACACCTCGGTGGTCGCGACCGACTGCGAGCAGGAGTATCTGAGGCCGCTGAGGCCGGGGGACGAGATCACCTTCGACGCGGTGATCGAGTCGGTGTCGGAGCGGAAGACGACGAAACTGGGGACGGGCTATTTCATCACCACACGGACGGATGTCCGGGCAGCCGGGGAACCGGCCGGCACGCATCGTTTCCGCATCCTCCGGTACAGGCCTGCGGTGAGGGCGCGCGGGACGAAGCCGGGCGGCGGGCCGGAGGCAGGACAGGACGGCCGGAATCTGCGGCCGAGGCCCGTCATCAACCGGGACAATGCAGGGTTCTGGCAGGGGGTGGCTGAGCACAAACTGCTCATCCAACGGTGCGGGCAGTGCGGGGCCCTGCGCTTTCCCTGGCTGCCGGGATGCAATGAATGCGGCTGCCAGGAATGGGACACGGTCGAGGCGAGCGGCGAGGGCACCGTCTTCAGTCATGTCGTGATGCACCACCCGCCCTTCCCCGCCTTCCGCACCTCCGACGATGCGGGGCCGTACGCGGTGGCGCTGATAGAGCTGGCGGAGGGCGTACGGATGGTCAGCAACGTGGTCGGGGTCCCGCACGGCAAAGTGCGCACGGGGATGCCGGTCAGGCTGGAATTCCTGCGTACGGACCCCGAGTTGGAACTTCCGGTCTTCCGGGGGAGCGAGGGCTGACATGGACTTCACACCCACGGAGGAGCAGGCCGCGGCGCAGGGTCTCGCCGCGCAGATCTTCGGAGATCTGGCCACGCACGAGCGGCTGGCCGCCGCCGGGACGGGGACGGACACCGGGCTGTGGAAGGAGCTGTGCGCGGCCGGCCTGACCGGCGCCGTCGAGGAGATCGGGCTGCTGGGCCTGGTGCTGCTCCTGGAGGAGCAGGGGAGAACGACTGCGCAGGTGCCGTTCGCGGCCACATGTGTGTACGGGCTGCTCGCCGTCGCCACACATGGCACGGACGAACAACGGGAGCGAATACTGCCGCCGTTGCGGGACGGCACGGCTGTCGCCGCCGGCGCATTTCCGGCGCGTGGCGGTCTACGGGGCGACAGGGATGGGCGGTTGAGCGGCAGCGTGCCCTATGTGCCGTGGCTGCGGGACGCCACCGTGGTGCTCGTCGCGGACGCGGACCGGGCGCTGTGGCTCGTGCGGACGGCCGATCCTGGCGTGACGGCCGGTCCCGTGGAGACCACGGCTCCGTGGTCGGCGGCTCGGCTCACTCTGGACCGGGTGGCCGGTGAGCGGCTCGGTGGCGCAGGGGCCGGAGCGGAGGCGTACGGTGCTGTGCTCGCTGCGAGCCGGACGGCATTCGCGGGGTTGCAGGCCGGGGTGTGCGCGGGGTCGCTCGCCCGGGCGGTCGCCCACACCACCACCAGGGAGCAGTTCGGGCGGCCGCTCTCCACCAATCAAGGGGTGCTGCTCCGCGCCGCCGACGCCCATATGGACACCGAGGCGATACGGGTCACTGCGTACGAGGCGGCGTGGCGCTACGACCAGGGGCTGCCGTACGAGGCGCAGGCGCTGACCGCGGCCTGGTGGGCCTCGGAGGCCGGCAAGAGAGTCGTGCATGCCGGACAGCATCTGCACGGCGGGACGGGCGCCGACCTCGACCACCCGGTCCACCGCCACTTCCTCTGGGGCCGACAGCTCGACGCCTACCTGGGATGTGGCAGCGAAGTGCTCCAGGAATTGGGTCAGTTGCTGGTGAAGCAGGGATCGCAATGAAGGTCGGCGAGGAGCTGGAACCGCTGGAGATCGCGGTGACCCGCACGCTGATCGTCGCGGGTGCCGTCGCTTCCCGCGATTACCAGGACGTGCACCATGACGCCGAGCTCGCGCAGCAGAAGGGCTCCCCGGACATCTTCATGAACATCCTGACGACCAACGGGCTCGTCGGGCGGTACGTCACCGATCACTTCGGGCCCTCGGCGGTGCTCCACAGGGTCGCCATCAGGCTGGGTGTGCCCAACTATCCGGGGGACACCATGGTGTTGAGCGGCGCCGTCACAGCCCTCGGCGACGACGGGAGGGCCGAGGTGACGGTGGTCGGATCCAATGGCCTCGGCAGGCACGTCACCGGCAAGGTGACGGTCAGTGTCCCGGAGGGGGCCGCATGAGCGTGCGCAGGGCGGATTCCCTCGGCGGCCGGGCCGCGATCGTCGGGATCGGGGCAACCGAGTTCTCCAAGGACTCCGGGCGCAGCGAACTGAAGTTGGCTGTCGAGGCGGTGCGGGCCGCCCTCGACGACGCCGGGCTGACCCCCGCCGATGTCGACGGCCTGGTCACGTTCACGATGGACACCAGTCCCGAGATCACCGTCGCCCAGGCAGCCGGCATCGGCGAGCTGTCGTTCTTCTCCCGCATCCACTACGGAGGCGGGGCGGCCTGTGCCACCGTGCAGCAGGCGGCGCTCGCCGTCGCGAGCGGGGTGGCCGACGTCGTGGTCTGCTACCGCGCATTCAACGAGCGCTCGGGGAGGCGCTTCGGTTCCGGGATGCAGCACCGGGAACCGACCGCCGAGGGCGCCGCGCTCGGCTGGAACCTCCCCTTCGGACTGCTCACCCCGGCCTCCTGGGTCGCCATGGCCGCTCAGCGCTATCTGCACACGTACAACCTGACGCCGGAGGCCTTCGGTCATGTCGCGGTGACCGACCGGCGCCATGCCGCGCGCAATCCGGCGGCGTACTTCTACCGGAAGCCCATCACGCTGGCCGATCACGCCGCATCGCGCTGGATCGTCGAACCTCTCCGTCTGCTCGACTGCTGCCAGGAGACCGACGGCGGACAGGCGCTCGTCGTCACCAGTGCCGAGCGTGCCCGCGACCTGCCCCGGCCGCCCGCGGTGATCGTCGCGGTGGCGCAGGGCGCCGGGCGGGCGCAGGAGCAGATGACGAGCTTCTACCGTGACGGGCTGACCGGACTGCCGGAGACCGCCGTCGTCGCCGGACAGCTCTGGCGTACCTCCGGACTCGCCCCCCGCGACATTGATGTGGGCATCCTCTACGACCACTTCACTCCGTTCGTACTGATGCAACTGGAGGAGTTCGGCTTCTGCGGACCGGGCGAGGCCGCCGACTTCGTGGCGGACGGCGCGCTTCCCCTGAACACCCATGGAGGCCAGCTGGGCGAGGCGTATCTGCATGGGATGAACGGCATCGCGGAGGCGGTCCGGCAGATCCGGGGCACGTCGGTGAACCAGATACCCGGGGCGGCCAGGACGCTGGTCACCGCCGGTACGGGGGTCCCGACCTCGGGACTGATCCTGGGCACGGACGGCTGATCGGGGGGGCCGCGGGGCACCGGTCGGGCGGCGGGACGGTGAGTCCGTCCCAGGGGTGACCCCGAGTCCGCAGGACGGGGGCCCTACTCCTTCAGGAGGTGGGGCCGGCCCCACCCCTACAACCTGAGGCGGACGTGGCTTCGGGACCTGGGGCCGATCCCCCGCGTAGCGACCGCTCCTAGCGTGGACCCATGACCACGCCAGTCTGCACGGGCGCCTCCAGGGGAGCCGCTGCCGCCACCGGACACGCGCCACGCACCTTGCCGGCGTCACACACGCAGCACGCATCGGCCCTGTCGCAGGCACAGCATGCATCGGCGACCCCGCACGCGTCGCACGCCGCTGCTGCGCACGCTCCGTACGGGGCGCGTGCACCGCATGTTCCGTATCCGTCGTTCTCGTCGTTCGTGCGGGCGCGGGGGCCCGTACTGCTGCGCACCGCACGCTCGCTCACCGCGAACCCGAGCGATGCCGAGGATCTGCTGCAGACCGCGCTCGCCAAGACGTATGTCGCGTGGGAGCGGATAGAGGACCACCGGGCGCTCGACGGTTACGTCCGCCGGGCCCTGCTGAACACCCGGACCTCGCAGTGGCGCAAGCGCAAGGTCGACGAGTTCACGTGCGAGGAGCTGCCCGAGCAGGAGGCCGCTCCCGCACCCGATCCCGCCGAGCAGCAGTCGTTGCACGATGCGATGTGGCGGGCCGTGCTGAAACTCCCGGACCGGCAGCGGGCGATGGTCGTCCTGCGCTACTACGAGGATCTCAGCGAGGCGCAGACGGCCGAGGTGCTCGGGGTGTCCATCGGTACGGTCAAGAGCGCCGTGTCACGGGCGCTCGGCAAGCTCCGCGAGGACCCCGAGCTGATTCCGGTCCGCTGAGCCCGAACCGTGCGGGCGCGCGGGCGGGCACGCGGGCGCGGGACGGCTCCGGGACGGCCCCGGGCGGGGACTCGTCGCACCGCAGCTGCGCTCCCTGCGCCGCAATCCCGCTCCGCGCGCCGCGGGTCCACTCGCATGCGACGGCGGCGACGGCGCTGCGCGCGGACGGTGACGGCATTTCGGCAGTGTTCCGCCCAGGAGAATCCGGCGGAGACCGATTCGTACTCCCGGGAGTAGTGACATACCAATCGGTATGTGCGCAGAATCAGCGGAACCCTACTGCCGCGTAGCGCCCACCGGGAGGACGCCGTGCTGAGCACCATGCAGGACGTACCGCTGACTGTCACCCGCATCCTGACGCACGGGATGACGATCCATGGGAAGTCTCAGGTCACGACCTGGACGGGCGACCCCGAGCCGCAGCGGCGAAGCTTCGCCGAGGTGGGCCGTCGTGCCACGCAGCTCGCCCACGCCCTGCGTGACGAACTCGGTGTCGTCGGCGACCAGAGGGTGGCCACCCTCATGTGGAACAACGCGGAGCACGTGGAGGCGTATCTCGCGATTCCCTCCATGGGGGCCGTGCTCCACACGCTCAACCTGCGCCTTCCCGCCGAGCAGTTGATCTGGGTCGTCAAGCACGCCGACGACAAGGTCGTTCTCGTCAACGGCTCGCTGCTGCCGCTCCTCGCGCCGCTCCTCCCCCACCTGACGTCGATCGAGCATGTGGTCGTCGTGGGCGCCGGCGACCGCTCCGTGCTCGACGGCGCCGTCCCGCAGGTACACGACTACGAGGAGCTGATCGCAGGACGTCCGACCGGATACGACTGGCCGGAGCTGGACGAACGTCAGGCCGCCGCCATGTGTTACACCTCCGGCACCACCGGCGACCCCAAGGGCGTCGTCTACTCCCACCGCTCCATCTACCTGCACTCCATGCAGGTCAACATGACCGAGTCGATGGGGCTGACGGACAAGGACACCACACTGGTGGTCGTGCCCCAGTTCCACGTCAACGCCTGGGGTCTGCCGCACGCGACGTTCATGTCCGGCGTCAACATGCTCATGCCCGACCGTTTCCTGCAGCCCGCTCCGCTCGCCGACATGATCGAGCGTGAGAAGCCGAGCCACGCCGCCGCCGTCCCCACCATCTGGCAGGGACTGCTCGCCGAGGTCGTCGCCAACCCGCGCGATCTGTCCTCGATGGCCCGCGTCACCATCGGCGGCTCCGCCTGCCCGCCCGCACTCATGGAGGCGTACGACAAGCTGGGCGTCCGCCTCTGCCACGCCTGGGGCATGACGGAGACATCGCCGCTCGGCACCATGGCCAACCCGCCCGCGGGCCTGACCGAGGAGCAGGAGTGGCCGTACCGGATCACCCAGGGCCGCTTCCCGGCCGGTGTCGAGGCGCGGCTGGTCGGCCCCGGCGGCGGGCTTCTGCCCTGGGACGGCGCGTCGGCAGGTGAGCTGGAGGTCCGCGGTCCCTGGATCGCCGGTGCGTACTACGGAGGCGCGGACGGCGAGGCGCTGCGCCCCGAGGACAAGTTCAGTGAGGACGGCTGGCTGAAGACCGGCGACGTCGGCGTCATCAGCGACGAAGGCTTCCTCACCCTCACCGACCGGGCCAAGGACGTCATCAAGTCCGGTGGCGAGTGGATTTCGAGCGTGGAGCTGGAGAACGCCCTGATGGCGCACCCGGATGTGGCCGAGGCTGCCGTCGTCGCCGTCCCGGACGACAAGTGGGGCGAACGCCCGCTCGCGACCGTCGTCCTCAAGAGCGACGCCACCGCCGACTACGTGGCGCTGAGGGCGTTCCTCGCCGAGTCGGGCATCGCCAAGTGGCAGCTGCCGGAGCGTTGGACGGTCATTGCGGCGGTGCCGAAGACCAGCGTCGGCAAGTTCGACAAGAAGGTGATCCGCCAGCAGTACGCGCAGGGCGAGCTGGAGATCACCCACCTCTGATCGGGCACGGACGACGAGGGCGGTACGGGACTTCCCGTACCGCCCTCGTCGTCCGTCCTGGTGCCTTGTTCAGTTCGTGCCGATCTTCGCCAGCAGATCGACGATGCGGGACTGCACCTCGTCGCTCGTCGACCGTTCCGCCAGGAACAGCACGGTCTCGCCGGAGCTGAGCTTCGGCAGGTCCGCCCGGTCCATGCCGGCCGACGTGTAGACGACCAGCGGGGTCCGGTTGAGCTGGCCGTTCGCGCGCAGCCAGTCGACGATGCCGGCCCGTCGGCGGCGTACCTGCATCAGGTCCATCACCACGAGGTTCGGCCGCATCCGGGTGGCCAGCGAGACTGCCTCGTTGTCGGTCGCGGCCTGCGCGACCTGCATGCCGCGGCGTTCCAGCGTCGCCGTCAGCGCCACCGCGATCTCCTCGTGCTCCTCGATCAGCAGCACCCGCGGCGGGTGCTGCTCGCTGTCACGAGGGGCGAGCGCCTTGAGCAGCACGGCGGGGTCGGCACCGTACGCCGCTTCCCGCGACGCCTGCCCCAGACCGGCCGTCACCAGCACCGGAACCTCGGCGGCCACCGCCGCCTGGCGCAGCGACTGCAGCGCCGTACGGGTGATGGGGCCGGTCAGCGGGTCCACGAAGAGCGCGGCGGGGAACGCCGCGATCTGGGCGTCCACCTCCTCGCGGGAGTGCACGATCACAGGGCGGTAGCCGCGGTCGCTCAGCGCCTGCTGGGTGGAGGCGTCGGGCGCGGGCCAGACGAGGAGCCGGCGCGGGTTGTCCAGCGGCTCCGGGGGCAGCTCGTCGTCGGCCGGCTGCGGTGACGGCCGGTTGGCGACCTCGATCGCGCCGCCCGGACCGTCCAGTGGCTCCGGACCTTCGGCGCCCTCGTCGGGGGCCCCGATGGCGTAGGCGCGCCCCTCGGCCGCCGGGGCGGCGAGCAGCTGTCCCGAGGTGCTGGTGGTGGGCGCGGTGCCGGGCTGCGCGGTGGCAGCCGGGGTGGCGGCGGGCTGTGCGGCGGCCGGCTGCGGCACGGTGGCCGGTGCGGTGCGCTCGGCCGCGGGCGGCGCGGCGAGCTTGCGGCGCCGGCCGGCGCCGCCGAGCGTCTGGTTCTGCTGGTGCGCGAGGTGCTGGACGAACGGCACGCCCTGGCCGAGCGTCCGCACGCTGAACGCCCGCCCCTGCGTCGAGTCCGAGGACGCGGGCATGGGGGCTTCGGCGGGCAGCGGCTGTCGTCGCGCATCGGGCACGGCGGCGGCCGCCGGTGCAGGGACGGGAGCGGCGGCGGGCGCGTTCTCCCGCGGACGGCTCTCCCCTGCGGCGGCGTTGGCGGTGCCGGTGGTGTGCGTCGTGTGACCCGCGCCGGTCCAGTCCGGATCGTCGTCAGGGGCGGTCAGGGCGGTGAGGGCGGCCAGGCCCTGCCCCGAAGTGCCGTTGTCCGACCAGCCGCCGGGCTGCGCCGGCAGCCCGGACTGCTGCGGGGGTTCCGGCTGCTGAGCCTGCTGCGGTGCGTCGGCGGGGCGCGCCCGGCGGCGGCCGGTCGGTACGGGGTGTTCCTGCGACGGTGTGTGGGCGTCGCCCTGCGGCACCTGTACAGCGTCATGGCGCCCCGGCAGCGAGGCATCCGCTGCACCGGCCGTGGGCGGGATCCGGTCGGCCTCGGCGGGCGGGAGTGCGAACGCGGTACGCGGCCCCGCGGGCTCGGGCCGGTCCTGCGCGGTCGCCAGCGCCCGCCTGGCCCGCCGCCCGGTCTGCTGGGCCTGCGCGCCGCCCTCGCTCTGTCCCTGGCCGGCGGCAGGGGCGACTGCCGGGAGGGCCAGCTGGTTCTCGTTGCTCTGTCGTGCCGGCTGTCCGCCCGCGGGCACCGGCACCGCCATCTCGGCCGGCACACCCTGCGGCGGTACGGTCTGCCCGCGCTGCGGGCGGCCGCCACCGCCCTGCGCGCCCTCGGCAGCCGTCACCACGGAGCCCTCGGACGGCGCTGCGGCCGCGGACAGGGCCAACGCGGACCCAGGTCCCTGCGACGGCTGTGATCCCTGGGCAAGCTGCGCGGACGGCTCGGCCGTCTCGGCGGGGCTGGGCCTCCCCCGCCTGCGCCCCGATCCCTCGCCCTGCCGGTCCGGGACGAGCTCCTGCGGCGACTGCGGGACCTGCGGCACCGGCTGAGCCTGCTCGTCCGGTGCCACCGCCTCACGACGCGCCCTGCGCCGCCCTGTCGGCTCCGCCGCCGCGTCGCCGGACCCGGCCACGGCATCGGTCCCGCCCACCGGGCTCTCCAGGAACGCGTCCGTCGACGCCCGGCGTGCCCTGCGCCGCCCGCCGCCCGATGCGCCCTGCTGCTCCTGAACGGCCACGACACCGGCACCGGCCGTCGTCTCCGTCATCGGTGCCTGCACGGCGGGAGCCTCCGGCGGCACCACGGTGCCCGAACCCGCGCCCAGCGGCACCTCGAGCACGTACGCGCTGCCGCTCATGCCCGGCATCTCGTGCGTCTGGAGCACGCCGCCGTGCGCCCGTACGATCCCGCGCACGATCGGTTCGTGGACCGGGTCTCCCCCGGCGAACGGTCCACGGACCTCGATCCGTACGACCTCGCCGCGCTGGGCCGCGGCCACGACCACCGTCGAGTCGACGTAGCCGCCGCCCGGCACCAGTCGTGCCCGGCCGGTCGAGTCGACGCCGGCGACATCCGCGACCAGATGCGCGAGCGCGGTCACCAGCCGGCCCGCGTCGACCTCGGCCTCGATCGGCGGCGCGTGCACCGCGAACTGGGCCCTGCCGGGACCGATCAGCTCGACGGCGGCGTCGATGCCGGCCGTCACGACGCCGTCGAGCAGCGCCTTCTCCTTGACCAGCTGCTCCGCACCGGCGTCCAGCCGCTGGAAGCTCAGTACGTTGTCGACGAGCGTCGCCATCCGGGCGTAGCCCGCCGCCAGGTGGTGCAGGATCTGGTTGGCCTCGGGCCACAGCTGGCCCGCCGGGTCGGCGGCGAGCGTGAAGAGCTCGCCGCGCAGCTCCTCCAGCGGACCGCGCAGCGACTCGCCGAGGACGGCAGTCAGCTGGGTGTGCCGGGCGGTCAGATCCGTGAGCTGCTCGGCCTGCTCCTCCAGCTCGGCCGCGTACCGCTCGGTGCGGTCGGCCAGCTCGGCGGCGTGCTGCTCGGTCAGCCCCGTGACCTCGGCGGTGTGCCGTTCGGTGAGCTCGGTGACCTCGGTGGTGTGGCTCTCGGTCAGCTGCGCCAGCTGCTCCGTGTGCTGCTTGGCGAGTTCCTCGTAGGGCCTGCGGTCGGTGAACGTCATCACCGCACCGACCAGCTGGTCCCCGTCGCGCACGGGCGCCGTCGTCAGATCGACCGGTACCTGCGCGCCGCTCTTGGACCACAGGACCTGCCCGCGCACCCGGTGCTTGCGGCCGGACTTGAGCGTGTCGGCGAGCGGCGACTCCTCGTACGGGAACGGCTCGCCCTCCGCACGCGAGTGCAGGATCAGCGCGTGCAGCTGCCGGCCGCCCAGGTCGCTGGCGCGGAAGCCGAGGATCTGCGCGGCGGCGGGGTTGACCAGAACGACCCGGCCGTCCGTGTCCGTGCCGACGACGCCCTCGGCCGCGGCCCGCAGGATCATCTCGGTCTGCCGCTGCGAACGGGCCAGCTCGGCCTCGGTGTCGACGGTGCCCGACAGATCCCGTACGACGAGCATCAGCAGCTCGTCGCCCGTGTAGCTGCCGGTGTAGCCGGCCTGGACGTCGTTGTACGCGGCCTGCCCGTCCTCCAGGCTGGCGCTGGTGACCTCGACCGGGTACTCGGAGCCGTCGGTCCGCCGCGCGGTCATCCGCGTCGGCTTCGTACGGCCCCGCTCGTCCGCCGCCTCGGGCCTGCGCATCGACCCGGGAATCAGCTTGGAGTCGAACTCCGGCAGCAGATCGAGCAGTCCGCGACCGACGAGCGCGGTGCCCGGGGTCTCGAACATTTCGAGGGCGATGGTGTTGGCGTTGACGACCGTGCCGTTGCAATTGACGAGCAGCAGCCCGTCAGGAAGGGCATCGAGTATGGCTGCGAGGCGAGCAGTGCCTCGGGACGGCCTGCTGCTCACGACGACGCTTCCTCCCTGATTACCGCACCTTGCCGACAGCGGGCCCCATCTTGCCTCTCGGGCCGCAGGCTGTCACTGGAGGAGTCTAAAGGCAGGGGAGGGGCATCCGACGGCGGATGAGGGGGAGCTCTCACCAAGGTTCTGTGCATACGGTGTACGACTCCGGTTCTGTGCGTGTCCTGTGAAGAGCCTGGCAGGTGTCCTGCGACGGGCCCGGTCGCCCGTGACCGGCGGCTGCCGGCGGGCCCTCCGCCCGTGGTCAGCGGACGTTCGGGAGCACGGGAAGCAGGGCGTTCCAGCGCGCGATCTCGCAGCCGTTGGTCCGAACGAAGGACGCGTCGACCGGCTGTCCCCGCCATGTCCCGGTGACGCGGGCCGTGGCCGAACCGCCGAACTGCTGGGTGCACATGGCGTCCGCGGGCACCGGACGGAAGGGATCCGTGCCGCCATCCGTGGGTACGGCCAGCTCCGCCAGCCGGTCGCAGGCCTGCTGCGCCGACGGATGGGTGCCGCGGGCGGGGAGGCACTGCAGTTCGTACACGCCGTCGGCGGCCCGGTCTCCGGAGTCCGAGACCGTCACCTTCAGCTGGGTGGTGCCGGAGTCGCCGTTGTCCTGCGGCGCAGGCATCGGCAAGGGAAGGGGCAGCGGCAGGAGGTCGGTGGAGGCGGTGGCGGCCGGTGCTGCGGCGGACAGCACGGCGAGGGACGCAACGGCGGTGAGGGCGAGGCGGCGCAGCATGCGGACTCCTGTGGAAGCGGGAAGAGCGGGGAGGCGAAGCCCCCTTTCCCACTAACGCTCCGCACGCCGCGGCGTTGCGCAACCGCAGAGGCTTTGCCCTGGCGGCCGACTGCCTAGTACCGTAGGCGGCGATTGGAGACACAGCCCTCAGCTGTGTCATCATCTGCACGCACCACTCGCGCCAGCGCGAGGTGTGCTGGAGGCGTCGCCTAGTCCGGTCTATGGCGCCGCACTGCTAATGCGGTTTGGGTCTTAAAGCCCATCGAGGGTTCAAATCCCTCCGCCTCCGCTTGATCACTGAAGCCCCGTGCCACTGGCCGGGGCTTCAGTCGTATCCGGATGTGACAGCGGCACCGCGGGACCCCGCCACAAGCCGGCCGAACGGCGGGCTGTGAGGCGTTTTCGCAGGTCAGAGGTGGTTTGGTTAATGGATTTCGCGTGACGGCGCAGGTCATGTAATGTTGTTCCCGCAACGCCGACCAGGCAGAAAAGCCCGGAACGCCAAGCACTCGTAGCTTAACGGATAGAGCATCTGACTACGGATCAGAAGGTTGCAGGTTCGAATCCTGCCGAGTGCACACAGCTCAGAGGCCCCCAGGAGAAATCCCGGGGGCCTCTTGCGTTGCCCGTACAGCAACGAAGTACAGCAACCGTGTCAGCCGGTACCGCCCATCGCGTCTGACAGCCGGCTGATCGCGTCGCGGACTTCTTCTTCGCTCGCTTCGGCGTAGACCTCCATCGTCATGGCGATCTGCGAGTGCCGCAGGATCCGCTGAGCGATCTTCGGGTGAACCTTGAGGGCGACCAGGAGCGAACTGCATGTGTGCCGGGTGTTCCGGAGCGGGATGACCCGAAGGCCGGCACGGCGAGCCCGCAGCGCGAACATCCGGGTGAGGTTCCCCGGCTCGATCGGCGTACCGTGCTTCGTCGTGAAGACCAGGCCGTGAGCGTCCTGCCAGAGTTTTCCCGCGGCCTTCCGGTCGCCGAGCTGCTGAGCGCGGCGCATCCGGAGCGCCTTGAGGCAGAGTGCGGGGAGCGGCAGGAAGTCGTCTGAGTCCTCGGTCTTGGTCTCACGGTGGAGGATCTGACGCCCGGCGCGCTGGATCTGATGGTCCACGTACAGTTCGCCGGTCTCGAAGTCGATGGACTGCCAGGTCAGTCCCAGCACCTCACCCCGACGCAAACCGAGGGTCAGCACGAGCATCCAGGCTGCGAAGAGGTGATCATCACGAGCCACCGCATCAGCGAGGAACTGGCCGGCCTCGGCGACGGACCACGGCTTGATCCGGCGGCGGCGCGGCTTGGGTACCTTCACCAGCGAGGCCACGTTCTTGCCGATCTCTTCTTCGGTAACCGCATGCGTCAGCGCGGCCCGCAGAGCATCGCGGGAAGCTTGGATCACCCGACGCGACGGGTACGACTCGCAGCACTCCCCGACCGCGCAGCACTTCCGCCGAGCAGGAGTCCTCTTGGCGTCCTTGCCCTGGGCACAGCACTGGCAGACGGTCGCCAGCTTGGTCAGCCACTCACGCACGTCGCGAACGGTGAGCTTGTCCAGCCGCTTCGCACCGAGGTACGGCCCGATGTAGAGCCGGACGTACCCCTCGTACGAGACGTACGACAGCGGGGCGAGGTTGGGCTTCACGATGGAGTCGAGCCAGTACGCCAAGAAGGCTGCGAGGGTGCGGTGCCGGGTGGCTACAGGGCCGTTCCTGGCTTCCGCGTGCAGATTGATCCACTTGCTGTGAACCTCTTCGCGCGTCTTGCCGTAGACGTACTTTCGGGCGCGCTTCCCATCCGGTTTGGTCACCCACGCGTACGCTGCGTAGCCGTTCTTGTACGGGTAGATGGACCCTTCGCCGTTGCCGCGCTTGCCGCTCATGCCGCCCACCCTTCGACGTCAGAGGTGACGCGCTGGACGTACTCGTCCACCCAGGCCGGGAGGATGCGGCGGTTACGACCGACCTTCACCGAGCGGATCTCTCCGGTCAGGACCAGCATCTTGGTCTTGGACAGACCGAAGCCGAGCATTGCTGCAACTTCGTTTGTGGTGTGCCACTTGCGCTCGATCACTGCTGTGCTCATGCGGAATCACCTTCCTGGGCTTCGAGTTCGGCGCGGTGTTCGCGGGCGGTGTCGCGGTTGTGCTGGATGTCGCGGTGGATGTTGGCGGCGAGCCAGGATTCGCCGGGGGTGTGGCCGTGGCCGGCGTAGGCCCAGTGGGCGAGGGTGAGGGTGGTTGCTTCGGGGTGGTCGTCGGGGTCGGGCACGCCGAGGGCGGCGCGTTGCTGTTGGGCGCGGTAGTCGGCACGGACCTGGCGGAGGGCGCCGAGGGTGGTGGAGTAGCGGCGGGATTTGGTGGAGAAGTGGCCGCGGAAGCCGAGCATGTGGGCCCAGTCCCGGAGCTTGCGGTCGGGGAAGGCGTGGTGGAGGTCCAGGCAAGCTTCGATCAGGCGCCGGGGGTGGTCGGGGACGCCGAGCAGGACGAGGGCTTCTTTGTTGCCGATGCGGTGGTCGACGGTGCCGGTGGTCTCGGCCGCTTTGGTGGCGTACTTCGCGACGTAGGAGGCCACTGCCTGCTCGGTGAGGTCTTCGCCGTTCCCGAACGCTCCGATGGGCTGGACGTCGAGCTGTGTGCCCCAGCGCAGTACCCACTCATTGGCGAAGCCAGCACCGGGGTTGGCCGGCACGGTGACTTCGACCCGGGCGGCCGCCGCGCAGATGGCGTCGGTGAGCAGGTCGAGGGTGGCCCAAGCCGGGGGTGGGGAGTCGGGCCCGTCGGGGCCGTCGAAGCGGATCACGGCGTGGAAGTGGACCGCACCGCGCTTTTGGTACTCGGCGACCTTGCCGAAGGACAGGCGGGACTGCTCACGGGCGGCTGTCTGGGTGAGTCCGGCTCGGCGGGCGATCTCTCGGCGGAGGTAGATCGTGAAGTAGCGCCACAGGTCGGATGCGTGGTTGTTCCACAGCACCGCACCCGCGTAGTCGTACATGGTGGGGTCGAGGGCGGTGCCGAGTTCGGGCGCGTTGTCGGGGTGGTGGGCGCCGCAGCGGCAGGGCCGGTTCCCGGGACGGTTATGCACGGGGCCGAATGATGGGGCGGTGAGGGTCGCGAAGACGCGGGGGTGGTCGCGGATGGTGTGCGGGGTGCCCTTGTCGGGGTCGCCGGTGAGTCCGGCGCGGATGAGGTGGTAGGTGTCGCCGGCGTAGGTCCAGGCGCAGGCGGGGCACCGGGAGGCCCGCCGGTTGCCGCAGGCGATCCGTAACCGCCCGCCCGGTTCGGTGTCGGTGCTGTAGGAGTGCAGGACCGTGCCGGTTGCGCGGTCGATGGTCTTGGTGGCGCCGGTGAGGTGGATGGGTTGTGCGCATCCTCCGGTGCGGCGGATCTGTTCTTCCCAGCGGTCGAAGCCGGTGGACCCGGCCACCCGGAGCAGGTCGCCCAGGGTGATCGGGTCCAGGCCCGCCGCGGTGGCGGGGTCGGTCACTGGTCGTTCTCCTTGGGCGGGTGGTTGTCGATCCACTCTTCGGCGCACACCTTGTGGACGGGCTTGCCGCGGTCGGAGCGGAGCGGGGTGGGCTTGTCGCACAGCACGCAGGGCTTGTCGCCCGTGGCGTCGAAGTGCTTGGGCGAGCTCCAGTTCAGAAGGGCCACGGCGGTCACCTCTCGGCGCGGGCGTAGGCGCGGGCGGGGATGGCGCGGCCGGTGCCGCGGCAGGCCGGGCAGTCGGCGGTGATGGTGTGGCGCTGGCCGTCGAGGGTGGTCTGACCGGTGGCGATGGCGACCTGGGGGAAGCCGTCGCAGTGGGCGCAGATCGGCCCGGGCCGGGTGTGCTGGGGCATGATGGGTTCTCCCTTTCGGGTCTGCTTGATCTGGAAGGTGTTGAGGCGCCCGGGGCGGCGGAAGTTTGGCGACCGAGGCCGCCCCGGGGGCTGTTAGCGCTGCTGGTTCTGGCTGTTGAGGAGCGAGCGCAGGACGACAGCGCAGATCGCGACGGAGACGCCGGTGATGGCGACCGCGAGGAGCATCGAGACCAGGACCGCGCCGACGACGAGGACCACGGCGGTACCGCCCGCGGCGGCGACGATCAAGGAGCCCGGGGTGAGCTGCACAGCCGGCCGGGAGACCGGGACGGGCGCCGGGGCCGCGGGGGCGACGGGGCTGTGGTGGCAGCCGCATGCCGGGGCGTGAGCGTCGCCGGTCGGCATGGGGATCAGGTGCGCAGTGCGGGTCGGTGCGGTGTCCGGGGCCGGGTACTTGGGAGTGAACATGGACGGTTCTCCTCTCAGGGGTTGCAGCGATGGGTGCGGGCAGCGAGTTCGGCGGCGGACCGGTTGAGGTAGTCCGTGGAGAAGTTGCAGCCCGGGGCAGTGCAGGCGGCGGTGTGCTTGGTGCGACCCCGGCCGTCGTAGTGCGTGCCGACCTGCACGGGACCGATGCGGATCACGGCGGTGAAGCGGTTCGGACGCGGCATGCGGTGACCTTCCTTTCTGCTCAGGCGAGTTGAGCGGCGATGGCGTCGGCGAGCGGCCCGGGGACGCCGAGGCGGGCACGCAGGGTGGCCGGGTCGATCCGGGCGCCGGTCGTGGCGTGGTGGGTGTCGGCGACCTTGCGGGCGTGATCGAGCAGGGCCGGAGGAACAGCCACGGCCGGGACGGGCGGTAGTTCCGGGGCGGGCTCGGGGGCGCGCTCCACCGTGACGTCCGGGACCGGTTCGGGTGTCGGATCAGCCAGCGGCACAGGAGCCGGGACCGGTTCGGGTTCGGCCGGCGCAGCGGGGGCGTGGGCGAGGAGGGTTCCGCCGAGGAAGGCGAGGGCGGGCCAGCCAGCGACGAGGATCCGCAGCCAGGCCGGTACGTCGCCCAGGTCGAGGAGTCCGGCGGTGGCGATGTTCGCGCCCAACGATGCGGCCAGGGCGATCACGAACCAGCTCCAGGCGGCGCGGTTGTCCGCGTGGGTGCGCATGCGGCGCCAGGCGGCGACGAGCAGCAGATCCACGCTGATCGGGTAGGCCCATGCCTTCCAGCCGTCCTGTCCGGCCGCTTCTGCCAGGTCGTGCAGGTGGGAGAAGGACAGCGCACCGGCGATGACGGCCTGGATCAGAACGGCGTCCAGGCGGATGGTGCGGGACATCGGGATCACCTCCCTTTCACGGGGTGGGCCGGTGCCGGGCGGGATGCTTTGGTCGACCGCCCGGCGCCGGGGCGAGGGGGTCAGGGCTCGGGATTGGTGCCGGTGCCGAAGCAGTTCAGGCAGAGGCCGTCCTGCTGTCCGACCGGGCGACGCTTGCGCCCGACACGGACCGTGGCGGCAACGGTGCCGGTGCCCCCGCAGGGCGGGCACTTCATCGGCTCATCCGGTGCCGAAGCCTTCTTCGGGGTGGTCCTCTTGGTGGCCATGGCGGTGCGTCCTTTCCGGTTCCGGGCATGGGCGGGGTAGGGACCTGGCGCGAGGCGGTCACGCCGACCGTGGGGCGGGGTGTTACTCGGTGACCGGAACCGGCTTGACCAGCGGCCCAGTTGCGGCCGGGGCAGGGTCGGCGGGAACGAGCGGCCGGAACGGTGCCAGGGCCGCGATGTGTGGGGTCAGGTGCGCGTACTCGCGGCAGACGCCCACGGCCTGGGCGGGGGTCATTTCCGGGGTGCGGATGCGGGACCAGCCGCCCGAGGAGTCGCCGGCCACGGCCACACCGGGGCGGTCCGGAGCTATGGTGGTGGCGGCGAAGACCGCTTCGGGGGCGATGTCGCCCAGGCCCATGTCTGCGGTCTGCTTGTCGTTGACGCGGTGCACGACACGGCCGGTGAGTTGAGCGCGGAGCATGGTGGCGCCCTTGCCGAGGTCGGAGCCGAAGCGCTGTCCGCAGACTTCCAGGTAGATGCCGATCGCGCGGGCCATCTGGGCCAGGCGGATCATGTGCGTCACCATGCGGTCGCGGCGTTCCTCGTCCTTCTTCGCGGCGGTGAGGAAGAGTTCTGCCACCTCGTCCACCAGGACCACGAGCGGCACCGGACGAACCTTCGCGGGCAGGCTCCACAGGTCCGTGGCGCCGTGTTCGCTCAGGAGGTCGAAGCGGGCTTCCATCTCACCGACCAGCGCTTCCAGCAGACGGGATGCCTCATCCGGGGTGACCGCGAGAGCGGAGAGCCGCGGCGCGTAACCGCGCTGTTCCACGCCGCGCTTGCAGTCGATGCCGACCAGGCCGACCGGGAGTTTCGCAAGGCCGGCGATGAGGTTGCGCTGATACATCGACTTGCCCGACTGATTCGCCCCGAGCGTCAGGGCGTGCGGGATCTTCTGGTAGTCGCGGACGAACGCGGTTCCGTCGTCCCGCAGGGCCACCGGCACCACCATCGGGCCGGACATCAGCTTGCGCGGCAGCCGGCGCGGCATCTTCACCCGCCGCAGAACGTCGTAGCCAGTCATCCGCAGCTCGACGACACCGGGCTTGATCTCCATGACGTGCACGGAGTGAACTCCCCAGGCGTGCCGCAGTCGTTCCGAGGCGGCGGCCACGTCGGCAGGTTCCAGGCCGGCGGGAAGCCGGAGCGTGACCCGCATCCCGGTGGAGGAGCCGCGGACCCGGCGGACCTTCGGCGGGACCGGCTGCACGTCCTGGCGACGGGCCACGTTGCGGACCATGAACGCCCGCAGGCGGGACGGCTGAACCGTCAGCCCGCACACGTCCATCGTGGACCGGTAGGTGACCGAGAAGCGGACCCGGGCGACCGGCAGGCCGGCCAGCGACCAGAACACGCGAGGAGCGCGTACCTTCGCATAGCCGAGGCCGCCGGCGGCGGCTAAGGCCCCGGTTGCTTCGATCACCGTGGCGAGGTCCGACACGTCAGGCCCCCGGCGTGATCGCGACCGCGCGGAACGAGATCCCGTGTCGGGTCTGGCCGTTGAACGTGTTCTCCCAGTCACGGGCCTTGAGCCCGATCACCGAGACCGGCGTACCCGGGGCCAGGCCCTCGGGGATCCCGGTGTTGGGCACGGTCACCTGGTACAGGTTCCCCTCACCCTCGTCCGAGATCAGCAGGCCCACCGTCGCGAGCGGGGCACCGGTCTCTCGGTCGATCGCGATCTCACCGGTCTGCTTGCTCACGAGCTTCGGGGTCGGGGGCGTCGCGACGAACACGACAGCGGTCGAAACATCGATCTTGAACGACGGCATTTGCGTCTCCCTCATCGCGCTGGGGCAGCATGAGGACCGCCAACCCCAACTGGCTTGAGCCACTTACTGGCTTAAGCCAGTTGAGCATGCGTCAGTTCGCGCGTCAAGCTTCTGGCTTGAGCCAGTTGCTACGCTGACGCCATGACCTCGTCCGAGCCTCCTACTCAGCAGCCAGCAAGCAGACGCATCGCGGAAGAGCTGCGCCGACAGATCCACGCCGGCGAGATCGCAACTGGAGAGAAGTTGCCTTCGGAGCGTGCCCTGGCCGAGCAGTACGGAGCCGCCCGCAACACAGCGCGCGAGGCTGTGCGCCTACTCGCGGAGCAGGGGCTTGTGACCGCCAAGCACGGGCGAGGGGTGTTCGTACGAGAGCCGCAGAGGCTGTTCAGGTTCGGGAGCGATCGGTACTCGATCAAGAACCGGGAAACCGGGCTGACACCATTCCGACTGGAGGCCAAACGGCAGGGCAAAGAGCCAAGGATCGAGGTGCTCTACATCGAGCGCGAGGTTCCACCCCTGGACGTAGCGGAGCGTCTCGGCGTGCCGGCGGACGAGCAGAGCGTCGTGCACCGTGAAAACCACTACTTCGCGGACGACGAGCCCGTCCAGATCGTCTCCACCTACCTCCGGTGGGATGAAGCCAGAGACACCCTGCTCATGCAGGCCAAGACCGGCAAGGACGGAATCTATGGGCGCCTCGAAGAGTTGGGCCACACAATGACTCGGGTCCGAGACGAGATTAGCGCCCGAATGCCTACACCTGAGGAAGCCGGCATTCTTCACCTCGTTCCCGGCGTACCCATCCTTGAAGTACTCCACACGAGCCTCGATCAGAACCTGAAACCGTTCGAGGTCTCACGGTACGTGCATCGGGCCGACCAAACCGGCCTTCTTTATGAACTGCCGGTCGAATAGTTTCCCAGCCACAGGAAGGTTGCTTCATGTCGAGCGCTTTCGTTCGCCGGCGTAGTCAGGGCGACATTTTCGAAGCGGCGAAAGTACTCAGCGCCGTGCACGAGTCCGACGGATATCCCGTTGAAGGGGTGGCAGAGCCGGAAAAGTGGCTCACTCCGGCAGGCCTGTTGGCCGCATGGGTCGCCGAGTTGGACGGCCGTGTAGTCGGGCACGTGGTGGTCAACCGCCCTCAGCCAGGAGACGAAGCCGCACACATGTGGCAAGAGAGAAGTGGAGATGACTCCTCTGCCATCGCAGTGTTGGCGCGACTGTTCGTAGCGCGCGAGGCCCGCAAGGCGTCCGTCGGCGAAGGCCTCATGAGGGCCGCCATGGAGTACACGCGCGAAAACCGTATCCGCCTCGTACTGGACGTCATGAAGAAGGATGTTGCGGCCATCCGCCTCTACGAACGTTTGGGATGGCAGAGAATCGGCGAGGCCGTACATACCTTCGGGGGTGGGCAGATCGACGCCGTTTGCTTCGTCGCCCCCGCCTGACAGGCTAAGTCGACTTCAATCTGCCTCGACCGACTACCGCAACATATGGGTAGGGATCCGCGGACCTTCAATAAATCAAGAGTGCCAAACCATAACTACGCACCAGGGATGAGAGGCCTCAGTGTGTCAGTCCTTCTTTCTGAGAATTGCCGCATCTCCGTCGCCGACCCACGCCCAGAGCACCGTATCGCCATTGAGTGATGCCGCTGTCAAGGTCGCCCCACCTCCGCGGGTGAAGTGCAGGTCCACCGTTGTCGCAGAGCTGTAGTCCCCTGAAAACCATTCTCCCGCCCCTTCTACCACCTCCTCTGCGATGACCTTGACGCCGGAACCCTCCGTATAGGAGGTGTTCAGGCGCTTCGCTGTGAATGTCATGTTCTCTTTCAGGGTAAGAGAAGAGCCATTCTCGCCCTGCCAGACACCTGAAAGTTCACTCTTCGTCACCCCACTCACGTCGTCGAGGTTATTTCCGCAACCGGCTACGGCCATGGTCACCATAAGCGCCACCGTACTTTTCGAAATGAGTTGACGGACGCGAATGATCATTCTCCTCTGGGCCACCGGCCCAACCCCCTAGACCTCAAGTTCGTGCGCCAGTACGCCGGCTTTGACTGCCGCGGCTTGCGTGATCGTAGAGGTCCGCGACCAGTGCAGTCACGAGATCGGCGGTGAGTGGCCGAAGCCTCCCCTGTGCGCTGCTCCTCTGCCTCCTAACCGACGCGGGGTTACGGGGCAACCTCTAGCCTGTCCTACCGATCATGTGAGCCAGAGAACGGTGGAGAGGGAAGGCAGATGTGGGTGGCGCCTCAGTGCTGGATCAGGCCACCGACCGGAACGGACGCGACGTGACCGGTCGCTGGAACGGACTGCGCCAGGGCGAGGCCGACGTCGACCAGCGATGACCGGCGCAGGCAAGCAACATCGGGGATCGAAGTCCAGACCGACTCGGCGATTTCGCCGTTCGGCTCAGGCCGCAGTTGGCCGCCAGTGATGCGGACCCGGTAGAAGATGCCGACGTTCTGGTGCTCGACTCCCGCACGCGCGATGGCCATGGGGATCACCCTCGAGTCCACGCCCAGCAGGCGTTCGACCACCGCGTCGCAGCCGGTCTCCTCGGCGACCTCACGGATCACCGCATCGAACGGATCCTCCCCGTGCTCGACCCGACCACCCGGAAGAGTCCAGTTGCTCTCGCCCTTCGGTGGCACATGACAGGCGAGCAGCACACGCCCGTCCTCAATGCACACGGCGTACGCCGCCAGCCGAAAACTCATCCCCCGCACCTCCACCAGGCCCTATCCCAACATCCAAGATCCGCGCATCGGCCATCGTCAACCATCAGCTGGGATCGAAGTGCCAAGCATCTACCAGGGCCGGGCACCTTACGAGGGACGGCAGTTGTTACAGGTTTCTCTACCTCATCAAGACCCGCGCACGGCGCGGGCGCGCCGCCTCAGCGGCGCGGCCTGCCTCTGTCTTCGCCCCGGCTGGCCGCGCCAGGCGGCGCGCTACATGCTGCGGGCTAAAGCGAGAACTCATCCGCGGGTCAAGAACATGCCTCCGGCGGGGGCGCTCAGACTCCGGGATGGACGGGGCGCCGTTCGCGGGTGCCGGCCGGATCGTGGTGAGCGTTGTGGGCTCCCATCCCGTCCACCATCGACCCAGGCAGAGCCGAGCAGACGCGGCCCATGGCGTCCAGGTCGTTCGTACAGTGGCGCGCTCCACCTGGACGCCATGAACCACGCCCGCTCCACGGTGTGTGGGTCGACGGCGGACGGGATGGGAGCTGGGGCGAGTAGCGGGTACTGGGGGCATCAGCCATGGCGCCAGGCCGTGCTCCTAGAGCGCCTGTAGCGCCTAGAAGCGGACCGCGTTATCCGAAGCTCGACGCGAAGCTGCCCACAAGCAAGAGCGCGAGGGAAGTGACAGGTCCGAGCCACTCCGGGAGCCCGATCGTGCTGCGCTTCTCGAAGCCATGTCCAGCCCTTGGCACGGCGGCGTCGCGGCGACGCAGCAGCTCCTGCGCGACGGCGTCCCGCTTGGCCTTGCCCGTCAGAGGAGCGGCGTCGAGTGCAGCCACCGGAAGGCGACCGTATCCCGACACGACAAGAGTGAGGGCAGTCCGCCCCTCCAGCGCCGTGATCGAGTGGTAGGGGACGAGGTAGTGCGTGAACAGATTGTTCACGCGGAAGCGATCCTGCCCGAACGATACGTATGGGTTCAGGAACAGCCGCCAAATCATGTACTGGGCGAACAACGTGGGAGCCAGCGGGATCAGGCACGTCAGCCACGAGCCAGTCACGGCCGCCTGCTCCTGGAGCAACACCACCTGCAGTGCCACCAGCCCTGCCTGTCCTGCGATGGCCCACACCACCTTGGGGATTCTTCTGATCCTCGCCACCGAGCCGGTTCTTTCGTCGTGTCCACTCGGACAGTCCTGCCCAGCCCCCGGGAATCGGGCGGGGCAGGAAACCTACTACGTACTGTCCGACGGGTCACCCTCGCAGCCACAGCCGGATCGCTGAGAGGGTGACCGCGCCGTGGAATGCCACAACTTCGCCAGCGCCTACCAAGCCGTGGTCGGCCGACAAGGCCTGTGGCGGTACAGCAGCGAAGTACAGCAACCACACCAACTGGCCCCGGCCGGCGATGACCCCGTAAGGCCGTAGCGCGACTGGTCCGACCCTCACCGACCGATCTACATAGAACTACGGATCAGAAGGTTGCAGGTTCGAATCCTGCCGAGTGCACCAGCCGAAAGGCCCCCGGAGACCCGGGGGCCTTTCGCGTTTCCCGGTTCCGGTTGCGCCGGGTGTTCCGGGTGTTCTCCCTGGATCGGAAAGATCCGTACGGCTGCGGTACGGGCCTCGTTACGCTCACACGTATGGGTTGGCACTGCACCGGGCTGCGATGGCCCCAGGAGGGGCCGGTCCTGGGCTGGCGCAAGGACGGGCGGGCGGGCGGCGCCGGTTCGGTGCGGACGAGCGTGCTCGCGTACGGGGCGGAACTCGGTTTCCGCGCAGGGGGCGAGCGGCACTGCGTGGGTGCGCGGGGGAACGTGTGTCCGCTGGGGGCCGTGGTGTCCGGGCGGAGTACCGGGGCGCGGTGCCCGGAGTGCGCGCGGCTGGACCGGGCGCACTCGGTGGCCGCCGACACGATCGCCGACGACCCGCGGACGTACCGCGTCTATCTCGCCTGGTTCGGGCCCGGGATGGTGAAGGTCGGGATCACCGCCGAGGAGCGGGGTGCGGCGCGGCTGCGGGAGCAGGGCGCCGTGGTCTTCAGCTGGCTGGGGCGCGGGCCGTTGATGGCGGCGCGGCGGACCGAGGAGCTGCTGCGTTCGGCGCTGGGGGTGCCGGACCGGATCCCTTACGCACGCAAGCGTGCGGTGCGCGCCGCGCTGCCCGGGGCCACCGAGCGGGTGGCGGAGGTCGAGGGGCTGTACGGGCGGGCGGCGGCGCTGGAGGGCGAGGGCGGCGGGTGGCCGCGGTCTCTGGAGCGGCTGCCGTTCGAGCCCGTCGACCACACGGGGCTGTTCGGGCTCGACGGGGCGGTCGAGGTGGCGCGGGCGGTGACCGAGCTGGTGGCCGACGGGGTGGTCGCGGGGCGGCTGGTCGCGGCCGCCGGGCCCGATCTGCATCTCGCGGGTGCGGACCGGGTGGTCGTGCTGGACACCCGGCTGATCACCGGCTGGGAGCTGGCCGGGGCCGATGCGCGGTCGGGGGTGACCGTGCCGACGGCCGACATCGGGGGCGGCGGCGTGCAGGACGGGCTGTTCTGAGATCGTCGGTGGTCGGCCCGGGGCGGACGAGGAGTGCGTGGTGGACAACGGCAGCGATGACGTGGTGCGGTTCTGGGAGCGGCTCGGGCTGCCGGGGCTGATCGACGTCCATACGCACTTCATGCCGGAGCAGGTGCTCCGCAAGGTGTGGGCGTACTTCGACTCGGCCGGCCCGCTGACCGGCATGGAGTGGCCGATCGCCTACCGGCACGACGAGGACGAACGGCTCGCGCTGCTCCGGTCCTTCGGCGTGCGGCGGTTCACCTCGATGCTCTACCCGCACAAGGCGGGCATGGCGGCCTGGCTCAACGGCTGGGCGGCCGACTTCGCGCAGCGGGTGCCCGACTGCCTGCACACCGCGACGCTCTTCCCCGAGGAGGGCGTGGAGCGTTACGTCCGCGAGGCGCTCGAGGCGGGGGCGCGGGTCTTCAAGTCGCACCTCCAGGTCGGGGCCTACGACGCGAACGATCCGCTGCTCGAACCGGTCTGGGGGCTGTTGGCGGAGGCGGCGGTGCCGGTCGTGATGCACTGCGGTTCCGGTCCCGCACCCGGCAAGTACACCGGGCCCGAGCCGATCGGCCGGCTGCTCGCCCGCCATCCGCGGCTGCGGCTGGTGGTGGCGCACATGGGGATGCCCGAGTACGCGGAGTTCCTGGCGCTGGCGCAGCAGTACCCCGAGGTGCGGCTCGACACGACGATGGCGTTCACGGACTTCTCGGAGGACCTCTCGCCGTTCCCGGTGGCGGAGCGGGGGCGGCTCGCCGACCTCGGGGACCGGATCCTGCTGGGGACGGACTTCCCGAACATCCCGTATCCGTACGCGCATCAGCTGCACGCGCTGGAGCGGCTGGAGTTGGGGGACGCGTGGTTGCGGGCGGTCTGCCACGGGAACGCGCACGCGCTGTTCGACGGGCCCTGAGCCGGCGCCTCCCGGTTTCTCAGGGAATTCACAGAATCGGGAAAGGGACCTCTCAGAGGCGTCCCACAGGGTTGAGGCATGACGACGACCACGCCCCAGGGGCGTACCGAACTGCTGAGGCCGGACCGCAATCCCGTCCGCGTGCTGGTCGTGGACGACGAGGCACCGCTCGCCGAGCTGCTCTCCATGGCCCTGCGCTACGAGGGCTGGGAGGTGCGCAGCGCCGGGGACGGGGCGGGCGCCGTCCGGATGGCGCGCGAATTCCGGCCCGACGCGGTGATCCTCGACGTGATGCTGCCCGACACCGACGGGCTCTCGGTGCTCGGCAAGCTGCGACGGGAACTCTCCGAGGTTCCCGTGCTGTTCCTGACCGCGCGCGACTCGGTGGAGGACCGGATCGCCGGGCTCACGGCGGGCGGCGACGACTATGTGACCAAGCCGTTCAGCCTGGAAGAGGTCGTGGCGCGGCTGCGCGGGCTGATCCGGCGGTCCGGGACGGCGGCGGTACGGAGCGAGTCGACGCTCGTCGTCGGGGACCTGGTGCTCGACGAGGACAGTCATGAGGTGAGCCGGGGGACGACCTCCATCCACCTCACCGCGACCGAGTTCGAGCTGCTGCGTTTCCTGATGCGCAATCCGCGCCGGGTGCTGAGCAAGGCGCAGATCCTGGACCGCGTGTGGAACTACGACTTCGGCGGACAGGCGAACGTCGTCGAGCTGTACATCTCGTATCTGCGCAAGAAGATCGACGCCGGACGGACGCCGATGATCCACACCCGGCGCGGGGCCGGGTATCTCATCAAGCCCGGTGAATAGCGCGGTGAACAGCCCGGTGAGCCGTGGGGTGCGACGGCGCGGAGCGCGGTGGGGACGGGGGCCGTGGACGCTGCGGACCCGGCTGGTGGTGTCCGCGGTGACGCTGATCGCCGTGGTGGCCTCGGTGATCGGTTCGGTGACCACCATCGCCTTCCACAGCTACATGTACGGCAAGCTCGACGACCAGCTGGGCTCCATCGCCATGCGCGCCTCGAAGCCGCCGGGCGGCGCTGACGGTGCGGGTGGAGGCGCGGGGGAGCTGCCGATGCCCGGTGGCGGTCCGAACGGCGATCCGCTGGCCTTCATCGACGCCCGCGGGCAGCCCTTCGGCACGCTCGGTGCGGTGTCCGTGGACGGTGCGATCACCGTGTCGAGCGTGGTCCAGGAGAATTCCGCCGCCCTCGAGCAGACCGCCGCGGCCGGTGAGAGGCCGCTGAAGGGCGCGGAGGAGAAGGCGCTGGAGGCGGCGCACGTCGAGATCGGGGACGGGGTGCGGAGCGTCGATCTGCCCGGACTCGGCTCGTACCGCGTGAAGGCCGTCGAGGGGGTGGACGGGACGACCGTCCTCGTCGGCATTCCCGCCGCCGAGGTGCGCCGCGCCCTCACCACCCTGATCCTCGTCGAGGTCTGCGTCACCGCGGCCGGGCTGATCGCCGCCGGAATCGCCGGGGCAGCCATGGTCGGGGTCGCGCTGCGGCCGCTGCGCCGGGTCGCCGCGACCGCCACCCGGGTCTCCGAGCTCCGGCTGCACAGCGGTGAGGTGGCGCCCCTGGAACGGGTCCCGGACGCCGAGGCGGATCCGCGGACCGAGGTCGGGCAGGTGGGCGCGGCGCTCAACCGGATGCTGGGGCATGTCGGTTCGGCGCTGGCGGTGCGCCAGGAGAGCGAGATACGGGTACGGCAGTTCGTCGCGGACGCCAGCCATGAGCTGCGGACGCCGCTGGCCTCGATCCGCGGTTACGCCGAACTGACCCGGCGCGGACGCGAGGAGACGGGTCCCGACACCCGGCACGCGCTGGGGCGGATCGAGTCCGAGGCGGAGCGGATGACGGGCATGGTGGAGGACCTGCTGCTCCTCGCCCGCCTCGATGCCGGGCGCCCGCTCTCGTACGAGAGCACCGATCTGTCGCCGATCGTCGTCGATGCGGTGAGCGATGCCCGGGCGGCCGGGCAACGGGGTCACCACTGGCGGCTGGAGCTGCCCGACGAGCCCGCGACCGTGCACGCCGATCCGACCAGGCTCCACCAGGTGCTGGTCAATCTGCTGGCCAATGCGCGTACGCACACCCCGCCCGGCACCACCGTCACCGCACGCGTGCGGACCGTACCCGCGCATCCGTGGGTGACGCTGGAGGTGCAGGACGACGGGCCGGGAATCCCGGCGCAGCTGCTGCCGCACGTCTTCGAACGGTTCGCGCGCGGCGACGCGTCGCGCTCGCGCAGCGCCGGTTCCACCGGGCTCGGTCTCGCCATCGTGCAGGCCGTCGTCACCGCGCACGGCGGCCGGGTGGAGGTGCGGTCGGTGCCGGGGTGCACGGTCTTCGCCGTCCATCTGCCGGCGGTGCCGGTGGCGGTCGTGCCTGCCGCGCGGCCTGCTGTTCTGCCGGTCCGTACCGACTCACAGCCCTCCCACAGTCCCATCACACCGGTGTGACAGCGGGGTTGGCGACTGTCGACCCCATGCGAACCGACTCTTCTTGGAGCACCTTGCCGGCCCGGGAGCATCTCCTGGCCGGAGCGGTCGACGCGGCAGGTGCCCCCGTCCTCGATGTGGTGGTACCCGTCTACAACGAGGAGAAGGACCTCGAAACCTGTGTGCTGCGCCTGCACGACCATCTGGTGCGCACCTTTCCGTACGCCTTCCGGATCACCGTCGCCGACAACGCGAGCACCGACCGCACGCCCCAGGTGGCGGCCCGGCTGGCGGCGATCCTCCCGCGATGCCGTTCGTACCGGCTGGAGGAGAAGGGGCGCGGGCGGGCGCTGCGTAATGTCTGGTCGGAGTCGGACGCCCCGGTCCTCGCCTATATGGACGTCGATCTCTCCACCGACCTCAACGCTCTGCTGCCGCTCGTCGCCCCGCTGATCTCCGGGCATTCGGACCTGGCCATCGGATCGCGGCTGGCCCGCAGTTCGCGGGTGGTACGGGGGTCGAAGCGGGAGTTCATCTCGCGGGCCTACAACCTCATCCTCCGTTCGTCGCTGGCCGCGCGGTTCAGCGACGCGCAGTGCGGGTTCAAGGCCATTCGGCGGGACGTCGCACAGCGGCTGCTGCCGATGGTCGAGGACACCGGATGGTTCTTCGACACCGAGATGCTGGTCCTCGCCGAGCGGGCCGGGCTGCGCATCCACGAGGTGCCGGTCGACTGGGTCGACGACCCCGACTCCACGGTCCACATCGTGCGGACGGCCACCGAGGACCTGAAAGGCGTGTGGCGGGTGGGGCGGGCGCTGGCCGTCGGGGCGCTGCCGCTGGACCGTCTCGCCCGGCCCTTCGGGGACGATCCGCGCGACCGCGGGCTGAGCGGTGTGCCGGGCGGCCTGGCCCGGCAGCTGGTCGGGTTCTGTGTCGTGGGCGCGCTCTCCACGCTCTTCTATCTCGCCCTGTACTCGCTCTTCCGGCTGGGCGCCGGCCCGCAGATCGCCAACGGCGGTGCGCTGCTGGTCTCGGCCGTCGCCAATACGGCGGCCAACCGGAGGCTCACCTTCGGCGTACGCGGCCGGAACGGCGCGGTACGCCATCAGGCGCAGGGTCTCGTCGTCTTCGCCGTCGGTCTGGCGCTGACCAGCGGTTCGCTCGCGGCGCTGGGCGCGGCGTCCGGATCTCCCTCGCACGGTACGGAACTCGCCGTGCTGATCGCGGCCAACCTCGCGGCGACGGTGCTGCGCTTCCTGCTCTTCCGCGCCTGGGTCTTCCCGGACCGGGCCCCCGCGGCCGGCCGCGCCGACGACACTCACCACGAACTGGGGAACGTCCGATGACCACCCTGCATCCCACCGACCGGTTTCCGGCGCCGCCGGCCACGGCCGCACCGGCAGCGGACGAGCCGTTCCTGCGACGCGTACGGCGCGGCAGGCCCGAGGACCCGCGCTGGGCACGACCCGCCTTCCTCGCCCTGCTGCTGGCCATTGCGCTGGCGTATCTGTGGAATCTCAGCGCCTCCGGTTACGCCAACTCCTTCTACTCCGCGGCCGTGCAGGCCGGCAGTCAGAGCTGGAAGGCGTTCTTCTTCGGTTCGCTGGACGCGGCGAACGCCATCACCGTCGACAAACCCCCGGCCACGCTCTGGCCGATGGCCCTGTCGGTGCGGATCTTCGGCCTCAGCTCGTGGGCGATCCTCGCCCCGCAGGTGCTGATGGGGGTGGCGACGGCCGGGGTCCTGTACGCGGCGGTACGCCGCCGGTTCAGCGCGACCGCCGGACTGATCGCGATGACGGTGTTCGCACTCACGCCCGTCGCCGCGCTGATGTTCCGCTTCAACAACCCGGACGCGCTGCTCGCGCTGCTGATGACCGTGACCGTCCACTGCGTGCTGCGCGCGCTGGAGAACGGCCGGACGAAGTGGCTGGTGTGGGCCGGGGTCGCGGTCGGGCTCGCTTTCCTGTCGAAGACGCTGCAGGCGTTCCTGATCCTGCCGCCGCTGGCCGTGCTGTACGCCGTGTGCGCGCCGACGTCGGTACGGAAGCGGTTCGGTCAACTCGGGCTGGCGGCGCTCGCGATGGTCGTCGCGGGCGGCTGGTGGGTGGCGATCGTCGAACTCTGGCCCGCCTCCTCCCGTCCGTACATCGGCGGTTCGCAGAACAACTCCTTCCTGGAACTGACCTTCGGCTACAACGGGCTCGGCCGGATCAACGGCGACGAGACCGGCAGCGTGGGAGGGGGAGGCGGCGGCCAGGCCGGTGGGCAGTGGGGCGAGACCGGCATCGGCCGGATGTTCAACTCGGAGATCGGCAGCCAGATCTCGTGGCTGCTGCCCGCCGCCCTGATCCTGCTGGCCGCGGGCCTCTGGCTCACCTGGAAGGCGAAGCGGACGGACACCGCCCGTGCGGCCTTCCTCGCCTGGGGCGGCTCGCTGCTGATGACCGCGGTCGTCTTCAGCTTCATGGCCGGCATCTTCCACCAGTACTACACGGTCGCCCTGGCCCCCTACATCGCGGCGCTCGTCGGCATGGGCGTCACGGTCCTGTGGGAGGAGCGGGCCACGTGGGCGGCGAGCGGACTGCTCGGTGCGACGGTCGCCGTGACGGCAGTCTGGTCGTACGTCCTGCTGGGGCGGACCCCGGACTACCTGCCATGGCTGCGCCAGGCCGTCCTGATCGGCGGTCTCGTGGCCGCGGTGGGCCCGCTGCTCGCGGGCCGGGCCGGACGCCGAGTGGCGCTGGCCGCGGCGGGCATCGGGTTCGTCGCGTCACTGGCCGGGCCGACGGCGTACACCGTCAGCACGCTGGACACCGGGCACCAGGGCTCGATCGTCACGGCCGGCCCGGCGGGCGCCTCCACGATGGGCGGTGGCGGCCGGGGCGGTCCCGGTGGTGGCGGAATGCAGCCTCCGGGCCAGAACAGCCGGAACGGACAAGCCAATCAGCAGGGCGGCGGCATGGGCCGGCCGCCTGCCGGCGGCCAGGGCGGCTTCCCGGGCGGCGGCCCACAGGGTCAGGGCAATCAGCAGAACGGCCGACAGCAGAACGCCATGCCGGGCGGCAGCCCCGGTGGCATGGCCGAAGGCGGCATGGGCGGAGGCGGCGGGATGGGCGGCCTGCTCAACGGCTCCTCCGTCAGCTCCCAGGCCAGGAAACTCCTGGAGCAGAACGCCGGCGCGTACACCTGGGCAGCCGCCGCCATCGGCTCGCAGAACGCCGCCAGTTACCAGCTCGCCACCGGCGACCCGGTGATGGCCATCGGCGGCTTCAACGGCAGTGACCCGTCCCCGACGCTCGCCCGGTTCAAGGAGTACGTCGAGGACGGGAAGATCCACTACTTCATTTCGAGCGGCACGGGCGGGATGGGCGGCGGTGGCGGAAACAGCGGCACCTCGTCCGAGATCAGCTCGTGGGTCGAGGACACCTTCGAGAAGGTCACCGTGGGAAGTGCGACCTTCTACGACCTGACCCGACCCACGAGCTGATCCGGACCGGCCGTCAGCGCCGGAGCAGCAGATCGGCGACAACCGGGCGGTGGTCCGAGGCGAGCGTCTCGGCCCCCGCCGCGTCGCGTACCCGCACGCCGTCCTTCGACACCGCCACGAAGTCGATCCGTTTCACCGGGTCCAGTGCGGGGAAGGTCGGCGCGCCCGGGTCGGCATCGGCCAGCTCGTTCCAGAGGGGGGCCAGTTCCGGGGCGCCCGGTTCCGCGTTGAAGTCGCCGAGCAGCACCTTCCGCCCCCGGTCCTCCGCCATGATCCGCCGGGTGTCGGCGACCTGCGCCATCCGTACGGACGGGTCGGGGCGGTAGTCGAGGTGCGTCACATACACATGCACGGGCACCCCCTTCACCCGTACGACCACCTCGCCGAAGCCGGGCGCCGGGGCCGGCACGGGATCGGGGACCTGAGTGGAGAGCCGGGTGATCTCGTGGTTCTCGGCGCTCACGATCCGGTACCTGGACAGCACCGCGACGCCGTACTCGCGTCGCGGCGCCCCCGGCGTCGTGGGATCGAGGCTGTATATCGGGGCGAACGACACCTGCATGTCCAGCCGTTCGGCCAGCTCGGCCGCGACATCACGCCACTGGCTGCGGGTGTCCCAGTGGACGTCGACCTCCTGAAGCCCGATCACATCGGCGTCCAGCGCACGGAGCTGGGCTGTCTGCCGGTCCAGATCGAAGACGTTGTCCATGCCGGCGCCCGCATGGATGTTGTACGTGGCGACGCGCAGCGGCACCGAACGGCCCTGCCCGGCGGCTCCGGCGGGCGGGACGGCGGCGACCCCCAACAGGCCTGCGGCGAACAGGACTTCCACCGTACGACGACGCAGTGACATATCACTCCCCGGTCCCAAGGCCTTTGGATCAGCGCCGAGCACCGTACCGCGGGAAAGTCGCTTGTACACCGTAAGAGGGATGTCTTACGGTGTACAACGCATGGCTCGTACACCGTAGAAGACCTCCACAGGCCCAAGGAGCCCGCATGACGGCGACCACAGCCGCCGGGAACCGGCTCACGCCCCCCGCCCACCCGCAGCGCTGGCTGATCCTCGGCGTCATCTGCCTCGCCCAGCTCACCGTGCTGCTCGACAACACGGTCCTCAACGTCGCGATCCCGTCCCTCACCCGGGAACTCGACGCGTCCACCGCCGATGTGCAGTGGATGATCAACGCGTACTCGCTCGTCCAGTCGGGTCTGCTGCTCACCGCGGGCAGCTCCGCCGACCGCTACGGGCGCAGGAAGATGCTGCTCGCGGGGCTCGTGCTGTTCGGTGTCGGTTCGCTGGTGGCGGGGCTCGCCCAGTCGTCCGGGCAGCTGATCGCCGCCCGGGCCGGCATGGGTGTCGGCGGTGCGCTGCTGATCACCACGACCCTGGCCGTCGTCGTCCAGACCTTCGACGACACCGAGCGCGTGAAGGCGATCGGCATCTGGTCCACCGTCAACTCGCTCGGATTCGCCGTCGGGCCGCTGATCGGCGGGGTCATGCTCGCCCACTTCTGGTGGGGCGCGATCTTCCTGGTCAACATCCCGGTCGCGGTCGTCGGCCTGATCGCCGTGGTCCGGCTCGTACCGGAGTCCAAGAACCCGCGTGGCGACCGCCCCGATCTGCTCGGCGCGCTGCTCTCCACCGTCGGCATGGCCGCCGTCGTCTACGCGATCATCTCCGGACCGGGGTACGGCTGGACCTCGGGCCGGGTCCTGCTCACCGCTTTCACCGGCGTCGCCGTGCTGGCCGGCTTCGCGCTCTGGGAGCTGCACATCCCGTACCCGATGCTGGACATGCACTTCTTCCGGAACCAGAAGTTCATCGGGGCGGTCGCGGGCGCGATCCTGGTGGCCTTCGGGATGGGCGGCTCGCTCTTCCTGCTCACCCAGCAGCTCCAGTTCGTCCTCGGCTACGGGCCGCTGGAGGCGGGCCTGCGTACGGCTCCGCTGGCGCTGAGCGTCGTCGCGCTCAACCTCACGGGCGTGGGCGCCAGGCTGGTGCCCACGCTGGGCACGCCCGTCACGATCGCCTCCGGGATGGGCCTGCTGGCCGCCGGGCTGGCCGCGATCGCACTGTTCGGCGGGGGCGGGTACGGCGGGATGCTGCTGGGTCTGGTCGTGATGGGTGCGGGCATCGCCCTGGCCATGCCCGCCATGGCCAACGCCATCATGAGCGCCATTCCGCCGGAGAAGGCGGGCGTGGGCGCCGGGGTCAACGGCACGCTCGCCGAATGCGGCAACGGGCTCGGGGTCGCGGTGCTCGGTGCGGTCCTCAACTCGCGGTTCGCCGCGCTCGTACCGGCAGCGGTCGGGGCCGCCTCGCTGCCCGCCGCACTCGCCGCGGCCGGCGGAGACGGGGAGCGGCAGCGCATCACGGACGCGTTCTCGGCCGGTCTGCAGACCAGTCAGCTGGTCGGAGCCGTGGCGGTGCTGGCCGGCGGCCTGCTCGCCGCCGTGCTCCTGCGGCGTGCGGAGCGGGCAGAATCGGCACTGGCAGACCCGGCCGCGAAAGCGGCATAGTCCGGAAGACGAGGAGAGCGCGTCATGGCGTCCGCGGCCGACCGTGTGAAGAGCCCTGCCCGGACCAGCGTCTGGCTCGAGCAGCGGCCGCCCTCGCGCACGCGCAGGGCCGACCAGCCGGCCGGCCTCGACCGGGAGAAGATCACCGCGGCAACGGTGCGGCTGCTGGACGCCGAGGGGCTCGCGAAGTTCTCCATGCGCAGGCTCGCCGCCGAGCTGGACGTCACCGCGATGTCCCTCTACTGGTACGTCGACACCAAGGACGACCTGCTGGAGCTGGCCCTCGACTCGGTCTACCGCGAGATCACGCCTCCCCGGGAGGAGGACGCGCACTGGCACGACCGGCTGCGCGAACTGGCCACCACCTACCGGGAACTGCTGGTCCGGCACGTCTGGGTGTCGCCGCTCGCGGGTCACTTCCTCAATATCGGCCCGCACTCGATGCTGTTCTCGTACGCCGTCCAGGACGTGATCCGGGCGACGGGGCTGCCGTTGCGCCGGCAGACGGGAGCACTCTCCGCGGTCTTCCAGTTCGTGTACGGATTCGGCACCATCGAGGGCCATTTCGTACAGCGTTCCGCGGAGGCGGGACTCAGCCAGGACGAGTTCTTCCAGCAGGCCATGGGCACGATCCGGTCCCAGCCGCAGTTCAGCCGGATGGTCGAGTCGTCGCAGGACCTGATGGACGCCCGCGGCGGCGACACGGTCGAGGAGATGCGCGAGCGGGACTTCGACTTCGCCCTGGACCTGCTGATCGCGGGCATCGAGGCGATGCGGGACCGCTGAGGCCTTCGTCCGGATCGGGCCGGCTCAGGGAGCGGGGGCCCAGCCGGGCCGACGTGGTCCCGACGAGGGCCCCTGGGTCCTGTCGAGCGCGTCCCGCACCCGTCAGTACCCGCGCCCCACGTCCACGGCCGTCCCCGGCAACCGTCCCGCCGCCAGCGCCTCCCAGCACGCGGCGAAGTCCGTGAGGATGTCCTCGTCCGCCGTGATGCCCGCGGAGTGCGAGGTGATCACCGTGCGGGGCAGCTGCCAGTTGCGGTCGCCGGGCGCGGCGGGTTCCTCGGGCAGCACGTCCAGCACGGCCCCGCCCACCGCACCGGAGCGCAGCCCGGCCTCCAGCGCCCGCATGTCCACCGTGGCGCCCCTGCCGACATTGATGAACGTGGCACCACCCATGCCCGCGAACCGGTCCGCTCCGAAGAATCCGGCCGTGGCGGGGGTCAGCGGCAGTGTGGAGACCACCCAGCGCGCGGACGCGAGCGGTCCGGCGTCGTCGTCGGCCCCGACGACCCGGTCGAAGCCGGCAGGCGCCGCACGTGATCCGCGCCCCACCCCCACGGTCCGGATGCCGCACGCCCGCAGCAGGCCGGCGACGGCCGAGCCGATGCGACCCGTCCCGTAGATCACGGCCGTCTGTCCCGCGACGAGTTCGGAGGGGATGCGGCGCCATTCGGCCCGTGCGTGCTGGGCGGCGAACTCGGGGACGGACTGGCAGTCGGCGAGCACCCAGGCCAGCACGTACTGGGCGATCCGTTCACCCATGCGGCCGACCGTCCGGGTGAGCAGCACCCCGGGCGGCCACGGCCCCGCGCTCAGCAGGGCGTCCGTACCGGCGTTCACGCTGTGGAACCAGACCAGCGGCCCGCCCCGCAGCGTCTGCGGCAGGGTGGCCCCGACACAGATGAAGGGCTCCTCCGGCGGTGTGCCGGGGAAACCCTGTTCGACCGGGCGGCCGGTGATCTCCTCCAGACCGCGGACGACAAAGGCGCCGACGGCCGGCGCGGCCAGCAGCCGGGCCCGCGCGAGCAGACCCGGCGCCGGAGCGTTCTCCCGCATCCTGGAACAGCCGTCAGCTGCCGGGTGCCAGGTGGGCGGGGAAGCCGCCCGTGGCGATCGGCCCCCACCGCTCCGGAGTGATCCGGATGATGGACTTGCCCTGCTTCACCATCGCCGCCCGGTACTCGTCCCAGTCCGGGTGCTCCCCCGAGATGTTCCGGAAGTACTCGACGAGCGGTTCCACGGACTCGGGCGCGTCGATCACCTCGGCCGAGCCGTCGATCTGCACCCACGCCCCGTTCCAGTCGTCCGACAGGACGAGCACGCTCACGCGCGCGTCCCGCTTCGCGTTGCGGGTCTTGGCCCGTTCGGGGTACGTCGAGACGACGATCCGGCCCGAGTCGTCGACGCCGCAGGTGAGCGGGGAGGCCTGGGGGCGGCCGTCGGACCGGGTCGTCAGCAGGATCGCCCGGTGCCGGGGCCGCACGAACGCCAGCAACTCATCGAGGTCCACGGTGGTGTTGGTCGCGATGTTGGGTGCCATGTCCGCAGACTACGACGGCAGTGACTCACCCTGCACGGCCTGGATGTCCAGTTCGACCCGGAGCGTCGTACCGATCGCCGAGATGCCGGCCTGGACCACCTGGTTGTAGTTCATGGCGAAGTCGTCACGGCGCAGTTCGGCCGTGGCGCTGAACGCCGCGCGCGTCCCGCCCCACGGGTCGGGACCGGTGCCGAGATAGCTCAGATTCAGGTCGACCCTGCGCGCGACACCGCGCATGGTCAGCTCGCCGTGCACGGTCCAGCGGTCGGGACCGGCCGGATCCAGCCCGTCGGAGCGGTACGTGATCTCCGGGAACCGGTCCGCGTCGAGGAAGTCCGGAGACCGCAGGTGCTTGTCCCGCATGCCGTTGCCGGTGTCGATGCTGGCCGCGCTGATGACGGCGTCGACCCGGGACCGGTGGAGCTCCTCGGCGATCTCGATCCGGCCGCTGAACTCGGTGAACCGGCCGTGCACGCTGGAGATCCCCAGGTGCTGCGCGACCGCGCCCACCGTGCAGTGCGCCGGGTCCAGCGACCAGGCCCCCGGCGGCGGCAGCTCCACGCCGCCCTGGCGGGCCAGCACCACCGTGCCCGCCTCGACCCGGCCGCTCGCCGTGACGAGGGCGGTCGAGGCGGCGGGGGCGTACCCGACGGCCGTCACGATCACCGTGTACGCGCCGGCGGGCAGCTGAGCGTCGGTCCGGACCGCCCCGTCCTCGTCGGCGGCGGCTCGCAGCACCTGGTTGCCGGTCATGTCGGTCAGCGTCACGACCGCGTGCTGGACGGCCCAGCCGTCCCGCGTCCGTACCTGTGCGCGAAGTCCCATCCCGTTTCTCTCCTTGCTCCATGACTCAATGAGTCGGGCCCCGGGGCGGGGACGGCAGGCCGTCCCCTGCCTGCCGTCCCCACCACCGGGGCCCATTTCCACCGGGGGCAGCCTCTCCGCTCGAGGCGCTGCCCGCCAGGGGTCCTTGTTACTCGGTCACTCGCCGGGGTGGGCGAGCTCGATGTCGTGGCCGTCGACCCCGCGACCGGCCACGGTCAGCGCGCCGGCCACCGGCGGGTAGCCGGTCGCGATGACCGAGTACTCGCCCGCGTCCAGGTCGGCGAAGGCGTACGCCCCGTCGTCCCCGGTCGTCGAGGTGGCGACCACATTGCCCGCCGCATCGATCAGCGTGACGCGGGCGTCGGGCAGCGGCCGGCGGGCGGCACCGGCCCGCACGACACCCTGGACCAGCGCACCCGCCTGCAGGGCGGCGTCGACCCGGGTGACGCCCTGGCCGCCGATCTCCACCGGCAGTGCCAGCGGACGGAACCCGGCGGCGTTCACCGCGACGGTCACCGCACCGGGCACCAGCTCGGCGAAGGCGAACTCGCCGCTCTCGGCGGACTTGCCGGTGGCCAGCACGTCGCCGCGGACATCGGTCACGATGACCATGGCGCCGTCGACCGGAGCACCGCTCTCGGCGGCCCGCACGGTCCCGGTCAGGCCGCTCGTACCGACGAGCAGGATGTCGTACGACAGCTGCTCGTCGCCGACGACCACGGTGGACGCCTGCGGCTGGAAACCGTCGGCGGATGCGATCAGGACGTAGCTGCCGGAGCCCGGCGCCTCCAGACCGTAGGTGCCGTCGGCCTGGGCGACGGAGCGCCCGAGCTGCCGGCCGCCCAGCGAGATCAGCGTGACGGCGGCCCCGGCCACCGGCGCGCCTTCGGCGCCGCGCACCACACCGCGCACCGCGGTGCCAGGCGTGGTCGACACCGGAGCCTCGAGTGTGTCGACCGAGGTGACCCCGGCCGCTCCCTCGGCGATCAGCGCGGCGGCCCCGGACGGGACCTCGGCGAGCACCGCGGCGGGAACCTCGGTCTCCGCCGGGGCGTCGTTCGCGGCGTTCGTCTTCAGCGCGACCTCCTTGATGAAGATCGTGATCAGGAAGGCGATCAGCGCGGCCGGAGCGGCGTACAGGAAGACATCGCCGACACCGTGCCCGTAGGCGCTCTCCACGACCGTACGGAAGGGCGCGGGCAGCTTGTCCAGGTCGGGGATGCCTCCGCCGCCGGTACCGCCGTGGCCCAGGGCGGCGCCCTTCGGACCGAGGTCCGCGAGGCCGTCCTTGACGTAGTGGGTGACGCGGTTCGCCATGACGGCGCCCAGCGCCGAGACGCCGATCGCACCACCGAGGGAACGGAAGAAGGTGACGACGGAGCTGGCCGAGCCGAGGTCGGACGGGGCGACCTGGTTCTGCGTGGCGAGCACCAGGTTCTGCATCATCATGCCGACGCCGAGACCCATCACGAACATGAAGACCGCGATGTGCCAGTACTCCGTGTCGTACCGGATCGTGCCGAGCATCCCGAGCCCGGCGGTGACCAGGAAGCCACCGCTGACCAGCCAGGCCTTCCAGCGGCCGGTCTTGGTGATGATCTGGCCGGAGATGGTCGACGAGAGGAACAGGCCGGCGATCATCGGGATCGTCATGACGCCGGACATCGTCGGCGACTTGCCGCGGGCCAGCTGGAAGTACTGGCTGAAGAAGACGGTGCCCGCGAACATCGCGATACCGACGAACAGCGAGGCGACCGAGGCCAGCGTGATGGTGCGGTTACGGAAGAGGCGCAGCGGGATGATCGGCTCGCTGGCCCGGGACTCGGTGAAGACGAAGAGTGCGACCAGCACCAGGGAGCCGGCCAGCATCGCGGCGGTCTGCCAGGACTTCCAGTCGTACTTGTCGCCCGCGAAGGTCACCCAGAGCAGCAGCAGCGAGACGGCGGCGCTGATGAAGAACGCGCCCGTCCAGTCGACCTTGACCTCGCGCTTGACGACCGGGAGCTTGAGGGTCTTCTGCAGCACGATCAGTGCGATGACCGCGAACGGCACACCCACGTAGAAGCACCAGCGCCAGCCCATCCAGCTGGTGTCGGTGATGACACCGCCGAGCAGCGGACCACCGACGGTGGCGACGGCGAAGACCGCGCCGAGGTAGCCGCTGTAGCGACCGCGCTCACGCGGGGCGATCATCGCGGCCATCACGATCTGGGCGAGGGCGGAGAGACCGCCGACGCCGATGCCCTGTACGACACGGCAGACGATGAGCATGCCGCTGCTCGTCGACATACCGGCCACGATCGAGCCGGTGACGTAGATGATCAGTGCTATCTGGACCAGCAGCTTCTTGCTGAACAGGTCGGAGAGCTTGCCCCACAGAGGCGTGGTGGCCGTCATCGCGAGCAGCGAGGCCGTGACGACCCAGGTGTACGCGGACTGGCCGCCGCCGAGGTCCGAGATGATCTCGGGCAGAGCGTTGGAGACGACGGTCGACGACAGGATCGCGACGAACATGCCGAGCAGCAGCCCGGTCAGTGCTTCCATGATCTGCCGGTGTGTCATCGGCGCGCCGTCGGGGGAAGCGGTTTCCCCGTGCTTGGCGTGGCCGCCCCGCACACCGGTGGGTGTGGTCGTAGCCATTGAGTTCCTTGTCTTTGCTTCTGTTACACAGGTGTACGGGTGTACGAGTCGTCGTCGCTGTCGGCGGGCCGCAGACGGCACTCGTCGCTGTGCTTTCCGGGGGCGCACCCACCGGAGCCGCGACGGGCGAAGCTGTCGCGCAGCCGGGCCAGCAGCGTGTTGAGCTGTCCGACGTCGTCGTCGGACCATTCCTGAAGGTGATGGGCGAACATGTCGGTGATCCGCAGGTTCAGGTCGACGAGTGCGTCGACTCCCGCGGGGGTCAGCCGCAGAATGCGGGACCGCTTGTCCGCTGGGTCGGGAGACCGTTCTATCCAGCCACGTTCGGCCACATGGGCTACATGACGGCTGGTCACCGACATGTCGACGGCCAGCAACTCGGCGAGTCTGCTGATCCGCATTTCGCCGTGCTGACTGAGGAGAGCCAGTACGGCGGCGGATCCGCCAGGACATTCAGCAGGCAGGATGCGGGCGATCCCTCGCTTGACGGCCCCGACGGCGCTGAGCTGCCGAGCCAGTTCTTCGTACTGACTCCGTGCGGCCACGGGACCCCCAGACTGATCTACATGCATCTTGTTGCTTAGGGCAACCATAGAACTGTTGGTTGCTGCAGGCAAACGAAACGGGGCTTGCATAAGTAAAGGAACGCAAAAGCCTGTGCCGTGTTCGGGTCAAACGCCCAGCGTGTGACCGGTGGACTTTGCGGGGATGTGTCCTGCGCCACGGACCGGAGCGGTTCACCGGTTCTCCGTCTCCACCCCCGGCCCTTCACGGACCCGGGGGTTGGGGCGTACCCCCGAGTTCGCTAGGGTCCTGGCCCATGGCACACAACCCCCATGCGCCCCAGGGTCCCGAGGGTCACGACCCGGCGGGCAGCACGCAGATGTTCCGCGCCTTCGTCGACGAGGGCGAGCCGCAGCGCCGGCAGCAGCCGCCCGCGTCGTCCGGACCGAAGACCGGGGTGATCCTCGCTGTCGTCGCGGTGGTCGTCGTCCTCGGCGCGGTCGCCTGGCTCGCGCTCGGCTGACCGGCTCCGGCCCCCTCCACCCGTCACTTCCAGACGGCGGTGACGTCCCGGGTCTCGACATGCATGCCCAGGGGCACCCGCCAGGCGTCCGCACAGACGGTGTACGTCTTCTTCCGCGCCGCCCCCGCGTCGATCGGCGCGGGCAGCGGCGCGGACGTTTCCACGGTCGCCCAGTCGATCCCGAGCGCGCCGATGATGTGCGTGGCGAACGTGACCGTTCCCGACCGGACCGGTGAGCCACCGGTGTTGCGGAACTCGAGGGTCACCTTCTCGCACCAGCGGTCATCGGCCGCCGCCCGCTCGGGTGCGCCCAGCGCCAGCACCGCAGGCCCTGCGGGTGCGGTGGCGCCCGGCGCGGACGGGGTGGAGGAGCCGGGCGAGCCGCTTCCTGCGCCGGTACCGCCCGTGCCGCTCGAACCTCCGGTACCGCTCGTACCACCTGCCCCGCCGTCACCGCCGCCGCCCGAGCTGCTCGCGGAGCCCGGGGTGACCCCGGACGGCGAGGCGCCGGGCGAGCCGGGCGCCTGTGTACCGGTGTCCATACCGTCGCCGGTGTCCCCGGGGCCTCCCGCATTCCCCGCGCCGTCGCTCTTCGCGGAGGATCCCGGCTTCGGCCGTGCACCGCCGCCGTCGCCCCCGGAACCGTCCAGCGGGATCAGCGTCACCTTCCCCGAGGGTGCCACCGGCGCGGTGGGCGCCTTCTCCCGCCCCGCCCCCGCCGCGCCGACCGCCACATAGCCGTCACCGTCGCCCGCCCCCGCGCCGCAGGCGGCGAGCGCGCCGCCCAGGCACAGCACGGCCGCCGAGGCGGCGATCAGGGTGCCCCGGCGGCCGGTCGAGCCGAATGTCTGACGTCGCATCGCGTCAGTGTGGCTGACGGTCCGTCAATTCGGAACCCTTGTGCTCCTGGCTCCACGGTCGGCGAGGAGCCCCTCGCGCTGCAGGCTCCCAGGGCCTCTCGTTCGGATCATGCTGGGCTCGCGGGGTCGGGCACGCACATCTGCCGCGTTGTCGTCAGTCCCCGACGCTCCGCGTCGGCTCCTTCCTCCGCCCTGCAGCTGCACGCACCAGACCCCGCTCCCTGATCCAGCCTGATCCGAACGAAAGGCCCTAGTCGGCGATGAGTCCTTCCCGGAGCTGGGCCAGGGTCCGGGTGAGCAGCCGCGAGACATGCATCTGCGAGATGCCGACCTCCTCGCCGATCTGCGACTGGGTCATGTTGGCGAAGAACCGCAGCATGATGATCTGCCGCTCGCGGGGCGGGAGCTTGGCCAGCAGCGGCTTCAGCGATTCGCGGTACTCGACTCCTTCCAGTGCCGAGTCCTCGTAACCGAGCCGGTCCGCGAGGGAGCCCTCACCGCCGTCGTCCTCGGGAGAGGGCGAGTCCAGTGAAGAGGCTGTGTACGCGTTGCCGACGGCCAGTCCGTCGACCACGTCCTCCTCGGAGACCCCGAGCGCCGCCGCGAGCTCCGGCACGGTCGGCGAGCGGTCGAGCTTCTGGGCCAGCTCGTCGCTGGTCTTGGTCAGCGCGAGCCGCAGTTCCTGGAGCCGGCGCGGCACCCGCACCGACCAGGAGGTGTCACGGAAGAAGCGCTTGATCTCGCCGACGACGGTGGGCATCGCGAACGTCGGGAACTCCACACCCCGTTCGCAGTCGAACCGGTCGATCGCCTTGATCAGGCCGATCGTGCCGACCTGGACGATGTCCTCCATCGGTTCGTTACGGCTCCGGAACCGCGCCGCCGCGTACCGCACGAGCGGGAGGTTGAGCTCGATGAGTGTGTCCCGCACGTAGGCACGCTCCGGGCTGTCCGGTCCGTCGTGGTCCGGTGCCGGACCCAGGGCGGCGAGCCGCAGGAACAGGGAGCGGGACAGAGTGCGGGTGTCGATGGCTTCCGGCGAGCTGGTGAGCACAACGGGTGCGGGTGCGCTCTTGGTGAGCGTGAGCACCTTCGAGCTGCCCTGTTCTACGGACATGCCACCCCCTTGAGGTCGCGGACGGTCGCGTTGAGCCGCGACCATCGGAGGAACGCAGCCTCCACCTGAATACCGGAGGCGGGGCTGCGGCAAACGCGGTTCACGCAGAATGTCACATGTCGGCAACACGCTGTAGTGACATGTCGACAAGTCAAGGTGGAATACGTGCAGTTAACAAGGCGTGTGCGGCATTCCGTCGACCTGGAAGGGACCTTGAACGGTTTACCCGTTCCGGTTACGCCTCGATCCTGTTTGCGGATCGAAGTCGGGCGAAACTTCGGGCCAGCAGCCTTGACACGTGCATCTGGGAGACACCCAACTCGGCGCTGATCTGCGACTGCGTCAGATTGCTGTAGTAGCGCAGCAGCAGGATCCGCTGCTCACGTTCGGGTAGCTGGACGAGCAGATGCCGGACCAGATCGCGGTGTTCGACCCCGGCGAGCGCGGGGTCCTCGTAGCCGAGCCGGTCGAGCAGTCCGGGCAGTCCGTCGCCCTCCTGGGCCGCTTCCAGCGACGTCGCGTGGTAGGAGCGGCCCGCCTCGATGCAGGCGAGGACCTCGTCCTCGGAGATCTTCAGCCGTGCGGCGATCTCGGCGGTGGTGGGTGAGCGGCCGTGCGCGGTCGTCAGGTCCTCGGTGGCGCCGGTGACCTGGACCCAGAGCTCGTGAAGCCGCCGCGGTACGTGGACGGTACGTACGTTGTCCCGGAAGTACCGCTTGATCTCGCCGACGACGGTCGGCATCGCGAAGGTCGGGAACTGGACGCCGCGCTCGGGGTCGAACCGGTCGATGGCGTTGATCAGGCCGATCGTGCCCACCTGGACGACGTCCTCCATCGGCTCGTTGCGGCTCCGGAAGCGGGCCGCGGCGTACCGCACGAGGGGGAGGTTCGCCTCGATCAGCGCCGCCCGCACCCTGCCGTGCTCCGGCGACCCCGGTTCCAGCCCCTTGAGCTGCCCGAAGAGGACCTGGGTGAGAGCCCTGGTGTCCGCGCCACGGGTCCGGGCGGGCGGCATCGAACTGTCGGGTGTCTCGGTCTGGACCGTTTGCGCGTCCTGGACAGACTGCGCGTTCTGTACCGGTTGCGCGTTCTGGACAGCCTGCATGTTCGGGGCTGGCTGGAGGGGCTGGGCGGTCTGGGGAGGCACTTGAGGCGCTGTACTGGCCGGCACGATGACGCCACCCCTTTGCGGTCAACTTCGGTCAACTCATCCGTCAAAAGCGGTCATAGCATCACAAGACATGTCCACTGTGTGCAAGCACCGCGCATCCCCGTGTTGGGGTCAAGTTGGTTTAAACGCATGGAAAAGCCCCTCACCGGATCGGTGAAGGGCTTGGGGCGCCCGGACCCTGGGGGTTCGGGCGTCACGACCGGGGGGTCAGAACGGATAGTCGGCGATCACCCAGGTGGCGAAGGACCGCCACTGTCCGGCGGCGGCCTGATGGGCCGGGTGCTCGACGTAGCGCTTCAGTGCGTCCTCGTCGGCGACCGCGGAGTTGATGGCGAAGTCGTACGCGATCGGCCGGTCGGTGATGTTCCAGGCGCATTCCCAGAACTCCAGCTCGGGGATCTTCCCCGCCAGCTCCTGGAACGCCTTCGCCCCGGCGACGACCTGCGGATCATCGCGCTGCACGCCGTCGTTCAGCTTGAACAGGACCAGGTGGCGGATCATGGGGGTCTCCTACTTCACGAGCTCGGTCATGAAATCGCCGACGCCCTGTGCGGCACTCGCAACGCCCTCGAACCCTACCTCGACGAGATCTGCGGCCCGTTTCGGGGACGTGATGATCGTGTACAGCACGAAGACCACAACCATGTAGAGCGCGATCTTCTTCGCTTGCGCCACAGCCCCTGCCTCCCCATCGATCCCCTGTGCAGTCGGGCGATTCTATCCGCACGGATGGTCGTATCCGATGGGGGTTTCCGTGGGGGTTTCCGATGGGTTTTCGATCACACCTCCGATTCGATGCTCGTGTACCGGCGATTGCCTCGCCGCCCTGCACCCCTGCCGACCGACGCCGCGCCCCGCCGAGTTCGCCGCCGGCATCACCACACACGCCCGGTGCTCGTCCCGCAGCGCGCTCTCGATGCACCACTTCTGTCCTGAGGCACACCGCCTCGGCCTGCTCCCCGTGCACGCCCGCGTCGTGGACCCCCGGGGCCGGCCGTCCTCAGTGCGCGTGCCGGTCCGCCTTGTTCATCCATGTGCCGTAGGCCGCCCCGGGCGCCGATTTCGCGATGGGTCTGCTCGACCCTGATCGACCGCCGGCCGAGCGGCCTTCTGAAGTCCTCGTACGGATGGACGTCGTCGAAGCCGATCCGGCGGGTGTCGTCCAGGCCGCAGCCGAAGTGCACCGCGTCGATCCGCGACCAGTGGATGACGCTCATGCACATCGGACAGGGAGCGCATCGGCGGAACAGAAACGGACTTGGCGCGGGGAACAAAAGACCGCCCCCGACCTGCTTTCGCAGGATCAGAGGCGGTCTTCCGAAGCGATAGCGGAGGGATTTGAACCCTCGGCGAGTTTCCCCGCACTCGCTTTCGAGGTCTGCTCGTGCAGGTCAGATGGGAATTCGGTGCTGTTCAGCCCCGTTCATTCACGTAGCCGCGCCCGTCGCGTGAACTGCTCTGGACGGCCCCGGGCGGGGGTGAATGAGACAGGAACTGAGACGGGGCACCTCAGGGCTGACCTGGACTAGTGGCCGCTGCGAACGATCTTCTTCTTGTCGATCTTGTTGAAGCTGTCCTTGATGACTTGGACCTTCTTCTTGTGTGTCTCGTCGCCGACGGTGCAGCGGTTGTTCGCGACGTACTGGTGCGTGGACTGTTCGGCGTTGCCACCGTCTCCGCCATCGGCGCTGCCGAAGTTTGCTGCCCCAAGGCCGACCCCGTCCCCGCCGGTGTTGTCGCCGTACGGGAGCGTACTGACTCCGCCGTGGTAGCCATCCCCGCCCAGACCGACGCCCAGGCCCTTGGCGACCTGGCCGAGCAGCCCGCCGTTGCCGCCGCCGGCATCCACGAGGCTGAAGTTGAACGGGTTGTTGCAGAACACGGTAACGGCGTCATTCTTGTCATGGCTGTCGTCGGCCGAGGCAACTCCGCCGATACTCGCTGTGGCAAAGGCGAGCGGAACCACAATCGCCATACACCTTCGAATCCTCATGCTTTCTCCTTCTCAAGCGCCAGAATTGAGGTCTTGCCATCTCAAACAGATCACCTGTGACAAAGGGTGCGAAACTTACTCGGAAATAGACCCATTCGCGCAGGATTCCCAGGTGAGGCGATAGTCATGAGGGTGATGAAGGCTCACTGGATGTGTGCCTCAACGTTCAGGTGATAAGCGCTCAACGGCCTGTCGTAGGCGTTGATAACCCAAGTTGCCAATCAGACAACCAACAATGTGAGTCACATTATCGAAATCAACATCGATGGCTCCGTCAGCACGGGAAACGGCAATGCCGCGAATACGGCTGGCGGCGGTGGTGGCCGGCAGATCGGGTCGTGGCGCCGGCTCTCGGGCTTCGTCAGGGCGAGGCCCTCGGCCTCGAGTGGGGATGTGGACCTGTGCCGAGGGGTGCTGATGGTGCGTCGGAGTCGTCGGCGCCCTCGCTCCGCCCACGGGTGCGCCGACACATGCGGCAGGAAGGCCGGCTACCGCCCGCAGAGTCTCGGAGAGGGCCGTCATGGCCCTCATGGGGAGGTCCAAAACCGCCATGGCCGCGCGTATCAGCACATGGTCGACTCGGTACGCAGTGACGTTGCCCGACAGGTAGGCGGACTCATCCAGGAGCCGAACGGAGACGGGCCCGACGACGACGGGGCCGCCGGCGTGCCCGTACCGGCCAACTGAGACGGAGCAGCACGAAGGGCCCGGTCCAGATGGACCGGGCCCTTCGTCTACCTGCGGTAGCGGAGGGATTTGAACCCTCGGTGAGTTTCCCCACACTCGCTTTCGAGGCGAGCTCCTTCGGCCGCTCGGACACGCTACCGAGAGAGAGCTTAGACCATCGGGGCCGTGGGTCGAAATCCGATTCCCCGTGACGCCCCGAGCCGGCCCCCGGACCGTGCAGCGGCGGCGCTCCCGGGCGGGGTCAGCGGTCGCGGAAGAAGGCCGTCAGCTGGGCGGAGCAGTCCTCCTCCAGGACTCCGTGGATCACTTCGGGGCGGTGGTTGAGCCGCCGGTCCCGTACGACGTCCCAGAGCGAGCCGGCCGCGCCCGCCTTCTCGTCCCGAGCCCCGTAGACCACACGGGCCACCCGGGACTGCACGAGCGCACCCGCGCACATCGTGCACGGCTCCAGGGTGACCACCAGCGTGCACCCGGCAAGCCGCCATGCACCGAGGGCCGCCGAGGCCCGGCGCAGCGCGACGATCTCGGCGTGCGCGGTCGGGTCGCCGGTCGCCTCGCGTTCGTTGTGCCCTGTGGCGAGCAGGTCGCCGCCCGGGCCGAGAACGACGGCGCCGACCGGCACATCGCCGGCCCGCGCCGCGTGCGCCGCCTCGTCCAGGGCGTGGCGCATGGGCGCCCGCCACGGGTCCCGCACGGGGTCGTGCGGTGGTTCGCCCGTCGGATCGTGCGGTTCTGACGGTCGGTGCGGGCCCGGTCGTTCGGTCACCCGCGGACCCTAACGGACGGTTTCCAGGACCTCGGCCGCTCCCAGCGCGTCCGCGATCTCCGCCAGTGCGTCCGTCCGCAGGAGCAGCAGCTCCTTCTCGGGGAGCCCGAGGTCGGACAGGATCCCGGTGTCGCCGAGGGGACCCGCCGGTACGGCGTCGGCGTCGAGCCCGTCGTCGTCGTTGTCGTCGTTGTCGTCGTTGTCGTTGTCGTTGTCGTCGAGGTCGGTGTCGTTGTTGTCGGTGGTCTGGTCCGGCTCGTCGTCCTCCGTACCGTCGAGGCCGACGAGCTCTTCGAGGGCGGCAATCGCGTCCTCGGCCCCGGGTTCGCGGCCGAGCAGTTCATCGGTGAGCAGGATCTCCCCGTACGAGGAGCGGGCGGCGGCGGACGCGTCCGAGATGTAGATACGGGGGTCCTCCTCACCGTCCACCCGGATGACGCCGAACCAGGCGTCCTCCTGTTCGATGAAGACGAGCACCGTGTCCTCGTCCACCGAGGCCTCACGGGCCAGATCCGTCAGATCGGACAGGGTCTCCACATCGTCGAGCTCCGTGTCGCTCGCTTCCCACCCGTCTTCGGTGCGCGCGAGCAGTGCGGCGAAGTACACCGTGACTCTCCCACTGGTCATAGGGGTGTCGGTCCGGCGGGAGGCCAGTCGGTGATCCGGCTGCCCTGCGTCCCGCCCATCGGAATCGTGGCAGAAAGGAAGCGTTCGCGAGAGGAGTTCGACCGTTGCGTCGGCCATCAGTTGTCGAGGACACCGCTTCGGCGGGGCCGTCCGGCGGCGCTGTCCGGCGGGTTTGGGCGGCTACCAGCGGAAGGTCCGCATCCGCATGGCTTGGCGCATTCGGGCGGCCCGGGCCCGGCGTGGCTGCACCCGGTCGCGCAGTGCCTTCGCCTCGTGGAGCTCGCGCAGAAACTGGGCGCGGCGCCTGCGTCGCTCCGTGTCCGTCTCGGGCGCGTCCAGCGTGTCCCGTGGGCCCTGTGTGGCCTGCGGAACCGACTGGTCCCGATTCTGCTGCTCCCCGTGCGGCATCGGCACATCACCCCCAGGCTGGGTCCGTATGCCCCCACCTTCCCTCCGAACGTGCGGTTGATGCCAGCGCACAGGTGCGGAGACCCCCGCTACTGTTGAGCCCATGCGGATCCACGTCGTCGACCACCCGCTGGTCGCGCACAAGCTCACCACCCTGCGCGACAAGCGCACCGACTCCCCGACCTTCCGGCGGCTCGCCGACGAGCTGGTCACCCTGCTCGCGTACGAGGCCACCCGGGACGTGCGCACCGAGCAGGTCGACATCGAGACCCCGGTGACGCCGACCACCGGCGTGAAACTGTCGTACCCGCGACCGTTGGTCGTGCCGATCCTGCGGGCCGGTCTCGGCATGCTCGACGGCATGGTGCGGCTGCTGCCGACCGCCGAGGTCGGCTTCCTGGGCATGATCCGCAACGAGGAGACGCTCAAGGCGGAGACCTACGCCACGCGGATGCCGGACGACCTCTCGGGCCGCCAGGTGTACGTCCTGGACCCGATGCTCGCCACCGGCGGCACGCTGGTCGCGGCCATCCGGGAGCTGATCAAGCGCGGTGCGGACGATGTCACCGCCGTCGTGCTGCTCGCGGCGCCCGAGGGCGTCGAGGTGATGGAGCGCGAACTGGCCGGTGCACCGGTCACCGTGGTCACCGCCTCGGTCGACGAGCGGCTCAACGAGAACGGCTACATCGTGCCGGGCCTCGGCGACGCGGGCGACCGCATGTACGGCACCGTCGACTAGGACCCGTCAGGCCCTCAGGCGTCACGGTTCGGCGAAGACCTGCGGCTCTCGGGCCCTTTCTGCGGTGTCACCCGCAGGAGGGCGCGGGGGCCGGCTTGTTCAGGACGGCCAGGGCCGCCGCAGCGTCCTTCGGTGTGTTGAGCTTCTTGAACGCCGTACCGATGATCAGATCGACGTCCGCCGTCTTGCGCGTGTCGGTCTTCGGCGTGGTGCCCGCCAACTGCGTACCCAGGACCGGGAACGAGCCGTTCATGGCCGTCGGCGCCCCCACCAGTACCGCGGGCCCGGGAACCTTCTTGTCGTACGCGGCCGAGGCGTTGCCCACCTTGCCGATACGGAAGCCGCGCTTCTTCAGCTCGTCGGCCGCGGCCTTCGCGAGCCCGCCGCGCGGTGTCGCGTTGTAGACGTTGACCGTGATCCCGCCCGGCTTCGGCAGCGCCTTCGCGGGCGCGGACGGCTTGGCGGAGGAGCATGCGGCCGCGCGCCCGGCGGCGCCGGCGTTTCCGTCACCGCCGGTGAAGACGTCGATGAGCTGCAGCGACCCCCATCCGGCCAGCCCGAGGGCCACCACGGAGGCAAGGGAAGCCAGGACCAGTGTCCGGCGGCGTCGAGGGCGGCGCATGCGGGGGTACTTGTCACCCGTGATGCGGTACTTTCCGCCCATGCCGGGGGGAGTCAGCATGCTCATGGGCGCAGCGTAATGCGACCTGGTGAAGATGCGTACTAAATGATCAATGGATGGCGCCCGTCCGAGTGCGAAAGCACTCGAAAGCACCCGAAAAATCGTCCGGCGCGCGCCGTGCGTCAGCCGAGCTCGAGCACGCGGGCGTGCAGAACCTGGCGCTGCTGGAGCGCCGCACGGACCGCGCGGTGCAGCCCGTCCTCCAGATAGAGGTCGCCCTGCCACTTCACGACGTGGGCGAACAGGTCCCCGTAGAACGTCGAGTCCTCGGCCAGGAGCGTTTCGAGGTCCAGCTGCCCCTTGGTCGTCACCAGCTGGTCGAGGCGGACCGGGCGCGGCGCGACATCCGCCCACTGCCGGGTGCTTTCCCGGCCGTGGTCGGGATAAGGCCGCCCATTTCCGATGCGCTTGAAGATCACACGGAAAGCCTACCGGCCAAGGGCCTCCGGGCGCAGCCATGGAGCGGTACTGCGATGCTTGTCGGAGCGCCATAAAAGCAGGCATTCCGGAACAGGGGCCGTGATGAGTGACGTCGGAGAAGCCGCCGGGGTGCTGCCGCAGCCTGCTCAGAAGATCGCCGACGGGTACGCCGTCGACGGAGCCGCCCTCGGTCTGGGTGCGCTGCTCTGGGACGGAGCGTGTCTGCCCGGCGCTCAGATCCGGGTCCCGCTGGGGATGCTCAACCGGCACGGACTCGTCGCGGGCGCCACCGGCACCGGCAAGACGAAGACCCTCCAGCTGATCGCCGAACAGCTGTCGGCGAACGGAGTGCCGGTCTTCCTCGCCGACATCAAGGGAGACGTGTCCGGCATCGCCGCTCCCGGCGAGCCGGGCGGCAAGGTCACCGAGCGGGCCGGGCAGGTCGGGCAGAGCTGGGAGGCCAAGGGCTTCCCCTGCGAGTTCTACGCGCTCGGCGGCATCGGTCCCGGCATTCCGCTGCGGGCGACCGTCACCAGCTTCGGGCCCGTACTGCTCTCCAAGGTGCTCCAGCTCAACCGGACGCAGGAGCAGTCGCTCGGCCTGATCTTCCACTACGCCGACGGCAAGGGCCTGGAGTTGGTGGACCTGAAGGATCTGCGGGCCGTCGTCGCGTTTCTCGTCTCGGACACGGGCAGGCCCGAGCTGAAGGGGATCGGTGGGCTCTCCACGGCCACCGCCGGGGTGATCCTGCGATCGCTCACCGCCTTCGAGCAGCAGGGGGCGGGCGACTTCTTCGGCGAGCCGGAGTTCGACACGGCGGAGCTGCTGCGGCAGGCGCCGGACGGACGAGGGCTGGTCTCCGTACTGGAACTGGCCGCCGTACAGGACAAGCCGCAGCTCTTCTCGACGTTCCTGATGTGGCTGCTCGCGGATCTCTTCCACGATCTGCCGGAGGTCGGCGACCTGGACCGGCCGAAGCTGGTGTTCTTCTTCGACGAGGCGCATCTGCTCTTCGACGGGGCGTCGAAGGCGTTCCTGGACGCGATCACCCAGACCGTGCGGCTGATCCGTTCCAAGGGCGTGGGCATCTTCTTCGTCACGCAGACGCCGCGCGACGTCCCCGGGGATGTTCTGGCGCAGCTCGGCAACCGGGTGCAGCACGCGCTGCGGGCGTTCACGCCGGACGATGCGAAGGCGTTGCGGGCGACGGTGAAGACGTTCCCGAACTCGCCGTACGACCTGGAAGAGCTGCTGACCGGGCTGGGCATCGGCGAGGCGGTGATCACCGTACTGAGCGAGAACGGTGCGCCCACACCGGTCGCCGCTACCCGGCTGCGGTCGCCGCAGTCACTGATGGGGCCGCTCGCCGCGACGCAGCTGGACGCGGCGGTGAAGGGCTCGCCCCTGTACGGGCGTTACGCCGAGGCGGTGGACCGGGAGTCGGCGTACGAGAAGCTCACCGCCGAGCACGAGGCCGAGCAGCAGGCCGCGGCGGGCACGGCGGGCACGGCGGAGGCGGCGGGCAAGGCTGCGAAGAAGGCGAAGAAGGCGCCCAGGCAGCCGGAGGACGACGCCTCGCTGGTGGAACAGGTGGTGGGGAGCGGGATGTTCCGGTCGCTGGCGCGGTCGGTCGGGACGCAGCTGGGGCGGGAGATCTCGCGATCGCTCTTCGGTACGGCACGTCGCCGGCGGTAGGGGGCGGGACCGCTGTCGGGGCCCCCACCCCTCCCCCATCCTGATCTGTCCTGCGGTGACGGCGGTGAGCCGTCCGGGGCTCAGCTCTTCTTTGCGGCCGCCGCCTTCGCCGCGGCCTTCGCCTCCTGCTTGTATGCGCGGACCCTGGCGAGTGAGTCGGGGCCGGTGATGTCGGCGACCGACCGGTGCGACCCCGCCTCCCCGTACGGGCCTGCCGCCGCCCGCCAGCCGGCCGGCCGGACGCCCAGCTGCTTGCCGAGCAGCGCCAGGAAGATCTGTGCCTTCTGGGTGCCGAACCCGGGCAGCGCCTTCAGCCGCTTCAGCAGCTCGGCGCCGGTCCCGGCATCGCCCCACACCGCGTCGGCGTCTCCGTCGTACTCCGCCACCAGGAACTGGCAGAGCTGCTGCACCCGTTTGGCCATGGAGCCCGGATAGCGGTGCAGAGCGGGTTTCGCGGTGAAGAGCTGGGTGAACGCCTCGGGGTCGTAGGCGGCGATCTCGTGGGCGTCCAGGTCGTCGGAACCCATCCGCTGTGCCAGGGTGAACGGGCCGGAGAAGGCCCACTCCATCGGAACCTGCTGGTCCAGCAGCATGCCGATCATGGCCGCCAGCGGGCTGCGGCCGAGGAGTTCGTCCGCCTCCGGCTGCTGGGCGATCTGCAAGGTATGGGCCGTGCTCCCGTTGCTCTGTGTCATGTCTTCGATCATCGCGACATGGGCGGGCGACGGCGAGTCCAGACGCGGCCGACGCGCGCCTGCTGCGACTGAAGGGGTATCCGAAGGCGGCTGCCGAGGCTCACACATCGCCTCCGCCGTCGAGGATCGGCCGGATGACGACGGGGTGGACGGGGGCGCCGTCGGGAGCCGGGCACCGCGCGATGCGCGCCGCGATCTCCGTGACCCGCTCCAGGCTCTCGCAGTCGAGCACCCAGAACCCGGCGAGCAGCTCCTGGGTCTCCCCGTACGGCGACCACATCCAGCTTCAGGGTGTTGCCCTGCCTGGCGGTGAAGACGATGTTCTGCTCGCCCGGGTGACTGCCCTGGCTGTCGTTGCCGTACACCTGCCAGGTCGGGTGGGACCAGGTCTGGCCGCCCGGGTTCCTGGCGACGGTCTTCCGGCCGGTGCCGTCGGCCGCGGCGACCACCAGATCGCCGTGACCGTCGACGAAAGCGGCCCTGGAGCCGTCGGGGGACCAGGCGAGATCCCGTACCGCGGTGCCGAAGTCGACGGAAGTGCCTTTCATGAGGACGGTGTTCGAGCCGTTGCTGATGGTCAGCCGGTTCGCCTTTGACGTGCCGTTCATCCCGCTCCCGGCCGGCGTGCCGCCACCCGGCCCGGCCGGAGCGGAGGTGCCCGTAGCGGAGGTGCCCGGGGACGAGGTGTTCGGAGCGGTGCTCGACGCGGCGTCCGCGGAACTCGACGGATCGCAGGCGGCGAGGAACATCGCGCTGCTGGTGGTGATCAGGGTTGTCGCGGCAATGGCGGCGAGGCGGCTGCGTGCAGGCATGACTCTGCACCCCCCTGGACTGAGCTGTGTGAGGGGAGAAGAGTGCCAGTCGTCTGCTGCGGAATCGATGCGGAAACCGTCACGGCGGCACAACAGCGCCCATCCCCGATGAGCCCTTTTCCAAAAAGAATTGATGGAACATCAGGATGGGTGGGATCTGCGGCGACGGCGCACCCGGCCCCCCGCTCTCCCGTGCAGTGGGAGCGCAAGGAGCCGGGGGAGGGGCGGCCTCGGCGAGACCGCCCCCCGACGTGTCACCGGCTCGGCCGGCCTGTCCGGAGCCGGGTCCCCGCAGTGAGGACCCGGACTCTGCGGGCGGGTCAGAAGCCGCAGTACACCAGGCTTCCGTAGTCGCTCAGGAGGTCGTCGCGGACCCACCCGTAGGTACCCGTGCTGTCGTTCCTGAGGTACGTCCAGGTGTAGTCGCCGGCCACCGTGTAGCAGTGGTAGTCCAGCTTGTGCCCGGAGTACGCGATTCCGTTGATCGCGCAGCCGGTGCTGGAACCACTACGTTCGTTGGCCCCGCCGGCCGTGGCGTTCCAGGCGCTGCTGTCCTTGTCGGCGACGGTCTTGCCGCAGGCGGCGGACGCCACCGCCGGGGTGGTGGAGAGCGCGATCGGAATACTCGCGGCCACCGCCACGAGCGCGGGCAGGACGACTGCGATTCGACGCTTCATTGGATCCCCCATCGTTGACTTCTGTTTTCGCTGCTCCCGTGTGGCAGGTGCTCCTGGAAAGGAGGCAGCGACCGCTGCATCACCGGGGATGCGAGTGGCGCTAGTACGATTTCGAACCGAAAATTCTGAAGAAAGGATTCCGCCCACAGATGGCCATTTTTGATTCCAGTGAGGCCGAAAGATCGCAGGGCGAAAACAGGACATGGGAGGGGTGCGAGGCCAATTCGAATGGCCCGAAAGGCATGTGCGCGGCAGCCCTCGGTTTCCGCGTTCGGCGGCGACGGCCCTGGCCGAATGAGGCCTGTGAGGGAGTGGCTCGAGGATCGACTTCGGCCATTTTCTTGTGCGGAATCGGCCACGTCATTTTCGATTCATCCGTGGAGGATTTAGTTCCGAATGAGGGTTTGAGCATTGCTCATTCGTCCCGGCCGTTGACCGGGTACTCTGTGAAATTCCAGCCGGAGGAGTCCCGTTGAGTGCTCGCATACTGGTCGCCGAAGATGACGTGAAACAGGCGCGACTGATCAGGATCTATCTGGAGCGGGAGGGGAACGAGGTCCAGGTCGTCGCCGACGGCCGTTCGGCGGTCGACCGGGCCAGATCCACCCGGCCCGATCTCATCGTGCTCGACGTGATGATGCCGAACGTCGACGGTCTCGACGTGTGCCGCATCCTGCGCGCCGAATCCCAGGTGCCCATCCTGCTGCTCACCGCGCGGACCACGGAGGAGGACATGCTCCTCGGGCTCGACCTCGGGGCCGACGACTACATGACCAAGCCGTACAGCCCGAGGGAGCTGACTGCTCGGGTCAGGGCACTGCTGCGGAGGGCGAAGTCGGCCGGGGGTGACGAGTCCGCTGTGCTCGCGGTCGGGGATCTGGAGGTGGACACCGCCCGCTTCGAAGTGCGAGTGGCAGGGGCACCGGTGGTGCTGACCGGCAAGGAGTTCGCGATCCTGACCGTGCTGGCGGGGGAGCCCGGGCGGGTGTTCACCAGGGCGCAGATCATCGACCGGGTCTTCGGGTTCGATCAGAACGTCCTGGAGCGCACGGTCGATGCCCATGTGATGAATCTGCGGCGGAAGCTGGAGAAGGGCCGAGAAGGCGCCCGGTATGTGGAGACCGTCTACGGGCGGGGCTACCGGCTGGCGGGCGGGCCCAGGGAGACGCGGTGAGTCTGCGGTTGCGGGTCATCGGCCTGCTCATGCTGGTCGCCATGGCCGCCACGGCGGCCACCGCTTGGCTGACGCTACGTCAGGTGACCAGTCAGGTACGCGAGTCCGATCGTGCGGGGCGGCAGGAGGTGTCCCGGATCACCGGCGAGCTCCATGCGTACGGCTTCGCACACGGCACCTGGGAAGGCGTCTCGCCGACGGTCGCGGAGCTGGAGAGGGACACCGGACAACGCATCCGGGTCACCACGGAGTCCGACGTGCTGCTGGCCGATTCCGACGCCCTCGCAGGCCGCGAGCCCCGCGCGGTGAGCAGCCGGCCCCCGGTCCCCGTCGACCCGCGCCCCGAACTGCGGTTCCCCCAGGGGAAGGTGCCGCTGGCCTCGGTCAAACTCACCGTGACCGCGATCGGTGAGTACCGTGCCGTGGCGGCGTACCAGACCTGCCTGACCCGGGCGGGCGTCAGGATGACGGCCCGGCCGAACAGCTTCGGAATCCCCCGGATCAGTACGGACCGCCGCCCACCCCAGTGCAAGGAGCCGGCCGGCGATGCGGATCCGGGCGCCGCCCAGGATCACGACGCCGCCTCGACCTGTGTGTCCGACCCGCGTCTCGCAGCATGTCTGCAGCGAGTTTTCGACGAGCGGACGGCGTCCGTCGCGCCGCCGCGCCTTCAGGTACGCCTCGGCGTACGGGACGAATCGCCGGCCACTTTGGCCGCCGCGCCCACGGTGGCTGTCGCGGTCGGGGTCGGCCTTGCCGTCATCCTCGGCGGACTGCTCCTGAGCAGGGCGGTGCTGCGCCCGGTGCGAGCCCTGACCCTGGCAGCCCGGGGGCTGGGGGAAGGGGACCTGGAGCGGCGGGTCCCCGCCTCGGGTCGCGACGAGATCGCCGAACTCGGACGTGCCTTCAACAGGATGGCCGACTCCGTCCAGACCGGCGAGGAGCGTCAGCGCCGTCTCATCGGCGACATCGCACATGAGCTCCGTACCCCGCTGGCCAATCTGCGCGGCTATCTGGAAGCGCTGCAGGACGGGTTCGTCGAGCCGACCCCCGAACTGCTCGACTCCCTCCACGAGGAGGCGATGCTGCAGCAGCGGATCGTGGACGATCTGCAGGACCTGGCGCTGGCCGAGGCCGGTGCACTCACCTACCACCACGCGGTCGTCGATCTGCTCGACGTCCTCGACACCTGTCGCACCGCCCATCGGGCCCAGGCCGAGGCAGCCGGTGTGTCCCTGGAGCTGGAGGGGCCGCAGCGGGTGTACGTGGACGCCGATACGGACCGACTGCGTCAGGTCGTCGGCAATCTCATCGGCAACGCGCTGCGGGCCACGCCGCCGGGTGGCACCGTGACGCTGGCTCTGGTCCGGCACGGCGAGTCGGCGGTCCTTCAGGTGCGGGACACCGGGAAGGGGATACCGGCCGAGCATCTGCCGCACCTCTTCGACCGCTTCTGGCGGGCGGATGCGGCCCGGGGCCGCGCCACCGGCGGCAGTGGTCTGGGGCTTTCCATCGCCCGGCAGATCGTGACCGATCACCGGGGGACGATCGACGTGGAGAGCACGGTGGGTGCCGGGACGACCTTCACCGTCGTGCTCTCCACGGTCCCGGCGGCCGCCCGGTGACCCGGTCCGTCCGGCCGGGGAGGAGTGCGGTCGGGTCAGGAACCCGCGAGGGCCTGTGTGGGGGCCAGGCGCCCGGCCCGTACTGCCGGGTAGAGCCCGGCGACCGCCCCGATCAGCAGTGTGACGGCGATCCCGGCAGCCGCCGCCCACGCCGGTACCTCCGTCGGCCATCCCCGTACGTATGCGTACCCGGCGGTGATGGCCGTGCCGAGGACCGTGCCGCCGAGCCCGCCCAGCGCGGACAACAGCAGTGACTCCGAGACGAACTGGCCCCGGATCTGGCCGCTGGTGGCGCCGAGGGCCCTGCGCAGGCCGATCTCGGGGCGCCGTTCGAGCACCGAGATGACCATGGTGTTGCCCACGCCGACCCCGCCCACCAGGAGCGCGACCCCGCCGAGGCCGAGCAGCAGCCCGGTCAGCGCCGACTCCGTGGCCTCCCGCGCGGCCAAGGCGTCGGACGGCCGGGAGACCAGCACGCCGCTCGGCTTCTCGGGGTTCGCCGTCGCCGCGAGCACATCCCGCACCGCCGTCACCTGGTCGTCCCTGGCGCGCACGTAGACGGTGGACGGATGGCCGTCGAAGCCCAGATACGTCTGGGCGGCCTGCCAGCCGACCAGTGCCGAACTGTCCACCTCAGGTGCCAGCGGCATCGGTTCGAGCACCCCGACCAGGGAGAACCACTTCCCGCCCAGCCACAGCCGCGTCCCCGGGGTGTAGACGTCGAGTCGCCGGGCCGCCTGGGCGCCGAGCACCACGGCCGGAAACTCCTCGGTGGCCGACTCGAGCCACCGGCCGGTGCGCACCTTTCCGCCGATCGCCGGCAGCAGGTGCGAGCCGGCTGCGGCGACCTCGACGCTGCTGGTCCGCCCTACCGGCACATGCTCGTTGCGGTAGACGGCGGCGCCCTTGACCGTGCCGGTCGCCGCCACCTGCTGCACCGGACCGATACGCCCGATCATGGGCACCGCCTCCTCGGGAAGGCGGGTCGTCTCGCCGTCGGGGGTCTGGCCCGGGGCGACGCGCAGCATGTTGGTGCCCAGCCGGTCGAGCCGGCGGTCGACCTCGGCCCGGCTGGAGCTGGAGATACCGACGACGGCGACCATCGCCGCCACACCGATCGCGATGCCCAGCGCGGACAGGAACACACGCAGCGGCCGGGTCCGCAGCCCGGTTCCGCCGAGGCGGACGATGTCGGCGGGGCTCAGCCGGGCAGGGCGCAGTGCGGCTGCCCGGCGCCTGCGGCTCATCTCCGGACTCCGGTGCGGGGCACCGGGGAAAGGCCGCTGTCGGCCACGATCCGGCCGTCGCGCATCTCGACCTTCCGGTCGAACGCCTCGGCCATCTCCCGGTCGTGTGTGATGACCACCACCGTGGTTCCGGCCGCGTGCAACTCCCGCAGCAGCTCCAGAACCGCCGCGCCGGAGGCCGAGTCGAGGTTGCCGGTGGGTTCGTCGGCGAGCAGCAGGGCCGGTTCGCCGATGACTGCGCGGGCGACCGCGGCCCGTTGGCGTTCGCCCCCGGAGAGCTGGTGGGGGAGGTGGTCGAGCCGGTGATCGAGTCCCACTCGGGTCAGTGCCCGTGCGGCTCTGCGCCGGCGTTCCCGCAGGGGCACGCCCGCGTACAGCAGGCCGTCGGCGACCGTGTCCAGCACAGGTACCCCCACGGCCAGGTGGAACTGCTGGAAGACAAAGCCGATCCGCTGGGCCCGCAGCGCGGAGACCTCGCGGTCGGACAGCTCGGCGATCTCGTGACCGTCAATGGCGATCCGGCCGGCGGACGGCCTGTCCAGGGTTCCCATCAGATGCAGCATCGTCGATTTGCCCGAGCCGGAAGGGCCGACGACACAGGCAAGTTCTCCGTACTGGATGGCCAGGTCGACCCCGCTGACGGCGGTGACGCGTCCGGGGTAGGTCTTCGACACCGCGGTGAACGCGACGACCGGGGTATCGGGCATGCCGGGCGAGATCACTCGGGGATCCTCACCTTCATGCCTTCGCGGACCCGGGGGCCACTCACCTCGACCTTGCCTCCCGCGTACAGACCGGTCCTCGCGGGCACGAAGCGGCCGGCCACGCTGCCCGCGCCCCCGCCGTCCCCGTCCTCCGCGGCGAGTTCCAGGCCGTAACCGCCCTCGGCCAGAGCCACCAGGGCGGCGACCGGAACGGTCAGGACCGCCTTGCGCTGCTTGACCACATGGCGGACTGTGACCGGCCCGCTCTCCAGCCTGCCCAGCGAGCCCTGGTCGGCGAAGGTGATCACCACGGACACGGTGGCCGCGGCGCCGTCCGAGCTGTCACCGCCGTCCTCGCCGCCCTTGCCCGCGGTGTCCCCGCCGCCGGAGGCGCCGGACGAGGACGCGTCCTTGCCCACGCGCGCGATCTCGCCCTTGACCGAGCGCCCGTCGGGAAGGTCCACCGCGACCTCGCTGCCCCGCTGCGCCCAGTTCGTGTCCGTGGCAGGGACGTTCACGGTGACCATGCGCGATGTGCTGGTGTACGTGAGCGGGTTGCCGGAAGCGTCGGCTCCGACCAGCGCGGCGGTGCCCGCGATCCGGACAGGGCCGGGCGCGTAGACGATGTCGCCGGCATCGACCTCGCCCGTCTGCGGCAGGCCGAGGTCCTTCTGCCAGCGCTTGACCGCATCGGCGGTCAGCACGGTGTACGACTCGTCCACGGTGAAGCCCGAGTAGCCGAGGGCGCTGAGGTTGCTCTCGAACTGCTTGACGTCCATGCCGTGCAGTGGTGCCGGCTGTCGCGGCGCTCCGGCCGCTCGAACCGCCCCGGCGTCCTCGGCGTTCGCAGAGCCGCCGCCCGCGGAACCGCCGTCGGCCTCACCGCCCTTGGCGGTTCCGGTGCCGCCGTCCGGCCCGTCGCCGCTGCCCGTGGCCGCGTCCTGGGGCTCCGCCTCCGTCACACCCAGGTCGCGATACATGGGCAGACTTCCGTAGAGGAGGATCACCGGGCGGTCGTCGACCCGCAGCACCTTCCCTCCGCGCCGCACCGTGCTGCCGATCGTCGGCAGCCAGGTCAGTGTTCCCTCTGCCTTGATCTGGAACGGGACTTCCGGACCATGACCCAGCCGTCCGTCGACCTCGGTCTGCTCGGTCAGCGTCTCCCGGGTCACGGGCACCACATGGCTGCTTCTGCCCGGCGCCGCACCGTCGTCGTCGGTGCCGCCTCCGCCGAGCCCCAGGGCTCCGACCGTGCTGACCACGGCGACCAGAAGAAAGCCGGCCGCTATGAGGAGGGGGCCCCGTCTGCGCCTTCCGGTTCTCCCGCCACCGGCGCGGTCGTCCGCCCCGTCGTCGCCCGCTGCGCGCTCCCGGCCCGCATCCTTCATGACGTCCACGGTTTCTCGCCCCGTCAGCCCTTGGGCGTGGGCGCGTCGTCCGGGATGCCGATGATCGAGGCGCAGGAGCGCGTGGCCCGCTTGGCACCCGCCGATGTCGAATCCCATGTGACGTCCCGGAAGTGGCCGTCCGCCCCGGCGTCGGGGAAGTCGGGCGCCCCGTGTTCCTGCATGCATTGCGCGTACTGCTGGTTCTTCCGGATCTCACCCGCGGTGAGCTCGGGCTGCTGCGCCTTCTCGACGCTCTCCGGTACCGGCACGCTGAGGTCCGAGCACTTCTCCTGCGCCCTGAGGGCCTTCGGGTCGCGCTTCCACTTGGACCGGTCACCGAGGTCGACCTTGCCCCTGGAATCCGGATCAGGGGCGTCGAGCCCCTCGTCACGCAGACATGTGACCCACTTGCGCTGCGCCTCGACATACTCGGCCAGCTCGCTCGAACTGCTCTTGGAAGCCTGGGCGCCGGTCTTGTCGCCCCCCGCGGACGCGACCCCGTCGCCCCCGTCACCGCCTCCTCCGCAGCCGCTGACGGCCAACGCCATCACCGACGCCGTCGCAGCCAGCACCATCCGGCCCCCGAACCGCCGACGCGAACTCATCCTCATGGGCTCCTCACACCTGTGCCACCGGCCGGCCCCGTGGTGGGCGGCCGGTGCCGAATGTAGGACCGCCCCTGTGAAGGACCTATGAAGAAGCCGTCAAGAACCGTCCCTGCACGGTGGGGGCCGCTCCGAACGGAAGGGAACGCAACCGGAACAGCGGCCACCGGAACCCAGGGGTCACGCCGAGGCGCTGCGCCATGCCCCGAGCAGTTCCTCCGGCCCGTACGCCGCATGGAGCCCGGAACAGCTGATCCCGTTGCGGGAGACAGCCACGAGCGGCACGGGGTCGTCCGTGATCGCCGCCCGGTGCTTCTGCAGCGCCGCCAGGTCGTGGCTGTCGAACGTGGAGTTCTCCAGCCACTTGACCGAGCCCAGGAAGAGCAGCCGCTTGGCCACCGGCCGCCGGTCGGCGCCCACCAGGTCGATCTCGACGTCGTTGCTGCGGGTCCAGTAGCCACCGATCGCCGGGGCGGCAGGCAGGGCTTCGTCCGGCAGCAGACGGGCGAGGGAGTCACGGACGAGCGGCTCGACGGCGCGGCCCCGCCAGCTCGTCCACCGCTCCTTGATCCGGCTCAGCGTGAGGTCGCCCCGCATCCGTTCGATCTCCGCCATGTGCGGATCCAGAAAGGCCAGCCAGAACCGCAGGTACGGGTCCGCCACCCGGTAGCGGCGCTCCTTGGACGGCCGCAGCGAGAGCGGTAGCTCGGCCGCCACCACTCGCTTCTCGATCAGGACGTCCGTGGCTCTGGTGAGGGTGGTGTGGGCGATGCCGCCGGCGGCGCGCGCGATGTTGGTGAAGGTGCGCTCTCCCGTCCCGATGGCCCGCAGTACTTCGCGGCTCATCGCCTGGGGCGGAAACTCTGCGGCCAGTGAGCGTTCGGCGGAGACCAGCAGCGCCGAGAGCGGGTTGTCCAGCGATGCGCGGAGAAACTCCCAGACGGTCGCCCCGGCCCGCCACTCGGCACAGATCAGTGGCAGTCCGCCGGTGACCAGAGCGGCGTCGAGGGCGGCCGCCGGTGGCAGGCCGAGCATCTCGCCGATGTCTGCCGGGTTCAGCGGCCCCACGACCATCTCGCGCCCCCGCTGGTGGAACGGGCGGTCGTAGCTGTCCAGCGCCTCCATCATCGAGAGGTCGGAACCGACCAGGAGGAGAAGCACGGGCTTGCGGCTGAGCAGCCGATCCCATGCCCGCTGGAGCATGCCCTCGAAGGCGTCGATGCGGTTCATGAGATACGGGACCTCATCGATGACGACCACGCTCGGGCGGTCATCGGGCAGGACCTCCGCGAGCAGCCTGAACGCCGCGTTCCACTGCCCCGGGGCCTCCTCGGCGAACAGTCCCCGGTCCGGGAGCGTGGAGGTGGCGACGGCGTCGAGCAGCTCGGTCAGTTCGTCCTCCGCCGAGCCGCCGGCCGCAGTGAAGAAGAGATTCGGCGCCTCGGTGCGCCGGAGGAACTCCTCGACGAGGCTGGACTTGCCGACCCGCCGCCTTCCCCGCATGAGGATGCACTGACCGGGGTTCGCGGAACCGGCGGCCTCGCCGACTTCCCGGAAGGCGTTGCGGAGCACGTTCAGCTCCCGGTCCCGTCCGATGAAACGGCGCATGGCAGACCTTCCGGGAGTCAATAGTCTCAATGGAGATACTATCTCTCCCGATACTATCCTCGGATGCGGTATCTGTGCCCCGGCTCGGCGAGCCGCAGGGCCGGTCTCCGGGCGCCGGGGCCCGACGGACGGCCCGTGGCCGTGCGGATCCGTTCCGGCGAGCGCCGGCACCTGGCCGGCGGGTGCCGCGTCGATGCCGGGGACGGTGGGACGGGCTTCGGCCGAGTGATCATGACGAGTCCGCCGGTCAGCCGGAGGCCGGCGGGGTACTGCCCGGGTCGGGGCCGATCGGGCGCGAGGGGCTGCCCCCGATCCCGGATGGGATCGGCTCTCTCATGCGCCAGGTGTCCACCACGGTCAAGCCCGTCGGATGAACTCTCGAGGATCAGGCACGGCCCAGCGCTGCGCGAAGCTTGTTCCGCGAGTTGACGTCGAGCTTGGTGAACACCTTGTGCAGGTGCCATTCGACCGTGCGGGGGCTGATGAACAACTCGGCGCCGATTTCGGGGTTCGTCTTTCCGTCGGCGGCCAGCCGGGCGATCTGGGCTTCCTGCGCGGTGAGTGCCTCACGTTCTTCGACCGCGCGTTGCCGTACCGACTCGCCGGTGGCCAGCAGTTCGCGACGGGCGCGCTCGGCGAAGGCGGTGGCTCCGAAACCTTGCAGCATCTCGTAGGCGGTGCGCAGGTGCTCGCGCGCGTCGAGGCGCCGATTCTCGCGGCGGAGCCACTCGCCGTACACCAGGTGGGTGCGGGCGAGGTGGACGGCGATCCGGCTGCGCTCGAGGCGCTCGATGGCCTCGCGGTACAGCAGTTCGGCGGCCTGACCGTCACAGAGCAGCGCTCTCGACCGGGCCAGAACGCCGAGGGCCCAGTCCGTGCCGCTGGCGCCGGCTCGTTCCTCGAGCCGGCGCAGGGCCGCCGCGGCCGCCTCGGGGGCATCACTGCGAGCGCACGCCTCGATGAGTTCGACGAGGGAGAACCCGACGACCGCCACATCCTCGTGCTCCCCCGCCTGCTGGGCGCTGGCCACGGCGTCCTGGTAGCGGCCGAGGCCGTTGTACAGCACCGCGAGCAGGTAGCTGGCCAAACCGATCGCCCGCCCCTCGCCCCAGGAGGTGGCGTCCTGGACGGCGGACTGGATCACCTCCGGCGCCCCGGCGTCCTCGCCGCGCCAGGCCAGGAGCAGAAGCGAGGGGTACGCGAGGGGCGAGTTGCCGGTCACCTCCGTGATGGTGTCGGACTCGTCGACCAACGCCGAGGCAAGGTCGAACTCTCCGGCGTGCACGTGCATGGCGGCGCGGTAGGCGAGAGCCAGGGGAAGAAAATTGAGTGCGCCGGTCTCGCGAGCCGCCCGGACCGCGTGCGTGGTCAGCACATGCCACGTCTCGTCGTCCCACATGTCGCCGGCGATCAGCCACGTGAGCCAGAGCCAGCGCACGACGTCGTCCTCGTTGCGTCCGGCGGCTTGCCGGAACGCCAGCAGCGCGGGCTTGAGCTGCGCCGCACCTGCGACGCAGCCTTCGGCGAACCACGTCGCCAGGCCGTCGAGAAGTACGTCCGCCGGCCGCGGAGGCTGTGGTCCGCGCGGTGCGGCGCGGACGGCCTCGGCGACCTCCCGCACTCCGATACGTCCTCTGAGGCGACCGGCGAAGATCGCTGCTCCCATCGCATCGAGGTACGCCTCACGCGCCTGTCCCTCGTCGGCCCGTTCCAGCCGGCCGGCCGCGTCGAGCAGCAACGGCAGCGCCTCACCGCCGCGCCTGCGAGCGAAGACGATCTGGGCACGGAGCCGCGTCAGGCGCGCGTGCTGGACCTCGTCCAACGGGCCCATCTCCGCGGCGGCGAGGAGTTCGAGCGCCGCATCGGGGGTCCCGGCCTCGAAGGTGACCTGTGCCGCGGTCACGGCCCTCTTTCCACGTCCGGCCGGATCGGGCGTCAGCTCGGTCGCACGTCTCAGGAACGCGGCCGCCGCCGCGATACCGCCGCGGGCCTGGGCCCGGTCGGCCGAGCGCTCCAGCTCGCCCGCCAGGGCCTCGTCGGGTTCGACCGCCGCGTGGGCGCGATGCCAGGCTTGGCGGTCCGAGTCGAAATCGGGATCGGTCGCTTCGGCCAGCGCACGATGCACGTCCCGGCGTACTCCGGGGTCGGCCGCGCGATAGGCCGCCGAGCGCACCAGCGGATGATGGAACCGCACCCGTGCGCCGAACTCGATCAGCCCCGCGGCCTCGGCCAACCCCGCGGCGTCCGCCCCGATGTCGAGCCGCTCGGCCACCCGCCTCAGCAACGGCAAGTCCCCGACCGGTTCGGCGGCGGCCGCCAGCAGCAGTCGTTGCGCCGCATCCGGAAGCGCTCCTATGCGCCGCAGGAAACTCTGCTCGATCTGACTGGCCAGCGGGCGCGCGTCCGGACGCCCGAACCCGCCGGCCAGCTCCGCCGCAGTCAACCCACGTGTCAATTCCAGCAGCGCCAGCGGGTTGCCGCGGGTCTCGGCGACGACCCGGTCCCGGACGCGCTCGTCCAGCCGCCCGGGGACCACCGAGTCCAGAAGCGCACGCGCATCGTCGTCGCGCAGACCCCGGATCACGAGCTCCGGCAGCCCCACCAGCGCTGCGTCACCCGGAGCGAGTGTCGACGTACGCACCGCGAACACCAGCGCCACCCGCTCCGCGAGCAGCCGGCGCGCGACAAAGGCCAGCGTCTGCGTGGAGACCCGATCGAGCCACTGGGCATCGTCCACGACGCAGACGAGCGGCTGCTCCTCCGCCGCCTCGGCCAGCAGGCTGAGCACCGCCAGCCCGACCATGAAACGGTCCGGCGCGCTCCCCGCACTCAGGCCGAACGCGACGGCCAAGGCGTCGCGCTGCGGTTCGGGAAGGCGATCGAGGTACCCCATCATCGGCAGGCACAGCTGGTGCAGACCGGCGAACGCCAGCTCCATCTCGGACTCGACGCCGACGGCCCGCAGGATCTGGCATCCCGCCGCACTCCCTGCGAGGTACTCCACCAATGCGGACTTGCCGACCCCGGCTTCGCCACGCAGCACCAGTACCCGGCTGTGACCCGCCCTTGTGTCGGCGACCACCCGATCCAGCGTCCCGCACTCGCCGCGACGGCCACGCAGCACGCGCTGAGGAGCGCTGTTCGACATCCACCACTTCCGCAGGTCAATGGGGTCAGACCCTGATCAACTCGAATCGTCCCCATCATGCACCAGTGGCGCGGGCCGGACAATCGGCCGGAAAGTCACCGTCGGAGCCCGCAGAAGCCTTGCCAACTGCTGGTAGCGGCATGGTCATCAAGGAGGATCATCGGTGTGTGGCGAGGGCGAAGACCGTCGGCCGTGAGGCCGGCCATCGGCTCAACTCGCCCAGTGTCCTTGACGTTCGCCGGTGACGGCCGCGCCGACGGCTCCGCAGCGTGGGGCCCGACGCGCGACCGGTCGGTGCCGATCACGCCGGTGGGGCCGCGCTCCATCCACCCACCACGTACGCGTCCGGCGACGGCGCACCGTCGCACGGCATCCGGGCTGCCCGATGCGGCACCGTTCTGCACGCAGCAGTGAACGGCGGTCCGCCCAGCGGCGCTTCGCGGCACCCGACTGTCCGCACCGCCGGCTGCGCCTTGTCCCTTCATGCGCTCCGATGCCGCACGCTCCGCCCGCGTCGCCCGTTTCCGTCCGCTTGCAGCACTCCTCCCCTGCTCACTCGACACAGCGTCGCCAGGAGCTCAACGAAATGTCTGCATTGGTACGTTATGCGCATCCGGTGGTCACAGCAGGTGACACTCCGGCATCCAAGTGGGAAGGCAACTGCCGGAGATGCGCAAACCAACACGGCACGATCTGCTCACGGGAACCGCGGCCCTCGGCGCCGCCGCCATCGCCGACGGAGCGCTGGGCACACCCGCGCGGGCGCTCGTCCGAGCAAGGCCGGAGGGGGCGGTGACCCGGCTGCCGCGGCCCGATGGACGCGGCGGCGCCGGGAACGCTGGTCGACGAGGCCCAGCGCCAGCTGCGCGAGCTGCACGGACCCGACGCCCGCATTCCCGAGCCGACGTCGGCCTACTTCCAGGACTGGGTACAGGACCCGTACGGAGCCGCCTACCACTTCTGGCAGGTGGGGGCGAAGAGCTGGGAGATCATGCCGCGCATGCGCCACCCGGTCCCCGGCGCCAACCTGTACGTCTGCGGAGACGGGTGGTCGACCGGGCAGGGATGGGTCTACGGCGCGCTCACCCAGGCCGAGTTGATGCTCGAAGAGCACTTCGGCCTGCCCCGCCCGACGTGGCTCTCACCGGACGTCTACCTCGGCTGGTAGGCAGGCCGCCGCGGAGCCCGATCGCCGGAGCCTCCACCGGGCGCAGGCGATCACCACCCGATCGCTCGCAGGAGCGTCGACCTCGGGGTCCCCGACCGGGCCGTGATGTACATCACGGCCCGGTCGTCAGCGGTGACGGCGGCGCACTGCCGGCACGTGACGGGCGGCGTCCTCGCCGGCGTCGCGCGGCGGGCCGGTGGACGGGGCGTGGCCGAGGGCCCCGGCGAGAGCGGCCCGGAGGACTCCGAAGAGTCTCGTCGAGACCGCAGATGAGACGACGAACGCCGAAGGGCCCCACCGCAAGCGGTGGGGCCCTTCGACGTATTGCCCGGTGAGAGCAATGGCGGAGGATACGAGATTCGAACTCGTGAGGGGTTGCCCCCAACACGCTTTCCAAGTGTGCTTGTGCTCCTCGGAGGGTCGTACGGAGCCGTTCACCTGGGTCTACATAGATCCGCCGCCTTGGAGACCGAGCTGTGCGAGTACTCATCCGGACGGGACGGTACGCCTGCGAATGAGACCAAAAGCGAGACCAGGACCGGGACCGGCTTTGTTGGCCGTCGGAAAATCGAACACACTTGATCGGGTCGCCACGACCTGCAACATCACTTGCTGGTTGCGACAACGGCCGTGGCATAGGAGGCTCTGGTCCGTGCTCAGGGAACCTAGTCAGCTGACGATCGCAGAAGACGGCTCGGTCGTCCTCCCGCTTGGGGTGCTAGCCGAGGCGGGGCTATCGCCCGGGAGCTCCGTGCTGGCCTACAGCAATGGCGACGGCCGGATCGTGTTGCGCAGGGAAGAGGATGCGGTGCAGGACCTCATCCAGTTCGGGCGCCTCGATTAACCGGAGCCGCGGCGTCGAGAACCCCGAGGATGCGCTCCACAGCCGCATCCGGAGCCTCGTGCTCCCACACGCGGACGACTGTCCACCCGGCGGCTGTGAGGGCCTCGTCGGCGGCTCTGTCCCGTGCAACGTTGCGCTCTAGCTTCGGCCCCCAGTAGCCGCCATTAACGCCGGGCTGCCGACCGTGCTCGGGGCAGCAGTGCCAGAAGCACCCGTCTACGAAAATGGCGACTCGTGCCCGTGTGAAGACGATGTCTGGCCGCGGGCGCGCGCCCTCAAGCTGTAGACGAACGTCTACCCGGTACCGCTTTCCCGCGGCATGGAGCAAGGACCGGATCGTCCGCTCGGGCTTAGTGTCCCGCCGCTTGATCGCAGCCATGTTACGCGACCGACCAGGGGTCGGCGGTGTCGATGCTGCGGGGTCAGGGCTGACGGTCATCGCTTCCACCGTAGCTAAGCTGTCAGACTCACAGTGTTTGATGGGTCAGGATGGTAGACCTGTGCAAGCCAGACCTGGAGGTACGAGCGTGGCTGATCTGTCGGCCGTGGAAATCTGCGCGGGCGCTGGCGGCCAGTCGCTCGGCCTTGAGCTGGCAGGTTTCGAACATGAGGTGGCCGTCGAGCTCGACGAGAACGCGGCGAACACTCTCAAGAAGAACCGCGAGCACTGGGACGTGCGACACGGCGATGTGGCTGACGAGGGGATCTGGAACTACAAGGATTTCCCGGACGTCGACTTGCTCGCTGGTGGGGTTCCCTGCCCCCCGTTCTCCATCGCTGGCAAGCAGCTCGGGGCCACCGACGAGCGGGACCTTTTCGCGTGGGCCGTTGAACTCGCCGGAAAGCTGCAGCCGAGGGCTGTCCTCTTGGAGAACGTGCGAGGGCTCTCAATGCCGCGTTTCTCCGCATACCGCCAGCACGTGAAGGACCGACTGAAGGACTTCGGGTACTGGTCCGACTGGAAGCTTCTGCACGCAAGTGACTACGGCGTACCCCAGCTGCGTCCCCGTTTCGTCCTAGTCGCAATGCGCAACGAAGACGCTCAGTGGTTCGAGTGGCCCGAAGAAGCACCCTATAAGGGAACCGTCGGAACAGCGCTCTTCGACCTGATGGCAGCGAATGGCTGGCGGGGCGCTGAGGCTTGGAAAGACAAGGCGAACGACATTGCGCCCACCATTGTGGGTGGCTCCAAGAAACACGGCGGAGCTGATCTTGGTCCGACTCGCGCCAAGGCCGCGTGGCGTGAACTCGGTGTAGACGCGATGGGTGTTGCCGATGCCCCGCCAAACGCGTCGCACCCTGTCGACTTTGTGCCCAAGCTGACCACAGAAATGGTCGCGCGCATCCAGGGCTGGGGACCTGAGCCGGAATATGCCTGGGAATTCACAGGCCGCAAGACAACAAAGTATCGGCAGATCGGCAACGCCTTCCCCCCGCCGGTGGCCAGGGCGGTCGGTACGTCGATCGCCAACGCGCTCAACCGCAAGGGCGAGCCGAAGGAACTGTCCGAGGTGGAGAACGAGGTCATGCATGACCGTCTCTACCTGGCCTTGAAGAGCGCTCCAGCTCCGCTCACGGAAAAAGAGCTGGTGAAGCTGGCCGGAGAGAAGATTGATTCCCCCGCCTTCGAGCGCCGGATGGCCATGCTCGCGAGAGACTTCGTGATCGACGAGGATGACCAGCTTGGCGGGCGCGCATACCGGCTCGTGGGCTTCAAGGGGTTTATAGGCCAGGAAGGCCACGAGCGGCACGCGCGATTCGCTGAAATGCGCTCCCGAATCAGCTAGTTGTGGCCCAGCAACTTCTCTACATAGCCGATTAGTTTCTCGTTTTCGCTGTGGGACAGCTTGCGTGCGCGGTCATACGCGCGATCGAGCTTCGACCGTGAGCGTTCGCCGGTGCGGAGCCAACTCAGGAGTAGTGTCAGATCGGCTTTTCTTAGCTGCTTGATTTCTGCGGCTACCTCATCATACTGCTCCGGATCAGGAAGCTCGTTCCGTACCGTCTCGTTGCAGCGTGCGCATTCTGTCCGCCAATTGTCGATATCGTCTGCAGCACCGCGTGATCGCAAGCGCTCTTGTGGGACACGGTGTCCAATAGTGAGTTTGGCTTTACTACCTGGTTCGCCCGGGTAAGACTCTCCGTCGCCCACCCCGCATACCTTGCAGCGAGATCCATCTCGATCGAGGACGATTCGACGCGTACGCTGTGAAAACTTGGGAGCGCCGTTAGAGCGTTTCCTTTCGTCCTGTAGCCAGAGCCTGCGTCCCTTGGTTTCCAGTCGGTAAGTGTCCTGCGGGAGAGTCCGGTCATCCTTGTAAGACGGGATTATCCACTCGAACTCTCTCAGCTTGCGAAGCCGTCGGTTGAGATGCTCTGACTCGCCTACGATTTCAGGGCCGAGGGCTGTTCGTAGTTCCCTCATGGTGAAGGTCTCGCCGACTTCCTTGTGGAACCATATCCAGGCGCCTAGCTTTGGTTCCTGGCCGAACTCCCTTTTAGTGCCAGGCCAAAAAGAAAGTTCCCACCAGAGCGTGCCGTCGGGAGCTCTCTGCTCGTCGTGCGGTTCGTCCGCGTCCATTGGAAGCATGCGAGGGAGTATGGCCGGCTCAGTGGATCTTTGCCGAGATACCTCGGCCCCGTCGTTGCGGTAGAGAGCAGGACTCAGACTTGGCCCGCCCTGCTGGAGACTGGCTCACGTCTCTGGCACAGCCAGTATTCGATCTTGAGCGCCCGTCAGTTCAGCTCGGGGACAAGCCACCTGCGGCGCAGCATACTTACTGGTTGGTAGCACTGGAGGTGCTAGCGCAACCTCCCAACTAGCGCAAGTTCAAAGTGATTTATGGGACAGCGTGCTCGGCATGTGCTTACAGTTGTCTCTGGACGTGGTGCGAGGACGTGCTGCGACGTATGGAGCCGGGGGCTGTCCCGGAGGCTCTGCCGCCGGGGTTACCCGGCTGGTCGGGCTGTTGTCAGTGGCGAGGTACGACGCAAGGGCGTCTTTACTCCTGCGTGACGACAACCGCGTCGGCTCGGCGTCGCGAGACGTCGCGCGTGGCTAGGGGAGTTGCCCACCGCCCTGTTCCATCGGTTTGCCGAGGCATCAGGAAGACAGCCCGGCGTGTGCCGAACTTGGCTGACTGCTCTCCCGTACGGAGTTGGTCGCCGTGACCACCGCACCCCTGAAGTCGAGCATCTACTTCGTAGATGACAGCGGCGACGCTCGTCGACTAGCCGTACTCGGCTGGCTCCGTGTCGATCTTGGTTTCTGCGCCGGTCCTCTCGGTCATTGGCAAGTATTTCTTTCGGAGCTTCACGCCGACCCTTACCTTGACATCCGCCCGGGCGACAGCCTGCATGCAGTGTCACTCGCCGCAGGACGTGGCCGTCCGGTCTATGGTGTCCGCCGTCCGCCGGGGACCTCTGTCAAGCAGCCATACCGCGAAGTCATTCGTCGGGCACTGGCCGCTATCAGCTTCATGCCGGGAGTTGCCGTCGGCAGTGCCTTCCGGGTGGGGGAGCCGGACGTTCACTACGGACAGCTCAAGCAGGACCTGTACGAGGCTTGGACGCGGCAGGTCAATGCCGCGCACGCAGCCGCAGGCACGCACGCCTTCGTCGTCTTTGATGGCGATGGGTCCGAGGCGGGTCTGCGCCGCGTCCACCGCCGTCTCGGCGAGCCCCGTCACGTTGTTGGCGATCCATACCTCGTGCCCGCTCGCCGTAGCCCGCTGCTCCAGGCTGCAGACCAGGTCGCCTACAGCGGCTTCCAGCAGCTGGTCCGCCAACCGCGTCGGCGTTTCATGTGGGAGTGGCTCCAGGAGCTCATCCCTAAGGTCGAAGGCCCATTTCAGCTCTCAACGAACGAGGTCCGGGCTCCGGCATCACTGCCGGAGCCCGGTATGCGGACCTGGTAGCCCGGTCGTCCGGACCAGGACCGCCAACTACCAGCTTCCCACATCAGCGAGCGAGCAACGGAGGCGTCATGAACAGCTCCACACCCTCTCCTGCCATCTCAGTCAACTGGGAGGGCGAGACCATCATCGTCTCGAACGTTGAGCGAAAATTGCCGGCGCTATCGACGGGGGATGATCGCGGTGAAGTTGTTGCCGCGGGGGGCTCCAATCCCTTGACCCCCCTTCCAGTAGACGCTTGGCACGCGGTGGCTCGCGCTCTGGTCACCCCTGCGGCCGTGGCTGCGCAGCTCCAGCAGTCCAAGAACGCACCCGGTGGACTGTTGCAGGAAGAGCACGTCGAAGGTGCGACCCTCCGGTCGGTTCTCTCCAGGGCCTGGCTGCTGGAGTTGTTTCCGGGTATCCAGCCACGCACGGGCATGGAGGTCATGGAGACCGCTGACCCGCGGGTCGAAGGCATGACGGAAAGTGGGAATCCGACTACGCTTCTGCGCTACACGTATAAGACCCTGGAAGATCTCAAAAGCCACGTGTGGCAGACGATCCAGGGCACCTTGTTCCTCAACAACTACACGCCTTCAATCCTCAGCCGGAAGGTGACGCGGGCGCTGATCACCCATCCTGTCGAATTCGCTTTTGAGGACGGCACCGAATCAATCTATGCACTCGTGGTGCGCGACGGAATCACGCGTTTGGCGAGCGCCTGGAAGGTATTGGCGGGCCCGGGTAAGAGCGTGGATGATGCGGCAACCGCGGCGGTGGATGCGTTGTTTGGGACGATTTCCGCAAAGAAGGCAGGGGATAAGCCTCTGACTCAGCGGATGGCTGCAAGTCGGGAAGCTCGGCGCCGTACGCTCGCCACGGAATTCGCTGATGACTGGGTTGGTGTTCAGCCGGGGGTAAGGGCAATTGAGGTGGCCCAAACATGTGCCGTTCCTGTTCAGATCACCGTTGGGGTGCAGAGGCATATGAGTGGGCCGGCGCTGGCTGCCGAGGACCTCTTTGATGACGCGATGCGCTCCATCCTGGCATCTGTGCATTTGGAATTCAAAGAATGGGATCCGTTCGCCCAGAACGTTGAAGTCGCTACGCGCGCCCTCAAGCGAGTAATGCAGCTTGGGTTGGGAGGCTGGGATAAAGACGATTTGAAAGTAGTGTACGGCCTGGCTGTCGGGCGAACTCCTGTGGAAGACTTGCCGAAGGAGTACGGAAGCAACGAAATTCCAGGTACGGCTCTGTGGCGCGCTGTATATCTCGTGCATGCTCTGACACATCAAGGTCTCTATGAGCCACTTAAGGAGCAGTCCAAGTCTATAAAAGGCGAGCGCCGAATGTCGGAGAAGGGGTTTGGTGGCTTGCTCGCGCCCATCGTGGACCTTCCGTGGCGCAGCACAAAGCGGGACGTGATTAAGCAGGCCCGCAATGCTTGGGCCAACGGCGGCGTTCTCGCCAAGGATCTGCTCGTTAGCGTCTGGGAACCTGTTCCCACAACCGATTTCACTACGCTGATTGAGCCCGCCCGTCAGGGCGACGAAAACGCGCGGTTCACGCTGGCAGTCGCCGGTGGTACGGCGCTGATCGCCGACAAGCTGCTGACGAGAAACGTTGGTTCTGCCCTTATGGCCCCCAAAGATAAGGGAGGTGTTCCATTCCGTGCCGACGTCAACGATATTGTGGGAGACCTTGCGCAAGCGGACAACGAGCTGGGCTTGTGGACACTCGCCCTAGCAGCGCAGCGGTTTGACGCCGGGCGGCTGCCGCAAAACTCTGCTACCACGCGCCAGATCACACGACAGCAAGGGGTCGCGGCCAGGCCTAACGACTATGTCCACGTCCTAGTGGATCTCGAGGCGTCTGACCGGGTGGCGCGGGATGCAGCGGGGAAGCCGATTCCTCTTACGCAGTGGGATGTTGTGTGGGCCTCCGATGAGCCCCGTGCGAATAGAGAGATGGCGCGTAGGGCGCGTTCTAGTTCGCCGATTCCCCTGTCGCCGATTCCCCCGATCACCAGTCTGCAGCCGACAGCGGCTGAGTCCGCGGATGAGGAGAAGTCGGAAGAAGGAATCCCCACCGAGGGCGAGACTGCCGCGGAATCTGGTGCTCCCCGTCCGCTGGCTCAACGCGCTGCAGACGAACGCCGGGTACTCAAGGACTCGCTGGGCGACGCGCGGCACGCGCTCGACGAGTTGATCAAGCTCGAATCGGAACACAGTGGATGGCCGCCGCTTTTCCCCCTCGACGACCTCAAGCCGATGCACGCTGATGCCCAGGACATAAAGCATGAGCTGTACCAAAGACTCAAGGCGGCTGAGGAGCGGCAGCGACAAGAGGATGAGGTAGCGCTGGAGGAGGCCAATGACGGCGACGAAGAATCGTAAGAACCGATCCATCCTCGCTAGCGGGGCGTGGCGCTGTAGTCGGCCGGTGACGTGAGGTCGGTGGAGCGGCTTTGGGCTGGAGCTGCTTTGGGGCGAGTGATCATGGCCCCGTAAGCTTCCGGCGAGTCGGGCAGTCTGTGGACCTGCCCGTTAAAGCACGACGTTGGGGCCATGATCTTAGAGGCTCGCCCCAAAGTGGCTGCCTAAAGCCGTGGAGCCGACCGCCCCAGCCACAGAGGGGTCTCCCACTTCATGCCCGCTGCCGCTAGCGCGCCGCCTGGCGCGGCCAGCCGGGGCGAAGACAGAGGCAGGCCGCGCCGCAGAGGCGGCGCGCGCCCGCGCCGTGCGCGGGCCTTGATGAAGTAGGGAAACTTCTACCGCACCTGGATCAGGTGCTTGGCGTCATGGCCCCGGAAGTCTTCGTCCACCACGGTTCCCGCCGCAGAGACAGAGTGCTTCGCCGTAGCCCTTGAACCGGTCGGGTTAGGCATCGAAGTCGTACTCGAGGACGTACGACGCGGAATCGAGGGTCATCTCGTTGACCTCAACTGCCCGGCCTTCGTCCGCGAACGCCGTACGCACGATCAGGATCACCGGCGTACCCATGGACAGGGAGAGCCGCTCAGCCTCGTCGGCTGACGGCATCCGGCATCGGATCTCTTCGCGGAAGTGGACTGGCTTGTATCCGAGTTCTGCGAGTCGGGCGTACGTTCCGCCTGGGCCTGTGTCCTCCTGGGTGATCGTGGAGCCCTCCACGATCTCGGACGGTAGGTAGGACGTCGCGATCAGCACGGGCTTCTCGTCGAGAACGAACCGGCGACTGCGCACGCACACTGGCGATCCCGGTGCCAGATCGAGCGCTCCAGCAATCCGTTCGTCGGCCGACCTCTCCCGGACTTCGACCTGGTCCACCACAAGGGTCCGGTCCTCGGTGTCGGCTGACCAGATGGACCGCCCGGAACCCCACTGCTCCTGGGCCAGACGCTGGATGCCGCGGCGACGCAGCGGTTTGAACTCCCGGACGAACACACCGGCACCCTTGCGGGCCTCGGCGAGCCCTTCGTTCTGCAGCACGCTCAACGCCTGGCGAGCGGTCATACGCGCCACTTCGTACGTGGCCATGAGGTCGTTCTCGCCCGGCAGCCGGTCCCCCGGGCCGTACTCGCCTGCCTGGATCGCAGCCTTCAGCACATCCGCGATGCGCTGGTACTTCGGCGGCTGGCGGCCGTTGCCCTGGTTGGCCATTAGCTGATCACTCCTCCTCTTCTCTAGACAGCCTAAGGGGCACACCCGTCAGCCGCGCACCCCACAGGTCGGCGTCGCGAGCGTGCCCTCGATCTATCAACCAACGCATCTCTAGAGATGTGTTGACGGATTGCAGTGCAGCCGCTTCACTGGAGACATCTCTAGAGAGGTTGCCCATCCCGGGGTGGCCTCGCTGCCCTGGGAGCGTCTTCATGCGTCAGATCCCCGTCGACACCTCCGCCGCCTCCGTGATGGTGGCGCAGTCTCCGCAGCCGAAGATCAAGGACCGCCGCACCGGTGAGGTCGCCACCGACACCGAGACCGGGGGCACGCTGATGACCGTGAGCGTGATGTTCGCGGCCAACGACACCGTGGAACTCCTGCCCGTGACCGTCCCGGAAACCGGCATCTCCGGCGACCTGGCGATGGGAACCCCGGTCGCACTCACCGGCCTGATCGCCCGGCCGTGGGAGCGAGACGGCCGCCACGGCGTCGCCTTCCGCGCCGTCGCCGTCACCTCGCTGACAGCCGGTGCCACGAAGCCCAAGGCGGCCTGATCATGTCGTGGCTGACCGTCCTCGTGGTCCTGGTCGTCGTCACCGCGGGTCTCCTGCGGTGGCGGCGCCCCGCCTGGTACTGGCTGACCTTCGGCGTCACCCTGGCCACGCTGCGCGTTCTGATTCGCTACGGCTCGGTCATGGACGCCTGCGGGCTGACCGTTCCTCCGTCCCGGTGGCGGATCGCCGTCGCCCGGATGGCCAACCGGCCCGCTCCCGAGTCCCGTGCGCCGCGCATCCTGCGGGTTCGGCCGACCCGGACGGGCCTGGTCTTACGGTTGGGGCTCCGCCCTGGTCAGGACGCGTTCGACGTGGCCGCGTCCTGCGACCGATTGCGGCACTCGTTCGCGATGTACGGCGTCACCTCGCGGGAGATCCGCTCGGGTGTCGTCGAGCTGCGGATGACCGGTTACGACATCCTCAAGCGTGTGCAGATGCCCGCAAGGGTGGCCACTGTTCCGATGCGCGTTCCGGTCGCTCTGCGCGAGGACGGTGCCGTGCATTACCGCGACTACCGCACCACTCCGCATGCCCTGACGCTCGGCGCCACGAAGTCGGGCAAGTCGGTGTACCAACGCAACCTGGTGGCTGAACTCGCTTCGCAGGACGTCGCCTTGGTCGGCATCGACTGCAAACAGGGTGTGGAACTGTTCCCGCTGGCCCGCCGCTTCTCCGCGCTGGCGGACAACCCTGACACCGCCGCCGAACTCCTCGACGCGCTCGTCTCCCACATGGAAGGCGTCTACCACCTGATCCGCGCTGAGCAACGCATCACTGCCGATGTGCCGGACGCGGAGATAGCCGCCGACATCTGGGACCTGCCCGACCACCTGCGCCCGACCCCGGTCGTCCTCCTGGTCGACGAGGTCGCCGAACTCGCCCTGTTCGCCACCAAGGACGAAGAGAAGCGCCGGGACCGGATCATCACCGCACTCGCCCGCCTGGCCCAGCTCGGCCGCGCCGCCGGCATCTATCTGGAGATCTGTGGGCAGCGCTTCGGCTCCGAACTCGGCAAGGGCATCACCATGCTCCGCGCCCAGCTCACCGGCCGCACCGCACACCGCGTCAACGACGAATCCTCCGCCAACATGGCCTTCGGCGACATCGCCCCGGACGCCGTCGTCGCCGCGATCCAGATCCCGACCGACAAACCCGGTCTCGCCGTGGTTGGCGACGCTACGGGCGGCTGGGCCCGTGTCCGCACCTCGCACACCACGCTGCGGCAAGCCGTGAACGCCTGCAACCGCCACGCCCACCGCACTCCGGACCTGCCAGCGCTGGCCCGCTTCCGGCCCACGCTGCCGCCCAATGCGACCGTCCCGGCTCCGGCGGTCGAGTCTGCCCCGGCTCCAGCCTGACCCATCCCGCACCCCGGTCGGCGCGACCGCCTCGCGCCAAATCCCTACCCGCGTCATGCCCGAAACCGGAATTGAGGCACCATCCATGGCCACCAATCGCAAGCGCCGGGCGAAGAAGTGCCCGGACTGCAACGGCACCGGCGAGACCGCCGAAACCGTCCGCGTCGGCTCCGTCCGCAAGTCCCGCGAGACCACCGACCAGCAGGCCGCTCTCTGCCTGACCTGCTTTGGCACCGGTGACGCGCCCACCGACTGACACCGCTGGCACCGGGCGGCCGGCCCACGATCCCCGCCCCGTGCTGGCCCAACCCCTGAAGGAGGTGGAGACATGACCCGCTCGATCCGACCGGATGCCGTACTCGTACAGGCCGTGATCGCCGGTGCTCTGTCCTTCGCTCACCTGCATGACCTGGCCGCAGCCGCCGGACAGGACGGCTGGAAGGCATGGGCCTACCCGATCAGTGTCGACCTGCTGCTGGTCGCCGCCTGGCGTCGGCTGCGTAGCAACGGCCCGTCGCGGCTGGCCTGGTGCTGGTTCCTGATTGCCCTGGTCGCCTCGCTCGGAGCGAACGTGGCCACTGCCGGGTTCCTCGACCTGGACCACCCGCCCGCCTGGCTGCGATTTGGCATCGCGGGATGGCCCGCGCTCGCCTTCCTCGGCGGCACGCTCCTCGCCCACTCACCAGACGTCGTCGACCACGACTCCTCACCGGAACCTGAGCTGGTCGAGGTCACGCAGGCTGAATCGGCCCCGGCTTTTCAGCCTGCGTCCGTCGAGCTGTCGACACCTGCTCCAGCCCTGCCTGCTGCCGAGCCCGCCCCCGCCGCGGCACCGCTGTCGGTCCCGGCAGCCCTGGTCGACCACGCACGCAAAGTCGCAGCCGACCACCGCGCCCGTACCGGCGCCCCGATCGACACCGACACCCTGCGTGCTCGTCTTGGCGTCCCCGCCCAGATGGCCGACGCCATCGCCGCCCAACTCGCCTGAACCGAAAGGAGATCACGACCATGCCCGCCCGCGACAACTTCCACTCAGTGATGCGGATCGGCCCAGTGCAGATCGGCACCCATCGTGACCGGCACGGCCGCTCCAAGCACGCCGCCGTCTGCACCTCCGACCGCTGCGGCTGGTCCGCCGACTACTCCAGCCAGTCCGCTGCCCAGCTCGCCGCCCGCACCCACCGCTGCCGCCCCACCGACTGATCGGAGACCCGTCATGGACGTCCCGCTCTGGCTCGCCCTGATCGTCGTTGGCGCCCTCGGCATCAAGCTCATCCGCCCGCCCTGGTGGCTCGTCGCTGTGCTCCTCCTCGGCGGCTACCTCCTCGCCGACAGCCTGCTCGCCCCCGCCATCGACGCCGCCGTCAAGTAGCGCACCACAGAAGGGAGAACCCTCATGCTCCGCCCGAAGATCCCCACCATGCCGACCCCGACCGGCATCGTCACCCCGGTTGCCGTCGAGCCGACCACTGCCGTCCAGCACACCCTGGCCCCGGCTCCCATAGCACCGACGGCGCCGACGCGGCCCACGGTCCAGCTCACGCCCGGCGCCCTGGCAGCCCTCGTCGGCGGCGGCACCGCCGTCGTGCTCGTCGTCGGCGCCGTCCTGGTCTCCATGCTCCTCGCGGTCGCCATTACCGCTGCCTCGGTCGCCGTGTGCGCGCTGGTCGTCCGCTCGCTGGTCGCATCCGAGGCCAAGCGCCACTGACCGGCTCCCGGGCGGCCTCGATACCGCCAAGCATCCGCCGCCCGGGAGCCGTGCCCCTGCCCGAACCACTGATCCGGAAGGAACACCCATCATGACCGACCGCATTACCGCCCCCGCGCGGGTCTGCCCGAACTGCGACGGCTTCCCCACCGTGAGGGTCACACTCGGCGGTCGCGACCCGCACGGACATCTGCGCACCATCACCGTCCACTGCCCGGCCTGCCACGGCACCGGCACCCGCTCGGCCCGCCGCCCCGCCTCGACCCGCACCCAGGTGGCCGCGTGAACGACACCGCCACCCTGGCGGGCCTGGATCCGGCCACCCTGGGGGACATCCTCCGGGTGGCCGGGTCCCCCGGCTTCGACCGCTGGCAGGACCAGGTGCGCCGCACCGGCGGCTGCTCCGACCCGATCCACCTGACCGGCTGGACGCTCGCCAAAGACCGCGTAACCGGTGAGACGCTGCGCCGGTACTCGACCGATACCGAGCCGGACGGACGGCTCCGCGTCGCCTGCGGCAACCGCCGCGCCTCCCGCTGCCCCTCCTGCGCCTACACCTACGCCGGAGACACCTACCACCTGATCCGCGCTGGGCTCGCCGGAGACGAATCCAAGGACATTCCCGCCACCGTCCGCGACCACCCCCGTGTGTTCGCCACCCTCACCGCGCCCTCGTTCGGCCCGGTCCACAACCGGCCCGACCGCGGGGTCTGCCGCTGTGGCACCCGGCACGCCGAGGATGATTCCGCCCTCGGCACCGCCCTCGACCCGGCCACGTACGACTACGCCGGGACGGTCCTGTTCAACAACCACGCCGGGCAGCTCTGGCAGCGCTTCACCACCCGGCTGCGCCGCGAGCTCGCCGCCCGCGCCGGACTGTCACAGCGCGCCCTGGCCGACCAACTGCGCCTGTCCTACGGCAAGGTCGCCGAGTTCCAGAAGCGCGGTGCGATCCACTTCCATGCCGTGATCCGCCTCGACGGACCCGACGGGCCCGACTCCCCGCCGCCCGTCTGGGCCACCACCGCTGTCCTCACCGACTCGATCCGGGCCGCGGTCGCCCACTCGTACACGACCGTCACCGTGCCCGCCGCGGGGAACCAGCCGTGCCGGCCTTTCCGCTGGGGCCGACAGCTCGACATCCGACCCGTCAAGGCGTTCGGCGACGGCTCCCACATCACCGAGCAGGCGGTCGCCTCCTACGTCGCCAAGTACGCCACCAAAGCAGCCGAGTCGACCGGCAGCCTCGACCGCCGGATCGGGAACCGGGAAGTCCTCGCCCTGCTTGACGTGCCCGACCACCCTCGCCGACTCATCGAGGCCTGCCTCGATCTCGCCCCGCTCTACCCGGACAGGAAGTTGGCGGCCTGGGCGCACATGCTCGGCTTCCGAGGCCACTTCTCCACCAAATCCCGCCGGTACTCCACCACCCTCGGCGCCCTCCGCCAGATCCGCGCTGACTACCGCACCGCCCAGGAACAGGACGCCCTGGATGGCGAGCCGGACACCGTGCTCGTCCTCGCCTCCTGGCAGTACGCCGGGCACGGGCACACCCCCGGCGAGTCTGCTCTCGCCGCCACCATTGCCCGCGGCATCCGGCTCAACCGCGAAACCGCTCGTGAAGAGATTGCAGCTTTGGAAGGGGCCGACCATGCGTGACCGTCTGCCGATCGTGCCAGGTACGGACTGCCCGGTGTGCCGACAGGACTGCACCGACCGCGCGGCCTGTTCCGCTGCCCTTGCCGCGGGGGAGTGGACGGCCTGCCTGGAGTGTGGTGGCGATGGCCGCCACTCGACCGAACCGCGTTTCCCGTGCCCCCTTTGCGGTGGCTCCACGCTTATGCCCACGCGTGAAGTCCTGACCTTGCTCGGTCTCGATCCCTGGGAGGCGATGTGACCACGGCAGCACCCGCAGTGACCCTCGTGGCTGCCGACCCGACGCTCCTGCTCCTGCCTGTCGAGGAAGCCGCTCGCCGACTCGGTATCGGCCGAACGACGTGCTTCGCGCTCATCGCCTCGGGCGAACTTGAGTCGGTCAAGGTCGGAAGCTTGCGGCGCATCCCCGCTGACGCCCTGGCTGTGTACGTGGCACGTCTGCGCGAGGTTTCCACTGCTCCCCGGGCTGGGGGTGCGTGATGGCGAAGAAGAGCCGTGAGCCGAACGGCGCCGCCTCGATCTACAAGGGTGCCGACGGCCGGTGGCATGGCCGCGTCACGGTCGGGGTCCGTCCAGATGGCAAGCCGGATCGGCGGCACGTTGGCCGAAAAACCAAGGCCGAAGTCGTCAAAGCGGTCCGTGAGATCGAACGGAAGCGGGACGCGGGGAGCCTCAGCAAACCAGGGGAGAAGTGGACTCTCGGCAGCTGGCTGGAGCACTGGGTGCATGAGATCGCCAAGAAGTACGTCTCCGAGAACACGTACGACGGCTATGAGGTCGACGTGCGCGTCCACCTGGTCCCGGGCATCGGGGCACACCGGATCGACCGGCTTGAGCCGGAGCACCTGGAGGCCTTCTACGCCAAGATGCAGTGCGACGGCAGCAAGCCCGGGACCGCGCATCACGTGCACCGCACCGTGCGTGTGGCACTCGCCGAGGCCAGGCGGCGCGGGCATGTCTCCCGGAACGTCGCCGAGATCGCGCGAGCTCCCCGGATCGAAGAGGAGGAGATCGAGCCGTACAGGATCGATGAGGTTCAGAGCCTGCTCCTGCAGGCGTCGAAACTCAGGAACAGCGCGCGATGGGTCGTCGCCCTGGCACTCGGCCTCCGCCAAGGTGAGGCGCTCGCACTCCAGTGGGAGGACGTGGACCTCGACGCCGGGTATCTCCGCATCCGGCGGAACCGGCTCCGGCCGAGGTACCGGCACGGCTGCGATGACGAGCCGTGCGGCAGGAAACCGGGCTACTGCCCCAAGCGCGAGCAGATCCGGCGTGAGCACAAGAACACGAAGTCGCGCTCCGGACGCCGCACAGTCGGTCTGCCGGATCCGCTGATCACACTTCTGCGTCAGCATGCGGACGCGCAGGACTGCGAGCGGGCAGATGCCGGTGCCAACTGGGAGGCCAAGGACTACGTCTTCGCGTCGCCGACGGGCGGGCCCCTCAGCCCGAACACCGACTACCACGTGTGGAAACGGCTCCTCCGGGACGCGGGCGTACGTGACGGGCGGCTGCACGACGCTCGGCACACGGCGGGCACTGTCCTTCTCCTGCTCGGCGTCCCGGATGTGATCGTGGACACAATCATGGGCTGGGAGCCAGGCGGTGCCGCCCGGATGCGCGCTCGCTACATGCACGTGACGGGGCCCATGCTCCGCAGGGTGGCGGACCAGGTCGGCGAGACGCTGTGGGGCTCTTCCGGGGCCGAATGAGACCAAAACTGAGACCACTAACGCCGAAGGGCCCCACAGCAAGCTGCGGGGCCCTTCAACGTATTGCCCGGTGAGAGCAATGGCGGAGGATACGAGATTCGAACTCGTGAGGGGTTGCCCCCAACACGCTTTCCAAGCGTGCGCCCTAGGCCACTAGGCGAATCCTCCGCGGCAAACAATACAAGACGTTGAAGGGTGCTCGCGAACACGATCCCCGGCGGGGGGTCGGGAAGGGGAACGGGTGGACTTGATCCGGTGGGGATCGGCTAAGGTGGGCACCAGCCCCTCACGTGGCGCTATCTGACTGAACTCCCCCAGGGCCGGAAGGCAGCAAGGGTAGGTCGGCTCTGGCGGGTGCGTGGGGGGCCCTTGCGTTTCCGGGGGCCTTGCGGGTTCCCGGTGCCTTCCGTGGCGCGGGGTCGTCGGTCTCCGGTGGTGTGCCCGGGCCGGGCCCGGTTGTCGGTCCGCCCCGATAACCTCGTATGTGTGTCGTCCCTTGCGCTGTACCGCCGCTACCGCCCCGAGTCGTTCGCCGAGGTCATCGGGCAGGAGCATGTCACTGACCCGCTGCAGCAGGCCCTGCGGAACAACCGGGTCAATCACGCGTACCTGTTCAGTGGTCCGCGCGGCTGCGGGAAGACGACCAGTGCGCGCATCCTCGCCCGCTGTCTGAACTGCGAGCAGGGGCCCACGCCGACTCCCTGCGGGGAGTGCCAGTCCTGCCGGGACCTCGCGCGCAACGGGCCGGGATCGATCGATGTCATCGAGATCGACGCCGCATCGCACGGTGGCGTGGACGACGCCCGTGATCTGCGGGAGAAGGCGTTCTTCGGACCCGCGTCGAGTCGTTACAAGATCTACATCATCGACGAGGCGCACATGGTCACGCCGGCGGGGTTCAACGCCCTGCTGAAGGTGGTCGAGGAGCCGCCGGAGCACCTCAAGTTCATCTTTGCGACCACCGAGCCCGAGAAGGTCATCGGCACGATCCGGTCGCGCACGCATCACTACCCGTTCCGCCTCGTGCCGCCGGGGACGCTGCGCGAATATCTCGCCGAGGTCTGCGGCAAGGAGAACAGCTACGTCGAGGACGGCGTGCTGCCTCTGGTCGTGCGGGCCGGTGCCGGATCCGTGCGTGACTCGATGTCCGTGATGGACCAGCTGCTGGCGGGAGCGGGCGACGACGGTGTGACCTACGCCATGGCGACGTCGCTCCTCGGCTACACGGACGGCTCGCTGCTCGACTCCGTCGTGGACGCGTTCGCGGCGGGCGACGGGGCAGCGGCGTTCGAAGTGGTGGACCGGGTGATCGAGGGAGGCAACGACCCACGGCGCTTCGTCGCCGACCTGCTGGAGCGGCTGCGCGACCTGGTGATCCTGGCCGCCGTGCCGGACGCCGGGGAGAAGGGCCTCATCGACGCGCCCGCCGACGTGGTCGAGCGGATGCAGGCCCAGGCGTCCGTCTTCGGCGCCGCCGAGCTGAGCCGCGCCGCCGACCTGGTCAACGAAGGGCTCACGGAGATGCGCGGGGCGACCTCGCCGCGCCTCCAGGTCGAGCTGATCTGCGCCCGGGTGCTGCTGCCCGCGGCCTTCGACGACGAGCGTTCGCTGCAGGCCCGGCTGGACCGGCTGGAGCGCGGTGCCTCCTTCGCGGCCGCCGGGGCGGGCCCCGCCCTGGGGTACGTACCGGGGCCGGAGGCACAGGCGCATGCGCCCGTGGCCACGGCGGCGCCGGGTGACGGGGTCGCTGCGGCGCGCGCCGCCGTACGCGGAGACGTCCCCGAGGCCGCGCCGGCCGGCGCTTCCGTCGCACCCCCTGCCGTGTCCGCGCCGCCCGCGCCGTACGCCGCGCCCGCTGCTGCCGCCCCCGCCGCCCCCGCTCCGCAGCCTCCCGCCGAGGCTCCCGCCGGCGGGCAGCGTCCCGGGGCATGGCCCGCCGCGGCAGCGCCGGAGTCCGGGCGCCGTCCCGGTGGCTGGCCGACCGCCTCCGCTCCGGGACAGGCACCGGCCCCCGCCGCCCCCGCCCCCGCTCCTGCCCCGGTTCCCGCGGCCGCCGTTCCCGGTGCGGCCCAGCCCGGTCCGGGCATGGCGCAGGGCTCGGCCCAGGTGCGGAACATGTGGCCGGACATCCTGGAGGCCGTGAAGAACCGGCGCCGGTTCACCTGGATCCTGCTCAGTCAGAACGCGCAGGTCACCGGCTTCGACGGCACCACCCTGCAGATCGGCTTCCTCAACGCCGGCGCCCGCGACAACTTCGCGAGCAGCGGCAGCGAGGACGTGCTCAAGCAGGCCCTCGCCGAGCAGTTCAACATGCAGTGGAAGATCGAGGCGATCGTCGACCCGTCGGGCGGCGCGGGACAGCCCCCGCAGACCGGTGGCGGCCGTCCGTCCGCCCCCCCGGTGCAGCAGCGCCCGGCCGCACCCGCCCCGCAGCAGTACGAGTCCCGGCCCGCACCGGCCCCGCACCAGCAGCCGAACGCCGCCCCTGCCGCGGCACCCGCCCCGCAGTCGCACGCCGCCCCCGAGCCGCCGCGTTCGGTCGCCCCGGAGGACGACACCCCGGAGGCGGACGACCCGGATCTGGTCGACTCGGCGCTCTCCGGCCATGACCTGATCGTCCGGGAGCTGGGCGCCACGGTCGTCGAGGAGTTCACCAACGAGTAGCGCTCCTCGGACAGCCCGCGGCACGCCCCGCAGGCCGTCCACGGAGCGGCTTCCGTCAAGGCCGCCGCGCCCCGGCGGCTAGGCTGCACCCCGTGAAGGTCCTCGTCATCGGCGGCGGCGCCCGCGAACACGCCCTGTGCCGCTCTCTCTCCCTCGACCCCGAGGTCACCGCTCTGTACTGCGCGCCCGGCAATGCCGGCATCGCAGAGGTGGCCGAACTGCACCCGGTCGACGCACTCGACGGCGACGCCGTCGCGCGCCTCGCCACCGAACTGGGCGCCGAGCTGGTGGTCGTCGGCCCCGAGGCTCCGCTCGTCGCCGGGGTCGCGGACGCCGTGCGCGCAGCCGGCATCCCCTGCTTCGGGCCCTCCCGTGAGGCGTCCCAGCTGGAGGGCTCCAAGGCGTTCGCCAAGGACGTGATGGCCGGCGCAGGTGTCCCCACCGCCCGCAGCTACGTCTGCACCACCCCCGCGGAGATCGACTCCGCCCTCGATGCCTTCGGCGCCCCGTACGTCGTCAAGGACGACGGCCTCGCCGCCGGCAAGGGCGTCGTCGTCACGGACGACGTCGCGACCGCCCGCGCCCACGCGCTGGCCTGCGAACGTGTGGTCATCGAGGAGTTCCTCGACGGCCCCGAGGTGAGCCTCTTCGCGATCACGGACGGCACCACCGTGCTGCCGCTCCAGCCCGCCCAGGACTTCAAGCGCGCCCTCGACGACGACGAGGGCCCGAACACCGGCGGCATGGGCGCGTACTCCCCGCTTCCGTGGGCCGACCCCAAGCTGGTCGACGAGGTCATGGAGACGGTCCTCCAGCCGACCGTCGACGAACTCCGCCGCCGCGGCACCCCGTTCTCCGGGCTGCTGTACGCGGGTCTCGCGATCACCTCGCGCGGCGTCCGCGTCATCGAGTTCAACGCCCGCTTCGGCGACCCGGAGACCCAGGTGGTCCTGGCCCGGCTGAAGACCCCGCTGGCCGGTGTCCTGCTGGGCTCCGCCAACGGCACCCTCGACCAGCTCCCCCTGCTCAAGTGGCGCGACGACGCCGCGGTCACCGTGGTCATCGCCTCGCACAACTACCCGGACACGCCGCGGACGGGTGACCCGATCGAGGGCCTCGACGACGTGGCGGCGCAGGACGCCCCGCATGCGTACGTCCTGCACGCCGGGACCAGGCGCGAAGGCGACACGATCGTCAGCGCGGGCGGCCGTGTGCTGTCCGTGACCGCGACCGGCAAGGACCTCGCCGACGCGCGTGAGCGCGCCTACACGGCGGCCGCCCGGATCCGGCTCGACGGCTCGCAGCTGCGTACGGACATCGCCCGGAAGGCCGCCGGAGCCTGACCGGAGGCCGGGAGACCTTCGCGCTCCCGGCCGACCCCACACATCGCGCCCCCTCCGGCCCCCGGCCGGAGGGGGCGCGGCCATGCCGCCCGAGCCCCGGCCGGGCGGATGAGCAGCTGCCGCCCGGGCGCCCGGGCGGCCACCGCGACCCCCTCGACCGGCTGCCGCGCGACCGGCCCCCGCCCGCCGCCGGCGACGGCTCCGGCCGGCCCGCCCGAGCCCCTTTGCCGCATGGACACCGGCACGTCAGCACCTTTGCCCAAAGCCATTCCATCGAGTGACGGCTAGGCCATCCGGATGACGTTCGTCGAGGCCCCAACTAGGGTGCGGCGCAAGCGTTCCGGCACTTGGCCCACCGGCATTGCGATGTCAGTGACGGGTGCCACAGTGGGGGAGTGAGCAATACCGCCGCGGGGGCAGAGGGGGTGACGTCCGGCTGTGTCCGGTACCGGTACTGGTGAGGAGCTGGGTGTGCAGGCTGCGCGCACCCGAGCTCTCGCCCTGCTGCGCATCCGCAGCAGGGCCACGGCCGCGGCCCTGCTGCCGGCGGCGGTTGCCGTCGTGCTGCTCGTCGCGGCCGCGCAGGGCCGTATCGGCGGCAGCGGCTGGGACACCGCGCGCTGGGTGGTGACGGCGTGCGCGGTGGTCGTGCTGCTGGGCGCTGCTGCGGTCTCGGTCGCGATCGTACGAGCGAGACCGGCGGTCAGCCCGACCGTCCCGCTCACGGAGCAGGCCGCCCCCGATCTCTACCGGCTGGTCCGGGACCTCGCCGACCGGCTCGGCGTGCCCGCACCGTCGGCGATAGCCCTCACGCCCGACTGCGACAGCTGGCTGGAGGACCGCACCCATCCCTCCGCGCAGCCTGCCGGGAACGCCGCGGGCGCCCGGTGGAGCGCCGCCTCCGGCGGCCGTCGGCGCCGGGTGCAGGCGGCGCCTGTGCTGGTCATCGGCTCGCCGTTCCTGTGGTGGATGCGGGTCGCGGAACTACGGGCGGTGCTCGCCCCCGTCGTCGCGGGCACGGGCCCCTCCGCCCACCCCGACATAGCCGCCGCCCGCCGTTTCGTACGGGGGCTGGACGGCGCGGTCGCCGACGCGGCCGCCCCCGCCCCGGGACCGCTCGCGAAGCTGCGCAGGCTGCCGCGCGTCTTTGTCGGCTGGATCGCCCGGCTGCTGCTGCGCAGCTGCCGTGGCCATGCCGCCGCGATGGAACGGGGCGTTGCCGCCGCCGCGTCCGAGCGTGCACAGGCTGTGGATTACGGGCTGCGGATCGCAGCCCAGGAGCAGGTCGGCCTCGCCTACGCGGGCTGGGACCGGCTGCTCACCCGGGTCGCGCTGCCCGCCTGGCGGATGGGCCGCTGGCCGTCCCGGCTCGACGCGGGTGTCGTCTCCGCCCTCACGGAGCTGTCCCGGCGCGACCGGCTCGCCGAGGGCTTCGCGTCACGGCTCGGCGAGCGCCCCGCCTGCGACCTCTTGGAGGAGCCCGGTGCGGCCGACGAGGCGGCCTCGCTGCTGGCTGCCCGGCTCTTCCACGGCGGTCCCGCGGAGGCCGGTCCCGACTGGTCCCCGGTCGACTGGCAGCAGTATCCGGACGAGGTCGTCGACCGGAAGTGGCGCGCCGAGGCGGCCCGTCTGCTGCGTGTCCTGGACGCAGTGGGTGTGCCGCCCGCGCCGACGGCCGAAGGACTGAGCGAGGCGTCCGTGGGGGCCACGGAAGCCGGGTCGGTCGGTGCGGCCCGGGCGGCCAGGGCGCGCAGCGCCGATCCTGTCGCCGTGCCCACGCTCGCCCGGGTCGTGGAGCATCTCGCCGGCCCGGGCGGACGGGGCGAGGAGCTCGCGGCCGGGATCAGCGCCGCGGTGGCCCGCGAGGAGGCCGCAGCCCCTCAGCACCTGCCCACGGGTTCGCCCCCCGGAGCCGCCGGAGACCCCGGAGGCGATGACATGCTCGACTTCTGGGGTCCCGCCCCTCTCCCGCTCTTCCCGCTCCAGCCGCCGCGTACGGGTACGGAGCTGCTCGCCGACCACGTCGCGGCGATGGTCTGCTGCGCCGCCGTGGACACGGCGGGCGCGACGCCCGGCCTCGACTGGCTCGACGGGCCGGCCCTCCTGGTCGACGGCGAGCGCCGGGCGGATCTGGGCAGTCCGGTCCTCAGCCTGGTCGAGGACGGGGACGCCGGACCGCTCCGATCCTGGCTCGCCTCGGTCGGCGTCCGCACCGACAAACCCGTCCGTCTCGTGTGACACAGGGACCCACCCCGGCACCATCAACATCCGGAAGGGTGGGTTCCGTTCACGTCAATTCACGACGAACGGTGACGGAGTGCATGCGTTATGTGATGTGCTGGGGATCGGCGCTGACAGCGGCGGCATCACAGGCTGACACGCGGCGCGTGCACATGGCACACCACAGTCGGCACACCACAGTTGTCTCGGGGGACTCGAGGGAGGTAGCGATATGGGGGCGGAGCAGATTCGCCGGTGGGAATCGGGTGCCCTCGCGCACGCCGTCTCCGACCCCTTCGGTCAGGGTCCGCTGCCCTGGCTGCGCGGCAGCGAGAACTACTTCGACGACACCGGCCAGGTCGTCCCCTGGTACGCCGATCTCGCCCTGGCCCGCGGCACCGGCGGCGGCACCCGTACCGCCGACGACGTGCACCGCCAGATCAAGGGCTTCATCTCGACCGGCGCCGCGGCCCCCGGCGAGGCGATCGACTTCCACATCACCGTCGACCCGCCCCAGCAGTTCTCCGTGGACATCTACCGGATCGGTCACTACGGGGGCGACGGCGCCGCCAAGATCACCACCAGTCCGCGGCTCTCCGGCATCGTCCAGCCGCCCCCGCTCGCCGCCGACCGCACCGTCTCCTGCCACCACTGGTGGCTGTCCTGGCGGCTGCAGATCCCTGCCTACTGGTCGATCGGCGCCTATGTCGCCGTCCTCACCACGGCCGACGGATACCGCTCCCACATCCCGTTCACGGTCCGCGACGACCACCCGGCCGATCTGCTGCTCGTCCTGCCGGACATCACCTGGCAGGCGTACAACCTCTATCCCGAGGACGGCCGCACCGGCGCGAGTCTCTACCACGCCTGGGACGAGCAGGGCCGGCTCCTGGGCGAGGAGGACGCCGCGGTCACCGTCTCCTTCGACCGCCCGTACGCAGGCGCCGGCCTGCCGCTCCACGTCGGCCACGCCTACGACTTCATCCGCTGGGCCGAGCGGTACGGCTACGACATCGCGTATGCCGACACCCGCGATCTGCATGCCGGCCGGGTCGACCCCGGGCGCTACCGGGGCCTGGTCTTCCCGGGCCACGACGAGTACTGGTCCGTGCCGATGCGCCGCACCGCGGAGGCCGCCCGGGACGGCGGGACCTCGCTCGTCTTCCTCTCCGCCAACACCATGTACTGGCAGGTCAGCCTCGCCCCCTCGCCGTCCGGGGTACCGGACCGGCTGCTCACCTGCCGCAAGCGCCGTGGCCCGGGGAAGCCCGCGCTCTGGCGCGAGGTCGACCGGGCCGAGCAGCAGCTCCTCGGCATTCAGTACGCGGGCCGGGTCCCCGACCCGCACCCCCTGGTCGTGCGGAACGCGCAGCACTGGCTCTGGGACGCGACCGGGGCCGGCGAGGGCGACGAGATCGACGGCCTGGTGGCGGGCGAGGCCGACCGCTACTTCCCGCGGACCACGCTCCCCGAGCACGAGAACCGCATCCTGCTCGCCCACTCCCCGTACCAGGACAGCGAAGGTGTGACACGCCACCAGGAGACGTCCCTCTACCGGGCCCCCTCGGGCGCCCTCGTCTTCGCCTCCGGCACGTTCGCCTGGTCCCCGGCGCTGGACCGTCCCGGCCATGTGGACACCCGCATCCAGCGGGCCACCGCCAATCTCCTCGACCGCATCTGCAAACGCGCCTGACGGACATCCGCACATACGCCCGAGCGGCGCGATGCGGCCGCCCCACGCCGCCCCGCTCCACCCCCGCTCCACGTCACCCACCCGGATACGGGACAATCGGAACGACTCCTGGATCAACCTACGCGGAGGCAGCGTGTCCGGATTTGTAGAAAAGCCCGAACCTGTGGTGGTCCCCGGACTCACCCACCTCCACACCGGCAAGGTGCGCGACCTGTACCGGAACGAGGCGGGCGACCTCGTGATGGTCGCCAGCGACCGCATGTCCGCGTACGACTGGGTCCTGCCCACCGAGATCCCCGACAAGGGCCGCGTCCTCACCCGGCTCTCGCTGTGGTGGTTCGACCAGCTCGCCGATCTCGTCCCGAACCACGTCCTGTCCACGGAGCTCCCCGCCGGAGCCCCGGAGGACTGGGCCGGCCGGACGCTGATCTGCAGGTCGCTGCGGATGGTCCCGGTCGAGTGCGTCGCCCGTGGCTATCTGACCGGCTCGGGCCTCGTCGAGTACAACGCGTCCCGTACGGTCTGCGGCCTCGCCCTTCCCGAGGGCCTCGTCGACGGCTCCGAACTCCCGGCACCGATCTTCACGCCCGCCACCAAGGCGGCCGTCGGCGACCACGACGAGAACGTGTCGTACGAGGAAGTGGCCCGTGAAGTCGGCGCGGAGACCGCCTCCCAACTGCGCCGGACGACTCTGGACGTCTACGGCCGCGCCCGGGACATCGCCCGTGAGCGCGGCATCATCCTCGCGGACACGAAGTTCGAGTTCGGCTTCGACGGTGATGAGCTGATCATCGCGGACGAGGTGCTGACCCCGGACTCGTCCCGTTTCTGGCCGGCCGCCGCCTGGGAGCCGGGCAGGGCCCAGCCCTCGTACGACAAGCAGTTCGTGCGCGACTGGCTGACCTCGCCGGCCTCCGGCTGGGACCGTACGAGCGAGCAGCCGCCCCCGGCCCTGCCGCAGGAGATCGTCGAGGCGACCCGGTCGAAGTACCTGGAGGCGTACGAACTCCTCACCGGCACCACCTGGCAGTAGGACACGAAGAAGGCCCCGGTCACGAGGACCGGGGCCTTCTTGCGTGGAGCGAACGACGAGGTTCGAACTCGCGACCTCAACCTTGGCAAGGTTGCGCTCTACCAGCTGAGCTACGTTCGCATGCGCCGAAGCGCGAGACCAACTATACCCACGCTCGCTCCCGTACGAGACGCACCGCCGCATGTCGGTTCTCCGCGCCGAGCTTCGAGGCGGCCGCGGAGAGGTGGTTCCGCACGGTTCCCCGCGACAGTGACGCCCGTTCCGCGATCTCCGCGACAGGCGCCCCGTCCGCCGCCAGTTCCAGCCCGTCGGCCTCGCGCACGGTCAGCGGAGAGTCCCCGGCGAAGATCACGCCGACGGCCAACTCCGGGTCCACAGACCGGTTTCCGGCATGCACGGCAGGGATGATGCCGGCCGGCCACGAGCGCCGTCCGTCTTCGGCACGAACGCCCGCACGCCCGCCGCGAGCGCCCGCTTCAGATGCCCGCGTCGGCCGTGACCGGTTGCGATCATGATCCGGCAGCCGGGCGGTTCGGCCCGCAGTGATGTGGCCACGCTCACACCGTCCGTGCCCGGCATCTGCAGATCGAGCACCGCCACATGCAGTTCGCTCAGCGTCTCCTGCAGCCGGTGCGGGTGCGGATCCCGGTCCGCCGGCCGCCGGACGCGGACCGAAGCTGTAGCGGCAGCCGCGGCGCGGCGATCCCGTCAGGCAGTCCGAACCGGATCCGGGCCGGACGGACGCCGTCGCCTCTGGCGGGCGTGCCCGCCACCACGGTCCGGCCCCGGTGCATGATCGCCGGCCGGCCGGCGGGCGATTCCGTCTCTTCCAGGTGGTGCCGGGTGAGCGCGGGCTGTCGCCACTGTTCGGGACAAGCGTCATGGGCGGTTATGGAGTGGGGCGCCGGAATACGACGAAGGCCCTGGTCGATATCGACCAGGGCCTTCACACGATCAAGAGCGGACGACGAGATTCGAACTCGCGACCCTCACCTTGGCAAGGTGATGCTCTACCAACTGAGCCACGTCCGCATTGCTGCCGCTCGGCTTTCACCGGGCGGTGCGAGCACCACTCTACCTGATCCACCGGAGTGGTCTGAAAGAGCGATGCAGAGCGGGTGACAGGAATTGCACACTGCGCCTTCCCCCTGGAAGGGGGATGTTCTGCTACTGAACTACACCCGCACGCTGCGTGAGGTCCGGCCTTTCGGCCTCGCCCCTCGGCGTGCTCCAGACTCTAGCCGAACTGATGGGGTGTCGCGCAAGTCGGTGCCCGCGGGGTGTCGTCGCAGGTGCGCTCGGGTGACGTCCCCTCGCACCTCGCGGGTCGTTTCCCGGCCGCCCCTCAACTCGCTTCACGGAACGCCTCGTAGACCTTCTTGGGGATCCGGCCGCGGGCCGGCACCTCCATCTGGTGGGACCGGGCCCAGGCGCGCACGGCCGCCGGGTCGGGTGCGAGCGCGGTGTGCCGGTACGACACGGGGGTCCTGCCGTGCTTGCCGGTTTTTGTCTGCTTACGGCCTGCCGCCATGTACGGGGCCAGGACCTTGCGCAGTTTCTTTGCATTGGACGGATTCAGGTCGATCTCGTACGACTTCCCGTCCAGGGCGAAGGTAACCGTTTCCGCCGCTGCTCCCCCGTCGATGTCGTCGGAGAGCGTGACCACTACGCGCTGAGCCACGGATATTGGTCCTTTCCTACGGCATCCGCGCATCTGACATGGGCTGATGTCGGCCTTCTGGCTGTCAGGCGGATGCAGGTCGACCGGTGTCGACTGTTTAGGGGCAATGTTGCTTTCCCTGCTAATCATTTGTACAGCGGTTGGCGCCGCATTGTGAAGCCCGGCCAATTACCTCCGCGTGTCCGCCTTCTCCGCGTGATCCTGTGAGGATTTTTTTCGTAGGACATTCCCTGCGTGTTGGCACGCCCGATATCTCGGTGTGATCATGGCCGGCGATATCTACCCGCGTAGAATTTCTGGCCAGGTAAGCTGAGGTCACCTGCGGGGGTCTGGGGAGCCCCCCGGAGAAACAGCCGCACCACACCACCACCGGGAGTGCCAGTGGCACGCGTCGTAGTCGACGTCATGCTCAAGCCGGAGATCCTCGACCCGCAAGGACAGGCGGTGCAGCGTGCGCTGCCCCGTCTCGGCTTCGAGGGAATCGCGGACGTACGTCAGGGAAAGCGTTTCGAGCTCGAGGTCGAGGGGCCGGTCGACGACGCCGCCCTCAGCCGCATTCATGAGATGGCGGAGACGTTCCTCGCCAACACCGTCATCGAGGACTTCACCGTGAAGGTGGAGAAGGCCGAGGAGTCGAAGTGACTGCTCGTATCGGAGTCGTCACCTTCCCCGGCACGCTCGACGACCAGGACAGCCTGAGGGCCGTACGGGTCGCGGGCGCCGAACCCGTATCGCTGTGGCACCGCGACAAGAACCTGCACCAGGTCGACGCGGTCATCCTGGCGGGCGGCTTCTCCTACGGCGACTATCTGCGGGCCGGAGCCATCTCCCGGTTCTCGCCGGTCATGGAGACCGTCATCGAGCAGGCGAAGGCCGGAATGCCGGTCCTCGGTATCTGCAACGGCTTCCAGATTCTGACCGAGGCGCATCTGCTGCCCGGCGCGATGCTGCGCAACAATCACCTGCACTTCATCTGCCGCGACCAGAAGCTGCGCGTCGAGAACGCGGAGACCGCCTGGACCTCGGACTACTCCGCGGGCCAGGAAATCTCCGTACCGCTCAAGAACATGGACGGGCGTTACGTCGCCGACGAGCGCGTCCTCGACGAGCTGGAGGCGGAGGGCCGGGTCGCCTTCCGCTACCTGGACGTGAACCCCAACGGTTCGCTGCGCGACATCGCCGGCATCACCAACGCCGCGGGCAACGTCGTCGGCCTGATGCCGCACCCGGAGCACGCCGTCGAGCCGCTGATCGGAACCGGTCGCACCGACGGTCTCGGTTTCTTCACCTCGATCATCAAGAAGCTGGTCAACGCATGAGCCTGGATACGGTCAAGCACGCGGCCGAGACCCCGGACACGGCGCAGCCCTGGAAGGAGCTCGGCCTCAAGGAGGACGAGTACGCCCGGATCCGCGAGATCCTGGGCCGCCGTCCCACCGGCGCCGAGCTCGCCATGTACTCCGTGATGTGGTCCGAGCACTGCTCCTACAAGAGCAGCAAGGTCCATCTCAAGCAGTTCGGCGAGAAGGTCCCGGCCAACGACGCGATGCTCGTCGGCATCGGCGAGAACGCCGGTGTGGTCGACGTCGGTCAGGGTTACGCGGTCACCTTCAAGGTCGAGTCGCACAACCACCCCTCGTACATCGAGCCCTACCAGGGCGCGGCCACCGGCGTCGGCGGCATCGTCCGCGACATCCTCGCCATGGGCGCCCGCCCCGTCGCGGTCGTCGACCCGCTGCGGTTCGGTGCGGCCGACCACCCCGACACCAAGCGGGTCCTGCCCGGCGTCGTCGCGGGCATCGGCGGGTACGGCAACTGTCTCGGCCTGCCGAACATCGGCGGCGAGGTCGTCTTCGACGCCTGCTACCAGGGCAACCCGCTCGTCAACGCCGGCTGCATCGGTGTGATGAAGCACGAGGACATCCACCTCGCCCAGGCCTCCGGCCCCGGCAACAAGGTGATCCTCTACGGCGCCCGCACCGGCGGCGACGGCATCGGCGGCGTCTCGGTCCTGGCCTCGGAGACCTTCGAGTCGACCGGCCCGGCGAAGCGTCCGGCCGTCCAGGTCGGCGACCCGTTCCAGGAGAAGCTCCTGATCGAGTGCACCCTGGAGATCTTCGGCGAGAAGCTCGTCGCCGGTATCCAGGACCTCGGCGGCGCCGGCCTGTCCTGCGCCACCTCCGAGCTGGCCTCCGCCGGCTCCGGCGGTATGCGCGTCGAGCTGGACACCGTCCCGCTGCGCGACTCCTCCCTCTCGCCCGAGGAAATCCTCATGAGCGAGTCGCAGGAGCGCATGTGCGCGATCGTCGAGCCGCAGCACGTCGACCGCTTCCTGGAGATCTGCGAGAAGTGGGACGTCATCGCCACCGTCATCGGTGAGGTGACCGAGGGCTCGCAGCTGGAGATCTTCTGGCACGGCGAGCAGATCGTCGACGTGCCGCCGCGGTCCGTCGCGCACGAGGGCCCGACGTACCACCGCCCGTTCGCCCGCCCGTCCTGGCAGGACGCGCTGCAGGCCGACGACGCGAACAAGCTGGCCCGGCCGGCGAACGCGGCCGAGCTGCGCGAGCAGGTCCTCAAGCTGGTCGCCTCCCCGAACCAGGCCTCCAAGGCGTGGATCACGGACCAGTACGACCGGTTCGTGCAGGGCAACACCGTGCTCGCGATGCCCGAGGACGCCGGCATGGTCCGGATCGACGAGAAGTCGAACCTCGGCGTGGCCATGGCGACCGACGGCAACGGCCGGTACGCGAAGCTCGACCCGTACACCGGCGCGCAGCTCGCACTGGCGGAGGCGTACCGCAACGTCGCCACCTCCGGCGCCAAGCCGCTCGCCATCTCGGACTGCCTGAACTTCGGTTCGCCCGAGGACCCGGACGTCATGTGGCAGTTCGCCGAGGCCACCCGTGGTCTCGCGGACGGCTGCCTGGAGCTCGGCACCCCGGTCACCGGCGGCAATGTGTCGCTGTACAACCAGACCGGTGAGACGGCGATCCACCCGACGCCGGTCGTGGCCGTGCTCGGTGTGATCGACGACGTGACGCGGCGTACGCCGGTCGCCTTCAAGGAAGAGGGCCAGCTCCTCTACCTGCTCGGCGACACGCGTGAGGAGTTCGGCGGCTCGGCCTGGTCCGAGGTCGTCCACAACCACCTCGGCGGGCTGCCGCCCAAGGTCGATCTGGCCCGCGAGAAGCTGCTCGGCGAGATCCTGATCTCGGCGTCCCGCGACGGCATGGTCGACGCGGCGCACGACCTCTCCGACGGCGGTCTGATCCAGGCGGTCACCGAGTCCTGCCTGCGTGGCGGGAAGGGTGCCCGGCTGGTCGTGCCGGACGGTCTGGACGCGTTCACCTTCCTCTTCTCGGAGTCGGCGGGCCGCGCGGTCGTCTCGATTCCGCGCAGCGAGGAGCTCCGCTTCAACGACATGTGCGGGGCGCGGGGTCTGCCCGTCACCCGCATCGGTGTCGTGGACGGCGAGGAGATCGAGGTCCAGGGCGAGTTCAGCATCCCGCTGAGCGAGCTCCGTACGGCGCACGAAGCGACCATCCCGGGTCTGCTCGCCTGAGCCGGTTCCGTGTCAGCGCTTTGAGCGAAGCCCCCGTCCGGTCCACCGGGCGGGGGCTTCGTCATCGCGTGCGTCCCGGTGCCGGATCGGTCGGGCGGTGGTGAGTCGCAGCGTCACTGCGGCTCGGAGCACCGCCTGGGGTCCTCCACGACCGAGGCCGACCGGGGCACGGCGCCTGCCGACTGCCCGTAGGCTCGCTGCCATGCCGCCGTCCCAGAAGCGCGCCCGCCGCTACGACCTCGTCCGGACCCGCACCGCCGTGCAGGCGCAGTTCGCCCATGTCCGGGCGGCGGTCGGCACTCTGACGCAGGATCAGCTGGCTCTGCCGACCCGGCTCGGGGAGTGGACGGTGCGCGAGCTCGCCGCCCATCTGACGATGGCTGTCTCGAACGTCTGCCGGAACCTGGAGCTGCCGGAACCGCCCGGCGAGAAGCCCGAGCTCACGCTGCTGGAGTGGCCGTTCTCGACCGCCGGGCGGGCCGGCCGGATCGCCGACGACGCCGCGGCGCTCGCCACGGACCGCCCCGACCTCGACGCGTTGTACGCGGAGACCGCCGACCGGTTCGAGGCGGCGGTGCCGGGCGTGGCCGAGGACCGGCTGCTGCCGACCCGGGTGGGCGTGATGCGGCTGGGCGACTTCCTCGTCACCCGCACCGTCGAACTGGTCGTGCACACGGACGACCTGAACGCGGCGGCCGGGCTGGACATCCCGTACGACCGGCAGGCCCTCGCCGCCTGCACCCGGCTGCTCACCGACGCCCTTGCGGAGAAGGCGCCCGGCGGTTCGGTCGAGGTGCGCGTCCCGCCGTTCTCGGTCGTCCAGTGCGTCCAGGGTCCGAAGCACACCCGCGGTACGCCGCCCAATGTCGTCGAGACCGATCCGCTGACCTGGATCCGGCTCGCCACCGGGCGTACGCAGTGGTCCCGGGCGCTCGACGAGGCGAAAGTCAGCGCGAGCGGTGAGCGGGCCGACCTGAGCGACCTGCTGCCGCTGCTCCGCTGACGGAGGCGGGGGAACCGGACCGGACCCTCGCCCCGTCACAGGGCCATGTTCGGACAACGAATGACTGTCAGTGTCCTGGCTCTCCTCACCCTCACCGCGTGCGGTACGGAGCCGGGGTCCGACGACGGCAGCGGCACCGTACGGACCGACCAGCCTGTCATCGGCGTCCACTGGAACGTCGATGCGGTGACGGTCGGAGGGAAGAGGACCGTGGCCCCGGACGGCGCCCACGTCACGATCACGCCTGACGGCAGGGCCACCGGGAACTTCGGCTGCAACCACTTCACCGCCCCGGTCCGCGTGGACGGCGGCACGGTCACCGTGAAGCCGGCCACGACCACCGAGATGGGCTGCGAGAAAAATCTTCAGCAGTTCGAGCGGGCCCTGTCCAGCACGTTCAGCGGCAGACTCACCGCTGCTGTGACGGAGAAGGGCCTGACCCTGACCACGGCGAAGGGCGACACCATCGCCTTCACCTCGGAGCCTTCGGCCCCGCTCATCGGCACCACCTGGACCGTCACCGCTCTGGTCTCCGGCTCGGTCGCCTCGTCGCTGCCCGCCGGTGCGGAGAAGAAGGCGCGGCTGACCTTCGGCAAGGACGACTCCGTGGCGGGCAGCCCCGGCTGCAACCAGATCCGCGGCGCCGCGACGGTCTCCGGCGCGGGCATCACGTTCGGCCGGATCAACGGCACCAAGACGATGTGCCCGGATCCGCAGATGAAGGTGGAGCGTGCACTGCTCGCGATCCTGGACGGGCGGGCCACGTACCGGATCGATCACCGAACGCTGACCCTCACCGCGGCGAACGGCGAGGGCTTCAGCGCGACGGCACCCGCACCCGGGACGTGACACCCGCACCCGGGAGGTGGTTCAGGACCCCGTCGGGTACGGCAGCAGGCCGGCGTCCGTCCTCTCCCAGGACGCCCGCAGCTCGGCCAGCAGCGCCGGCTCGGCCTGCGCACGGTCCGCCTGTTCCCGCTGGTCATGGGCGAGCTGGAACAGCTGGTCGGCCCCTCCCTTGCCCCGGTAGTACTTCCAGTCGCCGCGCCGCAGCGCCCGCTCCCCGCGCACCCGCCAGAACAGGTCCCGCTCCTTCGGCTCCTCGCCCCTCAGCAGGTACCCGGCGAGGCTGATGCCGTCCAGCGGGTACGCGGGGTCCGGCCGCGCGCCGCCGAGCTCCAGCAGCGTCGCCGTCCAGTCCGGCGAGAACACCGGCAGACCGCTCACCTGGTGCGGGTCGATCCTGGCCGGCCAGCGCAGCACCGCCGGTACCCGGATGCCGCCCTCCTGCAGCGAGGACTTGTTCCCGGAGAGCGGCCATTGGTACGAGAACCGCTCGCCGCCGTTGTCGCTCGCGAAGAAGACCAGCGTGTCCTCCTCCTGGCCGGACCGCTCGAGTGCCTTCAGCACCTCGCCGACCGAGCGGTCCAGGTCCTCGACCATCTGCTTGTACTTCTCGACCGAACCCCCGTCCGCGTGGAACAGCCCGGCCAGGCCTCCGGCCCTGATCTTGCGGACGATCTCGGCGCTCTCGGCCGTGTCGCCCTCCGCGATCCACGGCCAGTGCGGGGTGGTGAAGTTCAGGTTGAGCAGCCACGGCCTGTCGTGGCCGCGTTGTACGTACGCGCTCGCCCGCTCGGTCAGAATCCGCGTGTAGTAGCGCAGGTCCTTGTACTCGGCGTCGCCCTCGAACAGGTCGTACTCGCCGCCGAGGCCGAGCTTGGAGTAGTACTCCAGCGCCCCGCCGAAGTTCCCGAAGAACTCGTCCCAGCCCGACCTGGTGGGGCTGTAGTCCGGCAGATAGCCGCAGTGCCACTTGCCGATCAGTGCGGTGCTGTATCCGACGCCGCGCAGCAGCGAGGCGAGCGTCGGATGGGTGGGTTCGAGGCCGACCGAGCGGTCCGCGATGGGCTCGGCGAGACCGCCCCTCGTACGGCCCGGATAGCGCCCGGTGTAGAGGCTGAACCGGGTGGGGGAGCAGGTCGCGGACCCGGCGTAGGCGTCCGTGAACCGCACGCCCTGGCGGCCCAGCCGGTCCAGGTTCGGGGTGTGGATGTGCGGGGAGCCGTACGAGGAGAGGTCGGCCCAGCCGAGGTCGTCGCCGAGGATGAAGAGGATGTTGGGCCGCCGGGAGTGCTTGCCGCGGGCCGCCCGGAAGGGCCGTTCCCGGGTGGCCTCCGGGTGGTCGCCGGCCTGGGCGGAAGCTGCCGGGGCGGCGGAGGCGGGTGTGGCCGCGGCGACCGGGATGCCGACGGCGGCGGTGGCGGCGGTGGCGCCGACGGCGGTCCCGAAGGCGCGCCGGGTCAGCGACGCCGAATCCGTTCCGTTGTTCGAGTTGCTTGCATCGCGAGAAGGCATGACTGCTCCAGGGCAGGGCTCGGCCGCGCACGGCGGGGCGGAGAGGGAAGGCCCGGACGAACCCGTCAGGCGTCAGGTGAGGACACGCGGACGCACGGCGGGTGCGGGTACGGGTGAGGGAGGCGGAGAGGGGAGGCGCCTGCGCAGGGAGCGGGGCTCAGGCCTGGCGCGAGGTGTGGCGCGTCGCGGACGTCAGGCGCAGCGACAGATGGCGCTCGCGACACGTCCCAGATCGACGTGGCGGCGCTCCACAAGCGTGACCGAGCGATCACCGAGGGGCTGCATGGGGCAGGAGCCTGCCAAGAGGGCATGCGCCTGTCAACGCCGGTCTCGCACTCCGGACGGCGCGCAACTCGCCCCGGACGGAGCGCCATGCACCTCCGGACCCGGCGCAGCGCCCCCGGTCGATGTGAGGCTCACCACGAAACGGGTGTTCGGCCGGCGCCCGCTTCGGCCCGTCGGCCGGCTTCCCGGCCGGGCTCCCGGGGCCGCCGCCCCTCATGACGCCCCTGGCCTGAACTCGCCGGTAGCCCCCGGAAGGCCGGGCCGCGACCGCCCCGCGGCCCCTCCCGGGCCGCCCCGTATCCCGCCCGAAAGGGGCAACCGTCACTGTCTGTGATCAGCCGATGCACCCGGCACACGCAGTCCCGGTGCTCGTCCCCGGCGCTCGGGCGAGGTGTCCCCAATTCGGACCGGTGGTCGATCTCGCCTACACTCGGTGGCGTGCCCCGTGGTGATGGACGACTCAACCACGACCTGCTCCCCGGAGAGAAAGGCCCCCAGGACGCTTGTGGCGTCTTCGGTGTCTGGGCTCCGGGTGAAGAGGTCGCCAAGCTCACCTATTTCGGACTGTATGCCCTGCAGCACCGTGGACAGGAGTCCGCGGGCATCGCAGTGAGCAACGGGTCCCAGATCCTGGTCTTCAAGGACATGGGACTGGTCTCGCAGGTCTTCGACGAAACGTCTCTGGGATCTCTCCAGGGCCATATCGCGGTCGGTCATGCCCGCTACTCCACCACCGGTGCCTCGGTGTGGGAGAACGCGCAGCCGACGTTCCGTGCCACTGCGCACGGCTCGATCGCCCTGGGTCACAACGGCAACCTGGTCAATACGGCCCAGCTCGCCGAGATGGTCGCCGACCTTCCCCGCAAGGACGGCCGCGCCACCCAGGTCGCCGCGACGAACGACACCGATCTGGTGACCGCTCTGCTCGCCGGCCAGACCGACGACGACGGCAAGCCGCTGACCATCGAGGAGGCCGCCGCCAAGGTGCTTCCCGACGTCAAGGGCGCCTTCTCGCTCGTGTTCATGGACGAACACACCCTCTACGCGGCCCGCGACCCGCAGGGCATCCGCCCGCTGGTCCTCGGCCGGCTGGAGCGCGGCTGGGTGGTGGCCTCCGAGTCCGCCGCCCTCGACATCTGCGGCGCCAGCTTCGTCCGTGAGATCGAGCCCGGCGAGCTCGTCGCCATCGACGAGAACGGCCTGCGCACCTCGCGCTTCGCGGAAGCGAAGCCCAAGGGCTGTGTCTTCGAGTACGTCTATCTGGCCCGCCCCGACACCGACATCGCCGGGCGGAACGTGTACCTCTCCCGGGTGGAGATGGGCCGCAAGCTGGCCGCCGAGGCCCCGGTCGAGGCCGATCTGGTCATAGCGACTCCGGAGTCCGGCACCCCCGCCGCCATCGGCTACGCGGAGGCCAGCGGCATCCCGTTCGGCGCCGGTCTGGTCAAGAACGCGTACGTCGGCCGGACCTTCATCCAGCCGTCCCAGACCATTCGCCAGCTGGGTATCCGCCTCAAGCTGAACCCGCTCAAGGAAGTCATCAAGGGCAAGCGCCTGGTGGTCGTCGACGACTCGATCGTCCGCGGCAACACGCAGCGCGCACTGGTCCGGATGCTCCGTGAGGCCGGAGCCGCCGAGATCCACATCCGGATCTCGTCCCCGCCGGTGAAGTGGCCCTGCTTCTTCGGTATCGACTTCGCGACCCGCGCCGAGCTGATCGCCAACGGCATGTCCGTCGACGAGATCTGCACGTCGATGGGGGCCGACTCGCTCGCGTACATCTCGCTCGACGCGATGATCGAAGCGACGACGATCGCCAAGCCGAACCTGTGCCGTGCCTGCTTCGACGGCGAGTACCCGATGGAGCTCCCGGACCCGGAGCTGCTCGGCAAGCAGCTGCTGGAGACCGAGCTGGCGGCGGGCCCCGCGGCCACCGCAGCGACCGACGCCCTGCGTCGTCCGTGACCGGCCAGGCACCCCAGCCCTGCCACCAGCCCCGTATTTCCACACGAAAGATCCCAGGCAATGTCTGAGACAACAGGTGCTTCCTACGCGGCAGCGGGCGTCGACATCGAGGCCGGTGACCGTGCCGTCGAGCTCATGAAGGAGTGGGTGAAGAAGACGCGGCGCCCCGAGGTCCTCGGCGGCCTCGGCGGTTTCGCCGGCCTCTTCGACGCCTCGGCGCTGAAGCGTTACGAGCGTCCGCTGCTCGCCTCCGCCACCGACGGCGTCGGCACGAAGGTCGACCTCGCCCGCCAGATGGGCGTGTACGACACGATCGGCCACGACCTCGTCGGCATGGTCGTCGACGACCTGGTCGTCTGCGGCGCCGAACCGCTGTTCATGACCGACTACATCTGCGTCGGCAAGGTGCACCCCGAGCGCGTCGCGTCCATCGTGAAGGGCATCGCCGAAGGCTGTGTCCTGGCGGGCTGCGCCCTGGTCGGCGGCGAGACCGCCGAGCACCCCGGTCTGCTCGGCCCGGACGACTTCGATGTCGCGGGCGCCGGTACGGGCGTCGTCGAGGCCGACCGGCTGCTCGGCCCGGACCGTATCCGTAAGGGTGACGCGGTCATCGCGATGGCGTCGTCCGGACTTCACTCCAACGGGTACTCGCTCGTCCGCCACGTCGTCTTCGACCGGGCCGGCTGGGCGCTGGACCGGGACGTCGAGGAGTTCGGCCGCACCCTCGGTGAGGAGCTCCTGGAGCCCACGAAGATCTACTCGCTGGACTGCCTGGCGCTGACCCGTACGACCGAGGTGCACGGCTTCAGCCACGTCACCGGCGGCGGTCTCGCCAACAACCTGGCCCGGGTCATCCCGGACGGTCTGCACGCCACGGTCGACCGCTCCACCTGGACGCCCGGTGCGGTCTTCGATCTGGTCGGCAAGGCCGGGCAGGTCGAGCAGCTGGAGCTGGAGAAGACGCTCAACATGGGCGTCGGCATGATCGCGATCGTCCCCGAGGGATCGGTGGACGCCGCGCTGACGACGCTGGCCGACCGCGGGGTCGACTCCTGGGTCGCCGGCGAGATCACGGAGCGCGGCGCGCACGCGACCGGCGCCGAGCTCACGGGTTCGTACGCGCGCTGAGACGCTGCGCCCTCGGCCGCCGGGCAGGTGTGAGGTCACGCCTGCCCGGCGACGTGGAGCAGTCGGCGGCACACCCGCCGGTCATGGACCGTCCGGCCGGACGGAGCCGCTGCAGCCGGACGCTGAGGATTCATTCGGACCGGGACAGCACAGAACCCGGTCCGGGCAGGCCCGGACCGGGTTGTTGTGTCAGCGCGAGGTCAAGCGCCGCGGCGCTGTGACGACGGACCGGACTGATCGTCCTCGTCCTCGTCCTCGTCGTCGTTGTACAGATCCGCGTACTGTGCGTACGGGTCATCTTCCTCGTCGTCGTCCTCGAACGGCTCTGCGTTCGGTGGCTGACTCGAAGGCGATGCGCCCAGCTCATTGGCCAGACGCGACAGGTCAGTCCCGCCGCTGCTGTACTTCAGCTGGCGGGCGACCTTTGTCTGCTTGGCCTTTGCCCGGCCGCGCCCCATGGCTCGACCCCCTCGGTGACGGGGCTCGACGGCCCCAGAGTCTTGACACGCGTTCATGTTTCAGGACGGACTCTCGGCAGAGAGACCGTGCCCGTAGGGCTTTAACGGTACCTGCTTCCGTGGCCATACGGTACGCCGCCCGCATCACACGCCCCGGAACAGGACCAGCAAGAAGCCCTGTCCTCGCTGGTCAACTGCGATTTTAACCTCTTCTTGGCATGCGACCCGCCGACCGGCGTGAGTCTTGTCTCGCAGGTCGGCGGATCGGTGGGCCCGTGGAGGCCGCGGACGGGAAGACGCCCGGTGAGGCTCTCGCGACCCTCGGTGACCGGATCAGCGGCGGCGCGCCTCGAACATCCGCTGCTCGGCGATCCGGTCGGCCGCTGCGGCCGGCGGAATGCCGTCTTCCTTCGCACGTGCGAATATGGCCAGCGTGGTGTCGAAGATCTTCGACGCCTTCGCCTTGCACCGGTCGAAGTCGAAGCCGTGCAGCTCGTCGGCGACCTGGATGACACCGCCCGCGTTCACCACGTAGTCGGGGGCGTACAGGATCGAACGGTCTGCGAGGTCCTTTTCGACGCCCGGATGCGCGAGCTGGTTGTTGGCCGCACCGCACACCACCTTGGCCGTGAGCACCGGAACGGTGTCGTCGTTCAGTGCCCCGCCGAGCGCGCACGGGGCGTAGATGTCGAGGCCCTCCGTACGGATCAGCGCGGCGGTGTCCGCGGCGACCGAGACCTCCGGGTGGAGTTCGGTGATCCGGCGCACCGACTCGTCCCGTACGTCCGTGATGACGACCTCGGCGCCGTCCGACAGAAGATGCTCGACGAGGTGGCGGCCGACCTTGCCGACGCCCGCGACCCCCACTTTTCGGCCACGCAGCGTCGGGTCCCCCCAGAGGTGCTGGGCCGAGGCCCGCATGCCCTGGAAGACGCCGAACGCGGTGAGGACCGAGGAGTCCCCGGCGCCGCCGTTCTCCGGGGAGCGGCCGGTGGTCCACCGGCACTCGCGCGCGATGACGTCCATGTCGGCGACATACGTGCCGACGTCGCAGGCGGTCACGTAACGCCCGCCGAGCGAGGCCACGAACCGGCCGTACGCCAGCAGCAGTTCCTCGGTCTTGATCTTCTCGGGGTCGCCGATGATGACGGCCTTGCCGCCACCGTGGTCGAGACCGGCCATGGCGTTCTTGTACGACATGCCGCGCGCCAGGTTCAGCGCATCCGCGACGGCCTCCTCCTCGGAGGCGTACGGATAGAAGCGGGTGCCGCCCAGGGCCGGGCCCAGGGCGGTGGAGTGGATGGCGATGACGGCCTTGAGGCCGCTGGCACGGTCCTGGCAGAGCACGACTTGCTCGTGGCCCCCCTGATCCGAGTGGAACAGGGTGTGCAGGACGCCGTCGGTCACATCGGTCACTGTGGTGACTCCCAAGTACGAAGCGGCGGAAGACCCTCCTGAAGGTGGGGAGGGTCCCGGACCGACCGGTGCGGCCGGTCCGGCTTGGGCAAGAGCGTAAGTCCTGCGGAGACGCAGATCTGTTCCAGTGCTGAGGATCACCCCCTGGCGGAGTACGGGCGTGACACGATTTGCTCCATGTCGGTGGAGTCTTCGGTGCTCGTCCCCTACGCGTCCTATCTCCGGGTCTACGAACCGCTGGCCGCCTTCCCGGAACCGGAGCGCGCCCACTGGGCCCGGTACGCGGGGCGTGCCCGCATTCCCACGGCCCAGGACGAACTGCGGCGTTCGCTGGCGGACTTGGTGGCCACCCCGCCGGTGGGGGTGCCGGTGCACGAGAGCGGGGACGCGTTCGTCGCCGAGGTGGACGGTGTGGTCTGCGTCTGTCCGTGGCGGACCCGGCTGCGCGGCTGGCTGGCGCTGGAGGAGCTGGCGGAGATGTTCCCGGCCCCGGTGCTGGACGCGGTGCTGCCGCCGGTGGTGCGCGGGCAGGCGGTCGCGGACCACGAGCGGTGGGCGGAGCGCAATCCGGACGCCCGGCCGTGGATCCGGACCACGGTGTGGCAGGTCCCCGTGCGCTGGTTCGTTCTTTTCTCCGACGAGGAGCGGGAGCACGCCGAGGCGGATGCCGAGGGGGAGGCGCCGGTGCTGCGCTACCGGACCCCGATGGTGCAGGCGCGGCGCCGGCTGGCCCGGGCGCTGAAGGCGCTGCGCGAGAGCGCCGACGAGGGCCCGCTGACCGAAGGGCTGGTGGACGTGGGGCGCTGGCTGGAGGAGTTCCATCCGCGCGCACTGGTCGAGCTGGACTACGGCGGCCTCGTGCACACCCTGTCGGCGAAGCAGCTCGCGGAGGACCGGTCGGCGCTGGACGTAGCCGAGGGCATCGCGGCGCTCCAGGCCGGCGACACCGAGAAGGCGGGCGAGGCGTACGGGCGGCTGGCCGAGCGGTGGCGGGCCGTGAGGGACCGTCAGTTCGCCAACTGACCCCGATCGAGTCCGGCCGGGCCTCCGACCGGGTCCGGCAGGACCGGGCCTGAACCGTTGTTCCGCGTGACGCGTGAGAGTGGTGGGGGCCAAGGGGCGGGGGTGCGATCCTGTGGCCTTAGGACCTACGTCCCGAACCGGGCCTTTGACTCAAGGGTGACGGATAGCACTAACGGGGCTCTTGCGCCCTTCCCTACTCCTCGTGCCAAAATAGGACAAGGAGTCCGGGGAGGACTTCATCCGTCCAAGTATGGGCGGAATACTCAGCATTGCACGCTATGGGGGGTCTGATGGCTCCTGATCGCTCTGTGACTGATCGTCACGGTGGTGTGACTGTCCGCTATGGCATGGTCCATCGGCTTCCGTCGCTGATGAACACCTGGGAGGGCAATTCCATCGGTTTGGCCGACGCGGCTGGACGGATGGTGTAGTTGTAGTGCCGAGGACAAGCCGTTCGTCCTATAACCGACTCGGCCCGCGTCCGCCATTTCGGGCAACGTGGGCCAAGGTGCAGAATTTAGAGGAAAGAACCGAGATGGTTCGGTTCTCCCGAGGAGGCCGCTCATGACCGCTCGCACCCCTGATGCCGAGCCGCTGCTGACCCCGGCTGAGGTTGCCACGATGTTCCGCGTGGACCCGAAGACGGTCACCCGTTGGGCCAAAGCAGGCAAGCTCACGTCCATCCGCACGCTCGGTGGACATCGCCGGTACCGCGAGGCAGAGGTCCGCGCACTGCTTGCGGGTATTCCGCAGCAGCGCAGCGAGGCCTGACACACCCCCTGTCGCCGCGCCACAACCGGGCTGCCCGGGTCCCCCAACCCGTGTTCGCCCACCCATAGCTCCACACGACGGGCGCTCGCCCCAACGGGCGCCATTCCTGTGCAATACGGGTAAGTCGTTTTGATCGCGCTGGACTCCGCCGGGTCCAGCGCGATCTTTTTTGTGCCCGCGCGGACGGGCGGCGGGCCCGGGATCAGTCCGGGATCAGTCCGGGACCGGCCCGGGACCGGCCCGGGACCGGCCGGGACCGGCCTGCCCCCAGCCCGGGACCGGCCTGGGATCAGCCTGGGGATCGGCTGCGCGGCGGCTTGTCGCCGGCTGTCGTGCGGGTCTGTTCGACCCTGTCGGAGGGGCCCGAAGCGCTCTCCCGGCGGTCCCGTGATGACCCCGTCCGGGGGGTGCAATTGCACATATTAAATTCGCCAGTTGTAGGAAGGGTGTAAAGTGACCCTTTCTCAAAACACTTTCAGTGACTCCCGTCACATGGCCCTGGTCTTGCCAAGGCCGATCCCGGCACTGCGCGGAAGTGGAATTCGCGGCCATCGGTCACGGGGCGACGGGACTTCCGCTTTCGGCCCTCGCCCCGCCGGCCGGTGCGTCGGGGCCGTGGGCGGACGCGGCGATGACGGCGGTGTCCGGAACGGCCGCTGACGCACCGCCGGGTAAGCCGGGCGGTGCGGAGGAGGGAGAGGGGCCGGCGGCCGTCGTGGGCTCCATGGGCTCTGTGGCGGCCGCCACGGGGGCGTTCGCCGCCGTGAGGCCGCCGGCGGACTGCAGGAAGTCGGCGGAGGGTTCCATGGCGTCGTCGGAGGGTTCCATGGCGAGCCGCAGGAGCCGGTGGCAGATCGGGCAGTGCCGGGTGAGATGTCGGTAGCCGGAAGCGGCCGCCAGGTGTGCGCGCAGCAGTGCGCGGGTCTCGTGCCTCGCTGTGGATGCAGCCATCCGCGCCACCTCCCGGTGGAACGCGCCGCCCCGCGCCGAGGAACAGGGGCAGCCCCTGTTGTCTGAGTACTCGTTGGCAGTTGCCGGAGTCAAGACACGCGAAAGCCCGGATCCTTGGGGATCCGGGCTTTCGTTACTGCGGTCCTGACGGGATTTGAACCCGCGGCCTCCACCTTGACAGGGTGGCGAGCACTCCAAACTGCTCCACAGGACCAGGTTTTCGCGGCCGCCTTGCGGCTGCCTGCGAAAACAGACTGTACAGGAGTTTGGAGGCTCTGGTCGACCTCACTCCAGGTGGTGGTCCGGTTACGCCCTCCCGGCCATGCGGATCACGGCGCCGCGGCGTCGATCGCCTTCACGATCCGCTTGTCGGAGACGGGGTACGCGGTGCCCAGGGCGTGGGCGAAATAGCTGACCCGGAGCTCCTCGATCATCCAGCGAATGTCCAGGACCTCCTGCGGAACAGGCCTGCCCTGTGGCATCTGTTCGAGCAGCCAGGCGTACTCGTCCTGCATCTCGTGGACCTTCTCCATGCGCGTGGTGTCGCGCTGGACGGCCGTCGGCATCTGCTGGAGCCGGCGGTCCGCGGCGACCAGATAGCGCATCAGGTCGGGCAGCCTGCGCAGCCCGGTCGCGGTGACGAATCCCGGCGGTACGAGGGCCGAGAGCTGGTCCCGCACATCGGTGACGTTGTTGACCAGGACGAGGCTGCCGGTGGCCTTCAGGCGCCGCTCGCAGGCCTGCCAGGCGGCCAGTACCTGCTGGACCTGGGCGACCGTGTGCTCGGTCAGCGCGACGAGGTCGGCGCGGACCTTGTCGTACAGCTTCCGGAACGACTCCTCGTCCCAGGCCGGCCCGCCGTGCGCGGCGATCAGCCGGTCCGCGGCCGCGGTCGCGCAGTCCTCGAACAGCGCCTGGATGGAGCCGTGCGGATTGCGCGACAGGGCCAGCTTCTGCTGGTTCGTCAGCTTGTCCGAGGCGAACTTGGCCGGGTTCACCGGGATGTTCAGCAGGATCAGCTTCCGGGTGCCGCGCCACATGGACTGCATTTGCTCGGCCTCGGTGTCGAAGAGGCGCACGGCCACGGTCTCGCCCTGGTCGACGAGCGCCGGGTACGCCTTGACCGGCTGGCCGGCCCGCCGGGTCTCGAAGACCCGGTTCAGGGTGCCGATCGTCCAGTTCGTGAGGCCCGACCGCTCGATGGACTCGCCCGACGGGCCCGCAGTGGCCGCAGCGGCCTTGGAGAGGGCCTGGCGGGCCTTGGGGCGCAGCTGCAGCTTCAGCGCCTCCAGGTCCTTGTCCTCTGCCACCCTGCGGCGCCGCTCGTCGACGATCCGGAACGTGATCTTCAGGTGGTCCGGGATCCGGGACAGGTCGAAGTCGTCGGCGGAGACGGGGACGCCGACCATCCGCTGGAGCTCGCGCGCGAGTGTGGCCGGCAGCGGCTCCTGCAGGGGCACCGCCCGGTCCAGGAACTTGCCCGCGTAGTTCGGCGCGGGGACGTAATGCCGGCGGATCGGCTTGGGCAGGGACCGGATCAGCTCGGTGACGACCTCTTCGCGCAGACCGGGGATCTGCCAGTCGAAGCCCTCTGCGGTGACCTGGTTGAGCACCTGGAGCGGGACATGGACGGTCACGCCGTCCGCGTCCGTACCGGGCTCGAACTGGTACGTCACCTTGAACTTGAGCTTGCCCTGCCGCCAGGAGTCCGGATAGTCGTCCTTGGTGACGGCCCCGGCCTTCTCGTTGATGAGCATCGAGCGCTCGAAGTCGAGCGCGTCCGGCTCGTCGCGGCGCTTGTGCTTCCACCAGGAGTCGAAATGCGCACCGGAGACGATGTGCTCGGGGATCCGCTGGTCGTAGAAGTCGAAGAGCGTCTCGTCGTCCACGAGGATGTCGCGGCGACGGGCGCGGTGCTCCAACTCCTCGACCTCGCCGAGAAGTTTGCGGTTGTCGTGGAAGAACTGGTGGTGCGTCCGCCAGTCGCCCTCGACCAGTGCGTTCCGGATGAAGAGATCGCGGGACGTCTCCGCGTCGATACGGCCGAAATTGATCTTGCGCTGGGCGACGATCGGTACGCCGTACAGCGTGACCCGCTCGTACGCCATCACGGCCGCCTGGTCCTTCTCCCAGTGCGGCTCGCTGTAGGTGCGCTTCAGCAGATGCTGGGCCAGCGGTTCGATCCACTCCGGCTCGACCTTGGCGTTGACCCGCGCCCACAGCCGGGACGTCTCGACCAGCTCGGCCGACATCACGAACCGCGGCTGCTTCTTGAAGAGCGCCGACCCCGGGAAGATCGCGAACTTGGCGCTGCGCGCACCCAGGTACTCGTTCTTCTCGGTGTCCTTCAGCCCGATGTGCGACAGCAGCCCGGCCAGCAGCGAGGTGTGCACCGCCTGCTCGGGCGCGTCCTCCTCGTTCAGATGGATGCCCATCTGCTTGGCGACCGTGCGCAGCTGCGCGTAGATGTCCTGCCATTCGCGGATGCGCAGGAAGTTCAGGTACTCCTGCTTGCACATCCGGCGGAAGCTGGACGAGCCGCGTTCCTTCTGCTGCTCGCGGATGTACCGCCACAGATTCAGGAACGCCAGGAAGTCCGACGTCTCGTCCTTGAAGCGGGCGTGCTGCTGATCGGCCTGCGTCTGCTTGTCCGAGGGCCGCTCGCGCGGGTCCTGGATGGAGAGCGCGGCGGCGATCACCATGACCTCGCGCGTGCAGCCGTTGCGGTCGGCCTCGATGACCATGCGGGCCAGGCGCGGGTCGACGGGCAGCTGCGAGAGCTTGCGTCCCAGCTGCGTCAGCCGCTGTCCCTTCCTCCCCTCCCCGGGGGACTTCTCCTCCAGGTCGAGCGCGCCGAGTTCCTGGAGCAGCTGCACACCGTCGCGGATGTTGCGGTGGTCCGGCGGGTCGATGAAGGGGAACTTCTCGATGTCGCCGAGGCCGGCCGCGGTCATCTGGAGGATGACGGACGCCAGGTTCGTGCGGAGGATCTCGGCGTCCGTGAACTCCGGGCGGGTCAGGAAGTCGTCCTCGGAGTACAGCCGGATGCAGATGCCGTCCGACGTACGGCCGCAGCGGCCCTTGCGCTGGTTGGCGCTGGCCTGCGAGATCCGCTCGATCGGCAGCCGCTGGACCTTGGTGCGGTGGCTGTAGCGGGAGATGCGGGCGTTGCCCGGGTCGATCACGTACTTGATGCCGGGGACGGTCAGCGAGGTCTCGGCGACGTTCGTCGCCAGAACGATCCTGCGGCCGGTGTGGCGCTGGAACACCCGGTGCTGCTCGGCGTGCGACAGGCGCGCATAGAGCGGGAGCACCTCGGTGTGGCGGAGGTTCTTCTTGTTGAGGGCGTCCGCGGTGTCGCGGATCTCGCGCTCGCCGGAGAGGAAGACCAGGATGTCGCCGGGGCCCTCCGACTGGAGCTCGTCCACGGCGTCGCAGATCGCGGTGATCTGGTCGCGGTCGGAGTCGTCGCCCTCTTCCTCCAGGAGAGGCCGGTAGCGCACCTCGACGGGATACGTACGGCCGCTGACCTCGACGATCGGCGCGCCCGGCGGCTCCGCGCCGCCCGTCATGTCCACGGCGGCGACGCCACCGAAGTGCCGGGCGAAGCGCTCCGGGTCGATGGTCGCCGAGGTGATGACGACCTTCAGGTCCGGGCGCTTGGGCAGCAGCCTGGCCAGATAGCCGAGCAGGAAGTCGATGTTCAGCGACCGCTCGTGGGCCTCGTCGATGATGATCGTGTCGTAGGCGAGCAGCTCGCGGTCCGTCTGGATCTCGGCGAGCAGGATGCCGTCGGTCATCAGCTTCAGGAACGTGGCGTCCGGGTTCACCTGGTCGGTGAAGCGGACCTTCCAGCCGACCGCCTCGCCGAGCGGGGTCTTCAGCTCGTCGGCGACGCGCTCGGCGACCGTACGGGCCGCGATCCGGCGCGGCTGGGTGTGCCCGATCATGCCGCGGACGCCGCGTCCCAGCTCCATACAGATCTTCGGGATCTGCGTGGTCTTTCCGGAGCCGGTCTCACCGGCGACGATCACGACCTGGTGGTCGCGTATCGCCTCCAGGATCTCGTCCTTCTTCTGGCTGACCGGAAGCTCTTCCGGGTACGAGATGGCGGGCAGCCGAGCGGCGCGTGCTGCGAGCCGCTCGGCTGCCTTCCCGGCCTGGGTGGCGATCTCGTCCAGCACGGCCTGCCGGGCCTCGGGCTTACGGATCCGGCGCGCCCCTTCGAGGCGGCGGCCGAGCCGGTGCGCGTCGCGGAGCGAGAGCTGTCCGAGCTGGGACTGGAGATCGGCAAAGGAAGTAGACATACGGGTCCCAGGATCGCACCCGGGCCCGAGGAACGGCGAACCTATTTCGCGCGGTCTGCGTCACGGCCGGGGTGACTGCACGGAAGTGCGGGATCACAGTACGTACCATTTCGGGCAACCGGTCCTGTGACTCCCGGCTCCCGGTCCTCGCAGACCCCTGTGCACGGAGAATTCCACGCCCATGCCTCACGCCCCCTCGTCGAAGCCGTCCGCCAGGAAGCCGCTGCTCTACGGCTGCGGCGTCGCCCTCGCCGCCGCACTGCTCGGCTACGCCTCCTACCGGGCCACCGACCCCGGCCACCGGCCCGCCGTCTCCCCGTCGGCCGTCGATGCCACCGCCGGCCCGGCCGCCGGCGTCGTCCCCGAGCTGGTGAAGCTCGCCCGCCGCGATCCGGGGGACAAGCTGGCGCGGGGACGGGCGGACGCGCCGGTCGTCGTCATCGAGTACGCAGACTTCACGTGCGGCCACTGCGCGAGGTTCGCCCGGGACACCGAACCCGCCCTGGTGAAGAAGTACGTCGACAACGGCACCCTGCGCATCGAGTGGCGCAACTTCCCGATCTTCGGCGCCGAGTCCGAGGCCGCGGCGCGCGCCGCCTGGGCCGCCGGACAGCAGGACCGCTTCTGGCAGTTCCACGCCGCCGCGTACGCCGAAGGGGTCAAGGAGAAGGGCTTCGGCAAGGCCAGGCTGACGGCCCTCGCGCGCCAGGCGGGGGTGGCGGACCTCGACCGGTTCGCACGCGACGCGGACAGCCCCGCCGCGCGGGCGGCGGTGAGCAGGGACCAGGCAGAGGCGTACGGCATCGGTGCGACCTCCACCCCGTCGTTCCTCGTCAACGGGCGCCCGATCGTCGGATACCAGCCGGTGGCCGTCTTCGCACAGGTCATCGAGGCGGCGGCCGGCGGGACCGGGAACACCGAGGACGCCAAGGGCACCGACAAATGGCCTCGGACACCGGTCACTTCGCTCCTGGCCTGAACTCCCCGGAGCGGGAAGAGGCCTGACACGACGAAGGCCCCGTCCGGTGGACGGGGCCTTCGAGTGGTGGCTGGGGCCGGGATCGAACCGGCGACCTATCGCTTTTCAGGCGATCGCTCGTACCAACTGAGCTACCCAGCCACGCAGCGCATAAGAGCTGCAGCGGTCCTGACGGGATTTGAACCCGCGGCCTCCACCTTGACAGGGTGGCGAGCACTCCAAACTGCTCCACAGGACCAAGCAATGTGCGAGACAAGTCTCGCACACGTTAAAGCGTGCCCCCAACGGGATTCGAACCCGTGCTACCGCCTTGAAAGGGCGGCGTCCTGGGCCACTAGACGATGAGGGCTAAGGGCCCACCTGCGCGCTTTCCAGCGCGTCGGGGACGTGAGAAGCATATGGGATGGGCGGAGGTAACGCCAAAACGGTTTACGGCGAGGTCGTCGGAGTCGTCGGCGAAGGGCTCTCGTTCGGGGTGTTCTCCTCCGGCAGATGGCGGCTGACCTCGGCCGTCGTCAGGCCGAGACCGCCGAGCGTGATCTCGTCCCAGGCCTGCAGACGGCGCGTTGCGCGGTCCAGATAGAGCACCGATGCGCGCACCGGCTCAGGCTTCCTGCTCTGCAGGGCGCGCAGCCCGCCGCCGCCCGTGGAGCCCTCGACCTTGAGCCGGGTGCCGAAGGGCATCAGTTCGTTCTGCCGGTGGTGCACATGGCCGGCGAGGACCAGGGGAACCGTGCCGTCCGTCTCGCGGGCCGCGTCCGGCTCGTGGGTGACGGCGATGTCGGCCGGGGTGCCGGCCTGCTCCTGGGCGCGCAGCGCGGCGGCGAGCCGCATGCCGGCCAGCCGCTCGGCGGCCGCGCCCTGGGCGGGCAGCGAGCGGTCCGGGGTGAACTGGGGGTCCCCGATACCGGCCACTCGCAGCCCGCCGACGTCCACCGCACGGCCGTCGTCCAGCACATGCACGTTCCTGAACCGCTTCAGGTAGGTCTGCGTGAGGCGCGAGTCGTGGTTGCCGCGGACCCAGACGTAGGGCACGCCGAGGTCGCGGACCGGGTCGAGGAAGCCGTTCTCGACGGCGGAGCCGTGGTCCATGGTGTCGCCGGAGTCGATGATCACGTCGATGTCGTACTGCTGGACCAGCGAGCCGATGATCTGCCAGGCCACGGGGTTGAGGTGGATGTCCGAGACATGCAGGACGCGGAGGGTGGCGGGGTCCGGCCGGTAGACGGGGAGCGTCGACGTGGCGTCGTACAGCTTGGTCACATTGGTGACGAGCCGGGCCAGTTCGCGCTGGTAGACGTCGAAGTCGGTGACGATCGAGCGGGCGTCGCCGACCACCGAGGGAGCGCTGGAGAGCAGTCCGGAGAACTTCGGTTCCAGGACGGACTTCGGGTTCCAGGTGGCGTACGCGCTGACGCCGGACGCGGCCAGGAGCGCGAGCGCGAGCCCTCCGGCGGCGAGGGCGCGGCGCGGGCGGCGGTAGACGGCGAGGCCGAGGGCGGTGGCACCGGAGACGACGGCGACGCAGGAGCGCACGGCGAGATCGCGCGTACCGGTGGAGACATCCGCGCCGACCTCCTCCTGGAGGCCGGAGAGCCGCTCGGGGTGCTGGACCAGTGCCTCGGAGCGCACCGGGTCGAGGCGGTCGACGTCGACGTCGAGGCGGACCGGGGCGATGTGGGAGCGCAGCTCCAGGGTGCCGAGCGGAGCCACATTGATCTTCGTGCCGCCGGTGAGGGAGGGGCGTAGGGCCATCGTGGTGTCCATCGGCCCCACGGGCGTACGGACATTGCCGACGATCAAAAGGCCCAGCCAGGCGCCGAACACGACGACGGCTATGAGGCCCAGGGCGCGGGCGTACGGGTGCGGGGTGGGGGCCAGGGTGGTGGTGCTGCTGGCGGTCGCGGAGCGGTAGGGGTGGCGGATGCGGGCGACTGCGGTTGCTATTGCTGCGCGGAACGGGTCGCGGGGCATTGGGCGCGTATGCCCGGGTAAGGCTGCGGCCATGCGGGGCGCGAGGTGGCGGGAAGTGGCGGTCAGGAGCCGGGCGGGCCGGGTTACGTGACAATGGCGGGGTGCTGGAGATGACGCGCGAAGAGTTCGAGGAACTGGTCGCCGAGGCCCTGGACCGCATTCCACCGGAGCTGACGCGGCTGATGGACAACGTCGCGGTGTTCGTCGAGGACGAACCGGACCCCGGCGATCCGGAACTGCTGGGGCTGTACGAGGGCACGCCGCTGACCGACCGCGGTGAGTGGTACGCCGGGGTGCTGCCGGACCGGATCACGATCTACCGGGGCCCGACGCTGCGGATCTGCGAGTCGCGCGAGGATGTGGTCGCCGAGACCGAAATCACGGTCGTCCATGAGATCGCCCACCATTTCGGCATCGACGACGAGCGGCTGCACGCGCTGGGTTACGGCTGATCCGCGGGCACGCGGAAGGCCCGGGAGCGGGGCGCGGCGGGGTGCGGAGCCCTTGGGGCCGGGGGCGGCCGGGTGGGTGGGGGAGTCCGGCGATCGGGGTTCGGTGGGGCGCAGGGCGTGTCCCCGGCGGGGGAACGGGAGTTGGGCACAGTGCCCCCCTCCATGTCCCTGCCCGCCTCTCTTCGCTCCCCGCCTCCCGGAGGTGCCACCCGTGCGCCAGATGTCCGCCTTGTCCGTGCCCGTTCGATGGGCAGCCGTCACCGCAGTGACGATCGCCGCGTCCACCGGCTGCATGAGCATCAGCGACGACGGCGGGAAACCGGTCCCGTCGCGGTCGGCCCGGCCCGAGGGGGCGGCGGCCGAGCCGGACGGTTCCACCACGGGCGGCGCGGGGTGGGCCCGTACCGGCCGTGGCAGTGGCGCCGAGCCGCACTTCGACCGGGAGACCACCGGATCGCCGGACCCGAGCGCCTCTGCGGGCAAATCGGCCGGCCCCGGCGGCGGGCCGGCGAGCGCCGGGTCCGGTGATCCGGCACCGACACGGGGCGGGCACCTGCCGATGCCCTCGGAAGCGGGGTCCGGCGGGCCGCAGCAGTCGGCGGGGCCGTCGTCGGAGCCGTCGGGACCCTCCGAGCCGTCCGGGCCGGCCACGCCGGAGGCGCCGAACTCGCCCGCCCCCTCGGATCAGCCGCCGGGGCCGTCCGATTCACCGGCCGCGCAGCTCCGCAACAGCGCGATGGGTGCGCCGGGCCGACTGGAAACCAGGCGGACTCCCGAGGTATCACCGCAGGTGGGGCCGGTGTAGAGCCGGCCTCGGGGCGCGGTCGGGAGAGTGCGGTTTGCGCAATGTGGGTGAGAGTGCGTATGGTAGTAGATCGTTTGATCCCATTGCCCGGCGCCGACACAGAAGAGCGCCGTGTGGCGCGTACTCTCCCTTGCCGTGGCTGGACCGCATTGAGGCGGTCGAAATTGCGAATCACGGAGTTATGGGCGCGTGCCGAGACTCCGGAAGGTTTCGCATTTCGCATGTCCAATTTCAGCTCTGACAACACCGTCATGCCCGAGAACGACGAGATTGTCACCGACGCCGAGGCCGTAGTGGCCGAGGCCGCCGAGGTGTCCGAGTCGACCGAGATCGTCGACTCCGCCGAGGCCACCACCGACATCACCCCCGCCGACGACGCGGACGCCGAGCCGACCGTCACCTTCGCGGACCTGGGCCTGCCCGAGGGCATCGTCCGCAAGCTCGCGCAGAACGGCGTGACCGAGCCCTTCCCGATCCAGGCCGCGACCATTCCGGACGCCCTGGCCGGCAAGGACATCCTGGGCCGCGGCCGTACCGGCTCCGGCAAGACGCTCTCCTTCGGTCTGCCGACCCTGGCCACGCTGGCCGGCGGCCACACCGAGAAGAAGAAGCCCCGCGCCGTCATCCTCACCCCGACCCGTGAGCTCGCGATGCAGGTCGCGGACGCGCTTCAGCCGTACGGCGACGTGCTCGGCCTGAAGATGAAGGTCGTCTGCGGCGGTACGTCGATGGGCAACCAGATCTACGCGCTGGAGCGCGGTGTCGACGTCCTCGTCGCCACCCCGGGCCGGCTGCGCGACATCATCAACCGGGGCGCCTGCTCCCTGGAGAACGTCCAGGTCGCCGTGCTCGATGAGGCCGACCAGATGTCCGACCTGGGCTTCCTGCCCGAGGTCACCGAGCTGCTCGACCAGGTTCCGGTCGGCGGTCAGCGCATGCTCTTCTCCGCCACGATGGAGAACGAGATCGGCACGCTGGTCAAGCGTTACCTGAACAACCCGGTGAGCCACGAGGTCGACAGCGCCCAGGGCAACGTCACGACCATGACGCACCACGTCCTCGTCGTGAAGCCGAAGGACAAGGCGCCGGTCACCTCCGCCATCGCCGCCCGCAAGGGCCGCACCATCATCTTCGTCCGTACCCAGCTGGGTGCCGACCGCATCGCCGAGCAGCTCGTCGAGGCGGGGGTCAAGGCGGACGCGCTGCACGGCGGCATGACGCAGGGTGCCCGTACCCGCGTGCTCGCCGACTTCAAGGACGGTTACGTCAACGCGCTCGTCGCGACCGACGTCGCCGCCCGCGGTATCCACGTCGACGGCATCGACCTGGTGCTGAACGTGGACCCGGCCGGTGACCACAAGGACTACCTGCACCGCTCGGGCCGTACCGCCCGCGCCGGCAAGTCCGGTGTCGTCGTCTCGCTGGCGCTGCCGCACCAGCGCCGCCAGATCTTCCGCCTGATGGAGGACGCGGGCGTCGACGCCTCGCGCCACATCGTCGGCGGCGCGGGAGCGTTCGACCCGGAGGTCGCCGAGATCACTGGCGCCCGTTCGCTGACCGAGGTCCAGGCCGACTCCGCGAACAACGCCGCCAAGCAGGCGGAGCGCGAGGTCGCCGACTTGACGAAGCAGCTGGAGCGCGTCCAGCGCCGCGCCGGTGAACTCCGCGAGGAGGCAGACCGTCTGGTTGCCCGTGCCGCACGCGAGCGGGGCGACGACCCCGAGGCGGCAGTGGCCGAGGCCGCCGCTGAGGCGGAGGCCGCGATCGAGGCCGTCGTCTCCGTGCCGGAGCAGCCGGCCGCGCGTGACGACCGTCGCGACGACCGGGGCAACTTCGACCGCCGCGACAACCGCGGTGGCGACCGCCGGGACGACCGTGGTGGATACCGCGGCGGTGACCGTGGTGGCGACCGTGGTGGTTTCCAGCGTCGTGACGACCGTCCGTCGGGTGGTTTCCGTCGTGACAACGACCGTCCGTCGTTCAACCGCGACCGTGACGACCGTCCGTCGTTCAACCGGGACCGTCGTGACGACCGTGGCGGCGACCGTGGTGGTTTCCAGCGTCGTGACGACCGTCCGTCGGGTGGTTTCCGTCGTGACAACGACCGTCCGTCGTTCAACCGGGACCGTCGTGACGACCGCGGTGGCGACCGTGGTGGTTTCCAGCGTCGTGACGACCGTCCGTCGGGTGGTTTCCGTCGTGACAACGACCGCCCGTCGTTCAACCGCGACCGTGACGACCGTCCGTCGTTCAACCGCGACCGTCGTGACGACCGCCCGTCCGGTGGCTTCCGCTCCGGTGGCAGCGACCGTCCGTTCAACCGCGACCGTCGTGACGACCGCCCGTCGGGCGGCTTCCGCTCCGGCGGCAGCGACCGCCCGACCGGCCGCCGCGACGACCACCGTGGTGGCACGGGCACCGGCACCAACACCGGTTCCTTCGGCCGCCGCGACGACAAGCCGCGCTGGAAGCGCAACGGCTGAACATAGCTGATCCGTCAGGCCGAAAGGCCCTGCCCGATGCACCGCATCAGGCAGGGCCTTTCGGCATTTTGTGATCAGGCCATGCCAACGCGTGCATCCGCTGATAGCCTCCGCTTCCTATGTGCGTGGTTCTGACACACGTACCTCCACACGTACTTTCTTGTTTCCCGTGTCCACGCACGGGACCACCAGAGGGCCCCACACCTCTTCGCTGCCCGGAACGCGCCATGGCGCCTTCCGGCCTCCGCAGATTTGGGGGGTCCCTCTGTGGGCCGTCATGTCCTGGCACGCCCTCGTACGATCCGAAACGTCGCTACTGCAGTGGGTGTCGCAGCTGCTCTTGTCGGGATCCTGGGGCCGCTGGGCGGCCCGGCGGGCGCCGCAGTTCCGGCGCCCGAGGCGGTACTCGAGGCAGCCACGAGAACGATCAGCCCCGGCTATCCCGTGGTTGCGGGACGCACCGGCTTCGCGTACCGGAGGGCCGACGGCGGCTATCAGTGGACGGACTACGCGAGCGGTGCGACGTCCGAACTGCGCCTGCAAGGCATTACCTTCATGCCCGTCAACACCATGTCGGACGTGATCGCCTATCCCGTCACCGCCGACACGATCAATGTGGTCGATGCGCCGGACGGTGCCACCCGGACTGTACAACTGCCCCCGGGATTCAAGTATCTGACGGCTCATGGTGAGACGGTTGTGGCCGTCGCGACGACTGGAGAAGCGGCAGGGGAGTGCCACCTCTTCCGCTTCGACGGCCCGGTTCTCACCGAGCGCAAGGTGCTCGGGCTGCCGTCCGGCGCCGTCTGCACCGCTTCCTTCACACCCACATACGGGATCGGGGACCCTTCCAGCACGGTCGTCGGGTACGTGGCCGGAGAAGTCCATCACTACGGGCTCGTCGACCTGGACGAAGCCACGTCCACCGAACTGCCGTTCACCGGCCGTCCGAAGAACATCCAGATCACCAAGGACTCCGTGTCCTGGTACGAACTCGCGTCCAAGAGCGTCAAGGTGCTCTCCCGCGCCGATCTGCAGGCAGTCCCTCGAAGCGTGCCGATCGTCAATTCGGTCAACGCGAGTGCGGGGGTGACGACGTTCCTGCTCGGCGATCAAGTGGTCTCGATGAATGACGGGAACGGTGTGCTCACCGCCAGAGCCCCCGACGGCAAGGCCACCAACTTGCTCGCCTTCGCATACGCGGATCGCGCGCTGCCGGGCCCGGACGGCAGTCTGCTCGTCCTGGGCCGTGGCCCCTCGGGTGACTACGCCGTACACCGTTTCACCGTGGGCCCGGACGGCGCACCCCTGCGCAGCGAAGTCCTGACCGTGCCGTGGCAGCCGTCCCGGAGCGCCAGGCTCGCCCTGGCCGGGAACCGGCTCGTCACGTACGAGACGGACCCGGCGGGCACGGGCATCGGCTTCTTCGAGCGGCAGCCGGCCCTGACGGGCACACCGACGGTGAGCGGCAGCACATATCTCGGGGCATCCGACTGGTACCGCACGGTATGCAAGGAGGCGCAGAGCTGCCCGGAGCTGTACCCGGCAGCTGACGGCTCCGCCGTATACACGACGCTCGAGGACAACGGATACCGGATCCACGTGGTCGACAAGGACGATCCCGCCCCAGGAAGTCACGTGACCGTGGGCGCCGCAGCGCCGAGGGTCTACGGCGTGTCCGGCCACTACATCGCCTACGGGACGGGGGACGGTACCGCGGCACGCACCGAAGTACGCGATCTGGACTCCCTCGAGGTGGTGCGCACAGCGCCCGCCGGGGCCTCCGCCCTCTGGGGCAACACGCTTTGGCAGCTGTCCACGGCGGGCAAGCTGACCGCCACCGACGTAGCGAAGGGCACGGTCACCCGCACGCTCACCACCGGGGCATCCTGCGCAGCTCCTGCCCTGCAGGCTTCCGCGCGGTACCTCTACTGGGAGTGCGGTGCATCGCCGAGCGCCGCCGGAGTCGTCGATCTCGCCGACGGAAAGGCCAGGACGATCGGCGTCGGCGCCACTCCCGGCCGGCTCGGCGACGGTTTCGTCTCCCGACTGGACGCCGACGACCGGGTTGTTGTCACGGACCTCACCGGCGCGTCTCCCGCCGACCTGGTGATGGGAACGGCCAACTCATCCGTTCCTGGGGTCGGTTGGACGGCCGACCCGCACAGTGACCTCGTGGCATATGCCGGTAAGGATCAGAAGGTGCATCTCGCGCCGACCGGGATCGGTTCGGCCCCCCTCGCCCAGATCGACTCGTCGGTGCCGACCACCAGGAATGTGGAACAAGAGGGCCTTCACTGGACCCCGAAGTGGTGGCTGTCGAAGGCGGCGGGGTCATGGAAGCTGTCGCTGAAGAACAAAGCCACGGGCATCACGGTGGAGACGCTCTCCGGAGGGGAGACCCGCGGGCTGATCGAGGCCTCTTGGTACGGTGTGCCATCGGCCGGCCACCCTGTGGCCAACGGCGCCTACACCTGGACGCTGACGGCGCAGCCCGCGGACGGTGTCGGAGCGGCGCTGACGAAGTCGGGGACGGTACAGGTGACGGGCGGCAGCGCGGTGCCGCGCGACTTCGTGAAGAGTGACGGGTTCGGTGATCTGCTGGCGTTCACGTCGGCGGGTGTGGCCGACTTCCGCGGCGGTACGGGTACGGGCCTTGTGGATGCGAAGGTGTCGGGGTCGGGTTGGACCGGTGCCAACACGGTGACGTCGGCGGTGCCGTTCGATGATGTGAGCGGTGACCACCGGTGCAATGACGTGCTGGTGCGGGTGTCGAGCGGTGAGCTGCGGGCGTACAAGCCTTCCTGCGGGGGCGCGCTGAAGTCGTCGACTGCGTACACGAAGGTCGGTGCGGGCTGGAATGTCTATGACGTGCTGACCTCGCCCGGTGATCTGACGGGGGACGGTCGCGCGGATCTGCTGGCTCGTGAGACGTCGACCGGTTACCTCTACCTGTACGAGAGTGCGGGTGCCGGTGTCTTCAAGTCGCGCGTGAAGATCGGTACGGGCTGGAAGGGCTACCTTCTCGCCGGGGCCGGTGATCTGAACGGTGACGGCAAGGGTGACCTGCTGGCGCGGGACACGGCCGGGGTGCTGTGGCGTTACCCCGGGACCGGCGCCGGAACCCTGGGGCCCCGGGTGAAGGTCGGCGGGGGCTGGCAGATCTACAACTCCCTGGTCGGGGTGGGTGATCTGAGTGGTGACGGCAAGGCCGATCTGCTCGCCCGGGACACGTCCGGGGTGCTGTGGAGCTACCGCGGTGACGGCAAAGGGCTCTTCGCGACGCGGATGAAGGTCGGCGGCGGCTGGCAGATGTACTCCCGACTCTCCTGAGTTCCCCGCCTTGTGATTCGGGGCCCGTACGACACCGGCTCGGTGGCGTACGGGCCCTGGTGCATGGAACGGGCGTATGAGCGGCGCGTTGAACGGGTTCGAAAAACCTTCCGTTGCTGATGAGGCCGCTGGTAAGGTCTGCCCACTTGCATGGGGGCGGTGTGGTTGGGGGGCCTTCTCGCACACTCTGCTCGGCATTTCCGCCGAGTGCAGACGCCGCTGATTTCCCATGCCTCTCAGATGTATCAGGGGAGGACCCGAGTGCCTCGTAGCGCTCTTCTACGTCATTCCGTTGCGGCTGTCGCCGCAGCGACCCTTCTTGCCGGTATCGGCCCGCTGTCGTCGACGGCGGCCGCCGCCCCGGTTCTATCGACGCCGGCCGGTGCCGCCGCAAGCCTTGACCCGTGGGCGGCGTCCGCGGCGCTGACGGACGGCACGGCGATCCAGTATGTTCTCGACGTCAGGACGGCCAAGAACGGAGCCGTCGTCACCCTCTGGAACCGCATACCCGGCGACCACAGCAAGCGCGAACTCGTCGTGTCGGTGCGCCCGGCCGGCAGCGGCACGTGGGGAGCGCCGCACGTTCTCACGACTACGGCGTATGAGCGCGGCAACGCGGAGCTCGTCGTCTCGGCCGACGGTTCCGTCACGGCGGCGTGGGTGGAGTATCCGAACGACATCCTGAACTACCAGGAAAAGCCGGGTGCTGTGTTCCGGATGGCCGTGCTCGCGGCCGGCGCCACGACCTGGTCCACCCCGGTCGACATCGTGACCGACCCGGACAACATCCAGGGGGGCAAGCTGGTTGGTTCGCCGTCCGGGACTCTCGTTGCGGTGTGGAGGCGCAACTCGGAACGCTCGTCCGCGCTGTACTCCTCGGTCCGTGAGGCGCCCGGCCAGGCCTGGTCGGAGCCGGCCCGTCTGGACGAGGAACTTGCGGACATGGAGATCGTCTCCGATCCGGAGCTCGTCTACTCGGACCAGGGCACGGCGACCGTGGCCTTCACGCAGTACGGTGCAGGCAGCTATGCGATCAAGGTTGCCGACCGGGCCCACGACGGGACGGGCTGGACCAAGCCGGTCACCGTCTCCGACCCGAACGCTGACACGAGCAATCCCACGCTGACGCTCGGCCAGGACGGCCGCTCCACGCTGGTCTGGACGACTTTGGAGTCCCCGGAGGGCGGCGGGACGACCGAGGTGTTCGCCCAGCGTCCGGCCGGAAGCCTGGTCTGGGGAGCCCAGGAGCCGATCAACGGGTTCGCGACCGGCGGCTGGCGCAAGGTCGCCGTCGGCCCCGAGGGCGATGTCACCGTGCTTGGGGTCGCCTATGCCGAGGGCTCCGGCTTCAGAGCCCTGACCGCCACCCGGTCCGCGGCGACCGGCAACTGGTCCGCCGTGAAGACCCTTTCCACGGGCTCCGCGACGGAGGACCAGTTCGATCTCGCGGTTGGTTCCGACGGGAGCGCGCACGCGGTGTGGAGCCAGAGCGGCTCGTCCCGGAAGACGATGACGTCTTCCCGGGTGAACGGTGTCTGGTCCGCGGCCCCGACGGCGCTGAGCACCAACACCAGCGGCTACGCCATTGGGCAGATCACTGTCGGCGCCGACAACCGCCCCGTCGCCGTGTGGGCGCAGTCCACCGGTGACTTCACCACCCAGGTGCGTGCGGCCACCACCGCCCCTGTGAAGCCGCTCCCCAAGTGGCGTGACTTCAGCGGCGACGGCAAGGGCGACCTGCTCGCACTGACCTCGGGCGGGACGCTGACCGTGCGCACCGGGTCGGGCGCGGGAGGCCTCGGTACGGGCGCCTCGGCGACCGGCTGGCCGGCAACGTCGATGGTCGTTCCGATCGGGGACCTCTCCGGAGACCGGTGCAACGACCTGCTCGTGCGGAACTCCGCAGGTGTGCTGACTCGGTACGACGGCAGTTGTGGGAAGGCCTTCTCTCCGAGCGGGACGCGGCTGACGATCGGCAGCGGCTGGAACATCTACAACGCGCTCACGTCGCCGGGCGATCTGACGGGCGACGGCCGGACGGACCTGGTGGCCCGCACGCCGGCCGGCGAGCTGTGGTTGTACGCCGACAACGGCGCGGGCAAGCTCGCACCGCGCGTGAAGATCGGCAATGGCTGGCAGATCTACAACACGGTCATCGGCGTCGGGGATCTGAACGGCGACAAGTTCGGCGATCTGCTGGCCCGGGACACGGCCGGCGTGCTGTGGCGGTACAACGGCACCGGTAAAGGCACGTTCGCGACCCGGGTGAAGGTCGGCGGCGGCTGGCAGATCTACAACACGCTCGCGACCGTCGGCGACATCACCGCCGACGGCAAGGCGGACCTGGTCGCCCGGGACACGGCCGGCGTGCTGTGGCGGTACAACGGGACCGGCGCCGGCACCTTCGCCGGACGGGTGAGAATCGGCGGCGGCTGGCAGATGTACAAGACCCTGTCCTGACGTGTGACCTGATGTTCAGGGCCCGTACGACTGGTGGTTGCCGTACGGGTCCTGAGCCTTTGAGCGGGTTCGAAACCCCCTGTCAGGCTGTCCGAGGCTGCTGTTAAAGTCGCCGCATCTGCTCGGGGGTGGTGGTGCGAGCGGTAGCAGCCGCACCACGAAGGCCACAGTGCGTCCACTGCGGGCCTCCCCTCGTGCCATGTGTCCTGGGGAGGGACTTTCACATTGACTCGCTCATCCAGCGGGTGGAGAAGCCGGCGCGCGTCCGGCCGTATCGCCCTCTTGGTCACCCTGGCGGTCACCGCCGGGGTCGGTGCGACCGCCACGGGGACGGCCGTCGCCGACACGTCCGGCGACACCGTCGTGGTGAAGCCGGGAGCACGCTTCGTGCCCCGCGCCACGCGCGTGCTCAACGCCGGTGAGACAGGCTTCCTGACGGCGCAGGAAGGCGACGACCGTCTGCGCTGGATCGACTACGCCACCGGAGCGGCCACCGTTCTGGCCGACCGGCTTCCGAAGCCGCTCGAGTACGACGTCGAGGCAGGCCGCCCCGTCGGCACCTGGCCCACCGGCTTCGGCCACGGGTCCGACACCGTGGCGATCTACTCGGCGACCCCGAGCCCGCACGTCACGCTGCAACAGGGCGCGGGCGGCGGGGCGACCACCACCGTGCCGATTCCGGAAGGACAGTCGTACGTCGAGACGTACGGCACGACCGTCATCACCCGCACCGGCACCGAGAAGGCCACGACGAGTCTCCATCTGCTGCGGGCGGAGGCCGGCGGGGTCAAGGAGCAGCGGCTGGAGGGGCTTCCCGAAGGGTGGAGCCTGACCATCTCGGAGGGTGACACCCGGTCGGTCGTCGTCCGGGGCATCCTCTGGGAAGGCACCACCATGAAGAATGGCTGGTGGCTCGTCGACCTCGCGAGCGGACAGATCAGGGCGCTGGACGCCCACGCCCACAGCGTCACCCTCGGCAAGGACACCCTTCTGCAGGTGGGCCCGGGGGATGGCACCGGCGACGTCGCCGAGGTGTTCGACCGGAACGATCTGACGGCCCCGCCCCGCGTGCTGGACATCAGGAACTTCTACGCCGACTCGTTCCGCATGCTCGGGAACTCGCTCATCGGCGCCCCCTCCCTCAACGGTGGGGACAACGAGTACCGCGGGCAGCCGCTACGCCGTCTCTCCGATGACGGCGAGACCACCGAGGAACTGCTGGCTGTCGCCCGCACCGACCTCTCCTGGGCGCCGGACGGCTCCGTCCTGGTCGCCGGTGCCGAGAGGCGGACCGACTACGGTCCGCTCGACTGGGGCTACTACCGGTTCACGGCCGCCGCCGACGGCACCGTGACGCGCAAGCGCGTCGCCGACATCGAGGACATGCCCGCACAGCCCGCAGGCATCTCCCTGGGCAGCGGCATTCTCACCACGGCCGACGACTCGAACCTCTTCCAGCCGAACACGTACATCGGCGGCTACCGCAGTACGTGGCTCAAGACCTCTGGCCGTCCCGAGGAGATCCGGACGACGGTGGACGGGCTCACCAGCGGGCGGGAGGCGGACTGCGGATGGACGGACGGCTCCTACTGCGTCACCATGCTCGCGAGCGGCGACGGACACCACGGCCAGAAGGAGGGCACCGAGCAGGCCGACGGCAAGACCAAGACGATCCTCTTCCCGAACGGGACCGCGAACTGGGGGCCGAGGCTCACCACCGGCATGCACACCCCGGAGCTCGTCGACCTCTCCGGCCGGTTCGGGGTCGTGAACGAGGCGTCGGGCGGCAATCAGGCGATCGTCGAGTTCCAGGGCGCCGATTCCGGCGCGGTGGTGGAGAACCGGTCACAGACCACCGCGGCGGTGTGGGGCAACACATTCTGGAGTGGCCTCAAGGACTCGCCCACGGTGTCCTCGAAGACCCTGCCGGCAGGCGCGGCGGGTACTTCCTTCACCACGCTCAACAAATGCGTTCCCAGCGAGCTGCAGGCCGTGGGCCGCTGGGTGTACTGGGAGTGCCGGGACAACTGGTTCAGGGGCGCCGGCGTCTACGACCGGCAGACCGGGCGTTCCGTGACGGCGCCGGACGCCAAGATCCTCCTTGCCGACGGCTACTTCGTCGCGTACACGGAGGAAGCCGGACTCACCCTCTTCGATCTGCACAACGGCCTGCCGACCAGCGGCGCGTACGCGAATCTGACCAACCGCCCGCTGGTGAGCGCGGCGGACCTGGGCAAGGGCGTGGTGCGTCGCGCCGGCTGGACCGTCGACCGCTTCGGCGGCCACGTCGCGTACACCGGGGACGACCGGCGGGTTCGCATCGTCCCCACGGGTGTCCCGGCCTCGCCGCTCTCGGTGATCGACACGAAGGCGCCCGGAACCTCGCTCGACATGCGGGCGGCCGCTCCGAGCTGGGCGGGCACCTGGTGGCTGTCCAAGCCGGCCGCGTCGTGGCAGGTCACGGTGAAGAACACGGCGTCGGGCCAGGTCGTGCGTACGGTCGCCGGCGGAGAGGCCCGCGGCACGGTCAGCGCCACGTGGGACGGGAAGGACGCGGCGGGCAAGATCGTCGCCAACGGTGCGTACACCTGGACGCTGTCGGCCAAGCCGGCCGACGGCCAGGGTGCGGCTCTCGCGGTGTCGGGTTCGGTGAAGCTGACGGGTGGTGCTGCTGTCCGTCGTGACTTTGTCGGCAACGACGGTTTCGGTGATCTGCTGGCGTTCACGTCGGCGGGTGTCGCGGACTTCCGGGGTGGCACGGGCAACGGGACCGGCACGGTCAGTTCGAAGGTGTCGGGGTCAGGTTGGACCGGTGCCAATGAGGTGACGGCGGCGATGCCGTTCGACGATGTGAGCGGCGACCGGTGCAATGACGTGCTGGTACGCGTGAAGAGCGGTGAGCTGCGGGCGTACAAGCCGGCGTGCGGTGGGGCGCTGAACTCCACGACTGCGTACACGAAGGTCGGTGCGGGCTGGAACGTGTACGACGCGCTGACCTCTCCCGGTGACCTGACCGGGGACGGCCGGGCGGATCTGCTGGCCCGTGAGACGTCGACGGGTTATCTGTACCTGTACACGAGCAAGGGCACGGGTGCCTTCAACGCCCGCGTGAAGATCGGTACGGGGTGGAAGGGCTACCTCCTGGCCGGTGCGGGTGATCTGAACGGTGACGGCAAGGGCGACCTGCTGGCGCGGGACTCGGCCGGTGTGCTGTGGCGATACGCCGGGACCGGTACCGGCACGCTCGCGACCCGGGTGAAGGTCGGTGCCGGCTGGCAGATCTACAACTCGCTGGTCGGTGTGGGCGACGCGAGTGGTGACGGCAAGGCCGATCTCCTCGCCCGGGACACGGCCGGTGTGCTGTGGGCCTACCGGGGTGACGGCAAGGGTCTCTTCGCGACGCGGGTGAAGGTCGGTGCCGGCTGGCAGATGTACAAGACCCTCTCCTGACGTGTGACCCCATGTTCGGGGCCCGTACGACATCGACTCGGTGTTGTACGGGCCCTCACTTTGAACAGGTTCGAAAATTCCCTATCGGCGCCTGTGCGGCTGCTGTTAAAGTCGGCCCACTTGCATGGGGGGTTGGGGCCGGGGGGCTTTCACTTCGCGCGGACCGCGGCACTTGCTGCCGCGTCCTCCTCATGCCCTGTGTGGGTTGCCGGGGAGGGACGCGTATGACATCGGTACGGAAGGGCCTGTTGGCCCCATTGCTTGCCGCGGCCGTCGGAGGAGCGGTGCTCCTGCCGCTCAGTACTGGTGCGGCCCAGGCCGAGACCCCCGCTGCCGAGGTGGTGCTGGACAATCCGAGTCAGGACCAGCCGCGTCTGATGCAGTTGCTGTCGGCTGGTACCACCGGTTTCCTGCATCGACAGGCCGGCCGGGATGCGGAGGGGCTGCTGTGGACTCCGTACGACGGCGGGAAGACCGTGTCCGTACAGGACAGCGCTGGTGTGTACCACATGCCACAGTCCATCGGGAGATGCTTCTCCATCCCGAGCCTCTGCCCGGACGGCGTTTTCGGCCTTGGTGGTGACACGGTCGCCATGCCTTCCCTCCGTCAGAGCCCTGTCCAGTTGCGGGACGTGACCACGAACGCGCTCCGCATCGTCGATGGTTACCAGGGGCCCTACCAGGGGACGTTCGGGGACGTCGCCATATTTGGCTACATCCGGGGTGAGTTCGAGCTCATTGACGCTGTCGACGGCGAGCAGCGCATCCGCGACGTGAGCGGGATCCCCGACGGCATCAGCAACGTTGTGGTGACGACCGGTGACGCCCGGGGTGCCGTAGTCCGCTGGCAGCGCGAGGATGGCGTGTATGTCCTCGGATATGTGGATTTCGCCATGGCGACGGTCGCCGAGATTTTCGTGACCGACCTCGGCACCGAGGCCTGGACCGTGCCCGAAACGTTGCTGGACCGCGATCGCGTCGGCTGGATCGCGCCGGACTCGGTCGTGCATCTCAAGTCCCGCTCGAACCTGGGTGGTCAGGAGACGGTACGTACTCTCGCGGGTACCTCCGGAGACCGCCATGAGGCAGTCCTGGTCGGCAACTGGCTGGTCCTGGCGCAGAGCGAGGCCTCGGGGCCGATCGTGGCCCTTCCCCTCGACGGAGGTCCGGCAAAGGTGCTGTTGGCGAAGGCGGGCCAGGGCGTCCAGCCCGCCCCCGACGGCTCGGCACTGGTCATGGGGGGTACGGGCAATACCGACTGGTGGGTGCAGCGCATCACGCAGGACCCGCAGGGCGCGCTCGCGCTCACCAAGGTGTACAAGGTCGCCCCGTACGAGGCCCTCAAGGGAGGACTCGCCTTCAGCCGCGGTCAGCTGAGAGTGGCGTACGGCACGTCCGGCACATTCGATACCAATGTCTGGGACCTCGGGACGAGCGGAGATCCCGTTCCTGGCAAGCCCATTGCCGGAGACGCCATCGGTGCAGCCGGCGAGATCTGGGGCAACCATCACACCGGTGGCGACATCGTTCTGGCGCACAGTTTCGTCGACCAGAACGTGGAGAGCGACGTTGCGCACTCGCTGGGCGACGGAGTCGTCACCGCCGACGTCGAGTTCGGCCCGGGCACCGACGGCGGAACTCTTGTCGATGTGGCCGACCGCTTCGTCGTCTACAACTCGGGCGGCCCGACGCCCAAGCAGTATGTCGGGGAGGTCGGCCGGGGAGTCCAACTGACCGGACCGGTGCGAGCTGCCGCGCTTGCCGGGCGCACGCTGTGGCGATCCACCACCACGGCGGGGCAGGTCACCTCGTACGACCTGCGCGCGTCGAAGACGACGAGCACGGTCTCCGTCGGGGCGCCGTGCATCCCGGCAGAGCTGCAGGCGGCCGGGAAGTGGCTGTACTGGAGCTGCGGCAGCACCGGTCCGGCCGGGGTGTACGACACGGTTGCCAAGAAGTCCGTCGCCGTGAACGGCGGCGACGTGCTGCTGGGTGACGGCTTCACGGTGCGGCACGACCACAGCGACGGCAAGCTGCTGCTCACCGATGTGACCGGCGGTGCGTCGGCGACCCGGACACTCGCGTCCTTCCCCGACAAGGGGCGGGCCACGGACCGCCGTTACTCCTGGGCCGTGGACGAATACACCGGCATGGTGGCGTACACCGGTGAGCTGGACCAGGTGCATGTGCTGGGCACCAACACAGCTCACTCGGCGCTCGCTTCGGTCGACAGGGATGTATGGGACGGGATCTATCTCCGCGAACCCGGCTACGAGACCTGGTTCGGGTCCTGGCATCTGTCGCGCCCGGTGGACTCGTGGACTGTCACCGTCAGGGACACGGCCGGGAGGACTCTGAGGACCCTCACCGGGCGTGACACCCGGGCTGTGATCCAAGCGAGATGGAACGGGCGCACCGACTCGGGTGCGTACGCCCCGAACGGCAGGTTCAGCTACTCCGTGGACGCGGTGCCCGCGGGTGGCGGCGCGTCGGTCCGGCTGGCCACCGGTACCGCAATGCTGGGTGACGGTGCAGCGGTCTTCCGCGATTACTCCGGCGGATGGGGCCGGCCCGACGGGTTCGGTGATCTGCTGGCGTTCACGTCGGCCGGTGTCGCGGACTTCCGGGGCGGTACGGGGACGGGTTCGGTGAGCTCGAAGGTGTCGGGCTCCGGCTGGACGGGTGCCAACACGGTGACGTCGGCGGTGCCGTTCGACGATGTGAGCGGTGATCGGTGCAATGACGTACTGGTACGGGTGTCGAGCGGTGAGTTGCGGGCCTATAAGCCTTCGTGCGGTGGTGCGCTGAAGTCCACGACTGCGTACACGAAGGTCGGTGGGGGTTGGAACGTCTATGACGCGTTGACGTCCCCGGGTGATCTGACGGGTGACGGCCGGGCTGATCTGCTGGCTCGTGAGACGTCGACGGGTTACCTCTACCTGTACACGAGCAAGGGCACGGGTGCCTTCAACGCCCGCGTGAAGATCGGTACGGGGTGGAAGGGCTACCTCCTGGCCGGTGCGGGTGATCTGAACGGTGACGGCAAGGGCGACCTGCTGGCGCGGGACTCGGCCGGTGTGCTGTGGCGATACGCCGGGACCGGTACCGGCACGCTCGCGACCCGGGTGAAGGTCGGCGGTGGCTGGCAGATCTACAACGCGCTCGTCGGTGTGGGTGATGTGAGCGGTGACGGCAAGGCCGACCTGCTCGCCCGGGACACGTCCGGGGTGCTGTGGAGCTACCGCGGTGACGGCAAGGGCCTCTTCGCCGCCCGCACCAAGGTCGGCGGCGGCTGGCAGATGTACTCCAGGCTCTCCTGACGTCCGTGTCCCACATCGCACCAGGCTCCTGAGAGGAAAGGAAATCCCTTGCTCATATCCACGCGCGCACGAAGAGGAGCGGCAGCTCTGGCGGTGCTCGCCTCGGTCGGCGGAGCGCTGCCCGCCGCGAGCGCTTCCGCGCAGGAGGCTGCTCCGGCTTCGGGACCGACCCCCGTCACCACGACCGGTGTCTGGGGCCTGGACTTCGGCGGTGGCGTGCTGAATACCGTGGAGCGTGCCGCCAACGGTGAGCAGTACGTCATGTCGCGCCGGATCAGCGCGGACGGAGCGTCCGCGGGCGAGCCGGTGCGCGGGGCCTTCGCAGGCCAGTACGCGTTCGGGCAGAGCCTTGAGCGGGTGCCGTGCGATGCCGGTTCCTGTGTGACCCTGGTCGCTGCGGGCAACGGCCACTACGGCGTGACTCAGGTGGGGTCGGACGGTCGCGAGACCGTGCAGGTCTGGGTAACTCCCAGCAGTCTCTACTACGTTCCCGACGCCACGTTCCCAGCGACGCGGATCGTGGACCTGACCGGCCGCTACGCGGTCGTCGACGCGGGATCGCCCGCCACGCAGTACATCTCCGGGATCCAGAAGTACCGCGCGACCCAGGAGAACTGGACGCGCAAGCCCACCGCCGCCGCCGTCTGGGGCACCAGGCTCTGGGCGGCGGGATCCGTCACCGGCGCGCTCACCTCGATCGACATCGCGCAGAAGAAGGTCATGGAGACGGTCGCCACCGGCGCCCCCTGTGTGATCAAGGAGGTGCGTACGGTCGGACGCTGGGTCTACTGGAACTGCGGGCCGGCCGGCGCGGCCGGCGTCTACGACCGTACGGCGAAGAAGTCCTTCACGGTGCCGTCCGGGCCCGCCCTCGTCGGTGACGGGTTCCTCGTCCGGCACGACCGGGATGCGGGGCAGCTCCTGCTGACCGACTTCCACACCGGCGGGGCCGCCGCGCCCCGGGCGGTGGCCGACCTCCCGGCCGGGAACACCGCCGACCAGCGGCGGCTGACCTGGGCGGTGGACAAGTTCGGCGGGGACATCGCGTACGTCGATGCCGCGCACTCCCTCCACATCGTGCCCAGTGGTGTGCCCGCACAGCCCCTCGCGAAGATCGCTTCCGACGTCAGCGACAGCGACATCGACATGAAGGGCCCGGACGGCGTGCCGGTGTGGTCCAGCACCTGGCAGTTCAACAAGCCGGCCACCTGGACGTACACGGTCAAGGATTGGCTCGGCCGTACCGTACGCACCATGAAGGGTGGTTCCGGTACCGAGGCCGACGTCGAATGGAACGGCCGGACCGACGCGGGGGAGCCCACCGGCAACGGCCGGCACACCTGGTCCTTGCAGGTGACGGCCGAGGACGGCGCGGGGACGTACACCACCAGCGGTACCTTCTCGGTGGCCGGAGGGAAGGAGGGCTTCCACGACCAGGGCTACTTCAGCCTCGGTGACCTGGTCACCCTCAACTCCACCGGCGGGCTGACCGTCCAGTTCGGGCAGAGCGGAGGCCGCTTCGAGGGCAAGTCGTCCGGCTCCGGCTGGCCGGCCGGCACGCTTGCCGTGCCGTTCGCGGACACCGGCAGCGACCACTGCGCCGAACTGCTCGTACGGCTGCCGGGCGGCGAACTGCGCCAGTATGCGGGCCGCTGCGGCAAGTCGGGGTACACGCCCGGCTCCGGACACACCACGATCGGAAAGGGCTGGCAGCAGTACGACGTGCTGACCTCGCCCGGCGACCTGAACGGGGACGGCCGGGCCGACCTCGTCGCCCGGCAGACGGCCACCGGCGACATGTACTTCTACGCAGGAGCGGCCGGTGGGAAGTTCGCGGCCAGGGTCAGGATCTTCGCCAACTGGAAGACGTACGGGCAGATCACGGGCGTCGGCGACATCACCGGTGACGGCCGCCCCGACCTGCTCGGCCACGACCGCAACGGCGGCCTGTGGCGCTACAACGGTCTGGGCAACGGCACCTTCGCGCCGCGGGTGAAGGTGTTCTCGGACTGGGGGCGTACCTACAACTCGGTCGTGGGCATCGGTGACCTGAGCGGTGACGGCAAGAACGACATCGTCGTGCGCGACTCGGCCGGAAAGCTCTTCCGCAACGACGGCAACGGCAAGGGGTCGTTCGGACCCCGTACCCAGATCGCCACCGGGTGGCAGGTCTACAAGGGGATCTTCTGATGAGCAGACGTACAAGCAGCGCAACAGCGCGGCGCCGTTCCGGCCGCCTCCTCACCGTGATGGCGGCCTCCGGGGCGCTGGTCTCGGGGCTGCTCGGCATGGGGGTGTCGGGCGCGTCGGCGGCCTCCTCCGTGCCGTCATGGGTCATCCCGCTCTACAACGAGGACTGGGCGAACGGCTCCCACCGGGCCTGCACCGGCATCGTCCTGTCGAAGACCAAGACACTCGCCACTCCGGACTGCTTCACCGGGATGGACGAACAGGACATGTCCTCGGAGTACAGCCTGACGTCCGGTCAGATCACCGGCGGTGTTGGTGCGATGCAGTACCGCAGCCATCCGCAGTACGACGCGGCGAGCCGCCGCGCCGCCCTCACCGTCGCCATCCGGGGGACCCCGGACAACAGCGGCAAGCCGGTCCTCGCCTCCGCGGCGGACTCGGCGCTCCGGGCGGCCGGGGCGAAGGCGACGTACTACTCCTGGTCCGGTCTCGATCTCGACTCGGCGCCCCGGGTGCGCCACTCCGAACAGGTGGTCGTGAAGTCGGCGGCTGAATGCGCCTCGCTGCTCGGGGCCGCGCTGCCATCCGGGGGGTTGTGCACCGCGCCCGCGCCGGGCGCACCGCCGATCGCGGACGAGGACCAGTGCTTCGGGGACGCAGGGGGCGCCCTGGTCGCCGGTGGCAAGCTCGTCGCCGTCTCGGCGACGAAGTCGACCGGGTGCGTACAAGGCGGGGTCCGGCTCTACACCCGTATCGACTCCTACCGGGCGCTGGTCGACGAATGGTCCAGGGACGTCGACCTGGACTACAGGAACGGCGGCAGCGTACTCGCCCTGGAGAAGCTCGGGACCGACTACTACTTGTTCGACATCTGTTCGACGGACACGCGGCGCAGGCTGGCGGACTGCTATGTGGACAACATCGGCGCCGGCGTGGCTGGTGGCTATTCCACACTCCTGCAGGCCGGGGACATGAACAGCGACGGCTACGGCGACATGGTCGCGCGTACCACCGGCGGAACCCTCTACCGCGTACCCAGCAGCGACGCCGACGGCCCGGACGGCTTCGATCACCGGGTGCGGATCGGTGGCGGCTGGAACATCTACAACCAGCTGGTCGCTGTCCGTGACATCTCCGGCGACGGCCGGATGGACCTCATCGGCCGGGACTCCGGCGGGGTGCTCTGGCTCTACCGGGGCGCCAGCGACGGCAAGTTCGCGGGGCGTACGCGCATCGGCGGCGGCTGGAACGTGTACACCTCGCTCGCCGGGCGCGGTGACCTCTCCGGTGACGGCCGGTCGGACCTGGTGGCGCGGGACAAGGCCGGGGTCCTGTGGCTGTACCGCGGCAACGGCAAGGGCGGGTATGCCGCCCGGACCCGGGTCGGCGGGGGCTGGAACGTGTACAACGCGATCGTGGCGAGCGGGGACATGGACCACAACGGGCGGCAGGACATCCTGACCCGCACGCCGGCCGGGGCGGTGTACCTGTACAACGCCAACCACAAGGGCGGGTTCGACAGCAGGAAGCAGCTCGCGGTCACGCGCTGGAAGAACTACGCCAAGATCAGCTGAGAGCGGTCCACGAGGCCCCGCCTCGCGTCACCGTATCGAGGCTCGAGACGGCGCATGCCGTGCCCCCGGCGAGGGAATCGCTGGGAGCATGACAAACACCAGCACACACCGTCCCCGCGGTGCCCCGGAACCGGGCGCGGACGAAGCGCGCCTGGCCGAACTCGGCTACACGCAGGTCCTCGCCCGCCGGATGTCCGCGTTCGCCAACTACGCCGTCTCGTTCACGATCATCTCGGTGCTCTCCGGCTGCCTGACGCTCTATCTGTTCGGCATGAACACCGGCGGCCCGGCCGTCATCACGTGGGGCTGGGTCGCGGTCGGCCTGATGACGTTGTTCGTCGGCCTGGCGATGGCGGAGATCTGTTCGGCGTACCCGACGTCCGCGGGCCTGTACTTCTGGGCGCACCGGCTGGCCCCGCCGCGTTCGGCGGCGGCCTGGGCCTGGTTCACCGGCTGGTTCAACGTGCTGGGGCAGGTCGCCGTCACCGCCGGGATCGACTTCGGGGCGGCGTCCTTCCTGGGGGCGTACCTGAACCTCCAGTTCGACTTCGAGGTCACGCCCGGCCGTACGGTCCTGCTGTTCGCCGCGATCCTTCTGCTGCACGGGCTCCTGAACACCTTCGGGGTCCGCATCGTCGCCGTCCTGAACAGCGTGAGCGTGTGGTGGCACGTCCTCGGGGTCGCGGTCATCGTCGGCGCCCTGACCTTCGTACCGGACTCCCATCAGTCGGCGTCGTTCGTCTTCACCGAGTTCGTGAACAACACTGGGTGGGGCAGCGGCTTCTACGTCGTGATGATCGGCCTGCTGATGGCCCAGTACACGTTCACCGGCTACGACGCCTCCGCCCATATGACGGAGGAGACCCACGACGCCGCGACGGCCGGTCCGCGCGGCATCGTCCAGTCGATCTGGACGTCGTGGATCGCCGGCTTCGTCCTCCTCCTCGGCTTCACCTTCGCCATCCAGTCGTACGACGGAGCCCTGAACTCCCCGACCGGCGCCCCGCCCGCCCAGATCCTGCTGGACGCCCTCGGCGCCACCACCGGAAAGCTTCTGCTGCTGGTCGTCATCGGCGCCCAGCTGTTCTGCGGGATGGCGTCCGTGACCGCGAACAGCCGCATGATCTACGCGTTCTCCCGGGACGGCGCACTGCCGTTCTCCCGCGTCTGGCACACGGTCAGCCCCCGTACCCGAACGCCCGTCGCCGCGGTCTGGCTGGCCGCGATCGGCGCACTGGTCCTGGGTCTGCCGTACCTGATCAACGTCACCGCGTACGCGGCAGTGACCTCGATCGCGGTGATCGGCCTCTACATCGCGTACGTCATCCCCACCCTGCTCCGACTCCTGCGAGGCGACGACTTCGTCCCGGGCCCCTGGCACCTGGGCCGCTGGTCCCGGCCCATCGGAATCGTCGCGGTGGTGTGGGTGGCGGTCATCACGGTCCTCTTCATGCTGCCGCAACTGTCCCCGGTCACCTGGGAGACGTTCAACTACGCACCGGTAGCGGTCCTGGTGGTGCTGGGGTTCGCGGCGACATGGTGGTTCGCGTCGGCGCGCCACTGGTTCCTCAAAACGGATCACAAGGGTATGAGCACGGACATTGCGTCGGACTGACCGGCCCAAGTCCCCGGTTCGACGGGCCCGGCGACCGATACTCGATCGGCGGCCGGGCCGCGGCGGGCTATGCTCAGGGGTGATCGCCGAGGGCCGTTAGCTCAATTGGCAGAGCAGCGGACTTTTAATCCGTTGGTTGTGGGTTCGAGTCCCACACGGCCTACCGGGCCCCTCGGGGTCGGAGCCCCCGTTGACCTGCGTCAACGGGGGCTCTGTCATGTTCGGGTCCTGCTCCGGGGCGGAATCCGGCGGTCAGGTGGTCACCCAGTGGTCGCGCACGTCATCGGCAGGCGCAGACACTCAGAGCAGCGACTTGTACGTCTGCCAGCCGCTGCCGATCTTCACCCGGGCGGAGAAGACGCCGGAACCCGTGCCGTTGTAGCGCCACAGCACACCAGCCGTGTCCCGCGCGACCAGATCCGCCTTGCCATCGCCGGTGATGTCGCCGGCACCGGCGATCGCGTTGTAGATCTGCCAGCCTCCGCCGACCTTCACCCGGCCCTTCAGCGTGTTCTTGCCCGTGCCGTCGTATCGCCACAGCACACCCGCCGCGTCCCGGGCCAGCAGGTCGCCGGCCTTGTCGCCGTTCAGGTCGCCGGCACCGGCGATCGTGTTGTAGATCTGCCAGCCTCCGCCGACCTTCACCCGGGTCTTGAACGCGCCCGCGCCGCTGTCCGCGTACAGATACAGCTCACCCGCCGGCGTACGCGCCAGCAGATCCGCACGCCCGTCACCCGTCAGGTCCCCCGGCGAGGTCAGCACGTTGTAGATGTTCCAGCCCGAACCGATCACGCGCTTGGGCCCGCTCGGTGCGAACGCCTTGCCGCAGGCCCCGTCGTAGCGCGTCAGCACACCCGAGGAGTTCCGCACCAGCACGTCGTTGCACCGGTCGCCGGACAGGTCCCCGAACGGGACGACGACCGAGGTAGCCGGCCAGCCCGCCGCGGACACGCCCGTACCGAACCCGCCCGCGCTCGTACCCGTCCGCACCGCCAGCGAGCCGCCCGACGTCAGGCCGAGCAGATCACCCCGGCCGTCACCACTGAAGTCACGCCATTTGGGCAGCGGCTTGGACGGAGCGGGGGGAGCGGGCGCGGTGGTGGCGGAGCGCACCTGGGTGGTGGCGTCCCTGGTGTCCTGCGCCCACATGGTGGCCTGCGTCCACACGGCGACGGGGCGGTTGCCGGCGTCCACGGTGACCTGGCCCTGACTGTTGCCGTCGGTGTTGGTGCTCAGCCGGACGGGCGTGGTCCAGACCCCGTTCACCCGGGAGGCGGTGTACAGCGCGTAGGTGGGGCCGTCGCCGGGAACCTCCTGGCGCCAGACGGCATGCGCGGTGCCGTCCGCGCCCACCGTCAGGTCGATCCGGTCGTCCAGCACGTGATCGCTCGAGAGTTGCTTCACGGCGGACCACGTGCCTGTGGCCGCGGACCGTGTGGTGGCGCGCACGACAAGGTTGCCGATGGCGTCGCGGCCGCCCCAGAGCAAGGTGATGTCGCCGTCGGGGCCGACGGCCAGGTCCCGTACGGGCTGGACCCCGACGCCGGTGATCGGCTCCGCGGCTCCCCACGTGCGGCTGCCGGCCGGTCGCTGCGCGAGCATCGCGGACTCGTACGCCGTCCACACCAGCGCGGCCCGGCCGTCCCGGCCCAGCGTCAGCGAGGCGCCGTTCGCGTAGATCCCGGACTCCGGAGCCGCAGTGAAGACCGTGACCGGCGCGGACCAGTCCTGACTGTCGGCCGCCAGGTCGACGACCTTGACGGAGTGGCCGTAGGAGGGGGAGGTCTTCCCGAAGGCCACGGTCGCCGTGCCGTCGTCCGCATACACGAGCTGCGGATTGTCGACGTCCGGCTGTCCCGGCGTGCCGACATCTATCTGCGCCGGGTGCGACCAGGCGGCACCGGGCGCCGGGCGGACGGACGAGAAGAGACCGAACGACGACGGGTCGCCCGCCACGTCCCGCCAGACGGCGACGAGCTTCCCGGAAGGGGAGCCCACCAGCCGCGCGTCCCGGATGGCGTCGGAGGCGGCGATGTCGGACGGGCCCGACCAGGTGGTGGCACCGGCCGCGAGCACGGACATCCGGAAGACGCCGCCGAGCCTCTCGCCGTCGGGCGGGGTGTCGTTCGGATACTCCGTCCAGGACGCGACGACGGAACCGTCCGTCGAGGTGACGATCTGCGCGTCACCTCGCGCGGTGGGGGTCGTGGCCAGCACCTGCGGCGCGCCCCAGACGGTGCTCCCGGCCGGGCGGACCGCCGCGACCAGCTCACGCCTGTTCTTGTCGGCGGGCTTGCGGTTCCACAGCGCGACGACGGCTCCGTTCCCGGCCGTCTTCACGTCAAGGACGTCCTGGATGGTGGTGCCGTCCGTCAGGGGTACGGACGCCGCCCACGGGTCGAGCGCCACCGCGGCGGCGGCGGCAGCGGGACGGGCGGCCGGGGCGGCGAACGCGGCGTGGACGCCGGTCGCCGCGATACCGAGTCCGAGGACAGGCACGAGTGCGCTGCCGAGAACCCGGCGGACGGTGGCCCGCCGGGGCTGGGTGTAGTGACTCACGGGTGTCTCCATTGATGCGACCGGAGCATGGAGAGGACGCGGCAAGGCTGTGCCGCGGTCGACACCGTGAAGTGATGAGCCCCCCTGGGCCCCACCCCCCATGCAGTGCGGGGAGACTAACACCGGCCTCCAGGTCGCCGACCTGCAGGGACGGCCACCCGCTCCTGTGTGAATCGCGAGGACCGGGCCTCACGCGCAGCACCCACCGACGGCGCACGGAGCGGCGGTGCATGGAGATCACCCGCGTGCACGGCCCCGAGCTCTCCGGACGCCGAACGTGCGCCGGGCGGTCACTCGGCCGGGACCCCCCGGCCGAGTGATCACCCCCGCGTCCTGCTGCCTCTTCTTCGCGGCGGCGCGCCGGTTGCCGCCGATGTGCGGTACATCGTCAGTAGGCTGACGCGTCCGGACGAAGGAGCACATCCCATGAGCCTGCGCCTGAAGGCGATCACCCGTGAGGAGCACCTGGCGTTCGTCGGGCGCCGACCCTCCGCGAGTCACATGCAGGTTCCCTCGTGGGGGGATGTGAAGCCGGACTGGCGGGCACGGAGCCTGGGTTGGTTCGACGAGGGCGACCGGCTCGTCGGCGCGGGGCTGGTCCTGCTGAGGCCGCTGCCGAAGCTCAAGCGGTACCTCGCCTATCTGCCCGAAGGGCCGCTCATCGACTGGTCCGCGCCGGATCTGGAGCGGTGGCTGCGCCCGATGCTGGGCCATCTGAAGGCGCAGGGCGTGTTCTCGGTGAAGATGGGCCCGCCCGTCGTCACCCGCCGCTGGAGCGCGGAGGCCGTCAAGGCCGCGATCGCCGATCCACAGGCCGGACGGCTGCGGGACGCCGAGGCCACGTCCCACGAGCCGGGGGCCCTCGCCGTCGCCGACCGGCTGCGCGCGATGGGCTGGCGGCAGACCGAGCCGGGCGACGAGGACGGGTTCGCCGCCGGCCAGCCCCGGTACGTCTTCCAGGTCCCGTTCGCCGGGAAGTCGCTGGAGGAAGTCCAGCAGGGCTTCAACCAGCAGTGGCGCCGCAACATCAAGAAGGCCGAGAAGGCGGGCGTCAAAGTCGTCCGGGGCGGCTACGAGGACCTGCCCGCCTTCTACGAGCTCTACGTGGAGACCGCACGACGGGACAGGTTCATCCCGCGCCCGCAGGCCTACTTCGAACGGATGTGGACCGCCCTCGCGGCCGAGGACCCGGACCGTATGCGGCTCTACCTCGCCCATCACGACGGCGAGGTCCTCTCGGCGGCGACGATGCTGACCGTGGGCGAGCACGTCTGGTACTCGTACGGCGCGTCGACCGACCGCAAGCGCGAGGTCCAGCCGAACAACGCCATCCAGTGGCGGATGATGTCCGACGCCCACGAACTCGGCGCGAGCGTCTACGACCTGCGCGGCATCACGGACACTCTGGACGAGGGCAACCACCTGCTGGGCCTGCTCCGGTTCAAGGTCGGCACCGGCGGCCAGGCGGTGGAGTACCTGGGTGAATGGGACTTCCCGCTCAACAGGTTCCTGCACAAGGCGCTCGACCTGTACATGTCCCGCCGCTGAGGCCGGGCCCGGGAAGTCCCCCACGCCCATCGCGGGTCAGTCCTCGCCCTCCAGTTCCCCCTCCGCCTCCAGGAACACCTGGCGCAGCGCCTCCAGTACCGCGGGGTCCGGCTTGGCCCACATGCCGCGGGACTCGGCTTCCAGGAGGCGTTCCGCGATGCCGTGGAGGGCCCAGGGGTTGGCCTGCTGGAGGAACTCGCGGTTGGCCGGGTCCAGGACGTAGGTCTCGGTGAGTTTGTCGTACATCCAGTCGGCGACCACGCCCGTCGTCGCGTCGTAGCCGAAGAGGTAGTCGACCGTCGCGGCCAGTTCGAAGGCGCCCTTGTAGCCGTGGCGGCGCATCGCCTCGATCCACTTGGGGTTGACCACGCGGGCGCGGAAGACACGGGACGTCTCCTCGACCAGGGTGCGGGTGCGGACCGTCTCCGGGCGGGTGGAGTCGCCGATGTACGCCTCGGGGGCCGTGCCGCGCAGGGCGCGGACGGTGGCCACCATGCCGCCGTGGTACTGGAAGTAGTCGTCCGAGTCCGCGATGTCGTGCTCGCGGGTGTCCGTGTTCTTGGCGGCCACGGCGATGCGCTTGTAGGCCGTCTCCATCTCGTCGCGGGCCGGACGGCCGTCCAGTTCACGGCCGTAGGCGTAGCCGCCCCACACCGTGTAGACCTCGGCGAGGTCGGCGTCGGTGCGCCAGTCGCGGCTGTCGATGAGCTGGAGGAGGCCCGCTCCGTACGTACCGGGGCGGGAGCCGAAGATACGGGTGGTGGCGCGTCGTTCGTCGCCGTGTTCGGCGAGATCGGCCTGGGCGTGGGCGCGGATGTGGTTGTGGTCGGCGGGTTCGTCGAGGGATGCGGCGAGGCGTACCGCGTCGTCGAGCAGGCCGATGGTGTGCGGGAACGCGTCGCGGAAGAAGCCGGAGATGCGCAGGGTCACGTCGATGCGCGGCCGGCCGAGGTCGGCGAGGTCGATCGGTTCCAGGCCGGTGACGCGGCGCGAGGCGTCGTCCCAGACCGGGCGGACACCGAGCAGCGCCAGCGCTTCGGCGACGTCGTCGCCCGACGTACGCATCGCGCTGGTGCCCCACAGGGAGAGGCCCACCGAGGTGGGCCATGTGCCGTGGTCGGTGCGGTAGCGCTCCAGGAGCGATTCGGCCAGGGCCTGGCCGGTCTCCCAGGCGAGGCGGGAGGGGACCGCCTTGGGGTCCACCGAGTAGAAGTTGCGGCCGGTCGGCAGGACGTTGACGAGGCCGCGCAGCGGGGAGCCGGACGGGCCCGCCGGGACGAAGCCGCCGTTCAGGGCGTGGACGGTGTGGTCCAGTTCCGCCGTGGTGGCGGCCAGGCGGGGGACCACTTCACGAGCGGCGAAGTCGAGGATGTCCGCGACCGGCCGGGGGTGGGACGCCGCCACGGTCGCGACGGCCGACGGGTCCCAGTCCGCGTCCTCCATCGCCTGGACCAGAGCCCGCGCCTGCTCCTCGGCCTCGTCCGCCGTGGTGCGGGTGGCGGCGGACTCGTCGAGGCCCAGTGCCTCGCGCAGCCCCGGCAGCGACGCCGTACCGCCCCAGATCTGTCGGGCGCGCAGGATCGCCAGGACCAGGTTGACCCGGTCCGGGCCGGCCGGGGCGCCACCCAGGACGTGCAGGCCGTCGCGGATCTGGGCGTCCTTGATCTCGCAGAGCCAGCCGTCCAGATGCATGATGAATTCGTCGAAGCCCTCGTCGTCCGGGCGGTCGTCGAGCCCCAGGTCGTGGTCGAGCTTCGCGGCCTGGATCAGGGTCCAGATCTGCGCGCGGATCGCGGGCAGCTTCGCCGGGTCCATCGCGGCGATCTGGGCGTGCTCGTCGAGGAGCTGCTCCAGCCGGGCGATGTCGCCGTAGCTGTCGGCGCGGGCCATCGGCGGCACGAGGTGGTCGATCAGGGTGGCGTGGACGCGGCGCTTGGCCTGCGTGCCCTCGCCCGGGTCGTTCACCAGGAACGGGTAGACGAGGGGAAGGTCGCCCAGTGCCGCGTCCGGGCCGCAGGCCGCGGACAGGCCCGCGTTCTTGCCGGGCAGCCACTCCAGGTTGCCGTGCTTGCCGAGGTGGATCATCGCGTCGGCGCCGAAGCCGCCGTCGCTCTGCGCCGCCGCGATCCAGCGGTATGCGGCCAAGTAGTGGTGCGAGGGCGGCAGATCGGGGTCGTGGTAGATCGCGATCGGGTTCTCGCCGAAGCCGCGCGGCGGCTGGATGAGGATCAGCAGGTTCCCGCGGCGCAGGGCGGCGAGCACGATGTCGCCCTCCGGGTTGCGGGAACGGTCCACGAACATCTCGCCGGGCGGCGGGCCCCAGTGACGCTCGACCGCGTTCCGGAGTTCCGCGGGGAGCGTCGCGTACCAGCGCCGGTAGTCGGCGGCCGGGATCCGCACCGGGTTGCGGGCCAGCTGCTCCTCCGTCAGCCACTCCTGGTCGTGGCCGCCCGCCTCGATGAGGGCGTGGATCAGCTCGTCGCCGTCGCCGGAGACCAGTCCGGGGAGGCCGGCCTCGGGGCCGAAGTCGTAGCCCTCGGCGCGCAGCCGGCGCAGCAGGGCCACGGCACTGGCCGGGGTGTCGAGGCCGACCGCGTTGCCGATACGGGAGTGCTTCGTCGGATAGGCGGAGAGGACGAGTGCCAGGCGCTTGTCCGCGGCCGGGATGTGGCGCAGCCGGGCGTGGCGTACGGCGATTCCGGCGACGCGGGCGGCGCGCTCGGTGTCGGCGACGTACGTGGGCAGGCCGTCCTCGTCGATCTCCTTGAAGGAGAACGGGACGGTGATCAGCCGGCCGTCGAACTCGGGGACCGCGATCTGGCTGGCCGCGTCGAGCGGTGAGACGCCCTCGTCGTTGTCCTCCCAGTCGCTGCGCGAGCCGGTCAGGCAGAGCGCCTGCAGGATCGGTACGTCGAGGCCGGTGAGGGCGCCCGCGTCCCACGACTCGTCGTCGCCGCCCGCCGACGCCTCGGCGGGCCGGGTGCCGCCGGCGGCGAGGACGGTGGTGACGATGGCGTCGGCGGCGCGCAGTTCGTCGATGAGTGCGGGTTCCGGGGTACGCAGCGAGGCGACGTACAGGGGGAGGGCGCGGGCGCCCGCGTCCTCGACCGCCCGGCAGAGCGTGTCGATGAACGCGGTGTTCCCGCTCATGTGGTGGGCGCGGTAGTAGAGCACCGCGATCGTCGGGCCGTCGGTGGGGCGCGCGGTGCGCTCCAGGGGACCCCAGGAGGGGGCGGGCGCCGGGGGTTCGAAGCCGTGGCCGGTCAGCAGGACCGTGTCGGAGAGGAACCGGGCCAGCTGGTCCAGGTTGGCGGGGCCGCCGTGCGCCAGGTAGGCGTGGGCCTCGGCCGCGATCCCGATCGGCACGGTGGAGGCGGCCATCAGCTGGGCGTCGGGGGCCTGTTCACCGGTGAGGACGACGACCGGCCTGCCGGTGGCGAGGACTTGGTCGAGCCCCTCCTGCCAGGCGCGGACACCGCCGAGGAGGCGTACGACGACGAGGTCGGCGCCGTCGAGGAGAGCCGGGAGGTCGTCGAGCGGCAGGCGCGAGGGGTTGGCGTAGCGGTAGGGCACCGGACCGTCCGCGGCGCGGGCGCTGAGCAGGTCGGTGTCGGACGTCGACAGGAGCAGGATCATGCGGCGTCGGGCCTTCCTCGGGGTGTCCACGCCCCGGGCGGTGTCGGAATGGGGTTCTCCCCTGCTCGAGCGGGATCGAGAGCGTGGGGAAGGGAGTTCCTGACTCGCCCGGCTGTTGCAGCCGGACTCACAGTGGCGGGACCGCGCCGGATTCGCACCGGGCTTCCTCCCCTGTCGCCGTTTCTGGCGATGCCGGGCCGGGTGGCCCGCTGCTAGGCATAGTAAGGGCCGTACATCGGATGGTGTTCATACCGCTCAGGATGATGGTCGGTATGCTCGCCGCCATGTCCACTTCCGACACCCCTCCGTCGGCCTCGGGGGAGCCCTTCTCCCGGGACCGTGGCGATGCCTGCCCGGGGTCGCTGCGGCTCCACCGGGCGGACGACGGGGCACTGGCGCGGGTGCGGATTCCCGGCGGCGTGCTGAACATGCGTCAGGCGGACGTGCTCCGGCAGGCGGCACGGGAGTTGAGCGACGGTGAGTTGCATCTCACTTCGCGGGGCAATGTCCAGTTGCGCGGGCTCGACGCGGACTGCGGCGGGCGGCTCGCCGAACTCCTCGGCACGGCAGGGCTGCTGCCGTCCTGGAGCCATGAGCGGATACGCAATGTGGTGGCCTCACCGCTCTCCGGGCTCGACGGCCGGGGCCGGACGGACGTCCGGCCGTGGCTGACCGGGCTGGACGGGCTGTTGTGCGGAAGTGACAAAGCGGCCGGGCTGTCCGGCCGCTTTCTGTTCGCGCTCGATGACGGCCGCGGTGATGTGGACGCCCTGGGTGCGGACGTGACGTTGCTGGGGCGGGGCGACGGGACCGCGCTGCTGCGGATCGGGGCCGCGGAGGCGGTGCTGAGGGTCTCCGGGGCGGATGCGCCCCGTGCCGCGCTCGTTGCCGCCGAGACGTTCGTGGACGCGGCGCGGGAGACGGGCGCCTGGCGGGTGAGCGAATTGCCGCTCCCGGCAGAAGAGTTGTTGTCGCAGGTGGGAACGGCATTGCGTGCGGCGGGAGTTGACGCGGCCGACCGCCTGGAGCACGTACCGCCGCCGACGACGGCGCAGGAGCCCGCGTACGGACGCGTCGGCACCTCCGAACCGGTCGCGCTCTGTGTGGGTGTGCCGTTCGGACGCCTCACCGGCGCGCAGTGGGAGGGCCTGACCCGCGCGGGCGGTGAGGTGCGGCTGACCCCCTGGCGGAGCGTCGTCGTGACAGGTGTGGCACGCGGCGGGGCGGCGGCGCGGCTGGCCGAGTGGGGCGCGGCCGGACTGGTGGTCGGACCCGGCTCCGCGTGGACCGGCGTCGGGGCCTGTATCGGCCGGCCGGGCTGTGCGAAGTCCCTGGCGGATGTACGGGGGGACGCGGAGGCCGCGGTGACGGCGGGGGATCCGGGTATCGCTCGACTGCCCGTGTACTGGTCCGGCTGTGAACGCCGGTGCGGCCACCCCAAGGGCAGCTGGGTCGACGTCGTCGCCGTCCCCGGCGGGCACCAGGTGTCCCTGGTGCGCGGCGACGTGCGGGGCGCCCCGGCGACGGTCCTCGGCAGCCCGTCCGAGCTGGCCGCCGCGGTGACGGCCGCCCGCAGCACCTCCAGCTGAACCACCGGCCCCAGGGCCCCACACTCTGTCAGCCCGACCACCCATCGACCGGAGAGAGCGAACCCACCGTGTTCCAGTACGAGAAGGACGGACCGGCGATCTACCGCCAGTCCTTCGCCACCATCCGCGCCGAGGCGGATCTCGCGGGGCTGCCCGCCGACGTCAGCCAGGTCGCGGTCCGCATGATCCACGCCTGCGGCATGGTCGACCTCGTACGCGACATCGGCTTCACCCCGGGGGTGGTGGCCGGGGCCCGCGCGGCGCTGCGCTCCGGTGCGCCGATCCTGTGCGACGTCGCCATGGTCGCCAGCGGTGTCACCCGCAAGCGGCTGCCCGCCGGCAACGAAGTCATCTGCACCCTGTCGGACCCCACGGTCCCCGATCTCGCGGCGAAGCTCGGCACGACCCGCAGCGCCGCGGCGATGGAGCTGTGGCGGGACCGCATGGAGGGGGCCGTCGTGGCTGTCGGCAACGCGCCGACCGCCCTGTTCCGGCTGCTCGAGATGATCGAGGAGGGTGCTCCCCGCCCGGCCGCCGTCATCGGCGTGCCCGTCGGTTTCGTCGGAGCAGCCGAGTCCAAGGACGCCCTGGCCGACCATCCGTCCGGTCTGGAACACCTGGTCGTACGGGGCCGTCGCGGCGGCAGCGCCATGGCCGCGGCCGCGCTCAACGCGATCGCCAGCGAGGAAGAGTAAGAGTGAGCGAGCAGAACACGGGCCGGCTGTACGGGGTGGGGCTCGGGCCCGGCGATCCGGCGCTGATGACCGTACGAGCGGTGCAGATCATCGCCGAGGCCGATGTCGTCGCCTATCACAGCGCCCGCCACGGACGGTCCATCGCGCGCTCCATCGCCGCCGAGCACATCCGCGCCGACCACATCGAGGAGAAGCTGGTCTATCCGGTCACGACGGAGACCACCGACCACCCCGGGGGCTACCGGGGTGCGATGGAGGAGTTCTACGGCGAGGCCGCGGCCCGGCTGGCGGTGCACCTGGACGCCGGACGGACGGTGGCGGTGCTCGCCGAGGGCGACCCGATGTTCTACGGCTCGTACATGCACATGCACAAGCGGCTCGCCGACCGCTATCCCACCGAGGTGATCCCGGGGGTGACGTCGGTCAGCGCGGCCGCCGCCCGGCTGGGCACCCCGCTCGCCGAGGGTGAGGAGGTGCTGACGATCCTGCCCGGCACCCTGCCGGAGGAGGAGCTGACGGCCAGGCTGGCCGCCACCGACGCCGCCGTGGTGATGAAGCTGGGGCGTACGTTCCCCGCGGTGCGCCGTGCCTTCGAGGCGTCGGGGCGGCTCGGCGAGGCGCACTACGTGGAGCGCGCCACGATGGCCGGGGAGCGTACCGGCGAACTGGCGGACACCGACCCGGACTCCGTGCCGTACTTCGCCGTCGCGGTGCTGCCCAGCCGGATCGACGCGCCCCGCCCGGAAGCGGGTGCGGATGCGGCCGTCACCGGTGAGGTCGTGGTCGTCGGTACGGGTCCCGCCGGACCGCTGTGGCTGACCCCGGAGACCCGTGGGGCGCTGGCCGCCGCCGACGACCTCGTCGGCTACACCACGTATCTGGACCGCGTCCCGGTCCGCCCCGGGCAGGCCCGCCACGGCTCGGACAACAAAGTGGAGTCGGAGCGCGCCGAGTTCGCCCTCGACCTGGCCCGCCGCGGCCGCCGCGTGGCCGTCGTGTCCGGCGGCGATCCGGGGATCTTCGCCATGGCGACGGCCGTGCTGGAGGTGGCCTCGCAGGACGCGTACGCCAAGGTGCCCGTGCGGGTGCTGCCTGGCGTGACCGCGGCAAACGCCGCCGCCGCCCGTGCGGGCGCGCCACTCGGCCACGACTACGCCACGATCTCGCTCTCCGACCGGCTCAAGCCGTGGGAGGTGATCGCCGCCCGGCTGCGCGCGGCCGCGGCGGCGGATCTGGTGCTGGCGCTGTACAACCCGGGTTCGCGGACCCGCACCGAGCAGGTCGGCAAGGCCCGTGACCTGCTGCTGGAGCTCCGTTCGCCGGACACCCCGGTGGTGGTGGGGCGGGATGTGGGCGGGCCCTCGGAGAGCGTACGGATCGTCACCCTGGCCGAGCTGGAACCGGCCGAGGTCGACATGCGGACGATCCTGCTGGTCGGTTCCTCGCAGACGCGGTCGGTGCTGCGGGGGGACGGCCGGCAGATCGTGTGGACGCCGCGGCGGTACCCGGAGGTCTGAGTTCCGGCCTCAGCCGCGCAGGCCGGTCAGCCAGTCCACGGCGAGTTCCGGTGTACCGACCACGGGTACGCCCGCCGGGACCGGCGGCCGGCGGACCACCACCACCGGAATGCCGGCCTCCCGGGCGGCGGTCAGCTTCGGGGCGGTGGCGTCGCCCCCGCTGTCCTTCGTGACGAGGACATCGACGCGGTGACGGCGGATCAGCTCGCGCTCACCGTCGAGGGTGAAGGGCCCACGGTCCAGCAGGACCTCCATCCGCGCCGGGTGCGGCCCGTCGGGGGCGTCCACGGACCGCATCAGGAACCAAAGGGAGTCGAGGCCGGCGAAGGCCGCGAGCCCCATCCGGCCCGTGGTCAGGAAGACCCGGCGGCCCAGCGCGGGCAGGGCCGCGGCCGCCTCGTCCAGCGACCCGGCCGGATGCCAGCGGTCGCCGTCGACCGGCACCCAGCCGGGCCGGCGCAGCGCGAGCAGGGGAACATGGGCGGCGGCAGCGGCCGAGGCCGCATGGAAACTGATCGTCCCGGCGAAAGGATGGGTGGCATCGATGAGCGCGTCGACCCGGTGCGTACGCAGCCACTCGGCGAGCCCGTCGGCTCCGCCGAACCCGCCGACCCGCACCTCGCCCGGCGGCAGCTTCGGACTGGCCACCCGGCCGGCGAGCGAGCTGGTGACCCGGGCTCCGGCGGGGAGCGCCCCGGCCAGGATCCCGGCGAGCCGGCGGGCCTCCGTCGTGCCACCGAGGACGAGTACGTGCATGGGATCGGTCCAGACATGAGTGAGGCGACGGGCGGGCGCAGCGCCCAACTCAAACACACCGGTCTGCGGCCCGGCTGGACGACCGGTGCCTGTGCCACCGCGGCAGCCACCGCCGCGTACACGGCCCTGCTGACCGGTGACTTCCCCGACCCGGTGACCATCACCCTGCCCAAGGGCCAGACCCCCGCGTTCGCGCTGGCCGTGGAGGAACTCGACGGGGAGCGGGCGACGGCCGGGGTGGTCAAGGACGCGGGAGACGACCCGGACGTGACACACGGCGCGCTGGTACGGGCCACCGTGCGCCGTCTGCCGCCCGGTTCGGGTGTGGTGTTCCGGGCGGGGTCCGGCGTGGGCACGGTGACCCGCCCCGGCCTGCCGCTGGACGTCGGCGAGCCGGCCATCAACCCGGTGCCGCGGCAGTTGATGCGCGACCACATCGCACGGGTGGCGGCGGAGCGCGGCGCCACGGGTGACGCCGAGATCACCGTCTCCGTCGATCACGGCGAGGAGATCGCCCGTTCCACGTGGAACCCGCGCCTGGGCATCCTGGGCGGTCTGTCGATCCTCGGCACGACCGGGGTCGTCGTCCCGTACTCCTGCTCGGCGTGGATCGACTCGATCCGCCGCGGCGTGGATGTGGCCCGCGCGGCGGGGCACACGCATGTGGCGGGGTGCACGGGGTCGACCTCGGAGAAGACCGTCGTCGCCGAGTACGGCCTGCCGGAGATCGCCCTGCTCGACATGGGGGACTTCGCAGGAGCGGTGCTCAAGTACGTACGCAGGCATCCGGTGGACCGGCTGACGGTGTGCGGCGGGTTCGCGAAGCTGTCGAAGCTCGCGGCGGGCCATCTGGATCTGCACTCGGCCCGCTCGCAGGTCGACAAGGGATTCCTCGCCGAACTCGCCCGGCGGGGCGGTGCGGACGCCGCCCTGGCCGCCGAAGTGGCGGACGCCAACACGGGCCTGGCCGCCCTTCAGCTGTGCGCGGCGGCCGGGGTCCCCCTGGGCGACCTGGTCGCGGTCGCCGCCCGCGACCAGGCGCTGTCGGTGCTGCGCGGGGCGCCGGTGTCCGTGGACGTCCTCTGCATCGACCGCGCGGGGACGGTCGTGGGCCGCAGCGAGCCACGCTGACGACGGCCCGGCGAACGGGTCAGCAGACGTGCCGCTCGCGCTCCGCCGAGTACAGGTGGCTGTCGCGGAACTGCTCGGCGCCCAGCGTGCGGCCCACCATGATGACGGCGGTACGGATGACGCCCGCGGCCTTCACCTGACCGGCGATGTCGCTGAGGGAACCGCGCAGGATCAGCTCGTCCGGGCGGGACGCCATGGCCACGACGGCGGCCGGGCAGTCGGCCCCGTAGTGCGGCAGCAGCTCCTCGACGACCCGGTCCACGTACCGGGCGGCCAGATGCAGCACGATCAGCGCACCACTGCGCCCGAGCGTCGCCAGGTCCTCGCCGTCCGGCATGGCGGTGGCACGGTGGGCGATGCGGGTGAGGATGACGGTCTGGCCGACGGTCGGCACGGTCAGTTCCCGCTTCAGCGCGGCTGCGGCCGCCGCGAACGCAGGTACTCCGGGCACCACTTCGTACGGCACCCCTGCCGCTTCGAGCCGCCTCATCTGCTCGGCGACCGCACTGAAGACGGACGGGTCGCCGGAGTGCAGCCGGGCCACGTCGTGCCCGTCCCCGTGGGCGCGGACCAGCTCGGCGGTGATCTCGTCGAGGGTGAGCTGCGCGGTGTCGACGAGGCGTGCGTCCGGCGGGCATTCGGCGAGCAGTTCCCGGGGGACCAGGCTGCCCGCGTACAGACAGACCTGGCAGGCGGCGAGCGTCCGGGCGCCGCGCACCGTGATCAGGTCGGCGGCGCCGGGCCCGGCACCGATGAAGTACACGGTCATCTGTTGTCTCCTGTGTCTTCTGATGCGGACGGTGCCGAGGGCTTGCACACGGACCACTGGGTGACCGGCATGGACTGACGCCAGCCGGTGAAGCCGCCGACCGGTACCGCGTGGGCCACCGCGAGCCGTACCAGCTCGCCGCCGTGGCGCCCGTACCGCTCGGTGAGCAGCGCCTCGGACTCCAGCGTCACGGTGTTGGCGACCAGCCGGCCGCCGGGCGGCAGCGCGTCCCAGCAGGCGTCGAGCAGGCCCGGCACGGTCAGTCCGCCGCCGATGAACACGGCGTCCGGAACCGGCAGTCCGGCGAGTGCCTCCGGGGCCCGCCCGGCCACCACGCGCAGCGCGGGGACGCCCAGCCGGTCGGCGTTACGGGTGATGCGTCCGGCCCGCACCGGATCGCGTTCGACGGTCACGGCACGGCAGGACGGGTGGGTGCGCATCCACTCGACGGCGATCGAGCCGGATCCGCCGCCGATGTCCCAGAGCAGCTCGCCGGGGGCCGGGGCCAGTGCCCCGAGCGTGGCTGCGCGGATGTGACGTTTGGTGAGCTGGCCGTCGTGTTCGTACGCGACGTCCGGCAGCCCGGGAACGGCCCCGAGCCGCAGTGCGTCCGGGGCCCGGCGGCACTCGACCGCGATGACGTTCAACGGGTCGCCCGGCGGATGCGCCCATGCCTCGGCCGTACCCGCCGCACCGTCCTCGGCCTCGCCGCCGAGCCGCTCCAGCACCCGCATCCGGCTGGGCCCGAAGCCGTGCTCGCGCAGCAGCGCCGCCACGTCGCCCGGGGTTCCGGCACCGGCGCTCAGCACCAGCAGCCGCCGGCCGTCGTGCAGGGCGGCGGCCAGCCGGGCCGCCGGGCGGCCGACGAGCGTGACGACCTCGGTGTCCTCCAGCGGCCAGCCGAGCCGGGCACAGGCGTAGGAGACGGAGGACGGATGCGGCAGGACACGGAGGTTTTCGGCGCCCAACTCCTCGCTGAGCGCGCGCCCGATGCCGTAGAACATGGGGTCGCCGCTGGCCAGCACGGCGATCCGGAGTCCCTGATGTGCGGTCAGGAGAGCGGCCACGGCGGGCCGCAGCGGCGAGGGCCAGGGAACGCGCCGCCCCGTGCACTGCGGTGGCAGCAGCTCCAACTGCCGTGCACCGCCGATCACCACCTGTGCGCCGAGCAGCGCCGCGCGCGAGTCCTCCGGCAGCCCCTGCCATCCGTCGGCGCCGATCCCCACCACGGTCGGCGCAGGGGGCGGGGGCGGGCTGGGCTCTGCGGGTATCACGGCCGGTACCTCGGAGTTCGGGGGCTGACGCAGCCGAAACTCTACTGTTCGTCCCTGCCCGGCCGGTGGGCCGGGCAGGGACCGCCTGCCGGGAGCGGTCAGAACCGGAAGACGGGGCCCGTGACCGATGCCAGCACACAGGCGTTGGCGAAGGTCCGCTGCCAGGACACCGGGCGGCCGTCGTACTGCCCCTCGGCGGTGGCGGTGACCGGCTCGTAGAGGTGCGCGCACCGACGAGGGTCGCCCGGCAGCCCGTCGGGATCGCCCCCGGCCGCGTTCAGTGCTGCGCAGGCCTCGGCGGCCTGCGGGTGGTTGCTCCCGGAAGCGGACGGGCACTCGAGGAGGACGCCGCGGATCCACGTGTCGTCGCTGCCGGACACGGTCAGCAAGAGCCCGTCGTCGGGGGCGGCGGCGTGTGCAGTGGGGGACATGAGCAGTGGCGCGGCGAGGGCGGCGGCGGTCAGCGAGGCGGCGGCCAGGCGCCGTGCGACAGTGGAGACGATCATGCTGGGGTAACGAACCTCGGGTCGCGAGGGCACGAGCCGGGGCCATCCAGGCCGGCGACAGGGGGAGTCCCGTCAGCTCGGCGACGCGGCCGGCTCGATGTTGTGGTTGACGTGGAAGACGTTGTCCGGATCGTAGGCGCGCTTGACGGCCGCGAGACGGTCGTAGTGGTCGCGGTAGGAGGCGCGGACCCGGTCGGGGGTCTCACCCGTTCCCATGAAGTTCACGTACGTTCCGCCCATCGAGTGCGGGTGGAGCTCCTCCCAGTAGTCGACGCACCACTGCCTGAGCGTCTCGGCCTTGTCCGGGTCGGGGTCGATGCCGGCGATGACGCCGGACCAGACCGCGTCCCGGTACGCCCACGCCGTGTCGTCCGCGCCGATCCGGTGGGCGGCTCCGTCGACCGGGTACAGGTGCGTGGTCGACAGGTCGGTGGGGAGGTTCTCGGCGTACTTGACGTGCACGTCGACGGCGTCGTCCGTGATCCGGTCGAAGAAGTTGCCCCGCCAGTACCACTGCAGGCCGGCCGGGAGCAGTCCGTCGAACATGGTCTGCAGCGCCGGGTAGGGCATCGGTGCGGTGAAGTGGAACGCGGGGGGACCCGGTTCGTCCACCACGGCGAGCGTGGTGCCGAGGAGGCCGGGGTCGCCGGTCCAGCACCAGATGACCCCGCACATCTTCTGACCGTGGATCTCCTCGGGGAACGGCGGACCCGGCGGCACGCTGAGCGCCGCGAAGAAGCCGTTCAGGTCCTCGGGCGCCTGCGGCAGGAAGTCCCGGTACCACTCGAGGACTTCGCGGGTCCGGTCGACCGGCCACACCGTGATCCCGACGCCCACGGTGTCCACCGGATGGAGCCGGAAGGTGAACGCGGTGACGATGCCGAAGTTCCCGCCGCCGCCGCGCAACGCCCAGAACAGGTCGGCGTTCTCGGTCTCGTTCGCGGTGACGAAGCTTCCGTCGGCCAGGACGACGTCCGCCGAGAGGAGGTTGTCCACCGCCAGTCCGTACCTGCGGGTGAGATGACCGTGACCGCCGCCGACGGTGAGCCCGCCGACGCCGGTCGTCGACATGATCCCGGACGGGGTGGCCAGCCCGAACGCATGGGCGGCGTGGTCGAGGTCGCCCAGCACGGCGCCGCCGCCGACCCGAGCCGTCCTGGCCCCCGGATCGATGTCCGCCCAGCGCATCGGCGACAGGTCGAGGGTGACACCGTCGTCCACCAGACACAGCCCGGCGCCGCTGTGCCCGCCGCCCCGGACGGCGAGTTCGAGTCCTTCGGTACGGAGGAAGCCGACCGCTGCCATGACGTCCGCCGCGTCCGCGCACCGCACCACGGCGGCCGGACGCCGGTCGATCATGGCGTTGTAGACCGTGCGGGCCTCGCGGTACTCCGGGTCCTGCGGGCCGATGACCGGACCGCGCAGCGCGGCCCCCATCGCCTCGAGCGTGCTGCCGTCCATGACCCTCTCCTTGCCGGGGCGCGGAGCGCTGATGTCTCCACGCTCCCGCCCGCGAGGAGGCCGTGCAATCGCCCGGCGCCGGGCAAAGAGCGACATGCGGTGTCCGGGAGGCGGGGAGCGGTGGGCGGTGGCGACCCGCAGGCGCACCATGAAGCCATGGACGGACGTCCGGGGCCCTTCGACGGCGGCGTCAGCCCCCGGGGGCGCCTCGCCGGGCCCGGCGAGGGCATCAGCCCGGAGGAGCTCGCGCTCGCGGCGCGCAACCACGGTCTGCCGCTGGAGGCGCTGCGCTACGACGTCACGCCGTCCGGCCTCCACTACGTACTGGTCCACTACGACATTCCCTATGTCCCCGACGCCTGTGCCGGGCGCTCCCACGGCTGGCAGCTCACGGTGCACGGCCGGGTCCGCAGGCCGCTGGCGCTGGACGCGGCGGCCCTGCGGTCGTTCCCGGCCGTCACGCATCGCGTCACGATGGAGTGTGCGGGCAACGGGCGGGCCCTGCTCACCCCGCGTCCGGTCAGCCAGCCGTGGCAGGTCGAAGCGGTCGGTACGGCCGAATGGACCGGGGTGCCGCTGCGGCTGCTGCTCGCCGAGGCCGGGGTCGAGCCGGACGCCGTCGAGGCCGTCTTCTGCGGGGCCGACCACGGCGTCGAGCGGGGCGTCGAGCAGGACTACCGGCGGAGCCTGCCGTTGGAGGTGGCCATCGGCGACGACCCGGACGTGCTGGTGGCGTACCGGATGAACGGCGGGCCGCTGCCGCCGCAGCACGGCCATCCGCTCCGGCTGGTGGTGCCGGGCTGGTACGGCATGGCCCACGTGAAGTGGCTCCGCGAGATCCGGCTCACCAGCACCCCGTTCACCGGGTTCCAGCAGACGACGGCGTACCGCTACCGCCAGGAGCCCGACGATCCCGGCGAGCCCGTCACCCGGATCGCCCCGCGGGCGCTGATGATCCCGCCCGGCTTCCCGGACTTCATGTCCAGGACCCGTTTTGTCCATCCCGGGCGGCTGCTGCTGGAAGGCAGGGCCTGGTCGGGGCGGCCGCCCGTCACCCGGGTCGAGGTGACCACCGACGACTGCCGTTCCTGGTACGACGCCGAGCTCGCCGCGCCGGACGGGGACGGGTCGCACATCTGGGCGTGGCAGCGGTGGCAGGCGTCGTGGAAGGCCACCCCCGGCAGGCATGTCCTCGCCGCCCGCGCCACCGATGCGGCGGGCCGGGTACAGCCCCTGCGCCAGCCGTGGAACCGCGGCGGCTTCGGCAACAACGCTGTCCAGCGGATCCCGGTGCACTGCGGGGCGGGGCGTCCGGACTGAACCGGGACGCCCGGGAACGAGCTGCACCGCCGGGGCCGGGCGGTGCAGCTCGGACGCGGAGTACGCCTCAGATCAGGAGCTTCGTCTTGGCCTGCACGAACTCCTCGTCGGTGATCGCGCCACGGTCCCTGAGGTCCGCGAGTTTGGCCAGTTCGTCGACGCTCGGGCCGCCCTTCGCCGCGGCGCCCTTGCCGCCCGTGCCCGCCGCCTCGCGCACGTACGCCTTGAAGGCGGCCTCTCTCTCCTGGGCCTCCTTCACGTCGCGCTTCCCCATGGACTTGCCGCGCGCGATCACGTAGATCAGGACGCCGAGGTACGGCACCACCAGGGCCAGGATCAGCCAGCCCGCCTTGGCCCAGCCACCCAGGTCGTCGCTGCGGAAGATGTCCACGATGACCTTGAAGAGCAGGAACAGCCACATGATCCAGAGGAAGAACCAGAGCATGGTCCAGAAGAGATTGAGCAGGGGGTAGTCGTCCATGTTCAGCTCCCTAGTCGTCGCCGCGGTTCAGCGCCGAATGACTGAATGCTGAATTAGTCATATCACCACATATGGGCGTCTGCTCGTCGTGGTTCGGCACCGGTCCTCCGGGGGTGCTGCGGAGTACCGTGGAACCGTCGACGAAGGCGTGGGCGAGTGCGAGGGCGTATGAGAGCCGCAGACGAGTCCGCTCTGAGCCCGGTCGGGGCGGTGGGGCGCGTCACCGTGCCGATCCCGCAGGGTGGCCCGGGCGAAGTGCTGGTGGCCGTACGGGGCGGTTCGGAGGCCTACACCGCATGGTCGTCGACGTCGATCGACAGGGACGAACGCGTCGTTGTCGTCGACTCGGTCTCGGCGCGCAGCGTGATCGTCGAACGTCTGCCGTCCTGAACGGGATCCGGCACCGGGGGATGACGTCGGGGGACGACGTCGAGGTGAAATGACGTACGGCAGGAGTCCGCTCATGTTGTTCTGGCACGTTCCCGCCCCCAACGAGGCGATGCTCATCTCCGGATCGAAGCGGCAGACGCAGGACACGCAGTTCCGGATCGTCACCGGCCACGGCAGTTTCGTCGTACCGGTGAAGCAGAAGGCGCGCATGCTCTCCCTGGCGCTGCGCGAGGCCGAGATCACCGAGGACTGCGTCACCCAGCAGGGCATCCGCCTCAACGTCCGCGCGGTCGCCGTCTTCAAGGTCGGTGACGACGCCGTCTCCATCGCCAACGCGGCACGCCGCTTCCTGTCCGAACAGGACCAGATGGAGGAACTCGCGGGCCGGATCTTCGCCGGTCACCTGCGATCCATCATCGGCGGGCTGACCGTCGAGCAGATCATCCGGGAACGGAACCGGGTCTCCCAGGAGGTCATCGCCGGCAGCCACGGCGAGATGGAGAAGCTGGGCATCGTCGTGGACGCCCTGCAGATCCAGGAGATCGACGACGCCACCGGCTACATCAGCAACCTCGCCGCCCCGCACGCGGCCGCCGTCGCCAGCCAGGCCCGGATCGCCCAGGCCAGGGCCGACCAGGAGGCGTCCGAGCGTGAGCAGCAGGCCGCGGCGCTCAAGGCCGAGTACGAACGGGACACCGCGATCAAGCGGGCCGGCTTCCTCGCCGAGACCGAGCAGTACAACGCCCGCGCCGCCCAGGCCGGGCCGCTCGCCCAGGCCAGGTCGTCGCAGGAGGTCATCGAGGAGCAGACCGCCCTGGCGGAGCGCCAGGCCGCGCTGGCCGCACAGCGGCTGGAGGCGGAGGTCAGGCGTCCGGCGGACGCCGAGGCGTACCGGCAGCGCACGCTCGCCGAGGCCGCCCGGGACCGGGCGAAGTTCCAGGCCGACGGCAATGCGTACACCGAGCGGACCCTCGCCCAGGCGCAGGCCGATGCCAACACCGCCCGCGCCGCCTCGCTCCGGGACGGAAACCAGGAGCTGATCGCGGCCAACCGCATCGTGGAGAACCTGCCGGCGCTGGCGGACGCGGCGGCCCGCGGGATGAAGGGCGCCGACCTCACCGTGCTCAACGGCACCAACGGGGTCAACGAGATGGCGGCGGGCGTGGTCGGCCAGGGGCTGGCCATCCTCCACGCGCTCCAGCGCAGCGCGGGGGCGGGAGCGGGTGCGGTCAACGGGAAGCAGACGCCGCGCATCACCGAATCGAAGTGACCGGGGACCCGCCCCGGGCCGGGTCCGGCAGAGGCCCGGGGCGGGCCGGGACCGCCAGGATCTCGTGCCCGGGGCCGGGCGGTTCGGCACTCATTCCACAATTGGTCAGCAGCCCGTCCCGGATGGCGTAGAGTTGTGTTCACCGACGCGGGGTGGAGCAGCTCGGTAGCTCGCTGGGCTCATAACCCAGAGGTCGCAGGTTCAAATCCTGTCCCCGCTACTGAAACATCAGGCCCGGCACGCATCAAGCGTGCCGGGCCTGATGCGTATGTGTCCTCTCCCCCCATTGGCCGACGAGGAGTCGCCGCGTGAGGCCGCTCCGGCGAACCTGGGAGGTCACAGGGCGCACCGGGCAGGAGAACACAGGTGGGGATGGCGGAGAAGCCGAGCGGTGCGCAGGCCCTGGGCGACGGCTGGGCCTGGCAGTTCGTCCGGACGCTGCCGGTCCTGATGATCGTCGGCGGGATTCTCTTCGACTACTTCGCGCCGCCGGCCTTCACCGCCGTGCCGCTGTTCGTGGCGGCCCCGTTGATCGCCGCCCCGTTCGTCTCGCTGGCCGGCGCCATCCGTACCGGCGCGGCAGCGGTCCTCGCCATCGTCGTGCTGCGGACGGCCAGCGGCACGCTGATGCACGTCGTGCCGGTCATCGAGGTCTTCACCGTGCTCACGGTCTCGATCCTCGCCGTCGTCATCAACGGGGTGGTACGGCACAGCAACGAGCAGCTGGCCTCGGCGCGGTTCATCGCGGAGACCGCCATGCGGGCCGTGCTGCCGGCCCCCATGGACCGGATCGGGGGGCTCCGCGTCGCGGCGCGGTACGAGGCGGCCCAGGCGGACGAGTACGTCGGCGGCGACCTGTTCGCCGTGGCGGAGAGCCCGCACGGGGTGCGGCTCGTCGTCGGGGACGTGCGCGGCAAGGGGCTCCAGGCGGTCGAGGCGGTGGCCGTGATCATCGGTGCGTTCCGGGAGGCCGCCGAGCAGGAGGACTCGCTGGAGCGCGTGGCGCAGCGGCTGGAACGGGCGCTGGCGCGGGAGGGGGCGCGGCAGCGCGGGATCGATCCGGTCGAGGGGTTCGTGACGGCCGTGCTCGCCGAGATCCCGCCCGGCGCGGACGAGGTGCGGATCGTCAACCGCGGCCACCCCGAGCCATTGCTGATCCACCCCGACGGCGCCCTGGACGTGCTGGCGCCGTCGGTGCCCGCGCTGCCGCTCGGCATGGACCTGGGGGTGTGGGCGGACCGGGCCGACGTATGGGGTCTGGCCGCCGGCGCGACGCTGCTCGCCTTCACGGACGGGCTCTCCGAGGCCCGCGACCCACAGGGGGTCTTCTACGATCCGGCGGCCCGGCTGCGCGGCCGGATCTTTCCCGGGCCCGAGGAGCTGCTGTCCGCGCTCTCCGACGACGTACGGCTGCACACCGGCGGCAAGTCCACCGACGACATGGCGCTGCTCGCCGTCGAGCGCCCCGCGGAGGGGCAGCCGGAGCGGCGGACGACGGTGAAGATCGTGGGACGTGATGCGCGTGCGGGCGAAGGAAATCCGGGCCGGTGAGAAGACTCGGCCGAGCCGGTGAGAGGACTGTGTGGGCCGATGCCACTGTCCGTGACCGAAAGACGCCGCTCCGCATAACATTTGACGCAACGTCAGAAACCGGGTAATGGCTGAGGGGCGTTCAACTCGCCCGTTTCCGCCCGATTGTGTCCCGTAAAGTCCAGGCCAAGGCCGTGAATGATCACTGGGAACGGCTTGGAATCGGGCCCGTGTGTCTATTAACGTTCGATAACGCAGCGCGGTTGTCCCAGCCGTCGTCAGTGGCGGCACCGTGCGCGAGCGCCGAATTCCGCAAGGGAACCGGGGAACCACCTACATGGGGTGAATCGGACACCTGTGTCTCGTAAGAGGCAGAGGGATCCGTAGGAGACCTTCCTGCTCCGAACCCGTCAGCTAACCCGGTAGGCGAGAAGGAAGGAAAGGAGTGCGCCCCCGTGGCGTCCAACAAGCCTGCCCCCGAAGCCCCCTCCCGGTTCGGCTCCGACTTCGCGAGCGAGTACGGAAACGACCGGAGAACCGAATTCGGCGCCGAGTTCACCACTGACTTCACAGCCGACGGCTTCGGTGAGAGCGACCGGTCCTGGGAGGAATGGAATCCCACCGAGGAGTCCGTCCGCCCCGTGCGCGGCAGGCATCGCGTCGCCAAGCAGCGCAACGGACTCGCCCGCAGCTCCACGGTGCTCGGAGTCGGCGTCATCGCGGCCGTCGGCGCGGGCGGCATGGCCACCGCGCAGAGCAAGCCGCCGGTCTCCATCTCCCTTCCCGACTCCCTCGCGGACAACCTCCCCGACGCCAAGTCCCTTCCCGGCGTGGGCAGTCTGTTCGCCGACGACTCCGTCGACCAGGCGAAGGCCGCGGAGTCCGCGGCCCCGCTCACCAGCGCCGGCATCACCACCGCCGAGGCCGAGCAGGGCGCCACCGACGCCGGCGAGGCACTGCGCGCCCGCATCCTCCAGCAGGCCGAGCAGCAGCAGAGCGCCGCCGACGCGGAGGCCAAGGCCGCCGAGGAGAAGGCCGCCACCGAGAAGGCCGCCGCCGAGGCCAAGGCGAAGCAGGACGCCGCGGAGGCCAAGGCCGCCGCCGAGAAGAAGAAGGCGGAGGAAGCCGCGAAGGCGAAGGCCGAGGCCGAACGGATCGCCAAGCTCGCCGCGTCGTTCACCATCCCCACCTCCTCGTACACGATCACCTCGACCTTCGGCGAAGCCGGTTCGATGTGGTCCTCCGGCTACCACACCGGCCTCGATTTCGCGGCGCCCACCGGCACCCCGATCAAGGCCGTCCACAGCGGCACCATCAAGTCGGCGGGCTGGTCCGGCTCGTACGGCTACCGCACGGTCCTGGAGCTGGAGGACGGTACGGAGCTGTGGTTCTGCCACCAGTCGTCGATCGACGTCACCGTCGGCCAGAAGGTCACCACCGGTGACACCATCGGCCGTGTCGGCGCCACCGGCAATGTGACCGGGCCCCACCTCCACCTGGAGGTCCACACTCCGGCCGGCACCGGCATCGACCCGATGACCTGGCTGCGCGACAAGGGCCTCACCGTCTGAGCCCGCGCCGGTTCCCCGGCATCCGAACCCCGGCAGTCCCGACGCTCACCCCCCGACGTCAGGGCTGCCGGTCCGCTTTTCCCGAGTCCCGGCGCCTCACCCTCGGGGCGTGATGCCGGCTGGGCACATGCCCTCTGCACGGAATAGCGGGCGCGGCGGAATTCGTTGATCCGCCGTGACTTCTCTCCGTAAGCTCGGCTCTTCCGACCTTCAGGTCTTCCCGCTCGCCCTCGGCGGCAACGTCTTCGGCTGGACCGCCGACGAGGCACAGTCGTTCGCCGTGCTCGACGCCTACGCCGCGGCGGGCGGCAACTTCATCGACACCGCCGACGTGTACTCCGCCTGGGTCCCGGGCAACGAGGGCGGCGAGTCGGAGACGATCATCGGCAAGTGGCTCGCCGCCCGGGGCAACCGTTCCGACATCGTCGTCGCGACCAAGGTCGGCTCCCACCCCGCATACAAGGGACTCTCCGCCACGACCATCAAGGCCGCGGCCGAGGAATCGCTGCGCCGGCTCGGCACCGACCACATCGACCTCTACTACACGCACTACGACGACGAGACGGTCCCGGTCGAGGAGATCATCAGCGCCCTCGACCGGCTGGTGAAGGACGGCAAGGTGCGCGCCATCGCGGCCTCCAACATCAGCCCGGAGCGGCTCCAGGCCTCGCTGGACTTCTCGGAGCGCGAGGGGCTCGCCCGGTACGTCGCGCTGCAGCCGCACTACAACCTCGTCTCGCGCGACACCTACGAGGGCGAGCTCCAGGAGACGGCCGCCCGCGCCGGGCTCGCCGCCGTCCCGTACTTCGCCCTGGCCTCGGGCTTCCTCACCGGTAAGTACCGTCCGGGCGTGTCGGTGGAGAGCGCCCGCGCCGAGAAGGCCGGCCGGCACCTGGAGTCGGAGCGGGGGCAGAACGTCCTGGCCGCACTCGACAGGGTCGCCAAGGAGCGCGACGCCGAGATCGCGACGGTCGCCCTGGCCTGGCTCGCTGCCCAGCCGACCGTTGCCGCGCCGATCGCCTCGGCCCGCACGGTCGAGCAGGTGCCCGCCCTGGTGGACGTCGCCGGCCTTCAGCTGACCGAGCAGGAGCTGGCGGAACTCACCGGAGCGTCCGCCTGAGTCCCTACCAGGAGCGCCCGGGCGGTTGGCTGCCGTAGGGCGGCCGGGTGTGGGGCGGCAGATAAGGGGAGGGGCCGTAGCCGCCGTACTGCTGGTGCGGGGCCGGCCCCGGGGATATGTACCGGGGGCGCAGACGACCCGATGCCTGCGCCGCGTACGCCAGGGCGGGGCCGGCCACCTCCCTGCGCTGCCAGAGGTGGTGCAGCAGTTCCAGCTCGCGCGCCGCGAAGTCCGGGTCCGCCGCTCCGCGGCGGGCCCGGCGGCGCAGGAACGCCAGGGACGTCGCGAACGATTCGTACTCGGCGACCGCACGGGCCGCCGCCTTGCCACGCGCCTTTGCCTGCGCCTTGGCATGGCTGCGGACCTGCGCCGCGACCCGGTTGCCGCCGTACGCCGGGAGGTGGGGCTGCGGGTGACCGGGTGCCGCGTATCCGGGTGGTGCGTATCCGGCGGCTGCATACCCGGGTGGTGCGTACCCGGGCGTCGGGTAGCCGTGGCCCGCGCCGGCGTAGGGGGTGGCGTACGGGGATCCGTACCCGTGCGCGTGCTGGCGGCGGGCCATGTCCCGGGCCATGCCGCGGGCCCGTATCGACGAGAGCGCGAGGGGCTCGGCCGGGGTCAGCCAGCCGGCCGCCGCATAGACGGGCAGCTCGGTCGCCAGAGTGCGCAGCTCACGTTGGCGCGACCAGATCACCAGCCAGGAGACCAGCCCGAAGACCGGGACCATGAACACCCCGTACACGGCATAGAAGCCGTACGGGCCGAACGCCGCCGAGCCGTTCCACAGGGCGTGCATGCCCATCGCGAGAAACAGTCCGAGCAGCGGCAGCAGGATCCGGCGGGTGCGCCGGCGGCGTGCGGCCATTGCCGCGAAGCCGAAGCCCAGACCGGTCAGCACGGTGAAGAGCGGATGCGCGAACGGCGTCATCACCCCGCGTACGAAGAACGTCGCGGCGGTCACCGACGCGAAGCCCGAGCCGATCTGCTGGTCCTCGCCGAAGGCATTGCCCAGATAGAGGATGTTCTCGGTGAAGGCGAAGCCGGTCGCGGTGAAGCCGGCGATCACCACACCGTCGACGACGCCGCTGAAGTCCCGCCGCCGGAACAGGAAGATCAGCAGGACCGCCGCGGCCTTCGCGCTCTCCTCGACGACCGGCGCTATCACCGTGGCCCCGAGGGTGTCCGCACTTGCCGGGTCGGCGGTGGCCGTCGCGATCCAGTGGGTCGCGAACGAATTCGCGATGATCGCGACCAGGGCGGCGGCGCAGGCACCCCAGCCGAAGGAGAAGAGCAGATTCCGCCAGGGCCACGGTTCGACCCGGTCCAGCCAGCGGAACGCCGCCATCAGCAGGGGGACGGGCAGCACGGCCAGCCCCAGCCCGACCAGGAAACCCTCGGTGCCGGTCTCGGCGCGGACGAGGGCCAGGATCACCAGCCCGCACAGCGCGAGCACCGTGAACACCGCAGCGATACGGAATGTCCTGCTCCGCCACACCATCCCGACCCGGCGCGGCCGGTAGCGCCACTGGCTCCGTTCCGGTACGGCCGCGAGGATCTCGCCGACCCGCTGCTCCTCGAGAAGCGGGACGGCCGGCTGCGACTCCTGCTGCTGCACAGACCCGTCGGACACCCCATGACCCTAACGAGGGGGACCGACAACTGACCATGGGGCAGCACCAGCCACGTTGTTCGCAGGCTCCGCGATTGCGCAGCTCAGCGGCGGTTGAACAGCAGGTCGTGCACGACATGGCCCTTGTCCAGGCCCTGCCCCTCGAACCGGGTCAGCGGCCGGAACGCGGGCCGCGGTGCGTAGCCGCCGTCCGCCTGGGTGTTCTCGAAGCGGGGGTGCGCGGTCAGCACCTCCAGCATCTGCTCGGCGTACGGCTCCCAGTCGGTCGCGCAGTGCAGCACGGCCCCCGGCTTCAGCCGCTGCGCCACCAGATCGAGGAACTCCGGCTGGATCAGCCGCCGCTTGTGGTGACGCTTCTTGGGCCACGGGTCGGGGAAGTACACCCGCAGTCCGTCGAGCGCGTCCGGCGGCAGCATCTCGCGCAGCAGGATGATCGCGTCGCCGTTGGCCACCCGGATGTTGGACAGCCCGTTCCGGTCCGCGAGACCGAGCAGATTGCCCTGGCCCGGGGTGTGCACATCGACGGCGAGTATGCCGGTGCCCAGGTCGTCGGCCGCCATCTGCGCGGTGGCCTCACCCATGCCGAAGCCGATCTCCAGCACGACCGGCAGCCCGTCGAACAGCGCGGGCAGGTCGAGGACCGACTGACCGTCGATGTCCAGGCCCCACTTCGGCCAGAGGCGCTGCAGGGCGTCCTCCTGGCCGGCCGTGACACGGCTGCGGCGCGGCTGGAAGCTGCGGATCCGGCGCTCGTGGTGCGATCCGGCCGGATCGGCGGCGGGCCCGCCGGGGAAGCGCGGCTCCTGACGCAGCCTGCGCTGCCGCTCGAAGGCGGCGGCGCGCAGATCGTGGGCCTCGACGGTCTCGGGGGCGGGGTTCAAGGACTCAGACACAATGCCCCGATTCTACGGCGGGCGGCTTCCACCCCGTCCCGCGTGCCCGGAGCAGCGCCCTGCGTGCCACCTCCCGCCCGATGGGCAGCGAGGCCGTCGCGGCGGGCGACGGAGCGTTCAGGACATGCACGGTGTGCGGGGCCTCGCGGATCAGGAAGTCGTCCACCAGCGTGCCGTTGCGCAGCACCGCCTGCGCCCGGACACCGGCCACGGCGGGACGCAGGTCGTCCTCCGTGACCTCGGGCAGCAGCCGCCGCACGGCCGCCGTGAAGGCACGCTTCGACAGCGAACGGTGCACCTCCCCCGCCCCGTACCGCCAGTGCCTGCGTGCGATCCGCCAGGAGCCCGGCCAGGCCAGTGTGTCCAAGAGCTCATTCGGGCGTACGACCGGCCAGCCGTACCCCTCGCGGGCCAGCGCCGGCACCGCGTTCGGCCCGACGTGGACGCTTCCGTCGTGGCCCCGGGTCAGATGCACCCCGAGGAACGGGAACGCCGGATCGGGCACCGGGTAGACCAGTCCGTGCACCAGATCCGGCCTGGCCAGCTCGTAGTACTCCCCACGGAAGGGCACGATCCGCATGCCCGGGTCGTCGCCCGCGAGCAGCGCCACCCGGTCGCTCTGCAGCCCCGCGCAATTGACCAGGACCCGGGCCCGCACCACCCGTCCGTCCGTCGTCCGCACCGCCACACCCCACGGGCGGCGGTCGATCGCCGTGACCTCCGCGCCGAACCGGATCAGCCCGCCCGCGCCCCGCACCTCGGCCGCGAACCGCTCGGTGACCGCCTTGAAGTCGCACACCCCGGTCGTGCCGACCCGGATCGCCGCGAGCCCCCGCACCTGCGGCTCGTACTCCGCGATCTGTGCGGGTCCCAGCTCCCGCACCGGCAGACCGTGCTGCCGGCCACGCTGCACCAGCGCATGCAGCCGGGGGAGCTCGGACCGTTCCGTCGCGACGATCAGCTTGCCGGTCACCGCGTGCGCAATGCCGTGTTCGGCACAGAAGTCGACCATCTCCGCGGAGCCACGCAGTGCATAGCGGGCCTTCAACGAGCCCGGACGGTAGTAGATGCCGCTGTGGATCACCCCACTGTTGCGCCCCGTCTGATGGCGCGCCGGGCCCCATTCCTTCTCCAGCACCGTCACCTGTGTGCCCGGAGCGGTCCGTGTGATCGCATACGCCGTCGACAGGCCGACGATTCCGCCGCCGATCACCAGCACATCGCAGTCGTACGCCGCGTGCGTCATCATCACGCCACCTCCCACCCCGATAGTGCACTGACCCACTGACATCGCACTCAAACCAGCGGCGGCCAGCGTGGCGCCGAGATTTCGGCCGGCGGTCGCCTGCACGTCGCCCGGAGGACTCCCCGCAGGCACCCGGGAGGCACGAGGGAGGCACGAGGGAGCGCGGGCGGCAGCGGGAGGCACCGCTACGCGGGCGCCACCAGCAGTGGTCGCGCCCGCTCGCGCAGCTCGGCGACGCGGGGTTCGTCCCCGTACGGTTCGAGGCGGTGCAGCAGGTCACGTACGTACTCGGTCGTCCGCGCCGACGAGATGCGGCCCGCCACCTCCACGGCCCGGGTGCCTGCCGCGCACGCCGCGTCCAGATTGCCCGACTCCAGCTCGGCGACCGCCGAGACCACCAGCCGCAGTCCGTGCGAGCGGACGAACTCCTCGGTCGGCCGGGAGAGCGCCTGTTCGGTGAACCGCCGCACCTGCCGGGGCGCCTTGAGGTCGCGATAGCACTCCGCGGCGTCGGCGGCGAACCTGTCGTACGAGTAGAAGCCCAGCCACGACGGGTCCGCGTCGCCGTCGCGGGACCGCTCCAGCCAGCTCTCGGCAGCCTTCAGCGCGGCCCCCGCGGCCGGTGCGTCATTCGCCTTCGCATGGGCCCGCGCCTCGACCAGCCGGAAGAAACTCATGGTGCGGGCGGTGGCGAGCCCGCGGTTGCGCTCGACGGCGGCCTGCGCGAGGTCCACCCCCTCGTCGGCGAAGCCGCGGTAGGTCGCCTGCAGCGACATGGAGGCGAGGACATAGCCGCCGAGCGGTACGTCGGCGGCGGCCCGGGCCAGCCGCAGCGCCTGGATGTAGTACCGCTGAGCGGCCTCCTGCTGGCCGGTGTCGAACGCCATCCACCCGGCGAGTCTGGTCAGTTCGGAGGCGGCGCCGAACAGCGCCCGGCCCACGTCGTCGCTGTACGAGCCGAGGAGCAGCGGCGCCGCGTCCACGCGTAAGCACTCCGGGACCATGGAGGAGCGCCAGTCGCCGCCGCCGTACTTGGAGTCCCAGCGGCGCGCGTCCTGGGCCGCCTCGCGGAGCTTGGTCACATCGCTGTGGCCGACCCGCAGCGGCGAGATGTCGTTCAGGGAGTCCGGCCCCGGCTGCTTGGGAACGCCGGGCGCAGTGGGTGCGCCAGGCGTGCTCGGGACTGCGCTCGTTTCGCCCCCTGATGCGCCCTGTTGTGCGCCCGGCGCACTCAGCGCGCTCTGCGCACCCTGTGGCCTCGTCGGGGCCTGCGGAGACGGTGTGCCGAGGATCGCCTCCTGTACCGCCGACGAGTCACGTCCCACCGACGGGTCGGCGGGGGATATCAGCCAGCGGGATGCGGGTGTCGCGTACGCACTCACCGAGAACGAGCCCGCCAGCGACTGCCAGATCCCGCCGCCGCCCGCCCGGCGTCCGGCCAGATCCAGCCGGTACAACTCGGTGGCCGAACGCACCGCCTCACCCACATCGCGCGGGAAGGCCAGACCGACCTCCGGCGCCGGATCGGCGTCCGCGAGCCCGATCTCGTGCAGCGGGACCGGCCGGCCCAGCTTGGCGCCGATCGCCGCGGCGATCAGATGGGGCGCGGCGCCCTGCGGCACCATGCCCTTGGAGACCCATCTCGCCACCGAGGTCTTGTCGTAGCGAAGGGTCAGTCCGCGCTGCGCCCCGAGGTCGTTGACCCGCCGGGCGAGCCCGGCGTTGCTGATTCCCGCGAGGGCGAGAACGGTTCCGAGCTTCTCGTTCGGCCCGCGTTGCTCCCTGGACATGCGCCACCCCTCGACACACAGACGGCCGCCGCGTCACCTGTCGAGGTGCGCGGCATTCGTACCGTGTCCTCCCCAGGGACGGACCCCGGCACTCCGGCCGCACACGCGTATGGCCGAGCTCCGAGGAATATGCCTCCTGCCGAGAACCTCAGTAAACCCAGCGTAGTTCGCCGCATCCCTACCGTTAAGGGGCAGACGTCCGTATGGCGGGATTGTTGTCCGTGCGGACGGTCCCGTACGGGCGGTGGGCGGACAGTGGAGGGGCCCGCGTGACCGGGGAAGGCGTGAGGGGTGCGCGGGACGCGTGAGGCGGACATACGGCGGACGCGAGGAGGACGGGGAGCGAGCCCGCCGTGACGATCCGGTCGCTGTGGCGGACCCGCCGGAACGCAGCTCCGACGCCGCGGGGTGAGCTCCCGTCGTGCTCCTGTTGTGTGGCCGTGCGCCCGGCCGTGCGCTGTTGTCCGGCCGTCGGGAGAGCGCTTCCATGGGTCCTGCGTGGGTCGGCCCACTGCACTGGACTCAGTGGGCTGGGGGACACTGCCGCCTCATTCCCCGCAGGCGGCGGAGCGGTCCGGGAGGCGAACCGCGCCTCCCGGACTGTGCGTCGAGCCGGTGGCGAACCGGCCGGGAGCGGTGCGGTGCGGGTGCGGAATCGGTCCTGCGGCCCTGCGTCGAAGCGGGACGGAACGGCGCATTCGGTGCGGGCTCCGTCAGCCCCCACGGTCGATACGCGCTTCGAGAATGGCCGAATGACGTCGGTCCGCCGTGGGTTGGGCCGAGTCAGTCGCGGACACGTGGAGGGTCGTTGGCGGACCGTCGAGGAGGTGGCCGGAAGTCGGCCGGTACGGTCCGGAGCCGGCGGGGAAGGCAACAAGCGGAACAGTCAGGTCCGTTGCCTCTCCGGGCGTCTCGCCGGGGCCGGGTAACGACATCCTCTCTTCGGCTTTTTGCCAGGGGCGCATGCGCTTCCGACGTGCGCCCCTCCATAGCCGCTCCTGCGCGCCGTTGTCGTGGCAGCATGTTCGCAACGGCGCTGCGTGTTCCCGCAGTTCTCCCGACGTGTTCCTGGCGCGCCGTTTTGTCCACAGCCTGTGGAGGCGGCGATGCGTTGGTTGGTGGGCTGGAGCAGTATCGCCGCGAGTTTCGGCACGGTCGGGGCGGTCGGCGCGGGTGACGAGGGGCGCACGGTGCACCCCGTGGGCTCCCAGCTCCTGTGGGGCGACCCGGATCCGCTCTGGGCCGTGGGCGACTGGCGTCCCGACGAGATCCGGATCAGCACCCTCGAGACCGCCGAGGGCGCACCCACGGCCCGTCTCGCCGTTCTCGGCTGCTGCGGCGCCACCGACGAACAGCTGCGGCTCGGCCTGCTCGCCGCCCGCGGCGGCGCGTTGCGCCATCTCACCGCCTGGTCGGGCAGTTACACGGCCGTCGTCCAGATAGGCCGACGGATCACCGTCGTCGGGGACCTCGCCGGAGCCCGCCCGGTCTTCTACACGCCCTGGGCCAGCGGTACGGCGTACGCAACCGCCGCGCTCCCGCTCGCCGATCTGATCGAGGCGCAGCTGGACATCGGTCACCTGGCCGCGCTGCTCGCCTGCCCCGAGACACCGGAAGCGCTGCGCGACGGCACTCCGTACGCGGGTGTGAAGCGCATCCCGCCTGGGCACGCGCTCATCCTCCGCGAAGGCTCGCGCGAGGTCACCGGGTACGAACCGGTGGCCTCCCTCGCCGTCGCCGCGCCCCAGCTCGACCCGGTGAGCGCCGTCGACGGGGTGCGCGACGCGCTGGTCGAAGCGGTACGCACCAGGCTCACGGCCCCGCGGCACGCCCCCGAGACCCAGCCGCCGGACCCCGGCCCGGTTCCAGGCATGGGCCCCGCCGAACGCCGTGCCGCCCGCGGCGCGCCCGTCCCCGGCATCGGCGCCGACCTCTCCGGAGGCAGTGCCTCAGCCACCCTCGCCCTGCTCGCCGCGGGCCTGCCGGGCCTGCCGGGCACTCTCCTCGGCCACGGCACGGGAGCGGGGGAGCGGCTGCTCGCCGTCACCTTCAACGACCTCACCACCCGCGACCACGAGGACGAACTCGAACGGGCGGCGGTCATCGCCGCCAACCCGCGTCTGCACCATGTCGTCGTCGCGGCCGGCGAGGAGGCCCTGCCCTACGCCGACCTGGGCGGCGGCCCGCTCACCGACGAACCGGCCCCGTCCCTCGTCGTCGCCGAACGCCACCGCCGCCGGCTCACTGCCGGCAGCGCCGACCACTTCGTCGGCGACGGCGCACGGCAGGTCCTCGACGCCCACCCGGCCCGTCTTGCCGACCTGCTGATGGACCGGCGCCGACGCCACCTCCTGCGCCCGGTCGCCGCCCTGGCCAGAGCCGAACCGCCGTCCGCGCACTCGCTGTTCGTACCGCTGACGGTCTACCGTGCGGCCCGCCGCCTGGCCCGTACGTCGTACCGCACCGGCCTCGAAGCGGCGGCCGACCGGCTCCCGGACGCCAACCGGCACACGCCCGGCCTCGGCACCCCCGCCGACGCCTCGCTGGCCGCGCTCACCTGGTCGCGGCCGGGCCCGGCCGCCCGCTGGCTGACAGGGGAAGCGCTCGCGGAAGTATCGGTCCGTCTTCAAGAGGCGGCGCTCCGTCCCGCCTCCGTCCAGCGCCCCGGCGAGGCGCGCGCCCGCGCCGCGCTCGCCCGGCACGCCGCAGACCACCGGATCCTGGAACAGGCCGCGGAGATCCGCAGCCAGCGGCTGCACGCCCCGTTCCTCGACAACCAGGTGGTACGCGCCGCCCGCGCGCTGCCCGAATCGCTCCGGGTCCAGCCGGGCGCCCGCGCCGCTGTCCTGCGCCGGGTCCTCGCGGGTGCGGGCATCCACGAACTGCCGCCGGGCTGGGGCACCCCCTCCCAGGCCACGTCGACCGCGGTCAGCCGCACGGGCCTGCGCACCGCGCTCCCCGACCTGATCGCCCTCTTCGACGCCCCGCTGCTCGCCGACGCGGGCCTGATCGAGGCCCGGGTGGTGCGGAAGGCCCTGCGGGCGGCCTCCGAGGGCGCACCGCTGCCCCTGGACGGCCTCGCCGACCTGGCAGCCACGGAACTCTGGCTCCGGCGTCTCGTTTCGCGCCGCGGTACCTGCTGGACGGGCACGGCGGCGCCGCGCCAACGGGCGGTGGCAGGCGGGGTGGCCCCGGCCCGCCGCGCCGTGCAGCGCTGACCGCGACCCCGCCGACCGGCGGGCGGGTCACCCGGCGGGGTCCGCTCCCCCGCCCGGGCGTGCCCCGGCCGCGTCTCAGCGGCAGCTGATTCTGGACTCCGCCCAGTCGGCCAGCGTCACTCCGCCGAACGGCGTGTGCGGTTCGACGACGAGCCGGATCCGCTGCCGCCCCTCGACACCGATCCCGACCGGCACGGCCGGATGGTTGCCGTTCATCACCGGGGACTGCCACAACCGTGCCCCGTCACCGTCGAACACGGAGAAGCGCACCGAGCCGAGCCCCCGCGCCAGATCGTCGACCCCGACCATCGCCTCGTAACGGGTGCAGGACCGGTTCAGCCGGATGGTCACCGAGGAATGGCTGTTCACGGTCACTCCGTGGGCGTACTGCGTGCCACCGACCGACAGGCCGGAGCGCCGCCAGACCCAACTGCTCGCACCCAGCACCACCTCCGGCTCGGTGTGATCGCCGTGGACGGAGTAGTCCAACTCGCTGACCTGATACACGGTCGGCGGCGCGGGCGGTGGGGGCGGCGCGGGCGTCGGCATCGGGGACGGCGTCGGGGACGGCGGCGGCGCAGGGACCGGCGGCTTCGGTTTCGGTTTCGGTGTGGGTGTGGGCGCGGGCGCCGGGGACGTCGGATCCGCCTTCGGCGGCGGAGCCGGCGCAGGGGCGGCCTGCGCTGGCATGCCCGGCGGCAGGGACTTCGCTGCCGGCGGCGGGGGCGACGGCACGGCGGGTGCCACCACCGGCGGCCTGGTCTCCGGCTTGGTCTCCGGCTTCGGCGTCTCGCCACCGATCAGCGCCCACACCAGACCAGCCACGGCCGTCATGGCCACCGCCGCCGCGATCCCGGCCTTGGCCGGCGCGCCGAGCCCTTCCGAGGCGGCTGCGCCACCGGCCGCACTGCCGCCGGACGAACTCCCGCCCGTCGCCACCGCTGCGGCACCCGCCCCGGCCGCCCCGCCCGCCACGATCCCGGCGGCCTTGAGTGCGTACCCGCCGGCGAACCAGCCGATGACCGCGACCGGAAGCAGCGCCGGAATCCCGGCGTTGACATGCGCGAGTTCACCTGCGGCGACCCGGCACCTCGCGCACTCGTCCAGATGCTTGCGCAGCCCGCGCTCGGCCCGGATCCGCAGCCCGCCCCGGGCGTACGCGCCGAGCCGGTCGGCATAGCGCGCACAGTTGCCGCCCGAGGTGAGCGACTGGCTCACGTGCGCCTGCAGATATGCCTGCTTCAGCCCCTCACGGGCCCGGCTGGCCAGCACCGCCGTGGCGTTGGCGGTCAGCCCGAACAGCGGCGCGACCTCGCCAGGAGACTCCTCCTCGACCGTGGTGTGCCACAGCACCGCCTGCCAGCGCTCCGGCAAGCTGCGGAACGCCTTCATCGCCATCGACTGCTCGGCCTCGTGCATCGCCAGGACGTCGGCGCCGAGGTCCAGCGTGTCCGCATCCGACATGTCGGAGGAGCGGACCGCCTGCGCGGCGAACACAGCGAAGTCGTCGACCAGTTGCTCCCGCTTCGCCGTTTTTGTCCAGGCGGCCGCGACGTGCCGGACGGCCGTCATCAGGTACGCCCTCACGGCTTCCTCGGGCCCCTTGCCGCCCCGTACCGCCTGCAGTGTGCGGGCGAAGACCTCAGCCGTCAGGTCGTCGGCGGTGTGGGCGTCGCGGCAGCAGGTGCGCGCATAGCGGCGGACCCTGTCCGAGTGGCGCCGGAACAGCTCCTCGTACGCGAGATCGTCGCCGTCCCGCATCTGCAGGATCAACTGGGCGTCGGAGAGGGCGAGACCGGCCGCGGCGGGACCGCGGCCGCCCTCTCGCTGCATCGGTACGGCGGCACCGGACGCGGACCCGGCCTCGCCGCCCGGCTCCGCCGGCCCGCGGTGACCGGGCGCACCGTCGGCCGGTCCGCCGTCACCGGGCCCGTCGCCGACGGGCCCGGGCGTCCAGGGGCCGGACAGTACGGTGCCGCCTTCGGCGTCCCCGTCGGACCGCCCGGGTCCGGCCTGACTCGGCACCTGCCGCAAGGGGGGCACCCCTCCGGCGTCCGTGCCGCCCGTGGCCGACATGCCGTCGAGCGACTCTTCCTGCTGCCCGTCACCGCTCATCGCGGAAGCCCCCGTATGCACCTTCGGACCCGAACACCGGGCAAGAGTGTCACACGGCTCAATGACGACGGCCGTTCAGTCACTGCAACCACTCATCCGGGGCGTTTTCCCGAATACGAGCACTAACAGCCATCGAACAGGGAGGGATCAACGCGCCTCCGCGTCGGGCGAGTTGCCGATCATGTTCCGCGCACGCGGACCACACCGATTCCCCCCCGCCGCCCTCACCGGACCGGAACGACACCCTCACGGATTCGGCCCCGCTCGCACGGCCTCGGCCCTACGGCTACGCCCATTCCGCTCCGCCCGCTCCGGCCCGGCAGTGTCCGGGCGACCCGCTCACGCAGGGCGCGAACGCAGACCCTCCAGCAGGATGTCCAGCAGCCGGGCCGAAGCGGCGGCCTGCTGAGCCGAATCCGGCAGCGAGGGCGCCGCTGTGGCGATGACCAGCAGCACGTCGGCCACCGTCACGTCGCGGCGCAGTTCACCCGATGCCCGCGCCCGGTCGACCAGCCGGCCCACGACCTCCAGCAGCTCGGCCGAGCCCATGTCGTCGTCCGCGAGTCCGGTCTCGTCGGCGGAGATCCGGCCGGCGGCCCGCAGGTCGGTCTGCCCCACTCCCTGCCGCTGCTGAGGAACGCGTGCCGTGTCCCGGGCATCACCGGAGGGGGCGGAGCCCGCGCCCGCGTCCCGTACGACTCCCGCTTCCCCGACGACCGTCGAGTCGTCCACATCGACGCCGACCCGCAGCACCTGGGGCGGCAGCAGTCGGCCCGCGCCCGAGGCCACGGACGTCCGGAGGAAGCGCGAGAGCGCCGACCACGGCTCGTCCTCCTGCCCCAGTGCGCTGCGCGCCTGGTCGGTCAGCCGGGCGGTCTCCTCCTCGGCTATCCGCCGCACCAGCACGTCCTTGCTCGGAAACCGCCGGTACACCGTGCCGACCCCGACCCGGGCGCGACGCGCCACGTCCTCCATCGGAGCCCCGTACCCCAGCTCGCCGAAGACCTCACGCGCAGCCCGCAGTACATGCTCCAGATTGCGCTGTGCGTCCACGCGCAGCGGTGTCGAGCGGGAGGCGCTGCCGCCGGTCCCGACCGCACTTCCCGTTCCGGCGGAGCCCACCGAGCCGATTGGTCCCGTCGAACTCAATGTGCCGATTCGTCCGTTTCCTTCGGACGTGACGGTAGTGCTCTGCCCATGCGAATCCTGAATGTGCATAACTTCCCCCGGTTATGACGTCTCCCCCCGGAGACTTCCCGCCGTGTCAGCCGGGGAGCGGATCTCCATCCCAACCCGACACCCCGACGACATACGAACATAGTTGAGCCCCGGTCAATTCAGAAGGGGGTTGTTCCGCACGGAGCGTCCCCCGATCGGAGCAAGGACCGATCCGTTCCTGTTCCCGCCCTGCTCCACCACCTCCGCGGCAACGCCTGACCTGCGTGCCTTCCGCATTCCCGGAGGCATCGACGACACAGGCCCACGGAAAACCTCCGGTCACACAATTTGCCGGGGCTGTGGACAAACACCGGAGCGCGTTGCGTCATGGGGAGGTGATGGCTTCAGATTCCCGGGGTACGATCCCCGGCCCACCGCCCGGTGTGCGCATTCTCGTCGTCGGCGGTGGCTACGTCGGGATGTACACAGCTCTGCGTCTGCAGCGGAAGCTGAAGCAGAGACTCAAGTCCGGCGAGGCCGAGATCGTCGTCGTCACGCCCGAGCCCTATATGACATATCAGCCGTTCCTGCCCGAAGCAGCCGCCGGTTCGATCTCGCCGCGCCATGTCGTCGTGCCGCTCCGACGCGTCCTGGCGCACTGCACCATCGTCATCGGCGAGGCGCAGCGCATCGACCACACCAAGCGCACCGCGACCGTCACCACCCTTGCCACCGGCGAGGACGGTACGGGCGCCGTCGAGATCCCGTACGGCGAGATCGTCATCGCCCCGGGCTCCGTGTCGCGCACCCTCCCGGTCCCCGGCCTCGCCGAGCACGGCATCGGTTTCAAGACCATCGAGGAGGCCATCGGCCTGCGTAACCACGTCATCGAGCAGATGGACATCGCTTCCGCCACCCGCGACCCGGCGATCCGCGACGCCGCCCTCACCTTCGTCTTCGTCGGCGGCGGCTACGCGGGCGTCGAGGCGCTCGCCGAACTCGAGGACATGGCGCGCTACACCGCCCGCTACTACCACAACATCAAGGCCGAGGACCTGAAGTGGATCCTCGTCGAGGCCTCCGGCCGGATCCTTCCCGAGGTCGGCGACGCGATGGGCACGTACGCCATCCGAGAGCTGCGCGGCCGCAACATCGACGTACGTCTCGACACCCGGCTGGACTCCTGCGAGGACCGGATCGCCGTCCTCAGCGACGGTTCCCGCTTCCCGACCCGCACCCTCGTCTGGACCGCGGGCGTCAAACCCGCCCCGGTCCTCGCCGCCACCGATCTTCCGCTCGACGAACGCGGCAGGCTCCGGTGCACGGCGCAGCTCACCGTCGAGGGCACCGCACACGCGTGGGCCGCCGGGGACGCCGCGGCCGTACCCGACCTGACCGCGGACGAGCCGGGCAAGGAGACCGCCCCCAACGCGCAGCACGCGGTGCGCCAGGCCAAGGTGCTCGCCGAGAACATCCTCGCGGCGATCAGCGGCGAGCCGCTCACGGACTACCGGCACAGCTATGCGGGCTCCGTCGCCTCACTCGGCCTGCACAAGGGCGTGGCCCATGTCTACGGGCGCAAGCTCAAGGGCTATCCGGCCTGGCTGATGCACCGCACGTACCACCTGAGCAGGGTGCCGACGTTCAACCGGAAGGCCCGCGTCCTTGCCGAATGGGCCCTCGCCGGACTCTTCAAACGCGAGATCGTGTCCCTCGGTTCGCTGGAACACCCGCGCGCCGAATTCGAACTCGCCGCCGGGGGAAGACGTCCCGACGGCAAAGGGCCGTCGAAGAAGGACGGCTGACTGTCAGTACGGTCCGTCACACTGGACGTGTGACCATAGGTGGGCCCACACCTGCACAGAGTGACCCGGCCGGCAGTGACCAACAGTGACCAGCACCACGAGGCCCGGCTGCGCCTCACCGGGGGTCCGGCCCCCGGCGCCCCCGACCCCGGCGAGAGAGAAACCGGTAGCAGAACCGGACGGCAGAACCGGCAGAGGAAGCAGCTCCGCCCGGGCGGAGAAGACCGCCCGAGCGGACCAGACCGACACACGAGGCCAGAAATTCCGTGAACTTCACGCGTTGGAGCGCCCGCCTACCAGGAACGCAGCGCCGTGCCGCAGCCCGGGACGACCGCAGTTCCGTGCCCTCGGCCCGCGCCGAGTACGCCAGGTCCGAGCCCGGATCCGGCTCCCCGGGCGGCGACACTCCCGAGGCATCCGCAGAGAACTCCCGGAAGCCCGATCAACCCGCGGACCAGTCCTCCGGTCGTCCCTCCGGCCCCGCCCTGGAGGATCTCCCCGCCCACGAGATCCTCGGCCGGCTGCCCGCCCTCGTCGCCCTGGTGCACGGCCCCGACCACCGCATCGCGTACGTCAACGACGCCTACGCCGCAGCCTTCGGCCCCCGTCCCACGGGCGCCACCGCCGCCGAGGCCATGCCCGAACTCGACGAGCTCAGCCTGCTGCCCCTCATGGACCAGGTCCTGCGCAGCGGCACGCCCCGCACGGTCAAGTCCCGCAAGGTCCGCAGCGGAAACTCGTACACCGTGACCTGCACCCCCGTCGCCACGCCCACCGGCCTCGCCGCGCACGGCAGCAGCAAGAACAAGAACGGCAGAAACAGCGCAGGGGACAAGGGGAGCGGGGGCGGTGTCCTCGTGTACGCCGCCGATGTCACCGACCATGCCGAAGCGGCCGAGCGCCTGCGCGCCAGCGAACGCCGCCTCCGCGAAACGGCCGTCACCCTCCAGCGTTCCCTGCTCCCGCAGGAGCTCGAACAGCCCGACGACCTGCGGATCGCCGCCACGTACCAGCCGGGCGGCGTGGACGCGGCGGTGGGCGGCGACTGGTACGACGTCATCACGCTCGGCGCCGGCCGCACCGCCCTCGTCATCGGGGACGTGATGGGCCGCGGAGTGCGTGCCGCCGCGGTGATGGGCCAGCTCCGCACGGCCGTGCGCGCCTACGCCCGCCTCGACCTCCCGCCGCACGAGGTGCTCCAGCTGCTCGACGGCCTTGCCGCGGAGATCGACGCCAGCCAGATCGCCACCTGCGCCTACGCGGTCCACGACCCGAACGAGGGCCGGCTCGTCTACGCCTCCGCCGGCCACCTCCCCATCCTGGTCCGCGACGAGGACGGTACGGTCCACCGCGCCGAGGACCCGACCGGACCACCGTTGGGCACCGGTGGCTGGATCCACACCTCGGGCACGATCGAGCTCCCGCCGGGTTCCACTGCCGTCCTCTACACGGACGGCCTCGTCGAACGCCGCAGCGAGGACATCGACGAAGGCGTCGCCGCCCTGGAGCGGGCTCTCTCCGGAGCCAAGGGGTCCCCGCAGGTCGTCTGCGACCGTCTCATCCGCTCCCTCGGCGTGACCGCCGAACACGACGACGACGTGGCGGTGCTGGTCGTCCAGCACCCCGCCCGCACAGGCACGAATGCGGAGCTGTTCCACAACGCCTCGCTCGAACTCCTCGGCGGCATCGAAGCGGCCCCGCGCGCCCGCGCCTTCGCAACCGGCGTCCTCGCGTCGTGGCGCTTCCCCGTGGAGTTGTGCGACCTGGGCGTCCTGGCCGCCAGCGAACTGGTGGCCAACTCCCTCCAGCACGGCACCCCGCCGATGCGCCTGGGCCTGCGTCGCACCGACCGCCGCCTGATCATCGAGGTGACCGACGGCGACGACCATCTGCCGCGCCGCCGCCGCGCCGATCCGGCGGACGAGGCGGGCCGCGGCATCTCCATCGTCGCGACGATCGCCTCGTCCTGGGGCAGCCGCCGCACACCGGGCGGCGGCAAAGCGGTCTGGTGCGAGTTCGCGCTGCCTCAGTGACCGGCAGCGCGTGACGTCACCCTGCGGCAGCGGGGACGATGGCCGGCTCGGACACCCGCTCGGGGACAGCCCCCGCGGTGTCCGGCCGGGACACGGCCACCACCCGCGACGGCGCCGCCACGAGCGACGGCTGGTCCTGTACCGGGGTGAGCTGACGGCCCAGCCGCAGCGCGAGCACGGTGATGCCCAGGGAGAACAGCACGAACGTCACGATGTACGGACCGTGCAGCGAGGCGCCCATCGGCCCGCCCACGGCCGGTCCGACCGCCAGTGCAAGCTGCTTGACCAGGGCGAACGCCGAGTTGTATTGACCGACCATCGACTCGGGCGCCAGATCGGCGACCAGCGGTGCCACCGTCGGCGACAACATCGACTCGCCGAGCCCGAACAGCGCGTACGTCGAGATCATCGCGGCCGTCGCCATGGTCTGGCTGCCGTGCCCGAGCCCCGCGTACCCCGCCACGATCCAGGCGAACGCCCAGATCAGGCCGACCGCGGCGATGACCCGGCTGCGCTTGCGGCGCTCGACGAGCCGCAGCACGACGAACTGCGCCACGACGATGACCGCGGTGTTGGCGGCCAGCGCGATGCCCAGCGTCGAGGGCTCGATCCCGGCAGCCTCGGTGCCGTACGCCGCGAGACCGGACTCGAACTGGCCGTAACAGGCGAAGAACAGCACGAAGCCCAGGACACACAACTGCACCATGGCCCGGTGCGACAGCAGCACGCGCAGTCCGCCCCCGGCGGCGGACCCGTCGGAGGGCCGGGCGTCCACGATCGCGGGAGCACGGGGCGTCCGCACCGTCGCAGCGACGACGCCGAGCACGATGAACATCGCCGCCTCGATCAGGAACAGCAGCGTGAAGGTCTCCGGCCGGCTCGTGTCGACGATCTGCCCGCCGACCAGCCCGCCGATGCCGAGCCCCAGGTTCTGCAGGAAGAACTGCATGGCGAAGGCGCGTGTACGAGTCGCCGTGCTGGAGCACCGGACGAGCATGGTGGCGAGCGCCGGCGACATGACCGCCGTGCCCGCACCGAGTACGGCGGCCGACAGCACGGCCGTCGTCACGCTCGACGAAAGTCCGAGGGCCGCCGCACCCACGGACGCCACCACGGCGGCGACGATCAGCACCGGCATCGGACCGCGCCGGTCGATGGCCCGCCCGGTGAACGGCAGGACAGCCAGCGCAGCCATGGCGAAGACCGCCAGCACGACACCCGCCGTACCGGCACCCAGATCCCGGACCTGCGCCACATAGACGTACAGATACGGGACGGTGAACCCCACACCGAACGCGCTCAGCGCGCTTCCCAGCTGGATCCGCCGCAGCGCTGCGCCCATTTCCCTGGTCACACTCACCTACCTCAAGTTCGCGAAGGACTCACGTCCTAAGACTTCAACAGTAAAGTTAGAACTTCAACAGTACAGAATGAAGGACTTCGACGCCAACGAAAGGCGTGCCATACTGCCCGCCATGTCTGACACCACCGAGCCGTCCGGCCTCGAGGAGCCGAGCCTCGACGAGCAGATCGCGGCCTATCAGCGCGAGTTCCGAGACCTCGATCCCCAGGTCGAGCAGGTCGTCTCGGCCCTGGGCCGGCTGAACCGCCGGATGAACGTCGGGTACGGACGCCAGCTGGCCGACCTCGGCATCAGCAACACCGAGTGGGAGGTCCTCAAGACCCTCGTCGTGGCGGGCTCGCCGTATCGGCTGGGCCCGGGCGAGCTGGCCAAGCGCCTCGGCTTGACCCCGGCGGCGATGACCCATCGCATCGACCGCATGGCGAGCGAGGGCCTGGTCACCCGCGACAGGGACGAGAGCAACCGGGTACGTGTCATCGTCGAGCTGACCGACGAGGGCCGCACGAAGTGGCTGGAGGCGATGCGCATGGCATCCGCCTTCGAGGAGGACCTGCTCCAGGACCTCTCGGGCGACGAGCGCGGCGCTCTGGGTGAGATGCTCATCCGCCTCCTGCGCCGGGTGGAACACACCCAGCCGGACGCCGGCGGCCGCCTCACCGACCTGGACTGACCCGGGACGGGCACGCGGGGAACGTGCGACGAAAAACGGCTTGACCTGGCGGGGTTGACACGTCCCTCGTCGATCCGTAAAGTTCTCCGAGTTGTCATGGGGCCGGAACGGTTCTGCGACAGCCGATCCCGCCGCGAATGCGGCAACCAAAACTCTGTACGGTTTCCCACTCGGGATGATTTCGGCATGCCGGAATTCATTTCGAAGACGCGATTATGAATCGCCGGGAAGAATCCGCTAGGGTTTGGGTGTCGGAACGGCCCAATGGCCGGGATGACAAGCCCGCTGACTGGGAATCAGGCCCGAGAGGATCTGATAGAGTCGGACTCGCCGGAAAGGGAAACGCGAAAGCGGGAACCTGGAAAGCGGAACCCGCTTCGACCGGGAATCGGACACGAAAGAGTCTGGTAGAGTCGGAAACGCAAGACCGAAGGGAAAAGCCCGGAGGAAAGCCCGTGAGGGTGAGTACGAAGGAAGCGTCCGTTCCTTGAGAACTCAACAGCGTGCCAAAAGTCAACGCCAGATATGTTGATACCCCGGCCTGTTTCGGCAGGTTGGTGGTTCCTTTGAAAGTCCTGCCGGGCCTTGTGGTTCCGGTGGGCAATTTTACACAGCGAGGACGCTGTGGACGACCGGTCCTATTCCGACCGGTTGTTCCGCTCTCGTGTGTGTCGTCCCGATTACGGGAAAACATTCACGGAGAGTTTGATCCTGGCTCAGGACGAACGCTGGCGGCGTGCTTAACACATGCAAGTCGAACGATGAAGCCCTTCGGGGTGGATTAGTGGCGAACGGGTGAGTAACACGTGGGCAATCTGCCCTTCACTCTGGGACAAGCCCTGGAAACGGGGTCTAATACCGGATAACACTCTGTCCCGCATGGGACGGGGTTGAAAGCTCCGGCGGTGAAGGATGAGCCCGCGGCCTATCAGCTTGTTGGTGGGGTGATGGCCTACCAAGGCGACGACGGGTAGCCGGCCTGAGAGGGCGACCGGCCACACTGGGACTGAGACACGGCCCAGACTCCTACGGGAGGCAGCAGTGGGGAATATTGCACAATGGGCGAAAGCCTGATGCAGCGACGCCGCGTGAGGGATGACGGCCTTCGGGTTGTAAACCTCTTTCAGCAGGGAAGAAGCGAGAGTGACGGTACCTGCAGAAGAAGCGCCGGCTAACTACGTGCCAGCAGCCGCGGTAATACGTAGGGCGCAAGCGTTGTCCGGAATTATTGGGCGTAAAGAGCTCGTAGGCGGCTTGTTGCGTCGGTTGTGAAAGCCCGGGGCTTAACCCCGGGTCTGCAGTCGATACGGGCAGGCTAGAGTGTGGTAGGGGAGATCGGAATTCCTGGTGTAGCGGTGAAATGCGCAGATATCAGGAGGAACACCGGTGGCGAAGGCGGATCTCTGGGCCATTACTGACGCTGAGGAGCGAAAGCGTGGGGAGCGAACAGGATTAGATACCCTGGTAGTCCACGCCGTAAACGTTGGGAACTAGGTGTTGGCGACATTCCACGTCGTCGGTGCCGCAGCTAACGCATTAAGTTCCCCGCCTGGGGAGTACGGCCGCAAGGCTAAAACTCAAAGGAATTGACGGGGGCCCGCACAAGCAGCGGAGCATGTGGCTTAATTCGACGCAACGCGAAGAACCTTACCAAGGCTTGACATATACCGGAAAGCATCAGAGATGGTGCCCCCCTTGTGGTCGGTATACAGGTGGTGCATGGCTGTCGTCAGCTCGTGTCGTGAGATGTTGGGTTAAGTCCCGCAACGAGCGCAACCCTTGTTCTGTGTTGCCAGCATGCCCTTCGGGGTGATGGGGACTCACAGGAGACTGCCGGGGTCAACTCGGAGGAAGGTGGGGACGACGTCAAGTCATCATGCCCCTTATGTCTTGGGCTGCACACGTGCTACAATGGCCGGTACAATGAGCTGCGATGCCGCGAGGCGGAGCGAATCTCAAAAAGCCGGTCTCAGTTCGGATTGGGGTCTGCAACTCGACCCCATGAAGTCGGAGTTGCTAGTAATCGCAGATCAGCATTGCTGCGGTGAATACGTTCCCGGGCCTTGTACACACCGCCCGTCACGTCACGAAAGTCGGTAACACCCGAAGCCGGTGGCCCAACCCCTTGTGGGAGGGAGCTGTCGAAGGTGGGACTGGCGATTGGGACGAAGTCGTAACAAGGTAGCCGTACCGGAAGGTGCGGCTGGATCACCTCCTTTCTAAGGAGCATCTAGATTCCGCAAGGAATCCAGAGCCACTACGTCGGCAAATGTTCGACGGTGGTTAGCTCATGGGTGGAACGTTGACTATTCGGCACGACAGGTTGTTGTTCACCAGTACTGCTTCGGCGTGGAACGTGGAGAATGGTCGGTCGTGTCGGGCACGTTGTTGGGTATCTGAGGGTACGGGCTCGTTTGAGTCTGTCCTTCGGTTGCCGGCCCCAGTGAACTCGCCCTTGTGGGTGGGGTGATGGGTGGCTGGTCGTTGTTTGAGAACTGCACAGTGGACGCGAGCATCTGTGGCCAAGTTTTTAAGGGCGCACGGTGGATGCCTTGGCACCAGGAACCGATGAAGGACGTGGGAGGCCACGATAGGCCCCGGGGAGCTGTCAACCGAGCTTTGATCCGGGGGTGTCCGAATGGGGAAACCCGGCAGTCGTCATGGGCTGTCACCCGCTGCTGAACACATAGGCAGTGTGGAGGGAACGAGGGGAAGTGAAACATCTCAGTACCCTCAGGAAGAGAAAACAACCGTGATTCCGGGAGTAGTGGCGAGCGAAACCGGATGAGGCCAAACCGTATGCGTGTGATACCCGGCAGGGGTTGCGCATGCGGGGTTGTGGGATCTCTCTTTTGCGGTCTGCCGGCCGTGAGACGAGTCAGAAACCGTTGATGTAGGCGAAGGACATGCGAAAGGTCCGGCGTAGAGGGTAAGACCCCCGTAGCTGAAACATTGACGGCTCGTTTGAGAGACACCCAAGTAGCACGGGGCCCGAGAAATCCCGTGTGAATCTGGCGGGACCACCCGCTAAGCCTAAATATTCCCTGGTGACCGATAGCGGATAGTACCGTGAGGGAATGGTGAAAAGTACCGCGGGAGCGGAGTGAAATAGTACCTGAAACCGTGTGCCTACAAGCCGTGGGAGCGTCGCTCACATCTTCGGATGTGGGTCGTGACTGCGTGCCTTTTGAAGAATGAGCCTGCGAGTTTGCGGTGTGTTGCGAGGTTAACCCGTGTGGGGAAGCCGTAGCGAAAGCGAGTCCGAATAGGGCGTTTTAGTAGCACGCTCAAGACCCGAAGCGGAGTGATCTAGCCATGGGCAGGTTGAAGCGGAGGTAAGACTTCGTGGAGGACCGAACCCACCAGGGTTGAAAACCTGGGGGATGACCTGTGGTTAGGGGTGAAAGGCCAATCAAACTCCGTGATAGCTGGTTCTCCCCGAAATGCATTTAGGTGCAGCGTCGTGTGTTTCTTGCCGGAGGTAGAGCACTGGATAGGCGATGGGCCCTACCGGGTTACTGACCTTAGCCAAACTCCGAATGCCGGTAAGTGAGAGCACGGCAGTGAGACTGTGGGGGATAAGCTCCATGGTCGAGAGGGAAACAGCCCAGAGCATCGACTAAGGCCCCTAAGCGTACGCTAAGTGGGAAAGGATGTGGAGTCGCAGAGACAACCAGGAGGTTGGCTTAGAAGCAGCCACCCTTGAAAGAGTGCGTAATAGCTCACTGGTCAAGTGATTCCGCGCCGACAATGTAGCGGGGCTCAAGCGTACCGCCGAAGTCGTGTCATTCCAGCATTGAGGGCCAACGCCTGCTGGGATGGGTAGGGGAGCGTCGTGTGCCGGGTGAAGCAGCCGCGGAAGCGAGTTGTGGACGGTTCACGAGTGAGAATGCAGGCATGAGTAGCGATACACACGTGAGAAACGTGTGCGCCGATTGACTAAGGGTTCCTGGGTCAAGCTGATCTGCCCAGGGTAAGTCGGGACCTAAGGCGAGGCCGACAGGCGTAGTCGATGGACAACCGGTTGATATTCCGGTACCCGCTTTGAAACGCCCAATACTGAATCAGGCGATGCTAAGTCCGTGAAGCCGGCCCGATCTCTTCGGAGTTGAGGGTAGTGGTGGAGCCGACGAACCAGACTTGTACTAGGTAAGCGATGGGGTGACGCAGGAAGGTAGTCCAGCCCGGGCGGTGGTTGTCCCGGGGTAAGGGTGTAGGGCGTGTGATAGGCAAATCCGTCACACATTAAGTCTGAGACCTGATGCCGAGCCGATTGTGGCGAAGTGGATGATCCTATGCTGTCGAGAAAAGCCTCTAGCGAGTTTCATGGCGGCCCGTACCCTAAACCGACTCAGGTGGTCAGGTAGAGAATACCGAGGCGTTCGGGTGAACTATGGTTAAGGAACTCGGCAAAATGCCCCCGTAACTTCGGGAGAAGGGGGGCCATCACTGGTGATTGGATTTACTCCATGAGCTGGGGGTGGCCGCAGAGACCAGCGAGAAGCGACTGTTTACTAAAAACACAGGTCCGTGCGAAGCCGTAAGGCGATGTATACGGACTGACGCCTGCCCGGTGCTGGAACGTTAAGGGGACCGGTTAGCTGACTTTCGGGTCGGCGAAGCTGAGAACTTAAGCGCCAGTAAACGGCGGTGGTAACTATAACCATCCTAAGGTAGCGAAATTCCTTGTCGGGTAAGTTCCGACCTGCACGAATGGCGTAACGACTTCTCGACTGTCTCAACCATAGGCCCGGTGAAATTGCACTACGAGTAAAGATGCTCGTTTCGCGCAGCAGGACGGAAAGACCCCGGGACCTTTACTACAGTTTGATATTGGTGTTCGGTTCGGCTTGTGTAGGATAGGTGGGAGACTTTGAAGCAGCCACGCCAGTGGTTGTGGAGTCGCCGTTGAAATACCACTCTGGTCGTGCTGGATGTCTAACCTGGGTCCGTGATCCGGATCAGGGACAGTGTCTGATGGGTAGTTTAACTGGGGCGGTTGCCTCCTAAAGAGTAACGGAGGCGCCCAAAGGTTCCCTCAGCCTGGTTGGCAATCAGGTGTTGAGTGTAAGTGCACAAGGGAGCTTGACTGTGAGACCGACGGGTCGAGCAGGGACGAAAGTCGGGACTAGTGATCCGGCAGTGGCTTGTGGAAGCGCTGTCGCTCAACGGATAAAAGGTACCCCGGGGATAACAGGCTGATCTTCCCCAAGAGTCCATATCGACGGGATGGTTTGGCACCTCGATGTCGGCTCGTCGCATCCTGGGGCTGGAGTCGGTCCCAAGGGTTGGGCTGTTCGCCCATTAAAGCGGTACGCGAGCTGGGTTTAGAACGTCGTGAGACAGTTCGGTCCCTATCCGCTGCGCGCGTAGGAATATTGAGAAGGGCTGTCCCTAGTACGAGAGGACCGGGACGGACGAACCTCTGGTGTGCCAGTTGTTCTGCCAAGGGCATGGCTGGTTGGCTACGTTCGGAAAGGATAACCGCTGAAAGCATCTAAGCGGGAAGCCTGCTTCGAGATGAGTATTCCCACCCCCTTGAGGGGTTAAGGCTCCCAGTAGACGACTGGGTTGATAGGCCAGATGTGGAAGCCCGGTAACGGGTGGAGCTGACTGGTACTAATAGGCCGAGGGCTTGTCCTCAGTTGCTCGCGTCCACTGTGTTAGTTCTGAAATAACGAACGGCCGTGTTGTTGTCCGGTGTTGGTTAATTTCATAGTGTTTCGGTGGTCATTGCGTTAGGGAAACGCCCGGTTACATTCCGAACCCGGAAGCTAAGCCTTTCAGCGCCGATGGTACTGCAGGGGGGACCCTGTGGGAGAGTAGGACGCCGCCGAACAATTATTCCGGAAAAGCCCCGCACCTCTGGTGCGGGGCTTTTCTGCGTTCACAGGGCGGCAGGGTACGACGATCCTGTGATGCCTGACGAGTTGTCGGTGACTTCCTGCCAGTACATGCGGAGATACCGAGTAGCGCGTGCACCGGCCACACCTGCTTCAACACCCATTGCGCGGCCTCGCAGCCCTCGACCTTGTCGTACAAAGCCCGCGGCTACAGCGGACACCACTGGCCCAGACCGTTGGGCGCCCCTTCCCGGATAAAGGTGCACACAAGGCGCGACGCGTGCTCGATGTTCAGGACGAAGTCACCCGTGAACTCTGCTGGACCGTCGATGCTCGGGATGTCGACCACGGCGTCGGAGGGGACGACGCCATCTCCCAAGAGAAGAGAAACCCTCTCTGCATCTCTGAACAGATGGACGACCGCGTGATCACCTCGGAAGCCGAGGGTGAGCAGAGGATAGTCACTGTCCGGTAGCCGGACTTCGAGGTATCCGTGCCCGAGGGCACGCAGTTGGCCGAAACGGACTGAGAGGACGCTGATGTCCGAACGTCTCTCAACCGTTGAGAACCGCCCGGATTCCGGCGACGTCGTCGCCCAGACCACGTTCACGCAACCCCCAAAGATCGGTCCCTGCCCTCAACTGCCGGTCACGATAGGGCCATCAGGACCCGCGTGATCGTGCCATGAGCTCTATGGGCGGGAAGCGCCTCACCTACTCGGCTCATGTACCCGGCGGCGATCCGGAGGCGCTGCAGAGCGTCGATGCCGTTCGAGGGGCCGGCGAACGCCTCGTCCCTGCTCTCCTTGGACACCGGAAGCGACTCACGTGTGACGGCCGTCAGTCGGGATCCGGGCCGGACAGCGCCCGGTTGAGGAGTGCGACCGCGCCGGTGGCGAGTTCGCGGATCACGTCCGCGGCGGGTTCGATCCTCGTGACGGCACCGACCGCCTCGCCCGCGTAGAGCGGCATCGCGTCCACCTGACCGGTCGTGGTCCGGGTCGGGCAGAACGGACTGGATGCCGGGACCGGTACGGCGGCGCCGGCCAGCAACGTCTCGGTCGTGGCAATGAACCGGGTTCCGATACGAGCTCCGTCGGCGCCGGCGGCGAGGACCGCTGCCACGGATCTCGCGGTGGCGATGCCGCCGGCTGCGACGACCGGGATATCGACGTGCTCCACCACCTCACCGAGCAGCGGCAACAGGGCCCGCGATCCACGGACGTGCCCGCCCGCCTCCACTCCCTGGACGACGACGAAGTCGCACCCCGCGTATGCCGCCTCTCGCGCCTCCTCCACCGAACCGACCTGCCACGCGGCGAGCGCCCCACCCGCCTGGACCCGAGCGACCAGACGCGGGGAGGGAGTTGCCCAAAGGAACTCGACGACAGACATCCGCTCCGCGGCGATATCGATGCACGCGTGGTCCTGGAGGAGCGGAAGAAGGAAATTGATCCCCACCGGACGGGTGGTGCGCCGCCGCACGTCCTCCAGTAGCCCGGTCAGGGCCTCGGGTGTCGCCATGGGGAAGGCGACCATGCCGAGGCCGCCGGCCTGGGAGACCGCGGCCGAGAGGTCCACGCCACTCACCCAGCCCATGCCGGCCAGCTGGACGGGCACCGTGCAGCCGACGAGTTCCGTGAAGCGGGTGCGCAGAGACGGTGGTGCAGTTGCCATGTTCCGATGGAACTAACCCGCCGCCGGATGGAGCGGCTCCGACGCGGTTGCTCGGACATGCGTCATGCGCAAGGCGTAGCACGGGGCAGCAGCCCTCTGATTCAGTCGTGCGATCCGCTCGGTCTTCAGCGTTCCGGCTCGCTGCCTGTTCACTGCGAGGGGTGGACCAGGCCTCCCTCGTAGGCGGCAATGACCAGGTGCGCCCTGTCTCTGGCCCCCAGCTTCACCATGGCCCGGTTCACATGTGTTTTCGCCGTGAGGACGGAGATGCCGAGGTGATCCGCGATCTCGTCGTTGGACAGTCCCATGGCCGCCAGCATCACCACCTCGCGCTCCCGACCGGTCAGACTCTCCAACATCGGCGCAGCGTGCCGTACGGCGGGCCGGCGTGCGAGGAAGCGCTGGATCAGCGACCGTGTCGCTGCGGGCGACAGCAGCGCGTCACCGGCGGCGATGGTCCTGATCGCATCGATCAGCTCCTGCGGGTGGATGCTTTTGCCGACGAATCCACTCGCTCCCGCTTGCAGTGCATCCGCTACGTGCTCGTCGGTCTCGAACGTGGTCAGGATGAGTACTTTCACCCCGGCAAGGGCCTTGTCACCGGTGATGATCCGGGTCGATTCGATCCCGTCGAGGCCGGGCATGCGGATGTCCATCAGCACCACATCCGTTGGCTGACTTCGCACGTGTTCCACGGCGTCCGACCCGTCGGATGCCTCACCGACGACCTCGATGCCCGGTGTGGCCTCCAGCAGGATGCGGAAGGTCCCTCTGAGCAGCGCCTGGTCATCGACCAGGAGCACGCGGATACTCATCCGCTCTCCCGGGGGCTTGCCTGCGGAAGGCCGTGAGAACCGAGGGGCAAGAGTGCGTGAACGCGGAAGCCGCCTGACATCTGGGGGTCGGCCTGCAGGGTTCCGCCCGCCGCGCGCACGCGTTCTGTGAGGCTGATCAACCCCAGGCCCGTGCCGGGACCGTGACCTGGTCCGGTGCCCCCGTCGTCGGTGACGGAGACTTCCAGGTGGGTTCGGTGAACCGCGATGACCACGGACACACGGGCATCGGCAACGTGCTTTCGCGCGTTCGTCATCGCCTCCTGGACCACCCTGTAGGCGGCCAGGTCGGTCAGGGGCGGAAGAGTGGCGCGTGGCCTGTCGTACTGGGCTTCCACGCAGAGGCCGGCATGGCGGAACGAGTCCAGCAGCGCCGGCAGGTCATGCAGTCCGGGCGCCGGGGTGAGGGGCTGGTCGGAGTCGTCTGCCTGACGCAGCAAGCCGACGGTGGCGCGCAGTTCGTCAAGTGCCGCTCGGCTGGTGTCGTGGATCTGCCCGAGTGCCTTGTAGGCGCGCTCGGCATCCTGGCGAACCAGATGGTGGGCCACTCCGGCCTGCGCGTTGACCAGGGTGAGGTGGTGCGTCACGACGTCATGCAGTTCCCGGGCGAGGCGCATGCGCTCGGCCACGACCTGTCGGCGCGCTTCTTCTTCCCTGGTCGCCTCGGCGTGCTCTGCGCGTTCCTGATAGGAGACCAGCAGTTCGCGTCGGCTCCGTACCGCGTCCCCGACCGCGGTCGGCAGTTGGGTCCATGCCAGAAGCGCAAGGTTGGCCTCCACGGCCGACATTTCGGGGCGCACGACGAACGCGGCAGCGGTCATCGCGACGCCCACTGCCGCGCCGGTGCGTACGGCGGTTCGGCGGTCCGTCCGGGCTGCGAGCAGGAAAAGCGCTGCGACTGCCGGTGCGGGGGGCGGCGGCGTATCGGGCACAAGGGCGAGAAGTACCACGCTGGTCGTGGCCGTTGCCCACGTTGTTGCGCGTGGCCATCGGTGGGCGCACAACACCAGCAGACTGCAGACTGCGGATATCGCTCCGGCCGGGCGAAGATCGGCTCGGTCCTGGTGCGACACCAGCATCATGATCGGTCCGGTGATGAGCACGCAGCAGACAGCGGCCACGGCGTCCACGGCGAATGGCCGCCGGGCTGGACGGTCGGCGAGGTTCCTCACCGTCGTCCAGATGCCTGTGACTGGTGCCATATCCCTTCCCGTATCCCGTATCCCGTATCCCGTACGTGTTGCGTATGCGACCCGGCGAGCGTCGGCGTGACTCACGGCGCGATCGAGATCTCTTGTCGCCGTGGTTCGCGGCAGTGCTGTCGGAGTGGAAGCCGTTGGCGGCCTTCGTCTCGGACCGGCCCAGTGCCCGCGGTCCTTCGGAACGAGCTCCGGATGTCACGGTTGCGGTAGATGCAGGATAATTCCCGCCCTGGCAACGGGGTGCGTCAGGGCTCCCGGGCGGCTGCGGGCGCCGGGTTCTCCTCCTCCCACAGCGGGTGGTGGTGACGCGCCCAGTCCCGTGGGACCTGCCCGGTGCGCAGCCCACGGCGGGCCTGTGCGTCGCGGACGGCCATCCGTATGTGGCCGAGGACCAGAGCCGCGATGAGCAGGGCCAGCCAGTCGTGGACGAATGTCGCTCCGGTGCGCCACAGGAGGGGCGCAAGGCGAGGGAACCACATCAGGAGCCCTGTGCCGATCATGACGAGCAAGGCCCCGGCGAGGACGTTCGCGTACAGCTTCTGCCCGGCGTTGAATTTTCCGGCTGTACGAGGCCGCCGGCGAAGGGCGGCACGCACCCATCCGCGGTCGTGCGGGCCGAACCGGTTCAGGCGGCTCAGGTCGGCACGAAACGCACGGGAGACCAGGCCGGCCAGGAGCGGGACGGGCATGGCGATGCCCGCCCACTCGTGCACGGTCACCAACAGCCTGCGCCGTCCGACGAGTTCGGCCAGCACCGGCAAGTAGAGGAAGGCGGCAGTAACGAGGGCGGTTCCCACCAAAGCGGCTGTGCCCCGGTGTATCCAGCGTTCGGCGGCAGTGAAACGCCTGATCAGGTCCGGTTGTTCAGCTGGTCGGGGCATCATCGCGTCCGTTCGACTTGCCGACCCAGCCGTCCACGTCGTAGCCGAAATGCTCCCAGTAGCCCGGCTGGACATGATCGGTGACGGTGATGCCGGACAGCCACTTGGCTGACTTGTAGAAGTACATCGGGGCGGCGTACAGGCGCACCGGCCCGCCATGGGCAGCGGTCAGCGGCTCGTCCCGCATCTTGTAGGACACCAGCATGTCGTGGCGTCGCGCCTGCTCCAGGGTGAGGCTTTCGGAGTAGACCCCGTCGAAACAGGTGAAACGCACCGCGGCGGCGTCGGGCCGCACTCCGGCGACGTCAAGGAGATGAGACAGCGGTACCCCGGTGAAGGCCGTCTGGGGAACGCGCCAACCGGTGACGCACTGCACGTCCCGCACCAGGCGGGTGCTCGGCATGGCCGTCAGTTCGTCCAGTGTGTACGACGCGGGGCGGTCCACCAGACCGTCCACGGTCAGCCGGTAGTCGTCGGCAGAGCGGTGCGGGACCTTGTCGGCGACGGAATAGAAGCGGAAGCCGCCGCCACCGGGCAACAGTGAGAAAAGGCCGGTGGGGTCCTTGCTGGCTACCGCGGCGAGTGTGTCGTCAAGCCTGCGTTGTGCAGGCGCGCCCACAGCCACTCCCAGGGCGCCGAGCCCCAGAGCACCAAGAATGATCCGCCGTCCGACGGGCCTGTCCTCGCGGCGCCCTCGGGCGGGGCCGCCGGTGCTGTTCGCCGTCACCGTCGGTCGGCCCGCAGCTTCCTGATGCCGCCGACCAGGAGCGTCACACCCACGATGGCCACGATCAGGCCGATGAACAGCCACTGTGATTCGCCGGACATCACTTCGCTGTTGTCGACAACGCCGGAGCCTTGCAGTGACCACACCACGCCTACGAAGAGCAAAAATGCTCCGATCAGTGGCCGTACCCACTTCTTCATCTGCTGCTCCCCGAAGTCCGCATGCGTCTCCTGCGACGCGTCATGTCCGAGACGCGTCATGTCCGACAGGAACAGTCTCTCTCCGCACTGCTCTCCGACGGTCATCCGCAGGAACGGAGTTCGGCTACCACCGCCACGGTGGACATCTGTGCCGCATACCACGGCCGTGGTACGCGGCAGGGGGTGCGATGAACGGCCGGTGCGCCCTCCTGGGGCCGGTGGTCACGCAGGATCTTCCAGCTCTTCAGCGATGCCTACGGCGTGCCGGGAAGCCCGACCGTGACGAGGAGACCGCCGGCGGGGCGGGGGACGAGGTCGAGGGTCCCGCCGTGGGCGCGGACGATGCTGTGCACGATGGCCAGGCCGAGGCCGACACCGGCGTGCTCGTCGGTGCGTACGCGTTCCGTTCCGCGCTGGAAGGGTTCGGTGAGGGTCGGTACCAGTTCCGGTGGGAGCCGGCGGCCCGTGTTCTCGACCCGCAGCACGCTCGTGTCGCCGTGCGCCTCGGTGTGGACCGTCACGGTGCCGCCGGCGGGGAGGTTGTGGACGATGGCGTTCTGGACGAGGTTCGTCACCATCTGCAGCAGGAGCTCCGCGGAGCCACTGGTCCGGGCCGCCCCGCCGGTGACGTCGAGCGTGATCCGGCGCTGTTCGGCGAGGGGAAGCAGCGTTTCGGCGGCTTCCTCGGCGATGAGGGAGAGGTCGACGCTCTCGCGGGTGAAGTTGCCGCGGTCGCCGCGGCTGAGCAGCAGGAGGGCCTCGGTGAGGTCGATCGCCCTCGTATTGACGGCGTGCAGGCGTTCGATGAGTTCATCCCGGTCCCGCGTGGGGTCCTTGCGGGCGACGTCGAGGAGCGTCCGCGAGATCGCCAGCGGGGTGCGCAGTTCGTGGGAGGCGTTCGCGGCGAACCTCTGCTGCTCGACGACGTGGGACTCGAGTTGTCGGAGCATCGAGTCGAACGCGTCGGAGAGTTCACGGAATTCGTCCTGGCGGCCCTTCATGCGGATGCGGTGGGACAACGACCCGTTCTCGGCCATCCGTGCCGCATCCGTGATCTGTGTGAGTGGCGCGAGCATCCGGCCGGCGAGGAGCCATCCTCCCAGCAGGCCGAACACGAGCAGGAAGGCCATCGCCACGGCCGCGGCGGGCGCGAAGGTGTGTACAAGGAGGTAGCGGTTGGGCGAGATCCCGAGAAGGCCCTTGGGGCTGTCGGGCACGTAACGCAGCAGGTACCCCCACACCACGGCCAGCAGGAGAGCGCCGGCGATGGCGAGGAATCCGGCGTAGCTGAGGGTGAGTTTCAGTCGGGCGCTGAGCCCTGGGCGTCTATGCACGCGTACTGCCGGGGTCGGAAGTGTCCTTGCCGGGGGCGATGATGCCCATAGGGGTGTCGACCCGGTAGCCGACGCCGGGCACCGTGGCGATGATCCACGGTTCGCCGAGCCGTTTGCGCAGTGCGGAGACGGTGATGCGCACGGCGTTGGTGAGGGGGTCGGCGTTCTCGTCCCAGGCCCGTGCCAGCAGCTCCTCGGCGCTGACGACCCCGCCCTCGGCGGCGACGAGGACTTCCAGCACCGCGAACTGTTTGCGGGTGAGCGCGATGTAGCGTCCGTCGCGGAAGACCTCCCGCCGGAAGGGGTCGAGCCGCAGGCCCGCGATCTCGCGGACCGGGGGCCGGGCGTACGCGCGTCTGCGGTCGAGCGCCCTCAGCCGCAGGACGAGCTCCCGCAGCTCGAACGGTTTGGTGAGGTAGTCGTCGGCGCCGAGCCCGAACCCGGACGCCTTGTCGTCGATCCGGTCGGCAGCGGTGAGCATGAGGATCGGGATGCCGCTGCCGGAGGCGACGATGCGCCGGGCGACCTCGTCGCCGGAGGGGCCGGGGATGTCGCGGTCGAGGACCGCGAGGTCGTAGGAGTTGACGCTGAGCAGTTCCAGGGCGGAGTCGCCGTCGCCGGCGATGTCGGCGGCGATCGCCTCCAGCCGCAGGCCGTCACGCACGGCTTCGGCCAGGTAGGGCTCGTCCTCCACGATCAGTACGCGCATGTCTGAAGCCTAAGCAGCACGCCATGTCGCCGACGTATGCAAAGACGTGTGCACTCCGGGCACGCGACTCAGCCTGCCGGTGCCGGCGCGGGGCGAGGCTGGTCCGACGGAGCGTGCGCCGTGGTGCGCCACCAGCGGCGCGACGCCAGTGCGGCCAGCAGGGCGCCGGCGGCGTTGACCAGTACGTCGTCCACGGAGGACACCCGGTCCAGCCGCAGGACGTACTGTGCGGTCTCGACCAGGACCGAGCAGCCCGCCCCGAGTGCCAGGATCCGCGGCACGGAGGCCAGCGCCGCGAACCGCATCGGGGCGAAGAACCCCAGCGCCGCGAAGACCAGGAGGTTGCCGACGATCCCGAGCGGCCCCATCGTGACCAGGTCCCGCAGCGGTACCAGGCTGAACCGGCCGGGGACGGTGCAGGCCCCGGCGCCCGGCATCATGGTCAGCCAGAGGAACGGCACCGTCCCGTGGACCATGCCCACCTCGGCCAGCGACATCCGCCACGCCGTCGTGCCGTCGGCGCCACGCCGACGGCACGACGGCGTGGCGCCGACGGCACGAGCACGGCCAACGGCAGCGCGACCAACGTCATGAGCACCACACCGTTGAACGTGTCGAAGCAGCCGTGCCACCGCCCGGCCATGCATCTCGGAGCGGACATCATGAGCGGCCGGCGCACGACGTACACGGCGCTCGCCAGGCCGAGGATCGCCAGGCCGAGGAGCACGATGCTGCGCGTGCGGCGGGGTGGTGCCGACAGGGCTACGTTGTGGTTCACGTTCCCATTGGAGACGGAGGGCCGTTGCGGTGGCGTATGCGATTTTCGATACCCCGGCGATACACGGAAATCCCCGGCATCGAGGAACTGGCGCGAGCCGGCGATGAGATGGTCCCGCCGCCGATGATCGCGTCGGCCCAGCCACTGCCGGTGCCGGACGACTCGTCCGTGAACATCGCACTGCCGAGCATCCGGGCCGAGCTCGTCGTCACGCCCGCACATCTGCCCTGGACCGTGAACGCCTGAAGGCCGTCACATATAGAGGGGAGAGCGATCCGCCATGGCGAGCTTGTGAAGCCGGGCGATGCCGAGCATGGCCTGGTGGACGCCGTGCCCGTAAGACGGCTTCGCCCGGGTCTTCGTCACCCCTGAACTCGACGGGTGGACCTTCGTACCCGAGGCGTGGTGCGACCCCTGCGACGCCGAACGCAGCGAGGAGATCCTGAGGAACTCTGCACCCTGCTCACGCTACGGACGGGCCCAGGCGTACGGCTGCGGGGCGCAGGACGGTGAGGGCAGCGACGTGTCGCGTACCCCCGGGGCGGCGGGGCAGGTGAGGGCGAAAACGGCTTGACCTGGCGGGGTTGACACGTCCCTCGTCGATCCGTAAAGTTCTCCGAGTTGTCATGGGGCCGGAACGGTTCTGCGACAGCCGATCCCGCCGCGAATGCGGCAACCAAAACTCTGTACGGTTTCCCACTCGGGATGATTTCGGCATGCCGGAATTCATTTCGAAGACGCGATTATGAATCGCCGGGAAGAATCCGCTAGGGTTTGGGTGTCGGAACGGCCCAATGGCCGGGATGACAAGCCCGCTGACTGGGAATCAGGCCCGAGAGGATCTGATAGAGTCGGACTCGCCGGAAAGGGAAACGCGAAAGCGGGAACCTGGAAAGCGGAACCCGCTTCGACCGGGAATCGGACACGAAAGAGTCTGATAGAGTCGGAGACGCAAGACCGAAGGGAAAAGCCCGGAGGAAAGCCCGTGAGGGTGAGTACGAAGGAAGCGTCCGTTCCTTGAGAACTCAACAGCGTGCCAAAAGTCAACGCCAGATATGTTGATACCCCGGCCTGTTTCGGCAGGTTGGTGGTTCCTTTGAAAGTCCTGCCGGGCCTTGTGGTTCCGGTGGGCAATTTTACACAGCGAGGACGCTGTGGACGACCGGTCCTATTCCGACCGGTTGTTCCGCTCTCGTGTGTGTCGTCCCGATTACGGGAAAACATTCACGGAGAGTTTGATCCTGGCTCAGGACGAACGCTGGCGGCGTGCTTAACACATGCAAGTCGAACGATGAAGCCCTTCGGGGTGGATTAGTGGCGAACGGGTGAGTAACACGTGGGCAATCTGCCCTTCACTCTGGGACAAGCCCTGGAAACGGGGTCTAATACCGGATAACACTCTGTCCCGCATGGGACGGGGTTGAAAGCTCCGGCGGTGAAGGATGAGCCCGCGGCCTATCAGCTTGTTGGTGGGGTGATGGCCTACCAAGGCGACGACGGGTAGCCGGCCTGAGAGGGCGACCGGCCACACTGGGACTGAGACACGGCCCAGACTCCTACGGGAGGCAGCAGTGGGGAATATTGCACAATGGGCGAAAGCCTGATGCAGCGACGCCGCGTGAGGGATGACGGCCTTCGGGTTGTAAACCTCTTTCAGCAGGGAAGAAGCGAGAGTGACGGTACCTGCAGAAGAAGCGCCGGCTAACTACGTGCCAGCAGCCGCGGTAATACGTAGGGCGCAAGCGTTGTCCGGAATTATTGGGCGTAAAGAGCTCGTAGGCGGCTTGTTGCGTCGGTTGTGAAAGCCCGGGGCTTAACCCCGGGTCTGCAGTCGATACGGGCAGGCTAGAGTGTGGTAGGGGAGATCGGAATTCCTGGTGTAGCGGTGAAATGCGCAGATATCAGGAGGAACACCGGTGGCGAAGGCGGATCTCTGGGCCATTACTGACGCTGAGGAGCGAAAGCGTGGGGAGCGAACAGGATTAGATACCCTGGTAGTCCACGCCGTAAACGTTGGGAACTAGGTGTTGGCGACATTCCACGTCGTCGGTGCCGCAGCTAACGCATTAAGTTCCCCGCCTGGGGAGTACGGCCGCAAGGCTAAAACTCAAAGGAATTGACGGGGGCCCGCACAAGCAGCGGAGCATGTGGCTTAATTCGACGCAACGCGAAGAACCTTACCAAGGCTTGACATATACCGGAAAGCATCAGAGATGGTGCCCCCCTTGTGGTCGGTATACAGGTGGTGCATGGCTGTCGTCAGCTCGTGTCGTGAGATGTTGGGTTAAGTCCCGCAACGAGCGCAACCCTTGTTCTGTGTTGCCAGCATGCCCTTCGGGGTGATGGGGACTCACAGGAGACTGCCGGGGTCAACTCGGAGGAAGGTGGGGACGACGTCAAGTCATCATGCCCCTTATGTCTTGGGCTGCACACGTGCTACAATGGCCGGTACAATGAGCTGCGATGCCGCGAGGCGGAGCGAATCTCAAAAAGCCGGTCTCAGTTCGGATTGGGGTCTGCAACTCGACCCCATGAAGTCGGAGTTGCTAGTAATCGCAGATCAGCATTGCTGCGGTGAATACGTTCCCGGGCCTTGTACACACCGCCCGTCACGTCACGAAAGTCGGTAACACCCGAAGCCGGTGGCCCAACCCCTTGTGGGAGGGAGCTGTCGAAGGTGGGACTGGCGATTGGGACGAAGTCGTAACAAGGTAGCCGTACCGGAAGGTGCGGCTGGATCACCTCCTTTCTAAGGAGCATCTAGATTCCGCAAGGAATCCAGAGCCACTACGTCGGCAAATGTTCGACGGTGGTTAGCTCATGGGTGGAACGTTGACTATTCGGCACGACAGGTTGTTGTTCACCAGTACTGCTTCGGCGTGGAACGTGGAGAATGGTCGGTCGTGTCGGGCACGTTGTTGGGTATCTGAGGGTACGGGCTCGTTTGAGTCTGTCCTTCGGTTGCCGGCCCCAGTGAACTCGCCCTTGTGGGTGGGGTGATGGGTGGCTGGTCGTTGTTTGAGAACTGCACAGTGGACGCGAGCATCTGTGGCCAAGTTTTTAAGGGCGCACGGTGGATGCCTTGGCACCAGGAACCGATGAAGGACGTGGGAGGCCACGATAGGCCCCGGGGAGCTGTCAACCGAGCTTTGATCCGGGGGTGTCCGAATGGGGAAACCCGGCAGTCGTCATGGGCTGTCACCCGCTGCTGAACACATAGGCAGTGTGGAGGGAACGAGGGGAAGTGAAACATCTCAGTACCCTCAGGAAGAGAAAACAACCGTGATTCCGGGAGTAGTGGCGAGCGAAACCGGATGAGGCCAAACCGTATGCGTGTGATACCCGGCAGGGGTTGCGCATGCGGGGTTGTGGGATCTCTCTTTTGCGGTCTGCCGGCCGTGAGACGAGTCAGAAACCGTTGATGTAGGCGAAGGACATGCGAAAGGTCCGGCGTAGAGGGTAAGACCCCCGTAGCTGAAACATTGACGGCTCGTTTGAGAGACACCCAAGTAGCACGGGGCCCGAGAAATCCCGTGTGAATCTGGCGGGACCACCCGCTAAGCCTAAATATTCCCTGGTGACCGATAGCGGATAGTACCGTGAGGGAATGGTGAAAAGTACCGCGGGAGCGGAGTGAAATAGTACCTGAAACCGTGTGCCTACAAGCCGTGGGAGCGTCGCTCACATCTTCGGATGTGGGTCGTGACTGCGTGCCTTTTGAAGAATGAGCCTGCGAGTTTGCGGTGTGTTGCGAGGTTAACCCGTGTGGGGAAGCCGTAGCGAAAGCGAGTCCGAATAGGGCGTTTTAGTAGCACGCTCAAGACCCGAAGCGGAGTGATCTAGCCATGGGCAGGTTGAAGCGGAGGTAAGACTTCGTGGAGGACCGAACCCACCAGGGTTGAAAACCTGGGGGATGACCTGTGGTTAGGGGTGAAAGGCCAATCAAACTCCGTGATAGCTGGTTCTCCCCGAAATGCATTTAGGTGCAGCGTCGTGTGTTTCTTGCCGGAGGTAGAGCACTGGATAGGCGATGGGCCCTACCGGGTTACTGACCTTAGCCAAACTCCGAATGCCGGTAAGTGAGAGCACGGCAGTGAGACTGTGGGGGATAAGCTCCATGGTCGAGAGGGAAACAGCCCAGAGCATCGACTAAGGCCCCTAAGCGTACGCTAAGTGGGAAAGGATGTGGAGTCGCAGAGACAACCAGGAGGTTGGCTTAGAAGCAGCCACCCTTGAAAGAGTGCGTAATAGCTCACTGGTCAAGTGATTCCGCGCCGACAATGTAGCGGGGCTCAAGCGTACCGCCGAAGTCGTGTCATTCGAGCATTGAGGGCCAACGCGCTGCGGATGGGTAGGGGAGCGTCGTGTGCCGGGTGAAGCAGCCGCGGAAGCGAGTTGTGGACGGTTCACGAGTGAGAATGCAGGCATGAGTAGCGATACACACGTGAGAAACGTGTGCGCCGATTGACTAAGGGTTCCTGGGTCAAGCTGATCTGCCCAGGGTAAGTCGGGACCTAAGGCGAGGCCGACAGGCGTAGTCGATGGACAACCGGTTGATATTCCGGTACCCGCTTTGAAACGCCCAATACTGAATCAGGCGATGCTAAGTCCGTGAAGCCGGCCCGATCTCTTCGGAGTTGAGGGTAGTGGTGGAGCCGACGAACCAGACTTGTACTAGGTAAGCGATGGGGTGACGCAGGAAGGTAGTCCAGCCCGGGCGGTGGTTGTCCCGGGGTAAGGGTGTAGGGCGTGTGATAGGCAAATCCGTCACACATTAAGTCTGAGACCTGATGCCGAGCCGATTGTGGCGAAGTGGATGATCCTATGCTGTCGAGAAAAGCCTCTAGCGAGTTTCATGGCGGCCCGTACCCTAAACCGACTCAGGTGGTCAGGTAGAGAATACCGAGGCGTTCGGGTGAACTATGGTTAAGGAACTCGGCAAAATGCCCCCGTAACTTCGGGAGAAGGGGGGCCATCACTGGTGATTGGATTTACTCCATGAGCTGGGGGTGGCCGCAGAGACCAGCGAGAAGCGACTGTTTACTAAAAACACAGGTCCGTGCGAAGCCGTAAGGCGATGTATACGGACTGACGCCTGCCCGGTGCTGGAACGTTAAGGGGACCGGTTAGCTGACTTTCGGGTCGGCGAAGCTGAGAACTTAAGCGCCAGTAAACGGCGGTGGTAACTATAACCATCCTAAGGTAGCGAAATTCCTTGTCGGGTAAGTTCCGACCTGCACGAATGGCGTAACGACTTCTCGACTGTCTCAACCATAGGCCCGGTGAAATTGCACTACGAGTAAAGATGCTCGTTTCGCGCAGCAGGACGGAAAGACCCCGGGACCTTTACTACAGTTTGATATTGGTGTTCGGTTCGGCTTGTGTAGGATAGGTGGGAGACTTTGAAGCAGCCACGCCAGTGGTTGTGGAGTCGCCGTTGAAATACCACTCTGGTCGTGCTGGATGTCTAACCTGGGTCCGTGATCCGGATCAGGGACAGTGTCTGATGGGTAGTTTAACTGGGGCGGTTGCCTCCTAAAGAGTAACGGAGGCGCCCAAAGGTTCCCTCAGCCTGGTTGGCAATCAGGTGTTGAGTGTAAGTGCACAAGGGAGCTTGACTGTGAGACCGACGGGTCGAGCAGGGACGAAAGTCGGGACTAGTGATCCGGCAGTGGCTTGTGGAAGCGCTGTCGCTCAACGGATAAAAGGTACCCCGGGGATAACAGGCTGATCTTCCCCAAGAGTCCATATCGACGGGATGGTTTGGCACCTCGATGTCGGCTCGTCGCATCCTGGGGCTGGAGTCGGTCCCAAGGGTTGGGCTGTTCGCCCATTAAAGCGGTACGCGAGCTGGGTTTAGAACGTCGTGAGACAGTTCGGTCCCTATCCGCTGCGCGCGTAGGAATATTGAGAAGGGCTGTCCCTAGTACGAGAGGACCGGGACGGACGAACCTCTGGTGTGCCAGTTGTTCTGCCAAGGGCATGGCTGGTTGGCTACGTTCGGAAAGGATAACCGCTGAAAGCATCTAAGCGGGAAGCCTGCTTCGAGATGAGTATTCCCACCCCCTTGAGGGGTTAAGGCTCCCAGTAGACGACTGGGTTGATAGGCCAGATGTGGAAGCCCGGTAACGGGTGGAGCTGACTGGTACTAATAGGCCGAGGGCTTGTCCTCAGTTGCTCGCGTCCACTGTGTTAGTTCTGAAATAACGAACGGCCGTGTTGTTGTCCGGTGTTGGTTAATTTCATAGTGTTTCGGTGGTCATTGCGTTAGGGAAACGCCCGGTTACATTCCGAACCCGGAAGCTAAGCCTTTCAGCGCCGATGGTACTGCAGGGGGGACCCTGTGGGAGAGTAGGACGCCGCCGAACAATTATTCCGGAAAAGCCCCGCACCTCTGGTGCGGGGCTTTTCTGCGTTCACGGGGAGTTGCTCAATTCGATGGTGACCATATGTACGGGGTCGTCGTGGTCACTGCGTGAAAACCGAGACGGCGCAGGATCGGTGCGCTGTCGTCGGATGCGTCCACTTGCAGATAGGTGACTCCGCGGGCTGCCGCGATCTCGGCACGGGCGGAGACCAGTGCTCGGTAGATGCCGCGTCCTCGCCATTCGGAGAGGGTGGAACCACCCCACAGACCGGCGAATTCGGTGCCCTCCCTGAAGACCAGCCAGGCCGCGGAGACGAGCTCGCCGCCGGCTTCGGCGACCAGGACGGCGATGTCGTCAGGGGCAACGGCCACCCGGCCTGCCAGATCGTCGCCGATCATGCTCAGGTCCTCGCCCCAGATCGCCGACTCCATCGCCGCTATGCGGTGCATGTCGGCGGCCTCGGTGACCTGGCGGAGTGCAACGCCGTCCGGGAGCACGGGCGGTGATGCCATGTCCTTGGTGAGACCGATGAGGATGGTCTCCTCGTCCTCCGGAACGAAACCGGCCGCGCGCAGCCGCTCGGGGAGGTCGGCGGGGAGGTCGTGGCCCCGCGTCTTCCATTCCACCGACTCCCCGCGCGCGGCGAAGTAGTCACGCTGACGCACGATCAGCTCGTCGAGTGCGGCGCCCCGCACGCCCACGTCACGTGGGGCGTTGATGAAGCCGCGGAACTGGCCGACGGTCCGGATGAGGGGCCCGTCCTCTTCATGGACGACCCCTGCCGGCGGGTGGGGCGATGCACCGCGGATCTGCTCGTCGTAGGCCGCGAGCAGGCCTTTCATGTCTGTCACGGAAGTACACAGTACGAGCCCGAGATTTGGACGGGCATGCGAATTCGATTGCCTGGGCGCGGGGCGCGGGACAGGATCGGCGTATGGACTATGTGATTCGCCCCGTACGTGCCGAGGAATGGCCGCTGGCCAAGGAGATCAGGCTCGCGGCTCTGCAGGATCCTGTGGCTCCAGTGGCGTTCCTGGAGACGTACGAGCAAGGGGTGTCCCAGCCCGACAGCTTCTGGCAGGCGCGGGCTGCCGGTGCGGCGGAGGACGGCGACGGCGAGAAGCGTCAGTTCGTCGCCGAGGCGCCCGACGGGAGCTGGGCCGGCACGATCACTGTGCTCGTCGAGCGACCGGACGGGGATCTGCGATTCGGCGAGCCCGCCGAGGTCGACCAGGCCCACGTGGTCGGGGTCTTCGTACGGCCCGAGGCGCGGGGAACCGGCCTTGCCGAGCAGCTGTTCGGGGCCGGGGTCGACTGGGCGTGGTCACTGGGCGAGCCGCGGATCCAGCGGGTGCGTCTCTATGTGCACGAGAGCAACCCGCGGGCCGCTGCGTTCTACCGCCGGTTCGGCTTCGCACCGACCGGGGAGACCCTCGCCGTACCGGACGATCCGACGTCGCTGGAGCTGGAGTACGAGATCGTCCGGCCCGCCTGATGCCGACGGCAACGGCTGGCTGAAGGCTGTCAGCCCGGACCGGATGGCTGCCGGCAGGGCCTCCCCGGGGGACCGGGGAGGCCCGCACACGCGATGCCCGTCGCTCGACGGCTCAGAGCGGGGACGACCAGCGGGCGCGGGCCTGTTCCTCGGAGCGGAGCAGGACCAGCGTCGGCAGGCCCTGGTCCTGGCCCGTCGACAGCAGCTCCGGGAGCTGAGGCACGGGCGCCACGGCCGCGACGTCGTCGAGGACGAGCGTCATTGGTGGGTCGAGCCGACCGTCGGTTGACCGTGCGGCCATGCGGCGGCCGTGCTCGACCACGTGTGAGGCGAGGGCGGTGAGCAGAGGCATCGCACCCGGGGCGGAGCGAGGATCCTCGATGGGTTCACCAACCACATAAAGAGTGCCCCCTTCGCCTGTAAAAGATTCCAGTGCGAGCGCATCGGATCGGTTCGGTGTGCAGGCTTCGCGGATGTGGATCGAGGAGAGCGCGGCGAAGGCCCGTACCGTCAACTCCTGGGCCATCTCCCTGCGTTCGGGGTGGCCGGTGAGCGCGGACTCCAGCAGGCCGGCGAGTCCGGAGGAGGCCTTGGGGTGTGTACGGAGCAGGCGTACCGGTTCGTGGGCGCTGGAGCCGAGGGCCCAGCGGTGGACCTGACGGAACGGGCGGCCGTCTATGGCAGCGGCGTGGAGCCAGCACTGGAGGAGGGTCTCCGCGGTCTCCGCCGTCATGGCGTCGATACGGGCCTGCGGCCGGACCGGGGCGAGGAGCGCGAGGGCGCGGGCGGCTGCCGTGTCCGGTGCTTCGCACCCGGCGGTGGGGGACCAGTGGAGGCGGGCCGGGGTGTCGCAGAGATGGCCCGGGTCGTAGACGAGAACCGGGCCGAGTTTGGCGCGGGCATCCTTCGTCTCGGCCCAGACCGTGGGGTCCGAGGTGACGACCAGCGCCGGTCCGTCGGCTTCCCGGATGGCCTGTACGACGGTGGGGCGGCGGGTGGCGGCCGGGCCGTAGACGATGTGCGGCGTACGGGGGGAGGGGACGGCCGGGGGGAGAGGGAGGGTTTCCGCCGTGCTGGGTGCGCCGGGTGTGCTGGGCGTCCCGGTTCCGACCTCTGCCGCAGCCTCTGGGGGTGTCGGGGCCGTGGTTGCCGGCGCCTGTTCGGGGACGAGTGCCTGCATCATGACGGGCTCGTCGTGTTCCGTGCGTGCCGTCTGCCGTGCGTGCCGGCGCTGGGTGCGTACCGCGCGCCAGCGGGTCACCACCCCCATCACGAACACCGTCAGCACCATGAGCACCATGAGTTCACCGATGAACAGGCCCCAGAACAGCCCGTATCCGGAGAGCTCGCCCACCGGTGTGTCGGGCCATGCGGCCGGGATGTCATGCGGTGACGCCGCCAGTCGGCGCATGGCGAGCGGGGTCTCGGTGAAGGTGACGCCCTTCGGCCAGGCGCCGTGGGCGAACAGGCCGGACATGCCGGTGGCCGTCCAGACCAGGACCGTCAGCCCGAGCAGGAAGCCCAGCAGGCCGACCAGCAGGCCGTCGGGGATGCCGCCGGTGCCCTGCTCGTTGCCCCGGTCCGGAGTGCGACCCGCCATGTCATGCCACCGTTGACTCGGACGACTCGTTCAGCCGTTGCTGGTGCTCGATGCGTGCCGCGCGCTGTTCCGCCTCCAGGTCTGCGGCGCGTACGTCCTCCGGGCGCAGGTCGGCGGCGGAGGACTCGGTCATGGCGCGGTCGGTGTAGACGAGGGGGCGTTCCGCCTCGGTGATCAGGTGTTTGACGACCTGTACGTTGCCGTTGACGTCCCATACCGCGATGCCGGGGGTGAGGGTGGGAATGATCTCGACCGCCCAGCGGGGCAGGCCGAGCACCCGCCCCGTCGCTCTGGCCTCGTCGGCCTTCTGCGCGTAGATCGTGCGGGTCGAGGCCATCTTGAGGATGGCCGCCGCCTCACGTGCCGCGGCCCCGTCGACCACGTCGCTGAGGTGGTGGACGACGGCGACGAACGACAGACCCAGGCGTCGCCCGAACTTCAGGAGGCGCTGGAAGAGCTGGGCGACGAACGGCGAGTTGATGATGTGCCAGGCCTCCTCGACCAGGAAGATGCGCTTCTTCCGGTCGGGCCTGATCCAGGTGTGCTCCAGCCAGACGCCGACGATCGCCATCAGGATCGGCATCGCGATCGAGTTCCGGTCGATGTGCGACAGGTCGAAGACGATCAGTGGTGCGTCCAGGTCGATGCCTGCGGAGGTCGGGCCGTCGAACATGCCGCGCAGGTCGCCGTCGACCAGCCGGTCCAGGACGAGGGCGACATCGAGACCCCAGGCCCGTACGTCGTCTATGTCGACGTTCATCGCCTCGGCGGACTCGGGTTCCGGGTGGCGCAGTTGCTCGACGATGTCGGTCAGCACGGGCTGCCGGTCGGTGATCGTCTCGTTGACGTAGGCGTGCGCGACCTTCAGCGCGAACCCGGACCGTTCGTCGAGGCCGTGCCCCATCGCGACTTCGATGATCGTGCGGAGCAGGGCGAGCTGGCCGGTCGTGGTGATCGAGGGGTCCAGCGGGTTGAGCCGGATCCCGCCGTTCATGGCCGAGGTCGGGTCGAGCCGGACGGGGGTGAGGCCGAGCTCCTGGGCGATGAGGTTCCACTCGCCGACGCCGTCCTCGCCCTGCGCGTCGAGGACGACGACCTGGCGGTCACGGAACCTGAGCTGGCGGAGCACGTACGTCTTCTCCAGCGCGGACTTGCCGTTGCCGGACTCCCCGAGCACCAGCCAGTGCGGGGCGGGGAGCTGCTGTCCGTACAGCTGGAAGGGGTCGTAGATGTAGCCCTTGCCGGAGTACACCTCGCGGCCGATGATCACGCCGGAGTCGCCGAGGCCGGGGGCGGCGGTGGGCAGGTAGACGGCCTGCGCCTGGCCGGTCGAGGTGCGTACGGGCAGCCTGGTCGTCTCCACCTTCCCGAAGAGGAAGGAGGCGAAGGCATCCGACAATGCGGACAGCGGATCTCGCATGGCGTGACTGCCCTCTCGGTTAGCGACGGATGCCGGTGGCGAACGGCAGGGTGTTCACAAAGGCGCGGTGGTGCTCGCGGTCGCACCACTCCAGCTTCAGATACGACTTGCCGGCCGAGGCGCGGATCGTCCGCTTGTCACGGGCGAGGGACTCGGGTGATCGCGACGACACGGTGATGTACCCCACGAGGTTCACTCCGGCCGCTCCGCTCGCGAGATCTTCACCCCGCTGGTCGAGCCTGCCGTGGGCGGCGATGTCGCGCGGGTCGACGGTCCGGTTCATCTTGGCCTGGCGGCTGGCCTCGGCCTCGTCGTTCGTCTTCTCGGTGAGCATGCGCTCGATGGCGACCTCGGTGGGTTCGAGGTCCATACAGACCGCGACCGTGCGGATGACATCGGGTGTGTGGACGAGGAGCGGGGCCAGGAAGTTGACGCCGACGGGCGTCATCGGCCACTCCTTCACCCAGGCCGTGGCGTGGCACCAAGGGGCACGGGTCGCCGATTCGCGGGTCTTGGCCTGCAGGTACGTCGGCTCGACGGCGTCCAGCTCGGCGGGCCAGGCGTTGCGCTTCGTCATCGCCTGGATGTGGTCGATGGGGTGGTCGGGGTCGTACATCGAGTGCACGAGGGACGCGAGCCGGCTCTGGCCGAGCGGCTGGCGCACCCGGATGTCCGCCTCGGCGAGGCGGGCGCAGATGTCGGTCAGTTCACGTGCCATGACGACGGCGAGGCCGGCGTCCCGGTCGAGCTTGCGGCCGGCCTGGGGGCGGGCGGCGCGGGCCATGGCGTTGGCCTCGGCGGCGAGTTCGCGTCCGTAGTGCATGCATGCGACGAGGTAGGCGCGGTGCTGTTCGCTGGAGGTCGAGACCATCGACTGGAGCTGGTCGTACGACTCCTGCAGCCAGCCCGGGGACGACTGGTCGCCGCGCTGGGCGACGTCCTTGGCGTGGGCGTCGGGGTCGGCGGGCAGGGTGCGGGCCAGCATCTGAACGCGGGTCACGAAGCCGTCGCCGTTGGCCACATGCTTCAGCAGTGTGCCGAAGCGGTCGACCAGGGCCTCCTGGTCCTCGCTGTCGCGCAGCCCGACGCCGGGACCCTCGATCTCGATCGCGGCGGTGACGGTGCGGCGGTCGGCGTGCAGCAGTACGGCGATCTCGTCCGGGCCGAAGGGGGCGGCCAGCCAGCTGATCCGTCCGATGCCCGGGGGCGGTCCGATCTCGACCTCACGGCCGTCGGCCCGTACGCCCGCTTCCATGGCTGCGGACCGGTACGTCGTGCCGCGGCGCAGAGAACGCTTGAAGCTGCGGTTGATCTCGAACCATTTGTAGAAGGTGCGGTGCTTGTACGGGACGTACACCATGGCGAGCGCCAGCAGCGGGAAGCCCGTGAGGAGCACGATCCGCAGGGACAGGACGGGGACGATCAGCCCGCTCATCATGCCGAGGAACGCGCCGGCGATGATCAGCGCGATCTCGCCGGTCTCGCGGTTCTTGCCGACGATCGCGTTCGGCCGGGCCCGGCCGATGAGATACGTGCGGCGGGGCGCGACCGGATGGGACTGGGTCGTCAACGCCCTCCACCTCCTGTGCGGTTGGTGCCTGAGTTACCTGATCCGCCGCGCGGGCTGCGGCTGCTGTGGGGGGTGCCGGCGGTGGGGCCGGACCCGCTGCGGGGCGGAGGTGCGGCGGAGGGGACAGATCCGCCGCCGACCCCGCTCCCGCCGGGGTTGCGGGAGCTGTGCGCGGCCACCCCGCCGCTGACCGGATTGGCGGGCCTGCCGCCGCTGCCGCCTCCGCTGTTGTCGGCGCCTCCGCTGCGGCTGCTGTGGGTCTTGATGCCCTGCGAGACGAGGGCGGCCGGCGAGCTGATCAGGGCGGCGGCCTGGGCGCCGTCGGTGGCCTGCTTGCGGTTGGTGCGGGCGCCCTGGATCTCGTCGCCGAAGCCGGGCACGAACCGGTAGATCATCGCCGAGGCGAAGATCGCGAGCAGGATGATGGCGAGGCCGGAGACGACGGCGGAGAACGCGTTCGGGCCGCCGTCGGAGGAGAGCGCTCCGGCCAGCCCGAGCACGATGACGATGACCGGCTTCACCATGATCACAGCGATCATGATGCCTGCCCAGCGGCGGACGTGGCCCCACATGTTCTTGTCCACGAGTCCGGAGTAGACGACGACACCGAGGAGCGCGCCGACGTAGAGCAGCGCGGCCCGGATCACGAGCTCGAGCCAGAGCACGCCCGCGGCGAGGATCGAGACGAGCGAGACGACGATCAGCATGATCGGTCCGCCACCGATGTCCGAGCCCTTGCTGAGCGCCTCGGCGAACGACCCGAAGAAGACGTCCGTCTGCCCGCCGGAGGACGACGCGATGACGTCGGTGACACCGTCGGTCGCCGAGACGACCGTGTAGAGGATCAGCGGCGTGAACGCGGAGGCGAGCACGGTCAGCCAGAGGAACCCGACGGCCTCGGAGATCGCGGTGGCCACCGGGACGCCGCGGATGGCGCGCTTGGCGACGGCGAGCAGCCAGAGGACCAGCGTGAGCACGGTGGAGGCCGCGAAGATGACCGCGTACTGCTGGAGGAACTTGGGGTTCGTGAAGTCGACGTTCGCAGTGCCCTTGACCGCGTCGCTGAGCTTGCCGACGATCCAGGCCGCGGCGTCGGCGCAGCCGCGGGCGAGGGAGGAGAGGGGGTCGAGGGCGTTGGTGGCGTCGTCGGGGGAGACGGTTTTGGGGCTGCCGGCGTCGCCGTTTTCGCAGTAGTTCCTCGCCGGGCCGCGAATCAGATCGCATGCGTTGTTGCTCTTGCTCGGCGATGGGCTAGGAGAGGGCTCGGCGAACGCGCGACTTGCCAGCAGTACGACAGCGAGCTGCAGGCCTGACACGACCGTGGCCAGGGAGAGGGCGTGGCGAGATCGATTACCGGGCATACGTGAACCCTCCGAACTGTTCCACGGCGTCGGCCATCTCCTGGGCGGGGGATGCGGCCTGGTCACGGCCAACCGGGACAGGGCCGTCCTTCTGCGTGAAATCGGTGATCTTCCAGTCGCCATCCATCCACGCCAACTCGAAGGTGTTGGTGAACCAGCTTTCGGACACGGGGTTCTTCGAGCCTTCACCGGCTAGTCCGAAAAGGGCGGAGTACCAAACGGCGACACTTGCTGTGTCGCCGCTGAACTTCACGACCTTGGTGCCGGCGGGGTTGGAGCGCGAGATGAAGGTCATGCCGCTTGGGGCGGTGCCGTCCTCGTTCAGCCCGATGCTCGTGAGGAACGCCTCGCCGGAGTACACCTTGTCCAGGTCGCCTTGGCGGGCAGCGGCCACATCAGGTGCGTACACAGCGTTCACGATCTGGCGGCGACGATCCCCGTCGAACATATCGGCGGAGCCGAGCGCAACGGAGTAGTTTGCGGCCGCGCTCTGCGCACCCTGCTCGTCATGGGCGAAGCCCGACGGAACCGTGCCGTTCTTTCCCGTCACCGGCTTCGTCCCCGTCGCCGCCGTCGGTGCCGCGCCCGCCTTGCTGTCGCCGCGCCCGCTGCCGCCCGAGGCGTCGTCCGTGCCCCCGCCCATGTTCGCGAATGCGATAGCCGAGATGAGCAGAACGACCACGCCGACGACCATCACCAGGGATCGTGAGCTGCGGGCCGGCCGGCGGGTACTGCCGTAGCCGTCGCCGCCGCCCTCAGGGAATCGGGTACGGGTCTGGCGCGTACCACCGAGGGTGCTGTATCCATCATCGGTACGGCTTGAACCGGAATCGCTGCCGTAGCCGTGACCGTCACCATGACTCATACCGCGTAGGCCCCCTCAACCGTGTGCGATTCCGCGTAGTACGACGGTAGCCGTGCTGGTTCCCGCGTGAGTGCGGTGTGGTGACTCGACATCAGGGAGACACAACCTCTGTCGGTGGGCACGACGGACGGATGGTGTGGGAGTCGGGTGCGGTGGACGGAGCCCCGATCAGGCTGACGGGCGGCTAGATGGCCATGCCATAGACGATGGTGAACAGGGTCCCGAGCGATCCGATGATGAACACACCGGTCAGACCGGCAACGATCAGACCCTTGCCCTGTTCGGCGCTGAACGTGTCGCGCAGCGCCGTGGCACCGATGCGCTGTTTGGCCGCTCCCCAGATGGCGATGCCGAAGCAGAGCAGGATGGCGACGGCCATGACGACCTCGATCATCACCTTGGCTTCGTCGCCCAGGGCTCCGAACGGCCCCCACTTGGGCGCGATGCCGTTGATGATGGTGCTGATACCGCCCTTATCAGTGTCAGCTGCCAGGACCATGTAAGTCACCGCCCCTGTTGGGTAGTTCATGCCCCTGCCACATGGCACGGGTCACCCTCTATCTTCGCTGATGAAACCGCTCTCGCACGACGACTTGGCGGCTCTCTTTCCTCGAACCCCGCACGTTTGACCGGTTCGACCGCCCTGACCTGCGGATCGAATCGGTGTGTGACCGAACACGTATGGTTACTCTGTGTATCACGGAGCGTGACCCTGGGCAATGATCGGCATCCCGCCACCCTGGCCGACACCCACTTCATGGGCCGAAAGCGCGAGATGACGGGCGGTCAGGAGGGAGTGTCCGAGCCCGCGCGGTCGTGCTCCGCGAAGTGGTCGAACTCGCCGGCCGTCACTCCCTTGGTGAAGGCATCCCATTTCGTCATGGTGGTCGTCACGACGTTGCCGGGGTCGCTGGTCTCCCGTAGATAGACGAACTCGCCCGGCCCGAATGCCACCTCGATCCAGGGGCCGGGCCCCTGTTCGCCGTCGGGTGCGGCGCGGATCCAGGTGAGGTCGGCCGGGATCGCCGGGTCAGCCACGGCAGGTGCCGTCCTTGACGGTTCGAATGAGCGCGGCCCAGGCGGCGGGGGTGATGCGGAGTATCGCTCCGCTGGGATCGCCGCTCTCGGTGACGTTGATCGTGCCGTGGTGAGCTGCTACGTGCACGCAGGAGTTCCCCTGGGCGCAGTAGGAGGACTTCTGCCAGGTGGGAGCGTCCATCGTGGATTCCTTCACAGGCTGCGGGCGATGTTGTGGATGAAGTCTCGCGAACGGTCGGCGTCGAGTGCTGTGGATTCCATGCGGCCGAGGAGTACGCGGTACTTCGTCAGTTGAGCCTCGGCGTCGAGGAAGACGGGCCCGTGCGACTGGTCGAGATTGACGGTGTCGAGCTGGGGCACCGGCCCGGAGAAGTAGTAGATCGACTGACCGGACCCGGCGAAGGTTCCCGCCGAGAACGGAATCACGTGGAGGGTGATGTGCTCCCGCTCGCCCATGTCCAGCAGGTGCCGAAGCTGTTGGCGGGTCACCGCTGCGCCGCCGAACTGCATCCGCAGCGCGGCTTCGTGGACGACTGCCTGGTGTGGCGTCGGTGACTCGCGGAACAGGACTGCCTGCCGCTTGATACGGAAGGAGATGCGGTGCTCGATGTCGGGCGGCGACAGCTCCGGTACGTCTTGGCGGAAGACTTCGCGCGCGTATTCCGCGGTCTGGAGGAGGCCGGGAATGTGGACGGTGACAGCGGTGCGAAGTCGATGCGCATGGTGCTCGATCTCGGCCAGATCGAGCAGGGGTGCGGGCAGGATCTCCCGGTACTCCTCCCACCAGCCGCGCGTACGGTCGGCGGTCATCTCGCCGAGCGCTGTGACGAGGCCCTTGTCCGTGCAGTCGTAGTGGCAGGCAAGCGTGTGTACCCGCTCGGGGCTCACGCCGACGCGACCGGCCTCCATGTTGCTGATCTGGTTCTGCTTCACGCCCAGCAGTTGACCTGCCTGGGTGGCGGTGAGGCCGGCGCGTTCGCGGAGCTTGCGCAGTTCGCTGCCGAATCGGAGTTGGCGACCCGTTGGGTTGGTTCTCACGGGAGTGTTCGCCTCCTTGAGCGGCTGGTCACCCACAAGGGTGTCAGTTTATGGATTCCCCGGGAATCGGTTAACACGTTAGCCGTGGATCGCTACGTTTGATGCTCAGGCCTTCGCCCGGAAGTACCCCGCAACTTCAGCGGCGGGTCACTGTCGCTGACCCTCGTCCAGATCGGCAACGGCGGCCTGCTGCTGGTGCTGACCCAGTACCTGCAGTTCGTCCTCGGCTACTCGCCGGTCAAGGCGGGCCTCGCGTTCGTCCCGCTGGCCGTCACCGCGCTGGTCGGTAACCTCGCGGGTGCCGGGCTCGCCGCGAGGATCGGCAACCGGCTGCTGGTCCTGGCCGGGATGCTCGTCATGGCCTCGTCCTTCGCGCTGCTGACCACCGTCTCGGCCGACACCGCCTTCGCCGTCCCGGCGATCGCGCTCGGTCTGCTCGGACTCGGCGCGGGCCTTGCGATGCCGGCCGCGGTCGGCGCGCTGATGGGCACCATTCCGGCGGACAAGGCGGGCGTCGGCTCGGCCTTGAACGACACCATCCAGCAGGCGGGCACCGCGCTCGGCATCGCGATCCTCGGCTCGCTGCTGTCGAGCGGCTTCGCCCGTGAGATGTCCGACGGCGCACCCGAGCAGGCGAAGCACTCGATCGCCGGCGCGCTGGCCGTGGCCCACGGCGACACCGGTCTGATCCAGGCCGCCCGGGACGCCTTCACCGCCTCGATGGCGACCACCTTCACGGTCGGCGCGATCGGCGTCGTCGCCGCTGCGGTCCTGGCCGCCCTGGTCATGCGCGACACCAAGCCCGAGCCCGCCGCAGAGCCGGCGGGCGAGGCCGAACTCGTCGCCTGATCTCGGGCGGGAAGGTCGGTGCCCCCGCGGGTGCCGGCCTTTCTGCCGTTGCCTGAGACCCGGCACCGCGTCAGCGGGCAGCTGGTGCGTACGTGGTCATGGCGCTCGTCTGGGCGGCGGTGATCCGCTGGATGACGAGGACGAGGAGTACCGCGGCGATCAGATACAGCGCCTGGCTCGCCGCCGACACGACGACGGAGTCGGCGTAGGCCGAGGAGGCAGCCATCATGGCTCCCACCATGTGTGCCATCCACGCCGCCCACCAGGCGTTGATGAGGGCGATGGTGGCGTCCGGGGCGGGGTCGTGGCCGATGGCTCGATGGATGTCGAGGGCGATGCGGCGAGGCCGCCACCACATCAGCACCGGAGTGAACCAGGCGCCCACCGCCCAGCCCGGCGAGTGGGCGAACGGGCCGACCGACAGTGCCTGGGCGTTGTAGCGGCATCGGCGGAACCAGAGGAGGAAGGTGACGAGCGTGGCGAGCTCCACGAGGGAGGAGACCGACAGGTAGCGGGAGTAGAAGAGCCCGTGGTCGGTCGTACTGAAGAGTCTCGGCCGCATGGGGTCGAGCAGGGCGGACAGCCCTATGAGGATCTGTGCGGCCCGGGCGAGCGACTGAAGGGTGCGGGGTATGGCACCGGGTGATCTTGTCATGGCCGGTGAATGTAGCCCAGAGGCGGGCGGCAGCTCCGGGTGGTGTCGGTCTTCGGGGACGGCCCCCGGTCCCCAGGGCGGTGATGGTGCCTGAGGGCCGGGGGCCGGAAGTGCTGTGGGTACCGGGTCGCCGGTCACGCTGCCGGGTGTGCGTACCGCCCCGGGTGCGCGGATCACGCCTCGGCTTCGGGCTCCGAGGTCCAGCTGCCCAGAGAGATCTCGGCGGTGATGCCTGGGCCGAAGCCGGCCATCATGCCGCGTTGGCCGTGGAGGGTCGATGCCTCGTCGAACATCCGGCCCAGGGCGTCGAGCACCACCGCGCTGGCTATGTTGCCGTACTCGGTGAGCGTCGCCCGACTGAAGCGGAACGCCTCGGGCGGAACGTCGAGGAAGCGGCTCAGGTCGTCGAGGATGCGCGGGCCGCCTGCGTGGATGATGTAGAAGTCCAGTTTGCTGGCGTTCCATTGGTGCTGTTCCGCGAGGGAGCTCAGGGCCGGAGCGAGTGGTTCCATGGTCCCGGGCACGCGCTTGTCGAGCTGGAAGTGGAAGCCCGTGGACCGGACTGCGTAGGAGATCCAGTCCTCGGTGTCCGGGATGACGTACGAGCCGTTCCGTTCCAGGCGGATCCCGGTGCCGCCCCTGCCCCGGACCACGACGGCTGCGATTCCGTCGCCGAACAGGCCGTTGGACAGCAGGGACCCCACGCCCAGATCGGTGGGCTGGTAACAGAGCGAGCAGAACTCGCAGGCGACGATGAGCACATTGGCGTCGGGGTGTGCCGTGCAGAAGTCGTGGGCCCGGTTGACGGCCGCACCGCCCGCGGCGCAGCCGAGTTGGGCGATCGGAAGTTGCCGTGTCTCCGGACGGAAGCCCATCTTGCCTATGAGCCAGGCCGTCGGCGGAGGCATCATGAAGCCGGTGCAGGAGACGTAGACGATCAAGTCGATCTGTGGCGGTTCGAGTTCCGCCTGGTCGAGTGCCTGGCGGACGACAGCCGGCACGCGGTCCTTGGTCTGCTGCTCGTAGACGATGCTCCGAGCATCGAACCCCGGATGTTGCAGCACTTTTTCGATCGGCTGGATCAGGTGCCGCTTCTGCACACCGGTGTTTTCGATCAGGCGCAGTGCGAGACCGAGCTGCGGATGGTCCCCGTGCAACCGTTTTGCCAGTTCGAGAGTTTCGTCGTTGGTGATGACGTACTCGGGAACTGCGATTGCCGGTTTGCAGAGTACCGCCATGGATCTCCTCCTAGCGGACGGTGGTCCACGCGGCCGGGCCCTGCCGGTGCGGGGCATGCGGTCCACGACAGCAGCCACCACGGCGCCGCGCGGGTCGGCGCGAAGCCTGTTGTCTTCGGTGGTTGCGGTGCCGGGTTCGATGCTCCTGGAGTGGGCGCGGACGGGCCGACCGACGAAAGACCAAGTTCTCACCGTGTGGGCAGATGTATTTCCGCCTCACCTCGGCTGGCCTCCGCATCACGCTACGGCAGGCGCATGAGGGTCGCATGTCGGGCAGAACGCGCTGTCGGCCCGGCCCGGAATATGCCGGATTCCGTCGGCTCGGGGAGGGTGACGCAGGGCTGGTGGCGAGCCTTTTCGGACCATCGTGGGGCGATGACAGCCCTTTCCTCAGCCACAGTCAGCCGGGCTCCGGGATCGGCTGCTGTCCCGGCTGTCCCGCCCGCCGACGGGTCTCCCGCTGTCTCCGGCGGTGGGTTCCGCGTCCGACGGGACGCACCGCACGTCACCTGATCGGCGCCTCTCCTGTTGCGCCTTCCCGGCCGGCCGTGTCCCGGCCGGCCGGGAGGGGCCGGTGCCTCGTGCGGGTACCGACGTCACCAGGTGACAGGCAGCGCAAGCGGATAGCGCCAGATCGACGTCTTGTTCCACCGCACTTCCTCGGCCGGCTTCGCGAGCTGCAGGTCCGGGAAACGCTCCAGGAGGGTGCCGAGCGCGACCTCGAGTTCTGTGGCGGCGAGCGGGGCGCCGAGACAGTGATGGCCACCCCAGCCGAAGGTCATGTGGGACGGACCCGTGCGCTCCAGATCCAGCTCGTCGGGACGGTCGAACTTCCGTCCGTCCCGGTTGGCCGTCAGGTAGGAGACATGCACCACGTCGCCCGCCCGGATCTTCACGCCGCTCAGTTCCACGTCCTCCAGGGCGATGCGGGGGATGCCGACGCCCTTGCGGAAGGGGATGAAGCGCAGCATCTCCTCGATGGCCTGCGGGAGCATCGCGGGCTGGGCCCGCAGCATGGCGAGCTCCTTGGGGCGGGTGAGCAGGGTGTAGGCGAGGTTCCCGATCTCGTACGTGGTGGTGTCCTGGCCGGTGATGAGCAGGACCATGGCCATGACGGCCAGTTCCTTGTCGTTGAGAAGCTCGTCCCCGTCGCGGGCGGTGGCCAGCGCGCTGATCAGGTCGTCGCCCGGGTTGGCCCGCCGGTCCGCCGTCAGCGTCGTGAAGTAGGCACGGAGATCGGCCTTGGCCCGTACCGCGTTCTCCTTGTTGTCGATGGTGAGGTCCATCATGGTCCGCGCATGAGCCCGCAGTTGTGCGCGGTCGGCCTCGGGAATGTCGAGGACCTCGCAGATGGTGGTCAGGGGAAGCGGGGCCGCCAGGTGCTCGAAGAGATCGGCTGGGGAACCGTGCTCCTCCATCCGGTCCAGCAGTTCGTCCACGACATGCTGGGTCCGTGCCCGCATGCGTTCCATGTGGCGCGGCGCGAAGCCCTTGGAGATCAGGCTGCGCAGGCGGCTGCTGGCCGGCGGGTCCATCACGTTGATCGCCTCGTCCTGAACGATGGGTTCAGGAGTCATGCGGGGGAAGTCGGTGCCGATGATGGCGTTGCGGCTGAAACGCCGGTCGGTGGTCACCGTGCGCACGTCGTCGTAGCCGGTGACGAGCCACGCCTCGCCTTCACCGTGGGGCAGCACGATGCGGGCTACGGGTTCTTCGTTCTGCAGTTGTCTGAGCACCGGGTCGAATTCGAGGGCCTCGGCGTAGTCGAATGGGCAGTCACGGGCGGTGGAGACTGGTTCCATACGGAGCTCCAGATATGGGTTCTGAGGGGTGATTCAGTACCTACCGCAATGAAGCAGGGCATAGGTATGTCGTGGGTACCCGATCGGCCGCCGGGACACTCACCGCTGTGCGGCAATTGGCCCCATAAGCCCCTGTGAAGCGGCCGCGGCCCGCCCCCGGTGACGCCCTGCGGGGCCGGTGGGGGCGGGCGGTCGAAGGCGAGCGGTGTCGCTGACAGCGAGGGGTGGTCACCGGCAGCGCGGAGAGACTGTGGCGGCCATGAGTCACCTGCGCGTCATACTCCGCTGGTCGGCACGACGTTCGTGGCGTTCACTGCGTGGCGCAGCGCTCGGGCGAGCTTGACGGCGTTGCCCACGGCCCAGAAATGGGTGAAGAACAGGCGGGGGCTCTCCGTCAAGTGGTGGTTGTGCAGCTCGACGAGCTTGATCCCGCCCCGTCGCAACGCCTCCAATACGTCCTGGACCTCCTCGGCGAGCATGACGCAGTCGCCGCTGAGCGCGGCCCGGCCGCGACCCAGCGGCTGGAAGATGAACGCACTGGTCGCGCCCAGGCCGGGAGGCAGTACCAGATGGCCGTCGCGGATCGTCTCGCGACGGGCGAAGACGGCCTTGTAGACCACGCCGTCGCTGGAACCCTTGGCGCCCAGCGCCCGGTCGATTCCGGCAGTGTCCAGGGCGAGGGGGCGCGGCCGGCCGGGCGGCGCGGCCGGCAGGATGCCGGTTCTGTCGAATCCCGCGCGCAGGCCGCGTGCCAGGGTCGGTGCGTCACGGCCGTGTCCGTGGACGTGGACCCACCAGATGTCGGGATGCTGGGCAGGCAGATGCTTGTGGAGCGCGGTCTGCGAGATTCCGTGTTTCTGCCAGGCGTCGATCACATGCTGCAGTTCCCGCTCGGTGACCGCCACGTCACCCATGCACATCGTGGTGCCGTCGGCGTAACGGACGAAGGCCACGTGCGCGCCCAGGGCGAGCGCCGGTGTGATCGTGACGCCGTCGGCGACGACATGGAGATCGTCGCGGGGGAAGGGTGTGTGGTACGTCGTTCCCCGCAGCAGGTTGCCGCTGCGGCCCAGCTCCTTCGCCACCTCCGCCCAGTGCGACATGCTGGTGGTCAGCGGCTTGACCATCTCCTGCTTTCGCGCCCCGGGCATCGCGCCGGCCGCGGCCGGCCCCACCCCTGCCAGCGTCGGTGCCAGTGCGGCTGCGGCCAGAATGCGCCGCCGCGACGTGGTCCTCGGCGGGTTGGCGTCCTGCTGTCGGTCTTCAGTCATCATCTGATTTCCTCCATGGCGAGATGGAACCATGCGCAATGGGAAGAAACGTGATATCTCGCCATCAATTGGGACTATATGGACTACGCGTGTTCTTTCGGGCCAGGTCGGGGGCGTTGCCGGGGGATGACAGCCCATCATTCGGGTGAATGCCGCGGCGGGCGCGGCGGGCGTGCAGCCTTGCAATTCAGGGCCTTGCGCCTGTGACGGGTGCTGATGCGGACGGCATGTCGGGTGTCCCGTCTTTGGCACAGTGCCGCTCCACGATCAAGGAGCGGGGTGAGCGGCGTGGCCGCGGTGGGCGGGCAGAAGCAGCAGAGGTTGAGTGATCTGAGTGGGACCGGCGGGGCTGGAGGCGGCTGTGGCCGGGACGAGCTGAGACACAGCGACGGTCCCTGGCAGCGGGCCGCCGGGGGAGCGGAGGCGGTGCACGCGCTGCTGGGGCCGGTGAAGTCCGAGCTGGGGACCGCGCACGAGGGCGTGGTGTCGGGGACCGCCGGACTCGGTGCACTGGCCGAGCTGGGCGCCGTACGCGAGTCGTGGGAGCGACGGTTCGAGGCCGCGCGGAACGAGTGCCGGAGCCTCGCCGGGAAACTGCGGGACGTCGCGCGGGCGCAGGGCGGGACGGACGAGGCCGTGAGGGCGTCCTTCGCGCCGGTCGCGGGGCAAAGGGGTGGCCGATGAGTTCCACGCTCACGTGGGCGCAGTTACGGGACCTGAAGTGTGCCGAACTGGAGGGCGCCGCCGATGGGTGGGGCCGGGCGAGCAACCTGGCCGACGCGGGCCGGGACCACATCGACAAGCAGCTGCTGAACGCGTTGCGGGGCACACAGCGGGGCGAGGCGGCGGACGCGGCCGTGGGGCGGCTGCGGCAGTTGGGCCGGAACTTCCAGTACGTCTACACGGAGTGCGGTCTGCTCCGTACCGCGCTGAACAGCCTGGCACACGAGATGAGGGCCCAGCAGCGGGCGTTGCGGGAGGCGCTGGACGACGCGGATGCCCTGAGGCTCACGGTGCACGCGGACGGTTCGGTGACGTTCCCGGAAGCGGGCGAGGGCCTGATCGACGGGAAACCGCTGCCGGGAGGGACGGTGACGGGCGGCGGGGTGCCGGGGCTGCGGCCGGCCTCGGGGCTGGTCGCGCCCAACCCGAACGCGGCAAAGGCGCAGGACATCGCGGACCGGGTGCAGAAGGCCGTACGGACGGCGGCCGAGATCGACTGGCGATACACGCGGATCCTGCGGAAGTTGAGGGCCGAGGACGGTCTGAAGGTCCCGGACGCCGCATGGACGGACGCGGCGGCGGACGCGGCGGCCGTACGGGGCGCGGCGCGCGGGTACCTGAAGGACGCCATCCCGCACGACGCGAGTCCGGCCGAACGCAAGGCGTGGTGGGCCGGGCTGACCCAGGAACAGCGGGAGGAGTACCTCGCGGTGTACCCGGACCAGATCGGCAACCTGGACGGGATCCCCGCGGTGGTACGCGACGCTGCGAACCGGGACAACCTCCAGTTGCTGATCGGGAAGCTGGAGGGGCGGGGCGACGAGAAGGCGGAGACGCAGCTGGCGGGTCTGCGGGAGATCGACCGGCAGCTGAACTTGTCGCCTAGGTCTGGTGAGCCGCAAATATATTTGCTGGGTATTGGTGATGAAGGGAACGGGCGCGCGATCGTCTCGTTTGGTAACCCGGACACTGCGCGAAATGTATCGACGTACGTTCCAGGGTTGAATACGTCACTGGACAAGGACTTTGCAGAGGGTGATATCAAGCGGGCCCGCGACACTGCGATCGGAACTCGGTATCTCGATCATTCCAGCGCTGCGATCGTCTGGCTTGGTTACGATGCGCCACAGTCTCCGGATGGGCTGGGGAGCCTGGCAGTAATGGGCGACGAGAGAGCGGAGCGGGGTGGCGGCGCGTTAAATGGTTTCATGAGTGGCCTAGTGGCTACAAACGAGAATGAGGATCCACATCTCACGGCCATTGGGCACTCATATGGTTCGCGCACCGTGGGCGCTGCCACACAGCGGGCGGGCGGGATCCCTGGGGTGGATGACATCGTCCTGGTCGGTAGTCCAGGGGTCGGTGTGGACCGTGCTGAGGATCTCGGAGTCGGGAAAGGCCACGTATTTGTCGGGGCGGCCGAGAATGATGTGGTGACCAAACTCCCGTCCAAGCGGCAGGCTGCTGTCGGTGCTGCAGGGTTCGCTGCCGGAGGGCCGGGCATTGCCTACATGCTCGGAGATCTAGCCGATCAGGGAGATGACGACCTCTGGTTCGGGAAGGACCCGGCGAGCGAAGCGTTCGGCGCGAGACGTTTTCCTGTGAACGAGGGGCCACGACTGATTACTGGTAACGGGATCTCGATTGACGCGCATTCGCAGTACTTCGACCCGGACAGGGATGCGGTATCGGCAAGCAACATTGCCCTTGTTGCCGCAGGGCGTTCGAACAAACTTAAGATAGAGGAGTACCGATGAGGTGTCGATTTAGGGCCGCGGTGACGTTACTTCTGCTGTGCGTGACGCTTTCCGGTTGTGCGAATGGAGGGAAGAGGAGCGACATGAATATGCAAGAAGCAGCGGACCGCGCCGATGGCATTCTTGATGCCGTGTTGAAGGAAATTGAACCGGAGGTTCAGTGGGCACACGGGCCGACCACGACGGGCACCTGCGATGTGACTCGAAGGCGCGCAGTAATGACTGTTGTGTCGGCCGAGCGTCGTGGCAGCTTTTTGGGTGTAGTAGATCGTTTCTGGCGCCAGAGCGGCTACAGGATCAAGGCGGTTAACAAGGATGCAGACCTGCCGGCGATCTTTGCGCAGACGAAAGACGGATTCGGTGTCACTCTGATCATTGGAGGTGAAGGTCAGGCATTCTTTGAGGTTGATACCCCATGCGTGGAAAAGTCGGAGGTTGCCGAGTCCACCACCCAACCCAACGGGCCTAGCTACGTGGGGGTGGAGACGCTCCCGCGACCCAACGTGCACTCCGACTTCTGGTCCGCCGAGGCCGTCTGATGGCTGGTCAGTGATTCGGACAACTCGCACACACCCGCGAAACCGCCCTTGAACCCCGCCCCGATGGGGGATGGTTGAGGGGTGCGTAAATTCTGGGTGGTCGGTGGGATCGGCGTCGGGTTGGCCATGTGCTTCGTGGCGCTGCTTGTCGTCGGTACGTACTCCGCCGCCGCCGGTCTCGTCGGCGGCGTCAACGGGGCCGTCGGCCTGGCCAAGGGGGCCGTGCCGGCGCAGTTCCAGCCGCTCGTCCAGAAGTGGGGCAACCTCTGCCCGGCCATCAACCCCGCTTTGCTGGCAGCCCAGTTGTACCAGGAGAGCGGCTGGAACCCCCGCGCCCAGAGTCCGGCCGCCGCGCAGGGCATCGCGCAGTTCATCCCCGGGACGTGGGCCGGGCACGGGATCGACGGGGACGACGACGGGGACCGGGACGTATGGGATCCGGCCGATGCGATCCCGTCGGCCGCCAGCTACGACTGTGAACTCGCCGGGTACGTCAAGAAGGTGCCGGGGGATCAGACGGACAACATGCTCGCCGCGTACAACGCCGGTGCGTACCGCGTGATCCAGGCGGGCGGTGTACCGCAGATCGCCGAGACGCAGAATTACGTCAAAATCATCCGGACCCTGGAGAAGAGCTTCGCGCGGCCCGTGGGGCGGGTCGAGCCGTCGAGGCAGGCGGCCGGAGCGATCTACTTCGCGCAGAAGAAGCTCGGTACGAAGTATCTGTGGGGCGGAAACGGGACGGCCGAGCAGGGCGGGCGGTTCGACTGTTCCGGGCTGACGCAGGCCGCGTACCGGACGGTCGACATCGAGCTGCCGCGCGTGGCGAACGATCAGTACAACGCCGGGCCGCACCCTTCACGGGACGAGCTGCTCCCCGGTGACCTGGTGTTCTTCTCCGACGATCTGACGAACTCCCGGGCGATCCACCACGTCGGGCTGTACGTCGGCGGCGGATACATGATCAACGCGCCGTACACCGGGGCCGTGATCCGGTTCGACAAGATCGACACGCCCGACTACTTCGGTGCGACGCGTGTCACCAAGGACGGGGCCGCGGCTCTTCCGACCGCGCAGCCGGGAGTGTGACGCGGCGTCGGCCGTGGCCGGAACTCTCCGTGAAGCCTGGGCCCTGAGCTGCGACGATGAGTCACTCTTCGATAACGTCATGGTGATCATTCGGTGGAGGGCGGAACGTACACCCGGAGCGTGTCGTTCCCTGGACTGGGACAGCATGCGCACTGACCATGCGGCGCTGTCCGATGACGTCACACAGGTGATCGAATCGAACACGGGGGTTCGTCATGAGCGGTGCACACGGGCGTGCACCGCGGCAGCAGACAAGGCAAGGGGCCGCAGCAGATGGCTGGACTCGCACTGGATGGGTCGAACCCCGATGTCAGCCTGCTCTACGACATCAATGGGCTCGCGAAGTCGGCTCCGACCTGGTTCGACCGGGCCATGGAGTTCGTCGGTGAGTACGGGATCATGCTCGGCATGGTCCTGGTGGTCCTGTGGTGCTGGTGGAGCGTCCGCCGGCGCGGCACGGCCGAGGACTCGGTGACGGCCGTCGCCGGGCTCGTCTGGGCGCCTCTCGCCGCCGGAATCGCGCTGCTGGTCAACATCCCGATCCGGGGCTTCGTGGAGCGGCCGCGCCCGTTCCGCGACCATCAGGGACTGGACGTCCTGGTGTCGGGCAAGAACGACTTCTCCTTTGTGAGCGACCACGCGACGATGGCGATGGCCCTGGCCGTCGGAGTGTTCGTGGCCCACCGGAAGTTCGGCTTCGCCGCGATCGCCCTCGCCCTGGCGGAGGGGTTCTGCCGGATCTACATGGGTGTCCACTACCCGACCGATGTCATCGGCGGATTCGCCCTCGGTACCGCCGCCGCGCTGCTGCTCGCGCCGCTTGCGATGGCGCTGCTCACTCCGGTGGTGACGGCCGTCGCGCGGTCGGAGCGGGTGGGGTGGCTGGTGCGGTCGCGCCGGCCCGTGCCGGTGACGGCCGGGAGCCGGGGCGGGGCGCTCGGGATCCCCGAGCCGCGCCCGGGGTCGGGCGGCGGCGGGGCCGGCGAGAAGGATCTGGCGGCGTAGGGGTTCCGGCGGCGGTGGGCTGCGGGGGCGTTCCCGCAGCCCCGACGTCACAGGGCCTGAGGGAACGAGAACAGGCGCCCGGGGTCGTACTGGTTCTTCAGACGGGTCAGGCGGTCGGCCGCCGAGCCGTAGTACGCCTGCCGCCAGTCGGTCAGCGTCGGGTCGATGTAGTTCTGGTACGCAGCCCCGGACGCATAACGGCGCAGCGCCGCATGAGTGTTTTTCAGCCAGTCCTGCTGGGCGGTGCCCGCCGTGCCGGCGCGCCAGGAGCCGATGTACTGGGAGAGCATCCGGGAGCGGCGGTGGACGAAGGCCGTCGAGGCCGGGTCGACCCGGTTGATCGCCCCGCCCAGCGCGGTGAGCACGATCGCCGCACCGCCACCGCTCGGGCCCGCGCCGATCCGGGTGAACGCCTCGGTCCGGTCGAGCAGGGCGCGTACGCCCGCCGGGGACAGGGAGCCGTCGAAGAAGTCGGACGCGGCGGCGTACGTCTCGCGCTGGAGCGTGCCCTGCGGGGTGCGGCCGGGCGTCGTTCCCGGCAGATGGCACTGGGCATCGGTGATGCCCGAGCAGCCCGCGTACACGAGCATCGCGTCCTGGTAGCTGCGGCGGCGCAACGAGACCGAGGTGGCCGAGGCGCCGATCCGGTCGGCGAGGCGGTCGACGGCGTTCTGCAGGTCACCGTAGGTGCCGAGGCTGAAGGCGGCGACCGTCACCGTCGGGTCGGCGCCACCGGGACCGGCCGCGAGGTGTGCGGAGGACCAGATCTCGTCCGGCTGGTCGGGTCCCCACGCCTGCCAGGCCGTGATCACGGACTGGGCGCGCGACCACGGCCAGGACATGTAGGCCATCACGGTCTGCGGGGCCGGACGGGTGCGGAACTTCAGCTCGGTTACCACGCCGAAATTGCCGTTGCCCGCGCCGCGCAGCGCCCAGAAGAGGTCCGAGTGGCGCTTGGCGTCGGCGGTCACGGTCGTGCCGTCGGCGGTGACGAGGGTGGCCGAGGTGAGGCTGTCGCAGGTCAGGCCGTAGGCGCGGGACGCGACACCATGGCCGCCGCCGAGCGTCAGGCCGGAGATGCCGACCGTGGGGCAGGAGCCGCCGGGGATCGTCAGGCCGTGCCGGACGAGGCCCTGGTAGACGTCGATGAGTCTGGCGCCCGCACCGATGGTGCCGTCCTGGTCGACCTGGGCGAGTGACGAGACGTCAATGACCAGGCGGCCGTTGCCGCTCGACCAGCCCGCGTACGAGTGGCCGCCGCTGCGGATGGAGACGGGGGTGGAGCTGCGGCGGGCGAAGGCCAGGCACTCGCGGATGTCCGCCTCGTGCCGGACATAGGCGACGGCGGCGGGTTTCTGGGTGTCGTACCGGGTGTTGTAGAGCTGGCGGGCCGTCGGGTAGGCGGCGTCGTCGGGGCGTACGAGAGTGCCGTCGAGGCTCTTGGCCAGTGCCGACCAGCTTGCCGGACCCGTGGGGGAGGCGGGTGCGGAGGGGGATTTCGGCGGAGTGCGTGTCGCCGTGGCGGCGGAGGGGCTGCCGTCCGGGCTGCTTCCGGAGCCGGGGCTGCCACAGGCGGCGACGGTGGCGGTGACGCCGGCGAGAGCTGTTGCCGCGCCCGCGGTGAGCACGGTGCGCCGGTTCGGCAGGTTCATCGGACCTCCGGGTGGTGGCCTCTTCGCGGGCCGGACGGATCCAGCGGATCGAGTGGATGTGCGGAGCGCACGGCCGGGCGGATCGAGGACCGGCGGTCGGCGAGGTGATCGGTGATCAGAAGGCGGAGCGGTGCTCTTCGGCATCGGTGCGGGCGCGGTCGCGGGAGCGGCGGGCCGGACCGGTCCAGCCGCAGTCGCAGCGGGCGATGCAGAACGAGCCGTGCTCGACGGTGTACGGCTCGTGGGTGGGAGATGTGCCTGGTGAGGCGGGAGCGCTCGGGGGAGCCTCGGCGGTGTGTTGGTCGTACACGCGTCCACGGTACTGGGACGGTCGCCCGGTCGTGAGGTCCGGGGCCCGATCCGGGAGGTGCGCCGGGGGAACCGCTGCAGGGGGGCTTGGAGGACACGGCGTGACGGTGGACACGGGCGGTCGTTATGCGAAGCGGGCGGGGCTCGGCAAGCGGTGACGTCGTTGGGGGTTGGCAGGCGATGGTGGTGCAGCAGCACAGGTCCGGAGGCGGGGCGCGTGCTGTCTGTGCCCTCGCCGTGGTGGGCGTGATGGCGGCGACCGCCGGATGCTCGGACAGCGGTGGCGGTGTCGTCGGAGACCGGGCCGTCGCGGACGAGCGGGGCGGCGCCGATCCCGTGGAGGCCGTTCACCGGGCGGCCGAGGTGCTCGTCGGCAAGGGGAGCGGGGGCGGGAACCGGTCGGGGGCGGGCCGGGCCGTCGCCGGGAGCGCCGAGGTGCATACGTCGATGGAGACCGCCGTCGGCGGGACGCGGGTGACGATCACCGGCCGGGGGAGGTACGACTTCCGCAAGCAGCTCGGCCGGCTCACGGTCGTGCTGCCGGAGGACGCCGCGGGTGAGGCGGAACACCGCCCCATCACCGAACTCCTTGCCCCCGGCGCGCTGTACATGAAGAACCGGGGCGCCGGAGTGCCCGACGACAAGTGGGTCAGGGTCGACACGACGACTCTGGAGGACGGCAATCTGGTCACCGGTGGGGTCACCGACCCGATGGCTGCGGCGGAGCTGCTGCGCACGGCGCGCTCGGTGACGTATGTAGGGGAGAGCGATCTCGCCGGGGTGACCGTCCGGCACTACCGGGGGACCGCGGACATCGGACGGGCGGCGCGGGCCGCTTCGCCGGGATCGCGCGATGCGCTCGCCGCGGCGGCAAAGGGGTTCCGCACGCACACGGTGCCGTTCGACGCCTATCTGGACACGGCGGGGCGGCTGCGGAAGGTGCGGCACCGGTTCAGTTTCGCCAACGGGGGGCGGGTGGTGGAGGTGATCTCGACGACGCTGCTGTCCGGATTCGGGGTGCCGGTGACCGTACGGCTTCCGGACGATCGGGACATCTACACCGGCAAGATCCAGCAGGGGCCGCGGTAGCCGCGCGGGGCCGTGCTGAGGTGAGGGAGTGGCGGTTGTGGCCGGGGCGCGTAGGCATCCGGCGGGGGCCGGAAATGGTCCGTCCGTGCCATGCGCGGCGTGCGGTCCGCTCCCTACGCTAGGAAGTCGGCGACGGCAGTGAGAGGTGACGACGTGGTGACGCTCAGCGCTCGGACCGATCAGGACCATGTGGCCCTTGCGGAGATCGAGCTGTGCGGTGAGCTGATGATCGCGGCGTCGGCGGCGATGGGGGACCGGCTCAGTGCGGACCGTATCGATGAGGTGCTCAACGTCAAGGTGAGCACCGAACGCACCACCGTCCCCCGGCAGGGCGAGCACCGGGAGTGACGAAGGGGGCGGCGGACGGACGGCGGAGGGGTGACCGGGAGGCGACGTCAGGCCACTTCAGGCCACGTCGGGTGGGGTTGCCTCAGGTACGGAGAAGGCGGGCGATCGCCTTCGTGGCCTCCTCGACCTTCGCGTCGATCTCCTCGCCGCCCTTGACCGCGGCGTCGGCGACGCAGTGTCTCAGGTGCTCCTCCAGGAGCTGGAGCGCGAACGACTGCAGGGCCTTCGTGGACGCCGAGACCTGGGTCAGTATGTCGATGCAGTAGACGTCCTCGTCGACCATCCGTTGCAGACCGCGGATCTGGCCCTCGATCCGGCGCAGACGCTTGACGTGCTCGGCCTTCTGGTGGTGGTAGCCGTGTATGCCGCGGTCGTGGTCGGTGACGATCGACGTCGGGTCCATCGCGTCCTCGATGTCCGCGGAACCCGTCGTCCCTGTCGGTTCCGTGGCCTCGGTGGTGCTCATTGCTGCCTCCCGTTTTCCCATTACCCTGCGGTTTAGATACCCCTGGTGGGTATATCCTAACGAATTCAGCTGAAACGTGACCGGGGGCCCGTGCTGATCACCGTGTTCGATGCGCGACACTGAAGAATGCCGGTTAGCCGTGGCCGGATGATGCGCCTAGCATCAGCCTGACCGAATCCAAAGCATCCCGAGGACCCCACGTGCGCTTTCGTCTGACCCCCAGGGAGACGAGCTTCTATGACATGTTCTCCGCATCCGCGGACAACATCGTCACGGGCTCGAAACTCCTGATGGAACTGCTCGGGGCGGACTCTGCCTCCCGAGCCGAGATCGCGGAGCGCATGCGGGCAGCGGAGCACGCGGGGGACGACGCCACCCACGCGATCTTCCACCAGCTGAACTCCTCTTTCATCACGCCGTTCGACCGCGAGGACATCTACAACCTCGCATCGTCGCTCGACGACATCATGGACTTCATGGAGGAGGCCGTCGACTTGGTCGTGCTGTACCAGGTCGAAGAACTCCCCAAGGGTGTCGAGCAGCAGATCGAGGTGCTGGCGCGGGCGGCCGAGCTGACCGCCGAGGCGATGCCCAACCTGCGGACGATGGACAACCTCACCGAGTACTGGATCGAGGTCAACCGTCTGGAGAACCAGGCCGACCAGATCCACCGGAAGCTGCTCGCCCATCTCTTCAACGGCAAGTACGACGCCATTGAGGTGCTGAAGCTCAAGCAGATCGTGGATGTGCTGGAAGAGGCGGCCGACGCGTTCGAGCACGTCGCCAACACGGTGGAGACCATCGCGGTCAAGGAGTCCTGAACCACGTGGACACCTTTGCGCTGATCGTGACCATCGCTGTCGCGCTCGGCTTCACGTATACGAACGGGTTCCACGACTCCGCGAACGCCATCGCCACCTCGGTCTCCACCCGGGCTCTGACCCCGCGGGCGGCCCTGGCGATGGCCGCGGTCATGAATCTCGCCGGTGCCTTCCTGGGGCAGGGCGTCGCCAAGACCGTCAGTGAGGGTCTGATCGCGACGCCCGAGGGGGAGAAGGGGATGGGAATCCTCTTCGCCGCGCTCGTCGGTGCGATCATCTGGAACCTTGTGACCTGGTACTTCGGGCTTCCGTCGTCGTCCTCGCACGCCCTGTTCGGCGGCATGGTCGGTGCGGCGCTGGCCGGCGGGACGATGGTGCACTGGGACGGGGTGCTCGACAAGGTCGTCATCCCGATGTTCGTCTCGCCCGTCGTCGGTCTGATCGTCGGCTATCTGGTGATGGTCGCGATCATGTGGATGTTCCGGAAGTCCAACCCGCACAAGGCCAAGCGTGGTTTCCGGATCGCGCAGACGGTGTCTGCGGCCGGTATGGCGCTCGGACACGGTCTGCAGGACGCGCAGAAGACGATGGGCATCGTGGTGATGGCGCTGGTCATCGCCGATGTCGAGGAGCCGAACGATCCGATCCCGGTCTGGGTGAAGCTCGTCTGCGCGCTGATGCTCTCGCTGGGTACGTACGCGGGTGGCTGGCGGATCATGCGGACGCTCGGCCGGAAGATCATCGAGCTGGACCCGCCGCAGGGCTTTGCGGCGGAGACGACCGGAGCGTCGATCATGTTCGGCTCGGCGTACCTCTTTCACGCGCCGATCTCCACGACACATGTGATCACCTCGGCGATCATGGGTGTGGGGGCTACGAAGCGCGTGAACGCGGTGCGGTGGGGGGTCGCGAAGAACATCATCCTCGGGTGGTTCATCACGATGCCGGCTGCGGCGCTGGTCGCTGCGGCGAGTTATGGGCTTGTCGTTCTGCTGTTCGGGTGACGACGGGCCGGGCGGCGAGGTACCGGGACCGTCCGGTGGCCGCCGCGTCGTCCCTCACCGGGCGGGCTTGATTCTGTTCGATGCCCGGCAGGCAGCCTGACGTGAATTGGGTCCGCCCCCGCTCCCTCGTGGGAGCGGGGGCGGACCCTTTGCCTTGCGGGTGGCACCGCCATGCAGCACCCCAAGGCTGTCCTTGGTCACCCAAAGCGGCCGGAGATGTAGTCCTCCGTCGCCTGGACCGACGGGTTGGAGAAGATCCGCTCCGTCTCGTCTATTTCCACGAGCTTGCCGGGCCTGCCGACCGCCGCGAGGTTGAAGAACGCCGTGCGGTCCGAGACACGGGCCGCCTGCTGCATGTTGTGCGTCACGATGACGATCGTGAAGCGTTCCTTCAGCTCGCCGATCAGGTCCTCGATGGCGAGGGTGGAGATCGGGTCGAGGGCGGAGCACGGTTCGTCCATCAGCAGCACGTCCGGCTCGACCGCGATCGCGCGGGCGATGCACAGGCGCTGCTGCTGGCCGCCGGAGAGACCGGAACCGGGCTTGTTCAGGCGGTCCTTGACCTCGTTCCAGAGGTTGGCGCCGCGGAGGGACTTCTCGACGATGTCCGACAGCCGGCTCTTCTTGTACGAGCCGTTCAGCTTCAGGCCCGCCGCGACGTTGTCGAAGATCGACATCGTCGGGAACGGGTTCGGGCGCTGGAAGACCATGCCGACCGTGCGGCGCACGGTGACCGGGTCGACGTTCGCCCCGTACAGGTTCTCGTCGTCCAGCAGCACCTTGCCCTCGACGCGGCCACCGGGGGTGACCTCGTGCATCCGGTTCAGGGTGCGCAGGAAGGTGGACTTGCCACAGCCGGACGGGCCGATGAAGGCGGTCACGGAGCGGGGCTCCACGGTCATCGAGATGTCCTCGATGGCGAGGTGGGAGCCGTAGTAGGCGGACAGGCCGCTGACGTCGATGCGCTTGGCCATCTGAATCACTGCTTCTTTCGTGCCGCGTCAGCGGCCGGTCTTCGGGGCCTTCCAGCGGGCGATGCCGCGGGCCACCAGGTTGAGGATCATGACGAAGGCGATCAGGACCAGAGCGGCGGCCCAGGCACGGTCGTACGACGGCTCGCTGCCGATCTTGTACTGCTCCCAGATGTAGAACGGGAGCGACGACTGTGCACCTTGGAAGGGATTGGTGTTGATCAGCTGGCTGCCGAAGACCAGCAGCATGATCGGCGCGGTCTCGCCGGCGATCCGGGCGATCGCGAGCATCACACCGGTGGTGATGCCGCCGATCGCGGTGGGCAGGACCACCTTCAGGATGGTGCGCCACTTCGGGATGCCGAGGGCGAGCGAAGCTTCGCGGAGCTCGTTCGGGACGAGCTTGAGCATCTCCTCGGTGGAGCGGACCACGACCGGGATCATCAGGATCGTGAGCGCCAGCGAACCCATCAGACCGGACGGCTGGAGCTTCGTCAGCAGCATGATCGACAGGATGAAGAGGCCGGCCACGATGGACGGGATGCCGGTCATCACGTCGACGAAGAACGTCACGGCCTTGGCGAGCGCGCCCTTGCCGTACTCCACCAGGTAGACGGCGGTCAGCAGCCCGATCGGGGCGGAGATCAGGGTGGCGATGCCGACCTGCTCCAGGGTGCCGATCAGCGCGTGGTAGACGCCACCGCCCGGTGCCATGCCGAGCACACCGGCCATGGAGTGGGTGAGGAAGTAGCCGTCGAGGACCTTCGCGCCGCGGCTGACCGTCGTCCAGATCAGTGAGGCCAGCGGCACGACGGCCAGGAGGAAGCACACCCAGACGATGCTGGTGGCGAGCCGGTCCTTGGCCTGGCGCCGGTTCTCGACGACCGAGGTCGTGACGTACGAGATGGCGACGAAGAGCAGCGCGGAGAACAGGCCCCACTGCATACGGCTCTGCCAGCCCGCCGCCGCGCCGATGCCGACGCCGAGGACGAGCGCGGCTGCCGCAAAGGCGAGGGGAGCCCAGCGGGGGAGCGCCCGGCTGCTGAGGCTGTTCCGGGAAGCGGCCGCCGTGGAGGTGGGGCGCTCCTGTATGCCGGTGTTGGCTGCCTGGCTCATGCGTTGGCCCCCGAGTACTCCTTGCGGCGGGCGATGATGAGCCGGGCCGCGCCGTTGACCAGCAGGGTGAGGATGAAGAGGACGAGGCCGGAGGCGATCAGGGCGTCACGCCCGAACTGGTCGGCCTCGTCGAACTTGGCGGCGATGTTCTGGGCGAACGTTCCGCCGCCGGGGTTGAGCACATGCGCCGAGATGATGAAGCTCGGCGACAGGACCGTGGCGACGGCCATCGTCTCGCCGAGTGCGCGGCCGAGGCCCAGCATCGACGCGGAGATCACGCCGGAGCGGCCGAAGGGCAGCACCGAGAGGCGGATGACTTCCCAGCGGGTGGCGCCGAGGGCGAGGGCCGCTTCCTCGTTCATCTTCGGGACCTGGAGGAAGACCTCGCGGCTGACGCTCGTCACGATCGGCAGGATCATGATCGCGAGCAGGATGCCGACGGTGAAGAGCGAGCGGGCGACGCCGACCTCGGTCTTCTCGAAGATGTACGTCCAGCCGAAGAACTGGTCGAGCCAGAGGTTCAGGCCCTCCAGGTACGGGACGAGGAAGAGGGCGCCCCAGATGCCGTACACGATGCTCGGCACTGCGGCGAGCAGATCGACGACGTACGCGAGGGGCGCGGCCAGCCTGCGCGGCGCGTAGTGCGAGATGAAGAGGGCGATGCCGACAGCGACCGGGACCGCGATGACCATCGCGATGATCGAGCTGACGATCGTGCCGAAGAGCAGGACCGCGATACCGAAGGCCGGCTTGTCGCCGACCGGGTTCCAGTCCAGCGTGGTGAAGAAGTTGGCCTCGTCCTTGGAGACGGCGAGGGTTGCTCGGTACGTGAGGAACACGGCGATCGACGCCATGATCACGAGCAGCAGAATGCCTGAACCCCGCGAGAGGCCCAGGAAGATCTTATCGCCCGCGCGTCCTACGGCCTTGGGCCTGGCGCGCCTGCGCTGCACCGGGTGCGCCGGTGGCGTGTCTATCGGTGTGGTGGAAGCCATGGTCTTTCCGGTCTGTGTGGGGGAGCGAGCGAGCTCCCCTGGCGGCGGTGCACCGGATGGGGTGGGACGGCGGGCCGGTCCGGAGCTGCCCCGGGCCGGCCTGCCGGTTGTGCTGGCTGAGCGGGTGTTACGGGTGGTGCTTCTGGTTACGAGAGGGAGGCGATGGTCTCGCGCACCTTGGCGTTGATCTCGGTCGGGATCGGCGCGTAGCCGGCCTCGCTGAGGAGCTTCTGGCCCTCGTCACCGGCGGTGTAGTTGAGGAAGGACTTGACCGTGGGGAGCGTCTCGGCCTTGTTGCCCGTGTCGCAGACGACCTCGTACGTCACCAGGACGATCGGGTACGCACCCTCGGCCTTGGTGGTGTAGTCGAGGTCGAGCGCCAGGTCCTTGCCGGTGCCCTTGACCTTGGCGGCGGCGATGGCCTTGGAGGCGTTCTCCGAGGAGGCCTTGACCGGGGCGGAGCCGCCGGTGTTGATGTCGACCGTGGAGATGGACTGCGAAGAGGCGTAGGAGAGCTCGAAGTAACCGATCGCGCCGTCGACCTGCTTCACCTGGGCGGCGACACCGGCGGAGCCGGACGCGGCCTGGCCACCCGGGGCCGGCCACTTCTTCTCGGGCTCGTACTTCCAGTCGTTCGGAGCGGTGGCGGCGAGGTACTTGCCGAGGTTCTGCGTGGTGCCGGAGTCCTCGGAGCGGTGGAAGGCCTGGATGGCCTTGTCCGGAAGCTTCGCGCCGGTGTTGAGCTTGGCGATCGCCTCGTCGTTCCACTTCTTGATCTTGCCGTCGAAGATCTTGGCGAGCGTGGGGGCGTCCAGCGTCAGGCTGTCGACACCCTCGAGGTGGAAGCCGATCGCGATCGGGCCGCCGACCATCGGGAGGTTGATGCCCTGGCCGGTCTTGCAGATCTTCTTCGAGTCGGCGACCTCTTCGGGCTTCAGCGCCGAGTCGGAGCCGGCGAAGCCGACGGTGCCCTGGTTGAAGGCGATGATGCCTTCGCCGGAGGACGACGACTTGTAGTTGACCTCGACGCCCGTGCAGCCGGCCATGTAGTCCTTGACCCAGAGGTCCATGGCGTTCTTCTGTGCGCTGGAGCCGGAGGCGAGGAGCTGGCCCTTGGCGTCGTCGCACTTGATGTTCGACGCGGCGCTCGTCTTCTCGCTGCTGCCGCCCGTGCTGCTGCCGCCGCTGTTGTTGTCCGAACCGCACGCCGTGAGGACCAGGGCGCTGGAGACGGCGAGGGCACCGAGCGCGGTGGCACGAAGCCGGTTCTTGCGCTGAAGCTTCACTTTCGGGTTTTTCCTTCCAGGAGCCGCCGAGGTCTTTTTCGTTCTACGACGGCGTGCGTTGTGGTGGGTGGTGCGGCGTTTCGCCGCGCACCGTGCACTGCCGAAATTAGGCAGAACAGGTGAAGCGGCCTACGGGGGAGAGTGAACGGAAGGTGAACCGTGGCGGGCGGCCTGGTTCACACGCGCGCGCCGCTGTTCCGGGGTGGGGGGTTCCGTCCTCAATCGCCGGACGGGCTCGGGGTGTCCGTCCCGGCGCGGTTCTCCGGGGGTGCGGTCGCCTTGGTTCGGTGGGTGGTGGTCCGGGGCCCCTCCGGGGTGTCTCCTCGAACGACGAACGTTCGGGCTCGTCGTCGGGCGAGCCCGGCTATCCGTTCGTCGTCCTGCGGGGACCCCCCTGCACGGCCCCGGACCGGGCCGTCGCGCGTCAGCGGCCCGGTGGGCCTTCATGTCCGACCACCGGGTCGCAGGCGCGAGTGATACATGGTGGGGCCGTGCAGGGGAGTCCCCGCAGGGACTGGCGCACCTGCCGGGCTCGTCCGCGTTGCGGGCTTCCGCGCCAGTCCTGAGGAGACGCCCCGGAGGGGCACCGCCCACCCCACCCCCGGCCGGAGGCGACGGCACCCCCACGGCCCGGGGTGACACAACCAAGCCCGTCCGGCGATTGAGGACGGAACCCTCCGCCCCGGACCCGGGCGCGACGTCATCCGAGCCGCAGCGCGTCCAGCAGGTCGCGGTCCCGGGGCTGGGTGAGGCGGGCGCGGGCAGCGTCGGGGCGGAGCCAGAGGATGCGGTCCACCTCGTCGTCCGGGACGAACGTGCCGTCCGTCGCCTCGGCCGCCCAGTACATGACTTCCTTGGGCCGGCCGTTCGCGACGTACCGGATCGTCGGCAGCCGGGCCCCCGGTATGCAGTGGTGCCCGGTCTCCTCCAGAACCTCGCGCAGAGCGGCGTCGATGGCCGGCTCGCCGCGCTTGAGCTTGCCCTTCGGGTGCGACCAGTCGTCATAGCGGGGCCGGTGGACCAGGCAGATCTCCAGCTCTCCGGAGTGCGGTGCGCGGCGCCACAGCACGCACCCCGCGGCCCGCACGGTGGTGGTGTCGCTCATGGCGCGGTCGCCGCCGCGGTGTGGGGCCAGGTCTCCCGGAACACCTCGCGGGCCGCCTCCACCTCGTGGCGCTGGTCGGCGTGGAGCACGCCCAGGGCGTACGCGGTGGCCGGGGCGATCCGGGGTGTGCGGGCCGCAGCGGCTGCCGCCGCGGCCGCCTCCGCCGCGTCCCGGTGCAGGTCGAGCGCGTGTCCGGGCGCGGCCAGGACCGGGTCGGGGGCGCCGCGCACCACCTCGTGGGCGTAACGGTGCAGGCGCAGCAGAAGGCGGGTCTGGTGCCAGGGCGCGTCGTACGCCTCGTCGTACGGCTCGACCGCCTGGTGGGCGGAGGGGAGCGCGGCCACCGCACCGAGCAGCCGCTGTTCGGCCCGGCGCGCGGGTCCGTGCAGCATCTCGGCGGCCGGGGCGGTGGACGCGGCGGAGAGCGGGACCTCGGAGGCGAGCAGGGCGACCGCGTCGGCGACCGCGTGGAACCGGGACGAGCCGAACGCCTGGAGGGCCGCGGAGTGCGCGCGGGTCCTGGCAAGGGTCAGCTGCCGTTCCAGCAGCGCCCCGGCCCGCGCCGCGCCGACATCGAGCGCGGCGCGGGTCCGGGGGCCGGCCACAGGCTGCGGGGTGACGTCGTGCGGAGGGGTTTCGGGCGGGGCGGCATCGGTGTCGCGGGGTGCGGTGCCCGGGGCGTTCGCGATCTCCACAGCCCCCGCCGCCTTCGCGCGGGTGCGGGCCGCCGGTACCGCCGAGGTGCCGGACAGGGCGTGCAGCGCCTCGAGGAGCCGGGTGAGCCGGGTCGCGTACGCGTGTTCGCGGGCCAGCGTGCCGGAGAGCCAGGACAGTTCCGTACGGAGCTGCTCGGCCCAGCCCGGTTCGAGCGCCGAGCGGAAGGTGTGCAGGGTGCCGCTGATCCGGCGGGCCGACCGGCGCAGCGCACCGGCGGCCTCCTCGGCGGCGAGTGTCCCGGCGTCCGTGGGGGCACTGCTCTCGCGGTGCAGGCGCAGGCTCCGCAGGAATTCCGCGGCCTGATCCTGCAGGTACGGAGCGAGGACCGCACCCGCGGTCACGTCCGTCCGGGTTGTCGTCTGGTGGTCAGGGCGTGGCACGCCGGCGCCTCCGGGCGTCAATGAGCATTTCCTGTACGTGCCGCAGCGGCTGGCCGTCCGCGTCCGTGGCGTGCCGGGTCCAGTTCCCGTCGGGACCGAGGTGCCAGGAGGAGGTGGTGTCGGCCATGCCGGTCTCCAGGAGTCGGCTGAGCGCGGCACGGTGGGCGGGGTCGGTGACCCGGACCAGTGCTTCGATCCGGCGGTCGAGGTTACGGTGCATCATGTCGGCGCTGCCCAGCCACACTTCGGGTTCCCCGCCGTTGCCGAACGAGAAGACCCGGGAGTGTTCCAGGAAGCGGCCGAGTATCGAGCGGACCCGGATGTTCTCGGAGAGGCCGGTGACGCCGGGGCGGATCGCGCAGATGCCGCGCACCCAGATGTCCACCGGCACGCCCGCCTGGGCGGCCCGGTAGCAGGCGTCGATGATCGCTTCGTCGACCATCGAGTTGACCTTGAACCGCACGTAGGCGGGGCGCCCGGCGCGCTGGTGCGCGATCTCCTTGTTTATGCGCGCGATCAGCCCGTCGCGCAGGGACTTCGGGGCGACCAGGAGACGGCGGTACGTCTCGCGGCGGGAGTAGCCGGAGAGCCGGTTGAAGAGGTCGGAGAGGTCCGCCCCGACCTGCGGGTCGGCGGTCAGCAGGCCGAGGTCCTCGTACAGCCGCGCGGTCTTGGGGTGGTAGTTGCCGGTGCCGACGTGCGAGTAGCGGCGCAGCGTGTCTCCCTCCTGGCGGACCACGAGGGAGAGCTTGCAGTGCGTCTTCAGCCCGACGAGGCCGTAGACGACATGGCAGCCGGCCTCCTCCAGCTTGCGCGCCCACTTGATGTTGGCCTGTTCGTCGAAGCGTGCCTTGATCTCGACGAGCACGAGGACCTGCTTGCCGGACTCGGCGGCGTCGATCAGGGCGTCGACAATCGGTGAGTCGCCCGACGTGCGGTACAGGGTCTGCTTGATCGCGAGCACGTCCGGGTCGCTCGCCGCCTGCTCCAGGAACGCCTGGACGGAGGTGGAGAACGAGTCGTACGGGTGGTGCAGCAGCACATCGCGTTCGCGCAGCGCGGCGAAGATGTCCGGCGCGGAGGAGGACTCGACCTCGGCGAGGTCGCGGTGGGTGCCCGCGATGAACTTGGGGTACTTCAGCTCGGGCCGGTCCAGCGACGCGATGCCGAACAGGCCGGTGAGGTCGAGCGGTCCGGGCAGCGGGTAGACCTCGGCGTCGGACACCTTCAGCTCACGGACCAGCAGGTCGAGGACGTACGGGTCGATGGACTCCTCGACCTCCAGGCGCACCGGCGGGCCGAAGCGGCGCCGCATGAGTTCCTTCTCCAGGGCCTTGAGGAGATTCTCGGCGTCGTCCTCCTCGACCTCGAGGTCCTCGTTCCTGGTGACCCGGAACATGTGGTGGGCGAGGACCTCCATGCCCGGGAAGAGCTCTTCCAGGTGCGCCGCGATGACGTCCTCGATGGGCACGTACCGCTGCGGCGACGCCTCCAGGAACCGGGTCAGCAGCGGCGGCACCTTGACACGGGCGAAGTGGCGGTGGCCGCTGACCGGGTTGCGCACCACGACCGCGAGGTTGAGCGAGAGACCCGAGATGTAGGGGAACGGGTGCGCCGGGTCGACGGCCAGCGGTGTCAGTACGGGGAAGACCCGCTGCCGGAAGAAGGTGAACAGCCGGGCCTGTTCCTTCTCGGTCAGTTCGGGCCAGCGGATCAGCTGTATCGACTCGTCGGAGAGCGCCGGCGCGACGTCCTGCTGGTAACAGGCGGCATGCCGCGCCATGAGCTCGCGCGACCGGGTCCAGATCAGGTCGAGGACCTCACGCGGCTGCAGACCGGACGCGGAGCGGTTGGCGACGCCGGTGGCGATACGGCGCTTGAGTCCGGCCACCCGGACCATGAAGAACTCGTCCAGGTTCGAGGCGAAGATGGCGAGGAAATTGGCCCGCTCGAGAAGGGGCGTCGCCGGGTCCTCGGCGAGTTCGAGCACGCGCTCGTTGAACGCGAGCCAACTGCGCTCGCGGTCGAGGAAACGGCCCTGGGGCAGCTCGTTGCCGTCGACATCGGGCTCGTACCCGTCCACGTCGGCATCGAGGTCGGGATCGAAGTCGGCGGCGGTGGAAAGACCGCCGTTGGACGCCGCGACGGCATGCGGACGGTGCGCGGCGAGCGAGCCGATGGACGGCTGCGCGGCGGGCTGTACCGGGACCTCGGAGCTGGGCTGCTGGCTCATGGCCCTATTGTTCCGCGCGGAAGGCTTCCGGGGCGCGTCGGAGAGTGCGGGGATCGCGGGGAACGCGCGGTCTCCGCCGGGATTTCTCCCGTTGCGGGGGGTCGGCACAGCTGGCTGCATCCTGAGAGGGTCGCAAGCGCTTCTGAATGGCCGGTAACGGCGACATGACGTGCAGGAAGCGGTGTGCGGTGGCGGGGTTGCCGTGGGTGTGCCGTCCGGGGCGCCCGGGCGGAGGGTCGGCCGGGGTGGCGACCGGCCCGCGCGGTGCCCGGGCCGACCCCGCGCGACCCGCCCCGGGCGACGGCAGCGGCAGCGGCGCCGAGGACGGGCAGGAGGCCGGTCCGACCGCCGGAAACGCCGGGCCGGATGGTGGTCGGCGTGCCGCCCGGCGGTGCCGTGCCCGGTGAGGCGCCGGGCCTCGTCGGCCGTAGGGGCCGGCAGATCTCCATCGGAGGGCGGGCGCCGCCGCCGGTGGCACGGCCGGTCCCGACGGTGCAGGTCCCGGCGGCCATCCCGGTCCCGTCCGCGGCGGTGCTGATCGCCGTCCGCAGGGGCCGCAGTCCGCTGCGTACGGTTCCCGGGATCAGGATCACCGTGAGCGCGGGCCGTGTGCGGCGAGGACGTCCTTTGAGGGGCGGCGGCGCGTGGCGCCGCCCCCGGGAGGAGCCCTGCCGTCTCAGGACTCCGTGCGGTACATCAGGTCCACCTCGTGGGTGGCGAATCCCATCCGCTCGTACACCGACAGGGCCGCCTTGTTGTCCGCGTCGACATAGAGCATCGCCGTCGGCATCCCCTCGGCGGCGAGATGGCGCAGCCCGATCGCGGTGAGCGCCTTGCCGAGGCCGCCGCCCTGCGCGTCGGGCCGGATGCCGACGACGTAGACCTCGCCGAGCTGCTCCTCAGCGTGCACCTTGGTCCAATGGAAACCGATCAGCTCGCCGTCGCGCTCGGCGAGGAAGAAGCCCTTCGGGTCGAACCACGGCTCGGCCTTGCGGTCGTCCAGGTCGCGCTGGGTGAGCGCCCCCTGCTCGGGGTGGTGGGCGAAGGCGGCGCTGTTCACCGCGAGCCAGGCGGCGTCGTCCTGGCCGGGCACGAAGGTGCGGACGGTGACACCCGGCGGCAGTACGGGCTCCGCGATGTCCAGCGGGCTCAAGCCGCGGCGCAGTTGCCGCAGTTCACGGAAGAGGGAGAGGCCGAGGACCTGGGCGAGATGGCGCGCCGCGGACTTCCCGCCGTGCGCCCAGACGCGCAGCCGCTTCCCGGTCGCGGCGAGCAGTGCGGCACCCAGCGCCCGGCCGTGTCCCTGGCCTCGGTACGAGGGGTGCACGACCAGTTCGGCGGCCGGCGCCTCGACGGGGTCCGTGTCCTCCAGCTGCGCGTACCCGACGAGGGTCCCGGACAGGGTGAGCAGCAGATGCCGCACGCCCTCCCGGCTCCCGCCCCTGAGCTGCAGCCGCCCCTGCTCGGAGACCGCGGGCCGGCCGTCGGCGCGGGTGGCCTCACCGAGCAGGTCGAGGACGGCGGCGGCCTGGTCGTCGGAGAGCACGTCCAGCGTCTGGATCTCGCGCCCGGGGGCGGGGAAGGGTACATCAGTCGTCATGCGTACGAGCGTACGGCGGGGCGGGGGGAGGTGGGGGAGGGTCGGGGCCGACGTCTCGGGGCGTGCCTCCGGTCGAGCTGTTCGCGGGCGTGGTGCGGTACGCCGTCCGTGCTGCGGGCGAGGTTCCGGCGCCGGCGCCGGGCTGCGACCGTACCTGCGCCGGGGCCGGTGCGACCGGACGCGTTCCGTCGGTCATCGGGCAGCGGCCGGGCGGCAGTTCGGGCCCGGCCGGTCCGTGCGGCACGGGGGCGGCGCCCGTGCACGCATGCCGTATATGTGCGCCATGCGGGTGATGCGCGGGACTTGGTCCCCTTACTGACCACAAGGCAACCAGTTCGTAACTCGAAACACCTGTCGCGCTACGCGCGTTGACTCTAGGCTGCGGGCCGAAGCCTCCCTCTGAACTCCCGCTGAACTCACAAGGGGACCGATGTCAGCGACACCGCAGAAGAACCGTGCGTCACGGCGGGTGCTGTCCGCCGCAGCCGGGCTGGCCACCGTCGGCGCGCTCGTCGCCGCGATGCCGGCCGGCGCCCAGGACCACGGTCACGGCCACGGGCACCATGAGCCCGCACGCACCGTCGACGTCCAGCTGCTGTCCTTCAACGACCTGCACGGCAACCTGGAGCCGCCGGCCGGCTCGGCCGGCAACGTCACCGAGACGCAGGCCGACGGCACGACGAAGTCGATTCCGGCCGGTGGTGTCGAGTACCTCGCCTCCTCGCTGCGTACCGCGCGCAAGGGTCACGCCTACTCCATCACCGCGGCCGGCGGCGACATGGTGGGCGCCAGCCCGCTGCTGTCCGGGCTCTTCCACGACGAGCCGACCATCGAGGCGCTCAACAAGCTGGACCTCGATGTGACATCCGTCGGCAACCACGAGTTCGACGAGGGCGCCACCGAACTGGCCCGCCTCCAGAACGGCGGCTGCCACCCCGTCGACGGGTGTTACGAGCAGGGCAAGACGTTCCCGGGCGCCGACTTCCCGTATCTCGCCGCCAACGTGACGAGCGAGGAGACCGGCAAGCCGATCCTCAAGCCGTACACGGTGTGGGAGAAGAACGGCGTCAAGATCGGCTTCATCGGGGTGACCCTGGAGGGGACGCCGAACATCGTCACCGCCAACGGCGTCAAGGGCCTGAAGTTCCACGACGAGATCGAGACGGTCAACAAGTACGCCAAGGAGCTCGACCGGCAGGGCGTGAAGTCCATCGTCGCGCTCATCCACGAGGGCGGTGCCCCCGCCTCCTCGTCGTACAACTACAACTGCGACAGCCCCGGCGCCGGCGACGGCATCTCCGGGCCGATCGCGGACATCGCCAAGGGCATCAGCCCGAAGGTCGACGCGCTGGTCACGGGCCACACCCACCAGGCGTACGTGTGCACCGTGCCGGACCCGGCGGGCAACCCGCGCATGGTCACCTCGGCGTCGTCGTTCGGCAAGCTGTACACGGACACGACCCTCACGTACGACCGCCGCACCAAGGACATCGTGCGTACGGCGGTGAAGACGGCGAGCTCGTCGAACCCGACCTCGGCCAACCACATCGTCACCCGTGACCAGCCCAAGGCCACCGACATGACGGCCCTGATCGCCCGCTGGAACACCCTCGCGGCCCCCATCGCGAGCAGGCCGCAGGGCTTCATCTCCGCCGACATCAACGGCCGCGGCTCCACGGCCCCCGAGAAGCCGCTCGGCAACCTGATCGCCGACGCGCAGCTGGAGGGCATGGCCCCGGCGGACAAGGGCGGGGCGGTCGTCGCCTTCATGAACCCGGGCGGCATCCGCGCGGACCTGGTGTACACGTCGACCGGCAGTGAGGGCGACGGGGTGGTGACGTACGGCGAGTCGTTCACCGTGCAGCCCTTCACCAACATGATGAACGCCGTCGACCTGACCGGCGCCCAGCTGATCAGCGCGCTGCAGCAGCAGGTCAGCGGCGCCAACGAGGCCAGCCCGAAGATCCTGCAGGTGTCCAGGGGCCTCACGTACACCCTCGACATGACGAAGACGGGAGCTGACCGCGTCGTCGTCGGCACGATCAAGCTGAACGGTGCGGCGATCGACCCGGCCGCGACGTACCGCGTCGCGATGAACGAGTTCCTGGCCGGCGGCGGCGACGGCTTCGCGGCGCTCGGACAGGGCACCAACAAGCTGGTCGGCCCGTCCGACCTGGACCTGTTCAACGCGTATCTGGCGGCGCACTCGTCGGCCACGGCGCCGCTGGCCCCGCCGGCCACGGACCGGATCACGGTCGTTCAGTAGGCCGGAGGACCGGGTGAGCGGGGCGGTGGGCCATCCGGCCCACCGCCCCGCTGTCGTCAGCGGTTCGGGGCAGGGCCTCGCATAGTGTCGGAAACATGACTGCAGACGCAGATGACGGCTTGGTCACCGTTGCCGGGAACGGGACCGTCCGCGAGACGATCGACCGGCTCCAGGAGGCGATCACCGCCTCGGGGTTCCAGGTGTTCGCGCGGATCGACCACGCGGACCATGCCGCCAGCATCGGCCTGGATCTCCGGCCGACCGAGCTGCTGATCTTCGGCAAGCCCGAGGGCGGGACGCAGCTGATGCAGGACCGGCAGACCGCCGGCATCGACCTCCCGTCGAAGGCGCTGGCCTGGCAGGACGCCGCCGGTGACACCTGGGTGACCTGCAACGATGCCTCCTGGCTGGCGGCTCGTCACGGTCTGGGGCCCGCGAGCGAAGCGGGCGTCGCGGCGGTGGAGGCCAGCACGGTGGCCGCCGTACGCCAGGCGACGGGGCCCGTCCCGGAGTAGGCCGGCCGGGCGGGTCACGGCCGAGGCCGCGGCACAGACGCCCCGCAGGCCCCGGTCCGGGGGGCGGCCGTCATGCCCCCGTCGTCTCCGGCGGCGGCTGCGGGGCGCCCGGCAGACGGATCCAGGCCTCCGTGCCGCCTCCCGGCGCCGGGCGCAGGGAGACTTCGCCGCCGGACTGCTGGACCGTACGCGCGACGATCGACAGGCCCAGGCCCGAGCCCGGCAGCTGGCGGGCGGACGGGGAACGCCAGAAGCGTTCGAAGACATACGGGAGTTCTTCGGGCGGGATGCCAGGGCCCCGGTCCAGTACGGTCAGCTCCCCGCCGCGCAGGGCCACCTCGATCGTGCCGTGCTGCGGACTGAACTTCACTGCGTTGTCCAGGACGTTGACGACGGCCCGTTCCAGCGCCGCCGGCTCGGTCCGCACGTACCAGGGTTCGAGGTCCGCGGTGATGGTCAGCTCGGGCCCGCGGAGCCTGGCCCGTTCCAGGGCGGCGGACGCGATGTCGTGCAGGCCGACGACCTGCAGCGGGCCGCTCCTGGCCGCATCGGGTCGGGCCAGCTCCTGGAGGTCGCCGATGAGGGAGGCCAGCTCGGTCATCTGCGCCGTGACGGACTTCATCAGCGCCCTGCGGTCGTCCGGCGGAATCGGCCGGCCGGTCTCCTCGCTGCGGGCGAGCAGTTCCACGTTCGTACGCAGCGAGGTCAGCGGGGTGCGCAGTTCGTGGCCGGCGTCCGCGATCAGCTGCGACTGCCGGTCGCGGGACGTGGCGAGGGAAGCGGTCATCGAGTTGAAGGAGCGTGACAGCCGGGCGATCTCGTCCTCGCCCTCGACCGGGATGCGGAGAGTGAGGTCCTCGGTGCGGGCGACGTGCTCGACGGCCTCGGTGAGTTCGTCCACGGGGCGCAGGCCGGTTCGGGCCACCCACAGGCCGGCGGCGCCCGCGCCGATGACGCCGATGCCGGAGACGGAGAGCAGGACGAGCGCCAGCTGGTCGAGGGGGTCGGTGACCTGTTTCATGGGCAGGGCCACGGATACGGCGATCCCGGGGCGGCTTCCCGGACCGTGAACGGCCGAGGTGTAGACGCGCATCTCGGTGCCGTCCTTCGCCGCGGTGGTGTGCACCGCGTCCCTCCGCACCCCGGCGGCGACGGCCCGGTCGGCGAGCTGCACCGGGATCGGGGACTTCTCCGGCTGGGTGCAGGGCGTCGTGCTCGTCGCCAGCACCAGCTGGAGCGTGTAGGACGTGGGGAGGAACAGGACTTCGTCCGGGTCGGCGCAGGCCCGCGTGAGGACGTCGACGTCGGCCCCGGTGGGACGGACCTGTCGCAGACTCGAGTCGAGCTGTTCGATCAGCCGGTCCCGCGTGGTCAGCCAGCAGGCCAGAGCCACCGCCGCCACCGCGACCGCCACCGCGGTCGCGACCAGCATCGCCAGCCGGGAGCGCAGCGGCAGCGCGCGGATCCGGTGCAGCGGGCCCGTCACCCGTCACCCCCGCCGGCCCGCAGCGCGTACCCGACGCCCCGCACCGTGTGCACGAGCCGCGGTTCACCGCCCGCTTCCGTCTTGCGGCGCAGGTACATCACGTACACGTCCAGGGAGTTGGAGCTCGGTTCGAAGTCGAAGCCCCAGACCGCCTTCAGGATCTGCTCGCGGGTCAGCACCTGCCGCGGGTGGGCCAGGAACATCTCCAGCAGCGTGAACTCGGTCCGGGTCAGTTCGACGCGGCGCGTACCGCGGGTGACCTCACGGGTGGCGAGGTCCATCCGCAGATCGGCGAACGACAGCACATCGGCGTCGGGGACGTCGCCGCCCGCCGCGGCCGCGTACGAGCTGCGGCGCAGCAGGGCCCGGATGCGGGCGAAGAGCTCGTCCAGTTCGAACGGCTTGACCAGATAGTCGTCGGCGCCCGCGTCGAGCCCGGTGACCCGGTCGCCGACCGTGTCACGCGCGGTGAGCATCAGGATGGGGGTGGTGGCCCCGGTGGAGCGGATGCGGCGGGCGGCGGTCAGGCCGTCCATCCGCGGCATCTGGATGTCGAGGACGATCAGATCGGGGGCGTACGACTCCGCCCTGGCCAGCGCGTCGAGGCCGTCGACGGCGACCTGCGTGGCGTATCCCTCGAAGGCGAGGCTGCGCTGCAGGGCCTCGCGCACGGCGGGCTCGTCGTCGACGATCAGGATGCGCTGCGGATCGTCTTCGGCGGGGCTCATCGCTCGTCTTCCTCTTCTCTGTGTCCGGCCGTGCTCTCCGTGTCCGGCCGTGCGGGGTCCTGTCCGGGGTCTCCGCGCCCCGCTCTCTCAGCCTCGCACGGCCGCGGCGCGGCGTCGTGCGGCCCGGTTCCCGCGCGGCGGGCGGTGCCGGTGGGGGTGCCGGGCGGGTGGTTCACGGCCGGGCGCCTCAGTCCCCGTCGCCGGACCGCAGTGTGCCGAGGTCGGCCTTGAGCGTGTTCACCGGGATGGCGAAGCCGAGACCGACGCTGCCCGCACCGGAGCTGCTCGATCCGTCCGGCGAACTCGCCGAGTACATCGCCGAGTTGATACCGATGATCTCGCCCTTCATGTTGATGAGCGCGCCACCGGAGTTGCCGGGGTTGAGCGAGGCGTCGGTCTGGATGGCCTTGTAGGTGGTGGTCGAGTCGCCGGTGTCACCGTTGAACTGCTGCCCGCCGAACTGGAACGGCCAGCCGCCGTCGCCCCCGCCCTGCTGCCACTGGCCCCGGCCGTCCTCGCTGTCCTTGGCGACGGTGACATCGCGGTTCAGCGCGGAGACGATGCCGCTGGTGACGGTGCCGGTGAGGCCTTCGGGCGAGCCGATCGCGACGACCTGGTCGCCGACCTGGACCCCGGACGAGTCGCCGAGCGTGGCCGTCTTCAGCCCGCTCGCGCCCTGCAGCTCGATGAGCGCGAGATCCTTGTCCGCGTCCGTGCCGAGGACCTTCGCGGTGTACGTCCTGCCGGTGCTCAGCGTCACCTTGATCGAGGAGGCGCCCGCGATGACGTGGTTGTTGGTGACGATCTCGCCGTCGGACGTGATGACCACGCCGGAGCCGGTGGACTCGCCCGCGGTCGAGGTCGCGCCGATCTCGACGATCGCCGGCGACACCGCCTTCGCGACGCCGGCGACGGTGCCCGCACTGCTCTGCGAGACCGTCGTGCCACTGACCACACCACTGCTGCCGGTGCCGCCGGAGCCGGCGTCGGTGAACTGGCCGATGGCGGTGGCGGTGACCCCGCCGACGACCGCCGCCGCGATGGCCACGGACGCCAGGAGGGCGACCGGTCGCCGGACCCGGCGTCCGTGCCCGGACGGCTGGGGGGCGGGCTGCGGCAGCCCCTGGCCGTGGCCGCCGTAGCCGTCGCCGCCACCGCTGTGACCGTCGGCGCCGCCGTTGCCTGGCCACACGGTGGTTCCGGGGCCGGTGGAGATCGGCTGCGCGGGCCGGTAGGCGGGCGGCGGCGGGTAGGCCGCGTCACCGTTGCCGTACGAGGGGTACGTCGGGTACTCGCCGCTCGGGCGCTGGCTCTCAGTCATGTCTACGACTGTGGCCACGGAACATGAGAGAAGCCTGAGCGGGCGCTGAGAAGCCCGGCAGAACCGCGTATGCCCGATATAAAGACCGTACGGGCGTCGGCCGCCTACTGGAGCAGACCGGCCGCCGGCTCCCCGCACCCGCACGAGCGCCGCACCACGAGCGCCGACGGGAACTGCTTCAGCCGCTCCCGCCGCGACCCCGACACGCGCAGCGCGTCGTCGAGCACCAGGTCCACCGCGGCGCGCGCCATCGCCGGGCGGTCCGAGGAGATCGTGGTCAGCGGCGGATCGGTCAGACCCGCTTCCTTCACGTCGTCGAAGCCCGCCACCGCGAGCTCCCCGGGCACATCGATCCGCAGTTCGCGCGCCGCCCGCAGCACCCCGATGGCCTGGTCGTCCGTCGAGCAGAAGATCGCCGGCGGGCGGTCCGGGCCGGCCAGCAGCCCGAGCGCCACCTGGTAGGCGTCGTAACGGTTGTACGGGGCCTGGAAGAGCCGGCCCTCGGTCGACCGTCCGGACTCGTGCATCGCCCGGCGCCAGCCCTCGACGTGGTCGGCGACCGGGTCGCCGACCGCCGGAGTCGTCTCCATGCCGCCGAGGCACGCCACGTACGCGTTGCCGTGCTCGAGCAGGTGCCGGGTGGCCAGCTGCGCGCCGCCGATGTCGTCCGTGACGACCGCGACGTCATCGATCGCCTCCGGCCGCTCGTGCAGCAGCACGACCCGCGCGTCCCATGCCTCTATCTCGGCCGCCGCCCGCTCGCTGGGGCCCTGGCTGACCAGGATCAGCCCGGAGACCCGCATCCCGAGGAAAGCCCGCAGGTAGTGGACCTCGCGCTCGTCGCGGTAGTCGGAGTTGCCGACCAGGACCATCTTTCCGCGCTCGGCCGCGGCCTGTTCGACCGCGTGCGCCATCTCCGCGAAGAACGGCTGGCGGGCGTCCGGAACGATCATTCCTATGAGGTCGGTCCGCCGTGACGCCATCGCCTGGGCGACCCGGTCGGGCCGGTAGCCCAGCTCCTTGATCGCGCCGAGTACCCGCTCGCGCGTGGCCGGGGCAACCGGCCGGGGTCCGTTGTTGATGACGTAGCTGACGACCGCGGTCGACGTCCCCGCCAGTCTCGCCACATCGTCCCGCGTCACCTTGGCCACGCGCGGCAGTCTACGCGGATGGACCTACCTGTTGGCAGGCCGGACAGGGGCTTCTTCCGTGACCTCGGCTACCTCCGAGTACTCCGGACGGGTGAGGGCTCCGGCCGGCGCGTCCGCCCCCGTCTTCGCCGCCCTGGCCTTGGCCTCCTCGGCCGCGCGCTCCACCTTCTCCGGCGTGACGAAGCGGTAGCCGACGTTGCGGACCGTGCCGATCAGCGACTCGTGCTCGGGGCCGAGCTTGGCGCGCAGCCGCCGGACATGGACGTCGACCGTCCGCGTACCGCCGAAGTAGTCGTAGCCCCAGACCTCCTGGAGCAGCTGGGCGCGGGTGAAGACCCGGCCCGGGTGCTGTGCGAGGTATTTGAGCAGTTCGAATTCCTTGAAGGTCAGGTCGAGGACCCGGCCCTTCAGCTTCGCGCTGTACGTCGCCTCGTCGACCGACAGATCGCCGTTGCGGATCTCCATCGGGGAGTCGTCGCAGGTGATCTGCTGCCGGCCGGTGGCCAGCCGTAGTCGTGCCTCGACCTCCGCCGGTCCGGCCGTGTCCAGCAGCACGTCGTCGATGCCCCAGTCGGCGGTGACGGCCGCGAGACCGCCCTCCGTCACGACGAGGATCAGCGGACAGCCCGGTCCGGTGGACCGCAGCAGCTGGCACAGCGACCGCACCTGCGGCAGGTCGCGGCGCCCGTCGACCAGGATGACGTCGGCACCGGGGGTGTCGACGAGAGCGGGGCCCTCGGCAGGGGCCACCCGCACGTTGTGCAGCAGAAGACCGAGGGCGGGAAGCACCTCCGTCGACGGCTGGAGGGCATTCGTCAGAAGCAGCAGTGAACTCATCGCCGCCCACCTGCCTGAGTCGTCGGTCGATGATCGTGCACGGTTTGCTCGCCCATTACGTCGGTCCTCCTCGTTCCCTGCGAGAGGGGCACTCCCGGGCGGGACCCGGGGGAGTATGCGGCACTTCTTCGTACGTTTTTACGGTGCTCCCGCACGACATCCGTCACACGGGTTTTACGGTGCGGCCCCGCGCCCTGGGTCCGCTGAGCTTGTCGAAACGTCGTCGTAACAACGCGGGGAAAGCACAAAAGGACCCGGGGGCTGCGTTGCCCGGATCCTCTTCCCAGCAGAATAGCCCACATGAGTTCTGTGTCCGAGAGTCCGTTTCGGAGTTCCCCTGTTTGTTTGATCACGCCGGGGGCCCGGCGTGCGACATTGCGGACGGATGACGGGCTGTCGATCGAGGCGGTGTACGAACCGTGTACGACCGGTGCCGGGCCCGGCACCGGCCCGGTCGGCGCCGGTACGGCGATCGTGGTCGCGCACGGTTTCACGGGCGCGGCGGACCGGCCCGCCGTGCGGCGGGCGGCGCGGGTGTTCGCCCAGCGTGCGGCCGTGATCACGTTCTCCTTCCGGGGGCACGGCGGGTCCGGCGGGCGGTCGACGGTGGGTGACCGCGAGGTGCTGGATCTGGCCGCCGCGGTGGCCTGGGCGCGCTCCCTCGGGCACCGCCGTGTGGTGACGGTCGGGTTCTCGATGGGTGGTTCCGTGGTGCTGCGGCACGGCGCGCTGTATACGGCGCCCGGTACGGCCGAGGTCACCGGTGGGACTGCCCGTCCGGTTCCCGCGCACGGGGGGCGCACAGAAGCGCACGCGGATGCAGTGGTTGCCGTGAGTGCCCCCGCCCGCTGGTACTACCGGGGAACGGCCCCGATGCGGCGACTGCACTGGGTGGTGACCCGGCCCGTCGGCCGGGTGGTCGGCCGGTACGGCTTCGGCACCCGGATCGACCGCAACGAGTGGAACCCCGTGCCGCTCTCGCCGGTCGAGTCGGTCCCGCTGATCGCCCCGGCCCCGCTGCTGATCGTCCACGGCGACCAGGACCCCTACTTCCCGCTCGACCACCCGAGAATGCTGGCCGACGCGGCCCGGGGCGGTGCCGAAATGTGGCTGGAGCGGGGCATGGGGCACGCGGAGAACGCGGCGGACGAGAGCTTGCTCACCCGTATCGCGGACTGGTCGGTGGCCGCGTGATTCATCATGGACAGCTGACGCCAGACGAAGGGAGCGTCGCCATGCCAGCGGTAACCATCCGCTACTGGGCCGCCGCCAAGGCCGCCGCCGGGACCGCGGAGGAGCCGTACACAGCCGCGACGCTCGCAGAGGCGCTCGACGCGGTGCGTGAGAGGCACCCGGGAGAGCTCACCCGGGTGCTGCAACGGTGCTCGTTCCTGATCGACGGTGACCCCGTCGGGACCCGCGGCCATGAGACCGTACGCCTTGCCGAGGGCGGCACGGTCGAGGTGCTCCCGCCGTTCGCAGGAGGGTGAACCGCAGAACATGAGCAGCAGCGATCAGCAGCATCCGTACGGACAGGAGCCCGGGTCGGGACCGGGTGCCGGGTACGGCTACGCGTACGGGCAGGAGCCGCAGGCGGCGTACGGCGAGCAGCCGTACGGGCAGCAGGCCCCGTACGACCCGAACGGCCAGGCGTTCCCGGACCCGGGCGTCACACAGACGTGGGAGGGCCAGACCTGGGACACCCAGTACCAGCCGGCCGTCCAGCCCGCGCCGCAGCCGCAGTACGGGCAGCCGCAGTACGGGCAGGCGCAGCAGGACGGGCAGTCCTATGCCCAGCCCCAGTACGGGCAGGCGCAGCAGGACGGGCAGTCCTACGCCCAGCAGCAGTACGAGCAGCCCTACGCCCAGCAGCAGTACGAGCAGCCGTACGCCGAGGCCGCCCCGCAGCCGCCACAGGGCGCCACGGGCTCCCACCCACTGCCGGCCGAGGTCCAGGCCGCCCCCGGCGCTGTCACGGCGGAAGCCGCCGCACACGACACCTCCGGCTACAGCGCCCCCACCACGCTGGGCAACAGCCGCATCACCGACGCCCAGCGCGCCCGTGCCGAGGGCCGTTCGCCGATCATCGCGCCGGGCATGCAGCCGGCCGCGATCACCGCGGGGCTCGGGCTGCTGCTCGCCCTCGGTGCCGCGATCGGGCAGTACGCCCTGTTCGTACCGCTGGTGCTGCTCCAGGCCGTGACCGCGGCGGGCTGGTTCCGGCTGAACGGCATGTGGCCGGCCCGGCAGGGCATCGCGCTCGCTTTCGCCGGCGGGTTCGTCGCCGATGTCGTGCTGCTCGCCGCGGGCCGGGAGAACGCTCCGGCGGCGATCCTCGGCACCCTCGGCATCTGGGTGCTGCTCACCGTCGTCCTCCAGCTGCGCAGTCACGCGGGCGCCGACGAGCGGATGTACGGGCTGATGGCCACCGTCGCCTCGGCGGCCCTGGCGATCCTCGCCGCCGGGCACCTTGCCGCGGTGCCGGACGCGGTGACGGTGGGCGGTGTGTCCGTCGCGGTCGCCGTGCTCGCCCGGGCGCTGCCGCTGCCCGGACCGGCCTCGGTGGTGGTCGCCCTGCTCGCGGCCGCGGGGGCCGGTGTCGCGGCCGGCGGGCTGACCGACCTCGGTGCGAAGGGTGCCCTCCTCGGGCTCGCGGCCGGGGGCTGCGCGCTGATCGGGCTGCGGGCGGCCAGCTATGACTACCCGTCACGTTTCGTGCACATGACCGCCGGTGTGGCGCTGCCGCTGACCGCCGCGGCGCCCGCCGTCTATCTGATCGGCCGCGCGCTCTCCTGACCCGCACGATCCCTGCCCCGCGTTCCCGGGCCGATACCTGTGTACCGGCCCGGGAACCGGGGAGGACCCCCCGCTCGTCGATCCCCCGGGTGTGCCGTGCAGCCACAGCAGGCTCACGGACACCGGGGGTCCGGCCGGAACGGATGCAGGGTGGGGGAAGAACGGGCATGCGCGCACTGCGAATACTGCTGGTCGTCGTGGTGGTTCTGGGCGGGGTCTGCATCGCCGTGGACCGGGCGGCGGTGTACTTCGCCGAGTCGGAGGCCGAGGGCAGGGTCGACATCAGCGGCTCCACGGTCGACTCGACGGACGTCTCCATCAAGGGTTTCCCGTTTCTGACACAGGTCGCCGGATCCACGCTCGACGAGGTCGACATCAGGCTCACCGGCATCGAGACCGCCGCGGCGGGGCGCAGGATCCGGATCAGCGAGATGAACGCCGAACTCCACGACATCGCGCTGTCCGGCGGCTTCTCCAGCGCCACCGCCGCCCGCGCCACGGGCACGGCGACCATCTCGTACGAGGATCTGACGCACGTGGCCGACGACGGTGTCGTGGTCGAGTACGGCGGCAACGGCAAGGTGAAGGTGACCGGCACCGTCGACATCCTCGGCCGGACGCTCTCGCGCAGCGTGACCTCCACCGTCACGCTCGTCGACGGGCACACCGTCCGGGTGCATGCGGACAAGGTGCCGGGCGAGGGCATCCCCGGCCTCGAAGATCTGGTGCGCAAGAAGACCGACTTCGAGCGGGAGGTCGGCGCCCTGCCGAACGGCCTGAAGCTGCAGCGGATCGAGCCGACGAGGGACGGCCTGGAGATCTCGGTGACGGGTTCGGACATCCCGCTCGGCGGATGAGCGGCCGGGCCGGCAGCCGGCAGCGGTCCGGTCCGGTCCGCAAACGGGCCGGTGATGCGACACGTAATCCGTGTCGCGACCGGATAGGCGTCCTGGTGGCCCGTCGCGCCACATAATGAGACGGACCTGTCCGACCTGTAGATGACCGAGCGGTCCGACCGGCCGGGGATCGGTGCGCGCGGCGGGGCCAACCCGCTGACGTACCACAGTGTGGACGATCGTGTCTCAAGATGCGACACAACGGTGACATGGCCGCCCGCACGTCCCTACGATCGGACGCATGAAGCGACAGGCGGATCTCACGAAGCGGCGGGCAGTAGACCTGTGCCGCATCGCCGCCATGCTCTGTCGCACCGTCTGAGCGGGGATCGACGCATCCCGCATTCCCGGCCCTTCGACCGCTGTCAGGGCCCGCCCCGTGCATGTTGTGTACGCGCTGAAACCGCGCCCCGTACATCCCGCATCACGCACCATCTCGCCGCAGACTGCCCCGGAGGAGAACAGAATGAGCCGCAGTGACGTCCTCGTAGACGCCGACTGGGTCGAGGCCCACCTCGACGACCCGCAGGTCGCCCTTGTCGAGGTCGACGAGGACACCTCGGCGTACGAGAAGAACCACATCAAGAACGCGATCCGGATCGACTGGACCAAGGACCTCCAGGACCCGGTCCGCCGCGACTTCATCGACCAGGCCGGCTTCGAGAAGCTCCTGTCGGAGAAGGGCATCGGGAACGACACCACGGTCGTCCTCTACGGCGGCAACAACAACTGGTTCGCGTCCTACGCGTTCTGGTACTTCAAGCTGTACGGCCACCAGGACGTGCGTCTGCTCGACGGCGGCCGCAAGAAGTGGGAGCTGGACTCCCGCGACCTGGTCGACGGCGACCAGATCCCGTCCCGCCCGGCCACCGAGTACAAGGCCAAGGCCCAGGACGAGTCGATCCGCGCCTACCGCGACGACGTCGTGGCCGCGATCGGCAACCAGAACCTGGTCGACGTGCGTTCGCCCGACGAGTTCAGCGGCAAGCTGCTCGCCCCCGCGCACCTGCCGCAGGAGCAGTCGCAGCGCCCCGGCCACGTGCCGAGCGCCCGCAACATCCCGTGGTCGAAGAACGCCAACGACGACGGCACGTTCAAGTCGGACGAAGAGCTCAAGGCGCTCTACGAGGCCGAGCAGGTCGACCTGGCCAAGGACACCATCGCGTACTGCCGCATCGGTGAGCGTTCCGCGCTGACCTGGTTCGTGCTGCACCAGCTGCTCGGTGTCGAGAACGTCAAGAACTACGACGGCTCGTGGACCGAGTACGGCTCCCTCGTGGGTGTGCCGATCGAGCTCGGCGCCAACAAGTAACTCCGCACGACCCGGACCAGCACGACCCCCGACCAGAAGGACAGAACGCCATGTGTGGAGCAAAGGCCGGCGGCCCCGACGCTTCGACCATCAAGCCCGGTGAGACCACCATCCAGGGCAGCGTGACCCGCGACGGCGAGCCCGTCACCGGCTACGTCCGCCTCCTGGACTCGACCGGCGAGTTCACCGCGGAGGTCCCGACCTCGGCGACCGGGCAGTTCCGCTTCTACGCGGCCGAGGGCACGTGGACGGTGCGGGCGCTCGTACCCGGCGGCAGCGCCGACCGCACGGTCGTCGCGCAGACCGGTGGCCTCTCCGAGGTGGCCATCGCGGTCTGATCCGCGGCACAGATCGGCCGGAGGGCCGTACCCCAGGGGGTTGGACGCCTTCTGAACCGGGGTACGGCCCTTCGCGCCGTTCACCTGCGCCCGACCGGGGCCTACGCTTGAAGCATGTACGCCCGGCGCCGTCGCCGCTATTTCCTGCTGATGGGCGGATGCATCGTCCTGTTCGTGTCCGCCTGGGCCGTCGTGCGGCTCTGGTCGATGCCCGTCGCCATAGGGATGTGCGTCGTCGCCATGGTCATCCCGCCGGTCGCGGCGATGGTCGCCAACCGGCGGGGGCCGGAGGACCGCTGGTGGGACGATCCGTCCGGCGACCCGAAGTCGGACGAGTGGTGGGACGAACTCGACGGCAAGAAGCGCCGTCAGTAGACGGCCGCCCGAGTGACCGGCTGCCTCAGTAGACGAGGGCCTGGACGTCCTCGGCCATGATCTCGCTGACGAAGACCTGGGCGCCCGCGATGCGTACGCCTTCCAGGACGTCGCTCTCGGTGATGTCGCGACGTGCGGCGCACTGCGTGCAGAGGGTGATCAGGCCGCCCGCCTGAATCGACTCGATCAGATCCGGCAGCGGTGCGGAGTGCGGGAGTTCGAACTCGGCGGCGCGGCCCGGCAGGGCGAACCAGGCGGACTCGCCGGTCAGCCAGAGGGAGACCTCCACACCGCTGGCGACGGCGACGGCCGCCACCGTGAACGCCTGGGAGCAGCGCTCGGCGGAGTCGGCACCTGCGGTCACCTTGATCACGAGCTTCTTCGGCATATGCAGAACTGTAATCCTCGGCCGCGCAACCCCGGACCCTTGCTGTGGGTCAGTGGTGTGCGCAGGTAACGGAATCTGCGCCTCAGGGCTCGTGGGGGGACCCCTTTTGGAACCGAAAGACACTATTCCTGACGAGCCGGCCGAGCCGCCCGTGCAGGTCGAGGCGCCGGTGCGGCCCGTAGAGCCGCCCGCGCCGCCGGCGGAGCCCGCGCCCTCTTTGGTGGCGGAGCCCGTGTACGTCCCGGTGGCCGAGCCCGCGCCGACGGCCGGTTCCGAAGCGCCGACACCGACGGCTGCGCGACGGCCGCGGGGCCGTACGGCGCTGCTGATCGCCGCGGCCGCGGTGCTCGGGATCTCCGGCGGCACCGCCGTCGGTTACGGCGTACAGGCCGACCGCGCTCCGACCCCGCTGCCCGCCCTGTCGCAGCCGGGCCTCGGTTACCCGGTGAAGGCGCTGCCCGCGGACAAGGCCCCGGACCCGCTGCCCGTGTCGCAGGACCGGCAGCTGAAGACGGACGGCGATCTGCTCAGGCTGCTCGTCGACAGGCCCACGGGGGCGCGCAGCCCCCGCGCGTCCCTGCCGGCCGAGAGGTGGATGTCTCTCGACGCGTACGCGATGGAGTTCAAGAGCGAGGACTACATGTTCGAGCGGCTCGCGGACGGCGATGTCCGCCGCATCGCAGCCGCCGACTGGGAGCAGGGGCAGCACCGCGGGGTGAGCATCCGCCTCGTGCAGTTCCGCTCGAGCGCACAGCTCGGAGCCTCGGACCATGCGAACGGCCAGCTGGACTACATGCCCGATGCCGAGGAGGGCGCGGGCAACAGCGGCACCGCGATCAAGGGCAGCGGTAACGGCCGCTACTTCGTGTACAAGCCCCGCTACAAGGCGGGCTATCTGCCGAGCTACCGGGCCCGGGCCATCGCTCAGCGCGGCGACGTCATGTTCGACATCCACATCTTCGACACCGCGCCGATCAGCAAGAAGGACATCCGGACCCTGGCCGAGCGACAGCTGGAGCGGCTGTGAACGACGACATGACACCTGACAGCGTCCCCGCAGCCCCGCCCGTCCTGTCGGAGCCGCCTGCCTTCACAGCCACGCCGGCCCGGCGGGGCCGGGCCCGACGTGCGGTGCTGGCCGCGCTTCCCGTGGTCCTGGTCCTCGGAGCCGTCGGCGGCGCGGCCGCCTACACCAAGGTCACCGTGGACGACGCCGACCGCACGGTCACCACCGAGGTCTGGGGCGGGGGCTCGGGGGCGCCCTCCAAGGACCCCGCCGGGGACGTCGGCAGCGGGAGGGCGGACACCGAGCTCAGCAAGCTGCTGCTGCCGGTTCCCGACGGCTACCGTCTCGGCCCGGATGTCGGTGAGTACGGAAACGACAGCGAGGTCAGCGGCAAGAAGGCCACGGCCCAGATGAAGGAGAGCGGCCGGGGGATCGCGGGCAAGGAACGCCGTGAGCTGGACAAGCGCATCGACCGGCTCCATGTCCAGGGCATCGCGCAGCGTTCGTACATCTCGGGCTACGGCGATCTGGTGGTCGTCCATATCGTGAAGATGAAGGACAAGAAGGCCGTCCACGACATGTACGCCTTCCAGACGGAGCTGATGGACACCTACGGCGGCTTCCGCAAGGGGCCGAAGGTCGACGGCCACAAGAAGGCCACGTGCTTCCGGGCGTCCACGACGAGCAAGGTGAAGCTGGACGGCCTGTCCTGCCTCGCGTACGACGGGGAGCTGTTCGTCACCGTCGACGCGTCCGGCACCAAGCCGTTCAGCGCGCCCGACATCGCCGATCTGGTGAAGGACCAGCTCGACCACATCGAGTCCCCGGGGGAGTACGTATGACCGAGAAGACGGCGGAACCGACCGCCGCGACGGCCCCGGCCGTGGAGCCGGCGGTTCCGGCGCAGGAGCCCCCGGCGGCGCAGGCGGAGCCCGCACCGCCCGCGGAGCAGCCTGTTCCGGCTCCGGAGTCCGTCCCCGCCCCGGAGGATGTCCCGGCCCCGAAGCGGCCCCGCCGGGTCCTTCGGGCCGTTGCCCGCTGGACCGCCGCCGTGCTGGTGCTCGGGGGCCTGGGCACCGGTACGGCGCTGGGGATCACCTCGATGGAGCGCACCGATGTACCGGGTCTGGCCACCGAGGACGACGGGCGCTGGGACTATCCCGAGCTGAGCCTGCCCGCGCTCCCGGCCGGCTCGCCCCGCCCGTTCAACGACGGCAACATCGCCGAGATCCACCACGCCGACCTGCGGAAGCTGCTTCTGCCGGCCCCGGCCGGAGCAACGCCGGACAAGAAACTCACCGGTGGGTGGGTGAGTACGGCGCAGTACCTCTCCGTCTACGAGAAGGGCAGGCGCGCCGAGCTGGACCAGGTGCTGAAGGACTCCGCGCTGCGTCACATCGCGGCGCGCGGCTGGACCATGCCGGACGGCACGTCGTCCCGGATCTATCTGCTCCAGTTCAATTCGACGGCGTTCGCCGAGGCGTTCCGGGACGTGATCTCCGAGAACACCACCACCGGTGCTCTGCTCGTCGGGTCGCCCCTGACGGACATCGACGAGACCTGGCAGGGCGGCGGGCGGGTGGAAAACACCACGACCTATGTGTATGCCGAGGACAAGCCGTACGGCTCCGAGCAGGTCCGCCACGCGTATGCGCTCTCCGGCGACACGCTCGCCCTGGTCATCCAGTCCCGCAAGGGCACGGCAGGTACGGAGCACGTCCCGTTCCACCAGACGCTGATCCTGCAGGACCAGCTGCTGGGCTGACCCGCACGCCCGGGGGATCCACTCCCCCGGGCACGCCCCGAACCATCGTGCCGGGCCCCCACCCATTAGGCTGGGGCCCGGCCCTGTACTGCCGCCATACCGCTCGTTACCGCTCGTCCGAGGAGCTCCCGTGCTTGAGGCATTCTTCTCCACCCTGCTGGTCCTGGTCTGCGTCGGTGTTCTCGCCTTCGCCGGCCTGACCGTGAAGAAGCTGTACCAGGGCCAGCGCTGACCCGCGTCCGCACCGCTCATCACCCCCTCACAGATCGTCTGAGCCGCTCATGATCGAGATCCCGTCCGACCTCCACCCGGACCTCGTCCCCCTTGCCTTCCTGCTCGGCAACTGGGCGGGCGCGGGCGTGTCCGATTTCCCCGGCGCCGAGAAGTGCAACTTCGGTCAGGAAGTCTCCTTCAGCCACGACGGCCGGGACTTCCTCGAGTACGTCTCGCACTCCTGGGTGCTCGACGCCGAGGGCAACAAGGTCAAGCCGCTGGAGACCGAGTCCGGCTACTGGCGCATCGACAAGGACCGCAAGGTCGAGGTCGTCATGGTCCGCGACCAGGGCGTCATCGAGATCTGGTACGGCGAGCTCGCCCACCAGAAGCCGCAGATCGACCTGGTCACCGACGCGGTGGCCCGGACGGCGGCCTCCGGCCCGTACAACGGCGGCAAGCGGCTCTACGGCTATGTGAACAGCGACCTGATGTGGGTCGGCGAGAAGGCCACCCCCGAGGTGGAGCTGCGCCCCTACATGTCGGCGCATCTGAAGAAGGTCGTCACCCCCGAAGAGGTCGAGGCGATGGCGAAGAGCCTCGGAGACCTGCCGGACGACGGCATCGCGTTCTTCAAATAGACGCGCGACCCCCGGGCGGGTGTTGGTCCGGTCCTACACTGGGCCTGTGGTGAGCACCGACTGGAAGAGCGACCTTCGGCAGCGCGGCTACCGGCTGACGCCGCAGCGGCAGCTTGTCCTCGAAGCGGTCGAGAAGCTGGAACACGCGACGCCGGACGACATCCTGTGCGAGGTCCGCAGGACGGCGTCCGGCGTGAACATCTCCACCGTCTACCGGACCCTGGAGCTCCTGGAGGAGCTGGAGCTGGTCAGCCACGCCCATCTGGGGCACGGGGCGCCGACGTACCACCTGGCCGACCGTCACCACCACATCCATCTGGTCTGCCGGGACTGCACGAACGTCATCGAGGCCGATGTCGGCGTCGTCGACGAGTTCACCACGAAGCTGCGGGACACGTTCGGGTTCGAGACCGACATGAAGCACTTCGCGATCTTCGGCCGCTGCGCCGAGTGCACGGCGAAGGCCGCCGCGGCCGGGCCGGGGCGGACTCCCGGTTCCGAGCAGTAAATCGAGTCGTACGCTGGTCGCATGAAGAGCCCTCTGCTGTCCCTGCCCGGCGCCGTCCCCGCCGAAGGCCGCGACGAAGGCGTCGCCGCGCACTACGGCGACCTGTTCCGCGAGCAGCGCGCCCTCGCCGACGGCACCGGCCTCGTCGACCTCTCGCACCGCGGCGTCATCACCGTCACCGGAAGCGACCGGCTGGCCTGGCTGCACCTGCTGCTCACCCAGCACGTCAGTGAACTCGCCCCCGGACAGGCCACCGAGGCGCTGATCCTCTCCGCGCACGGGCACATCGAGCACGCCCTCTGTCTCGTCGACGACGGCGAGACGGTGTGGGCGCACGTCGAGCCGGGCACCCAGGGCGAACTGATCGCCTATCTGGAGTCGATGAAGTTCTTCTACCGGGTCGAAGTCGCCGACCGGACCGAGGACTTCGCCGTCGTGCACCTGCCGGCCGGCTCCATCGAGGAGGTGCCGGAGGGCGTCACCGTACTGGAGGCGCCGCACGGCCGGGACCTGTTCCTGCCCCGCGCCGGTCTGGAGAAGTTCGCCGCCGAGCACGGCCCGGTGGCCGGCGTTCTGGCGTACGAGGCGCTGCGCGTCGAGGCCCACCGTCCGCGGCTCGGCTTCGAGACCGACCACCGCACCATCCCGCACGAGCTGGGCTGGATCGGCACCGCCGTCCACCTCCAGAAGGGCTGCTACCGCGGTCAGGAGACCGTCGCCCGGGTGCAGAACCTGGGGAAGCCCCCGCGCCGGCTGGTCTTCCTGCACCTGGACGGCAGCGACGTGCTGCTGCCCGGGCACGGCACGCCCGTGCGGCTCGCCTCGGACGGGGCGGAGGGCCGGCAGCTCGGCTTCATCACCACGTCCGCCCGCCACCACGAGCTGGGCCCGATCGCGCTGGCCCTGGTCAAGCGGAACGTGGCGGTGGACGCGGAACTGCTCGCGGGCGACACGGCGGCGGCTCAGGAGACGGTCGTCGAGCCGTAGGCCCTGCCGTCGAGCCGCGGGTCCGGCTCAGACCTCGACGAGCACGGTGAACGGGCCATGGTTCGTGAGCGAGACCCGCATGTCCGCTCCGAACCGGCCCGTCTCCACATGCGCCCCCAGCGCCCGCAGCTGCGCCACCACCTCGTCGACCAGCGGTTCGGCGAGCTCGCCGGGTGCCGCTGCGTTCCAGGTGGGCCTGCGGCCCTTCCGGGCGTCCCCGTAGAGAGTGAACTGCGAAATCACCAGAAGTGGCGCATTCACGTCGGAGCAGGACTTCTCGCCCTCGAGGATGCGGACCGACCAGAGTTTGCGGGCGAGCTGAGCCGCCTTCTCCACGGTGTCCCCGTGGGTGACTCCGACCAGCACACACAATCCCTCGCCGACGATCTCGCCCACCACCGCGGGTCCGCTGCCGTCGCCCGCGCCGTCGGCCACCGTGACGCTCGCGCCATCCACCCGCTGTATCACTGCACGCATACAGACCAACCTATCTTGGGCTGAACGGGTACAGAGCACCTGCGTAGTCACCGTGCGGAGTGGCACCATGCACGGAGGCGGTGTGCCGACGCACCGGTCGAGGGGATGGACTGAGCATGAGTACATATGGAGCCGGGCAGCCACCCGGTACCGTACCGATCACGCTGGTCACCACCAGTACCAGCACCAGTACCACCAGTACCGGCGCCGTCACCATGCGCCCACCCGTGCAGCGGACCGGCCCGGGCCTCGACAACGGACTGCCGGGGCAGCCGCCGCCCGACCTCGGCACCCTGCGGCTCCCCGAGCTGCGCACCCTGCGCCGCGACGCGCAGCGCGACGAGGCCGACCTCAGCTACGTGCGCCGCCTGGTGCAGGGCCGCGTCGACATCCTGCGGGCCGAACTGGCCCGCCGCCGTGACCCCGAGGCGCCGGTCGTGGACCGGCTCTCCGAGATCCTCACCGACACCCCGTCCCGGCACCGCTCCTCCGCCCGGCATGTCACGCTCACCACACCGCGGAGCGACGAATTCCGCCGGCTTGCGGCCGAGACGCTCGCCGAGGTCGAGCTCTCGGACCTCGACGCCCGCACGGACGAGGAGCTGCACGCCGCGATGGGGCGGCTCGTCCGCTACGAACAGCAGGTGTCCCGCCGCCGTCACCAGCTGCAACGGACCGCTGACGATTGCAGCGCCGAGATCGCCCGCAGGTACCGTGATGGGGAAGCACAAGTAGACGACCTGCTCACCTGAAGCGATCCTTCCGGGGCGGGTCCCGCCCCGCCCCGGAAGGCCGCGCCATGACCTCCACACCCCTCATATCCCCGGCGTCTCCTGCCCGCCCGGCTCTTCCGGATCTCCCCGTTCTGGCCGAGGTCGTACGGTCCGGCTTCGTGGAGGGCCACCACCGCGGCTCGCTGGTCGTGCTGGCCGCCGACGGCAGCGTGGAGCTGGCCCTGGGAGACCCGGCAGCGCCGGTCTTCCCGCGTTCCTCCAACAAGCCCATGCAGGCCGCCGCCGTGCTGCGGGCCGGGCTCGACCTCTCCGGGGAGCGGCTGGCGCTGGCCGCCGCGAGCCACTCGGGCGAGGTGTTCCATCTCGATCTCGTACGCAAGATGCTCGCCGAGCACGGACTGACGCCCGACGATCTGCAGACTCCGGCCGACCTGCCGCTGGACCCGGCGGAGGCGGAGACGTATCTCGCCGCGGGCCAGGTCAGGGAGCGGCTCACCATGAACTGCTCCGGCAAGCACGCCGCCATGCTCGCGGTGTGCGCACTCAACGGCTGGGACCGGGCGAGCTACCTGGACCCGGCGCACCCGCTCCAGCAGCTCGTCCACCAGGTGGTCGAGGAGGCGGCGGGCGAACCGGTCGCGGCGGTCGGTACGGACGGCTGCGGGGCGCCGCTGATGGCGATCAGCCTGGTGGGTCTGGCGCGGGCGTTCCGCTCGTTCGTGCTGGCCGAGGAGGGCACCGCGGAGCGCCGGGTGGCGGACGCGATGCGCGCCCACCCCGAGTACGTCGCGGGCACCCGGCGGCCCGACACCTGGCTGATGCGCGAAGTGCCGGGCGCGCTGTCCAAGATGGGCGCGGAGGCGGTCCAGGCGGTGGCGCTGCCGGACGGCCGGGCGCTGGCGTTCAAGATCGCCGACGGTGGGGGACGGGCACTCGGGCCGGTGCTGGCCAGGGCGCTGGGACTGCTCGGTGTCGACGCACCGGTGGCGGACCGGATCGGCCGGGCGCCCCTGCTGGGCGGCAGCGCGGAGGTGGGCGCGATCAGGGCGGCTTTCTGATCGGACCGCTCGGTTCCGTCCAGCTGTCCCACGGGGAGCGCACCGTCCTGCCCCCATATTCGGGCGACAATCGCCGCGCCGTGTGCCTAGCGTGGGGCGCATGACCCTTGAGATCCGTTCCGTCACCGCGTCGGAATTCCCCGGCTGGCTGCGCGCCGTGAACACCGGTTTCCTGCGCCCGCCGACGGTGACGGACACCGAGGTGGCGAGTCGCCTCCCGCACAACGACCTGTCCCGGGTGCAGGGGGTGTTCGACGACGGCCGGTGCGTGGCGTCGTTCCGGTCGTTCGCACAGGAGCTGACGGTCGTCGGCGGTGCCTCGGTGCCGTCCGACGCGGTCACCAACGTCACCGTGTCGCCCACGCACCGCCGCCGTGGGCTGCTCGGCCGGATGATGGCCATGGACCTGGCGGCGGCGAAGGACCGCGGCGACGTGGTGGCCACGCTGATCGCCGCCGAGTACCCGATCTACGGGCGGTACGGGTTCGGCCCGGCCGCCTGGACCACCGAGTGGGAGATCGACGTCCCCCGGGCCGGCCTGGACCTTCACCGGCCGGGCCCGTCCACGGCGGACGGCGGCCGTATCGACCTGGTGGACGTGGCGGAGGTACGCAAGATCGGCCCCGCCCTGCACGAGCGGCTGCGGGCCCGGCAGCACGGGGTGGTCAGCCGCAACGACCGGTGGTGGCAGCTGAGCACCGGCGCGGACGTGCCCGTACCTGGCTCCTGGACCGAACCGTTCCACGCGGTGTACCGCACCGCGGACGGTGAGGTGGACGGCCTGCTCGTCTACCGCGCCGACGACAACTGGGGCGACGCGAAGCAGCCGCTGAACCGGGCGACCGTCCTCGGCCTGATCGCCGAGACCCCGGCGGCCGAACGGGCGCTGTGGCACTTCGTCTGCTCGATCGACTGGATCACCACGGTCCGCTCCGGCCACCGCGCCCCCGACGACCTGCTCCCCCTTCTCCTCCCGGACCCCCGGGCGGCCCGCATCGTGACGCAGGCGGACTGGTTGTGGGTGCGTGTCCTGGACGTCGTACGAGCCCTGGAGGCCCGCACCTACGCGGTCCCGGCCACCCTGACCCTGGACATCCACGACCCGGCAGGCCTCGCCGGCGGCCGCTTCCGCCTGGACGCCTCCCCGACGGGCGCCTCGTGCATCCCGACGACACAGAGCGCGGGTCTGGCCCTGGACATACGGGAGTTGGGCACGCTCTACCTCGGCGACGAATCGGCGCTGCGGCTGACGGCACTGGGCCGCATCGAGGAGCGCACACCGGGCGCGGCCGCGGTGGCGGACGGGGTGTTCCGGGCGGCGCGGCGGGCGTGGTGCCCGGATGTGTTCTGAGACGGCGGGCAGGTGGCCTGCCCGCCGCTTCTAGCGGCTTGACCCGGCGAGCAGCGCGAGAATCACGCAGCCCGCGATCAGGCACTTCGTGTTGCCCAACTTGACTCCGGCTGCCACGAGGGAGGCGCTCACGCCACCCATGAAGCCGAGTTTCCATTGGATCAGTTGCTCCAGGAAAAGGGTGATCCAGGGCATGGCGGTCCCTCCTCGGGAGGTGGGGAGCGGAGAGGCTCCGGGGAATCAGCCGATGCGCGAGCAGCACCCGTACGACGGTGGACGGGCGAGCGGGGGATGTGCCGGGTCGAACTCGGGGAGGTTACGACCAACTACGTGAGTTGTTCCCAGTTGGTGCCATCTCGTAAACAACTCCCGCTCGATGGCCGGAAGTTGTAGCGTTCTGTTGTGACTCCTGAGCGCACAGCAATGAACGGCAGTCGTAAGCCCTCGCCCGATGACGTAGCGGATGCGCTTCGGGCGCGCATCCGTACCGGAGACCTGAAGTCCGGCGACCAGCTGCCCACCCAGGCCGTGCTGGCCGAGGAGTTCGGGGTCGAGCGCGGAGTGGTCCGGCTGGCGCTTCAGCGTCTGCAGGGCGACGGGCTGCTCACGGGCGTCACCCGAGGGGCTCCGCCCCGGGTCGCCAGCCCGGCCGCGGTGGAAATCCCGCAGCAGACGGCGGCGGGGCTCGGACCCCGGATCCTGGGGGCGTTCCAGGGCGACGCCGTACGGATCGATGCACTCTGCCTGACGGCCGAGTCCCTCACCCTCGCCCTGTCCGAGCCACTGCAGCGGATCAGGGCGGGAAGGCTTTCCCCGGGTTCGGTGAAGGTCCGGGTGATGCTGCCGGCCCGCGACCTCGACCTCGCCTTTCCCAGACGGGCCGAACCTCTGCAGGACGACGGGGCCGTGCACCAGCGCTGGCTGGCGCTGCGCAACTCGCAGGGGCAGGTGCTCAGGCACAACCTTGAATCGCTGCGCAGCACGCACGACCTGGACGTCGAAGTGACCATGAAGGCCCTGCCGTTCACTCCTCCGGTGAAGCTGTATCTGCTGAACGGGACGGAGGCACTGTTCGCGTACTACACGGTGGAGAAGCGTGAGGAGCTGATCGAGGGCTCACCGACCGAGCTGTTCGATGTGCTGGGCAGTGACTCGACGCTCTTCCGCTTCGAAGTCACTGCCGGGGTACGCGATCAATTGTTCGTGACGCAGTCCGCGGCATGGTTCGAGAGCCTGTGGAACACGATTGCGACCGAACTGGTTCTGGGTACCTGACACGGAGTGCCCCAATTGTCGTCGTGGCCATGCTGATTGATGGCCGGACTCCTCTGATGTTCCCGGGGACTGCGGGCAGTATGGAGAGTGCGAGCCCCGCCACTTGCCTGCTGCCCGACGGACGGAGTGCTGTGACCAACCCGCACCCGAGGGCGTTGTCGGCCCTTTTCGCGTCGGCCAAGTGCGTGCTCTTCGACTTCGACGGGCCTGTCTGCGATCTGTTCTCCGGCCACACCGCGAAGCGGGTCGCCCAGGCGCTGGCGGGTGAACTGGGCCTGCGCGGGGGCGATCCGGCCCACGTGTCCGAGGCGGTCGGAGAAAGGGACCCGCTGGCCGTGCTGCGGACGGTCGCCGGCCTCTACGCGAACCCCGAACTGGTCGGGCATCTGGAGCGGCGGCTCACGGCCGAGGAGGTCGAGGCCACCAGGAGCGCCGAGGCCACTCCCGGCGCCGACTTGCTGATACGTACCCTCCGCGACGGTGGATTCGTCTTGGCCGTGACGACCAACAACTCCGCAACCGCGGTGCATCACTATCTCGAGAGCCGCGGCACGGCCGACTGCTTCAGACCGCATGTGCACGGCCGGATGTCCGACCCCGCGCTCCTCAAACCGGATCCGCACTGCCTGGGCCGGGCCCTGGAGTCGACCGGATCGGCGGCGGCCGACGCACTCATGATCGGGGATTCCTGGGCCGACCGCGAGGCCGCCCGGAGGCTGGGCATCCCCTTCATCGGATATGCGAAGAACCACAGGAAGTGGGAGGCACTGGGTGCCGAGGACGGGGTCACCGTCGGGCGCCTGGAGCTCCTGGTCGAGGCAGTGAAGGACGTTCGGGGGCAACGGCGGTGAGGGTGTTCGGGCAGCGCGCCATCTGGTGGAGTGAAACTCACGGAGTCTCTGTAATACGCGCCCCGGAAAGGCGATGGCACCAGTAGTCACCTTCACGAGCTCCAGTCCAAAGGCGCCGAGACATGGAAGTTCCGCTGGAATCCGGGGTCAAGCGCCGAGCGGCGGACATGTTCGGGCTGCCTCTCGACCACCCGGCGATCGAAGGCCCCCTCAAGGGGCACCATCACGAGGCCTACGCCGTCCCGCTGCCCGGAGGGGGTCGCGCCAAGTACCGGGAGCCGCGCGAGGGGCTGCTCTGGTTCGACCGGAGATGTTTCGCCCTGGAGGAGGAACTGCTCCGGGACCTGCAGGGACGAGTGACACGGATCCCGGAGGTGCTCGACTACGGCGTACTGCTGCAACGGTTCATCGAGGGGAGGACTCTCGGGGTCGGCGTGGCGAGCGAGACCCTGTCACCGAAGCACCGGACTCAGCTCGGCGAACTCTTCGGCGAGCTGGCCTCCCTCGGCATCGACGATGTCGCAGCGCGCAGGATCTGTGACGATGCGGACCGTCCCGTCGACGGCGACTCCCACGGATTCCTGACCCGGCTCATCAACTTCACCGAGCAACGCGTGTACCAGGAGCACGGTGTCGCGTATCACGGACTTCTGGCGGAGCTCGGCGTGCGGGAAGGGGCGTTGGACGGGCTCAAGAAGTCCGCCGAGACCCTCACCGGACGTACCTTCACGCTCCTGCACGGTGATCTGCACGGGCTCAATCTCATCGTCGACGAGCAGGGTGACCTCTGGGCCGTCGACTGGGAACTCGCGATGATCGGCGATCCTCTGTACGACCTGGCAACCCACCTCCATCTGATGCGCTACTCGCGCAAGGAGGCGGAGCGGGTCACCGGACTCTGGCGGCGGGCCGTCGAGAGCCGGCGGCCGGAGTGCGTCAAGGGGTGGGAAGTGGATCTGGACGTCCTGCGCGACTACAAGCGAGCCCAGTCGGTGTACACCGATGTGATCCGGGCCGCGCTGGCGCTGAGCCGGCGACCTCCGGAGCTCAACCTGGATCAGTTGCAGAAGGTCGCCGGGCGGGTGCAGCAGGCATTGGCGGCGGCCCGGCGTCCGCTGGGCCTGCAGGCGGTGCCCACGCTCCGTCAGGTGGCGGCCGCCTACGCCACCTGGTTCACATCCCACTCGGATACGGTCGCCCCGTCCGCGTCCTGACAGGCAGGGGTGCCGGTCGTCCGCACGAGGTGAGCGCCAACGGCGGCCCCCGGGCCCCGTCACCCCTCCTTTTGCGCGCTCAGCAGCACCTTGCCCAGCAGTCCGCGTTCCTCGATCGCCGTGTGCGCGTCGGCCGCCTGTGACAGTGGGTAGACGTGGCCGATCACCGGACGCAGCCGCCCGGCCGCCGCCTCGGCGAGTGTGCGGCCCGCCAGGCGTACGTACTCCGCGTCCGTCAGCTGTACGTCCCCGATGCCGCGCAGCGTGATGCCGCGCCGCGCGGCCTCCTGCGGTTCGATCGGGGCGAAGCCGCCCGTCGGCGCCCCGTGGGCGGAGAAGCGGCCGCCGTCGGCGGTCAGGGCGAAGGCGGCCGCGCCCATGGCGCCGCCCACGCCGTCCAGGACCACGTCGGCCGGGCCGCCCGCCGCCGCCAGGGCCGTGCGGGCCCGCTCCGCCCACTCCGCGTCCGAGCCGTCGATCACGTCGTCGGCGCCCAGCTCCCGTACCAGCGCCGTCTTCCGTTCGCCGCGTGCCACGGCGACGACATGTGCGCCGGCCGCGTGCATCAACTGGACGAGGAGGGTGCCCATGCCACCGGAGGCGCCGAGGAGCAGTACGCGTTCGCCGGGACCGGGGGCGGTCGCCTCCATCAGCGCGGCGGCCGTCACCCCGTCGTGGGCGAGCGCGGCGGCCTCGCGCAGCCCGAGTCCGTCCGGTACCGGTACCAGGCGGTCGGCGGAGGTCACCGCCCGCTCGGCGTAGCCGCCGGTGAAGCCGACGGAGGCGATGACCCGGCGGCCGGTCCATCCCGCGTCGACGCCCTCGCCGGCCGTATGCACCGTTCCGGCGACCCCGCCGCCCGGTACGTACGGGGGCTGGACCGGGAAGTAGGCACTGAACGCACCCGACCGGATCTGGGTCTCCACGAAGAGCGTGTCAACGTGACTCACGTCGATCACCACCTCGCCGGGGCCCGCGACCGGATCGGGCAGCTCGGCCGGAACCAGTACCTCCGGACCACCCAGCTCCCTGACCAGCGCCACACGCATGCGGATCACACCCCTCCGTCAGTGGGCGGCCGACCCGTCCGGCACCCTTGCGGCCACCCTCGGACGTCAAGTCCGGTTGAGGTCAAGGGCGTACCCTTCATGGTCATGAGCGGAGAGACGACCGGCCCCGGGACGGTGACGCGGCAGCCGATCAGCCTGCGTGAGCGGAAGAAGCAGCTGACGTACGAGGCGGTCTCCGATGCCGCGATCGCGATGTTCCTGGAGCGGGGCTTCGACAAGGTCTCCGTGGCGGAGGTGGCGGCCGCCGCCGACATCTCCAAGCCGACGCTGTTCCGGTACTTCCCGTCCAAGGAGGACCTGGCGCTGCACCGGTTCGCCGACCACGAGGACGAGGCCGCCCGGATCGTCGCGGCCCGCGCGGACGACGAATCCCCGCTCGACGCCCTGCGCCGCCATTTCCTGGACGGCCTGGAGCGCCGCGACCCGGTGACCGGGCTCTGCGATCATCCGCAGGTGCTGGCGTTCCACCGGATGCTGTACGGGACACCGTCCCTGGTGGCCCGCCTGTACGGATACCAGAGCCGCTCGGAGGCTGCGCTCGCCCGCGCGCTGGGGGACGGGGTGCGGGAGCAGCTGGCGGCCGGCCAGATCATCGCGGTGCAGCGGATCCTGGCGATGGAGAACTGGCGGCGCATCGATGCCGGGGCGAGCGCGGACCAGGTGTACGAGGGGGCCGTGCGGGCGGCCGAACTCGCGTTCGTCCAGCTGAGGTCGGGGCTGGAGAAGGAACAGTAGGAACGGTGGCCGCCCGGCTCGGGCGGGGCCGTCGCCACCGGGACGCAGCACCTTTTCGGCGACCTCCCGCACCCGTGCCGGGTGATGCCCGTGCGTCCGCTGTGCCACCGCCCGGGGCGGTCCGTGGGCCCAGCTCGGTGCGCGGGCGCCGCCTGGCGGGCTCTCGTGCGTCAGCAGACAATGAGGACGGGAGCGGATGGTGCCCACCAGACAGCGGCTACGCCGGTCGTCGTCCGGGAGGTGGTAGCGATGCGTCAGACCAATCTCACCGGGGAGCCGGCCGATTACGTCAGCGCCCGCGAGGAGCTGCGCCAGGCCGAGGTCGAGCTGATGCGTCACCGCGAACGCGTCGCCGACCTGCGCCGGCGGCTGCCGCCGGGCCCTGTCGTCGACGACTACGTGTTCGAGGAGGGCCCTGCCGACCTTCAGGCCGGTGACGCGCCGGTGAAGACCGTGCGACTGAGTGAACTGTTCACCGGGCCAGGGCGTGACCTGGTCGTCTACCACTTCATGTACGGCAAGCAGCAGACCGATCCGTGCCCCATGTGCACGATGTGGATCGACGGGTTCAACGGCATCGCCCACCACGTCGTGCGGAACGTCGACCTCGCCGTCGTCGCCGCGGCCGACCTGCCCGTGCTCCGTGCGCACGCCCGGATCCGGCAGTGGCCGAACCTGCGCCTGCTCAGCGCCGGGTCCAGCACCTTCAAATACGACCTCGGCAGCGAGGACGCCGACGGCAACCAGGACTCGACGGTGTCGGTGTTCACCCGCGACGACGACGGGTCGGTGCGCCACTTCTACTCTGCGCACCCCCGGATGGACGACGGCATCGACCAGCGGGGCATCGACCTGCTCAGTCCGGTGTGGCACATCCTCGACCTCACACCCCGAGGCCGGGGCGACTGGTTCCCCGCACTCGGCTACTGACTCGGTGCTGAGCCGGGAATTCGGTGCGGATCTCCGGCGAGGTTCTGTCGGAGGAACGGGGTTCGTCACGTGGCTGTTCACGCCGGCCGCTTCGTACGGGTACCCGAGGAAGGCACCGCAGGAGGCACGACCTGTGCCGCTGCTGGGCGCGAGCCCGGCCAGGCGGTCCGACGCGGGGGAGAGGCGCCGCAGGTCGGGCGGATGGGTGCTGGATACCGATGGCGAAGGGGCTGACTCGATGGGACTCACTGCGGAGTGGGAGGGAGCGCTCGATGCCCGGCTCGCGATGTGCCCCACGTCCCCGGTGCATGTGCTCAACGATCTTCTGCAGGAACGTCTGAAAACGCGGCGTCGGGCGCCGCCTGGGAGAGAAATCCCAAGATCTTCTCCCAGGACGGCCTCGCACAACGCATCAGGGCCACCTACTCGCAAGAGCAGGTGGCCCTGATGTCTCAGCTGTCGGGGTGGCGGGATTTGAACCCACGACCTCTTCGTCCCGAACGAAGCGCGCTGCCAAGCTGCGCTACACCCCGATCGCCGCCGTTGTCCTGGCGACATCGATTACTTTAGCCCACCCGCGGCCGGAGGTGAAATCCGGTTTCTGTCCCGGCGCCCGCGGGGCCCGGGCAGGCGGTGCAGAGGGATCAGCCGCGGGGGGTCAGCGTCAGCAGGGTCGCCTCGGGCGGGCAGGCGAAGCGGACCGGGGTGTAGCGGTTGGTGCCACAGCCTGCCGAGACGTGGAGGTAGGCGCGCCGGTCGCCGACCGTGTGGCTGGAGAGGCCCTTGACCCGGTCGGTGTCCAGGTCGCAGTTGGTGACCAGGGCGCCGTAGAAGGGGATGCAGAGCTGGCCGCCGTGCGTGTGGCCCGCGAGGATCAGGGGGTAGCCGTCGGCCGTGAAGGCGTCGAGGGAGCGCAGGTACGGGGCGTGCACCACGCCGATCGAGAGGTCGGCGCCCGTTTCCGTCCCGCCCGCGACCTCCGCGTACCTGTCCCGCTTGATGTGCGGGTCGTCGAGACCGGTGAAGGCGATCTCCAGGCCGTCGACCTTGAGACGGCCGCGGGTGTTGCTCAGGTTCAGCCAGCCCGCCTCGTCGAACGCGTCGCGCATCGGCTCCCACGGGTTGTGGACGACGCCGACCGCCGGGGCGTTCCCGTTGAGACCGTGCTTGCCCCGGGCCTTCTCGAGGAGGTAGCGCGCCGGGTTGCGGAGCTTGGGGCCGTAGTAGTCGTTGGAGCCGAAGACGTACACACCGGGGACGTCCATCAGCGGGCCGAGAGCGTCCAGCAGCTCCGGCACGGCCTGGGGGTCGGAGAGGTTGTCGCCGGTGTTCACGACGAAGTCCGGGCGCAGCCCGGCCAGCGACTGCAGCCAGCCGCGCTTCTTGCGCTGGCCGCTCACCATGTGGATGTCGGAGACCTGCAGCACGCGCAACGGGCGTGCCCCGTGCGGGAGTACCGGGATCGTGACCCGTCGGAGCCGGAACGAGCGGGCCTCGAATCCTGCCGCGTAGGCGAGACCGGCGGCGCCGACCGCAGCGCCGACTGCCGTGACTTTCAGGGGTACTCCGTAGCGTGCGCGCATGCGCCCATCGTTGCAGACACCGTGCGCCCCGCGGAAAACCGGCGGGCGGTCCGCACCCCGCACCTGCCACAATCAGCTCATGACCACGCTCAAGTCCAAGCTCAAGGAAGACCTCACGACGGCCATGAAGGCGCGCGACGAGCTGACCTCGTCCACGCTCCGGCTGACTCTCACCGCGATCACCAAGGAGGAGGTCAGCGGCAAGACGGCCCGTGAGCTCTCCGACGACGAGGTGCAGAAGGTGATCGCCAAGGAGGCGAAGAAGCGCCGCGAGGCGGCCGAGGCCTTCGCGCAGGGCGGCCGGAGCGAGCAGGCCGAGCGCGAGCGGGCGGAGGGCGAGCTGCTCGACGCCTACCTGCCGAAGCAGCTGAGCGACGACGAGCTGGGCGCGATCGTGGCGGCGGCCGTCGACGAGGCGAAGGGCGCCGGCGCCGAGGGGCCGCGGGCCATGGGCGCCGTCATGAAGATCGTGAACCCGAAGGTCGCGGGGCGCGCGGACGGCGGCCGGGTGGCGGCCGCGGTGAAGAAGCTCCTCGCGGGCTGAGGCGGTAGTTCCGTACCTACGCGAAGGTGGGGTGGACCGGATGTTCCGGTCCACCCCACTTTTCTGTGGCGGCTGTGTGTGACGGGGCCGGTCAGGGACCGGTCGTGCCGCCATTGTTCTGGCCGGGCTTGGCCCCGTTGTTCCCGCCGCGCATGTCCGGCGGGAAGCTGATGCCGGGGAACGGGCTGTCGCCGGGATTGTCGCCGCCGTCGTCGCCGCGGCCGCCCCTGTCGTGGCCCCTGCCGCGGCCCCTGTCCTCGTCGTCCTTCGGCGCGTCCGGAATGTCGACGGTGACGAAGGACGGGGCGGGCTGGTCGCTGAGGGCGCTCGTCATGGCGTCACGCCAGATCGGTCCGGGGACCTCACCGCCGTACACCTTGTCCCGGTACACGCCACCGATGGTGATGTTCTCCATCTCGACCTTCTGGGACGGGCTGCCGACCCAGACGGCACCCGACATGTTCGGCGTGTAGCCGACGAACCAGGCGTTCTTGCGGGCGTCGGTCGTACCCGTCTTGCCCGCGTTGTCACGGTTCTGGAGACCGGCCTCACGGCCCGTACCGGAGTCGATCACGCCGCGCAGCAGGGTGTTGATGGTGTCGGCCGTCGTCTGCGACATCGCCTGCGTGCAGGTGGTCTTCGGTACGGAGAGCGAGTCGCCGTTCGCCGTCTTCACCGACTCGATGGCGATCGGCGTGCAGTAGGTGCCGCGGTTGGCGAACGCCGCGTACGCGCTGGCCATCGTCAGCGGCGAGAGACCGTTGGAGCCGAGGGTCAGCGTGGACGGGTTCTGCGGCAGCTTGGTGCCGTCGCCCTGCACCACGCCCAGCTTGTCGGTCATGTTCGAGACCGGGCACATGCCGATGTCCTGGAGCATCTGCACGAAGTAGGTGTTGACCGACTTCGCCATGGCGTCCTTCAGCGCGTACGGGCCCTCTTCGCTCTCGCTCTCGTTCTCCAGGTGATACTTCGGCACCGCGTTGTTGACCCACGGCTTCCCGCAGGTCTGGACCGTGTCCGGGTAGTCCATCTCGTACGGGGCCGAGTACATCTGCGTCGCCGGCTTGCCGCCCTCTATGGCTGCCGCGGCAAGGAACGGCTTGAACGTCGACCCGGTGGGGAAGCCGTAGTTCGAACCGCCCATGGCCTTGTTGACCGAGTAGTTGTACTGAGTCTCGTTCGGCCCGAGTCCGTACGGCTTCGACTGGCCCATGCCCATGATCTTGCCGGTGCCCGGCTGGACCAGGGTCACGGCAGTGGCGACCTTGTCCGTCTTGTAGACGTGACTCTTGATCGAGTCCTGCACCCCCTGCTGCGACTGCGGGTCGAGCGTGGTGCGGATCGTGAGACCGCCCTGGTTCCAGATCTTGGCCCGGTCCTCCTTGGTCTTGCCGAAGGCCGGGTCGGTGAGGAAGACCTGGCGTACGTAGTCACAGAAGAGACCGGCGCCCTTGACGGCGGTGATGCAGCCGTTCTTCGGCTTGCTGACCTTCAGCTTGATCGGCGTCGCCTGCGCCTTGTCCGCCATGGCCTGCGAGATGTCCCCGACGTCCGCCATCCGCTGGAGCACGGTGTTGCGACGCTTGGTCGCCTCCTCCGCGTCGTTGACCGGGTCATAGCGGCTCGGCGACTGGACGAGGCCGGCCAGCAGCGCGGACTCCTCCAGATTCAGGTCCTTCGCCGACTTGGAGAAGTAGCGGTGCGAGGCGGCCTCGATGCCGTACGCCTGCTGACCGAAGAAGGTGATGTTGAGGTAGTTCTCCAGGATCTTCTTCTTGCCGAGCTCCTCCTCGATCTGGATCGCGTACTTCAACTCCTGGACCTTGCGGCCCACCGTCTGCTGGGTGGCCTGCGCGACCTTGGTCGGGTCGTCGCCCGCCTCCTCGACGAAGACGTTCTTCACGTACTGCTGGGTGAGGGTCGACGCGCCCTGCGCGGTCCCACCGGCCTGCACGTTGCGATTCATCGCGCGAAGGATGCCCTTGAGGTCGACCGCCCCGTGCTCGTAGAAGCGCGCGTCCTCGATCGCGACGATCGCCTTCTGCATGGACGGGGAGATGTCCTTCAGCGGGACGACGGTGCGGTCGCGCGAGTAGACCGTGGCGATCGCGCCGCCCTGACTGTCCAGGATCGTGGTGCGCTGGCTCAGCGGCGGAGTCTTGAGATTGGCCGGGATTTCGTCGAATCCCTCGACCGTCCCCTTGGCGGCGAGTCCCAGAACTCCGGCGGCCGGCAGCGCGAGGCCTGCGAGCACGACTCCGGAGAGCGCGGCGACACCGAGGAACTTGGCGGCCTGCTGGGTCGCGGTGAGACCACCGCCCGAGCGGTTCTTTGGCATGGGGGCAGCCTACGTTCTCATTCGCCGGACAGGCGTATATGCGTTGGCCTAAGCTGCTCACAACTGTCACAGCAGTCCGGTTCTGTATCAACCCCCATGCACAACCCGGCCTTGACCCGGCCGTGACCCGAGGTGCTCCCGAAATCGCCTCGTGTGTCATCGAACATCCGTTGTGACCCAGGCGAACTGTCCCGATTTGGTCGGGATAGTCACGGATGTCGCCACCTCACTCCCCTGGGTGATCTGCCGCGTACGCATAGTCCGTTCGGGCCATTCAAGATTGGGCCCGAAGGGGGTGTTGTGCTGTCGCTGCCTTCCGTAACGTCCTCAACTGGCAGCGGTGAATATGCCGCTACCGCCGTGGGGGAGCCTCGATTCGGGAGAGGACGGCGCCGTGATGGGCTGGGTAACCGACTGGAGTGCGCAGGCAGCCTGCCGCACTACCGATCCGGATGAACTGTTCGTACAAGGGGCAGCGCAGAACAGGGCCAAGGCGGTGTGCACCGGATGCCCGGTGCGGACCGAGTGCCTGGCCGATGCGCTGGACAATCGCGTCGAGTTCGGCGTGTGGGGCGGAATGACCGAGCGGGAGCGGCGCGCACTGCTGCGCAGGCGGCCCACCGTCACGTCCTGGCGCCGACTGCTGGAGACCGCTCGCAGTGAGTACGAGCGGTCCACGGGCATCCTGCCGGTGGCGATCGGTCTGGATGACGACGAGCTGCACGAGACGTACGCCGCTGTGGGATAGGCCTCGCAGGCCGCTCGGCCTTTCAGGTGGTCAGGCAGCTCCGGCCGGCGCGGAACCGGTCGCGAGCCGGTCCCCGACGGCCCGAAGCCCTGCCAGGTCGTGCACATCACCCGGCAGTGCGGCGACTTCGGTCACGGCCACCTCGGGGTGCAGCGCGGTGAAGCGGGCGCGGGTGTGCTGTTCGTGCGCGACGACCTGCATGCGTTCGGCATGCAGTCGCAACAGACCTGCGGTCAGCTGTTCTACGGAGACAGCTTCGGATGAGGGTTCGATTCCGAGGGCCTCTGGTTCCGTTCGGTGAGCCGCGGGCCCGGTTTTGCGAGCCTCGCGTTCGGCCAGGTGTGTATCGCTGTCGGTCTCAGGGTCTTCGGTGTGTTCGGAACGGGCGAGGGAGGGCGGCGGCTCGGCGGCCTCGGGGGCTTCGGGAGAGGCGACTGCAGAGCCGGCCGGGTCACGAAGTCCAGCCTTCCCGGCCGCCTGATCCACAATGCCGATGTCGTCAAGATTTTCTGCGGCCGCCAAGGCGCGCTCGGCGGAGAGCCGGGCGGCGCCGCTGCCGTGTACCCGGTTGAGGACCAGACCCGCCAGTGGCATGTCCTCCGCGGCCAGCCGTTCCACGAAGTACGCGGCCTCGCGCAGCGCGTCGCGCTCCGGTGTCGCGACGACGAGGAACGCCGTACCGGGGGCCTGCAGCAGTTTGTACGTGGCGTCGGCCCGGGTCCGGAAGCCGCCGAACATGGTGTCCATCGCCGCGACAAACGTCTGTACGTCACGCAGGAACTGACCGCCGAGGAGTTTGCCGAGGGTCCCGGTCATCATCGACATGCCGACGTTGAGGAACTTCATCCCGGCCCGGCCGCCCATTTTCGCCGGTGCCATCAGCAGCTTGATGAACTTCCCGTCCAGGAACGATCCCAGCCGCTTGGGCGCATCCAGGAAATCCAGCGCGGAACGCGACGGCGGGGTGTCGACGATGATCAGGTCCCACTCGTTGCGCGCCCGCAGCTGCCCGAGCTTCTCCATCGCCATGTACTCCTGCGTGCCCGCGAAACCGGCCGACAGGGACTGGTAGAAGGGGTTCTCCAGGATCGCGCGGGCCCGCTCGCCGTCCGCGTGCGCCTCGACGATCTCGTCGAAGGTCCGCTTCATGTCGAGCATCATGGCGTGCAGTTCCCCGGCACCTTCGCCGTCGATGCCCGGCACCCGGCGAGGGATGTTGTCCAGCGAGTCGATGCCCATGGACTGGGCGAGCCTGCGGGCCGGGTCGATGGTGAGGACGACGACCTTCCGGCCGCGCTCGGCCGCCCGTACGCCCAGCGCCGCGGCGGTCGTGGTCTTGCCGACGCCGCCCGAACCGCAGCAGACGATGATCCGGATGTCCGGGTCGGCGAGCAGCGCGTCGGCGTCCAGGGCCGGGGCGGTGTCCAAGAGGGCTTCCTCGCCGGGGTCCTGCGCGGTCTCCGGGGCCGCGCCCGTACCCGTGGCCGCGCCCGTCCTCGTACGCGCTGTCATGTACCCACCCCTTGTCCCGCCTCTTCGCCCACGCCCTGCTTGCGGAGTTCGATCGCCAGGTCGTACAGCCCGGGGAGGTCCACACCTTCACCGATCAGAGGGAGTTCGCCGGTCGGCAGGTCCAGCCCGGCGAGGACCGCGCGCTGCTCGCGCTCCAGCTCGACCCGCTGGGCATGCTCGGCGGCCTGCTCGACCAAGGGCCGTACGAGCGCCGCGGAGCCGGTCACACCGGCCCTGGTCAGCGCCTTCGCGATCTCCCTGCGACGGTTGCCCGACGCGGTGCGCAGCGCGTCCTCGTCCAGCAGATGCGGTCGCACCATGTTCACGATGACCCTGCCCACCGGCAGTTCGGCCGCCTGCAGCTCCGCGATGCCGTCCACGGTCTCCTGGACCGGCATCTCCTCCAGCAGCGTCACCAGATGGACCGCCGTCTCGGGGGACTTCAGCACCCGCATCACGGCCTGCGCCTGATTGTGTATCGGGCCGATCCGGGCCAGCCCCGCCACCTCGTCGTTCACGTTGAGGAAGCGCGTGATGCGGCCGGTGGGCGGCGCATCCATGATCACGTAGTCGTAGCTGTACCGGCCCTGCTTGTCCTTGCGGCGTACGGCTTCGCAGGCCTTGCCGGTCAGCAGCACGTCCCGTACGCCCGGCGCGATGGTGGTGGCGAAGTCGATCGCGCCGAGCTTCTTGAGCGCCCGGCCCGCGCTGCCGAGCTTGTAGAACATCTGGAGGTAGTCGAGGAGCGCGCGCTCCGCGTCGATCGCGAGGGCGTACACCTCGCCGCCGCCCGGCGCGACGGCGATCTTGCGCTCCTCGTACGGAAGGGACTCCGCCTCGAAGAGCTGGGCGATGCCCTGCCTGCCCTCGACCTCGACGAGGAGGGTGCGCCTGCCCTCGGTCGCGAGGGCGAGCGCGAGGGCGGCGGCGACCGTGGTCTTACCGGTACCACCCTTGCCGCTGACGACCTGGAACCTGCTCACGTATTCGAGCCTAACCAGTCGGGCCGCGGGCTACGCACGAGGCCGTACGTGCCAGGCATTACAGTCGGCCCATGACCAAGTGGGAATACGCGACCGTGCCGCTTCTCGTGCACGCGACCAAGCAGATTCTGGACACCTGGGGCGAGGACGGCTGGGAGCTGGTCCAGGTCGTTCCCGGCCCGAACAACCCCGAGCAGCTCGTGGCCTACCTGAAGCGGGAGAAGGCGTAGTGGCGGGCGCCGTCGAGGCGAAGCTCGCCGAGCTCGGGCTGACGCTGCCGGACGTCGTACCGCCGCTGGCCTCGTACCAGCCGGCCGTCCAATCCGGTGTATATGTGTACACATCGGGCCAACTGCCCATGGTGGAGGGCAAGCTCTCGGTCACCGGCAAGGTCGGTGCCGAGGTCACGCCGGACGAGGCCAAGGAGCTGGCGAAGACCTGCGCGCTCAACGCGCTGGCCGCCGTGAAGTCGGTCGCCGGTGACCTGGACCGGATCAAGCGGGTCGTGAAGGTCGTGGGCTTCGTCGCCTCGGCCGCCGACTTCACCGGACAGCCCGCCGTGATCAACGGTGCGAGCGAGCTGCTGGGCGCGGTGCTCGGCGACAAGGGCGTGCACGCGCGCAGCGCGGTGGGCGTCGCGGTGCTTCCGCTGGACGCACCGGTCGAGGTCGAGGTCCAGGTCGAGCTGACCGGGGCCTGAGCCGCCGCCGCAGTGGTGGGACGAGTGGTCTCCGCGATCCCGTCCGGTCGATGCGACCGGGCGGGATCGCGCGTTCGGGGACGGGTCGTGGAGGGGCGACCGGGCGGCATCATTCGGGATCGCGGGTGGCGCGACCGGCACCCCTCGAACATCGACGCGGTTCCGGATAGCCTCCGGCCATGTCCAATGGTCAGTGGTACCCACCGGAATGGCCCGACCGGATCCGGGCGCTCGCCGCGGGCGAGCTGACGGCCGCGACTCCCCGGCGCGCCGCCACCGTGATGCTGCTCCGGGACCCCGCTGACGCCGGCGGCCTGCCCACCGTCCACATGTTGCGCCGCCGCGCCTCCATGGCTTTTGCCGGAGGCGCGTACGCCTATCCGGGTGGCGGGGTCGATCCGCGCGACGACGACCGCCTCGTCGGCTGGGCCGGCCCCGCGCTGGAGAGCTGGGCCGAGCGGCTCGGTGTCGGTACGGCGGCCGAGGCGCAGGCCGTCGTCTGTGCGGCGGTCCGCGAGACGTACGAGGAGGCGGGTGTCCTCCTCGCCGGGCCGACCGCCGACACGGTCGTCGGAGACACCACGGGCGCCGACTGGGAGGCCGACCGGGAGGCGCTGATCGCCCGCGAGCTGTCCTTCGCCGAGTTCCTGGACCGGCGCGGCCTGGTACTGCGCTCCGATCTGCTCGGGGCGTGGGCGCGCTGGATCACGCCCGAGTTCGAGCCGCGCCGCTACGACACCTGGTTCTTCGTCGCCGCGCTCCCCGAGGGCCAGCGCACCCGCAACGCCTCCACGGAGGCCGACCGTACGGTGTGGATCGCCCCCGCTGATGCCGCCGACGGGTACGACAGGGGCGAGCTGCTGATGATGCCGCCGACCGTGTCGACGCTGCGTCAGCTGCGGCCGTACGCCACCGCGGCCGAGGCACTGAAGGCCGCGTCCTCGCAGGACCTCACCCCCGTCCTCGCGCAGGCCCGGCTCGACGGCGACGAGTTGGTGCTGAGCTGGCCGGGGCACGACGAGTTCACCAAACACATTCCGGCCGGCGGCGCGGGCGGTGAGGTCCTGTGAGCGAGGCAGCGGTTCTTCCCGGACAGCCGCGCGGCGGAGTCGTGTCCGGTCCTGCCACCACTCGTACGGTCAACGTCCTCGCGCCCAACGCCTCGGCGATGACCCTCGACGGCACCAACACCTGGATCGTCGCCGAACCGGACTCCGACCTCGCGGTCGTCATCGACCCGGGCCCGCTGGACGACAGCCATCTGCAGGCCGTCATCGACACCGCCGAGCGCGCGGGACGGCGGGTCGCGCTCACCCTCCTCACCCACGGGCACCCCGACCACGCGGAGGGCGCGGCGCGCTTCGCCGAGCTGACCCGGACGAGAGTGCGGGCGCTGGACCCGGCGCTGCGCCTCGGTGACGAGGGCCTGTCCCCGGGCGACGTCATCACGACCGGGGGTCTGGAGATGCACGTCGTCCCGACCCCGGGGCACACCGCGGACTCGCTCTCCTTCCATCTGCCCGCCGACCGGGCGGTGCTGACGGGGGACACCGTCCTGGGACGCGGCACGACGGTCGTCGCGCACCCGGACGGGCGGCTCGGCGACTACCTCGACTCGCTGCGGCGGCTGCGCTCGCTGACGGTCGACGACGGGGTGCACACGGTGCTGCCGGGGCATGGACCGGTGCTGGACGACGCCCAGGGCGCGGTCGAGTTCTACCTCGCACACCGCGCGCACCGGCTGGCGCAGGTGGAGACGGCGGTGGAGGCGGGGCACCGTACGGCCTCCGAGGTGGTGGCCCAGGTGTACGCCGATGTGGACCGCTCGCTCTGGCCGGCGGCGCAGCTCTCGGTGCTGGCCCAGCTGGAGTATCTGGGGGAGCACGGGCTGATCTGACGCGAGGCGACGCGTGGACGTCGCAGGCGCGTGTACGGGGCGGACATGCGTGGAGGGTCCCGCCATCCGACGGGACCCTCCACGTCGCTACGAGGCGGCGTCCGCGGCTAGCGCGAACGCTTCGCGAGGCGCTCCACGTCCAGCAGGATCACGGCCCGCGCCTCCAGGCGCAGCCAGCCGCGGCCCGCGAAGTCCGCGAGCGCCTTGTTGACCGTCTCGCGGGAGGCGCCGACCAGCTGGGCCAGCTCTTCCTGGGTCAGGTCGTGGACGACGTGGATGCCTTCCTCCGACTGGACGCCGAACCGGCGCGACAGGTCGAGGAGGGCGCGGGCGACACGGCCCGGTACGTCGGAGAAGACCAGGTCGGACATCTGGTCGTTGGTCTTGCGCAGGCGGCGGGCGACGGCACGCAGCAGGGCCGTGGCCACCTCGGGGCGGGCGTTCAGCCAGGGCTGCAGGTCGCCGTGGCCGAGGCCGAGGAGCTTGACCTCGGTGAGCGCGGTCGCGGTGGCGGTGCGCGGGCCCGGGTCGAAGAGCGACAGCTCACCGATCAGCTCACCGGGGCCGAGGACCGCGAGCATGTTCTCGCGTCCGTCGGGGGACGTGCGGTGGAGCTTCACCTTGCCCTCGGTGACCACATACAGGCGGTCGCCCTGGTCGCCCTCGTGGAAGAGCGCGTCGCCGCGTGCGAGGGTCACCTCACTCATCGAGGCGCGGAGCTCCGCGGCCTGTTCGTCATCGAGCGCCGCGAAAAGCGGGGCGCGCCGCAGAACGTCGTCCACGAGTTCTCTCCTTGTCGGCCTGTTCAGGGAACCGTGGTCCCCATCATGCCGGACGGTAAAACAGTGCGATCAATCACAAACCAGTTTGACGCACGGGCGCGGCTCACCGTGCGGCAGGGGGCCGATTGAGGGCGGATCCGCGGTGACCGGGGCGGATGTCAGTGCCTGGCTCTAGGCTGGCCGGGTGTCCAAATCGCCGGTGAGAGCGCAGGCCAAGGGGGCTGATGGGGTGTCGGAAGGCCGTAATTCCGCTGTGGGCGAACAGGGTGCGAATCACCCGGCAGAGGCGACAAAAAGCCCAACGGTGAAGCCGGGGAGGCGGACGGTGTCGGGGAGTGCGAAGAAGCCGGTGAAGGACACGAAGCCCGGAAAGCCGGAATCCCACCTCGCGATGGTCCGCCGCGCCCGCCGGATCAACCGCGAGCTCGCCGAGGTCTACCCGTACGCCCACCCGGAGCTGGACTTCAGGAATCCCTTCGAGCTCCTCGTCGCCACGGTCCTGTCCGCCCAGACCACCGACCTGAGGGTCAACCAGACCACCCCCGCGCTCTTCGCCGCCTACCCGACCCCCGAGGACATGGCGGCGGCCGTCCCGGAGGAGCTGGAGGAGATCATCCGGCCGACCGGCTTCTTCCGCGCCAAGGCCAAGTCGCTGATAGGGCTCTCCGCATCGCTCAGGGACGACTTCGGCGGTGAGGTACCGGGCCGGCTGGCGGACCTGGTCACGCTGCCGGGTGTCGGCCGCAAGACCGCCAATGTCGTCCTCGGCAATGCCTTCGGCGTCCCCGGCATCACGGTCGACACCCACTTCGGGCGGCTGGTCCGCCGCTGGAAATGGACGGACCAGGAGGACCCGGAGAAGGTCGAGGCGGAGATCGCCGCGATCTTCCCCAAGAGCGAGTGGACGATGCTCTCGCACCGCGTCGTCTTCCACGGCCGCCGTATCTGCCACGCTCGCAAGCCCGCGTGCGGTGCCTGTCCGATCGCCCCGCTCTGCCCCTCGTACGGCGAGGGTGAGACCGACCCGGAGAAGGCGCGCAAGCTCCTGAAGTACGAGATGGGCGGGCAGCCCGGCCAGCGGCTCAGCCCGCCGCCGGACTACCCGGGGAAGCCCGCTCCGCCGCTGGGAGCCGGGTGACACGGGCGGCAGCCGACCGACGAGGGCGCCCGCTCAGGAACGAAATGCGCGGCGACAGGCGTTGTGAGACGACGAGGGGTGCCGATGAAGACGCATGAACAGAGCCACGACCACAGTCACGTCCAAGGCCGCCCGGAGGGCCATGCGGAGGGCCGCGCAGAGACCTCCGGGGCACAGGACCAGAGCTCGGCGCAGGGGCACGCAGAGGGCCGCCTGCAGCCTTACGAGCAGGACCGCGAGCAGCGACGCGCAGACGGGTACGCACGGACCCGTGAGCAGGCGTACGAGCGGCGCGACGCCCAGAGGCGCGAACCGGACCGCGCCGGTGCCACGGACGCGGGCCGTGACGAGGCCGTCGCCGTCACGACCGAGGGGCTGCCCGGCTGGCTGGAGCCCGTCGCCCGCGCCGCACGGACCATCGAGCCCCTGCAGCTCAGCCGATTCCTGCCGCCCGAGAGCGGTGCGGGACGGCAGTCCGCGGTCCTCATCCTGTTCGGCGAGGGTGAGCGCGGCCCCGAGCTGCTTCTGATGGAGCGCTCCGGGTCCCTGCGTTCCCACGCGGGGCAGCCCTCGTTCCCCGGCGGCGCACTGGACCCGGAGGACGGCGACCAGGCGACCACGGGGCCGCTCAGGGCCGCTCTGCGGGAGGCCGAGGAGGAGACCGGTCTCGATCCCCGCGGTGTCCAGCTCTTCGGTGTGCTGCCCAGGCTCTACATCCCGGTGAGCAGCTTCGTGGTGACGCCGGTCCTCGGCTGGTGGCGGGCGCCGAGCCCGGTCGGAGTCGTCGATCCGGCGGAGACGGCCCGGGTCTTCACGGTTCCCGTGGCGGATCTCACGGATCCGGCCAATCGGGTGACGACCCGGCATCCCAGCGGTCACCGCGGCCCGGCATTTCTGGTCGAATCCGCCCTGGTCTGGGGTTTCACGGCCGGGGTGATCGACCGCATTCTGCATTTCGCCGGCTGGGAGCGCCCGTGGGACAGGACCAGACAGGTGCCGCTCGACTGGCGCGCATGACAGGCTGACTCCCGTGCTGGGGCCCCCCGGGCCTGCCCGGTCCCAGCCGAACGAAAACGGGTCCGGTGACGAATCTGCGAGGGCAATAGACGGTGAACGTGCTGGACATCCTGCTGCTGGCCGGCGCCGTGTGGTTCGCAGTGATCGGCTACCGCCAGGGCTTCGTCGTCGGCATCCTGTCGGTGATCGGCTTTCTCGGCGGCGGCCTGGTGGCCGTCTATCTGCTCCCGGTCCTGTGGGACCAGCTGACCGACGGCTCCGAGGTCTCCTCGACGGCGGCTGTCGTCGCGGTCGTGATCGTGATCGTGTGCGCGTCGGTCGGCCAGGCCTTCACCACGCACCTCGGCAACAAACTCCGCCGCTACATCACGTGGTCACCCGCCCGCGCCCTCGACGCGACCGGCGGCGCGCTGGTCAACGTGGTCGCGATGCTGCTGGTGGCGTGGCTGATCGGCTCCGCCCTCGCGGGAACGTCACTGCCCACGCTGGGCAAGGAGGTCCGCAGCTCCTCGGTGCTGCTCGGCATCTCCCGGGTGATGCCCGCCCAGGCCTCCACCTGGTTCACGGACTTCTCCTCGGTCCTCGCGCAGAACGGCTTCCCGCAGGTCTTCAGCCCCTTCGCCAACGAGCCGATCACCGAGGTCCAGGCCCCGGACCCGACGTTGGTCAGCAGCCCCGTCGCGGCACGCGCCAAGCAGTCCATCGTCAAGGTCGTCGGTACGGCCCCGAGCTGCGGCAAGGTACTCGAAGGCACCGGCTTCGTCTTCTCCGACCGCCGGGTGATGACCAACGCGCACGTCGTCGGCGGCGTCGACGAGCCGACCGTCCAGATCGGCGGCCAGGGGCGGCTGTACGACGCGAAGGTCGTCCTCTACGACTGGCAGCGCGACATCGCCGTACTCGACGTCCCGGACCTCGACGCGGCGCCGCTGAAGTTCACCGGCACCGACCAAGACGCGCGGACGGGGAACAGCGCCATAGTCGCGGGCTTCCCGGAGAACGGCTCGTACGACGTGCGTGCCGCCCGTGTCCGCGCCCGCATCGACGCCAACGGCCCGGACATCTACCACCGGGACACGGTCCGCCGCGATGTGTACTCGCTCTACACGACCATCCGCCAGGGCAACTCCGGCGGCCCACTGCTCACGCCCGACGGCAAGGTGTACGGGGTCGTGTTCGCCAAGTCGCTGGACGACGCCCGCACGGGTTATGCCCTCACGGCCGACGAGATCCGCCAGGACATCACCGCCGGCCGCGCCGCCAACCAGCAGGTCGACAGCCAGGGGTGCGCGCTGTAGGACGCGGGGGGACGAGAGAGTGCGGGGCAGTTGCCCCGCACGCAGCCCCCGCCGTGTGAGCGGGTGAGGGGCGGGTCATCCGCGGGGATGCCGCAGTCGCGCCGAGACCCAGCGGGCCCGGCGGCGGAGGATGCGGGGAATGCCCAGCCGGGGATCGTGCAGATGTGCACGGTGCACCCGGCCCTGGGGGCCGTCCCCCTCATGAGTGCCCGGATCCGCCGTAGCGGTCGAGCGGCGATTGCGTGCTGCGTCACCGAAGTCGTGCGTCCAGCCCATACCCCGACGTCTGCCCGTGCCTCATGGTCGGTAATCGCCCATGCCTCAGCCAATTGGCCTATGCGCCGGGCAATTGGCTGTTCGTCGGACAACTGTGCGCTTCCAGCCACCGGTTGGTTCCACCGGGTGACCGTTCCGGCCGTCCCGGGAGCCCGTCGCGCGCGGCTGCCCGGGCTACCGGTCCGGTTCGGGATCCTTGAGCCAGTTGATGAGTTCGGTCGAGAACCCGTCCGGATCCTCCTCGTGCGGGAAGTGCCCCAGACCGTCGAAAAGTCGCCAACGGTAGGGCGCTTCGACGTACTCGCCGGACCCGGCCGAACTCCGCGTACGGACGGCCGGATCGAGCGATCCGTGCAGATGCAGCGTGGGCACCCGCACGGGGCGCTTCATCCTCCGGTTGAACTGGATGCCGTCCGGACGTGCCATGGACCGCACCATCCAGCGGTACGGTTCGATCGAGCAGTGGGCCGTCGACGGGATGCACATCGCACGCCGGTAGACGTCCACCACCGCGTCGTCGGGGAACTCCGTCGCGCGTGGTCCCGACCAGTCACGGATCAGCCGGCCCACCAACGCCGCGTCGTCCGCGACGAGCTGACGCTCCGGCACCCATGGCCGCTGGAAGCCCCAGATGTACGAGCCTGCCCGGGACTGCGCGAAGTCGGAGAGCATGGAGGACCGCCAGCGGCGCGGGTGCGGCATCGAGGAGACAGCCAGTCGGCGCACCAGCTTCGGCCGCATCACCGCGGCCGTCCAGGCGAGGTAGCCGCCCATGTCGTGGCCGACCAGAGCCGCGTCCGGCTCACCGAGCGAACGGATCACGCCGGTGATGTCGAGGGCCAGGTTGGCGGGGTCGTAACCCCGCGGCGTGCGGTCGCTGCCGCCCACTCCGCGCAGATCCATCGCGACGGCACGGAATCCGGCGCCGGCGAGCGCGGTCAGCTGATGGCGCCAGGTCCACCAGAACTGCGGGAAGCCGTGGAGCAGCAGCACCAGCGGCCCGTCGCCCAGCTCGGCGATGTGGAAGCGCGCACCGTTGGCCGCCACGTCGCGGTGGGTCCAGGGACCGTCGAGGCGTACGGGTCCGGCCGAGCCGGAACCGGAGCCGGCGCCAGTCGGGCCGAATGCGCTGAAATCGGGGACGGTCATGCGGACGAGCGTGCCACAGCAGATGCCTCGTCCTGGACCGAAGCCTTCGCCACGGCCTTGCCCGACGGCGTGCCGCCCGAGCTGGTGACGGCCGGCAGGCTCGCGCCCGCCGTGACGGCGGGCCGCGGATGCGGCTTGACGCCCTGCAGCACGGCCGCCGTCTGCTTGGCCGACGCGATGGATTTCTCCGGCGGCTTGACCTTCTTGAACTTGGCGACGGCGAACAGGGCGAGCAGCGCTCCCAGCAGGATGAAGGCGGCGCCCACGATCAGGAACGACCAGGCGAGCCCGAGCCCCAGGTTGTGGATTCCGTACGCCGCCGCAAAGCTCAGCACCGGCACCGCGAAGAGGATCAGCACACCCGCGATGATGAACGCCACACTGCCGGTCACACCCCGCTTGACGTCCTGCCGCACCTCGGCCTTGGCCAGGGCGATCTCGTCGTGCACGAGTGCGGACACCTCGGCCGTCGCCGAGGCGACCAGCTGCCCGAGACTGCGGTCGGCGCTGCCCGCGTAGTTGCCGGGGTCGCTCATCCCTGACTCCCTCTTCTGCTCCAGCTCAACACATCTGGTGTCAGATCATGCCGGACTGTCCGGCTTGCTGCTCGCTGCCCCCGCCAGTTCGGCAAGGCGGCGATGCTCCGCGGCCTTCTTCTCGTGGAGCGCAGCCATCCGAAGGTGGTACTCCGGATTCTCCTGTTCGTAGATGTCGGGCACTCCGTCCTGGTCCTCGTCGAGCTCCTCCGCCTCGTACAGCGCCCGGTATCTGCGTACCCGGAGTTTGAGCAGTACACCGGCGATCACGGCCGAAATCAGGGAACCCGTCAGCACCGCGGCCTTGATCTCGTTGGTGAGGCCGGCGTCCCCTTCGAACGCGAGCTCGCCGATGAGCAGGGAGACGGTGAAGCCGATCCCGGCGAGCGAGGCGACCGCGAGGACGTCCGCCCAGGCCAGGTCCTCGTTCAGCTCCGCCCTGGTGAAGCGGGCGGCCAGCCATGTTCCGCCGAAGATGCCCACCGTCTTGCCGACGACGAGCCCCAGCACGACACCGAGCGTCTCGGGGCGGGCGAAGACCCCCGCCAGCGCGTCACCGGAGAGTGAGACCCCGGCCGAGAAGAGCGCGAACAGGGGCACGGCGAGACCGGCCGACAGCGGGCGTATCAGGTGCTCGATGTGCTCGCCGGGGGAGTGCTCCTCGCCCTCGCGCCGGGTGCAGCGCAGCATCAGGCCCATGGCGACACCGGCGATGGTGGCGTGGACGCCGCTGTTGTACATCAGGCCCCAGATGATCAGGGCGAGCGGTACGTAGACGTACCAGCCGCGCACGTTCTTGTGCAGCAGCAGACAGAAGACGGCGAGGCCGACGACGGCGCCGATGAGCGCCAGGAAGTTGATGTCCGCGGTGAAGAAGACGGCGATGATCAGGATTGCGCAGAGGTCGTCGACGACGGCGAGCGTGAGCAGGAAGGCGCGGAGCGCGGACGGCAGCGAGGTGCCGATGACCGCGAGGACGGCCAGTGCGAAGGCGATGTCGGTCGCGGTGGGGACTGCCCAGCCGCCTGTGTCACCGCCGCCGAACACGTTCACCAGTGTGTAGACGACGGCCGGCACAGCCATTCCGCACAGGGCGGCGACGACCGGGAGGGCGGCTGCCTTGCGGTCACGGAGGTCCCCCGCGACCAGTTCCCGTTTGAGTTCGACGCCCGCGACGAAGAAGAAGACCGCGAGCAGCCCGTCGGCCGCCCAGTGCTCCACGGAGAGGTTCAGCCCCAGGGAGTGCGGCCCGAGGTGGAAGTCGCTGATGGTCCGGTAACCGGAGCTGAAGGTGTTTGCCCAGACCAGTGAGGCGATGGCGGCGACCAGCAGGATGACTCCGCCGACGGTCTCGGTGCGAAGGGCGTCCGCGAGGTAGTTCCGCTCGGGAAGGGAGAGGCGCCCGAGAAAGGTCCGGCGGGGGGAGCGGGGTGCGGGGGTGGGCGCGGCCACGGGTCAAGACCTCCGGGTCGGTACGGCAGCAATGGCATGGCTGATGCACTTGCCGACCAGACTTCCCGGCACACCCTGTGGAAATTTCTTGATGTGTTGTTGATGCAGCTGCCACTGTACCTGGGGCGTGCGGGGCCGTATCCAGTGTTTTTCACCCTAAATGCCCGAGGGGCACCCGGCGCGTTTCCGGATGCCCCTCGGGGTCGTACCGCTCGATCCCGCTGTTCCCCCCGCAGGACGATGTTTCGCCCCGCGGGGGACGCTGCGTCTCAGTCCTCGGAGGACGACGACGGCAGCTGTGTCTGGATGAGGTCCATCACCGAGGAGTCGGTGAGCGTGGTGACATCGCCCAGCTCGCGGTTCTCCGCGACATCGCGCAGCAGTCGCCGCATGATCTTGCCGGATCGGGTCTTCGGCAGCTCGGCGACCGGCAGGATCCGCTTCGGCTTGGCGATCGGGCCGAGCGTGGCACCGACGTGGTTGCGCAGATCGGCGACGAGGCTGTCGGAGGCGGACGCCGTGCCACGCAGTATCACGAACGCGACGATGGCCTGGCCGGTCGTCTCGTCGGCCGCACCGACCACGGCGGCCTCGGCGACGGACGGGTGCGACACGAGCGCCGACTCGACCTCGGTGGTCGAGATGTTGTGCCCGGACACGAGCATCACGTCGTCGACGCGGCCGAGCAGCCAGATGTCGCCGTCCTCGTCCTTCTTGGCGCCGTCGCCCGCGAAGTACTTGCCCTCGAAGCGCGACCAGTAGGTGTCGATGAAGCGCTGGTCGTCGCCCCAGATGGTGCGGAGCATCGACGGCCACGGCTCGGTGAGGACGAGGTAGCCGCCCCCGCCGTTCGGAACCTCGTTGGCCTCGTCGTCGACGATGGTGGCGGCGATACCGGGCAGCGCCCGCTGCGCCGAACCCGGCTTGGTCTCCGTGACACCGGGAAGCGGCGAGATCATCATCGCGCCGGTCTCGGTCTGCCACCAGGTGTCCACGATCGGGCACTTGTCGGCGCCGATGTGCTTGCGGTACCAGATCCACGCCTCGGGGTTGATCGGCTCACCGACCGAGCCGAGGATCCGCAGCGACGACAGGTCGAACTTGGCGGGGATGTCGTCTCCCCACTTCATGAACGTACGGATCGCGGTCGGTGCGGTGTAGAGGATCGTCACGCCGTACTTCTGGACGATCTCCCAGAAGCGTCCCTGGTGGGGGGTGTCGGGCGTGCCCTCGTACATCACCTGCGTCGCGCCGTTGGCCAGCGGTCCGTACACGATGTACGAGTGGCCGGTCACCCAGCCGATGTCGGCGGTGCACCAGTAGACGTCGGTCTCCGGCTTGAGGTCGAAGACCGCGTGGTGCGTGTACGCAGCCTGCGTGAGGTACCCGCCGGACGTGTGCAGGATGCCCTTCGGCTTACCCGTCGTGCCCGACGTGTAGAGGATGAAGAGCGGCTGCTCGGCGTCGAACGCCTCCGGGGCGTGCTCGGTGGACTGGCGGCCGGTGATCTCGTGCCACCAGACGTCGCGGCCCTCGGTCCACGGGGTGTCCTGGCCGGTGCGCCGCACCACGAGGACGTGCTCGACGGCGTCGATGCGGGAGACGGCGTCGTCCACGGCGGGCTTCAGCGCGGACGGCTTGCCGCGGCGGTAGCCACCGTCGGCCGTGATGACGACCTTGGCGTCCGCGTCCTGGATACGGGCGGCGATGGCGTCCGCGGAGAAGCCGCCGAAGACCACCGAGTGCGCGGCGCCGATGCGGGCGCAGGCCAGCATCGCGACGGCGGCCTCGGGGATCATCGGCAGATAGACGGCGACCCGGTCGCCCTTGCCGACGCCGAGTTCGGTGAGGGCGTTGGCTGCGCGGGAGACCTCGTCCTTCAGCTCCGCGTAGGTGATCGCACGGCTGTCGCCCGGCTCGCCCTCGAAGTGGATGGCCACCCGGTCGCCGTGGCCCGCCTCGACGTGGCGGTCCACGCAGTTGTACGCGACGTTCAACTTGCCGTCGGCGAACCACTTCGCGAAGGGCGGGTTGCTCCAGTCGAGCGTCTCGGTCGGCTCCGTGGCCCAGGTCAGGCGCCGGGCCTGCTCGGCCCAGAAGCCCAGCCGGTCCGCCTCTGCCTGCGCGTACGCCTCGGCTGTGACGTTGGCGTCGGCGGCCAGATCGGCGGGGGGTGCGAACCGACGATCTTCCCGAAGCAGATTGGCCAAGCTCTCGTTGCTCACGACATCTCCCATTCCCAGGGTGTCCGTTGTGTCCCAGGGCATAGCTCATCAGGCCAGGGGCCGGGTGACAAGTGTCTGCCGGGAATTGGTTTAGACCTGTGCTTTCGTGTATGAGGAATGACCACAAGGTCTCACGGACCCGAGGCGCATGTGGTTCAGGCGCTCGTGCGTTCCAACCCGTCGGAACCGGACGGGCCGACCGGATCGGTGCTGTCCCCGGGGGCGACGGGGGCGCCGAGCCCGTCGTGACCCGTGGGATCGGCGATGGTGTCGTACGAGCCGGCGTGGCTGTACGGGTCACCGGGGCCCACCCGGTCGAAGACCTCGTCCATCCCCGTACCGGCGCTCGCGTCGTCGGTCAGCAGGTACGCCTGTGCCTCACCGACATGGAAGTACATCCCGTGCAACTGGAGTGTGCCTTCCGCGAGTCGCCGCGCCACCGACTCATGGGCCCGCAGATGGTCCAGCTGCTGGACCACATTGGTGAGGCAGAGCTGCTCCACCGCATCGGCTGGGAGCCGTCCGGAGATCCGTGCCCACGCCTGATGCCGGGACGCCATCCGCTCCAGACTCGGCAGACCGTGCCGCAGCCAGCGCCACAGGGACGTCTGCGGGGTGCCCGGCTTCGCGCCCGTCAGCGCCTGCATCGCGCCGCAGCCGGAGTGGCCGCAGACGGTGATGGATTCGACCTTCAGTACATCCACCGCGTACTCGATCGCGGCGCCCACCGAGTCGTCACCGGCCTCCGCCCCCGGCGGGGGGACCAGGTTGCCCACGTTCCGCACGGTGAACAGGTCACCCGGGCCACTGGCCGTGATCATGCTGGTGACCAGACGGGAGTCCGCGCAGGTGATGAAGAGCTGAGAGGGGCGCTGCCCCTCGCGGGCCAGCCGGGCCAGCTCGCCGCGCACCAGCGGAGCCGTATTGCGCTGGAACGAACTCAGCCCGCTGACCAGCCGGTGCGTCCCGCTCAGGCGGGGAGCGGCGGCTCTCCCGAAGGGGTCTTCGGTCCGGTCGGCGTGGCCGGTGGGGGTGATGGCGTCGGTGGCACGGGGCACCGGAGTGACGTAGGCGTGGGAATCGGCGACCACCGAGCCCGTGCCGGGGCCGTCGGCCAGGTGCTTCCCGGGGTCGAAGGCGGCCTTGGTGGCGGCGCTCCGGCGGGCGCCGGCCGTAGTGCCGGCGGCGCGCTGCCCGGGCCGGTCGTGGCAGTGGTGGTTGCGCCATGGCGTCCAGGGGCGGCAGCAGGAGTGGGCCGCCGAGGCGGGTTCGGCGATCCGGCCGCCGGATCGACCGGTGAAGACGATCCGGGCGCCTTGGGCGGTCTGGGCGTTGCTCCAGTCCTGGATCGTCTCGTACGCCGCATGGTCCATGAAGAAGCCGTCCAACTCGACCACCGCGTCCCCGCCCTGCGGCAGCTGGCTGAGGGCCCGGCTGAGCCGTGGCACTGCCAGGAACGTCAACTGTCCGCGCACGATCACCAGATGCTGACCGTTCTGATCGGTCACCGTGATCCTGGTACGGGCCAGCCGGTGGAGCGCGACGGCCACGGCCACGGCGATCCCGATGGCCACGCCCTTCAGCACGCCGAAGAGCACCACGCCGGTGATCGTCGCCGCGTATGCCGGGAATTCGCGGTGCCTGTGGACGTTGCGGATGTGGGCGAAACTCACCATCTGGAATCCGACCATCATCACCAGGGCGGCGAGCGCCGCCAGCGGGATCCACTCCAGGACCGTGACCAGCAGCCCGGCGGCCAGAAGCACCCAGACGCCGTGCAGCACGGTGGCCGCGCGGCCGGTGGCCCCGGCCCGTACATTCGCCGAACTCCGCACCGCGCCTCCTGACACCGGCAAGCCGCCGAGCAGCCCGGACAGCACATTGGCGATGCCTTGACCGCGCAACTCCCGATCCAGGTCGGAGCGCTGGACCGGCGGGGCGGTGGCGGTACCCATGGCAGGTGGAGCTGTGGTGGCAAGCGGGCTCTCGGGGGCGCTGGGGACCGAGTCGGTGGTTCGCGCGCCGGTGCGGTCGGCGGTCAGCTTGTCCACGGCCACCGCGGCGAGCAGCGACTCGAGACTGGCCACCAGCAGCACCGTGAGCACAGCGGTAACCAGGGCCGTCACGGGCCCCTGCGGCAGTTCGGGCAGGGCATGCGAACGCCAGGAGGGCAGATCGACCCGGGCGATCCCGGGCGCCGCGACCGCGGCCACCGCCGTCGCGAGCACCACGGAGACGAGGGCCGCCGGAATCCGCCGTAGCCGTTTCCCGATCCGTCCGGGGAGCCGCGGCCACACCACCAGTACGGCGATGGTCAGCGCACCGATCATGGACGCCGCGGGGCTCAGCCGTCCCAATCGGTCCGGCAACGACAGGACGTTGGCGACGGCCGAACTCTGTGGTGAGCCGCCGAGCACGATGTGCAGTTGGGCGAGTGCGATGGCCACGCCGATGCCGGCAAGAGTGCCGTGCACGATGGCGGGGCTGACGGCGAGAGCGCTGCGCGCCGCTCGCAATGAGCCCAGCAGGATCTGCAGAAGCCCGGCGCCGATAGTGATCGCGCAGGTGGTGCGCCAGCCGTAGATCTGGATCAACTCGGCTGTGACCACCGTCAGTCCGGCGGAAGGACCGCTGACCTGGAGGGGCGTGCCGCCGATCAGCCCGGCGACGATGCCGCCGACCGCGGCGGAGATGAGTCCGGCCTCCAGCGGGGCGTCCATGGCGACGGCCAGGCCGAGCGACATGGGAACGGCGATGAGAAAGACAGTGATCGATGCGGACAGATCGGCGCCCGTGACGCGGAATCGTCCGCGGGGGTGCGGTGGTGGCGGGCTGTGAGGCCGCTTGATTCCCGAGGCGCGGGAAGGCAGCGAACTGTGGGATGTGCGGTCATGACGAGTGGGGACGCAGGCAGACATGTTTCCCGTCTCCTCCGGGGCAGCGCGGTCGCGGAATGTGGGGGACGCGGCCGTGGGTCACGGCGTGCAGCGGCGGGATTTCTCAACGCTCAGTAAATGAATCGTAATGGAGAGTAAAGATTTGTGTCCATGATTCAGGTCAAATGGTCCACTCGATCACCCATTAAAGTGAATAAGGTGCTTTGCGTATGAGTTGTCGTCCCGATTCCGTCGAGGGCGCACGCGATCTTGGCCGCGCTGTGTCGGTATTTTCCGTGCAAAATGCCTGAAAAGGCAGATAGCGGGCGGATGGTGGCTGCCACGAAGAGGGTCGCCCTGGGCGTCACGGCGTCACGGCCGTGGCGCTGATCTGGGAGCGGCCGGCTGCTCGGGTTCCGGCTCGCCTTCTGCTTCGGACGGTTCCGGTTCGGCTGTCGGCGCGGGCCGCAGTTCAGCTGCTGCTTCGGGTGGTGTGGGGGCGAGCGTCGGGAGAGGGGCTGCCGAGTCGAGGCGGAACGCTCCCGGAGTGCCGTCGAGAACGCCTTACGGCTCCGGGCGATGGCTTTACCGCCTTCACCGGGAGCCGGCCCGAGCAGCCGCGACCGAAGCACCTGGCACCCGGTCAGAAGCCGTCGCAGTTCATGGTGTTCTCGTGAGACGGCGCGGGCGAGGGCGGCCGGAAACCGTTCTCGCGCTTCCGCGAGGTCGGCAGGAAGTACCACGCGCACATGACGTACTGGGTGGCCTGCCTCCAACGGTCCTCCAGGACGGACCACGCGCCCGGCGCGGCCGACGGGATGCCTGCGGAGCGCTGAGCCTTTGCCGCCGGGCCGGTCGCCGGGTTGAGGGCGACCGGCTGTCGGGGATCGGCGCGGGGCGGGGCGGCCGGGCGGCAGAGGTGAGCGGTCAGGTGTCGCGACCCGCTCGGGCGGCAGGGCTAAGCGGTGAGGTGTTGCGACCCGCTCAGGCGGGCTGGGCGGCGCCGGAATGGGTGATCCGCTCGTCGAGCACGAAGGCGGGGTCGACCTGGGCAGCCAGATCGGTGCCCGTCTTTTCGTTGCCCCAGCTCGCGGCGTTCTTCAGATGGAAGTGGACCATCTGTCGCGTGTAACGCTCCCAGTCGCGCTCTTCGTACGAATCCTCCGCCGCGTTCTGCAGGGCCTGCAGAGCCATCCGGTTGTCCGCCTCCAGCAGCTCGAAGCGAGCCGGCCGGCCCTTCTCCATCGCCCGTACCCAGTCGGAGTGCCCGACGCTCACCAGCAGGTCGTCGCCGACCTCGGCCCGCAGGAAGTCCAGATCGTCCTGGCCCTGCACCTTGTTTCCGACGACCTTCAGGGCGACCCCGAAGTCCCGCGCGTACTCCTTGTACTGGCGGTAGACCGAGACGCCCTTGCGGGTCGGCTCAGCGACCAGGAACGTCATGTCGAAGCGGGTGAACATCCCGGACGCGAAGGAGTCCGAGCCCGCTGTCATGTCGACGACCACATACTCGTCGGGGCCGTCGACGAGATGGTTGAGGCAGAGCTCGACCGCGCCGACCTTGGAGTGGTAGCACGCCACCCCCAGATCCGATTCGGTGAACGGCCCGGTGGCCATCAACCGGATGTCCCCGTCGTCCAGGGCGACCGTGCGGGCACAGGCGTCGTAGACCGGGTTGTCCTCACGGACGCGCAACAGCCGCGAGCCCTCGCCGGGCGGAGTCGTCTTGATCATCGTTTCGGTGGAGGCGATGCGGGGGTTGCTGCCGCGCAGATACTCCTTGATCAGGGGGAGGTGCGCACCCATGGCGGGCAGCACCGCCGCCTCCTCCTCGTCGAGGCCGAGCGCGGCCCCCAGGTGCTGGTTGATGTCGGCGTCCACCGCGACGACGTGGGCTTCATTGGCGGCAAGGTGGCGGATGAAGAGCGAGGACAGCGTGGTCTTGCCGCTGCCGCCCTTCCCCACGAAAGCGATCTTCATGTTCACCTAGGGTAGCCGCCCAACTGCGTTCCGCTGTCGAACTTCGTGAAGAAGGCCACTCCGGGGCGGTATGGGTGTAGGGGGCGCGTAGCCTCGCTACTTATGAGTACGCCTGCCCCAGATCCGCTTGCCACCCTGGGCGCCCTGCCGGGGGTCGCCGATGCGGTGGACTCCGTACGCAAGGCCGTCGACCGGGTCTACGGTCACCGCGTCATGCGGCGCCGCAGCAACGAGGTCACCGCGGAGGCGGCGCTGCGCGGCGCCCGCGGCTCCGCCGCACTCTCCGGCGCCGACTGGAACCTGGAGGAGGTGCGCCGACGTACCGACTTCAGTGGTGACAGCGAGTCGCAGGTGATCGGAGCGGCCCTCCGGCTCACCGCCGAGGCGGGCCAACTGCTCTCCATCTGGCGGCAGTCACCGCTGCGGGTTCTCGCCCGGCTGCATCTCGTGGCGGCCGGCGGAGCCGCGCCCGAGGATGCGGTCGGCCGTCCGCGACTGGCGGGCGAACCGGTGGACGAGCCGCTGATCGAAGCGCCGCTGCCGGACGCGGACGAGGTCGCCGGGAGGCTGGAAGGCCTCTCCGGGCTGATCCTTGCGGGGAGCACGGCGCCCGCGCTGGTGACGGCGGCGGTCGTGCACGGCGAACTGCTTGCGCTGCGTCCCTTCGGCTCGCGCAACGGGCTGGTCGCGCGGACCGCCGAGCGGATCGTACTGATCGGGAGCGGGCTCGACCCGAAGTCGATCTGCCCCGCCGAGGTCGGCCATGCCGAGCAGGGCCGGGCGGCGTACCTCGCGGCGTTCGAGGGTTATGTGTCGGGGACGCCGCGCGGCATGGCTGCCTGGATTGCGCACTGCGGGCGATCGGTGGAGTTGGGGGTCAGGGAGTCGACGGCGGTCTGCGAGGCGCTCCAGCGCGGGGCGGCGTAGCCGACCTCGGACGCGTGGAGCGTCAACTCTCGGGCTCGGATGCCGATTTCACGCCCCATGAAAGGGTTGCGGCGGTACCGTCCTCGGTACCGCCGCTGGCACGTCCACCCAGTTACCATGCGTCCTCGATAAGTGCCCATCAGGTCGGGAACTCAGCCCGTTCCTGGTGCGGCTGGCCCGTAATCGACGGGTCGACGTCGCGTGGGTGCTCGGTTTTCATGCTTCGGTCCGTGGGGCCTTCTCTGCGTTACAGGTAATCCTTTCGGATGTCCTTGGTCTCGCGGGCCGTTGAGTCCTTTGTACTCCTGAGCCGGGGCAAGCGGTAGTGCTGGCCATATTCTTTACTTTTAGGTTCAAGTAGGGCAGGCCGGACAGGTTGAACGACGCTGACCGGGCCGCTGATCGGGCCGCTGTCCGGAGGTGGGCTCCGGACAGCGGCCATGCCGGGCGGCGCTCAGCGGGCGGGACCCCAAGGGCGAGTTCCGGAGGCGGAGTCCGGTAGGTGCCGAGCCGCGGGCCCGGCGTGGCAAGGCTCGCAGGGTGCTGGTGTGGGTACGGGTGTGGCTGCAGGCGTGGGGTGTCAGGCGGGTGTTGCGGTCGCGCGTCGGCGTGAGGTGTACCAGACCAGTCCCGCGGTGAGGGCTGCCGCACCCACCGCTGCCGCGGCGACGAGCATCGGCCGGGGAGGGATGGAGAACGTGGGCAGCCGCTGCTTGAGCCGGACCGGTCGGTCGAAGACGAGAATCGGCCAATCCCGGAGCGTCGCTTCACGTCGCAGCGCACGGTCCGGGTTCACTGCGTGCGGGTGGCCGACGGACTCGAGCATCGGCACGTCGGTCGCGGAATCGCTGTAGGCGTAACAGCGTGAGAGGTCGTATCCCTCCGTCAGGGCGAGCGTCCTGACGGCTTCGGCCTTCGTCGGCCCGTATGCGTAGTACTCCACCTCGCCGGTGAAACATCCGTCGTCACCGACGACCATGCGTGTGGCGACGACCCGGTCGGCGCCCAGCAGCTCACCGATCGGCTCGACGACCTCGGCGCCCGAGGTGGAAACGATGACCACATCGCGTCCGGCGGTGTGGTGCTCCTCGATGAGGGTGGCGGCCTCGTCGTAGATGATCGGGTCGATCAGGTCGTGCAGGGTCTCGGCGACGATCTCCTTCACCTGCCGGACGTTCCAGCCCTTGCAGAGCGCGGAGAGATATTCGCGCATCCGCTCCATCTGGTCGTGATCGGCGCCCCCGGCGAGGAACACGAACTGTGCGTACGCGGTGCGCAGTACGGCACGGCGGTTGATCAGTCCGCCTTGGTAGAAGGACTTGCTGAAGGTCAGAGTCGAAGACTTCGCAATGACCGTCTTGTCCAGGTCAAAGAAGGCTGCTGTGCGCGGCAAGGAGTGGTTTTCCACAAGGCAGAGCATAGGGGCCCACCATTCGGCGTAAACTCTGGCGCGTGGGTTTGCCTGAGAAGGCTCTCGGGTACACCATGGAAGTCACGGATCGTTCGCGACCGTGCTAACCCGGTCCGACTCCTCCCCCCCCCGAGTCGGCCGTGGGGACGACCCCCGCTCTCCCCCCCGGCGGGGGTCGTCGCATGTCCGGACGCCTTTTTGGGCTCGGAACCAAGCATTCTGCCTCCTTCTCGGCCGTGACGGCCCATTTTTCGGCGCTCTCGAACTGTCGTGACTCGTCACAGTGTGTAACGGAATGGCTGCTCTCCGGAAGTCGCTGGTTTGAGTGACGGAGATATTCACAACGGTGGAGTTGTCCACAGTTTTTGAGCAAGATCCACAAGATTTTCCGAGGCGTTGCACGGTGATTCCACCCGCGAAGTCCGCGGGTTCCGGATATCGCCGATCTCGGAACGCTCCGAGATCGCTGCGAATCCGCGGTGAAGGTGCAGTGAGAAGGGGGCGGAGACCGTGGCCGAATCCATCGCACGGGACCGTCTGCCGGTCGCCGAAGGGCGACGCGGCGGACCGCTGATCGTGACCGAGGATGTGGAACTGCTCGACGATCTGCTGCGGCTGTGCGCGGCCGCCGGAGCGGAGCCGGAGGTCCACCACGCGCTGCCCGAGGGCAGAGGGGGCTGGGAGCAGGCCCCGATGGTCCTGGTGGGCGACGACGCGGCTGCGCGATGCCGGGGCGCCGCGCGCAGACCGGGCGTGATGCTCGTCGGACACGACCAGGACGCCCCGGACGTCTGGCGGCAGGCCGTGGAGATCGGGGCGGAATATGTGCTGCGGCTGCCCGATGCGGAGAGCTGGCTCGTCGATCAGATCGCCAATGCCGCGGAAGGCGTGGGCCGGCCCGCGCTCACCGTCGGCGTGATCGGCGGGAGGGGTGGCGCGGGAGCGTCGACGCTGGCCTGTGCGCTGGCCGTGACCGCGGCCAGAAGTGGGCGGCGGACCATGCTGGTCGACGGCGATCCGCTGGGCGGTGGCATCGATGTGCTGCTCGGCGGCGAGCGGGCCGAGGGCATGAGGTGGCCGGATTTCGCCCACTCCAAAGGGCGGGTGGGCGGGGGCGCCCTGGAGGAGTCACTGCCCGCGCTGCACGGGCTGCGGGTCCTCAGCTGGGGCCGCGACGACTGGGTGGTCGTTCCGCCACCGGCCATGGAGGCGGTGCTGGCGGCCGCGCGCAGGCTGGGTGGGGTGGTGGTCGTCGATCTGCCGCGCCGGGTGGACGAGTCGGTGGCCGAGGTGCTTGCTCAGCTGGACCTCGGACTGCTGGTGGTCCCCGGCGAACTGCGGGCGGTCGCTGCGGCGAAACGGGTGGCGTCGATGACCTCGATGGTCCTCGGCGACCTGCGGGTGGTGGCGCGCGGACCCTACGCGGCAGGGCTGGACGACCACTGGGTGGCCCATGCGCTGGGGCTGCCGCTCGCCGGTGAACTTCCGCTGGAGCCGGGGCTGCTGGCCGCCCAGGACGGCGGCCGGCCGCCCGGCGGCAGCGCCCGCGGCCCGCTGGCTCGATTCTGTACGGCGTTCTGGGAGCGGGCGCTCGCCGGAGGCGTTGCCGGGGACGGTGCGTCATGACCGACGCGCTGCTCGACGCCGTGCGGCAGCGGCTGGCGCAGAGCGGCGCCGCACCGACCCCGGCCGGGGTGGCAGCCGCGCTGCGCGCCCAGGGCAGGCTGCTCGGCGATGCCGAAGTGCTCGGCGCCGCAGAGGAGTTGCGTGGCGAACTGGTCGGCACCGGGGTACTGGAACCACTGCTCGCCGATCCCGCGGTGACGGATGTGCTGGTGTCCGCACCGGATCGGGTCTGGGTGGACCGGGGCGGCGGGCTCGAACTCACCGGGGTGACTTTTCGGGATGCTCCGGCTGTGCGCAGGCTGGCGCAGAGGCTCGCGGCGGTGGCAGGCCGGCGGCTGGACGACGCCCGTCCCTGGGTGGACGCACGGCTGCCGGACGGGACCCGGATGCATGCGGTGCTGCCGCCGGTGTCCGTCGGCTCCACATGTCTGTCGCTGCGGGTGGTGCGTCCCAGGGCCTTCTCGCTGGCGGAGCTGGTTGCGGCGGGGACCGTGCCGCCGGGTGGGGACCGGGTGCTGCGGGCGCTGGTGGAGGCCCGGGTCTCGTATCTGATCAGCGGCGGCACGGGTGCCGGGAACCCGGAACTCTGGTTAAGACACCTCTACCAGAAACGGGCCGAGGGCATGACGTGCGTAACGCACGTCATGCCCCCTGACCTGCGGTTTTGCAGCCGTTCCGAGTGGCGCGCGAGCGGCCCTCGTCCACGCCTTCGATTCCAAGGTTGGGGGCGAAACGGGCACGGCAGAGCCCCGACCGCGGGTGCAGTCGGGGCTCCGGTCGACGAGCAATAAGCCCGCCCGCACCCTGGCCGCCGCCGGCCTCGGGTACGGGCGGGAGTCAGCTGCGCCAGGTGGTTCCGGGGCGGTCCCATGACGCGCGGGTGTACGGGTCGAAGTGGTCCCCGTCGTGCCCGGGGTCCCGAGTGCAGCGCGCCGCAGTTTCCGGGTCCATGTCCCAGCAGACGTGCGTGATGATGTCGGTGCTCTCGGTCTTCATGCCCGCCCCCGGTGCAGCGGGTCGGCGGCCTGCTGCTCGGCCCGCTTCGTGCACGCCTTGGAGTCGGCGCAGGCGCGAGGGAACCACGAGTACGCGGCCCCGTTGGTCGGCCTGGTGCGCTGCTCGCCGAGGTCGATGTCGTCGCCCACCGTGAGGGGGTACCGGCACCAGACGCACCGCCACCCGCGGCGCTGCTGCTCGGTGAGCTCGTTGACTGGCGGTAGATCCCCCCGCACGGCCATGGCCCTGTGCTGGGCTGCCACCTGCCCGGTAGGCTCGTTCATGTCATCAGCTCCCGTTGCTGGTGTCCGCACCCCCGGGCCGTGCCATCGGCCGCGGGGGTTATTCGTGTCGACCACCATATGCCCGCCATGGTGCACCCTGGTAGGTCTAGTACATCTCGCGTGGTCTGGTGCCCTACACCAATGCTGGGCGCATGGTCGAGTGGGAACCGGATATTGCCCGGTGGAAGCAGGTAGCGGACATCATCCGGGAGCGCATCGCTGATGGGACGTACCCGCCGCGGTCCCGGATTCCGTCCGTGGTCGACATGCTCGAGGAGTTCGGCATCAGCACGTCGACCGGGCAGAAGGTGCACAGGGCGCTGCGTGCGGAGGGGCTCACCCATACCGAGCCAGGAATTGGGACGTTCGTTGCTCGGCAGGCCGAACCGCCGGCCAGCACCTGACGCTGGACGCGCGAAAACGCCCCCCGCCCCGGCCGTAGCCGGAGCAGGGGGCGTGATCACTTTGTCGGCAGCGACAAAGTGACAAGCGTTTTCACTTTCGCGGTGCCACGAAAGTGATCAAGGGCGGCGCCGATCAGCTGGCAGGCCGAGGATCGTCGGACCCTTCGCCGGGTCGTCAGGGGTGGACGGGGCATCGCGCCGGCACATCAGCCCATCGGGATCCCCTGGGGGCGGCTGCAGGGTGTACCCGTCGGGGCAGGTCTGCCCATCACGACCGTCGGTCCCGTTGGTCCCGTCGCGGCCGTTCGTGCCGTCCGCCCCGGGTGGGCCTACAGCCCCGGTGTCGCCCTTGGGTCCGGCCGGCCCGGGCACGGTGGAGTCCGCGCCAGCTTGGCCGGCCGCGCCCGACGGGCCCGGGGACGGGGTGATGGTCGGGGCAGCTGCCCCTGTGTCGCCCTTGTCGCCCTTCGGGCCGGGCGGCCCGGGGATCGGTACGGGCACCTCGGCCCGGGCGGGCAAATCGTCGACCGCCTGCTCGGGATCCGGTGCGGCCGGGGTGCCACCCTTCGCCTGGATCTGCGACCGCAGCTTCCGTACATCGGTGGCCAGGGTTGTCACGGCGTCGCCGCGACGGTCCGCCTCGGTGGCCAGCTCGGACGCGCGTGCCTCGGCCTGGCCAATCTGGAGGAACGCGACCGCGAGGCCGCCGCCAAGGAAGAGCATTCCGGCGACGATCCACAGGAGGTAGCGGCGCCGGTAGAGGATTCGCTCGGCTCTCGTCATGGCGTCCCCCCGAGCTGGGTGACCATGAACCGCAGCCTTGCCACTTCCAACTCCAGTGCCGCGGCTCGCTGTTCGGCCGCCGTCTGGTCCTTCTCTGCCTTGTCCCGCTCAGCTGCGAGCTTGGACGTCAGGCTGTCGTATCCGCCGATGACTCCGCCCTCCCGGGTCGCTCTCGTGGCGCCCCGGGAGCCGTACACGGCCGCTGCTGCGGCCAACGGCGAGGCCAGCAGTGCACCCAGCGCGGTGACCATGGCAGCGTCCATTTATTTCTCCCGAGGCGCTCAGCGGGCAGCTCAGACACCCTTGGCGAGCGAGGCGGAGTTCGCGACATCCCGCAGCCGCGCGACGATGCCCTTCACGAGGGAGAACGCCGCGGCGACCCCGCCGGACAGGGCGGTGTACCACATGCCCCCGTCGAGGGGCTGGGTGATGACGAACCCGGCAACGAAGCCACCGAGGAACGAGGCGACCACCCGTTCGAGGAGGTCGCGCCCATACGTCTTGGCGCTCTTGATGACGGTCTGCGTGTCGGGCAGGGGGAAGTCGGTCATGGTTAGTCCTTCAGTCGGGCGGCGAGGGTGTTGGCGATGGCGGCTGCCAGTGCCGGGTGGGTGGCGACGGCTTGCGCGATGGAGGCGACCTGCGCGTCGGTGAGGGGATGCGACTCCAGCTCCTTGACGCGGGCCTCCAGCCGCTTCACTGCGGCCTCGGTGTCGCGCAGGTAGGCGTAGGCGTCACGCGGGTCCGGCTTGCCGCCGAGCTTCCCGTGGTACGCCCAGACGTCGATGGGGCCCATGTCGGTGTCCTCCTCGGACGGGGGGTTGGGAATGGTGGGGCTCTTCCAGCTGGGGTCGGCCGAGACGATCCCGCCCGGGTAGGCGGGGTAGCCGTAGCCGTACACGTAGGCGTCGCGGCGCTGTCGCACCTTGCGGTACACCCCGTCGCCCTCGGCCGACCCGGAGGTGTTCGTGTTGCCCTCGATCGTGGTGATGGTGGTCGCGTCGTAGGCGATAACCACGCCCGTGTGGGACCCGCCGCCGGGGCCGAACATGACCTGGGCGCCGATCGCCGGGTACTCCGACCACCTGTTCTGCTGCTTCCACCAGGTCGTCGCCATTGCGCACGACGCGGTCACCGGGTACGAGCCCCTCGGCATCCCGGCCGTCTGGAACACCCAGGTAGTGAAGGTGCAGCACCACGCCTGATAGTCCGACCACTCCAGGCCCGGCACGGCGCCGGAGTACTTCTGCTTGTTGTTCCAGTGGCCGCCCGACTTGCCTTCGTGGTAGCCGACTTCGGCTGTGGCGACTCGTGCGACGTCGGCTGCGGAACCAGCCATGCGTATCTCCAGATATGCGAAAGGCCCCGGCCGGCGGCTCGGGGCGGTGGGATGGAACGCGGCTTAGGAGACGACGAGGTCCGACCAGCGGGCCTTGACGTCGCGTACTCCCAGGTGGGGGTACATGTCACCCCGGTATGTGGCGTCCGTGACCGTGACGCTGTTCGGCGCGCCAATGGTGGTCCGTGTGGCGGTGATCTGGCCTGGCGTTACCTGTACCCGCAGGTGGTACACCGTCCCGGGAACGAGCGCGGCACTGACCACTCCGCCGAGTTTCGTCGCTGGTGTGGTGCCGCCGTAGGTCTTGAAGATGTCGACGGCCCCGTTGCTGCGCACCAGGATGTTGTAGCCAGCCGCCCGCGCGCCCCCGGTGGTGACGTCGTCGTCGTATTCGACGTCGCCGGTGGTGAGCGCGAGCTGGAGTGACGACCCTGCGGAGTCTGCAGCGTCGAGCACGAAGTCGAAGTCGAGCGTAAACGCGTCGCCCAGCGGTCCGAGGTAGCCCTGCATGACCCCCAGGTAGCCGAGGTTCTCGGCGTGCAGGGTGCCGGAGGTGTCGAGCCCGAACCATGCTGGCGCCTGGAACTGGCCGCGGTCCTCTTTGCCGTCGACGATGCCGAGCATTCCGTGGAAGTACGTCTGCGCGCTGAAGATGTCCCGGGTGCGCATGGGCGCTGTGGTCCTGGCGTACCAGGGGTCGTCGGAGATGACCGCCCACACGGAGGCCAGTGGCAGGGCCGCGTAGTCCACCCGGCGGTTGACGGTGTAGACGATGACCTTCAGCCCGGCTGCCGCTGCTGCCTGAATGGTGGAGGCCTGCGCCACGGCCGGGTTGATGCCGAAGTACTCGGTGCCGGCGGCGAGCAGGCCTTCGTAGGTCTGCCCGGACAGGATGCCGTCTTCGTCGAGGAGGATCGTCGGGATGCCCGCGGCGCGGGCCGCTGCCAGCTCGGTCTCGTTCCACGCCATGACCAGGACGGAGTCCGCGCGCTCCTGCCGCTGGATCTCGGCGACTGCCGCCGCCCCGGATCCGGCGTTGTTGCAGTGGACGACCAGTGGAACGATGCCGCCCATCTCGGCGAGCAGGTCCGCGAACAGCGGGATCCGCAGGTCGTTGGGCCAGGTGTTGCAGAACCAGGTGCCCGCGTCGATGCGGCCGCGCAGCACGGCCGGGGTGGTCAGGCCGCCGGTGGACCCGGTCAGGTTGCTGGTGTGGTCGGCGGTGCTGTCGTGCATGACGACCAGGCCGCCGTCCTGGAGCCGGTAGACGTCGATCTCGATCGCGTCGATGCCCAGCTCCGCGGCCATCCGGTAGGCCTCGACAGTGTTCTCTGGCGCGAGCCAGCGGCCGCCTCGGTGTGCGATCCAGCGGGGGGCTGGAAGGTTGGCGAGGTCCGCCCAGGTGGCTACCGGGTAGGTCGGGTCAAGCGGCACTGAATCCCCTTTCACAGGCTGTACTCGACTGCCTCGGCCGGGTCGGTTCGAGGCGGGTGGGTGGCGCGTGTCAGGTGATGGGCTCTCCGGGCTCTGTCGTCTCAGGGCCGGGCTCCTCGGACGCCGGCGGTGGCGGCTCGGATGTCGCGATGGGCATGAGGCTGCCCTCGGGCAGCGGCAGTTCGGGAGGCAGGGCGGTCATGGTGGTCCTCGGGTCAGGACTGGATGGTGTACGCGCTGAACAGGGAGGCGCGGATGGTGCCGGTGCCGCTGTCGCGCTTGGCTTCGACCGTGATGTCGACCTGCTGCATGTGCTCAAAGTTGGCGAGGGAGTAGGGGCCGAGGGTGTAGTAGCCGACGGCGAACCCGACACTCTGGCTGGGTTGACTCACATCGCTGATCTTGAGACCGATCGATCCGGTGGCCCCGGAGGTGTCCATCGATGCGCGCACCACGACGACGATCCGCGGCTGCTGCTTGTAGATCCGGCCGCCCCAGAGCTCGGTCATCGTGGTGGCGCTGGTGCGAGGCCAGTAATCCCACGCCCCGCCGTATGCGGGAGCGAGGGCCACGGGCAGGTAGGGGCGGGCCAGGCCGGCTCCGCTGTTGGCGTCCTCGGCGAGGACGACGGACCCGGAGTTGTCGTAGAACTTCCAGGCCTGGGCCTCTGATCCGAACGGCGGGTAGGAGAAGCAGCTGAGCATCGGGCTGCCGTCCTCGCGTCGGAGGAAGATGCCCTGCTGCCGGGTGCCGTCGCCGTGGTTGTAGTCGTCGTTGGTGATCGCGCCGATGTCGACCATGTGCTTCTTGGCGGGGGTGTCCATGGCGAACCGGCCCCCGTCGACGACACGGACGCCGCCGGCGCCAACCGAGGCGTTCTCCAGGCGGCGTGCCGCGCGCAGTTCGCGGACCTCGCGTTCCAGGGCTGCGAGGCGGCGGGCCAGGTCGGTCGCCCCGCCGGGGAGTTGGTCGCCTGCAGTGGGCACGTCAGTCCTCCTGTACGAGGGTGGGCTTGATCCGGTCGGCGCCGGGGTCGAGTTCCCATGCCCAGGCTCGGGCGACGATGTCGGCGCCGCGCGGGTGTCGGGGTGAGTGGTCGATGGCGACTCGGACGGTGTCGCCGATTCCCCAGTCCCGCCCAAGTCGCGGGGCCCGGGACGCGACGGCGTCGATCGCCCAGACGGTGGCGCCGGTCTGCATGACGCCCAGGCTCTTGCCGGCGTGGGCGGTGAGCTGGTCAGGGTTGGTGATGCCGGACGCCGGGGTGTAGCGGTAGACGTACCGCGGCCAGCCCGCCGCTTCCAGGGCGGTGGCGATCTGCGCTGCGCTCGTCAGGCGGCCGGCTCCCTCGCCCTCGCCGCGGGCCTGGACGACCGTGGCCCCCTTGCCCTGCTCGTAGGACTCGGCGAGCGTGTACGCGCTGATGGAGCCGGGGAAGTCGAACACGGCCTCCGGCTCCGCGGCCTGGGTGCCGATGGCGGGCCGGACGCGCACAGGTAGGACGAAACCGGTGTGCGCCGCGTCCGCCCACGCGACGTCGACAGTCCATTCCGGCCCGCCATCCATTCCCGTGATCTCTGTGAGGGCGGACAGGACGGTGCGGTCGTCGATGTCCTGCACCGTGTAGTCCATGAGGACTCCGGTCGGCGGTGCGTCCATGACGAACGGCGGGCCCTGGGTGAGCGGGGACACCATGAGGGCGGTGATGACGGTGGCCTGGTCCTGCTGGATGAGCGTCTGGTCTCCGGTGAACCGCCGGTCCAGGTAGGCCTCCGGGGTTGCGGTGCCAAGGGACACGGTCGGTCCCGATCCGCCCTCGCGGGTGAGGACCATGCCCGCCCATACGGGCTGGTCGGTCACCGTGTCCACGCCCACGATCAGGGTTCGGCCTTCGTCGGTGGCCTCTTCCCACCCGTTCGGCGCGCCGCCCAGCCCGAGCTCGAAGGTCGCCGAGGTGTGCTTGCCCAGCTGCTTGGTGAGGGCCCCGGTGGGCTTGAGCGAGGGCAGGTCCTCGATGATCTGACCGGTGCGGAGGTCGCAGCCGTACCAGGCAAGGACGACCGGGCGGGCAGTGTCAGGCTGCTCGAGGCTGGCCGCTTCCAGCCGTTCCAGGCTGGTCATGTCAGGGGGTACCTGCAGCCAGCGACGGTGAACCACAAGGCTTCAACGCTGCTCGGAGGTCCGGCGTCCTGGCTAAACAGGGCGACGGTGCCATCCTGGTTGAAGTCGACCTTGAGGGAGTGGATGACGCTGTTGGTGTTCGACACCCCATTGATCGCGACTCCGTTTCGGGGAACCACGAACGAGGCGCGGTACGCGGGTCGCAGGCCTGCGGCCAGTGCGGTGCTGAGGACGTTCGTGGTCTGCGCCCCGGAGACGCGGGTGGCGCCACCGGCCCACTCGATGAAGTCGACGCCCCGGTCGGTGATCTTGCGGTAGCGAAGCGGCCCGTTCAGGTTGCCGTTGGTGGAGCTGTCGCCCTGGGTGTAGCCCGTCCCCACCGAGACGGTCGTGAATCCGACACTCTCTTTCTTCTGGTACGTCTCCCAGGTGGAGCCGTTGTACCGCAGCAGGTCGTTGCCGTTGTCGTAGAACTGTCCCGTGTACGGCGAGGTGGGTGCGGCGGTCTGCAGGGGCAGAATGCCGCCCGGCGCCACCGTGATCGGTCGCACCGTTGTGGACACCGACGGCGAGCCGCCACCCGAGGCGGGCACGCTGATCGTGGCGAGCGGGATGTAGATCTGGGTGCCCGCAGGAACGGGCGCCACGGGTGTCGATGACGCGGTGCCGGCGAGGTACACGGCATCGGCCTTGTTCAGGCCGGACGCGTCCACCGCGTTGTCCCAGACCCGCAGATAGACAAGGTCGATGCGGGCGAGCGTGGCGTGCGCGGCCGTCAGCGTGGCAGTGGCACCCGAGGCGAGAGCCGCCCGGTACATGCCCTGTCCGGACTGGTAGACCCACGCTGTGCCGGCGCCCACTGTGATGGTGCTGCCCGCGATGGAGACACCCAGACCGTTGCCCCCGGGCACGACCCCGGCGCGCCCGCCCATGGCCGTGCCGTTGTGCATGACGAGCAGCTGGTCGACGCGGCGCAGCTCCTGGGCGTCGAGGGTTACTCCATTGATCCACGTCGGATCTGTTGCGACCACGGTGGGCCTCCTTTCACATCCAGGCGGAGCGCCAGCGGGCGGTCAGCATGGCGTCGGGGTCGTAGGTGTCGGACCGGAACTGGAAGCTGACGGTGCCGCCGGCGGGGATGATGGGCCAGCCCGTCGGGGTGGTCAGGAACCGGCGTCTGGAGACGGCGCCGTTGAGGATGACGCTGTGCGCGTCGGTGTCGATGACCAGCTGCTCGCCGACGTTGAGGGTCTGGGAGTAGCCGATGATCCGGACGCTGCCATCGGGCATCTGGGCGAGGACCTGCGGGGCGATTACCGGTCCGTCGATGACGAGGATGGGCCGCGAGTCGAACGTGCCCGCGTTGTACGCATCGATCTGGCCCGCGACGGTGACGGCGTCGACCAGCACCGGCGGGGTCAGCGGCGGGGTGGCGCCACCGGTGGATGACGGCAGGGGCGTGGACGCTTCCTGCAGGTCGGTCGAGTACCGCCGGGGGTCGGCCGCTGTGACCATCAGCGAGTACGTCGCGACGCTATCCGTGACGTGCTTGATCAGCAGCTTCCCGGACCGGCGCACCATCGCCTGCTTGGGGGTGCTCTCCTGGACGACGAGCAGGGTGTCGGTGAGCGAGACCGCCACGCGCAGGCGATCCATCGCGTCGTCCAGCGAGGCCCGGTCCGGAGCGACGATCGTCCCGGCGGCAGTGATGGGCCGCTCACGCAGGTAGACCGGAGTGAACCAGCTGCCGTGGTCGCCCTCGCGCGCCTGGGTCTCCCCTTCGGAGGCCGGGGAGTCCCACCCGTCCATCTCCTGCAGGTGCCAGGCGACCCCGGCGGAGTCGACACCGCCCAGCGGGATGTCGCCGAGGTCGACCCTCAGGCCGCCGCCCAGAGTGTCGCCTGAGGTGTACGGCATCGGCCGGTCCCTCCTTTCAGCTGATCAGTGACATGTGTCGGGCGACGTCCATTGCTTGCTCGCCGGACGTCTGCTTGGCGCCGTGCAGGTGGAGCTCGATGTGCTTGGTGACCTGCTGGGTGACAGGCGCACCGCTCGGGCCGCTTCCCCATCGCCCAGCCGGCCGGGCGTCGTAGCCGAGCATCCGAGCGGTCGTGGCCAGCAGCGCACGGGATCGGGCGGACCCGTTGATGGGGATGTACGCCTCGGCTCCCGCTTCACCCGCGAGCACGGTGGGTGATCCGAGGATGCCGCCGCGCGCCATCGCAGTGATGCCGGTCTGACCGGCGAACTGCTTCAGGAACGCCGCCTTGTTGGCCTCGGGCAGGCTGTTGATCTGGGCGAGCATCTTGGGGACGAGGGACCGGATCGTGCCCGCGTCCAGTCCTGCGGCAATCAGGTCGGCGTATCCGCGCCCAGTACCGCCCCGCAGAGTGGTCAGCAGGACCAAGGCGTTGGACAGGTCTTCGCCGGATAGGGCTTGGCCTGCTGTGGTGACCGCGGCGTTGGCCTTCGCCACGTCGGCCGAGTTGCCGGTTGCCGCGGCGTGGGCGAGAGCCTGCGCGTTGGCGTCGCCCTGGGCGGCGAGCGCCTGCGCCAGGTCCCCGTAGCCCTTCGCTGCGAGGGTCTGCAGGTCGCTGGCGAACTGGGCGTTGACCTTGTTCGCGGCGTTGAGCTGCTGGGTGAAGTCGGCCAGCGTCGCCTTGGCGGTGTCGCCGGTCGCCTTCAGCTTGGACACGATGTCCTTGAACTGCTTGTCCGACGCTCCCGCGAGGGAGTTGACCAGGGCGTACCCGTCTTCACCCATGGCCTCCAGCAGGGCCTGGATCTCCGCCCCGCCCCTCTTGCCGATCTTCGCCAGGTTGTTGCGCCACTTCGTGGTCGCGGCGAGCGAGGCAGTGAGCTGCTTCTGGTAGGCAGCCAGGTTGAAGGTGGTGGGCGCCTTCGCACCCCTCTTCACGCCCAGCGCCTTGTCGGCGTCGTAGACGTCCTGCCGTTCCTCCTTCACCTTTGCGTCAGCAGTCTTCTTGGACTTGCGCGCGGCGGTGACCTTGTCTTCAGCCACCTCCAGCTGATGCTTGGTGTGCTTGCCCTTGCGGACCTTCGCCAGGTTCTTCTCGGCGTCCCTGAGCGCGTCGGCCTTCTTCTTCGCGTCGGCCAGCGCCTTGGTCAGCGCGTCCCACGCGGCCTTCAGGTCGGCGAGCTCCTTGTCGTACCGGGCCTTTGCATCGCCTGGCCCGCCAAGTACGGCGGTGCCGGTCGGGGTGTACGTGAAGCCCGCGAGGCCGCCGCCGGCGAACCGGCCGGCGTTGAGCCGGTCGAACATGGCCACGCCGTACTTCTGGACGCTCGAGGCCTTGACGACGTACTCGCCGTTGCTGATCAGGGCGGGGATGCTGTCTGACGTTCCGGTCCCCGGGCCGAAGACTGCACCGCCTTGCGGGTAGTACCGCACCGCGCCGCCACCCGCACGCCGCACGATGCCGCCCTGGGCACGGGCCTGGATCATGTCCGGGACCCCGTTGGCGTCGGTGTCCGACGTGGTGGCCTTGAGGTAGACGCCGATGCCGACGGGCTTGCCTGAGATTCCGTTGATGGCGCGCTGGATGGCGCCCACCTGGGCGATCGGCGTCCCGGTCGGGACCGAGACCTTTACCGACCCGTCCTTCATGTGGGTGACCGTGTAGCCGAGGTCCTTCAGCAGCTTTTCGGCGGTCTTGGTCATCGCCGTCATCGTGAACGGCTTGCCCTTGGTGCTCCGGATCTTGTCCTGAACGGTCTGCAGGTCCTTGACCGCGGCCTTGGTGTCTGCGGTGATCTTTGTGCTGGCCTCCGGCGGGAGCTGGGTGTAGGCGGCCGTCAGCTTGTCGATGGCGTCCTTGGAGAATCCGGCGGCGTGCATCGTCGCCTTGAGCGCCTCGACGTCCTTGACGAGAACCTCGTTGCCGGCCTCGACGCTGTCCTTCTGCTCGGCCACCGCCTGGGCGTGCTCCATCGCAGCCTTCGCGGCCTCGAGGAACGCGCCCTTTACAGCCCGGCCCTTCTCCGACGTGACGTCCAGCGAGTGTCCGTTGTCCTTCACCGCACCGGTCAGGTCGGCCAGCGACTTGCGGAAGCTGATCTCCTGCTCGGCCGCCCCGATGTTGATCCCGTTGAGCGCCTTCAGCGTGTCGGTCAGCTTCTCAGCCTCAGACCGCTGGTCCTGAAGCTCGTCAGTCGTCAGGGCCAGGTCGCTCGCGAGGTCTTCCTGCGACTTTCCGGTGAGCTGCTGCTCGATGCCCGTGTTCGCCAGCGCATCGGTGTACCCCGGCAGCAGCGTCTTCAGCTTCTCGACCGAGGTGCCGTTCTTCTCCGCGTTCGCCGCCATGATGTCGAACGCTTCGGCGGCCACGTCGGCATGCCCGGAGGTGACCAGCCCGCCGAGAGCGTCGTCGATCGACTTGACCTGATCGCGGGCGTCCTGCAGGGCGATGTCCGTCTCGGCAATACCCTCGGTCATCTGAAGCGTCAGGCTGTTGACGATGTCCGTCGCGCGGTTCTCCCCGCTCGGGTGGGCGATGCGGCTCACCGCGTCACCGAAGCCGTCGAGGTTGTCACCGAAGGTCTTCGTGAGCTCCCCGGCCGCCTTGCCCTTCTGCGCCAGGTCGACGAGGGACGCCGCCATCTTCGCGGTCGACGGCGGGGCGTCCGCGAACGTGTCCCGCACCTTCTGTGAGGCCATGGAGACGAGCTCGAGGCCGGCCACAACAGCACCGACCTGTCCCAGCACCATCATCGACGTGCGGGCCCGTGCCGCCGTGACACCCATGCTCGCCAGGGCGGCACGGGTGGCGGCGATCCGCGGGAGAAGCAGGAGCATTGCCGACCCGGCGAGCGTCACCGCGCCGCCGATACCGGCGAACAGGGTGACGGCGTGCTGCAGCGGGGCGGGCAGTCTGTTGTAGGCGTCGACGACCGTGGTGATCCACTGGGCCATCGTCCGCAGTGCCCCGTTGGCCGACGAGCCGCCCTCGATGAGCGCCACCTCGATGGCACCCTTGAGGCGCTCCATGTCGCCGACGAGGTTGTCGGTCTGCACGGACGCCATGCGCTGGGCGGCGCCCTGGTCGTCGACGGCCCTCTTGTAGGCGTCGATGCCCTTGGCTCCGAGCTCGTACAGGATGGTCGCCGATCGGACTGCATCCGACCCGAAGATGGTGGCCATGGCGGAGTTGCGGGCCTCGGGCGTGAGCTTGCCGAAAGACTCCTTCATGCGCTGGGCGGTCTCGGACAGACCGACGAACTGGCCACTTGAGTCGTAGGCGCTGAACCCGATCTTCTCCATGGCGGCCTGCGCCTCTTTGGACTGGGGCACCAGCCGCTGAAGCATCGTCTTCAGCGACGTACCGGCATCCGAGCCGATCAGCGCGTGGTCGGCGAACGCGGACAGCGTCGCCACGGTGTCCTCGATGGACAGGCCCGTCTGGTGGGCGAGGAGACCGCCCTGGCGCAGGGCTGTGCCCAGCCCGTGGACGTCCGCAGCGGACTTGTTCGCGCCGGCCGCGAGGAGGTCGGCGATGTGGCCGACGTCCTTGCCGGTCAGGCCGAAGGTGTTCATTGCCTGGGCGGACAGGGTGGCTGCCTCGGCGAGGTCGACCTGCCCGGACGCGGCCAGGGCGAGCGACCCCTTGAGCGCACCGCCGATGATGTTGGCGGTGCTGACGCCCGCACGGGCGAGCTCGGCCTCAGCGTTCGCCGCCTCGGTGGCCGTGAACACCGAGGTCTTGCCCGCGTCCAGGGCGGCCGCACGCAGCTTGGCCATGTCTGCCGTGGACGCTCCGGTGACGGCGCGGACGTTGGACAGGGCCTTGTCGAACTTCGCAGCCGCGGCCGCCGCCACCGCGAACCCGGCGAGCAGCGCCGCGCCAGCTGCCGCACCGCCATTGGCGAGCCGCGACGTGTTGTCCGAGGCGTTCCGCATGTTGCGGGTGTAGTTGGAGATGTCAGCGCGGAGCCGGACGGTGACGGTACGGGTGACCACGGCTCACCTCCTGCTCTTGCGGTGCTCGAGATGGACGTGGAGCCCATCGGCGGAGCCCTTGTTGTCCTGGTGGGCGCGCACGGTCTTGGCCGACATGGCGCAGGCGTGGCACATCACCAGCTGGGCCTTGTACTGGTCCTCGTTCTTGGCGTCGGTGGCCTCCGACCACGGCTGACCGCAGTCGGGGCAGGTGTCCGCCTCGATCTCGGCCAGAGCGAGCGCCCACGCCCGGTCTTCCTCGGTCCACGCCGACTCGCCAGGGGCGACGACACGGCCGAGGAAGACAGAGCGCGGGACACCCCACGCGCGTGCGGTCTCTACTTCTCGCCGCCACCGGCCGCCGCCAGGAGAGCGGAGGCGGCCAACGAGAAAGGGACGAGACCAGCGGCGTTATGAACGTCCCAGGCCGCGTCGAACAGGCGCTGGATCTGCCCCTGGTTGATGACCTTGAACAGTTCCTTGGCCTCGTCCGCGGTCATGACCGGGTCGACGCACGAGGCGGCGATCAGCGCCCGGGGGAAGCTGTCCGAGTCGAACAGCTCTTCCTTGCTCGCCGACGGGTGTGCGGCCAGGAGGCTGGAGTACGCCTCGTCGCCGATGTACCGGAACCGAAACTCGGCCTCCGACTCGCGCGCCTTCTCCCGAAGCTCGGCGATCTGCGCAGCGATGGCCCGGCCGGGGTGTTCCTCGGCCAGGTCTGAGGGCTGCCAGTCTTCCGAGACCTCGAGGAGCTCGGCCTCCAGGCGCTCGATCTCTCCGGCGGTCGCACCGTCCAGCATGACCTTGACGGTGCGCTCGCGAGGTTTGGCCTTGGCCAGCAAGGCCTTGATGTCGGGCACGTCAGGCCACCGTTGCGGCAGTCGCCGGCGGGTCCGTCACCTTCATCGGGCTGACGAACTTCATGACCTCGTTCGCCGCCGGGCTGGAGTTCTGGGGCTCACCGCAGGTGATCGGGTACACCTCCACCTTCTGGGCGACGGCCCAGGCGGTGGTGTAGTCGACTCCGCGGCGCACGACCAGGAACCCGCTGACGCCGTACTTCAGGGTCGAGTACGGGGCGTCGTCGGTCGGGTTGTCGCCACGCTTGAACGTGAGCTCGGTGTCGTACCCGACCCGGCCCGCGGTCTTGGTGTCGAACTTGCTGGCTAGGGACGACGTGTCGACGTCCGCCGTGGACGGGTCGATCTTGAGGCCGTCGGGGGTGATGCGCTTGGTGTAGTCCGCGCCGGCGGTCAGTTCCGCCACGGTCGGCGCGTTGAGGTTGGCGACGGTCGACAGCCAGGCGACGCGAGTCTTGCCATCGCTGATCAGGTCGGACATGGGGCCCTCCAGGGCATGAAGAAAGCCCCGGCCGACGGCACGGGGCGTACAGGGTGGGTGGGGGTCAGATGCGGAGCGAGGCGACCGTGACGGACGCCGATGCGGAGTAGCCGACCGCGCACAGGCCGTCGGTGCTGTTCTGCAGGAGGTCCGGCTGGACCGGCCCGATGAACCGTTCGCCGGCTGCGGGCACGGCCACGGTCAGGTTGGACACGGCCTGGCCGCGCACCGAGGCGGTGGCGGTCAGCGTCACGGTGACGCTGGACGCCGAACCGTTCTTCACGTGGATGAAGTTGCGGTCACCGCACTCGACCTTGTCGCCGCCGGCGGCGGCCGTGGCGTAGGTGGGGTTGAGGCCTGCCAGGGCTACCGCCTGGGTGGCGAGAGTCGCCATGAGCTTTCTCCGATCAGGAGGGGATGGACTGGATCCGGTACTGCACCGGCACGAACCACAGGGGTGGGGTGACGTCGTCGTCGCGCTGGACGGGCGGGCCTCCCTGGTCCTCGGGGCGCCATGCCGCACGCCCAGCGACCGTGAGCGGCCCTGAGAGCACCTCTCGCACCCGGTCGGCCACCCAGAGCGCCCGCTCCACTGAGCCGCCCACACAGGTCACCTGGAACATCGCGGTGAAGTCTGTGCGGTCGTCGGCGAGTGAGGCCCGGGCGGCCTGCCCCGGCTCGGGGTAGATGACCGCGAACTTGTCGGGCGGTACCCATCCGGTGGTGGTGGGTGTGCCGCCGATGTAGACGGTCAGCCCGCCCCCGGTCAGCGCTGCCTCTACGGCATCAACGTGGGGCAGGACGGTGGGTGTCGTCATCGGCTCACCACCACGTCAATCCGCGCTCCAGGATGAGCGCCATCTGTGCCTCGAACTGCGGCACCTCGTTGACCAGGGCCCTTCCGCCGTCGTTGTGCGGCGGATTTTTCACCGACCCGTACTCCAGCAGGTTGCCGAGGGCGCCCTGAGTGCCGGACTTCTCGGGGCCGATGATGGCCAGGACCTGATCCGGGCCGAACGTGTGCACGTCGTACCCGATGGTCCGCGGGTAGGCCGGTGCGTGCTTCGGTGCGGACTGGCGGGCGTTCTGCCGCCATTCCTTCTTGATGTTCAGGGCACCGCGGGCGACGACCGCCCGGGTGTCGCGCCGGGCTCGGGGGATGCCCCGGGCAAGGTGGATCCGCAGGCGCCGGACATCGCGCATGTCGAACGGGTTCCCAATCACGATCGGTCCTCCGCTGAAATCCGCCACGCCGTGGCCTGGGACGAGAACTGTCCGCCGGTCGCCCACAGGACCACCCCCACCATCCGGGGGTCGTCCGACTCCAGCACCTCTATCCGAGCGCCCGGCAGAAGCCGGGTACCGGGCAGGACGGTGGACCAGGGCACCGACACCTCGACCTCGCGGAGAACGACCTCTCGTTCCCCGGCCTGGGTGTCCTCGCCGGCGGACTGGGCGACGGGCTTGACCCGGGCCCGGCCGACGTAAAGGACGGTCCGGGCCCCGGGGGTGGTGGTGCCGGACGCCCTGTCGAAGACGTCCTCGGCCTGGTTGTAGATGCGGATGAGGTCCCGCATCCGACGTTCGGCGGCCACCCGCCCCTGGGTCAGGGCCGCGTCTTCGCTCACGGGGTCACGACCGGGGCGCCGGGAACGATGCTGAACGCCGAGGTACGGACGGGACGGAGTTCGTCGATCTCCGCTTCGGTCAGGTAGATCTCGCCCGAAGACCGGGACGAGTCGACCGTGAACGAATAGTCGTCGATGGACTCCTGCCGCAGCCCGTTCGGGTTCCGCAGGACCCGCAGGACCATCGCGCAGCAGACCTTCTTGGAGACGGCCGTCGGCGTGGTGGCGTACTGCGGGAACCGGTCGAGGATGACCGACGTCGCGTCGTCGAGGAGAACGGGCGCCTGGCGGTCCTCTACGTCCGTGAGGTCACGGCCGAGCCGGTCCGCCAGTTCCGCGGGGGTCGCCAGGGTCACCACGGCTACTCCTTCTTGGCGTCGCCCTCGGTCTTGGCCGGGGCCTTGACCTCAGAGATGCCCTCCGACTCGGGGAGGCCGCGCAGCCGCTTCACGACCGCGGCATCCGTGGTCTCAAGCTGGCCGCCCTCGAACCGGGCCCAGATCCCCTTGTCGTCCTGCAGGGTCAGGGCCGGGTACTTCGCGCTCCTGAACTTCGCCATGACGGCGTCTCCTTAGCTGAGGTCCTTGATGACGCCGTGGTAGACCTCGGGGCCGTACTCCAGCCCGACCTCGCCGTACAGCTGCCACTTCTCGGAGGCGCCGACCTTGGCGAGCTGCTCCGCGAACAGCAGGCCCTTGCCGGGGATCTCCAGCCACACCGGGGCGCAGACGGAGAGGTCGACGACGCCGATCTGCCCGGCCGGCATCCACCGGTCGAGCATCACGCCGAACGTCCCGAAGTCGGTGACGAGCGTGTCGACGGCGACGCCACCGATATTGCGGGTCATCGTCGGCTGGTTCAGCGAACCGGTGCCGTACAGGTTCGACAGGGCGACCTTCTGCGCCGGGCCCACCATGAACACGGTGGACTCCTGCGGCAGCTTGGCGCCCGCGGCGAACATCGCCGACAGCTGGGCGTCGACGATCGTCTTCGAGATGGCGCGCGGGGTGCCGCCGTTGGCGTTGACGTTCGTGGTGATGGCCGCGAGCAGGCCGCGGGTCTTGCGGGCGGTCGAGTTGTTCGCCGGCTTGGCGTAGACGCCGGTCAGGAACGACAGCTCGATGTCCACAGCCATGGCCTCGAGCTCGGCCGTGATCTGCGCGGTCAGCTCGTCGTTGACCGGGTTGTCGTCGGCACCGATGTTGATGCCGCCGTACATGCCGGTCGCCGCCTGGCGGGTGTAGGACACCTCGATGGCGGACTGGTGGATCTCCACCACGTTGGAGACGTTCGAGCGGGAGCGGGCCACACCGGTCGGCGCGGCCGCACCCTCGACCACCGAGTTGTTCGTGGTCGACGCGCGGCGGTCGACGGTCTGCCACTCGAACTCAACGGACTTGGTCCGCTTGCCGCCGGACAGGCCGCCGATCGCCGACAGGAACGGCGTCTCGGTCGGAGTGACGGTGTACAGCTCACCGTGGTAGTTCGGCAGGTTGTAGGTCGTGCCCTGCCCGGAAACTGCGCCCATGATGGGGTCCTCGCTTCTGATCTATGGGCGGGCGAGGCCGACGGCCTGCCCGGTTACTTGGTCGATTGGCTGATCTCGCGGAGCTGCTGCGTCTTGAGCGCCAGCGCGAGCTTGGTGTTACCGCCGGACTCCGCCTCGGTGATTCGCTGCCCGAGGGTCGCCGTACTGCCCGGCCGGGCTCCCTGTGAGGGGTCCGGCGCCGGCACCCGCGGCCCGGGCGCGGTAGCGGCCCAGTGCGGCTTGCGTTCCAGCAGGCTGTCCAGAGCGGCCGTGATGGCGTCCCGGTCGATGCCGCCGTCCTCGGTGAGGAACTCGGCGCCCTGAAGGGCGTCAACGGCGTCCTGCGGGTCGTGGAAGCGCCCGGCGGCCAATGCCTCCACCTTGGAGGCGGTCGCCAGCCTGGTGGCTGCTGCGGCCCGCTCCTCGGCCTTCGTAGCCCGGTCGACGAGCTTCTCGGCCTCGGTCTTGTCGCGGTCCGTGAACTCCTGCAGCTTCGCGGCCTGTTCCTTGCTCAGGCGCTCGGCTTCCTTCGCACGGTTCTTCCACTCGGCCAGCGCCTTCTCCCCGGCAGGGCCGAGGGGTGCGTCGTCGGCGGGTTCACCGTTCAAAGGCTCGGCCGCAGGCGGCTCGGCCGCGGTAGCTGCCGGGTCCTGCGGGTTGCCCGCGGACGGATCGGCGTTCGGTTCGCTGGGGGTACTCATGACGTGCTCCCGTTGCAGGAGGGTGGGACCGTCGGCGTTGCGCCGGGGTCAGGTCAGATAGCCGAAGCGCCTGAGCATCGCGATGGCTTCATCGCGGCTGCCTGCGCGCCGGAAAATCTCCTCGGGCATGAGCCGAGGCGTGCGGATCTGGAACATGCGGCCGATGTCCGCCGGGACTTCCCCCGCGTCGATCGCTCGCCGCCGCTCCACGTTGTAGAAGTGGGAGCCGCGCCGGGTGCCCACGCGGGTCGCCGAGACGCGGCCGTCACCGATCCCGGCCTGGTACATGCCGCGGCGGGCGTTGATGACCTGCCCCATGTCGGCGCCCTCGCGGATCGCACTGGCGCCGGCGGCGGTGAACACGCGGTCCTGCTCGGCCCTGGACAGGGTGTTGAAGTACGCCCGGGGATCGAGGAAACCGCGGCCGCCCTCGCCGGGTCGTGTCGTCGGTGAGAACCGGTCAGAGCCGATGGACCCGCGGCCGGCCCGGTTGCGGGCGATCAGGGTGGTCGGTAGGTGGATGCAGTCGCACCGGGGATGCCGTTGAAAGCCGGAGTTCCACCCGTACTCCTTGCCGGCCAGGATCACGCAGCGGGCGCATGCGGGAGGCTGCACGACCCGCACATAGCCCTGGATCGCGCGACGGCCCGCCATGCCGGACGCCACCGCGCCTCGGCCCGCATCGGCCACCTGCGTCGCCGTGAGCCGCAGAGCACTCGACAGCGCGCCGCGGGCCGCGTCCTCCATCGACTGCCCGGCCAGCATCCGCACCTTCCAGCCGATGACCGGCTGGTAGAGCAGGGAGAGCAGGGAGCGTCCGTCAGAGGCCACGCCAGCGAAAGCGGTGGGCACGACCCGGCCGGCGGCCGCAGTCTCGGCGCCCTCGGCGGCCTGGATGGCGTCCAGGTACGCGTCGGCGAACGCCGCGGCCGCGATCTGCTCGGCGATGACGGCCTGTTCCAGCGACGGGGCGAGTTGCTCCCACGATCCGGTGATGTCGCCGCGGTCGATGCGGCGCCACAGGGTCTGTACGCGGTTCGTGGCCCGGCGTACCGCGCTCTGCTGGCGGCGGTACTGGTCCAGTGCGATCGCTCGCACGTCCTGGGCGACCACGGGCTACTCCTGCAGCTGCGGGTCAGCCACGGGCGGTGTGGGCTTCGGCCCGTACTCGGCGGCCAGGTCAGGGCCGATGACCCGGTCCATGGCGGCGGTGTCCATCTGCCGCATCCGCTCGCGCTGCACCGCCGTGTACCCGAGGTCCTCGCGGCCCTGCTCGATCGGCAGCAGCCCAACCTGGACCAGCTTCACGACGGCGTCCGCCTGCTGCGCGAACGTCGGCGTTGCCGGGTTGCGCCACAGGGTCTCCAGTGACTGGGCACGCGGGTCCCACTTGCCGTCCCGGATCCGCAGGGCCAGGCGCATGGCGTCCTCGTAGGCACCGCCCCAGGCGCGCTGCTTGCGCTCGGCCCGCTTGACCAGCCGTGTCTCAGCCGAGCGGATCGCGTCGGCCGAGGGCGGGTTGTCGGTGGCCAGGCCCAAGAAGTGCGGCGGCATCCCGGACAGCGAAGCCGTGATCCGGGCCAGCTGGTTCAGCGTGCTGTGGAAGTTCGCCAGCTGGGCCTCGGGGAACTGGATGACGTCAGCGCCGTCACCGTCCGGGCCCGTCTTGCGGTTCTTCGTCGTCGCCCAGATCCGGCCGGCGATCCTCGACCACACCGAGACCGGGTTGCCGTTCTCGTCGGTGAAGTCCTGCTCGTCAACGCCGAACGCGACCCGGCGGGGCATCGCGTGGTACTCCGCGCTGACCATCATGTCCGTCGCAATTTTGCAGGCCGCGTCGGACAGCGGCAGGATGTCCGCCAGTTCGGAGACCCCGCCCGGCTTCAGCAGCCTGGGACGGTTCACGACCGGCACCACAGGCGGCACCTCGAGCCCGTGCTCGTCCCGGCTCTCCTCTTTCCAGTTGCCCGGTGTCGTCTGGGCGTAGAAGTGCGTCACGCCCGGCAGGTACAGCGTTGCGTACTGGTCCGTGATGGCGTCGGTGATCGGGTCCTGCTCGTGGTACCGCTTCAGCGCCGACCGCACCGTGCGGGTTCGCGGGTCCCAGTCGACGACCATCTGCAGCGGCGACTCCACCGTCACCAGGGGCGTGGCGGGGTCCTTCTCGTTCGTGCCGCCGACCAGGAACGCGCGGCGCATCGTCAGAGCGTCCACGTGGCCCTGCTGCGTGGCCTCGTCCAGGCCGTTGGCCTGCCAGATCTTCCACAGGTCCTCGGCCGCCGTCTCGTCGTCGGCGTATCGGAACCCTTCGACGTCCAGGCGCTCCTCGAGCGCGTCGACAACCAGCCGCGGCCAGTTGATGACGACCTGCTTGAGCTGCTCGCCCAGCTCCTCCAGAAGCTCGGGGTGCATGTAGGAGAGAGGTTGCTGGCCCTCGTAGTAACGGTTCAGCTCCTCGAGCTTGGGCTTCTGCGCTTCGTGCACGCGCGCCAGGTAGGCCACCCATTCGTCAGCGGTACGGTCCATCAGCGCATCACCTCCTTCGCCCCATCACGATCATTCGGGAGCTCTTCTTAGGCTTGGCCTGGCCTGCCGCGATCGCGTCGACCGCGGCCTCATGGGCGAGGACGGAGCAGACGACCAGGTCGATCTTTTGGTGCACGGACGCTTTCCTGAGCACGTACCGGTTCGCCGGCCTCGCTGCTTTGCGGGCGTTCCGCATGTGCAGGGACGTCGTCTGGCACCCGTCGTGCCGGAAGGTGCTGTCGGCCTTGAGGACGTCGGTCAGCAGCTGCTCGCACGCGGCGTGCATCTGCACCGGGCGGGTGGTGTGCCACTCCGTCACGCGCTTCTCGCCGTGCCGGGCCTGCCACGCAGCGACCTCGCTCGTCCAGTACGGCGGGTCCGCGTACATGCGGATCACGTCGTACCGGTCGAACATCTCGTCCACGGCGGCATCGACTTCAAGGCGCGGCACCTGACCCTCCCACTCGGCCGGGTCCCACACGGTGGGGCGCCGGTCCGGCCCATAGACCGGGGTGAACTGAAAGCCGTCCAGGGTCTCGGCCCGTAGGCCGGTCCAGTCGTCGACGTCGGAGCCGTCGAAGCCGAGGACGATGCGCGTGCCGTCTGGCGGCAGTTCCAGCGGGTCATCCTTGCGGGCGTCCCATCGGTCCTGCTGCACCCAGGCGCCCATACCGGCGACGATCCGGTTGCCGTAGAAGCGCTCGGCCTCGGCCGGCTCCTTCTCCAGCAGCTCGGCGGCCTCGCCCTCGATGGCGTCGAGGTCGATGTGCGCGCTGCCGTCGTAGACGTGGGCGTGGATACGTCGCCGTTCGGCCTTGTTCGTGTAGGACAGGCCCTTCGGTGGGAGCCGGTGGAACCGGTAGATGTCCTCTTGGTTCGACTCGGCGGTCTTCTGGGCCTGGGAGTTTTCTGACGGGTCCCAACTGTTCGTGGTCTCCATCGAGCGGCCCTGCATGCCCGCCAGGCCGCGCCGTTGAGTGGTCGCGACCTTGGTCATCTTGTTGCCGTCGGTCCAGATGCCCGTCTCGTCCTGGACCACGAAGGTGACCGGGTTGCCGAGGCGGGACTGGGCGCTCGAGGTGACGACGTCGATACGGCCGTCGTTCGGAAGGCGGATGAACTGCTCGCCGACCTTCATCAGCTCTTTGAGCGGCCCGTTGCGGATCATCGCCTGCAGCGGCCGGTAGACGTTGTCTGTCTGGTCCTCGCTGGTGGCCGTGATCTGGAGGAGCGGAGTCGTCCAGGGGCGGCCGATCGGCTCGCCCGGCTCGTACTCGTAGGCCCAGCCGCAGCTGCAGCCGTGCCTGTGGCACTCGTACCGTTCGCCGCCCTCTGCCCAGCCGCCGAAGAGGACCGGGCCGACAGCCTCGGCTGCCACGATCCCGGCTGTCCACGGGCCCTTGCCGGACTTCTGTGGTGCGACGACCTGTGCGCGCCGGTAGTGGAACGCGGTGGACAGCTTGCCCACCGTGGCAGTGGGTCGGACCCGGTAGAAGTTGGCCGTGGCCCGCAGCTGCCAGTCGTACATCTCGAACGGTTGCGGCTCGGTGACCAGGCCGCCCACCGACTGGAGTCGGCAGTGCTGGGCGATCCAGTCCGGGACGACGTACAGGGTGGGGAAGTCGAGCGGCCAGGTTCCGTCGTCAGCCGCTACCACCAGGCACCGCCCTCAGCCTGGCGCGGGCCGAGTTCGGGGCGATCGGCGTGTGGCCGGCCGTCTGCTCTTCGGCTTCCTCGGGTCGGTCGATGCGCCACCGGTTGGCGCGCATCCCGGGCGTCGTCAGGCCGAGCGAGTCAGCCATCTGCCGCACCAGCGTGGTCAGCACCGCGGCGGACCCTCGTTCCTCGGCCTCGACCAGGCGCCGCACGTACAGGGCGACTTCAACTTCCTGGCCGTACCGCTCCCAGACCAGGGCCTGGGGCTTGGACCAGAGGTCTTCCCACAGGTCCTCTTCGCGCTCTGCCTGCGAGGTCAGCGGCCACTGGGGCGTTGCGCCCTGGCGGCCCTCCGCGGGCAGGATCGTCCACTCGCCGGCATCCCTGTCGCGCTTCAGCGCGGTCGGGTCGGGCGCCGGCCCGGACCTGGTTCGTGCACCACCCTTTGCCATGTTGATCACTCCAACTGTGCCGCGTTGCGCGACGAAAGCGCCGTCACGTTGCGTGACAGCGAGGCATGATCGTTGATCAACGGACCAAGATCATCGGAGGCTCTGAACCCGGCAGACCGGGCGGCCACCTCCCCGGCGGTCCGTCTGATGATCATGATCAAGGTCCCCTCCCCGGGGTGATCATGGACCGGATGGATCTTGATGACGGTCCGTGATGATCAGCTGTCGGCCGGCGGGGTCCAGCCGAGCGCCACCAGGACGTCGTGGACGCCGGCGCCAAGGATGACCTCGGCCTCGATGGAGCCGACCGTGCTCACGTCGATCAGCTGGAGGTCGACCTCCAGCTGAGGGAGGGTGCCGGCGCAGCCCATGGTCAGCGTCAGGCCGGTGGCACCCTGCGAGATGTCGTGTCCGTCGATCTTGAGGCTGTGCTTGAGGCCATCGCTGCCGATCTCGACCTGATGCCTGCTCACGCGTTCCACCCTCCTGGCTGGTGCTGTGCCGTCTCGCTGCTGTGGCATGGCTGGCACAGGCCGCGCCCGTTGGCCGGATCGTCAGGGTCCTTGCCGGCCGCGGTGAGCTCGCGTCTGCTGAGTGGCCAGTGGTCTGCGTGCACGGACCGTTGGCCGCATGGGCTGCCGTGTCCGTGCGCCTCCTCGGTGCATACGCACCGCGGGTCGCGGGCGAGGACGGCCGGCCGGAACCTGGTCTCGTGCCCTCGTCCGTAGCCTCGCTGTCGCGCGCTGCCTCGCCGCTGCTCAGCTTCGCTGCGATGGTCGGGGCACCGACCCCCTTGATCGGTGTACTCCGGGCACCCCGGCGTGGAGCACACTCGCCAGCCTGTTCGTCTGGCCACGGTCACCTCGGCTCTGTACGGTGTCGCACCCTGGGGGTGGTGCGAATGAAGCGGATAGATGCTCCGCTGGGAATCGTCGCGGCCGGGCTGATTGTGGCGGTCGGCTGTCGAGTGGCTGGTTGGATGCCAGGCGTCGTGCTGGGCGCTGCGATCGTGCTGGGGGGCCTGGCTGTTGCGTGGGCCGGCAAGAACAAGCGCGGGCGCTGACGCCAGCCCTAGAGCTGGGTGATGACGAGGTTCCGCCAGTGCGGCTTGGTCGCCAGGTTGGTGATGCCGCCATTCGACAGCCCGAAGTACAGCCCGCGGTATGTCGTGTCGGCGATCGGCCCGGTGGTCCACCCCGTGCTGTCGGTCCGCCGGAGCTCGACCGTCGTCGCGGTGACGTCCAGCTGGAACGACATGGGGTTGTCGGCGACGACGGCCGTCGTCGGCTGCGCCGTGCCGAGCGCCGTGCCCGTAGTGACGCCGGCGGCGTGTCGGTTGAGCTGCATCTGCCCGTTGGCCCGCATGACCATGTGGTAACCGCCGGTGGCGTTGGCCGTGCCGAAGCGATAGGCGTCGTCCGAGGTCTTCCCGAAGTAGATCCCGGCGTGCTCGGTCGTCAGGGTCGGAATGCCCTCGAACCTCATGTCGAAGCTGATCCGGTACCCGCCGGCGCCGCCGACGATCGGGCAGTAGGTGCCGAGCCCGTAGGACTGGCCGGTGGAGTTGATGTACACCCAGCCAACGTTCGGGGCGTCGTCCCACTTGAGGGCGTAGGTGCTGTCGTAATCGAGGGTCGGGACGCCGCCCGGCTCCTTGACCTGAGTGGACCAGTTACTTGCGGTACGCATCGGGGTGCTGCGGCTGACGTACTGGATGTCGCTGGTCATCATGCCGACGACGCCGAGGCCGCTGAGCCGGTCGCGCTGGCTGCGTCGGTAGACGGGCCAGGAGAAGACGGGCTTGCCGCGGGCGACGATCTGAGTGACGCGGGCGTCGGCCATGGTGGTCTGGACGCCCCAGTAGTCGACGTTGGAGTCCTTGCCGTCCATAGCCGCGTCGGTGGTGCCGTCGTCGACGTACACCCAAGTCTTGAAGCCGGCGCCCTTTGCCCACGGCAGGCTCGCCGTGCCGACGTGCGCCTTCCATACGACGCTCTTGTTGGCCGTCGGGTAGAAGGTGGTCAGCATCTGCTGGAGCGGGACGACGGCGTCGTTGCCCTTGGCTTCCAGGAAGATGACGACCTTGCCGAGGAAGGTGTCGAGGACTTCGCGCAGGGTGGGGATGGGCTGGTCGGTCCACCCTTGCCCTTGCAGCGTTCGCCCGTTGGTGAGGACCCGGTTCTTCAGCTCCGGCCACGTCCACGTGTTGACCGCGCCGGTGCTGTACGTGGTCCGGGTCAGGGTCGTGTCGTGGATGCAGACGAGCGTCCCGTCGGCGGTCACGTTCACCGAGACCTCGATGGCCTGCGCCCCGGACGCCACGGCGGCCTGGTAGCCAGCCATGGTGTGCTCGGGACTGACCATGCCCTGCCCGCGGTGCCCGAAGTACGCGGGGACCGTGGACAGCAGGTTGGTGATGGTGACGGCGGCCTGGGGGACGTAGGCGGCGTTGGAGCGCGTCACCTCGCCAGCGACGGCGGTATCGGTGTACGCCTGGGCGTTCGCCTGGCTGCCGGCCGGGCCTTGCGGTCCGGGCGGGCCCGGTACGAGGACGTAGTCCCCGGTGTACGGCTCGACGGGGGCCAGGGACGCAAGGTCGATGGTGCCCATGCCTGCGGTGAGGAGTACGGGGTACGAGCGGACCTCGGCGTCGTATGGGCGCTCGGTGACGCGGTAGGTCCACCCGGTGGGGGTGATGCCGTCTGCGTCGCATGCGAGGACGGTGACGCTGAAGTCGCCGTCGACCCATGCAACTTCGGCACTGCCCATGACGATGGTGCCGTGTTCGGCGCTGGTGACGACGGGCACTTCGGGCGTGAGGACGACGCGGCCGCGCATGGGGCCACCGTCGGGGTGCGTGCGGCTATCGACCACGGTCACGGTCTGGAGGCCGGGGGGCAGGGCCATGTCGACCTCCTCCGGGTACGACGACGGCCCCGACCGGGGGGATTGGTCGGGGCCGTCGCGTTGTCTGCGGTGTCCGGGCATGCCGGATGTGCCCTCAGTGTTACACCTGCGGCTTACTGGTTCAAGCGGCGTTGACCATTGGCCGTGGTGCAACTTCGTTGAGGTCGACGAGGGTTCGGCCGGCCTGGTCGTGGCCGTGGTGGGTGAGCTTGCCGCGGTGGAGCCACACGCGGAGGGTTCCGGCCTTGATGCCGGTGGCGGCCTGGGCGGCGTACACGTCGACGAGGAGCGGCTGCATGTGACCAGTGTGCCGGTCCTGCGTGCGGTCGGTGGTCTGCGGGCGAGGGAGACGGCAGTAGGGGCCAGGAGAGGCGCTCATACGCCCGTTCTGGCCCCTACTCGAACCGCGCTCCCTGCCTCCCTGAATCGTCGTTTTACCTGATCAAGGGCGGTTTTAGGATGCAGGGAGTTGATCGGGGAGAACTCCCCGCCTCCCTGCCGCCTCCCTACGCTTCGGTTGCCTCGTCGTCGGCCTGGCCGCGCTCCTCGATGGCCCTCTCGATGCGCTCCCGGCTGACGTGCATGCGCCCGCCGTCGGTCTTGTACTCGCCGTGGCCGACGTCGTCGAGCAGCTGCTTGAGGTCGCCCGGCGTCCACTCGCGGTACTCCTGCGGGTTCTTCTCGGCGAGCCGCTGCAGCACCTCCTGCGTCCGCATCCGCGGAAGGTCGGCAAGGACGAACGCGATGTCGGCGAGAGCGTCGACCTCTTCGACCGACTCGGCCGCGGCCCGCGTGGTGACTGCGCTGCGGCGCTGCTTGGCCCGCTCGGCAATCTCCTTGGCGTGGTCCTCGTCGATGTAGTGCGTGCGCACCGTCACGGACGTCTGGCCGGCGGCCAGCTTGATGCCGTCACCCGCGACGACGACCGTGCCCTTGTCGAGGCCCTGGCGCAGCTTGTGCGGTGCGGCGCCCCCGTCGATCGCTGCGTCCCCGATCGCCATGCGGGCCTGCGACTCTGTGCCGAGGACCAGCGACGAGCGGATGTGGTTGCCCTCGCGGGACCGCTTCGGCAGGTTCTCGTTCGTCGGGTCCTGCGTGCCTTCCCACGTGGTGATATTCACCGCGCGCCCCTGGTCGTGGATCGCCTTTATGGCACGGAAATACCTGCTCGTCGCCTTGGAGCCGCCGTAGGGGATCTTGTTGCCGTCGACGGCCCCGGACCCGTAGGCGACCTGCGCCTCGTCGACGATGACGACGATCGGGTGGGCCGTCTTCCCGTCCGGGGAGAGCAGCCGCCGGTTCATCTCGCGGACCGCCTCCTCGGCCATCTCGGTGACCGCCATGACGTGCTCGTCGGTCGGCCCTTCGATCAGCACGGTGGCCAGGCCCTTGAACATCGCCCAGTCGCCAACACCCTTGAGGTCGCCGAGGCGGAACTCGACCGTCGGGTCGGACGCCAGCCACAGGGCCAGCGCCCGCAGGCTCGCGGTCTTCCCCTGGTTCGACAGCCCGGTGATGAGCAGCATCCGCTGAAAGAGGCTGATCAGGGCCGCGTCGCCGCGGAGATCCTGCCCCCACGGGGCCCGCCCGGTCTTGTAGTTCGCGGTCACATCCATGTCGGTGACCAGCGGAGACGGGCCGATCGGCTCGTCCAGGGCGCCGCTGTCCGCGATCCACAGGCGCACCGTCCGCGGCGACGGGGGGATCGTGATGAACACCTCGTGCTCATGCCGGTTCAGGTTCTCCGCGAGCTTGCGCCGGCGGCTCTGAATCTCCGCGGTACTGACCCCGGACGGCAGGTGTACGTCGACCTCGACACCGCACCCGGCGATCGTGATCAGGCTGAGCATCTGCGCGCCGACGTCGCCCATCTCCTTGATGGCCGCCTTCAGTGCGGAAACGCCCAGGTCACGCATGGCGGTGACCACGATCGACGGGGTGATCGGTGCCCCGTCGCCGCTGCGCACGTTCGCGGGCAGCGCCCATTCCGGGGCGGTGTGCATCTGCCGTCCGACGGCCCACAGTCCGGCGAGGATGGCCCACGGCAGGATCATCGAGGCGACGCCCCAGACGACCGTGCCGATGATGACGGCCCACCGGATCGCGTCGACGAGGAACAGCGTCGGGGCGAGGACGTCGCTGATGTCCTTGTTGGCGACGGCCAGGGCGACCCCGGTGCCGAGCAGCAGGCCGGCGCCAACTGCGGTACCCGCCACGGCGCTCTTGGCCAGCTGCTGCGGGGACGTCAGCATCTCCATGCGGCGGCGGTGACGGGCGGCACGGAACTGCTGGCCACGCTCCTCCCACTCCTTGGCCTCTTCAAGGTTCCCGGCGGCCTCGGCGGCGCGGATCATCCGCTCGTACCGTGCGGCGCTGCGGGCGTCCCAGGCGCGGCGGATGACGATCCGGGTGCCGCCGGCCAGGTAGCCGCCGTGGCGGACGACGAGGTGCCCGGCGGTGCGGGTGCGATCGTGGGTGGCGACGTGCTTGACGGCCCGTCCAGCGCGGACGTACAGGCGCGGCCCAGGCGGCTTGACCAGCGGTTTTACCAGGTTGGCCGGGGCGGTGGTCGTCTTGTCGAGGGCGTCGGGGCTGATGGGGCGCAGCTTCTCAATGGCGTGCCCGTTGACCGGGCGGACGATGCTTTCGGTCATGATGTGGGTCTCCTGCTCTCTGGTGAGGTGCGGGGGCACGGGGCGGCCGGCTGTCTTGGCGGATGACGGCCGCCCCGTGGTGTGGCTAGTCGCGGCGTTCGGCCCGGTTCACGGCCCGCTCGGAGCGCCTGAGCTGCTGCTCGGCATCCCGCACCTGCCGCCTGGCCGCGGCCCGCTCGGCCCACGGCGCGGTGCGCAGTGTGGCCTTGGCGGTAGCGACGGCCTGGCGGTCCTTCTCCCGTACCGCGTGCAGGGCGTTGAGCTCCCGCTGTCCGCGCTCGGCGGCGACTCGGTCGATGGCGTCGATACGGGCGTTCACCTTCGGGTCGACGCAGTCGGCGAGGGCCTGGTGGAAGCCCTGGCGGAACAGCTTTGCGCGCTGCCGCTTTTCTGCCGGGGTGTAGCTGTACATGGGGCTCTCCTTCTGGTCAGGCAGCAGGGGCGGTGCGGTGGTTGTGACGGCAGATCGGGCAGGTCTTCTCGTTGCCGTCGATGGCCCAGGCGAGGCCGAGGTAGAGGCCGACCGGCGTGAACGCGGCGGCGATGGCGATAGGGGCGGCCAGCCAGAGGAAGACGGCGACGGCGATGCCAGCCGTTGTGACGACGGGGTTGGTGCTGAGGTGGTGGATGGCCTGGGCGGTCTTCCTCACGGCACGGAAGAGGGCGTGCACCTCGAAGGTGATCCGACTGCGCCAGGTGTTCTCGGTCTGCGTGGTCATGGCTGGTCCTCTCGGTGGTTGGGGTGATGGGCGGTGGTTTGCCTTGTGCGCGGGCATCAGTCGCCGCCCTTGCGGATGTCCTGCCACACGGAGCGCAGGATCAGCAGGCAGATGGTCAGGGCCACCGCGGAGATGGCTACGGCGATCGCGGACACGGCCACGGTCAGCAGGAACACCGACCCGCCGACCCCGATACCGATCCACTTCGCGGCGCCCCCGGACGTCCGGGCTGCGGGCTGCGGGTGGTGACAGGCCGGCGCGTGCTGCTGCGCCTGCTGTGCGGCGGTGACCGCGGCGAGGATCACGGCGTACTGATCGGACTGGCGGGCGGCGTCGATGGCTTCCTGCGACGCCTTGCTGAGGTCGCTCATGACCGGCTGCTTCCTACGATGTCGCGGCGGAGGTCGGTGGCGTCGCGGCGAGACAGCCCGTACTCCTCGCGGAGCCGTTCGATGGTCACCTGCTTGCCGGTCTCGGATACCAGTTCCCGGTTGAGCTTGCGGGCCTGTCGCCGCAGTTCAGCGTGGGTGATGGTGACCGGGACGGTGACCACCTGTCGGGGTTCGGCGGCGGCCAGGTTGCTGGTCAGCTCGGCCGGGCGCTGATGGTCATCGATGGTGTCGAGGGATGACCAGTCGAGCATCTTCCAGTCGGTCTCGATCGCGGGCCGGGTGACCACCTGCTCGGGCTCGACGGCGACTCGTTCGATGGTCACCTCGGTGGTCGGCTCGGGGGCGACGATGGGCAGCAGGGTGACCCCGGCGGGTACCACCTCGGGGCGGCGTCGGATGACCACCGGGTCGCCGTACACCCTGGCGACCTTGGCGGCGGCCAGCTCGGCGTGAAGGTTCCGATCCTCGACTGGCGCTGGCAGTGCCTCCGTTGCCTGCTGAGCAATGGAGGGTGCCTCGCTGAGCCGGTGAACGCGCCACAGGACGAGCGGGGCGATCGCAGACACGGCGACCACCAGCGGCCACGACACCGGAACGATGCCGGAGCTCACCAGGTGCGACGCGGCGTTCACGAGGATGAGGGCGATGACCGCCGCGGTGACGTCCCGCTTCGCCCGCAGCGCCTTCACTGCGTAGATGTCGAGGGCCCCGGGGACGCCGGCGGCGACGTAGGTGCCGAAGCCGCAGGCGCGGGCCAGGTCGTACTCCGCTGACGCGAGGACGACGAGGACGGCGATCAGGGCGCCCCACAGGAGCGGGTCGCGCTTCACTGGTTCTCCTCGGTGAGCAGGGCGGCGAGTTGCCGGGCGTGGACGCGGAGGACGGCGGCGTGCTCGACGAGGGCGTCGGCGGCCTGGAGGAGGCCTGCCGGGTCGAACTCGTGCCACTGGTCCAGCTCGATCACGGCGTGGATCCGGCTGTCGGTCGGGCTGAACGGCCGCCAGGCGAAGAACACGGGAAGCGCGGCGGCGAGCCCGTGGCAGGCGGTGGGCACGAGGAGCGGCGTCTGGGTGCCGTAGTGCTCGATGTCCACCCGGTAGCCCTCGGCGGCATGCGGTGCGATGCACCACTGGGGCTCAGGGATTACGAGGGCGCCGTGGTCGGCGGTGTGCACCGTGACGGTGCGCGGGGCGCTCACTGGCCGGCCTCCGTCCGCGGGGTGCCGTAGTGGCGGTAGCCGGTAGGCGGGTGCTCGGCGAGGCGTTCCCGCAGGTATGTGGTCGTCCACTCGACGCTCATCTGGGGCTTGTCGTCGAGGACGCTGCGGAGCGCGATCGCCGCGTGCATGGCGCGGTCGGCCAGGATCTGGTCGTGCGTCTCGGTGTCGCCGATGGTCGCGGGGTGGGGGATGTCGAGCGCTTCGAGCACGGCCGTGAGGAGGTTGCGGGTGGGGTCCGTGCTGCTGGCGCCATCGTGGAACGCGGTCACTGTGACACCCCCTTGGCAATGAGCCGGAGGAGCTCGGCGTACTCGCCCCTCGTCTGGTTGTCGCGGACCCGCGGGGCGGCGGCGAGGAGGTCCTGCTCGGCGGCGAACGCCTTCTCGGTGGGGCCGTGCAGCTGCTCGGCGAACACGAGGGCCTGGGCGAGTCGGGTCGCTTCGAGCATCACGGCGTTGGGCCGGTGGGCGTCGAGCTTGTCGGCGAGGAGGCCGAGGAGGGTGCGGGTGTCGTCGCTGAGGACGAGGCCGGCGCTCATCGGGCCACCGCCGGCCGGGGGTTACGGACGCGGCGCAGGGCCTCGTCCATGTCCGGGTCGCTGTCACGGGGGTCCGGCGGGGATACGCACACAGGGGTGCGCATGGAATGATCGGCCATAGCCGATGCCTCCTGGTCTAGTCAGGAAGTGCTCGGTCAGGGAGTCGGGCGACGCGCGCGCCCCTCCGGTGTTCGAGCACCGGGGGGAGCTGTCGTCTGGCTCCCGTCGTGCTTATGCGGTTGTCGGGTCCGTTCGAGCGGGCCCGTTCTTCTTGATCGCCTGGTCGATGGCGGTCCAGCTCTTGCCGAGGTCTTTGGCGACCTTGTAGACGCTGCCGAGTTCAGCGACGCCTTCGGCGAGTGCTGCCGCCCTGCGTTTGGCGGCTTGTGACACCTGGGCTTGGAGCTGTTCGAGCAGCTCGTCCTCCTGGTGAACACGTTCCCGCCAGGGCTTCGTGTCCATCGCTGACACGTTATCACGGGGAGGGTGTGACAGTCGAGCGGTTCGCACTCAACTCACCTGCGTCCGAGGTCTGTTACCTGCCCGCTGGAACGCGTCATGGATGAGCCGCTGCGCCTCGGCCAGGTGGCGCGCGCAGATCTTCAGCTCGGCACCGGCGTCGACCGCCTCGCCGGTGCACTGCACGCCGCGGCCGGTCAGCACCCGGCAGGTCACGTACTTGGCGGCCATCAGGCGGCTTCCTTCTCGTCGTGGTCGATGAACTCCTTCAGCCCCGCCCAAGTGGCCGGCGGGAACGCGCAGGTGCACCAGGGGCAGGTCACGACGGTCTCACCGCGCCGGTAGGTGAGGATGGCGCCGCAGATGTTTCCGGACTCGTCAACCGCCGGGCACTTCCCGAGCCGGATCCCGCGCTCGGCCGGATCGAGCGGGGCGATGATCGAGCTGACCGACTTGGTGAGGTCGCGGATCTCCTCGGCGAAGGTGCCGGCGTCCGGCCAGCTGACCGCGATCCACGGCATGTTGGCCAGCAGCCCGGACACCGCGGCCTTCAGCCGGCCCTCGACCGACCCGGCCGCGACCGGCTGTCGCATGCCGCGCTCGAGGCGGACGGCGCTCAGCCAGTCCTCGACCACGCCGACCATGCCGCCCGGGCCGCGCAGGTCGAGGATCGCCTCGACAACCGGGAGCGGGGCGGGGCCGCCCTTCCCGCTGCGGCCCTGGCTGACAGCGGCGGACGGGGTGAGGAACGGCAGCAGCCCGTCGTACAGGCCAGGCAGGCACTCCAGGCGCACCACGGTGGCCTTGGTGCAGCCCGGGCACAGGTAACCGCCGGTCTCGTCGGGCTGCTCGCACAGCAGGCAGGTGGTCACCGGGACTCCTGCAGCTGGACAACGGCGTCCCGCCAGTTGTCGGTGGCGTGGCGCTTGAGGGTGCGCTGCAGCTGGTCTTCAGCGGTGCGCTGGGCCCGGCGGTCATCGGACATGTTGCCGACCAGGACGACGGCGGAGGTAATGAGCACGCCGAGGTTGATGCCGGCGGCGAGGGTGAGGGCGTCGTGGGTGTTCATGGTCTGCCTCTCAGAAGGGGGGTTCGTCGGAGTAACCGGGGTGGCCACTGCCCCATCCGCCGGCCTGCTGCGGGGGTTGGGCGTCAGCCGTTGCCTGCTGAGCAACAGTTGCCTGGCCGCCGCCGACCGGGTTCTTCGTGACCTTCGCCGAGGCGCGGAGTAGCGACGGGCCGACCTCGTGGACGTCGATCTCGTACACGGTCCGCTTCACCTGCTCGCGGTCCTCATACGTGCGCTGCTTCAGCTGGCCCTGGACGATGACTCGCATCCCGCGGGTCAGGGTCTCGGCCGCGTTCTCGGCGGCCTGCCGCCACACGGAGCAGGTGAGGAACAGGCCTTCGCCGTCCTTCCACTCATTGGTCTGCCGGTCGAAGATCCGAGGGGTGGAGGCGACGCGGAACTTGCAGACGGCGGTGCCGGCCGGGGTCCATCGAAGCTCGGGATCGTCGACCAGGTTGCCGACGATCGTGATGACGGTCTCGCCACTCATGGCGTACTCCTTCTGTGGTGTGCTGGGTGGGTGGCCGGGCCCGATATCCGCGGGCCCGGCCGGTGTCGTGCGGGTCAGACCTGGTCCTCGTAGATCGCGCCGGTGAGGATGTCCTCCGCCATGGACGTGATGACGTCCCGGCGGGTGAGAGCTCCTTGCGCGGTGGGTGCGGGGTAGTCGGCGGGAAGATCCCGCTCGACGGCGTCGACGACATCGGCGGTCTTGAAGGTGATGCCGGAGTGCGCCGCGAGGCCGGCGATCTGTTCCACTGCCTTGTGGGTGCGGCCGATCAGGTCTTGGGCGAGCGTCTGCATGTCCATGGATCAGTTCTCCTCGGTGTCGTTTGTCTCCTTCGGGGTGACGGAGACAGATCCGTCCGTCGTGCGGACGGAAAGGTTGCGGAGCTTGGCGGCGTGGCGGGCGGCGAGGCCGCGGCGGCGGGCGGCGGACAGTTCCTCGCGCCGCCGCTTCGCTGCCTGGATACGAATGCGGGCGGCCTCTATGCGGGCGGCCACGACGTCGTCGACGTTCACGGCTGGCCGCCAGGGTCGGCGGGCGGGACCAGCTGTCCGCCGAGCGGCCCGTCGTCGACCTGTGCCACCCCGTCGGGGTCGGTGAAGATCGGCGATCCGTAGCCAGCCGTATCGATAGCCCAGCCGAGGACCAGGTGCGAGGTCTCGCCGTCGACTACGAGGCGCCAGCCCTGGCCGGGGAGCACGGCGACGATCGCCGGGGCTTGCTCCAGCCCGCGGAAGTCAGGCAGCGAGGAGGCCGGGACGCGGCAGCCGAGGCGCTTGTCGACGACGAGCGCGTCGCCGTCGGTGGACCAGCCGTCGACCGGCACGGTGTGGCCGGGCTGCTTGAGGCGCTTCTGCTCGTCGGAGCGGTAGCAGGCGATCCAACCGGTAGGGGTGGGAGTGACGGGCATGAAAGTTCTCCTTCTGTGGTCCCTCCGGCCTCTCGTTTCTCACTTCTCACCCCCTAAGAGAGGGGGGGTGAGTGAGAAAGTGGGCCGGGAAGTGGGAAGGGCTTGAGAATCTGAGAATCAGCAGGTCAATGCCGGTTCGGGCAGTGAGAACGTGGTGAGAACGTGAGAATCAGGGCGATTCCCGAAGGGGCGATTCTCACGCGGAAATGAGAAGGATTTTTCACGCAGCGTCACCGACCGACTCCCGGATCGTGGCACCTGGTAGTGCCCACCGGGGCTGCTTCTCGGTTCCCACCTGGCGGAGCAGGCCGAGCCGCTCCAGCTTTCCGATGGACCGGTAGCCGCTGGACGTGGGTACCTCGGACGCGGCGATGATCTGGGACCGCGACGCCACACTGTTGGCGAACGCCTCACGCATGATCGTGAGGATCGCCTCGTCGTTCTTCGTCAGCTTGTCCTCGTCGCCCGGAGAGCCGAGCCGGTTATCGAGGACGACCGACTCCAGGACGGGGCGCATCTTCAGGAAGACGGTGTCGAAGTCCTCGACGTCCTTCTGCTTGTCGCAGTGGACCTCGACGTAGTCGTCGTTCTTGACGACCTTCACGATGGACGTGGCGGCACCGTCGAATGCCGAGGCGCCGCGCATGTTCTCGCCGTTCCTGCCCGAGTGGTGGATCATCAGGACGCAGGCGCCGGTAGCTTCACGCAGCTGGTCGGCAGCGGCAACGACGTTGCCCATCTCGCCGTTGTCGTTCTCGTTCGAGCCGACAGTGCATCGGGCCTGGGTGTCGATCACGATCATGGCGGGCTTCATCTCCTCGGCGAGGAGACAAAGCGCCGCAAGGTCGATGCCGTTCAGCAGCTGGACAGCCACTGGCAGGAACGTCACCCCCGCCATGGCGACACGCGTGTTCTGCTCCCACGCCCTGACTCGCCGGCGGATGCCCGATGTTCCCTCGGCCACGAGGTACAGCACGGCGCCGCGGCTGATTTCGCGCATGGCCCACGGCAGCCCATTGGCGACGCACCCGGCCCAGTCGATGGCGATAAAGGACTTGCCGGACCCCGGCTTGCCGTAGATCCAGGCAAGGGAGTCGCGAAAGAGAACGCCGTCGATGAGGGGGACCGGGTCGGGCAGACCATCAAGCCCGTTCGTGTCGACCAGTGCAGCCTTCAGCTTGGCGAGCCGGACCTGCGTGGGGTTCTCGCTCTCCCCGTTGGTCATGTCCTCGGGCGGTTCCTCGTCGCCGAAGAACCGGGCGGCCGCCTCGTCGAACTCGGTGGTCGTCATGCCGCCGCCCACGTCTTGTCGGACGGGCGACGGGCGGCGCTCTGAATGGTTGCGAGGATCTCGCTGTCGGTGAGGCCGACGGACTGGCCTGCGGCGACAAGTGCGTTCTCGGCCTCGTACAGGTCGATGGCGCCCTGGTCCGCGGTCTCGTGTGCGCGGCAGGCCGCGAAGTACAGGCTCGCGTTGCGGTTGCCCTCGCCTGCGTCCATCACGTGCTGCACCAGCGTCTCGACGGTCCAGTGCTTTCCGGGCCGGCGGATCCCGGACAGCGACGACTGCCGACGGGGCTGCCCAGGGATGCGCGGCTTCTCCTTGCGGGGCAGCAACGTGCTGGGCCAGGCGACGACCGGCTTGTGGAAGACGTTGCCGGTGCCGGGCCACTGATAGCGGTAGCCGGAGGAGTGCACGGACGGGGCGAGCAGGATGTACCCGTTGTGCTTGAAGTCGATCCCGGGGAACGGCTCGCCGGGGAGGTCGAAGCCGGGGGAGAGGTACAGCATGTGGAGGCCGTCGCCGCCGGTGATCTGCATGGTGGTGCCGGGCAGGACGCCGACGCGCTGCTCGAGGGCGCACAGCGAGTCGTGGCCGCCGTTGCGCGGGTCGACGTCGAGAACTGCCCAGCCGTTGAGCTTGCACGGGGCGCCGACGTTCGCGTCAGGCTCCTCTGTCCACCACCTGTGGATGAGCTCGGGATCGGTGGTGGCTGCCCAGAACCCGTGGCAGGTGGCCACCCCGCACTGGCATTCTTCGGGCCGGTGCTTGATGTAGATGCTGCTCTTGGTGTCGCAGCGGGGGCAGTTGGCGTAGGGCGCTTTGTTGCGGCGGACGCGGAAGACCTTGATGCCGAGGGCGGCGTAGGCCAGCGCTGCGTCCAGGGGGACCGCCGGGATGGTGACGTTCACGAACGGGCTCTCTTCTGCGAGCTGGGGGTACGGGGTGTCCGTGGGCCCGGGGCGCGGCGGCACCCCGGGCGGGGTGGTCACCCGGTGTTGCGCAGCTGCTGGTCGAGCTCGTCGGCAATGGCAGCGATGGTGTTGATCCAGCGGCGCTTCGCTGCGTGGCGGCAGACCTGGCTGGGCTGTGCTTCGAGGTCGGCGCGGATGGCGCCGAGCGTGACGTGGAAGCGGGCCTGTTCGGCGGTGAGCGCCAGGTGCTGGGCGCCCTGCTCGTCGACGGCGGGCAGTTCTACGGGGTTGTCGACCGGCCACTGGCCGCGACGGCGCTCAGTCACAGCTGACCTCCAACCCGGTAGCTACGGGTCGGCTTTCCGCCGTGCGCGATCCAGCCGAGTTCCTGTTGGTCGGTGCGCTCGGGCATGTCCATCCATGTGCGGGCCCAGTTCCCGTTTGGCATGCGGACGGGCGGCGGATATCCCCAGGTGTGGGCGAGCGAGCCGATGGGCGCCAGGACGGCGTTCCACTTGCCGCGCGTCTCGGTGCACACCCACAGGTCGTGAGCATCGTCCATCTGGGCGGCAGCCCACCGGTAGCCCTCCATCAGGCCGCCGTTCCGCCGGGCCAACTCGGCGATGCCGGTGAGGGACTCGACGGCGAGAAAGGCGTCGACCCAGTGGCGGCCGCGAGCATCCTCGAAGAGGGCCGCGACCCGGACGTCGCCCAGGAGGTAGGTGGGCCCACTGTTGCCGAGCCAGCGCGTCGAGGTAGTGAGGGTGAACTCGGCTCGCTCGGCCTCGTTGAAGGCGCGCATGGCTGCTTCGAGCTGTTGCTTGTGGTCGCTCACGCTGCCCGCTCCTTGTGGTCGGTCGGCTGGTGGAAGGCAGAGCGGATGCGTGCGCGCTGCAGGTCGGTGAGGGGCGGCGCTGAGTCGGCGATGCGCCGGATGCGCGCCCAGTACGCGGCGTCCCCGTGGTCGGCGCCGGCCGGGCGGCCGGGGGTGTCCTCGGCCAGCGCGGTGGTGTGCATTTTGGTCACGCCCGGCTCCCTGCGGTATTCGACGGAGTGGCCCGCTCGCGGGTGAGCAGACGGAGGACGATGCCGAGCGCGCCCGCAGGGTCGTGCGTGCAGGAGATGATCGCGATCAGGTGGTCCATGAACTCCTCGTATGCGGGAGTGGACTTACCTGCGGCCTGCATCGCAGCCCGGTCGATCTCCAACTGGTCCACGATCCGCTGAGCGGTGACAGAGGCGTCGTGGGCCGTGGCGCACTCGGCGCACAGGCCGAACTGATTGCCCGCCCGGCCGGTGCGGACGGTCACTGCGGGGCTGCCCTCGTAGGTGCAGACGGTGGCGGCCTTCATGCCCGGACCTCCACCGCGACGGGGCGGGTGGGGATGCCTGGGATGAGCGGGTGCACGACGGTTTCGAACGGCTGGGGGAGCGGGGTGACGTCGAGGCCGATCGCCTCGGCGAGCAGGTACCGGGCGATCGTGTCGCGCTCGAAGTCGTCGCGGCCGGTCGGCATGGCCAGGAAGCGCCGGCCGTCGTCCCGGGTGACGCAGGCTCCGAAGTAGCAGGTCTCGGGCATGTCGATGTCGACGACCTGCGCGTTCAGGTCGGTGAGGACCTGGTCAAGCGGGGAGCCCATCAGGCGACCGAGCGTGTAGCCGAGGTGGCTAACGGTGTTCACCTGCGGGGTGTCGGAGAGGTCTGTCAGAATGGGCACTGAGCTTCCGATCTGCTTCACGGTGGTTTCGAATTGCTCGACAGACAGCGCTTGGGTAGCCGCCCGGGCGCTGTTGTCGTTTGTGGCGGTGGTCGCCATGTGGCTGGTCACGCGGCCTCATCCGACGCGACGTCGGCGATCTGGCAGCCGAGGGCGTCGGTGATCTTCTTCAGGGTTTCCGGGCGGGGTCGGCGCTGCCCGGTCTCGATGCGGCTGAGAGCGGGTCCGCTGATCCCGGCGATGGCCGCGAAGCGGTTCATCCCGTGCCCGAGCGCGATCCGCCGACGGCGAATCAGAAGTCCGTTCGTCTTCATGACCGGAAAGCTACCCGACTGGTGGCATCGATGCCAACCATTGACGCCAAAATGTGTAGTGACGTAGCCAGGATGTAGCCAGAGTGCACGCTTTGGTAGGGAGAGTGCGCGCCTTCGTTGCCAGAGTGCACGGTTTCGTAGCCAGAGTGGGGTGGACAGCCTGGCCGCCCGATGCCAAAGTCGTAGCCTGTAACCGTTGCCAATCGTTGACAGGAGTGGATATGGCGATCACCGTTCCCCGAGATCCCGAAGCTTGGGCCAAGCTCGGCGCGAGGATCCGCGAGCACAGGGAGGAGGCTGGGTACAGCCGCAGGGTGCTGGCGGAGAAGGCGGGCGTTTCTGAGAAGAGCATCCAAGTTGCAGAGGAAGGCCGCGTGCCACGCGGTCGGATGCCTCAGTCGCTTAGCAGGATCGAGCGGGCGTTGGGTTGGCCGCCAGGCGCGTACCTATCGGTCCTTCTGGGCAAGCCCTTGGTGCGTACCTCAGGCCGGGAAGTGGAGGCCGAGATCGAACCGCCGAATGCCTCTGATCGGATCGATGTGCCGGTGCCGGATGCGGCAGCAGCCTTTCGGTTGATTGATGCCCGTGTAGTGGAAGCAACTCAATCGGGGCATCTCGCTCAAGACACCTTCATCCGCCAGATGAAGCGTTACCGCAGAATGCAGAACGTATCGAGGGAAGAACTTGCAAAGCGCCTTGCTGCTCGCGGTGTAGGTATCGACCTGGCTGCGCTTACGCGCCTCGAAGACGGCACGCGCCTGCTGAAGATGTCAGAGGCTGACTTGCTTGCGGAAGCGCTGGGCACGGACGTGCAGTGGCTGCTCGGCTCGGGCTTCAGTGGTGATGCGCCCGAGGAGATGACGGCGCCTCCCACGGATGAGGAGCTGCAGGCGGAAGCCAAGGCCATCGAGCGGCGAATGTTGGAAATGGGGTCCCAGGTCAACAGTGCATCGCAAAGTTTCACGGCTGCTCGACAACGCGAAGCCGCAGCGCGCGAGAATGCGGAGATGGCTATGGCCTATCTCCGTCAGGTCACTGCGCAGCAGGCCGAACTGGAAAGGCAGTACCACTATTTGATCGGGCGCATCGATTCCCTGCGTGCGGCAAAAGGGGAAGAGCAGATCATCCAGGTTCACCCCGTATATGAAGATGAGGGCTGACGGTCTATCGCAGCCATTGCGTTTCGATGGCTTCGTAGTCGAAGTACCCGCCGTCCGGCATGCGGCCGGGACGCGGCGGTCGGAGCGTCACCTCCAGGAGGGCGCGCAGCACGGTGCGCCGGCGGTCCAGGTCGAGCCCCTTCCACGCCTTCCGTACATCGGGCACACCCACCAGTCCCACCAGCGGGTCTTTGACCGCGGCCCGGGCCAGCTGCCGGGTGACGCCGTCGAGTTGGGCGCGCGCGATGTCCGTGCCCTCGGTGAACTGGGCCATGTCGATCGTCCCGGCCCCGAACATGGCCGCGAGGTCGGTGAGGCGCCGGCGGATCTGTTCGCTCTCCATCTGCAGGGCTGCCACGTTCACGCCGTCCGCGGCAGGCTGCAGCAGTTCGCCCGCATCCTCGCGTGACAGGCGCTCGATCAGCAGGTCCTCGATGTACGTGTCGAGTTTCTCGGCGTTGCGGCCGCCGCCGTGCTGGTCGGGGCATCGGTAGCTCGGGTGGTTCCCGCCGCCCGTTCGTGTGCACTTCACCGTCTTCGTGCACCCCTTGTGCCCGCACAGGTAGATCAGCGAGCCGAACCACTTCGGTGTCGGCCCCGGCGTCGACACCCGCGACGGGTTCGTCAGGATGGCCACAACGGCCCTGAAGCGCCCCTCGTCGACGACTGGCTCCCAGAGCCCGGCCCCGATCTCCTCGCCCTGGTAGACCGCGATTCCGGCGTTCCTCGGGCGCATCAGCAGATCGCGCGCCGCCTGGTGGTCGATCGGCTTGCCCGTGCTGGACATCAGACCCTTATCGGCGAGCCAGCGGACCCATCCCCTGACCGATCCGCCGGCCAGGATCTGGTCTGTGCCCGCATCGAGTGCCGCGGCTTCCTCGGGGACCGCCTTGTTCATGTCGAGGACGGGCACGTCGATCTCCTCGTCCGTGCCCTTCACGGTCTTCTTCCGGGTCTCGCCGGTGGGTACGCCCCACCCGAACGGGCGCAGGCCGCCGCCGAACTTTCCGGCCTTCGCCTTCTGCAGGCGGGCCCGGGCGACACGCTCGGCCTTGTGCTCGGACTCGTGCCGGGCTACGGCCCCGTGGATGCGGGCGGTCATCCGGCCGGACGAGGTGGACAGGTCGAGTTCGCCGGCCTGGCAGGTGTGAGTGTCGACACCGCGGCGCTGGCTGAGGTCGATGTACTCCTCCAACTCGGTGGGGGAGCGGTGCAGCCGGTCGGTGTGCCAGGCGATGACGACGGTGGCGGTGCCGAGTTCGAGGTCTGCGAGCATCCGCCGGTAGTCCTTGCGCGGCTTGCCCGAGTACGCCGACAGGTCGTTGTCGATGTAGACCTCGACGACTTCCCAGCCGCGGGATTCGGCGAGCGCATCGCAGTCCTCGCGCTGCCGGTCGACGCCGAGGTGGGCGCCGGTCCGGTCCTGGCTGATACGGACATAGATCACTGCGCGTGTTGGCCCGCTCTTGGGCGTCCGGCTGTTCTTCATCATCCGAGTGTGCGTCACCAGTGGTGTCTTTGTCCGGTGTTCGGGAAGACCACGTTGCTGTCGAGCCTGCTGGGCGCTGTCGGGGAGCGGGAGCGGATCGTTCTGGCCGAGGACTCGGCGGAGCTGCGGCCGGACCACCCGCATGTGGTGCGCCTGGAGTCGCGCCCCGCCAACCAGGAGGGGGCGGGGCGGGTGACCCTGCAGGACCTGGTGCGCCAGGCGTTGCGGATGCGGCCGGACCGGCTGGTGGTGGGGGAGGTGCGCGGTTCCGAGGTGACAGTGCTGCTGGCCGCGCTGAACACGGGCCATGAGGGCGGCTGCGGCACGGTCCATGCGAACGCCGCCGAGCATGTCCCGGCCCGTCTGGAGGCACTCGGGACGGCGGCCGGTCTCGACCGGGTGGCGCTGCACAGTCAGTTGTCGGCCGCGCTGTCGGTGGTGGTCCACCTCGTACGCGACCGGGCCGGGCTGCGAAGAATCGCCGAGGTGCATGTGCTGGAGCGGGATGCGGCCGGGCTCGTGGTGACGGTGCCGGCGCTGCGCTGGGGCGCCGGCGGTTTCGTCCGGGAGCGGGGCTGGGAGCGGCTGCGGTCGTTGATCGGGGGTGCACTGTGACCGGCGGGACGGCGGCGGGGGCGGCGGCCGGGGCACCCGGGTACGCGACGTATGCGCTGGCTGTGTGCGCGGGGGTGGCTGCCTGGTTGGCGGTGGGGCAGGACCAAGGGCTGCGGCGGGCCAGGGTGTTGTTCGTCGACGGGGTGGGTGAGCGGTCTTCGCGGAGCATCCGGGAGCGGGCCCTGGTGTGGTTCCGGGCGATGTTCCGGGGGCGGCGGGAGTGGTGCTGTCTGCCGGTGGCGCTCGTGCTCGCCGTGCTGGGGGAGTCGGTGCTGCCGGTGGTCGCAGGGGCGGTGGCGGTGCCGTTGGTACGGCGGTGGATGCGGAAACGGGCCGCCCGGCGCGAACGGGAGCGCCGGGCCGACGCGGTGGTGGCGCTGTGCGGCGCGGTGGTGGGCGAGCTGCGGGCCGGCCACGAGCCGGGGCAGGCGCTGCTGGTCGCTGTGCGCGGCACCGGAGCGTTGGGCGCTGCGGAGGCTGCCGTGTCGGCCGCCGCACGGTTCGGTGGCGATGTGCCGGCGGCGCTCGGGCAGGCGGCGCGTGAGCCTGGTCTGGAGGGGCTCGCCGGGGTGGCGGCGTGCTGGCGCGTGGCGGTGGACGGAGGGGCGGGGCTGGCGGCCGGTCTGGACCGCTTGGAGGGAGCGTTGCGGGCAGAGCGGCGCCGGCGGGAGGAGCTCAGGGCGCAGTTGGCGGGGGCCTGGTCGACGGTGGCCGTGCTGGCGCTGCTGCCGGTGCTGGGTCTGGGACTGGGGGCAGCGCTCGGGGCCGATCCGTTGCGGGTGCTCCTCCACGGTCCGGCCGGGCTGGCCTGCCTGGTGGTGGGCGGGTTGCTGGAGACGGCCGGTCTCCTGTGGGCCGGCCGCATCGTACGGGCGGGGGAGGCGCCATGAGTGGGGCTGGGCGCGGTCGCGATTCCGGCTCTCGCCCTGGCCGGGCGGAGGCGGGAGGGGGCGGTGCGCCGTCGAGGTGCGTTGCTGCTGGCGGTCGGCCCGGGGAAGCCGCGGTTCAGGCGGCCGGTGTCCGGGGCCCGGGCCGGGGAACTGGTGGCGCCGCTGGGCGCTGTGGTGGCCGGCTGGACTCTCGTCGGCGGTCCGTGGGGGTGCGCGGCCGGACTGGCCGCGGCGTACGGCACGTGGCGGTGGCAGCGGACGAGGCGCGGGCGCGGGCCCGCCGTGCCCGCCGCGGAAGTGGCGGAGACCGTACGGCAGCTCCCCCTGGCAGCCGACCTGCTGGCGGCCTGCATCTCGGCCGGGGCCGGTCCGCGGGAGGCGGCGGAAGCGGTGGGGGAGTCGCTCGGCGGTCCGGTCGGCGAGCGGCTGGCGCGGACGGCGGCGGAGATCCGGCTGGGCGGTGAACCAGCCGTGTCCTGGGGGAGGTTCGGCGACATACCGGGCGCCGGCGCGCTGGCCCGCTGCCTGGAACGGGCGGGCTCGACCGGGGCTCCGGCAGCGGAACCGGTCTCCCGGCTGGCAGAGGCGATGCGGGCGGAACGGTCGGCTGCAGCTGTGACGCGCGCACAGCGGGCCGGCGTGCTGATCACCGCACCGGTGGGGCTCTGCTTTCTGCCCGCCTTTCTGGCGGTCGGGGTGGCGCCCGTGGTCATCGGTCTGGCGACCGGACTACTGCACACGGGTTGAGGCAGAAGCTGTCATAAATGTTTATTCGGTTCAAATGGAACAATTCCCGGGGGTTGAAATGGCTCAGCGAATCAGGGGCTGGATGCGGGGCATGGTGCGCCGGACCCGGTCGGACCGTGGGATGACGACGTCCGAATATGCGGTGGGGACGATCGCGGCCTGCGCATTCGCGGCGGTGCTCTACAAAGTGGTCACCAGTGCGCCTGTCATGACGGCGCTGCAGTCCCTGCTCAAGGACGCGCTCGATGCGAAGTTCTGAGAGGCGGCGCCCCGGGAGCCGGGCTGGGTCCGGTGCGGGCGAGGACGGCGCGGGCAAGGACGGTGTGGAAGGCCGTGACCGGGGGGCGGTGACGGCGGAGGCGGCCATGGTGATTCCCGTGCTGCTGCTGTTCGCCCTGGCCTTGGTCTGGGCGCTGATGGCCGCCGCCGCGCAGATCCGGTGTGTGGATGCGGCGAGGGCCGGGGCGCGGGCGGCGGCCCGCTCCGAACCGGAGGCGCAGGTCCTGGCAGTCGCCCGTTCGGCGGCGCCTGACCGGGCGCGGGTGGATCTGGAACGGGCCGGGGAGCTCTGGCGGGTACGGGTGGACGCCCCGGCGCCCGGACTCGGTCCACTCGCCCTGACGCTGAGCGCGCAGGCGGCAGCGCTGGCCGAGGACACGGTGGGGGTGGAGCCGTGACACGGAAGGGGGCCGGTGCGCAGCAGGCGGCTCCGCGGCGCGCCTGGTGGATGTGGTGCGTGCGGCGGCACCGTCGGCGCGGTGAGCGGGACCGTGGAGTGGCGACTGTCTGGGTGGCGATGACCACGGCCACGCTGTGTGCGGTTTTCGCGGTCGTACTCGCGCTCGGACAGGCGGTGGCCGCCCGGCATCGGGCAGGCGGGGCGGCCGATCTGGCGGCCCTGGCAGCGGCCGACCGGGCGTTGCAGGGGGTGGCAGCGGCGTGCCGGGCGGCCGAGGAGGTGGCCACGGCACAGGGGGCGGTGGTGGCGCGGTGCACTGTGCAGGGGGAGATCGCCGATGTGACGGCCCGGGTGCGGTTCGGGCCCTACGCGCCGGTGGTCAGGTCGCGGGCGGGCCCTCCGGGTGCTGCAGCGGTTCTGCCGGGCCCTTCGGAGGTCGCTGCGGTTCCGCCGGGCCCGCAGGCTCCTCCGGGTCCGGCGGGGCGGAGCGGAGGAGTTCGCTGAGGAGGCGTACGGCCCCTCGCTTGTGCAGCGGATCGTTGCCGTTGCCGCACTTGGGGGACTGGATGCAGGACGGGCAGCCCGCCTCGCACTCGCAGGACGCGATGGCCTGGCGGGTGGCGGTGAGCCAGCCTCGAGCGGTGTGGAAGGCGCGTTCGGCGAATCCGGCTCCGCCGGGATGGCCGTCGTACACGAAGACCGTGGGCAACAGGGTGTCCGGATGGAGTGGCACGGAGACGCCGCCGATGTCCCAGCGGTCGCAGGTGGCGAAGAGCGGCAGCATCCCGATGGACGCGTGCTCGGCGGCGTGGAGGGCGCCGCCCAGGATCTCCGGGTTGATGCGGGCGGCGTCCAGCTGGTCCTGGGTGACCGTCCACCACACGGCGCGGGTGCGCAGCGTACGGGGCGGCAGGTCCAGTTTGGTCTCGCCGAGGACTTCGCCGGTGATCAGTTTGCGACGCAGGAAGGAGACGACCTGGTTGGTGACTTCCACGGAGCCGTAACAGAGTCGCCCGTCACCCCACGGGATCTCCGTGTCCGTCTCCAGAACGGCGATGGAGGTGGTGTCGCGGGCGGTCGTCGAGTACGGCGGGTCGGCCTGCTCGACCAGGGCCACCGAGTCCTCCAGGTCCAGTTTCCGGACCAGATAGGCAAGGCCCTGGTGGAGGTGGACGGCTCCATCGTGGACGGCGGTGTGCGCGGCCGATTCGTCGACGGTGCCCAGCAGCCGGCCGGTTCCCTCCTCGACGATCTGGACCGGGCGGCCTCCCTCGCCGCGGATGTCGGTGAGGTCGGCGGCCCGCTCGCGGCGGGTCCAGTGCCAGCCCGACGCCCGTTTGCGCAGCAGCTTCGCGGCCTCCAGCTGCGGCAGCAGCTCAGCCACGGCGGGCCCGAACAGCTCCAGATCCGTCCCGGTGAGCGGGAGCTCCGCGGCGGCCGCGCAGAGATGGGGGGCGAGGACGTAAGGGTTGTCCGGGTCGAGGACGGTCGACTCCACGGGTTGCTGGAACAGCGCCTCGGGGTGGTGGACGAGGAAGGTGTCCAGCGGGTCGTCGCGGGCCACCAGGATGGCCAGGGCACCCTGTCCGGCGCGTCCGGCGCGTCCGGCCTGCTGCCACAGGGACGCCCTGGTGCCGGGGTAGCCCGCGATGACGACGGCATCCAGGCCCGAGACGTCGATGCCGAGCTCGAGGGCGGTGGTGGCGGCCAGGCCCAGCAGCCGGCCGGAGTGCAGGGCGCGCTCCAGGGCGCGGCGTTCCTCGGGGAGGTATCCCCCGCGGTAGGCGGCGACCCGGGCGGGCAGCGAGCGGTCCACCTCGGCGAGCCGTTCCTTGGCGATCACGGAGATGAGCTCGGCGCCGCGCCGGGAGCGCACGAAGGCGACCGAGCGGACGCCCTGGACGGTCAGATCGGTGAGCAGGTCGGCGGTCTCGGCGGTGGCGGTACGACGTACGGGGGCGCCCTTCTCGCCGTGCAGTTCGGTCAGCGGCGGTTCCCACAGGGCGAAGACCATCTCGCCGCGGGGGGAGGCGTCGTCGGCGACCTCCCTGACCGGCAGGCCGGTGAGCCGGCCCGCGGCGACCGAGGGCTGCGCCGCGGTGGCCGAGGCGAGCAGGAAGACCGGATCGGCCCCGTAGCGGGCGCACAGGCGGCGCAGCCGACGTATCACCTGGGCGACATGGGAGCCGAACACGCCGCGGTAGGTGTGGCACTCGTCGATGACGACGAAGCGCAGGGCGCGCAGGAAGGAGGACCAGCGGGGGTGGGAGGGCAGGATCCCGCGGTGCAGCATGTCGGGGTTGGTCAGGACGTAATTGGCGTACTGGCGCACCCACTCGCGTTCCTCGACCGGGGTGTCGCCGTCGTAGACCGCGGGCCTGATCCCGTTGGCGAGCGGTGCCGCGAGCTCCTTCACCGAACGGCGCTGATCGGCGGCGAGGGCCTTGGTGGGGGCGAGATACAGGGCGGTCGCGCCACGGCCGTTGGGGGCCTCCGAGCCGTCGAGCAGGACGCTGAGGACCGGGGCGAGGTAGGCGAGCGACTTGCCGGAGGCGGTTCCGGTGGCGATCACGACGGACTCGCCGTCCAGGGCGTGCTCCGCGGCGGCCGCCTGGTGCGCCCACGGGTGGTCGATTCCGGCCTTCCGGATGGCGGCGATCACTTCTGGCCGGATGCGATCCGGCCAGATGGCATGGGTTCCCGTACGCGGGGGCAAGTGCTCCGTATGAGTGATGCGCGCGGACCGGCTTGCGCCTGCGGCGAGCCGGTGGAGGACCATGGCGGGAGAGGGGCGGGAGTCCCCGCTCTCGGGTGGTCGACTGGGGCGGTGATTCTTGGCCATCGGCACCGAGTGTGTCACCGCCGTGACGGACAATGGTCCCAAGGCGTCGTGCATGGCTGCTGGTAAGTGATTGAATGCCATCGCGGCTGGCGATCCGTCCCCTGGCTCCGTCGGGGAGACCGAGGGGCGACCGCTCGATAGCAAGGTGCTGGAGGATCCGTGGACCTGTCCTTGTCGACTCGCAATGTGTCCGGCCCTGGTGGCGACCGTACGGTCGTCGAGGTCGGTGGCGAGATTGATGTGTATACCGCGCCCAAGCTGCGCGAGCAGTTGGTCGAGTTGGTGAATGACGGCAGCTACCACCTGGTTGTCGACATGGAAGGTGTCGACTTTCTCGACTCCACCGGCCTCGGCGTGCTCGTGGGCGGCCTGAAGCGTGTCCGAGCCCATGAGGGCTCGCTGCGCCTGGTCTGCAACCAGGAGCGCATTCTCAAGATCTTCCGGATCACCGGTCTGACCAAGGTGTTCCCGATTCACACCACGGTCGACGAGGCTGTCGCGGCCACCGACTGAGGTCGGTCCGCGGCCGGATCGGCCGAAGGCCGGTCCGGCAGGCAGCCCGTTCGGCGGACTGCCGGACAGAAAGTCTGTTCGGTGGCCGACCGGTTCGGTGGAACGTCGGTCCGTTGGATCGTCGGTTCGCCGGGCCGGGCCATCGGCTCCCGGTGGCCGGACCGGACGGTCGGCTGCAAGCTGCCGACTGCCGGAGCCGGAGGGGCGGTGCTCCGCCGGCTTCCGGAGGAAGAGCAGGGACCGGGCGGCACGCCCGGGCCCCTGAGATGCACGCCCGTATGTCTGAGGGGGATCGCATGGCCACCGTTGAACTCCGCTTCAGCGCCCAGCCCGAGCACGTCAGGACGGCCCGCCTCGTGGCAGCCGCCGTGGCGCGCCGGGCCGGGGTCGACGAAGCAGTGCTCGACGAGGTCAGACTCGCCGTCGGTGAGGCCTGCAGCCGTGCCGTGGGGCTGCACCGCAGCCATGGCATCACCGCTCCGATCTGGGTCGTCCTGACCGAGGAGGAGAAGTCCTTCTCCATCGAGGTCGGCGACGAGGTGCCCGGCCCGGGGGACGGGGCAGGATCCGGAGCGGAGCCCGGGACACGCGGCGCCACGCCCGGCGGTGGGCGCGACGAGCCGGAATCCGAGGCGGACGCGGACAGCGAGGACGAGATGGGCCTCGCGGTCATCAGCGGTCTCGTCGATGATGTGGAAGTCAGATCGGCGGCCGATGGCGGAGTGATCCGCATGAGCTGGCCGAAGACGCCCACACCCGCGGTTTCCTGAGGCGCGACGGGGCATCGGACCGTACCGGCCCGCCCGGCCCCGATCACTTGATCCATTCTTTGAGGCCCTGCTGAGCAGGGCCTTTTTCATTTCTGCTTGATCAATGATCTACGGATAATGTGCCTGACCCCTTACTGCATTCGGCTCAATCCGAGAACGCGATCATTTGCCGATCGGGGGGTGAAGGTCAATTACCTATTGCTGCGCACTGTTTTGATCAGGTTCCGCTCCCTACAATCCGTCCACGTCTTGAGCGCTGAGCGTCGAGGAGGACGTATGGCGGGGTTCTTCAACACACCACTGGCAGAACTGCCCGAAGTTTCCGCACTTTCCGACCGGCCCACCACACTCGCGGCTGCGGTGCTCACCGATGACAACCGCGTCATCGTGATCGTCGTGGCCGTCGTGGCCGTCGCCGCACTGATCGTCGCCAGGCTGCTGGTACGCCAGGTGCTGGCGGCCGGTGAGGGCACTGACCGAATGAAGGAGATCGCGGCAGCGGTCCAGGAAGGCGCGAATGCCTATCTGGCCCGGCAGTTGCGCACCGTAGGCATTTTTGCCGTCGTGGTCTTCTTCCTGCTTCTGCTGCTGCCTGCCGACAACTGGTCGCAGCGCGCGGGACGTTCCGTGTTCTTCCTGGTGGGTGCCCTGTTCTCGGCAGCCACCGGATACATCGGCATGCGTCTCGCCGTGCGCAGCAATGTGCGGGTGGCCGCCGCCGCCCGCGAAGCGACTCCGGCGCCGGGCGAACCGGAAAAGGATCTCACCGCCGTATCGCACCGGGCGATGAAGATTGCTTTCCGCACGGGCGGCGTGGTCGGCATGATCACCGTGGGGCTCGGACTGCTCGGCGCCTCCTGCGTGGTGCTCGTCTATGCAGCCGACGCGCCCAAGGTGCTGGAGGGTTTCGGGCTCGGTGCCGCGCTGATCGCCATGTTCATGAGGGTCGGGGGTGGCATCTTCACCAAGGCCGCGGACGTCGGCGCCGACCTCGTGGGCAAGGTCGAGCAGGGCATCCCGGAGGACGATCCGCGCAACGCCGCCACGATCGCCGACAACGTGGGCGACAACGTCGGCGACTGCGCGGGCATGGCGGCCGACCTCTTCGAGTCGTACGCCGTGACGCTCGTCGCCGCGCTCATCCTCGGCAAGGCCGCCTTCGGCGACGCCGGACTGGCCTTCCCGCTGATCGTGCCGGCGATCGGCGTGGTCACCGCGATGATCGGGATCTTCGCGGTCGCCCCGCGGCGCGCCGACCGAAGCGGGATGACCGCCATCAACCGCGGCTTCTTCATCTCCGCGGTTATCTCGCTCGTCCTGGTGGCGGTGGGCGTCTTCGTCTATCTGCCGTCCTCGTACGCCGATCTGGACGGCGTCACCGACGGAGCCATCACCTCGCACGACGGCGACCCGCGGATCTTCGCCCTGGTCGCCGTCGCCATCGGCATCGTGCTGGCCGCGCTGATCCAGCAGCTCACCGGCTACTTCACCGAGACGAACCGGCGTCCCGTCCGGGACATCGGCAAATCCTCGCTGACCGGCCCGGCGACCGTCGTGCTCGCCGGGATCTCCATCGGTCTGGAGTCCGCCGTCTACACCGCGCTGCTGATCGGCCTCGGCGTCTACGGGGCGTTCCTGCTCGGCGGTACGTCGATCATGCTGGCGCTCTTCGCGGTGGCACTCGCCGGGACCGGACTGCTCACCACCGTCGGGGTCATCGTGGCCATGGACACCTTCGGTCCGGTCTCCGACAACGCTCAGGGCATCGCCGAGATGTCCGGTGATGTCACCGGCGCCGGCGCCCAGGTCCTCACCGATCTGGACGCCGTCGGCAACACCACCAAGGCGATCACCAAGGGCATCGCCATCGCCACCGCCGTTCTCGCGGCGTCGGCGCTCTTCGGTTCGTACCGCGACGCGATCGCCACGGCGGTCGACGACGTCGGGGCCGGGGCCGGGGAGCTCGGACTGAGCCTCGACATCTCCCAGCCCAACAACCTGGTGGGGCTGATCCTCGGCGCCGCGGTCGTCTTCCTCTTCTCCGGTCTGGCCATCAACGCGGTGTCCCGGTCCGCCGGGGCCGTCGTCTACGAGGTGCGGCGGCAGTTCAGCGAGCACCCCGGGATCATGAACTACACCGAGAAGCCGGAGTACGGACGCGTCGTCGACATCTGCACCAAGGACGCACTGCGCGAGCTTGCCACGCCCGGGCTGCTCGCGGTGCTCGCGCCGATCGCGGTCGGCTTCACCCTGGGAGTCGGGGCGCTCGGTTCGTATCTCGCGGGCGCGATCGGCACCGGCACGCTGATGGCGGTCTTCCTCGCCAACTCCGGAGGCGCTTGGGACAACGCCAAGAAGCTTGTCGAGGACGGTCATCACGGCGGCAAGGGAAGTGACGCCCACGCCGCGACCGTGATCGGCGACACGGTCGGCGATCCGTTCAAGGACACGGCCGGACCGGCGATCAACCCGCTGCTCAAGGTGATGAACCTGGTGGCGCTGCTCATTGCTCCCGCAGTGGTGCAGTTCAGCTACGGGGCGGACGCGAGTGCCGGTGTGCGGGCGGTCGTGGCGGTACTCGCCATTGCGGTCATCGTCGGAGCGGTCTATGTCTCCAAGCGGCGTGGGATCGCCGTGGGCGAGGAAGACCCTTCCGACGACGAGGACGGCGACAGGCCCGCCAAGTCGACTGATCCGGCGCCGGTTTCGTGAGGCGGGCGCCAGGAACGGCACAGCTGCGTGCAGACAGTGGCTGACCGGATCCGGGCAGCGGCCGGTCGGACCCTCGGCGGCTGCTGATCAAAGAGTGGGCGGACGGCGCATCCTGATGCGCCGTCCGCCCCTTTGCCTCTTCGGTGCATGCATCGGGCGGTGCATTCACCCATTCGCGCAGGAGTGGCATCTCCCTCATTTCTCTTGGTGCAAATGGCTGCAAAAGGTCATTCTCCGGACGCCCGGCACCCGGATGGAGGTCTTCCGGCGTGTAAGTTCCGGGGCCGAGAGCCTTGGAAGGGACCGATCCGGTGAACAAGAAGCTTGCGGCCGCACTGTCCGGCGGTGCGGTACTCGTGCTCGCGCTGTCGGGCTGCAGCGATGACAGCAGTGACAACCAGGTGAACGACTGGGCCAAAAAGGTATGTGACCAGGTCAAGCCCCAGTTGCAGAAGATCGCGAACGCCAACGCCGCCATCCAGCAGCAGACCGCGGACAACAGCAAGCCCGCCGATGTCCAGAGGACCGACTCGGCCGCCTTCCAGCAGATCTCGCAGGCGTACAAGGCGCTGGGTGCTGCTGTGGACTCGGCGGGCGCACCGCCGGTCGACGACGGTGAGACCACGCAGAAGGAGGCCGTGAAGGAGCTCAACGCCTCCTCGGCCGCGTACGCGGAGCTGCAGAAGAAGGTCGACGCGCTCAACACGAAGGACCAGGCGAAGTTCGCCGACGGCCTGAAGGGTATCGCCGACGAGCTGAACAAGATCAGTACCAGCGGCGACGAGGCGCTGAAGAAGCTTCAGTCCGGCAAGGTGGGCGAGGCGATGGCCAAGCAGCCGGGCTGCCAGAAGCCGAAGGCTTCCGTCGCGCCGAGCACCGAGCCTTCGAAGGCGCCCGAGAAGTCGGCTTCCCCGTCCGCCTCGCCCAGCAAGAAGTCGTAACCGGCACCCGCACGATCCGTCCCGGGGGCTCAGGTGGCGGCCGGGACGGTGCCGTTGTCAGCGGGAGCGGACACAATGGGCGGGTGAGTACGACCAGTCTCCCCGCGCCCGACCGTTCGCTCCGGCTCCGCGAAGCCCTGCTTGCCGCCGCTTTCACCGCCGACGGGCTTCTCGACCTGCTCGGTGCGCCCGCCTACGCCGCGCTCGCCCGCAGCGAGACGGTGCCGGCGCTCCGCGCCACCCGTGGCGATTCCCCGCTCGACACGCTGGTGCGGCTCTTTCTCCTCCAGCGCCCCGTTCCGTACGCGTCGGCCCGTGCCGCGCTCCCGCTGGCCGAGTGCATCGAGGACGGCTGGGTCGTCCAAGAAGGCGACGAGGTAAGGGCCACCGTCGACGTGCGGCCGTACGGCGGCCCCGAGGGACAGGACTGGTTCATCGTCTCCGACCTGGGCTGCGCGGTCGGCGGCGCGGGCGGTATCGGCTCGCACGAGGAGGGGGTGGTCCTCGGAGTCGGCGGTGCGTCGACCACACTCGCCGGCATCACCGTGCGTACACCGGTCGCCTCCGCGCTCGACCTCGGAACGGGCTCCGGCATCCAGGCGCTGCACGCCTCGCAGCACGCCACCAGGGTCACGGCCACGGACCTCAATCCCCGTGCCCTCGTCTTCACCCGGCTGACCCTCGCCCTGTCCGGTGCCGCCCCGGCCGATCTGCGCGAGGGTTCGCTCTTCGAGCCGGTCGACGCCGAGACCTACGACCTCATTGTCTCCAACCCGCCGTTCGTCATCTCGCCGGGCGCCCGCCTCACCTACCGCGACGGCGGCATGGGCGGCGACGACCTGTGCCGGACGCTGGTGCAGCAGGCCGGCGACCGGCTGAACGACGGCGGGTATGCGCACTTCCTCGCCAACTGGCAGCACGTCGAGGGCGAGGAGTGGCAGGACCGCTTGCGTTCCTGGGTGCCGCGCGGCTGCGACGCCTGGATCGTTCAGCGTGAGGTGCAGGACATCACGCAGTACGCGGAGCTGTGGCTGCGCGACAGCGGCGACCACCGCACGGAGCCCGCGCAGTACGCCGCGCGGTACGACGCCTGGTTGGACGAGTTCGAGGCCCGCAAGACGAAGGGGGTCGGGTTCGGCTGGATCACGCTGCGGAAGGCGGAATCGGCCGCGGAGAATCCGTCGATCGTGATCGAGGAATGGCCTCATCCGGTGGAGCAGCCGCTCGGCGCTGCCGTGGTGGCCCACTTCGCCCGCCAGGACTATCTGCGGACCCACGACGACGCGGCGCTGCTCGCGGACAGCTTCACGCTGGCCGCGGAGGTGATGCAGGAGCAGGTCGGGCTGCCCGGCGCGGAGGACCCCGAGCATGTGGTGCTCCGTCAGAACCGCGGTATGCGACGCGCGACGAAGGTCGATGCGGTCGGCGCGGGTTTCGCGGGCGTCTGCGACGGGTCGCTGCCCGCGGGCCGGATCCTGGACGCGATCGCCCAGTTGATGAACGAGGACCCGGTGCTCCTGCGCGACCGCACCCCGCAGGCGATCCGGCTGCTGGTGGAGGAGGGGTTCCTGGAGGCGGCGGGGCAGGCCTGACGTGACGTCCTGCTCCCTCTCCGGGGCGGGGCATCGTCCGTCGGAGCCGGATGCCATCCGGGCCACGCCGCCCGGGGTCGTGCGGGCCGGGCCCAGGAGCGCTGTCCGGAGCGGCGGCCCCCGCACTTTTGCCCGTACCTCGACGGCCCCGAAGCGGCCTGCGCCGCACTCTCGGATGTGTACGCCGCGTACGGGGAAGGAGCGCCGGAACCGCACCGGCCGGCCATTGCGGCGCCTTGCCGAGGACGAAGTCCTCATCCGTGCCCGGACGTTCGCGACCGAAGGCATCGACGCGCTCTTCGCCGGGCTCCGCTCCGGTCCCGGCACGCACTGCCGTATGTGCTGAACGGCTCCCTCATCAGCGTCTTAGCGATCGCTTCCGCCTGCTGTCGGCTGGGGCTGCGGGTTCCGGTTGGCTCGGTGCGGTGCTCGTCGTCGCCGCGGCCGGCTGCTTCGCTTCCGGGTTTGCGCCGGGGTGCTCGACCTGCGTCCCCGCGACGTGTTACCGGCGCCCGACGTGGTGAGTTCGGTACTCCTTCCGCTCACCGGGGCGAATGCGCCGCGCGAGGCACTGCCGGAGTGGATGCGGGCCGTCGGGAGTATTGCCGCTGACCCATGCTGCCGAGGCCGCGCGTCAGTTGTCCGCGGGAGGCGGCCGCGACACGGGGCGGCTCGGCGTCGAACCGGCGACAGGGGCGGCTCGGCGGTGCCCGCCTGGGCCCCTGCCGGCGGTCTCGAACGCGGCAGCCGCCGACGCGCGGCGCTCGGCGTGATGTGAATCCGGTCATGGTGGGTGGTGGCCGATTGCGGCGACCGCCGCCGCCGACCGCGGGGCTGGAGTTCACCCGCGGTTCGTGTCGGCGACGCCCGTGCGTGGCAGCCTCCCCCTGACGCGAGGCGGCACGACGCGGGCATCGGCCCGGCGTCGGGCGGGGACAGAGAGGCGTACGGACATGGAGAGCGGACCTGCGATCTTCGCCGGAACGGCGTTCGCGCTGTTCGGGGCCGCGCTGCTGGTATGGACGGGGGCGCGCGTCGTACACCGTGCGCCGGTCGCGCACGGAGTGAGCCCCGTCGTCTCCACCGCACTCGCCACTCTGTTCGGCGTACTTTTCCTCGCCCTCGGCGTGTGGTGCTTCGCTCGCTTCTGATCCGCTCCCCGGCCGCCGCTCCGGTGCGGCCACCGCGCCGGGACCCGCGAACACGCCCGGCCGCCCTGCTTCTCTCCTTCGGTGGCCGCAGTGCGGCCACGGCGCTGCGAAACCCGCAGGCAGCGGCCGTACGCACTGCGTAACGGGCACTCCGGGCGGCAGGAATGGCGGAAGTCGGGTTACCGTTCGAGTGGCCGTTGCGGGCTTTTGCCGTTTGACACGGGGGCGGGTTGTACCGTCACACTCCGCAGCGACAGCACCGTCGGCAGCGCCATCGCGCTGCCCGGATGCCCACTGAGTGTCGACCGGAGAGAAGAGCGAAGTTGTCCCCGACCAGCGAGACCGCACACGGCGGCCGCCGACTCGTCATCGTCGAGTCGCCTGCCAAGGCGAAGACGATCAAGGGGTACCTCGGCCCCGGATACGTCGTCGAGGCGAGCGTCGGGCACATCCGCGACCTGCCGAACGGCGCCGCAGAAGTCCCCGACGAGTACACCGGCGAGGTCCGTCGGCTCGGCGTCGACGTCGAGCATGACTTCCAGCCCATCTATGTCGTCAACGCGGACAAGAAGGCGCAGGTCAGGAAGCTCAAGCAGCTGCTGGCCGAGTCCGACGAACTGTTCCTCGCCACCGATGAGGACCGCGAGGGCGAAGCCATCGCGTGGCACCTGCAGGAAGTGCTCAAGCCGAAGGTCCCGGTCCACCGGATGGTCTTCCACGAGATCACCAAGGACGCGATCCGGGAGGCGGTGGCCAACCCGCGTGAGCTCAACCAGCGCATGGTCGACGCCCAGGAGACCCGCCGTATCCTCGACCGGCTCTACGGCTACGAGGTCTCGCCGGTCCTGTGGAAGAAGGTCATGCCGCGGCTGTCGGCCGGCCGCGTCCAGTCCGTCGCCACCCGCCTCGTCGTCGAGCGGGAGCGCGAGCGCATCGCCTTCCGTTCCGCCGAGTACTGGGACCTGACCGGCACCTTCGGCACCGGCCGTTCCGGTGACGCGTCCGACCCGTCGACGCTGACCGCCCGCCTCAGCGCGGTCGACGGCCGGCGGATCGCCCAGGGCCGCGACTTCGGTCCGGACGGGCAGCTGAAGGCCGGCTCCGGCCAGGTGCTGCACCTGGACGAGGCGAACGCCCGGGCCCTGGCTGCCGCGCTCGCCGACTCCGCGTTCGCCGTGCGGTCCGTCGAGTCGAAGCCGTACCGCCGCTCCCCGTACGCCCCGTTCCGTACGACGACCCTCCAGCAGGAGGCGAGCCGCAAGCTGGGCTTCGGGGCCAAGGCCACCATGCAGGTCGCACAGAAGCTGTACGAGAACGGCTTCATCACCTACATGCGTACGGACTCCACGACCCTGTCCGACACCGCGGTCTCCGCGGCAAGGGCGCAGGTCACGCAGTTGTACGGGGCCGACTACCTGCCGGACAAGCCGCGTACCTACGCCGGGAAGGTCAAGAACGCGCAGGAGGCGCACGAGGCGATCCGCCCCTCCGGCGACCGCTTCCGCACGCCCGCCGAGACCGGACTGACCGGCGACCAGTTCCGGCTCTACGAGCTGATCTGGAAGCGGACCGTCGCCTCGCAGATGAAGGACGCGGTCGGTAACTCCGTCACCGTGAAGATCGGCGGCCGGGCGAGCGACGGCCGGGACGCCGAGTTCTCCGCGTCCGGCAAGACGATCACATTCCACGGCTTCATGAAGGCGTACGTCGAAGGCGCCGATGACCCGAACGCCGAGCTCGACGACCGTGAGCGGCGGCTGCCGCAGGTCGCCGAGGGCGACGCGCTGTCCGCCGACGAGATCTCCGCCGACGGCCACGCCACCAAGCCGCCGGCCCGCTACACCGAGGCCTCGCTGGTCAAGGAGCTGGAAGAGCGCGAGATCGGCCGCCCGTCGACGTACGCCTCGATCATCGGCACCATCCTCGACCGCGGCTATGTATTCAAGAAGGGCACGGCGCTCGTCCCGTCGTTCCTCTCCTTCGCCGTGGTCAACCTGCTGGAGAAGCACTTCGGCCGGCTTGTCGACTACGACTTCACCGCGCGGATGGAGGACGACCTCGACCGCATCGCGCGGGGCGAGGCCCAGTCCGTGCCGTGGCTGAGGCGCTTCTACTTCGGCGAGGGCGACGACACCGTCAGCGGCGCGGCCTCCGCCGCGGGCAACGGCGACGGCGACCACCTCGGCGGTCTGAAGGAGCTCGTCACCGACCTCGGCGCGATCGACGCCAGGGAGATCTCCTCGTTCCCCGTCGGCAACGACATCAAGCTCCGCGTCGGGCGGTACGGCCCGTACATCGAGCGCGGGGAGAAGGACGCCGAAGGCCACCAGCGCGCGGACGTGCCGGAGGAACTGGCGCCCGACGAGCTGTCCGTCGAGTACGCGGAGGAGCTGCTCGCCAAGCCGAGCGGTGACTACGAGCTCGGTGCGGACCCGGTCAGCGGGAACCAGATCATCGCGAAGGACGGCCGCTACGGTCCGTACGTCACCGAGGTGCTGCCCGAGGGCACGCCGAAGACCGGCAAGAACGCGGTGAAGCCGCGGACCGCGTCGCTCTTCAAGTCGATGTCGCTGGACACGGTGACGCTGGCCGACGCGCTCAAGCTGATGTCGCTGCCGCGGGTCGTCGGTGAGGACGCCGAAGGCGTGGAGATCACCGCGCAGAACGGCCGCTACGGTCCGTACCTGAAGAAGGGCACGGACTCGCGTTCGCTCACCTCCGAGGAGCAGCTCTTCGACATCACGCTCGAAGAGGCCCTCGCGATCTACGCCCAGCCGAAGCAGCGCGGGCGGGCCGCCGCCAAGCCGCCGCTGAAGGAGCTGGGCACGGACCCGGTGAGCGGCGCGCCGGTCGTCGTCAAGGACGGACGGTTCGGCGCATACGTCACCGACGGCGAGACGAACGCGACGCTGCGCACCGATGACAGCGTCGAGGACATCACGCCGGAGCGCGGCTACGAGCTCCTTGCGGAGAAGCGCGCCAAGGGACCCGCCAAGAAGAAGACGGCGAAGAAGGCCCCGGCAAAGAAGGCGACGACCGCGAAGAAGACGGCCGCCAAGAAGACGACGGCGACCGCCAAGAAGACCGCAGCGAAGAAGACGACGGCCGCGAAGAAGACGGCGTCGTCGGCGACGGCGAAGAAGGCCGTGGCCAAGAAGGCGGCTGCGGCGACCCCCACCGACGACTGACGCACGCGCAAGCGCTCGGGCCCGGCACCTCTCCAGGTGCCGGGCCCTTCGTGCGTCAATGCGGTCGCACGGCATCGTCATCCCCTCGGGCGTTCGAGGAGCGGGAGGCCGGGGGGCGGAGCCCCGCCACGTGGCGGGCCGCACACCGGGTGCAGGGGGAAGGAGCGGGCAGGGGAACGGGCGACCGCGGGCGCCCCGCCCGCTCCCGGCGCCCGTTTGTTCGGATGGGGCCACCGGTGACCGCGCCGCTCCGGATAGGCTGGGCGGATGACGCGAGCCGAGCAGCCAACGGTCGTGAGCCCCACCTCCGACACACTTGCCGCAGACTCACGCGAGCGCGCCGTACGAGCCCTGTTGCGTGTTCCCCCGCTGAAGCGGTTGTGGAGCGCCCAGCTCGTCGGCGGTATCGGCGATGCACTCGCCCTTCTCGTGCTGGTGCTGCTGTCGCTGCAAGCGGCGGTCCTGGAGGGCTCATTCGGATCCGGATACCGCGGGGCGGCCTTTGCCGTCGCCGCCGTCTTCGGCGCCCGAATCCTTGCCACGCTCCTCTTCGGAGCCGTACTCCTGGGGCCGTTGACGACGCTCACCGCGCCCGGCGGGCCGCTGGACCGGCGGTGGCTGATGATCGGGGCGGACGGGCTGCGGCTCGCACTGCTCGTCGTCGCACCGCTGTGGATCGACTGGATGCCCGACAAGGCGCTCATGATGATCCTCGTCACAGTCTTCGTCACCGGCGTCGGCGAACGGCTGTGGACCATCGCCAAGGAGGGCGCCGCGCCCGCGCTGCTGCCCGCCCCGCCCGCCGAGGGCGCCGCCGTGCGCCCGCTGCCGGACCACCTCGACGCACTGCGGCGGCTCTCTCTCCGTACGGACTTCGCCGCCGTCCCCGCCGCCGCGACCGTCCTGCTGATCGCCACACTCATCGGCAATATCCTGGGCTCGGGGCTGGAGTGGTTCTCCCTCCACCAGGCGGCCCTCGGTTCGTACGTCGCGGCCGGACTGTTCTCGGCCTCGATCTCCACCCTGTACTTCCTCGAACTGCCCGGCTCGCCGACGCCCCGTCCCCGCTCGCCCCTGGAGGGCCTGCGCCGGCCGTCCACCGCCGGTGTCCCGGACCGGGGCCGCACCGGCGCCATCGCGATCACCGTCGCCACGTGCGCCGCGGTCGCCGGGGCGATCGCGGCCGCGGCCGCCGTGGCCGTGCTGCACGCGGCCGACCTCGGCGGCGGCCCCGTCACCTTCGCGCTGCTCATCCTCGCCCTGACCGGCGCCACAGGGGTCGGCATCCGCACCGCGGAGAAGGTGCTGCCCGCGCTGTCGCGGCGCCGGCTGCTCGCCCTCGCCACCGCCGTCACCGGGGTCGCGCTTCTCGCGATGGGCTTGGTGCCGGACACCGCGACCGTGGTGTTCATCGCGGTGCTCGCCGGTTACGCGGCAGGTGTGGCCGCCCGCACCGGACACACGCTGGTCGACCAGGAGACCGAGGAGCCCCGCCGGGCCAGGACCACCGAGCACCTCCAGGCCGTCGTCCGGGTCCTGATCGCGCTCGGCGCGGTCGGAGGCCCGCTGCTGGCCGCCGCCATCGGCAGGCACCGGCTGACCGCCGACGACTTCGTCTTCGCGCACGGCGGCGCCGCTTTCGCCCTGATGCTCATCGGCGCCCTGCTGCTGCCGGTCGCCGCGATCGTCCTCGCCAGGACGGACGACCGGTCCGGAGTGCCGCTGCGCCGCGATCTGCGCGAGGCCCTGCGGGGCGGCGAACCGGCCGTCGCGCCCGCGGCGACCGGCTTCTTCCTTGCCCTGGAGGGCGGCGACGGGGCCGGCAAGTCCACCCAGGTCGAGGCGCTCGCCGAGTGGATCCGCGCCAAGGGCCACGAGGTCGTCGTCACCCGTGAGCCGGGCGCGACACCGGTCGGCAAGCGGCTGCGGTCGATCCTGCTCGACGTGTCGTCGGCCGGTCTGTCGAACCGGGCCGAGGCCCTGCTGTACGCCGCCGACCGCGCCGAGCACGTCGACTCGGTGGTCCGTCCGGCGCTCGAGCGCGGCGCGATCGTCATCTCCGACCGTTACATCGACTCGTCCGTCGCCTACCAGGGCGCCGGCCGCGACCTGTCGCCGACCGAGATCGCCCGGATCTCGCGGTGGGCGACGAGCGGCCTCGTACCGCATCTGACGGTGCTGCTCGACGTCGCTCCGGAGACCGCGCGGGAACGGTTCACCGAGGCACCCGACCGGCTGGAGTCAGAGCCGCCCGAGTTCCACGCCCGGGTACGGGCCGGCTTCCTGACGCTGGCCGCCGCCGACCCGACCCGCTACCTGGTGGTGGACGCCGGCCAGGAACCGGAATCGATCACCACCGTCGTACGCCACCGGCTCGACCAGCTCCTGCCGCTCTCCGAGGCCGAGATCAAGGCCCAGGACGACGCGCGGAAGGCGGCCGAGGAGGAGGCCCGGCGCAAGGCCGAGGAAGAGGCCGCCCGCAAGGCGGAGGAGGACCGGCTGGAGCGCGAGCGCCAGGAACAGCTCGCCAAGCTGCGCGCCGAGGAGGAGGAGCGTCAGCGCCGCGAGCTGGAGGAGGCGCGGCAGCGCGAGGCCGAACGGCAGGCAGAGGAGGCGCGGCAGCGCGCCGAGGAGGCCCGCAGGGTCGCCGAGGAGGAGCGGGTCAGGCGCGAGGCCGAGGAGCAGGCGCGCGAGGCCGAGCAGGCGCGGCTGCGCAGGCAGGCCGCGGAGGAGGCCAGGCTCCGCAAGGAGGCCGAGGCACGGCGCCTGGAGAAGCAGCGCAAGGCCGAGGAGTCGCTGCTGCGGGCCGAAGCGGCCCGGCGGCAGGCGGAGGCCGAGGCGGCTGCGGCCGCGGAGGCTGCGCGTGCGCAGGCCGCGTCGCATGCGGAGGCTGAGCGTGCGGGATCGGCGTCCGTTCCGGACAACGAGCTGACGGTGCCGACACCGATGGTCGGCCCGAACGAGATCACGCAGCCGGTGCCGTCGCCCGTCGCCCCGCCGTCGCCCGAGGCGGAGACGGCGATGCTTCCGAAGTTCTCCGAGCGCTCCGACCGTTCCGAGCACGACGACCGGTCCGAGCGTCCTTCGGCGCGCGACGCCGCGGGCGCCGCGGACGAGACGACGGTTCTCCCGGCGGTACGCGACGAGCACCCGGCGGACCGGGTTCCGCGCGGCATCTTCCGTGACGAGCACCCGGCCGACGCGGCACCGGAGAGCGAGAACGAGCGCACCCGGGAGCTGCCCCAGTTCCACGACCCGCACGCTGCTCCGCCGGCCGACGAGGAACGCCGGTCACGTGGCCGGCGCCCCCGCCCGGACTGGGCCGAGGAGACTCCGCTGGACGATCTGCCGACGCTGGCGGACGAGCTGCTCGGTGACCGCGGCAGCGACGACGAGGACCCCGGCGCGTCCGGACGCGGCCGCCGCCCGCGCCGCTGACCGGGGTCGGCCGGCGGGCTCCCGGCGGATGTCCGGGGGCCCGCGGACCGTCGGCCTGCAAGCCGGCGTACGGGGGCTCGCCGACCCGTGGCAGGGAGCCTGCCGCCCGGTGACCGGGGGCCGGGGACGGACCGGATCGCCGGGATTGTCAGACCGTTCCGCCACAATGGGAAGCCGCAGCCGTACACGACCACCGGAAGGGCGGTGACCCATGACCGTATGGGACGACCTGGTCGGCCAGGACCGGGTGCAGGAGCAGCTCGGCGCCGCCGCCCGGGACGCCGATGTGCTGGTCACCGCGGTCTCCGGCGGGGAGCAGGTGCCGCCCGGCTCGAAGATGACCCATGCCTGGCTGTTCACCGGCCCGCCGGGTTCCGGGCGGTCCACCGCCGCCCGGGCCTTCGCCGCCGCCCTCCAGTGCACCAGCCCGGACCGCGCCCTGGGCGGCGCGCCGGGCTGCGGATTCTGCGACGGCTGTCACACGAGCCTCGTAGGTACGCATGCCGACGTCGAGGTGGTCCGCACGGACCTGCTCTCCATCGGTGTGAAGGAGACCCGTGAGCTGGTCCGCCGTGCCCAGCTCTCCCCGGCCGTGGGCCGCTGGCAGGTGATCATCCTGGAGGACGCCGACAGGCTCACCGAGGGCGCGGGGAATGTGCTCCTGAAGGCGGTCGAAGAGCCCGCGCCCCGTACGGTGTGGCTGCTCTGCGCACCCTCCCTCGAAGACGTGCTGCCCACGATCCGGTCCCGCTGCCGTCACCTCACGCTGCGCACCCCGCCGGTCGACGCCGTCGCCGACGTGCTGATCCGGCGCGACGGCATCGACCCGGAGCGGGCCGCGTCCGCCGCGCGCGCCACGCAGGGGCACATCGGCCGGGCCCGCCGCCTCGCCACCGACGAGAAGGCCCGCGCGCGCCGCGCGGCCGTCCTCAAGCTCCCCCTCAGGGTTGAGGACGTCGGCGGCTGTCTGAAGGCCGCCCAGGAGCTCATCGACACCGCCACCGAGGATGCGAAGCAGGTCTCCGAAGAGGTCGACGTCAAGGAGACGGAGGACATGAAGGCCGCCCTCGGTGCGGCTGCCGGAGGCCGGATGCCACGTGGCACGGCGGGGGTGATGAAGGAGCTGGAGGACAAGCAGAAGCGCCGCAAGACCCGCACCCAGCGCGACAGCCTGGATCTGGCACTCACCGATCTGACCGGCTTCTACCGCGACGTGCTGGCGCTGCAGCTGGGCTCGCAGATCGCGCTCGCCAATGTCGATGTACGGGACGCGCTCGACCGGATCGCCGGATCCTCGACACCCGAACGCACCCTGCGCCGGATAGAGGCGGTGATCGCCTGCCGCCGGGCGCTGGACCGCAATGTGGCGCCGCTGCTCGCGGTGGAGGCGATGACGATGGCACTGCGCGCAGGCTGACCCGGCCTCGCGACAGGGGCGGACCTGCGGGGAGAGGAGTTCCCGCGTGCCACGACGCCGCTTCATCCGATGGGGGTAATGAATCGGGTGAATCACCCCCTTGCGGCTACGCTCCGAGGATGGACACCAGGCGCCTGCTCCGCACCTTTGCCACCACGCTCGGCACTGCCGGCCTGCTCATCTCCGGCTGCAGCAGCGGCAGTTCGTCGACGAGCACGTCGGGTTCCACGCGCGCCGTACCCGCAGCACTCAAGTCGTACTACGCACAGCACCTGAACTGGCGGGACTGCGGCGTCTCCGGATTCCAGTGCGCGACGATGAAGGCGCCGCTCGACTACGCGAAGCCGGGCGGCGGCGACATCAAGCTGGCCGTCTCGCGCAAGAAGGCCACCGGTCCGGGCAAGCGGATCGGCTCCCTCCTGGTGAACCCGGGCGGCCCCGGCGGCTCGGCCATCGGCTACCTCCAGAGTTACGCCGGCATCGGGTACCCCGCGCGGATCCGCGCCCGCTACGACATGGTTGCCGTCGACCCGCGCGGCGTCGCCCGCAGCGAACCCGTCACATGTCTCACCGGTCCGCAGATGGACGCCTACACCCAGGTGGACCAGACCCCCGACGACAACGCCGAGGTCACGAAGCTGAGCGATTCCTTCGAGAAGTTCGCGAGCGGCTGCGAGCAGCACTCCGCCAAGATCCTTCCGCACGTCTCCACCGTCGAGGCGGCCCGCGACATGGATGTCCTGCGGGCCCTGCTCGGCGACGAGAAACTGACGTACTTCGGCGCGTCGTACGGCACCTACCTCGGTGCCACGTACGCCGAACTCTTCCCCGACCGGGCCGGCCGCCTCGTCCTCGACGGCGCGATGGACCCCTCGCTCACGTCGATCGACATGAACCGCGAGCAGACCGAGGGCTTCGAGACCGCGTTCCAGTCCTTCGCCGCGGACTGCGTGAAGAAGGCGAACTGTCCCCTCGGCACCACTTCCACCGCCGACGCGGCGACCCGCCTCAAGCGGCTCTTCGCCGACCTCGACGCCAAGCCAGTCTCCACCGGCGCGAGCCGGCGGCTCGGCGAGTCCCTGGCCACCACCGGCGTCATCGCCGCGATGTACGACGAATCGTCCTGGCCCCAGCTTCGCGAGGCACTGACCGGGGCGCAGGCGGGCGACGGTTCCGGTCTGCTTGCCCTCTCCGACAGCTACTACGAGCGTGAGCCGAACGGTTCGTACGCGAACCTCATGTTCGCCAACGCCGCTGTGAACTGCCTGGACGCGCCTCCGGCCTTCGCGGCCCCGAGCGCCGTCGACCAGGCCCTCCCCAGCTTCGAGAAGGCATCCCCGGTCTTCGGGAAGGCCTTCGCCTGGGCCTCCCTGAACTGCGGCCACTGGCCCGTCGGCCCCACCGGTACCCCGCACCAGATCCACGCGAAGGGCGCGTCCCCGATCGTCGTGGTCGGTACCACCCGCGACCCGGCCACCCCGTACAAGTGGGCGAAGTCCCTGGCCGGCCAGCTCTCCTCGGGCAGGCTCCTCACGTACGAGGGCGACGGTCACACGGCGTACGGCCGCGGCAGCCACTGCATCGACACGGCGATCAACACCTACCTCCTGGACGGCACCCCGCCCGCCGACGGCACCAGGTGCTCCTGACCCCCTGATTCGCTGCCTCCCCTCTGACCTGCGGATACGGCTCCGGGGGAGGGCGGTACGGAGCACCCCCGGAAACTGTGTAGACTTGGCGACGCCGCTGATCGCACCATGGTGCGACGGGGCGCGCCGCCTTAGCTCAGTTGGCCAGAGCAACGCACTCGTAATGCGTAGGTCTCGGGTTCGAATCCCGAAGGCGGCTCTGTAGAAGCCCCAGGACTCACTCGCCGTGACCTGGGGCTTTTGCTTTTGGTGGACGCGGCGTCGACGACGGGCGCGGGCTGCGCGGCGGTCGGTGGTCCAGCGGTGGGGGCGGGCGCCGCACGCGTGAGCGTCCTGGATTCCTCCCGCGTGAACGGGTTCGCCGCGGTCTCGTCGATGGTGGGCGGGTCCACCAGCGTGGCGACGTTCTCGCCGATGATCCGGCGGCGGTGGGCGACCTTCAGGGCACGCGACAGGATGCGGTGAACCGGGGATGATGTCGTTGGGGGTGCCGGGCTGCGATCCTCCGATCACGCCGAGCCGGTGGTCACCGGTTTCGCTTTCCGGGCGTGAACGGGCCGGTCTCGGGACCTGCGAAAGATTCGACGACGGTCTTCTCGGCCTCCGCTGAGCCGTCCAGGCAGAGCCGTCCGCTCTTTTCACGCAGGTCGAGGAAGAACCGCGTGGTCGCGCCGGACTGCTTGAGGCCGTGGATGCGTTCGTCGACATAGCCGAGGTCGTTCAGGATCTTCCTGACCTTGCCGGGGGTTGGATCCGCCAGGTCCCAGAGCGCGTGGGTGATGCGTTCTTCATGGAGGCTGCTCGCGCACCAGTCGCGAGCGTTCAACTCTGCTTCCGGCCCTGTCGTAGGGGCGATGGGCTCGATCGCGTCGCTCGGTGGTGTCTGAACCGGGCCGGTCTGCGGCTCCTCCGCCGGGACGTTCGACTGCGGTCCCTGCGGGGGGCCCGGGTGCAGGGCGCCCAGGGTGCCCGAGGGACACGACTGCGCGACCTTGTTCAGCATCTCCAGGAAAGCCACCTGCGGATCGGGGCCGGGCCGCGCGGCAGCTTGCTGCGCCCCGATGGTGTCGGCGGGTCCGTTCTGCGATGCGCCGGCGCTCGGCTTCTCGGTGCCGCAGGCGGTGAGCGTCAGAGCAGCGAGGGCTGTTACCGCGAGGGTCAGCCGCGGGTGGCGCGGGGAGCGGGTGACCGTACGGGGCAGGGCAGGGATTCGTGTCATGCGCACAGTCTTCGATCAAGCTCCTCGCCGCACGTGAGTACGCGTACTCACCTGAGTAGGAACGCTTCCTCAACAGCCCTTAGGCATCCGAGATGGCCACTGATCGGTCCAGTTGGCCAGTAGCGTGCTCAGTGGACGGTTCCGGATCGGTCGGCTGTCGAGACCACAACCGCGACCGGCGCGGACGCCACCCAAGCGTTCCTGTCTTTGCTCCGTGGTCACGGCTGGACACCTGCGGACCGAGATCGGACAACTCGTCATGCGTAGGTCTCGGGTTCGAATCCCGAAGGCGGTTCTGTAGGAGCCTCCTCTCCGGACTCACTCGCCGTGACCTGGGGCTTCTGCTTTTGACGGATGCGGTGACGGGCGCACCGCGCGGCGGTCGGTGGTCTCGGACACAGGTCCCGGAGCCGGCGCCCGGGCGTGGGCAGAGCGGCGGCCGTGGCGGTGAGGGCCGCTGTGACGATCCCAACTCAAGGATTTCTTTGGGCGTGTGTGAAACATTCCGCCCTGGCTGCCGCATCAGACAGGTGTAAGGCCGCACAGGGGGAGGACAGGAAGCGCATGAGGCGACAGTCCCGTTCAGAGGACTTCCGTGAGTTCGCGGCCGAGCGGGCCGGCCATCTCTACCGCTCCGCCTGCCTGCTCACGTGCGGCGACACCCACCTCGCCGAGGACCTCGTGCAGGAGACGCTGGGCCGGATGTACACGGTCTGGGGCCGGATCACGCGGATCGACAATCCTGCGGGCTACGCGCAGACCGTTCTCGTACGGACCTTCCTCGCCCACCAGCGGCGCCGCTCGGCCACGGAACGCCCGGTCGGGGAGATGCCCGAGGGGGCGTCGGCCGGAGACGACCCGGCGCTGCGGGTGGCGCTGCTCGACGCGCTGACGCGCCTCGCGCCGAAGGACCGGGCGGTCGTGGTGCTGCGGTACTGGGAGGACCGCTCCATCGGGGAGACCGCCGACGTGCTGAACGTCAGCTCGGCCGCCGTACGGACCAGAGCGGTGCGGGCGCTGGCGAAGCTGCGCGAGCAACTGGGCGGAAGTCTGGCCGAGTTCGCCTCCCTCTAGAACGCTCCAGGACGCTTTCACTTCGTATCGACGCGAATGGGTAGGTTTGCCATGCCATTTGAGGACCAGCTGAGCGATTCGCTGCGTCGCACCGGCGACAGCTTTCACCTCGACGACCGCCCCGCCCTGATCGCGGGCGGCCTGCGCCGCGGCCGCCGCACGGTCCGCCGCCGGCGCACGGCAGCGGTCACCGGCAGCGTGGTGGCGCTTGCGCTGGTGGGGTTCGGCGGGGCGTACGCCGACGGACTGCTCGACGGGGGCGGCGCGCAGGAGACCTCGGTGGCTGCACCGGCCACGCCGACGCCGCTCGCGGGGAAGGACCAGGGCGGGGCGGTTACCGCCGACCAGATGGTCACCATCCTCAAGTCCGTCCTCCCGGGCGGGAAGCTCACCAGGACGGAGGGGCGTGGCTCGGGCGGGGGCATCCCGCCGCTGGCCTACGGGGTGTACGACGACGGCAAGGGCGAGGGGGCGATCTCGCTCGTCGTGGACCGGATCGACCCCTCCATGGTGCCGGAGCTCAAGAAGAGCCAGGGCTGCGCGAGCGGGGCACAGGACTCCTGCACGACCGAGACGCTGCCCGACGGCTCCTGGCTGAAGATCTACAAGGGGTACGAGTACCCGGACCATCGGGCCGAGACCAAGGACTGGACCGCCTCGCTGATCACGCCGCAGGGCTACCGGGTCGACGTCAGCGAGTGGAACGCCGCCGCGGAGAAGGACGCTCCGGTCAGCCGCGACGAACCGCCGCTCTCGTCAGCCCAGTTGAAGGCTCTGGTCACGGCCAAGGAGTGGAAGCCGGTGCTCGCCGCCCTCGAGCCCGCGGGCAAGCCTGCCTTTGAGGGCACCCCCGAAAAGGGCACGGCGGATCCGTCCGCCGCGTCCGTCCAGAAGACGCTGCTCCTGTCGCTGCCCGCGAACTTCAAGGTGTTCGGCCGTGGCAGCCAGGACGGTTACGCCTTCGTCGTGGTCGACGACGGAAGGGGGCGGAGCCTCGTCCAGATCAATGTCCAGCGGAACATGTCCGACGTCTCGCCCCTGGGGGACACCACGACGCTCCCCGACGGCACCGTGCTGGGGCTGAGCAAGCGGGCAGGCGAGAAGGGCGGTGCGGGCGTGGTGCGGTGGACGGCGGACGCGGTGGCCCCCGACGGGTTCCGTGTGGTGATCTCCGCGTTCAACAGCGGGGACCAGGCCTCCGCGTCGACCCGCGCGGAACCGGCCCTCGCCCTGGCCGCGCTGAAGTCGATCGCGCTGGACGCGAAGTGGCGCAAGCTGAAGTAGTGGGCCCGGGGGCCGGGGCGCCTGCGGCGCGATTCCCCTGCCCGTTCCTTCCCGGAACCCGGGGAGCCCCCGGTTCCGGAAGGAATTTCGGAGGGTTCCGCCCCCGGTCCTCAATCGCCGGACGGGCCTGATGGTGCCGCCGAGCCGCCTGCCCGGGCATGCGGTGGCTCAGGTGGTCGGTCCGGGAATGGCCCAGGGGCCGACACCGGAGATGCGGTCCGGGGAGTAGCGGACGATGTAGCCGGGGGCGTCGGCGGGGGCCGGGAAAGAGAATCCAGGGGCGACGTAGACGGGGGCCAGACGGGTGAGGAGGGCGTGGGCGCCGCCCTCCTCGACGACGGCCGTACCGCGTAGGACGGCGTGCTCCGCGAGGAAGACGCCGGGGGTGCGGGGCGCTTCGAAGGACAGCGCGAAGCGCGGATCCCGCCGGAGATTGCGCAGTTTCAGATGGAGGTCCATGTGACCGCTGACGATGTCGTCGCCGTCCAGGCCGATCCAGATGACGGACACCTGGGGGCTGCCGTCCTGGTTCACGGTGACGAGGTGCCCCAAGGGGCCTGTGGCGATCAGGTCGCGCAGCTCGGGCGGAAGAGTGGTCACTGAGTCAGCCTTCGTGAGGAGCGGAGGAGTGGTGGTGCACGGCCGGCCGGGCCACCGGGGTCACGTTTGCGGGAGCGGTGTACCGGCGCCGGTCGGTGATCCACCGTGAAGCTACGCGGCGCGGTGGACGCGGGGGAGGATTCGGCGGTTCATGGCTCGATCGGGTGGATCGGGTCGTGCTGACGTCAGCGGTCAGAAGTGCGTGGCGATGCCGAATTTCTGACGGAGCCGGGCCATGTCGTGACGGTCGTGATCGGCTGGTTCGTAGCCTTGGTGGAAGTGGACCTGCTGCTCGGCCGAGATACAGGGAACGGTTGTGTCGTCGATCCTGCCGGTGACGAAGCACCGGGCGGGATAGACGAACGGCCGCCCGGGGTCCGGTGAGGCCTGGGCGGCGGAGCCGTCCGGGGCGAAGACCAGGGGATGGAGATCCACTTCCTGGCCTGCCGGATGGGTGACCACGAACCGCACCGGACGCAGGTCGAGGGTCTCGACGAAGCCGGCTCCGGCGAGGGCCACGACGACCAGCGGCTCCTGATCGAGCCGGTGCATGAGATTCCAGATCGCGATGCAGGCGGGTCTGTACGCCCACAAGCGCATCGATGCCCCAGCCGCCGCCGACCCAGACGTCGGTGCCGGCGTCACGCAGCCCCGCAAGGACGGACAACACGTCGTGGGCGGCCATCATGTGGCGGACCCTAGTGGTGATGTCCCGTGCAGGCGACTGAATTGACCGCTGACGAGCGGAAGGGGACGTCCCCGGTCCGCGGAGGCCCGGTACGGGGCGTACGGCACATCGACATCGGTGTGGCCCGTCGCCGATCCGCCTGCGGGCCGGACCTCACCCGGAGAGTTCCCCGATCAGGGCGGCGGCCTCGTCGATGAGGGCCACCTCGTGCGGGCTCAGGTTCGAGTCCGCCCTCCGGCGGTGCCTGGCCCGGTCGAGGTGAGGGGCGGGGATGCCGCCCTGGGCGTCGAGACGCGGGAGCAGGGCGGCGAGCAGCGAGCGGGCGCCCGTTGCCGCCGGGGATGCGGGGTCCACCGCCACCTGGGCCAGGATCAGTGACGACATGGCGCGGTCCAGGGCGGGCGGCCCCTCCGCTGCTGTGCGCCAGTCGATCACCACCGGGCCGTCGGGCGTCAGCATCACGTTGTCCGGGTGCAGATCAAGGTGGAGGATCCGGTCCTCCGGGTCCAGCGAGAGCCTGGCCGGGATCGTGTGCAGATCGGTGAGGAGGCTTGCGAGTATCGCGGCACCTTCGTCCTCGGACAGAGCGCCGGAGCGCAGCGACTGCAGCATCGTGGGGCCGGCCAGGCGTTGCAGCACCATGTCGGAGGGGGTGGCGGCGGCCGGGCTCGGGCCGAGGCGGGGGACCGGGTAGCCGCACGCCGAGAGGTAGGACAGCACGGCGAGTTCCGGTGTGGCGTCGCTGCTGTCGCGGTACCGGCGCAGGACCCATGCCTCGTCGATCGCGTAGACGTCGGCGGATCGTCCCGTACCCAACAGCTGTCCTATTCGCATGAGGGGGAACCTACTGGTGCGGTACTCGGCCGGGGAGATCGCCTGCACTCCGGGACGGCCGTTCTCCTGTGGGGCGGCGGGGGCGGCAGGGGCCGCCCGAGGGGCCGGGGCGGCGGGAGTAGCCTGTAAATGTCGAGAATGCTCCGTATGTCGGTTCCTCGACTTCCTTCTGTGCGTGCGAAGGGGGCCGTCTCTGATGGACACCTTGATCACCGTGGTGGTCGTCCTGGCGATGATCGCGCTGACCGCGTTTGTCATCCATCTGCTCAACGGGCGGCACCGGCATCACCATCTGCGTGCGGTGCATTACGACCACGGACTGGCGGGATTCGGTGGAACCGGGGGGCCGAGCGCCGGCATGGGGCGCGTGGTCCCGCCCGCGCAGACCGTTCAGCCCACGCAGTCGACGCGACCCATGCAGTCCATGCAGCCCATGCAGTCCAGGCGGGGGAGGGGGCCTGGGGTGGCCGAACGGTCCGGTGGGCCCGGCTCCGGTGAGTGATCCCTCCTACTTGGCGTCGGAGTAGCGCTCCACGATCGCCGTCGTGAAAGGGAAGCGCACCGGCGTCTCGCCGAAGGCGGTCCGTCCGGCCCGTTCACCAGCCGCCCGGATCGCCTCCACGACGGCCTCCGCCTCCTCCTGCGGACAGTGCACCATCACCTCGTCGTGCTGGAAGAAGACCAGTTCGGCGCGGAGTCCGGCGGCGGTCAGCGACTGGCGCAGTGCGGCGAGGAACAGCAGCGCCCAGTCCGCGGCGCTGCCCTGCACCACGAAGTTGCGGGTGAAGCGCCCGCGCGCGCGGGCATTCGACGAGGCGTAGCCCGGGGTGAAATCGCCGTCGCCGGACGGCTGCTCGTCGCTCTCCTGCGGGATACCCGCCTCGTCGTCGTCCCCGCTTCCGGCGGCGGGCGGGCTGGTCCTGCCCAGCCATGTCCGTACGAGCCGGCCCTCCTCGCCCGCCTTCGCGGCATCGTCGACATAGGCCACGGCCAGCGGGAAGCGCCGTCGCAGCGCCGCCAGGTTCTTCAGGCCGTCGCCCGATGTCTGGCCGTAGATCGCTCCCAGCAGGGCGACCTTGGCGTGGTCGCGGTCGCCCTGGAACGCGCGGTCCGACAGCGCCGTGTAGAGGTCGCCGTCGTGGCCCGCCACCTCCATCAGGCCGGCGTCGCGGGAGATCGCGGCCAGGACCCTCGGCTCCATCTGATCGGCGTCCGCGACGACCAGCCGCCAGCCGTCGTCGGCGACAACCGCCTGCCGTATCACCTTGGGAATCTGCAGCGCCCCGCCGCCATTGGTCGTCCAGCGGCCGCTGACCGTGCCGCCCGGCTGGTACTCGGGGCGGAACCGGCCGTCGCGCACCCAGTCCTGGAGCCAGCTCCAGCCGTGCGCCGTCCAGATCCGGTACAGCTTCTTGTACTGGATCAGCGGCTGCACCGCGGGATGGTCCAGCTCCTCCAGCTCCCAGCGGCGGGTCGACTTCACCTTGATGCCGGCCTGCGCGAATGCCTTCACCACGTCCGCGGGAAGGTCCGGGCGGACGCGGCGGCCGAACGCCGCGGACACCTCGTCCGCGAGCTCGGCCAGCCTGCGGGGCTCACCGCCGCCCGCGTAGCGCTCGCCCAGCAGCTCGTGCAGGACGTCTCGGTGCACATCGGCACGCCAGGGCATGCCCGACCGGTTCATCTCCGCGGCGATCAGCATGCCGGCCGACTCGGCGGCCGTCAGGAGGCGCATTCTGCCGGGGTGGGCGGTGGCGTCGTGGCGGCGCAGCTGTTCCGCGTACACCTGGAGGAGCGCCTCGAACGGGATGTCCGTGCCGGACGGCGGCTCGAAGAGGGAGGACTGCGAGCCGGGCTCCGCGGCGCGGGACGGGGGGTCCGGGGGGACGGGGGCGTTGTGGAGGCGGGCGTAGGCGGCCGCGGCGGAGCGGGGCTCGCCGAGCCGGCCCTCGTGGGCGAGGAGGAGTGATTCGGCCGCCTCGATGTCGTAGCAGCGGCTGACGCGGACGCCCGCTGCGAGCAGGCGGGGGTAGATCTCGGCGGTCGACCGCCACACCCAGCGGGTGACGTGCGGGCGGGAACGGACGGCCTCCACCAGGTCGGGTTCGGTGAGGGCCGGGGCGGTGGGCGTGCCGATGGGGGTCAGCGGGGCGAGGTGGGCTCCGCCGGCCCCTGTGGCGGTCAGAGCCCAGCGCTCGGTCATGTGTGTGAGTTTGGCAGGTGGGACTGACAGTGGGCGCGCTGCGCGCGGGGCGGGCGGTGGGGTGGAGGTGGGGGTGGACCGGGCACCGACGCCCGTTGGATATCCACAGGGTGTGGATGAACATTGTGCAAGGCCGCCGGTATCGCGAACGGGGAGGGCCAGGCCTTCCCGCCGTCCCGTCCTGCCTACCCTGACCTCATGGAATCGGTGATCGACCAGGCATTCGCGGCAGCCCTCTACTCGGATGGCGACGCCGGGCTCGACACCGGTGCTTCCCGTCTCGCCGCCGACCCGTCGGCCGACGCGGAACTGTTCCGGCGCGGCGAGGAGTTCGTCCGCCGGGCCTGGGAACGCGGCTGGCAGCCCGCCGATGTCGTACGGATCGTCCGCCGCGAACTCGACGAGACCGCGGCCGGCCTGGCCGCCGATCTGATCGCCACGGAGACCGGGCGGTACGAGCAGCTGCCGTACCGCTGGCGGTCCCAGCTTGCCGAGCTTCCCGCGCCGCCGCCCCGGAACCGGCCCGACCGGTTCTCGTACGCCTCCGCTCTGCTCGGTCTCTACAGGCTGCTGCTCCGGCTTCCCGCGATCGAGCCTGTCGGTCCGCCGCCCGGCACCCCCGGCCACCGGCTGCACCTGCCGCCCGCGCACGACGAACCCCGCATGCTGACCCGGATCCGCGCGCTGCTCGCGAAGGCGGAGGCGACCGGTTTCCCGGAGGAGGCGGAGGCCCTCACCACCAAGGCGCAGGAACTGATGGCCCGGCACTCCATCGACGAGGCCCTCCTCGCCGCCCGTACGCACAGCAAGGAGGCGCCGGGCGCCTGCCGGATCGGGGTCGATGCCCCGTACGAGACGGCGAAGGCGATCCTGCTCGACGCCGTCGCCTCGGCGAACCGCTGCCGTGCCGTGTGGAACAGCGATTTCGGCTTCTCGACGGTCGTCGGCTTCGAGCCGGACCTGGAGGCCGTGGAACTGCTCCACACCTCCCTGCTGGTCCAGGGCACGGCGGCGATGACAAAGGCCGAGGCGGGCCAGCGGGCCGGTGGCCGCAAGCGGACCAAGACGTTCCGTCAGTCCTTCCTGATGGCGTACGTCCAGCGGCTGGGTGCCCGCCTCGCGGCCGACACCGCCCGGGTGACGGCGGCCTCGGTCGCGGAGGGGGCGGCGGCCGAAGGGGATCTGCTCCCGGTCCTGGCGGCGCGGGACGTGGCGGTCACGGACGCCGCGGACCGGATGTTCCCGGAGACGACGAGCACCCGGGTGCGCGGAGCGACGGACGGCGAGGGCTGGGCGCACGGCACGGCCGCCGCCGATCGCGCCCGGATGGGCGAGCGAAGGCCCGGCATCGACCGCTCCTGACAGTTCGATATCGACCGTCTTGGTAGCAATGCCGGACAGATCCGGATTACGGGCATTCCCGCTAGGCTCTGGGCATGAGCTGGCTCCGGGCGCTGAAGGAGACCGCCCGCTCGGGGCTGAAGATCGAGCGGCGGCGCCTCGAACCGCTCATCGCGATGCGTGGTGCGGCCGGGCTCGCCCTGGTCATCGGGGTCGGCCTCGCCGCGTTCGGGCCGCTGGTCGCCGCCAGCTCCGCCTTCGGCGCCTTCCAGGCGGCCATCGCCACGTTCCAGCGCAGCTGGCGCCCCAGGCCCGTTCTCGCCCTGGTCTCCGGCGCGAGTCTCGCCGTATCGACGTTCCTCGGCTACGTCACCGGTCCCCACCTCCTGCTGTTCATCGCCCTGCTGGTGCTCTGGACATTCGCGGCCGGACTTGCCTGGGCGGCGGGGCCGACGGGCGGCATCATCGCGTCGTCCAACGTCGCGATCATGCTGGTCACGATCACCCTCCCCACCTCGGTCGCGGAGGCGGCCGTGCACGGCGCGATGATCGCGTTCGGCGGGGTGGTCCAGGCCGCGCTGATCGTCCTCTTCCCGGTACGCAGGTGGGGTGCCCAGCGCGACGCCCTCGCCGACGCGCTGGCGGCCGAGGCCGACTACGCCCGCAGGCTGTGCCACGACCCGGCCGCGGAGTTCGATCCGGTCCCGCTGATGACGGCACGCAGCGCCGCCGCCATCACCCCGCACCAGGCCCGCCACCGCCCGGCCGAACTGCGTGGCTCCCGCGGCGTCGCGGAACGGATCAGGCCGGTGCTCGCCTCCCTCGCCGACCCGGCGATGGGTGTCCCGGACGAGGGCCCCGAACGCGACAGGGTCCGCGAACTCCTGGCCGCCGCAGGATCCGTACTGGACGCGGCGGCCCGCGCGATCCGCCACGGCGATCCGGTCCGCCTCGCCGCACCCGCCGTCGCCACCCTGAAGACCCCCGACACGGCCGTGCTCCTCACCGGCCCCGCCCGCCGGGCCGCCGCCCGCCTCGGCGCGCTGCTCGCCGACGTCATCGAGACGGCCGAGGGCGAGGGCACGAAGGAGGAGCAGGCCGAGGCCACGGAAACCGCCGACGCCCTTGCCCCGCACCGCCGCCGCCCCACCCTCCTGCGGCTGGTCCCCGTCGTCCTGGGAGCGATGCGGGCCGAGCTGCGCTCCGGTTCACCGATCCTGCGGCACGCCGTCCGGGTCTCCGTCGTCGTCGGCGTCGGCTATCTCATCGGCACCGCGCTGCCGTTCGGCCACGGCTACTGGGCGCCGATGGCCGCCGTCATGGCGATGCGTCCCGAGTTCTCCCAGACGTACGCACGTTCCGTGGCCCGGTTCGGCGGCACGATCGTCGGGGTCGCCCTCGCCACCGCCGTCGTCCAGGCCGCCCACCCCGGAGTGCGTCTCTCCGCCGTCCTCGCCGTGCTGTGCGCCCTGCTGATGTACCTGCTGATGCGCACCGGTTACGCGGTCGCCCAGGCCTGCGTCTCCGCTTACGTCGTTTTCCTGCTCGGCATGGCGGGCGGCGACTGGTCGCAGACCGTACTCGAGCGGGTCGTCCTCACCCTTGCGGGCGGCCTGCTCGCGATGGTCTCGTACGCCGTCTACCCGGCCTGGGAGACGCCACGGCTCCGTCACCGGCTCGGCGACTGGCTGGCCTCGGACGGGCGCTACGCCGCCGCCGTCGTCGACCAGTACGCCGCCCCGGCGGAAGCGGGCCGGGAGGACGTCCGGGCCGCGCTCCTCGCCACCCGCCAGGCCCGCGTGGCCTATCAGGAGGCGGTGGCGACCGCCCAGCACGAACCGGTGCGCAGCCGCGGCCTCTCCCGCACCGCCGCCGACGACGCCCAGCACGCCCTCGCCCAGTTCGGCCGCGCCGCGATGCTGCTGGAGGCCCACCTTCCGTCGGTCGGCACCACCCCCGTGCCCGCCGCCGCATTCCTGGCCGACGCGCTGCGCCGCGACACCGAGAAGGGCGCGAAGGACGTGCGGGAGCGGCGCGCACCGCGCTGGGACGCGGTCCGTGCGGCGCTCGCACGATGGGACGAGGAGACCCGTCCGCACGGACAGATGCCGAACCCGGTCGTACGGAACGGGGGCGATCTGCTGCTCGAAACCCTGGAGGAGTTCTCGCGGGGCCTGGACGACGGCTCGGCCGGCCCGGAAGGAGCCGGCCGAGCCGTCCCGTAGCAGGGCACTCAGGGAGTGGGCAGTCCCGGCAGCGCCGTCGGCAGTGCACCCGGTTTGGTCTTGGCCAGGGTGTCCTTTCCGCCGGCGTCCCACGACACGGTGATCGTCTTGCCGTCGTTGGACTCGATGGATCCCATGGTCCGGTCGGTGTTGCCGTCGGTGCACTTCAGCACCAGCATCACCTTGCCCATCTCCTTCACCTCGCCCGAGCAGACGTGTGCGTCTGCGACGAGAGCGGCCTTCCCGGAGGCGACGGACAGGGCGACCGCCTTGCCGTCGGTCAACCCGGCCCAGGTGCCCTCCAGTGCCGATGCGTCGCCGGTGGAGCCGCTGTCCCCGGAGTCGCCGCCGCCGGAGCCGCTGCCGCCGGTGGCCGAGGCCTGCCCGCCGGTGCTGCCCTTGCCCGAATCGCTCTTCCCGCCGTCACTGCCACAACCGGTGAGTGCGACAGCGGCGACCAGACCCGCTGTGACGACGGCTGCGGTGCGTACGAGTTCGTGCACGTGAAATTCCCCCTTGTCGACGAAAGACCGCGCAAAACTACCAGGGTGCGCGGATCGGCTCGCGCGGGAACGGCGGGGTGGAACCGCGGCAACTCCCGGGAACGGGAGCCAAATAGACGCTCCGTTCGTCTATCTCTTGGGCGGCGGGCGGCGGGCGGCGGGCGGACGGGGACGGTAAAGCTGTAATCAAAGGACCACCGCGCGTGCACGTGCATCTGCTCATGCATGCGCATATGAACAGAGCTATGATCCGAGACAGTTGACACTTGCACCTTGCAACTCGGGGAGCGTCCTGTGCACCACGTGTACAACGGCATGGCGGCCACAGAGCTTCGCGGAGTCGTCTGGCAGAAGAGCAGGCACAGCAACTCCCAGGGATCTTGTGTGGAGTTCGCCAAACTGCCCGACGGTGATGTGGCGATGCGGAATTCACGCCACCCCGACGGGCCGGCCCTGGTCTATACGCCGGCCGAGATAGAGGCGTTGCTGCTCGGTGTGAAGGACGGGGAGTTCGACCACCTGATAGCGGGCGGCTGACACACGCGCGCCCGTGAACGGTCGCGCGGCGCGTGGGCTCCCGCGACCGGCTCTTAGGCCTGTGTGTACGGGGCGCGGGCCCCGTACGGTCACACGTCGTCGGACAGCCGGAACAGTGCCCAGACGACCTTGCCGCGTGGAGCCGGCGCCTCCTTCGGCAGGTTCTCCGTACCCAGTACAGGGGATGTGTGCCAGCCCCAGGAGTCGCTGAACGACTCCACCAGGAACAGGCCGCGGCCCGACTCCGCCGACTCGGCCGCCTCGGCCGCGACCGGGCTCTCCTGGCTGGGGTCGCGCACCGCGCACACCAGCCGCGAGGTCCAGCGCATGAGGTGCAGCCGCACGGGAGCGTCCTGGGAGTCCCTCGGGGCGTCCGCCGGCAGTGCGTGCCGCAGCGCGTTGGTCACGAGTTCGGAGACGACCAGTGCGACGTCGTCGAAGCGGTCGCTCAGCTCCCACCGGTTCAGTGTCGCCCTGGTGAACTGCCTGGCCCCGCCGACGGCTTCGTAGCGGGCCGGAAGAGTGCAGGTGGCCGACCCGGAGACGGCTGAGGGATCGATGGGGGGAAGCCCCTGCCGTAACGGCTCGAGCATCGTCGATCCATTCGTCCCCATGCGAGGCACTCCCGGGATTCGCGGCTGTAGCAGTACTGCGGTGGTACAGCGGCACAACACGAACGAGCACGCAGGTGCGCGGGGTCCATGGTTCCGAATGCGCTGGGCAGATGCAAGGGCAGATGCACGTGCACGCGCCGGACCTGTCCGATCCCGTGCCGGTTCTTGCTCATTTCTTCCTGCGGGCGGTTTCGCAGCTTTCTGGAAGTCTTCTCATTTCCGTAATCGAATGAGTACGGGCTGAAGCGTTTTGATGGCAGAATCCGGCTCTTGGGGTTCAGGGGGAGCCCCGATGCCCAGGAAGCGATGGGGAGGGTTGGACCGGTGGCGGCAGGCGAGTCGAGTGGATCCGTGGTGCGGCGCATCCTGCTGGGGTCTCAGCTCAGGCGGCTGCGCGACTCGCGCGGCATCACCCGCGAGGCGGCCGGCTACTCCATCCGGGCTTCCGAGTCGAAGATCAGCCGCATGGAGTTGGGACGGGTGAGCTTCAAGGCCAGGGACGTCGAGGACCTGCTCACGCTCTACGGTGTCACGGACGAGGTGGAGCGCGACTCCTTGCTCGGCCTGGCCCGTGAGGCGAACGTGGCGGGTTGGTGGCACAGTTACGGAGACGTGCTGCCCGGCTGGTTCCAGACGTACATCGGTCTGGAGGGAGCTGCCTCGCTCATCCGGATCTACGAAGTCCAGTTCGTCCACGGGTTGTTGCAGACCGAGGCCTACGCCCACGCCGTCGTCTCCCGCGGCATGCGCGGCGCCCCCGCCGCCGAGATCGACCGCCGGGTCGCGCTCCGGCTGGAGCGGCAGAAGGTGCTGGTCTCCGAACGGGCGCCGCGTTTCCATGCCGTACTGGATGAGGCGGCGCTGCGCCGCCCCTACGGTGAACGCGAAGTGATGCGCGCACAATTGCGGCATCTGATCGAAATGTCGGAGCAGCCGAACATCACGCTTCAGGTGATGCCCTTCAGTTTTGGCGGGCACGCGGGCGAGAGCGGTTCCTTTACGATGCTGAGTTTCCCGGAATCCGATCTGTCGGACATCGTCTATCTGGAGCAGCTGACAAGTGCGCTCTATCTGGACAAGCGCGAGGAAGTCGCCCAGTACGAAAAGGCCATGGTGCGGCTCCATCACGACAGTCCGGGTCCCGAGGAGAGCCGCGATCTGCTTCGCGGCCTGCTCCAACTGTCCTGATACATCAGTACGATGACGTCTCAACAGGAGTCTGGATCTGCAGTAAGGGATCGCATGTCCTTCTTCAATGAGCTGGCCAACCAGTACATCGACGGTGAGTGGCGGACCGGTACCGGCTCCTGGGACATCATCGATTTCAATCCGTACAACGGCGAAAAGCTCGCGGCGATCACTGTCGCCACCGCACAGGAGGTCGACGAGGCCTATCGCGCGGCCGAGCGCGCCCAGCGGATCTGGGCCGGCACCAATCCGTACGAACGCCGCCTCGTCCTCGAACGCGCCCTGCGCATCACCGATGAACTCACCGAGGACATCATCGGCGCGATCATCGACGAGCTGGGCGGCACCCGGCTCAAGGCGGAGTACGAGATCCGCTGCGCCAAGGACTTCCTGCGTGAGGCGATCCAGCAGGCGCTGCGCCCCGAGGGCCGGATCCTGCCGTCCCCGGTGGAGGGCAAGGAGAACCGCGTCTACCGGGTGCCCGTCGGCGTCATCGGCGTGATCAGCCCCTTCAACTTCCCCTTCCTGGTGACGATGAAGTCGGTCGCGCCGGCCCTGGCGCTCGGCAATGCGGTCGTCATCAAGCCCAACCAGCACGCCCCCGTCGTCGGCGGCGGACTGATCGCCAGGATCTTCGAGGAGGCCGGGCTGCCCGCAGGGCTGCTCAACGTCCTGGTCACCGACATCGCCGAGATCGGCGACGCGCTCATAGCGCACCCCGTACCCAAGGTGATCTCCTTCGCCGGCTCGGACCGGGTGGGCCGCCATGTCGGCGCGACCGCCGGTGGACTCTTCAAGCGGGCCGTCCTCGAACTCAGCGGCAACAGCGCCCTGGTGGTGCTGGACGACGCGGACATCGACTACGCGGTCGACGCGGCGGTGTTCAGCCGCTTCGTCTACCAGGGGCAGGTCTGCATGGCAGCCAACCGCATCCTGGTGGACCGCTCCATCGCGCCGGAGTTCACCGAGAAGTTCACCGCGAAGGTGGCCGCGCTCAGGACCGGCGACCCGCGGGACCCGGAGACCCAGATCGGCCCCGTCATCAACACCTTCCAGGCCGATGCGCTGACCGCCCTGGTCGAGCAGGCGGTCGCGGAGGGCGCCACGGCGCTCGTGCGCGGCCGCACCCGCGGCAATCTCGTCGAGCCGACCGTGCTCGCCGGGCTGCCGGAGGACTCCCCGCTGCTGGCCCAGGAGATCTTCGGCCCGGTGGCCCTGCTGCTGACCTTCGACGGCGAGGAGGACGCGGTGCGGATCGCCAACGACTCCCCGTACGGGCTGAGCGGCGCCGTGCACACGGCCGACGCCGAACGCGGGGTGCGGTTCGCGCAGCGCATCGTCACGGGGATGTTCCACGTCAACGACTCCACCATCCAGGACGATCCGCTGGTGGCCTTCGGCGGCGAGAAGTTCTCCGGATCCGGGCGGCTGAACGGCGACGCCACGGTGGAGGCGTTCACCACCCAGAAGTGGATCTCGATCCAGCACGGCCGGACCGACTTCTCGCTCTGATGCCCGCCTGTTGAGGACCGAAGTTGTCCGCAAGGGTCCGTAGCGTGGTCGTTGTCAGGAAGACACCGGGCGCAGGCCCGCACGGCACCGAAGGGCGGACATCATGGTCACTCACGTTCCGGCAGAGGCTCACGGCGACGAGCGCGGCGCGCTTCTCTCGTTCGTCGAGGCACAGCGCGGCGCGATCCGGCGCTCGCTGATCGGGCTGACCGAGGAGCAGGCGGCGAGCCGGCCGAGCGCCAGCGAGCTCTCTCTTTCCGGGCTGCTCAAGCATGTCGCGGAGACCGAACTGAACTGGCTGCGCCTCGCCCAGCAGCTTCCCAACGAGCAGGCCCGCACCGAGGCGACCTGGGCGGACAGCTTCCGGCTCGTCGGGGACGAGAACGTCCCGCAGATGCTGGAGTTCTGGGCGAAGGTCGCTGCGGAGACCGAGGACTTCATCCACGCGGTGGACAGCATGAACGACACGTTCCCGCTGCCCGAGGCGCCCTGGTTCCCGAAGGACGCGGAGTGCTCGATGCGCTGGCTGCTGGTCCATCTCGTCGAGGAGATCGCCCGGCACGCCGGGCATGCGGACATCATCCGGGAGTCGCTGGACGGCCGTACCGCGTTCGAGCTGATCGCGCAGGAGGCGGACTACCCTAGTCAAAGTTGAATAGGAAGGGTGAGTGGATGTCCGCGATCCGGCTGCTGGTCCTCGGCGCCGTGCGACAGCACGGCCGGGCGCACGGCTATCAGGTCCGCAACGACCTGGAGTACTGGGGCGCCCACGAGTGGTCCAACGCCAAGCCGGGCTCGGTCTACCACGCCCTGAAACAGATGGCGAAGCAAGGGCTGCTGGTCGCCCATGAGATCGCTCCGAGTACCGCAGGGGGGCCGCCCCGCACCGAGTACGAGATCACGGGGCGGGGCACCGAGGAGTACTTCGCGCTGCTGCGCGCGGCGCTGACCTCGTACGACCAGAAGATGGACGTGCTGTCGGCGGGCATCGGCTTCATCGTCGACCTGGAGAGGTCCGAGGCGGTCGCGCTGCTGAAGGAGCGGGTGGCGGGGCTGGCGGCCTGGCGAGCCTCGGTCACCGAGTACTACACGCCGGAGGAAGGGCCCGAGTCGCTGGGCCACATCGGCGAGATCATGAACATGTGGGTCCATTCGGCGGACGCGGGGGCCGCGTGGACGCGGGGGCTGATCGCGCGGATCGAGGGCGGTGCGTACACCTTCGCGGGCGAGGGCGATCCGTTCGTCGGCGTACTCGCCGAGGGCGAGGAGAACCCCTACGCGACCGGCTCCCCCGCTCCACGGCAGGGGCGGTAGGGCGTCGCGGGAGCCGCCACCCGCTCAGTGGTGGAAGGCCGTCGCGACCTCCCTGTCATGACTCAACGGATGCCGTTGGCCGCGCAGTTCGGGCAGCAGCTGCCGCAGGTCCTCCAGGAGCAGTTCCGCGAGGTCCGAGGAGAAGCCGTTGCGGCACACCACCCGGAGCACCGACAGATCCTGACGGTTGGGGGGGGAAGGTGTACGCGGGGACCAGCCAGCCGTGCTCGCGCAGCCGCCGCGACACGTCGAAGACGTCGAACGCCCGCACGTCCGGGGCGGTCGTCAGGGCGAAGACGGGCAACTCGTCGCCCCGGGTGAGGAGATGGAAGTCGTCCAGCTTCTCGAACTGGGCGGCCAGGCTGCTCGCCACATCGCGGGCGGCCTGCTGAACGGCCCGGTAGCCCTCCCGGCCCAGCCGCAGGAAGGTGTAGTACTGCGCCGCGACCTGAGCGCCGGGCCGGGAGAAGTTCAGCGCGAAGGTCGGCATGTCGCCGCCCAGGTAGTTGACGCGGAAGACGAGCTCCTCGGGGAGCTCGGCGGGCGAACGCCACAGCGCCCAGCCGACGCCCGGGTAGACCAGGCCGTACTTGTGCCCGGAGGTGTTGATCGACGACACCCGGGGAAGCCGGAAGTCCCAGACCAGGTCCTCGTCCAGGAACGGCGCCACCATCCCGCCGGACGCGCCGTCGACATGGACGGGGATGTCGAGGCCGGTGCGCTCCTGCAGGTCGTCGAGGGCCGCGCAGAGTTCGGCGATGGGCTCGTACGAACCGTCGAAGGTGGAGCCGAGGACTCCGACGACGCCGATGGTGTTCTCGTCGCAGAGCTCGGCGGCGGCCTGCGGGTCGAGATGGAAGCGGCCACCCTCCATCGGGACCTGGCGGGCCTCCACCTCCCAGAAATTGCAGAACTTGTCCCAGCAGACCTGCACATTGATGCCCATGACCAGATTGGGCCGCGCGGTCGCCGGGTACCGGTCGGCGTTCCTGGCCGCCCAGCGGCGTTTGAACGCCAGTCCGGCGAGCATGCAGGCCTCACTGGAGCCGGTGGTCGAACAGCCCACCGCCGTCGCGGGGTCGGGGGCGTTCCACAGGTCGGCGAGCATGGCCACGCAGCGCCGTTCCAGTTCGGCGGTGCGCGGGTACTCGTCCTTGTCGATCATGTTCTTGTCCCGGCACTCGCCCATCAGCACCCCGGCCTCGGGCTCCATCCAGGTGGTGACGAAGGTGGCGAGATTGAGCCGGGAGTTGCCGTCGAGCATCAGCTCGTCACGGACCAGGCCGTACGCGGTCGAGGGCGGCAGCGGGCCGTCGGGCAGCCGGTGGCGCGGCGGCGCGGACGTCATGCCGGCTGTCGGATCCGCCTCCCCGAAGAACGGGTTGAAGGCGCGCCTGCGTCGCTCCTCGGACGGTTCCTTGGTGTGGTTCGAACCTTTGTGGAGAGGCATCGGCGGACAGCCCTTCTCAGTTCTCGGCGGTGAGGCCGGTCTTGGTCGCCCGGGTGGACTTCACGACCCGCTCGGCCTGTACCCGGGCGGCTGTCGCCTTCGTGCGCACGGCCCGGGCCGCGGCGGAGCCGATGATCGCCTGCGGCATGTGTCCGGCCGCCGTGCGCAGCCGTACCTTTGCACCTGCCTTCTCGGTGTGCTCGGCGATGACTTCGGCCGTGGTGGCAACGGTGCCGGCGGGGGAGCAGTGAAGGACGGCGACGTCGACAGACGTGGGCATTGCGGGAAACCTCCGACGGACAGATCGGGATGTGACTATTCGAATGCGACGATACGGACAAGTGGCGCAACCGGCGCGTCGGACGGGGCGGTTGCGGGACCCCGGCAGGTCACCCCGGCAGATCGTCCCGACAGATCCTGACGGGCTCCGGTTCACCGCAGTGGTGTGCCGTCCTCGTGGAGCTGCATCTGCGGCCTCCCGGTCACCAGCAGCCAGCCCGGCAGCGAGGCGACGCACAGCATCGGCAGTACGGTCGCGTCGCTGCTCAGCACCGCTGCCGTGAACAGGCTCAGCCAGCCTTGCCGGGTGATGGCCAGCAGTACCCCCAGCACCCCGCACGGGACCGCAAGCGCCAGAGGTACCGCGCCGACCAGGGCATGGGCGCACATTCCGAGCGCGACCCCGGCGAACACGGCTGGGAAGATCCGGCCGCCCCGGAAGCCGCAGGTGGCGGCGATCACCAGAGCGGCCGTCTTCACCACCGCCATGACCGCGAACTGCCCGGCCGACCAGCCGCTCGGATCGGCGCTGAGCCGCTTCACCTCGTCCAGTCCCTTGAAGAGGGTGAGATGCCCGCCGAGCGCGCCGAGCAGGCCGAGCAGCAGGCCGCCGCAGGCCGGCATCAGAACGGGGTGGCGAAGCGTGCGGAAGGCGCGGTGTGTCCACGGGAACGCGTACACCGCCGCGAGTCCCAGCAACGCCGCCGCGGATGTGATCACGACCGCGGAGAGCAGATCGCCCCAGTGCGGGCCGAGGTAGGGCGGAAGTGACAGGTCGAAGCTGGGGTGGGCCAGCAGTGTCATGGTGAGAGCCCCCGCGGCGCCCGCCGCGAGCGGGCCGAAGAGCCGGTCCCAGAGGGCGCCCGGCTCGCCCTCGCCGGTCGCGATCGACTCGGAGAGGATCAGGGCCGCGGCGACGGGGGTGCCGAACAGCGCGCCGATGGTGCCGGCCGAGGCGAGGGCGATCCAGAGGGCGGCCGGAGTCCGCGGGGCGGCCCGGCGGCCCAGCCAGAAGGCGAGCGCGATATTGGCGGCGGTGATCGGGTTCTCGGGCCCCAGGCTGACCCCGCCCGCCAGTGCCAGGACGGTCACGGCCAGTAGTCCGGGGATGATGTCCGGCGGCAGGGGCGCGTCGACCAGTCCTGTGGTGGCCGGATCGGGCCCGGCGTGACCGTGCACCGTGCGGACGACCAGGCCGACGGCGAGACCGGTCGCGGTCAGCACGATGATCATCCACAGCGAGGAGTACCTGCCGAGGGAGAGCGCGTCGGGAAGCGTCTTCCAGAGCACGTCCTGCAGCCTTTCCGCGAGCAGGCTGACGCAGAGCAGGACGAGTGCCGAGGCCACTCCGACGGTCAGGGCGGGCACGATGAGAAACGGCAGCCGGCGCGCGGGCGCGGGGTCGACGAGCGCGGGCGAGTCGGAGGCCATCGGCCCACGATAGCCAGACAAAAGCGGCATAACACCCTTATTGCTCGCGGGCGTGAGGCAATTCGGGCTTGCACCTCACGTCACGTCAGGGCTCAGGCTCGGACACGTACCGACGCACCGACGCGCGAAGAGAGGGAAGGGAGCGGGTGACCGTGGATCACGCCGTGGGACAGGTCGCCGGCTTCGCCGGCGTCACGGTGCGCACCCTGCACCACTACGACGCCATCGGTCTGCTCTCGCCCAGCGGGCGCAGCCACGCGGGCCACCGCCGCTACGACGACGGCGACCTCGACCGGCTGCAGCAGATCCTGTTCTACCGGGAGCTCGGCTTCCCGCTCGAAGAGATCGCGGTGCTGCTCGACGACCCGGACGCGGATCCGCAGGACCACCTGCGCCGCCAGCACGCCTTGCTGTCCGGCCGGATCGCCGAGCTCCAGAAGATGGCCACCGCCGTCGAAACAGCCATGGAGGCACGGAAGATGGGCATCAATCTCACGCCCGAGGAGAAATTCGAGGTCTTCGGGGCCAAGGACCCGGAGGAGCACGCGGAGGAGGCCGAGCGCCGCTGGGGCGGGACGGCCACGTACGCCGAGTCGCAGCGCCGGGTGGCCCGCTACACCAAGGACGACTGGAAGCGGATGCAGGCCGAGGTCGCCGAGTGGAGCGAGGCGTACACCGCGGTGATGGAAGCGGGCGAACCGGCCACCGGCGAGGCTGCGACGGAGCTGGCCGAGGCGCACCGGCTCCACATCACCAAGTGGTTCTACGACTGCACCTACGAGATGCACCGCGGGCTCGGCGAGATGTATGTGAGCGACCCGCAGTTCCACGCGTACTACGCCTCGATCAGGCCCGGCCTGGCCGAGCATCTGCGGGACGCGATCAACGCCAACGCCGAGCGCAGGGCGTAACCGGCCGTACGGGTGTGCGTACGGGGCCGGGGGTGCGAGTCCTCGGCCCCGTACCGGCGTATGCGCAGGTCAGATCTTGTTGATCACGGCTGCCGTGCCGTAGGCGCAGACCTCGGTGCCCACGTCCGCCGCCTCCGTCACATCGAAGCGCATCATCAGCACCGCATTGGCGCCGCGGGCCATGGCCTGCTCGACGAGCCGCTCCATGGCCTGGTTGCGGGTTGCGACGAGGGTCTTGGTCAGCCCCTTCAGCTCACCGCCGATCATCGACTTCAGCCCGGCACCGATCTGGCTGCCGAGGTGACGTGAGCGCACCGTCAGGCCGAACACCTCACCGATCACCTGGGTCACCTGGTACCCGGGGACGTCATTGGTGGTGACGACCAGAACCTCGGACTGTGCGGGCTGGCCGCCGCCGTAATCTTCCATGCCCATCGTGTGGCACCTCCTGGGGACAGCTTTGTCCCGGTTCACCCTCTGTGCATCCGCGCGTGGGCCACTGGAACCCGGAGGCGCCCCGTGGCGTTGATAGCTTTGGGCGGCCACGCAGCCGCCATCGACCGATCCTGGAGCCCGGACCCTTGAATACGCTTGCGCTCGGACCGAGCTGGCTGGACCCGGACTATCTCATCGGGCAGTTCGGGCTGCTCGGCGTTCTGGTCATTGTCTTCGCCGAGTCAGGACTGCTGATCGGCTTCTTCCTGCCCGGCGATTCGCTGCTGTTCACCACGGGTCTGCTGGTGACGACGGGCAAGCTGCACACCCCGCTGTGGCTGGTCTGCATCCTGGTGGCGCTGGCGGCGGTCATCGGCGACCAGGTGGGCTATCTCTTCGGCCGCAAGGTCGGCCCGTCGTTGTTCAAGCGGCCGGACTCCCGCCTCTTCAAGCAGGAGAACGTCGAGAAGGCGCACGACTTCTTCGAGAAGTACGGTCCGAAGTCGCTGATCCTGGCCCGCTTCGTGCCCGTCGTGCGTACGTTCACGCCGATCATCGCCGGTGTGAGCCGGATGAACTACCGCTCGTTCATCACGTACAACATCATCGGCGGCGTGCTCTGGGGAGTCGGCGTCACGCTGCTCGGCGCCGGGCTCGGCCGGATCGACTTCGTCCACGAGAACATCGAGGCGATGCTGGTCCTGATCGTGCTGATCTCGGTGGTGCCGATCGCGATCGAGTTCCTGCGCGCCCGCAGCAAGGCGAAGAAGGAATCAGTCGCGCCGGGCGGCGGGGGCCAGGGGCACGGCCCGGTCGCCGGAGGCGGCAGCGCACCCGCGGGCCGCGGCCGCCACGCCAAGCGCTGACCACCGGGCGACCGGGTCCGCACCCCGCCGTCAGAAGCCGCGCGTCCGCTTGGCCGCGCGGCGGGTCGCCCCGCCGACCGCCCCCGGCACCCGCATGAACAGCCGCGAGATCTCGCTTCCCAGGTTCACCCCGATCGCGATGGCCAGCGCCGTCGCCACCGCGGTCGACAGAGCGGCGAGTCCCCGGTCCAGTTCGTTCTGCGCGACACCGAGCAGGCCGAAATACGTGGCCGAACCCGGCAGCAGCGGACCGATCGCCGCCGTGACGAACGGCAGCGACGAGGTGTGCCGGTACCGCGAGAACAGCTGCCCGAACAGCCCCACCAGGCCCGCCGCCACCGCCGTGGCCGCCACCGGCGAGATACCCGCGGTCCGGGCCATCGCCCCGTAGATCACCCAGGCCACGCCGCCGTTGAGAGTCACCGCGAGCACCGTGGACCGCTCCTGCTGCAGCAGGATCGCGAAGGCGAAACAGAGCGCCATCGACGCCAGGATCTGCACCACGGGCCGGTCGTGGAGCACGAACCCCGCTTCCGGGTTCAGCTGGGCACCCAGCTGCAGCCCCAGATACAGGACCAGCAGCACACCGGTGATGATGCCGATGAACAGGTACATGACTTCGAGGAGCCGGGCCGCCGCGGTGATGTAGAAGCCGGTCAGGCCGTCCTGGACGCCCGCCACCAGGGCCCGCCCGGGCAGCAGGGCGAACAGCCCACCGGTGATGACGGCGGACGGCGGGATGTCCGTCGAGTGGGTCAGGGTCAGCGCGACGCCCATCGCGGCCGGGGGCATCGCCGCCACCACGAACTGGTAGAACTCCGGCAGCCCGCGCCCCGCGAAGAGCCAGGCGAGCCGGTCGCCGAGCATCGCGCCGACCGCCGCCACCACGAAGACCAGCGCGTTGCCGCCGACCAGCACCGACGCCGCGCCGGCCAGCCCGCCGCCGGCCAGGGTCAGTACCCAGCCGGGGTACGGGTGCCGGTTGCGCCGGATCTCGGCGAGCCGCCGGTACGCCTCCTCCAGGGAGACCTCGACGTCCTCGGTGGTGATGTCGTCGACGAGCCGGAAGACGGCCGCCAGCCGGGTGTAGTCGGTGCCGCGGCGGCGTACGGTGCGGCTCGCCGTCACCGGGTCGTCGACCAGCGACGGCTGGTGCGAGATCGACAGCAGAGTGAAGGTGACCGTCGGCTCGCTGCGGTCGAGACCGTAGCTGCGGGTCACCGCGAACATCGCGGCCTCGACGTCCTCCGCGCCCTCGCCGCCCGCGAGCAGCAACTCCCCGATACGCAGGGTCAGGTCGAGCACGCGCGGCACTGCGGGCCCCGCTTCGTCCGACTTCTGCACCGGCTCGGGCGCCGGCCGCTCGGCGACCGGCATCCGCAGCATCGTGCGCATCCGGTCCTGCCAGGGGGCCTCCTTGGTCAGCAGGACCATGGGAATGCCGTGCGCCGGGGTGAAGGCGGGCAGCGGCTCCCTGGCGCCGCGGGTGCGCGGCGGGGCGAACGCCGAAGCCGCCGTCTCCGATCCGGAGCCCGAAGCGGAATCGGGCCCGGAGGCCGATGCCGGGCCGGCCCCCGGCAGCTCGGCCAGGGAGGCTGGGACGGCAAACTCCGAACTGGGGTGGTCGTCCTCGGAGGCGGCTGCGGGCCTGCCCACGCCGGCCGGCGGGACGAAGGCGCTGTGTGCCTCGTCGGACTGGGGCTTCTGGTCCTCCGGACCGCCCGGTTCCGCCACCACTCGACCCTGCTCCTTCTCGGCTGCGTGTCTTCGGTGCGCCTGTGCCCAGTATGGGCGCCCATACGAAACGGGCGGCACACCGGTGAGGGTGTACCGCCCGTTCCTGGCCGGAACCGCAAGTGGAACCGGAATCAAGCCTGTCCTGACGCCTGCGGGGACCGCAGGCGTCAGTGCGCGCCGCCCTGCGCCTCGAGGCGCTTGTAGGAGGCCTCGATCTCGGCCTCGGCCTCGGCGCGGCCGACCCAGTCGGCGCCCTCGACGGACTTGCCGGGCTCCAGGTCCTTGTAGACCTCGAAGAAGTGCTGGATCTCCAGGCGGTCGAACTCCGACACGTGGTGGATGTCGCGCAGGTGCTCCACCCGGGGGTCGGAGGCCGGGACGCACAGCAGCTTGTCGTCGCCGCCGGCCTCGTCCGTCATGCGGAACATGCCGATGGCGCGGCACTTGATGAGGCAGCCGGGGAAGGTCGGCTCGTCCAGGATGACCAGCGCGTCCAGCGGGTCGCCGTCCTCGCCGAGAGTGTTCTCGACGAAGCCGTAGTCCGCCGGGTAGCTGGTCGAGGTGAAGAGTCGACGGTCCAGGCGGATCCGACCGGTCTCGTGGTCCACCTCGTACTTGTTCCGCGAACCCTTCGGGATCTCGATGGTGACGTCGAACTCCACGGGTGGCTCCTCCATGATCAACACATACGACTGGTGATTAAGTGTCCCCCACGGAGATGTGTGCTCGCGAAAGGGGCTGGTCAACGGTGGCCGAGCCGGTGAAAAGACCATCGATCAATCCGTTGAAGACGCTCGGCGGGCGGGCCGGAGCAAGCCGACCGAGCACATGGAACGGACTGAGCAACTGGCAGTTCACGGCAGGCTCCGCCGTCCTCGGCCTGGCGCTCGCAGCCGGCGCCGTCGTCGCCGCCGGTCCCTGGGACTCGGGTCAGCGTAAGGCCGAGCAGGAGTGGGCCGCCGCCCAGGACCGCACAGGTGTTGCACATCACGAGCCCGCCGCACCGTCCGGACCGGCCCCCGCCCCCAGCGCCCCGGCGGTCCTGGCGGGCCTGAGCAGCGGGTTCAACAAGTCCGCACCGGACGTACCCGACACCCCGGACGGGGCAACGGCCGACCTTCGCGAGACCCTCACCCCGCTGCTGAGCTCCTCCGCGCTCGGCACCGTCCGCAGTGCCGTCGTCATCGACACCGCCACCGGCAAGCGGCTGTACGGCAAGCGCGCCGACACGCCCATGACGCCCGCCTCCACCGTCAAGATCGCCACCACCGTCGCCGCGCTCTCCGCCCTCGGCCCCGGACACCGCATCGCCACGACGGTCCAGGCCTCCCCGGACTCCCGCACGCTCACCCTCGTCGGCGGCGGCGACCCCACGCTCGACAAGGCGGCGCTGCGCGAGATGGCCGCCGACACCGTGCGCGCGCTGCGCGACCGCGGGATCGGCACCGTCCGGCTCGCGTACGACACGTCCCGGTACTCCGGCCCCGCACTGCACCCGATCGGCCCCAACGAGAACATTGCCCCGGTCAGCGCCCTGATGATGGACGAGGGGCGGCTCGACCATTCGGACAGCGGCCCCGCCCCGCGCAGCGGCGACCCGGCCGGTGACGCCGCCCGTGCCTTCGCCGGACTGCTCGACGACGCGGGCATCGACACCGGGTCCGGCCCGGCGCCCGGCCGCCCCGCCGCGAAGTCCCGGCCCGTCGCCGAACACCTCTCCGTCCCGCTGTCTGGCCTCGTCGAACGGGCCCTGACCAACAGCGACAACGACATCGCCGAGGCGCTGGCCCGGCAGACCGCCCTGGCCTCGGGCGAACCGGCCGACTTCGCCGGCGGCCGACGGGCCGTCACCGCCCAGCTGAAGAAGCTTCATCTGCCGCTGGCCGGCGCAGACTTCGCCGACGGCAGCGGACTGAACCGGCAGGACAAGGTCACCGCCGGTCTGCTGGCCGGTCTGCTGGCCCGAGCCGCCGACCCGGCCCACCCCGAACTGCGCCCCGTCCTCACCGGCCTCCCGGTGGCCGGCTTCAGCGGCACGCTCAAGGGCCGGTACACGCCGAAATCGACCGGCACCGGTCTGATCCGCGCCAAGACGGGCACACTCACCGGGGTGAACACCCTCGCCGGAACGGTCGTCGACAGGCAGGGGCGGCTGCTCGCCTTCGCTTTCCTGGCGTCCGGTACGACCTCACCGGCCGAGGCCCAGCCCGCTCTCGACGCCCTCGCCGCGAGCCTCGCCGGCCGCACCCGATGAGCCGGTCAACAGCTCACCGCGGAGCGATCCGAGCACGTACGGTTGACGCATGACGAGCATCGGTGGTGCCGAGATGGTCGACTGGAATCTGGCGGTCGCGACCGCGACCCGGCTTGTGCGGCCGGGCCCCGAGATCAGCCGTGAGGAGGCCCGCGAAGTCGTCGCGGAGCTCCGGCGGCATGCCAAGTCCGCGGAGGAGCACGTCCGCTCGTTCACCCGGATGATCCCCGACGGGACCGAACCGGAGGACACCCCGGTTCTGGTCGTCGACCGGGCCGGCTGGATCAAGGCGAACGTCGCGGGCTTCCGCGAACTGCTCCGGCCGCTCCTGGAGAAGATGCAGGACCGGCGCGGCAACAGCCCGGGCGGCGCGGTGCTCGGTGCGGTCGGCGGCAAGGTCACCGGCGTTGAGCTCGGGATGCTGCTGTCGTTCCTGGCGTCCCGGGTGCTCGGCCAGTACGAGACGTTCGCCCCGGCCGGCCGCGACCTCCCGGCGTCCGCCGGCGGCGGAGGCAGGTTGCTGCTCGTCGCCCCGAACATCGTCCACGTCGAGCGCGAACTGGAGGTCGACCCGCACGACTTCCGGCTCTGGGTGGCGCTCCACGAGGAGACCCACCGCACCCAGTTCACCGGGGTGCCATGGCTCCGCGACCATCTCCAGGGTGAGATCCAGTCGTTCCTCGACGAGACCGACGTCGACCCGATGACCGTGCTGGAGCGGCTCCGTGAGGCCGCCCAGTCGCTCGCCGGAGGCCGGCCCGAGGGCGAGGCGGGCGAGGACGACGGCCGCAGCCTCGTCGAGATCGTCCAGACCCCCGCCCAGCGCGAGATCCTCGGCCGGCTCACCGCGGTGATGTCCCTGCTCGAAGGGCACGCCGACTACGTGATGGACGGTGTCGGCCCCGAGGTCGTGTCCTCCGTCGGAGAGATCCGGGAGAAGTTCCAGCAGCGCCGGGCGCGCGGGGCGTCCCGTCTCGACCAGGCACTGCGCAAGCTCCTGGGTCTCGATGCCAAACTGCGCCAGTACCGGGACGGTGAACGGTTCGTGCGCGCGGTGGTCGACGAGGTCGGCATGGACGGCTTCAACCGGGTCTGGACGTCTCCGAACACCCTCCCCACCAAGGCCGAGATCGCCGCCCCCGAGGACTGGATCGCGAGGGTGCACCGTAAGGCAGAGTCGTGATCATGGCGCGGCCGACGGAGGAAGACGACAGAAGTACGCGCCGGTAATCACCCATCCGAGGGACCGTTGTGGCATGGAAAGGCGTGCAATGCTCGATGGACGGCTTGGTTCTGTCACCATCGACGCACTCTGAGTGACGGCATTCCTCCGTCCCGACGCTCCGAGGCACCCCCCGAAACTTCACGAAGGGCACCGGACATGGGTCCCCATCCTGCGGTCGCGGCGATACGCCTGGCGGTCCGCCGCGTACTCCACGACGTACTCAACGAACATGCCGAACACGCCGGACGCATCGAGCGGCGCACCGCGCGCCCCGAACTCGCCGAAGCCGGTTCCGGCAGGCGGAACGCCACACTCCCCGATCGCCCCGCACGCCTCGACCGGCCCGGCACCCCGCTGGTGCTGGTCGCCTGCTCGGGCGGCGCCGACTCCATGGCGCTCGCCTCCGCTCTCGCCTTCGAGGCCCGCAAACTCGCCGTCCGGGCCGGCGGCATCACCGTCGACCACAACCTTCAGCACGGGTCCGACGTCCGCGCCGCCGAGGTCGTCGCCCGGCTCAGGTCCATGCACCTCGACCCGGTCGAGGCCGTCGCCGTGCACGTCGGCCGCGAGGGCGGACCCGAGGCGGCAGCCCGGGACGCCCGCTATGCCGCCCTGGACGCCGCGGCGGAACGGCACGGCGCCGCCGCCGTGCTGCTCGGGCACACCCGCGACGATCAGGCGGAGACGGTCCTGCTCGGCCTCGCCCGGGGCTCCGGTATCCGCTCGCTCTCCGGCATGGCCGCCGCATCCGGCCCGGCCGGCCGCTACCGCCGTCCCTTCCTCCAGCTCGACCGGCAGACCGCCCGCAAGGCCTGCCTCGTCCAGTCCCTGCCCGTCTGGGACGACCCGCACAACATCGACCCCGCCTACACCCGCTCCCGGCTGCGCCACGAGGGCCTGCCCGCCCTGGAGAAGGCCCTCGGCAAGGGCGTCGTCGAGGCCCTGGCGCGTACCGCGCAGCTCTCCCGCGACGACGCCGACGCCCTGGACACCTGGGCCGCCGAGGCGGACTCCGCCGTACGCGACGACGCCGGGCAGCTGGACTGCGCCAAGCTGTACGCGCTGCCGCCCGCCGTCCGTCGCCGGGTGCTGCGCAGAGCGGCCGTGGAGGCCGGCGCTCCGGCAGGTTCGCTGTTCGCCCGGCACATCGAGGAAGTCGACCGGCTGATCACCGGCTGGCGCGGCCAGCAGGCCATCAACCTCCCCGGCCGAGTCGAAGCCCGGCGCCAGGGTGGCAGACTGGTGATTCGGCAGAGCTGACGCACAGCGGCTGACATGCAGGCGAGCAGCCGCGCAGGTCCGGGGCATCACCCCGGGCCGGGCAGGCAGAGAAAGAGACGCGGGTGAACGAGAAGGACATGGGCACCGACCTTCAGGCGGTGCTCCTCACCAAGGAAGAGATCGACGCGAAGCTCGTCGAGCTGGCCGCGAAGATCGACGCGGAGTACGCGGGCAAGGACCTGCTCATCGTCGGTGTCCTCAAGGGCGCAGTGATGGTGATGGCGGACCTGGCGCGCGCGCTGTCCACCCCCGTCACCATGGACTGGATGGCCGTCTCGTCGTACGGCGCGGGCACCCAGTCCTCCGGTGTCGTCCGGATCCTCAAGGACCTGGACACCGACATCAAGGGCAAGCACGTCCTGATCGTCGAGGACATCATCGACTCGGGCCTGACGCTGTCCTGGCTGATGTCGAACCTGGGCTCGCGTGAGCCGGCCAGCCTGGAGATCTGCACCCTGCTGCGCAAGCCGGATGCGGCGAAGGTCGCGCTCGACTGCAAGTGGGTCGGCTTCGACATCCCCAACGAGTTCGTCGTCGGATACGGGCTGGACTACGCGGAGAAGTACCGCAACCTGCCCTTCGTCGGGACGCTCGCCCCGCACGTCTACGGCGGCTGACCGGCCTGCACCCCCGTCCCCGGCCCCTGCCCGACCTGGGTGGGCTCCGTGGGGAACCCTTGGCCGCCGCCCGCCGTTGGACCATTCGAAGGCGGGTTTGACAGACGTCCCCGGCGGTCGCGGGTGACAATGCTGGGGTACCGTCCGAAGAACAGTCTTTATCTCACAGCAGCATTTACCTACGGGCAGGAGGGACGGGGCGACTTCGCTCCGTATGGATGGACGTGAAGCGATACTTCCGTGGGCCGGTCATGTGGATCGTGCTGGCCGTCCTCGCCGTGGTCGTGTTGATGCAGGTCGTCGGCTCGTCGGGCGGCTACAAGACGGTGGACACCGGCAAGGTGATCCAGGCGATCAGCAAGGACCAGGTGGAGCAGGCCAAGCTGACCACCGGTGACGAACAGATTCTCAAGATTGAGCTGAAGGACGGCCAGAAACTCTCGGGCGAGTCCGGCAGCAAGTTCCAGGCGAGCTACATCGGTGACCAGGGCGTCCAGCTCGCCAACACGCTGCAGAAGAAGTTCGAGAGCGGTGACATCGAGAAGGGTTACACCGTCTCGCCGTCGAAGCAGTCCCCGTTCATCTCGATCCTTCTTTCGCTGCTGCCCTTCGTCCTGATCGTGGTCGTCTTCCTGTTCCTGATGAATCAGATGCAGGGCGGCGGCTCCAAGGTCATGCAGTTCGGCAAGTCCAAGGCCAAGCTGATCACCAAGGACACCCCGAAGACGACCTTCGCCGATGTGGCGGGGTCCGACGAGGCTGTCGAGGAACTCCACGAGATCAAGGAGTTCCTCCAGGAGCCGGCGAAGTTCCAGGCCGTCGGCGCCAAGATCCCCAAGGGTGTCCTGCTGTACGGGCCTCCCGGTACGGGCAAGACGCTGCTCGCGCGTGCCGTCGCCGGTGAGGCGGGCGTCCCGTTCTACTCGATCTCCGGTTCCGACTTCGTCGAGATGTTCGTCGGTGTCGGTGCCTCCCGGGTCCGTGACCTGTTCGAGCAGGCCAAGGCGAACGCCCCGGCGATCGTCTTCGTCGACGAGATCGACGCCGTCGGCCGGCACCGCGGTGCCGGTCTCGGCGGTGGTCACGACGAGCGCGAGCAGACCCTGAACCAGCTGCTCGTCGAGATGGACGGCTTCGACGTGAAGGGCGGCGTCATCCTGATCGCCGCCACGAACCGGCCGGACATCCTCGACCCGGCGCTGCTGCGCCCGGGCCGCTTCGACCGGCAGATCGCGGTCGACCGGCCGGACATGCAGGGCCGCCTCGAGATCCTCAAGGTGCACCAGAAGGGCAAGCCGGTCGCCCCGGACGTCGATCTCGGCGCCGTGGCCCGTCGGACCCCGGGCTTCACCGGTGCCGACCTGTCGAACGTGCTGAACGAAGCGGCGCTCCTCACGGCGCGCAGCAACCAGAAGCTGATCGACAACGTGATGCTGGACGAGGCGATCGACCGTGTCGTGGCGGGCCCGCAGAAGCGGACCCGGATCATGTCCGACAAGGAGAAGAAGATCACCGCGTACCACGAGGGCGGACACGCCCTGGTCGCGGCGGCTTCGCCCAACTCCGACCCGGTCCACAAGATCACGATCCTCTCCCGCGGCCGCGCCCTCGGTTACACGATGGTGCTGCCCGAGGAGGACAAGTACTCCACGACGCGCAACGAGATGCTCGACCAGCTGGCCTACATGCTGGGTGGGCGCGCGGCCGAGGAGCTGGTCTTCCACGACCCGACCACCGGCGCTGCGAACGACATCGAGAAGGCCAGTGCCACGGCCCGCGCGATGGTCACGCAGTACGGCATGACGGAGCGGCTCGGCGCGATCAAGTTCGGCGGCGACAACACCGAGCCCTTCCTGGGCCGTGAGATGGGTCACCAGCGCGACTACTCGGAAGAGGTCGCGGCGCTCGTCGACGAAGAGGTCAAGAAGCTCATCGAGACCGCGCACAACGAGGCCTGGGAGATCCTCGTCGAGAACCGCGACGTTCTCGACAACCTGGTCCTCCAGTTGCTGGAGAAGGAGACCCTCGGCAAGGAGGAGATCGCCGAGATCTTCGCCGGAATCGTGAAGCGTCCGGCCCGCCCGGCGTGGACCGGCTCCGCACGGCGTACGCCGTCGACGAGGCCTCCGGTGCTCTCGCCGAAGGAGCTGGCCCTGACCAACGGTGTCACCACCGCCAACGGCTCGACGCAGACGGACACCGCGCCGGCCACCGAGGCGGTCCCGGAGGACCGTCCCGAGAGCTAGTACCGACGCCGGTGTGACCCCCGCCACGGGGGTCGGACCGACCCGGAATGGATGCCGCGCCCCCCAGGTTTTAGCCTGTGGGGGCGCGGCTTTCTGTTATGTCTGCGCGATGTCCGCGCAGGTGACAGTTGAGGGAACAAGGAACGAGGCACAGATGACCGACCCGGTGACGCTGGACGGCCCCACTTCGATCGGTGAGTTCGACGAGAAGCGGGCCGAGGCCGCGGTGCGCGAGCTGCTCCTGGCCGTCGGGGAGGACCCGGACCGGGAAGGGCTGCGCGAGACCCCTGGACGGGTGGCGCGCGCGTACAAGGAGATATTCGCGGGCCTGTCCCAGGCGCCCGAGGACGTCCTGACGACGACGTTCGACCTGGGCCACGACGAGATGGTGCTGGTCAAGGACATCGAGGTGTTCTCGACCTGCGAGCACCACCTGGTGCCGTTCCGCGGGGTCGCGCATGTCGGGTACATCCCGGCGACCAGCGGAAAGATCACCGGTCTGTCGAAGTTGGCCCGGCTGGTCGACGTGTACGCCCGGCGGCCTCAGGTCCAGGAGCGGCTCACCACGCAGATCGCCGATTCGCTGATGAGGATCCTCGAGCCGCGCGGGGCCATCGTCGTCGTCGAGTGCGAGCACATGTGCATGTCGATGCGCGGGATCCGCAAGCCGGGGGCGAAGACGCTGACCTCGGCGGTGCGCGGTCAGCTCCGTGACCCGGCGACGCGCGCCGAGGCGATGAGCCTGATCATGGCGAGCTGACGCCGGAGGCTGTGCCGGCACCGCAGGCGGTGCCGGCGCCGAAGGCCGTGGCGGTGCCGGAGCCCGTCCGTCAGGCGGAGGTGGCGCTCTTGTCGTCGTCCTTGTCGTCCGGGAGCTTGCAGACCCGCTCCAGGAACAGGGCGGCGGCAATGACTCCTGCGCCGGCCAGCACCGCCAGGCCGGCGTAGATCGCCTGGTCGCGGCGGGCCGGGATGTCGAGCGAGCCGAGCAGGAAGGCCCCCGTGCCGCCGTACATGCCGGCGACCAGCGCGACGACGAGGGCGCTGGCCTGACCGAACACCACCGCGCGGGCGGCCATCAGTGGCTCGACGCCCTTCGCACCCGGCCGGCGCTCACGCTGGGCGCGCAGCCGGGAGCGGATGGAGAGCGCCGTCGCCAGGAGGATGACGGCGATCACCGCGAGCACGACGGGTGCGGCGAGGGGCACGCTGGGCAGGGTGGCGAGCGAGTCCCAGAGGCGGGCGCCGCCCCAGGACAGCACACCGGCCGCGAGGAAGAGTCCGGCCAATACCCCGAGCCGTAGTTGCTTCACCGCGAGAGCCGCCCTTCGCAGACGGTCCACGGGACCCTCTGCCCTGTCCGTCCGTCTGTTGTGTCTGTCCGTTGCGAGCCGTGCCGTTGCCGGCCCGCCCTGAGCCTAACGACTACTCGGGCAGCCGGAGTTCCAGATCGACACGGGGCTGTATGCCGTCGCGGCCGACGCCGGCCAACAGGTCGGCGACCCGGCCGCGGCCGGGCAGCTTGGCCTCGGGGTCGATGTCGTACCACGGGGCGAGGACGAAGGCGCGCTCATGGGCCCGGGGGTGGGGGAGGGTGAGAGCCGGGTCGTCGGAGACGACGTCCGCGTACGCCACGATGTCGACGTCGAGGGTGCGCGGTCCCCAGCGCTCCTCACGGACCCGCTCGAAGGCCTCTTCCACGGCCTGGCCGCGCTCCAGCAGGGAGGACGGGGGGAGTGTCGTCTTCACGACGATCACCGCGTTGAAGTACGACGGCTGGGAGCCGGGCGCGACGCCCCAGGGCTCCGTCTCGTACACCGGGGAGACCGCCTTGACCCGGAGGCCGGGGGTGTCCTCCAGGGCGTCGATGGCGCCCTGCAGGGTCTCCATGCGGTTGCCGAGGTTGGAGCCGAGGGAGATCACGGCTCGTTTGGGATTGGACAGCGTGACGTCCGCGGCGTCCACCTGCTCGACCACGGAGGCGGGAACCGGCTGTACGGTCGGGTCGCTCTGCCCTTCGACGGAAAATGCAGTCATGCTCGGCTCCGGGTGATGGTGACGGTCACATCGTCGAACGGAACGGTGATCGGCGCATCGGGCTTGTGGACGACGACCTCCACTTCCTCGACGCCTTCGTGCCCCAGGCACTTCTGCGCGATGCGTTCGGCGAGCGTTTCGATCAGATCGACCGGGTCCCCCTGTACGACCTCGACGACTTCCTCCGCGACCACGCCGTAGTGCACGGTCTTCGTCAGGTCGTCGGAGGCTGCCGCGGGGCGGGTGTCGAGGCCGAGAACCAGGTCCACGATGAAGGTCTGGCCCTCTTCCCGCTCCCGGGGAAAGACGCCATGGTTCCCACGGGCCCTGAGGCCGCGCAGCGCGACACGATCCACGCGAATCACTCCTGCTGTCGTTGGTCGTAGGGCACAGGGCCGCGTGCGGGCGGCGAGGTGTCCTCATTCGAATCTACCTGCGAGCACCGACAGTGCTCGCCTGCGGGGCCGGGGAACGGGACTGCGGCAGGGGCCGGTAGCCGCCTCACCTACCCCGCGTCCCGGAGTCCAATCGCTCCTGGTGGAGATACCTGCTCAGGAGGACGTGTCGTCCTCGTCCTCGTCGTCGGAATCGCCGAGTACCGGTGACCCGTGGTGGGACCAGAGCTTCCAGCCGTCCGAGGTGCGGCGGAACACATTGGTGGCGACGACGAGCTGGCCGACCAGCGGTCCGAGCTCGCCGCCGTCCTCCGCGGGGCCGCCACTGAGAATGTTTTCGGTGCAGGTCACCAGGGCCGTGTCGCCGGTCATCGAGACATCGACGTCGGTCAGGAAGAACTGGATGTACTCGGTGTTCGCCATGATCAGCGCATAGCTGCGCAGCACCTCGCCGCGGCCGCTGAGCACCGGCCAGCCGGGGTGGACGCAGGAGACGGTGAGGTCCTCGCCCGGCAGCCACACCGCGGAGAGCGCGTCGAAGTCGCCGCGCTCCATCGCCTCGTAGAAGGCCGTGTTCGCCTGCTCGACCGCCGCGATGTCGGCGGCGATCTCCGCCTGGTCGTCGGGGCTCTCGCTCACGCGGCTCCCTCGACCGCGCGGGCGACCCGTACGGCATCGGCGGTGGCCCGGACCTCGTGGACCCGGACCGCCCAGGCGCCAGCCCCGGCGGACAGGGCGGAGATCGCGGCGGTGGCCGCGTCGCGCTCGCGGGCGGGCGGCGGGGCGGAGCCCTCGCGGGCCAGCACATGGCCGAGGAACCGCTTGCGGGAGGCGGCGACCAGCAGCGGGCGGCCCAGGGCGCGCAACTCGTCGAGGTGGGCGACGAGAGCGAGGTCGTGGGCGGCGTCCTTGGCGAAGCCGAGGCCGGGGTCGACCACGATCCGTTCGGGGTCGACACCGCCCGCGACCACGGCGTCCATACGCATCCGCAGTTCCGCGACGACCTCGGCGACGACGTCCTCGTACACCGCGCGGCTGTTCATGGACTCGCTGAAGCCGCGCCAGTGCATGACGACGAACGGCGCGTCGGACGCGGCGACGACCGGGATCATGTCCGGATCGGCGAGCCCGCCGCTCACGTCGTTCACGAGGGCCGCACCGGCGGCGACGGCCTGTTCGGCGACGCGCGCCCGCATGGTGTCCACGGAGATCGTGACGCCCTCCTGGGCCAGCCCCCGGACGACCGGGACCACGCGGCGCAGCTCCTCGTCCTCGTCCACCCGGCTGGCGCCGGGGCGGGTCGATTCGCCGCCGACATCGATCAGGTCGGCGCCCTCGGCGACCAGCTCGAGGCCGTGCTTGATCGCGGCCGTGGTGTCGAACCAGCGGCCCCCGTCCGAGAAGGAGTCCGGGGTCACATTGACGACACCCATGACCGCGCAGCGGTCCCACTCCGGAAGGCCTCGGACCGTGCCTCGTCCACGCAACGTACTCATGCGACCAGCGTAGGCCCGTACGGAGCCGAGCTACGCCGGGTGTGCACCGTGCTCCTGACTGCGGACCGCCGCGTGGGCGCAGGGGCGGGGCCCGGCGGCCGGGAACCGGCGGGCGAACGGACGCGGCAGGCCGACGTTGACGAAGCCCTCGGCCTGCATCGCGGCGAACGAGATCCGGGGCAGGTCGCGGCTGGAGCGGTAGACGACGAAGCGGGGCTCCCAGCGGGGCCGGAACTTGGCGTTGAACTTGTACAGCGACTCGATCTGGAACCAGCGCGACAGAAAGATCAGCAGGCCGCGCCAGACCCGGAGCACCGGGCCGGCGCCCAGTTTCTCGCCGCGGGCGAGTGCCGAGCGGAACATCGCGAAGTTCAGTGAGACGCGCTCGATGCCGAGCCGTGGCGCGTCCTGGAGGGAGGCGACGATCAGCAGCTCGTTCATGCCGGGGTCGGCGGAGCGGTCGCGGCGCATGAGCTCCAGGGACATGCCGTCCGTGCCCCACGGGACGAAGTGGATGACGGCCTTCAGATCGCCGTACGGGGAGCCGGCGGTGTGCTCGCCGGGCTTGTGGGCGGTGGCGATGACGCAGTCGCCGTCGGCCGGGTCGCCGATCCGGCCGAGCGCCATGGAGAAGCCGCGCTCGGTGTCGGTGCCGCGCCAGTCGGCGGCTGCCCGCCGGATGCGGTCCAGTTCGGCCCCGTCGAGGTCGCGGACGCGCCGGACGCGGGTCTCGTAACCACCCCGCTCAATGCGCTTCACCATCTGGCGCACATTGCGCATCGCGCGTCCGGCGAGCGAGAAATCCGCGACGTCCACCACCGCCTCGTCGCCGAGTTCCAGCGCGTCGAGCCCGGTCTCGCGGGTCCAGACCTCGCCGCCGGTCTCGCTGCAGCCCATCACCGCGGGCGTCCAGGAGTGCGCCTTGGCCTCGTCCATGAACCGTTCGATGGCGCCCGGCCAGGCCTCCACATCGCCGATCGGGTCGCCGCTGGCCAGCATCACCCCGGACACCACGCGGTAGCAGACGGCGGCCTTGCCGCTGGGGGAGAAGACGACGCCCTTGTCGCGGCGGAGGGCGAAGTGGCCGAGGGAGTCGCGGCCGCCGTGCCCGCCGAGGAGGGCGCGCAGCCTGACCTCGTCCTCCTCCGTGAGGCGTGCGGCCGGGTGTTCGGGGCGCAGCGCGAAGTAGATGGTGGTGATGGCGGTCAGTAGTCCGAGTGCGCCGAGCGAGTACGCCACGGTCCATGAGGTCACTCCGGCGTACTCGACGGGGCCCTCGAAGCCGAGCATTCCGTACAGGACGTGCTGGAGCCGGTCGGCGATGGAGGGGTTCCCGATGACGTGGCCGGGGTGGACGGAGACGATGACCAGCCCCAGACCGAGCGAACCCGCCCCGAGCAGCACGAAGTTGGCCAGGGCCCGCCAGCGGCTCCGCGGGTCGGGGAGCGCCGCGAATTCACTCCGATGGCGTATCAGCAGGTGGCACAGCGTCAGCGAGACGACGGTGCCGATGACCGAGTGGCGGTAGACGAACTGCGCTGCCGCACCGGCCGGCAGCAGGACCACGGCGGCGCGCCAGGCCCGCCGCTTGTGCCGCTTGAGGCCGTGGGCGAGGAGGAGCAGCAGGACTCCGGCGCTCAGCGACAGTGCGGCGGCGAACGGGCCGAGGGCTCCGGGGAGAACCTCGGCGAGGGTGTGCATCCTGCTGTGCCTGAAGCGGGGGAACACGCCCGCAGCGATGTCGATCAGGCCGACGACCGCGCAGGCGGTGCCGACGAGTGCCGGTACGGCCTCCGGACGCGGCCCGCGTACGACCCTGCGCACCGCATGCGGAACCGATCCAGATTTATCCCCATCTTGCGTGACAGACATCGCTTCCCGTGGTTCCGCGAGAGATTGTTGAGTCCGTCGGCCGAAGCGCTCCGGACGATGTGCGCTCTCTAGGACGAGGCTTCCGGGCGGCAGGTTCACCCGTCCTACGGAAAATTCCCGACAGAAGGCGCACCCAGCATGGGGCTCACCAGCAAGACAGTTCTGGCCCTGGCCATGGCGTCGGCCGTCGTTCTGTTCGCCGCCACGATCCGGCTGTGGCCGCGGCTGGCGCGACGCGGCGTGGCCGCGGTGTGCGGCAGGGTCGGTCTGCTGCTGGCGACACAGGTGACGCTCCTCGCCACGGTCGGCCTGGTGGCCAACAACTCCTTCCTGTTCTACGGCTCCTGGGCCGATCTCCTGGGCCGGGAGCAGTCGCCGGGTGTGGTGACGGACCATGCGGCCGGGGCGGCGGCCTCCCGGCATGTCGTCCGGGTCGGGATGGAGCGGCCGGATGTCCCGGGCGGATCCCGGTCCACGGCGGGCGGCCGGATCGACAAGGTCGTCGTCGCGGGACGGCGGTCGGGAATCAGGAGCCCGGCGTACGTGTATCTGCCGCCGGAGTACTTCCGCCCCGCGTACGCTCGCAGGAAGTTTCCCGCGGTCGTGGTCCTCACCGGCTATCCGGGCACGGCGGAAAACCTTCTGACGGGTCTTCACTACCCGCGCACGGCACTCGGCCAGGTGGAAGCCGGACGGGCGCAGCCGATGATCCTGGTGATGCTGAGACCCACGGTCGCGCCGCCGCGGGACACCGAGTGCGTGGACATAAAGGGCGGCCCGCAGACCGAGACGTTCCTCTCCGAGGACCTGCCGCAGGCGGTCTCGGAGGCGTACCGGGTCGGGAGGCGGGCGCGCAACTGGGGCATCATCGGGAATTCGACCGGTGGCTACTGCGCACTGAAGATCGGACTGCACCACCCCGACAGGTTCACGGCGAGCGCGGGGCTGTCCGCGTACTACAGGGCGGCCGAGGACCCGACGACCGGCGATCTCTTCCACGGGAACCGGCGGGCCCGCGAGCGCGCCGACCTGTTGTGGAGCCTGGACCATCTGCCGCAGCCCGGCTCGTCCTTCCTGGTGACCACATCGCGGGAGGGGGAGGGGAACTACTGGGGTACGCGGCAGTTCGTGGGCAAGGTGAAGGCTCCCGCGCAGGTGTCGTCGATCGTGCTGGACAGCGGCGGGCACAACTTCAACACGTGGCGGCGGGAGATCCCTTCGGCGCTGGTGTGGATGAGCAGCCGGCTCAGCGAGAGCTGACGGTCTCCACGGTCTCGACGGCGACTTCGGCGCGCGGCACGTCCTGGGCGTCCGCGTCGATCGAGCGGCGCAGCGCCTCATGGAGGCGGGCCGGGGTGAGCACTCCGAGGAACCTGCCGGTGCTCTCCTTGTCGATCACCGCGATCCAGCCCGCGTCGTGCTGGAGCATGGTGGCGAACGCCTGCTTGAGCGGGGCGCCGACGGGAAGCCAGGCATCCATGCGGCGGGCGTGCTCCCGGACCGTGCCCGTGGCCCCGGCGAGGTCGATGGCGGCCGGGATCCAGCCGTGCAGACGGTCGTCCCGGTCCAGGACGACGGCCCAGCGCGCCCCTTCGGCGCGCAGCCGGCCGGTCGCGGCGGAGAGCGGGTCGTCCAGGTGGACGACGGGCGGCTGGTCGAGGTCGCTCTCCTCGATGGGGGTGACGGAGAGCCGCTTGAGACCGCGGTCGGCGCCGACGAAGTCCGCGACGTACGGGGTGGCGGGTGCGCCGAGCACGGTCGCCGGGGAGTCGAACTGCTCGATGGAGCCCTGCCCATAAACGGCGATGCGGTCGCCGAGCCGGACGGCCTCCTCGATGTCGTGGGTAACGAACAGCACCGTTTTGCGGACCTGTTCCTGGAGTCTGAGGAATTCGTTCTGCAGACGTTCCCGGACGACCGGGTCGACCGCGCCGAAGGGCTCGTCCATCAGCAGCACCGGCGGATCCGCCGCCAATGCCCGGGCCACTCCGACACGTTGGCGCTGGCCGCCGGAGAGCTGCTCCGGATAGCGGTCGCCGTAAACGGACGGATCGAGTCCGACGAGGTCGAGGAGTTCGGCGGCGCGCTCGCGGCCCTTCTGCTTTTTCCAGCCCAGGAGATGGGGAACGGTCGCGGTGTTCTCCAGCACCGTCCGGTGCGGGAAGAGACCGACCTGCTGGATCACGTAGCCGATTCGACGGCGCAGCCGGACGGGGTCGATGGCGGATATGTCGTCCCCGTCGAGGAATATCCGGCCCTCGGTCGGTTCGATCAGCCGGTTCACCATCTTCATGGTGGTCGTCTTGCCGCAGCCCGACGGACCGACGAGCGTGACCAGTTCACCCTCCGCCACGTCGAAGGAGAGATCGTCGACGGCGGTCGTGCCGTCCGCGTACCGCTTGGTGACGTGCTCGAAACGGATCATGGTTCCCCATTGTGGCGGGTGTTCTGTGAAGGACATGTTGCTGGAATACAACGGCCCCGGCGATTGTCAGTGGTCGAGGATATGGTCACCGGACATCGATGCGACACGGTGATCGGGAGGTGGGGGGACGGGTGGCCGGACAGAACTGCCTGGTGGCGAACGACTGGATCTGTGGGGAGTATCTGCGTTCCCGCAGCCAGGAGTTGACCGATGCGACCGTCCAGCACATCTGGATCACCGCGGTCTCGGTGGCGATCGGTCTCCTGGTGGCATTTCCGCTGGCGCTCCTCGCCCGCCGCAGCCGGCGGCTGGCGGGACCGGTGCTCGGGCTGACGACGGTGCTGTACACCGTGCCGTCGCTGGCGATGTTCTCGCTCCTGCTTCCGCTGTTCGGACTTTCCGCCGCGCTGGTGGTCACCGGCCTTGTGCTGTATTCGCTGACCATTCTCGTGCGGAACATCCTGGCCGGGCTCGAAGCGGTGCCGCAGGAGGCCAAGGAAGCCGCGAGGGGCATGGGGTACGGACCGGGCAGGCTGCTGTGGGAGGTCGAACTCCCGCTGGCGATGCCCGCGGTGATGGCCGGGGTCCGGATCGCCACGGTCTCCACGATCGCCCTGACGACGGTCGGCTCGATCGTCGGCCGGGGAGGTCTCGGCAACCTCATCGAGGACGCCCTGCCGAGCTTCTTCAAAGCGCAGGTGCTCACCGCGTCGGTGCTCTGCGTGCTGCTCGCGACAGCCGCCGACGTGCTGCTGCTCGGGGTGCAGCGGCTGCTGACGCCCTGGACTCGCATCCGCACGGCCCACGGCGCCGTGGTCACGGCCGCCACGGGAGAGGGGGCCTGACCCATGGGAGTTCTCGGAGAGGCCTGGACCTGGCTGACGACCGGGGCCAACTGGTCGGGGGAGAGCGGGGCGGGCCACCGGCTCGCCGAGCATCTGTACGTCAGCGGGGTGTCACTCGCGCTGGCCTGCGTCATCGCGCTGCCGGTGGCCCTCTACCTGGGGCACATCGGGAAGGGGGGCGCGCTGGCCGTCAACATCTCCAATGCGGGGCGGGCGATTCCGGTCTTCGCGGTGCTGGCCCTGTTCATGGTGTCGCCGTTGCGCAACGCCGGATACGTGCCGACGGTCATCGCGCTGGTGCTGTTCGCCGTGCCGCCGCTGCTGACCAACGCCCATGTCGGGATGACGGAGGTGGACACGTCGGTGGTGGAGGCGGCGCGGGGCATGGGGATGTCCGGCGGTCAGCTCTTCGTCCGGGTCGAACTCCCGCTGGCCTACCCGATGATCATGACCGGTCTGCGCTCGGCCGCGGTCCAGGTGATCGCCACGGCAACGATCGCCGCGATGGTCGGACAGGGCGGTCTCGGCCGGATCATCACCGCCGGGTTCAACACGTACGACACGCCTCAGGTGGTGGCGGGTGCGCTGCTCGTCGCCGTGCTCGCACTGCTGGTGGAGGCGGTGCTGGTGGGTCTGGACCGGGCCCTGTCGCCGCTGCGCCGCCGCCGGGCGGCGTGACCGGCATCCACCACCCCATCGCCCCGCCACTCGCCCCAATGCCCATCTCGCCTTGTGAACAGCCCTGTTGCTGTGGACGGAGAACAACATGAGCAAGACCTCGCGCATAGCGGGTGCGGTCATCGGCATGATCGCGCTGGCCGGCTCGCTCGCCGCCTGCGGCGGCGACAGCCTGGAGAAGGACAAGGGAGGCTCCGCCGCGTCCGGCGACTCCGGGAAGAAGGGCTCGCTCGTCGTCGGCGCCGCCGCCTTCACGGAGTCCAAGGTGCTCGCCGAGCTGTACGCGCAGATTCTCGCCGACGCCGGATACAGCACCTCGGTCACCACGGTGAAGAACCGGGAGCTGTACGAACCGTCCTTGGAGAAGGGCGAGATCGACGTCGTACCGGAATATGCCGCGACGATCGCCGAATTCCTCAATGCCAAGGTGAACGGGGCGAAGGCGGCCGAGGAGAAGCCGGTCGCCTCCGGTGATGCGACGGCCACCGTCGCCGCTCTGGAGAAGCTCGCCACCCCGCGTGGACTGAAGGTGCTTCCGGCCGGTGACGCCGTCGACCAGAACGCCTTCGCGGTGACCAAGGAATTCGCCGACAAGAACAAGCTCACGACTCTTTCGGACCTCGGCGCGTCCAAGCTGAAGGTGAAGATCGCGGCGGGTGACGAGTGCGAGGTGCGGCCCTTCTGCGCACCGGGGCTGAAGAAGACGTACGGCATTGATGTCACCGGGATCGACCCCAAGGGAGTCGGCACTCCGCAGTCCAAGCAGGCCGTGAAGGACGGCAAGGACCAGCTGGTCCTGACCACCACCACGGACGCGGTGCTGGACAGCTACGGCCTGGTGTTCCTCGACGACGACAAGAAGCTTCAGAACGCGGACAACGTCCTTCCGGTTCTCAATGCCAAGGACGCCGGCGCACCGGACATTGCCGAGGCACTCGGCAAGCTCACCCAGGCCCTCACCACGGAGGACCTCGCGGAACTGAACCGCAAGGTGGACGCCGAGCGTGCCAAGCCCGCCGATGTGGCCAAGGACTATCTGCAGTCGAAAGGCCTGATCAAGAAGTAGCAGGTGACGGCTCGGGAGGCCGCCGGTAAGCCCGTCAGGTAACTGCCGGGGAACAGATTGCCGGGCGGCCTCCCAAGTGACCCCTACGCACGGTAAATTTCAGGCCATGCCACGTGGACGTCATCGCCATTCGCCACCTCTGCACAGAATCCTTCCTCCTTCGGTCGTCGCCGGAGCGGCAGTCGTCTGTGCGGCGGGCGCCTGGCTGCTCTCCGAACCCCTGGTCCTGCGCGGACTGGTCGCCGCCACGGCGGTCGCCGCTGTCATCGGTGCGTATCTGATGCGCGCCTGGGACAGGGAAGCGGGCCGCCGCGTCGCGGAGCTGACACGCGCCCGTGCCAGCGACGAATGGAAGACCGAGGAGCGCGTAGCGGAGCTCGAGGCCGACCTCGACGAGTCGCGGGCGCTGCGCGTCCGGCTGGAGACGAAGCTGCGCCGCAAGCGCGTGGAGCTCGCCGGCCTGCGCGGTGAGCACGCCGCACTGCTGCGCCGGTACGCCAACGCCGAGACCGAGCGGGCCAGCGCGCTGGAGGGCCGCAGGCAGCTCGCGATCGAAGCGGCCGCGGTTCCCAAGGAGCTGCCCACCGCCCGTTCCACGCCTACACCGGCCGCGTATCTGCGCGCCGCCCAGGCCCTGCAGGACCTGACCCGCAATGCCGCGCTCCAGGAGGCCCGCCGCACCGCCGAGCAGGCCAGGAAGCGTGATCTCGAGGAGCGTGCCCGGGAGGCCGAGGAGCCGCAGGGCAAGCACGCGGCTGCCGGGGCACAGGGTGCCGAGCAGCACCGCCGCCCGCAGGCGGCCCTGCCCCCGGTCCGCCCCTCGACGGTGCTTCCCGCGCCGCGCACGGTCCCGGTCGCCAGCGCGGTCGCCCCGTACAGCGCGTCCCGGCGGCACCCGGTGCCGCAGGGCAGCTTCGACTTCTTCGGTACGCAGAAGGCGCACGCCTCGATCGAGTCCGTCCAGAACGAGGACCTCGCGGACGTGGTGGGGGAGGAGGCGCTGGCGGCGCACCGTACGGGAACAGCCGCGAACCGTGCCGTCGGCAAGGTCATCGACCTGACCGTGCACGACGAGACCGAGCAGCTGGACGTCGCCGAGCTGCGCAGCGCGATCTCGTAGCGGTCCGGCGGCCCGGGCGCCGTGCGGGCTACTTGTCGATGTCGCCGACGACGAAGAACAGCGAGCCCAGGATCGCCACCATGTCGGCGACGAGCGTGCCCGGCAGCAGCTCGGTGAGCGCCTGGATGTTGTTGTACGAGGCGGAGCGGAGCTTCAGCCGGTACGGGGTCTTCTCGCCCTTGGAGACCAGGTAGTAGCCGTTGATGCCGAGCGGGTTCTCGGTCCAGGCGTAGGTGTGGCCCTCGGGGGCCTTGAGCACCTTGGGCAGCCGCTGGTTGATCGGCCCGGGCGCCAGTTCGGCCATCCGGTCCAGGCAGGCGTCCGCCAGGTCCAGTGCGTTGTGGGTCTGCTCCAGCAGGCACTCGAACCGGGCCAGGCAGTCGCCCTCGGTGCGGGTGACGACCTTGAGCGTGTCCTGCAGCTCCCCGTACGCGAGGTACGGCTCGTCGCGCCGCAGATCGAAGTCGACCCCGGAGGCGCGCGCGATCGGACCGGACACCCCGTACGCGTGCACGGTCTCGGCGGACAGCACCCCGACACCACGGGTGCGGCCGCGGAAGATCTCGTTGCCGAGCACCAGCCTGTCGTAGACGTCCATCCGCGAGCGGACCGACGCGACGGCGTCCCGGGCGCGGCCGAGCCAGCCCGCCGGGAGGTCCTCCTTGAGGCCGCCGACCCGGTTGAACATGTAGTGCATCCGGCCGCCGGAGACCTCCTCCATCACGGCCTGGAGCTCCTCGCGCTCCCGGAAGGCGTAGAACACCGGGGTGATACCGCCCAGTTCGAGCGGGTACGAACCGAGGAACATCAGATGGTTGAGCACCCGGTTGAGCTCGGCGAGCAGCGTCCGGGTCCAGACCGCGCGTTCCGGGACCTCCATGCCGAGCATCCGCTCCACGGCCATCACGACGCCCAGCTCGTTGGAGAACGCCGACAGCCAGTCGTGGCGGTTGGCGAGCATCACGATCTGCCGGTAGTCGCGGGCCTCGAAGAGCTTCTCCGCGCCGCGGTGCATATAGCCGATGACCGGCTCGGCGTGCTGGATCCGCTCACCGTCGAGGACGATCCGCAGACGGAGCACGCCGTGGGTCGAGGGGTGCTGGGGCCCGATGTTGAGCACCATGTCGGTGCTCTCCGCCGCGCCGCCGATGCCGACTGTCGTCTCCGTCATACGGCCAGTATTCCCTGCGTGCCGTCCGGCGTGCTCCGGGCCCCGGGCTTTCGGGCCCGGCCTCCCGGCGCCCCGGGCCGCGTTCCTGCCGGGGCGCTGCCCCGGAACCCGCTCCTCAACCGCCGGAGGGGTTCGAGAGGCCGCCGGAAGGGCGCGGTGCGTTCGCGCCCACCCGCTGCGTCAGCCAGCCGAAGTCGCCCAGCCCGCCCCGCGCGGTCAGCTCCGCCGCCTCTCCCGCCCCGGCCAGTGCCCGGACGTACCCCGCCGGATCGGTCGAGGCCAGGGCGAGCGGCGGCCGCTCCCCGCTGACCCCCAGCCCTCGCAGCGCCTCCCGCTGATCCACCACCTCGGGCACCGCACCGCCGCCCGCCCCGGCCGCCGCACACGCGTCCAGCGCCACATGCGAGGTGAGGTCGCAGCTGCCGTCGGGCACCGGCCGCACCTCGCGCCCCGCCCGGAAACCGGTCAGCGTGCCGAACGGCGGCCGTGCCTCCCGTACGTGGGCGTAGTCGACGGCCACCGCGAGCCCCGCGGACAGGGTGGAGACCGCCCGTGCCCACGCCTCGTCGCGCGGCCGGCCGATCTCTGCGCGGCCGCCCGGCCCGGCCGACGGCCACCAGCGCCGCAGCCACGCGGCGTCCGCCCCGGTCACGGGTGCACCCAGCCGTTCCGCACCGTCCGCCGTCCGGACCAGGACGTACCGTTCGACGCCGTCCGCGTCGGTCTCGGCCACCGGCGTCGGGACGTTGTCCAGCCACTCGTTGGCGAACAGCAGCCCCCGCACCCCCTGCGGGGGCTCGGAGCACCACTCGATCCGGGGGTCCAGGCCCTCCGGCCGGCCGGAGATCTCCACGGCGTACGCCCGTACCGAAAGCCCTGCCGGGGCGATGCCCGGCAGGGCCGCGAGCACCCCGGTCACCAGCTCGCCCCGCCCGGCCCCCACATCCACCAGATCGACCGTGTCCGTCCCCAGCTCCCGGGCCGTCCTGACCAGCAGCCGGGCCACGGCGGCGGCGAACAGCGGGGAGGCGTGCACGGACGTACGGAAATGCCCGGCCGGCCCTTCGGGGCTCCGGTAGAACCCCCTGTCCCCGTACAAAGCGGTCTCGGCCGCCTCCTGCCATCCACGCCACTCATCCGTCACGGGGCCAAGTCTCCACCTTGGGGAGTACGGTCCCGGGAACCGGATCGCCCCTCCGGCTGACCCCTGCACCTTCCGCCTGTCCCTACGCTGGGTCACGTGCAGCGTCTCTACGACTTCATCCGCAGACACCCGACGGGCGTCGACATCTTCTGGGCTGTCGTCCTCCTCGGGCTCTCCGGCGTGTCTGTCGTGGCCGACCAGAGCCGTGGTTTGAACCGCCTCGCCGCCGTGCCGATCGTCATCTGCCTCTGCCTGGTCGTGGCACTGCGCCGCAGGGCGCCGGAGAAGATGCTGCTGCTCGCCGTCGCGACGGGCGTCGCGCAGCTGGTGCTCGGCGTCAGGCCGAGCGTGGCGAACTTCGCCCTGCTGGTGATCACCTACACGGTGGCGACGGTCGGAGAGCGCTGGGCCTCACGGCTCGCACTGGTCTGCAGTCTCGGCGCGGCCGGTCTCTCGCAGCTTCGCTGGCCGGAGGAGCCGGCGGGCGGCTGGGCGCAGCGCGTCTTCGTCGTCATCGTCATGACCGTGCCGTTCGTGCTCGCCTGGGTGCTCGGCGACTCGTTGCGGACCCGGCGGGCGTACTTCGACCAGCTGGAGGAACGGGCCGCCCGGCTGGAGCGGGAACGCGAGGCGCAGTCGAAGGTCGCGGTCGCCGCGGAGCGGGCCCGTATCGCCCGCGAACTGCACGATGTCGTCGCGCACAACGTCTCGGTGATGGTGGTGCAGGCCGACGGTGCGGCGTACGTGATGGATGCGGCACCCGACCAGGCCCGGCAGGCCCTGGAGACCATCTCCAGCACCGGCAGGCAGGCCCTCGCCGAGATGCGCCGGCTGCTCGGCGTGCTGCGGACCGGCGACGGCCGGGACAGCGGGGAGTACGTCCCGCAGCCTGATGTGCAGCAGATCGAGGACCTGATCGAGCAGGTCAGGCAGACCGGCCTGGCGGTCGATTTCAAGATCGAGGGCACCCCGCGCCCGCTGCCCAGCGGGGTCGAGCTGACCGCGTACCGCATCGTGCAGGAGGCCCTGACCAACACGCGCAAGCACGGCGGCCCGGACGCCGGGGCCAGCGTGCGGCTCGTCTACTTCGACGACGGGCTCGGGCTGCTGGTCGAGGACGACGGCCGGGGCGCCGCGCACGAGCTGTACGAGGACGGCGGGGCCGACGGCGCGGGCCACGGGATGATCGGTATGCGCGAGCGGGTCGGCATGGTCGGCGGCACGCTGGACGCGGGGCCGCGGCCCGGCGGCGGGTTCCGGATCAGCGCCCTGCTGCCGCTCAAACCCGCTCACTAGCCACCGCCCCGCTGGACAGGAAACAGGAGACAAGGACCCTCATGGCGATCCGCGTGATGCTCGTCGACGACCAGGTGCTGTTGCGCACCGGCTTCCGGATGGTGCTCGCAGCCCAGCCGGACATGGAGGTCGTCGCCGAGGCCGGCGACGGCGCGGAGGCGATCGAGAACCTCCGCTCCACCGCCGTCGACGTGGTGCTGATGGATGTACGCATGCCGAGACTGGACGGCGTCGAGGCGACCCGGCGCATCTGCGCCCGGCCGGATGCGCCCAAGGTGCTCATCCTGACCACGTTCGACCTCGACGAGTACGCGTTCTCCGGTCTGAAGGCGGGGGCGAGCGGCTTCATGCTCAAGGACGTGCCGCCGGGCGAACTGCTCGGTGCGATCCGCTCGGTGCACAGCGGCGACGCGGTCGTCGCGCCGTCCACCACCCGGCGGCTGCTCGACCGCTTCTCGTCGTTGCTGCCGAGCACCGCCGACGAACCCGGGCACAAGGACATCGGCAAGCTCACCGACCGCGAACGCGAAGTGATGCTGCTGGTCGCTCAGGGCCTGTCGAACGGCGAGATCGCGGCGCGGCTGGTGCTCTCCGAGGCGACGGTGAAGACGCACGTCGGCCGCATCCTCACCAAGCTGAACCTGCGCGACCGGGTACAGGTCGTCGTGCTGGCGTACGAGACGGGGCTGGTGCGGGCCGGCGGGGGCGCGGCGGGCTGACGCGGGCGGGCGTGCCGGTCACCTCACCGCAGCACGCCCTCCAGGAAGTCGCTGCCGAGCCGCGCCACCACCGTCAGGTCCAGCTGGTGGAGTACGTATCTGCCGCGCCGTCGTGTGGTGACCAGGCCGGCCTTCTTCAGTACCGAAAGGTGCCGGGAGACCTCGGGTGCCGTAATGCTGTGCGAGTCGGCGAGTTCACCGGTCGTGTACGGGGAACGGGCGAGATTGCGGCACAGGCGCATGCGCATGGGGTGGGCGAGCGCTTCCATCCGCAGCCGGAGCAGTTCGACCGGGGCGGGGGAGGGCAGCTCGGGCCGGTGCACCGGATAGTGGATCACCGGCCGCCAGCCCGGTGCGTGCAGCACCATCAGATGCGGCCAGCCGAAGCTGGTCGGTATGAGCGTGAGCCCGGCGCCGACGGCCGGGTCGGTCGCGGTGGTCGATCCCTCCGTCATCTTGTCGGCGCTGATCCTGCTCGTGTCCTCGTCGAGCGAGAGCGCCGCGGACACCGCGCCCAATGCCTCACCGGTCCCCTTGCGGCGCAGCAGATCCGTCTTGTGCCGGACGTCGGCGACCAGCTGGACCTGCACCCGGCGCCAGGTGTCCGCGAAGAACGCCTGGTCGCAGTCCTCGAACAGCCGCCGGACCCAGCGGCGTACGGGGGCGGGGTCGCCCAGCAGCTGGCGGGTGAACTCCAGCTGCCGCGGGCCGCGCGCCGCCGCCATGTCCAGGGCGCGGGCGCGCATCGCCGGGTCGCTGAGCGGGGAGGGAGCGCCGATCCCGTACAGGCTGGCGCAGGTGAACTCCAGGGCGGAGGCGACGAACCGTTCGTCGTCCAGTCGGTCGAGGATGTCCAGATCCTCCGCGAGCGTCGCCCCGGTCCGGCCGTCACCGCCGCGCACCCCGGCGAACGGCATGAAGACGTCGGAGAACGTGTTGCGCCACAGGAAGTCGGCCTCGTGCAGCCGGTCCGCCAGATCGGCCTCCAGCGAGGCGGCGGTGGCCGTCGCCCAGCCGTGCAGGCCGGGATGGTGCCCCGGCTCGGAAAGCGCGTGCAGGGCCAGACCCAGCTCGGCGAGGGGCGAGGTCTCGAAGACGATGCGCTCGGGCGGCAGTCCCGCGATGTCGATGTTCACGCTCACCCCTCCATAGTGCGGGGTGCGGGGAAAGCGCCCTCGCCATTTGACGGTGGCCGTCAATCGGCGCGTGGGACGGTCGGGACCGGCTCACGCTGAGGTCATGGACGCCATACGGCAGCACATGATCGACAGCTGGCGCGCGGCCCGGCACGGGGAACCGCCACCGCCGCTGCCGGGGCGGTACGACGGGGCGGTGATACGGGAGGCACGCGACCGGCGCCGCTTCGACGCGGTGATGGCGGGCCGCCCGGCCGGGCGGCGTCGGCGCGCGGCGCTACGGGAACGATTCACCCGCGAAGGCGCGTGACACGACCCGGCGCCGCAGCGACACCCGTGCCCGGGAGGCCCTCGTGCGTTTCGGCTCGGGCGGGCGCTGTGCGGGCGGTGCGGTTGCCGAGGACGGACTGGTCATCGGGCGGGCCCGGTGTGCTCGCGTCGCCGCGAGGGCGCCCGTGCCGGGGCCGCCGGCCGGTGCGGCGCTCGAGGGAGGGTGCGGGCACCGGACGACCCCGGTGCCCGCACCCCCGCTACGCCAACCGCTGCACGAACTCCTCCACGGCAGCCCGCACATCCCGGGCCGTCCACTCCAGCCCCGCCTCCGACACCGTGACCTCCGTGTACGACAGCCCGGGCGGCCCGGCCGAAGCCGGGTGCCACCGGCGGAAGAGCGCCACGCCCGTCTCCTCCGCCTGCCGCACCGCCGCCTCCGTCAGGACATCCGCCCCGTACGGCAGCCACACCTGGAACTGGTGCGTGTGCGGCGGCTCGGGATGCACCCGGAACCACGGAACGGCCGACTCCGTGAGGCCCTCGGCCAGCGCCCCGGCCACCACCTTCGCCTGCGCCACGTACGAGGACAGCTTCGGCAGCTCCCGGTCCAGGCCGATGAGCGCGGCGAGCGCCGCCGGGAACTGCTGGAAGAGCAGGCCGCCGTACCGGTGGCGCCAGGTGCGGGCCTCCTCGATCAGGGACTCCGGACCGGCGAGCGCGGCCCCGGAAAGCCCGCCCAGGGTCTTGTAGAACGACACGTAGACGCTGTCCGCGAGCGCCGCGATCTCCGGCAGGCCGCGCCCGAAGCGGGGGGCGCACTCCCACAGCCGCGCGCCGTCGACGTGCACCACCGCATCGCGTTCACGGGCGGCCGCCACGACGGCCTCCAGCTCTTCCCACTCCGGCAGCACGAATCCCGCGTCGCGCAGCGGCAGTTCCAGCATCAGCGTGCCGAACGGTTCGGCGAAGTCGTGGATCTCCTGCGCGGTGGGCAGCCGCGGTTCGGACGTCGGGTGGACAGTACGCAGCCCGCTCACCGATCCCAGTGCCCCGCGCTCGTGCACCTCCGGGTGGGCGAGCGGGTGCAGCGCCACGGTCGGGTTGCCGGTGCGCCCCGCCCAGCAGCGCAGGGCGACCTGCTGCGCCATCGTCCCGGTCGGGAAGAAGGCCGCGGCCTCCATGCCGAGCAGACCGGCGATCCGCTCCTCCAGCACGCCGACGATCCCGTCGCCGTAGATGTCCGCGGGCTGCTCCAGATCGGCGACGGAACCGGCGTACGCGGTCAGGTCGGCCAGCTGCTCGCCGAGGGTGCGGTCGACGGGCGGCCGCGCCAGAATCCGCTCGGCCCGGCGCCAGGCCGTGATCCGCCTCAGGCGTTCGGCCTGCTCGTCGTCCGAGGCCCCGCCCCGTACTCCGTACTGCGCCCGCACCTGCGGCCGTACCTGCTCGTCCGTGTCCGTCATGGGACGATCATTACGCAGAAGGCGGCCGCCGCCCACATCGCGGCCCGGTCCCCGCCCCGGCGGCCCTCCACGTGTTCGTCCACAGCCTGTGGACGGCCAGGAGTCCGGACGAAACGCTGGCGTAGCATGCAGAGAAATCGTCCGGTACCCCCCGCGGACTGGAACGGAAGGCCATCGCCGCGTGAACGCATCACCCTTCAAGGAGCCCCTCGACGCGAGGGACCGCCCCGCCCGCCTGACCGTGGGCGTCGTGGGCGCGGGCAGGGTCGGCCCTGCCCTCGCCGCATCCCTGCAGCTCGCAGGGCACCGCCCGGTCGCCGTGTCGGGTGTCTCCGACGCGTCGGTGCGCCGCGCGGCCGCGCTTCTGCCCGACGTGCCCCTCGTGCCGCCCGCCGAGGTCCTCGCGCGGGCCGAGCTGGTCCTGCTGACCGTGCCCGACGACGCCCTGCCCGGTCTCGTCGAGGGCCTTGCCGAGACGGGTGCGGTCCGCCCGGGACAGCTGATCGTGCACACCTCGGGGAGGTACGGGACACGGGTCCTGGACCCCGCCCTGCGGGCCGGCGCACTCCCGCTCGCCCTGCACCCGGCGATGACGTTCACCGGCACCAGCGTCGATGTCCAGCGGCTGGCCGGCTGCTCCTTCGGCGTCACCGCCCCTGACGAGCTGCGGCTCGCCGCCGAGGCGCTCGTCATCGAGATGGGCGGCGAGCCCGAGTGGATCGCGGAGGAGTCCCGTCCGCTGTACCACGCGGCGCTCGCCCTCGGCGCGAACCACCTGGTCACGCTGGTCGCCGAGTCGATGGACCTGCTGCGTACGGCAGGGGTCGCGGCCCCCGACCGGATGCTCGGTCCACTCCTCGGCGCCGCGCTCGACAACGCCCTGCGCTCCGGTGACGGCGCGCTGACCGGTCCGGTCGCCCGCGGCGACGCGGGCACGGTCGCCGCGCACATCGGCGAGCTGCGCAGGCACGCCCCGCAGACCGTGGCCGGCTACCTCGCGATGGCCCGCGCCACCGCCGACCGCGCGCTCGCCCACGGCCTGCTCAAGCCGGAGCTGGCGGAGGACCTGCTGGGCGTCCTGGCCGACGGTGCCGCGGGCACGACAGGCAGCACAGGACCGGGGGAGACCCGATGACCGAGACCTCCAGCACGCTGCTCCGTACGGCCGCCGAGCTCGCCGCGTTCGGCGCGGGCAAGGGACCGCGGGCCGTCGTCATGACCATGGGCGCCCTGCACGAGGGCCACGCCGCCTTGATCCGGGCGGCCCGCGCCGCCACCGGCCCGGACGGGCAGGTCGTCGTCACCGTCTTCGTCAACCCGCTGCAGTTCGGGGAGGCGGCGGACCTCGAGCGCTACCCGCGCACCCTCGACGCCGATCTCGCCGTGGCGGGCGCCGCAGGCGCCGACGCGGTCTTCGCCCCGTCCGTCGACGAGGTCTACCCCGGCGGCGAACCGCAGGTCAGGATTTCCGCGGGCCCGATGGGCGAGCGGCTGGAAGGGGCGTTCCGCCCGGGACACTTCGACGGGATGCTGACCGTCGTCGCCAAGATGCTGCACCTCACCCGCCCCGGTGCCGCGTTCTTCGGGCAGAAGGACGCTCAGCAGCTGGCGCTGATCCACCGCATGGTGCGCGACCTGAACTTCCCGGTGGAGATCGTCGGCGTGGAGACGGTCCGCGAGCCGGACGGCCTCGCGCTCTCCAGCCGCAACCGGTTCCTCGACGCCGAGGAGCGCCGCACCGCCCTCGCGCTGTCCAAGGCCCTGTTCGCGGCCCGCGACAGGCTCGCCGCCCAGCAGGCGCTGCACGCCCGTGCGCAGACCACCCCGGCGACGGTGGGCCGGGCCGCGGCCCTCACCCGGCTCGGCGAGGCGCGCGCGGCCGCCGACACCCAGGCGGTCGCCCGGGCCCGGCCGGACGACGGACCAGCGGCGGTACGCGCCGCCGCGCGCATGATCCTCGACGACGCGGCCGCCGAGCAGCCCCCGCTCGCCCTCGACTATCTGGCGCTCGTGGATCCGGCGGACTTCACCGAGATCCCCGACGACCGGACCACCGGTGACGCGATCCTCGCCGTCGCCGCTCGGGTGGGTGCCACCCGCCTGATCGACAACATCCCGCTGACCTTCGGAGCCGACACGTGACCGGAATACGGCTGACCGCCCCCGCCCCCGGCTGGGCCATCGACGCGGATGTCGTGGTGGTCGGCTCCGGCGTCGCCGGCCTCACCACCGCGCTGCGCTGCGCGGCCGCGGGTCTCGCCACCGTCGTCGTCACCAAGGCCCGCCTCGACGACGGCTCCACCCGCTGGGCGCAGGGCGGTATCGCTGCGGCCCTCGGCGAGGGCGACACCCCCGAACAGCATCTGGCCGACACCCTCGTCGCGGGCGCGGGCCTGTGCGACGAGTCGGCGGTACGGACCCTGGTCACCGAAGGCCCGGACGCCGTACGCCGTCTGATCGAGACCGGCGCGCAGTTCGACACCACCGCAGCCGGCGACATCGCGCTCACCCGCGAGGGCGGCCATCACCGCCGTCGTATCGCGCACGCGGGCGGGGACGCGACAGGAGCCGAGATCTCCCGTGCCCTGGTCGAGGCGGTCCGTGCCGCCGCCCTCCACACCGTGGAGAACGCCCTGGTCCTCGACCTGCTGACGGACGCCGAAGGCCGGACCACGGGCGTCACCCTGCACGTCATGGGCGAGGGCCAGCACGACGGCGTCGGCGCCGTCCACGCCCCCGCGGTGGTCCTCGCCACCGGCGGCATGGGCCAGGTCTTCTCCGCCACCACCAACCCGGCGGTCTCCACCGGCGACGGTGTCGCTCTCGCGCTGCGGGCCGGCGCGGAGGTCTCGGACCTCGAGTTCGTCCAGTTCCACCCGACGGTCCTGTTCCTCGGCGCCGACTCCGAGGGCCAGCAGCCCCTCGTGTCGGAAGCGGTGCGGGGCGAGGGCGCCCATCTCGTCGACGCGTCCGGCACCCGCTTCATGCTCGGGCAGCACGAACTGGCCGAGCTCGCCCCGCGCGACATCGTCGCCAAGGCCATCACCCGCCAGATGCAGCTGCACGGCACCGAGCACATGTACCTCGACGCCCGGCACTTCGGCGCCGAGATGTGGGAGCAGCGCTTCCCCACGATCCTGGCGGCCTGCCGCGCCCACGGCATCGACCCGATCACCGAACCGATCCCGGTCGCCCCCGCTGCGCACTACGCCTCCGGCGGCATCCGTACGGATCTGCGCGGCCGTACGACGGTTCCGGGGCTGTACGCGTGCGGCGAGGTCGCCTGCACGGGCGTGCACGGGGCGAACCGGCTGGCGTCCAACTCACTCCTGGAAGGCCTGGTCTTCGCCGAACGCATCGCGGCCGACATCGTCGAGGACCGCCCGCGCCCGACGGCCGTGGTCCCCGAAACGGACCGGGCCGCCGGTCTTCCCGACCCCTCGCCGTTGCTCGCGCCCGAGGTGCGGACCACGATCCAGCGGATCATGACCCAGGGCGCCGGAGTCCTGCGTTCCGCCACCAGCCTCGCCACCGCCGCCGACCGGCTGGAGGCCCTGCACAACCGAGCGGCGGCCGACGCCCGGGCGGCCGAGCCGAAGGTCGCGGTGCCCGGCGTCGAGGCGTGGGAGGCCACCAACCTGCTCCTCGTCTCGCGCGTCCTGGTCGCCGCCGCCCGGCAGCGCGAGGAGACCCGCGGCTGCCACTGGCGCGAGGACCGGCCCGAGCGTGACGACGAGACCTGGCGCCGCCACCTCGTCGTCCGGCTCACCCCGGACCGCCGGCTGGTCCTCAGCCGGACGGAGTCCGAGGGATTTCCACCCGTACGCCCGTCCGGGGCACCAGACTGCGCAGCAGCACCCATGACCCACCCCACCCCCGAGGAGCCGTAACCGTGAGCACGCCCGAAGAGAATCCGCGCCCCACACCCGTGGACGTACCGCTGATCCAGATCGGCGCGCCCGCACCGTCCGCGGGCGGCTGCGGGGACGCCTGCGGCTGCGGCGGGGAGGACGGCTACGAGCTGGACCCCCTGGAATGCGGCCTCGACCCCGACCTCGCCCAGCTCCTCGCCGACGCGGGCCTCGACCCGGTCCAGGTCGAGGACGTCGCACACGTCGCCATCGAGGAGGACCTCGACAACGGCGTGGACGTCACGACCGTCGCGACGGTCTCCGAGGAGGCCATGGCCATCGGTGACTTCACCGCCCGTGAGGCCGGTGTCGTCGCCGGCCTGCGCGTCGCCGAGGCCGTCCTGTCCATCGTCTGCACGGCCGAGTTCGAGGTGGAGCGCCACGTCGAGGACGGCGACCGCGTCGCCCCCGGCCAGAAGCTGCTGACCGTCACCACCCGCACCCGCGACCTGCTCACCGGCGAGCGCAGCGCGCTCAACCTGCTCTGCCGGCTCTCCGGTATCGCGACCGCGACCCGCGCCTGGGCCGACGTGCTCGAAGGCACGAAGACCAAGGTGCGCGACACCCGCAAGACCACCCCGGGGCTGCGCGCCCTGGAGAAGTACGCGGTGCGCTGCGGTGGCGGCGTCAACCACCGGATGTCGCTCTCCGACGCCGCGCTCGTCAAGGACAACCACGTCATCGCGGCGGGCGGCGTCGCCCAGGCGTTCAAGCGGGTGCGCGACGAGTTCCCGGACGTAGCGATCGAGGTCGAGGTCGACACCCTGGACCAGGTCCACGAGGTGCTGGCAGCGGGCGCCGACCTGATCCTGCTGGACAACTTCACGCCGACGCAGACCGAGGAGGCCGTCGCGGTCGTCGGCGGCCGCGCGGTCCTGGAGTCGTCCGGCCGCCTCACCCTCGACACCGCCCGTGCCTACGCCGAGACGGGCGTCGACTACCTCGCCGTCGGCGCGCTCACCCACTCCTCGCCGATCCTCGACATCGGCCTGGACTTCCGCGACACCCATGGAGCCGGCGTCTGATGCTGCTCACCATCGATGTCGGCAACACCCACACCGTCCTGGGCCTGTTCGACGGTGAGGAGATCGTCGAGCACTGGCGGATCTCCACCGACGCCCGGCGTACCGCGGACGAGCTCGCCGTGCTGCTCAACGGCCTGATGGGCATGCACCCGCTGCTCGGCATGGAGCTGGGCGACGGCATCGAGGGCATCGCGATCTGTGCCACCGTCCCGGCGGTGCTCCACGAGCTGCGCGAGGTCACCCGCCGCTACTACGGCGACGTCCCCGCCGTGCTCGTGGAGCCGGGCATCAAGACGGGTGTGCCGATCCTGGTGGACAACCCGAAGGAGGTCGGCGCGGACCGCATCATCAATTCGGTCGCCGCAGTCGATCTCTACGGCGGCCCGGCGATCGTCGTCGACTTCGGCACGGCCACCACCTTCGACGCGGTCTCCGCCCGTGGTGAGTACGTGGGAGGGGTCATCGCCCCCGGTATCGAGATCTCGGTCGAGGCGCTCGGCGTCAAGGGCGCCCAGCTCCGCAAGATCGAGCTGGCCCGGCCGCGGAGCGTGATCGGCAAGAACACGGTCGAGGCCATGCAGGCGGGCATCGTGTACGGCTTCGCGGGCCAGGTCGACGGCGTCGTCGAGCGCATGAAGCGGGAGCTGGCGGCCGACCCGGACGATGTCACCGTCATCGCGACCGGAGGCCTTGCTCCGATGGTGTTGGGCGAGTCCTCTGCGATCGACGAGCACGAGCCCTGGCTCACGCTCATAGGGCTGCGTCTGGTGTACGAGCGCAACGTGGCCCGGATGTAGGGAGAACGCCCGGCACCTGCGGGAACGGCGCGGCGGCGCGACCCCGGCCGCCGCGCCGCCATCGGCCAGCTAAGCCGATTTTGTCCATTTAGCACGTATTGTCGCGTCATGCCCACGCCTTACGGATCACGCGGCGGTATGGCGTTCAGCGCGGACGAGCTGCGTGTGCTCCGACGCGCCCTCGCCAACGCCCTCCACCCTGCTCCCCTGCCCGACGAGGATGTCCAGGACTGCCTGCGGCTTGCGGGCTCCGTCGACGAGGCGGCCGGCGAGGCGGGACGGCTGCGCGCGTTCCTCCTCGCCGACCTCGCCCGCTACCGAGACACCCTCCCCGGCTCCGTCACCGGCTATCTGGAACTGCTCCAGGACGCCCTGGCCGCCGGCTACGACCCCCTCCCCGAGGACCTGGCCGCACTGCGCGCCCAGCGCAGCAGACCGGTGGCAGCGGCGCTCCTGGAGCGCTGTCAGGTGCTCGCGGAACGGTCGGTGCGGGCCAGGCTCGCCGGCCGGGCCGTCCCCGCGACGACCCCCGCACCGCGCAGCCGGCTGCTCGCGCTGCCAGGCGGCAGGGCGGCGGCCGCCGAACCCGAACGGCCGAAGACCCCGGCGGCCCCGGCCCGTCCCGTGCCCCCGTCCGAGCGCCCCGCGCCGAAGCCTTCGGAGGTCTTCCCGCCGCGGCGCCGTCCGGCCCCGCCGCCACAGCAGCGCTTCGCGGGATAGCCGCGCGGCCCGCGGAGGGGGCGCGCGGAAGTCCGTACTCCGCTCGCTACTCTGGACGCCATGGACTACGTATCCGCGCTCGTACCCCCCGTGGTGATGGCCGCCTTCTTCATCGGCCTCGTCGTGACGATCGTCAAGAGCCAGGGCGGCCCCAACAAGGCCAAGGAGGACGCGGCCGTGGACTCGGCGATCAGCCGCGCCGAGATGGCGAAGCAGGCCCCGCGGACCGACGGCGTCTGACCGGCACCCGCGGTACCGGACCGGGGCCGCGGCGCACCGCGCCGCATCTCGCACTGCCGAAGGGCGTGCGGCTCATCAGGAGCCGCACGCCCTTTTTATTGTGCGAATAACCTGCCATTTCAGACATCTGGCACTAAGGTGACGCTGTGCCCCGCCAATTGGGAGAGCTGGAAGACGCCGTGATGACACGGGTCTGGCAATGGAACCGTCCGGTCACCGTGCGGGAAGTCCTCGAGGACCTTCAGCAGGAACGGTCCATCGCATACACGACCGTCATGACGGTATTGGACAATCTCCATCAGAAGGGCTGGGTGCGCAGGGAAGTCGAGGGCCGCGCATATCGATATATGGCGGTCTCCACCCGCGCCGCCTACTCGGCCGCACTGATGAACGAAGCCTGGTCGCACAGTGACAACCCGGCCGCGGCCCTTGTCGCGTTCTTCGGCATGATGTCCGCCGAGCAGCGTGACGCTCTGCGCGATGCGATGCGGATCGTCAGGCCGGATCTCCAGGCGACCGGTGATCGCCCGGCCGATGACACGGAGCCGGACGGCGAGCGATAGCGTCGGCACATGTCATCAGAGCTTCCGGATACCGATTTCCGTACCGAACCGTCGGTTATAAACGCAGCCGTCACCGTCCGGCGTGCCAGGACGAGCGATGTGCCCGCGGTCCGCCGTCTCCTCGACGGGTACGTACGCGAAGGCATCCTGCTCGACAAAGCAACGGTGACCCTTTACGAGGACATCCAGGAGTTCTGGATCGCGGAACGCGACGCCGATGCCAGGATCATCGGCTGCGGTGCACTCCATGTGATGTGGGAAGACCTCGCCGAAGTCCGTACTCTCGCGGTCGATCACAGCATCAAAGGTGCCGGAGTGGGGCATCAAGTACTGGACAAGCTGTTGCAGACCGCCCGCTGGCTGGGCGTGCGCCGGGTTTTCTGTCTCACCTTCGAAGTCGACTTCTTCGCCAAGCACGGCTTCGTGGAGATCGGAGAGACGCCGGTCGACACCGATGTCTACAGCGAGCTGCTGCGTTCCTATGACGAGGGTGTAGCGGAGTTCCTCGGTCTCGAACGAGTCAAGCCGAACACCTTGGGCAACAGCCGGATGCTTCTGCACCTGTGACCGCCGGAAGAAGCCGGAACCCCTATGTCCGAATCGCGCATGTTTCCCGTGTTCTCACGCTCCTGAACCTCTGCCAGGGGTTTGTGTTTTCCGGAGAAAAGCGGTTTCCTTTCCGCGTACTGCATTTTCGATGAAAGGAAATCCGGTGGCACAGAAGGTTCAGGTCCTTCTTGTCGATGACCTCGACGGTGGCGAGGCGGACGAGACAGTGACGTTCGCTCTGGATGGCAAGACGTACGAGATTGACCTCACGACGACCAACGCGGACAAGCTCCGTGGTCTTCTCGAGCCGTACACCAAGGGTGGCCGGCGCACCGGTGGCCGCGCTGCCGGCACCCGTGGCAAGGGTCGCGCCGTTCCCGGCGGCAACAAGGACACCGCCGAGATCCGTAAGTGGGCGCGCGAGAACGGTCACAATGTGAATGACCGCGGTCGTGTTCCGGCAGAGATTCGTGAAGCTTACGAGAAGGCCAACGGCTGAGCCGGCGACTGATCGGCCGAGTACCCCGTTGTCGGCCGTCCTGTCCTGGCATGCATCAAACGGGCCCGGTGGCATTCCGTCGCCACCGCGTCCACGAGCCGTACGAGATCGGGAGTATCCCCACCCCTGCTCCCGAGGCCGGCGAGGGCCGGAAGCCTCGACTCCCCCTCGTGGCACATCTCGGGGGGCCGCAGCCATACGGCGGCCCCCGGCAGGCCGGAAGCCCACCCGGGCGGTTCCGGCGCGGTGAGCCGCCCGCCCCTACCGAGGGCGGTCAGCGTGAGGGCCACCCCGCCCCACTCCAGCCAGTCGAGCAGCCCCGGCAGCTCGTCGGCGCTTCCCGGGGCCACCAGCAGCCCCATGGTCTTTCCCGTCAGTGCCACCGGCCCGGTGCGTCCCACCCGCCGCAGTACCGCGTGACCCGCGGCCGCAGGAAGCTCCAGGACGTCGAACCGCAGCCCCGTGAGCAGGCGCACCGGGGCCGTTCCCTCCGTCGCCCAGCCGAGTTCGTGCTCGTACCACCGTGCACGGTCGCCGCGGCCGACCCGCTCGTCGTCGACGAGCGGTGAGCGCGGAGGCGGGACGGTGAGTGCCATGCCGGAAGAACTGCCGAGCGGCCTCAATGGTTACGCAGAGTTCAAGATCGCGTGCGCAGCGTGTCCGTAATGGGGGCGTACGGACGCATGAGGGAGCGCAAGGATGTTCGCCCGTAGCGGAGGGAACCGGCGTGCGCCGCATGGACTGTCTGTAGTTGCGGGTAAGACATCCCTAGTGGGGAGGGGCGACACGCAGGTCTGGACGTCTCACGTTCGCCGTCGGCGTACTGGTGATAGGGGTATCTGCCTGGCCTGCGGGAACATCGTCTCGCACCATCGGGTTGGAGCAGTTGTCGGCGTTCGGGGCAGGAGGCCAAGGACGGGTGTCGGCAGTTGGAATGAGCGGTCCCCGCTTGCGGGACTAAGCTGCGGAAGGACAGGGAGGGGACCGACCCCTTACTGCCTGACCGCTCTGAGGAGCGATTAACGATGTTCGAGAGGTTCACCGACCGCGCGCGGCGGGTTGTCGTCCTGGCTCAGGAAGAAGCCCGGATGCTCAACCACAACTACATCGGCACCGAGCACATCCTCCTGGGCCTTATCCACGAGGGTGAGGGTGTCGCCGCTAAGGCCCTGGAGAGCCTCGGGATTTCGCTCGAGGCGGTCCGCCAGCAGGTGGAGGAGATCATCGGCCAGGGCCAGCAGGCCCCGTCCGGGCACATCCCCTTCACTCCCCGAGCCAAGAAGGTCCTGGAGCTGTCGCTCCGCGAGGCCCTCCAGCTCGGCCACAACTACATCGGCACGGAGCACATCCTGCTCGGCCTGATTCGCGAGGGTGAGGGCGTCGCCGCCCAGGTCCTCGTGAAGCTGGGTGCCGACCTGAACCGTGTGCGGCAGCAGGTCATCCAGCTGCTCTCCGGGTACTCGGGAGGCAAGGAGGCGGCCACTGCGGGCGGCCCCGCGGAGGGCACGCCCTCCACGTCCCTGGTGCTCGACCAGTTCGGCCGGAATCTCACCCAGGCCGCTCGTGAGTCCAAGCTCGACCCGGTCATCGGGCGCGAGAAGGAGATCGAGCGGGTCATGCAGGTGCTGTCCCGCCGTACCAAGAACAACCCGGTTCTCATCGGCGAGCCCGGCGTCGGCAAGACGGCGGTCGTCGAAGGCCTGGCGCAGGCCATCGTCAAGGGCGAGGTGCCCGAGACCCTCAAGGACAAGCACCTCTACACCCTCGACCTCGGTGCGCTGGTCGCCGGTTCCCGCTACCGCGGTGACTTCGAGGAGCGCCTGAAGAAGGTCCTCAAGGAGATCCGCACCCGCGGCGACATCATCCTGTTCATCGACGAGCTCCACACCCTGGTGGGTGCGGGTGCCGCCGAGGGCGCGATCGACGCGGCGAGCATCCTCAAGCCCATGCTGGCGCGAGGCGAGCTCCAGACGATCGGTGCGACGACGCTCGACGAGTACCGCAAGCACCTGGAGAAGGACGCGGCCCTCGAGCGCCGCTTCCAGCCCATCCAGGTCGCGGAGCCGTCGCTGCCGCACACCATCGAGATCCTCAAGGGTCTGCGCGACCGCTACGAGGCCCACCACCGCGTCTCCATCACGGACGAGGCGCTGGTCCAGGCCGCGACGCTGGCCGACCGCTACATCTCGGACCGCTTCCTGCCGGACAAGGCGATCGACCTGATCGACGAGGCCGGTTCCCGGATGCGCATCCGCCGGATGACCGCGCCGCCGGACCTCCGTGAGTTCGACGAGAAGATCGCGGCCGTCCGCCGTGACAAGGAGTCGGCCATCGACTCCCAGGACTTCGAGAAGGCGGCGTCTCTCCGTGACAAGGAGAAGCAGCTGCTGGCGGCGAAGACCAAGCGGGAGAAGGAGTGGAAGGCCGGCGACATGGATGTCGTCGCCGAGGTCGACGGTGATCTCATCGCCGAGGTCCTGGCCACGGCCACCGGCATTCCGGTCTTCAAGCTGACGGAGGAGGAGTCCTCCCGTCTGCTGCGCATGGAGGATGAGCTCCACAAGCGTGTCATCGGCCAGAAGGACGCCATCAAGGCCCTCTCGCAGGCGATCCGCCGTACGCGAGCCGGTCTGAAGGACCCGAAGCGCCCCGGTGGCTCGTTCATCTTCGCCGGTCCGTCCGGTGTCGGTAAGACCGAGCTCTCCAAGACGCTCGCCGAATTCCTCTTCGGCGACGAGGACGCGCTGATCTCCCTCGATATGTCGGAGTTCAGCGAGAAGCACACGGTTTCCCGCCTCTTCGGTTCTCCCCCCGGTTACGTGGGTTACGAAGAGGGCGGCCAGCTCACCGAGAAGGTGCGCCGCAAGCCGTTCTCCGTCGTCCTCTTCGACGAGGTGGAGAAGGCCCACCCCGATATCTTCAATTCCCTGCTCCAGATTCTGGAAGACGGTCGCCTGACCGACTCCCAGGGCCGGGTCGTGGACTTCAAGAACACGGTCATCATCATGACGACCAACCTCGGGACCCGGGACATCTCCAAGGGCTTCAACCTGGGCTTCGCCGCCCAGGGCGACGTCAAGACCGGCTACGAGCGCATGAAGAACAAGGTCAACGAAGAGCTCAAGCAGCACTTCCGGCCCGAGTTCCTCAACCGTGTGGACGACACGGTCGTCTTCCACCAGCTCACCGAGACGGACATCATCCAGATCGTCGACCTCATGATCGCCAAGGTGGACGAGCGCCTGAAGGACCGCGACATGGGCATCGAGCTCAGCGCGGAGGCCAAGTCCCTCCTGGCGAAGAAGGGCTACGACCCCGTGATGGGCGCCCGGCCGCTGCGCCGGACGATTCAGCGCGAGATCGAGGACATCCTCTCGGAGAAGATTCTCTTCGGTGAGCTGCGCCCCGGTCACATCGTGGTCGTGGGCACCGAGGGTGAGGGTGAAGCCAAGAAGTTCACCTTCCGTGGCGAGGAGAAGTCGGCACTGCCCGACGTCCCGCCGATCGAGCAGGCGGCAGGCGGCGCCGGCCCGAACCTGACGAAGGACGCGTAAGGGCGCGCTGAGCGTCTGAACAGCCGAAGGGGGTGCCCCGGACCGTTTCGTACGGTTCCGGGGCACCCCCTTTTGCTGTGCCGTCCCGGTGCGTCCCACCGGGCCCGGTGGGTGACGCGGAGGCCGCCGGGTGCCCGGAGGGGACGCAGCGGAGGCCGCCGGGTGCCCGAGGGGCGGACCGGAGGCCGCCGGTGCCCGAGGGGGCGGCTCCGGGCTTCTGGGCATCCCTCGCCGGGGCCTGCGCAGCGTCGGCCGCGGCTGTCCCCGGGAGCCGGAGACGCTTCGTTCCGGCGAAATCGGGTGGCAGGCCGAAGGTCCCGAAACGGACAGCCTTTGGGCCCACCGGCGGTGACAAGGCACACAGCGCTTTTGAGGCCTACTACGCGCGCTAGGAGATGCGGCCGCGACTGCGGGAGGGCCCTTCGCCCCGGTGGGGTCCGGGACTTTCAGGACGATGGTCGGAGATGCTCCGAACACCAGTAAATGTCCGTTTGGGGCGGTTTGGAGCTGGGGTTAAACCCGCCCCGCCCGAAGAGATTCGGCGAGGTGGAGCGCGAGTGGCGCGGGACCTGTGGTGGTGGGCTCCCGAGGTTCCAACTACGGCTTTTGTTCGTAGATGGGGTGTTTGAGCATCCCTGGGGGTCCGGGTTACCAAGGTATGGCCCAGCCCGGCAGGCACGCCGGGTCCACTCACCTCCGGAGGATCTCGCTTATGTCGAAGCGCGCTACGTTCCAGCACATCCGCCGCCCGTCCGTCTCCCGTGTCCGTGGCGTCGTGCTCGCAGCCGGTCTGGGGACGTCGATGGTTCTCGGCGCGGGTGCTGCGTTCGCGGCCGGTCCGGCGAGCGCCCCCGGCGCGGCGAGCCTGGCCAGCACGAACGCGGCCGAGTCGGTCGCCAAGCAGGCGTTCGCGCAGGGCAAGGCCGCTGCGGTCAAGAAGGCGGCTGCGCTCAAGAAGGCGGCCGCGGTCAAGAAGGAGGCGGCGAAGGCCGCTCAGTCCGCCTCTGCCTGGATGGCACCGGTTCACCGCTATGAGCTGAGCGCCAGCTTCGGCAACGACGGCTCCCGCTGGGCCCACAAGCACTCCGGCCAGGACTTCGCCGTGCCGATCGGCACCAAGGTCGAGGCCGCGCACGCCGGTGTGGTCGTGAAGGCCGGCCCGAACGGCGGCGGCGACGGTCCCGCGTACGGCAACGCCATCGTGATCAAGCACGGCAACGGCATGTACTCGCAGTACGCCCACCTGTCGAAGATCGACGTGCACATAGGCCAGACGGTGCAGAAGGGGCAGAAGATCGCCCTTTCCGGCAACACCGGCAACTCCAGTGGCCCGCACCTGCACTTCGAGATCCGGAACACCGCCAACTACGGTTCCGCGGTCAACCCGGTCGCCTTCCTGTCCAAGGAAGGCGTCAAGATCTGACCCGACCGGACGCGCTCACCGCAGCCCGGGCCCCGCTACTTCGCGGGGTCCGGGCTGTGGGCTTGGGTGACGAGACCGACGGCGACTTCGAGGACGGCCTCGCGCTTGTCCTCGACGTCGCCGCCGACGTCCTTGAGGAAGAACATCCCGGCGTGCATCGAGATGAGCGCGCTGACGCAGCGGACCTGGTCGGCGAGGGCGGCGTCGGGCTCCTTGAGCAGATCGAGCAGCTCCATGAGCCGCTTCTTCGAGGTCTCCCCGACGCTGAGATCGCGCATGGCCGCCTGGTTCTCCTGCATGAAGCGGAACAAGGGGGCGGCGCCGATCAGTGCGTCGCTGTAACGGACCAGGAGCTCCTTCTTCGTCTCCAGGGTCCGCGGCTGTTCCTTGCCCCAGGCGATCAGCTCCTCGACGGGCCGGTTGAGGTCGTCGAAGATGCTGATGAGGATGTCTTCCTTGGTCTTGAAGTGGTAATAGAGCGCGGCCTTGGTGACGTCCAGCTTCTCGGAGATCTCCCGCAGCGAGGTCTTCTCGTAACCCTGCTCGGCGAAGAGCTCCAGGGCGACGTCCTGGATGCGCTGGCGCGTATTGCCGCGGCGTGGCTGCGATGTGCTGCCCATGGTGCTCTCCCAAAAACTTACTTGACGCCCGGCTAGTTACGGGTCTACTTTCCCAGTGTAGTCAACTAGCCGGGCGGCAAGTAAGTGCCCGACGAGCAGGAGATCGGGGAAAAGGGATCATGGCGGACCTGAAGAAGGCGTCGGACGGGAAGGCGGACGGCAGACCGGCCGACGAGGCCGCTGCCGAGGAGACCGCGGCACCCGAGCCGCGGCAGCGCAGCGTCCAGGTGGTGATGCTCGCTCTGATGATCACGATGCTGCTGGCCATGCTCGACAACCTGATCGTCGGTACCGCGATGCCGACCATCGTCGGCGACCTCGGCGGTCTGGAGCATCTGTCCTGGGTCGTCACGGCTTACACCCTGGCCACCGCGGCCTCCACCCCCATCTGGGGCAAGCTCGGCGACATGTACGGACGCAAGGGCATCTTCCTCACGTCCATTGTGGTCTTCCTGGTCGGCTCCGTACTGAGCGGAATGGCCCAGGACATGGGTCAGCTGATCGGCTTCCGGGCGATCCAGGGTCTCGGCGCCGGCGGCCTGATGGTCGGCGTCATGGCGATCATCGGCGACCTGGTGCCGCCCCGCGAGCGCGGCAAGTACCAGGGCATGATGGCCGGTGTGATGGCCATCGCCATGATCGGCGGACCGCTGGTCGGCGGCACCATCACCGACCACCTCGGCTGGCGCTGGAGCTTCTACATCAACCTCCCGCTGGGCGCGGTCGCGCTCGCCATGGTCACCGCCGTGCTGCACCTGCCGGACAAGGAGCGCCCCAAGGCGAAGGTCGACTACCTCGGCGCCGGGCTGCTGACCCTCGGCATCACGGCGATCGTGCTGGTCACCACCTGGGGCGGTTCGGAGTACGCCTGGGGCTCCGCCGTGATCATGGAGCTCATCGCGATCGGTGTCGTCGCGCTCGTCGGCTTCCTCTTCGTCGAGACCAAAGCTGCAGAACCGATCATGCCGCTCCACATCTTCCGCAACCGGAACTTCACCCTGATGTCGGTCATCGGCTTCATGTCCGGCTTCGTGATGTTCGGCGCGGTGCTCTTCCTGCCGCTGTACCAGCAGTCTGTCCAGGGCGCATCCGCGACCAACTCCGGTCTGCTGCTCCTGCCGATGCTGCTTTCGATGATGGTCGTCTCCCTGTTCGCCGGACGGGTCACCACCACCAGCGGCAAGTACAAGATCTTCCCCATCATCGGCTCCGTCCTGATGGTGGGCGGCCTGTTCCTGCTCTCGCTGATGGACACCGGCACCACCCGCTTCACCTCCGGCGTCTACATGGCGGTGCTCGGCGCGGGCATGGGCTTCCTGATGCAGATCACGATGCTGGTCGCGCAGAACAGCGTCGAACTGAAGGACATGGGCGTCGCCTCCTCCGCGACCACCCTCTTCCGTACGCTCGGCAGCTCCTTCGGCGTCGCCATCATGGGAGCGCTGTTCACCGGACGGGTGCAGGACGAGATGATGGCCCGCGGCGGCGGAGGAGCCACCGCGAGGTCCGCGCAGCTGGACGCGGCGAGCCTGGCGAAGCTTCCGGACGCGGTGCGTGAGGCGTACCAGTTCGCGGTCTCGTCCGGTACACACATCGCCTTCCTGGTCGGCGCCTGCGTCGGTGTGATCCCGCTGGTGGCGGCGGTGTTCGTCAAGGAGGTGCCGCTGCGGGGGGCGGGCCCGGAGGCCAAGGCGGAGCCCAGCGATCAGGCGCCGGCCGACGCCAAGCAGACCGAGACCGTCTGACCGGCCTGACCTGGCCGACCACAGAACAGGCAGGGCCCCTGGGGCGCGCGGACCGCGCATCCCAGGGGCCCTGCCCGTTCCGTCCGCCCGATCAGCTGCCGTCCGGGGAGGCGTTCGGCCCCGTGCTCCACGTGCTCCCCGTGCCGCGCGGCTCTGCCCCGCCCTCCGCCTTGCGCTGTTCGGCGAGCTGGAGGACCGGGAAGCTGCCCGTGTTCGTCGGGGCGTGCTCCGGCAGCCACAGCACGGCGACCGCGCCGCCGGCACCCTCCGCCGCGCCCTGCGGTGCCGCGTTCCGGAAGGTCAGCCGGGCGCCGAGGACCCGTGCCTGTCCGGCCGCGATGGTCAGCCCCAGGCCGTGCCCGTGCCCGGCACGGTCGCTGCTTCCGGTACGGAACCTGCTCGGGCCCTCGCGCAGCAGCGTCTCCGGGAAACCGGGTCCGTGGTCGCGTACGCGCACCACCCGGCCCTCGACCGTGACCTCCACGGGAGTCGAACCGTGCTTGGCGGCGTTGCCCAGCAGATTGCCGAGGATGCGTTCGAGACGGCGCGGATCGGTGTTGACCCACGACTCGTGCACCACCTGCACCCGCACATCCGGGTCCAGCAGCGCGACCCGCCGGCTGACGAACTCGCCGAGCGCGATCTCCTGCAGCTCGGCCCGTTCCGACGCGCTGTCCAGCCTGGCCACCTCCAGCACGTCCTCGACGAGCGTGCGCATCGCCTGCGCCCGGTCCCGTACGAGCTCGGTGGGGCGGCCCGGAGGCAGCAGCTCGGCCGCCGTCAGCAGCCCGGTCACCGGTGTGCGCAGCTCGTGCGCGATGTCCGCGGTGACCCGGCGCTCAGCCTCGATCCGTTCACCCAGCGCGTCCGTGAGGGCGTCCACCGCACGGGCCAGCTCATCGGTCTCGTCCCCGATGAGTCCACCGATGGCCTCCCTGACCCGTACCTCCGTATTGCCCTGTGCGACCTTTCCGGCCGCGGCCGCCGCCTTGCGCAGCCGGCGCGACAGCTGTCCGCCTATCAGTACGCCCAGTGCGCAGCCGCCGAAGACCACCGAGACGGAGCCGATGATCAGCGCCCGGTCGAGATCGCCCATGATCGTGGCGCTGCGGTTGGCGAAACGGGTGTGCAGCGACAGCACATCGCCGTTGGCCAGCGGCACGGCCGCCCACACATCGGGCACCCCGTCCGCGTACTCGTCGACATGCGTGGCGCGCCGGTTCCTGCTGGTCTCCGCCCGCAGGCTCTGCGGCATCGTCGGGTCGTTGAGCTTGGCACCGAACTTGGGGTCGGCGTTCTTCGTCTTCGTCGCCTCGTACAGCAGCTGCGCATACGTCAGCCGCTCCAGCTGGACCTCGCGGGCGTTCTCGAGCATCGAGACGCGTGCGGCGTTGTGCACGACGAGGCTCAACGCGACCGCGATCAGCGCGCCGACCGCCGCGATCGCGATACTGATCTTCCAGCGGACCCCTGTCCGCAGAGCCAGCCGGTTCATGCCTTGAGCTTGTAGCCGAAGCCGCGGACCGTCTCGATCCTGTCCTGCCCGATCTTGGTGCGCAGCCGCTGCACATGGACGTCCACGACCCGGGTGTCGCCGCCCCAGCCGTAGTCCCAGACCCGTTCGAGGAGCTTGTCGCGGGAGAGCACCGTGCCGGGCGCGGACGAGAACTCCAGCAGCAGCCGCATCTCGGTCGGGGTGAGCGCCACCTGCTCGCCGCTCTTGCGCACCTCCATGCCCTCGGTGTCGACCTCCAGATCGCCGAAGACCAGCACCCCGCCGACCGGCTGCGACTCGGTCTCCGCGCCGCCCGGCTGCCCGCCCGAGGCATGACCGAAGCGGCGCAGCACGGCGCGGATCCTGGCGACCAGTACGGCGCCGTCGAAGGGCTTGGTGACGTAGTCGTCGGCGCCGGCCTCCAGGCCGAGCACCACATCGATCGAATCGGCGCGGGCCGACAGCATGATCACGGGCACCGTCGACTCGTCCCGGATGCGGCGGCACAGGCTGACCCCGTCCAGGCCCGGCACCATCACGTCGAGCAGCGCGATGTCCGGCCGGTGGGCACGGAACGCCTCCAGACCGGAGAGGCCGTCAGGCATCGCGGTGACCGTGAAACCGTCCCGCTCCAGCGCCAGCTGGGTGGCCTCACGGATGACATCGTCGTCCTCGACGAACAGGACGTGGGTCTCGGCCATCGACTGCTCTCAGCTCTCGGTTCTCGGCTCGTGCCGTGCTCTGCTCCGGCGGTCTCAGCTCTTCGCCGGCTCCGCGGCGGCGGGGAGATCCGCTTCTCCGTTGCCGACGGCCCTGTTGAAGTCGTTGTGCACCCGGTCGTGCTCGCTGAACCGGTTGCCTGCCCAGTGGTACGTGACCACTTCCTCGCCGGACGGGTACGCGACGGCGTCCTTCTTCTCGTACACCTGGGTCGTCACCACCAGGTCACCCCGGTCGATGGTGCCGTAGATCGCGGGCTGTTCCATGGTGAAGACGTTCTCGTACGTGCCGTTGCTCCGCGGGCGGTACACGTAGGTACCGACCCCCACCGAGTCGCCGCAGGTCATCACATTCACCACGACGTCCGCCGGCGATCCGCCGGTCAGCGTGCCGTACGAGCTGTCGACCGGGTACTCGTTCCCCGTGCAAGGCTTCAGGTCCGTCCTGACCCGCTCGCTCACCCGGGGGTCCTGCTTGACCAGCTGGACGGCGTCGACGCGCCGGTCGGCCTTGCCGGTGGGAGGGGCGGTGACCGACGGTGTGACCTGGGCGACCGGCTGGGTGCCGGCCGGCCCCTCGTCACGGGTACCCGTACCCCCGGTGGAGCAGCCGACGGCGAGCAGGCCGAGCGCGGTGAGACCGGCCATGGCCGTACTGCCCGCCGCCCACCCGGTGAGCCGGTTTCCGCCCCTGCCGGACGCCCCGCCACTGTCTGTCAGGCCGCGCACCGTTCCCGCCCCCGCTCGTCATGCCGCCGGTCCGCCTGTTCGCGCACCTGCGCCCGTACTCGTGCACGCTCCGGAACACGGGCGGCCGGAACGCGGTCGCCGGCCGTGCGGCCCTGGGCCTCACGGGCCCTGGCTTCCCTGCTCATGGCCTCGCGGCTCTCCAGCTCCTGGCGCAGTCGCGCCAGCGCCCGGTGCAGCGTGCTCTTCACCGTACCGGCCGACATTCCGAGCGCCGCAGCCGTCTCCTCCGTGCTCATCTGCTCCCAGTGTCGCAGCACGACCACGCTGCGCTGCTTGGGAGCCAGCACGCTCAGGACGTCCATCAGCAGGGCACGGTCGGCGCGCTGCTCGGTGCCGTCCTCGATGCTGGCGTCGGGCAGCTGCTCGGTGGGAACCTCCTCCAGCCTGCGGGCCCGCCACCACTCCGTACGCGTGTTGATCATGACGCGGCGCAGGTAGGCGTCGGCGAGGGACTTGTCCGCGATGCCGTCCCAGCGGCCGAACGTCCGTGCCAGGGCGGTCTGCAGCAGGTCCTGCGCGTCCACCGGGTCGGGGACCAGACGGCGCGCGCTGCGCAGCAGGGCCTCCTGCCGGGTGCGTACGTACTCTTCGAATTCGAGCACCTCGCCCTGCGCCATTCCAACCGCCTCCGTCCCCGTAGATCCCCGTGTGACCTCAGCCAGCCGCTGATCGCGTGAGCTGACGGTCGGAGACGTTACGGAGCGGTTGTCACGGCGCTGTCCGGAGCAGCCATAGGCCGATGCACGGCTGTCCATCGGTTGTGTAACAGCGGGCGGGAGCCCACCCGACCCGAAAGCGGGAGGATCTAACTGAGCGGCAGCCGGTACTGTCCGCCCGGAAGCGGTTCGACCAGGCCGTCGGCGACCAGGCCGTCCAGCGCGCGGGCCCGTTGCACCGGCTCCTCCCATACGGCGTCCAGCGCCGTCTGCGGCACCGGGGTCACCGCCTCACGCAGCACGGCCAGCAGCCGGCCGCGCACCTGCCGGTCCGTACCCGCATAACTCTGACCGCGACGCGGGGGCCCCTGGTGCTCGGGCTTCCCGGCCAGCCGCCACGCGCACTGCGTGGCGATGGGGCAGCGCGTGCAGTCCTCGTTCTTCGCGGTGCAGACCAGCGCTCCGAGCTCCATCGTCGCGGCTGCCCAGCGGGCCGCGCGTTCGTCCTCGTCGGGAAGGAGCGCGCGGGCGAGCTTCCGTTCGGCGGCGGTGGTCGCGTTCGGCGGGTACTGAATGCCGGTCGCGGCCCGGGCGAACACCCGGCGGACGTTCGTATCGAGGACGGCATGGCGCTGCCCGTAGGCGAACGAGGCCACGGCTGCTGCCGTGTACTCACCGATCCCGGGCAGTGCGAGCAGCTGACTGTGCTCGCTCGGTACGTCGCCCCCGTGCCGTTCAGTTATTGCCTGCGCGGCTCCGTGGAGGCGCAGGGCTCGCCGCGGGTAGCCGAGCCTGCCCCAGGCGCGGACCGCTTCGCCGGGCGGCTCGGCCGCCAGGTCGGCGGGGCGGGGCCAGCGGGCCAGCCACTGTTCGTACACCGGGAGAACCCGGTTGACGGGGGTCTGCTGCAGCATGAACTCGCTCACCATCACACCCCAGGCACCCGCTTCGGGGCGGCGCCAGGGCAGATCGCGGGCGTGCTGGTCGAACCACCCGATGACGGGAGTGTGGAGGGAAGTGGGGGGCGTCTGTGTCGCAGTCATGGCAGTCATCGCTCGTCGATCCTGGCACGGAAGGGCGCACAACGGTCATGGCAGCAGGGGTGTCGCCCCTCTTGAGGGCTCTTGGGGTGATATTGCCACCCGTCTGTCCCCACAGCGAGCCCGGCCGGTGCCCCTGCACACGGACTTCGGCTCCTCCTCCGGGACGGCGGTCCAGTTCCGCTCGGTGACAGAGCGTAGGCGTCACTGCAGAGTAGTCACAGTGGGTGACTGTCAGGCGTCTCACCTGCGGAAACGCGGCGGTGGAACGCGCCGTTCCATGATGATGATCCGCAAAACTTGAGGATCGGAGCGGCGGGTGGGGCGGGAGTTGGCGCAGAACTCTCGTACAGTTTGGGCCGTGGGATCTCTGCGTAATCCGATCGGGCCGCTTCCCTCCTCCATCTACTGGCGACGGAGGGCCGTGGCGGCTGCGCTGATCGTGCTGCTCGCGCTGCTGATCGCATGGGCCGTCACGTCCGGGGGCGGCGGGAAGAACATGGACGACTCCCGGCCCAGGGGCTCGGGCCCCGCACAGTCGATCACCCCCGGACCCTCCGGTTCCGGTCCGGCCATCAGTCAACGGCCGGGCGGACGCGACGAGTCGGGCGACTCCGATGGGAGCGGCGACAACGGCAGCGGTACGGACGAGAGTTCCGGCGGGACCGGCGACGGCGGCAACGGCGCGGGATCCGGACCGGGTTCGGGCGGCGCGTCCGGCGGCAGTGAGGGCCAGCAGATTCCGGCCGGGTCGTCGATCCCCTACTGCTCTTCCTCCGCACTGCAGTTGACCCTGCGCACCGATCTCAACTACGGCCCCGGCGAGAAGCCCGAGTTCGAACTGGTCGCCAAGAACACCTCGTCCCTCACCTGCAAGGCCGACCTCGGGCCGAAGAGCGCGGTGCTGACCATCACCGAAGCCGGCGGCGACGACAACGAGGTGTGGTCCTCCAAGGACTGCCCGCGCAACGCCGGCCGGGTGCTCCTGAAGGTCCCGGCGGGCGAGACCGTCGTCCACACCGTGGAGTGGGACCGCAGGAAGAGCTCCCCGAACTGCGCGACGCCGCCCGCGGGGAACGCGGGACCCGGTACGTATCTCGTCGAGGCGAAGGCCCCCGGCGAGCCGGTGCAGCGCGCCTCGTTCGTCCTCGCGAAGGACTGAGCGGGCACAGCCGACGAGCAGCATGGGCGACCGGACCCCGGAACGAGGTCCGCGAGACGCAGAGCGGGGCCCGGTCCACCGACCGGGCCCCGTGACGTTTCGCAACCGCTGAACGGCGACCGCTACACGTACCGCTCAAGGATCGACGACTCGGCCAGCCGCGACAGCCCCTCGCGCACGCTGCGCGCCCGCGCCTCGCCGACCCCGTCCACCGTCTGGAGATCGTCGACGCTCGCCGCGAGCAGCTTCTGCAGGCCGCCGAAGTGCTCCACCAGCCGGTCGATGATCGCCCCGGGCAGCCGCGGCACCTTCGCCAGCAGCCGGAAGCCGCGCGGGGAGACCGCCGAATCGAGGGTCTCGGGCGAGCCGCTGTACCCCAGGGCGCGTGCCACGACCGGGAGTTCGAGCAGCTCGGTGTGGGAGAGCCCGTCCAGCTCGGTCAGCGCCTCCGTGACCGTGCGGGACCGCTTGGCGGTCGGCTCCGGCACGTAATCGCGCACGACGAGCTCGCGCTCGGGCTCGACGCCGGCGATCAACTCGTCGAGCTGGAGGGAGAGAAGACGGCCGTCGGTGCCCAGCTCCACCACGTACTCGGCGATCTCGGTCGCGATCCGCCGGACCATCTCCAGGCGCTGTGCGACGGCCGTTACGTCCCGCACCGTCACCAGGTCCTCGATCTCCAGCGCGGAGAGCGTGCCCGCGACCTCGTCGAGGCGGAGCTTGTACCGCTCCAGGGTCGCGAGGGCCTGGTTGGCGCGCGAGAGGATCGCGGCGGACTCCTCCAGGACGCGGCGCTCCCCGTCCACGTACAGCGCGATCAGACGCATCGACTGCGAGACCGAGACGACCGGGAAGTTGCACTGCTTGGAGACCCGGTCCGCCGTGCGGTGGCGGGTGCCGGTCTCCTCGGTGGGGATGGAGGCGTCCGGGACCAGCTGCACGCCGGCCCGAAGGATCTTCGTCATGTCCTTGTCGAGGATCAGCGCCCCGTCGAGCTTGGCGAGCTCGCGCAGCCGCGTCGCGGTGAACTCCACGTCCAGCACGAAGCCGCCGGTGCACATCGACTCGACGGTCTTGTCCATGCCGAGCACGATCAGCCCGCCGGTGTTGCCACGGAGGATGCGCTCCAGGCCGTCCCGCAGGGCCATTCCGGGCGCGACGGCGCTCAACGAGGCGCGCATCAGCGCCTCATTACCGGTGCCTTGGCCGGACTTTCCGGGCGATGATGCCCGGTCGTTGGCTGCCACTGCACTCCTCCGGTCACAGGTTTGCGGTGCCCTACGTCACTCATACCGTTCGTACGGACGGGCGAGACCAGGGCAAAGTCTACCGGCGCGCGTTGTCCTCCCGTGGGGCCTCCGGGCGAGACCGGCGCGGGAGCACTCTGAGCGCGTCGCCGACGTTGGCGACTTCCGTGACCTTCATGCCGGGCGGGACCTTTCCGGGATCGGTCGGAACCAGCGCGTGCGTGAAGCCCAGACGGTGTGCTTCGGCCAGCCTGCGCTGCACCCCCGTAACCCTTCTGACCTCGCCCGCGAGCCCCACCTCGCCGATCGCCACCAGGTTCTTGGGCAGGGGTGTGTCGCTTGCCGCGCTGGCCAGCGCCAGCGCCACCGCGAGGTCCGCGGCGGGCTCGGAGAGCTTCACGCCACCGACCGTCGCGCTGTAGATGTCCCGCTTGCCGAGCGCGCTGATCCGGCCGCGCTGCTCCAGAACGGCCAGCATCATCGAGACCCGGGACGTCTCCAGACCGGAGGTCGTGCGCCGGGGCGAGGGGATCTGTGAATCGACCGTCAGCGCCTGCACCTCGGCGACGAGCGGGCGCCGCCCCTCGAGCGTGACCGTCAGACAGGTGCCCGGTACGGGCTCGTCACGCCGGGTGAGGAAGAGGCCGGACGGATCGGCGAGGCCCGTGATGCCCTCGTCGTGCAGTTCGAAACAGCCGACCTCGTCGGTCGCGCCGTACCGGTTCTTCACGCCCCGGACGAGCCGGAGGCGCGCATGGCGGTCGCCCTCGAAGGACAGCACCACATCGACGAGGTGCTCCAGCAGCCGGGGCCCGGCGATCGCACCGTCCTTGGTCACATGGCCGACCAGCAGCGTGGACATGCCGCGCTCCTTGGAGGCGCGGATGAGCGCTCCGGCGACCTCCCGGACCTGCGCCATGCCGCCGGGCGCACCCTCGATCTCCGGCGAGGCGACCGTCTGCACGGAGTCGAGGACGAGCAGGGACGGCTTGACCGCGTCCAGATGGCCGAGGACCGCGGAGAGGTCGGTCTCGGCGGCGAGGTAGAGGTGGTCGTTGATCGCCCGGATCCGGTCGGCGCGCAGCCGCACCTGGCTCGCGGACTCCTCCGCGGTGACATAGAGGGTGCGGTGCTCGTCACTGGCGGCCTTGGCGGCCACGTCCAGCAGCAGCGTCGACTTGCCGACGCCCGGCTCGCCCGCGAGCAGCACCACGGCCCCGGGGACCAGCCCGCCGCCGAGCACCCGGTCCAGCTCGTCGACCCCGGTCGACCGTGCGGTGGCCTGCCGGCTGTCGACCTGGCCGATGGGCAGTGCGGCCGAGCTGACGCGGCCGGCCGCCGTCGTCCGTACGGCAGGGGCGCCGCCGAACTCCTCGACCGTCCCCCACGCCTGGCACTCGGGGCATCGGCCGAGCCACTTGGCGGTCGTCCAGCCGCATTCGGTGCAGCGGTAGGACGGCCGGTCCTTCGCGGATTTCGTACGGGCAGCCATGGCGCCACCGTATAGGTGAGGTCTGACAACGCTGCCCGGGGCGGGTGCGCAGGCGCTCGCGACGGCGGGTGCGGGGAGTGCGGGCAGGGTGCGGCCGTCCGCAAAGCCCTGCCGGAGTCGAATATTCCTGTCCCCTTTCGAGGCATACGTTCATCCGTAAGGGTTAAATGTGCGCAAGGGGTGCCAAGGGCATGCCCGGCCCTGCCTACGGTCGCCAGGTGACGAGCAGCAGGCTGGAGATCCACACGCACACCACCGGCGCACACCGGGCCCAGCGCCGTGCGCCCCGGTCGTCGCCGAAGCGAACGCCCGCCCGTTACGAGGCGTATCTCGACGGCCTGTTCACCTACTGCCTCTCCGTGCTCTGCGATCACGACGGAGCCGTCGAGGCGCTGGGCACCGTGCTCGCGCTCGCGGAGCGGCAGGACGGGCGGTGCCCGAAAGGTGAGGAGGAACGTAAAACCTGGATGTATGCGCTGGCCAGGTGGACGTGCCTGCGCAAGCTCGCCGAGCAGAAGCGGGGCCGCCAGGCGCACCGCCATCAGCCGGCCAAGCACCAGTGCAGGACGACGGCGGCCGCCCACGGGGCGCGTGCGCAATCCGGTAAGCCCCCCGCGCCCGTCCCCGCCCCCGCAGCCGCTGCGAACGCCCCCGAGACCGATGCGGCCGCCGAGGCGCACCGCCGCGAACTCGCCCAGCTCGCCTGGCCCGAGGCCGCGGGCACCACCCCCGAGCAGCGCGAGGCGCTCGAACTGGCGGTACGCCACCACCTCGCCCCGCGCGCCGTTGCCTCCGTCCTCGGGCTCGACCCCGCGACGGCCCGCGAGCTCCTCGCCACCGCGGCCTGCGAGGTGGAACGCACCCGGGCCGCCCTCGCCGTCGTCGAGACCGGCAACTGCTCCACCGTCGCCCGGCTCACCGGCGACCACCGTCTCCTGCTTTCCGCCCCCCTGCGCCGCGAGCTCGTCCGCCACGTCGACGACTGCCCCCGCTGCCGCCGCGTCGCCGAGCGGGCGGGCGCCGAAGGCCCCTGGCCGGGTGCGACCGTCAGCCCGGGCGCCGCACTTCCGGTCGTCGAGGCCCCGCGGCCGTCCGCGTACGTGGCGATGATCCACGCCCAGAGGAATCGGTCCGGCACTCCGCGCTTCGACCGGACGGGCTTCCCGCTGGATCCGAAGGACCACGCCGCGCGCCGGGACCGGCTGCGGGCGAGAGTCGTGACGACGACGCTGGTGGCCACCGTCGTCGCCGCCCCTGTGATCGCGCTGTGGTCCGCCTACCGGGGCGCGCCGCTGACCGGCGAGGGGCATGACGGCTCATCGGTCGCCGCGACCGGGACCGACGACCGGAGCGACCTCGACGGCGACCCGTACGACCGCTACGAGAACGCGGGCAACGCCAGCCCCCAGCCCGGCTCCCGCTTCCAGGACGGCAGCGGCACGCCGGACGTGTCCGCCGAGGTGATCAGTTCCGGAACGGGGCAGCACGGCCCCGGCAGATTCGCCGTCGCGGCCCGCTCGGTCGGCGACACGACGCTGATCACGCTGACCGCCTCGGGCGGTGCACCCGTGGCCTGGTCGGCACGGGCGGACGCCCCCTGGCTGCGCCTCAGCAGGCTGTCCGGAACCCTCGCCGCGGGCGAGAGCGTCACGATCCGGGTCTTGGTGGACCATGCGCGGGAGCCGGCCGGGGCCTGGAGCGCGCACATCCGTCTGGCGCCGTCGGGCTCGACCGTGATGATCAGCGGACACCGGGCGGTGGCGGCGGCGTCTCTACCGGCCAGGCCCACCCAGCCGTCCCATCCGTCGACTCGGCCCCCGACGTCGCCCGGCCCCTCGGAGACGGCCGAGCCGTCGCCCGATCCCACACCGCCACCGACGGACCCGGCGCCCTCCCCGGACCCGTCGGGCTCGTCGAACACGCCCGCTCCGTCCGATCCCGCCGACCCGGGGACAAGCCCGAGCGACCCGGCACCGACGGGCTGAAGCACGCCTTCAGCCCGCCCCGGCTGCTTAGGGCTGCACCGGATCCGCCGGATGCGGCGCCATGGGCAGCAGCGACGAGAGCCGCTCCTCGCACAGTTCGGCCAGACGCTCGTAGCCCTCCTTGCCCATCAGCTCGGTGAGCTCGGGCCGGTACGACACATAGACGGGCTCCCCGGCCCCGTGCGCCGAGGTCGCCGACGTGCACCACCAGTGCAGATCGTGCCCGCCCGGACCCCAGCCCCGGCGGTCGTACTCGCCGATGGAGACCTGGAGCACGCGCGTGTCGTCGGGCCGGTCGATCCAGTCGTACGTACGCCGGATCGGCAGCTGCCAGCACACGTCCGGCTTGGTCTCCAGGGGCTCCTTGCCATCGCGGAGCGCCAGAATGTGCAGCGAACAGCCGGCCCCGCCCGCGAACCCGGGCCGGTTCTGGAAGATGCAGGACCCGTTCCAGCGACGCGTCTGGCGTTCTCCGTCGTCGTCGAGCTGGACCCAGCCCGTCTCCGTACCGACATCGTGGAACTGCCACAGATCCGGGGTCAGCCGGGAGACGTGTTCCGCCACCCGCTTCTCGTCGTCCTCGTCGGAGAAGTGCGCCCCCAGCGTGCAGCACCCGTCGTCCGCACGGCCCGCCTGGATGCCCTGGCAGCCACTGCCGAAGATGCAGGTCCACCTGGAGGTCAGCCAGGTCAGGTCGCAGCGGAAGACCTGTTCGTCGTCAGCGGGGTCGGGGAACTCGACCCAGGCGCGTGCGAAGTCGATCCCCTTCTCATCCTCGGACCGGTCCGGCCCGTTCACTTCCGGCTGCTGCATCTCCTGCTTCGTTCTCTGCTTCTTCGTGACTTTGCCCGGCTTCGCCTTTTTCGTCTTTGGCACAGGCCAAGAGTAAGTCCGCGAGGGCAGTAGCGTTCCGGCTATGAGACTCGGAGTCCTCGACGTGGGGTCGAACACGGTTCATCTGCTGGTGGTGGACGCGCATCCCGGCGCCCGCCCGCTGCCCGCGCATTCGCACAAGGCGGAGCTGCGCCTGGCCGAACTCCTCGACGCGGACGGGGCGATCGGCCCCGAGGGTGTGGACCGGCTTGTCACGACGATCGCGGATGCGCTGCAGGCCGCCGAGGACAAGGGCTGCGAGGACGTGCTGCCGTTTGCCACGTCCGCGGTGCGGGAGGCGAGCAACGCCGACCAGGTGCTGGCCCGGGTACGGGAGGAGACCGGCATCGACCTCGCCGTCCTCAGCGGTGCGGAGGAGGCCCGGCTCACCTTCCTCGCCGCCCGCCGCTGGTTCGGCTGGTCGGCGGGGAAACTGCTGGTCCTGGACATCGGCGGCGGCTCGCTGGAGATCGCGTTCGGTATCGACGAGCAGCCCGACGCCGCGGTGTCGCTGCCGCTCGGGGCCGGACGCCTCACGTCCGGCTGGCTGCCGGGCGATCCGCCGGACCCGGCCGAGGTGAAGGCGCTGCGCCGCCATGTGCGGACGAGCATCGCCCGTTCGGTCGGCGAGTTCAGCCGCTTCGGCCGCCCCGACCATGTCGTCGCGACCTCCAAGACGTTCAGGCAGCTCGCCAGGATCGCGGGCGCCGCACGGTCCACGGAGGGCCTGTACGTGCAGCGTGCGCTCACCCGCAAGGCGCTGGAGGAGTGGGTGCCGAAGCTGGCGGCGATGACCGCCGACCAGCGGGGCCGGCTGCCCGGGGTCTCCGAGGGACGGGCCGCGCAGCTGCTGGCGGGGGCGCTGGTCGCGGAGGGAGCGATGGACCTCTTCGGGGTGGAGGAGCTGGAGATCTGCCCGTGGGCGCTGCGCGAGGGAGTGATCCTGCGCCGGCTCGACCACCTTCCGACAGCGGCCGCGGCCCTGAACTGACCCGCACCACCCGCCCGGCGGACCCCGGCGCGAAGGGGACCCGTCGGGTGGCCGGCTTCCGCGCCCAGGGCCGTCGGGGGCCCCGCGGACCTGCCGGGGGCACCGGGCGCCGACCATGGTGCTGCTCACTTTCCGCCCGAGCTCCTCGGTGGCACGCACAGCCTCCCCGTACCCTGTCCCCGTGGCAGAACCAGTGGTGCGCATCCCGGATGCGAAGGTCGCCCTGTCGACGGCTTCGGTGTATCCGGAGTCGACGGCGACGGCCTTCGAGATCGCCGCGCGTCTGGGCTACGACGGTGTCGAGGTCATGGTCTGGACCGACCCCGTGAGCCAGGACATCGAGGCGCTGCGACGGCTCTCGGACTACCACCAGGTGCCGATCCTCGCCGTTCACGCGCCCTGCCTGCTGATCACGCAGCGGGTCTGGTCCACCGATCCATGGGTGAAGCTCCAGCGGGCCCGCACGGCCGCGGAGAAGCTCGGCGCGTCGACGGTCGTCGTCCACCCGCCGTTCCGCTGGCAGCGGCAGTACGCGCGCGACTTCGTCACCGGCATCTGGCGCATGGCGGACGAGACGGATGTCAGGTTCGCGGTCGAGAACATGTACCCGTGGCGGTACCGGGACCGCGAGATGCTCGCGTACGCCCCCGACTGGGACGTCACCAACGACGACTACCGGCACTTCACCGTGGACCTCTCGCACACCGCGACCGCCCGCACCGACGGCATGGCCATGGTCGAGCGGATGGGCGACCGCCTCGCGCACATCCACCTGGCCGACGGCAAGGGCTCGAACAAGGACGAGCACCTGGTGCCCGGCCGCGGTGACCAGCCCTGCGCCGAACTGCTGGAGCGGCTGGCCCGTACCGGCTTCGACGGCCATGTCGTCATCGAGGTCAACACCCGCCGCGCCATGTCCGCCGCCGAACGCGAGGCCGACCTGGCGGAGGCGCTCGCCTTCACCCGGCTCCACCTGGCGTCCGCGACGGCGCAGGTGCCGCGCCCATGACCATCCACAGGGACGGCGACTCGCCCGGTCCCGACGAACGCCCCAGACGCCGCGGCCGCCCTGCCCGTACGGACGAGGTCACCGGTCCCGGGGCCCGCGAACGCATCCTCGAGGCGGCCCGTACCGAGTTCGCCGGACGTGGCTACGACAAGACGTCGATCCGCGGCATCGCCAAGGCGGCGGGCGTCGACGCCGCGCTCGTCCACCACTACTTCGGTACGAAGGACGAGGTCTTCGCGGCTGCGATCGAGGTCTCCTTCGAGCCCGCACTGGTGCTGTCGGCCATCATCGGCAGCGGCACGGACGGCCTGGGGGAGCGCCTGGTCCGCTACTTCATCGGTGTCTGGGAGAACCCGGTGTCCCGAGCGCCGCTGCTGGCGATCATGCGGTCCGCGCTGACGCACGAGGCGGCGGCGAAGGTGCTGCGCGGTTTCGTGCTGCGGCGGCTGCTGGAACGGATCGCGGAGACACTGGACGTACCGGACGCGACGTTCCGCGCGGAACTGGCCGCCTCGCACATGATCGGGATCGCGATGCTGCGGTACGTGATCCAGGCGGAGCCGCTGGCGTCGGCGGAACCGGAGAAGATCGTGGCGATGGTGGCACCGACCCTGCAGCGCTACCTGACAGAGGACTGACCGGCGCTCCGGGAACCTCTTCGGCGTCCGCACAGCCGCTCGACGTGCCAGGGTGACGATCCGGCCCGCGCGATACCGAGGACCCGGGCCGCGGTGCCGGGGAGGGGCGGCGAACGACCCCACCCGCCCACACAGCGAGCACCCCGTCCCGCATTCCGGACGCCGTGTCCAGATCTTGGAGCCAAGGCGTAACCTCGAAGACAGTCTTTTCTGTCGAAGGAGCGAGAGACGATGCCCCAGCTGAGGTCCCGCACTGTCACCCACGGCCGCAACATGGCGGGCGCCCGCGCCCTTATGCGGGCCTCGGGCGTAGCCAGCGAGGACATCGGCAAGCCGATCATCGCGGTCGCCAACTCCTTCACCGAGTTCGTCCCCGGTCACACGCACCTCGCCCCGGTGGGCAGGATCGTCTCCGACGCCATCAAGGCGGCAGGCGCCGTGCCGCGCGAGTTCAACACCATCGCCGTCGACGACGGCATCGCGATGGGCCACGCGGGGATGCTCTACTCGCTCCCCTCCCGCGACCTGATCGCCGACTCCGTCGAGTACATGGTCGAGGCGCACTGCGCGGACGCGCTGATCTGCATCTCCAACTGCGACAAGATCACCCCCGGCATGCTGATGGCAGCGATGCGCCTGAACATCCCGACGGTCTTCGTCTCCGGCGGCCCGATGGAGGCCGGCAGGGCCACCCTCGTCGACGGCACCGTCCGCAAGCTCGACCTGATCAACGCGATCAGCGACGCCGTCAACGAGAACGTCTCGGACGAGGACATCCTCCGCATCGAGGAGAACGCCTGCCCCACCTGCGGCAGCTGTTCCGGCATGTTCACCGCCAACTCGATGAACTGCCTCACCGAGGTCCTCGGCCTCTCCCTCCCCGGGAACGGCTCCGTCCTCGCCACGCACACCGCCCGCAAGGCGCTGTACGAGGAGGCCGGCCGCACGGTCGTCGAGATCACCAAGCGCTATTACGAGCAGGACGACGAGACGGTCCTGCCGCGCTCCATCGGCACCCGCGCCGCGTTCGACAACGCGATGGCGCTGGACATCGCCATGGGCGGCTCCACCAACACGATCCTGCACCTGCTCGCCGCAGCCCAGGAGGCCGAGCTGGCCTACGACCTCGACGACATCAACGAGGTCTCGCGCCGCGTCCCCTGCCTGTCGAAGGTCGCGCCGAACGTGGCCCCCGGCGGCACGTACTACATGGAGGACGTCCACCGGGCCGGCGGCATCCCCGCCATCCTCGGTGAGCTCCACCGCGCCGGCCTGCTCGACGAGGACGTGCACTCGGTGCACTCCGCCACCCTCGCCGAGTGGCTGAAGAACTGGGACGTCCGCGGTGGCTCCCCGTCGCCCGAAGCCGTCGAGCTGTGGCACGCGGCCCCCGGATGCGTCCGTTCCGCGACCGCCTTCTCGCAGTCCGAGCGCTGGGAGACCCTCGACCTGGATGCGGCGGGCGGTTGCATCCGCGACCTGGAGCACGCCTACTCCAAGGACGGCGGCCTCGCGGTCCTGAAGGGGAATCTCGCCGAGGACGGCTGCGTCGTGAAGACGGCCGGCGTCGACGAGTCGATCTGGACCTTCGAGGGCCCGGCCGTCGTCTGCGAGTCGCAGGAGGAGGCCGTCGACAAGATCCTCCGCAAGGAGATCAAGGAGGGCGACGTCGTCGTCATCCGTTACGAGGGCCCGCGCGGCGGCCCCGGCATGCAGGAGATGCTCTACCCCACGTCCTTCCTCAAGGGCCGCGGTCTCGGCAAGAGCTGCGCCCTGGTGACCGACGGCCGCTTCTCCGGCGGTACGTCGGGCCTGTCGATCGGCCACGCTTCGCCGGAAGCGGCATCGGGCGGCACGATCGCGCTCGTCGAGGACGGCGACCGGATCAGGATCGACATCCCGAACCGGTCGATCGAGCTCCTCGTCCCCGAGGCCGAACTGACCGCCCGCCGCGAGGCGCTGAACGGCGTGTACGCGCCGAAGAGCCGCGAGCGCAAGGTCTCGGCGGCGCTGCGGGCGTACGCCGCGATGGCGACGAGCGCGGACCGCGGGGCGGTCCGCGACGTCTCCAAGCTCGGCTGACACACGCATCCGCACGGCCCGTCCGGCCCCCGGTGACCAGCGGTCGCCGGGGGCCGGCCCGCACCCGTACCCCTGCCGCCCGGGGATAATCGACCTCGTGAGCGAGAACCCCGAAGCCCCCGACGGCACCGAGTCCGGATCCACCGCCCCCGGCCCGCAGCCCGAGCCCATCCGTTTCTTCGGCACGACCTGGGTCGAGCACGACGGTCATTACGGACTGCGCCGCGCCGGTGTGGCTCTCGGTTCCCTCGCCGCGGCCGTCGCGTCCTGCTTCGTGCTCCGCTTCGCCTACCAGGGCCTGGAGATCGCCGACGTCGGCAGCTTCGTCGGGATCCTGGTCGTCCTGATGTTCGCCGTCTGCAGCGCCGTCGCCTTCCGCAAGACCTGGGAAGGGTTCAGCCACCGCCCCGCCGACCAGGCCCGCGAGGACAATCTGCGCGGTCTGAAGACGATCGGTTTCATCGGCTCGCTGCTCGCGTACTTCTTCCGCGCGTTCCTGGAGGCGCCGGGCGAGAAGCTGCGGCGCACGGAGTACGAGACGGCTGTCGCGCGGTACGCGAAGCGCCGCTCGGCGCGGACCGGGAACCCGGCGGGACGCAGGACGACCAAGCCCGGAAAACCTCGGCGCAAGTAACCCGGCCCGGGCGACGATGCCCCCATGTCTCACACGGATCCCACCACCTCCACCGGCCCCGGCGCGTCCACGCCCCACCACGGTCGGTCCCGCGCGCTCTCCTTCGACCGCGCAGCCGCCCAGTACTCCGCGGCCCGCCCCGGCTACCCGCCCGCCCTCTTCACGGCGATCGAGGAGCTCGCCGGCCGTCCCCTGCGGGGCGCCCGCACCCTCGACGTCGGCGCCGGCACCGGCATCTCCACCCGCCTCCTCCGCAACCACGGCGCCCATGTCACAGCCGTCGAGCCCGGCCCCGGCATGGCCGCGGAACTGCACCGGACGCTTCCGCAGGTGCCGATGGTGCGCGGCGACGGCAACCGCCTCCCCTTCGCCACCGCCTCGGCCGACCTGATCACGTACGCCCAGTCCTGGCACTGGACCGACCAGGCCCTCGCCGCCCCCGAGGCCGTCCGCGTCCTGCGCCCGGGCGGCGCCCTCGCGCTCTGGTGGAACGTCTCCGACCACTCGGTCCCCTGGATCGCCGAGCAGGACGCCCGCCTCCGCCGTTTCTTCGGCGCGGACGACAGCGCCCACGGTTCGTCCGTCCGCCCCCGCGACCTCCCGGCCGAGCTCGACTTCGCCAACCGCAAGGTGTCCTGGACCCGTCAGGTGTCGCTCGACACCCATCTCGCCAACCTCGGCAGCCACTCCGCCTTCCTCGTCCGCGGCGAGGAGGACGCGCGCCGGTTCCTCACGGACGAACGCGAGATCCTCGCGGAGCTCTTTGCGGACGGGACGGTCGAAGAGAGTTACGTGGTCGACCTCAGCGTGGCGACGCGCTGACGGTCACACCGAAGCGGCACGGCGGGGCGGTGGCAGGTCACCGCCGCCGTGTCACTGTGCCGCCCCGTCACCGCGACCTCTTCGCGACGCTCGTGCCACGGCGGCCTCGGCAGCGTGCCGAGCGCCCCGGGCCCGGACCGCATCCGGCTCCGCAGGCCCTTGACGCAGGGCGTTGCCGGACCCAATATTCATCGCATGATGAATTCTTCGGGCTTCGCCATCGAGGCCCGCGGCCTCACCGTCGTACGAGGCGACCGAACCGTCCTGCGCGGCATCGACTTCACCGTCGAACCCGGCAGGATCACCGGCCTCCTCGGCCCCTCGGGCTGCGGCAAATCCACCCTGATGCGAGCCGTCGTCGGCACCCAGGCCAAGGTCACCGGTACCCTCCACGTCCTCGGGACCCCTGCGGGCCACCCCGCCCTCCGCCCGCGCATCGGGTACGTCACCCAGGCCCCGTCGGTCTACACCGACCTCAGCGTCCGGCAGAACCTCGACTACTTCGCGGCCGTCCTCCAACCGGGCCGCAGCCACCGGGACAGCCGCCGGGCCGCCGTCACCCAGGCCATCGATGATGTGGACCTGGCCGACCATGCGGATGCCCTCGCCGGCACCCTGTCCGGCGGCCAGCTCACCCGGGTCTCCCTCGCCGTGGCCCTGCTCGGCACCCCCGAACTCCTGGTCCTCGACGAACCGACCGTGGGTCTCGACCCGGTGCTCCGCCGCGACCTGTGGGCCCTCTTCCACAGTCTGGCCGCCGACCACGGCACCACGCTTCTCGTCTCGTCCCACGTCATGGACGAGGCCGAGCGCTGCCACCGACTGCTCCTCATGCGTGAGGGCGAGATCCTCGCCGACGGCACGCCCGAGGCGCTGCGCACCGACGCCAGCACCGCCACCGTCGAAGAAGCCTTCCTCCACCTGGTCGACGAGGCCGCCAGCCGTCAGGAGAACGCCCGATGAGCACGACGAACACGGACAACGCGACCGACGCGAGGACCACCCCCCGGGCCGCCGGCCGCCCGGCCCCCAAGCCCCGGGCGCTCAGCCCGGCCCGGACCCTCGCCACCGCCGCCAGGGTCCTGCGCCAGTTGGCGCACGACCCGCGCACCGTTGCGCTGCTGCTTCTGATCCCGGTCGTGATGATCACGCTGCTGCGATTCGTCTTCGACGGCAGCCCACGCACGTTCGACGCCATCGGAGCCTCACTCCTCGGCATCTTCCCGCTGATCACGATGTTCCTGGTGACATCGATCGCCACTCTCCGCGAACGGACCTCGGGCACCCTGGAACGCCTCCTCGCCATGCCGATGGGCAAGGGCGACCTGATCGCCGGTTACGCCCTCGCCTTCGGCGCCGTCGCGATCCTCCAGTCCCTCCTGGCCACCGCGCTCTCGGTCTGGGCGCTCGGCCTCGACGTGATCGGATCGCCCTGGCTGCTGCTCATCGTCGCCCTCCTCGACGCGCTGCTCGGCACGGCGCTCGGGCTGTTCGTCTCCGCCTTCGCCGCGTCCGAGTTCCAGGCCGTCCAGTTCATGCCGGCCGTGATCTTCCCTCAGCTGCTGCTCTGCGGACTCTTCATCGCACGTGACCGGATGGCGCCCGTCCTCGAAGCGATCTCGAACGTCCTGCCCATGTCCTACGCGGTCGACGGCATGAACGAAGTCCTCCACCACACCGACGTGACCGGCAACTTCGTCCGCGACGTCCTGATCGTCGCCGGCTGCGCCCTCCTCGTCCTCACCCTCGGCGCGGCCACTCTCCGGCGCCGCACCGCCTGAGGGCTGTCCCGTAGATGGCCTCTCCGTCCCGGTGCGAGGATGGCGGCGACGACGCACCACCAGAACCGCGAACCACCGCACCGTCCGGAGGGTGAACCACATGACCCAGACAGTCGCAGTCCTCGGCACCGGCAAGATCGGCGAGGCACTGCTCAGCGGCATGATCCGGGCGGGCTGGCGCGCCGCCGACCTGCTGGTCACCGCCCGTCGCTCCGAGCGCGCCGAGGAACTCCATACCCGCTACGGCGTCGAGTCGGTCACCAACGCGGAAGCCGCCAAGCGCGCCGACATCCTGATCCTTGCGGTCAAGCCCCAGGACATGGGGCGGCTCCTCGACGAGCTCTCCCCCCACGTCACCGCCGACCGCCTGGTCATCAGCGCCGCCGCCGGCATCACGACCGGCTTCATCGAGGACCGCCTCGCCGCGAGCACCCCGGTCGTACGTGTCATGCCGAACACCCCCGTCCTGGTGGACGAGGGCATGTCCGTCATCTCCGCGGGCAGCCATGCCACCGTCGACCACCTCTCCACCACCGAGGCGATCTTCGGCGGGGTCGGCAAGACCCTCCGCGTTCCCGAGTCCCAGCAGGACGCGGCGACCGCGCTCTCGGGCTCGGGACCCGCGTACTTCTACTTCCTCGTCGAGGCGATGACCGACGCGGGCATCCTGCTCGGCCTGCCCCGTGCCCAGGCCCACGACCTGATCGTGCAGGCCGCCATCGGCGCCGCGGTGATGCTCCGCGACAGCGGTGAACACCCGGTCAAGCTCCGCGAAGCCGTGACCAGCCCGGCCGGCACCACCATCAGTGCCATCCGCGAGCTGGAGAACCACGGCGTGCGCGCCGCGCTCATCGCCGCCCTCGAAGCGGCCCGCGACCGCAGCCGCGAGCTGGCCTCGGGCAACGGCTGACCCTCACTTCCCCGCGGCAGCCACCAGCTCCGCGCTGGTCACGACCTTCGCGAACCCACCGCTGTGCAGCGACACGGCGGTGGCCCGCGCCAGCTCGTCCGCGCTCAGTGCCCACCCCCACGGCCCGACCCCGTCGAACGTGTGCGTGGCATCGAGCGCGAAGAACACCTCGTACCCGAGATTGCCGCCCATGCGTGCTGTCGTCTCCGCGCACATATTGGTCTGGATTCCGGCCACCACGATCTGCCGCACTCCGCCCTCGCTCAGCCACGCCCCCAGATCGGGCGTCCCGTAGAAGGCGGAATTCACGGTCTTCGTCAGAAACAGCTCGGGCCCGCTCCCCTTCCCCCGCCGCTCCTCCACATACGCCTTGAAACCGTTCCCCGGGTACCCGGGCCGCAGCGGCGAATCCGGCTTCGGCGAGTCATGCCGTACGAACACGACGGGCCGCCCGCTCGCCTGCCACGCGTCGATGAGCTCGGCGATGTTCCGATCCGCATCCGGATTGTTCCGCGGCCCCCAGTGCGCCTCCTCCTCGAAGCCTTCCTGAACGTCCACCACGACCAGCGCTGCGTTCTCTGCGATCTCCATGCCGACGATGCTGCCGCCCCTCGCCCCTGTCGCCCAGAGGCCGGAAAGTCATCGATCGATGCTTTACTGCCACCATGGCGACCATGCAGGCCCCCGCCCCCACCCGCATCGCCCTCGTCTCGTTCCCCGGTGTCCGGGCCTTCGACGTTTCGGTGATCACCGAGGTCTGGGGCGTGGACCGCACCGACCGCGGGGTTCCGCCCTTCGACCTGCACCGCACGGCCGCCGATCCGGCCCCCATCCCTCTGCGCGGGGGTCTCTCCCTCACCCCGGACCGCACCCTCGCCTGGCTGACCCGCGCCGATCTGATCGTCGTTCCCGGCCTCGACGACCACCTGACACCCGCGCCCACCCCGGTCCTCGAAGCCCTGCGCAGCGCCCACGCCCGTTCCGTCCCCATCGCCGCGCTCTGCGGCGGCGCGTTCACCCTTGCCCAGGCAGGCCTCCTCGACGGCCGACGGGCCGTCACCCACTGGAACCTCACCGAGCTCCTGCGCACCCGCCACCCCGCAGTGACGGTCGTCCCGGACGCCCTGTTCCTTCAGGAGGACAACATCTGGACGTCAGCAGGGACCGCGGCCGGCATCGACCTCTGCCTCCACCTCGTCCGTACGGCCCATGGCGCCGAAGCCGCAGCGGCGATCGCCCGTTCGATGGTCACGGCCCCGTTCCGCACCGGAACCCAGGCCCAGTTCATCGAGCACCCCACCCCGCACACCGACCGGGACGCCGACACGCTCGCCTCGGTACGGGACTTCGCCCTGACCCATTTGGCCGAACCGCACACGGTGGCCGACCTCGCCGCCCGCGCCGGCATGTCCGCCCGCACCTTCGCCCGCCACTTCCAGGCGACCACCGGCACGACGCCCGTGCGCTGGCTGATCACTCAACGCATCGCCGCAGCTCAGAAGCTTCTGGAGCGCACCGACCTGCCCCTGCCCGAGGTGGCCCGCCGTACAGGCTTCGGCAGCGAGATCACGATGCGTCAGCACTTCGCCGCCCACCTGGCCACCAGCCCGCGCGACTACCGCTCGGCCTTCCGCCACACCCAGGGACCACCCATGGTTGACACGGGCCGCCTGCATCCGTAATGTACTCCGAGTTGTCCGACGTGAGCGCCGACCCCGGTCGGTCCCCGGACAGCCATTCCGCAGTAACCACAACGAGCCATCGACGCCTGTCGTACGGCTTTCCGTGCGCATTCGCGAAATGAAGAATCCACGTTCGAAGGAGCGTGACCCCGATTAGCGTCGGGGCCAGGGGTTCGCTAAGGTCTCACTCGTCCGAACGGCCCAACAGCCGGTAGGACAAACCCCGCTGACCGGGAATCAGGCCCGAGAGGATCTGATAGAGTCGGACTCGCCGGAAAGGGAAACGCGAAAGCGGAAACCTGGAAAGCGGAACCCGTTTCGACCGGGAATCGGACACGAAAGAGTCTGGTAGAGTCGGAAACGCAAGACCGAAGGGAAAAGCCCGGAGGAAAGCCCGTGAGGGTGAGTACGAAGGAAGCGTCCGTTCCTTGAGAACTCAACAGCGTGCCAAAAGTCAACGCCAGATATGTTGATACCCCGGCCTGTTTCGGCAGGTTGGTGGTTCCTTTGAAAGTCCTGCCGGGCCTTGTGGTTCCGGTGGGCAATTTTACACAGCGAGGACGCTGTGGACGACCGGTCCTATTCCGACCGGTTGTCCCGCTCTCGTGTGTGTCGTCCCGATTACGGGAAAACATTCACGGAGAGTTTGATCCTGGCTCAGGACGAACGCTGGCGGCGTGCTTAACACATGCAAGTCGAACGATGAAGCCCTTCGGGGTGGATTAGTGGCGAACGGGTGAGTAACACGTGGGCAATCTGCCCTTCACTCTGGGACAAGCCCTGGAAACGGGGTCTAATACCGGATAACACTCTGTCCCGCATGGGACGGGGTTGAAAGCTCCGGCGGTGAAGGATGAGCCCGCGGCCTATCAGCTTGTTGGTGGGGTGATGGCCTACCAAGGCGACGACGGGTAGCCGGCCTGAGAGGGCGACCGGCCACACTGGGACTGAGACACGGCCCAGACTCCTACGGGAGGCAGCAGTGGGGAATATTGCACAATGGGCGAAAGCCTGATGCAGCGACGCCGCGTGAGGGATGACGGCCTTCGGGTTGTAAACCTCTTTCAGCAGGGAAGAAGCGAGAGTGACGGTACCTGCAGAAGAAGCGCCGGCTAACTACGTGCCAGCAGCCGCGGTAATACGTAGGGCGCAAGCGTTGTCCGGAATTATTGGGCGTAAAGAGCTCGTAGGCGGCTTGTTGCGTCGGTTGTGAAAGCCCGGGGCTTAACCCCGGGTCTGCAGTCGATACGGGCAGGCTAGAGTGTGGTAGGGGAGATCGGAATTCCTGGTGTAGCGGTGAAATGCGCAGATATCAGGAGGAACACCGGTGGCGAAGGCGGATCTCTGGGCCATTACTGACGCTGAGGAGCGAAAGCGTGGGGAGCGAACAGGATTAGATACCCTGGTAGTCCACGCCGTAAACGTTGGGAACTAGGTGTTGGCGACATTCCACGTCGTCGGTGCCGCAGCTAACGCATTAAGTTCCCCGCCTGGGGAGTACGGCCGCAAGGCTAAAACTCAAAGGAATTGACGGGGGCCCGCACAAGCAGCGGAGCATGTGGCTTAATTCGACGCAACGCGAAGAACCTTACCAAGGCTTGACATATACCGGAAAGCATCAGAGATGGTGCCCCCCTTGTGGTCGGTATACAGGTGGTGCATGGCTGTCGTCAGCTCGTGTCGTGAGATGTTGGGTTAAGTCCCGCAACGAGCGCAACCCTTGTTCTGTGTTGCCAGCATGCCCTTCGGGGTGATGGGGACTCACAGGAGACTGCCGGGGTCAACTCGGAGGAAGGTGGGGACGACGTCAAGTCATCATGCCCCTTATGTCTTGGGCTGCACACGTGCTACAATGGCCGGTACAATGAGCTGCGATGCCGCGAGGCGGAGCGAATCTCAAAAAGCCGGTCTCAGTTCGGATTGGGGTCTGCAACTCGACCCCATGAAGTCGGAGTTGCTAGTAATCGCAGATCAGCATTGCTGCGGTGAATACGTTCCCGGGCCTTGTACACACCGCCCGTCACGTCACGAAAGTCGGTAACACCCGAAGCCGGTGGCCCAACCCCTTGTGGGAGGGAGCTGTCGAAGGTGGGACTGGCGATTGGGACGAAGTCGTAACAAGGTAGCCGTACCGGAAGGTGCGGCTGGATCACCTCCTTTCTAAGGAGCACTTCTTACCGAGCTTGCTTGGTCAGAGGCCACTACGTCGGCAAATGTTCGACGGTGGTTGCTCATGGGTGGAACGTTGACTATTCGGCACGACAGGTTGTTGTTCACCAGTACTGCTTCGGCGTGGAACGTGGAGAATGGTCGGTCGTGTCGGGCACGTTGTTGGGTATCTGAGGGTACGGGCTCGTTTGAGTCTGTCCTTCGGTTGCCGGCCCCAGTGAACTCGCCCTTGTGGGTGGGGTGATGGGTGGCTGGTCGTTGTTTGAGAACTGCACAGTGGACGCGAGCATCTGTGGCCAAGTTTTTAAGGGCGCACGGTGGATGCCTTGGCACCAGGAACCGATGAAGGACGTGGGAGGCCACGATAGGCCCCGGGGAGCTGTCAACCGAGCTTTGATCCGGGGGTGTCCGAATGGGGAAACCCGGCAGTCGTCATGGGCTGTCACCCGCTGCTGAACACATAGGCAGTGTGGAGGGAACGAGGGGAAGTGAAACATCTCAGTACCCTCAGGAAGAGAAAACAACCGTGATTCCGGGAGTAGTGGCGAGCGAAACCGGATGAGGCCAAACCGTATGCGTGTGATACCCGGCAGGGGTTGCGCATGCGGGGTTGTGGGATCTCTCTTTTGCGGTCTGCCGGCCGTGAGACGAGTCAGAAACCGTTGATGTAGGCGAAGGACATGCGAAAGGTCCGGCGTAGAGGGTAAGACCCCCGTAGCTGAAACATTGACGGCTCGTTTGAGAGACACCCAAGTAGCACGGGGCCCGAGAAATCCCGTGTGAATCTGGCGGGACCACCCGCTAAGCCTAAATATTCCCTGGTGACCGATAGCGGATAGTACCGTGAGGGAATGGTGAAAAGTACCGCGGGAGCGGAGTGAAATAGTACCTGAAACCGTGTGCCTACAAGCCGTGGGAGCGTCGCTGTTGTTCTTCGGAGCAACAGTCGTGACTGCGTGCCTTTTGAAGAATGAGCCTGCGAGTTTGCGGTGTGTTGCGAGGTTAACCCGTGTGGGGAAGCCGTAGCGAAAGCGAGTCCGAATAGGGCGTTTTAGTAGCACGCTCAAGACCCGAAGCGGAGTGATCTAGCCATGGGCAGGTTGAAGCGGAGGTAAGACTTCGTGGAGGACCGAACCCACCAGGGTTGAAAACCTGGGGGATGACCTGTGGTTAGGGGTGAAAGGCCAATCAAACTCCGTGATAGCTGGTTCTCCCCGAAATGCATTTAGGTGCAGCGTCGTGTGTTTCTTGCCGGAGGTAGAGCACTGGATAGGCGATGGGCCCTACCGGGTTACTGACCTTAGCCAAACTCCGAATGCCGGTAAGTGAGAGCACGGCAGTGAGACTGTGGGGGATAAGCTCCATGGTCGAGAGGGAAACAGCCCAGAGCATCGACTAAGGCCCCTAAGCGTACGCTAAGTGGGAAAGGATGTGGAGTCGCAGAGACAACCAGGAGGTTGGCTTAGAAGCAGCCACCCTTGAAAGAGTGCGTAATAGCTCACTGGTCAAGTGATTCCGCGCCGACAATGTAGCGGGGCTCAAGCGTACCGCCGAAGTCGTGTCATTCGTACATGTATCCCCAACGGGAGTACGGATGGGTAGGGGAGCGTCGTGTGCCGGGTGAAGCAGCCGCGGAAGCGAGTTGTGGACGGTTCACGAGTGAGAATGCAGGCATGAGTAGCGATACACACGTGAGAAACGTGTGCGCCGATTGACTAAGGGTTCCTGGGTCAAGCTGATCTGCCCAGGGTAAGTCGGGACCTAAGGCGAGGCCGACAGGCGTAGTCGATGGACAACCGGTTGATATTCCGGTACCCGCTTTGAAACGCCCAATACTGAATCAGGCGATGCTAAGTCCGTGAAGCCGGCCCGATCTCTTCGGAGTTGAGGGTAGTGGTGGAGCCGACGAACCAGACTTGTACTAGGTAAGCGATGGGGTGACGCAGGAAGGTAGTCCAGCCCGGGCGGTGGTTGTCCCGGGGTAAGGGTGTAGGGCGTGTGATAGGCAAATCCGTCACACATTAAGTCTGAGACCTGATGCCGAGCCGATTGTGGCGAAGTGGATGATCCTATGCTGTCGAGAAAAGCCTCTAGCGAGTTTCATGGCGGCCCGTACCCTAAACCGACTCAGGTGGTCAGGTAGAGAATACCGAGGCGTTCGGGTGAACTATGGTTAAGGAACTCGGCAAAATGCCCCCGTAACTTCGGGAGAAGGGGGGCCATCACTGGTGATTGGATTTACTCCATGAGCTGGGGGTGGCCGCAGAGACCAGCGAGAAGCGACTGTTTACTAAAAACACAGGTCCGTGCGAAGCCGTAAGGCGATGTATACGGACTGACGCCTGCCCGGTGCTGGAACGTTAAGGGGACCGGTTAGCTGACTTTCGGGTCGGCGAAGCTGAGAACTTAAGCGCCAGTAAACGGCGGTGGTAACTATAACCATCCTAAGGTAGCGAAATTCCTTGTCGGGTAAGTTCCGACCTGCACGAATGGCGTAACGACTTCTCGACTGTCTCAACCATAGGCCCGGTGAAATTGCACTACGAGTAAAGATGCTCGTTTCGCGCAGCAGGACGGAAAGACCCCGGGACCTTTACTACAGTTTGATATTGGTGTTCGGTTCGGCTTGTGTAGGATAGGTGGGAGACTTTGAAGCAGCCACGCCAGTGGTTGTGGAGTCGCCGTTGAAATACCACTCTGGTCGTGCTGGATGTCTAACCTGGGTCCGTGATCCGGATCAGGGACAGTGTCTGATGGGTAGTTTAACTGGGGCGGTTGCCTCCTAAAGAGTAACGGAGGCGCCCAAAGGTTCCCTCAGCCTGGTTGGCAATCAGGTGTTGAGTGTAAGTGCACAAGGGAGCTTGACTGTGAGACCGACGGGTCGAGCAGGGACGAAAGTCGGGACTAGTGATCCGGCAGTGGCTTGTGGAAGCGCTGTCGCTCAACGGATAAAAGGTACCCCGGGGATAACAGGCTGATCTTCCCCAAGAGTCCATATCGACGGGATGGTTTGGCACCTCGATGTCGGCTCGTCGCATCCTGGGGCTGGAGTCGGTCCCAAGGGTTGGGCTGTTCGCCCATTAAAGCGGTACGCGAGCTGGGTTTAGAACGTCGTGAGACAGTTCGGTCCCTATCCGCTGCGCGCGTAGGAATATTGAGAAGGGCTGTCCCTAGTACGAGAGGACCGGGACGGACGAACCTCTGGTGTGCCAGTTGTTCTGCCAAGGGCATGGCTGGTTGGCTACGTTCGGAAAGGATAACCGCTGAAAGCATCTAAGCGGGAAGCCTGCTTCGAGATGAGTATTCCCACCCCCTTGAGGGGTTAAGGCTCCCAGTAGACGACTGGGTTGATAGGCCAGATGTGGAAGCCCGGTAACGGGTGGAGCTGACTGGTACTAATAGGCCGAGGGCTTGTCCTCAGTTGCTCGCGTCCACTGTGTTAGTTCTGAAATAACGAACGGCCGTGTTGTTGTCCGGTGTTGGTTAATTTCATAGTGTTTCGGTGGTCATTGCGTTAGGGAAACGCCCGGTTACATTCCGAACCCGGAAGCTAAGCCTTTCAGCGCCGATGGTACTGCAGGGGGGACCCTGTGGGAGAGTAGGACGCCGCCGAACAATTATTCCGGGAAAGCCCCGTGCCCTTGTGGCACGGGGCTTTTCTGCGTTCCGAGCGTCTAGGCTCGAACCATGCGCTACGAACTGGTCATCTTCGACAACGATGGTGTGCTCGTCGACAGTGAGCCGATCTCCAACACCATCCTCTCCGGCTACCTGACCGAGCTCGGTCACCCCACCTCGTACGAGGAATCGCTCCGTGACTACATGGGGTCCGCGGTGCACCGTGTGCACGACCTGGTCGAGGAGAGGACCGGGGACAAGCTGCCCGCGGACTTCGACGACACGCTCCACTCCCGGATCTTCGCCGCGTTCCAGGAGGAACTGGAGCCGGTCGAGGGGATCGACGACGTGCTGGGGAAGCTCGTCGCCGACGGAGTGCCGTACTGCCTCGCCTCGTCCGGGAGCCACGAACGGATCCGGGTCGGGCACCGCAAGACCGGGCTCGACCAGTGGTTCGAGGAGGAGTGGATCTTCAGTGCGGAGGACGTGAGTCGCGGGAAGCCGGCGCCCGATCTGTTCCTCCATGCCGCCGAACGGATGGGTGTGCCGCCCGACAGGTGTGTCGTCATCGAGGACAGCCCGCTCGGTGTGGAGGCGGCCCGGGCCGCAGGGATGGATGTGTACGGGTTCACGTCGATGATGCCCGCCGATGGGCTCGCGGGGGTGACCGGGCACTTCTCCGACATGACCCAACTGCGGGAATTGCTCGCCTGATTCATCTACCCATGGGTAGGCCAGGGCCCTACGCTGTGCGGCCATGACAGATGCGCGGTTGCGGCACGGTAGGGCCTCCCTGGCGTTGAGCTTTTTCGTGCAAGGGGTCACCTTTGCTCTGCTCGTGACGCGGATTCCTGCCATTCAGGACCGGTACGGGATATCCGACGGGCTGCTTCCCGTGTTCCTTGCCGCCGTGCCGATCCTGGCCGGTGTGGGCAGTGTGGCCACCGAGAAGGTGGTCGCGCGGGTACGGCCCGGCTCCGTACTGAGGTGGGCGCAGCCCGTCGTGCTGCTGACGTTGCTCGCTGTCGGGGCCGGCAGCGAGCTGTGGCAGGCGGCCGTGGCGCTCGGTGTGTTCGGGCTGGCCGTCGGGGCGCTCGACGCCTCCATGAACATGATGGGAGTCAGCCTTCAGCGGGCGTACGGGCGCAGCATCATGCTCGGGTTCCATGCCGCATACAGCCTGGGCGGGATCGCCGGGGCGTCGATGGCGTGGGCCGGGGCGCACTGGGATCTGACGCTGCTCGTCTCGTACCTTCCCGCGGTCGTCCTGCTGCTGCCCGCCGCGCTCGTCGGAAGCCGGTGGTACGCGGAGGGGAAGGCGGAGGAGGACGGGCAGCGGAAGGAGCGGCAGGGGACTTCGGTCTCGTTCAGGCTGTTGATGCCGCTCTGCCTGGTGATGAGTTTCGCCTACATCGGGGACTCGACGGTCTCCAACTGGAGCGCGAAGTATCTGCAGGACGTGCTGGGCAGCTCGGAGCAGCTGGCGACCGTTCCGTACAACGTCTACATGGTGACGACCCTGCTGGGGCGGGCCGTGGGGGACTTCGGGGTACGGCGGTTCGGGGCCGTGGCCGTGGTGCGGTTCGGGAGTGTGCTGGCCGCTGCCGGGTTCGGGGTGGTGGCCGTGGCGTCCGGGGCGTGGATCGGGATGCTCGGGTTCACCATGCTGGGGCTCGGGCTCTGTGTGATCGTGCCGCAGACGTTCGCGGCGGCGGGGCGGATGTTCCCCGGGGCGAGCGATACGGCGGTCGCCCGGCTGAACGTCTTCAACTATGTGGGCTTCCTGGTGGGGTCGCCGTTGGTGGGGGCGCTGGGGGACGCGTGGACCTACCGGGGCGCGATGCTCGTCCCGATGGTGCTGGTGCTCGCGACGCTCGTGTACGCCAAGTCGTTCGGCGCGGAGCCTGCCCGATACGGTGGCGGGCATGAGCGGCCGCGCACAGTTGATGTGGGATGACGGAGTAACGGGCTACGACTTCGGGAGCAGTCATCCGATGGACCCCGTCAGGCTGGCCCTGACGATGGGTCTGGTGCGGGCGTTCGGGCTCGACAGTGCGGTGGATGTGGTGGCCGCCAAGCCGGCCGGTGACTCCACGCTGCGGCTGGTGCACCGCGAGGACTATGTGGCGGCCGTGCGCGCGGCCTCGGCGGACCCCAGGGCGGCCGATCAGAACTACGGGCTCGGGACGATGGACGATCCCGCGTTCGCGGGGATGCACGAGGTGTCGGCGTTGATCGCCGGGCAGTCGGTGGCGGCGGCCGAGGCGGTGTGGCGCGGGGCCACGCCGCACGCGGTGAACTTCGCGGGCGGGCTGCACCATGCGATGCCGGGTGCTGCGTCCGGTTTCTGTGTCTACAACGACCCGGCGCTGGCCATTGCCCGGCTGCTGGAACTGGGTGTGGAACGGGTCGCGTACATCGATGTGGATGTCCACCACGGGGACGGGGTGCAGGCCGCGTTCTGGGAGGACCCGCGGGTTCTGACGGTGTCGCTGCACGAGCATCCGCGGACGCTCTTTCCGCAGACCGGCTGGCCGGAGGAGACCGGTGCGGGTGCGGGGGAGGGGGCTGCGGTGAATGTGGCGCTGCCCGCCGGGACGGGGGACGCGGGATGGCTGCGGGCCTTCCACGCCGTGGTGCCGGAGCTGCTGGCGGACTTCCGGCCGCAGGTGCTGGTGACCCAGCACGGGGCCGATACGCACTTCGAGGATCCGCTCGCCCATCTGGCGGTGTCGCTGGACGCGCAGCGGGCGGTCATGGAGTCGTGTCACGAGCTCGCCCATGAGCACGTGGAGGGCGGGCGGTGGGTGGCGCTCGGCGGCGGGGGGTATGCGGTCGTCGATGTGGTGCCGCGGTCCTGGACGCATCTGGTGGGGATCGCCGCGCATGCGCCGGTGGATCCGGAGGCAGTGATCCCCGCTTCGTGGCGGGACGAGGTCTATGCCCGGACGCGGCAGCTGGGGCCGGCCCGTATGACGGACGGGCGTACGCCTTCGTGGCAGCCGTGGGAACGCGGGTACGACCCGGCGGACCGGCTGGACCAGGCGGTGCTCGCGACCCGGCGGGCGGCGTTCCCGTTGCGCGGGTTGCTGACCTGAGTCGGGCGTAGACGGTCCGGTGCGGCCGTTTCCGCGCAGCGGTGCGGAATGGTTACGCCAACTGTGGGGCGTAACCGGGCTTCCGGCCCTCCGTCCGGGTGGTTGGGGGAGCATCGGCAGGGTGTTGAGCACCGGAGCGCTGCGTGCGCATCTGCTGGCGTCCCGGCTGGCCGGGTCCGTGGCCACCTCGCGAGATGTGAGCCTGCGCAGCTATCGGCTGTTCGCGGCGAGGGATCCGCGGGTGCTGCTCGGGCTCGATCCGGCATGGGGGTGGGGAGAGTCCGATCTGCTTCGGCTGATGGCAGACAAGTGCGGAGTCTCGGCCGACCCTGGTCATGTTTCGGGCCCTGATGTGATCGATCCGGAGCGGACTCTGGCCGGTCTGGATGCGTTTGCCGAGCGGTTGTCCAGTGTCGCGGTCCGGCGGGCACCTGTGCTGCTCGGGACGGGGCACCCCCACCGGCTGCTCGGGTTCTACGCCGCGCTGGCAGACGCCTTGTCGGCGGCCGGGTGCCCCGTACTCACCCCCGCGCAGGGGAGATGTATCGACATAACGACCCGGTTCGGCGTACGCACCTACAACCTTGATTACGTACGGGGTGTCGCCCTGGTGCGCGAAACCGGCGTGCGGGCCCCGGGCAGTGAGCCGGGCGCACATACCCACTCCCCGCTGCCGGTTCGGGTGGCGCTGGAGGCCGCCGTGGCCGCCCACGGATGGCTGCCCGAGCTGGTCGTCGGGGACCACGGATGGGTCTGCGGAGCAGGTCAGCTGGGCATTGAGGCGATCGGTCTGGCGGACACGGACGACCCGGCGCTGTTCGTGGGGGAGGCCGAGGGGCAGGTGTCGGTCGCCGTTCCGCTTGACGACGCCGTGCGGTCCGCTTACTACCGGCCGCTTACTCGCTATGTGCTCAATCGGGCGTGTCTGTCACAGTAGGCGGCCGATGGTCCCTCCTCTTCCCCACTCGCATCACCCGCCCCTAATCTGGGGAGTGAGCGCACAACGACGAAGAGTCACCGGAGGGGAAGCCGGTGCGCGTCTCGTGCGGAAGGTACAGGTGGGTCATGGCTGCTGGCAGCGAGAGGCCTCTCAACGAGGTCAAGTTTCTGACCGTGGCGGAAGTCGCCTCGGTCATGCGAGTGTCGAAGATGACCGTGTACCGCTTGGTGCACAGCGGTCATCTGCCGGCGATCCGGGTGGGCAGGTCCTTCCGGGTGCCGGAGCAAGCGGTTCACGAGTATCTCCGCGAGTCCCTGGTGGGGGTGGAGTCCGCCTGAGGTTCCCCTCGGATTACGTCCCTCACGCGGTGGCGGGTAGGCTAGGCCGACGTAGGTCGTGTGGGCCCAGACGCCCCGCACCAGTGAAGAGAAGTGAGCGAGGGTAGTCGTGGGCTCTGTTATCAAGAAGCGGCGCAAGCGGATGGCCAAGAAGAAGCACCGCAAGCTGCTCAAGCGCACGCGCGTTCAGCGTCGCAACAAGAAGTAAGCGAACGCAGTTCGTGAATCCGCAGCCCTCCCGCCGACTCGGCGGGAGGGCTGCGGCGCTTTGTGCGGGCGACGTGAGCGGCTGCGGGCGGCCATACACATATTTGAGCCAAAGACTCGACAGAACGCCGTCGTGCAGTCATCACAGGGCAACATCCACCCGCTACGGTGACGGCCAGGGGAAACCTCTTCGACGGAAGGCGCTGATCTTGGGGAAGGTCGTGCTCGTCACGGGAGCGGCCCGGCAGCTGGGTGGCCGGTTCGTGCGGCGTATCCAGCGTGATCCCGACGTGGACCGGGTGATCGCCGTCGATGCGATCTCGCCCGGGCACCAACTGGGTGACGCCGACTTCGTCCGCGCGGACATCCGGCAGCCCGCAATCGCCAGAGTCCTCGCCGAGCATGCCGTCGACACGGTCGTGCATCTGGACGTCAGCGGCAAGGCGCTCGGGGCCGGTGGCCGCACCACGGTCAAGGAGACCAACGTCATCGGCACCATGCAGCTGCTCGGTGCCTGCCAGAAGTCGCCGACGGTCCGGCGACTGGTGATCAAATCCAGTACGAGCGTGTACGGCTCCGCGCCGCGCGATCCGGCGGTCTTCACCGAGACCACCCCGCCCAAGTCCCTGCCGAGCGGGGGCTTCGCGAAGGACGCCGTGGAGGTCGAGGGGTACGTACGGGGCTTTGCGCGCCGCCGGCCGGACGTGGCCGTGTGCGTGCTGCGGTTCGCGAACATCCTGGGGCCCGACGCGGACTCGCCGCTCGCCGACTATCTGTCGCTGCCCGTCCTGCCGACGGTGTTCGGGTACGACCCGCGGCTCCAGTTCGTCCACGAGGACGACGTCATCGACGTACTGGGGATCGCCTCGCACGAGCCGCGGCGCGGGACGCTGAACAGCGGCACGTTCAATATCGCGGGCGACGGGGTGCTGCTGCTGTCGCAGTGCTCGCGTCGGCTCGGGCGGCCGACGGTGCCGGTGCCGCTGCCCGCCGTCACCTGGGTGGGCCAAGCGCTCCGTACCGTCGGCATGACGGACTTCTCGCCGGAGCAGATCAGGCTGCTCACGCACGGCAGGGTGGTCTCCACCGTGCAGATGCGCGAGACGCTGGGGTTCCACCCGGTCTTCACCACCGCGGAGACGTTCGCGGACTTCGCACGGAGTCAGGCACCCGGACTGCTGCCGCCGGAGGTGGTCGGCAGGGCCGTCGACCGGCTGGCGGCGATGCCGTTCGCCGGCGGGACCGGCGTCACCGGGGCCGACGGCACACAACCGACCCACAGCGCGAGATAGAGGAGCGCACCGACGATGGCGGATGCCAAGGTCATTCCGTTCGACGACGACCGTTCACGGTCGGGCGGCGCGCCGCGGTCGGCGCGGCGGCGGTCCGGGGCGGGCCCTGCGGTGGGCACTGCGGCCCTGAGCGCCCTGCCGGGGCAGTTGGACACCGCGCCGGTCCAGGAGGCGGTGCAGGGGGACGGGGAGCCCGTGGAGGGTACGCAGGACGAGGTGCGGCGAGGCGGCTGGGACCGGCGGATCGCGGGTGGGCTCGCGTTCCTCCGGCGGCGGGTCACCGGTGACTACGAGGTCGACGAGTTCGGGTACGACAAGGAACTCACCGACCAGGTCCTGATGTCGATGCTGCGGCCGTTGTACGAGAAGTACTTCCGGGTCGAGGTGAAGGGCATCGAGAACATCCCGTCGGACGGCGGGGCGCTCGTCGTGGCCAACCACTCGGGGACGTTGCCGCTGGACGGGCTCATGCTCCAGGTCGCCGTGCACGACAACCATCCGGCGGGCCGTCATCTGCGGCTGCTCGCCGCGGATCTGGTCTTCATGCTGCCGGTGGTGAACGAACTGGCCAGGAAGGCCGGGCACACGCTGGCCTGCGCGGAGGACGCGGAGCGGCTGCTCAGGCAGGGGCAGGTCGTCGGTGTGATGCCGGAGGGTTTCAAGGGCATCGGGAAGCCGTTCGGTGAGCGGTACAAGCTGCAGCGGTTCGGGCGCGGCGGCTTCGTGTCGACGGCGCTGCGGGCCGGGGTGCCGATTGTGCCGTGCTCGATCGTGGGGGCGGAGGAGATCTACCCGATGATCGGGAACGCGAAGACGCTGGCGCGGGTGCTGGGGGTTCCGTATTTCCCGATCACGCCGACGTTTCCCTGGCTGGGGCCGTTGGGGGCGCTGCCGTTGCCGACGAAATGGACGATTCAGTTCGGTGAGCCGATTCCCACGGAGGGATATCCGGTGGAGGCGGCGGAGGATCCGATGCTGATGTTCAACCTGACGGATCAGGTGCGGGAGCAGATTCAGCACACGCTGTACAAGCTGTTGGTGCAGCGGAGGTCGGTGTTCTTCTGACGGCGAGTGACGGCGGGCGGGCGCGTCCGGTGGGCGCTCCGCCCTCCATCGCCGGACGGACCTCGATCGCCGGACAGGCGCGTGGAGCTGGTTGCGCTGTGTCCGGCGATCGGGGTCCGTGGGTGTCAGTACTCGTCCGTGTCGTCGTCGCTGTGGATGCCCAGGCCGGGGAGCAGGCCGGGGAGCAGCGGCGGCAGCGTGACGTCCGGGGTGGGCGGGGTGTTGTCCCTGCCCGAGGTGGACGGGCTGGCGCCCGGGGACGAGGGGTCCAGGAGGCCGTCCGTGCCGCCTGCGATCAGGTCGTCCTCCGAGGTGGAAGCGGAGTCGGACGGGTCGGGGGTGCCGCTGCTGCCCGTCTGGCCCTCTGAGGCTTCGGGGAAGGCGGGGGCAGGGTCGTCCGTGTCCGGTGAGTCTCCGGTCGGCTGCGAGGAGCCGGGCTCCTGGATGTCGGTGCTCCGGTCCGGGGTGCGGGGGAGCAGGGACTGCAGCGGTGCGACCTCTTCGTCTATGGCATCGAAGACCGAGCTGACCTCGTCCCCGACGTCCGTCAGCTGGACCGGCAGCCGGTCGCGCAGGCTGCTCCACGTCCCGCGGTGGGAGCGGGAGAAGGAGTCCAGGGTCTGGATCGGGGCGAGCGCCCCGTCGCGCTGGTACACGGCGTGGAGCAGGCGGTGGCCCTCGCTGGCGTCGTGCGTCATGCCGTTGAGCGTGCGCCTGATCTCGCCGAGTGATTCGTGGTCCAGATCGCCCGTTCGGCCGCGCTCCATCAGCCGGCGGGCCTCGCTCAGCCGGGTCGACGCCTGGTCGAGGTAGACCTCGCCGCGGTCGGCGTCGCCGTCGGCCATGCCGAGGTGGATGTCCTCCATGCCGCGCTTCAGCCCGTACAGCGAATCACCCGGCAGGGCGTCGGAACTGGCAGCGGCCACTCCGCCGAAGGCTCCCGCGGCCACACCGACGGTGAGCCCGCCGGCGGCGAGGCCCTTCGTCCAGCGGGAGCGGGGGCGCAGTTTCCGGAGCGGGGAGGCCCGGTGGGCCCCCCTGCCCCGTTGTTCGGGCACGGTAGGGCCCGTGGACGCGCCGCCCTCGGCAAACATGGCTTCCATGGCGGCGACGAGCTGGGCTCGCTGCACCATTTTGACCTGGGGATCCAACTCGGGCCTCGGCAGCTCACCGAGGCCGTTCGCCAGGGCCAACAGCGGTCCGTGGTCGGCCTGTTCGGCCGGGTCCTCGGGCTGTACGGCCGCCGCACCCGGGAGCTCCTGCTCCTCCAGGGCCTGGGCGAAGGCGTTCGCCCGCCGGTGTGCCGAAACGTTTGCGATCACTGGCGGCACCTCCTCTCGTCATGACGGTCGACTCCCCTGGGGTTCCGGAAGGTTGCACACCTTGAGCGCTTCCACACGAAAGAGTGAGTGGCGGCGGACACGGTGTGACGACAGGGGGCCTGCAACCGGCACAACGAGTGGCTCGGCACTCGGGTTACGCGCAAAAGATGATCGGAACAGTGCGTGAGGCCCGTGTCGCCGAGCGTGTTCTCAGCGGGCATCGTCCGGCAGCAGCCGGGCGAGGGTGCGGACGGCGCGGTACTGCAAGGTTTTGATCGCGCCTTCGTTCTTGCCCATCACGCGGGCCGTCTCGGCGACGGAGAGGCCCTGCAGGAAGCGCAGGGTCACGCACTCCTGCTGCTGGGGGTTGAGCCGCCGCACGGCCTGCAGCAGTGCGGCGTTGGAGAGGGACTCCAGCACGGAGTCCTCGGGGCTGCGCTCGACCTCGTTGGCGTCGAGCATCTCGCCGGTGGTCACTTCCAGCCGGAAGCGGCTGGACTTGAAGTGGTCGGCCACCAGGTTGCGGGCGATCGTGACCAGCCAGGCGCCGAAGTCGCGGCCCTGCCAGGTGAAGGTGGAGATGCGGCGCAGGGCGCGCAGGAAGGTCTCGCTGGTGAGGTCCTCCGCCGTCGCCTTGCCGCCGACGCGGTAGTAGATGTACCGGTACACCGTGTCGCTGTACTGGTCGTAGAGGCGGCCGAAGGCGTCGGCCTCACCGGCCTGTGCGCGCTCGACGAGATCCATCATGCGCGCGCTGTCGCTGTCGGCGGTCGGCCGACGAACGGTGGACGTGGTCGTTGCGCCGCGGTTGCTGCGTCTTCCGACCGCCGCACCGCGCTCGGCCAGGGCATAGCAAGGGCCGACAGGTGCAGGGGTGGCAAAGGCGGGTACGGCGTACGCGGTGGGGACGAAGCCGCGCAAGCGGTCGGCGACCGTTGCGCGCAGCGTAGCCAGGCCCGAGGTGTCAACCCCGACGTGTGGGTACACGGGACTCCCAGAGGCAGAGCTTCCATCACGTGCAGTGCGAAACCGTCACTCGTCGTAGTGAGTGGCGGATTCCGGAATGCGTCTGAGGAGAATAACGCTTCGTACAGGCAGTGCTACACCCAGTTGCTCAAATCACCGGTTCCGTCGCTTCTGTAGCGACTACGAGGCGCATCAAGTAGCACATCGTGACCGATTGTTGATCGGATTACTTCGTGATCTGCCTGCGACCGCAACGGGTTGTGGTCGGGTGCGCGCAATCCGACTGGCGGGAGCGGTTCGTGGGTATGGGGCCCCGATTGGTGGCAGGAGGCCGGGCGTGGCTCGGCCCCCTGGACGGGGGCCGATCACGCGTGCGGCAGACGGCCGCCCGTGTACGTGCGGTCAGCGGCGGCGGCGGTGCAGGGCGACGGCGGCCGCGGTGCCGCCCGCGAGGGCGCCGACGCCGGCCGCGGCCGGGATGCCGACCTTGGCGGCCTTGCGGCCCGTGCGGTAGTCGCGCAGCCGCCAGTCGAGGGCCCGGGCGTGCTTGCGGAGCTTGGTGTCCGGGTTGATCGCATAGGGGTGACCGACCAGGGACAGCATCGGGATGTCGTTGTGCGAGTCGCTGTACGCCGCGCAGCGCGCCAGGTCGAGGCCCTCGGCGGCGGCCAGGGCGCGTACGGCCTCGGCCTTCGCCGGTCCGTGCAGCGGCTCGCCGACCAGGCGCCCGGTGTAGACGCCGTCGACGGACTCGGCGACGGTGCCGAGCGCGCCGGTCAGGCCGAGGCGGCGGGCGATGATCGTGGCGGTCTCCACCGGGGCGGCGGTGACCAGCCAGACCTTCTGCCCGGCGTCGAGATGGGCCTGGGCGAGGGCTCGGGTGCCGGGCCAGATGCGGTCGGCCATGTACTCGTCGTAGATCTCCTCGCCGATGGACATCAGCTCGGAGACGCGGTGGCCCTTGACGATGGACAGGGCGCTGTCGCGGGCGTCCTGCATGTGTTCCGGGTCCTCGACGCCGGCCAGCCTGAACCAGGCCTGCTGCCAGGCGAACCGGGTCAGCTCGCGGCGCTGGAAGAACTTCCGCTTGTACAGGCCGCGGCCGAAGTGGAAGATCGCCGCGCCCTGCATGACGGTGTTGTCCAGGTCGAAGAAGGCGGCGGCCCGTTCGTCGCCGACGACGGGGAAGGCCGGTTCCGGCTCCGCGGTCGTGGCGGGGGTCGTGTCGGTGGATCGTTCGGGGGACTGTTCGGCGTGGAGCGACGACTTCCGCGCTGCTTCGGCTGCTGCCTCGCCTGCCAGCACGCTCCGTGCTGTCGCGGAACGCCTACGGGGTGTGAGCCATCCAAGAGCGGCCATGTCGTGAGCATAGCCAGTCCGTTCGGCCCTTCCCGGCCTGGCGGGATGCGGTGGCGTGAACTCTCGGGGGCCGAATTGTTAAACGGGCGATTCCGGGCGTACCGGTTTCGTGCCGTGTCCGTACCGGATGTGTGCCGGGCGCGTTCCGGAAGCAGCGGGCGGGCGGCGCAGAATGAAGGCATGAGTGCTTTGTTGCGTCGTACGAAGAAGAAGCCCGCGGACCGGTTGGTGACCCTGGTCGGGAAGCCGGGGTGTCACCTCTGTGACGACGCGCGGCTGGTGGTGCGGGAGGTCTGCGAGGAGACCGGTGCGGCCTGGGAGGAGAAGGACATCACCCAGGACGAGGAGCTGCACCGGGAGTACTGGGAGCAGATTCCGGTGGTTCTCATTGATAACGAACAGCACACGTTCTGGCGGGTGGACCCGGTGCGGCTGCGCAGCGCACTGCTTTCGTGAGCAAAACCCGGTTACCATCATGGGCGTTTTGAGTGGTCTCGGGGGCGTAGTCGTGAGGAGTGTGTGCTGCTTTGCCCCCTTCGGGCCTGCAACGGGCTGATGCGATCCAAGGTTCCGGGATCGCGCAACGGATGCGCGTGACCCCGGTCACTTTGACCGGACAAAACGGACACCATCTTTGTGCACGCGTTCACAAAGACATAGCCTGCATTCGACGGGGCGGTCTTGGAACATATGGCCGCCTGCAGCCCCGCTCATCCCGCAGGAGCACCGTGGCAACTGGCCGAACTCACCGACCGGCGACCCGTAGCCGAGGAATTCCCGAGGCCACCGTCGCCCGGCTTCCGCTGTATCTGCGCGCACTGACCGCGCTCTCCGAGCGCTCGGTACCCACGGTCTCGTCCGAGGAGCTCGCCGCCGCGGCAGGGGTCAACTCCGCCAAGCTGCGCAAGGACTTCAGCTACCTGGGGTCCTACGGAACGCGCGGTGTCGGGTACGACGTCGAGTACCTCGTCTACCAGATCTCCCGCGAGCTCGGGCTCACCCAGGACTGGCCGGTCGTCATCGTCGGCATCGGTAACCTCGGCGCCGCGCTCGCCAACTACGGCGGCTTCGCCTCCCGCGGTTTCCGTGTCGCCGCGCTGATCGACGCCGACCCGGCGATGGCCGGTACGCCCGTCGCCGGGATCCCCGTCCAGCACGCCGACGAACTGGAGAAGATCGTCGGCGACAACGGTGTGTCGATCGGTGTCATCTCGACCCCGGCCGGTGCCGCGCAGCAGGTCTGCGACCGGCTCGTCGCCGCGGGCGTCACCTCCATCCTGAACTTCGCGCCGACGGTGCTCTCCGTGCCCGACGGCGTCGACGTCCGCAAGGTCGACCTCTCGATCGAACTCCAGATCCTCGCCTTCCACGAGCAGCGCAAGGCCGGTGAGGAAGGCTCCGGGGGCGGCATCGACCAGGCCGCGCCGCCCATGCGTGCCGCCGCGAGCAGCAGCCGGAAGGGACCCGACGGGGACATGCCCGCCGTGATGCCGGCATGAGTCTCCTTGTCGTAGGGCTGAGCCACCGCAGCGCCCCGGTCTCCGTACTGGAGCGGGCGTCGCTGGCTGCCGAGACGCAGGCCAAGCTGCTGCAGGACACCCTCGCCGCGGAGCCCGCGGCCGAGGCCGCCGTCCTCGCCACCTGCAACCGCATCGAGCTGTACGCCGACGTGGACAAGTTCCACGCGGGCGTGGCCGAGCTGTCCACGCTCCTCGCCCAGCACAGCGGGGTCGGACTGGACGAGCTCACTCCGTATCTCTATGTGCACTACGAGGACCGGGCCGTCCACCACCTCTTCTCGGTGGCGTGCGGACTGGACTCGATGGTGATCGGCGAGGGCCAGATCCTCGGCCAGATCAAGGACGCGCTGGCGCTGGGGCAGGAGATCCACACGGCCGGCCGGCTGTTGAACGACCTGTTCCAGCAGGCCCTGCGGGTCGGCAAGCGCGCCCACAGCGAGACCGGGATCGACCGGGCCGGGCAGTCGCTCGTCACCTTCGGTCTGCAGCAGCTCGCGAACGGCGCGGACACCGCCGACTGGGCCCGCGGCAAGCGTGCCCTGGTGATCGGCGCCGGCTCGATGTCGTCGCTGGCCGCCGCCACGCTGGCCCGTACCGGTGTCGCCGAGATCGTCGTCGCCAACCGGACCCGGGCCCGCGCCGACCGGCTCGTCGAGATCCTCAACCAGCCCGGTGGTACGGGTGTGGTCGCCCGAGCCGTGGAGATGGCCGCAGTCTCCGACGAACTGACACGTGCCGATGTCGTCGTGTCCTGCACCGGCGCGACGGGTCTCGTACTGACCGGTGAGGCCGTCGCCGACGCGCTCGGCCTGCCGTTCGACGCGGCCGTCAGCACCGTCGAGGCGCCCGCCGCACCCGCCGCCGATCTCGACCGGCACGCCGCATGGGTGGAGAACGGCTCCGCACCCGCGACCGCACAGGCGCAGGCCGTCCGCCGGGCCACCGTGCCCGCGCAGTCCACCGGGCCGGTCCGGCTCGCCCTGCTCGACCTCGCCATGCCGCGCGACATCGACGGAGCGGCCGCCCGGCTCGAGGGTGTGCGCCTCGTCGACATCGAGTCGCTCGCGGAGGCGTCCGCGGACGCCCCGATGGCCGCCGACGTCGACCTGGTCCGCACCATCGTCGCCGACGAGGTCGCGGCGTTCGGCGCCGCCCAGCGCGCCGCCCACATCACCCCGACCGTCGTCGCCCTGCGCACCATGGCCGCCGATGTGGTGGCCGGCGAGATCGCCCGGCTCGACGGACGCCTTCCCGACCTGGACGAGAAGCAGCGCGCCGAGATCACCCAGACCGTGCGCCGCGTCGTCGACAAGCTCCTGCACGCGCCCACCGTGCGGGTCAAGCAGCTCGCCAGCGAGCCCGGCGGCGCCGGGTACGCCGACGCGCTGCGGGAACTCTTCGACCTCGACCCGCAGACGGTCGCGGCCGTCTCCCGGGCAGACCTGAACGACCCGAATCGAGGGCGGTCATGACCGACAACTCACCCCTGCGCGCGCGGGCCGGCGCGCCGCTCCGGCTGGGCACCCGGCGCAGCAAGCTCGCCATGGCGCAGTCCGGCCACGTCGCCGACGCGGTCAGCGAGGTGACCGGGCGTGCCGTCGAGCTCGTCGAGGTCACCACGTACGGAGACACCTCGAAGGAACATCTCGCGCAGATCGGCGGCACGGGTGTGTTCGTCGCCGCGCTGCGCGAGGCGCTGCTGCGCGGCGAGGTGGACTTCGCCGTCCACTCCCTCAAGGACCTGCCGACCGCCCAGCCCGAGGGCCTCGTGCTGGCCGCCGTGCCCGTGCGCGAGGATCCGCGCGACGTGCTGGTGGCGCGGGACGGGCTGACCTTCGAGCAGCTGCCGCCCGGTGCCCGCATAGGCACCGGCTCGCCGCGCCGCATGGCGCAGCTCAATGCGTACGCCCGCAGTCATGGCCTCGACATCGAGACCGTACCGATCCGGGGCAACGTCGATACGCGGATCGGATTTGTACGAAGCGGCGAGCTGGACGCGGTGGTTCTCGCCGCGGCCGGGCTCAGCCGTCTCGGCCGGACCGGTGAGGTGACCGACTTTCTGCCGGTCGACACCGTTCTGCCCGCTCCCGGCCAGGGAGCACTGGCGATCGAATGCGCTGCAACCAGCGCGGACCTCGCCGCCGCGCTCGCCGAGCTCGACGACCCGTACACCCGGGTCGCCGTGACCGCCGAGCGTTCCCTGCTCGCCGCCCTGGAGGCCGGCTGCTCCGCACCTGTGGGTGCGCTGGCCGACCTCCTGGCCGACGGTCAGGCTGTCAATGAACTGCGCCTGCGCGGTGTCGTCGGTTCCACCGACGGCGCCTCGCTGGTACAGATGTCCATCACCGGTCCCGTCCCCACGTCGCACGACGACGCGGCGGCCCTCGGTCGCGAGCTCGCGGCCGAGATGCTTGCCAAGGGTGCGGCCGGTCTTATGGGGGAGCGAGCACTTTGAGCCCCACCGGCCCCGCCGCATCCGACTTTCCGGTCCTGTCCGCAGGGCACGTCACCTTCCTCGGCGCCGGTCCCGGCGATCCGGGACTGCTGACTCTGCGCGCCGTCGAGGCGCTCGCGAGCGCGGACGTTCTTGTCGCCGAGCCGGACGTGCTCGGCGTCGTCCGCGGCCATGCGCGGGCAGGCGTAAGCACGCCTGAGCTGACGGTTGTTGACGTCTCGTCAACAGCCGCCGACGTTCCCGTTCTCAGGGACGCGGCCAATCTTGTCATGGAGGCCGCGAAGGGCGGCAGGCGGGTCGTCCGTGCCGTGTCCGGGGACCCGGGACTCGACGGGAACGCGGGCACGGAGATGCTCGCCTGCGCCGCCGCAGGCATCCCCTTCGAGGTCGTGCCAGGTGTGGCGAACGCCGTGGGTGTACCCGCGTACGCCGGTGTGCCGCTGCGTGACGCGCAGGGCGCCGACGTCCGGTTCGTCGACGCCCGTACCGCCTCGGACCGCTGCTGGACCGAGCTCGGCGCGAGCGACGCCACGGCCGTCGTCTCGACGACGCTGGACTCGGTCGCGGCCGCCGCGGGCGAGCTGGTCTCGGCCGGCCGCAAGCCCGACACCCCGCTGACCGTCACGGTCGCCGGTACGACGACCCGGCAGCGCACCTGGACGGCGACGCTCGGGACGATCGCCCAGGTCCTGAAGCAGGCCAAGGTGCTGCCGTCGCCGGACGGGCACCAGCCGGTCATAGCCGTGGTCGGGGAGCGCAGCTCCGCCGCCCAGCGCGACCAGCTCGCGTGGTTCGAGTCCAAGCCGCTGTTCGGCTGGAAGGTGCTCGTGCCGCGCACGAAGGAGCAGGCGGCGTCGCTCTCCGACCAGCTGCGTTCGTACGGCGCTGTGCCGCACGAGGTTCCGACGATCGCCGTCGAGCCGCCGCGTACGCCCCAGCAGATGGAGCGGGCGGTCAAGGGCCTCGTCACGGGCCGCTACGAGTGGATCGCCTTCACCAGCGTCAACGCCGTCAAGGCCGTCCGGGAGAAGTTCGAGGAGTACGGGCTCGACGCCCGCGCCTTCGCCGGGATCAAGGTCGCCGCGGTCGGCGAGCAGACCGCGGCCGCGCTGATCGACTTCGGTGTGAAGCCGGACCTGGTGCCGTCCGGTGAGCAGTCCGCCGCCGGTCTGCTGGAGGACTGGCCGCCGTACGACCCGGTCTTCGACCCGATCGACCGTGTCTTCCTGCCGCGCGCCGACATCGCCACGGAGACTCTGGTCGCGGGGCTCATCGAGCTGGGCTGGGAGGTCGACGACGTCACTGCGTACCGCACGGTCCGCGCCTCGCCGCCGCCGTCCGACACCCGTGAGGCCATCAAGGGCGGCGGTTTCGACGCGGTGCTCTTCACCTCGTCGTCGACCGTCCGGAACCTGGTCGGCATCGCGGGCAAGCCGCACAACGTGACCGTCATCGCGTGCATCGGCCCCGCCACCGCGAAGACCGCCGAGGAGCACGGCCTGCGGGTCGACGTCCTGTCGCCGGAGCCGTCGGTGCACAAGCTGGCCGAGGCGCTCGCCGAGTTCGGCGCGCAGCGCCGGGAGGCGGCGAAGGAGGCCGGTGACCCGGTGACGCGGCCGAGCGAGCGGCGTCCCGGGGCGCGCAGGCGTCGTACGACGACCTGACCGGCCCGTTCGGGAGTGTTGGGGGCCCGGTTGCTTCGGCAGCCGGGCCCCTGCCTGTTCGCCGGCCCGTTCTCCCGTTCGTTTTTCCGGTACGGGTGTCGGTAAGACGGTGATGTGTACGGGTCTATCGTCGAAGGATGACTGTGTACGGAAACTTCCCCGGCTCCCGCCCCCGGCGGCTGCGGACGACCCCGGCGATGCGGCGGATGGTCGCCGAGACACGGCTCGACCCGGCGAACCTGATCCTGCCCGCGTTCGTACGCGAGGGCATCACCGCGCCCGTCGCCATCTCGGCCATGCCCGGTGTCCAGCAGCACACCCTGGACACCCTCCGGAAGGCCGCCGTCGACGCGGTCTCGGCCGGGGTCTCCGGGATCATGCTCTTCGGTGTTCCGGCGGACGAGAAGAAGGACGCCCGGGGGACCGCGGGTACCGACCCGGACGGCATCCTCCAGGTCGGTCTGCGCGCGGTGCGCGAGGAGGTCGGTGACGATCTCGTCGTCATGTCGGACCTGTGCCTCGACGAATACACGGACCACGGCCACTGCGGTGTCCTGACCGCCGACGGCCGCGTCGACAACGACGCCACGCTCGAGCGGTACGCCGAAATGGCGCAGGTCCAGGCCGACGCGGGTGCCCATGTGGTCGGCCCCAGCGGCATGATGGACGGCCAGGTCGGCGTCGTCCGCGACGCGCTCGACCAGACGGGCCACGAGGACGTGTCGATCCTCGCCTACACGGCGAAGTACTCCTCGGCGTTCTACGGACCGTTCCGTGAGGCCGTCGGCTCCTCGCTCAAGGGCGACCGCAAGACGTACCAGCAGGACCCGGCGAACGCCCGCGAGTCCCTGCGCGAGCTGGCGCACGACCTCGAAGAGGGCGCCGACATGGTCATGGTCAAGCCGGCCGGGCCGTACCTGGACATCCTTGCGAAGGTCGCCGAATCGGTGGACGTGCCGGTCGCCGCGTACCAGATCAGTGGCGAGTACGCGATGATCGAGGCCGCCGCCGAGAAGGGCTGGATCGACCGGGACGCGGCGATCATGGAGAGCCTGACCGGGATCCGGCGCGCGGGTGCGCAGATGATCCTGACGTACTGGGCGACGGAGGTCGCCGAGCGGCTGCGCCGTTCGTAGCAGCGGACACCGGGAGCCCGCGCCGCCTCATGCCGCGGGCTCCAGGCCCCAGGACGAGAGGATGCGGACCGCTTCGTGGCCCAGCGCGGCGTCCTCGGACAGCCGGTGCAGCACCTCGATCCGCTTGTCGCTGGGGCCCGCCTCGTCGAGTGCGGCCAGGGCGTTGTCCCGTACGAGCCGGTCGAAGTCGTCCATGATGGCGGCGGCCAGCACCTCGTGGACCTCCGGATCGTCGGCGTAGGGCCCGAGCGCCATGGCCGCGTACTGGCGGACCAGGTTCTCGTCGGGGCCGCGCAGCACCGCCAGCAGTGCCCGGCCCGCGCGGAGCCGGAATTCCGCCTCGGCCGGCGGCCGCAGGCGCAGTGCTTTGGTGGCCTCGACCCTGGCGAGGTCGTACTCCTCCGTGTCGGCGGTCAAACAGGTGAGGAACGGAACGATCACCGGATGGTCGGGCCGGTCCGAGAGGATGTCACCCATGTCGGCGACGAGTTCACATTTCTTGTCGCTTTCGGCAGGCAGTGCACGGAACTGTTCGACGAGGCTGTCTGTCCGGTCCATGATGTGTGCGCTTCCCCGAGCGCGGTGCTGTATTCCTCGGCGGAAGTGGCCGCCCCCCGGCGGGAGATCGCCGGGGGAGGGGTGAAGTGCGCCTTCAGTCCCACCAGAACGACCACGACTCCTGGCCCAGCAGATGCTGGTCGGCGTAGGCCTGCAAGGTGTCCGGAGTGTTGTGGGCGATGTTGTCCGGGCAGAACGCGAAGTGCTCGGCGGCCAGCGCCAGGGCCTCTTCGGGCGAGGTGGGCGGGGTCGCCACCGAGACGATCAGACGGTCGAAGCCGAGCGCCACGACCCGTGTGCCGAACCGGTCCTCCCAGGACCGGAGCACCGCGCAGAGCCGCGCCACGTCGTTCTCGTGATTGAGCGGGCCCGTCCAGCCGATCGCCGCCGGTATGTCCGCGCTGCGCCGCGCGGGGACCAGCGCCGCCCGGGCGCCCGGCATGCGGCCGTCCGCGTCGGTGAGCCGAGCGGCGATCCCGGCGGCCCATTCCTCCGCGTCGACGGGGCCGCTCACGGCCGGGGCCGGAGCGAGGCCCGGCCACTCCGGGCCGAACGGGTCGATCGCCGTCTCTTCCAGTTCGTCCTCCGCGTACTCCTCCCAGAACTCGCCCAGCACGTCCTCCGCGTGGTGGTCACCCGGGTACGACATCATGCCGGGGCTGAGCTCCCACTTCTCGGGCCACTCGCCGCGTATCCCGCCGTCAAGGAGGACGGGGAGCAGCCCGACCTTCCTGCCCTCGTCGAGGAGCCGGGGCCAGGTGTCCGGGGTCGCGGGCCCGTCTGCGTACCAGAGCAGCGGTTCGTGCCAGGGGCCGTCGTGCGTCGCGTCGACCAGGGTGCCGGGCGGGAGCCGGAGTCCGGAAGTGGCCAGTGACGGCAAGGGGTTCGGGAGTGTCGCCATGCCGGTGACCTTAGAGGTCGCCACTGACGACCGACGGTCCGACCCCTGACGTGACCGGGCCTGCCCGGTCTGTGAGTTGGGCCCGGGTCAGGTCGTCGGCTGAGCGGAACATGCCGACAGGCTGCGTGGTGCGGGTCCGGTCAGGGCCGCTGCTCGGGTGCGGTGAACTCGACGGCCTCCCGGACGTCGGCGTGCGGGTCCTGCGAGAGCCGGTGCAGGAGTTCCGTGACGCCCGGTGTCGACCAGCCGGCGACCGCTTCGACCAGTGCCACGCGGACCTGCGGGTCCGGGTGGTCGGCGAGGTGGGTCAGCCGGCCGACCGGTCCGCGGCGGCGCAGGCCGAACCAGTTCAGCGTCGCGCAGAGTTTCGCCGAGTCGCCGGGGGTCCCGGCTGCGGCAATCTGTTGCAGCAGGACGGGGGTGGCGGGGGCCGGGCCGTCGAGGGGGTGCGGGCGGCGTTCGCGCAGGCGTTGCGAGCCGTATTCGCCGCGCACTCTGCATCCGTAACAGGTGCAGGGTGGTATGCCGTTGGAGTCGGGGAAATAGCGCCATCCGGTGACCTGGCCGACGGCGCGGAGCCGGTGCACTTCGCGTCTGGTGACCGCTCGCGGGACGAACACTTCCCAGCCGCGCGGGTCGTCCAGAGCGGCGATGCGGCGTACGGCGTCGCTTGCCGTGGTTGCCGTGGGGCCCTGTCCGGGGCGGTCGTTGTAGCGGCCGACGGTGACGGGTTCGTCGTCGGGAAGACGGATGTGTACGGCGACGAGCCCGCGCGGGCCACCGTGCCGGGCGAGTTCGCGCAGCCACTGGTGAGTGAGGGTGTACGACGGCAGGACGGGGAAGCAGAAAAGGCCCCGTGATCCGTCGCGGCCGTGACTGACGGCCCGTATCCCGGAACGGCGGATGCGGGCAGCATGCGCTGCGGGTGTCAGGTGCATGAACATCGCCATGGGGTCGATGCTAGGCGTCACCGCGCACTTGCGGCGGCGGCAACTGGCCGACGCAGGTGCGCGGATGAGGGTTGCGAGCTCCAGGCCGGTCGGTACTGCCGTCTGTCGCGCCAGGTATCCGGAGCTGGAGTGGAGCAGCGGCCGCGACGGGACGCTGCGCATCGATGACGGCGGGAAGCCGTTCCGTGCGAGCAGCGTCAAGGCGCGACCGCAGTACTCCTACGTCGACGAGGTCGCCGAGTGGTCCGCCGGCTGATACCCGGAAGGAGACGTGACGGCCGCAGGGGCGCAGCAGTGGGGCCCGCCACCGATCGGTGCCGGGCCCCACTGCTGCGCGCGGGTGATGTCAGAGGCGCTCGGGCGTCCGGATGCCGAGCAGCGCCATGCCCCGGTGCAGGGTGCGGGCCGTGAGGTCGCAGAGGAAGAGCCGGTTCTCCACGACCTCGGTGGGGTTGTCGTCGCTCAGCACGTGGCACTGGTCGTAGAACGTCGTGTAGTGAGAGGCCAGCTGGTAGAGGTACGCAGCCAGCTTGTGCGGCTCGTACGTCGACGCCACCTCGGCGAGGTTCTCGCCGAACTGGTCCAGGTGCAGGCCCAGCGCCCGCTCGGCCGGGGCCAGTGCCAGCTCCGGGTGGGCGACCGGCCGGATCTCGCCCGCCTTGCGCAGGATGGACTTGATCCGGGCGTACGCGTACTGGAGGTACACGGACGTGTCGCCGTTCAGCGACACCATCTGGTCCAGGTCGAACTTGTAGTCCCGTACCGCGGACGTGGAGAGGTCGGCGTACTTCACCGCGCCGATGCCGACGTACTCGCCGTTCTCGACGATCTCCTGCTCGGTCAGGCCGACCTTCTCGGCCTTCTCGCGCACGACGGCCGTCGCCCGGTCGATCGCCTCGTCCAGCAGGTCGACCAGCCGCACCGTCTCGCCCTCACGGGTCTTGAACGGCTTGCCGTCCTTGCCGAGGACGGTGCCGAACGCCAACTGGACGGCCTTGACCTCGTCGTTCAGCCAGCCGGCCCGCCGGGCCGTCTCGAAGACCATCTTGAAGTGGAGCGACTGCCGGGCGTCCACCACGTACAGCAGGGTGCTCGCCTTGAGGTTCTGGACCCGGTCACGGATCGCGGAGAGGTCCGTCGCCGCGTAGCCGTAGCCGCCGTTCGTCTTCTTGACGATGAGCGGCGTCGGGTTGCCGTCCGGGCCCTTCACATCGTCGAAGAACACGCACAGCGCACCCTCGGAGCGGACGGCGACGCCCGTCTCCTCCAGGATCCGGCAGGTCTCCTCGAGCATGTCGTTGTAACCGGACTCGCCGACGATGTCGGGGTCACGGATCTCCATGTCGAGCTTGTTGAAGACCGAGTAGAAGTAGATCTTCGACTCGTCGACGAACCGCTGCCACAGCGCGACCGTCTCCTCGTCACCGGCCTGGAGCGCGACCACCCGGTCCCGGGAGCGGGCCTTGAACTCCTCGTCGGAGTCGAACAGCGCCCGCGACGCCTTGTAGAGCCGGTTGAGGGAGGACATGGCGGCCTCGCCGTCCACCTCGTCGGCGTCCTTGTGGTCCAGCTCGTGCGGGTGCTCGATCAGGTACTGGATGAGCATGCCGAACTGGGTGCCCCAGTCGCCGATGTGGTGGCGCCGGACCACGCTCTCGCCCGTGAACTCCAGGACCTCCACCATCGCGGCACCGATCACCGCGGAGCGGAGGTGCCCGACGTGCATCTCCTTCGCCACGTTCGGCTGCGCGTAGTCGACGACCGTCGTGCCCGCGTTCTGCGCGTAGGGCACACCGAGCCGGCCCTCGTCGTCCGCGGCGCGCGCGGCCAGGGTCTCGATGATCGCCTTGTCGCTGAGGGTGATGTTCAGGAAGCCGGGACCCGAGACCTCGATCTCCTGGATCAGGTCGCCCGCCGGGATGGCGGCCGTCACCTGGGACGCCAGCTCGCGCGGGTTGCCCTTCAGCTTCTTGGCGAGGGCCAGGATCCCGTTGGCCTGGAAGTCGGCCCGGTCGCTTCGGCGCAGCAGCGGGTCCGCGGTGCCGGCATCCGGCAGAGCTGCCGTCAGGGCGTCCGCCAGCTGCTGCTGGAGCGTGGAAGCGAGGGAATGGACCGAGGCCATGGGACGGCTGCCGTTTCCGTAGGGGTACAAGGGATCACGCCCAGTATCCCACGCACTGTAAAGCCGTTTTCGCACTGCCGGGTGGACCTGGGAGAATGGTGGTGCCCTTACGAGCCCTACCAGAGAGAAGGACGTGCCGACCGTGGCTCAGAGTCAGAGCAGCACCGAGGCCGACTGGGTCTCCCGCTTCGCGGACGAGGTCATCGCCGAATCGGAGCGTCGTGCGCCTGGCAAACCGGTCGTCGTCGCGTCCGGTCTTTCGCCGTCGGGCCCCATCCACCTCGGCAACCTCCGCGAGGTCATGACCCCGCACCTGGTCGCGGACGAGATCCGCCGCCGTGGGTACGAGGTCCGCCACCTGATTTCCTGGGACGACTACGACCGCTACCGGAAGGTCCCGGCCGGCGTCCCCGGTATCGACGAGTCGTGGGCCGAGCACATCGGCAAGCCGCTGACGTCCGTGCCCGCACCGGCCGGGTCCGCGTACCCGAACTGGGCCGAGCACTTCAAGGCCGCGATGACGGCCGCGCTGGACGACCTGGGTGTCGTGTACGACGGCATCAGCCAGACGGAGCAGTACACGGCGGGGACCTACCGCGCGCAGATCCTGCACGCGATGAAGCACCGCGCCGACATCGACGCCGTCCTCGACCGGTACCGGACGAAGAAGGACCCGGCAGCCGCGGGCAAGGGCAAGAAGCCGCAGCAGCAGAAGAAGGTCGACGAGGCCGAGCTGGAGGCCGAGGCGGGCTCCGGCGCGGCGAGCGAGGACGACGGCAGCGGCGGCTCCGCCGGCTACTTCCCATACAAGCCCTACTGCGGCAACTGCGAGAAGGACCTCACCACCGTCACGTCCTACGACGACGAGACGACCGAGCTGAACTACACGTGCAACGCGTGCGGTTTCGCCGAGACCGTCCGGCTCAGCGAGTTCAACCGCGGCAAGCTGGTCTGGAAGGTCGACTGGCCGATGCGCTGGGCGTACGAAGGCGTGATCTTCGAGCCGAGTGGTGTCGACCACTCGTCGCCCGGCTCGTCGTTCGTCGTCGGCGGCCAGATCGTCCGCGAGGTCTTCGACGGTGTGCAGCCGATCGGCCCCATGTACGCCTTCGTCGGCATCTCCGGCATGGCGAAGATGTCCTCCAGCAAGGGCGGCGTGCCGACGCCGGCCGATGCGCTGAAGATCATGGAGGCGCCGCTGCTGCGCTGGCTGTACGCGCGCCGCAGGCCGAACCAGTCCTTCAAGATCGCCTTCGATCAGGAGATCCAGCGGCTGTACGACGAGTGGGACTCGCTGGCCCGCAAGGTCGCCGACGGCTCCGTGCTGCCCGCCGACGCCGCCGCGTACGCGCGGGCCGTCGGCACGGCCGCCGGTGAGCTGCCGAGCACGCCGCGCCCGCTGCCGTACCGCACGCTCGCCTCCGTCGTCGACATCACGGCCGGGCACGACGAGCAGACGCTCCGGATCCTCAGCGAGCTGGACCCGGAGAACCCGCTGACCTCGCTCGACGAGGCACGGCCGCGGCTCGACCGCGCGGAGAACTGGATCACCAGCCAGGTCCCGGCCGAAGCCCGCACCGTCGTCCGCGACGAGCCGGACAAGGAGCTCCTCGGTTCGCTGGACGACCAGGGGCGCCAGTCGCTGCGGCTGCTCCTGGAAGGGCTGGACTCGCACTGGTCGCTCGACGGGCTGACGACGCTCGTCTACGGCGTGCCGAAGGTCCTGGCGGGGCTGGAGCCGGATGCCAAGCCGACGCCCGAGCTGAAGACCGCGCAGCGGTCGTTCTTCGCCCTGCTGTACCGGCTGCTCGTCAGCCGGGACACGGGGCCGCGGCTGCCCACGCTGCTGCTCGCCGTGGGGGCGGACCGGGTGCGGAGGCTGCTGGGCGCGTAGCCGCCTGCTGCTGTTGAACGGAGGGCCGTCACCCGGTGATGCGGGTGACGGCCCTCCGTTCTGCGCGGCCCGTCCTGGGCGTTCCGTCCTCGAGCGCCGGACGGTCCGGGTGGTGCCGGTCTACGCGATGTGATCCGCTTCCAGCTCCGAGTGGTACCGGTTCTTGAACTCCGGCATCAGACGGCGGATCAGGGCGGCGCTGCGCGGGTGCCTGACGTTGTGGCCGTCCGAGACATGTATGTCCAGGGCCTCGACGCTCGGGTAGTCGTTGTGGTTGTTCACGTATGCCGCGAACACCTCGTACGCGATCTCGCCGAACTCCGCGTCCTCCTGCGCCCACTCGGCCGGGTCCGCCTCGGGCTGCTGCGGCTGCTGGGGCTGTTCCGGCAGGGGTTCCTCGCTGCGGGGGTGCGGGACCGCGCCGATTGTGCCCACGTTGCCCAGGGGGCGGGTGCGGCCGCCCGGACCCGACGGGATCATGACCGGGGTGGGCTCCAGGCCCTCGACGTACGTCGGGTTGTACGTGCCCTCGTACGTACCCTCCGAGACCTGCTGAGCGGCGAACCACGGGCTGTCGTGCGAGCCGGGGCCCTCCTGCGGCCATGCCTCGGCGGCCGGGTCGGAGGGGTGGGCGTGCTGCTGCTGGTGCGGTGGCTGGGGCTGCTGGGAGTCGGCGTACTGCGCCTGCTGTTGCTGCTGCGGGGCGTACGGCAACTCGGCCTGGGGCTGCGGCGTCTCGACGGCCGGGGCCGGGGCCGGGGGCAGCAGGGCGGGTTCGATGCCCGCGGCCGCCAGCCCGGCCGGGCCGGTGTCGGCCAGCGGAACGCCGAACTTCGCCAGTCTGAGCGGCATCAGGGACTCGACCGGGGCCTTGCGCCGCCAGTTGCGGCCGAAGCGGGCCTGGAGCCGGGCCTGATAGATCAGCCGGTCCTGTTCGAGCTTGATGACCTGCTCGTACGAACGCAGCTCCCACAGCTTCATCCGGCGCCACAGCTTGAATGTGGGGACCGGGGAGAGCAGCCAGCGGGTGAGGCGGACGCCCTCCATGTGCTTGTCGGCCGTGAGGTCGGCTATCCGGCCGACCGCGTGCCGGGCGGCCTCGACCGCGACCACGAACAGCACCGGGATCACCGCGTGCATGCCGACGCCCAGCGGGTCGGGCCAGGCCGCGGCGCCGTTGAAGGCGATCGTCGCCGCGGTCAGCAGCCAGGCCGTCTGGCGCAGCAGCGGAAACGGGATCCGCATCCAGGTCAGCAACAGGTCCAGCGCCAGCAGCACGCAGATGCCCGCGTCGATGCCGATCGGGAAGACCAGGGAGAAATTCCCGAAGCCCTTCTGTTCTGCGAGCGCGCGCACGGCGGCGTACGAGCCCGCGAAGCCGATCGCGGCGATGACTGCCGCGCCGGCGACGACGACCCCGATCAGTACTCGGTGCGTGCGTGTCAGCTGCATCGCGGCCACCCGCGATCCCCTCCCTGTATCCCCTTCTCCGACCTCTGGCGGGCACAGCCTGGCACATGTGCGAGGGGTGTGTTGCGCGGGGAGGGACGAAGTCCGGTTCCCGGGGGAGTGCCGGACTCCGTGAAAACGCTTCTGTGCAGGGCTGTTGGGCCGGCTGCCGGATGTGCCGGTGCCGGGTCAGGCTCCTCGTTACGCCTTGTCCGACGACGACTTGGACGGCGACGGGCTCGACTTCTGCTCGCCGGCACCGGCGTCCGTGCCGGCGACCGCTGCGACGGCCTCCCTGACGGCCTTCTCGGCGCCCTTCAGGATGTCGTCCGCGGACGGCGTCTTCGCGCCCGCGTAACCCGCACCGTTGTAGGTCAGGGTGACCACGACGTTCCCCGTACGGGCCACGATCGTCGTGTACTTGAAGTCCTCATCGGTCTTGCTGAGGTCGTACGTGATCTTGGTGGCCTGGTCACCGATCCCGTTGACGGGGGACCCGACGACCTTCTTGGCGCCCTCGGTCGCCTTGGTCTTGGCGACCTGGTTCGCGAGGTCCTCCTGGGCGCGCTCGGCGCCACTGCCGAGGGCCTGGTCCGAGTCGTAGCGGGTGAAGCCGACGTCGAGCCAGCGGTACTGCGAGCCCTTGACGCCGTTGTCGTCGAGGCCGTTCCAGGAGCAGCCGGCGCGCGCCGCGGTGTCGCTGGACGTGGCCGCCGTACCGCCCTTGCTCTTGGCCTTCGGTACCAGGGTGGTGATCGTCTTAGAGGAGATCGACTTGCACGGGTCCGGCAGCCCGGCGAACTTCGCCGGCTCCACCTTCGCTTCCGACTTCTTCGCGCCCGGAGCGGCCGAGGAGGACGAGCCGTCCGATTCCTTGCTGCCGGAGTCCGACGAGCAGCCGGCGACGACGAGCATCACCGGGACGGCGGCGCAGGCGAGTATGCGGGTGAGTCGCGGGGCTGATCGGTGCATGGTTCCTTCACTCGGATGGCGCGTGCAGGCGGCGCGGCGGTCGGGGCGGGGTCGTGGTCGGGCAGGTGTTCCGGAGGGCCACGGTACGACGGACGGCGGCCGGATGCCGCCTCGGCCGGACACTTCACCGAGGGGCTCGATGCCCGTCCGGGGGCGCCCGGCGCGTCGTTATTCGCTGAACCTGTCGACCAGTTTCCGGGCCAGCGACTGGGCCTTGTCCTGCAGTTCCTTGCTGTCCGGGATCGTCGTCGCGAGGGCGGGCTGCTCGGTGTACCGGACGGTCACGAGGACGTTCGATGTGCGGAATACCACGCTCACCGTGCGGTGTTGTGCGGTGGAACCTGTCCGTGTGAGCAGATCGTCCAGAAATGCGGCATCTCCGAGACCGTCGAGGACGCGCGGCTGAAGATCATCGGCGGTGTCTGTGGTCCCCTCGCTCTTGTCGGCATCCTGCGCCGAGGCGGACGGGGAGTTCGAGGGGGAGCCCGAGGGCGAGTCCGAGGGGGAATCGTCCTTCGCTCCGCCGGGTGTGGCGGAGCCCGGTGGCAGATGGGCGGCGTCCCGCTTCTTCGCGTACAGCTCGTCGGCGCGGTCGTCGTCGCTCACGGAGGTGTCGTACGAGACGACCCGCTCGAAGTCGAGGGAGAGGCTGCGGGACGAGTCCGGCGCCTCGGCCTTCCATGTGCAGCCGACGCGGCGGTCCGTGTCGTAGGTGACGGAGGCTGTTCCCGCGTACGCCTTCTCCTGCTGATCCTCCGGCACTTGGGCGATACCCGGCAGGAGGTCCCTCAGCGTGGAGTGCCCGATGGAGCGGCAAGGTTCTGGAAGCGTGCGGTACTTGCCTGCCGGCGCCACGGAGGTCATCGGGTCGCCGGGTTTGTCGTCGGCGGCGGAGCCTTCGGTCCCGGTATCGGCGCTACAGCCGACGACGAGCGCTGCGAGGAGCGCGACGCCGGGTACGTACGCCATTTGTCGCACGGTCCTCGGCTCCCTTCGTGCGAAAAAAACGGTTGCCGCTCGATGGCGGCCGGTGAACACAATGTGTATCGCACGCGCCGCTGTGAATGCCGGTCGGCCGACTTGTTTGCCGACCTTGGCACCGGTTTTGCGCTATCAGGCTTTTCGGGGGAATTGAGGAACTATGTCGTACACCGAGGTAGCAGGGGCCAAGGTCCCCATCCGCATGTGGGCCGACCCGGCTTCGGTCGAGGACGGCGCCATGCAGCAGCTGCAGAACGTGGCCACCCTGCCCTGGATCAAGGGGCTGGCCGTCATGCCCGATGTGCACTACGGCAAGGGCGCGACCGTCGGCTCGGTGATCGCGATGCACGGTGCGGTCTGCCCGGCGGCGGTGGGGGTGGACATCGGCTGCGGGATGTCGGCGGTGAAGACCTCCCTGACGGCCAACGACCTGCCGGGAGACCTCTCGCGGCTGCGGTTGAAGATCGAACAGGCCATTCCGGTGGGCCGCGGGATGCACGACGACGCCGTGGACCCGGGACGGCTGCACGGCATCGCGGCGGCGGGCTGGGACGACTTCTGGGGCCGGTTCGACGGGGTGGCCGACGCGGTCAAATTCCGTCAGGAGCGGGCCACGAAGCAGATGGGGACGCTGGGGTCCGGGAATCACTTCATCGAGTTCTGCCTCGATGAGTCGGGTTCGGTCTGGCTGATGCTGCACTCCGGATCCCGAAACATCGGCAAGGAGCTCGCCGAGCACCACATCGGGGTCGCGCAGAAGCTGGCGCACAACCAGGGCCTGGTCGACCGTGACCTGGCGGTCTTCATCGCGGACACGCCGCAGATGGCGGCGTACCGGAACGACCTGTTCTGGGCCCAGGACTATGCGAAGCGCAACCGCGCGATCATGATGGGGCTCTTCCAGGACGTCGTCCGCAAGGAGTTCAAGAAGGCCAGGGTGACCTTCGAGCCGGTCATCTCCTGCCACCACAACTACGTGGCGGAGGAGCGGTACGACGGCATGGACCTGCTGGTCACCCGCAAGGGTGCGATCCGTGCCGGTTCGGGGGACTTCGGCATCATCCCGGGCTCGATGGGCACCGGCTCGTACATCGTGAAGGGTCTGGGGAACGCGAAGTCGTTCAACTCGGCCTCGCACGGCGCCGGCCGGAAGATGAGCCGCAACGCGGCCAAGCGGCGCTTCTCGACGCGGGATCTGGAGGAGCAGACACGGGGCGTGGAGTGCCGTAAGGACTCCGGCGTCGTGGACGAGATCCCGGCTGCGTACAAGCCGATCGAGCAGGTCATGGAGCAGCAGCGGGACCTGGTGGAGGTCGTCGCGAAGCTCAAGCAGGTGGTGTGCGTGAAGGGCTGAGCGTCCTTGCGCCGATGAACGGAGGAGCCCCGGACCCTGTGGTGGTGGTCCGGGGCTCCTCTGCGTGCGTCGGTACGGTCAAAGGGTGCGGTGGACCTTGGAGTTGGAGGCCTGGGCGCGCGGGCGGACCACCAGGAGGTCGATGTTGACGTGGCTGGGGCGGGTGACCGCCCAGGTGATCGTGTCGGCCACGTCGTCGGCGGTGAGCGGGGCGTCGACGCCCGCGTAGACCTTGGCGGCCTTCTCCTTGTCGCCGCGGAAGCGGGTGGTGGCGAACTCCTCCGTCTTGACCATGCCGGGGGCGACCTCGATCACGCGGACCGGGGTGCCGACGATCTCCAGGCGGAGCGTCTCGGCCAGGACGTGCTCGCCGTGCTTGGCGGCCACGTAGCCACCGCCGCCCTCGTACGCGGAGAGGGCCGCCGTCGAGGAGAGGACCACGATCGTGCCGTCGCCGCTCGTGGTGAGGGCGGGGAGCAGGGCCTGGGTGACGTTGAGGGTGCCGATGACGTTCGTCTCGTACATCTGGCGCCAGTCGGCCGGGTCGCCGGTGGCGACGGGGTCGGCGCCGAGGGCGCCGCCCGCGTTGTTGACGAGGACGGCGAGGGTGCGGAAGGCGGTGGCGAACGCGTCGACCGCCTCGCGGTCCGTGACGTCCAGGGCGTACGCCGTGGCCTCGTGGCCCGCTTCGCTGATCTCGGCGGCGAGCGCCTCGATGCGGTCCTTGCGGCGGGCGGTCAGGACGACGCGATAGCCGGCGGCGGCCAGCTGCCGGGCGGTGGCGGCGCCGATGCCGCTGCTCGCTCCGGTGATGACGGCAATGGGGGTGGCGGCCATGCGGACTCGACTCCTCGGACAGCTGATCGGTACGGGGTCAGGATAGGCAGGTGGGAGGGGTGGGCGTTCGGCGGCCGTCCGTGGGCGGCGCGTGGGCGCCCGGGTGCGCCGGGTGTGCCGGGTGCGGCAGGTGCGGTCAGTGGTTGCGGGGGACGTACATGATCACGGCCATGCCGGCCAGGCAGATCAGTGCGCCGATCACGTCCCAGCGGTCCGGGCGGTAGCCGTCGGCGACCATGCCCCAGGCGAGCGAACCCGCGACGAAGACCCCGCCGTACGCGGCGAGGATGCGGCCGAACTCGGCGTCGGGCTGGAGCGTGGCGACGAAGCCGTACGCGCCGAGGGCGATGACTCCGGCGCCGATCCAGATCCAGCCCCGGTGCTCGCGCACGCCCTGCCAGATGAGCCAGGCGCCGCCGATCTCGAAGAGCGCGGCGACGACGAAAAGTGCGGCTGAGCGGGCGACGACCATGGGAGCAGCGTTTCACGTGGGTGTCTGGGGGGAGCGCGGGTGGGCCGGTGAGGCAGGCGGGTGGAGTTGGCGCGTCGGGTCGGTGTGTAAATATGAATGATTCGGGCTGATCGTTATCTTCGGGACATGCTAGTGACGCGTAAGGCTCGGCTGGTGGTGTCCGCCGCGGCGGCGACTGTGGTGTGCGGGTTCGGACAGGCGGCCGTGGCGGCCCCGGTACCCGCGCCGGTGGCCGCGGCCGTGCCGGTCCCGGTGTACCGGTCGGTGGCGCCGGAGGCGGACGTCTCCCATCACGGGCACGTCTCGCTGTGGGGCAGGGGACTCGGTGTCTGGCTGCTCAGTGAGAACCACGGCCCGTCGAGCCTCGCCGCCGCCACCGTGCGGCTGCGCTTCTCGGCGAACCTCGTCGGCCGGCAGGAGATGCCGGACGCCTGTCTGCAGGCCGACGCCCGCACCGTGCTGTGCCGGACGGGTCCGCTGCCTGCGGACGGGTCGGCGGGGCGGCAGCTCGCGCTCGAACTGCAGCTCGCCGGGCGGCCGAACGAGGTGGTCGTCCGCATCGACACGGTGTGGAACGGCGGCGCGACCGATCGGAACCCGCAGAACAACGAGCACGAGGTGCTGGCGCCCGCCACCGGGGACGAGTACGTCTTCTGACCGCCGGCCGCGGCGCTCGCGTGAGGAGGTCATCGGGTGAGGGCGGCCCGCAGGGCCGCCGGGCCGGGCCGTTCGCCTGCCCAGGCGACATAGCCGTCGGGGCGGACGAGCAGCACGGTGGTGCGGTCGCCCGTCCAGTGCGCGTGCACCAGTGGGGTCGGCGAGACCGGCGTGGGCGTGTCGGCGGGGGTCACGAGGACGAACTCGCCGTCACGCAGCACCTCCTGGAGGCGGCCCTCCACCAGTCCCAGGTCGGGGGCGCGCTTTCCGGTGAGGGGATGCGCACGGCGCGGCGCGGCGTAGGCGATTGCGAGGCCGGAGATCATGCCGATCGCCTTGCCGGCGGCCGGCTGCACCAGGGACAGGAAGCGGGCGGCGGCCGTGCGGATCGCCCGTTGCCACGGGGTGCGGGCCATGGCGAGGCGGACCAGTGCACCACTGCTGCGCAGCACGGCGGCGCCGACCGGGTGGCGTTCGGCGTGGTAGCTGTCGAGGAGCGCTTCCGGATCCGCCGTGTCCCCCCGCAGGACGGCTGCGAGCTTCCAGGAGAGGTTGGCCGCGTCCTGCAGTCCGGTGTTCATGCCCTGCCCGCCCGCGGGGGAGTGGACATGGGCGGCGTCCCCGGCGAGGAAGACCCTGCCGGTGCGGTAGGCGGGCACCTGGCGTTCGTCGCTGTGGAAGCGGGAGATCCAGCGCGCGTCGTGCATGCCGAGGTCGCTGCCCAGGGCGAGGCGGGTGATCTCGCGCAACTCGTCGAGCTCGACGGGGTCGCTGTCGTCGGCCTGGTGGTTGCGGTTCCATCCCATGGCCCGGTACCAGCCGGCGCCGAACGGGGCGACGAAGGCGAACGCCTCGCCCACGCCGTTGGCCGTGAGGAGGTCCGCGGGTGCTTCGGTGAGCCGGACGTCGGCCAGGATGATCGACCGGATCACCGACCTGCCGGGGAAGGGGAGTCCGAGCGCCTCACGGACGGTGCTGCGCACTCCGTCGGCGCCGACGGCGTAGCGGGCGGAGAGCGTGTCCGGCGTCCCGTCGGGGTCCTGCACCTCGGCGGTGACCGTGTCGGTGGACTGGCGCAGGCCGGTCAGCTTCGTGCCGTAACGGAAATGCACGCCCGCGGACAGTGCCCGGCGCTCCAGCAGGCGCTCGACCTCGTACTGCGGGGTGATCAGTACGAAGGGGAAGCGGGACCTGAGTCCGGACAGGTCGAGCGAGAGGCCGCCGAAGAGCCGCAGACCGGTGAGGCGGGAGCCCGTCCTGAGCAGCTCGTCGGCGAGGCCGCGGGCGTCGAACACTTCGAGGGTGCGGGCATGGACGGCGAAGGCGCGCGTCATGTTGTTCGTCCGGTGCGGACGGCGCTCGACGACGGTGACCGAGAGGCCGCGGGCGGCGAGATCGCCTGCGAGCAGCAGTCCGGTGGGGCCTGCTCCCACCACGAGGACGTCGATGGTTTCGGGGGTGTCGCCGGCCTGGTGCAGGGCTTCGGCGTTTGCGCGCGTGCTGGGCTTGCCGGTCATGGCGGCCTCCTGGAGCCGGTTGCCGACGCATGTCGGTCAACAGCTGTAGGTCAACGCTTGTTGGCAAATGTAGATCCGACGGATCTGGCATGTCAACACCTGTTGGCCTACAGTTGTTGGCGTGACGATGCAGACCCCCGGCGCCCCCCGCCGCTCGGACGCCACCAAGGCCGCGATTCTCGAAGCCGCCCGTGAGCGGTTCGCCGCCGACGGCTACGAGCGCGCCACCATCCGGGCCATCGCCCGCGACGCGAACATCGACCCGTCGATGGTGATGCGCTACTACGGCAACAAGGAGGGGCTGTTCGCCGCGGCGTCCGTGATCGATCTGCGCATGCCCGCGCTCGGCTCGCTGCCCGGAAAGCACATCGGGGCCGCACTCGTCACGCACTTCCTGGACCGCTGGGAGCAGGACGACGTGCTGACGGGACTGCTCAGGGTCGGTGTCACCAACGACGCGGGGGCCGAGCGCATCCGGGCCGTCTTCGCCGAGCAGATCGGCCCGGTGGCCGCTGCGGTCTGCCCCGACCCGGCCGATGCCCCGCGCCGCGCCGCGCTCGTCGCCTCCCAGATCCTGGGGATGGCGCTCGCGCGGTACGTGCTGTGCCTCGCGCCCGCCGTCTCCATGCCGCGCGAAGAAGTGATCGCCTGGCTCGCGCCCACGGTCCAGCGCTATCTGACCGTCGAGCGGCCGTAGCGCACGCGGAGGCCCCGGCGAGGAGTGGTCGGCCTGAGGCCAGGCCCCGTGCAGGCCGCGGAGGGACTGCCTAAGGGCTGTCCCGTCATCCCTGGTGGATCAGCGCGCGGCGTCAGATGTGGTGCATCGCAAGACGGAGGAGCGTCCTCATACCGGTCGTATTCGGGCGTTCCGACAACGCGGCGAGGTGCCACAGCTGTCGTCGTGCGCCCGCCAGGGATGACGGGACGGCCCTTAGCGGGGTGGGGCGGCCTGATCTGAGGCGTCGCCGAACTCGTGCACCGCGTTGGCGACGATCTTCTCGAGGCGGGCGTGATGGGCGCCGCGCCAGTACACCCGGCCGCACTCCGTGCACTGCGCGAAGACGTCGTACGACCGCTGCGTCCCGTGCTCCAGCTGTCCGCTGACGGACTGCTTGTCGGCCTCGGTCAGCTGCCCGTTGCAGGCTGTGCACCGGGTCCACGGGGCCAGCACCGGTGCGAACCGCTCCAGCACGTCCCGCAGCTGGTCGTCCGGCCGGTCGCTGTAGATGTACGCCCCGGCCCAGATCTCCCGCCGCCGCAGCAGCCCCCGGTCACGGGAGAGCAGCACCCGCTGCTCCGTCGCCGACAGCGTGGCCAGCGCCGGATCCCCGATGTCCTCGCTCCGGTACGCGGCGTCGACCCCCAGCAGCCGCAGCCGCCGGGCGAGCGTGCCGAGGTGGACGTCGAGGAGGAAGCGCAGGGGCGCGCCCTCGATGCGCTGCGGGCGGACCACCGCGCGGACCTCCACCAGTTCGCCCGCGCCCGGGATGTGCGAGACCGGAACGGGCCGGCCGTCGACGAGCAGCTGACCGGCCTCGGTGAGCGGGACCCCGAGCGACTCCACGACATGGCCGAGGGTCGAGGAACCGTCGGTGGTCACGGCCGTGCGCCCGTTGCGGCGCTCGTGGGCGACGAAGAGCCGCAGTTCGGGGTCGACTACAAGATGGATCTCCGGTCCGTTCACGCCGCCAGGATGCCATCGACCGGTCCGCGTCAGCCAGGGGATTCGCGGGGGGAGGGACGGCATCCCGGGCGCGGAACGCCGCGGCGACGGCCCGCCCGGCACAGTGCCTCCGGGGCCCTGGTGGCCTGTCCTACAGTTCCCGCATGGAGATTCTCGATCTTGAACCCGGCGACGCGCGGCTCGCCGCCGACCTGCTCCCCGTCCTGCGTGAGCTCCGTCCGCATCTGACGGATGACCTCTTCCGCGAGGTCTACGAGCGGGGGTACGCGCAGGGGCTCCGCTTCACCGCCGCCTACGACGACAGCGGCGCATGCGTGGGGGCGGCCGGGTGGCGGATCGTCGACAACACCAGCCAGATCCGCAAGCTGTACGTCGACGACCTGGTCACCGCCGGGCACGCCCGCTCCACCGGCGCCGGCCGGCGGCTTCTCGGGCATCTGGAGCAGCGTGCCCGGGAGGCGGGCTGCCGGGCCTTCGCCCTGGACTCTGGGACGCACCGTACGCGGGCCCACCGCTTCTATCTGCGGGAGCGGCTGGACATCGTCGCCTTCCACTTCAACAAGCGGCTGGTCCCGGAAGCGGACTGAGACCGGCGTGGGCCGCGGGTCCGACCCCGGGCCGGGGCTACGGGGCGGGCGCCGGGCCGAGGTCCAGCCGCCAGTCGTTCGTCAGCAGCACACGGCCGGGCGGGTACTCGAAGTCGCACTCACCGATCAGGGTGAAGCCCGCCTTGCGGCACACCGCGTTCGACGCGGCGTTGTCGACGGACGGGTAGGCGTGCAGATGGCGGTGCTTGCGCTCGGCCCGGGCCTGCTCGGCGACAGCCACGGCCGCGGCCGCCGCGATGCCCCGCCCCTGGTACCCCGCGAGGACGGCCCACCCCGTCTCGTACACCTGCCGGCCCTCCCAGCTCCGCTCCCAGAACCCGATCGTGCCGACGGCCCTGTCCCCGCCGCCGTCGGCCAGGGCGATCCGGAACATCCTGCCCCGGCCCGTGCGGTCCGCGCTCAGCTCCACATAGCGGTCATGGCGCGCCATGAGCTGCTCCTCGGACTCGGGGCCGCCCAGATGGTCCATCAACTCGGGTGCGTTGGCACGGCGGAGCAGCTCCAGGTCGTCGTCCGACCAGGGCACGATCCGCACGACGGGCGCCGGTGATGACGAGGTGCGTTCCATACCAAGACAGTAGGCCGCACCACCGACAACCACCGGTACCGACCGTCAACGGGCGACGAGTGCCGTTGGCGGGGCGCCGATCGTCGATGTGAAGTCCCTGGTCAGGTGGGCCTGGTCGCTGTACCCGAGGTCCGCGGCCAGCTCCGCCCAGTCCACCTCGGGGTCCGACTCGGCGCGTTCCAGCGCCTCGTGGATGCGGTAGCGGAGGATCACCCACTTGGGACTGACGCCCACGTACGCGGCGAAGAGCCGCTGCAGCGAGCGTGCCGACAGCCCTTCGACGCGGGCGAGTTCGTCGACCCGGCGCATCGTGCGGTCGGTGCGGACGCGCTCGACCAGCGCCATGGCGCGCTCGGCCTGCGGGTCCGGTTCCGGGGCGAGCGCCAGCAGGTACGTGTCCAGCGCCGCGACCCGTGCGTCCTCCTCGGCCGGGTCCAGTACGGCCGCCACCGGAGCGGGTACGGCGAGGACCTCGTGCGCCAGGAGTCGCCGGCCCGTCCACTGCGACACCGGGCGGCCCGGCGCGAACGGCCGGAAGCCGCCTGGCCGGAACTTCACCCCGCACACCCGCCCCCGGCCCTCCAGCTTCTGGGCGAAGAGCCCGAGATCGATGCCCGCGACCTCCGCGAAGGCGGCCTCGCCGCTGCTCTCGTGGCGCTGGAAGACCAGGTTCACCGAAGGGTGCGGGACCACGTGCGAGGTGTACGGCTCCGGCAGGTCCCAGTCGATCAGCCAGTAGGAGTCCACCCGTGTCCGCAGTCCGGGAGCGGGCTCGCGGCGGCGGAAGTGCACATGCGCGAAGAGTTCGCGGGCGTCGACGATGCCCCGGGTGTCGCGTCGAGGAGCAGACATGGGACCGATCCTATGGTGAACGTGAGTTCGAATCGGTGGTGTCGCGTTTGTTCAAGACACGGGCCGCCGCTGGGCGGACGGTCGCAGCATGAAGAAAATCAGTGAACTGCTGGCTGTGGCCGCCGATCGTGCTGCTCCCGTCGTACGCGGGATCGATGACAGCCGGCTGGGCGACCCCACACCGTGCACGGAGTACGACGTGCGGGCCCTGGTCGACCATCTCTTCCAGGTGATCGTCAACTTCCAGGCCCTGGCGGCCCGGGAGGAGCCGGACTTCGGCGCGAGGCCGACCGCGGTGACTGCGGACTGGCGGAGCCGCTTCGACGAGGAGACGGCCAAGCTGGTGGCGGCGTGGGGTGCGCCGGGCGCGGACGAGGGGACCGCGGGTTCCATGGGGTTTCCCGCCCGGACCGTCGCGCGGATGGTGCTGGGCGATCTGACCGTGCATGCGTGGGACCTGGCACGGGCCACCGGGCAGGAATTCGTCCCGGACGAGGCCGTGGTGAGCGAACTCGGCCCCGGGCTCGCCGAGATGGCGCCGAACGCGCGCAAGGCGAAGGTGTTCGGTGAGCCCTTCCCCGTAGCGGACAGTGCTAGCCCCTTCGAGCGGATGCTGGCTGTGACCGGCCGTGACCCGGACTGGCAACCGCCCCGGGCGTGAACCCCGGGGCGCCTGGCACGCTGGTGGCCCCCATGCCCGGAACGGTGGTTTCCGAGACGCCGTAGAACCCCTTCAGCGTCGCGTACGCCCCGTCGACGATCTCCTCGGCGGCCGCGACCGTCTCGCGATCGGCGAGGCGTGCCGCCTGATGGGTGTACAGGGACGGCGGCGCCGGGATCCGGCGCCGCCACCAGGTCTCGCACCCTGCGTGGATACCGGCGGCGAGGACCAGCACGGGGACGGACAGGGCCAGCAGAGTGTCGCCCATGAGCAGACCTCCTCGACGTCGATGCCTTGCACACCGACTGACTCCACCGGCTGCGTGACCTGCGTCGGCCGCCCCGGCGGTATCGGCTGTACGGGGGGTGCATCGGCAGAGTCGGCAGGTCGGCTGAAGATCTTTCTTCGGCCAATGAATGGCCGAATGCCGTCGTGGGCTGTCCTACGCGTCCAAGGCCCACAGATGCAGGACGTCCCCGGCCCCGGACACCGTGTACCAGGTGCCGTCGCCGAGGGCCGTGGGCGTGCCGGAGACCGGGAACGGGTACGCGACCTGCCCGAGCGGACGCATTCCCGCCGTCTCCAGCAGCCAGTGGCGGACCGGCCCGCACTCCTCCTCCGCGTCCGTGCTGGAGATGGCCGTGTCCTTGTCCACGAATCCGCACTCGTAGTCCCACATCACCTCGTCGGCGTCGAAGTCGTCCGGGTCCGCTTCGGGGTGACGGGGAACGGCGTCCCCGGCCTCCAGCTCGGCCACCACCGCACCGTCCGCGACCCGGTGCAGCGCCAGCGAATCGAGATCGTGAGCCACCGTCAGGAAGTGCTCGCCCGTGGGACTCACCGAGGTCAGGATCCGCTCCTCCTCGCCGAAGTGCTCCACGGACAGCTCCACCCCGTCCCACCGTCCCCACAGCAGCGGCGCCCCGTCCTGGCCCTCCCCGACGCTCAACCCCATCTGTGCCGGATCGGGATGCGGTACGTGCTCCGAGCCCGCCGCCACGGTCTGCGCGTCCGCCCGCCCCAGCACCCGCCCGTCGGCCGCATCGATGACCAGCCACTCGTCGAGCGCCTCGGGGTCCGGGGCCGCCGCGGCCACGGGGCCGCGGACATGGGCCCACACGAGCGACCCGTCCGCCGAGAACACCACCGAGCCGCTGTCGGCGTACAGATGCGCCCTGCTGTCCGCGTACTCCTCGAACGACTCGTGCAGGACGCGACAGCCCCCGTCCCAGCAACCGTGCCGCACCTCCCAGAGCACTGCGCCCGCCGGATCCACCGCGCGCACCGTGTGCACCCCTGCGAAGACCGCGAGATCCCCGTCCGGCGCCACCGTGAACGTACCGAAACGACGCGGCCAGGGAGCGGGAAAACGGGTCTGCGGGGCGGACCGGGCGTCCAGATCGACGGCGACCGCCTCGAAGTCGCCGCGCTGTATCAGCAGCCGGCGATCCGGCCACCGCAGGACGGACGGCGCGTACGCGGCGTCGCGTTCGCGGGCCAGGGGCGCAGTGAGCGTGGCGACAAGACGAGCGGATACGGCGCTGGTGGTCATGGGTCCCCTCCCGAACGTGCAGCGTGCACGAGAACAGGGGAGAACCGTAGAGCCCCGGGGTGACAGCCTTGCCACGGGGTGGTGCCGGGACCCGCTCGGGGTCGGTTCGGGGCTGCCTCAGGGCCACACCAGGCAGTAGGCCTGGTGCCCCGCGTCATGCAGCCGGTGCGAGAAGTCCTGCCACTCGTGCAGCAGCTGGTAGACGTTGAACGCGTCGCGCGGGCCGCCGCGGTCCGGGACCGTGGACCAGATGAACGCCGCGGCGCCGACCGACTCCTCGCTGACGTCGCGCAGCGGGTCGACGACCGTCATCGGGAGCTTGACCACCGCGTAGTCGGGGTGCAGGACGACCAGTTCCAATGGGGGGACCTTGTGCAGGGGTATGCCCTGGATGCCGGTGAGGACCATGGCCGCTACGGTCTCAGGTTTGATCTTGGTGAACATGCCGCCCATGCCCAGCTCGTCGCCGCCGAGTTCCTCGGGGCGCATCGAAATGGGCACGCGTGCGGCAGTGGCCCCGTCCGGGGCCCCGAAATATTTGTAGGTCACCCCCACCCGGCCACCACTCCCGCTTCCGGCCCGGGCACTGTCGGCCCGTATGCCCTGCTTACGCTCAGCCTCACGCCGGTGCCGACCGCGCCGGGCAGGCTCGGGCCCCAGGTCGTCGGTCCCTTCGCCCACTTCGCCACCGCGATGCATATCTCATCCACCCGACTACTACTTAGGAGACACAGCCCCCGCCGCGCAACCCGATCATCGTGTCAGTGACCTCCCCCACGGGCGTGGTGTGAAACACCTGTCCGCAAGACCGCCGGTGGCTCTGACACCATGGCTTGTGTGAGCTTTCCCTATGACGCCCCAGTTTCGCAGACGCTTTTCGACCGCGCTTCCCTCGTGACGCCCGGCGGCGTGAACTCTCCTGTCCGTGCCTTCCGGGCCGTGGGCGGTACGCCCCGCTTTATGGTGTCCGGTACCGGTCCGTATCTCACCGATGCCGACGGCCGTGAGTATGTCGACCTCGTGTGTTCGTGGGGGCCGATGATTCTCGGCCACTCCCACCCCGAGGTCATCGCTGCAGTCCAGGAGGCTGTCGCCCGCGGCACCTCGTTCGGTACGCCCGGTGAGGGCGAGGTCGCGCTCGCCGAGGAGATCGTGGCCCGGATCGAGCCGGTGGAGCAGGTACGGCTGGTGTCGTCCGGCACCGAGGCGACCATGTCCGCGATCCGGCTGGCCCGCGGTTTCACCGGCCGGGCGAAGGTCGTGAAGTTCGCCGGCTGCTACCACGGGCACGTCGATGCGCTGCTCGCCGCCGCCGGGTCCGGGGTCGCGACCTTCGGCCTCCCGGACACCCCGGGGGTCACGGGTGCGCAGGCGGGCGACACGATCGTGCTGCCCTACAACGACCTGGAGGCCGTGCGGACCGCGTTCGCCGCGCACCCCGGTGAGATCGCCTGTGTGATCACCGAGGCGTCGCCCGGCAACATGGGCGTCGTTCCGCCGCTCGACGGCTTCAACGCCGGGCTGAAGGAGATCTGCGCCGCCGACGGTGCGCTGTACATCTCCGACGAGGTCATGACCGGTTTCCGTACCTCGAAGGCCGGCTGGTTCGGTGTCGACGGGGTGCGGCCCGACCTGATGACCTTCGGCAAGGTCATGGGTGGCGGCTTCCCGGCCGCGGCCTTCGGCGGGCGCGCCGATGTGATGGCGCACCTCGCCCCGGTCGGCCCGGTCTACCAGGCGGGCACGCTCTCCGGTAACCCGGTCGCCACCGCCGCCGGTCTCGCCCAGCTGCGGCTGCTCGACGACGCGGCGTACGCGAAGGTCGACGCGGTCTCCGCGGAGATCCGGTCCCTGGTGGGCGAGGCGTTCACCAAGGAGGGCGTCGCGCACACCGTGTCCTCGGCCAGCAACATGTTCTCCGTGTTCTTCACGGATCAGCCGGTGCGGAACTACGAGGACGCGAAGAAGCAGGAGGCGTTCCGCTTCACCGCCTTCTTCCACTCGATGCTGGCGCAGGGCGTCTACCTGCCGCCGTCCGCGTTCGAGTCCTGGTTCGTCTCCACCGCCCATGACGCGCAGGCCGTCGAGCGGATCGCCGCCGCCCTGCCCGCCGCCGCCCGCGCCGCATCGGAGGCCACCGCGTGAGCGCCGCCGCCAAGGACATCACCGTTGTTCATCTGATGCGTCACGGGGAGGTGCACAACCCCGACGGCGTGCTCTACGGGCGCCGCCCCGGCTACCACCTGTCCGAGCTCGGCCGGCAGATGGCCGACCGGGTCGCCGAGCACCTGGAGAGCCGTGACATCACCCATGTCGTCGCCTCCCCGCTGGAGCGCGCCCAGGAGACGGCGACGCCGATCGCCAAGTCGCACGGTCTCGACCTGGCCAGCGACGAGAGGCTGATCGAGGCCGCCAATGTCTTCGAGGGCAAGACCTTCGGGGTCGGTGACGGGGCGCTGCGCAAGCCTGACAACTGGAAGCACCTCACCAATCCGTTCCGCCCGTCCTGGGGCGAGCCGTACATCGAGCAGGTCGTACGGATGATGGGCGCGCTCGACGCCGCGCGTGACGCGGCGCGTGGGCACGAGGCGGTCTGTGTCAGCCATCAGCTGCCGATCTGGATCGTGCGGAGCTTCGTCGAACGGCGTCGTCTGTGGCACGACCCGCGCAAGCGGCAGTGCACGCTCGCCTCGCTGACCAGCTTCACGTATCAGGGCGACAAGATCGTCTCCGTCGGCTACAGCGAGCCGGCCCGTGATCTGGTGCCGGCGCATCTGCTGGCCGGTGCCAAGCCGGTGAAGGGGAAGTCCAAGGCGTTCGGAGCCTAGGGCCCGAAAGGCCCTGGATCCTTTTCTCGCCGATTCCGCCGCGGGCCCCGCCGATTCGTCGGCCGGGGCCCGCGGTGTGTTCGGCCGGCGGCGGCTCCGGGCACACAGAAGTTGGCGGTCGGCGGAACCCCTGCGTCGTTTCGCCCATCTAAGCCTTCGCCAGTTTGTATGCAGTTGGGCCGGAACGACCGCAGATGGGGACGCCATGCGCGACATCAGCCGAAGGAGTCTGCTCGGAGCCGGACTGGGAGCCGCGGCTGCCGTCGGGATGGCGGGCTGCGGTTCTCCGCCCTCTCCCGAAGGAAGCCGGTCGGTTCCCGTCCCGGCCGAGACGGCGGACGGCAAGGACGAGGGGGACGGCGCCGGAGGTGAGGACGTCCGCGAGATCGGGGACGGTTCCACCGCGGACACCGGGGAGCAGCCGAACCAGCCTTCCGCGCCGGTTCCACTGGAGCCCGGCGAGACCCCGCCGCAGTTCGTGATCTTTTCCTGGGACGGGGCGGGCGAGGTCGGTACCGGTCTCTTCCCGCGTTTTCTCGATCTCGCCAAGGAGTACGACGCGGCGATGACCTTCTTCCTCTCCGGGATCTACCTGCTGCCCGAGTCGAAGAAATCCCTGTACCGGCCGCCGAACAACCGCACAGGTGCCTCCGACATCGGCTATCTCACCGATGCCCACATCAAGGAGACGCTGGGCCACATACGCACGGCCTGGCTCGACGGCCATGAGATAGGCACGCACTTCAACGGGCATTTCTGCGCCGGTTCCGGGTCGGTCGCCCACTGGACGCCCGCCCAGTGGGAGAACGAAATCGAGCAGGCGATCTCCTTCGTCACCGAATGGCGCACCAACACCGGCTGGACCGATCTCGAACCACTGCCGTTCGACTACCGCAAGGAACTCGTCGGAGCGCGCACGCCCTGTCTGCTCGGCCAGGACAATCTGCTGCCCGCCGCGCGCAAACTGGGCTGGCGCTACGACGCGAGTTCGCCCGGCGGCACCCAGATCTGGCCGGAGAAGCGCCAGGGCCTGTGGGATCTTCCGCTCCAGGGCATACCGTTCCCCGGGCACACCTTCGAAGTGCTGTCGATGGACTACAACATACTTGCCAACCAGTCGGTGAATTCCACCCACGGAATACCGTCGCGCTTTCCGGCCTGGCGCACACAGGCCACCCAGTCGTATCTCGCCGGTTTCGACCGGGCGTACGGAACGAATCGCGCACCCTTCTTCATCGGCAACCACTTCGAGGTGTGGAACGGCGGCATCTACATGGATGCGGTCGAGGAGACCATCAAAAGGATTGCGGAGAAGCCCGGGGTGCGGCTCGTGTCGTTCCGGCAGTTCGTCGACTGGCTCGACGTCCAGGACCCGGCCGTGCTCGCGAAGCTCCGTACGCTGGACGTCGGCCAGTCGCCCGACGGTGGCTGGAACGCCTTCTTTAAACAGGCCTGACAACGGGCTTTACGGGCACCGAGGGGGGTGCGCAAGATCCCCGAAACCGACATGCGAAACTTTTCACATGAGCTTTGGCCGCGCACTCCGACGCCGCTTCACCCTGCTCGCCGCGCCCGCAGCGGCCGCCGCGCTGGCGTTGACCCTGACCGCCTGCGGCGGTGACGGCAACCAGGCCCGTGGTGGCGGCAACTCCCACTTCGTCACCGGCAGTGGCGGGATTTCCACGGTGGCCAGGGCGGACCGTCAGGACGCGCCGAAGCTCGACGGGACGACGCTGGACGGCAAGCCGCTGGACATCGGCGCCTACAAGGGCAAGGTCGTCGTGCTGAACGTGTGGGGCTCGTGGTGCGGCCCCTGCCGTCTCGAGGCCAAGCACTTCGCGAAGGTGTCGAAGGAGACCGCGAGCCAGGGCGTCCAGTTCATCGGGATCAACACCCGGGACGCCGAGAAGGGCCCGGCGGTGAACTTCGAGCAGGACAACGGCATCACCTATCCGAGCTTCTTCGACCCGATCGGCAAGCTCATCCTGCGCTTCCCGAAGGGCACGCTGAACCCGCAGGCCATCCCGTCGACCGTGGTCATCGACCGGGACGGGAAGATCGCGGCCCGCACCCTCGCGGCCCTCGACGACGTCAAGCTCCGCAAGATGATCGACCCGTTGATCGCGGAGAAGTGATCCTGTGCTCACGCTCGCCGCGACCACGGGCATGAACGAGACCGTGTTCAGCGGGGCCCTGCTGGTGGCCCTGCCCATCGCCGTGCTCGGCGGACTCGTCTCGTTCTTCTCGCCGTGCGTGCTGCCGCTGGTGCCCGGCTACCTCTCGTACGTCACCGGGGTCAGCGGGACCGATCTGGCCCAGGCCAGACGCGGGCGGATGGTCGTCGGCGCCTCGCTCTTCGTGCTCGGCTTCTCCGCCGTGTTCGTCTCCGGCGGTGCCCTCTTCGGCTTCTTCGGGGAGCGGCTGCAGGACCACAGCGAGGCGATCTCCAAGATCCTCGGCGTGCTGATGGTCCTGATGGGTCTCTTCTTCATGGGGCTGATGCCCTGGATGACACAGCGCGAATTCCGCATTCACAAGCGGCCGGTGACGGGTCTGGTCGGAGCACCGCTGCTCGGAGTGCTCTTCGGGGTCGGCTGGACGCCGTGCCTCGGCCCGACGCTCACCTCGGTGCAGGTGCTCGCCATCGACCAGGGGACCGCCGGACGCGGGGCCGTCCTGACCCTCGCGTACTGTCTCGGACTCGGCCTGCCGTTCGTGCTCGCCGCAGTCGCCTTCCGCAAGGCGCTCGGTGCCTTCGGATGGGTCAAGCGCCACTACGCATGGGTCATGCGGATCGGTGGCGCAATGATGATCGTGACCGGACTGCTCCTGCTGACCGGTGTGTGGGCCAGCATGATGCAGGAACTGCAGGGCTGGTCCAACGGCTTCACGGTGGGGATCTGAGTTCCATGAGCAACACCAGGACAGACGCGGCCGAAGAGCACGCGAACGAGAGTGAGCGCGAGGGCGAGAGCCCGGGCGAGCGCGAGGGCCGGCAGGAGCGGGAGAACGCGGCCGAGCTCGGCGCGGCCGGCTCGCAGCTGTCCACCGCCCCGCGCGAGGAAGCCCTGGCCACGCTGCCCGCCATGGGCGTCATCGGCTGGGCCCGCTGGTTCTGGCGCCAGCTCACGTCGATGCGGGTCGCGCTGATCCTGCTCTTCCTGCTGTCGCTCGGCGCCATCCCCGGCTCGCTGATCCCGCAGAACAGCGTGGACGAACTGAAGGTGCAGACCTTCAAGGAAGCCCACACCACGGTCACGCCGCTCTACGAGAAGCTCCAGTTCTTCGACGTCTACAGCTCGGTGTGGTTCTCCGCGATCTACATCCTGCTGTTCATCTCCCTCATCGGCTGCATCGTCCCGCGCACCGGCCAGTTCATCGGCCAGCTGGGCAGCCGCCCGCCGGGCGCCCCCAAGCGGCTGACCCGGCTGCCCGCGTACACGACGTGGCGCACCGACGCCGCGCCCGAGGAGGTCCGCGAGGCGGCGCTCGCGATGATGCGCAAGCGGCGCTTCCGGGCGCACGCCGTCGATGACGCGGTCGCCGCCGAGAAGGGGTATCTGCGCGAGGCCGGGAACCTGATGTTCCATGTCGCGCTGATCGTCATGCTCGTGGCCTTCGCCACCGGGCAGCTCTTCAAGTCCGAGGGCGGCAAGCTGATCGTCCAGGGCGACGGCTTCTCCAACACGCTGACCCAGTACGACGACTTCAAGTCCGGATCGCTCTACGACACGGACTCGCTCGTCCCGTTCAGCTTCACCCTCGACAAGTTCATCGGCACGTACGAGCGCAACGGCCCGCAGATCGGCACCCCGCGGAAGTACGAGGCCCACGTCACGTACGCCGAGGGCGCGTACGGCAAGCCGAAGAAGGCCGTCATCAAGGTCAACGAGCCGCTGGTGGTCGACGGCTCCAAGGTCTATCTGATCGGGCACGGGTACGCCCCGGTCGTCTCCGTCAAGGACGGCAGGGGCAAGGAGGTCTACAAGACCGCCGTTCCCCTGCTGCCGATCGACTCCAACGCCACCTCGACCGGCGCGATCAAGGTGATGGACGGCTACCGCGACAAGAACGGCAAGAAGGACCAGCTGGGTTTCCAGGCGTTCTTCGTCCCGACGTTCGCGGGCAACGGCAAGGGGACGATGTTCTCGCAGTTCCCGGCCGCGGACTTCCCGGTGCTCGCCCTCAACGGGTACCACGGCAGCCTCGGCGTCGACTCCGGGCTGCCGCAGAACGTGTACCAGCTGAACACCTCGAAGATGAAGGCGTTCAAGGACGGCAAGGGTGACAAGCTGAAGCAGCGGCTGCTGCCCGGCGAGACGATGAAGCTTCCCGACGGCGCCGGATCGATCACCTTCGAGGGCATCGAGCAGTGGGCCACCTTCCAGATCTCGCAGCAGCCCGCCAGTGGCTGGGCGCTCACCGGCGCCATCGGAGCGATCGCCGGTCTGGCCGGCTCGCTGTTCATCCAGCGGCGCCGGGTCTGGGTCCGGGCCGTGCGGGGAGCGGACGGTGTCACCGTCGTCGAGATGGCGGGACTGGGCCGCAGCGAGTCCGCGAAGCTTCCCGAGGAACTGGCCGATCTCGCGGTCACGCTCCATGACATGGCGCCCACCGCGCCCGACGAGGCATCCGCCGAAGCACATTCCGAAGAACCTGCCGAAGGGGCTGAGAAGTGAATCTCGCCGCCGCAACCAACGAGAATCTGGCACACACCAGCAATGTGCTGATCTATTCGTCGATGGCCGTCTACACCATCGCCTTCTTCGCGCACATCGCGGAATGGGTGTTCGGCAGCCGCAGCAAGGTCGGCCGTACCGCCGCCGCGCTGACCGGGGCCGGGGCCGCCGGCTCCTCCCCGGCGAAGATCCAGGTCCAGGTCGCCCAGCAGGGCGGCGCCACCGCCGTACTGGACCGGCCGAAGATCATCACGCGCTCCGCGGCCGGTTCGCGTGACGTCCCGGACGGGCCCGGCGCCGCCGGTGGCACGTTCAAGGGCGATCTGTGGGGGCGGATCGCGGTCTCGATGACCGTGCTCGCCTTCCTCGTCCAGGCCGCCGGGGTCGTCGCCCGCGCACTGTCGGTGCAGCGCGCCCCGTGGGGCAACATGTACGAGTTCTCGATCACCTTCTCCACGGTGGCCGTCGCCGCGTACCTGATTCTGCTCGCGCTGAAGAAGAACGTCCGCTGGATGGGCCTGCTGCTGGTCACCACCGTCCTGCTGGACCTCGGCATCGCGACCACCGTGCTCTACACGTCCAGCGACCAGCTGGTGCCCGCCCTGCACTCGTACTGGCTGTGGATCCACGTCTCCACCGCCATCATCTGTGGCGCCGTCTTCTACATCGGCGCGGTCGGCACCCTGCTCTACCTGTTCCGTGACAGCTACGAGAACAAGCTCGCGAACGGCACCGAGCCGGGATCGTTCGCCCAGTCCGTGCTCTCCCGGCTGCCCGCCGCGGCGACCCTCGACAAGTTCTCGTACCGCGTCAACGCCGCCGTCTTCCCGCTGTGGACGTTCACGATCATCGCGGGCGCGATCTGGGCGGGCGACGCCTGGGGCCGCTACTGGGGCTGGGACCCCAAGGAGGTCTGGTCCTTCATCACCTGGGTCGCGTACGCCTGCTACCTGCACGCTCGCGCCACCGCGGGCTGGAAGGGGCGCAAGGCCGCCTACCTGGCGCTGATCGCCTTCGGCTGCTGGCTGTTCAACTACTACGGCGTGAACATCTTCGTCACCGGCAAGCACTCCTACGCCGGCGTCTGAGCCACCGCGCCCATCCCCCGTACGGGTGCCTTCATCCGTACGGGTGCGGAACGCGTCCCACCGGGCCACGCTGGAACCATGAGCGACACGTATCCCGTGATCGAACGTGGCGCCGCGGAGACCGACGGCGACAGGCGCATCCTGCGGTTCACGCTCCGGCTGCCCCACCCCGTCGAACGGGTGTGGGCAGCCGTTGCCAGTTCCGAGGGGCTGCGGGGGTGGCTCGCCGCCGCCGAACCGTTCGAGCCGCGCATCGGCGGAAGGATCACGCTGCGCTGGCTCAACACCGACGAGGCGGGGAACGCCACGGTCGCCTCCGGCACCGTCACCGCATGGGACGTCGAGCGGGTCGCCGAATACACCCTCGAGGGGATGCACGGCCGGATCCGCTTCCACTTGGAGCCGCCCCGCGGCGACCATGTGGTGCTCCGCTTCACCAATGAGTTCCGGGGCGACGACGCGTTGCGACTGGACTGCCTGGCGGGCTGGCACCACCACTTCGAATACCTGCTCCAGGCACTGGACGGGCACCCCGCCGACTGGTCCGCGTGGACGTTCACGCGGTGGCAGGAGCTGCGGGACGGGTACGCGGCGGAAGCCCCCGGGCGCGACGGCGACGCCGGCAGGCAGTTCTGATCCGTCGGCGGGCAGCGCATTCCGGGGCGGCGGCGGGCGCCTCCTGAGAGGCGGCGCCGTCAGCCGACCGAGATCGCGTCCAGTTTCGCGCGCAGATACGTGTGCGAATCCACCGGCTCATACGTGACCCGGCCGGTCGGCGCGGGCACCGACTCGACCGTGGTGCGCGGGTCGCACTCGTAGAAGTAGACGAGCGACATCAGTTCCTCGGCCGGCACGTCGGAGGGCGGCGGCAGTACCCGGTGCCGGCCGGAGCGCCAGCGGTCACCCGTCCAGCGCGCCATGAGGTCACCGATGTTGATGGTGAAGGCCTCGGGGTCGTACGGGGCGTCCTCCCAGCCGCCCTCGTCCGTGAAGACCTGCAGTCCGCCCTTCCCGGCCTGCCGGTCGAGCACCGTGACCGTGCCGAAGTCGGTGTGCGGGCCGATCCGGAACTGGCCCGGCTCCGGCTTTCCGACCACCTCCGTACCCGGATACCAGTTGATGTTGAAACCCCAGGTCGGGTGCGTGGTGTGCCGGGTGAAGAAGTCCTCGGGCTCGCCGAGCGCCGTGCCGAGCAGCTCCAGCAGCCGGTCAGACAGGGTCCGCATCTGCGCGAGGTACTCCGTCACCAGGGCTTTCAGCTCGGGCGCCTCGCCGGGCCAGGTGTTGGGCAGGAACCACTCGGCGTCGACCGCCGGATCCCCGGTGGGGTCCTCGGCGGCGAAGGAGAGCGACTCCTTGAGGTCCGGGGGCGTCCGCGTGCCCTCCGCACAGCCGTTGGCCTCGGAGCCGGGGCCGAGCCAGCCGCGGCCGCCGACCCTGACCGCGTACGGCTCCTTCGTGGCGGCGGGCAGCCGGAAGAACGGCCGCGCGGCGTCGCGGATCGCGGTCCGCAGCGCGGGATCCACGCCGTGCCCGGTGACCAGCAGGAAGCCGGCCGTGCGCAGCGCCTCGTCGACGGTGGCCGCGATCGCGCGGCGGGCCCCGCCGTCGCCGGAGAGCCACGGCCGCAGATCGATGGCGGGAATCCTCGGGGTCCTGGGTTCACGCATCGCCGATGTCCTCGTTCCAGACGTCCGGGTGGTCCTGGATGAACGCGCGCATCATGGCGGTGCACTCGGCGTCGTCGAGGAGCACGACCTCGACGCCGTGCCGGGACAGCCAGTCGTGCCCGCCGTGGAAGGTCGCCGCCTCACCGACGACCACCCGGGAGATCCCGAACTGGCGCACCAGACCGCTGCAGTACCAGCAGGGCGACAAGGTGGTCACCATCGTCGTGCCGCGGTACGAGCGCTGCCGGCCGGCAGCACGGAAGGCGGCGGTCTCCGCGTGCATGGACGGGTCGCTGTCCTGGACGCGGCGGTTGTGCCCGCTGCCGAGGAGCGTGCCGTCCGCGCCGTACAGCGCGGCGCCGATCGGAATGCCGCCCTCGGCCAGTCCGGTGCGGGCCTCCGCTACGGCGGTCGCCAGCCACGCCCGGTCGACGTCACGGCCGGTGCCCCCGGCGTCGTCCCTGTCCTTCATGCAGTTCCCCTTCCCGGCCGTGCGGTGTCCTCAAGCGCCGGACAGGCCCGGAAATCGAGCCCGTCCGGCGTCCGGCCGAACGGAAAGCGGCTGTACCCGTGAATCCTGCGCGGTCACGTGGCGGGCGGAGCGGACTCCTCCGGACCGGCCCCGCTCTCGCGGCGCTTGAGCTCCTCCTCGCGGCGGCGCAGATCCGCCTCCCAGTCCTTGAGGAGCGACTCGTCCTTCTTGTTCTCTTCCTTCAGCGCCTTCAGGAACTCCGGATTGTCGTCCGGTGCCACCCACTCGTGGCGGTGGTTGCGGTGCCATTCCGACGGCGTACGGCCTCCGGCGGGCACGTGGCGCATCTTTCCCGCGGCCAGCCAGACGATCGGGCCGACGATCCAGAACAGCAGGATGATGAAGACCCAGGCGATCTTCGGCAGGTGCCTGGCCTCGTCCTCCGGCGTGTTCAGACAGTCGATGAACGCATAGATCGTCAGAGCCAGAGGCAGGAGATAGATCAAGGCCCGGAACATGATGGAAGGGTCCCCCCGCGGAGAGATGGCGGGGCGCTGTCCCGCCCCGGTGACGGGGCCAGGGTAGCCCGTGGCCGATACTGGTCCGCATGGCTTACGACGATCTTCGTTCCCTCCTCCGGGCACTGGAGCGCGAGGGCGAGCTCAAGCGCATCAAGGCCGAGGTCGACCCCTATCTGGAAGTCGGCGAGATCGTCGACCGGGTGAACAAGGCGGGCGGGCCCGCGCTGCTCTTCGAGAACGTCAAGGGGTCGTCGATGCCCCTGGCCATGAACGTGTTCGGGACCGACCGGCGGCTGCTGAAGGCACTCGGGCTGAAGTCGTACGCCGACATCGGCGAGAAGATCGGCGGTCTGCTGAAGCCGGAACTGCCGCACGGCTTCGTCGGGGTGCGCGAGGCCTTCGGGAAGCTCGGGTCGATGGTGCACGTGCCGCCGAAGAAGGTGAAGTCCGAGAGCGCCCCGGTGCAGGAGGTCGTCCTCACCGGCGACGACGTGGACCTGGACCGGCTGCCCGCGCTCTTCACCTGGCCCGAGGACGGCGGCTCCTTCTTCAACCTGGGGCTCACCCACACCAAGCACCCGGAGACCGGGGTACGGAACCTGGGTCTGTACCGGCTCCAGCGCCACGACCGGCGCACCATCGGGATGCACTGGCAGATCCACAAGGACAGCCGCAACCACTACCAGGTCGCCGCCAAGCGCGGGGAGCGGCTGCCCGTCGCGATCGCGTTCGGGGCACCGCCCGCGGTGACGTACGCCTCCACCGCCCCGCTGCCGGGCGACATCGACGAGTACCTCTTCGCCGGGTTCATCCAGGGCAAGCGGATCGAGATGGTCGACTGCAAGACCGTGCCGCTGCAGGTCCCGGCGCACGCGGAGGTCGTCATCGAGGGGTGGCTGGAGCCCGGGAAGATGCTGCCCGAGGGGCCGTTCGGCGACCACACCGGCTTCTACACGCCGCAGGAACCGTTTCCCGCACTGACCATCGACTGCGTGACCATGCGCAAGCGTCCGCTGCTCCAGTCGATCGTGGTGGGCCGGCCGCCCACCGAGGACGGGCCGCTGGGACGGGCCACCGAGCGGTTCTTCCTGCCGCTGCTCAAGATCATCGTGCCGGACATCGTGGACTACCACCTGCCGGAGGCGGGCGGCTTCCACAACTGTGCGATCGTCTCGATCGACAAGAAGTACCCGAAGCACGCCCAGAAGGTGATGAGTGCCATCTGGGGCGCGCACATGATGTCGCTGACCAAGCTGATCGTCGTCGTGGACTCCGACTGCGATGTCCACGATCTGCACGAAGTGGCGTGGCGGGCGCTCGGCAACACCGACTACGCCCGGGACCTCACCGTCACCGAAGGCCCGGTCGATCATCTCGACCATGCCTCCTACCAGCAGTTCTGGGGCGGGAAGGCGGGCATCGACGCGACGAAGAAGTGGCCCGAGGAGGGCTACACGCGGGACGGCGGCTGGCCGAACATGGTCGAGTCCGACCCGGAGACGGCGGCGAAGGTCGACCGCCGGTGGAAGGAGTACGGGCTGTGAGTGCGGCCGAAGCGGCGCTGGGCCCCGGGCCCGCGCATCCGACCAGCAGGGTCAGGGCGTTCCTGCGGCTGGTGATGATCGAGCACTCGGTCTTCGCGTTGCCGTTCGCCTACATCGCCGCGCTGACCGCGATGTTCCAGCTCGACGAGAACATCCATTGGGGGCGGCTGCTGCTCGTCACCGTTGCGATGGTCGGGCTGCGGACGTTCGCGATGGCCGCGAACCGGATCATCGACCGGGAGATCGACGCCCGTAACCCGCGTACCGCCCATCGCGAGCTGGTCACCGGTGCCGTGTCCGTGCGGTCGGCGTGGACGGGGGCGCTCGTCGCCGTCGTCGTCTTTCTCGGTGCCGCCGCCCTGCTGAACCCGCTCTGTCTGGCGCTGGCGCCGATCGCCGTCGTGCCGATGGTCGTCTATCCGTACGGCAAGCGGTTCACCCATTACCCGCACGCGATCCTCGGGATCGCGCAGGCCATGGGACCCATCGGTGCCTGGCTGGCGGTCACCGGCAGCTGGTCGTGGGACGCGGTGATCCTCGGTCTCGCGGTCGGTGTGTGGATCGGCGGTTTCGACCTGATCTTCGCCTGCCAGGACGTCCAGGCGGACCGCGCGCACGGCGTGCTGTCGGTCCCGGCCCGCTTCGGTGTCCCGGCCGCACTGTGGGGCGCCCGGGTCTGCCACGCGGTGACGACCGGGCTGCTGGTCTGGTTCGGGGTAGTGACGGATGCGGGGCTCTTCTACTGGGCCGGCATGGTCGTCGTCGCGGTGGCGTTCGTGTACGAGCACCGCGTGGTGCGGCCGCACGACCTGTCCCGGCTGAACCGGGCGTTCTTCTCCGTCAACGGGTTCATCGGGATCGCGCTCTTCGCGTGCGCCCTGCTGGACCTGCTGGTGCGCGGCCTCACACCGTAGGAGCAGGGGGTGCCGGACGGGCGGTGCGGCGCGGGCGGCGGAACGCGAACGCCGCGCCCACCCCTCCGATCAGCCCGAACAGATGCGCCTGCCAGCTGATCCCGGAGTCGGTCGGCAGGACGCCCCACAGCAGCGATCCGTAGATCGCGGCGATCACGAGCCCCACCACGATGTCGAGCGGCCGGCGGTCGACGAAGCCGCGGACCAGCAGATAGCCGAAGAGGCCGAAGACGACACCGGACGCGCCGAGCGTGACCGTGTACGGCGGCGCGGTCAGCCAGACGCCGAGGCCGCTGACCACGATCACGGTGAGGACGACGGCGGCGAACCGGCGTATCCCGCCGAGGGCGGCGACGAAGCCGAGGATCAGCAGCGGAAGCGTGTTGGAGGCGACATGCCCCCAGCCGCTGTGCAGGAACGCGGCGGGCACGATGTCGACAAGCTCGCCCGGCTCGCGCGGGCTGATGCCGTAGGTGTCGAGCGCCTGGCCGGTCGCCATGTCGATGGATTCGAGCACCCACAGCAGGGCGATCCAGCCCAGCATCAGCGCACCGGCCGTCATCGCCCGTGCGGACGCGCCTGTACGGGTACCGGTCATGGCCGCCCCCCTGTCCGTGGCTGGGCCACCGCCGTATGCGGCCCGTCCTTCATCTGTCGGAACGCCTGGCGCCCCTCACTCGGTTCCGCACGGTCCATGCCGGATAGGCTCGGGTGTGTGGAATCCGGGACTTCAGTGAGTCAGCAGCAACGGCGGCCTTGGATTGTCGGGGTTTCCGGTGCTTCGGGCACCCCATTCGCCGCTGCCGTGCTGCGCGGTCTGCTGGCCGCGGGGGAGAGCGTCGACCTGGTGGTGAGCCGCGCGTCGCGGCTGACGCTGCTGGACGAGACCGGGATCGCCTTCCGCGACGCGCACTGGCAGGAGGACCTGCGCAGCTGGCTGGCGCGCGGCGCGGACGGGAAGCCGCACACCTTCGATGTGGAGATCGACGGGGTACGGCACTGGGCGGCCGGTGATCTCGCGGCCGGGCCGTCGTCGGGGTCGTATCCGGCGAAGGGAATGCTGATCGTGCCGGCCTCGACGGCCTGTGTGGCCGGTGTGGCGCTGGGGCTCTCGAAGGATCTGCTGCAGCGGGCGGCGAGCGTGACGCTCAAGGAGCGGCGGAAGCTGGTCGTCGCGGTGCGCGAGACTCCGCTGAGCGGGCAGACGCTGAAGCAACTGGTGGCCCTGGACGAGGCGGGCGCCGTGGTGCTGCCCGCCTCTCCGGCGTTCTACGCGGGCGCGACGCACATCCAGGATCTGGTGGACTTCGTCGCGGGGCGGGTGCTGGATGCGGCAGGGGTGCCGCATCGGCTGTACCGCCGGTGGGAGGGGGAGCTCGGTGGCTCCCGTCGCTGAGGCCGGGCCGGTGGGGCCGGGGTTCAGCGCTTCTTCGGGACGCGCGGGGTGCGGGTCTTGTCGGCCCGGCGCGCGGCGTCGGGGTGGTGGGCACGCGAGCGGTTGGCCAGGTCCTGCAGCTCGCGCATCCGGGCGTAGGCCATCTCGATCGTGTACACGGTTTCGTCACTCCTGAGGATTCGAAAGAACTTCTTTGAAAATCTGAAAGATCTGCAGGGTGTGGACCCTGCGTGCCTTAGATTCTATACGTAAACTCGCGGTACTGCTGAACAATGGAAGGTTTCAGTCATATGGACGCGGTGGACAGGCAGCTCATCCAGGCCCTCAGGGAGAACGGCAGGGCCTCGTACGCCGAGCTCGGGCGGCTCGTGGGGCTTTCCGGGCCCAGCGTCACCGACCGCATCAACCGGCTGGAAACCGCCGGTGTCATCACCGGGTACCGCGCCACCGTCGACGCCGCCTCCCTCGGGCTCGGGGTCACGGCCCTGATCGGCATCTCGCTCTCCGACGCCGCCGACCACGAGGACGTCGCGCGCCGGCTCAGGGACCTCGCCGAGATCGAGGACTGCTGGTTCATCGCGGGCGACGACTCGTACATGCTCAAGGTGCGCGTCGGTGACGTCGACGGGCTGGAGAAGACCATCCGCCGGCTCAGCGGGACGAAGGGCGTCTCCCGCACCCGCACCACGATCGTGCTCTCCACCAAGTGGGAGAACCGGGTCGGGGAACTTCCCGAGGAGTCGTAGGCGTAACGTGGTGGAGCCTCCGGGTGACCGGGGGTTCCACCCGGTGTTTCCGGGAGAAACGCACGCATCGCACAGCACGTAAGAGACTTCTGGGAGGCAGCCGCATGGACGTCGGGCTCAAGCGCGAGCTGGAGGAGAAGGTCCGCGCAGGGGAGCGGCTGACCCGCGAGGACGGTATCGCCCTCTACGCGTCGGACGATCTGGCCTGGCTCGGCGGCCTCGCCCACGAGGTGCGCACGCGCAAGAACGGCGACGTCGTGCACTTCAACGTCAACCGGCACCTCAACATGACGAACGTGTGCACCGCGTCCTGCGCGTACTGCTCGTTCCAGCGCAAGCCGGGCGAGAAGGACGCGTACACGATGCGCATCGAGGAGGCCGTCCGCCTCGCGAAGGCGATGGAGGGCGAGAACCTCACGGAGCTGCACATCGTCAACGGGCTCCACCCCACGCTGCCGTGGCGCTATTACCCGCGCTCGCTCAGCGCGCTCAAGGAAGCCCTCCCGCAGGTCTCCCTCAAGGCGTTCACGGCCACCGAGATCCACCACTTCGAGACCATTTCCGGGCTCTCCGCCTCCGAGATCCTCGACGAGCTGATCGAGGCCGGCCTGGAGTCGCTGACCGGTGGCGGCGCGGAGATCTTCGACTGGGAGGTCCGCCAGCACATCGTGGACCACAACACCCACTGGGAAGACTGGTCGCGCATCCACCGGCTGGCGCACGAGAAGGGGCTGAAGACCCCGGCGACGATGCTGTACGGGCACATCGAGGAGCCGCGTCATCGAGTCGACCACGTACTGCGGCTGCGTGAGCTGCAGGACGAGACCGGCGGTTTCCAGGTCTTCATCCCGCTGCGCTACCAGCACGACTTCGTGGACATGAAGGACGGCAAAGTCCGCAACAAGCTGCAGGCGCGGACGACGATGGCGACCGGTGCCGAGGCGCTGAAGACATTCGCGGTCTCGCGTCTCCTCTTCGACAACGTCCCCCACGTCAAGGTGTTCTGGGTGATGCACGGGGTGCAGACCGCCCAGCTCGCGCTGCAGCACGGTGCGGACGACATGGACGGTTCGGTCGTCGAGTACAAGATCACGCACGACGCGGACAACTACGGCACGCCGAACAAGCTCGGCCGTGACGATCTGCTGGAGCTGATCCGGGACGCGGGCTTCCGCCCCGTCGAGCGCAACACCCGGTACGAGATCATCCGTGAGTACCCGGGTCCGGACGCGGAGCGCCGCGAGGCGCCGCAGCCGATGCGCGTCTGACGACGGCCGGAGCGTTCCGCGCAGCCTGTTCTGCCGAGAGTCCCACTCTGTACGAAAGCCCCGGCCGCCGTCCCCGGCCGGGGCTTTCTCGCGTGCTGGACGGCATTTGAGGCGATCGCGCGGTAATGGCTACCCTGCGGCCATGGCGCTTACGTTTGAGCTCGATCCCAAGATCGACCGCACCCTGCGGGACGGCATCTGCACGCTGTGGGCCGATGTCTCCAACGCGGGCGGCGCCGTGGGCTTCGTGCCGCCCGTGACCGGCGAGGACATACGGCCCGCGCTGGTCAAGCACCTCGTCGCGATGGCGGAGGGGCGTACCCGCCTGCTGGTCGGCTACGACGAGGAGGGTGCCGTCGCCGCGTCCGCCTTCCTCACCCACAACACCCACCGGCTGATGACCCACTGGCTCTGGCTGTACACGGTGATGGTCCACCCCCGCCACCAGGGCAACGGCTACGGCCGCGAACTGATGTCCGCCGTGGCGGACGCCGCCCGCGGGATCGAGGGCATAGAGGCCGTCCGGCTCACCTGCCGGGGCGGCACCGGGGCCGACCGCTTCTACGCGTCGTGCGGCTACAAGGAGGTCGGCCGGGTGCCCGGCGCGATCCGGGTCGCCGAAGGGGACGATCGCGACGACATCATCATGCTGCTCCCGCTGGGCTGAATGCCGCTCCCGGCGGGCCGGGCCGCCGCCCGCCGAAGTGATCGATTCCGGGGCATGCTTCACTGGTCGGGCAGGGTTTGTCGTACGTAGAGAGAAGGCCAGCCGTGTCCGCTGCCAAGCCGAGCGCAACGATCCGGTACACGCTGATGCGCCTGAGCATCTTCGTCGGCTGTCTCGCCGTCGTCGCCGTGGCCGTCTCGTACGGCCTGCTGCCCTCCGGACTCGGCGGGTCCAACGTCGTGTGGGTCGTGCTGCTCGCCCTGCTCATCTCCGCACCCCTCAGCTATGCCCTGCTGCGCAAGCAGCGTGACGAGATGTCCGCCCAGATCGCCCCGAAGATCGACCGCGCCAAGGCCAGGCTGGCGGCGAACCAGGGCCAGGAGGACGGCGTCGCCCCGTAGGCGGTGCAGGCCGGGTGAGGGCCGGGTGAGCGTCGCGTAAGGTTCCTCACACCGCACCCGTTTCCGTTCGAAACCCCAGTGCCGGAGCGTGCGCTCCTGTACTGGGGTTTTTGTGTTCCGTTGCGCCGCGCGGGGCGGGCTGCCGTCGGAATCCCCCAAAGAAGACCTTTGAGGTTCTCAAAGTTCAGGTGTTAACGTGTTCGACATGAAGACAGCTGTGCGCCCACACCACCGAGCGAGCATTCCGCTCGTGGTGCGCCTGCATGTCGATCTCTGCCGCTGTATGTCCGCGGTCTGTTGCCGCAACGTCTGAACCGGCACCATGCAGCGGCGCCGCCCCTGACGCGGGCGCCGCACCCCCGTCCCCCGTTCGTCTCCGTGCGCCCCGATGCGTCATCTCTGGAGTGTGTCCGTGTCCGCGAATCCCGCGTCCACCACCGCCGGTACCGGTCAGCCGTCCGGCTCCGGTTTCCGCATACCCAAGGTCCCGTTCTGGGCCCAGATCGTCGCCGGTCTCGTCCTCGGTGTGCTGCTCGGCTGGCTCACCCGCAGCTATGACATCGAGTGGCTGTACACCACGCTCGACAAGGTCGGCCACATCTTCGTCCAGCTGCTGAAGCTGGCCGTCGCACCCCTCGTCTTCTTCGCGATCCTGGTGTCCATCACCAACCTGCGCAAGGTCAACAACGCCGCCCGGCTGGCCGGCCGCACCGTGCTCTGGTTCATGATCACCTCGCTGATCGCGGTCGCCATCGGCCTGGCGATCGGTCTGATCACCAACCCGGGCTCGGGTACCGGCCTGACCCCGAAGGACGGCAAGCTGCCGGAGCACGCAGGCTCCTGGCTCGACTTCCTGACCGGCATCGTCCCGGAGAACGTGATCACTCCGTTCACCGAGCTGAACGTCCTGCAGATCGTCTTCATGGCGGCCGTCGCCGGTATCGCCGCCCTGCAGCTCGGTGAGAAGGCCCAGCCGATCCTCACCCTCAGCGAGTCGATCCTGGAGCTCCTCCAGAAGGCCCTGTGGTGGGTCATCCGCCTCGCCCCCCTCGGCACCGTCGGCCTCATCGGCTACGCGATCGCCGACTACGGCTGGGACCTGATCGGCAAGTACGCGACGTTCACCGCCGACGTCTACATCGGCTGCGCCCTGGTGCTGTTCGGTGTGTACCCGCTGCTGCTCGCCACGGTCGCCAAGGTGAACCCCCTCCAGTTCTTCAAGGGCGCCTGGCCCGCGATCCAGCTGGCCTTCGTCTCCCGCTCCTCGGTCGGCACGATGCCGGTCACCCAGAAGGTCACCGAGCGTCTCGGCGTCCCGAAGGAGTACGCGTCGTTCTCGGTCCCGTTCGGGGCGACGACGAAGATGGACGGCTGCGCCGCGATCTACCCGGCGCTGGCGGCGATCTTCATCGCGCAGATCTTCGACGTCCAGCTGGGTGTCGGTGACTACATCCTGATCGCGTTCGTCTCGGTGATCGGCTCGGCGGCCACCGCCGGTCTCACCGGTGCGACGGTCATGCTGACCCTCACACTGTCGACGCTGGGTCTGCCGCTGGAGGGCGTGGGTCTGCTGATGGCCATCGACCCGATCCTGGACATGATGCGCACGGCGACGAACGTGGCCGGCCAGGCGCTCGTCCCGGTGATCGTCTCGGCCCGCGAGAAGATCCTCGACCTCGACGCGTACAACTCGGCCTCGTCCTCCCCGGTCGACGACGAGGTTCGCGACGCGGACCCGGTGAGGGTGCCGGTCGCCGCGTAGCGGACACCTCTTCGGTGAGCGCCCCTGGTCCGCGACGGACCGGGGGCGCTCACTCGTGTGTGCGTACGCACGCGGCGGACAGGGACGGGCCGGGGGTGAAACCGGCCACGGTGCGGGCCGGGAGGCGTTCTCCTACGACGCGCGCGCAGACGGCGCCGTAGTCTTGCCGAGGAGTGGCGCAGTGGGGTGGGGAGGAAGTCGGACGTGGGTGCTGTGAAGAGCAAACGGATGCCGCGTGCCGTGCGCGAGCAGCAGATGATGGACGCCGCGGTGCAGACATTCGGGCAGCTGGGGTACCGGGCCGCCTCGATGGACGAGATCGCGGAGCTGGCCGGGGTGTCCAAACCGTTGGTCTATCTGTACCTGAACTCCAAGGAGGAGCTCTTCACCGCCTGTATTCAGCGCGAGGCGAAGGCGCTGGTCATGGCGGTGCGGTCGGGGGTGGAGCCGGGGCTGCCGGCGGACCGGCAACTGTGGGCCGGACTGCGGGCGTTCTTCACGCACACCGCGCAGCACCCGGACGGCTGGGCGGTGCTGCACCGGCAGGCGCGTACGCACGGGGAGCCGTTCGCCGCCGAGGTCATGGCGATGCGGGACGAGATCGTTGCGTTTGTGACGGGTCTGATCGGTGCCGCGGCCCGCGAGGCGCACCATGATCCGGCGCTCCCGGACCGCGATGTGGCGGGCCTGGCTCAGGCGCTCGTGGGGGCCGCGGAGTCGCTGGCCGGCTGGGCGAACGACACCCCGGGCGTCTCGGCGAAGGAGGCGGCGGCCACGCTCATGAACTTCGCGTGGGCGGGCCTGGGGAACCTCATGCGCGATCGTCCGTGGGCGCCGTCGAACCGGTGAGGTGGACGCGGTCGCCGCTGCGGAGCTGGAAGGCGGTGCCCGCGCCGTCCGTCGCGTAGGTCACGGTCGCCGGGAGCAGTACGGGAGCCCTGAAGTCGGCCCGCACGCAACGGATCGTGCCCGGTTCGGCGGACGCGGCCAGGCAGCGGGCGACCGTCCACATGCCGTGCGCGATCGCTCGCGGGAAGCCGAACAGCCGGGCGGTGAACGGATACAGGTGGATGGGGTTCCGGTCGCCCGAGGCGGCTGCGTAACGACGGCCCAGATCGCCGGGGAGACGCCACTCGGCGACGGCGGGGAGTTCGGGTGCGGCGGGTGCGACGGCGGAAGGGGGCGGGGCCCCGTGCGTCGCGTGCCGGGAGAGATAGCCGCTGCGCGACTCCCACACCAGTGCGCCGTCCGAGCGCGCCTCGGTCACCACCGTGACCTCGGTTCCCCTTCGGTGTGGAGTCAACTCCTGTGCGTATACCGTCAGTTCGAGTATGTCGGTGGGGTGCAGCACCCGGTGCCGGGTGATCTCGATCCAGGTGTGGACCAGCCCGACGACCGGCAGCGGGAAGGTCCGCCCGGTCATCAGCCGCATGGCCGTCGGGAAGCCCAGCACATGCGGGTACGTGAGCGGCAGCGCGCCCGAGTCGGGGAAGCCGCAGATCCTGCGGTACGAGGCGAGCGGGCCGGGGGCGATGCGTACGTCCCGGACGACGAGGCGGCCGGCCGGCAGCACGGCGTCGGGCCGGCCCGCGCGCTTGAACGGGGAGGTGAGTGCGCCGCGTACGAGGGACGCCGTCAGGATCCGGGAGGGGGTGGCGACCGGCATCGGCGTCACGCCCCCAGCAGGCTCTGGCCGCAGACCCGCACGATCTGGCCGTTCACGGCCGTCGATGCGGGCTGGGCGAACCATGCGGTCGTCTCGGCCACATCCACCGGAAGGCCGCCCTGGGAGAGGGAGTTCATGCGGCGGCCCGCCTCCCGGATGAAGAAGGGGACCGCGGCGGTCATCCTGGTCTCGATGAAACCGGGGGCGACCGCGTTGACGGTGACGCCGTGGTCGGCGGCGGCGCGCGGGGCCAGGGAGCGGACCAGTCCGATGATGCCCGCCTTGCTGGCCGCGTAGTTCGTCTGGCCGTTGTTGCCCGCGATGCCGGCGATGGACGCGGTGGCGACGATCCGGCCGCCGCGGTTGACGGTGCCCGCCTTGAGCAGCGCGTCGGTGGTGCGCAGCACGCTGTCGAGGTTGACCTCGACAACCTGCGCCCAGCGGTCGGCGGGCATGTTGGCGAGCCGCCGGTCGCGGGTGATGCCCGCGTTGTGGACGAGGACGTCCAGGCCGCCGGGGGCCGCTGCGGCGATCTGCTCGGCGGCGTCGTCGGCGGTGATGTCCAGCGGCAGTGCCGAGCCGCCGAGCCGGTCGGCCGTACGGGTCAACTCGTCCTGAAACTGCGGGATGTCGAGGCAGATGACGTGTGCGCCGTCCCGGGCCAGGACCGACGCGACCGAGGCGCCGATGCCGCGCGCCGCACCGGTGACCAGCGCGGTGCGCCCGGCGAGCGGCGCGGCCCAGTCGGTGACCGGGTCGGGTGCGGCGCCGGTGAGTTCGACGACCTGGCCGCTGATGTACGCCGACCGGGGCGAGAGCAGGAACCGGAGGGTGGACTCGGCCGAGGCGACCGCGCCGGGCGCGATCCGCAGGAGCTGGACGGTGATGCCCCTGCCGATCTCCTTGCCGAGCGAGCGCACGAACCCTTCAAGGGCCTGCTGGGCGGCCGCCTGATGATGGTCGTCGGCCGAGGGCCGCACCCCGAGGACCACGACCCGGCCGCCCGGCGCTGCCGAACGGATCACGGGGTGCAGCGCGGCGTGCACGTCGCCGAGTCCGGCGGCGGTGGCAACGGCCGTCGCGTCCAGTACGACTGCCGCGGGGCGGGATGCCTGTCCGGTGCCGCGGGCGACGGTGAGGCCGGTCGCGGCGAGCACCGTGGCGAGTTCCTCCGTCACGGTGGATTCCCCGGCTGTCAGATGCAGCAGCGGGCCGTCCAGAGACTGCGTCTCCAGCGACCAGCGGCGCAGCCGTGCCGGCTGGGGCAGGCCGAGCCTACGGGTCAGAAATCGGCCAGGTGCTGTGCCGGTGACGTGCAGATAGCGGTCGGCCATTGTCCAGACTCCCTGCTCGGTCATAGATTTACTGTGGAGTAAGGTTACTTAAGAGTCAGGAGCAGGTCGAGATGAGCTGGTCGAGATGATCCCTCTCGCTCTCCCGCAGCCGCGCCGGGTCGCGGTCATCGGCGGCAGTCGTATCCCGTTCGCGCGTTCCGACGGCCCGTACGCACACTCCTCCAACCAGGAGATGCTCACCGCCGCACTGAACGGTCTGGTCGAGCGGTTCGGGCTCCAGGGGGAGCAGGTCGGCGAGTTCGTCGCAGGCGCCGTCCTCAAGCACAGCCGCGACTTCAACCTGGCCCGCGAGACCGTCCTCGGCTCGGCGCTCGACCCGCGCACCCCCGCGTACGACATCCAGCAGGCCTGCGGCACCGGTCTCCAGGCCGTCATCGCCGCCGCGAACAAGATCATGCTCGGCGCGGTCGACTCCGCGATCGCGGGCGGCACGGACACCACGAGCGATGCGCCCCTCGGCGTCAACGACCAGCTGCGCAGGCTGCTGCTGGCGGCCCGGCGGGCGAAGTCGGCCGGCGGGCGGATCAGGGCACTTGCAGGGATACGGCCCCGGCATCTCGTCCCGGACATCCCGCGCAACGCCGAACCCCGCACCGGGCTCTCGATGGGCGAACACGCGGCGATCACCGCCCGCCGCTGGGCCATCGGCCGTGCCGAGCAGGACCTGCTGGCCGCCACCAGCCACCGGCGTCTCGCCGCCGCGTACGAACGGGGCTTCCTGCACGACCTCGTCGTCCCCTACCTCGGCCTGGCGCGTGACCAGAACCTCCGCCCCGGCTCCACGGTGGAGAAACTCGCCACTCTCAAGCCGGTGTTCGGCGCCGACCATCCCGACGCGACGATGACCGCGGGTAATTCGACTCCGCTCACCGACGGCGCCGCCACCGTGCTGCTGGCGAGCGACGAGTGGGCCGAGGCGCACGGCCTGGAACCGCTCGCGTACCTCTCGCTGTACGAGACCGCCGCGGTCGACCACGTGGGCGGCGAGGACGGGCTGCTGATGGCACCCGCGTACGCCGTACCGCGGATGCTGGAGCGCGCCGGGCTGGGTATCGAGGACTTCGATCTCTTCGAGATCCACGAGGCCTTCGCCTCCCAGGTCCTCGCCACACTGGCCGCGTGGGAGAAGCAGGGGCTCGCCCCGGTCGACCGCGCGAAGCTGAACGTGGCCGGATCGTCCCTCGCGACCGGGCATCCGTTCGCCGCGACCGGGGCGCGGATCGTCGCCACCCTGGCCGGACTGCTGGCGGAGCGGGAGACTCCGGGCCGTGGGCTGATCTCGATCTGCGCCGCGGGCGGCCAGGGGGTCACCGCGATCCTCGAACGCCCTTGACACCCACGTCCGTTCGGCCATCGAGGACATCCCGCACCCAGGACGTTCTCCCGACGGTCCGGCCATCGAGGAAGAACGGCCGCCGGACGGACCCTGCGTACTGCCCGACCCACGTTGAGGAGCCGCTCGTGTCCACGTCAGCCTCTGCCGCCGCACCCGCCGCGACGCCCGCCGTACCCGTTCTGGTCGAGCCGACGAAGGTCAGGGCGGCCGACGGTTCCGTGCAGCAGGTCTCCGTGCCACTGCTCGCGCCGCCCGTCCGGCGCGGATCGCTCGCCGAGATCCCGTTCGACAACGCCCGCGAGGCCCCGGCCGAAGCCGTTCTCAGCCGTAAGCAGCCGGACGGCAGCTGGCAGGACGTGACGGCCGAAGAGTTCGCCGGTGAGGTGCTGGCGGTCGCCAAGGGGCTGATCGCGGAGGGACTGCAGACCGGTGACCGCATCGCGATCATGTCCCGTACGACGTACGAATGGACGCTGCTCGACTTCGCCGGCTGGGCCGCCGGACTCGTCACCGTCCCCATCTACCCCACGTCCTCCGCCTTCCAGGCCCGCTGGATACTCCAGGACGCGGGGGCCGTCGCGTGCGCCGTTGAGACGTCGGAGGAGGGGCGGCTGATCAGCCAGGAACGCAAGCAGCTCGGCGACCTCACCCACCTGTGGCAGTTCGACACCGGCGCGCTCGGCCGGCTGAAGGCGCTCGGCAGGGACGTGCCCGACGCCGCCGTCGCCGCCCGCCGGGCCATCCTGGGGCCGGAGACGACCGCCACCCTCATCTACACCTCGGGCACCACCGGGCGCCCCAAGGGCTGCGTCCTGACCCACGGCAACTTCTTCGCCGAGGTCGACAACGCCGTCGAACTCCTCCACCCCGTCTTCAAATCGGTCAGCAAGGAACCGGCCTCGACCCTGCTCTTCCTGCCGCTGTCGCACGTCTTCGGGCGGATGGTCGCGGTCGGCTGTCTGCGCGCCCGGGTCCGGCTCGGCCATGCCCCGTCCATCCGGACCGAGGACCTGCTCGCCGACCTGGCGGGCTTCGGGCCGACGTTCCTGCTGGCCATCCCGTACGTGCTGGAGAAGGTCTACAACACCGGCCGGGCCACCGCCGAGAAGATGGGCCGCGCCTCGTCGTTCGACCGCGCCGCGAAGATAGCCCAGCGGTACGGGCAGGCCGTCGAGGCCGCCGAACACGGCACCGGCCCCGGCCCGGGCTGGGGCCTGCGAGCCGCCAGGGCCCTGTACGACCCGCTGGTCTACCGCCGCATCAGGTCGGCCCTCGGCGGACACGTCCGGTACGCGGTCTGCGGCGGCTCCCCCCTGGGCCGCCGGCTCGCTGCCTTCTACGCGGGCGCGGGCATCGAGATCTTCGAGGGGTACGGGCTGACGGAGACCACGGCCGCCGCCACCGTCACCCCGCCGCTCAAGCCACGCCTCGGTACGGTCGGCTGGCCGCTGCCGGGCACCGCCGTACGGATCGCGGACGACGGCGAGGTGCTGCTCAGCGGTGGCCAGGTGTTCAGCGGCTACTGGGACACCGAACGCGGCGCACCGGTCCCGGCACTGGACGGCGGCTGGTTCGCCACCGGCGACCTGGGCGCCCTCGACGAGGACGGCTACCTCACCATCACCGGCCGCAAGAAGGACATCATCATCACGTCGGGCGGCAAGAACGTCGCTCCGGCCCCGCTGGAGGACTGGCTGCGCGCGCACCCGCTGGTCAGCCAGTGCATGGTGGTCGGCGACAACCGCCCGTTCGTCACCGCCCTGATCACGCTGGAGCCGGACGGGCTGCTGCACTGGCGGCAGATGCGCAAGAAGCAGGACGTGCCGATCAGGGACCTGGTGGCGGACGAGGAGCTGCGCGGTGCGCTCCAGCGCGCGGTCGACGAGGCCAATCGCCTGGTCTCGCGCGCCGAGTCGATCCGCGCGTTCGCCGTCCTGCCGGTGGACTTCACGGAGGAGGGCGGACATCTGACGCCGTCGCTGAAGCTGAAGCGGGACGCGATCGCGCGAGACTTCGCGGCGGAGATCGAGGCGCTGTACCGGAGGTAGGGACCCGGACCTGGACGTGACCGCGCAGGGCGGGCCCACCCGGGTCCGCCCTGGGCCCGTCCCGGCCCTCACCGGGTCCTCCGGGTCCACTGGGTCTACTGGGGACGGCGAAACTCCGGCACTCTTGGGTCCGTTCAACCCGCATTGATGCCCCGCAACGCACTCCACGCCCGGATTCGACTCGGAGGACGCATGCGCTCCCTACGTATCGCCTTACTGGCCCTCGTGGCTCTGCTCGCAGGACTTCTCACCGCAACCCCCGCCGCAGCCGCGCCGAATTTCAAGGCGCCGTTCCCCTGCGGTCAGACCTGGACCTACAGCCACCATTCGGCGGAGGTCAGATCGGCGCTCGACTTCGTCCGCACGGACGGCGGGACGACCGCCGGGACCCCGGTCCTCGCCTCGTCCGGCGGGACCGCCCACCGCTACTCCCAGCCCAGCGGCGCGGGCAACTACATCGTGATCGACCATGGTGGCGGCTGGCAGACCTACTACTTCCACCTCTCCTCGTACTCCGTCGCCGACGGCGCCTCGGTCGCCCAGGGGCGGCAGATCGGCGTGACGGGCTCGACCGGCAACAGTTCCGGCGCCCACATCCACTACGAGCAGCTGTACAACGGGGTCGGCCAGACCATCGCGATCAACGGTCAGTCGCTGGCCCCGTACCCCGGCTCGTACTACAGCAAGTACCTGACCAGCGACAACGGATGCGGTGGTGGCAGTGCCAAGTACTGGGTGGACACCTTCGCCAACGCGACGGGCTACGCCGCGCCCGACACCGCCGACGCCCAGGGCGTACTGAACGCGGGCACGAACTACGTGTACTGCAAGGTCTGGGGCGCCCAGGTCGGCTCGGGCAGTGCCTACAACCACTGGTGGCTGAAGACCGACCTGGACACGGTGTACACGGGCAAGAACGGCTACGGCGCGTATGTCTCGGCCTACTACCTCTCCCGCTGGGGCAATGACGAGGCCCGCGACAACAACGGCACGGTCATTCCGGACTGCTGACGCGTATCCGCCGGGTGGTCCCGCCCGCACCGTGCAGGACCGGCGGGCGGGACCACCCGGCGGCCCTGCTGGATCGCGCAGGAAGGACAGCGTCGGTCCCGCCCCGTCCGGATCGCACAGGTACGCGCCGTCGTCCCACTCCTCGTCCGGGACCCCGTACATGGCTGCCCCTCGGTCCGGGTCGGGTGATGCGGACGACCGTACCGAGTGCCTCCCCCACCCATGCGGTCGTGGAGCCGGCCGCCGTCCGTGACTGCCCTGCGCCCGCCCCGGGCGGTGGATCCGCCGTTCTCTCCTCCCTCTTGTCTGATGCATCGTCAGGTACGACGATGGCACCCGCCTCGAAAAATGACGGAGCGTCAGATTCGGTCGGGGCGGACACGGAGGAAGGGAGGCGACCCGGTGCCGATACTGCCCGCCGGGCGGCTGTCGTACGGGATGCAGCTCCCGGTCCAGTCGCAGAGCACCATCTACACGGAAGCCTGGGAGGCCGCGGCCGGTCCCGGTGACCTCGCCGAGATCGCGCGGACCGCCGACCGCGCCGGCTTCGCCTATCTTGCGAGCTGCGACCATGTCGCGATCCCGCGGCGGCTCGCCGAGGTCATGAGCACCGTCTGGTACGACCCCGTGGCCACCCTCGCCTTTCTCGCGGGGATCACCGAACGGGTCCTGCTGATGAGCCATGTCGCCGTCGTCGGGCTGCGCCATCCGCTCGCCACCGCCAAGCAGTACGCCACTCTCGATCACCTGTCCGGCGGCCGGCTGATCCTCGGGGTTGGGGCGGGGCATGTGCGGGAGGAGTTCGAGGCGCTCGGGGCGGACTTCGACGGGCGCGGCGGCGTGCTCGACGAGACCATCGACGCGTTGAAGGCCGCGCTCGGGCCGGAGGAGTACCCGGAGTTCGCCGGGGAACGGTTCTCGTTCAGCGGGCTGGGGCAGCGGCCGCGGCCCGCGCAGGAGCGGGTGCCCGTCTGGGTGGGCGGTTCCTCGCCCGCCGCCGTGCGGCGGGCCGCGCTGCGCGGGGACGGCTGGCTGCCGCAGGGGGATCCCAGGGACCGGCTGCCGCAGCAGATCGCCAAGGTGCGGGCGTTGCGGGAAGGGGCCGGTATCGAGGAGCCGCTGGTCGTCGGTGCCATCACCGAGCCGTTGTACGTAGGGGAGCCCGGCTGGGCCGTGGGGCGGCGCACGCTCAGCGGGAAGCCGGAGGCCCTTGCCGAGTCGCTGCGCGCGTACGGGGCGATGGGTGTGCACCAGATCCAGGTGCGGTTCCGCAGCAGGAGCCGCAGCGAGCTGACCGATCAGATGGCGGCGTTCGCCGCCGATGTCGCTCCACATCTCGAACAGCAGTGAGGGAGTAGGGACATGGGCAAGCTGGACGGGCGCACCGTGCTGATCAGTGGTGCGGCGCGCGGGCAGGGCGAGCAGGAGGCGCGGCTCTTCGTCGCGGAGGGCGCGCAGGTGGTGATCGCCGATGTGCTCGACGACCAGGGGGAGGCCCTGGTGAAGGAGCTGGGGGAGGGGGCCGCCCGGTTCGTGCATCTCGATGTGAGCCGGGAGGAGGAGTGGCAGGGCGCGGTGGCCGCCGCCAGGGAGGCCTTCGGGAAGATCGACGGGCTGGTCAACAACGCGGGGATCCTTCGGTTCAACGAGCTGGTGTCCACGCCTCTGGACGAGTTCCAGCAGGTCGTGCAGGTCAACCAGGTGGGCGCCTTCCTGGGGATCAAGAACGTCGCTCCCGAGATCGAGGCTGCCGGTGGCGGGACCATCGTCAACACCGCGTCGTACACCGGGCTCACGGGGATGGCCTTCGTGGGGGCGTACGCGGCGACCAAGCATGCCGTGCTGGGGCTCACCAGGGTCGCCGCGGTCGAGCTCGCGGGAAAGGGGATACGGGTCAACGCCGTGTGCCCGGGGGCCGTGGACACCGCGATGACCAACCCGGCCGCGCTGGACCCGGCGGCGGACCCGGAGGAGTCCAGGGCGGCCGTGGCCGGGCTCTACAGGAAGCTCGTGCCGCTCGGGCGGATCGGCCGGCCGGAGGAGGTGGCGGCCCTGGCGCTCTTCCTGACCTCGGAGGACTCCTCGTACATCACCGGGCAGCCGTTCGTCATCGACGGCGGGTGGCTGGCGGGCGTCAGCCTGTTCTGAGTGTCCGGTTGACTGACGGAGTGTCAGCTATTGACGGGTCGGACCGTCGGTGGAACAGTCGGTCGCATCACGATCTGACGGTGTGTCAGAAATGATTGAGGACGGTGAACCTCCTTGGAATTCGGGCTGTTTGTACAGGGGTACGTACCCGCCGCGCGCGCCGAGATCGACCCCGAGGCGGAGCACAAGGCGCTGATCGAGGAGACCGAGTACGTCATCGAGGCGGACAAGTCCGGCTTCAAGTACGCCTGGGCCTCCGAGCACCACTTCCTGGAGGAGTACTCGCATCTCTCCGCCAACGACGTGTACCTGGGCTACCTCGCGCACGCCACGGAACGGATCCACCTGGGGTCCGGCATCTTCAATCCCCTCGCTCCCGTGAACCATCCGGTGAAGGTGGCCGAGAAGGTCGCCATGCTCGACCATCTGTCGGAGGGACGCTTCGAGTTCGGCACCGGGCGCGGGGCCGGCAGCCACGAGATCCTCGGGTTCATGCCGGGCATCACCGACATGAACCACACCAAGGAGCTCTGGGAGGAGACCATCGCCGAGTTCCCCAAGATGTGGCTCCAGGACGAGTACGTCGGCTTCCAGGGCAAGCACTGGTCGCTGCCGCCCCGCAAGATCCTGCCGAAGCCGTACGGGAAGTCGCACCCGGCGATGTGGTACGCGGCCGGGTCGCCGTCCTCCTACGCCATGGCCGCCAGGAAGGGACTCGGCGTGCTGGGGTTCAGCGTGCAGAAGGTCTCCGACATGGAGTGGGTCGTCGACTCGTACAAGACGGCCGTCAAGGACGCGGAGCCGGTCGGCGGCTTCGTCAACGACAACGTCATGGTGACGTCGACGGCGATATGCGCCGAGACGCATGCGAAGGCCGTCGAGATCGCGGTGGGCGGCGGGCTGAACTACCTGCAGTCGCTGCTGTTCCGCTACCACGACACGTTCCCGAGGCCCGAGGGCATTCCCGAGTGGCCGGAGCTGCTGCCGGAGTACAGCGAGGAGATCATCGAGCTGCTGATCGCCGAGGAGCTGATGATCTGCGGCGATCCGGACGAGGTACTGCGGCAGTGCCGGCGGTGGGAGCAGGCGGGGGCGGACCAGCTGAGCTTCGGGCTGCCGATCGGCATCAGCCGTGAGGACACGCTGAACTCGATCCGGCTGATCGGTGAGCACGTGATCCCGGAGATCGACACGGATCCGGTGCACCGGACCTCGCGGTTCCGCGCGGCGGCGTAGGCGGGGACTGCCCCCGGATCCCCGCTCCTCGATCGCCGGAGCGGCGTGAGCCGGAGCGGCGTCTTCCCGGGCCGCCGCTCCGCCGGCCGGGGTGCGTACCGCGGTCGTACGCACCCCGGCCGCATCCCGTACAGATCAGAAGGGAACCCGACATGCTCGACCACCTCATTCGCGGAGCGACCGTCGTGGACGGCACCGGCGCTCCCTCGTACGCCGCCGACCTCGGCATCCGCGACGGACGCATTGCCGTCATCGCCGAGCCGGGCACCCTCACCGAGGAGGCCGTGACCTCGGAGGACGCCACCGGGCTCGTGCTCGCCCCCGGCTTCGTGGACCCCCACACGCACTACGACGCCCAGCTCTTCTGGGACCCGTACGCCACCCCCTCCATGAACCACGGTGTCACCACCGTCGCCGGTGGCAACTGCGGCTTCACCCTCGCACCGCTCCACCCCGGCCGGCCCGACGACGCCGACTACACCCGCCGCATGATGTCCAAGGTCGAAGGCATGGCCCTCGCGGCCCTGGAGGAAGGCGTCGACTGGTCGTGGTCGACCTTCGGCGAGTACCTCGACGCCCTCGAGGGGCGGATCGCCGTCAACGCCGGGTTCATGGTCGGCCACTGCGCCGTACGCCGCCACGTCATGGGCGCCGACGCGGTCGGCGGACAGCCCACGCCCGCCCAGCTCGACGCGATGCTGCGGCTCCTCCACGACGCCATGGACGCGGGGGCGTGGGGGCTGTCCACCACCCAGTCGTCCACCCACTCCGACGGTGACGGGAAGCCCGTCGCATCCCGGCACGCGCTCCCCGAGGAGCTCCTCGCGCTCTCCCGGGCCGTCGGCGAGCACGAAGGCACCCAGCTCGAAGCCATCGTCGCGGGCTGCCTCGACCGGTTCTCCGACGAGGAGATCGACCTTCTCGTCGACATGTCAGCCGCCGCGGGCCGTCCCCTCAACTGGAACGTCCTCACCATCGACGCCGCCGTCCCCGACCGCGTACCGCGCCAGCTGATACCCAGCGAACGCGCCCGCCGGGCGGGCGGGCGGATCGTCGCCCTCACCATGCCGATCCTCACCCCCATGAACATGTCGCTCGGCACCTTCTGCGCGCTCAACCTCATCCCCGGCTGGGGCGAGATCCTCTCCCTGCCCGTTCCCGAACGGATCGGGCGGCTCCGCGACGCCGCCACCCGCACCGAGATGCTCCGCCGCGCCGAGAGCAAGGAGGCCGGTGTCTTCCGGCGCCTCGCCGACTTCGGCCGGTACGTCATCGGTGACACGTACAGCGCGGCGAACGAGGGCCTCGGCGGGCGCGTCGTGCGCGACATCGCCGCCGAGCGCGGACAGGACCCGTTCCACTGCCTCGTCGAGATCTGCGCCGCCGACGAGCTTCGTACGGTGCTGTGGCCCATGCCCACCGACAATGACCCGGACTCCTGGGCCCTGCGGCAGCAGACCTGGCAGCACGAGGACGTCCTGCTCGGCGGTTCCGACGCGGGCGCCCACCTGGACCGGATGTGCGGCGCCCCGTACACCACCCGCTTCCTCGGCGACTGCCTGCGCGGCCGCAGACTCGTCCCCCTCGAACAGGCCGTCAGGATGCTCACCGACGACCCCGCCCGGCTCTTCGGGCTGCGTGACCGGGGCCGCATCCAGGAAGGCTTCCACGCCGACCTCGTCCTCTTCGACCCCGAACGCATCGACGCCGGGCCCGCCACCCTCGTACACGACCTGCCCGGCGACAGCCCGCGCCTGGACTCCAAGGCCATCGGCATCGTGTCGGTCCGCGTCAACGGCGTCGAGACGCTGCGCGAGGACAAGGTGACCGGTGCGGTCCCCGGCACGGTGCTCCGCTCCGGCCGCGACACCCGGACGGTGAGCACCCGATGACCACCGCACCCCAGCGCCTCTTCATCGGCGGAGAGTGGACCGAACCCGCCCGTGGCCACTACGAGGTGATCAACCCCGCCACCGAGGAGGTCGTCGGTCTCGCCCCCGAGGCGAGCCGCACGCAGGTGTACGCGGCGGCCGCCGCGGCCCGCGAGGCGTTCCCCGCCTGGTCGCGCACCCGCCCGGAGGAGCGGGCCGCGATCCTCGACCGGGCCGCCGCTCTGATACAGCGCGACATCGCGGCGCACACGGCACTCGCGCAGGCGGAGAGCGGTGCGACGACCGGAACGGCCCGGTCCATGCAGGTCGCGGTCGGCGCGGCCCGTTTCCGGCGGTATGCGAGGGGCGCCCTGGAGCCGGTCGAGGAGGCGATCGCGCCGCAGATCAACGAGGCCGGACCGATGGGCGGGGCCGGGGTGTTCGGTGCGGTCGCCGTGCGCCAGCCGGTCGGCGTCGTCACCTGCATCACCTCGTACAACAACCCGTGGGCCAACCCGGCCGGCAAGATCGCCCCCGCGCTCGCCATGGGCAACACGGTCGTCGTGAAACCCGCCCCGCAGGACCCGCTCTCGGTCTACCGGATGGCCGAGGCCCTCGCGGAAGCGGGCGTGCCGGCGGGCGTCGTCAACGTCGTCACGGGTTCGGGCCCCGAGGCGGGCGAGGCGGCCGTCGATTCGCCGGACGTCGACATGGTCAGCTTCACCGGATCCACGGCCGTCGGACAGCGCATCGCCGAGGTGTGCGGGCGAGGGATGAAGCGGCAGTTGATGGAGCTGGGCGGCAAGGGCGCCGCGGTCGTTCTCGACGACGCCGACCTGGACGCGGCGGTGGCGGGCATCGGCACGACGTTCTCCTTCTACAGCGGACAGATCTGTACGGCTCCGACCCGCGTCCTCGTCCAGCGCGGCAGCCACGACGCGCTGATCGGGAAGCTCGCCGCATACGCGGGCCGTCTGAAGGTCGGCGACCCGGCGGCGCGGGGAACGATCGTCGGGCCGGTCATCTCCGCCGCCCACCGCGACCGCATCGAGTCGTACGTCGAACTCGGCCGGAAGGAGGGCGCCCGGGTCGTCGCGGGCGGCGAACGGCCCGCCCACGTCGACCGCGGCTTCTACGTCGCGCCGACGCTCCTCGCCGACTGCACCAACGACATGCGGGTCGTCCGGGAGGAGATCTTCGGCCCGGTCGTCGTGGTCGTCCCCTTCGACGACGAGGAGGAAGGCATCGCACTCGCCAACGACAGCGACTACGGACTGATCGACTATGTGTGGTCCGGCGACGTGGCCCGGGCCTTCCGGGTGGCGCGGCAGTTGCGCGCCGGCGGGGTCGGGGTGAACACGATCGGGCGGAACATGGAGGCCCCGTTCGGCGGGTTCAAGAGGAGTGGCGTGGGACGCGACGTGGGTTCGTACGCGCTGCACGCGTACAGCGAACTGCAGGCGATCGTCTGGCCGGGCTGAGCCGCCCCACCGGGGGTGGGGCGGGCGCCCGCGCTCAGGCGGTGGCGCGCCAGTACCCCAGCGCGTTCACCCGCTCCTTGGGAACGGCCAGTTCCCTGCGTAGGTACGTGGCCAGCGAGCGCGTCGTCGCCGTGTCGCACGCGATCCAGACGTACGCCTCCGAGGGGTCGCCCAGCAGCGCGGGCAGCGCGGACTTCACCTGGTCGACCAGGTGGGTGCCCGCGTCGCGGCGCGGGACCCGGTGCAGGGTGTGACGGTCGGCGTCCAGGCGGAACGGCAGCTCCTCGTCGGAGGCGTGCGCCGTCTCGAACCAGATCGTCGCCGGGGTCTGCGGGACCGCGTCCAGCAGCGAGTTGATCGCGGGCAGGGAGGCCGGGTCGCCGATCACGAAGAGCCGGGCGGGCCGTGGCGCGGGCAGGGCGAAGCCGGTGCCCTGGAGCGTCGCCTCGATCGTGTCGCCGGGTTGCGCCTTGCGCGCCCAGTCGCTCGCGGCCCCGTCGTGCAGGGCGAATTCGAGACTGAACGTGCCGGCGGCCGGGTCGGGGTCGACCAGGGTGTAGGCGCGCTGGTGTGGCCTGCCCGCCTGTTCGAACCAGATCCTGACCCACATCGTGGGATGCGCACCGCCGGTCGCGGCGAGCAGCCCGCCGTCGGTCAGATGCACCCGCCGGAAGTCGTCGGTGACCTGTTCGGCCCCGGTCACGGTGAACTCGAAGTCCCTCCCGCGCATCAGCTTGAGGACGACGCCCTCCCAGCCATGCCCCACAGCTGTCTCCTCCCCGGAAAGCCATCCGAGATCGCTTTTAGGTTAGGCTAACCTAAATTTTGGAGGCTGGGGAGTCGAGCGAGGGCGGGAACGGCATGCGCAACGAGGTCTACCGGGACGACTGGGGCATACCTCACCTACGGGCGGCCGACGCCCTCGAACTCGCCCACGCCCAGGGCCGTAACGCCGCCCTGGACCGCGCCTGGCAGATCGAGGTCGAACGGCACCGGGCGCAGGGCACCACGGCCGCCTTCCTCGGTGCGGAGGCGGTCGAGTGGGACCGGTTCGCCCGCCGGAGCCGGCTGGACGACACCGCCCGCCGCTGCTTCGAGCGCCTGTCACCGGAGACCGCCGCGTGGGTGAGCTCGTACGTCGACGGCGTCAACGCGGCGCTGGGCGAAGACGCCGCACAGGCAACCGAGTTCGCCGCCGCCGGGCTCGCCCCGGGTGTATGGCGGCCCTGGACGCCGCTGGGCGTGTGGCTCTCCACCCACATCCTGTTCGCGGGCTTCCCCACCAAGCTCTGGCGTGAGGAGGTCGCCCGCAGGCTGGGCGACGACGCGACCGAACTGTTCGCCACCGACGGCCCCGGCACCTCCGGCAGCAACGGCTGGCTCGTCACCTCCGAGCGCACCGCCACCGGGTCCCCGATCATCGCGGGCGACCCGCACCGGTTCATCGAGGACCCGGGCGTCTACCAGCAGATCCGGCTCGCCTGCCCCGAGTTCGACGTGGTGGGCCTGGCCGTCCCCGGTGTTCCCGGCATCGCGCACTTCGGCCACACCGGCCACGTCGCCTGGGCGATCACCAATGCCATGGCCGACTACCAGGACCTCTACCGGGAACAGCTGCGACGCACACCGGCCGGCGGGGTGGAGGCGCTCGGTCCGGACGGCTGGGAACCGGCCGCCTCCCACACCGAGACCATCGACGTGGCCGGCGCCGGCACCGTGCCGGTCGAGATCGTCGAGACCGGCCGGGGTCCGGTGATCATCGGCGGTCCCGGCGACGGCGGGGAAGCCGTCAGTCTGCGCCACCCGCCGCGCGTCACCGGCGACCTCGGCTTCGACGTGCTGCCCGCCCTGCTCCGTGCCCGCACGACCGCCGACCTCGATGCAGTCCTGGACCGCTGGGTGGAGCCGGTCAACGTGGTGCTGGCCGCGGACACCGCAGGGGCGACGCTGCACCGGGTCGCCGGACACGTGCCCGTGCGCCCGCGTGCGAACCGGCTGCGCACCGTGCCCGCCTGGGACCCCGCGTACGCCTGGCAGGGCCGCCACGCGCCGATGGAACGCGCGGACGTCCACGGCACGGCGGTGATGGCCAACCAGCGGGGGATCGCCGCCCCGTTCGGCATCGAGTTCGCGCCCCCGCACCGCGCCGACCGGATACAGGAACTGCTTGACGAGTCCGCCCGCTGGACCGCCGAGGACATGGCGGCCATCCACATGGACACGTATCTCGCCTCCGCCCGGCCCCTGCTGGGGCTGCTGGAGGAGGCGGCCGGGGTGACCGCCCCGGAGGCCGTGCGGCTGCGCGACCGGCTGCTGCGCTGGGACCGGCGGATGGACGCCGGCAGCACGGACGCCACGCTGTACGCGGCGCTGCGTGCGGAGGTCGTCCACCGTCTGGCCGCGCACCCGGCGTTCGGCCCGCTGGGCAGGACGGTGCACCGGGACCCGTATCCGGAGCTGTTCCGGCCGTGGCTGGCGACGGTGCCGAGGGTGGCGTACGCGCTGGAGGGCCTGCTGACGGGCAAGGGCGGGCCGCTGTCGCACGCGGACCGGCTGGCCGTCGTCACCGCGGCGCTGGAGCAGGTGGCGCTGGAGCAGATCACCGGTGGGCAACCGGTCGTCCCCTGGGGCGAGGTGCACCGGCTCGCCCCCTGGCAGGCGCTGCCCGTCGACCCGGGCGAGACCTGGCCGGGGCTCGCGGGCGACCACGACTGCGTCCTGTCCACCTCCAGCGTCCCGGGCATCACCGACCACAGTGCGCGCGGCCCCGCAGCCCGGTACGTATGGGACCTGGCGCGGCGCGAGAACAGCCTCTGGGTGGTGCCGCTCGGGACGTCCGGGGTGCCGGCGGACGCCCATCACCGCGATCAACTCCCGCTGTGGGTGCGGGGCGAACTCGTCCCTGTGGTCACGGACTGGAATCTGCTGCACCGAGAAGAGGAGAGACCTGACATGAGTGCCGGTACGAGCGCCGAGTCCGCCGTGTTCGAGCGGGAGGTCGACGGTTTCGGCACCGTGCGCCTCGTCCCCGTCGACCCGGCCCGCGACATCGACCTGCTCCACTCCTGGGTCACCGAGGACCGCGCCCGCTTCTGGGGCATGGGCGGGTACAGCCGTGAACAGGTCCTGGAGACCTATGAGTTCCTGGACTCGCTCACCACGCACCACGCCTATCTCGCCCATCGCGACGGTGTACCGGCCGCCCTCTTCCAGACGTACGAGCCGGAGGCCGACCCGGTCGGCGCGTGCTACGACGTCCGGCCCGGCGACCACGGCGTGCACCTGCTGATCGGCCCCACCGGTGGCACCGAACCGGAACCCGGCTACACCGGCGCGCTGCTGTCCGTGCTCGTCGACTACGTCTTCAGCGACCCCGCCCATCTGCGGGTCGTTGTCGAGCCCGACGCCCGCAACACGAAGGCGATCGCCCGGATGGTCCGGGCCGGGTTCGAGCTGGGCCCGGAGATCGAGAAGCCGGAGAAGCGGGCCCGGCTCGCGTTCCTGAGCCGGGCCGCCGCTCATCGTGACTGATCGATGTCCAGGAACACCGGATTGGTGAGGGCCGCGAGCGCCCCCGGCAGCCCCGGCACGGCCGCCGGGTGGCGGACCTCGGCACGGACATAGGCGGCGTACGCGGGAGTCGTGCGCCACTCCACCGTGCCCGCGCCCGGCTCCGGCAGCGCCGACGTGAACAACGTGCCCTGGTCCGTGACGAAGTGGGCGGTGCAGCCGGGCGCCCCGGTGACCTCCAGCCGTACCGTGACCGGGCTGTCCGCGCCTGCCCGCAGCCGCTCACCGATCCCCGCGTGCCCGCCCCGCCCGCCCGAGGCGCGGAAGGAGAGGCTGACGGCGGACGATTCGGCGATGTACGAGTGCCCGGCCCGGATGCCCGCCACGATCGCCTCGCGCGAGAGTTCCTCGGCGAGGACGACGGTCTGCGGCAGGCCCACCTGGTCCGGCTCGCGGTGCGCGTCGCTGTTGCCCATGGCCGGAAGCCAGGGTTTGGACGCGCGCACGGCGGCGACGAGGGAGTTGTCCCACTCGGCGAGCGCGACCTCGTCGTCCGGGGTGTACGGCCCGTTCCACACCTCCACCGCGTCCGCCTCGCCGAAGCCGAACTTCCAGTTGCAGCCGATGCAGGTGGCGTGCGGATGGGCCGGTACGACCAGCCCGCCGGCGCGGCGCACAGCCTTCGCGTAGTGCCCGAAGCGGTTGTCGCGGGCCCGGTAGCGCCAGTCGACGAAGGTGCCGGGGTCGGTGGCGAGCGCGACCACATGGCCATTGCGGGTGGTGATCTCCTCGCCGCACAGGATGAGCAGGTCGTCGCCCCACAGTCCCTGCCACGCACGGTGCGCGGTGTGGGTGTTGTGCTCGCTGCTGTTGATGAAGTCGAGCCCGGCGGCGCGCGCGGCGGTGGCGATCTCGGCGGGGGCGCGCCTGCCGTCCGAGTGGACGGAGTGCAGATGGCAGTCGCCGCGGTACCAGGCGCGGCCGCGCCCCTTGGCGCGCTCCGGCGGGTACACGGGCGCCGGGGTGGTGCCGGGCGCGCCGAAGCGCAGGGTGATCGTCACCTCGTACGGAAGCCCTTCGGGGGCGACGGTGTACGGGCCCAGTGCGATGTGCCAGGTCCCGGCGCGTACCGGCCCCGCGACATAGCCGGGCGTCGCCTCGTCCGCCCGGATGAAGAAGCCGGTACGCGCCCCGCCGGACCATCCGCGGAAGCCGCTCCCGCCCAGCTCCGTGCCGCGCTCGTCGAAGACGCCGATGTCGAGGGCGTTGCCCTGGGTACCGGCCGGGACGGGCGTCTTCTCGTACGTGTACGAGACGGCCATCTCCCGCACGCCGTGCGGTACTTCGACCGGAAGGTAGACGTAATCGGGCGACCCGGCCGGCAGGGTGCCGCGGACGGTCTCCGTCCGGTCGGCCGGGTCCGTACCGCTGCCCCTGCCGCCGTCCTCACCGGGCGCGGCGTTCGCGAAGCTCACGGTGGACAACGTTAGGGCGGTGGCGGCGGTTCCGACGAGAAGGCCGCGTCTGCCGAGCGGGCTGTTCTGCGAGGCGTGCGATCCGGTCATACGAGTGGCTCCCCAGAGTGTCGTGAGTGACGAGGGCGACGGACCCGAACCCTGCTATGGGGCCATGAACTCACGGCGAACGGAAGGCGAGTCACGGACAAGAAGCGCGGCGCGCGATGCCCTGGGCGTCCTGACCGGCACCGCATAGGTTGGCGCCTTACGACGACGGAGGTGTCCTCGCATGCGGATCGCAACCACGATCTTCCTCACCGACGAGACGATCACGCCGGTACGGCTTGCGCGCGAACTCGAACAGCGCGGATTCGCCGGGCTCTATCTGCCGGAACACACCCACATCCCGGTGAGCAGGGACACCCCGTACCCGGCGGGCGGCGACCTCCCGCCCGAGTACGGCCGTACCCTCGACCCGTTCGTGGCGCTCGGTCAGGCCGCAGCGGTGACGGAGCGCCTCGCACTCGGCACCGGCATCACACTGATCGCCCAGCACGACCCGATCGCCCTGGCGAAGCAGATCGCCACGCTCGACCATCTCTCGGGCGGCCGGTACACGCTCGGCCTCGGTTTCGGGTGGAACGTCGAGGAGGCCGCGGACCACGGGGTGACCTGGTCGACGCGGCGGGAGCTGGGCCGTGACCGGATGGCGCTGATGCGCGCCCTGTGGACGGAGGAACCCACCGGTCACGCAGGTGAGTTCGGCTCGGTCCGGGCCAGCCACGCCTACCCGAAGCCGGTCCAGAAGCCGCGCGGCCCGGTGACCGGCCCTCGCACCCTGATCGGCGGCGCGGCCGGCCCCAAGCTGTTCGCGCACATCGCGGAGTACGCGGACGGCTGGCTCCCGATCGGCGGCCGGGGCCTCACGGAGTCGGTGCCCGTGCTGCGCGCGGCCTGGGAGGCGGCGGGCCGCGACCTCGAGCAGCTCCAGGTGGTGCCGTACGCCGTTCTGCCGAGTGCGGGGAAGCTGGCGCACTACGCGGAGCTGGGCGTCCAGGAGGTCGTCCTGCAGCTGCCTCCGGCGGGCGAGGCGGAGGTGCTGCGGACGCTGGACGACTACGCGGCGTATCTCTGACCGCGGTGGCGGGGCGGCGCGGCGCACGCCGGCCGCCCCGACTCGCGGGGGAAGGCCGTGACCGTCGCGCACGGCCTCCCTCTGCGTGCCTCCTGACAAGGCCGGTCCTGTGCCCAGCTCCGGGGCCCGTCCCGGTGCAACCGCTTACCCGCCACGCGCATCTTCCACTGACGGAGATCACTTGTGTTCCGGGGGAGCGCCCGGGGAGCGGGAGAAACGATGAACAGGCCGTTGCGCCACATAGCCGTCTTCTGCGGGCTGCTGGTGCTGGCCCTGCTGCTGCGGGCGAACTGGCTCCAGCACTTCCAGCGCGACGCCCTGGCCACCGACGAGCACAACCGCCGCGTGAAGATCGCCCAGTTCGCCACCCCGCGCGGCGACATCATCGTCGGCGGCAGGGCGATCACCGGCTCCAAGGCGGTCGACGGAACGGACTTCAAGTACCAGCGGACCTTCAAGCAGGGTGCGATGTATGCCCCCGTCACCGGCTACGCCTCCCAGGCACAGGGCATGTCGCTCCTGGAGAAGACGTACGACAGCGTGCTCAGCGGCCAGGACGACCGGTTCGCGTTCCGGCACGCCAAGGCCGTTCTCACCGGTGAGCAGCGGCGCGGCGGTGATGTGATCACCACGATCGACCCGAAGGCGCAGGAGGCCGGCTACAAGGGGCTGACCGACCTCGGCGCCCGGGGCGCGGTCGTCGCCCTCGACCCCCGCACGGGAAAGGTGCTGGCGCTCGTCTCCACCCCCTCGTACGACCCGTCCGTCTTCGCCGGCAACACCTTCAAGGAGGGTGACCGGTTCCAGGCGCTGGTCGACGAGAAGAGCAAGCCTCTGGCCAACCGGCCGCTGCGCGAGACGTACCCGCCCGGCTCCACCTTCAAGATTCTCACTGCGGCCGCAGCCCTGGAGAACGGTGTGGTCACCGATGTCGACGCCCGGTCCGACGCCGTCTCCCCGTACCCGCTGCCGCTCTCCTCGAACAGGATCAGCAGTGAGGCCGGTGACGCGGTCTGCAGCAAGGCGTCCCTGAAGACCGCCATGCAGCACTCCTGCAACAACGTCTTCCTCGACGCGGCGTCCAAGGTCGGTGCGGACAGGATGCGTGAGGCGGCGGAGAAGTTCGGTTTCAACTCCGATGTCTACTCGGACGAGTTCGGCGACATGCTCGCCACCAGGAGCCTCTACCCGAGCGGCCTGGACAAGCCAGGAACCGCGCTGACCGGCATGGGCCAGGGCAGTCTCACCAGCACCCCGATGCAGATGGCCATGGTGACCGCTGCGATCGCCAGCGACGGCAAGCTGATGCAGCCGTATCTCGTCGAGGAGCTGCGCGGCCCCGACCTGGCCACTCTCGAGAAGAACGAACCCATGCTCAAGAGTCAGGCCGTCTCCGAGGGAACGGCGAAGAAGGTCCAGGAAATGATGGAGTTCACCGCCAAGGAGGGCAGCGCTCAGCGGGCCCTGATCGACGGCGTCACGGTCGGCGGCAAGACCGGCACGGCGCAGCGCGGTGTGGATGTGAAGAAGGAGGTGCCGTACGGCTGGTTCGTCTCGTACGGCAAGAAGACGGACGGTTCCTCGGTGGCGGTCGCGGTCTTCATCGACCCGACGAACATGGACATCTCCCGGTCAGACATCTCGGGCGGCCGGCTGGGCGCCCCGATCGCGAGGAGTGTGATGCGGGCGGTGCTGGGGGTGTAGCTCCGTCGACACGGCCTTCGTCGCAGATGTGCCGCGGTGTCCACGAGCGGGGGCCGGCCGGACGCCGGCCCCCACTCGGTCAGGGCAGCACCAGGATCGCGTCGCCGACCGGGCGCTCGCCCGCCGCGTCCGACGGCTGATTGATCAGCTTGCCGTCGACGACCATCGTCGTCGAGCCGCCGCCGTCCAGGTTGACGGCGCTCTTCATGCCGAGGGAGTCGGCCACTGCGGCGCTCTCCGGGATGGACAGACCGAGGTTGTCGACCGCGCGGCCGTCGACCGTGGCCAGCATGATCCGGCCGTGCGCGTCCACGCCGGCGATCGTGCGCGGGTTCCGCTTGGCCGCCCAGCCGTAGTAGAAGCTCGGGTCGCCGGGCCGGACCATGCCGTCGGCCTGCACCGTCACATGGGGGCGGCCGTCGCGGACGAGTTCCGGGCCGCCGTTGACCGCCATCTGCGGGGTGCGGGCCGGTCGTCCCCGCTCGTCGGTCAGATGCCCGCTGACGGTGAGACGGGCGCCCGGCTCGGCGATCGCGCGCAGGGCGGCGGCCTCGGTGCCGGTGCCCTGGACCGAGCGGGCGCCGGCCGGGAGCGCGCCGCCGCGGGGCTCGCGGACCTCGGTCACCCGGCCCTGCCGGTCGAGGACGGCCTCCACGCCGGGGCCGGCCGGCGTGGAGGCGCCGTAGTCCGCGGTGAAGGCGACGAGCTCGTCGGGATCCTTGCAGGTCGTGTCGTGGAGCGGGTGGCTGGTGGGCAGATCGTCGTGGGTGCCGCCGCAGTTGCGGATGAGGCCGGGGACGCGGTTGATGCCGTCGAGGGCCAGTGCGGTGCGGCCCGCGCGGACCTGGCCGGTCCAGCTGTACCGCTCGACGCCGGCGTGCTGCGCGTCGGTGCCGAACGTGAACACCGGGCGCCCGTTGGTGGCCTCGCTCAGCAGCTTCCCGTTGTAGGCACCCAGACCGGCGGGGTCGCCGGGAGCCCCGGCCGCGGGGTCGAGCACGAAGAACCCGGCGTTGACGCCCGCAGTCGCGTTCCGGGCCCGGGCGAGCACGCTGGTGGTCTCACGCCGCTCGATGTCCGGCCCGAAGTCGCCGACGAGGTCGCCGCGGAACTTCTTGGGGTCGATGGTGAGCAACTGAACACGCCACGGACCGCGGTCGGTCGAGGCACCGTCCCACCCGGTGAAGACGACGGAGGCGGTGAAGCCCGCGGCCCGCACCTGGGTGAGGAGGGTGTTGGCGGTTGCCTTGTCGGCGTCGAGCCCGATCCGTACCCGGAAGCCGAGCGTCCCGCCGGCGAAGTCGGCCACGGCAGGGGTGGTGACCTCCTCGACGCGAGCGGTGAAGCCCTTGCCGGACAGGGTTTCGGCGAGCGCGTCGGCATGCGCCCGGTCGCCGACGGCGGTGGGCGGCGCATCGGGGTCGGGGTCGTTGCCGCCACCGGGGACGGCGATCTCGACGGTCCAGCCGTCGGCCGGATCGGACTCGCCGCGCACGATCGTGGTCAGGGTGACGCCGGGCTGGAGCGTCTCGACGGTGCGGGTCTCGGGAAGACCGCGCGGGCCGAGGGGCAGCCCGTGGTCACGTTCGGCCGCCGCGGTCGGCCCGGCGACCGTCCCGGCCACAAGGGCTATCGCTGCCATGACGGCAAAATTCCTGGCTCTGACCGGCATATGACACCTCGTCGTGGATCCGGTGATGGTGGCCTCACCTAAACACGGGAGTCCGTTGCGTGTAAGCCCTTTCTAAGATCGACCGGGTAAATGGGGGGCGCCTGCCCAGCCCCGCTACGCCGCCTCCCATTCACCCGGCCGATCCAAGATCGGATGCGCTTCGGGCCGGGCCCGGCCGACGACGCCTCCGGCCGTGGTTCCGTCCCCGGCCGTCGGCCGCGCCGGACGGGTGCCCTGCCACGCCGGTACGGGGGCGGCAGGCACCCGGAGCGGGGGGCCCGGCCTCCCCAGCGGGCGTCCCGCCCGCCCGCTCGTCTCGCTCGTATGCTCGGTTCATGACCGATCCTCAGCGCGGACGTCCCACCACCAGTTCCATGCGGCGTGCCCTCAAGCGGGCCCGTGACGGCGTCGCCCTCGATGGGGCCGAGGCAGCCGTCCTGCTCCAGGCGCGCGGCGACGACCTGCGCGATCTCGCCGCGTCGGCCGCCCGGGTGCGGGACGCGGGCCTCGAAGCAGCGGGCCGGCCGGGCGTCATCACGTACTCCCGCAAGGTCTTCATCCCGCTGACCCGGCTCTGCCGCGACAAGTGCCACTACTGCACCTTCGTCACCGTCCCCGGCAAGCTCCGCAAGGCCGGCCACGGCATGTTCCTGTCGCCCGACGAGGTCCTCGACATCGCCCGTCAGGGTGCGGCCATGGGCTGCAAGGAAGCGCTGTTCACGCTCGGCGACCGGCCCGAGGACCGGTGGCCCGAGGCGCGGGAGTGGTTGGAGGCCGAAGGGTACGACGACACCCTCGCGTACGTACGGGCCATGGCGATCCGGGTGCTCGAGGAGACCGGACTCCTTCCGCACCTCAACCCCGGCGTGCTGACCTGGACCGATCTTCAGCGGCTCAAGCCCGTCGCCCCGTCCATGGGCATGATGCTGGAGACGACGGCGACCCGCCTGTGGTCCGAGCCGGGCGGCCCGCACCACGGCTCCCCGGACAAGGAACCGGCTGTCCGGCTGCGGGTGCTCGAGGACGCCGGCCGGTCCAACGTCCCGTTCACCACCGGGATCCTGATCGGGATCGGCGAGTCGTACGAGGAGCGCGCCGACTCCCTCTTCGAGCTGCGCAGGACGGCCCGCGCCTACCACGGCATCCAGGAGGTCATTGTCCAGAACTTCCGCGCCAAGCCCGACACGGCGATGCGCGGGATGCCGGACGCCGAGCTGGAGGAGCTGGCAGCCGCCGTCGCCGTCGCCCGCCACATCCTCGGCCCGTCCGCCCGCATCCAGGCCCCGCCGAACCTCGTCGACGCCGAGTACGCCCTGCTCATCGGCGCCGGGATCGACGACTGGGGCGGTGTATCGCCGCTCACCCCGGACCATGTGAACCCCGAGCGGCCCTGGCCGCACATCGACGAACTCGCCGCCAGGACCGCCGAGTCGGGCTTCGCGCTCCGTGAACGGCTGACCATCTACCCGGAGTTCATCCGGCGCGGCGAGCCGTGGCTCGACCCCCGCCTCCTCCCGCACGTCCGGGCGCTCGCCGACCCGGAGACCGGGCTGGCGAAGGAGGGCGCCGTCCCGGCCGGTCTGCCCTGGCAGGAGCCCGACGAGGGGTTCAACGCCTCCGGCCGCACCGATCTGCACCGCACCATCGACACCGAGGGCCGCACCGCCGACCGCCGCGACGACTTCGACGAGGTGTACGGGGACTGGGAGGCGCTGCGCGAAGCCGCCGCCCCCGGCATGGTGCCGTCCCGCATCGAAACCGATGTGAAGTCCGCCCTCGCCGTCGCCGCGGACGACCCGACCAGGCTCACCGACGACGAGGCGCTCGCCCTGCTCCACGCCGACGGGCCCGCCCTCGACGCGCTCTGCCGGATCGCGGACGAGCTGCGCCGTGACGTGGTCGGCGACGAGGTCACGTACATCGTCACCAGGAACATCAACTTCACCAATGTCTGCTACACCGGCTGCCGGTTCTGCGCCTTCGCCCAGCGGCGCACCGACGCCGACGCGTACACCCTCTCGCTGGACCAGGTCGCCGACCGGGCCGCACAGGCGTGGGACGTCGGTGCCGTCGAGGTCTGCATGCAGGGCGGCATCCACCCGGATCTGCCCGGGACCGCGTACTTCGACATCGCGCGGGCGGTGAAGGAGCGCGTGCCCGGCATGCATGTGCACGCCTTCTCCCCGATGGAGGTCGTCAACGGCGCCACCCGCACCGGGATGTCCGTCCGTGACTGGCTGACCGCCGCCAGGGAGGCCGGACTCGACTCGATTCCGGGCACCGCCGCCGAGATCCTCGACGACGAGGTCCGCTGGGTCCTCACCAAGGGGAAACTGCCGACGGCAACCTGGCTCGACGTCATCAGGACCGCCCACGAGGTGGGGCTGCGCTCGTCCTCGACCATGATGTACGGGCATGTCGACCAGCCCCGCCACTGGCTCGGTCATCTGCGCACCCTGGCCCGGCTCCAGCAGGAGACCGGCGGTTTCACGGAGTTCGTCACGCTGCCGTTCATCCACACCAACGCGCCGGTCTACCTCGCGGGCATCGCCCGGCCGGGCCCGACCGACCGTGACAACCGGGCCGTCACCGCCATGGCCCGGCTCCTGCTGCACCCGCACATCACCAACATCCAGACCAGCTGGGTCAAGCTCGGCACGGAGGGCGCCGCCGAGATGCTGCGCTCCGGAGCGAACGACCTCGGCGGCACGCTGATGGAGGAGACCATCTCCCGGATGGCGGGCTCCGGTTACGGCTCGTACCGATCGATCCGGGATCTGGAGGCCATCGCCGAGCTGGCGGGCCGTCCGGCGAAGCCGCGTACGACGCTGTACGGGGAAGTGCCGCAGGAGCGGGTGGCGGCCGCCACGGCCTCGGACGGGCACCTGCCGGAACTGCTGCCGGTGCTGCCGAGCTGAACCGGACGGCCGCGGCCCGGACGCCGATGCGACCGGCCGCGGCCCGATCCGGGGAAGGCCCCGAGGGGAGGGGCCGACGGCCGGCCTCAGCCCACCAGCAGGTCCCGCTTCAGGTCGCGGACGTCCTTGCCGTCCAGGCCGAGCGCCTGCTTCTCGTACGCGGCGAAGGCCCCGTACTTCTGCTCGACCTCCTGGAACCCGGAGTTGAGGTACTCGGGGCGCACGTCGGGCAGCGGCTTGTACACGGCGGCCTGCGCGGCCGGCATCGAGGCGAGCGCCGCGGCGTTGGCCTCGGCCCGGTAGTCGTCGGAGGCCGGACAGTCCGACATCACCGTGGTGCGCGGCACGCCGAAGGCCGTGAGCAGTGCGGCGTTCCCCCAGCCGGTACGGTCCTTGCCCGCGATGCAGTGGGACGGGATTTCCCGTAACGCCCGGTGAACGCAGGCCGAAATCACGCCGAACCCCGCGAACCCGGTGAGCCGCCGACCCGGGTCGTGCGGAGTCGGGGTGTAGCAGTCCGGCGGCGGGACCAGGGCCGGCCCGGCGGCTGCCGTCCGCGCCATGGAGCCGCTGCGGCTGTGGTCCCGCGGTACGGAAATCCCTGGAGATTGCTGTTCAAAAGCGACCGCGAGAGCTACTCCGTACATACCGATCCGGTCCCCGATCGACCGTTCCCCGGTCGATTAAAGTGCTGCGAAGTCGGGGCTCGCAGGCCGTACGCGGTCGGGGAAGGAGCGCGGTGAGCGCAGGAGCCACAGGTGTCTGGGGCCGTGCCGAGCAGCAGGACTTCCGCAGCCGGGTCCGCGGCTGTCTGCTGGGCGGTGCCATCGGTGACGCGCTCGGCGCGGCGGTCGGCGGACTGTCGCTCGAGGAGATCCGCGCGGCCCACGGTCCCGACGCCGTCACCGACTTCGTCCCCGCGTACGGCAGACGAGGTGCGGTCACCGCCGTCACCCAGCTCAGCCTGTTCACCGTGGACGGGCTGATCCGTGCCCAGGTCCGCCGCGACACCGGCGCCTGGCATCCGCCGACCGATGTGTACCGCGCCCATCGGCGCTGGGTCGCCACCCAGCACGACTGGGGGCCCGACGAGCGCCGCAAGGAGAACGGCTGGCTCGCCCAGGAGGAATGGCTGTACGCCCGCCGCGCCCCCACCCGCGAATGCCTCACCGGTTTCGGCGACACCACGATGGGCACCCTCGACCTGCCCAAGAACCCTGCCGCACGCGATTCGGCGGCCCTCACCCGGTCCGCCCCGTTCGGACTGCTGGTGGGGTGGGAGCCGCAGCTCGTGCTCCAGCTGGCCGTCGAATGCGCCGCCCAGACCCATGGCCACCCCACCGCCCTGCTGGCCGCCGGCGCCCTCGCCGTCATGGTGCACGGCCTGGCCCGTGGCGAGACCCTGGACGGTTCCGTGCAGCACGCCCTTGCACTGCTTGCCGAGCGCCCCGGCCATGTACAGGTCACCGACGCCCTCCAGCAGGCCCTCGGCTCCGTGCGGCAGGGCATCCCCGGTCCTGCGCTCATCGAGGCGCTCGGCGACACGGACTCGGCCGAGGAGGTCCTGGCCGTCGCCGTGTACTGCGCCCTGGTGGGCGAGGACGTGCGGCACGGGCTGCGGCTCGCGGTGAATCACAGCGGACCGTCGGCGGCCACCGGGGCGCTGTGCGGGGCCCTGCTCGGGACGCTGCACGGCGAGACCGCGCTGCCGCCGGCCTGGCTCGCCGAACTGGAGGGCAGGCCCACCCTCCTCGAACTCGCCGACGACTTCGCCATGGAGATGACGCAGGGCCCGGCCCTGCACGGCCCGTCGGCCTCCGCACCGGGCTGGCTGACCCGCTATCCGCGCGGCTGAGCGTTCCGTCGGCTCCTGCACCGCTGATCCCCGCAGCGCATGACGGCTCATCGGGTGCACGCGCGAGGGGCGGGGTACGGACACCGCCGTGTCCGTACCCCGCCCCTCGGCTCTGTGCGAGCCGATCAGTCCTTCACGCCCTTCACGACGGCGGCGTCGCTCGTACCGGCCTGCGCCGGAATCGTCGCGCCCGTCGACGAACCGTCGCCGTCCGAGTTGATCAGCTCGATCAGCGCATCGCGCTCAGGGGTGTCCTCCGGCTTGATGAAGCCGATCGCGATGTAGAGCACCAGCGAGATCGCCAGCGGCAGTGCCACCTGGTACTGGAGCGCGACACTCGTCTTCACCGAACCGTCGAAGTTGTAGTTGGTGAAGTAGAACGCCAGCAGACCCGCGGCCCAGCTGACGAGCGCCGCCGTCGGACCCGACTTACGGAACCTGCGCAGCAGGCCCAGCATGAACGGGATCGCGATCGGGCCCATCAGACCGGCCACCCACTTGATGACGACGGAGATGATGTCCTTGAACGTCGGCGAGTTGATCTGGGTGGCGAGCGCCATCGACAGACCGAGGAAGCCGAGGGTGGACACGCGGGCCGCCAGCAGACCGGTGCGGTTGCTCCAGGTGCGGGCCGCCTTCGAGAGGACCGGTGCGATGTCGCGGGTGAAGACGGCCGCGATGGCGTTGGCGTCCGAGGAGCACATGGCCATCGTGTGCGAGAAGAACCCGACGACGACCAGACCCAGCAGGCCGTGCGGCAGCAGCTGCTCGGTCATCAGGGCGTAGCTGTCGGAGGCGTCCGGCTTCTGCGCGTGGACCAGCAGCGGGGCGCACCACATCGGGAAGAACAGGACCGTCGGCCAGACCAGCCACAGGATGGCGGAGAGCCGGGCCGAGCGCTTGGCCGAGGCGGCGGAGTCCGTGGCCATGTAGCGCTGGGCCTGGTTCCACATGCCGCCGTTGTACTCGAAGGTCTTGATGAAGAGGTACGCCAGCAGGAAGGTCACCGTGTACGGGTCCGCCGTCGGGTCCGTGTGGCCCTCGGGCAGCTTGTCCCAGACCGTCCACAGGGTGCTGATGCCGTCCAGCTTGGCCATGGCGGTGACGAGCATCGCGATACCGGCGAAGAGCTGGATGATGAACTGCCCGAGCTCGGTCAGCGCATCCGCCCACAGGCCGCCGACCGTGCAGTAGACGGCGGTGATGCAGCCGGTAATGAAGATGCCCTGGGCGATCGAGATGCCGGTGAAGACGGAGAGCAGGGTGGCGATGGCCGCCCACTTGGCGCCGACGTCCACGATCTTCAGCAGCAGGCCCGACCAGGCGAGCGCCTGCTGGGTCGGGATGTTGTAGCGGTTCTTGAGGTACTCGAGCGGCGAGGCGACGTGCAGTCGCGAGCGCAGCCGGTTGAGCCGCGGTGCGAAGAGCTGGGCGCCGATGCCGATGCCGATGGCGATCGGCAGCGACCAGGTCACGAACGACGTGACGCCGAACTGGTACGCGATGCCGGCGTACCCGGTGAACATCACCGCGCTGTAGCCGGACATGTGGTGCGAGATGCCGGACAGCCACCACGGCATCTTGCCGCCGGCCGTGAAGAAGTCGCTGACGTTGTCCACACGCTTGTGGGACCAGAGTCCGATCGCGATCATCACGCCGAAGTAGCCGATGAGCACGACCCAGTCGAGACTGTTCATGTGCCCCCTCCTGGGGTCCGCCTTATGAACGGGGTACGCACTTCGTCAGTACGGCCGCCCAGCGGGGCCCCCGTGCGGGAGCGGGGACATCGGGGATTGAACCGCCTGTTCGGTACCCCGGTCAAGGTTTTTGGCGATCAGGGATGTGAACGCGAATCAGCAAGCCGAACGATTTTACTCGTTCTTGACCCACGGGGGCGTTGTAGTGAACGTGACGGCAGCCACACCATGAGCGGGCACTTCGTCAGGCTGTGCAGAACGTCAAGAGCACCGCAGAGCACAGAAAGACCGCACGGGATGCGGGTCCCGTGCGGCCGAGAAGGAGGAGAGCCGCCCCCGGCGGCAGTGGATCAGTGCAACAGGCCGTCAGCCGCGTCGGCCCGGTCAGCGCATCAGCTCGCCGGCGTTGACCAGCAGCGACTGACCGGTGATCGCCCGGGCCCGGTCGGAGGCCAGGAACGCCGCAGCCTCCGCAACGTCGCCGTCCGTGGCCAGCTCGGGCAGCGCCATCCGCTCGGTGAGCCTGCCGAGCACCTCGGCCTCCGGTATGCCTTCGGAGTGCGCGGTGAACCGCACGTACGCCTGGACCGGTGGCCCCCACATCCAGCCCGGCAGCACCGTGTTCACCCGGATCCGGTGCGGGCCGAACTCCCGTGCCATGGAGTACATCGCCGAAGTGAGTGCGCCCTTCGACGCCGCGTACGCCGCCTGTCGCACCTGGGACGGTGCGGCCACCGACGACTGCGTGCCGATGACGACCACGGAGCCTCCCCGCTCCTTGAGGCCGGGCAGGCAGGCGCGTGTCATCCGCAGCGTGCCGAGCAGATTGACGTCCAGCACCGACTGCCAGGTGGCGAGGTCGGCGTCCTCGACGCCGCCGAAGTAGCTGTCCCAGGCGGCGACGTGGACCACCGCGTCGATCCGCCCGAACCGCTCCAGTGCCAGTGCGGCGAGCGCCTCGCACTGCGCCTCGTCGGTGATGTCGGTGGCCAGGTGGGCGGTGCGCAGGCCCTCGGGGTCGATGTCGGCGGCCGACTTGGCGAGGCGGTCCGCGGTACGCGCCCCGAGGACGGCGCTGCCGCCGTCCCGTACCACCGTCTCGGCGATCCGGTGCCCCAGCCCGGCCCCAACCCCGGACACCACGACGGTCTTCCCCGCGAGCAACATCGGTGCCTCCCGGCCCCTGGCAGATTTTCTGACGGTGCGTCAGAGTAGGGCGTTGTGGCGGAGTACGGAAGGGGAACGGCATGAGCGACGAGACGCGCAGCGGCACGTACGCCGAACTGGCCGCGCTGGGGCCCTACGGGGTCCACCCCGGCCACGCGCTGATCACCATGGTGGAACCGCACCCGGGCCATGAGTACGCGTACAACCGCTGGTACGAGGACGATCACTACTATGCCGGTGCGATGGCGATGCCCTGGATGTTCGCGGGGCGGCGCTGGGTGGCCACCCGGGAGCTCCAGGGGCTGCGCTATCCGGAGAAGTCCGCGGTCGCGCAGCCGGTCGGAGCCGGGTGCTACCTGTCCACGTACTGGGTGACGGACGGGCGCTACGACGACCACATGAAGTGGACGGTCGGGATCAACAAGCGGCTGAACCGGGACGGCCGGGTCTATCAGGACCGTACCCATGTGTACACCGCGTTCCAGGACCACGAGGCGACGGTCTACCGGGGCGGTGCCGCCGGCCCCCGGGACCAACACGCCCTCGACCACCCGTACCGCGGACTGGTGCTCCAGGTGATCGACGCCGAAGGCGCCGTCCGGCGGGCCGAGTTGCTGGAGTGGCTGCGCTCACGGCATCTGCCGCGGAGACTCGCCGGATCGCCCGCGGCGTTGGTGACCGTGTTCCGCCCCACGCCGCTGCCTGGTGACCGGATGACCTATGTGAAGCAGGTCGAGGGCGTCGACACCCGGCTGACCTTGCTCTGGTTCCTCCAGGAGGACCCGCGGGACTGCTGGGCGGAGCACTTCACCGGGCTCGACGCAGCGGTCGCGGAGTCCGGCCTGGGGCGGGTGGAACTGGTGGCGCCGTTCATTCCGACCGTACCCGGCACGGACCGGTATGTGGATCAGCTGCGTTGACCGGACCGGACGGTGGAGCCCCCTCGGCCAGGACGGCGAACCAGTCGAGAGGGCTTCCGGCGGCACCGCCGGCGGTGCCGCACCGCGTTCTGTGGAAGGGCATCGTCAGGCGGAGACGGAGCCCTGTGCGATGTCGGAGACAAAGGCGTTCCACGCGCTGGGCACGAACGTGATCGAGGGGCCTTCGGGGGCCTTCGAGTCGCGCACCGCGATCGCCTGCACGAGAGGGGACCTGACCTCGACGCAAGCGCCGTTCCCCCCGGAATACGACGACTTCGTCCAATTGTCCGTAGCACCCTGACGAATAGCCATGTTCACTCCGGTTCAGAGAGTTGTGTGAGAGTTACCAACCGCATGACCGCTGGCGTGATCGACGCTACTCGCCAACATCGTTGCGTGAAGGGGCCGTTCACTCGACCGGATGGCATATTTCATTCGGCTCTTCCGCTTTGAGGTGGCGACGGTGTACCGTGCCGTCGCCTCACCAGTAACATCGCTCCTTTTCGCGCATAACGGACTTTGCGGAATGTGTCCGATTCCAGCGCGGTCCGCCCGGTGTTCTGCCGGCGTATGGCCGGTGTTCAGCCGGTGTTCAGCTGGGCGTACTGCTTTGCGATGTCTGCGATGAAGTGCCGGGTCTGTTCCACATTCAGCGCCTGGGCCCGCAAGTGCTCGTACATGACGCTGTATCGCTGCACGTCATTCGCTTTCTCCAGATAGAGGTCGCTGGTGACGCCCTCGATATAGACCACGCTGGAGTCCGCGGTGTCCGGGAATTCCAAAATGGCGTACTGGCCGTTGATGCCCGGGTGGGCGCCCATCTCGAAAGGCAGTACCTGCACGGTCACGTGCGGCAGGTGCGACAGTTCGACGAGCTGTTCCAGCTGCTCGATCATCACCTGCTTGCCACCGACCAGCCGGCGCAGCGCGGACTCGTCGATGACCGCCCAGAGCCGCAGCGGGTGTTCCTGGTCGGTGATGCGGTCCTGGCGGCGCGCGCGGACACTGACGCGCTTGTCGATGTCGGACGGCGGCGCCTCCGGCAGCGCGCCGTTGATCAGCGCCTCGGCATAACTCCGGGTCTGCAGCAGGCCGGGGACGACCTGGGGTTCGTACACCCGCAGCGATTCGGCGTCGGTCTCCAGGCCGATGTAGACGCTGTACGGGATGTCGCCGAAGGCGTGCCACCAGCCCTGCTGGCGGGAGTCCTTGGCCATCTGCATGAGCGAGTCGACGATGCGGTGGTCCTCGACCTCGTACACGCCGCAGAGGTCGCGGACGTCGCGCTGGCTGATGGACCGTCGGCCGTTCTCCAGGCGGCTGATCTTCGACTGCGAGACCAGCAGCCGCTCCGCCACCTCCTCGGCCGTCATGCCCTTGAGTTCGCGCAGGCGGCGCAATTCCTGACCCAACCGGCGTCGCCTGACGGTGGGATTGACGTTGGTCGGCACGGAAACGGCACCTCCGGCTATGTAGCTGTGCGTATCTACTGCTCAGCAGATTGCCACCCGTTGCCCTGGTCGCGCTGGGAAATGGCCACACGCAGGCGCGCGGGGCAGCCGGTCAACCGGCTGCCCCGCGCGTGGTGCGGCTCCCGAACCGGGTCTTGGGGACGTCGGTGCGGCGGTATTCGGTTGTCCGATGCCGGCCTGTGGTGCGGTGCGGCCTGTGGCGCGGGTGGTGCCGGTGGTGCGGTCTGCCGCCCTAGTGGGCCGCGGTGTGCACCATGCTGTCGCGACGTGACTGCGACGGCACTTGCGTTTGCAACGGTCCTCCCGCCGCCTGGTTGCGGCGCGGTTGTGCGACCGCGCCGTTCTGGACATCCATCACGGCGTGCGCCACGAGGCCGCCCATGGGGTCGTGTCTGATCAGGTCCCGGAGCCGGGAGCGCGACGAGCGCCCCTCGTTCCCGGGGTAGAGGTGCTTGCCGAGTCCGACCGCGTGGGCCAGTGCGGCGAGCGCCGCGGTCCGCGGGTCCGGCGGTACGCCGGTGCGGATCGCGCTGTCCAGCCGGGACCTGATGTCCCGGCTGATCGCCGTGTCCGTCGCCTGGTAGCGAGTCGTCGGCAGTACCCCGCACATCTGTCCCGCCACGGCATGCACCATGCCGCATCGCTCCAGATGCGAGAGATAGGTCTGGCGCAGCCCCAGCCGGGGCCCGCCGATCCAGTGGACGGCCCGAACCGGGCTGCCGCGTCGGCGCAGCAGTTCCAGTGCGGAGTCCAGAGTCGGATCTCCTGTCGGCCGTGGCATCACCACGGCGATACGATCCCCGTCAGGGGCTATCCGTCCTGCCAGAGCCAGCTCCACTAGCTGAGCTCCGGCGAGGCCGAGGTCGAGCGACTGCGGCTGCGCTGTGGTACCCGTGGTCGGGTCCAGAGCGAGCAGCAGAAGCTCCTCCGGAATTGTTCTGCGGCTCCTGCCCATCCATGCCTCCCCGCGTGGATGAATGACAGGGTGACCCCTCTCACATTGGTCTGTCGAGAGCGCCTGGGTGCTTCGTACGGGAACCAGTAGGTATGTCGTTCTCGTCTTGCAGCGCGGCCAAGGGTTCACACAGGACACTGGTAGATGGTTCGGACAGCGCGGGGCTTCCCCGCGGCGCATGGAGGAGGCATCGGTGGCGGGCGAGTCCCCCGACAAGTCGGAGCAGCAGAAGTCGTCGGGCGTGGCTCGGAGCGAGCGCGATCCGCGGCTGAGCGTCTTCCGTGAACCGGCTGCCGCGGCGGAAAGCGGAGCCGGAAGCGGAACCAGCGGTGGGCTCGACACGGCGACGGCGGTGTTCCGTACGAAGCCTGCGGAGGCCGGCGAGGACGAGAGGCCGGAGTCCCGCGAGGGCCACGGCGGCTCGGAGGGCTCCCGGGGGCCCGAGGGCGCGGACAGGGCCGCTGAGGGCGCCGAGGCGGCCGACGAGCCGGAGGAGGCCGCTGAGGCCGCCCAGGACGCGGAGACGGCCGAGCAGGCGGGAACCGGCTCCGCATCCGAGGAGACGGACGCGCGGCTGCGTGCGGCCGTCGCCGCGTGGGTGGGGAAGGGCGCCGCCGCGGAGAAGGCCGAGAAGGACGAGGAGCCCGAGTCGGTCACCGGGAGCGACGACGTCACGGGGGGCGACACGCCCGGGTCCGTCGACGAGGCGAGCGACAAGGGGACGACGGCCGCCGAGGACGGAACGACGCCCGCCGACGCCGACGCCGACGTGGAAGAGCGGGACGAGCCGGATGCGTCGCGCGACGCCGGTGCCGGCTCCGACGCCGCGGACGGTGACGACGCGGACGGTGACGGAGGCGCGGCAGCCGAGAAGCCTGCGGCATCCGACGACGCCGAGGACGCGGACGCGGAGAAGCCTGCGGCATCCGACGGCGCCGAGGGCGTGGACGCCGACGCGGGCGAGGCGGCCGACCGGGCCGAGGACGCCGGGACCCCTGGCGGGACCCCCCGTGCCGCCAAGAACACCGAGTCCTCCGGGCCCGACGAGGACAAGCGCGGAATCGACCAGCCCACGGCCGTCTTCAAGACCGTCCGGCCCAACCGGATCGACCAGCCGACGACCGCGCTGAAGAAGATCACTCCGCCCGCTTCGAAGCCTGCACAGAAGCCCGGGCAGAAGCCGGAGTCCGCGCCCGAGAGCGCCGCCGAGCGCACCAGCCGGTTCGTGCCGCTGCGCCGCGAGGAAGCACGGCCCGCACCCGCGTTCCCCAAGCCCGAGACACCCGCGGCCGCACCCGCGCAGGCCGAGGCCCCTTCGCTCAGCGGCGCCGAGCGGACCCGGCAGCAGCCGATGCCGCCCCGGCCGCCGCTCGACCTGCTGGCCGAGCTGACGAACACGCCTCCGCCGCCGCAGACGCCCGTCCGCACGGCCTTCCGCAGGGTCAAGATCTGGACCCCGCTGGTCGTGCTCCTGCTGATCGTCTTTGCGATCGTGCAGGCGGTGCGCCCGCTGCCGACGCCCGAGCTCCGGCTGACGGCGAAGCCGACGTACACCTTCGAGGGCAGCAAGCCGTCACTGCCGTGGCCGAACGAGGGCCAGGGCTACATGGCGGCGACCGGCCTCGGCACCGTGGATTCGTTCGGCGAGCAGAAGGCCGTGCCGATCGGCAGTGTGGCCAAGGCGATGACCGCGTACGTCGTGCTCAAGGACCACCCGCTCAAGAAGGGCGAAGCCGGTCCGTCCATCACGGTCGACGCCAAGGGGGAGTCGGACGGCAAGCTGGACACCACGGGCGGCGAGTCGACGCTCAACACCGTGAAGGCCGGGGACAAGCTCACAGAGCAGGAGGCCCTCTCGGCCATAATGATTCCGTCCGCGAATAACATCGCGCGGCTGCTGGCGCGCTGGGACGCCGGCTCCGAGGAAGCGTTCGTCAAGAAGATGAACGACACCGCCACGTCCCTCGGCATGAAGAACACCACGTACACGGATCCGTCCGGACTCCAGGCGACCACGGTGAGCTCGGCCGAGGACCAGGTGAAGCTCGGTCAGAAGCTGGTGGAGATCCCGGCGCTGATGGCGATCACCAAGCTGCCGTCGTGGACCGACCCCTCGGGCAAGAACTGGCGGAACTACAACACCCTCGTGCCGTACAACGGCGCCCTCGGCATCAAGACCGGCTCCACGACCAAGGCGGGCGGCAACCTGCTCTTCGCCGCGCACAAGATGGTCGGCGACACCGACCAGCTGATCGTCGGTGCGGTGCTGGGTCAGCACAAGCCGGCCATCATCGACACGGTCAACGCGGTCAGCAAGGACGTGATGCTCGCGACCGAGAACCTGCTGAAGAGCGGGAAGGTGGTCAGGAAGGGCGATGTCGTCGGCATGGTCGACAACGGGTTCGGCGGTACCACCCCGGTCGTCGCGACCGAGGACGTGGCAGCGGTCGGCTGGCCCGGTCTGACGGTCAAGCTGGAACTGTCCGACGACGGGAAGACGCTCCCGCACGAGGCAGCGGCCGGAACCCACGTCGGTACGCTCACCGTGGGTGAGGGCTCCAGCCAGGTGAAGGTGGCGGTGGCACTGCAGAGCGATCTGACGGGGCCGACCTTCGGAGAGAAGCTGACCCGAATCAGCTGATGCGGACGGGGGTGGGGGCGCCGATACCGGCACCCCCACCCCCTTTGCGCACGTGTTAGCGTCCCCGGACAACCGGGGAGCGCCGGGCGGCGTCCTCACAGGTGATACGGAGACGGGGAACGGGGCCGGCGGAGACGGGGGAAACCGTAGTGACCACCGCGGAGCCGATACCCGGCCGTGAGGCGGCCGGCGGCAGCGATGTGCGAGGCGACGTGACGAGCGGCAGTGGCGGCAGCATGAATGTCCGGCTGCCCGCCCCGCGTACCCCGGAATCGCAGGCCGAGGCCGCCGAGCCGCCCCGCAGCCGGCAGGTCCGGGCCCGGCAGTTGCTGCAGCACCCCGTCACCGTTGCGACGGCGGCCGCCGCGGTCACCCACATCCTCTGGTTCCTCTTCTTCGCGAACAGCGGCGGCGACCTCGCGGCGCAGGACGCCTGGGCCGAGTTCGTCGGCCGGCATCCCGGTACGGCCTACAACCTTGCCTGGTACGGGGGCATGCACCCGGTCTCGTACAGCGTGGTCTCGCCGTATCTGATGTCGGTGCTCGGCGTGCGTACGACGATGATGATCGCCGGGACGGTGTCGGCGGGGCTGACCGCGCTGATCCTGGTCCGGGTCCGGGCCGTCCGCAATCCGCTCGCCTGCTCGCTCGCCGGCGTGTTCGCCTATCTGTGCAACGCGCTGTCCGGTCGGGTCACGTTCGGCCTCGGCATGATGTTCGCGCTGGGCGCGGTGGCCGCGGTGTTCTGCTGGCCGTACCGGTGGCGTCACAGGCGCTGGGCGAAGGCGGCCGTCGCCGCCCCGCTCGCCGGGCTGGCCACGGCGGGCAGTCCCGTCGCGGGGCTGTTCCTCGGTGTGGTGGCCGCCGCGCTGTTCCTGAACAAGCGGCGCCCGGGTGCGTACGCCCTGGGCCTGGCGCCGGTCGCCGTGGTGGTGCTGTCGTCGTGGCTGTTCCCGTTCTCCGGTACGCAGCCGATGTCGCTCGCGACGCTGTCCCTGCCGTTCCTCTTCGCCGTTCTCGTCCTCGTCCTCGTGCCGTCCGACTGGCGCACCGTGCGAACCGCTGCCGCCGTGTACGGGGTCGGGACGCTGCTGACCTATGTGGTCGACTCGCAGATCGGCTCGAACGTCACCAGGATGGCGATGCTGTTCGCCGGGGTGGTGCTGCTCGCCGCGCTGCCGTACGCCGTGCCGCGGTCGCGGCGCTGGTACGCGCTGATCCTGGCCTTCGCCGGGATGAACTTCTGGGTCGGTTTCAAGGGCGTCGACGACATCGTCCGTACCGCCCCCGCCGCCTCCTGGACGCGGGAACTGGCCCCGCTGGTCAACGAGCTCCAGCAGGCCGGCGCCGAGCGCGGCAGGGTCGAGGTGGTGCCGGCCAGCAGCCACCGGGAGGCGTCCGCGCTCGCCCCGTACGTCAATCTGGCCCGCGGCTGGAACCGGCAGGCCGACATGGAGCGCAACCCGCTCTTCTACGACGACACCCTGAACTCCGCGAACTACCGCCGGTGGCTCGACCGCTGGGCCGTGCACTACGTGGTGCTGCCCAAGGGCGAGCCGGATTCCAGCGGGGCGGTGCAGGAGGCGGCGCTGGTCGAGAAGGGCCTTCCGTATCTGAAGGCCGTCTGGTCCGACGCGAACTGGCAGCTCTTCGCGGTCGACGTCCCGGTGCCGCTGGCCGACCCGCCGGCGACGGTGGACCGGGCCGGGGCCGGCGAGCTGACCATCCATGTGAAGCGGGCGGGCCGGGTGCTGATCCGGATCCCGTACTCGCGCTGGCTCGCCCTGGTCGACGACGAGGGCAAGAGCGTGGAACGGCCGCAGGAGACCGAGGCGTCCAAGAAGCGCGCGGACCAGGACAGCCCGCGGACGTTCCTCAACACGAACGGCTGCCTGATCAAGGTGGACGAGGACGAGTACGGCGACGAGTGGACGGAACTGCTCGCGCCGCGACCCGGGGTGTACCGGATGGCGGCCCCGTACCAGCTGTCGCCCGGCACGCCGTGCCCGGAGGAGCTGCGCTGAGCCCTGCCGGACGACCGCCGGGACGCCGGGGCGGGGGCGGGTACGCGTCGGGCGCAGGGTGGGCACAGGGTGGACACAGGCAAATCACGCCTGTTCTCTCCCTCTGGGGGCTCTGCCCTGGCATGGTGTGCTGCCATGAGGTGCCAACGGTGCGGCGGTGAACAGCGGGGCGCGCTGCCGGGGATGGTGTGTCCGGACTGCGGTTCGGTGGCCCGCTCGGTCGGCGGGGAGGGTTCCTGGATCGCCCGCGAGACGCTCGCGGGCCGGATATCCACGCTGCCCCGAGGCGGAAAGGTCCTGCTCGTGGCGGGAGTTGTGGCGGTGGCGGGCTCGCTGGTGACGGGCACCTCGCTGCTCGCATCGGGTGGTGGTGGCGACGACGGCAGAAATACGGGGGCGGTGGGCCGTGCGGGAGTCCCGACGGCCGGCATCGGGGGCGGCGCTCCCACCCGGATCGGTCCGTCCGGAACGGAGAGCCCGGATCCGGCCCCCACTTTTGCGACGTCGCCGACCCCCTCGTCCCCGCGGAGCCCGTCCCGTACCCCCGAGGCGCCGTCCGACAGCGGTGGTCACACGTACTCCGCCTGGGCGGGACCCGGATGCTCGACGGGCGAGTACCGCGAGCACGGCCGGTTCGAGAACGGTGAGAACGGCTGGTACACGCTCGGTTCGGGCGGCTACCGGGGCAGCACGTGCGACGGACGGTTCAGCGCCGTGCCGATGTCCGGCAGCCCGACCGAGGACCGGGGCAACACCGCCACGTGGTCCTGGCACCTGGGCAGCGGCTACCACGCGTGCGCGCTGACCGTGTTCGTACCGGACAGCGGCCGTGACCGCGACGTCGCGGGTGATCCCACCGTGTACCGGGTGCTCTCGGACCCGGACGACGCGGACTCCGCCTATACGGGCTTCGCCGTCCGCCAGACCGTGCATCGTGGCAGCCCCGTGGAGGTGAGCAGCTACCCGGTCAAGGGCAACACCTTTGCGGTACAGCTGATCGACCGGGGCCGCGACTGGGGCGACGAGGCACGGGTGGGAGCGCATCACGCCGCGGCGCAGCTGAAGGTGGACTGCCGCTGAGGCCGGACGCCGGGTGTGGAGCAGAACGGCATGTATCCGCCCAACCGGGGGACCATAGTGGATGTATGAGCCTGACCACCGACGGAGAGCCGCCCGGTCCCGTGCGGTTCCACCTCCAGTGCGACCGCTGGGGATGCCGGGCGCGGGCCGTGTTCGACATGGTCATCGCGGAACCGCCACCGGACATCGAGGCCGATCTGTTCGGCCACATCCTGCACAGTGCCACCGTCGCCTCCCCACACATCGAGGCGCTCGGGTGGATCTACGTCCAGCAGGAGGGCTATTGGTGTCCGACCTGCGCCGCACCGGGCCGCCGCCCGAGGTCGAGGGGCGTCACGTCGTCCTGACCGGCGCCGCCGCGCGCCCCGGCCCCCGCAGGCCATCTCACACAGTCCCGCCCACCGGAGCCCCTGAACACCCGGTCCCGCGTCGATGGCCCGTCCAGTGCGTTACGCGCGTCCCGCGCCCAAACGCACCCGCATCCACACCGTGGCGATCCCTGTCCCCGCCAGCAGCCCGGCACTGACCAGCAGACTCACCCGCATGCCCGCCATGAACCCGTCAGTGATCAGCGCGCCGAAGGCGGCGATGCCCAGGCCCCCGGCCACCTGGCGGGCGGAGTTGAGCACACCCGCTGCCAGTCCGGCCCGGTCGGCGGGCACCGCGTCCATCATCGCCGTCGTCAACGGCGGCACCGTCAGCGCGCAGCCCAGCGACAGCGGTACCAGGAGCAGGGCCAGGAGGACCGCGGGTGTTTCGCCGTCGACCTGCAGGAGGAGCAGCAGCCCTGCCGCCGCGAGCGGTTGGCCCACGAGCATCGGCAGACGCGGCCCGAAGCGGGCCGCCAGCTTGCCCGCGACGACATTCGTCACCGCGATCACACCCGTCATCGGCAGGAACATCAGCCCGGCAGACAGCGCCGAACGCCCTTGCACCTGCTGGAAGAAGAGGCTGAAGACGAAAATCATGCTGTAGAAGGCCACGCTCACCGCCGCACCCGCCGCGACCGTGATGGCCACGGTGCGGTTGCGGAAGAGTCCCGGCGGGACGACCGGATGCGGGTGCCGGGCCTCGATCCGCAGGAACACGGCGCCTGCCGCCACCGCGACGACCAGCGCGACGAGACCCGTCGTACCGCCCTCGATCACCGCGAAGGCCAGCGCCGCCAGGGCGATGACGGCGGTCAGCTGTCCCGGCAGGTCCAGGGGGGCGGGCCGTCGCACCGACCGCGGAGCGCGGACCAGCAGGGCGAGGGCCAGCGCCGCCAGCGGCAGGTTGACGAAGAAGATCCCTCGCCAGTCCCACGCGGTGGTCAGCACCCCGCCCGCGACCGGGCCGACCGCGACGGCCGCCGAGCCGCCCGCCGTCCACAACGCCACAGCGCGCGCACGCTTGGCGGCGTCGTCCGGATATGCCTGGCGTACGAGGGCGAGCGAGGCGGGCAGCATCACGGCGGCGGCGACGCCCTGCACCACCCGTGCCCCGATCAGGACCGGCAGATTCGGGGCGAAGCCGCAGGCCGCGGAGGCGAGGGCGAACACCGTGATGCCGAGTGCGTAGGTCCGGGTGGCACCCGCCCGGTCCGCGAGGGCGCCGGTGGACAGCATCAGCGCGGCGAACGCGAGGGTGTAGGCGTCCACCACCCACTGCAGCCCTGTGGTCCCGCCGCCCAGTGAGGACTCCATCGAGGGCAGTGCCACATTCACCACGGAGGCGTCGAGACAGGTCAGCGTGAAGCCCAGCAGGGCGGCGGCGAGAGTCAGGCCTGGGGAAGGCTGACGCGAGGCATTGAACAACTTGCCCTGCTCGGAGGTCAGTTGATCGATATCGGTGATGTGGTCCGTAGCCATGCCCCCACTCTGGCGATCTCCGGCGGCGTACAGTAGTGGCCTGAATGCCATACGCCCGGAGGTTCTGGCCATGCCGCAGCTCCAGCCGCACCGAGCACACCGCGTCGCCGTGGTCGCCCCGTCCCCCGTGTCGATGTTCAACCTGGCGATCCCCGAAATGCTCTTCGAGAAGGCAGAGGTGGACGGGGGCCCCGGTTACGAGGTGATCGTCTGCACACCGGTGCCCGGCAGGATCGCCACCACCGGTGGGCTCTCGCTGGTGGTGGACCGCGGTCTGGACGCCGTGCACGACGCCGACACGGTGCTGGTCGCGGGCACCGGGCACCGCTACGAACCCGATCCCCTGACCGTCGCCGCTGTCCGCGACGCCGCAGCCGCGGGCAAGCGGATCGCTTCCATCTGCAGCGGTGCGTTCGTACTCGCCGAGGCGGGGCTGCTGGAGGGGCGCAGCGCCACCACGTACTGGGAGCTCGCCGAGGAACTGCGTACCCGTTACCCCGCGCTCGACCTCAAGGGCGACGTGCTCTACGTGCACGACGGGTCGGTCATGACGTCGTCCGGATACGCCGCCGGCATCGACCTGTGCCTGCACATCATCCGCTCCGACTACGGCGCCGCCGTGGCCAACCGGGTGGCCCGTGCCGCGCTCGTCGCCCCTGTGCGGCCCGGTGGCCAGACCCAGTTCACGCAGACCCCGCTCCCGCCCGAGCTCGGCAACAGCTATGCGGACACCCGGGGCTGGGCGATGCGACACCTCGACGAGCCGCTCACCCTCACGGACCTGGCCCGGCACGCGCGGGTCAGCGTACGCACGCTGACCCGCCGCTTTCATGCGGAGAGCGGCGTGAGCCCCCTGCAGTGGCTCCTGCATCAGCGCATCGAGCGAGCGAAGGAACTGCTGGAGACGACGACGCTGCCGATGGACCAGGTGGCCCGAGCCTGCGGGCTCGGCACGGCGGACTCTCTCCGCAGCCATGTGGTGCGTCGCACCGGACTCACCCCGAGCGCCTACCGGGCCCAGTTCAGCCGCCTCGTACTCGCAGCCTCGGCCGGGACGGAGGTTGCGCCATAGGCCGAGGGCGACGCGGGCTTCGGCCGTGCCCCAGTGGGGCGGCTTCGCAGGCGGTGCCCTCGGCGGGATCCGAACCCGACCCCCTACCGGGCTTCGTGGTCGGTGAGGCCCTCGCTCGCCCGTGCACGGGCGGCGCGGTGCGCACGGGCGCTCTGCACGTCGAGCACGGCCTGGAACTGCTGGTGCGCCTCGCGGACGCGGCCTGTCGCCACGTAGGCGCGGCCCAGGCGGAAACGGATGTCCATCTCCAGCCAGTCGTAGCTGGGGTCGGTGAGCGGGGACAGCAACTGGTGCTGAAGGAGGGCCTGGTGATGGAGGGCTATGGCCGCGCCCGGGTTGCCCTCGCCCTGCTCTGCCGTGCCCAGCCGGGTCAGGCTGCGCGAGCAGAGGAAGATGTCCCCGACCTGCTCAACCAGGTGGACCGCTTCGCGGAGCAGGCTCTTGGCCTCACCGTAGTGGCCGAGGCGGAGGTGGACGTCGGCGGCGCAGCTCAAGGGCCTGCCGAGCATGCGCGGTCTGCCGTCCCTCTCGGCATGGGTATGGGCGTCGGCGAAGCAGTCCAGCGCCTCCTCGTTCCGCCCCGCGAATTGGTGGGCGAGGCCGAGGATGACGAGTGCCGTCGAGGCGACCCAGTCGTCGCGCAGTCGCTTGGCCAGGTCCACCGCTGCGGTGGCATGGCGAATCGCCCGGTCGCCCTCGCCCACGCTCAGATCGAGAGCGCCCAGGCCGGCGAGAGTCCGGACCTCTTCGCACGGGTCGGGGTGGCGCCGGCCGAGTTCCAGTGCTTCGGTGAAGCAGGTGCGTGCCTGCGTGTACGTGCGTTGGTGTATGCCGGTGTAGCCCAAGCAGTTCCGCAGGGCGAGGACCATCCGTTGGTCGGTGGCCTCGCCCACGTGCGCGAGTGCGATCTCCAGAGCTGTCTGGCACTCGTGGTAGCGGCCCTGTCGTACGAAGTAGTCGACCACCGCCTCGGCGATCCAGCAGGCGTAGTCGGCTTCGCCGAGGGCCGCGGCGTGTCCGACGACGTCGGCGAGCTCTCCGCCGGCCGCGTCCAGCCAGGTCTCCGCTTCCTTCCAGTGCGTGAACGGTGCGTCGACGGGCTGGGGTCCGGTGGGGAAATTGCGAAGGCCCCAGTCGCTGGTGATCCGGGCCGCGTCCAGGTAGAGGCGGAGTGCGGCCCTGCGTGCGGTGGCGGCCTCGGCGGGCTTGGCCTCCGCGAGGCGTCGTGCGTGCACGCGAACCAGGTCGTGCAATCGGTAGCGGCCAGGACGCGGCTCCTGCAGAAGGCTCGTGTCGACCAGGCTCTCCAGGATCTGCTCGGTGGCGTGGGGCGGCCGATCGAGCATGGTCGCCGACGTCAGCACGTCGAACTCGACCGTCGGCGCCAGGCCCAGCGCGCGGAATGCGCGCTGCTGCTCGGGTGCGAGCTGTTCGTACGACAGGCTGAAGGCCGCCTCCACGCTGCGATCCCCGACGCTCAGTTCGCCGAGCCGGTGCTCATCGCCGGCCATGCGGCCCGCCAGGTACTCCACCGTCCAGGTGGTGCGGTTCTGCAACCGCGACCCGGCGATGCGCAGGGCCAGCGGCAGCCCGTCGCACAGTCTGACCAGTTGATGCGTCGCCTGCGGCTCCCTTCCTGCACGCTCCTCTCCGATGATGTGCGTGAGCAGGGACACCGCGTCCCTGCTGTCCAAGGGCTCCAGGGTGACCCGCCGGTCGGCGTCCAGTTCGGCCAGCCGCCGTCGGCCGGCCACCAACACCCTGCTTCCCGCTCCCGCCGGCAGCAGCGGTCGTATCTGGTCGGCGTCCAGGGCGTCGTCCAGTACGAGGAGCAGCCGTAGCGAGCTCGTCGCCGCACGCCAGACGGCAGTGAGTTCTTCGAGGTCGCTCGACAACTCGCCTTTGGCCGCGCCGAGCGAGCGCAGCAGTCGCTGCAGCGCTCGCTCCGGCGATTGCCGCCGCTGCGTGCTGTGCGCGCGCAGGTCCACGAACAGGCAGCCGTCCGGGTACTGGGCGCTGAGCACACGGGCCGCGCGTACGACGAGCGCGGTCTTGCCGACCCCGGCCGTACCGTCCACCGTGACGATCGATACGGATCCGGGCGCGGAAGGCGCGATCAGCTGCGCCAGCTCGGCGTCCCGCGCGATCAGGCGGCCGGCGTCACCCGGCAGGTCGTTGACCGCGCGGCGGGGCTTGGGGGAAGCGGGAGCCGGAGGAGCGGTGGAGCGCGCCGCCGTCGGGCCGAGGAGGCGTACGTCGTCCTGGCGCAGCACCGCCTGGTGCACTCGCTGGAGCTCCTCGCCGGGGTCGACGCCGAGCTCGTCGTTCAGGCGCCTGCGCATGTCCTGATAGACGTTCAGCGCCTCCGCCTGGCGTTCGCTTCCGTACAGGGCGCGCATGCGCAGCGCCGACAGCGACTCGTCACACGGATGGGACGCGGCCAGAGCGGCGGTGTCGTCCAGGGCCTCGGCGAACCGGCCCAGCAGGACCAGGCATTCGAGCCGCTCCAGCTGAACCGTGTGCCGCCGCTCCAGCAGTCGCTGCCGCTCGGCGTCGGCGTACGGTCCCGGCAGCCCGGCGAGCGGCTCCCCGTCGAACAGGGCGAGCGCCCCCGACAACCGGTCCACCGCCGCGGCCGGATCGCCGGACGCCATCGCGCGCTGAGCGCCGTCCACCTGTTCGGCCAGGTCCGCCACGTCGAGCCGGACGCCGTCGGCGACGAGGCGGTACCCGCCCCGTTCCCCGCGGATGACCGAATCGGCCGGACCGCTGCCGTCGTCGTCGAGCTTCTTGCGCAGCCCATAGACGTAGCTGGGCAGTACCTTGCGGCCGGACTTCGGCGGCCTCTCCCCCCAGACCCCGTCGAGCAACTGCTCACGACTCACCAGGAGACCCGGACGCAGCGCCAGCGCGGCCAGCACCGCCTGTTGCCGGACGGGCCCGAGGGGCAGTTGCCTGCCGTCACGCCAGGCCCGTACCGGTCCGAGCACCGCGAGCCGTAGCCGTCGACGAGATCCCGCGCCCACCCGAAGGCCTCCGCTCCGCGCATCATCAGAATTTCATTCGCATTGCAGCGCCTTCCTGAATGGTTTGCAAGAGCGGCGGCCGTCGACGGGGAGCGGCCGCCGCCCCTCCCGAGGAAGGAACACGAACATGGCCGTCATCGAGAGCTCTCTCGCGACGATGCTGAAACAGCGGAGGCTCTTCCTCACCCGGGAGCGGAGCGATGCCGCCGAGATCGTGTACGTATGCGTGGACGACGGCCTCCCCGGCGGCTATCCGGTCGGCTACGTCATCCCGTCCCGTGCGGGAACCTGGTTCGCGTACGCCCGGGCCCGCCCCGGCCGCGTCTTCGCCTGCGACCAGGTGGACGCCGGCCTGCTGAGCATCGACGCGGCCGTACGCGCCGTCCTGGACCATGCTCGCTACGGGGACGTGCTGTACGCCCTGGAACAGGGAGCCGGCTCCGACGCCGCGTACACCACCGAGGTGCGTCAGGACCACGCCGTCTGGCTCGCCGCGCTTGCCGAGCCCGAAGGAATCACCCACCTCGGCAACGGCAGGGTCCGCTTCACCGGCCCCGCCGTCGCGTATCTGCGCGGCCTTCCGGAACGCCTCGGCTGTCATGTGGACGACGAGGACCGGATCCGGCTCGCGGGCGAGTCGTACCGGCTGATCCGCGAGACCCGGCACACCGGCCCTGCACACCCCGAAAGAGGCATCGGGTAGCGAACCCGCCGATGACGGCCCGTCGTCCGCGCGCCGACCAGGCCCTCGTCGGGTGCCTGCGGCGCCGGCACCCGACGAGGGCCCGGGGAGAGACCCTGGGACGATGTCTGAACGCGTTGTGCCTGCGGCAGAATTCAACGTCCGGAACCGCTGAGGGAGTTCGCGCGGACGGGCTTCGGGGAGCAGCTGGCCGACTGGAACACGACCGCCCAGGAATGTTCAATACCGGTTCTGTCCGCTGCCGTTGGTGCCGCCTGTTGATGTCGCCTGATGCCGGGACGGATGTCCGTAGGGAGCGTGTCGGGGCTGAGCTGCTCACGGACGGTGGTGACAACGCGGTGGTGCGCCCACCCGGCCGCCGCTTCCCCGGCGTACTGATTCAGGGTGACTTGCTCTCCGTCCTCCGCCGCGACGTCGCCGAAGTGGTGGAGCGTTCAACCGGGGTGATGATGCCCGCGAGACCGCCGGCCTTCCCCTGGCGGACCTTGCTGCGCTGCTCGCGCGCCACTCCTCGGATGCGGTGCTTCGGGGCGCTTGCATGTCAGTGCGCTGCGACGGGCGGCCAGCCGATGGCGTAAGGGCCAGGATGCAAGGAACCGGAGTCGGGATGTGCGCCCTGAGCCTGGGCTGTCCACGACCAGAGGGTGCTTAATAGCACAATTTGGACGATTAGACAACCCTTGGCGGACAGAGCAGCATGGATCCTGGTTGGGAGGTGAAGATCGCGAATCCTTGGGCAGTGGTGCTGCTGCCGGTCGGCAGGCGCCCGGGTGGACCGATCCCTAAATGATCACACAGACATGAGTTCAAACGAGCTCGCTTTCTCTTCTCTGGCCGTGAAGAGCCGACCGTCCGTACACATAGCTCTTCTCGGCGGTTTCGACCTCGTGGTCGGCGACGTCCCGGTGGCAGTCCCGCTCGGCTCGAAGCGACTCCTGGCGTCAATCGCGCTCAACTACCGCGCCTCTGTCCCTCGGACCTTGATCGCCGGAAGCCTCTGGCCCGAAGCGTCCGAGCAGAGGGCGAACACGAACCTTCGGGCGGCACTGTCACGCCTGCACGACCTCGGCCGGAAAGCACTGGACGTCTCCCCCAACGAGGTGCGCCTCGCGCGGGAGGTCACCGTCGACCTCTATCACGCCCGGTCGTTGGCCGAACGCATACTCGACCCCGGCGTCCCGGCCGAGGACCTCGGCCTCAACGCGGCGACCGTCGACCAGCTCTCCGCCGATCTGCTGCCCGGCTGGTACGACGAGTGGGCCTTGCTCGAGGCGGAGCATTGGCGTCAGCTTCGACTCCATGCCCTCGAGAAACTGGCGGGAGAACTCATCGACGCCGAGCAGTTCGCCGGGGCGGTGACGGCGGCCCATACGGCCGTCCAGGCAGATCCACTGCGGGAGAGCAGCCAGATCTCGCTGATCCGCGCCTACCTGGCGGAAGGCAACCTGGTCGAGGCGCTGGACCACTTCGAACGCTACGCGCAGCGTCTCCGCAACGAGTTGGGACTCTGCCCCACGCAGCAGCTGCGCCAGCTCGTGGCCGAACTGCGGCGGTCGCACCCCGGTGGCGGAAAAGTGCAGGAGTGACCGCGAAGGGCACGGCCCGTCCGCGACGTCCTCGGTAGTGGACATCTGCGAACCCGCCACTGTTGCCAGTGGCGGGTTCGCTTTGTCGAAGAGGGTCGGTACATGTGTGGTGTGTTCAGAAGCCGCCGACGGCCTGGTTGCCCTGGTTGGCTCCGCCGAAGCCACCGACGGCCTGGTTGCCCTGGTTGGCTCCGCCGAAGCCGCCGACGGCCTGGTTGCCCTGGTTGGCTCCGCCGAAGCCGCCGACGGCCTGGTTGCCCTGGTTGGCTCCGCCGAAGCCGCCGACGGCCTGGTTGCCCTGGTTGGCTCCGCCGAAGCCGCCGATGGCCTGGTTGCCCTGGTTCACGGGGCCGCCGCCGCCGATGGCCTGGTTGCCCTGGTTCACGGGGCCGCCGCCGCCGATGGCCTGGTTGCCCTGGTTCACGGGGCCGCCGCCGCCGATGGCCTGGTTGCCCTGGTTCACGGGGCCGCCGCCGCCGATGGCCTGGTTGCCCTGGTTCACGGGGCCGCCGCCGATGGCCTGGTTGCCCTGGTTGGTTCCACCGGTGTTGCCGATGGCCTGGTTGCCCTGGTTCACGGGGCCGCCGCCGCCAATGGCCTGGTTGCCCTGGTTGGTTCCACCGGTGTTGCCGATGGCCTGGTTGCCCTGGTTCACGGGGCCGCCGCCGCCGATGGCCTGGTTGCCCTGGTTCACGGGGCCGCCGCCGATGGCCTGGTTGCCCTGGTTGGTTCCACCGGTGTTGCCGATGGCCTGGTTGCCCTGGTTCACGGGGCCGCCGCCGATGGCCTGGTTGCCCTGGTTGGTTCCACCGATGTTGCCGATGGCCTGGTTGCCCTGGTTGGTTCCACCGATGTTGCCGATGGCCTGGTTGCCCTGGTTGACCCTGCCGGTGCCGCCGATGGCCTGGTTGCCCTGGTTGACCCTGCCGGTGTTGCCGATCGCCTGGTTCCCCTGGTTGACCCTGCCCCTGTTGCCGATGGCCTGGTTGCCCTGGTTGACCCTGCCGGTGTTGCCGATCGCCTGGTTCCCCTGGTTAACGGTGCCCCGGGGGCAGATGTTCGGCCTGGGCTGCTGGCCGCAGAAAGTCGGTGCCGCGGTCGGGGTCTCTGACTTTGATACCTCCTGAGGTGCTGCTGCGGCGGCCCCCGCGCCTGCTCCGAGAGCAAGCGTCGCTGCCAGGCTGGACGCGCCTATCAGACGAGGTATGCGATGCCGGATCACCATGGCGGTCTCCTTGCATGTGAAAGCGGGTTTGCGCTTGCCTGCACCAGTCATCGTGGGGTGGTGGGCATCACCGTCGCGTGACGCAGGCGTGACCAGGGCCGGTTGGCTCCCGCCGGCGAGCATTTCGTCCAGCTGGCTCCGTATGGTCGGGGCCCACGAGTCGCCCCAGGTCATCGCCATGCCCCGGTCCCGGTCCCACCCCAAAACCGACGAAACCCGCCACGAGGCCGTGGCGGGTTCGCGTTGTCGAGGCTGATCGGCAGGTTCGGCGTGTTCAGCCCGGGATCGGGGTCACTGCATCCGATCCGCAACGTTCGTCTGGCTGGCCTCACCGGCCGCACCCTGCGCCAGGTTCCTCTGCTGGAAGCTGCTCGACGCACTCTGCGCCTGTCAGGGGACCGGCGTGAGCGAGAAGCCGAGTGCGATGGTGTTTCGGATTGCCTGGTTGACCTGGATCGTTCTGCCGATGTTTCCGACGGCTTGGTTGGCCTGGTTGACCTTGCCGGTGTTTCGGATTGCCTGGTTGACCTGGATCGTTCTGCCGATGTTTCCGACGGCTTGGTTGGCCTGGTTGACCCTGCCGGTGTTTCCGATTGCCTGGTTGACCTGGATTGTCTTGCCGATGTTTCCGACGGCTTGGTTGGCCTGGCTGACCCTGCCGGTGTTTCCGATTGCCTGGTTGACCTGGATTGTCCTGCCGGCGTTACCGACGGCCTGGTTGGCCTGGTTCACAGCCGGTCGCGGCACTTGCGGCGCCATGTCATCCAACAGGTCGGTCGCGTGGAGTGGCTGAGTTCTTCCGTAGGGGGAGTCGCTGTAGTCGGCGGCGCAGGCGCTTCCCGCGCCGAGGGCGACCAGGCCCCCGACAGCTGCAACGGTGATTGCGACCTTCTGGAGCTTGCGCATGAATCTTGCCCTCCGGGCCTCTGCATTGCGGAACTGTATTACCCGCTGCAATCGAATGAGCACTAAAAGTACATTCGGAGTGGATTCATCTCCCATCAGGGACCCGTGTCGGGCATTGCGATCACTCATTCACCCTCTCCAGGAGCGCCCACGCCCCCATTCACCCGTGGAGGAGGTCGCGCACAGTAGTGACGAGCCGTCGTGGCTGTTGCGGACGACAACCCGGTGCGCGATCGCGCTGGCCATGCCCGGGCCCCTGCCGCGCAAGACGTCTCCTGCCGGGTGCTCGACCTTCGGGATGGAGTCCGTGCCGGACGAGGAGGCGTTGACCGTGCGCCGCGCGCAGACCGAATTGCGGAAAGGTCGGCTCTTCGACAAGGCACCGAAGCGTCCGGTCTGTGTGGGCGGCTTGAGGAGTCCGAGCAAGAGGACGCCATTACGTGTCGCGGTAGAGGGTGCAGTGGCGCAGTGAAACGCCGGGGACCGTGGCCGTGCGCCGTCGCTGATGTCAGGTTTGGATGTCAGGCCGACCGAGGCACGATGCTCACGCCGCGGTAGTCGTAGCCACCCCGTCTGCAGTCCGAGGCTTCCCAGGTCAGGTCCACTTGCTGTCCGGGCGACAGCGTGCGGAACCCGGTCATCCGGATGTCGGAGCGCTGGCCGAGGCCGGGTGGAGGGGCGTCGGGCCGGCGGTGGTGCTCCCGAGGCGCCGGCGGCGCCTCGGGGTCAGTGCGCGTGGTGATCGTGGTCGTCCCGGTGGTCGTGGCCCGCGGGGCGTTGCGCCAAGGCATGGGCGCGCGCGGTGACTTCGTCCGCGGACACGGTGCACAGGCCGACGAGCACGTCCTCCAGAGCGGCCAGCCAGAGCTGGTAGTAGTTGTAAGGCTCGTCCTGGGCGGGAGCGGTCTCCCAGGCCGCGATCCGGGCGATCAGTGCGGCCCGGAATTGCTGCCAGGTGAACGCGCCTGCCTGGTGCAGGCTGACGGCCATGCCGAAGGCGCGGCTCTCCCATGGCTCGGCAAACACCAACTCGCCGTTGGAGCGCGGTGGAGCGGCCGGGCCTTCGATGTCCAGCGGCGCGGTCATGGTGCCGCCACCTTGGCCACGCCGACCATCGCGTCCCGGGTCACCAGTGGCACGAGCTGTTCCTCGGACAGATGCTCGGTTCCGGCCGGGCGCTCGGGCAGGACCAGCCAGCGCACCTCACTCGTGCTGTCGTGGACGGTGATCTGCACGTCGTCGTCGAGTTCGAGTCCCATCTCGGACAGCACCGTGCGGGGCTCCTTCACCACGCGCGCGCGGTAGGCGGGGTCTTTGTACCAGCTCGGCGGCAGGCCGAGCACCGGCCACGGGTAGCAGGAGCACAGCGTGCACACCACCACGTGATGGGTGGTCGCGGTGTTCTCCACGACGACGGTGTGCTCGCCCTGCGGCCCCGAAAAGCCGAGCTCTTTGATGGCCGCGGTGCCGTCGTTGAGAAGCCGTCGCCGGTACTCCGGGTCGGTCCACGCCTTGGCGACGACCTTGGCGCCGTTGAGGGGGCCCACGTTGGTCTCGTAGGTGGTGATGATCCCGTTCATCAGCTCCGTGTCGAGCAGGTTCCGTTCGGTGAGCAGTTGCTCGAGTGCCTCGGTGCGCAGGGCCGGGGAAAGGCGTTCGCCTGATCCGGTGGTGGTCATGAGGTGGTCTCCAGGTAGCTCTCGTACATCTCGACCGTGAGTGCGAAGGGTTCGGCGTCGGCGCCCCACAGCTCCTGTGAGTCGAATCGCACCGAGTAGACGTGCTGCGGGTTCTCGCCCTGGAAGTGGGCGTTGGTGTCCGGCAGCACGAAAGCGGGCCGGATGGCCTCGACCATGCCGGTATGTCCCCGCACATACCCCGGCAGTCGGGTGTGCCCGGGCACCGACATGGCCCTGGCCCGTACGCGCTCGCCGACAGCGAAGGCCGGCGCGGTGTCCACGGAGCGCAGCGAGCCCTCGGCGGTCGGCGCGTAGTCGGGCCGGGCGGGCTCGGGGACCGGCGGCTCCTCCACGCGTTCGCCGCGCAGGTTGCGGGCGCGGGCGTCGATCGCGCCCGGCGCAAGGATGGCGCTCTCGGTGAGCATCAGTTCCCCGGCATTGAGCCAGCGGCCGAAGTAGCCGTCGTCCAGGTAGGCGGCCCGGTCCAGTCGCTCCAGCGCGTACCGGAAGGCGTCCGTGTTGACGCCGCCGCACGCGATGCGGCCGGAGAGAATCGCCAGCGCAAACGCCTGGCGCTGCCAGGGCTCCTCGAAGACGGGTTCATCACGCCGCGGCGGACGAACGGGACCCCACCCCGGGGTGCCTCCCATGTCGGCGATTCCCTCCATGGCGCGACTCCTCAAATACCCGCATAACGGACTGGACGCCTGAATCGTATGCGTCAGGTGTCGTCCGCGCCCCGATGACTGCGCCGCACATGCGCCGAGGCCGCGCCCCTGAGTCCGCCGTGTTCGGGCCAGGCGACGGCTGGGGATCAAACGTGGATGCCAAGGGCCCCGGACCATGATCGGTCCGGGGTCTTTTGTACTGGTGCCCCGGCAGGATTCGAACCTGCGACACCCGCTTCAGGGCGTCAGGCCCTTAGGGCCTGTCCGGCGGATCATGTCGGAGACGCCGGGTCTGGCGCGCCCATCTGCGGCGTTGTCGTCGGTTGCCGACGCTCCGCGTCGACGCCCTCCTCCGCCTTGCAGCTGAGCGCGCCAGACCCCGCTCACCTGCGCTTTGCAGATGCCGCCCTTCCCTCCGACCTGATCCGCCGGACAGGCCCTGGCAGGGCGCGGCGAGTGTTCCGGGAGGCGCGCAGGATCGGGTCGGTGTGCTGACGTCGCCGTCAGAAAGGTTCGACCAGGTCCGCCTCTGCTGCCGGCAGCCGAGGGCTCGCACCTGCAGGTGCTCGAGCCGCAGGACTACAAGCTCCCCCTGGGGCTGGGGGACCTGGACGATGCCTCGGGCCACGATGCGGACCTATGGCGCTTCCCCCCGGGAGCGATCGTCCTGCTGTACACCGACGGGGTGACCGAAGCCCGTGACAGCCACGGCACGTTCTACGACCCGGTGGACCGCCTCCACGGCCGCCGCTTTTCCGGACCGGGAGCCCTGCTGGACGCCTTGGTGGCGGATGTCCGTCAGCACACTGGCGGACACACCGACGACGACATGGCGCTGCTCGCCGTCATGAGACTCCCGGCGAACGCCCCGCCCCCGTCAACACACCCAGGGTGAACCGGATGCGGAGACCGTGCAGATCACTGTCCGCTACGGCACCGCGAGCCCAATGGTCTGGGACCGTATCCATCCCCGGCTCACCACCCGCTCGGCCGGACCCGCATCGACTGGCCGCCCCACGTGAGCCCTGCTACACCGGTGGGAAGGGAGGTGTGCATGCCGCGTCATCCGGTCAAGGGGCTGACCGCGCTCCTTGCTGCAGTGGCAGTCCCGCTTGCCGTAAGCGCGGTGCTGCTGCCGGTCCGGGACACCCTGTCCCACACGAACGTGGCCCTGATCCTGATGTTGGTCGTGGCTGCGGTGGCTGCCCTCGGCTACCGCTGGGCCGCGGCCCTCACGGCCTTGTCCGCCGCCGCGTGGTTCGTCTTCTTCTTCACCACTCCGTACGGAAGCTTCATCCGCTTCAACAACGCGGACGAGATCGTCACCGCCGGGCTGCTGCTGGTCGTCGGCCTGGCTGTCTCTCAGCTGGCCCGCCGCTATTCCCGTGAGCACGCCATCGCCACCACGCTGCAACGCAGCTTGCTGCCCCGTGTACTGCCGGACACCAGCGCCGCCCGGGTGGCGTGCCGGTACGTGCCCGCCGAGGCCGAGGTCGGCGGGGACTGGTTCGACGTGATCCCTCTGCCGGGCTTCCGCACCGCCCTGGTGGTCGGCGACGTGGTCGGCCATGGCCTGCGCTCCGCTGTCATCATGGGTCGACTGCGCACCGCGGTCCTCAATTTCTCCACCCTTGACCTGCCGCCCGACGAGCTGCTGGCCCGCCTTGACGACGTGGTCAATCAGATGGATGCGGAGGCGGGCGCCAGTCAGGATGTGAACGTCGTGGCTACCTGCCTGTATGCGATCTACGACCCGATCTCCCGTAGCTGCACGATGGCAAGAGCCGGTCACCTTCCGCCCGTCATCGTCCATCCGGACGGTCGTGTGGAGACTGTCGACCTGCCCGCAGGACCCCCGCTCGGGCTGGGCGGCCTGCGCTTTCAGGCCGTCGAGCGGAGGCTGCCGGAGGACACGCAACTCGTGCTCTACACCGACGGGCTCATCCACAACCGGTACCGCGACATCGGGAGCGGCCTGAAGCTGCTGTGCGACACGCTCTCCGGCGTGGGGCTCGACCCGGAAAAGACGTGCGAGATGATCCTGGAGAAGGTGCTACCCGCCCGTTCAGTCGATGACGCCGCTCTCCTGGTCGCCCGCACCCGCGCGTTTCCCCGTGACCGTATCGCCGAATGGGACATCCCGGCCATTCCCGCCTCGGTGCCCGCCCTGCGCTCCGAGGTGCTCGCGAAGCTGGCCGAGTGGAATCTGGAGGAGACGGCATTCGCCACCGAACTGATCCTCAGCGAGCTGGTCACCAACGCCATCCGCTACGGTGCACCCCCTGTCCACCTGCGCCTTCTGCGCGATACCACCCTGGTGGTGGAGGTCAGCGACGGCAGTAGCACCTCCCCGCACCTGCGCTACGCAACGGACATGGACGAAGGCGGTCGCGGAATCTTCCTTGTCTCTCAGTTCGCCGAGCGGTGGGGAACCCGCTTCACCCCCACCGGGAAGATCGTCTGGGCCGAGCAGTCAGTTCCATCAGTTCCCGTCGCCCCCGTCCTGGCATCGGTTGGGTGACCGGGCCGGACTGTCCGAAATCCTCCACAGGGCGCCTGCTCGCTGTCCCTCGGCTGGCCGGCCGCTGAGGTTCGCCGTTGACCAGTGTCATCCGCGCTTGTTGGTGTCAGTCGCTGATGTCAGGAGCCTGGACCCTCTCGAAGGCCCCGGACCATGATCGGTTCGGGGCCTTTTGCCTGGTGCCCCCGGCAGGATTCGAACCTGCGACACCCGCGTGAGGAGCGTGGTGGGGCGAGTTGGGGTCTGACCTGGGGGATGCCGACTTCGGCGGCTACTGGCTTCGGCGGCCCCAGCAGCCGCGGTTCCCCGTGAGTCCCCGCCCGATCGGGCGCGGTTGTGGCACGGGGGAACTTCTGAACTATCGCGAGCTCACTCGCGAGTCCTGTTGCCACCTCGGCCGCCGCGCCCTCGCCGAGGACGCCGCCGCGCGCCGCTGCTGGCGCAGGAGTCGCACCATCACTGCGCACACCACGACCGGCACGGTCACGAGCACGGTCCACCACGGGATGTCGAGCCACCCCGACGCGGCCCCCACACCCACGCCGACGCAGATGTTGGTGAAGGCCAGCCACCTGCCGTACGGCTCCCAGACGAAGGGCGCGTAGGCGGTCGGCCTGGCCAGGCGGACCGCGCCGAATACCAGCGACTGGGCCGCGAGGAGGGCGACGAGGACGCCCATGGCGGCATTCCCCTGGTGCTCGTCGCGGGGTGCGTCGGAGGTGTTCTGGCGGACGCGGTCCTTGCTGAGGACGACGATGTCGCGGCGCCAGCCGGTCGCGATGACCTCGTCACCCCGATGCAGCTCGTCGAAGAGCGGCCCGGAGTCGCTGAACCGCACGACCCTCTGCCAGGAGTCGTCGCGCTTGTCCTTGAGAGTCGCCTCGTAGTTCCTGACCTTTCCTGCGAACGTGGACTCGGTCTTCGCGACGGTGAAGTGCCAGGTAGTGAGGCAGTCCTTCGCAGCAACCTCCTGCGGGGTCGCCTGCGCGGGGCACGGCTCGGCTGCCCGGTAGTGCTCGTAGCGCGTCTGTTGGCCCGGCACCCACACCGTGAACGCCAGGTAGCTCAGCACCGCCCACAGCAGAGACAACGCGATCAGCACCACGCCCGTGAGCCGCGGCCGGCCCGGCGACCTCCGGTCGGGACTGGCCTTCCTGCCCGCCGTGGCCCACGCCCGCTCTGCCATCGCTGACCCCCTCCACCGGGTTTTCATGAGCTGGAGCAGGCATAGCACCCCTTGTTTGCTCCATCAACCAACCATTCACCCCAGCTCCCATCCCGTACGCCGTCGACCCACACACCGTGGAGCGGGCGTGGTTCAGGGCGTCAAGGTGGAGCGCGCCACTGTACGAACGACTGTGAGGATGGGTCATGGCACCGCTCGGCGGCCTTGTCGCATTGGGGCACGTCATGAAGCCCGCGCGATGAGTCGGCCTGCTCGCGTTGAGACGCGACTGCCGTCAAATGGTGGCGTCAAAAGGCCCCGGACCATGATCGGTTCGGGGCCTTTTGCCTGGTGCTCCGGCAGGATTCGAACCTGCGACACCCGCTTCAGGAGTTCGAGCCGCAACGGTTCGGGGACTGGCCTGAACGCCCGTGGACGGGGCTGAATGAGACGGGAGCTGAGACGGGCCGGGCCGTGTTGGCTCGGGCGTCCACGTGGTCAGTAGCGGAAGCGGGCCGTAGTGCCGTCGACGTGGGTGACCGGACAGATGCCCACCTCACCGCGTGTCAGCGGCGGCTGCTCCGGCGCCTGCTGCGGATGAGGTGCTGGGCCACGAGGTGCCCCGACCCTGCGCCGAGGCCCGGGCCGGGGTGGGTCGAGGCGCCGATGTGCCACAAGCCGGGTACAGGTGTGGCGTGCCGGGCCGCGCCCGGTAGGGGGCGCCACAGCAGGGCCTGGTCGAGTTCGGCCGAGCCGCCGTAGGGGTCGCCGTTGACCGCGTTCGGATTGTGCGCCATCAGGTCCGACGGTGTGACGGCGTCCCAGGCGAGTAGTTTCTCCGGCAGGTCGGGCGCGTGAAGCGCGATCCTGGCGAGGACCCGTTGGACGTATCCCTCGGTCAGCTCCTTCGTCCAGCGGCCGTGGGCGTCCAGTTCGCCCGCCGCGTCGCCGGTCGGCTTGTAGGGCAGTTCTTGGAGCTGGATCCACAAGGTAGCCGCGCCGTCCGGCACGCGTGAAGGGTCCAGCACATACTGCTGGCCGACGACCAGTGTGGGCCTGCGCGGCAGCAGTCCCGCCTCGGCCTCCGCGCACGCGATCGCGGTGCTCGCGGACCCGTCGCTGAGATGGACCAGCGGTACGCCGGCCAGGCGCGCATCGCGCCAGCCGAGCGGGGCGGAGAGGGCGACGTGGAGCTGCATCGCAGCGCGTCCGTACCGATAGCGCAGGGCCTCGTCGCGGATGGAGGGCGGGACGGGCGCGTCCTGTGGCAGTAGCTCGCCGTACAGCGCGGTCGGGGTTACCGAGACCAGGACGGCGTGGCGGGCCAGGATGGTTTCGCCGTCGGTGGCGACGCCCATGACCCGGCCGCCTGTGAGGAGCAGCCGCTCCGCCGACTGCCCCGTGGAGATGTGCACCCCGAGCTCGCCGAGCAGTGCCTCGAAGGCGCGGACGAAGTTCCGGGCGCCGCCCGCCACCACGGGCATGCCGAAACCGTGCAGGGTCGCGGCCATGACAGGCAGCGTCAGGCCGCCCAAGGCGTGGTCCGGAGACAGTCCGGCGTGCAGCAGCCAGGGTATCCACAGCACATCAGGCTCGTCGCCGCGGAAGGTGCCGCGGCAGTAGGAGCGGCCGCTGGTCACGGCGGCCCGCAACCACTCCTCGGTGCCACTGAAGCGCTCGCGGCGCAGCAGTTTCACCACATGCCGGAGCACACGGGGCGAGCGTGGTTCACCGCCCAGGATGCCGCCCAGTGCGTCGGCGTTGTCGAGGAACCTCTGCAGCAGGGTGAGGTAGGCGGTCCGGTCCTCGGAGTGGCCGAACATCTCGGCGGTGGCCGCGGGGTCGCGGTGGGCAAGGACCACGCGCCCTTCGTCGGTGACGGTGCCCGTGATCAGTCCGTCGGTGTTGCGATACTCCAAACCGTGACGGTGCAGGTCCTCACCGAGGGCGGCGTAGGCCCCGCCGGACACGAACAGCGGGTGCCACGAGGAGTACGTGTCGTGCAGGTAGCCAGGCAGAGTCCGCTCCTCGGTGGCAATGAAGCCGCCCAGCCGGTCGCTTCCTTCGATGAGGGCCACCGACCAGCCGCCCTTGGCCAGCTGGGCAGCGGCGACCAAGCCGTTCACGCCGGACCCGATCACGACCGCGTCGAAGGTAGGTGTCATCAGCGCTCCTCTGACGTGAGGGGGGTGCCAAGGCTCCGCCGAGCGAGCCACCACCAGCGAGGACGAGGGCGCGGCCCTCGCCAATCCAGCCTTCCCCTCAGGAGCCGGGTTGTCCAACGCTTGCAGGCGCCGCCCAGGCTCTGAGTACCGCGCCGGTCAGGCACCGGCGTGATCAGCGGCTACCACGCCGCCCTCAACGCCGCCGCCGTCGGCCTGGGCTTCGAGGTCCTGGTCTTCGTCCACCTGGGCCACGGTGACCGCGAACAGCTCGCGGCCTTCGACCAAGAGCTCGCAGCCATCCCCGAGGTGATCCAGGCGGAGCGACTGTTAGGCACCCCGACTACCTGCTGCGCGTGGTCACCGCAGATCTCGCGCCTACCAGCGGCCTTTCGAGGACAAGCTGGCCACGCTGCTCAACCCACTACCTTCCCCCGCTGCCATCCCGTACGCCGTCGACCCACACACCATGAACCGCGCCTGCTCGGCTCTGCCCGGGTCGTTGGGGGCGGGATGGGAGCCCCCAACATCCGCCACGACGGACCCGCAGTCGACGACGGTGCCCCCTCCATCCCGGTGCCGGCCGATCCCCCGCCGGAGGCTCTGTTCTGACCATGGCCGCGCTCTACGGGAGATCGACTCATGTCGGCCGGCCTACCCACGCGTGGGCGCGCGTTGGCGCAGCCCGCGCGGAGCGGGTCGAAGGCAGGAGCGTCGCGCGGAGCGGAGCCGGGGCTTGATGAAGTAGGGAAACTCTTACCGCGCCAGGGCTGCAGAGGGCTGTAGAGGGCTGTCCTGTCTCCGTTGACTGTCTCTACATGGCTGCGTACATCTGGGAGAACGATCACTCTGGCAGGATGCGGATATGGGGAACACATGTGCCTGGCCCGTGTTGCGGACCGGGGACCTGGCTGAGGCATTGAGCCTCGCCGACAGGTTGTTGTCCGTCGCTTCCTGGTACGAGCCGAGCGACTGCTACTTGGATGCTTGGGCGCGCGCTGATGATGATCTGCGGCGTCTGACAGAGGCTCTACCGGGCGTGAGGGCTGAGTCGTACGGGGAGGGCGGTGCCGGCCTACCCGTGAGGCTGAGCCTGGGCGTTAGTACATTCGCGCAGGCGCGCGAGGCCCTGGACATCTGGGCTGGCATCACTAGGGCCCGATCTCGATACCGGCGCACTGCTCCTCGGACCAGGACTCGTATTCCTCCGCCGTGATCTGCTCATGCATCCACGCCGGGGCCACCATCTCGGCCGTCATGAAGCACCTCCTGGACACTGTGCTGCGGGCCCTGTCCCGCTGGATTCAGCGTACTGTCTGGCATCCGTCCGGCACGCTGGCCCGGCCATGTATCTGAGGGGGCTCTGGTGCGCGTACGTCATGCTGCGGTGGCTGTGGCCGCCCTAGCGATCCTTGGCACGTCGGCATGTTCCGCCGGCTCGTCGCCACACTTGAGGACGGCATGGACTCGGGGCGAGCCGTAGGTTCCGCCGGAATCCAGCGGTGTTCTCGGCGGCGACCAAGCTGCGCTGTCGGCGCTGCTGAAACTGCGGCAGGTCCTTCCGCCGCGGATCGCGCACCGACTTGGTGAGATGGATGCCGTCTTTGTGCCGGCTGGTCAGGGGGCGTACATCTCCAGCTCCCAGGCATGCCTTCCCGCGAAGGGATGCGAGGGTTCGACTGGATCGCGGCCGGGAGCCGGCGGGTCCGGTCGCTGGCGGATCCGTCTTTGGAGCGAACCGTGGGACACGCCGCCTGTCTCGGCGAGGTGTCCCACGGTTCACTTCACGGTCGAAGCGTTCGAGCCCCTTGGGCGCGCCCTGGCCCACGCTCCACCGCGCCACCGTCGTCCAGTGGCACGGTCACAGTTGTTACTTACTTTCCGTTGAGCGAGAAGGCATAGAGCTTGTCGTTGTCGCCCTTGTAGCCGAGACCGAGGCCGGCGGTACGGTAGCCGCTGCCCCAGTAGACGTTTCCGTCGACGACCGACGCGCCGGCCCACACAGAGCCGCCGCTGGGGAAGGCCCACTTGATCTGGCCGGTTTCGGCGTCGAGGGCATACATGTTGTTGCCGGTGGGCGCGCCGGAGCCGGCGTACACCACGCCGTTGGCAGCGGAGACGAAGGCGTCATCGACGTAGCCGCCCTGCGGGTCGGCGGTCTGCCACACGATCTTACCGGTGGCCGCGTCGAGGGCCGCCCACAGGCCACCGGTCGTCGTGGTCTTCTTTCCGTCGTACGACGTCACCGTGTACGTCTTGTGCGACGCGTTCGCGATCGCGGCGTAGATGCGCTTGCCGTCGGTGGCCGAGCCCCACTCGATGCCGCCGAGCGATCCGCCCGGTCCGGCCTCGGTCTTCCAGACCACCTTGCCGGTGGCCGGGTTGAGCGCCCAGTAGATGCCGCTCTTCTGGCCGATGCCGAGCAGGTCGGTGCGCTTGCCGTTCACGGTGGTGGTGTAGAGGTTGGGCGCGCTGCCGAAATCGTAGTCGGGTGCGCCGTTCTGGACGGGTACGGTCCAGGTGTCCGCGCTCAGCGTCGGGCGGGCCCACTTGATCTTGCCGCTCTTGAGGTTGAGCGCCAGGATGCTGTCGATGTGGTTTTCCGCGACCGGCGGGATGCAGTCGGCCTGACCGGGGTCGGTGCAAACACCGTCAGGCGTCGTGTAGTTGTTGCCGGTGGCCACGAAGAGATTGCCGGTCTTGTGATCGACGACCGGCTGGCTGCCCCACATGGCGCCGCCCGTGTAGCCCTTGGGAATGGTGTAGGTCTTCCACAGAATCTTGCCAGTGGTGGCGCTGGCCGCGATGATCGATCCGCGGAAGGTCTGCGGCCCGCTCAGGGTCTCGCCCTTGGAGGACGTGCCGAAGTAGACCACTCCGTTGTCCACGGTCGGCGAGCTGGTGATGATGGTGGCCGGGTCCTTGTCGACCTTGGTACGCCACCGCATCTTGCCGGTGCGGGCGTCGATGCCCACTATGTAGGCGCTCTTCATCGCTGAGACGCCCTGTGCTCCGGTGCCGATCACGAGCTCGCCGTTCGAGTACGCCGGGCTCGTGCGCGACACATCACCAGGGATGCCGTTGTAGGAGCTGATATCGCGGGACCAGATGGCCTTGCCCGTAGTGGTGTTGATCGCCCAGAGCTTCCCGCCCCAGTCCGGTACGTAGGCCACTCCCTTGACCACGGTCGCCGTGGCCGAGATGTTACCGGCGGCGGTGAAGGTCCACTTGGGCTTCAGCTTTCCTACGTTCGCCGAGTTGATGGTGTGTTCGGTCGCGGCATACCGGGTGTTGTGGTTGTTCTGCCCGGCGCTGGCCCAGTCCGGCTGCACGGAGACACGTGCCTTGGCATGGCCGCCCGGGGCCGTGTGGCCCCCGAGCACGGCCGCTCCCGCAGGCCAGGAGGCAAGGGCTCCCAGCGCGAGCGCGCCCGAGACCCCTACGGCCCACAGCTTTGACCGCCGGCCGGGTTGACTGGTCTTGGTCGACATACGGATCGCTCCTTCAACAGGCCCACTCCTGCTCGTGCGAACACGGCCGCTATCAGCACTCGGGTGGGCAGCGCTCCGCAGCAGATGTAAATGTTCTGCTGCAGTTGTACTGACAGCGAGCCTAGATTTTGCACAGCGATCGGTTTGACTGCGAGTGCACATGGATTAGCCCAGGAGCGATGGGGTTTGGGTGTAGACCTTCTGAGGGTGTCCCATTGGGGCGATTTGTGGTGATTTGGGTGTGGCTGGTCGTGTCGGCTTCTACCGTCGCCGGGTCGAGCCCCTTCGGCGGCGTCGAGGTCGCCGAGGCGGGAGAGGATCATCCCGGATTCGTGGGCCCAGCGGCCGGGGGAGTAGTGGGCGGCCCAGGAATCGCTGCCTGCGGTAGCGGGTCTGCCGATGGCGGTCTCGGACATGGCGAGGTGCTTGGTCGCCATGTGGCGGTCGTCGTCCTGGGACGCGGCGTTTGCGAGGGTGGCTTCGTAGTAGGCGACGGCTCGCGGGTTGTCCAGGTGGCGGCCGTACTCCACGCAGGCTTCGCCGAGCTGAACGGCCTCGGCTCGGTACCCCAGGTCGACGCACTGGACAGCGAGCCCCCGCAAGGCGGCCGCGGACAGCTCCGCGTCGCCGGCCTCGGCGGCCAGGCGGAAGGAGTGGGCGTAGTACCCTGCGCGAGCCCGCGGAGTTCGGGGGTGTCGCCTTCGTCCTGGGCCATCCAGCCGGCGAGGTGGACCAGCTGGGAGGTCGCGGCGAACAGCTCGCGCCCGGTGGCTTCGGTGAAGCGTCCTTCCAGCCAGGGACCGACGTCCTGGGTCAGGTAGCGGACTGCCAGATGGCGAGCGTGGCCGCCACCGAGTTCGGACGCCGAGTCGCCGAGGGCCTTCACCATGCGGCGCACGGCTGCCACCTCGCCCCTGGCGGCCGGAGTCGCGCCCCGCGTCGTGATGGAGATCCTCGGACACAGCCAGATCAGCATCACCATGGGCGTCTACGCCCACGTCGTCCAGGACACGCAGCGCGAAGCCATGAGCCACATGGACCGGCTACTCAGGAAGAGGCGCCCTGGTCGCGCGTGACCATCCGCGTTGATGTCAAAGGCCCACCACCTCCGAAAATCCGGAAGTGGTGGGCCTTTGACCTGTGGGCCCCCGGCAGAATTCGAACCTGCGACACCCGCTTTAGGAGTTCGACCAACTGGACGGCTCGCCTGCTTGCCGAGCTGACGGCAAGGCGCAGTACGTGCTCCGGGAGGCGGTCAAGTCCGCTTCAGTGTGTCGACGTTGCCGTCAGAGATTGCCGTCACGGCAGCTGCGTAGCCCCGTGGCTTGATCAAAGTTGATGAGTTCGGGAGTCACTCACGGCCCCGGCGGACGGCATGTGGGAAATCTTTCACGGCACTCCCGCCCTACACCGACATCACCACTGAAGCGCCGACTTGTGTGCCCGTAGCGGAGCGCGCTCAGGTTGGCCGGTCGTAGCGTTCCGATAGGGCGCCGGGTCGCAAGATCTGCCCCCAAGTCAAATCTTTACCCAAAGGGACGCGGCCGTGTCTGTGGACACCATAACGCCACCAAAGCGATCATCACGCCTTGCAGGCGAAAAGCTTGATCACGCGGTTGAGCGAATCATGTGCGAAACCGATTCACATCTCCCTCCCGGATCTTTTCCTTTTAGCTGCGATCCCATGAGCATATCTGGATCTCGCAAAGGGATGGATGCACGGAGCGAGTCTGGCCTTTCAGCAAGGACGGAATATGTCCAAAATCCATCTGATTTTCGGTCGACGTCGACACAGGCACCGGCCCCGGCGCCACGCAGTCAGTCGCATCATCGGGGCCACGGCAGCTGGCATGGTGGCGATGCTCATCGCCGGTACCTCCCATGGCGCGGAAAAGCCGACGCCCGACCAGTGGCCGATGTTCGGTCAGAATCTGAACAACACCGCAAACGGGAAGACCAGCGCTATCGGGACCCGCAACGTCTCGCGTCTCGCGCCGAAGTGGACGTTCACGACCGGCGGCGACGTTTCCGCACGAGCCGCCGTGGTCAAAGACGTCGTCTACTTCCCCGACTGGTCGGGACACCTCTATGCGGTGAAGGCCAAGAACGGCACGGCCCTATGGTCGAAGAATGTCCTGAAGGACTACCTTCCGGACGCATTCTCCAGCCCGCCGTCGAAAGTGGTCTCGCGCACTACCCCCTACATCGACACAGCAAGCAATACGCTCTACACCGGTACGCAGGCCGGAGCGTACATGCTGGCCATCAACGCCACCACCGGCAAACTGAAGTGGAAGACCAAGCTGGATTCTCACCCGCAAGCGGTCGACACTCAGTCGCCGGTGGTCTACAAGGGTGTGCTCTACGTCGGCGTCTCGTCGATCGAGGAGCTTGCGGCTGCGGATCCGAACTATAAGTGCTGCACGTTCCGGGGGAGTGTGCTCGCGCTCAACGCGACCACCGGAAAGAAGCTTTGGAAAACCCACACAACGCCCACCGGATACAGCGGAGCGGCCGTCTGGGGCAGCACGATCGTCCCGGACCCGGAGCGAGGGGTTGTGTATGCCACCACGGGAAACAACTACTCGGAGCCAACGGATCCGGCTTACCTTGCGTGCATCGCGGCCGGCGGCACGCAAGAGTCCTGCCAGTCTCCGCACAACCATTTCAACTCTGTCCTTGCCTTGAGGGTGAAGGACGGATCGGTGTCCTGGTCGCAGCGGTTGGGAAGTACGGACGACTGGAATACAGCGTGCTTTATCGGCGGTGTGAACTGCCCGGCGAGCCCCGGTCCCGACTTCGACTTCGGCCACGGGGTCAACAGGTTCACCATCCAGACGCACAAGGGGCCGAAGACTCTCATCGGTGCCGGTCAGAAGAGTGGTATCTACTCCGTATTCGACCCGGCCAACGGTGGAAAATTGGTCTGGGCCACCAAGGTCGGTCCGGGTTCGGAGCTCGGCGGCATGCAGTGGGGAGCCGCCACCGACGGCAAGCGCATCTATGTCGGAATCGGCAACCTGAACAGAGAGCCCTACACGCTCCAGCCGTCCGGCCAGCAGACGAACGTCGGCTCGTGGAGCGCACTGGACCCAGCCACCGGGCGTATTCTCTGGCAGACCGCCGACCCCAGTGGCGCAATGGCTCTGGGTCCGTTGACCGTCGCCAACGGTGTCGTGTACGCACCGTCGACGGCCGGCGGCTCCAGCAAGAACATGTTTGCGCTCGACGCCGCCACCGGCACCCCCCTGTGGAGCTTCGCCTCGGGTGGAACGGTGATCGCTGGCGCCACTGTCGTTGACAAGACCGTGTACTGGGGTTCCGGGTACAGCGCTATTCCCGTCCCCGGATTCACCCCGAACAACAAGTTCTACGCCTTCACCGTCTCCGGACGGTAGGGCACCGGCATCCGCTGTTCGCGGACGCCTTCGGCTGGGCAGCGGGGATCACTCGGCGCCGTGTGATCACGTGAGACCGTAAGTCCTCGCTGCCCGACAGCTCGTACCCGCCCCTCCCGACCCCATGAATCAACCGGGCAGGCGACGGCTGGTGATGGAGCGTGAGATAGGCGAACGTGCCTTATCCAATCGTCTGACCAGGGTCGCGGTGGCGGCGCGGGCCACACGTCCGGGCCGCCGCCGAGTCCCACGATCAGTAGCGGGTCGTCAAGGGCGATGGTGCCCGGGTCGAGACCTGCCCGGCGCATGAACCCGTTCACGACGAGGTCGGTGCAGCGGCTTTGGGCGGGCCATGGGGGCGAGAGTTCGGGGCCCGAACGTTGGTCGCGAATCGGACAGTCTCTGGACCTGCCCGCAATAGCTCGATGTGGGCCCCAATCTTCGAGGCTCGCCCCATGGTGGCTGCGTAAGGCCGCGGAGCCGACCGCCCCAGCCACAGTGGGCTACCGTCTCGCGCATCCGGCGTTGCTCGCTCAGCCGCGCGGCCGGCGTAGCCGGGCCCGGAGCGGTGGCGGAGACAGAGAGCGTCGGGCCCGGCGGCGAGCCAGGGCCGCGCGCGGCGAGCGGAGCGAGCCGCCTTGTTGAACGTAGGGAAAGTCTGTCGATCCATGACCCGGCTGTCCGGGTCCCGCGTCGAATGCCGGCGGTCTCGGGGCTGTAGTGCGTGACGGACGGCCTGCCCCGTGGTTTCGCTGTGTGCCGGCACTTTTCGACCTCGACAACACGCTGATCGACCGGCGTGCGGGCCTTGAGGATTGGGTCCCCGCCTTGTGCGCGTTCGGTGCCTGCCCCGGGAGGCGGTGCCCATCATGTGCGATCGGCTCCGCGAGCTGGCTTACCCGAGCTCGGGCGCGTCAAGGACGCCGTAGCCGTAGTCCATCGGCCGAAAGGTGTCGCGATGCCGAAGGATTCGGGTGTCAGTCAACCCGTATCGCGTAGCGGTCGCCTGCTTGCCACCTGTGGATCGTTGCCGTCAAAACGCCCCGGACCATCCCGGCCCGGGGCGTTTCCCCTGGTCACGCTTGTGCCCCCGGCAGGATTCGAACCTGCGACACCCGCTTTAGGAGCGTGGTGGGGCGGGTTGGGGTTTGACCTGCGGGATATCGACTTCGGCGTCTGCTGGCTGTGGCCCTCGCCAGTAGCCGCAGTTCCCCGTGAGTCCCCGCTCCTTCTGGCACGTCTGTGGCACGGACCAGCCCTCTCGATACGAACTCGCCGGCGACCGCCCTCGAGCGCTGATATGAGCGGGCATGAGCGGTCGGGCCGGGTTGCTGCGCGTGATCGCCCGTCATGACTGCACCATCACCGGTCCCGCATGACCACCCTGCTGTCGACCAGCCGGTCGTGCAGGCCCTGCTTCTTCGGGCTGAGGTTAGTCACCGTCACGTGGGCGATCATGAATACCGGGACCGCGTGCAGCGCGAGGTTGCTCAGGTGGCGTAGCAGTGCGGCGCCGTAGGAGAGCCGTCCGCCGTCGACGTCCCGCACGACCTCCATGCCGAGGAGCCGCTTGCCCACCGTGCCGCCCCACCGCGGACGCTTCGGCCGCCTCAGTCCCTGACGGGTTCCTCGCGGGGCTGGTCGTCGGGCTCCAGAATGTACAGGTCCCAGGCGTCGGGGTCGCCGACGAGCACGTACAGCTTCGGGTGCTCGGGGGTCCCGAACACCTCCCAGGGGCCCAGGCTCCCATCGCAGGCGTCGACGGAGACCCCCACATTCTGGGACCACGACCCGTCGCCCGGGTGGTGGACCCAGGTGCCGGCACCGGTGCAGGGCTGCCCCGCGTCGTGACGGTCATCGTCGAAGCCGAAGGTCTTGACCCTGTCGGCCGTGACCTTGCCGTCCGCCGTGAAGGTGATCCTGCCGCCGTTGCCGTCGGACCACGTCCCGGCGAGCCGTTCCGCGGTCAGCCGCGGAGGCTCGTACCCGATCCCGGCGTACAGGGCGACACCGGCGAGCGCACCGATGACGACGACGCCGAGCGTCCCGTACAGCGCCACCCAGCCGAACATCGCGATACCGGACACCCGCGGGCGGTCCGGCAGCACCAGCCTGCGGACGACCAGCGCCGGGACGCCGAGCGCCGCAGCGCCCATGAACCACCCAATGAGGCCCGACGAGACGTTCTCCGGGAACCCGGCGGGCACCATCGACGCCGAGACGAGCCCCGGCAGGGTGCCGCCAGCGGCCGCCAGGAGCGGGATCCACCACCAGACGTCACGCCCCGAGACCGTGCGGCCGAGCCATCCGGCGACGGCCGCGAGCGGCATCACCACGGCGACCGACAGCAGGACGGCGCCGACCGCCCCGGCCGCCACTCCGATCAATCCCATGACGAACAGGAAGAAGATGTTGAACAGGTTGTAGCCGAGGGCCGGGACCTCCTGGGTCTCCATCCACACGTAGAACACGATCGACCCGATCACGGCCTCGAAGAACAGCACCGAGACCGACGCCGTGAACGCCGAGCCGAACCGGTCTCTCACCCGCACCCGCACCCGCGTCTGCGCCCGGGCCGGAACCTGTACCTGCCACGGGGCCCCTGCCTGCACCTGATCCCGCATTTTTGAACGCATTCGAATCCCCTCCGCCGCGCATCATCCTCCATACAGGGCGGAGCCGCACCCCTGGGGTCGCCTAGTACTCCAGCAGGAGCAGACACGGAGCCTGCTGGACCTGTGGCGCGAGCGGCAGGACAAGGAGCGTGCCGAATGGGAGACGAACACCAAAGCCTGGAAGAACACGGGCCTGGTGTTCACCTGGGAGGACGGAACGGCCTACCCCCGGAGTACCTGTCGCAGGTGTTCATGCGCCTGATGAAGAAGCTCGACCTGCCGCCGGTGCGCCTGCACGACCTGCGGCACTGCGCGGCGACGCTGTCTCTGGCCGCCGGCCTGCACATGAAGTCCATCCAGGTGCTGCTCGGGCACTCCTCCTTCTTGCTGACCGGCGACACCTACACCTCGGTGCTACCGCAGTTCGAGGAAGCCCAAGCCGAGGCGCCGCTTGCTCTCGTTCCGCGCAAGTCGCCGGCGCAACGGGTCCTCGCCCCGGAGCCGGAAGAGAAGGCCGACGTTCCCCAGGAGGACGCTGCATAACGGCGCGTTCCCCATTCGTGCCCCTTGAAGCCCAAAAGGCCCCTCGGAGCTCAGCTCCGAGGGGCCTTTCTGGTGTTCCGTGCCTGGTCAGGCATGGTGCCCCCGGCAGGATTCGAACCTGCGACACCCGCTTTAGGAGAGCGGTGCTCTATCCCCTGAGCTACGAAGGCGCTGCTGCTGGCAGCAGTCCAGGACAGGGTAGCGGATGAGGTGTGGGGGTGCGGGAGGCAGGCGGGCGGCGTAGCGGCAGGTCGGCTCTCGAGGGCCCGCGCTCGGGCTGGGTGGGGCTCGGAGCGTCCTCGGCCGGAGTGGGAAGCGAGGGCGGGGGAGGGGGCGTTGATGTGATGCAGGTCACTGCAACGGTGGTGGTCGAGGGGACAAGACAGGACGTGAACTACTCGATGCATGCCCGCATCCGCGCGGGGGAGCCGGAAGCCTTCCGGGAGCTGTTCCGCGATTACGCCCAGCTCGTCTACCGGTACGCGGTGCGCAGCACCGGGAATTGGGGTGCGGCCGAGGATGTCGTGTCGCTGACCTTTCTGGAGGCGTGGCGGCTGAGGGAGAGGCTGCGGGACGAAGGCGACAGTCCGCGGCCCTGGCTGATGGGCATCGCTGTCAATGTGCTGCGCAATACGAGGAGGGCGGCCCGGCGTCATGACCGGGCGCTGGCTCGGATGCCGGTGCGTGATGTGGTGCCCGACTTCGCCGACGAGCTGGTCGGACGGATGGCGGACTCCGATGAACTGGCGGCGGCTAAGACCGCGTTGGGGCAGTTGCGGCGCTCCGAGCGTGAGGGGTTCGCGCTGTGCGTGTGGTCCGGGCTCGGGTATGCGGAGGCCGCGGAGGCGCTGGGAGTGCCTGTCGGGACGGTGCGGTCGCGGCTTTCGCGCGCCAGGACCCGGCTGCGTGGGCTCACCGAGGGGGAGCTGCGTCGCATGCGAAGAAAATCGGAACCGCGTGCGAGGAGCGGACAAGTGCAGAGTGACCGTGTTGCTGCGGTCCGGTCGATCGAGAAGAGGACCCGATGAAGTGCACCCCTTGGCCGCGACGCGATGAGCCGCTCGATCACGCGGAGTCGGCGCGGCTTCTGCCCGCGCCCGGCGATCCGGAGCTGTCTCCCGGCCGTCTGACCAGGCTTGAGGAGCATCTGATGAGTGAGATCCAGCAGCACGTCGAGCGCCGTGCGGGGCGGCACGAAGGTGAGTCCGAAGGTGAGTCCGAAGGCGAGGGGGGAGGTGAGCGCGGTGGGGTGGAGCGGGACGGCGGTCGCACGCGTCGCTGATTTCGGTGTGCGCGCCGACCTGGGGTGCGGTGCCGGCAGGACAAGACCGGAACGGCCCCGTGGCCGTGCCTTGACGGTGCGAGGAGGCGGGCCTAGCGTCACGAATGTACTGAGCGAACGCTTAGAAAGGTCGATCGTGTCGCACTCCGACCCGACCCACTCCGACGCGAACCACTCCCGCCCGACACGGACCGGCCCGGTCCCCGGGGCCGTTGTGTCGGCCGCCGACGCCGCGTCCGCCGCCGCCCGTGTCGATGCCGCGCTGACCGGCCCCGGAGCCCCGTTCGCGGTCGTGCGGGTGCATGACGGCCCGCAGGCGGGGTTGCTCGTGTATGCGGACGGGCCCAGGACCCTGCGCGAATTCGTGGAGACCACCTGGGCCTTCGGGGACCAGCCGTTCCTGATCGCCGCCGAGCGGAGCTACTCGTATGCGGAGTTCTTCGCTGCCGCCTCCGCGCTGGCCTGCCGGCTCAGTGAGGTGTACGGGCTCCGCCCCGGCGACCGGGCCGTCGTCGCGATGCGCAACCACCCCGAGTGGCAGATCGCGTTCTGGGCGGCACAGCTGGCCGGTCTGGTCGCCGTTCCGCTCAACGCCTGGTGGACGGCGGACGAGTTCGCGTACGCGCTCGACGACGGCGAACCGCGGGTGCTGCTGGTGGACGGGGAGCGACTGCCGCGCGTCTCTGCCTGGGCGGAGAAGACCGAGGCACGTATGGTCGTCTTCCACCACCGGGACGGCGAGGTTCCGCCGGGTGCCGAGCGATACGAGGACCTGCCCGCGCCCGACCCGCTTGCCGCGCCTCCCGCGGTCGAGATCCGCCCCGAGGACGACGCGACGATCATCTACACCTCGGGCACCACCGGCCGCCCCAAGGGTGCTGTTGCCACTCACCTCGCCCAGGTGGGCGCCGCACTCAACCCGCGCTTCTACGCCTCCGCCTCCGCGCTCCGCCGAGGGATCATTCCGGGACAGGGGCCCGCCCCCGTCGCCTTGATGAGCTTTCCGTTCTTCCATGTCGCCGCGTTCACCAGTTTCTACGCGGCGATGGCAGCGGGCGGCGCGCTCGTGCTCATGCGGAAGTGGGACGAGAAGGAGGCGCTGCGGCTGATCCGCGAGCATGGCGTCACGCACTTCGCCGGCGTCCCGGCCACCGCCCTCCAGCTGCTCGCCGCCGCCGAGCGGGCGGGCGACGAGCTCGAGAGCCTCCAGATGCTGAACACCGGCGGGGCCGCAGCCCCGCCCGACCTGGTGGCGCAGCTGACCGCCCGCTACGGCGAGCGGATCGAGCCGCGCAACGGCTACGGCCTGACCGAGACCAGCGGCGGCGTCCTGGCGAACTTCGGCGACGAGTACCGGCTCCATCCAGACAGTGTCGGCCGGCCGACACCCGCCACCGAGGTGCGGATCGCCGGTCCGGCGGGTGAGGAGTTGCCCGAGGGCGAGGTCGGCGAGCTGTGGCTGCGCGGCCAGTCCCTGGTCCGCGGCTACTGGAACGATGACGCGGCGACGTCCGAGGCGTTCACGGACGGATGGTTCCGCACCGGTGATCTTGCGCTGGTGCGGGACGGACGGGTCAGCGTCGTGGACCGGCTCAAGGACATGGTGATCCGCGGCGGTGAGAACGTGTACTGCGTGGAGGTGGAGGCGGTGCTCCACGATCACCCGGATGTCGAGGATGCGGCGGTGCTGGGTGTGGCGCACCCGGTCCTCGGCGAGGAGGTCGCCGCGGTCGTCCGGCTGCGAAGCGGAGCCACCGTCACGGCTGACGAGTTGCGGGCGCACGTCGGGCGGACCCTGGCCGCGTTCAAGGTCCCGGCCCATGTCCTCGTGCGGGACGAACCGCTGCCGCGGAATCCGACCGGGAAGATCCTCAAGCGCGAGCTGCGCGGGCCGGTCGACGACGAGGTGCGGAGAAGGGAAGGGGAGGGGCGGCGCCCCGGGTGAGGGGGCCCGGGGAGGGGGAGCGGGAGGGCGCTGGGGCGCGGATCAGGAGCGGGTTATGCGGACCCGGTAGTTGCCCTTGGAGTCCTTGCTCACGACGGATATGCGTATCCCCTTGGCCCGGTCCGTGAACGTCTCGCCGGGCTTGTACGGAGCGTCGGAGAGCTCGGCGTGCACATTGGGGGCCCGCGTGCAGCCGCCGCTGTTCTTGGTGCTGTCCTCGACGGTGATCGGTCCCTCGCCGGTGTCCACGTCCGCGCTCACCTTGTAGATCAGTACGCCGGGCTTGCAGACGGCCTGGTCGTTGCCCGCCTGGGTCCGTACCTCCGCCGCGTAGCCCGACTCCTCGGACAGGGGCACGAAGGCCAGCTTCAGGCCGCCCCGGGTGGCCAGCGGGTGAAGTATGTGATCGGTGGTGCCCGGCCTGGAGGCGCAGCTGACCCGCTTGTTGTCGAGCCAGCCGAGCTTCCACTTGTGCCAGCCCAGCAGATCGTTGCCGGCCCCCCAGTCCTCGGACATGATGTCCCAGTGCCCGACGGCGCCGCCGCCGTCGGGGGTGTACAGGTCGGGCAGGCCGAAGACGTGGCCGTTCTCGTGCGGCAGGACGCGGTAGCCGGTCTTTGCGTACGACCCCGAGCCGTCGTCCTGGCGGCTGTAAACGAAGGACGTGTTGGCGAGCGGGGCGCCGTCCGCGAGCGGGGCGTCGTCGTTGCCGGAGAAGGTCACGGACAGGACGGTGTCCAGCGCGGAGGGGCCGGCATTCGGCGTGACGAGGACATTGACCAGGTCGTATGCGCTGAAGTCCACTTTGTCGTCGGCGACGGCCACGATGTCCTGGACCAGATGGCGGTAGCCCGGCTCGTACGATGCGCCGCGATCTATCCCGTACGCCGAGAACGGCAGCGGCATGCGCAGCCAGCTCCTCACGGGGGTTGAGGGCTCGTAGGTGAGCCGTCCGTACGAACTGGTGCGGAACCAGGTCGTGGTCTGCGGGAAGAACTCGTGGAACCGGTCCATGGCCGGCTCCGTCCCCGGTGCGTCCGGGAAGTCGATCATCAGGTTGAGTGCCTTCACCTTGCCCGTGGACCGGGAGTAGCCGTTGGGCGTCGGCATGCCCTCCGACATCTGCACGCCCATCGTCGTGGCCATCCGGCACGGGCCGCGCCCAGCCACCTCCGTGCTGGCTACCGGGCCTGAGGAGGCGTGGTGGGAAAGGGAGAGCGTCCCACTGGCGGAAGCCGTGGCGGCTATGACCAGGGTGGTTGCACCGGCGAGTGCGAGGGTGCGGCGGCGGTCGCGTATCCGGTGGCGGGGCTGCTGCATAGAGGCGCCTTCGCGGTCCGCGGCAGTCGGCCGACCCTGACTGCGCTCCTGTGGATCACCCTGTGGCGGGTGGTGCCGTGCCGCGCGTTGGGTGCGCCGATCGGTGGATTCCTCGTTCGCCGCATGTGACGCAGGTCACATATGAGGCGGGAAATAACCGGGGACCTCTTCCCCGTTTGAACCCGTGTCCCCGCGAAACGGGGAGGCGTTCCCCGGTTGTACGGACCGAGGTCGTCGAAAGCGCAGCAGAAACAGCAAAGCCGGAAGGGAAGGACTGCCGTCGTGGAGACCGTCGCTCGCATCGCCGCCGACATCGACCGTGTCGCCGGTACCGATGACGGCACCGGAACGGCGCCGCGCCGCACGCCCCGCCCGCGGGCCGATGCGCTGCGCAACCGGGAGCGGATCGTGACGGCGGCTCGAGAGATGTTCGTCGAGTTCGGGCCGGACGTGCCGCTCGACGAGGTGGCCCGCCGTGCAGGCGTCGGCAACGCCACGCTCTACCGCAACTTCCCCGACCGGGCTGCGCTGACCCATGAGGTCGTCCTCTCGGTCACCTCCCGCATCACCGAACGCGCGGACGAGGCGGCGGCCGAGGAGGCCGACCCCTTCGTCGCGCTCAGCCGCTTCGTCCATGCGGCGGCCGACGAACGCATCGGGGCGCTCTGCCCGATGCTGTCCGGCGGCTTCGACACGTGTCATCCCGAACTGCACGCCGAGCGTCGCCGCCTCGAAGAGGCCGTCGAAGGGCTCGTGGCGCGTGCCATGTCCGCGGGGCGCCTGCGCACCGACATCGCCGTCGGTGACGTACTGGTCGGCCTCTCCCAGCTCACCCGGCCGCTGCCCGGCACTGCTTGCCTGGACATCGACCGGTTCACCCACCGTCATCTTCAGCTGTTCCTGGACGGCCTCGAGGCTCCGGCCCGGTCCGAACTGCCGGGTGCGGCGGCAACTTTGGAGGATCTGCGGCGCCGGCCATGACACCTGTACCGGGCTGCTGAGACAGGCGCCCAGCTGCGTGTCCGACGCGCCCTCACCACCCCCGTCTCACGACTGACCTGACGTCCGTTCCCGTCCCGGGACTCCCTCTCCTCAACTTCACCGTTCACCGGCCGCGCCTGTCGCGGTCACGGTTCACGACTCTTCGCGTCCACGCGCGTCCTTAGGTGGCTTTTCCATGTCAAAAACGGCCGATATCCGACTTCCTGATCCCAGTCGCTGGAAAGCGCTGGCCTTCATCGCACTCGCGCAGTTGATGGTCGTGCTCGATGCCACGATCGTGAACATCGCGCTGCCGCACGCCCAGACGGCCCTCGGCATCACCGACGCCAACAAGCAGTGGGTCATCACGGCCTACGCCCTCGCCTTCGGCGGGCTGCTGCTCTTCGGCGGCCGGATCGCCGACCTCTGGGGCCGTAAGCGCACCTTCGTCGTCGGCCTGATCGGCTTCGCGCTGGCCTCCGCGCTCGGTGGCGCGGCCCAGAACCAGGGCATGCTCTTCGGCTCGCGCGCGCTCCAGGGTGTCTTCGGTGCCCTGCTCGCCCCCGCAGCGCTCTCGCTGCTCGCCGTGATGTTCACCGATGCCAAGGAGCGCGCCAAGGCGTTCGGCATCTACGGTGCGATCGCCGGTGGCGGTGGCGCCGTCGGTCTGATCCTCGGCGGTTTCCTCACCCAGACGCTGAACTGGCGCTGGACGTTCTTCGTCAACATCCCGTTCGCCGTCGTCGCGGCCGCGGGCGCGTACTTCGTGATCCGCGAGCCGGCCGGCAGCCGTAACCGCTCGTCGCTCGACATCCCGGGCGTGGTGCTCTCCGCGCTGGGTCTGGTCTCGCTGGTCTACGGATTCACCCGCGCCGAGTCCAGCGGCTGGTCGGACCCGCTGACCATCGGCACGTTCGTCGCGGCCGGTGTGCTGCTCCTGTCGTTCGTCCTGACCGAGGCCAGGGTCAAGTCGCCGCTGCTGCCGCTGCGCGTGGTGATGGACCGCAACCGCGGTGGCGTCTACCTCTCGCTGGGGCTGGCCATCATCGCGATGTTCGGGCTGTTCCTCTTCCTGACGTACTACCTGCAGGTCGTGAGGGGGTACTCGCCGATCCGGACGGGGTTCGCCTTCCTCCCGATGATCGCGGGCATGATCACCGGTTCGACGCAGATCGGTGCCCGGCTGATGACGCGGGTCCCGGCCCGCAAGCTGATGGGCCCGGGCTTCCTGACCGCGGCCGTGGGCATGCTGCTGCTGCTGACGCAGCTGGAGATCGGTTCCTCCTACCCGGCACTGATCCTGCCGGCGCAGCTCCTGCTGGGTCTGGGCATGGGTACGGCGTTCATGCCGGCCATGTCGCTGGCCACGCACGGTGTGGAGCCGCGCGACTCGGGTGTCGCGTCCGCGATGGTCAACACCTCGCAGCAGGTGGGCGGCGCGATCGGTACGGCGCTGCTGAACACGATCGCCGCCTCGGCCGCCACGGCGTACGCCACCTCGCACGCCGCGCTGGCCGCCACGGACCCGGAGCTGCTGAAGCTCCAGTCGATGGTGCACGGCTTCACCGGAGCCATCTGGTGGGCCGTCGGCATCCTGGTGGTGGCGGCTGCGATCGCGGTGACGTTCATCAACGCCGGACGTCCGTCGGCGACCGAGGTGAAGCCGGGCTCCGGTTCGGCGGATGCCGACGGGGTCGAGGACGAGTTCAAGGTTCCGGTCGTCGCGCACTGACGCGGGGCGCGCGGCGTGATGCCGCACGTGGAGTCACGCGAGTGACGTGAAGACGGGTCTGCCCCGGTTCCGCTCGGCGGAGCCGGGGCAGAGCCGTGCCAGGGGCACGGTGTGTCGGTCGGAGACCCTTCAGCGCAACCAGGGGAGGTCCGCGTCCGTGCCGTCCGGCTCCAGACCCGAGGCGATGATCTGCATGATCTCGCCGAATGAGCGCACCTGCTCCGGTGTCAGCCGGTCGAACATCGCCTGGCGCACGGCACGGACATGGCCCGGCGCGGAGCGGCGGAGCATCTCGTACCCCTCGTCGGTGAGGACCGCGTTCTGCCCGCGCTTGTCGGACGGGCAGTCCTCGCGTCGCACCCAGCCGCTCCGCTCCAGCCGGGCGACGGCGTGCGAGAGCCGGGAGCGGGTGATCTTGACGTCCTTCGCCAGCTCGGTCATCCGCATCTGGCGCCGGGGTGCCTGGGCGAGCTGGACGAGCAGTCCGTAGTAGATGTGCGGCATGCCGGCGTCGCGCTGCAACTGGCGGTCGAGATGGTCCTCCAGGAGCGTGGTGGCGTGGAGGTACGCACGCCAGACACTCTGTTCTTCGTCGGAGAGCCAGCGGGTCCCGCCGGTGGATGCCGTGGTCATGTACTCCACTCTACGACCTTTTCTTGAAAGTTGAACTAGATAGCGCTAAGGTCTCTGTAGCTGGGAACTTGAAGCTTCAAGAAACTTCACATGCGTCAGAAGGCCCCGGCAGAAGACGTGCCTTGAGCAGTAGTGGATGGGGAGTGTCATGACTGTCACCGCGGAGCGCATGCCCGCCCTCTATCTCTCCCACGGCGCACCGCCGCTGGCCGACGACCCGGTCTGGCCCGGCCAGCTGGCCGCGTGGTCCGCCGAGTTGCCCCGGCCCACGGCCGTCCTCATGGTCTCCGCCCACTGGGAGGAGGCCCCGCTCGCGCTCGGCGCGACCGAGACCGTTCCGCTCGTCTACGACTTCTGGGGCTTTCCCGAGCACTACTACCAGGTGCGGTACGCGGCCCCGGGTGCTCCCCGCCTGGCGGAGAGCGTACGAAAGCTGCTGCGCAGCGCCGGTACGCCGGTCCAGGACATCCCGGACCGCGGGCTCGACCACGGGGCGTACGTCCCGCTGGCGGAGATGTTCCCGGGTGCGGACATCCCGGTACTCCAGATCTCCATGCCGACGCTGGACCCGCAGAAGCTGATGGACATCGGGCGCAAGCTCGCACCACTGCGAGACGAGGGCGTGCTGATCATCGGCAGCGGTTTCTTCACCCACAACCTTGCCGCGCTGCGGCACACGGGCGGCGGCAACCCCGGCTGGTCGGTGGAGTTCGACGACTGGGGGCACCGGGCGCTGCAGGCACAGGACATCGACGCGCTGCTCGACTTCGAGCGCAAGTCCCCGGCCGGCCGCCTGGCCCACCCGCGCACCGAACACTTCGCGCCGCTCTTCGTGACGCTGGGCGCCGCGGAGGACGAGCTCGACCAGGGGCGCAGTGTCATCGACGGGTTCTGGATGGGCCTCGCGAAGCGGTCGGTGCAGTTCGGCTGAGCGCCGCAGGCGGCCGGGCCGGGAGAGGCGGGCCGTGCTGGTCACAGAGCCGGGGGGTTCAGTTCGATCGAGCGGAGCGCGGCGGCGAGAGCCGTCGCGTCACCGACGTCCAGCGCGGTGTCGGTGAACTTGATCGTGTGATCGTCGCCGTGCGCCGCTGCCCGCGCAAAGATCTCGTCCGCGGACGGCGCCGACGGCGCCGCGGTCCGGGGGGCGGCTTCGGCCGGGCTGTACGCGGCGGTGACCGCGGCGCTCGCCGCCCAGGCGGCTGCCAGGCTCGGTGCCCATAGGGCGCGGGGGAGAGCGGGCAGCGTACGCAGCACGGCATTGGGGGCCGTCGCGGCGTGCACCAGCATGATCGGCCCGCCGTGGCCGTGGGTGGCGTAGCGATGGGTCGCGGCCCGGACCAGTTCCGTCAGCCGGACGTGCGCCGCGTCCGGGTCGTCCGCGAACCGCTCCGGCCACACCGGGAACGCGGTGAGCTGGGCCAGCCGGTCGCGGATGCCGCCGCGCTGATCGGCGACCGGCTGTACGGCGTCCAGGGCGGCTGCGGCGGTCGGCGCGGGCGCGAGCGAGGTCAGCGCGGGCAACGGCTGGTGGCGGGCGGCCCAGTAGCCGAGGCCGTGTGCGAGCTCGGTGATCCGGGGCGCACTCGCGTCGCCGCCGAGCAGGGTGCGCACCGCATGGCCGACCCGGATCACGGGGTGGGTGGCGCCGGCTGCGATGCCCGGCAGGAGGAGCGGCCACCATGCGGTGAGGACGTCCTGCCAGGGGCGCTCGGCCGTCTCCCGCTCGAAGTACGCCGTCCAGTCGGCGATCCTGCGCGGGTCGCCGAGGGCCGTGCGCCAGTTCTCCGTGGTCACCCGGGTCGCGGGGGCCGGCATGTCCTCCAGCTTGTGGCTGTAGTGGTCGAGCCAGCGGTGGACGGCCGGTGCCTGGCCGTGTCGTACGAGTGCTTCGACGGCCATCGGGCCGTGGTTGCTGAGCCAGCCGTTCCGTTCGGGGCCGGCGGTGTGGAGCCGCTCCAGCGCCTCGTCGAGTGTGCCGGTGGGGTCGACGGGCGAGGCGCCCGGTGCGCCTGCCCGGTCTTCCGCGCCCGGCGTGTCCGAGGCGCTCGTCGCGCCTGCGATGCCTGTCGTGTCGGTGTTCCCTGTCGCGTCGGTCATGCTCGAACACGCTAGGCGCGGGGCCCGGCACCCGTAACGGGCTGTGGACCCAGCCCGGGGTCCCGCCGGACCTAGGCCTCCGGTCCCAGTCGCTTCTCGTACCAGGCCACGTCCCAGTACGTGCCGAACTTCCGGCCCACCTCGGAGTACGTACCGACGTGGCGGAAACCGAAGCGCTCGTGCAGCCGGACCGAGGCGTCATTGGGCTGGGTGATGCCCGCATACGCGCGGTGCAGATCCTCATCGGTGAGGGCCTCGAAGAGCGACTTGTACAGGAGCGTGCCGATGCCGCGTCCGGTGGCCGACGGGGCGCAGTACACGCTCACCTCCACCGACGTCCCGTACGCCGCCTTCGGGCGGAAGGCGCTGCTGGTGGCGTAGCCCAGGACCGATGCGGGGCCGACTATGCGGACATCCTGAGCAACCAGAAGGCGGTGCGGACCGTCTTCAGGATGGGAGACCAGCCACGGCAGCCGCTGTTCGGGTGTAAAGGGTGCGGTGTCGAATGTGAGCGCGGTCTCACGGACGTAGTGGTTGTAGATGTCCGTGAGGGCTACCAGATCACCCTCCTTGCCGGGCCTGACCTGCACCTCTGTGTGAATCTCCGACATCCGTGCTCCCTTCGCGGCCGGACAGGATACTGCATGATCGCGAAATGAATGCGAGGCATGGGAATTCTGTCCGGATTCCAGTCGTTGTTTCCATCGGATGCAGGGCACCCGAGAGGGTGTCGCGACCTACTCAGCAAGGGAGCACGCATGGCAACCCGTGCCGTCGCCCGTCGTTCGTCCGACTCCGGTGGGACCAGCAGGGCAAGCAGCGTTCGCGCCATGGGCGGAGACATCGCCGATCGCGACCTGGTTGGCATGTACCTGGACGAGATTGCGCGTACGCCGCTGCTCGACGCCGCCAAGGAGGTCGAGCTGTCCCAGACCGTAGAGGCGGGCGTCTTCGCCCGGCAGGTCCTTGACGGGGTGGTGGAGAGCAAAGCCGGCGGGGCGACGCGTGAGGAGCTGGAGGTGCTGGTCGCCGAGGGCGAGCGCGCCAAAGACGTATTCATCCGTTCCAATCTTCGACTCGTCGTTGCTGTCGCCCGCCGCTATCCGCGGGCCGGGCTGCCCCTGCTCGACCTGATCCAGGAGGGGAACGCAGGCCTGGTGCGCGCGGTCGAGAAGTTCGACTACGCCAAGGGATTCAAGTTCTCCACGTATGCGACGTGGTGGATCCGTCAGGCCATCACCCGTTCGATCGCCGACCAGTCGCGCACGATCCGGCTCCCCGTCCATCTGGTGGAGGAGCTCGGTCGGATCCGCCGTGTCCAGCGCGAGTTCAACCGTGAGCACGGGCGAGAGCCGGAGCACGCGGAGATAGCGGCCGAGCTCGACTCGACGGCCACGCGTGTCGGCGACGTCCTGGACTGGGCCCGTGACCCGGTCAGCCTCAACATGTCGGTGGACGACGAGGGCGAGACCCAGTTCGGGGATCTGCTGGAGGACACCTCCGCGGTGTCGCCCGAGCAGTCCGTGATGACGCTGCTGCGCAGCGAGGAGCTGGAGGACCTGATCGGCAAGCTCGACAACCGCACCGCGTCGATCATCCGCATGCGATACGGCATCGAGGACGGCCGCGAGCGGACTCTGACCGAGGTCGGCAAGCAGCACGGTCTGACGCGCGAGCGGATCAGGCAGATCGAGAAGCACGCGCTGCTCGAACTCAAGCGAATGGCCCACGACACGGGTTTTGACGCTGCGGCGTGACCCCGAGTCCAGTAGCCTCCGATATAGGCCGCTTCGAGCGGACCCCATGAGCTGAGTCCCGGCGCCCACCCCCCCTGGCGCCGGGGCTCATTCCTTTCCGGCGCCGGGTTCGGAGAGCGTCGCCGCACGCGTCAGCCGGGCGCCCAGGTCGCTCAGGAACTCCACCAGCTGCGGCGGCTCGTGCGCGGTGAACTCGCAGTCGAGCAGCGCCAGGCGGAGCGCCACCCACTCCAGCGAGTCCGTCAGGACCGCACGCAGCCGGCAGCTGTGCTCGCCGGTGGGCTCCAGCGGGCCGAACGCCGCGGGCAGCCGCGCGGAGACGAAATCCGCCGGAGCCGCGAAACTCACCTCCACCGCCAGCTCCGGCGTCCGGCGCTGGATGGAACTGCTCAGGAACGCCGCGGCGTCCCCCGTCGGCAGCTCGCGTGGTGTGAAACGGGCCCCCGTGGCGAACGGCTCGCTCACCCGGTCGACGCGGAACGTACGCCACGCCTCGCGCCCCAGGTCGTACGCGACGAGATACCACCGCCACCCCGTGCTCACCAGCCGGTACCCCTCGACCTGCCGCCTCGTCTCGGCGCCGTCCCCCGCCCGGTACGCGAAACGCAGCCGTTCCCGCCCGGTGACCGCCGCCGCGATCACCGTCAGCGTGTGCGGATCGATGGTCGAACCGTCGCCCCGGGTCAGCGGCATGGTCGCGTTCTGCAGGGTCGAGACCCGGTGCCGCAGCCGGGACGGCAGCACCTGCTCCAGCTTCGCCAGGGCCCTTACGGACGCCTCGTCGACTCCTTCGATGGCGTGTCCGGCTCCCGCGCGCAGCCCCACCGCGATGGCCACTGCCTCCTCGTCGTCGAGCAGCAGCGGCGGCATGGCGGCGCCCGCGACCAGGCGGTAGCCGCCCACCGAGCCGCGCGACGCCTCGACCGGATAGCCGAGGTCGCGGAGCCGGTCGATGTCGCGGCGGATGGTGCGCGGGCTGACGTCGAGCCGCTCGGCGAGCTCACTGCCCGGCCACTCGCGGGGCGTCTGGAGGAGCGACAGCAGATTCAGCAGCCGTGCCGGGGTGTCGGTCATAAATCCAGGATGCGCGCCCATTGGGTCATGACCTGACCTAATGGGCCTTTAAGTTCTTCCTATGACTTCCTCCGCATCCGTGCCGTCCACGGCGGCCGATCCCACGGTGTCCCCGGGCCCGTCGGACCGGCGCCGTTGGTTCGCGCTCGCCATCGTGATGACCGCGGCCTTCATGGACCTGGTCGACGTCACGATCGTCAACATCGCCATACCGAGCATCCAGCGCGACACCGGTGCCTCGTTCAGCTCGATCCAGTGGATCACCGCCGGGTACGCGCTGGCCTTCGCCGCCGGTCTGATCACAGGCGGCCGGCTCGGCGACATCTACGGCCGCAAGCGGCTCTTCCTCATCGGCATCGGCGGCTTCACGTTGGCCTCCGCGCTCTGCGGCTTCGCCGCGAACCCTGAGATGCTGGTCGCGTCCCGCATCCTGCAGGGCGGCACCGCGGCGCTGATGGTCCCGCAGGTGCTGTCGATCGTGCACGCCACGTTCCCGGCGCACGAGCGCGGCAAGGTCTTCGGCCTCTTCGGCGCGATCGTCGGCCTCGGAGCGGTCTCGGGACCGCTGCTGGGCGCGCTGCTCACCGAGTGGAACCTCGCGGGCCTGGAGTGGCGGCCGATCTTCCTGATCAACCTGCCGGTCGGTATCGCGGGACTGGTCCTGGGCCGGAAGTTCATCACGGAGTCCAAGGCCCCGAAGGCGCTCCGACTCGACCTGATCGGTGTCGCGCTGGTGACGCTGGGGCTGCTGATGCTCCTCTACCCGCTGACCCGCGGGCGCGAGCTGGGCTGGCCGGTGTGGGGCTACCTGTCGATGATCGGCAGCGTCCTGGTGTTCGCGGCCCTGGTGCTGTTCGAGCGGGAGAAGGCGCGCAAGGACGGCTCGCCGCTCGTCGAGCTCTCGCTGTTCCGGGTCAAGAGCTTCGCGGCGGGCATCGCCGTCCAGCTGACCTTCGGGATCGGCCTCGGCATCTTCTTCCTGGTCTGGACGCTGTACATGCAGATCGGCCTCGGCTGGAGCGCGCTGCGGGCAGGTACGACCGGTATCCCGTTCTCGATCGCCGTCTCGTTCGCGGCCGGGATCTCCGTACAGAAGCTGGTGCCCCGGTTCGGCCGCAAGGTCCTGCAGGCGGGCGCGCTGCTGATGGTCGCCGGGCTGCTGCTCTACATCTGGGAGTCCGACCGGTACGGCATGTCGATCACGTCCTGGCAGATGGCGCTGCCGCTGGTCGTCATGGGGCTCGGGATGGGGCTGATCGTGGCCCCGCTGACCGACGCGGTCCTGTCCGAGGTGCCGAAGGAGCACTCCGGATCGGCGTCCGGGCTGATCAACACCGTGCAGCAGATGGGTAACGCGCTGGGGCTCGGCCTGGTCTCGGTCGTCTTCTTCGGGTCGATCAGCGACCGGCTGGCGCCGCAGGCGGTGGGCCCGGCGTTCGCCGAGGCGTTCCAGCACTCGCTGTGGTGGGTGGCCGGGGTGCTCGCGCTGATCTTCCTGGTGATGTTCGCGCTGCCGGCGCGACCGCGGCAGCACGTGGAGGGCGGCGAGGACGAGGACGTCCAGGACACCGTCACCGCGGCGGGCGAGGTGGCCAAGGAGACCGCGCTGACGCACTGACCCTGCTCGGCCGGCCGGTCGCGCACCGACGTACGCGAAAGTGCCCGCACCCTTCGGGGTGCGGGCACTTTCGCGTACGTCGGGCTCGGCTGCCGGTCAGCAGATGCGCGTACGGTTCTCCATCGCCTCGCGCGCCGCCTGCTCGTCCCCGTACACCTCGCACATGTGGCGGCCGTCCGGCGTCGCGGTGTGCTCGACCTCCCACAGGCTCGTCTCGCTGCCGTCGAGAAGCAGGAACGCGTGTTCGTAGAGCGTGAACCCGGCATCCCGCCCGTCGACCCGGCACTGCCGGCCGAAGATCTGGGTGATGTGGTGGGCGAAAGCGCTCCGCAGCAGGCGCGCGGTCTCGTCGCCCGGCGCGTCGCCGTTCTCCGCGCGACGCAGTACCCGGCGGGCGTGGTCCGCGGAGTCGTCCGGCGCGTACATGCGGGGCAGCGGGGCCGGAGGCGCGGCCATCAGGACCGTGAGGGTCTCCAGATCCGCCTGCGCGCCTTCCTCACCGAACACCGGCATGTCGTGGAGACTGCCGGCCAGCCGGGCGGCGGCGACATGGGCGTCGGTCTCGTCGTCGTACAGCTCATGGTGCTGGAGGGTGGGCCGCTTCCGGAACCTGGGATCCGCCGCGCCCCCGTGGACCAGCTCCCACAGGGTCAGGGTTGAGCCGTCGGCCAGCAGAAACGTATGCCGGTAGGTCTCGCGGTGCAGTACGGAGCTGTGGTGCGAGGAGTGCAGGGAGCTGCTGTGCGCCAGTGCCGTGCCGAGCCGGTCGACCGTGCTGTCGGGCAGCTCGAAGGAGTTGAGTGCCCGTCGCAGGAGTCGCTCGAGGTGCTGCTCGGTTGTCTCGTACGGATCGCTCAAGATTCTGTCTCCAGGCCGTCGCCGCGTGTGACGTGATGCGTGCTAAACGTAGTCCCTGGGTCCGACATCGCGACCGGGGTTCTGGAAAACGTACGACGCGCGCCGATGGTTCCTGGCGTTTCGTCCGAACTTCCCTGTGGGGACGGCGAGTCGACGTCGCGCGGGTTTCGAGTCCGGTCCGGGCGGCCGGTCCCGACCGGTGTACTGGGGCGGGTGGGTCAGCGGGTCCCGTAGAGATCACCGTACGAGGGGTACGTGCCCGCTCCGGGCCGGCGGATGTCGACGCCCCGTGCCGCCCTTACGGCCTTCACGATGGCGCGGGTCAGGACGTCCGCGCCGGCCGCCAGGAGCTCGTTCAGCGCGGCCGGACCCTCCGGTGCCAGTGGCCGCTCGCCCGTGGCCAGTGCGAAGACCGTGTCTCCGTCGGTCAGCAGATGCACGGGACGCACCGCGCGCGCCAGCCCGTCGTGCGCCGTCCCCGCGAGCTTCTGGGCCTGCGCCCGGGTGAGCTCCGCGTCCGTCCCGACGACGGCGAGCGTGGTGTTGAACGAGGGGCCTGCGCTCGCGTCCCGCGCTTCGGCCAGCCGGCGTACGGCGGTTCCGTGAGCCTGCGCCGTGGGGTACACGGGCGGTTCGGCGGCGCCGTACTCCCCGAACAGCACCCCGGTCACCGGGTCGATCACCGAACCCGCCGCGTTCACCACGACCAGCACGCCGACCGTGATCCCGGACGGCAGCCGCATGCTTGCCGTGCCCACGCCGCCCTTGATTCCGCCGGCGACCGCTCCCGTACCGGCGCCGACTCCGCCCTCGTCGACGGGGGCCCCGGGCTCCGTGTCCGCCGCGGCCTCCACCGCGGCGCGGCCGGTCGAGGCATCCGGCCGGGCCCGCCAGTCGCCGCCCCGGCCCAGGTCGAAGATGCATGCGGCCGGGACCACCGGCACCACCTGCGACGGATCGGGGCCGACGCGCACGCCCCGGCCCTGCTCCTCGAGCCAGGCCATCACGCCCGACGCCGCGTCCAGTCCGTACGCGCTGCCGCCCGTCAGGACGACGGCGTCGACGCGCTGCACCAGATTGCGGGGGTCGAGCGCATCCGTCTCCCGGGTGCCCGGGCCGCCGCCCCGTACGTCGACGGCGGCGACCGCACCGCCCTCGGGGGCGAGGACGACGGTGGTGCCGCTCAGTGCGCCGTCGCCCGGCACCCGCGCATGACCGACCCGCAGCCCGGCGACATCCGTCAGGGCGTCCCGCCCGGCCGCGGGGAGGACGGTCGGCGGCTGCGCGTCCTGTGCCTGGCCCTGCCCGGTGTGCTGTCCGGCCATCGTGTGCTCCTCACGCGTGGGTCGGCGGAACGGAGGTGGAAGTCGGCCCGTCCGGCGCCGGGCGCCGCGACAGCGCCACTCCGGCCGCCACGGTCGCGGCCGCCACCAGGCCTGCCGCGAAGACCGCGTAGTCCCCGGCGAACGTACAGGCCAGGATGGCCACCGCGGCCAGGGGGAGGGGCAGTTGCTCCGCGAGGTCGCGCTTGAAGTGGCGGGCGTGCAGCAGCCATACCGTCAGCAGAAAGACTGCCGAGGGGACGGTCACAGCGGCCGAGGCGGCCGCCGTCGACACATGGGCCTTTCCGGTGGCCTCCTCCACCGCGACCTCGATGCCCGCCCCGATCGCGGCGGCCGAACCGAAGATCACGTAGTGGCCGTATCCCCAGATGAACGACTGCCTGCTACCGCGGAGATAGTCGTGGATCGGCACGGCGAAGTAGATCCACCAGCCGGCGAAGACGATCAGCAGTCCGCCCGCGGCGACCGGCAGCAGTTCACCCAGCGCGTCGTGCTCGTCGACCGACTCCTGGACGGCGACCGTTGCCGCGGCGATCGTCTCGCCGAGCACGATGATGGTGAACAGGCCGTACCGTTCGCCGATGTGATGCGGATGCCAGCTCGTCCCGCGGTCGCGCTCGGCGACGGCCGGAACCGACAGCTCGCACAGGGCGAGCACCACGTAGACCGCGGTACGGGTGTCGGTGGGCACGAACAGTATGCCGATCCAGCCCAGTTGGACCAGAGCGATCCCGGTGGCATACCGCTGCGCGACCCTGCGCTCCGCGCCCTCGGAATCGTGGGCCACCCGCAGCCACTGGCTGGTGAGCGCGAGCCGCATCACCACATAGCCGATGACACCGAGTGTCCAGTCCCCGTTGTCGAAGGCGCGCGGCACCCCGGCGGCGAAGATGAGCACACCGGTGATCTGGACGAATGTGACCAGGCGGTAGAGCGTGTCATCGGTGTCGTACGCGGAGGCGAACCAGGAGAAGTTCACCCAGGCCCACCAGATCCCGAAGAACACGGCCAGATAGCCGGCGATTCCGGTGCCGGGATGTCCCTCGGCGAGGGCGTGCACGAGACGACGCCCTGCCTGGGCGACGGCCACGACGAAGCACAGGTCGAAGAAGAGTTCCAGCGGGGTCGAGGTGCGGTGCTTCTCGGTACGGCTGCGGGCGGTCATCCGGGGCATGGCGCCCAGCACAGCAGACCACTGGGGTGGTCGGCGGCGGGACGCGCAGGCATACAGGGGCAGCGTCCTGGCTGAGGTCCTGCACCGAGGACCGTCACGCCCCCGGACGCCGTGCTGTCGGGTGACAGACTCACCCCGCCGCACATCAAAACAGGACCAATCGCCCTATACGCCCCTACGGTGGCCGAGTGACCGAGCCCCCAGAAGCCCCAGACGCAGCCACAGACGCACCGGGCCGGGCTGCGGCAGCACCCGTCCCGCCCGCGGGCGGTCCCCGCACCGGCGCCCTCCGATCCGTCACCGTGCGCGCGACCGTGGTCGGCGTGATCGTCTCGGTCCTGCTGATCCTCGCGATCGTCTTCGGCAGCCGGTTTCTGGAGAACTTCGACTCGGCCCTCCTCCCGTATGCGGTCGCCACGGTCTTCCTCGCCTTCGGTGTCGCCTACCGCTACACGGTCTGGGTATCCGCCCCCGGCGCCCGGCGTCTGTTCGATCAGGGCTGGCGGAGCTTCTTCTCCATGACCAACTTCCGCCAGGCCCCCACCGCCCTGCCGAAGATGATCGCCACCTATCTGGGCCTCCAGAAGTTCCTCGGCGCCCGCTCCCATGCCCGCTGGGCCGCTCACCAGCTGATCTTCTGGGGCTGCATCCTCGCCGCCCTGATCACCTTCCCGCTCACCTGGGGCTGGTTCACCTTCACCTCGGGCACCGGCTCGGGCCCCGGCTACGAGATGCGTATCTGGGGCTTCAAGGTCATCGGATTCGGTGCGCTGAACATCGTCGGCTGGCTGATGTTCCACGGCCTGGACATCGCCGCCGTGCTCGTTATCCCCGGCGCCTGCTACTTCCTGTGGCGCCGGATGAAGGACCGCGGCGCCATCACCGGCCAGCGCTTCGCCTACGACCTGGTGCCGCTGATCGCCCTGATCGTCATCTCCGTGACCGGGCTGCTGCTCACCTTCTCGTCGATCTTCCTGCACGGCGGCGGATACGAGTTCCTGGCGATCCTCCACATGGTGTCGGTGGTCTTCACTCTCATCTACATCCCGTTCGGGAAGTTCTTCCACATCGTCCAGCGCCCGGCCGCGGTCGGTATGCAGCTGTTCAAGTACACCGCCCGGCAGGACCAGCAGATCTTCGGCTGCCGCCGCTGCGAGGAACCCATCGACACGGGGCCGTACGTCGAGAACCTGCGCGGGACCATGCGCGACCTCAGCCTCGACTTCGACGAGTGGGCCGAATACTGCCCGCGCTGCAAGCGGGTCCTGCGTGGCAGTGCCTACCTCTCCCATGTGAAGAAGGGCTTCAAGTGACCGCGGATCCACGAGCCGGCGCCTCAGGTGCGGCTGTCCCGCTCGACCCTTCCCTCGCTCCGCCCGGCACCCGGGCCTTCCGGGACGCGGGCGGCATCCCCGCCGACCGGTGGCACGCCGACCAGAACGGCGAGACCCTCGTCCCCACCCACTGCTGCTTCTGCGGCGTCCAGTGCGGGATGTATCTGCGTGTCGACCGCGGCGGAAAGGTCTTCGGGGTCGAACCCCGCAACCACGACATCAACCGGATGCGGCTGTGCCCCAAAGGCATCAACGCGTATCAGCAGGTCAACCACCCCGACCGGCTCACCGCCCCGCTGATGCGCCGTTCCCGCGACGAGGAGTTCCACGAGGTCTCCTGGGACGAGGCGCTCGATTTCACGGTCTCCGAGGTCAAGCGCATCCAGCAGGCCTATGGCAACGACGCCTTCGGGCTCCTCGGGGGCGCCAGCCTGTTCTCCGAGAAGACGTATCTGGTCGGCAAATTCGCCCGGGTCGCCCTCAAGTCCCGGCATGTCGACTACAACGGCCGACTTTGCATGGTCAGCGCCGCGGGCGCCAACAAGCTCGCCTTCGGCATCGACCGGGCCGGCAACCCGTTCTCCGACATCCTGCTCACCGACTGCCTGCTGATCGCGGGCTCCAACGTCGGCGAATGCTTCCCCGTGATGACCCAGTACGTGTGGGGAGCCCGGGATCGCGGCGCCAGCCTGATCGTCGTCGACCCGCGCGAGACCGCGATCGCCCGCACCGCCGACATCCATGTCGCCCTCAAGCCGGGCACCGACTCGGCGTTCTTCACCTCCGTGCTGAACGTGGTCATCGAGGAGGGCCTCACCGACGAGGCCTATCTCGCCGCCCACGCCACCGGCTGGGACGAGGTCAAGGCCAAGGCCGCCGAATACCCACCGTCCCGCGCCGCCGAGATCTGCGACGTCCCCGCCGAGCAGATCGTCCAGGTCGCGCGCACCTTCGCCCGCGCCCCCAAGGCCATGGCCTGGCACGCCCGCGGCATCGAACACCACTCGCAGGGCGTCGAGAACTGCCTCACCGTGATCAACCTCTGCGCCGCGACCGGCCACATCGGCAAGCCCGGTGCCGGCTACGGCACCATCACCGGCCAGGGCAACGGGCAGGGCGGCCGCGAACACGGCCAGAAGGCCGATCTCCTCCCCGGCGGCCGCTCGATCATGAACGAGGAGCACCGTCGGCAGATCTGCGAGATCTGGGGCATCGAGGAGTCCGAACTCCCGCCCGCCGGCACCTCGATGATGGAAATGGTCTGGCAGATGCAGCGCCGCGAGATCCGCGGCCTGATCGGCATCTGCAACAACCCCTTCGTCTCCCTGCCCAATTACCGGGTGGTCAAGGAGGGGTACGACGCCACCGAATTCCATGCCCAATTCGACTTCTTCCTTTCCGAGACCGCTGCCAACGCACATGTGGTCTTCCCCGTCACCACCTGGGCCGAGGACGAAGGGGTGATGGCCAACGCCGAGGCCCGCGTCGTCAAGCACAACAAGGCCCAGGACCCGCCTGCCGGGGTACGGACCGACACTTGGGTGATGTGCGAACTCGCCCGGCGGCTCGGCGCCGGCGACAAATTCGCGTTCGCCGACTCGCGCGCCGTCTTCGACGAGCTGCGGATCGCCTCCGCCGGGACCGTCAACGACTACTACGGCATCACCTACGAACGGCTGGAGGAGACCGGCGGCATCGCCTGGCCCTGCCCCTCCACCGACCACCCCGGTACCCCTCGGCTCTTCGAGGACGGCCGGACCTACCACCCCGACGGCAAGATCCATATGCAGGTCGTCGACTGGCACCCGCCGATGGACCCGTACGACGACGAGCACCCCATGTCGCTCACCACCGGCCGCACCGTCGCCCACTTCCTCTCCGGCAACCAGACCCGTCGCCTGGGCGGCCTCGTCGAACAGACCCCGCGTCCCTGGGCCGAGATCCACCCCTCGCACGGCTTCCGCAACGGCGAACCGGTCCGTGTCGTCACCCGGCGCGGCAGCGAGGTCTTCCCCGCCCTCGTCACCGAGGCGATCCGCCCCGACACGGTCTTCATCCCGTACCACTGGCCGGTCCCCACCGCTGCCAACGCACTCACCATCGACGCCCTCGACCCACGCTCCAAGATCCCCGAATACAAGGTGTGCGCCTGCCGCATCGAGCACGCCGAAGCGATCGACGAGGTCCCTGCGCCTCCCGTCGCACCCGGCCACGTGGCCTACCCGGCGGCCCAGGTCTCCCGCACCGACCCCTTGCCGCCCACGTCGCCGCAGGGCCGTGGCACCTCGGAGAGGGGCTGAGAACCGGATGATGGGCAGAACGATCTTCATCGACCCCGGGCGCTGCATCGGCTGCCAGGCCTGTGTCTCCGCCTGCCGGGAGTGCGACTCGCACCGCGGCAAATCGATGATCCACCTCGACTACACCGATGAAGGCCACTCCGTCGCCTCCCTTCCCACGGTCTGCATGCACTGCGAGGACCCGGTAGCACCGTGCGCCGAGGTCTGCCCGGCCGACGCGATCCTGGTCACGGCCGACGGCGTGGTGCAGCAGGCCGACACCACCCGCTGCATCGGCTGCGCCAACTGTGTCAACGCCTGCCCCTTCGGCGTCCCGAAGATCGACCTCCAGGCGAAGCTGCAGATGAAGTGCAACCTCTGCTACGACCGCACCGCCTACGGTCTCGCCCCCATGTGCGCCACCGTCTGCCCGACCGGGGCGCTGTTCTACGGAACGGTGGAGGAACTCCAGGCCGAGCGGCCCGGTGTCCAGGTCGCCGACACCTTCACCTTCGGCGAGACCGAGGTCCGTACCGGCGTGGCGGTGGTCGTCCCCGCCGACAAGGTCCAGTGGCCGGTGCCCGGCGGTCTTCCCATCGTCGAGGTCAACGGGAAGGACGTCCGCCGATGAGCGTCACCGAACAGCCACCGGCCGGGGACCGGCGTCCCGGCGGGGACCCGCGCGAAGCCCTGCACGACCGGATCGCCGCCGACTCCCTCACCACCCGGCGGGACTACCTCCGGATCGTCGCCACCGTCTCGGGCGGACTCGCCGTCGGCAGCCTCGGTGTGGCCGGCGGAATGCTCCCGCGCCACGGGGAGACCGATGACGGCAAGGCCCCGGCGCCGAGAAGGATCGCCGGCCGGCTCCTGCCCGGCGAGTCCATCGCCTTCAGCTACCCCGACGAGGAGGACAGTGCGGTCGCCGTCCGGCTGAACGACGGCACTCTCGTGGGCTACTCCGCGATCTGCACCCATCTCGCCTGCGCAGTGCTCTGGCGCAAGGACCGCGGTGCGGAGGGGGAGCTCTACTGCCCCTGCCACGAAGGTGTCTTCGACGCCCGCACCGGAGAAGTCACCGCCGGACCCCCGCCCCGCCCACTGCCCAAGGTGGTGCTCACGGAGGAGACAGACGGCAGCGTCTGGGCCATCGGCACCACCCGCTCCGACGAGAGCATCGAGCAGGGCCTGTGCCGCCAGATCAGCTCCGAGCGCCCGGACCTCGCCTCCCGGATCGGCTGTCCCTCGGTCCGCGACGGCGGTGGGCAGGCACCCCGCGCGCAGACTTCCGGTGCGAAGGCGCACCGTATCGGGGCAACCGAAACCGCGACCTCCGGAGGGCAGACATGAGCGACGCCCGGCAGCCCACAGGCCCGGAGCAGCGGGCCTACCCGGAGTACCACCCGGGCAGCGCCCGGCCGGAGCTGAACCGTCCCCTCCGTGAGCGCTATCCGCAGCTCCGCTCCACCAGCGGCTACGGCGATCCCCGGGTCCGCCACACCGGTCCGGGCCCGGGAGCGGGTACCGACCAGGAACCCGAGCGTTCCTCGAAACTGACGGCCCGGCTGGCCCTGGCCATGACCGTCGTCATCGGCCAGCTCTGGGGTCTGACCGTCGTCGTCGACGAGTGGATGGAGGGCAACACCGGAACGGCCTGGTGGGGTACGGGCTTCCTCTGTCTGTCGTTCCTGGTCGTCCTGGGGCTCTGGATGCTCGACCCGAAGGATCGCTGACCGCCGCCGTACCCTGGTGGTATGAGCACCGCCCCCACCCCTGGACCGCGCGATTCGAAGCCGACGCAGCCGACACAGCCGGAACAGAGGAAGCCCAAGCCGGCTCTGATCTTCGACGATCCGCTGGACCAGCAGTCCGCGGACGATACGGACCGGGCGTGGGGTGAGCGGGCTCCGGCCGGCGGCAGCGCCGCCGACCTCGCGCGCTTCCTCGACGAGAAGCCCCCCCACCACATCTGAGCTACTCGTTGTGGCCGCGGCCCGGGTCCTGGCCGCGGCTTTCGTCCGCCGGAGTGCTGCGCTGCGAGACGAGCACGTCGCGGATCTCCTCCAGCACCTCCAGCTCGCTCACCTCCAGCGTCTCCTGCACGCCGGCCTTGGCAGCCTGCATCGCCGCTCGCCTGGCGAGGTACTTGGCCATCGGCAGCACCATCAGGAAATAGACGACGGCCGCAGTGATCACGAAGCTGAGCGTGGCACTGAGCACCGAACCCCAGAGGATCCGGATGCCCTCGGTCGCCTCGCCCGTCTTCGGATCCGTGGCACAGGGGCCCTTGAGGCAGGAGCTGTAGCTCTCCAGATCCTTGGTGCCGAACGCACCGACGAGCGGATTGATGACGCCCTTGACGATCGCGTTCACGATGTTGGTGAACGCGGCGCCGATGACGACCGCGATCGCCAGGTCGATCACATTGCCGCGCAACAGGAAGGCCTTGAAGCCCTCCATCAGGCTGACCTTCTTCTCGGTCACGGGTGCGTCTTCCTCCGCATGTGCCGTGGGGGGAGCGAACTGCTCCGCAACCTACGGCAGTACGCGGCAGAACCACCTGATCCATGCCTTCGGGCCGGTGACATGACAGCTCGTCAGTGCGAATAGGGCGGTGCGTCCGGTTCAGCACAACGTCACCGCCAGCCGGGCCGAGATTCCCGCGCCGGCCAGGGACACGGCCGTGCTCCGGGGCACGGACAGCACGACCAGCGCGCCACCCTCCGCAGGGTCCTCGGCAGAACCGTCGGCGGCCGACCGCGGCACCGCCGCCACCTCGGCTCCTTTGGCCACCACCCTGGCGTCGGCCCCGGGCCCCTCGTCCGCGATCACATCGACGCGATCACCCGGCTGCAACAGCCGCACCGTCGCCGCATCCGCGATCCGGACCGGCGCGGACACCAGCTGAACCGGCCGCCGCTCATCGTCCGGCGCCGCCCCGGTCACCCCGGCCGCCCCGGACGAGCCTCGCGCGCCTGCCGCGTCACCACCGCCACCCAGTCCGGTCGCGGCCAGCGCCGCAGCGGTCAGTGCCAGGCCGGCCGCCATCGCGCGGCGTTGCCGCCACACCGCCCTCCGCAACCGACGCCCGCCGCCCCCGCGCACGCGCAGCGGCGCGAACGCCGGCACCCCGCACGGCGGGGGCGCAGACATCGGCGGACCCGGGACCGCCGGACGCACATCGGACGAAAAGGCCGAGGCGGCGGACGGGGAGGGGGACGGGCGAGCGGACGGGGAAGCGTTCGGAGAAACGGGGAACATGGCCGGCACCACCTGCCGTGACGGAGCGTGGAGTGAGGAGTGAGAAGCCCAAGGCCCTCAGTCCGACGGAGTTCGGATGAACTCCCACGTCCGTCACGATCCACCGTCTGCGGGATTCCTGCCGAGCCCTGTGGACGGCCCGCCTGATGTGGACAACTCCGTCACCCGTACGTGCCCCGCCCCGCGCCGCAAGGGCCGGAGCCGGCACCCGCCACGACAGTTGCCGGCACCCGCTACGGCAGTTCGATCCCCGTCTCGATCCCGTCCAGCACGTGTGCACAAGGACAGGTCCGGTCCCCCTCCGCGGGCAGCGCCGTCACCGCTTCGAACAGCACCGACCGCAGCCGGTCCACATTGGCGGCGAACACCTTCAGCACCTCTCCGTGGGAGACGCCCTCGCCCGCCTCGGCGCCCGCGTCCAGGTCCGTCACGAGCGTCATCGTGGTGTAGCAGAGCCCCAGCTCACGGGCGAGCACGGCCTCAGGATGCCCGGTCATCCCGACCACCGACCAGCCCATCGCCGCATGCCAGCGGGACTCGGCCCGGGTCGAGAAGCGCGGCCCCTCGACGACCACCAGCGTCCCGCCGTCCACCGCCTCCCACCCCTTGCCGCGGGCTGCGGCGAGCGCCACCTTGCGCCCCTCCGGGCAGTACGGATCGGCGAAGCCCAGGTGCACCACGTTCGGTGCCACCCCGTCCGCCCGGGTCTCCCCGTCGTAATACGTCTGTGTGCGGGCCTTGGTGCGGTCCACCATCTGGTCCGGCACGAGCAGCGTCCCCGGTCCGTACTCGGGACGCAGTCCGCCGACCGCGCACGGGCCGAGCACCTGACGGACACCCACGGAGCGCAGGGCCCACAGGTTGGCGCGGTAGTTGATGCGGTGCGGCGGCACATGGTGGCCGCGGCCGTGGCGGGGGAGGAAGGCGACCCGGCGGCCGCCGATCTCACCGAGGAAGAGGGAGTCGCTCGGCTGTCCGTACGGGGTGTCCACACGAACCTCGGTGACATCCTCCAGGAAGGAGTAGAAGCCCGAGCCGCCGATGACACCGATCTCTGCGTTCACCATGTGATCACAGTAGCGGGGCCCGAAAACGCCGAGGGCCCGGCCGATCGGATCGGCAGGGCCTCGGACGAAGTGCGAAGCGGGGTACTCCGGCTCAGGCGGCCGACGTACCGCTCGACGCCGACGCGGAGGACGACGGCGAGGAAGAGGAAGAAGCGGCGGACGCAGGCGCGGACGGCTTCGAGTCCGACCCCGTCGAAGAAGACGAAGCGGAACCGGATGCCTTCGCGGACGACGACGCCGGCGAGCTGCTCGACGACGAGCCGCGGCTGTCGTTCCGGTAGAAACCGGAACCCTTGAAGACGATGCCGACCGCCGAGAACACCTTCTTCAGGCGTCCCTCGCAGTTCGGGCACACGGTCAGGGCATCATCGGTGAACTTCTGCACCGCCTCGAGGCCCTCGCCGCACTCGGTGCACTGATACTGATAGGTCGGCACTTGATCCTCCTGGCACTCTGACTCAATGAGTGCTAACGACGCTCCATACTGACCTATTCCGCTGGATCAGTCCACCGTGACCGGCTCTCGGTGACCGACACCACGTGCCACGGTCCGTCCGGACCCCCTTCCCGGCGCCCTCGGTGTCAGCCGCGAACGCAGGGTCACCAGGGTCACCAGCGCCAGTACGGTCCCCACCAGCGGCACCACGAATCCGGTGCTCGCTCCGTGGGCGTCCGCGAGCTGTCCGGCGACCGTCACCGCTGCCGCCTGACCGAGCGCGACCGCGCCTGTCAGCCAGGTGAACGCCTCGGTCCGCACCGACGCCGGAACGAGCGCTTCGACGAGCGTGTATCCGCTGATCAGCGCCGGTGCGATGGAGAGTCCGACGAGCAGGCCGAGCCCGGCCAGCAGTGGCATGGAGTGCACGGCCCACAGCCCGGACGCGGTCAGCGTCAGCGCCGCGTACCCGGCGATCAGTCTGCGCCGCGGTCCGCTCTTCCAGGCGATGGCACCGCAGGCGATGCCGGCCAGCATGTTGCCGGCCGCGAAGATCCCGTACAGCAGGCCGTTGGCACCGGGCCGGCCGATCTCCTCGGCGAACGCGGTCAGTGAGACCTGCATGCCGCCGAAGACGGCGCCGATCCCGAGGAAGGCGACCGCGAGCACCCGTACGCCCGCCACGGACAGGGCGGAGGTGTGCCGTTCGGACGCGACGGACGTGGTGGCCCGGACCGCGGGCTGGGTGCGGTGCTGCGCCGCGAAGAGCAGGCCGCCGGCCAGCGTCAGCGCGGCTTCCGCGACCAGTCCGGCCGCCGGGTGCACTCCGGTGCACAGGGCGGTGGCGAGGACGGGTCCGATGACGAAGGTCAGCTCGTCCGTCACCGATTCGAAGGCGGCGGCGGTCGGCATCAGGGGCGAGGCCTTCCGGCCCGGTGCCGCGCCCAGCAGGGCCGCCCAGCGGGCCCGCACCATCGGGCCGACCTGCGGGACGGACGCACCCGTCGGCACGGCGGCAAGGAACAACAGCCACAGCGGTGCTTCCGCCAGGGCGAGTGCGGTCAGCGCCGAAACGGACGCCGCGTGCACGAGAACGCCCGGTAGCAGGACGGCGCGCTGGCCGATGCGGTCGGCGAGCTTTCCGCTCTGCGGTGCGAACAGTGCCATGGAGACACCGGTGACGGCCGCGACGGCGCCCGCGCTGCCGTACGAAACGGTGGTGTGCTGCACCAGCAGCACGATGCCGATGGTCAGCATCGCGAAGGGCTGCCGTGCGGCGAAGCCGGGAAGAAGGAAGGTCCACGCACCGGGGGTGCGCAGCAGCCGCCCGTAACCGGTGCGGTCGGAGACCGTGGACGCCACGGTCCTTGCCTTTCTGCCGCCTGGTAGCCGTGCTCCCACCCTCCGTCCGCACCTGTGGGCGCCGGCCGTGGACGGGAGCTGCCGAGAGCTGTCCTCTTCGCGCGGAACTGCGGTAGATGCCGGGCGTTCGCAGCAGAGGCGGAGGACGCCACGACCGCCATACGGTCGCGCCAGCTCTGCGTCAGGCAGAGTTGGTCGATCCGGCGTCGGCCGGATCTATCGAGCTTTGTCGATCACGTTTCCTTCATGCTACAGGGCAGGATCCGGTGCGTGCCTGTGATTGCGCGCCATCAGATCTTCGGAGCCTCGGATCAGTGGGGCGTCCTCGTCCTGCCGATTCCGTCGGTGCCGCCGTCGGTCCCCAGCCACCCGGCCAGCTTGCCGCCCTCGCCGACCGCCCGCAGCCGTGCCTCGGCCGCGTCGCGCACCGGATCGGTCGCGACGACCAGCAGCTCGTCCCCGCGGCGCAGCGTCGTCGACGGCCCGGGTACGAAGCTCTTCCCGTCCCGGACGACGAGAGTGACCGCGGCTCCGGCGGGCAGCCGCAGTTCGGCGATCTCCACGCCGTGCATTTTCGACTTCCCGGGGATCGCCACCGACAGCAGATGTCCGCGGAGCCGTTCCAGCGGCGCCGACTCGATGCCCAGGTCGGTCGCCTCGGACGGGTCCTCGGCGATCTTCAGGGCCTTGGCCAGCCAGGGCAGGGTCGGTCCCTGAATCAGCGTGTAGACGACGACGAGCACGAAGACGATGTTGAAGACGTGGGCGGAGCCCTCGATTCCGGACACCATGGGAATGGTCGCCAGGATGATGGGTACGGCGCCGCGCAGCCCTGCCCATGACATGAAGGTCTTCTCCTGCCAGGACATCCGGAAGGGGATGAGAGAGATGAAGACCTCCATCGGGCGCGCGACCACCGTCAGCACGAGGCCCACGATCACCGCGGCCCAGAAGTCCTCGAGCAGGTTGTGCGGGGCGACCAGCAGTCCGAGCAGGACGAACATGCCGATCTGGGCCAGCCAGCCGAGCCCGTCGGCGAAGCCGCGGGTGGCGGGCCAGTGGGGCAGTTTGGCGTTGCCGAGGATCATCGCCGCCAGATAGACGGCAAGGAAGCCGCTGCCGTGGAGCATCGCGCCCGCCGCGTACGCGGACACGGCGATCGCCATCACCGCGATCGGGTAGAGACCCGAAGCGGGCAGGGCCACATGACGCAGCCCGTACGAGCCGAGCCAGCCGACGGCGACACCGACGGCCGCGCCGATCGCCAGTTCCAGGGCGATCTCGCCGACCAGTACGTACCACCTGTCCACAGGCCCCCTGGTGGAGAAGGCCACCACCAGGATCACCACGGGGGCGTCGTTGAAGCCGGATTCGGCCTCCAGTACACCGGTGATCCGGGCCGGCAGCGGCACCTTGCGCAGCACGGAGAAGACCGCGGCGGCGTCGGTGGACGAGACGACCGCGCCGATGATCAGTGACTGCCGCCAGTCCAGGCCGACCAGATAGTGCGCCCCGGCCGCGGTGACGCCGACGCTCACCGCGACGCCGACGACCGAGAGCATGGCCGCGGCGGGCAGCGCCGGTCTGATCTCTTTCCACTTCGTGCCCAGGCCGCCCTCGGCCAGGATCACGACAAGAGCGGCGTAGCCGAACACCTGGGTGAGTTCGGCGTTGTCGAACTTGACGTGGAAGATCCCGTCCTGCCCTATGGCGATCCCGATGCCGAGATACAGGAGCAGGCTGGGGAGGCCGCTGCGGGACGAGATGCGTACCGCCGCCACGGCGACGAGCAGGACGATCGAGCAGACGAGCAGGAGTTCGTTGAGCGCGTGGACAGTCAGTGGCCGTTCCTTCCCTGCGTACGCCTGCCGGATCGTCCTCCGGCGGCCGGTACTTCGTTACCTTACCTAATCTTTAACGTTTTCTTGACGCGGTCGAGTGCTCGTGCGATCGCTCGTCAATTCGATGCATCTCTGTACCGCGTCGGACTCGCTTCGGTGCTGCGCCTATGGTTGCTCCTGCACTCCCAGGACCACCCTGCCCCTCGAAGGACAGCGATGCCCGCCAACACAACCGCCTCTTCCGGCTCTTCCGGCTCCGCCGGCGAGAAGACCGGCAAGAAGAAGGGGCGACGTGCCCGCCTGATCGTGATCGTCCTGGTGCTGGCGCTTGTCGCGGGTATCGGTTACGGCGCGTTCTGGTCCGTAGCTACCGTGCGGGCCTCGTACCCGCAGACGAACGGGTCGGTCAAGATCGACGGCCTCTCCGGAAGCGTCGACGTCAAACGCGACAGCTATGGAATTCCGCAGATCTACGCGGACTCCGACGCCGACCTGTTCCGCGCCCAGGGCTTCGTGCAGGCCCAGGACCGCTTCTGGGAGATGGACGTCCGCCGTCACCTGACGGCCGGCCGGCTCTCCGAGATGTTCGGCTCCGGTCAGGTCGACACGGACGCCTTCCTGCGCACGCTGGGCTGGCGCAAGATCGCGCAGGAGGAGTACGACACCGTCCTGTCCGCGGACACCAAGAAGAACCTCCAGGCGTATGCGGACGGGGTGAACGCCTACCTCAAGGGGCGCGACGGCAAGGACATCTCCGTCGAGTACGCCGCGCTCGGCCTGACCAACGACTACAAGCCGACCGAGTGGACCCCGGTCGACTCGGTCGCCTGGCTGAAGGCGATGGCCTGGGACCTGCGCGGCAACATGCAGGACGAGATCGACCGCTCGCTGATGACCAGCAGGCTCAGCGCGAAGCAGATCGCGGACCTGTACCCCGCGTACCCGTACGACAAGCACAGGCCGATCGTCGGCCAGGGCGCGATCGCGCCGGTCACCGGCGTGTTCGACCCGGCGGCGACGCCGTCCACCGGTGTCGGTTCGAGCACGGTGCAGGGCGCCACCGAGGGCCTGAACACCCAGCTCTCCTCGCTCTCCGACACCCTCGACGAGATCCCCGCGCTGCTCGGCCCGAACGGCAACGGCATCGGGTCCAACTCCTGGGTCGTCTCCGGCACGTACACCACCACCGGCAAGCCGCTGCTCGCCAACGACCCGCACCTGGCGCCGCAGCTGCCGTCGCTCTGGTATCAGATGGGGCTGCACTGCCGGCAGCTCTCGGCGACCTGCCGGTACGACACCGCCGGCTACACCTTCTCCGGCATGCCGGGCGTGATAATCGGCCACAACCAGGACATCGCCTGGGGCTTCACCAACCTCGGCGCGGACGTCACCGACCTCTTCCTGGAGAAGGTCTCCGGCGACGGCTACCAGTACGACGGCAAGGTGAAGCCCTTCGTCACCCGTAAGGAGACCATCAAGGTCGCGGGCGGTGCCAGCCGCCACATCACGGTGCGTGAGACGAACAACGGTCCGCTGGTCTCCGACCGCAGCGGTGAGCTGGAGAAGGTCGGCCAGAAGGCTCCCGTCACCAACTCCGCGCCGGACCGGGCCGACGGTTACGCGGTCGCCCTGAAGTGGACCGCGCTGCAGCCCGGGCACTCGATGGACGCCGTCTTCGAGCTGAACCAGGCCAAGGACTTCAAGACCTTCCGGGCCGCCGCCAGGCATTTCGAGGTGCCCTCGCAGAACCTCGTCTACGCGGACACCAAGGGCAATATCGGCTATCAGGCACCCGGCACGATCCCGGTCCGCAAGACGGGAGACGGCACGATGCCCAGCCCCGGCTGGACGTCGGCGTACGGCTGGCGCAAGGACCCGATCCCGTTCGACGAGCTGCCGTACGAGTACAACCCGAAGCGCGGCTACATCGTCACCGCCAACCAGGCCGTCATCGACGAGAAGAAGTACCCCCACCTCCTCACCAAGGACTGGGGCTACGGCACTCGCAGCCAGCGGATCAACGACCTCATCGAGTCGAAGATCAAGGGCGGCGGGAAGATCTCGACCGACGACATGCAGAAGATGCAGATGGACAACACCAGCGAGATCGCCGCGCTGCTGGTGCCCGAGCTGATGAAGATCAATGTCTCCGACAAGAGCGTCCGTGAGGCACAGAAGCTCCTGGAGGGCTGGGACTACACCCAGGAGCCCGACTCGGCGGCCGCCGCGTACTTCAACGCGGTCTGGCGCAACATCCTCAAGCTGGCCTTCGGCGACAAGCTGCCCAAGGAGCTGCGGGTCAAGGGCGAGTGCCTCACCGTGCTCCCGGCCGACAGCACGGGCCCGGTCGACGAGCAGGACAAGCCGGTGCGCGAATGCGGCCAGCGCGACACGGACTCGGCGCAGCCGGACGGCGGCGATCGCTGGTACCAGGTGGTCGCGAGCATCATGGACGACGAGAACAACGACTGGTGGAAGGCGCCGAAGAACCGCAAGGACACGGCGACCGAGAGCCGTGACGAGCTGTTCGGCCGCGCCATGAAGGACGCCCGCTGGGAGCTGACCGCCAAGCTCGGCAAGGACATCACCACCTGGAGCTGGGGCCGGCTGCACCAGCTGACCCTGAAGAACCAGACCCTCGGTACCGAAGGTCCCGATCTGCTCCAGCGGGCCCTCAACCGCGGCCCGTGGAACCTGGGTGGCGGCGAGGCCGCGGTCAACGCCGCCGGCTGGAACGCGGCGGGCGGCTACGAGGTCATCTGGGTCCCGTCGATGCGGATGGTCGTCAACGTGGGGGACTGGGACAAGTCCCGCTGGATCAACCTCACCGGCGCCTCCGGGCACGCGTTCAGCGCGCACTACACGGATCAGACCGACCTGTGGGCCAACGGTGACCTGCTCGACTGGTCCTTCGGGACGAATGCCGTGGCCCAGGCGACGAAGGACACGTTGACGCTCAAACCGTCCTGACGGGGCGGGCCGGCACAGCCGCGGCGGGCCGGCACCGGGGTGCCGGGCCCGGCGCGCTCCGGGCCCGGCTCAGACGGTGAAGCGCCGCGCTCCGGCCGGTGTCACCACGGCGTCCACGGGGTGGTCGTGCGGTTCCACGGGAACCTGCGCGACCACCTCGTCGTCGTAGAGCAGGACGATCAGGGCCGGATGCGCCCCGGCCGCCGAGAGCCGGGCCAGCACCCGGTCGTACGAACCGCCGCCGCGGCCGAGCCGCATCCCGCGCCCGTCCACCGCGAGCCCCGGCAGCAGGACCACGTCGGCGTCGAGGACGACGTCCGGCCCGAGCCGCGGACCGTCCGGTTCCAGCAGCCCGCGTCCTGCCCGCGCCAGGCTGCCGGCACCTTCGTAGGCGGCCCAGTCCAGATCGTTGTCCGGGAGGAGTACCGGCAGCAGCACGCGTACGCCCCGCGCGCGCAGCGCATCCAGGAGTGCACGGGTCCCCGGCTCGCTCCCCACCGAGACGTACGCGGCGACGGTGCGGGCCTCGGTCAGCTCCGGGAGGTCCATCGCCGCACGGGCCAGCACCACCGCGGTGTCCTGCACGTCGTCCCCGCTCAGGAGCGATCGCCCGGCAAGCAGTTCGCGCCGAAGCGCAGCCTTTGCGGACATGTCGGTATTCAACGGGCACCCGCAAGTCTCTCGTATGTACATATAGAGGTACAAAGTTAACCGGAGTCTAATCTTCACCCCAAAGGCACGGGCTATCGTTACGCGCATGACTCAGTCGCACCCCAGGATCAGCAAGGCTGTCATCCCGGCCGCAGGCCTCGGTACCCGCTTCCTGCCGGCCACCAAAGCCACTCCCAAGGAGATGCTGCCTGTCGTCGACAAGCCTGCGATCCAGTACGTCGTCGAGGAGGCGGTGGCCGCCGGCCTCTCCGACGTACTCATGATCACCGGACGCAACAAGCGCCCGCTCGAGGACCACTTCGACCGCAACTACGAACTGGAGTCGGCACTCACCCGCAAGGGAGACGCCGACCGGCTCCGGAAGGTCCAGGAGTCGAGCGACCTCGCCACCATGCACTACGTCCGCCAGGGCGACCCGCGCGGCCTCGGCCACGCCGTGCTGTGCGCCGCCCCGCACGTCGGCGACCAGCCGTTCGCGGTGCTCCTCGGCGACGACCTGATCGATCCGCGCGACCCGCTGCTCGCCCGCATGGTCGAGGTGCAGGAGCGCGAGGGCGGCAGCGTCATCGCGCTGATGGAGGTCGAGCCGGAGCAGATCCACCTGTACGGCTGTGCGGCCGTCGACACCACCGTCGACGGTGATGTCGTCAAGATCACCGGCCTGGTCGAGAAGCCCGATCCGGCGGACGCGCCCAGCAACCTCGCCATCATCGGCCGCTATGTGCTCGACCCGGCCGTCTTCGAGATACTGCGCAGGACCGAGCCGGGCCGCGGCGGCGAGATCCAGCTCACCGACGCCCTGCAACTGCTCGCCGAGGACGAGAAGGTCGGCGGCCCCGTGCACGGTGTCGTGTTCAAGGGCCGTCGCTATGACACCGGCGACCGCAGCGATTACCTCCGCGCCATTGTCAGACTCGCGTGCGAACGTGAAGATCTGGGCCCGGACTTCCGCGCCTGGCTCCGCAGTTACGTCACCGAGGAGATGTAGCACTTTGAGCAGCACGATCTGGTCGGTGGACGAGCACCTGGACGACATCCTCGCCGCGGTACGGCCGCTCGATCCCATCGAGCTGCAACTGCCCGAGGCCCAGGGCTGTGTCCTCGTCGAGGACGTCATGGTGGAGATCGCCCTGCCGCCCTTCGACAACAGCTCGATGGACGGTTACGCGGTCCGCATCGCCGATGTCGAGGGCGCCAGCGAGGAGTTCCCCGCGGTGCTCACCGTCATCGGTGACGTCGCTGCCGGCAGCGACGGACTCTCCGACGACCAGACCGTGGGCCCCGGCGAGGCCGCCCGCATCATGACCGGCGCCCCGCTGCCGGCCGGTGCGCAGGCCGTCGTACCGGTCGAGTGGACCGACGGCGGTACGGGGGGCGGCCCGGCGGACACCATGCGCGCCCACAGCGACGCCCCGCAGGACGCGGGCGGCGAGGTCCGCGTCCACCGCCCCGTCGCGGCACGTGCCCATGTGCGGGCCCGCGGCAGCGATGTACAGCCCGGCGATCTGGCCCTGCGGGCCGGTTCGGTCATCGGGCCGCCGCAGATCGGGCTGCTCGCCGCGATCGGCCGCTCCACCGTGAAGGTGCGGCCCCGGCCGCGCGTCGTCGTCATCTCCACCGGCAGCGAATTGGTGCAGCCCGGCGAGGAGCTGACCGGCGGCCGGATCTACGACTCGAACAGCTTCGCGCTGACGGCCGCCGCGCGTGACGCCGGAGCCATCTCCTACCGGGTCGGTGCCGTCGCGGACGACGCCGATACGCTCCGCGCCACGATCGAGGACCAGCTGATCCGCGCCGACATCGTCGTCACCACGGGGGGCGTCAGCGTCGGCGCGTACGACGTGGTCAAGGAGGCCCTGTCCTCCGTCGGCGACGAGGACGAGCCGGGCAGCGGCGTCGACTTCCGCAAGCTCGCCATGCAGCCGGGCAAGCCGCAGGGCTTCGGCTCGATCGGCCCCGAGCACACGCCGCTGCTGGCGCTGCCGGGCAACCCCGTCTCGTCGTACGTCTCGTTCGAGCTGTTCGTGCGGCCCGCGATCCGCAAGCTGATGGGCCTGGAAGAGCTGAACCGTCCGAGGGTCCGGGCCACCCTGAAGACCGACAAGGCCCTCACCTCGCCGGCCGGCAGGCGCCAGTTCCTGCGCGGCACGTACGACGCGGAGGAGGGCAGCGTCACGCCCGTCGGTGGCTCCGGGTCCCATCTGATCGCCGCCCTCGCCCAGGCGGACGCGCTGATCGTGCTGCCCGAGGACGTCACCTCCGCGGAGTCCGGCGCGGTCACCGAGGTGATCCTGCTCCGCTGAACGCGAGCCGGTGGCGGTACGGTGTCTGCCGCTGTGCCTTACCGGGGGACACCCCCCGGACCCCCGGCCCGCACCCCGGTGCGGGCCGAGCGGGCAACCGGCGCCCTACCGCTAGGCGGAGTTCAGTGAGTACGCAGAACAGGCTGACGCATATCGACGAGGCGGGCGCGGCCCGGATGGTCGACGTGTCCGAGAAGGACGTCACCGCGCGCGTGGCCCGCGCCAGCGGCCGGGTCCTCGTCTCGCCGCGCGTCGTCGAACTGCTCCGGGGCGAGGGCGTTCCCAAGGGCGACGCCCTGGCCACGGCCCGTATCGCCGGGATCATGGGCGCCAAGCGCACCCCCGAGCTGATCCCGCTCTGCCACCCGCTCGCCGTCTCCGGTGTGAAGGTCGACCTGAGCGTCGCCGACGACGCGGTGGAGATCCTCGCCACGGTGAAGACGACGGACCGCACCGGCGTCGAGATGGAGGCCCTGACGGCCGTCTCGGTCGCCGCGCTCACCGTGATCGACATGATCAAGGCGGTCGACAAGAGCGCGGTCATCACGGATGTCCGGGTCGAGGCGAAGTCCGGCGGCAAGTCCGGCGACTACCGGCGCCCCGCGCCGGAGGGAGCGGACGCATGACGGTGCCCGAGGCCGTGCCGGCCGGCGGTTCGCACGAGGGCGCGCCTTCCGGCCGTGAGCACCGGGCCGCACCGTCCGGCAGCGCGCTGCCCGCCCCCCGTTCCGCACTCGTCGTGACCGCGTCGAACCGTGCCTCGGCAGGGGTCTACGCCGACCGGGGCGGCCCCTTGATCGTCGAGGCGCTCACCGCGCTCGGCTTCACCGTCGACGGGCCGCAGGTCGTCCCCGACGGCGACCCCGTCGAGCAGGCACTGCGGGCAGGGGTGGCCGCCGCGTACGACGTCATCGTCACCACCGGCGGTACGGGCATCTCGCCGACCGACCGCACCCCCGATGTCACCCGCCGCGTCCTCGACCACGAGATCCCCGGCATCCCCGAGGCGATCCGCGCCGAGGGCCGCGACAAGGTCCCCACGGCGGCGCTCTCCCGGGGCCTCGCAGGTGTGGCCGGCCGGACCCTCGTCGTGAACCTGCCGGGCTCCACCGGCGGGGTGCGCGACGGGCTCGCCGTCCTCGAACGCCTTCTGGTGCACGCCGTCGACCAGCTGCGCGGCGGCGACCACCCCCGACCCGGGAGCCCGAGCTGAACGTCCCCACCTGGCCGGTGACCCTGACGGACGGCGTGATCGCCCTCCGGCCGATAAAGCTGCGTGACCAGCGTGTGTGGCGCGAGGTCAACCGGCGCAACCGTGACTGGCTGCGCCCCTGGGAAGCGACCGTCCCGCCGCCCGGCCCGGGTGGCCCGGTGGCCCGGCGCCCCACGTACCGTCAGATGATCCGCCATCTGCGCTCGGAGGCGAACGCGGGCCGGATGCTGCCCTTCGCCATCGAGTACGAGGGCCGCCTGGTCGGGCAGTTGACGGTCGCCGGCATCACGTGGGGATCGATGTGCTCGGGCCATATCGGTTACTGGGTGGACCAGGAAGTGGCGGGCCGCGGTGTGATGCCGACGGCGGTCGCCCTCGCCGTCGACCACTGCTTCAGGTCGGTCGGACTTCACCGCATCGAGGTGTGCATTCGCCCCGAGAACGGGCCCAGCCGAAGAGTCGTGGAGAAACTCGGATTCCGCGAGGAAGGGCTGCGTCCACGCTATCTCCACATTGACGGCGCATGGCGGGACCATCTGATCTTCGCGCTCACCGCGGAGGAAGTGCCCGACGGGCTGCTTCGGCGCTGGCATCGGGCGCGGCCGGAACGCCACGCAAAATAAAATAAGTGTTCGAAATTGATCGCGGCGCGACTGCTAACGAGCACGCAAACGCCGACTGTTGATCCGAACAATCACAAAAAAAGTCCGTGATATCAGCCAGATCGTGCGACACACCGGGCCAATTGGCGGATGCCCCCGTGCAAACCCCTCTACGGTGTGAGACGTGAGCAGCAGCGGCCTCATCTATGCAGTCATCGTCGGGGCGTGGGCCGCCTACTTGGTGCCGATGTGGCTCCGCAGGCAGGACGAGCTCAACGAAGCCCGTCCGACGGAACGCTTCAGCACCGCCATCCGGCTGCTGTCCGGACGGGCGGCCATGGAGCGCCGGTACGCCAAGGAGCTGCGGGAACGCACCGCCGAGGAGGCGGAGCCCGACGCCGACCCGGACGTGGTCACGGACCGAATGGATTCCGTGGACGTCCGGGCCTTTGCCGCGCCTCCGGCGCACACCGAAGCCCGCGTGAACGACCCGGCGCATGCGCCGGAGCGTGCGGCTTCCGCGTCGCAGGCGCCCGAGCAGCAGACCCAGGACAGACCCGCACACCCGACTGTGCCCGCGCCCGCACGGCGCGCGCGCCCCGGTGGAATCGACGCGGAGCGCGCCCGGCGCGCCCAGCGCTCGCAGGTGCTGGCGCGCCGCCGGCGCACCACGTCGATCCTCTTCCTCGCCTTCACTCTCGGCGCGGTCGTCGCCGCGGTCGGCGGTCTCCACTTCCTCTGGGCGCCCGCGGTGCCGGCCGTGCTGCTGAGCACGTACATCGTGCATCTGCGGGCCCAGGAACGGCGCCGGTTCGCCTTCACCATGGACCGGCGCAGGGCGGAGGTGGCGGCTCAGCACCTGCGCGAGAACCGCCCCCGCAGGCACCAGCCGGCGGCGACGGCGCCCGCCGAGCCCGACGAGGAGCCCGAAGCGCGCCGCCCCGAGTCCGATCCCGTTCCCACGGTCTCCCCGCAGGAAGCGGGCCGCCGCGCGCTGGTCGAGCAGACGGACCACGCGGAATGGGTCGACCAGCAGCGCGAACGCGGCCGGGCCCAGGGCGACAGCTGGGAGCCGGTCCCGGTCCCGTTGCCGACGTACGTCACCGCCCCCGTCGCCCCACGCGCCACGGGCGGCGTCGAGGTCGGCAATCCGGAGACCTGGAGCGCGGCCCGCTCCAGCACCGCCGAACCGACGCAGACGGGCACGGCGGCCCCCGCGGCGCCACCGGTGGACACGGCCCCGCGCCAGCGCACCAACACGTCCCGCCGCACCCGCGACCGCGGCCGGACCCCGCTCTTCGACCAGTACGAGGACGGCGACCGGCCCCGCGCCGCCAACGAGTGAGACCTGCTGTGAGGCCGACCCGGCTGACCAGCGGGGGAGCGGATTTCCAAGCACCCCGGTGAGGGTGCTAGAGTTTCACTCGTTGCAAGGGCCTGTGGCGCAGTCTGGTAGCGCACCTCGTTCGCATCGAGGGGGTCTGGGGTTCAAATCCCCACAGGTCCACCGCAGCCAAAGAGCCCCTACCGGGGAAATCCGGTAGGGGCTCTTTGGCGTTGTGCGGCAGCTGAGTACAGCCGAAAAAGCTTCGCCCCCGGCCGGCCGGTCGTGGGGGAGAAGAGCGGTTCGTGCAGCGGCGAAGGTTCGTGGTTCGTACAACGGTCGAACTCGGGGGCGCCTACGCTGTTTTCGCTCGCCCCGCCCGCCCGGTGCCGCCCCTCGTGGCGACCGCGCGGCAGGACGGGTCGCAGTTTCCCGCCCGCGATTCCCGTACGGAGGAGCGTCCTGTGACGGCCGGCCCGCTCAAGCCCCTGATCGACACCACCACACCCCATCCGGCGCGCGTCTACGACTGGCTCCTCGGCGGCAAGGACAACTATCCGGTCGATCAGGCGGTGGGGGAGAAGCTGCCCCCGGAGGCGCGGGCCAATGCGGCGCGGAACCGGGCCTTCATGCACCGGGCCTCCGCCTGGCTGGCGCACCGGGGCGTCGATCAGTTCCTCGATGTCGGCACCGGCATTCCCACCTCGCCGAACCTGCACCAGATCGTCCAGGCGATCACGCCCTCGGCCCGGATCGTGTACACGGACAACGACCCCATCGTTCTGCGTCATGCGGAGGCGCTGCTCGTCAGCAGTCCCGAGGGGGCCACCCACCACATCCACGCGGACGTGCGGCAGCCGCAGCTGATCCTCGACCGCGCCCGTGAACTGCTGGACTTCGACAGGCCCATTGCTCTGTCCCTGATCGCGCTCATGCACTTCCTGCCCGACGACCAGGACCCGTACGGGATCACCCGCACCCTGGTGGACGCCCTGCCGTCGGGCAGCTATCTGGTGCTGTCGCACGGTACGGCCGACCAGCATCCGGAGCTCCGCGACGAGACCGAGTCCGCGTACAAGAAGGGCGCCATCGCGCTGCGGATGCGCACGCGCAGTGAGGTCGAGCCGTTCTTCGGCGGTCTGGATCTCGTCGAGCCCGGGCTGGTGACGGCCGCGGAGTGGTACCAGGAGGAGCCGGCTCCTCAGAACGAGCGCAGCGGCTTCCACGTGGGTGTCGGGCGCGTGCGGTGAGCACAGCGGGCGGTGCCGATGCCGGTGCCCCGTCGTGATCCTGTGTCAGGCGCCGGTCGCAGGCGCGCCGGCCGCGGACGTCGAGGCCCTGCACCGGCTGATCGCGCGCGGCGCGCTCGTCGCCGGCTGCCGGGCGGCCGCCGGGCCCGGAGCAGCCCGAGCCGTTCGACGCCGCGCAGTTCGTGTTCTTCAGCGGGCCCTGTACCGGAACAGTGCCCGGCTCACGATTCCTGGAGCGGTTTGGCGAAGCAGAGGCTGTTCTCGTACGTGCGGTAGTAGCCGAACTTCTCGCAGGGGGCATAGCCGCTGGAGACGTACAGCGCGACGGCCTCCGGCTGCTGGTTGCCGGTCTCCAACACCATCCGGGTGCGGCCCGCTGCCCGTGCGTCCGCTTCGAGGGCGGAGAGGATACGGCGGGCCAGACCCTGTCCGCGGCTTTCCCGGATCACGAACATCCGCTTGAGCTCGGCGTCGCCGTCCGAGTAGCCCTCCCCGTTCCGGTCCTGGGCGCGCCAGCCGCCGGTGGCGACCGGCGCGTCCGACTCGTCGTAGGCGAGCAGATACAGACCGTTCGGCGGCCGGAACATCGACGGGTCGAGCGGTGTGACATCGCCCTCGTCCCCGTAGCGCTCGGCGTACTCGAGCTGCACCTCGTCGTTGAGTTTGACGGCGTCGGGGTGGTCGAACGACCGCGGCTGGATATGCATACGAAGTATGGTACATGTATGCGACAGCGGTTGTCGGTATTGTTCCGGGATGCTCACCGTGACCACTGTAAATGTGAACGGGCTCCGCGCCGCCGCGAAGAAGGGCTTCACCGAGTGGCTGGCGCAGACCGACGCCGATGTGATCTGCCTGCAGGAAGTGCGCGCCGAACCGCAGCAGCTCGCTGCCGAGGTGCGTGAGCCCGACGGCTGGCACACCGTGCATGCACCGGCCGGCGCCAAGGGGCGGGCCGGGGTCTCGCTGTACACGCGCCGCGCACCGGAGCGGGTGCAGATCGGCTTCGGCGGCTTCGGGGACGCCGGGAGCGAGGAGTTCGACGGCAGTGGCCGGTACGTCGAGGTCGACCTGCCCGGTGTCACGGTGGCGAGCCTGTACCTGCCCTCCGGTGAGGTCGGCACGGAGCGGCAGGATGAGAAGGAGCGCTTCATGGACGCGTTCCTGCCGTACCTGAAGGGGCTCAGGGGGCGGGCCGCGGCCGACGGCCGCGAGGTGCTGGTGTGCGGCGACTGGAACATCGCCCACCAGGAGGCCGACCTGAAGAACTGGAAGGGCAACAAGAAGAACTCCGGCTTCCTGCCGGAGGAGCGGGAGTGGCTGACCCGGGTCTTCGGTGAGGCCGAGTACGTCGATGTGGTGCGGGCGCTCCACCCCGACGAGGAAGGGCCGTACTCCTGGTGGTCCTACCGGGGACGGGCCTTCGACAACGACACGGGCTGGCGCATCGACTACCAGGTGGCGACCGCCGGTCTCGCCGGGCGTGCGGTGAAGGCGTGGGTGGAGCGGGCCGCCACGCATGCCGAGCGGTGGAGCGACCATGCGCCGGTGACGGCCGTCTTCAACCTGTAAGGGTGCGGCGGTAGCTGCTGCCGTCCTTGGGCCGGGTCAGCAGGCCGGCCTCCACCAGGTAGCGGCGCAGCGCCGGGTAGTCGTCGTGCACTGTCAGCAGCGCCTCGTTGACCTCGCGCTCGCTGTATGTGCGGTCCGGCTCGAACAGCGTCTGCGTCAGGTGGACGAGCAACTGTTCGCGGCGGGCCGGCTTGCGGGGGATCGAGGTCAGCCGTCCGCGGGAGAACAGGGCTTCGACCCCGTGCGAACCGCTCGGATTGGTTTCGGGCATGGGCGGAAGCCTTGCGCACGGGCGGGGCCGCGGGCAACGCGATTTCGGTCGAGGCTCGCGGGGGTACTGCTTCGAGGGCTACGGCTCCGACGGCTGCGACCCGGTGTCGTCGTCCCGGCGCAGCCTGCGGTCCAGAGCCATCGACAGTTCCGCGTCCACCACCGCGCGGGCGAGCGGGCGGAGTTGGGGCGGTTCCGGCTCCGTGGAGTGGGCCCGCATCACCCCGACGAAGAGGTCGGCGAGCGCGTCCGCGTGTGCGCGGACCTCGCGGCCCGCCGAGAGCACCGCGGAGAGGGGTACCCCTTCCCGTACCAGCTCCGCCGACACCTCCAGGAGGCGGCGGCTGATGTGCACGATCTCGTCGCCGTCGGTGGCGAGATAGCCCAGGTCCAGGGCAGCGGCGAGGTTCTCCGCGGTGACCTCGCCCTCGAAGTAGTCCGCGAGCTGTTCGGGTGTGAGGTGGACCGGGGTCTCCTCGGTCGGTTCGCCCAGCCCCAGGACCTCGGCGACATCGCGGCCGCTCTCGAAGGTGCGGGCCAGATCGGCGATCCCGGTCAGGGTGTGGCCCCGCTCGAGCAGGCCGGTGATCGTCCGCAGTCGCGCCAGGTGGTGGTCGTCGTACCAGGCGATGCGTCCCTCCCGGCGCGGTGGCGAGATCAGACCCCGCTCCCGGTAGAAGCGCACGGTCCGCACGGGGATGCCGGCCTCCTTGGCCAGCTCCTCCATGCGGTATTCGCGGTGCTCGCGTCCTTCAGCCACAACGGCACCCTATGTTGTACCGTCGGTAACTTTCCCTTGCCGGACCCCTACCCATCGGTACGGGCCTGCTCTACTCTCCCAACAATGCCAGTGATTGCTGGCAGAGTCGTGTGACGTACCGCGGGAGGCGGCAGCATGGCCCAGCACGAGCATGTACGAGTGGCGGTGATCGGATCCGGATTCGGGGGCCTGGGGGCCGCCGTCCGGCTGCGCCGCGAAGGCATCACCGACTTCGTCGTCCTGGAACGGGCCGACTCCGTCGGCGGCACCTGGCGCGACAACAGCTATCCGGGCTGCGCCTGCGACGTGCCGTCCCATCTCTACTCGTTCTCGTTCGCCCCCAACCCTGACTGGCCGCGCACCTTCTCCGGACAGGAGCACATCCGCGCCTACCTGGAACACGTCGCCGACACCTTCGGTCTGCGCCCGCACATCAGGCTGGGCCACGAAGTGACGATGATGCGGTGGAACAGCGACGAGCTGAACTGGACGATCGAGTCCGCGAACGGGACCACGATCGTCGCCGATGTCGTCGTCTCCGCGACCGGCCCGCTCTCCGACCCGAAGATGCCGGACATGCCCGGTCTCGCCGACTTCCCCGGCAAGGTCTTCCACTCGGCCCGCTGGGACCACGACTACGACCTGACCGGCAAGCGCGTCGCCGTGATCGGCACCGGCGCCTCCGCCATCCAGATCGTGCCGGCGATCCAGTCGAAGGTCGGCCGTCTCACCCTGTTCCAGCGCACCCCGCCGTGGGTCATGCCGCGCATGGACCGCAACATCAGCGGTACCGAGCGATGGCTGCACCGCACGCTGCCGTTCACCGGCGCCGCGCGTCGCGGACTGCTGTGGGGCATAAGGGAGTTGCAGGTCAGCGCCTTCACCAAGCACCCGAACGAGCTCGGTCTCGTCGAGAGGATCGCCAAGTCCAACATGGCCCGGGCCATCAAGGATCCGGCGCTGCGGGCCAAGCTGACCCCGTCGTACCGCATCGGCTGCAAGCGGATCCTGCTCTCCAGCAGCTACTACCCGGCTCTCGCCCAGCCCCACGTGGATGTGGTCGCCTCGGGGCTGACCGAGGTGCGCGGTTCCACGGTCGTCGCCGCCGACGGAACGGAGGCCGAGGTCGACGCGATCATCTTCGGTACCGGCTTCCATGTGACGGACATGCCGATCGCCGACCGCGTCGTCGGCGCGGAGGGCATCACGCTCGCCGAGTCCTGGAAGGACGGCATGCAGTCGCTGCGCGGCGCCACCGCCGCGGGCTTCCCCAACTGGATGACGATCATCGGCCCCAACACGGGGCTCGGGAACTCCTCCATGATCCTGATGATCGAGTCCCAGCTGAACTACATGGCGGACTATCTGCGCCAGTTGAACGTCCTGGGCGGGCGGGTCGCGCTCGGTGCGCGGACGTCGGCGGTCGGGGTGTGGAACCGGCGGGTCCAGGAGCGGATGAAGCGGACCGTGTGGAACACCGGCGGCTGCACCAGCTGGTATCTGGACGCCAACGGGCGCAACACCACGGTCTGGCCGGGTACGACCGGTGAGTTCCGCCGGGCGACGCAGGCGGTGGACCTCGGGGAGTACGAGGTCATCCGGCCACCGAAGCCCGATGCCGCCGGGACCGCCGTCGCGCGGAAGGCCGTCGCCGAGGAGGTCGCCCGATGAGCCGGCCGCTGCGTCGCGAGGACGCCCCACCGGTGCCCGCGCAGGAACTCACCGCCGTCTCCGCCGACGGCTCCCGCATCCACGTCGAGGTGCACGGGCCGGACGGTGCGCCCGCGGTGGTGCTGGCACACGGCTGGACCTGCAGTACCCACTTCTGGGCCGCGCAGATCCGGGACCTGGCGGTGGACCACCGGGTCATCGCCTACGACCAGCGCGGCCACGGCCGTACGCCCGCCGTCGCCCGCGGGGGGTACAGCACCGACGCGCTCGCCGACGACCTCGAAGCGGTGCTGGCCACCGCCCTCGCCCCCGGCGAGCGCGCGGTGCTTGCCGGGCACTCCATGGGCGGCATGACGCTGATGGCCGCGTCGCGACGGGCCGGGCTGCGCGAGCACGCGGCGGCCGTACTGCTGTGCAGCACCGGCAGTTCGCGGCTGATCGACGAGTCGCTCGTCGTACCGATGCGGGCCGGCGCGGTCCGGACCCGGATGACCCGCGCCATCCTCGGGTCGCGGGCCCCGCTCGGTCCGGTCACATCCGTCTCGAAGCGGATCCTCAAGTACGCGACGATGGGTTCCGGTTCGGCCCCGGAGCGGGTCGATTCCTGCGCCCGGATCGTGCACGCCTGCCCGCGGGCGCCGCGGGTCGCCTGGGGGCACGTGCTCGCGGAGCTCGATCTCGACGCGGGGGTACGGGAACTGCGGGTGCCCACGGCCGTGATCGCGGGCACCGAGGACCGGCTGACGCCGCCCGTCCACGCGCGCGCCCTGGCGGCGGCGCTGCCCGTCCCCCTCGGGCTCACCGAGCTGGCCGGCATGGGCCACATGACGCCGGTGGAGGCGCCGGAGGCGGTCACCGCGAAGATCCGGGAACTGGTGGCCGGGTATGTCACGCCCGCCGCCGGTACCACCAGTGACAGTGTGGAGGAGGAGGTCGTATGAGCGGCAGGCGCAGTCTCGAAGGACAGGTCGTGGTCGTCACGGGCGCGGCCCGCGGAGTGGGCGAGCTGCTGGCCCGCAAGCTCTCGGCGCGTGGTGCGAAGCTGGCGCTGGTCGGTCTCGAGCCGGACGAACTGAAGAAGGTCTCCGAGCGGCTGCACGCGGAGAGCGACCACTGGTACGCGGACGTCACCGACCATGTGGCGATGGCGCAGGTCGCGCAGGAGGTGAAGGAGCGGTTCGGCAAGGTCGACGTCGTCGTCGCCAATGCCGGGGTCGCCTCGGGCGGGCCGTTCGCCGACTCCGACCCGGATGCGTGGCGGCGGGTCATCGAGGTCAATCTGATCGGCGGCGCGGTGACGGGGCGGGCGTTCCTGCCCGTACTGATGGAGAGCCGGGGCTACTTCCTGCAGATCGCGTCGCTCGCCGCGATCACTCCGGCGCCGATGATGACCGCGTACTGCGCGTCGAAGTCGGGCGTGGAGGCGTTCGCGCACAGCCTGCGGGCGGAGGTCGGGTACCGGGGGGTGAAGGTCGGCGTCGGCTATCTGTCCTGGACGGACACCGACATGGTGCGCGGCGCCGACGAGGACGACGTCATGCGGGAGTTGCGGCAGCGGCTGCCGTGGCCATCGAACCGCACGTACCCGCTGGGCCCGGCGATCGACCGGATCGTGGCGGGCATCGAACGGCGGTCCGCGCATGTGTATGCGCAGTGGTGGCTGCGGGGCATGCAGCCGGTGCGGGGCTACCTGCCGGCGCTCATCGGCGTGGTCGGGCAGCGCGAGATGAAACGGTTCGGGCCGCGACTGGCGGGCGTGAGCAAGGGGCTCGTGGGCGCGGGGGGCGCGGCGGACGAGAGCGCGCGGGGTGTGCGCACGCAGCGTGACTGATCGAAATGCGTGGAATGTGCCGTCGTGTAACTCTGGTCGAGGCCCCTCCGGGGGCCACCCCATCGCATCCCGAACACCCCACTAGGAGTGAACAGCATGGGTATTGCAGACCAGTTCAAGGACAAGGCGCAGGAGCTCGCCGACCAGGCGAAGAAGAACGTCGGCGACAAGAAGGGCGGCGACACGCGGCAGAAGTCGCCCCAGTCGGACCGGGCGCACGACAAGGCCCAGGGCACGACGCGCGGCGCTGCGCGGGGCGGGGCGCGGAGCGCTTCGCCGGGTGCTGCGCGGGGTGCTGCGCAGGGCTCGCGCAACCGGATCGACGACCAGTCTTGACTTGATCGTTGGTCGCCTGCGCGAGGATGTGGCTGAGGCTTCGCGCAGGTGAGGGGCGCGTCCGGGAGACCGGGCGCGCCCTTTCGCGTGCGCGGGGTGTTTCCGCCGTTCCGGCGGGAGCTGCCCCCGCCCGCCGTTCTCAATCGCCCGAGGGGTTGGGCGCGTTCGGCGGGTACGTGCTGAGACGCGTCGGCCCCTCCGGCCGCTGTTCCCCAATCGCCGGAGAGGCTCGGTGCGTTGGTCGGTGGGCGGGGTCTGCGCGTCGGCGTTCGGGGGGTGTCCCGGTTCCCTGACTCTCAATTGCCGCAGGGCATGGGTGTGTTCATCGGGGGGAACGGAGTCGTCCGCGCGTCGACCTGTCGGCTGCACCGCCCTCGGACTCCCGCTCCTCGATCGCCGGAAGGGTCTGTGGATCTCCTCCTGGACGGGAGAGGCATGCGCAGCGGCAGAGCGAGAGCAGCGCCGGCGCCATCGCGCCCGTCCGGGCGGTCGAGGCCGGCCCGTCCGGGCGCTTGAGGATGCAAGCGTGGCGAGACCGTTCCCGAGGTCACGGCAAGGCCGTTCACGCGCGGCGGCCCGGCCCGTCCGGCGTTCGAGGACGGAGGGCCGGGGCGTCGGTCACTTGGGTGGAAGCAGCCGGGGCGTCGGTCACCGGGGCGGGAGCGGCGGCCGTACCCGGTTCGGCGCGGAGTCGTACGTCGGCGGCGCCGCAGCGGGGTGCGCCTCCAGCAGGTCCAGCGCCACCTGTACCGCGTCGTCCAGCACCGCGTACCGGCCCTCCGCCCAGTCCAGGGGAGAGCGCAGGGCCTCCAGATCCGGTTCCACGCCGTGGTTCTCCACCGACCAGCCGTAGGCGTCGAACCATGCCGCGTTCATCGGCACCGTGATGACCGTGCCGTCGATCAGCCGGTGCCGCCCGGTCATGCCGACCACGCCGCCCCACGTCCGCTGGCCCACCACCGGTCCGAGTTTCAGTTGCCGGAACGCGGCGGTGATCATGTCGCCGTCGGAGGACGTCGCCTCGTCGGCGAGGGCCACCACCGGGCCCCGGGGGGCATTGGAGGCGTACGAGACCGGCTGGGCGTTGCGGGTCAGGTCCCAGCCGAGGATCGTGCGGGTCAGTTTCTCGACCACCAGTTCGCTGATGTGGCCGCCCGCGTTGCCGCGCACGTCGACGATCAGCGCCGGGCGGGAGACCTCCAGGCGCAGGTCCCGGTTGAACTGGGCCCAGCCCGATCCGCCCATGTCGGGGATGTGCAGGTAGCCGCACTTGCCGCCGCTCAACTCGCGTACGACCTCCCGGCGCTTGGCCACCCAGTCCTGGTAGCGCAGGGGGCGTTCGTCGACCAGGGGGACGAATGCGACACGGCGCGCCGGGCCTTCGCCCTCGCCGGGGCGGAAGGTGAGCTCCACGGTGGTGCCGCCGGCTGCGGCGAGGAGCGGGTAGGGGCCCGTGACGGGGTCGATCGGGCGGCCGTCCACGTGCGTGAGGATCGCGCCGTCCCGGATGCCCGTTCCGGCCAGCGGTGAACGGGCCTTGGAGTCCGATGAGTCGCCGGGCAGGATCCGCCGGACCACCCAGACCCCGTCCCGGCACACCAGATTCGCACCGAGCAGGCCGATCGGCCGCTGGTAGTGCGGCGGTCCTTCGTTGCGCCGGGCGGGCGCCACATACGCGTGCGAGGTGCCCAGTTCGCCGAGCACCTCGCGCAGCAGGTCGGCGAACTCATCGGGAGTCGCGACCCGTTCGACGAGCGGACGGTACTGGTCGAGCACACCCTCCCAGTCGATGCCGCACATGTCCGGCTCCCAGAAATAGGAGCGGATGATGCGGCCCGCTTCTCCGTAGGCCTGTCGCCATTCCGCCGGCGGATCGACGTCGTGGAGGATCCGCCGCAGGTCGAGGTAGACCGTCGAGTCGCTGTCGCCGGTTTCGGTGGCCGGTACGGCGCGCAGTTCGCCGTCGTCCATGACGACGAGCCTGGTTCCGTCGCCGCTGACGGCGAACCAGTCGAGATGGCCGACGAGTTCGGTCTTCCTGGCTTTGGTGATGTTGAAGTGTTCGAGGGTGGGGCGCCCCGAGGTGTCGGCAGGGTTGACGAACGTCTCGCCGAGGGCGCCGGAGATCGGCCAGCGCAGCCAGACGAGCCCGCCGCCGCTGACCGGGCGGAGAGCCGAGTACTTCGAAGCGGTGACCGGGAAGGGGGTCACCCGGTTCTCCAGCCCCTCGAACTCGACCGTGACCGTGGCCCCTTCGGCCGGGGCCGTCTCCGGAGCGTCGACCGGGTCGAGGCCACCCGCCGCCGGGCGTCCTTCCGGTGAGAGTGCGAACGGCGACGGGGTGGCCGAGGAGAGCGGGACCAGATACGGGCGGCAGCCGAGCGGGAAGGAGAGGTCGCCGGTGTGGACGTCGTACACCGGGTCGAAGCCGCGCCAGGAGAGGAACGCGAGATAGCGGCCGTCGCCGGTGAAAACCGGGTTCTCGTCCTCGAAGCGGCCGTTGGTGACGTCGACGATGATCGGCGCGCCGGGCCCCATGATCCGGGCCAGCTTGATCTGCCGCAGTGAGCGGCCGATCCCCGGATGCGACCAGGTCAGCCAGGCCCCGTCGGGTGAGAACGCCAGGTCGCGGACGGGACCGTTGGTGGAGCAGATGAGCTCGGTCGGTCCGGCGGTGGACTCCTCGGCGGTCTCCAGGAGCAGCAGACGGCCGTCGTTCGTGGCGATCGCGAGCCGTTCGCCCTCCTGGTCGGAGATGAACTCCTCGACGCGGCCCACCTGCCCGGAGGCCAGCCGGCGCGGGGCCCGGTCGCCGCTGGCGCGCGGCAGGTAGGCGATCTCGATCGCGTCCGCGCCGTCCGTGTCCGTGACGTACGCGACCTGGCCGGTGCAGCCGAGCATCTCGGGCAGCCGGACCCGGACCCCCGGGGTGTCGGCGATCGTGCGGGCGGGCCCGTCGCGGTGGGTGAGCCAGTACAGACTGCCGCGTACCGCGACGGCGCTCGCCCGGCCCGTCTCGTCCACCGACAGCGAGTCGACATGGCTGGACGCCGGTACCTGGTACGGACGCCGTCCGGCCCGAGGCCCGCCGAGCCGTACTTCCACCCTCCGCGGCATGGCGTCCGGTGACAGGTCGTCGACGAGCCACACCTCGCCCGCGCACTGGTAGACGACCCTGCGGCCGTCGCTGGACGCGTGCCGGGCGTAGAACGCGTCGTGGTCGGTGTGGCGGCGCAGATCGCTTCCGTCGGGCAGGCAGGAGTACAGGTTGCCGACGCCCTCGTGGTCGGAGAGGAACGCGATCCGGCCCTGGACGAACATCGGGGAGTCGAGGTGGCCGCCGATATCGGGCAGCAGCCGCACGCCGTGCAGCCACAGCCGCCCGGTCGCCCCGCCCCGGTACCGCTTCCAGGCGGCCGGTTCGTGCGGCGGTGTGCCGGTGAGCAGCAGGGTGCGCCGCTCGCCGTCGATCTCGCCGATCGCGATGTCGGAGACCGGGCCCCAGGGGAGCTTCGCGCCGGGTGAGCCGTCCGTGGGCACGTTGTACGCCCAGGAGAAGTAAGAGAACGGCTGGGCGTGCGAGGACACGGCGAGGATCTGGGACTGCTCGCCCGGATCGGGGGTCCAGCCGCAGACCCGTGCGTCGGTCGACCCCCAGTAGGTGAGCCGGCGGGCCGGCCCGCCGTCGACCGGGGCGAGATGGATCTCGGGGTCGAGACTGCGCCAGGTCGTGTACGCGATCCGGGTGCCGTCGGGGGAGAAGCGCGGGTGGCTGACCCGCGTCCGGTCGACGGTCACCCGCCACGCCCGGCCGGGTCGCTGCCCCTCGGGGACGAGGGGGGCGACCCAGAGGTCGTCCTCGGCCGCGAAGCAGAGCAGATCCTCATGGAGGTGCGGGAAACGGAGATACGCGACGTCGTCACTCACCCCCCAATGTTTTCCGGGTCAGGGGGCCGCGGCAACTTGTGGTGCAACACACAAGCGAAACGATGCAGTTTCGCTGGGGCGGCGGAGTAGCGTCGAGGTGTACGAAACAGTTTCGTTCGGCGAACTGCCGTACGAAACCGGCCGACGCGCAAGCCGAAGAGCAGGAGGTTGCACCATGGCACGCACCAGGCTCACCCCTGAGCGCGAGAGCGAGATGTACGCCGCGGTGCTCGACCTGCTGCGCGAGGTCGGCTACGACGCCCTGACCATGGACGCCGTCGCCGCCCGCACCCGTTCCAGCAAGGCCACCCTCTACCGCCAGTGGGGGAGCAAGCCCGAGCTGGTCGTCAAGGCGCTGCGGCACAACAAGCCGGGCGGCCTCGCCGAAGTCGACACCGGGTCGCTGCGGGGTGACTTCCACGCCGCGCTGGGCCGTACCGACGACTGTCAGATGGAGAAGGACTCCGCGCTGATGCGGGGCCTGATGCATGCCGTCCACGACAATCCCGATCTCCACCAGGCGCTGCGCGAGCTGCTCATCGAGCCGGAGATGACCGGCCTCGACATGCTGCTGCGCCGAGCCGTGGGCCGAGGTGAGCTGCGCCCGGACAACCCGGCGCTGCCCTATGTGCCGCACATGCTGATCGGCGCCTTCGCCGCTCGGCAGCTGGTCGAGGACCGCGCCGTCGACCAGGCGTTTCTCATCGATTACGTCGACTCCGTGATCCTCCCCGCTCTCGGTGTCTGACGCTCGTCCCTTCCGTACGGCCCTCTCCCCAAGCCCCACCTGACACGCCGCTCTCGTCGTCGGGCTGGTTCCTCACGCCCTTTTCCACTCATACGACCTGACCGGGAGTACGCCTCCGTGGCCACATTCCTCTACAAACTCGGACGGCTCGCCTTCCGGCGCCGCCGCTATGTCGCCCTCGTCTGGGTGGCGCTGCTGGCGCTCGCCGGATTCGGCGCGGCCTCCGCGTCCACCGCCACCTCCAGCTCCTTCTCCATTCCGGGTACGGAGGCCCAGAAGGCCTTCGACCTGCTGGAACAGCGCTTCCCCGCCGCCAGTGCCGACGGCGCGACCGCACGAGTCGTCTTCAAGGCGCCCGACGGCGAGAAGATGACGGACCCGGCCAACAAGGCGGAGGTGCACAAGGTCGCGGACGCGCTGAAGTCCGGCTCGGACCAGATCGCCTCGGTGACCGACCCGTACACGGCGCATGCCGTCAGCAAGGACGGTTCCACCGCCTACGTCTCCGTCTCCTACAAGGTCAGCTCGATGGAGCTGACCGACGCGACCCGGGACGACCTCCAGGACGCGGGCGAGGCGGCGCAGCACAGCGGGCTCGCCGTGGAGATCGGCGGTGACGCGCTCCAGGTGATGCCGGAGACCGGCGCCACCGAGATCATCGGTGTGGCGATCGCGGCGGTCGTGCTGGTCATCACCTTCGGGTCGCTGATCGCGGCCGGGCTGCCGCTGCTCACCGCGCTCATCGGCGTCGGCATCGGTGTCTCGACGATCACGGCGCTGGCGAACGTGCTCGACCTGGGTTCCACCACCTCCACCCTCGCGATGATGATCGGCCTCGCGGTCGGCATCGACTACGCGCTCTTCATCGTCTCCCGCTACCGCGCCGAGCTGGCCGAGGGCCGCGAGCGCGAGGAAGCGGCGGGGCGGGCGGTCGGCACGGCCGGTTCCGCGGTCGTCTTCGCCGGTCTCACCGTGGTCATCGCCCTGGTCGGCCTGGCCGTCGTCAACATCCCGATGCTGTCGAAGATGGGCTTCGCCGCGGCCGGTACGGTCGCGATCGCCGTCCTGATCGCGCTGACCCTGGTCCCGGCGATGATGGGCTTCGCGGGCAAGCGGGTGATGGGACGCAAGGCGCGCAAGGCCGCCGAGGCGGAGACCACGATGGTTGCGAAGCCGAACATGGGCACCCGGTGGGCGCGGTTCGTGCTGCGCAGGCCGGTGTGGGTACTGCTGGTCGGAGTCATCGGCCTCGGGACCATCGCCGTACCAGCCACCTCGCTGGAGATGGGCCTGCCCGACGACGGCTCGCAGCCCACCAGCACCACCCAGCGCCGCGCCTACGACCTGCTCTCCGACGGCTTCGGCCCCGGCTTCAACGGGCCGCTGATGGTCGTCGTGGACACGGCGAACAGCTCGGACGGCAGGACCGCGGTCACTCGTGTCACCGACGACATCTCCGGTATCCCGCACGTCGTCGCCGTCTCCCCGGCCACCTTCAACAAGGCCGGCGACACCGCGATGATCACCGTCGTTCCGCAGGACCGGCCGAGCTCGGCCGAGACGGAGAACGTGGTCCACGCGATCCGTGACGCGGGCAAGGACATCAGGTCCGACACCGGCGCCGAGGTCCTGGTCACCGGCTCCACGGCGATGAACATCGACTTCTCGCAGAAGATGAACGACGCACTGCTGCCGTACCTGGCGCTCGTCGTCGGCCTGGCCTTCCTGCTCCTGATGGTGGTCTTCCGGTCGGTTCTGGTGCCGCTGAAGGCGGCCCTCGGCTTCCTGCTCTCGGTCGTTGCGGCCCTGGGCGCGGTCGTCGCGGTCTTCCAGTGGGGCTGGCTCGGTTCGCTCTTCGGCGTCGAACAGACCGGCCCGATCATGTCCATGATGCCGATCTTCATGGTGGGTGTGGTCTTCGGTCTCGCCATGGACTACGAGGTCTTCCTCGTCACCCGGATGCGCGAGGCGTACGTCCACGGGGAGAAGCCCCCGCAGGCGATCGTCACAGGCTTCAAGCACGGCGCCCGCGTCGTCACCGCCGCGGCCGTGATCATGATGGCGGTCTTCTCCGGGTTCATCGGCTCCAGCGAGTCGATGATCAAGATGATCGGCTTCTCGCTCGCCATCGCGGTCTTCTTCGACGCGTTCGTCGTCCGGATGGCGATCGTGCCCGCGGTCCTCGCCCTGCTCGGCAAGCGCGCCTGGTGGCTGCCGCGCTGGCTGGACCGGCTGCTGCCCAACGTGGACGTGGAGGGCGAGGGGCTGCGCAAGCAGCTCGGCGAGACGCCGACCGGCGGTGACGGGCGCGGTGACGCGCAGGGTGAGCGCGAGCTGATCCGCGTCTGATCCTTACGAGCCCCGGGGCCCGCGTGTGAGCGGAGCGCGGCCCCGGACTGCGCCGGTTGCCTGTGGGGACGGGGGGCCGGGGCGACGATGAGCCCCCGTGCGAGCGGCACGGGGGCTCATCCATGCCGTCACGTCCGGCTGGTCACCGTGTGTGCGGCCTCAGGACTGCTCTCGTCGTGAATGCGGTCCAGGAAGCGGTTCATCGACGCGTTGTCGAACTGCACCACCTCGACGCCGTCTGCCGAGTGCTTCTCCACGACCAGCTGCGCCCGGCCGCAGGGCCATATCCGGATGGCGCCCCGCCGGGCGGGGGAGCGCATCCCGCCTTCCAGCAGGTCGCGGCCGAAGGCCCAGTCGGTGCCTCCGGGGAAGGAGACATGGACCGTACGGGGGTCGGAGGTGGCGTCGTACCGCAGGTCGACGGGGACCGCGAAGGTGTCGGTGGCCTCGGTGATGAGCCGGGCTTCGGTGTGCTCTTCGATCACGAGGGACATGGCCGACTTCTCCTATTCGTTCATTCTTGCCCTCTAATGTCCCATATTTTGGCCGGTCGGCGCGGCGAGGGCGCGGGCGGCCGGGCGTAGCTGTGAAGTATGCGCTCTTGCGAATGGTTCGCAACAAGGCCCTATTATTGAGAGGTTCATGCCCCCGCGCAGCAACGCAGGAAGCGGAGCCTCCTTCATGCATGTACCCGACGGATTCATCAACGCACCCGTCTCCGCCGCCGCCGGTGTCGTCGCCGCGGGTGCCGTCGCGGTCAGTCTGCGGGGCGCCCGTCGCGAGCTCGACGAGCGCACCGCGCCGCTCGCGGGCCTGGTCGCCGCCTTCGTCTTCGCGGTGCAGATGCTGAACTTCCCCGTCGCCGCGGGTACCAGCGGCCACCTCCTGGGCGGGGCGCTGGCCGCGATCCTGGTCGGTCCGTGCACCGGGGTGCTCTGTATATCCGTCGTCCTGCTCATGCAGGGCATCCTCTTCGCGGACGGCGGGCTCACCGCGCTGGGCGTCAACATCCTCGACATGGGCATCACGACCACCGTCGTCGCCTACGCCCTCTTCCGCGGCCTGCTCCATGTGCTGCCACGGACCCGTCGCTCGGTGACGGTCGCGTCGTTCGTCGCCGCGCTGGTCTCCGTACCGGCCGCGGCGGTCGTCTTCACGCTGATCTACTGGGTCGGCGGCACCACCGACATCCCGATCGGCAAGGTCTTCACCGCGATGGCCGGCGTGCACGTCCTGATCGGGATCGGCGAGGCCCTGATCACCGCATTGACCGTCGGCGCCGTCATCGCCGTCCGCCCCGACCTGGTGCACGGCGCCCGCGGACTCACCGCACCGCTCAAGCTCCGGGTCGGCGGCGAGCTCGTCGACGCACCGGCCCGGGAGACCACCCCCGTCGCCGGCCGGTCGACGCGCAAGGTCTGGGCCACCGGACTGGTCACCGCCCTCGTCCTCGCCGGCTTCGTCTCCTTCTACGCCTCCGCCAGCCCGGACGGCCTGGAGAAGGTCGCCGCCGACCAGGGCATCGACAAGAAGGCCGAGCCCCATGCGTCCAAGGACTCCCCGCTCGCCGACTACGGCGTCCGGGACATCTCCGACGCCCGTGTCTCCGGCGGCCTCGCCGGAGTGATCGGGGTCGGCGCCACGATCGTGGTCGGCAGTGGGGTCTTCCGGGCCGTACGCCGCCGCCGTACGGCGGACGCCCTTGAAGCGCGCACCGAGGAAACCGTCTGATGGGCGCCGGACACGCCCACAAGCTCTACCGGCACGCGCACTCGCCGGTCCATGAGCTGCCGCCGCACTGCAAGCTGGCCGCCGTCTTCTGTTTCGTGGTGGTCGTCGTCTCGACGCCCCGCGAGGCGGTCTGGGCGTTCGCGCTGTACGCGGTGCTGATCGCCGGGGTCGCCGCGGTGGCCCGGATCCCCGCCGGCTTCCTCCTCAAGCGGCTGCTGATCGAGGTGCCGTTCGTCGCGTTCGCGCTGCTCATGCCGTTCGTGGTGCCCGGCGAGCAGACCGAACTCCTCGGGATCTCCGTCAGCGTCCCCGGCCTCTGGGGCGCCTGGAACGTGCTCGCCAAGGGCACGCTCGGCGTCGCGGCCTCCGTACTGCTGGCCTCCACCACCGAACTGCGCGCCCTGCTGCTCGGCCTCCAGCGGCTGAGGCTGCCGCCGCTGCTCGTCCAGATCGCCTCGTTCATGATCCGGTACGGGGATGTGGTCTCCGATGAGATGCGGCGGATGTCGATCGCCCGCCGCTCCCGGGGTTTCGAGGCGCGCGGCGTACGGCAGTGGGGCGTGCTCGCCGCCTCGGCGGGCGCGCTCTTCATCCGGTCCTACGAGCGCGGCGAACGCGTTCATCTCGCCATGGTCAGCCGTGGCTACACCGGCTCCATGCCGGTCATCGACGACGTGACGGCGTCCCGTGCCCAGTGGGCGTACGCCGCGGCACTCCCCGTCCTCGCCCTTGTCGTCTGTCTGCTGGGATGGAACCTATGAGCCTGCCCCCTGTCACCGCACCGTCCCTCGAGGTCAGCGGCCTCGCCTACGCCTACCCCGACGGCCACCAGGCGCTCTTCGGCGTCGACCTGACCGTCGGCCGCGGCGAACGCGTCGCCCTGCTCGGCCCGAACGGCGCCGGCAAGACCACGCTCGTTCTCCACCTCAACGGCATCCTCGAGGCGGGCGCGGGTACCGTCCGGGTCGCCGGGCTCCCGGTGGAGAAGCGCAACCTCGCCGAGATCCGGCGCCGCGTCGGCATCGTCTTCCAGGACCCCGACGACCAGCTCTTCATGCCGACCGTCCGTGAGGACGTCGCCTTCGGGCCCGCCGCCTCCGGGCTGCGCGGCGCCGAACTGGAGGAGCGGGTCGTCGAGGCCCTCGAACAGGTCGGCATGGCGGGGTTCGCCGACCGGCCCCCGCACCACCTCTCCTTCGGTCAGCGCCGCCGCGTCGCCGTCGCCACCGTGCTCGCGATGCGCCCCGAGATCCTCGTCCTGGACGAGCCGTCGTCCAACCTGGACCCCGCATCCAGGCGTGAACTCGCCGACATCCTGCGCTCACTGGACGTCACTGTGCTGATGGTCACGCACGACCTGCCGTACGCCCTGGAGCTCTGCCCGCGCGCCGTCATCCTCGGCGACGGTGTCATCGCCGCCGACGACCGCACCCAGGAACTGCTCTGCGACGAGGAGCTGATGCGCGCCCACCGGCTGGAGCTGCCCTTCGGCTTCGACCCGCGTTCGGTGACTGTGGGCGCGTGACCGGCGCGGGAGGCGCGGCCGCCCCGGTCGTGCCGGGATGAAGGTCACCCGCGGTACAGCTCACCTGCGGCGCGATGCACCATGGGGGGATGAGCGGGAGTGCAGGAGCAGGCGTGGACGTACGGGGCACGGTGGCTGCCGGATTCGAACCGGTCAGGGACGCGTTCATCCGTAACTTCGAGGAGCGCGGCGAGCGGGGGGCCGCGGTCGCCGTCTACCGGGACGGGCGCAAGATCGTCGATCTGTGGGCCGGTACGCGGGACGTCGACGGCGTCGAACCGTGGGCGGTCGACACCGTGCAGATCGTCCGCTCGGCGGGCAAGGGCATCGCGGCCGCCGTACCCCTGCTGCTGCACCAGCGCGGCCAGGTGGACCTGGACGCGCCGGTCGGCACGTACTGGCCGGAGTTCAAGGCTGCCGGCAAGGAACGGGTCCTCGTCCGCCATCTACTCGCCCACCGGGCCGGAGTCCCCGCCCTCGACCGTCCGCTGACGCCGCAGGAGGCCGCCGACCCGGTCTCCGGGCCGCTGGCCGTCGCCGCGCAGCGCCCGCAGTGGGAGCCCGGCACCGCACACGGCTACCACGCGCAGACGTACAGCTGGCTCGTCGGCGAGCTGGTGCGCAGGGTCACCGGGCGCACCGTGGGCCGCTGGATCGCCGAAGAGATAGCCCGCCCCCTCGGCCTGGACTTCTGGTTCGGGCTCCCGGCGGACGAGGCGCACCGGGTGGGCCGGATCGGCCCGGTCGAGCCGCCCGCCCTCCCGGACAACGGCGGCGCACTGCGGATACGCCCCAAGCGGTCGGTCGTCGAGGCCTACCGCGACCCGGAGTCGCTGACCCGCCGTGCGTTCGGGGCGATCGACCCGCTGCCCGACGAGAACGACGCCGCCTACCGGGCGGCCGAACTGCCCGCCTCCAACGGCATCGCAACCGCCCGCGCCCTGGCCCGCTGCTACGCCGCGATGATCGGTCCGGTCGACGGCCACCGGCTGTTCGCCCCGGCCACCCTCACCCTGGCCCGCACCGAGGAGTCCGCGGGCCCGGACCGGGTGCTCGTCGTGAACACCCGCTTCGGCCTCGGCTACATGCTGCACGGCCCGGCCGCCCCACTCCTCGCCCCCGGCTCCTTCGGCCACCCGGGACGCGGCGGCTCGCTCGGCTTCGCGGACCCCGAATCCGGCATCGCGTTCGGCTATGTGACGAACGGTCTGCAGAAGGGAGTCACCGCCGACCCCCGTGCCCAGGCCCTGGTCCGAGCAGTACGGTCGGCGCTATGACTCCTACCGGTGATTCCAGGTTCGACGGATACGGCGTACTCATCACGGGTGCGGGACAGGGGATCGGCGCGGCCACTGCCCGCCGACTGGCCGACGAGGGCGCACGCGTCCTGGTGACCGATCTGGACGGTGACCGTGCCGAGCGCACGGCGGCGGCGATACGCAAGTCCGGTGCCACCGCGCTGGCGCTGCCCTGTGACGTGGGCGACCGGGCGGCGGTCGAGGCGGCGGTGGTCCGTACCGTCGACGCGTTCGGCTCGCTCGACGTCCTGGTCAACAACGCGTACGGGTGCACCCCCGACGCGCCCCTCTTCGAGGACGAGCCCGACGACGTCTGGCAGCGTGATCTGGACGCCACGCTCACCGGCCCGTACCGCTGCTCGCGCGCGGCACTGCCCCACCTGGTGGCGTCGGGGAGGGGAGCGATCGTCAACATCGGTTCGGTCAACGGCGAGCAGAGCTTCGGCAACCACGCCTACAGCGCCGCCAAGGCCGGCCTCGGCAGTCTGACCCGTACGCTCGCCGGCCATGCCGGTCCGCGCGGGGTCCGGGTCAACCTGGTGGCGCCCGGCACGATCCGCACGGACGCCTGGGCGGGGCGCGATGCCGAACTGGACCGGGTGAGCACGCTCTATCCCCTCGGCCGGGTCGGCGAACCGGACGACATCGCGGCAGCGGTCGCTTTCCTCGCCTCGCGCGACGCGTCCTGGATCACGGGGACGACGCTGCGGGTGGACGGCGGCCTGCTCGCGGTGAACACGGGCTTTCGCAGGGCGATCGCGCAGGAGTGAGCCCGATGGCGGCCGACGGGCATCCCCGTTGCGTACGCATGTGCCGGACGGTCATCGGTCAGTGACCGCTGCGTCGTTCCGCCGGGCGCGGCGTTCGATGCGCGTGCCGCGGTGGAACATGTGCCCGGCGCGGACGCCAGGAGAGTGCCGTCAGTTTGTTCTCGGTCTCCGTGCCGGGCTGCGGAATTCCGAGAACGATCCGCTGCCCCGAGCAGTCGTCGACGACGAGTGCGATCTCCTCCAGCACCAGCCGGCCGACACGGGGGTGCTTCACTTCGCGTGCGGTGACGTGGTGCCGCTCGACTTCGTGTTGCTGCCACCATCTGCAGAATTCCGTGCTGTTCCAGCTCAGTTCGCCGACCAGATCGGTGAACCACGGTTCGTGGACGTACATTCCGGTGGCCGCGCGGAATTCGGCCAGCAGGGAGCGGGCGCTCGGCTCCCAGTTCAGAATGAGTTCGCGCAGATAGCCGCCGAAGAAAAGCCACAGCATGTGACGGTGCTCGGGGGGAACGGCGGTCAGATCGCCGTAGACATCGGTGGTGGCGCGGTTCCAGGCGAGAATGTCGAAACGGGGACCGAGGACGAATGCCGGATGAGGCTGCTGGCTGTCCAGGATGCGCTGGAGCGTCGGCGGCACACCGCCCGCGGGAACGCTCGCGCTGGAACGCGTGTCACCGCCCTCGCTCGCCAGGGCGAAGAAGTAGTCGCGCTCCTCGGCGTTGAGGTGCAGCGCCTCGGCCAGCGAGGTGAGGACGTGCTCGGACACCCGGATGTCCCGGGCCTGCTCGAGGGAGGAGTACCAGGAGACGCTGATGCGTGCGAGGTCTGCGACGTCTTCCCGCCGCAGGCCGGGCGTCCGCCGCCGCGACGCCCGGGATGCCAGGCCGACCGCTTCCGGTTGAAGGGCCAGCCGTCGTGTCCTGAGGAAGTCCGCGAGCTCTGCTCGCCGTTGGTCGTGATTCATCCGTTGTCCCCTGTGCTGGGTGGACAGTTGCGGACATTCATTACCCTGCGATCCCCGCTACTAGGATAATGGCTTGCTGTACGCACCGCCTCGCGTGACGACGCAAAGGCGCTGCCGCCCGGTTCGGCAGCGGAAATTTCGGCAGCGGAAATCATTCATCGTTCACCGACGGGCGCCTGTATTTCGTATTTCGTTCCGCAGCCGGAAGACCTTCAGCACGCCCGTCGGCCCGCTGCACCGGCGGCCGCGGACCGGGAACGCCGCTCACCGTGAGCGCTTCAATCCGGATTGTGATCGCGGGTGGCCGGCCCCGGCACCCGGCACCCGCCGCCCGCCGGGCCCGTCACGGCAGGTCCGCACGCTCAACTCGTGTGCAGCATCAGTCCGATCCCGACGACCATCAGCCCTGCCGCCGCGATCCTCGGTGCGCCGAACCGCTCCTTGAAGAACACCGTCCCTATCGCCGCGCCCACGATGATGGACGACTCGCGCAGGGCGGCGATCGGGGCCAGCGGCGCCTTCGTCTGCGCCCACAGGACCAGCCCGTACGCGGTCACCGACAGGGCCGCGCCGAAAAGCCCCCGTACCGCGAACGGCCTCAGCTGGGGCATCAGTTGCCGACGGCGGCGGTACAGCGCGTACGCCGGCACGGCGAGCCCCTCCAGGATCATCAGCCAGGCGATGTAGCCGAGCGAGGTGCCGGAGGCGCGGACGCCCACCCCGTCGACGGTGGTGTACCCGGCGATCGACAGACCCGTCGCCAGCGCGGCGACGATCGCGGGCCATTGCGGGCGGCTCCGTCCGTCGCGGATGCCCCACAGTGCGATGCCGAGCAGCCCCGCGCAGGCGACCGCGACCCCCGTCGTCGCCCAGCCGTCGGGCCGCTCGCCGATGAAGACCGCCGCCAGCACCGTCACCACCAGGGGCGCGGTGCCGCGAGCGATCGGGTACATCTGGCCGAAGTCACCCAGCGTGAACGACCGCATCAGCAGCACCATGTAGCCGACATGGAGCACCGCCGAGGCGACGAGACAGGGCCACGCCCCCGCGGCGGGCAGCGGGACGAAACAGGCCGTCACCGCGCCGATCAGAACCCCGCCGCCGGAGATCAGGGTGAAGGAGAGCAGTTGGTCCTTGATGGCGTGGGCGATCGCGTTCCAGCTGGCGTGTGTGACGGCCGCGATCAGCACCGCGACGACGACCAGCGGCGTCACTCGGACTGCTCGCGCACGTCCACCACGGTGCCGCCGGCGTGCTTGATGACCGACGTGGGGTCGAGCGGGAAGACCGTGTGCGGGGTGCCCGCCGCGGCCCACACCACGGGGTGGTCGAGCAGTCCGCGGTCGGCCAGCACCCGGGTCTTCGTACGGTGACCGAAGGGCGGCACTCCACCGATCGCGTACCCGGTGGTCTCCCGGACCAGATCGGCCCCGGCGCGCTTGACCTTCCCGGCGCCCAGCTCCTGCCGTACGAGCTCGACGTCGACGCGGGACGAGCCGTCCATCAGAACCAGGACCGGCGCCCCGTCCGCCTCGAAGACCAGCGACTTGACGATTGCGCTGAGCTCGCAGCCGATGGCAGCCGCGGCCTCGGCGGCGGTGCGCGTGGCATCGGGGAAGCGGCGGATCTCGACCTCCAGGCCCAGTTCGCCGAGGGCCTCGGCGAAGCGGGGGTGGGCGTCGGTGCGGGAGGCGGCGGGGGTGGCGTCGGGTGTACTCATGCCCTGCACGCTAGCGGTCGGTGTACCGGGCATGCGACGCGGTTTCGGAGTGCCTCCGGATCGTCCGTCCGATGAGGCCGTTCAGGACCCCGCCCGCAGTACCGCCGCCACCACCGGGCCGGCCGCGTCGCCGCCGTGGCCGCCGGACTGGACGACCGCCGCGGCCGCGAGATCGTTGCTGAAGCCGGTGAACCAACTGTTGGAGGTGGCCTGTCCGTCGACCTCCGCCGAGCCGGTCTTCGCGCCCTTGTCGCCGCCGACCGAGGCCATCGCCGCCTTGGCGGTGCCCCAGCTCGCGGTCTGCCGCATCATGTTGGTCACCTGCTGGGAGACGGACGCGGGCAGCGAACGGGACGCGGTGGCGAGAGGGCGGCCGTCCAGGTCCTGGGGGACCAGGACCGGCTGGCGGAAGATGCCGTTCCGTGCGGTGGCGGTGATCGACGCCATGTTGAGTGCGTTCATCTGGATGGTGCCCTGGCCGATGTACTGCGCGGCGGCCTCACCGCCGACGGCCTCGGGCACGCTGCCGTCGAACGACGCGATGCCGGTCTGCCAGTCGAGGCCGATCCCGAAGACGTCCCGGGCCTCCTTGGCGAGTGCGGCGTCGTCGTGCGCATCGTCGATCAGCTTGATGAAGGCCGTGTTGCACGAGCGGGCGAAGCTTGTGGTGAGCGTGTCGGTGGCCGGGAGCGAGAAGTTCTCCAGGTTGTGGAAGGTGCGGCCCTGGTACATCACGTCCTTCGGGCACTCGACCGGACGGTTCGCGGCGGCGACCCCCTTCTCGATCAGCATCGACGCGGTGACGATCTTCATCGTCGAACCGGGCGCCTGCTTGCCGAGCATGGCCGCGTTGAAGCCGGTCGCAGGGTTGTTGGCCACCGCGCGGATCGAGCCGGTGGACGGCCGGACGGCGACCACCGAGGCCTGGCTGTACTTCTTCACGGCCTTCTCGGCCGCCGCCTGGACGTTGGCGTCCAGCGTGGTCTGCAGCGTGCCGGGCTTCCCCTTGGACAGCGTCAGCAGCGTCTCGTCGGGGGTGTCCTGGTTCGACGACTCGATCCAGGTCTCGATGCCCGCGGTGCCGCCGGCCTTCTCCCCGTACTTCTCGCGCAGCGTGTCCAGGATCGGCCCCAGCGACGGGTACTTCTCCTTCGTCAGCACCCGGCCGTTGTGGTCGAGCGCCTCGATGGACGGGGTCGACGCCTCGCCGGTCTTCAGCGACTCGCCGTCCGCCAGCTGCGGATGGATCACCGAGGGTTTCCAGTCGACCAGCGGCCGGCCGGTGGTCAGGCCGCGCACCACGGTCAGCTCGGAGGAGTACGACCAGGGCTTGGACTTCCCCTCGTAGCTCACGGTCGCCTTCACCGTGAACGGCACCGTCGTGCCGGTCGCCGGGCCCGGCGTGATCACGGCGTCGGTGACATGGGCATCGGTGCTGTATCCGCTGAGCGCCGTTGCGGCCTCGGTCGCGTTGTTGGTGAGCTGGGAGGCCTGCGCCGCCTCTCCGGCCGCCCAGGCGTCGAGGAACTTCTTCGACGTCTCGCCGATCTCCGCCGTGCTCGGCGGCCCCGTCTTCACCTCTGCGGAGGTGGAGCGGCCGTCCGTGCCGCCCCCGCCGCCGTTGAGTGTGTCGAGCACGTTGTACGCCCCGTACCCCACCCCGCCGACCACCAGCGCGAACACGCCGCCGACCACAGCGACCTTCGCTCCACTGCGCATCCCTGCAGTCCCCCTCCCCAGGAGGCTCCCTTGAACGTGTTCAAGAGAGCGCTTGTGGGCACTCTACGGGACGGTAGTGACGGCGGAGGCAGTTGTTATCGGACTGCTATCGGTAATGGCGTGAACGGGCCGTTCAGATCCAGGTATCCAGCCACATGCGGTCGCGCCAGGAATTCTCGGGAATCGACATGCCCGTATACAGCGGCCAGAAGTAGATGAAGCTTCGCTTGTCGCGGAGGCGTAGGCCCCGACCAGCGATTTTCTGGCTGGACGGGGCCGTTCGGGGCCCACTGGGCCGTAATCATGGTTCCTCGATGCCTTGTAGGCCCAGGAGTCCTAGCTCAGACACCAGCCGCAAGGTGGCGGAGTGCTCACGTGCTCGCCGCTCGGTTGGCGATCTCCACCAGGCGCTCGCCGGCTGCTCCAACCGCGCGGTGCGCGTGTACGCTCACCCTCGCCGTGCCAGCCGAGACTTGAACTGCTGCCCCCACGCCGGCGCAAACTCCGACCCCGCCCGAGGAGCCATGCGTCGCACCACCCCCCTTGCCGTAGCCGTCACCCTCGCCGCCGCCCTCACCGCGGCCAGCTGCTCGTCGAACTCCGGCGGCAGCGAGCGCCGAAGCGTCGACTCCGAGAAGCCCGCCGCCGACCCTGCCGCTGCCAAGGAGTTCCGCGCTGTCGTTGAGGCCGCCCGCAGTACAAGCGTGACGATCAGCGAATCGTTGGTCCTCCAGGACGACGGAAAGCGAACGGTCCTCGTCATTGACGGCCCCTTCGACCTCGCCCATGGCCGGGGGAAACTCCTCGTCCATGCAGGAGGCCCCATCGAACAACTCGACCAGATATTCGTCGGCGACAAGGCCTACCTCAGCACCCGCAAAGACCAATGGCTCGTCACCGACCGCTCGAAAGCCGAGTCCCACCACCTCCTGCGCGCCCCGCTCAACGACCCCCAGCATCTGCTTGCCCAGATCGCAGCCACCACCAAGATCACGAAATCCAGCAAGGACCCCGTCTTCGGCGGCGCCGCCACCCGCTACCGCGGCGCGCTCGCATACCACGCTCTGACCTCGCGCACAGCCGAGAAGACCCGTGGCGAGATCGACGGATACCGGCAGGACAGCGAGGGCGCTGTCCTGCCGGTATCCGTGGACGCCTACGTGAAGCAGGGGCGACTCGCTCTGGTCCGCCTTGACTTCAAGATGGACGACGATTTCGCCCACGTCAGCCTTCAACTGTCGGACTTCGGGGAACCAGTGGAAGTCACCGCACCCCCATCTGCGACCCCGATCGCTCCTCCGGCCGAGGGGGCCCTGGCTTTCATGACAGGCTGACGCGGGACATCGCAGCGTCCCCCGCCCGCTAACGGCAGCGCGAGCGCTGAGTGCTGCCCCAGCCGCGCTCAGCGCCGCGGCCGGGGTCGCATCTGCGAACCGCCCACTTCGGTTACGCGCAGAACTTCAGGAATCGGGCTTAGGACGCCTGGGCCTTGTAGAGGGCTTCCACAGCTTTTCGAGTGCGCCCTTCGCTGCTCGGCATCAGGTGTGTGTACGTGCGCAGGGTGAATCCTGGATCGGCGTGACCGAGGTACTGGCTAAGGGCCCGGATGTTCTCGCCAGCGTCCAGGAGCACGGAGGCGTAGAAGTGCCTCAGTGCGTGCATTCCGTGATCGGGAGCGGATGCGTACCGCTCGCCCTCCTCAGGCTGGGGAATGATGCCCACAGCCGCGAGCGCGGGCTTCCACATGAAGTCGTTGAAGTGGCTCACCCGGACGTGGTCGCCCGTCGATCCGGTGAAGATGAGTGACTTTGTCACGAGGGGTCCATCCGGCGTCCGCCACGGCAGTGTGACTCTGACGGGCGGCCACTTCTCCGAATGCGCCTTGAGCGCGTCTGCCACGGCCGCGGGCAACGGAACGTCTCGGACCTTGGCGCCCTTCGGGAGGGCGAAGACGAATTTCCCGCGAATGCGCTTGAGTTGGTGCTCGACGGAGAGCCAACCACCCTCGTAATCCAACTCGTCTTCAGAGAGCCCAAAAGACTTCCCCCTGTCGGAGCCCGCACCCGCCAGCCACGTCCACGGTTGTCCGCAGATGCTTCGGCAGTGCGTCGCGCACGCCGAACACCTGGCGCGCCCCGTTCTACTGGCTAGTGGCAAGTAGGCAGTAGCTGCGTGCGCTCAGGCGTTGCCGTGGGCGGCTGCGCCTGATGCCTTCCAAGGCGAGCGAGGCAACTCCCCGTTGGAAGGCACTCGCCTCCAACACGTTCCGGAGTCGCTCACACACCTCTGGGAGCTCCCAGTGTGGGCGCCCGAAAGTCGCCCGCCCGAAGGGCGGTCTATTCAACTCTTCTCAAAGTACGTGGCTCCCGTCTTGTCGCTTGTCGCGGGTGACGCCGTTCGCGCTCTTCTGGGGACGGAGAGCGCGTCTGACCTGCGTGACGACAAGCGACAAGACAAGCGACAAGGCGGGGAGACGAGTTGCCCGCGGCTACCCCGGGCCGTCCGGCCGTACCTGCCAACACGAGGCTGCCGGAGAGTCGCCTGCCGGCGGGGCCGTCTGTGGGCCGTCTGAGGGTGGCCACCGGCCACCGACGGCCACCAACAACAACCAAGAGGGCGCGGCCACCGGCCACGCCCTCTTCGCGCTTCTGTCCAGCTAGATCCAGGTATCCAGCCACATGCGGTCGCGCCAGGAATTCTCGGGAATCGACATGCCCGTATACAGCGGCCAGAAGTAGATGAAATTCCAGATGATGAGCAGGACGAGCACGCCCGCCGCGATCGCCCCCACGGCCCGGCGCCGTTCACCGGACGGATCGCCCGTCACCAGGCCCAGTTCCCGCTTGGTCCCGGTGCCCGCCGCAGGACCGATCATCGCGCCGATCATCATCGCGACCGCGAGGCAGAGGAACGGCACGAAGACCACCGCGTAGAAGAAGAAGATCGTCCGCTCCTGGTAGAAGAACCACGGCAGCCAGCCCGCCGCCACACCACAGGCGATCGCGCCCGCCCGCCAGTCGCGTCGGAAGAACCACCGCCACAGCACGTACACCAGGGCGAAGCAGCCGGCCCACCACAGCAGCGGCGTGCCGAGCGCCAGCACCTCGCGGGCGCACTTGCCGGTCTCCGAGGCGACGCAGCCGTTCTGCTCGTCGTAGAAGTACGAGACGGGGCGGCCCAGGACGATCCAGCTCCAGGGGTTGGACTGGTAGGTGTGGCCGGACGTCAGGTTCACGTGGAACTCGTAGACCTGGTACTCGTAGTGCCACAGGCTGCGCAGCCAGTCCGGCAGCCAGGTCCAGCTGCCTCCCCTGCCGTCGGTGGTGGCCCAGTTCCGGTAGTAGCCGTGGTGTGCGGGATCGTTTCTGACGATCCAGCCGGTCCACGACGCGAGGTACGTCAGGATCGCGACCGGCACCGTCGAGACGAACGCGGGCAACAGGTCCCGCTTGATCACTGCCTCGTACGGCCGCACCGCTCCCGCCGTCCGGCGTGCACCGACGTCCCACAGGACCGTCAACAGGCCGAACGCGACCAGGATGTACAGGCCGTTCCACTTCGTGCCGAACGCCAGACCCAGCGAGAGGCCCGCCGCGATCCGCCACGGCCGCCATCCCAGCCGCAGTGTCCGGGCGATCTGCGCATCCGGGCGCAGCACCCCGTCGGCGTCGACGGGCAGCGCCGCGGCGAGCCTGCGCCGCGCCCAGTCCCGGTCGATCAGCAGACAGCCGAACGCCGCCAGCACGAAGAACATCAGCACGAGGTCGAGCAGCGCGGTGCGGCTCATCACGAAGTGCAGGCCGTCGACGGCGAGCAGCGCGCCCGCCAGGCACCCCAGGAACGTCGACCGGAACAGCCGCCCCCCGATCCGGCACAGCATCAGCACGGACAGCGTGCCGAGCACGGCCACCATGAAGCGCCAGCCGAACGGTGTGAACCCGAAGAGCTGCTCGCCGAACCCGATGATCCACTTGCCGACCGGCGGATGCACCACATAGCCGGGATCCGTCGGCACCGGCACCGCCGAGGGATCGGCCAGGATCGACTTGTCGATGTCCTTCGGCCAGGACCCCTCGTACCCCTGCTTGATCAGTGCCCAGGCGTCCTTGGCGTAGTACGTCTCGTCGAATATCACCGCCTTCGGGCTGCCCAGGTGCCAGAACCGCAGCACTCCCGCGACCAGTGCCACCAGCAGCGGACCGCCCCACGCCGACCACCGCACCAGCCGGTCGGCGGTCGGCGGCGACACCCCCAGCACCGCCCACAGCTGCGGTCCCGGCCGGGTGTACGGCGGGACCAGCCGTTCCCGCAGCCCGGTTCCGGGGCGCGGAGAATGGCCGAAGCGGCGCAGCCGCTGCTGCCAGGAAGGCGGCTCTTCGCAGCGCTGTTCCCTGACGTCTTGACCCTGCTGGGCTTCGGGCGCAGTACTCGTCACCGCGCCATCGTAGGGAACGCATCTGTGCGACTGCTGTCGCCCGTGCTGCGAGGATGGCTGATGTGACTGGAACGACTGGAACGCTGGTACTCGCAGGGACCCCCATCGGTGACGTGGCGGACGCCCCGCCACGGCTCGCCAAGGAACTGGAGACGGCGGACGTCGTCGCCGCCGAGGACACCCGCCGGCTGCGCCGGCTGACGCAGGCGCTCGGCATCCACACCACGGGGCGTGTCGTGTCCTACTTCGAGGGGAACGAGTCGGCGCGTACGCCCGAACTCGTCGAGGCGCTGACCGGTGGGGCCCGGGTGCTTCTGGTCACGGACGCCGGAATGCCGTCCGTCTCCGACCCCGGCTACCGGCTCGTCGCCGCCGCCGTGGAGAAGGACATCAAGGTCACCGCGGTGCCCGGCCCGTCCGCCGTGCTCACCGCGCTCGCCCTGTCCGGTCTGCCCGTCGACCGGTTCTGCTTCGAGGGTTTCCTGCCGCGCAAGGCGGGCGAACGGCTCGGACGGCTCCGCGAGGTCGCCGACGAGCGCCGCACCATGGTCTTCTTCGAGGCCCCGCACCGGCTCGACGACACCCTCGCCGCGATGGCCGAGGTGTTCGGTGGCGACCGCCGGGCCGCCGTGTGCCGGGAGCTGACCAAGACGTACGAGGAGGTCAAGCGCGGCCCGCTGGCCGAGCTGGCGGTCTGGGCGGCCGAAGGCGTACGCGGCGAGATCACCGTCGTCGTCGAGGGCGCGGCGGACACGGCCGAGGAACTGGACGCCGCCGAGCTGGTACGCAGGGTGCAGGTGCGCGAGGAGGCGGGGGAGCGGCGCAAGGAGGCGATCGCCGCCGTCGCAGCCGCGGCGGGCCTGCCCAAACGCGAGGTCTTCGACGCCGTCGTCGCGGCGAAGAACGCCTCGCGCAGCGGTCCGGCGGACGGCAAAGGACTATCCTGAAAAGCAAAGCATGAGCCGCGCACCTGCCCCTTTTTGCCACGAGATGGCCAAGACCGCTCCAATACTCGACAGGGCTTGGTGCGCTCCCGCCGGTATGGGCGTCCACTGGATCAGGGACGCATTCTCCGGAGTGCTTGTCCGGCGGACAAGAGGAGCAGGCATGAGTGAGATCGCAGCAACCACCGTGCATGAGGCGTACGCCTTCGCGTGCATGAGGTGCGGATACGGCTGGGAACAGGCCTACGAGATCGAGCATCACGTCGACGGTTCCAACAACGACTTCATCATCTACAAGGCGGACGGGGAACGTGTGCCGTCCCCCCTGTCCAGGCCCACCTGCATGAACTGCGGCGGCCATGTGGTCCGGATCATGCGGTCCGGCCGTGTCTCGACCGTCCAGCGGACGCTCTTCCCGGAGGAGAGCGGACGTACCGAGGACGTCGACGCTCGTGAACGCGAGGCCGCCGCGCCGGCGGCCGCGGAACACCACTGGCACCTCTCCGACCTGCTGCACCCCTTCCACCGCAAGTGAGGGCGGCGCCACGGTCCTCGTACGATCGTGGCATGAGCCGTACGGAAGCCCCGCCGCTGCCCGAACCCCTGCGGGTGCCGGTCGCCGATTCGCACACCCATCTGGACATGCAGGACGCCACCGTCGAGGAGGGCCTGGCCAGGGCCGCCGCGGTCAACGTCACCACAGTGATCCAGGTGGGCTGCGACGTGCAGGGGTCGCGCTGGGCGGCCGAGACCGCGGCCGCGCACGCCGGTGTGTACGCGGCGGTGGCCCTGCACCCCAACGAGGCGCCGCGCATCGTGCACGGGGACCCGGACGGGTGGTCGCGCCAGGGGGCGCGGGAGCCGGGCGGGAAGGCGGCGCTCGACGAGGCGCTCGCCGAGATCGACAAGCTGGCCGCCCTCGACCGGGTGCGCGGCGTCGGCGAGACCGGGCTTGATCACTTCCGTACCGGTCCGGAGGGCATGGCCGCCCAGGAGGAGTCCTTCCGGGCCCATATCGAGATCGCCAAGCGGCACGGCAAGGCGCTCGTCATCCACGACCGCGAGGCGCACGCCGATGTGCTGCGCATCCTCGCCGACGCGGGCGCCCCCGAGCGGACCGTGTTCCACTGCTACTCCGGTGACGCCGAGATGGCGCGGATCTGCGCGGACGCCGGGTACTTCATGTCCTTCGCGGGGAATGTGACGTTCAAGAACGCCCAGCCGCTGCGGGACGCGCTGATGGCCGCGCCTGTCGAACTGGTGCTGGTCGAGACGGACGCACCGTTCCTCACCCCCGCCCCGTACCGCGGACGGCCCAACGCGCCCTATCTCATTCCCGTGACGCTGCGCGCCATGGCGGAGGTGAAGGGCGTCGACGAGGACACCCTGGCGTCGGCGATCAACGACAACACCGCTCGCGCATTCGACTACTGACGGATCACGCCGCGACGGTGTGTAGTCGCGCCGCTTTGGAGAGTGACCGAAGCTCCACTATCGTCCCGGACGCCCATCGGGCCACCGGGGACGAACGGACCTTCTGGAGCGTCGTGATCAATGCACAGGGCAGTCACCGTGCGAAAGCGGGCGGAGTGCGCAGGGGAACTACAGCGGTGGCGACACCGCCGTACGTCCCCGCGTCCCCGCCGTTCCACGAGGAGCAGACACTGGGTGCTCCCTGGCCGGTCCACGATCCGACCGTCGTGGACAGCGCGGCCCCGCCCCGCCCGGCAGCCGGGCCCGGGACCGACGGCTCCCGCACCGTCCCCCGCCCCGGCGGCCGTGCCGAGGCCCGGCGGGCCGCACGCCGGCGCAAGGCCGCCGCCCGCCCGGAGAACCTGCGACGGCTCGTCCCGCAGGCCCTGGTCGTCGCCTTCCTGGCCGGCGGCACCAGCGCGTTCGTCGCCCACGACAAGGCGGTCAGGCTCACCGTCGACGGGGAGCCGCGCACCCTGCACACCTTCGCGGACGACATCGGTGAACTCCTCGACGACGAGGGCATCGCCGTCGGCGCCCACGACGTCGTCACCCCCGCCCCCCGCGGCGACCTCGACAACGACGACGAGATCACCGTCCGCCACGGACGCCCGGTGACCCTCACCCTCGACGGGGTACGGCACGTGGTGTGGACCACCGCAGGCACCGTCGACGGCGCCCTGCGCCAGCTCGGGGTGCGCGCCGAGGGCGCCTACCTCTCCGTCGCCCGCTCCTCCTCGATCGGCCGCACCGGGCTTGCTCTCGACGTCCGTACCGAACGCACCGTGACCCTCATGGCCGACGGCCGCGAGCGCACCGTCCGCACCAACGCGGCGACCGTGGCCGAGGCACTCGCCGAGGCGGGCGTCACCCTGCACGGCGAGGACACCACGTCCGTGGCCCCACAGAGCTTCCCGCGCGACGGCCAGACGGTCTCCGTGCTGCGGATCACCGGCTCCCGCGAGGTGCGCGAGGAGTCCGTCCCGTACGGCGAACAGCGGTCCGAGGACGGTTCGCTCTTCGCGGGCACGGAGGTCGTCGAGCGCGAGGGCAGACCGGGCGCCCGCCGGGTCACGTACGCCCTGCGGACCGTCAACGGCGTCCGGCAGCGGCCGCGGGTCCTGGACGTGGACGTCGTCCGTCCCCCGGTCGACCGGATCGTGAAGGTCGGCACCAGGGCCCGTCCGCAGTCGGTGGCGGGCGCCGACGGGCTGAACTGGCACCGACTCGCGGCCTGCGAGTCCGGCGGCCGGCCCGACGCGGTGGACTCCAGCGGTACGTACGGCGGGCTGTACCAGTTCGACAGGCAGACCTGGCACGCCCTCGGCGGCCGCGGACGCCCGCAGGACGCCCCCGCGTCCGAGCAGACGTTCCGGGCGAAGAAGCTGTACGTGCAACGGGGGGCGAGCCCGTGGCCGCACTGCGGCCGTAGGCTTACCGGGTGAGCACCACAGAGCCCGACGCCCTCCTGGGCCCCGCAGACATCCGCGAACTGGCCGCGAAGCTGGGGGTACGCCCCACGAAGCAGCGCGGACAGAACTTCGTCATCGACGCCAATACCGTCCGCAGGATCGTGCGGACCGCGGAGGTCCGCCCGGACGACGTGGTGGTCGAGATCGGACCCGGTCTGGGCTCGCTGACGCTGGCGCTGCTGGAGGCGGCGGACCGGGTCGTCGCCGTCGAGATCGACGATGTGCTGGCCGCTGCGCTGCCGGACACGGTCCAGGCCCGGATGCCGGGCCGCGCCGACCGGTTCTCGCTGGTCCACTCCGACGCGATGCTGGTCACGGAGCTGCCCGGCCCGGCGCCCACCGCCCTGGTCGCCAACCTGCCGTACAACGTGGCCGTGCCGGTCCTGCTGACGATGCTGGAGCGGTTCCCGACCATCGAGCGGACCCTGGTCATGGTGCAGGCCGAGGTCGCCGACCGGCTGGCCGCCCGGCCGGGCAACAAGGTCTACGGCGTGCCGTCGGTGAAGGCCAACTGGTACGCGGAGGTCAAGCGGGCCGGGTCCATCGGCCGCACGGTCTTCTGGCCCGCCCCGAACGTCGACTCCGGGCTGGTGTCGCTGGTCCGGCGTACCGAGCCGATCACGACGACCGCGAGCCGCGCCGAGGTCTTCGCGGTCGTCGACGCGGCGTTCGCCCAGCGCCGCAAGACGCTGCGGGCGGCCCTGTCCGGCTGGGCGGGCTCCGCACCCGCCGCCGAGGCCGCCCTGGTCGCGGCCGGGATCTCGCCGCAGACGCGCGGCGAGGCGCTGACGGTCGAGGAGTTCGCGGCCATCGCGGAGAACAAGCCCGCGGCGCAGAAGACGGACGCGGACGAGTCCGCCACGACCGGGTCCCGCACGGGCGGGTCCACCGGGAACGGGTCCGCCGGGAGCAGCGAGTGAGCGTCACCGTCCGCGTCCCCGCCAAGGTCAACGTGCAGCTCGCGGTCGGCGCCCCGCGCCCCGACGGCTTCCACGACCTGGCCAACGTCTTCCTCGCCGTCGGCCTCTACGACGAGGTCACCGTCACCCCCGCCGACGCGCTGACCGTCACCTGCTCGGGCCCGGATGCCGCCCAGGTCCCGCTGGACGCCACGAACCTCGCCGCCCGCGCCGCGATCGCGCTCGCCGAACGTCACGGCATCGCGCCCGGCGTGCACATCCACATCTCCAAGGACATCCCCGTGGCGGGCGGCATGGCGGGCGGCAGCGCCGACGGCGCGGCAGCCCTGGTGGCCTGCGACGCCCTCTGGTCCACCGGAGCCACCCGGGACGAGCTGCTCGCCATCTGTGCGGAGCTCGGCAGCGACGTGCCGTTCTCCCTGGTCGGCGGCGCCGCGCTCGGCACCGGCCGCGGTGAACAGCTGACCCCGGTCGAGACCGGCGGTACGTTCCACTGGGTGTTCGCGGTGGCCGACGGCGGACTCTCCACCCCGGCCGTCTACGGCGAGTTCGACCGGCTCACCGCGGGCACCGACGTCCCCGTACCGGAAGCCTCCCCGGCGCTCCTCGACGCCCTGCGCAGCGGCGACGCCACCGCGCTCGCCGAGGCGCTCTCCAACGACCTGCAGCTCGCCGCGCTCTCACTGCGGCCCTCGCTCGCCGACACCCTCGCCGCGGGCACCGGGGCAGGCGCCCTGGCCGCACTGGTCTCCGGCTCGGGGCCGACCACCGCGTTCCTGGTGGCGGACGCGGAGACGGCGCGGAAGGTCGCGGACGCGCTGCTGGCGTCGGGGACCTGCCGGACCGCACGGGTCGCGGAGTCCCCCGCCCCGGGCGCCACGGTCGTCTGACGGCGGGTACCCGGACGGGCACCGGGCGGTGGCCGCACCGCCCCCTGGCGACCCGGTCACCCGTACCCGCACAGGGTTTCGCACCGCGGAAGTCCCCTTCGCTGCCCCTGAGAGATCACCGCACGCTGTCCCAGCCGCGCGGCGACTACCCTGGGATGTCGATCCATCCCCCTGTCAGGAGTGAAATGGCCGTCAATCTGGTCAATGTCGAGCAGGTCAGCAAGGTGTACGGCACCCGTGCCCTGCTCGACGGCGTGTCCCTCGGCGTGTCCGAGGGGGACCGGATCGGAGTCGTCGGCCGCAACGGCGACGGAAAGACGACCCTCATCCGGATGCTCGCCAAGCTGGAGGAGGCGGACAGCGGACGCGTCACCCACAACGGCGGCCTGCGCCTCGGTGTCCTCACCCAGCACGACTCGCTCGACCCGAAGGCGACCATCCGCCACGAGGTCATCGGCGATCTCGCCGACCACGAGTGGGCGGGCAGCGCCAAGATCCGTGACGTACTCACCGGACTCTTCGGCGGCCTCGGTCTGCCCGGCTTCGAGCACGGCCTGGACACCGTCATCGCGCCGCTCTCCGGCGGCGAGCGGCGTCGGATCGCACTCGCCAAACTGCTCATCGCCGAACCGGACCTGATCGTCCTCGACGAGCCGACCAACCACCTCGACGTCGAGGGCATCTCCTGGCTGGCCCGGCACCTGCAGAACCGGCGCTCGGCACTGGTCTGCGTCACCCACGACCGCTGGTTCCTCGACCAGGTCTGCACCCGCATGTGGGACGTCCAGCGCGGCACGGTCCACGAGTACGAGGGCGGCTACAGCGACTACGTGTTCGCCCGGGCCGAGCGGGAGCGGATCGCCGCGACCGAGGAGTCCAAGCGGCAGAACCTGATGCGCAAGGAACTGGCCTGGCTGCGGCGCGGTGCCCCCGCCCGTACGTCGAAGCCCCGCTACCGCATCGAGGCGGCCAACGAGCTGATCGCCGATGTGCCGCCGCCGCGCGACACCAGCGAGCTGATGAAGTTCGCCAACGCCCGGCTCGGCAAGACCGTCTTCGACCTGGAGAACGTGACCGTCCAGGCCGGACCCAAGACGCTGCTCACCCACCTCACCTGGCAGCTCGGCCCCGGTGACCGGATCGGCCTGGTCGGGGTCAACGGCGCGGGCAAGACATCGCTGCTGCGGGCGCTCGCCGAAGCGGCCCGCACTCAGGGCGACGCGCAGCCCGCCGCGGGGAAGATCGTCGTCGGCAAGACGGTCAAGCTCGCCTACCTCTCCCAGGAGGTCACCGAGCTCGACTCGAACCTGCGGGTGCTGGAGGCGGTGCAGCAGGTACGGGACCGCGTCGACCTCGGCAAGGGCCGGGAGATGACCGCGGGCCAGCTCTGCGAGCAGTTCGGCTTCTCGAAGGAGAAGCAGTGGACCCCGGTCGGCGACCTGTCCGGCGGCGAGCGGCGCCGGCTGCAGATCCTGCGCCTGCTGATGGACGAGCCGAACGTCCTCTTCCTCGACGAGCCCACCAACGACCTCGACATCGAGACGCTGACGCAGCTGGAGGACCTCCTCGACGGCTGGCCCGGATCGATGATCGTGATCTCGCACGACCGGTTCTTCATCGAGCGGACCACGGACCGGGTGATGGCGCTGCTCGGCGACGCCTCGCTGCGGATGCTGCCGCGCGGCATCGACGAGTACATCGAGCGCAGGCTGCGCATGGAGGCGGAGTCGATGCCCGCCTCGGCCGGCGCACCGGCGGCGAAGGAGGCCCCCGCCGCGACGGCCGTCTCGCCGCAGGCCGCGCGTGCGGCGAAGAAGGAACTGCAGAAGATCGAGCGGCAGCTCGACAAGGTGTCGAGCAGGGAGACGACCCTGCACGCCCAGATCGCCGACCACGCAACGGACTTCGAGAAGGTGGCGAAGCTCGACGCGGAGCTGCGTGAACTGGTCGCGGAACGCGACGAGTTGGAGATGCGCTGGCTGGAGCTGGCCGAGGACGCCTGATACGGCAGGGGGCTTGCCGGCTCCGGCTCCGGCGCCGCCGTCGGTGAGCGGCGCCGGAGCCGGTTGCGGTGGACGGGCAGGGAGCGGCTTCGTGGCCGTGGGCCCGAACCGGTGGCCGTTCACGAAGAGTTGAATCGGCTCCGTAACGGCGGCATCACGAGGCGGTTCTCCCTTGGGAACAGGGGATGGACCGATTCGGCGTCCGATGCGTTGCGGGTGGTACAAAGAAGCCCCGCTCGACTGTCGTAACGCCGCGGAAGCCATGCCCGATTCGCTCCTTTCCGAGGGGAATTCAGCCCAGCGGAATCGCGGGGGAGACCGGAACGGACACCGGACCGCACGAAGGGGGACGTGCTGATGACCCAGCCGCCCAGCCAGCAACCGCCGCAGGGAGGCTTCGGCGCCCCGCAGGAGCCGCCGCAGGGGAGTCCTCAGCCGGCGGCGCCCGGACAGCCGCCGCAGAGCGGGCCGACGCAGGGTCAACCGCCCGCCCAGCCACCGCAGATGCCGGCCGCGCCGCCGACGCCACCGCCCGCCCAGCCGGGTTACGGCTACCCGCAGCCGCCGGCTCAGGCCCCTGGCTACGGCTACCCGCAGCAGCCGGGCCAGCAGCCGGGTCCGTACAACCAGCCGGGTCCGTACGCCCAGCAGCCCGGTCCGTACGGCCAGCAGCCGGGCCCCTACGCCCAGCAGCCCGGCCCCTACGGCCAGCAGCCGCAGCCCGGTTACGGCTACCCGCAGCAGCAGTACCCCGGTGCTCCGGTCCCCGGCGGCCCCGGCGGTACGGGCGGTGGCAACCCCTTCAAGGGCAAGCCCGCCGTGATCATCGCCGCCGCGGTCGCGGCCGCGGTGGTCATAGCCGGTGGCGTGTTCCTCGCCACCAGCGGTGGTGACGACGACAAGAAGCCCGTCGCGCACGAGAGCAATGACGGCAAGGCGCCGACTGGTTCGCCCTCCGTCGACGAGGGCGACGGCAACGGCGACGGACGGCAGGCCGACGACGACCTCAACGCCGGGCGCAAGCCGGGCGAGGCGAAGGCCCTCTGGCTGCAGACGAACGATGTCGACCTGCCGCGCAACGGCGCGGACGTGTACGGCCCCTGGGTCGTCGGGGACACCGTCGTCAAGGGCATGTACCGCGCGGTCTCCGGCTACTCGGTGGCCGACGGCAAGCAGAAGTGGACGCTGAAGCTGCCGGCCGACATATGCGCCGCGCCCGCGCAGCCCACCACCGACGGCAAGATCGTCATCGGGGTCGAGAACGGCACCACCGACAAGGCGGACTGCTCGGACCTCCAGATGATCGACCTCAACACCGGCAAGGCCGGCTGGAAGAAGTCGATCACGAAGAACGGCATCTGGGACATGATGTCGGACATCTCCCTCGCCATCAGCGCCGACACCGTCACGGTCGGCCGGACCGGCAACTCCAACGCGTACCGGGTCAGCGACGGCAAGGAGCTGTTCGGCAAGCAGGAGGGCAACTGCCAGCCGTTCGCCTTCGCCGGCGGCGCCAAGCTGATCGCCGCGTCCAGCTGCCGTACGGACGACCTCGACAACCCGCAGCACCAGCTCCAGGTGGTCGACCCGGTCACCGGCAAGCCCAAGTGGACGTACCGGCCGGCCCGCGGCTGGGAGATCGACCGGGTCTATTCGGTGAGCCCGCTCGTCGTCTCGCTGACCCAGCGCGAGAAGAAGAAGTGGAGCATTCTCGCCATCAAGGAGAACGGCACGCTCCGTTCCCAGCTGATCGGCGACAAGGGCGACAAGTTCGCCCCGGACTGCGGCAGCACGTTCGCGGTCTTCGGCAAGTCGCTGGACGGCTGCACCGGTGTGGCCGCCGATGCCAACACCTTCTACATGGCGACCCAGCCCGACTCCAGCGGCTCCGCCCGTACGAACGAGGTCGTCGCGTTCAACCTGAACACCGGCAAGCCGAAGTGGAGGGCCGCGGCCCCGGCCGAACAGACCGTGAAGCCGCTGCGGATGGAGGGCGGCAACGTGCTGCTCTACGTGGAGGCCGGGTACAACAAGGGCGGCGGGATCGCCACCCTCGCCCCGGCCGGCGGCGCCCCGCAGATGCTGCTCCGGCACCCCGAGTCGACGTCGCAGATCGAGAGTTCGTTCTGGGAGGCGAAGGTCGTCTACGCGGGCGGGCGCTCCTTCATCGCGAGCGGGCGGGTCAGCGCGAGCAACGACAAGGAAGAGCTGGAGACGAAGACCATGATGGCCTTCGGCAAGTGACGGCTCACGCAGGCCCCCGACGGACCCCGGCCGACCACGACGGGTTCCGACCGACCGACTTCCCTTCCGCCGACGAGGTACGTACGCCATGACTCAGCCGCCCCAGCCGCCCAACGAGCCGCCCCAGGGCGGGTTCGGCGCCCCGCAGGATTCCCCGCCGGGCGGGTTCGGTGCCCCGCAGGACCCACCGCCCGGTGGGTTCGGGACCCCCGCGCCGCCGCCCGCCGACCCGTTCGGCCAGCAGCCGGCCACCCCGCCCGCGGGCGGTTTCGGCGCCCCGCAGCCGCCGCCGGCCGGTGGGTTCGGGGCCCCCACACCGCCGCCCGCCGGTCCGCCGCAGCAGCCGGGTTACGGCTACCCGCAGGCGCCACCGCCGCAGGCCGGTTACGGCTACCCGTCCGGCCCCCCGGCCGGACAGGGGCTGCCGCCCGGTCAGCCGCCGCAGCAGGGCTACGGTTACGGCTATCCGACCGCACCGATGCAGCCGCAGTACGTGTCGCCGCAGCAGGGCGGGAACGGCGGCAAGAAGTTCTCCCCGCAGATGCAGATCATCGTGGCCGCGGTCGTCGCGGTGGCGCTGATCGTCGGCGGCGGGATCTTCCTCGTCTCCGGCGGCGACGACAACAAGAAGGGCGACACGTCCCAGTCCGACTCCGGCGGCACCACCGGCGAGGACAAGGACGGCGACAAGGGCATCGGTGGCGGTGGCAAGGAGAAGGCGCCGGCGAACACCAAGTCCACCGTGGGGTTCCAGCTCCCGCAGCCGAAGGTCACCGACGTCACGAAGCTCGACGGCTCCTGGCTGACCGACAAGGCCTATGTGAAGACCGGCGTCTACGAGATCGTCGGCTACGACAAGGCCAAGGGCACCAAGCTCTGGTCGATCCCGCTGCAGGGCCAGCTCTGCGCCGCCTCCCGGCACATGTCGAAGGACTACAAGACGGCCATCGCCTTCGAGGCGAGCAAGCCGACCAAGGAACAGAAGTACCCGCAGTGCAACCAGATCGGTGCACTCGACCTGAACACCGGCAAGCTGATGTGGAGCAAGTCGGTGACCGCCGCGACCGGCGGTGACGAGCCGATCAGGTTCGACGAGGTCACGCTCAGCGGCACCACGGTCGCTGCGGGCGGCACCGAGGGCGGCGCCGCCTTCGACCTGAACACCGGCGCCGAGCGCTGGAAGCCGAAGGTCGCCACCGACGGCTGCTACGACAAGGGATACGGCGGCGGAGACGCGCTCGCGGTGGTCCGCAAGTGCGGTACGTACGAGAGCCCGCAGCTCGTCATCCAGGCGCTGAACCCGACGACGGGCGCCCCGCTCTCGTCGTACAAGATGCCGCCCGGCGTCGAGTACGCGAGCATCGTCTCCACCAAGCCGCTGGTCGTCGCGGCCGATGTCGGCGACACCGCCGGTGACGGCAGCGGGATCTCGGACTTCTTCTCGATCGACGCGTCGACCGGCAAGCTCCTCACGAAGATCGCCGCGGACGCCGAGAAGTACGCCGCCAGCTGCCGTTCCACCGAGGTCGAGAGCTGCCAGCAGCTCGCCGTCGGCAACAACCGGCTCTACCTGCCGACCGAGGAGCACGAGGGCACCGGCGACTACGGCAACACCAACGAGATCGTCTCGTTCGACCTCACGACCGGCAAGCCGACCAGTGACAAGGCCGACGCGGGCGAGCGGTACACGATGTTCCCGATCCGCATGGACGGTTCCAACATCCTTGCGTACAAGGCGCCCCCGTACGACAAGGGCGGCCAGATCGTCTCGATCGACGGCGCCACCTTCAAGCAGACCGTGCTGATGGAGAACCCGAGCGACGAGTCCGTCCGGGAGGCGGAGACCAGCTACAGCCTCGACTATGCGGAGATCCTCTTCGGGGACGGGCGGATGTACATCTCCGAGGTGATGGCGAGCAAGCCGACCACGACCACGCTGGACGACAAGCGCTACCTCGCGGTCTCGTTCGCCACCGGCTGACCCGGCGGCACCGCGCACGCACACCGGCCCTGCCGGTCGATCACTCGACCGGCAGGGCCGGTCGTTTCTGTACGCCCGCTGATCCGCTTGTGTCCGCCCAGCGCCCGTCAACCGGACCGGAACGTCACATAATTCGGCTTTCCGGGGGTCTTCTGCCTGGTAAGGGGCGCGCCACGTCGAACAAGCGTGTAGCTTGCCGGGTCAAAGGGCCGGGGGGCCCAGGCCTTGGGGGTCAATCAATGGGCGTGCGGCTCATGGTGGTCGATGACCACCGACTGCTCGCCGAGGCGCTCGCCTCGGCGCTGAAATTGCGGGGTCACCGGGTGCTCGCGGCCGCCGCGCCGACCGCCGGTGCGGCGGAGCTCGTGGTGAGCCGGGCCCCGGAGGTCTGCCTGTTCGGCACGGCGACTCCGGCCGAACCGGGTGCGTTCGACCCGATCGCGCGGATCAAGCGGGAGCGCCCGCAGGTGGCGGTGGTGGTGCTCGGGCCGGTCCCCAGCCCGCGCGGGATCGCGGCGGCGTTCGCGGCCGGGGCCGCCGGATACGTCAGGCACGACGAGCGGATCGAGGGGGTCGAGCGCGCGATGGTCAGGGCGCGCTCCGGGGAGGCGGCGATCGCACCCCAACTGCTGCAGGGCGCCTTCGCCGAGCTGCTCAACCCGGCCGTCCAGCCGGACGACGAGGGGCAGCGGCTGCTGCAGATGCTCACGCCGCGCGAGATCGAGGTCCTGGTGCGGGTCGCGGAGGGCGAGGACACCCGGCTGATCGCGGCCGGGATGCGCATCGCGCCGAGCACCGCGCGTACGCATGTGCAGCGGGTGCTGATGAAGCTGGGCGTCGGCTCCCGGCTGGAGGCGGCGGCGCTGGCGGCCCGCACCGGGCTGCTGGACCGGGCGGCGGTGGTCCCGAATCAGCAGGGGCCGGACGTCGAGTGACGTCCGGCCCCTGCTGCGCGTTTCGACTGATCAGGCGTCAGGACCGTCTTCGGCGTCCGCGGGCCGGGCGCAGCTTCAGCCGCACCAGGAAGAACAGCCCGAGGACCAGCATGGCCAATCCGGTCCACAGGTCGATGTGGACGCCCTCGGCCTTCTTCAGGTCCGCGTCGGACGGGTTGATCCCGGCGATCGTGACGATCACTCCGTAGACCACGAAGGGGCCGCCGACGATCCGCCGGATGTCGAAGAGGCGGGCCGCGGTCGCGGACTTGCGCTCCAGTTCGGAGACTTCCTTGTGCAGGTCGGACATGGCGATGCCTCCGATCAGACCGAGTAGGGCAGGTGGCAGAGGGCGGCGAGGACGATCGCTCCCCAGCCGAGCAGGGCCGGCTCGCGAGCACGCCGTTGGGCAGCAGCTCCTGCATCAGCAGCGGGATGGCGTCGTTGTACGTGAGACCGGAATCCGGCGCGCCGATCTTCGGTACGAATACGGCGGCGACCAGGCCCGCGATCATCACGAGGAAGACGATGAAGATCTTGGGGAACGCGGCGATCAGCGGCGTGCGCCGGGGGCCGACAGGTTCTTCGCGGACAGGGCGCGCTGCACCTCGGCGAAGTCGGTCGTCCAGTAGCCGAAGGAGAGCACGAAGCCGAGGCCGAGGACGATCGTCAGCCAGTTGGCGCCGAGCGGGTTGGCGTCACCGATGCCCGTACCGCCCCGGGCGGACAGGAAGTCGGAGCCGTGGCTGTTCTCCGGCGAGCCGGTCAGACCGCCCCAGCCGCCGACACGCTTTTTTGGGGGTCCTTGTTGGATTGTGATCGCATGAGCGCGAATCACCGTCTTTGAGGGCGTGGGCGCGTGCGAGATCCGGGTCACATGCGGTGGTGTCGGAGCATTGACGTGCGTGTTGGCTTGTGATTTGTTGTGTGCGGTTATGTTTGGAGGAACCTGGTGAAGAAGACGGTTACGACGCTCGCCGACGGCCGGGAGCTGCTCTACTACGACAGCCGCGACGACGTGGTCCGGGACGCCGTCGACCGGCGGCCGCTGGACGCCGTATCGACCTCCTCCGAAATCCGCCGCGATCCCCTCCTCGGGGACAGCGTCGCCATCGCCTCGCACCGTCAGGGCCGTACGTACCACCCGCCGGCCGACGAGTGCCCGCTCTGCCCGTCGCGGGACGGGCGGCTCAGCGAGATCCCCGACGACCAGTACGACGTGGTCGTCTTCGAGAACCGCTTCCCCTCGCTCGCCGGTGACTCCGGCCGCTGCGAGGTCGTCTGCTTCACCTCCGACCACGACGCGTCGTTCGCCGGCCTCACCGAGGAGCAGGCGACCCTGGTCCTCGGCGCCTGGACCGACCGCACCGCCGAACTCGCCGAGCTTCCGCAGGTCAAGCAGGTGTTCTGCTTCGAGAACCGGGGCGCGGAGATCGGTGTGACCCTCGGCCACCCGCACGGGCAGATCTACGCGTACCCCTTCGTCACCCCGCGCACCGAGCTGATGCTCCGCTCGATGGAGGCGCACCGCGAGCGGACCGGCGGCAATCTCTTCGACGACGTCGTGGCCCGCGAGCTGGCCGACGGCGACCGCGTGGTGCTGACCGGCGAGCACTGGGTCGCCTTCGTCCCGTACGCCGCCCACTGGCCGTACGAGGTCCATCTGTACCCGCGCCGCCGCGTCCCCGACCTGCGGGCACTCGACGACGCCGCGCGCACGGAGTTCGCACAGGTCTATCTGGAACTCTTGAGGCGATTCGACCGGATCTTCGGCCCCGGTGAGCCGCCGACCCCGTACATCGCCGCCTGGCACCAGGCGCCGTTCGGGGTTGCGGGTCGTGAGGAGTTCGGGCTCCACCTCGAGCTTTTCACCATCCGACGCACCTCGGGCAAGCTGAAGTTTCTCGCGGGTTCCGAATCCGGCATGAGTGTGTTCATCAACGATGTGCCGCCGGAGGCCGCGGCCCAGCGACTGCGAGAGGTAGCGAGCGAGTGAGCAAGCCCCAGAGCGACGTCCAGAGCGATCCCCTGCCCAGCCCCGGGAAGAAGTACCTGGTCACCGGCGGCGCAGGCTACGTCGGCAGTGTGGTCGCCGCGCATCTGCTCGAGGCCGGTCACCGGGTGACCGTCCTCGACGACCTGTCGACCGGGTTCCGCGAGGGCGTCCCGGCCGGTGCCGAGTTCATCGAGGGCCGCATCCAGGACGCCGCCACGTGGCTGGACGCCTCCTACGACGGGGTGCTGCACTTCGCCGCGTACTCCCAGGTCGGCGAGTCCGTCGCCCACCCCGAGAAGTACTGGGTGAACAACGTCGGCGGCACGACCGCGCTGCTCGCCGCGATGCGCGACGCCGGGGTGCGGACCCTGGTCTTCTCCTCCACCGCCGCGACCTACGGCGAACCGGTCTCCAGCCCCATCACGGAGTCCGACCCGACCGCGCCCACCAGCCCCTACGGCGCCACGAAGCTCGCCGTCGACCACATGATCACCGGCCAGGCGGCCGCACACGGACTGGCCGCCGTCTCGCTGCGCTACTTCAACGTGGCCGGCGCCTACGGCAGCCAAGGAGAGCGGCACAGCCCCGAGTCGCACCTCATCCCGCTCGTCCTCCAGGTCGCGCTCGGCCGGCGCGAGTCGATCTCCGTCTACGGCGACGACTACCCGACCCCCGACGGCACCTGCGTCCGCGACTACATCCACGTCGCGGACCTCGCCGAGGCCCACCTCCTGGCCCTGGACGCGGCCACCGCGGGCGAGCACCTGATCTGCAACCTCGGCAACGGCAACGGCTTCTCGGTACGCGAGGTCATCGAGACCGTCCGCAAGGTCACCGGCCACCCGGTCCCCGAGACCGCGGCCCCGCGCCGCGCCGGGGACCCGGCCGTGCTGGTCGCCTCCGCCGCCACCGCCAGGGAACGGCTCGGCTGGCAGCCGTCCCGCGCCGACCTGGCCGGAATCGTCACCGACGCCTGGACGTTCGCCCGCCGAGAGGAGCCCACCGCGCCATGACCGACCACACGGCCGACAACGCAGAGCTGGTCACCGCCTTCACCGAGCTGTACGGCGCCGCCCCCGAAGGAGTCTGGGCGGCGCCCGGCCGAGTCAACCTGATCGGTGAGTACACCGACTTCAACGACGGTTTCGTGATGCCGCTCGCGCTGCCGCACACCGCGCGCGCGGCCGTCGCCCGCCGCACCGACGGAGAGCTGCGGCTGCACTCCACCGACGTGCCCGGCGGCGTCGTCCGGCTCCGCGTCGACGAGCTGGCCCCGCACTCGGGACACGGCTGGGCGGCATACCCGGCCGGGGTCGTCTGGGCGCTGCGCGAGGCCGGCCACCCGGTCACCGGGGCGGACATCCAGCTGACCTCGACCGTTCCCACCGGCGCCGGGCTCTCCTCGTCCGCCGCCCTCGAAGTGGTCACCGCGCTCGCCCTCAACGACCTCTTCGGACTCGGCCTGTCCGCCTCCGAACTGGCGGTCCTGGCGCAGCACGCCGAGAACGCGTTCGTCGGCGTGCCGTGCGGCGTCATGGACCAGATGGCGTCGGCCTGCTGCACCGACGGCCACGCCCTGCACCTCGACACCCGCGACCTGACCCAGCGCCAGGTCCCGTTCGACCTGCCCGCGCACGGACTGCGGCTGCTGGTCGTCGACACCCGGGTCAAGCACGAGCTGGGCGACGGCGCGTACGCGGAGCGGCGGGCCGGCTGCGAGGCGGGCGCGCGGGCGCTCGGCATCGGGACGCTGCGCGACCTTCCGTACGAGGGTCTCGGCGCCGCACTCGACACCCTCGCCGAGGCCGGCGCGGACGAGTCGGTCGTGCGGTACGTACGCCATGTGGTCAGCGACAACGCGCGGGTGGAGCAGGTCATCGCGCTGCTCGACGCGGGCGATGTGCGCGCCGCGGGCCCCGTCCTGACGGCCGGCCATGTCTCGCTCCGCGACGATCTGCGGGTCTCCTGCCCCGAACTGGACCTGGTGGTCTCCGCGGCGAACGCGGCCGGGGCGCTCGGCGCGCGGATGACCGGCGGCGGCTTCGGCGGCTCGGCGATCGTGCTGGTGGAGGAGAGCGACGCGGACGCGGTCACCAAGTCGGTGCTGGAGGCGTTCACTTCGGCGGGATACGCGACGCCCGGGGTCTTCCCGGCGGTCCCGTCGGCCGGGGCCCGCCGCACCGGCTGAGCCGGCCGGTCAGCCGAAGGACTTCGTCAGGATGAACTCGGTGACTCCGGGCGGGTAGTCGTCGATCTGCCCGCTCACCTCGTACCCCCGCTTCCGGTAGAAGCCGGGAGCCTGGAACCCCCAGGTCTCCAGCCGGGAGCGGGTGCAGCCGCGGTCCGTCACGGCCACCCGCTCCGCCTCGGCGAGCAGTTGCGAGCCGAGTCCGGAGCCGCGATGCTCCTCGCCGACCCAGAGCAGGTCCACATGGAGCCAGTAGGCCCAGGTGCGTCCGGTCAGCCCGCCGGCCAGCGCACCCCGGCCGTCCATCGCCCACACCTCCAGCGGGAGTTCGTGCTCGGCCGGTGTGGCGAGCAGGGCGCGGAGCTGCGGCGAGCGCTCCGTATTGCTGTGGTGCAGCCGTTCACCCAGCAGAAGACGACGATCTTTGTCTACTTCTGTCTCAAGACGAAACATGAACCACACCCTAAACACCGAGGTCCATCAGTTCTGTCAATTGCCTTCCGCTTCGGGCCCTCAGCCGTACGCTGATGCACAGCACCGGTGGGGGCCGGTGCTGATTCAGGGGTACGAGACGGTCGGGTACGACGCCCGGGGCGGGGTGGCAGCCGGCACACGGCGGCGGCCGTGGCATTGCGGTTCACCTCAGCGCTCCGGGCGTCGTACCCGCACTTGTCCGCCCCGTCGGGGTGCCGGGGGTGTGGCCCCGGGCCAGACACAGCTGGGGGTGCCTGTGGTCCGTATCCGGGTTCTCGTGGTGGACGACCACCGCATTTTTGCCGAATCGCTCGCGGCGGCCCTCGCGGCCGAGCCGGACGTCGAGGTGGCCGCGGCGGGCAGCGGCCCCGCCGCGCTGCGCTGCCTGGAGCGCGCGGCCGCCGAAGGCCGCACGTACGACGTGATCCTCGTCGATGCCGAACTGGGCATCCTGTCGCCGGGCGGACGCGCCGTCCCGGGCCCGGTCCCCGTCCCGCGCAGTGGCGACAGCACCCCGGTCGACGGGATCTCGCTGGTCGCCGGGGTCCGTGCGGGCCAGCCGTCCGTCCGTACGGTGGTGCTCGCCGAGAAGGACGACGCGCGCCGGGCCGCGCTCGCACTGCAGGCCGGAGCGTCGGGCTGGGTGGCCAAGGACTGCTCGCTGCAGCGGCTGCTCACGGTCATCCGCGGGGTGCTGCGCGACGAGACGCACCTTCCGCCGGCGCTGCTCACCGGCGTGCTGCGGGAACTGACGGCGGCCCGCAAGCACCGCACCGAGAGCGAGCGGCTGGTCGAGTCGCTGACCCCGCGCGAGCGCGAGGTGCTGCGCTGCATGGTGGCCGGACTGGGCCGCAAGGCGGTGGCGGAGCGGCTGTTCCTGTCCCCGCACACGGTGCGTACGCATATGCAGAACGTGCTGGGGAAGCTGGGCGTGCACTCGACCCTGGCCGCGGTCGCCCTGGCCCGGCGGGCCGGTGTCGGACCGGCCGAGCTAGCCGGGGACGTTGTCGAACGGGGCGGTCAACTGGCGTAGCAGCGATGCCAGTTCGGCGCGCTGCTGGCGGGAGAGTTCGCCCAGGATGGCCCGCTCCTGGGCGAGCAGCCCGGCCAGCGACTGGTCGGCCTTGTCGCGCCCCTCGGCGGTGAGCCGGACGAGGACACCGCGCCGGTCGCTGGGGTCGGGGAGCCGCTCGACGAGGTTCTTCTTGGTCAGCCGGTCGATCCGGTTGGTCATCGTGCCCGAGGTGACCAGGGTCTGGGTCAGCAGCTGGCCGGGGGGAGAGCTGGTACGGGGCGCCCGCGCGGCGCAGCGACGTCAGTACGTCGAACTCCCACGGCTCGAGGTTGTGCTCGGCGAAGGCGATCCGGCGGGCCCGGTCGAGGTGACGGGCGAGGCGCGAGACGCGGCTGAGCACCTCGAGCGGTTCCACGTCGAGGTCGGGGCGCTCGCGGCGCCATGCTGCGACCAGTCGGTCGACCTCGTCCTCCATGTGGATCAGTGTAAAGGGTCTGTCGACATGAAGTCTCTTGAATTCAAGTGTCTTGACATCAAGATAGTTTCCCCGTGATCCTTGCCGCATGACGACACCCATCTGGGACCCGCAGCAGTACCTGCGCCACGCCGACCACCGCACCCGCCCGTTCCACGACCTCCTGGCCCGCATCCCCGAGCCCCCGGCCGTCCCCGCACCCCGCATCGCGGACCTCGGCTGCGGAGCGGGCAACGTCACGGCCCTCCTCGCCGACCGCTGGCCCGGGGCCCGCATCACCGGCTACGACAACTCCCCCCAGATGCTGGAACGGGCCCAGGCCCACGCCACCCCCCTCATGGACTTCGCCGAGGCCGACGCGACGACCTGGACGCCGCAGGAGCCGTTCGACGTGATCGTCTCCAACGCCCTCCTCCAGTGGGTCCCCGGCCACGCGGACCGCTTCCCGGCCTGGCTCGACGCCCTCACCCCCGGCGGCACGTTCGCCCTCCAGGTCCCCGGCAACTTCGACCAGCCCACCCACGTCCTGATGCGCGAACTGGCCGACTCGCCCCGCTGGCGCTCCCGTCTGGGCGGCATCCTGCGCCACGGCGACGCGGTCCTGACGCCCGCCGCCTACCTCGACCGCCTCACCGCCCCCGGCATCACCGCCGACGTCTGGGAGACCACCTACCTCCACCTTCTCCAGGGTGAGGACGCCGCCCTGGACTGGGTCAAGGGCACCGGTCTGCGCCCGGTCCTGACGGCGCTCGCGGACGACCCGCAGGCCAGGGACGCCTTCCTCGCCGAATACCGCGATGCACTGCGCACCGCGTACCCGAAGGGCCCGCACGGCACGGTCTTCCCGTTCCGCCGCATCTTCGCCGTGGCGCACAAGTCCCGGCGGGAGAACCGATGATCGCCGCCCTCGACCACGTACAGCTCGCCGCCCCGGAAGGCGCGGAGGACCTCCTGCGCGCCTACTACGTCGGCACCCTCGGCATGACCGAACTGCCCAAGCCCGGCGCTCTGGCCGCCCGCGGCGGCTGTTGGTTCCAGGCGGGCCCGGTCCAGCTCCACCTGGGCGTCGAGAAGGATTTCCGCCCGGCGAGGAAGGCGCACCCCGGTCTGCGCGTCACGGACATCGAGGCGTACGCGTCGCGGCTGGAGGCCCACGGCGCGGAGGTCCGCTGGGACACCGGTCTGCCGGGTCACCGGCGCTTCTTCTCCCACGACCCGGTGGGCAACCGGCTGGAGTTCCTGGAGCCGACGGGATGAGCCCCGGCGCCGGCACGCAGGAGCGCCCTGCCGCCGGAAGCCCGGCCGCAGGGCGCTCTGTGTGGTGCGGGGTGATCAGTACAGGTTGCGGTAGGTGTTCCAGCCGCCGCCGACCCGGACCTTCGCCGCGAACTTCCCGGTTCCGGTCGAGGTGTAGCGGTAGAGGTCGCCGGCGGAGTTGACGCCGACGATGTCGCCCTTGCCGTCACCGTTGATGTCGCCGGGTGCGGCGAGCTTGTTGTAGGTGTTCCAGCCGCCGCCGATGGAGACCCGCGACTTGAACGGGGCGGAGGCGTTGCCCGTGCCCGCGTACAGGTAGAGGGTGCCGCCGGTGGTGCGGGCCAGGAGGTCCGTGCGGCCGTCACCGGTGTAGTCGCCCGCGCCGAGGAGCTTGTTGTACGCACCCCAGCCGGAACCGACCTTGATCCGGGTGGCGAACGCGCTGCCCGTGCCGTTGCCGCGGTACAGGTAGAGGTTGCCGGACCGGTCCCGCGCCAGCAGGTCGCCCTTGCCGTCGCCGCTCAGGTCGCCCGGACCGACGAGGCTGTTGTAGATGTCCCAGCCGTTGCCGATCGTGTATTCGCCGTTGTAGAGCGTGCCCTTGTACACGATCGGCAGGTCGGACTGGCCGTCCTTGTCGAAGGACGAGGCCAGTGTGAAGCTGAGGCCCGACGGGAACGCGTCGATGAGCTGGCGGTCGCTGAGCGCCCCGTTGTTCTTCGCGTAGTACCAGTACAGGTTGTTCTTGCCGTCCAGCCCCATCAGGTCGTTCTTGCCGAAGTCGGGGTTTCCGCCCGCTCCGAGGAACAGCGATGCGACGTTCCAGTTCGTCCCCCAAGTGCTGCGGGGGAGGAAGGTGCCGTACCCGGTCGACTCGTAGTAGTACATCGTGCCGGACTGGGTGCGCACGAGGAGGTCGGCCAGGCCGTCGCCGGTCTGGTCGTCGATCCCGATGAGCTGGTTGTACGCGTTCCAGCCGTTGCCGACCTTCACCCGGCCCTTGAACGGGGTCGCGGCGGTGCCGGTGCCGGCGTAGAAGTACAGCTCGCCGGCGGTCGTACGGGCGATCAGGTCGCCGATGCCGTCGCCGTTCATGTCGTTCGCGCCGACGAGCTGGTCGTACACGCCCCAGCCGCTGCCGACCTTGACCCGCGACCTGAACGGGTTGCTGTCGACCGCGCCCGTGGTCGTGTAGAGGTACAGCTCACCCGACGGCGTACGGGCCAGGACATCGCCCAGGCCGTCGCCGTTCAGGTCGCCGGGAGCGAAGACCTTGTTGTAGATCTGCCAGCCCTTGCCGGACCAGGTGGCGTAGCCGGTGCTGTCCGCCCCCCAGCTCTGGAAGAGCGAGAGGGTGCCGGTCGCCGACAGGGTGAAGAACTCGGGACGGCCGCCACCGTCGAGGTCGCCCGGCGCGATGATGTCCTTGGACTGCTCCTCGTAGTCGCCGTTGATCGTGTAGGTGTGGCTTCCGGTACCGGTCGACGGGTAGACGTACAGCTGTCCGTCGATGCCGCGTTCCATCAGGTCGCTGTACCCGTCGTCGTCCACGTCCTGACGCGGCTTCGCCGGGATGACCGCGTCGGCCGCGCCCGCGACACGCGCGGCCGGGGACTTCTTGGCGGTGCGCTGCGGCAGCGTGAGCGTCGGCAGCCGGTCGAGACCGGGCTGCGCGGGCCGCTCGACGGCCGGGACGTGCGGTGCGGGTGTGGCATCGGCCGAAGCCGGGGCGGCCAGCAGCATGCCGGCCGAGAGAACAAGTGCGGTGCAAGCCGCGATCCGGCGTGCGCGCTTCGGGCGCGCGGGCGCGGACAGGGCGGGTTCCACAGAAGACAAAGCCCCCCCAGGGGTAAGTGGTGGAACCGGGTCGAACGGATTCACGGATGCTTTACATGCATGGTGAATCAATGCCCGGGATAGCCACAGACTCTACAGCTGTGGCTCACGTGACTGAAGTGGTTTAACGATTGAGTAATAACGGGGTTCCTGCCGTTCGGAACGGCCGGGCGGCAGTTCCTGGAGCCGGCGGGATGAGCCCGGCGCCGGCACGCAGGAGCGCCCTGCCGCCGGAAGCCCGGCCGCAGGGCGCTCTGTGCGGTGCGGGGTGATCAGTTCAGGATGCTGTACGTGTTCCAGCCGCCGCCGAGCCTGACCGGGGCGGCGAACTGGCCGGAGCCGTTCGAGATGTAGAGGTAGAGGCTGCCGTTGCGGTCGACCCCGACGAGGTCGGCCTTGCCGTCCCCGGTGAGGTCGCCGGGCGCGGCCAGCTTCGTGTAGGTGTTCCAGCCCCCGCCGACGGGGAACGGGGACTGGAACGGCCTGTACTTGTCGCCGGTGCCCCGGTACATCTTGAGCACCCCCGCGGAGTCGCGGGCCACCACGTCGGTGCGGCCGTCACCGGTGAAGTCGCCGGCGCCGATGATCGTGTTGTACACGTTCCAGCCACCACCGACCTTGATGCGGGCACCGAAACCGCTGCCCGTGCCGTTGCCGGGATGGATGTACAGGTAGCCGCCGGTGTCGCGGGTCAGCACGTCACCCTTGCCGTCGCCGGTCAGGTCGCCGGGGCCGACGGTGACGTTGTAGCTGCCCCAGGCGCTGCTCATCAGGTGAACGCGGTCCGAGTAGGTGTAGTTGTAGAGCCCGCCGTCGAACACCTCCAGCAGACTGGCCAGGGTGGTCTCCGCGAGCGAGGACGCGACGAGGGGCTTGAAGCCCTTCCACCCGCCCACGTCGCTCCAGCGGGCACGCGGGCTCAGCTTGCCGTTGTTCAGCGACCAGTAGGCCCAGAGCGTGCCCTCGGAGTCGAGCCCGATGAGATCGTTCTTGCCGTGGTCGGGGGCGCCGCCCGTGCCGGCGATGAGCGATGCCACGTTCATACCGGTGCCGCTCGCCACGCGCGTCGCGAGTTCGCCGCCGGTGCCGGTGGCGAGGTAGACGTAGACGTCCCCGTTGACCGCGCGGCCGAGCAGGTCGCCCCGGCCGTCGCCGTTCAGGTCGTCGACGCCGATGACCTGGTTGTAGATCTTCCAGCCACGCCCGACGTGGTCGGGATCGGTGAACGGGGCTGCCGTGGAGCCGGTGCCCGTGTAGAAGTACAGCTCGCCGGAGACGGTCCGCCCGTAGAGGTCGGCGATGCCGTCCCCGGTAACGTCGTTCGCCCCGATGAGCTGGTCGTACGCGCCCCAGCCCTTACCGATCAGCACCCGTGCGGAGAAGGGGGAGGCGGCCGTGTTGCCGGTGGCCGCGTACAGGTACAGCTCGCCCGCAGGCGTGCGGGCCAGCAGGTCGGACCGTCCGTCGCCGGTCAGGTCACCGGGCGAGAGCACCTTGTTGTAGATCTGCCAGCCCTTGCCGGTCCAGGTCGAGTTCCCGGTGCCCGCCGCCGACATGCCCGCATGGAACGAGAGCGAGCCGTACGGCGACAGGGTCAGGACGTCCGCGACCCCGTCACCCGTCTGGTCGCCGACCGGAATGACGTCCTTGTGTACGTCCGGAGCCTTGCCGGGGATCTCGAACGCATGCGCCTGATCGGCGGTGCTCGGCAAGATGAGGAGTTCGGCGTCGTACGTCCGGTAGATCAGGTCGGAGTAGCCGTCGTCGTCGAAGTCCGCACGGGGCTTCGCCGCAACGACCGCGCCGCCCGCATCTTCCGCCGCTGCCGCCTTCGACTTCCGGGCGGTGTGCTTCGGCAGGGTCAGGGTCGGCTGCAGGCCCGTCGAGGACGTGGGCCTCTCGGTCACGGTGCGGTGCGGTGCGGGTGTGGCATCGGCCGAGGCCGGGGCGGCCAGCAGCATGCCGGCCGAGAGAACAAGTGCGGTGCAAGCCGCGATCCGGCGGGCGCGCTTCGGGCGCGCGGGCGCGGACAGGGTGGGTTCCACAGAAGACAAAGCCCCCCCCAGGGGTCAGTGGTGGAACCGGGTCGAACGGATTCACAGATGCGTTACATGCATGGTGAATCGGTGCCCGGGATAGTCGCAGACTCTACAGCTGTGACCCACGGGACCGAAGCGGTTTAACGATTGAGCAATAACGGGGTTCCTGCTGTTCGGAGCGGCGGTACGAAGGCCGCAGAAGCCGCGTAAGCCGCAGACGCGCGGGGCGCCGGGCGGGCACCCCGCACCGCTCAGCTCTTGCGGTGTCCGATCAGCCGCGGCTTCGACTCCAGGTTCTCCAGACCGTGCCAGGCCAGGTTCACCAGATGCGCCGCCACCTCGGCCTTCTTCGGCTTGCGCACGTTCAGCCACCACTGACCCGTCAGCGCCACCATGCCGACCAGCGCCTGCGCGTACAGCGGCGCCAGCTTCGGGTCGAAGCCGCGGGCCTTGAACTCCAGGCCCAGAATGTCCTCCACCTGGGTGGCGATATCGCTGATCAGGGACGCGAACGTGCCCGTCGACTGGGCGACGGGAGAGTCACGGACCAGGATGCGGAAGCCGTCCGTGTACGTCTCGATGTAATCGAGCAGCGCGAACGCCGCCTGCTCCAGGAGCTCACGCGGATGACCCGCCGTCAGGGCGCTGGTCACCATGTCGAGCAGCTGGCGCATCTCACGGTCGACCACCACCGCGTACAGGCCCTCCTTGCCGCCGAAGTGCTCGTACACGACCGGCTTGGAGACACCGGCGCGGGCGGCGATCTCCTCGACCGACGTGCCTTCGAAACCCTTGTCGGCGAAAAGGGTGCGGCCGATGTCCAGCAGTTGCTCGCGGCGTTCCTTGCCCGTCATCCGCACGCGTCGGGTGCGCCGGGTGGAGGAGGGCCGGTTCTTCTCGCTGCTCGTGCTGCCGTCGGTCGCCACGCCGTCAATCATGCCGCGTCGGCCCGTGCGGACTTGCGCCGGGAGTCGATCCGGGACGCGTCGGGCCAGCGCACGTCGTACGCCCAGCCGAGCTTCTCGAACCACCGGATCAGCCGGGCACTGGAGTCGACCTGGCCCCGCAGCACCCCGTGCCGGGCGCTCGTCGGGTCCGCATGGTGCAGGTTGTGCCACGACTCTCCGCAGGACAGGACCGCCAGCCACCACACGTTCCCGGACCGGTCACGGGACTTGAACGGGCGCTTGCCGACCGCGTGACAGATCGAGTTGATCGACCACGTGACGTGGTGCAGGAGCGCCACCCGTACGAGCGAGCCCCAGAAGAACGCCGTTGCCGCACCCCACCACGACATCGTCACCAGACCGCCGACCAGCGGCGGAACCGCCAGCGAGACGATCGTGAGCGTGAGGAAGTGACGGGAGACCCCGCGCATCGCCGGATCCTTGATCAGATCCGGGGCGTACTTGTGCTGCGGCGTCTGCTCCTCGTCGAACATCCAGCCGATGTGCGCCCACCACAGGCCCTTCATGAGCGCCGGAAGCGACTCCCCGAACCGCCACGGCGAGTGCGGATCGCCCTCGGCGTCGGAGAAACGGTGATGCTTGCGGTGGTCCGCCACCCAGCGCACCAGCGGCCCCTCCACCGCGAGCGACCCGGCGACGGCCAGGGCGATACGGAGCGGGCGCTTCGCCTTGAACGCACCATGGGTGAAGTAGCGGTGGAAACCGATCGTGATGCCGTGGCAGCCGATGTAGTACATGGCGACCAGCAGACCCAGATCGAGCCAGCTCACCCCGCGCCCCCACGCCAGCGGCACCGCCGCGACCAGGGCCACGAACGGCACCACGATGAACAGCAGCAGGGCGATCTGCTCGATCGACCGTTTGCTGTCGCCACCGAGCGTGGCGGAGGGGAGATCCGGACCGTCGGCCGCCGGTGCCCGGGCGTCGCCGATCACGTCGGGGGTGGTGTTCATGGGGAGCCCCTGGAGGGTGAGGAGTACGACGGAAAGCTCTGGCTACGCATCCGTAACCTACGGCTTCGTAAGTATGACAGCGCGGAGGCCCGCAGCACGAGAGCGCGACCGGACGGGTGCCGGCCCCCGGGCCCCGACGGAACACCGAGCGGGCCGCGAACCGCGCCGACGCCGTCGACACCTATCCTGGAACCGTCGGACAGCGCGGTCCGCACTCTGCTTTCCCGGGCGGGTGACCGCATCATGCGGCCCCCTCGGACCCCCTGACAGACGTGCCCACCCGTCTCCCGCCACCACCCTTGTAGGGAGACGCTTCACCACGCACCTCCTCATCCGCTGCAAGGAGCCGCACACTGTGAGCAGTGCCGACCAGACCCCCGCCGCCAGCCCCGAACTGCGCGCCGACATCCGCCGCCTGGGTGATCTTCTGGGCGAGACCCTTGTACGCCAGGAGGGCCAGGAACTCCTCGACCTCGTCGAGCGTGTCCGCGCCCTGACCCGCACCGACGGCGAAGCCGCCGCCGCACTCCTCGGCGACACGGACCTGGAGACCGCCGCGCAACTCGTACGCGCCTTCTCCACCTACTTCCACCTCGCCAACGTCACCGAGCAGGTCCACCGCGCCCACGAGATGCGCGACCGACGCGCCGCCGAGGGCGGCCTCCTGGCCCGCACCGCCGACCGGCTGAAGGACGCCGACCCGCAGCACCTGCGCGAAACCGTCAAGAACCTCAACGTGCGGCCCGTGTTCACCGCCCACCCCACCGAGGCCGCACGGCGCTCCGTGCTCAACAAGCTCCGCCGCATCGCCGAACTGCTCGACACCCCCGTCATCGAGGCCGACCGTCGCCGCCACGACCTGCGGCTCGCCGAGAACATCGACCTCATCTGGCAGACCGACGAACTGCGCGTGGTCCGCCCGGAACCCGCCGACGAAGCCCGCAACGCCATCTACTACCTCGACGAACTGCACGCCAACGCCGTCGGGGACGTACTCGAGGACCTCGCCGCCGAACTGGAGCGGGTCGGCGTCCAGCTGCCCGCAGGCACCCGCCCCCTGACCTTCGGCACCTGGATCGGCGGCGACCGCGACGGCAACCCCAACGTGACCCCCGCCGTCACCTGGGACGTGCTGATCCTCCAGCACGAGCACGGCATCACCGACGCCCTGGAACTCGTCGACTACCTGCGCGCCCAGCTCTCCAACTCCATCCGCTACACCGGCGCCACCGACGAACTGCTCACCTCCCTCGAAGCCGACCTGGAACGACTCCCCGAGATCAGCCCCCGCTACAAGCGGCTGAACGCCGAGGAGCCGTACCGCCTCAAGGCCACCTGCATCCGGCAGAAGCTCGTCAACACCCGCGAACGCCTCGCCGGCGGCACCCCGCACCGCCCCGGCTGCGACTACCTCGGCACCAGCGAACTCGTCGCCGACCTCGCACTCATCCAGACCTCCCTGCGCGAGCACCGCGGCGGCCTCTTCGCCGACGGCCGGATGGACCGCACCATCCGCACACTCTCCGCATTCGGCCTGCAGCTCGCCACCATGGACGTACGCGAACACGCCGACGCCCACCACCACACCCTCGGCCAGCTCTTCGACCGGCTCGGCGAGGAATCCTGGCGCTACGCCGACATGCCGCGCGACTACCGGCAGAAGCTCCTCGCCAAGGAACTCCGCTCCCGCCGCCCGCTCGCCCCGACCCCGGCGCCCCTCGACGCCGCGGGCGAGAAGACCCTCGGCGTCTTCCACACCATCAAGGAAGCCTTCGAACGGTTCGGCCCCGAAGTCATCGAGTCGTACATCATCTCGATGTGCCAGGGCGCCGACGACGTCTTCGCCGCCGCCGTACTCGCCCGCGAGGCCGGACTGCTCGACCTGCACGGCGGCTGGGCCAAGATCGGCATCGTGCCGCTCCTGGAGACCACCGACGAACTGCGCGCCGCCGACGTCATCCTCGACGACATGCTCGCCGACCCCTCCTACCGGCGGCTCGTCTCCCTGCGCGGCGACGTCCAGGAGGTCATGCTCGGATACTCCGACTCCTCCAAGTTCGGCGGCATCACCACCTCCCAGTGGGAAATCCACCGCGCCCAGCGCCGCCTGCGCGACGTCGCACACCGCTACGGCGTACGCCTGCGCCTCTTCCACGGCCGCGGCGGCACCGTCGGCCGCGGCGGCGGCCCCTCGCACGACGCGATCCTCGCCCAGCCCTGGGGCACGCTGGAAGGCGAGATCAAGGTGACCGAACAGGGCGAGGTCATCTCCGACAAGTACCTCATCCCGGCACTCGCCCGGGAGAACCTGGAACTGACCGTCGCGGCCACCCTCCAGGCCTCCGCGCTGCACACCGCGCCCCGCCAGTCCGACGAGGCCCTCGCCCGCTGGGACGCGGCCATGGACACCGTCTCCGACGCCGCCCACGCCGCCTACCGCAAGCTGGTCGAGGACCCCGACCTGCCCGCGTACTTCTTCGCCTCCACCCCCGTCGACCAGCTCGCCGAGCTGCACCTGGGATCCCGCCCGTCACGCCGCCCCGACTCCGGCGCCGGCCTCGACGGACTGCGCGCCATCCCGTGGGTCTTCGGCTGGACCCAGTCCCGGCAGATCGTCCCCGGCTGGTACGGCGTCGGCTCCGGGCTCAAGGCACTGCGCGAAGCCGGCCTGGACACCGTCCTGGACGAGATGCACGAACAGTGGCACTTCTTCCGGAACTTCATCTCGAACGTGGAGATGACACTCGCCAAGACCGACCTGCGGATCGCCCGCCACTACGTCGACACACTCGTCCCCGACGAGCTGAAGCACGTCTTCGCCGACATCGAGGCCGAGCACGCACTGACCGTACGGGAAGTCCTCAAGGTCACCGGCGGAACCGAACTGCTCGGCACCAGCCCGGTGCTCCAGCAGACCTTCTCCATCCGCGACGCCTACCTCGACCCGATCTCCTACCTTCAGGTCTCCCTGCTGGCCCGCCAGCGCGCGGCCGCCGAACGCGGTGAGGAAGCCGACCCGCTGCTCGCCCGGGCCCTGCTGCTCACGGTGAACGGTGTCGCCGCGGGTCTGCGCAACACCGGCTGACCTTCTCGCCCGCAGCACGACAGTGCCCCCACCGGACGCATCCGGTGGGGGCACTTCGCTGCGCGGACGTCAGTGCTGCTGAGCCCTGCGGCGGCGCATCACCAGGAAGCCGCCGGCCGCGGCGAGCGCCACGGCGACCGCCGCCAACATGCCGACCGGGGCACTGCTTCCGGTCTCGGCGAGGTTGCCGGACGCGCCGTCCTGGGTGGCCGAAGCGCCGGCCGGGGTGCTTTCCGAGGGCGACGGGGCGCCGGACGGCTGCTCGCCGCCGGGAGCGGACGGGCCGGTCGACGGCGTGGCCGAGGGCTCCTCGCCGGGCTTCGTGGGCTCTTCACCGGGCTTCGTGGGTTCCTCGCCGGGCTTGCCCGGCTCGCAGTCGCTCTTGAAGACCTTGTGCTTGGCCTTGCCGTTCTCGCCCTCGAAGTTCCAGAACAGCTTGTACTGGCCGTCGGGCAGGGTCATGTCGGTGGTACGGCCGTGGCCGGAACCATCGAGCGCGAAGGCGCCCGTCTTGACCGTCTCGCCCTTGTCCAGGTCGTTGTCGGCCCAGGCCTCGATGTGCCACTGGACCTTCTGGGTGGCGTCGAAGCCGAAGGCGTCGAGGTAGAAGGAGCAGACCTTCGGCTCGTTCCTGCGAAGCTCCTCGCCGGTCTTGGCGTCGTGGATCTTCACCGTGCCGTTGTCGCCCTTGGGCGTCGCGGAGGCGGAAGGTGCCAGCAGCAGCGAGGCGGTCACCGCGGTGACCAGAGCGCCGGCGGGAATGAGTATGCGCATGGGCAGTCCAACGTGAGAGATGAGGGATGCCGTGGGGGGGACGGCTCAGCTTCCTGTGGCTGCTTCAGCGAGTCAAGGTTGATGTGTTCACATCCGCCCCCTGTGCCTCGCTCTGCCCCAATGGTTCCGGATAACGATCGGGCGCACACACAGCTCCCGCACAGGAGTCCGCGCCTCGGGGCGTCCCGGGGAAGGGCCCCGAGCGCGGCCCGGGAGCCGCTCGGAGCGCGGCTCGGGGCACAGCTCAGAGGGCGATGAACGTCGCCACCAGCAGGACCGCGCCCGCGATCCCGGTTCCCCATGCGGTCCGGGTGAGCCGCAGACCGCCGCCGATGATCAGGGCGGCGAGCAGCAGTGCGCCGCCGAGCGGCACCCAGGAGTGCAGAAACCCCGGAAGCCCCGTGCGCACGACAACGTCGGTCCCGGGCTTCACCACGACCGGATACCTGCCGCCCTTCCGCACCGCGACGGACTTCTCGACCGTCACGCGCCCACGCGCGGTCGCATCGTCGGCCGGGGCGAACGAACCCGTACAGACGTCCGCGCCGCAGCCGGTCACCGTCATCGTGCCGTGCTCACGGCCCTTGGCGAGGACGATGTGCTGCGCCGAGGACCAGGACGACAGGACGCCCGCGACGAGCAACAGCAGGACGACGCAGCCCAGGGCGGCGCTGCGGCCGTAGAGCAGTGCGCGGTGGGAGGTGCTCCGCTTCATGGGGAGCGATCCTTGGGCAGGCGAACGCTTGCGGTCAACTTCACCTCGGCCCCTGGTCGGAAATGATCCGGGATCGCCCTGCTATCTCATGAGTTGTACGCGCTCTGTGCGCGCTCAAGACCCTCCGCCAGCAGACACTCCACCGAATCCGCCGCCCGGTCCACGAGATAGCCGAGCTCCTTGCGCTCGGTGGACGAGAAATCCTTCAGTACGAAGTCGGCGACCTGCATCCGGCCCGGCGGGCGGCCGATCCCGAACCGGATCCGGTGGTAGTCGGACCCCATCGACTTGGTCATCGACTTGAGTCCGTTGTGCCCGTTGTCGCCGCCGCCCAGCTTCAGCCGCAGCATCCCGTAATCGATGTCCAGCTCGTCGTGGATCGCCACGATGTGATCGGTCGGCACCTTGTAGAAGTCGCGGAGCGCGGTGACGGGACCCCCGGAGAGGTTCATGTACGACATCGGCTTGGCCAGGATGACCCGGCGGTTGGCCGGTCCGGGCGGGCCCATGCGGCCCTCGACGACCTGCGCCTGAGCCTTCTGAGCGCGCTTGAACTTCCCGCCGATCCGCTCGGCGAGGAGATCGGCGACCATGAAGCCGACATTGTGCCGGTTCGCCGCATACTCGGGACCGGGATTGCCGAGGCCCACGATGAGCCAGGGGTCGGTGGCTTCGGACATCTGCGCTCGGTCTCCTTCGCGTACGGATGGTTCCGGATGGCCCGGATACAGGCCGACGGGGCGGCAGGTCCCCGGAGAAGGAACCGCCGCCCCGTCAGTCAAGCAGGTCACGCGTGAAGGGCGAGGCTCAGGCCTCGGCGCCCTCGGCCTCGGCCGACTCGGCGGTCGGCTCCTCGGCCTGCGCGGCGACGACCTGCAGGACGACAGCGTCCTCGTCGCCGGCCAGCACCGAGCCGGACGGCAGCGGGATGTCCTTGGCGAGGATGGAGTCACCGGCGTCCAGGCCCGCGACGGAGACCGTGACGGACTCGGGGATGTGGGTGGCCTCGGCCTCGACGAGCAGGGTGTTCTGCACGTACTCGAGAAGGTTGCCGCCCGGGGCCAGCTCACCCTCGACGTGCACCACGACCTCGACGTTGACCTTCTCGCCGCGCTTGACGGTCAGCAGGTCGACGTGCTCGATGTCGCCCTTGAGCGGGTTGCGCTGCACAGCCTTCGGGATGACCAGCGCGTTCTTGCCGTCGAGCTCCAGGCCGATCAGAACGTTCGGGGTACGCAGCGCCAGCAGCAGCTCGTGGGCCGGCAGCGTGATGTGGACCGGCTCGGCGCCGTGGCCGTAGACGACCGCGGGAACCTGGTTGTCACGACGGGCGCGGCGGGCAGCACCCTTGCCGAACTCGGAACGGGGCTGGGTGGCGAGCTTGATCTCGGCCATGACTGCACTCCTCGTGGGGTGACGAAAACGGGATGGTCACCCGGCCCACGACAGGCCTGCTACGAAGAGCGCGTCGATAACGGACCGCCGTACCCATGAGTACGGCCTCCCTCGCCGAGCAACTCGCTGAGTCTACCCGGCGGGGAGGCCGCACCCAAAGTGGATCTTTTCCGCAGTGCTGCTTACTGCTCCTCGAAGAGGCTCGTCACCGAACCGTCCTCGAAGACCTCACGCACCGCACGCGCGATCGTCGGCGCGATCGACAGCACCGTGATCTTGTCGAGCTCCAGCTCACCCGGCGTCGGCAGCGTGTCCGTGAACACGAACTCGCTGACCTTCGAGTTCTTCAGCCGGTCCGCCGCCGGACCCGACAGCACACCATGCGTCGCCGTCACTATGACGTCCTCGGCACCATGCGCGAACAGCGCGTCGGCAGCGGCACAGATCGTGCCACCGGTGTCGATCATGTCGTCGACCAGGACACACACCCGGCCCTTGACGTTACCGACGACCTCGTGGACCGTCACCTGGTTCGCGACGTCCTTGTCACGGCGCTTGTGCACGATCGCCAGCGGGGCGTCCAGACGGTCGCACCAACGGTCCGCGACCCGCACACGGCCGGCGTCCGGGGAGACGATCGTCAGCTTCGACCGGTCGACCTTCGCACCGACGTAGTCGGCGAGGATCGGCAGCGCGAAGAGGTGATCGACCGGACCATCGAAGAAGCCCTGGATCTGGTCGGTGTGCAGATCGACCGTGAGGATGCGGTCCGCACCCGCCGTCTTCATCAGATCGGCGACCAGACGGGCCGAGATCGGCTCACGGCCACGGTGCTTCTTGTCCTGACGGGCATACCCGTAGAACGGCACGATCACCGTGATCGAACGGGCCGACGCGCGCTTCAGCGCGTCCAGCATGATCAACTGCTCCATGATCCACTTGTTGATCGGAGCCGTGTGGCTCTGGATCAGGAAGCAGTCGGCGCCACGGGCGGACTCCTGGAAGCGGACGTAGATCTCACCATTGGCGAAATCGAAGGCCTTCGTCGGCACGAGGCCGACACCCAACTGGTGCGCAACCTCCTCGGCCAGCTCGGGGTGGGCGCGGCCGGAGAAGAACATCAGTTTCTTCTCGCCGGTCGTCTTGATCCCGGTCACAGCACAGTCTCCTCAGACGTGTTCCTGGCGCTGCACGCATGTGTCCGATGTGCAACGAGCCAGCCGAAATGGGGTGAGCATCTATCACGGTACGCCGTGCGCGGCGCAGCCGTTTCCGGTCAGCTTTCCTCGCCGGCTTCCTGCGCGGCGGCCTCAGCCGCCTGCGCAGCCGCGCTGCCCGGACGCTTCCGAGCCACCCAACCCGCGATATTCCTTTGCTGGCCGCGGGCGACAGCCAGCGAACCGGGCGGCACGTCCTTGGTGATGACCGAGCCCGCAGCGGTGTACACGCCGTCCCCGACCGTGACAGGAGCCACAAACATATTGTCCGAACCGGTCCGGCAGTGGGAGCCGATCGTCGTGTGGTGCTTCGCCACACCGTCGTAGTTCACGAAGACGCTCGCGGCACCGATGTTGGTGTGATCACCGATCGTCGCGTCGCCCACGTAACTCAGATGCGGCACCTTCGTGCCCTCGCCGATCGTGGTGTTCTTCATCTCCACATACGTACCGGCCTTCGACCTCGCGCCGAGCCTCGTACCGGGACGCAGGTACGCATACGGACCGACCGTCGCCCCCGGGCCGATCTCCGCCCCGTCCGCGACCGTGTTGTCCACACGTGCCCCCGCATGGACGGTCGTGTCCGTCAGCCGGCTGTTCGGGCCGACCTCGGCGTCCTCGGCCAGATGCGTGGTACCCAGCAGCTGGGTACCCGGATGCACGATCGCGTCCTGCTCGTACGTCACCGTGGCATCGATCGACGTCGTCGCGGGGTCCACCACAGTCACGCCCGCCAGCATCGCCCGCTCCAGCAACCGCTGGTTCAGCAGGGCACGGGCCTGGGCGAGCTGCACCCGGTTGTTGATCCCGAGAATCTCGCGGTGGTCGGCCGCGACCGAGGCACCGACACGGTGCCCGGCCTCACGCAGGATGGACAGCACATCGGTGAGGTACTCCTCGCCCTGGCTGTTGTCGGTACGGACCTTGCCGAGCGCGTCCGCCAGCAGCCGCCCGTCGAACGCGAACACGCCGGAATTGATCTCACGGATCGCGCGCTGGGAGTCGGACGCGTCCTTGTGCTCGACGATCTCGGTCACCGCACCGCTCGCCGCGTCACGGACGATCCGGCCGTAACCCGTGGCGTCCGGGACCTCCGCGGACAGCACGGTGACGGCGTTGGCGTCGGCCGAGTGGGTGGCCGCGAGCGCGGTGAGCGTGGCGCCGGAAAGCAGCGGGGTGTCGCCGCAGACGACGATCACGGTGCCCTCGACGACGCCGCCGAGCTCTTCGAGCGCGACGCGAACGGCGTGGCCGGTACCGCCCTGAACGGCCTGGTAGGCCGTCCGCACCTGGCTGTCGACGGTGGCGAGATGCGCGGTGACCTGCTCACTCGCATGGCCCACGACCACGACGAGGTGCTCGGGGTCCAGTTCGCGGGCGGCGGTGACGACATGTCCGACGAGCGAGCGCCCGGAGATCTCGTGCAGGACCTTGGGGGTCTTCGACTTCATGCGGGTGCCCTCACCCGCTGCGAGGACGACGACGGCTGCCGGGCTGTGGACGCTCACAGATGTGCCCTTCGGCTTTGGGTGGTGGACACCCGAAGGATACCGGGGGCGTACGGGGCGGACATGAGTGCGGGCCCCGACCGGTGAGGTCGGGGCCCGCACGTGAATGCTCCCCCGCCAGGACTCGAACCCGGACAAATAGCACCAAAAGCTACTGTGCTGCCAATTACACCACGGGGGAATAAAGCCAACTAACCGGACATTTTCATCTGGTCGCTGGATCAGCACCCAACACTATGCCGTACCAGGCCCCCTCTACGCGACGATAGATGTCGGCGCTTTTGGTCACGTAGATGATCAAACAGCCTCGGTAGCGCTCCGTGGTGTTCTTCCGCGTCGTCTTCGGGTTGTGCTTCTTCAGGGTCGTCTTCTTGAGTGCAGAAGTAGGGATCCCTGCCAACTCTGCCCAGAACCGCTCCGCTCCGGGGATGTCCGCCGATTCATGGATGCTCACTCGCATATGCATGCGGTCCCGCGCGACTTCCAGCAGGTCGAGCCAGCGCAGGTAGAGCTTGATCACGTTCGGGTCGCTGTTGATGAACTGGAGGCTTTCCCGCCTGCTGTATGTCTTGTCCTTGGCGCCTTCGGCCCAGTACAGAGTCACTCCGGCAAGGAAGAGTTCCCGGTCCGACAGTTCACCTACGGCGTCGCGCGCGAGGCGCTTGGTTTCCTCCCGCTCCTTCTCCCGTGAGGTGCGCAGCTCGACCAGGCCGGCGTTCATGAGGGCAAGTTGTTCCGCAGGTGTGTAGCGGGGCTCCGGCTTGGGTAGATCTCGCACCCACAGCGAGATCGAGCTCTTCGAGCACCCCAGCTCCACCTGGATCTGGTCGTAGGTCATGCCCTGCTGTCGTAGCCCTCGCGCCTTCTCTCGCAGGTCGTCCTTGGCGTTCGGCCGCTTCGTCCATTGCGGCGCGGGTTCCCCCTTTACCAGGCGGCTCAGGATGTCGTTGTTGTGGACGTGGAGCCGATCGCGTATCTGCCGGAGGCTCAGGCCCTCGCGGCGCAGGGCGACGGCCTGCTCGCGGAGGCCTTCGAAGTCGGCGTATTTGCTGGTGATGTCTGTCACGGATCAAGCGTTGTCCGGAATGCGGATGCCCGGGTCGAATGAGCGGTCGATTCGCCATTTCGGGCGATCGTCGCTTATTTCGTCGCCGTTCGAACGCGGTACGTGCTGTCCAGGTCGCCCAAAAATGGGATGCGGCCGCCCGTAGTCTGGATGCCATGACCGCAACGGGGGAACACCGGGAAGGCGCGGGATCGACCACTCGCGGCTATGGGTGGTGGGAGCGACGGCGCAGTGTCGTCCTGGATGTGTGGCTGGCGCTGCTGTCCGCGGTGGAGTGCGTGTTGGAGGGGGTGCGTTTCGCGGGGGACGCCGGGGTGCCGGTGCCTTTCGGGGTGGTGTTCGGGCTGTTCGCAGGGTCCGTGCTGGTGGTGCGGCGGCGCTGGCCGATCGCCGTGGTGCTGGTCTCGATCGCGACGACGCCTGCGGAGATGGGCTATCTGATGGGCCTGGTCGGTCTGTACACGCTGGCCGCGTCGGATGTGCCGCGCAGGATCACCGCGGTGCTGACGGGGATGTCCTTGGTGGGCACGTTCATCGTCGCGTACGTGCGGTTGCAGCAGAGTGTCTCGGTGCACGCCGGGGACCTGGGGCACGGTGACTGGTACGTGCCGGTGCTGTCCCTTCTGATGTCGTTGGGGCTGACGGCCCCGCCGGTGCTGTTCGGTCTTTACATAGGGGCGCGGCGCCGGCTGATGGAGAGCTTGCGGGAGCGGGCGGATTCGTTGGAGCGGGAGTTGTCGCTGCTCGCGGATCGGGCGGAGGAGCGGGCGGAGTGGGCGCGCACGGAGGAGCGGACGCGGATTGCGCGGGAGATGCACGATGTGGTGGCGCACCGGGTGAGCTTGATGGTGGTGCATGCGGCGGCGCTGCAGGCGGTGGCGCCGAAGGATCCGGCGAAGGCGGTGCGGAACGCGGCGTTGGTCGGCGATATGGGTCGGCAGGCGTTGACCGAGTTGCGCGAGATGCTGGGTGTGTTGCGTACGGGTGATCCGGCGGTGGCTCGGGTGGCGCGGGTGCCGTTGGCGGCGGTGGGCCGGGCGGCGGCTGCGGCGGCTGCGGCGGCTGTGGAGGACGGGCCGCGTTTGCGTGAGGTGGAAGTGCTGGTCGGGCAGTCCCGGGCGGCGGGGATGACGGTGGAGCTGTCGGTGGACGGTGAGGTGCGTCCGTATGCGCCGGAGGTGGAGCAGACGGCGTACCGGGTGGTGCAGGAGGCTTTGACGAACGTCCACAAGCATGCGGCGGGTGCGAGGACGTGGGTGCGGTTGGCGCATCGTGGTTCGGAGGTTGCGATGCAGGTGGAGAACGGCCCGTCGGACGGCGCTGCGGCGGATGCGGGGCTGCCGAGCGGTGGTAACGGTCTGGTGGGGATGCGGGAGCGGGTGCTGGGTCTGGGGGGTGTGTTCGTGTCGGGGCCGACGGACGCGGGTGGTTTCCGGGTTTCGGCGGTGCTGCCGGATCAGGGGCCGGTGTAGCGGGCGACGGGGGTTGTGCGGGGTCGGGGCGGCCTGTCGGGCCCGTCGGGCGGGGTGGCCGGCCGGGCGGGCGTGGTCTGTCGTCGCGCCCGCCCGGGGTGTGGTTCAGCCAGTCGTCAGCCGTTCCGGCTGGATTCCTCCGACCAGCGTTGCCAGTGCTTCGTCGATGCCGGCGCCGAGGTACCAGTCCCCGGTGTGGTCGATGCTGTAGACGCGTCCTTCGATGTCGATGGCGAGGACTGCCTGTCCGTCGCCTTCTTCACCGAGCGGGCTGACTTCGGTTTCCAGTGCTCGTCCGAGGTCGGCGAGTGTGCGGGCCATGTGCAGGGCGCTGAGTGGGTCGATGTGTACGGAGGCGGGGGCGATGTGCCGCCCGGGTGCGGCGGCGGTGATGTGCAGGCCGCCGAATTCGGCCCATGCCTCGACGGCTGCGGGGAAGACTGCGTGCTGGTGGCCGGCGGGGGAGGCGTGGGCGCGCAGTGCGTCGGCCCATTCCTCTGCTTGCCGGATGTCCCAGCGGCCGGGCTGCCAGCCTGCTGTGCGCAGGGCGGCGTCGACGTCGGCGGGGAAGCGGGTGGTCGTGGCGGTGCGGTCCGCGTGGGTGGTGCGGTCGGCCTGTTCGGGCAGGTCGGGTTGGTCGGTTCGGTCGTGCATCGGCGCGCGATCAGCCCTTCTCGGCGGTGGTTGCCGCGCTGGTGGTGAGGTCGACGGGGCGTACGCCGAAGTGGGCGAGCATCGCCGTGCAGGAGCGGCAGGGTGGTGCGTAGCTGCCGTGCAGGGGGTCGCCGTCCTCGCGGATGCGGCGTGCGGTGAGCCGTGCGTGTTTGAGTGCGCGGCGGGCTTCGCCGTTGGTGAGCGGTTTGCGCTGGGCGCGCTTGGACCGTTCGGTTTCGGCGGCGGTGAGTTGTCGGGAGAGCAGTATGGCTTCGGGGCAGCGGCCGGTGAAGCGTTCGCGCTGGTTGCTGGTGAGGGTGTCGAGGAAGTCCTGGACGAGCGGGTGGAGTACGGGCGGTTGGTCGCCTTTGCCCGCTGTGCAGGTCAGTGTCTCGCCGCGGACGGACAGCGCTGCGGCCACGGCGGGCAGGATGCCGTCGCGGCGGTGGTGCAGGCGGGGTGTGCGGCTGATCTCGGTGCTGCTCCAGCTGAGGCGCGGGTCCCCGGATGTGACTGTTTGTGTTGTGTGCATGGTGTGGATGTCCCTCCCGTGCCCGCAGCGGCAGCTGCAGGTGTGCACGTCCCCGGGTTGCGGTGACAGCCTGCCAAATGTGCCAGGTGGTGGGGAAGCTGGGGCGGTGAAACGTGTCTGCGTGTCGCGGGGAGTGGCCGGACCGTCGCTTTTCCGTCACCGGCTCGTGACGGTTCGTGATCGGGATGGGGGTGAAGTGGAGGGGCGGGACCCCCTGTTGCGCCACCGCATAGGCTGTGCGTGGACCGCCCCCATGGGCAGGTCGGTCCTCATCGGTCAGACGCAGCAGGGGGCAACCGCCATGACGACAGGTCGGCTCGGGCAGCAAGCCGCGCCACCGAACGCGGCCTATGCCGGGCAGGTCGTGCACTTCCCGGATCCGGTCCGGGCGTCGCGCCACCCGAGGGGTGTGCGCGTGGACGAGAACGGCTGTCCGGTTTTCGCGCCGTATGCGCGTGCCGCCGCCGAGATAGCGGAGCCTCCGCAGGGCTTCGGCGTGGATGAGTTGAGGCTCACCGATTACGTTTCGGCCAATGCGGCGTTGGCGGCGGCCGGTCATGAGTTGTGGGACACGATTCCGGCGGTGGCCACTCCGCATGGTTGGACCTGGCATCACGTGCCGGGCGGCCGGCGGATGGAGCTCGTTCCGGTCGAGGTCAAGGCGTTGCTGCGGCATCACGGTGGTCTGGCCACGGCTGCGGTCGATCAGAACAAGCGGGGTACGCGTCCGCTGCAGGAGACCCGGCCTGCGCACTTCCGGCTTCCGAAGGGGTCGGTGGCGGTCGGTGAGCAGCAGATCCTGGGTGTGGAGGAGGATCTGGGGTATCGGCTGCCGGGTGCGTATCGCTCGTTCTTGAAGGCGGCGGGTGGTTCGGCTCCGGTCGGTGCGGCGTTGTATGCGGAGCTGGGTCTCCTGGTCGACCAGCCGTTCTTCACGGTGCGCGATGAGGCCGCGGTGAATGACCTGGTGTATGTGAACAAGTGCCTGCGGGACCATCTGACCAAGGATTATCTGGGGGTCGGTTTCGTTCAGGGCGGCATTCTCGCGCTGAAGGTCCGGGGCGACGGGGTCGGTTCGGTCTGGTTCTGTGCGTATGACGATGCCCGGGATCGGGACGGCTGGGGTGTGCAGGAGCGCGTGGACCGGCTGTTGCTGCCGTGCGGTGCGGACTTCGACGCGTTTCTGCAGCGGTTGGCGGGCAATCCGCCGGAGTTGGAGACCGTGGCGAACCTGATGGTGGACGGTGGCTTTGCGTACGCCGTCCCGGTGGAGGGGTGAGCGCGATGGTGACCTTCGCGCAGGCGCAGGAGCGGGCGGACGAGTGGGTCAACGGTGAGGTGCCCGCGTATCAGCATCGTGAGGTGCGGGTCCGTGAGTTCGAGCTGGGTTTCGTGGTGTGGGCCGAGGACCGTGCGGAGGGTCCGGTCTCGGACGGTGGCCGGCAGCGGTTGGTGATCGCGCGGGACAGCGGTGAGGCCACGTTGTGGCCGGGGTTGCCGGTGGGTGAGGTGATACGGCGGTACGAGGAGGAGTACGGCGCGGTCGATGCGGCGCCGGTGGCTCCGGAGCCGCCGCAGCGTGTCGATCTGAATCAGACGTCGTTCCTGTTGAGTCCGCCGGAGTGGCTCCAGGAGGCGGCGGACAAGCTCGGGATTCCGGATCGCCGGGCGGAGCGTTCGGGGGAGGCTCCCTCTCCTTCTCCGTCTTCTTCCTCCGCTTCTCCTCAGGCTGTGGATGCTTCGGGGGCGCCGTCGGGTGGGACGCCGTGGTCGGCTCCTGGTGGGCCGGTCGCGTACGAGCCGACGGCGCAGGACGGTGTTCCGGCGTCGTCGCCGAGCGGGTCGACGCCGTGGGCGGGGACCGACACCAATGCGGACTCCGACGACGGGGCGGTCGAGCTGCCGGCGACGGTGTTCGCGCCGCCGCTCTCGGGCGCCGATGACGAAGGCGCTCCGCCGCCGGCGGTGTCGGCGGATGCGCCGACCGCGCTGATGTCCGGCGGTAGTCAGCTGCCGCGGACGGCGGTGGCTCCGGGGCTGAATCCGCAGGGTCCGGGTGCGCCGGGTCCTGGTGCGCCGGCCGGTCCTGGGAGCGGTGACATCGCGGATGCGGCGACCAGCAAGGCCGTGCGGCCGCCGCGTGGTGCGCGTGGGGGCGGTCCGACGGCTCCGCCGCCGCCGGGTGCTCCCGGTACGCCGGGTGCCCGGCCGGGTGCGCCGGTGCCGCCGCCTTCGGGGCCGGGTGCGCCCGGTGTTCCGGCGGGCGGTTATGTGCCGACGCAGCTTGTCTCGCAGGCCGGTCCGCCGGGTGCGCCTCAGCCGCCCGGTCCTCCCGGGCCGCCTGCCCCTGCTGCTCCTCCTGGTCCGACGCCGCCGCCCGGTGGCGGTTTCGACCAGGCCGCGACGATGCTGGCCGATCCGGGTCCGGGTGGTCCGAGTGCGCCGCGGCCTCCGGGTCCGCCGGGTGCGCCCGGTGTTCCGCAGCCTTCCGGCCCGCCCGTTCCTCCTGGTTCGACGCCGCCGCCCGGTGGCGGTTTCGACCACGCTGCGACCGTGCTGGCCGATCCGAGCCTGGGTGGTCCGAGTGCGCCGCGGCCTCCGGGTCCGCCCGGTGCGCCCGGTGTTCCGCAGCCTTCCGGCCCGCCCGGTTCCACGCTGCCGCCCCCGTCGCCGCCCGGTGGCGGTGTGCACCATGCCGCCACGATGCTCGCGGGTCCCGGCCAGGCCGGGCCGGCCGCTCCGCAGCCTCCGGGTCCGCCCGGTGCGCCCGGGGTGCCGCCGGTCGGCGCCGCCGGTCCCGTACCGCCGAATCCGCACACCCCGCCGCCCCCGGCGTACGGCTATCCGCAGGCACAGGCGGGTCAGCCGACCGTCGGCCCCGGGTACCAGGCCGTGCTGCGTTTTCGCGCGCCCGACGGCAGCGAGCAGCAGTTGATCCGCCGCTCGGCGCCCGGCACCCCGCACCCCGAGTGGCAGATGCTGCACGAGCTGCGGGCCATGAATGTGCCGCCGCAGCAGGTCATCGAGCTGCACACCGAGCTGGAGTCGTGCGAGCTGCCCGGTGGCTACTGCGCGCGGATGATCCGGGAGACCTGGCCACAGGTCCGGATCACCAGCGTGGCTCCGTACGGCACCGATCACGCCAGCCGTCAGCAGGGCATGCAGCATCTGCTCACGCACCAGGGCGAGCTGCACCAGGTGGCGGACGGTCCGGCGCGGCCGGCGCCGGTGCGGGCCCCGTTGCCGCAGATGCCGCCGACGATGCCGATCCCACCGGAGGCCGTCGCGGAGGAGCTGCTGCAGTCCTTCGGGCCGCAGGGTGTGCTCCGTTTCGATCAGCGTGCGGTGTCCCGGCAGGGGGTGCCGGAGATCGTGGCGCGGACGTTGGTGTGGGCGGGTCTGCCCGCCGACTTCGGGCCGTTCTTCTGGGCGCAGCCGGGTCAGCCGGTCGTGCCGACGCTGGCGGAGCTGGCTGTGCAGCGGCAGGTGCAGCCGGCTGCCGATGCGGGGTCGTATCTCGTCATGGGGTCCGACTTCGGGCGGGCGATCTGTGTGCAGTACGGCACGGCGAACATCGTGGCCGTGCCGGTCGAGGCGGGTCCCGGTGGGCAGTCGGTGCCGCCGCAGTTCGTGAACACCGGGCTGCCGGAGTTCGTGCGTTCGATGGCGCTGCTGGGCCGGATGTGGCGGCTGCGTTTCGGTCTGAATCCGGAGCAGGCGGGTCGCTGGACGGTCGATTTCCAGGCGCAGCTGGTGGCGCTGGACGCGGCGGCGCTGGCGTCGCCGGAGAGCTGGTGGTCGGTTCTGCTGGAGCAGATGTGGGACGGCCTGATCTGACCTGCTGTTCTGTGTGAGAGGCGCCCGGACCCCGTGAGGGGCCGGGCGCCTTTCTGTGTGCGTGCCGGTCCTGTGAGACCCGTCGCTTCCGTCCGGAAAGAAGCGAAACGATTCGGACTTCTCGGCTAATTGCCGCATCCTTGGCGTATTGCTTGGTGGTCGGAGAGTCGGAGAGAGGCGTCAAGGATGAGTGCTGCACCGGTGTCCGCGCATGGCTTCGTCGCGGTGCGCGGACGTGGCTACCGCCCGGAGCAGGTGGACGGGACCGTGGCCGGTCTGTCGGCGGAGCGGGATGCGGCGTGGGCGATGCTGTCCCGGCTGACCGCGCGGGCCGAGGAGCTGGAGGCCGAGTCGGCCCGGCTGGCCGAGGCCGTGGCTGTGCTCGCTCCGCCGACGTACGACTCGCTCGGTGAGCGGGCGCAGGAGATCCTGTCGCTCGCCGAGGGGGAGGCGGAAGCGGTCCGCAGTTCCGCGCTGGAGGAGGCGCAGGTGCTGCGGGACGCGGCGGCTGCGGCTGGGCGTGCGCTTCGCGACTCGGCCCGTGCGGACTCCGACGCGATCCGGTCGGGTGCCGAGGCGCAGGCCGACCGGACGGTGTCGGCCGCGCAGCGGAGCGCCGACGAGATGCTTGCCGCGGCCCGCACGGGTGCTGCGGAGGTGCGCGACGAGGCGGAGGCCGCGATGTCCGGGACGCGCCGCCGCACCGCGGGCGTGCTGGCCCATCAGGAGCAGGAGCACAGCGAGCGGTGGCAGGCGGCCGAGCGTGAGCTTTCCGACGCCGAGGCGGCGCAGGCCGTGCGCCTCGACGCGCTGACCGAGCAGGCGGAGGCCCGTCTGGCCGAGGCGCGGCGTGCGCTGGCGGAGACGGTGGAGGCGGCGCGGCACGGCCAGGAGGACGCCGAGGCGCAGGGTGCGGAGCTGATCGCGGCGGCGCGGGTGCGTGAGGAGCGCGTGGTTCGGGAGACGGAGCGGGTCCTGCGGGAGCACGAGGAGGGCCGCGAGGAGGTCCAGGCGCACATGACGCATGTACGGAACTCTCTCGCGGCGCTCACCGGGCGTGGGGCTCAGGTGGGGGACTGAGCGCCCCGGGATCGAGCGCCCCGGGGCCGGGTGTTGCGGTGCCGGATGTCGCGGGACCGAGCGGACGGGATCCGCGCGTGGGCCGGTCCCGTCCGGTCCGTGCACGGGTGCGCGGTGGTCAGCGGCGTGCCGCTGCCGGGGGTGCGCCTGCCAGGATCCACGGTTCGACGGCTTCGTACTGGCTGCGTTCCTCGGTGGCCGTGCGCCGGCTGCGTACGGTGCCCAGCCAGCCCGCCAGGAAGCCGACCGGGATGGAGACGAGGCCCGTCGTGGTGAACGGGAACCAGTTGAAGTCGTGTCCGGGGAAGACGGCGCCGGGGGAACCGGAGACCAGGTTGGTGCCGGTGATCAGGACGAATACGGCGGTGGTGCCGCCGATGAGGGTGCAGAGCAGGCCCGTACGGGTGTAGCGCCGCCAGAACATGCTGTAGACGAGCGCGGGAGCCAGTGCCGACGCCCCGACGCAGAAGGAGAGCGTCACCATCGCCTGGAGGTTCCAGTGCCGGGCGAGGACCGCGAGAGTGATCGCGAGCAGGCCGACGGCGACTGCGGCTCCTTGCGCCGTGCCCATTTCGATGCGGCCCGCGACCGGTTCCTTGTTCCGGTTGCGTGTTCCGTGCAGCCCGTGGGCGAACAGGTCGTGGGCGAGGGAGTTCGCGCAGGCCAGGATCATGCCGGCGACGGAGGCGAGCAGCGTCAGGAAGATGGCTGTCGTCATGGTCGTGACGACCAGTGCGCCGAGCCCACTGCTGCCCGCGACCGCCCCGCTGACCTGCAGGATCGCGCCGTTGCCCTGGGCTCCGGCGGCGACGATCAGGTCGTGGCCGACGAGCGCCGCGGCGCCGAAGCCGATCACGGTGAGCAGCAGGCAGAGTCCGACGACCACGGAGATCGCCCAGGACAGGGAGCGGCGGACGTCCTGTGCGCTGCGGCCGCTCGACATGCGCATGGTGATGTGCGGCAGGCAGGCGGCGCCGAGCACCACGGTCAGTTCGGAGCTGACCATGTCGAGTCCGCTGCCGCCGAACTGGAGCCCCGAGTGGAGGTAGGCGGCCCCGGCGCCGCTGCCGTGCTGTGCTGCTGCGAGGAGTGCGCCGGTGGACCAGTCGTAGCGGTTCATGACGAGTACGGCGATGGTGAGGCAGGCGGCGACGAGGAAGACCGTCTTGAGGATCTGGATGAGGGCGGTGCCCTTCATTCCGCCGATCGCCGCATAGCTGATCATCACGATTCCGAGCACGATGATCGCGCCGGTGCGGAACCCGGAGTTGTCGAATCCCAGGATGAACGCGAGCAGGTCACCGCTGCCCGCGAGCTGTACGACCATCAGGGGGACGAGTGCGGCGAGGGTGACTCCACAGGCGGCGATGCGGACCGCGCGGCCGGGCGCGCGGCGGGTGAGTATGTCGCCCATGGTGAACCGGCCCGCATTGTGCAGGGGTTCGGCCAGCAGGAACATCAGCAGGACGAGCGAGAGGGCGGTGCTCAGGGCGAGCACGAGCCCGTCGTATCCGGTGAGGGCGATGATTCCGGTGGTGCCGAGGAGGGTGGCGGCGGAGAGGTAGTCGCCGGCGATGGCGAGACCGTTGCGGATCGGTGAGAGCGAGCGGTAGCCGGTGTAGAACTCGTCGAGGTCGTCGCGGTCCGGGCCGGTCATCACGCAGAGCAGCAGGGTGACGGTGGCCACGGCGATGAACGCCACCAGGGACATCGTCTCTGCGGACTCGTTGAATCCGTTCATCGGGTCCCTCCTGTTCTGCGGAGTTCGGCGGAGAGCGGATCGACCGTGCGCCGGGCGGTCCGTTCGTACAGGGCGATCGCGAGCAGGGTCACCGGGAGCTGGCACAGTCCGAGCGCGAGCCCGGTGGTGAGGCCGCCGCCGAGGGGGTGGGTCATCAGACCCGGTGCGAAGCCGGACAGCAGGAGGAAGAGCGTGAAGAAACCGAGCGCGGTGAGCGTCGCGCCGCGCCGCAGTATGCGGTAGGCGGCGCGCAGTCTGCGCACGTCGCTGTGGTGGCCGGGGGCGGGGACGGGGGTGACGGGCGGATTCGGCCACCGGCGTGGGGTCGCGGGCGCCGAACTCTGCCAGGGCAGCAGGAAGTCGGGGTCCTGGGGAGGCTGGTACTGGGGCCGGTGGGAGGGCTGCGGCCGTTGGTGGCGGGGCTGGTACCGGGGGCGGTGCGGCGGCTGGGAGGGGGAGGCGTGCGGAGGCTCGTACGACATGAGGGTGCTGCTCCTTGCATGGCTCGGGCCCGGGGAAGGACTGCAAGGCAGAAGCGCGTGTGCGCGCTGTTGGAAGCGCGTACGTTACTAGCGAGTATCTCCGCTGGGGAGGGGTTGGCCGAAACTACCTACGGTAACCCTTCAGATGTCTAGTCCCGTGGTGCTTTGGCGGCGCTCTCGGTGGTGGCGTCGGTGTCCTCGGCAAGGACCGGGAAGCGCCGCGGCGCCACGAAGACCAGCACCAGCAGAGCCACCGCCGCGGCCGCCGCGGCCCCGAGGTAGACCTGGTCGACGGCCGCGTCGACGGCCCGCCGCAGATAGTCCGTTGCCGCGGCGGAGATCGCCCCCGGGTCGTCCAGCGCGTGGGAGATCGCATCGAGGTCGCCGGGCAGTCCGGCGACGGGCGCGTCGGTGAGCCGGTTCGCGAGGACGCCGTTGGCGACGGCCCCGAACAGCGCGGCGCCCAGGCTCTGGCCGACCTGCCGGCAGAAGAGTACGGAGGCCGTCGTCGTACCGCGTTCGGACCAGCCGACCGTCGACTGGACCCCCACGATCAGGGGCAGTTGGAACAGCCCCAGCGCCGCACCCAGCAGCAGCATGATCAGGGCGGGCTGCCACGGTTCGCCGGGATACGGCAGCAGCGGGAAGGACAGCAGGATCAGCAGGGCGGCGCCCATGCCGATGATCGCGGTACGGCGGAACCCGATGCGGTTGTAGACCCGGTTGGACAGGGCCGCCGAGACCGGCCAGCTCAGCGTCATCACGGAGAGCACGAAACCGGCGGCGATCGGGCCGAGTCCGAGGACCGACTGGGCGTACGTCGGCAGGAAGACGGTGGGGGCGACCATCAGCAGGCCCATCGCGCCCAGGGCCAGATTGACCGAGGCGATGGTCCGCCGCCGCCACACCCAGCCGGGGATGACCGGGTCGGCGGCGCGCCGCTCGATGACGACGGTCAGTGCGGCCAGGGCGGCGCTCGCGGCCAGCAGGCCGAGCGACGGCGCCGACAGCCAGGGCCAGGCGACACCGCCCTGCACGAGCGCGGTCAGCAGCAGGGCGCCGGTGGCGAACACGGCGAGGGCGCCCGCCCAGTCGATCCGGGGCCGGGGTGCGCCGGGGGCGCGGCGGGTGCGGGAGGGTTCCTGGAGGTGGCGTACGACCAGCCAGAGGGCGACCGCCCCGACCGGCAGATTGATCAGGAAGATCCAGCGCCAGTCCGCGTACGCCGCGAGGAGTCCGCCGATCACCGGCCCCGCGACGGCGGACGTGGCCCAGACGGTGGACAGCTTGGCCTGGATCCTGGGGCGTTCCTTGAGCGGATAGAGGTCGGCGGCGATCGTCTGGACCGTGCCCTGCAGCGCGCCGCCGCCGAGTCCCTGGACGACGCGGAAGGCGATCAGGGCGGCCATGCTCCAGGCGGCGGCGCACAGGACCGAGCCGGCGAGGAACAGGACGATGCCGGCGATCAGGACCGGTTTGCGGCCGAAGGTGTCGGAGAGCTTGCCGTAGACCGGCAGGGTGACGGTGACGGCCAGCAGATAGCCGGAGAAGAGCCAGGAGAAGACGGCGAAGCCGCCGAGATCGCCGACGATCTGCGGGACGGCGGTGGAGACGATGGTGCCGTCGATCGCCGCCAGGGCCATGCCGAGCATCAGCGCGGCCACGACCGGGCCGCGGCCCCGGGACGCGGTGGGGGAGGGTGCCGGATCCAGTCCGGACCCGGAGATCGCTTCGGTACCGCCGCCCGCGCCGTTCACAAAGATCCCTTCCCTATGCACGTACTTTCCCGGGGACACTGTCTCACCTGCTGCGGCGCCGGGGCGGCGGAACGGTCCGCCGCCACCTCCGGGTGGAGTCCCTGAGAGTCGCCTCCACCCGGGGGCGCAGACCCCTAGGGGTAGCTCCTCACTTCTGCCCAGGGACGGTTCCTCCCGGCGGAGGACGTGGGGCCGGGAGGCGGTTCCCTAACGTGGTTCTACGCCGCAATTGCGGCTGACCGCAGGGGGCGGGGTGGGGAAAACCCCACTCCAGGACTGCACTGGGCACCAGCGCGCCGGACCGCCTCCGGACGCGAGACTCAGTGCGTACACCACGACGTTCCGGGCACGGCCCGCCATCCGGGTCCGACCCGGCGCAACCGGCATCAACTGCCGTACAGGCATCGACCGACACAAGGAGAATCACCGTGACAACGGCTGTAACCATTCCCAGGCACGGGGGCACTGGAGGGCGTACGGCCGTCGCTGCGCGGGCGCGGCAGGTCGTCAAGGCGTACGGGGCCGGGGAGACCCGGGTCGTGGCGCTCGACCATGTCGATGTGGACATCGTCCGCGGGCAGTTCACGGCGATCATGGGGCCGTCCGGCTCCGGCAAGTCGACCCTGATGCACTGCCTGGCCGGTCTGGACACGGTGACCTCGGGCGAGATCCATCTCGACGAGACCGAGATCACCAAGCTCAAGGACAAGAAGCTCACCCAGCTGCGCCGGGACCGGATCGGCTTCATCTTCCAGGCGTTCAACCTGCTTCCGACGCTCAATGCGCTGGAGAACATCACGCTGCCGATGGACATCGCGGGCCGTAGGCCCGACGCCGGCTGGCTGCGGCAGGTCGTGGAGACGGTCGGCCTCGCCGACCGGCTGAAGCACCGGCCCACGGAGCTGTCCGGCGGCCAGCAGCAACGGGTCGCGGTGGCCCGGGCACTCGCCGCCCGGCCGGAGATCATCTTCGGTGACGAGCCCACCGGGAATCTGGACTCGCGGGCCGGCGCCGAGGTGCTGACCTTCCTGCGCAAGTCCGTCGACGAGCTGGGCCAGACCATCGTCATGGTCACCCACGACCCGGTGGCCGCCTCCTACGCGGACCGGGTGCTGTACCTCGCGGACGGGCGCATCGTCGACGAGATGCAGAACCCGACGGCCGACCAGGTCCTCGACCGCATGAAGGACTTCGACGCACGCGGGCGGACGTCATGACCATCTGGAAGACCTCGGTGCGCAACTTCTTCGCGCACAAGGGGCGGATGGCGCTCTCCGCCGTCGCGGTCCTGCTGTCGGTGGCGTTCGTGTGCGGCACGCTCGTCTTCACCGACACGATGAACACCACGTTCGACAAGCTGTTCGCGGCGACCTCGGCCGATGTCACCGTCAGCCCCAGGAACGCGCAGGGCGCCGACGACATGCCGCAGAGCGGCAAGCCGGTCTCCCTGCCGGCAGCCGCCGTCGAGCAGGCCGGGAAGGCGGACGGGGTGAAGACCGCCGAGGGCGCGGTCACCAGCATGTCCGTCACCGTCGTCGACAGCCACGACAAGAACATGGGCTCCTCGACCGGCGCCCCGACGATCGCGGGCAACTGGACGCAGAACGACCTGCGTTCGATGGAGATCACCTCCGGCCACGCACCGCGCGGACCGACCGAGGTCATGGTCGACGCCGACACCGCGGACAAGCACCACCTGAAGATCGGTGACGAGCTGCGCACCATCGCCGTCACCGGCGACATCAGGGCGAGAATCAGCGGTATCGCCTCGTTCAAGGTCACCAACCCGGGTGCGGCCGTCGTCTACCTCGACACCGCCACCGCGCAGACCAAGCTGCTCGGCAAGCCCGATGTCTTCACCCACATCTCCGTCACCGCCGAACCCGGTGTCAGTGACACGCAGTTGAAGAAGAACGTCGCCGCCGCCCTCGGCGACAGCGCCGCGTACAAGCTCCAGACCCAGCAGGAGGCCGCGGACGCCAACAAGGACTCGATGGGCTCCTTCCTCGACGTGATGAAGTACGCGATGCTCGGCTTCGCCGGGATCGCCTTCCTCGTCGGCATCTTCCTCATCGTCAACACCTTCTCGATGCTGGTCGCCCAGCGCACCCGTGAGATCGGCCTGATGCGGGCCATCGGCTCCAGCCGCAGGCAGGTCAACAGGTCCGTGCTGGTCGAGGCGCTGTTCCTCGGCATCGTCGGCTCGGTCCTCGGTGTCGGCGCGGGCATCGGACTCGCCGTCGGGCTGATGAAGCTCATGGGCGCCATGGGCATGGAGCTGTCCACCAACGACCTCACCGTCGCCTGGACGACCCCGGTGATCGGCCTGGCGCTCGGCGTCATCGTCACCGTCGTCGCCGCGTACGTCCCGGCCCGCCGGGCCGGGAAGATCTCCCCGATGGCCGCCCTGCGCGACGCCGGAACCCCGGCGGACGGGCGCGCCGGCCGGGTACGGGCCCTGATCGGTCTGGTCCTCACGGCCGCCGGTGGCGCCGCCCTGTACACCGCGGCGCAGGCCGACGAGGCGACCGACGGATCGCTCTTCCTCGGTGTGGGTGTGGTCTTCACCCTGATCGGCTTCATCGTGATCGGCCCGCTGCTGGCCGGCTTCGTGGTCCGGGTGCTCAGCACGGTGGTGCTGCGGATGTTCGGCCCGGTCGGACGGATGGCGGAGCGCAACGCGCTGCGCAACCCGCGGCGTACCGGAGCGACCGGAGCGGCCCTGATGATCGGCCTCGCGCTGGTCGCCTGCCTCTCCGTCGTCGGCTCGTCGATGGTCGCCTCGGCGACCGAGGAGCTCGACAGGTCGGTCGGTGTGGACTTCATCGTCCAGCCGAGCGGCAACCCGCCCCAGCCGATCGTGCCGCAGGCCGCGAAGGCGCTGGAGGCCGTCCCGGGTATCGAGCACATCACCCACTACAAGTCGGTCGGTGCCAAGCTCACCGCCCCCGACGGCGCGGTCGAGGACGAGGGTGTCGTCGCCGCGGACCCGACGTACAAGGAAGACCTGCGCCGGGAGACGGTCTCCGGGAACCTGGCCGATGCCTACGGCAAGGACGCCATGTCGGTCGGCGACGCGTACGCCACCCGGCACAAGGTCGAGGTCGGCGACCGGATCACCGTCGCGTTCAAGGACGGGGAGACGGCGAAGCTGAGGGTCGCCGCGATCACCTCGGACGACACGAACGTCGACAAGGGCGCGATGTACATCAACATCACGACCGCCGAGAAGTACGTCCCTGCCGACAGGATGCCGAAGAACATGCTCATGTTCGCCGAGGCGCAGGACGGCAAGGAGAAGGAGGCGTACGCCGCCCTCAAGGACGCGCTCGCCGCGTACCCGCAGTACAGCGTGCAGAACCAGGCCGACTTCAAGCAGGACCTGAAGGACCAGATCGGCCAGCTGCTGAACATCGTCTACGGTCTGCTGGCGCTCGCGATCATCGTCGCGGTGCTCGGTGTGGTGAACACCCTGGCCCTGTCGGTGGTCGAGCGGACCCGTGAGATCGGTCTGCTGCGCGCCATCGGCCTCTCCCGCCGCCAGCTGCGCCGCATGATCCGCCTGGAGTCGGTGGTCATCGCCCTCTTCGGAGCCCTGCTCGGCCTCGGCCTGGGCATGGGCTGGGGCACGGCGGCCCAGAAGCTGCTGGCCCTGGAGGGCCTCCAGGTCCTGGAGATCCCGTGGCCGACGATTCTCACGGTCTTCGTCGGCTCGGCCTTCGTCGGCCTGTTCGCGGCCCTGGTCCCGGCGTTCCGTGCGGGCCGGATGAACGTGCTGAACGCGATCGCGACCGAATAGCGGGCGCAGGTCCACGTAGGATGACGGATCCGGCCCCGGGGTGTTCCTCCAAACACCCCGGGGCCGGACGCGTTGCGGCTCCCGGCGCGCCGTCCCGCCGGGAGAAAACTTGTTCACCCAGGTGAAGGCGGACGTGCCGGCGGCGCCGCAATCCGGCCCGGTGGGCCGGATTGCGGGCGCGGGTGTCACAGGGGAGTCGTACGCTGGGAACCCCCGGCCCGTGATACGTGTCGGGCCCTTCGCGTTGCCCCCTGGCAGCAGCCGGCTGCCGGAACCTCGCCCTCGTAACCCGGACGGAAGCGCTTCATGAGCCTGCACGGTCTGCTGGATGCCGTCGTACGTGACCCGGCACTCGCCGAAGCGGTGAAGGCCGCCACCGACGGCCACCGCATGCATGTCGACCTCGTCGGCCCGCCCGCCGCCCGCCCCTTCGCCGTGGCCGCGCTGGCCCGTGAGGCCGGGCGGACGGTGCTTGCCGTGACCGCGACCGGGCGGGAGGCCGAGGACCTGGCCGCGGCCCTGCGGACGCTGCTGCCGCCGGACAGCATCGCCGAGTTCCCGTCCTGGGAGACCCTGCCGCACGAGCGGCTCTCACCGCGCTCGGACACGGTGGGCCGCCGCCTGGCCGTGCTGCGGCGGCTCGCGCACCCGAGGGCCGACGACCCGGAGACCGGCCCGGTGAGCGTCGTCGTCGCGCCGGTGCGCTCCGTGCTGCAGCCGCAGGTCAAGGGGCTCGGCGACCTGGAGCCCGTGGCGCTGCGCATCGGTCAGGCCGCCGATCTCGGCAAGACCGTCGATGCGCTGGCGGCAGCCGCGTACTCCCGGGTCGAACTGGTCGAGAAGCGCGGCGAGTTCGCCGTCCGCGGCGGCATCCTGGATGTCTTCCCGCCGACCGAGGAGCACCCCCTGCGGGTGGAGTTCTGGGGCGACGACGTCGAGGAGATCCGCTACTTCAAGATCGCCGACCAGCGGTCGCTGGAGATCGCCGAGCACGGGCTGTGGGCGCCGCCCTGCCGCGAGCTGCTGCTGACCGACGAGGTGCGCGAACGGGCCGCCGCGCTCGCCGAACTCCACCCGGAACTGGGCGAGCTGCTCGGCAAGATCGCCGAAGGGATCGCGGTGGAGGGCATGGAGTCCCTCGCACCGGTCCTCGTCGACGACATGGAGCTGCTGCTCGACGTGTTGCCGAAGGGTTCGATGGCGCTGGTCTGCGACCCGGAGCGGGTCCGCACCAGGGCGGCGGACCTGGTCGCCACCAGCCAGGAGTTCCTGCAGGCGTCGTGGGCGGCGACGGCCGGTGGCGGCGAGGCCCCCATCGATGTCGGCGCGGCCTCCCTGTGGGGGATCGCCGACGTCCGCGACCGGGCCCGTGAGCTGAACATGATGTGGTGGTCGGTCTCGCCGTTCGCGGCCGACGCCGAGCTCGACGAGGACACCCTGAAGCTTGCGATGCACGCCCCGGAGTCGTACCGCGGCGACACCGCGCGGGCGCTCGCCGACACCAAGGGCTGGCTCGCCGACGGCTGGCGCACGGTGTACGTCACCGAGGGGCAGGGCCTCGCGTCCCGTACCGTCGAGGTGCTCGGCGGCGAAGGCATCGCGGCCCGTCTCGACCCGGACCTGGCGGAGATCGCGCCGTCCGTCGTCCATGTCTCGTGCGGTGCGATCGACCACGGCTTCGTGGACCCGGTGCTGAAGCTCGCCGTGCTCACCGAGACCGACCTGACCGGTCAGCGCACCGCCACCAAGGACCTGGGCCGGATGCCGGCCCGCCGCCGCAAGACCATCGACCCGTTGACGCTGGAGACGGGCGACTACATCGTCCACGAGCAGCACGGCGTGGGCCGCTACATCGAGATGGTGCAGCGCACGGTGCAGGGCGCCACCCGTGAGTACCTCCTCGTCGAGTACGCCCCCGCCAAGCGCGGCCAGCCCGGCGACCGCCTCTACATCCCGACGGACCAGCTGGAGCAGGTGACCAAGTACGTCGGTGGCGAGGCACCCACGCTGCACCGGCTCGGCGGTGCCGACTGGACGAAGACCAAGGCGCGCGCCAAGAAGGCCGTCAAGGAGATCGCCGCCGACCTGATCAAGCTGTACTCGGCGCGGATGGCGGCGCCCGGCCATGTCTTCGGCCCCGACACCCCGTGGCAGCGCGAACTGGAGGACGCGTTCCCGTACGCGGAGACGCCGGACCAGCTCACCACGATCGCCGAGGTGAAGGAGGACATGGAGAAGTCGGTTCCGATGGACCGGCTGATCTGCGGCGACGTCGGTTACGGCAAGACGGAGATCGCGGTGCGCGCCGCGTTCAAGGCGGTGCAGGACGGGAAGCAGGTGGCCGTCCTCGTCCCCACGACGCTCCTGGTCCAGCAGCACTACGGCACGTTCACCGAGCGCTACTCCCAATTCCCGGTCAATGTGCGGGCGCTCAGCCGCTTCCAGTCCGACTCCGAGTCGAAGGTGACCCTGGAGGGCCTGCGCGAGGGCTCGGTCGACCTGGTCATCGGCACCCACCGCCTGTTCTCGTCGGAGACGAAGTTCAAGGACCTGGGGCTGGTCATCGTCGACGAGGAGCAGCGGTTCGGCGTCGAACACAAGGAGCAGCTGAAGAAGCTGCGGGCCAACGTCGATGTCCTGACCATGTCCGCGACGCCGATCCCCCGGACGCTCGAGATGGCCGTCACCGGCATCCGCGAGATGTCGACGATCACCACCCCTCCCGAGGAGCGCCACCCGGTCCTGACCTTCGTCGGGCCGTACGAGGAGAAGCAGATCGGTGCCGCCATCCGCCGTGAACTGCTGCGTGAGGGGCAGGCGTTCTACATCCACAACCGTGTCGAGTCCATCGACCGTGCGGCCGCGCGACTGCGCGAGATCATCCCCGAGGCCCGGATCGCGACGGCGCACGGGCAGATGTCGGAGCAGGCCCTGGAGCAGGTCGTCGTCGACTTCTGGGAGAAGAAGTTCGACGTGCTCGTCTCCACGACGATCGTCGAGTCCGGCATCGACATCTCCAACGCCAACACCCTGATCGTGGAGCGCGGCGACAACTTCGGTCTCTCCCAGCTCCACCAGCTGCGCGGCCGTGTCGGCCGTGGCCGCGAGCGCGGCTACGCGTACTTCCTGTACCCGCCGGAGAAGCCCCTCACGGAGACGGCCCACGAGCGCCTGGCCACGATCGCCCAGCACACCGAGATGGGCGCGGGCATGTACGTGGCCATGAAGGACCTGGAGATCCGCGGCGCCGGAAACCTCCTGGGCGGCGAGCAGTCCGGCCATATCGCGGGCGTCGGCTTCGACTTGTACGTCCGCATGGTCGGCGAGGCCGTCGCCGACTACCGGGCCTCGCTCGAAGGCGGTGTCGAGGAGGAGCCGCCGCTGGAGGTCAAGATCGAGCTCCCGGTCGACGCGCACGTCCCGCACGACTACGCCCCCGGAGAGCGCCTGCGCCTGCAGGCGTACCGCGCGATCGCGTCCGCCACCACGGAGGACGACATCAAGGCCGTCCGCGAGGAACTCACCGACCGCTACGGCAAACTCCCGGAGCCGGTCGAGAACCTCCTCCTGGTCGCGGGCCTGCGGATGCTCGCCCGCGCCTGTGGTGTCGGCGACATCGTGCTCCAGGGCCCGAACATCCGGTTCGCCCCGGTGGAGCTGCGCGAGTCGCAGGAGCTGCGGCTGAAGCGCCTCTACCCGAAGACGGTGATCAAGCCGGCCCTCCACCAGATCCTGGTGCCGCGCCCGACCACGGGAAAGATCGGCGGCAAGCCGGTCGTCGGCCGCGAACTGCTGGCGTGGACCGGGGAGTTCCTCACGACGATTCTGGGGTCCTGAACAGCAGCCCGGCGAGCGACCGGAACACCTCCTCGGAGTTCCGGTCGCCCAGCGGGTCGTCCAGATTGCCGCTCAGGAGCAGGGTGGCGTAGCCGTGGGCGAGGGACCAGGCGGCGATGCCGGCGAGCCGCGGGTCGTCACCGCGCCCCTCGGCGGCGAGGCCGGTGACCCCCGCGCGCAGCGCCTGCGCCGCGCGGGCCTTCGCCGCGAGGAGTTCCGGGTCGTCCGGGCGGTGGAGCTCCGGCTGGAACATCACCTGGAAGTGCGCCGGGTGGCCGGTCGCGAACCGTACGTAGCGCACGCCCCTCTCCCGCAGGTCCGGAGCGTCGGCGAGGGCGTCGGCGAAGAGCCCGTACCCCTCGGCGGCGATGGCGGTGAGCAGGCCCGTGCGGTCCTTGAAGTGGTGGGCGGGGGCGGCGTGGGAGACGCCGGCGCGGCGGGCCAGGTCGCGCAGGCTCAGGGCGCCGGGGCCCTCGGTGCGGATGACGTCGAGTGCGGCGGTGAGGACGGCCCGTCGCAGGTCGCCGTGGTGGTAGGTGCGCTCGCTGCTCATGGACAGCACAGTACGCGGAATCTAGTCATTGACAAGTTGATGGGGAGCGAGGATTCTCTAGAACTAGTCAGCGACAAGATGCAGGTACGGCCGGAGGGCGGAGACATGTCCGAAGAGTTGGGTCGCGTACGTCAGATGTGGCACCTGCTGGAGCCCCTGCACGCGGTGCTCTACTACGCGCCGGAGGTCTTCGAGGAGGCCGCCGCGCTCGGCTACCGCACCGATGAGCGCTGGCCCAGCTACTTCGCCTGGCGCGCGGCGCCGTTGGGGGCGGTGGGCGCGGAGCGGGTCGCCGACACCTTCTACAGCTTCAGCCCGCAGATGGTGCGGGAGCACGTTCCGGCCGCCTGGTCCGTCGCCTCTCCCGGCGCCGTGCTCGCGGCCCGCGCGAGGGCGGTCGACCGTGCGTACCGCGCGCTGCTCGGGGAACAGGCCGCCGGCCCGGAGATCGCCGAGGCCGCCGCGCTCGCCCGGCGCGTCGCGGAGGCCGCCGATGCGACCGGCCGTCCGCTGGCCGAGGCCAACGCCGCCCTGCCGTGGCCGGACGAACCGCATTCGGCGCTGTGGCACGCGGCGACGGTTCTGCGCGAACACCGCGGGGACGGGCACATCGCCGCGCTCGCCGAAGCCGGACTCGACCCGGTCGAGTCGCTGGTCTCGTTCGCCGGCATCGGCGCCGCACGCCCTGAGGTGTTCGCGAGCCGGGGGTGGAGCGGCAAGGAGTGGGACGCGGCCCGTGAACGGCTGGCCGGGCGGGGGCTGTTGGAGGAGGACGGTACGGCGACGGAGGCGGGCCGGGCGCTGCGTGCCGAAGTCGAGCGGCGGACGGACGAGCGGGCGGCCGCCCCCTGGCGGGCGCTCGGCGAGGGGGAGCGGGAGCGGCTGGTGGAGCTGCTGGGGCCGCTGTGGGTGGCGGCGCTCGGGTCCGGGCTGCTGCCGTCCGAGACGACGCTCGGCATCGGGAAGGTGTGAGACGCGGCGCGGTGTGATGCGGGCCGCATCCCTCGCGCATTGCGGCCTTGAACGCCCGTCGGCGGGGAAGACGTCCGTAGGATTCCCGCGTTCGGCTTTCTCCCCGTCAGGACGGTCCCGAGTGATATCTCCCCGCGCGTACCGAGTGATGCTGCCCGCCCTGAGTGCGGCCGCGGTCCTGACCCTGACGGGCTGCGACCCCGATGACGTGACCGCCGGCGACAGCGGATCGGCGGGCGGCGGGCAGCAGGCGGGCAGCTTCGGCGTCAGCCCGCTGGCCAACGCGGACGGTACGAAGCCCGGGCTCGCGCCTCTCACCACCGAGGCGGACCGGGCCGCCGCCCGGAAGATCGTGGAGAAGGTGTCCACCAAGGGTCGCGGCCCGAAGACCGGTTACGCGAGGGACGAGTTCGGCTACGCCTGGATGGACACGGCGGACGGGGTGCCGCTGGCGAGGAACGGGTGCGACACGCGAAACGATCTTCTGCATCGCGATGGCCGCAACCTCCGCTTCCGGGCCGGCTCCGACTGTGTGGTCGTCGCCCTGACGCTGCACGATCCGTACACCGGGAAGACGATCGAGTGGCGCAAGGCGAAGGCCGCCGAGGTGCAGATCGACCACGTGGTGCCGCTGTCGTACAGCTGGCAGATGGGCTCGTCCCGCTGGCCGGAGAGCAAGCGCAAGCAGCTGGCCAATGATGTGCTCAATCTGATCCCGGTCGAGGGGCGGGCCAATTCCGCCAAGAGCGATTCCGGGCCCGCGTCCTGGCTGCCGCCGAACAAGCAGATCAGGTGCGCCTACGCGGTCCGGTTCGCCCAGGTCGTCATCAAGTACGCGATGCCGGTCACTGCGCCGGACAAGCAGGCGATGCTGCGCCAGTGCGGCGGTTGAGGAGCCGCACGTCCCGGCCGGGGCGTGTCGGCCGGCGGCGGCCCGTGACCGGCTTCTGATCGCTCCGGGCCTGCGGCTGCACGGCGCGGCCATGCGGCGGGTGAGGGCGAGCATCCTGAGCCGGGCAGCTTTCGGGCGCCGGCCCCGGGGCGCTCGGCCCCCGGAGCTCCAGGAACCGCGGGGATCAGAGCACGACGCGGAAGTGAGTGGTCAGACGCCGGTCGTCGCCCAGGACGTGAAAGGCGAGGCCGGGTGGCTGGTCGCGGTCTGCGACGTGGCCGCCCTCCCAGGGCATGCGCAGCGTCCAGGTGACGGCGGGTGCGGCGATCAGCGGACGTGCGGCGAAGGCCGAGGCGGCTGCGGTGTGGGCATGGCCGGTGAGTACGGCGGCCACCTGCGGGTGTGCGTCGAGCAGGGCGGCCAGTTGCTCGGGCTGTTCGAGTCTCCCGGAGTCGGGCAGTGGGTGGTGGAGTTCGACCGGCGGCTGATGGAAGGCGATCAACGCCGGGCAGTCCTGCGGCAGTTCGGTGAGAGTGGCGTCGATCCAGGAGAGGGTCCGGGCGTCGAGGCGTCCCTCGTCCCTCCCCGGGATCGTGGAGTCGCACATCAGGACGGCGGTGCCGGCGATGTGGTGGACCCGGTTGACGGGGCCGTCGTCGGGCGCCTTCCCGAGCAGGACCTTGCCGTAGGCCTGGCGCACATCGTGGTTGCCGGGGCAGGTGAGCACCGGGAAGGGGGCAGCGAGGATGCGGGCCGCTTCCTCGTATTCGGCCTCCTCGCCGTGGTCGGCGATGTCTCCGGTGACCAGAAGAGCGTCGACCGGGCGGGGCAGTGCCCGCAGATGGTCCATGACGCGGGTGGCTCGCCCGGTCGCCCTTTCGCTGCCGTCCAGGTGCAGATCACTGATGTGTGCAAGCAACAGCGTCACTGTTCTCTCTCCTTCTGCGGCGGGCTCGGCCGGCGGTGCATGCCGACCCGGAGCGCGGGTACGCACCCCGTCCCTAACGGAAGTTCTCAGTTTTCCGTTAGGGACTTTAGGGTGTGCCTACAGGTGCGATCAAGTGGCCGGCGACCGGGCACGGGAGGAACAGGGAGGCCTTGTGGAGCGCTGGACGGCTTTGGAACTGGCGAGCACGATCCGCCATGACGGAAACGGCGGCGTCACCGACGACCTCGCCACGGTCGAGGGAACGACCCGCTGGATTCACCGGCAGAGCGACCTGCTGGCCGGCCACGTCCCGGCCGGAGACATCACGGCCGACGAGGACCTGAGGAGCCGGATCATCGGACTGCGGCGGGCCGTCCGGACGCTGTTCGCCCGAACGGTCAGCCCGGCTCCCCCCAGCCCGGCGGACGCCCATCGGCTCATGCCCGTCGACCAGGCCTTGGCCGACCTCAATGCGGCTGCCGGCCGGGAACTCGTCGCCCCGCAACTGGACTGGCCCGCCGAAGGGGCCCCCACGGCCCGGCTTTTCTCCACCGAGAACGATCCGCACGTGCGGCTGGTCGCCGCTCTGGCCCGCGCCGCCATCGACTTCCTGGGCGGTCCGCAGCGCGAGCAGCTGCGGGCCTGCACCGCACCCCGCTGTGTGCGCTACTTCGTCAGGAGCCACGGACGGCAGGAATGGTGCAAGCCGTCATGCGGAAACCGTGCACGACAGGCCCGCCACTACGCGCGCCGCAGCGCGTCGTCCGACGGCCCTGCCCCGTCCTGACGCTGCCCCGGAGGGGGCCCGTCCCGAGGTGGGGGAGCGCGCGTGGGTGTGCGGGGGCGCCGAATGCGGATCGGGCCGGCCGTTTCGGTCGCGGCCGTGTCCGCACACCGCTGAATACGGTGGCCGGCGCGGGTGCCCCCGCCTAGCGTGGGGTGGATGGAGCTGACGATCACCACCCTCGCCGCGCGCCCCGAGCTCGCCCGGCCCATGTATGAGATGCCCGAAACCTGGCCGGAGTTCGTCCTGGAGGATCTCGTGGGGTGGGCGAACTACCCGAGGCTCGCCGTCGATTTCCCGGAGTACGCGCTCGTCGCGACGGACCCGGACGGCACCGTCGTCGCACGGGCCTACAGCGTGCCGTTCGCACTGCACGCCCCGGGGCGCGGGGAGTTGCCGGAGGGCGGCTGGGACCAGGTGCTGCTGTGGGCGTTCTCCGACCTGCAGCACGGGCGTACGCCGGACACGGTCAGCGCGATCGAGATCTGCGTCGCCAAGGGTCTGCAGGGTCAGGGGATTTCGGGGCGGATGGTCGCCGCGATGCGGGAGAACGCCGGACGGCTCGGATTCCGGGAGGTCGTCGCTCCGGTGCGGCCGAACGCCAAGCACCTGGACGCCTCGGTTCCGATGGAGGAGTACGCCCGCCGGACCCGGGCGCAGGACGGTCTCCCGTACGACCCGTGGCTGCGTGTCCATGTGCGCGCGGGCGGGGTGATCGAGGCGGTGGCGCCGGTGTCGATGACGGTGTCCGGCTCCCTCGCGCGGTGGCGGTCCTGGACCGGGCTGCCGTTCGACGAGGACGGTCCGGTGGAGGTGCCAGGGGCGCTGGTGCCGGTGCAGTGTTCGGTGGCGCACGGGTACGCGGTCTACGTGGAGCCCAATGTGTGGGTGCGGCACCGGGTGTGAACACGGCAGGAACCCGCCCGGGTGGGCGGGTTCCGCACATGCCGGCCGGCCGCTCTCTTCACTGTGAACGCTCCGTCGGCCACGGGGAACGCGGCCGGGACCCGGCGGCCGGGGCGCACGGGGCGGTGTCCTGCTGCCGGGCGGACACCGGGTCGCAGGCCGTGAGAGCCAGGGCCTCGGCGGTGCGGTGCGGCGCGCGGAGCGGCGGCGGCGACGCGGGCGGGACGGCGCACGGCGGACCTCCGGCCGGGGCCGGCAGGGGCGGGGCGCTCTACAGCTTCAGGTCCCACTGGGTGGCGGTGTAGGTGAAGCCGGGGTTGACCTCGACGGTCAGGTTCTTGGCGTCCGCCGGGGCGTCGAAGGCGAACTGGACCGTGACCTTCTTGCCCGGAAGGACCGTGCCGCTGAAGCCCTCGCCGACCTTGCCGTCGAAGATCTGCTCGGCGTTCACACCGTCCTTGCCGGCCCGCGCCTCGACGTTGACGAGCGCCGCGTCGAACTTCTCCTTGCCCGCGTTCTCGATGACGACGGCGATCCGGTACGCCCGGTTGCCCTTCGTGTGACCGGCGGCGAACGAGGCGGGGGCGTAGGACGTCGCGTCGCCGACCGTGACCGTCAGATCGTCGTCGTACACGGCCGAGTCGCCGGCCTCCAGCGCCTTCCCGGTGTCCTTGTCCTTGCCCTTGTCCTCGGTGGATCCCGCGTCGCCCGCCTTCGGCTTTGCGGACGCCGTGGTGTCCGACACCGCCTTGTTGAGGTCGTTCACGGCGTCGTCCACCGCCTTGAAGGTGATCACTGCACCGACCACCGAGAGGATCAGCGCGACCAGCCCGAGGACGGCGCCGAACGTGGCCGTGCCCTTGTTGGTGGCCTCGCCGCGCTTGGCGCGGCCCCGCCCGACCAGGCCGAGGATCAGGGCGATGACCCCGAGGATGCCCGCCAGCCAGAAGAAGAACGGGATCAGGCCGGAGACGGCGCCGATGATGCCGAGGATCAGCGCGGAGATGCCGAGCCCGTTGCGGGCCGGACGCAGGCCCGGCGTCTGGGCGGGGGCGTACGGCTGCTGGGACTGCGGGGACTGCGGCGGCTGCGTGAACTGGGACATGGCTGTGCCCTCCGGCATGTGCAGGGATTGAGTGGTGAGCGGTCTGTTGCGCCACCTGATGTAGCGACAGGTCAATAACAGCAGAGCTTGTGAACCGAGTCAACACCGTTCACACGCGACGGGTTCATGCACGCTGTGAATGGGTTCCGCGTGAACAGCTCGGTATGCTCGACAACACAGCAGGCAGCGCGGACGGATCAGGACCAGGACACCCAGACCAGGGAGACAGTCAGTGCCGGAGAACTCGACAGAGGTGACCGCGGCCGGGATCGCCCGGCTCGCCGGAGTGGGGCGCGCCGCCGTCAGCAACTGGCGTCGCCGCCACGCCGACTTCCCCAGGCCCGTCGGCGGCACGGAGACCAGTCCGTCCTTCGCCCTGCCCGAGGTCGAACAGTGGCTGCGCGCCCAGGGGAAGCTCGCCGAGGTCCCGCTCCGTGAACGGGTCTGGCAGCAGGTGGCGGGCCACCCCGCCGGCGCCGTTCCCGCCCTCGTCCACACCGGCTGCGCCCTGCTGTACGTCCGGGACAGGCCCACCGCCTGGCTGGAGACCACCGCGGTGTCGGACGAGCGGATGGCCGAGGTACTCCACCTCGCCCTGAGCGACCTGCTCACCGCGCGCTTCGGCCCCGCTTCCCCGGACACGGCACCGGGCACGTCACCGCAGGCGGACCGCGGAACCGGCTGTGTGCGGGCCGTGCGCGCTCCCGGCAGCGACGAACTCCTGCCGTCCGTCCCCCTTCTGCGCGCCGCCGCCGAACTCGCCGCCGAGACCGGCGCCCACCAGGCCTTCGAGTTCCTGCTCGGCCGTCAGCTCGATGCCAACCCCCGCCAGTTCACCCTCACCCCGCCCGGCCTCGCCGAACTGATGGCCGCCCTCGTCGAGACGGGCACCCGGCCCGCCCGCACGGTTCTCGACCCGGCGACGGGCACCGGCGCCCTGCTGCGCGCCGTCAGCCGTCCGTCCGCCCTGTACGCGCAGGACGCCGACCCGGACCTTGCCGCGCTCAGCGCACTCCGCCTCGCCCTGAACTCCGCCCCCGAGAGCTGCACGCTCGCGGTACGGGCCGGTGACACGCTGCGCGCCGACGCGTTCCCGCAGCTCACCGTGGACGCCGTGCTCTGCCATCCGCCGTTCAACGAGCGCAACTGGGGCCACGACGAGCTCGCCTACGACCCCCGCTGGGAGTACGGCTTCCCCGCCCGGACCGAGTCCGAACTCGCCTGGGTCCAGCATGCCCTGGCGCATCTGCGCGACGGCGGCACCGCCGTCCTGCTGATGCCGCCGGCCGCCGCGTCGCGCCGTTCCGGCCGCCGGATCCGTGCCGATCTGCTGCGCCGCGGCGCCCTGCGTGCCGTCGTCGCCCTCCCGGCCGGCGCCGCACCCCCGTACGGCATCCCGCTCCACCTCTGGGTGCTGCGCAAGCCGGGCGCCGGTGTCCGGCCCTCGCCCGAACTGCTGCTCGTGGACACCTCGGAGCCCGCCGAACCGGCTTCCGCGGCCACCGCCACCCCCGCATCGGGCGGCCGCGACCGGCTCGACTGGCAGGCGGTGCACAGCGCGGTGCTGGACGCCTGGGAGCCGTTCGACCGGGCCGAGCGGAACGGGTCGGGCGCCGGGCCGGACGGCACCGCCGGCCGAACGGGCCGGGACCGGCCGGGTGTCAGCCGGGTCGTCCCCGTCATCGAACTCCTCGACGACGATGTGGACCTGGCCCCCGCCCGCCATCTGCCGCCCCCGACGGCCGGAGGCGGACCCGCCGAACTCACCCATGTACGGTCCCGGCTGACCGACACGCTGCGGCAGACCGCCGCCCTCACCCCGTCGCCCGCGGATCCCTCCGACCCGGCCCGCTGGCCGCTCACCACCGTCGGTGAACTTGCCCGGGCCGGCGCCCTCCAGCTCCGTACCGGTGGCTCCGGCACCGGACAGGGCCCCGTCCTCACGGAGCACGACGTCCTCGGCTCCACCGCCCCGTCCGGAACGCTTCCCGCCGCCCCCGCGGCCGCCGACGGGCCACCCGAGGAACCGGTCCTCGTCGAGCCCGGTGACGTCGTCGTCCCCGTCCTCGGCGGCGGCACCGTCGCCCGGGTGATCGACGTGGCCACCGCGGGCGCCGCGCTCGGCCGCAACCTCCAGCTGCTGCGCCCCGATCCGGCCGCCCTCGACCCGTGGTTCCTCGCCGGGTTCCTGCGCGGTACGGCCAACAACCGGCAGGCCAGCAGCTATGCGTCCACCGCGACCCGGCTCGACGCCCGCCGCCTCCAGCTGCCGCGGCTGCCGCTCGCGGAACAGCAGCGGTACGGGGCGCAGTTCCGCGCTCTGGCCGCGTTCGAGGACGCGCTCCGGCTGGCCGGACGGCTCGGCGGACAGCTGGTCCAGGGGATGTACGACGGGCTGACGGACGGCACGGTCACGCCGGAGTGAGCCGAACCACAACGGTTCGGTACAACCCCGGGACCGTTGTCGGTGTCGCCCTTTACGCTCAGGTCAGCCAGATCTGCGCGCGCTGACAGGTGCGCCCAGCACGTTCCCCACCAGGTACCAGGAGCAGCCATGTACGCCCCGGGTCATCCACCGACGCCGACGCCGATGCCGCCGCGTCGGATGCCCAGCAGGGCCTGGATCGTCTCGATGCGTGTGCTGTTCGTCGTGATCACGGTGGGCTCGATCGGTCTGCTGCTGTGGGCCCCGCTCCTGCGCCTCGCGATCGTGCGCCGCAGGACGAGCGACTGGTGGCTGACCGGGGCCGGCTTCGTGCTCATCTGTGTCCTCGTGCCGACCATCGGCAGGGACGGCGAGAACGCCGAGGCCAATGGCATCGACTTCGTCCTCATACCTCTGCTGTTCCTGGCGATGCTGGGTGCCTGCGCCTACTACCTGACAGCGGACATCCGCCACTACGAGCAGCTCGCGAGGCAGCAGTTCACCGGCGGCTACGTGCCGCCGGTGCAGGGGTACGGGTATCCGACGGTGCCCGTGCAGCCGCCGCTGGCCGTGCAGCCGCAGCAGTATCCGCAGCCCCAGCCGCCCCGGTACCAGCCGGGGACCCCGCCGCAGCCCGCACAGCCCAGCACGCCGCCCCGGCCGCAGCACGCGGCGGTACCCACCCCGCCGCACCGTATCGACCAGGTCCGCGCCGAGCTCGACGAGCTGAGCGACTACCTTCGCAAGGAGGAGGGCCGTTGAGCGGCCGCGTCATCGCAGGGCGGTACGAACTGGCGACGATCCTCGGCCAGGGCGGCATGGGCCAGGTCTGGACGGCGTACGACCAGCGCCTCGACCGCCGGGTCGCGGTGAAGCTGCTCCGGCCCGACAAGGTCGCCGGTCCCGCCGGCAGCGACGCCGTCGACGAGCTGCGGCGCCGGTTCGTGCGCGAGTGCCGGGTCACCGCCCAGGTCGACCATCCTGGCCTGGTCACCGTCCATGACGCCGGCAATGACGGCGACGACCTGTTCCTCGTCATGCAGTACGTCGAGGGCTCCGACCTCGCCGACCATCTTGCCGAGCACGACCCTTACCCCTGGCAGTGGTCCGTCGCCGTGGCCGCCCAGCTCTGCGCCGCGCTCTCCGCCGTGCACGCCGTGCCGATCGTCCACCGCGACCTCAAGCCCCGCAATCTGATGGTGCGCCCGGACGGCACGGTCACCGTCCTGGACCTGGGCGTCGCCTCCGTCCTGGACAACGACACGACGCGCCTCACCCACACCGGCACCCCGATCGGCTCCCCTGCCTACATGGCGCCCGAGCAGGCGATGGGCGGCGCCGTCGGCCCGTACACCGATCTGTACGCGCTCGGGGTGCTCCTCCACGAACTGCTCAGCGGGGACGTGCCGTTCTCCGGATCCACGGCCCTCGGCGTGCTGCACCGCCACCTCTACGAGCCTCCGCTGCCGGTCCGTCAGATCCGGCCCGAGATCCCCGAGCCCCTCGAGGCGCTGGTGCTGCGGCTGCTCGCCAAGGACCCGCAGCACCGCCCGGCGAGCGCCCAGGAGGTGTACGAGCACCTCACCCCGCTCCTCCCGTCGCGCTCCACCGGGCTGCCGTCCGGCCCGCTCGACCCGACGCGCCCCTTCCTGCGGCCGCACGCGCCGTGGCCCGACCGCGTCACCACCCCGCCCGCCGCGCAGCCCGCGCCGATGCCCGCCCGGCCGGATGTCGCGGCCGCCGTCGACGAGGTGAAGCAGCTGCTCGGGCAGGGCCGGATCACCCAGGCCGTGGACATCCTCGGCGGCATCCTTCCGGCCGCCGCCGAGCAGCACGGCGAGGGCTCACCGGTGGTCCGCATCCTGCGCAAGCAGTACGCGGCGACGCTCATGGACGACGGGCAGTACCGCCGCGCCCTGCCCGAACTGCGGCGTCTCGCCGACGACCGGGCGGCGGAGTCCGGCCCGGCCGACACGCAGACGCTGCAGTACCGCTACGACGCGGCGCAGTGCCTGGAACAGCTGGGCGAACCGGCGGCCGCACTCGCGGAGTACCGCGCGGTCCTGCCGTACTACGAGAACCAGTACGCGACCGGCAACGACCCGGCCCGCTCCTTCGAGATCCGCCGGCGCATCGGCTATCTGCTGCTCGCGGTCGGCGACCACGCGGCGGCGCGCGGGCAGCTCCAGGCGCTGCTGTACGACACCGAGCGGATGTACGGGCCGCACCACCCGCTGCCGGTGGAGCTGCGCCGCCAGCTCGACCGCCAGGTGCGGGTCCGCGGGGGCTGAGCGGACGCGCGGCTGCCGCCGCGATCACATCCGGGCCGGCGTGTCGGTGCCCGGCCGGTCGGAGGAGGCGCCACCGGCTCACCTCGTTCATCACGTACGGCAGACGCCCTGCCGCTGCCGCTCAAGCCGCCGGGCCCACCGTCGACATGCCTGCCTGACATCCGGACCCGCCGGCACCAGGAACACCGGTCGGCGTCCCGGCGGAGGCGCCGGCACCGGCCTCACCTCACTCGCATGCACCGGCGGTGGTCCGTCAGTCCGGACCCGCCAGCACCAGCTCCCGTCGCCTGGAGCGCCGGCGCAGCAGTGCTCCGCGCACTCCCATCCCGATCAGGACGAGCAGCCCGCCCGCCGCGGCCGCCGATCCCGCCCGCAGGCCGGGCGGCCGGAACGTGCAGTCGACGGTGGTCGTGTGGGCGGGGACCGGGACCGCGACCAGGCCCAGATACGAGTCGGCGGGGTGTCCCTGGCAGCTCCAGCCCGCGATCCGGGGTGCGGCGAGCACGACGGTTCCGTGGCTGCCGGGCGGCAGTTCGGCCCGTATGCCGTCGTCGGTGACGTGGACGGATGTCGCTCCTGTGCGCTGCAGCCCGGTCACGGCCTTCGCCAGCCGGCCCCGGTCCAGGCAGCCGAGGGACTCGTGCGGCACGGTTCCCGTGTGGGCGGACGTCAGAGTGATGACGACCGGAACGCTCCCGGCCGCGGCCTGCCCGTCGCCGCCCGCCACGCGCCCCAGCGATTCCATGGCCGCGCGCCGGGACGGCAACAGCCCGCGGATCTCGGTCTCCTGTGCGTCCGGCCGATCGCCCAGCCGGGCCGAGCCGAACAGTCCGGGCGCCCACAGGAACGCCTCGCTGCCCGCCGGACAGAGGGCGGTCAGCTGGTAGGTGCCGTGCCCCACCATGTAGGTGTACGGGTCCGCCTCCTTGACCGGTCCCCCGCTCATCCTCCGGAGCGTCTGCTGCGGCACCGTATAGACCTGCGAGCCCAGCAGCGCCTCCTGATTGCGGTACGGCGACCGGCCGAACGACGGTGCCGTGCCCGGCTGCCGCACGGTCACCAGGGGCGGGACCTCCTGCCGGGTCACCGTCACCGGCCGTTCGTCCGGCGGCATGTTCGTCTGCTGGTGCGGGTCGCGTGGCCCGTACACCCGCGCGCCGACCGAGAAGATCGCGTCGGTGACGGGGTTGTTCAGGCTGTGCATGGCCCGGCCGTTGGACGTCCAGCCGGCGCCGAGAGCGGCGAACGTGCGGGTCAGCACGTCCGGTGTGAGGCTGCTGTAGTACGCGGCGCCCTGACCGCCCACGAGCAGCGGATCGTTGGAGGTGCTCAGCTCCCCGCCGGGGTCGGTCCGGTATGCGGGCCAGCCGTCCGCGCCGGCCACTGCGGCGGCCTCCACGCTCTGCCGCTCGCCCCACGGCGCGTAGTCGTCGAGGTTCGCCACGCGCTGACGGTCGGCGAACGCGGTGGTCGCCGCCGCCTGCCCCACCAGCGCTCCGGCCAGCAGCACGGCGGCGACCGGCGCCCAGCGGCCCCGGCCGGGCAGAGCCAGCGCCGCGGCCGTCGCCACCAGACCGGCCGCGAACAACAGGTACGCCCAGTTCGTGATCTCGACCTTGTCGCTGAAGGTCGCTCCCGCTGCGACCAGCGCCAGCACCCCGCACCCGGCGATCAGGGCGCGGCGTCCGGGCCGTCCGTACGAGAGGGAGATCCAGGCGGCCATCACGACCAGACCGGCGAACACGAACGTCTGCCGGTACGGACTGCCGTTGGGCGTCGCGAACGCGTGCCAGAGCAGATGGGTCGGCCTCCACTGCAGGGACAGGCCGACCAACGCCACCAGCCCCACCCACGCCCACCGTTCGCGCCCCGGCACCCGCCGGTGGAAGACGAGGGCGCAGGCCGGGAGCAGCGCGACCGTGGCCAGGAAGAGGGCGGGGGTGAAGAAGCTGTACGTGGTGGGGAGCAGCCGGGCGAACACATCGGGCCAGGGCGCGGGCCGGAAGGTGCGGACCCAGCCGGGGTAGGCGTGTTTCGTGCCCAGGTAGACGGGAAGCAGGACGGGCGCCGCGAGAGCGACCCCCAGCAGCACGGTCCCGACCGCGCGCGCCAGCCCCCGTACCGCCGCCCTGCCCTTGTCGCCCTCCGTCAGCAGACGCACCACCAGCACCAGAGCGGCCCCCAGGGTCGCCATGTACGCCGTATAGAAGTTGGCGGTCCACACCATCGCGACGAGCAGCGGCGCCACCACCCGGTGGCGCCCGGTCCGGGCCCACTCAGCGGCCAGGCAGAGCAGCGGCAGGGCGATCAGCCCGTCCAGCCACATCGGGTTGTACGACGCCTCGATGACCGACCAGCCGCACAACGCGTACGCGGCGCCCAGCACCCCGGCCACCCACCGGCGACCGCTCCGCAGCACCGGCAGCAGCCACGCCATGGCCGCCGCGGCCGCCGCCATCTTCAGCACCGTCACCACATACACCGCAAGGTCGATGCGGTCGCGCGGGAACACCCCCACGAGCAGTGCGAACGGGCTGGTCAGATAGGTGCCGAGGTCCGGCAGGAAGCTGGTCCCGTACCCGGACGACCAGTTCAGGAGCACCCCGCCGTCGCCGCGCCCGTGCAGCAGGTCCCAGAGCCGGGCGTGGAACGGCACGAACTGGTTGCCGAGGTCATTGACGCTGCGGGTGCGCGGCCCGAACGGAAAGGTGCGGGCCACGGCGTCGCCCGCGCACACGGCGGCCGTGGTGATCAGTGCGGCGAGCGCGGGTGCGGCCGTACGGGAGCGAAGGGTCGGCATGCGGACGAATATCGCATTCTCGAAAGCAATGCTCAGCGTCGAATTGGTCGTTTAATCATTCAATTCATGTGATGGTCGCTCGTTGTCCATCTGCAACCCTCCGGACCGGCCCCGTTGCCGGGGTGGGATACCCATGTGCTGATCTCGCTGGTAGTGCCCTGTTTCAACGAGGAGGAGATCCTCGAACGCTTCCATGAGCGCGTCACGGACGAAATGACGCGCCTGGGACATGACTTCCGGCTCGTCTACGTCGACGACGGCAGTGCCGACCGCACGCTTGCGATCCTGGAGGAACTCGCGGCCGTCGACCCGCGGACCCGGTACCTCTCCTTCAGCCGCAACTTCGGCAAGGAGGCCGCCATGCTCGCCGGTCTCCAGCACGCCGAGGGCGACGCGGTCGTCATCATGGACGCCGACCTCCAGCACCCGCCCGAGCTCATCGGACGCATGCTGGCGGAACACGCCCAAGGCTACGACCAGGTGATCGCCCGCCGCACCCGCAAGGGCGACCGCGTCACCCGCACCCTCAGCGCCCGCGCCTACTACTGGATGATCAACCGCTTGGTGGACGTGGAGCTGGTCGACGGTGTCGGCGACTTCCGGCTGCTGTCCCGGCGTACCGTCGACGCCGTCCTCGAACTCACCGAGTACAACCGGTTCTCCAAGGGCCTGTTCGCCTGGGTCGGATTCCGGACGACGACCTTCGGCTACGAGAACGCGGTCCGTGAGCAGGGCCGCTCCGCCTGGACCTTCGGGAAGCTTCTCAACTACGGGCTGGACGGGCTGCTCTCCTTCAACAACAAGCCGCTGCGCGCCGCCCTGTACCTGGGGATGGCGCTGATGTCCCTCGCCTTCGCCTACGCCGCCTGGATCGTCGGCGTCGCCCTGGTGCGAGGCGTGGACACCCCCGGCTATGTCACGCTGATCGTCGTGCTCACGGCGCTCGCCGGTGTGCAGATGGTGATGGTGGGCGTGGTCGGCGAGTACGTGGGCCGTATCTATTACGAGGTGAAGCGGCGCCCGCACTTCCTGGTGAAGGCGTCCAATACCGGCGTACCGAATCAGCAGAGGACCCGGGAGCTCGCACGCCGATGAAGGTCACGGTTCAGATGGCGCGCTTCGCCCTCGTCGGCGTCGTCAACACCGGTACGTACTACGGCTGCTACCTGGCTCTGCTGACCGTGCTGCCGTACCTGGCCGCGCATGTGATCGCGTTCGTGTCCAGCATGATCGGGTCGTTTCTGCTGAACTCGTACTTCACCTACCGGATACGTCCCACCTGGCGGAAATTCCTGCTCTTCCCGCTCACCAACGCCGCCAATTTCGTGATCACGACCGGTGGCGTCTGGCTGCTGGTGGACCGGGCGGGGTTCAGCAGCCGCTACGCGCCGCTGGTCGCGGCGCTGGCGGCCATCCCGATCACCTTCGTGGTCTCGCGCGCGATCATGCTGCGGCCGGACACGCGGCAGGACGCGAGGCCGAAAGCGGTCGAACAGGTGCGCTGAGTGCACCGGATCGGGCCCACATCCCCAACTCCTCCCGAATCGTTGGTCGAACCAGTGGCCCGGATCACGCCCACTGCCTAACATCGATCATCGCAAGGCCTTGTGCACCGCCGCACAATCTCTCCCCGGGAGGCTCCTTTGCACCGCCGCCGTCGCACCGCGCTCGTCGTCTCCGCTGCCACGCTCATCGCGGCGCCGCTGCTCTCCGCCTGCGGCAGCCAGGCCCACCCAGGTGCCGCAGCCGTGGTCGGCGGCGACCGGATCGAGGTGTCCACCGTGCAGGCGCAGGTGGCGGACGTACGCACCGCGCAGGGCGACTCCGACGATTCGGTCCAGCTGATCAGCAAGTCCGGGCAGCTCGGCCGGGCCAAGCTGCACGGACTGATCTTCGACCGGATCCTGGATAAGGCCTCGGCGGACGCGGGCGTGACGGTCAGCCGCAAGGAGATCCAGGAGATGCGGCAGGCACAGGCCGCGCAGAGCGGTGGAGAGAAGGCGTGGCAGCAGCAGCTGCTCACGGCGAGCTGGCTGGCCCCCAACCAGATCGACGCCGCTCTGCGGGAGCAGATCCAGGTGCAGAAGCTGGCCGACTCGCTCGGCGCCGACCTGCAGACCCCCGACGGAGTGGCGGCCATCAGCAAGGCGCTCACCGCTGCGTCGACGTCGCTGCACATCGACGTCAACCCGCGCTTCGGCACCTGGAACAACAAGCAGACCCAGCTCGCCGACTTCAAGGCCCCGTGGATCACCCAGGTCACCAAGCCCGCCCAGCAGGAGACCGCCGCCGGCGCGTAGGTAGGTTGGTGGGGTGAACGCTGAAGATCCCGGTCGTATCGTCCTGCTCACCGCCAGCCACCGGGTCGCGCCCGGACTGCTGTCCTGGCCGGCCTGGCAGACGCTGCACGCCGCCGACCGGGTGCTCTGCGCCGAGCCGGACCACCCCCAGCTGCCCTATCTGCGCGAGGCGGGTGTCCCGGTCGCGCACGCCGCGCCCACCGCGCAGGAGCTCGTCGACGCCTGCGCGGGCGGCCGGACCGTCGTGGTCCTGACCGGCGGCGAGGGCAACCAGCCGCTGACCGACGGTCTGGCCCGGCTGGCCGGCTCGGGCCGGGTCCGGATGCCGAACCTGGAGCTGCTGCCCGGCTCCTACGACCTGCCGGGCGCCCGGCTCCTCGATCTGGTCCAGGTCATGGACCGGATCAGGGCCGAGTGCCCCTGGACGTCGCAGCAGACCCACCAGGGGCTCGCGAAGTACGCCATCGAGGAGGCGTACGAACTGGTCGAGGCGATCGAGGACGGCGACCGCGACGAGCTGCGCGAGGAACTCGGGGACGTACTGCTCCAGGTCGTCTTCCACGCCAGGATCGCGGAGGAAGGCCGCCCCGAGGACGGAGCCGAGCCGTTCTCCGTGGACGACGTCGCGGCCACCCTCGTCGAGAAGCTGATCCACCGCCATCCGCATGTCTTCGGCGACGAGACCGCCGAGACCCCGGAGGACGTGCACGCGCACTGGCTGCGCACCAAGGCCATCGAGAAGCAGCGCGCATCGGTCACCGAAGGCGTGCCGCTCGGCCAGCCCGGTCTGGCGCTGGCGGCGAAGCTGGCCGGGCGGGTGCGTACCGCGGGACTCGATGTGGCGCTCCCGGCGGGCGACGGCATCGGGTACGAGCTCCTCGCCCTCGCCGTACGCGCGGAACGGGACGGCACCGACCCCGAGGCCGCCCTGCGCGCAGCGGGCCGTGCCTACCGGGACGCGATTCTTGCCGCGGAGGCCAACGGATAACGTCAGGGGGTGAACGACAGCCCCGCAGACCGGTCCACCGGCAGCTCCGCAGACAGCCCCGCCGAGCGGTCTCCCGGCAACGCCGCCGGCTGCCCTGCCGATCGCCCCGCCGACGCCCCTCCCGGTGCGCCCGAACTCTTCACATGGGAGTTCGCCACCGATCCGTACCCGGCCTACGCCTGGCTGCGCGAGCACAGCCCTGTGCACCGCACCGCGCTGCCCAGCGGGGTCGAGGCGTGGCTCGTGACGCGGTACGCGGACGCCCGGCAGGCCCTCGCCGACACCCGGCTCTCCAAGAACCCGGCGCACCACGCCGAGCCGGCACACGCCAAGGGGAAGACCGGCATCCCGGGCGAGCGCAAGGCGGAGCTGATGACACATCTGCTGAACATCGATCCGCCCGACCACACCCGGCTGCGCCGCCTGGTCTCGAAGGCGTTCACACCCCGCCGCGTCGCGGAGTTCGCGCCGCGTGTGCAGGAGCTGACGGACCGCCTCATCGACAACTTCATCGAGGAGGGGAGCGCGGACCTCATCCACGACTTCGCGTTCCCGCTCCCGATCTACGCGATCTGCGATCTGTTGGGCGTGCCGCGCGAGGACCAGGACGACTTCCGGGACTGGGCGGGCATGATGATCCGCCACGGCGGCGGGCCGCGCGGCGGTGTGGCCCGGTCGGTGAAGAAGATGCGCGGCTATCTCGCCGAACTGATCCACCGCAAAAGGGAGAACCCCGGCGACGATCTGATCTCGGGGCTGATCCGGGCCAGCGACCACGGCGAGCACCTCACCGAGAACGAGGCCGCCGCCATGGCCTTCATCCTCCTCTTCGCGGGCTTCGAGACGACGGTCAACCTCATCGGCAACGGGGTGTACGCGCTGCTGCGCAACCCCGGGCAGCGGGAGCGGCTGCAGCGCTCGCTGGACGCCGGGGAGACGGGGCTGCTGGAGACGGGCATCGAGGAACTGCTGCGCTACGACGGTCCGGTGGAGCTGGCGACCTGGCGGTTCGCCACCGAACCGCTCACGCTCGGCGGGCAGCGGATCGCGACGGGCGACCCCGTACTGGTGGTGCTCGCCGCCGCCGACCGGGACCCGGAACGGTTCGCGGACCCCGACACGCTCGATCTCGCACGGCGTGACAATCAGCACCTCGGTTACGGGCACGGCATTCACTACTGTCTGGGGGCGCCGCTCGCCCGGCTGGAGGGCCAGGCGGCCCTCGCCACTCTGTTGAGACGCCTGCCTGACCTGCGGCTCGCAGGGGAACCTACCGATTTGCGCTGGCGCGGTGGGCTCATCATGCGCGGACTGCGCACTCTTCCCGTGGAGTTCGAACCCGGACATCGCTCCGACGAAGGTGACTCACTGTCAACTCCGTGACTTTTACGTGATCTGTGCTGCATCGACTTGTGACAAGCGTTCGACTGCGGCTACGTTCACCGTTCGACGCACCCGTCACTTTGTCAGTCACACGGAAGGCACTCCCATGGGCTCCGCGAACGGCAGGCACCGTCGCCCTCGTCAGGCACCCGCCATCGTCGTCGCCGCAGGCGTGACCGGCTCGGCCATCGCCATCCCGCTGCTCGGCACGGCCGGCGCGCACGCGGCCGACGCCACGACCTGGGACCGGGTCGCCGAGTGCGAGAGCGGCGGCATGTGGAGTGCCGACCTCGGCAACGGCTTCTACGGCGGTCTCCAGTTCTCGCAGGACGCCTGGAAGTCGTACGGAGGCGAGGCGTACGCCCCCCGTGCCGACCTCGCCAGCCGCTCGCAGCAGATAGCGATCGCCGAGAAGGTCCTGGACGACCAGGGGCCGACGGCATGGCCCAGCTGTGCGGTGATCTCCGGCCTCACGCTGGACGGGGCACTGCCGGGCGTCGACCCGGGCACCGTGCCGTCGGCCGAACCGGCCGAGGGCGCGCAGGCGTCCGACGAGGCGAGCGTGTCGGACGGCGCGAAGTCGTCCACCAAGGCGTCGGAGAAAGCCTCGAAGAAGTCGTCGGGCGAGACATCGGACAGGAAGTCGAGCGAACCGACGTCCGATACGTCTGATTCATCCAATTACTCCGAATCGCCCGACTCCGTTGATTCCTCGGACTCTTCCGGCAGTGAGGCGGGCGGCAAGCACCGCGGCGCGCCGGCCTCCGAACTGGGCCAGGACGCGGGGGCGGACAACGGCCGGGAATCGGGCCGCCATGCTTCCCGCGGGGACGGCGAGGGGCGTGACGCGGGTGCCCCGGCGGCCGACGGCTCCTACGAGGTCCGGCCCGGCGACAACTTGTGGGCGATTGCTGATGCACATCACGTCCCCGGCGGGTGGCCCGCACTCTATGAGGTGAACAAGGATGCCGTCGGCGCCGACCCGAACCTCATTCTCCCTGGCCAGAGCCTCGCTCTCGATGTGAAGGCGAACTGAGACCAGTCTGATCAACAGCTAAAAATGCCCCAAAAATAGGGGTAGTTCAGAGGCCTATGTCCGCTTATGCGTAAGTGAGACATGGGTCTCTTTGCGTCAACTGGCGTGTCGCGCCTGCGGAGTCCGTCCGCATCACCCCCGACCTGCGAAAACGTTGACGAGCCGGATGCAAGTAAGGACTGATTGTCCGGTATGTCCATCTTTGAATATGGGGGTTGGCTATGTTTACGGTCGGAACTGCTCGCACCGCGGGCCCCGTCGATCGTCACGCCGAATCCTGCCGTCGGTCGAAGGGAACAGACGCGTAAAGCGCCGTAGGCAGGAGCGGGGGACCCAGGTAAGCCGCCGGGGCCGATGGTCGAAACACCGTCAGCACCGGCTCGGGGTGAAGTCGCGCGCCAGGACGTGCGACCGGGCAACTCACTAGGCCCGAACCCGACAGCTCACCTCGTAGGCGTCGGTGAGGAGATTCCATGCTGCTGAACAGCAAGGGCAAGCACCGTCGCCCGTCCAAGGCCGTCCGTGTCGCCACGCTCGCGGGTGTTGCCGGTGCCGCCATCGCCGTTCCCCTGATGGGTGCGACCAACGCCTCCGCCGCGTCCGTCGCCACGTGGGACGCCGTCGCCCAGTGCGAGTCCGGTGGCAACTGGTCCATCAACACCGGCAACGGCTACTACGGCGGCCTGCAGTTCTCGCAGTCCAGCTGGGCCGCCGCCGGCGGTACGAAGTACGCCCCGCGGGCCGACCTGGCCACCAAGGCCCAGCAGATCGCCACCGCCGAGGTGCTCCTCGACATGCAGGGCCCGGGCGCCTGGTCCTGTGCGGGTGCGGGCAACCTCACCAACGACGGTGTCGACCCGGGTGTCGACACCGGCGCGACGCAGACCACCCCGGCCGCGCAGCCGAAGCCGGCCGCGCCGAAGCCCGCCGAGCACACCGAGGCCCCCGCCGCCTCCCGCTCGGACCGCGGCGCCGCGGCCAAGAAGACCGTCACCACGCCGACCGGCGAGAAGGTCGCGAAGGGCGACGGTGAGTACACCGTCAAGTCCGGCGACTCGCTCAGCGAGATCGCCGCGACGCACAAGGTCAAGGGCGGCTGGCAGCAGCTGTTCAAGCTCAACAAGAACATCGTCGAGGACGCCGACCTGATCTACCCGGGTCAGCAGCTCCACCTGACGAAGTAGGACCCTGCAGAAGAGGGCTCTCCTCTCCCTGAGCACCCCGACCCGGCGCGGATTCCCCCGTACGCGCCAGGTCGGGGTTTCTGCGCTCTTCGTTCACCTGTTGTAGTTACCGACCAGTAGATTTCTTGATCTTTGTCCGCCTATGGCTGCCCTTGGGTCCTTTTTCGTCCCAGGAGGCGGGCGGTCGCCGAACGCAGCGGGCCGGGCCGGTTAGGCTCTTGTCGCAAGGCCAAAGCGACCCTGCACAAACAGCGTCATATCTCAGAAGGAGATGCCTCGTGCCGTCCATCGACGTCGTCGTAGCCCGGGAAATCCTCGACTCCCGCGGAAACCCCACGGTCGAGGTCGAGGTCGGCCTCGACGACGGCAGCACGGGCCGTGCTGCCGTTCCGTCCGGCGCCTCCACCGGTGCGTTCGAGGCCATTGAGCTTCGCGACGGTGACCCCAACCGCTACCAGGGCAAGGGCGTCGAGAAGGCCGTCCTCGCCGTGATCGAGCAGATCGGCCCGGAGCTCGTCGGCTACGACGCGACCGAGCAGCGGCTGATCGACCAGGCCATGTTCGACCTGGACGCCACCGAGAACAAGGGCTCGCTCGGCGCCAACGCGATCCTCGGCGTCTCGCTGGCCGTCGCGCACGCCGCCTCCGAGGCCTCGGACCTGCCGCTGTTCCGCTACCTCGGTGGCCCGAACGCGCACCTGCTGCCCGTCCCGATGATGAACATCCTCAACGGTGGGTCGCACGCCGACTCCAACGTGGACATCCAGGAGTTCATGATCGCCCCGATCGGTGCGGAGTCCTTCTCCGAGGCCCTGCGCTGGGGCGCCGAGGTCTACCACACGCTGAAGAAGGTCCTGAAGACCAAGGGCCTGTCGACCGGTCTCGGCGACGAGGGCGGCTTCGCGCCGAACCTGGAGTCGAACCGCGCCGCCCTGGACCTCATCGTCGAGGCCATCAAGGAGGCCGGTTACGTCCCGGGCCGCGACATCGCGCTCGCGCTCGACGTCGCCGCGTCCGAGTTCTACAAGGACGGCTCGTACGAGTTCGAGGGCAAGTCCCGCTCGGCCGCCGAGATGACCGAGTACTACGAGGAGCTCGTCTCCGCGTACCCGCTGGTCTCCATCGAGGACCCGCTGTACGAGGACGACTGGGCCGGCTGGAAGGTCATCACCGACAAGCTCGGCTCCAAGGTGCAGATCGTCGGCGACGACCTCTTCGTCACCAACCCGGAGCGTCTGGCCCGTGGCATCGAGGAGGGCTCCGCCAACGCCCTGCTGGTCAAGGTCAACCAGATCGGTTCGCTGACCGAGACCCTGGACGCCGTCGAGCTGGCCCAGCGCAACGGCTTCAAGTGCATGATGTCCCACCGCTCCGGCGAGACCGAGGACGTCACCATCGCCGACCTCGCGGTCGCGGTGAACTGCGGTCAGATCAAGACCGGCGCCCCGGCCCGCTCGGACCGTGTCGCCAAGTACAACCAGCTGCTGCGCATCGAGGAGATCCTCGACGACGCGGCGGTCTACGCGGGCCGCTCCGCGTTCCCGCGGTTTCGCTCTGCGAACTAGTCGGGCACAGCGCCCCGCGAACTGGTCAGGCACAGCGCCCTGCGAGCTGATGCAGTACGGCGCTCCGTGAACTGACCGGCGCAGCAAGGGCTGATCGCAGGCCGCAGGCCCGTCACGGGTCAAAGGCCCCGGCCTCCGACCGTCCCCGCACTCGGTCCCGTACCGTGTGCGGGGACGGACGTGCGTAATGGGGAGGCGGAGACATGGCCGCGAAGGACCGGGACCGGTTCTCCACCGCGACCCGGCTGCGGCTGCTCGGAGAGCAGACCGCCGCCCGCGTCTACCGGTCCCAGAACCGCCGTCAGGCGCGTCGCTCCCGGCTCACCGGGCGGGCCGCGTTCCTTGCGCTGGTCGTCTGTTCGCTGGTGGTGGCGCTCGCGTACCCGATGCGGCAGTACGTGTCGCAGCGCGACGAGATCGCCGACCAGGAGCGGCTGGCGCGGGAGGCGCAGGCGCGCACCGAGGAGCTGCGCGACGAGAAGGCGCGCCTCCAGGACGACGCGTACATCCGGCGGCTGGCGCGGGAGCACCTGCATTACGTCCTTCCCGGGGAGACCGGTTACACGGTGGTCGACCCGGACGCGGCCAAGGCGCGCAGCGGCGGGTCGCAGGAGACCGACCGGCCGTGGCACTCCAACCTGTGGGACGGCGTGGACTCCGCCGACCGGAACTGACCGCTCCTCCGACCGCTCTTTCGCCCCTTTCATTCCGCTGCGGAACCGCAGCTCAGCATCTCGAGTAGAACCAAGGCAGGCATGGAAACGCCCCCTCCCCAGACCGAATCCACCGCGCCCACCGAGGCGGACATCGCCGCGTTCCGGCAGCAGCTCGGCCGCCCGCCGCGCGGGCTGCGCGCGATCGCGCACCGCTGCCCGTGCGGCAACCCGGACGTGGTCGAGACGCAGCCCCGGCTGGAGGACGGTACGCCGTTCCCGACGACGTACTACCTGACGTGCCCGCGCGCGGCCTCCGCGATCGGCACGCTGGAGGCCAACGGCGTCATGAAGGAGATGACGGAGCGTCTGGCCACCGACCCGGAGCTCGCGGCGGCGTACCGCAACGCGCACGAGGACTACATCGCCCGGCGCGACGCCATCGAGGTGCTGGAGGGCTTCCCGAGCGCGGGTGGCATGCCGGACCGGGTGAAGTGCCTGCATGTGCTGGTGGGGCACTCGCTGGCGGCGGGGCCGGGGGTCAATCCGCTGGGGGACGAGGCGATCGCGATGCTGCCGGAGTGGTGGCGCAAGGGCCCGTGCGTGACGCCGTGCGGACCCGCGGACGAGTCCGGCACGTCGAGCCCGTCCGGCGACTGAGGATCAGGGTCCGGGGCGGAGCCCCGGGCACACGACAGGAGAACCCATGACCCGCGTTGCCGCCATCGACTGCGGAACCAACTCCATCCGCCTGCTCGTCGCCGATGCCGACCCCGCCACGGGTGAGCTCGTCGAGCTCGACCGCCGGATGGAGATCGTCCGGCTCGGGCAGGGGGTGGACCGCACCGGCCGGCTCGCTCCCGACGCGCTGGAGCGGACCTTCGCCGCCTGCCGCCGGTACGCGGCCGTCATCAAGGAGCATGGCGCCGAGAGGCTGCGCTTCGTCGCCACCTCCGCCTCCCGCGATGCGGAGAACAGGGACGAGTTCGTCCGTGGCGTGCTGGACATCCTCGGCGTGGAGCCCGAGGTGATCAGCGGCGACCAGGAGGCGCAGTTCTCCTTCGACGGCGCCACCAAGGAGCTCGAGGGCAGCGACCATCTCGCGAAGCCGTATCTGGTGGTCGACATCGGCGGCGGCTCCACCGAGTTCGTCGTCGGCGACGACCGGGTCCTGGCCGCACGGTCCGTGGACATCGGCTGCGTACGGATGACGGAGCGTCACCTCGTGCACGACGGTGTCGTCACCGATCCGCCCACGCCGGGTCAGATCGCGGCGATCCGTGCGGACATCGACGCCGCCCTGGATCTCGCCGAGGAGACCGTCCCGCTGACCGAGGCCGCCACGCTCGTCGGCCTCGCCGGGACCGTCACCACCGTGGCCGCGATCGCGCTGGGACTGCAGGAGTACGACTCGGAGGCGATCCACCACTCACGGCTCTCCTTCGAGCAGGTCCAGGAGATCACCGGACGGCTGGTCACCTCGACCCACGCCGAGCGCGCCGCGATCCCGGCGATGCACCCGGGACGGGTCGATGTCATCACCTCCGGAGCGCTCGTCCTGCTGGCCGTGATGGAGCGGACCGGGGCCCGCGAAGTCGTCGTCAGCGAGCACGACATCCTGGACGGAATCGGCTGGTCCGTCGCCTGAGGGCTGTCCCGTCGTCCCTGGCGGGTGCACGACGACAGCCGTGGCACCCCGCTGCGTCGCCGGAACGCCCGGATATGCCCCGTATGAGGACGCTCCTCGGCCTTGTGATGCCCCATGTCCGATGCCGCGCGCTGATCCACCGGGGATGACGGGACGGCCCTTGGCGAGGGGTGCGGCGGGGTGCGGGGAGCGCGGTCGCCGATCCGCTCATACGCACTCCCGCCTGCCCCTTTGAGGCATCTTCGGCTCCTCGCGGGCCCTTCCCGGCCCCCTTGCGAAGACACGCCGCGACGAAGTTCGTGAACTTCTTCACAAGGAATTCGGCGCTCCGGAGCACACTTCTGCTCCGTACGGGCCTCCATGGCCGTCTGCGGGCGCGTTTGCCGCGTGCACGGCAGGGTTCCGGGGAGGGTGCGAGAGGGTGGGGAGGAGCGGGTGGTCCACTCCGCCGTTGGGCTCAACAGCCTGCTCACAAGCGGTGAACAACGTTCGCCGCGGCACGGTGGTTCCCTCGTGCCGTCATGACCTCGGTCACGTGGGCGGCGAAGTGTAGCAGAGGGTGGGGGAGACCTTGTGAAGGGGCTCACGAGCGTGCCCTCCGAGGGGGGTGGATACTCGATGGCATGAGCACCACGGAGCGTCCCAGGATCCTCGTAGTAGGCGGTGGGTACGTAGGCCTGTACGCAGCTCGGCGCATTCTCAAGAAGATGCGCTACGGCGAGGCGACCGTCACGGTCGTCGACCCGCGGTCGTACATGACCTACCAGCCCTTCCTCCCCGAAGCCGCCGCCGGCAGCATCTCCCCCCGGCACGTCGTCGTCCCGCTGCGACGCGTGCTGCCCAAGGCGGAGGTTCTCACCGGCCGGGTCACCACCATCGACCAGGACCGCAAGGTCGCCACGATCGCGCCGCTCGTCGGCGAGGCGTACGAGCTGCCTTTCGACTACCTGGTGATCGCGCTCGGCGCCGTCTCCCGCACCTTCCCGATCCCCGGCCTCGCCGAACAGGGCATCGGCATGAAGGGCATCGAGGAGGCCATCGGCCTGCGCAACCACGTCCTCGAGCAGCTGGACAAGGCCGACTCGACGACCGATGAGGACGTCCGCCGCAGGGCGTTGACGTTCGTCTTCGTGGGCGGCGGCTTCGCCGGCGCGGAGACCATCGGCGAGGTCGAGGACATGGCCCGCGACGCGGCGAAGTACTACACGAACGTGAAGCGCGAGGACATGCGCTTCATCCTCGTCGACGCCGCCGACAAGATCCTTCCCGAGGTCGGCCCGAAGCTGGGCACCTGGGGCCGGGAGCACCTGGAGTCCCGTGGCGTCGAGGTCTTCCTCTCGACCTCCATGGACTCCTGCGTCGACGGTCATGTCGTCCTGAAGAACGGCCTCGAGGTCGACTCCAACACCATCGTGTGGACGGCCGGCGTGAAGCCGAACCCGGCGCTGGCCCGCTTCGGCCTGCCGCTCGGCCCGCGCGGTCACGTGGACACCTCCGAGAAGCTCCAGGTGCAGGGCACCGACTACATCTGGGCCGCGGGCGACAACGCCCAGGTTCCGGACATGGTCGGCCGCAAGGCCGGCAACCCGAACGCCTGGTGCCCGCCCAACGCCCAGCACGCGCTGCGTCAGGCGAAGGTCCTCGGCGACAACGTCATCTCCGGGATGCGCGGCTTCCCGCAGAAGGACTACAGCCACGCCAACAAGGGTGCGGTCGCCGGTCTCGGCCTGCACAAGGGCGTCGCGATGGTCGTCATGGGCAAGGTGAAGATCAAGCTCAAGGGCCGTCTCGCCTGGTACATGCACCGTGGCTACCACGGCCTGGCGATGCCGACCTGGAACCGCAAGATCCGGATCTTCGCCGACTGGACGCTCGCGATGTTCCTCAAGCGCGAGGTCGTCTCGCTCGGTGCCATGGAGACGCCGCGCGAGGAGTTCTACGAGGCCGCCAAGCCGGCCCCGGCTCCGGTCGTCGCCAAGGCCGAGGGCGAGAAGGCCAAGGCCTCCTAGTCCGCCCGCGGATGCTCGCATCCGCGCAGCATGTGCACAACGCCCGAAGGGGCCGTCCGCCATCCGTGGTGCGGACGGCCCCTTCGCCGTATCCGGAGCGCCGGCTCCGGGCCCTTCGTCCGGAGCGTCCCGGCCCGCAGGCCGGGACCCGGAAACTCTGTGTGGCGTACAGGTATTTTGCCGATCCGTTGCGCCACTGCGGGATGGCGCGGGCGCCGGAGGGCGTTGACGGGGATGTACCTCGTCGTGGCGCCACGGGTGCAGGGCGTGGTGCACGGCATGTTTGGGCATATTGGGGCACGTTGGGAAACACCATCACGGAGGTGTACGCCATGGCAGACGCCGCCTTGCGGCTGACCGCTCTCGCCGAGGAACTGCTGGGAGAACCCGTACCGGTCCGGATCCGGGCCTGGGACGGCAGCGAATCCGGGCCGCCCGGCGCCCCCGTACTCGTCGTCCGCAGCCGCCGTGCGGTGCGCCGGCTGCTGTGGAAGCCGGGCGAACTGGGCCTGGCCCGCGCCTGGGTGGCCGGCGAACTCGACATCGAGGGCGACCTGTACGAGACCCTGGACCTGATGGCCGGGCTGCTCTGGGAACGCGGGGCGGACGCGAAGGACGCCGTCCACCCGATCCGGGATCCGAAAGTGCGGGCCGCCGCCCGCGGCCTGCTCCAACTGGCCGGGCCCTGGCCGCCGCCGCCCCCGCCCGCCGAGGAGGTCCGCCGCCGCACCGGCCCCCTCCACACCAGGCGCCGCGACAAGGAGGCCATCAGCCACCACTACGACGTGGGCAACGACTTCTACGAACTGGTCCTCGGGCCGTCCATGGTCTACTCCTGCGCCTACTGGGAGGACGACGGGAGCCTGGAGGACGCCCAGCGCGACAAGCTCGACCTGGTCTGCCGCAAGCTCGCCCTCAAGGAGGGCGACCGTCTCCTCGACGTCGGCTGCGGCTGGGGCTCCATGGCCATCCACGCGGCCCGCGAGTACGGCGCCCAGGTCACCGGAGTGACCCTCTCCGCCGAACAGGCCGCGTACGCCCGCAAGCGCATCGCCGAGGAGGGGCTGACGGACCGGATCGAGATCCGGGTCCAGGACTACCGGGACGTCAGGGACGGTCCGTACGACGCCATCTCGTCGATCGGCATGGCCGAGCACGTCGGCTCTGTCCGCTACCGCGAATACGCCGACGACCTCTACGCGCTGCTGAAGCCCGGCGGCCGGCTGCTCAACCACCAGATCGCCCGCCGCCCCGAGAGGGACGAGTCCGCGTACCACGTGGACGAGTTCATCGACGCGTACGTCTTCCCCGACGGCGAACTCGCCCCGGTGGGCCGGACCGTCGCGACCCTGGAGGAAGCCGGCTTCGAGGCCCGGGACGTCGAGTCGATCCGTGAGCACTACGCACTGACCCTGCGCCGCTGGGTCGCCAACCTGGAGCAGCACTGGGACCGCGCGGTCGCCCTGACCTCGCCCGGCCGGGCCAGGGTCTGGCGCCTGTACATGGCGGCCTCCGCCCTCTCCTTCGAGCACAACAAGATCGGCGTCAACCAGATCCTCGCGGTGCGTCCGGCGAAGGGCGGTTCCTCCCGCATGCCGCTGCGCGCCCGCGACTGGAGGGCGTCCGCGGACGGCTGACACATCTGCCCGCGGAAGAGGGCCGGTACCCGCAGCGCCTGCTGCCGGGTACCGGCCCTCCGTCCGGGACGCGGCCGCGTCACTCGGTCTTGATGGCCGTCAGCATGTTCAGCTTCGCGGCGCTGCGGGCCGGCCACAGCGAGGCCAGCACGCCGACGAGTCCCGCGAGCACCAGGAAGATCCCGATCCGGTCCCAGGGCAGGACCAGCTGGTAGCCGGGGATCGACGCCCTGATCGTCTCGCCGATCGCCCAGCCGAGGAACGCGCCGAGGCCGATGCCGATCAGTGCGCCGAAGAGGGCGATGACGACGGCCTCCAGGCGGATCATCCGCTTCACCCGACGCCGGTCGAGACCGATCGCGCGGAGCATGCCGATCTCCTGCTGCCGCTCGAAGACCGACATCGCGAGGGTGTTGACCACACCGAGGACGGCGATGAGGAGAGCCATCGCGAGCAGGCCGTACAGGATGTTCAGCATCAGGTTGATCATGCCGCCGAACTGGTCGCGGATGTCCTGGTGGTCCATCACCGTGATGGCCGGGTTCTCACCGAGGGCGCTGATCAGGGCCTTCTCGTTCGCCTCGGTCCGACCGCCCTCCATCTTGACGAAGATCTGCGGGATGAACGGCTTGGCCTCGTGCGGGTTGACGACCTTGGTGCTGACGATCACGGGGGACACGAACTCGTTGTCCTTGTAGACCGCGCCGACCGTCAGGGTGTCCTGCTTCTTGTCGCCGAAGGTGACGGGGATGTCCGTGCCGACCTTCCAGCCCCTCTTCTCGGCCGTCTTCTCGGCGACCGCGATCCGTCCTTCGGCGAGCGAGCCGAGGCTGCCCTGCACGACGCCGATGTTCAGGACCTGCTCGATGGCGCCCGGTGTGACCGCCGAGGCCGACACGAAGCCGTCCCTCTCGGCCTTGCCGCCCTTCCTGAGCTCGAAGTACACGGACTGCTGCGGCGAGACCGCGCTCACGCCGTCCGCCTTCTCCAGGGCGGTCAGCGTGGACTGGTCGAGGTCACCGCCGTTCGCCATCACGACCATGTAGTCGGCCTTGATGTTGTCCGTGGTCATCTTGTCGAGGGCCTGGCCGACCGTGACACCGAGCACCGACAGACCGGTCACCAGCGTCAGACCGATGGCGAGCGCGGAGGCGGTGGCGCCGGTGCGGCGCGGGTTGCGGACCGCGTTCTGCCCGGCCAGCTTTCCGGAGACCCCGAACGGGCCGGTGAGCAGCGGGCGGATGAGCGCGATGACGGGCCGCGACAGCAGCGGGATCAGGATGATGATGCCGATCAGTGCGAGGAACGCACCCGCCGCGATTCGGATCCGGCCGTCGTCGCCGCCCATTCCGGCGCCCCACACGATGGCGGCCGCGCCGAGCGCGGTGATGAACGCGCCGATGGAGTTGCGTACCACCAGCGACTTGGTGGTGGCGACCGCGTGGACGCTGCTCATCGCCGCCACCGGCGGAATCTTCGCGGCCCTGCGGCCCGGCAGCCAGGCGGCGAGCATCGTGATCACCACGCCGACGGCGAGCGCGGCGATCACCGGGGTGGTGGTCACGACCAGCGGTCCGGGCGGGACGTTCATGCCGAACGCGGCCATGCCCAAGCGCAGCCCGAGCGCCAGACCGATGCCGATGACGAAGCCGATCGCCGAGGCGATCGCACCGACGACCGCGGCCTCGACGAGCACCGAGCGGGTGATCTGCTTGCGCGAGGCGCCGATGGCGCGCATCAGCGCGAGCTCCTTGGTGCGCTGGGCGACCAGCATCGAGAAGGTGTTGGAGATCAGGAAGATGCCGACGAAGAGCGCGATGCCTGCGAAGCCCAGCAGCACCTGCTTGAGGGCGCCCAGGCCCGACTCGATGTCCTTCGCCTGTTCGTCGGCGAGCGCCTGGCCGGTCTTGGCCTCGGCGGTGTCCGGTAGCAGCGGCTCCACCGCCTTGAGGAGATTCCTGTCGTCGGCGCCGGGGGCGGCCGTGACTGCGACGTCCCGGTAGTAGCCGGGCTTCAGGTACTGCTTCTGGGCGACGGACGTCTCGAAGAGCACCAGGCTGCCGCCGGCCTGCACCTCGCCGTCCTCGGTGGTGAAGACGCCGCTGAGGGTGAACTCCTTCACCGGGCCGTTGGTGGCGACCCGGATCCGGTCGCCGATCTTGTACGCGCCCTTGGCGGCGGTGCCCTCGTCCAGGGCGATCTGGTCGGCCTTCAGCGGGCCCGAGCCGTCGATGAAGGTATAGGCGGGGTCCTTGCCGTCCTCGCCGGGGGAGAAATTGGTGCCCTTGGGGCTCCCGAAGGTGCCGTCGATGAGCTTGCCGTCGGGGTCGGCGACCCCGGCGAAGCCGTCGACACGACCGTGCACCTCGGCGACGCCGTCCAGGTCCCGGATCCTGTCCAGGGTCTTCTGGGAGACGCCGGGGGCTTCCGTGGGGTCGTTCCGGTTGCCGTATGCGGTGACGGCGACCGCCACATCGTCGTAGTTCTTGGCGGACTGGTTGCGGAAGGCGTTGCCCAGGGTGTCGGTGAAGATCAGGGTGCCGGAGACGAAGGCCACGCCGAGCATCACGGCGAGGACGGTCATCAGCAGTCTGGCCTTGTGCGCGAGCACATTGCGCAGGGCGGTACGGAACATGTCTGTCAGTCCTGGGGTGGGGTCCGGAAGCGGGATCGGGCAGGCGGTCGCAGCTGTACGGGGCTCAGCTGGTACGTCCCTTGGCGTCGAACGCCTTCATCCGGTCGAGGACCCCGTCCGCGGTGGGCCGCATCATCTGGTCGACGATCGCCCCGTCCGCAAGGAAGATCACCCGGTCCGCGTAGGAGGCGGCGACCGGGTCGTGGGTCACCATCACCACGGTCTGGCCCAGTTCGCGCACGGAGTTGCGCAGGAAGCCCAGCACCTCGGCCCCGGAGCGGGAGTCCAGGTTGCCGGTGGGCTCGTCACCGAAGATGATCTCGGGCCTGGAGGCCAGGGCGCGGGCCACCGCGACGCGCTGCTGCTGGCCGCCGGAGAGTTCGGTGGGCCGGTGCTTGAGCCGGTCGGACAGCCCCACCATCTCGATGACGTTGCGCAGCCACTCGGCGTCGGGCCGGCGGCCCGCGATGTCCATCGGCAGGGTGATGTTCTCCAGCGCGGTCAGTGTGGGCAGCAGGTTGAACGCCTGGAAGATGAAACCGATCTTGTCCCGGCGGAGCTGGGTGAGCTGCTTGTCCTTGAGGGAGCCGAGCTCCGTCTCACCGATCCGTACCGAACCGCTGCTGAAGCTGTCGAGTCCGGCCACGCAGTGCATGAGGGTGGACTTGCCGGAGCCCGACGGGCCCATGATCGCGGTGAACTCGCCCTGCGGGAAGTCCACGGTGACCCGGTCCAGGGCGGTCACCTTGGTCTCGCCCTCTCCGTAGATCTTCGACAGATCCGTGGCGCGGGCGGCCACCGCGGTGGCGCGGTGAGCGGTGGAGGTGATGGTCACGGGAACACTCCTGTTCAGGACTTCGGTCCGGGGCGGGGTCGGCCACTCCATCCTCATCGCCCGAAGGCAGCAGGTCGTCAGTCCCCGTGCCCGTTCGCGGGGGCCACTTGAGTCGCACCGGAGGGCCGCTCCGTCCTCCTCGGGTATGACACCGACCCTGAGCCCGTCGTCCTGCGAGGACCGCCGGGGCCCGCTACCGGCGCGGCGGTGCGGTGGAGCCGCGCGGTACGAGCCGGGCCGCGGCGTCCTCGAAGCCGGGCGCCGCCCCGTGGGTGACCAGGGCCAGCAGTGTCCGCGCCGCATGGCTGCCGTATGCGGGGATGTCCCTGCTGAGCGCGGTCAGCGGCGGCCGCACGACCCGCGACAGCTGGGAGTCGTCCCAGGCGACCAGCGACAGATCGCCGGGCACGTCGAGCCCCATCTCCTGGGCGACCGAAAGGCCGGCGACGGCCATGATGTCGTTGTCGTAGATGATGGCGGTGGACCGCTGCGGCGAGCTGATCAGCTGCCGGGTCGCATGGGCGCCTTCCCCGCCGGAGTAGTCGGTGTGGATCACCACCGGTTCGCCGAGGCCCAGTTCGGCGCAGATCTCGCCCTGGGCGCGGTCGCGCAGCTGCGTATGGATCAGGTCGGGCAGCCCCGCGACGCGGGCGATGGAGCGATGGCCCAGTGCGGTCAGATACGCGAGGGTGTCCCGCAGGGCCCCGGAGTCGTCCGACCACACGGGGGTGAGCGGGCCGGCCGCCGAGGGGTGCCCGATCGCCACGGCCGGCATCCCCAGTTCGGCGACGCCCTCGATCCGTGGGTCGGGGCTGCGCAGATCGGCGAGGAACACGCCGTCCACCCGGCCCTCTCCCCACCAGCGGCGGTAGACCTCCAGCTCCTGTGCGGGGTCGTTGACGACCTGGAGCAGCAGGGCGCAGCCGCGCGGGGACAGTTCGCTCTCGATGCCGCTGATCAGTTCCATGAAGAACGGTTCCATGCCGAGCAGCCGGGCCGGCCGGCACAGGGCGAGGCCGACGGCGTCGGCGCGCGCGTGGGTGAGCGCGCGGGCCGCACTGTTGGGCCGCCAGCCGATCTCCTGGGCGATGGCCTTGATGGCGGCACGGGTTGCCGGGGAGACCCCGGGCCGGTCGTTCAGCGCGTACGACACCGCCACTTTGGAGACCCCGGCGCGGCGTGCGATGTCGGCGATCGTGGGGCGCTGCTTGGACATGCGACCTCGCTTAACCGGTTCGTGTTCAGCGGTCATCGTAGCTGCCGACGCCCGTACCTGCGGCTTCTCCCCGTGGGGCGATGATCGCTCAACTACCCCTGAAAATAAAGGAATGGGAGCGCTCCCGCGCTCTTGACACTGTCCGGCGACAGCCATAACTTCACGGCACTTACCCGGTTCAGTGACTCCGCTCACAGGGACCGCGGAGGAATGGGAGGGACGATGAGTACGGGAATCCGGGTGCGGATCGCCACCACGCTTGCTGTGATCGGGCTCGCCGCCACCGCGTGCACGGGGGGCGGCTCCTCGTCCAACGGCTCCGGCGGTTCGGGCGGCAAGGCGGGCGGCGCACTGCCGCGCAACGAGACGCTCTACACGACCGGTACGCAGTGGGGGCCGCCGGCCAACTACAACCCGCTGCACGACTGGGACCACGCGACCGGCACCAAGGGGCTGGTCTACGAGACGCTGTTCCACTTCGACCCGAACGCGGGCAAGCTCACGCCCTGGCTGGCGCAGTCGGGCGGCTGGACCGCGGACAAGACCTACGAGGTGAAGCTGCGCCCGGGCATCACCTGGTCCGACGGCAAGCCGCTGACCGCCCAGGACGTCGCGTACTCCTACGGGATCGGCAAGATCGAGGCGTCGTCCTTCCACACCCTGTGGGACTGGCTCGCAGACGTGAAGGCGGTGGACGCCACCACCGTCCGCTTCACCTTCAAGCAAGCCCGCTACCAGGAATGGGACTTCAACCTCTACGGCCGCCCGATCGTCCCCGAGCACATCTGGAGCAAGCGCTCCGAGAAGGATGTCCTCGACGGCGTCAACGACAAGCCGGTCGGGACCGGCGCGTACACCCTCAAGAGCCACACCCAGGACCGTGTCGTGTGGCAGCGGCGCGACGACTGGTGGGGCGTCAAGGGGCTCGGCATGAAGCCCGCGCCCCGGTACATCGTCGACGTGTCCAACCCCAGCAACGAGGTGGTCATCGGACAGCTGGGCCAGGGGCAGCTGGACCTGAGCAACAACTTCCTGCCGGGCGCCTCCTCGCTCATCAAGACCAAGAAGGTCGTCTCCTACTACGACAAGCCGCCGTACATGCTCTCCGCCAACACCGCCTGGCTGGTGCCCAACACCACGAAGAAGCCGATGGACGACGCGGCGTTCCGCAGGGCGCTCGCCGCGTCCGTCGACGTCGGGAAGATCGTCAAGGGGGTGTACGGGGAGCTGGTCAAGCCCGCCGACCCGACCGGACTGCTCCCGCAGTGGAACCAGTTCGTCGACCAGGACCTGGTGGCGAAGGAGGGCTTCTCCTACGACACGGGCAAGGCCAAGCAGACCCTCGCGGACGCCGGGTACAGGGACACGGACGGCGACGGGTTCGTGGAGAACAAGGACGGCTCGAAGATCAGCCTCAAGCTGGCCGTGCCGACGGGCTGGACCGACTGGATGGAGGCCGCGAAGGTCATCGCCGCGTCGGGCAAGGCCGCGGGCATCCGGATCACCACCGAGTTCCCCGACCAGAACGCCCTCAACGAGCAGCGCGGCAAGGGCGACTTCGACCTCGTCGTCAACAACGAGCGCCAGCTGTCCAACACCCCGTGGACGTACTACGAGTACATGTTCCAGCTGCCGGTCCAGAAGCAGCAGAACACCGTCAACTTCGGCCGGTACGAGAACGAGGAGGCCTGGAAGCTGGTCCAGGAACTCGGCGGGGTGAAGACCGACGACACCGAGGGCATGAAGGAGGTCATCTCCAGGATCCAGGACATCCAGCTCAAGGAGATGCCCGTCATCCCGCTCTGGTACAACGGCCTCTGGTCGCAGTCCACCACCGGGACCTGGAAGAACTGGCCGTCGGACGCCCCGGGCGCGCCCAAGTACGCCCCCGCTCTCTGGCGCAACTGGCTGGAGATGGGCGGATTCGAGGCCCTCACCCAGCTCAAGCCCGCCAAGTGACCGGCGCGGTCTGACCGTTCGCCGCAGGTTCTGCCCGGCCCGCGCGGCGAGCCGGGCAGGACCCTTCCATGACCGCCCCGCCGTGCGGCCCGCGCCCTGACCGCGGCCGCGCGGCTGGGCTCTGCCCGGGGAGCCCCCTTGCGCCGCTACTTCGCCAGAAAACTCCTGATCTACGGATTCACCTTCGTCATCGCCGTCACCGTCAACTGGATGATCCCGCGCTTCATGCCCGGTGACCCGGTGGCCGCCATGGTGGCCCGCGCCCGGGTCTCCCAGCCCGAGGCCGTCGAGGCCATGCGCTCCTACTACAACAACCTGTTCGGCTTCGACGAACCCGTCTGGCAGCAGTACCTGCACTTCTGGAGCGCCCTGCTGCAGGGCGACTTCGGGCTGTCCATCTGGGTCTTCCCCAAGCCCGTCGGCGATGTGCTCCTCGACGCGCTCCCGTACACCCTGGGGCTGATGATCCCGGCCGTCCTGCTCAGTTGGTTCGCCGGCAACTGGCTGGGCGCGCTCGCGGCCCGCCGGAAGGTGCTCGACAACACCGTGCTCCCGGCCGGATATCTACTGACCGCGATGCCCTACATGTGGATCGCCGTCATCCTCGCCTGGGCGCTCGGCTCCAAGGCCGGCTGGTTCCCCCTCTCCGGCGGCTACAGCCTGGACGTCCAGCCCAGCTGGACCACGGACTTCGTCCTCGATCTGCTGGACCACTGGGTGCTGCCGTTCCTCTCCCTCTTCCTGGTCGCGCTCGGCGGCTGGGCCATCGGCATGCGAAACATGATCATTTACGAGCTCGAGTCCGACTACTCGTCCTATCTGTCGGCCCTCGGTGCACCGCAGCGGCTGATCCGCCGCTACGCCTTCCGCAACGCGGTCCTGCCGCAGATCACCGGTCTCGCCCTCCAACTGGGCGTGCTGGTGGCGGGAGCGCTGGTCACCGAGATCGTCTTCGCCTATCCCGGGCTCGGCTCCCTGATCCTGGCCGCGATCCAGAACCAGGACTTCTTCCTGCTCCAGGGCGCGTTCCTGTTCATCGTCATCGGCGTACTGATCGCCAACTTCCTCATCGACATCGTGTACGTCGTGGTCGACCCCCGGACCCGTACGGGCATGGCAGGAGGCCAGTCATGAGCACCCGGCCCGAACCCGCCACCGCGCCCGTCGCGGCGACGGCCCCCGTCGCGACGGCGCCAGCCCCCGCGGCCGGACCCACCCGCGAGACGCTGCACTACGCCGTGCGCAACCCCAAGCTGATCATCGGCTTCACGGTGGTCGCCCTGCTGCTGGCCGTCGGCCTGGTGGGACCGGCCCTGCTCGACAACGCCAACCCCAACGAATACGTGGGGCCGCAGTCCGCGCCACCGGACGGAACGTACTGGCTGGGCACCACGACGTTCGGCCAGGACGTGTACGCGCAGTTCGTGCACGGGCTGCGCGCCACCTTCCTGGTGGGCGTCATCGGCGGTGCCATCGCCGCCGTCATCGCCATGCTCGTCGGCTTCCTCGCCGGCTACCGCGGCGGAGCCGTGGACGAGATCCTCAACATGTTCACCAACGTGGTGCTGGTGATCCCCGCCCTGGCGGTGCTGCTGATCATCAACGCCTACCTCGGCGTCCGCTCCGTCACCGTCCAGGGGATCTTCATCGGACTCACCTCCTGGCCCTGGGCGGCCCGCGCGATCCGCGCACAGACCTTCTCGCTGCGCACCCGGGAGTTCGTCGACCTGGCCCGGCTCAGCGGCAGCGGCACCTGGCGGATCGTCTTCCGCGAGATCGCGCCCAACATGAGCTCGTACCTCTTCATGATGTTCATCCTGCTCTTCGGCGGCTCCATCCTCGTCGCCTCGTCGCTGGACTTCATCGGACTCGGTCCCACCGAGGGCGTCTCGCTCGGCCTGATGCTGCAGAGCGCCCAGCAGTGGAGCGCCCTCCAACTCGGCATGTGGTGGTGGTTCGTCCCGCCGGGCGCCGGGATCACCGCGATCGTCGGCGCGCTCTACGTCGCCAATGTCGGCCTCGACGAGGTCTTCAACCCGAAGCTGAGGGAGTCCTGAGCACATGACCCTGACCGTCACCGACCTGCGGGTCCACTACCGCACGCTGCGCGGCGAGGTCCGGGCCCTGGACGGCGTCGGCTTCGACCTCGCCGACGGAGAGATCCTGGGCCTGGCGGGCGAGTCCGGCTGCGGCAAGACGACGCTCGGCAAGTCCCTGATCCGGCTGGACGGACGGATGCGGCACGCCGGCGGCACCGTCACCCTCGACGGCGAGGAGGTCCCCATCGCCGACGACCGCGCGATGAACGCCTTCCGCTTCCACCGGATATCGCTCGTACCGCAGTACTCGATGAGCGCCCTCAACCCGACCCGGCGCATCGGCCGCATGATCCGCGAACTCCTCGCCTCACGCGGCGTCGGCGTCGACACCGGCGAACTGCACCGCCGCCTCGCCCTGGTGGGCCTCGACCCCGACGTCCTGGACCGCTACCCCATCGAACTGTCCGGCGGCATGAAACAGCGCGCCGTCATGGTGATCTCCACTCTCCTCGACCCGGCCGTGCTCATCGCCGACGAGGTCACCTCCGCGCTCGACGTCTCCACCCAGCGGGCCGTCGTCGGCGCCCTCACCGGGCTGCGCGACAAGGGGCTGGTCACCAGCATGCTCTTCATCACCCACGACCTGGCGCTGACCTCGCACATCGCCGACTCGATCATGGTCATGTACGCGGGCAGGCTCGCCGAGAAGGCCCCGGCCAAGGTCCTGACGACCGAGCCCCGCCACCCCTACACCCGGCTGCTGCTCGGATCGCTGCCCGAGGTCGGCGCCCGCCACGCGGACCGGCCGCTGAGCGGCATCGCGGGCAGCCCGCCCTCCCTGCTCGACCCGCCGGCCGGCTGCCGCTTCCGTGACCGCTGCCCGCTCGCCGACAAGCAGTGCGGCGAGGAACCCCCGGTGGTCGAAATCGCCCCCCGCCACACCGTCGCATGCTGGAAGGCCTGATGCTGACCCTCGACCGCGTCACCAAGACCTACCGGGCCGGTGCCTTTGGCGGCGGCTCCGTCACCGCCGTCGACCGGGTGTCGTTCGAGGCCGCACCGGGCGAGGTCGTCTCGCTCATCGGCGAGAGCGGCAGCGGCAAGTCCACCATCGGACGGATGATCCTCGGCCTCACCCGGGTCAGCGAAGGCCGCCTCACCCTGGACGGCCATGAGGTCCGGCCCGGCAAGGACTTCTACCGCCGGGTCCAGGGGGTCTTCCAGGACCCGTTCAGCTGCTACAACCCCGTCTTCAAGGCCGACCGCGTCTTCGCCCTCATCCGCCGCGCCTACCATCCGGGCGTCCCCGACAAGGAGTGGGCCGACCGCGTCGAGAAAGCGGTACGGGACGTGCGTCTCGACCCGGGCCAGGTGCTCGGCCGTTACCCGCACCAGCTCAGCGGCGGACAGTTGCAGCGTCTGCTCATCGCGCGCGCCCTCCTGCTCGGGCCGAGCTTCCTGGTCGCCGACGAGATCACCAGCATGCTGGACGCCTCCACCCGCATCGACGTGCTCAACCTGCTGGCCGGCCTCAAGGAGAACGGCCTCGGCGTGCTCTACATCACCCACGACCTGTCGCTGGGCACCTACCTCGCCGAGCGGACCGTCGTGCTGCGCCGCGGCAGGGTCGTCGAACGCGGCGACACTCAGAAGGTCTTCGGTAACCCCCTCCACCCCTACACCCGTACGCTCCTGGCCGCCGTGCCCCGGCTGAACACGCCGTGGACCCTGCCCGAGCCCCTGGAGGCGTGCGCCTTCCACGAGGCAGGGTCCCGGACGGACAGCAGCGACCTGTACGAGACGGAGCCGGGCCACTTCGTCGCCTGCGCCGGACTCCCCGACTGCGGAAGGATCTCCGCATGACCCTTCGCCACCTGCCCCTGCACGACGGCTGGACGCTCGACGCCGGCGGTCCCGTACCCCTCGCACTCCCCGCAGGAGGCGTACCGGCGACCGTGCCGGGCTGCGTCCACACCGATCTGCTGGCCGCCGGACTCATCGACGACCCGTACCTGGACGACAACGAGACCAGGCTCGGCTGGATCGGCCGCACCGACTGGACGTACCGCACCACGTTCGGCTGGACGCCCGACGGCCACGAGCGCGCCGATCTCGTCTTCGACGGCCTCGACACCGTCGCCACCGTCCTGCTCAACGGCACCGAGGTCGGCCGCACCGCCAACCAGCACCGCGGCCACCGCTTCGCCGTCCGCCCGCTGCTCGTCGAGGGCGCCAACACCGTCGAGGTACGGTTCACCGCCCCGTACACCTACGCCGAGGAGCTGCGCGAACGGCTCGGCGACCGGCCGGGCGCGTACACCGAGCCGTACGCCTTCATCCGCAAGATGGCGTGCAACTTCGGCTGGGACTGGGGCCCCACCCTGGTCACCTCCGGCATCTGGCGGCCGGTCGCCCTGGAGTCGTGGACCGGGCCGCGGATCGCTTCGGTGAAACTGCTGGCCGACCTCGCGGACGACGGGACGCCCCGGCTGAGCGTGACCCTGGACGTGGACCGGGGCGGCGACGGGGCACTGGAAGCGACCGTCGAGGTGGCCGGCGAACGGGCCGGGCTCACCGTCCCCGCCGGGCAGGACAGCGCCACCACCACCCTGCCCGTCCCGCACGCCGGGCTCTGGTGGCCGCACAGCCACGGCGGGCAGCCGCTGTACGACGTCACGGTCCGCCTCGGCGACCACACCTGGGACGGCAGGACCGGCTTCCGCGGCGTCGCCCTGGAGCGCGAGGCGTTCCGTATCTCCGTCAACGGCGAGCCCGTCTTCGTGCGCGGCGTCAACTGGATCCCCGACGACTGCTTCCCGGCCCGGCTCACCCGGCAGCGGATCTCCGACCGCCTCGACCAGGCGGTGGCCGCCGGGGTCAATCTGATCCGGGTCTGGGGCGGCGGCCTCTACGAGAGCGACGACTTCTACGAGCTGGCCGACGAGAAGGGCCTGCTGGTCTGGCAGGACTTCCCGTTCGCCTGCGCCGCCTATCCGGAGGAACAGCCGCTGTACGACGAGGTGGCGGCCGAGGCCCGCGAGAACGTCACCCGCCTCGCCCCGCACCCCTCCCTGGTCCTGTGGTGCGGCAACAACGAGAACCTGGAGGGCCACGCCGACTGGGGCTGGCAGAAGGAGCTGGGGGACCGCACCTGGGGCCACGGGTACTACCACGAGCTGCTGCCCGCGATCTGCGCCGAGACCGACCCCACCCGCCCCTACTGGCCGGGCTCGCCCTACTCCGGCTCCCCGGAGCTGCACCCGCAGGACCCCGCACGCGGCACGATCCACATCTGGGACGTCTGGAACCGGGCCGACTACCGCGCCTACGCGGACCGGGTCCCGCGGTTCGTCGCCGAGTTCGGCTTCCAGGGCCCACCGGCGTACGCCACCCTGCGCCGCGCCGTCAGCGGTGAGCTCGATGCGGCGGCCCCGCTGCTGGCCCACCACCAGAAGGCCGAGGACGGTGCGGGAAAGCTGCTCCGCGGCCTCGGCGACCACCTGCCGCAACCGGGCGGCTCCTTCGACGACTGGCACTGGCTCACCCAGCTCAACCAGGCCCGCGCCGTCGCCTTCGGCATCCGGCACTTCCGCTCGCACATGCCGTACTGCATGGGCACGATCGTCTGGCAGCTGAACGACTGCTGGCCGGTCGTCTCCTGGGCGGCCGTCGACGGCGACGGCCGCCGCAAGCCGCTCTGGTACGCACTGCGAGCCGTGTACGCCGACCGGCTGATCGTCGTCAGGGACGGCGCGGTGCACCTGGTCAACGACTCGGACCGGCCATGGGCGGGCACACTGCGGACGACGCGGCACGAGCTGTCCGGCGCCGTGCTGGCCGACGAGGAGATCGCGGTGAGCGCGGCCGCACGCACGGTGACCCGGGTGGATCTGCCGCGGTCGGTCGCCGAGCCGCACGAGCGGACACGGGAGGTGCTCGTGGCGCGGCTGGGCGAGGTGCGGGCGGTCGAGTTCTACGAGGAGGACACCCGCCTCGCGCTGGAGCCCGCCCGCTACGACGTGAAGGTCACGGAGAGTGAGGAATCGGGGGCCGGATATCGCGTCGAGGTGACCGCCCGTACCCTGCTCAGGGACCTCGCCCTCTTCCCCGACCGGCTGAACCCGGCGGCCGAGGTGGACGACATGCTCGTGACACTGCTGCCGGGCGAGAGCACCGTCTTCCGTGTGACGGGCGCGGTGCTCACGGACCCGGAGGCGCTGGGCGCCCGCCCCGTTCTGCGGTGCGTCAACGACACTCTCGCCTAGCGGGGGCGGCGGGCACGTGACGATCACGGCGCACGGCTGTCCGGGTGCGGCGACTTTCCGTCATTCCCGATGGTCGATCTCCGTGCCCGCCATCCGCCCCAGGCATGTGAGGATGCCTGCTACCTGTGCTGACGGCCCCTCAAAGGGTCAATAAAATAAGACAACATCGCGCCACTGTTCCGCTGATCGGGGGACGTCCCCGGATAGGGTCATGTGCCAACGCGGAGCCGCGCGCCAGGCCCGGATGGTGGAATGCAGACACGGCGAGCTTAAACCTCGCTGCCCCTCGGGGGCGTACCGGTTCGAGTCCGGTTCCGGGCACCACCACGAGCTTCGGCGAAGACGCCGGCCGGCCGGGCGTTGCTTCAGCACTCAACGTTCATAAAGATCCTCCTCTGGCACTAGGGTGCTTCTTTTGCCTACCCATTACTCTTGTGGGAAGGCCACGCAGGGTGGCCATGGAGGAGAGCAATGAGGAGCAGCAACCCGGTCTTCTCGCGACGGGGGTTCAGCCGCGACAACGGCTACGCGGGCTTCAACGCGGCGCCGCAGGCCGGGGCCCCTGTGACGGGCGCCGGCCCGTACGCGCAGGGCACCGCCGCGAACCCGTACGCCACCAACCCCTACGCCCAGCAGGACGCCCAGTACGGCGCCCCGCAGGCGCCCGCGCGCACCGGCGCGATGACGATCGACGACGTCGTCACGCGTACCGCGATCACGCTGGGCACCGTCGTGCTCGGCGCGGCCCTCGCCTGGGCCCTGCTGCCGGTCGACGAGGCCAATCTCGGCAAGTCCTACGGCATCGCGATCGGCGCCGCCCTGGTGGCGTTCGTCCTGTCGCTCGTCCAGTCGTTCAAGCGCAGGCCGGTTCCGGCGCTGATCGTCTCGTACGCGGCCTTCGAGGGTGTCTTCCTCGGGGTGATCTCCAGCGCGGTCTCCACGTACATCGGACCCGGCGTGGTGATGCAGGCGGTGCTGGGCACCATGTGCGTCTTCGCCGGTGTGCTGCTCGCGTACAAGATGCGCTGGATCCGCGTCACCCGCCGTTTCTACGGCTTCGTGATGGCCGCCGCCATGGGCTTCATGCTCCTGATGGTGGTCAACCTGCTGTTCGCGGTCTTCGGCGGGGGTGACGGCCTGGGCTTCCGCAGCGGCGGCCTCGGCATCCTCTTCGGTGTCATCGGCATCGTCCTCGGTGCCTGCTTCCTGGCCCTGGACTTCAAGCAGGTCGAGGACGGCATCGCGTACGGCGCGCCCCGCGAGGAGTCCTGGCTGGCGGCCTTCGGCCTCACCATGACCCTGGTGTGGATCTACCTGGAGATGCTGCGTCTGCTCTCCATCCTCAGCGGCGACGACTGACCGTCCGCACCCGCACGACGCAACGGCCCGCAGGCGCATCGCCTGCGGGCCGTTCCGCTTGTCCGGGGGCCGTCGGTCCTAGAGCAGCTTCCGTGCCGCCCGCCTCAGGTCGTACTCGTGGATGAGTGCTTTTGCGTGTCCGTAGGCGAGGTCGTGTTCGCTCCGCAGCCAGCTGACTTTTTCGTCGAACCGGAGGGCGGGGCCTTCGTCGACGGTGCGAAGCCAGTCGGCGATCTCACGACCGGTGCAGCGAGGGATTCGGGAGAGCAGATTGCGATGGGTCTCTTCGGAGAAGACATGGGACATCGGCGCCTCCGACGCATTGTGCGCGTTGCTGGTCCTTCCCGACACCGTGCCTGAGCGTTGGCCTGTTGGCAACCATCCCGGCCCGGCGCGTAGGGTCACTGAGTGCTTGATACGACCGCCCTTGTCACCGCCGTGGACCGATTTGCAGACCGGCTGCGCGCCGCCCCGCAGAGCAGGCTTCAGCGCGGAGCCGCCGCCGAAGGGCTGGCCACGGCCAGGGAGCTGGCCGTGCGGGCCCAGCTCATCGAGGCGCCGGACCGCGAGCCCCGGGTCATGCCGGACGCCGGGATGTTCGCCATCGGCGACGAACTCGCTGTCGCGGGGCGGGACTTGGCGTTGGCATTGGAAAAGGCCCCGCCCGTGGAACTGGACGAGGCCGTGCGATACGTCGAGGAAGCGACCGCTCGGGCATTCGCGTAGCGGCCGTCCCGTCACCACATCGGGAAGCAGCGGCCGACGAGAGCCGCTGCGGGGAACCCGGGGTTCCCCGGGGCGTCACGGTGTCAGAACGAGGCGATGACGCGGTCGGCGAGGATGTAGACGCTGTCCTTGCCGCAGGAGAAGGTCAGGGCGTACGCGCCGGAGACACCGGAGCCGCCCAGCAGCACCGGGTGCTCACCGGCCAGCAGCGCCCGGGCGAGGCGATCGGCCGTCTCGCGGTGACCGGGGGTCATGCAGAGCGTGGTGCCGTCGGCGAAGACATAGACGTCGAGCGTGCCGAGCGGGCCGGGGCGGACGTCGGCGAGCTCGGTACGGCTGTCGGCCAGCTCCTCCAGCCGGTGCACGGTGCGCTCGTGGTCGGTGACGACGGGGGTCTGCACCGGTACGAAGTCGGGGTGCGAGGGGTGGCGGCGACGGGCCGCGGCCAGCTCGGGGGAGTCCTCGGGGAACTCCGAGACCTCCGGCAGCTCCGTGATCTCCGCCAGCTCGGCCAGTTCCGTCAGCTCTTCGAGCGCCTCGGTCGCGTCGATGTCCATCGCCTCCAGGCCCGCGAAGTCGGCCTGGCGCGGCATGAAGAACGGCGCGTCCTCGCCGATCCCCGAGAGCCCGCCCAGCAGGGACGGCGCGTCGGCGGCGTCGCGCGCCTCCTGGGAGGCCCAGAACGCACGGGCCTCGGCGAGCTCGCGCTCACGCTCCTCGGCGAGCGCCTCGGCGACGGCGGCACGTATTTCGGCGGCGGGAGTGGCCGTGGCACGGCTCTGCGGCGGCACGACGGGACGGGCGTGGCCGGCGGCCAGCTCGATCCGCAGTGCTGCGACCTGCTTGCGCAGCCCGTGAGCAGCGTGCAGCGCAGCAGCGCCCACCGCCGTCGCAGCGGCGGTGGTCAGCAACAGGGCAAGAGGCATGATGCTCACTGACATACTCCCGGTTTCAATTGATTCCTCGACTTCCTACATCAGCTTGGCCCGTACCTGTACTCCGTGTCAGTGCATTACGTCACGAATTGGACAGGTCTTTGTGCCTGGGGTTTACCCCTGATGCGGGTGTGACCTGCGCAAATGGATCTCCCCCAGGAGATAGGTCACATCCTGGGGGAGATTCGGTCACGGTCGGGGCTCGGAACCGGCCACCTCGTCAGCGGGGAGCCACCGGAAGAGGCCGACCCGGTCGATCCCGGCGGCGCTCAGCTCAGCCGCTCGCTCCTGTGGTCGCGTTCGCTTCGCTTCCGCTGCGGGCAGGTGCCGCCTTCGTACCTCAGGCGACCCCTACCCTCCGCTGCAGCTCAGCTCAGCCGCTCGCTCCTGTGGTCGCGTTCGCTTCGCTTCCGCTGCGGGCAGGTGCCGCCTTCGTACCTCAGGCGACCCCTACCCTCCGCTGCAGCTCAGCTCAGCCGCTCGCTCCTGTGGTCGCGTTCGCTTCGCTTCCGCTGCGGGCAGGTGCCGCCTTCGTACCTCAGGCGACCCCTACCCTCCGCTGCAGCTCAGCTCAGCCGCTCGCTCCTGTGGTCGCGTTCGCTTCGCTTCCGCTGCGGGCAGGTGCCGCCTTCGTACCTCAGGCGACCCCTACCCTCCGCTGCAGCTCAGCTCAGCCGCTCGCTCCTGTGGTCGCGTTCGCTTCGCTTCCGCTGCGGGCAGGTGCCGCCTTCGTACCTCAGGCGACCCCTACCCTCCGCTGCAGCTCAGCTCAGCCGCTCGCTCCTGTGGTCGCGTTCGCTTCGCTTCCGCTGCGGGCAGGTGCCGCCTTCGTACCTCAGGCGACCCCTACCCTCCGCTGCAGCTCAGCTCAGCCGCTCGCTCCTGTGGTCGCGTTCGCTTCGCTTCCGCTGCGGGCAGGTGCCGCCTTCGTACCTCAGGCGACCCCTACCCTCCGCTGCAGCTCAGCTCAGCCGCTCGCTCCTGTGGTCGCGTTCGCTTCGCTTCCGCTGCGGGCAGGTGCCGCCTTCGTACCTCAGGCGACCCCTACCCTCCGCTGCAGCTCAGCTCAGCCGCTCGCTCCTGTGGTCGCGTTCGCTTCGCTTCCGCTGCGGGCAGGTGCCGCCTTCGTACCTCAGGCGACCCCTACCCTCCGCTGCAGCTCAGCTCAGCCGCTCGCTCCTGTGGTCGCGTTCGCTTCGCTTCCGCTGCGGGCAGGTGCCGCCTTCGTGCCTCAGGCGACCCCTACCCTCCGCTGCAGCTCAGCTCAGCCGCTCGCTCCTGTGGTCGCGTTCGCTTCGCTTCCGCTGCGGGCAGGTGCCGCCTTCGTGCCTCAGGCGACCCCTACCCTCCGCTGCAGCTCAGCTCAGCCGCTCGATGACCATCGCCATGCCCTGGCCGCCGCCCACGCACATGGTCTCCAGACCGAACTGCTTGTCGTGGAACTGCAGGCTGTTGATCAGCGTGCCGGTGATCCGGGCACCGGTCATGCCGAAGGGGTGGCCGACGGCGATAGCGCCACCGTTGACGTTGACCTTCTCCAGCGGGAGGCCGAGGTCGCGGTAGGAGGGGATCACCTGGGCGGCGAACGCCTCGTTGATCTCGGCCAGGTCGATGTCGTCGATGGTCAGCCCGGCACGCTTGAGAGCCTGCTTGCTGGCCTCCACCGGTCCGTACCCCATGATCTCGGGGGAGAGGCCGGAGACGCCGGTCGAGACGATCCGGGCCAGCGGGGTCAGGCCCAGCTCGCGCGCCTTGGTGTCGGACATGATCACGAGCGCAGCGGCGCCGTCGTTGAGCGGGCAGCAGTTGCCCGCGGTGACCAGGCCGTCGGGGCGGAACACCGGCTTCAGGCCCTGCACGCCCTCCAGCGTGACGCCCGCGCGCGGGCCGTCGTCCTGCGAGACGACCGTGCCGTCGGGGGTCGTGACCGGGGTGATCTCGCGTGCCCAGAAGCCGTTCTTGATCGCTTCCTCGGCGAGGTTCTGCGACCGCACGCCGAACTCGTCCATGTCCTGGCGGGTGACGCCCTTGAGCCGGGCCAGGTTCTCGGCGGTCTGCCCCATCGAGATGTACGCGTCGGGGACGAGGCCGTCCTCACGCGGGTCGTGCCAGCCCGCGCCGGCCTCCTCGGCGCGCGCGGCGGTGCGGGCCTCGGCCTCGGCGAAGAGCGGGTTGTGCGTGTCCGGCAGGCTGTCGGAGTTGCCCTTCACGAAGCGGGACACCATCTCGACACCGGCCGAGATGAAGACGTCGCCCTCGCCGGCCTTGATGGCGTGCAGGGCCATGCGGCTGGTCTGCAGGGAGGACGAGCAGTAGCGGGTGACCGTACAGCCGGGGAGGTGGTCCATCCCCATCTGTACGGCGATGATGCGGCCCAGGTTGTTGCCCTGCTCGCCACCGGGGAGACCGCAGCCGAGCATCAGGTCGTCGATGTCCTTCGGGTCCAGCTCGGGGACCTTGGCCAGCGCGGTCTGGATGATCGTGGCGGTCAGGTCGTCCGCCCGCAGGTCCTTGAGCGAACCCTTGAAGGCCCGGCCGATGGGGGAACGGGCAGCAGAGACGATCACGGCTTCGGGCATCACGCGGCTCCATGAGGGCTGAAGGGCTGACTGACGGGCAGAACTGCTCTGGAAGTTACCCGGCCGTATCGCTGAGGTCACCCGGCGAGGCGTGTGATGCGGACCTCTTTTCTAAGCGACCGCTCAGTCGAATGGTCGGAGACGGGCGGACGGGGGGTGTTCAGGCGGGCCGCGAAGCGGGATCCGTGCCCGCGTCCCCGCCCGCACGGGGGTCTTTGCCCGCGCGGGGATCCCCACCCGGGCGCACCCCGGGCTGCTGCCCGTCGGGGTGCTGCCCATCCGGGTGCGCACCGTCCGGGCGCGCACGGTCGGCGTGCTGCACGTCCGGGTGCACACCGTCCGGGTGCGCACCGTCCGGGTGTGCACCGTTGGGGTGCAGCTGAGGCGCCGGATGCGGTTCCATCGCCGCCGGCAGACGCCGCCGCCTGCGGTGCTTGAGCAGCGCCCAGGGCGCCCGCGCCCCCGTGACCTCCGTACCGGCCTCCCGGGCCGCCTGGGACGCCGCCTTGGCGACCGGCAGCATGTCCTCGCGCCGCGCCCCGTCGAGGCGGTCGGACTCCGGCCACAGCCCGAGCACGGCACAGAGCGTGGGCAGCAGCGCCATCGCCGCCGTCGCATAGCCCTCGGCGGACGGGTGGTAGTTGTCCGGGCCGAACAGTTCGCGCGGATTCGCCTCGAACTCCGGCCCCAGCAGGTCGCCCAGCGACACCGTGCGCCCGCCCTGCTCCACCGAACCGATCGTCTGGGCCGCCGCCAACTGGCGGCTCGCCCGCCGGGCCAGCCAGCGCAGCGGCTGGTAGACCGGCTCGATCGTGCCCAGATCAGGGCACGTTCCGATGACCACCTCCGCACCCGTCGTCCGCAGCCTGCGCACGGCGGTGGTCAGACAGCGCACCGAATGCGTGGCAGGCATCCGGTGCGTCACATCGTTCGCCCCGATCATGATCACGCAGACGTCGGGGGTGCGGGACGTGTCGGCCAGCAACAGCGAGACCTGTCGCTCCAGATCGTCCGAACGGGCGCCGGGCTGCGCCACATTGCGCAGATCCACCGGCCGTTCGGACACCGCCGCGAGCCCCGAGGCGAGCAGCGCCCCGGGCGTCTGCCCGGCCCTGCGCACCCCCTGACCGGCCGCGGTCGAGTCGCCGAGAAGCCCGAGCAGCAAGGGCTCCGCCGGGCCGGTGAACGCCACCCCGTACCGCCCGTCCGCACTGGGGGGGACCGGTGCGATACCCCCGCCCACCTGCCGCTTCGCCAGCTGGACCTCCGCCAGCACCACACCCACCGCCGCCGCACCGAGCAGTCCGATGCTGCCGCCGCCGTAGGCCGCGCCCGCCGCGATCCGCCGTGCCACCCTTGCCCTTGACACAGTCCGGTCCACCTCCTCGTCGCCGTACCGCCGTACATACAGCTAACTGCCCCGTAATGACCGCCGCCCAATCGCTTCGCCCAATCTCATCCCCGTACGCATACGCTGGCGGCACCATCTCGGAGACCCCGGAGTATCACGGTGCAATTTCACGATTCGATGATCAGTCTCGTTGGCAACACCCCGCTGGTGAGGCTGGGCCATGTGACGGCCGGCATCGAGGCGACGGTGCTGGCCAAGGTCGAGTACTTCAACCCCGGCGGTTCGGTGAAGGACCGCATCGCCCTGCGCATGATCGAGGCGGCCGAGGAGAGCGGCGCGCTCCGGCCCGGCGGCACGATCGTCGAGCCGACCAGCGGCAACACGGGCGTCGGCCTGGCGATCGTGGCGCAGCAGAAGGGTTACAAGTGCATCTTCGTCTGCCCGGACAAGGTGTCCACGGACAAGATCAACGTGCTGCGCGCCTACGGCGCCGAGGTCGTCGTCTGCCCGACGGCCGTTGACCCCGAGCACCCGGACTCCTACTACAACGTGTCCGACCGGCTGGTCCGCGAGACGCCGGGCGCCTGGAAGCCCGACCAGTACTCGAACCCGAACAACCCGCGCTCGCACTACGAGACCACCGGTCCCGAGCTGTGGCAGCAGACGGACGGGAAGATCACCCACTTCGTGGCCGGCGTGGGCACCGGCGGCACCATCACCGGCACCGGCCGCTATCTGAAGGAGGTCAGCGGCGGCTCGGTCAAGATCGTCGGTGCGGACCCGGAGGGATCGGTCTACTCCGGCGGCTCCGGACGCCCGTATCTGGTCGAGGGCGTCGGGGAGGACTTCTGGCCGAGCGCGTACGACAGCTCGGTCACGGACGAGATCATCGCCGTGTCCGACAAGGACTCCTTCCAGATGACCCGCCGGCTCGCCAAGGAGGAGGGCCTCCTCGTCGGTGGCTCCTGCGGCATGGCGGTCGTGGCGGCCCTGGAGGTCGCACAGCGGCTCGGCCCCGACGACGTGGTCGTCGTACTGCTGCCGGACAGCGGCCGCGGCTACCTCAGCAAGATCTTCAACGACGAGTGGATGGCCGACTACGGCTTCCTGGAGGACAGCGGCCCGTCCGCCCGGGTCGGGGACGTACTCGACCACAAGGAGGGCCCGATCCCCACGCTCGTTCACATGCACCCGGAGGAGACCGTCGGTGAGGCGATCGACGTGCTGCGCGAGTACGGCGTCTCGCAGATGCCGATCGTGAAGCCGGGCGCCGGTCACCCGGACGTCATGGCCGCCGAGGTCATCGGATCGGTCGTCGAACGGGAGCTGCTGAACGCGCTGTTCGCGCAGCGCGCTTCGCTCACCGACCCGCTGGAGAAGCACATGTCGCCGCCGCTGCCGCAGGTCGGCTCGGGTGAACCGGTCGAGGACCTGATGTCGGTGCTCAGCGGTCCGGATGCCGCGGACGCGGCGATCGTCCTGGTGGAGGGCAAGCCGAAGGGCGTCGTGAGCAGGCAGGACCTGCTGTCGTTCCTGGCGAAGGTCGCCGGTCCTAAGCAGTAGAACGGGAATCGGGCTTCGTGAAAACGGTACGAGCACGACACGTACCTGCAGCACCGGCTTAACACGGCTCCGGCACATTGATGGGTGTCGGCAGGGAAACCCGCCGGCACCCGAGACGGCGACACGGACTACGGAGCGGCTCCCGGACCTCCACCGTCGCCAGGACGCGATCAGCCGGCCCTGACCCGGACCCGCGTCCCTCGCAGGGACCGCCGTCGTCCCGCCCCCTGGGAAACCGGGGGTGCGGCGGTCCCTGCGACATGTCCGTGCGCGTCACGTGCGGCGTCACGCATGTCCGTCCGCTCCCTCCGACGCGCATCGGCACGGTTTCGCCCACCCCGGGCTCGACGCCCGCTCAGTCCTCCCACTCGGACTTCGTACGTGCCTCCGAGCGCCGGAACAGCGGCCGGCTGCGGGCGGCCTGGAAGGCGTTCACCCCGACGATCCCCAGCCAGGCCACGGCGAGCCCCTCGATACCGGCGTTCGCGACCCCGATCGCGGACAGCGGGATGGCCAGGATCAGCGAGATGATCCCGAACCCGAACCGTTCACCGAAGTTCCCCAGCGGCACCTGGGGCGCCCGGGCCCCTCGGGCGACCGTCACCTGCTGCTCGGCGAGGTGGCGCCGCACACGCTGGTCGAGCGTGACGTCGAGGCGCTGGTCGAGCTTCTCCAGGAACGAGTCGATGAGTGCGGACTCGTACTCGGGCCCCAGTTCGCTGCGGGCCTGCAGGGTGGCATTGAGCTCTTTCCTGAGCTCGGAGTCACGGGGTTCCATGTTCCAACGGTACGGAGCGAAGGGGGCCCGGCGCAGTGGGGCTAACCCCCCTGTCGGGGGTCGGGGCCGCACCGGGGCAGGGCCCTCGGCGGAGACGGTCCACGTGCCGATCGTGATGTCCTCGCCGTACGCGAAGCCCTTGCGGGTGGCGTACCGCGGACCGTGCGGAGCCGGGTGGACGACGGGACAGCCCTCAGGAAATCCAGCCCAGTTGGTGAATATCACCCATGTGAGTGAGCGGGGCGAGCGAGAGGCTGGAGGGGCCGGGAAGGGTACTTGCCCGGGTTCTTGAAAAGCCCTTTTGATGTCGTGTGCGACCGCGCCGCGGCCGGCCGGGTCGTGGACCACCGCGACCCGGTGGGCTGGGGAGCGGTCGGACTGTCGGACGCAGACGCGGGCGCCGGGCAGCTCTGCGAGCCGACCGCCCGGCCGCGCCGCAGAGGCCGGATCCACTCCGCGAACGTACGGGGCCGAGCCCCTGGCTCCGTCCGGCCTTCAGCGCCTCGCTACCAGTAGTGCCGCCGACCGCCCACCGCATGCCCGACGGCGCCCAGGATCCACAGAACAATGCCGATGATGACGAGCACGACACCGATCGTCCACAGGATCGAGATGCCTGCCACAAGGCCGATGACCAGCAGAATGACACCGAGGACGATCATGGCGTCCTCCCATCTCACGAGTCCTCCCAGTATGCGCCTGACGCCTCCGCCGTGCGATGCCGTCACGTGGACCGAGGGGCCGGGGCTCCGCCCGTAGGGTGACTTCCCGCGCATGTCGCCGGGGGAGTCCGGGGCCACCGGGCCCGGGCTGGTACCAGCAGGGAATGCCCAGGCGATCGCATCCGCAGCCCGACAGCACGGACCCCCGCGTGCCGCCCGAACGGCGACGGCACCGGATCCGCACCCCGCCACGCCGGGCGCCGCGCTCCGTCGCCCGCCCTGCGACCCGGACGCCGGGCTCGCAGCACGCGCCGCCCGGACGGTGGTCCGGGCCTCGCGTGAACGCCGCGTTGCAGACGGCCGCGGCCTATTCCTGGCGGATCCTCGTCGTGGGAGCCGTTGTGTACGGCGTCTTCTCGGCACTGGGGCGGTTCCACGAGGTCGCGTCGGCCGTGTTCCTCGGCCTGGTGGTCACCGCGATGCTGCTCCCGGTGGCGAATCTCCTGGCCCGCCTGCTGCCGCGGCCGCTCGCCGTCGCCGTGGCACTGATCGGCAGCATCGTCCTGGTCCTCGGCGTCCTCAGCCTCATCGGTGGGGTGGTCGCCGGAGAACGGGCGGGGCTGGAGCAGGAGTTCGGTGACGGTCTGGCCAGGATCGAGCGATGGCTGGAGGCGCCCCCGTTCCGGATGGACCCGAAGGCGCTCGAGGACCTCCGGGGCCGGATCGGGGAGTATCTGTCCAGTCATCGCTCCACCCTCATCAGCACGGCCCTCAGTGGCGTGGGCCGGCTGGTGGAGGTGGTGACGGTGTTCGTTCTCGCCCTGTTCTGCTCGGTCTTCTTCATCCACTCGGGCGACCGGCAGTGGGCCTGGTTCTGCAAGCAGCTTCCGGAGACGGCCCGGGACCGGGTGACGATCGTGGGCCGAGCGGCATGGGGGACGTTCACCGGGTACACCCATGGGATCGTGCTGGTGGCTGCCACCAACGCCGTACTCGTCGGGCTGGCCCTCTTCGCGCTCGGCGTACCCCTGGCGCTGCCCCTGGCGCTGCTGGAGTTCTTCGCCGCCTTCATCCCGTTGATCGGCTCGCCGATCGCCCTCGCCATCGCCGCGGTGGTGGCTCTGGCATCGAAGGGCCCGGTCGTGGCGGCCGTCGTCATCGCACTGATCGTGGTCATCGGCCAGATCGAGGGCCACCTGCTGCACCCGCTCGTGATGAGCTGGGCCGTCCGTCTGCACCCCGTGGTCGTCGCACTCGCGGTGATCGGCGGCGCCATCGCGGCGGGGGTGCTCGGCGCGGTGGTGGCCGTCCCGCTGGTGTCGGTGCTCTGGTCGGCCCATCAGGCCCTGCGCCGGGCACGCGCATCCACGCAGACGAAGGACTGAGCGGAGCGCAGGCCCGGCGCCGGACCCGGAGGGCGTCGACCGGGCTCAGGCCGCCGGGACCCGGTCCGCCGGCAGGATCGTGGCCGTGGGGACGTGGGTCGTGTCGCGGCGGGCGAGCAGCCAGTACAGCAGGGCCGGTACCAGCAGGCCGATCACCCAGGAGATGTCCGCGCCGCCCAGCGGCTCCACCAGCGGGCCGGTGTAGAAGCTCGTCGCCAGGAACGGGAGTTGGGCGGCGATGCCCACCGCGTACACCGTCAGCGCGTCCCAGCGCCAGGCGCCGTAACGGCCGGCCGGGTCGGACAGGGCCGGGATGTCGTACCGCTCGCGCGATATCAGGTAGTAGTCGACGAGGTTGATGGCCGACCACGGAGTGAAGAAGGTCAGCAGGAACAGCAGGAAGTCCTTGAACGAGGCGAGGAAGGTGTCCTTGCCGAGCAGGGCGACCGCCGTGCCCGCCACCATGATGACGGCGATGTACGCGGAACGGCCGCGCTGCGAGAGCGCCCGCTGCCCGCGGAAGCCGCTGATGCCGGTCACCATCGACATGAACCCGCCGTAGGTGTTCAGCACATTGATGGTCAGCTTGCCGAGCGCGATCACGAAGTAGAGCAGGGAGGCGATCAGCCCGGTGCCGCCCAGCTTGACGACGTAACTGACCTGGTCGTCGAGGAACGCCTCGCCCGCGGATGCCGCGACCAGTACGCCGAAGGCCATGGACCACTGGGAGCCGAGCGTCGTGCCGGACAGCGTCCACCAGAAGGTGGCGCGGGCGCTGGTGGTGCGCGGCAGGTAGCGCGAGTAGTCCGCGACGTAGGGCCCGAACGCCAGTTGCCAGGAGGCCGCGATCGACACCGCGAGCAGGAACATCGGCAGGTCGAACGCACGGTCGGCGAGGGCGGCGCCGAGGTCGATGCGGTCGAGCAGCCGGATGCCGAGATAGAGGAAGGCCAGCGCGCAGACCACACTGGCGACCCGGCCGAGGACGTGGACCACCCGGTAGCCGATCGCCGCCATCAGCGCGGTGACCGCGGCGAAGACGAGGATGCCGGGGGTCTGCCCGAGGTGGGTGAGCTCGCCGACCGCCTGGCCGGCCAGCACGCTGCCGCTGGCGAAGAAGCCGACGTACATCACGACCACGAGCAGCAGCGGCACGACGGCGCCCCGCACCCCGAACTGTGCCCGGCTGGAGATCATCTGGGGCAGGCCAAGCCGAGGACCCTGCGCCGAGTGCAGCGACATGACCGCGCCGCCGAGCAGATTGCCCACCAGCAGGCCGATCAGGGACCAGAAGGCGCCGCCTCCGAAGATGACCGCGAGCGCGCCGCTGACCACCGCGGTGATCTGGAGGTTCGCTCCGAGCCAGAGGGTGAACTGGGAGAACGCGGTGCCGTGCCGTTCGTCGTCCGGTACGACGTCGATCGAGCGGCGCTCGACGAGGGAGTCGGCCATGGGGATGCTCCTTCTGCTCTTACTTCTTGGTCAGGCCGTGCGCCGCGGCCCAGTCGTGCGCCACGTCCTCCGGGTCCTTCTTGTCCTTGTCCACGAGGCGGTTGAGCTCCGTGAGGTCCTTCGTGGTGAGCGTGGCGCCGAGGCGGGCCAGTGCCCTGCGGACCGTGGAGTCCGCCGCGCGGTCCGCGATCAGGGGGACCACGTGCTGGCCGGGGATCAGGTTCTTGGGGTCGGTGAGGACCACCCAGCCCTCGGCGGCGATGTCCGTGTCGGTGGTGAAGAGGTTGGCGACGTCGACGTCGCCCTTCTTCAGGGCGCCCTTGACCAGCGGGCCGGATGAGTCCAGCGACTTGAACTCCTTGAACTCGACTCCGTACACGTCCTTCAGACCGACTGCCCCGACCGCCCGCTTCTTCACCTCGGGGGCCGCGCCGATGACGAGCTTCCCGTTCTGCTTCGCGAGGTCGGCGAGGGAGGTGAGGCCGTACTTCTCGGCGGTCGCGGGAGTGACGACGAAGGCGTCCGAGTCCTCGGCCATGCCGTACGGGAGGATCTGGAGGCCTTTGGGGAGGGCGATGGCCAGGGCGTTCTGCATCTCGCCCTCCTCGGTGGCCTTCGCCTTCGGGTCGAGGTAGTGCAGGAGGGCGCCCTGGTATTCGGGGAGCAGGTCGATGTCCCCGCCCTCCAGGGCGGGGATGAGGATCTCGCGGGTGCCCAGGTTGGCCCGCACCGTCGTCTTCACCCCGGCGGCCCGCAGGGTCTCGGCGTACAGGTGGCCGAGCACCTGGTTCTCGGTGAAGTTGGCCGTGCCGATGGTGAGGCCGCCGGCGCTGGAGCCGCCGCCACTGCCGGCGTTCCCCTGGCCGTCGAGCGAGGTGATGCCGCTGCTGCAGGCTGCGAGGGCGGGGACGGCGGCCGCGGCGAGGAGGCCGCCGAGCAGGGAACGGCGGGTGGTGCTGTGGGACGTGCGGGTCATGGGGGGTCTCCTCAGGCGGTGCGGTGGCGGAAGAGGATGCGCTGCAGTCCGGACAGGGCCAGGTCCAGGGCGACGGCCACGACCGCCACCAGGACGGCGCCGCCCAGGACCTGGACCAGGTCGCGCTGGGCCAGACCGTCGAAGACGTAACGGCCGAGACCGCCGAAGCTGACGTACGCGGCGACCGTGGCGGTGGCGACGACCTGGATCAGGGCGAGGCGCAGGCCGGTCATGATCAGGGGGAGGGCGAGGGGGAGTTCCACCTGCCACAGGATCTGGTGGCCGCGCATGCCCTGGCCGCGGGCCGCGTCCTTCACCTCCGGGTCCACGGCCGTCATCCCGGCGTAGGTGTTGGTGACGATCGACGGGACGGCGAGGGCGACCAGTGCCACGTACACCGGGGTCATCGACAGACCGCTGGCCAGGAAGACCAGCACCACCAGACCGACTGTGGGGAGCGCCCGGCCGAACGACGAGAGGTTGATGGCCAGGAATGCGCCGCGCCCGGTGTGGCCGATGAGCAGGCCGATCGGGAGGGCGATCGCGGTCGCGATCAAGGTGGCGAGGAGTGAGTACTGGAGGTGCTCGGCGAGGCGGTGCGCGATGCCGTCCGGGCCCTGCCACTGTTCGGCGTCGGTCAGCCAGGTGCCGAGGTTCGCGAAGAGTTCGTACATCGGTCAGGCCCTCTGCTTCCGCTTCCAGGGGGTGAGCACGTACTGCACGGCCACCAGCGCCGCGTCCGCGATCAGCGCGAGCAGCAGGGTCAGGGCGATGCCGACGACCACCGGGGTCGGGAAGTTGCGCTGGAACCCGTCGGTGAAGAGCTGGCCGAGGCCGCCGTCGCCGATGTACGTGGCCACGCTGACCAGGGAGATCGACATGACCGTGGCGATCCGTACGCCCGCCATGATCACGGGGAGGGCGAGAGGCAGTTCGACGGTGAGCAGGATGCGCAGCGGGCGGGTGCCCATCGCCTTGGCGGCTTCCCTGGTGCGCGCCGGGACGGAGTCCAGGCCCTCGACGGTGTTGCGGAGGAGCACGACCAGTGTGTAGACGGTCAGGCCGATCACGGTGGTGGTGCGGGTCAGTCCGGACACCGGCAGAAGAAGGACGAAGACCGCGATGGACGGGATCGTGAAGAGGATGTTCGACAGGCCGAGGAGGAAGCCGCGCAGGGGGCGTACCCGGTGGGCCAGGACGGCCAGCGGAATCGAGATCAGCAGACCGAGGAGTACGGCGGTCAGGGCGGCCTGGAGGTGGGAGACGGTGAGGGTGGCGAGGTCGCTCGCGTGGTCGGAGATCCACGACCAGTCGATGGTCATGCGCTGCCCTTTCCGGCCGGGGCCGCCGCCGGCCGGGGGGGCCGCGACCGCTGCGGTGTGGGCGTCGCCCGCCCGGGCGTGGACGGCCTCGCGTGCGGTGACCCCGGTCAGTGCGCCCGTGTCGTCGACCCGGGCGATCAGGCCGGCCGGCGAGGCGACCGACTCGTTCAGCGCGGAGAGCAGCGAGTCCGTCTCGCGCAGCGGCCGTACGGGGAGGAGCGGGGCGTCGCCCGCCCGGCCCCGCGGCGTGGCTGCCGGGTCGAGCCAGCCGAGGGGCGCGCCCTCGGCGGAGACGACCAGCTGCCAGTCGGTACGCCCGGCGGGGGCGGTCTCGTCGGCCCGTATCGTCGCGGCCGCCTGCCGGGGAAGGTCCGCGAGTGTGCTCAGCGAGAGCAGTTTCAGGCCGCGTTCGGCGCCGAGGAAGTCGGCGACGAAGTCGTCGGCCGGGCGGGCCAGGAGTTCGGCGGGAGGTGCGCACTGCACCAGATGGCCGCCGGTGCGGAAGACGGCGATCCGGTCGCCGAGCCGTACCGCCTCGTCGATGTCGTGGGTGACGAAGACGATGGTCTTGTTCAGCTCCTGCTGGAGTCGGAGCAGCTCGTCCTGGAGCTGGGTCCGTACGACGGGGTCGACCGCGCCGAACGGCTCGTCCATCAGGAGCACCGGCGGGTCCGCGGCGAGGGCCCGGGCGACTCCGACGCGCTGCTGCTGGCCGCCGGAGAGCTGGTGCGGGTAGCGCTTGGCGGCCTCGGCGGGCAGTCCGACGGTCTCCAGCAGCTCGGCCGCGCGGGCCCGGGCGCGCTTGCGGCCGTGGCCGAGCAGCAGCGGGACCGTGGCGATGTTGTCCAGGATCGTGCGGTGCGGGAAGAGCCCGGCCTGCTGGATGACGTAACCGATGCCCCTGCGGAGCTCGGCGGCGTCCGCCTCGAGGATGTTCCTGCCGCCGAGTGTGATCGTTCCTGAGGTCGGGTCGACCATGCGGTTGATCATCCGGAGGGTGGTCGTCTTGCCGCAGCCGGAGGAGCCGACCAGGACGGTGATGCCGCCCTCCGGCATGGTGAGGCTGAGCTCATGGACTGCGGTGGTGCCGTTCGGGAATCGCTTGTTCACTGCGTCGAATTTGATCATCAGTCGTCCCTTGCCCCGGCTGCATATAGTCATGCAGAGTTCTTGCCAGCTGAATAGGTTGTCAATGCCTCGGGGTAAAACAGTGGTTACGGAAGCCCGAACCACGAGATGCAATGTCTGAATGAGGAGGGTTCGCGCATGATGTCGTCCCACATGATGGACTCCTCGCCCTTCGGTGGCTGGGCCGCGGACCATGCCGTCTCCGTCGTCGAGCTCGACGGCGAGACCCTCCCCGTCGCCGACGTCGTCCGGATCGCCCGCGGCACCGCCCGGCCCCTGCCCGGCATCGAGGCGATGAAGCGTGTCGACCGGTCCTGGGCCGCCGCCCGGGAGCTGGCCGCGACCGGGCGGGTGTACGGGCGCTCCACCGGGGTCGGCGCCAATCGCAACGAGGGCGTGCCCACCGAGGCCGCCGCCGATCACGGGCTGCGCCTGCTGCGCAGCCACGCCGGGGCCATCGGCGACCCGCTGCCCGCCCGCGAGGTCCGCGCCATGCTCGCCGTGCGCGCCAACCAGCTGCTCGCGGGCGGTGCCGGGCTGCGGCCCACCGTCGTCACCGCGCTCTGCGAGGCGCTGGAGGCCGGCGCGCACCCGGTGGTCAACGAGTTCGGTTCGGTCGGCACCGGTGACATCGCCGCCCTCGCCCAGGTCGGCCTCGCGCTCGTCGGGGAGCACCCCTGGCAGGGGCCCGGCGCCGCCCCCGAGCCCCAGGCGCTCGACAACAACGACGCCCTTGCCCTGATCAGCAGCAACGCCCTCACCCTCGGCCAGGCCGCCCTCGCACTCGATGAGCTGCGCCGGCTCGTCACCGCCACCGAAGCGGTTGCCGCGCTCTCGCTGCTAGCGGTCGACGGTTCGCACGAGGCGTACGCCGAACCGGTGCACGCCGCCCGACCGCACCCCGGCTCGTACCAGGTCGCGGCCCGGATGCGAGAGCTGATCGGCGCCCCCGACCGCCCGGGGCCGCCACTCGGCCGGATCCAGGACCCGTACGGCTTCCGCTGCGTGCCGCAGATCCACGGTCCCGCGCAGGACGCTGCGGACGCGCTCGAACGCGTCCTCGCCGTCGAGATCAACGCCGCCGCCGAGAACCCGCTGATCTGCCCGGACGCCGGTCTCAACGACAGCCCCGCCGCCTATCACCACGGCGGTTTCTACATGGCCCAACTCGCCCTGGCCCTCGATCACTTCAGGCTTGCGGTCACCCAGGTCGCCCGGCTGTCCACCTCTCGGCTTTCGGCGCTCAACGAGCCGTCCTTCACCCGGCTGCGGCCGTTCCTCGCGGACGGCGAACCCGCCTCCTCGGGCGTGATGATCCTGGAGTACGCGGCCGGGGCCGCCCTCGGTGATCTGCGGGCGTTCTCCGCGCCCGCCTCGCTGGGGCACGCCGTGCTCTCCCGGGGCGTCGAGGAGCAAGCCAGCTTCGCGTCGCTGGCCGCCCGTCAGACGCTGCGCGCCTGCAGCGCCTACCGGCAGGTCGTCGCCTGCGAACTCGTCTCCGCCGTCCGGGCGTTGCGCCTGCGCGACCTTCGGCCCGATCCTGAGCTTCCGGTCGGGCGGGCGTTCGCGCTGGCCGATTCGCTGCTCGACGCGGACCTCGCGGACCGGCCGCTCACCGATGATGTGAAGGCTGCGGCCGGGGAACTGCTCGACCGCTGCACGGACCTGTGGAACACCGGACTCACCGGAACGGGCCGGGACACCGGACCCGCCGGCACAAGGGGGACAGCATGAGCAGCGGGAGCAGCCCGGCCGCGCGGTTGCAGCAGCTCTTCGAGGGGCACCGGCTCACGCCGACCCAGCGGCGTATCGCGCACTCCATGGTGCGCAAGGCCGCTGACGTGCCCTTCCTGTCGAGCGTGGAACTCGCCGAGCTGGCCGGGGTCAGCCAGCCGTCCGTCACCCGGTTCGCCGTCGCGCTCGGGTTCGACGGGTATCCGGCGCTGCGCAGGCATCTGCGCGAGGTGGCTCCCGGAGCCGGTGAGGCGGCCGCGTCGGCCACCACCGACGACACGTACAACGAGTACCAGCAGGCCGTCCGCGCCGAGATCGAGAACCTGCAGCACCTCGCCGAACTGCTCGCCGACCCGGCGCCCGTCGAGCGGGCGGGACGGCTGCTCGCCGCGTCACGGCCGCTGCCCGTGCTCGGGCTGCGGGCCGCCTCCTCGCAGGCCCGTGGGTTCGGTTACTTCGCCGCCAAGGTCCACCCGGACGTGCGCGTGCTCGACGAGGGCGGCAGCATGCTGCGCGACCGCATCGACGCCGCGCGGCGGGCGGGGGCGAGCGCGCTGCTCTGCTTCGCGCTGCCGCGCCACCCGAAGGAGGTCGTGGAAGCGCTCGCGTACGCCCAGGAACAGGGACTGACCGTGGTGTCGGTCGCCGACTCGGCGTTCGCCCCGGTGGCCGGGCACAGCGATCTGCTGATTCCGGCGGCCGTCGGCACCGGGCTCGCCTTCGACACGGCCTGTGCGCCGATGCTGCTCGGGCGGGTGCTGCTGGAGGCGATGTGCGACGACCTGCCCGACGCCCAGGCGCGGCTGGAGGAGTTCGACGCGCGGGCGGCGGCGCGCGGGCTGTTCGCCGAGTGAGCACGGGGTTGCTGCCGACGGTGTGAGCCGATGGCGGCCAACCGGCCGTCGATTCTCAGGCGTTGCTCAGACGTTGCTCAGAAACAGTCATTAATCTGCGCCCACGGAACACAGGACCGATCTCAGTCGAGAAGGGTACGGACGTGGGGCGCGGAGCGCAGTCGCTGGCGAGGGTGGCCGTGATCGTACGGGCGGGAGCCGCACCGCTGTGGTGGCCGGGGCTGCTGGCCGCCGCCGTCGGTGTGCTCGTCCCGGGGCTCACCGGGCGGCGGATCGGACTGCTCGCCGGAGCGGCGCTCTTTCTGGTCACCGCGGCCGCGGTGGCGCTCGTACGGGGCCGGCGGTACGCGGCACTGGCCGGGGCCGCCACCCGGGCCGGGCGGACCGACTTCCTCCAGGACCGGGCCGTGACCGTACGCAACTGGCGGCGCGGGCACCGGTGGTGGCTGCTGGGGGCGTTTCTCGCGGCGGTCGCCTGCGGGTTCCTGCTGCCCGGGGCCGGTGGGCTGATGCTTGCGGGCGCGGGGGCCGGGCTCTGGCTCAAGGCGGTCCGGATCGGACAGCGGGAGCGCAAGGACGACGTCCTGTACTGGGTGCGCACCGACTGGGTGGCGAAGGGGCGGCCCGCGGGCAGGCAGGTCGCGGCCTACCGGACGACCGGACCGGTGGCGGGCGACGCCGCGCCCGGTGGGGCGCGGCGCCGCTGAGGGCGCCCTGCCGAGGTCAGACGTCCAGCTCGGCTTCGATGCGCTTCAGCTGGTGGCGGGCCATCGCCAGGTTGGCGCGGCCGGCGTCGAGCACCAGGTAGAGGAAGAGCCCGTTGGTGCCGCGCGCCTTGAGCAGCCGGATCAGGTGGTACTGGGCGCCGAGCGTGATCAGGATGTCTTCGATCTCGTCCTTGATGCCGAGGTGTTCCATGGTGCGGAGTTTGGCGCGTACGACATCGGTGTTGCCCGCGGCCGCGACGTCCAGGTTGAAGTCCTTGCCGCCGCCGAGTGTGCCCAGCGCCATGCCGCTGGTGTAGTCGACGAGAGCGACACCGAGGGTGCCCTCGATGGACGTCATTGCTTCCTTGAGTGCCGTTTCGGTGTTGGCCATGAGTGCTCGTTTCCTTTCCTTGCCGGCCGAGGTGACCGGCTCCGTTATCTGGCGCCCCTGGTGCGGACAGGGCTGGCGTTACGTGCGGTGCGGGAGGGGGCCGCCGGGCGGCGGGGTACGTGGGCGCGGCGCGTGCGGTGCGGGCGCGGGCTGCGGCATGCGTTGCAGTGCGGCATCGACCAGTTCGCCGATCCGGGTGCTCGTCCGGCGGCCTTCCAGGTGGAGCCGGCCGACGTTGATCCGGTCCTCGGCCAGGAGCGTGAGGACGGCGGACGAGCCCGCCGCATACGTGGCGACGTAGCCGGTCTCTCCTCGTACGAGCAGTTCGCGGAAGCCGCCCCGGCCGGTCGCCTCCGTCATCCGGAGCGCGACGCCGAGCGCGGCCGCGGTGAGTGCGGCGATGCCCTCCGCCTCCACGCCCGGGGTGTCCTGGGCCAGGACGAGTCCGTCGGTGCTGGCCGTGAGCGCGCCCGCGAGGAGCGGCACCCGGGCCCGCAGCCGCTGGAGTTCGGCCAGGACGTCCTGGACCTCGGCCTCGGGAACCATCAGTTGTCTCCTCCCGGCACGCTGTCTGAGCGCGCGAATCACAGGGCCTCCAATGCGTCTCTGAGCCGGCGCAGCAGGGCGACGTCGGGATCGGCCGTGACCTCGGGAAGCGTGATCCGGCCGGGCGCGGTGGCGGACGGGGCCGCCGTCTGCCGGACCGCTTCGACCAGCCCGGCCGCCGTGAGCCGCCGCAGGTCGACGAGGATGTGGAAGGCCGAGCGGCCCAGGTGCTGTGCGATGTCGGAGGCCGTACGCACGCCGTCCACCAGGTCGAGTACGCGGCGCCGGCGGGAGGGGACGGGGGCGTCGACGGGGTGGGCCGCCCGGACGAGCGGGGCGGTGTCGGTCGTCGCATGGGGCCAGATCCGGTCCAGCAGTTCCCGGCGCCGGAGCGTCTCACGCTGCACGGCATCGACGGGGACGGGGCGCACGGGACCGATCCAGTGCGAGACCCCGTAACGGAACCGGGCCGGGGTCCGGGAGGGTGCGAGGGCGAAGAAGGCGGCGTCGTACAACGCCCCTAAGTGGCAGAGCTCCAGTGCGCCGCCGGGTATCCGTCCGCTGTCCACGAGGTAGCGGCCGACCCGCTGCCCGGCGCCTGCCTGGGCGACTGCGTCCCACCAGCCGTCGCGGTGCACGGTGCCGCTCGTGGTGAGCAGGATGTCGATGCCCGGCGTCGCAGGGCTTTCGGCGTGTACGACCTGGCCGTCCGCGAGGTAGAGCGTGCCGCGGTCGCGCATCAGGGCGCCGGTGGCACGCTCGGCGGCGAGGCGCTGGAGCATGGGGGAGAGGGCGGAGGCTGCTCTCACAGGGGAGGCTCTCTCGGAAGGGGTTCTGTCGGGAAGTGTTCGTTCGGGCGCGGTGGTGCTCATGCCAGGACCAGCCGCTCCGCCATCTCGCTCAGCCGTATTCGGGCGAGCGCCAGGTTGCCGTCGGAGCGGTCGAGCCACAGATGCAGGAAGACACTGCTGTCGAAGGCCGTTTCGACGAATCGGAGGATGTGGTAGCCGGTGTGGGTGGTGACGATGACGTCCTCCACCGGTGGGGCCGCGTCCTTCTCGGCAACAGGGCTCTCTCCTGGACCTGTTGAGGTTTCCGGGGCGGAGAGGGCGAACGCGGGCTGCTCCGCCGCCATGCGCGCCACCTCGGCGGTCTCGGCCGCGGTAGCCTCGTGGTCGCCGTTGGGTGAGTCGCCGATGGTGCCTAGGGCGAGACCGCTCGTCCAGTCGACCACCGCGGCGCCTCGGGCGCCGGGCAGCCTCATGACCTCGAGCAGGCACTCGTCGATTCCGGGCACGCGGACTCCCTCCCGACAGGACGTGCGGCTGTGACTCCGAGGCTACGCAACGTGCTCGCGCCAGGTGGGCGTTCTGGCATTTTCCATTGGTACATGCGGAAGGCGGTCGGAATCGGTCGGCCCCGTTGTCGCTCCTGTCGCGTTCTGTCCGTGTTCGATGCCGCTCCCCGTCTCCGTGGCAGGTCTTTCGGGCGCGCCTGTTGACTACAAGTATTCAGGGCGACAGGATGTGAATAGAAGCATCACAGTCGCGAGGAGGCATTGCCATGTCAGGACCCCGCCCCGTACGGGCACCGCGCGGTACGGAACTGAGCGCCCTGGGATGGCAGCAGGAGGCCGCCCTGCGCATGCTCCAGAACAACCTCGACCCCGAGGTCGCCGAGCACCCCGACAAGCTCGTCGTCTACGGCGGCACGGGCAAGGCGGCCCGCGACTGGCGTTCGTACGACGCGATGGTGCGCACGCTGCAGACGCTCAAGCAGGACGAGACGATGCTCGTCCAGTCCGGGCGGCCGGTCGGTGTCATGCAGACCCACGAGTGGGCGCCGCGCGTCCTGATCGCCAACTCCAACCTGGTGGGCGACTGGGCGAACTGGGAGGAGTTCCGCCGCCTGGAGGCGCTCGGGCTCACCATGTACGGCCAGATGACCGCCGGGTCGTGGATCTACATCGGCACGCAGGGCATCCTGCAGGGCACGTACGAGACGTTCGCCGCCGTCGCCGCGAAGAAGTTCAACGGGACGCTGGCCGGCACGATCACCCTGACCGCCGGACTCGGCGGCATGGGCGGCGCCCAGCCGCTCGCCGTGACCATGAACGACGGCGTCGCGATCTGCATCGACTGCGACCCGCGCGCCATCGAGCGCCGCATCGAGCACCGCTACCTGGACGTGCGCGCCGACTCCCTGGAGCACGCGCTCCAGCTCGCCGTCGAGGCGCGCGACGCGCGCAAGCCGCTTTCCATCGGGCTGCTCGGCAACGCGGCGGAGCTGCTGCCCCGGATGCTCGCCGAGGGCGCCCCGATCGACATCGTCACCGACCAGACCAGCGCGCACGACCCGCTGGCGTACCTGCCGATCGGCGTCGACTTCGACGACATGGCCTCGTACGCCGCCGAGAAGCCCGCCGACTTCACCCAGCGGGCGCGCGAGGCGATGGCCAAGCACGTCGAGGCGATGGTCGGCTTCATGGACGCCGGGGCCGAGGTCTTCGACTACGGCAACTCGATCCGCGGCGAGGCCCAGCTCGCGGGCTACGACCGGGCGTTCGACTTCCCCGGGTTCGTCCCCGCGTACATCCGGCCGCTGTTCTGCGAGGGCAAGGGCCCGTTCCGCTGGGCCGCGCTGTCCGGTGAGGCGTCGGACATCCACAAGACCGACAAGGCGATGCTCGAACTCTTCCCCGAGAACGAGTCGCTGCACCGGTGGATCAAGATGGCCGGCGAACGCGTCCACTTCCAGGGACTGCCCGCCCGGATCTGCTGGCTCGGCTACGGCGAGCGGGACCGCGCCGGTGAGCGGTTCAACGACATGGTGGCGAGCGGTGAGCTGGCCGCGCCGCTGGCGATCGGCCGCGACCACCTCGACTGCGGTTCGGTGGCGTCCCCGTACCGCGAGACCGAGGCGATGCTCGACGGGTCCGACGCGATCGCGGACTGGCCGCTGCTGAACGCCATGGTCAACGTCGCGTCCGGTGCCTCCTGGGTCTCCATCCACCACGGTGGCGGAGTCGGGATGGGGCGCTCCATCCACGCGGGGCAGGTGACCGTGGCCGACGGCACGAAGCTGGCGGGCGAGAAGATCCGCCGGGTGCTGACGAACGACCCGGGCATGGGCGTCATCCGGCACGTCGACGCGGGGTACGACATCGCGGAGTCCGTCGCCGCGGACAAGGGCGTTCGGGTGCCGATGAGCGAGGGCGGGCAGTGACGGTGCCGGGTACGGGTTCCGTCGCACCCGATCATTCCGCTGCGCACGATCGCCCGCAGGCGTCCTTCCACACCATGTGGAAGGAGCTCGCTCCCCTCGGGCGGCACGCCGGGAGCGGTGGCTACCGGCGGTACGCCTGGACCGCTGCCGACCGTGACTGCCGCGACTGGTTCCGGACGCAGGCCGAAGCCCGTGGGCTCGTGTACGAGGCCGACCGGAACGGGAACCAGTGGGCGTGGCTCGGGGATCCGCTCGGTGACGACGCCGTCGTCACCGGGTCGCATCTCGACTCCGTGCCCGACGGCGGCGCCTTCGACGGTCCGCTCGGCGTGGTCTCCTCCTTCGCCGCGTTCGACGAACTCCGCCGCAGGGGAGCGGAGTTCACCCGGCCGTTCGCCATCACCAACTTCGGTGACGAGGAGGGGGCCCGGTTCGGGCTCGCCTGCGTCGGCTCCCGGCTCGCCGCCGGGCAGCTGACCGTCGAGAAGGCGCACCAGCTCCGCGACGGTGACGGGATCACGCTGCCGCAGGCCATGGAGGCGGCCGGCTACGACCCCGACGCCATCGGCCCGGACCCCGAACGGCTGGCCCGCATCGGTGCGTTCGTCGAGCTCCATGTCGAACAGGGGCGCTCCCTCGACCTCACCGGCGACCCGGTGGGCATCGCCTCCGCCATCTGGCCGCACGGCCGCTGGCGGTTCGACTTCCGGGGCGAGGCCAACCACGCGGGCACCACCCGGCTCGTCGACCGGCGCGACCCGATGCTCACGTACGCCGAGACCGTGCTGGCCGCCCGCCGCGAGGCACAGCTCGCCGGGGCTCTGGCCACCTTCGGCAAGATCGCCGTCGAGCCGAACGGGGTCAATGCCATCCCTTCCCTCGTCCGTGGCTGGCTCGACTCGCGCGCCGCCGACCAGGACACCCTCGACGCCGTCGTCACCGGCATCGAGCGGGCCGCCCGGGAGCACGCCGAGCGTGCGGGCATCGATCTCGACGTCGTACGGGAGTCCTTCACGCCCGTCGTGGAGTTCCAGCACACCCTGCGCGACGAACTGGGCAAGATCCTCGCGGGCAGCGGCAACAACGGCGGCGACGCGGGCCGCGCCGTGCCCGTCCTCGGAACCGGAGCCGGGCACGATGCGGGTATTTTGTCCGCTTCGGTGCCTACCGCCATGCTGTTCGTACGGAACCCCACCGGGATCTCGCACTCGCCGGCCGAATACGCCGCCGAGGACGACTGCGCGGCCGGGGTGATCGCACTCGCCGATGTACTGGAAGGCCTCGCGTGCAGCTGACAACGACAGCGACGGGGAAGATGCACGACACCGTGACGTTCTGGCTGTCTCACGCCTGGCTCGGCACCCATGTCGAGCCGGGCGTGGCCCTGGACGTCGCCGACGGGCGGATCGCCGGTGTCCGTACCGGCGTCGACGCCCCGCCGCCGGGTGCCACCGTGCTGCGCGGGCTCACCCTCCCCGGTCTCGCCAACACCCACTCGCACGCCTTCCACCGCGCCCTGCGCTCCACGGTCCAGGTCGGCTCCGGCACCTTCTGGACCTGGCGCGAGCTCATGTACCAGGTCTCGGCCCGGCTCACCCCCGAGTCGTACTACGACCTCGCCCGCGCCGTGTACGCGGAGATGGCGCTGGCCGGCATCACCTCGGTCGGCGAGTTCCACTATCTGCACCACGCGCCGGGCGGAGCCCCGTACAGCAACCCGAACGCGATGGGCGAGGCCCTGATCGCCGCCGCCGACGCGGCCGGCATCCGGATCACCCTGCTGGACACCGCCTATCTCGCCGCCGGCTTCGGGCAGGGCGCCGGCCAGTACCAGCAGCCCGACCAGCACCAGTTGCGATTCTCCGACACCACCGCCGAGGCCTGGGCCGAACGCGCCTCCCTCCTCAAGGGCACCGGCCACACCCTGATCGGCGCGGCCGTCCACTCCGTGCGCGCCGTGCCCGCCGGGCAGCTCGCCACCGTGGCCGCATGGGCCGAGGAACGGCAGGCGCCCCTCCACGTCCACCTCTCCGAACAGGTCGCGGAGAACGAGGCCTGCCAGGCCGCCCACGGCTGTTCCCCCACCCGGCTGCTCGCCGACCACGGGGTCCTCGGCGCACGCACCACCGGCGTCCACAACACGCACCTCAGCGCTGCGGACATCGCACTGCTCGGCGCCTCGGCCACCGGTACCTGCATGTGCCCGACCACCGAACGCGATCTCGCCGACGGGATCGGCCCCGCCGTCGCCCTTCAGCGTGCGGGCTCGCCGCTCTCCCTCGGCAGCGACAGCCACGCCGTGATCGACCTCTTCGAAGAGGCCCGCGCTATGGAGCTCAACGAGCGCCTGCGCACCCAGACCCGCGGTCACTGGACGGCAGCCGCGCTGCTGCGCGCCGCCACCGTCGACGGGCACGCCGCACTCGGCCGCCCGGACGCCGGCACCCTCGAACCGGGCGCCCTCGCCGACTTCACCACCGTCGCCCTGGACTCCGTCAGGACAGCGGGACCGGCGCCCCGACTGGCAGCAGAGGCAGCCGTATTCGCCGCCTCCGCCGCTGATGTGCGCCATACGGTCGTGGCAGGCCGGCACATCGTCCGCGACGGGCAGCACGCGCTCGTCGAGGACGTCCCCGCAGCACTCGCCTCGGCCATCTCAGCCCTGCACGGCTGACGCCGGACCACCGCAAGGAGAGCAGCCCCCCGATGACGACGACCGCCCTCACCAACATCGCCAGTCTGGTCACCAACGACCCCTCCCTCGGTGACAATTCCCCCCTGGGCCTGATCCTGGACGCGGCCGTCGTCATCGAGGGCGACCGCATCGTCTGGACCGGTGAGTCAAGCAAAGCACCCGCCACTGACAACGCCGTCGACGCGGGCGGCCGCGCGGTGATTCCGGGGTTCGTCGACTCCCACTCCCACCTTCTCTTCGCGGGCGACCGAACCCAGGAGTTCAACGCCCGGATGTCGGGCCGCCCCTACACCGCGGGCGGCATCAGGACCACGGTCGCCGCCACCCGCGCGGCCACCGACGACGAGCTCTCCGCCAACGTCGCCCGCTATCTCGGCGAGGCGCTCCGCCAGGGCACCACCACGTTCGAGACCAAGTCCGGTTACGGGCTCACCGTCGAGGACGAGGCCCGCGCCCTGCGCATCGCCGCCCGGCACACCGACGAGGTCACCTACCTCGGCGCCCACGTCGTGTCCCCCGACTACGCCGACGATCCCGCCGGATACGTCGACCTGGTCACCGGACCAATGCTCGACGCCTGTGCCCCGTACGCCCGTTGGGTCGACGTGTTCTGCGAGAAGGGTGCGTTCGACGGCGACCAGGCCCGCGCGATCCTCACCGCCGGCATGGCCAAGGGCCTGCATCCCCGGGTCCACGCCAACCAGCTCACCTACGGCCCCGGTGTCCAGCTCGCCGTCGAGCTGGACGCCGCCTCCGCCGACCACTGCACGCACCTCACCGACGCGGACGTCGACGCCCTCGCCCAGGGCAGCACCGTCGCCACACTGCTCCCCGGCGCCGAGTTCTCCACCCGCGCGAACTGGCCCGACGCCCGCCGCCTCCTCGACGCGGGCGCCACCGTCGCGCTCTCGACGGACTGCAACCCCGGCTCGTCGTTCACCTCCTCCATGCCCTTCTGCGTCGCACTCGCCGTCCGCGACATGGGCATGACCCCGGATGAGGCCGTCTGGTCCGCCACCGCGGGCGGCGCCGCGGCCCTGCGCCGCACGGACATCGGCCGGATCACCCCCGGCGCCCGCGCAGACCTGGCGCTCCTCGACGCCCCCAGCCATGTCCACCTCGCCTACCGGCCGGGGGTTCCCCTGGTGCAGGCGGTCTGGCAGCGCGGCGAACGCACGCTCTGACCGCGCGGACGGCACCTCAATCATGCGGAAGGACCTGCCCGTTGCCGGGGCAGGTCCTTCCGCATGAGGTCGCGCGAGGGCGCGGAACGTGCCGGGGCGTCACTCCTCCAGCGTCAGGCCCTTCCTGAGCCTGTTCAGTGTCCGGGAGAGCAGCCGCGAGACATGCATCTGGGAGATGCCGAGTTCCTCACCGATCTCCGACTGCGTCATATTGGCGACGAAGCGGAGCGAGAGGATCTTCCGGTCGCGTGCGGGCAGCGAGGCGATCAGCGGCTTCAGGGACTCGACGTACTCGATGCCTTCGAGTCCGTGGTCCTCGTAGCCGATCCGGTCGGCCAGCGCGCCCTCGGCGTCGTCCGCCTCCGGCTTGGCGTCGAGCGAGCTCGCGGTGTACGCGTTGCTCGCCGCCATGCCTTCGACGACCTCGTCGTCGGTGAGACCGAGGCGCTCGGCGAGTTCACTCACCGTGGGCGCCCGGTCGAGCCGCTGGGCGAGTTCGTCGCCCGCCTTGGCCAGGTCGAGCCGCAACTCCTGCAGTCGGCGCGGGACGCGCACGGACCAACTGGTGTCGCGGAAGAACCGCTTGATCTCGCCGATGATGGTCGGCATCGCGAACGTGGGGAACTCGACGCCCCTGCTCAGCTCGAACCGGTCGATCGCCTTGATCAGGCCGATCGTGCCGACCTGGACGATGTCCTCCATCGGTTCGCTGCGCGAGCGGAACCGGGAGGCGGCGAACTTGACCAGTGCCAGGTTCAGTTCGACGAGCGTGTTGCGTACGTACGCGTACTCGTGGGTGCCCTCTTCGAGGGACTCGAGCCGGGCGAAGAGCGTCTTCGACAGCGCTCTGGCGTCCAGCGGACCCACTTCGGAATACGGCGGGATCTCGGGAAGTCCCTGCAGTCCTTCGCCGGTGCTTCCGGTCCTGCCGGTGTCACTGCTGGTGCTGCCGGTGTTGCGTGTGCTGCTGCGCTGGCCCGGGACAGCGGCCGTGGCAGGGGAGTCTGATTCGGTCAGTCCCTGAGGACATGCCGACGTCGCGACGTGGGTACGCGGTTCGTCGAGCCGGGGTGACATGGTCTCCTCCATCGTTCTCGGCATATGGCTGCCGATGCCCATACGTGTTCCTGCGGTGAAGCGGCGCCTCCAAAGCCGGCCGTGTTTCGGGTGTCCTCCTACCCTTACCCGCTTCCGACGGTGAGTTACAACCACTAATTGAGAGTAAATGTCCGGTTTGTTGGGGTCTTTGGCTACCGCGTGGCGTACGGAACGCGTACTGTTTTACGAACGTCAGCGACAGCTGCACACGCAACCGCATGCGCAGTGACAGTCAGTGAGGCGTGCGGCGACGCAGGCAGTGACGAACGGTGAAGAGGGACAGGCATGGACCGCCGGACGGTCGGCAGTGCGAACCGGGGTCGACTTCAGGTCGAGACCCGGACCGAGGGGCGCAGTGAGGTCGTGACGCCGGTGGGTGAGCTCGATCACCACACCGCCGATCTGCTCCGTGAGCCTCTGGAGAGCGCGGTCGAGCAAGGGCGCGTGCGCCTGGTGGTCGACTGTTCGCGACTCGAGTTCTGTGATTCCACCGGGCTCAATGTGCTGCTCGGTGCCCGTCTCAAGGCGGAGGCGGCCGGGGGAGGGGTCCATTTGGCCGGAATGCTGCCGGTGGTGGCGAGGGTCTTCGAGATCACCGGGGCCGAGGCGGTCTTCACTGTCCACGACTCCCTGGAAGAGGCTCTGGACGCCTGATCGTGGCGTGTTTCATGACACCGGGCGGCCCGGGTGTTGCCCGAGTCACGCGAACCGCGCAGGCGAAGTGGGTGTTGTCACGATTCGGCCGGGCAGAAGAGAACCCGGCCGGTGCCGGGCGTCCCCTGGGCTTCGTATCCGGTCGGTGCCCGCATCTGTATGTGTATCTGTTCAATGGCGACATGGTGAATCGGTGAGGTGAAGCGCTGATGAGCACCACCCGGCAGCATCCGCCGGGCGACCTCGGCCGCGAGCCGGAGGGGGCGGGCGACGGCGTCGGCGTGCCCTCGGGCGAGCCGGTCGAGCGGCAGTGGCGCACGCTGCCGCTGCGGCAGGTCAGCGGCATCGTGCCGGCGGCCCGTGATTTCGCCCGCCAGGCCCTCCATGAATGGGGCTGGCTGCCCGCGTCGACCGCCGACCGCCGCGCGGCCGCCGAGGACGTCCTGCTGGTCGTCTCCGAACTGGTCACCAACGCCTGCCTGCACGCGGAAGGGCCCGAGGAGCTGCGCATCGCCTGCACCTCGAAGGTGCTGCGGGTGGAGGTTCTCGACGGCGGTGCCGGACAGCCCACCCCGCGCACCCCGCACCGCGCGGGGCGGCCCGGCGGGCACGGCATGTTCATCGTGCAACGGCTCTGCCTGGACTGGGGGGTCCTGCGTGTGCCCGGCGAACCGGGCAAGACTGTCTGGGCGGAGCTGGCCGCCCCCGCGTAGTCAGGGACCCGGCTCCGGCTCCGGACACCTGACTTCGCGTCCCGCAGGAGCGTGCCCGATCGGCGCGCTCTTTGTCTTCCCTCCACAAGGCCCCAGGCGTACCTTGAGCGCCCGATCTGATGTGTCGTCAGTAACTTGCGGCGATGTGATGCGTCGTGCGGCGACTACCGGCATGAGGGGAACTCGAGGTGTCGTACCCGAAGCGAACAGCTCTCGCGCTGGCGTCCGCGCTGGCCGGCTCGTTGGTGCTGCTGGCCGCGCCCGCCGCACACGCCACGGTCGTGGACGTCGACTACAAGTGCAAGACCCCGATCGGCGACAAGAGCGCCGTGTCGCCCATCGATATCAAGGGCGTCAAGAGCGGCAACGGCTACACGCTCACGATGTCCTTCCAGAAGGGTGTCTCGTCCAGCCCCGTAGAACTGGGCAAGGGCGCCATGAACCCCAGTGCGGTGATCCTGCTGGGCGGCGCCGAATCGGGCCAGGTCCGGGTCTCGGGACCGGCGAACGCCGCGGCCGTCCCGGCCAACACCCCCATCAAAATCAGTGACTTGACGGGCACGTACACCCCGAAGAAGAGCGGCAAGGTCACCTTCACCGCCGGGGTGCTCACCATCAAGGCGCTCGGCACGACCACGACCTGCACCCCGGGCAACAGCCCCAAGCCGTCGCTGGAGCTCGACGTGACGGCGGGGGGCGGCGTGCAGAGCTCATCGGACGGCGGCCAACTGCCGAAGACCGGTCCGCTCGACTCCGCGACGGCCCTCGGGATGCTCGGCGGCACGGTGCTGCTGACCGGCGCGGCCGGAGTGCTGTGGCTGACCCGGCGCGGGCAGCGGGCCACGGGCTGAGCCCGAACCGTCCCGGCCGCATCCGCGCACCGCACGTACGCACCAGGGAGCCCTGCCCATGACGTCGTTGACCGGTCACGCCGCCCGAGCCGTCCTCGCCCTTCTGCTGTGTGCGTTCGTCATGACCCCGGTGGCCGGTGCCGCCGGACGGACCGACAGCGCCGCGGACTGGACGGCTCGGCCCGCCGCGGGCGGCGCCGGGACCGGCAAGGACGACGGCAGACCGTACTTCTACCTGGAGGGCGCGCCCGGCACCGTGCTGCAGGACCGGCTCGCCGTCATCAACCCGGGCCGCACCCCGGTCACCGTACGGCTGCGCGGAGCCGACGCGTACAACGCCGGGGACGGCGACTTCGCCGTACGGGGATCGAAGAACTCCACCGGAGCCGGTGCCTGGCTGCGGCTCGCGGCGGACAGGGTGACCGTGCCCGCCCGTACCCGTGCCGACGTGCCGTTCTCCGTCACCGTGCCGATGACGGCGGTGCCCGGCGACCACCCCGGCGCGATCGTCGCCGAGAGCGCCGGCCGTTCGGTCGGCGTCCGCGTCCATCTGCGGGTCGGCGGGCCGGCCCTGGCCGCGCTCACCGTCGAGGACGTCACCGTGTCCGGCCGGACCATCCACTACACCCTCGTCAACCGCGGCAACACCGCCCTCGCCCCGCGCCTCGCCGTCGGCGCGGACGGGGTGTTCGGCACGCTGCTGCGGCGCGAGGCCCGGACCCTGCCGGTGGAACTGCTGCCCGGACAGCGGGTGAAGCTCACCGAACCGTGGCGGGACGTCCCCGCACTCGACTCCGTCACCGTACGGCTGCGGGTCAGCGCCGAGGGCGGCGTGCACAGCGAGGCGGTGGCCTCAGCGGTCTTCGTCCCCTGGGCGCCGGTCACCGGCGGCGCACTGCTGGTCCTCGCCGCGACCGCCTTCGGCGCGTACGGGTACCGGCTCGGGCACAGACAGCGGCGACCGCCGGGCGACGCGAGCCCGCGATCGCGATCCACGTCGGACGAAAGGCACTTGGTGCAGGCGGGAGCGGACACGTGAGAGGACACACCGGAGCCGCGGAACGACGGACGGCCGACCCCGTGCGGCGACGGACCGGAGCGGCATTCCTTCCGCCGGGAAGCCTCCGCTGGTTCGCCGCACTGCTCGTCGCCCTGCTGCCCGCGCTGCTGTTCCCGCCCGCAGCAGGTGCCCGCGCGGCGGACGGCCGGCCTACGGTCACCCTGTCGCAACAGCAGGCGGGCAAGGGCGGTGAGATCACCGTCAAGGGCAGCGGCTGGCGGCCCCACGCCCTGCTGATGATGCTGATCTGCGGGCAGTCCGCACCGGGCAGGGGCGTCATCGGCGGCACCAACTCCTGCTCCAACGCCGACGGACGCGCCGTCACCACGGACGCCAAGGGCACCTTCAGCAAGAAGATGCCGGTCGCCGAGCCGCCCGAACCGTGCCCGTGCGTGGTGCATGTCGCGACGGTCACCGGGGAACAGGCCCTCGCGGATGCCGTGTTCGTCGTCGCGGGCCACCCGGTCGCCCCACTGCCGAAGCAGACCGACGGCGGGAAGCTCGCCGTGCTGGCCGCCACCCGGCTGGAAGGCGACAGCGGGATCCTCACCTGGTTCGGTGCCCCACCCGCCCGCAAGCTCGTGTTCACCGTCGGCAACCTCGGCTCGGCACCCGTCAAGGACCCGGTCTTCGAGGTCGGCACGGCCCACGGGGTCTTCGCGCCGCAGTGGGAGGAGCAGCAGTGGCGCGGCACCGTGGCGCCCGGGCGCAGGGCGCAGATCGAACTTCCGGTCGAGCTGGCGACGGGCGCGCACGGCGACTACCGGATCTCCCTGCGGTACGGGACGAAGGTGCTGGCCGAACAGCCGTGGAGGGTGGGCCGTCCCTGGGGCGTCACCCTCTTCTGGATCCTGCTCTGCGTCGTCGTGCCGGCCGCCGTGTTCAGGATCGGCATGGCGATCGTCGACAAGGTCCGGCCCCGCACGCCGTACGCCTCGGTCCGGCCCGGACGCCATCGCCACCCGCAGCTCACCGAGGTGACCGCGAAGCTTCCGAGGCTGCGCCGGGCACCGGGCACCATCCCCGTGCATCCCGCGACGGCGCCCCTGCCAGGACGCACCGGGCCTGCTGCGGGCACGGCAGCGCTGCCGTGGTTCACACCGGAATCCGCACCGTCAGAGAACAGACCCACGACGAAGGGACATTCGTGAGCACCCAACGGAGGATGAGCGCGGCCGGAGTCGCGCTGATGCTCGGCGGCGCGGGGATCCTGCTGGCCGCGAGCCCGGCCCAGGCCGCCGACGTCTCGTACAAGACGGAGTGCATACCGCCGTCCATCTCCGGGCTGCCGCCCGTGCAGGGCACCACCAAGGTGCAGCTGACCGCACCCGCCGAGGCGAAGGTGGGGGACACCGTCGAGGTGGTGTGGAAGACGGTCGAGGCCGCCTCCAGCAACCCCGACGTCCTCGACCTGGAGAAGGACACGGTCAAGCCGACCGGCACGGTCAAGGTGGGCGGCGCTGCCAGTGGCGACCTGCCGATGGAAGGGCCGCGGCAGAACCCGCCGATCCCCAAGAACAGCCCCATGGTGCTGCCCGACATGAAGGGCACGCTGAAGCTGGAGAAGGCCGGCGAGATCACGCTGACGCCGGACGCGTACAACATCAACGTCTCCAAGCCGATCTCCACCGACACCAAGTGCTCCCCGAAGGAGACCGTCCAGCCGGGCGCGACGATCAAGGTCACGGACGGTGGCGGCGGCACGACGACCGCGGGCGGCACGACAACCGCGGGTGGCACCACGGTCGGCGGTGCGGCCGGCGGAGGCGCGGGCGCCGGCGGTACGGACAGCGGGGGAACGGACTCCGGAGGCACCACCACCGGATCCAGCGGTGGCGGCAACGGCGGTCAGACGGACTTCGAAGGCAAGGAGGTGTCCGTCGCGTACGCCTGCAAGACGCCGATCGGCGACAAGAACGCCACCTCCCCGGTGAAGATCGACGCGAAGAAGAACGGCGGCAGCTTCGACCTCACGGTGAAGTTCAGCAAGTCGGTCATGGACAGCCCAGCCGATATCCCGGCCGACTCGGTGAAGCCCTCCATGGAGGTCAAGCTCGGCGGGGCCGACAAGGGCACGGTCCATGTCGAGGGCCCCACCAACAAGGAGCCCATCAACTCCGGCGACCCGATCGAGATCCCCGATCTCACGGGAACGTACAAGCCGGGTGCGAGCGGCAGGTCCACCCTCAGCCCGGGCGTGCTGACCGTGATGGCGCTCGGCACGACGACGACCTGCACCCCGCCCGCCGGCGTCGCGGTCTCCCTGGAACTGGACACCGCGTCCCAGCCCGGCGGGGCGGCCGGCGGAGCGGCCACGGGCGGCACGGCGAGCGCCGGCGGTACGGACTCCGGTGGCGGGCTGGCTGCCACCGGCGCCGAGGACAACGGCACCCTGCGCGCGCTCGGCCTGGTCGCCGGTACGGCGATCCTGCTGGGCGGCGCCGTGTTCACGTTCACCCCCTGGCGCCGGCTGCGCGGCACCCGGTGAGCTGAGCTCCGTACCAGGGCAACGCGACGGGCCGTCCCACCGGTCAACCGGTGGGACGGCCCGTCGTACGAGCGGTCAGCGCATCAGTGCATCAGCGATGGGTGCGTCAGCGCACGTCGCCCATGAGCTGCTTGACCTTGTTGCGGTACATGAAGATCGCGACACCCGCAGCCGCCGCGAGGGCGGCCTGCAGCGTGACCACGCCGGTGCCGTTGAGGTCGACACCCGCGATGGAGAGCAGACCCGTGGTGCAGTCACCGGCGGTGACGGCCAGGAACCAGACACCCATCATCTGGCTGGCGTACTTGGCCGGAGCCATCTTCGTGGTGACGGACAGGCCCACCGGGGACAGCGTGAGCTCGGCGACCGTCTGGACGAAGTAGATCGCGACCAGCCACATCGCGGCGGCCTTGTGGCCGTCCGTGGCGATCGTCAGCGGAGCCAGGAAGAGGAAGAACGACGCACCGACCAGCACCAGACCGGAGCTGAACTTCACGATGGTGCTCGGCTCCTTGCCACGGCGGTTCAGCGCCAGCCAGAAGGCGGCGAAGACCGGGGCCAGCGCCATGATCAGGACCGGGTTGACCGACTGGTACCAGGAGACCGGGAAGTCCCACCCGAAGACGCTGTTCTCGGCCGAGGAGTCGGCGAAGATCGCGAGCGTCGAACCGCCCTGGTCGTAGATCATCCAGAAGATGGCGGCGGCGACGAAGAACCAGATGTAGCCGGACATCTTCGACTGCTCGGCGGCGCTGAGCTCCTTGTCGCGCTTGATGCGCGCCAGGACCAGCACCGGAATGACCAGGCCCGCGACGGTGATCGGGACGAGGATCCAGTTGAGCGTGTAGACGCCGGTGACGACCGTGATGATGTAGAAGACCGCGGCTATGGCCATCCAGATCATGCCCTTGCGCAGCGTGCTCGCGCGCTCGGCGGCGGACAGCGGCTTCGGAACGACGAGGCTGCGCTCGTTCAGGTGGCGGGTGCCCATCAGGAACTGGACGAGACCCAGCGCCATGCCGGCCGCGGCGAGCGCGAAGCCCAGGTGCCAGTTCACGTTCTCACCGACGGTGCCGATGACCAGCGGCGCGGCGAAGGCACCGACGTTGATGCCCATGTAGAAGATCGTGAAGCCACCGTCACGGCGCGGGTCGTCCGGGCCGTCGTAGAGCTGGCCGACCATCGTCGAGATGTTGGACTTCAGCAGACCGGATCCGATGGCCACCAGGCCGAGACCCACGAAGAACGTGCCCTCCATGGGCAGCGCCAGCGCGAGGTGACCGATCATGATGACCCCACCGGCGACGGCGACGGTCTTGCGGGGACCCCAGACGCGGTCACCGAACCAGCCGCCGGGCATCGCGAGCAGGTACACCAGCGACACGTAGACCGAGTAGATCGCCGTGGCCGTGGCCGGGTTCATGTGAAGCCCGTTGGGGGCGATCAAGTAGAGGGGGAGCAGGGCCCTCATGCCGTAGTAGCTGAAGCGCTCCCACATCTCGGTCATGAAGAGAGTGGCCAGGCCGCGGGGGTGGCCGAAGAAGGTCTTCTCGGAGCCAGACGTGCTGGCTGAGTCCTTCGTCAGGCTGGACGCCATGGTCGATCCTTGCTTGCTCGGGACGCGACGCCCTGTGAGGGTGAGGCGCCCGGTGGGGGGAGGCCGGCACCGATACGGCTGCGCCCCACCCCTCACGCCTGAGAGGGATTCGCTCCGGTCTCCGTACGTGTACGGAGTCGATACCGGAGTCGGAGGACGGACCGCATCGGGATCCACGCCCGGCGCACTTCTTTGCGCTCCGGGCCCGGCCACAGGTCATTCACTGCGTCAAGGCCGACGGGTGTCGGCCCGCACACCAAAGAGACCTTCGGCGCTCAAAGCTGCTCAAAGGTCCTTGAGTAGTGCAACAGGCGTCGAGCCACCATACGACACCACACTGCCGGATATGGAAGGACTTGAGACATGGATCACAGGGAACGGTGCAACCAGACTCACACATTCCAAGGCGTGCCTCGCTCCGCGTCGCTGACCCGAAGGCCTTGTCGATCACCTCACGGCAGCCGCCCCATGCGGACTACCATCACCCCATGACCCGTGTACTGCTCGCCGAGGACGACGCATCCATCTCGGAGCCGCTGGCCCGCGCCCTGCGGCGGGAGGGCTACGAGGTCGAGGTCCGCGAAGACGGCCCGACGGCGCTCGACGCCGGACTCCAGGGCGGCATCGATCTGGTCGTGCTCGACCTGGGCCTGCCCGGGATGGACGGTCTCGAAGTGGCCCGGAGGCTCCGCGCCGAGGGGCACGCCGTGCCGATCCTGGTGCTCACCGCCCGCGCCGACGAAGTGGACACGGTCGTCGGTCTGGACGCCGGAGCCGACGACTACGTCACCAAGCCGTTCCGCCTGGCCGAGCTGCTCGCCCGGGTGCGGGCGCTGCTCCGCCGCGGTTCCACCGAGCCGGCCCCGCAGCCCGCCACGCACGGCGTGCGGATCGACGTCGAGTCGCACCGGGCCTGGATGGGCGACGAGGAACTCCAGCTCACCGCGAAGGAATTCGACCTGCTGCGGGTCCTGGTCCGCGACGCGGGCCGGGTCGTCACCCGCGACCAGCTGATGCGCGAGGTCTGGGACACCACCTGGTGGTCGTCGACGAAGACCCTCGACATGCACATCTCCTGGCTCCGCAAGAAGCTCGGCGACGACGCCGCCAACCCGCGCTACATCGCCACCGTCCGGGGCGTCGGCTTCCGCTTCGAGAAGAGCTGACGTACAGAAACGACCATGCGCCGCCGACTGATCAACTCCACGCTCGCCGTGGTGCTCGTGGTGATCGCCGTCTTCGGCGTCTCCCTCGTCATCGTCGAGACCCGCACCATCAGCAACAGCGCCCAGGAGAGCGTCGACTCCGAGGCGCTGCGACTGATCAGCGTGGTCGAGAGCCGGATCGTCGAATCCGAGCGGATCGACCCCACAGTGCTCGCCGAACAGGTCGACGACAACCGGTACGCGCTCGTCAGGATCCCCGGCCGCGCCCCCCTCGAAGTGGGCACCCGCCCCACCGGCAGCGTCATCAGCAGTACGGCGACGGGGGAGCAGGGCGAGAAGGTCACCGTCGAGGAGTCCCGGTCGGCCGTCACCCGTGAGGTCGGCCGCACGCTGATGATAATCGGCGCGGTTGCGCTGCTCGCGATCGTCTCCGCCGTACTCCTCGCCGTACGCCAGGCCAACCGGTTGACCTCGCCGCTGGTCGACCTCGCCGAGACGGCGGAACGGCTCGGCTCCGGCGACCCGCGGCCGCGCCACAAGCGGTACGGAGTGCCGGAACTCGACCGGGTCGCCGACGTCCTCGACTCCTCCGCCGAACGGATCGCCCGGATGCTGACCGCGGAACGCCGGCTCGCCGCCGATGCCTCCCACCAGCTCCGCACCCCTCTGACCGCGCTCTCCATGCGGATCGAGGAGATCTCCGTCACCGACGATCCGGACACGGTGAAGGAGGAGGCGAACATCGCTCTCACCCAGGTCGAGCGCCTCACCGATGTGGTGGAACGGCTGCTGACCAACGCCCGCGACCCGCGGACCGGCTCCGCGGTCGTCTTCGACCTCGACGAGGTCGTCAAGCAGCAGATCGAGGAGTGGCGGCCCGCATACCGCGGCGAGGGCCGCGCCATCGTCTGCTCGGGCAAACAGGGTCTGCGGGCGGTCGGCACCCCCGGCGCGGTCGCCCAGGTGCTGGCCGCACTGATCGAGAACTCACTGATGCACGGTGGAGGCACCGTGGCGCTGCGTACCCGGGTCACCGGCAACCAGGCGGTCATCGAGGTGACGGACGAGGGCCCCGGCGTCCCGCCCGACCTGGGTGCCCGGATCTTCGAGCGGACGATCAGCGGCCGCAACTCGACGGGTATCGGTCTGGCGGTGGCCCGTGACCTGGCCGAGGCGGACGGCGGCCGCCTGGAACTGCTGCAGCTGCAGCCGGCGGTCTTCGCCCTGTTCCTGAGCCGCGTCCCCGTCACCCGCCAGGAACCGGAACGCCCGGTGCGCTGAACCGGGGGCTCCGAGCCGCGCCCGTCGAGCCGAGGGCAGGGAGATCAGGCCCGCCCGGCCGTCGAGGGCGAAGCGGTGACCGGACGACCCCGGTGCCTCACCGCCGTACCGCTTCCGCCGCTTCCGCCGGCAACGGCGCCCGCCCCTGTGCCACCACGCCTACCCCGTCTTTGGCAGGCAGCGCCTTGAACACCCAGCTCCGGTAGGACCAGAACCGGAACAGCGTCGCGATCCCGATCCCGAGGATCTTGAACACATTGCTCTGGACCGGGCTGTTCCACCCGAACCCGTACGTCGCCGCGTACAGCACGCCGTTCTCGATCACTGCGCCCGCCGCGCTGAACAGCAGGAACAGCATCAGCTCGCGGGTGCGGCCGGTCTTGTCACGGTCCCGGTACGTCCAGTAGCGAAAGCCCACGTAGTTGAAGAGGATGGCGACGAACGTCGCCAGCACGCTCGCCCGCACCACCTGAAGGTCCGTGGTGTGCCGCAGCAGGTTGAAGACCGCGACGTTCACCAGCAGACCCAGCGCACCGACCGCGCCGAACTTGGCGACCTCCCGGGCCAGCCGGTCCAGCCGGGTTCGCAGTGCGCCCCGTTCGCTCATGGTGATCGCTCAACCCCGTCCCTGGATCCGGTCGACCCGGTCATGCTATCCAGCCCACCCGTGGGTTGCCTGTGGGCTGCCGTACAGGTGTGGCTGCCCCGTGCCGCAGACGCCCGGGAGCCGCCCCGGAACCGTCCCGGCAGGGCATCGTCCGGTGCTCCCCGGAGCGGCGGATACCCTGGAGGAGTGACGTTTCCGGTAGTCGGCATGGTCGGTGGCGGGCAGCTCGCCCGTATGACCCACGAGGCGGGCATCCCCCTCGGCATCAGATTCAAGCTCCTGAGTGACACCCCTCAGGACTCAGCGGCCCAGGTGGTGAGCGAAGTCGTCGTCGGCGACTACCGCGACCTGGACACCCTGCGCGCCTTCGCGCGCGGCTGTGACGTGATCACCTTCGATCACGAGCACGTCCCGACCGAGCACCTGCGGGCCCTGGAGGCGGACGGCATCCCCGTGCGCCCCGGCCCCGACGCCCTGGTGCACGCCCAGGACAAGGGGGTGATGCGCGCCAAGCTCTCGGAGATCGGCGTGCCCTGCCCCCGCCACCGCATCGTGGCGGACCCCGCCGACGCGGCGGCGTTCGCCGCCGAGGTCGGGGGCTTCCCCGTCATCCTGAAGACGGTCCGCGGCGGCTACGACGGCAAGGGCGTCTGGGTGGTCCGCTCCGAGGCGGACGCGGCCGAACCGTTCCGGGCCGGTGTCCCGGTCCTCGCCGAGGAGAAGGTCGACTTCGTACGGGAACTGGCGGCGAACATCGTCCGCTCGCCGCACGGCCAGGCCGTCGCCTACCCGGTCGTCGAGTCGATCCAGGTCGCCGGCGTCTGCGACACGGTCATCGCCCCGGCCCCCGACCTGAGCGAGAAGCTCGCCGGTGAGGCCCAGCAGCTGGCCCTGCGGATCGCCGCCGAACTCGGTGTCGTCGGCCACCTCGCCGTCGAGCTCTTCGAGACCGCCGACGGACGCATCCTCGTCAACGAGCTCGCGATGCGCCCGCACAACTCCGGTCACTGGACCCAGGACGGCGCGATCACCTCGCAGTTCGCCAACCACGTCCGGGCCGTGCTCGACCTGCCGCTCGGCGACCCGCGCCCGCGCGCCACGTGGACGGTCATGTCCAACGTCCTCGGCGGCGACTACCCGGACATGTACCAGGCGTATCTGCACTGCATGGCCCGCGACCCGCAGCTCAAGATCCACATGTACGGCAAGGACGTGAAGCCCGGCCGCAAGGTCGGCCATGTCAACACCTACGGCGACGACCTGGCGGACGTGCGCGAGCGCGCCCGGCACGCGGCCGACTACCTGCGAGGAACGATCACCGAATGACTTCCCCCGCCGCGCCGCTCGTCGGCATCGTCATGGGCTCGGACTCCGACTGGCCCGTCATGGAAGCAGCGGCCAAGGCCCTCGACGAGTTCGAGATCCCCTACGAGGTCGACGTCGTCTCCGCCCACCGCATGCCGCGCGAAATGATCGCGTACGGGGAGAACGCCGCGGACCGCGGCATCAAGGCGATCATCGCGGGTGCGGGCGGCGCCGCCCACCTGCCCGGCATGCTCGCCTCCGTCACCCCGCTGCCCGTCATCGGCGTCCCGGTTCCGCTGAAGTACCTGGACGGCATGGACAGCCTGCTCTCCATCGTGCAGATGCCGGCCGGCGTCCCGGTCGCGACCGTCTCGGTCGGCGGCGCACGCAACGCGGGCCTGCTCGCCGCCCGCATCCTCGCCGCCCACGACGGCGAGCTGCTGGCGCGCATGCGTGAGTTCCAGCAGGAGCTGAACGACCAGGCGACGGAGAAGGGCAAGCGGCTGCGCACCAAGGTCGAGGGCAGCGAGTCCTTCGGCTTCGGCAAGTAGACAACCAGAAGAGGAAGCGGGCGACCATGGCGGATCAGATCGCGGGCCGGATCACGGACCACTCCGGTGACCACCTCGCACAGGCGGCGGAACTCCTCGCCGAGTACCCCGTCGTCGACGGCCACAACGACCTGCCGTGGGCGCTGCGCGAGCAGGTCGGATACGACCTGGACGCACGCGACATCGCCACCGACCAGTCCACCCACCTCCACACCGACATCGGGCGGCTGCGCGCCGGCGGCGTCGGCGCGCAGTTCTGGTCCGTCTATGTACGGTCCGACATGGCCGGCGAGGATGCCGTCAGCGCCACCCTGGAACAGATCGACGTCGTCGCCGAGCTGCTGGACCGCTACCCCGCGGACCTGCGGCGCGCCCTGACCGCCGACGACATGGAGACGGCCCGCGCCGAGGGCCGGATCGCCTCCCTGATGGGCGCCGAGGGCGGCCACTCCATCAACAACTCGCTCGGCACTCTGCGCGCCCTGCACGCCCTCGGCGTCCGCTACATGACGCTGACCCACAACGACAACATCGCGTGGGCGGACTCGGCGACCGACGAGCCGGGCGTCGGTGGTCTCTCCCCGTTCGGCCACGAGGTCGTGCGCGAGATGAACCGCACCGGCATGCTGGTCGACCTGTCCCACGTGGCGGCGACGACGATGCGCGACGCGCTCGCCACGTCCACCGCGCCGGTGATGTTCTCGCACTCCTCGTCGCGGGCGATCTGCGACCATCCGCGCAATGTCCCCGACGACGTGCTCGCACAGCTCCCGGCCAACGGCGGTATCGCCATTGCGACCTTCGTACCGAAGTTCGTCCTGCCGGCCGCCGTCGCCTGGACCCGGGCCGCGGACGAGAACATGCGCGCGCATGGACTGCACCACCTCGAGACCACCGCGCAGGCGATGAAGATCCACGCGGAGTTCGAAGCGGCCAACCCCCGCCCGATGGCCACCGTGGCGACCATCGCCGACCACCTCGACCACATGCGCGAGGTCGCCGGGATCGACCACATCGGAATCGGCGGCGACTACGACGGCACCGCGTTCCTCCCCACCGGCCTCGAGGACGTCGCGGGCTACCCGAACCTGATCGCGGAGCTCCTGGGCCGCGGCTGGTCCGCCACCGACCTCGCCAAGCTCACCTGGCGCAACGCCGTACGGGTGCTGCGCGACGCGGAGGACGTCGCCCGTGACCTGCGTAGGCGGCGCGGCCCGTCCCACGCCACGATCGAAGAGCTCGACGCCCCGACGGCCCGGTAACGGCTCCGGAAACGACCCGGGCCCGCGTCTCCCCCGAAGACCTGAACGACAGGGGAAGACGCGGGCCCGGATGTTTGCGGGGACCGGCGGGAGACGCAGGCTCAGGCCCGGGGCCGCCCCATCGCCCGGTACGTCCAGCCCGCCTCGCGCCACAGGGCACCGTCCAGCGCGTTACGGCCGTCCAGAATGATCCGGTGCGTCGCGGCTTCACCCAGCGCCGCCGGGTCCAGCTCACGGAACTCGCGCCACTCCGTCAGGTGCAGCACCACATCCGCACCGCGCACGGCGTCCAGCGCCGACTCCGCGTACCCGAGCGTCGGGAAGAGCCGCCGGGCGTTGTCCATGCCCTTCGGGTCGTAGACAGTGACCTGGCCGCCCTGCAGGTGGATCTGCCCGGCCACGTTCAGCGCGGGCGAGTCGCGTACGTCGTCCGAGTCCGGCTTGAACGTCGCACCCAGCACACCCACCCGCTTGCCGAGGAACGAGTCTCCGCCCACGGCCTCCCGGGCCAGCTCCACCATGTGGCCGCGGCGCCGCATATTGACCGAGTCGACCTCGCGGAGGAAGGTCAGCGCCTGGTCCGCGCCCAGCTCACCGGCGCGCGCCATGAACGCGCGGATGTCCTTGGGCAGGCAGCCGCCGCCGAAGCCGATCCCGGCCCGCAGGAACTTGCTGCCGATCCGCTCGTCGTGGCCGATCGCCTCGGCGAGCTTCTTCACGTCGCCGTCGGCGGCCTCGCAGACCTCCGCCATCGCGTTGATGAACGAGATCTTGGTCGCCAGGAACGAATTCGCGGCGGTCTTCACCAGCTCGGCGGTCGGGAAGTCCGTCACCACGAACGGCGACCCCTCCGCGACCGGCACCGCGTACACCTCGCGCAGCAGCTTCTCGGCCCGCTCGCTCTCCACACCGACCACGATCCGGTCCGGGTGCAGGGTGTCCTTCACCGCGAAGCCCTCGCGCAGGAACTCCGGGTTCCAGGCCAGTTCCGCGTCCGTGCCCACCGGCGCCAGCTCGGCCAGCCGCGCCGCGAGCCGGGCGGCGGAGCCCACCGGCACGGTCGACTTCCCGACGACCAGGGCGGGCCGGGTCAGCTGCGGCGCCAGCGACTCGAAGGCACTGTCCACATAACTCATGTCGCAGGCGTACTCGCCGTGCTTCTGCGGGGTGTTCACGCAGACGAAATGCACATCGCCGAAGGCACCCACCTCTTCCCACGACGTGGTGAAGCGCAGTCGCCCGGTGGACCCCTCGATGCCCGCCACGTGCTTGTGGAGGATCTCCTCCAGCCCCGGCTCGTACATCGGGACCTTGCCGGCGCTCAGCATCTCGATCTTCTCGGGCACGACATCGAGCCCGAGCACTTCGAAGCCGAGCTCCGCCATGGCCGCGGCGTGGGTGGCGCCGAGGTAGCCGGTACCGATCACAGTGATCCTGAGGGCCATGGAGTGCTCCTGGGGGATGCGGACAGACGTGCGGTGAACGAGCATAGTGGTGCCTTCGGATGCCCTGTTTTACCGATCTTACGGACCCCTGTCATGCAGCTCACGTGGACCTCTCATAGGTCTTCGCGGGGCATGGCGCATAAAATTAGGTTACTTAACGGTAGTTAGCATCCTTGGGGAGTGAGCGTCTTGGCGGGTTCCACCGATTTCGACCTGTACCGTCCGGCCGAGGAGCACGACATGCTCCGCGAGACGGTCCGTGCGCTCGCAGAGGCGAAGATCGCCCCGTTCGCGGCGGCGGTCGACGAGGAGGCCCGCTTCCCGCAGGAGGCGCTGGACGCCCTGGTCGCCTCCGACCTGCAGGCCGTGCACGTTCCCGAGGAGTACGGCGGGGCCGGGGCCGACGCCCTCGCCACCGTGATCGTGATCGAGGAGGTGGCCCGCGCCTGCGCCTCCTCCTCCCTGATCCCGGCCGTCAACAAGCTCGGCTCGCTCCCGGTGATCCTCTCCGGCTCCGAGGCGCTGAAGAAGAAGTACCTGGGCCCGCTCGCCAAGGGCGACGCGATGTTCTCGTACTGCCTCTCCGAGCCCGACGCGGGCTCCGACGCGGCCGGCATGAAGACCAAGGCCGTCCGTGACGGCGACTTCTGGGTCCTCAACGGCGTCAAGCGCTGGATCACCAACGCGGGCGTCTCCGAGTACTACACGGTGATGGCCGTCACCGACCCGACCAAGCGCTCCAAGGGCATCTCGGCGTTCGTCGTGGAGAAGTCGGACGAGGGCGTCTCCTTCGGTGCCCCGGAGAAGAAGCTCGGCATCAAGGGCTCCCCGACCCGCGAGGTCTACTTCGACAATGTCCGGATCCCCGCCGACCGCATGATCGGCGAGGAGGGCACCGGCTTCGCCACGGCGATGAAGACCCTGGACCACACCCGCATCACGATCGCGGCCCAGGCCCTCGGTATCGCGCAGGGCGCCCTCGACTACGCCAAGGGCTACGTCCAGGAGCGCAAGCAGTTCGGCAAGCCGATCGGCGACTTCCAGGGCGTCCAGTTCATGCTCGCCGACATGGCGATGAAGCTGGAGGCGGCCCGCCAGCTCACCTACTCGGCCGCCGCCAAGTCCGAGCGCCTCGACGGCGATCTCACGTTCTTCGGTGCCGCGGCCAAGTGCTTCGCCTCCGACGTCGCGATGGAGATCACCACGGACGCGGTCCAGCTCCTCGGCGGCTACGGCTACACGCGGGACTACCCGGTGGAGCGGATGATGCGCGACGCCAAGATCACCCAGATCTACGAGGGCACGAACCAGGTCCAGCGGATCGTCATGGCCCGCAACCTGCCGTAACCCGGCCGGTCTCCGTAACCCGGCGACCGCTGCGAACAGTTGGTGACCACTGATCGGCCCCCGGCATCCTGCCGGGGGCCGATCGCGTTTCCCTGCGCGGCGGGTTGGTGGACGCTCCGCGAACGAGCGCTCGGGATGGCGTAACTTCCCTGTGCATGACCGATATCGACACGCTCACCGGCCTGTTCAGCGCACTCGGGGCCGACGACGCACCGGGCTGGGCCGACTCGGAGGCCGAGGAGAACATTCCGCAGCTCGCCCGCTACCGGTTCCTGCGCATGGTCTGGCAGGACATCGACGCCTGGGGCTCGGCGGCGACGGACTGGGTCGAGGCGTACCGGAAGGAGGGCCTCGCGGGCGGCGCCGTCGAGCGGGCGCTGCGGCTCGGGCTGACACCCGGTGAACTGGGTGAGATAGCCCGCGAGGTGGCGAAGGAGACCGCGTTCGGCCTGCTCTACAGCCTGGCCGATCCGACCGACGGCGATCTGCCGCCCGAGGTCGAGGAACAGCTGCCCGGCTGGTGCCTGGCGGAGCTGTCCCCGCAGGGCGAGCCCACGGGACGGATTCTGGATGCGCTGTACGAAGATCTGGACGAGCTCGAACCGCAGGGACTTCCGGGAGATGCGCGGTGACCGCCTTCGATCTGAGCGAGCGGCGGATCTGGGACGGCCGCGCCGAGGCCTATGCGCGCACCTTCGCCAGGCTCTGCGCCCATCCGGTGCCGCGGCTGCTGGACGCGGCCGGAGTCGGGCCCGGGGTGCGGGTGCTCGACGTGGGGTGCGGCAGCGGCACGGTGACGGTGGCGGCCGCCGGGCGAGGGGCGGTCGTGCGGGCCGTGGACGCCGAACCCGGAATGGTCGAGGCGACCCGGCGCGCCACGCCCGGAGTCGATGTCCAGCTCGGCAGTCTTCCCGAACTCCCTTACGCAGGAGGAGAGTTCGACGCCACGGTGGCGAACTTCGTGCTCAATCACGTGGGCCGGCCCGCGGCTGCTCTGGCGGAGCTGCGCCGGATCACCCGTCCCGGCGGCCGGGTCGCGGTCACCATCTGGCGGGTGCCCGGCGCCGCAGGCCAGGCGCTGATCGGGCGGGCCGCACAGGCGGCTGGACTGACCCGGCCGCAGTGGCTGGCCACGGTCGACGCCGAACACGAATTTCCGCGCACGCAGGACGGGCTGGGTGCGCTGATGTCCGAGGCCGGGTTCGACGATGTGCGGACCGAGGTCCTCGCCTGGGACCACTACGTCGGTGCGGAGGACTGGTGGGCCGGCCCCGCGGCCGGGGTCGCCGCGATCGGCCGGCTGGTCAACAGCCGGGGGCCGGAGGGGGTTGCGGCGGCCAAGCGTGAGTACGACGTGCTGTGCGCCGAGTTCGCTGAGGAGGGCGGCGAATTGGCTCTCCCGCATGTGGCGTTGCTGGCTCAAGGGAGTGTCTAGCCGCAGTCGCACACGTGGCGACGGACGCGTGGCGACGAGCGCGGCGGGGCCCGGACGGCAAACCGTCCGGGCCCCGCCGCCGTCTGCCGTCAGTTGCCGGAGACGGTGACCTTCTCGTCGTTGTTGAGCTGCTGCACCAGCTGCTTGACCTTGGCCTTGTCCCAGACCAGGTTCCCGCCGGTGGAGCCCGAGATCGGCATGTTCATCGACGTGCCGTCACCGCCCGTGACGCCCTTCATCGCGAAGAACATGTTGCCCAGGTTCCACAGCGACATGTCCTTGTCGACGATCAGGGTGTCGAGACCGGCGCCCATCGTCGGGTACAGCTTGAACGGGTTGAGGATCGTGGACGGCGTCGCCGTCTGGCTCGCCAGTGCTGCGAGGAACTTCTGCTGGTTCTTCGTGCGGTCCAGGTCGCTGCGCGCGAACGCGTACCGGGTGCGGACGAAAGCGAGCGACTGCTCGCCGTTCAGCGTCTGCTTGCCGGCCTGGAAGTCTGCGCCGGAGTTCTTGTCCTTGAACGCCTTGGGGATGTCGAGCTCCACTCCGCCGATCGCGTCCACGATCTTGGCGAAGCCGCCGAAGCCGATCTCGACGTAATGGTCGATGTGCAGTCCGGTATTGAACTCGACCGTGCGGACCAGCAGCTCCGGGCCGTCCTCCGCGTACGCGGCGTTCAGCTTCACCATGCGGCCCGTGCCCTTGAAGGTCTTGCCGGATTCCGAGCCGACGAAGGTCGGGATCTCGACGTTCGAGTCACGCGGCAGGGAGATCAGCGTCGGGCCGTTCGATCCGTCGTGAAGGATCATCATCGAGTCGGTCCGCTTGCCCTCGGCGGAGCCGGTGTGCAGCCTCTTCTTGTCCTCGGCCGTCATGCCCGCGCGGCTGTCGGAGCCGACGATCAGATAGTTGGTGCCGTCGCCCTCGCCGGGACGCTCGATCACCTTGGAGAGGTCGACCTCACGCTTGAGCTTGGAGTCGGCCCAGAAGTACGTGCCGATGGAGACGGCCAGCACCACGACCACGAGGGTCAGGGCGCCGATCTTTATTCGGCGGCGCCAGTCCGGCGCGGGCCGGCCCTGGACGTAACCGCCGTCACCCGGGCCGTAACCCCCGTCACCCCGGCCGCCGTAGACCTGGCCGGAGCTGTAACCGCCGTCGTACCCTGCGCCGTCGTCATAGCCGTCCGCGTACCGCGGCGGCTCCGGGCGGCGCTGCGGCGGCGGCGCCGGATACTGCCGCGGCGGAGCCGGGCGCTGCTGCTGCGGCGGCACGGGGTGCCGCTGGACGTGCCGCATCACACGGGCGCCCTCGGGCTGGGCGCTGTCGCTGCCCTGTCCGTAGCGGTCGTCGCGGTTGTCGTCGGTCCATCCACCGGGCCTGTCGCTCATGCGGACCAGTGTGCCGCCCGGACCTGCCGGTGTTACAGGGGGTGTGAGATATCGGGCCAGGGCTGTTGCCAAGCTGATGCAATGTCCGCGTCCCCGGGCCCCCGCATAAGGTGGAGGGCATGACAGATCAGGCCCTGCGCCCGGAGGGCGATATTCCGGGCAAGCCGACCGCGGCGTCCCGGACCACCCTCAGCCACATCATGACCGGCAGTGACACCAATCTGCTGGGTACGGTGCACGGCGGCGTGATCATGAAACTCGTCGACGACGCGGCTGGCGCCGTGGCCGGCCGGCACTCCGGCGGACCAGCGGTGACGGCCTCGATGGACGAGATGGTGTTCCTGGAGCCGGTCCGCGTCGGTGACCTTGTTCACGTGCGCGCACAGGTGAACTGGACCGGCCGCTCCTCGATGGAGGTCGGCGTCCGGGTCATGGCCGAGCGGTGGAACGAATCGACCCCCGCCCAGCAGGTCGGCAGCGCGTATCTGGTGTTCGCGGCGGTCGACGGGGACGGCAAGCCGCGCCCCGTGCCGCCGGTGATCCCGGAGACGGAGCGTGACAAGCGGCGCTACCAGGAGGCCCAGATCCGGCGCACCCACCGCCTCGCCCGGCGCCGCGCGATCAGGGAACTGCGCGAGAAGCGCGTGGCGGACGGCATCGACGTCGACTGACGGCAGCTCCCGCGGGGCGGCGGCCCGGACGGCGCACATGGTCCTACGGGCATGCCACCTGGTCGCCCGTGACCGCGTCGAACCTGCCCCGCTGCGGCTCCTCGGCCCGCACCCGCTCCACCTTGCCGAAGGCCGACCCCACGGTCACCTTCATCGTCCGGCCCAGCTTCGCGACCGCGCGCAGCTCGGCCCCCGGCAGCGCCGCCGCCAGCGATCTCGCCGACCGGTCCCACCGGGGGTCGTACTCGATCAGCGTGCGCTTGTGCTCGCGCAGCTCCGCGTTGAGCGGGGTCCGTGTCGTGTCGAAGCCGGTGGCGTGGAGCGCGTCGTCGACCGCCCGGCCGAGTCCGTTCTTCGGCGTCCCGTTGTAGACCTGGACCCGGATCCCGCGCGGCGCGACATCGACCGTCCGCGCCTTCGGCGCCTTCGGCCGCTTCAAGGCCAGGGGCTTGTCCTCGCGCAGCGCCTCGAAGAGCATCTTCGATTTCTTCGGGTCCCATTTCACCGTCGAGCCGACGCCCTTGACCGGGTAGGAGGCATTGCTGATCGGCACGGAGGTGAACTCGGACGACGCCGGAGTGAAGCCGCGCATGGCCTGGCCGAGGTCCAGCAGCTGATCCGTACCGAACCCCCGGTCGGCCCGGACCGCTCCGAGCATGGTCGACGCGACGTTCCGGAACCTCACCGGGTTCAGCAGCACACCGCTGCTGATCGTCTGCTTGATCAGCGAGGCGAGGAATTTCTGCTGGCGCTGCATCCGGCCCAGGTCGGCGGCCGCGTCGATATGGCGCGAGCGCACGTACTGGAGTGCCTGCCCGCCGTCCAGCCGGTGCGTACCGGCGGCGAGGTCGAGGCCCGTGTACGAGTCCTTCATCGGCCGGGCCGTGCAGATCTGCACCCCGCCGAGGGTGTCCACCGTCTTCATGAAGCTGGGGAAGTCGACCTCCAGGTAGTGGTCGACCTTGACGCCCGTCATGTTCTCGACGGTCCGTACGGTCAGCGCGGGACCGCCCTGCGCATAGGCGGCGTTCAGTTTCACCGGATGGGTGGTGCGCGCGTCGCCACCGGCCGGCCCCCGGCGCCCGGGGAGCTCGACGTAGCTGTCGCGCGGCAGCGAGACGATGCTCGCGCGCTCCCTGTCCGCCGACAGATGCACCAGCATGATCGTGTCGGTGCAGTGGCAGGGCGCACCGCCCAGCCGGTACTTCCGCCGCTGCTCCCGGCTGATCCGGTCGCGTCCGTCGGTGCCCACGAGCAGCAGATTCATGCCGTTGCCGGCGCGGGGCCGGTTCTTCATGTCCTTGAACGGGTCGACCCGGTCGATCCCGGTCTCCAGACTCGTCACCACCGCATGGCCGATCCCGCCGGCCCCGAGCACCAGCACGGACAGACCGGTCGCCAGCCGCATGCCCCAGCGGGGCCTCTCGTCCTGTTTTCTGGACCTGTACTGCGGGGGAGCGGTGCGGCGGTGCGGCGGACGGGGGGAGCGGTGCGGCGTGGGCACGGACGGACCTCCGCGGTGCAAGGGGGACCGTTCGCACAGTAGGCCCATACGATCTCCACTCCGGTGAGCAACCCGGTGGCGCGCGCCCCCGTCCCCCATTCGCGGTAACGTGGCGGCCGAAATACGCCGCCTCCTGGGGTGCGAACCCCCGGCGGCCCCCGAGGACCCCCCGAGGACCACATGCCTGCCGCGCAGCACCCCGCCGTCTCCGTGATCATGCCGGTACTCAATGAGGAACGTCATCTCAGGAACTCGGTCCGGCACATCCTGGAGCAGGAGTACGCCGGCGAGATGGAGATCGTGATCGCGCTCGGCCCGTCCACGGACCGCACCGACGAGATCGCCGCCGAGCTGGTACGCGAGGACTCCCGGGTCCACACGGTGCCCAACCCGACCGGTCGCACCCCCGCGGCGCTCAACGCCGCGATCAAGGCCTCCTCGCATCCCGTCGTGGTGCGGGTCGACGGTCACGGCATGCTCTCGCCGAACTACATCGCGACAGCGGTCCGCCTCCTGGAGGAGACGGGCGCACAGAACGTCGGCGGCATCATGCACGCCGAGGGCGAGAACGCCTGGGAGGACGCCGTCGCCGCGGCCATGACCTCGAAGATCGGCGTCGGCAACGCGGCCTTCCACACCGGCGGCCAGGCGGGCCCGGCCGAGACCGTCTACCTGGGTGTCTTCCGCCGCGAGGCGCTGGAGAAGGCGGACGGCTACAACGTCGAGTTCATCCGCGCCCAGGACTGGGAGCTGAACTTCCGGATCCGCGAGGCGGGCGGGCTGATCTGGTTCTCGCCGGAGCTGAAGGTGCAGTACCGGCCGCGCCCCTCGGTGCGGGCGCTGGCCAAGCAGTACAAGGACTACGGCCGCTGGCGCCACGTCGTCGCCCGCTACCACGCCGGCTCGATCAACCTGCGCTACCTGGCCCCGCCGGCCGCCGTCTGCGCGATAGCGGCGGGCATCGTCGTCGGCGCGGCCGTGACCGCGTGGGGCTTCGTCGTCCCGGCCGGTTACGCCGCGGCGATCATCGCCGGGTCCCTCCCGGCGGGCAAGGGCCTGCCGCTGAAGGCACGGGCACAGATCCCGGTGGCGCTGGCCACCATGCACATGTCCTGGGGCTACGGCTTCCTGACCAGCCCGCGCTCGCTGGCGAAGCGCGTCATCGCCAGCCGCCGCCCGGCGGCCGCGCGGCAGACGGTCTGATCCGGTACGCACGCACGAAGCAGGGGCGCCGGCCGCTCTCCGAGGAGAACGGCCGGCGCCCCTGTCGCGTCGTACGGGCCCCGACTAGAACCGGTACGGCCAGTAGACGTCCATGCAGGCGTCCTCCTGTGCCCCGTTGACGGCCTCGGTGTCCTTGAGCGGGTCGTCCTCGTCGACCGCCTTCTTGGGGTAGTCCGCTCCCGTGCGCCAGTCCGAGCCGACCGTGAGGGTCAGCGTGTCGACCCCCGCCGACACCTTGACCGCACTGGTCGGCAGTCCGAGGGCCTTGGCGACCGACTGCGCGTCCGACTTGCCCTGGGCACCCGAGTCCTTCGGATAGGTCACCGCGGTGGTCAGCGCCGACCCCGGGACGGTCGTGGCGTTGGCCTTGGCGAAGCCCTTGGACCGGAGGATGTCCTGGACGTCCGCCGCCCGGCCGGTGGTGGCGACCTGACCGTCGCCCGCGGTGCCGTTGACCACCGTCAGATCGAGGGCACCGGGTGCGGCCGCGGCCGGTCCCTTGTCCTTCGCACCGGTCTTCGCGCGGTCCTTCGGGTCGAGCGACTCGTCGTCGCGCAGCAGCGCCCAGAGCGTCTCGGCGGCGCCCGGCTTGGGCAGCACGTGGTTCTCGTCCTCCGGATCCGTGACCCGCGGCATGGTCAGCATGTTGATCTTGCTCATCGGTACGTTCTTGAGCTGCATACCGAGGTCGAACAGCTTCTTCACGGAGCCGATCTCCTCGGAGACCTGGAGCGACTTGGTCGCGGTCTCGGCGAGATCCATCAGCCGTCCGGTGTCGGTGAAGGCGTTCTGGCTCTTCAGCTGCCGGATGACCGAGTTCAGGTACATGTGCTGGGCCTTGGCCCGGCCGAAGTCGCTCTCGAAGGCATGGCGGGTACGCAGCCACTGCAGGGCCTGCTTGCCCTGGACCTTGTGCGTGCCCTTGGTCAGCTTCAGATACGAGCCGCCGGGAACCCTGGGCTTGGGGATGTCGTAGACGTTGTCCTTGACACATACGTCGGCGCCGCCGACGGCGTCCGCCATGGCGACCACACCGGCGAAGTCGACCATCACCCAGTGGTCGATATAGATGCCGGTCAGCTGCTCCCAGGTGTCCAGCGTGCAGCCGGGGCCGCCGCGGCCGAGCGTCTCGTTGATGAGCCCGTTGGTGGCCGGGGACTCCTGCTTGGTCTCGGGGTCCACGCACTTCGGGATGTCGACGCGCGTATCACGCGGAATGCTGACGACCGAGGCGTTCTTCCGGTCGGCCGACACATGGAGGAGCATCTGCACATCGGCCAGCGGCTTGGCGCCGACGCTCGACTTCGAGCCGCCGAGCTTGAGGTTCTCCTTGGAGTTACGGTCGTCCGAACCGATCAGCAGAATGTTCAGCGGGGTCTGGCCCGCGGCGTTCGGGGCGGCCTTCTTCGCGCCGCTGTTCCCGGCGCTGCGCTGCCCCTTGCGGAGATTGCTGTTCAGGTGCTCGTACCAGAGGTATCCGGCGGTGCCGGTGCCGAGTATGACGACCGCGAGCGTCCAGGCGATCCAGCGCAGTACGCGGCGCTTCCCGCGTCGGCCGCGCCCGTGCGACCGGCCGCGGCGGCGTTCGGCGCGGCCGGGGCCCGGGCGGTCCCGGTCCCCGTCGTCGCCGCTGCGCCGGTCGTTCCGTCCGCTGTCGTGCCCGTCGTCGGGGCCGACGGACGGGGCGTCGTCGTACAGACCGTCGTCCCAGCCGAGTTGGCCGGCGTGCCGGACGCGTGGTCGCGTCCCCTCTCCGGGCGTGCTGCTCCGTACCACCAGGACCCCCCCCTGCTGCTCAGACTCTTGCCATGGCGCGGTGACCGGGCGTCACTTGGCGCACTCTGCCTTGTCGGCACTTGCCTTCTGGATGCCGTCCGGCGCCTTTGCCGGTCCGGTGACGGGCACACCCGCGCCCTTGAAGTCCGCCCCCAGGGTCAGGACCATCGCCTGCAGGCCCTCGGCGTCCACGGTGCCCTGCTTCAGGGCCGATCCGGGCAGCCCCATCATGGCGGCGAGCGCCCGGGCCTGGTCGGCCTGGTTCGGTGCGTACGTGAGCGTCGTCTTGGAGATCTTCTCGGGGGCGTTGGCCTTGTTGGTCGACTTGAGCACGCCCTGCTGGTTCTGCAGCCAGGTGACCGTCTGCTGCGCGGCGCCCGGGATGTCGCCGCCGTTGAGGACATCGACTCGTACGTCGGCGGCAGCGGCCTTGGTGCCCTTGAGGAGTGCGTCCTGCTTGCTCTTGGCGGCCTTCTTCTGCGCGGCCACCTCGGTCAGCGAGGTGTCCTCGCGCATCATCGCGAACAGCGGATCGGACTTGGCGGTGTTGAGCACCACCGTCGCATGGACCTTCTCGGCCGGGTTGTCTATCACCGGGGCCGTCACGAAGGTGATGTTCTTGGTGTCGACCTTGCTGAGCTCCTTGGCCAGCGACACCAGCTTCTTGCCCGTGCCGATGGCGGAGTCGACGGTCAGGGCACTGGTCGCGACGTTCGCCAGCTTGTACAGCTTCGTCGGGCTGGTCAGTGTGTCGTCCGACTTCATCTGCCGGATCATCGAGCCGATGAACTGCTGCTGCACCTTGATGCGGTCGAGGTCGCTCTCGTTGCCGAAGCTGTGGCGGGTGCGGACGAACGCGAGGGCGTCCTCGCCCTGGATCGTGCTCTCACCTTCCGGCAGGTCGAGGTGCGACTTGGAGTCCTTGACCGCGTGGGCCAGGCAGACCTTGACGCCGCCGACCGCCGTGGACAGCTCCTTGACCGCGTTGAAGTCGACCATCATGAAGTGGTCGACCTTCAGGCCGGTGATCTCCTCGACGGTACGCATGGTGCAGCCCGGGTCGCGCCCGTCCTGGCCGAGGCTGACGTTGAACCGGATGTCCTGCGTCCCCGGGATGACCTTTTCCGTGCCGTCCGGCTGCTTGGTGGTGCAGTCCGGGATGTTGGTGATCAGGTCGCGGGGGATGCTCAGCGCCGTCGCGTTGGTGCGGTCCTTGGAGACGTGGAAGAGGATGTTGGTGTCGGCGTGGCCGGTGCTGCCCTTGTCGCCGTAGCCCTGGTTGCCCTTACCGGTGCGCTTGTCCGTACCGATGATCAATATGTTGAGGGGCGCATTGGCCGTGACGACGTTCTTGTTGCCGGCGTCGCCGACGTCCACGGAGCTCAAGTTGCTGTTGAAGTGCTGGTACAGCGCGTAGGCGCCGACCGACAGCGCGACGAGTACGAACGCCATCACGCCGCCCGTCCAGATGAGCGCCTTCTTGCGGCGGCCCTTCTGCTGCTTGCGCTTGCGCCGGCCTCCGGCCTCCGGGCCGGAACCCTCCGGGCCGCGCGGGCCGTTGGCCGGGCGGCGACCGCGCTGCCCGGGCACCTCACGGCGCGGTGCGGGGCCCCGGCCGCTGCCGTCCCGTGCACCGCTCCTGCCCTCGCCGTCGTCGTCACGAACCGCACCTCTGCGTCCGGAACCACGGGGACTCGGCGCACTTGGCGCGCGGTATGAATCCCCTCCGGATTGGGTCAGTCGCAATTCGTAATCGCCGGTCTGCGGGTTGAGTACCCACTGGTCTGCGGGGTCGATTTCGTCCGCCCGCCCACGGCTTTGCGCGTCCACGGTTGTTTGAGTCCTCCGTCGGTGCCACGCGAGGCGCCTTCCCCGGCAAGGCGCTCGATCTTTCGCTCCAGCAGTGCGCGACCTGACGGCCGGAAGCACCGGATCGCGTCACACTATCGGCCCGATTCGGCCTGAAGCGACGGGCGTGACACATTCCACGGTCCTTACAACCGGTCATTCTGCTCATTAGGTGCCGATCGTCGACGTCTGCTTGGGAATTGCTTTACTGCCTGCACGGGTCGGCGGCCGCATTGCTGCCCGAATAGGTGGGTGTGGGAGTCGGACTCCTGGAGCTCGAACCATCCGAATTGCGATCCCCTTCTTCCGCCGGGACCACCTTGACGGGGGCGTCCTCACGCAACCGCTTGAAGAGTCTGTCCGCGTTGGGCTGTACGAGTTCGTCCCGGTTCGGGTCGGCAGGGTACGGCTTGCGCGGCAAGGTGAGGAACTGCACCTTTTCGGTTGGTACATCACGCATGCTGCGCACCAGTTCGTACAGGTCCTTCAGGCTGTTCAGGCCCGGATCCGTGGTCAGCGACTTGGTGGCCGCGTCGAGCACCGGGTAGAGGCGCGTCGGGTTGAGCAGGACGCCGTTGCTCTGCACCTTGTTCACCAGTGCGCCGAGGAATCGCTGCTGGCGGTCCATCCGGTCGGTGTCGCTGCCGTTCCCGATGGACTTGCGGGCCCGTACGTACCCCAGCGCCTCCTCGCCGTCGAGCGTCTGGCGCCCCGCGCGGAGCTTGAGATGCGCGTCGGGGTCGTCGACCGGCTCCTTGAGGCAGATCTCGACGCCGTGCACCGCGTCGACCATGTCCTTGAATCCGTTGAAGTCGACGACCATGTGGTGGTCGACGCGGATGCCCGTCATCCGCTCGACGGTGCGGATCGTGCAGGCGGTGCCGCCGAATTGGAAGGCCCAGTTGAATTGGGCGAATTGCTTCCTGGTGGGTTTTCCGTCCGCTTGATGACAGCTGGGGATCTCGGTCATCAGATCGCGCGGGATGGACATGGCGGTGGCGCTCTTCCGGTCCGCGGCGAGGTGCAGCAGGATCGTGGTGTCGGAGCGCTGGCTGTCGCCGTAGCTGCGGCCGTACTTGCGGTTGTCGCCGACGCGGCTGTCGGAGCCGATCAGCAGGATGTTCTCCGCGTCGTGCACGACGGACGCGGGGCGCTCCTTCTCGTACGCGCGCAGTTCGGCGGCCGCGGACGTGTCGGTCCTGATGTTGGCGTCGAGCTTCCGGTACAGCCACCAGCCGCCGCCCGCGGCGACCAGGACGAGGAGCGAGGCTGCGAGCGCCGCCCAGCGCAGCCAGCGGTGCCTGCGCCTGGCCGGAACGTCCGCGTCGTGCGGCTTCCGGTGGGACCCGCCCCCGCCCTGCGACGTGTCCCGGTTCCCGTTCCGGTCCGCGGCCGAGTGGTCGGGGCCGGTCGGCGGGCCGGCGCTTTCGGTCACGTCTGCGTCCATCCTTCACGTTCGGCGGCGCGCTGGGCCGCCGGTCGCAGGAGTAGACGGCTGAACCTCACGCTGGGTTGTACTTCAGGACCTGAATGGTCTGTACCGCCGATGATGTACCGGAGTTGATGCGCAGGCCCGGGGGCTCGGCCCGGTATGGGCCGGATGAGTGTCCGTCAGCGGGCTTGTCATACCGCGGTGTTGGTGACCCGCTCGCTCACCACGCGCTTGGCGAGCCCGTCCGCGCCCAGCTCCCCCAGATGGCGGCACAGGACCACGGAGCCACCGGCGGCCAGCGGGGCGAAGAGCCCGGCGCTGAGTCCGTCCCAGCCGTCGAACGTACGTCCCGACAGCAGCCGCGATCCGGGTGCCAGCCCCAGCCCCGAGGCGTCCTCGCGGGCGCGCGCCACCAGTTGTGCCCCGGTCAGCTCGACCCCGCCGGCGACGAGCGCGGGCGCGTCCGGATCCACCGGCGCGTACGGCGCGAACCGGTCGCCCTGGCTCGGTACCTCCACGGCGTAGTCCGCGAACCCCTCGGGCGGCTGCGGGAACCGGCCGCCCAGCGGGCGCAGGGCCAGCGCGATCCGCTCGCCACGGCAGGCGCGCGCGGCGTCCAGCGTGTCCGGGCCGGTGACGACGAGGTCGGCGGCGGCGGGGTCTCCCTGCACATCGGCGACTACGCCGACCGAGGAGCAGGCGAGCAGCCAGACCGCGGACTGCCAGTGCGCGGGCAGCAGGAGGGCGACCCGGTCGCCGGGTTCCGCCGCGAGGTCGCCCTGCAGCAGGTTGGCGGTCTTGGCCACCCAATTGGCGAAGGTGGCCACCGACAGTTCGACGCGCTCTCCGGTGGCGTCGTCGTAGAAGGTGACCATGGGGCGGGCCGGGTCCGCGGCGAGCGCGGAACGCAGCAGGTCGGCAGGGGTGCGGTCGCTGGCGTTCATCCGCGCAAGGGTACGCGCCGGTGCCGGGCCGGGCCGGGTGCCACAGGCATCGGGTACACCGGTTCGGCAGACGGCCCGTCAATTGTCCGGAGATATCCCGGTAGCCGGAGTTATTGGATTGTGCCCAGTATCGTTCGTATGCGTGCCTTCATTGCATCCGCCATTGGTGTCACCTGCTCGGCAGCCCTGATACTGCCGCTGGCCGCGCCCGCGAGCGCCGCCCCCGACACCTCCGTCAACGCAGCGGCCGAGGTCGCCGATCCCGCCGATGTGCCCGGGTCGACGCAGTCCCTGCCGCTGTCGCCGCTGTCCACCACGTCCACGCGGGAGACCGGCGCCCCCGCCGTCCAGGGCCTGCCCCGACGCGATGTCCACCCCTTCTCCCTGGTCGGCGTGGTCTGGGACGACGCCGACGCAGAACTCCACGGCAGCGTCCAGGTCCGCACCCGCGCCCTCGACACCGGCCGTTGGTCCGGCTGGCAGGACCTGGAGACCCACAACGCCGAGCACGCCGCCGACCCCGGGAGTGCCGAGCGCGACTCCGGAACCGTCCGCGGCTCCACCGCCCCGCTCTGGGTCGGTGACAGCGACGGCGTGGAAGTCCGGGTCAGCCCCGAGACGACGGACGTCCGGGGGCCGGGCAGCACCAGCGTCGCGCTGCCCGAGGGACTGCGGCTGGAACTCGTCGACCCCGGCAAGGGTCCGCAGCAGCCGCCGGTGACCGGCACGGACGAGTACGGCACCGAGCAGGCCGGCGCCGAGTCCGGAAGCGACGGCCGCTCCGGTATGTCCGTCCAGGGCTCCGCGTCCTTCCAGGGCTCCGTCATCCCGGCGCTGAGCAAGGCGCGGACGGAGGTGGAGGCGGAAGCCGCGGCCGGCGCCGTGCCAGGCAGCAAGCCGTACATCGGCCCCCGCCCGCGCATCGTCACCCGCAAGGGCTGGGGGGCCGACGAGAAGCTCCGTGAGCGCGCCTTCGCGTACACGAAGACCGTCAAGGCCGCCTTCATCCACCACAGTGCGACGGGCAACAACTACACGTGCTCCCAGGCGCCCTCGGTCCTTCGCGGTATCTACCGCTACCACGTGAAGAGCAGTGGCTGGCGCGACATCGGCTACAACTTCGCCGTCGACAAGTGCGGAAACATCTACGAAGGACGCGCCGGAGGCGTGACGAAGGCGGTCATGGGGGCGCACACCCTCGGTTTCAACACCAACAGCATGGGCATCGCGGTACTCGGCACCTTCACCAAGTCCAATCCGCCGGCCGCCGCGGTGACGGCCATTGCGAAGCTGACCGCCTGGAAGCTCGGCCTGTTCGGTGCCAACCCCCGCGGCAGGACGACCCTTGTCTCGGGAGGAGGAAATCGCTTCAAGAAGGGAAAAAAGGTCAAACTCAACGTCATCTCCGGTCATCGGGACGGCTTCGCAACCGAATGCCCGGGAACCCGTCTCTACAAGAAGCTCGGCACAGCCCGGACCAGCTCCGCCCATCTGCAAGGCCGCTGACGGCCCGTGCGGACGCCGGCGGAGAGCGCCGGACTGCCCTGCTGGGCGCTGACCGGGGATGATCCGACCGGTCTGCTTACACTGGCCAGCCGACACCAGGGCCGGCCCCAGCAGGAAGCAGAGACAGTGCTGTGACAGAGGCAAAAGAAGCGATTCTCCTGGTCGGTGGCAAAGGCACCCGACTGCGCCCGCTCACGGTGCACACCCCGAAACCCATGGTTCCGGCGGCCGGCGTCCCGTTCCTGACGCACCAACTGGCGCGGGCGAGGGCCGCCGGGGTCGAGCACATCGTCCTCGCCACCTCGTACCTGGCGGAGGTCTTCGAGCCGTACTTCGGTGACGGTTCGTCGCTCGGCCTCCATATCGAGTACGTCACCGAACGCGAACCGCTCGGCACCGGCGGAGCCATCCGCAACGTGGCGTCCCGGCTCGTCTCCGGCCCGGACGAACCCGTTCTCATCTTCAACGGGGACATCCTCACCGGCCTCGACATCCGGGCACTGGTCGCCTCGCACGCCACATCCGGAGCGGATGTCTCACTCCACCTCACCCGGGTCGAGGACCCGCGTGCCTTCGGTCTCGTACCGACGGACGCCACCGGCAGGGTGACCGCCTTCCTGGAGAAGCCGCAGACGCCCGAGGAGATCGTCACCGACCAGATCAACGCGGGGGCGTACATCTTCCGCCGCTCGGTCATCGACACGATCCCGGCCGACCGCCCGGTCTCCGTGGAGCGCGAGACGTTCCCCGGCCTGCTCGCCTCCGGCGCGCACCTCCAGGGCATGGTCGACTCCACGTACTGGCTGGACCTCGGCACCCCGCAGGCGTTCATACGCGGCTCCGCCGACCTGGTCCTCGGCCGCGCCCCGTCCCCGGCCGTGCCGGGCCGGTGCGGCGACAGGCTCGTCCTGCCGACCGCCTCCGTCGCCGCCGACGCCAAACTCGTCGGCGGTACGGTCATCGGCGAAGGCGCCCTGATCGGCGCGGGTGCGCGGATCGACGGCTCCACGGTGCTGGCCGGCGCGGTCGTCGAACCCGGCGCGGTGATCACGGACTCGCTGGTCGGAGCCGGCGCCAGGATCGGCAGCCGTACGGTGCTCGCCGGAGCGGTCGTCGGCGACGGGGCGCAGGTCGGTGCGGACAACGAACTGCGTGACGGCGTCCGCATCTGGTGCGGGGCGACACTGCCGGACGCGTGCGTCCGTTTCTCGTCGGACCAATGACGGGCCCCTGCGGCGCGTACGCTCGATAGGCAGCCCCGACGACCGAGGACCTCATCCGTGGCAGGACGATTCGCCCCCCGCAGCGCCCCGCGCAGCCCTGTCCCGCGCCAGGCGGCAGCGGACCCGGCGGCACCCCGGGAAGCGGCGGCGCTGACCCGGGAGTGGACCCCGCCTGGCCCGCTGGACCTTCGCCTCGTCCTCGGCCCGCTGCGTCGTGGCCCCGCCGATCCCACGTTCCGTATCGACCGGGACGGTTCGGTCTGGCGGGCCACCCGCACCCCGGCCGGCCCCGGCACGCTCCACGTCACCGACCGGGGCGGCCGGATCGGGGCGACGGCCTGGGGCCCCGGCGCGTCATGGCTCCTGGAGCAGCTCCCGGTCCTGCTGGGTGCGGAGGACGACCCGGAGGCCTTCCGTCCCCGCCACCGCCTGGTCGCCGCGGTGCAGCACCGCCGCCCGGGCCTGCGGCTGCTGCGCACCGGTCTGGTACTGGAGTCGCTGATCCCGTCGATCCTGGAACAGAAGGTCACCACCGACGAGGCGTACCGGGCCTGGCGCCTCCTGGTCCGCACGTACGGCACCCCGGCCCCCGGTCCCGCGGCCACCCTGTTCACCACACACGGCCTGCATGTGATGCCGGACGCGCGCACCTGGTCCCTGATCCCGTCCTGGGAATGGCACCGTGCGGGCGTCGACGCCAAACGCTCGGCGACGATCCTGCGCGCGGTACGGGTGGCCCGCCGTCTGGAGGAAGCGGCCACGATGCCGCTGCCGGAGGCGACGGCCCGGCTGGAACTGATCCCCGGCATCGGCCCCTGGACCTCGGCCGAAACCCTCCAACGAGCCAACGGCGCTGCCGACGCGGTCACCGTGGGCGACCTTCACCTTCCCGGCATCATCGGCCACGCCCTGGCGGGCAACAGGAACGCCGACGACGAGGAGATGCTGACCCTGCTCACCCCCTACGAGGGGCAGCGCCATCGAGCCACCCGCCTGATCCTCCTCTCCGGCCACACCCCGTCCCGCAGAGCCCCGCGCATGACAAGGGGCGACATCGCCCGGTTGTAGTCACAGCGGATTCGGCCCTGCCGGCCCCGCGCCCGCGGGGTGTGACGAGGCGGAGCGAAGCGCTCCCTGCCGGCGTGTGCCCGCGGCTCGCGACGAAGCGCGGCAGGACCGAGCCCGTCCGGCGATCGAGGACACAGCGCGGCCGAAGGCCGCGTCCCGGGCTCCCGGGCCGCCCCGGGGAACGGGCGGGCAGGGGGAAACGCACCCCCACTCGTCACCGCACCGCGACGAACGCCTCCGCGTTCCGCTCTTCCCTCTCCCGCGGCACCCCCGCCGCGCGCCCCACGGCCACCGCCCCCAGCGGATCCCACTGCGCCGGCAGATCCAGCACCTCGCGCACCACGTCCCGGCAGAACATCGTCGAAGACACCCACGCCGACCCGAGCTGCTCACCGGCCAGCGCCACCAGGAAGTTCTGGACGCCCGCCCCCGCCGCGACCACGAACATCTCGCGCTCCGCCGCGTCCCGCCGCGCGTCCCCGTAGGTGTGGGAGCCGTCCATCACCAGGCACGGCACCGCCAAATACGGAGCCCTGCGCAGCACATCGCCCCGCCGTACCCGCTTGGCGATCGACTCCTCGCTCTTGCCGTCACGGCGCAGATCCGCGATCCACGCATCGCGCATCGCGTCGAGCAGCCGGGTCCGCGACTCCTCGGACTCCAGGAGCACGAACCGCCACGGCGTCGTGTGATGCGGCGCCGGAGCCGTCACCGCTGCGGCCACGGCGCGGCGTACCGCCCCCGGGTCCACCGGCTCGTCCGTGAACTCCCGCACCGTACGCCGCAGCGTCACCGCTTCCCGTACCGCCTCGGACGTCCCGAGCCGGAACATGTCGTCGGCCGCGACCCGCACCAACGCCCGCGCCCCGGAACCGGAGTCACCGGAACCGGACCCACCGGAGCCCGCCCCGTGCCCGGGGCCACCCGCCCCGTCCACCACGTGCGAGAGACCCCGCACCACCGCGACCGGCAGCCCCTCCGCCTTGCCCTTGACCAGATCACCGGCCGAGGCCAGCTCATCCGCGGTGGCGACGACGGTCGCGCTCAACGGGTTGCCGTACGCATCCGTCCCGCCCCGCAGGTCGTCCAGCACCCGCACCCCGGCCGCCCCGATCGCGACATCGGTCAGCCCGTTGCGCCACGGCCGCCCGAAGGTGTCCGTGACGACGACTCCGACCTCCACGCCGAGCGTATCCCGCAGTCCGTCCCGGATCGCGCGGGCCGACGCGTCCGGGTCCTCCGGCAGCAGCAGCACCGTGCCCGCGGGGGTGTTCGAGGCATCGACCCCGGCCGCGGCCATGACCAGCCCCTGCCGGTTCTCGACGATCCGCAGCGTGCCGCGGCGCGCCACCACCCGTACCGTCTCGGCATCGATCGCCGCTTCCCGGTCCGCCGCCTCGACGATCCGGCCCTCCGCCTTGGAGATGATCTTCGAGGTGACGAGCAGGATGTCGCCGTCCACAAGCCCCGGTTCCGTGGCGGCGATCAGCTTCGCGAGATCGTCCCCGGACCGCACCTCGGGCATCCCGGGCAGCGCCCACACCCGGTACGAGGGCGCCTCGGGGGTGGCCGCGCCGCCGCTCACGCCCGTACCTCCTCGGCCAGCGCCAGCGCCTGCCGTGCCATCTCGGCCGTCGCGTCCACGTCCGTCATCATCAGGGGCATGGCCAGGCAGCGGATGCCCGCGGCCTCCACCTCGTCGACCGCCCCGGCGTCCACCGTGTCGACGAGCCAGCCGTCGAGCAGCCCGGAACCGTAGTGCTGGGCAACGGCCGCGGCGGTCGACTCGACGCCCACCGCGGCAAGCACCTTGTCCGCCATACCCCTTACGGGCGCGTCCCCGACGATGGGGGAGAGGCCGACGACCGGTACCCCGGCCTCGGCGATCGCCTCCCGGATCCCGGGCACGGCGAGGATGGTCCCCACCGAGACGACGGGGTTGGAAGGCGGGAAGAGGATGACGTCGGCCTCGGCGATGGCCTCCAGCACACCGGGCGCCGGCTTGGCCTGCTCCGCGCCGACCGGCACGATCGCCCGGGCCTCCACGGAGGCACGCAGCTTCACCCAGTACTCCTGGAAGTGGATCGCCCGGCTCTCGCCGTCCACGTCGACCGCGACATGCGTCTCGACCCGGTCGTCGGACATCGGCAGCAGCCGGACCCCCGGCTTCCAGCGTGCGCAGAGCGCCTCGGTGACGGCGCTGAGCGGATAGCCCGCGCCGAGCATCTGCGTACGGACGATGTGGGTCGCGAAGTCACGGTCACCGAGCCCGAACCACGCGGGGCCCACGCCGTACGCCGCGAGTTCCTCCTTGACCTGGAAGCTCTCGTCGGTACGCCCCCAGCCCTGCTCCTCGTTGATGCCACCGCCGAGGGTGTACATCACGGTGTCGAGGTCGGGGCAGACCTTCAGCCCGAACAGATGGATGTCGTCACCGGTGTTGCCGATCACCGTGATGTCCGCGTCGGGCGCGGCCTGCTTGAGGCCACGCAGAAAACGAGCACCACCGATACCGCCGGCCAGAACCACAATGCGCATGCACAACAGTCTGTCAGGCGGAGCCTGATCGTTGGTGGGGTGGTGGCGGGCGACGGGTGGGCTGTCAGGCGGCTACGACGTCGGCGGCCGTCGGGGCGCACTGCGCCGCGTGCATCGGCATCTCGGTCAGACCCGGGTAGTAGATGTGCAGGCTGACGGCCGGTTCGAGGGAGTCGTTGACCACTTCGTGGACGTATCCGGGCGCGAACACGCGCTGCGCGCCCGCTTCCAGTGACCGGCTGCCGCGCTCCGTGCGCTCGGTCAACTCGCCTTCCAGGACGGTCAGTACGCCGGAGGACCGTCCGTGGTCGTGCAGTCCGCTGCCCTGGCCGGGGACCCAGCTGAGCAGCCACACCTCGTAGCCGAGCGGGGTCTCCCCTGCTCGAGCGGAGCCGAGAACCTGGGGAACGGCGCGGAGCCGGTGGTACCAGCGGGTGGTCGCGTCGTACTGGACGAGCGGTGCCCACTGCGCGCGGTCGGCGGCGATGGCGCGGGCGAGCCCGACGAACTCGGCCACCGTGGCGGGATGGGTGCGTGCGGGCTGGAGGAGGTGCTGAACCTCAAGGATGTCGCCGGCGATCTGAAGGTCGCTGTCGCTGTTCATGGGCGCGGTGGTTCCTCGGCAAGGGAGTGCGGGGCTTGGGTGCAGACGCGGATGCGGGGGTGTCGCGTGGACCGGAGGCCGTGGGAACCGAACCGCTCGGCGGGCGAGGCCGCAGAGAAGCCGGCGAAGGCCGGGTCCGAGGAAGAGCCGTGACTAGCTGGAGCGCGAGGGCTTCGACAGCGGGGACGGCATCAACAGCTGAGACAGCTGGAACAGCAACAGCGAGCCTGGACAGCGGTACGGAACCCACGGATGTGGGTGACGCGCTTCGCTGACTTTGCTGGCATGCCAGCAAGCAGAACCGAGCAAAGGTCCCGCTGTCAACCCAATGCCCGATTTGGAGGCAATGTTTCACCTCATCCGGTTACTCCAGTCGGAGAAAGGTTTGTGCAGTGATTGCAGCGGAGATGTGGCGCAACAACCGTGCCCGTAAACGTCGCAGCGGTCTCGTGACCCGACTGTGATCTTGATCGCTTCGGTGATCGAATCGAAACATGGCCGCGCCCTCGGGCGTCCCACCCTGTGGCGGACGGGGGTGCGGTGGAGCCTGTGGCATATGTCAGTTTTTTTGGTGATTTGCACACTTTCCGCTTACGCTTGGTTCCGCAGAGTGAATACCGGACCCAATAGCAGATCTCCGCTTGACTGGCCCGGATCCACACACTTGTAATTTCACTCGTGTCGTTCTGCCGAATCGATAACGGCTGCATCACGGGGACGCAAGAGACAGACGAGGGGCGCACATGACCGAGCTGTTCCAGCAACTGCTGGTCGAGGACGCGGACGAGGAGCTCGGCTGGCAGGAGCGCGCACTGTGCGCCCAGACCGATCCCGAGTCCTTCTTCCCCGAGAAGGGCGGATCGACCCGCGAGGCCAAGAAGGTCTGCCTCGCCTGCGAAGTCCGCTCCGAATGCCTTGAGTACGCGCTTTCCAATGACGAACGGTTCGGAATCTGGGGCGGTCTTTCCGAACGGGAACGCCGACGCCTGAAGAAGGCCGCGGTCTGACCGCGGAGCCCGCGCACGACGCCGGGAAGGCCCGCACACGACGCCGGCAGAACCCGGCCGGCCCACGGACTGTCCGCCCGCCGGACCGGATGGACCGGAACGCCCCGGCCGCCGGAGCGCCACGGCCACGCTCCGCGCCCCACCCCCCGGACCAGACCCGCGACCACATCACGGACCGCCCCGGACCCCGCTCCGGAACCCCGGCCGCCATGGCCCGTCACCTGCATCCTGCCCGCAGGCGACGGGCCGTTTCCCTGTCCGCGGCCCCGTCCAGGGCCGTGCTGCTGCCCTGCCCACCGCCCCGCACGCGGACCGGTCGTACCACCTCGCTGCCGCCCTCTCTCACCCGCTCGGCGCCGCCCCGGCTGTCCGTAGCGTTAGTGTGGGGCCCCGTCCGAGACGCGCCAACGCCCCGCCGGAGCGCGCGTGTACACCGATGCAGCCCCTGGGGGGACCGCCCCCCGGACCTGGCCGGAGGGCCCGTACCTCGATGTCCGTGCACAGCCAATCGACGGCGCCGTACGCGGCCGCCGCCGCCCCAGAGTTCCCCCGGCATGTCGTCACCGCCGTGCTCGTCTCCCATGACGGCGCACGCTGGCTGCCCGACGTGCTCGCCGGGCTGCTCGGGCAGGAACGCCCCGTCCAGGACGTCGTCGCCGCCGACACCGGCAGCGCCGACGACTCCGCGCGGCTGGTCACCGAGGCGCTCGGCGCCGAGCGCGTCCTGCACCTCGCACGCCGTACGAGCTTCGGCACGGCCGTCGACGAGGCGGTCCGCACGGTCGGTGAACTCACCCCCGACGACCTGCCGTACCTCAAGCGCCCCAGCGGCTGGGACCCCGTCACCAGGAGCTGGCGCGACGACGCGTACGACCTGCCCGAGCTGCCGCACGGCGAACCGGTGCAGTGGCTCTGGCTGCTCCACGACGACTGCGCGCCCGAGCCCGACGCGCTCGCCGAGATGCTGCGCGTCGTCGACACCGACCACCACGCTGCGATCGTCGGCCCCAAGCTCCGCGGCTGGTACGACCGCAGGCAGCTCCTCGAGGTCGGCGTCTCCATCGCCAACAGCGGGCGCCGCTGGACCGGACTCGACCGGCGCGAACAGGACCAGGGCCAGCACGACCAGGTCCGTACCGTGCTGTCCGTGTCCTCCGCCGGCATGCTGATCCGCCGCGACGTCTGGGAGGAGCTCGGCGGGTTCGACCGCAGACTCCCGCTGATGCGTGACGACGTCGACCTCTGCTGGCGCGCCCACGCCGCCGGACACCGGGTGCTCGTCGCCCCCGACGCCATACTCCGGCATGCCGAGGCCTCCGCCCGGGAACGCCGCCCCATCGACTGCGCCGGCCGCTTCGTCGCCTCCCCGCACCGTGTGGACAAGGCCGGTGCCGTCTACACGATGCTCGTCAACGCGCGCGGCAAGATGCTTCCGTGGGTCCTGCTCAGGCTCGTCCTCGGGACCCTGCTGCGTACCCTCGCCTACCTCGTCGGCAAGGTGCCGGGACAGGCACTCGACGAGGTCGCCGGCCTCTTCGGGACCCTGCTGCGGCCGGGCAGGATCTTCGCGGCCCGGCGCAGGCGCGGCACGGGTGTCGTGGACGCGGCCGAACTGCGCGGGCTGTTCCCGCCGCCCGGCGCGACCGTCCGCGCCACCTTCGAACAGGTTGCCGGGAACTTCGGCAGCGGATCCGATGCCGACTCGGGCGGTTCGCGGCACGGCGCCGTCGAGTCCGGACCGGGCGGTGACGATGCCGACTTCCTGGAGATCGAACAGTTCGCACGGCTGAAACGGATCGGCCGCAAGCCGGGCCCGGTGCTCTTCGCCGTCCTGCTCCTCGTCTCGCTCGTCGCCTGCCGCGGCCTCCTCGGCGGCGGTGCGCTGGCGGGCGGCGCCCTGCTGCCCGCGCCGGCGGACGTCTCCGACCTGTGGGGGCGGTACGCGGACGGCTGGCACCCGATCGGCACCGGCGGCACCCAGACCGCACCGCCCTATCTCGCCGTGCTCTCCGCCCTGTCCGCGCTGTTCCTCGGCTCGACCGGCTTCGCCCTCACGCTGCTGCTGGTCTGCTCGGTCCCGCTCGCCGGACTCACCGCGTACTTCGTCTCCCGCCCGCTGCTCGAATCGCGGCTGCTGCGGGCCTGGGCGAGCATCGCGTACGCCTTCCTGCCCGCCGCGACCGGTGCCCTCGCGACCGGCCGCCTCGGCACCGCCGTACTGGCGATCCTGCTTCCGCTGATCGCCCGCGCCGCCGTCGCCGCGTACGGGATGCGCCACGGCGGGTACGCCCGTGGCAGCTGGCGCGCCACCTGGGCGTACACCCTGCTGCTGACCCTCGCGATGGCCTTCACACCCGTCGTCTGGCCGCTCGCCGTGGTCCTCGGCATCGGCGCCCTCGCACTGCGCCGCGACGACATCACCGCGTACGGGCTCCGCTTCCTCACCACGATCGGCACACCGCTGCTCGTCCTCGCGCCGTGGTCGGTGTCGCTGCTCGGCAGCCCCTCGTCGTTCCTGAAGGAGGCGGGCCTGGACTTCGGTACGGGCACGGCCTCCGCGCTCGATCTGCTCGGCATCAGCCCCGGTGGCCCGAAGGCCGTGGGCGGTGTGCTGCTGCTCGGCATCGTGCTCGCCGCACTCGCCGCGCTGATGCGTGGAGAGCGCCAGTTCGCGGTCCGCACCGCGTGGGTCGTCGCGCTCGTTGCCCTGGTCTTCGCCGGGCTCACCAACGGCTCCGGCTGGGCCGGACCCGCCACCCTCGTCTACGGCATCGCGCTGATCACCGCCGCACTCGTCGGCGCGGACGGCGCCCGGGTGCGCGTCGCGGAGCTCAGCTTCGGCTGGCGCCAGCCCGTCGCCGCGCTGATCGCCCTTGCCGCGGTGCTGGCCCCCGCGCTGGCCGCGGCCGGCTGGATGATCGGCGGCGCCACCGGCCCGCTGGAGCGCCGGGATCCGGTGCAGGTGCCCGCGTTCGTCGCGGAGGAGAGCAGCACCCGCGACCAGCCCCGGACCCTGGTGCTCGGCGGCAGCTCGCCCGCCTCCGTCTCGTACGCCCTGGTCCGCGGTTCCGGCGCGCGCCTCGGCGACGCCGAGCTGGCCGGGTCGGGCGGCTCCAACAGCCACCTGGACAAGGTCGTCGCCAATCTGGTCGCGGGCTCCGGCGCCGACCAGGGCAGCCAGCTCAGCGGGTTCGCGATCCGTTACGTACTCGTACGGGACGGCGCACCGCGCGAGATGAGCCGGGTGCTCGACGCGACCCCGGGGCTGAGCCGGCTCAGCCAGCTGGACGGCAGCGCGCTGTGGCGGGTGGACCGCCAGATCGCCCGGATCATGATCGTCCCGCCCGGCGACGGCAGCGAGCAGCTGCCCGTCGGCTCCCAGACGGTCGAGGCACACACCAAGATCCCTGCGGGCGGTTCCGGCCGGGTGCTGCGGATCGCCGACGCGGCCGACTCCGGCTGGCAGGCCACGCTCGACGGCCGGGCGCTGACCCGTAAGACGGTCGACGGCTGGGCGCAGGGCTTCGAGCTGCCCGCCGAGGGCGGCAGGCTGGACCTCACGTACGAGACGCCGATCACGCACACCGCGTGGATCTGGGCCCAGGCGGCGCTCGGTGTGGTCCTGCTGGTCCTGGCCCTGCCGGGCCGTCGCCGGGAGATCGACGACGACCTGCCCGAGGAGTCCGTGACGGTTCCGGCGGAGCCGGTCGCGGGAGAGGGACGCCGGGCCCGCAGGCTGCGCGCGGCCGCGCAGGCGGAAGCGGCGGCCGAGGGTGACGACGGGGAGCAGCTTCCGGAGGAAGAGGGGGAGTACGACCCCGCCCGGCAGACGACCGATCCGTATGCGCAGCAGCCGGACGAGGGGGACCCGTACGCGCCTCAGGGCGAGACACAGGATCCCTACGCGCCGCAGGGTGACGACGGCCGGTACGCGTCCGTACCGCAGCAACAGCAGTACGGCGAATGGGACGCGCAGCAGTACCAGGGCGCCGACTACGCGCAGTACCAGGGCGAGCAGCAGCCCACCGCGGCCGACCCGTACCCGCAGGGCGCAGCCCCGGTGTACGACCCGTACGGCTACCCGCAGCAGCAGTACGACCAGGGCCAGGGTCAGTACGACCAGGGCCAGGGCCAGTACGACCAGAATCAGGGCCAGTACGAACAGGGCCTGTACGACCCGTACGAGCAGGGCGCCTACGACCCGCAGGCGCAGTACGACCAGCAGGCCCCGTACGACCCGCAGCACCCCGACGAGAACCCCGCCCCGGCCCAGAGCCCGTGGCCGAACGGCAACGCATCGCGAGGCGAGTCCGAGTGAAGTCCACCAACCTGTCCCTCATCGCGGGCACCGTAGCCCTCGCCGCCGTCACCGGATTCGCCGCGCTCACCGCACCGGGTGACGCGGACGCCACGGGGGCGACGGCCGCCGCGCGGCTGCCCGTGGAGCGGTCCAGCCTGCTCTGCCCGGCGCCCGGCCTCTCGGAGCTCGCCGAGACGACGTACACGTCCTTCACCCCGGCGAGTGAGGGCGGCGGAGAGGCGGGCACCGCGGAACTGAAGCCGTCCGTTCCCACCACGGGGGGCGCGGGCGACGACACCACCGCCAAGAAGGACACGAAGGAAGAGAAGAAGGTGGACTCCGGCAAGCCGGTCGTCTCCCTCAAGGAGCCCGGCAAACCGGTCACCGCCGACGCCTCCGGCGGGGACGCCCCCGCCCTGGTCGGGACCGCCACCGGCAGGCTGGCCCCCGGCTGGACCACCCAGCAGACCACCACGGTCGTCGCGGGCGCATCCCGCGGCCTGCTCGGGCTGAGCTGCACCGGCCCCGACACGGACTTCTGGTTCCCGGCAGCCAGCACCGCGAAGTCCCGTGAGGACTACGTGCACCTGACCAATCCGGACGACACCGCCGCCGTCGCGGACATCGAGCTGTACGGGCCGGACGGCTCGCTCAAATCCGATGTGGGCGAGGGCATCACGGTTCCGGCCAGGTCCAGCGTCCCGGTTCTGATCTCCACCCTGACCAACGTGGCCGCCGACGACGTGACGGTCCACGTCACCACCCGTACCGGACGGGTCGGCGCGGTCGTCAGGGCGGCGGGCGACGACATGGGCGGCGACTGGCTCACCGCCTCCGTCGACCCGACGGGCACCCTGGTCCTCCCCGGCATCCCGGCGGACGCCACCTCCGTGCGGCTGGTCGCCTTCGCCCCCGGTGAGGACGACGCCGACCTGAAGGTGAAGCTCCTGGGCAAGACCGGCGCGATCTCGCCGGCCGGGCACGAGGACCTCCACGTCAAGTCCAACATGACCGCGGGCGTCGACCTGAAGGACATCACCAGGGGTGAAGCGGGCTCCCTGCTGCTGACTCCGGCACAGAGCGGAAAGGCCACCCCGGTGGTGGCCGCGCTGCGTGTGGTCCGCGGCACCGGCGACAAGCAGGAGGTCGCGTACATCCCGGCGACCGGGCCGGTGGGCGCGCAGGCCACCGTGGCCGACAACCGGGCCAAGGGCTCGACCCTCTTGCTCACCGCGCCGGGCGCCACCGGCACGGTGAAGGTCACGGCGTCCGCAGGCAGCGGCGGCGGGGAGCGGACCGTCAAGTCGTACACCGTCAAGGGCGGCACGACGCTCGCGGTCATCCCGCAGGTACCGGCCGGGCTCAAGGGAAGCTACGCGCTGACCGTCGAGACGGAGTCGGGCGGCCCGGTGCACGCCGCCCGCACGCTCGCTCTTCCGGAGGACGGCATCCCGATGTTCACGGTGCAGACCCTGCCGGACGACGGCGGAACGGTCGAGGTGCCCGCTGCCGAGCAGGACCTCTCGGTCCTGGACGACTGAGCGATCGGTACGGGGCGGCGCCGGACGAGGCGCCGCCCCGTATCCCGCTCACGGACAGCCCTTGTCAGTCCTGTCCGTACCGCGGATCCACCGACTCCGGCGACAGCCCGAGCAGCTCCGCGACCTGCTCCACCACGACTTCGTGCACCAGCAGCGCACGCTCGTCGCGGTTCTTGGTCCGGATCTCGACGGGGCGCCGGTAGACGACGATCTGCGCGGGCCGGTCCTTCTCCGCGGACTTCGCGCGTCCCAGCGGCACGGTCTCCTCCTGCGTCCCCGGCACATCGAGGACCATGAAGTCGACATCGGCCAGCTGCGGCCAGCGCCGCTCCAGCCGCTCCACCGAATCCTGTACGAGATCGCGGAAGGTTTCCGCCCTGCTGACCGAGAGCGGCACCTGGGGCGGGGCCACGGGTCCGCGCATGCCGCGGCCATGGCGGTCCCGGCGCCGCGGACGCGGCTCGGGTCGCGGCTCGGACGGGTGGGGCGGCGGTACAGGACTGTCCATCACCGACGCAGCGTAACTCCCGGCGGGGCAGGCGGATCGCCGCTCACCGTCAGGGCAGTCGCATGTCTGCTGTTGAACATTCCAGCCAAGCTTGAGCCCGTTTCAGGCCCTGCCTGTGACCACTGATCTCTTGCGTAATGACAGCTTATGTACCAAGTGGTGACCGAAATCGTTGCCGTTGCGACCTGCGCTTCTCTCCTCCGGCGCAGGTCAGGATAGTTACCCGAAAGGCGGTTGTGCCGGACGTCACAGTACGACACGGTGGGGTGACCTGAGGGAGAGTCGTCGCAGCCCGCTCAAGAGTGCGGTACCGTCCAACATCGTGAGCCCTGTACGTCGCTGTTCGCGCACCGCGTGCGGCCGCCCTGCCGTCGCGACACTGACGTACGTCTATGCCGACTCGACTGCGGTCCTCGGCCCGCTCGCCACCTACGCAGAACCCCACTGCTACGACCTCTGTGCCGAGCACGGTGAGCGGCTGACCGCGCCGCGAGGCTGGGAAGTGGTCCGACTCTCGGACCCCTCCGTGCCCGCGCGTCCCAGTGGTGACGATCTCGAAGCGCTCGCCAATGCCGTACGGGAAGCGGCGCGTCCGCACGACCGGGCGGCCGAGGCCCGGGGTGGCGGCCCGCACGCCGCGGACCCGATGGAGGTCGCGCGCCGTGGCCATCTTCGGGTGCTGCGCTCGCCGGATTCCTGACCGCGGAGTACCGCTCGGCGTCCCCCGCCCATGATTTCCCGTTACAAGTTTTCGCGTACGGGCCATTGACCGGAACTTGTCGTGGACACGACTATTCCCTCACTCGTGAGAAACAACTTTCCGCATCGCGGAATCGGGGGAGGTTCGTGTGTTCATCCAGCAACTCCAACCCATGGCCGATTCGCTCGCCCTGTCCGCTCTGGTCGCAGCGCTTCCCCTGGTCACCGTGCTGGTCCTGCTCGGAGCGGTCCGGATGCAGGCGCATCGCGCCGGACTCATCGGCCTCGCCGTCGCGGTGGCCGTCGCCTCGCTCGCCTACGGCATGCCTCTCGGGCAGACCCTCTCCGCAGGCGCTCAGGGCGTGCTCTTCGGCCTCTTCCCCATCATGTGGATCGTCGTCAACGCCCTCTGGGTGTACCGGATGACCGTGCGTACTCAGCACTTCGACATCCTCCGCCGCTCCTTCGGGCGGCTCTCGGACGACCCTCGCATCCAGGCGCTGGTCATCGCCTTCTGCTTCGGCGCGCTCCTCGAAGCCCTCGCCGGATTCGGCGCGCCCGTCGCGATCTCCTCCGTGATGCTGGTGGCGCTCGGCTTCGACCCGGTGAAGGCCGCCGTCGTCTCGCTCGTGGCCAACACCGCACCGGTGGCGTTCGGCGCCATGGGCACCCCCGTGGTGACGCTCGCCCAGATCACCGGGCTGCCGCTGGACGACGTGGCCTCCGTCGTGGGCCGCCAGACCCCGCTGCTGGCCCTACTCGTCCCCCTGATCCTGGTCTTCCTGGTGGACGGAAGGCGCGGGCTGCGCGAGACCTGGCTGCCCGCACTCGTCTGCGGAATCGCCTTCGCAGGGGCGCAGTTCGCCGCATCCAACTACGTCTCCGCCCAGCTCGCGGACATCGCCGCCGCGCTCGTGGGCGCGGCAGCGCTGATGGCCGTCCCCGGGGCACGCAGGCCGGCCGAGGAACCGGTGCGTGCGGCAGTCCTGACGGGCGTACGGAGCGGAGACCTCGATCACGAGGACCCGCACCGCGAAGTGCTGCGCGCCTACGTCCCGTACGGCCTGATCGTCGCCGTCTTCTCCGTCGCCCAGATACCGCCGGTCAAGGAGGTGCTGGCCGAGGCGACCCGGATCTTCGACTGGCCCTTCCTCGACGTCGCGAACCCGGCGGGCAAGCCGGTCGGCGCCAACCTCTTCACGCTCCCGGTCATCGCCACGGGCGGCACCCTCGTCCTGCTGGCCGGCCTGGTCGCCACCGTCGTGCTCGGCGTACGGCCCGGGGCCGCGGCGCGCGAATGGGCGGCCACGGTGTACGAACTGCGGTACGCGATCCTCACCGTGACCTCCGTACTGGCACTTGCGTACGTCATGAACCTCTCCGGGCAGGCGGCCACGATCGGCCAGTTCGTGGCCGCGGCGGGCGCCGGGCTGGCCTTCTTCTCGCCGGTGCTCGGCTGGTTCGGCGTCGCGGTCTCTGGCTCCGACACCTCCGCGAACGCACTCTTCGGCGCACTCCAGGTCTCGGCGGCACGCGAATCGGGTCTCTCACCGGAGTTGCTTGCCGCGGCGAACAGCTCCGGCGGGGTGCTCGGCAAGATGATCTCCCCGCAGAATCTGACGATCGCGTGCGCGGCGGTCGGTCTGGCCGGGCGCGAGGGAGACCTGCTGCGCAAGGTGCTGCCGTGGAGCCTGGGCCTGCTGTTGGTGATGTGCCTGATCGTGCTGGCGCAGAGCACGACGGTGCTGGGCTGGATGCTGCCCTGAGCCCAGGATCAGGACCGACCTCCGATTGACGGCTGTGCGACTGCCCGGCCGTGCCCCGGTCACCGTGGGCACGGCCGGGCAGTCGCACAGCCGCGCCTCTGCACCATCGCTCAGCCGGAAGACCCCACGGCCTGCCCGAACGGCCGCCGGGTAGTTTGGGCGGTCCGCAGAGATCTCAGGAGGACCGGCCCGTGGCTGCTGATCTGTCGCAGATCGTCAAGGCGTACGACGTGCGCGGAGTCGTGCCCGACCAGTGGGACCAATCGCTGGCCGAGCAGTTCGGCGCGGCGTTCGTCGAGGTGACGGACGCCGCAGCGATCGTGATCGGCCACGACATGCGGCCTTCGTCGCCCGGCCTCTCGGCGGCGTTTGCGCGCGGCGCGGCGGCGCGCGGCGCGGACGTCACCCTCATCGGCCTCTGCTCGACCGACCAGCTGTACTTCGCCTCCGGCAGCCTCGGCCTGCCCGGCGCGATGTTCACCGCCTCGCACAATCCGGCGCAGTACAACGGCATCAAGCTGTGCCGGGCGGGCGCCGCACCGGTCGGACAGGACACCGGGCTCTCCGAGATCCGCGCCCTGATCGAGAAGTGGGCCGAGGAGGGCGTACCGCAGCCGGTCTCCGCCCCCGGCACCGTCGCCGAGCGCGACACGCTCGCCGACTACGCGGCCCACCTGCTGTCCCTGGTCGACCTGACGTCCATCCGGCCGCTGAAGGTCGTGGTCGACGCGGGCAATGGCATGGGCGGCCACACCGTCCCCACGGTCTTCGCGGGCCTCCCGGTCGAGCTCGTACCGATGTACTTCGAACTCGACGGAACGTTCCCCAACCACGAGGCCAACCCCCTCGACCCGAAGAACCTCGTCGATCTCCAGGCCCGCGTGCTGGCCGAGGGCGCCGACCTGGGCCTCGCGTTCGACGGTGACGCGGACCGCTGCTTCGTCGTCGACGAACGGGGCGCGGGTGTCTCCCCGTCCGCGATCACCGCCCTGGTCGCGGCCCGCGAACTGGAGCGGAACGGCGGCAAGGGCACCGTCATCCACAACCTGATCACGTCCTGGTCGGTCCCCGAGGTCGTCCGCGAACACGGCGGCACCCCGGTCCGTACCCGTGTCGGCCACTCCTTCATCAAGGCGGAGATGGCCGCGCACGGCGCGATCTTCGGTGGCGAACACTCCGCGCACTACTACTTCCGCGACTTCTGGAACGCCGACACGGGCATGCTCGCCGCCCTCCACGTCCTGGCCGCCCTCGGCGGCCAGCCGGGCACGCTGTCGGAGCTGGTCGCCCAGTACGACCGTTACAGGGGCTCCGGCGAGATCAACTCCACGGTCGACGACCAGCCGGCCCGCACGGCGGCGGTACGCGCCTCGTTCGCGACCCGCGACGACGTCACGTTCGACGAACTGGACGGCCTGACGGTGACGGCACCGGACTGGTGGTTCAACCTCCGCGCCTCCAACACGGAACCGCTGCTGCGCCTGAACGTGGAAGCCCGCGACGAGGCCACGATGACGTCGGTACGGGACGAGGTCCTGACCTTGATCCGACGTACCGGCCAGGGCGCCGGGACGTCCGGGAACCCGAGCTAGAAGATTGGTGAAAATCTTGGGTTCTGGCCCGGCCGCGTATGCGGCCGGGCCAGACTCGTTGGTGTGGTGATGGGGGAATGGGTCGGGGAGACGGTCGGGCCGGATGTGTGGGAGACCTGCCGGGAGTTGATCCCGTCGGGGAGTGTGTTCGCGTTTTTGGCCGAGCATCGTGGTGCGTTGTTCCCGGCGGGGATGTTCGCGGACATGTACCCCTCGGCGAACGGGCGGCCGAGCATGCCGCCGCAGATCCTGGCCGCTGCGATCACGCTGCAGGCCCTGCACGGGCTGTCCGACTTCGAGACGGTCCAGGAATTGCGGTGTGACCTGCGGTGGAAGGCCGCGTGCGGGCTGGGCTTGCACGACATGGCGTTCGATCCGTCGCTGCCGGCCTACTTCCGCCGCCGGCTGGCCCGGTCTGTCCAGCCGAACCGGGTGTTCGAGGCGGTGCGCGAGGTCGTCAAGGCCACCGGCGTGCTCAAGGGCAAGCATCGGCGGGCGCTGGATTCGACCGTGCTGGACGACGCGGTCGCCACGCAGGACACCGTCACCCAGCTGATCGCCGCCGTCCGCGTGGTGATCCGCGAGGTCCCCGGCGCCGCCCATGTCGCGGCCAGGCAGTGCACCGCCCACGACTACACCGATCCTGGCAAACCCCGCATCGCCTGGAACGACGAACAGGCCCGCGCCGACCTCGTCGACGCGCTCGTCACCGACGCCCTCAGGCTGCTCGGGCACCTGCCCGACCAGCAACTCGGGGAGAAGGCCACGAACGCGGTCGGCCTGCTGGCCCTGGTCGCCGGCCAGGACGTCGAACCGGCCGAGGACTCCGACGGCCGCGACGGACGCTGGCGCATCACCCGCGGCACCGCGCAGGACCGGATGATCTCCACCGTCGATCCAGAATCCCGCCATGTGCACAAGACCCGCACCCACCAGCAGGACGGATACAAGGCCCACCTCGCCATCGAGCCGGAGACCGGGTTATACACCGCCCTCGCCCTCACGCCCGGCGCCGGAGCCGAGCACCACGAAGCAGCCGTCGGCCTCGAACTGCTTGCCGACGAGCACGAACCCGTGGACGCTTTCGGCGACACCGCCTACTCCACCGGCGACGCCCGCCACAGCCTTCAGCGGCAGGGCCACCGGCTGTTCCTCAAACCCGCCCCACTGCGGGCGGCCGTCCCCGGCGGCTTCACCCTCGACGACTTCGCCATCGACACCACCGCCGCCACCGTGACCTGCCCGGCCAAACACACCGTCCCTCTCTCCGACCCCGGCGGACAGCACCACCAGCGCAAGGCCGCCTTCAAGGACTTGTGCACCGGATGCCCTCTGCGTGAGCGGTGCACCAAGGCAAAGGCCGGACGCATCCCGACCATCCGCCCCCACCACGATCTCCTCACCGCCGCCCGCCGCCAGGCCGCCAACGACCCCGCATGGCAGGCCGACTACCGACGCTGGAGACCACCGGTCGAACGCGCCGTCGCCTGGCTCGTCCACCACGGCAACCGCAAACTCCGCTACCGCGGCACCATCGCCAACGACACCTGGCTCCACACCCGAGCCGCCGCCCTCAACCTCCGCCGACTGATCAACCTCGGACTCACCCGCACAAGCGGCAGCTGGACGATCAACCCAGCCACCACATAGGCCGAGGGGCTACCCGGCCTACGGCCGGACAACCCCTCACCAAGATCTTCACCAGTCTTCTAGGGCCTGTCCGGCGGATCATGTCGGAGACGCGGGTCTGGCGCGCCCATCTGCGGCGTTGTCGTCGGTTGCCGACGCTCCGCGTCGACGCCCTCCTCTGCCTTGCAGCTGAGCGCGCCAGACCCGCTCACCTGCGCTTTGCAGATGCCGCGCCTGCCCTCCGACCTGATCCGCCGGACAGGCCTTAGTCCAGCAGTCCCGGCCTGTCCGCAGGGTTCGAGCCCGTCCGCAGTCCCGGCCCGGCCGCGCGTCCCACCCCTGCCCGCAGCCCCGTACCGGGCGGAAGCACGGCCCTTCCGGCGTTCGACCGTGGTCCGGGGAAGGGGCCCCGGCTCGGGAAGGACGGGCAGGGGAACAGGCACGCCGCAGGCCCCGGACCCGTACTCCACCCGAACCACCGCACCCGAACCGTTCCGCAACCACCGCACCCCCCGGCCGGGCCGCGCCCCCGCCACCCCGGCGGTAGGCTGACGTCGCCCGATCCGCGAGAACCCGAACCCCCTGTTCACATGCTTGAAGGGACTCACCTCATGCCGCTCGAAGCCGGCCTCCTGGAGATCCTCGCCTGCCCGGCCTGCCACTCCCCGCTCGACGACCGGTCGGCAGCCGAAAGCCCCGAGCTGGTCTGCACCGGCACGGACTGCGGCCTGGCCTACCCGGTACGGGACGGTATCCCCGTCCTCCTCGTCGACGAGGCCCGCCGCCCCGCGTGACGCGAGGCGCGGGAACGCCGGCGCACACCGGCACAGCGCCCCACCCCCGTACACCCGCAGCACTGCCGCCCCGCACCCCGCACGGTGATCCGCACGTGATCGGAGGCCCGTCCCCATGCTCGACGAGTCGTTGCTCGACGCCCCGGAAGCCCTGGCCCGAGCCGACCGCCGCGGTCTGCTCCGTGGCGCCGCCGAGGCCGGGGCCCGCGTCCGTACCGCCGCCCGGCACGCGGCGGAGGCCGGGATCGCGGAGCTGACCCCGGAAGGCCGCCCCCGCGCCGTCCTGGTCGCTGGCTCCGGCACCGCCGCATCCGGCGTCGCCGACCTGATCACCGCGCTGGCAGGCGCCTCCGCGCCCGTCGCCCGTATCCAGCCCACGGGTGTCGCACCCGCCGCGGGTGCGATGCGCTGGACGCTCCCCGGCTGGGCCGGCTCCGTCGACCTGCTGCTCATTGTCACGGCCGACGGCTCCGAACCGGGGCTCGCCCTGCTCGCCGAGCAGGCCTACCGGCGCGGCTGCACGGTCGTCGCCGTCGCCCCCCGGCAGTCCCCGCTGCGCGAGGCGGTCGACGGGGCACACGGTCTCGTCGTGCCGATGGCGTCCGCCCCGCACGGCGAGTACGACGCCGAGACGTCGGCCGCGGGCCCCGGAACGCTCTGGGCCCTGTTCACACCGCTGCTCGCACTGCTCGACCGGGTCGGCCTGATCACCGCATCCGCCGAGGCGCTGCAGAGCGTCGCCGACCGCCTCGATCGCACCGCGGAACGCTGTGGTCCGGCCATTGCCACGTACAGCAACCCGGCCAAGACACTTGCCGCCGAGCTGGCCGGCAGCCTGCCCCTGGTGTGGACGGAAGGCGACGCGGCGGGACCGGTCGGGCGCCGGTTCGCCGCCGTACTGGCCGAGCTGTCGGGCCGCCCCGCTCTCGCCGCCGAGCTCCCCGAGGCCCTCCCCGCCCATGGGGCGCTGCTGGCGGGCAGCTTCGCCGCCGGGGCCGACCCCGACGACTTCTTCCGCGACCGGGTCGACGAGTCGGAGCCCCTGCACGCCCGCGTCGTCCTGCTCCGCGACCGGCCCACGGGCGGACTGAGCGCGGCCCCCGCCGCCCGCGAACTCGCCCTCGGCCACGACACGGCGATCAGCGAACTCGAACCGGAAGAGGGCAGCGAACTCGAAACCCTCGCGGAACTCCTCGCGGTCACCGACTTTGCCGCGGTCTACCTGGCCCTGGCCTCGACGGCCCACGCCTGACCGCACCTGCCCGCCCGCCGCCCCCGCCCCCGCACGGCCACCGCGCCGCGCCACCCCACCACCGCATTTCACGAGGACGAACTCGCCATGGACCGGCTCTCCAACACCGTGCGCCCTTACGCCTGGGGCTCCACCACCGCCATTCCCGAGCTGCTCGGCATCGACCCCACCGGTGAGCCCCAGGCCGAGATGTGGATGGGCGCCCACCCCGGCGCCCCCTCCCGACTCACCCGCATAGCCGCCGAGCAGCCCCTCACCGACATCATCGCCGCCGACCCGGAGCGCGAACTGGGCCCGGCCACCGTCGCGAAATTCGGCCCCCGCCTCCCCTTCCTCCTCAAGCTGCTCGCCGCCGGCGCCCCTCTCTCGCTGCAGGTCCATCCCGACCTCGCGCAGGCCAAGCGGGGTTACGAGGACGAGGAGCGCCGGTCCGTCCCCATCGACGCGCCCCACCGCACGTACAAGGACGCCAACCACAAGCCCGAACTGATCTGCGCACTCACCCCCTTCGACGGCCTCTGCGGCTTTCGCAGGCCCTCCGAGGCGGCAGAGGCGATGGCGGCACTCGGGGTCGACTCCCTCAAGCCGTACGTCGATCTGCTCGGCGCCCACCCCGAAGAGGCGGCCCTGCGCGAGGTACTCACGGCGATCCTCACCGCGGACCCCGCCGAGATGGCCGAGACGGTGACCGCCGCGGCCACCGCCGCCGAACGCCTCGGTGGCGCCCACGCCCCGTACGCCCGGATCGCACACCACTTCCCGGGCGACCCCGGCGTCATCGCGGCGATGCTGCTGAACTACGTACAACTCCAGCCCGGCGAAGCCCTGTTCCTCGGTGCCGGCGTACCGCACGCCTACCTCGGCGGCCTCGGCGTCGAAATCATGGCGAACTCGGACAACGTGCTGCGCTGCGGACTGACGCCCAAGCACATCGACGTCCCCGAACTGCTGAGCATCGTCCGCTTCGAGGCGACCGACCCCGGCATCCTGCGTCCCGAGGCGTCCCCTTCCGGCGAGGAGCTGTACGAGACCCCGGTCGACGAGTTCCGGCTGTCGCGCTTCGACCTGTCACCCGGCGCCGCCCCCGTCGACCTGACCAGGTCCACCCCTCAGATCCTGCTCTGCACCGCGGGCGCACCCCGCGTCGGCACCCTCGATCTCGCCCCCGGTGCCTCTGTCTTCGTGCCGTCGGGCGAAACGGTCGAAGCGTCCGGTACCGGGACACTGTTCCGGGCCACAGTGGTGGCCTGACGTACCGTCCGCAACAGCGGCTGCAACAATGTCCGGCCGTACCGCGGCGCCAGGGCCGCAGCACCGAAGAAGGGACACCAGGCACCCATGAGTGCGTCAGGCGGAACCAAGGCGATCGTGGCGGCACTCGCCGCGAACCTCGCAATCGCAGTGGCCAAATTCGTGGCGTTCCTGTTCAGTGGCTCGTCGTCGATGCTCGCGGAGAGCGTCCACTCGGTCGCCGACTCGGGCAACCAGGGGCTGCTGCTGCTCGGCGGCAAGAAGGCCCAGCGCGAAGCCACCCCCCAGCACCCCTTCGGCTACGGCCGTGAGCGGTACATCTACGCCTTCCTCGTCTCCATCGTCCTGTTCTCGGTCGGTGGCATGTTCGCGGTCTACGAGGGATACGAGAAGATCCTGCACCCGCACCCGCTCGAGGCCTGGTACTGGCCGGTCGGCGTCCTGGTCTTCGCGATCATCGCCGAGGGCTTCTCCTTCCGGACGGCCATCAAGGAGTCCAACGAGAGCCGCGGCAAGCTCACCTGGACCCAGTTCGTCCGCCGGGCCAAGGCCCCTGAGCTGCCGGTCGTCCTGCTGGAGGACCTCGGCGCGCTGATCGGTCTGGTGCTCGCCCTGTTCGGTGTGGGCCTGACCCTCGCGACCGGCGACGGCGTCTGGGACGGCATCGGCACCCTCTGCATCGGCATCCTGCTGATCACCATCGCGATCGTCCTCGCTGCAGAGACGAAGTCCCTGCTGCTCGGCGAGGCCGCCGACACCGACCAGGTCGACAAGATCAAGGCTGCGGTCGTCGACGGCGAAACCGTCACCCGCATCATCCACATGCGTACGCTCCACCTCGGCCCGGAAGAACTGTTGGTTGCCGCCAAGATCGCGGTCCAGCACGACGACACGGCCGCCGAGGTCGCCCGCGCCATCGACGCCGCCGAGTCGCGCATCCGCGAAGCCGTCCCGATCGCCCGGGTCATCTACCTGGAGCCGGACATCTTCAACGAGGCGGCCGCCGCGGCGGGCACCAACCCGGCCAGGACCCCGGACGCCCCCGGCCCCGCGCCGACACAACCCGAGCACTGACCCTACGGACCCGAACCCCCTCCGATCGCTTCTCCGACCGCTCCCGGCCCCGGGTGGGCTGGGAGCGGTCGGGCCGTTCGGTGTAGATTCGGTGACAGTGCCAGACGTCGCTGCTGATGGCGGTCGGCCGCTCCGCGCATGCGGACCGGGCGAGGGAGAGAGGGCCTCCGACGGATGCGCTGCGAGCGCCCGGGCATTCGTATGCCCGCCGCCGCAGAGCCAACCGTGCCCACCCCTCGACCCCATTACGAGGAGCAGCCCGTTATGACGACGGTCGCCAATCGACAGGACTTCAAGGTCGCCGACCTCTCCCTCGCGGAGTTCGGACGCAAGGAGATCACGCTCGCCGAGCACGAGATGCCCGGCCTGATGTCGATCCGCAAGGAGTACGCCGCCACGCAGCCGCTGGCCGGCGCCCGCATCACCGGCTCGCTGCACATGACCGTGCAGACCGCCGTGCTCATCGAGACCCTGGTCGCCCTCGGCGCCGAGGTCCGCTGGGCCTCCTGCAACATCTTCTCCACGCAGGACCACGCCGCCGCGGCCATCGCCGTCGGCCCGAACGGTACCCCGGACGCCCCCGCCGGCGTCCCGGTCTTCGCCTGGAAGGGCGAGACGCTCGAAGAGTACTGGTGGTGCACGGAGCAGGCGCTGACCTGGCCGAACACCCCCACCGGCGGCCCGAACATGATCCTCGACGACGGTGGTGACGCCACCCTCCTCGTCCACAAGGGCGTCGAGTTCGAGAAGGCCGGTGCGGCCCCGGACCCGTCGACCGCGGACAGCGAGGAGTACGGCCACATCCTCACCCTGCTGAACCGCACCCTCGGCGAGTCCCCGCAGAAGTGGACCCAGCTGGCGTCCGAGATCCGCGGCGTCACCGAGGAGACCACGACCGGTGTGCACCGGCTGTACGAGATGCACCGCGACGGCACCCTCCTCTTCCCGGCGATCAACGTCAATGACGCCGTCACCAAGTCCAAGTTCGACAACAAGTACGGCTGCCGCCACTCCCTGATCGACGGCATCAACCGCGCCACCGACGTCCTCATCGGCGGCAAGACCGCCGTCGTCTGCGGCTACGGCGACGTGGGCAAGGGCTGCGCGGAGTCCCTGCGCGGCCAGGGCGCCCGCGTGATCATCACCGAGATCGACCCGATCTGCGCCCTGCAGGCGGCGATGGACGGCTACCAGGTCGCCACGCTCGACGACGTCGTCGAGCAGGCCGACATCTTCGTCACCACGACGGGCAACAAGGACATCATCATGGCCGCGGACATGGCCAAGATGAAGCACCAGGCGATCGTCGGGAACATCGGCCACTTCGACAACGAGATCGACATGGCCGGCCTCGCCAAGATCGAGGGCATCGTCAAGGACGAGGTCAAGCCGCAGGTCCACACCTGGACGTTCCCCGACGGCAAGGTCATCATCGTGCTGTCCGAGGGCCGCCTGCTGAACCTGGGCAACGCCACGGGCCACCCCTCGTTCGTGATGTCCAACTCGTTCGCGGACCAGACCCTGGCCCAGATCGAGCTGTTCACCAAGCCCGAGGACTACCCGACCGACGTCTATGTGCTGCCCAAGCACCTCGACGAGAAGGTCGCCCGCCTGCACCTCGCCGCGCTCGGCGTGAAGCTCACGACGCTCCGTCCCGAGCAGGCCGCGTACATCGGCGTCGAGGTCGAGGGTCCTTACAAGCCCGACCACTACCGTTACTGATCCGGCACCCGTCCCGCCCGTCGGTGACCACACGGCCCACCCCCGGCCGGTGAGCAGCCACTGACGGACGGAACAGCCGCAGTCTCAGCAGCAGATACGCGCGCAGGCCCCCGCACCCCCGTGTCGGGGGCCTGCGCCGTACTGCACCCGCACAGCCCGAGGAACCCGAAGGACCCCATGCCACGCGGCCGTTATTCGCTCCACGATCCCCACGACCACACCCCCCTCGGCGAAGAACACTTCCACTGCGCCCCCGGCCCCTCCGGCTGGCGTTACGTCTCCCAGACCATCGCCCCCTCCGGCGACCACCTCGGCTCCGTTGACCTGGCCCTCGACGAACTCGGCCGCCCCATCCGCCTCGAACTCCACGCCGCGAGCTGGCAGATCCGCGGCGCCGCCCTCGAAGGCGTCACCTGGGTCCGCACCGACCCGACCGGCACTCACGCCACCGAAGGCAACGTTCGCGCCCACGGCTTCACCGGCACATCCCCCGCGTTCCTCATCGCGACCTCACGCCTGCTGCGCCTCACCCCCGGTCCCCCCGCGACCCGCGTCCGCCTCGTCGCTTTCACGGACCCGGTCCTCGCCCCCCGTACCGTCGACCAGTCCTGGGCCCTGGTGAACAGTGAAACGCACGCCACTGACAACGGCCCCCTGACCGTGGACGAATACCAGGTCAACGCCCTGGACACTGGTGAACAGCACACCATCCACATCGCCGGCGACGTAGTCCTCTCGGCCCCCGGCATCGAGCTCGAGGACCTGGAAACCCCGCCCTCGCCGCGCTGAGGGCCGCCCCGTAGTCCCCGGCGGGCGCACGATGACAGCCGAGGCACCTCGCCGCGTCGCCGAACGCCCGAATGCGCCCAGGCTGAGGACGTCCCTGCGTCTGGTGATGCACCGCATCCGACGCCGCGCGCTGATCCGTCAGGGACGGCGGCACAGCTCTCAGGCAGGCGGCGCGAATCCGGTGCCGGGCCGGCTGCCCCCCGACTCCTCCACCCCAAAATCCCCGGGACTCCTGGAGCCGGCAGATTCCACACGGGTCGCGGGCGCATCGCCCACAACACTGACCGCCGGGGCGGCCGAACCGGCCGCCGCCGCAGATGCCACGGCTCCGATCGCCGTTGCCGGCCCCGAACCGGCGCCCACGGGCCCGTGCCCCGTGGCAGCGCCCTGAGCAGTGGCGAACACCCGTCGCGCATCCCGTGCCTGCCGTTCGTTCACCACCCCGGCCAGGTACGCCGCGGCCGGCACCCCCGGCGGCGCAGGAACCCCCGTACGCGCCACCAGCTCACCGGCCAGCCGCTCGGCCATCGACCGCCCCACCTCCGCATCGAGCTGGTGCATCCGCGTCAGGTACTGCCGTATCGCCAGCCACAGCTCGTCCGGCACCGCCGACAGGTCCAGCCCGGCGAACCGCCCCACCAGCCACGGCGGCGGAGGGGGCACGGCAACCCCTCGCCCCGCGGGCACCCGCTCCCGCACGACGAGCGTCCCTGCGAAGACATCCCCGAGCCGCCGCCCCCGGGCCGACACCAGCGACGCGGTACACGCGACCACGCCGAGCGTCATCAGAATCTCGACGACCCCCATCGCCCCGCGCACCAGCGCGTGCCGGAACCGGATCGGCCCGCCGTCGTCCCGCACCACCCGCAGCCCGCACGCGATCTTCCCCAGTGAACGCCCGTGGCTGAGTGTCTCGACCGCGATCGGCGCGCCCACGAGAACCAGCAGAAAGGTCGCGACGGCGATGGCGGCACTCGCCGCCTCGTCCAGTGCCGCCGTCGCAATGGCCAGCCCGATCGACACCAGGATGAACGCGATCCACACCACGACCAGATCGATCGCCAGAGCCAATGCCCGGCTCGGCAGTTTCGCGGGCCGCAGCCCCAGTACGACCGCGTCCCCGGTCACCAGCTCACTCATCGCCCCGCCCACCCTTCGCCGACCTTCCCTGCCCCTCGGGCGCCCAGTCTGCCAAGCTGACCCGCAGCGCGCCGCAGTTGTACGGACCCGTACGCACCCATGCCTGGAGCAGCAGCCGACCATGGACCTCGACGTCTTCGTGAACGCCCACCGCACCGAGTGGGACCGCCTGGACCACCTTCTGCACCGCGGGCGCCGGCTCACGGGCACGGAAGCCGACGAGCTCGTCGCCCTGTACCAGCGCACGGCCACGCACCTCTCGCTGATCCAGTCCAGTGCCCCGGACCCGCTGCTCACCGCGCGCCTCACTCAACTGGTGGCCCGTGCCCGGTCCACCGTGACGGGGACCCGCCGGTCCTCATGGCGCGACGCCACCCGCTTTCTGACAGCGGGTTTCCCCGCCGCCGTCTACCGCTCCCGGCACTGGTGGCTACCCACGGCCGTGCTCTCGACGTTGCTGGCCGCACTCATGGGCTGGTGGATCGGCACGCACCCGGAAGTCCAGTCGGCCATCGCCGCCCCGGACGACCTCCGTCGCCTGACCAGCCCCGGCGGGGAGTACGAGACGTATTACTCCAGCCATCCGGCAGCCTCGTTCGCGGCCCAGGTCTGGACGAACAACGCCCAGGCCGCCGCGATGTGCCTGGTCCTGGGGGCGTTTCTCTGCCTCCCGGTGATCTGGATCTTGTTCGTCAACGTGCTCAACCTCGCGGTCGGCATCGGCCTGATGTCGTCGGCCGGCCGTCTCGACACCTTCCTCGGCCTCGTTCTCCCGCACGGCCTGCTCGAGCTCACCGCGGTATTCGTCGCAGCCGGTGCTGGTCTCCGCCTCGGCTGGACGGTCATCGACCCCGGACCACAGACCCGCCGATCGGCCCTCGCCCAGCAGGGCCGGGCCGCGATCGGCATGGCGATAGGCCTGGCCCTGGTCCTGTTCGTCTCGGGCGTCATCGAAGGCTTCGTCACCCCATCGGGCCTGCCGACCTGGACCCGTATAGCCATCGGCATCGCGGCCGAGCTGGCCTTCCTCACGTACGTCTACGTCCTGGGCGGCCGAGCGGCCCGAGCCGGCGACACGGGAGATCTGGACGCCACCGAGCGAAGCGCCGAGCTCCCCGCTGCAGCCTGATGTGCGTACGACCCCGCTGACCTGCTAGTCTGCTCCTCGCCCCGAAACGCTGTTGACATGGCGGACGGGTGGAGGTAGATTCAAACGGTTGAGTCGGACTGGACAAGTTGGGACTCGGCGATTAGCATCTATCTCGCTCTCACTGGAAATTGAATTCCTGAAGAGCCGTCGATTCCCTTATCTGGACGATGAAGCCGATTAGCTCGGCCGAAATGCTTCTGATAATGTCGAATCCGCCGAAAGGCAAGGCCACTCCAAAGGCCGCCGGAATCAAATTCGAACCGGAAACGGCAGCGAAAAAGAGTCTGGTAACGTTGGAAGCGCCGGAAAGGGAAACGCGAAAGCGGGAACCTGGAAAGCGGAACCCGCTTCGACCGGGAATCGGACACGAAAGAGTCTGATAGAGTCGGAAACGCAAGACCGAAGGGAAAAGCCCGGAGGAAAGCCCGCGAGGGTGAGTACGAAGGAAGCGTCCGTTCCTTGAGAACTCAACAGCGTGCCAAAAGTCAACGCCAGATATGTTGATACCCCGGCCTGTTTCGGCAGGTTGGTGGTTCCTTTGAAAGTCCTGCCGGGCCCTGTGGTTCCGGTGGGCAATTTTACACAGCGAGGACGCTGTGGACGACCGGTCCTATTCCGACCGGTTGTTCCGCTCTCGTGTGTGTCGTCCCGATTACGGGAAAACATTCACGGAGAGTTTGATCCTGGCTCAGGACGAACGCTGGCGGCGTGCTTAACACATGCAAGTCGAACGATGAAGCCCTTCGGGGTGGATTAGTGGCGAACGGGTGAGTAACACGTGGGCAATCTGCCCTTCACTCTGGGACAAGCCCTGGAAACGGGGTCTAATACCGGATAACACTCTGTCCCGCATGGGACGGGGTTGAAAGCTCCGGCGGTGAAGGATGAGCCCGCGGCCTATCAGCTTGTTGGTGGGGTGATGGCCTACCAAGGCGACGACGGGTAGCCGGCCTGAGAGGGCGACCGGCCACACTGGGACTGAGACACGGCCCAGACTCCTACGGGAGGCAGCAGTGGGGAATATTGCACAATGGGCGAAAGCCTGATGCAGCGACGCCGCGTGAGGGATGACGGCCTTCGGGTTGTAAACCTCTTTCAGCAGGGAAGAAGCGAGAGTGACGGTACCTGCAGAAGAAGCGCCGGCTAACTACGTGCCAGCAGCCGCGGTAATACGTAGGGCGCAAGCGTTGTCCGGAATTATTGGGCGTAAAGAGCTCGTAGGCGGCTTGTTGCGTCGGTTGTGAAAGCCCGGGGCTTAACCCCGGGTCTGCAGTCGATACGGGCAGGCTAGAGTGTGGTAGGGGAGATCGGAATTCCTGGTGTAGCGGTGAAATGCGCAGATATCAGGAGGAACACCGGTGGCGAAGGCGGATCTCTGGGCCATTACTGACGCTGAGGAGCGAAAGCGTGGGGAGCGAACAGGATTAGATACCCTGGTAGTCCACGCCGTAAACGTTGGGAACTAGGTGTTGGCGACATTCCACGTCGTCGGTGCCGCAGCTAACGCATTAAGTTCCCCGCCTGGGGAGTACGGCCGCAAGGCTAAAACTCAAAGGAATTGACGGGGGCCCGCACAAGCAGCGGAGCATGTGGCTTAATTCGACGCAACGCGAAGAACCTTACCAAGGCTTGACATATACCGGAAAGCATCAGAGATGGTGCCCCCCTTGTGGTCGGTATACAGGTGGTGCATGGCTGTCGTCAGCTCGTGTCGTGAGATGTTGGGTTAAGTCCCGCAACGAGCGCAACCCTTGTTCTGTGTTGCCAGCATGCCCTTCGGGGTGATGGGGACTCACAGGAGACTGCCGGGGTCAACTCGGAGGAAGGTGGGGACGACGTCAAGTCATCATGCCCCTTATGTCTTGGGCTGCACACGTGCTACAATGGCCGGTACAATGAGCTGCGATGCCGCGAGGCGGAGCGAATCTCAAAAAGCCGGTCTCAGTTCGGATTGGGGTCTGCAACTCGACCCCATGAAGTCGGAGTTGCTAGTAATCGCAGATCAGCATTGCTGCGGTGAATACGTTCCCGGGCCTTGTACACACCGCCCGTCACGTCACGAAAGTCGGTAACACCCGAAGCCGGTGGCCCAACCCCTTGTGGGAGGGAGCTGTCGAAGGTGGGACTGGCGATTGGGACGAAGTCGTAACAAGGTAGCCGTACCGGAAGGTGCGGCTGGATCACCTCCTTTCTAAGGAGCATCTAGATTCCGCAAGGAATCCAGAGCCACTACGTCGGCAAATGTTCGACGGTGGTTAGCTCATGGGTGGAACGTTGACTATTCGGCACGACAGGTTGTTGTTCACCAGTACTGCTTCGGCGTGGAACGTGGAGAATGGTCGGTCGTGTCGGGCACGTTGTTGGGTATCTGAGGGTACGGGCTCGTTTGAGTCTGTCCTTCGGTTGCCGGCCCCAGTGAACTCGCCCTTATGGGTGGGGTGATGGGTGGCTGGTCGTTGTTTGAGAACTGCACAGTGGACGCGAGCATCTGTGGCCAAGTTTTTAAGGGCGCACGGTGGATGCCTTGGCACCAGGAACCGATGAAGGACGTGGGAGGCCACGATAGGCCCCGGGGAGCTGTCAACCGAGCTTTGATCCGGGGGTGTCCGAATGGGGAAACCCGGCAGTCGTCATGGGCTGTCACCCGCTGCTGAACACATAGGCAGTGTGGAGGGAACGAGGGGAAGTGAAACATCTCAGTACCCTCAGGAAGAGAAAACAACCGTGATTCCGGGAGTAGTGGCGAGCGAAACCGGATGAGGCCAAACCGTATGCGTGTGATACCCGGCAGGGGTTGCGCATGCGGGGTTGTGGGATCTCTCTTTTGCGGTCTGCCGGCCGTGAGACGAGTCAGAAACCGTTGATGTAGGCGAAGGACATGCGAAAGGTCCGGCGTAGAGGGTAAGACCCCCGTAGCTGAAACATTGACGGCTCGTTTGAGAGACACCCAAGTAGCACGGGGCCCGAGAAATCCCGTGTGAATCTGGCGGGACCACCCGCTAAGCCTAAATATTCCCTGGTGACCGATAGCGGATAGTACCGTGAGGGAATGGTGAAAAGTACCGCGGGAGCGGAGTGAAATAGTACCTGAAACCGTGTGCCTACAAGCCGTGGGAGCGTCGCTCACATCTTCGGATGTGGGTCGTGACTGCGTGCCTTTTGAAGAATGAGCCTGCGAGTTTGCGGTGTGTTGCGAGGTTAACCCGTGTGGGGAAGCCGTAGCGAAAGCGAGTCCGAATAGGGCGTTTTAGTAGCACGCTCAAGACCCGAAGCGGAGTGATCTAGCCATGGGCAGGTTGAAGCGGAGGTAAGACTTCGTGGAGGACCGAACCCACCAGGGTTGAAAACCTGGGGGATGACCTGTGGTTAGGGGTGAAAGGCCAATCAAACTCCGTGATAGCTGGTTCTCCCCGAAATGCATTTAGGTGCAGCGTCGTGTGTTTCTTGCCGGAGGTAGAGCACTGGATAGGCGATGGGCCCTACCGGGTTACTGACCTTAGCCAAACTCCGAATGCCGGTAAGTGAGAGCACGGCAGTGAGACTGTGGGGGATAAGCTCCATGGTCGAGAGGGAAACAGCCCAGAGCATCGACTAAGGCCCCTAAGCGTACGCTAAGTGGGAAAGGATGTGGAGTCGCAGAGACAACCAGGAGGTTGGCTTAGAAGCAGCCACCCTTGAAAGAGTGCGTAATAGCTCACTGGTCAAGTGATTCCGCGCCGACAATGTAGCGGGGCTCAAGCGTACCGCCGAAGTCGTGTCATTCCAGCATTGAGGGCCAACGCCTGCTGGGATGGGTAGGGGAGCGTCGTGTGCCGGGTGAAGCAGCCGCGGAAGCGAGTTGTGGACGGTTCACGAGTGAGAATGCAGGCATGAGTAGCGATACACACGTGAGAAACGTGTGCGCCGATTGACTAAGGGTTCCTGGGTCAAGCTGATCTGCCCAGGGTAAGTCGGGACCTAAGGCGAGGCCGACAGGCGTAGTCGATGGACAACCGGTTGATATTCCGGTACCCGCTTTGAAACGCCCAATACTGAATCAGGCGATGCTAAGTCCGTGAAGCCGGCCCGATCTCTTCGGAGTTGAGGGTAGTGGTGGAGCCGACGAACCAGACTTGTACTAGGTAAGCGATGGGGTGACGCAGGAAGGTAGTCCAGCCCGGGCGGTGGTTGTCCCGGGGTAAGGGTGTAGGGCGTGTGATAGGCAAATCCGTCACACATTAAGTCTGAGACCTGATGCCGAGCCGATTGTGGCGAAGTGGATGATCCTATGCTGTCGAGAAAAGCCTCTAGCGAGTTTCATGGCGGCCCGTACCCTAAACCGACTCAGGTGGTCAGGTAGAGAATACCGAGGCGTTCGGGTGAACTATGGTTAAGGAACTCGGCAAAATGCCCCCGTAACTTCGGGAGAAGGGGGGCCATCACTGGTGATTGGATTTACTCCATGAGCTGGGGGTGGCCGCAGAGACCAGCGAGAAGCGACTGTTTACTAAAAACACAGGTCCGTGCGAAGCCGTAAGGCGATGTATACGGACTGACGCCTGCCCGGTGCTGGAACGTTAAGGGGACCGGTTAGCTGACTTTCGGGTCGGCGAAGCTGAGAACTTAAGCGCCAGTAAACGGCGGTGGTAACTATAACCATCCTAAGGTAGCGAAATTCCTTGTCGGGTAAGTTCCGACCTGCACGAATGGCGTAACGACTTCTCGACTGTCTCAACCATAGGCCCGGTGAAATTGCACTACGAGTAAAGATGCTCGTTTCGCGCAGCAGGACGGAAAGACCCCGGGACCTTTACTACAGTTTGATATTGGTGTTCGGTTCGGCTTGTGTAGGATAGGTGGGAGACTTTGAAGCAGCCACGCCAGTGGTTGTGGAGTCGCCGTTGAAATACCACTCTGGTCGTGCTGGATGTCTAACCTGGGTCCGTGATCCGGATCAGGGACAGTGTCTGATGGGTAGTTTAACTGGGGCGGTTGCCTCCTAAAGAGTAACGGAGGCGCCCAAAGGTTCCCTCAGCCTGGTTGGCAATCAGGTGTTGAGTGTAAGTGCACAAGGGAGCTTGACTGTGAGACCGACGGGTCGAGCAGGGACGAAAGTCGGGACTAGTGATCCGGCAGTGGCTTGTGGAAGCGCTGTCGCTCAACGGATAAAAGGTACCCCGGGGATAACAGGCTGATCTTCCCCAAGAGTCCATATCGACGGGATGGTTTGGCACCTCGATGTCGGCTCGTCGCATCCTGGGGCTGGAGTCGGTCCCAAGGGTTGGGCTGTTCGCCCATTAAAGCGGTACGCGAGCTGGGTTTAGAACGTCGTGAGACAGTTCGGTCCCTATCCGCTGCGCGCGTAGGAATATTGAGAAGGGCTGTCCCTAGTACGAGAGGACCGGGACGGACGAACCTCTGGTGTGCCAGTTGTTCTGCCAAGGGCATGGCTGGTTGGCTACGTTCGGAAAGGATAACCGCTGAAAGCATCTAAGCGGGAAGCCTGCTTCGAGATGAGTATTCCCACCCCCTTGAGGGGTTAAGGCTCCCAGTAGACGACTGGGTTGATAGGCCAGATGTGGAAGCCCGGTAACGGGTGGAGCTGACTGGTACTAATAGGCCGAGGGCTTGTCCTCAGTTGCTCGCGTCCACTGTGTTAGTTCTGAAATAACGAACGGCCGTGTTGTTGTCCGGTGTTGGTTAATTTCATAGTGTTTCGGTGGTCATTGCGTTAGGGAAACGCCCGGTTACATTCCGAACCCGGAAGCTAAGCCTTTCAGCGCCGATGGTACTGCAGGGGGGACCCTGTGGGAGAGTAGGACGCCGCCGAACAATTATTCCGGGAAAGCCCCGCACCTCTGGTGCGGGGCTTTTCTGCGTTCACGACCCGGCAGATGCGGCTCCTGGCTGTGCGGACCCGCTTGCCGGGGTGGATCAGAGCCGGCCTGCTGCTTTCAGGGCGAGATAGGCATCAGCGAGAGCTGGGGCGAGATTGTCCGGGGTGGCATCGACGACCACCACGCCACGGCGCTGGAGCTGTGCTGCGGTGCGGCGTCGTTGGGCTTGGGCCTGAGTCGCCGCTGCTGCTTCGTAGACCGCGTCCACTGTGCCTCGGGCACCGGCCATCTCCTCCACATGCGGGTCGGCCACCGCAGCGACCAGCACCGTGTGGCGCTGGGTCAGCTGAGGGAGGACGGGGAGCAGGCCCTCTTCGACGGGGGCTGCGTCCAGGCCGGTGAGGAGCACGATCAGAGAGCGACGCGGGGCGCTTGCCAGGGCAGTGGCGCTGAGGCTCCGGGCGTCCGTTTCCACGAGCTCCGGTTCGAGCGGAGCCAGTGCCGTGACCATGACCGACAGGACTTCAGCTGCGGAGCGTCCGTGGACCCGGGCACGGGTGCGGCGATCGTGGGCCAGCAGGTCCACCCGGTCGCCGGCGCGTGTCGCGAGAGCGGTGAGGAGCAGGGCCGCGTCCATAGCCGCATCGAGACGGGGAACATCACCGACTCGGCCTGCCGATGTACGGCCCGTGTCGAGGACGATGAGGATATGACGGTCCCGCTCAGGGCGCCATGTACGGACTGCGACAGCCGAGTGCCGTGCTGTTGCCCGCCAGTCGATGGAGCGGGTGTCGTCACCGGGGACGTAGGCGCGCAGACTGTCGAATTCCGTACCTTCGCCGCGGGTGAGGACGCTGGTCCGGCCGTCGAGTTCGCGGAGTCTGGCGAGACGGGATGGCAGATGTTTGCGGCTGGTGAACGGCGGCAGCACGCGTACCGTCCACGGGACGTGGTGATTCCCTTGTCGAGCAGCCAGCCCCAGCGGTCCGTACGAGCGGACGGTGACGCGTTCGGCACGGCGGTCGCCGCGGCGCGTGGGGCGCAGGAATGTGGTGATGCGGCGGCGTTCGCCGGCCGGGACATCCAGGGTGTGACGTGACGCGGCCTGCTCCGTACCGGCAAGCCAGCTGCTGGGGGGCCAGGCATCGCGGAGGTGTGCGCGCAAGCGACGACGCGACGGATTGGTTACAGTCAGTTGCACTGCAGCACCGTCGCCGAGTCGAACGGTTGTGTCACCGGATCGGGTGAACTGGAGCGTTCGCACTGGCGCTGCCAGGGCGTAGTCGCACAGAATTGCCAGAGAGAGCGGGGCATTGACCGCGAGCATGCCTGTCCAACTCGGGGCCAGGATGCCTACGGGGAGTGACCCCAGGGCGGCGAGCAGCGCGGTTCGTCCGGTGAGAGCCACGGTCACCGCCTCATCGGGGTACGGGGACGTGTGCGAGGACAGCGGTGATGACGGAGTCGGGGGTGACTCCTTCCATCTCCGCTTCGGGCCTCAGTTGGATGCGGTGGCGAAGCGTGGGGAGTGCCAGGGCTTTCACGTCATCCGGAATGACGTAGTCGCGGCCGGTGAGCCAGGCCCATGCGCGTGCCGTGGTGAGCAGCGCGGTTGCGCCTCGGGGGGAGACGCCGAGGGAGAGCGAGGGGGATTCGCGCGTGGCACGACAGATATCGACGACATAGCCGGCGATCTCGGGGGAGACCGTGGTTTTGGCGACCGCGGCGCGGGCGGCCTCCAGGTCGGCGGGGCCTGCGACAGGGCGTACGCCTGCTGACGCCAGGTCACGGGGGTTGAAGCCGTCGGCGTGACGGGTGAGGACGTTGATCTCCTCGTCGCGAGACGGCAGTGGCACCGTCAGTTTGAGGAGGAAGCGGTCCAGTTGGGCCTCGGGGAGCGGGTAGGTGCCCTCGTACTCGACGGGATTCTGGGTGGCGGCGACCAGGAAGGGGTCCGGCAGGAGGCGAGGGGTTCCGTCGACGGTGACCTGACGCTCCTCCATTGCTTCCAGGAGAGAGGACTGCGTTTTCGGAGGGGTGCGGTTGATCTCGTCGGCGAGGAGGAGATTGGTGAAGACCGGGCCGGGCTGGAAGGAGAACTCGGCGGTGCGGGCGTCGTAGACGAGGGATCCGGTGACGTCACTCGGCATCAGGTCGGGGGTGAACTGGACACGTTTGGTGTCGAGTTCGAGTGACGCGGCGAGGGCGCGGACCAGGAGGGTCTTGGCGACGCCGGGGACGCCTTCGAGGAGGACATGGCCTCGGCAGAGCAGCGCGACGACAAGTCCGGTGACGGCCGGGTCCTGGCCGACCACGGCCTTGGCGATCTCGGAGCGCAGAGCTTCCAGGGATGCGCGGGCTGTGTCGTCGTCTCCGACGGTCTCGGTGGTCCCGGCGGGCACTGGGGGCGGGGCGCTCATGAAGTGCGTACCTCTCTTTCGAGGTTGTCGAGTTGGTCTGCCAGACGGACAAGGGCGGCGTCATCGGCCGGAGCCGGGCCGAAGAGCAGGGAGCTGAGGTCGCCTTCGGTCGTGCTGAGGCAGGCGGAGACGGCAGGAAGGAGCACGGCGGCGGAGTGGGCGCCGTGTGGGGGGACCCCGATGAGGGGGGCGATACGAGTGCGGGTGGCGGAGCGCAGTGAGGAGGCGGCCCGGTCGCGGGCGTTCGCCTTGCGGTAGAGGCGGGCGCGGCCCTCGGTGGATTCCGAGGCGCGAATGACAACGGGCAGCAGCTCGGTGACGAGAGGGCCCAGTCGGCGGGCCCGCCAGATGGCGGCGAGCACGGCGGCGATTGCGAGCTGCAGCGTGCCCCACAGCCAGCCCGGCGGAATCAGGTCGAAGAAGCTGCGTTCGGTGTTTGTGCCGTCACTGGTTCCGTCGCCTGTGCCGACGCCGTCGCCGTTGCGGGTCGCGGTGGGATCAGCGAGCGAGGGGAGGTACCAGGCCAGATGCGGACGCGAGCCGAGGAGCTGCAGGGCCAGGGAAGCGTTGCCCTGGTTGTCGAGCCGGTTGTTGTAGAGAAGGTCGGCGGAGCCGAGGAGAACGGTGTCGCCGGCGTCCTTCTCCTGCACGAGGAGCAGCGTGGGGAGACCGGCGCTGGGGTAGCAGCCGGTGGCGAGGCTGCCCGCTGTGTAGTGGAAGCCTCCCGTATCGGCGTTGCCTGCGGTGCGGGCGGCGGGCAGGGAGCATCGCGGTGCGCGGGTGGCTACCGGGCCGGAGGAGTTCGCCCGGACGCCGGGGGCCAGTGTGGACACGGACGGGGGGCCTGCTCCGAGGAGCACGGTGCGGCCGGCCGAGGCGGCAGTCGCGGTGCGGAGTTCGTTCTGTTGGTACGGCGTGAGCAGGTTGGGGGCGGTGACGAGCAGGGTGGTGTCGGGACCGACCGCAGCGATGGCCTCGTCGAGCGCGGTGACCACGTGGACGGAGACGCCGCGGTCCTTGAGGAGTTCGGCGACGGCCCGGCTGCCGTGCTGGTCGGCGGAGCGGGGGTCGAGTCGGCCGTGCTGGTCGCCGGAGCGTGTGGTGGCCAGGACGATTCCGGCTGCCACGAGCAGGAGGACGGCGCACAGCAGACCGCGGGTGCGGGTCCAGACCTGGCGGGGTGTGGGGGAGGCCGATGTCGGGGACGCGGAGACGGGGGCGGCGGTGACGGCGGTCATTCGGCTGCTCCCCGGGCCGCGGTGGTCAGCAGGGGTTTGGCGTTCTCGATGTCGAGGTCGAGGGCCTGCATGGCCAGATACGCGTGCCGGTCGGCGGTCCGGCCGCCGTATGTGACGTCGTCGAAGTCGCGGGCGGCGCCGCGGAGCGGTATCTCGTGCGCGGGCAGCGAGCGGCCTGCTTCGGCGGCGGCCTCGTCGGCCGTGCGTCCGGGGCGGGGGTCGAGGAGGGCGCGTTCTTCGAGGGAGCGGACGATGGCGCGCATCCGTTCCTGGACGGCTTCGTTCCAGCGTTCGGCGACAGCGTGGGCCTCGGCGGCGGTCCGGTGTTCTGCCGCGCTGCATGGGCTGTCGTCGAAGAGAGCCTCGGGGGGACGGGTGGTGCGCTGCGGAGTGCCCAGCCGCCACCAGAGCACGGCGGCCAGGCCAGCGATCACCACTACGAGGACGATCAGCCCGAGTGGTCCACCCGGCGCTGCGTTCGAGGCCGTGGCGAAGAGATCGCCGAGCCACCCCCAGACGCGGTCCAGGCCGCGCTGGAGGAGGTTCGGGTCGTTCTCGTGGTACATCGGCTTGGACAGCTCGTGCTCGGCCGCCTCGCGGGCGGGGACGCGCGGGGTGTCCACCGGTACGTCGCGGCTCGCGTGGATCAGAAGCCGTGCTGCTGCTGTTGTGCCCCCCGCCCCCGACACGGCATCAGCTCCCGGCGTCGTAGCCGGGCAGGCCCGCGGCCCGGGCGAGTTCGAGGTCGAGTGCCTCGCGGCGGATGCGCTGGTCGACGTAGAGCAGAGCCATCACACCGGCGGAGAGCGGGTAGGTGATCGCCGAGACGATGACGTCGCCGATGCCGGAGATGATCAGGAACGGCCAGCCGAATTCGACGGATTCACCGGTGAGGAAGGCGCTCAGCGCGTGGCCGTCCACGACCGTCGCGATGATCGCGAACGGGATCGCGATGATCAGGGTCACGATGAGCGTCAGCAGCCAGGTGAGGAGCAGGATGCCGAAGGTCCGCCACCAGGCGCCCCGGACCAGCTTTGCCGAACGGCGCATCGAGACGGTGATCGACTGACGCTCGAGCATCAGCGCCGGCGATGCGAGGCAGAACCGGACCAGCAGCCAGATGATGACGACGAGGGCGGCCAGGAATCCGATGACGGCCAGGCCGACGCCTGCGACGGATCCCATCAGCGCGCCGGGCAGTACACCCACCGCCATGATGCCGCCGGCCATCAGGGTCAGCAGGAGCGTCAGGCCGAGAAGCCGAAGGAGGCGGGGCCGGGCCTCACCCCATGCTTCGGAGAGCGTCACGGAGCGACCCAGCACCGAGCGGCTGATCACCACGGTGAGCATCGACGTGGTGAAGAGTGTCGCGATCAGGGTGATGAGCGTCGAGGGTGCGGTGTAGATGACGCTGGACCGCATGGAGTCGGCGGCCTGGCGGAGCGCCTCGGAGCCGGTCGCGTTCGGGTCGACCACCGCGGGCTCCGGCAGCAGGTAGCGCTGCACAAGGATGATCGCGATCTGGGCGATCACGGAGACGGTGAGCGTGACGCCGAGGACCGTGCGCCAGTGTGCCCGCATGGTGGACACCGCACCGTCGAGGATCTCGCCGACGCCGAGCGGGCGGAGCGGGATGACACCGGGCTTGGCCGCGGGCGGCTGCTGACCCCAGGCGGATCCCTGCGGCCTGCTGCCCCAGCCGGGGGCGGGCGGCGGTGCGCCGTGGCCGGTGCCGGGGGTGCTCGGTGGGGACCACTGCCCTGGGGGCGGCTGTGTGGGAGACCAGTTCCCGGCGGGGCCGCCGCCGTCGATGCGCGCGGAAGGCCGGGGGGCGCCCGCCTCCTGGCCGTCGGAGGGGGCAGATCCGGGCGAGGCCCAGCCCGGAGTGTCGTTCATTCTCGCTCCTTCACGGTCCTGTCCGCTCATCGGGGCGGCAGGTTGGCAGCCATCGTGCCACGCGTTGCTCCGATCTGGGCGGGGTGCTTCATCTCCTTCGCACCTTCATTTGTGGGCGGCTCACCGGGCAGACTGGGCGGATGGCTGATCAGGACGCGCAATCGCCGGTGGGCACCGAGCCTTCCGCGCCTCCCTCCATCCGTTGGGGCGAGTCTCCGGAAGGCCCTGTGCTGGTGCTCCTCGACCAGACGCGGCTGCCCGCCGAGGAGGTCGGGCTGGTGTGCACGGATGTGCCCGCGCTGGTGCGGGCGATCCGGACGCTGGCCGTGCGCGGAGCGCCGTTGCTGGGTATCGCCGGGGCCTACGGGGTGGCGCTGGCCGCCGTCCGTGGCGACGACGTCGCGGAGGCCGCCGGGCTGCTGGAAGGGGCGCGGCCGACCGCCGTGAACCTCGGGTACGGGGTGCGCCGCGCGGCGGCGGTCTACGGGGCGGCGCTCGACGAGGGCGCGGAGCCGCAGCAGGCGGCCGCCGTGGCGCTGGCGGAGGCCAGGGCGCTGCACCGGGAGGATGCCGAGGCCAGTCGGCGTATGGCGCAGTACGGCCTGGCCCTCCTCGACGAACTACTGCCCGGCGGTGGACACCAGCTCCTGACGCACTGCAACTCGGGGGCGCTCGTTTCGGGCGGTGAGGGTACGGCGTTCGCGGTGGCGCTCGGGGCGCACCGGGCCGGACGGTTGCGAAGGCTCTGGGTGGACGAGACGCGTCCCTTGCTGCAGGGTTCCCGGCTGACCGCTTATGAGGCGGCGCGCAACGGGATGGCGTACAGCTTGCTCACGGACAACGCCGCGGGTTCGCTGTTCGCCGCGGGGGAGGTCGACGCGGTACTCATCGGGGCCGATCGCATCGCGGCGGACGGATCCGTGGCGAACAAGGTCGGGAGTTATCCGCTGGCAGTACTTGCGAAATACCACCATGTGCCGTTCATTGTGGTGGCACCGACCACCACCGTGGATCTGGAGACCGCGGACGGGGCGTCGATCGTTGTGGAGCAGCGCTCCGGCCGGGAAGTGACAGAGCTCACACCTCTGCGGGCCGGGTCTGCCGGGGAGACGGCGCGGCTGCTTGTGGCACCGCCGGGAACCCAGTCCTACAACCCCGCATTCGACATCACCCCGCCGGAACTGATCACGGCGATCGTCACGGAGGAGGGCGTAGTTTCCCCGGTCACAGGGGTCGGACTGGCAGAGCTGTGTGCCAGGTCATCGCAGATAACGATTAGCTAATGGGATGATGTCGATTATGAAGGGACGCGTCCTTGTCGTCGACGACGACACCGCACTGGCCGAGATGCTCGGGATTGTGCTGCGTGGTGAAGGGTTCGAGCCGTCGTTCGTAGCGGACGGCGACAAGGCACTTGCTGCGTTTCGTGAGGCAAAACCGGACCTGGTTCTGCTGGATCTCATGCTGCCCGGACGGGACGGCATCGAGGTCTGCAGGCTGATCAGGGCCGAGTCGGGTGTGCCGATCGTCATGCTCACGGCCAAGAGCGACACGGTGGATGTGGTGGTGGGCCTGGAATCCGGGGCCGACGACTACATCGTCAAGCCGTTCAAACCTAAGGAGTTGGTTGCCCGGATCAGGGCACGTCTGCGCAGGTCCGAGGAGCCGGCGCCGGAGCAGCTGGCCATCGGGGACCTGGTCATCGATGTGGCCGGTCACTCGGTGAAGCGGGACGGGCAGTCGATCGCCCTGACCCCGCTGGAGTTCGATCTGCTGGTTGCGCTCGCCCGCAAGCCGTGGCAGGTCTTCACCCGGGAGGTGCTGCTCGAGCAGGTGTGGGGATATCGCCACGCCGCCGACACCCGCCTGGTGAATGTGCACGTTCAGCGGCTGCGTTCCAAGGTCGAGAAGGACCCGGAGCGCCCGGAGATCGTGGTGACCGTCCGAGGCGTCGGTTACAAGGCCGGACCGAGCTGACATGGCCCTGGGTAGCGCTGCTCCGAAGCCCGGGGAGCCGGGAGTCCGTACGGGGCGGGCTGCCGGTTCGGGACGCGGGCCCTCGTCGTTCGGGATGTTTCTGCAGGGCGCCCGGTTGTTCCACGACCGGGCGCCCGGCGGTCCCGTGCTGCGACTGCTGATGCGCTGGGTGCGGCGTCCGCTGCTGCCCGCCGTGCGGCTGTGGCGGCGCAACCTCCAGTTGAGAGTCGTCGCGGGCACACTGCTCATGTCGCTCGGCGTGGTGCTGCTGCTGGGTCTGGTCGTCATCGGACAGGTCCGCAACGGGCTGCTCGACGCGAAGGGGCAGGCTGCCCAGACCCAGGCCGCCGGTGGTTTCGCGGCGGCCCAGGACAAGGCCAACGCTCCGCTCACCCCCCGTGGCCAGGGCGGCGACGCCGGTGACGGAGCGACCGCCAACAACTCGTGGCGGACCGAGCTCGTCGATCAGCTCGCCAGTGGCGGCAAGAACGCCTTCAACGTCGTGGCGCTCAGCGCCGACGAAGGAACCCGTGCGCCGCGCGGCTCCGGCAGTGTGGAAGCGGCCAGCATCCCGCAGAGTCTGCGGGAGGCGGTGGACAAGGGGCCGGGTGCGTTCCAGACGTACTCCCTGATCCGGTACGCGAACGGCCAGGACTCGCAGCCCGGGCTCGTCGTGGGCAAGCGCCTGTACGACATCGACCACAATCCGTACCAGCTCTACTACCTCTTCCCGCTGACGCAGGAGGAGAAGTCACTGACCCTGGTCAAGGGCACGCTGGCGACCGCGGGGCTGTTCGTGGTCGTGCTGCTCGGGGCCATCGCCTGGTTCGTGGTGAGGCAGGTCGTCACACCCGTCCGGATGGCGGCGGGGATCGCCGAGCGGCTGTCCGCCGGCCGCCTCCAGGAGCGGATGAAGGTCACCGGTGAGGACGACATCGCCCGGCTCGGTGAAGCCTTCAACAAGATGGCGCAGAACCTCCAGCTGAAGATTCAGCAGCTGGAGGAGCTCTCGCGGATGCAGCGGCGCTTCGTCTCGGATGTCTCGCACGAGCTGCGTACACCGCTGACGACCGTACGGATGGCAGCCGATGTCATCCATGAGGCGCGCGCCGACTTCGACCCCGTCACGGCCCGCTCCGCGGAGCTGCTCGGGGACCAGCTCGACCGGTTCGAGTCGCTGCTCTCCGATCTGCTGGAGATCAGCCGGTTCGACGCGGGCGCCGCGGCGCTGGAGGCCGAGCCGATAGACCTGCGGCAGGTCGTGCGGCGGGTGATCGGCGGCGCCGAGCCGCTCGCCGAGCGCAAGGGCACCCGGATCCGCGTGGTCGGCGACGAACAGCCGGTGATAGCGGAGGTCGACGCTCGGCGGGTCGAGCGTGTGCTGCGCAACCTGGTCGTCAACGCCGTCGAGCACGGTGAGGGCCGGGACGTCGTGGTGCGGATGGGGGTGGCCGGTGGAGCGGTCGCCGTCGCCGTCCGGGACTACGGAGTGGGGCTCAAGCCCGGGGAGGCGACCAGGGTCTTCAACCGGTTCTGGCGCGCCGACCCGGCACGGGCCAGGACGACCGGCGGCACCGGGCTCGGACTGTCGATCGCCGTCGAGGACGCCCGGCTGCACGGCGGCTGGCTGCAGGCGTGGGGTGAGCCGGGCGGCGGCTCGCAGTTCCGGTTGACCCTGCCGCGTACGGCGGACGAGCCGCTGCGCGGATCGCCGATACCGCTGGAGCCCGAGGACTCGCGCCGCAACCGGGAGAACCGGGAGCGGACCGCGGACGGCGTCACCACCGGGAGTGAGCACCGGCTGACGGCGGTTCCTGCCCAGCAGGCCGGCCCGGAACGGTCGCCGCTGGCCGTACCGACGCGTGCCCCCGTGGCTCCCAGGACGGGACCTGCTTCGGTGCACCCGGCGGCCTTGCCGGGCAATGGTGCGCGGGTGGTCGCCCGCCCCGCCGACGACCCGCAGGGTGCAGACATCGAATCCGCTGTGCAGACCCCGGAGCGGGAGGACACGACTCGTGGGCGCTGACCGTCGTCGGGACGGCCGTGGACGTGTGGTGGCGCTGACCGCATTGCTGGGATGCGGCGTCGTGCTGCTGTCCGCGTGCGGATCGATGCCCGTCACCGGGGATGTCAAGGCGGTCGACGCCTCGCAGCCCGGTGACTCCCAGGTGCAGGTGTACGCGGTGGCGCCGCGCGACGACGCCACTCCGAACGAGGTGGTCGACGGCTTCCTGGAGTCCATGACCAGCGATGACCCCGGCTTCCGGACCACCCGCAAGTACCTGACGAAGAAGGCGGCCGGAACCTGGAAACCGAGCGCGCTCACCACGGTGCTCTCCAAGGCGCCGAGCCGCAGCGACCGCTCGGTCCACGACAGCGGTAACAGCAGTTCGGAGCTCAGCTACACCCTGACCGGTGAGAAGGTGGCGACGGTCGACGCACAGAGCGCCTACCAGCCGGTCGCGCCCTCGGAATTCAGCCGGACCCTTCATCTGGTGAAGGAGAACGGGCCGGACGGCAAGGAGTGGCGTATCGACCTCGTGCCGGACGGTCTGCTGCTGGGTCAGTCCGACTTCAAGCGTCTCTACCGCTCCGTCAACAAGTACTACTTCGCCGCCGGACAGGTGGCAGAGCAGTCCACGCTGGTCGCCGACCCCGTCTACGTGCGCAACAGGACGGATCCCGTCACCGGGATGGACACCGTGACGCAGACGGTCCGCAGTCTCATCGAGGGCCCGACCAACTGGCTGCGGCCGGTGGTCGATTCCCGCTTCCCCACCAGTACCGCGCTGCGCCGGGGCATCACCTCGCTGGCCCCCGACGACCGCAGCATCCTGAAGGTTCCGCTGAACAAGAAGGCGGACAACGTCGGGCAGCGCTCCTGTCGCATGATGGCCTCTCAGGTGCTGTACACCGTGCGGGACCTGACGTCGGCGCGGGTCGGGCAGGTGGAGCTCCAGCGGTCCGACGGTTCGCCGTTGTGCGTGCTGGGCGCCGATCAGGCGGAGGAGTTCGCTCCGGACGGTTCGTCGGGCGGGCCCGACAGCCAGTACTTCGTCGACGCCAAGGGGCACGTCCAGCGCATTCCCGGGTCCACCAGGGGCAGCGGCGACCCGGAGCCGGTGACCGGCCCGCTGGGCGACGGACCGGTGCGGATGAGCGCGGTCGGTGTGTCCCGTGACGAGCAGGTCGCGGCGGCGGTCTCGCAGAACCATGCGGCCCTGTACGTGTCCTCCGTCGCGTCGGAGGGCGAGCTGCCCGCGCCCGCAGTGACCAGCCAGGGCAAGAAGCCCGACGACCGGCTGTCGGCGCCCAGCTGGGACGGCCGGGGCGATCTCTGGGTGGCCGACCGGGATCCGGACCACTCCCGGCTGCTGCGGCTGGCCGGTGGTGCCGGCAAGCCGTCCGAAGTGACGGTGCCGGGCCTGGACGGAGCGCGGCTGGAGGCGTTGCGGCTGTCTGCCGACGGGGTACGGATCGCGCTGCTGCTGACCGAGGACGGGCACACGACGCTGAAGATCGGCCGGATCGAGCGCCAGGGAACGGCCTCGAAGCAGGAGGTCTCCGTCGTGGAGCTGCGGCAGGCCGCGCCCCAGCTGACGGATGTGACCGCGATGTCCTGGTCGGGCCGGAGCCGTCTCGTGGTGGTCGGCAAGGAGCAGGGCGGCGTGCAGCAGGTCCGTTACGTGCAGGCGGACGGTTCGGCGCCGGCCTCGGGCGTGCTGCCCGGGGTCAACCAGGTGTCGGCGGTCGCGGCGGCGGACGACGAGCAGCTGCCGCTGATGGCGGACACCGAGGGCGACGGGATAGTGAAGCTGTCGCCGGGCGACAACTGGCAGACGGTGGTCAAGAAGGGCTCGTCGCTGGTCTACCCGGGCTGAGGGCTGTCCCGTAGGAGGTGTCCGGCCATGATGCGCCGGACATCTCCTGGAGCCGTGATCCGCCCGACGGCACCCGTCATTCTGCTCGTTCCGTGTGGGTGCCGAGTGGGTCACGGGCGAGGGCGCAGGCGTTTTCCACAGGGGTGGCCGGGCTCGTGGGCCGGGGGCACAGTGGAGATATGCGGGGGTGGTGGCGGGAGATCGCCGGACTGGTACTGCCGGTGGCCTGCGGTGGCTGCGGCAGGCCGCGGACGGAGGTGTGCGAGGACTGCCGGGCGGCGCTGTGCGGGGCGTTGCCGCGGCGGGTGCGGCCCACGCCGGAGCCGGCCGGACTGCCGGTGGTGCATGCGGCCGCAGCGTACGAGAACGCGGTACGGGCGGTGCTCCTGGCACACAAGGAACGTGGCGCACTTCCCCTCTCCAGAGTGCTCGGCAGGGCGCTGGCAGGTGCCGTACGGGCCGGGACGGGGCAGATGGACGGTCCTGGACCCCTGCTGCTCGTGCCCGTGCCTTCCGCGCGCCGGGCGGTGGCCGCGCGTGGGCATGATCCGGCGCGCCGGATCGCGCTGGCCGCGGCTGGGGAGTTGCGGCGCGGCGGAATGCCGGCCCGGGTGGTGACGGTGCTGCGGCAAAGGCGCCCGGTGGCCGATCAGTCGGGACTCGGCGCCCGGCAGCGCCGGGCGAATCTGGCGGGCGCGCTGGAGGTGGTGGCCGGCGGTGAGCGGCTGCTTGCGGCCGAACGGGTAGTGCTTGTGGACGACCTCCTGACGACCGGGGCGACGCTGACCGAGGCGGCACGGGCGGTCGATGCCGCGGGCGGGCGCGGAGGATCGCTTTCCGGAGTGCGGCAGGCGGCCGTTGTGGCAGCGTCCCCGTCCGCCTTCGAAATAAACCGGAACCGCAGGTGAACTTGCATCATTGCAGGTAGTGAGTAGGTAAAAGACCCTGAACGGAGGTACGTGCGAGTAGCGGGTGCCGACATCAGGCCGAGCAGGCTATGTTCGGTTGTGAGGAATGGTGAATGCCACACCTCGACGAGTGCACCACCAGCTTTCGGGCAGGTAACTCACCGGTAGTCCAGACGTTCAGAAGTTCGGTGGGGTGGAGTCCTCCCCAACGGGGGAGGAGGAGGTGGAAGTCACCGAGTCCGCGGCTCCGGCGACCACCGGGGCCTGGTGCAAAAGGGAGATGCTCCGCCGCTGAGCGGAGCGATCCGGGAACGGAGTTCTGCGTGGACATCGTCGTCAAGGGCCGCAAGACCGAGGTGCCCGAGCGGTTCCGCAAGCACGTGGCCGAAAAGCTGAAGCTGGACAAGATCCAGAAGTTCGACGGCAAGGTGATCAGCCTCGACGTCGAGGTGTCCAAGGAGCCAAACCCCCGTCAGGCAGACCGTTCCGACCGGGTGGAGATCACGCTCCGCTCGCGTGGACCGGTCATCCGTGCCGAAGCAGCCGCCGGTGATCCGTACGCAGCGCTGGACCTGGCCACCGGCAAGCTGGAGGCGCGGCTGCGCAAGCAGCACGACAAGCGCTACAGCCGCCGTGGCAACGGCAGGATTCCCGCTGCCGAAGTCGCCGAGACCGTGCCGGGCACCGCGGCCTTCAACAGCGAAGGCGCCCTGGCCGGCGAAGGCGCCGGCCCGTCCGTACCCACCACCAGGATCGGCTCGCTCGAGGTACAGGGCGAAGGGCCGCTGGTGATGCGCGAGAAGACGCACGTGGCGGCACCGATGACGCTCGACCAGGCGCTCTACGAGATGGAGCTGGTCGGGCACGACTTCTATCTGTTCGTCGACTCCGAGACGAAGGAACCCAGTGTCGTCTACCGACGCCACGCCTACGACTACGGTGTCATTCACCTGAGGACCGACCCGCTGGCCGCTGACGAGGCGGGTGGCGCGGGCGGTGCGCTCGGCGGCTGACGCCCCGCACGGTGGTGCCCCTGGGGTGTAATTCGCGCCAGGGGCACCACCGTGCGACCACAGGACCACCGCTGCGACGTCCGGGCATGAAAGCATGGCGTCCCAAGCCAATCGGTGCTCTGTGAAATGCCGTTGGCGGAGAGTTTGCGAACTTCAGGCCATGGCCTTCAGGGGGAGGAACGATGGCGGACACCTTCGGGCCCGTATGCGGTGCGAGCAACGGAGACGAAGCGGCCGGTGCCGATACCGGCACGGACGCGGACAGTGGTTCCCGCAAGGAGCCGATCCGCGTTCTGGTGGTGGACGACCACGCGCTCTTCCGCAGAGGCCTGGAGATCGTCCTCGCCCAGGAGGAGGACATCCAGGTCGTCGGTGAGGCGGGTGACGGGGCCGAGGCGGTCGACAAGGCGGCCGACCTGCTGCCCGACATCGTGCTGATGGATGTGCGCATGCCCAAGCGGGGCGGCATCGAGGCCTGCACGTCCATCAAGGAGGTGGCCCCCAGCGCGAAGATCATCATGCTGACGATCAGCGACGAGGAGGCCGACCTCTACGACGCGATCAAGGCGGGCGCCACCGGCTATCTCCTCAAGGAGATCTCCACGGACGAGGTGGCCACGGCGATCCGGGCGGTCGCCGACGGGCAGTCCCAGATCAGCCCGTCCATGGCATCCAAATTGCTCACCGAGTTCAAGTCGATGATCCAGCGGACCGACGAGCGCCGACTGGTGCCGGCGCCGCGGCTCACCGACCGGGAGCTGGAAGTCCTCAAACTGGTTGCCACAGGCATGAACAATCGCGATATCGCGAAGGAACTGTTCATTTCCGAGAACACCGTGAAGAACCACGTCCGCAACATTCTGGAGAAGCTGCAGTTGCACTCCCGGATGGAAGCGGTGGTCTATGCCATGCGGGAGAAGATCCTCGAGATCAGGTAGAGCCACGGCAGGTAAAGAGATGGCATGGTCAACGGAGCGCCCGGGCGATTTCCCGGGTGAGTGGCTCGCGCAGCTCCGGTGCGTCGACCCGTTCCAGCCGTACGTCCGTGCAGCCGACCCAGGACGCCGCCTCCACCAGGGCCTCGGCCATCGGCTCCACGGCCTTGTGGCCCGCCAGGGACACCTGCCGGGCGACCAGCGTGGTGCCCTCGCGCGCCGGGTCGACCCGGCCCTGCAGCTTGCCGCCCGCCAGCAGGGGCATCGCGAAATAGCCGTGGATCCGCTTGGGCTTGGGGACGTACGCCTCCAGGCGGTGCGTGAAGCCGAAGATCCGCTCCGTCCGCGCCCGCTCCCAGATCAGCGAGTCGAACGGCGACAGCAGCGTCGTGCGGTGCCGTCCGCGAGGTTCCGAGGCCAGCGCCGCCGGGTCGGCCCAGGCCGGCTTGGCCCAGCCCTCCACCGTCACCGGCACCAGACCTGAATCCGCCACCACCGCGTCGAACTGCTCGCCCTTCAGCCGGTGGTAGTCCGCGATGTCCGCGCGGGTTCCGACCCCCAGGGACTGTCCCGCGAGTGCGACCAGCCGGCGCAGGCACTCGGTGTCGTCCAGATCGTCGTGCAGTACGGCGTCGGGCAGGGCGCGCTCCGCGAGGTCGTACACCCGCTTCCAGCCGCGTCGCTCCGTGCACACCACCTCGCCGTACATCAGGGCCCGCTCGACGGCGACCTTCGACGCCGACCAGTCCCACCACTCCCCACCGTTCTTCGCGCCGCCCAGCTCCGTCGCCGTCAGCGGGCCCTCGGCGCGCAGCTGCTTGATCACCGCGTCGTAGGCCCCGTCCGGCAGGTCGTGGTACCAGTGCGGGCGCGAGCGGTAGGCGCGGCGGCGGAACGCGAAGTGCGGCCACTCCTCGACCGGCAGGATGCATGCCGCATGCGACCAGTACTCGAAGCTGCGGCCCGCCGACCAGTACGCGTCCTCGACCGTGCGCCGGCCGACGGCGCCGAGGCGCGCGTACGGAATCAGTTCGTGCGAGCGGGCCAGCACCGAGATGGTGTCGAGCTGTACGGCGCCGAGGTGCCGCAGCACGCCCGGCACCCCGGCCCGGCGGTCCGGCGCGCCGAGGAAACCCTGGGCGCGCAGAGCCATCCTGCGGGCCTGATCGGCGGAGAGTTCGGCGGCGGGGGGCGGCACTGGCGTCATGTTCTGCACCCTAGAGGGCGGCACTGACAACCGTTCACGGAGCGGTGGACGCCCCGTGGAGCCCCGTGGGGAGACCGGTGGACGGGCTGGTTGCGGGGGCGGACGGTGCCGCGACCGGGAGATACGGATGGGCGCCCGGCAGGCCCAGGTCGGACGGAAGCAGTGCGCCGATCCAGGTGTCCCGTCGCACCCCCTTGTTCAGCAGCCCCGACCGCTGGTCGCCCTCCATGTGGAAGCCCGTCCGCAGCGCCACGGCCCGGGAGGGTTCGTTGCCCGCCTCGGCCCGCCACTCCAGTCTGTCCGCCCCGAGCGAGGTGAAGGTCCAGTGGGCCGCGGCCAGCACCGCCTCCGTCATGTAGCCGAGACCGCGGTGTTCCTTCGCGGTCCAGAACCCCACCTCGTACGTGCCCGGCAGGTTGCGGCGGTTGATGCCGAGCGCGCCTGTGACAGCTCCGTCCTCGCGCCGGACGACCGCGAAGTTGTACATCGAGTCGTCCTGCCAGCCGCCGGGACACAGCTTCCGGGTGAAGAGTTCCGCGTCGGCATGGGTTTACGGGGAGGGGACGACCGTCCAGCGTTGGATGTCCGGGTCCTGACAGGCGGCGTACACCTCGTCCGCGTCGCCCTCGTGAAAGGGCCGCAGCAGGAGACGCTCGGTGGTGAGAGTGATCGGTTCCATGTACGGATTCTGGTGAGGCACCGACGACGATGCGAACACTTTTCGGGGTTTCCGGCACCTTCGGAGCCCTTCGGCCGTTGACTCTGCAGGGCACAGCGGGGGCAACGCGGCGGCAGCCCTCCCGGCGCGGCGGGGTCCTCGCTTACGATGACCGTTGCGGTGGGGCCTACCTGCCGTGCCCGCGCCAGCGTCCATAACACGACCCAGTGCCAGGCCCGACCGGCAAGGAGACCAGCCTCAGTGTCCGTCTTCAACAAGCTCATGCGTGCAGGCGAAGGCAAGATCCTGCGCAAACTGCACCGCATCGCGGACCAGGTCAGCTCCATCGAAGAGGACTTCGTCAACCTCTCCGACGCCGAGCTGCGGGCGCTCACCGACGAGTACAAGGAACGGTACGCGGACGGCGAGAGCCTGGATGACCTGCTCCCCGAGGCATTCGCAACGGTCCGAGAAGCCGCGAAGCGTGTCCTCGGACAGCGCCACTACGACGTCCAGATGATGGGCGGTGCGGCTCTGCACCTCGGCTATGTGGCCGAGATGAAGACCGGTGAGGGCAAGACCCTCGTCGGCACCCTGCCCGCCTATCTCAACGCGCTCTCCGGCAAGGGCGTGCACCTGATCACGGTCAACGACTATCTGGCCGAGCGCGACTCCGAAATGATGGGCCGGGTTCACAAGTTCCTGGGCCTGACCGTCGGCTGCATCCTCGCGAACATGACGCCGGCACAACGCCGTGAGCAGTACGCCTGCGACATCACGTACGGCACGAACAACGAGTTCGGCTTCGACTACCTCCGCGACAACATGGCGTGGTCCGCGGACGAGCTCGTCCAGCGCGGCCACAACTTCGCCGTGGTCGACGAGGTCGACTCGATCCTCGTCGACGAGGCCCGTACGCCGCTGATCATCTCCGGCCCGGCCGACCAGGCCACCAAGTGGTACGGCGACTTCGCCAAGCTGGTCACCCGCCTGACCAAGGGCGAGGCGGGCAACCCGCTCAAGGGCATCGAGGAGACCGGCGACTACGAGGTCGACGAGAAGAAGCGGACCGTGGCCATCCATGAGCCCGGTGTCGCGAAGGTGGAGGACTGGCTCGGCATCGAGAACCTCTACGAGTCGGTGAACACCCCCCTCGTCGGGTACCTCAACAACGCCATCAAGGCCAAGGAACTCTTCAAGAAGGACAAGGACTACGTCGTCATCGACGGCGAAGTCATGATCGTCGACGAGCACACCGGCCGTATCCTCGCCGGCCGCCGCTACAACGAGGGCATGCACCAGGCCATCGAGGCGAAGGAAGGGGTGGACATCAAGGACGAGAACCAGACCCTCGCCACGATCACCCTGCAGAACTTCTTCCGCCTCTACGGCAAGCTGTCCGGCATGACCGGTACGGCGATGACCGAGGCCGCCGAGTTCCACCAGATCTACAAGCTGGGCGTCGTGCCGATCCCGACGAACCGGCCGATGGTCCGCGTCGACCAGTCCGACCTGATCTACCGCACCGAGGTCGCGAAGTTCGCCGCGGTCGTCGACGACATCGCCGAGAAGCACGAGAAGGGCCAGCCGATCCTGGTCGGCACCACCTCGGTCGAGAAGTCCGAGTACCTCTCGCAGCAGCTCTCCAAGCGCGGTGTCCAGCACGAGGTCCTCAACGCCAAGCAGCACGACCGTGAGGCGACGATCGTCGCCCAGGCCGGCCGCAAGGGCGCGGTCACGGTCGCGACGAACATGGCCGGCCGCGGTACGGACATCAAGCTCGGCGGCAACCCCGACGACCTCGCCGAGGCGGAGCTGCGCCAGCGCGGTCTCGACCCGGTCGAGCACGTCGAGGAGTGGGCGGCCGCGCTGCCCGCCGCGCTGGCGAAGGCCGAACAGGCCGTGAAGGCGGAGTTCGAAGAGGTCAAGGACCTCGGCGGGCTGTACGTGCTCGGTACCGAACGGCACGAGTCGCGGCGCATCGACAACCAGCTGCGCGGTCGTTCCGGCCGCCAAGGCGACCCGGGCGAGTCCCGCTTCTACCTGTCACTCGGCGACGACCTGATGCGGCTGTTCAAGGCGCAGATGGTCGAGCGCGTCATGTCGATGGCGAACGTGCCGGACGATGTGCCGATCGAGAACAAGATGGTGACGCGGGCGATCGCGTCCGCGCAGTCGCAGGTCGAGCAGCAGAACTTCGAGACGCGCAAGAACGTCCTGAAGTACGACGAGGTGCTCAACCGGCAGCGCGAGGTCATCTACGGCGAGCGCCGTCGCGTCCTGGAGGGCGAGGACCTGCAGGAGCAGATCCGCCACTTCATGGACGACACCATCGACGACTACATCCGGCAGGAGACCTCCGAGGGCTTCGCCGAGGAGTGGGACCTCGACCGGCTGTGGGGCGCGTTCAAGCAGCTCTACCCGGTGAAGGTCACCGTCGACGAGCTGGAGGACGCGGCCGGGGACCGGGCGGGCATCACCGCCGAGTTCATCGGTGAGTCCATCAAGGACGACATCCACGAGCAGTACGACGAGCGCGAGAAGCAGCTCGGCTCGGACATCATGCGTGAGCTGGAGCGGCGTGTGGTGCTGTCCGTCCTGGACCGCAAGTGGCGTGAGCACCTCTACGAGATGGACTACCTCCAGGAGGGCATCGGCCTGCGGGCCATGGCGCAGAAGGACCCGCTGGTCGAGTACCAGCGCGAGGGCTTCGACATGTTCAACGCCATGATGGAGGGCATCAAGGAGGAGTCCGTCGGCTACCTGTTCAACCTGGAGGTCCAGGTCGAGCAGCAGGTCGAGGAGGTTCCGGTGCAGGACGCGGCCGAGCGGACGTCGCTGTCCAAGGAGGACGCCGCGGTGCCGGCCGGGGCGCGTCCGGAGATCCGCGCCAAGGGGCTGGACGCTCCGCAGCGTCCCGACCGTCTGCACTTCTCCGCTCCCACCGTGGACGGGGAGGGCGGCGTCGTCGAGGGCGACTTCTCCAACGGTGACGGTGGAGTGACGTCCGAGTCGGACGGGCTCACCCGGGCGGAGCGGCGCAGGGCGCAGAAGAGCGGGGGCGGTGGCCGCCGCCGCAAGAAGTAGGCGCGGTCGGCGGTCTGCGCCCCGGAACTTCTGGGCGTGGATCCGTGTTGAGTGCGGCTGGGGCCGGGCACCGAGGGGTGCTCGGCCCCAGCCGCGTCTGTACGGGGCGGGGCGGGTGCCGGTGCGCCTGGTCGGCGCCGTCGTCGATCTCCCCTGCGGGCCTCACGGCGTGGGGCCCCTCGCACGGGCTTGATCCGATGGCCCGTGCGGGTCTGCCGCGGGTGGCGGAGGGCGGTGGCCTGTCGTCAATCGCCGGACGGGCTCGGGGCGACGGACCGGTGCGACCCGGCGGACGGGGTCGTGCGGGGCGGGGTGGGGATGCCCAGTTCCACTGCGGCACAGCGCCAGCGGAGGTCGGGGCCCTGTTCCAGGCGGAAGGCCATCGCTCGCACCTGCTCGCCAGCCGCGATGCTCGCGCAGGCCTCCACCACGCCCGGGGCCGGCTGCGCGCCGTGGCACTGGCGTACCACCGGTCGGGCGCCACGGGCCCTCAGGGGGGTGGCCGGGGCCAGTTCGGCGAGCTGGTCGTACGCCTCGCCGATCGTGTGGCCGAGCATCCAGTGCACCGGGCGCTGCCCGCTGAGGACCGCGAGGAGACGTTCCGCGAACCAGTGGTGGGGCCGCAGCATCCGCTGGGGTGTCCCGCGGCGCTGCGGTGGTGGTACGGCGTCCGGCCTGCGCTGGTCGTGGCGTCCTGCGGGCCGGGTCCTGTTCATGCTCATCGTTGATCGCCCCCGTGATCGAGCCCGGACGTATACCGGGCGGTAACTTCTGTTGGGGATCTTCTACGGCGGCGGTGGCCGTGCCTGCAAGCGCCGACAGGCCGCCGGACGTGGTGCGGGAAGTTCACCTATCCGGGTGACGGACCCGGTGCGGCACGGGCGCGGGGCAGGCGTGGGGAGGGTGAAGGACGGTTGCCGGGTGGACGGGCCGGGCGTCGTATCCGTAACCCCGAAGGGGGACGGCGCACGTATCCTGAGGGCGTCTCCGACTATGAAAGCGGCCAGCCATGCGCGTGTACGTCCCCCTGACCCTCTCCGGTCTCGCAGCGGCGCACCGTGCGGGCGAAGTCGGCCCCGGTCCGCTGACCGCGTACGCGGTGACGCCCGCGCTGCGTGAGTGGTACGTCTCCGACGACATCGAGGAGCTGGAGTACGCGGCGCTCAACCGGGCCGCGTCCGCCTCGCTGCGCCTGATCGCCGGGGACCCCGGGGTGGTGCGCAGGCGGGTCGTCGTGGCCGTCGACGTACCGGACGGGCAGGCGGTCGCCGACCCCGACCACAGCCTGGACCCCTCGTCGCTCGGCGAGGTGCGTATTGCTTCCGCGGTGCCGCTGGTGAAGGCGGCCGCGGTGCACGTCGATGCGGAGGACGCGGAGAAGGACGTGGCGGCGGCCGCGGCCGTGCTGGGGGCGGCGGACCTCGGGGACGACGACGCGCAGTTCACCGTGGACGGCGCCGAGGACCATGAGCTGCTCTGGTTCGGCGTGCAGGAGATCCCCAACCTGATCGGCTGACGAGCACAGACCCGGGCCGTGCGCCCGTTGTCCTGCCCGGCGGGTATTTTCTCTGCATGGGGACGAAGGGGAAGCACCGCATGCATCTGGTCTGGGACTGGAACGGCACACTGCTCGACGACAACGCCGCAGTCGTCGGCGCGACGAATGCAGCGTTCGCCGAGGTCGGCCTGGAGCCGATCACGATCGAGCAGTACCGCGAGATGTACTGCGTCCCGATCCCCCGCTTCTACGAGCGGCTGATGGGCCGGCTGCCCACCGACGCCGAGTGGGAGCGGATGGACGGGATCTTCCACCGGTACTACACCGAGCAGCGGGTCGCCTGTGGGCTCACCGAGGGGGCCGAGGAGCTGCTGGCGCAGTGGGGGCTGGCAGGCCGTAGCCAGTCACTGCTGAGCATGTACGTCCACGAGCAGCTGGTTCCGGTGGTGCGGGGGTACGGCATCGAGCAGCACTTCACCCGGGTCGACGGGCGCACCGGGCCGTCCGGCGGCAGCAAGGCGCAGCACATGGAGCGGCACCTCGCCGCGCTGGACGGGATAGCGCCGGAGCACACGGTGATCATCGGTGACGCGGTGGACGACGCGGTGGCGGCGGCGCATGTCGGTGCGGGAGCGGTGCTCTACACCGGCGGGTCGCACAGCCGGGTGAGCCTCGAGGCGGCCGGGGTGCCGGTGGTGGACAGTCTGGCCGAGGCCGTGGCGCTCGCCGCGCACATGGCCGCCTGAGGGTCTCGGAGGGGCGGGACAGGCCGCGGGGCTGCGCCGCCCTCAGCTCACCGGGGCCTCGGTGCGCAGGATCTTCAGGAATTCGCGCATCCAGGCCGAGTGGTCCGGCCATGCGCGGGACGAGACCAGGGTGCCGTCGACCACCGCTTCGTGGTCCTCGAAGGTGGCACCCGCGGCCTGCATGTCGAGTTCCAGCGCGGGGTAGGCCGTGACGCGGCGGCCGCCCAGTTCGCCGATCGCCGCCGTCAGCAGCGGGCCGTGGCAGATCTGGGCCACCGGCCTGTCCGTTTCGAAGAAGGCCTTGAGGAGCTTGCGGAGCTCGGCGTCGTTGCGCAGGTATTCGGGGGCCCGTCCGCCGGGGATGACCAGGGCGACGTAGTCGCCGGGGTCCACCTCGGAGAACGCCAGGTCGGCCGGCCAGGTGTAGCCGGGCTTCTCGGTGTACGTGTCGAAGCCGGGCTCGAAGTCGTGGACCACGAAGCGGAGCGTCTTGCGGGCGGGAGCCGCGATGTGGACGTCGTACCCCTCCTCGCGCAGCCGCTGGTACGGGTAGAGGACTTCCAGGGACTCGGCGGCGTCGCCGGTGACAATCAGGATTTTCGGTGCCATTGCTGCGGGGCTCCCCTCGCGCGGACGTCTCCGGTAAGCGTGCATCCGTCCGTTGCGCGCTGTCCAGAGTGTCAAAGTTCGGGGCCTTCTTTTGTACACATACGGCTCATGACGGTTCCGGGTGTCGGGGAGATAGCCTGGACCCCGTGATCAGCGCGATACGCCTCGGGGGCAGTGAAGCCCCCGGCCTGCGCCCGGACTGCCAACGCGCCCGGGCCATGACTGATCCCTCCGCCCCGGACCCGCTGCCAAAAATGGCCGATAAGGTCCCGGGCATCTCTCATAGCGGCATAGCGTCGTCCCAGACCGGAAACCCCGTGTCGTGGCGGTATGTCGCCTTTTTCACCTACGTCACGCAACGGCGCGCGACAGGAGCCAGAGGACATGCAGACCAAGCTGGACGAAGCCAAGGCCGAGCTGCTCGCACGGGCCGCCAAGGTAGCTGACAACAGCCCGGGCGGTGGTGTCGGCAGCCCGGGCGGTAGCACCCGGGTGCACGTTGCGGGCGCCGCGGCCGGCAGCACAGGAGCGGGCCAGGACGCGCTCCTCTCGTACCTCCAGCGCTACTACCTGCACACTGCTCCGGAGGACCTGGCCGGTCGCGACCCGGTCGACGTCTTCGGTGCCGCTTCCTCCCACTACCGCCTTGCGGAGAACCGGCCGCAGGGCACCGCGAACGTACGGGTGCACACGCCGACCGTCGAGGAGAACGGCTGGACGTCCAGTCACTCGGTCGTCGAGGTCGTCACGGACGACATGCCGTTCCTGGTCGACTCCGTCACCAATGAGCTGTCCCGGCAGGGGCGCGGCATCCATCTCGTGATCCACCCGCAGGTCGTCGTCCGCCGCGATGTCACCGGCAAGCTGATCGAGGTCCTCGCCGAGGGCAACGGCCTCTCGGTGGGCACGGTCCGCAAGGGTGCCGACGGGACCAAGGCCCCGCTGCCGCACGACGCGCTCATCGAGTCCTGGATCCACGTCGAGATCGACCGCGAGACCGACCGCGCCGACCTCAAGACGATCGCCGAGAACCTGCTCCGGGTGCTGTCCGACGTACGGGAGACCGTCGAGGACTGGGAGAAGATGCGCGAGGCCGCGCTGCGCATCGCCGACGACCTGCCCGGCGAGCCGCTCGACGCCCTCGCCGACGAGGAGGTGAACGAGGCGCGGGAGCTGCTGCGCTGGCTCGCCGCCGACCACTTCACCTTCCTCGGCTACCGCGAGTACGAGCTGAGGGAGACCGACGCGCTGGCCGCCGTCCCCGGCACCGGCCTCGGCATCCTGCGCTCCGACCCGCACCACAGCGAGGACGAGGCGCACCCGGTCAGCCCGTCCTTCGACCGGCTGCCGGCCGACGCCCGCGCCAAGGCCCGTGAGCGCAAGCTGCTCATCCTCACCAAGGCGAACAGCCGGTCGACCGTGCACCGCCCCAGCTACCTCGACTACGTCGGGGTGAAGAAGTTCGACGCCGAGGGCAACGTCATCGGTGAGCGCCGCTTCCTCGGACTGTTCTCGTCCGCCGCCTACACCGAGTCCGTGCGCCGGGTGCCCGTCATCCGCCGCAAGGTCGCAGAGGTGCTGGAGGGCGCGGGCTTCTCGCCCAACAGCCACGACGGCCGGGACCTGCTGCAGATCCTCGAGACGTACCCGCGCGACGAGCTCTTCCAGACGCCCGTCGACCAGCTGCGCTCCATCGTCACCTCGGTGCTCTACCTCCAGGAGCGGCGCCGGCTGCGGCTGTACCTGCGCCAGGATGAGTACGGGCGCTACTACTCCGCGATCGTCTACCTGCCGCGTGACCGCTACACCACCGGTGTCCGGCTCCGGCTGATCGACATCCTCAAGGAGGAGCTCGGCGGCACCAGCGTCGACTTCACCGCCTGGAACACCGAGTCGATCCTGTCCCGGCTGCACTTCGTCGTCCGCGTCGCGCCGGGCACCGAACTGCCCGACCTCACCGGCGCCGAGGTGGAGCGCATCGAGGCCCGTCTCGTCGAGGCCGCCCGCTCCTGGGCCGACGGCTTCCAGGAGGCGCTGAACGCCGAGTGCGGCGAGGAGCGAGCCGCGGAACTGCTGCGCCAGTACGGTCACTCGTTCCCCGAGGGTTACAAGGCCGACCACTCGCCGCGTTCCGCCGTCGCCGACCTGGTCCACCTCGAGGCGCTCAAGCGGAACGAGAAGGACTTCGCGCTCAGCCTGTACGAGCCGGTCGGTGCCGCCCCCGGCGAGCGACGCTTCAAGATCTACCGGACCGGCGAGCAGGTCTCCCTCTCCGCCGTCCTCCCGGCGCTCCAGCGGCTCGGTGTCGAGGTCGTGGACGAGCGCCCGTACGAGCTGCGCTGCGCGGACCGTACGCTGGCCTGGATCTACGACTTCGGTCTGCGGATGCCGCAGGTCAACGGCAGCGGCACCTACCTCGCCGACGACGCCCGGGACCGCTTCCAGGACGCGTTCGCCGCCGTGTGGACCGGTGAGGCCGAGAACGACGGCTTCAACTCCCTGGTGCTCGGCGCGGGCCTGAGCTGGCGGCAGGCGATGGTGCTGCGCGCGTACGCGAAGTACCTGCGGCAGGCCGGTTCGACCTTCAGCCAGGACTACATGGAGGACACCCTCCGTAACAACGTCCACACCACTCGGCTGCTGATCTCCCTCTTCGAGGCCAGGATGTCGCCGGGCCGGCAGAGCGCCGGCACCGAGCTGATCGACGGTCTCCTCGAAGAGCTGGACGGGGCGCTCGACCAGGTCGCCTCGCTCGACGAGGACCGGATCCTGCGGTCCTTCCTGACCGTCATCAAGGCAACCCTGCGTACGAACTTCTTCCAGCAGGCGGCGAGCGGGAAGCCGCATTCCTACGTCTCGATGAAGTTCGACCCCCAGGCCATCCCGGACCTTCCGGCGCCCCGCCCGGCGTTCGAGATCTGGGTGTACTCGCCGCGCGTCGAGGGTGTCCACCTGCGCTTCGGCAAGGTCGCCCGCGGTGGCCTGCGCTGGTCGGACCGGCGGGAGGACTTCCGTACGGAGATCCTCGGCCTGGTCAAGGCGCAGATGGTGAAGAACACCGTCATCGTGCCGGTCGGCGCCAAGGGCGGCTTCGTCGCCAAGCAGCTGCCGGACCCGGCCGTCGACCGTGATGCCTGGATGGCCGAGGGCATCGCCTCGTACCGGACGTTCATCTCGGCGCTGCTCGACATCACCGACAACCTGGTGGCCGGCGAGGTCGTGCCGCCCGTCGACGTCGTCCGCCACGACGAGGACGACACGTACCTCGTCGTCGCCGCCGACAAGGGCACCGCGAGTTTCTCCGACATCGCCAACGAGGTCGCTGTCGGATACGGCTTCTGGCTCGGCGACGCGTTCGCCTCCGGTGGCTCCGCCGGATACGACCACAAGGGCATGGGCATCACCGCCCGCGGTGCCTGGGAGTCCGTCGAGCGGCACTTCCGCGAGCTCGGCCACGACACCCAGACCGAGGACTTCACGGTCGTCGGCGTCGGCGACATGTCCGGCGACGTGTTCGGCAACGGCATGCTGCTCTCCGAGCACATCCAGCTCGTCGCCGCCTTCGACCACCGGCACATCTTCATCGACCCGACCCCGGACGCCGCCGCCTCGTACGCCGAGCGGCGCCGCCTCTTCGACCTGCCGCGCAGCTCCTGGGCCGACTACAACAAGGATCTGCTGTCCGCGGGCGGCGGCATCCACCCCCGTACCGCGAAGTCGATCCCGGTCAACGCGCACGTCCGCGAGGCGCTCGGCATCGAGTCGGGTGTCACCAAGATGACGCCCGCCGAGCTGATGAAGACCATCCTCAAGGCCCGCGTCGACCTGGTGTGGAACGGCGGCATCGGTACGTACATCAAGTCGTCGGCCGAGTCGAACGCGGACGTCGGCGACAAGGCCAATGACGCGATCCGCGTCAACGGGGAGGATCTGCGGGCCAAGGTCGTCGGCGAGGGCGGCAACCTCGGCGCGACCCAGCTCGGCCGGATCGAGTTCGCCCGGGGCGGCGGCCGGATCAACACCGACGCGATCGACAACAGCGCCGGCGTGGACACCTCCGACCACGAGGTGAACATCAAGATCCTGCTCAACGGTCTGGTCCGGGACGGTGACATGACCGTCAAGCAGCGCAACAAGCTGCTCGCGGACATGACCGACGAGATCGGGCGTCTGGTGCTGCGCAACAACTACGCGCAGAACACCGCGCTCGCCAACTCCGTCGCCCAGTCCTCCTCGCTGCTCCACGCCCAGCAGCGCTTCATGCGCCGCCTCGAGAGCGACGGGCACCTCAACCGCGCCCTGGAGTTCCTGCCGACCGACCGGCAGATCCGTGAGCTGCTGAACAGCGGCAAGGGGCTCACCCAGCCCGAGCTCGCTGTGCTGCTGGCCTACACGAAGATCACCACGTCCGACGAGCTGATCAAGACCAGCCTGCCGGACGACCCGTACCTGCAGAAGCTGCTGTACGCCTACTTCCCCGAGCAGCTGCGCGCGCAGTTCCCCGAGGCGGTCGACGGGCACGCGCTGCGTCGCGAGATCATCACGACGGTGCTTGTCAACGACACGGTGAACACGGGTGGTTCGACCTTCCTGCACCGGCTGCGGGAAGAGACCGGCGCGTCGATCGAGGAGATCGTGCGGGCCCAGGCCGCGGCCCGTGAGATCTTCGGCCTCGGCCAGGTGTGGGACGCCGTCGAGGCGCTCGACAACGAGGTCGCCGCCGATGTGCAGACCCGGATCCGGCTGCACTCGCGCCGGCTCGTCGAGCGCGGTTCGCGCTGGCTGCTCGGCAACCGGCCGCAGCCGCTGGAGATCGCCGGCACGATCGGCTTCTTCAAGGACGGCGTCGACCAGGTCTGGGCCGAGCTGCCCAAGATGCTGAAGGGCGCCGACCAGGAGTGGTACCAGTCGATCCTGGACGAGCTCAGCGAGGCCGGCGTTCCGGACGAGCTGGCGCAGCGCGTCGCCGGATTCTCGTCGGCCTTCCCGGCGCTCGACATCGTGGCGATCGCGGAGCGCATCGGCAAGGACCCGCTGGCCGTCGCCGAGATCTACTACGACGTCGCCGACCGGCTCGGTGTGACGCAGCTGATGGACCGGATCATCGAACTGCCGCGGAGCGACCGCTGGCAGTCGATGGCCCGCGCGTCCATCCGTGAGGACCTGTACGCCGCACATGCGGCGCTCACCGCGGACGTGCTGTCCGTGGGCAACGGGACCTCGACGCCGGAGGAGCGGTTTGCGGCGTGGGAGGAGAAGAACGCGGCGATCCTGACGCGGTCGCGCTCCACGCTGGAGGAGATTCGGGGGTCGGACGCGTTCGACCTGGCGAATCTGTCGGTGGCCATGCGGACGATGCGGACGCTGCTGCGTACGCACGCCTAAGGGCCGGTGGGGCGGGGCGGTTGCCGTGGAATTCGGCGGCCGCCCCGTTCTCGTTCTCGCCCTTGGCCTCGAGGGGACGGGCTCGACGAGGCCCCGGGGGCTGTCATCGAGCGCCGGACGGGCCCGGGTGCGGGCCGGGGTCCCGTCCCCCCTCCGGCAACACCGCTCGAAGGCCCGGTCACCAAGGTGACCGGGCCTTCGAGGGTTCGGAACTGCGCAGTCGAGCGGATCTCCTCGGCGCCGTCACGCGGGCAGCGGCATCCGCTCCTTCACCATTCCGTAGAGCACGACGGAGACGGCCATCACCCCGGCGGCAGTGAAGACGCCCGGTGCCCAGCTTCCCGTCGCGTCGCGCAGTACGCCGCTGACGACGGGGCTCGCCACCGCGCCGATCTCGGCGACCAGGTTGAACAGGCCGAACAGCGAGCCTCGGTGCTCGTCGGTGGCCAGGTCGCCGAGGATGCTGTGGACGATCGGCTGGAGGGCGTTGAAGAAGAGGCCCGAGCAGAACAGGATCAGGCCGAGCAGGAGCAGCGATGGCTTCCCGTCGAGCAGGCTGATGCCGAACGCGATCGCGAGGACCGTGTGCACGGCCGCGCAGGTGATGGCCAGCGGCTTGCGGCCCTTGCCCGCCCGCACCCTGCGGTCGGCGATCCAGCCGCCCACCGGGAAGCCGATGATGCCCGCGCCCGCGTTGAACGCCGCCGTCAGCGCGGCTGCCCCGAAGCTGCTGTGCGCGCTCTCCACGACGATCTGCACGGACCAGAAGGAGAAGAACCAGAGGTTCCACATCACCGCGATGAAGGCGATGTACACCAGCCAGACATTGCGGTTGAGGAGGTGGACCGAGCGCCCGGTGCGGACGATGCCCCGGATGACCACGGTGATCATGATGAGGAACAGCACTCCCGAACCGACGGCGGTGAGCCAGTCGGGCCAGCTGAACTCGTCCGCGAGCAGGAACAGGGCGACGATCGCGACAGCCGCGGGGACGGAGTAGCCGACGAGGCGCAGCGCAGGCGGACCGAGGCGCAGCGGACGGTCCCCGCGGGCGCGGAAGAAGCCCCATGTCGCCGCGGCGACGAGGAGCGAGACAGCCCCGAAAACGTACAGAGGCATGCTCCAGGCCCGGTCGCCCATGCCCCACGCAGCGCCCCAGTCGATGAGGTGGGGGGTGGCCACGATGCCGGCCGTCAGGCCGATGGAGAGGCCGGACAGGACCACACCGAGTCCTATGGTGCGGCGGGCCGGGGGCGTGTGCGCGATCACCAGAACGCGGTCGTTCGAGTAGAACACGCCCTCGCCGAGGCCGGTGAGCACACGGGCCACGACGAACCCGACCAGACCGCCGGTGAGCCCGGACACCAGGGTCAGCAGGCCTGCCCACAGCAGCGAGACGACGAGCATCTCGCGGTGGCCGTAGCGGTCGCCGAGGCGCCCGCCCGCGTACTGCGTGAGCATGTATCCGGTGAAGAACATGGAGCCGATGAGACCGCCGAGGGTGGCCGGGTTGGCGGCGTCCCCGATGAAACCCGTCTTGTTCTCGATCATCCAGGAGACGACCGGCCCGGTGACGGTGCGGTCGGCGTAGCTGATCAGCCAGCCCGCGAGCAGGAAGCCCCACAGGTGGGTGTGATGGCCGGAGAACAGCGCCCGGCCGGCGTGGCGGTCCTCGGCAGAAGTGGATGGGGCGGGTGCGGCGGAGTGTGTCATGCGTCCCCCTTGACGCCAGACGGATAGAAAGCGCTTGCCAAGATTGCAGGTGCTGCCGCACAGGTCAATGGTTGACTTTTGGGGGCCGGCGCCCATGGTTTCCGGGCTGTGATCACGAACCCGCCGGAGAGGGTCCACGCTCCGCCACCGCGCACCGGGGCGGCCCTCACGCGCCGGGTCCGGCGTCAGTACATGCGGGTCTCGCCCGCCGCGTCCGGTGGTGACGACCGGCGGCGTTGCCACTCCTGGGCCAGTTCCATGGGGAAGCGGCGTCCGCTGCGGGCCAGCACCACGGCTTCGGCCAGTTGCAGTTCGTCGCCGCCGCGGTACTGCCGTTCCTCGGCGCCCAGCTTGTGCCACGGGCCCGGGCCCGACCTGCCGGCCGTGGAGCGCCAGTGGGTTCCGTACGTGCTGCGGTCGCGGACGTGGACGATTCCGCCGGTCACCCGCAGTTCGACATGAGTGCGGCTGAGTCCGGCCGTCCGCTGTTCCGGTATGAGGCCGACCAGGGCGATGCCGCCGTCGCCCGGCTCCCGGCCCACCTTCACCGTCGAGCCGTCCTCCAGCGTGAACCTGGCCCGCAGCGCACCGTCGACCAGCAGCTTCAGCTGGACCGTCGCGGTGCGCGGGCCGTCGTCGATCAGCGGGCCGCCGTGGTTCTGGCAGCGGGGTACGCCCCCGACCACGCGCGGCAGCAGGGCGGCGGTGCCCCGGCGGGTGTCGTACAGAGTGCAACGCCGGTCCTCGCACCGCCAGTTGCGGCCGATCACTTCGATGAGAGGGGTGCCGCATCACGGAATCCGTTCTCGGCGCCGCGCCCCCGGACCCCGCCGGGACGGTGGCGGTGCTGGCCGCGACCCCCGCCCTGCTCCCGCTCCTCGCCACCCTCCCCGATCCGGCCCGGCGCCTCGCGCTCCTCGACCTGTACGCCGAAGAGCCGGCCGCCTCCCTCGATCCGCGCGCCCGTCGTGAGCTCCCGCAGATCCTGACCGCCCCCGACCCGGCCGAGGCCCTGCGCGTGTTCCTGCGGGACGGTCTCGGTGCGGTCGCCCAGCAGCTCGCCGACCGGCTCCGCCTCAGCCCCGAGCAGCGCCGCTCCCTCGCCGAACTGGCTCCGCTCGCCGAGGTGCTGCCCGCGCCCGCGCTGGAGGCGGTGCTCACCCTGGGGGTGCGGTTCGGCCCCCGGGTGGCCGTCACCGCCGCCGTCGTCGAGCAGAAGCTGCCGGGCACCGCCGACGCGGTCACCACCTGGGGTCCGCGCTGGCTGCCGCTGCTCGCGGGACAGGCGGGGGCGCGGGTGCTGCGGCTGCTGGTGGAGCAGCGGGAGCCGCACGGCGGGCAGAGCGGGCGGCTCACGCCGTGGCTGCTGGCGGCGGGGGAGGACGGGCTCGCGCTCGTGGAGCGGTTCGGTCCGGACGCGCTCACCCTGGTCCTCGCCACAGACGCCCCGCCGGCCGACGCCCGGCTGCTCGGTGAACTGCTGATGCTGCCGGGTCCGTCCGACGTGCTGCACCGCCTGATCACCGGCTACGGGCTGCCGCCCGCCCACTGGGCACGGGCGGCGGCCCTGCTGGCGCGCGGCGAACCGGAGGGGCGGGCGCTGCTGCGGCTGTGGGGGCGAACCCGGGTGAGGTGAGCGCGTCACCGGCCGCTGCCCGCCGGCGCGACCGTGGCCTGCGCCGCCCGCCGGCCTACTTCCTGGTCCTGGTGAACCTCTCGTACGCGGCGACGACGTCCTCCGCCGGACCGTCCATCCGCAGCGTCCCCGCCTCCAGCCAGATCGCCCGGTCGCACGTCTCGGTGATCGACTTGTTGTGGTGGCTGACCAGGAACACCGTGCCCGCCTCCTTGCGCAGCTCGATGATCCGCTCCTTGCTGCGCCGCTGGAACTTCGCGTCGCCCGTGGACAGCGCCTCGTCGATCAGCAGCACGTCGTGGCTCTTGGCGGCGGCGATGGAGAAACGCAGCCGGGCCCCCATGCCGGAGGAGTACGTCCGCATCGGGAGCGTGATGAAGTCGCCCTTCTCGTCGATGCCCGAGAAGTCGACGATCCCCTGGTAGCGCTCGCGGATCTCCTCGCGCGTCATGCCCATCGCGAGCCCGCCGAGGATGACGTTCCGCTCGCCGGTCAGGTCGCTCATCAGTGCCGCGTTCACCCCGAGCAGTGACGGCTGGCCCTGGGTGTGCACCCGGCCCTTCGACGCCGGGAGCAGCCCGGCGATCGCTTTCAGCAGCGTCGACTTCCCCGAGCCGTTGGAGCCGATCAGGCCGATCGCCTCGCCCTTGTACGCGGCGAAGCTGACGCCCTTCACGGCGTGCACCTCGCGCACTCCGGGGGCCTGCCGCCGGGACGCGATCCTGCTGAGCGCCGAGGTGGCGCTGCCCTTTCCGGTACGGGCACCGTTGACCCGGTACGTGATGTGGACGTCGTCCACGACGACGGTCGGCACCTGCTCGCTGTGGTCAGCCACGTCCGTACCGCTCCTCCGCCTGCCAGAAGTACACGAAGCCGCCCACCCCGCACACGAGCGCCCAGACCGTGGCGATGGCCCACACATGCGGGGGCAGCTGGGCCCTGCTGAAGCTGTCGATGAGGGCGAACCGCATCAGGTCGATGAAGACGGCGGCCGGATTGCACTCCAGAGCCAGCTTCACGAGGTGCGGAACCCTGTCGCCCGTGAGCAGCGCGTCCATGCTCCACATGACGCCCGAGGCGTACATCCAGGTCCGCAGGACGAACGGTGTCAGCTGCGCGATGTCCGGGGTCCGGGCGGCCAGCCGGGCCACCACCATCGAGACGCCCGTGTTGAACACGGCCTGCAGGAACAGCGCCGGAACCGCCAGCAGCCAGGACGGCCGGGGGAACTGCCCGAACCCGAGCAGGATCAGCACCAGCGCACCCAGGGAGAAGAGCAGCTGCTGGAGCTGCTGCAGAGCCAGCGCGATGGGCAGCGAGGCGCGCGGGAAGTGCAGGGCCCGCACGAGGCCGAGGTTGCCGCTGATCGCGCGGGTGCCCGCAGTGATCGAGTTGCTGGTGAAGGTCCAGATGAAGACGCCCGTCACGAGGAACGGCACGAAGTCCTCGACGTTCTTCTTCGTGTTCATCAGGACGCCGAAGATGAAGAAGTAGACCGTCGCGTTGAGCAGCGGGGTCATGATCTGCCAGATCTGGCCGAGCTTCGCCTGGCTGTACTGGGCGGTGAGTTTGGCGGTGGCGAACGCCGTGATGAAGTGCCGGCGGCCCCACAGCTGCCGGACGTACGCCCCCAGCGTCGGCCTGGCCCCGCTCACGGTCAGCCCGTGCCGGGCCGCGAGCGCGGCGAGCTCGCCCGGTCCGTGGAGCGGGAGGAGGAGGGCGGGGGCGGGGGCGGGGGCTGGACCGGTCGCCGCGGGCGTTGTCGGCGGGGCTGTTGTCTGGCTCACCACGATCGCTTTCGACGGGAGGACAGGAACCATCGCGGACGCCGGAACGGAACCGTATCGTCGCAACGTCGAGAGTAGGACGTGACCACGTCGCAACGCAACCGTTTCGTCGTTACGCCTATGATTGACGCCATGACCACCGACCCGGGAACCCGCCGCCGCGTCCCCGCCGGAGCCGCCGTGCTGCGCGAGGACGTCACCGATGCCATCCGCAGCGCCGTCTTCGAGGAACTGGCGGCGGTCGGCTTCGCCCGGATGTCGATCGAGGGCATCGCCCGGCGCGCCGGCGTCGGCAAGACCGCCGTCTACCGCCGCTGGAAGTCCAAGCTGGCCCTCGTCCTCGACCTGGTCTCCGCCGTGGCCGTCCAGGGCATGCCGGCTCCGGCCACCGGCTCGCTGTACGGGGACGTCCGCGCCGTGCTCCAGCTGGCCGCCTACGCGCTGCGTCACCCCGTCGCCTCGCAGGTCATCCCGGACCTGATGGTCGAGGCGGCCCGGAACCCGGAGATCGCCGACGCGATCAAGGCCGCGCTGCTGGACCCGCAGCAGGGCATCGCCGCGGTGGTCGTGCGGGACGCCGTCGCCCGCGGTGAGCTGCCCGAGAACAGCGACCCGGACCGCGCCCTGGACCTGATCGTCGGCCCGCTGTACTGGCGGCTCGCGGTCGTCCGGGGCGAACTGCCCAAGGGCTATCTGGACGACCTGGCCGCATCGGCGGTCGCCGCGCTCACGAAGAGCTGACCCCCGCGCCCTCGCCGCTCCGGTCCACGCTCCGGCGCGGCGGACCCGGTTCCGGGCGCTCCGATGCGTGTTCCGCGAGCGGTTTCCGCCCCACGGCGACGAGTGTGCCGCCGAGCGCCTGATGCAACGTTTGTTCTTGTGCGGACCCTGGTGTCACCCGTTCGAGGAGCTGATCGGTGACCCTCGGCCGTTCACACGGTTGAGCCATACGGATAACCAGGCCCCCGTATGAACGGACGTGCTCAACATGCCGCCACGGCTCAGTGTCGTCGTCCCCGTCTACAACGTAGAGCTCTATCTGACGGACTGCCTGAGGTCCCTCGCCGAGCAGACCATGGCCGACCTGGAGGTGGTGATGGTCGACGACGGGTCCACCGACGACAGTGCCGCCCTGGCCGCCGCATTCGCCGAACAGGACAGCCGCTTCCGGCTGGTGAGCCAGAAGAACGGGGGACTCGGGCACGCCCGCAACACCGGTGTCCGCAACTGCGACCCGGACAGCCGCTACGTCGCTTTCGTGGACAGCGACGACATCGTCCCGCCCCGCGCGTACGAGCGACTCGTCGGCGCACTCGAGGAGACGGGCTCGGACATGGCGTCCGGCAATGTGCTCCGGCTGCGGTCCTCCGGCAAGCTCCAGCAGTCGCCCAACTTCAGCAAGCCCATGGCGACCACCCGGCTGCGCACCCACATCTCCCGTGACTGGGACCTCGCCGCCGACCGGATCGCCTGCAACAAGATCTTCCGCCGGGCGTTCTGGGACGAGCACGCCTTCGCCTTCCCGGTCGGCGCCCTCTACGAGGACATCCCCGTCGTCCTCCCCGCCCACTTCCTGGCCCGCTCCGTCGACGTCGTCAAGGACCCCGTCTACCACTGGCGCGACCGCGACGGCTCGATCACCACCCGGCGCGCCGTGGTCCGCGGCATCCAGGACCGGGCCTCGCACGTCCTGGGCGTGTCCACCTTCCTCGACGAGCACCGCAGCGCCGACGACAAACGCCGCTACGAGGCGCACGTACTCGCCAACGACCTCTGGTACTTCATGGAGGCGCTGCCCGACGGCGACGACGAGTACCGCCGCGCCTTCCTCACGTACGCCAACGAGTTCACCGACCAGGTCGACCCGGCCGTCCTCGACGGGCTGCCGCTGCGGCTGCGGGTGATGTGGCATCTCGTACGCGAACGGCGCACCGACGAACTGCTGGCGCTGCTCGCCCACGACAAGGCCGAGCCCGGCGCCTTCGGTGTCCAGGGCGTGCGCCGCCGCAGCGCCTCGTACCCGGCCCTCACCCGGCCGGTGCCCCGTTCGGTGCTGCGGATCGACGACCGGGACCTGCCGCTCACCGCCCGGCTGCACGAGGCGCACTGGCAAGGCGGCAAGCTGCACCTCAAGGGGTACGCGTACATCCGCAACCTGCCCGCCGCCTCGCGCCGCAGCGAGTTCCGGGCCGGCTGGCTGCGGGCCGGCCGGCGGCATGTGGTGCCGCTGCGGCTGCGCAGGGTCGACGAACCGGAGGCCACCGCCCGGTCCCGGCAGAGTCTGCACGACTACGACCGGTCCGGCTTCGAGACGGTCATCGACCCGGCCCGGCTGCGGATCTCCGCCGACGGCGCCACCGAACGGCTCACCTGGCGCGTCGAAGTCGGTATCGCCGGACACGGGATGCTGCGCCGCTCCGACGTCTCCGCCGACGCGTCCGCGGCGCCGCCGCCCGTGCACCGGCCGGACGGCGACCACCGGATCGTGCCCGCCTTCGAGGGCGGCAGGCTGGTGCTGCACGCCGAGCGGATCGACGCCCGGTTCGAAACGCACCGGGCGGGCGACGCGGACGACGGGACCGGCAGCGTGGTGATCGGCGGAATGATCCGCGACCGCCTCGGCAAGGGACCCCTGCGGATCCGCCTCACCCACCGGTCCTCGGACACCGCCTTCGACTGTCCTGCCACCGTCCACGAGGGTGCCGTGCCGTCGGCGGCGGGCTGGCGGCGCTTCACCGCGGAGATCCCGCTCGGCGCGATCGCCGACGCGCGGCCGGCGACGGGGGCGGGCGCCGCCGTGTACAGCCTGCACCTGGTCGGACCGGACGGCCGCAGGACACCGATCGACGTGCCGGGGCCCGTTCTGCCGGGCCGCTACCCGGTCGGTGCGGTCGTCGACGCCGACAGCGACGAGGACGGTGCCGGCGAGCGGCGCGAGCTCGCGCTCACCACAAGCTCCCGAGGCAATCTGCTGATCAGCGAACGGACCGTGCAGCCCGACTGCGGGCTCGCGCGATGGACGGAGGACGGGCTGCTGCTCCTGGAGGGCACCTTCCCGGACGACCCCCGCCACCCCCTCGAACTGGTGGCCCGGCACAGCGGCCATCAGGAGGAGGCCGTGTTCCCGGTGGTCTTCACCGGCCCGGCGGACGCGCGGCGGTTCCGGGCCGGGCTGCGGCCGGACGCCGTCGAGGCGCCCGGTGGTCCACTGCCGCTCGGCGAGGGTCACTGGTACCTCTTCCTCCGTACGAAGGGCGCCACCGACGAGACCGGTGAGATGCCGCTGCGCATCGCGGCCGCCGCCCACCGCACCCTCCCCGCCGCCCGCACGCTCGGGGGCCGCAGCTACGTCATCGAACGGCGCTACCACGACCAACTGCTCGTCACCTGCGCATCGGTGCTGACCGCGGCGGAACGCGGCGCCCGCGGCAAGCGCCTCCTGCGCGAGGCGTACGCCGGCCTGCGCACCGCGCCCCTGCGCGACACCGTTCTGTACAGCAGCTTCGACGGCCGCCAGTACTCCGACTCGCCGCGCGCGATCTACGAGGAACTGACCACGCGCTCCACCGTGTTCGAGCATCTGTGGGTCGTGCGCGACCAGCAGGCCCGTATCCCCGCAGGCGCCTCCGTGGTCGTGCACGGCTCCGAAGCCTGGCACGAGGCGCTGGCCCGCAGCCGCCACATCGTCACCAACACCCAGCTGCCCGAGTGGTTCGAGCGGCGCGAAGGCCAGACCGTCGTCCAGACCTGGCACGGCACCCCGCTCAAGCGCATCGGCCTCGACCTCGCGGGCACCGCCCAGGCCAACGCCGGCTACATCGCCGGCATCGAACAGCGCGCACGCCAGTGGAGCGTCCTGGTCTCCCCGAACAGCTTCTCCACCCCCGTTCTGCGGCGCTCCTTCGGCTACCGGGGAGAGACGATCGAGTGCGGCTACCCCCGCAACGACCTCTTCCACGCCTCGGACCGCACCAAGGTCGCCGCGGCGGTACGGGAGCGGCTCGGGATCCCCGCAGGCAAGCGCGTGGTGCTCTACGCCCCGACGTGGCGTGAGGACAGGCCGCAGGGCGGCGGCAGGTACGCCCTCGATCTCCAGCTCGATCTGGCCGCGGCCGAACGCGAACTCGGGGCCGGCACGGTGCTGCTGGTGCGCCGCCACTATCTGGTCAGCGACCGGCTCCCGGACACCGGCAGCGGCTTCGTACGGGACATGTCGCGCTACGGGGACGTCGGCGAGCTGATGCTGATCAGCGACGCACTGGTCACCGACTACTCCTCGTTGATGTTCGATTTCGCCCAGACCGGCCGGCCGATGCTCTTCCACACCTACGACCTCGCCCACTACCGCGACACCCTGCGCGGCTTCTGCTTCGACTTCGAGACGCGTGCCCCCGGCCCCCTGATCCCCGACTCGGCCGGTCTCATCGAGGCACTGCGCGATCCGGTGGCGGCCACGGCGGGACACGCGCAGGCCTATGAGGCATTTCGGCGGGACTTCTGCGATCTCGACGACGGGCATGCGGCGCAACGGGTGGCCGACCGGATGCTGCAGCCCGCGGACCGGTAGACGACCCGGGCCGCACCGGCGTGTTCCCCGGTTCCGGTTCCCTCGCCCGCGCGGGAACCGGAACCGGACTCCCGGATGAAGCGGTGGTGAACGGGAACGGGTGAGCGGGCGCCGACGTATGCATGAACCGTTCGAGTGATTCGTGTCAGCCTGCCGACATGCAGATGCACAGGGAACCGATTCACCCGTTTGCTTAAGTATGTTGATCGGTGCGCTGAATCACTGCTGTGGGTTGCTACGTTCGTTTTCATGGGTATCCGAATGTGGTGCGACGCCTTGAACGTACGTCGCGCACGAGCCGTCGTGCTCGTCGCCGCGGCCGTCGGGCTGCTCGTCAGAATGCTGATCGCGGCAAATACGCGGGGCCCCGCCGACGTCCTTTTTTTCCAAGGGTTCGCAAAGGCTCTCACCGTCTACGGCCCCATTCGGATCTACGAGCAGCCGCTTCCGGGTCTGCCCGTGTACAACCATCCGCCGCTGGCCGGGTGGATGCTCCTCGGGCTGAATGGCCTATCCGAACTAGGAATGTCATTCAGTACGTTGATCCGATCACCTGCCTCGATCGCCGACTTCTTCTGCGCGCTCGTCGTGTTCGAAATCGTCCGGCGGCGCGGCACTCTGCGTACCGCGGTCGCCTGTGGGATCGGGGTGGCCTTCAGCCCCGTGCTGATCGCCACGTCGGGTTACCACGGCAACACCGACTCGGTCGCGATCACCTTCGCTCTCGCCGCCGCGTATCTGCTCGTCGACCGGAAGGCGCCGCTGGCCGCCGGGGCCGCCGCCGCGCTGTCGATCAGCATCAAGTTCGTCCCCGTCGTGGCGGTCCCGGTGCTGTTCGCCGTCGCGCTGCGCGGCGGCCGGCCGGTGTTCGTCCGCTTCACCGCCGGGTTCACCGCCCTGACCGCGCTCGTCTGGGGGCCCGCCCTGGTGACCGTGCCGGAGAACCTCAAGGAGAACGTCCTGGAGTACGCGGGTGGCGGCTACCGCCTCTGGGGCCTCGTCCGGTTCGCCGATGCGCTCGGCCTGCCGGAGCCGTTCATCGCCTTTCTCCGCGGCGAGGGCCACTACCTCGCGGTGCTGATCTGCGTGGCCGTCGGCGTCTGGCTGGCGCTGGTCCGGCCCGCGCAGCTGCCCGGCGCGGTCGCCGTGACGCTGGGCCTGCTGCTGCTCCTGTCCACCGCGTCCGGCCTGCAGTACCTGACCTGGGCGGCGGCCGCCATGTTCGTCATCGGGTTCTGGGAGGGGCTCGCCTACAGCTGCGTGCTCGGCTGCACGGCCGTCCTCGGCTACCAGGGACGCTCCCCGGTGCGCTGGAGCGAGACGGTGCTGCAACTGGGCGCCGCCGGCTGGTTCGTCCTCGCTGTCGGCCTGGTCTCGGGCATCCGCAAGATCCTCGCCACCCCGCCTGCCGGACCCCCGTCGTCACCCGCGGAACAGGCATCGGCCACGGCGACCCGTGGCTCGCAACCGTCCGGTTCCGCCCTCAACTGACCACACCCGAGCACGACTGGAGAACCTCCCGTGAAGGAAAGCACGAGTCCCAGGATCGGCATCCTGGTGGTCGCGTACAACGCCGAGACGACGCTGGAGAACACCCTCGACCGGATTCCGGAGGACTTCCGGTCCCGGGTCTCCGAGATCCTGATTCTCGACGACGCTAGCCACGACGCGACCTTCACCGCAGGATGTCGCTGGTCGCAGACCGAGGGAATGCCGCGGACCGTGGTGATGCGGCACACCAAGAATCTCGGGTACGGCGGAAATCAGAAGGCCGGATATGCACTGGCCGCAGCGCACGGACTGGACATCATCGTGCTGCTGCACGGCGACGGACAGTACGCACCCGAATATCTGCCCGAGATGATCGAACCCATCGAACGCGGCGAATGCGAAGCGGTGTTCGGATCGCGAATGATGAAGTCCGGCAGCGCCCTCAAGGGCGGTATGCCGATGTACAAATGGCTCGGCAACCGCATTCTCACCCGTCTGGAGAACGGACTCCTCGGCTCGAAGCTCACCGAATTCCACTCCGGATACCGCGCCTACAGCGTCGACGCGCTCAAGAAGCTGCCGATCGACCGGAACACCGACGCGTTCGACTTCGACACCCAGATCATCGTCCAGCTGCTCAACGAAGGAATGCGGATCAAGGAGATCCCCGTTCCGACGTACTACGGCGACGAGATCTGTTACGTCAACGGCATGAAGTACGCGAAGGACGTCGTCAAGGACGTCCTCGAATACCGCCTGGCCGTCAAGGGGTTCGGTACCTGCGCCTGGATCCCCAAGCCCGTCGAGTACGCCTTCAAGGAGGGCGACGGTTCCTCGCACGCCGTCATCCTGGAGAAGATGCGAGCGCTGCCGCCCGGCCGCGTCCTCGATCTCGGCTGCTCCGGCGGCCTGTTCGCACAGCGCCTCGAAGCACTCGGCCACGAAGTGACCGGTCTCGACTACGTCGAGGTCCCGGGCGTCCGCGAGAAGTGCACGCACTTCCACCTCGCCGACCTCGAGGACGGTCTGCCCGCCGAGATCGGTACCGACTTCGACTACGTGGTCGCCGGCGATGTCATCGAGCACCTCTCCCGTCCCGAGCGCGTCCTCTCCGAGGTCGCGACCGTGCTGCGACCGGGCGGCCGTGTGCTGCTGTCCGTGCCGAACTTCAGCCACTGGTACGCACGGCTGCGGGTCGCTCTCGGGGTCTTCGACTACGACCGGCGCGGCATCCTCGACGAGACGCACCTGCGCTTCTTCACCCGGGCCAGCCTGCGCCGCACCGTCCGGAACGCGGGCTACGACGTGCTCGGCATCACCCCCACCGGGGCGCCGTTCTGGTCACTGCTCGGGGGCCGCGGACCGGTCACCGCAACCCTCGGCGGGCTGTCGAAGCTGCTGACCAGGATCCGGCCGACGCTGTTCGGCTATCAGTACGTCGCACTGCTCACCCCGCATGCGGCCGAGACGATCATCGCTGGAGAGCACGTCGATGTACAGGAAATCCTCAACCGACAGTACGCCCCCGCCGACCGGATCAGGGTCTGACCATCCGACTGCCGACGTGCCCGCCCCCACGCAATCCGCCGGGCCAGGGCCCGCTGCCGCAGTCAGGAGCAAGACCTTGACCCTGCCCAGTCTGATGCTGCTCCTGTTCGCCGTGTTCGCGTCGGCGGGCGGTCAGATCATGCTCAAACACGGGATGAAGAGCGCCGCGGCAGCCGCCGGGCGCGAGGGCGGATCCCTTGCGATCCGCGCGGCGACCAGCCCGTGGGTCGTCCTGGGGCTCCTCGTCTTCGCGGTGTCCGCGCTCGCCTGGATGGCGACGCTGGCCAAGGTGCCGCTGAGCATCGCCTACCCGTTCAACGCGCTCGGCTATCTGCTGATCGTGCTGGCCGGATCCACGGTGCTGCACGAGCGGACCTCGATGTGGACCTGGACCGGCTCCCTGCTCGTGATCATCGGCCTCGCCACGGTCATGGCCGGCCAGCAACGCTGAGCGGCCCCCGCCGGACGGGCGGGCGGCCGCGGAATCAGACCCGTCCGGCGAGCGAAGGCAGACGCTCGCCGGACGACCCGATCACACGTCCTCGCCGAGCAGCACGCTGCGCACCACCCGTTCGGCCGCCCGCCCGTCGTCGTACGGGCAGAACCTCGCCCGGAAAGCCGCCCGCAGCGCCTCGTTCTCCGGACTGTTCCAGCTGCCGTCGAGGAAGATCCGGGCCAGTTCGTCCGTGCTGGTGGAGACCGCCCCGGGGGTGTCGCCCGGCTTGCCGGACAGCAGATCGAAGCAGACCCCGCGGACCGTGCGGTACGTCTCCCAGTCCGGGGCGTGCACCACGATCGGGCGGTCCAGGGCGGCGTAGTCGAACATCACCGACGAGTAGTCCGTCACCAGCGCGTCCGCCGCCAGGAACAGCTCCTCGATCCGCGGATGGTCGCAGACGTCGAGGATCGTCGGACGGTCCGGCAGCCCCGCACCCTCGTAGAAGTAGTGCGCGCGGACCATGATCACCGTGTCGGGGCCGAGCGCGTCGGCGAGCCGTTCCAGATCGATCCGGCTCGTGAACAACGCCTCGTAGTCCCGGTGCGTGGGCGCGTACAGCACGCTGCGCAGACCGGGGCGGATGCCGAGCCCGGCCCGGATCTCCGCGATCTGCCCGGCGGTCGCCGTGGTGAGGACGTCGTTGCGCGGATAGCCCGTTTCGAGCGTCCGCGCGGCGCTCGGGTAGGCGCGTGACCACACCTCCGTGGAGTGCGGATTGGCGGAGACGCTCCAGTCCCACCGGTCGACGCGCTGCAGCAGCCGGTCGAAGTTCAGCCCCTGGGCCGCTGCCGGATAGTCCTGCTGATCCAGACCCATGATCTTCAGCGGGGTGCCGTGATGGGTCATCACATGGATCTGACCGGGGCGCTTGACCAGGTGGTCGGGGAAGTTGACGTTGTTGAAGAAGTACGTGGCACGGGCCATCGTCGCCCAGTACCGGCGGGTCCCCGCCACCACATGGTCGATGCCGGGCGGTACCGAGGCCCGCTGGTTCTTCGACACCACCCAGACCCCGCGCACCTGCGGGGCCAGCTCCTGGGCCTTGCGGAAGATCGCCTCCGGGTTGCAGCTGACCCCGCGGTTCCAGTACGCGGCGTAGACGGCGAGTCCGCTGTCCAGCGGACGCCTGCGCTGCCACCAGTAGTAGCGCGCGGTCAGTGTGCGCTTCGCCTGAGCCCGCAGGGCGCCGGGCACGGACCGCATCCACCGGCGCAGGGCGAGGGCGGCGTCGAGGCTGCCGAGCGCGGCGTAGCGGCCGCCGCCGATCAGTCGCGGCCGCAGACCCCTGGCCCCGCCGGGGGACCGGTACCCCTCGGGCCGGTGCGTACGGTGGAACGCGGCCACGGAGCGCACGTACCGCCGGCGTCGGCGCTCCACCGACGGATATCCGGACAGCAGCTCCTGGGAGGCGCGTTCGAAGAGGAGGGTCCGCAGGGGGTGCAGGGCCGGCCGGTCCTGGACGAACGTCATCAGCCCCGCGTACGCCTCGACGAGGTGGAGCGGTGTCGTGCCGTCGGTCGGCTCCGACTCGTCGACGAGGTCCGGAAGATAGCGCTGCCTTCGGTGTTCGACGCAGGCCACCGGCAGGACGGCGATGGATTCGGCCGCGGCCAGCGTCTGCAGCGCGTACATCCGCTCGCCGTGCTGACCGGGCCCGAAGGCCAGCTTCTCGGACTCGTGGAGAGTGCGGCGTACGGCCCGGTTCCAGGAGACCTGGGCGAGGTCGAGGAGTTCGGGGTGGCCGGCGAGGGTGAGGCGGCCCGCGGGCAGCTCGCCCAGCAGCTCCAGCGACCGGGTCGGGCGGGGCCGGCCGCGGAACGGCCGCTTGTGGTGGCCGAACAGCAGCAGCTCCGGGTCGCCCGCTGCGTCCAGCGCCCCGGCCACGGCCTGCAGCGCGCCCGGCAGCAGGACGAAGTTCCCCTCCAGGAAGATCAGGTGGTCTCCGACGGCCCGCTCGGCCCCGGCGTTGCGCCGTCCGGCGGGACCCGCGCCCTCTCCGGGCGGCAGGTGGATCGCCTGTACCCGGTGGTCCAGGGCGGCGAACTCGTCGAGCAGCAGCCCCGAACCGTCCGGTGACCCGTCGTCGACACCGATCACCTCGAAGTCAGTGAACGACTGCGAGAGCACCGATTCCAGGCACTCGCGCAGATGTCCTCGGACGCGACGGACGGGGATGATGACACTCAGCCGGGGCATACACGCTCTTTCTCGTGGGGCAGCGGGGACAAGGGGACAGCGGGCAGCGGCACGTCGGGCGGTCGGTCAGGCGGGTGCCGGGACCGGCGCTTTCGGCGCCGGCCGCCCGTTCGCCACCGACGCGGGGGGCACCTGCACGGTCGTGTCGCGGAGGAAGCCCCGGCGCATCACCCGCGGCGCGGCGTGCCCGTCGTCGCGGGGACGGAACCGGACGCGGAAGTCCGCCCGCGGTCGCGCGGACCGGGGGCGCCGGTGGTCCGTGAGGAGGGCGCCGGTGCCACGGGCCGCCTCGTACGTCTCCCGGTCGCCGCAGTGGACGACGCCCGGCCGGCCCGGCGACGAGCGGTCGAGGGTGCCGTCACCGTCCAGGAGGATCAGGCGGTCGCCGGTGGCCTGTGCCGTCCCGGCGTCATGGGGACCGGGGCCGACGTCCCGCGGCGGCCGCGGGGCCCGCACCCGGCTGCCGCGGGCGGCGGACCCGTCGACGGTCGCGCCGCAGGAGCCGGGTGAGCAGTCGTCGACCGCAGTGATCTCGGCGTCCTCGCAGGACCGGCCGAGCATTGGGTCCGGGCTCTCGTGCGGACACGCCTGAACCCGGCATGCGGGCACGATGACACTGAACCGGGGCACAACACATCCATGGGTCGTTCGCTGGCGCGGGCGGGTGTTCCGCAAACGGTCAATGGAGTGCAGGAGTTACGCCGAAACGTGGCATTCGCGCGAAGTTCCAGGTGGGGCGAGCTCGTTAGGGTGAACGAGGCTCGCCCCACGTTGACGTACATCTGTGTGACGCGTGGCCGGCCGGGCGCGCGGACGAGCGATGCCGGCGGCGTGCGGGCGTCCCTACTTGACCGCGCCCGCCATCACCCCCGAGACGAACTGGCGCTGGAAGGCGAAGAACACCGCGAGCGGAATCACCATCGACACGAAGGCGCCGGGCGCCAGGACATCGATGTTGTTGCCGAACTGCCGTACCTGCTGCTGCAACGCCACGGTGATCGGCGGGGAGTCGGAGTCCGCGAAGATCAGCGCGACCAGCATGTCGTTCCACACCCAGAGGAACTGGAAGATCCCGAGCGAGGCGATCGCCGGACCGCCCAGCGGCATCACGACCCGGGTGAAGAGCCGGATCTCGCCCGCCCCGTCGAGCCGGGCCGCCTCCAGGAGCTCGCGCGGGATCTCCGCGAAGAAGTTCCGCAGCAGGAAGATCGCGAAGGGCAGACCGAACGCCGTGTGGAAGAGGATCACGCCCAGGGTCGTCTCGAAGATCCCGATCTCGCCGAAGAGCTTGGAGACCGGCACGAGGGCGACCTGTACCGGGACCACGAGCAGACCGACGACCAGCAGGAACCACCAGTCGCGACCCGGGAAGTCCATCCACGCGAAGGCGTACCCGGCGAGCGAGCCGATCACCACGACGAGGACCGTCGCCGGCACCGTGATCAGCACCGTGCTCAGAAGGGAGTGCGTGATGGTCGAATTGTCCAGCAGGCGGGAGTAGTTGTCGAAGGTGAGCTGGGACGGTGCGGTGAAGACCTTCCACCAGCCGGTCGCCGCGATCTCGTCACCGCTGCGCAGCGAGGAGAGCAGCAGGCCGATGGTCGGCATCAGCCAGAACAGGCCCACCAGGACGAGGAAGACCCGCATCGCACCGCCTCCGGCGCGAGCCGCGATCCGTGCGCCGAGGGACTGCTTCGCCTGCACCGCTCCGGTGGCCGTGGGCGTGCGGGTGGCCGTGGCCGTGGCGGACGGGGTGGTCATCGGCGCCCCTCCTTCCGGATTCGCCTGATGTTGAAGACCATCACCGGGATCACCAGCAGCAGCAGGAGTACGGCGATGGCGCTGCCGATGCCCAGGTCCGCGTCCGTGCCGAACGAGGACCGGTACAGCTGGAGGGCCAGGACGTTCGCGTCGTCCTGGGAGGAGCCCGGGGCGATGATGAACACCAGGTCGAAGATCTTCAGGACATTGATCATCAGTGTGACGAGGACGACCGCGAGCACGGGCGCGAGCAACGGCACCGTGATCCGGCGGAACACCTGCCACTCGTTCGCGCCGTCCACCCGTGCCGCTTCGAGGAGTTCACGCGGCAGCCCGGCGAGTCCCGCCGCGATCAGCACCATCGCGAAGCCCGCCCACATCCACACGTAGCTGCCGATGATGCCCGGCGTCACCAGCGTCGGTCCGAGCCAGTCGACGCCGTTGTACGGCTCCTTGAAGTTCGACGCGGGGAGCCGCAGCAGGGCGCCGTCGGCCGACCCCGGCAGGGTGAACGTGCCGTCCGCCGCCGCTGTCGCCGAGGCGACCGTCCTGCCGTCCCGGACCGCCTCGACCTCGAGGCCCCTCAGGCCGAGCTCCTCGGTGTCGATGACATTGGGTTTGCCGCCACCGCCCTTGGTGAAGTCCAGCCACGCGGTGCCGGTGATCTTCCCGGGCTCCGTGGGCGCGGCCTTCGCGGGCTTCGCGTCGCCCGGCATCTTCGCGGGGGCCACACCGACCAGCGGCAGGGAGACCGGTTCGCCGGCCCGGACCGGCACCTTCGTGACGAACGATCCGCCGCCACCCGCCTCGAGCGGGTGGACCGGCAGCGGGTGCGCGTTCGGATAGCCGGCCGACTCGGCGAACGTGTCGTGCACACCCACCCATACGGCGTTGGCGACCCCGCGCTCCGGCGCCTGGTCGTACACCAGCCGGAAGATGATGCCCGCGGCCAGCATCGAGATGGCCATCGGCATGAAGACGATCAGCTTGAACGCCGTACCCCAGCGGATCCGCTCGGTCAGCACCGCGAAGATCAGCCCGAGCGCGGTGGAGACCGTCGGCGCGAAGACGACCCAGATCGCGTTGTTCTTGACCGCCGTACGGATGGTGTCGTCCGTGAACAGCGCCTTGTAGTTGCCGAGACCGGCGAAGCCCGTACCCGCCTGGTCGAAGAATGACCGGTAGACGGAGTACACGATCGGATAGACCACGAGCGCGCCGAGCAGGACCAGTGCGGGCAGCAGGAACACCGTTGCGACGGCCTTCCGGGTGCCGGTCACACTCCTGCGGGGCCGCGGTGACCGTTGGCGCTCGGAGCGCCCAGGGAGACGCTTGTCGGCGGGGGGCACCGTCTCGGCGCCCCCCGCTGCCGCTGTCGTCATCCCGTCAGCTCTTGTACGCCTTGGCCGCGTCGGACTCCAGTTTCGCCTGGGTCCCCGCGATGTCCTTCGGGTTCTTCAGGAAGTCCTGGAGGGTCTTCCACTCGCCCTTCCCGGGCGTCCCGCCGAACGACTGCGGGGCCTGGTCGGACATGTCGAACCGGACGGCGTCACCGGCCGCGATCAGCGCCTTCGCCATGGTGCGCTGCACCTCGTTCGGATACGCGGCGGTGTCCAGGGCCTTGTTCGGCGAGATGAATCCGCCCTGCTCGGCCCAGATCTTCGCCGCATCCGTCGAGGACAGCCAGGTCAGCAGGGCCTGGGCGCCCTTGCCGTCCTTCAGCGCCACCGCCGCGTCGCCACCCGTCACCACGGGGGACTCGGCGCCGACCGCCGGGAACGGGAAGACCTTGGCATCCGTACCGATCTTCGCCTTGGTCTGGGCGATGTTGATGCCGACGAAGTCGCCCTCGAAGACCATGGCCGCCTTGGGCTGGTCCCCGCCGGTGAACGTCTGCGTGACCGAGGCCGGGAACTCCGTCTGCAGCGCACCGTCGGCGCCGCCCGCGATCAGGGACGGCTTGCCGAAGAGCTGCGCGAGCGTGGTCAGCGCGTCCTTGACGGACGGGTCCGTCCACTTGATCGTGTGCTGGGCCAGCTGGTCGTACTTCTCCGGGCCGGCCTGGGAGAGATAGATGTTCTCGAACCAGTCGGTGAGGGTCCAGCCGTCCGCCCCGCCGACCGAGACCGGGGTGACACCCGAGGCGGAGACCGTCTCGGCCGTCGACAGGAAGTCCTTCCAGGTCTTCGGCTCGCTCGCGCCCGCGTTCTCGAACGCCTTGGCGTTGTACCAGACCAGGGACTTGTTGGCGGCCTTGAAGTAGACGCCGTACTGGGTGCCGTCCACCGCGCCGAGGTCCTGCCAGACCTTCGAGTAGTTCTTCTGCAACTGGGCCTTGGCGTCGGCGCCGACCGGCTTGGCCCACTTCTTCTCCACGGCCTGCTTGATCGCGCCGACCTGAGGGATCATCGCGACGTCCGGCGGCTGACCGCCCGCGATCTTCGTACCGAGGAAGTTGACGATCGGGTCCTGCGCGGGAACGAAGGTGACCGTGGCGCCCGTGCGCTTCTCGAACTCCTTGAGGACCTTGACGAAGTTGGCCTGCTCGGGGCCGGTCCAGACGGCCGCGACCGAGATCTTCTCGCCGTCCAGCTTGGGCAGTGCGACGCCCGAAGGGGTCTCCCCGGACCCCCCGCCCGCCTTTTCCTTGCCGCTGCCGCCGTCGTCACCGCAGCCGGTGAGGGCCAGTGCGCCGATGGCGGTGAAGACCATGGCGGCCCTGCGAATCCGAAGCGTTGTGCGCATCCGTGCCCCGTCTCTTCCGTGCGCCTGCCCGTACGTGTGGGCTGGTGTCCGTGTCCCTGTGCCTGCGCCCGTCTCTGTATCTGCGTGTGTGCTCCTGTGCGCACACAGTCCTACGCCCGGTGCACGGGCGCCGCAATACCGCTTTCCGTGTCAACTCATTGATCGTGATGGGCTCGTGACGTGAAGTCAGGCACGCTCTGTCACCGGGCGGGCCCGGAGGATCGAGCCCGCCCGGTGAGGGACGGCGGCAGCCGGTGAGGGCCGAGGGCGCCTCAGGGGTGGTGAGGCACGAGCGGAGCTATTCGCTCGGCGTTCACCGAACGGGCCGCCCGGTCCAGCGCGCTGGCCAGCAGCGCCAGGTCCGTCGGCCCGTTGCCGAGCTCACGGACCGGGCGCCGGGTGGGCGGGTCGCCCATCCGCTCCCACTCCAGCGGGACGACGGTGGGGCGAAGCGTTGCGGTACGGGGAATGCGGCCTGTCACCCGGCCGCCCTGGAACGGTGTCACCCGCCCGTCCGGATGCCCCAGCCTTCCCCGGCCGGGTGCCGGGTCCTCCGGCGACGGCGGCATGACGGGCGCGTCGAGCACCACCCGCAGCCGTGCCCCATGGGCCAGCTCCGTGTCCTCGGTGCGGTCGGGACGGGCGGACGTCGCGACCAGATGCACGCCCAGCCGGCCGCCGTCCCGCGCGACGGCCTCCAGTGCCCGGACGACCGAGCCGGCGGCGGGCCGGCCGGGACTGCCGAGCGCGGGTGCGACCAGCGCATCGAAGTCGTCGACGAGCACGACGAGCCGGGGCAGCGGCGACGGACCGGGATCGACGGACCGCGCGGCGGCGGGCCGCAACCGGAGCGTGCCACTCATCGCCGAATCCAGATCACCGCGCTGCTCGGCGGCGCTCGGGGCCCGCTGACCGACCATCCGCTGTGCGACCTCGTGCCGGGCGTGCCAGTCGTCGAAGTCGAACCGTCCGAGCAGCTCGGCCCGCCGCTTCAGCTCGCCGCCCAGCGCCTGGGCGAACTCGCGCATCCGCAGCGGATCGGATGCCGTCAAGTGCATGAACGCATGCGGGAGTTCGGTACAGGGCCGCAGGCTCTCGCCGCGCTCGCCACCGGCGCCGTCGACGAGCAGAATGCCGAGCCGGTCGGGCCGCGCGGCGGCTGCGAGCGAGGCGGCCACGGTGCGCAGCAACTCGGTACGTCCGCTGCCGGCCGGTCCCTCGATGAGGAGATGGGGCCCCTCGTCGGCCAGATCGACACTGAGCGCACCCCGGGGCCCGGCCCCGAGCACAACGATGGGCCGCGCGGCGAGGGCCGGGGCGGCTTCACCGGCCCGGTCCGGGCTCCCGGCCGCGGCCGTCCGAACAGCGACCTGGGGCGCGTCACCGCTGCGGTCCCCGCTCACGCGGCTCACGGCTCGCCCGGGAACGGTGCGGGAGCCGGACGGATCGCCACCGGTCCACTCATCGCGCTGCGCGCCGATGCGGGGGGCGGCGGGGTACGGGGTGCGGCCCGAGCCGGAAACGTCTCCACCCGGGTACGGCGTGCGGCCGGAGTCCGGGGTGAGCGTCCCCGGGTAGGCGGTGCGTCCGGACGATGACGGTTCGGTGCCGGGGTAGGAGGTGCGGCCGGAGTCGGGGTCTGTCCGCGGGTACGGGGTGCGGCCGGACCCGGACGGGGCGCTGCCGGGGTAGGGCGTGCGTCCCGACGGTGACGAGTCGCTGCCGGGGTACGGCGTGCGTCCGCTGCCGGGGGCATCCGTCCCCGGGTACGGGGTGTCCGTGCCCGGGTAGAGGGTGCGCCCGGATCCGGTGCCCGACAGGCCGTTCTCGCCGCGTGCCGACGTATGCCTCGGCGTGCCCGCGTGCGTGTCGTTTTCCGTGCCGGGATACGGGTCGCCGCCCGGGTACGGCGTGCGCCCCGATCCGTACGCGTCGTCCGCCTCGTGGGCAGCCGGGTGCGCGGGCGGCAGCGCGCCGCCCTGTCCGCCGCTGCCGGCCGTGCGCTGTGCGCCCACGCGTGGGCCCGCACCGGCCGGGTACGGGGTGCGGCCCGAATCGTGGGCGGCTACGGGGGGTACCTGGATGCTGCCGAGCCCATGGACCGTCGCTCCCGGCTGATCGTCCGACGTCGAGGCCCAGCGGGCCATCAGCGAGGCCGGGGTGGCCCTGGCGAGGCCCAGTTCGTCCAGCAGACGGGCGGACGGCGGGAGGGCGGCCGCCACCGGGCGGCCGGGTGCCGTCGCCGTACCGTACGTGCGCAACGGGGCCAGCGCCCGCCCGAACCGTTCCGCCCAGGCCGCCGACACCGCGTCGACCGCGGCCACCGTGCCGTGCCCCGCGGCCTGCCCGCCCGCTGTGCGCAGCAGCCGTAGTGCCGTCGCCACATCGCCGCTCAGTATCGCCACCGCCCCGCACTCGCGGAACGCGATCGACGCATGGCAGGCCGCCTCGTACGTCGCCGCGACCGGCGAGGTGGGCGACGCGGCCGGGGTCTCGGCCAGACAGATCAGATGGATCCCGGCCGCGGCACCCGCGGCGGCCAGCCGGGCCGTGGTCTCGCGCAGCACCGCGGAGCCGGGGTCGCCGTCGACGATCACCACGGTGTGCGGTCCCGCGTACCGCCGGGCGGCCTCGGCGACCGTGCCCCGGTCGACGCTGGCCCACCCGGTGCCGAGCGGCCCGTCGTCCAGCCGGCGCACCAGCTCCGTCGTACGGGCGGTGGCCTGTTCCCGGTCGTACGCCAGCAGCAGCCGGCAGTCCTGGCCGTGCATCGGCCGCAGATGGGGGAGCCAGCCGAGCCACGCCCACGCGCGCCTGCGCTCGTCCGCGCTGCGGGTGCGGTCCGTACTGATGAGGACGATCTCCAGGTCGGCCGGGGAGTGCAGCACGGCAAGCTGCGCGACCGTCGAACGGGCGAGCCCGGCCAGCCGCTCCCGCGGTCCGGCGAGCCCGAGCGAACCGGCCTCCCGCAGCCCCACGGTCACCGGCACGGCGGGCAGCTCGGCCCGGTCGGTGGTGCCGAGCCTGACCACCAGCGCCTCCGGGTGCGCGGCGGAGCGCTCCCACAGCCGCGGACCGGGTCCGAGCGCGGTCAGCAGCACCGCCGCCGGATCGGGCCATGTCTCCTCGGCCGAGGAGGACGACGAGGCGCGCGAAGCCGTCACGGACGACGACGCGGCCCCGACCGGCCGGCCCGCCGGCCCCGTCTCGTCGGGCGCGGCCTCGTGCACCGGCTCGCCCTTGTTGCCCGCCAGCCTGCGTGCCCAGGCTCCTATCCCGCCGCGCCGGACATCGGGGCGTTCGCCCCGGCCACCGGCCCCGGCCGGTGCCCCGCTCCCGTACGCGGCACCCTCGCCGGGCCCGAAGCGGGGCGGGACGGCGGAGCCGTACGCATGCCCGGAGCCGTACCCGTGCCCGTCCGACCGCGGATCCGACGGCGCATCCAGGCGTACATCCGGCCCGGGCTCCTCCGGGAGAGCTCCGGCCGCCCGGGGCACCCGCAGATGGCCCTCGCCGTCCGGTGCCGTGGCCAGCGTCGGCGTACGCGCCCCCGCCGTGAGCCGGAGCGTCGACTCGCCGAGTCGCAGCAGCGCCCCCGGCTTCAGCCGGACCGGGCGGTCGCGGACCTCCGTACCGTCCAGCGAGGTGCCGTTCGTCGAGCCCAGGTCGGTGACCGAGACCTGGCCGTGCTCGGAGACCGTCACCGCGGCGTGCAGCCGGGACACATCGGGGTCGTCGAGCGGGACGTCCGCGTCGGCGGAGCGGCCGATCCGGATCTGTCCGCCGTGCAGCAGATGGACGCCGCCCGCATCGGGTCCCGCGATCACGTGCAGTTGCGCCGGAACGGCGTCGTCCACCGTCTCGTCGTCGCCCGGGGCCTGGAGCGACAGCACCGCCCCGTCGACCAGCGGCGGCTCGCCCAGCGCGCACCGCTGGGCGTCGAGCCGCTCGCGCCCGGCGAACAGCACCACCGCACCGGTGCCGAGCGAGCCGTCGGGCCCGGAGACGGCTGCGGCCAGGTTGGAGGCCACGGCGGCCAGGGCCGTCCCCGCGGGGGCGGTGACGAGCACGTCACAGGCGCGCGCCGGGGTCTGGCCGCTGCGCGGCGCGAGGACGGTCAGGCGGATCTGCATCGCCGTCAGCGGTCCCTTCTGCGCGGGGTGCCCGGCAGGGGGAAACGCCCTGTGATTCCCCCCACCCGGCACGGACGCGTCGTCCGGTACAGGTCGTCACGTACCGCGGGGCTCCCGCCCCCACGGTTCCGTGCTGGAGGCATCCTCGCACCTGCCACTGACGACACGCCCGGGGGCCACCTCGAATTGATCTTGAGACGTCGGCTGTGGGCCCAAAAGTGCCTGCTTGGGCCGTCCTCCACAGCGGTGCGCCGGAGTCGGCCGGTCGGCCGGAAGCAGCCCTGAGCACATGTGTGCGGCAACATGGCGGCAACCATCCGACCGGTGCGTGCGTCTTCCCCAGGACACGACGAACCACACGTTCCGGACACGACGGATCACCCGCCGTCGACGACCCGGGAACGACGGGCCGGTGTCCCGTTCGAAGGCCATGGAGCGGCATTAGAGTGGGCCGGAAACTCCTGGGCGGTCCCCGGGGGACCGCAAGCACCACGACCAGCAGGGAGCGCATGACGTGCGGCCGGTAGGCAGCAAGTACCTGCTCGAGGAGCCGCTGGGACGCGGCGCCACGGGCACCGTCTGGCGCGCCCGCCAGCGGGAGACCGCGGGTTCCGAAGCGGCCGTCGCGGGCCAGCCCGGCGAGACCGTGGCGATCAAGGTTCTCAAGGAGGAGCTCGCCAACGACGCGGATGTCGTGATGCGGTTCCTGCGTGAGCGCTCCGTGCTGCTGCGGCTCACCCACGAGAACATCGTGCGCACCCGCGACCTGGTCGTGGAGGGCGATCTCCTCGCCCTGGTGATGGACCTGGTCGACGGCCCCGACCTGCACCGCTACCTCCGCGAGAACGGCCCGCTCACCCCGGTCGCCGCCTCGCTCCTCACCGCGCAGATCGCGGACGCGCTGGCCGCCAGTCACGCCGACGGCGTCGTCCACCGCGACCTGAAGCCCGCCAACGTCCTGCTCTCCGAGCGTGACGGCCAGATGCATCCGATGCTCACCGACTTCGGCATCGCCCGGCTCGCCGACTCCCCGGGGCTGACCCGGACGCATGAGTTCGTCGGCACGCCCGCCTATGTGGCGCCGGAGTCCGCCGAGGGCCGCCCGCAGACGTCCGCGGTCGACATCTACGGCGCGGGCATCCTGCTGTACGAGCTGGTCACCGGACGCCCGCCGTTCGCCGGCGGCACCGCCCTCGAAGTGCTGCAGCGGCACCTCAGCGAGGAGCCGCGCCGCCCCACCACCGTCCCGGCGCCGCTGTGGACGGTCATCGAGCGCTGCCTGAGCAAGGACCCGGACCGGCGGCCCAGCGCCGAGAACCTGGCCCGCGGACTGCGTACCGTCGCGGCCGGCATCGGTGTGCACGCGAACTCGGCGCAGATCGCGGCCGCCGACGGCGTGGGCGCCCTGCTCGCCCCCGACCCGGCGCCCCCGGCGGTCCCGGGGACCCAGGGTGCGGCCGACCCGACGCAGGTGCTGCCGAGCAATGCGGGTGCGTACGACCCGAACGCGGCGACCAGCGTGATGAACCACGCCCCCGGCCAGGGCCAGGGGTACGGACAGGGACAGGGCGGGTACGCCGACCCGACCGCGGTCATGCCGCCCGTACCGCAGCGCCCCGACGGTCCGCCGCAGCCCGAGGGCCCGCACCCGTGGCAGTCCCAGCTGCAGGCGGCCCGCGACCGCAACGAGCAGACGCAGGTCCAGTACCTCGATCCGAGCCAGGACCCGCTGCGCCGCCGCCCTCAGCGCCAGCAGCCGCAGCAGCCTCCGCAGCGCCGTCAGCAGCAACAGCCGCAGTACCAGCAGCCGTATCAGCAGCAACAGCAGTACCCGCAACACCAGCAGTACCCCCAGCAACCGCAGCGCCAGCAGCCGCAGCGCCAGCAGTACGCGCCTCCGCAGACGCAGCCGCCCCAGCAGCCGGCGCCGCGCCAGCCCCGCGAGCCGCGGCAGCGCAGCGCCAACCCGACGAAGATCCCGGGCCTCGGCTGCCTCAAGGGCTGTCTGTTCACCCTGGTGCTGCTGTTCGTCGCGAGCTGGCTCATCTGGGAACTGACGCCGCTGCAGGACTGGGTGGCCCAGGGCAAGAGCTACTGGCAGGCGATCGGCGACGGGATCTCGGCCGCCACGGACTGGCTCTCGAAGCTGGGCGGCAGCGGCTCCAACTGAGCGGGCCCGGACCTCGGCCGGGGCGGCGCGGACCATCGGCCGGGCGGGCTCGCACCGCCAACTACGTGGCTTTGTCGACTTCTACGGGTCAATTCGCCCGTAGAAGTGAAGGTTGGCGCCATCCAGGGCACGCAACACCCCGATCGGCGCGTAACTTTGTCGACCGGGGGTCACGAGCGACGGTCCATCGCCAGCCGCTGAGGGAGCAGTCTTGGCACGGAATATCGGCAGCCGTTACACCGCCCACCAGATCCTGGGGCGCGGCAGCGCCGGCACGGTGTGGCTCGGCGAGGGTCCTGAGGGCCCCGTAGCCATAAAGCTCCTCCGCGAGGACCTCGCGTCCGACCAGGAGCTGGTCGGACGCTTCGTCCAGGAGCGCACAGCGCTGCTGGGGCTCGACCATCCGCACATCGTCGGCGTCCGCGACCTCGTCGTGGACGGCAACGACCTCGCGCTGGTCATGAACCTCGTACGAGGCACGGATCTGCGCACCCGCCTCGACCGTGAGCGCCGCCTCGCACCCGAGGCGGCGGTGGCGATCGTCGCGGACGTCGCCGACGGCCTCGCCGCCGCGCACGGCGCCGGAGTGGTCCACCGCGACGTCAAGCCGGAGAACATCCTGCTCGACATGGAGGGCCCGCTCGGTCCCGGCGGCTCGCACCCGGCGCTGCTCACCGACTTCGGTGTGGCGAAGCTCATCGACACCCCGCGCCGCACGAAGGCCACGAAGATCATCGGTACGCCGGACTATCTGGCCCCCGAGATCGTCGAGGGACTTCCGCCGCGCGCCGCCGTGGACATCTACGCCCTGGCGACGGTGCTGTACGAGCTCCTTGCGGGGTTCACACCCTTCGGAGGCGGCCACCCGGGCGCCGTGCTGCGCCGCCATGTCACGGAGACGGTCGTTCCGCTCCCCGGGATCCCCGACGAGCTCTGGCAGCTCCTGGTCCAGTGCCTGGCCAAGGCCCCGGCCTCCCGCCTGCGCGCCTCCGAGCTCGCCGCCCGTCTGCGCGAGCAGCTCCCGCACCTGACCGGCATCCCGCCCCTGGACGTCGACGAGCCGGACGCCGAACCGGAACCGCAGTCCTACGACGAGCAGCAGTACGGCCCCGCCTCCGAGGAGCCCCGCCGCCGCGGCGCGGTCCCCCTGGTCCCCGGTGCGTCCCCGGACTCCAACCGGGACACCCACACGAGCATGCGCGTCCCGGCCCCCGACGAGCTCTCCGGCGGGCCCCTGGGCACGGCCCGCGCCCCGCGCACTCCCGGCCGGCCCCGCCCCGGCTCGGCCCGCAACAAATCGGCCGCCATCCGCAAGCGCCGCATCACGCTCGGCGCGGCAGCGCTCGTGCTGTGCGCGGCCCTGGGGGTGGGCGGCTGGCTGGCGCTGAGCGGCAACGGCGCGGACGCGACACCGCAGGACTCGGGGAACTCCGCACCGGCGGTGCCGTAGGTCCCCGGAAAGCCGGCCACGGTGGTCCCGGACACCCTGGGTACGGGACCACCGGGCGGCCCGGCGGTCCCGTACCCGAGGATTCCGGACCCGTGATCAAGCAGCCCGGGACTGGTCCGCGCCGACAGCCGTTACGCTGGACCCGTGGCAGTCGTCGATATTTCCGAAGAGCTGAAGTCCCTCTCCTCGACCATGGGGTCGATCGAGGCCGTCCTGGACCTGGATGCGCTGAGGGCGGACATTGCCGCGCTCGAGGAGCAGGCGGCGGCGCCGTCCCTCTGGGACGACCCGGAGGCGGCGCAGAAGATCACCAGCAAGCTTTCGCACCTCCAGGCCGAGGTCCGCAAGACCGAGGCCCTCCGCGGCCGTATCGACGATCTCGAGGTTCTCTTCGAGCTCGCCGAGGACGAGGGCGACGCCGACACCCTCGCCGAGGCCGAGCGCGAGCTGGAGTCCGTCAAGAAGGCGCTCGACGAGATGGAGGTCCGCACCCTCCTCTCCGGCGAGTACGACGCCCGTGAGGCCCTGGTCAACATCCGTGCCGAGGCCGGTGGCGTCGACGCCGCCGACTTCGCCGAGAAGCTCCAGCGCATGTACATCCGCTGGGCCGAGCGGCACGGCTACAAGACCGAGGTCTACGAGACGTCGTACGCGGAAGAGGCCGGCATCAAGTCGACCACCTTCGCCGTGCAGGTTCCCTACGCCTACGGCACGCTCTCCGTCGAGCAGGGCACCCACCGGCTCGTCCGGATCTCGCCCTTCGACAACCAGGGGCGCCGCCAGACGTCCTTCGCGGGTGTCGAGGTACTGCCGGTCGTCGAGCAGACCGACCACATCGAGATCGACGAGTCCGAGCTGCGCGTCGACGTGTACCGCTCCTCCGGCCCCGGTGGTCAGGGCGTCAACACGACCGACTCCGCGGTGCGTCTGACGCACCTGCCGACCGGCATCGTCGTCTCCTGCCAGAACGAGCGCTCGCAGATCCAGAACAAGGCGTCCGCGATGAACGTCCTGCAGGCGAAGCTCCTTGAGCGCCGCCGCCAGGAGGAGCAGGCCAAGATGGACGCGCTCAAGGGCGACGGCGGCAACTCCTGGGGCAACCAGATGCGTTCGTACGTCCTGCACCCGTACCAGATGGTCAAGGACCTGCGTACGGAGTTCGAGATCGGCAACCCGGAAGCGGTCTTCAACGGCGAGATCGACGGCTTCCTGGAGGCGGGCATCCGCTGGCGCAAGCAGCGCGAGAAGTAGCAGACGGTTCGTGTGTACGGCGGTGCCGGAGCCCCACGGGGTTCCGGCACCGCCGTTTTCGGTCCCGGGTGCCGCCGTGGCGTGTGCGGAATTCCTTCGCCCCGAAGGGGAGTTGGGGCAGTGAGTTGCGTAGGCCCCGTGGTGAGTGCGTCACAGTCGTGATTCTGAATGGCGGTCAACTGCTCGCAAAACGGTGCACATTGCATGGAACGGGCTTGACGTAGTCCTTAACTCTGGACAGGGTGCTAGTGCAGCATGCGTATGTCCGGGACGGGTGTGGACGGGGGAGGGCGGCTTGGCTACGGCACGATGTGGCCCGGCAGGCCGAGAGCGCAACCCCTGGCAGAGCCGTGAGCCCGCATATGGCTGCTCCATTGACGAGAACAGCTACTGGGGGTAGCAGCAGATGACCAAGAAGACGCGAGTCCGCGTCGCGCGGATAGCCGCGGGCGCGGTTATTGCCGCGGGCGCCTCGCTGACCGCGGCCGGTGCGGCGCAGGCCGTGGGTATCGGTGTCAACATCGGCGGTATCTCCGCCAAGGCCGAGGCCAACGAGGACGGTCTTGACGTCGGCCTGGGTATCCAGGGCGAGGGCGGCGACGCGGCCAGCGGCGGCGACGTCGGTGGCAATGGTGCGACCACCACGGACGGTGGCACTGAGAACGGTGGCGCGGCCGACAACGGCGGTGCGGCCGACAACGGCGGTGCGGCCGACAACGGTGGCGCGGCTGACAACGGCGGTGCCGCGGACAACGGTGGCGCGGCTGACAACGGCGGTGCCGCGGACAACGGTGGCGCGGCTGACAACGGCGGTGCCGCGGACAACGGTGGCGCGGCCGACAACGGCGGTGCCGCGGACAACGGTGGCGCGGCCGACAACGGCGGTGCCGCGGACAACGGTGGCGCGGCCGACAACGGCGGTGCCGCGGACAACGGCGGTGCGGCCGACAACGGTGGCGCGGCCGACAACGGCGGTGCGGCCGACAACGGTGGCGCGGCCGACAACGGCGGTGCGGCCGACAACGGTGGTGGCAACGGCAACGGTGGCGCCAACGGCAACGGTGGCGGCAACGGCGGCGCCGGCACCTCCGGCAGCACCTCCACCGGTGGCGACGACGGTGGCGCCGGCACCTGCACCGTCGACCTCGACGGCGCCGAGTGCGCGGACAACACCGACACCGACTCGGTCGGCAACCAGCCGGTCGAGCAGGGCAAGGGCAAGGACGAGCTCGCCGAGACCGGTGCGGCCGAGACCTCGTTCCTGCTGCTCGGTGCCGCGACGATGATCGCGGGTGGCATCGGCTTCCGCATCCTGCCTCGCCTGGTGAACGGCGCCCGTACGGCCGCCTGAGGCCCGATGGTCGGCAGGTGTGCCTGAACGCACAGAGGGGCCCGGGACAGCCGATCGGCGTCCCGGGCCCCTCTGTGTACGCACCTGCTCACGTACTCACTCCGCCGAGCGGAGCGGCTACAGACAGCTACACGGTCATACGGTCTGGTGCGCCAGCAGTGCAAGCGCCGCCACCAGCACCACCATCAGCGCGATCAGCATCGCCGGGCTCAGGCCCGCGAAGAGTCCCTGCTGCTCTTCCTGCTGCTGCAGCCGTGCGCGGCTGGCCCGGCATACCGGGCACCGGCCCTCGTTCACGGGCGCCGCGCAGTTCGCGCACACCAATCGGTCATAGGTCATGCGCTTTCCTCCTCCCGCGCGGCGGAGCCGCATACGCGTTCTCTCCGCACAACGCTCATGGAAACGCATCCGTTCCCCCTCCACTGTGCCAGCTCGGGCGGATTTCGGCGCGGCCCGCCGGACAACACCCGGTCCGTTCCGGTTCCGGCAGTGCCCGGACGTGGTTCCGTTCCGCCATAAATCGCCCATCACTGGACGCGCGCCTGCACGGCTCAGTCCGCTTCGCGTATGGTCACGCACACCTACTCCCGGCCGACCGTGGTGCATCCGTGATCCGATTCGACAACGTCTCCAAGACCTACCCGAAGCAGAGCCGTCCCGCTCTACGGGATGTGTCTCTCGATATCGAGAAGGGCGAGTTCGTCTTCCTGGTGGGCTCCTCCGGCTCCGGCAAGTCCACCTTCATGCGACTCATCCTGCGCGAAGAGCGTGCCAGCCAGGGCATGGTCCACGTCCTCGGCAAGGACCTCGCGCGCCTGTCCAACTGGAAGGTGCCGCACATGCGCCGCCAGCTGGGCACGGTGTTCCAGGACTTCCGGCTGCTCCCCAACAAGACCGTCGCGGAGAACGTGGCGTTCGCCCAGGAAGTGATCGGCAAGCCGCGCGGCGAGATCCGCAAGGCCGTACCGCAGGTCCTCGACCTCGTCGGCCTCGGCGGCAAGGAGGACCGGATGCCCGGTGAGCTCTCCGGTGGTGAGCAGCAGCGCGTGGCGATCGCGCGGGCGTTCGTGAACCGTCCCATGCTGCTGATCGCGGACGAGCCGACCGGAAACCTGGACCCGCAGACCTCCGTGGGCATCATGAAGCTCCTGGACCGGATCAACCGGACCGGGACCACCGTCATCATGGCGACCCACGACCAGAACATCGTCGACCAGATGCGCAAGCGCGTCATCGAGCTCGAGAAGGGCCGTCTCGTACGCGACCAGGCCCGCGGCGTCTACGGTTACCAGCACTGAGCGGATCCGGCCGCGCCGGACCCGCTGAGCATCGAGTACTGAAAGGACGCCATGCGCGCCCAGTTCGTCCTGTCGGAGATCGGCGTCGGTCTCCGTCGCAATCTCACGATGACCTTCGCCGTCGTCGTCTCCGTCGCCCTCTCGCTCGCCCTGTTCGGCGGCGCACTGCTGATGCGCGAGCAGGTCAGCACGATGAAGGACTACTGGTACGACAAGGTCAACGTCTCGATCTTCCTCTGCAGCAAGAACGACGCGGAGTCGGCGGCCAACTGCGCCAAGGGTGCCGTCACCGCCGAGCAGAAGAAGGAGATCGAGGCCGATCTCGGGAAGATGGAGGCCGTCGAGAAGGTCACCTACGAGTCGGCAGACCAGGCGTACAAGCACTACCAGGAGCAGTTCGGCGACTCTCCTATGGCCGGCAACATCACGCCGGACCAGATGCAGGAGTCGTTCCGCGTCAAGCTGCACGACCCGAAGAAGTACAAGGTCGTCGCCACCGCCTTCGCGGGCCGTGCCGGGGTGCAGTCCGTCCAGGACCAGAGATCCATCCTGGACAACCTCTTCGGGCTGATGAACGGCATGAATGTGGCCGCGCTCTTCGTGATGGCGCTGATGCTGGTCATTGCGCTGATGCTGATCGTGAACACCGTCCGCGTCTCGGCGTTCAGCCGCCGCCGCGAGACAGGCATCATGCGGCTGGTCGGCGCATCCGGGTTCTACATCCAGATGCCGTTCATCATGGAGGCCGCGTTCGCCGGGCTCATCGGCGGCGTGCTCGCCTGCGTCATGCTGCTGGCCGGGCGGTACTTCCTGATCGACGGCGGTCTGGCCCTCCAGTCGAAGCTGAATCTGATCGACTTCATCGGCTGGGACGCGGTCTTCACCAAGCTGCCGCTGGTCCTTGCGATCGGGCTGCTGATGCCTGCCGTGGCTGCGCTCTTCGCGCTCCGCAAGTACCTGAAGGTGTGACAAGCGCCCCGTAGGGCGCATGGCCAACCGGCCGTGCGTCCTCGGGGCGTTGTCCTAGACTCAGCGCCATGTCGGGCCCCGTACACCGTTCCGGGCCCCGCGGCCTCGGCCGCGGGGCGGCTCTGACATTGGTCTTCGCGAGCGTCCTGGCCACCGCGGCGGCCACCGGATCGCTGCCGCAGGGGGGCGGGGCCGGCGGCGCCTCGCTCAAGACCCGTGCCGTCGCCTCCACCGCCGACCGCGACGCGGTCGCCCACGCCGCCGCCGAGGCGGTGGCCGACGGCAAGTCCGGTACGGAGGCGGCCGAGGAGGTCGTCAGCCGCAGCGGGGACCGCTGGGGCGCGGTGTACGACGAGCGGGAGTACGAGGAGTTCGAGCAGGCCCTCGACGGCTCGTACACGGGCGTCGGACTGGCCGCGAAGCGCTCCGACGACGGACTGGTCGCGGTGGCCCGGGTCCAGCCGGGCGGCCCCGCCGACCGGGCCGGTATCCGACGGGGTGACCTGCTCCGCACGGTCGACGGCCACCGGGTGGACCGGCGTCCCGTCGCCGAGGTCGTCGCCCTGCTGCGCGGGGACCGTACGGACGCTGCCGCGGGCACCACCGTCGCCCTGGGAGTCCAGCGCGGCGCCACCGGCGCGACGAGGAAGCTGACGCTGACCCGCGCGCGGCTCACCACCGAGGCCGTCACCGTCCAGCGGATCGGACCGGACCGTTCCGATTCCTCCGCAGCTGTACTGATCAAGGTGGACTCGTTCACCAAGGGCGCGGGCGCCAGGATTCGCGATGCGGTGCGGACCGCCCCCGCGGGCGCCGGGGTGCTGCTCGATCTCCGCGGCAATCCCGGCGGTCTCGTCACCGAGGCCGTGATCGCCGCCTCGGCGTTCCTCGACGGCGGGCTGGTCGCCACGTACGACGTGCACGGCGAGCAGCGCGCCCTCTACGCCGAGCCGGGCGGCGACACCGAACGTCCCCTCGTCGTCCTCGTCGACGGCGGCACCATGAGCGCGGCCGAGCTGCTCACCGGCGCGCTCCAGGACCGGGGCCGCGCCGTCACCGTCGGCTCGCGGACCTTCGGCAAGGGCTCCGTGCAGATGCCCAGCAAGCTCGCGGGCGGTTCGGTCGCCGAGCTGACCGTCGGCCACTACCGCACCCCGGCGGGCCGCAGCGTCGACGGTCACGGCATCACGCCGGACCTCACGGTCAGCTCCGGCACCCTGCAGCGGGGCGAAACAGTATTGAGTGGCCTCGGGGGTGGGTCGTAGTGCGAAAATGGCCGCACTATGGCTAAGGAAAAGGACACAGGGCGCAAGCTCATCGCGCAGAACAAGAAGGCGCGGCACGACTACCACATCCTCGACACCTACGAGTGCGGCCTCGTGCTCATGGGCACCGAGGTCAAGTCGCTGCGGCTGGGCCGGGCCTCGCTCGTGGACGGCTTCGTACAGATCGACGGGCACGAGGCGTGGCTGCACAACATCCATGTCCCGGAGTACGTGCAGGGGACCTGGACCAACCACTCAGCCAAGCGCAAGCGCAAGCTGCTGATGCACCGGGCCGAGATCGACAAGCTGGAGTCGAAGTCGCAGGAGACCGGGCACACGATCGTGCCGCTCGCGCTGTACTTCAAGGACGGCCGGGTCAAGGTCGAGATCGCGCTCGCCAAGGGCAAGAAGGAGTACGACAAGAGGCAGACGCTGCGGGAGAAGCAGGACCTGCGGGAGACGAACCGCGCCATCTCGGCGGCCCGGCGGCGTCAGCGGAGCGCCTGAGCGCGCTCCGCCGGGAATGGGCTGGCACCGTCGTGCGTTGGTCACGTACGATGGCACTGCACCTCACAGCGGGTGCGCCTTTGAAAAAACAACATGGGGATGATCGGTTTCGACAGCGGATGTCGAAGCAGGGGAAGCGTGTCGAGGAAGCGGCAATGATCTCGTAAACCATATGTCGCAACCAATAATCGCCAACACCAAGCGCGATTCCTTCGCCCTCGCTGCCTAAGTAGCGACTTGCGAAGTGTCAGCCCGGGGGTGATCCCGACCCGGATCCTGGCATCATCAAGGGATCTAAACTTCTAGACCCGGTCACGGGGCCTGGAAGGAAATCAAACAGTGGCTGAGCCCGTCGGAGACTTGTTCGCGTGATCTCCGGGGCTGAGAAAAGCGCAGCGAACTGCACACGGAGAAGCCCTGATTCTGCACCGTTGGACGCGGGTTCGATTCCCGCCATCTCCACAATTCCCATGTGAACGAGGACCCCGTTGCCCACCGGCAGCGGGGTCCTCGTTCGTGTCCGGGCCTCCCGCCCCGGGGTCATGACCGGCGGATCCCGGCCGCCGCGACGGCCAGGGCGAGGCCCGCCGCGCACACCGGGACGACGTACCCCGTCACCGGCCCCGCGTGCTCCACCATCCAGCCGCCCGTCGCCGACCCGGCTGCTATCCCGCCCAGCAACGCGGTGACCGAGAGCGTCATGCCCTCGTTCAACTGACCATCGGGCGTCAGTCGTTGGACCAGCGTCATCCCGGTGACCATCGTCGGCGCGGTCGCCGCGCCCGCGAGGAGCAGGCTGCCGGCCAGCGCGAGCAGCGAGTCGGCCGAGGAGGCGGCGAGCAGTGGCAGGGACATCAGCACCGTCATTCCCGCCAGGCAGCACAGCAGCCGGCGCCGGACGTCCGCGGCCGGGCGCAGCGATCCGTACGCGAGTCCCGCCACGCACGAGCCGGCCGCCTGGAGCGCCAGGATCGCGCCCCCCGCGTGCGCGATCGTGACGACCTCCATGGCACCGAAGACCGCCCCGGTGGCGAGGAAGACGGCGAGGAGCGCGGGCATGCCGGGGGTGCGCAGCGGGGAGCCCGCCCGGGTGCGGGGCGCCACCGGGGGTTCCGTGGCGCGCTGGGCGGCGAAGATCAGCACGCCGGTCATCAGCAGGATCGCGCCGGTCAGCGTCCCGGCCTCCGGGAAGAACGCCGCGCACAGGAACGCGGCGAGGGCGGGGCCGAGCATGAAGCACAGCTCGTCCGCGGCCTGTTCGAAGGAGTTCGCGGTGTGCAGGGCGGCCGGGTCGCCGCGGTGCAGATGGGCCCAGCGGGCGCGGGACATGCCGCCGGTGTTGGGGGTGGTGGCGGTCGCGGCGTAGGAGGCGAAGAGCGTCCAGGCCGGAGCGTCGTAGTGCACGCAGAGCAGCAGCGCGAGCGAGCCGAGCACGGCGATCGCGGTGGCGGGCACGGCGATCCTGGCCTGGCCGTACCGGTCGACGAGCCGGGCCGTCCAGGGCGCGACCAGGGCGGTCGCGGCGAGTCCGGTCGCGGTGACCGCCCCGGCCAGGGCGTACGAGCCGCGCGACCCGGCGATCATGACGACGGCGCTGACGCTGAACATGCCCATCGGCAGCCGGGCGATGAGGTTGCCCGCCGTGAAGGCGCGGGCACCGGGGGTGGCGAGCAGCCGGCGGTACGGGTTGGTGGAGGCGCGGCGTGCGGGGGCGCCGGTGCGCGGGGCGATCACCAGCATGTCTCCGCAGACGCCGTGCAGAGGAGTGGTGGGAGTGTCGTACGGCATGGTCCAACCCTCGCGGTGGCCGGCCCGCACGGTCCAACACCTGATCCGCACCCATTCACGCACCTGTGTTGTAAATTCGGGCCCGTGACCTCCTCCGATATCGATCCGCGGCTCTTGCGCGCCTTCGTCGCCGTCGCCGAGGAGCTGCACTTCACCCGTGCCGCCGCCCGGCTCTACCTCGCCCAGCAGGCGCTCAGCCGCGACATCCGCCGGCTGGAGCGCGAGCTCGGTGCGGAGCTGTTCGTACGGAGCACCCGCCAGGTCTCCCTCACCCCCGACGGGGAACGGCTGCTGCCGCACGCCCGCCGGGTGATCGCCGCCCATGACGACCTGCGTGCCGCCTGGGCGGTGCAGACGCGCCCGCTGCTGGTCGACATCAGCGCCCCGGTCGGTACGGGCCACCGGCTGCTCGGGCTGGCCCGGAGCGAGGCGCCGGGGATGGAGTTCGTGGCGCGCTTTCTGAGCGGGCTGACGGGGGCGGCGGCGGAGATCCTGGCGGGGCGGCTCGACGTCTCGTTCGGCCGGGTCGCGGGACTCGATCCGGCGGTGCGGGCGGGGCTGGCGCACCAGCCGGTGTGTTTCGAGCGGCTGACCGTGCTGCTGCGTGACGATCATCGGCTGGCGTCGCTCGACCGGGTGCCGATGGCGGAACTGGCGGGGGAGCGGCTGTACGCGGCGGCGGGCAATCCGGCCACGGCGGAGTGGACCGATCTCGCGGAGCGGCTGTTCGCGGGGCGGGGGATCGAACTGGTGGCGCCCTTCCCGGAGATCGTGGGAGAGGAGGAGTTCGTCCGGGTGGTGCGGAAGCAGGGCTGGTCGGTGCTGGCGAGCACCGAGTTCATCGCCGTGCCGGGGATGGTCGTACGGCCATTGGTCGACCCCGTACCGCTGTCACCGGTGTCGCTGGTGTGGCGGAAGGGGCTGAAGCATCCGGGGGTGGATGTGCTGCGGCGGGTCGCGGCGGGAGTGACGGCGGCGGAGCGAGGGCTCGAGCTGCCGCCCGGCAGCTGGCTTCCCGAGGGTGATCTGGAGCTGATGTCCCAGGTGTGAGGGCGCGATCGGACGGTCGTCATGGGTGCCTGGGAGTCGAACGCAATGGGAACATCTGTCCAAGGCGAGTGACGTGTTGGCTGATAATTGACCAACGTTCGCTCAACTTCAGGGTGGATAGGGGTGGATTATGCAGGAAGATGCTGATCTGCTGTCCGGCGACGGGGTGTTCGAAACTGGTGTATCTCCCCTGTGGCGCCTCGCTCGTTAGTGAGCTTTTTCGCCACCGTCGTGCGCTACATTCATCCTCCGGGTGCACTGTGCCGGGGGGCGCACGGACAGGGTGGGGGCTCGGTCCGTCGACAGGGAACTGGTCGAACGCGTGCACCCATTTTCTGAGTGGGGGATATGCCTACACCTGTGGAACATTGGCGTGAAGGTGCCCGAACCGGGCATACACACGAGCCGAACGATGTCACCGTCCAGCTCGACGGTCTCGGACGTCAGCTTTCCGAACTACCCGTACAGCCGGGAGTTCCCGAAGGCTCCGACGGTCCCGTCTTCGTCGACGAGAGCGGCCGGCGCAGCAAGACGTTCCGGCGTCTGGGCTGGATCCTGGCCGCCGTCTGCGCCGGCTACGCGGTGACGCTGGTCGTCGCCGTCCTCGGAGGAAATTCCAGCGCGCCCTGGCTGCCGCTCTCCGGCCAGGAGCAGCACAAGAAGGCGAACGAGATCCAGGCGCCGTCGCCGACCCCGTCGGGCAGCACGGACGCCGTCGTGCCGCCCGGCGCGACACCGGGCGCCACGCAGTCCGGCCAGGTGGCCGGCGGCGGCGGCCCGACGCCGTCGGGCAGCGCCGGTTCCGCGAAGGCGTCCACGCCCGCCGCGAACCCCTCGGCGTCCACCGCCGTCGTACCGCCCAAGGGCAGCGCGAGCACCGGCAGCGGCACGAAGCCCGACGCGGGAACCCCGGACCCCGATCCGCCCGCCGCCACCCCGACGCCGTCCGTCGATCCCGGTCCCACCGAGACACCGACACCGCCCGTCGAGACCCCGGATCCTCCGGTGCAAGAGCAAGAAGGCGCCCACTAAATGACAACGCCCGCCGTGCGGGGCAGGCGCAACCGGCAGAAGCAGACTCGCCGGCGCAGGCTTCCCATGCGCTATCTGCTGCCGTCCGTGTTTCTCGTCGCCCTGCTCGCCATGCTGATGCTGCGCGGTTATGTGCACAGCGAAATCCTCGCCGACCACCGGGTCCGGCCCCCGGCGCCCACCGATCAGGTACCCGACGCGATTCTCGACGGCGGTCCGGTCATCGACGCCCGCAGCGCCACCGGGCCCGCCAAGTCGCTGCGCATACCGGACCACCGGATCGTGCTGACCTTCGACGACGGGCCCGACCCGGTGTGGACCCCGCGGGTCCTGGACGCGCTGAAGAAGTACCACGCGCACGGCGTCTTCTTCGTCACCGGAACCATGGCCTCGCGCTACCCCGACCTCGTGCGGCGCATGGTCGAGGAAGGGCACGAGGTCGGGCTGCACACGTTCGACCACCCCGACCTCTCGTACCAGTCGCATGCCCGTATCGACTGGGAGCTGTCCCAGAACCAGCTGGCGCTGGCGGGCGCGGCCGGCATCCGGACGTCCCTGTTCCGGCCCCCGTACTCGTCGTTCGCCGACGCCATGGACGACAAGTCCTGGCCGGTCACCCAGTACATCGGCAGCCGCGGCTACCTCACCGTCGTCAACAACACCGACAGCGAGGACTGGAAGCGCCCCGGTGTCCCCGCGATCATCGAACAGGCCACCCCCAAGGGCGGCAAGGGCGCTGTCATCCTGATGCACGACTCCGGCGGCAACCGGTCCCAGACCGTGGCCGCGCTGGGCGAGTTCCTGCCCCGGATGCAGCAGCGGGGCTACACGTTCACCGACCTCACCACCGCCCTCGGCGCCCCCAGCGCGCACACCCCGGTGACCGGCTTCGCGCTGTGGAAGGGCAAGGCGTTCGTCTTCGCCGTCGACCTGTCGGAGAACCTCACCGACGTGCTGGTGGCCGGGCTCGCCGTCGTCGGCGTGCTCGTCCTTGTCCGCTTCGCGCTGATGCTGCTGCTCTCGTTCCTGCACGCCCGGAAGGTCCGCAGGAGGGAGTTCAGCTGGGGGTCCGCGTTCACCCGGCCGGTCTCGGTGCTCGTGCCCGCGTACAACGAACGCGAATGCATCGCCAACACCGTGCGTTCCCTGGTGGCCAGCGACCATCCGATCGAGATCATCGTCATCGACGACGGCTCCACGGACGGCACGGCGGACATCGTCGAGGCGATGCGGCTGCCGAACGTACGCGTTGTGCGCCAGCGCAACGCCGGAAAGCCCGCCGCCCTCAACAACGGCATCGCACACGCCCGTTACGACATCGTCGTGATGATGGACGGCGACACGGTCTTCGAACCGGCCACCGTCCGCGAACTGGTGCAGCCCTTCGCCGACCCGGGCGTCGGCGCCGTCGCCGGGAACGCCAAGGTCGGCAACCGCGACTCGCTGATCGGCTCCTGGCAGCACATCGAGTACGTGATGGGCTTCAACCTCGACCGCCGGATGTACGACCTGCTGCGCTGCATGCCCACCATCCCCGGCGCGGTCGGCGCCTTCCGCCGCGACGCGCTGGACGGGATCGGCGGCATGAGCGAGGACACCCTCGCGGAGGACACCGACGTCACCATGGCGCTGCACCGTGACGGCTGGCGTGTCGTCTACGCGGAGAACGCCCGCGCCTGGACCGAGGCCCCGGAGACCGTGCAGCAGCTGTGGTCGCAGCGCTACCGGTGGTCGTACGGCACCATGCAGGCGATCTGGAAGCACCGTCGCGCGGTCGTCGAACGCGGCCCGTCCGGCCGCTTCGGGCGCGTCGGACTGCCGTTCGTCTCCCTGTTCATGGTCGTCGCCCCGCTGCTCGCCCCCCTCATCGACGTCTTCCTGCTGTACGGACTGGTCTTCGGCCCCACCGCGAAGACCGTCGGCGCCTGGTTCGGCGTCCTCGCTGTGCAGGCCGTCTGTGCCGCGTACGCCTTCCGGCTCGACAAGGAACGCCTGACACACCTGCTCTCGCTGCCCCTCCAGCAGATCCTCTACCGGCAGCTCATGTACGTGGTGCTGCTCCAGTCCTGGATCACCGCGCTCACCGGCGGCCGGCTGCGCTGGCAGAAGCTGCGCCGTACGGGAGCGGTGGAGGCTCCCGGTTCGATGCCGAGCCAGCGGCTGCGCACCCAGGACCGGAGGCCGGTCGCATGACGGGCAACTACACCCCGGCGTTCCCCCCGCCCGGCGGGCGCAGGACCGTGCGGATCCCGGCGCAGCCCACCCCGGGGGCGCAGGCCACCACCGCGCCGCCCACCGCCGGCCGGCCGGGCCGCGACCGCTATCTCGATCTACTGCGGTCGATCGCCCTGGTCCGTGTCGTCGTCTACCACATCTTCGGCTGGGCCTGGCTGACCGTCCTGTTCCCCTCCATGGGCGTGATGTTCGCCCTGGCCGGCTCGCTGATGGCCCGCTCGCTGGCCCGGCCCGCCCTGGGCGTCATCCGCGGCCGGGTCCGCCGGCTGCTGCCCCCGATGTGGGTGCTCTCGCTCACCGTCCTGCCCGTGCTCTTCTGGATCGGCTGGAAGCCCGTGAAGGAGGAGGGGATCTGGTGGTTCATCAAGCTGGGCTGCTACATCCTGCCCGTCGGCGCCCCTCCGTACCCCGACACCAGCGGCTCGCCGGGCGGACTGCTCGAGCAGTCCTGGGCCGACCAGGCGGTGGGGCCGCTCTGGTACATCCGTGCGTACCTCTGGTTCGTGCTGGCCTCACCGCTGCTGCTGAAGGCGTTCCGCAAGCTGCCCTGGGCGACGATGCTCGCCCCGCTGGGGCTCACGGCCGTGTTCGGTACCGGTCTGGTGACGGTCCCCGGCGCGGCGGGGGACGGGCTCGTCGACTTCGCGGTGTTCGGCTCCTGCTGGATCCTCGGCTTCGCCCACCACGACGGAGTGCTGCGGCGGCTCCCGCGCCGCCTCGTGATCTCCTCGGCCGCGGTCCTCATGGCGTTCGGCCTGTGGTGGGCCTCAGGCCACCTCACCGAGGAGGGCTGGAACCTGGACGAGATCCCGCTCGCCCAGGCGGCCTGGTCGCTCGGTTTCTGCGTGATCCTCCTCCAGTACGCGCCGTCCTGGCAGCGGCTGCCCGGCAGACTGGCCCGCTGGGACAGCCTGGTCACCCTCGCGAACAACCGGGCGGTGACGATCTACCTCTGGCACAACCTGCTGATCATGGCGACGTCGCCGCTCATCGACGAGCTGTGGAACGTCCCCTGGGTCGGTGACCACCTCGGTACGTACATCGACTCGTCCTACGCGGTACTGATGCTGTTGATGGTCTGGCCGCTGCTGGCCCTGACGATCCTCGCGGTCGGCTGGGTCGAGGACATCGCGGCGAAGCGCTCCCCGCGGCTGTGGCCGGCCGGCGCGCCCGCGAGACGCAAGCACGCCCACTCCTCGCGGTGACCGGCCCTGCCCTCACCGGGCCGCCCCCGGCCCGGTGAGAGCAAGGTTGCCCACCGGTCACCTCACGGCACGGCATCGAAACGCGCGCTCCCTAGCGTCGGGGCGGACGACCCGACACCCGTGGAACGCAAACCGTGGAGGCGTGATGGCCGGCAGGTGGATCGAGCAGTGGGAGCCGGAGGACGAGATCTTCTGGCAGGAGAAGGGCGAGCGCATCGCCCGCCGCAATCTGTGGTTCTCGGTGCTCTGCGAGCACATCGGATTCTCCGTCTGGACCCTGTGGTCGGTGATGGTCCTGTTCATGGGACCGGAGTACGGCGTCGACCCGGCCGGGAAGTTCTTCCTCATCTCGACGGCGACCCTGGTCGGGGCCGTCGTCCGGGTCCCGTACACCTTCGCCGTGGCCAGGTTCGGCGGCCGCAACTGGACGGTGATCAGCGCGCTGTCCCTGCTGGTTCCGGCCGTCGCCGCATGCGTCGTGATGGAGCCCGGGACCTCGTACACCACCTTCCTCGTGGTGGCCGCGCTCGCCGGGATCGGCGGCGGGAACTTCGCCTCCTCGATGACGAACATCAACGCCTTCTTCCCGCTGCACAAGAAGGGCTGGGCCCTCGGACTCAACGCGGGCGGCGGCAACATCGGCGTACCCGTCGTCCAGCTCGTCGGACTGCTGGTGATCGGCACGGCGGGCGCCACCCATCCGCGGATCGTGCTCGCGGTGTACGTACCGCTGATCGTCGTGGCCGCCCTGTGCGCCGCGCACTTCATGGACAACCTGGCCCCCGTGCAGAACGACACCGGCGCGGCGAAGGACGCCGTACGCGACCCGCACACCTGGATCATGTCGGTGCTCTACATCGGTACCTTCGGCTCCTTCATCGGCTACAGCTTCGCCTTCGGTCTCGTCCTGCAGACCCAGTTCGGCCGGACCCCACTGCAGGCCGCCTCGCTCACCTTCATCGGCCCGCTGCTCGGCTCCCTGATCAGGCCCGCGGGAGGATGGCTCGCCGACCGGTACGGCGGCGCCCGGATCACCCTGTGGAACTTCGCCGCGATGGCAGCCGCGACCGGCGTCGTCGTGTACGCCTCCGGGACCGCCTCGCTCACCGTGTTCCTGGTCGGATTCATCGCCCTGTTCGTCCTGACCGGACTGGGCAACGGATCGACGTACAAGATGATCCCGGGCATCTTCCACGCCAAGGCGATCGCCCAGGGGCTGCGCGGCGAGGCGGCGGCGGCCTGCGGGCGGCGGCTGTCCGGGGCGGCCATGGGGCTCATCGGCGCCGTCGGCGCGGTCGGCGGTCTGGCCATCAACCTCGCGTTCCGGCAGTCCTTCCAGACCGCGGGCACGGGTACGGCGGCCTTCTGGTCCTTCCTCGCCTTCTACGGCGTGTGTTTCACGGTCACGTGGGCGGTATACCTTCGCCGCCCCGCCGCCGTTCCCGCGAAGCCGCAGCTCGGGTACGCGAAGGTGTGAGCGTGGGCGTCCGGCGTCGGGCGACGTAACGGATGGGAAATACGGGTGAACCCGGTCTGTCACGCGTTGTTGGCAGTCTCGGTCCTCGGCATTCATCGAGCAGCAGCGGGACGAGAGCCGGTAGACCATATGCGCCACGACGTACAGCACGGGCCCCTCGCGGGCTTCACGGTCGGTGTGACCGCCGCACGCCGTGCGGACGAACTCGGAACCCTGTTGCGGCGACGGGGCGCCACCGTCCTGCACGCGCCCGCCCTGCGGATCGTTCCGCTCGCCGACGACAGCGAACTCCTCGCCGCCACCGAGGAACTCATCGACACGGTTCCCGACGTGGTCGTCGCGACCACCGCGATCGGCTTCCGCGGCTGGATCGAGGCCGCCGACGGCTGGGGCATCGGTGACCGGCTGCTGGGCCGGCTGCGGACGGTCGAACTGCTGGCCCGCGGCCCGAAGGTGAAGGGTGCCGTCCGAGCGGCGGGGCTCACCGAGGCCTGGTCGCCCGACTCGGAGTCCATGGCCGAGGTCCTCCAACGGCTCCTCGACGAAGGCGTCGAGGGCCGCCGGATCGCCCTCCAGCTGCACGGCGAACCGCTGCCCGGCTTCGTCGAGTCGCTCCGGGCCGGCGGCGCCGATGTCGTCGTCGTACCCGTCTACCGCTGGATGGCGCCCGAGGACCCCGCGCCGCTGGACCGGCTGCTCGACATCACCGCCGCCCGCGGCCTGGACGCGCTCACCTTCACCAGCGCCCCGGCGGCCGTCTCCTTCCTGAACCGGGCCGACGAGCGCGGGCTGCTCCCGGAGATCCTGGGCGCGCTGCAGGGCGAGGTCGTCTCGGCCTGCGTCGGCCCGGTCACCGCACTGCCGCTGCAGGCCCGCGGCATCGACACCATCCAGCCGGAACGCTTCCGGCTCGGCCCGCTCGTCCAGCTGCTCTGCCGGGAACTTCCGGGCGGAGCCCGTACGCTGCCGGTCGCCGGCCACCGCGTCGAGATCCGCGGACACGCGGTCCTCGTCGACGACGAACTGCGCCCGGTGCCGCCCGCCGGCATGGCCCTGCTGCACAGCCTGGCCCGCCGGCCGGGCTGGGTCGTGGCCCGCGCCGATCTGCTGCGCGTGCTGCCCGGCAGCGGCACGGACCAGCACGCGGTGGAGACGGCCATGGCCCGGCTGCGGACGGCTCTGGGGGTGCCCCGGCTCATCCAGACGGTCGTCAAGCGCGGTTACCGGCTGGCGCTGGACCCGGCGGCGGACGCCAAGTACGCGGATTCCTGAGTGCGCCGCGGGCGGCGATCGCGCCGGGCTACCGTGAAGGGATGATCAATGACATCCACCGGCTCGACGCGGAGGTACGGCTGCGGCCCGTCGCCGCGGCCGACGCCGCCCCGCTCGCCGACGCCCTGACCCGCAGCCGTACCTACATGCAGCCGTGGGAGCCCGTGCGGCCCGACGCCTTCTACACCGAGCAGGGGCAGCGGGAGCGCCTGGCCGGGATGCTGGCGGACCGCGCGGCGGGGCGGGTGATGCCCTGGGTGATCACCGACGCCGAGGACCGTGCGATCGGCGCCTTCACGCTCTCCAACATCGTGTACGGGGCGTTCTGCAGCGCTGTGCTCGGCTACTGGGTCGATGTCGCGTACGCGGGGCGCGGTCTGGCCACCGCCGCCGTGCAGCAGATCTGCACCGTGGCCAGGGACGGGCTGCGGCTGCACCGGGTGGAGGCCGGGACGGTGCTCGACAACGCGGCGTCGCAGCGCGTCCTCGCCAAGTGCGGCTTCGAGGAGTTCGGTACGGCTCCGCGGTATCTGCACATCAACGGCGGGTGGCGGGACCACCGGCTGTTCCAGCGGATCCTGCACGACGGCCCGCCGGCCCACTGAGCCCGCAGGCCCCGCCCGGCCTTGTCCCGCCCTACGCCGCCTCCCGGACGTGCAGATGCCCGTCGAGCGGCCATGGCGGCCGGGCCGGGAGGATCTTTGCGAGCGGGTACCCCGTCTTCACGGCGACCCGGCAGGAGGCATCGTTGTTCACCTGGTGGATCAGTTCGAGGCGGCGCAGACCGTCCTCGGCGAAGGCCGTGAAAGCCCAGCCGGTGAGTGCTTCGACCGCCTGCGGGGCGATTCCGCGCCCGCGCGCCCACGCCGCCGTCCAGTAACCGACCTCGGCCGAACCGGAGCCGGGGGACGGGTACTTCAGCAGCACATTGCCGACCGGTTCGCCGCCGTGGTCCGTGTCGACGACGGCGAAGCTGATCCGGGTGCCGGACTCCCGGCCCTCGGCCTGCATGTGCAGCCAGTGTTCCGCGTCCGCCTTGTCCGTCACGAGGTGCCACAGCCGGTCGCGCATGGCCGGATCGCGGTAGGCCTCGATCAGCGCCGGCAGGTCGTCCTGGTGCCAGGGCCGCAGCAGCAAGGGTCCGGCGGTGAAGGCGAACGTTCGGAGATCTTCGCTCATGGCCTCACCGTACGCGGGGAGTTCGGCGGCGACCCGGGCTGCGGGAGGGGTTACGGGCAGGGGCCGCGACGGGCACTCTGGTGGTGGCTCCCACGGGCGATCCGAGGCGGTGACAGGCGCATGGCGGCGGGCAAGGGCTCCTACGACTGGCGGTTCGACTGCGGGCGGCTCTGCCTGGACCTGGTGGCGACGGGGAACGGCACCTCCGGCACCTGCGAACTGCTCGACGGGGCGGACCGGCTCGCCGGCTGGCTGGTGGCCGCCGGACTCGTACCGGAGGGCACCAGCCTCGACGCCGTCGACGACACCTGGCTGACGAGCTTCCGGCAGCTGCGGACCGGAGTCGACCGGCTGCTGACCGCGGAGCTCGACGGCCGCGGCGCCGACGGCGCGCTGGAGCGCGTCAACGAACTCGCCGCCGGGGCCACGCCGGGGGTGCAGGCCGTGCGTGCGAGGAACGGGCTGCTGGTACGGACGCTGAGCGCCGAGCCCGCGTGCGCCGCGCTGCTGGCCGCCGTGGCCCGCGACGCCGTGGAACTCCTGACCGACCCGGTGGCGCGGGCCGGGCTGCGCCGCTGCGAGGGTGACAACTGCAGCCGCCTCTACCTCGACACGTCACGCGGGCACCGGCGCCGCTGGTGCTCCAGCGAGGTGTGCGGGAACCGGGAGCGGGTGGCCCGGCACCGGCGCCGGGCGGCGGCGGTCGCGGTCCCGGCGGACCGGGTCACCTGAATTCCGGCCGGAAAAATCTTGGAACCGCATTGAATGGATCGCGCCACTCCTCCGTATTCGATGGCCAAGGAGCTCAACAGGGTCTCGACCGGGAGGTTCGGGTGCGCAAGGATGCGGCCGTGGCCGATGACCGTCCGCACAGGGCTCGACATCGCAGTGAACCGCCCCCGTCCCCCTCCGCCGTCCCCGACGAGGAGCTGATGCGGGCGCTCTACCGCGAACACGCCGGACCGCTGCTCGCGTACGTGCTCCGCCTCGTCGCCGGCGACCGTCAGCGTGCCGAGGACGTGGTGCAGGAAACGCTCATCCGTGCCTGGAAGAACGCCGGTCAGCTCAATCGGGCGACCGGCTCCGTCCGCCCCTGGCTGGTGACGGTCGCCCGGCGCATCGTCATCGACGGCCACCGCAGCCGGCAGGCCCGGCCGCACGAGGTCGATCCGTCGCCGCTGGAGGTCATTCCCGCGGAGGACGAGATTGACAAGGCGCTGTGGCTGATGACGCTCTCGGATGCGCTCGACGATTTGACCCCCGCCCATCGGGAAGCATTGGTCGAGACCTATTTCAAGGGACGTACGGTCAATGAGGCTGCCGAGGTGCTCGGTATACCCAGCGGCACGGTGCGGTCCCGGGTCTTCTACGCACTGCGCTCGATGAAGCTCGCACTCGAAGAGAGGGGGATCACGGCATGAGCGACCACGAGTGGGAGCCTTTCGGGCCCCGGCCGACCGGTCCCTCCAGCCCCACCGGCCCGAGCGGCCGCCCGGGTGTCCCCGGCGGATCCGGCGGTCCCGGCAGCTTCGACGCATTCGGCACCCCCCACGGCGGCCCAGCTGGCCACGGTCCCGGATCCGGTGGCACCGGGGAAGGGCCGGAACACGACGCGGCAGGCGCGTACGTCCTCGGCATCCTGGACGACACCGAGGCCTCGGCGTTCGAGGAGCATCTGGCCGGATGCGCGCTCTGCGCCGCCCATCTCGACGAGTTCGCCGGGATGGAACCCATGCTCGCGATGCTGGCCGAGGCCCCCGCCGCCGCACCCGGCGCCCGTCCCGTCCCGCACGTCCCCGTGCCGCCCGCCCCCCGGATGCTCGACCGGCTGGTCGACGAGGTCGCCGTCAAGCGGGCCCGGCGCAGACGGCGCGGCATGTATCTGGCGGCGGCGGCAGCGGCGCTGATCATCGGCGGTCCGGTCGTCGCGGTCACGGCCACCGGCGGCGACAGCGGCACGAACCAGGCGGCCGACCCGCACCCCACCAGCCCCGCCGAGGACGCGTTCTTCCACCACATGACGGAGAAGGTGCAGGCGACCGACCCCACCACCAAGGTCGCCGCCACCGTCGGCACGGAGAAGAAGGCGTGGGGCACGCATGCGGTGCTGGAGCTGTCGAACGTCAGGGGTCCGCAGAAGTGCAGCCTGATCGCCGTCTCCAAGAGCGGCCAGGAGGAGATCGTCACCTCCTGGTCCGTGCCCAAGTGGGGCTACGGCATCAAGGACTCCCCGCACGAGTCCGCGAAATATCCGCTCTACGTCCACGGCGGAGCGGCGATGGACCGCGCCGACATCGACCATTTCGAGGTGCGCACCTTCGACGGACAACGGCTGGTGGACATCGACGCGTAATCGCCCGGCCGGGGTCCGACGCGCAATCGAGACCTTCGACGTGCCACGTCGGTGCTCGTGGCAGGTGCGCGGCGGGCCCCCCTTCGCATAGGGTTGACGGCTGCCCAATGCACGTCAGAAGGGGGCCTCGGTGGCCGCGCAGGATGCCGCTGTCGATTCGATGCGGGACCGGGAAATCGGTGTCGAGCAGGAACATCTCGACCGTGTTTACCACCGCCTCGAGGAGAAGATCCACGAGGCGGAATTTCTCATGAACGACGCCGTGAAACGCGGCCAGGTCGGTACGCCGGGGGCGCTCGCCGAACGCGACGCCCAGGTGTTCCGTGCCGGAATCCACCTCAACCGGCTGAACAGCGAGTTCGAGGACTTCCTCTTCGGAAGGATCGATCTGCTGCTCGGCAAGGACGGCGAGCGCGGCCCGGACGGCGCGTACACCTCCGTCGAAGCGGCCGACGACGCCGTACGCGACGACCGCACCGCGGATATCGCGGAGACGCTGCACATCGGCCGGATCGGGGTCCTCGACTCCGACTACGCGCCGCTGGTCATCGACTGGCGCGCGCCCGCCGCCGCGCCGTTCTACCGGTCGACACCGAAGGATCCGGGCCGGGTGGTACGCCGACGGGTCATCCGCTCCAAGGGCCGCAGGGTCCTCGGGGTCGAGGACGACCTGATGCGTCCCGAGCTGACCGCGTACAAGGACGGCGACAAGCTGCCCGTCATCGGCGACGGCGCACTGATGGCGGCGCTCGGGCAGGCCCGCAGCCACACCATGCGCGACATCGTCGCCTCCATCCAGGCCGAGCAGGACCTGGTGATCCGGGCGCCCGCCGCCTCCGTCACCGAGGTCTCCGGCGGCCCCGGCACCGGCAAGACCGCCGTGGCCCTGCACCGCGCCGCGTACCTCCTCTACCAGGACCGGCGGCGGTACGCGGGTGGCATCCTCGTCGTCTCGCCGACCCCGCTGCTCGTCGCGTACACCGAAGGCGTGCTGCCCTCGCTGGGCGAGGAGGGCCAGGTCGCGATCCGCGCGGTCGGCTCGCTCTCCGACGAGGCGGCGGGCGTCGAGGGCGCCACGACGTACGACGAACCGGCGGTCGCCCGGATCAAGGGCTCCTCCCGGATGCTCCAGGTGCTGCGCAAGGCGGCCCGCGGGGCGCTGGAGCAGCCGCGGCCCGCGGGCGCCCGGGGCGGCGGGCAGGACGGTCAGCTGTCGTTCGGCGACGCGGACGGGTCCGAGGGTTCCGCGGACGGGCCGGCCGCTCCGCTCACCACCCCCACCCGGCTGCGCGTGGTCGCCTTCGGCGCCCGCGTCGAACTGAACGCCGACGAACTCCACCGCATCCGGCAGTCCGTCCTCGGCGGCACCGCCCCGGTCAACCTGCTCCGCCCGCGTGCCCGCAGGCTGCTCCTGGACGCCCTGTGGAACAAGTCCTCCGGCCGCGGCCGCTACACCGACCCCGAGCTCATCGCCGAACTGCGCTCCTCCTTCGACGAGGACGTCTCCACCGAGACGCCGTTCATCGACTTCCTGAACGCCTGGTGGCCCGAGCTCACCCCGCGGGGGGTGCTCGCCGCGATGGCCGACGAGAGGCGGCTCGGCCGCTGGGCGCGCCGGGTGCTCAACCAGGGCGAGGTGCGCCGCCTCGCCCGTTCGCTGAAGCGACTGGACGGCTCGGGCCAGGGCCCCCTGTCCGTGCACGACGTGGCGATCCTCGACGAGCTGCACACCCTGCTCGGCACCCCGCACCGGCCGAAGAGGAAGCGCGAGTTCGATCCGCTGGACCAGCTCTCCGGCCTGGAGGAGCTGATGCCGCAGCGGGAGGAGACGCAGCGCGAGCGGGCCGAGCGGCTCGCGGCGGAGCGCACCGAGTACACGCACGTCATCGTCGACGAGGCACAGGACCTGACCCCGATGCAGTGGCGGATGGTCGGGCGCCGCGGCCGGACGGCCACCTGGACGATCGTCGGCGACCCGGCGCAGTCCTCCTGGTCCGATCCGGACGAGGCGGCCGAGGCGCGCGACGAGGCCCTCGGCAAGCGCCTGCGCCGCCACTTCACCCTCACTGTGAACTACCGCAACCCCGCGGAGATCGCCGAGCTCGCGGCGAAGGTGCTGGCGCTCGCGATGCCCGGCATGGAGTCCCCGGCCGCGGTCCGCTCGACGGGGGTACGGCCCCGCTTCGAGGCCGTGCGCGACGGCGATCTGGCCGGGGTCGTGCGGGAGGAGGCGCGGCGGCTGCTCGGCGAGGTGGACGGCACGGTCGGTGTCGTCGTCGCGATGAACCGTCGCGCGCAGGCCCGCACGTGGCTCGCGGAGCTCGGCGACCGGGTGGTGGCGCTCGGCAGTCTCGAGGCGAAGGGCCTGGAGTACGACGCCACGGTCGTCGTCTCGCCCGCGGAGATCGCCGACGAGTCGCCGGCCGGTCTGCGGGTGCTGTACGTGGCACTGACACGGGCGACGCAGCAGCTCACCGTCGTGTCGGGGGAGCGGGACCTGCCCGACGAGGACGGGGTTCCGGACCTGCTGAGGGACTGATCGCAAGTCGACCCGCGATGGGGGAATCACTTATCCCGGGGACTTTGTTAGCCTGGTGTCGGCACCGGCTCGATCCAAGCCCCCGGGCCCAACCTTCGTCGCTACGAGCGACCACTTGCCGCGAGGCGAGCATGGCGGGTCGGTGCCGCTCAAGTGAAAAAGACAGACCCGTGTCACCTTCCGGTGGCCCGGGTCTGTTTTTGTTGGTGGCCCGGTCGGCGTCCGCGGTGTCGCGCCGGCAGCGGACGCCGGGGTTCCGCCACGAGGATCGATCTCGTATGGTGGAAAGCACTTTCCGAAAAACGCCGACCCGGACAGCACTCATTACCGGCTACCGGTCGGTAGGTGCGAATATCGGGAAGCGTGTCCGAGGCGAGAACCCCGGCCGCGCGCAGCAATGAAGCTAGGGAAAGCGAAGGACTCGGCCATGGCAACGGCGCCCAGCGTCTCGTACTCGATGACGGTCCGGCTGGAGGTGCCCGCGAGCGGCACAGCGGTCTCCCAGCTGACCACGGCCGTGGAGTCCTCCGGCGGTTCGGTCACCGGCCTCGACGTGACCGCCTCCGGTCACGAGAAGCTGCGGATCGACGTCACCATCGCCGCCTCCTCCACCGCGCACGCCGACGAGATCGTCGAAGGTCTGCGCGACATCGAGGGCGTCGTGCTCGGCAAGGTCTCCGACCGTACGTTCCTGATGCACCTCGGCGGCAAGATCGAGATGGCGTCCAAGCATCCCATCCGCAACCGTGACGACCTCTCGATGATCTACACCCCGGGTGTGGCCCGGGTCTGCATGGCGATCGCCGAGAATCCCGAGGACGCCCGCCGCCTCACCATCAAGCGCAATTCCGTCGCAGTTGTGACGGACGGCTCCGCGGTGCTCGGCCTCGGCAACATCGGTCCGATGGCGGCCCTGCCGGTGATGGAGGGCAAGGCGGCCCTCTTCAAGCGGTTCGCCGGCATCGACGCCTGGCCGATCTGCCTGGACACCCAGGACACCGACGCGATCGTCGAGATCGTCAAGGCGATCGCCCCCGGCTTCGCGGGCATCAACCTGGAGGACATCTCCGCACCCCGCTGCTTCGAGATCGAGGCACGGCTGCGCGAGGCCCTCGACATTCCCGTCTTCCACGACGACCAGCACGGCACCGCGATCGTCGTGCTGGCCGCCCTGACCAACGCACTGCGCGTGGTGGGCAAGGGAATTGGCGACGTACGCGTCGTCATGTCCGGCGCCGGAGCGGCCGGTACGGCCATCCTGAAGCTGCTCATCGCCGCGGGCGTCAAGCACGCCGTCGTCGCCGACATCCACGGTGTGGTGCACGCGGGCCGCGAGGACCTGGTCGCCGCCGACCCCGACTCGCCGCTGCGCTGGATCGCCGACAACACCAACCCGGAGTCGATGACCGGCAGCCTCAAGCAGGCCGTCGTCGGCGCCGACGTCTTCATCGGTGTCTCCGCACCGAACGTGCTGGACGGCAACGACGTCGCGGCGATGGCGGACGGTGCGATCGTGTTCGCGCTCGCGAACCCGGACCCCGAGGTGGACCCGGCAATCGCCCGCCAGACCGCGGCAGTTGTCGCCACCGGCCGCTCCGACTTCCCGAACCAGATCAACAACGTGCTGGTCTTCCCGGGTGTCTTCCGCGGTCTGCTGGACGCCCAGTCCCGCACCGTCAACACGGAGATGATGCTCGCCGCGGCCGGCGCCCTCGCCGAGACGGTCGCCGAGGACGAGCTGAACCCGAACTACATCATCCCGTCGGTCTTCAACGACAAGGTCGCGGGTGCGGTCGCCGGTGCCGTCCGCGCGGCCGCGAGGAGCGTCGGAGGCGCTGTGACGGGCCCCACGTTGGCCTGAACCACGGCGCGTCGCGGGTCGCGGGGCCCCAAACCCCCCTTTAGGGTGGGCGGGCAGCGAGCCCCGCAGGACCCCGCACCCGCTGTGGACCTCCGCGGGCCGCTCCAGTACCTGCTGCGGGCCGCTTCAAGGAGCCGACGGGACGTCACCACGACGAGGCAGTGGCGGCTTTCGTGTGACTCCGGAGGGGCCGGATTGGCTTTCCCGCCGCAGGTGGGGGCAGGATGCTTATTCGGGCGCGAGGGTCTGACTTCAGACCCGGGTCCGGGGACTGTCCGAGGGCCCTGGCAGCATCGGCTTCGATCTCACGCCTCACAGGCAAGAAGAACACGGGAGTAACAACATGAACCGCAGTGAGCTGGTGGCCGCCCTGGCCGACCGCGCCGAGGTGACCCGCAAGGACGCCGACGCCGTGCTGGCCGCGCTCGCCGAGACCGTCGGTGAGATCGTCGCCAAGGGCGACGAGAAGGTCACCATCCCCGGCTTTCTGACCTTCGAGCGGACCCACCGTGCCGCTCGCACCGCTCGTAACCCGCAGACCGGCGACCCGATCAACATCCCGGCCGGCTACAGCGTGAAGGTCTCCGCGGGCTCGAAGCTCAAGGAAGCCGCCAAGGGCAAGTAAGCCCCGTAGGCACGACGGAGGGCGGTCACCCCGACCAGGGTGACCGCCCTCCGGCGTTCAAGGCCGCAGAGGCCCGCTGAGAGGCCCTGCCGGGCCCGGCAGGACCATCCGCGTGCCCGGCCCCCCGCGTGCCCGGCCCCCCGCGCGTCTTTCCTCCGAGCGGGAGCCCCTCGGAGACGGAAGAGCGGGGGCCCGGGGGCAGTGCCCCCGAACCCCCGCCTCGGCCTTCACCCTTCGGGCACCCGCCTCAGACCAGTGCGCCGCCCGGAAGTTCCACCTTCGCGCCGAGCTTCTCCAGTTTGTCCATGAAGTTCTCGTAGCCGCGGTTGATCAGGTCGATGCCGTGCACCCGGGACGTGCCCTGCGCCGCCAGCGCCGCGATCAGGTACGAGAACCCGCCGCGCAGGTCCGGGATGACCAGATCCGCGCCCTGCAGCTTCGTCGGCCCGGACACGACCGCCGAGTGCAGGAAGTTCCGCTGGCCGAAGCGGCAGTCGGAGCCGCCCAGGCACTCGCGGTAGAGCTGGATGTGCGCGCCCATCTGGTTGAGCGCGGACGTGAAGCCGAGCCGGGACTCGTACACCGTCTCGTGGACGATGGACAGGCCCGCGGCCTGCGTCAGCGCCACCACCAGCGGCTGCTGCCAGTCGGTCTGGAAGCCCGGGTGCACGTCCGTCTCCAGGGCGATGGCGTTCAGCGCGCCGCCCGGGTGCCAGAAGCGGATGCCCTCGTCGTCGATCTCGAAGGCGCCGCCGACCCGGCGGAACGTGTTCAGGAACGTCATCATCGAGCGCTGCTGTGCGCCGCGCACGTAGATGTTGCCCTCGGTCGCCAGTGCCGCGGACGCCCAGGAGGCCGCCTCGAGGCGGTCCGGGATCGCCCGGTGCGTGTAGCCGTCGAGCCGGTCGACACCGGTGATCCGGATCGTCCGGTCGGTGTCCAGCGAGATGATCGCGCCCATCTTCTGCAGTACGCAGATGAGGTCCTCGATCTCCGGCTCCACGGCCGCGTTGGACAGCTCGGTGACGCCCTCGGCGAGCACCGCCGTCAGCAGCACCTGCTCGGTGGAGCCCACCGACGGGTACGGCAGCCGGATCTTCGTTCCGCGCAGTCGCTGCGGGGCCTCCAGGTACTGGCCGTCGGCTCGCTTCTCGATGGTCGCGCCGAACTGCCGCAGCACGTCGAAGTGGAAGTCGATCGGCCGTCCGCCGATGTCACAGCCGCCGAGCCCCGGGATGAAGGCGTGGCCCAGCCGGTGCAGCAGCGGGCCGCAGAAGAGGATCGGAATGCGCGACGAGCCCGCGTGGGCATCGATGTCGGCGACGTTCGCGCTCTCGACGTGGGTGGGGTCCAGGATCAGCTCGCCCGGCTCGTCACCGGGGCGGACCGTCACACCGTGCAGCTGCAGCAGCCCGCGCACCACCCGCACATCCCGGATGTCGGGCACGTTGCGCAGCCGGCTGGGCCCGCTGCCGAGCAGCGCGGCGACCATTGCCTTCGGCACCAGGTTCTTGGCGCCTCGGACGCGGATCTCGCCCTCCAGCGGGGTTCCGCCGTGGACAAGCAGGACATCGTCTGTGCCGGTCATGAATCTCGCGTTCCGGAGTGGTCGGGCAGGGGGCCAACCGAAAGGGTAATGGGCATGTACCCCCCTTCCATAAGGCTATGGGGGGTGTGCGAACGTCAGGAATCCGCCACAACACGCTCTGCTCGCCGGGCCTTGCGGAGGGTCACCGTCCGCAAACGCTTTCCGGTCGTGCGCTCCCCGCGCACCGGTGCGCCCTGAGCTGCGCTCGGGCTCCGTCGGGTGCCTTGCCCGCTCCTTGGTTCCCGCGGAGGGCGAAGATGCGGGATCATTTCTGCCATGACCGAGGTGTCCTCGCTCACAGGGCGACTGCTCGTGGCCACACCCGCCCTCGCGGACCCGAATTTCGACCGCGCGGTGGTGCTGCTCCTCGACCATGACGAGGAGGGCTCGCTCGGTGTGGTCCTGAACCGTCCGACGCCGGTCGGCGTCGGTGACATCCTCGCGTCCTGGGCCGGCCTGACCGGCGAACCGGATGTCGTCTTCCAGGGCGGTCCGGTCTCGCTCGACTCGGCGCTCGGCGTCGCGGTGATCCCCGGCGACGAGGGGCCGCTCGGCTGGCGGCGGGTGTACGGGGCGATCGGCCTCGTGGACCTGGAGGCGCCGCCGGAGCTGCTGGCCGCGGCACTCGGCTCGCTGCGGATCTTCGCCGGCTACGCGGGCTGGGGTCCCGGACAGCTGGAGACGGAGCTGACCGAGGGAGCCTGGTACGTGGTGGAGTCGGAGCCCGGGGACGTCTCCTCGCCGCGTCCGGAACAGCTGTGGCGGGCGGTCCTGCGCCGCCAGCGCAGTGAGCTTGCCATGATCGCCACCTATCCGGACGACCCTTCGCTCAACTGAAGCCGGGAGCTTTCAGTACCCTGGCTTTTATGAGCACTCTTGAGCCCGAGCGCGGGGCAGGTACGGGGACCCTCGTAGAGCCGACACCGCAGGTGTCGAACGGCGACGGCGACCACGAGCGCTACGCCCATTACGTCCAGAAGGACAAGATCATGGCGAGTGCCCTGGAGGGCACCCCCGTGGTCGCACTGTGCGGGAAGGTCTGGGTACCGGGGCGCGACCCCAAGAAGTATCCGGTCTGTCCCATGTGCAAGGAGATCTACGAGTCCATGGGCGCCGGTGGCGACAAGGACAAGGGCAAGGGCGGCAAGGACAAGAAGTAGTCCGTCCCCGCACCGTTCGGGCCGAGGCCCCCGGGAGCCGCGCTGATGCGCGCACCCGGGGGCCTTTTCGCAGGTCCTCCCGGCCGCGGCCTTCGTGCGGGCAGGTCCGACCGCCGGCGCTTGCGCGCCGCGGGCCTCCGGCACGCACGGCAGCGATGTGCCGAACCTCCGCCCACCCCGCGTGGTTCTCCGCCGCGCACCGCTCACCCCGCCGCCGCTGCGGCCCGGCGAACCCCATGACGTCCGGGATCCCCGGTGCGGTCGACGCACTGCGAAATACCCTCGACGATGATGGCCATCCCCCTTGCTGGTCTTCTTCGTACTCGAACAGCGACGCGTGGTCTCGGGGCCGGGCGGAGCGGTTAAGGACTGACGTCATGGACATGGAACTGATCCCGGCACCGGTGCGTGTCGGCGACCAGGCGCGGTGCGGCTTCCTGATGGACCGGGCCACGACCGTCACCGCGCAGGCCGGCACGGAGTCCACCGAACGCTGGCTCCGCGCCACGATCGGTGCCGCCTTCGGCCTGTCGCTCGCACCCGGTGCCGAGGGCGGGGACAACACCATCCGGCTGTGCATCGATCCGGCCCTGGAACCCGAGGGCTACCGGCTGTCCACCGGGGACGGCCGGAGCATCGAGATCACCGGCGGAAGCGCCGCCGGAGTGTTCTGGGGTGCCCAGACCCTCCGCCAGCTCCTCGGCCCGGAGGCCTTCCGCCGGGCGCCCGTCTCCGGCGGCGCTGCCGTGCGCCTCGAGTTCACGGACATCGAGGACCGTCCCCGCTTCTCCTGGCGAGGCATGATGCTCGACGTCTCCCGGCACTTCCTGCCCAAGGACGACGTCCTGCGCTACCTCGACCTCATCGCCGCCCACAAGCTGAACGTCTTCCACTTCCATCTCACCGACGACCAGGGCTGGCGCATCGAGATCAAGCGCTACCCGAAGCTCACCGAGGTCGGCTCCTGGCGCACCCGCACCAAGATCGGACACCGGGCGTCCGAGGTGTGGGACGAGACCCCGTACGGCGGTTACTACACGCAGGACGACATCCGCGAGATCGTCGCCTACGCCGCAGAGCGCCACATCCGTGTCGTCCCCGAGATCGACATACCGGGCCACTCGCAGGCCGCCATCAGCGCATACCCGGAACTGGGCAACACCGACGTCATCGACACGACCACCCTCTCCGTCTGGGACACCTGGGGCGTCAGTCCGAACGTACTGGCCCCCACCGACAGCACCCTGCGCTTCTACGAGGGCGTCTTCGAGGAGCTCCTCGACCTCTTCCCGGCCGCCACCTCGCCGTTCATCCACATCGGCGGCGACGAGTGCCTCAAGGACCAGTGGAAGGAGTCGGCGACCGCCCAGGCCCGGATCGCCGAACTCGGCCTGGCCGACGAGGACGAGCTGCAGTCCTGGTTCATCCGGCACTTCGACACCTGGCTCACCGCCCGCGGCCGCCGCCTGATCGGCTGGGACGAGATCCTCGAAGGCGGGCTCGCCGACGGTGCCGCCGTCTCCTCCTGGCGGGGCTACGCGGGGGGCATCGCCGCGGCGGAGGCCGGGCACGACGTCGTGATGTGCCCGGAGCAGCATGTGTATCTGGACTACCGCCAGGGCGGCGGCCCGGACGAACCGATGCCCATCGCGTACGTCCGCACCCTGGAGGACGTCTTCCGCTTCGAGCCCATACCGCCGGGCCTGACGGAGGAGGCGGCCCGTCACATCCTCGGCACCCAGGCCAACGTGTGGACCGAGGTCATGCAGAACCGGTCCCGCGTCGACTACCAGGTCTTCCCGAGGCTCGCGGCCTTCGCGGAAGTCGCCTGGTCCGCCCTGCCCGCCCCCGACGACCGTGACTTCGCCGACTTCGAGCGGCGGATGACCGCGCACTACGCCCGGCTCGACGCACTCGGCGTCGAGTACCGGCCGCAGGGCGGTCCCCTGCCGTGGCAGCGTCGCCCCGGGATCCTCGGACGCCCGATCGAGGGGGCGCCCCCGAACGTGTGAGCCCGGCCGCAGTGGGAGGCCGGCCGCCGCGGTTCCTGGGACCGTGGTGGCCGGTGAGCGCTCACCGCACGAACGGAACAAGTCGTACAGGCATCGCTGAAGCGTGGTAATGCGTACTTCGCGCCGAAGAGGTGCGAAAACGGGAGCATCCCCCAGAACAGGGACGGATGCACCCTTCGCGGACCCTCGCCTCGGTCCGATCGGAAGATGTGCCAGAGTTGCCACGTCCGGGCTTTGAGCACGTACCGTACGGCGAAACAAGCGGGACGCCGGGACACCGGGAAGGGGCAGCTGGGTTGACCACGCACGCACCGCAGGCGACGCAGTACGTGACGCTGCCCGCCTCGCTCGACGAGGCCGTGGCGGCACTCGGCGCCATGCCCGCCGCCGTCCCCGTGGCCGGTGGCACGGACCTGATGTCGGCCGTCAACAAGGGTCAGCTGCGCCCCTCCGGACTGGTCGGCCTCGGCCGGATCAGCGAGCTCCGCGGCTGGCACTACCAGGACGGCCACGCCCTGCTCGGCACCGGACTCACCCATGCACGCATGGGCAGGCCCGACTTCGCCGCCCTGATCCCCGCCCTGGCCGCGTCCGCACGCGCCGCCGGCCCGCCCCAGATCCGCAACGCCGGAACGCTCGGCGGCAACATCGTGACCGCCGCCCCGACCGGCGACTGCCTGCCGGTGCTCGCCGCCCTGGAGGCCGAGCTCGTCATCGCGGGTCCTGGCGGCGCCCGCCGGGAGATCCCCGTCTCGCACCTGCTGGCCGGCCGCGAGATGCTCGAACCCGCGGAGCTGATCGGCTTCGTCCGCGTACCGCTGCTGCACGCCCCCCAGGTCTTCCTGAAGGCGACCGGCCGCACCGGCCCCGGCCGCGCCACCGCGTCCGTCGCGATCGTTCTCGACCCGGCCCGGCGCGGGGTGCGCTGCGCGGTCGGCGCCATCGCGCCCATGCCGCTGCGCCCGCTGGAGGCCGAGCGCTGGATCGCCTCGCTGATCGACTGGGACGGCGAGCGGGGCCTGGCGCCCGACGCACTGGCGGCATTCGGCGAGTACGTCGCCGCGGCGTGCATTCCGGACCAGGCGCCGCCCGCCGACGGGGGCGAGGCGCCACCGCTGCCCGCCGCCGTACTCCATCTGCGGCGCACGGTCGCCGCGCTCGCCCGACGCGCGCTGGGGAGGGCACTGTCGTGAGCAACCGCAACCGCAACCGCAACACCAACAGCAACGAAGGCAACGAGGACCACACCGGGCAGCACGGGGGCTGGCAGCCGACCCCGCAGGGCGGCGAGTACGACGCCGAGGCGACCGCCTTCGTCCAGCTGCCGCCGGAGGATCTGGCGAACATTCCGCTGGCCGCCCCCGGCCAGGGCTACGTACCGCCGATGATCCTGCCGCTGACCCCTGCGGCCGGACTCGACCCGGCGGCGACGGGCAGCTGGATCGTCCAGACGCCGAGCCGCCAGGAGCCGGCCGCGGAGCAGCAGGCGCCGGACGCCGTGCACTGGCCGGAGCCGAACCAGCAGCACACGTACCCGCAGCAGGGTGAGACGAGTGCCGCCACGGGCCAGTGGCACTTCCCCGAGGCGACGGCCGCCGAGACCCCGGGCCACACCGGTCAGTGGACGATCCCGGTCGCGGAAGGCGACCTTCCGGAAGAGTCCGGCGAGTTCGCGACGTCGGCCCTGGCCGCCGAGTGGTACGGAGACCGGACGCCGCCGGCCACGCTGCCGGGCGGCGCGCCCGCGCCGTGGGCCACGCAGCCGGAGGCTCAGCCGGTCGCCGAGCCGGCTGCGGAGACTCCGGCGTCCGGTACGGACATCACCCAGGGCTCGGCCGCCGAGTCCACGCGCGTCGACGTGCAGCAGGACGCGGCCGCGGACCCCGCACCGGTCACCGCCCCCGACGCCGGGACGCACGCCGACGTCCCCGCCGCCATGACCACGTCCGCGGACACGACCCCGGACGGAGCGTCGGCCGACCCGGCGTCCCAGGACGCCGCCCCGCTGGACATCTCCGGTCCCGACACGCCGCCCCTGGCCCCGCCCCTCGACACGGCCAGCGACCATCCCGCCGCTTCCTACGTCCTGCATGTGAACGGCGCCGACCGCCCCGTCACCGACGCCTGGATCGGCGAGTCGCTGCTCTACGTGCTCCGTGAGCGCCTCGGCCTCGCCGGCGCCAAGGACGGCTGCTCGCAGGGCGAGTGCGGCGCCTGCAACGTCCAGGTCGACGGCCGGCTCGTCGCCTCCTGTCTGGTCCCCGCGGCCACGGCGGCGGGCAGCGAGGTCCGTACGGTCGAGGGCCTGGCCGTCGACGGCGAGCCGTCCGACGTCCAGCGGGCCCTGGCCAAGTGCGGCGCCGTCCAGTGCGGTTTCTGCATCCCGGGCATGGCCATGACGGTCCATGACCTGCTGGAGGGCAACCACGCCCCGAGCGAGCTGGAGACCCGCCAGGCGCTCTGCGGCAACCTCTGCCGCTGCTCCGGCTACCGGGGCGTGCTCGACGCCGTCAACGAGGTCGTCGCGAGCCGCGAGGCCGCCGCCGAAGCGGCCGCGGTGCCGGGCCCCGCTTCCCCGTCCGGGGAGGCGCATGCCGAGGAGGCCCGCATCCCGCACCAGGCAGCGCCGGGTGCCGGTAGTGTCCAGCCACATCTGCAGGACGGAGGCACGGCGTGAGCAACGACGCAGCCACCGCGGCCAACGCGACCCGCACGGCACTCACCACCCCGCCGGCCGACGGCCCCGACACCGAGCCGCCCGTGTTCGGCCTCGGCGCATCGCTGCCGCCCGCCGACGCCCGCGCCAAGACCGAGGGCACCTTCCCGTACGCGGCCGACCTCTGGGCCGAGGGACTGCTGTGGGCGGCCGTGCTGCGTTCCCCGCACCCGCACGCCCGCATCCGGTCCATCGACACCACCGCCGCGGCCGTGATGTCGGGCGTACGCGCGGTCGTCACGCACGAGGACGTCCCCGGGGACGGTGCGTACGGCCGCCGCGTCGTCGACCGCCCGGTCTTCGCGTCCGACCTGGTCCGCCACCACGGCGAACCGATCGCCGCAGTCGCCGCCGACCACCCCGACACGGCCCGCCTCGCCGCGGCGGCCATCGTCGTCGAGTACGAGGTCCTCGAACCGGTCACCGACCCGGAGAAGGCCTTCGAGGCCGAGCCCCTGCACCCGGACGGCAACCTGATCCGCCACATCCCGCTGCGCTACGGCGACCCGGACATCACCGGTGAGGTCATCGTCGACGGGCTGTACCGGATCGGCCGCCAGGACCCGGCCCCGATCGGAGCCGAGGCCGGACTCGCCGTCCCCCGTCCCGACGGCGGCGTGGAGATCTACACCGCCTCCACCGACCCGCACACCGACCGCGACCTCGCCGCGGCCTGCTTCGGCCTGGAACCCGACCGGGTGAAGATCGTCGTCACCGGCGTCCCCGGCGCGACCGGGGACCGCGAGGACCCCGGCTTCCAGCTGCCGCTCGGCCTGCTCGCCCTGCGCACCGGCTGCCCGGTCAAACTGGCCGCCACCCGCGAGGAGTCCTTCCTCGGCCACGCCCACCGCCACCCGACGCTGCTCCGCTACCGCCACCACGCGGACGCGGAGGGCCGGCTGGTCAAGGTCGAGGCCCAGATCCTGCTCGACGCCGGCGCGTACGCCGACGCCTCGTCGGAGTCCCTGGCCGCCGCGGTGGCCTTCGCCTGCGGCCCGTACGTGGTCCCGCACGCCTTCATCGAGGGCTGGGCGGTCCGTACGAACAACCCGCCGTCCGGCCATGTGCGCGGCGAGGGCGCGATGCAGGTCTGCGCCGCGTACGAGGGCCAGATGGACAAACTGGCGACGAAGCTGGGCATCGACCCGGCCGAACTGCGCCTGCGCAACTCCCTCTCCACCGGCGACATCCTCCCCACCGGCCAGACGGTGACGTGTCCCGCCCCGGTCGCGGAACTCCTGCGCGAAGTACGGGACTTCCCGCTTCCCGCTCTTCCCAAGGACTCCCCGGAGGACGACTGGCTGCTGCCCGGCGGCCCGGAGGGCGCGGGCGAACCGGGCGCGGTGCGCCGCGGCGTCGGCTATGCGCTGGGCATGGTCCACATGCTCGGCGCCGAGGGCGCGGACGAGGTCTCCACGGCCACGGTCCGGGTCCACGACGGCGTCGCCACGGTCATCTGCGCGGCGGTCGAAACCGGCCAGGGGTTCTCGACGCTGGCCCGCCAGGTGGTCCAGGAGACGCTGGGTATCGAAGAGGTCCACGTGGCCGCGGTCGACACCGACCAGCCACCGGCCGGCCCCGCGACACACGGCCGCCACACCTGGGTCTCCGCAGGCGCAGTCGAACGGGCCGCCAAGATGGTCCGTACGCAGCTCCTCCAGCCGCTGGCCCACAAGTTCGGCATGTCCACGGAGCTGCTCCAGATCGCCAACGGCAAGATCACCTCGTACGACGGGGTGCTGTCCACCACGGTCACCGAAGCGATGGACGGCAAGGAACTCTGGGCCACCGCTCAGTGCCGCCCCCACCCCACCGAGCCGCTCGACGGGTCCGGCCAGGGCGACGCATTCGTCGGCCTCGCCTTCTGCGCGGTCCGCGCGGTCGTGGACGTCGACATCGAACTCGGCTCCGTCCGCGTGGTGGAGATGGCCGTCGCCCAGGACGTCGGCCGGGTGCTGAACCCGTCCCAGCTGGCGGCCCGTATCGAAGCGGGCGTCACCCAGGGCATCGGCACCGCCCTGACCGAGAACCTCCGCACGGCCCGCGGCGTGATCCGCCACCCGGACCTCACCGGCTACGCCCTGCCGACGGCCCTGGACGCGCCGGAGATTCGCATCGTCAAACTGGTCGAGGAACGAGACGTGGTAGCCCCCTTCGGTGCCAAACCCGTCTCGGCGGTCCCGGTGGTGACGTCCCCCGCAGCGGTGGCCTCGGCCGTACGCGCAGCGACGGGCCGCCCGATAAACCGTCTCCCGATCCGGCCGCAGGCGGCGGTGGCAGCCCCGACCACTGGCTGATTCAACGTTGCACATGCAACCCGAAGATGCGCGCTGTCACCGCTGCTGACTAGAGTGATCCGCAAGGCTGTGGCCAGCTGCATACGGGGGAGGGCGCTGTGCTGCCGAGTGACACCGGGGGATCGACGGCGACGCCGGGACGGCCGTTCGCGTCGGCCGTCGACTTCGCGCAGGACGCGGTCGGTGACCTGGTCACCGAGCTCTCGTCGTTCACGAAGTTCCGCAACCGGATCGACGAACTCCTCGACGACCTCAAGGCATCACCGGCCGACTCCAGGAAGCTCGGTGAGGACCGGGTGACACGCCCTCAGTTCGGCGGCGGTACACAGGGCGAGTGGCACGAGGCCGACGAACTGCACGGTGCGTACGGCACGGTCATCAAGGAGCTGGAGCAACTCTCCAAACTGCTGTCCGACTCCATAGAGGGCATGGGTATCGCCGTACTCGCGTCGCACAAGGGCTACGAGAACCTCGACCTGGACATCCGCGAACGCATGCTCGCGATCAAGAACAACGCGCAGGAACACTACGGCGGCGCGTACGACCCGCTGAAGGCCGGGGCGGAGCAGGGCACCGGCCGGCCCGCGGAGTCGGGCACACCCGCGGATCCGCAGGCGGACACGTCCGGCGCGGACGGCCTCTGATGCCGAGGGCGACCTGCCCTGCACGCGAACGACGGGATAGGGAGGCGCAGCGGCGTGGGCACGAACTTCGATGACATGTCCCATGAGCGGATGCTGCAATGGCTGGACGCGGCCAGGAGCGGGGAGATCCAGGGGGCAGCCGATCGCCTCGCGAGTGCGGCGACGGAGATCCGCAAGATCGCCGAGGATCTGAAGGTCCGCCCCCAGTGGGTCGAGTGGAAGGGTGCGGGCGCCGACGCCTTCCGTACCTGGAGCGCAGATCTGGCCAACTCGACGCTGCGCCTGGGTGATTACAGTGAGGGGGCGTCGCAGTGGCTGGCGAGGGCCTCCGACGCGATCGCCTCGGCCCAGGCCTCGATCCCGCGTACGCACGCGGGCGCCCAGGCCGACCTGGACGCGGCCCTGGCTGCGCGCAACGACCCGGATGCGTCGGCGGTGGCGAAGAGGTCGGCGGAAACGCTGATCGCGACCAACCAGGCGAACCGCGACGAGGCGGCCAGGGAGATGCGGAAGCTGGCGCAGTCGTACGAGTTCTCGTCCTCGCAGATGAACGTGCTGGAGAAACCGGTGTTTCCGCCCCCGCCGGAGGCGATTGCACCACCGAGCCGCGGAAACCGGAACGAAGGAACGACACCTGAATTCGGGAATGGCGCTGCGGCTGCCGGCACCGCATACGGGGCTGGTACGGAGAGACAGGGCGTCGATCCAGGGAAAGACGTGACCGCCCTGCCGGGCAGTCCGGGCGTCTCCGCCCCTTCGGTAACACCTGGCGCGTCGCAGCCTGTCGGCATGGCGATCGATGGAGCCGGCGTACTGACTGATGCCCCGTCGGCACCGGCGACGATCCTGCCTCGCGCTTCGGGCGGGGGCAGCGCAGACGGTGGCTCGACTCCCGCCGTTCCGGTTCTGCCCGGGAGTGGCCCGGTGGCTTCACCCGGTGCCAACACCCTGGGCAGGCCGACAGGCATGGCCCGTCCGTCCGTCCGTCCACCGGTAGGGCGCAGCCCGGGAAGCGGGATCGTCGGCCGACCGTCGCCCGAAGGCGGGATCGTCGGCGGCCGCCCTGTTCCGCAGAGTCCCGGGCGTCCCACGGGAGGTTTGCCTCGGGGCACTGTGGCCGGGGGCGAGGGGATGCGGGGAGGTCGTGCACCGATGGGACATGGTGCGGGCGTGGGTGGTACCGGTGGCGGCCAGAACGGCATCATCGGTGGCCGCCGCCTGGCAGGGGAGCCTGGTGGTGTTGTCGGCGGTCGCGGCCGGCAGGCGGGGGGCACAAGCACTCGCCCATTCACGCCTGGCGGCTCCGGTCTGGTACGGGGCGCCGCGTCGGCAGAGGGGGCCCGCGTCGCCGGCCCGATGGGGCGTGGTGGGGTCTCTCCGGGATCGCGGCCCAGTGATTCCCGTGACGGCGAAGGCGGACAGCGACCGGACTACCTCACTGAGGACGAGGAAACCTGGCAGCAGGGAGCTCGACGCGTCGTTCCTCCAGTCGTTGACTGAACACCAAAGAATTCGGCGGAGAATCGGATGCGTATCAGCGGTCATGCGGGAGTCACTCGTTTTCGAACTGCGGTCTCGGCCGCGTTGGGAGTCCTGCTGCTCGGAGCCGCATCCGCGCCTGCCTATGCAGGTTCCGCACGCTCGGAGCAGTGGTATCTCGATGCGATGAAGGCCGAAGAGATGTGGAGGACGAGCACGGGTGACGGGATCACTGTCGCCATCATCGATACCGGGGTGGATGCGAAAAATCCGGACCTCGTGGGTCAAGTGCTCAAGGGATTGAATCTCGAACACAGGCTTCCAGGAGACGAGTTCGATGACTACAGCGGCCATGGCACGGGGATGGCCGGCCTGATTGCAGGAACAGGCAGGGCGGCTGGAGGGAACGGAGCCTTCGGGCTTGCGCCCAGGGCGAAGATACTTCCCATACGGCTACCGGACGGCGCCAAGGCCGCAAATCAGGCCGCCGCTGATCAAGCGTTCCATCAGGGCGCCTCCAGGGCTGTCCGATATGCCGTTGACCAGGGGGCGAAGGTCGTCAACATCTCCCAGGGTGTGACGACCGGATCGGATGAGCTGACAGCGGCCGTCGCGTACGCGTGGAAGAAGGGCGCGCTCATCTTCGCATCCGCCGGCAACAGCGGAGATGCGGCGAACCTGGTCGAGTACCCGGCCGGCACGCCCGGAGTGGTCGGGGTGGGAGCCATTGGCAAAAACCTGCACAAGACCGAAGAGTCCCAGTACGGACCGCAAGTGGATCTCTCCGCACCCGGTGACGAGATGATTCACGCTTGCGGTGGAGCGACGGGATTCTGTGAATCCCACGGCACCAGCGACGCCACCGCCCTCGCCTCCGCCTCCGCCGCCCTCATCTGGTCCAAGCACCCGGACTGGACGAACAACCAGGTCCTGCGGGTCATGCTCAACACGGCCGGTGGCCCGACCAGTGGAGCCAAGCGCAACGACTACATCGGTTACGGCGTCGTCCGTCCCCGCATCGCATTGAAGACCCCGGGCGACCCCGGCCCCGCCGACGTGTACCCGCTCCCGGATCTCGCGGAGGCCGCCTCGCCGCCTGCCGAGGCTTCCAAGGAGCCGACCGTATCCGCTGGTGCGGCCCGCGAGAAGAAGCCGGCCGCCACGACCCCGGCAGCCGCCGACGGGACCAACAGTGCCACCCTTTGGCTCGGCCTGGGCGTTGGCGCGGCGGCCGTCATCGGTGCGGTAATTGCTGCCCTGACCGTTCGCTCCCGCCGCCGCAAGGCCGGAGCGCCCGAGATGCAGCCCTATGGACCCTCGCACTCGTATCAGCAGCAGCCGTCATATCCGGCTTATGGTTCCCCGCCAGGCGCTCCCGGCCCCAGCTCTCCGTACGGAGGAACTCCCGGGCAGGGGCCGAACGTGTGAGTTCGCATGTGAGTGCCGTCAATGGACCCGCCCGGGTGCCCGACTGAGTTCGGCGAGGGGGGAGTTGCCGGGCCCCTGGGGGCACCTCTCGCCGCGTAGCGGATGAATCCGGCTGGATAGCGTGTGCGGACACGGAAAGCGGGGCCTGGGCCCACCAGTTGCCGGAAAATCGAGTACGGGGGAATGCGTGACGTTCGATGCAGAATGGGCGGCGCTTCGCGCGGAGTCCGCGCAACGGGTCGATATGCGACTCAATGGCGTCGGTGACGGCAAGACGGGGCAAAGCGGTCCGAGTGATCCGGATCTGAGCGTCAACCAAGACGACCTGGGTGCTGTCGGACACGATGCGTACGACTTGCACACCAGGGTGTCGAAGGAGGGGGACCACGCCCGGCCCGCCACTTTCGAGGCGGCCATCGGGCTCAGCAACGGCAATTTTGCCAGCGGATCGGCACTGCTCAAGGTCCACGACCGGTGGAACACGCACCTGAAGACCCTCCTCGATGCCTGCGCACAGATCTCGGATCACCTCAACTACACCAAGGCCGCGCACGCGAAGGACGACGTTCGGATCGGCGGCGATCTGATCTCTGTCTCCAAGCTGAACGAGTACCTGAAGTAACCGCGGGGGAACGCATGCTCACATTCGAGGACATAGTCGATGCACCCGTCGCCAAACTCAAGGCGGCGGCTGACGACTGGTCGGAGATGGTCACCAAGCTGGACCGGCTGGCCGAGGACGCTCATGACGGCATGAAGGCCAAGGCTGACAAGGCTGGATGGGAAGGCGTCAACGCGGGCGTCACCAAGGGGTTCATCAGCAAGACGGCCAAGGAGTTCAAGGACGCCGCAGCCGAGGCCAAGGGCGTCAGGCAGATCCTCGAAGACGCCCACACGGCCATCAAGAAGGCCAAGGACGACCTGATCGGCATCCGCGATGACGAGGGGCCCGCGGCCGGGATCCATGTCGACACCAAGGGGAAGGTCACAGCCCGGTACCCGTTGGAAGAATCCGGTATCTCACCGAACCAGGATCCCGACTACTTCGAACTTCTGGGCCGGCAGAAGAAGACGATCGAGGCATGGCAGAAGAAGATCGACCTCATCGTCGACAACTGCAACGACACCGACGTCGCGTTCAAGAACGCCCTTGAGGCCAACGTCACCGAGGGCCGTGACTTCAGTGCACCGAAGTACACGAACCTGGACCAGGAGGAGGCGGCCCGGGCTGCCGCACTCGCTGCCAAGGGCCGCGACATCACACACACCGAGCTTCAGGCGCTCAACGAACTGCTGCACGACAACAGCAAGTCCCGGGAGTTCTCGAAGGACTTCTACGAGAACCTCGGCCCGAAGAAGTCGCTCGCGTTCTTCGGCCAGTTGTCGACGGACACGTACAAGCACGGCGAGGTCGACAAGGAGCGCCTGAAGGACGTCCAGGACCTTCAGAAGAATCTCGGTCTCAACCTGGCCACTGCCTCGCAGGACAAGAACTTCACGGCTGAGTGGGGACCGGAGCTGCGCAAGCTCGGTACCGAGCGCATCCCCCTCGCCAAGCACGACTACGGTGGCCCGTTCGGCTACCAACTGCTCGGCGGGATCATGCGGTACGGGAACTACGACGCGAAGTTCCTCGACCCGATCGCCGAGCACGTGGCGCAGCTGCACCAGAAGGACCCGAACATGTTCGCCGGCAACAAGATGGTGAACAGCCCGTTCAAGAACCCGTTCAATCCGTCGGGTGTGAACGGCTCGGGCTACGACCCGACCACCTCCATGCTGGAGGCGCTCGGACACAGCCCGGACGCGGCGAAGCACTTCTTCACCGACCCGCCGACCGCGTACAACGAGGACGGCACGATCAACAAGGGCGCGACGGCCGATCTCGGGAAGAAGGACGGCCAGCTCATTGATGACTACCTCGACTTCTTCGGCAACGAGAAGTGGGAGTCCTTCGGCGATGTCGACACGCTCGAGCGGAAGGAGCAGGAGGGGTCACTCGGCTATATGCCGGACGCGCTCGGGCACGCACTGGAGGCGGCGACCCTCGGGTACCCGTACGACAGTCCGGACGCCGGCGTCGTGCGGGACGCGGACAACGCCACTGTCATGCGGGACGTCATGGAGAAGTACGGCTCGGACGCAGGTCTGCTCAAACGGCAGGAGGCGATGGCCGACAGCCTCGGGGTCATGGGCGCCGGGTATATCGACGACATCAACTGGTCCCTCGACAAGAACGACCCGGGCAGCATCTTCGCTCCGGGTAAGAACCCGGGAGGGCATCTCGACTTCTCCGCCGAGAACAGTGACGGCATCAGGGACAACGGAAGAGACGTCGCGCGTCAATTTCTCAGCACCGTGGGCCAGCACCCGGATGCGTACGCCACGGTCTCCAACGCCGAACAGATCTACACCTCCAGCATGCTGGAGCACCAAGTGGATGCGAACGGCGTGCCCAACACCGGTGGTTCGCGGGCGGTGGTGAGCACCGGTGCCGAGGTGCAGGGCATGCTCGACCAGTCCCGCGCGGACCAAGTCGTGGCATCGCACATGAAGATGCAAGAGGACTACGAGAAGGCCGTGGCCGCACGGTCCGGCTGGATCGAGTTCGGGGCCGGTGTGGGGGTCGCCGCAGGGGTCGCATTTCTGCCACCGGTCGCGGCCGCAGGGGCGGCGGCAACGCTCATCACGCTGGGCAGTGATACCGCCGGCGGAGCCGTGGAGCATGTCATCGGTCAGTTCATCGGGGATATCTCGGACCAGTCCGTGGATGAGCACAAGGAAAAGGTCGAGGAACTCACCCGTGAGGAGAAGACCAGGGTGTTCCGTTCCGGCGAGTCCATGGCTGAGGCGCCCATGGAAGGGTTCCTGGAGCGGCATACGACTGCTGCCGATGCCGCATTCCGTCAGGACTTGAAGGAGTCGATGAGGCTTGGATACGCGGTGGGCAACGATCGTGAGGACCAGCAGGGCAATGATCCAGAGACCGGGGACTGAGCGGGGAATGGTGCAGGACGAGGCCCGAAGGTGAGGCGTATGGGAGCGGGGCAGTTGAGGCGGGCACTGTGCATCACCGGCTTGGTGATGGCTGTCGGCGTCGGGGCGACTGGGTGCGGTGGCGAGGAGAAGACGCCGGATTACGTCAGTGCGGAGGAGGTGTGCGATGGCCTGTTCAAAGGCCCTCTGGCGAAGACGATCGAGTCCGTGACGGGGGCGACGTCGTTCGCCTGGACCAATCCGGATGGTATGGACCGGGTTGTCGATGCACTCAAGGCCGGGTACGAGTCCGGTCATCGCTGGGCCGGAGGTGACACGTTGTGCCGACTCTCCCCGGAGGGTGGTGGGAGAACGAGCCGGGCAGGAATTGCATTTTCCATGTATGCGCCGCAAGACGTGGGCGATCTGCGTCTCCCGGCGGGCGGGCGGCTCTACACCATGGGGAAGCAGTCCGAGGCGACTCCCATGTCTGCTTCTCTGTACTTCGAGTGCGTGAGTCCTCAGTTCAAGGGGTCGAAGGAGCGTCCGATGCGCATAATCGGAAACTTTGGCCGACCGAAGGACCGTGAGCAGAACATGCCTGATTCCCGTGAAGTAAATCTCACGGTTATCCATGCCGCGTCCGTTGCCGTGGCAAAGAAGCTGCAGTGCGAGAACAACGGCGGGCTGCCCGAGAAGCCCGTGCTGAAGCCCCGAACCTGACGCGGGCCGGACTGCCGGCAAAACGAACTTCTACCGGTGGCAGGGCCAGGGCACCGGCGAGGGAGTGGGGCGCACGGCACGGGTTCACGGCGGAGGACGCTGTCCGGGACGCCTTGGCCCGCGCCCCGGACAAGGAAAAGCCGCCCGCCCCGGAACTTTCCCGGGGCGGGCGGCTTCGTCTGCGAGGCCGTGACCGGATTCGAACCGGTGTAACTCGAGTTGCAGTCGAGCCCCTGAACCACTCGGGCACACGGCCGTGTGCTTCGTGCGCTTCTTGCCGATGTGACGACCGTAGGGGCGGCGGCGGGGGCGCTCAAGGGTGCGGGCCGCGGTGCAATGCGACTGCCATACCGCGTTCATGCTCGGCACCTCGGTCCTACGACCAAGGGACGAGCGCGCAACCGTCTCACGACAGGGGCCAAAGCGGATCTTGACCCTTACTCTTGGGCTCATGACCCCCCTCGAACCGCGTGACGCCGATGTCTCGCCCCACCCCGTGGACGCCCCCGTCGTCGCCGAGCCCGAAGGGGTGCTCGGGCGGACCTATCGGGCGCTCAGCATCGGCGTCGTCTCCGTCGTGTTCCTCATCGCCTTCGAGGCGACCGCCGTCGGGACCGCGATGCCGGTCGCCGCCCGTGAGCTGCACGGTATTCCGTTGTACGCCTTCGCTTTCTCCGCGTACTTCACGACGAGTCTCTTCGCCATGGTGCTCTCCGGGCAGTGGGCCGACCGGCGCGGGCCGCTGGCGCCGCTCGCCGCCGGGATCGGTGCTTTCGGAGCCGGGCTGCTGCTGTCGGGGACGGCGGGCAGCATGTGGATGTTCATTGCCGGGCGGGCGGTGCAGGGGCTCGGGGGCGGGCTGGTGATCGTGGCGTTGTACGTGGTGGTCAGCCGGGCCTATCCGGAGCGGATCCGGCCGGCGATCATGGCTGCTTTCGCCGCGAGCTGGGTCGTCCCGTCCGTCGTGGGGCCGCTCGCCTCCGGCAGCGTGACCGAGCATCTGGGGTGGCGCTGGGTCTTTGTCGGGATTCCGGTTCTGGTGGTCTTTCCGCTGGCCCTCGCGCTGCCCGCGATCCGGCGCATGGCGTCCGGGCCCGTCGATCCGTCGGCACCCGTCGAACCGTACGACCGCCGGCGCATCGGGCTGGCGCTCGGCATTTCGGTGGGGGCCGGACTGCTGCAGTACGCGGGGCAGGAGCGGAACTGGTGGGCGCTGGTTCCGGCCGCCGCGGGTGTCGCCCTCCTCGTTCCCGCCGTACGGGGGCTGCTGCCTGCGGGCACCGGGCGGGCGGCACGCGGGCTGCCGTCGGTGGTGCTGCTGCGCGGGGTCGCCGCCGGTTCGTTCATCGCCGCCGAGTCCTTCGTACCGCTGATGCTGGTGACGCAGCGCGGGCTGTCCCCGACCATGGCCGGGCTGTCGCTCGCCGCCGGGGGCGGGACCTGGGCGCTCGGTTCGTACGTCCAGGCCCGGCCGCGCCTCGAGCCCCACCGGGAGCGGCTCATGGTCGGCGGCATGGTGCTGGTCGCCGCGGCCATCGCGGGAGCGCCCTCGGTGCTGATCGCGGCGGTACCGGTGTGGACGGTGGCCGTCGCCTGGGCCGTCGGGTGCTTCGGCATGGGCATGGTGATCGCCTCGACGAGCGTGCTGCTGCTGAAGCTGTCGGCGCCGGAGGAGGCGGGGGCCAACTCCGCCGCGCTGCAGATTTCCGACGGGCTCTCGAATGTGCTGCTCCTCGCGGCGGGGGGTGCGGCGTTCGCCGCGCTCGGCGGCGGTGCGGTGGGGGCCGTGCACGAGGCCGTGGAGACCGGGGCGTCCGGGGCGCATCCGGGGGCGTTCGCCGTGGTGTTCCTGCCGATGGCCGGGGTGGCGCTGGTGGGGGCGTGGGTCGCGGGGCGCGTGCGGATCAAGCCCTAAGGGCTGGTCCGGGCATCCGCTGGACGCCGACTTCGATGCGGACGAAGCCGAGCGGTGCGTGCTGGACGCGCGCGCCAGGTGGGTACGGGACATCCCGAGATCGTGGAGCGGCCGCCCGGGTTCGCCGGGTGGACGTTCCCTGTGAAGACGGTCTCAGTGGTCCCGAACCACGGTTCGTTCATACGGGGTTCCAGCCGGGCCCCCGGTAGGGTGGCCCGGTTGTCGTATCGCGCACGAGTCCGTTCCGGCCCGTGCGGACAGCGCCCCACGTACCCGAGAGCCCCGAACCGGAGACCGTGACTACTACCGCCTCCCACCACCTCTCACCCGCCTTTCCCGGCCGCGCCCCCTGGGGCACGGCCGGGAAGCTGCGAGCTTGGCAGCAGGGCGCCATGGAGAAGTACATCCAGGAGCAGCCGCGTGACTTTCTCGCAGTCGCCACGCCCGGCGCAGGGAAGACCACCTTCGCGCTGACCCTCGCGTCATGGCTGCTGCACCACCATGTCGTGCAGCAGATCACCGTCGTCGCGCCGACCGAGCATCTGAAGAAGCAGTGGGCGGAGGCGGCCGCCCGGATAGGGATCAAGCTCGACCCCGAGTACAGCGCGGGGCCCGTGAGCAAGGAGTACCACGGGGTCGCGGTGACGTACGCCGGTGTCGGTGTCCGTCCGATGCTGCACCGCAACCGGTGCGAGCAGCGCAAGACCCTGGTGATCCTCGACGAGATCCACCACGCCGGTGACTCGAAGTCCTGGGGCGAGGCCTGCCAGGAGGCGTTCGACCCGGCGACCCGGCGGCTCGCGCTCACCGGTACGCCGTTCCGGTCCGACACGAACCCGATCCCGTTCGTCGTGTACGAGGAGGGGAACGACGGGATCCGGCGGTCCTCGGCCGACTATACGTACGGGTACGGGAACGCCCTCGCCGACGGCGTCGTCCGCCCCGTGATCTTCCTCAGCTACAGCGGCAACATGCGCTGGCGCACCAAGGCCGGTGACGAGATCGCCGCCCGGCTCGGCGAACCGATGACCAAGGACGCCATCGGGCAGGCCTGGCGGACCGCGCTGTCGCCCACCGGCGACTGGATCCCGAACGTCCTCGCGGCTGCCGACAAGCGGCTGACCGAAGTGCGCAAGGGCATTCCGGACGCGGGCGGGCTCGTCATCGCGACCGACCAGGAGTCGGCCCGCGAGTACGCCAAGATCCTCAAGAGGGTCACCGGCGAGAAGGCGACCGTGGTCCTCTCCGACGAGAAGGCCGCGTCGAAGAAGATCGACAAGTTCAGCGAGGACGACTCGCGCTGGATGGTCGCGGTCCGCATGGTGTCGGAGGGCGTCGACGTGCCGCGCCTCGCGGTCGGTGTGTACGCCACCACCATCTCGACCCCGCTCTTCTTCGCCCAGGCCGTCGGACGTTTCGTGCGGTCGCGCAGGCGCGGCGAGACCGCCTCCGTCTTCGTGCCGACCATCCCGATGCTCCTCGACTTCGCCCACGAGATGGAGGTCGAGCGGGACCACGTCCTCGACAAGCCCAAGAAGGGCAGCGACGAGGAGAACCCGTTCTCCGAGGAGGACAAGCTCCTCGCCGACGCGGAGCGGCTGGAGGACGAGGAGACCGAGGAGCAGCTGCCCTTCGAGGCGCTGGAGTCCGACGCGGTCTTCGACCGGGTGCTGTACGACGGCGCCGAGTTCGGTATGCAGGCACACCCGGGCAGCGAGGAGGAGCAGGACTACCTGGGCATCCCCGGGCTGCTCGAACCCGACCAGGTGCAGCTGCTGCTCCAGAAGCGGCAGACCCGGCAGATCGCGCACAGCAGGCAGAAGCCGGCCGGGGAGGCCGACCTGCTGGAGAAGCCGGCCGAGGCCCGGCCGGTGGTCACGCACAAGCAGCTGCTGGGGCTGCGCAAGCAGCTCAACACGATGGTGTCGGCGTACACGCACCAGAGCGGCAAGCCGCACGGCGTGATCCACACCGAGCTGCGGCGGGTCTGCGGCGGTCCGCCGAGCGCGGAGGCCACGGCCGGGCAGATCCAGCAGCGGATCAAGAAGGTGCAGGAGTGGGCCACGCGGATGGCGTGAGGCCGTGGGGCCCCGGGCCGTGAGGTCCTGAGGGCCGTGGAGTGACGGGTGCCGGCCCGGGACGGGAGTCTCCGTCCCGGGCCGGCGTCGTACGTGCCCGTGGGGATAGGGACCGGCGCCGGAGCGCCGTCCTCCGCGCGGAGACCCGACGATGGGTGCGATCCCGGGCGGTGCGGTGCCGGTGGGCGAAAAAAATTGTGCGACATGCGTTCACGGTGAGTTAACGATGGTTCACTTGCGTGCACGGAGCGTCGCGGAGGCGTCGGCCGACCTGGACGCGCGTAGATCGCCGGGATTCCAGCTGCGCCCCGCTGACCGGCGCTTATGTGCCCGCGGCCGCACCCCGTTTCCGCGAACGCCCGGATTCTGGACGAGGTCTTCCGCTGAGCGGACTGGCTCGCTACTGTCCCAAAAATGTGAACGCCCCGTGGCAGCGCCGCCGCGGAGCGCAGCCGGTGCCTTGGCCGCCGGCGGCCTCTCCGTGCGTCGCCGTGGGACCGGCGTCGCACACGGTGAGGGTGCCGCCACCCACCGAAGAGGAGAGGGCGTCGTGACCGCGGAGACCTCCCAGACGCTCGACAGGGGACTGCGCGTCCTCAAGCTGCTTGCCGATACCGATCACGGGCTGACCGTCACCGAGCTGTCCAACAAACTCGGCGTCAACCGCACGGTGGTCTACCGACTGCTCGCCACCTTGGAGCAACACGCCCTGGTACGACGCGACTTGGGCGGCCGAGCCAGGGTGGGTCTGGGCGTGCTGCGCCTGGGCCGCCAGGTGCATCCGCTCGTACGGGAGGCCGCGCTGCCCGCGCTGCGTTCCCTCGCCGAGGACATCGGGGCCACTGCCCACCTCACTCTGGTCGACGGCACCGACGCACTGGCGGTCGCGGTCGTCGAACCGAGCTGGACCGACTACCACGTGGCCTATCGGGCCGGCTTCCGCCATCCGCTCGACCGCGGCGCGGCGGGCCGGGCGATCCTCGCGGCCCGCGCGAAGCCGGTGGCCGAACCCGCCTTCACCCTCACCCACGGCGAACTCGAAGCGGGTGCGAGCGGCGCGGCGGCGGCGTTGATGGGTGTGACGGGGGTCGAGGGGAGCGTGGGTGTGGTGATGCTCGCGGACGCCGTACCGGAACGGGTCGGCCCGCGGGTCGTCGACGCGGCCCGCGAGGTGGCGGACGCGCTGCGGTAGTGACGGGGGCCGTTCCCGTCCGGTGACCCTTGCGTCCTCGGACGCCGGACGGTCCGGGTCCGGCGTCCACGTGCGCCGTGCGGGCCGGGGGCGGCCGCACCCGCCCTCCGCCCCCGGCGGTTAGATTGGGCGGGTGCTCACTCGCCTCTCGCGCCCCCGCGCCCTCGCCCTCTGCGCCCTGCCCGTCGTCGCGCTGTTCGGGGTCGCCGCCTTCGCACCGCTGCCGTTCACGCTGGCGCAGCCCGGCACGACCGCGAACGTGCTCGGGGACGTCCGCGGCACGCCCGTGATCAGCATCGAGGGCGCGCCGGCCCGGTCCACCAGCGGAGAGCTGCGGATGACGACGATCATCGCGACCGGGCCGACCGCCGATGTCGGGATGGGCGATGTGATCGACAGCTGGTTCCGGACGGACCGTGCGGTGCTGCCGCGCGATTCGGTCTACCCGACCGGCGGCTCCGAGAAGGAGATCGAGAAGCACAACCTCGAGGACATGCGGGAGTCGCAGAACTCCGCCGTCGACGCGGCCATGAAGTACCTCGGCAAGGCCCCCGGCTCGGTGGACGTGACCTTGCGTCTCGCCGATGTGGGCGGGCCCAGTGCCGGCCTGTTCTTCGCACTCGGCATCGTCGACAAGCTCGACGGCGACGGCTCCGGCGGAGATCTCACCGGCGGCCGCACCGTCGCCGGCACCGGCACGATCGAGGCGAACGGCAATGTCGGCGCGGTCGGCGGGGTCTCGCTGAAGACCCAGGCCGCCAAGCGTGACGGGGCGACCGTCTTCCTCGTCCCCAAGGCCGAGTGCAGGGAGGCGGGCGCCGAACTCCCCAAGGGGCTCAAGCTCATCCCCGTCACCACGCTGGCGAATGCGGTGTCCTCGCTGAAGGCACTGGAACAGGGCCACAAGGTCCCGAGCTGCTGACGCCGGAGGCACACGGCCGGACCGCCCGCACCGTCCGACGGCGACGGTGCCGGAGGTGCTCGGCCATGCCGGTGGAGCGTCCGTCTTCGCCCCGGCGGCCGGGCCGCCGCCCCGGACCCCCTGCCGGGCCTATCCGTTCTTGATGAAGCCCTCCCGGATCAGCCAGTCCTTCGCCACCTGGTGCGGGTCCTGGCCGTCCACGTCGACCTTGGCATTCAGCTCCTGCGCGACCCCCGTCGTCAGCCGCTTGCTGAGCGGGTCCAACAGGCCTGCGATCTGCGGGTACTTGTCGAAGGTCGCGGTGTGGACGATGGGCGCCGCGTTGTAGTTGGGGAAGAAGTGCTTGTCGTCCACGAGGACTTCGAGGTCCATCGCCTTGATCCGGCCGTCCGTGGTGAACACCTCGCCCAGCAGGCAGGAGTCGGACTTGGACACCTGCGTGTAGATGATCCCGGCGTCCATCTTCTTGATGTTGCGGGGCGGGATCGACATCCCGTACGCCTTCTCCATGCCGGGAAGCCCGTCGTCGCGCGAGGCGAACTCGTTCTCCACGCAGATCGTCACCGCCGCCGGGTCCATCTTCGACAGCGCCGCGACGTCGGAGAGCGTCCTCAGGTGGTACTGCGCGTTGTTCTTCCTGCTGATGGCCAGCGCGTAGGTGTTGTTGAGGGTGGACTGCGGCAGCCAGGTCACCCCGTTCTTCCGGTCCTCGTCCCGGACCGCCTCCCACTGCTTCAGCGGATCGGTGATCGGCTTCGCATGGCCGAGGTACGTGATCCAGGCGGTGCCCGTGTAGTCGTACATCGCGTCCGCGTCGCCCTTGATGATGGCTTCGCGCGCACTGATCGATCCGGGCAGGTTCGTCCGGTCCAGGACCTCGGCTCCGGCGGCCTTGAAGATCAGGCCGATCATCTGGCCGAGGATGATGTTCTCGCTGAAGTTCTTCGAGGTGACCGTCAACGAAGCGCCGTCCAGCGGCTGTCCCCGGCCGACGGATCCCGGCACGACGTCGTCGACCATCGGCGAACCGCTCTTGAGCCCGCAGCCGGCGAGGGCGGCGGCGAGGGCGGCGGCGAGCGCCAGAGCCGTGACCGAACGGGCCCCGGCCCTCCGTACCGCTGCCTTCCCCGTACGCATCACCGCACCTCCAGCCCGCGAGGCGTCAGCGCGACCTCGACGAGGGAGGCCAGCCAGTCCACCAGCAGCGCGAGCACCACCGTCAGCACGGAGCCGAGCACGAGCACCGGCATCCGCTGCGTCTGGATGCCCGAGGTGATCAGGTCCCCGAGCCCGCCGCCGCCGCCGAACGTCGCCAGGGTCGCCGTACCGACGTTGAGCACCAGCGCCGTCCGAACGCCCGCCAGGATCAGCGGGACGGCGAGCGGGAGTTCGACCTTCGTGAGCGTTCCGATCGCCGACATGCCGATGCCGCGCGAGGCCTCGACCAGGTTCGGTTCGATCGCCTTCAGGCCGGCCACCGTATTCGAGAGCACCGGCAGCACCGCGTAGATCACCATGCCGATGATCGCCGTGTTCGGGCCGATGCCCAGCCAGATCACCAGCAGCGCCAGCAGCCCGATCGCCGGAGTCGCCTGCCCGATGTTGGCGACCGCGGTGACCATCGGGGCCCCCTTGCGGAGCCTGCGCCGGGTGAGTGCGATCCCGAGCGGGATGGCGATGATCAGCACCCAGAAGGTGGAGATCGCGGTCAGTTTGACGTGCTGCCACCAGCGCAGCTGCACATTGCCGCCGGAGAGTGAGTTCTTCGCGATCGAGTCGAGGGGGACGTTGGTGATCCACAGATAGGTGAGGACGAGGATGATGGTCAGCGCGGCCGGCACCAGCACCAGCTTGCGCCAGGTGATCCGGCGCGGTGGTCCCGCGGGCGGCGGGGGTTCCTCCTCCTCGTGGTAGGCATGGCCCCTCACGTCCAGCTCGCCGGGCGGCCGGGTCGGCGGCCGCTGCTCATCGGGCTCGGGGGACAGCACCCGGTTGGGGCTCATGCGCCCGCACCGCCCCCCTGCTCCTGCTCGGTCTGGTGGGCGCGCAGCTCCTCCAGATCGTGCTGGTGCTCCATGGCGGCGAGCCGGTCGGCCTGCAGGAGTTCATGGACGGAGTTCATCAGGGTCTCCATGTCGACGACCCCGATGAACTCGCCGCGCCGCCCGGTCGCCGCGACCCGGCCGCCGCTGTCGGTCAGGACGGCCTCCAGCGCGTCGTGCAGCGTGGCGTCCAGGGTCACCGTGTCGTGGACCAGCTGTCCGGCGCGCGCCAGCGAGCCGCGGGCCCGCATCAGGTCGCCGCGCCGCAGCCACTTGTACGGACGATTCCTGCGGTCCAGCATCAACAGCTCGTTGTGCGGGCCGCTGCGCAGCTTGTTGAAGATCGACTGGAGCGGGTCGTCGACGGTCACCGTCGGAAAATCGGCGATCCCCACATCCCGTACGCGGGTGAGGTTCAGCCGCTTCAGCGCCGCGCCCGCCCCGACGAACCCGGAGACGAAATCGTCCGCCGGGTTGGTGAGGATCGCCTCAGGCGTGTCGAACTGCGCGATGTGCGAACGCTCCCGCAGGACGGCGATCCGGTCACCCAGCTTGATCGCCTCGTCGAAGTCGTGCGTGACGAAGACGATCGTCTTGTGCAGCTCGTGCTGGAGCCTGATCAGCTCGTCCTGGAGATGGTCGCGGGTGATCGGGTCGACGGCGCCGAACGGCTCGTCCATCAAGAGCACGGGCGGATCGGCGGCCAGCGCCCGCGCCACGCCCACCCGCTGCTGTTGCCCGCCGGACAGCTGGCGCGGATAGCGCCCGTGGAACTCCCGCGGATCCAGTCCGACCAGATCGAGCATCTCCTCGACCCGGTCCTTCACCTTCGACTTCGACCAGCCGACCATCCTCGGTACGAGGGCGATGTTCTCGGCGACCGTCATGTGCGGGAAGAGCCCGGACGACTGGATCGCGTATCCGACCTTGCGACGCAGTTTCACCGGGTCGATGTCGGTGACGTCCTCGTCGTTGATCCTGATCCGGCCGGACGTCGGCTCGATCAGCCGGTTGATCATCTTCAGGGTGGTGGACTTCCCGCAGCCGGACGGGCCGACGAAGATCACCGTCTCCCCGGCCCTGATGTCCATCGAGACGTTGTCCACGACCGGGTTCGGACTGCCCGGGTAGCGCTTGGTCAGCTCCTCCAGCTGGATGGTGGCCCCGGAGGTGGCGGCAGGTGTCCCGGCGGCTTCGGCGGCGGTCTCAGACACGGATCCCCCTGGGAATGGTCAGCCGCCCGAGCAGGACGTACGCGGCGTCGAAGAGCAGGGCGAGGATGATGATCCCGAGGGTGCCCGCGAGGACCTGGTTGATCGCGTTGGCGCTGCCCAGCGAGGCGATGCCGCGGAAGATCTCGTTGCCGAGGCCCGGCCCCGATGCGTACGCGGCGATGGCGGCGATGCCCATCAGCATCTGTGTCGACACGCGGATCCCGGTGAGGATCGGCGGCCAGGCGAGCGGCAGTTCCACTCTGCAGAGCCGGGCGATCGGTGACATCCCGATGCCCTTCGCCGCGTCGACGAGGGACGGATCGACGCCGCGCAGCCCGACGATGGAGTTGCGGACGACGGGCAGGAGCCCGTACAGCGTCAGGGTGATCACGGTGGGCGGAACGCCCAGCCCGACGAGCGGGATCAGCAGACCGATCGCGGCGAGGGACGGGATGGTGAGGATCGCCGCCGTCGACGTGATGGCCAGCGAGCCGCCCCAGCTGCTGCGGTAGGTGACGATCCCGATCAGGATGCCGAGAACGGTGGCGATGACCATGCACTGGAAGACGGCACTGACGTGCTGGTACGCGTCGGTGAGCAGCTGCTGGTGCCGGTTGACCAGATACTCCCAGAAGCTCACACGGCACTCCTCGGCTCAGTCGCTGTCCTCCGCGGCCTGCTCGACGAGCGGGATGAAGCGCAGAGGTACGGGGTTCTCCATGACGATCGCCGTGGAGGCGCGGACAATGCCATCAAAACCGACAACCCGGTCGATCACTCGTTGAAGGTCGGCGTTGGAACGGGCGACGAGCCGGCAGAGCATGTCCCCGTGCCCGGTGGTGGTGTGCAGCTCCAGCACTTCCGGAACGCCGCTCAAATGGGCCCGTACGTCGGCGCCTTGGCCCTGCTTGATCTCCAGTGTGGCGAAGGCGGTGACGGGGTAGCCGAGTGCCGCCGGATCGACGTCCGGGCCGAATCCGCGGATGACGCCATTCGACTGAAGCCGGTCGAGCCGTGCCTGTACGGTCCCGCGCGCCACCCCGAGCCGGCGGGACGCCTCCAGCACGCCGATCCGCGGCTCGCGGGCGAGCAGCACGATGAGCCGCCCGTCCAGATGATCGATCGCCACGCGAGTCCCCCTCTGGTCACCCTGTACACATAGCCCGCCCATTCCAGCAGTGCCATGGACAGATTGCCCAGCGAACGCGCGAACTGTTGCGCACCTTGCTGCGCGGAGGGAGCCTTCCTCCATGACTGAGACGCTGCACAGCACCCCCGACACAGCCCGGCAGGCCGATCCCTTCCCGGTCAAGGGAATGGACGCCGTAGTCTTCGCCGTGGGCAACGCCAAGCAGGCCGCGCACTACTACTCGACCGCCTTCGGCATGAAGCTCGTCGCCTATTCCGGGCCGGAGAACGGCAGCCGCGAGACCGCCAGTTATGTGCTGACCAATGGTTCGGCACGCTTTGTCTTCACCTCCGTCATCAAAGCATCCACCGACCACGGCCGCTTCCTCGCCGAACATGTCGCCGAGCACGGCGACGGCGTGGTCGACCTGGCCATCGAGGTCCCGGACGCGCGGGCGGCGTACGCGTACGCCGTCGAGCACGGCGCGCTGGGTCTCACCGAGCCGTACGAGGTCAAGGACGAGAACGGCACGGTCGTGCTGGCCGCGATCGCCACGTACGGCCAGACCCGCCACACCCTTGTCGACCGCACGGGTTACGACGGTCCCTACCTCCCCGGCTTCGACGCCGCCGCCCCGATCGTCGAACCCCCGGCCAAGCGCACCTTCCAGGCCGTCGACCACTGCGTCGGCAATGTGGAGCTCGGCCGGATGAACGAATGGGTCGGCTTCTACAACAAGGTCATGGGCTTCACCAACATGAAGGAGTTCGTGGGCGACGACATCGCCACCGAGTACTCCGCCCTCATGTCGAAGGTCGTCGCCGACGGCACCCTGAAGGTGAAGTTCCCGATCAACGAACCGGCGATCGCGAAGAAGAAGTCGCAGATCGACGAGTACCTGGAGTTCTACGGCGGCGCGGGCGTCCAGCACATCGCCCTCGCCACGAACGACATCGTCGCGTCGGTCCGCGCGATGCGCGCCGCAGGCGTCCAGTTCCTGGACACCCCCGACTCGTACTACGACACCCTCGGCGAGTGGGCCGGCGAGACCCGCGTCCCCGTGGAGACACTGCGCGAGCTGAAGATCCTGGTCGACCGCGACGAGGACGGTTACCTGCTGCAGATCTTCACGAAGCCGGTCCAGGACCGCCCGACGGTCTTCTTCGAAATGATCGAACGCCACGGCTCGATGGGCTTCGGCAAGGGCAACTTCAAGGCACTCTTCGAGGCGATCGAGCGCGAGCAGGAGAAGCGCGGCAACCTCTGAGCCCGAGCGGCTCGTACGCGAGGCGGAGTCTCCGGCCGATCCGGAGACCCCGCCTCGCGTGCTGCCCCCCTCAGCGGCCGCGCGGCGCCTGCGAGGCCGCGGCCGAGGACCCCTTCCGGGGGTTGCCTGCCGGGGACCGGCCCACGTCGTCCATGGCCTCCAGGGCCTGCAGAGCTTTCTGGGCCTTCGGGGCCGACAGCGGGTTGAAGTGGGGGTTGAGGCTCAGGGCCTCTTTCAGATGGCGGCCGGCCGGGCCGTACTTCTTCAGCCCCTGTTCGATCATGCCCAGGTGGTACGCGTACAGCGCCGTCCGGCCGCCCGTGGCCGTCGCCTGCTGTGCGTACCCCAGGGCGCTCCGCGAGTCGCCCGAGCGGTGCAGTGCCCAGGCCAGCGCGTCCGCCACCGCCGCGCTGTGGTGCTGCCGGTTCCACTCCGCCCGCAGCAGCTCCACCGCCGCCGACGCATCGCCGTGGTCGGCCTCGAAGCGGCCGAGGAGGAGCGTGTCGTCGACGCCGTAGCCGTTGTCGCGGGTCAGGGTCTTCTGGAGCCGCCGGTACTGGCCGCGGGAGCCTCCTTCCAGGCCCAGCGACTCGTACAACTCGCCCAGTTCCAGCATGTATTCGGGGCGCGGGAGTTTGGCGAGGGCCGCTTTGTAGTCGTGCTGCGCATCGTCCGTACGGCCCAGGGCCACCAGCGCCCGTGCCCGGCCGGCGAGCGACGGGTGATGGGTGCCGTCGGTCCGCAGGGCGGCGCTGTACTGGGCCACCGCCTCCTCCGGTCTGCCCTGTTCCCAGGCCAGTTCGCCCAGCCGGTACAGGCAGTCCGCCTTCTCGGCGGGTGCGGTGGCCTGGTTCGCCGCACCCTTCGCGGTGGCGAGCGCCTCCGCGCTCCGGCCCTGGTTCCGGTACATCTGCGCGGCCTGCGAGAGCGCAGGAACGCCCGAGCGCAGCGCGCGGAACCGCTCCACCGCCCGGCCTGCCGCGGTGTACTGGCCGAGCCCGTTGTACGCGTCGATCAGGACCGGGTACACCGTCCAGTCCTGCGGCTGCCGGGTCCGTACCGTCTCGCCCCACTTCCGTGCCTCGACGAAGTCGTGCCGCGCGTTGGCGAGCGCCGCCAGCCCCACCCAGGCCGCCGTGTTGCCGCTCTCGCCCGGCTGCACGTCCAGTGAGCGCTGCAGCGCCTGCTCGGCCCGCCGGTAGTACGCCGCGTCCGCGGAACGCCGCCCCCACTCCACGTAAGCCGCGCCGAGCACCGCCCACGAAGGTGCGTCGGACGGATGCGTGCCCACCCAGCCCTTCCGGTCCTCGATCAGCGCCGTCAGATCGGCGAGGGAGGAGGGGGAGCCGGCGGTCGTGGCCGACAGCGCGCGCGAGACCGCTCCGGGTGCGGGCGGCGGCGCGGCCTTCTTGTCGTCGTCCGGCACGGCCACGACCGCACCTGCCACCAGCACGGCGGCAGCGACCATGCCGAAGGCCGCCCTGCGCAGCGTCGTGGACAGCGAGGGCGGCGGCAGTTCCTCCAGCGGTGCCGGCTCCGGGGCGAGCAGGGGTTCGGGACCGGCGGGCGGGGGCGTCTGCGGGGGGTCGTCGCAGGGATCGGATGAGGGGAGCGCGTGATCCTTCTTGGGGGACTCCGGAGGCTGCTGCGGCATGACGTCCATGCCGATCACTCTGCGTCAGTACGAAGATCACACCGCGCCTTGGGAACGCTGCCGCAGACGGGTTCACACCATTGGCCCCGGGTGTCACGCTTGGATCATGGATGATCTTCTTGAACGACTGCGCGCGGGCCTTCCCGCCGAGGCACTGATCACCGATCCGGACGTCACCGCTTCGTACGCCCACGACATGGCGAGCTTCTGCGACGCGGGCGCTCCGGCCGTCGTGGTCCTGCCCCGCACCGTCGAACAGGTCCAGCACGTCATGCGCACGGCGACCGCGCTACGCGTCCCGGTCGTCCCGCAGGGCGCCCGTACCGGACTGTCGGGCGCGGCCAACGCCTCCGACGGCTGCATCGTGCTGTCCCTGGTGAAGATGGACCGGATCCTGGAGATCAACCCGGTCGACCGGATCGCCGTCGTGGAGCCCGGCGTCATCAATGCCGTGCTCTCCCGCGCGGTGAACGAGCACGGGCTGTACTACCCCCCGGACCCGTCCAGCTGGGAGATGTGCACCATCGGCGGCAACATCGGCACCGCGTCCGGCGGGCTGTGCTGCGTGAAGTACGGGGTCACCGCCGAGTACGTACTCGGCCTCAAAGTCGTCCTCGCCGACGGGCGGCTCCTGACGACCGGCCGCCGGACGGCCAAGGGAGTGGCCGGCTACGACCTCACCCGGCTCTTCGTCGGCTCCGAGGGCAGCCTCGGCATCGTCGTCCGTGCCGTGCTCGCCCTGAAGCCGCAGCCGCCGCAGCAGCTCGTCCTGGCCGCCGAATTCCCGTCCGCGGCAGCCGCCTGCGACGCGGTCTGCCGGATCATGGAGCGCGGTCACACCCCATCACTCCTCGAACTGATGGACCGTACGACCGTCCGCGCCGTCAACGCGATGGCCCACATGGGCCTCCCCGAGTCCACCGAGGCGCTGCTGCTCGCCGCCTTCGACACCCCGGACCCCACAGCCGATCTGGACGCCGTCGCCGCACTGTGCACGGCCGCGGGCGCCACCGAGGTGGTCCCCGCGGCCGACGCCGCCGAGTCCGAACTCCTCCTCCAGGCCCGCCGGATGTCGCTCACCGCCCTGGAAGCCGTCAAGTCCGCCACGATGATCGACGACGTGTGCGTACCGCGCTCCCGGCTCGGCGCCATGATCGAGGGAACGGCGGCCATCGCGGAGAAGTACGGCCTCACCATCGGTGTCTGTGCCCACGCCGGCGACGGCAACACCCACCCCGTCGTCTGCTTCGACCACACCGACGCCGACGAATCCCGGCGGGCCCGCGAGTCCTTCGACGAGATCATGGCGCTCGGCCTGGAACTCGGTGGCACCATCACCGGCGAGCACGGCGTCGGTATCCTGAAGAAGGACTGGCTGGCCCGCGAACTCGGCGAGGTGGGCGTCGAGATGCACCGCGGCATCAAGGCGGCGTTCGACCCGCTGGGCCTGCTCAACCCCGGCAAGGTCTTCTGACCTCCGCGGACGGCGAGGCATCAGGCCTCGCCGTCCGTCGGCTCGTCCGACGGCCACAGGTCGCTCATCCACAGGTCGTCGGCCGGCAGCGGCGCGAGCAGTTCGGCGAGACCGGCGTCGATGCCGAGCAGGGCGGACTCGGTTCCGGGCGGCACCAGGCGCAGCGTCCGCTCCGCCCACGCGGCCACGGCGGCGGACGGCACCTCCAGCAGCGCGTTGCCGTCGGGCGAGGTCAGCGCCATGCAGATGACGCTGCGCCGGTCGACCTTGGTCGGCCAGATCCGTACATCCCCGTACCCGCACGGCCGGAACACGCCCTCGACCAGCAGATCGCGGGCGAACGTCCAGTACACGGGGGACTCGGAACCGACGTGAAAGGCGATGTGCACGGCGTACGGATCCTCCGTGCGGTAGGTCAGCCGGGCCGGCACGGGGATGCTGCACTCGGGCGACAGGACCAGCTTCAGCTCCAGTTCGCGTTCCACCAGGGTGTCCATGGGATACGTCCTTTCGGTGCCGGTGAACCGGTCCCCTGACCGGCCCGCACATGGAGAGAGCGCCCTCCCCGCCACCTATTACGCGACTTCCGGAAAAAACTTCACGGCGACCGGAAGGTGCCCCAAACGCCGGGACTGGCCCGGGGGTACGCGGCTGTCTGGTAGATGTGGACCGTTGACCTGAAGCTTCGAAGAGATACGGGACCACGGTGATGAGCGCCCCAACCCCGGCACCCGGTGACGACAGGCCCCGCGAGGGGTATTACCCCGACCCGTCCATTCCCGGATATATCCGGTACTGGAACGGTGCTTCGTGGGTGCCCGGCACCAGCCGTCCTGCGCCACGGCAGGGCGAGTCGGCGCCCGAGGCGCCCGCCGGCGCGGACCCCGCCCCGCAGCCGCGGCCTCAGCCGCGGTCCGAGCAGCCTTCGGCGCCGGCACCGGAACCCGCGCAGGCGTCCGGTCCGACGTACGCACCGGTGGACGAGACCGGTCCGGTCTTCCTCGACGAGGAGCCGTACGACTCCGCCCGCCCCGAACCCTCGTCCGCCTGGCAGGCCGACGCCTCCCGGCAGACCGGCTTCGGCGGCGAACGCGACAGGCGGGTGTCCTGGGGCGGTACCGGGCAGCCCGGTGAGGACCGGGGCGCGGGCGAGCGGGGCGGCGCAGCGGTCCAGGATCCGCGTACGCCGGCGGGGCGTGCCCCCGCCGACCGCGCCCCGGGTGACGACACGCCGGCGGACCGGGTTCCGACGGATCCACGCCGGCCGGCCTCGCCGGACCCCACGGGCGGCGCACTGCCGGGTATGCGGGACGGCGGCGGCCATGCCCCCGAGAACACCGTCGCGATCCGCGCCATGGGCAAGGGCGGCCGGTCGTCCCGGCCCGGCACAGCAGGGCCGGAAGCCGGGGACGGGACGATGTCGGTCCGCGCGGTCGGCTCCGGCGCCACCCCGCAGGCACCCGCGCCTGCCCCGGCCTCCCAGGGGCCGATCGCTCCGGGTCCGGGCGGCGGCGCCTCCTCCTGGGCGCAGCAGGTCCATCAGCTCGCCGCCCCTCAGCAACAGCAGCCGCAGCAGGTCCCGCCCCAGCAGCAGCAACACCAGCCGCAGTTCGGCAGCCCGCAGATGGCTCAGCATGTCCGGCCCGCTCAGCCGGATCAGCCCGTCGTGCCCTGGAAGCCCCCGGTCAACGACCACTTCCAGCAGCTCGCCCAGGCCCAGGCGGCTGCCCGTCCCGCCGGGCTCGGCAAGCGGTTCGCCGCCCGGCTCGTCGACACGGTCGTGCTGGGCGCGCTCGTCGGCGCGGTCGCGTACCCGCTCGTCACCCGGGCGATGGACCACATCGAGCAGAAGATCGACGCGGCGAAGCTGTCCGGGCAGACGGTCACCGTCTGGCTGGTGGACTCCACGACGTCCGTCCTGTTCGGCGGGGTACTCGCCGCGTTCCTGGTGTTCGGCGTGCTGTTGGAGGCGCTGCCGACCGCGAAGTGGGGGCGCACGCTCGGCAAGAAGCTCTGCGGGCTGGAAGTGCGGGACATCGAGTCCCACGACGCACCCGGCTTCGGGGCGGCGCTGCGCCGTTGGCTGGTCTACGGTGTGCTCGGCATCCTGGTGATCGGCGTGTTCGACGTGATGTGGTGTCTGTTCGACCGCCCGTGGCGGCAGTGCTGGCACGACAAGGCCGCCCGCACGTTCGTGGCGGACTGACCGCCGGCCTCCGATGCCCGGCGGGCCCGCAGGACTGACGACCCGTCGGGTGCGGGGCGGCGGCGCCGTGCCCCGTTCCCCCGAACGCACCTGAGCCGTTGCGGGCGCCCTCGGGCCGGGGTGCACTGCCCCCATGAGCAACGATCAGCCGACGCCCGGTCAGCCACCCGAGGACGACCCGTTCCTCAAGAAGCCGCAGGACCCCTCGTCGGGGTCTGGGCAGGGTCCGGGGCAGGGTCCGGGGCACGGGCCGGGCGCAGGTTCGGGGCCGGGGTCGGGATCGCCCTACGACGGCGCTCCGCCGCCCCCGCCACCCCCTCCGCCGCCGTACGATCCCGGAGCCTACGGCGGCGGCCCGTACGGCGGCACGGACCCGCTGGCGGGCATGCCGCCGCTCGCCGAGCCCGGCAAGCGGATTCTGGCCCGGCTGATCGACTTCTTGATCATCTCGATCCCGCTGTATCTGATCTCGTTGCCGTTCGGCGGCGCGGTCGAGGTGTCGAACGGCAACGGCAATGACGACAACGTCGGCGATGTCTTCAACCAGACCTACAGCGGGCACCAGCTGCTCTGGTCGCTGATCGCGCTCGCCGCCTACGTCGTGTACGACACGTACTTCACGCACAAGGACGGCCGCACCATCGGCAAGCGGCTGTTCAAACTCCGGGTCGCGATGCTCAACGACGGCCGGGTGCCGGACACCAGCGCCTCGTTCCTGCGGGCCGTGGTGCTGTGGCTGCCGGCTCTGCTGTGCTGCCCGTGCCTGTGGTGGCTGATCAACATCGTGCTGATGTTCACGGACAAGCCGTACCGGCAGGGACTGCAGGACAAGGCGGCCAAGACGGTGGTGGTCACGGCCGTGTAGCCGGGGCCGGTCAGCGGCGCAGGGAGTGCTCGCCCACGCGCCCGGCCGGGATCCTGGTCCGGTGGACGTCGTCGACGACGACCTCCTCCGCAGATGCACCGGAAGTGGCGGTGGGGACGGCAGGGTTCGTACGAACCCCGGTTGCCGTCCTCGCCGCCTTCCGCGTTTTCGCCCGCAGCGGCGCGGGTACGGTGACGGCCACCAACAGGCCGAGCGCCATCGCCGCCGTGCCTATGACGGCGATGCCGATGCCCGCACTGGTACGGGACAGCAGCAGCATGGCGAGCGTCGAGAAGACGACGGTGACCGATCCATAGGAGAGCTGTGCAGCAGTGGGACGCGGCATGGCGGTATCCGTCCTCGGGGCGTCGGATGGGCAGTCTCTCAACGCGGTCGCACTGTCAGCGACTCTACGACGGTGAATGCCCGGCAGGAACCGCTAGTAAGCGTGACCTAACCCACGGTGCCGGTGCACGGGGGGCGCACTGAGTCATCCGCCGCTCCAAAGGGGGCCTGCGGCGCGCCGTGCGGCTGTCCGGTGGTCGTTCGGATACCGGAATGTGGCTTACACATAATGCACTTGGCCTGTTCAAGTCAAGGTCTGTCTTTTCTCCCGTAACTCCGGTCGAATGTCGTCACTTGTGATGCGTATCCGCGTGCGGCCCCTCCATACTCCCGAGGCTGCAGCCGCGGACGCCGGGGAGGACAGCATCAAGTGACCACTAAGAGACGGGCGTTTCGCGCCACAGCGGTTGTCGTGGCCATGGCCGCGACTGCCGCGACGGCGTCGGCCTTCGCCACCGCCCAGGCCGACGCGAAGTCGTCGGGCGCGGGAAGCTCCATCGTCGACCGCCGCGATCCGGGGTCGGGCAAGGGCAACGCGCACGACCTGGAAGGCCCCTACAGCAAGCAGCAGGACGCGCAGCGTCAGGCCGCCCTGGAGCAGGTCATCGCGGGCGACAAGAAGGTGACGACGCGCGACGGTTCCAAGGTCGTCAAGCTCGACGACAAGAAGTACGTCGAGCTCGGCCGTGAGAAGACGGACAAGATCTTCACGGTTCTGGTCGAGTTCGGCGACCAGGTCGACAACACCACCACGTTCGACCCCGACGGTGACGGCCCCAAGCCGCCCGTCAAGAAGTACGGCGGCACGCCGGGTCCCCTGCACAACACGATAGCCAAGCCGGACCCGGCCAAGGACAACAGCACCGCCTGGCAGGCCGACTACAACCAGGCCCACTTCCAGGACCTCTACTTCGGTGAGGGCGCCGGGAAGAACTCGCTGAAGACGTACTACGAGAAGACGTCCTCCGGGCGCTACTCGGTCGAGGGCGAGGTCTCGGACTGGGTCAAGGTCCCGTACAACGAGGCCCGTTACGGCTCCAACTACTGCGGTTCGTCCAACTGCGCCAACTCCTGGGACATGATCCGGGACGGCGTGAACGCCTGGGCCGCGGACCAGCAGGCCAAGGGTCGTACGCAGGAACAGATCAAGGCGGACCTGGCGCAGTACGACCAGTGGGACCGTTACGACTTCGACAACGACGGCAACTTCAACGAGCCCGACGGTTACATCGACCACTTCCAGATCGTCCACGCCGGTGAGGACGAGTCCGCCGGTGGCGGCTTCGAGGGCGCGAACGCGATCTGGGCGCACCGCTGGTACGCGTACGGCACCAACGCCGGCGCGACCGGCCCGGCCGACAACAAGGCCGGCGGTACCCAGATCGGTGACACCGGCATCTGGGTCGGTGACTACACCGCGCAGCCCGAGAACGGCGGTCTGGGCGTCTTCGCCCACGAGTACGGCCACGACCTCGGTCTGCCGGACCTCTACGACACCACCAACACTGCCGAGAACTCGGTCGGTTTCTGGTCCCTGATGTCGGCAGGCTCCTGGCTCGGCACCGGTAAGAACGCCATCGGTGACATGCCCGGCGACATGACCGCCTGGGACAAGCTGCAGCTTGGCTGGCTCAACTACGCCTCAGCCAAGGCCGCGACGAACTCGGTCCACAAGCTGGGTGTCTCGGAGTACAACACCGACGACAAGCAGGCGCTCGTCGTCACGCTGCCGGACAAGGCCGTCACCACCGCTGTCACGACGCCCGCCGAGGGCTCCAAGCAGTGGTGGAGCGACATGGGTGACAATCTCAACAACACCCTGTCCCGTTCGGTCGACCTGACCGGCAAGTCCACGGCGTCCCTGGACCTTTCGGGCTGGTGGGACATCGAGAAGGACTACGACTACCTCTACACCGAGGTGTCGGAGAACGGCGGCACGAGCTGGACCGCGATCGACGGCACGGCCGACGGCAAGGCGATCCCGCGCGACGCCAGTGACAAGCCGGCCCTGACCGACGTGTCCGGCAAGTACCAGAAGCTCTCGTACTCGCTGAACGCCTACGCGGGCAAGAAGATCGACATCCGGTTCCGCTACACCACCGACGGCGGCGCGGGCGGTGTGGGCTTCGCGGCCGACACCATCGCGGTCAACGCCGACGGCGCGGCGCTCTTCTCGGACAACGCCGAGGGTGACGACAACGGCTGGACGGTCAAGGGCTTCTCGCGGGTCGGCGCGTCGTTCACCAAGGAGTACCCGCAGTACTACCTCGCGGAGAACCGTCAGTACGTCTCGTACGACCAGACCCTCAAGGTCGGCCCGTACAACTTCGGCTTCTCCACGACCCGTCCGGACTGGGTCGAGCACTACCCGTACCAGAACGGTCTGCTGATCTGGCTCTGGGACACCTCCCAGAAGGACAACAACGTCTCCGCCCACCCGGGCAAGGGCCTGATCCTGCCGATCGACGCGCACGCCAAGCCGCTGAAGTGGGCGAACGGCACGGTGATCCGCAACAAGATCCAGCCGTTCGACGCTCCGTTCAGCTGGTGGCCGACCGATGGCTTCACGCTGCACAACGCGGACGTGGCGGTCAAGATCAAGCCGCAGCTGGGTGTCCCGGTCTTCGACGACCACAAGGGCACCTACTGGTACAAGGAGAACGAGACCGGAAGCGTGAAGGTCGCTGACACCAACACCCGGATCACGATCGTCAGCGAGCCGCTCAGCGGCTCGACGATCACGGTCAAGGTCGGCGCTTCGCACCGATAATCTCGCATCACCGCAGGTCAGAAGATGATCGGCCGTCGCCCTCTAGCGGGCGGCGGCCGATCGTGTTTAGGTGCCTCTTGTTCGCATTCTTATTGACACGATGTCTCATGGGGGAGCGCGGAGCATGGCAGGCGGAGGATTCAGCAAGCTGCCGAACGGCAGTGTGGTGGTCGCGATCACGCTGACCGGCCCGGCGGACGGGACGGGCCCGGGTACGCCGGTCCGCGTCCTGGTCCACGCGGCCAACCGGGCCCGTGCCCTGACGCGCCTGCGCAACCTGGGCCTGCGAGCGGTCTACCTCCGTGGCAACGCGGAACCCCCCACACCCGACGAGATCACCGCGGTCCTGCACCACCCGGACGGCCTCCTCTGGCGGGCCAGACCGGAACGGGCCCAGGAACTCTGGCACCCGATAAGAACGCTGCTGGCGCCGCCCCGAAGCGCCGCGCACATCCAGGCCCGCCCAACCCCTGCCCTCCCCGCACACCCAGGCGTCGCACCGGCGACGTCCGGACCGTCCGGCGCCTGAGGACCGGCGGGGGCGGTCACGGCCCGCACATGCGGGCGCCACGCCGGCGCATCCGGCCCGTCGAGGGGTCCGCACGGCCCCGGGGCCGTGGGCGAGCTCGAGGACACAGCTGCCGCCGGACGACCCCGGCGACCATCCCCCGCCTACACCACCGGCTTGCCGGAGAGCTTCACCCCGGCCTCGCGGAGCTCCTCCAGCGCCCGCCCCGTGGTCCCCGCGGCGACACCCGCTGTCAGGTCGAGCAGCACATGCGTCGTGAATCCCTCCCGCACCGCGTCCAGCGCCGTCGCCCGCACACAGTGGTCCGTGGCGATGCCGACCACGTCGACCTCCGTCACGCCGCGGTCCCGCAGCCACCGGGCCAGCCCCACCCCGTTCTCGTCGAGGCCCTGGAAGCCGCTGTACGCCCCCGAGTACGCCCCCTTGTCGAACACGGCGTCGATCGCCCCGGAGGCGACCGCCGGGGCGAAATTCGGGTGGAAGCCCACCCCCTCCGTACCGGCGACACAGTGCGGCGGCCAGGTGCGCTCGAAGTCCGGCTGCGCGGAGAAGTGGTCACCCGCGTCGACATGGTGGTCCCGGGTCGCCACCACATGGCGGTAACCGGCCTGGGCCTCGCCGATCAGGTCGGTGATGGCGGCGGCGACATCGGCGCCCCCCGCCACCGCGAGGCTGCCGCCCTCGCAGAAGTCGTTCTGAACGTCCACGACGATCAACGCGCGATGCATGGCGGGTGTCCTTCGATGGGGGAGCGACGGGGGAGCGGACGAGCGGGGAACGGAAGGAAGCGGAACAGTCACGGAGAGGCTGGAATCGAGCCTAGAGACTGCGCCCGCCTTGCGGGAGGGGGCGCATCGCTGCTATTGGCGTTCACGCCTTCCCTGCCACCCCGCGTTCACACGTACTCCGTGGGAATCACCGGCTCTCCCCTGGACAGTTGCATGGCCGACATCGGCAGCCCCCGGCGCGCGGCGATATGCCGTTCCCGGGCCACGTCCAGCGGCTCGCGGGCGACCACCTCGCCGTCTCTGACCAGCTCGACCAGAAGCTGCCGGTCGGCCAGCTCGTCCGGCACCGGGCCGGTGCCGATCACCTCGGCCTCGGCCACCCCGTCCTCGTCCAGCCGCCGCGCGGCCCACTTGCGGCCTCCCACCGAGGACTTCGCCCCCAGCGACTTCTTCGCCACCGGCTGCAGCGGTTCCGCAGGATCGGCGGAGGTCGCCCGGGCGACCAGCTTGTAGACCATCGAGCAGGTCGGCTGGCCGCTGCCGGTCACGAGCTGCGTGCCCACGCCGTAGGCGTCGACCGGTGCCGCGGCCAGCGACGCGATCGCGTACTCGTCGAGGTCCGACGTCACCACGATCTTGGTCCCCGCGGCCCCCAGCTCGTCGAGCTGCTGCCGCACCCGGTGGGCGACCAGCAGCAGGTCTCCGGAGTCGATCCGCACCGCCCCCAGCTCGGTCCCGGCGACCTCGACCGCCGTACGGACCGCCTCCGCGACGTCGAACGTGTCGACCAGCAGCGTCGTGCCCCGGCCCAGCGAGTCGACCTGTGCCCGGAACGCGTCGCGCTCGCAGTCGTGCAGCAGGGTGAACGCGTGTGCGCTCGTGCCGACCGTCGGGATGTTGTAGCGGAACCCCGCCGCCAGATCGGACGTCGTGTCGAAGCCGCCGATGTACGCGGCACGCGACGACGCCACCGCGGACAGTTCATGGGTGCGGCGTGCACCCATCTCGATCAGCCTGCGCCCGCCCGCGGCCGCCGACATCCGGGACGCCGCCGCGGCGATCGCCGAGTCGTGGTTGAGGATCGAGAGGACGACCGTCTCCAGCAGCACGCATTCGGCGAAGGAGCCCTCGACCCGCAGGATCGGCGAGCCGGGGAAGTACACCTCGCCCTCGGGGTAGCCCCAGATGTCGCCGCTGAAGCGGAAGTCGGCCAGCCAGTCGAGCGTCGGCCCGTCGACGATGTTCCGCTCGCGCAGGAAGGCGAGCATCTCGTCGTCGAAGTGGAAGTTCTCCACCGCGTCCAGTACGCGTCCGATGCCTGCGACGACGCCGTAGCGCCGTCCCTCGGGCAGTCGGCGGGTGAATGCCTCGAAGACCGAGTGCCGGTCGGCGGTTCCGGCCTTCAGCGCGGCCTGCACCATCGTGAGCTCGTACTGGTCGGTGAAGAGCGCGGTCGACGGCACACCGACCCGTCGCCCAAGGTCCGCAGAGTTCATGGCATGGATGCTACCCCTATTTCGTCAGAGTGACGAGATCTCGGGTCCGTTTGTGCGGTGCCCCCTCCCGGGTGGCAGCATGGGGTGCGTGAGCGTCGCCCCCGTAGAGATCGAGCGTCCGGAATCGGCCGAGGAGAACGTCGTCGTTCCCGAGCCCGACGTGCCCTGGGTGACGCTCGTCCACAACGACCCGGTCAACCTCATGAGCTACGTGACCTATGTCTTCCAGGCCTACTTCGGCTACTCGAAGGACAAGGCCCACAAGCTCATGCTCGACGTGCACCACAAGGGCCGCGCCGTCGTCTCCAGCGGCAGTCGTGAGGAGATGGAGCGCGACGTCCAGGCCATGCACGGCTACGGGCTCTGGGCCACCCTCACGCAGGACCGCAACTGACACGCACCCCTGAGCGGCCCGGCCCGCCCACCTGTCCACTGCCCCGCCCGACCCACCATCGGAGAAACCCCATGGCCGGCCACTTCGAGGCCACCCCCGGCGGCGGCGCGGCCGTCGCGCTCGACGAGGTGGAGATCGCGATCCTGCGCTCCCTCGCCGTCCAGTTGCTGGAACTGATCGGCCCGGGCGACGCACCGGCCGAGGGCGAGGACCCGCTCGCGGCCCTCTTCGCCGAAGGGCCCAGCGAACCGCCGACCGACCCGGCCCTGGCCCGGCTCTTCCCGGAGGCCTACGGCGACGACGACAGCGAACTGCGCGCCGCGTCCGCCGAGTTCCGCAGGTTCACCGAGAACGACCTGCGCACCCGCAAGCGCGACGACGCCCTCACCGTCGTACGCACCCTGGACGCGGTCCCGGCCGGCGAGGACGGCGGAACCCTCACGCTCACCGCCGACGAGTGCCGCAACTGGCTCGGCGCTCTCAACGACCTCCGGCTGACCATCGGCACCCGTCTGGAGGTCTCCGACGAGGACGAGGGCGGCGAGGGGTCGCTCTACCGGCTGCCCGACAGCGACCCGCGCAAGCCCATGGTCATGGCCTATCTCTGGCTGGGCGCGCTCCAGGAAACGCTCGTCGAGACCCTGATGCCGTAGTCGGTGCAGAGAGGGCTTGCAGAGAACCCCATCACCGCAGGTCAGAGCCCCGGCACCGAAGCCCCTGAAAACGCTTCCCCGGCTCCCGTAGGCCCCGCATTGCGGGGCCTACAGTGAGCTTCTTCAGCGTTGCCGCTCCAGTGTGAGGATGGCCTTGGCGATTGACGTCATGCGGTTGGGGCTGCAGCGGGACCTGCGGAAGATCCGCCAGGACTTCAGGCGGGCGACGCCGCGTTCGACGGGTGCGCGTGCTGCGGCCAGGGCACGGTTGCGGGTCTTGTCGGTGGGGGTCAGTTCCTGCAGGGGCTTGCGTTTGATGCCCGTGGTCAGCCACGGGCCGGCGCCCTGGTGGGCGAGATCGGCCACGATCGGAACGCCCTGGCGCTCGCAGATCCGGATGATCCGATGGGTGCGGGCAGCGGTCAGATCGTGGGTGCGGCCCGGCAGGGCGGGCGAGAGCCACAGCGGCCGGCCATCGGGATCGGTGACGACCGGCACATTCACGCCGTGGCGGCGGTGCTTGTGGGAGTAGTCGGCCCGGCCGTCGCCGACCCGGTCGCATTCGGCGAGAGTGCCGTCGAGCAGGACGAAGTCGGGTTCGTGATCGCGCAGCGTCTTGAGCAGGCCCGGTGCACGGGCGGCGAGAAGGTCGACGACCGCGCTGGTGCAGGCATGCGCGGTGGACTCGCTGATCCCGAACCCGGCAGCGATCTTCGCCGAAGTGGTGTGTTCGCGCAGGTGCACCAGTGCCACCATCGCGCGCTGTGACGGACGAAGCTTGCAGCGCCGGTCGCCCTCACGGGTGACGATCAACATCGTGACCCATTCCACGAGTGCATGCGGCAGGTCGAGTGCGGCAGGATGGATGACCAACGAGGCCCCCGAGCAACGTGATGGAGACGTCAGACATCTCGATCAACAGCTCGGGGGCCTCGCTCGTTGCGCTTCACGGACCGTCACCCGATCGGTGGCCACATCGAAGAAGCTCATTGATCGCGATGCCTGCGCTGATGGCCGCGAAAGGGGAATCGACCTTGCGTCCGTCGGCAGTTGTGCCGTTGCTGGCCCACGTCCTCGCGGGGCCGCTGGACAGCCGGTGTGACGCCTACCGGTTGGCTGTCCAGCGGCGGACGCCTACATCAGCGGGCTTGCGCGCCGAAGCGGGTGCCGACGTTGGGCAGGCCGCCGGTGCCCGGCTTGTACACGGTCACCGGTGCGACTGTTCCGCCGGTGATGGTGTTGGACATGGGCAGGGCGTACAGGGCGCCGAGGCCGGGTCCGTAGGGCATTCCGACGTAGAGCTTGGTGCCGGTGTAGTGGATGTTGCGGCCCAGGTACTGGTTGGCGCCCGGGGTGCCGGGGATGCCGTCGCCGTCTCCGGCCTCGATCCAGCGGTCGTTGGTGCCGGCCGCTGCGACCAGGGAGAAGGTGTGGATGGCGCCGGCGTTGGCGGTGGTGCCGAGGGCCTCACCGGGGGTGCCGACGGCGAGGCGCATGGTAGCGCTGGTGCTCACGGCACGGGGTGCGGTGTTGACGGCGGTCAGGCTCTCGCCCATGCGGTCGCCGGCTTCGGCGGTGCCGGAGACGTCGTCGTCGGCGGTGCCCTGCCACAGCTGACGCGTCTCGCTCCACGCGCCCGCGGCGGTCACGCGGCCGACCACGACGCGGCCCGCGTCGGCCTTCTGCGTGGCGCCGCCGTCCGTGGACATGGCCTCACCGGGCGAACCGATCGCGAGGATCGACTCGTTGGCGGTGGGCGAGCCCGAGGGGCGGTAGTCGGTCAGGGAGAGCGACCAGGCGAAGTCGTCGTTCGCCTCGGCGCCGCCGGAGACGGTGTCGAGGTCCTGGTCGAGGCCGAACAGCGGCTTGGGGTGACCGTCGGCGTTCAGGGTGTGGCTGAACACCGCGAGGTTGCCTGCGGCGGCGTCGCCACCGATGACCTCATTGGGTGCGCCGATCGCGATGTGGTTGGAGTCGGCGGCCAAAGACGCGCTGAAGCCGTCGTTCGCCTCGGCCGCACCGGGGACGTCGGTCTTGTCCTGGTGGATCGCGACGTTGACGGAGCCGCGCAGGTAGAAGGCCGCACCGGCCTTGGCGATCGTGCCCACCTTCTCGCCGGGCGCCGAGACCACGATGTAGGGCTCGCCCGCGGCGGTGGTGCCGGCCACGACGTTGTCGCCCATCCGGTCGCCCGCCTCGGGCGTGGCGGCCTTGATCTCTCCGTCACCCGCACCCTGCTCGAAGTGGGTGCTCTTCAGCGCGCCGGTGCCCATACCGCCCGGGGCGCCGTACAGGATGTCGAAGAAGCCCGCGTCGGCGGCGGTGCCCACGTCCTCGAGGGTGGTGCCGACGACGAGGTCGGTGTAGCCGTCCTCGTTCCAGTCGACGGTGTCCATGGAGTCGCCGAACGAGTCGCCGGGCTCGGCGCCGCCCGCCACCCAGTCGAGGTCCTGGTTGATCTCGGCGACACCCTTGCCCCCGCCGTACACGATCCGCACCAGACCCGCGGTGGTGTCGGTGCCGACCGTGCCGCTCGGGTCGGCGATCGCGATGTCCTCGAGACCGTCACCGTTGAAGTCCACGATCCGGGTGGCACCGACCTTGCCGTCGATCCAGGACTTGAGGTCGTCGACACGGGAGATGACACCGGCCGTGGAGGTCTGCGCGGGGTCGATGCCGTAGCAACCCCCCTGCGAGGACTGGCTGCTGAGGCCGACGAGCTGGCCGGCGCGTACGACGGGGCCACCTGCGTCGCCCATGCAGGCGGCCGCGCCGTCCTTGCCGGTGACGGTCGCGGAGGTGGCGGCCGCCGAGTCGACGGTGTAGGCGGCGGTGTGCAGCTTGAGCGGTGCCCACTCGGTCTTGTTACGGCCGTAACCGGCGAACTTCAGCTCTTCACCCGCTGCCGGTGCGGACGCGGCGAGCACCACCGGAGTGACGCCTGTGACCGGCCTGTTGAGGCGGGCCAGGACGACATCGCGGTCGGTACGCGGGACGAGTTCGACCACGCGCCGCTCGGCACCCTGGGTGCCGGACAGATCGGAGCGGCCGATGATCGCGGTGGTGCTCTTCTCCGGGGCTCCGGCCGGGACGGCGAGCGAAGCGGCCGGGTCGGCGGCGAAGCAACTCGCCGCGGTCAGCAGCCACTCGGCGTCCACGAGGACGGCGGAGCAGCCGCGGTCGTGCGGGCCGACGGTGATCTGGGCCGTGTAGGCGTAGGTGGTGTCGGAGTCGGCGACAGGCGTGCCGGTGACTGCGGAGGCGGGTGCGGCGCACAGCGCCAGCGGAGCCGCTATCAGGGCTGCGCCGAGCGTGGCCAGGCGGAGACCTCGGGAGTGCTGCATGAGTGGTTTCCTTGCTGCGGGATCCAAGGGGTGAACAGGCGGTCTGACGTTCCTACTTGGAGGTGCGGATCTCGACGAGCATGTGGTCGCGGCCCTCGGGGTCGGCACTCTCGCCGACCGCGGTCCAGGTGTTCTTGGCGACGTCGAAGGACTTCTCCTCCGTGCCGACCGTCATGTCGACCTGGGCGCTCTGGCCGACGCTGCCCTTGACGGCGTACACGGAGGGGATCTCAAGCGTCAGCCAGCCGCTGTTCCCGGTGACCTTGAAGCAGATCTTGTCCTTGCTGCGGGCCCAGACCTCGAGCAGTCCGGTCTCGCTGGCGCAGTCGGCCAGCACGATGTGCCCGTCGCCCCGCTTCAGGACGATGTTCTTCTCGGCGAGGATCTTGTCCGCGTTCGGGTAGTTGTAGTCCTCCACGGCATAGCCGGGTGCCGCGTCGGCCACGGAGTCCGTGTTCCCCGTCGGCTGGCCCGCCGACGAAGTCGTCCACAGCACGGCCGCCAGGCCGGCGGCACACGCCGTCGCAATGATGCGAGTGACGAGTTTCATGTGCACTTCCCTCTTATAGATCAGGTGCCTCATCCCCTTTTTCTATGCATAGCGACGCGTCCCGACCGGGTGCCTCTACGCCGTTTCAGGGAAATGCGAGCAAGTCCTGGATGCAGCCGGGATGACGGCTGCCGATATTTCCGTGCAGGCCATTTCAGCCCACCTGGCGAGGCGTGCGAATTCATCCAGGCGAGCTGAAGCGGCTTTCTGCGGCGCCTCATTCAAGAGCTCAATCCCTCCACATGTCCAACAGGACAAACCGGAAGCGGTCATGCAGGGTTGGCGAATTCGCCCGCCGAAACAGCCAGCCTCGCGAAGGTTGTAGGGATGATCGTGAAGGACCCGTGAAGAATCAGAGGTGTGATCTTCGCGAATGTGTGGGATTTGACGCGCGGATAGAAATTCCATCGAGAGATGTTTGGAGTCGAGACTTCCAATTTGCCGGACGGGTCACGCTTTGTGATCCGTCATGAATGATGGAGCCGATTCCCCGAGAAAACGGAACAATTACCACGGATCAAGCCGTAGACCTGCACCTCGCATTGCTATCCAATTGACGTTTAACTGAATGGGTGTTGGGATCATGCTGCCTCGATGCCCGAACAGCACCTGCGCGCTATTTGCGCATCTGTCTGGGCAACGCGGCGGGCGGGCGGCACCGTGCCGCGCCATCGGGGCGAGTACGGGTCGGATAGACACAGTGAGAGTGGAAGGGAGTCGTGATGTCACAGCAATCACGGCGGGGGTTGAGTAGGCGTCAGACGCTGGCCATTTTCACCGGGGTAGCGGCCGGCAGCGTGCTGTCCACCGGTATGTTCGGGACACGCCCGGCGTACGCGGCGAGCGGTTCGGGTGGCACGCCGGCGGTGCCCGAGGGATCTGGGCTTCCGGATACCGATCGCGGCAAGGTGGTCTGGGCGTACCGATCGGGCCGCCGGGCCGTCCGCACCGCGGCGTCCGCGGCGCTGGCGGGCTCCGCCGCGGACATAACGGAGTTCCTCGATCAGAAGGCACCTGTGGCCTGGGCCGAGGACAACAGGTTCGCCCTCGCGGAGTCCCTGGCCACAGCGGGCTTGGCGACGCGCAACGCCATCGGTGCGGCGTTGTCCAGCGGGGACGCAGCGGTCGAGACCCTCCTCCAGGGCGGTTTCCAGACTGCCGTGGACGAGGATCTCAGGGTGGCCGTGAGTACGGTCCAGGCCCACGGTGCCAAGGCTGTGAAGCGTGATGCATCTGCCGCGCTAGCGGCCGATTCCCCCTTCGCGTTGCGCGCCTTCCTCAGTGACGGGCGGTTCACCGCGCAGGAGGAGGACGATCGTGTGCAGGTGATGACCATCCTCGCCTCAGGGTCACCACAGGTGCGTGAGTACGCGAGTCGGGCCATGGACGACGGGTCGGCCAGGGCCATCCGGTGGTTCCTGGAGACGGGTCAGTACATCGCCCGGGCACGCGACGAGGAATCGGCCACGATCCAGCAGTTGGTCGACCTCGTGGAGAAGGAAGGACGCCGCGCCAGTCTGAAGACCGACGAGGCTGTCGAGCTGTCCGACCAGGCAGTCAGTGCTTCCGAGAAGGCGAAAGCCTCGGCATTGGAGGCCAAGGCTGAGGCCTTGGCCGCCGAGCAGGATGTCACACGCTCAGCCAAGGCGGCAGGGAAGGCCGCGCAGGCGGCCATGGGCGCGGCCGCGGCCGCGTCGACCGCGGTGTCGGCCTCACGGACGGCACAGTCCGCCGCACAGCGTTCGGTGGCTGCCGCCAATGCCGCTGCCGCGGCTGCGGCATCGGCGGGACGCGCTGCGGCGAATGCGTATCGTGCGGCGATCGCCGCTTCCAAGGACAGGGCGATGGCGGGCGCGGCCACCGCGGCGGCAGACGTCGCGCTGAAGCTGGTGAGCTTCGTGCGCACGGTGGCCGCCAAGGCAGACCTCGCGGCCTTGGCTTCCGACGCGGCGCTGCGGGCGGGCGACGCCGCCGCCAGCTCGGCGATCAACGCGGCCGACGCCGCTCGCGCGGCGGCCGACGCGGCCGTGGCCTCCGGAGCTGCCCAGTCCGAGTCCGCTGTTGCGAAGCGGGCCGCCGCCGAAGCGGAAGCCGCCGCGGCCAGGGCGACCCAGGCGGCGGGCAGGGCACGGAACCTGGCCGGGCAGGCGGCCGCCGCTGCCCGCGCGGCGCGTGATGCGGCCAACAGCGCCGCCGATCACGCCGAGAAGGCCGCGGCCGCGGCCAAGGAAGCGGCCGCCCACGCCGGTGAGGCGGTCGACTACGCCAACCGGTCCACGCTGGCTGCCAACGCCGCTGTCGAGGCGGCGAATGCCGCCGCCGCCGCGGTCGTCAAGGCGCGGGATGTCGAAGCGGCGGCCCGCCAGGCCGAGGCCGAGAGTCTGGCCGAGGAGACCAGCGAGGCGATCGAGCAGGCACGGCTCGCGGCGCACACGGAGTTGAACGAGCTCGAACGGTTCAACCGGGAGCGGACCCAGGAAGCACGCCTCTCCGAAGAGCTCCGGGCACTCATCACCTCTGCGGAATCAGCACTGCAGAACGGAACCGTCGAGCAGGCCGCGGCGGCCGGGCGCAAGGCGGCGGTCGGCCTCTTGGAGGGCTCGGGGACCTGGACCCGTCAGGCAGCGGAGTACGCGCTGGCCGGTTCGGATCAGGACGTCGTCAACTGGATCTCGACCGACCGGGTCCTCGCGCTGCAGCAGGACGACGTCGAGAACGTCGCGGCGCTCGCCGCAATGTCGACGGAGGCCGTGGCCACGGCGGCCGCGGCGGCTCTGCAGACCGAAGACCCGGCCAAGATCAAGACATTCCTGGAGACCGGATCGGTCGAGGCAGCCGCCGATGACAACCGGGTCGAGGTGGCCAGGATCCTGGCCAACCCCAGCAGCGGCACGAGGGAGCGAAGCGAGGCATCGGCCGCACTGGACGCGGGGACCGCCGAGGCCGTGCACACCTTCCTGTGGGTCGGCCGCGAGGCGGCCGTACGCGAGGACGACCGGGTGGCCGCGTCCGCGCTCCTCGCAACCGGAGGCCCTTACACCAAGGCGGCGGCGCAGATCGCGCTCGAGGGCGACACCTTCATGCTCCGCCAGTTCATCGCAACCACTCAGCACGACTTCGCGCGGATCGACCACGATCGCGCCACGCACATCAGCGCGGTCCGAGCGTCGATCGCACGCGCGGCCAAGACCGCGGCGAATGCGCAGGAGGACGCGGCCCGCGCCTCCGAGGCTGCCGCCCTCGCACGCCAGGCCGCTGACAAAGCGAAGGAGTGGTCCGACCTCGCCAAGGGTTATGCCGCGGATGCAGAGACGTCTGCACAGGAAGCACGTGACAATGCCGAGGCCGCCGAGACGTCCGCGGCCGAAGCGGCGAAGTCCGCCCAGACCGCGAGCAACGCAGCCGCCGCAGCAGTCAAGGCGAGCAGCGTGGCACGCCAGGCCGCGACGCGAGCAGTGCGGTCCGCAGAGATCGCCGCGCGCTACGCCACAGACGCCGCGATCTCGGCAACGGTAGCTCGCAAGCAGGCAATCGAAGCCGGCAAGGACGCCGTCGCCGCCGCGCAGGCCGCAACCCAGGCCTACATTCTTGTTGCCCAGGCCGCGGTGCGCGAGGCGATCCAGAAGGCGATCGACAATGCGACCGTTCCCATCGGCTCCGGCGGGAACAGCCTTCCGGTCGGAGCCGAGAGCTGTCTGACGCCGTTCGGCAAGCCCATCCCGTCCGGAAACGGCAATAACCCGTTTGAGCTGGGATGGAGCTGGCTTACGGGGGGCGGCGATCGGTCCCAGTGTTTCGGCCCGAACGACGGGTTCACCAGCACCTACCGCGATCATCCCTGGACAAAAGAGGTCATCGACTACTTTGCCGGGCGGGTGCAGTCCGGGAACTACGAGCTGGGCCACACGTACATGTACGACTACAGTCTCGCTGGTTTCCAGGGCCTGAAGTGGCTCAGAGACGCCGGGGCCACGCAACCAACAGACAGGTTCCTGACCGGGTACACCGGAAACTCCGCGTACGCGTTCCTGGGCTCACAGCAGATCCGGATGACCCCCATCCGGAAGAACGCGGACGGCAGCGTGGTGTGGCGGTACACGGCGTACAGCGAGCAGAGCATTGAGTCCGCAACCCGCCCGCCTGTCATCGGGTACCAAGACTGGTACAAGGAGACCGCCGGTAAGGCCATCAATGGTTTGATCGACTGGGTCAGCGGTGACTCAGGGCCAGGGTCGACCATGACCATGGTCATCGAGTTCAACGTGACGCTGGGGCCGTAGTGGGCAAGCTGACGAGTGGACGTTGGTTCGCCGCTGCCCTGGCCGCTTCTGCGGTACTCACCGCAGGCTGCACGGCTCAGGTCGACGCCGAAGATCTGCCCGGCCTGTACCGCAACAAGGAGACCGGCGGCGAGATCCGGCTTGATTCCGACGGCACATTCACCGCCACTGATCTGTCGACGGACGAGCACGCCGACCCCGCCGATTTCCACGGCCAATGGGAGTTCGTCGACAGCTCCGCCAGCGACTTCGTCTACCTGGACATCGATGAGCGTGGCATCGGTGAGGTCTCCGGTGTCCAGCTCTACGCGCGCGGCGGAGGGAAGGTGGCGTTCAGCACTCCGGATGGGTCGTGGTCCCTGGTGCTCACCAAGAGCACGGAGAATTAGCTTGTGTTTTTACCTCGCTCGCGTCGTGTTCGAGCGGTGGTGTGCTCGGCCGATGATCGGGTGAGTGGTGTGCCGTGACGTGAAGGCGGCCGTTCCGGTTCTCGGAGTGCTAACTCCCGGAACAAGAACGGCCGTTGACATGAGTATCGCCAGCTGTCTGTGTGATGTCGAACCCAAGGGCGCACTGGCTCGTTTCCGCCGCGGTTACCACGACTGCCTCTATCGGCGCGCGGACGCGCTCTTCGAGCTGACCGACGCCGTGCTGTGCTCCGGCACTCCGGTGCGCTCGCTGGTGGAACTGGCCCTGGAGCCGGAGTTCCAGCGGAGCCACGGGGCCCTGTACGACGCGGTCAACCAGGGGTGGATGGAGTTCTCCCGCCTGCGCTACCTTGTGGCCACCACGCCCGTGCCCAGGAGCGCCGAGGGGCGCGTCGTGCTGGCCGTGGACGTCACCCCATGGCTGCGGCCCGACGCGGATACCAGCCCGGAGCGCAGGTTCTGCCACGTCAGCGGTTATGGCACGGCCAGTGGCCAGAACATCCCAGGCTGGCCCTACTCCTTCCTGGCCGCTCTCGAGCCCGGCCGCTCCTCATGGACCGCGATCCTCGACGCGCAGCGGGTGGCCCCCGGCGACGATGTCACCGAGCTGACCGCCGACCAGATCCGCGAGGCCCTGGCCCGCCTGATCCGCACCGGCCATCGCCGCGAGGGCGACCCCGATGTACTCGTGGTTCTCGACGCCGGCTACGACGCCACCCGCCTGGCCTGGCTCCTGGCCGACCTGCCCATCGAACTCGTCGTGAGGGTCCGCCGTGACCGGGTGTACTACACCGACCTCGGCGAACCGGTCTACCGCCGCAAGGGCGGACGGCCCGCCCGCCACGGCCGCCGCCTCACCCTGAACGTCGCCCCTGACACCTGGCCCATCCCCGACCAGAACACCGTGAATGACACCCGACGCTACGGTCGAGCCGAAACCCACAGCTGGGACCGCATGCACCAACAACTCCAACGACGAGGACCCTGGGCCCACGACGTCCACCCCGACGAGGAACTCCCCACCCTGCACGGCACCTTGATCCGCCTCACGGTCGCCCGCCTGCCCTCCGGGCGCCGTCCGGACCCGGTATGGCTGTGGGCCTCACGCACCAGCGCTGACGCCACCCACATCGACCGCCTGTGGTCGGCCTACCTGCGACGCTTCGACCTCGAGCACACCTTCCGGCTGTTCAAGCAGACCCTGGGCTGGACCGCCCCTCGCCTCCGCGACCCGCACAGCGCCGATCTGTGGACGTGGCTCGTGATCGCCGCCTACACCCAGCTGAGGCTCGCCCGCCCTCTCGCCGAGGACCACCGCCGCCCCTGGGAACGACCCAAGCCACCACGGCAGTTGTCCCCCGCGCGAGTCCGCCGAGGGTTTCGCCACATCCACCCCCACCTGCCCAACCCCACCGGAGTGCAGAAACCCGGCACAGCAGGCCCCGGACGACCGCCAGGCCACCGGAACACCACCCGTGCAACCCGTCCCGCCGTAGGGGAAGGCCACCAGCACGGCGCGACACCGGAGAGGCATTCCGGCTCGAACACGACGCGAGCGAGGTAAAAACACAAGATTAGAAGCCGTGTCTCAACCGGTCATGGAACGTGTGGGTCGAACAGGGATCCTGGCCGGGTGATCTTCCGGTGATGCGCGCATGAAGGCAGGGCCTCTCGGTAGCTCAGTGGTTGTTGGAGCCAAGAGCTGTTCCAGGAGGCCCTGTTGTCACATGTGTACGCGGTCGCGCCCGTTGACTTCAGCCCGTCCGTCGTGTCGTGCGACTGAGCCTTTTCCAACCTCACGCTGATGCGTGGTGAAGGACGAGGACGGCCTTCACGATGCTGGTGGTGCGGTCGGGACAGCAGCGGAGTTTCCGCCGTAGACGCCAGTACTTGAGCGTGGCCATGGCCTGCTCGCCGACACAGCGGATCTTGGCGTGGGTAGTGTTGTGCCGACGCTGCCGTCGCTTGAATCGACGGCCCCGGAACGGGACGCGAACACACCGGCCTGCACCCTGACAGGCTTTGTCCGCCCAGCACTTGACGTCGGCATCAGCAAGGGCGTCGACGATGCCGTGCGTCCGGGCGGCGGTGAGGTCGTGGGTGGAGCCGGGCAGCGCGGGTGAGGCCCACAGCAGCCTGCCGTGCGGGTCGGTGAGGACCTGGACGTTCATGCCGTGATGCTTGTGCTTCCCGGAGTAGTACGGGCGGTCGGCGGCGACGCGGTCGATCGGCAGCAGCGTGCCGTCCAGGATCACGAACGCCAGAAGGTCTTCGTTCTCGGCTTCGTCCTCTCCCAGAACGCCACCAGCCGCCAGATCTTCCTCGAGAACCACGCCACCGCAGCCCTGGAACACCACATCAACGCATGACCACGCCCAGGCAGGCAGAACCATCGGGCCCACCCATCCGTCCTCACGGAACAAGGCGAACTCATCGTGGTGCGGGCATCCGGCTGTCGATCGTCACCACGACCGGCTCACCCTCCACCGGCAGCGTCCGGCTGAGCACTCCTGCCACCGCGCCGTAGACCTGCGAGGCCATGGCCCAGTCGGCATAGATCTCCAGTTCATCGGCGCCCTCTCCCCGAGACTGGTCTCCGTGACCCGGTAGAGAGACAACAGCACGGCCACCAGGGACCGGCCCGAGAGCACCGCGGCCACCAGACCGTCCTCGCGCTCCTCCAGAGCCGGCGTCCGGAAGTGCGGATGACTGCCGACCTGCGCCGCGACGAACTCCCCGGCGTCCCGGTGACAGACCAGCGTCGCCGACGCGACCCTGCCGGCCCTCATGACCGCCCGGATCCGGCCCGCCGAACTGAAGGGATACGGCTCCTCCACCCGCCCCCTTCCGCCCCGGCACCTCCGGCTCCGCTTCCCGAGCAACAGAGCCGGCCCCATCCGGCACCCCATCGGACAAGGTGCCGACCACGCCCTCCTGTGTCTGCCCGGCAGGTTCCACACCCGCCGGCCCCTCACCCTCCGCAGAAACGACACCGTCCGCCGAAGCCGACTCTCCCGTCGCCGCCTGCTGCGGTCCGGGCAACTGCTCCGAGCCGTCCCCGAGACCTTCGCCGCTCCCGGCAGTCGCCTCAGACGGCGCGTCGTGCAGTCGGTCGACGTCCCGCCGCAGATCGGTCACCGCGTTGACAGCCTCGCTCGCCCGCTTGCCCGCGTCATAGGCACTGGCCCGCGTCTCCAGCCGGGATGCCTCGAGGTCCGCGAGACCACCGTCCCGCAACTCACCGATCCCACTGGCAAGCGCCACCCGCAACTCCCGGTCCAACCCGGACACCCGGCACCAGAACGGACTTCCCTCCCCGCCCGCACACCACCGACACCGCACTCGCACCAGCCCCACCACACACCAGCCGCACCAGAACTCCCCAGGCCAGAGCCCCCATCCCCGGCACACGACGGCCTCCGGCGACAACAGGGGCGACCTCCCTGACCCCTATCCGCTCGGCTGTCAGCGGTCAGTCGGCCTCCACGGCACCTGCCAGGGAAAGTGTCCCCCGAGACACCTCCCAGGCATCAGCCCGAAAGCCCCTGACCAGGGCGTTTGTCACCACCGCCCGGCATCCCCCACTGGGGTTTCCGGCACGGTTTTCGGCAAGCCCCGGTGCAGAGGGGTCCGGCGAGCGCCACCGCCGCCGGGTGTTCGCTCAACGAACGCTCAAATCCGAATAACGATCCCGTCACCTGAACGGCCTTTTTTGCGGCAAACAGAAACCCCTTGTCCGCTTTTTCCTATGGCATGCGCCACATAATGTCCGATGGCTCACCCCTGGGCCCGTGATAAATCTTCACGACCACTCGGGGACGCCACCCCTGTTCCCGAGGGCGCTACAGCCGGCGGACCGCCGGTCGCACTCCATCCATATCCGGGGGGATCAGGACCTGATCCGCAGCCTGCGCGGCGCGGATCAGCGTGGAGAAAGGCGCATCACCATGACATCGGCGAAGGTCGACAAGGGACAAGACGGCCGTCCGGCCGCAACCGACGCGGTCACCTCGGGCGAGGGATACCAGCGGGCCCTCGGCGCCCGTCAGATCCAGATGATCGCGATCGGCGGGGCCATCGGCACCGGCCTCTTCCTCGGCGCGGGCAAGGCCATCGCCAAAGCGGGCCCCAGCCTGATCCTGGCCTATGCCATTGCGGGCCTGGTGATCTTCTTCATCATGCGGGCGCTGGGCGAACTCCTCATGTACCGCCCGGTCTCGGGCTCCTTCTCGGAGTACGCGCGCGAATTCGTCGGGCCCTTCGCGGGCTTTGTCACCGGCTGGACCTACTGGCTCTTCTGGGTCGTCACCGGAATCACCGAAGTCACCGCAGCGGCTCAGTACATGACGTACTGGTTCGACATCGCCCAATGGGTTTCCGCACTGATCTTCACGATCATTCTGTACGGCGTGAACCTGATCTCCGTGAAGCTCTTCGGTGAACTCGAGTTCTGGTTCTCGATGGTCAAGGTCACGGCCATCGTCGGCATGATCCTCATCTGCGCAGGAATTCTCACGCTGGGCTTCTCCGACGCCGGGGACACCGCCAGCGTGACCCACCTCTGGTCCGACGGCGGCTTTTTCCCGCACGGCATCAGCGGCACCCTCATGACCCTGCAGATCGTGATGTTCGCCTTCCTCGCCGTCGAGCTCGTCGGCGTCACCGCGGGCGAGTCCAAGGACCCGAAGACCGTCCTGCCCAAGGCCATCAACACCGTGCCGTGGCGCATCGCCGTCTTCTACGTCGGCGCGCTGATCATGATCCTCTCGGTCGTCCCGTGGACCGAGTTCGAGCCCGGCATCTCCCCGTTCGTCGCCGCCTTCCAGAAGATGGGCCTCGGCATCGGTGCGGGCATCGTCAACTTCGTGGTGCTGACCGCGGCCCTCTCCTCCTGCAACTCCGGCATGTACTCCACCGGACGCATGCTGCGCGACCTCGCGCTCAACGGCCAGGGCCCGCAGTTCTTCACCAAGCTGACCAAGAGCGGCACCCCGCTCGTCGGCACCACCTTCTCCGCCGCGCTCATGCTCGTCGGCGTGTGGATCAACTACCAGTGGCCCGGCGACGCCTTCACCTACGTGGTCTCCTTCGCCACCATCTCCGGCATGTGGGCCTGGATCATGATCCTCGTCTGCCAGATCCGCTACCGCTTCCTGGCCGACCGCGGCGCGCTTCCGCAGTCCGCCTTCCGGGCCCCCGGAGCCCCGTACACCAGCGTCTTCGCGCTCGCCTTCATCGGCATGGTCATCGTCATGATGGCCGTCGACAAGGACGCCAGGATCTCGCTGTACTGCGCCCCGCTCTGGGCCCTGATCCTCGGTGTCTCGTACCTGGTGCTCAAGGCCCGCAACCCCGAGAACAAGGCCTTCGCCAAGAGCTGAGCCGGCACCTCCGGCACCTCTGTCCAGCATGCGGGCCCCCGCGTACCATTCCTCGGAGTCGCGGGGGCCCTCTGCTTATCCTGGCGCCATGCTGACCCTCACCCAGGCGCTGTACGACCAGATCGTCGCTCACTCCCGCGCGGACCACCCCGACGAGGCGTGCGGTGTGGTCGCGGGCCCGGCCGGAACCGGCCGCGCCGAACGCTTCATCCCCATGCTCAACGCCGCCCGCTCGCCCACGTTCTACGAGTTCGACTCCGCGGACCTGCTGAAGCTGTACCGCGAGATGGACGACCGCGACGAGGAGCCGGTGATCGTCTATCACTCGCACACCGCGACCGAGGCCTATCCCTCGCGCACCGACATCACCTACGCCAATGAGCCCGGCGCCCACTACGTGCTCGTCTCCACCGCCGACACCGACGGTGCGGGCCCCTTCCAGTTCCGCTCGTTCCGCATCGTCGACGGCGTGATCACCGAGGAGGACGTCGAGGTCGTCGAGGCGTACGAACCCGCCTGACCGCCCGCCGGCACGGGGGAGGGGCCGCGCCTCCAGGCACCCCTCCCGCCCCGCCGATGTCCACCCGGCGGACGGTCGCCATCCACCAGGTGAGATCACATACCGGCTTCCGGGCCGGGAATCGATACGATGAGCTCATGGTTCCCCTTGACGTGAGCGACAAGACGCCGGGCACGCTGCTCGTGGCGCGGCTGCACGTCGACCTGTGCAGGTTGTCCAGCGCGATCTGTACGAGCCGTCGCCCCGCCGGCCGCACGGCCTGAGCCCGGCCGCGGCCCGCAGCGCCGTCCAGCACGAACCCCTGCGCGGGGCAGAGCCGCGCGCCCCACGCCACCTCTCCGCTTTCGACAGGAGCCCACGCCATGGCCATCGAGGTCCGCATCCCCACCATCCTCCGCACCTACACCGACGGCGCCAAGGCCGTCGAAGGCAACGGAGAGACCCTCGCCGACCTCTTCACGGACCTCGACGGCCGTTACGCCGGCATCCGTGAGCGCATCGTCGACGGCGACCAGCTCCGCCGCTTCGTGAACGTCTACCTCAACGACGAGGACGTCCGCTTCCTCGACGGCATCTCGACCAAGCTCAGCGACGGCGACAACGTCACCATCCTCCCGGCCGTCGCCGGCGGCATGAACTGATGCGGTACGACAGCCCGCTCGCCGCGGTTGGCAACACCCCGCTGGTCCGCCTGCCCCGGCTGTCGCCGTCGGACGACGTCCGCATCTGGGCCAAGCTGGAGGACCGCAACCCCACCGGCTCGATCAAGGACCGCCCCGCGCTCCACATGGTCGAACAGGCGGAGAAGGACGGCCGGTTGACCCCCGGCTGCACCATCCTGGAACCCACCAGCGGCAACACCGGCATCTCGCTCGCCATGGCGGCCAAGCTCAAGGGCTACCGCATCGTCTGCGTCATGCCGGAGAACACCTCACAGGAACGGCGCGACCTGCTGGCCATGTGGGGTGCCGAGATCATCTCCTCCCCGGCGGCCGGCGGCTCCAACACGGCCGTCCGCGTCGCCAAGGAACTGGCCGCCGAGCACCCCGACTGGGTGATGCTCTACCAGTACGGCAACCCGGACAACGCGGGTGCCCACTACGCCACCACCGGCCCGGAGATCCTCGCCGACCTGCCCTCCATCACCCACTTCGTGGCGGGCCTCGGCACCACCGGCACACTGATGGGCGTCGGCCGCTTCCTGCGCGAGCACAAGCCGGACGTCAAGATCGTCGCCGCCGAGCCGCGCTACGACGACCTGGTCTACGGGCTCCGCAACCTCGACGAGGGCTTCGTCCCCGAGCTCTACGACGCCTCGGTCCTCACCACCCGCTTCTCCGTCGGCTCCGCCGACGCCGTCACCCGCACCCGCGAACTCCTCCAGCAGGAGGGAATCTTCGCGGGCGTCTCCACCGGCGCGGCACTCCACGCGGCCATCGGCGTCGGCGCCAAGGCGGTCAAGGCCGGAGAGCCGGCCGACATCGTCTTCGTCGTCGCGGACGGCGGCTGGAAGTACCTGTCGACGGGCGTCTACACGGCCCCGACCACGGAAGCCGCCATCGAGACGCTGCACGGCCAGCTCTGGGCGTAGCCGCCCCGCTGCGTACCGTCCCCGGTCGCCGGGTGGCCCGGAAGTCCGGCCCACCCGGCGACCGGGGACTTTTTCCGTCCGGGGGCAGGAGGAGCCGGCAGCAGCCGGGCGGTACCGGACCCCGTCACCTGGTCCCTCGCACCCGCTCCCACACCGTCGCGTCCACCGCCCCCACACGCCGCCGGAACCCCCGCACCGACACCTCCCGCAGCTCCTCCGTCTCCAGGAAGCTCGCCCGTCCCCGCGCATCGCCCACCGCGCCCGGCGGCAGCGCGATCACTCCCGGCCGATCCTCGCGATGCCTGCTGGTGATCTTCGCGATGCGCGCCGCGTCACCCCGTACCGAGAGCACCAGGCAGGGCCGGTCCTTCGAACCGGGCCTGTCCTCGTACGGGACCTCGGCCCACCAGATCTCGCCCGGCCGCGGTGCCCGCTCCGGCCCGCCCCCAGGTCTCTCCGTCCTCCCCGGCGGGCGCGTGCGGCCACGCGGGCGGCCGCCCGGACGCCGGTTGCTGCCTCCGGCCCGGCCCCGTCCGTCGGCTATCGCCGCAAGGAGAGCAAGCAGTACGACCGCGCCGAACGCCGGCCACCAGGACATGTCCATGCACTCGACCGTACCGGCGCATCAGCCGTCCCGCCCTTCGCACCCGCTTCCATCGAACCGGTGACAGAGCAGGTGAGTTCGCCCACAACGGCAGGCCCTGGAGGAGCGACCGGGTAGGTAGCCCCTTACGCTCAACAAATTGCACGAACCCTCCCCGTTCCCACGTCTCGGAGGTTCACGCTCCATGAAGCTCACCGTCGTCGGCTGCTCCGGCTCGTTCCCGTCCGCGGGTTCGGCATGCTCGAGCTACCTCGTAGAGGCCGACGGCTTCCGGCTGCTCCTCGACATGGGCAACGGCGCCCTCGGCGAGCTGCAGCGCCACATCGGCCTCTACGACCTGGACGCCATCTTCCTCAGCCATCTCCATGCCGATCACTGCATCGACATGTGTGCGTACTTCGTCGTGCGCTACTACCGGCACGACGGCGGACGCCCGGCGCCCATTCCGGTCTACGGCCCCGACGGCACCGAGCAGCGGCTGACGGCCGCGCACGGCGACACCCCGTCCGAACGGGCGATGAGCGAGGTCTTCGACTTCCACACGCTGAAGTCCGGCTCGTTCGACATCGGCCCGTTCTCGGTCCGTACGGAGAAGGTCTGCCACCCCGTCGACACCTTCGGCATCCGCGTCGAGCACGACGGCCGCTCGCTGACGTACTCCAGCGACACCGGGACGTGCGATGCGCTGGACGAATTGGCCGAGGGCACCGATCTGTTGCTCTGCGAAGCGTCGTTCGTCCACGGCAAGGAGGACATTCCGGACCTCCACCTCAACGGCCGTGAAGCGGGTGAGCTCGCCGCGCGCGCGAAGGTGGGCCGGCTCGTCCTGACCCACATCCCACCGTGGACGGACGCGAACCGCAATCTGGCGGACGCCCGTGCGGTCTACGGCGGCCCGGCGGAGCTGGCGGTTCCGGGCGCGGTCTACGAGATCTAGGCCTCTCGCAGGTACGACGGAGCCCCCACCTTCCGCCCGGAAGGTGGGGGCTCCGTCGTCGGTACTCAGGCTTATGCCTTCGTCAGGTCCTCGAACTCCTCCTCGGGCTCACGGCCCGGGGTGGTGAGGTTGAACTTGGTGATCGCGAAGCGGAAGAGCACGTAGTAGATCGCGCCGAAGACCAGGCCGACCGGGATCATCAGCCACGGCTTCGTGGAGATACCCCAGTTGATGAGGACATCGGTGAGGCCCGCCGAGAAGCTGAACCCCATGTGTATGCCCAGCGCCCAGGTGACCGCCATCGATATGGCCGTGAGAACCGCATGGATCGCGTACAGCACCGGCGCGATGAACATGAACGAGAACTCGATCGGCTCGGTCACGCCGGTCACGAACGAGGTCAGCGCGAGCGACATCATCATGCCCATCACGGCCTTGCGGCGCTCGGGGCGAGCGGTGTGCGCGATGGCCAGGGCGGCAGCAGGCAGTCCGAACATCATGATCGGGAAGAAGCCCGTCATGAACATTCCGGCGTTCGGGTCACCGGCGAAGAAGCGCGGAAGATCGCCGTGGAAGACGTCACCTGCGGAGTTCGTGAAGTCGCCGATCTGGAACCAGGCCACCGAGTTCACGAACTGGTGCATGCCGATCGGGATCAGTCCGCGGTTGATCAGGCCGAACAGGCCGGCGCCGCCCGCACCGAGGCCGGTCATCCACTCGCCGAAGTTGGTGATGACGTCGCCGATGGGCTCCCAGCCGAGGACGACCAAGACGCCCAGGAGGGTGCCGACGGCGGCGGTGATGATCGGGACGAGTCGGCGGCCGTTGAAGAAGCCGAGCCAGTCGACCAGCTTGGTGCGGTGGAAACGCTGCCAGAGGACGGCAGTCAGGAGGCCGAGGATGATGCCGCCGAGGACGCCGGGGTTCTGGAAGGTCGCAGCAGATGCGGCCTCGGTGCCCTTCTGCCAGAAACCGCCTCCGAGACCGGTGCCTGTGTATGTGGCGCCCTCGTGACCCGCCTCGATCGGGAACTGGTGGATCACCGCGTAGTAGGTGAGGAAGCCCACAACAGCCGCGAGGGCGGTGGAGCCGTCAGCCTTCTTCGCGAAACCGATCGCTACGCCGATGCAGAAGAGCAGCGGCAACCCGAACGAGCTGTCCAGGATGGCGCCGCCGGCTCCCGCGAAGACCTTCGCGACATCTGCGGGCAGGTGCAGCTTCTCCTGGACGTCCGCCTGGCCGAGGCGGAGCAGGAGCCCCGCGGCCGGCAGTACGGCGATGGGCAGCTGGAGGCTGCGTCCCACCTTCTGCAGGCCCTGGAACAGGCCGGAGCCCCGCTTCTTTGCGGGGGCCGCCGAGGCGGTGGCCGTACTCATCAACTTCCTCCAGTAGGCAAGGCGCCGCCAGGAACAGGGATTTTTTTGGGGGGCGACGACTCTAGAGACGTGACGGGCGTCACGTGGTCTGGACCACTCAGTGGTGTAGACCAGTTTTAGCACGGTGTGGGTTGTATAAGGAACCTGCAAATGTCGACTATTTCGCAGTAGCTCATCGAAACTCGCCGTGACATGACGAAAGGCCCCCGGACCTTGAGGTCCGAGGGCCCTTGCCTGCCGGGCGCAATGCCTGCTCGGGGCCTACTTGACGAGGTCCTTCTCGATCTCCGCCTCCAGTTCGTCGGGCTCGCGCCCGGGTGTCTGCAGGTTGAACCTGGTGATCGCGAATCGGAACAGCACGTAATACACCACTGCGAAGCAGAGCCCGATCGGAATGATCAGCCACGGTTTCGTCGCCAGGCTCCAGTTGATGACGTAGTCGATCAGACCCGCCGAGAAACTGAAGCCGTCCTTCACGCCCAGCGCCCAGCTGACCGCCATCGAGACACCGGTGAGCACCGCGTGGATGGCATACAGAAGCGGGGCGACGAAGAGGAACGAGTACTCGATCGGCTCGGTGATACCCGTCACGAACGACGTCAGACCGACCGAGAGCATCATGCCGCCGACCGCCTTCCGGCGATGCGGCTTGGCGCAGTGGTAGATCGCCAGAGCTGCCGCCGGGAGCGCGAACATCATGATCGGGAAGAAGCCCGTGGTGAACTGCCCGGCCGTCGGGTCCCCGTTCAGGAACCGGTTGATGTCGCCGTGCACGACCGTCCCGTCCGGCTTGGTGAAGTCGCCGAACTGGAACCAGACGAAGGTGTTCAGGAACTGGTGCAGGCCGATGACCAGCAGCGCGCGGTTGGCGACACCGAAGATGCCGGAGCCCAGCCAGTCCAGATCGGTCAGCCACTTGGAGAAGCTGGTCAGGCCGTCGCCGATCGGTGCCCACAGCCAGGCGCACAGGGCCGCGAAGAGCAGTCCGACGAACGCCATGATGATCGGCACGAGCCGGCGGCCGTTGAAGAAGCCCAGCCAGTCGACCAGCTTGACCCGGTGGTACCGCTGCCACAACCAGGCGGACAGCAGGCCCATGACGATGCCCCCGAACACCCCCGGGTTCTGGTACTCGGCGGCCGTCACCTTCGCGTCGCCGGTGACACAGGTGCCGAACCAGGTGCCGCCGTCGGTGAAGGTGGAGCCCGGCGCGCAGTCCACCGGGAAGGCGTGCAGCACCGCGTAATAGACGAGGAAGCCGGTCACCGCCGCGAGCGCCGTCGAACCGTCCGCCTTCTTGGCCATGCCGATCGCGACGCCGACGCAGAACAGCAGGGGCAGGCCCAGACCGGAGTCGAGCAGTGCTCCACCGGCCGCGGCGAAGACCTTCGCGACGTCGTTCCAGCCGAGCCCCTTGTTGCCGAACACATCGTCCTGGCCGAGCCGGTTGAGGATGCCCGCAGCCGGCAGCACCGCGATCGGGAGCTGGAGGCTGCGCCCCATCTTCTGGAGGCCCTGGAAGAGGCCGTTCCACCACCGCTTCCGGGGCAGGGCGACGCTGTCCGAACTCATCGGCGTCCTCCCGGAACAGGCCACGTTTGGCGGTCGGCGCAAACTGGTGTAGACCAGTTGCGTTACGGTGCGGAGCCCGCCCGAAAGGACAGGGCGCCGATGATCGTCATCATTGGTGATGGGCCGACAGCTCGCCCGCGAAGTTGGGCCAACCGTGCGTTACCGTGACGAAACGGACCCACGGTGGGCCGGCACGCGGACGCGAACAGCAGGGAGAAACGACATGGCCAGCAAGGCTGAGAAGATCGTCGCCGGGCTCGGCGGTATCGACAACATCGAAGAAATCGAAGGCTGCATCACCCGCCTCCGCACCGAAGTCATCGACCCGAGCAAGGTCGACGAAGCCGCGCTCAAGGCCGCCGGGGCCCACGGCGTCGTCAAGATGGGCACCGCGATCCAGGTCGTCATCGGCACCGACGCCGACCCCATCGCCGCCGACATCGAAGACATGATGTGACCACCCACTGAGCCCGTCCGGCTCCGCACTCCACAGGCCCCGCTCCCACCCGGACCGGGGCCTGCGGCACAGCCGATAGGCTCGACGCCATGTCTCGTATCGACGGCCGCACCCCCGAACAGCTCCGCCCCGTCACCATCGAACGCGGATGGAGCAAGCACGCCGAGGGCTCAGTCCTCATCTCCTTCGGCGACACCAAGGTCTTCTGCACCGCCTCCGTCACCGAAGGCGTCCCGCGCTGGCGCAAAGGCAGCGGCGAAGGCTGGGTCACCGCCGAATACTCCATGCTGCCCCGCTCCACCAACACCCGCGGCGACCGCGAATCCGTACGCGGCAAGATCGGCGGCCGCACCCACGAGATCAGCCGGCTCATCGGCCGCTCCCTGCGCGCCGTGATCGACTACAAGGCCCTCGGCGAGAACACCATCGTCCTCGACTGCGACGTCCTCCAGGCCGACGGCGGCACCCGCACCGCCGCCATCACCGGCGCGTACGTCGCCCTCGCCGACGCCATTACCTGGGCCCAGGGCAAGAAGCTCATCCGGCACGGCCGCAAGCCGCTCACCGGCACCGTCTCCGCCGTCAGCGTCGGCATCGTCGACGGCACCCCGCTCCTCGACCTCTGCTACGAGGAGGACGTCCGCGCCGAGACCGACATGAACGTCGTCTGCACCGGCGACGGCCGCTTCGTCGAGGTCCAGGGCACCGCCGAGGCCGAACCGTTCGACCGCAAGGAACTGAACGCCCTCCTCGACCTCGCCACCGCCGGCTGCGTCGACCTCACCGCGCACCAGCACCTTGCGCTCGCCCGCACCCTCGGCGAGTAAAGAAGCAACCAAGTACGCAGCACAGCGCGTCGTTACACGTACGGGCGCACGGATCGAACCGTGCGCCCGTCCGTGTATCCGCACCCCGGGAGGAACCGCACCATGGCCGAGGCCACCCGCCACCGCCGCACCACCATCGCGCTGACCCTGACCACCCTCACCCTCGCCCTCACCGCGGCGACCGGCTGCGGCGCCGTCGACAAGGCCCTCGACTGCGTCCGCACCGCCGACGCCATAGCCACCAGCGTCAGCAACCTCCAGCAGGCCGTCTCCAACGCCTCGAACGACCCCACCCAGGCAACCGAAGCCCTCGACCAGATCGACAAGGAACTCGGCAACCTCGGCGACACGACCGACAACGCCGACCTCGGCAAGGCCGTCGACGACCTCCAGACCGGCGTCAAGAACGTCCGCACCGCCATCGACAACGGCGACGCCACCCCCGACATCACCCCGGTCACCGACGCCGCCAAGGAGATCGGCAACGTCTGCACCTCGTAGCACCGGGCCCGGCACGCCCCGCGATAATCGGCACATGACCCGCCTGATCCTCGCCACCCGCAACGCCGGGAAAATCACCGAACTCCACGCGATCCTCGCCGACGCCGGCCTCACCCATGAACTCGTCGGCGCGGACGCATACCCCGAGATCCCCGACGTCAAGGAAACCGGCGTCACCTTCGCCGAGAACGCCCTCCTCAAGGCCCACGCCCTCGCGCAGGCCACCGGCCACCCCGCGATCGCCGACGACTCCGGCCTCTGCGTCGACGTACTCGGCGGCGCCCCCGGCATCTTCTCGGCCCGCTGGTCCGGCACCCACGGCAACGACCGCGCCAACCTGGACCTGCTGCTGGCCCAGCTCTCCGACATCGACGACACCCACCGCGCCGCCCACTTCGCCTGCGCGGCGGCTCTCGCCCTCCCGGACGGCACGGAGCGCGTGGTCGAGGGCCGCCTCCTCGGCACCCTGCGCCACACCCCGTCCGGCACGAACGGCTTCGGCTACGACCCCATCCTCCAGCCGGAGGGCGAGACCCGGACGTGCGCGGAACTGACGCCGGCGGAGAAGAACGCGATCAGCCACCGGGGGAAGGCGTTCCGGGCGCTGGTGCCGGTCGTGCGGGAGCTGGTGGGTTGACGCCTACGGAAACGTAAAACGGCCTGTAAATCGACTCCTTCGATTCACAGGCCGTCTCGGTGCGGCGGAAGGGATTCGAACCCTCAAGCCGTTTCACGGGCCACAGATCCTAAGTCTGCTGTGTCGCCTTTGCACCACCGCCGCTGGCCGCCAACCATGCTACCGGGGCGTGGCCTCGCATCAGCAGGCTACCTGGTCGCGAACTTCCGTATCAGATGCCCAGATCCTTGATGATCTTGGCTACATGGCCGGTCGCCTTGACGTTGTACAGGGCCCGTTCGACCTTGCCCTCCTCGTCGACGACGACCGTGGAGCGGATGACACCCGTCACCGTCTTGCCGTACAGCTTCTTCTCGCCGAATGCCCCGTAGGCCTCGAGCGTCTCCTTGGACGGGTCGCCGACGAGTGTGACCTTGAGGTTCTCCTTCTCGCGGAACTTGGCGAGCTTCTCCGGCTTGTCGGGGGAGACCCCGATGACGTCGTATCCGGCGCCGGCCAGGAGCTCCAGGTTGTCGGTGAAGTCGCAGGCCTGCTTGGTGCAGCCGGGCGTGAGGGCGGCCGGGTAGAAGTAGACGATGACCTTGCGGCCCTTGCGGTCGGCGAGCGAGATGGTGTTGCCGTCGGCGTCGGGCAGGGCGAAGTCCGGGGCGGTGTCGCCGGGCTGGAGTCGCTCGCTCATGGTTCTCCTCAGGGGCGTGTGGCGTGTACGGCACCGAGAGTAATAGGGGTGCCGCCGGGTGCGCGGCCCGTCGAGCTGACAGACTGTCGACGAAGGTTTACCGGACGAGGACCACGGAGGCGGCGCAGTGTCGGATGCCAGGACCCCTGCGCAGATCGAGGCGGACATCATCAGCAGGCGTCAACAGCTTGCGGTGGTGCTCGACGAGATCGGGGTGCGGGTGCACCCGAAGACGATCATCGGTGACGCGAAGGCGAAGGCTGTCGAGGCTGTGGACCGGACCGCCGGGCGGGCGTACGTCGCGGTGAACAGGACGGTGTCCGATGTGAAGGCGCGGTTCGTGTCGGAGGACGGTGCGCCGCGTCTGGAGCGGGTGATTCCGACGGTGTTGCTGGCCGTCGGTGTGGTCGGGCTGGTCACGGTGTCGGTGCGGCGCAAGAAGCGCTGAGAAGGCTGACCCCGGAGGCGTGCGCGGCGGCGTCGGGCAGGTAGGTTTACGGGTCGTGAGCGAGAACACCGACGACAAACTGCCCATTCGCATGCTGCATGACCGCGTGCTGGTCCGGTCCGATACGCCCGAGGGCGAGCGGCGTTCGGGCGGCGGCATTCTGATTCCGGCGACGGCTGCGGTCGGTCGTCGGCTGGCCTGGGCCGTGGTGGTCGCGGTCGGCCAGAACGTGCGGACGGTGGAGCCGGGTGACCGGGTGCTGTACGACCCCGAGGACCGTGCGGAGGTCGAGGTGCGCGGGGTGGCGTACGTACTGATGCGGGAGCGGGATCTGCACGCGGTGGCGGCGGACCGGTTCGAGGGCTCGGTGGATTCGACCGGGTTGTATCTGTAGCTCCCGACACCTGCGATGCAAGGCCTGGTGACCGGCGTCACCAGGCCTTCTGCATGTATTTGCTACGTTGGTGGGACCCCGACGAGACGCGCCGTACCGGGCTTTCGCAAAGACGACGCACCCGTGATGTCCGTGTGTCTGTGGTGTCGGAGGTGCCGTCGTGGCGTGGGTTCTGCTGGTTGTGGCCGGTCTGCTGGAGGTGGGCTGGTCGATCGGGATGAAGTACACCGACGGGTTCACCCGGCTGTGGCCGAGTGTGTTCACGGGGTTCGGGATCGTGGCCAGCATGGTGCTGCTGTCGCAGGCGGCGAAGTCGCTGCCGATCGGTACGGCGTACGGCGTGTGGGTCGGTATCGGTGCGGCGGGGGCGGCGGTGCTCGGCATGGTGGTGCTGCACGAGCCGGTGACGGTCGCCCGGATTTTCTTTGTCTCGCTCCTGCTGGTGGCCGTGGTGGGGCTGAAGGCGACCTCGGGTCACTGAGCCGCGAGGCCGCCGCCGGGTGTTCTTCAGCCGCTGGGCGTCGGGAGCGTGCTGTCCGTACCCCGGGGGAGGAAGTCGTCGATGCCGCTGTTGTCCTCTGTGCCGTGGTCGCCGCGGACGTCGCCGTCTCCGCCGAACGGGGGACCGGTGGGCTCGGTCGCGGGTTCGCTGCCGGCGGGTGGCGTCGGGACGGTGGGCGGGGTGCCGGCCGGGCTGCTCGGCGGTGTGCTGGGCGGTGTCGCGGACGGCGTGCCGGTCTCGGTCGGACCGGTTTCCAGGTCGGTGGGCAGGCGCGGTTCTTCGGCGCCGCGTTGGAGTTCGAGGTCGAAGTCCTGGACGGTGGTGCCCTGCAGTGCGGCGCCGGTGTACTGGGCCCAGGTCTGGGCGGGTGCGCCACCGCCGTTGATGCGGGGCAGACCGAGTGCTCCGTAGAGCGGTGTCTGTACGCCGGTGTCCGGGTCCTGGCCCATGACGGCGATGACGGTGGCGAGGTCGGGGGTGTAGCCGGCGAACCAGGCGGCCTTGTCCTCCTCGGCGGTGCCGGTCTTGCCGGCGGCGGGGCGTCCGGCGCCCTGGGCTGCGGTTCCTGAGCCGTTGTCGACGACGCTCTGCAGGATCGAGGTGGTGGTGTCGGCGGCTTCGCGGCTGACCGCCCGTTCGGTGTTCCGGTGGGGCAGGGCGAGGTCCTCGCCGTTCTTGCTGATGCTGACGACGAGGGTGGACGCGCGGTGCCTGCCGTGGTTGGCGAGGGTGGCGTACGCCCCGGTCATGTCGAGGACGCTGGCGGTGGCGGTGCCGAGCGCGATGGACGGCGTTGCGCTGAGGTCGGGGGTGGTTGCGGGGATGCCGAGGGCGATGGCGGTCCGTTTGACGTTCTCGGGGCCGACGTCCTCGGCCATCTGCGCGTAGACGGCGTTGACGGACTTGTCGGTGGCGGCGCCGACCGTGATCCGCCCGTAGTCGATGTCGTCCTCGTTGGCGGGGGCGTATCCGGTGGGCCCGTCGGGGCCCTGGACCATGCGCTTGTTGGAGCCGTCGTAGATGGTGTACGGGGTGATGCGCCGGCCGTGCCGGGTGGTGGCGTCGTTGACCACGGCGGAGGTGAAGACGAACGGTTTGAAGGTGGAGCCGACCTGGTAGTCGCGGCGGGTGGCGTTGTTGACGTACTGCTTGGTGTAGTCGATGCCGCCGTACAGGGCGACGACCCGGCCGTTGGCGGGGTCGATGGAGGCGCCGCCGGCGCGGACGTTGCGGTCGGCCGTGCGCTCCTTGCTCGTCTGTGACATCACGTTGTCGTTGACGGCTTTGACGAGGGCGTTCTGTTTCTTCTTCTCCAGTGTGGTGGTGATCCGGTAGCCGCCGGTGGCCAGCGTCTTCTCGTCGATGACCTTGTGGGTGGTGAGGTAGTCCTTGACGGCCTGGACGATGTACCCGCGCTGCCCGGAGAGGCCGGTGGAGGTCTTCACCTTGCCGGGCACGGGGAACGTCATGGTGGCGCGCTCGGTCGGGCTGAGCCAGTTCTCCTTGACCATGCCGTCGAGCACGTAGTTCCACCGGGCGACGGCCGCGGCCTTGTTCTCGGGGTGGACGACGACGTCGTAGACGCTGGGGGCGTTGAGGAGGGAGGCGAGGTATGCGCCTTCGGCGGTGGTGATCTCGCCGATGTCCTTGCCGTAGTAGGCCTGGGCGGCGGCCTGGATGCCGTAGGCGTTGCGGCCGAAGTAGCTGGTGTTGAGGTAGCCCTCGAAGATCTGGCTCTTGCTCACTTCCCGGTTGAGCTTGATCGCGATGAAGAACTCCTTGATCTTGCGCAGGACGGTCTGTTCCTGGCCGAGGTAGTAGTTCTTCACGAACTGCTGGGTGATGGTCGAGCCGCCCTGTCTGCCCTTGCCGGTGAGGGTGTTCCAGCCGGCGCGGATCATGGCCTTGATGTCGACGGCGCGCTCGGAGTAGAAGTTGCGGTCCTCGGCGGCGAGGACGGCGTGCTGCACGTGGAGGGGCACCTGGGAGAGGCTGACGTTCTCCCGGTTGATGTCGCCGTCGCGGGCGATGACGGAGCCGTCCTCGTACAGGTAGACGTTGGACTGCGCGGTGGCTGTGGGGTTGGCGGGAGGGATGCCGACGAGTGAGTACCCGGCGATGAAGCCGCCGATCAGGACCAGGGCTACCACCAGGAGCGTGGCGAGTGTGACCCGCCAGGTTGGGACGGCCCGGCGCCAGCCGGTGCGTTTGGGACGGTTTCCGCGCCCCTTTTTCCCTCCGGGCGCGGCCGCGGGGCCTGCGGGGGCGCCGGGGCCGGCAGGCAGGTCTCTCGGGGCCCAGTTCCCGTCTCCGGAGGCTCCGCTCTGCTGCTGTGGCTCGTCGCTCATGTCGGTGAAGACTCCTCGGCCGCGGTCAATTCCCCCATAGTGCACTTTTCTATGGGATAGGCCCTGGATCGACCTCCGGATGGGGGGTCGAAAAGCGGTCGCGGCGGCTGCTCCCGCTGGACTAAGGTCGTGCGCTTTGGTGCCAGACGCCGTGGGGCGTCCGAGTGCGAACGATTGCGGGGGTGGTTGAGGTGCGGCTGTACGCGATGGTTGCGGCGGGCGGTTATCGGCGCTACGCCACCTACCGGATCGCCACGGCGGCCGGAGTGTTCACCAACACCGTCTTCGGCTTCATCCTGGCGTACACCTATACGGCGCTGTGGAACGAGCGGCCGCAGCTCGGCGGTTACGACATGTCCCAGGCGCTCACCTATGTGTGGCTGGGACAGGCGCTGCTCGCCACCTGCGCCATGATGGGCGGCGGTTTCGAGGACGAGCTGATGGAGCGGATCCGTACCGGCGATGTCGCGATCGATCTCTACCGGCCGGTCGATCTCCAAATGTGGTGGCTGGCCGGTGACTTGGGGCGGGCGACGTTTCAGCTGCTGGCGCGCGGCATCGTACCGATGGTGCTGGGCGCGCTGGCCTTCCCGCTGGCGCTGCCCGTGTCGCCGGGGATCTGGCTGGCGTTCCTGGTCTCGGTGACGCTCGGTGTCGTGGTCAGTTTCGCGGTGCGCTACCTGGTGGCGCTGTCCGCCTTCTGGCTGATGGACGGGGCGGGCGCAGCGCAGATCGCCTTCCTGGCAGGGATGTTCTTCTCCGGGATGCTGCTTCCGCTGACGCTGTTCCCGGGTGCGCTGGGCGAAGTGGCGCGGGCGTTGCCGTGGTCGGCGCTGCTGCAGGTGCCGGCCGACGTCTTCCTCGGCAAGCACACGGGGTGGGGGCTGGTGGAGGCGTTCGCGTTCCAGGGCGGGTGGGCGCTGGCGCTGCTGCTGACGGGGCGGCTGGTGCAGTCGGTGGCTACGCGAAGGGTGGTGGTTCAGGGTGGCTGACGTTGCCGAGGCGGCCGAGGCGGTCGACGCCCGGCCCGAGGCGGTGTTCACCGAACGGCCGAGGCTGGTCGAAGGGGTTCGTGCGTACGGGCTGATCGCCTCGATGTGGCTGCGCTCGACGATGACGTACCGCGCCTCGTTCGTCATGACGACGTTCGGGAACTTCGCGGCGACCTTCTTCGACTTCGTCGCGATCATGCTGATGTTCGCGCACGTCGACGAGTTGGGCGGTTACTCGCTGCCGGAGATCGCCCTGCTGTACGGGGCGTCGGGCACCGCGTTCGGGCTGGCCGATCTGGTGCTGGGGTCGATGGACCGGCTGGGCCGCCGGGTCCGGGACGGCACGCTGGACACGCTGCTGGTGCGTCCGGTGCCGGTGCTTGCCCAGGTGGCGGCGGACCGGTTCGCGCTGCGCAGGCTGGGGCGGATCACGCAGGGGCTGCTGGTGCTCGGCTACGCCCTGGTGACGCTGGACATCGCGTGGACACCGATGCGGGTGGCGGTGGTGCCGCTGATGCTGCTGAGCGGGGCGGCGATCTTCGGGGCGGTCTTCGTGGGCGGGGCGGCGTTCCAGTTCTTCGCGCAGGACGCCGCCGAGGTGCAGAGCTCCTTCACGTACGGCGGGAACACGCTCCTCCAGTACCCGCCGACGGTCTTCGCGAAGGATTTGGTGCGCGGGGTGACGTTCGTCGTGCCACTGGCCTTCGTGAACTGGCTGCCCGCGCTGTACGTGCTGGGCAGGCCGTACCCGCTGGGGCTGCCGGAGTGGGTGGCGTTCCTGCCGCCGGTGGTGGCGGGGGTGTGCTGGGTGCTTGCGGGGGCGGCGTGGCGGGCGGGCCTGCGCTCGTACCGGAGCACGGGCAACTGACCGGCGGGGCAAGCGGGACGAGGACGAGGGCGAGACATGGACACGGATACGGACTTCATCGAGCTCGACGGTGTCGAGAAGGTCTTCGACGTACGCCGCAGGACGGGCTTCCTTCGCAGTGAGCGCCGCGAGGTGCGCGCGGTCGACGGAATCAGCTTCCGCGTGGCGCGTGGCGAGATGGTCGGCTACATCGGCCCGAACGGCGCAGGCAAGTCGACCACCATCAAGATGCTGACCGGCATCCTGACCCCGAGCGGCGGCCGGCTGCGGGTCGCGGGCATCGACCCTTCGAGGGAGCGTACGAGGCTGGCCCACCGGATCGGTGTGGTCTTCGGTCAGCGCACCACCCTCTGGTGGGACCTGCCGCTGCGCGACTCGTACCGGCTGGTGCACCGGATGTACCGGATCCCGGACGCCCGCTACCGCCAGAACCTGGACCGGTGTGTCGAACTCCTCGATCTGGGCGATCTGTTGGATGTACCGGTACGGCAGCTCTCGCTGGGGCAGCGGATGCGCGGCGATATCGCGGCGGCGCTGCTGCACGACCCGGAGGTGCTGTATCTGGACGAGCCGACGATCGGCCTCGACGTGGTCTCCAAGGCCAAGGTCCGCGGTTTTCTGCGGGACTTGAACGCCGAGCGGGGTACGACGGTGCTGCTGACCACCCACGATCTGACAGACATCGAGCAGCTCTGCCGGCGGGTGATGGTGATCGATCACGGCCGTCTGATGTACGACGGGGCGCTCGCCGGTCTGCATGAGGTGGGCGAGAGCGAGCGCACCCTGGTCGTCGATCTGGAGCGCGAACTGCCGCCGATCCGGCTGGATTCGGCGCTGTCGGTGCGCACGGTGAAGGTGGAGGGGCCGAGGCAGTGGCTGGCCTTCCCGGCGTCCGGTTCGGCGGCTCCGCTGGTGGCGCGGATCGCCGCGGACTATCCGCTGGTGGACCTGTCCGTGCGCGAGCCGGACATTGAGGCCGTGATCGCGAAGATGTACGCCTCGGCCGACGGTGTGTGACGGCGTGGCGGGCGGCGCGGATCGGGGCTGACGGGGTGCGGGCGGCAGCGGATCGGTGACGTGAACGGGCGTGTTCAATAGGGTGTTTCGCATGACGAGCGAATCTCCGGACATGCGTGCTTCCGATGCCGAGCGTGAACGTATCGCCGAGACCCTGCGCGAGGCGGTGGCCGAGGGCCGGTTGCAGATGGAGGAGTTCGAACAGCGGCTCGAAGCCGCCTACAAGGCCCGTGTGCACAGCGAGTTGGAGCCGCTGGTCCGCGATCTTCCGGTGCCGGGCGCAGCGGTGGCGCCGGTGGGCTCGGGGAACGTGCCTGCGGCCCGGACGGGTTCGCCGGCCGTCGACTGGGCGCAACGTATCGGCGGTCCCGCCACGTCGAGGGGTGCGTTCGCCTTCTGGGGCGGTTTCGGGCGCAAGGGTACGTGGACGGTGGGCCGGACCTTCACCGCGTTCGCGATGTGGGGCGGCGGCGAGATCGATCTGCGCGAGGCCCGTTTCGAGGACCGCGAGGTGGTGATCCGCTGCTTCACGATCATGGGTGGGATGCAGGTGACGGTCCCGCCGGAGCTGGATGTCCAGGTCACCGGCATCGGCATCATGGGCGGCTTCGGTGACCGGGCGACGGGCGAGGGCATCCCCTCGCCGGGCTCGCCGCGGGTGCGGATCACCGGCTTCGCGCTGATGGGCGGGGTCGGTGTGGAGCGCAAGCGGACGAAGGCGCAGAAGCAGCAGCTGAAGGCGCAGGAGCGGTCCCGGCAGCTGAAGAAGGGCCCCGGGGAGGCATAGCCCTGCCCGGCCGCTCAGGCGCGCGGTGCGCCCGGCTGAGCCGCGCAGCGCTGCGCGGCTCAGGACGACGTCGTCGGTGCGGCCGGGCGTCTCCGTTCAGAGGGGCCGCGCCGGACGTCTCCGGTCAGAGCTGGTCGGACATCGCCCTCTCCCGGTACAGGGTCCGCAGATCCACCCGCTGTCCCAGCTGCCGATACCCGTGGTCGTTGAGATGCAGATGGTCGCCGCTGTCGAACCGCGGCAGGAGCCGGCTCGGCCGGTACGGGTCGCGTACCGCCTCGTCGAAGTCGACGACCTCGTCGAAGATGCCGCCCGCCCGGATCAGCGCGTTGACCCGCGTCCGTACGGCCTCCTGCGCGGGCGTCCAGTTGCGTGACCCCTCGTACGGCGTCAGCGTCGCCCCGACGACGTGCAGCCCGCGGGCGTGGGCGCGCTCGGTCAGGTCCGCCAGCGCGTCGGCGATCCGCTGTGGGTCCCGCTGCTGCGGGAACAGCTGCACGTCGTTGATGCCGAGCGCGATGACGACGGTCTTCACTCCGGCGACACCCAGCACATCACGGTCGAAACGCGCGCTCGCCCGCTGTCCGTGGCTCGCCCCGATGCCCCGCCCGTCGAGCAGGATGCGGTTGCCGGCGATGCCCTGGTTGACCACCCCGTACCGGCCGTGCAGCCGGTCGGAGAGCACGTCGGGCCAGCGGCCGTCGGCGTCGAGGGTGGAGCCGCTGCCCGCGCTCAGCGAGTCGCCGATGACGGCGATCGCCCCGGTGGCGGTGTCGTTGCGGACGGCCACGGCGGTGAGATAGCGCCACAGGGTGCTGCGCCAGGTGCCGTGCTCGTCCTCCACGTACGACGTCTGGTGGGTGTTCGGGTGGATGGTGACGGGCCCGGACGCGGTGGGCGCGCGCAGGGTGACGACGAGATCGGCGTCGGCCGCGACGGGAACGACGACGGGATCGCTGACGAACTCCCCGCCTGCCGGGATCGTGACGGACGGCGCGCCGCGGAAGGTGACGGGCCGGGTGTTCACGGTGGCTTTGTCGATGAGCAGCGGGCGTGTACCGAAGAGGTTGGAGAGGGTGATGCGGGCGGCGTCACCGCCGATGCTGGTGTGCACGACGTTACGGATGGTGCGCCGCGTCAGGTCATGGCCGGCGGGCGTGCCCGAGTCCGTGTTCGTGCTGGCGAACGCGTTCGCGTGCGTGTCCACGTCCGTGTCCGCCACGCCGACGGCGGGTGCCCCGGCCCAGGTGCCGATCCAGACACCGCTGGCGTGGGCAGGCGCGACGGGCGAACGGGCGGCCGACGCCGTGCCGACCCCTTTCGGTGCGGAACCGTAGAACAGCACGGCCGTGCCGTAGGCCACGAGCGCGGCGAGCGCGGCGGTTCCCGCCACGAGGGCGACGAGCAGCGCGGTTCCCTGGCTCCTGGGCATGGGCGGCGTGTCTCCTCGTGGTGAAGGGGGCTGATCTCATGATGAGGCAGGGCGCGGGGAACTCAAGATGCCGCCCGGGAGTAGGTCAGGTAAGGACAATGCGTACGGGCACCGGGGGCGATGCGTACGTGTACGCGGACGGGTGGAGCGGATGGAACGGATGGAACGGACCGGACCCGGGGAACACGGCGACGGGGAGCCGGGGCCCGGGGCGGACATGTCGCGTCCGGGCACGGGCCCGGACCCGCTCCTGGAACCGGGCGACGGCCCGCGCCCGGCCTCCGTCGCCGCCCGCACCACCCCCGGCGCATCCACCACATCTGCCGGAACACCCACTCCCGGCACCCGGCGTCCCGCCCCTCTGGCGTCCTTCGCGTACACGGCCGCGGACGAGGAGAAGCGGCGCGGCGTACGCCGTATGAAAACCACGGCCACTGGCCTCCTCCTGCTCGTCGCGCTCGTGTACGTCCTTGCCACCTGGGCGAAGAACGCGGGTGCGGTGGGCTGGCCGGGGTTCGTCGCCGCGGCCGCCGAGGCGGGGATGGTCGGTGCGCTGGCCGACTGGTTTGCCGTCACCGCACTGTTCAAGCGTCCGCTGGGTCTGCCGATCCCGCACACCGCGATCATCCCTACCAAAAAGGACCAGCTCGGAGCCTCATTGGGTTCCTTCGTCGGGGAGAACTTCCTCTCCGCCGATGTCGTACGCGGCCGGATCCACGCTCTGGCCGTCGGTGGCCGGCTCGGTGCCTGGCTGGCGGAGCCGGGTCACGCGGACCGGGTCACCGCCGAGCTGGCGACCGCGCTGCGCGGTGCGCTGACCGTGCTGCGCGACTCCGACGTCCAGGCGGTGGTCGCAGAGGCGATCACCCGGCGGGCGAACGCGGCGGAGGTCGGCCCGGGTCTCGGCAAGATGCTGGAGAAGATCGTCGCGGACGGCGGCCACCGCAGGGTCGTGGACCTGCTCTGCGTGCGGGCGCACGACTGGCTGGTCATGCACGGCGACTCGGTGATGGACGCGGTGCAGGGCGGGGCGCCCGGGTGGACGCCGCGGTTCGTCGACCGGCGCGTGGGGGAGCGGGTCTACAAGGAGCTGCTGCGTTTCGTGACGGAGATGCGGGACATGCCGGGGCATCCGGCGCGCGGTGCGATCGACACGTTCCTGACCGACTTCGCGGCCGACCTGCAGACCGACTCGGACACCCGGGCGCGGGTGGAGCGGCTGAAGACGGAGATCCTGGGGCGCCGCGAGGTCCAGGACGTCATCGCGTCGGCCTGGTCGTCCGTGCGCAGCATGGTCATTGCGGCGGCGGAGGACGAGCAGAGCGAGCTGCGGCTGCGGGCGCGCGCCTCGCTGATGTCGCTGGGGGCTCGGCTGGCGACGGACGGGCGGCTCCAGGCGAAGCTGGAGGGCTGGCTGGAGGACGCGGCGGTGTATGTCGTCACGACGTACCGCACGGAGATCACGTCGCTGATCAGCGACACGGTCGCGAGCTGGGACGCAGACCAGACGTCGAAGAAGATCGAGGCGCACATCGGCCGTGACCTGCAGTTCATCCGGATCAACGGCACGGTGGTGGGTGCGCTGGCCGGGCTGCTGATCTATACCGTGTCGCGGGCGTTCGGCGCGTAGTCACCGGGTGCGGCGGGCGTTCCGTTCTGCGCAAAGCAGGTCAGCCGCGGGCGGGTACAGACCTCGCTGATGCCGTCCGGCGCGTGTGCGCCGGCTCCGGTGAGGGTTCCGGGTGCGTACCCGTCCTGTCGTACGGGTACGCACCCGGCTTACGCGGGGGAGTGCACTTCCATACGGCCCCCGGCGCGGCCGCGTTCAGTGTTCTGCGGGCCTCGCGGGAAAAATTTCTCAGGCGGAGCGGCGGGTGACCGCCCACGACGCGGCGGCGACCGTGCCCGCGACGGTGAAGACGGCCGGCCAGGCGCCGAGCTTCTTCGCCAGCGGGTGCGATCCGGCGAACGCGGCGACGTACGCCGTGGTCAGAGCAGTGGCCGCGCGAGGTCCGGCCTGCCGGTGCCACTCGTACGCGGCGACGGACCCGGCGGCGGCGAGTGCGACTCCGCCCAGCGGCCGCTTCTTGGTCCACCGCGCCATCGCGTATCCGCCGACCAGTCCGCTCGCCGCCACCGCAGCCGCAGGAACCTTCGCCATTGTCGCCACCTTCGCTTTCTCGCTGTCCGGTTCTTCGTATCTTGCCGGACTTCCGAGGCTAACGCGGTGGGCGGACGCCGGATTGCCGGAGGGGGTGCACATGTGTTTACCCTGGGGTGAACGCATGTGCACCCCCTCATGGTTCACCACCCGCACCACCGCCGAACCGAGCACCGTACGGAGCATGCATGTCCGCGGACATATCCGCCCTCGACGGGGCAACCGGGCAGACCCGGACCCCGCACCACCCCCGCTTCGCCGTGGGCGTCCTGGCCTTCTGCGGCGTCGTCGTCGCGGTCATGCAGACGATCGTCGTCCCGCTCCTCCCGCACATCCCGGCCCTCACCGGCGCGACCCCCACCGCCGCGAGCTGGCTGGTCACGGTCACGCTCCTCACCGGGGCCGTCTTCACGCCCGTCCTGGGCCGGGTCGGCGACATGTACGGCAAGCGGCGGGTGCTCGTCGCCTCGCTCGCCGTGCTGGTGGTGGGCTCGGTGCTGTGTGCGGTCAGCTCCCACATCGGCGTACTGATCACCGGCCGGGCCCTCCAGGGTGCCGCGCTCGCCGTCGTACCGCTGGGCATCAGCATCCTGCGCGACGAACTCCCGCCCGAGCGGGTGCTCTCCGCGGTCGCCCTGATGAGTTCGACGCTCGGCATCGGTGCGGCCGTCGGCCTGCCGGTCGCGGCACTCGTCGTGGAGAACTTCGACTGGCACACCATGTTCTGGGTGTCGGGAGCGATCGGCCTCATCGACATCGTGCTGGTGCTCTGCTGCGTACCGGAGTCCCCGCTGCGCACCCGCGGCCGTTTCGACGCCGTCGGCGCGCTGGGGCTGTCCGCGGCCCTGGTCTGCCTGCTGCTCGCGGTGACGCAGGGCGCCGACTGGGGCTGGACGTCGACGCGTACGGTCGGACTGCTCGTCGCGGCCGTGGTGGTGGCGCTGCTCTGGGGTGCGTACGAGCTCCGCGTCACGACGCCCATGGTCGACCTGCGGGTCTCGGCCCGCCCGGCCGTCCTGCTCACCAATGTCGCCGCCCTGCTGATCGGCTTCGCCTTCTACGCGAACTCGCTGGTCACCGCGCAGATGGTGCAGGAGCCGAAGGCGACGGGCTACGGGCTCGGCGCCTCGCTCGTCGTCAGCGGGCTCTGCCTGCTGCCGGGCGGTGTGGCGATGGTGGCGCTCTCGCCGGTGTCGGCGCGGATCTCGGCGACGTACGGGCCGAAGGTCAGCCTGGCGCTGGCGGCGGGGATCATCGCCGTCGGCTATGTGGTGCGGTACTTCACCAGCCACAGCCTGTGGCTGATCATCGCCGGTGCGACGGTCGTCGCCTCGGGCACGGCCATCGCGTACTCGGCGCTGCCCGCGCTGGTGATGCGCGGGGTCCCGGTCGGCGAGACGGGTGCGGCCAACGGTCTCAACACGTTGATGAGGTCGATCGGACAGGCCTTCTGCAGTGCGACGGTGGCGGCGGTCCTCGCCAACATCACGTTCCGGGTGGGCGGCCGGACGGCCCCGACGCTCCACGCCTACCAGGTCGTCTTCCTGATCGCGGCGGGTGCGGCACTGCTGGCGCTGACGGTCACGCTGTTCCTGCCGGGCAGGCGTACGCCCGCTGAGGGTACGGTCGAGGAGAGCCGTGGCGACCGCAGAGGCGGTGCGCGGGCGGTCACGATCGAGGAGGGCGCATGACCGGCAGCCAGGCCACCGTTCCGGCTCCGGCACCCGCCGACCCCGGGACCGGCCGGGACGCGATCCTGCGGGCGGCCCGGCGGGCATTCACCCAGCGCCCGTACGCCGAGGTGACCATCCGGGGGATCGCCGCGGACGCGGGAGTCAGCCCCTCCCTGGTCGTGAAGCACTTCGGCCGCAAGGAAGAACTGTTCAACACCGTCGCCGACTTCGGCCCGGCGGCCGGGGAACTCTTCGACGCCCCCCTGGAGATGCTGGGCCGCCACATGGTGGTGACCCTGGTGCGCCGCCGTCGCGAACAGCAGCTGGACCCGCTCCTGCGCGTCGTGTACTCCCTGGGCAACCAGGACGAACGCTCACTGCTGCGCGATCGCTTCCACGAACAGGTCACCGAGGCACTGAGCGCCCGCCTTCCCGGCAGCGACCGCACCCTGCGCGCCGAGCTGATCGCCGGGCATCTGCTGGGCCTGGGCGCCACGTTGAGCCTGCACCGCGAGGGCGCGGCGTCGCTGGAGACCCCCGAACGCCTCGCCGATCTGTACGCGCCCGCGCTCCAGGCGCTGATCACCGGCGGCGCCGCGTAGGGCCGACCGGCGGGGATGTACGGTCCGTGGCCACTTCACGGAGCCCGGAGCCCTGCACCTGACGGAGCTGCGTCGCTCAGGCCAGATAGTCGGTGTAGTGCGTGGGGGCGATGCGGGCGTTGCCCTTGGCGATGAGGGCGTCGCCCTGGACGGCGGCGAACATGCCGGCGGTGTCGTCGGTGACGACGGTGCGGCCGTCGGGACGGGCGTTCAGGGTGATCCGGCCGAGTTCGTCGAGAGGGAAGACGTCGGGCCCGGCAACGTCGAGGGTGCCGTTCAGAGGGGTGCCGGCAGCGACTTCGGCGACAGTGTCGGAGACGTCCTGGGCAGCGATCGGCTGGATCGGGGTAGTGGGCAGGTGGACGGTGTCGCCCTCAGTGGTCCAGGCCAGGACCGAGTCCATGAAATCCATGAACTGGGTTGCGCGGACGATCGAGTAGGGGATCGGCCCGGCCTTGAGGATGTCTTCCTGGAGAACCTTGGCCCGGTAGTAGTCGAGGTCGGGCACCTGGTCCACGCCGACGATCGACAGGATGACGATGTGGCCCGCCCCGCCCTTCCGGCCGGCGGCCAGGAGATTGTCCATCGAGGTCCGGAAGAACGCCGGGGACGCGTCGTCGAACGTCGGGGAGTTCGTCAGATTGACGACGACGTCGACGCCGGCCACCGCCTCCTCCAGGCCCTGACCGGTGATGACATCGACACCTGTGGACAGCGAGTGCGGCACGGCCTCGTGCCCCGCCGCCCTGAGCTTCTTCACGACCTGCGACCCGATCCGTCCGGTGCCGCCGAGAACTGCGATCTTCATGGGTCACCTTTTCTTCGCTAGATTCTCCGGCAATGGGTCGGCGATTGGTTCTTCGCCGGGCGATTACTCGGTTCCCATGGGGCACTTCCGCGTGCCGGACGGCTCGTCCGTATGCGGGAACCGGCTTCCGGAAACGTGTGGACTGCACCGCCGCGGTCACGCGGGCCGCGGCGCCCGCCGGTCCTTGCGCTGTGCCGGCTCCTCGTCATCGACCAGCGTAAGCATGGGTTGGCCCGGCGCGCACATCATCGTCACGAGGGATCGGCTCCGGGAATCCGTTCGGTTGTTGCCGTCCTGATAGTGGATGACATCGCCGCCCGGCTCCCAAAAGGTTTCCCCGGCCTTGATCACACGTTTCGGCTCACCTTCGAGCTCGAACAGCATCTCGCCCTCCAGCATGGAGCCGAATGCCGGGCCGGAATGCCGGTGCGGAGGGGTTTCCGGGTCGCCCGGGGGGAATTCGACGAGGACGGTCATCACCTCGGCACCCTCCGGGACGTGCGGCGGCTTCGCTGTCTGCAGCACGGTCGGCGCGGTCTTCCACGCTTCGGAGCGTGGTGCCTGCTCCGTGTTCGCCGGCTCGTTGGTCGACATGGTGAAGCCTCCCGTGGTGCGTCGCGGTCGCAACGCGAACCGTTCCCAGGACCGCATGGGCGGACCTCCCACGAACGTGGCGGGGGCGGGCTTGTGACGGTCTCCAGTGTCGAGTGGGCTCGGACGAAGTGCATCTTCTCGGCACCACGGCCTCGCGGTGCGGAGCACGGTTGCGTCGGAGGAGCCGCTGCGCGGACTGCCGGACAGCAGGCGGATCACAGGGGACGTCAACGCGCCTCGTCACACCACCATGCTCGATCCCGGGGCCCGAGATCGCTGAACTTCCCTTTGTCTAAGGGAACATGAGCGCCCTGCGCTGCATCGGCGAAGCGCGCCGGACCTCAGGTTGCCCGGCGCCGACTGCCCCCGCGCGCAACGCCGCCCCGGTACGAGCGCGAGACGGCTCGTGCCGGGGAGGCTACCGGCGGCACAGGAATCAGCCGTTACGACCGGCCGGAGCTTCAGCCGCTCGGAGACGCGGCTGCCGAAGGGGCGGGGAGAAGAAGGAGTCGGCTTCGCAGCCGATGCCGGTGAAGACGGTGGCGGTCCGAAGACGCATGTAGGGCACTCCCTGAGGTGCGGAAGAGCTGGTTCCACCTCAATCGGTCCCGCTGACCTGTGGTTACTACGGAACGTGTTCATTCGTCACCAGGAGCGAACCGTCGAATCGGTTCTGTCGGCGGCCATGTGGGTCACGCCCCGCGGATCGCGCCATGCCGCCGGGTGCCCGGCGCACCCCCATATGCCGGCGCACCCCTATGTAGGGGTCCATGAAGCTGCTGTCGACGGGGGCCGAGGGCTGATCCCATCTCCACGCGTACGACGCGCCTCGCTCGGCCCCGCCGGCGGCCTCCTCCGTCTCGCGCTGGCATACGGCCACTCGCCGCCGAATCGACGCCGATCCGCCGGTGGTGGCACGCGCCGCGTGGTGCCGGCGTGGGCCGCGACCGGACCGTAGTAAATCTGCCGGTGGGCGCCGTCCAGGATTCCGATCGATTTCCCCCGCAATCCGCCCCCTTTCGTCAATACGGAACGCTTTCCCGTTATTACGGTGAGCGAATTGGGTGCCCTCGATATGGCGCAGGTCACATGACCTGCGTCACTCTTGTGCCGCTTTGAGGCATTTGCCGTGTGGGGTGAGCCATATGGCCCGCGTCACTATGAAGCCGAATAGTAGACCCGACAACGCTCGTTCCCCGCGTTGTTCGGCGTCCCCGGATCGTTTCAGGCGCCCGATACTAATCATCCTAGTAGAAGGGGGTCATTGACCCGGGATTCCTTCCTGATTAACAATTCTTGGCATCACCCCCCGACAGAACAGGAATTACCACGTGCAGATCACCGCGATGCCCGCGAAGTTCGCCCGCATGACCCGCACCAAGAAGATCTCGCTGGGCATGGTCGCCGCCGGCGCCGCGGTGATGGCCGGCACTGTCGTCAGCGCCCCGGCCGCCTCGGCCGCCACCCCCGCCCCCGCCCCCGCCCAGTCCAGCGGCGGCAACGTCGACAGCTGGATCAAGCAGTCGCTGGAGATCCTGCACAAGCAGGGCATCCCGGCCACCTACGAGGGCATCCACAAGAACCTGATGCGCGAGTCCTCCGGCAACCCCAACGCCATCAACAACTGGGACTCCAACGCCATGAAGGGCATCCCCTCCAAGGGCCTGATGCAGGTCATCGACCCCACCTTCAAGACCTACCACGTCGCCGGCACCTCGCAGAACATCTACGACCCGGTCGCCAACATCACCGCCTCCGCCAACTACGCGGCCCACCGCTACGGCTCGATCGACAACGTCAACTCGGCCTACTGATCAAGCCCCACGCACACCCCGGTCACCCAGCCGACAGGCACCAAGCCCACGCGTCGGGCCGACCGGACGAGAATCACCGCAGGCCGCGTCCCGCGCGACCGGCCTGCCCACGACAGCCACTCCCGCAGCCACCCACGGCACGCCCCCCGGGCGCACGCCGGACCACGGCTGCGGTCGAGACGGCACACCTGAGGGCCACCGGACGGTGGCCACAAGGGACGACAGGCTCGCCATCCGAGGCGAGCCACTGTCATGTCCGACGTCATCAACGAGCCGTCGTGACCGGCACGTTCACCACGCGTGCCTCAACCGTCCCGGCCCTGCCAGGTGGTCACACAGGCCTCGTTGCCCTCGCCGTCGGCCAACACCCAGAAGGCCGGCGCACGAATCGCGGACACCAGCCGACCTCCGGCAGCCAGCGCGGCCTCGACCCGCCGAGGCGCCTCGTCGTGCGGGACGCAGACATCGAAGTGGATGCGATTACGCTCCCGGCGTGCCTGGTCCATCTGCTGGAACCAGACCGCCGGGCCCTGTCCGACCGGGTCGACGAGCGGATCCTCGGGGCCGTCGGCTCCCGCCTCACCGGTGTAGCCCAACACCGCCTTCCAGAACGGCCGGATCGTCGCGACATCGAGTGCGTCGATCGCGATCTCCAGGAGCTGCACCGACCGCGGTGCGTCCGCGCTGATCTCCGGCTCCGTACGCAGCCCCGCTTCGTGCACAGCTCTGGAGATCCGATGTGCGAGATCGACATCGCAAGTCGTCACCGAAGCATGTTCGAGCGACTGAAGTGTGAGCACGACCCGTCCGGGCCGGATGTCGACGCGAAGATGCTGATCGGCATCGTCACCGCACACCGCCAGCGCGTTCGTCGCCACGTGGACCCCTTGCTTCAGCGACCCGACCGGCACTGATGTTCTGATCGCGCCCAGCAGATAGCGCCATCCCAGGTCGTCGATCGCTTCCGAAGCTTCCGGTCGACTCAGCGTCTGCTCCATGACGACATCCTGGCAGCCCCCTACCGTCGGCGTCGCGTCGGTCGAACGTGCGAAAGGGACTCGAGTATCTGTTCGGTCGAATACCCGTGTCGCACACAGGTGTGGAGTGCTTCAATGGCCCGCGACAGGACGGTATTCGTTCAGCAGGGGGCGAACGAGGATGCGGAAGTCGTACTACGCGGCACACGTCTACATGATCGTGGGTGTGATCTCCGGGCTGTACTACCGGGAGTTCACCAAGGCCAACCATTTCGAAGGCGACACCCAACTGTCCCTGATCCACACCCACTTACTGGCGCTGGGCATGCTGGGCTTTCTCATCGTTCTCGCCCTCGACAAGCAGTTCCAGCTGTCCGGGGCGAAACTCTTCACCTACTTCTTCTGGTTCTACAACGCGGGTATCGCGATCACCGTCGCCATGATGTTCGTTCACGGCACCGAGACGGTTCTCGGAAGCCATGTTCCCGAGGCCGTGCCGTGGATCGCCGGCCTGGGCCATACCCTTCTCACCGTCGGGCTCATCCTGCTGTTCGTTCTGCTCGGCAAACGCCTCAACGAGTCCGCTACGACGGAACCCGCGGAGTCGGAACCCGCGAAGACCTCGGCCTGAACCGGCCTGCGGAGAGAGCGGATCGGTCCCGTCGTCGCCGCCCGAAGCCGATCACCTCAATACCGGGAAGTCATGAGATGCCGCTGGAACGGCGCTGACGGCTGTCCCGTGATCCTTATGGCTTCCTGTTGCCGTCGCTGTGTGCGGCATACCGCGGGGCGTGCCGCGGCCAGGGCCTGACCGCCTCGATCTGCGCGGCCAGCTCCAGCAGCAGCTTCTCGCCGCCGGGTTTGGCCACGAGCTGCACCGCTACGGGCATCGCGTCAGCGTCCACACCCACGGGAACGGCGAGCGCCGGCCAGCCTGCGATGTTCCAGGAGCCGAAGAGCGAGGCCGTGCGGGTGCTGACGGCGGAGGTGCGCAGTCCACCGCGGTCGCCCCAGCGCTCGGCCCGCGGCGCGGGCTGGCTGAGAGCGGGGAGCAGCAGCACGTCGATCTGCCCGAAGAAGCGTTCCGCGGCGGCGCTGCGCCAGCGGTCCCGCCCGTGGGCCCCGTCCAGGTGCACGGCCGCCAATGCCCCGCCGATCGCGGTCAGTCGGCGCGTGCTCCGGTCGAGTCCGGCACGGTCGAGTCCCGCGGCGCTGGCCCGCGCCGACGCGTACCAGGAGCTCAGCGACGCGGGTCCCAGCCATGCCGGGTAGCGCCGCATGTGCCGGGTCACCGTGTGCCCGAGTCCTTGGAGCAGCGTCCCGGTCTCCAGCGCCGCACGGCGGTACCGGGCCGCGATCGGAAAGCCGGGCGAGACCGGCCGTACCGACACGCCGATGTGCAGCGCCCCCACCTCGCCGAGCTTCGCGAAGCCCGGCTCGTCGGCCATCACGGCCAGTCCGAGGGCCGCGTCCTGCACCGTGGTCGCGATGGGGCCGTTCTCGACCAGGTCGAACCAGGTCGGGTCGTCCGGCGCATGCGGTACGACACCGCGTCCCGGCTTGATCCCGATCGTTCCGCAGCAGGCGCAGGGGATCCGGATCGAGCCGAACCCATCGTTGCCGTGCGCCAGCGGTACCAGGCCGGCAGCCACCGCCGCCGCGCTGCCGCCCGAGGAGCCGCCGGGCGTGCGCTGCTCGTTCCAGGGGTTGCGGGCGATCCCGTAGACGCTGTCGGCCATCGGGACAAGACAGAGTTCCGGCACGTTGGTCAGACCGACCACCACGGCGCCCGCCGCCCGCAGCCGTTCGACGATCACGTGATCGCCGGCGCTGCGGTCCGGCGACGTGGCCGCGGATCCGCTACGGGCCTGTTCGCCCGCGACCGCAATGTTGTCCTTGACCGCGACCGGGACCCCCGCGAGCGGCAGGGAAGCACGGTCGGCCCGCCGGTCCACCGCTTCCGCCTCGGCCATCGCCTGTTCCGCCCGCACATGCCGGAACGCGGACAGGTCCGGATCCAGCCGGGCGATGCGGTCGAGGTGCTGGCGGGTGACGTCGGCCGCGGTGGCCCGTCCTCCACGTACGGCGGAAGCGATCTCGACGGCGGTGCGGCCGGTCCACTCAGTCATGGTTGATGAGTCAATCCCTCGCCGCGTGCGCCGCCAACCCCCGCGTAACCGTGTTACCGAACAGTAATCCCGGGTGGGCGTCGACTCCTGGTCGGTCGACAACGCTACAACCGGACGGTCGGCGAACGACGTCGACGGGCGGGACCGCCGGTTGCGGCCCCGCCCGTGCGTGGTGCTGAGGTGACGTCAGCGCAGGCCGAAGGCCCGGGTGATGGTCTGCGAGACGTCATTGCCGGCGCTGTCCCGGGCGGTGACCCGCAGCGTGGCGAAGCCGGCCGACTTGGGCGCGTGCAGGCCCGTCTGCCATCCGGCACCGGAGCGGGTCAGGTCGGCCCGCTGCCAGGTCTTGCCGTCGTCGTAGGAGACCTCGAGGGAGGGCTTGCCGATCGCGGCGGTCGTGCCGGGCAGGTGCGAGGCCGTCACCGTCAGCGTGGCGCGCCGGTCGGCCCGGCCGGCCTTGTCGGTGTCGACCCCGTAGTCGAGCTGGATCAGCGGCACGGCCTCGGCCGCCTCGGCTCCGCTGGCGGCGGAGGTGAAGTTCCACTCCGTCAGGGTGTGCCGGGAGTACGGGTTGGCCCAGGAGCCCCGGTCGTTGTCGAGCACCAGGCGGTAGGGCAGCCGCTCGGGGGCGAGCCCGGTGACCGGCAGCCACTCGTTGTTGCCCCAGTCGAGCTGCCGGTCTCCCTGGTAGAGCGACATCCAGTCCTTGACAGCGAAGTTGCCGCGCGCCTGGCCGACGTGGCCGGAGCCGGAGTCACCCCAGCTGGGCGCGGGGATGTACATCCCGTCGAGGTAGCGCACCGGCTGATAGCCCATCGGACCCATCCGGGGCCGCTGGATCGGTCCGAACCACTGGACCTCCGCGGTCTTCCCGGCCGGGTAGTGCAGGGTGTCGATCGAGTGCTGCATGGTCTCGGAAGCGATGATCGCGTCCTCGACCCAGTCCGCGTCGGCGGTGACCCAGTCGGTGCGCTCGCCCTGGGCGGGGGCCGTCACCGGGTTGGAGACCGCCCAGCCGCGCCAGACGTCGGTGCGGAACTCCATCGCCTTGCCCGGCCGGTAGTTGCGGAACGAGACGTTCACCCGTCCGAGGTCGCGCTGCTCCACCCGCCAGGTCGGGTCCGCGGGGACCGCGCCGGACCAGTGGTGCACCACGTCGTAGAGGTAGTCGGTGGTGGGGTGCGAGGTGACCTTCAGCTTGTCCTCGCCCCGCTGGATCGCGGCGATCAGGTCGGCGCCCTGGTCGGCGTTGAGGGTCGCCACCGTCAGCGGAGCCGGGCTCTCGGGGCTCCAGGTCGTCTCGTCCCAGGGCTGCATGCGACCGATGCCGTCGTTGACGACCAGCAGCACCTGCGCGCCCGCGGCCGCGGCGGCCTCCGCCTGCGCCTGGATCCCGCGCGGGTTGCTGCCCCGCACCACCACGGCCTTGCCCCGCACACTGCGCCGGGCCAGCTCCGCGGCGGAACCGTCACCGGCGTCGACCGCGGTCAGCGTCCGGGTGCCGGCCGGCAGCGGCTTGGCGGCGCGCTTGACGAGCGGGTCGGCGAAGTTCTCCGTCTTCGTGCCCACGGTCAGTGCCGGCTGCTCGAGGCGGAAGCGGGCGCCGAACTCGAACTCGCCGTCGGTGACCTTCTTGCCGGTCGGAAGCGCCCAGATGCTGTCGTAGGAGGGGTCGGGCAGCATGGAGGTCTCGAAGGAGCCGCCGCCGACCCACGTCCGGCGGACGTCCAGCCGCGGCGCGACAAGGGTGCCCTGCTTCGGCACGCGCGCCAGGATCTGACGGGCCTTCCGCCCGTCCAGAGTGACGGTCCGGTCCTGGTCCAGCGTCACGTTGCTGAAACCGAGCAGCGCCATACCCCGCGAGTGGGGCCCGTTGGCGCCCTGCACGTCGGCGATGAGCCATCCGCTGTAGTTTCCGGCGGGCAGCCGCGTGGTGCCGGTGCCGGACCCGTCGAGCTCGACCGCCGTAAGGGTGTGCTCCGCGATGAGGATGGCGTAGCCCGAGAGCGGCTGGCCCAGCCGGTCCTTCGCGACGATGGTCAGGTTCTGCCGCTGCCCCTCCTTGGCGACGCCGATCAGGGTGCGGGCACGGACCACGCCGCCGGCGTCCGTACCGGTGATCATGCCGCTGATCGCCTGGTCGGCCGGCAGCCGGTCCAGGTCCGCGGTCAGGGAGACCGTGGCGGTGTCGTGCGCGGGAATGGTCACCCGGCTGTCGGAGAGGGTGAACAGACCCGCCGGGGCGGCGGAGTCGATCGCCAGGTCCAGAGTGACCGGGGCGTCGCCGGTGTTGGTGTACGTCACCTTCCGGACGTCGGTCTCACCGGGCTTCTGGGGCCACGCGTGGAAGCCGGAGAAGGCGCTCGCGGTCGCGAAGACCGTGCTGTGCACCGCCGCCAGGGCGTCGACCCGGCCGCTGCCCGCCTCGTAGGGGGTGTACGACGGGGTGGCCTTGGCGCTGCTGACGAGCGCCTCCTTCAGCTGCTGGCCGGTCCAGTCGGGGTGGGCGGCGGCCAGCAGCGCGGCGGCGCCCGCGACGTGCGGCGTCGCCATGGACGTGCCGCTCATCGTCGTGTAGTACCCGGAGCCCTCCCCGTACTGGGAGCGGGCCGCCAGGATGTCGACGCCCGGTGCGGTGATCTCGGGCTTGAGCCCGGCGTCGCCGCCGCGGGGGCCGGTGCTGGAGAAGCTGGCGAGGTGGTCCGAGTAGTCCACGGCACCGACGGTCAGCGCGGAGTCGGCGGCACCGGGGCTGCCGATGGACTGCGGGCCTCCGTTGCCCGCCGCGATGACGAACAGCGCGCCGGTCTCACGGCTGAGCTCGTCGACCGCCTGGCTCATCGGATCGGTGGCGTCGCCGCCGCCGCCCAGGCTCATGCTGACGATCTTGGCCTGCTGGTCCCGGGCAGCCCATTCCATGCCCGCGATGATCCAGGACTCCTGGCCGCTGCCGCGGCCGTTGAGCACCTTGCCGATCTCCAGCCGCGCGCCGAAGGAGACGCCCCGCTCCTTTCCGTCGGAGGCGCTGCCGGTGCCGGCGATCGTCGAGGCGGTGTGGGTGCCGTGGCCGTGGTAGTCGGTGATCTCCGGCTCTTCCGGGATGAAGCTGGCGGTGGCGTCGACCTGCCCGGCGAGGTCGGGATGTTCGGTGTCCACACCGGTGTCGAGCACCGCGACCTTGACGTCCTTGCCGGTGTCGCCTTCCGCCCAGACCTTCTGCGCGCCGATCTGGGCGGTCGAGTCGGCCAAGTCGGCCTTCACCTTGCCGTCGAGCCAGACCTTGGCGACACCCCCCGCGAAGGCGGGGTGCGCCGACCGGGCGGCCGAGCCGGATCCGCCGGTGAGCGCGGACCAGAACGCCGGAGCCTGCTTGCGGTTCTGCGCGACGGCCGCGCCCTGGATGCTGTCCAGCCGGCGGACGATGGTCGAGCCAGCCACCTTCGGCTGGGTCCGGGACCTCGCGGCGGCGGCGGTGTAACGGACGATCAGCGGCAGCCGGGAGGTGTGCGCGTCGTCGTAGCCGTCGGCGATCAGCCGGGTCACGTTGAACAGTTGCTTGTCCAGCTTCCCGGTGGTGACGTACGGCAGGACGGCGTCGGGATAGACGTACGTCGAGCCGTCGATGACGGCGCGGTGGAAACCTGTGGTGGTTCCGTTGACGCCTTCGAAGGACCGCACGGCGGTGCCGTCGGCGGCGGTGCCGATCGTCACCTTGTCGCCGGTGATCAGGGTGACGGTGTGCGTGCTGATGCCCCCGGGTGCCTGGTGGGCGGCGGTGGGCTGCACGGGACTGGCCAGGTCCGCGGATATCGCGGCGGTGGCCGGCATGACCCCGAGTGCCAGGGCGGCCACCACGACGAGCGTGATGGGCCCGGACCGGGGGATGGGAACCTTGGGCAAGGCGAACTCCTCAAGCGCTGCCAACAAGACTGGAAGGCCCTGATCCTCTTGCCGACCTTCTGCCTCCTCAAGAGGCCGTTGCTGTCGTTCTTGTGACGTGGCGCACTTGTGTCATCGGAAACGGGACCCCTTCGGGAGCGATGCGGGAGCGCGCGCATCACGGAGTACGGAATCTGAACCGTCGTCCCTGCCTGCTCCGGCGTGGTTCGCTGCTGGCCGTCGTCGCCCTGGCCGCCGGCGGGTCGTCCCCGCCCACGCGGGGATGGTTGACCCACAGCTCGGTCCGGCTCGCCTGACCGGCACCGAGGGTGCGGCTTGAAGTCCCGTTCGCATGGTGGGAGATGGCTGCAGTGCGATACGGTGACGAAATCATCACGCTCTGTGTGTACACGCGCACACAGGGCGGCCCCCGGCGGTGCGCCAACACCAACCGAGGGCCTTCATCACCAGTGGAAGTAGCCACCGGAAATGCTGCGTCATGCTATCGCCCCGTCTCAGCGCTTCACGAAGGCATCGCACGATGTCGTGCGCCATCAGCGTCTGAGCAGTGACGCGAAGATCCTGCTCCTGTACGTCCAAGGCCTGCCTGAAGACACCTCCTGCAAGCCCCTGAGTGAACTCGCCAAGAAGCTGGGAATCAAGGGCCGCGCGTATCAGAAGGCCAAGGAACAGCTGGTCGCGCATGGGTACGTACACGAATGGCGAACTCAGGGCGGCCGAGGCCGCTGGATCACCGAGCAACTGGTCGCGAACACCCCTTTGACGAATGAGCAGGCAGAACACCTGCGAGGGGCGCCGCCCGCCACTCCGCCACCGAGTACGCAGATTCCGACGGTCGGTGAACCGGCAGCCCGGACGGTCGGTGGCTATGAACCGGTGGAAGACCACAGTGATAAGACCACTCCCCACCCACCCTCCGAAGCCGAGCCGACGGCGGGACCCGATCCCGAACCGACGGCGAGGTCAGCAGACGCCCTCCAACTGGCGCGCGCGGAAAGGGTCCTGCTCTCGCTGCGCCACACCCGTCGCGAACTGCACCTGGGACTGCGTGAGGCCCGCGCACTGGCTGTGGAGGCGGTCAAGTGGCTGGAGCGTGGCCTGAGCGAGTCCGACCTGCGACAGGCGCTGCTCGCCGAACGTCCGGAAGGCGGCGTGCGATCGGCGTTCGGCTTCTTGCGCTACCGCCTCATCCAGAAGCTCCCTGCGCACCCGGCCCCGCCATCGCCGCCTCAGCTCCCGGCGGTCGCCGACCTGGTCGTCTGCTCCTCACCCGGTGAGGAACACGTCTTCCGCCCCCTGGGCGACGAGACGGAATGCGCCCCGTGCCGCCAGTCCGCCGCGCACGCGACCTTCTACGGCGCCCGCGCACCGGAGCCCGATCACATCCCGTGGCGCGAACGGTTCGCGGAGATCGAAGTGAATCAGTCACATCCCGGCGGACAGTCAAGAACGAGGACGCCGGAACTGAAGAAGGTGCGCTGACAGTGCCCGTCCCCACGTAGAGCTCCGATATCGAGCGACTTGCGGCGCGGCCGACGTCGTCCCGGGGTTACTCGAGGAGAGAACGCTGGGGCGCGTCGAGCGTCAGACGGATGACGGCCGGCTGCGTCATGCTGTTGTGGCCGACAAGATCGGCTGCCGCGAGGATGGTGTGCGTCCCGGGGATGACGTCTGCCTCCTCCATCGTGAGCCATCGACGCTGCAGGGGTGGAAGGCCGGTCTCCTGCCAACCCTCTGTTTTCGGCGGCGCGTCGATGCGGAAGTACGTGCCCTCCGCGGTCCGGTACGCCCAGGCGCCGAGCAGCATGCCCCCGGTGCCGTCGGGGACGGCCTGGCCGTAGGTCTTGTCCCTGAAGGAGCGCGGCGGTTCGGGCACCGGTTGCCAGCGGGTGCCGCTCCAGTGCAGCAGGATGCGCTCGTCCACCTCCCGGGGCTCCTCGCGGCCCTCATCGCGCCCGTCAACGACCGAGTGCACGCCGAGGGCCCAGGCCTCGCCCGCGGAGTTCGCGCTGATACGCCAGAGGACCGACCCGTTGTCGACCACCTTGGCGTCGTACGGGGCCTGGTAGCGGCGCAGGCGGGTCAGCTGCCAGCCGCTGCCGTCCCAGTGGACCGCCGCGGGCTGCTTGGGCCGGTCGTCGAAGGTCTTGTCCCCGGCGACCCACACATCGTCCGCAGCTCGCGCCTCGATGTCGATGCCGCGGGCCGGCAGCGGTACGGTCCGCCACCGGGTGCCGTCCCACTGCCGAGCGGCGCCCGAGGCGTCGAGTGCCCAGGCGTCGTCCTGCGAGACCACATCGAGGTCCACCGGGGGGAAGTCCAGCGGGACCTGGTGCCAGCGGGCGCCGTCCCAGCGCAACGCCGAGCTGCGCTCCCACGAGCCGCTCGGCATATCGCCGGTCTTCTGCGGCGGCACACCGCCCCACGCGTCCGGGTAGAGCCACACGCTGCGTGGACCCGCAGCGGCAAGCCGCAACCACGGTTGTCCCCGCAGCTGCGCGGGGATCTGCACGGCCGACCACCGGCCGTCGCGCAGCCGCAGCAGGCCCGGCTTCCAACTGTCCGCCGCCCCCCGTTCCTCGGTGACCGCCCATGCCTCGGTGGCCGAGACCGCCGCGAGGTCCGCCATCTGCACGTGGCCGGGCGGGCCCATGTAGTCGATGCTCCAGGCCCCGGCTCGGGGCGGCGGGTGAACGTCGTCCGACATGCCGATCCTGCAGCCGCCGAGCAGCAGCAACAGGGCCGCCGCCGACAGCCACAGCGGACCGCCGGATCTCCTCCGCCGCATCGGCCCCTCCCCTCGCAGAGCCCGGGACCCTACAGGCACTCCACATGCGCGTCGAGTGCCTGCAGCGCCTCCGCCTTCCCCGCGACGGGCAGCTGGACCACGACCTCCCCGAGGCCGAGGCCCGCGTGGTGCACGAGCTTGCCGGGACGTGAGGCGTCCGCGGTGACCTGCAGTCCTTCGGGGCGCGACGGGTGCCCTCGTCGTCCATGTCGCCAGGCGGGGCTCGGACACGCACCGGCCGTTCATGCGCCGGAGCGTGCGCGATGTCTTGACGTGCCCCTGCCATAATGGCTTTATGGGAGCGCTCCCACGTTACTTCTGATGCTCAGGCTTATTGGCGCTCACTCTCTGGAGTCGCAGTGAGAACAACAAGAAGTACGACACGAAGAAGCCCCGCCACCGCCCTCCTGGCCGCACTGGCCACGCTCCTCGGGATCGTCGCTCTCGGCGCCCTCGGCCCGGCCACAGCCCACGCCCAGTCGGCCGGCGCCCTTGCCACCGGCCTCCACATCAGTGACGGCCGCTTACTCGAAGGCAACGGCAACGACTTCGTCATGCGCGGCGTCAACCACGCCCACACCTGGTACCCGGGCGAGACCCAGTCGCTGGCCGACATCAAGACGTTGGGCGCCAACACCGTCCGCGTCGTCCTCTCCGACGGCTACCGCTGGAGCAAGAACAGCCCCGCGGACGTGGCCGGCATCGTCACCCAGTGCAAGGCCAACCGGCTCATCTGCGTACTGGAGGTGCACGACACCACCGGCTACGGCGAGGACGCCGCGGCCGGGACGCTCGACCATGCCGCCGACTACTGGATCAGCCTGAAGGACGTACTCGCCGGCGAAGAGAACTACATCATCATCAACATCGGCAACGAGCCCTGGGGCAACACCAACCCCGAGGGCTGGACCGCGCCCACGATCTCCGCCGTCCAGAAGCTGCGCAGCGCCGGGTTCGAGCACACGATCATGGTGGATGCGCCCAACTGGGGCCAGGACTGGCAAGGGGTCATGCGCGCCAACGCCCAGTCCGTCTACGACGCCGACTCCACCGGCAACCTGATCTTCTCGATCCACATGTACAGCGTCTACAACACCGCCCAGAAGGTCACCGACTACCTGCATGCCTTCGTCGACGCCGGACTGCCCATCCTCATCGGCGAGTTCGGCGGTCCCGCCGACCAGTACGGCGACCCGGACGAGGACACCATGATGGCCACCGCCGAGCAGCTCCGGCTCGGCTACCTGGCATGGTCCTGGAGCGGCAACACCGACCCGATCCTCGACCTGGCGATCGACTTCGACCCCAGCCGGCTCAGCTCCTGGGGCCAGCGCATCTTCAACGGCGCCAACGGCATCGCCCAGACCTCCAGGGAAGCCACCGTCTACGCAGGCGGCAACCCCGGCGACACTCAGGCCCCGTCCACTGCCGGTACCCCGACCGCCTCCGCCGTGGCCGCCACCTCCGTCACCCTCACCTGGACCGCCGCCACCGACAACGTCGGCGTCACCGGCTACGACATCGTCCGGGTCAGAGGGGGCTCCGAGACCACGGTCGCCGCCTCCGCCACCAACACCGCCACCGTGACCGGCCTCACCGCCGACACGGCGTACACCTTCGCCGTCTACGCCCGCGACGCGGCCGGAAACCGTTCTGCCCGCTCGGCCACAGTGAGCGTCACCACCGACAAGGGCGGCAGCACGCCCGGCGTGGGCTGCTCCGTCGGCTACCGCGTTGTCGGCGAGTGGCCCGACGGCTTCCAGGGCGAGATCATCATCCGCAACACCGGCGCCACCACCATCAACGGCTGGACGCTCTCCTTCGCCTTCGCCAACGGCCAGACCGTCACCAACATGTGGGGAGGGGTCCCCACCCAGAACGGCGACACAGTGAGCGTCGCTCCCGCTTCCTACACCACCACCATCCCCGCCAGCGGCTCAGTCACCGTCGGCTTCACCGCCGCCAAGGGCGCTACCAACACCGCCCCGACCGCGTTCTCCCTGAGCGGCACCAACTGCACCACGGCCTGACCCGGCCGTCCCACTGACCGGCGGCGGGCACTCGCCCCCGCCGGTCAGCACGCCGTCCTCGCCGCGAGCACTCCCCACGCTCATCACGACAGCGGGGAGGCCGAGGTCGGACACGGCATGACTCTGCAAGGAGGGTCAGCCTGCGGCAATCGCTGAGTAGGTCCACACATCCGCAGGAATCTCATGTCGGAGCTTCCAGACGATGGCCATGGGCTTGCTGCCCTTGTGCTCCACGTACTCGGCGGGTCCCAGGAGCATCCACGGCTGCGGCCCGCCGATGTCCGTCTTCTTGAAACGGCGGACGAAGAGCAGGACGTGGGTGCCCTTCTCCTTGTGGGTCCGGTACCGAACGCCGGTGGGGGATGACTCCGAGGTCTGGTTCTGGGACTCCCAGTGGAACAGCGACTCGTTCAGCGCGTAGTCCTTGTAACGCGTCTCCGGGGAGAAGTCCTTCTCGTCTTTTTCGAGAGTGATGAGCAGGGCGTCGGTCTGGATGGTCTCGCACCACTTCACGCCTTCGCGGAAGTGCCCAGGCATGAAGCCACCCACGTCGGACTGCCCCAAGGCGGGGAGGATCTCTTCACGGCTGTATGAGGCGTGGACGGTCAGCGGCAGGCTCGCGTGGCTGCCGAGGAGCGCGACGGGCACGTGGTCGGCCTGGTCCAGGACGTGTGCGAGGACCTGGCTGAGCTCGTCACGGAACGCGTGCTGGGGGCGAAGGGTGTCGAAGCCGCCCTGGTAGTCGTTGAAGTCGCCGCCCAACGGCCACAGGGAGAAGAAGAACATCCGGGCGTAGGCCTGGTCCTGGACGCTCAGCTCTTCGTACGTGGGGGCGTCGTCGGCGAGGAGCTTGCTGTATGCGGCGACTCGGAGCGGGTCATCGACGTGGAGGAACGCTGACATGCGCTTGAGTAGCGCTTCTTCGCCCGCTGGCCCGGTCTCGGCGAGGAGCTTGGCGCGGCGGAGCAGCCCCGTCCATGAGTTCCCGTTGCCTCGGTAGAGCTCCTTGAGTTCGCGACCGCTTTCCTTGAGGTAATCGGCGAGCCGTGGCTCGGCGTACGCGGCGACCTCACGGGCGAGCTGAGTGACATTGACGCTGATCTGGCTGCGGATGTTGTCAATGATCAGCTCCTTGGCTTTGGTCTCAAGGATGATCTGGCAGCCAGATGGCAACTGCGGAAAGTCGTGCTCGATGTTGGTGAGCAGACGATTGCGGGTGAGGTTGGTCAGCGCGCGGAACTGTTCCTCGAAGCGGAACTCCTTACGGTGCTGACCGATGAAGTCCAAAACAGTGAGGACGGCCTTGTCCTCGGTCCGGCGCAATCCTCGTCCCAGTTGCTGGAGGAACACGGTGGCACTGGACGTGGGGCGCAAGAGGAGCAGAGTGTCGACATCGGGGATGTCGAGCCCCTCGTTGAACAGGTCGACGGAGAAGATGACTTGGAGCGTTCCGGCCTTGAGTTGTGCAAGGGCGTCTTTGCGCTCATGGCGTGGCGTCTCGCCGGACAACGCGACGGCGTTGAGGCCGGCCCGGCGAAAGAAGTCGGCCATGAAGACTGCGTGGGCCACCGACACGCAGAACCCCAAGGCGCGCATCGTGCCCGGATCGGCAACCTTGTCCCTTACGGCCTGCACGACGAGTCTGGCCCGTGCGTCGTTGCCGGTGAAGAGGTTGCTCAGGGCCGTGGAGTCGTACGATCCCCGCTTCCACGTAATGGCGCTCATGTCGGTGTTGTCGGTGACGCCGAAGTAATGGAACGGGCTGAGCAGGTCGTTTTCGAGAGCTTCCCAGAGGCGCATCTCCGCTGCGATCCGTCCCTCGAAGAACTCGTCCTGGATGTTGAGTCCATCCATGCGTTCCGGGGTGGCGGTGAGCCCCAGGAGTTCCTGCGGTTCGAAGTGATCCAGTATCCGGCGGTAGGTAGGAGACGTGCCGTGGTGGAACTCGTCGATCACGATGACATCAAAGTGTTCCGGTGAAAAGCGGTCCAGTGCACGTGAGTTGAGCGACTGGACGCTGGCAAAGACATGTGTCCATGTGTCGGGGATCTCTCCGCCGACGAAGAGTTCGCCGAAGTTCGCGTCAATCAGCACGTTCTGGTAGACGCGCAGGGACTGTTCCAGGATCTCCTGGCGGTGAGCTACGAAGAGCAAGCGCGGATCGCGTCCCCATGTCTGTCGCAGGCGCTTGTAGTCCAGTGCTGCCATCACGGTCTTGCCGGTGCCCGTCGCCGCTACCAGGAGATTACGGTTCCGGCCGTGGACGGTGCGTTCCACCTGGAGGCGTTCGAGCATGTCGCGCTGGTGCGGATAGGGACGGACCTCAAGTCCCGAGAGCGAGAGGGTTGGAGCACCGTTCCGGTTGGATCCGCCAGCGTGTGACAGGGCATCGTCGAGTCGCTGTGCGTCGATGTCCGGGTCGTACGACTCGAAGGAGCGCTCGCTCCAGTACGCGTCGAAGGTTGCCTCGAACTTGCGCAGGACGGACGGCGTGGCGACGGACGACAGTCGCACGTTCCACTCGAGCCCATCGAGCAGGGCAGCCTTGGAGAGGTTCGAGCTGCCTACGTATGCCGTGTCGAAACCACTGTCGCGGCGGAACAGCCATGCCTTGGCGTGGAGACGGGTTGAGCGGAGTTCGTAATTCACCTTCACCTCGGCACCGAACTCGCGGACCAGGCGATCCAGCGCGCGACGTTCCGTGGCGCCGATGTAGGTCGTCGTCAGTACGCGGATGGGGACACCGCGATCGCGTGCGGAGGCGAGTGACTGCTCAAGGACGCGGAGTCCGTGCCACTTCACGAAGGCGCAGAGCAGATCGACACGGTCCGCTGTGGCCAATTCGGCCCGCAGCTCAAAGCCCAGGCTCGGGTCGTCAGGTGAATTGGTGAGGAGCGCCGTCTCGGAGAGCGGCGTAGCGGGGCGAATCGCGTAGACGCCGGGAGCCTCTTGCTCCGCGACGGCAAGCAGCTGTCTGGGGCCCTCCATGACGAGATCGACCCACTCGGTTGCACCTTCGATGGTATTGAGGGACTCCAGGATGTGGTTGGCGGCGATCACCTGCTCCGCAGGTGAGAGGCCCTGGAGGACCTGCCGCACGACATTCCCGATGTGGCGCGACAGCACGTGGGGTGCAGATTCCGGGCCGACTGTTTCATCGATGGAGCGCCTGCCCGAGGTATCGAGATGTTTCATACGCTCTTCGAGGCGGCGGGTGATCAGTGTCTCGTAGAGCCCAGCGACCGGAGCTGTGTCGCCTGCAAGGTCGTTGGGCATGGCCGAGTCCCCCTCGAATCGTCAGCTGTGCATGCAGTTGTATCAAGCAGCACTGACTGACCAGGACTTCGTCGACCACTTCAGCGAGGTGCGTGATGTCTTGCGCGCATGTGGCTGGGCTTTCGATGCGCTGCACCTTCCGGGTGCGCGGTGCTCTGTCGTCGGGCGGCCGGTTCTTGGACGACGCTCTTCGGAACCGGGGCGGCAGCCGCCTCGGGCGCCGGCGGAGCATGAGCAGTCAGTGGCGGTAGCAGTACGAATCCGAGGAGGCGTCGCCGCCTTGCAAGCGCGTCTGGTGCACGCGCAAGCCGAGGAAGTCCGCGCCGTGCGGGAAGAAGCGGCTGTCGACGGAGAGCCCGCCGTGCGCGGGGTCGGCGTCCAGTTTGATCATCCAGGGGTCGATGCCCGCGGGATAGAGCTGCGCGTCCCAGGCGGAGTACAGGGAGTTCGTCAGGTACACGCGCCGCCCGTCACGGCTGAGTTCGACCATCTGGGCTCCGCCGGTCAGCGGAATGTCCGGCTCGGCGGGAAACGGCTGTCGGCCGACGACGCCGCCAAGACGCACGGACGAGGTCTGCCTCGGATGGAACGGGTCGCTCACGTCGTACTGGAGCAGCTCGCCGGTTCCCCATGCGGATACGTACAGCCACCGGTCGTCCACCGTCAGGTCGATGTCGGTGATGAGTGGGGGCACGGCGCCGAACGGCTGCAGCGCCGGGGGCAGGTCCTCCGTCTGCGCGGGCTCGGCAGGGATGGTGATCACCTTGCGGACCACGAAGTGCTCGCCCTCTCGATTCCACAGCCACACGGACGCCGACAGGTCCTCCACGTCGACCACGGTGTTGGTGAATCCCCACGTCGCCTCGGGGTCGTGCGCGGGACGCAGCTCCAGCACCATCTGGTTCTCATCCCCCAGATCGACGCGTTGCAGGTGCCGTCCGGAGTCCAGCTCCCAGAAGTGCAGTGAGTGGCCGTACTGGCGGCCCAGTAGCAGTTCGGGGACAAGACCGTCCTCGACCATCGAGGGGCTCCCCCACTCGCTGGTCACGGCGATGTTCTGGCGCAGATGCCACCAGACGTCGTAAGCCAACCGCTGCGGTCCGCGGTCGCTCTCCCAGGCGCGCAGCACTTCGAAGCTTTCGTGGTCCAGCAGAGCGACGCCGCCGGGCCCGTCCGCACCGTCCGCGCCGCCCAGGCAGGACAAGAACATTCCGTCGGGGCCGCAGTGGAGTGTGTGCGGACGCGAGTACCCGGCCTTGGCGGCCAACTCCTCGGCCTCGACCGTCCTGACCAGGCGGGGGCGGGCGGGATCGGGGCCGGTGTCGAAGACATGCAGCCGGGAGGAGCGCAGTCCCGGAACGATCAGGTAGCGCCGCGCAGCGTGATGATGACCGGCATGCGCCAGCGCGCTCGAGCAGGCGTTCCAGCCGAAGTGGTGCAGTTCGTTGCCCAGGCCGGGCAGCTCGACGTGGGAGGTCACGCGGCCGTACACGGGAGATTCGGGGTCGGTGCCGACCGTGAACAGCGCGTCCGCGCGCTGTGCGGTCGGGTCGAACCCGACCACATAGGCGAGCACTTCCGGGGGCGCGGCGACCGCGTCCGCCGGAGTGCGGTACAAGGTGGGGTCGCTGTGATCGTCGCGGTCGTGAGCGCGGTCGGTCGTCGTCATGGCTTTTCCGTTCTCCCGAACGGGAGCCTGGATCCGTGGGACTCCCGACAGGCAGCCGGGCTCAGCCGTTCGAGGTCGATGGGCAGACGCCGGACATCGATGCCATGAATTCAGCGTTTCACAGCCCCCGGAGCACTGCCATGGCGGCAGCACGGGCGCGTGGACCGGCCGCAGTGTGCGGCTCGTCTCCGGCACCCCCGTGAGCGGCGGCGCGGAGCGCGGCCGGACCTTCCGGCACGGCCTGCCCACAGCTTCTTGTTTCGTGTGCTGAAAGCCGGCTACAGACGCAGGAGAAGGGCCCCGATCCGGGTGGAGGATTCGGAGGGGCCCTTCAACGGTGTGGTGGCCTTCCCGGGTTGCTACGCGACCCCGTGACACTCCCGATAAGCCCGCCCCGACCCGCACCAGCAAGCCGCGTTGCGGGCCGGCGGCCACGGCACCGCGCGCCCGCGGGCGGCGAGCGTCGTGGCGTACTGGGGGAGGAGGTTCGGGTCGGACGGGGACGCGGCTTCCGAGGCGGCGAAGGCCTCGTACGAGGGGACCGTGCCCGTGACGATGCCCAGGTTCGGGGTGCCCGCGGAGTGCAGGTCGCGGAGGGCGGCTTCCAGGTCGGCGAGGTGGTCGGTGTGGGAGGGGTACTCCGCGCTCAGGGTGGGGTACGCGGCGGTGAGCTCGTTCAGTTCCGGTTCCGTCCAGTGCAGGACCGCCACCGGGAACGGGCGGGAGAGCGCGGTGCGGTAGGTGCCCAGTTCGGCGCGGAGGCGGGTGATCTCGGCCTGGAGCTCGCCCGGGTCGGAGGAGCCCAGTGACCACAGCCGCTTCGGGTCGTGGAGCTCGTCCAGCGGGACCGTGGAGGTGTGGAGCGTGTCGGTCAGTTCGTCCCAGACGTCGTGCTCGACACCCAGCAGGCGGCGTACGCGGTGGCGGCCGGTCAGCAGGGACTGGGTGGCGTACGGGACTTCCTCGCCGGGTGTCAGGAGCAGAGTCAGCGCGGTCGTGAAGTAGTCGTGGGCCGACTCCAGCTCGTCGTGCGATTCCAGGGTCTCGGCCGCGATCTGCCAGGGGCCCGCTTCGAGGGGGCCGGCCGTGCGGATGCCTTCGATGATGGCGCGGGCCTCGGCCTCGTGGCCGTACTCCCAGAGGTTCGAGGCCTTAAGGGCCTTGATCAGGTGCGGGTCGGCGGTGCTCGTGGCGAGGAGTTCGTCGTAGAGGGTGGCGGCGCGGGCGCGTTCGCCGGCGAGTTCCAGGTGGGCTGCGGCCCTCAGGTGCAGCGGTTCCCGGTCGTCGGGGTACTGCGCCGCCGTGCGCAGCAGGCGCTCGGCTTCGGCAATGTGGTCAGCAGGCGTGTCGGGGCGCATGAACCACACCGTACTGCTGTACGGCGGCTGCACGGAGGGTTGTTCCGACCCTGGAGAGTTACGGGTCATGCCCTTATCGTGCGGGCCGTGAGCGAGCGGATACCGGTCATGGTGCAGCGCCGCCGGCGCGGGCGGCGCGTCGCCGCGCGCGGGCTCTGGGCGGGCGCCGAGGCGGTGGTCACGCTCGGTGTGGTGCTGCTGCTCCTCGTCGTCCATCAGCTGTGGTGGACCAACCGGCAGGCCAGGGCCGATGCCCGGCACACCGTGCAGTCCCTGGAGCAGGAGTGGGGGCAGGAGTGGGGCGGGGACCCGGTTGTTCCGTCCGCCCCGGCGCAGGAGGACGCGGATGCGGACGAAGGGAAGGGGGGCGGGCGCTCGCGGGCGGGTGCGGCGCCCGCGACGGCGGCTGCCGCGCCCCGCTGGGACCAGGCCTATGCCGTCCTGCGCATCCCGCGTCTCGGGCTCATCGCCCCCGTCGCCCAGGGCATCAGCAAGAGCGGTGTCCTCGACAAGGGGTACGTCGGGCACTACCCGCGCACCGCGCAGCCCGGCGCCACCGGGAACTTCGCGCTCGCCGGGCATCGCAACACCCACGGCGAACCGTTCCGCTACATCAACCGGCTGCGGCGCGGTGACCGGATCACCGTCGAGACCCGGGAGCACGTCTACACGTACGTCGTCGACAAGACGCTGGCGCAGACCGCCGCCCGGGACAGCGGGGTCGTCGCCGCCGTGCCACGCAGCAATCTGAAGCCCGCCGTCGGGTACAGCGAGCCCGGTTCCTATGTGACGCTGACCACGTGCACGCCCGAATTCACCTCCCGGTACCGCCTGGTCGTCTGGGGGAGGCTGACGGGGGTGCGGGGTCGCTAGTGGCGGGTCACTAAGCTCTTCCGACGTGCTCAGTCGACGTCCGCAGTTGTTGTGGTTGCTGGTTCCCTACGTGCTGTACCTGGGGGCGCTGCCGTTCGTGAACCGGGTCCGTCCCGTCGTCCTCGGACTGCCGTTCCTCTTCGTGTGGCTGCTCGGGGCGACCCTGCTGACACCCGTCGCGGTGTGGCTGACCCGGCGAGGGGACCGCCGGTGAACGCCGCGGTCGCGACCTCCGTCTTCGGGGTCTTCATGGTGGCCACCGTCGTACTCGGGCTCCTGGCCGTGCGAGGCCGCGGGGGCAAGGGCCGTGGCGGGCTCGCCGAGTGGTCCGTCGGCGGGCGCAGTCTCGGGACCGTCTTCATCTGGGTGCTGATGGCCGGTGAGGGCTACACCAGCTTCAGCTATCTCGGGGCTGCCGGCTGGGGCTACAACTACGGGGCGCCCGTGCTCTATGTGGTGGCGTACATGTCCTGCGGCTACGCCGTCGGGTACGTGGTCGGGCCGATGCTCTGGGCGTACGCGCGCCGGCACGGGCTCGTCGGGATCACCGACATGGTCGCGCACCGCTTCGGGCGTCCCTGGCTCGGCGCCCTCGTCGCGGTCCTCGCGACCGTGTTCCTGCTGCCGTACATCCAGCTCCAGATCACCGGCATGGGCGTCGTCGTCTCCACCATCTCGTACGGCGCCATCAGCCTGAACTGGGCCTACTTCGTCGCCTTCGCCGTCACCACCGGATTCGTCGTGGTCAGCGGGCTGCGCGGCAGCGCCTGGGTGTCCGTGCTCAAGGACGTGCTGGTGATCGCCACGCTCGGGTTCCTCGCCTGCTACGTACCCCTGCACTACTTCGACGGGTACGGGCCCTTCCTCGACCGGCTCGTCACCGAGAAGGGCGAGTGGCTGACCTTCCCCGGGCACGGCGGCAGCGGGCTCGGGCAGGCCTGGTTCATCACCACCTCGTTCCTCAACTCCCTCACCGTGGTGATCTTCCCGACCACCGTCGCCGGATACCTCGGTGCGAAGAACGCCGACGTCCTGCGCCGCAACGCGATGTGGCTGCCGGCGTACAACGTGCTGCTCTTCGTCCCGATGCTGCTCGGCATGGCCGCCCTCTTCGTCGTGCCGGGGCTCGTCGGAGCCGAGTCCAACCTCGCGCTCTTCAGGCTCGTCGTGGACTCGCTGCCCGCCTGGGCCGTCGGCATCATCGGGGTGGCGGCCGCGCTGTCGTCGATCGTGCCCATGGCCGTCTTCATGCTCGTCATCGGCACCATGTGGGGACGGAGCGTGCTCTCGCTCGTGCCGCGCTGGCAGCAGCGGCAGAAGGGCGCCGCGCAGACCGTCGTCGTGGTCGCGGGTGCGATCGCGCTTGTGCTGACGTACACCGCGCCGAACACACTGGTGCGGCTCTCTCTCATCTCGTACGAGGGAATGGCGCAGCTGCTTCCCATGGTGCTTCTGGGGCTGATGTGGCGACGGCTGACGCTGCTCGGCGCGATGGCCGGGCTGGTCGTGGGCGTGGGGGTGGTCTGCGGGTTCGTGTTTACCGAGCACGATCCGGTGTGGGGCGTGAACGCGGGCATCGTCGCGCTCGGCGCCAACCTCGCCGTCGCGCTCGCGGTGACGTACGCCGGTCCGCGCGAGCACGACGACCGCCCGGACAGCGATGTGCTCGCGCGCGACGAAGCGGACGTGGTGTACGAAGCGGGGAGGGCCCGAGGCACGGAGGCGGCCGGGGATCCGGAGCTCGTCGGGGCGGGTGCCCGCGAGGCGGGCGGCGGTCCCGTGGAAGGGTGACGCCCACCGTCGCCACCAGGGCCGTCACGACCGGGAGCGGCACCGTTTCGCCGCGTCCGGGCCCGGTGCCGCCGACAACAGCCCCGGCCGTGTGACGAACGCCTCCTCGCCGACAGCGGCAGGGCCCTTCGGCGGGTCATCCGCCCCCTCGGCGTGCGGGGCAGCGAGCACCACCGCGACACGCGCCCGGTGCGGCTCTTCGCCATGCCGCGTGCGGTACGGCGCCGGGGGTACGGCAACGGCCCGGTCCGCGCCCGGGCCGTACCGCCCGGGAACATCGAGATCCGGCCGGGCGACGGGCCCGCCCCGGACCCCGGCCATCCGGTCGGCCGCGCCCTGCTCGCACCGCGCCGATCGGCGCTGGCCGCCGGAGGCCGGGCCGGTTCGACGCCGGGCCCCCTCCCGATGGCATCGTGTATAACGGCTGGAGGGCCGCATGCGCGCACCCGGAAGACCGAGCGACCGAGATGTGAGCGGGGGAGGGCCGATGAGCAGCAGCATGAACCGTCTGCGCGATGGCATCACCCAGCTGCCCCGCCCCGTCGGACTCCTGCTCTTCCTCCTCGTCGAAGTCCTCCTCGCCGAGGGCGGCAGCCTCTCCGCCGCGGTCGCGCTCGCCGCCACTGCTGCCGCCGGCTCCGCACTCGTCGCCTGCTCGGTCATCAGCGCCCGCTGCGCAGCCCCGGTGCCCCGCACCCGGGTCCGTACCGCCATGCGCGACCGCGAGAAACGCACCGCGTTCCTGCCGCAGCGCGACCCCGACGCCAAGGGACGCAGGCGGCCCCGAGCCCCCGGCCGTGCCCTCCTGACGGCCGCGTAGGGACTTCGCCCACCTTCTCCTGCCCGGGTACGCGCGCATTCGCGTACCCGGCGGACCCCGCCCACGCGGGCCGTCATGCCGAGCCAGAACTCTCTTCCCCGGCACGACGAGACCCCCGGAGGGCTCATCCATGTCCGTCTTCATGTCCGCTTTCGCCAGTCTGGTCGGCGCCTTCGCCGATCTGCTCCACCCGCTCTTCCAGGGCGCCGCCACCGCTGCCGCGATCGTCCTCTTCACGGCGCTGGTGCGGCTCGCCGTGCACCCGCTGTCGCGGGCCGCGGCGCGCGGGCAGAAGGCCCGCACCAGGCTCCAGCCGCAGATCGCCGAGTTGCGCAAGAAGCACGGCAAGAACCCCGAGCGCATGCAGAAGGCGCTCATGGAACTGCACAAGGAGGAGAAGGTCTCGCCGCTGTCGGGCTGCCTGCCCAGCCTTCTCCAGATGCCCGCCTTCTTCCTGCTCTACCACCTCTTCTCCAGCCAGAAGATCGGCGGCGACCCCAACGCGCTGCTCAGCCACGAGCTCTTCGGCGCCCCGCTCGGCGAGCGCTGGCACAACGCGCTCGCGCACGGCGGGCTGTTCGGTGCGCAGGGCGTCGTCTATCTCGGTCTCTTCGCGATCGTCGCCGCCGTCGCGACTTTCAACTACCGGCGTACGAAGCGTCAGCTCGCCGCCGCCCCCACCCCTTCCGCCACGGGGCCCGACGGGCAGCCGGTGCCGGGCATGGGCGCGATGACGAAACTGATGCCGCTGATGTCCTTCTTCACGCTGGTCTCGGTCGCGTACGTGCCGCTCGCCGCCGCGCTCTACATCGTCACGAGCACCACCTGGACCGCGGTCGAGCGGACCGTTCTCTACCGCGACATGCCGGCCGCGGGTGCCGCCATGGCCACCGCGGCGTAAGGGGCAGGGCCACCGCCGCGCAATCGGCACCGCGAGCGGGCCGGTCCAGTGTGTGAACAGGGTCTTGCGGAGTGATCCGATGTCTTGGAGGATCGGCCAAGCCTGCGATGGCCGCCACCCATCCGACGGGCCCGATCTCGACCAAGGGGAGACAGACCGTTGAAGCTGCTTCGCGTGGGTACGGCAGGTGCGGAACGACCGGCGCTGCTGGACCAGGACGGCACGCTGCGTGACCTGTCGGGCGTCGTCACCGACATCGACAGCGACCTGCTCGCCGAGGAGCCCGCGCTGGCCCGCGTACGGGCCGCCGCGGCCGCGCCCGGCGAGCTGCCCGTACTCGACGCCGCCGGGCTCCGGGTCGGGCCGCCGCTCGCCCGGATCGGCAAGATCGTGTGCATCGGGCTGAACTACCACGATCACGCCACCGAGACCGGCGCGGCGATACCGGACGAGCCGATCCTCTTCTTCAAGGCCCCGGACACCGTCGTCGGACCCGAGGACACCGTGCTGGTGCCGCGCGGCAGCCGTAAGACCGACTGGGAGGTCGAGCTCGCCGTCGTCATCGGCCGCACCGCCCGCTACCTGGACTCCGCCGAGGAGGCTCTCGGCCACGTCGCCGGGTACGCGGTCGCGCACGACGTCTCCGAGCGCGAGTTCCAGATCGAGCGCGGCGGCACCTGGGACAAGGGCAAGAACTGCGAGACGTTCAACCCGCTGGGGCCCTGGCTGGTGACGGCCGACGAGGTGCCCGACCCGCAGGCGCTGCCGCTGAGGCTCTGGGTCAACGGCGAGCTGAAGCAGGACGGCACGACCGCCGACCAGATCTTCTCGGTGGGCGAGGTCGTGCGCTACCTCAGCCACTTCATGACGCTGTACCCGGGCGATGTCATCAACACCGGCACGCCGGCCGGGGTGGCCCTGGGGCAGCCGGAGCCCAAGCCGTATCTGAAGGCGGGCGACGTCGTCGAGCTCGAGATCGAGGGGCTGGGGCGGCAGCGGCAGGAGCTCAAGGACGCGTAGCCGCCCGGCCACTCTTCTGCTCAAAGATCGGAGGGGTGGGGTGCTGCACCGGCAGCGCCCCACCCCTCCTGCATGCCATCAGACGATCGAGGTGGCGAACCGTTCCAGCGCCTCGACGACCAGTGCGTGGTCGTCCGCCTGCGGCAGACCCGAGACCGTGACCGAGCCGATCACGCCCGCGCCCTCGACCGCGATCGGGAACGAACCGCCGTGCGCGGCATACGTGTCCGGGTCCAGCCGCGAGGAGTCATCGAACGTCGTCCCCTTCGCCCGGAACCGCGTCCCGACCAGGTACGAGCTCTCGCCGTACCGCTCGACCACCTTGCGCTTGCGGTCGATCCACGCGTCGTTGTCCGCGCTGGAACCGGGCAGCGCGGCATGGAACAGCTGCTGGGCACCGCGCCGGATGTCGATCGCGACCGGTGCGTGCCGCTCCCGGGCCATGGAGACGAGCAGGCCGCCGAGCGCGTACGCGTCGTCGTAGCTGAAATGCGGCAGCGTCAGCCGGCGCTCCTGGGCGATGAGCTCGGAGATGGTCGGAGCGGTGGGGTTCATGCGGTCTGCTCCTCGGAAACGGTGGGCAGGGTTACGGTGACGCCTTCGCGGGCCGAGCGGCGGGCGGCCTCCAGGACGTCGAGGGCGGCGGCGGCCTGCAGGGCCGTCACCGGATTGTCACCCTTGCCGCGCACCGCGTCAGCGACCGCCGCGTAGTACGCGGGGTAGTCACCCGGCAGGGTACGGACCGGGGCGCCGCCACCCGTCAGCGGCGACTCGCCCGAACCGATGCGTCCCCACAGCTCCTCGGGCTCCTCGCCCCAGCCGCCGTCGGCGGACGGGCGGAGACCGTCGCGCAGGGCGGCCTCCTGCGGGTCCAGCCCGTGCTTCACATAACCGGCCTTCGAGCCGAGCACCCGGAATCGCGGGCCGAGCTGGGCGGTCGTGGCGCTGACGTACAGATGCGAGCGGACCCCGTTCGCATGGGTGAGCGCGAGGAAGGTGTCGTCGTCGGTGGCGGAGCCGGGCCGACGCGCGTCGGTCTCCGCGTACACCTGCACGGCCGGGCCGAAGAGCATGAGCGCCTGGTCGACGACATGGCTGCCCAGGTCGTACAGCAGCCCGCCGATCTCCTGCGGGTCGCCCGACTCGCGCCAGCCGCCCTTCAGCTGCGGGCGCCACCGCTCGAAACGGGACTCGAAGCGCTGCACGTCACCGAGCTCGCCGTCCGCGATCAGCCGGGCGAGGGTCAGGAAGTCGTTGTCCCAGCGGCGGTTCTGGAACACCGAGAGCAGCAGGCCGCGCTCCTCGGCCAACGCGGCGAGCTCGCGCGCCTCGGCGGCCGTGCCGGCGATCGGCTTGTCCACGACGACCGGCAGGCCGGCCTTGAGCGCGGCCGTCGCGATCGGGACGTGGGTCCTGTTGGGGGAGGCGATCACGATCAGGTCGAGCGCGTCGGGGCCGTCCGCACGGGCCCAGAGCTCGTCCGGCGATGCGGCGAAGGTGACGTCGGGGAACTCGGCGCGGGCCTGCGCCCGCCGCTCCTCGTTCGACGTGACGACCGTGTCGAGGACGAGCCCCTCGGTCGCGGCGATCAGCGGGGCGTGGAAGACGGAGCCCGCCAGGCCGTAGCCGACGAGTCCGACGCGGAGGGGAGTCGTGATGCCAGTCATGCAATCCACTTAAGCAACGCTGTTGCCAAAGTGCAAGCGAGAGGGACAATGGGGCCGTGAACAGGAGTATTGCCGGGGCGAATCTGCCGACACTGCGCAGCCACAACGCGGCGCTCGTGCTGGACCTGCTGCGTGTCGCGGGCGAGCGCGGCATCAGCCGGCTGGAACTGGCGGAACGGACGGGGCTCACGCCGCAGGCCGTCAGCAAGATCACCGCCCGGCTGCGGGCGGAGGGCCTGGCGGCGGAGGCCGGCCATCGCGCGTCCACGGGCGGCAAGCCGCGCACGGTGCTGCGCCTCGTCCCGGACGCGGGGCACGCGGTGGGGCTGCACCTGGACCGCGACGAGCTGACGGCGGTCCTGGTCGACCTGGCGGGAGCGGTCGTCGCGAGCCGCAGGGCGCCGCTGGACTTCGGTGCGCCGGCGGGGGACGTGGTCACGGTGGCGGCGGGCGAGATCGCGGCCCTGCTGGGGGCCGCGGACGGCGCCGGGCCCACGCGCACCGTGCTCGGGACCGGCGTCGCCGTGCCGGGGCCGCTGGATCACCGCGGGGGCGTGCTGCATCGTGTCACCGGGTTTCCGCAGTGGGACGGCTTCCCGCTCCGGGACGCCCTCGCCGCCCGCACCGGCCTGCCCGTCGTCGTCGACAAGGACACCAACGCCGCCGCCCTCGGGCTCGCCCTGCGGGCCGACGGCCCCGGCGACTTCGCGTATCTGCATCTCGGAACCGGGCTGGGCGCCGGGCTGTTCCTCGGCGGGGCGTTGCACCGCGGGCCCCGTACGGGTGCCGGTGAGTTCGGGCATCAGACCGTGGCGCTGGACGGCCCGCTGTGCACCTGCGGCGGGCGCGGCTGCATCGAGGCGCTCTGTCTCGCCGCCGTCGCCGACGGCGATGTCGCGGAGGCCGCGCGGGTGCTCGGGACCGGCGCCGCCAACCTGGTCGGGCTGCTCGACATCGACCGCGTCGTGCTGGGCGGCCGTACCGTCGGCGCCGATCCGGACGCGTACGTACGAGGGGTCCGCTCCGTGATCGAGGAACGCGTCCGGCGTGACGGCACCGGCGCGAGCGTGCCGCTCGTCACCACGGTCGGCGGCGGCAGACCGGTCGCCGAGGGGGCCGCGCAGCTGGTCCTCGCCCCGCTGTTCGGACGGGTCGGCAGCGGCGGCGCCTGAGGGCTGTCCGACGGATCATGGCCGGGGCCGTTGGAGCGATACGGACGTGGGCCGATCGGGGGGCCGGAGTCGGCCGACCGGGCGGTACCCCGGCATGTCGGTGCCGGCGGGTCGCGCGCGCGTGACAGCGTCGCCGCCGACAGCCGGTGACCTCCGGGCACGGGGCGATCCGACCGTTCGCAAGCAGCGAAGGGTGCCCCCTATGTCCGCCCAGCCGTCCCCGGACCTACCGTCCGCACCGCCACCGTCGTCCTCGCCCGTGGCTTCCACCCCACCGGCCCCCGCGCGGCCGCGCCACGGAATCGCCCTCGGGCTGGCCGTCGCGAGTGTGGTCCCCGCCGTCCTCGGCGGCCCGACCGCGGCCGCTGCCGCCACGGTCCCCGCGCTCTCCGTCACCGCCGACCAGCAGCCCGCCTGCGGTTCACCGGATTCGGACGACTTCCCGATCGTGACGCGGATCCACGGCGGCCCGCAGGAGTACACCCCGGGCGGCGGCTACGGCACCTGGCTGCTGGATCTGACCAACACGACCTCCGAGTCGTGCCGGTCCATCCACCCGGTCCTGGTCCTCGTCGACGAGGACCGGAGGCTGACCTCCGACCAGATCCAGCTGGAGTTCTCCGAGCAGGCCCAGCCCGACGTCCAGCACCGCGTCAGCTGGGAGACGACCGACCGCGACGAGCACATCGGAGTCTTCGGCGGCGGTGAGGGGGAGGACGCCTTCGAGGGCTTCACCGTCCCCGCGGGCCGCACGGTCACCGTCCGGGTCCGGATGGCGTTCACCTCCGACACCGGACCCAGCCGGATCACCGCCACGGCCGCGATCGTCCAGCGGCATCGCGCCGTGAGTGCCGACGGCAAGACGAAGCCCGAGGACGACGGGGACTGGGTCGGCGAGTCCGACGACTACGCCTTCAACGTCGTCGAGGACGACGGCGATACCGGGGATATCGGCGATACCGGTGACACGGGTGAGGTCGGTGACACCGGCGACACCTCCGGCACCGGCGAGAGCACCGATGTGGGCGGGGCCGGCGATGTGGCCGGGAGCGGCGACCGGGGGCGGGACACCGCTCCCGACGGAACCGGGGACAGCCCGACCGGAGCAGTCGGCGGCATCGACGGCACTCGTGACACCGATGGCACCGGAGCCATCGGCGGCACCGGTGACACCGATGCCATCGGCGGCGTGGACGGTCTCGGAAACGTCGGTGGCACGCAGAACCCCCCTGCCTCCGGACGGGTCCCGGGCGCCGACCCGGCCCCGCAGGACCTTCCCGAGCTCGCAGAGACCGGCCGGACCTCCACCAACCCCTGGCCCGCGCTGGCCACGGCCGCGGCCCTGCTGCTCGGCGGCGCCGCCCTCCTGGCGTGGTCCAGGCGACTGCGCCGTGCCGCCCGCTGACCCGCGGCGCCGGATCCTCTGCGCCCCACCGGGCCACGCTCCGAAAGCTCAGTCGAACTGGACTGCCTGCACCGGGAGTTGACTGTCGCCTCCCTCCTGCGCGTCACCCACGACCGGGTCGGGGCGCCGACCCTCGCCGGCCGGATCCCGCAATCCGGTACGGGCCACGGGCCCACCAGCGCTTCGGCCTAAAATCGGGGATGTCGGCGCTGCACAACGCGGTGCCGCCGGCGTCCCCGCACACGGCGTACGGCAGGAGTCCCACATGGCAGAGCGCAAGCCGATCACATCCTGGCTCACCGACATGGACGGAGTCCTCATCCACGAAGGCACGCCGATCCCCGGTGCAGACGCCTTCATCAAGCGGTTGCGGGAGTCCGGGCTGCCGTTCCTGGTGCTCACCAACAACTCGATCTACACGGCGCGCGACCTGCACGCGCGGCTGGCACGCATGGGCCTGGACGTGCCGGTGGAGAACATCTGGACCTCCGCCCTGGCCACCGCGAAGTTCCTCGACGACCAGCGGCCCGGCGGCACGGCGTACGTCATCGGCGAGGCCGGACTCACCACCGCGCTGCACGACATCGGGTACGTCCTCACCGACCACGACCCCGACTACGTGGTTCTCGGTGAGACCCGGACGTACTCCTTCGAGGCGCTCACCAAGGCGATCCGGCTGATCAACGGTGGCGCCCGCTTCATCTGCACCAACCCGGACGAGACCGGACCGTCCGCCGAGGGCCCGCTGCCCGCCACCGGTGCCGTTGCCGCGCTGATCACCAAGGCCACCGGCAAGGACCCGTACTTCGCGGGCAAGCCCAACCCGCTGATGATGCGCACCGGGCTGAACGCGATCGGCGCCCACTCCGAGACCAGCGCCATGATCGGTGACCGGATGGACACCGACGTGCTGGCCGGTCTGGAAGCGGGTATGCACACGTTCCTGGTGCTGACCGGTCTGACGGCCCCCGCAGACATAGACCGCTACCCCTTCCGGCCGTCCACGGTCGTCGACTCCATCGCCGATCTGGTCGGCCTCGTCGACGTGGGCTGAACCCGCCCGGCATCCGGCGTAAGGGGTACGGGGAACCGTTCCCGCACCCCTTCCCCGGCACCCCCGCTGACCAGCGCCGCCGTCCCTGCGGATGCGAAAACCCGCCGGACGCGTGAACCTTCCCTAAGGAGGTTCACGATGCGTTCCATACCCCTCACGTTCTGTGGAGCAGCGGTGGTCGCGGCGACCCTGCTGTCCGCCCCGGTCGCACTGGCCGACTCCGACTCCGGATCGGACTCCGGCCGCGACCAGGACTCCGCGTCCCGCGCGACCCTCTCGGTCGATCCCTCCTCCGTCGCCCCCGGGGGTGAAGTGGACCTGCAGTTCGACGGCTGCAAGAGCGACGAGGCCAAAGGGATCTCCGACGCCTTCGAATCCGACGCGAGCTTCTCGCCCGAAGGCAGCGACGGGCTCTTCGCCGAGGCCAAGGTCCGTTCCGATGCCTCCGCCGGCGACTACGACATCTGGGTGACCTGCAACGACGACAAGAGCACCCGGGCGTCCGGCACCGTCACCGTCGTCGACCGTGACGGGACCGCCCCCCTCACGCCGATCGCCCCGGTCGCCGCCGGAGGCGGCGGCACCGCAACCGTCCTCGCCGGCGAAACGGCCGAGCAGTCCGGCCCCGGCACCGTGCACACCGTGATCGGGCTGGTCCTGGCAGCCGTCGCGGCCGTCGCCGTCGCCCTGCGCAGTGCCCGCCGTCGCCGCCCGGTCACGGACTGAGTGAGATGTCCGCCTCGAACCGCCCGGAAGGTAACGGCCGGCTGCTCACCGGTGTGGCCTGGGCCATCCTGCTCCTGGGTCTGTGGCTCTGGGGCCGCGGCCTCGCCGACGGCTCCGGTGCCGGCCCGACCACCGGCGACATCGCCGCGGTCGGGCGCCCACTCGGCGTACCTCTGCCCGCCGCGCACGCCCCGATCAAGGGTGCGGCGCCGGAGCGGGTGGAGATCCCCTCCATCGGCATCAAGGCGCCCGTCGTCGCCCGCGGCCTGACCGCGGCGGGAGCGATCGACCCGCCGTCCTTCGCCTCGCCGAAGGCGGTCGGCTGGTACGACGGCGGCACCCGGCCCGGCGCGGCCGGCACCGCGCTCTTCGTCGGCCACGTCGACACCCAGACCAAACCGGCCGTCTTCTACGGGCTGAGCGCGGCCCGCCCCGGAGCGAAGGTCCGGGTGGTCCGCGCGGACGGGACGGTCGCCGAATTCACCATCGACGACGTCCAGGTCATCACCCGGAAGCGCTTCAACGCCCAGAAGGCGTACGGGCCCCGCAAGGACGGACGGGCCGAGCTGCGGCTGATCACCTGCGGCGGTGCGTTCGACCGTGCGTTGCGGGAGTACACCGCCAATGTGGTCGTCTCGGCCTATCTGACCGGGGAGAAGGCGGCGGACAAGCCCGCCGGGGCCGCAGTCGAGCAGGCCAGGGCCGTGCGCAAGCCGGCCGAGTCCGCCGACAAGGGCCGCGCCCAGGTCCATCAGGCCCGTGCAGGGGCGTCCTGAGCGGGAGCGGAGACGGATACCTGGCCCGGCCGGCCGCCCGTTTTCCCCCCGGGGCGCCGACCGGGCCGGTCCTCGACCGCGGTGCGCGGGCTGCGGGAGAAGCCCGGCGCCGACACGGGAGGCAAGGGGGCGTGTGGGCCACTGGTGACCACTGTAGGACGGTGAATGGTCGTGGCCCAGTCGTTTTTTGACGGTACGTCCAGAACAGGTCACGGGTCTGTCGTCCGCGAACGTCCTCGTACATACGGGCAAGTCGGACACGCGGGGTGTGCCAGGATGGACGCGCCCGGACCTGTCCGGCACTCAAGGGGGAGTGGATGTACGGCAATTGCACCGGCCGGCTGCGTGCGGGAGCGGCGGCCGCGATCGGCGCGACGGTGCTGCTCGCAGGGTGTTCCCCGGCCGGCGGCGACGGGGACGGGAATCGCGCCGAGGCCGGTCGCCGGCCCGCCGGCGGCGACCCGTACTGGGTCAACCCCGACGGGAATGCGGGCCGCCAGGTCGCCGCGTACCTCAAGGACGGCGACGACAGGAACGCCGAACTGATCAGGAGGATCGCCCGGCAGCCGGTCGGCGAGTGGATCGGCCCGGACGACCCCGAGGCCGAGGCCGAAGGCTTCACCGAGGCGGCCGCGAAGGCCGGCCGGGAGGCGCTGCTCGTCCTCTACAACATCCCGCACCGCGACTGCGGCCAGTTCTCGAAGGGCGGCGCCGCCGACGGCAGCGCCTACCGCGCCTGGCTGGAGAAGGTCGCCCGGGGTATCGGCAACCGGCGTGCCACGGTGGTCCTGGAGCCGGACGCGCTGCTGCACCTCGTCGACGGCTGTACCCCGCAGGAGTTCCACGAGGAGCGGTACGACCTCCTGCGGGGCGCCGTCCGGCGATTGAGGCAACTGCCGCACACGCGTGTCTACATGGACGCGGGCAACGCCGGCTGGCACACCCCCGACGCGCTCTTCCGGCCGCTCCGGCGGGCGGGCATCGCCGACGCGGACGGATTCGCCGTCAATGTCTCCAACTTCCAGACCACGGAGGCCAGTACGGACTTCGGCAAGCAGTTGTCGGCGAAGGTCGGCAACAAACCGTTCGTGATCGACACCAGCCGCAACGGCAACGGCCCCTATGGTGGCGGCGATCCGAAGGAGAACTGGTGCAACCCCCCGGGCCGTGCGCTCGGCGAACCGCCGACCACGCGCACGGGTGAGGATCTGGTCGACGCCTATCTCTGGGTCAAGCGGCCGGGAGAGTCGGACGGCGCCTGCAAGGGCGGTCCGAAGGCGGGGGCGTGGTGGCCGGAGTACGCGCTGGAACTGGCCCGCAACACGAAGTAGCGGACGTGCCGCGACGGAGCCCGCCCGGCGAGGGAGACCGAACTCGCCGAGCGGGCCGGATGTGGCTTCAGGGGACTACGGGACCTTCACCCATGTGCCCTCCGACGGCGTCCCCCTCACGTCCGTCACGAACAGCATGTACCAGCCCGACGGCACCAGCGCCCGGTTCCTCGGCACCGTCACCGAGATGCCCCCCGCCGCCTTCTTCAGCCCCAACGCCACCGAACGCTGGTCGGTGTCCGTCACATGTGTCACCGCGCTCGGCCGCATCAGTTTCGCCGACGTGATCGCCGCCCCCTGCGCGGTCGCGAACATCCCCGTACCGCCGCGCGCCAGGCTCTTCGGCCCCGCCGTCAGCTCCGGGCGCGCGTCGCGGTACAGGTACGGCGGCGTGTAGAGCTCGATGCGCTGCTCGAAGACGCCGGGGCGGGTGTCCGCCCGGTCGGCGAAGAGCGAGTCCGAGCCGAAGACCATGACGCGTCCGTCGGGGAGCAGTACGGACCCCGAGTGGTAGTTGCGGCCCACCGCGGGGTCGGCGACCCGCTTGTAGGTGTCCGTCTTCGCGTCATAGAGCCGCGCCTGCAGGATGTTCGAGCCGCCGCGCCCCCGGTAGTCGTCGGAGCCGCCGGTGACCAGCACCGAGTCGTCGGGCAGCAGCGAGGCGCTCGGGTAGCGGGTGCCCTCGGCGAGCGGGGCGCCGTCCCTGAACCTCGGGTCGGGCGCCGACAGGTCGACCAGCCGGGACTTCTCGCTGGACCGCGCCGACTCGCCGACCCCGCCCCCGCCGATGACCATGAACTTCTCGTCCTGGGCGGGAGGCAGCCGTACCGTCGCCGACGTCTCCATCTCGTCGGCGTCGCTCAGTCCGGGGATCTTCTTGAACCGGTTGGTCGCCAGGTCCCAGATGCCGGGGTCGCGGCCGACGTCGGCGGGGCCGTATCCGGCGTTCGAGCCGGAGTAGAAGAGTCTGCCGTCGGGGAGGAGAAAGACCGCGGGGTAGGTGGGAAACCGCCGGACGATGCCGGTGTACCGCCACTTCTTGGTCCTCGGGTCGTAGATCTCGTCCTTGCCGGGCACGATCTGCCCGATCTCGTCGAGCCCGGACAGGGCGAGAACCCTGCCGTCGGCGAGCGTGGTGAGTGTCGGGTACCAGCGTGCCTCGTTCATCGGGTCCACGGCGATGTACTTCTCGGCGACCGGGTCGAACTCGTAGGCCTCGCGGATGCCCTGGAAGTCCTTCTTGTCGAGGGCGAGCTTCTCGGCGATCCCGTACACGTTGCGGGTGTCGGAGCCGGAGAGGCCGGTGATCCGGTAGTTGTCCTGGGCGCCCGTCTCGGACGCCGTGCCGGACTTCTCGGCCTCGACGTAGATCCGGCCGAGCCCGGGGTCGTTGCGCAGGAATGCGCCGGTGCGCTTGTCGAAGACCTTGGTGGCCCGTTGAACCAGCACCGGATCCTTGGAGACGAACGTCCTGCCGTTCTCCCTGCCGGTGAACCGGGTGCCTGCCGGCAGGGTGACCGGCTTGTCCGGGTCCTCGTTGTGGACGATCATCAGGCCGCCGGCCCTGGTGACATCGCCCTCGAGCTTCTCGTACTGCTTCGTGCCGCCGGCTATCAGCAGCTTGCCGTCGGGCAGCTGGGTGTGGCCGGAGCAGAACATGTCCTTGGGCGTGGGGACGTTCGTGAACGTGCCGGCCTTCGGGTCCCAGAGCACGGACCGGAAGCTCTTGGCGTCGAAGTTCTTCTGGTTGTTGCCGGAGCCCGCGACGAGCAGCACCTTGCCGGTGTGCAGCAGCGCGGCATGGATCGTGTTGATCCTGAACTCGGACGGGACGTCCAGGAAATCCCAGTGGCCGTTGGCGGCCTTGTACTCCGGCTTGTCGATCGTGTAGGCGTGGTAGCGCTCGCTGCCGAACCGGTACAGCCACGGCCCGTTCGTTCCCGCGAGCGCCAGAACCACCGCCGTACTGATCGCCATGCGGCGGGCACGGCGGCTTGCACGGTACGTCATCGCTTACGTCCCCCCAGGGCGATCTGCATCGTCTGTTCGTCCAGGACCCGGTCGGGTCTCTCCTGCGGGGCGTGCGCCGGGCGCGGGGCGGGTGCGGCGCACTGCGGCGGCGGTGGTCCGGCGCGCTGCTTCCTCTTCCCCGCGTAAACGGTGTACCGCCAGCCGAGGATCGGCGCCGCAGTGATCAGCAGGGCCAGCGTGGCCCAGGTGAGCATCGCCGGGTGGCTGTGGCCGAGGACGAAGGAGGCGATGAGGGAACCGCCGAAGACCAGCATGAAGAAGAGATGGATGCGGAAGGTGCCGAGCAGCGTGTCCGGGCTGGACGAGTCGCCCTTGGGCGTCACCACGAACGAGCTCCTGCGGCGCAGCACGGCATCCATCAGGGAACGTGCGTAGACCGGGGCGGAGAGCGCGGACATCATCATGCCCGCCAGTCCGCCGGAGCCCTCGGGTTCGTGCGGCGAGACGTTGTGCCGCCGGTTCCAGATGTACAGACCGATCTGGAGCGCCGATGCGTTGCCGTACAGCATCATCCAGACGACGGGGTCGATCTGCACACCCGAGGCGCCCATGCCCAGGAAAAGTGCGCAACTGAAGGCCGCCAGAATCCAGTTCAGGGCGGATATCGGGTAGAAGATGATCATCATCGTGTAGTTGAAGAGCTTGCCGAAGGGCAGCGTCCCGATCCCCCGCCAGTACTGCTTGAGGATCGTCTCGTACGTCCCGCGCGACCAGCGCAGCTGCTGGGTGAAGAAGTCCGTCCACGCGGTCGGACCCTCGCCGACGGCCAGGACGTCCGGGGTGTACACGGAGCGCCAGGTGCGGCCGGTGCGCGGATTGCGGGCGCGGTGCATCTCGAAGCCGGTCGCCATGTCCTCGGTGATCGAGTCGTACAGGCCGCCGATCTGGCGGAGGGCCGATATTCGTACGGCGTTGCTGGTGCCGACGAACATCGGGGCGCCGTAGCGATTGCCCGCGCGCTGGATCAGCGCGTGGAAGAGGAACTGCTGGGATTCGGCGGCCTTCGTGATGAACGTGTCGTAGTTGCCGTAGACCTGCGGGCCGATGACGAAGCCGACGTCCGGGTCGCGGAAGTAGCCGAGCATCCGCTCCAGGTAGTTGGGCAGCGGTACGTGATCGGTGTCGACCGAGGCGAAGAATTCGTAGGCGCTGCCGTGCGCGTCGAGCCAGGCGTTGTAATTGCCGTGCTTGGTTCTCGCGCGGTGAGCGCCCTTGGCCTGGTTCCACTGCGGGACGCCCTTGCGGGAGAAGTGGTGCACCCCGAGCCGGGCACAGACCTCCTTCACCGCCGCGTCGTCGCCCTCGTCGAGCAGCCAGACGTCCATCGGCCCGCGGTGCCGGATGCGAACCGCGGCTTCGAGGGTCTTCGTCACCATCTCCAGGGGCTCCTTGCCCGGGACGAAGGAGGTGAGGAAGGCGACTCTGGTACCGGACTCCGGCACGACCGGGACCGGGTCGCGCGCGACCAGCGTCGCGTGCGCGTTCGACAGGACGTTCATCGTGCGGAAGAGCTCGATCAGGCCGATCGAGACGAGCATGACGATGTCGAGGATCAGCAGCGTGCCGTTCTTGAGGTTCGGGTCGCGCTGCGTCCAGTGCTCGGGCTGCATCAGCCACGCGAACAGGCCGAGCGAGACGAGCGGTGCGGCGCCGAGCAGGAGCGCCGCGCGGATTCTGTGCGGCTCCTGCGAGAGCAGCGAGCGGAACCGGACGGTGTAGGGCTTGTCGGGATCGGGCTGGGTCAGTGGCCCGGCGAGGCGGCTGTAGTGCTCGTAGTCGTAACGCGGCAGCGCCTTCTTCGGATGCCGCCGCCGGGTCCCGGTCCGGAGCCGATGCGGTGACCGCAGCTGTGCGGTCCGGAAAGAGGCGTTGTCCTGCCCGGCGCCAGTCGGCGTCGACGTCATGGGTCATCCCCCTGCACGCATGGTCAGTGCGTGATCGGTCGGTCGTCGCGCCCGCGGCCGATCCCCCTCGGTCGGCCACGGGCGGCATCGTGGCGGGCCACCGGCCCCTGAGGCATGGGACGGCGCCCTTTCCGGTTGCGGGATGCCGTCGTGACATCCGCCCATGAACGGGCCCCACCCCGCCGTACGGCAACCGGAACTCCCCCCGTACTGCCCCCCAACTGCTGGTGCCATCGGGTTGGTTGAAGCCGATGACCCCATGACAGGTTGTATGGCCCAGGTCGTCGCCGCAAGGGTGAAACGGGGCGTTTACCGGTTATATGTACGATTTTGGCGGCTCTTGTGAAGGGGGGCGCACGGAGGTGCGCGAGGGAGCCTTCGGGCTGCTGGGCGAGGGTGTGGAGACGGTCGGGCGGGGGTAGACGCCGGCCCGCCGCGGCCTGCCGATCATGGCCCGTCGGCGCGGTTCATCGACCGCGGGCCGGCTGAGCGCACACGAACAAGGCCCCCTCACGCTCGGTGAGGGGGCCTTGACTTCGCGTGCGCCGCCAGGGACTCGAACCCCGGACCCGCTGATTAAGAGTCAGCTGCTCTAACCAACTGAGCTAGCGGCGCCTGCTGACCTGGAGAACTCTACCGGACTGCCGGGTGTGCTCCTGACCATTTCCCGTCCGTCGCGGCCTGTCGGATGGTCGTTTTTTCACTTCTGTCCGTCAAAATGCACTATGTTAGGAGAGTTGAGACAGGAACACCCGTCCGGATACGCCCAAAGATCTCGACGAGTGAGGAGGGGATTCGCATGACTGTGCCGGTCTTCGAGGAGTACGTGCCCGCCGTCGACTGCGGTTGCGCAGGGTGCGCCGCACAGCGGCGTGCCGCTGCCCAGGCGCTGTCGACGCGGCACGGAGGACATCCCGCGGCCCATGGCGCGCGCCGCGCGCTGGTGGTGGTGACGGCGGCCGGAGTGGTCCTCGGCACCGGCGCCGCCGGAGCGGCGAGCGCGGCGACCGGGCACACCGCCGGGTCCGCCGGGTCCGCCTGGGCGGCCCGGGCGGACCCGGCGGACGAGACGCCGCCGGCCGATCCGGACCCCGGCGATTCGGACCCCGGTGACCCGGACTCTGGAGACCCGGACCCTGGAGACCCGGTCTCCGGCGACTCGGACCCCGGCAGCCCACAGGGTGCCCCCGGCCCGCTGGAGGGGAGCGGATCCCAGGGTCCGCCGTCGTCCACGAGCGGGACGCCGGAGACGCCCAAGACCACGCGGACGGACATCATCAACCGGGCCAAGAAGTGGGTCAGCGCGCAGGTGCCGTACAGCATGACGAAGTACTGGTCGGACGGTTACCGGCAGGACTGCTCCGGATATGTGTCGATGGCCTGGAGCCTGAAGAGCAACGAGTGGACCGGCAGCCTCGCCCAGTTCGGGAACAAGATCGCCCGGGAGGAACTGCAGCCCGGCGACATCCTGCTCTTCCACAACAAGGCCAACCCCACGAACGGCTCGCACGTCACGATCTTCGGCGGCTGGACGGACTACACCCACACCCATTACACGGCGTACGAGCAGACGCCGGCGCACGCACGCAAGCAGACGACGCCCATGGCGTACTGGACCAATTCGGGCAGTTATGTTCCGTACAGCTACAAGGGCCTGTCCGCCACGACCGGCGGCAAGGGCCCCGAGGCGACGCCGACGGCGTTCCCGGGCGCCGCGAAGTTCGGTCCCGGTGCCAGCAACGCGTACGTCACCCAGCTCGGCCGGATGCTCGTGGACCGGGGCGGCAAGCGGTTCTACAAGGTCGGCCCGGGACCGGACTGGGGCGACGCGGACCGGCGCGCGACCCAGGCGTTCCAGAAGGCCCAGGGCTGGTCCGGCGCGGAGGCGGACGGCATCCCCGGCCCGGACACCTGGAGTCTGCTGGTGAACGGAAAGGGAAACGACATCCCCGCAGACGCAAGCGCGAGCGCAAACGGAAGCGGGGGCGGGGGCGGTGAGCCGGGAGGGGGTGAGTCGGGAGGCGCCGGTGCTGCTCCGGTCTTCCCGGGGCGGAGCTATTTCCGGCCGGGTCAGTCCAACAGTCATGTCGCCGAGCTCGGTAGACAGTTGGTGAAGAAGGGATACGGCAAGTACTACGTGTCGGGCCCCGGCCCCCGGTGGACCGAGGCGGACCGGCGCAATGTCGAGGCCTTCCAGCGGGCCCAGGGCTGGCGGGGGGCCGAGGCCGACGGCTACCCCGGGCCGGAGACCTGGCGGCGACTCTTCGCGTGACGGAACGGACATGACGGAGGCGGGAATGCGATCCACGGTGTCGGGCAGCTCCGGAGGCCCGGAGAGCGGGACGGAAGGAGAGCCGGTGAACGACGGTGAGGGTTCGGGGTGCGGCGTGGGCCCGGGTGCGGGCTTGGTGCCGGGCCCGGGGCCGGAGCCGGGCGGCGGTGCGGGAGGGGACTTCCGGACCGGCAGCGAGCCGGGTGCCACCGGCTCGGAATCCGTCGTCGACCTGGTGCTCGACCTGGTCCCGGGTGAGGCGGACGACTCCGCGTTCGGCGCGGCCTCGGCCTCGGTATCCGTCCCGTCGGTCCCGGCTTCGTCCTCCGTCCCGGCGGTCGAGGGTTCGGCTTCTGCCGCATCGGTCCCGGCTTCGTCCTCCGCTCCGGCGGTCGAGGCCGGTCCCGCGCAGCCTTCGGGCCGCCTCCGGGCCGATCGGCCGAGCCCCGACGCCGCACCCTCCATCACGGCCTCCGTCCGGTCCGGGCCGGGGCGGCGGCAGGGCGTCATCGCCAACGAGCACACGACCGCCATCCCCGTACACCTCCTCTTCCGCGACGACCCCGAGGGCGCCGACGCAGCCGAGCTGCCCGCCGGTCTGGCGCAGCGGCCCGGGGGTGAGGAGCAGGTGCCGGGGGTGCGGCGGCCGCCCGGGGCACGCGGCGGGCAGGTGCAGGCGCCCACCCGGCCCGCACCCGCCGGGGATCCCTGTCTGGCCGAGCGACCGGGGCCCGTGCTGCCCGGGTGGCTTGCGCTGCTCGCCGGGCTGGCCGGGAGCGCCGCCGCCGGGGCCGTGTTGTGGTGGGCCGGCGCGCTGCCCCGCGGGGTGCTCGCGCGGGCCGGGATCGGTGCGCGGCCGTACGACGGGATCGGCCTCGGGACGTGGGCGGTGCTCGTGCTGCTGGCGGCCCTGGTGCTCTTCGCGCTCGGCGGTCTGGGCCGCGGGCGGGTCGGGTACGCCTGGGTGGTGACGCTCTTCGGCGACTACCGGGGGAGCGTGCGGCGGACCGGGCTCGTCTGGGTCAGCCCGCTGCTCCTGCGCCGCCGCGTCGACGTACGGCTGCGGCACTGGCGGAGCGAACCGCTGCCCGCGGTGGACGCGAACGGTACGGCGTTGCGCGTCGTCGTCCTCGTCGTGTGGCGGATCAGGGACACCGTGCGGGCGACGCTCGGGGTCGCGAACCACGAGGAGTATCTGCGCGAGCAGGTCGAGTCGGCGATGGCGCGCGTCCTCTCGCAGCTGCCCGCCGACGCCTTCCATGAGGACGCGCACACCCTGCGCAACGCGGAAGCGGTCGGCGACGCGCTGACCCGGATGCTGAAGGCGGACTGCGAGCCGGTGGGCATCGAGGTGTACTCCGCGCAGCCGACCGGTATCGAGTACGCGCCGGAGGTCGCCGCGGCCATGCAGCGCCGCCGGATCGCCGCCATTGACGCCAAACACCGCGACAGCGTGCTGACATCCGTGGTCGACGCGGTGGACGACACGGTCAACCGGCTGACCGCGCGCGGCCTCGTCGAGCTCGACGACTACGAACGGAAGGCACTGGTCAAGGACTTGACGGTGGCCTTCTACACAGGACGCAGTGGCGGCGAAGGCTCCTGACCGCACCGCCGCGCCGTCTTCGTGGGGCCGGAATCCCATTCCCATTGGTCTGGACATGTTCATGCCGTGTCAATAATCTGAGACTTGGTCTAGACCGCACCATTGCGCACGCAGCACAGCTCATGGAACTTCCCCCACGTCCCTGAGGAGCGACAGCAATGCGTAAACGGGCAAGCGCGGCCATAGTGGGCCTGGCGATAGCCGGCGTCTCGATGTTCGCGACGAGCAGCGCCGGCAGCCACGGCTACACCGACAACCCCATCAGCCGCCAGAAGCTCTGCGCCAACGGCACCGTCACCGACTGCGGCGCCATCCAGTGGGAGCCCCAGAGCGTCGAGGCTCCCAAGGGCTTCCCCGCGGCGGGTCCGGCCGACGGCAAGATCTGTTCCGGCGCCCACGACAACTTCGCCGCGCTCGACGACCCGCGCGGCGGAACCTGGCCCGCCACCAAGGTCACCGCGGGCCAGGGCTTCAGCTTCCGCTGGCGGTTCACCGCCCGGCACGCCACGACCGACTTCCGCTACTACATCACCAAGAACGGCTGGGACCCCACCAAGCCGCTCACCAGGGCGGCCCTTGAGTCGCAGCCCTTCATGACCGTGCCGTACGGCGGCCAGCAGCCCCCGGACACGCTGACCCAGCAGGGCACCATCCCCACTCAGAAGACGGGGCGGCACATCATCCTGAGCGTCTGGAACATCGCGGACACCGGGAACGCGTTCTACGCGTGCTCCGACGTCCAGTTCTGACGCCTGACAAGTCGATCGCCGGACAGGCCCGATGTCCGAGCCTGTCCGGCGATCGCGGGCAGGAGAGCGAGGCCGGCGAGCCCGCCTAGTGCGTCGGAGCCAGTTCGTTCCGGCCCTGGCCGCCGCGTCGCAGAAGCGCGATCGCCAGTACCGCCCCTGCCAGCAGAATCAGCGCCCCCGCCACCGACGCGTACTGCATGCTGTGCACGAACGCCTCCCGGCCCGCCGAGATCAGCGACGCGTCCCCGGTGGCCAGCGCCCCCGGCAGGGTCTTGCGGGCGGCCTCCGGTGCGGAGTCCGGCAGGTCCGCTCCGTACACCGCGGTGGCGACCGCCCCCAGCAGCGCCATGCCCATCGCGCCGCCGAACTCCTGGCCGGTCTCCAGCAGTGACGCGGCCGAACCCGCCTTCTCCGGCGGGGCGGTCGCCAGCGCCAGGTCCGAGACGAGCGCCATCACGGTGACGATGCCCGAGCTCATCACGGCCGAGCCGATGAGCAGCAGCCAGAGCGAGTCCGTCCCGGACAGGGCCAGCACGGCGAACCCGGCGGCGGCGATGACGAAGCCGGCGGAGATCACATGCGTGCGGTCGGTCCGCTGGGCGATCGCCGTGGCCGTCGGCGCCGCGGCCCCCACCGCCAGCGACGGGGCGAGGCTCCACAGCGCGGCCTCCGTCGTCGACATGCCGAGCACCGACTGCAGGTACTGCGTGGTGAAGAAGGCGGAGCCCATCATCGCGAAGGCGGCAAGGGAGTTCAGGCCGATCCCGGCGGCGAAGCCCGGTCCGCGGAAGAGCTCCCGGCTGATCATCGCGTCGCCACGGCTGCGCTGCCGGCGGACGAAGGCCCAGCCGATGCCCAGCCCGGCGGCGATCAGCAGGGCGTTGCGGATGTCGAGACCGTGCGCGGCGCTCTCCTTGACGCCGTAGACGACCGGCAGCACGGAGCCCATCGACAGCGGCACGCTCACCAGGTCGAACCGTCCGGGGTCCGGGTCCTTGAACTCCGGGACCAGCACCGGCACCAGGGCCAGCAGCAGCACCATCGCCGGCACATTGATCAGAAAGACCGAGCCCCACCAGAAGTGCTCCAGCATGACCCCGCTGAGGACCGAGCCGAGGGCGATTCCGCCCGCCATGGCGCCGGACCAGATGCCGACCGCGCGGCTGCGCTGCTGTTCGTCGCGGAACATGTTCCGCACGAGCCCCATCGTCGACGGCATCAGCGTCGCGCCGCCGATGCCGAGCAGCGCCCGCGCCGCGATGAGCATCTCGGGGCTGGTGGCGTACGCGGCGCCGACGGAAGCGGCGCCGAAGGCGGCCGCCCCTAGGAGCAGCAGCTTGCGGCGGCCGATCCGGTCGCCGAGCGAGCCCATCGTGATGAGCAGGCCGGCCAGGGCGAAGCCGTACACATCGAAGATCCAGAGCTGCTGGGTGGCGCTGGGGGCGAGGTCCCGGTCGATGGACGGGATGGCGAAGAAGAGGACGGAGACGTCCATCGACACCAGGAGAAGGGGGAGCAGGAGGACCACGAAGGCGGTCCATTCCTTGCGGCCGGCGAGGCCACTGCGGCCAGTGGTGGTGCTCGTCGCGTTCGTCATGACAGGGAATATACGAGCGTATAAAACAGCTGTCTAGTACGCCTGTGTAACACGTTTGTATGAAACCTTGGGCAACCGTGCACGCCGGTGTCGGGCGGGGTGGCGGGAAGGCATGCGGAAACGCACTGGGCGGTCCACGTGTGTACGTGGACCGCCCAGTGCGTTTGTCTGTGCGCCGCCAGGGACTCGAACCCCGGACCCGCTGATTAAGAGTCAGCTGCTCTAACCAACTGAGCTAGCGGCGCCTGCTGACTCGAAAATAATACCTGGTCCCGAGGGGTGCTGATGACGCGTGCCCGCGACGCCTCTAGAGGGCCAGCGAGAGCAGGACCGGAGCGGCCCGCCGGTTCAGGGTGTCCGCCGCCGAGCGCAGCCGGTGTGCGTCCTCGACCGGCAGGGACAGTGCCAGGCAGCCGGCCGAGGAGCCCGCCGTCAGCGGCACGGCAGCGCAGACCGTGCCCACCGCGTACTCCTGGAGGTCGAGCACCGGGACCGTCGCCGGCTGGTTGTCCAGCTTGGAGAAGAGGACCTTCTCGCTGGTGATGGTCCGCGAGGTGAGCCGGGCGATCTTGTGGCGCGAGAGGTGGTCGCGGCGGCCGTCGTGGTCGAGCTGGGTCAGCAGGCACTTGCCGATCGCGCTGGCGTGCGCGGCGGACCGGAAGTCCACCCATTCGTTGACTGCGGGGGTGTGCGGGCCGTCGGCGTACTGGGTGACCCGGATCTCCCCGTCCATGTACCGGCTGATGTACACCGCGGCGCCGACCGAATCGCGCAGCTGGCCCAGGGTGTGCTGGAGCTTCGTCTCCAGCGCCTGCCGGCGGGCGGCGCCGGAGCCGAGCAGGAGGAGCGACGAGCCGATCACGTAGGCGCCGTCGGTGACCTGCTCGACATAACCCTCGCGGCGCAGCATCAGCAGCAGCGGGGCGAGGTGCCCGCCCGGCAGCCCCGTCTCGCGGGAGATCTGGGCGTCCATCACGCCGTTGCCATGCTTGGAGATCGTCTCGAGAACACGAAGGGCGTACTGCACCGAGTGGAACGGCGCGGTCGGTTCGGGCTTCAGCGCCACGGTTTCCCCCTACCGGATTGCGACCGCAAGACCAGGTTGTCACCACAAGCTGTCGCACCACGATAGCTGCCAAAAGCCGTTTGAGGGGGGCCTGTTGGCGACTTGATGAGGCGATCCGGCGCTGTCAGCTGGGGTGCACCCGTGCGGCATATGCCAAAGTCATGAGTAAGCGTTGGAGGGCGAGGTCACAGCGCCGCAACGAGGATCTCGGGCGTACGTTCGAGTCAGGGATCCGGGAAGATTTTTTTCCGGCGGACCGGCCGCAGCCGCCCGCCGGTGCCGGGCGTCGGCTTCCGCAGATCCTTCTCCGGTCTCAACGCGGGGGTGCGCAAGGGGTGTTCGCGCCGTGGAGGACGTCCGGGGACGGCACGTGCCCGAGCCGCTTGTCGACCACGTTCGGCAACGGCTCCCCGGCCGCCCACCGTTCGTACATCTCCACGAACTGCTCGCCCAGCCGGTCGCGCCAGCCGACCGTGTCGCCGCTCATGTGCGGGGACACGATCAGCCCCGGTACGTCCCACAGTGCGCTGCCCGGATCCAGCGGTTCGTCCGTGAACACATCGAGCGCCGCACCCGCGAACCACCGCCTGCGCAGTGCCTCGGCCAGATCCTCCTCGACGACCAACGGCCCGCGCCCCACGTTGATGAAGCGGGCCGACGGCTGCATCAGCCCGAAGAACCGCGCGTCGAACATCCCGCGGGTCCGCTGCGTCAGCGGCGCCGCACAGATCACCCAGTCGGCCAGGGCGGCCAGCCGGTCCAGGTCCTCGGCCCCATGGATGGTGCGCCGCGCCGTGCGCCCCACGAGCGCGACCTCGACCCCCAGCGCGATCAGCAAACGGGTGATCTCCCGCCCGATCGGACCGGCCCCGACGACCACCGCGCGGGTGCCCGCGACCTGCTGCGACTCGCGGTGGTGCCACCGTCGCCGCTGCTGCAGCTCCAGCGTGCCGGGGACGTCCTTCGCGAACGCCAGAACCAGACCCAGCACATACTCGGCGATCGGCCGTTCGAAGACGCCCCGCGCGTTGGTCAGGACGGTGTCGGACCGGGCCAGTTCCGGGCAGAGCAGCCGGTCCACACCGGCGCTCGCCGTATGCACCCAGCGGGGCCGTGGTCCGTCGCCGGGCCAGGCGGCGCGTACCGCGTCAGAGGTGAAATCCCATACCAGCAGGGCGTCGGCGTACGGCAGTTGGCCGGCGAGACCGGCCTCGTCCGTGTACCGGATCCGGGCCCGTCCGGTCAGGGCGCCGAGGCGGGGCGACGGGTCGGCGTCCAGGACGAGCAGGGTGGGGTCGGGCATGAGAGGCGGTCGCTCCGCTGCGTCTGAGATGGGCGGATTGACCACGCTCGCACCCCGGCCCGGCTCCGTCAACGCGAAGGCCGGCGGCTGCTGCCGGGGGGAATACTGGGCAGGGAGGGACAGCAAGGAGCAGTACAGCGGTCCAGCAGTGCAGGAGGGCGAACATGACGACCGTCGGATTCCTCTACCCGGGTCACTTCGCGGAGGACGACTTCCCGCGGATGGAGGTCATCCTCGACACCACCATCAGGCTGGTCGTGAACCGCACCGACCCCGGCGAGGACGACCGTCGCCCGGACACCCTGCGACAGCTGGGCGAACCCGAACGCCTCGCCGCCGGGCTGGAGGAGCTGCGGCGGGCCGGCGTCGAGTCGGTGGTCTGGGCCAGTACCGGCGGGAGCTTCGTGTACGGCTGGGAGGGCGCCCACGGACAGACCACCACCCTGGCCCGGGCGGCAGGGCTGCCCGCCTCCAGCACGTCGCTCGGATTCGTCCAGGCGGTACGGGCGCTGGGCGCCGCCCGCGTCTGCGTCGCCGCGACCTACCCGGAGGAGATCGCCCGGCTCTTCAGCACCTTCCTGGCCACCGCGGGCATCGACGTCGTCGCCACGCACAGCGGCGATGTCACCTCCGCCGCCGAGGCCGCCGCGTGGGGCCCGGACCGGCTGAAGGAGCTCGTGGTCGCCGCGGACCGCCCGGACGCGGATGCGGTACTGCTGCCGGACACCGCCCTGCACACCGCCGCGCACATCCGTGACCTTGAGCAACTTCTCGGCAAACCGGTCCTCACCGCCAATCAGGTGACGGTGTTCGAGGCCCTGCGGCTGGCTCGCCGCCGTACCTGGGCGCCGCAGCTGGGCGCACTCTTCGCCACCCGGGAAGCACCGCCGGCTCCGGTGGAGCAGTGACCGGCCGGAACAGCCGCACGGTACGGCCGTCGGGGAATAAACGGAGACGACCTCCTGTTACGTCCCCCTGGACGTAAGCGCATCACCGGAGAGGCCTTTCACGTGGACAAGAACCGAGGCGACGACATTCGCGGCAAGGCCGAAGGAACCGCCCCCGTGCCGCTCTCGGTGCTCGACCTGGTGAGCGTGGGCCAGGGGCGCACCGCGACCCAGGCGCTCCGCACCAGTGTGGACATCGCGCAACTCGCCGAACGCCGCGGCTACCACCGTTTCTGGGTCGCCGAACACCACTCCATGCCGGGCGTCGCCTCGTCGTCCCCGGCCGTGATCCTGGCCCACCTCACCGCGCACACCGAGCGGATCCGGCTGGGCTCCGGGGGCGTGATGCTGCCCAACCACGCCCCCCTCGTCATCGCCGAACAGTTCGGCACGCTGGAGGCCATGGCCCCCGGCCGCATCGACCTGGGCCTCGGCCGTGCGCCCGGCACGGACGGCGCGACCGCCGCCGCGCTGCGCCGTACCGACCGGCTGAACGAGGGAGCCGACGACTTCCCGCAGCAGCTCGCCGAGCTGACCCGGTTCCTGGACGACGACTTCCCCGACGGCCACCCCTACTCCCGCATCCACGCCGTCCCGGGTCCGGTCCAGGGACCCGCGGGCCGACCGCCGATCTGGCTGCTCGGCTCCTCCGGCTTCAGCGCCCGGCTGGCGGGCGTCCTCGGCCTGCCGTTCGCCTTCGCCCACCACTTCTCCGCACAGAACACCATTCCGGCGCTCGACCTGTACCGGGAGTCGTTCAAGCCGTCCGCGGTGCTCGACGCCCCGTACGCGCTGATCGGCGTGTCGGCCCTGGCCGCGGACGAGGAGCGCGAGGCCCGCCGTCAGGTGCTGACCGGCGCCCTGTCGATGGTCCGTCTGCGCACCGGCCGGCCCGGTCTCATCCCGACGCCGGAGGAGGCGGAGGCGTACTCCTTCAGCCCGATGGAGCGCGAGTTCGTCGACAGCTGGCTCGGCAACGTCATCCACGGCACGGCGGACGAGGTCCGGTCCGGGCTGAACGATCTGGCCAAGCGGACGGGGGCGGACGAGCTGATGATCACGGCCAATGCGCACGGTGGCGGGGCGCGGGTGCGCAGTTACGAGCTGATCGCCGATGCGTACGGGCTGGATGGCTGAGGGCGGTGCGGGCCCGTCCGCGTGACGGGCTCGTCCCCAGGCGTCGGACGGACCGCAAGGCGCCTCGACCGCCGGGCGGGCTGAGGTGTGCCGGGCGTGGCCGGGGTGCGGCCGTAGGGTGCCGGTCAGCCGGCCAGGGGGCTGGTGCCGATCAGTTCCGCGATGCGCTCCGGGGCCACTGCCCGTGAGTACAGCCAGCCCTGCCCCGTGTCGCAGCCGATCCGGCGCAGGCGTTCCGCCTGGCCCGCCGTCTCGACGCACTCCGCGGTGACGGTCAGCCCCAGCCGGTGCGCCAGTTGCACCATCGCCTCGACGATCGTCTCGTCGGCGGGGCTGGGGTGCGCGCCGTCCTCGTAGCGGAACCCCTTGACGAACGAGCCGTCCAGCTTGAGTACGGACACCGGCAATCGGCTCAGGTACGCAAGGTTCGAGTAACCCGTCCCGAAGTCGTCGATGGCGATCCGGACACCCATGTCGCTGAGCTCCCGGAGTGCCTCCAGCGGGCGGCCGGCCGAACCCATCACCGCGGACTCGGTCAGTTCCAGCTGCAGCAGCCCCGGAGCGAGACCGGTCTCGGCGAGGATCTCCGCGACATCGGTCACCAGGTCGGAGTCCCAGACCTGCCGTACGGCCACATTGACGCTGATGAACAGCGGCGGCTCGGTCGGATGGTCCAGCTGCCAGCGCCGGGCCTGGCGGCAGGCCGACTGCAGCACCCACCGGCCGAGCTGGACGATCGAGCCGTCCTCCTCGGCGATCGCGACGAACCGGTTCGGCGAGAGCATGCCGAATTGCGGGTGGTTCCAGCGGACCAGGGCCTCCACCCCGCGGACGACCCCGTCGGCCATGCCGACCAGCGGCTGGTACTCGATGGTGAACTCGCCGCGCTCGACAGCGGGGCGGAGCGTGGACGAGAGCGCCTGCCGCGTCATCCGGTGCGCGTTGCGTTCGGGGTCGAAGAGCGTCCAGCGGGCCTTGCCGTCCGCCTTCGCCCAGTAGAGCGTGGTGTCGGCGGCCTGCATCAGACCGGTTGCCGAGGTGCCGGCCACGGCGCGCTCCACCACCCCGATCGACGCCGATACGGCGAGCCGCTGCCCGGCCAGGTCGAACGGCTTCTGCAGGGCGGTGAGCACCGCGCGGGCGAGATCGGTCAGTTGCTGCGCACCGGCGGATTCCTCGACGAGGATCGCGAACTCGTCTCCGCCGAGGCGCGCCACGAGCGAACCGCCGGTACGGTGCAGGCTCTCCTGCTCGGCGCAGTCGGTGAGCCGGGAAGCGACGGCGGCGAGCAGCCGGTCGCCGACCCGGTGGCCCATCGTGTCGTTGACGGCCTTGAAACCGTCCAGGTCGAGGTAGCAGAGCCCGATCCGGCTCTGCCGCGGCGGGTCTTCGTCCCGGTACGGCGGGGTCTGCAGGGCAGCCGAGAGCCGTTCGAAGAACAGCATCCGGTTGGGGAGCCGGGTCACCGGATCGTGCATCTGGAGATGGTGCAGCCGCTTCTGCAGCTCGCGCCGGTCGCTGACGTCGGCGACGGAGAGCAGCACGGGGGAGCGACCCGGCCCCGGGGCAGGGGCCGCGCCCGCTCCCGCGGCCTCCGGCATCGGGACGACGGTGATCTCGGCCCACAGCGAGCGCCCGTCCGGGTGCTTGAGCCTGCGCGTGCAGCGGAACCGGGAACGCCGCCCGCGCAGCACCTCGCGGTACGCATGCCAGGTGCGGCCGTCCGACGAGACGTCGAGCAGATCCGACGCGGACTGCGCGGCCAGCACGGCGGGGTCGGTGCCGAGCAGCGCGCCGAGGGCGTCGTTGGCGGTGAGGACGAGGCCTTCGTGGTCGACGACGGCCATCGGGAGGCCGGCGGTCAGGAAGACGGCCCGGTAGTCGGCCCGGTACCCGGCCGCACCCGCTGAGGCACGCTCCCTCTGACGCTCCGTGACCGTCGGCCGCACGGTAGGGGGCGCTGTGCCTGCCGCGGGCCTCGGCCCTTCGGAGGTTCCGCTCACCGCTCGCTCCCGCCGTGCAGTTCTGTCCTGAACAGATGTGGTCGGACTGGGCCCGCCGCGCGGAGTGCCGTCGTCGGACCGGAAACCACGCAGGAAAGCGTGGTGAAGCATAGAGGTTGTCATCCGGCCCGTTCCAGCTCCCTGCCCGCTCCTGGCCCCTGGATCGCCCCGCATGGACCATTCGCGTGCCGATCCGGTTTGCCCGCGATTGATTATTTCTGTGCAGCTCTGTTCTCTCCAGTCGATCTAGGGTCGCTCTTGCGTTGCCGCGGTGATCGATTGTGACTGTCCGTGAACAAGTCCCCGGGTTGCGGCTCGCTTACACGGGTGGTGCAGCACAACAGGGCGCATAACGCAAAACCGGCACAAAGTGGGTGATAACCAGCATTCCCGCACCCGGAGGTTGATGTGCCGCGCCAGCGCAGACTCGCCGGGTTGGAGAGGCCGAGTCCGCGTGCCGTCCTGGCCGGAGCGATCGCGCTCCTGTCGCTCGCCGCCATCTCCCTCGTCGCGGGTCCGTCCGTGGCCGCCACGGGTGCGGCCGGCCCGTGCGCCCTGCCCCGGACCGGGGCGCACCACTCGTTGGGTGTGGGCAACTGGAACGACGCCTACCCGCGTCCCGACCATCCTCTCGACGCGGTCATGATCTTCCTGTCCTTCCCGGACGCGCACCCGGTCACCACCCCCGCCGAGCTCGCCGCCGACTACTTCCCTGCCACCACCCGGTTCTTCCGGCGTGCCTCGTACGGGAAGTTCATCCTGCGCCCGCATCCGCAGCCGGACTGGATCCAGATGCCCCGGAGCTCCACCTCGTACGGCATAAAGCGTGACTGGGACGACGGGCGGCGCAGCGAGTACCTGCGCGACGCGATCTCCGTGGCCGACGACCAGGTCGACTTCTCGAAGTACGACATCGTCTATCTCGTCGCCGACCCGGACGCCCCCGGCGTCGACTCCGACGCGACCAAGGTCGTCAACTTCGACAGGCCGCTGCATGCCGACGGCACGGACATCCGGCGCGTCGTCACCGTCTTCGAACAGCACCCTCCGGACCGGAACGTGCTGGCCCACGAGACCGGGCACGTCATCGATCTGCCGGACCTCTACCACCGGCCGGCGGACGGCAAGGGCGACTGGGACACCTACGTCGGCGACTGGGATGTGATGGGCAGCCAGTTCGGTCTCGCGCCGGATCTGTTCGGCTGGCACAAGTGGAAACTGGGCTGGCTGGACCGCGGGCAGGTGGCGTGCATCCAGGAGAACGCGAACATCACCCTGGAGTCGATGGCCGCCGTGCCGGTGCCCGGCGCGTCGATCGGCACGCGGCTCGCGGTGATCAGGACCGGGGAGGACAGTGCGGTGGCGCTGGAGGCCCGCAGCGCCACCGGCAACGACCGGACGACCTGCAGCGAAGGCGTGCTGATCTACCGGGTGCGCAGCGAGACGTCGTCCGGCGACGGACCCGTGCAGGTCATCGACACGCACCCCGACACCGACGCCTGCTGGGACCTGTCGGTCTACCCGCCGCTCGCGGACGCGCCGCTGCGGGTCGGTGAGACGTACTCCATCCCCGGCGAGCACACGAGGATCGAAGTCGCGGACCGGACGCCGTCGGGCGCGTGGACGGTCAGGATCACCACGGGTACCTGAGCCGGGCCCGGGCGATGCCGGAAACGAAGAAGCCCCCCGCTTGCGCGAGGGGCTTCTTCCGTCGGTGCGCCGCCAGGGACTCGAACCCCGGACCCGCTGATTAAGAGTCAGCTGCTCTAACCAACTGAGCTAGCGGCGCCTGCTGACGTCGTAGACATTAGCATCCTGATCGGCGGGAGGAAAAATCGAAATCCGGGCCGACGACATGGGCGCCGAGCGGGCCACCCGCACACAGGCCCAGAGCAGTACGTCGGGGCCCGGCAGCCACGGGTCACGGGTGTCGGGGGCGACCACCCAGCGGGGCCCGGCCGCGGCGGAACCACAGGTCAGGGGTGGGACGGTCACCGCGTCGCCGGTGCCGTGACAGAGCAGTGGCGGGACCCTGTCCGCGGAGCGGTCCGGACCCCGGGACGGCAGGGGGGACCCGCCCACCCGCGGCCCGGGGCGGCTGCCCCACTCCTCCCAGTCGAGCAGGGACGGCAGCCGCTGGGCGGTACCGGGGGCGGCGAACAGCAGCATCCGTCCGCGGTGCGTGGCGACCGGCCCGGAACCGGGCCCGTCGGCCCACAGGTGCTCCAGCATCCGCCGGCCGAAGAGCACGGGGACATTGACCACGTCGAACGCCGTGCCGCACGGCAGTACGCCGGGGGAGCCGGGGTGGGCCGTCCACTGGGCGAGCGTGGAGCGTGGGTAGGCCGTGGCGCCGGCGAGCCAGGCGGCGCCTGCCGCGGTGACCTGTGCGACCCGGTCCCCGGCCTGGTTCTCGTCACGGTGCCCGGTCCGGTCCCGCACGGCGGCGAAGACGTCGACACCGTGGCGGGGGCCGGTGTCCGGTCCCGTGCGGGACCCGGTGCCGGGGTGCAGGGTCGTGTGGTCTGGCAGCCATGCGGTCATGTGCACTGGTCTACCGGGAGTGACGGTCCGGATTCCAGGAGTTGCCGGAAAACGGGACAGGACGGGGCGGAGGGGAGTATCTTGCGCGCGGGCATATGCCAGCGGCTGTCCCCGGAGTCAGCTCCGGGCGGGGACCGGACGCTCCGGCGTCACGGCCTCGCGCCACCCAGCAGGCTCCGGCCGAACTCGACCATCTTCTTCGCGTAGTCCTCGGTCCACTCCGCGCGCTCCGCGATGTCCGCCGTCGTCAGCCGGTCGAACCGGCGCGGATCGGCCAGCTGTGCGGCGGCGATCGCCTGGAACTCGACCGCACGGTCGGTCGCGGCACGAAATGCCAGCGTCAGCTCGGTGGCACGGGCCAGCATCTCCCTCGGGTCGTCCATCGACTCCAGGTCGAAGAAGTGCTCGGGGTCGGCGACCGCCGCCGTCGGCTCGAAGAGCAGGGGCGCGGGGCGCAGCCGCTGCCGCTCGTTCCGCTCGGGTTGTGCCATGTGGTTGTTCCTCCTTCGGTGGGCCCGACGGCCACCCTCCATTGTCCAACGCGCCGCAAGAGCGCTTCCGGGGCGGTGCGCGGGGCCCGTGCGCGGGGGGCGCGCACCGGGACACCCCCCGGCGCGACGCACGCCCCCTCCGGTGGCCTATCGCCCGCACCCCGTGGACGTTACGGACGTCAGGGAACCGGCGGAATCACGGTGCCCATCGCACCCGGTGTTCCGCGAGATGCGACAGCACGGCATGGTTCGCTTCCCAGCCGTCGGGGAATTTCACCGTGACGCCCAACTGGACCGGTTCCGTCGACGGGTGCTCGTCCAGCAGGTCGGCGACACCCTCGCGGCAGACCACGATGCAGGCGTGGCGGTGACGGGAGGCCAGTACGCACAGCCGGCCCGTCTCCAGATGGAACGCCGTGGCGTCCGGACGGCCGGACAGCGGGTGCAGGACCACCGTCACATCGAACTCGCGGCCCTGGAGCCGGTTCGCCGTGTCCACTGCGACGCCCGTCACGCCGAGCTCCGCGAGCGCCGCCCGTACCGCCGCGGCCTGGTCCCGGTGGGCGGTGCCGACCGCGACCCGGTCCGCCGTCACCGCAGCGGGCTCGGGGGAGCGCTCGCTCATGGCCGCGCCGCCCCGGTCCAGCAGCCTGCGGACCACCTGGGCCACCGCCCGCACCGCCTCCGGATCCGTGCGCGGGGTGTGCCGGGCGGGGAGCTCGAGCAGGCCCCAGCCGGACTCTGCGGCCCGGTCCAGCACCCGGTCCGGGGCGGAGCCGTCCGACGCGACGCCGAACGACAGCCGCCGGTCGCCGTGGTCGGTGCCGCTGCGGAACGGGGTGTATGGGTAGAAGGCGTCCGAGACCAGGGGGGCGGCCGAGGCGGGCAGCCGCCACGACACCGGCAGCCGGTGCTGCGGCAGGTGTGGGTTGTGCGCCAGCAGGGTCGAGACCGCGCTCGCCGACGGGTCGTACGACAGCCCCGCCCACTGGTCCGCGCCGACGATCGAGAACGGGTCGAGCTGGCCCGGATCGCCGACGAACAGGGCCCGTTCGAAGAGTCCGGCGACGGCCAGCAGCGCGTCGGAGCGCATCTGGTACGCCTCGTCGACGATCGCGTGCCCCCACGGCTCGACGTTCTTCACATGCGCCCACTTGGCGGCCGTGGAGATGACGACGTCGAGTCCCGCGAGGTCCGCCGCCTTCGCCGACTTCCGTACGTGGGGCAGGTCGTCGAGGGCCTTGTCGTACGGGTCCGCGTCGTTGCTGTGCAACCGGCCGACCGGAAGCCCCGGTTCCTTCTCGGCCAGCCGGACCACCAGGTCGTCGACCTGGGCGTTGGTCTGCGCGACCACCATCAGCGGACGTCCGGCAGCCGCCAGTTCGAGCGCGGCGCGCACCACGAGCGTCGACTTGCCCGCGCCCGGCGGGGAGTCCACCACGATGCCACGGGCCGTGCCGTGCAGAGTGTCGTCGAGGATCGCGGCGGTGGCTCGTCCCGCCGCCGCGCCCGGGTCGAATACGGCAGTCACAGAAGGTCCTCCGCGGTCACGGGGTCGGGCCTCTCGGCGTGCCCGGCGGCGCCCGGCGGGCCGCCGTGCGTCCAGGGCGTGTCCTCCGGGTCCGGCAGCTTCGGGCCGCTGCGCTGATCGTGCTCGAACAGCGTCCACGCGATCCGGTCACCCGGCTCGGGCAGCGAACCGGGGGCCGGCTCCTTGCTCCGGCCCATCCGGTCGGTGATCCGCAGCACGAGCAGGATCTCCTCGGCTGCGGCGGCATCCCCGCCCGCGTACGCCACGAACTCCGCGGTCTGCGGCTTGCCGTCCAGCGAGCGGTACACCTTCGTCCGCTCGCCGAGGTGCGGGCGCTCGGCCGTCCGTACCGTGACCAGCGGGCGCGGTGAGGGCCGCTTCGACTCGCTGTACGCCATCACCACCTCGGTCACCTCCCCGACGAACGCCTCGCCGGCCAGCCGCCGCCCGGCCAGGACCAGCGGATCGTCCAGCGCCTCCTGCGCCTCCAGCTGGGCCTGCGCCGTCTCCCGCGACGCGAGCTTCTGCGCCGCCGTCACCGCGTCGTCCCGGCGCGGCTGCGGCGGCTCCCCGGACCGGACGCGGTCCCGGTGGCCGGTGAACGACCAGCGGTCCCGGGTCCAGCGGTCCTCGGACCTGGCCCCGGGCGGCAACTGCTCCAACAGGTCCAGTCCCCGCCACACCGCGTCCCAGGTCGGCCGCATCACTCCGGCGAGAAGCGATCCGATCTCCCGCTCGGCCGCCGTCAGCGCGGCGAGCCGGGTATCGGCCGCGACTCCGTCCTCGGCGGCCGCGAGTGCTGTACGCGCCCGGTCGTACTTCTCGATCGCCGGGGCGAGCAGCCGGTTGTCGAACGCCGGGTCCGTCGCCGGACCGGCCGGCGGGCACACCAGCCTGCCCTCGCCGTCCCGCTCCAGCTCGGCCCGGAGCGCGGCCTGAGCCCCGGACTCGCTCTTCGGCGGATCGATCCAGGCGAGGAGCGCGCCGAGATGCTGGTCCTCGAGCGAGGACTGACCCGTCGCCCAGTGCCGGTTCAGCAGATCGGTCATGGCCAGGAGCAGCGAGGAACCCGGCACCCGGGCCCGCTCCCCGTAGTGGGTCAGCCAGCGGCCGAGCAGCGGGACACGGGCCGGGGCCGGGTACGGGGTGTCCGGATCGTCCTCGGCGGTGCGCCGGAACCGCATGGAGCGGCCGAGGAGTCGCACGAAGTCGATGCCGGCCCGGCTCGGCACGATCAACTGAGGGGCGTCCGCGCACAGTTCGACCTCGACCTTGACCTTCTTCCCGGTCTCGGGGTCGGTCTCGTTGCGCTCGGCCGGCTCGACCACGTCCGCGTACGACTCGATGTGCGGCAGGACCGCCTCGGCCAGGTCGGCGAGGAAGGCGAACCGCAGATCGCGGTCGCGCGGCTGGGCCACGGTCAGCAGGCGTGGCGCGTCCCGGTCGGTGCCCACGAGGGCGCCGAGCGGGGCGCCCGCCTCACCGGCGGTGGTCAGCGGGACGAGGACGAGCGGCCGGTCGGAGAGACGGCGGTGGCGAACAGTGGCGAGCGGCTGCGCCCGCCCGCTCTCCACGGCCTCGAGCCGGGCCAGGGTACTGATCAGCGACATACGGCGCCGCCCTCCGGAGCCATCGGGCCGGTCGCCCGCTGGTGAGGCAGGGGGCCGGTCGCCCGTGCCGGGGCCACTGAGCAGGCCGCCGGCTCCAGCGCCTCCGCGCGCAGGGCCGCCGCGCGGCGCAGGGCCGCGACCGTCGGGTCCGCCGGGTCGCCCTCCTTGCCCGCGGCCGCGGCCAGCACCGCGGAGACCGTGGTCAGACCGCCGAGCTCGCCCCGCACGCTCCGCCCCAGCGCCTCCACCGCACCGGCCGCGCGCGCCGTGGTCCGGCAGTGGAAGGCCAGTTCGCAGGCGGCCAGGCACTCGGGTGCATACGCCGCCGTCACCGATTCGACCGCGGCCGTCAGCTCCTGCGGCGAACACTGCGGGTCGAAGGTGGTGCCCTCGGGCAGGGCCGCCGCGATGTCCTCGATCCGGGTCAGCCGGGTCAGCTGCCGGCGGGTGACCGCCCGCTGCTTGCGCACGTCCACGACCGACGCCGTCGGCAGGTTGGAGAAGTCCTTCGGGCAGACCAGCAGCACCCGGTGGCCGACCTCCGCGCCGTCCGTGACCGCCGCGATCCGCTCCAGCGCCAGGACGTACACGGCCGCCTGCCGGGCGGCCGCGCCGACCTTCGCCGCGTCCGCCGAACTGTCGATCATGGGGAACGACTTGATCTCCACGACCGTCCACCGGCCGTCGGGGTGCACCACCACCGCGTCCGGCTCCAGATAGGCGGGTGAGCCCGCCACCTCCAGGGCCAGCATCGGATGGTCGAGCAGCGCCCAGCCGCCCGCCCCGGTCGCCTCCCGCAGGGCCAGCGCCGTACGCGCCGCGCGCCCCTCGGGGCCGGCCGCCGTCAGATCCGGCACCCGGACCTCGCGGGGCGTCTCGCTGCCGCCACCGAGCCGCTCGTGCAGCAGACGCATCAGCTCGGTACCGCCGTCGGCCTTGACCTTCGCCTCGAAGGCGTTCCCCCGCATGAACGCGAACTGCGACTGGCCGAACTGCGACTGGCCGAACGCGGCCGGCGAGCCGAGCGCCGTGGCCAGCACCGCCTTGTCCACCCCGGCGCCGTCCAGCAGGGCGCGCCGCCTGCAGCCGGGGTTGGCAGCGAGCGCGGCCAGCGCGCGGGCGTCGAGCGGATGCGGGGCGACGGCCGGACCGCGCAGCTCAGCGAGCCGCTGCCGGAGTGCCGTCGCCGGCTGCGTCGCCCGATGCTGCGGCATCGGCGGAGTCTGCGGAGGAGGTCCGCTGGCCGGGAATTCGCTCACCCGCGGAAGTCTTGCATCCGGCACTGACAATCGGGGACTTCGTGACGGTGGGAGCCGGTGCGAACCGGGCACGCACGCCGGCGACGGCCTGGTCGGCGAGCCGCATCACCGGCCTGGTCAGCAGCGCTCCGGCGCCCATCACGGCAGCGCCCGCGAGCGCGTCGAGGAAGTAGTGGTTGGCCGTGCCCATCACGACGAAGGTGGTGACTATCGGGTAGGCGACACCCGCGGCGCGCACGAGCGGATGCCGCCCGTGGCGCCAGAGGAGGATCCCGCACCACAGCGCCCAGCCGACGTGCAGGCTCGGCATCGCGGCGTACTGGTTGGTCATCCAGCCCATCCCGCGCGGCGCGCTCGCCTCGTTGCCCCACCAGCCGTACGAGCTGTACTGGGCCATCGTGTCCACGAAACCGTGTGTGGCGTGCAGCAGGCGCGGCGGGCACGTCGGCAGCAGTGCGAAGCCGATCAGGCCGAGCAGGGTGGAGGTCATCAGCCAGGTGCGGGCGGCGCGGTACACGGCCGCGCGACGCCGGTAGATCCAGATCAGGACGGCCGGGGTGACCATGTAATGCAGTGAGGCGTACGCGAAATCGGCGGGTATGCCGATGGACGGATGGGCGGTCATCAGCCGGTTGAGCGGATGCTCCGCGTTGAGGAAGAGCGTCTTCTCGAGGTGCAGTATGCGCAACCCGTGGTCGACGGCGGTGGCCACATCGCTGCGGACCAGCAGCCGGCCCGCCGAGTAGATCGCGTACACCACCGCGATCAGCGGCAGCTCGGCCCACCAGCGAGGCCGGTGGCTCGGCGCGGGCGCGGTGCTGGCAAGCGGCATCCGGAAGCTCTCCATCATGTGTTCATGCTGCCGAGGGCGGCCGTTCAACCGTACGGCGCGGATCGACCACGAATTCCCCGGGGGTCCTCTGTGGATGCCCCGGTTCGTGCGGAGATTTCTCCGCGGGTGGATGGACGCCCGTTCGGGCCCGGAGGTTGCCTCCAGGTGACGTGCGCGATGATGGAAGACGGATGACCGTCCCTGCTGTCGTTGTCTCCGGTTCACATCTCAAGACGCACATTTCAAGATCCAAGAATCAGGGAGAGCCGTCATGGCACCGCGAATCCTGCTCGCCCGGCACGGCCAGACGGAATGGTCCGTGAAGGGCAACCACACCGGCAGGACGGACATCCCGCTCCTCGACGCGGGACGCGAGGGCGCCAAGCTCCTGGGTGAGCGGCTGCACCGTAAACCGTGGGCGGACCTGCCGGGCCTGGAGGTCCGCACCAGCCCGCTCGTCCGTGCCAGGGAGACCTGCGACATCGCCGGCTTCGCGGACCGGGCGCAGCCGTGGGACGCGCTCATGGAGTGGGACTACGGGGCGTATGAGGGCATGACCCCGGCCCAGATACAGGCGATCCGGCCGGGCTGGTTCATCTGGCGCGACGGGGTGCCGGAGGGCGAGACACTGTCCGAACTCTCCGCCCGGGCGGACGAGATCGTCGACTGGGCGCGCTCGGCCGACCGTGACGTGCTGGTCTTCGCGCACGGCCACATCCTGCGGGCGCTGGGGGCGCGCTGGCTGGGCGAGGACGTGTCGTTCGCGTCGCGCATCCGGCTGGACCCGACATCGCTGTCGGTGCTGGGGTGGGCGTACGGGGCGCCGGCGCTCGAACGCTGGAACGACACGGGGCACCTGGACCGGTAGACCCGGCCCGTCCGGCGATCGGGGGCGGCCGGGTGCACGGGACCCGGGTGCGGATCGCGTGGGGGAGGCACCCGGAGGGGCGCCCCCACCACCCGCACCGTGGCTCACGCCTCCGCGCCCACCTCCTCGTACCGCTCCAGGAACTCCGCCACCTCCGGTGCCCCCCGCTGGGCCCGCAGCACCTGTGCCGCTCCCGCCAGCATCGCCCGGATCCGGGAGGACCGGACCTGGGACAGCAGGTCCAGTACCTGGTGCCCCGCCGTGGCCGCTTCCGCCGCCGCCCCCGCACGGGCCAGGTCCGTCGTCAGCTCGGCGCGGTACAGCGCCAGGTTCCGGGTGAAATGGGGGTCCTGGAGCCGGGTGGCCCGCCGCGCGTGCCGGGCCGCCCGCGGCCAGTCGCCCAGCGCGGACCAGCACTGTGCCTCCAGCATTTCCAGCTCCGCCTCGCGGAAGAACGTCATCCACTCCGGATCGGCGTCGGACGTCCCGCGGCCGAAGGCCTTGTGCGCCCGCCCCAGGGCCCGTTCGCACCCGCTGCGGTCGCCGAGCCCGGCCCTGCCCCCCGCCTCCCGCAGTGCGAGCAGCGCCAGCAGCCGCGGTGAGCCCAGTGACTCCGCGGCCCGCTGCCCGGCCTCCGCCGCACGCACCGACTCGCGGGGCCGCCCCGTGTCCCGCGCCAGAAACGACGCATTGCAGAAGGCGTGCGCCTCCAGCCCCGCGTCCCCGGCCACCCGCGCGGTGGCGAGCGCCTCCGCGTAGTGCGAGCGGGCGTCCTCGAAGCGCGCCGAGTCGTGGGCCAGCCACCCCACCGAGATGGCCAGCTCGCCGGCCCCGGCGTGCAGCCGGTCGGAGGTGGAGCGGCGGGTGGTGGTCCCCGAATCGAGCAGGGCGTACGCCGCCCGCAGCGGCTGGGCGGCCCGCCGGTAGAGGCCTCCGCCGCCGTGCCGGTCGTCCAGCAGCCGGATCTGCCGTACCGCCTTCTCGACGGCGGTCACCTCGGCCTCGCCCACCCGCCGTTGTACGGGCACGGCTGCGGCGGCGATGGCTGTGGTGCCCAGGCCGAGACCCAGGGATGCGGCCGCCATCGCGGTGGTGCCGCTCGTCATGAATACGCGACGCAGCACGTCGCTCTCCTCGTCGGTGTCGCTGTGGAGCGTGGGGGGTGGGGGGATGTCGGGACGGCCGGGGGTGTCGTCGGCGGCTCTCGCTCCCCGGCCGCGTACGGTCTCGCGCGCCGAGAAGCCCAGGTCCGCCAGGGTCGCCCCGGGGAACATGTGGAGGAAGACCCGTTCGTAGGCGTAGTTGGGGCAGCGGATCTCGCCGGATTCCACGCGTCCGATGTACCGGGCGTCGCAGGCGACCTGCTCGCCGATCTCGCGCGCGGACCTGCGTACCGCGGCAGCGAACTCCCCGGCGGAGCGCGGTCCGCGCAGCTGCCGGAAGGCGAGGTTGGGGACTGCCCCTGTCGACACCATGGCTGGGCCCTCTCTGGTGCAAGCCGGGCGCCTGTTTCCGGTGTCCCGGCGGAGCAAGAACGTACCTGCTGTGACAGGTCGCACACGCAGCGTTTGCCTACAAAACGGATATCTCACCCATGATCTGCCATGAACTGCCACCCTTTGCGGCGGTGCAGCACCGTAGCCCTTGACGTGGGCGGCGCGTTGGTCCATGTGGAGACGGAGTCTGGCTCCATCTGGCGATGAGAGGAGAGGTCCCTTGTTGCACCTCGGCACGGAGTCCGGCTCGCGGACGACTGCGACGACCTGTACGGCGACGACCGAATCCGGGACGACGGGGTCCGAACCCGCCGAGTCCACCGGCCCCGCGGAGCCCGCTGGCCCAGCCGGGCCCACCCCCCCGACCACGCCCGCGGGTCCCGGCGAGCGTGCCGGGGCAGGGCCCCGCACTCCTCTTGCCGAGGGCCCCTGCGACCTGGTGACCGTGCCGGCCCGCCAGGGCCTGGAGGCCGTGGACATCCTGCGCCGCGGCGCGGACCAGGAGGCTGTCGGCCCGGTTCTGCACGACGGCGCCTGCGCCACCCTCGGCTTCCTGGTGCCGCCGGGCACCGCCGAGGCCTGGGACGTGCCGGGCAGTGCCTGTACGCAGACGAACGGCCGCGGGCTGCGGATCCCCGCGGAACCGCCCGTCTCCGGCTCCGGCTGGCTGCTGCCGCCCGCCGACGACGCCCCGGTCACCGACCCGGCCGTGCTGCGCGCCGCACTCGACCAGGCGGCCCGGCTGATCGAGGCGGCCGACAACTGTTGCTGAGCCGATAATGGCCAGGTGGGCGGGTTTCCCCGCCGCTGCCGGTCCTGCACCGGCCCGGGCGATGATCAGTGAGTAGGGACGAGCGCACGTGGCACGTCGAGGTGGATCGAGCGGCGGCGCAGGCGGCCGGAAACGTGCGGAGCGCACGTCGGACCGCGGCTCCGGCCGCATATCCGACCGCAAGCCGGAGAACCTCGCCGAGGCCGTCGACGGCGGCCTCGCCGAGCTGATCCCCGACCGGGAGCGGGCGCACGCCTGGACGCTCACGCTCGACGGCGCCCCGCAGTCCCACGTCGACCTCGACGACCCCTCGTACCTCTCCTTCGCCTACCAGCGACGGATCGGTCACATCGCCGATCTCGCCGCCCCCGCCCAACAGCCCCTGCATGTCGTGCACCTGGGCGGTGGCGCCTTCACTCTCGCCCGTTACATCGCGGCGACCCGGCCCCGCTCCACCCAGCAGATCGTCGAGCTGGACGCGGCGCTCGTCCAACTCGTGCGCCGGGAGCTGCCGTTGGACCCGCAGGCCCGGATCCGGGTCCGCTCCACCGATGCCCGGGCCGGTCTCGCGAAGATCCCGGACGACTGGGCGGATCTCGTCATCGCCGACGTCTTCGGCGGAGCCCGCACGCCCGCCCATCTCACCAGCGCCGAGTTCCTCGCCGACGTACGCAGGGTCCTGAGGCCCACCGGGCAGTACGTGGCCAACCTCGCCGACGGTCCGCCGCTGGCCCATCTGCGCGGCCAGATCGCCACCGCCGCCACCGTCTTCCTGGAGCTGGCACTCGCCGCCGACCCGGCCGTGCTGCGCGGCCGGCGCTTCGGCAACGCCGTGCTGCTCGCCTCGGCGCTACCGCTCAAGGTCGCCGAACTGACCCGCCGGGTCGCCACCGACCCGCACCCCGGACGCGTCGAACACGGCAAGGAGCTCGTCGACTTCACCGGAGGCGCGGCGGCGGTGAGCGATGCGGACGCCCGACCGTCACCCGCGCCGCCGCCCTCCGCTTTCCAGTGACCGGCCGGTGATCAGGCGATCTCGACCATCGGCGGATGGTCGTTCCAGGTGCAGAAGACCGACACCGTCGTCCCGTCGTCGGTGGAGAAGTCCACCCGGATCCAGCTCGGGTTCGTCCAGACCTGCATCGACCAGCCCGGATCCGGGGTCGCCGAGACCAGCTTCGCCGAGTGGGCGTAGAGGTCGAACACGACCCGGCCGCCGTCCGTCGGGTAACTCTTCACCGTGCCGGAAGGCTTGGCCGGGCGCGCGGACGAAGGGCTGCTCACCGGGGTGCGGGAGGCACGCGGGGGCGCGGTCGCGGACGGCTTCGCAGTGGTGCGAGGGGTGCTGCTGGGAGTCGCGGTCGCCGACGGCTGCGGGCGCTTCGTCGAGGACGACAGCGCCTCCGACCCGTTGCGGCCGGAGCGGGCGTTCGCGGAGATGGGCACCGCGCGCGGCGGGTCGTACGCGGTTCCCGCCATCACCGTGTGCACGCCCCACCACGACAGCGTGACCGCCGCCCCGGTGGCGAGCGACCACGCAAGCGCGTGTACGAGTCCTCGTTGCATCCGGCACATCCTGCACCAACGAAGCCCGTGCTGTCCGGAGGAGGACCGAGGGCCGGTCCATGGCGTACGGTGCCGCCCATGCCAAGTGTGCTTGTGGTCGAGGACGACCAGTTCGTACGATCCGCCCTCATCCGGCACCTCACGGAGGCCTCCCATACGGTACGGAGTGTCGGCACCGCGCTCGAAGCACTGCGCGAAGTCGCCCATTTCCGTTTCGACGTGGTCATTCTCGATCTCGGCCTGCCCGATCTCGACGGCGCCGAGGCGCTGAAGATGCTCCGTGGCATCACCGACGTACCCGTGATCGTCGCGACCGCGCGGGACGACGAGAGCGAGATCGTCCGGCTGCTGAACGACGGCGCCGACGACTACCTGACCAAACCGTTCTCGGTGGAGCACCTGTCGGCACGGATGGCCGCCGTCCTGCGCCGCGCGCGCAGCGCAGGGGGCGAGGCGTCGTCGGCGAGCGTCATACAGGTCGGCGGGCTCTCCATAGATCCGCTGCGCCGCCAGGCCGAACTGGACGGCAGCGCGCTCGACCTGACCCGCCGGGAGTTCGATCTGCTGACGTTTCTGGCCGGGCGCCCCGGGGTCGTCGTCCCGCGCAAGGAGCTCCTGGCCGAGGTCTGGCAGCAGTCGTACGGTGACGACCAGACCATCGACGTCCATCTCTCCTGGCTGCGCCGGAAGCTCGGCGAGACGGCGGCCAGGCCGCGCTATCTGCACACCCTGCGCGGCGTCGGCGTGAAACTCCAGCCCCCGGCCCCGGAGCGGCCCGCATGAGATGGGCCCTGGTCAAGGTGTGTCTGGCCGTCACCGCGATGGTCGTCGTCGCCTTCGCCGTACCGCTCGGCCTCGTCGTCAAGGAGATGGCCCGCGACCGCGCCTTCTCCGACGCCGAACGGCAGGCCGCCACGATCGGTCCGACGCTCTCCATCACCACCGACCGCGCCGAACTGGAGACGGCCGTCCTCACCACCGAACCGGGGGCCGCGGGCCGGATGGCCGTCCACATCCCCGCCTCCGCGGAGCCGGACAGCCGGCCGGTCGAGATCGGCACCCGGCGCGCCACCCGCAAGGACCTGGAGACCGTACGCGCCTCGGGGCGTGCCTCGATCAGCGAGGTCGCCGGCGGCTCCGCGCTGCTCCAGCCGACCGCGCTGGGGTCCGGGGGCATCGCCGTCGTCGAGGTGTTCGTGCCCGAGGGCGATGAGTCCAACGGGGTCACCACCGCCTGGCTGACGCTGGCCGGCGTCGGCATCGGGCTGATCGTCGGCTCGGTCGCGGTCGCCGACCGGCTCGGCGTACGGATGGTGCAGCCCGCCCAGCGGCTCGCGAGCGCCGCCCATGACCTGGGGGAGGGGCGGCTGGGGACCAGGGTCCGGGAGGAGGGGCCGACCGAACTGCGCTCCGCCGCCGTCGCGTTCAACTCGATGGCCGACCAGGTCGTCCAGCTCCTCTCCAACGAACGGGAACTGGCCGCCGACCTCTCGCACCGGCTGCGCACCCCGCTCACCGTCCTCCGCCTCAACGCCGCCTCGCTCGGCGAGGGCCCGGCCGCCGAACAGACCCGGGCCGCCGTCGAGCAGCTGGAGCACGAGGTCGACACGATCATCCGTACCGCCCGCGAACAGCGCCCGCAGACCCAGGGGCTGAACGGCGGGCCGGGGGCCGGCTGCGACGCCTCCGAGGTGATCCGGGAGCGGATGGACTTCTGGTCGGCACTCGCCGAGGACGAGGGGCGCGAGGTGCGCCTCGCGGGGGTGGACCGCACGGTACGCATCCCGGTCGCCCGGCCCGAACTGGTCGCCGCGCTCGACGCGTTGCTCGGCAACATCTTCCGGCACACGCCGGAGGGCACCGCCTTCGCCGTCGACGTGCACCACAGCGGCGACGCCGTGATCGTGCTGGTCTCGGACGCGGGCGGCGGCATAGCCGACCCCAAGGCGGCCCTGGCGCGCGGCGGAAGCGGCGGGGGAGGGCCGCAGGGCTCGGTGGGCTCGACGGGACTCGGGCTCGACATCGTCCGCCGGGTCGCGGAGTCCACCGGCGGCGATGTGCGGATCGGGCGGTCGGTGCTCGGCGGCACGGAGGTCCGCGTCTGGATCTGGCTCGACGGCCGCCGGCCCGGGCAGGGCGGGAGAGGCCGGGGCGGGCGCGGCCACCGGGTGGGCCGGCAGCGTCGCCGCCTGCCGTTCACCGGTCGGGCTTAACCCGTACCGATGTGCCCCTTAAGCCAACCCTAAGAACATCAACCCGCGTCCGGATCAGGGCATTTGCCGGTTTCGGTGCCGCTAGCGTGCTGCCGCATCCCCACATCCGTAGGACTCCCGTAGGACAGAGGCAGGCACGCAATGGGCACCAGCACGCACCGGCGCACGGCGAGCACCAGGACCAAGGCGATAGGCGCCGTCGTCGCCGCGGCCGTGATCGGCTCCACGATCTTCGCCCTCACCGGTACCGCCCAGGCTGCCGCGGTCGGAGCTGCGTACACCAGGACCAGCGGCTGGACCGGCGGCTACACCGGGCAGTACGTCGTCACCAACGACACCGACACGGCCCAGTCGGACTGGACACTCGAATTCGACCTGCCCGCCGGCACGGCGATCAGCTCCCTCTGGAACGGCGACCACGCCGTCAGCGGCGGCCACGTCACGGTGAAGCCCGCAGAATGGAACAAGAAGCTGGCCCCCGGCGCGTCGGTCACTGTCGGCTTCGTCACCACCGCGGGCGGCACGGCGGCGGACCCGACCGGCTGTCTCATCAACGGCGCCAAGTGCTCCGTCGACACGGGTGCGACGCCGGAGCCCAGCGGCCGCCCGACGGGGAGCGCGACCCCGACCCCCACGGCCACCCCCACGACCGAGCCCTCACCGACCGCCACGTCGACGACCCCCACGCCCACCCCCACGGCGACCGACGGCGGCGGTGGCGGCACGACGGGCGGAGCGGGCTTCGCCCCGTACGTCGACACCTCGCTCTACCCGGCGTACGACCTGGTCGACACCGCGACCAGGACCGGGGTGAAGGAGTTCAATCTCGCCTTCATCACCTCCGGCGGCAGCTGCACCCCGCTCTGGGGCGGCATCACCGGCCTCGGCGACGACCACGTCGCCTCCCAGATCGGCGCGCTGCGGGCCAAGGGCGGCGACGTCCGGGTCTCCTTCGGCGGTGCGGCCGGCTCGGAACTGGCCCTCAAGTGCACCTCCGCCGCCGACCTCGCCACCGCGTACGGCAAGGTCATCGACGCGTACAAGCTCACCAAGGTCGACTTCGACATCGAGGGCGGCGCGCTGCCCGACACGGCGGCCAACTCCCGCCGCGCCCAGGCGATCGCTCAGCTCCAGAAGTCCCACCCGTCCCTGGACGTCTCCTTCACCCTGCCGGTCATGCCCGAGGGCCTCACCCAGCCGGGTGTGGACCTGATCGCCGACGCGAAGAAGAACGGCGTCAAGGTCGGCGCGGTCAACGTCATGGCGATGGACTACGGGGCCTCGTACAGCGGCGACATGGGCTCGTACGCGATCCAGGCGGCGACCGCGACGCAGGCCCAGATCAAGGGCGTGCTCGGACTGGCGGACGCGGCGGCGTGGAAGGCGGTGGCCGTCACCCCGATGATCGGTGTGAACGACGTCACCACGGAGATCTTCAAGGTCGAGGACGCCACGCAGCTGGTGAAGTTCGCCCAGGAGAAGGGCCTCGGCCGGCTGGCGATGTGGTCGGGCACCCGCGACAAGCAGTGCGCGGGCGGGGCGCAGCCGTACGCGGATGCCTCATGCAGCTCGATCGTCCAGGAGCCGCTCGCCTTCACGAAGGCGTTCGGCGCGTACAAGTAGTCGCTCAGGCCCCACAGACCGCCACCCCCCGCGCGCATCCCGGCCGGCCCCACACCCCCACATCCGGCCGGGGTGCGCCCCCCCATGTGTCGTGCGGGCCCCGCCGCCCCGCCCGGCTCACCGCCGCACGGCCAGGATCGATGCCGTGAGGGCCGAGGTGCCCTGGCTCGCCCCGGCACCGTCCTCCGACCGGCCCGGCCCGGGACTCGGCGCCATTGCCGGACTGCGCTGTCCCGTCGCCGTCGCGTGCCCGACGAAGTCGACGATCTCCGCCTCGATCCCCGCAGCCGCAGCCGCAGCCGCAGCCGCCAGCCGCCAGCCGTGACGGGGGGCCCGGCTCGCCGCGGCCGCCGCCCGGGCCGTCTCCCGCACGGTGAATTCGTCGAGGTAAACGAACCGCGCGGTCGAAGAACGACTGCACGCGCTCACGGCGCGCGAGCCGTACCAGCCCCTCACCCTCACCCGGGCGGGAAGCGTGCACGGCAGGCCCGCGCGAACCCGGCGGATGCGGGGCAGGATGAGCCGTGGGTGCCACGGGCGGGGGACCCGGATCGCCACGCCCGCCGAGCAGGAATGTGAGGAAGTCACGGCAGGCCGCGGCCACGACCCCCTAGTAATCCATCACCACATGTCACATCTTTGGTGGATGACCGGTCATAAGGGTGAAAGCTTCACCTGGGATCGCTACCCCCAAGGAGAACGACGTCGTGAACAAGCCAGTACTCGAGCCTGCGGCTCAGGAGCTCACGCGGGCGACGGTCAACCCGCCCTTCCCCTATGAGCTGGGCCCGCAGGGCCCCGGGAAGGTCCTCGGCGCTCTGCAGGCGACCCCCGTCGAGAAGCCCGGCGTGCGGGAGAAGTGGGTCACGGCGCCGGCCGCGGCCGGTTGGGTACCGGTACGGATCGTCACGACCGTCGATGCCGGGGAGCGCGCTACCGGTCGTCCTCCACGTCCAGGGTGAAGGCCTGCCCCTCGGCGACGCGGGCACCCGGCTGCCTGGTGCCCGCGCGGGCGACTGTCGCCGCCCGGCCACTCCGTGGCGGGCCTCGGCTTCGGAGAAAGAAGGCGGATGGGCCCTCCACCGCCCTCGCCGAGCAATGTCCCGTTCACCTTCCGGTGGGCGGCCGGGAGTGAACCGGGTAGGACCAGGACCGCTCCGTGGGGCGGGCGGAAATGTGGCCCGGTCGCGGCGGCTCGGCGTGGCCGGCCGACCGGGCCGTCCCCAACAAGCCCTTGGCCTGCGGTTTTACGAAGCGGCGCACGTTCCCGGCCGATGCCTGCGGGATATGGCAAGACCTGGGCGGGACACGATCTCGTGACCTGCAGGACACACTCGGGCAACGGAAGCGTCTTCAACTCTTGACACCCACCCCCTCAAGGCAGGAACCTTCCGACATCGATGCATGGGAGCGCTCCCACATCGGGCGGGGTTTTCCCGCTCGAAACGGCACTGCCCGTGTTCTCCCCCTGAACCATTCGGCACCCGCACTCACCAGTGCGTATGCCGCGCAGTCAGAACGCCAGTCACATCCTGGAACAAGGAGTAGTGGAATGCGTATCACCCGCACCGTCGCCGGTCGGAGCCGCAGAGCCGCGGTTCTGGTCACCACGGGCCTGACAGCCTCGGCCCTGTTGCTGACCGGCTGCAGCAGCGATTCGGACTCATCGGACAACACGGGCTCTGATGCGAACGGGAAGATAACGCTGACCGTCGCCGACTTCGGGCAGTTCGGCTACAAGGAAGCCGGCCTCTTCGCCAAGTACCACGAGCTGAACCCGAACATCACGGTCAAGGAAGACGCCACCGCCGACGAGAAGGTCTACTACCCCAAGCTGCTCCAGCAGCTGAACTCGGGCAGCGGCCTGTCGGACGTCCAGGGCCTTGAGGTCGGCCGGATCAAGGAGATCGTCGACACCAAGGCGTCCGCCTTCGTCGACCTCAGCAAGGTGATCAACGTCGACGACTGGGTGTCCTGGAAGGAGAAGCAGGCCACCACGGCAGACGGCGCGGTGATCGGCGCGGGCACCGACATCGGTCCGATGTCGCTCTGTTACAACACCGACCTCTTCAAGAAGGCCGGTCTGCCGACCGACCCCAAGGAGGTCGCCGCCAAGGTTGCCGGCGGCTGGGAGGACTACCTCAAGCTCGGTGAGGAGTACAAGAAGTCCGCCCCCAAGGGCACCTTCTTCATGGACTCCGCGAGCGCGATGTACAACGCCGTGGTGAGCTCCAGCCCGAAGCAGTACTACGACGAGAGCGGCAAGCCGATCTACAAGGAGAGCCCCAGCGTCAAGCAGGGCTGGGACCTTGCGGCCGAGGCGGCGTCGAAGAAGCTGACCCAGGGCCTCGCCCAGTTCAGCCCCCCGTGGAATGCCGCACTGCGCAAGAGCACCATGGCCACCGTGGCCTGCCCCGCGTGGATGGCCGGTCAGATCTCGGTCAACGCCGGTGAAGGCAACAAGGGCAAGTGGAACATCACCACCGCCCCCGGGGCGACCGCCGCCAACTGGGGTGGCTCGTTCCTCGCCGTGCCCAAGTCGGGCAAGCACGTCGACGAGGCCACCAAGCTCGTCAAGTGGCTGACCGCCCCCGAGCAGCAGGCCGCCGTCTTCAAGGCGATCGGCAGCTTCCCGTCCAACAAGCTCGCGTACGACCTGCCGGACGTGAAGACCGCGAAGCTGGCGTACTTCAACGACGCCCCGATCGGTGAGATCTACGCCGGCGAGGCCAAGTCGATCCCCGAGACCGTCCTCGGCCCGAAGGACGGCATCATCAAGGACACCATCTCCACCCAGATCAACAACATGGAGCAGCGCGGCACCAGCCCTGACGACGCGTGGAAGGCTGCGACCAGCTCGATCGACAAGGCGATCGGCTGACCGTCGCCGGTGCGGGCGGCCCCCAGGAGCCGCCCGCACCGGCACGCGTACAGCCCCGCACTCGGGCTCATCGAAGCACGGCAACTCAGCAACGCAGGGAAGGACTCCCGCCCGTGGCCACCTCGACTCCCACCCGGGACGCATACGCTCCGCCACCCGGCGGTTCCCAGCAGCCACCGCAGATCTCCCGTCGGCGGACATGGCGGAGCCGGCTGTGGCGGTTCGACGACAAGGCATCGCCGTACGCCTACATAGCCCCGTTCTTCCTCGTCTTCGGCGCCTTCGGGCTCTATCCGCTGCTGTACACCGGATGGATCGCCCTGCACCGGGTGGAGATGACCGGCCTGGACCAGATGGAGTGGGTCGGCTGGGGCAACTTCGACACGATCCTGCACGACTCCGAATTCTGGACAGCCGTCAGCAACACCTTCCTGATCGGGGTCATGTCGGCGGTTCCGCAGCTGCTGGTCGCGCTCGGCCTGGCCCACCTGCTGAATTACAAGCTGCGCGCCAGCACCTTCTGGCGGACGGTCATCCTCACCCCGTACGCCACCTCCGTGGCCTCCGCTGCCCTGGTCTTCGCCCTGGTCTTCCGGACCGACGGCGGTCTGCTGAACTGGGTGCTGGAGTTCGTCGGCCTCGGCCACACCAACTGGGCCAACGGCCACTGGACGTCCAAGATCGCCATCTCCATCATCGTGATCTGGCGCTGGACGGGCTACAACACGCTGATCTATCTCGCCGCCATGCAGTCCGTGCCGTCCGATCTGTACGAGGCGGCCTCGATCGACGGCGCCTCGCGCTGGCAGCAGTTCCGCAAGGTGACCATCCCCTCGTTGCGGCCCACGATCCTCTTCACGATCGTCATCTCGACCATCGGCTCCATGCAGCTGTTCGGTGAGCCCCTGCTGCTGGAAGGCGGCACTCTCGGAGCCACCGGCGGCAACGAGAATCAGTACGAGACGCTCAGCGTCTACCTCTACAACTACGGCTGGAATCTGGGGCACCTCGGTCCGGCCGCCGCAGTGGCCTGGGCGATGCTCGCCCTCCTGCTGCTCATCGCCGCGGTCAACTGGCTCATCGGCCGCTTCGTACGCAAATCCGCGGTCTGACCGGGAGCGATTTCCATGACCATGACCAGCCCCACCAAAGCCCCGGAACTGGGCATCCCGCAGCCGGTCCACCGGGCGCCGCGGCGCCAGGCCCGCTTCGCGCCGGGCGCGGGCAAGCAGTTGCAGGGCGGCCCGTTCGCCTATATCGCCCTGGCCGTCGTCGGTATCGGCTCGCTCCTGCCGCTCTACTGGACTCTGGTTGCCTCGTCCCACACCCAGGACGAGGTACTGGCCTCCACCCCGCCCTTCCTGCCGGGCGGACGGCTGTTTCACAATCTCGACGCCGCATGGAACCAGGCGCACCTCGGCAAGGCGATCGTCAACAGCATCGTCGTCTCCAGCTGCATCACGGTGGCGACGCTCTTCTTCTGCACCCTGGCCGGCTACGCCTTCGCCAAGATGCGCTTCAAGGGCCGCGGCGCACTGATGGCCGGAGTCATCGCCACGCTCACGATCCCGCCGCAGCTCAGTGTCGTCCCGCTGTTCATGATGATGTCCGACATCGGCTGGGGCGGAAAGCTGGAGTCGGTGATCTTCCCGACGCTGGTGAGCGCGTTCGGTGTCTTCTTCATGCGGCAGTACCTGCTCGAGGCTCTGCCGTACGAGCTCATCGAGGCGGCCAAGCTGGACGGCGCCAACAACTTCCGCATCGTGCGGAGCGTGGTGCTCCCGGTGGCCCGCCCGGCGATGATGGTGCTCGGGATGCTCACCTTCGTACAGGCGTGGAACGACTTCTTCTGGCCCTATCTCGCCCTGAACCAGCAGAAGCCGACGCTTCAGGTGGCCCTCGGCCTGCTGAGCGCCTCCTACACCCCCGACCAGAGCATCGTCATGGCCGGGGCACTGATCAGTACGCTGCCGCTGCTCGTGGTCTTCGTGATCTTCGGCAAGCAGATCGTCGGAGGGATCATGTCCGGCGCCGTCAAGGGCTGACCGACGCGCCCCGGCCTCCGGGTGACGCTCCGTCACCCGGAGGATGCCTCCTCGCGTCCCGGCCGTCCCGTACCACCCCTCCCCCCCTCTCCCTCCGCCTGCCTCTGTTCCGTCCACTCATGGGAGCGCTCCCGCATGACTGCCGTACGACCTGACATCACCCCGAAGCCGGCATCCGAGGCAACGAACTCGCCGACGCTCTTCCCCACGGGCTTCGTCTGGGGTGCGGCCACGGCCGCCTACCAGGTCGAAGGAGCCGCCGCAGAGGGCGGCCGCACCCCTTCCATCTGGGACACCTTCAGCCACACTCCGGGCAAGGTCCTGAACGGCGACACCGGCGATGTCGCCGCCGACCACTACCACCGCTACCGCGACGACGTGGCGCTGATGAAGGAGCTGGGGCTCAAGGCCTACCGCTTCTCCGTCTCCTGGTCGCGGGTGCAGCCCACCGGCCGCGGCCCCGCCGTGGAACGCGGCCTGGACTTCTACCGCAAGCTGGTCGACGAACTGCTCGAGGCGGGCATCACCCCCGTCGCGACCCTCTACCACTGGGACCTTCCCCAGGAACTGGAGGACGCGGGCGGCTGGCCCGAGCGGGCCACCGCCGAACGCTTCGCCGACTACACCGCCATCATGGCCGGCGCCCTCGGCGACCGTATCCCCATGTGGACCACCTTCAACGAGCCGTGGTGCTCGGCCTTCCTCGGTTACGGCTCCGGTGTGCACGCCCCGGGCCGCACCGAACCGTCGGCCACCCTGCGTGCGGCACACCATCTCAACCTCGCCCATGGCCGGGCGATCGAGGTACTGCGCAATCAACTCCCCGCTGGAGCGCAGACCTCGGTCACCCTCAATCTGCACCAGGTCCGTCCACTGACGGACAGCGCCGCCGACGCGGACGCCGCCCGCCGGATCGACGCCGTCGGCAACCGGATCTTCACCGGCCCGATCCTGCGCGGTGCGTACCCCGAGGACCTGATCGCCGACACGTCGCACGTGGTGGACTGGTCGAAGCTGGTGCACGACGGCGACCTGGCCGCGATCTCCCGCCCGATCGACGTACTGGGCGTCAACTACTACACGCCCACGATCGTCTCCACGCCCCAGGAGGGCCAGGGCGACTCCCGCGACGACGGCCACGGCAACAGCGACCACTCCCCGTGGACCGGCTCCGAGCAGGTCGCCTTCCACCTCGCCGAGGGCAAGAAGCGCACCGCGATGAACTGGGCGATCGACCCCAACGGGCTGTACGAGCTGCTCATGGACGTCACCCGCGACCACCCGGGTCTGCCCCTGATGGTCACCGAGAACGGTGCGGCCTTCGAGGACCGTGTCTCGCCCGAGGGCACGGTCGAGGACCCGGAGCGGATCGAGTACCTGCGCGGTCACCTCGGTGCCGTCCAGCGTGCCGTCGCCGACGGCGCGGATGTCCGGGGCTACTTCCTGTGGTCCCTGATGGACAACTTCGAGTGGGGATACGGGTACTCCAAGCGGTTCGGTGCCGTCTACGTCGACTACGAGTCCCAGCGCCGCATCCCCAAGGCGAGCGCCCACTGGTACTCCGATGTGATCCGCCGTCACGCCCTTCCGGCGGCTCCCGATCTCGCCTGAGCGGTAGCCGCAGGCGCACCCGACCGACGACGGAGACCCGGCCCCCGCCGGGTCTCCGTCGTTTCCGCACATCCGTTCCCCCTGGTCACCTGCACCCCTCGTTGTCATCACGTAGAGTGGGAGCGCTCCCATGAGTGGGGCCCGGCACATCCGGTGGGACCGGACGGATGCCGAGGGGTCCAACGGGTGGACTTGGTTTGGTCATCCGACTGTGAGAAGTTGACCGCGAACGGGAGGCAGCCATGGCGGCAGGGCGAGTACGGAGCGGCGGGCGGCCCACGCTCGAAGAGGTTGCGGCGCGGGCCGGAGTCGGGCGTGGCACGGCCTCGAGGGTCATCAACGGCTCGCCGCGGGTCAGTGAGCACACCCGCGAGGCGGTCGAAGCCGCGGTTGCCGAGCTGGGATACGTGCCCAACCGCGCGGCCCGCGCGCTCGCCGCCAACCGTACGGACGCCATCGCCCTCGTCGTGCCCGAGCCCGAGACCCGCTTCTTCGCCGAGCCGTACTTCTCGGACATCGTCCGCGGGGTCGGTGCGGCCCTCGCCGACACCGAGATGCAGTTGCTGCTGACCCTCGTCGGCAGCGACCGCGAACGCAAGCGGCTGGCCCAGTATCTGACCGCCCACCGCGTCGACGGCGTGCTGCTGGTCTCCGTGCACGCCGACGACCCGCTGCCGGACCTGCTGGAGCAGCTCGGCATGCCGGCCGTGATGAGCGGCCGCAGATCCGCCTCCGAAACGCTCGCCGCGGTCGACTCCGACAACTTCGAGGGCGCGCGCAGCGCCGTCGACCACCTGATCTCCCGAGGGCGCCGCACCATCGCCACGATCACCGGGCGCCTCGATGTGTACGGTGCGCAGCGCCGCGTCGACGGCTATCGCAAGGCGGTGGCGGCGGCCGGTCTCGGCCCGGTGGAGCAGCTGATCGTCCCCGGTGACTTCACCGAGGAGGGCGGGGCCCGGGCCATGCGGGAGCTGCTGGCCCGCCGCCCGGACGTGGACGCGGTCTTCGCCGCCTCCGACGTGATGGCCGCGGGCGCCCGTCAGGTGCTGCGGGAGGCCGGCCGGCGGATCCCGGACGATGTGGCGCTCGTCGGCTTCGACGACTCGGCCGTGGCCCGCCACATGGACCCCGCGCTCACCAGCGTGCGCCAGCCGATCGAGGAGATGGGCCGGGCGATGACGCGGCTGCTGCTGCAGGAGATAGCGGGCGAGAACGAGGAACGCCCGCAGATCGTGCTCCCCACCGAACTGATCGTCCGCGATTCGTCCTGACCGTCACCCGGCCCGTCACCTGGCGTCCTGGCCGGGTGACGACCGTCACATGCGGGACTGGTGAGGGAGGCTCAGCCGCGGGGGCATACGAGAAGGACCCCGGTCCGAAGACCGGGGCCCTTCTCTTCAGGGTGAGTAACGGGACTCGAACCCGCGACATCCTGGACCACAACCAGGTGCTCTACCATCTGAGCTATACCCACCGTGTCCGGTCTTTTCTGACCGGCCGAGAAAAAGTGTACAGGGTCCGAGAGGGTGCTCGCGCCCCCGTTGTTCAGCCGCTGATCCCGACCCGCGAAACGTACGTGACCAGCGGCTTCCCGAGGTCCTACGAAGGCGGCTGCGTCAGGCGTGTCGCAATGGCCTTCGCATGCTCCGAGTCGGGCCCGGGCTGCGGCACGAAGATCGCCTCCCGGTAGTACCGCAGTTCCGTGATGGAGTCACGGATGTCCGCGAGCGCCCGGTGGTTGCCGTTCTTCTCCGGGCTGTTGAAGTACGCCCTCGGGTACCAGCGGCGAGCCAGCTCCTTGATCGACGAGACATCGACGATCCGGTAGTGGAGGTAGCTCTCCAGGGCCCCCATGTCGCGGGCCAGGAATCCGCGGTCGGTACCGACCGAGTTTCCGCAGAGCGGGGCCTTGCCCGGCTCCTTCACGTGCTCGCGCACATAGGCCAGGACCTGCGCCTCGGCGTCGACCAGCGTGGTGCCGCCGGCCAGCTCCTCGAGGAGGCCCGAGGCGGTGTGCATCTGGCGCACCACCTCGGGCATCGTCTCCAGGGCCCTGTCCGGCGGGCGGATCACGATGTCGACCCCTTCGCCGAGCACGTTCAACTCCGAGTCGGTGACCAGTGCGGCCACCTCGATGAGTGCGTCTTCCGTCAACGAGAGCCCGGTCATCTCGCAGTCGATCCACACCATGCGATCGTTCATGTGTCCCACCCTACGGGGCGCTGCGCTGCCCCGGCAGGGTCGGGCGTCCTGTGGCGTACACGTCGGACGACGGCTTCCCGTGCTCCGGCTGCCCCGGCCCGACCCCCATGGCGGATGCGGCCGGAGGGCCCGACGGGGTCACCGCCGCACCGGCCCTCCGGCTCGCGGACATGCCCTGTGCGGGCACGGCCGTCTCGACCGCCGTCGCCACCGGATCCAGCCCCCCGGCCTGCGGACGGCGGGCCCGGTAGGCGGCCCGGTACGCGGCGGGGGAGGAGCCCAGCTGGCGCCGGAAGTGTCCGCGCAGCGCCACCGGCGAACGGAAGCCGCAGCGGCCCGCGACCTCGTCGACGGAGTAGTCGGACGTCTCCAGCAGCCGCTGCGCCTGCAGCACCCGCTGGGTGATCAGCCACTGGAGCGGTGCGCTGCCAGTGAGCGAACGGAACCTGCGGTCGAAGGTCCGCCTGCTCATATAGGCGCGCGCGGCCAGCGTCTCCACGTCGAACTGCTCGTGCAGATGCTCCAGCGCCCAGGCCACGACCTCGGCGAGCGGGTCGGAGCCGATTTCCTCTGGTAAAGACCTGTCGAGGTAGCGCTCCTGACCGCCACTGCGCCGCGGCGGCACGACGAGCCGGCGGGCCAGCGCCCCGGCAGCCTCGGTGCCGTGGTCGGTGCGGACTATGTGCAGGCAGAGGTCGATACCGGCCGCCGTCCCCGCGGAGGTGAGCACATCGCCGTCGTCGACGAACAGCTCACGCGGATCGACGTGGACCGACGGATAGCGCTTGGCCAGCGTCGGTGCGTACATCCAGTGCGTGGTCGCCGGGCGGCCGTCCAGCAGGCCGGCGGCGGCGAGCACGAACGCACCGGTGCACAGCCCGACGATGCGGGCCCCCTCCTCATGGGCGCGGCGCAGCGCGTCCAGCGCCTCGGCGGGCGGCGGAGACGTGATCGAACGCCAGGCGGGCACCACGACGGTGCCTGCGCGACTGATCGCCTCCAGCCCGTAGGGCGTGGTGAGTTCGAGCCCGCCCGTGGTCCGCAGCGGTCCGTCCTCCCCGCCGCAGACGAGGAGCCGGTAGCGCGGAACTCCCGCGTCCTGGCGGTCGATTCCGAACACGGAGAGCGGAATGGAGCTCTCGAAGATGGGGCCGCCGCTGAACAGCAGCACAGCGACGACTTCCCGACGTCGTCGTCCGCTGAGCTTCCGTACAGCCTCCGTTGCGGCGGCGGAGTCCTGGCTCATGACGCTAAGCCCCCCTCGGTGTTCGCGTCTTCCTGGTCCTTGCGGCCCTGTCGCTCCTGCACATTTCCCCTCGGTGTTGCACGAGTCCCCAGCCTTCGGCACCCAAGATCGAATCTACTGCGTCCCGCGGTGCCGTCGTGACAAGTTGACCAACCAGGACTATGTCGACAAGGCAACTTGGCGGGAAGCATTCGATCACGAAGGGTTTCACTGACAGGGCGTCCAGGGAAGTGCGCCTCGCGTTCGTGGCCCGTCCCTGTTGGTTGGAAGCGTACCGCCTGGTCTCTTCTTGCCTGCTGGCAAGGGGGTTGATCGGCCAATTCCCCAAGCAGGTGACAGGGGTCAGAAGTTGGCTGAAAACATGCGGTTGCGGATGCTTGAATCCGTCATTCGACCGCCGGACGACCCCGAGGCGGCGACTGTGTCGGCCTGTTCCCGCGGCCGAACCCGCGGGATGGGAGCCGGCGGGCGGCGGCGGGGGAGGGGCGGTGCGGACCCCCGGCGTGCCCGGTGCGTTCCGGTGACTCGGTGGCGCACGGGTGTCACCAACGGTGCCCGCCGTGCCCGCTCACCGAGCGTCGTCGTCCGGTTGCGCCCCCTCGATCCGTCGCGTCGTGGTCGCGGGCGGCTCGGTGTACCGCGCAACCGGCATTGCCATACGGGGCGGCCTCGGGCATGCTCCCTGGGACGTCGCAAGCGCTTTGCGGGGGTCTGGGCAGTGGAGGAGTGGCGCCGTACCCTTAGGGGTAAGGGGTTGGGAAGATGATTCCCGGACACCACGACACCGCCCGCCGAAACACCTTCCCCAAACCGCTCACTCCTCACGAGGACTCTCTTCGCCGAGACACCGATGGCCGGTCACGAAATCCCCGAACCCGCGGACCGCAAGCAGGTAGCCGACCCTCTGTCGGACCAGCAGGCGGCCGAAGAAACACGTCATTCCTGCGATCCCGCCTTCCGGCATGGGGTCGTGGTCGGATTCGACGGCTCCATGTCCAGCGAGCGAGCCCTCGCCTATGCGATCGGGATGGCCCGGAGATCGGGTTCCGGCCTGATCATCGTCCATGTCGCCAACCGGCTGCCGACCACGGTCTGGGCGGGCTGCGAGCCTCCCGTCTTCGTCGATGTGCCCGACCACCGCACCGAGGTCCTCGGACTGGAGCTCGCGTGCGCGGACTACCTCTCCGAGGTGCCGTGGGTGCTCGTCGAGCGCGGCGGTGACATCTGCCACGAGCTGGAGGACGTCGGCCGGGAGTACTCCGCCGACGCGATCGTCGTCGGCTCGACGCACGGCGTCGTCGGCCGGATCTTCGGCTCGGTCGCGGGGCGGCTGGCGAGGCGCGCGCAGCGCCCGGTCGTGGTCATTCCCTAGCGGATCCCCGGCGGGCGTCGTCGCGGGTGCTCGCCGGACCTGACGGTCTCTTTCCGGTGCTTTCCCGACGTGGCGTCAACTCGCCCATGAAAACAGGCAATCTACTCGCCCGTAGAGGTGGATTGTGCGCTTGTGAAGGGTACATAAGGGTCACTGGGAAACAGCACCACTGCCTTGAAGGGAGCCCGCCGTGGACAATGACGTCTCTGCGGGGAACAGCAGCACCTCCACCCTCGGCCATCTCGCCCTGGGACTCACCCTGTTGGCGTTCGGCGTCGGTCACACCGGAGTCATCGACGGTGTGACGGCGGCCGACGCCGTCTCGCTCGCGCTGTATGTCGGCGGTATAGCCCTGTTCGTCGCCGGACTGCTGGAGTTCCGCGCGGGCAGCAGCTTCACCGGCACGGCCTTCGTCGGCCTCGGCGCCTTCTGGTTCACCTGGGGCACCGGTGCCGATGCCCAAGTCTCCGCTCATGCGGCGGGGCTGTTCCTGCTGCTCTGGGCGCTGTTCGCACTGAGTCTGACCCTCGGGGCGGCCGGCGGCGGTCTGCTCACGCAGGGGATGTACGGGCTGCTGTTCCTGGGGCTTCTGCTCCTGGGCGTCGGACAGTTCGCCGGCAGTGACGGGCTCGGCAAGGTCGGCGGCTGGCTGGCCGCGCTCGCCGGTCTCGCCGCCTGGTACGGGGCGACGGCGGCGCTGGCCAAGTGGCCGACGGTGCTGCCGAAGCGTGCTGCCGGCCGAGGCGTGACGGCCACCGGCTGAGGCAGCGACCGGCCGGTGCGACCAGGTCGGCACCGGCCAACGAGAGAGAGCGGCCCCGCACCCATGGTGGCGCGGTGCGGGGCCGCTCTCTGCTGCGTACGGCGGGCGGTGCCTACTCGACCGTGACGGACTTCGCCAGGTTCCGCGGCTTGTCGATGTCGCGGCCCATGGCCAGCGCCGTGTGGTACGCGAAGAGCTGGAGCGGGATACCCATCAGGATCGGGTCCAGCTCGTCCTCGTTCTTCGGCACGACGATGGTGTGGTCGGCCTTCTCCTGCACCTGGTGCGCGACCGCGAGGATCCGGCCGCTGCGGGCCTTGATCTCCTCCATCGCGGCACGGTTCTTCTCCAGCAGGTCGTCGTCGGGCACGATCGCGACCGTCGGCATCGAGGGCTCGATCAGAGCCAGCGGGCCGTGCTTCAGCTCGGACGCCGGGTAGGCCTCGGCGTGGATGTACGAGACCTCCTTGAGCTTCAGCGAGGCCTCACGGGCGACGGGGTAGCCGCGCACCCGGCCGATGAACATCATCGACTTGGCGTCGGCGTACTCGGCGGCCAGCTTCTTGATCTCGTCCTCGTTCTCGAGGATCTCGGTGATCTGGGCGGGCAGCTTGCGCAGGCCCTCGATGATCCGCTTGCCGTCGGCGACCGACAGGTCGCGGATCCGGCCCAGGTGCAGTGCGAGCAGCGCGAATGCGACCACCGTGTTGGTGAAGCACTTGGTGGAGACGACGCAGACCTCGGGACCGGCGTGGACGTACGTACCGCCGTCGGCCTCGCGGGCGATCGCCGAGCCGACCACATTGACCACGCCGAGGACCCGGGCGCCCTTGCGCTTGAGCTCCTGGACAGCGGCCAGCACGTCGTACGTCTCGCCGGACTGGGAGACGGCGACGTACAGGGTGTCGGGGTCGACGACCGGGTTGCGGTAGCGGAACTCGGAGGCGGGTTCGGCGTCCGCGGGGATGCGGGCCAGCTCCTCGATCAGCTGGGCGCCGATCTGGCCCGCGTGGTATGAGGTGCCGCAGCCCAGGATCTTGATCCGGCGGACCCCGCGCGCCTCACGGGCGTCCAGGTTGAGGCCGCCCAGGTGGACGGTGGAGAACCGGTCGTCGATCCGGCCGCGCAGCACCCGGTCGACGGCGTCGGCCTGCTCGGAGATCTCCTTGTGCATGTACGTGTCGTGGCCGCCCATGTCGTACGACTCGGCCTCCCACTCCACGGTGGTCGGCGTGGCCGTCGTGCTGGAGCCCTCGGTGGTGTACGTACGGAAGTCGTCGGCCTTCAGGGTGGCCATCTCGCCGTCGTCGAGGGTGACGACCTGGCGGGTGTGGGCGACCAGCGCGGCGACGTCGGAGGCGACGAACATCTCCTTCTCGCCGATGCCGAGGACGACCGGGGAGCCGTTGCGGGCGACGACGATGCGGTCGCTGAAGTCGGCGTGCATGACGGCGATGCCGTACGTGCCCTCGACCGAGCGCAGGGCCTCGCGGACCTTCTCCTCCAGGGTGTCCGCCTGGGCGCGGGCGATCAGGTGGACCAGCACCTCGGTGTCGGTCTCGGAGAGGAAGACGACGCCGTCGGCGACGAGCTTCGCACGGAGCTCGGAGGCGTTGTCGACGATGCCGTTGTGGACGACGGCGACCTTGTGGTCGGCGTCCAGGTGCGGGTGCGCGTTCTCGTCGCTCGGGGCGCCGTGGGTGGCCCAGCGGGTGTGGGCGATACCGGTGGTGCCGTTGAAGCGCTTGGGGACGCGGGCCTCCAGCTCGCGCACCCGGCCCTTCGCCTTGACCATCTTCAGCGCGGCGGGCTTGCCGGCCGCGGCCTTGCCGGTGATGACGATGCCCGCGGAGTCGTAACCCCGGTACTCCAGCCGCTGCAGCCCTTCCAGCAGCAGCGGAGCCACGTCACGCTTTCCGATGTATCCGACGATTCCGCACATAGAGTCTCTGCCCCTCCATCGACGTACTTGTTGGTGCCCGTTGCTCAGCCGTAGACGATGCGGCGCAGCTGGCGGAGCGAGAGCTCCGGCGGCGCGACCGCACGATGCGGCAGCTCGGCCGCGATCCGCTCGAAGATCTCCGCGTTCACCAGGCCGCCGGACTGCAGCTCGCGGTGGCGGCGGCGGACGAAGTCGTCGGTCGTCTCGTCGAAGTACGCCAGCACGTCGAGGATCACCCGGGCTGCCTCACCACGCTGAAGCGTGGTGGAGCGCACCAGATGATCGATGAGGTCGTCATGCGACGGGCGGCGTTCGAGCACTCGTCGATACTGCGGTGGATGCGGGCTGTGTGCAACAATTCTGCCCGATATCGGGCAGGGATGACCGTGATTGCCTTCTCCGTGGGGAACGAAGCGGCATTGTTTGCTGTTTTTATTACTCGAAGTCACGAATGTGTCACTCAGGTGTAAAGCGCGGTGGACGCCCCCTCGGATGAATCCCCCCGTGCGGCAGATTCCTCGGCGGAGAAACGGGGAAGTGGTCTACACCTTGACCGTGCGGGGGGCGCGCGATACGCATGGCGATGCTCGGTTGCTCAGGAGATCCGCAGGTGTGAACCCGTCGAAAGGGACCCGGCTTGTGAGAGTGCACAAAACACAACGCACCGCCCTTCCCCGCCTTCTCGGCTCGTTGCTGCTCGTCACGGCGGCCGGTATCTCCAGCGCAGGAGCAGTTCCGCAGGGGGCGGCGGCGGCCACCAGTGGCCAGTCCGCCGGTTCACCCCGTCCGCTCGGGCAGATCGTGCCCGCACCCGCCCGGGTGAGGCCGGGCGGATCCCCGTACACCATCACCGCAGGGACGAAGATCCGCGTCGACGACGGCTCTCGCGAGGCCCGGAAGATCGGTGACTATCTGGCGGGCGTGCTGCGCCCCTCAACCGGCTATGCCCTGCCCGTCACCGACCACGACGGCGGTGACGGCATCCGGCTGCGGCTCGGCTCCCACGACGGCGAGCTGGGCGCCGAGGGCTACACGCTGAAGTCCGCTCCCGGGTCCGTCACCATCACCGCACGTGGTCCTGCAGGGCTCTTCCACGGCGTTCAGACGCTGCGTCAGCTGCTCCCGGACCAGGTGGAGATGAACAGCCGTCAGAAGGGCCCGTGGAAGGTCGCGGGCGGCACGGTCACCGACGCGCCGCGCTATGCGTACCGGGGGGCGATGCTCGATGTCTCCCGGCACTTCTTCTCCGTCGCCGAGGTCAAGCGTTACATCGACCAGATCGCGCTCTACAAGATGAACAAGCTCCATCTGCATCTCTCCGACGACCAGGGCTGGCGCATCGCCATAGATTCCTGGCCGCGGCTGGCCACGTACGGAGGGCAGACGGAGGTCGGCGGGGGTACCGGCGGCTACTACACGAAGAGCGACTACAAGGAGATCGTCCGGTACGCGGCCTCGCGCTATCTGGAGGTCGTACCCGAGATCGATCTGCCCGGCCACACGAACGCGGCACTCGCCTCCTACGCCGAGCTGAACTGCGACGGCGTCGCGCCGCCGCCCTACACCGGCACGGACGTCGGTTTCAGCTCGCTGTGCACGCCGAAGGCCGTCACATACGACTTCGTGAACGACGTGGTCCGTGAGCTGGCCGCGCTCACGCCCGGCAGGTACATCCACATCGGCGGCGACGAGGCGCACTCCACCGGCCACGACGACTATGTGGCGTTCATGGACAAGGCACAGGCCATCGTCGGCAAGCACGGCAAGACCGTGGTCGGCTGGCACCAGCTGACCGGGGCCAAGCCGGTCGCGGGCGCGGTCGCCCAGTACTGGGGGTACGACGCGACGGGCGCCGCCGAGCGCAAGCAGGTGGCGGACGCCGCGACGAACGGCACGAAGCTGGTGCTGTCCCCTGCGGACCGGGTCTACCTCGACATGAAGTACGACAGGGACACCGCGCTGGGGCTGGCCTGGGCCGGCTACGTCGAGGTGCAGCGCTCGTACGACTGGAACCCCGGCACCTACCTGGAGGGCGCCCCGGAGAGCTCGATCCTCGGTGTCGAGGCGCCGATCTGGTCGGAGACGCTGACCAACAGCGACGAGGTCGAGCAGATGGCGTTCCCGCGGCTGCCGGGGGTTGCGGAGCTGGGCTGGTCGCCGGCGTCCACGCACGACTGGGACGCGTACAAGGTGCGCCTCGCGGCGCAGGGGCTGAGGTTCTCGGCGCTGGGGATCGATTACTACCGCTCCCCGCAGGTGCCGTGGCCCACGCAGTGAGGTGACCGGGCGTCCGGCCGGCGCCCGCATGCCCGATCGCCGGCCGGGCCCGGATCCTCCGGGCCCGTCCGGCGATCGGAGCCTAGAACCCCGCGATCGGGTTCCTCAGGGTGCCGATCAGCTGCAGTGCTCCCGACGGGTCCGTCAGGTCGACCATCTGCCTGTTGTTGCGCAGCTGCAGCCGGTTCAGGCAGGAGAGTGCGAACTCCTCGGTGAACATGTCGTACTGCTTGAACTTCTCGGCCAGCTGCGGCACCGACTCCTGGTACCCGCAGACGCACGCGGCGACCGTCCGCCAGAAGGTGTCTTCGTCGAGGACCCCCTCGGTGGCGAGTCCGGCGGCCAGGAAGCGGAAGTAGCAGTCGAAGACGTCGGTGAAGACCGACAGCAGCTTCATTTCGTCGGGGACCTCGGCGCGGACCCGTTCGACCTGGGGCGGCAGCACCGCGTCCGGGTCCATGACCGCGATCTCCTCGGCGATGTCCTTGAAGACCGTGCGGGTGACGACTCCGTCCTCGATCACCAGGATGACGTTCTCGCCGTGCGGCATGTACACCAGGTCGTAGGCGTAGAAGCTGTGCAGTACCGGCACCAGATAGGCGTCCAGGTAGCGTCGCAGCCAGTCGGCGGGGGCCAGTCCCGACTCGGCGATCAGCGCGGCCGCGACGGAGCCGCCCTCGTGGTCGGTGTGGACGAGCGAGGCCATCGTCGCGACCCGCTCACCGGCCGCCAGGCCGGGCACGGGGCTCTCCCGCCAGAGCGCGGCGAGCATTTTGAGGTACGGGGAGCCCTTGGCGGTGGCCGCCTCGTACGCGCGGTGGTGGTAGCCGATGGCCGCCCGCTCCCGGATGATCGAGAACCGCGCGGCGCGCAGTACCTCGTCACGCTCGATCAGCCCGGACAGCCAGTCGTTGATCGCGGGCGTCGCCTCCATGTACGCGGCGGACAGCCCGCGCATGAAGCCCATGTTGAGGACGGACAGCGCCGTCTTGACGTAGTGCCGGTCCGGGTTGCTGGTGTTGAAGAACGTACGGATCGACTGCTGGGCGAGATATGTGTCCTCGCCCTCGCCGAGGCAGACCAGGTGGCGCCGGGCGAGCTCGCCGGCGAAGGTGACGGCGAGCTTGTTCCACCACTGCCAGGGGTGGACGGGTATCAGCAGGTAGTCGTCGAGGTCGAGCCCGAGGCCGGCCATCGTCGTCGCGAACCGGGCCCGGGTCTCCTCGCTCAGCTCGCCCTCGATCAGCGTGGAGTAGTCGAGTCCGGCGCCCGCGGTGAAGGTGGCGCGGTCACGGTGGGCGGCGACCCAGACCAGCCGGACCGCGCCCGCAGCCTCGGGGGCGTACGCGCGGTACTCGTCGACGCCGAAGCCGAGCCGTCCGTTGTTGGCGACGAAACAGGGGTGGCCCTCGGTCATGCCCGTCTCGATCGCCTGGAAGCCGGCGGCGACGAGCCCGGCGGAGGTCACCGGCTCCTTGGTCAGTTTGTACGCGGTGCCGGCCAGCGTGGAGGAGATCTCCTCCAGGTAGACCGGCAGGATCTCCGCCGAGAGGCCGAGCGCCTCGCGCAGCTCGATGAAGAACTCCAGTGCGTCCAGGGGGAGTTCGCTGCCGTGCCGGTGACGGGTGACGGAGGCCGCGTCGACCTGCCAGTGGTCGAGCGCGAAGCGCCGGGCGGTGAAGCGGTACTCGGTCGCGGAGTCGTCGCTGCGGACCGTGTAGCGGTCGTCGCCGAGCGGTTCGGGGGTCAGCAGCCGCTCATGGGCGAACTCCGCGAGCCCCTTGCGGATCAGCAGCCGGGTGGCGACGGCCCAGCGCTCGGGGGTGAGGTGCGCGACGGCGTCGGCGGTCGTGGTCATCGGGCGGCTCCTTCGCGACGCGCGGCCTCGAACTGTTCCCGGGTGCAGACGCTGATCAGGGCGTTCTTCTCCGGCTTGGCGATCTCCCGGAGGACCTCGAAGCCGACGGCCTTGTTGAGCGCGTGCACCGCGCTGTTGCGTGCGTCGGGCTCGACGACCACACGGCGTACCGACGGGTCGGCGAACAGCGTCTCCATCACGGTGGTGATGACGGCGCGCGTGAAGCCGTGCAGCGGGGTGTCGGACGGGGCGACCAGGAAGTGCATCCCGATGTCGCCGGGCTCGGCCTCGTACAGGCCCTTGAGCTCGACCTCGGTGGGGTCGTACCGCTCCATCAGGAAGGCGGGCTCCCCGTCGTGCAGGCCCAGGAACGCGTCGTGATGAGGGTGGGCGGCGATCGCCATGTACTCCCGCTCGACGTCCTGGAGTCTGGCGTCGCCCATCAGCCAGAAGGCGGCCTTGGGGTGGGTGACCCAGCTGTGCACGAGTTCGGCGTCGGCGAGCGGGTCGAGGGCGCGGACGGTGAACGTGCCGAGGTCGGTGGTCATACGGCGAACTCCTGGAAGGCGATGGACTTCTCGACCGGGTAGTACTCACGGCCGAGCAGCTCGCCGATGATGTATGCGTTGCGGTAGGCACCCATGCCCAGGTCGGGCGAGGTGATCGAGTGGGTGTGCGTGCCCGCGTTCTGCAGGAAGACGCCGCGCCCGGTGGTGTCGATGGAGTAGTTGCGGGCCACGTCGAAGCGGCCCCGGCTGTCGTGGCGCAGCCGGTCGGTGATCGGCTCCAGGAAGGCCGGCGGGGTGTAGCGGTAGCCGGTGGCGAGGATCAGGCCCTCGGTGCTGAGGGTGTAGTCCTTGCCCTGTTCCTCCTGGCGCAGGCCCAGGGTGTACGTGCCGCTGGACTCCTCGTAACGCACGCTGTTCAGCGCGGAGTTGCTGAGAAGGCGGGTGGGCACGGGGCCGGGCAGGTTCTTCTGGTAGAGCAGATCGAAGATCGCGTCGATAAGCTCCGAGTCGATGCCCTTGAAGAGACCCTTCTGGGTGGACTCCACCCGGTAGCGGGTCTGCTCGGGCAGCGCGTGGAAGTAGTCGATGTACTCCGGGGAGGTCATCTCCAGCGTCAGCTTGGTGTACTCCAGCGGGAAGAACCGCGGCGAGCGCGTCACCCAGTTCAGCCGGTAGCCGTGCCCGTCGATCTCGGAGAGCAGGTCGTAGTAGATCTCCGCCGCGCTCTGCCCGCTGCCGACGATGGTGATGGACTTCTTCGCCTGAAGCGCCGCCTTCCCCTCCAGGTAGCGGGAGTTGTGCAGGAAGTCGCCGCCCAGGCCCTGGCAGGCCTCCGGAATGTAGGGGGGAGTTCCCGTGCCCAGGACCAGGTGCGGGGCGCGGAACACGCCTCCGGCGCGGGTGGTCACGGTGTAGAGAGCGGCGCTCTCGTCGTACGTGACCGACTCGACGGTCTCGTTGAAGCGGATGCTGCCCAGTTTGGCGGCGGCCCAGCGGCAGTAGTCGTTGTACTCGGTCCGCAGCGGGTAGAAGTTCTCCCGGATGTAGAAGGAGTACAGCCGGCCGCGTTCCTTGAGGTAGTTGAGGAACGAGTACGGCGAGGTGGGGTCGGCCATCGTCACCAGGTCCGACATGAACGGCGTCTGGAGGTGGGCGCCTTCGAGGAACATCCCGGAGTGCCATTCGAAGTCCGGCTTGGACTCCAGGAACACACCGTCGAGTTCGTCGACGGGCTCGGCCAGGCAGGCGAGGCCGAGGTTGAACGGGCCGAGGCCGATCCCGATGAAGTCGTGGGGGTCAGGAAGCGCGGTCAAGGGAGTCTCCCAGGTACTGCTCGGCGTGGCCGGCGATCAGATCGAGTACCGCGGCGATGTCCCGCGCGGTCGTTTCAGGGTTGAGCAGGGTGAATTTCAGGTACTGGCGGCCACCGACCTTCGTCCCGGCGACCACCGCCTCACCGGAGGCGAAGAGCGCCTTGCGGGCGTGGAGATTCGCCCGGTCGATCTCGGCGGGCGAGGTGACGACGGCCGGGATGCAGCGGAACACCAGGGTGGACAGCTGCGGCTCGACGACGACGTCGAAGCGCGGGTCGGCGGTGAGCAGCCGCCAGCCCTCGGCGGCCAGGTCGCAGACCTCGTCGAAGAGCTCGCCGACGCCGTCCGCGCCCATGACACGCAGGGTCATCCACAGTTTCAGGGCGTCGAATCTGCGGGTGGTCTGCAGGGACTTGTCGACCTGGTTGGGGATGCGCTCCTCGGCCATCCGCTGCGGGTTGAGGTATTCCGCGTGGTAGGTCGCGTGCCGCAGCGTCGCCCGGTCGCGGACCAGAACGGCAGACGAACTCACCGGCTGGAAGAAGGACTTGTGGTAGTCCACGGTCACCGAGTCGGCGTGCTCGATGCCGTCGAGGAGGTGACGGCGCCCGCGGGAGGCCAGCAGTCCGCAGCCGTACGCGGCGTCGACGTGCATCCAGGTGGAGAACTGCTCGCAGAGCGCGGCGATTTCGGGCAGCGGGTCGATGGAGCCGAAGTCCGTGGTGCCCGCGGTGGCGACGACCGCCATCGGGACGGCGCCCTCGGCGACGCACTGCTCCAGGGCGCGGGCCAGGGCCACGGTCTGCATGCGCTTGTTCTGGTCGACCGGGACGGAGACGACGGAGCCCGGTCCGAGGCCGAGGAGTTTCGCCGACTTCTGGACGCTGAAGTGGCTGCACTCGGAGGTGAAGATGCGCAGCCGGTTGAAGTGCTCGGGGCGGGACTTGGCCTCTTCGCGGGCGAGCAGCAGGGCCTGCAGGTTGGACTGGGTGCCCCCGCTGGTGAAGATGCCGTCGGCCGCCGGTCCGAGTCCGATCCGGGCGGCGGTCCAGTCGATCAGCCGGCGCTCGATGAGCGTGCCGCCCGCGCTCTGGTCCCAGGTGTCCAGCGAGGAGTTGACGGCCGAGAGCACGGCCTCGCCGAGCACGGCGGGGATGACCACGGGGCAGTTGAGGTGGCCCAGGTAGCGGGGGTGGTGGAAGTAGACGGCGTCACGGAGATAGACGCGGTCGAGCTCGTCGAGTGCGGCGGTGGCGTCGCCCAGCGGCCGGTCCAGATCGACCGCGTCGACGACCGGGGACAGTTCGTCGACGGAGATTCCGGTGAACGGCCGCTCGGTGGCGGCGAGTTTGGCTGCGACCCGTTCGACTCCTGCGGTCACGGAGCGACGGTAGTGCTCCGCAGTCGTGTCGTTGAGCAGGTGCGAACGCATGAAGGGGTCCTCCCGGACGCGGGGATCTTCATCGGGCCCTCAGGACAGAAGGAGGGGGCGAGGGCGCGATGCCGAAGTAAGGTTAGCCTAACCTAACTTCGACTCGCGTTGTTCCCTCGCCCCCACGGGACGCAGAAGTTGTCCGGATCACATGCCCTTACGTGTCCTCGGTGGCCGCTTCCGAACGCAGCTGCTCCTCGCTCAGCCCGCGCCGCCAGTAACCGACGAACGTGACCCGCCTGCGGTCGAACTGACGCTCCTGCACCAGATGGCGACGCAGGTCCCTCACGCCCGACGACTCGCCCGCGATCCAGACGTACGGAGTCCCCTCGGGGAGCTCGGCCGCGCGCACCGCGTCGACGGCGGACGGTGCGCCCTCGTCGCGGACGAGCCAGCTGATCCGGGCGCGGGCCGCGGTGTTGAGCGCCTGGCGGTCCTGCGTGTGCGGAACCTCCAGCCAGACCCGGGCCTGCATCCCGGCCGGCAGCCATTCCAAGGCGGCCGATGCGGCGGGCAGCGCCGTCTCGTCGGCCCAGATCAGCACCCAGTCGGTGTCCTGCGGAGGCCGGAAACGGACGGCCGTGTTGTCCTCGACGGCCGGGCCGAGGGCCTTGAGGAGGTCGCCCGGGGCAGCGGCGGCGGCCCAGCGGCAGGCCGGGCCGCCGTCCTCGTGCAGCGCGAAGTCGATATCGATTTCGGTCGAACCGTCGGGGCCGCGACGCTGCGCGCGGACGGTGTACGAGCGCATGACGGCCCGGACGCCCTCGGGCAACGCCCGCCAGGCGGCGAACCATTCGCCGTCCTCATCGACCGGAACGACTGGTTCCCGCTGGCCGGGGTGCGGCAGGAACAGCGACAGGCTCTGATCCCTGCCTCCGGCGGCGAAGCCGTCGAGTCCCGGCCCGCCGAAGGTGATCCGGAGCATCGACGGCCCCAGTCGCCTGGTCCGGACGACCGTCAGGCCGAAGAACCGGAAGGGGGCGACGGGGGGAGCTGCGGCGGTCGTCATACGAGGGCTCCTTCCAGGAACCGGGAAGCGTGGGTGACGCGGCCCGGCCCGGCCGGGAAGATCCCGGCCGGGCCGGGCCGGTACCGGGTTGCTGCGATGTGTGCCGCCGGAGTGCTCCGGCGGCGCTTCCGGTGCGTCAGCCGGCCTTCTTGGCGCTCTCGATGGCCTTCGCGAGGTCCTCGAGGATCGGCGTGCACTTGTCGTACGAGTAGATCGGCTCGGTGGTGCGCGGGATCACCTGGCCGGCCTTCACGGCGGGCAGCTGCGCCCAGGTGGGCTTGGACGTCAGGGTGTCGGGCTGCAGGGCCGACGAGCGGTTGTCCATCATGATGATGTCGGCGTCGTACTTGTCGACGTTCTCCCAGCTCAGCTCCTCGAAGAAGCCTGCGGCGTTGACCTTCGGCTCGACGAACTTCACGCCCAGTTCCTGGAAGTACAGGGTGTCCGCGGACATCTTGGCGAGCGAGACGTAGAAGAGGTCCTGGCTGGCCGAGCCGATCATGACCTTGATGTTCGGCTTCGACTTGGCGGCTGCGCGCAACCGGGCCGCGGCCGTCTCGAAGCGGGCCTTGGCATCGATGACCTTGGCGGCCTTGACGTCGGCGCCGAGGGACGCGGCGAGGTCCTCGTGGCGCTGGATCGCCTTGGGGATCGTGGTCTCGGCGGCCCACAGGGCGACGCTCGGGGCCAGCTTGAGGATCTTGTCCTTGGACTCGTCCGGCACGTACCAGAGGGCGTCCTTCTCCCACATGGCGGTGACGAGCAGCTCCGGGCCGAGCGCGGCGTACTTCTCGACGTTGAACTCGCCCCAGACGTTGCCGAGTATCTCGACCTTGCTGATGTCGAGGTCGCCGGCCTGCACATCGGGCTTGCCGTCCGCGGTCTTCGTCGGGCCGAAGACGCCCTTGACCTCGATGCCGTAGTCGTGGAGCGCTGCGGCGACACCGGTGAAGGCGACGATGTTCTTCGGGGTCGACTTGGCCTCGGCGGTCACGCCGCGGTCGTCCTTGAACGTCCAGGTGCCGGCCTTCGCGGAGCTCGAAGCAGAGCCCGAGCCGGAGCCTTTCGAGTCGCTGTCGCCGCAGGCTGCGAGCACGGCGCCGAGACCGACGGCGCCGCCGGCGGCCAGCAGGCCGCGACGGGAGAGGGAGGTGGTCCGGACCTTGGGCATGGGTGTGTCTGCTTTCGTACGCGCCGGTAGGCGCCCGCTGACGAGTTCGAAGGTAGGTTAGCCTAACCTTCGCAACTGTCCAGAGGGCGCCCTGCCCAACGGCCCGCAGGCCGGCTACCAGACGAGAACTCCGCCGCCCACGTCCCGAGCCCGCCGGGCGGCCGCGGTGATGTTGGCCAGTCGCTCGGCGACATAGCCCTCGCGGTAGCCGCAGTGCGCGTCGAGTGCCGCCGTGTGCGGACGCAGCAGTTCGCACTCGGCGAGGAACTCCTCGATGTCCTCCGGTTCGACATACAGGTCGTAGGAGGCGAGTTCCGGCAGGAACCGGGCCCCGAGCGCCCGGACCCGCTCCGACCCCCACAGGTCGGTCCGGCAGCTCTCGAACCCCGCCATGTCGCCGCCGTCCGGGGGATCGTCGAGCAGGTGCGGGGTGCCGCTCTTCCCCCGCACGAAGGTGTGCACCAGGAGCGTCATCCGCCGAAGTCCTCACGGCACGCGTCGAGTCCCTCGATCCGCACGTCGACCGTGCGATGCGCCTCCCGGCGCTCACGGTCGAACCGCAGCCGCTGCAGGGTGACGGGGGCGCCCCGCAGGGCGGCCACCTGGAGTCCGTCCGGCAGACAGCCGAGCCGACGCGAGACGCCCGGCGAACGCGGGTTGTCGGTCATCGCCGACGACGCCGCGGTCCGGGCACCGAGCCCGGCGAACGCCGGATGCAGCACGGCGGCCCGCATCTCGGTGCCGATGCCCTGTCCTTGGTGCGCCGGCCCCAGCCGCGACCCGGTGTTGACCTCGCCGGTCACCGCGAAGTCCGCGGCCCCCAGGTCCTGCCGCTCGACCAACTTGCCCTCGTGCAGCACGGCGAGGCTGAGTACCCCGTCCCGTGCCGACCAGTTGGCGATGCTGCCCAGCACATGCTGGAACACGCCCCGGCCGCGCTCGTCCGGCGCGCTGTCGGTCCACGGGACGGTGAACGGCAGGCTGTCCGGCGCATGCACCCCGCCGACGGCGACCGATGCGAGATCGTCGAGCAACTCCAGTTCGGGAAGGCGCAGTTCCGGACGGGGTGTCCGGATGCGGAGCCCGTAGAGGGGCCAGTACCGGGGGTCCATGAACAGACTCTGCCGGGGCGGGCGGCACCTCGTCGAATCGATTACGGCCCGCCCGGCTCGAACCGTCAGGCCGGCAGCCCCAGCTCCCGTGCGATCAGTATCCGCTGCACCTCGCTCGTGCCCTCGCCGATCTCCAGGATCTTGGAGTCACGCCACATCCGCGCGACCGGGTACTCGTTCATGAAGCCGTAGCCGCCGTGGATCTGCGTCGCCTCGCGCGCGTTGTCCACGGCCACCGTCGACGAGTACAGCTTCGCGAGCGCCGCCTCCTTCTTGAACGGTTCGCCGTGCACGAGCCTCGATGCCGCGTCCCGCCAGCCGATCCGGGCCATGTGCGCCCGCATCTCCATGTCCGCGATCTTGAACTGGATGGCCTGGTTGGCGCCGATGGGCCGGCCGAACGCGTGCCGCTCCTTGGCGTACTTCACCGACTCGTCCACACAGCCCTGCGCCAGACCCGTGGACAGCGCGGAGATCGCGATCCGTCCCTCGTCCAGGATCCGCAGGAACTGCGCGTACCCGCGGCCCTCCTCGCCCAGCAGGTTCGCCGCCGGGACACGCACGTCGGCGAAGGACAGCTCGCGGGTGTCCGAGGCGTTCCAGCCGACCTTGGAGTACGGGGCGGCGACCGTGAAGCCGGGGGTGCCGGACGGCACGATGATCGACGAGATCAGCGGTGCGCCGTTCTCCTTGTGGCCGGTCACCGCCGTGACCGTGACCAGCGCGGTGATGTCCGTACCGGAGTTGGTGATGAAGCACTTGGACCCGTTGATCACCCACTCGTCGCCGTCGCGTACGGCCGTCGTCCGGGTGCCGCCCGCGTCGGACCCGCAGTCCGGCTCGGTCAGCCCGAACGCGCCGAGCGCCTCGCCCGAGCAGAGCCTGGGCAGCCACTGCCGCTTCTGCTCCTCCGTACCGAAGTGGTAGACCGGCATCGCGCCGAGCGAGACCCCGGCCTCCAGGGTGATCGCCACGGACGAGTCGACCCGGGCCAGCTCCTCCAGGGCGATCCCGAGGGCGAGATAGTCGCCGCCCATGCCCCCGTACTCCTCCGGGAACGGCAGCCCGAACAGGCCCATCCGCCCCATTTCGCGCACGATCTCGTACGGGAACTCATGGCGCTCGTAGAAGTCGCCGATCTTCGGGGCGACCACGTCGTGCGCGAACTCCTCGACGGTGCGGCGCAGTTCCTCGTGTTCGGCGGTCAGCCGATGGTCCAGGGACATGACGGGATTCACTCCTTGTGGGAGAGGGCGCGGACGGTACGGGACGGGCTCGGACGGCCCAGTTGCTCGGCGAGCCACACGCTGGTGGCGGTGAGCGCGTCGAGGTCGACCCCGGTTTCGATGCCGAGGCCGTGGAGCATCCACACGAGGTCTTCGGTGGCGAGATTTCCGGTGGCGCTCTTCGCGTACGGACAGCCGCCGAGGCCGCCCGCGGAGGCGTCCACGGTGGTCACTCCGTGCTGGAGCGCGGCGAGGGTGTTGGCGAGGGCCTGGCCGTACGTGTCGTGGAAGTGCACTCCGATGGTGTTGGTGCGCACGCCCTCCTCGTTCAGCTCGGAGAGCAGGTCCTGCACGTGGCCGGGGGTGGCGACGCCGATGGTGTCGCCGAGGGAGAGCTCGTCGCAGCCGAGGTCCATCAGCGCCTTGGCGACGCGGACGACCTGGTGCACCGGGACCGGACCCTCCCACGGGTCGCCGAAGCACATCGACAGATAGCCGCGGACATGCACCTTGTCGTCCTTGGCGCGGGCCACGACCGGCTCGAACATGGCGAGCGACTCGTCGACCGTGCGGTTGAGATTGCGGGCGGCGAACGTCTCGGTCGCCGACCCGAACACGGCGATCCGGCGGGCACCGAGCGCCAGGGCCCGGTCGAGCCCGCGCTCGTTCGGTACGAGTACGGGCAGCGCGACGCCCTCGAGGTCGGCGAGGCGGGGGAACAGGTCCTCCGCGTCGGCGAGCTGGGGCACCCACTTGGGGTGGACGAAGCTGGTCGCCTCGATGGTGGTCAGACCGGCCGCGGCGAGGCGATGGATGAACTCCGCCTTCACCTCGGTGGGTACGACGGCCTTCTCGTTCTGCAGCCCGTCGCGGGCGCCGACCTCGTGGATGCGTACCCGGGCGGGCAGGTCCGGTGCGGGCACGGTCATGGGCAGACTGCCGCCGGTCATGCTTCCTCCTCGTTCGGAACCACCACGGCCAGTACCTGGTCCATGGCGACCGTGGTGCCGGCCGTGACATCGAGCTCGGTGACGGTCCCGGCGTGCGGGGCGGAGATGACGTGTTCCATCTTCATCGCCTCGACGACGAGCAGACTCTGCCCGGCGACGACCTCGTCGCCGACGGCCACCTTCACGACCGTGACCGTGCCGGGCATGGGTGCGGCGAGGGTGTCGGCACCGGAGCGGCCGGCGCCGGTGAGGGACGCCTCGACGGGGTCGTGATCCTGGACGTGCCAGGTGTCCCCGTCACGGCCCAGCCAGTTCCCCTCCGGGGAGGAGGTGTGGGTGAACGTATGGGTGACACCGGCGAGTTCGAAGGTGAGGCGGTGCGCGGAGACGTCGACGACCCTGGCCGTCTCTCTACCACCGGGCAGGGGGGCCAGCGGACCGCAGGCCCCCGTCGCGGGCGTCGGCGGTGCGCACTCGCCGACATGGCCGAACGTCAGCTCGGTGCCCGCCGGGCAGGTGCGCACGGAGACCTGCACCGGGTCGTGGCCCGGCAGCCGGAAGTGACGGACCGTGCGGGCGGGGGTGCCGCCCAGCCGCCAGCCGTCGGCCGCCGAGAACGGGTCGGCCCAACCGGAGGAATCCCCGGCGGCGGGCTGCCGCAGCAGCGCCGCCGCCGCGTACACCTCCTCCGGCACCCCCTCCGGCACCAGCCCGTCCACCGCACGCTCCACCAGCCCGGTGTCCAGCTCGCCCGCCACCACCGCCGGGTGGGCGAGCAGCCGCCGCAGGAACCCGGCGTTCGTCGGCACGCCCAGGATCACCAGTTCCGACAGCGCGGCGCGCAGCCGCCGCAGCGCCGTGGCCCGGTCGGGTCCGTGGACGATGACCTTCGAGAGCATCGGGTCGTACAGACTGCCGACCTCGACCCCCTCGACGAGACCCGAGTCGGTGCGCACGCCGTGGCCGTTCGGCTCGCGGAGGGAGAGCACCGTGCCGCCGGACGGCAGAAAGCCGCGGGCCGCGTCCTCCGCGCAGATCCGGGCCTCGATCGCATGCCCGGTCAGCGTGACGTCCTGCTGTGCGTAAGGAAGTTGCTCGCCCGAGGCGACCCGCAGCTGCCACTCCACCAGATCGATCCCGGTGATCAGCTCGGTGACCGGGTGCTCGACCTGGAGGCGGGTGTTCATCTCCATGAAGTAGTACGAGGCCGGGTCGTTGCCCGGGACGATGAACTCCACCGTGCCCGCGCCCACATACCCGCAGGAGCGCGCCGCCTGGACGGCCGCCTCGCCCATCGCCGTCCGGGTCTTCTCGTCGAGCAGGACGGACGGCGCCTCCTCGATGATCTTCTGGTGGCGGCGCTGCAGCGAGCACTCGCGCTCACCGAGGTGCACCACGTTCCCGTGCGCATCGGCCAGGACCTGGATCTCGATGTGGCGCGGCCGGTCGACCCACCGCTCGACGAGCAAGGTGTCGTCCCCGAACGATCCCCGGGCCTCGCGACGGGCGGCCGCGATCTCGTCGGCGAGCAGCGCCTCGTCACGCACCAGCCGCATGCCCTTGCCGCCGCCGCCCGCCGAGGGCTTCAGCAGCACCGGCATCCCGATTCCGCGCGCCGCATCCGCCAGCTGCGCGTCGCTGAGCCCGCTGCCGGACGACCCGGGCACGACCGGAACCCCGGCCGCCGCCACGGTCTCCTTGGCCCGGATCTTGTCGCCCATCAACGAGATCGCCGACGCCGGCGGTCCGATGAAGACGAGCCCCGCGTCCGCGCAGGCCTGCGCGAACCCGGCGTTCTCGGCGAGGAACCCGTACCCCGGGTGGACGGCCTGCGCACCGGTGTGGCGGGCCGCGTCCAGCAGCGCGGGCACGTTCAGATAGCTCGCGGCGGCCGGTGCGGGACCGATCCGTACCGCGGTGTCTGCCTCCCGTACATGCCGGGCGTCGGCGTCCGCGTCGCTGAAGACGGCGACGGACCGCACACCCAGCTCGCGCAGCGTCCGGATGACCCGGACCGCGATCTCGCCGCGGTTGGCGACAAGAACGGTGTCGAACATCGTCATCTTTTCCCTCACATCCGGAAGACGCCGAAGCCGGGCGCCGCGTGGTCCTTCTGGGGAAGCGGGGCGTTGGCGCACGCGGTCAGAGCGAGCCCCAGCACCTGCCGGGTCTCCAGCGGGTCGATCACCCCGTCGTCCCAGAGCCGGGCGGTGGCGTAGTACGCGTTGCCCTGGGTCTCGTACTGCTCGCGGATCGGCGCCTTGAAGGCTTCCTCGTCCTCGGTGCTCCAGCCGTCGCCCAGCTGGTCGCGCTTGACCGTCGCCAGCACCGACGCGGCCTGCTCGCCGCCCATGACGGAGATCTTGGCGTTGGGCCACATCCACAGGAACCGCGGCGAATAGGCCCGCCCGCACATGGAGTAGTTGCCCGCCCCGTACGACCCGCCGACCACGACCGTCAGCTTCGGCACGCGGGTGCAGGCGACGGCCGTGACCATCTTGGCGCCGTGCTTGGCGATGCCGCCGGCCTCGTAGTCGCGCCCCACCATGAACCCGGAGATGTTCTGCAGGAAGACGAGCGGAATGCCGCGCTGGTCGCACAGCTCGATGAAGTGCGCACCCTTCTGCGCGGACTCGGAGAACAGGATCCCGTTGTTGGCGACGATGCCGACCGGATGCCCGTGGATCCGGGCGAAGCCCGTCACCAGCGTCGTCCCGTACTCCGCCTTGAACTCCGCGAACCGCGATCCGTCGACGACCCGGGCGATCACTTCCCGTACGTCGTAGGGCGTCCGGGAATCGACCGGCACGGCGCCGTACAGCCCGGCAGGGTCGACCTTCGGCTCCTCCACGGGCTCCACGGACCAGGGCAGCGCGCCGCGCGCGGGCAGCGTCGCCACGATGTTCCGGACGATCCGCAGCGCATGCGCGTCGTCCTCCGCGAGATGGTCGGTGACACCCGACGTGCGGGAGTGGACCTCGCCGCCGCCCAGCTCCTCCGCCGTCACCACCTCACCGGTCGCGGCTTTCACCAGCGGCGGACCACCGAGGAAGATCGTCCCCTGGTTCCGCACGATGACGGCCTCGTCGCTCATTGCGGGGACGTACGCCCCACCGGCCGTGCACGACCCCAGGACGGCCGCGACCTGCGGAATCCCGGCGCCCGACATCCGGGCCTGGTTGTAGAAGATCCGCCCGAAGTGCTCCCGGTCGGGAAAGACCTCGTCCTGCATCGGCAGGAACGCCCCGCCCGAGTCGACCAGATACAGGCACGGCAGCCGGTTCTCCAGCGCCACCTCCTGGGCCCGCAGGTGCTTCTTCACCGTCATGGGGTAGTAGGTGCCGCCCTTGACCGTGGCGTCATTGGCGACGATCACGCACTCGCGGCCACTGACCCGGCCGATCCCGGCGATCACTCCGGCCGCCGGAGCCGCACCCCCGTACAGCCCCTCGGCCGCCAGCGGCGCCAGCTCCAGGAAGGGCGAGCCCGGGTCGAGCAGCGCATCCACCCGGTCCCGGGGCAGGAGCTTGCCGCGCGCCACATGCCGGGCGCGGGCCTTCTCACCCCCGCCCAGCCGCGCCGCGGCCAGCCGCGCCCGCAGCTCGTCGCCGAGTGCGGTGTGCGCCGCCTCATTGGCCAGCCAGCCCTGAGATGCGGGATCCGCCGCACTCGCCAGCACCGGTGCCTGCTGCATCCGTCGAGCCCCCTTGCCCGCTCGGCCGGTCGGCCGAATCGGTTAATGAGCGTTAACACGTTTCCTTCAGGTTAACGCTCGCTAACCCGACTGTCTAGAATCGAATCCATGACCACCAGGACGGACGCCCCGACGCGCCGCGAGCAGATCCTCAAGGAGGCTGCCCGCCTCTTCGCCGAGCGCGGCTTCCACGGTGTGGGCGTCGACGAGATAGGCGCCGCCGTGGGGATCAGCGGCCCCGGGCTCTACCGCCACTTCCCCGGCAAGGACGCGATGCTCGCCGAACTGCTGGTCGGCATCAGTGAGCGCCTCCTGGCCGGCGGCCGACTGCGCGTCACCGAGGACGCGACCTCCGGCGACGGCTCACCGGAGACCCTGCTGGACGCGCTCATCGAGGGCCATATCGACTTCGCCCTCGACGACCGCCCTCTGATCACCCTGCACGACCGCGAGCTGGACCGCCTCCGGGACTCCGACCGCAAGCGGGTGCGCCAGCTGCAGCGCCAGTACGTGGAACTGTGGGTCGAGGTGGTCCGCGCCCTGTACCCCCTGCTCCCCGAGAGTGAGGCCCGCGCCGCCGTCCATGCGGTCTTCGGCCTGCTCAACTCGACCCCGCACCTCGGCCGCCCCGGCGCCCTCCCCGGCCGCACGACCACGGCCGCGCTGCTGCACCGGCTGGCGAGGGGAGCGTTCGAGGCGGCGGGCGAGCGGGTGTGAAGCCCCGGTGGATCCTCGGCTGAGGGCTGCCGGCGCGCGGGCTCGTTCGGGTGCGCGCTGGGTCGGCCGGAGCGGGTCGGGTCGGTCCGACGGCGCCCCGGCGCCGTGCCGGAGCCGGACGCAGCCGCCGTCATCGCCGCCGTGACCACCGCCCCGCCGTAGCCGCCGTTGCGGAGGCCGGCCGGTCCGCCATCGTGGCGGCGTGGGCGTGGGCGTGGGCGTCGGCGAAAGGGGGGAGCTCCCCTGCGTGACCATCCGCGTGCTCGAACCGGCAGATCGCCGCCGACGGGGTGAGCGGGCGTCAGGGAATCGCCCGGAAAGCGTAGCCGCATGGCGGAGGTGCTTGTGATCGTACTTTTTTGATGAGATATCAGATCGGGAAGCGGAGGACGGCGGGTGCCGTGCGTACACCCGGTCGGCCGTCTGGCGTCACACCTTAGCCATGCCCGATATGACAGCTAATAGGCTCATAAGTACGTTCATCCCAGATCGGCTGCCCGGCCGGCGCCTTCTGCACCTGGGAGAAACGATATGAGCACGCGCACCTTCGCCGTGACCGCCGCAGTGGTGGGCGCCGCGGCCCTCGCCGCCACCGGCATCACCTACGCCTCGAACTCGGGATCGGACACGTCCACCCACGCGGCCCGCCCCTCCGTCGAACGGGCCGCCCCGCACGCACCGAAAGCCGCCGCGCCCGCCAAACCGGCCGCCCCTGCCGCGGCTCCCCCCGCCGAAGACAGCGGAAGGGGAAACGACGGGGGCCAGGGCGGCAATGGCGGCGGTGACGACCGGGGCGATGGCGGCGGCTACGGCGGTGACGACGGCGGCTATGGCGGGGGTGGCGGCTACGGCGGCGATGACGGCGGCTATGGCGGGGGTGGCGGCTACGGCGGTGGCGGCGGCTATGGCGGTGGCGGCGGCCGGGGCGGCTATGGCGGGGGCGGTGACGGCGGCTATGGCAGGCGCGGAACCATCCAGTTCAATGACCGTACGTACTCCGCCTACGCGGAGGGCTGCATCACCGCGGCCAGTGGTCTGGGTTCCAGCAGCTTCAGCGTCAGCAACGACAGCTGGAAGACCGTCGAGGTCTTCCGCGGGGCCACCTGTGACAACGGGTCCCCCGTCGCCACCGTCGGTCCCTACAGCACGGGCCACGGCGTCGTGACCGGCTCCGGCAACAGCAGCCTGTTCAACAACGATGGCGTCGTGGGCAGCTTCCTGGTGATCGAAGGCCGCCCCGGGTGGTGACACCGCCTCATGGAGGCCCCGGCCCGTCGGAATCGGGCCGGGGTCTCCGGCATGAGGGACACCGCTCGGCGGCTGCCGGGTTCCCGGCGGCCGCACCTGCGTCCGGCCCGCGACCGTTGCCGCATGGTCCGTTCGTGCGGAGCGGTCAGGCGGAGCGCTCCAGGTGCTGGGTGCGAAGAATCAATTGTGACGTCGGGGCGGACCACGTCGCGGCCGGCCGGATCGTGGCGCACCGGGTCGCGACAGTCGCGATCCGGTGCGGCGCATGAAGCTCGATCCACGGGACGTGGTCCCGGCCGTCGGCATCGGTGGAGGCGACCCACTGCCTGAGCCTTTTCCCGATCTGGTCCGGTGTGATGCGGGTGACGGTTTCGGCTGTGGGTGGTGTGGGCGAGGCGTGCGAAAACCTGTACGAGCCGAGAGGGTGCCCGTACCAGAATGGCAGCCATGTCCATGGAGCCCGCAGATCCTCGCGCAGCCGTCGACCGCCTCTATGCCGGGCTCGACCCGCTCGCTCACCCCGCCCAAATGCGCGCGCTCGCGACGTGGACTCGGACCGCGGCCCAGAACGGCGGCGGCGAGGGGCGGTTTCGTTCGCTGCTCGACGAGTTGGACACACGCGGGGTGCACGGGCGCAGGCTTGCCGTTCGAGCGGCAGCCATCGGAGGGGACACAGAGTTCCTGGAGGCCCGGCTCGCGGACCCCGATGCCATGGTCCGCGGCCACGCGCTGAAGTCCTCCCTCCGGATGCCCATCAATGACACCGCCCTCGAAGCGGCGATGGACGGGGCCCCGCAAGCTGTGCGCCGACAGCTCGCCACCGTCGTCGTGGCCGGTGGGCGGACCGCCCTCGCGGAGCGACTGCTGCCGTCCGTACGGGAACTGTGGGGCGACGAAGAGGCCGCACGGCTGCTGCCGGGGTGCGGTCCCGATGCTGTGGAGCGGCTGCTGCCGGGACTCTTCCTGGCCGTGACCCGCTGGCGGGCCCTCGGCCGCCGCTACCCCGACCTGGTGCTCGACGAGGTCGCGCGCCAGCTCGCCGAACTGCCCGAGCAGTCGCGCGCGCCGTGGTGGTACCGCAACGCGGATGTCTTCGCGGCCACCGCCGAAGCCCGCCCGCTGCGTGTCCTGGACCTGCTGGAAGCGCACTGCCCGGGGCACCTGCCCGGACCCGTGCGCAACAGCCTGGGACATCTGCTGAAGGCCGCGCCGGGACGTACGATCCGTCTGCTCACGGCACCGGAGCGCGTTGTCGGGCCGCCGCGAAGCCCGGTGTCCGGCACGGCCCTGAAGCGTGTCGTCCTGCTCGACCCGCCGGAGCTGATCGACCTCGGCCGAGCCTGGAGTCACATTCCGGAGTCCCTCACGGCGCTGCTCCGCGCGCTGCCGCCGTCCCGGCGCAACGCCTTCTACGACTCCGTCACCACTGGCCAGGACCTCAGCCGCACCAGCCTCAGCGACAGCCTTCTCGACGCGCTGCCCCGCCTGCGCGCGCAGTCCGAGGCGCGGCGGATGACTGCACAGGCCGCCGAACGCGGTGCGCCCTGGGCCACCGTGCTGGCTGCCGTCGCGTATCTGCCCGTTGCCGAGGCCCGACCGCAGCTGCTTGCCGCCACCCGCCGTCCGGCAGCGGAGGACCGGGCACTTGCGTACCCGCTGCTGGTCCGCAACGCAGCCAGATCCCGCGAGGCGGCCGCCGTATCGGAACTGCTCGACGACCTCCAGCGGCTCCGCAACGAGCAGGAGCCTGTCCGGTCGCCTGCCCTCGCCGCACTCGCCGAGACCCCTCCCGGGCTCTTCACCGATGCGGACGCCACCCTGCTCGATCGCATCGCGACCGATGCCATCGAGGCACGTGACAGCTCCGGGCGGACCCGGCAGGCCCTGGGCACACTGGCGCTCGCGCTGCTTCGGGACCACGCGGTGAGCGGCGAACGGCTGCTGTTGGGCTGGGCGTTGTCCACCCTGCAGAAACTCTGCGGGAGCACCGGCGGTGCCGACCTGGGCCGCCTCGACGTCACCCTGCGCCGGGGACAGGAGTTCCAGGTCTTCGAGGCGCTCCGTCCGTGGCTCGAAGCAGGGGCGGACAAGGTCGACCACTCGCTGACCTTCGCCCTGGCCCGCGCCCTCCGGCGCCGCTCCCGCCACATGCCCGAACTCCAGGAACTCCTCTGGCAGGCGATCCAGTTCGGTGACAATGCGACCGTGTCCCGGGCCGTGGATCTCTGGCTCGACGAACCTTCGACCCGGGACGAACGGGCCGTTCAGGTGATGCAGATCGAACCGTCGGCTGCCGTGCTGGACCCCGTACTGCGCGTGCTGACGCGCCGTCGTACGGACCTGCTCGACACCGTCCTCGCCGACTCGCCACCGTACGGGCGCTTCCTGACACCGGGGGCTCGCTGGCTGCCGCCCATCGATGCTGTCCACAACTGGCTGCCCCACCAGCAGGCCGCTGCAGCCCGCCTGCTGAACAGGGCGGCGGGGGATGCCTCCCTGCCCAAGCACGTGAGAGCCGGACACATCCGCACCATGGTTGCCATACCCGAGCTCGGCTTCCGCGCCGTGCGCCGCTACCTCGACTCCCCGGACACCGTCCTCGCCGAGGCCGCCCTCGGGGCACTGGCGTGGGCCGACTGCCCGGCCGAAGCGCTGCCGCTGCTGGTCGCCCATGCTGCGGACGACCGGGCCAGGGTCGCGCTCTACGCGGCCACCCGGGTGACCAGGTTCGTCGCGCCGTCCGAGCTCGAGGCGGCTCTGCGTGCCGCGCTGCTCCGCACCGCCGGAGCAACCGCCCCGGCAGCCAAGGTCACGAGCCGCAAGGAACTCGTACGGCTGGCAGCCTCCCGGCTGCCCGTCGATACCGCCGTCGCGATACTCGCCGAGGTGTATGACCTTCCCGGGCAGCACCGCGACGTGCAGGCGGCTTGTGTGCCCATGGCCGCGGGACTGCTGCACTCGGTAGCGGCTTGGAGCCTGCTGGAACGGGCCGCCGAGGGCCCGCCGGTCACCCAGGCCGCAGTCCTGCGCACCCAGCCGTACCAGCTCCAGGCCGGGGACCGGCCCCGGTATGCGCAACTGGTGGGGCGGGTGTCGGGCAGCGGCGACGCGGAGACCGCCGATGCCGCGACGGCTCTGCTCGTGCGCTGGTCAGCGTGGTACCCCGAGGCCGAACGCCTGCTGTTGGCGGCCGCCGTCGACCTGGACAACCGGTCTTCCTGGCGCGCGGCGGCGGACGGGCTGGTGACGCTGACCGCGGCGGTCGACGGAGCGGGACCACTGCTGGAGGCACTGGCACAGCTCATCGCCGCGGAGACCGAGGCCCTGGCACGCCACATGGACGCAGAGGGAGAGCGGGACCGCCCTGCCCGGCAGCGGATCGGCTACCTGGTCGCGCGGCTCTCGACCGCGGTGGCGAGGGGCGACACAGCGGCGCCCCGCGCTGCGGCTCTGCGTGCATCCGAATTTCTCGGCGCAACAGCCGACTTCCTGCCGCAGAGCGTTCAGCTGTTCGCCGGCGCCCTCGACCTCGACGCGGAACCGGCGCAGTTGCTTGCCGCACTGGACCGCCTGGACGACCTTCATACCGGCCGCCCTCTTCTGGCCGCCCGTACCGCGGAGACCATCCGCAACCGGCTCGGCGCCGCCCGGTGCCCCGGCGACCCGCTCGTGCTGCTGTTCGCGGCCGAGCGGCTGACGGCGAACTCCGGCTGTGCAGGCGGTCTGTTCGCCGTCGCCGTCACCCGGGCGCTGGGCTCCCGCACCGGATGGGCGCCTGAATGGCGCGTCCGCCTCCGGGCCCTGCGGTGTCACCCCCACCCCGACGTGCGCGAGGCGGCGTTGGCGGTGGTCACGGCAGTGGAGTGACGCAGGGACAGCCGCCCCTGCGTCCTCGGTGACGAGGTGCGGCGTCCGCGGATCCCGGGTGTCGCTCCGCGCCGCACCGTCCCCGCCCGTCCGCCGTGCAAGACACTCGGCACACTGCGCACACCTGACGGCACAATGGGTTCATGCCGATACCCAGCCGTGCCGCCCTCGTCGACCACCTCGTCCGTACGCGTATCGCCGGAAATGTCGCCACCCCCCGCGACAACAACCTCTCCCACTACCGCAAGCTCGCCAACGGCGACCGCCACTACTGGCTGGGGCTGGAGCTCGGCGACCGGTGGGCCGACGAGCAGGATGTGCTCGCGGTGATGGCCGAGAGATGCGGGGTCAGTGACGATCCGGAGCACCGGCACGGGCAGGACACCATCGACCCCGAGCTGACGGTCGACGCGCTGGAGCGGATGGCGGCCCGGCTGCGCAAGGCGGCTGCGGGGTCGGAGCGGGTGCTGTTCGCGACCGGGCATCCGGGCGGTCTGCTGGACGTGCACCGGCAGACCGCGGACGCGTTGCGGGCCGCCGGGTGCGAGATCGTACGGATTCCGTCCGGGCTGATGGCGGACGAGGGCATGGTCTTCCAGTTCGCCGATGTGGCCGTGATGGAGCGCGGGGCGACGCTGTGGCACACGCATTCACCGGCGCCGATGGCGGCGATCCTGGACGGCCTGGAGCGTGCGGGGCGGCCGCTGCCGGATCTGGTCGTCGCCGATCACGGGTGGGCGGGATGTGCCGGGCAGCGGGGGCTCGACTCGGTCGGGTACGCGGACAGCAATGACCCGGCGCTCTTCCTCGGGGAGGCGGAGGGCACCCTGCAGGTGGTCGTGCCACTGGACGACCATGTGCTGGACCCGCGGTTCTACGACCCGATGACGGACTATCTGCTGGATGCCGCCGGGCTGGGCTGAGGCGTACGTCTGATCGGCGGCCTTCGCGCGCGGTCCCGGAGATGCGAGCAACCGCCGGGTGAGAGCCGGTCTCCTCCGTCCCGCACGGACCCCGTGACCACGGTCCGAGCGAGGGTGTACTGCCCGGACCACCCCCCCGTTACCTTTTTCGTGGCTCCGCAATGGGGCCTCCGGCCTTCGGGTCCGGCATGACTTCCCCCCCTTGTTGTTGATGATCCGGGGGGTGGTGTCACCGGGCCCGGAGGCATCGACGGACCGCTGATGAGGGGCTTGAGCACCGGCTTCACCCAGGCCGGAAGAGCTCTCCGTAACGTGGATGTGGCAGCTCGGTGCCGAGGCAAGGCCGGACGAAAGCGTGATGGAGGGGCCTGCACGTGATCGACACCAGCACCATCGACGTCTTCCTCGGCCTGGACGTCGGCAAGGGCGAACACCACGCCACCGCCGTCACCCCGACCGGGAAGAAAGCCTTCGACAAACGGCTGCCCAACACCGAGCCGAAACTCCGCGAGCTGTTCGCGAAGCTGCAGGCCAAGCACGGAACGGTGCTGGTCGTGGTCGATCAGCCGGCCTCGATCGGCGCCCTGCCACTGGCCGTTGCGAGGGACATGGGCTGCCCGGTCGCCTATCTTCCGGGCCTGACGATGCGGCGGATCGCCGACCTCTACCCGGGCGAGGCCAAGACGGACGCGAGGGACGCGTTCATCATCGCGGACGCGTCCCGGGCGATGCCTCACACGCTGCGGGCCATCAACGGCGAGGACGAGACGATCGCCGAGCTGGAGATGATCGTCGGGTTCGACGACGACCTGGCCGGCGAAGCGACCCGGGTCGCGAACCGGCTCCACGGCCTGCTGACCCAGATCCATCCGTCGCTGGAGCGGGTGCTGGGGCCGCGGTTGCAGCACCCGGCCGTCCTCACGCTGCTGGAACGGTTCGGGTCACCAGCTCAGATTCTCAAGGCGGGACGGCGACGTCTGGTCACCCTGTTGCGGCCGAAGGCCCCGAGGATGGCCGAGCGGCTGGTCGAGGACATCTTTGCCGCACTGGACGAGCAGACCGTCGTCGTTCCGGGCACCGAGGCGGCTGCGCTGATCGTTCCGAGCCTCGCTGGGTCTTTGGCCGCCGTCCTTGACCAGCGGAAACTGCTGGCCGGGCGGATCGATGAACTCTTGGAGGCCCACCCTCTTTCGAAGGTCCTGACGTCCATGCCGGGAGTTGGAGTCAGGACCGGAGCCCGCATCCTGATCGAGGTCGGCGACGGCAGGACCTTCCCGACCGCCGGCCACCTCGCCGCCTACGCGGGACTCGCCCCCGCGACCCGGAGCTCGGGGTCCTCGATCCGCGGCGAACAGCCCTCCCGCAGGGGAAACAAGCAGCTCAAACGGGCCTTCTTCCTCTCCGCGTTCGCTTCCCTGGCCGACCCGGCCTCCCGGGCCTACTACGACAAGAAGATCGCTCAAGGGAAGCACCACACCCAGGCACTGCTCTGCCTCGCCAGACGACGAGCCGACGTCCTCTTCGCCATGCTCCGAGACGGAACCTTCTACGAATCCCGGCCAGCCACAGCTGCCTGACCCTCACCAGCGTCGCCGCACACAGGGCAGTCCCATTCGTCGAGCGAGTCGATCACGACAGGGTGATTACAAAAGACGCACGGCCGCATACCCTCACCGACCTGCTCTTCCACACACGCTTCATCGCTCATGACAGGCAGAGTGCCACCCGACCACCTTGACCAAAGACATAGGGGCACCCCCCCACGTCCGGGACCACCTTGCGGCCCGGGCCGGACGCATGTCCGCCCGGGAGCCGAGGGCGCCGGCGCGGTCAGGCCGAGCCCGCCCCCGGACTGTCCGTCCGTCGCCGCTGTCCCAGCCCCGGCGTCGGGTCCAGGTACACCCGGCGGATCGACGGATAGCGTTCCCGCAACTGTTCCTCCGCCTCCTCGCAGGCCCACTCGATCTGTTCCGCGGTCGACGCGTCCCGGAAGTCGACCTTCGCGGCGACGAGGACCTCCGTCGGTCCCTGGATCAGGGTGGTCAGCTCCATGACCTCGATGATGTGCGGTACGGAGAGGATTTCCTCGCGGACCCCGGCCCGCATCTCCTCCGGCAGCGGTCGGCCGATCAGCAGTTGGGCGTTGGAGCGGCCGAGGACCCAGGCCACGTACACCAGCAGCACGCCGATCAGGATCGACGCGATGCCGTCCCAGACGCCGGAGCCGGACAGTTGGCCGCCGAGCAGGCCGCCCGCGGCGAGCAGCAGGCCGACCAGGGCGGCCGAGTCCTCCATCACGACCGCCTTGACCGCGGTGTCGGAGGTGTGGCGCAGATAGTGGGTGGTGGGTGCGCCCAGACGGGCGGCCTCGGCGCGGATCTGTCGCAGGCCCGTGCGCAGGGAGACGCTCTCGAGGAGGAAGGCGACGGCCAGCACGAGGTACGAGACCAGCGGGTCGCCGAGTTCCTCGCCCCGGACGAGGGTGTGGATGCCGTCGTAGAAGGCGAACACCGCGCCGCCGACGAACGTGGCGACCGAGGCGAGCAGCGCCCAGATGTAGCGCTCGGGGCCGTGACCCAGCGGATGTTCCTCGTCGGCGGGCTTCTCGCTGCGTTTGAGCGCGGTGAGCAGCAGGACCTCGGTGACGGTGTCGGCGACCGAGTGCGCCGCCTCGGACAGCATGGCGCTCGATCCGCTGATCAGCCCCGCGACCGCCTTCGCCACGGCGATGCCGAGGTTGGCGACCGCCGCGACGACGACCGTGAACGCGGACCCCCCATTGGTCGCGCTGCTGCTGGTGCTGCTCTCGGCGTTCATGGTGGGGAGTATGTCCGAACGGCCGGACCGTGGCCTGTTCAGTCCTTCCTCGGGACCCGGACCACGCCTTCCTGGATGACGGTGATCGCCAGCCGGCCGTCCTGCGTGTAGATGCGGGCCTGGCCGAGCCCGCGCCCGCCGGACGCGGACGGCGACTCCTGGTCGTACAGCAGCCATTCGTCGGCCCGGAACGGCCGGTGGAACCACATGGCGTGGTCCAGGCTCGCGCCCACCACGTCGCCGACCGCCCAGCCGCCGCGCCCGTGCGCGAGCAGCACCGAGTCGAGCAGCGTCATGTCGGAGACGTACGTCGCCATGCAGACGTGCAGCAGCGGGTCGTCCGCGAGCTTGCCGTTGGTGCGGAACCACACCTGGGAGCGAGGCTCCTGCGGCGTGCCGACGTGGGCGAACGGCGGGGCGTCGACATAGCGCAGGTCGACCGCGGCCCGCGCCTCCAGCAGCCGGTCCATGACACCCGGGTCGACGAACGCGTCCGCGTACCGCGGCAGCATCTGCTCCGCCGTGGGCAGGGTCTCCGGGTCCGGGGCGGGCGGCATGTCCGCCTGGTGCTCCAGGCCCTCCTCGTACGTCTGGAACGACGCCGAGAGATGGAAGATCGGCTGCCCGTGCTGGACGGCCACCACGCGGCGGGTGGTGAAGGAGCGGCCGTCGCGGATCCGGTCGACGCTGTAGACGATCGGTGCGCCCGGGTCGCCCATCCGCAGGAAGTAGGAATGCAGGGAATGGGCTGTGCGGTCCGCGGGGACGGTGCGGCCGGCGGCGACGAGCGCCTGGGCCGCGACCTGTCCGCCGAAGACCCGGGGCACGACCGCCGAACGGCTCGTACCCCGGAAGATGTCCTGCTCGATCTGCTCCAGGTCGAGCAGATCGAGCAGGGATTCAAGTGCTGCGCTCATGGAGAGAACGTAACCGCTCTACAGGCCCATGGACTTGGCGATGATCGACTTCATTACCTCGCTGGTGCCGCCGTAGATGCGGTTGACGCGGTTGTCCGCGTAGAGGCGGGCGATCGGGTACTCGTTCATGAAGCCGTAGCCGCCGTGCAGCTGGAGGCAGCGGTCGATCACCCGGTGCGCGACCTCGGTGCAGAACAGCTTCGCGGAGGCGGCCTCGGCGGCGGTCAGCTCGCCGGCGTCGAGGGCCTCCAGCGCGCGGTCGGCGACGGCCTGGGCCGCGTCCACCTCGGCCTGGCAGGCGGCCAGCTCGAACTTGGTGTTCTGGAACGAGGCGACGGTCTTGCCGAAGACCGTGCGGTCCTGCACGTAGCTCTTGGCGAACCGGACGGCGGCAGCGGCCTGTGCGTACGCGCCGAAGGCTATGCCCCAGCGCTCGGACGCCAGGTTGGTACCGAGGTAGCCGAAGCCCTTGTTCTCCTCGCCGAGCAGGTCGTCCACGGGGACCTGCACGTCGACGAAGGCCAGCTCGGCGGTGTCGGAGACCTTCAGGCCGAGCTTGTCCAGCTTGCGGCCGACGGAGTAGCCCGCCGACTTGGTGTCCACGGCGAACAGGGAGATGCCGAAGCGGCGGTCGTCCTCGCGGGGAGCGGACGTACGGGCGCACACGATCACGCGGTCGGCGTGCACACCACCGGTGATGAACGTCTTGGCGCCGTTGAGGACGTAGTGCGTGCCGTCCTCGGAGAGCTTGGCGGTGGTCTTCATGCCCGCGACGTCGGAGCCGGTGCCCGGCTCGGTCATCGCGAGGGCCCACATCTCCTCGCCGGAGGTGAACTTCGGCAGCCAGCGCTTCTTCTGCTCGTCGGTGGCGAGCATCTTGATGTACGGCAGGCCGAGCAGGGTGTGCACCCCCGAGCCGCCGAAGGAGACACCGGCGCGGGCGGTCTCCTCGTAGATGACGGCCTCGTACTTGTGCGAGTCGATGCCGGCGCCGCCGTACTCTTCGTCCACCTCGATGCCGAAGACGCCCAGCTCGCCGAGCTTGTGGTAGAACTCGCGCGGCGCCTGGCCGGCAGCGAACCACTCGTCGTAGACGGGGACGACCTCGGCCGCGATGAAGGCGCGGATGGTCTCCCGGAACGCCTCGTGGTCCTCGTTGAATACCGTACGGCGCACGGGGGTGCCTCCTCTGTCGGGCTGCGATCAGCTTCGGGCGAGCATCGGCCAGGCTGCTGGCTAAGCGCTTGCTCAGTTCTGGATCAAAAGTTACCCGGCGGTCACCAGGGCTGTCCAGAGTCGACGGCCCGTGGTCGCCGACATCACAGCCGGGCGGGCCCGCGCGCGCAGCGGCGCTCACGGTCCGTGCTCCCGCCGGTGCTTACGGCTCGCTCCCGGCGATGCTCAGGGCCGTGCTCACAGCCGTTCGCAGCCCGTGCTCACAGTCGTTCGCGGCCCGTGCTCACAGCCGCCGTAGCGCGAACCACAGCTCCGTCCGTACGTCCATGTCGTCCAGGTCCGCGTCCAGCAGCGTCGCGCAGCGGGCGATCCGCTGGCGGACCGTGTTGCGGTGCACCTGGAGGGCCGTCGCCGTGCGGTCCCAGCTGCCGTGCAGACTCAGCCAGCAGCGCAGGGTCTCGGCGAGCGTGGCGGTGAGAGGGGCGAGCAGCGCGCGGGCGTGCGCCTCCGCCTCGGCGGGCGGGATCAGTGCGGCCAGGCCGCTGCCGGTGCGGTGGTGGGCCAGCGGGGTGCGGGTGGCCACGGCGCGGCCGAGTGCGCGGGACGCCTGGTCGTCGGCGAGGTCCAGTGCGGTGATCGGGGCGGGGGCGGAGGTGCCGAGCGTCCAGCCGGGCTGCGGGGTGATCCGGTCGTCGCCCGGGACCAGGACCTTGACGGCGTCGCCGCCCCGGCCCGCGTCGACCAGCGCCGACCCGAGGGCGGCGCCCAGCGCCCCGGCGGTGAGCGGGTCGACCGGGCCGCCCCCGCCGCTGCGGCGCGCGTGCACCAGCGTCCAGTGCTCGGCGCCGCCGAGCAGCGGGGCGACGTCCGCCGGGCCCGCGCCGAGCAGCAGCCGGACCAGCGCCGCCGACCGGCCCGCGGCATCGGCGCCCTGGTGCGGGGCGGCCAGCAGGGAGAGGAGGACGACGGCGATCCCGGCGACCGTGTGGTCGCCCGCCTCGCGCCGCCCCGTCGTCAGGGTCAGGACGAGCCCTTGTCCGCCGCCGAGCGCGTATGCGAAGAGGTGCGTGTCGCCGAGGGTGTCGGTCGCCGACGTGGGGGCGGGGGAGGCGGCGGCGGTGGTGGGGGAGACGACGCGGGTCAGCCGGGCCAGGGCTGCCCGTACCTCGGGCGCCGGGCGGCGGCCTGCCGCGTGCAGCTCCTCGCCGGCCGCGGAGAGCAGCGCCGCCCGGCCCGTCAGCTGCACGGCCAGCTGATGCAGCACGGCCGGTACCGGATCCGGCCGGGCGGCCGCCGTGGCCAGGGCCTGCTGGGCGCGTGTCACCCGGCGCAGTTCCCGGTGCCGGGCCTCCGCCATCAGCCGCCACACCGCCCGTGCGATCGCTGTGAACGGGGTCGCCGGCGGCACCTCCACCAGGGGCAGTCCATGCCGCTCGCACGCCTCGATCAGCGCCTGCGGCACCGCGTCGTGCACCGGCGTGACCCCGAAACCGAGCGCGGCCGCGCCCGCCTCCACCAGCCGGGCGACATAGGTGTCCGGCTCCTTGAGCAGCACCCCGGCGCTCAGCAGCAGCTCACCGCCGAGGAGATACGGGTACGGGTCGGCCATCTCCGAGGTGTGCACCCACAGCAGATCGGCCTGGGCCGGACCCGCGAGCAGGCGCAGCCCGAGCTCCTCGCGGGCGAGCAGCTCGGTGAGCGGGATGGGCGGGGTGGGGGGAGTGGAGGGAGTGGGGGCGGAGGGCCCGGTGGGAGTGTCCGGCATGGACGATCCATCCATTGACTGCGGTAAGGATGGATAAAAAGTACACTTCAGCGCCGCCTGTGGGCCACCTACCGTCTTCACGAAACACACAACCCCGCAATGACCCGCAATGTGACTGAGACGGAGGAAGCCCATGGCTGTCGACTACGCGGTGATCGTCGTCTATCTGGCGGGCATGCTCGCCATGGGCTGGTGGGGCATGCGCCGCGCCAAGTCCAAGAGCGAATTCCTGGTGGCGGGCCGCCGCCTCGGCCCCTGGATGTACTCCGGGACCATGGCCGCGATCGTCCTCGGCGGCGCCTCCACCATCGGTGGCGTCGGCCTCGGCTACCAGTACGGACTCTCCGGCGCCTGGATGGTCTTCACCATCGGCCTCGGACTGCTCGCCCTGTCCATCTTCTTCTCGGCGCGCATCGCCCGGCTGAAGGTCTACACCGTCTCCGAGATGCTCGACCTGCGCTACGGCGGACGGGCCGGCCTCATCTCCGGCGTCGTCATGTGGGCGTACACGCTGATGCTCGCGGTCACCTCGACCATCGCGTACGCCACCATCTTCGACGTCCTCTTCGACATGAACCGGACCGTCGCGATCATCCTCGGCGGCGCCATCGTCGTCGCGTACTCGGCGCTTGGCGGCATGTGGTCGATCACGCTCACGGACATGGTGCAGTTCGTCGTCAAGACGATCGGTGTGCTGCTCCTGCTCCTGCCGATCGCGGTCATCAAGGCCGGCGGTTTCAGCGAGATGAAGGCGAAGCTGCCCACCGAGTACTTCGACCCGCTGGGCATCGGCGGCGAGACGATCTTCACCTACGTGCTGATCTACACCTTCGGCATGCTGATCGGCCAGGACATCTGGCAGCGCGTGTTCACCGCGCGCACCGACCGGACGGCGCGCTGGGGCGGCACCGTCGCCGGTACGTACTGCCTGGTCTACGCGCTCGCCGGGGCCGTCATCGGCACCGCGGCCAAGGTCATGTACCCGAAGCTGCCCAGCGCGGACTCCGCCTTCGCGACCATCGTCAAGGACGAACTGCCGGTGGGCGTACGAGGACTGGTGCTGGCCGCCGCGCTCGCCGCGGTGATGTCGACCTCGTCCGGTGCACTGATCGCCTGCGCCACCGTCGCCAACAACGACATCTGGTCGCGGCTGCGGGGCGTGGTGACCCGGAGCGGCGGCGAGGAGCACGACGAGGTGAAGGGCAACCGCATCTTCATCCTCATCATGGGCGTGGCCGTCATCGCCATCGCCATCGCGCTCAACAACGTCGTCGAGGCCCTGACCGTCGCGTACAACCTGCTCGTCGGCGGACTGCTCGTACCGATCCTCGGCGGTCTGCTGTGGCGCCGCGGCACGGCAGCCGGCGCACTGGCCGCCGTGTCGGTGGGCGGCGTTGCGGTCATCGGCCTGATGGCGACGTACGGAATCCTCGCCAACGAACCGGTCTACTACGGACTGCTGGCCTCGCTCGCGGTGTATGTGATCGTGTCCCTGGCGACGAAGCCGACCGACGCCGCGGTCCTGATCGCCTGGCGCGAGCGGCTCGCGGGCAAGGGCGCCGACGCGGACGGGACGCCGGCCGCGGAATCGGTCACCGTCTAGCAGCCACTCGTCCTCAATCGCCGGACGGGCACATCGAGCCCGTCCGGCGGTTGGGGACGGAACCCGTTGCGGGGGGCACCCCGCACACTTGAACAACGAATGAACGCCCACAAAGCGTGCACCACCTCCTCAGGAAGGCACCCACATGAGCAGCAACGAAACGCCGCGCGGCCCCGTCGACTCCTCCCGCGTCCCGCGGTACGCCGGTCCCGCGACGTTCGCGCGGCTGCCCCGCCTCGATGAGGTCGGCACCGCCGATGTCGCCGTCGTCGGCGTGCCCTTCGACACGGGGGTCTCGTACCGCCCCGGCGCCCGCTTCGGCGGCAACGCCATCCGTGAGGCGTCGCGCCTCCTGCGCCCGTACAACCCGGCGCAGGACGCCTCGCCGTTCGCCCTCGCGCAGGTCGCCGACGCCGGTGACATCGCCGCCAACCCGTTCAACATCAACGAGGCCGTCGAGACGATCGAGGCCGCGGCCGACGACCTCCTCGGCACCGGCGCCCGCATGATGACGCTCGGCGGCGACCACACCATCGCGCTGCCCCTGCTGCGCTCCGTCGCGAAGAAGCACGGCCCCGTCGCCCTGCTCCACTTCGACGCCCACCTCGACACGTGGGACACCTACTTCGGTGCCGAGTACACCCACGGCACGCCGTTCCGCCGCGCCGTCGAGGAGGGCATCCTCGACACGTCCGCGCTCTCCCACGTCGGTACCCGCGGCCCGCTGTACGGCAAGCAGGACCTCGACGACGACGCCAAGCTGGGCTTCGGCATCGTCACCTCCGCCGACGTCATGCGCCGCGGCGTCGACGAGGTCGCCGACCAGCTGCGCCAGCGCATCGGCGACCGCCCGCTGTACATCTCCATCGACATCGACGTCCTGGACCCGGCCCACGCGCCCGGCACCGGCACCCCCGAGGCCGGCGGCCTCACCTCCCGCGAGCTCCTCGAGATCGTCCGCGGGCTGTCCTCCTGCAACCTGGTCTCCGCCGACCTGGTCGAGGTCGCCCCCGCGTACGACCACGCGGAGATCACCTCCGTCGCGGCCTCCCACACCGCGTACGAGCTGACGACGATCATGTCCCGCCAGATCGCGGCGGCGAAGGGAACCCAGGGCAAGTGAGCCACGACCACCACGACGAGCGCCCGCAGCTCACCCCCGAGCAGATCGCGGCCGCCCTGAACCCGCCCGCCGGACGCAACGGCGGCGACCTCGTCGTCGAGACGCTCCAGGGCCTCGGCGCGACCACCGTCTTCGGCCTGCCCGGGCAGCACGCGCTCGGCATGTTCGACGCGCTGCGCCGCTCCTCCCTCTCGTACGTCGGCCTGCGCGTCGAGAACAACGCGGGCTTCGCCGCCGACGCCTACGGCCGGATCACCGGCGAAGTGGCGCCGCTGCTGCTCTCCACCGGCCCGGGGGCCCTCACCTCCCTCGCCGCGCTCCAGGAGGCGGCGGCCGCCTCGGCGCCCGTGCTCGCCATCTCCAGCCAGATCCCGACCGCGGGACTGGGCGGCGGCCGCCACGGCTACCTGCATGAACTCCGGGACCAGAAGGCGTCGTTCCGCGACGTCGTGAAGTCCGTCCACACCGTCCGTACGGCGTCGCAGATCCCCTCCGCGATCGCCGCCGCCTGGGAGTCCGCGCTGACGGCCCCGCACGGCCCGGTCTGGATCGAGATCCCGCAGGACGTGCTCCTCGCCGAGACCACCCTGCCGGTCGTCACCGCGATGGACGCCACGCCGAAGCCCCTGCAGGCCCGGCCCGAACTGACCGCCGTCGCAGCCCACCTGCTGGCGAACGCCGAGCGCCCGGCGATCATCGCGGGAGGCGGAGTCGTACGCTCCGACGCGTCCGGCAAGCTGCTCGCCCTCGCGGAGAAGATCGACGCCCCGGTCGTCACCACGTTCGGCGGCAAGGGGGCCTTCCCCTGGGAGCACCCGCTCTCGCTCCAGTCCTGGCTGGAGGACCGCCACACGACGGACTTCCTCGAAGCGGCGGACGTTCTGCTCGTCGTCGGCTCCGGACTGGGTGAACTCTCCTCGAATTACCACACGTTCAGCCCGCGCGGCCGGGTCGTCCAGATCGAGGCGGACGCCGGGAAGCTGGAGTCCAACCACCCCGCGCTCGGCATCCACGCCGACGCCCGCGAGGCCCTCTCCGACCTCCTCGAAGCGGTCGACCGCCGCGAGGACCCGTCGGCCCCGGACCGCGTCCGTACGGTGCTCGAAGCCGTCCGCGACCGGATCGACGGTCAGGACCTCACCCTGGAGCAGCAGCTCGTCGCCTCGGTGCGTGAGGCGCTGCCCGACACGTCCCCCAGCTTCTGGGACATGACGATCCTCTCCTACTGGGCCTGGTCCGCGTTCGACGCCCGCCACCCCAACACCATGCACTCGGCGCAGGGCGCGGGCGGCCTCGGCTACGGCTTCCCGGCGGCGCTCGGCGCGGCGGCGGCCGACCGCACGAAGCCGGTCCTGGCGGTCTCCGGCGACGGCGGCGCGATGTACTCGATCGCGGAGCTGGCCACCGCCCGCCAGTACGACCTGCCGGTCACCTGGCTGATCGTCGACGACGGCGGCTACGGCATCCTGCGCGAGTACATGACGGACGCGTTCGGCGAGGCCACGGCGACGGAACTGTCCCGCCCGGACTTCGTCGCCCTCGCCGAGTCGTTCGGCGTCCCGGCGGTCCGTACGACGCCCGAGAAGCTCGCCGACGACCTGGCGAAGTCGTTCGCGGAGCCCGGCCCTTCGGTGGTCGTGCTCCCGGCACTGCTGAGGATGTTTGCGCCGACACACCTGTAGTCGGACGGCCGGATGGTGCACCATGCTGCGGTGAGCAGCATGGTGCACTTCTTCGTCGCGGCCGACGACCGCATGGCCGCAACCGCCCTCGAACACGGGCCCGACGGTTCGTTTCCGTCGCTGACCTGCGGGAACTTCGATGCCGATCTGGCCCTGATCGAATGGGCGAGTCTCTTCACGGGGCGCAGCTTCGACGAGCTGCTGCAGTCCGGCGAACCCCGGGACGTCGCCGGTGACGACGACGGCTCGGGCTCTCTCGTGGTCGCGGCGCCGGACGGCCTCGTCACCGACCTGAGCGTTGCGACGGACACCCGTCTCGACCGGCTCGCCGGCCTCTGGACCCGGCAACGGGCGGCGGAGGGCGACGCGTTCGACCGGGAGCTCGCCCTCGACATCCTCACCGGCCTGGCCGCCCTGGCCCGCACGGCGGCGAGCGACGGGCAGGGGCTCTACTGCTGGGTGGCCTAGGGCCCTCCGGCTCTCCCGGGGCCTCGCGTCACAACTCGGCCGTCCGGGCTGCGCGCGTACAACTTTCCGGCCGGTCAGGAGTCTTCTGTGTGCCGGGTGTGCAGGGGGCGCACCGCGCAGACCACTCAGGGGGACACGTCTGATGACGGACCAGCCTCGAATATCCCGCCGCGCGCACACCGTTCTCGCCGTCACGCTCGCCGCAGGCGTACTCGCACCCGTGACGCTCGCCGCCACGCCGGCCGCGGCCGCGACGCCGACCGTGAGCTGTACCTCCGGCAAGGCGGGACTCGCCGCCAAGCTGTCGAAGGACATCACCGCCGTGCTCAAGGGGCGCAAGTCGACCACGGCGATCGCGCTCTACGACCGGACCACGAAGACGTCGTGCACGTTCCGGTCCACGAGCAGGTACGACTCCGCGAGCGTCGTGAAGGCGACCGTCCTCGCCACGCTGCTCTGGGACAACACGAAGCACAACCGCTATCTCACGCAGCGCGAGATCGATCTCAGCACCGCCATGATCACCAAGTCCGACAACAACGCGACCACCAGTCTGTGGAATCAGCTCGGCGTGGCCAAGGTGAACGCGTTCCTGAAGGCCGCGGGCATGACGCACACCGTGCCCGGCTCCGGTGGCTACTGGGGGCTGACCCAGATCACCGCGCAGGACGAACTCAGACTGCTGACCCTGCTGACCGCCAGGAACTCCGTGCTCAGCGACAGCGCGCGGGCGTACGAGCTCGGCCTGATGCACAAGGTCATCTCCTCGCAGCGCTGGGGGACACCCGCCGGTGCCCCGTCCGGGGTGACCGTGCAGGTGAAGAACGGCTGGCTGCCGCGCGCCACGCACGGCTGGCGGGTGCACAGCATCGGCGCGTTCACCGGAAAGGGGCACGACTACGGGATCACCGTGCTCACCCAGGACAACAACACGATGAACGACGGCGTCAACACCATCCAGGCCGTCGCCCGGGCCATCCACAAGGACCTGAACGCGGCCGTCCCGCCGAACAGGAGCATCACTGCGCCGCCGATCAGGCGCATCACTGCGCCGCCCCTGCCGCAGGAAGCGGTCCCGGCGGTTCCGGAGGCGCCCGCCGTGCCGATGGTGACGGCGACGCCCGGGTCCTCCTAGACCGCCGGGGCCGCGACCCGCCCGTCGGCCCTCCGCCCGAAGACGTACGCCGGACCTCCACGGTCCTACGCCGAAGGGCGGGTCTTTGTGACGGCGGGATGAAAATCGCAGCTGATCGCGTTGGTTCCTTCCGGTAGAGCAGGTCCAACGGGAGGTATCGGTGACGGACGGCGACACGGGCACGGACGTGGAGCAGCGGGGCTGGGCCCGGCGGCTGGCCGGCTACGCATGGCGCTACCGGCGCAATGTGCTGCTGGCTCTCGGCTCGTCGCTCGCCGGCATGGCCGTGATGGCGGTCGTCCCGCTGATCACCAAGGTGATCATCGACGATGTCGTCGTCGACCACACCCGGTCCCTCGGCGTCTGGACGGGGCTGCTGATGGTGGCCGCCGTGCTCGTGTACGCATCGACGTACATCCGCCGCTACTACGGCGGCCGGCTGGCACTCGACGTACAGCACGATCTGCGGACCGGGATGTACGGGACGATCTCCCGGCTCGACGGGAAGCGGCAGGACGAGCTGTCCACCGGTCAGGTCGTCGGGCGCGCCACCAGCGACCTGCAGCTGATCCAGGGGCTTCTGTTCATGCTCCCGATGACCATCGGGAACATCCTGCTCTTCCTCATGTCCCTGGCGATCATGGCGTGGCTCTCGCCGCTGCTGACCCTGGTCGCGCTCGCCGTCGCCCCCGCTCTCTGGTTCATCGCCCGCCGCTCCCGCACCCGGCTCTTCCCCGCCACCTGGTACGCCCAGGGGCAGGCCGCCGCAGTCGCGACGGTCGTCGACGGGGCCGTCTCCGGTGTCCGGGTCGTCAAGGGGTTCGGGCAGGAGGAGCAGGAGACCGGCAAGCTGCGCGAGGTCGGCCGGAAGCTGTTCGCCGGGCGGCTGCGCACGATCCGGCTGAACTCCAGGTACACCCCCGCCCTCCAGTCGGTCCCCGCGCTCGGCCAGGTGGCGATGCTGGCCCTCGGCGGCTGGCTGGCCACCCGCGGCGAGATCACCCTCGGTACGTTCGTCGCGTTCTCCACCTATCTCGCCCAGCTCGTCGGACCGGTCCGGATGCTGGCCATGGTCCTCACCATCGGGCAGCAGGCCCGTGCCGGTGTGGAGCGCGTACTCGAACTGATCGACACCGAGCCGACCATGCGGGACGGCACGGTGGAGCTCCCGGCCGACGCCCCCGCCAGCGTCGAGTTCGACGACGTACGGTTCGGGTACGACCCCGAGCGGCCGGTCCTCGACGGGTTCTCGCTGACCATCGAGCCCGGCGAGACCGTCGCCGTCGTCGGCGCGTCCGGCAGCGGGAAGTCCACCGTCTCGCTCCTCCTGCCCCGCTTCTACGACGTGTCGCACGGCGCCGTCCTGGTCGGCGGCCACGACGTCCGTGAGCTCACCCACGACTCGCTGCGGGCCGCCATCGGCCTCGTGCCGGAGGACAGCTTCCTCTTCTCCGACACGGTCCGCGCCAACATCGCGTACGGACACCCGGACGCCACCCAGGAGGAGATCGAGCAGGCCGCCCGCGCCGCCCAGGCCGACGGGTTCATCGCCGATCTGCCGCTCGGCTACGACACCAAGGTCGGCGAGCACGGACTCACCCTCTCCGGTGGTCAGCGCCAGCGCGTCGCGCTCGCCCGCGCCATCCTCACCGACCCCCGGCTGCTCCTCCTCGACGACGCCACCTCCGCCGTCGACGCCCGCGTCGAGCACGAGATCCACGAGGCGCTGGCGCAGGTCATGGCGGGCCGCACCACCCTGCTGATCGCCCACCGCCGGTCCACCCTCGGCCTCGCCGACCGGATCGCCGTCCTGGAGAAGGGCCGGCTCGCCGACATCGGTACGCACGAGGAGCTGGAGGCCCGCTCCCCGCTGTACCGGCGTCTGCTGACCGACCCCGACGAGCTGGGCGGTACCTCTCCGGGCCACCAGCCGGCCGGGGCCGGCATGTCACCCGAGGACGACCGCGCGTTCCAGGAGGAGCTGGAAGCCGATTTCGACGCCGAGCAGGGCATCAGCCCCGGGCTCTGGGTCCGCAAGGAGAAATCCCGCGACACCGGCGCGGCCGACATGCCGGCCACCCCCGAGCTGCTCGCCCAGGTCGAGGCGCTGCCCCCGGCCACGGACACCCCGGACATCGACGAGGCGCGCGCCGTGCGCTCCGAGGAGTCGTACGGGCTGCGCGGGCTGCTACGCGGCTTCGGGCTCCCGCTGCTGGTGAGTCTGGCGCTCGTCGCCGTCGACGCGGGCATGAGCCTGCTCCTGCCGGTACTGATCAGGCACGGCATCGACCAGGGCGTCACCCGGATGGCACTCGGCGCGGTCTGGACGGCCTCCGTCCTCGCGCTGCTGATCGTGCTGGTGCAGTGGGCGGCACAGATCGGCGAGACCCGGATGACGGGCCGCACCGGCGAGCGGGTGCTCTACTCACTGCGGCTGAAGATCTTCGCGCAGCTCCAGCGGCTCGGCCTCGACTACTACGAGCGCGAGCTGACCGGCCGCATCATGACCCGGATGACGACGGACGTGGACGCGCTGTCCACGTTCCTGCAGACCGGCCTCGTCACGGCGTTCGTCTCCGTCGTCACGTTCTTCGGCATCATGGCCGCGCTGCTCGTCCTCGACGTGGAGCTGGCGCTGGTCGTCTTCGCGACGCTTCCGGTGCTGGTCGTCGGCACGTTCTTCTTCCGCCGCAGGAGCGTCAAGGCGTACGAGCTGGCCCGTGAGCGGATCAGCGTCGTCAACGCCGACCTGCAGGAGTCCGTCTCCGGCCTCCGTATCGTGCAGGCGTTCCGCCGCGAGCGGGACGGCGCCGAGCGGTTCGCCGGCCGCAGCGACCACTACCGCGAGGCCCGGGTCCGCGGTCAGTGGCTGATCTCGGTCTACTTCCCGTTCGTGCAGCTGCTCTCGTCGGTGGCCGCGGCCGCGGTCCTCATCGTCGGCGCGGGCCGGGTCGACGACGGCACGCTCACCACGGGTGCCCTTGTCGCGTATCTGCTCTACATCGACCTGTTCTTCGCGCCGGTGCAGCAGCTCTCCCAGGTCTTCGACGGCTACCAGCAGGCGACGGTCTCGCTGGGCCGCATCCAGGAACTCCTCCGGGAGCCGACCTCCACCGCCGACGCCGAGAAGCCGCTGGACGTGCTGTCGCTGCGCGGCGAGATCGCGTTCGAGGACGTGTCGTTCGCGTACGGCTCCGGCGACGACGAGGAAGAGGCCCTCACTGGCATCGACCTGCGGATCCCCGCCGGTCAGACCGTCGCGTTCGTCGGCGAGACCGGCGCCGGGAAGTCCACCCTCGTCAAGCTCGTCGCCCGGTTCTACGACCCGACGGGCGGCCGGGTCACGGCGGACGGCACCGACCTGCGCCACCTCGACCGCACCGCGTACCGGCACCGGCTCGGAGTCGTCCCGCAGGAGGCGTATCTCTTCGCGGGTACGGTCCGTGACGCCATCGCCTACGGGAGGCCGGACGCCACCGACGCACAGGTGGAGGCCGCGGCCCGGGCGGTCGGCGCCCACGACATGATCGCCACACTGGACGGCGGCTATCTGCACGAGGTCGCCGAGCGGGGCCGCAACCTCTCGGCGGGCCAGCGCCAGCTGATCGCGCTCGCCCGCGCCGAACTCGTCGACCCGGACATCCTGTTGCTCGACGAGGCGACCGCCTCCCTGGACCTCGCCAGCGAGGCCCAGGTCAACCAGGCGACCGACCGGCTCACCGGCCGCCGCACCACCCTCGTCGTCGCCCACCGGCTGACCACGGCTGCCCGCGCCGACCGGGTCGTGGTGATGGACCACGGCCGGGTCGTCGAGGACGGCACGCATGACGAACTCCTCGCCGAGGACGGGCGCTACGCCGTGCTGTGGCGGACCTTCATCGGGGAGGACGAGCCCGCGGGGGTGTGAGCGGCCGGGCGTACGCGATCAGCGGATGCCGGAGATCTTTCCGGTCTGCAGGTCCGACTGCACGGTCAGATGGCTGTACAGGGGGTGCTTGCCGCCGCTCCAGGTCAGCCGCACCTTCGACCAGGTGTGACCGCCGCCGCTGTCGCCCCGGGTGACCTTGAAGGCGATCGGTGTGTTCTGGGCGCGCAGGACGCCGTCCGCATGGTTGCGCGTCTCCCAGGAGCGCAGCTGCGAGCGGAGCGCTGGCGTGAGATAGAAGGACCTCAGGGCGGTGGCGAGCTTGCCGCCGCCCTCGGCTGTGACGGCGTCGATGTAGGCGCCGTAGAAGTGGGCCACCTGCTGGTAGGCGGGGGTGGACGCGGCGCGCACCGCCGCCGGGGCTGCCGGGGCCTGCGGGGCGGCTGCGGCCGGGGCCACGGAGGCGGCGGCGAGCAGAGCGGCCGCGATCAGGGTGCGGCCGGCGGTGCGGCGACGGCGGAGGCCGGGTGCATGGCGGAGCGGGATCACGACAGGTCCTGTCTTTTCGTAGGGGTATGTCCTGCTTGATCAATGGTGTGGCGGTTCGTTTGCGCCGGATGCATAGCGCGCCGGGTGCAACCTCCGGATGGCCTCTCGCGTCGTACGCATGTGCGCATCTGCGTCGGGTAGGAGCGCGAGTGTTCGATGGGGTGGATGGGGTGAGGGGTCTGCTGGGGATCAGGGGAACCGGAAGTGCGGCAAGGGGAAGCGTCGGCGGAGGGCGCCGGGCATGCGCGCGGCTGCTTGTCCCGGCGCTGGTGGGCGCCGTCGGGCTGGTGCTCGGCGGTACCGGAGCGAACAGCGCCGAGGCGGCATCGGTGTGCAGCGGACGGCCCGCGGAGACGGTGAAGTTCGCGACCGGCGAGCTGCGTGTGTACAAGAGCCGCGGCTATGCCTGTGCGGTGGCGGTCACGACGAAGCCGGGCAAGCGCCGCGCGATGTCCGTCCTGATCCAGGCGCGCGGTGGCGGGCCGGTCGTCGACAGCGGCCGGTTCACCACGCTGGCCGGCCCGGTGACGGTGCATGCGCTGCACCGGTGCGTACGGGCCTCGGGCTCGGTCGCGGGCGCCTCGGCCTCCACGGGATGGATCCTCTGCTCACGTTGACGGACACGCGATGTTCACGCTGACGCTGTGACAACAGGGTCTGGCGGGCCGGGTGTTGCCACCGCTAGGTTCACGCTGAATGCTGTGAATCAAGGGGAGGGTGTATGCGCAAGACGCTCAGAGGTTTCCTGTCGCTGGCGGTGCTCATAGGCACAGTGGGCGCGACGGGTGCCTCGGCCGGTGCGGCCACCGCCGCTGAACCGGCCGCGTTGGAGTCCGCCCAGGCCGCCGCGGGCAGTGACAGCGATACGAACGCGGACATCAAGGACCGCATCCTGGCCATCCCAGGAATGAGCCTGATCGAGGAGAAGCCGTACGCGGGCTACCGCTACTTCGTCCTCAACTACACCCAGCCGATCGATCACCGGCACCCGTCCAAGGGCACGTTCCAGCAGCGGATCACCCTGCTGCACAAGGACACGTCCCGTCCGACGGTCTTCTACACCAGCGGTTACAACGTCTCCACGAACCCCAGCCGCTCCGAGCCGACCCGGATCGTCGACGGCAACCAGGTCTCGCTGGAGTACCGCTTCTTCACCCCGTCCCGCCCGGCGCCCGCCGACTGGTCGAAGCTCGACATCTGGCAGGCCGCCAGCGACCAGCACCGTGTCTTCACCGCGCTGAAGCAGATCTACTCCAAGAACTGGCTGGCCACCGGCGGCTCCAAGGGCGGCATGACCGCCACGTACTTCGAGCGCTTCTACCCCGAGGACATGGACGGCGTCGTCGCGTACGTCGCGCCGAACGACGTGGTCAACAAGGAGGACTCGGCGTACGACCGGTTCTTCGAGAAGGTCGGCACCAAGGAGTGCCGCGACCGGCTGAACGGGGTGCAGCGCGAGGCGCTGATCCGCCGCGAGCCGCTGGAGAAGAAGTACAAGGAGTACGCCGCCGCGAACGGCTACACCTTCAACACCGTCGGCTCGCTCGACAAGGCGTACGAAGCCGTCGTCATGGACTACGTCTGGGCGTTCTGGCAGTACAGCCTGCTCGCCGACTGCGAGTCCATTCCGGCCGACGCCGCGACCGCCCCCGACCAGGCGATCTGGGACTCGGTCGACAGCATCTCCGGCTTCTCCGCCTACGCGGACCAGGGCCTGAACACGTACACACCGTACTACTACCAGGCGGGCACCCAGCTCGGCTCCCCGGACATCGAGCAGCCGTGGCTCGGCAACCTCAGCCGGTACGGGTACCAGCCGCCGCGCAACTTCGTGCCGCGTGACATCCCGATGAAGTTCCAGCCGTCCGTGATGCGTGACGTCGACAGCTGGATCAAGCACCACGCCCACCACATGCTGTACGTGTACGGGGAGAACGACCCGTGGGGCGCGGAGCGCTTCCGCCTCGGTGCGGGCGCCCGCGACAGCTACGTCTACACGGTGGCCGGCGGCAACCACGGCTCCAATGTGGCCGGTCTCGCCGCCGACGAGAACGCGAAGGCCACCGCGGCCGTGCTGCGCTGGGCGGGTGTCGCCCCGGCGGCCGTGCAGTCGGACCCGGCGAAGGCGAAGCCGCTCGCGCCGTACGACGCGCGGCTCGACAAGCGGGACGTGACGAGCGAGCGCAGGCAGGGCCCCGCGCTGCGGCCGTAACAGCCCTGAAGGCCGGAACGGCGTGACGTGTGCCGGGACGCGGTGTCCCGGCACACGCACGCACGCCCGGTCCGCCTGACGTACACGACAGGCGGACCGGGCGTCCGGCGGTCAGTACGTCAGGCCGTAGCCGATCGGGTACAGCACCTGCGTCGCATCGTCGGCCCGCTGCACCGCTACCGGCAGCCTGCCCCCCGGTTCGGCGTGGCCTGCGATCACCCGTGCGGCCGCCCGCAGTTCGACGTCCGTCCAGGAATACGTGGCCAGGCTCGCCGCGTGGGCGGGCAGTTGGGCGATGTCGTACGGGTTGCGGATCGCCACCGTGATCACCGGCACACCGGTCGCCACGAGCGCACTGACCAGGGTGCGCTGCGAGTTGGTCGCCGACACGTTGTACGTCCCCACGACCACCGCGTCCTTGCCCTGCGCGGCCGCCACCGCCTCGGCGATCTTCGCCTGGGTGGGCGCGGTGCCGGTGGACAGTGCGGTCGCCGTGTGACCCAGTTCGCCGAAGGCGGTGGCGAGCGTGGTGGTCGGCGGCCCGGTGGTGCCGGACGGAGAGGCCGGATCGGCGCCGACCACCAGCAGGTTCTTGTGGGAGCGGCGGGACAGCGGCAGCACCGCACCATCGTTGGTGAGCAGCGTCGTGGTGTTCTCTGCGATCCGGTCGGCGGCGGCGAGGTGCGACCGGGTGCCGACGACACGGTCCACACCCCGGTGGGTGACGAACGGGTCGTCGAACAACCCCAGCTTCGTCTTCAGCCGCAGGACGCGCAGGATCGATTCCTCGAGCCGGGCCTCGCTGATCTCACCGCTCTTCACGGCATCCAGGAGCCCGTTCCAGGAAACGTCGAGGTCCGGCGGGTTCAGCAGCTGGTCCACGCCTGCCTGCAGGGCGAGGACGGGCACGCGCGCGTCGCCGTACTTCGTCCGCACGCCCTCCATGCCGAGCGAGTCCGTGATCACGACACCGTCGTAACCGAGCTCCTCGCGCAGGATGCCGGTGAGGATCGGCCGGGACAGCGTGGCCGGGTCCTCGGCCGGGTCGAGCGCGGGGACGACGATGTGCGCGGTCATGATCGCGTCGATGCCGGCGGCGATCGCGGCCCGGAACGGCGGCGAGTCCAGCTCGGCCCACTGCTCGCGGGTGTGGTGGATGTACGGCAGGCCGGTGTGGCTGTCGGTGTTCGTGTCACCGTGGCCGGGGAAGTGCTTGGCCGTCGAGGCGATCCCGGCGCTCTGGTACCCCTTGACCTGGGCGGCGACCATCGCGGCCACGGCCTGCGGATCGGCACCGAAGGAACGTACGCCGATGACCGGGTTGGCCGGGTTGACGTTGACGTCGGCGTCCGGGGCGTAGTTCTGGTTGATGCCGATCGCGGCCAGCTCGGCGCCCGCGATCTGCCCGGCCTGCCGGGCGTCGGAGCGCGAACCGCCCGCGCCCAGCGCCATGGCGCCCGGCATCAGCGTGGCGGGCTCGCCGACGCGGCAGACGATGCCGTGCTCCTGGTCGGTGGAGATGAGCAGCGGCAGGGGAGTGGGGCCGGCGAGACCGGCGCGCTGGATGCCGTTGGAGAGATCGGCGATCTGGTGCGGGTCGCGGGTGTTGTGCGCCCAGGCGAAGTAGATGATGCCGCCGACGTGGTACTTCGCGATCAGCTCCGCGGCGGTACGGACCCCGATCTCGGCCAGGTTGGCGTCGATGTCGGCCTGGTCGGGCTCGGTGGCGGAGTGCCCGTACACCCGCATCACGAAGAGCTGGCCGACCTTCTCCTCCAGGCTCATCCGGGAGATGAGCTGCTTGAGGCGCTTGGTGGTGGAGGCGGAGTGGGAAGCGGAGGCTGCGGCGGCTCCCGGGGCGGAGACCGCGCCGGTCGCGGCCGCTGCGACGGTCGCGGCGGTGACGGTGAGAAGCGTGCGTCTGGAGGTGCGGTGTTGCACGTGAGCTCCTTCGGCCGTACTCGGTGACGAGGGGGTGGTGAAAGAAACTTCCAAGGGTCACGGATATCCAGAAAGTAACTTCCGGTCAAGAGGGCGGTCCGACAAACGGATCGGACATCGCTCGTGCGCAGCTCGCGCGGCCCCACCGCCCCTTACCCCGGCACCAGTCCCACCGCGGCTCCCCGCTCCTGCAGCGCCGCCACCGCCGCCGTGATCGCGGGCCGCCGAGCCGCCTCCGTACGCCACAACGCGTAAAGCCTGCGCACCGGTACGGGATCGAGCTGCACCGCCACCACCCCGGCCGGCAGCGGCCCCCGGCCCAGCCGCGGGATCATCGCGACCCCGAGACCGGCGGCGAGCAGCGCCAGCTGGGTGTGGTTCTCCTCCGCCTGGTGCCGGATGTCCGGCTCGTAACCCGCCGCCCGCAGCGTCCGTACGAGCCAGTCGTGGCAGACCGTCCCCGGCGGCTGGCAGATCCACCGCTCCTTCGCCAGCTCCTCGCGCCGCACCGCGTCCCGCCCGGCGAGCCGGTGGCCCTCGGGCACCAGAAGATCGCACCGGTCGTCGCCGATCACGGCCTGCGCCACGCCCTCCGGGGCGGGCAGCGGGGCGATGTCCCAGTCGTGCGCGACCGCCAGGTCGATCACGCCCTTGGCGACGAGATCGACCGACAGATGGGGATCGACCTCGGTCAGCCGGATGTCCAGGGCCGGATGGTCCCGGTCCAGCCCGGCCAGCACGCCGGGCAGCAGACCGCGCGCGGCGGAGGCGAAGGCGCCGATGGACAGCTGTCCCGTGGGCAGTCCCCTGCGCTCCTCCAGCGTCGTCTCCGCGCGCTCCACGATCGCCAGCAACTGCTGGGCGGTGGCTGCAAGATGGAGGGCGTCCTCGGTGAGCGCGACCCCGCGACCGCGCCGCTCCAGCAGCGTCGTGCGGGTCTCCCGCTCCAGCTTGGTGATCTGCTGGGAGACCGCCGACGGGGTGTAGCCGAGCGCGGCGGCGGCGCCCGCGACAGAACCGTGGACGGAGACCGCGTGCAGGGCGCGCAGCCGGGACAGATCGAGCACCGGAACCTCCCGGGTCCACCGGAATCGTTAGCGATGCTCAATTCCATCATGAAGAAATCCGCGCTGGTGCTACATGGTCCGGGCGGGCGAACCTCGGTCCATGCGTCCCCTTCACATCGCCCTGGCCGCCCTGGTGGCTGCCGTCTGGGGTGTCAATTTCGTTGTCATCGAGGTCGGCCTCGGCCACTTCCCGCCGCTGCTCTTCTCCGCCCTGCGCTTCCTGGTGGCCGCACTGCCCGCGGTGTTCTTCGTCGGGCGCCCCAAAGTGGCCTGGAAGTGGATCGTGAGCGTGGGGCTGGTTCTGGGCGTGGCGAAGTTCGGTCTGCTGTTCATCGGCATGGACCGGGGAATGCCCGCCGGACTCTCCTCCCTGGTGCTTCAGGTCCAGGCGGTCTTCACCGCCCTGTTCGCAGCGGTCGCGCTCGGCGAACGGCCGGGCAGAGTCCGGGTGTCGGGCATGGCCGTGGCCGTTGCGGGCATCGGGGTGGCGGCGATCGACGAGGGGGCGAGCGGCCCGGTGCTCGCCTTCGTGCTGGTGATCGCGGCGGCGGCCTGCTGGGGCGTGTCGAACGTCCTGACCCGCAAGGCCGCCCCGCCGGACTCCCTCAACTTCATGGTCTGGGTCTCGACCGTGCCCGTACTGCCGCTGCTCGGCCTCTCCCTGCTCTTCGAGGGCGGGCGCCGCGACGCCGACGCGCTGGCCGCGCTGGACTGGAGCGGCGTCGGCATCATCGTGTACGTCGCCTGGATCACCACCGTCTTCGGCTTCGGGGCATGGGGTTTCCTGCTGCGTCATCACCCGGCGTCGTCCGTGGCCCCGTTCACCCTGCTCGTCCCGGTCTTCGGAATGTCCTCGGCCGCGCTGTTCCTGGGCGAGTCGGTGAGTCCGCTGCAGTGGTGTGCGGCCGCCCTGCTGGTGGGCGGGGTGGCGCTGACGTCACTGGCGGGCACGCGCCGACCGCGCCCCGCGGCGACGGAGACCGCGGAACCACAGCCGGCGCGTGCCTGAACCGGGCGTCTACTCCTTCGGCGCGCCCAGCCGCGCAAGATGGTCGCGTCCCGCGTCCAGCAGTGTGGGCAGCTCGGCCGCGGCCGGGTGCCAGCGCTTCTCGTACTCCCAGCAGACCCAGCTGCCGGGGTCCAGGGTGTCCAGGCACGCCCGGAGCGGCAGCACCCCGGCGCCGAGGGGCAGCGGCCGGGTGTCCTCCGCCGACGCGATGTCCTTCACCTGCACGTATCCCAGGTGCGGGGCGAGCACCGCATGGCTCGCGGCCGGTTCCTCGCCGGCCAGCCAGGTGTGCATGATGTCCCACAGCGCACCGACCTGCCGGTGCCCGACCATCCCCACGACGCGGGCCACGTCGGCGCCGGCCCGGTGCGAGTCATGGGTCTCCAGGAGGATCCGCACGCCCAGGTCGGCGGCGTGCGGAGCGGCGGCACCCAGCCGGCGGGCGGCGTTCGCGTCGGCCACGTCCGGGTCCAGCGCGCCACCGCCCGGGAAGACCCGGACGTTCGCCGCGCCGAGATCCCGCGCCAGCTCCACCAGGGCGGCGATCTCGTCCAGCACCGGCTGGTCGTCCCCTTCGGCGGCGACCCGGGCGTACCCGGCGAGGGTCAGGATCTCCACCCCGCCCCGCTTGAACTCATCCGCCACGTCGGCGCGTTCGGCCGGGGAGAGCCCCGGGTGCACCGGCTCCTCGGGGTGGGCGCGCAGCTCCACCCCCTGATAGCCGTGCTCGACGGCGAGCCGGATGACGTCGGCGACCGGCATCCCCGGCACACCGAGGGTCGAGAAAGCGAGCTTCACGATTGCGTGTTCCTTCCGTCGGTACGTGCCCCTGCGCCTGGCGGACCGGATGTTCCTGCCGGACCGGACAGCGGCCCGCACATCATCGGCCCACGGCACGCGGTACGGGTACCCGCGACCCGGCGGCGCAATCAGCGGGCGCCGTCGGCGACGGACAGGGCGTCGGTCCTGACCGCGGTCTCCCGACGCCGTCCGGCGCATCCCGGGCGCCGGCGGTCTGCATGGGTGCGACTGTCGTGCGGACCCCCGAACGCCGGTTGCTCCACGATTTCGCGGAGGTCACTTCCGCGGCGGCGCCGTCGACCCCCGCACCATCAGCTCCGCCGTGATCGTCGCGATGCCCCCCGGCGGCGGTGTCTCCTTGCCCATGGCCAGCCGGCCCGCCCGTGCCCCCGCCTCGAACAGCGGCAGCCGTACGGTCGTCAGCGCCGGGACCGCGTCCACCGAGAACGGCAGGTCGTCGAAGCCGGCTACGGAGATGTCCTCGGGGATGCGGAGCCCGCGGTCCCGGACGGCGGCGCACGCGCCCAGTGCGACGGTGTCGTTGGCGGCGACGATCGCCGTCACCTCCGGTTCGCGGCGCAGGAGTTCGAGCGTCGCGTCGTAACCGGACCGGCGGTCGTACGGGCCGTGCACGGTGAGGCGTTCCTCGCCGCCGCCCAGCCCGGCGGCCCGCAGCGCGTCGTGGTGGCCCTCCAGCCGGTGGCGGGTGGTGGTCCGCTCCACCGGCCCGGCGACGTAGCCGATCCGCCGGTGGCCGAGCGAGACCAGATGGTCGGTGAGACGCCGGCCGCCGCCCCGGTTGTCGAAGGCGAGCGCCGCCACGACCGCCTCGCTCTCCGGCAGCGGGGGCCGCCCGCACAGCACGATCCGGGTTCCCGCGTCCGCGAGCTTCGCCAGTTTCGCGGCCATCGCGGCCTGGTGGGCCGGGTCCTCCACGGCGCCGCCGGTCAGGACGACGGCGGCGGCGCGCTGGCGCTGGAGGAGGGTGAGGTAGGTGAGTTCGCGTTCGGGGGAGCCGCCGGTGTTGCAGACGACGGCGAGCTTCTCGCCGCCGGCCCGCCCGGATCCGTCGCCCGGGCCGCCGATCTCGGTCTGCGCCGCTCCCGCCATGATCCCGAAGAACGGGTCGGCGATGTCGTTGACCAGAATGCCGACCAGATCGGATGTGGCGGCCGCGAGTGAGCTGGCCGGTCCGTTCAGTACGTAGTCCAGGTCGTCCACCGCGCGCAGCACCCGCTCCCGGGTGGACGCCGCGACCGGGTAGTTGCCGTTGAGCACGCGCGAAACGGTCGCGGGCGACACCCGGGCGCGAGCCGCCACGTCCGCCAGGGTGACTGTCATCGCATCCTCCGAAGGTTTTGGGCCGGGCCCTTGTCCGGGCCGCTGTCGGCAGGCTAGCGTCATACCGTATAGAAAGCGCTTGCTAAGGCTGTATGGAGGGGAACTTCGTGACACGCAGGACAGTGCGCATCGCCATGAACGGCGTCACGGGTCGCATGGGATACCGGCAGCACCTGGTGCGTTCGATCCTCGCGATCCGCGAGCAGGGCGGCCTCGACCTCGGCGGCGGCGAGGTGCTGTGGCCCGAGCCCGTCCTCGTCGGCCGCCGCGCCCACGCGCTGGAGGAACTCGCCGCCCGGCACGGTCTGACCGAGTGGTCGACCGATCTCGACGCGGTCCTCGCGGACGAGCGCGTCGACATCTACTTCGACGCGCAGGTCACCTCGGCCCGCGTCGAAGCGATCAAGAAGGCGATCGCCGCGGGCAAGCACATCTACACCGAGAAGCCCACCGCCACGGACGTCGAAGGGGCCCTGGAGCTGGCCCGCCTCGCCCGCGATGCCGGCATCAAGCACGGCGTGGTCCAGGACAAGATCTTCCTGCCGGGCCTGCTGAAGCTGAAGCGCCTGATCGACGGCGGCTTCTTCGGCGAGATCCTCTCCGTCCGGGGCGAGTTCGGCTACTGGGTCTTCGAGGGCGACTGGCAGGAGGCCCAGCGCCCGTCCTGGAACTACCGGGCCGAGGACGGCGGCGGCATCGTCGTCGACATGTTCCCGCACTGGGAGTACGTACTCCACGAGCTGTTCGGCCCGGTCACGACCGTTCAGGCGCACGTCCAGACGCACATCCCGCAGCGCTGGGACGAGCAGGGCAAGCCGTACGCCGCCACCGCGGACGATGCCGCGTACGGCATCTTCCAGCTGGCGAGCGGCGCCGTCGCGCAGATCAACTCCTCCTGGGCCGTCCGCGTCAACCGCGACGAGCTCGTCGAGTTCCAGGTCGACGGAACGCACGGCTCCGCGGTCGCCGGACTGCGCAACTGCCGCGTCCAGCACCGCTCGGCCACCCCCAAGCCGGTCTGGAACCCGGACCTCCCGGTCACCGAGCCGTTCCGCGACCAGTGGCAGGAAGTCCCGGACAACGCCGTGTTCGAGAACGGCTTCAAGGCCCAGTGGGAGCTCTTCCTGCGCCACATCGTGCTCGACGAGCCGTACACCTGGGACCTTATGGCGGGCGCCCGCGGTGTGCAGCTCGCCGAGCTCGGCCTCACGTCGTCCGCCGAGGGGCGCCGCCTGGACGTACCGGAGCTGACCCTGTGACCATCCGTCTCCCGCAGGGCCCGTACGAACCCCGCACCACGCCGCTCGACCTGGCCCCGGGCGGGGCGCCGCTCACCTCCCGTACGGTCTTCTCGGCGGCCCATGTCGTCGCCGACCCGTACGCCGATATCAGCCCCGACGGCCCCGCGGCCGTCGACTGGGACGCCACCCTCGCCTTCCGGCGCCACCTCTGGTCGCACGGCCTCGGTGTCGCCGAAGCCATGGACACCGCCCAGCGGGGCATGGGCCTGGACTGGGCCGGCGCCGCCGAACTCATCCGCCGCTCCGCCGCCGAAGCGAAGACGGTCGGCGGCCGGATCGCCTGCGGCGTCGGCACCGACCAGCTCCCCGCCGGCCCGGCCACGCTCGCCGGGGTGAAGGCCGCGTACGAGGAGCAGCTCTCCCTCGTCGAGGAGAGCGGCGCCCAGGCCATCCTGATGGCGTCCCGTGCGCTGGCCGCCGCGGCACGCGGCCCCGAGGACTACCTGGAGACGTACGCGCACCTGCTGCGCCAGGCCTCGGAACCGGTCGTCCTGCACTGGCTCGGCCCGATGTTCGACCCGGCGCTGGAGGGCTACTGGGGGTCGACGGACCTCGACGCCGCCACCGACACCTTCCTGAAGGTCATCGCCGACCACCCGGACAAGGTCGACGGCATCAAGATCTCGCTCCTCGACGCCGAGCGCGAGATCGACGTACGCCGCCGCCTTCCCGACGGGGTCCGCTGCTACACCGGCGACGACTTCAACTACCCCGAGCTGATCGCGGGCGACGACCGGGGCTTCAGCCACGCGCTGCTCGGCATCTTCGACCCGCTCGGCCCGCTGGCCGCGCACGCGGTGCGCGTCCTGGACACCGGGGACGTCAAGGGTTTCCGTGAACTCCTCGACCCGACGGTCGAGCTGTCCCGGCACCTCTTCCAGGCCCCGACCCGCTTCTACAAGACGGGCGTGGTCTTCCTGGCCTGGCTGGCCGGCCACCAGGACCACTTCACGATGGTCGGCGGCCTGCAGTCCGCACGGTCGCTGCCGCACCTTGCCAAGGCGTACGAACTGGCCGACCGGCTGGGCCTGTTCCCCGACCCGGAGCTGGCCGCATCGCGGATGCGCGCCCTGCTCACGGTCAACGGAGGTGTCCGGTGACGGACCTGTCGCGTCTGAGCATCAACCAGGAGACCATCAAGCAGTGGTCGCTTCCCGAACTCGTCGAGGGCTGTGGCAAGGCGGGCATCGACAAGGTCGGCCTGTGGCGGGCCCCCGTCCAGGAGTACGGAGTCGAGCGCACCGCCCGGCTCCTCGCCGACGCGGGGATCTCCGTCACCAGCCTCTGCCGGGGCGGCTTCTTCACCGCACTCGACCCGGCCGAGAGGGCCCGCGCCCTGGACGACAACCGCACCGCGATCGACGAGGCGGCGGCCCTGTCGACCGACACCCTGGTCCTGGTCTCCGGCGGTCTCCCGGCGGGCAGCCGCGACCTGCACGGCGCGAGGGAGCGCATCGCGGACGCGCTGGCCGAGCTGGGCCCGTACGCGCAGGAGCGCGGCGTACGGCTGGCGATCGAACCGCTGCACCCGATGTTCGCCTCGGACCGCTGCGTCGTCTCCACCCTGGCCCAGGCCCTGGACATCGCCGAGCGCTTCCCGGCGGAGCAGGTCGGCGTGGTCGTCGACACGTACCACATCTGGTGGGACGACCAGGCGCCCGCGCAGATCGTCCGGGCGGGCGAGGGCGGCCGCATCCACTCCTTCCAGCTGGCGGACTGGATCACCCCGCTTCCCGCGGGCGTTCTCGTCGGACGGGGCCAACTCGGCGACGGCAGCGTGGACTTCCGTGCATTCCGCGAGGCGGTCGAGGCCACCGGCTTCACCGGCCCCATCGAGGTGGAGATCTTCAACGAGGACCTGTGGGCGCGTGACGGCGCCGAAGTTCTCGCGGAGGTCGCGGCCAGGTATCTGGAACACGCCTGCTGAGAGCGGGGGCCTCACACCGGGCAAAGAGATCGCAAAGGTGTGCAACCCTTTGCCGCCCTGCCGGGTCGTATGTTGCGTCGGGCGCTTCCGGGGAGGGATCCGGGGGGATCGGGAAGCCCTGACGCTGGGGGAAAACGAGAGGGGCCCGGTCTTCGGACCGGGCCTCGTTTCGCTTCCCGGGGTGCGGCTCACTCACGACGTGGCGCGGTGGGAGCCGCTGTCACCAGGACGAGCGGAACGCCGTCGCAGGGCCGCAGCCGGAGTCCGCCGTGTTCGACGTCGGTGGTCCGGCCGTCCAGTGCCGTCGCGAAGACCGGGTCCTTGGTGAGTGAGCCGACCAGGTGGTGGGGGTCGGTGGAGGCGGCGACCCGGCCGCGTGCGTTGACCAGACGGGCGGGCTCCGGCAGGCGTTGGAGCAGAGGCGTGACGACCGCTTCGAAGCGCCGCAGGTAGACGTCGGCTGCCGTCACTCCCAAGAAGCGTCCTCCGGCCGTCACCGGTGCGGAGAGAGTGAGGCTGTACTCGTCGGAGCAGAGGTAGTCGACGTACGGCCCGGCGACGGCGCGTTGCCCGGTGTCGCGGGGCAGGGTGTACCACTCCCAGTGGGTGTAGTCGGAGTACGGCGAACGCTCCGGGTCCAGGTCGAGCAACAGCGGATGCACGGACCCGTCGACGGCGGTCTGCCACCACTCGAGCCATGCCGGCACGTCGTCGAGGAGTCCTGGCGCCGCGACGAAGCCGAGCCCGGAGACCAGTTCGCACTCGGCGAGGCGGGCGTGCAGGCCCGGGCGGAGCGCGGCCAGTTCGGCGGAGACCGGACGGCGGCCGGCCGCGACGACCGGGGCGAGCAGCGCCTCGGTGTCCACAGCGGTCCTGGCCACGGCCTCGAAGACGCCTTCGAGCGCGTCGCCGATGCGGCCGGCCGCATCGGCGGCAGCGATCTCGTCAGGTGCGACCGCTCCGGCGCTTGCGGGACGGGGACTGCTGCCCATCGGGGGCCTCCTTCGGACGGGGACCGCGCGCACCGTCGGCAGAGCCGAGGCGGAGTTCGATCAGACGCGCCATGAAGGCCTGCACGCATTGCTCGGCCAGGGCTCTGGCACGGTCATCCGCCCCATCATGCACGGCCGAGATTACGGCGCGGTGACGATCCACGGAGTCCTTCAGATGCTCGTCCTCACCCAGCGGGAGGCGCAGCAGCGCCCCCAGTTCGGTCTGGAGAGTGACCTCTTCCCTGGTCAGTCGGGCGGATTGGGCGGCCGCGGCCAGCTCGACATGGAAGCGCCCGAAGATGCGACTGCGCGCCCCGGAGTCCTTGGCGTCCACCAACTCTCCCAGAGACCTGTGCAGGTGCTGCAGATCATCGGGCTCGGTGCGCTGGGCCGCGAGCCGGGCGGCGGCCCCGGACACGGCCGCCCAGTGGTCGGCGAGATCGCGGAGTTCCTCGGTGCTCCACTCGGAGAGACGGGCCAGCAGCCGGTCCTCGGCAGGGCCTTCGGGCACGGTGACGAAGCTGCCTCCGCCGCGTCCTCTGCGGGTGGTGACCAGCCCCTGCTGCCGCAACGCCATCAGGGCTTCCCGCAGGGTCACGGTGGAGACGCCGAGCTGGGCCGCGAGGTCGGTCTCGCCGGGAAGTTGCTCGCCGTCGGCGAGCAGCCCGAGATCGATGGCGTCACCGAGACGCCGCACGACGGCGTCCACGCGGGCCAGGGTGTCGACGGGTGTGAAGACGACTCTGCGGGCGCCGGGTTTGTCTCGTTTCACGATCACCACCTTGCCAGTTGGCACAGCCTTTACCTTAGCGGGGCCTTGAAATTAGAACTATGACTTCATATGTTTGCGGCCAACTTCCGACAGCACCAGAAAGGTTCCCGCCCATGGAGGGAATGGCCATTCGGTTGCAGAACCTGCGCAAGACGTTCGGCAGGACGGAGGCCGTGGCCGGAGTCGACCTGGAGATCGCGGACGGCGAGTTCTTCTCGATGCTGGGACCGTCCGGCTCCGGCAAGACCACGGTGCTCCGGATGATCGCCGGCTTCGAGGCCCCCACCGGCGGAACCATCGAGCTCGCGGGCTCCGACGTCACCCGCCTGGCGCCCTTCGAACGCGACGTGCACACCGTCTTCCAGGACTACGCGCTCTTCCCGCACATGACCGTGGAACAGAACGTCGCCTACAGCCTCAAGGTCCGCAGGGTGCCCAGGCCCGAGCGTCTGAAGAAGGCCCGGGAGGCTCTGGCGAGCGTACGTCTCGCGGACTTCGGCGACCGTCGCCCGTCGCAGCTCTCCGGGGGGCAGCGCCAGCGCGTGGCGCTGGCCCGCGCACTGGTCGGCCGGCCGAAGGTGCTGCTGCTCGACGAGCCACTTGGCGCCCTCGACCTCAAGCTCCGTGAGCGGATGCAGGTCGAGCTCAAGGCGATCCAGCGCGAGGTCGGCATCACCTTCGTCTTCGTCACCCACGACCAGGAGGAGGCGCTGACGATGAGCGACCGGATCGCGGTCTTCAACCAGGGGCGCGTCGAGCAGGTCGGTACGCCGGCGGAGATATACGAACGTCCCGCCACTCCCTTCGTCGCCGGCTTCGTCGGTACGTCGAACCTGCTGACCGACGACGTCGCGGAGCAGGTCGTGGGCGACCGGGCGACGTACAGCATCCGGCCGGAGAAGATCCGCGTACTCAAGGAATCGGCCGTCGCCGACGAGCCGCGGCACTCCCGCGCCACCGGCACCGTCGCGGAGGTCGTCTACCTGGGGGACGCCACCCGCTTCCTGGTGGACCTCGACGCGGGAGGCCGGCTCACCGCCCTCCACCAGAATCTGGACACCTCGTCCGAGGACGTCGCCGCCTTCCGTGGCTCCCGGGTCACGCTCCAGTGGCACCAACGGCACAACTTCCGGGTCCCGGAGACCCGTTGACCGCGCGCACCCGCGCAGCACAACCTCCGGGCCCCCGAGGCCCGGTGACCTCGCACACCCGCACAACCCTTCCCCGCCCGTCCCCTTCCGTGGAGATCCCTGTGCGTCTGAACCGACCGACCCGAGCCGCAGCCGCGCTCGGTGCCCTGCTGCTCGCCACCGCCTGCGGCGCCTCGGACCCCGCGACGTCGCCCGGCGGCCGCGCCTTCACCCCGCCCGAGCTCACCGCGCAGAAGTCCCTCGGCAAGGCGGAGGGACAGGTGAACCTGATCGCCTGGGCCGGATACGCCGAGGACGGCTCGAACGACCCGAAGGTCGACTGGGTCACCGACTTCGAGAAGCAGACCAGCTGTCAGGTCAACACCAAGACCGCGGGCACCTCCGACGAGATGGTCAGTCTGATGAAGACCGGCCAGTACGACGCCGTCTCGGCCTCCGGTGACGCGTCGCTGCGCCTCATCGCCTCCGGCGACGCCGCCCCCGTCAACACCGGGCTGGTACCCCACTACAAAGACATCTTCTCCGGGCTCAAGGACCAGCAGTGGAACTCGGTCAAGGGTGTCGCCTACGGCATCCCGCACGGCCGCGGCGCCAATCTGCTGATGTACAACACGAAGACCGTCTCCCCGGCGCCCGACTCCTGGTCCGCGGTCTTCGACGCGTCCTCGGCGCACAAGGGGAAGGTCACGGCGTACGACTCGCCCATCTACATCGCGGACGCCGCCCTGTACTTGATGAAGACCAAGCCGTCCCTCGCCATCAAGGACCCGTACGCCCTGGACCAGAAGCAGTTCGACGCCGCGGTCGCCCTCCTCAAGGAGCAGAACGCGAACGTCGGCGAGTACTGGAGCGACTACCTGAAGGAGGTCTCCGCCTTCAAGAGCGGTGACTCCGTGGTCGGCACCAGCTGGCAGGTCATCCTGAACACCGCCCAGGCCGAGAAGGTCCCGGTCAAGGCCGTCCTGCCCAAGGAGGGCGCCACCGGCTGGTCCGACACCTGGATGCTCTCCGCCAAGGCCAAGCACCCCAACTGCGCCTACAGGTGGATGGACTGGATCGTCTCGCCGAAGGTGAACGCCCAGGTCGCCGAGTACTTCGGAGAGGCACCCTCGAACGCCAAGGCTTGCGCGGAGACCACCGACAAGAACCACTGCGCCACGTATCACGCGGCCGACGAGTCGTACTGGAAGAACGTCCACTTCTGGACCACGCCCATCCCGCAGTGCGTGGACGGACGCACGGACACCCAGTGCGTGCCGTACGCCAAGTGGGTCCAGGCCTGGACCGAGATCAAGGGCTGAGGGTTACGCACCGATGACCGACACCGCGCCTGCCGCCGGATCCGTCCGGCGGCTCGCCGGGATCCTGCACCGGCGACCCCGGCTGCAGCTGTCCCTGCTGCTCTCCGCGCCGCTTGCCTGGCTCGTCCTGGCCTACCTCGGTTCGCTCGCCGTGCTGTTCCTGTCCGCGTTCTGGACCACGGACGCCTTCACCTCCAGCGTGGTGAAGGCCTGGAACACGGACAACCTCACCGCGCTGTTCACCACCGACGTGTACCGGCAGGTCGCCCTGCGCAGCGTCGGCGTCGCCCTCATGGTCACCGTGCTGTGTGTACTGATCGCCTTTCCCCTCGCCTTCTACACGGCCCGCATCGCGCAACCCCGATGGCGGCCGCTCCTCGTCGTGGCGATCCTCACTCCGCTGTGGGCCAGCTACCTCGTCAAGGCGTATGCCTGGCGACTCATCCTGGCCCAGGGCGGTCTGCTCGACTGGGTGCTGGGGCCGCTCGGCATCAAAGGACCGGGTTACGGGCTGACCGCGACCGTCCTGGTGCTGACATACCTGTGGCTGCCGTACATGATCCTGCCGATCCACGCCGGACTCGAGCAGCTCCCGGACAACCTCCTGGACGCCTCCGCCGACCTCGGGGCCCGCACCGGCAGGACCTTCCGTGCCGTGGTGCTGCCGATGATCCTTCCGTCCGTCGCGGCCGGCTCGGTCTTCACCTTCTCGCTCAGCCTCGGTGACTACATCGCCGTGCAGATCGTCGGCGGCAAGACCCAGCTCATCGGCAATCTCATCTACTCCAACATCACGCTGGACCTGCCGCTGGCCGCCGCGCTCGGCACCGCACCCGTGGTGATCATCGTGCTCTATCTGCTTGCGGTGCGCCGCACCGGAGCCCTCGGCAGCCTCTGACGGTCCGCATCGCATCACGCACAGCGAAGGCCCCCTACGATGAATCTCTCCCGCACCGCACGCATCACCATGCGCATCGCCGCCGGGCTCGGCTTCGCGGTGATCTACGTACCGCTGTTCCTGGTCCTCATCAACTCCCTCAACCCGGACCGCAGTTCCGGCTGGCCGCCGTCCGGACTCACCTTCCACTGGTGGGCCGACGCCTGGCACAGCTCCGGCGCCCGCGCCGCGCTGCGGACCTCGCTCAAGGCCGGGCTCGGCGCGACGGCGATCGCCCTGGTCCTCGGCACGCTCATCGCCTTTGCCTGCCAGCGCCACAAGTTCTTCGGACGCGAGGCCATCTCCTTCGTGGTCGTCCTGCCGATCGCGCTGCCCGGCATCGTCACCGGTGTCGCGCTCAACACCGCCTTCCGTACGATCCTCGAACCGCTCGGTGTGGGCCTCGGCCTGTTCACGGTCATCGTCGGACACGCCACCTTCTGCATCGTGGTCGTCTTCAACAACGTGATCGCCCGGCTGCGCCGGATGCCGGGATCGTACGAGGAAGCCGCCATGGACCTCGGGGCGCACACCTTCCGTACGTTCGTCGACGTCACCTTCCCGCTCGTGCGTTCCGCGCTCGTCGCGGGCGGGCTCCTCGCCTTCGCGCTCTCCTTCGACGAGGTCGTGGTGACGACCTTCACCGCAGGGCCCGGCGTTCAGACCCTCCCCGTCTGGATCTTCTCCAACATGGCCCGCCCCCAACAGGCCCCCGTCGTCAACGTCGTCGCCGCCGTCCTGGTCCTGCTCTCCGTCATCCCGATCTATCTCGCCCAACGGCTGTCGTCGGACACCGCCTCCGGCAGCCGCATCTGAGAGGAGCCACTCCCGCGTCTCGAGAAGTCGCCGGCGAGAGCGCCGGTGTGCGCACCACGAGCCGGACCCGCCGGGGAGTCCCGGCCCGGCCCCTCGCCTGCGAGGCCTTGATTCTTCCGCCCGTGTGAGCGACGGTGCGGGTGTGCCCCTCGACATCACCGCCATCCGCGCCCAGTTCCCCGCACTCAAGGAAGGCATCGCCTTCTTCGACGGACCGGGCGGTTCACAGACACCCGCACCGGTCATCGAGGCGATCGCCGGCGCGCTCGCCAACCCGCTGTCCAACCATGGGCGCGTGACGCGCAGCGAGCGCAACGCCGACGACATCGTCACCGCCGCCCGACAGGCCCTGGCGGACCTGCTGGGCGCCCGGCCCGACGGCATCGTCTTCGGCCGCAGCGCCACCCAGCTCACCTACGACATGGCCCGCACGCTGGCCAAGGGCTGGGCGCCCGGCGACGAGGTCGTCGTGTCCCGGCTCGACCACGACGCCAACATCCGCCCCTGGGTCCAGATGGCGCAGCAGGCCGGAGCCACCGTGCGCTGGGCGGACTTCGACCCGGCGACAGGCGAGCTGACCACGGACGACATCACGGCGGTGCTGACGCCGCGCACGCGACTGGTCGCGGTCACCGCGGCCTCGAACCTCATCGGTACGCGCCCGCCGGTGGCGGACATCGCCCGCGCGGTGCACGCGGCAGGGGCGCTCCTGTGGGTCGACGGCGTCCACTACACCGCCCACTGTCTCCCCGGCCTGGACGATCTGGGCGCGGACTTCTTCACCTGCTCGCCGTACAAGTTCCTTGGCCCCCACCTCGGTGTTCTGGCCGCCCGGCCCGAACTCCTCGCCACCCTCGTGCCGGACAAGCTGCTCCCGTCCTCGGACGCGGTCCCGGCACGGTTCGAGTACGGCACCCTGCCGTACGAACTGCTGGCCGGCGCCACCGCGGCCGTCGACTTCCTCGCCGCGCTCGACGGACCCGCCGGGGCCGGCCGAAGGCAGCGGCTGGCTGCCTCGTACGCGGCGCTGGAGAAGCACGAGGAAGCACTGCGGCGGCGCATCGAGGAGGAACTCTCCGCGGACGCGCGGGTGACATGCCACTCCCGTGCTGCCCGCCGTACCCCCACCCTCCTGCTGACCTTCGGCGCGAGGGACCCCCTCGATGCGTACCGGTACCTCGCCGGGCGCGGTGTCAACGCCCCGTCGAGCGCCTTCTACGCGCTGGAGGCATCCCGCAGACTCGGCCTGGGGGACGCCGGAGGGCTGCGGGTGGGCCTGGCCCCGTACACGAGCGAGGACGACGTCGCCCGGCTGCTGGACGGCCTCAGGGACTTCCTGGACCAAGAGCGCTGAGCGGACCGGGGCGTTGCCCCGGAACCGGTCTCAGCCGGTCACCACTTGTCGCCGACGCGCACCTTGTCCCATCGGCTCTTCGCTATGCACAGCTCGTGTGCGTCGTCGTCCAGCTCGATCTGCCAGCACGCCGGATGCCGGTGCGAGACACGGTGGGTACCGGTCCGCACCGTGTGGCACGACTTCTTGGACTTGCCGTTGCTCCGGGACGTGGTGCACTGCTTCTTCGTGACCGGCTCGTTCGTCCACGTCGTGCGGGCCGGCTTGTACTCCTTCTCGGTTATGGTGCCGTGCACGTCGCTGCTGCCACAGGCGGCCAGCAGCAGTGCGGTCACGGGTACAGCGGCCAGGGCGGCGATCCGGCGGAAAGGCATGGGCAGGTCCTCTGCGACAAGGGGGCGATGCCGGGCCGGGTCGGGAAGGTGGCGACGGCGCTGGTCAGCGCAGCATCATAGGGACGACTGCCTGCGCGCCGCCAGACCACGGCCGCTCCTCGGTGAGCGGCCGTGCGGTCCCGCGAGGACCTGCCGCCCGGGGGCGGCAGGTCCTCGCCCCCGGACGCTTCGCGGCTCCCCTGCACGAGGGAGCGCCTGACGCAGCACACGCCGTTCCCCCGTGCAGATCGCGAGGCTTCTGCGCCCGAGATCTGAGGTGCCGGGGGAACGGCGTGCGGTTCAGCGTGCGGAAGAGGTGTCCGAGGCCGGTGGCCGTCGGGATCGGTCTGCCGCCGACCGATCAGTAGGCCGAGTTGACGTTGTCTATCGAGCCGTAGCGGTGCGCCGCGTAGTTGCAGGCGGCGGTGATGTTGGCGACCGGGTCGTAGATGTTCCACGAGGTGCCGTCGACGTGGTACGCCTTGAAGGTCGGGTCGATGACCTGGAGCAGGCCCTTGGACGGGATGCCCTTGGCGGCGTTGGAGTCCCAGTTGTTGATGGCGTTGGGGTTGCCGGAGGACTCGCGCATCAGGTTGCGGTAGATGCCGTTGTAGGTACCCGGGATGCCCTTGGCGTGCATGATCTCCAGCGACTGGTTGATCCAGCTGCTGACGTTGCCGCTGCCGGACTGGGCGGGGGTGGCGGCCGAGGCGGCCGGAGCACCGACGAGAGAACCGGCGACGACGGCGGCGCCGGCTGCGGCCATGCCCAGCGAGATCTTCTTGGTCTGGGTCATGCGGGCGAACTTCTTGGACATCGTGGAGATCTGCATCGGAATTACCTCTTCCGTGGGGATTCCACGAATTGTTGAGCGGGGTCCAACTCCGGGTCAATGACCCTCATTACTATCGAATTAAGTAGAGGGGACCAGTAATCATGTCCGAAATCGCCGCAAACGAGCCATGAGGCGAGTGCTTTGTCCTACTAAATCGCATAATGGTGACGCGCGTCATATCGTCCACATCACACGACAGAAGTGTCAAAAACGCCCAAAGTGGACATGGGTATATTGGCTGTTCCGAGCGCAGAACCCGCTATTCGCCCCGCGTAATGGATGAAAACGCGGTGTCATGAAAGCGCGATGTCATGAAAGTGCGGTCGGCTCACTCGAAGCGGCGGGGATGCCGTCTCTGTGGGGGTGACGGTGAAAGCCTCGTCACGCGGACGGCCGTCGTCGACCCGGCGCCGGACGATGCCGTGCGGACCCTCGTGGGCGGGGCGGCCGTCGCCGATCTTCGCGTCGTAGGTGATCTCGCACGTCTTCCTGAGGGAAGCCGGGGTGAGTCCGCGCAGCACCTCGCCCGGTTCGGCTGTGGCATCGGGCGGCGTCCGGGTCTCGGGGGCGACGACCTCTGTGGCATCCAAGAACGGTCGCCCCTCCTCGGCGCCGCACGCCTGGGTCCGCAGAGGCGTGCGCGCGGGCAGTCACGCATGAGGAGCCCGACGCCGGCGAGTCCGCCCCGCTCGATGGCGCGGAGCCGATCGCGCGTTGCGGGCGAACGTCCGCCCTCACGTCAGGCGCTCATTCCCCGTCCTTGCGCCAATTCTTCGTGGAGCGGCCAGCCATGTCCCGCTGACGGCCCATCAGCATCGTCAACCCGTCTTCGGCAAACACCTGTTCAGCGGCGAGCGTGCCGTCCGGAAATCGGCACCTGACTCGTCCAGCTGCTTCATGTTGTCGAAGATCTTCGTGACGACTTTCTTCGGGTTCTGGATCTCCTTGAACTGATAGCCGTGGACGTTGCCGTCTGCATCTCGGGCTGTCACGTCCAGGTCGGTGGCTCCGCCGGTCCTGACCCCGGGCTTGATATCGACTTCGCCCTATGGCCGGGACTCCGCCGTCGGACTGTCAGAGGTGGCCGGTACCGTCGGTCCATGTCCAACATGGCCGTCCTCGAGGGTGTGCTCGAGCGCATCACGTATGCCAACGAGGAGAACGGGTACACGGTCGCCCGCGTCGACACGGGCCGGGGCGCGGGGGATCTGCTGACCGTCGTCGGCTCGCTGCTCGGCGCGCAGGTCGGTGAGTCGCTGCGGATGGAGGGGCGCTGGGGCTCGCACTCCCAGTACGGCAAGCAGTTCACGGTGGAGAACTACACGACCGTGCTGCCCGCCACCATCCAGGGCATACGCCGCTATCTCGGTTCGGGGCTGATCAAGGGCATCGGCCCGGTGATGGCCGACCGGATCACCACACACTTCGGCGTCGACACCCTGGACATCATCGAGCAGGAGCCGAAGCGCCTGGTCGAGGTTCCCGGGCTCGGGCCGAAGCGGACGAAGATGATCGCCGCCGCGTGGGAGGAGCAGAAGGCGATCAAGGAGGTGATGGTCTTCCTCCAGGGGGTCGGGGTCTCCACCTCCATCGCCGTCCGCATCTACAAGAAGTACGAGGACGCGTCGATCTCCGTCGTGAAGAACCAGCCCTACCGGCTGGCCGCCGACGTCTGGGGCATCGGCTTTCTCACCGCCGACAAGATCGCGCAGGCGGTCGGCATCCCGCACGACAGTCCGGAGCGGGTCAAGGCCGGTCTGCAGTACGCGCTGTCGCAGTCCACGGACCAGGGGCACTGCTTCCTCCCGGAGGAGCGGCTGATCGCGGACGGGGTGAAGTTGCTCCAGGTCGATACGGGGCTGGTCATCGAGTGCCTCGCCGAACTGGCGGAGGATCCGGAGGGCGTCGTACGGGAGAGGGTGCCGTCGCCCGAGGGAGGCGAGCCGGTCACGGCCGTGTACCTCGTGCCGTTCCACCGTGCCGAGGTGGCCCTCGCCGCCCAGGTGCAGCGGCTGCTGCGGACTCCCGAGGACCGGATGCCGGCCTTCCAGGACGTGGACTGGGACAAGGCGCTGACGTGGCTCGCGGGCCGTACCGGGGCGACGCTGGCGCCCGAGCAGGAGGCCGCCGTCCGGCTCGCGCTCAGCCGGAAGGTTGCCGTGCTGACCGGTGGACCAGGCTGCGGCAAGTCGTTCACCGTGCGCTCCATCGTGGAACTGGCCCGCGCCAAACACGCAAAGGTCGTTCTGGCCGCGCCCACCGGGCGGGCGGCGAAACGGCTGTCCGAGCTGACCGGGGCCGAGGCGTCCACCGTGCACCGGCTGCTGGAGCTCAAGCCGGGCGGGGACGCGGCATACGACCGGGACCGTCCGCTGGACGCCGACCTGGTCGTCGTCGACGAGGCGTCGATGCTGGATCTGCTGCTCGCCAACAAGCTGCTGAAGGCCGTGGCACCCGGTGCCCATCTGCTGCTCGTCGGGGATGTCGACCAGCTTCCGTCGGTCGGCGCGGGTGAGGTGCTGCGCGACCTGCTCGCCGAGGGCGGCCCCGTCCCGGCGGTCCGGCTGACGACGGTCTTCCGCCAGGCCCAGCAGTCCGGCGTCGTCACCAACGCCCACCGGATCAACTCCGGGACACCGCCCCTCACCCAGGGCCTCAGCGACTTCTTCCTCTTCGTCGAGGACGAGACGGAAGCGGCCGGCGTGCTCGCGGTCGACGTCGCGGCCCGCCGCATTCCGGCGAAGTTCGGTCTCGATCCGAGGCGTGACGTGCAGGTCCTGGCCCCGATGCACCGCGGTCCGGCCGGTGCGGGAGCACTCAACGGACTGCTCCAGCAGGCCATCACGCCGGCCCGCCCCAACCTGCCCGAGAAGCGGATGGGCGGAAGAGTCTTCCGAATCGGTGACAAGGTCACCCAGATCCGCAACAACTACGACAAGGGGGAGAACGGCGTCTTCAACGGCACGGTCGGCGTCGTCACCGCCCTCGACCTGGACGAGCAGAAACTGACCGTGCTGACGGACGAGGACGAGGAGATCCCGTACGACTTCGACGAGCTGGACGAGCTGGCCCACGCGTACGCCATGACGATCCACCGTTCCCAGGGCAGTGAGTACCCGGCCGTCGTCATCCCGGTCACCAAGAGCGCCTGGATGATGCTCCAGCGCAACCTGCTGTACACGGCCGTGACGAGGGCCAAGAAGCTTGTCGTGCTCGTCGGCTCACGGCAGGCGATCGGTCAAGCGGTCCGGACAGTTTCCGCTGGTAGGCGCTGTACGGCGCTGGATTACCGGTTGCGCGGCGGGCCGGGCGGAGGATCCCCGAAAAAAATGATCGATCAAATCGGTGGGAAACATCACGGAGCCCTTCCGGAACCGGAGTCAAGGGGGCAGGATGAGTAAGTTGGCGGCACTCAGTGCCGCCGGTAGGTCCAATGGACGACCCCGAGTGCACTCTCCTGAGCCAAATGGGGGAGGGTGGAGACAGTCAGGGAACCTCGAAGAAGAGGCACTACGTCGGTGAGGGATGACGTGAGCGACAACTCTGTAGTACTGCGGTACGGCGATGACGAGTACACCTACCCGGTGATCAACAGCACCGTCGGCGACAAGGGCTTCGACATCGGGAAGCTCCGGGCACATACCGGCCTGGTGACGCTGGACAGCGGGTACGGCAACACCGCCGCATATAAATCCGCCATCACCTACCTCGACGGCGAGCAGGGCATCCTGCGGTACCGCGGCTATCCCATCGAGCAGCTCGCCGAGCGCTCGACGTTCCTCGAGGTCGCGTACACGCTCATCAACGGTGAGCTTCCGAAGGTCGACGAGCTGTCGGCCTTCAAGAACGAGATCACCCAGCACACGCTGCTGCACGAGGACGTCAAGCGGTTCTTCGACGGCTTCCCGCGCGACGCCCACCCGATGGCCATGCTGTCCTCGGTCGTCAGCGCGCTGTCCACGTTCTACCAGGACAGCCACAACCCGTTCGACGAGGAGCAGCGTCACCTCTCGACGATCCGTCTGCTGGCCAAGCTGCCGACGATCGCCGCGTACGCGTACAAGAAGTCGATCGGCCACCCCTTCGTCTACCCGCGCAACGACCTCGGGTACGTCGAGAACTTCCTGCGCATGACCTTCTCGGTCCCCGCCCAGGAGTACGAGCTGGACCCGGTCGTCGTCTCCGCGCTCGACAAGCTGCTCATCCTGCACGCGGACCACGAGCAGAACTGCTCGACCTCCACGGTGCGTCTGGTCGGCTCCTCGCAGGCGAACATGTTCGCCTCGATCTCCGCCGGCATCTCGGCGCTGTGGGGCCCGCTGCACGGTGGCGCCAACCAGTCGGTGCTGGAGATGCTCGAGGGTATCCAGGCCAACGGCGGCGACGTCGACTCCTTCATCCGCAAGGTGAAGAACAAGGAAGACGGCGTCCGGCTGATGGGCTTCGGCCACCGCGTCTACAAGTCCTTCGACCCGCGCGCCAAGATCATCAAGGCTGCGGCCCACGACGTGCTGTCCGCGCTCGGCAAGTCCGACGAGCTGCTCGACATCGCGCTCAAGCTGGAGGAGCACGCGCTCTCCGACGAGTACTTCGTCTCGCGCAACCTCTACCCCAACGTGGACTTCTACACGGGCCTGATCTACCGGGCCATGGGCTTCCCGACCGAGATGTTCACCGTGCTCTTCGCGCTCGGCCGGCTTCCCGGCTGGATCGCCCAGTGGCACGAGATGATCAAGGAGCCGGGATCCCGCATCGGCCGCCCGCGCCAGATCTACACCGGCGAGGTCCTGCGTGACTTCGTCCCGGTCGAGGGTCGCTGACCCTCGCACCACCCCGGCCCCGTCGGCCGGCTGCCTTCGCCCCGCGTACCGCGCTTCGCACAGAGCGCGGTGTCCGGGGCGATTTGCTTGCCCGGGAGTCCGGGGAGTCCGCGGAGTCCGTCCGAGGGGCCCTGTGCCGCCGTTGCGCCGGACGGTGTGCCCCGTAGGGCGCGAGGCGCCCCACGGCGTGCCCTGGTGGCGAGAAGCGCCCCGCCATCGATCCCCCCACGGGCCGACAGCGAGGCGCTTCCCATATCCCGGAGCGGATTCCCCCCACGGGATCCGGCCGGGCGTCTGAGGGAGCCGAAGCTCCTGTGCCTTCCTCGTACTGCTGCGCTGATCCGCCGCTCCGCACGGCGGTCTGCCGGGGTACGTACGCACGGGAGGGCCGCTCAAAGCTCCCCGGTGCACGTGCCCCGGCCAACGCTTGCCTGAAGCGTCCCCCAAGACACTTCATTCGGACGTCCCCCAAGACGTCCTTGGCATCGCACTCTAAGACTCGCGAGCCCGCTGAATGGTTACCCTCAAATCGATGTGATCTAAATCTCTTTGTGGAAATCATGTGAAGGAGCGCAACCGCAGGCTGTTCGTCACGACGAAGACCGAGGAGAACGCCATCGCCGCTCCGGCAATCATAGGGTTGAGCAGGCCAAATGCCGCAAGGGGCAGGGCGGCGACGTTGTAGCCGAACGCCCAGAAGAGGTTGCCCTTGATGGTGGCCAGAGTGCGCCGTGAGAGACGGATGGCGTCGGCAGCCACCTTGAGATCTCCACGAACGAGCGTGAGGTCGCTCGCCTCGATCGCGGCGTCCGTGCCGGTGCCCATCGCCAGCCCGAGATCGGCCGTCGCGAGCGCGGCCGCGTCATTGACACCGTCACCGACCATCGCGACCGACCGCCCCTCGGCGCGCAGCCGCTTTACGACGTTCACCTTGTCCTCGGGCAGTACCTCGGCGTAGACCTCGTCGATGGAGACGGCACGGGCCACGGCGTCCGCCACCGCCCGGTTGTCACCGGTCAGCAGGACCGGGTGGAGGCCGAGAGCGCGCAGATCGGCCACGGCCGCCGCGCTGGAGTCCTTGACCGCGTCGGCGACTGCGAGGGCGCCGCGTGCCTCACCGTCCCAGGCGACCGCGATCGCGGTACGGCCCCGGGCCGCCGCGTCCGTCAGGGCGGCCGACAGCGCCTCGGGGAGGCCGATCCCCGCATCGGTCAGCAGCCGCGGGCGTCCCACCAGCACCCGGTGTCCGTCGACGATGCCGTGCACGCCGAGCCCCGGAACGTTCGCGAAGTCCTCGACGGCGGGCAGTGCCGCTCCGGTCCGCCCGCGGGCACCGGCGGCGACGGCCTGGACGACGGGGTGCTCGGAGGCGTGTTCCAGGGCTCCGGCCAGCCGCAGCAGCTGCGACGCGTCGGTGCCGGGTGCCGGGTGGACGTCCTGCAGCGTCATCCGTCCGGTGGTGACCGTACCGGTCTTGTCCAGGATGATCGTGTCGACGCGGCGCGTGGTCTCCAGGACCTCGGGGCCCTTGATCAGGATGCCGAGCTGGGCACCGCGCCCCGTACCGACCATGAGGGCCGTGGGTGTGGCGAGGCCCAGGGCGCAGGGGCAGGCGATGATCAGTACGGCGACGGCGGCGGTGAACGAGGCCGTCACGTCGCCCGTGAGCAGCAGCCGGACGGCCAGGGTGACCAGCGCGATCACCAGGACGACCGGGACGAAGACCGCGGAGATCCGGTCGGCGAGACGCTGCACCTCGGCCTTCCCGCTCTGGGCGTTCTCGACGAGCCGGGCCATCCGGGACAGCTGGGTGTCGGCGCCGACCCGGGTGGCCCGTACGACGAGGCGGCCCGAGACGTTCACGGTGGCGCCGGTGACGGTGTCCCCGGCGCTCACGTCGGCCGGGACGGACTCGCCGGTGAGCATGGCCACGTTCACGGCGGAGGTGCCTTCGGTGACGGTGCCGTCGGTGGCGATCTTCTCGCCGGGGCGGACGACGAAGCGGTCGCCGACCGTGAGGAGGCCGACGGGGATGAGAACCTCCGTGCCGTTCCGGAGGACGGTGACGTCCTTGGCGCCCAGATGCATCAGCGCGCGGAGTGCGGAACCCGCCTTCCGCTTGGACTTCGCCTCCAGCCAGCGGCCCAGCAGGATGAAGGCGATGACCCCGGCGGCGACCTCCAGGTAGAGGGTGGAGGAGCCGTCGGTGTGCACGACGGTGAAGTCGAAGCCGTGCCGCATACCGGCCGTTCCGGCAGTCCCGAAGAAGAGCGCCCAGAGCGACCAGCCGAAGGCGGCGAGTGTGCCGACCGAGACCAGGGTGTCCATGGTGGCCGCGCCATGGCGGAGGTTGGCCCAGGTGGCGCGGTGGAAGGGCAGACCGCCCCAGACGACCACCGGGGCGGCGAGGGTGAGCGAGAGCCACTGCCAGTTGTCGAACTGGAAGGCGGGAACCATGGAGAGAAGGACGACGGGGGCGGCGAGTACGGCCGAGACGACGAGGCGCTGACGCAGGGCGGAGAGGGTGCGGGCCGCGTCGGCTTCCGTGGTGTCCGGAACCTCGACGTCCGTGCCGGGTCCGGCGCCGGCGCCGGTGTCGGCACTGGACCCTGGGCCGGCGCCGAGGCCGGTGCCGAAGTCGGCGAGGGGCCCCGCCGCGTCGGCCGGCTGCGCGGGCGCAGGCCTGGCCGGTCGCACGGGCGCGGCCGGCGGCGCCGGAGCGGGCCGCGGCACCGACTGCGCCGTATAGCCGGTCCTCTCGACCGTGGCGATCAGGTCCGCAAGCCGGGTCCCGGCACCGAACTCGACGCGGGCCTTCTCGGTCGCGTAGTTGACGGTGGCCGTGACGCCGTCCATCCGGTTGAGCTTCTTCTCGACGCGGGCCGCGCACGAGGCGCAGGTCATCCCGCCGATCGTGAGCTCGGCCCGCGAACTCGCGGCTGCCGGTGCTTCGGCCTCTGTTGCGCTGTGCATGTCCGAACTCCTGAAATGCCGACCGGGCCGTGCCTCCCAGTATTCGCTGGTCGGTCCGGCCCGGCGGCGACGGGTGGTGCGGGTGGTGCGAAAGACGCGGGTGACGTGGGTTCGCTCCGGGGTGTCCAGGTGGGCCGGACGGAATTCAGGCCTGACCGACGAGCACGTAACCCGCCTCGTCGACCGCTGCGCGCACGGCGTCCTCGGCCAGCGGCACCATGGAGACCACGGTCACCCGGCCGGTGGAGGCCACGGCCTTCACCGACGTGACACCCTCGATGCCGGAGACCTCCTCGGAGACGGCGCCCTCGCAGTGCCCGCAGGTCATGCCGGTCACCTGGTAGACGGTGGTGACCCCGCCCGTGGTGGCCTCACCGCTCGTACTGTCGTGGCAGGAGCCGCTGGGCGAGCAGCAGGAGCCGGTTGCCTGGGGCAGTTGGGTCTCGGTGGTCATGGTGGTTCTCCTCTTCGACGCGGACATCTCCGTGTGGCGCCAGGGGGCACGGGGAACGACGGTGCACCCCAACACTCATCACTTTATACCCCTAGGGGGTATAAATGCGAGGCGGGAGGCTGCTCCGGCCGGGTGGTGCCGGTCATTCGGGGTCATACGGAGGGCGGCATCATGGGTGGCCATGACCGACGGGCGGAAGCGGGAGGCGGAGCAGGATGCGGGCAGTGGTGTTCGAGGAATTCGGGCGGGACGCCAAGGTGCAGGACGTGCCGGATCCCGTCCCCTCCGGACAGGGCGTCGTGGTCCGTGTCGAGGCGACCGGGCTGTGCCGCAGCGACTGGCACGGCTGGATGGGCCACGACCCGGACATCACCCTGCCGCATGTGCCGGGCCATGAACTCGCCGGTGTGGTCGAGGCAGTGGGAAGCGCAGTCGTCAACTGGCGCCCCGGCGACCGGGTCACCGTTCCGTTCATCTGCGCCTGCGGCCGCTGTCCCGCCTGTGCGGCCGGGGCTCAGCAGGTCTGTGAGCGGCAGACCCAGCCGGGGTTCACCCACTGGGGGTCGTTCGCCTCGTACGTGGCGCTGGAACAGGCCGACGTCAATCTGGTCGCCGTGCCCGAGGGGCTGTCGTTCGCGGCGGCGGCAGGTCTCGGGTGCCGGTTCGCCACGGCGTTCCGGGCCGTCGTCGGCCAGGGGCGGGTGGCGCCGGGCGAGTGGGTCGCGGTGCACGGCTGCGGTGGGGTCGGACTGTCGGCCGTCATGATCGCGGCGGCCTGTGGAGCCCAGGTGGTCGCGGTCGACGTCTCGGCTCGCGCGCTCGAACTGGCGCGGTCGTTCGGGGCGGTGGAGTGCGTGGACGCGTCCGCGTATCCGGGCGGCGCGGACGAGGCGGTGCGCGAACTGACCGGTGGCGGGGCCCATCTGTCACTCGACGCGCTGGGCTCGCCGGTCACCTGCGCCGCCTCGGTCCGCAGCCTGCGGTGGCGGGGCCGCCATGTGCAGGTGGGCCTGCTGCCCACGGCCCCCGTCGTGCCCATGGCGCGCGTGATCGGGCTGGAGCTGGAGATCCTCGGCAGCCACGGAATGGCCGCGCACGACTACCCGCCGATGATGGACATGGTGCGCAGCGGTGCCCTGCGCCCGGAACTGCTGGTGACCTCCACCATCGCGCTGGACGCGGCCCCGGCGGCGCTCGCCGCGATGGGAACGGCGCTCGGGGCAGGGGTCACGATCATCGAACCGGCGAAGTAGCCCGCCCCCGGCCCTCCCTGCGCCTGACGCCCGGGGTCTGCGACGGGCAGGGAGGGAAAGGGGACGGTCGAGGAGATGTCACTCCCTGCGGCCCCGGTTGCCCGGGCGGGAAGCGACCCAGGCGCGGACCGTGTCCGCGTACCAGTAGGGCTTGCCGCCCTCCACATGGTCCGGTGCGGGGAGCAGACCGTGCTTGCGGTACGAGCGGACGGTGTCCGGCTGCACCCGGATGTGCGCGGCAATGTCCTTGTAGGACCAGAGCCTTCTGTCCGTCATGAGTGGCACCTCTCTGCTCTGTTCTGCACCGCAGCGGCAGCCGGGAGCCGTCGGGGGAGCCACGGCGCGCACGCTGACGATCACTCGGCCTGTGTTCGGTGAACGACGCGGAGTGACGAGCAGGGAGGGGCTGTCGAGCGTCTGTGACGGAAGACCCGCGTAACGAAGACATGCGTGACGCGGGAGTGATCTCCGTGACAGAACGCGCGCATGAGGTGAAAGGGGGGCCCGCCCCGGTACGGGACAGCCCTCAGGCGTGCCAGAGCGCCGACCAGGTCTGCTCGTCGACCTGGCCGTCGGGGACGAGCGGCGGGTGGTCCGCCTGGAAGCGCTGGACGGCGATGAGCGTCATCGGGCCGAAGGTGCCGTCGACCGCGCTCCACGGCAGATACCGGCGGTTGGCCAGCAGGCACTGCACCTCGGACACCCGGTCGCCCTGCTCGCCGTAGAGGGTCGGCCGGTTGCCGTCGTAGAACACGCACGCCGCGCCCGCGCCGGGCGGTGCGAACGGCGGTACCGGGTCGGGCTCCGCCGCTGCGGCGACGGGGCTTGCGGCGAGGGCGGCGACCAGGGCGATTACGGCCAGGGCCGAGGCGCCGGCCGTCCTGGGGGAGAAGGGCGTCTTTCGGGTCACGGCGAGCAGCTCCTTGTTCGGTCGAGGGGCGCGGCGGCAGCCGCACCCTCATCTCGCCGAGAACAACACCGCGCGGTGTCCCGACGTCACATACCCGGACGGCTCGGCGTGTCGGGTGCGCGCTCCGGGGTGCCGCACGAGCGGAGGAAGTCGCGGGTGCGGCGGGCGATCGGGAGGGGCTTGTCGGGAGGGCACGGATACATGTCCTGCTCGACGATCGCGAACAGATCGACGTCCAGCCGGCGGGCGGCGTCCAGCACCGGGGCCAGGGCCGGCACGCCGTTCGGCGGTTCGCACATCACCCCGCGCGCCACGGCCGGGCCGAACGGCACCTCGTCCGCCACGACTTGGGCCAGGATCTCCGGGTCCACCTGCTTGAGGTGCAGATAGCCGATCCGCTCGCCGTAGGTCTCGATGAGCTTGACGCTGTCGCCGCCGCAGTAGGCGTAGTGGCCGGTGTCCAGGCAGAGCGAGACCAGATCGGGGTCCGTGGCGTCGAGGAACCGGCTGACGTTCTCGGCACTGTCGATATGGGTGTCCGCATGCGGGTGGACGACGATGCGCAGCCCGTAGCGGTCCTGCACCTCGCGGCCCAGCCGCTCCGTCTGGGTGGTGAGGTCGCGCCACTGCTCCACGGTGAGCGTCCGCTCCTCCCGTACCTCGCCGGTCTTGTCGTCGCGCCAGAACGACGGGATGACGACCAGATGTTCGGCGCCCATCGCCCGGGTGAGCGCAGCGATGCCGGCGACATGCGCCCAGGTCCGGTCCCAGACGCCGGGGCCATGGTGCAATCCGGTGAAAACGGTGCCCGCGGAGACGGTCAGGCCGCGGCGCCGGGTCTCGTCGGCGAGGCGTGCCGGGTCGGTCGGGAGGTAGCCGTACGGGCCCAGCTCGATCCACTCGTAACCGGCCTCGGAGACCTCGTCGAGGAAGCGCTGCCACGGCACCTGCTGAGGATCGTCGGGGAACCAGACCCCCCAGGAGTCGGGTGCCGAGCCGATGCGGATGCGGGCCGGAGCGGATGCGGAGGAGGTCATATCGCCCAGCCTTCCGGCCCCGGAAGACGGGTGTCAAGCCTTAGTCCGTATGTCCGGACAAAATGTTGACAGGGTTCCGGGGAGAGGGCTAGACCTGGGGGCAGCCGCTCCGGTCGCCGGTCGAAGGGATGCGTATGCCTGGGACGTACGACGTGATCACCATGGGGCGGATCGGGGTGGATCTCTACCCACTCCAAACGGGTCTGCCGCTGGCTCAGGTCGACACCTTCGGAAAGTTTCTCGGCGGCTCACCGGCCAATGTGGCCGTCGCTGCGGCCCGGCTCGGCCGGCGGACGGCGGTGGTGACGCGCACCGGCCGGGACGCGTTCGGGAACTATCTCCACCAGCAGCTCAGGGAGTTCGGGGTGGACGACCGGTGGGTGACACCCGTCGACGCGTATCCGACGCCGGTGACCTTCTGCGAGATCTTCCCGCCGGACGACTTCCCGCTCTACTTCTACCGGCAGCCCAAGGCGCCCGACCTGGAGATCCACGAGGCGGAGCTCGATCTCGACGCGATCCGGGCGGCCCGCGTCTTCTGGATGACGGGCACCGGCCTCTGCGCGGAACCGAGCCGCACCGCGACGCTGCGGGCGCTGCGCGCCCGGAGCGAGGCCCGGGAGCGGTCACGCGGCGAGCGGAGCCGCGGTCCCGGAGCCCCCCTCACGGTCTTCGACCTGGACTGGCGCCCGATGTTCTGGGCCGACGCCCCCGGTCGCCCGAGCGCGGACCACCCCGCCCACCCGACCGCATCCGCGCGTTACCGCGAGGCCCTCGCGCACGCCACCGTCGCCGTCGGCAATCTCGACGAGTGCGAGATCGCCACCGGGGAGCGCGAGCCGTACGCCGCCGCCCGCGCCCTGCTCGCCGCCGGGGTCGAGCTCGCCGTCGTCAAGCAGGGCCCCAAGGGCGTCCTCGCCGTCCACCGCGACGGCACCGTCGCCGACGTCCCGCCCCTGCCCGTCGAGGTCGTCAACGGTCTCGGCGCCGGAGACGCGTTCGGCGGTGCGCTCTGCCACGGGCTGCTCGCCGGCTGGGAGACCGAGCGCATCATGCGGTACGCCAACGCCGCCGGTGCCATCGTCGCGTCCCGGCTCGCCTGTTCGCCCGCCATGCCGTTCCCGCACGAAGTCGAGGAAGCGCTCGCTCGCGGCGCCGTCCCCGCCGGTGGACCAGGGGCGGTCTCATGAGGCCCGCGGCCTCCTCCGTCTCCGACCTCGTCCGGCTGCGCGTGCGCCATCCCGAGGCCGTCGGCGAGGCGGCCGCCCGGCGCCGGAGGCGGCCCCTCGTCGGCGACAGCGGCCGCCTGATGATCATCGCCGCGGACCACCCGGCCCGCGGATCCTTCGCCGTCGGCGAGCGCGAACTGGCCATGGCCAACCGGTTCGAGCTCCTGGAGCGGCTCTGCCTCGCCCTCTCCCGACCCGGCGTCGACGGCGTCCTCGCCACCGCCGACATCCTCGACGACCTGCTGCTTCTCGGCGCGTTGGAGAACAAGGTCGCCGTCGGCTCGATGAACCGCGGCGGACTCGCGGGCGCCTCCTTCGAACTCGACGACCGCTTCACCGGCCACCGCCCCGACGACCTCGCCCGGCTCGGCTTCGACGCGGGCAAGCTGCTGCTCCGGATCGACTACGACGACCCCGGTTCCCTCGACACGATGCATGCCACCGCCCGCGCGATCGACGCCATGGCCGCGCACCGGCTGCCGGTCTTCGTCGAGCCGTTCCTCTGCCGCCGTGTCGACGGCAAGGTCCGCAACGACCTCGGTGCGGCGGCGGTGACCACGTCGATCGCCATCGCCTCGGGGCTGGCCGGCACCTCCGCGTACACCTGGCTCAAGGTCCCCGTCACCGACAACCCCGACGACATGGCGCGCGTGATGGAGACCTCGACGCTGCCCGCCGTGCTGCTGGGCGGCGAGGTGGGCGACGACCAGGAGGGTGCGTACGAGAAATGGCGTGGCGCGCTCCGACTGCCCACCGTCCAGGGGCTGGTGGCCGGGCGGTCGTTGCTCTATCCGGTCGACGGCGATGTGGCCGGGGCCGTCGACACGGCCGTGGCACTGCTGTAGCGAATGAGCGGGGACGGGTAAGGAGAGGGCATGACGACGGACAACGACGCACGGGTACGGGAACGGCCGTGGCGGCAGCGGCATCTGCCTGCCGGCAGCGCGGCCGACGGACCGTACGCCCTGGACATCGACCCGAAGCGGGCCGGCTGGGACCGGTCGAGCCTGCGCGTGGTGGAGCTGCCGCCGGGCGGTGTTCACACACTCGTCACCGGGGAGAGCGAATGGATCGTCCTGCCGTTGACCGGCGGCTGTACGGTGCTCGCCTCAGGTGAGATCTTTGAACTGCTGGGACGTGAAAGCGTGTTCAGCGGGGTGTCCGACTTCGCGTACGTACCGCGTGACACCCATGCGCAGATCTCCTCCGGCGCGGGAGGCCGCTTCGCCCTGGCAGGAGCGAAGTGCGGGCGACGACTCCCCGCCCGCTACGGGCCCGCGCCGGAGGTTCCCGTCGAGCTGCGCGGCTCCGGGACCTGTTCGCGCCAGGTCAACAACTTCGCCGCCGCCGACACCTTCGACTGCGACCGGCTGATCGCCGTCGAGGTCCTCACCCCCGGCGGCAACTGGTCCTCCTACCCGCCGCACAAACACGACGAGTACCGCCCCGGGGCCGAGTCCGTCCTCGAAGAGATCTACTACTTCGAGATCGAGGAGAACCACGGCAGGCCCGGCCTCGGCTACCACCGGGTGTCCCCGTCCCGGCCCGGCGGCACGGACGTCCTCGCCGAAGTCCGCAGCGGCGACGCCGTCCTGATCCCCGACGGCTGGCACGGCCCGTCCATCGCCGCCCCCGGCCACACCATGTACTACCTCAATGTGATGGCGGGACCGGGGGAGCAGCGGGAGTGGCTGATCAGCGACCACCCCGACCACGGCTGGATCCGCGACACCTGGCCCGCCCAGCCGGTCGACCCCCGGCTTCCGCTCCACGGACTCTCCGGTCAGGAGGTACCCCAGTGAGTACCCGCAGGCTCACCACCGCCCAGGCCCTGGTGGCCTTCCTCGCCCGCCAGTACACCGAACGCGACGGCCGGCGGCAGCGTCTGATCAGTGCCACCTGGGGCATCTTCGGCCACGGCAACGTCGCCGGGATCGGCCAGGCCCTCCTGGAGACCGGGCCCGCCATGCCCTACCTGCAGGGCCGCAACGAGCAGTCCATGGTGCACGCCGCCGTCGGATACGCCCGCCAGTCGGGCCGGCTCTCCGCACATGCCGTCACCACCTCCATCGGCCCCGGCGCCACCAACCTCGTCACCGGCGCCGCCCTCGCCACCGTCAACCACCTCCCCGTCCTCCTGCTGCCCGGTGACGTCTTCGCGACCCGCCCCGCCGACCCCGTACTCCAGCAGCTCGAAGTCCCGTCCGCGGGCGACGTCTCGGTCAACGACTGTCTGCGCCCCGTCTCCCGCTACTTCGACCGGATCACCCGCCCCGAAGCGCTCGTCCCGGCCGCCCTCCAGGCCATGCGGACCCTCGCGGACCCGGCGGAGACCGGCGCCGTCACGCTCGCACTCCCGCAGGACGTACAGGCGGAGGCGTACGACTGGCCGGAGGAGTTCTTCGCCGAGCGCGTCTGGTACGTACGTCGCCCCGGGCCCGACGAGCACGAACTGGAGCAGGCGGTACGGGCCGTGCGCAGTGCCCGTCGCCCGCTGATCATCGCGGGCGGCGGGGTGCATCACAGCGCGGCCGAGGAGACCCTCGCCGCCTTCGCGGCCGCCACCCGCATCCCTGTCGCCTCCACCCAGTCCGGCAAGGGGTCGCTGCACCACGACCACCCCGCCGACGTCGGCGGCATCGGCCACACCGGCACCGCGACCGCCGACGAACTGGCCCGTACCGCCGACCTGGTCATCGGCATCGGCACCCGCTGCACCGACTTCACCACCGCCTCCGCCACCCTCTTCGCGAACCCGGCCGTCCGCTTCCTCGGCGTCAACATCACCGGCTTCGACGCCCACAAGCTCGCCGCGTTCCCGCTCGTCGCCGACGCCCGTGCGGCTCTCGAAGCCCTGACCAAAGCGCTGAACGAGCGCAACTACCGCGTCGACCCGGACTACGAGACCGAGTACACCGATGCCAAGCGGCACTGGGAACAGCGCGTCGACGCGGCATACGCCGCCGACGCCCCGGAGGCGCGGCCCACCCAGGTCCAGGTCCTCGGCCTGCTCGACAGCCTGGTCACCGACGACGACATCCTGATCAACGCGGCGGGCTCGCTCCCCGGCGATCTGCACCAGCTGTGGCGGACCCGCTCCCGCCGCCAGTACCACGTCGAGTACGGCTACTCCTGCATGGGATACGAGATCCCGGCCGCGATCGGCGTGCAGCTGGCCGCCCCCGGCCGGCCCGTCTGGGCGCTCGTCGGCGACGGCACGTACCTCATGAACCCCACCGAGATCGTCACCGCCGTGCAGGAGAACCTGCCGGTCAAGGTCGTCGTCCTGCAGAACCACGGCTATGCCTCGATCGGCGGACTGTCCGAAGCCGTCGGCAGTGAGCGCTTCGGTACGGCCTACCGGCAGCGGGCCGCCGACGGCACCTTCACCGGCCCCCCGCTGCCCGTCGATCTCGCGGCCAACGCCGCCTCCCTCGGCATGCGGGTGCTGCGCGCCAGGACCGTGCGTGACCTGCGTGAAGCACTCGCCGACGCGCGTGCGTCGGACCGTCCCACTTGTGTCTACGTCGAGACCAAAACGGCAGACACAGTGTCGGGCCCCCCTCCGGCCCAGGCGTGGTGGGATGTTCCTGTAGCCGAAACGGCAGCCCGCCCGTCGGCGGTCAAGGCCCGGGAAGACTACGACCGGCAAGTCGCAGCCCGACGCCGCCACCTCTGAAGGCCTGAAGGAGTACGCAATGAAGACCGTCAACCACTGGATCGGTGGCAAGACCGTCGAGGGCACGTCGGGCAACTACGGCCCGGTCACCGACCCGGCCACCGGCGCCGTCACCACCCAGGTAGCCCTCGCCTCCCTCGAAGAGGTCGACGCCGCGGTCGCCGCAGCGAAGGACGCGTACGCGACGTGGGGCACGTCGTCGCTGGCCACCCGCACCGCCGTCCTCTTCCGCTACCGCGCGCTGCTCGACGCCCGCCGCGACGACATCGCCGCGCTGATCACCGCAGAGCACGGCAAGGTGCACTCCGACGCGCTCGGCGAGGTCGCCCGCGGTCTGGAGATCGTCGAGCTGGCCTGCGGCATCACCACCCAGCTCAAGGGCGAGCTGTCCACCCAGGTCTCCAGCCGGGTCGATGTCTCCTCGATCCGCCAGTCGCTCGGTGTCGTCGCGGGCATCACGCCGTTCAACTTCCCGGCGATGGTGCCGATGTGGATGTTCCCGCTGGCCATCGCCTGCGGCAACACGTTCGTGCTGAAGCCGAGCGAGAAGGACCCGTCGGCCGCCAACCTGCTGGCCGAGCTGGCCGCCGAGGCCGGACTGCCGGACGGCGTGCTGAACGTGCTGCACGGCGACAAGGTCGCCGTCGACGGACTGCTGAACCACCCGGACGTCGCCGCGGTGTCCTTCGTCGGCTCCACCCCGATCGCCCGCTACATCCACACCACCGCCTCCGCCAACGGCAAGCGCGTCCAGGCGCTCGGCGGCGCGAAGAACCACATGCTCGTCCTGCCGGACGCGGACCTCGACGCCGCCGCCGACGCCGCGGTCTCCGCCGCGTACGGCTCCGCCGGTGAGCGCTGCATGGCGATCTCCGCGGTCGTCGCGGTGGGCGCCATCGGCGACGAGCTCGTCGCCAGGATCAAGGAGCGCGCCGAGAAGATCAAGATCGGCCCCGGCAACGACCCGACGTCCGAGATGGGCCCGCTGATCACCGCCGCCCACCGCGACAAGGTCGCCTCGTACGTCACCGGCGCTGCGGCCCAGGGAGCCGAGGTCGTCCTCGACGGCACCGGCTACACCGTCGATGGGTTCGAGGACGGCCACTGGATCGGCCTCTCCCTCCTCGACCACGTCTCCACCGACTCGGACGCGTACAGGGACGAGATCTTCGGCCCGGTGCTGTGCGTCCTGCGCACCGAGACGTACGAGGAAGGCGTCGCCCTCATGAACGCCTCGCCGTTCGGCAACGGCACCGCGATCTTCACCCGCGACGGCGGCGCCGCCCGCCGCTTCCAGCTGGAGATCGAGGCCGGCATGGTCGGCGTCAACGTGCCGATCCCGGTGCCGGTGGGCTACCACTCCTTCGGTGGCTGGAAGGACTCGCTCTTCGGCGACCACCACATCTACGGCAACGACGGCGTGCACTTCTACACCCGCGGCAAGGTCGTCACCACCCGCTGGCCGGACCCGGCCGACGCCCCGGCCGGTGTGGACCTCGGCTTCCCCCGCAACCACTGATCCGTACGCACCGGGCCGAGGCCCCGGCCGCCGCCACCGCGTTCCAGGGAGGCGGCGGCCGGGGCCTCGGCCCGTGCGACGGCCCGGACTCCCGGTGCCCGCACCCGTCCCTCGATCTTCATGTCCGGCGCCGAGCGTGGCATTCTGCACGGACCCGCCGGACCCCGAGGAGCGACCGCTGTGGAACTCACGCCTGCCCAGGAGCGGGGAGCCGCGCTCCCCGAAGGACTTGCCGAGGCGATACGCGACACCGCCGAGGAGATCGCGGCGCTGCTGCGCGGCCGCACGGACACGGATGTCCCGGTCCCCGGATCCGAGTGGACCCTCGGCGAGGCGGCGGCCCACCTGGCGCAGGCCAATGAGCTGATGGCCGAGGTCGCGGCCGGCCAGGAACGCGCATGGGGGGACGGCACTCCGCAGAGCCTGGCGGAGGCCAACGCGCGTGCCCTCGCAGGGTTCGACGAGCGCCGGGCCGCCCCGCTGGCCGACATGATCGTGGCGCAGGCGGCCGCCTATCTCGCGACGCTGGACGGACGTCCGGCCGAAGAGACGGCGAAACCGCAGCAGCCGGTGCAGACCCCGCTGGGCCCGATGGACGTGGCCACCCTCGGCTCGTACCTCCTCACGCACATGCTCGGCCACGGCTACGATCTCGCCCGCGCGGTGGGCCGTCCGCACATGCTCGACCGTGCGCGGGTCGAGCTGTCGATGCCCTTCATGATCACGGCCATGCCGCGGGTCGTCGCCGCTGCCGCCGCAGGCCTGACCGCCCGCTACACGATCCGGCTGCGCGGCGGCTCCAGCTTCGGGGTGACCGTCACCGACGGTGCGGTGGCCGTCAGCCGCGAGCCGCTCCGCCGCCCCGACTGCACCATTTCCATCGAGCCGGTCACTTTCCTGCTGATCGCCCTCGGCCGGTGCGATCCCTGGGGGGCGATGGCCCGGGGACGGGTGCTGACATGGGGCCGCAAGCCCTGGCTCGCACCCCGCTTCCCGGCCCTGTTCACGGCGCCCTGAGCCGCGGAAACCCGCTCGCCGAACGGGACCGGCCGATGCTGTGATGACGCCATGACAGCATCGGCTGTCCCGCAGCGCCAGATCCGTGCCCAGTACACGGACACCACCGTCACCGTCCACCAGGCCTACTCACGCTCCATCGGCCTCCTCGCTGCCCGTGACGGACGCTTCCCCACCGCCTGGAAGCGCGACCGCATGATGTGAGTCATCAAGGCGCGTTCACAGCCCCTTTCGGTGCCTGAAGAGAGGCGATCCGCGCCGTTGCGGGCCTGGTCGGCGACCGCGCGGCCACTCGATGACCACCGCTGACGTCGTGTGGTCGATTGATATCGTCCGCGAATGACCAGTCCCAGCCGCGACCGCGTCGCAGACGTCCGCAGCGTCGTGATGACGCACATGCCCGACTACCAGGTCGACTCCGTCGTGCAGCTCGGCGAGGGCCTGGACAATCTGGCGTACGAGGTGAACGGTGAGCTGATCGTGCGCTTCAGCAAGGAGCCCGACCTGGCACGGCGGGCCGCCCTGCTGAACCACGAGGCCCGCGTGCTTGCTGCCGTCGCCGACGTTTCGCCGCTGCCCGTGCCCCAGCCGACGTTCACGGTCGCGGAGCAGGGGTGTCTGGCCTACTTCAAGCTCCCCGGCGTGCCACTGGTGGATATGCCGCGGCACCAGCGATCGGCCCACGGCACGTCGATCGGCGCCACGCTTGGCGAGCTACTCACTGCGCTGCATGCTGTTGCGATCGATCGGATGGCCGTGGAAACGGACCACCAGCCGGTGGCCGAGTGGCGACATGAGGCCACCGAGAACTATGTGACGGTGGCCGGGCAGGTACCGGCGGCGCAGCGCCGATCCGTCGAGGCGTTCCTGGACGCCGCACCACCGCACGATGGCTGCACCCCAACGTTCTCCCACAACGATCTGGGGATCGAACACGTTCTCGTCGATCCGGTCGCATGGACGGTGACCGGCATCATCGACTGGAGCGATGCCGCCGTCGTCGATCCAGCCTGCGACTTCGGGCTGCTCTACCGCGATCTCGGCCCCGCGGCCACCCGCGCCGCCATCAGCACCTATCGAACCGACGTCAACGACGTCGCGGCTCTCAGCGAGCGTGCCGTGTTCTATGCCAGGTGCAGTGTGTTCGAGGATCTGGCATACGGCATCGAGACGGAACAAGGCAAATACGTCGACAAGAGCCTTGCCGCGATGGAATGGCTGTTTCCGTCATAGCCGACTCATCTCGACCGAGCCGCCGGGGACATCAACCCGCCGGGAGAGAACCAGCACCTCCAATGGTGCAAGGAACTGGGCTATGAGCGCGGCTTGACATGGATCAAGCCGAGCTTCCTGTGGATGATGTACGGCTGCGGCTGGGCCACGAAGGAGGGCCAGGAGACCGTCCTGGCCGTCGAGATCGGCCGCGAAGGCTTCGACTGGGCGCTGGACCACGCCGAACTCTCCCACTACGTCAGGGGAGTCCACACACCGAACGGCCGGGCCGCCTACGGACCACATGACAGCACAGGCTCGCCGGGACGGGGCTCGAGCGGAGTACCCCGTTCGGAACCAACTGGCCTGCCGAGAACCGCGTCGGTGCCGGAGGTATCGGAGTAGTAGCCGAGCCGGCCCGGGTCCGGCCCGACCGGCCGTGGCACCGATCGTCACTGACGCGGTGCCACGGCCGGGTCGTCCTGCTGGGGCAGCAGACGTTGCCTCATTCGTTGCACATGCTGCGCGTCGTCCTCCACTCCTGCCGGACCGCCTGGCCGGGAGGAACGGGAGGTAGCGAACGGAGACAGCGGGGAGGAGCATCGGAGTCACTAGGCAAGGTGGTGGTTATGGGGACGCCGTCGATGCGTTTCAGCGAGAATGCCGAGGATCCGTTCGCCCTCGGGCGTGGCGCCTCGGCTGTGCTCGACGATCAAGGAACCGTGGTCGGCTGGAGCGCACGTGCACAGGAGCTGCTGGGCTATCCGGCCAAGGACGTGCTTGGACGGGCGTGGCAGGACCTCCTGGTCGACGCCCGTGACCTGCCTGTCGCGCGGGCCGTCGTCGTGGACGCCGTGAGGACGGGGGGCTGGTTCGGGGTCCTGCCCGTCCGGCACCGCGACGGACGGCGTGTGGAGATGGGTTTCCGGGCCCGCGCGGTCACTCGGGACGGGGACAGCCGGGAGTGGGTCCTGGTCGGAGCCCCGGCCGCGGAGGTCGGTGCCTGGGAGCGGGACCGTGCGCTGCTGGACGGCCTGTACCGCCGGTCCCCGATCGGTCTGGTCACCTACGGCCCGGACAGGAGAGTGATTCGGGTCAACCGCGCGGTCGAAAAGGCAAGCGGCGTCCCGGCCGAGGCGCCGGTGGGCCGTCGCCCCCGCGAATTCATGGTCGACGAGGACGCGGGTTCGGCCGATGAGCGGGTACGGCACGTCCTGGAGACCGGCGAGCCGTTGATCTTCACGGAGCAGTCCGCCCGGGCACGCCACGATCCAGGCCGGGAACGGATCGTGTCCGTCTCGGCGTTCCGCATGGAAGACCCCTCGGGCCGGATTCTCGGCGTGGCCGAGACGATCGAGGACGTGACCGACCGCCACCGGGCCCAACGCAGGCTCGCCCTGCTGAACGAGGCAAGCGTCCGGATCGGAACCTCACTGGACGTGACACAGACCGCTCGGGAACTGGCCGAGGCGGCCGTCCACGGCCTGGCCGACTACTGCTCGGTGGAGCTCCTCAAGCCGGTGACACTGGGTGATGAACCAGTTTCCGGTGCGTCAGGTCCGCTGCTCCGAGTCGCCCTCTCCCCCCCAGAGCACCGCGTCCCGTTCCAGGAAGGCGATGTGGTCCCGCTGCTTCCGGAATCTCCGCAGGCGCGGTGCCTGTCCGAGCGTCGCCCGATTCTCGAAGGACTGCTGCCGCTGCGCCCCGAGTGGTACGCCACGGACCGGCGGCGGATCGAGATGGCCTTGAGTCTCGGAGTTCATTCGCTGATCGCGGCGCCTCTGGTTGCGCGCGGTCTGGTACTGGGCGTAGTGAGCCTATGGCGATCGCGCCATTCGGAGCATTTCGAGGACGGCGATGTCGCCGTGGCCCAGGAGCTTTCCTCGCGTGCGGCCGTCTGCATCGACAATGCGCGCCGCTTCACCCAGCAGCAGAGCGCCGCCCTGACTCTGCAGCGCAGTCTGCTGCCGAGGGCGGCATCCGACCTGCCGGCCGTCGAGGTGGCCTGCCGATACCTCCCGGCGAGCGGTGAACCGGGCATCGGCGGTGACTGGTTCGACGTGATCCCGTTGTCAGGGGCCCGGGTCGCTCTCGTTGTGGGAGACGTGGTCGGCCACGGGATCCATGCTGCGGCCTCAATGGGCCGCCTGCGCGCCGCCGTGCGCACCCTGGCCAGCCTCGACCTGGAACCGGACGAGGTGGTGGCGCGGCTGGACGATCTGGTCAGTCTGCTGGCCACCGAGCTGGAGGCGAACACCGACGGCAATGGGCCGTCGATCGAGCAGATGATCGGGGCCACCTGCGTCTACGCCGTCTACGATCCGGTCTCCCGGCACTGCTCCCTGGCACGCGCCGGCCACCCGGCACCGGTGATGACCACGCCGGACGGCCATGTGACCGTGCTCGACCTGCCCGCAGGCCCACCGCTCGGACTGGGCGGACTGCCGTTCGAGACGTGCGACCTCGACCTCCCGGAGGGGAGCCTGCTCACGCTCTACACCAACGGCCTTCTGGAGGCGCGCAACGGCGACATCGACGTCGCGCTGGATCATCTGCACGAATGTCTCACCAACTCCACCGACCCCCTGGACGGCACCTGCCGTGCCGTGATCGAAGCGCTGCTGCCCAGGGAGCACCTACCCGCCGACGACATTGCGCTGCTCATCGCCCGTACGCGGGTGCTGCCCCCACAGAATGTCGCCACGTGGCAGCTGCCCCTGGAAGCGACCGCCGCTGCCCGTGCCAGGCAGCTGACCACGGCGAAACTGGCCGAATGGGGGCTGACGGAACTGGCCTTCACCACCGAGCTGGTCGCCAGCGAGCTCGTCACCAACGCCTACCGGTACGCGGCCGGTCCCGTCACCCTGCGCCTCATCCGTACACACTGCCTGATCTGTGAGGTGTCCGACACCAGCCACACTTCCCCTCACCTCCGACGGGCCCTCAGCACGGACGAGGGCGGCCGCGGGCTCTTCCTGGTCGCGCAGCTCACGGAGCGTTGGGGCACCCGCTACACCCACGATGGCAAGACCGTTTGGACGGAGCAGCCTCTCCCGCACGCATGACCCGCGACGAGGGCGTGCCACCCGTAGGGACGGGCTCATTCCAACCGCTCCCCACCCGCATCCTCGCCCAAGGGGGAGAAACCCCGGCAAGACCGATGAGTCTCCGCGTCCACGTGCGTCTACCAGTGCGACAGTCCCGACCAGGCACGAAAACGAGGAGACGAAGCATGAGCACCGAGCAGACCACCCCGGCCAACGGCTTCTCCTACAAGCTGACCCGAAAGCTCGACGCCTCCGCGGTGAAGGTGTGGCGGGCGTGGACCACTCCCGACCAGTACGCCCGGTGGGCCTACGCCGTTGCCGGCTCCGTCGAGATGGACGTACGGCCGGGCGGGGCGTGGAAGGCCACGATCGTCACGCCCGACGGCGGACAGTTCCCGCTGACCGGCTCCTATCTCGAGGTCGCCGAGAACCGCCTTCTGGTGGTCGGCATGGACGTACCCGGCAAGCCCGCGCCCGCAGCCATGACCGTGGAACTCGGCGAGCAGAACGACCACCACACGCAGATCGTGCTCCACCAGACCTGCGACACCGCCGAGGAACGCGACATGGCCGAGCAGGGCAGCACCATGCTCCTCGACAGCCTGAGCGCCTTCCTGGCCGATGAGGCGAGGAACTGACCCCGCTCCGAACCACCAACGCCCGTGGATCACGGGGGCAGGCCGGAACACGCCCGGTTCTGCCCAGTGGCTGACGGGCGGCGACCGGCCGGACCGGGTGGCGCACGGCGCGAGGCGTACCGCGTCCGGAGTACGGCAGGGGAGCGCCGTACGCCTCAAGGAGGCCCGGCACTTCCCCCGTTGCGGCGACCCGGGCACACGGGGCGGGCGCTTAGGGTCGAGAGATGCAGACCCCTGACTCCCGATGGCGCCGGTGGACCCGTGGACGCGCCCGATGGGCGGCGGCCCTGGCCGCGCTCGTCGTGCTGGCGGGCGCCGGTACCTGGACCGCGGCGGCCGACGACGGTGCGCCCGCGGTGCACCGTGAGGACCGCATGATGCGGATGGACGGGGTGCCGATCGACACCTCGTACTTCACGTCCGGAGGTTCGGGGCGCCGGCCCGCCGTGCTGATAGGGCACGGCTTCGGCGGCTCCAAGGACGATGTGCGGGCGCAGGCCGAGAAGCTGGCCGGAGCCGGGTACGCGGTGATGACCTGGTCGGCCCGTGGGTTCGGGAAGTCCGGCGGGGAGATCTCGCTCAACGCGCCCGACCGCGAGGTCAAGGACGTGTCCGCACTGATCGACTGGCTGGCCCGCCGGCCCGAGGTGCAGCTGGACGCCGCGGGCGACCCGCGCGTCGGCGTCACCGGAGCCTCGTACGGGGGTGCGGTCTCGCTCCTCGCCGCCGGGTATGACAAGCGCGTCGACGCCATCGCGCCGGTGATCACCTACTGGAACCTCGCCGACGCGCTCTTCCCCGACGGAGTCTTCAAGAAGCTCTGGGCCGGGATCTTCATCACCTCGAGCGGCGGCTGCGAGAAGTTCGAGAAGCAGCTGTGCACCATGTACGAACGGGTCGCCGTCTCCGGGAAGCCGGACGCCGCCGCCCGGAACCTGCTGACCGAGCGCTCTCCGTCCGTCGTCGGCGACCGCATCAAGGTGCCCGCGCTCATCGTGCAGGGGCAGACCGACTCCCTCTTCCCGCTCGGCCAGGCCGACGCCATGGCACACGCCATCAGCCGTAACGGCGCACCCGTCTCGGTCGACTGGATCGCGGGCGGACACGACGGCGGGAACCTGGAGAGCGGGCGGGTCGAGAGCCGGATCGGGTCATGGTTCGACCGGTATCTGAAGGAGGACAAGGGCGCCGACACCGGACCCGCCTTCCGCGTCACCCGCACCGGAGGCGTCGACTCCACCGATGGCGCCGCACTCCAGCGCGGCGCGACCAGCGACCACTACCCGGGGCTGTCGAGCGGCGAGCGGCAGATCGCGCTCACGGGCTCGGGCAGCGGCGGTCAGGCCGTCATGGGCCTGGGCGCATCCGCGTACGGCGGGCAGAACGACGGGAAGAAGGGCGGGCAGGACCGTACGGCCGGCGCGCCCGCGGGCCGGCGGACGCAGACCTTCCGCAATCCAGCCGGTGCCAACCCGCCCGCCATCTCCGCCGTCCCCGGCATCGGCGGCGGCCTCGCCCAGCTCTCCACCCTCGGCGTCGGTCTCTCGCTCGACTTCCCCGGCCAGTACGCCCGCTTCGACTCCGCACCGCTCGACACCTCGATGCGCATCACCGGCTCGCCCACCGTCCGTGTGAAGGTGACGGCCGGGCGCGGCGACGCGGTGCTGTTCGGCAAGGTGTACGACGTGGCGCCGGACGGGCGTCAGCAGGTGCTGCCCGCCCAGCTCGTCGCCCCGTACCGGATCACACCCGCGCAGCAGAACAGCCCCGTCGAGCTGACCCTGCCCGCCGTCGACCACGCGCTCGACGCCGGACACCGGCTCCGCCTCGTCCTCTCGTCCACCGACCTCGCCTACGCCTCACCGGCCGAGCCGACCACCTACACCGTCTCCCTCGACGGACCGATGTCCGTCCCCACCGCACCCGCGGTGAAGACCGCCTCGGCCGGGCTGCCGTGGTGGACCTGGGGACTTCCGGCCGCGGCCGCCGTCATCGCACTCGCGCTGCTGCTCACCGCGCGCCGCCGCTCCGCGACCCCGGCCCCGGACCCGGCGCTCGCCGACGTCCCGCTCCAGATCACCGGCCTGTCGAAGAAGTACGCCGGGTCCGCGGATCGGTACGCGGTCGAGGACCTGTCCTTCCGGGTCGAGAAGGGACAGGTCCTCGGGCTCCTCGGTCCGAACGGAGCGGGCAAGACCACCACGCTGCGGATGCTGATGGGGCTCATCGGCCCCGACGGCGGCGAGATCCGCGTCTTCGGGCACGCCATCCGGCCGGGCGCACCCGTGCTGTCCCGGGTCGGGGCGTTCGTCGAAGGGGCGGGTTTCCTGCCGCATCTGTCCGGGCGCGCCAACCTGGAGCTGTACTGGCAGGCCACCGGCCGCCCCGCCGAGGACTCGCACATCGAGGAGGCCCTGGAGATCGCCGGACTCGGTGACGCTCTGGCCCGCGCCGTGCGGACGTACTCGCAGGGCATGCGGCAGCGGCTCGCCATCGCCCAGGCCATGCTCGGCATGCCGGACCTCCTCATCCTCGACGAACCGACCAACGGCCTCGACCCGCCCCAGATCCGCGAGATGCGGGACGTGATGATCCGGTACGCGGCCGGGGGCCGGACCGTCATCGTCTCCAGCCATCTCCTCTCCGAGGTCGAACAGTCCTGCACCCACCTGGTGGTCATGGACCGCGGCCGGCTCGTCCAGGCGGGCCCGGTCGCCGAGATCACCGGCTCCGGCGACACGCTGCTGATCAGCACCGCCGCGGAGGTCGCCGAACCGCTGGTGGACAAGGTCGCCGCGCTGCCGGGGATCGGTTCCGCGGTCCGTACCGACGACGGGCGAGGGCTGCTCGTACGGCTGGACGGCGACACCTCGTCCTCCGCACTGATCGCCGAACTCGTCCGGCTCGACGTGCCGTTGACCGGCGTCGGACCGCACCGCCGCCTGGAGGACGCGTTCCTCACCCTGATCTCCGGAGGCTCCGCATGAGTGCCGCAGTCGATGTCACCGGCGCCGCCGAGGCGCGCGGATACCGGGCGCGGCACACCCTGCCGCTGCGCGTCGAGGCCGTACGGCAGCTGCGCAGGCGCCGCACCCTGGTGATGGGCGGGGTGCTGGCGGCCCTCCCGTTCGTCCTGATCATCGCGTTCGCGATCGGCGGCACCCCTGGCTCCCGGGGTGGCGGCGACCGGATCACGCTGATGGACACGGCGACCGCATCCGCCGCGAACTTCGCCGCGACCTGCCTGTTCGTCTCCGCCGGGTTCCTGCTCGTCGTACCGGTGGCGCTGTTCTGCGGGGACACCGTCGCGTCCGAGGCGAGCTGGTCGTCGCTGCGCTATCTGCTGGCGGCGCCCGTGCCGCGGGCCCGGCTGCTGTGGAGCAAGCTCGTCGTGGCGCTCGGCTTCAGCCTGGGCGCGATGGTGCTGCTGCCGGTCGTCGCACTGGCCGCCGGAGCCGCCGCGTACGGCTGGGGGCCGCTCGAACTCCCCACCGGCGGCGCGCTCGCGGCCGGCGACACCGTGCCGCGGCTCGCACTCGTCGTCGCGTTCGTCTTCGTCTCCCAACTGGTCACCGCCGGGCTGGCGTTCTGGCTCTCGACCAAGACCGACGCCCCGCTGGGCGCGGTCGGCGGCGCGGTCGGACTGACCATCGTCGGCAATGTGCTCGACGCCGTCACCGCACTGGGCACCTGGCGCGAATTCCTGCCCGCGCACTGGCAGTTCGCGTGGGCGGACGCGCTCCAGCCCGACCTGGAGTGGGGCGGCATGGCCAAGGGGGCGGCGATCTCGGTGACGTACGCCCTGATCCTGTTCGCCCTCGCGTTCCGAGGGTTCAGTCGTAAGGACATCGTGTCCTGACGTTGATGTTCCGCGGCGATTCACGGTCTTCGTGCCCACCGTTGCCGCATCGAGATCCATCCGCAACGTCTTCGTCTGCTCCCCGGCGCTGCCCCGGACGTCACATTCACAAGTGCTGAAGCGACGTTGGGGGTAGGGGATGGAACGCCGTACGTACGCAAGGGAGTACGCCGGGGCAGGCGCCAGGATGCTGGGTCTGCTGCTGGCGGGCGGGATGCTGCTCACCGCATGCGGGGGCGGAGGCAGCGTGCACAAGTCGTCGGCCGACGGCGCGAGCGGCAGGCAGGGGACGAGCGGGGGCGGCCAGGTCGCCCCCGCGCCCGCTACTGCCGGTGCGTCGGACGAAGGAGCGCAGCAGGCGGAGGGCGGGCGGCAGAAGTCCGTGGCGCCGGACTATCTCTCCACGTTCGCCCTGGACGTGGACACCGCCAGTTACGGGTACGCGCGCCGCAGGCTCGCCGACGGCTACCTGCCGGAAGCGGAGACCGTACGGCCCGAGGAGTTCGTCAACAGTTTCCGCCAGGACTACCGGCGGCCGGCCGGCAACGGCTTCTCGGTGACGGTCGACGGGGCCCGGGCGGACACCGGCGGCGCGGGGGCCGGCGACTGGTCGCTCGTGCGCGTCGGCCTGGCCACCCGCGTCGCGGACGAGCACGGTGAACGCCCGGCAGCGGCGCTCACCTTCGTGGTCGACATCTCCGGCTCGATGGCCGAACCCGGCCGCCTCGACCTGGTGAAGAAGTCCCTCTCGATCCTCACCGACGAACTCCGCGACGACGACTCCGTCTCCCTGGTCACCTTCAGCGACGAGGCGAAGACCCTGCTGCCGACGACCCGGCTGAGGGACCACCGCGGCAAGATCCGCGACGCCGTCGACTCCATGGAACCCACCGACTCCACCAATGTGGAAGCGGGCATCCGGCGCGGTTACGAAGAGGCGGTCGACGGACACCGCCAAGGCGCCAACAACCGGGTCGTCCTGCTCTCCGACGCCCTCGCCAACACCGGCGAGACCGACGCCGACGCCATCCTCGAACGGATCGACGCCGCCCGCCACGACTACGGCATCACCCTCTTCGGCGTCGGCGTCGGCAGCGACTACGGCGACGCGCTGATGGAACGCCTCACCAACAAGGGCGACGGCCACACCACGTACGTCGCCGACGAGACCCAGGCGCGCAAGGTCTTCGTCGACCAGCTCCCCGCCCACATCGAACTGCGGGCGCGTGACGCCAAGGCCCAGGTCGCCTTCGACCCGAAGACCGTCCAGCAGTTCAAGCTGATCGGTTACGAGGACCGGAAGGTCGCCGACGAGGACTTCCGCAACGACAGCGTGGACGGCGGCGAGATCGGTCCCGGCCACACGGTGACGGCGCTCTACGCCGTGCGGCTGCGCGACGGCGCCGCCGGGCACGTGGCGACCGCGACGGTGCGCTGGCTGGATCCGAGGACGCGGGCGCCGCACGAGGAGTCGGGATCGGTCGAGACCGGCGCGATCGACGGCGGCCTGTGGGGCGGCGGCAGTGGCAAGCGGCTTCAGGTGGCGGCAGTGGCGGCGTACTTCGCGCAGGAACTGCGCGGCGACAGGCTGCCCGGTCAGCCGGGACTCGGCGAACTCGCCACACGTGCCTCGTCGTTGGCCGCGGCCACGGAGGACAGCTCGGTGCGGAAACTGGCGGACGCGATCGCCCGCGCCGACCGGCTGAAGGGCGGCAGCGGATCGGACGGCGGAGTGCAGCAGGAGGGCGAGATGGACTGACCCGGGAGCGGGAGGCCCTTCGGGGGAGGGGCGGTGGGCGGCTGTGCGGCGGCCGTACGGAAAGGGCTGCACAGCCCGCTCCCGCCACGCGATGATGTGCGCCATGACCTCCCTGATGCTCGCGCTCGCCGTCCTCGCCACCGGCCTGTACGCCGGCTTCATGCTGAGCTTCCTGACCGGGGTCATGCCCGGCCTCAAGGCGCTGCCGGACGACAGGTTCGCCGACGCGATGCGCCGCTTCAACGAGAAGGTGCCGGGACCGGTCTTCCTGGTCCTGTTTCTCGGTGCGGTCGCCTTCCCGGTCGCCGCCCTCGTCGTACCGGTCGACGGCCGGACCGCCGCCGAGCAGGGTCTCGTCGCGGGCGGGCTGGCCTGCGCGGTGCTCAGCCATCTGGTCACCGCAGCCGGCAACATCCCGCTCAATTCCGCGCTCGCGGCAGCCGAGGGCGGCGACGACAGCGCGGCCCGCCGGGCGTTCGAGTCCCGCTGGAACACCCTCCACCGGATCCGCACGGCGCTCTCGGCCGGTGCCTTCGCGCTGCTGGTCGCCGCCGCCGCGTAGGGCGGGACCCTCAGCTCGCCGTCGTGCCCGGATCCCGGCGGCCGTACGACGCCGGACGAGAGGCGGCACGCCTCACCGGCAGGCGGCCGCCTCCCCCGGTGCTTCGGCAGGGCTGTTCCAGCGGTACGCGTGGGCGACGCGTCAGTACACTGAGAAAGTACAAAACACTCATTCCGGGTGCCCTGCCCTACGCGGGATCGCGGAGGGAAAGTGAGCGATGGCTGAGCAGCTCCTCATGGACGAGGCCGGCGCGGCTCGACTTCGGATGATCATCGAAGCAGGCAGTGAACTGGGGGGTGCCGATCTCCTGGGTTTTGCGCTGGAACATGCCGTGACGGAGGCCGACGGCCTGGGCGGGATGGTGCATGTACGGGGCCCCGGGGGCCAGGGGCTGCTGCTGATGGCGTCCAGCGGGCTGGTCCGCACGGTGGCCAAGGACTGGGAGGAGATCGACGAGCACGGCGCGACCGCGCCCGCTCGCGCGGTGACCGACGGTGTGACGGTGTGGCTGCCCGCCACCGACGGCTGGGAGCGTGATGCGCCGCTCCTCCCGTTCGAGCCGGATGCGGCGGGGTCCGCACCGGGCCCCGCATCAGGCAGCACACCCGCTCCGGGCGCCGGCGGTGCCCCGTGCCATCAGCCCCGCGCCTCCGCCCCCTGGTCACCCACCTCCGCGCTCCCGGACGGCAGCGGGGTGCTGGCCGTTCCGCTGATCACCCCGAGCGGGGCGGTCGGCGCGCTGTCCGTGCTCACCGTCGGCAAGGGGCAGCCCACGCAGCGGCAGCGGGGGGCCGTCGAGGTGCTGGCGGCGTGGGCCGCACTGAGGCTGCGGGAGCAGAGGACGGATGCGGATCGGGAAGGCGCCGGCCGGACGCGTGACGATACGCCGGTCACCCGGCTGCCCAGGGAACCGCACGGCACCCAGCTCCGGCAGGCACTGGAAGCGATCAAGGTGGGGTCCTGGGAATGGGACCTCGACACGGGGGAACAGCTGTGGGACGAGTCGGCCCTCGCCGTTCTCGGCATGGCGGGACAGTCCCAGAGACAGCGCTTCGAGACCTGGACCGGGCTGGTCCACCCCGATGACCTGCCGTGGCTTCTCGTCGAGATCGGCCAGGCGATCCGCAACCACCGGGTGTCCGATGTGGAGTACCGGATCCGCCGCCCGGACGGGAGCTCGGGCTGGGTCACCTCGCGCGGCCGGGTCCTGGCGGGGGAGGACGGCCAGCCCGACCGCATGATCGGCACGGTGTGGGACACCACCGAGAGCCGTACCGCCCGGGACTTGGTGCGACGCGCGCTGCGGAACCTGAGCGAGGCGTTCTTCGCGGTCGACAGCGCATGGCGTATCACCTTCGTCAATCCGGAGGCGGAACGTCTGCTGGGCACCTCGTACGCTCTGCTCGGCCGGATCCTGTGGGACGCGCTCGCCGACATCGGCGTCGACGCTGTGGAACTCGGCCTGCAGGCGGCCTACCGGCGGGCCGTCGACAGCGGCACACCGGGCGGGTTCGACGTGCGGTGGCCCACCAACCGGCGCTGGTACCACATGCGGCTGGTCCCGATGACGGACGGCCTGACGGTGTACCTCGCCGATGTCACCGAGAACCGTTCGCAGGAGGCGGAGTCCGCCACCGCGGAACGCGTCACGGCCGATCGCAACGCCCGGATCAGCGAGCTGACCGGCGCGCTCGCCGAGGCCCTGACGATGCAGGACGTGGTGACCGCCACCGCCGAGCGGGTCATGGCGCCGTTCGGCGCCTCCGGCCTCGTCTTCCATCTCATCGAGGACGCGATGGTCCGGGTCGCGGGGGCGGTCGGATATCCGCAGTCGTTCCTCGAGACGGTCAACGGGGTGCCGGTCTCCGGCATCGCCCCGATCGAGGAGGTGCACCGCACCAGGGAACCGATATTCGTCGACTCGGCGGAGGAGTACATCGAGCGCTATCCCGAGAGGGCCGTCTCCCCCGCATCGGTGAACAAGGCCGCCTGGGCCTTCCTGCCGCTGATCGTCTCCGGCCGCCTCGTCGGGTGCTGTGTCATCTCGTTCACCGAACCGCGCCACCTCGGCGGGGAGGAGCGGGGCCTGCTCATCACACTCAGCGGACTGATGGCGCAGGCCATCGAACGCGCCCGGCTGTTCGACGCCGAGCACACCCGGGCCCAGGAGCTCCAGCGGGGACTGCTGCCGGACATCCTGCCCGCACTGCCCGCCGTGGCCTCCGCCGCCCGCTATCTGCCGGCCAACGAGGGCGTCGAGGTCGGCGGCGACTGGTACGACGTGATCCCGCTGTCCGGCGCCCGGGTGGCGCTGGTCATCGGCGACGTGATGGGACACGGCCTGGCCCAGGCGGCCACCATGGGCCGGCTGCGCACCGCCGTACACACGCTCGCCGACCTCGACTTCCCGCCGGACGAGCTCCTCAACCGCCTCAACGATGTCGTGAACGACCTCGGCGACGACTTCTACGCCACCTGCCTGTACGCCGTGTACGACCCCGTCACCTGTACGTGCACCTTCGGCTCCGCCGGACACCCCCCACCGGCGGTCGTGTACCCGGACGGCACCACCGAATTCCTCACGCGCCCGCCGGACCCGCCGCTGGGCGCCGCTCTTCCGCCGTTCGAGACCACCGAGGCGGTCCTCCCGGAGGGAAGCCTGCTGGTGCTCTACACGGACGGGCTGATCGAATCCGCCACCCGGGACATCGACCGGGGCATGGTCCACCTGGCGAAGGCGCTGGCCGCCGGGGGCCCTGTACCGGACGAGGACGAGGCCGCATCACTGGAGCGGCTCTGCGACGACGTCCTCGCCGAGCTGCTGCCGGGCCAGCAGCTCACGGACGACGCGGCGCTGCTCGTGGCCCGCACCCGGGCGATCCCGGCCGACTCCATCGCCGGCTGGGTCCTCTCCGACGGCCCGATCGCCGCGCAGGAGGCCCGCCACCACGTACGGGACCAGCTGGCCGACTGGCAGCTCGACGAACTCGCCATGACCGCGGAACTCCTGGTCAGCGAGCTGGTCGGCAATGCCGTCCGGTACGGCAGAAGCCCGATCGGCCTGCGCCTGCTCCGGGCGGAGGGCCTGATCTGCGAAGTCTCCGACGGCAGCCTGACCACACCCCGGATCCGCCATGCGGCCGAGACCGACGAGGGCGGCCGCGGCCTGCAGCTCGTCGCCGCCCTGGCCCAGCGCTGGGGTGCGCGCTACACCGCCACCGGCAAGTGCATCTGGACGGAGCAGACAGTGCCCTGACCGCTGCGGGGCGTTTCCGGCAGGCGCCTGCCCCTTCGGCGGGTGTGCCGGTCGCGGGCGCGTGCGCCCGATCGCGTACGGCAAGAAGGCCGCGCACGGCAGACGCCCCCGAGCGGGCCCTTTGGCGGCCCTCTCAGGGGTGCCCTGACACTGCTGTCCCGATGGCGGTCGACCCGCCAGGGATCAGTTGTGACCGAACTTCCGCTGCTTCCTGTGGGCGACCGGCTCCTGGATCGAGCGCACTGTGTCGGGAGCGGCCGTCGTGTGCGGCTGCTGCTCCTTCGTCTCCACAGCAGCGCTGCGTTCATGGCCGCCAGTGCGGGCACCGCGGTTCTGCCGACTCTGCTTCTTGCTCACGATCATGCCTCCTGTACCGGCTCTCGGACATTGGGCCCTTTCAGATTCGCATGTGAGTACGAAGGCTGCATATCGGGCGGGTGTCCGGGGCCGCAGTACGTGCATCCGATGCCTGCACGCCGTCACCACGGCGCCAGGTGCCGGGATCAGGCGGGGTACGCGTGCGTCTGGGTCGCTTTGACCGTCGCCCAGACCGTGGCGCCCGGGTGCAGGTCGAGCTCGGCCGCGGCGACCGTGGTCAGGTCGGCGGCGAGGGGGAGTTCGCCGGTGAGGCCCGCGCGGATCCGGTCGCCGTGGGTCTCCAGGCCGGCCACCTCGCAGCGCCACAGGTTGCGCGCACTGGACCCTGTGGGGCGGTCGCGGTACAGGGTCACGGCGCTCGGCGGGAAGGCGACGAAGACGGGGCCGGTGAGGTCCTCGGTGGTGGTGGCGGCGGGTCCCGCGTCGAGTCGTACCGTGTGGCCCTCGGCCCGCCCCCGGTAGAGGTTCAGGCCGACCAGCTGGGCGATGTAGTCCGTACGCGGGTGACGGGCGATGTCGGAAGGGGCGCCCTCCTGGACGATACGGCCGTGCTCGATGACGACGAGGCGGTCGGCGAGCACCATGGCGTCCAGCGGATCGTGCGTGACCAGCACCGCGACCGCTTCGAACTCCGCCAGACGGCGGCGCAGTTGAGCGCGCACGTCCAGACGGGTGCGGGCGTCGAGGGCGGCGAGCGGTTCGTCGAGGAGCAGCAGCCGGGGACGGGTCGCCAGGGCGCGGGCCAGGGCGACGCGTTGGGCCTGGCCGCCGGAGAGCCGGCGGGGCCTGTCACCGGCATGGTCGGCGAGACCCATGTGGTCCAGCCACTCCGCGGCCTGGGCCCGGGCCTCGGCCCTGGACGCGCCCTGGCACCGGGGGCCGAAGGCGACGTTGTCGAGGGCGGTCAGATGCGGGAAGAGCAGATAGTCCTGGAAGACGACTCCGACCGGCCGGGACTCGGGCGGCGTACGGTCCAACGAGGCGCCGTCGAGGCGCAGATGGCCGCCGGTGAGCGGGGTGAGCCCGGCCAGCGCGCGCAGCGCGGTGGTCTTCCCGGCGCCGTTGGGGCCGAGCAGCGCGACGACGTCACCGGGGGCGGCGGTCAGCGCGACGTCGAGCCGGAAGGAACCGCGGTCCACGACGAGACGGGCATCGAGGCCCTCGCCGCGTACGACGCCGGAGGCGGGGCCCGTGGCCGCGTGGTCTCGGGGCTTCATGACGCGGTCATCCAACGGTCCCGAAGGCCGGCCAGGACGGCGATCGACACGGCCAGCAGCACCAGACTCAGCGCGATCGCCGCGGCCGGGTCGCTCTGCAGCGCCAGGTACACGGCCAGCGGCATCGTCTGCGTACGGCCCGGGAAGTTGCCCGCGAAGGTGATCGTCGCGCCGAACTCGCCCAGCGCGCGTGCCCATGCCAGCACGGATCCGGCCGCGATGCCGGGGGCGATCAGCGGGAGGGTGACCCGGCGGAACGCGGTGAAGCGGGAGGCACCCAGGGTCGCGGCGGCCTCCTCGTAGCGCGGGTCCGCGGCCCGCAACGTGCCCTCCACGCTGATGACGAGGAACGGCATCGCGACGAACGCCTCCGCGACCACGACCCCCGCCGTGGTGAACGGCAGCGTGATCCCGAACCAGGAGTCCAGCCACTGCCCCACGACGCCGTTGCGGCCGAGAGCCATCAGGAGTGCCACACCGCCGACCACCGGGGGAAGGACCAGCGGCAGGGTCACCAGGGCGCGTACGAGGCGGCGTCCGCGGAACTCCGTACGGGCCAGCAGCCAGGCCAGCGGCACGCCGATGACCAGGCTCACCGCAGTGGCCGCGGTGGCGCAGAGCAGGGACAGCTGCAGGGCCTGCCAGACCTCCGGACTGGTCAGCTGGTCGGGCAGGCTGCGCCACGGTGCCCGTACGAGCAGGGCGACCAGCGGCAGCAGCAGGAACGCCAGGCCGATCAGCGCGGGCACCAGCAGCGGCAGCGGAACCCCCGGGCGGCGGCCCCGGACGCGTCCGCGCCGCGGTTCGCCCGCGAGGGGATCGGCCGCGGCGCCGGACTTGTGAAGCGAGGTCATGGCTGGAGGAACCCGGCCTCGGTCAGGACCTTCTGGCCTTCGGCGGACTGGACCAGTTCGATGAACGCCTTTGCCGCGTCCGCGTTGGGCGCGTCCTTGAGCAGGGCGATCGGGTAGTCGTTGATGGCGTTGGCCGACTCGGGGAACTCCACGCCCTCGACCTTGTCACCCGCCGCCTTCACGTCGGTCTTGTAGACGACCGCGGCGTCGGCCTCCTTGAGCTCGACCTTGGTCAGGGCGCTCTTGACGTCCTGCTCGTAGGAGACCGGGGTGAGCTCGAGTTTGCCGGCGTCCAGGGCCTTCTGCGCGGCGGCGCCGCACGGCACGGTCTTGTCGCACAGGACGACCTTGAGGCCGGACTTGGTGAGGTCCTTCAGGGAGGAGACCTTGTGGGGGTTGCCCGGCAGGGTGGCGATCTCCAGCTGGTTGCGCACAAAGGTGGCCGGGGTGCCGGACGCGTCCTTCGCGTCGGTGACGATCGCCATGGTCTTGGGGCTGGCGGCGGCGAAGACGTCGGCCGGGGCGCCACCGGTGATGCCGGCGGCAAGGCTGTCGCTGCCACCGAAGTTGAAGGTGACCTTCGTGCCGGGGTGTTCCTTCTCGAACTCCTTGCCCAGGGTCGTGAAGCTCTCCTTGAGCGAGGCGGCGGCGAACACGGTCACCGTGCCGGAGAGCTCCTTCGACGCGTCCGCGGACGCCGAGGCGGACGAGTCCGACGTGGACGACGAGTCGTCGGACGAGGAGCAGGCGCTCAGTGCCAGCAGCGCAGCGGCGCCTGCACCGGCCACCTGCAGGGTTCGGCGGGTCCGGCGTGCGGAACGGGATATCACGGGTCCACTCCCTCTGAGTTCATCGGTGTCCGGCCCGGGGATGATCCGGCGGCCCGGCTCGTCGCGCTCGGCGTGCAGTCGGCCGCCGTCGATCCAGCGCCCGGGCGTGTCGGCACTGACGCCCGTCAAGGCGGCCCCCTCTCCGGTCCGGTGGATCTGCACGTGGGGATGATACTGCCGCAGATGCAAGGAGGAAGTCTTCTGTTGCATTGCATGAGCTGGACCTTTGGCGGGCAGGGTGCGCATGTGCGTTTGTACGGGGCCGGGGTGCGGGTACCGTCACCCGGGGAGGTGGTGGCCAGTGAGCCAGCCCTTGACGCGACGGGCTGCCGATCCGGTGGCGGAGCTCGCCCTGACCGGGGACCTTGCGCGCCCGGCCCGGCTGACCGTGTCGGACCTGCTCGCCTGGCCCCAGCATCGCGCGCGGGTCAGCTTCGAGTGCGCGACCAGCGGCGTCCAGCACCACGGCTTCACGGGACCACTGCTGCACGACGTCCTGTCCGCCGCCGGCCCCGCCTTCGACCCCGCCCGGCGCAAGGACCGCCTGCGCTTCCTGATCGCCGTGACGGGCGCGGACGGCCACCACGCGCTCCTCTCCTGGGCGGAGATCGACCCGGACTTCGGCCGTGCCGCGGTCCTGCTCGCCGTCAGCATCGACGACAACCCGCTCGACCGCGCCGGACCCCAGCTCGTGCTGCCCCAGGACCGCTGCGGAGCCCGGCACATCAGCGGCATCAACGCGGTACGCGTGGACGGTGGTTACACCTCGTGGACGTGACGCCGACGGGTACCGCGGAAGGTGTCGTACCGTTCCTAACCAGTGCGCATGAGTGAGTCTTGGACCCACTGCTGCGTACTGGGCGCATCCCGAACGGTTTTGGATGCGTTGGGTTCCCGCTTTCGCGTCCCGCTCGGCGACGGTCGAACCGGCAGCAGCTCACACCCCTGGCGCACGATGCCTCATATCCCGGCGCGCACCCCTGCTCCGTGGTGACGTGATCCAGGGGCCCGCCACCCGTGGGTGCCGCGTCAGGTGCGGTCGATGTGCACGTTCGTCGACTTCACGCGGGCGGTGGCCTCCATGCCGACCTCCAGGCCCAGTTCCTCCACGGCCTCCCGGGTCAGCAACGAGACCAGCCGGTGCGGACCGGCCTGGATCTCCACCTGCGCCGCTACGTCGCCGAGCTTCACGGCCGTGACGATGCCGGGGAAGGCGTTGCGGACGGAGGTGTACGAGGCGTCCTCCTCGCCGCTGCCGGTCCCGGCGAGTTCCACGGAGAAGGCGGCCAGATCCTTGCCGTCGATGAGCCGTCGCCCACCTTCGTCACGGTGGGTCGCCATCCGGCCGGCATCCGCCCACCGCCGCGCGGTGTCCGGGCTCACTCCCAGCAGCCTGGCTGCCTGGCCGATCGTGTAGGACTGCATGTGCGCCAAGATAGGCGCACTCACCTGCGGGACCAAAAGGACCCTCCACCAGGGGAACACCCGCAGCGGCACGCCGGCGTCGTCACTGCTCGTCATCTTGTTGCCGGGGACGACGACGGCTCCACATCCGCCGCGGTGCCGTCCGGAAGCAGTCACGTGAGTCGCGTCATGGCCTCAGGGCTCGGGGCGGCCCCACAGGGTCTCAACGGCCACTGCCGGCGAGGTGGTTGCCCAAGCCGGCGCTCGCCGCGGACGATGGGCGAACCGGGCGTCCCCACCCCGCCGGCCGGATCTTCGGCGCGACCCCGGGAAAGTTCGCCGCGCAGGGCTGTCACAAACGGGGAGGCCGTCTTGTCTGCACTCTGGACAACCCTTGTTCGGAGGAAAACATGAGCACTGAGCACACGCACCTGCCCCCAGGCGTTGAGGTGATCACGACCCTGCCGGAGGCGGCGGCCCGGATCCCGGCCGGCGCCTCGGCCAGTACCATCCGGGTCACCCTGCCGCCCGGTGACCCCGGCGCGCCGCCGCACCGGCACCCCGGGCCGCTCTTCGGCTACGTGACCCAGGGCGAGATCCTCTTCGAGCTGGAGGGGCAGCCGCCCCGGGTGCTCAAGGCCGGTGACGCCCTGTTCGAGCCCGGCGGCGACGTGATCCATTACCAGGGGGCCAACAACCTTCCGGACGCGCAGTCGCAGCTGGTGGTGACCATGTTCGCGCCACCGGGTTCCCCGGTTCTGACCGTGGTCGGCGCGGAGGAGCTGGCCGAACGACGACACCTGCGGTTCGCCCGGCCATGATGACCACCGGCCCCGGCCGGGCGGCGCCACCGGTGCGCCCGGCCGGCCGGTGATCCGCACCCGGTTTCTGCTTCGCACGTCGGCACGTCCTTGTCCATCGACGAGCGGCCGCGGGTGTTGCGGACCGGGCCTCCGCGGAAAGCCGGTCGCAGGCGGGGCCGTCGGCAGCGGAGCGGGAGCTCTGGCCGCCCGTTCGCTCACGAACGTGTTCGCACCAAGGACGCTCTGCTCACCTCTTCAGGACGAAGCGGTAGACCTTGGAATCCCTTGCCTCGAAACCGAGGCGCTCATACAGCCGGTTCGCCGCCTGCCTCGACGGACGCGATGTGAGGTCCACGGTCCGGGCACCCGCCGCGTCCGCCAGGCGCAGCGCCTCCTCGGTCAGGGCACCCCCGATGCCGAGCCCCCGCGCGGCCTCGTCGACGACCACGTCCTCGATGCGGGCCCGCACACCCGAAGGCAACGGAAACATGACCAACGTCAGCATCCCGACCGCTTCGCCTTCGACCCGCGCCACCAACACCGTGTTCGCGTCGGAGGCGAGCAGGCGCCCCACCGCCTCGCGGTCCAACGGGGCGGCCGTGCTCGAAAGCTGAGGCAGCAACCGGGCAAATGCCTCGACCAGTTCGTCGTTCGCTTCACGGACAACCGCAACCTCAACGCTCATGATCCCGACCCTACAGAGCGAGTCCCGTCGCGGGGCGGTTCATCACAGCCCGATCCCCGCGCAGGGGAGAACGGCGGTCTGCTCTCGGGGCCGGCCCTCCGGCGGGCCCGGCGGACCGCGCGCGGGGAAGTCCTCGCCCCGGAGGAGTTCGCCCCGCGGCTCGGCAAGCGGGTCTACGGCCTTCGGCGCACTCGCCCGACGAACCGGGATCCATGCCCGGTGCGTCGTCGGACACCTGACGGATCTCACGAAGCACATCGAGGCCGGAGGGGTCGTACCGGATCAGTCGGAGCGTTGAGCGCGGCTCCGGAAGCGCCACCGCGTATCCACCATGGCCACGCGGAAGCCCGGTGACATCCGGACAGCGCCGGACCCTCCCCACTGTGACCTGGGAAGGGTCCGGCGCTTATGCGTTCGCTACGCGGCCCTCGCTACGGTGCTGTGGCCTGCAAGAAAGGCCCTCCCGAAGGAGGGCCTGACGTCGTGCGGGTAAAGCGCCCCCGGCAGGACTCGAACCTGCGGCCAAGCGCTTAGAAGGCGCCTGCTCTATCCACTGAGCTACGGGGGCCGGCTGGTGGCCTCAGCGGCCTGGAGCCCTGGGACCGGGCCGGTCCGTGACCTTGCCGGGACAAGGATAGGGCTCCGATCGACTGGACCCGGTTGCTTCACCTGCGTGGCACGATGTGGAGGTTCAGTGAAGCGAACCGATAATCGCAGGTAGGTGCCATTCGTGCACCGCTTTTGACGTCCAGCGCCCCGGGTGTTGTGCACTCGTTATGCCTGCGCCCCACTCGTCCCCTCTGTCCCGACGGCGTAACCGGCGCGCAGAGACGGCTATACGCTTCAAAAAGCCGCCAAAATTGGGCATTCTTCGCATGTGGTAACCATGGACGTACGGCCTCAGCTCATCGACGCACTTTCCGCCCTGCGCGACCGTGTCGCTGCCGTGCGTCTGCCGCTCCCGCTTCCCGGGGCGGCACGGGCCCGCCAGACCAGGGTCGAGCTGCTCGCCCAGCTCGACAACTACCTGCTTCCCCGGCTGAAGGATCCCGAAGCGCCGCTGCTCGCGGTCATCGGCGGATCCACCGGGGCCGGGAAATCGACGCTCGTCAACTCGCTCGTGGGGCGGCGGGTCAGTGAGGCCGGGGTGTTGCGGCCGACCACCCGGACCCCTGTTCTCGTCTGTCATCCGGATGACCATCACTGGTTCTCCGGGCTCCGCGTGCTGCCGCAGCTGACCCGGGTCTGGCTGCCGTCGGGGGAGTCCGCGGATCCCGGCCTCGACGACCGTGACGGGCTCGAAGAGGGCGAGGACGAGGACGGGACCGCGTTGCGGATCGAGACCGCCGCGAGTCTGCCGCGTGGCCTCGCGCTGCTCGATGCTCCGGACTTCGATTCGCTCGTCGTGCAGAACCGGGTACTGGCCGCCGAACTGATCTGCGCCGCCGACGTCTGGGTCATGGTCACCACCGCCTCCCGGTACGCCGACGCGGTGCCGTGGCATCTGCTGCGTACCGCAAAGGAGTACGACGCCGCCCTCGTCACCGTGCTCGACCGGGTGCCGCACCAGGTGATCGCCGAAGTGTCGCGGCAGTACGGGGCGCTGCTCGCCAGGGCGGGTCTCGGCGAGGTGCCGCGCTTCACCATCCCCGAGTTGCCCGAGTCGGCGGGCGGCGGTACCGGGCTGCTGCCCACCACCGCCGTCGCACCGTTGCGTGCCTGGCTGGGGCACCGCGTGCACGATCCGGCGGCCCGTCAGCAGGCCGTGGGGCGCACGGCGTCCGGGGTGATGAATTCGCTGGACGTACGACTGCCGGAGCTGGCCGGGGCCGTCGCGGCGCAGCACGCGGCGGCCGTGCGGCTCACCGGCGTGGTCGAGGACGCCTTCCAGAAGGAGGGTGCCCGGGTGCGGAGGCGGCTGCAGAACGGTGGGGTGCTCGCCGGGGACGCCCGCACCAGGTGGCGTGGATACCCGCACTACAGCTCCTCCGAGGAGCTTCTCGACGCGCTGGTGGAGAGCCTGGTCGCGCTACTGCACTGCGCGGTGACCGCTGCCGACGAGCAGATCAGGACGACCTGGCGGCATGAGCCCGCAGCGGGTGTGTTCGGGCTCGAGACCGCCGGCCGGGAGGCCGGGGGATGGGGACCCGCCGAGGACATCCGGGGCCGGATCGCCATGGCCGTACGGCGGTGGCGGCGGGTCCTGGAGGAGCTGGCCGAGGAAGAGGTGCGCCAGCTGGAGCGCAACTCCGCCCCGGACGCCGAGACGGTGGCGGCGTTGCTGGCCGCGGCCCTGCTCGGCGGGCGCCGGGCCCGCAGCGCCGGGGAACAGCTCGCCGAACGCATCGGCGCGCACGGGGCACTGCGGCTGCGCGACAAGGGCGGAGAGCTGCTCACCACCTCTATCGACCGGGTGCTGCACGGCGAACGCGACCGGCGGCTCGCGCCGCTCGACGCGCTCGACGTGGCCCCGGAGCCGCAGGCCGAATTGATTGCCGCGCTTTCCGTACTGCAGAAGGAGAGGGGGCAGCGTTGACTGCCGTCACTGACCAGGACCACGGCCAGGAGCAGGACCAGGAGCACGGCCGGGGGCGGGCGACGACCCGGGACACGGCCCGGGAGGCGGTCCGGAAGCGGGACCAGGGCCGAGGCGCGCGGTCCGCGCCCCGCGTCGTCCCCGAGCCCGTCGGGCGCTGGGACGACGGGCTGATCGCCCGGCGTGCCGCTGCCGCGGCCGACGAGCCCCAGGGCGGACCCGAACCCGAGGCCGCATCCGACGACGACGTACGGCCCCAGGTCGAGGCCTACGTACCGTCCGGCAGCCCCCTGCGGGCGCGGCTCGACGCGCTGCGTGAGCTCGTCGGGCTGTCCAGGGCCCGGCTCGACCGGACCACCCTCGCCGAGGCGGGGCGCGTACTCGACGAGGCCGCCGCCCGTCAGCGGCTCTCCTCGCGGCACACCGTCGTCGCCATCGCCGGGGCGTCCGGCAGTGGCAAGTCGACCCTCTTCAACGCTCTCGCGGGCGCGCAGATCTCCGACACCGGACTGCGCCGGCCGACCACCGCCGCACCCATCGCCTGCTCCTGGACCGACGGCGCTGCCGGGCTGCTGGACCGGCTCGCCATTCCCGGGCGGCTCAGGCGCAGGCCGCAGCAGGGCGGTACGGAGTCGGACGAGGCGCTTCAGGGGCTCGTCCTCGTCGATCTGCCCGATCACGACTCGGCGGCCACGGGGCACCGCGAGCAGGTGGACCGGGTGCTCGCGCTGGTCGACGCGGTGATCTGGGTCGCCGATCCGGAGAAGTACGCGGACGCCGCCCTGCACGAGCGCTATCTGCGGCCGCTGGCCGGGCACGCGGAGGTCACCTTCGTCGTCCTGAACCAGGTGGACAGGCTGCCCGGCGACGCCGCCGACCAGGTCCTCGACGATCTGCGCAGGCTGCTCGACGAGGACGGCATGGCCCTGGGCGAACACGGCGAACCGGGCGCCACGGTCCTGTCCCTGTCGGCGCTCACCGGCGACGGCGTGGGCGAACTGCGCGAGCTGCTCGGCCGGTTCGTCCAGGAGCGTACGGCCGCGGCGCGCCGGCTCTCCGCCGATGTGGACGCCGCGGCGGCGAAACTGCGGCCGGTGTACGTCGCCGAGGGGCGGCCCGGACTCGGGGAAGGCGCCCGCGAGGAGTTCGCCGACCGGCTCGCCGAAGCCGTCGGCGCGGCCGCGGCCGGGCAGGCCGCCGAACGCGAGTGGCGCAAGAACGCCGGGCGGGCCTGTGGGACGCCCTGGCTGCGGTTGTGGCGCTGGTACGAGTCCACCCGGCGGCCGGGAACCCCGGACCGGGCGGCCGTGCTGCCCGCGCCGCCCGAGGAGCAGCTCACCTCACGGCAACGTGTCGAGCAGGCGGTACGCACGGTGGCGGACGCCGCCGCCGACGGCCTGCCCGGCCCCTGGGCGCAGGCGGTCCGCGAGGCCGCGGTACAGGGGGCGGAGGGGCTGCCGGAGGCGCTGGACGAGCTGGCGGAGAAGGCCGGAGCGGAAGCGGAGGGCCGTGGCAGGGCCGCGGGTGAGGAGACCGGCTGTGGGGCGGGGAGCGGGGCGCCGGACGCCGTCGGTGCGGGCGCCGGGGGTGTGGTGGCCACCGTGGTGGCCGGTGCATCCGGTGTCGTGCACAGCGGGCGGGCGGCCGGCAGACCACCGCGGCCCGCCTGGTGGCCCGCCGCCGTACTGGCGCAGGTGTCCATGACGTTGCTGCAGATCTTCGGCGGCCTCTGGCTGATCGGCCAGATCGTCGGCGTGGTCGACCCGGGGCTGTTCACGGCCACGTCGGTGATGGTGGCCGGGGTCATCGGCGGGCCACTGGTCGAGTGGTCGTGTGCGGCCGCCGCGCGCGGTCCTGCGCGGCGGTACGGGCAGGAGGCCGAGCGGCGGCTGCGCGAGGCCGCTGCGGCCTGCGGCCGGGCGCGGGTGCTCGATCCGGTGGCGGCCGAGCTGGTGCGCTACCGCGAGGTGCGGGAGCGGTTCGTGGCGGTGACGGAGTTTTCCACAACCAGCCGGTAGTCCACAGTCCGCAGCAGGATCCCCGCCTCCCCTTCAGCATGAGATCAGTGACCGCACGGCAGCGGTCGCCGAGGCCGAAGGGGAGGCGGAGACATGAACGAGACCGTGGTGACACTGGTGGGCAATGCGGCGACCGGGGTGGAGTTCCGCGAGACGGCGACCGGTGGAATGGCGCGATTCCGGTTCGCCGTGACCGCCCGCCGCTGGGACCGTGAGAGGCAGTTCTGGACGGACGGGCACACCAGCTTCTACACGGTGTGGGCCTGGCGCACACTGGCGGCGAATCTGGCGGGCTCGGTCGCTGTCGGAGAACCCCTGGTCGTGCACGGCCGGTTGAAGGTGCGCGAGGAGGAACGGGACGGGCAGCGGCGGACGTTCGTGGACATCGAGGCGGTGGCGGTCGGCCACGATCTGACGCGGGGGACGGCGGCGTTCCGGCGGGTGATGCGGGCGGATCCGGCATTGACCGCCCGGCCGGGCAGGAGGCGGGGCGGACCGGAGGCGGAAGGGGCGGGAAGGGGTGGCGCCGGCGAGGGCGGGGTGGCTGTTCGGCGAGGGGATGCGGCTGCACCGCCGGCGAAGGGCCGGCCGCCGGTAAGGGGCGAACGGCGTGCGGGAGGCGGACCGACGGTACGTCAGGAACCCATTCCCGAGCTGGCGTCGACACCGTGACTGGGGCCGAGGGGGCGGAAGTTACCGGCGATAACGATTCTGAGTCGGAATGGTTGTACGACGGTATGACGGGGGATTATTCATCGTCCGCCTCCTTAGGATTCCCCCGTACTCACGGGGCACTTGAGTCGACTGGCGGGGCACTCCCCACACGCGCACCGAGCGCGAGGGTCCCGCCCGGAGGGGACATCTGTGTTTTCTGCTTCTTCAGCGACCGCTTTTTCAGCGACCGTTCCGTCATCCACGGCGGGGACGACTCCGCCGCGGGGGCGGGGCATATCCCGGTTCGCCGCATCGGTGGTGGCGTCCGGTCTCGTCATAGCCGGCGCACTCGTCGGCGCGGGCAGTGCGGCCGCCGACGACACACCTCAGCACCAGGGCGGCGCGACCGCCGTCCTGGACGGGCTGAAGACCTACGACCGGGCCGTGCTCCACACGGACGGCAAGAAGCAGGTGCTGCCTGCCGGGCTCTTTGAGATGACCGTCGACGGCGGCGGCAAGCTCAAGACGTACTGCATCGACATTCACAACCCCACCCAGGACCAGGCGAAGTACCTGGAGACCCCCTGGAACCAGACATCGCTCGGCACCAACAAGAACGCCGGCAAGATCCGCTGGATCCTGGAGCACTCCTACCCGCAGGTCGATGACCTCGCGGCGCTCGCCGAGCAGGCCGGCACCGGGCCGCTCACCGAGCAGACCGCGGCGGCGGGCACCCAGGTCGCCATCTGGCGCTACTCGGACAACGCCGATGTCGATGCCTCCGACAAGCAGGCGGAGAAGCTCGCCGACTGGCTGGGGAAGCACGCCGAGGACGTGGCCGAGCCCAAGGCGTCCCTCGCCCTGGACCCGGCGGCGGTCTCCGGTCTGTCCGGTGAGCGGCTCGGTCCGGTCACCGTCCACACCAACGCTGGCCAGGTCTCGGTGACGCCGCCCGCCGACTCCGCCAGTGGCGTCAAGGTCACTGACAAGAGCGGCAAGCCCGTCACCGTCGCCGCCAACGGCGCCCAGCTGTACTTCGACATCCCGGCGGGCGCCGCCGACGGCACCGCCGCGCTGACCGTCCAGGCCACCACCTCGGTGCCGGTCGGCCGGGCCTTCGCCGGCGTGACCAAGAGCCAGACGCAGATCCTGGCCGGCTCCAGCGAGTCCACGGTCTCCGCGAACGCCACCGCGACCTGGGCCAAGAAGGGCGCGATCCCCGCGGTCACCGCGAAGAAGAACTGCGCCAAGGGCGGCGTGGACGTCACCGCGACCAACGAGGGCGACGAGGCGTTCACCTTCGAGCTGGCCGGCGCCGAGCACACCGTCGCGCCGGGTGCGACCGAGACGGTGACCGTCCCGGTCGCCGAGGACCAGGCGTACGACTTCACGATCACCGGTCCCGGCGGGTTCACCAAGACCTTCAAGGGCGTCCTGGACTGCAAGACCGCAGGCACCACGGGCGGCGGCCTCGACACCCAGACCGCCGAGCAGCCCTCCACGGCCACGGCGGGCGGCAGCTCGGCCGGGACCGGGGGCGACCTCGCCGAGACCGGCAGCTCCAGCGCCACGCCGGTCATCGCGGGCATCGCCATCGGCCTCGTCGTCATCGGCGGCGGTGCGGTCTTCCTCCTCCGCAAGCGGAAGGCGTCGCCCGCCGGCCCGTCCGCGGGCAGCGCAGGCTCCTCCGAGTGACATGCCGACGTTCGGCGAGCGGAACGTGACATAAAGGCGGCACATCGTCACGATGTGCTGATGGCAGCCCCGGTACGCCCACGCGTACCGGGGCTGTCGCGTACCGGGAGTCCCTCCGGGTGCGTACCGCCGGACGGACGGGTTTCCGTCCTGGGACGGACGTCAGGCAAGATGGGTGTATCTGCCTACACCCCTACTGCTGCCGGACGGTTTCTCTTGGCTGAGTTCATCTACACCATGCGCAAGACGCGCAAGGCGCACGGCGACAAGGTGATCCTCGATGACGTCACCCTGAACTTCCTGCCCGGCGCGAAGATCGGTGTCGTGGGCCCCAACGGCGCCGGTAAGTCCACGGTGCTGAAGATCATGGCGGGCCTGGAGCAGCCGTCCAACGGTGACGCGTTCCTGTCGCCCGGGTTCAGCGTCGGCATCCTCATGCAGGAGCCGCTGCTCGACGAGTCGAAGACCGTGCTGGAGAACGTCCAGGACGGCGCCGCCGAGATCATGGGCAAGCTCACGCGCTTCAACGAGGTCGCCGAGCTCATGGCGACCGACTACTCCGACGCGCTGATGGAGGAGATGGGCAAGCTCCAGGAGGACCTGGACCACGCCAACGCGTGGGACCTGGACGCCCAGCTGGAGCAGGCCATGGACGCCCTGGGCTGCCCGCCCGGCGACTGGCCGGTCGTCAACCTCTCCGGTGGCGAGAAGCGCCGCGTCGCGCTCTGCAAGCTGCTGATCGAGGCCCCGGACCTGCTCCTCCTCGACGAGCCCACCAACCACCTCGACGCCGAGTCGGTGAACTGGCTGGAGCAGCACCTCTCGAAGTACTCGGGCGCCGTAGTCGCCGTCACGCACGACCGGTACTTCCTGAACAACGTCGCCGAGTGGATCCTCGAGCTGGACCGCGGCCGCGCACTCCCGTACGAGGGCAACTACTCCACGTACCTCGACAAGAAGGCCACCCGGCTCAAGGTCGAGGGCCGCAAGGACGAGAAGCGCGCCAAGCGGCTCAAGGAAGAACTGGAGTGGGTCCGCTCCAACGCCAAGGGCCGGCAGACCAAGTCCAAGGCACGTCTCGCCCGGTACGAGGAGATGGCGGCCGAGGCGGACAAGATGCGGAAGCTGGACTTCGAGGAGATCCAGATTCCGCCGGGCCCGCGGCTCGGTTCCATCGTCGTCGAGGTCAACAACCTCTCGAAGGCCTTCGGCGACAAGGTCCTCATCGACGACCTGTCGTTCACGCTGCCCCGCAACGGCATCGTCGGCGTCATCGGTCCGAACGGTGCGGGCAAGACCACGCTGTTCAAGATGATCCAGGGCCTGGAGACGCCGGACTCCGGCGCCATCAAGGTCGGCGAGACCGTCAAGATCTCCTACGTCGACCAGAGCCGCGCCAACATCGACCCCAAGAAGACCCTCTGGGCGGTCGTGTCGGACGAGCTCGACTACATCAACGTCGGCCAGGTCGAGATGCCGTCGCGGGCGTACGTCTCCGCGTTCGGCTTCAAGGGCCCGGACCAGCAGAAGCCTGCCGGTGTCCTCTCCGGTGGTGAGCGCAACCGTCTCAACCTGGCGCTGACGCTCAAGGAGGGCGGCAACCTGCTGCTCCTCGACGAGCCCACCAACGACCTCGACGTCGAGACCCTGTCCTCGCTGGAGAACGCCCTCCTGGAGTTCCCGGGCGCCGCTGTGGTCATCTCCCACGACCGTTGGTTCCTGGACCGCGTCGCCACGCACATCCTGGCGTACGAGGGCGACTCCCGGTGGTACTGGTTCGAGGGCAACTTCGAGTCGTACGAGAAGAACAAGGTCGAGCGTCTCGGCGCGGACGCGGTCCGCCCGCACCGTGCGACGTACAAGAAGCTCACGCGAGGCTGATCGTCTTGGCTCGTCACATCTACAACTGCCCGCTGCGCTGGTCGGACATGGATGCCTTCGGCCACGTCAACAACGTGGTCTTCCTCCGCTACCTGGAGGAGGCGCGCGTCGACTTCATGTTCCGGCTGGCGCCGGGGGACGGCTCGCCGTCCTTCGCGGGCGGGTCCGTGGTGGCCCGGCACGAGATCGACTACGTGCGCCCGCTGGTCCACCGGCACGAGCCGGTGACCGTCGAGTCCTGGGTCACGAAGATAGGTGCCGCGTCGCTGACGATCTCGTACGAGGTCAAGGACCCGGACCAGGTGTACGTACGGGCCTCGACCGTCGTCGTGCCGTACAACCTGGCCGAGGAGCGGCCCCGGCGGATCTCCGCCGAGGAGAAGCTCTTCCTGCAGGAGTACCTGGTGACCGAGGAGTCCGCCGCCGTATGACGGTGCCCGTGCAGTCGCTGCAGTTCGTCGACGCGAGGGAGGCGGCGGATCTCGCCGCCTTCCTCGGCCGGCTCCTCCACTACGACCGGGCGGCCGCCGTCCGGCTGCAGGCGGGCGGCAGCGCGCTGGCGGTGTTCGGCCGTCCGGCGTCGTTCGAGGTCCTCGCGATCCGGACGGCGCGGCTGGAGGGCACGCACGACTTCGACGTCACCGTGTCCGCCGGTGAACTCCTCGAATCCCTCGATGTCGAGGGCACAGCCGACGGCGGGGGCGCCCTGCCCGCTCCCGTCACCGGTCCGCCGTGGACGGGGATCCTCCCGCCGCGCGGCGGCTGGCAGGAGCAGCCGGGACTGCCCGGTCCCGTCGCCCTGCGCGCGGCGCTGAACGCCGCGGTGGCGGAGTTCCGTTCCCGCGACACGGCGCTGCCCGCGGAGCGCCGTACCCGGGCGGAGCGGGACCTCATCGGCCATGAGATCTGGTCGCGCACGATCGGCGACACGGGACTGCCGTTGCGTGCGGTCCATGCCGCCCAGTCCCTCGGCTTCCTCCGCCCGGACCCGGACTTCCCGGTCGCCCTGCTCGCCTCCGGCCCCTGGCTGCGGCTGCGCACCCCGTTCGGCTCGATCGCCCTGCGGCGTGCGGGCGGCGGCCTCGGGAACCTCGGAGTGACGTTCGGCCCGCGCTGACCCCCGCGGCTGCCGGCAACCGCACCGGCACGGGCGGCACTGCCGGTACCGGTCACCTTGATGGGACCGCGACCGCTGTGCGGTGGTGGCGCACCGCACACCGCACACCGCACACCGCACGGTGGCCACAGGAAGAGTGCCCTCCGGAACGGTGCGCGGGGCGGAGCCGTCAGCCCTCGGTGTTGATCATCGACGCCGCGGCGTACGTGAGGTAGTCCCACAGCCGGCGCTCGTGCTCCGGGGCCAGCCCGAGCTCGTCGAGGGCCACCCGCATCCGGCTCAGCCAGGCGTCGTGCGCGGCCCGGTCCACCCGGAACGGAACATGCCGCATCCGCAGCCGCGGGTGACCGCGCTGCTCGCTGTACGTCCGGGGACCGCCCCAGTACTGGATCAGGAACAGCGTGAACCGCTCCTCGGCCGGCCCCAGATCCTCCTCCGGATACATCGGCCGCAGCAGCGGGTCCTCGGCAACCCCCTCGTAGAAGCGGTGGACCAGGCGCCGGAAGGTCTCCTCGCCGCCGACCTGCTCGTAGAAGGTCTGCTCCTGCAGCGTGTCGTGCGGATTCTCTGTCACCCGTCCATGGTCGCAGACGCACCGGCCGAGGACTCGGGTCCTAGGACCCGGGTACGGACGGCCATCGTGCCTCGTCGCTTCCGGCGGTCGCGAGCGGGAGAGTGGAGGCATGGGGCCAGACCTGGATCGGTTCGCGGCGGCCGGCGCCGAAGCCCGGTGGGCGATGGTGCGGGGGATCGTCGCGGGCGGCGCGCTCAAGGACCCCGCCTGGCGTGCCGCGTTCGAGGAGGTGCCGCGCCATCTCTTCGTGCCGTACTACTTCGTGACCGGGCCCCGTGGGCCCGAGCGGCTCTGGTGCGAGGACCCCGACCCGGCCCGGCGGGACCAGTGGCTGCACGGGGCGTACACGGACGGGGCGCTGGCCACCCGGATCCAGGACGGTGAGCTCGTCTCGTCGAGCAGCCAGCCGTCGCTGATGGCCCGGATGCTGGAGGAGCTGGAGATGCGGGCCGGGCAGACCGTCCTGGAGATCGGCGCCGGTACCGGCTACAACGCCGCGCTGCTCGCCCACCGCCTGGGCGACGAAGCGGTGACCACCATCGACCTCGACCCGGAGATCACGGAGTCGGCCCGCAGGCATCTGGCGGGGGCCGGCCGCCATCCGGCGGTGATCACCGGGGACGGCGCCCGGGGCTGCCCCGAGCGGGGCCCGTACGACCGGATCATCGTGACCTGCACCCTGCCGTCCGTACCGCAGGCGTGGCTGGCGCAGTGCCGCCCCGGGGCGCGGATCCTGGCGCCGTTCGCGACCGGTCTGATCATGCTGCGGGTGCAGGAGGCGCCGCACGGGACGTATGCCGAGGGGCGGTTCCTGCACACGCCCGCCTACTTCGTCCCGCTGCGCGGGGCCGTGCCGCCTCGGGTACGCCACCCGCACACCGGCGGACTGCCGCGGCGGGTGGCCGAGAACGAGCTGTTCCGCTTCCTGCTGACACTGACGCAGTCCACCCTCGACCCGCGCGAGGCCCTCGCCCTCTGGCAGCGCGAGAAGTGCCCCGAGCGGGAGAGGTTCGGCGTCACGGTCCGCGACGGGCGGCAGTGGGCCTGGCTGGACGACCCGGAGGGGCCGTACGCCTGGCCACTGCCCGCCGACTGAGTACGCCGGTCAGCCGCGCCGGATGGTGATCGTCGTCCACGCCCCGACATGCACCTGGTCGCCGTCCTGGAGCGGAACGGGGACGTAGGGCTGGATCGGGTCCTCGGCACCGTTCAGCGTGGTGCCGTTCGTGGAGTTCTGGTCGACCACGGCCCAGCTGCCGTCGGGCTGCTGCACCAGCACCGCGTGCTGGTGCGAGACGCCCGGGTCCTCCGGCGGCACGGACAGATCGACATCGGGGGACTCGCCGGTGCTGTGCCGGCGACGGCCGATGGTGACCTGGTTGCCGGTGAGCTGGAGGCGCTGCTCCGGGGAGTACGCGGGCAGGTTGAGCCCGGTCGCCTCGGGGCCGCTGCGCTGCATCATCGCCAGGAAGTAGTCACGGTCCGGAGCGATGACCGCCGTCCAGCTCGCGGGCGCCTGGTTCGGGATCTGGTTCTGGAACGGAGGCTGCTGCACCTGCATCGGGGGCTGGGGGCCCTGCGGAGGCTGAGGTACCTGTGCCCGCGAGGGCGGCGGCAGCATCCAGTCGTCACCGGTGGGCTGCTGGACCTGCGGCTGCGGGGGCGCGGTCTGCTGCTGGAAGGACGGCGGAGGCGGCGGGCCCTGCCGCTGGAACGGGTTCGGCGGCAGCTGCGGACCGGGTCCCGGCGGACCGGGGTGGCTGTCGGGACCGGACAGCGGCTCGGCCGGGCGGTTCACCTGGGAGGGCCGCGAGCTCTGGTACTCGTACGGGTCACGCTGCTGAGGGGGCGGGGGCGGCGGCCCCTGCTGCGCCTGGAAGCCGGGCGGCAGGTTCAGGCCGGGCACCGGGCCGCCGGGACCGGGGCCACCGGGACCTCCGGGCTGCGGGGCCAACGGGGTGTAGGACGTCGCCGTGTTCGTGAGGAAGTTCCAGCGGCACTCCTCGCAGAACGGCGCCATCGCCTCACGCGGGGTGCGGCACTGCGGGCAGAGCTCGGCCTGCTGGGTCGCCTCGGGGCCGGGGCGCTGGGGGTAGCCGTAACCGGGCGCTGGCGGCGGGGGCGGCGGCGGGGGGACTGCGCCCGCAGGCGCGCCCGCCCCGGCCATGCGATGGCCGCAGACCTCGCACCAGTCCTCGGAACCCGACTGGTGTCCGTTCGGGCAGGTCGGCATGTCGGCGCTTCCCCCTCTCCTCGTCCGGCCCCGGAGGCCGTCATTCCTGTTGCTCTGCCAGGTCGCCGGGCCAGCTGGATGCCGGTCGGCCCTCAGGTCATTTCTTTACGCGAACGGTCTTGGTGGAGCGCGTTTCGAGGGTCATCTCGTCGGCCTCCGCGACCTTCGCCTTCAGTCGCACAGTACCTGTCGCCGCATCGACGACGTCCACCACCTTCGAAAGCAGTTTCGCAGTATCCGCGTTCCCGGAGGCCGACGCCAGTTGCACCGCGCGGCCCAGTTTCGCCGTCGCGCCGTCGAAGTCTCCCGACTTGCGTGCATCGAGCCCCTGCTGGATGACTTGTGCCAGTTCGGCCTGGCCCGTGTAGTGCGCGACCTGCGGATTGATCGACGTGGACGCCACCATGTCGTCCGTCCACACCGCCCGTACCAGCCCCTGCGAAAGCGTTTGCGGAGCCGCCGTCCCCGACGGGTCGGGGAGGATCAGCGAGACGCGGGCCGCCAGCATCTCCTGCCCGATCCCGGCTTCCGGCACCTGCACACACACGTGGTAGTCGCGGGACTCGTCGCCCCAGGACCCGGTCGGATAGTCCCCGGCGCGCGGGCCCGCTTCCGTACGCCGGTCGGTCAGTTCGGCGACCGTCGGCGCCACCTGTTTCACGAACTTGATCTCGACCCCGACCGGCGTCCAGAGCCGCAGTGCCACGTCCGCGACCTCCTTGCCCATCGCGTTCTCCATCATCTGCGTGAAGTCCACGGCGAGGCCCGCCGGGTCGGCGACTATGTCGGCCGTGCCGAGCAGCGCGGAGGCGATGGCTGTGACTTCTTTCACCTCCCAGTCGGTGCCGACCCCGCGGGCGTCACAGGTGAAGCGGCCCGCGCACGCGTCGAGTGCGGCCCGCAGGTCCTGCGGCGACTCGTGCTCGTTGCGCCCGTCGGTGAGGAGGATGCCGTGCCGGATGTCCACGTCGGCGGCGCCGAGCAGCCGGTCGGCCAGCCGCAGCCAGGTCCCGATCGCCGTGCCGCCGCCCGCGCTGAGCCGCCGCAGCGCCTCCTTCGCCTGGGCCCTGGTCTGGGCGTCGGCGGTGGCGAGGCGGCCGTTGCCCGGGTAGACCTCCTTGGCGAGGTGCGTACCGCCGACCACGGCGAACGACGTGCCGTCGCGCAGGGTGTCGATGGCCGCGGCCGTGGCATCGCGGGCGTTGCGCATCTTCGTCGGCGGATAGTCCATCGAACCGGAACAGTCCACCATGATCACCACGGCGGCGTTCGGCCCCTGCGCCGGCACGGCGGTGGGCGAGGCGTGCGCACCGGCCAGCAGGGTGCCGCCGGTGGTGCCGCCGCCGGTCGAGGTGACCGTGACGATCGCGTTGACCTCGCGTCCGCCCTCCGGCAGATACTCGTTCTGGTACACCTCGACGGAGAACTGCGGCACGTGGGACTTGGAGAAATTGGCCATCTGATCGGCTCCTGGCAAAGGTGGCAGAGCTGGGAAGGTCGCAGTCGGCGAACGGACGGACGGAACGGGACTCAAGCGGTGCTGTAGGCCGATCCTGCCCCTTGCGACGGTACGGCGAACGGCAGCAGAGCCACTGTTACGTTGTCGTGGCCCCCACCGTCGAGCGCGTGACCCACCAGCACCTGGGCGCCGTGCAGCGGTCGTTCCTGTGCATCCGGGGGGACGGCGGCGGCCATGTCGGCGGCCGACTCCGCGTAGTTCCACAGCCCGTCGGTGCACACCACCACCAGACCCGGCCGGTCCGGTTTGAACGACGCGGTGTGCGGCTCCAGTTCGTACGCATCGGCGCCGAGCCAGCCCGTGATGGCGTGGGCGCGCTCGTCCGCGTACGCCTCCGCCTCGTTCATCAGGCCGGCCGCCACCATCTGCGCGGCCCAGGAGTCGTCCTCGGTGAGCCGGGCGGGTGGGGTGGTCCGGTCGTCCGGCACCCAGTAGACGCGGCTGTCGCCGACCCAGCCGACGACCAGCAGGCCGCCCGCCACGACCGCGCCGACCAGGGTGCACGCCGGAGCGTTCTGGTGGCGGTGCGCATCGCGCTCCGAGGCTCTGCTGTCGTCGTGGGCCAGCGAGTTGACCGACTCGGCGGCGGCGACGATCGCCTCGTGCATCGCCTGCTGCGGGTGGACTCCGCGCGGCAGCGACTCCAGCAGCGACTCGTTGGCGGCGGTCGCGGCGGCGGCAGAGGCCTCGTCGGGGCGGCTCGCGGAGGAGACGCCGTCGCAGACGATCGCGACGACGGCCGGTGAGCCGTCCGGCAGGGCGGTGGTCGACACGGCGAACGAGTCCTCGTTGCGGTGGTGGCGCAGGCCCCGGTCACTGACGGCGGCCACCGAACCGAGCTCCTGCTCCATGTGGTCGCGCTCGCGGGGCTGGGCATGACCGCAGTTCTCGCAGTAGCCGTCGGGGTCGACATGACCGGCGCGGCAGGCGACGCACAGCTTGGTGCCCGCCGGAGGCGTGAGGGCCGCCTCGGAGACGGCGGCGCCCGCGGCGGTACGGGGGTCGGGGGCGGCCGGCGCAGCAGGCGCGGCCAGCTCGAAGTCGCCCGAGCCGGAGGGGCCGGGCCGGTCGAAGCGAACCGCCGCGGGGGCGGTTTCGGGGCCACCGGCCGGGACACCGGCTGAGGCAGCCGCCGAGCCGGGCGGCTCGGACCGGTCGGCCGCGGGGGCAGCCGACCATTCGGCGGAACCAGAAGCCGCCGCGGTGCGCGCGGCCGATTCGGGAGCGGCGCCGGGCGTTCCGGCGCCCGGGGCCGCAGGCACGGCCATGGCGATGGTCGGGTGGTCCTCCGGCGGTGCGGGTACGACCGACAGGTCGTAGCCGCACGCGCCGCAGAACAGGTCGCCCGTTTCCAGCGGCTCCTCGCAGCTGGGACACCTCGACAAGGCCGTCTCCTGGTGCATCTGCGACATTTTCACACCCACGTCCGGGGGCGGAAGCGGTTGGCCCGCTCCACCAGGTCGATCCTCTCGTCGCCGCGCTGCGCAAGCCGGGCGAGTATCCGGTACGAACGCTCCAGGCCGAGACGCAGGCCGCGTTCGTCCACCTCACTGCCGAGCAGGGTCCTGGGTCCGGCGGCGCCGGCAGGGCCGACGGACGCCTGGGACTGCGGGGTGTCCGGCCGGGCGGTGGGGCTTCCGGAGAGTACCCAGTCCAGCGCCGTCCCCAGTACCTCGGTCGACAACTGCTCGCGGCGCACCGCGTCCAGCCCGAAACTCTGCAGCCCGGACACCTGCTCGGCGGCGGCCGTCAGATCGGCGATCAGCGGCTCGTACGGGGCACGTTCACGCAGCCGGGATCGCACGGCGGCGACCCGGGCCGCCGTGTAGTGGATCGACGCCTCGGGCACGGACTCCAGCGTCCGCACCGCCCCGGCCCGGTCCCCGGCTGCGATCTGCACCCGGGCCAGGCCGAACGCGGCGCTGACGAAGCTCGGGTCGGTCGTCCACACCAGGCGGTAGTACTCGGCGGCGTTGTCCAGCTGGCCGAGGACCTCCGCACAGATGCCGAGCGCCAGCTTGGGCGCCGGCTCACCGGGGAATGCGTCGTAGACCGCGTCGAACGACAGCGCCGCGTTCTCGTTGTCACCCGTCACCAGCGAGGCGACCCCGCGGTACCAGACGACCCGCCAGTCGTCCGGATGCTGCGCCTCCAGACCTGCCAGGGTCTGGCCGGCCGCGCCCAGTTCGTTCATCTCCAGCCGGGCACGCAACTCCCGCAGCCTCGTCTCCAGCGAAGCGGCGGGTACGGCCTGGAGCGCGGAAATCAGTTCGGCGGGTGCCGACGCCATCAGTCCGGCCAGAAAGCCCGCGTTGGCGTCGTTCGCGTCGACCCGGGGGACGGGCAGTGCGAGCGAGGTCGCCCGTGCGTCGAGCCCGGCCAGCCGGGGCACGCCCAAGGCGTGCGGGCCCGGCAGAGGAGCAGGGGCGAGAGGCGTGATCTCGGCCCGGGGCGCCGGAATGGCCGCCTGCGTCTGCGCGTACGGACCGGTGGCGGCGCCGCCCCGGACGTGGGTGGCGGACGCCGACAGCGGTGCAGCGCCGGCCGCCGGCTGCCCGGCACCGACGGGCAGCGCGCCCGGCACGGCGTGGCCGGCCGCCCCCGGCGCACCGGCCGGTACCCCCGTGGGTCCCGCGACCGGGGCCCTGCCGTTGCCTGCGCTCTTCCCGCCGCGCCGCCCCGGCGGCTGTGTCCGTACCCCCAGCCGTGACACGTCGTCCGTCAGCTCGGCGAACAACTGCGTGTCCGTGACGCGCAGTTCCGTACCGAACAGCGTCGACAGCGCCGGTCGCGGCCGCCCCGTCTGCAGTGCCACGACCTCCCGCAGCACGCCCGTCAGCTGCTCCGCCATCTCCGACGCGGAGGCGAACCGTCGCGCCGGGTCCGGGTCCGTGGCCCGCACCAGCAGCCGGTAGAACGACTCGTACGTCCGGAACACCTCGATGTTGTCCGGGTCCGGCAGCGAGTCCACGAAGACGTTCGTGTACCCCTGGAAGTCGAAGGTGAGCACGGCGAGCGTCCGCGCGACCGTGTACAGATCGGAGGCGACCGACGGGCCGACCTCCGCCACCTCCGGCGCCTGGTACCCCACCGTGCCGTAGATGGCCGACTCCTCGTCGTCCATCCGGCGCACCGCACCCATGTCGATCAGCTTGAGCTGGTCCTCGGTCTGGATCGCGTTGTCGACCTTGAAGTCGCAGTACAGGAGATTGCGGCTGTGCAGATGGCCGAGCGCCTCCAGGGCCTCGATGCCGTACGCGCAGGCCTGCTCGACCGGCAGCGGATCCCGCTTGCCGGCCGGGGTGCGGCGCTCGTTCGCGATCTCCTTGAGCGCCTTGCCGCCCACGTACTCCATGACGATGTAGCCGTCGAGCGAGCCGGTCCGCTGGTCGAGGTGTTCGACGAAGTTGTAGATCCGCACGATGTTGGAGTGCTCGATCTCGGCGAGGAAGCGCCGCTCCGAGATCGCGGCCGCCATCGCGTCCTGGTCCCCGGTGTCCAGCAGGCCCTTGAGGACCACCCACCGGTCGGAGACCGCGCGGTCCACCGCGAGATAGACCCAGCCGAGCCCGCCGTGCGCAAGACAGCCCGCCACCTCGTACTGGCCGTGCACGATGTCGCCGCCGTGCAGTTTCGGTACGAAGGAGTACGGGTGGCCGCACTTGGTGCAGAACCCCTCCGTGCGGCCCGGCCGGTCGCCGCGGGAACGGCCCACGGGGGCCCCCGCAGTCGGAGCGCGAGCAGAACCGCTTCCGCTCCGGCACCTCCGGGTTCTCCATGACCGCGGAGCGCGGGTCGGGGCGCGGCACGCCCGGTACCTGCACGAGCCCCGCACCCAGCCGGTTGCGGCCGGACGCGCCCGTCGAGGAACCGGAGGAGCGCACCGACACCGAGCGGGACGTGCCCCTGCCCGACAGGGAGCGCGACAGCCGTCCCGACACCGAACGCCGCGAGGTCGACGAGCGGGACGAGGAGCGCGAGGAGGCCCGGGACGACGCCGGCGAACCGCTCCGCGCCGAACTGCTGTTGCTGCCCTTGCCGCTCGCACCGCCGGCCGCGATGCCGGTGGGCGGCGAACTCACCATGCCGTTCGGCGAGACGACCGGAGCCAGACCGCAGGTGTCGCAGTACAGCTCACCGCCGCCCATGTCCTCGTAGTCGCCCTCGCACGCGGGGCGCTGGCACTGCGTACTCATGGTCCGTCCCCCTGTTCGCCCCGCCGCCGCAGCGGCCCGTTCGCCCTGCCCGTACCCCTACGCCTGCTCATCGCCGGTCCTCCGGTGCGGACGGCCGGCGGGGGTTCAGCAGCTCCGCCACCGCCTCCTGGTAGCGCAGCACCGTCTGCGCGGCGACCCGCAGATCGCACGGGGCGCTCCACAGCATGCGGCGCGCCGCGTCGTACCGCTCGATCAGCATCGGGTCCTCCGCCAGGCCGTGCCGGGCGACCTTCGCTTTGTACGCGTCCAGCCGGCCGCGCAGCTCGGCCCGGACCGCCAGCGGTGCGGTGACCGCTGTCAACGATTCACGGGCACGCAGCAGTTCGTCCTCGGCCTCCCGCTCCAGGGAATCCAGCAGCGGTGAGAGCCGGTGCCACTGGGCGTGCCTGCGGTACTCCGACGCGGCGGCCAGCCGCTCCTGCAGAGCGGTCGGGGGACCGCTGACGGCGGGCACCTCGGAGGCGGCGATCTTCGCCAGCACCTCGCCGCGCGCCGCCCGGGCCTCGGCCAGCGTGCGCTCCGCGCGGGAGAGGATGTCGCGCAGCTGGACGAGGCGCTGCTCGGCGTCCTGCCGGACGGCGAGGACCGCCTCGATCTCCCGCCGTACGTCGTCCAGGGCGCGGGCCGCCCGGTCGTAGCGCACGGTGTCCGGACGTCCGCCGCCGGGCGCCGCGCTGCCGGGGCCCGGCAGCCAGAACGCCAGCGGATCGGAGATCACCTGTGCCCGCAGCGTGGTCAGCTCATGGGTGATCGCCTCCAGGTCGTCGCCCGCCGGGTGTTCCCCGGGCCGCACGCCGACGGAGTGCGCCAGCGACCGGGTCCGGCGCAGCTCGGCGGCGAGCAGATCTATCCGGGCGGGCAGTGCGGACCACACGGAGTCGGAGGTGACGACCATGTCCAGCGCGCGTGCGTACAGGTCGTTCATCCGGGCGACCAGCTCCTCCAGCGTGAACCGCTCGGACAGCTTCGCCGGGCCGGTGATCGACGGATCGGGCCGGGTGGCGTTGGACGCCACCGTGACGCCCTGGCCGCGGAGCAGTTCGGTCAGCGCCAGCAGGTCGTCGCGGTTGGGGGAGCGCCGTCTGGCCCGGATCTCACGGGCCTCGTCGATCGCTCCGGCGTAGGCGTCGAAATACCCCCACAGCAGCGTGATCGACTGCTCGGTGGCGGCCCAGCGCTCCTTGGTGACACCGGTCAGATCGGCGCCCTCCAGGAGCCGGCGGCCGGCATGGTCCTGCAGGGCGAGGAGCGAGGTCTCGATCGCCTCGTGTTCCGCGCCGAGCCGGGCCAGCGCACGGTCCGCCCCGTCCCGGTCCAGGACCGGGACGGGGGGCTTCCCCGCATAGCCGGGGAAAGGGCCCGCGACGCCCATCGATCACCTCTCCGCTCTCCCCGCCGGGACGAACCCGGTGGGATCAAGGACTAGTTGTTCCGGTACTTGGGGGCCGGCGGCGCCGATATTCCGGGCAGCCCGCTCGCCAGCCACTTCCGGTACGACACCATCCAGGGGCTGGCGGCGCCACCCCTTCGGTAGTCGACCAGCACCTGGTTGACCCGGGCCACCAGGTCGTTCGCGCCGTGCTTCGTGGCCACGCCGTAGTACTCGGTGGTGAACGGCTTGTCGCCCTTGAGGACGACCGCCGGGTCCTGGGCGGCCTGACCCGCCGCCAGCGCGTTGTCGGTGACCACCGCGTCGACCTCGCCCAACTGCAGCCGGACCAGGCAGTCCAGCTGGTTGGGCACGGTGAGCTGGTCCTCGTCGGCCTCGGTGCCGTCGTGCCGGTCCTTGAACACCGCGCCGAACGACTGCTTCTCCAGGGCCTCGTACGCGGTGGAACCCTCGGCGGTGCAGACGCGCTTGCCGGAGAGGGACTTGTCGTACCCGGTGATCGGCGAGTCCTTCGGTGCGAGGACCTGCTGCCCGGCCTGGAAGTAGGCGGTGGAGAACGAGACCTGGTCGAGCCGGGCGCAGTTGATCGTCATCGTCCGCACCACGACATCGACCTTGTCGTTCTCCAGCGCGGCGATGCGCTGGTTGGTGGGGATCGCCCGGAAGATCACCTTGTCGGGGTCGCCCAGGACGTCCCGTGCGATGGCCCGCACCAGGTCGATGTCGAACCCTTCGAGCTTTCCGGTCGCCGGGTCGCGGTAACCCCAGCGGAAGCTGTTCTGGTCGACACCGGCGATCAGCTTCCCGCGCTCCTTGATCTTCTCGATGCTCGGCCCGTCGGCGCCCGACGGCGGCAGGCTCGCCTCCGGATCGGTGCAGTCGTCGGCGCTGGCCGGCACCGCCGTGGCCGGACCCGGCCCGGCGAGCCCGACGCCGAAGGGCCCGGAGCCGCCGTGCGAGAGCGGCAGCAGGGTGAGTGACGCCGTCACCGCGCAGGCCGCGGCCATCCCCGTCACCCCGCCCCAGCCGCGCAGCCTTACCCGGGTGGAACCGGTCCTGGTCATCGTTCCCCCTCTCACCGGTACTCCGACAGTCTGCGGTTGATCCCGACGATCGCTGCGACCGCCGCCAGCACGGCAAGAGCGGCCGCCCCGACCGGTAGCCCGCCCAGCGCCCCGCGTCCGTCCCTCGCGGCCCGGGTGAACTCGCCCTGCTCGTGAGCGAGCGCCTTCTCCAGCGCCCCGTCCACCCGGCCGAAGGATTCCCCCGTGGAGTCCTTCGCCCCGATGATCTGCTTCAGAGCGCCCTCGTAGTCGCCGTTGTCGTCGGTGCTGCGGGCGGTGCGGTGACGGGTCTGCCACTCGGAGACACCGCTGACGGCCTGTGCCACCGGTCCGCTTCCCTGGGCGTCGTCGGCGAGCTTCCTGGCCGCTGCCAGCTCGCCGCCGAGCGCCTTCATGCCCGTGCTGTAGTCGGTCTCGTACTTGTCGTTCTTGCCGTCCGCGGTGAGCACCGCACCGCGGGCGACCACGGTCAGGAGCTCATTGGCACGTGCCTTCAGCGAGTTGATCCGCGCCTGGTTGAGCACATCGAGGGACTGCTGGCCGTGCACGTCGGCGTCCCGCAGCTCGGCGCGCGCCACCGTGTGCCCCACCGCCAGCCACAACAGCAGCACGGTGGACGCCGCGGTCGCGGCGAGCAGCCCGTGGTTGAAGACCCGGTTCGTCCTTCGGTAGTTGCGCCGCTGCGCCCAGAACAGCGCGCCCAGCGTCACGGCACCGAGCCCCAGCGAGAGGAACGGCCACGCTCTCGCGGAGTCGCCGTCCTGGTCGAGCCGGCCGGTCTCCGCCGTGTACAACCGCTCGGCGGCCGGCAGCAGCTCGGCGGACATCTTCTGGTTCGCGTAACGGAGATAGGCGCCGCCCAGCGGCAGCCCCTGACGGTTGTTGGCGCGGGCCCGCTCGATCAGGCCGGTGTACCGGGGGAGTTCCTGATTGAGCTTGGTGATCTCCTGGCCCGACGGCGACGAAGCGTCCGTGGTGGACGCCGCCTTCACCAGCAGCCGGGACGCGTCCTGGATGTCCTTCTCGTACCGCTCGTGGACCTCGCGGGGCTCCTGCGCCCCCGCGAGGAATCCGCTGGCCGCCGCCGTGTCGGCATCGGCCAGGGAGCGGTAGATGTTCGCCGCCTCGGCGCTCAGCGGCTGGCTGCGGCTCACCACCTCGTCGGCGGCCGCCGCCCGGTCGGAGATCTCGAACGCCGTCACGGCCCCGAACGCGAGGACGAGCGCCGCCAGCGCGGCCCCGATGATCTGGAGCCTGCCGGGTTCGGTCGTCGCCGCGGCCCGCAGCCGCGCCGTCGATTCGGACCAGGCACTGCGACGCGGCGCGGGTAGGGAGACGGGCGCAGGCGGCTGGGCCGGTGCGTGCTCCGGCGCCGTGCGCACATTCGGCGGGTATGTCACGTGACCTCCCCCTCGGTCGCTGACGGTGGCCCGGCCCCCGGCCGATCGGAGGACTGGTACCCGGCCAGAAGTATGGCCGCAGGGACGGACATCCACACCAGGAACGCCTGGATCCTGCACCGGTCCACGGACGCACCGGGCATGCGACTGCCCCCATGTATTCGATCAAGGCCGGAGCCGTCGATCAAGGCGATCGGCGGCCCGGTCCCCGAACCGGACCGATCTCCCCATCCATGAACACGTCCGGGAGAAGTGATCGGTTCCCGTACGCAAGGGGCGTCCCGCAACACCGGTGGGACGCCCCCGCGTTGTCGGCACGTGTCAGCTGTACTGTGCGCGCAGCCTGTCGTGCACCTCGGGCGCCGCCCCGGTGCAGTCCAGGCCCAGCAGCCCGGCGCCCAGCACCGGCGGCTGCGTCACCATCCGGATCTCCGCCTTCGGGGCGCGATCCGCCAGGAGCGCGGCGACGGCGTCGTCCAGCTGCGGATGACGGGCCGCCAGTACGCTGCCGCCCAGCACCACCGGCGCCTCCTCGTCCAGCAACCCGAGCCGGCCCAGTGCGACCGACGCCAGCACGACGACCTCTTCCGCGAGGCGGTGCACCAGAGCCTGCGCCACCGGATCCCCGGCCGCACCGGTCGCGAACAGCACGGGCGTCAGCTCGTGCCGGCGCTCGGAGTCGATCTGCCCCCGGTGCAGCGCCTCGATCAGCGCGTACATCGAGTCGAGCCCGAAGTGGGCGGGGAGTGTGCGGGCCAGTTCCGTCGGCTCACCGCGCCCGTCCTCGGCACGCGAGGCGAACCACAGGGCCTCCTCGGCGAGCCCCGAACCGCCGCCCCAGTCACCGGAGATCCGGCCGATGGCGGGGAAGCGCGCGGTCCGCCCGTCCGGCACCATGCCGACACAGTTGATCCCCGCGCCGCAGACGACGGCCACGCCCCTGGGTTCGTCCACGCCCGCCCGCAGGATCGCGAAGGTGTCGTTGCGGACCTCGACGGTGCCGCCCCAGCCGCGTGCCCGCAGCGCCTCGGTCAACTCCCGTTCTTCGACCGGCAGATCGGCGTTGGCGAGACAGGCCGACACATGGGCGACGGAGTCCACCTCGGTGCCGAGCCCCCGCGCCTTCGCCAGTGCTTCGTCGAGCGCCGCGCCGAGGACGTCCACCGCCGCCCCGATGGAGACGGCCGCCGGCTGGAAGCCGCCCCCGCGGGCCGTGCTCAGCACCGCTCCGTCCGGTCCGATCAGTGCGACGTCGGTTTTGCTGTTCCCCGCGTCGATGGCGAGGACGGCGGCGTTCACGCCCACGCGAGGTGCTCCCGGTTGTGTGCGATCAGCTTGTCGGTGAGTGCCTCGGCGTACTCGAACTGGCCGATCAGGGGGTGGGCGAGGAGTGCCTTGAACACCCGGTCCCGGCCGCCGCGCAGGGCGGCTTCCAGGGCGAGGTCCTCGTACGCCGTCACGTGGGAGATCAGGCCCGCGTACAGGGGGTCCAGCTCGGGTACGGCGAGTGGTGTGGCGCCGGTGTCGTCGACGCGGGCCTGTACCTCGATCACCGCGTCGTCGGGCAGGAACGGCAGGGTGCCCTTGTTGGAGGTGTTGACGACCTGGACGGGGGAGCCGCCGGAGCCCAGCAGTGAGGAAGCCAGGTCCACGGCCGCCTCGGAGTAGAACGCGCCGCCGCGCTTGGCGAGCAGCGCGGGCTTCTCGTCGAGTGCGGGGTCGCCGTACAGGGCGAGGAGTTCCTTCTCCATCGCGGCGACCTCGGCCGCCCGGGACGGCTTGGTGCCGAGCTCGCGGACGACCGCGTCGTGCGCGTAGAAGTACCGCAGGTAGTAGGAGGGGACGACGCCGAGCCGGTCGACGATCGCCCGGGGCATGTGCAGGTCGTCGGCGATCGTGTCGCCGTGTTCGGCCAGCAGTTTCGGCAGCACGTTCTCGCCGCCGGGGCCGCCGAGCCTGACCCCGAGCTCCCACGTCAGGTGGTTGAGCCCGACGTGGTCGAGGTGCACCTCGCCGGGGGTGACGTCGAGCAGCGCGGCGAACTTGCGCTGGAAGCCGATCGCCACGTTGCACAGACCGACGGCCTTGTGCCCGGCCTGGAGCAGTGCCCGGGTCACGATGCCGACCGGGTTGGTGAAGTCGATGATCCAGGCGTCGGGGTTGGTGCGGCGGACCCGTTCGGCGATGTCGAGGACGACCGGGACGGTGCGCAGTGCTTTGGCGAGGCCGCCGGCTCCGGTGGTCTCCTGCCCGATGCAGCCGCATTCCAGCGGCCAGGTCTCGTCCTGGTTGCGGGCGGCCTGGCCGCCGACGCGCAGCTGGAGCAGGACGGCGTCGGCGTCGGCGACGCCCGCGTCGATGTCGGAGGTGGTGACGATCCGGCCGGGGTGGCCCTGCTTGGCGAAGATCCGGCGGGCGAGGCCGCCGACGAGGTCGAGGCGGTCGGCCGCCGGGTCGACGAGCACGAGCTCCTCGACGGGCAGCGTGTCCCGCAGCCGGGCGAACCCGTCGATCAGTTCAGGTGTGTAGGTGGACCCGCCACCCACTACTGCGAGCTTCATGTCAGCCCTTCACTCCGGTCAGTGTGACGCCCTCGACAAACGCCTTCTGGGCGAAGAAGAAGACGAGGATCACGGGGGCCATGACCAGTGCGGTCGCGGCCATGGTCAGGTTCCAGTCGGTGTGGTGTGCCCCCTTGAACGACTCCAGGCCGTAACTGAGCGTCCAGGCGGCCGGGTTCTCGGAGGCGTAGATCTGCGGCCCGAAGTAGTCGTTCCAGGCGTAGAAGAACTGGAACAGCGCGACGGCGGCGATGCCCGGCCGGGCCATCGGCAGCACGACCTTCAGCAGGGTGCGCAACTCGCCGCAGCCGTCGACCTTCGCCGCGTCGAGGTACTCGTCCGGGATGGTCAGCAGGAACTGCCGCAGCAGGAAGATGGAGAACGCGTCACCGAAGGCCATCGGGATGATCAGCGGCCAGAGCGTGCCGGACAGGTCCAGCTGCTTCGCCCAGAACAGATACATCGGGATGACGACGACCTGCGGCGGCAGCATCATCATCGAGATGACGAGCAGCAGCGACAGCCGTCGGCCGCGGAAGCGGAACTTGGCGAGCGCGTACGCCACGGGCAGCGACGACACGACGGTGAGGACGGTGCCGAGCCCCGCGTACAGCAGGGTGTTCCTCCACCAGGTCAGGAAGCCCGGGGTGTCGAACACTCTGCGGTAGTTGCTCCACTCGAAGGGGTGCGGCCACAGATCCCGGGTCAGCGCCTGCTGGTCGCTCATCAGCGAGGTGAGGAACAGGAAGACGAACGGCAGGACGAAGAAGAGCGCGGCCGCGATGCCGAGCGTGTGCACGGCGATCCAGTCCAGCAACGCCTTGCGGCGGGCGGTCCGCTCGGCCGGGGTGACCGGCCGTCCGGCCGACGGGTCGGCGGCCTTGAGGGTGTCGAGAGCCTGCGCCACGTCACTCACCTGCCTGGATCAGCCCGCTGCGGCGCCGCATCAGCAGTGCGGTGAACGCCATCGCGAGGACGAAGAGAACAAGCGCGACCACACAGGCGGAGCCGTAGTCGAATCGCTGGAAGCCGAGGTTGTAGACGAGCTGCGGAAGTGTCAGTGTCGACTTGTCGGGATAGCCCGGTTCGAACTGCTGCCCGGAGCCGCCCATCACGCCCGAGGCGACCTTCCCCGCCACGAGGGGCTGGGTGTAGTACTGCATCGTCTGGATGATCCCGGTGACCACGGCGAACATGATGATCGGCGAGATGTTCGGCAGCGTGACGAAGCGGAACCGCTGGAATGCGCTCGCCCCGTCGAGCTCCGCCGCCTCGTACTGCTCCTTCGGTACGTCGAGCAGCGCGGCCATGAAGATCACCATGAGGTCGCCCACCCCCCACACGGCGAGCGCGGTCAGAGCCGGCTTGGACCAGGTGGCGTCGGTGAACCAGCCCGGTGTGGGCAGCCCCAGATCGCCGAGGATCGAATTGACCGGCCCCGTACCCGGGTTGAGCAGAAAGACGAAGCCGAGGGTGGCCGCGACCGGTGGGGCGAGATAGGGCAGGTAGAACAGGGTGCGGAAGACTCCGGCACCCGTCTTGATCCTGGTGATCAGCAGGCCGACGCCGAGACCGAAGACGACCCGGCAGCTCACCATCACCACGACCAGCCACAGCGTGTTCCGCAGGGCGGGCCAGAACAGCGGATAGTCGTGGAAGACGTACGACCAGTTCTTCAGCCCGTTGAACTCCGGAGCCGCGAAACCGTCGTAGTGGGTGAAGGAGAAATAGAGCGTGGAGATCAGCGGATAGGCGAAGAAGACGCCGAACCCGATCAGCCACGGCGACATGAAGGCAGCCGTCCGCAGGGCCGACCGGCGCCGCTTCGACCGGAGTGTGTACGTGCTCATCGCCGTGCTACTTCGCCTGGGCGATCGCCGCGTCGATTTCCCGGGCGGTCTTCTCCAGACCCGCCTTGATGTCCGTCTGCTTGCCCTTCTCGACGTCGAATCCGAGGTTCTGCAGGGACACCAGGTAGGCGCCGCCGTTCACGGACGGCGGGGTGGTGGTGCTCTTCGGGTTCGCGGCGATGTCCAGGAAGGTCTTGAACCGCGGGTCGTACTTCAGCTTCGGCGACTTCAGCGCCGCCAGTGTGGACGGCACGTTGTGAATGGCATTGGCGAAGTCGACCACCGCGTCGGTGTCGGTCGTCATGAACTTCACCAGCTCCCACGCCGCGTTCTGCTTGGCGGAGGTGGACGCGATACCGGCGATGGTGCCGGTGAGATAGCCCTTGCCGTACGTGTCGGCCTCGTCGTCGGCGACGGGCATCGGGGCGACGCCGATCTCGAAGTCCGGCTTGGCGTCCTCGGCCATGCCGAGCCGCCACTCGCCGTCCAGCTGCATGGCCACCTGGCCGGTGTGGAACGGGTGCTTGGCGCCCCACTCGTCACCGAACGAGGTGCGGTACTTCTCCAGCTTCGTGTAACCGCCCAGCTCGTCGACCAGCTTCTTCTGCGCGGTGAGCATGGACGCGAAGGCCGGGTCCTTGGCGATGTTCGACTTGCCGTCGGCGTCGAAGTACGTCGGGTTCCAGCCGCCGAGGTAGTGCTCGGTCGTCGACTCGTATCCGTGGTAGTTCGGCATGAAGCCGAGCTGCTCGTACGAGTCGCCCTTGGTCTTCGTCAGCTTCTTGGCGTCCGCGGCAAATTCCGACCAGGTCTTCGGCGGGGAGGTGATGCCGGCGGCCTTGAACGCGTCCTTGTTGTAGTACAGCCCGTACGCGTCACCGAGCAGCGGCACCGTGCACCGCACCCCGTTGTACTGGGTGTACTCGTTCATCGCCTTCGGGAAGGTCTTGTCCGGGTCGATCCCGTCCTTCTTGAGGAAGGAGTTCAGATCGACGAAGGCCTTGGACGAGCAGAACTTGCCCACATTGTTCGTGGTGAACGAGGAGACGACGTCGGGAGCCTTGGAACCGCCCGCCCGCAGCGCCTGGTTGATCTTGTCGTCGGTCATGTTGCCGACGACCTTCACATGGATGTTGGGGTGCGCCTTCTCGAAGGCGGCGATGGTCGCCTCGATCCCCTTGACCTCGGTCGGAGCACTCCAGCCGTGCCAGAAGGTGAGGGTCGTCTCCTTGGATGCGTCGTCGCCGGCGCCGTTGCTGCTCTGACCGGTACAGGCAGAGGCGAAGAGGGATATCGCGGCGGTCGCGGCGAGCGCGGCGGCCGACTTCCGACGGTTTCCGGACATGGCAGTGTCTCCCAGTGAAGGTTGGGACGGGACAGGGTCGGCTGTGCGAGGGGAGGGACGGCAGGGGTCAGCGTGAGGTGTCGAAGACTTCGTCGCGGGTCGAGGCGAGGGCGCTCTCCAACGCCCCGCGCAGTACGGGCCGATGGGTCACCTCGCCGACGATCAGCCGCGGCCTGGAAGCCGCCAGCTCGGCGAGCTCCGCCTGCACCCGCGCGCGCAGCGGTTCACCGCCGATGGAGATCAACTCGCCGGACAGTACGACGAGTTCGGGGTCGAGCACGGCGACCAGTGAGGCCAGGCCGGTCGCGAGCCCGGTGGCGTACAGATCGAGGAGCCGGGCGTACGGGCCGTCCTCGCCCCGCCCCGTGGCCGCGGCGGCCCGGCGGATCAGACCGGCGGCGACCTCGTGGTGGGTGCCGGCGGCCCGGCTCGGCCCGTCCTCGATGCCGAGCTGCCTGGCCAGCCGGGACAGCACCTGCGCGCCCGCCAGTTCCTGGAAGCCGCCCGCGTTCGCCTTGGTGACCTGGCGGACCAGCGGGGCGCCGGGCACCGGCAGGAAACCGACCTCACCGGCGCCGCCGGTGAAGCCGCGGTGCAGGCGTCCGTTGATGACGAGGGCGGCGCCGAGGCCCTCCTCGTTCCACAGCAGCACGAAGTCGTCGTGCCCACGGGCCGCACCGAGCCGCTGCTCGGCCACGGCGACGAGGTTCACGTCGTTCTCGTACTCGACGGGCATCGGCAGGATCGCGGCCAGCTCGTCGAGGAGCGTGGGGGAGTGCCAGCCGGGCAGATGGGAGGCGTACCGCAGCCGTCCGGTGCCGGGGTCGAAGGCGCCGGGCGTGCCGATGACCACGCGGTGCACCTCGGCGCGGGTGAGCCCGGCGGCCTTGACCGCGCCGTCCAGTGCCTCGGTCACCTGCCGCACCACGCTGTCGGCGCGCCGCCCGGGGGCGTGCCGGCCGGTGCGCAGCTCGAACTCGCCGACCGTCTCGCCGGTCACATCGGCGACCGCGGCGACGATCCGCTGGGCGTTCACATCGAGCCCGGCGACGTGGGCGGCCCGGGCGTTCACCGCGTACAGCTGGGCGTTGGGTCCCGGCCGTCCCGCGACGGTGCCGGTGGCGACGACCAGACCGGCCGCCTCCAGCCGGGCCAGCAACTGGGAGGCGGTGGGCTTGGAGAGCCCCGTCAGCTTTCCGATCCTCGTCCGGGACAGCGGCCCGTGCTCCAGCAGCAGATCCAGAGCGGCCCGGTCGTTCATGGCCCGCAGGACGCGGGGGGTACCCGGTGTTGTTCCGGCCATGAGCACGAACCGCCCTCTGTTAGGAAAGTTTCCTGTTCGATGGGAGGACCGTAGGGCGCGGGTGGGCGGGCGTCAATGACCGGGGTTGCGGTGGCAACCAAAGCGTTACCTGGAGGGCGGACGAGCCGCTTGCGGCCCCGGCCGTCTCACACCGAAGGGCGTCCTGCCCGGCCCCTGAGGACCGGGCAGGACGCCCTTCGGACATGCGGTGCTACTTGTTCAGATTCGCCGGCGGGGTGATCGGCGTCGCGGCCAGTGACTGCGGGGACGTCGCCGACGAGTAGGCCGACGGGGCGGCCATCCCGGCCGTCGGGTCCGCGGCCGGGCCCTCGTCCGCCTGGGCCGGGACACCGCCGACCATCCGGATGCCCGCCTCGTCGAAGGCCCGCTTGATCCTCCAGCGCAGCTCGCGCTCCACGCCCAGGGACTTGCCCGGCATCGTCTTGGCGGTCACCCGGACCGTCATCGAGTCGAGGAGCACGGAGTCCAGGCCGAGGATCTCCACCGGACCCCACAGGCGCTCGTTCCACGGGTCCTCCTTGGCCATCATCGAGGCGGCCTCGGTGATCACCGTGCGTACCCGGTCGAGGTCCTCCGTAGGGCGCACCTGCACATCGACCCCGGCGGTCGACCAGCCCTGGCTGAGGTTGCCGATCCGCTTCACCTCGCCGTTGCGGACGTACCAGATCTCACCGTTGTCCCCGCGCAGCTTGGTGACCCGCAGCCCCACCTCGACGACCTCGCCGGAAGCGACGCCCGCGTCGATGGTGTCGCCGACCCCGTACTGGTCCTCCAGGATCATGAAGACACCGGAGAGGAAGTCGGTGACGAGGTTGCGTGCGCCGAAGCCGAGCGCCACACCGGCGACACCGGCGGAGGCGAGCAGCGGAGCCAGATCGATCCGGAACGCGCCCAGGATCATCAGGGCGGCCGTACCGAGGATCAGGAACGAGGCGACCGAACGGAGGACGGAACCGATGGCCTCGGAGCGCTGCCGGCGCCGTTCCGCATTGACCAGCAGCCCGCCGAGGGCGGTGCCCTCGACGGCCTGGGCGCTGCGGTTCATCCGCTCGATGAGCTTGGTGAGAGCACGGCGGATCGCGATGCGCAACACGATCGCGATCGCGGCGATGAGAAGGATGCGCAGACCGGTGTTCAGCCAGGTGGACCAGTTCTCCTCCACCCAGCCCGCAGCATTGCCGGCCTGCTTGGCGGCTTCGTCCAGCGAGCCGCCGGGCTCGGGTGACGGGGCAGCGGCCAACAGGGCGGACAGATACACGGCGGAACCTCCAAATGGGCGAGCGCTGACCAACCACACTAACGGGGTATCGGACATGCACCGTTGCCGTCACGGAGGGGAGAGACGCCTCTCGCCCGGGGATAGACAAGGAGGGAGGGGCCGGAGCCGGGACCAGGGCGCCGGGCCGGGTGTGGCCGATCGCACACCGGGCCGGGGCCTGTGCGGCGGCGGCCCCGAAGCGCCTGATCCGGGGCTCTTCGGGTGGTGCGTGCGCAGCGGGCCGGAGAAAATCCTTTCGGCCCGTTACTCGCACGTGGTGGCGCTTTCACCAGGCAGGAGGAGAGACTGAGATCGGATCGTCCCGGCGCGAGCCACGCGCCGCCGGCGTACAAGGAGGCATCAACCGTGCCGCATGTCCTGGTTCTCAATGCGTCGTACGAGCCGCTCGGCGTCGTACCGCTCCGCCGCGCGCTCGTCCTCGTCCTCGAGAACAAGGCCATCTGCCTCGAGGAGTCCGGCGCCTTCATGCACAGTGCCACCCGTGCTGTACCGGCACCTAGCGTCGTCCGCCTGAAGCGGTTCGTACGGGTCCCCTACCGGGGGCCCGTTCCACTCACCCGTCGCGCGCTCTTCGCCAGGGACGGCGGCCGCTGCATGTACTGCGGCGCCGCCGCGACCAGCGTCGACCATGTCATTCCGCGCAGCCGCGGCGGTCAGCACGCCTGGGACAACGTGGTGGCGGCCTGCCGCCGCTGCAACCACGTCAAGGCCGACCGCCATCTGCCGGAGCTCGGCTGGCGGCTGCACCAGCAACCCGCCCCGCCGACCGGCCTGGCCTGGCGGATCATCGGGACGGGGCACCGCGACCCGCGCTGGCTGCCCTACCTGCAACCGTTCGGCGCGGACGACGCCATGGCCCGGATCGACGGCATCTCAGCCTGACGATCCGGGCTTTCGCGTATCCGGGGAGATGCGGTTTCGCGCAGCGCCGCGCGCTACGTGAACCGCAGCTCCGCGGGGTGCACCGCCCGCCGCAGCAGCGGCAGCGAGGCCGACGCGGCCAGCAGGCAGGCGGCGTACACCACCACGGGTACGAGCAGCGGAAGCATCGACGGGACGGCCTCGGGAGCCACCAGCAAGGAGTACGCGAGGTGCAGCGCCATGCCTCCGATGCCGGCGAGCAGGACGGCGGGGGCCAGCGGAAGCGCCGTCTCCAGAAGGAGGGTCCGGGCCAGAACCGTCCGCGGTACGCCGGCCGCGGTCTGGGCGGCGAGCCCCCTGCGGCGGGTGGCGACGGATTCGGCCGTGCCCACCGCGAGGCTGAAGAGGCTGATGACCAGAGCCACCAGGACGGCGGTCCCGGCGAGGTCGATCCCCGTGGTGTAGAAGCCGAGGTCCTCCGTCGTGTAGCCGCTCCGCCGGTGCAACTCGTCGAGCAGCACCTGCCGTACGCCGACGAATCCCACCCCGACGACGGTCACCAGCAGCAACGCGGCATGGGTGCGCGCGGCGGCCCAGGGGTCGTCCTTGAGCCGGCCCGCGGCAATCAGCACTGCGGGGCTCTTCGCACGGAGCGTCAGCCGCCGGCCCATGAAGGAAGCCGTCGCTCCGGCCAGCCACACCGCACCCGCTCCGGTGAGAAGCACCACGGCGAGCACCACGAACGGGACGGTCACCTCGCCGGGACGGCTGTTGCGGTCGGCAAGGAGGAAGAGCGCCACGGCGATCAGCGCCGTCGGGACCAGAAGCGCGAGCAGCGCCCGGTGTCCGCCGTCCGGCCGGACACGGCGCACCCAGCCGAGCGGCGAGGCGATCACCCGCCGAAGGGCGAGCGCGCTCACCAGCGCGCCCACGACCGGCACGGCGAGGACAGCCAGTACGAAGGCCACCCATGCCGCCGGCGGCGGCATGTGACCGATGTCGGCGAGGACCGCGGCGACGACGGCCAGTGCCACGGCCGATCCCGCCAGGCACGCGAACCCGGACTCCAGCGCCGCGATGCGCCGCACCTGCGCGGGCGACGCCCCCGCGAGCCGCAGCCCGGCCATCCGCCGGTCGCGGTGCACGGCGCCGATGCGGGCGCACTGGCCGAGGAAGCCGAGGACGGGGACGAGCAGGAGCAGCAGCGTGACCACCACACCGGCGCGCTGGCCCGGCTGGTTCAGCAAGCCGTGCGCGTAGGGGATCGACACCTGCCCGGGAACGGCGGCGACCGTGATCGCCGCGAGGGCGAAGCCCGTGGCGAGCAGCGCGCCCACCGCGGTGAGCGAGATCCGCCACCACTCGCGGCGGTGCGAGCCGCGCGTCAGGATCCATGCGATGCGGGCGTCAGCCTTCATGGCGGGCCGCCTCCCGGACGGTGACCGGGGCGGCGCCGGTGTGGACGGCCCCGTCCCGCAGCCACACTTCGCGGTCCGCGTACGCGGCGACCTGCGCGTCATGGGTGATCAGCAGCACCGCGGTGCCGGTCTCGCGGGTGGCGTGCACCAGAGCCGTCATCACCTGCTCCCCGGCGAGTGAGTCGAGAGCCCCGGTCGGCTCGTCCGCGAAGACCGCCTTCGGACCGGTCACCAACGCACGGGCCAGTGCCACGCGTTGGCTCTGGCCACCACTCAGCTCGCCGGGCCGCAGACCGGCGTGGCCGCGCACCCCGAAGCGTTCCAGCCACTCGCCGGCCCGCGCCTGTGCCACGGCGCGGGCCGTCCCCGCGAGCAACAGGGGCAGCGCCACGTTGTCGAGCGCGGTGAGTTCGGGGATCAGCTGCCCGAACTGGAACACCACGCCGAAGTCGGTGCGCCGCAGTTCGCCGAGCCGGGCCTCGGAAAGCCGGTCGAGCCGCTCCTGTCCGTACGAGACCGAACCCTCATCGGGGCGGACGATCCCCGCCAGGCAGTGCAGCAGCGTGGATTTCCCGCTGCCGCTGGCACCGGTGACGGCGACGATCTCGCCCGCGTGGAGATCGATCGAAGCGCCGCGCAGCGCCTCCGACCTGCCATAGGACTTCCGCAGCCCCGTGGCGGTCAGCAAAGGCGCTGCTCCCGTGGTGCGCTGCTCGGTAGGTGTGCTCATGCTGCGTCGACCTCCGCGGTCAGGGTGGCGAGCCGGCTCGCCGTCGTGGTCATCCACCGGACGTCGGCGTCCAGATGGGCGAGGGCGTAATCGGCGGAGAGCACCGTGCTGAGATCGGCGCCCGGTGTCGTCTTGAGTGCGGTGAGTTCGCGCATACGCTCCATGTGGGCGGCACGCTGGGCCTGCAGATAGGCGGCCGCGCCGGTGGTGCGGTCGTCGTCGGCGGCGGCCGCGACGAGGATCGAGACCACGACCTTGGCGAAGATCTCGTTCGCGACGAAGGGGGCGGGCGGGGCGATCTCCTCGGCCCACCCGGCCAGTTCGCGTGACCCTTCGTCGGTGGAGCGGTACAGGGTGCGTTCGGGGCCACTGTCGGAATCGGTGCCTTCGACGGCGGCGAGGCCGTCACGCACCAGACGTTGCAGGGTCGTGTAGACCTGCCCGTAGGCGAGTGGCCGTGCTTGCGGGAAGCGTTCGTCGTACCGCCGTTTGAGGTCGTAGCCGTGGCTCGGACCTCCGGCGAGCAGTCCCAGAAGGACATGGCGGATGCTCATGCGGCCGACTATATACTCAGTACATGTACTGAGTGAATAGTTGGACGGACGGTGACCGGAGATCACCTGCCGAGAGGGCGACCGGTGAGGCGGCGATTGCCGGTGGGGTGGTCAACTGCCCCTGGTCCGCAGGGCTGCGCGCCCGCGTGCGGCTACGGGGCGACGGCGTACGCCTCCACCGACCAGAGCGAATAGCCGAACTCGGTGGCCCGGCCGTCACCCTGGATCCTGACGAAGCGGGTGCCCGGCGCGTCCATCCGCACGGACTCCAGGCCGCCCTTGCCGTCCCGGACGGTGGCCGCCGTACGCCAACTGCGGCCGTCAGCGGAGACCTGGATGCGGTAGCGGGAGGCGTACGCGTCCTGCCACCGCAGCACCACCTGCCCGATCCTGGCGGGTTCCGCCAGCTCCGTCTGCCACCAGGCGCCGTCCTCCGCCGGGGAGGACCAGCGGGTGGTGGGATCGCCGTCCGAGGCGGCCGGGGCCGGGAAGTCCGGGGTCTCGTCGCCGGACGAGGAAGCGGTGGCCGAACGGGCCAGATCGGGGCCGGCGGTGCGCGGGTAGGCCCGGACGGTGAGGGTGCTCTCCTCGCCGGCGAAGTGGAACGGCACCTCGTACTCGCCCGCCGGGGTGTCCGCCGGGACGGTGATCTCCACGGGGACGTCGGTACGGGTCCCGCGCGGCACCGTCGTCTGCTTGGGGACGGACACCTTGATGCCCTTGGGCGCCTTCGCGATGAGTGCGCCCCGCACCTCGGCGGGGCGGCGGGCGGCGAGCCGTGCCTGGACCTGCTGCGGGCCGCCGCCGATCTCGGCATCGGTCTCACCGCGTACGAGATCGAGCCGGGCGGCGGGTTCGTCACCGAACCACGGCACGAGGGCACGCACTTGGAGGGGTTCGGCGGTGGTTCCGGAGACGATCGGCGGCAGCATGCCCGTGCTCGCGCCCGGGGCCGCCGCCAGGGCGGCAGCGGGCCGGATCGCCCGGATCGCATCGGCTCGCAGTCCCTTGGCCGAGGTCTGGGTCCAGCCGGTCGCCGAGACCGGGCCGAGGCTGCGCCAGCCCTCGCCCGGCACATGCGCCTGCAGCGTCGCGTCCGCCTCGGTGCCGGGCACCGTCATCGCGGTCACCGCCTCCAGCGGGCGGGCCCGGTCCAGCCGGACCGTGTAGCTGCCCGGAGCCTCGGTCACCGTCCCGGTGTCCCGGTCCGCGCCGGTCCAGGCGTCGGCCTCCTCGCGCACCCGGTCCAGGAACGGGCCGAGGACACCCTTGCCGACCGTCGCACCGCTCGCCCCGGCGGCCTTCCGCAGCGGCTCCAGGGCCAGCGACGCCTTCCACGCGGCCGCACCGTCGCCGCGCGCCTGGGCCTGCAGCAGATCGACGGCGAGCTCGCCCGCCCGGCCGTACCGGGCCAACTGTTCGGTCCACGGCCGCACTTCGTCGTCCAGTCGCCCGCCAGCCGGGCCTTTGAGCCGTTGCGGGGCCTGCCGCATGACGGTGAACGCGGCCCGCAGTTCGCGCGCCGCGGCGTCCTGTGCCGTGGCGTCCGGTGTCGTACGGGACTTCCAGAACGCGGCGAACAGCGGCTGCAGATACGCCGACTCGTCGCCGCCCAGCACGGAGGCCGCACTGTTCCCGGCCAGCGCACGCAGCGCTTCCCGGGTGCCCGCGTCGTCGCCCGCCAGATCGTCGATCGCCGCCCGCCAGGACTCCTGCGGCCGATAATCCTTCGGGTTCCAGGCGAAGTCGGCGGCGGTGAAGAGCGGGATCCGGGACGCGGACGGCTGCTCCATCGCATTGGCGAGCAGGGCCGCCGAGCCGATCGCGACCGCCGGGTCCCGGCCGGTGTACGGGCCGAGGAAGATGCGGTCCTGGGCGTAGTCGTTCACCGGATAGTTGTCCATCGTGACCAGCGGATGGCGGAATGCGGCGCGCGCACCGGCCAGTTCCCGCCCCGTGATGGTCTTCGGTACGACCCCGACCCCGGTCCAGGCGATCTGGACCCGGTCGTCCAGTTCCCTGGCGAGCGCGGTCCGGTAGTCGGTGGCCCCGTCCTGGTAGAACTCCGTCGGCAGCACGGACAGCGGCTCCGAGCCGGGATACCGCTCCGCGAGATGCCGGGCCACCTCGCTCGCGACCCGTGCCTGCGCCCCGGCCGCCGCCTCCGGGCCGCGGCCGAAGGCGCCGGCGTCGTCGTCGCAGTGCCATTCGCTGTAACTGACGTCCTGGAACTGGAGCTGGAAGACCCGCACGCCCAGCGCCCACATGGCGTCGATCTTCCGTGTCAGCGCCTTCAGATCGCTGACGGAGGACATGCACATGGCCTGGCCGGGCGAGACCGCCCAGCCGAGCGTCACATGCCGGGCGCGGGCCCGTTCGGCCAGCGCCCGGAAGTCGGCGCGCCGGTCGGCAGGGTACGGATCGCGCCAACGGGCCTGCCGGTACGGGTCGTCCCCCGCCGCGTAGAGATACCTGTTCTGCTTCGTGCGGCCCATGAAGTCGATCTGGGCGAGCCGCTCCTCGCGGGTCCACGGCTGCCCGTAGAACCCCTCGGTCATTCCGCGGACGGCGGTGCCCGGCCAGTCCCGCACGCTGACCCCGGCGACGGTGCCGTTCCGGATCAGCTGACGCAGTGTCTGCACGGCGTGGTAGAGGCCGTCGTCGCCGACACCGTCCAGGGCGACGGTGGAGCGGCCCCCGACCGTGCCGACGGCGATCCGGTAGCCCCCGGACGGCAGATCGGCGCGCTCGGCAGCGCGCAGCGTACGCAGGGCGTCCTGCGCGCCGTCGCCGCCGAGGCGGATCACCGGCCCGCGGCCGGGCAGCGCCTCGTGCACGGTCCGCACGCCCGCGTCGCGCAGCACCTGCCTGGCGGCCTCGACGGCGTACGGATCGGCGTCCGCGCCGGCGGCGAGGGTCACCTCGGTGGACAGCGGTACGGCCGTCCCGGACGCGTCGATGGCCTGCGGCCGCGGCCACACGGTGGGCAGCGCGCCGTCATCCGTACGGTCGGGGGTGTCGGGTGTGGTGACGGCGGGGGAGCCGGACGCCGACGGCACGGCGAAGGCGGCCGGAGTGCCGGTGGTGAGCAGTCCGCCCAGCACGGCGACGGCGACGGCCGTCGCGTGCTTTCCGCGCCTGAACTGCATGCCGTACTCCTTCGCTCCCACCGATGGGCTCCGACCCCACCACCCGGGCGCGAGGGTGTCAATCCGTGTGGCTGATGCGCTGTATTCGCCCGATGCGGCGGGTGGGGCGGGGTTCCGGGAGCAGCCGGTGTGTCGCAGCAGAGATGACGCCGAATGGCCGAAAACGGCGGACAACTTGCGGGTAACTGGCCCGCGGGGAACGGAATGTGACTCGAAGCACGTTGAACTCGTTGTCGTAACGCCGACGTCTGCGGGCGCTCCCAGTGGGTAGGCCTGCTGTGTCCAGTTTCTCCACGGCCAGGAGGCCGCCATGCCCGCTGCTGCGCAGCTTCTGCTCTCCGCCCTGTCCCCGCAGGTGCCGGGCCCCGGGCCGTCGGCCGGTGAGCCCGCCTTCGCCGACGCCATACCCCTGACGAGCGAGCCGCCGCTCGCCGACGCCACACCCCTGACCAGCGAGCCGCCGCTCGCCGTCATCGCCCCACTGACCAGCGAGCCGACCGCCCCCGGCACCGCGGGGGGCACGGAGTCCCCAGGAGTCTGAATGGGCCTGTCCCGGCTCGCCGCACTGCACGGTGTCGCCACCTCCTATGCACCGTCCGCGGATGTCACGGTGTCCGTCCCCGACGACACGGTCGTCGCTGTGCTCGCCGCGCTCGGCGTGGACGCCTCCACCCCTGCAGCGGTGGAGGAATCGCTCGCCGCCGCCGAGTCGGCGGCCGCCGCCCGGCTGCTCCCGCCCACGCTGGTGGTGTGGAGCGGGGAGCCGCTGCCGGCTGCCCTGATCGCACTGCGGCCCGGCACGACGCTGGAGATCGAGCCCGAGGGGCCGGACGGTTCGCCGCCGCCACGGATGCGGGTGCCGGGCGGACCGTCGGATCCAGCCGTCCCGGCGACGGTCGGTACGGGCCCGGGGACCGACTCCGGGGCCGCCCCGGCCGCCTCCCGCACGGTTTTCGGGACCGGCACCACCGGCACCGGTTCCGGCGGAACCGGAACCACCGGTCCCGTCTCCTCCGTGCCCGCCCCGGCCCCCTCCTGGTGGTCCGAACCCCCGCTCGGGGTGCACCGGTTGACCGTGCGCACCCAGGGCGGCCGATCCGCGACCACCACCCTGATCGTCGCCCCGCCCCGGGTGCCCCAGCCGCCGCAGCGCACCCACGGCTTCCTCGTCCAGCTCTACTCCCTGCTCTCCGGCCGCTCCTGGGGCATGGGCGATCTCGGCGACCTCGCCGACCTCGCCGCCTGGTCGGGACGGACCCTCGGTGCGGGGTTCGTCCAGGTCAACCCGTTGCACGCGGCCGTACTGGGCGCACCCACCGACCCCTCCCCGTACCGCCCCTCCTCGCGGCGCTTCCCCGACCCCGTCCATCTGCACATCGAATCCATCCCGGAGTACGGACACGTACCGGACCGGGCCGCCCTCGACGACCTGCGGCAGAGTGCCGAGGCGCTGAGCGACACCGTCCTCAACAAGGGCGCCCTGATCGACCGGGACGCCGTCTGGGAGCTCAAGCGCCAGGCTCTCGAACTCGTGGGGGAGGTCACGCTGACCCCCGGCCGCCGCGCCGCGTACTGCGACTTCCTCGCTGCCCAGGGGCAGGCGCTGGAGGACCACGCCCTGTGGTGCGCCCTCGCCGAGCTGCACGGTTCCGACTGGCACGCCTGGCCGTCCGCGCTGCGCGACCCCCGCTCCCCGCAGACCGCCCGCGCCCGCGCCGAACTGCTGGACAGGGTCGACTTCCACTCCCGGCTCGCCTGGCTGACCGACCAGCAGCTCGCCGCGGCCCAGAGCGCCGCACGGGACGCAGGAATGGCCGTCGGCATCGTCCACGACCTCGCCGTCGGCGTGCACCCCGGCGGCGCCGACGCCTGGGCCCAGCAGGACGCCTTCGCGCGCGGCATGTCGGTCGGCGCACCCCCGGACGCCTTCAACGCACGCGGTCAGGACTGGGGGCTGCCCCCGTGGCGCCCCGACGTCCTCGCCGCGTCCGGCTACGCCCCGTACCGCGGGCTGCTGCGCGGCCTCCTCGCCCACGCGGGTGCGCTGCGCATCGACCACGTCATGGGCCTGTTCCGGCTCTGGTGGGTACCCGAGGGAAGTCCGCCCACGGAGGGCACGTACGTCAGCCATGACGCCGAGGCGATGCTCGCCGTCCTCGTCCTCGAGGCGCACCGGGCCGGCGCGGTCGTCATAGGGGAGGACCTCGGCACGGTCGAACCGGGCGTCCGGGAGGCGCTCGCCCGGCGCGGCGTGCTCGGCACCTCCGTGCTCTGGTTCGAGCGCGACTGGGCGGGCACCGGCCGCCCGCTGCCCCCGGAGCACTGGCGGGAGGGCTGCCTCGCCACGGCCACCACCCACGATCTGCCGTCCACCGCCGCCCGGCTGACCGGCGACCATGTGACACTCCGCCACCGCCTGGGCCTGCTCACCCGCACCCTGGAACAGGAGCAGGCGGAGGACGCCACCGACACCGCCGGGTGGCTCTCACTGCTCGCCCGGCTCGGCCTGCTGCCGGAGGGCGAAGGCGACGAGGAGGGGGCTGTCCGGGCCGTCCACCGCTTCCTGCTGCGCACCCCGGCCCGCATGGTCGGCGTCTGGCTCCCGGACGCCGTCGGCGACCGCCGGCCGCAGAATCTGCCGGGCACCTGGGACCAGTACCCCAACTGGCGGCTGCCCATCGCGGACGCGGAGGGCCGGCCGGTCACCCTGGAGGAACTCGCCGCCTCCGCCCGCCTGCACGGCCTGATGGAGGTCCTCGACCCCGGAAAGAGACGCCCGCGTCCCCGTACGGCACCCCCGGGCGCGCGCAGCTCCTAGGCGTTCGCTACGTTTGCACCGTGGACAAGAAGAACGCAATGCGCGCCGGCGCCGTGGCGGCCGGTACGACGCTGATGATGCTGCTCATGTCGTCCCCCGCGCTTGCGCTGATCCGTGACGACGGTGACGACCCGGGTACCGGCCTGAGCGTGATCGACACGATCGGGCTCTACGTGGTCGCGCCCATCGCCCTGTTCGTGATCATCGCGGGCCTGGTCATGCTCCTGGACAAGTCCAAGAAGCAGGCCTGACCCTCCGGCTGCGCGGACTCGGGTCCGCGTGGCTCCACCAGCGCTTCATCAGGGCGCCCCGACGTGCGTGAGCACGTCGGGGCGCCCTGCTTCGCGTTCCGGGGCCGGCGGGTCGGCTCCACATCGGCGGCTAATGTGCGGACATGACCGAGTGGGACATCAGGAAGCTGCGGATCCTGCGGGTGCTGAGCGAGCACGGGACCGTCACGGCGACGGCCGAGGCGCTGCTGATGACTCCCTCCGCAGTGTCCCAGCAGCTCTCCAACCTGGCCAAGCAGCTGGGCGTACCCCTGCTGGAAGCGCAGGGAAGGCGGGTCAGGCTCACCGACGCCGCGCATCTCGTACTCCGCCACGCCGAGGCGGTCTTCGCGCAACTGGAGCGCGCCGACGCCGAGTTGACCGGCTATCTGCGCGGTGATGCGGGGGAGGTGCGGGTCGGGGCGTTCTCGACGGCCGTACCCGCGCTCGTCGTACCGGCGGTCCGGCTGCTGCGCGCCGGTGACCGGCCGGGGCCGTTCGTACGGGTGCGGGAGGCGGAGGCCGCGGAGGCGTACGAACTCCTGTCGGCCGGCGACGTCGACCTCGCTCTCTCGCTCGCCGCGCACGCGCCGACCCCCCGCGACCCCCGGTTCACACTGCGCCCGCTGCTCGCCGACCCCCTCGACGTGGCGCTGCCCGCCGGGCACCGGCTGGCCGGGACCCCCGGGCTGTGCCTGGCGGACCTCTCCGGTGAGCCCTGGATCTTCGGCGGCTCCGGGCCCTGGTCGGAGATCACGACGGCCGCCTGCGAGGCGGCCGGCTTCGTGCCCGAACAGGCTCACAGCGCGGCGGGCTGGGCGGCGATCCTGGCCATGGTCCAGGCCGGTATGGGCATCGCGCTGATCCCGAGGATGGCGTCGGGCGAGCGTTCCGAAGGCGTGGTGATGCGGGTCCTGGAGGCCGACCGGCCGCGCCGCCATGTGGTGGCTGCGGTACGGCAGGGGGCGGAGGCGGGGCCCGCCGTGGCCCGGGTCCTGGAGGCGTTCACGGAGGTGGCCGCCTCCCGCTCTCCACTGTTCAGCTGAGCTGAACGAACCGTACGAAAACTTTCGATGGACCTGACGGATCGGTCGCCGTGAGGGTAGGGACATGACCTTCGACGCGAGCGAGACCGTATTCCAGGAGACCGACCCCCACGCCCATGACGCGGCTCCGTACGGCGGGGGCGACCCGTACGCCGACTACCGCACCACCGACTTCCCCTTCGCCGGCCTCGTCGACCTCGCGGACCGCCGTCTCGGCGCCGGGGTGATCGCGGCCAACGACGAATTCTTCGCCGAGCGCGAGAACCTCCTCGTCCGCGAACGAGCCGTGTTCGACCCCGAGCGCTTCGGGCACAAGGGCAAGATCATGGACGGCTGGGAGACCCGCCGGCGCCGCGGCGCCGACGCCGGCCACCCCTTCCCGGCCCGCGACGACCACGACTGGGCCCTGATCCGCCTCGGCGCCCCCGGCGTCATCCGCCACATCGTCGTCGACACGGCCCACTTCCGGGGCAACCACCCGCAGCGCGTGAGCATCCAGGCGGCCTCGGTGGAGGGCTTCCCGAGCCCGGAGCAGCTGCTCGCCGACGACGTGAAGTGGGAGGAGATCGTCCCGCCGACCCCCGTGCGCGGTCACGCCGCCAACGGCTTCGAGATCACCGGCGGCCGCCGCTGCACCCACCTGCGCCTCTGCCAGCACCCCGACGGTGGCATCGCGCGCCTGCGCGTCCACGGCGAGGTGCTCCCCGACCCCGCATGGCTCGCCGCGCTCGGCACGGTCGACCTGATCGCGGTCCTCAACGGCGGTGCGTACGAGGACGCCTCGGACCGCTTCTACTCCTCACCGACGCAGATCATCCTGCCCGGCACCTCCCGCAGGATGGACGACGGCTGGGAGAACCGCCGTCGCCGCGTCCGCGACACGAACGACTGGGTGCGCTTCCGCCTGGTCGCCCAGGGCGCGATCCGCGCGGTCGAGATCGACACGGCCTGTCTCAAGGGCAACGCGGCCGGCTGGGTCGCCCTCCGCGGCCGCAACGGCGAGGCGGGCGAGTGGTTCGACATCATCCCCCGCACCAGGCTCCAGCCCGACACGCTCCATCGCTTCCCCCTCCGCGACCGGGCCGTGGTCACCCACGTCCGGCTGGACGCGTTCCCGGACGGCGGGGTGGCCCGCATGCGGCTGCACGGCACGCTGACGGAGACGGGCGCGGCGGACCTGGCCGCCCGCTACGAGGCCGCGGGCGCGTAACCCGTCCGGGGCGCCGGTGAGGACGAATTCCGCGGCCCCGGACGGGAACGGAGAGGGGCGGGTGGCGGGTGCTCTTCGTCACCCGCCACCCGCCCCGGCCGTCCTTACGCGGTGGCCGCCGCCGCGTCCGCAGCCTGCGCCTTCAGGGCGCGTTCCACGCCCGCACGCGACTCCGACATCAGCCGGCGCAGACCCGCGCTCGCCTCCGTCGAGGCCAGCCAGGCGTCCGTGGCGTCCAGGGTCTTCTGCGAGACCTGGAGCGACGGGTAGAGGCCGATGGCGATCTGCTGGGCCATCTCGTGGCTGCGCGAGTCCCACACGCCCTTGACCGACGCGAAGTACTTCTCCGTGTACGGCGCCAGCAGTTCGCGCTGGTCGGTCTGGACGAAGCCGCCGATGACCGCCTCCTGGACGGCGTTCGGGAGCTTGTCGGACTCGACGACCGAGGCCCACGCCTCCGCCTTCGCCTCGGCCGACGGGCGTGCCGCGCGGGCCGTCGCCGCGTGGCGCTCACCCGCGGCCGTCTTGTCGCGCTCGTACTCGGCGGCGATCTCGTCCTCGTCCAGCACGCCGACCGCGGCGAGCCGCTCCACGAACGCCCAGCGCAGCTCGGTGTCGACGGCGAGGCCCTCCACCGTCTCCGTGCCGTCCAGGAGCGCCCGCAGCAGGTCCAGCTGGTGCGGGTTGCGGGCCGTTGCTGCGAAGGCGCGGGCCCAGGCCAGCTGGTGGTCGCCGGCGGGCTCCGCGGCGCGCAGATGCGCGAGCGTCGCCTCCGTCCACTGGGTCAGGCCCGCCTCGCGCCACTCCGGCGCCGCGTACAGGTCCAGGGCCAGCTTCACCTGGCGGTGCAGCGACTGGACGACGCCGATGTCCGACTCCTTGCCGATGCCGGACAGCACGAGCGAGAGGTAGTCGCGCGTCGCCAGCTCGCCGTCGCGGGTCATGTCCCAGGCGGAGGCCCAGCACAGGGCGCGCGGCAGCGACTCGGAGAAGTCGCCGAGGTGCTCGGTGACGACCCGCAGCGACTCCTCGTCGAGCCGGACCTTGGCGTACGACAGGTCGTCGTCGTTGAGCAGGATGACCGCCGGGCGTGCGGTGCCCGCCGGGAACGGGACCTCGGTGCGCTCGCCGTCGACGTCCAGCTCGATCCGGTTCGTGCGGACCAGCTTTCCGGCCTCGTCGAGGTCGTAGCAGCCGATCGCGATCCGGTGCGGGCGCAGCGTGGGCTCGCCCTTGGCGCCTGCGGGCAGCGCCGGGGCCTCCTGGAGGACGGCGAACGAGGCGACGTGACCGTTCTCGTCCGTGGCGATCTCCGGACGCAGGATGTTGATGCCGGCCGTCTCCAGCCACGCCTTCGACCAGGCCTTCAGGTCACGGCCGGAGGTCTCCTCCAGCGCGCCCAGCAGGTCGGACAGACGGGTGTTGCCGAACGCGTGCGCCTTGAAGTACGCCTGGACGCCCTTGAAGAACGCGTCCATGCCGACGTACGCCACCAGCTGCTTCAGGACCGAGGCGCCCTTGGCGTACGTGATGCCGTCGAAGTTGACCAGGACATCGTCCAGGTCACGGATGTCCGCCATGATCGGGTGCGTCGACGGCAGCTGGTCCTGGCGGTACGCCCAGGTCTTCATGGAGTTGGCGAACGTCGTCCAGGAGTGCGGCCACTTCGAGCCCTCCGCGTACGCCTGGCAGGCGATCGACGTGTACGTGGCGAACGACTCGTTCAGCCACAGGTCGTTCCACCACTCCATGGTGACGAGGTCGCCGAACCACATGTGGGCCAGCTCGTGCAGGATCGTCTCGGCCCGCGTCTCGTACGCCGCGTCCGTCACCTTCGAGCGGAACACGTACTGGTCGCGGATGGTGACCGCGCCCGCGTTCTCCATCGCGCCCGCGTTGAACTCCGGCACGAACAGCTGGTCGTACTTGGCGAACGGGTACGCGTAGTCGAACTTCTCCTGGAACCAGTCGAAGCCCTGCCGCGTGACGTCGAAGATCGCGTCCGCGTCGAGGAACTCGGCGAGCGACGGGCGGCAGTAGATGCCGAGCGGAACGGACCGGCCGTCCTTCTCGTAGCTGCTGTGCACCGCGTGGTACGGGCCGACGATCAGGGCCGTGATGTACGTCGAGATGCGCGGCGTCGGCTCGAAGACCCAGACGTCGTCCTTGGGCTCCGGGGTGGGGGAGTTCGAGATGACCGTCCAGTCCGCCGGCGCCTTCACGGTGAACTGGAAGGTCGCCTTGAGGTCGGGCTGCTCGAAGCTCGCGAAGACCCGGCGCGCGTCCGGGACCTCGAACTGCGTGTAGAGGTATGCCTGCTGGTCGACCGGGTCGACGAAGCGGTGCAGGCCCTCACCGGTGTTGGTGTAGGCGCAGTCCGCGACGACCCGCAGCACGTTGGAGCCTGCGTGCAGGTGCGGCAGCGCGATCCGCGAGTCGCGGAAGACGGCCGCCACGTCCAGGGCCTTGCCGTTCAGCTCGACCTCGTGCACGGCCGGGGCGACCAGGTCGATGAAGGTCTCCGCACCGGCTTCGGCGGAGTCGAAGCGCACGGTGGTGACGGACCGGTAGGTGCCGCCCTCCTGCGCTCCGGAGAGGTCGAGATCGATCTCGTACGCGTCCACGGTCAGCAGGCGCGCCCGCTCGTGTGCCTCTTCGCGGGTCAGATTCGTGCCAGGCACGCGGTCATCTCCTTCGATGGTGACGTTTCGGGTCATCCTTCCACGCCAGACGCCCCGTGGAGCGGAGTGGCCACGATGTTCCTACCTTCGGTAGCATGAGTGGTATGAAGATTAGTGTGAGCTTGCCCCAGGAGGATGTCGCTTTCGTCGACGAGTACGCCACGAAGACCGATGCGGATTCCCGGTCCGCCGTGATCCACGCCGCCATCGAGCTGTTGCGCGCCTCCAATCTGGAGGCCGACTACGAGGCGGCCTTCGCGGAATGGGACGCGAGCGAGGATGCCGCGCTCTGGGACCGGCTCTCGGGAGACGGGCTGATCGATGAGGCGCGGTGACGTCTACCTGGTCGACTTCGAGCCCGTGCGGGGCAGCGAGGTGAACAAGGCGCGCCCGTCGGTGATCGTCTCGAACGACGGGGCGAACGCCGTGGTGGCGCGGACCGGGCGGGGCGTGATCACCGTGGTGCCCCTGACGTCGAACACCTCCCGGGTCTATCCGTTCCAGGTGCTGCTCCGGGCGGAGGAGTCCGGTCTGCCCAGGGACTCCAAGGCGCAGTGCGAGCAGGTGCGCGCGATGGCCCAGGAGCGATTCCGGCGACGCGTCGGCGTCGTCCCCCGCCCCCGCATGGCCGAGATCGACGCCGCCCTGCGACGCCACCTCGCCCTCTGACGTACGTGAAAGGGCGGCCACCGCACACCGGTGGCCGCCCTTTTCACCTGCGTACAGGCGTCAGCCGTTCAACTCGGCCGCGACCAGCTCCGCGATCTGCACGGCGTTCAGCGCCGCGCCCTTGCGCAGGTTGTCGCCGGAGACGAAGAGCGCCAGACCGTTCTCCACGGTCTCGTCGGCCCGGATGCGGCCCACGTAGGACACGTCCTGGCCGGCCGCCTGGAGCGGAGTGGGGATCTCCGAGAGCTCGACGCCCTCGGCGTCCTTGAGCAGCTCGTGGGCGCGCTCCACGCTGAGCGGGCGGGTGAAGCGGGCGTTGATCTGGAGCGAGTGGCCGGTGAAGACCGGGACCCGGACACAGGTGCCGGACACCTTGAGCTCCGGGATCTCCAGGATCTTGCGGGACTCGTTGCGGAGCTTCTGCTCCTCGTCGGTCTCGAAGGAGCCGTCGTCGACGATGGAGCCGGCCAGCGGCAGCACGTTGAAGGCGATGGGGCGCTTGTAGACGGCCGGCTCGGGGAAGTCGACGGCGCCGCCGTCATGGGTGAGCTTGTCGGCGTCCGCGATCACCTTGGACGCCTGACCGTGCAGCTCGGCGACGCCCGCCAGACCCGAGCCGGAGACCGCCTGGTAGCTGGTGACGACCAGCGCGTCGAGACCCGCCTCGTCGTGCAGCGGGCGCAGCACGGGCATCGCGGCCATCGTGGTGCAGTTCGGGTTCGCGATGATGCCCTTGGGGCGGTTCTTGATCGCGTGCGCATTGACCTCGGAGACGACGAGCGGAACCTCGGGGTCCTTGCGCCACGCGGAGGAGTTGTCGATCACCACGGCGCCCTGGGCGGCGACCTTCTCGGCGAGCGCCTTCGAGGTGGCGCCACCGGCGGAGAACAGCACGATGTCGAGACCCGTGTAGTCCGCGGTGGAGGCGTCCTCGACGGTGATCTCCTGACCCTGCCACTCGACCGTGGAGCCCGCGGAGCGCGCGGAGGCGAAGAGCCGCAGCTGGTCGGTCGGGAATTTCCGCTCGGCCAGGATCCTGCGCATGACTGTACCGACCTGACCGGTGGCGCCGACGATTCCGACCTTCACGGGGACTCCTTCACACGTACGAACTGGCGCGGTTGCCGTTCCATGATGCGGGTGTCCACGGCTTCCTTGTCCAATCCATTGTCCGGCAGACGGACAGAAACCGGCGGCGGCCGGGCAGAGCAGTGGGGCGGGAGCTCCGCGAGCGCCCGCCCCACCGGTGTCACAGATGCAGCATCCGGACCGTTACGGCGTGACCTTCTCGATCACGACGCTGCCGGTGCCCGCCGCGGTGCCGCGGCTGTTCACCAGCTGCACCTCGCCGAAGAACTGGCGTCCCTCGGGAGCCGCACCGGCGACCACGACATCGGCGCCGACCTGCGCCGAAGCGCCGCTGGCCAGGTTCACGGCCTTCGACTCGTCGACCTTGAGCGTGCCGAGCGACGCTGCGTAGTACACGTCGCGGTAGTCGTACGTGGTCGTCCCTGCCGGAACCGAGTAGCCGTCCACGAGGATCGTGTACGTACCGGCCGCGGGGTTCGCCAGGCTGACGGACTCCTCCGCACCCGCGCTCGTGGAGGCGCCGAGCTCGTTGCCGGCCTCGTCGAGCACGTACAGGTCGATGTCGGCGTTGGCGTCCGACGTGCCGCCGATGGCGACGTCCAGCTTCTCGACGCCCTCACCGATGGTGACCGTGGTGACCTGCTGGTCGCCCGTGCTGATCGACGGGGTGGCAACCTTGGCCGAACCCAGCGAGCCGCCCTTGAGCGCGCCCACGAGGTCGCCCGCGGTGTTGGTGACGGTCCAGTTCACCGTGGCCGGGGTACCGATCTTCGCCTCGGGCAGCGTCTGCACGGCCGGGTCGAAGGACGCGCCGAGCAGGCCGATGTCCAGCTTGAACGGGTTGTCCAGCAGCGGCGACGTGCGCCGTGCCTCGACCTCGATCTCCCAGACACCGGCCTGCGGGTCGGCGTACGAGCGCACGTCCGGGCGGCAGGTGTTGGCCGGGTTGTCGTAGTTCGGGTAGCAGAACGGCGTCCCGCTGTCCTCCATGGCCACGCCGTACGGGTGGATGGAGATGAAGCGGGTCTGGCTGCCCGAGCGCAGCGCGCTCATCGCGACCTCAAGGGTCTTGGCGCCCTCCGGCACGTTCACGAAGTACGACGTGGTGCCGTTGCGCTGCACCGAGCCGGAGGCCTTGAACGCGTAGGCGGGCTTCACCAGGTCGTTCGCGACGACCACCGTGGACATGATCTGCTGGTCCACTCCGGAGGTCTTCGCGTCGTCCACCTGCAGGATCGCGCTGTGCACGCCCGCGGTACGCGGCTTCGCCTGGACCTTGACGGTCACCGGCGTGCCCAGCGGCAGCGAGACGGTGCTGCTGCCGACCAGCTTGAAGGTGCCGTCGTCGTTCTTCCAGGACAGCTTGTGCGCGACGGCCTTGTCCGGGCCCGTGGTGCGGGTGACCGTGACGTCGTACGACTTCGTCTGGCCGGCCTTCAGGCCGCCCTCGCGGTCGTACAGGCCGGTGCCGAAGCCGGGGGTCAGCAGCGCGAAGTCGATCGCGGTGTCGACCGGGGCCTTGACGGAGTACTCGTGCGCCGGAGCGCCCTGCTTCTCGATCTGCTTCCAGGCACCGACGATGTTGATCAGACCGGAGCCCTGGGCGTGCGCGGGCACGCCGTCGATGTGCGTGGCGGTGCTGGTCAGCGCGGTCCGCAGATCGGCCGGGGGCAGCTCGATGTGCTTCTGCTTCGCGGCGGACAGCAGCAGCGCGGTCGCACCGGCGGCCTGCGGCGAGGCCATCGAGGTGCCCTGCAGCATGGAGTAACCGGCCGGAAGCGAGTAGCCCGCCTCCTTGACCGGGGCGCCGGGCAGCCAGGTCTGGGTGGAGTTGATGGCAGCGCCGGGCGCGGACAGGATCGGCGCGAAGCCGCCGTCCTCACGCGGGCCACGGGACGAGAACGGCAGCATGTCGTACTTCTTGGTGACGCTGGAGCCGTAGTTGGCGGCCCAGGTCTCCTTGGAGATGGACGCGCCGACGGAGATGACGTGGTCGGCGAGGCCGGGGTCACCGATGGTGTTCACACCCGGGCCGTCGTTGCCGGCCGAGATGACCAGCTGGACGCCGTAGGTGTCGATGAGCCGCTTGTACAGCGCCGCGCGGGCGTTGTTGCCGTCGTTGAGCGGCGGCAGGCCACCGATCGACATGTTGACGACATCGACACCGCGGTTCACGACCAGGTCGATCATGCCCTCGGTGAGCGCGATGTTCGTGCAGCCGCCGGACCAGGTGCAGGCACGCGAGGAGACGATCTTCGCACCGGGCGCCGCGCCGTTCATCTTGCCGCCGAAGAGCCCGTTGGCGGAGGTGATGCCGGCGACGTGGGTGCCGTGCTCGCTCTCGATGACACCGATGTTGACGTAGTCGGCCTTGTCGCCGGCTGCGTTGTACTGCACGCTCTTGCGGGTCTCGACGACGAACGGGATGCGCTCGACGACCTCGGTCGCCGGGTTGTCCGTGCCGAAGTAGCCGACCTGGTAGCCGTCCTTGTACGGCTTCATGACGGCGTCGTTGGAGAAGTTGGCGTCGTTGTTCAGGTCGACGCGGACGGTGCCGGCGACCGGGTCGTAGAGCACGGCCCAGACGTCGGTGGTGTCACCGTCCCGGTTCAGGTCCCCTGCCATGTCGCCGCCCTTGGTGGCAGCCTCGGAGAAGAGCTGGATCTTGTACGAACCGGCCGGCGCCGAGTAGGTGCGGCCGCCGATGGTGAAGGTCGGGCCGGCCACCGAGGCCGTCATCCGCAGCCAGGTGCCGTCGCCGTCGCTGACCGGGTCGGTGGCCGTCACCCAGTCGACGATCTTGCGCTCGCCGGTGGTGGTCTTCTGCAGCGCCGGGTGACCGAGGTCGACACCCGAGTCCAGAATGCCGATGGTCACGCCGCGGCCGTCGGCCTTCGGGTGCTGCTGGACGAAGTCGACCGCGCCCGTCTCGAAGGACGGGTTGTACGGGTTCTTCGCCGGCGTGTTCTTGCCGGGTGCCGGGTAGGTGCCCGTGGACTGGGTCTTCGCCCCGGTGGCCCGGTCGGCCGCGGGCGTCGGGTCGTCCAGCATGATCTCCTGCTTGAGATCGATGCCGTAGACGGACGTCAGCTTCGAGGCCGCCTTGATGGTGGCCTCGGCGGTCGCGGTCGGTACGGTCGCGCGTACGTAGCCGAGCTTGTCGTACGTACGCCCCAGCACGGACCCCTTGACGGCGTCCAGCTGTTCGGCGACCTGCTCGGTCGCACCCGGCGCGGTGGCGACCATCATGGTGATGTTCTTCTCGCCCTTGGCCTGCGCCTTGGTCAGAACATCGGCGTCGGCCGCACCGAGCTTGTCACTCGTGGCGGCCGCCTTCACGGGGGTGTCGGCCGGGTCGTCGGCGGCGAAGACCGGGGCCGCGCCGGAGGCGGCCAGTGCGGCCACCAGACCGGCGGCGGCCGCGACTCGGGCCACGCGTCTCGCCCCGGATATGGGGCTTGGGGATTCGGAGGTCATCAGCATCCCTGTGAGTGAAAGAGAAAGTCCGGAATTCGGTACCGGATGACCGCTCAGCCTTTCGTAACCGACAGGGGTTTGTGGAGGGTTGAGGGAGGCGAGATGCGTCCGTGGCGTACTTCCGCCATCGGAGCCAAAGCGTCACGAGGGATGAAAGGGGCGATAACTCCCCTGTTATCGGGGCAGGATGACCACATGCGCGGCAGGCTCACGGTCCGCCGCCGCCATCAGTGCGGTGCGCACCACGGCCGCCTGATGCTCCTGGGCGTCGCGCAGCCTCCTCGGGGAGAGGCGGACGACGGTGATTCCGAGCCGCTCCAGATGCTCGCGTTCGGCGGTGTCCGCGGACCACTCGGCGTCGTGCACGCGCCCGTCCTCGCCGTCGTCCCGGCGCCGGCCGTCGTCGAGCGTGCCGTGCCGGGGTGTGCGGGTCTCGAGTGCGACGGCGACGGCCTCGCCGGGCCAGTAGGCGTCCACACCGCCGAGGTGCGGGCCGCCGGGCAGCCGCAGGTCCACGTTCCACAGCGGCTCCGGCAGGTCGTGGCTCCGCACCATCTCGTACAGCCGGCTCTCCGCCCGTGCCCGCCCCTCGGCGAGCAGCGAGTCGACGGCGTTCACCACATGGGGGCGGCCCAGCAGCTTGGCGCGGTTCAACTCGCGTACCACCGCCGCAGGTTCGCAGTGGCCGACGCGGACCGCCTCGGTGAGCAGCCGGCGTACGTCCCGAGCGTCCCCGAGCCCGGCGGCCGCGTCCGTGAGCGCCCGCGCCACGGGGGCCACCGGCAGGCCGGCGAGCTGCTCGGGGCAGGGCAGTTCGGACGTCCGCATCACGTGCACGTACCGCGCCGACCGCAGCCGCCGGGTGCGCGGCACGAGCACATCGATCCGGTCCAGCGAACCGACCGGGGGTGCGGCGGAGAACCCGTACAGGGCGAGCGCCGCCAGCCCGGTGACCATGGCCTCGCCGTACCCCGTCGCCCGCGCGGCGCCTGCCTGGGCGGGCACGCCGCGCCGCCGCCCGACGTACAGCAGGGCGGACCGCAGGCGCTCCTCGCCGGTGGGCGGTCCCGGGTGCAGCACGTAGACGCCGGGCAGCGGCTGCTGCCACGGACCGCCGGCCCGGCACTGCGCGGCCGCCCGCGCAGGGGACACGCCGTGCGCCTTCAACTGCTCGGCGGACAGGACGCGTTGCCGTACGCCGGAGGGGAGGCGGAAGTGGCAGGGGGAGGCAGGGGTGTTCTGGGTCATGTTCCGGGGTATGCCGCCGGCCGCGGTGCCGCTAACCCCTGTTACACGTCCGTCGACAATTCAGGACAACGCCGTCCTAAAGTACGGACGTTCGACAACCGAAAAGGGCGATCCCGCCGGGGATTGTGCACCCCCGCCGGTCTCACGCCGGACGGGCCCAACCATCGAGCCCGCCCGGCGGTCGAGGACAACGCCCCCGGCGCCCGGATCACGCGCAGACTCAGACCCGGCCCTGCGCCCCCGTGTCGCACGCCTGAGCCCGCAGCGCCCGGGCCAGATCGTCCCGGGCCTCCAGCACCAGGCGCCGCAACGCGGGCGCCGCATCCGCATGCGCCTCGAGCCACGCGTCCGTGGCGGCCAGCGTCGCCGGGTCGTCCTGCAGCGCCGGGAACAGCCCCCGCACCACGGCCATCCCGATCTGGATCGTCCGCTCGGCCCACACCCGCTCGATCGCGTCGAAGTACGTGGCCGCATACTGCGCCAGCAGCTCCCGTTGGGACGGCTGCCCGAACCCCGCGATCGTCGCCTCCACCAGCGCGTTGGACAGCGCGTCCGACTCCACCACGGCGGCCCATGCCTGCGCCTTGACCGCCGCCGAGGGCCGCGCTGCCAGGCAACGCACCTGGTGCCGCTTGCCGGACGCCGTGTCGTCCCGGGCCAGTTCGGCATTGATCACCGACTCGTCGGCGACCCCGTGCGCGGCCAGCGAGGACACGAACGCCCACCGCAGCTCCTGGTCGACCTCAAGACCGTCGATCCGTGCGGATTCCCCCAGCAGCGCGAACAGCAGCTGGAAGTCCGCGTCCGAGTCCGCGACCGACGCGAAGAACCGCGCCCACGCCAGCTGGTGCTCGCTCCCCGCCTCGGCGATCCGCAGCTCCCGCAGCGCACCCGAGGCCAGCGCCCGGCCGCCCTCCTCGCGCCAGCCGGGCGCGGCGTAGTGGACGAGTGCGGTCCGGGTCCAGGCATGCAGCATCTGCAGGACGCCGATGTCGGACTCACGCCCGGAGTAGGCGAGCACCAGCGAGATGAAGTCGCGGGCCGGCATCAGCCCGTCCCGCGTCAGGTTCCACAGCGCCGACCAGCACAGCGCCCTCGCGAGCGGGTCGGAGATGTCGCCGAGGTGCGCGCGCAGCGTGTCGAGGGACGCCTCGTCGAAGCGGGCCTTGCAGTACGTGAGGTCGTCGTCGTTGACGAGGACCAGCTCGGGCCGCTCGGCCCCGGCCAGCGCCTCGACCACCGTGCGCGGCCCCGCCACGTCCACCTCGGCGCGCGCGTACCGCACCAGGTCCCCGCCGGTCGTGCGCCGGTACAGGCCGACCGCGACCCGGTGCGGCCGCAGCTCGGGATACGCCTCGGCCGCCTCCTGGAGGACCGCCAGCTCGGTGATCCGGTCCGCCGCGTCGTACGTCACCACCGGGGTCAGCGAGTTGACGCCCGCCGTCTGGAGCCACGACCGCGACCAGCCGGCCATGTCGCGCCCGGACGTCTCGGCGAGCACCGACAGCAGGTCGCCCAGCTGCGTATTGCCGTAGGCGTGCTTCTTGAAGTAGCGCCGCGCGCCCTCCAGGAACGCGTCCCGCCCGACGTACGCCACCAGTTGCTTCAGCACCGACGCACCCTTGGCGTACGTGATGCCGTCGAAGTTCAGCTTGGCGTCCTCCAGGTCACGGATGTCGGCCGTGATCGGGTGGGTGGACGGCAGCTGGTCGGCCCGGTAGGCCCAGGACTTGCGGTTGTTGGCGAAGGTGATCCAGCCGTCCTTGAAGCGGGTCGACTCCACCATGGCGAAGGCGCCCATGAAGTCGGCGAACGACTCCTTCAGCCACAGGTCGTCCCACCACTGCATGGTGACGAGGTCGCCGAACCACATGTGCGCCATCTCGTGCAGGATGACGTTGGCCCGGCTCTCGTAGGAGGCCTGTGTCACCTTGCCGCGGAAGATGTACTCCTCGCGGAACGTGACACAGCCCGGGTTCTCCATCGCGCCGAGGTTGTACTCGGGCACGAACGCCTGGTCGTACTTGCCGAACGGGTACGGGTAGTCGAAGTTGTCGTGGAAGAAGTCCAGGCCCTGCTTGGTGATCAGGAAGATGTCGTCCGCGTCGAAGTGCCGGGCGAGCCCCTTGCGGCAGAGCGCGCCGAGCGGGATGTCCAGCGTCGTGCCGTCGTCGAACGTGCGGCTGTACGAGTCGGTCACATGGTGGTACGGGCCGGCGACGACCGCCGTGATGTACGTCGAGATCGGCTTCGTCTCGGCGAACCGCCAGACCCCGCCGTCCCGGGACTCCTCGGTCCCGTTGCTCCAGACCGTCCACCCGTCGGGCGCCGTCACCTCGAAGCGGAAGGGAGCCTTCAGGTCGGGCTGCTCGAAGTTCGCGAAGACGCGTCGTGCGTCGGCCGGCTCGTACTGCGTGTAGAGGTAGACCTCGCCGTCCTCCGGGTCGACGAACCGGTGCATGCCCTCGCCGGTCCGGCTGTACGCGCACTGCGCGTCGACCACCAGGACGTTCTCGCCCTCCGGCAGACCGTCCAGCGCCACCCGCGTGCCGTCGAAGACGACGGCGGGGTCGAGCGCCTGCCCGTTCAGGGTCACCGACGTCACGCTCGGCGCCAGCAGGTCCGCGAAGGTGGACGCCCCGGCCCGCGCGGAGCGGAACCGGATCGTCGTCACCGAGCGGAAGGTCCGCGGACCGGCCGGGCGGTCCCCACCGTCTCCGGCGTCCTCCTCGGGCTCGCCGACTGCGGACCGCACGTCGAGCAGGACCTCGTATCCGTCGACGGTCAGCAGCTCCGCCCGTTCACGGGCTTCTTCGCGCGACAGGTTTTGACCGGGCACAGCTGCACTCCTTTGTGTCACCTTCGAATGGTTTTGATCCTCCCATGCGGCTCCCGGCCCGAGCGTGCGGGAATGGCGGGGCCGTCCGGCGGTGTTCCCGAGCACAGGTGCGACCGCCTCTTGAGGAGAGACATGTCTGAGAACGCCACGGCGAACGGCAAGACGCCCGCCGATTTCTGGTTCGACCCGCTCTGCCCCTGGGCGTGGATGACCTCCCGCTGGATGCTGGAGGTGGAGAAGGTCCGCGACGTCGAGGTCCGCTGGCATGTGATGAGCCTCGCCGTGCTCAACGAGGACAGGCTCGACGAGTTGCCCGAGGAGTACCGCGAGATGCTGGAGACCAAGGCCTGGGGCCCGGTACGCGTCGTCGTCGCCGCCCAGCAGAAGCACGGCGACGACATCGTCGGCCCGCTGTACACGGCGCTCGGCACCCGCTTCCACAACCAGGGCGAGGGCCCGACCCGCGAGGCGATCGTGGGCGCGCTCGAAGACGTCGGCCTGCCGGCCGAGCTCGCGGACTTCGCCGACTCGGACGCGTACGACACGGAGCTGCGCGCCTCCCACAAGGAGGGCATCGACAAGGTCGGCCAGGACGTCGGCACGCCGGTCATCGCCGTGCCGGGCTCCGACGGCGAGCAGATCGCCTTCTTCGGCCCGGTCGTCACCCCCGCCCCGAAGGGTGAGGAGGCGGCGAAGCTGTGGGACGGCACACTGCTGGTGGCGTCGATCCCCGGCTTCTACGAGATCAAGCGGACCCGGACGCAGGGTCCGATCTTCGACTGACGCATGCGCCCGGAGCGGGTTCCGGACGGCGTCCGGAACCCGCTCCGCACCGCGTCACATGTCCGGCCGCATGGTGCAGCATGCCGGAGGGGGACGACAACCGGCCCCGAAGGGAAGCGATTCGCCATGCGCATACGAGAAGCGCGCCCCGCGGAAGCCGCGGAGCTGACCGCACTCGCCCTGCGGTCGAAGGGCTACTGGGGTTACGACGAAGCGTTCCTGGCCGCCTGCCGGGACGAACTCACCATGCACCCGGCGGACCTCGACCGCCGCCGGACCGCCGTTGCCGAGGAGGACGGCCGCGTCCTCGGCTTCACCACCCTGGAGGGGCTGCCGGCCGTGGGCACCCTCGGCATGATGTTCGTCGAACCGGACACGGTGGGCCGGGGCGTGGGCCGGCTGCTGTTCGAGCACGTCGTGTCCGAGGCCCGCCGCCTCGGTTTCGTGCGCTTCACCATCGACGCCGACCCGCATGCCGAACCGTTCTATCTCGCTATGGGGGCGGTACGGATCGGAGCGACGCCCTCGGGGTCGATCCCGGGCCGCGAACTACCGCTGCTGGAGTTCACACTCCCGTCACGCTGAACCCTTGCCGCAGGCTCGAACTCTCGTTCATGATCTGCGGCATGTCAGCCGACGTCCGCACGGACCGGGATCCGGCCCCGCAGCTGCCGCGACGCGTCCGCATCGGATACGGGCTCGGTTCCCTGTGCACCGGCACATTCGCCACCGTTCCGGGGCTGATCCTCCTCTACTACCTGACCAATGTGCTGGCCGTGCCCGCCGCCGTCGCGGGCGCCGCGGTCTTCCTTCCCAAGGCGTGGGACGTCCTGATCAACCCGCTGGTCGGAGCTCTCTCCGACCGCAGCCGGCTGCGCGGCGGGCCGCGCCGCCCGTTCCTGCTGATCGGCGCCTGCGCCCTGCCGCCGTTCTTCGCGCTGCTCTTCGCCGCGCCCCCGCTGCGGGGTGCGGCGGCGGCCGGATACGTGGCCGTGCTGTTCCTGCTGGCCGCGACCGCGTACGCGGTGTTCCAGGTTCCGTACGTGACGATGCCCGCCGAGATGACGGAGGACCCGGCCGAACGCGGCCGGGTCCTGGCCTGGCGGGTGGCGTTCCTCGGCGTCGCCATTCTGCTGTCCGGCGCACTCGCCCCCGCGATCGCCCACGCCGACGGTGACACCCCGGCGAGCTACCGGCTGATGGGGATCGCCGTCGCCGTCCTGCTCGCCCTCGGGATGTTCGGGGCCTGGTTCACCACCCGTTGGGCTCCGGCGGTCGCCCGCAGCAAGGCCGAACCGTCCCTGCGCGCGCAGCTCGCCGCCGCCCGCTCGAACCGCCCGTTCCTTTTCCTGGCCGGCATGTGGTCCCTGCAGGCCCTGGCCATCGGGGTCATGCTCGCCGGCGTCCAGTACTTCGCCACGTACACCCTCGGCTCGGCGAACGCCGTCACCCCGCTCTTCGCGTGCATGATCGGCCCGCTGGTGCTCTTCATGCCGCTCTGGAACCGGCTGGCCAGGCTCCGCGGTACGACCTGCGCCCAGTGGTGCGCCTCGCTGCTCTATCTCGCGGGGGCGGTGGGGCTGGTGTTCACCCGGCAGGGCGGTCCGGTGCTCGGCTACACGGCCGTCGCCGCGGTCGGAATCGCCTATGCGGGACTCCAGTTGCTGCCCCTGACGATGCTCGCCGACACGCTGGCCGCCGATGTCGCCCGTACCGGCAGGCGGCGGGCCGCGACGTTCACCGGGCTGTGGACGGCGGCCGAGACCCTCGCCTTCGCGCTGGGCGCCGGGGCGTTCGCCCTGGTGCTCGCCGTGACGGGTTTCCGCTCCTCGGACGCCGACCACCGGGTGGACCAGCCGGACACGGCGCTGGCCGGCATCACGGCCGGTATGAGCGTGCTGCCCGCCGTCCTCGCGGTGGCGAGTCTGTGGCTGTTGCACCGGTACTCCGACTCCCTCAAGGAAGAGCCCGCCCATGCCGACTGACCCCACACCCCCGGGCCTGCCCCAGGGGCGGCCCGCCGCCGACGTCCTCGCCGAGCTGCGGTCGCTGCGCGGCGCCGACGCACCGACGCGGGGCGGCCGCACCTTCGCGTACGTCTACGACGCGGGCCTGGACGGCCTCGACGAGCTGGCCGCTGCCGCCTACACGGCGTACGCAACCGTCAACGGCCTCGACATGACGGTCTTCCCGAGCGTCGCGCGGCTGGAGAACGACCTGGTGGGTGCGGCGGCGGCGCTGCTGGGCGGCGGGCCGGACGTCCAGGGCTCGTTCACCAGCGGCGGTACGGAGTCCATCCTGCTCGCGGTGAAGACGGCCCGCGACCAGGCCAGGTCGGAACGGGGCGTCACCGAACCCCAGTTGCTCCTTCCGTCCACCGCTCATGCGGCTTTCCACAAGGCGGCGGCGTACCTGGGCATGGAGCCGGTGGTCGTCCCGGTGGACCCTGTCACGTACCGGGCTGACGCCGCCGCGACGGCGGCCGCGATCACGCCCCGCACGGCCCTCGTGGTGGCCTCCGCACCCTCGTACGCGCACGGGGTGATCGATCCGGTGGCGGAGATCGCCGCGGCGGCCGCGGACCGTGGTGTGCTCTGCCATGTCGATGCCTGCATCGGCGGCTGGATCCTGCCCTATCTGCGCCGCGCCGGCCGCGACATCCCGCCGTTCGACCTGTCGGTCCCCGGCGTCACCTCGCTCTCCGTCGACCTGCACAAGTACGGCTACGCGGACAAGGGCGCGTCGGTGGTGCTCTACCGGGACGCCGGACTCCGCCGCCACCAGTACTTCGCCCACGCGGGCTGGCCCGGCTACCCGGTGGTCAACCCGACTGTCCAGGGCACCAAGTCGGCGGGGCTGCTGGCACAGGCGTGGGCGGTGCTGCGGCATGTCGGCGAAGACGGTTACACGGGTCTCGCGGCCCGGGTGGCGGAGGCCACCGACCGGCTGCTCGCAGGGCTGCGCAAGACGGACGACGTGCACGTCCTCGGTGACCCGTCGGCCGGCCTGGTCGCCTTCACGGTCCACACGTCCGGTGTTCCCGACCTGAGCCTGCTGCTGCACCTCGCGGACGAGATGCGCGAACGCGGCTGGTACCTCCAGCCGCAGCTCTCCTTCGACGGCCTGCCACCCAACCTCCACCTCACACTGACCCCGGCCACAGTCGGTCAGGTGGACGCCCTGCTCACCGACCTCACCGGGGCACTGTCGGCGGCCCGCGCGCTGCCTCCGGTCACGGTCGACCCGGGCCTGGCCGAACTGGCCGCCGGACTCGACCCGTCGGCCCTGGGCCCGGAAGAGGTCGCGGCGGTCCTGGCCTTCGCGGGACTCGGCGGCGACGCGGGCCTGCCCGCCCGGACGGCTCCGGTACTGGTGCTGCTGGACGCGTTGCCGGGGCCGCTGAAGGAGCGGCTGCTCACGGAGTTCGTGGGGTCGATCTTCCGGATCTGAACATGGCGCGACGGCAGGAGGCCGGCGTTCGGATGCTCCCGGCCGCGCAAGGGCAGGCCGCGCACAGGGCGTCGCGGTGCACCGTCCTCACGTTCGGTGCGGCCCCTTCACGCGTCGAGCCGGCTCGTGATCCCGACGACGTCGCCGACGGCCACCACACCGTCGCGGACCACTGCGTTCTTCGCGCCGAAGCTGACCTTGTTCCCGTAGTCGGGTTCGCGGCGGTAGGTCGCCAGGGTCCGGACCGGCTCCGGGCCCGCCCGGAGGCCGGTCGACTGGTCCACCAAGGGGACGTTGCACCGCATCGCCCGCACGGCGTAGGCGAGTTCGGCCGAACCGATCGTCATCCGGCGTACCCGGTCCTCGAAGTGCGGCTCGTCGGAGCCGGACAGCACGATGTTCGGGCGGAAGCGGTCCATCGGTACGCCGGGCGCGTCGCCCCGGGCCTCGATACGGGCGTTGAGGCCGGCCAGGGACGCGGTGGAGGCGACCAGCACCGCATGGGCGTCGGCGAAGTTGACCTTGCCGGGGGTCTCGCCCCAGCCGTCGCGGTCGAAGCCGGGCGCCACCCGGACCAGCCGGGACCTCGTCCCGAGTGCCTCCGAGAACCACTCGGCGGCCGCGTCCCCCTGGTCGCACGCCTCACCGAGCGGGCGGTCGAACATGCTGACCGCGCGGCGCGGACCGTCCCGGTCGACGTCCAGCTTCAGGGGCTCCAGGTCCTGCGCGGAGAGGAGCAGCACATGGCCGCCGTCCAGGACTTCAGCCCTGATCGCGGCCATCGCGGGGAGCGTCCGCTGGCTGCGGAACGCGCCGTTCTCCGCGTCCACCACCATGAACGTACGGTCGTGCACCAGACCGGTCCCGGTGAGCTCGGCGCGGTCGGCGCGGACCCCGGCGCAGCCCTTGACCGGGTAGTACGCCAGTTCCTGAACGGTGATGGTCATGATGCCCCTGTCCTCGGCAGCCGCTTCGGGCGCGTCGATGCTGCCGGACATGATCGTGCCGGGTGTGTTGAGTTCGACTGGCCAGTCCCACCAGGCGACGGGGTCCATCATCGCACCCGCCTCGTACGAGTGACTTCCGCGCGGGGCATGGGGGAGCCAGGACGTGATCAGCCCTTCGGTCCTGGACCGAAGGGCTGATGTGGTGTCGGGATCCGGCAGGTACCGCGTCCCGCCCCGGCGCGCATCGCCCGGCCGTGCCCCAAGCTGGTGGGCGAACCGGAAGGGAGAGTCGATGACCGCCACCCCCACGACCCTGCTGCTCGCCCGCCACGGAGAGACCATCTGGCACGGAGAGGACCGTTACGCCGGGATCAGCGACATTCCGCTCAGTGAAGAGGGGCGCCGACAGGCCGAGCAGTTGGCGCGGTGGACGGTCCGGCATCGGGTGGACGCGATCTGGACGTCGACGGTCTCGCGCGCCATCGAGACCGCCGAACCCGCCTGCCGGGCGCTCGGCCTCGTACCCCTGCCCGAACACGATCTGCGCGAGTGCGACTTCGGGGCGATGGAGGGGTGCACGCTCGCCGAGTTCGCCGCCGAGGACCCTGCATGGGCCGAGGCGTACCGCGCCGATCCGGTGATCCACGCCTTCCCCGGGGCCGAGGATCCGCGCACGGCGGCGGCCCGGGGGACGGCTGCGCTGCGCCGGATCGCGTACTGCCATCCGGGACAGCGCGTACTGGTCGTCTCCCACGGCACCGTGCTGCGACTCGTCCTGTGCGAACTGCTGTCGATCCCGCTCGGCGCCTACCGCCGGGCGCTTCCGCAGCTGCGGAACGCGGCGGTGAGTGAGGTGCAGCTCGGAGAGGAGGGCGGCGCGCTGCTCTCCCTCAACGTGCCGTGCGCACCGGACGTCAGTTCTTGACGGCCCCGGCCCGGCGCTGGCGCACGCCACCGATGACGCTGAGGACCACGGTCAGCGCACCGGTCGCCAGCAGCTGGTCACGCGTGTCGGGCTGGCGCAGCATCAGTGCGAAGATGCCGGCCATGGCCGCCAGCGCCAGCAGCGTTCCCACCGGGAACAGCCACATGCGCACGACCAGCTTCTCGGGCGACTCGCGCTCCAGCCGGCGGCGCAGCAGCAGCTGCGACACCGCGATGAAGATCCAGACGACCAGGATCACCGCGCCGATCATGTTGAGCAGCCAGGGGAAGACGTCGTCCGGCCGCCAGTAGCTGAGCAGCACGCACAGGAAGCCGAAGGCGGACGAGACGAGCACCGCGGTACGCGGCACGCCGGAGGTGACCCGGCCGAGCCGCTTCGGACCCTGGCCGCGGGCGACCAGCGAGCAGGCCATGCGCGAGGCGCCGTAGATGTTGGCGTTCATCGCGGAGAGCAGGGCGATCAGGATGACCACGTTCATGATCTCCGCTGCGCCGCTGATGCCGAGGTGGTCGAGTGTCGCGTAGAACGGGCCGACCGTCGCGACCTTCGGGTCGTCCCACGGGACGAGGGTGACGACGACCGCCATGGAACCGACGTAGAACAGCGCGATCCGCCACATCGCCGTCCGGACCGCCTTCGCGACGCCCCGTACCGGGTTCTCGGACTCGGCCGCGGCGATGGTGACCGTCTCCAGACCGCCGTACGCGAAGACGGAGGCGAGCAGTCCGATGATGAAGCCGTTGGCGCCGTGCGGCAGGAACCCGCCGTCACCGCGGAGGTTGGCGTCGCCCGGGGCGGTCGTGCCGGGCAGCACACCGAGGATCGCCAGCACGCCCAGCACCAGGAACAGCGTGATCGCGGCGACCTTGAGCGCGGCGAACCAGAACTCGAACTCGCCGAAGTTCTTCACTGCGGTCAGGTTCGTGGTGAGGAAGAGCACCATGAACAGCCCCACCCAGGCCCACTCGGGGGTGCCGGGCAGCCAGCCGGTGACGATGTGCGCGGCGCCGATCCCTTCCAGGCCGACGGCGACGCAGAGCAGCACCCAGAACGCCCACCCGGCGGTGAATCCGGCCCACGGCCCGATGGCCCGTTCCGCGTGGACGGAGAAGGAGCCGGAGACCGGATTGGCGGCGGACATCTCGCCGAGCATGCGCATCACGAACATGACCAGCAGCCCGGAGATGGCGTAGGCGAGGACGATCGAGGGCCCGGCGGAGGCGATACCGGCACCGGAACCGACGAACAGCCCGGCACCGATGACACCGCCGAGGGCGATCATCGACAGATGGCGCTGCTTGAGTCCATGGGCGAGCGCGGAGTCGGCCGTGACCGCGGGGGCCTCGGCGCCGGCCGGGGTGGCGGGGACGTCGGAATCGGCGGTGGGGGGAGACGAGGTGGTCCGAGGCATGGACGAACTCTGTTCGGTAGCTGAGACGGGGACGTTGCCACAGTCTCTGCCCGATACTCGCTCGCAGGGGATCGGCGTCCGCTATCCGGGCGCTGGCGTCACGCAAGGTGAACGTGTGCGTACGTGCCCGGGACGGCCACGCCTCAGCGCGTGCTCGTGGATCCGCGCCGGTCCCTCAGCTCCCGCGCCCCCGCCACCAGCAGCACGAGACCGGTCGCCCCGGCCGACCACAGCACCTGCGGGCGCGCGGCGTCGTCGGTCAGCATCAGCACGAGTACGGCCAACAGCGCGGCCAGGGTCACCCAGGTCAGCCACGGGAAGCACCACATCCGCAGGCCCAGGGCCTGGGGTGCCTCGCGTTCCAGACGGCGGCGCAGCCGCAGCTGCGACGCCGCGATCAGACCCCAGACGAAGAGGAGCACCGCGCCGACCGAGTTGAGGAGATAGAGGAAGACGGTGTCGGGCCACTTCAGATTGAGCAGGACGGAGACGAAGCCGAAGGCGACCGAGGCCAGCACCGCCCGCCGCGGCACCCCGCCCCCGCCCCCGCTTCCCGACACCTTGAGCAGCCCGCGCGGTCCCTCGCCGCGTTCGGCCAGCGAGAACACCATCCGGGACGCGCCGTAGAGATTGGCGTTCAGCGCGGAGAGCAGTGCCACGAACACCACGATGTTCATGATCTGCCCGGCGGACGGCACCCCGATCGCGTCCAGGACCTTGACGTACGGGCTCAGTCCGGACTGCTGCGCGGTCCACGGCAGCACCGTCACGATCACCAGCATCGACCCGACGTAGAAGAACAGGATCCGTACGACGGCACTGCGTACCGCACGTCCCACCGCGCGGGCCGGGTTCTCGGTCTCGGCCGCCGCGATCGTGACGACCTCCAGCCCCCCGAACGCGAAGACGACGGTCAGCACACCGGAGACGACACCGTCCCAGCCGTTCGGCAGGAAACCGCCCTGCCCGGTGAGGTTGGTCAGCCCGACCGGATCGGTGTCCGGCAGCAGACCGAAGACGGCGAGCAGCCCGAGCACCAGAAAGATCACGATCGCGGTGACCTTGAGCGCGGCGAACCAGAACTCGAACTCGCCGAAGTTCTTCACCGCCGTCAGATTGGCCACGGTGAAGACGACCATGAAGACCAGTACCCACGCCCATTGGTCCACGCCCGGCAGCCAGCCGTGGGCGATCTTCGCGGCGGCGGTCGCCTCCACGGCGAGGACCACCACCAGCAGGAACCAGTAGAGCCAGCCCACGCTGAACCCGGCCCAGCGGCCGAGCGCCCGCTCCGCATGGACGGAGAACGCGCCCGAGGCGGGCATCGCGGCCGACATCTCGCCGAGCATCCGCATCACCAGCATCGCGAGCGCGCCCGCGATCAGGTACGACACGACGATGCCCGGTCCGGCGACCGCGATCCCGGCGCCCGAACCGACGAAGAGCCCGGCGCCGATCACCCCGCCCGGGCCGAGCATGGTCAGATGACGCTGCTTCAGTCCGTGCGAGAGGGGTTCCTGCTGCGTGGGGGGAGGGGAGTCGTGCATGGGGTGCGGGTCACTCTCGGATCATCTGGTGGGTCCCTCTTATGGGGAACCTACAGTCTCACGTGGCGAGGCCACATCCCTTGGCCGGGCCCCTCTCGGCCCTCACCTCAGTGACCAGCATCACGCTGCCGCGTGATTGCGCACCAGCCTTTGTGGGAACCCCACCAATCCGTCAACCGCCGCTTTGTGGGTGGCTGATGGTGATCGAGCGTTAACCCGTGGGCTAACGTCAGGCTCAGTCTGTCCCCACCTGCCCTCACCACCGCGGAGTCCCGATGAGTACTGCTGCCGCCGCCCCCGTCCGTACCGGAGCGGTCCTCGCCGATCTGCTGCCCGCCGCCAGGCACCGCTACGCCGTCGACACGGCCCTGGTCGTCGGCGGCGCCGCGCTCACCGGTATTGCCGCCCAGATAGCCGTCCCGGTCCCGGGCTCCCCGGTCCCCGTCACCGGCCAGACCTTCGCCGCGCTTCTCGTCGGCACCGCGCTCGGCGCGCGCCGCGGCTTCCTCTCCCTCGCCGTGTACGCGCTCGTCGGCATGGCGGGCATGCCGTGGTTCGCGGGCGGCAGCTCCGGTGCGGGCGGCGCCTCGTTCGGTTACGTCCTCGGCATGCTGCTCGCCGCGACCGTGGTCGGCGACATCGCCCGACGCGGCGGAGACCGCTCCGTGCTGCGCACCGCGGGCACGATGGTGCTCGGCTCCGCGATCATCTACGCGGTCGGTGTCCCGTACCTGGCTCTGTCCACCGGGATGTCGGCGAGCGCCGCGATCGCGGCCGGCCTGGTGCCGTTCCTGCTCGGTGACGCCCTGAAGGCGGCGCTGGCGATGGGCGCGCTCCCCGCCGCCTGGAAGCTCATCGGCCGCCGCGGCTGACGCATGCTCACGCGCCTCGGGCGCGTTCATGAACCCCCTCCAAGAGGCTCGCCGGGTCGCACTGCGACACCAGAACGGCGGGCCTCTTGCATGTCCGCTCACCGTGGAGGGCCTCGGCACGGTGCCCGCTGCCGAAGCGGAAGGCCGGCGAGGCCAGGGCACGGTGCGGCACGGGGCGCGGTCCGGCACGGGGCACGGTGCGGCACGGCGCATGGCGGGCTCCGTGTCCGTCGCGCGGTCCGGGCGGATGACCTGCGCCGTGGTCGGCCCGCGCCCGGCGGCACAGGCGACCGCGGTCCCGGGGCGCCGGCGCGGAAGGCCGACCGGGGGCAGCGGGTCGTGCAAAAGGGAGGCTCTCCCGTCGCGCGGTGAAGTCCGCGACGGGAGAGCCTCCCCTTACACCTGACATCGGCCGTCAGGCAGGCACAGGATCGATCAGGCGTCGGCGGACGCGTCGGCGGGGATCGCACCGCTCTTGCGCTGCCGGGCCTCGCGTACCAGTGAGACGACCACGACGACCGCTGCGACAAGGAGCGAGAGCAGGACCTGCTCGCGGCCGCTGTCGTCGGTCAGCATGTAGACCAGCACGAACGAGATCATCGCGATCGTCGCCCAGGTCAGGTACGGGAAGAGCCACATCCGTACGACCAGCTTCTCCGGCGACTCGCGCAGGATGATCCCGCGCATCCGCAGCTGGGTGAAGCAGATGACCAGCCAGACGAACAGGGCGACCGCACCGGACGAGTTCAGCAGGAACTGGAAGACGGTGTCCGGCCACTGGTAGTTGAAGAACACGGCGACGAAGCCGAAGACCACCGAGGACAGGATGGCCGCCTGCGGCACGCCCCGCTTGTTGGTCCGGGCGAACGCCTTCGGCGCGTCACCGCGGCCGCCGAGCGAGAACGCCATCCGCGAGGCCGTGTACAGGCCGGAGTTGAGGCAGGACAGGACGGCCGTCAGCACGATGACGTCCATGACCTGGCCGGCGTGCGGAATGCCGATCGAGTTCAGCGCGGCGACGTAGCTGCCGTCCTTGAGGATCGACGCGTCGTTCCACGGCAGCAGCGTCAGCACGATGAAGATCGAGCCCAGGTAGAAGACGGCTATCCGCCAGATCACGCTGTTGGTGGCCTTCTGGACGGCGCGCTGCGGGTTCTCGGACTCGCCGGCCGCCAGCGTGACGATCTCGCTGCCCATGAAAGAGAAGACGACCATCAGTACACCGGTGAGGATGGCGCCCGGCCCGTGGGGGAAGAAGCCGCCGCTGTCCGTGAGGTGTGCGAGCCCCGCGCCCGGGTTGTCCGAACCGGGCAGCAGCCCGAAGACGGCGAGCAGACCGACGACGACGAACGCGCCGATCGCCACGACCTTGATCCCGGCGAACCAGAACTCGAACTCGCCGTACGAGCCGACCGAGACCAGGTTCGTCGCGGTGAGCACCACCATCACGATCAGCGCCCACGCCCACTGCGGAACGCCCGGCACCCAGCCCTCCAGGATCTTGGCACCCGCCGTGGCTTCGACGGCGAGCACCACGACCCAGAAGAACCAGTACAGCCAGCCGATCGAGAAACCGGCCCAGCGGCCGAGGGCCTGGTCGGCGTAGGCGGAGAAGGAGCCCGAGCTGGGCCTGGCCGAGGCCATCTCGCCGAGCATCCGCATGACGAAGACGACCATGAGGCCGACGAGCGCGTACGAGAGCAGGATGGCCGGTCCTGCGGCGGCGATGCCGGCGCCGGAGCCCACGAAGAGGCCCGCGCCGATCACTCCGCCGATGGCGATCATGGAGAGGTGGCGGTTCTTGAGACCTGCCTGGAGCCCGTCGCCGGACTCCTGCTTGTCCGCCCGGCCCGGCTCGCCGGGCTTCTGGCCCGGTCCTGCCAGAGTCGTCTGCGTCATGGATCGAATCCTTACGTTCTGGATCACTCTGTCCCGTAGCTGTGCCGCTGCACTGTGGTGTGGCGGCGAGGCACTGGCATTGAAGCTCGCCCGACCCTGGAAGCGGAACCCTTTATTCCGAATAGGTGTCCGGATCGTTGCCCGAGTGGGATTGCACACATGAGCGCTGTGCAACGGCTTTGAGCGCCGGCCGAGCGTGTGCTCGACGACAGGTCCAACGGGGGCCGGGAGCGTGATCCGGCAGCAGGTCCTGCCGCGTCCGGAGGGTCCCGACCCCGATGACGGCTACCCCGCGATCCACATGCCACACTCGTCACATGCGCGTGTACCTCGGTTCCGACCATGCCGGCTTCGAACTCAAGAACCACCTCGTCGAGTGGCTCAAGGCCCAAGGCCACGAAGCCGTCGACTGTGGTCCCCACATCTACGACGCCCAGGACGACTACCCGCCGTTCTGCCTGCGCGCCGCCGAGAAGACGGCCGCGGACGCGGGCAGTCTCGGCATCGTGATCGGCGGCTCCGGCAACGGCGAGCAGATGGCCGCCAACAAGGTGAAGGGCGTGCGCGCCGCACTCGCCTGGAGCGAGCAGACCGCCGCGCTCGGCCGCGAGCACAACGACGCCAATGTGGTGGCCATCGGCGGCCGGATGCACACGGTCGAGGAGTCGACGAAGTTCGTCGAGATCTTCCTCGCGACGCCGTACTCGGGTGAGGAGCGTCACACCCGTCGTATCGAGATGCTGACGGCGTACGAGACCACGGGCGAACTGCCCCCGATCCCGGCCCACCACCCGCAGCAGGGCTGACCCGTCCCGCCCCGTGCCGCCGGTCCGTCCGGCGGCACAGTCATATCCTCGTAGTCATATCCCGCCCCGCCGAGGAGAGCCGCCGCCGTGCCCGAGGGACACACGATCCACCGCCTGGCCGCGGACCACCGTGACCGGTTCGAGGGTGGGCTGGTGCGGGTCAGCAGCCCGCAGGGCAGGTTCGCGGAGAGCGCGGCCCTCCTGGACGGCCGCGGGTTCACCGGCGTCGACGCGCACGGCAAGCACCTGTTCCTCGGCTTCGAGGACGCCGGGTGGGTCCACATCCACCTGGGCCTGTTCGGCAAGCTCCACTTCGGCACGGCACCGGTGCCGCCGCCCACGGACACCGTCCGCCTGCGCCTGGCCAACGACGGTCACCACGCGGACCTGCGCGGCCCGACCACCTGCGCGCTCATCACGGAACCCGAGAAGCGCGCGATACACGACCGGCTGGGCCCGGACCCGCTGCGGACCGACGAGGACGGCGAGCGCGCCTGGCAGCGGATCTCGCGCAGCCGCATCACGGTGGCCGCGCTGCTGATGGACCAGAAGGTCATCGCGGGCGTGGGCAACGTGTACCGGGCGGAGGTCCTGTTCCGGCACGGCATCGACCCGTACCGCCAGGGCAGGGACCTCATGCGTGCGGAGTGGGACGCGATATGGGCCGACCTGGTGGTGCTGATGCGCGAAGGCGTGCGGAACAACCGGATCGACACGGTGCGGCCGGAGCACATGCCCGACGCGATGGGGCGGGCGCCGCGGGTGGACGACCACGGGGGCGAGGTGTACGTGTACCGGCGGGCGCGGCAGGGGTGCCACATCTGCGGCACGGAGATCCGTACGGCGGATCTGGCGGCCCGCAACCTCTTCTGGTGCCCCACCTGCCAGCCGGGCTAAGGGCTGTCCCGTCATCCCTGGCGGGCGCACGACGACAGCTGCGGCACCTCGCTGCGTGGTCGAGCGCCCGAATACGACCGGTATGAGGACGCTCCTCCGCCTTGCGATGCGCCACATCTGACGCCGCGCGCTGATCCACCAGGGATTACGGGACAGCCCTTGGCCGGCATTCCTCTTCCGTCGCCGGACGGGCCCGATGTGCTGCCCCGCCGGAACTCCGGCCCCGCTCCGGGGGCGACGGGGCGAGGTCACCGGCAAGGTCACCCCTTCCCGCTCCGGCACACGCCGGGCCGATGATGCCGGCCGTCCGCATGCGCAGCGCACCAGCGGTGGGGAAACCCGGTCCTGGACAGCGCCCCGCCGGTCGCCCCACGTATCCGAGCCCGGCCCGAGCGGCCACCTCGGCGGTGTCACCCGCATAACGAATGGACCAAGCGGCCGGACGCTCCCTGTCGCAGGGGGAGTCAACTCCCCTATGCTCCCGTGGGATTGGAGGTCTACACCATTCCACGCGCCGAGCACCGGGCTGTGCGCAGCGGCTCCGAACAGGGGGAGAACGCGCTGTGACAGGAACGGCTGTGACGGAGCGGAGCAGGACGCCTTCCGGGCGAGATCGCCGGCCGAGCGTGCCGCGGATCGTCCGCAGGTGCATGCATCACGGACCCGTCCTCGTGGCCGCCGCCCTGACCGTGCTGCTCGCCGGCACCGTGCTCGCCGCCCTCGCGGCGCTCGCCGGCACGGCCGTGGAGAGCGGCGCGCAGGCACGGATCGCCGCCGACCCGCAGGGGATGGTGCGGATCACGGCGCACTACGACGCAAACGGTGTCCCGCTCGCCGACAAGGAGGTGCGGGCGGCGCTGCACGAGGCCTTTGGACCCGTCCCGGTCACCATCCGCACCGCGCTGCGCGCCCCCGCCGCCCGGTCGTTCGACCTGCCCGTGCTCGATGCGGCCGGGAAGCCGCGGCCGGGCGGCGGCGTCGGGGTCATCGCCCTCGACTCGGTGCGTGAGCATGCCCGGCTGAGTGCGGGCGCATGGCCCGAGGAGACGGCGGCAGGGGCACCGGACACGCTGCAGGCAGCCCTGCACGAGGGGCTGGCGCGCCGGCTGCACGCCGAGGTCGGCGACACGGTGGTGCTGTCCGCCGCCAAGGGCCGTGTCCGGCTCGAGGTGACCGGTCTGTGGCACGCCGACGGCCGTGACTCCACACTGTTCCGCGGACTGACCAGCAGCTTCGGCGGCCTCGACAGTCTGACCGTGGTCTCCGTGCCGGCCTTCGAGGCCAACTCCGCGCTCTCCGGCGACGCCCTCGCCGGCTGGGTCGCGCTCCCCGTCGCCGACGGAATGGCCGCCGAGGAGCTCGGCTCGCTGCGCGACCGTCTCGCCGCGCTGGAGGCCGGCGACCCCGCGCGTACCGTCTTCCGCGGCCGGCCCGCCGCCGTGCAAGGGGTTGTCGCCGAGGCGCCGCTGGTGTCCGCCATCGACCGGATCGATACACCGATGGTGGTCGCCCGCTCCGGCATGTACATCCCGGCGGCGCTGCTGGCCGCGCTGGCCGCCGCCGCGCTCGTTCTCACCGCCCGCCAGCTCACCGAGCACCGCCGTGCGGATACGGCACTGCTCGGCGCGCGGGGCGCGGGCACCCCGCGGCTGCTCGCAGCGGCGGGCGCCGAGTGGGCGCCGGTCGCCGTCCCCGCCGCGGTGGCCGCTCCGTTTCTGGCCGGTCCGCTGCTCGCCGTGCTGGACGATGCGGGGCTGCTGCCCGGTGAGGTGCCGCATTCGGCGCTCTCATATCCCGGGTGGACGGCGGCGCTGCTCGCGCTGCTGCTGCACGGAGTGTCGGCGCTGCTGCCGGTGGTGCGCGCGGCGCGCGACGGTCGGGCGGTGGCGAAGCTGCGCCGGCGTGGCGCGAAGGCGGCGGCGTTCCAGAAGGCAGGCACGGATGTGGTGCTCGCCGCCGTCGCGGTGCTGGGGTGGCTGCAGCTGAAGCGGTACCGGTCGCCGGTGGCGGGCGGTGACGGCGGGGCGTCGGTGGACCCGGTGCTGGTGCTGGTGCCGGTCGTCGTCACCATCGCGGCGACGCTGTTCACACTGCGGCTGCTGCCGCTCGCTGAGCGCGGCGCGGTGTGGCTGGCGCGGCGGTCCGCGGGGCTGGTTCTGCCGCTGGGCGGCTGGCAGGTGAGCCGCCGGGCGGCCCGGCACGCGGGTCCTGCGCTGCTGATGGTCCTCGCCCTCGCGGTGGGCGCCCTGACCATCTCCGCCCTCACCATGATCGACCGCAGCAATGGCGACCGGGCCCGGCACACCGTGGGCGCCGACCTGCGGCTCACCCCGGACGAGTTCGGCGAGAAGGCGCTGCCGGGTGCGGCGCGGCACAGCGCCTACACCGCGCTGCCCGGTATCGAGGCGGCGACGCCGGTCACCGACCTCCCGGTGAGGATCGACGACGACGAGGCGGGCATCACCGCCATCGACACGGCCGAGGCCGCCCCCACGCTCCGCCCGGGTGCGACCTCAGGTCCCATGCCCGCTCTGCGCGGGGACCTCGCGGACAGGCGGCTGCCGCAGCAGCTCTCCGCCCTGGGGGAGCACGTCCCGCGCGCCGGTGTCCGACTGCCGGGTGAGCCACGGGCGATCGCCGCCGCGGTGACCCTGCGGGCGGACGCCGGCGGCACCCCGGACGTCCCCCGCATCGTCCTCACCCTCCAGGACGCCTCCGGCCTCACCGACACCGTCGCGGCGCGGCTGCCGCAAGCGGACGGCAAGCGGCACGAGATCGCCTTCCCCCTCGACGTACCGGGCGGCGGCAACCTCGCCCGGCACTATCCGCTCACCATCACCCGCATAGCCGTGGACTTCCGGCGCGAACCCACCCGGCGCCACTACGACCTGACGATTCACCACTTCGGCTCCGACTCGGCCGCCGCCGCCGCCCCGGGCCCCGAGTCCGTCGGCTGGGAGGACGTGAACCCCGAGCCGCCCAGCGCGCGCGACCTGGGCTGCGGGGACCCCGACGGCCGGTCGGGCCTCAGCACCGCCGGCGTCTGCGACATGGCGAAGCTGCAGCCGCCGAACGGTCTCCGGGCGTCGCTGCTCGGCCCGGACGGGTCCAACGCGCAGTCCAACACGCTGGTCGAGTTCGGTCCGATCCGGCACGGCCGAATCCCCGCTGTCCCCGCCCTCGCCGACGACGCTCTGCTGGACTCCGGCCGGGCCGCGATCGGCAAGCAGATCGCGGTGGAGACCCATGACGGCACGACGTTCACCCTCGAGGTGACCGGCCGCATCGGCGGCGTCCCCGGCTTCCCGCACGACGGGGGCCGGCTGCTCGTCGACAGCCGGGCACTGGCCGCCTCCCTGGCGCAGCGCGGGGTGCTGCCCCCGGAGGAGAACTCATGGTGGCTGTCGGCCCGCGGCGCGGACGCCGCCCCGGCGGCGGCCGCGATACGCAAGGCCGAGGGCATCGGCACCGTCCTCGATGTGCCGCAGGCCGAGGACGCCCTGCGCGGCGATCCACTGCAGCACGGCACCCGCGGTGTGCTGGTGCTCTGCCTGATCCTCGCTCCGGCCTTCGCGGTGATCGGCTTCACCCTGCACGCCATGCTCTCCACCCGTGAACGCCGCCGGGAGTTCGCGCTGCTGCGTGCCATGGGCGTGCGCAAACGGCAGCTCACCGGGCTGCTGTGGACGGAGCAGCTGCTGATCGCGGTGGTCTCGGTGGTGCTCGGCGCCGCTCTCGGCACCACGCTGGCCGGGCTGATCGTGCCGCTCGTGACCGTCGACGACCACGGCAGCCCGGTCTTTCCCGGGGTGATCGCCACCGTGCCCTGGGAGCGGGTGGCGCTGACGACCGCCGCCACCGCCGTGCTGATCACCGTGATGGTGACGGTCATGTCCCGGACGCTCGCCCGGGTGGATCTCGCCCGGGTGATGAGAGCGGGGGAGCAGTGATGATCAACGGACGCTGGGTGGCCCGTGAGGCCAGGGGCCAGGCGCCGCTTCTGGCCTGTCTGTTCGTTCTGGCGGCCGTGCTGAGCTCGATCGCGCTGGCCGGGCCCGTGCTGCTCGACCGGCTGTCGGGCCACGCGCTCGGCAACCGGGTGGCAGCGGCACAGCGGCAGGGCGAGCTTCTGGTGACCTCGGCGACGATGGTGGCGTATCAGAGCGACCCGGGCTCGGAGGAGGCCGTCGAGCCGCCCGAGACCGGTGAGCTGGCGGCCGCCCTGAAGCAGTCCGGGCAGGAGATCCGGGATGCGGCCCGCCCGCCGCTGCACGGGCTGCTGAAGCCCGGCTCGGTACGCACCGACCCGGTCCTGACCGACATCAGCGGCGGCGTCCCCGGCAGCCCGCGGGCGCAGCTGTCGCTGCTGTACGCCGACGACGCGCCGGCCGCCTCCGCCTATGCCGAGGGGGGTCCCCCGTCCGCGCTGCCCGACGCAGCACTGAAGGACAGCCGCCCGATCCCGGTGGCGGTCTCCACCCAGGTGCGCGACGCGTACGGGCTGAAGCTCGGAGAGCGGCTGGACCTGGGGGGCGACTTCACCGACCGTGTGGTCCTCTCCGGCTTCTTCGAGGCGCCCCAACGGCTCGGCGACGTGGCCCTGTTCCGTCAGCAGCCCGGGCTGGCCGCCCCGCTGACGGAGACCCGGGGAAGTGGGGGGCTCACGGTGCGGCGGGCGCTCGCCGTGGTCGACGGTACCGGTCTCGAGGTCCTGCAGGGGCGCCACGACCTCGACGTCCAGCTGGTGTGGCGCACCCGGATGGCGCTCGGTGACGAGCGGGCGAAGGCGATTGCCGCGGCCGACGGCGGCGCCGCACTGCAGCGTGCTCTCGGCCGCTTCCGGCGCGACGCCTCGGAAGGGCTGTGCCCGGGTGCCGCGGCCGGCGCCGAGTGCCAACTCGCCGGCCGCCGGATCTTCCAGCCCGCCACCACCAACGAACTGACGACCGTCGTCGACGACTTCCGGCGCGACCGCGCGCAGGCCGGCGCGCTGTCCGCGTTCGCCGTCGCCGGTCTGCTGGCCGTCGCCTTCGCCACTGTCGTCGTCACCGCGCAATTGGCCGTACGCCGTGGCGAGTTCACCGACCGGCTGCAGCGTGCCCGCGGTGCCACCGCGCTGGAAGTGGCTCAGGCCCGGCTGGCGCAGACCGGTCCCGCAGTGCTGCTGGGCGCCGCCGCCGGATACGCCGCCGTGCGGGCGACGGTCGAGGAGGAGATCGACAGCGGGCTGACGGCCGTCGTCGTCGTCGCACTCGCCGCTCTCACCCTGCCCGCCCTCACCTGGTTCTCGGTGCGGGAGCGGAAGGCCGAGCAGGGCCGGCGCGGCGGTGCACGCAGGGCCGTCTCCGGGCGGCGGCTGATGGCGGAGACCGCCGTGCTCCTGCTGGCAGTGGGGCTGGTCGCGGCGATCCGGGTGCGCGGCGACGGGGCGAGCGGCGGGGCGTCGGGCGTCGATCCCCAACTCGCCGCCACCCCGGTGCTGCTGGGGCTGGCCACCGTCCTTGTCCTGATGCGCCTGTATCCGCTGCCGGTGCGCTTCCTCGCCCGCCGGGCCCGCGCCCGCCGCGGCGCCGTCGCCTTCGTCGCCCTGGCCCGTGTGGGGCGTACCGCGGCAGGGCGGGAGCTGGCCCTGCTGGTGCTCGTACTGACCCTGGCCACCGCGGTGTTCGGCGGGCTGATCTCCTCCACCGCCGCCGAGGGCCGCGAACGCGCCGCCGCCTGGAACGCGGGCGGGCAGGCCGCCGTCGTCACCCCCGAGGCCGACGCGGGGGCGGCGGGCGCATGGTCCGCCGTACCGGGCGTCGAACACACCCTCGCCGTCCGGCGCGCCGACGTGGGGCTGGAGAGTGCCACCGACGGACGGGTGCGTGGCACGACGAGCCTCATCGGTCTCGATCCCGAGCAGTTGCGCGCCGCCGTTCCCGGCTCACCCGCGGCCGCCGCCCTGCTCGGCGCGGAGCTCGAACTCCCGCAGACGCAGGGCGCATCGACGGTGCTGCCCGCCCTCGCCGCCGGCCCACCGGCCGCCTACGAGGGGCGGACCCTGACACTGGACGGCACGCACGGCACGTCCCTGTCGGTACGGATCATCGGCACCCTCGACGACGCCGCGGCCGGCGATCCGGCCCTCGGCCCGGTCAGCGGGCCGAGCGCGCCGAGCAGCCTGCTGCTGGTCGACGCGGCCGCGATGGCGCAGGTCGACCGGTCCGACATCGAGGCTGCTGCCGTGCTTCTCTACGGTGCGAAGCTCGACCCGGTGGCGGTGCGCACCACGGCACTCACCTCCGCCGGCCCCGGGGCGCAGGTCCGGATGCTCGACGAGGAGCTCGACGCGCTCCGTGAGGACGGGCTGCTCCGCTCCGTCCTGCTGATCTACACCGCGAGCAGCGCCACCGCCGTACTCCTCGCCCTGCTCGCCGTGGTGCTCGAGCTGCTGCTGTCCGCCCCGGAACGGGGCCGCACCGCCTCGTATCTGCGCACCCTGGGCCTCGGCTCGCGACCCACGGCCCTGGTGCACTTCCTGGAGCTCCTGCCGATGGTGGTCGCGGCCACCGTGGGCGGTGTCGCACTGGGGCTGCTGCTGCCCGACATCCTCGGACCGGCGCTCGCACTGCGCGATTTCACGGGTGGCCCGGGCGCCCGGCTGGTCACCGACTATGGCCTCACCGCGGCCCTCGCGGGCGGGCTGGTCGCGCTTGTCGTCATCGCCGTCGCCGTGGAGACCGCCCGGGGCAGACGGCGGGCCCTGGGCTCCGTACTGAGAGTGGGAGAGACCAAGTGATCGAGGTAATCGAAGAGAGCGAGGCAGCCCCCACGGCACGCGGCGCCGAGCCGCTCATCGTCTGCGAGAACCTGGTCCGGATCTTCTGGGCGGACAAGGTCGAGGTGCAGGCGCTGCAGGGCCTGGACCTGACGGTGCTGGACGGTGAACTGGTGGCCGTCGTGGGCGCCTCGGGGTCGGGCAAGTCCACCCTGCTCGGCATCCTGTCCGGGCTCGACGTGCCGACCGCCGGCACCGCCCATGTCGACGGGCTGAATCTGCTCACGATGAAGGGCAGGGACCGCATCGCCTTCCGCCGGCACACGGTGGGCTTCGTCTGGCAGCAGACGGCGCGCAATCTCTTCCCGTATCTCAGCGCCCTCGAGAACGTGATGCTGCCGATGACCTACACGGGCTTGAGGGCGCGCGCCCGGAAGGCGCGAGCGGCCGAGCTGCTGGAGCTCTTCGGGATCGCCTACGCCCGCGACCGCCGCCCGGACATGATGTCCGGCGGCGAGCAGCAGCGCGTCGCGATCGCGACCGCCGTCGCCAACAGTCCGCGGGTGCTCTTCGCGGACGAGCCGACCGGCGAACTCGACACCGAGACCGGCACCGAGGTCTTCGCCGCCCTGCAGCGGGCCAACGCGGAGCTCGGCACCACGGTCGTCGTGGTCACCCACGACTCGAAGGTCTCCGAGCACGTCCGCCGCACCGTCGGCATCCGCAACGGCCGCACCTCCTCCGAGGTGCTGCGCGACCACGAGGCCCAGTCGGCCGAGGAGTACGCCGTCCTGGACAGATTCGGCCGGCTGCAGCTGCCGCGCGCCTTCACCGACGCGCTGCGGATGAAGGACCGGGTGCGGCTGGCCCTGGAGGACGACCACATCGGAGTGTGGCCGCAACAGGCCCCGGGGAAGCCGCAGGGAGGACGGGAATGACGAACCGGTGACGGCGGCGGCCGGTGGCCTGCGCAGCGGCCGCCCGACGGCCGCGGTGGAGTACGTGCCCCCCCGTGCGGCTGCGGCGTCACCGCGGTACACGCCCTGCGCGGGGCGCCGTTCACGGTGCGGCACGGTGAACCGGAGGCTCACCGTCCCTCACCCGTCACGCTCTCTGCCGCCAGGCCTCGACCAGGACGGATCCCAAGAGTTCCGACGGAGAGCTAGTGCCGTGTCAGCCAAGGTTCGCCCCGTCGCGACGCCCGGCACGCACTGTCGCCGCACCGGCCGAAAGCCCGAGGACGTCCAGTACGAGGACTTCCGGCCGTCACGCCGACAGCACGCACCGGACGCCACTCCTTGGCGGGCAAACCTTGGCTGACGCGGCACTAGAACCCCCGCGGCAGCCACGGCGACACGGTCCCCGAGAACGCCAGTGCCGCCTCCTCCACCGCGCCGGGCCGCAGCTCCCGCACCCGCCCCGCCCGGGACAGCGAGACCAGTGACTCGCCGCCCAGGTACACGGTTCCCAACTCCCTGACGGAGAGCGCCAGATCCGCCGGGTCGTCCGTCCGCCTGCACGACGCGCCGCCCTTCGCGTCGGCCGTGAGCCGCCAGCGCCCCGCGTTCCACGGGCAGAACACGTCGTCGACCTCGAACACCACGTCCACCGCGGCCCGGTACGCCCGTGCCTCCAACGCCGCGCCCACCTCCACCAGCCGTACGAACAGTGAGTCACGCAGCGTGATGTTGCACCGGCGCACGTCCGAGACCAGGTGCAGAACCGCATCGTCGACCGGCCGGTTCCGCGCCTCGACCGTCGACGTCAGGTCGATCTCGAACAGGAACCGCCACAGCGCCGCGTACGCCGCAGGGTCCACAGCCAGCAGATCGTCCACGACGATCCGGCCCATGGGGACCGCCGCCTCCCAGTGCGGCTTGTTGCGAAACGTCGTGTACCCGACGACCCGGCCCGCGCGCTCCGCCAGCACGCACTGCAGCGCCGACGCCCCCTGCCGCATGCCCGCCGGGTCGAGCAGCGCCCTCCGCTCCCAGCCGGGACCGTGCGTCGGCGTCCCCGGCCGCTCCGCCACCAGCTGCTCGTACACGCCCTCGCACGCGGCTATCGCCTCGTCCGGCTTCGCGTAACGCAGAGCGACCTCGTCCGTGCCGTCCGGCACCGCCAGCCGCACCCGGTCCGTGTCCATCTCCAGGGACATCTGCTTCGTGGCGGCCCCGTACCCGAACCGGCCGTAGATCGCGGGCTCCGAGGCCGTCAGCACGGCGAGCGGTTCACCCAGCGCCCGGACGTCGTCGAGCTGACGCCGCATCATCGAGGTGAGCAGTCCGCGCCGGCGATGCGTGGCCGCGACACTGACCATCGTCACCCCGGCCGCTGGCACCAGCGCCCCGCCCGGCACGGCCAGCCGGAAGCTGAACGCCCCTGCCGTACCGACGACGTCGGGGCCGTCCCAGACGGCGATCGACCGCTTGTGCTCGGTCAGCGCTTCCCAGAGCTCGCGCTCCTCAGGCGCGTCGGCGACGCCGCCGAACGCGAGCTCCAGACGCCCGAACCATTCGTTCCATTCGGAGGGACGCAACACCCGTAGTTCTGTCGTCATGAGCCATGACTACCAGGGGTACGGCAGACAGGCGACCCGATTTCGAACGCATTGTCACAGGGGTCCCCCTGCACCGATGCCGCCCGGGTGGATAGGGTCCCCGCAATGGCCCGTCGCGCAGCAACAGACTCGTACCCGGCCCGATTGCAGAGATCGGTGCGTCGGGCACGCATCGCGCTGCGCAAATCAGGCGTCGACTACTTCCGCGGCGACGGCTCCGACTGGATCGCCCTGGCCGGTCTGCTGGTCACCATCCCGGCCATCACCTGCGGCACGCTGCTGAACGCGGTGTGGTGCTCACCGGCCGCGCTCGTCCTGCCGATCGTCGCAGGCGGTCTGCTGCTGCGGCCCGCCAGCCTGCTGGGGCTGTACGCGACCGCCGCCGCGGCCCTGATAGTGGAGTCGATCGCCCTCGGCCCGTACTCGGAGGGCCCGGCCCGGGTGACCCCGGGCACTGTCCTCGTCGTCGCGGCCTGCGGCTTCTTCGGCCTGGTCCTCGCCCAGTTCCGGGCCAGGGTCGGCGTACCGTGGCGGCGGGGCGGCACGATGCTCTTCGACCTGCGTGAACGCATCCGGGTGCAGAGCGCCCTGCCCCGGCTGCCGCAGGGCTGGCACCGTGAGATGGCGCTGCGCCCGGCGGGCGGTCAGTCGTTCTCCGGCGACTTCGTCGTCGCGGCCTGCACCAACGGCGGCCGCACGCTGGAGGTCGTCCTCACCGATGTCTCCGGCAAGGGCATGGACGCGGGCTCCCGCGCCCTGCTGCTGTCCGGCGCCTTCGGCGGCCTCCTCGGCTCGCTGCCCCCGCACGGCTTCCTGCCCGCGGCCAACGCCTATCTGCTGCGCCAGGACTGGGACGAGGGCTTCGCCACCTCCATCCATCTGGTGCTCGACCTCGAATCGGGCGACTACGAGCTGCTCTCCGCGGGTCACCCGCCGGCCCTGCAACTGCACGCGGGCAGCGGCCGGTGGGAGGAGAAGGCCGCGGAGGGCCCGCTGCTCGGGGTGTACGACGGGGCGCAATTCGACGCGGTGAAGGGCTCGCTGGCCGCCGGTGACGTGCTGATGCTGTTCACGGACGGCCTGGTGGAGGCGTCCGACCGGGACATCGCGGACGGCATGGACCGGCTGACCGGAGAGGCCGACCGCTATGTCACCCTCGGCTTCGAGGGCGCGGCCTGGCATCTGATCGAGGCCTGCGCGAAGGACGTCAACGACGACCGGGCGCTGCTGCTGCTGTCCCGCCGGCCCTGATCCGGGCGCCGGGCTCCGCCGGCGCTCCGTAGAGTCGCCCGCATGACCGCTTCGCGAACACCCCTGACCCTGGCCGAAGTCGAGACGATCGCCCGCACGGCGCACGCCGGCCGGACGGACAAGGCAGGCCGCCCCTACGCCGAACACCTCGCAGCCGTCGCGCACGGCGTGCGGGTCAGGGGCGGCACCGACGAACAGATCGCCGCGGCCTGGCTGCACGACGCGGTCGAGGACGATGCGCTGTCGGCCGCGTGGCTGGCGGCCGCCGCGCTGCCGCAGCAGGTCAAGGACATGGTCCTCGCCGTCACCAGACGGGACGGCGAGGACCTCTCCGCGTACACCCGGCGCATCCTCGCCACCCCGGGCGCCCTGCTGATCAAGCAGTCCGACCTTGCGCACAACGCCGACCCGGCCCGCCTCGCGGTGCTGGAACCGGCGACGCGTACCCGGCTGACCGCGAAATATGCGCAGGTACGGGCGCTGCTCGGGCTCACTGCCGGAGAACCGCCCGTCGAACAGCCGGATCCGGCCAACACCGCCGAGGACTGAGCCACCGGGACCCGCTCGGATCCGCTCAGATCCCGTTGGCGTTCCGCCGGAACGCCCAGTTCATGTCCGGCTCGGTCGCGAAACGCAGCAGCCGTCGCACCGGTGGTGTGCACAGGAGCGTCACCGCGGAGGCCGCGACCAGCGAGACCAGAACCAGCCCGCCGGGCTCGGAGAGCCACGCGTACCGGCTGTGCAGCCCGGCGAAACCGGCGCCCTTGATCAGGAATCCGTGCAGCAGATAGCCGCAGATCGTTCCGGCGCCCAGCACCGTGAACCACATGTGCCGACGCGGCACCCAGGCCAGGAACCCGACGGTGAGCAGCAGCGCGCAGCCGAACATCGCCAGCGTCATCACGGCACCCGACCACCACGGCGCGCCCAACTCCGGCGCGCTGCTGTTGCGGTAGAACCAGCCCAGCTGCATCCGCGGGGCCACCCAGTACGCGACCAGCGCGGCACCGGCGAACAGCGGCAGTGCCAGCAGTCGCACCTCGCGTCGACGCACCAGCTGGAAGTGCTCGGGCTTCAGTTGGAGTCCGAGCACGAAGAACGGCAGGAACTGCAGAACCCGCTGGAGATCGAGATCGTCGCCGATCGTGGGGGAGAACGACGCGAGTGCGGCGATGGCGAGCGCGACCGGCAGCGGATGACGCAGCGACTGCCAGAGGGGCGTGCTGATCCGCCAGATGAACAGGGCGGCCAGGAACCAGGTGAGGTACCAGGGGTCGATCAGGCTGATCGGATGGTCCGGTGAGTCGTCGGCGTACCGCTTGAAGAGCGAGTACGCCGTCTCGAACACCACATAGGGCACGGCGACACCGGTGACCAGGCGCTTCACCTTTCTGGCGCTCATGTCGAACGAGCGGGAGAAATAGCCGGAGACGATGATGAAGGCCGGCATGTGAAAGGTGTACGCAACCATGTAGAGCGCACGGGCGGCGCGGCTGTCGTCCAGGAGCAGCCCCCATGAGTGCGCCATGGCGACCAGCACGATCGCCAGGTATTTGACGTTGTCGAAGTAGGCGTCACGGCGCTTCGTCGGCGCAGCCGCCGAAGGCCGGTTCCCCGCTGTTGCGGGAGGCGTCGCGGTGAGGACCGCGTCTGCCCGGCGTCTGGGCTCCGACTCCCGGGTCGCTGGGGGGAGCGGGGCCCTCTGAAATACGTTCGGAGCGTGGAACATCTGATGCACCTTAGACGCCTCGATTGCAATTCGTAAAACCACCCTCTGGATATCGCGGATGCCCGCCCAAAGGAAAACGAAACTACCGAAAACCGCCCGCTATGACCCGATTGATCCTACTTAAATGGTGCATACCGGCAGGTGGCTGAAGGAGGTGAATTTCCTCGCGTCCGACACGGCAAAATTCGTGTGAATGATGTGTGTGGATGCGGGAACGTTCATAGTCACAGGCCATTTCATTTACGTGCGCCGGGCGCTTCCCGCGTTGTCGCGGACCCCCTGGGGGAGCCTGTGGAGCCGCCCCGACGGGCCGGTCGGCAGATCCGTCCGCACCCGCGCGCGAGGGGTGTGAGGATGGCGCGATCTGGGCAGTTCGATTCGTCACCTGGCAGCAACCACAGGGAAGTTGGTGGCACGATGGACGCAACGGAGGTGTGCCCGGCTGCATGCTTCCGGGCCGGCAAGGCGGACCGACCAAGGGTGTGATCAGTCGTGGCCATTTCACTGTCTGTGGTGCTTCTGTTGGCGATCATCCTGGTGGTCCTGATCCGGGGCGGCTCCATCAAGACCGGACCCGCGATCGTCGCGGTCCTCTTCGGCTTCTTCCTGGCGTCGACCGGCATGGCGCCGTCGATCAACAGGTTCATGGACTCGATAGCGGAGACCATCAACCAGATCAGCTTCTGATCGCTCCGCGGGACACGCGGTCGGAGAGCCGCGGTTCGAAAACACCCCGTACGCAAAAAGACCCGGTCCGACGAGACAACTCGCCGAACCGGGCCCATGCATGGAGCGGGCGACGGGAATCGAACCCGCGTAGCTAGTTTGGAAGACCACGTACGTGGACGCCCGCTGAGCTGTGAGGTCGCTGACCTGGTGGGTAGCGGCTACGCCGCCGTGGTTCCCCGTTGTTCCCCGCTCATCTCCAACCGATCGGGCACGGATGGGGCACGCACGGGTCGCTCGCCTAACCGGAGGCCGGTGCTGGCCCGGGGGAAGATTCGCCGAGCGCGTGGGTAAGGCGATTGATCACCTCGGGGACGGTGAAGCTCCATCCGACCAACCGCGGGCCCGACCAGTTGATCCCGACGAGCAACTGTTCGTCGGCCAGGTCAGGAAGGTCGACATTGCGCCAGTAATCCAACGTCAGAGACTCGACTCGAAGGTTTCCACCCCAGAGCTCAGCTGCTCGTTTCGCGCGCGCGGCTGTGGACCAGAACGGAGCTGATCGCCGTCCGCTGGAGTCCATCGGGGCAGGGCTGCCGGCATCATCGCGTACGAACCAAACCGTCCGCTCGCGCGCGACGTCTCGGAAGAATGCAGCTGCTTGGGCACCGCTCTGGCTCACGGCTCCAGAGAGTAGCAAGCGCACGAGAGGGCGCGTGATCAGTACTTCTGGGTCTTGATACCGAATCTCGCGGCCTGGGTTTTCGCTGGTCCCTGCGGGATGCCGCTGCCGCCGAGTGGTCGTCATTGGTCATTCGCGGCCACTGTTGAGCGCCCTCGGACGGCCCAGAGACGGCCCCCGTCCGGGGCGCGAGCACCGCTTTAGGGGCGTGGTGGGGCGAGTTGGGGTCTGACCCGCGGGATGCCGACTTCGACGTCTGCTGGCTGTGACCTCCGTCAGCAGCCGCTGTTGACCGTGAGTCCCCGTCCGTTCTGGCGCGGTTGTGGCACGGGGAACTTCAAGGGGTCACCCGTACCTGAGGCTTCGTTCAACGTGCGGTCAGACCACCAGCGCCGAGTGCAGCGCATAGAACATCTCACGAAGTTCCCACGTGGCGATTGGATCGATCTCCATCTGCAAGTGACACACGTCGTCGTCGCCGTTCGGGGTCAGGCGCACGAAGAAGGCGAAACCGTCCCCGGCGGGCTCCGCGTTCAACGTCAGCGGATTGTTGCGGCCGGGAGTCACCGCCGCCGAAAAGCGCCCACCCGACGGCGCGCGCAGGTGAGAGAGCATCCGCGCTGCGAAGTCCGCAGCCTCCGCAGCGCTGAGATCCGCGGTGAAGTCAGCTGTCAGGCAGGAGGACCAATCTGCGGTGACCTGCCAGCTGTCCTCACCGGTCCGAGTCAGTTCCAGCCACACGTTATTGCTGCCGAGATGTATCCGCGGCTGCTCCATCGTCGCCCTCCGGCATCCGTGCCTGAGCTCAAGATCCTATGGGGTCGATCTCCGCCATCGGAAGCCGTCGCAGCTCATCCACCCTCCCAGCAACCCGGCGAACCTTCATGGTCAGAGCACTAGGGACACCCTTACGGGCCGGTCCGCAGGATTTGAACCTGTGGCCTCATCCTTATCAGGTCGATCGAGGCGCCCTCTCGACCATGATGAGCGCCCGCTGAGCCCTGGTCCGGCTGCCGCTGAGGTTCGGCGTTGATCGGCGCCGTACGCCCTTGTTGGTGTCGGCCGCTGGTGTCAGACGACTCAGGCGCCCTTGACATGACGGGCAGTTTGGGTCATCCCCGGGACACCAGCTCGATGGCCAGTGGGGCCGCTGAGTCCAGGTCGATCGTGTCTCCGTCTTCCTCGGACAGGGCCTCGTCGGGGTAGTCGGCAGGCACTACGACCAGCATCGTGTGTGGGCGGGGAAGCCAGCCCACATCCTGTGGAGGGTCGTAGCGGCCGATATCAATGATCCGCACCAGCGTCTCAGGTATGCCGACGAGGCAGCGGTCACCAACTTGCAGGTTCCACGGCTCAGGGGTGGTCTTGAACAGACTCATGGTCCACTCCGAGGAGTCGGCCGACACCGGGAAGGCTCTCTGGCCATTCCACCTGACCTGAGACTGCGGGTCGATCTCGGCCCATGGCCACTCGACCGAGACATCGAAACGGGACACGTCGGCCACTTGCCCCTGCGCCTGCGGGCAGCTCACACGCAGGACGTCGCCGACCCGGAAGTCTTGATGCGGTGCGTTGCTGCCCATGTTGCCCCTGTCGTCGTCCACTCCGAGAGCTGCACGGTACCGACAGCCTCACCCACCACTCGCCCCAGCTCCCATCCCGTCCGCCGTCGACCCACACATCGTGGAGCGGGCGTGGTTCATGGCGTCCAGGTGGAGCGCGCCACTGTACGAACGACCTGGACGCCATGGGCCGCGTCTGCTCGGCTCTGCCTGGGTCGACGGTGGACGGGATGGGAGCCCCCACGCTCGCCACGATGTTCCCGCGGTCGGGAACGGCGCCTCCTCCCACCCGGTGCCGGCCGATCCCCCGCCGGAGGCATCGTCCTTGACCGTGGCCGGGGTTGGACGGGTGATCGCCGAATGGCCTTGGCCCTATCCACGTGTGGGCGGGCGTCGGCGCAGCCGGGGCAGCGCGGGCCGAAGGCATGAGCGCAGCCCCGAGCGGAGCCGGGAAGCCCGCCCGGCGGAGCGGAGCGCAGCCGGGGGCTTGATGAGGTAGAGAAACCTGTAACAGGCCCTGCGGACTAGCGGGTCAAGGTTAGGGTCTGTCCGGCGGATCATGAGGTCATAGGGTCTGACCGTGATTAATCTCCAGGTCCGAAGTGGGAACGGCAGCATCGAGGCCCGCGCAAAGCACGGTGTGGTCTGGGGCCCTGAGCTGGCTGGTCTCGATCAGTCGGCGTTTCCGATGCTGGGACACCTGTTGCCATACGCGGACACCGTTTTCAACCACCAGCAGGTGGCCACCCTGTTGGAGGAGGTACCGCGGCTGCCTGCAGGCGTGCTGACTGATCAGTTCACGCGCGAGTTGATCGAGCTGGGTCAGACAGTGCTCGACGGACAGCACCTGTACCTGTGGTTCCTCGGCGACTGAGACTGCAGGCTGGTTCAGCCCCGGAGCCATAGCCGGAGGGCCGCGGTGGTGACGGTGCCGTGGAAGACGTACTAGTCGCCCATGAACCACAAATAGCTACCTGCCGTTGCCGCACACGCTTCAAGAAGCTCAGCGAGGTCGAGGAGAGCTGCCCTCTGCTGCTCGTCGTCGCACCCCTTCGCCAGGACAGCGACCTCCTGACGGGCAACTTGAGCTTCTTGCTCGTTGAACAGCGTGTCGCCATACGGATCTACCCAGCCGAGCTTGCCTGAGCCATGCCGGTCAAGCCTGCTCAGCACCCGCGCCAACGCTTCACCGTGCTGGTAAGACCCCCGCAGCAACGTGGCTCGGGACGACCCTTTCCGTGTGGGCCGCCCCGAGTGAAGTTCAAGTTCGATCCCCATGACCCCTCCGTCAGCCTCGGACAACGCAGCTTCGCAGAGATCAATTGTCAGACACGCCCTAGGCAGGAGGGCGACTGGACCGTGACAATTCGCAGGTGACTGATCGAATCGGCTTGGCGATATCGGCGTTGGGCGTTCTGGCCTGCCTCATGCTCGTCACCGCTGCGGTGCAGGCGTATCTGACCGGAGACGAGTCGGGGTGGTTCGTCGCGTTTGCAGGGCTGCTGCAGGTCACCACCGTCTGGCAACTCGTACGTGACGTCCAGCGACGCCGCAGGAGGCGAAGCGAGGCCTGCTGACTTCTCAGCTGATGGCCATGCGTTCGGCAAGCTCCGCCAACGGCTTGGGGGTCCGGTTCCCTGAAAGCTGGACCAGATCACGGACCACGGCACGTGCGGAGTGATGGCTGTGAACCTGTTCAGGTGCCAGCCTCTCGGCTTCCAGGAGTGCGGCTACAGCCTCGCCGACGTGTCGCCGCTGCGCGTGAGCCCGCGCCACATCAAGCAGGAAACGCGACTGTCGCTCCGAGGACAACCCACTCGCGTCGACCCCTGCGGCAACGTCCAAGGCAAGCCCGGCATCGCCAAGATCCACGGCTGTCGCGACTGCGTGAAGCTCGACATTCGTCGGCCCGAACTCGGTGTCGAAGTCGTTGCGATCTTCGCCAAGGCGGGCCGCGATCTCCCGGGCCCGGCTGATGTGCTGGTGAGTCTCGGCGCGGCGCCCCTCCCTCGCGTTGATCACGGCGAGCACCAAGTTCATGGCGCCCAGGAGAGACAACTCCTCTGGCGGGCAGCTCGGGGACTCGGCGCGCGGAGCCAAAACCGAGACCGCAGATGACGCAGCGCGCTCGGCCTGCTCGGTTCGCTGCTGTCGGATGAAGGCATGAGCCATCCGAAAGAGGCTGGCCACGACTTCCAACGGTTTGCCCGCCAGCTCGGCAGCCTGAAGGGCACGGTCCGCCGCGATCCATGCGGCATCAGCCTCGTCCTGCCGCACGAAGGCGGCCGCCGCCACCTGGTAGGCGCGCGCCCTGAGCTCGTGGAGCTCTAGACGGTCGCTGGCCGGTGCGTGACGAACGGTTGCCTCGATGCTCGGAAGCAGTGAGGACAGTCGCTCGCTGAGAGCCGCGTGCTTGGACGCGTGCGCGAGATCCCAGACCTCTTCAATCTGCACCCGCAGTTCGTCTACGGATGCCGTTGCCCCATCACTGGGCTCATCGAAAAGGCTGCCGAGAGCGGGGTGTCCTGTTAGCGCGACGCGCAGGGCGTCCAGGTCGTTGCTCACCGGCTGCTGCGCTTCCGGCGCCTCTTCGGCCGGCGTTCCCGCGTCCGGACGCACGTCCCGCACCGACACTCCGAGCGCATCCGCCAGGGTCTGGAGAACGGACAGCCGCTCGACCGGTTGCACGCCCCGCTCGACCTGGGAGACCCAGCTCTCCGAGCGCTCCATGGCGACAGCCAAGTCACTCTGGGACATGCCAGCGGCGCGGCGAAGCTCCTTGATCCGTGCTCCTGTCGCGCGGGGGTCTGACTCAGGCACTGGTGACCTCGGTGGGGTGCTTCCCGGCGTAGGGAGCCATGCGATCGACGTCGATCTTCGCGACGTACTTGTCTCGCTCGGAGAGGAAACGGCGGGTGTGCTCTTGGCGCTCGTGTTCCTCAAACGCTGCATGATCCACGTACAGCTCGTAGAAGGTCCGCTGGTTGGGCTCGCCCTCGACCGTGTGGCAGGCGTAGACGAGCGTGCCGGGCTCCTTGGCCTTGATCTCTGCGGTCGTCTCGAGAACGAGTGCGTCGAAGTCTTCGGCGGCACCGTCCTTGAGCGTGAAGCGGACAAAGAGTCCGAAGTTACTCATCGTTCCTCCTCCGAGTCGCATCACAGCATCGCAGAGTCAAAGATTTACTGCTAGTCGCAGAGAATCTGTTGACTCGCAGTTTTACTGCGACTAGCTTCGGATTACTGCTCCACTACACAAGAGCGCCCCGGGCGGTGTGCTCTCTGCCAGGATCACGACACCGCCCGGGGCTTCCCTCTAGGGGAGGTCTCATCATGCCCGTGACACTCGTCGTCTTGCACCCAGCGCCGTTAACCGCTCCGCTGTCCGGCACCGAGGATGCTCAGGTCGTCCCGTCGCCGTGCCAGGCGTGCGGTGTTGCCGGTGGTGCGGACTGGATCAAGGTGGACGGCATCGGGGTCCTGGTCCACAACGCCCGTGGCCGGGAGCGCTGCCCGGTGGCCGCGCCGTTCGACTGGGAAACCGGTAAGTCGCTTCCCGTGCCGGTCGGGGCGGTGGCTGCATGACTGCCTCGGTTCTTCCCCTCGTCGCTGGTTCGGTTCCGGTTCAGCCGTCCGGGCGTCCGAGTCAGCCGCCTGTGCTGCGGGCTCCGGATACGCCGTTGGGCCGTGCCCGGCTGGCTCGGGGCTGGTTGCAGGTCAAGGTGGTGCGGGCGCTGATGCTCCTGGCCGATCACTGGGGCTGGGACATCGCGGCCGAGAACTCGCTCAAGGTCTTCGTCTCCCGCTGGGAGAACGACACCCACCGCCCCGGACAGACGTATCAGGTCCTCCTCTGCGCGATCTTCCGTGCCACCCCGGCCGAGCTGGGCTTCACCCGCCCCGCCGCCGCGTCCACGCTCAATGAGCGGCTGATCGCTCTGGAATCGGTGATCGAGAACCTCACCGAGCGACTCGGGCAGGTGGCTGCGTGACCCTGCCCGCGCTGTCCTCGGCGGCCGTGGCCGACACCGCGGCTGCCGTGGGCGTTGATCCCCTGACCTTGGTCGACATGCTGCGCGTCGCCAACTCCCCGCGCTTCGAACGCTGGAAAGAACAGGTGCGCCGCACCGGCGGCTGCGCCCAGCCCATCCATCTGAGTGGCCACTGTCAGACCGTGGACACGCGTACGGGTGAGTTCTTCGAGTACTCGACCAGCAGCGAACCGGGCGGGCGGCTGCGGATCGCCTGCGGTAACCGCCGTGCCTCGCGCTGCCCGTCGTGCGCCTGGACCTACGCGGGGGACACCTACCACTTGATCATGGCCGGGCTGTTCGGCGGCAAGGGCATCCCCGACACCGTGGCCGAACGCCCCCGCGTCTTCGCCACCCTGACCGCCCCGTCCTTCGGCCCGGTCCACAACCGGCCCGACTCCGGCCGCTGCCGCTGCGGCGCCGCCCACCGCGAGGACGATCCCGCCCTCGGTACCGCCATCCATCTGGAGCGTTACGAGTACGCCGGGGCGGTGCTGTGGAACAACCACGCGGGAGCTCTGTGGCAGCGCTTCACCATCTACCTGCGCCGTGAGGTCGCCGCGCGCGCCGGACTGACGCAGGCGGCCTGCAAGGAACAGGCGCGGGTCTCGTTCGGGAAGGTCGCCGAGTTCCAAAAGCGCGGCGCGGTCCACTTTCACGCGGTCATCCGCATCGACGGACCGGACGGGCCCGACACCCCGGCCCCGGCCTGGGCCACCGTCGAACTCCTCGACGACGCGATCCGGGCAGCCGCAGCACGCGCCACGGTTCCTGTCCCTTCTGCCGGCCGATTCCCCGCCCGGACTTTGCGCTGGGGCACACAGATCGACGTGCAGCCCATCGGCGCCCTTGAAGGCCAGACCGACGTCAGTGAACAGGCCGTGGGCGCCTACGTCGCCAAATACGCCACCAAGGCAGCAGAGACCACCGGCACCCTCGACCGCCGCATCGGCGAACTCCGCGAACTCGACCTCCACCCCCACCTGCCCGACCACACCCGGCGCCTCATCGAAGCCTGCTGGGACCTGGACACCGCCTACCCGGAACGACTGCTCGCTCACTGGTCCCACATGCTCGGCTTCCGCGGCCACTTCTCCACCAAGACGCCCCGCTACTCGACCACCCTCGGAGCCCTGCGCGGCGCACGGGCCGACTGGCGGGCCCAGCAAGAACGCCGGGAACGCGGCCTCGAGCCCCTCGACCAGGACGACGACCAGACAGAGGACACCACGCTGGTGATCGCGCACTGGGAGTACGCCGGACAGGGCCACACCCCCGGCGAATCCTGGCTCGCCCAATCCATCGCCAACGAGATCAGGCAAAACCGCGAACTTGCGCGAGAGAACCGCATCGAACTGGAAGCGTCCGACAGCGAGGGGGAGTGGTGACCATGGAACGGCTGCTCACTGTTGACCAGGTCGCCGAACTCCTCGGCACCACCGTCCGGTTCCCCCGGCGGCTCATCGAGGAGCATCGGATCGAGTACGTCAAGGTAGGTAGACACGTCCGCATCTCCGAACGCGCAGTCTCTGCCTTCATCGAGGCCAACACCGTTGTGCCTTCCGCGCGTCGGCTGAGGAGTGTGGCCTGATGGCGGCCAAGAAGCGGTCGTTCGGCCGTGTTCGCAAGCTGCCTTCAGGGCGCTACCAGGCTCGCTATCCGGGACTGGATGGCATTGACCGCCCAGCACCACACACCTTCCGCACGAAGCGTGAAGCGGATGTCTGGCTGGCGGAACGGCAAGCTGAGTTGCGTGCGGGGGATTGGACTGACCCGGATGCCGCTCGGGTCGCCTTCGGCTCGTACGCCTCGACCTGGATCACGGAGCGGGGCATCAGTGCGTCTACCGCCGACCTGTATCGGTCGCTGCTCCGCAACCACCTCGCGCCGACTTTCGAGTGCGTCGCCCTCGGAGACATCACTCCCGCCATGGTCCGAGCCTGGCGTGTCGCTCGACTGGACGCGGGCGCCGGCGCTTCCTCAGTGGCCAAGTCGTACGCGCTCTTGCGGGCCGTGCTCATGACTGCCGTGGAAGACCGACTCATCCGACGCAATCCCTGCCGCGTCAAGAGGGCGAGCGTCGCCCCCACCCCTGAGCGGCCCACAGCGACCGTTCAGGAGGTCTATGACCTCGCGGGGGCGATCCAGCCTCGCTACCGCGCCCTCGTCCTCCTGGCGGCCTTCACGGGGCTTCGCTGGGGTGAGCTGATTGGATTGTCCCGCCGTGACATGGACCTCGACGCGGGAACCCTGCGGGTCCGGCGGAACGTGGCTGAACTCCACAGTGGCCAAAGGCTGGTGAAGGAACCCAAGAGCGCTGCCGGAAAGCGGACTGTGGCGATCCCGGCTGTGATCGCTAAGGATCTCGCTACGCATCTCACGGTCTACGCCGAGTCGGGCCCGGACGGTCGAGTCTTCATCGGAGCCAAGAAGGCGACCCCTCGCCGGAACCACTTCAACAAGGTGTGGCGCAAGGCGTGTGACCAGGCTGGGATCAAGGGTCTGCACTTTCATGATCTCCGCCACACGGGAAACACCCTCGCCGCAGCGACCGGTGCAAGCACCCGTGAGTTGATGACCAGGATGGGCCACAGCACCGCCCGTGCCGCGTTGATCTACCAGCACGCCACGGCCGAGCGGGAACGGCTGATCGGTCAGGCAGTGAGTGCGGTCGTCGAGCAGGCTCGAAAGGAAGATCCCAAGCCGAACGGGCACGCAGCGGGCACATAGGTGGGAACGAAGATCGGAAACGCATCAGGGCCAGGCTGGAGGGTGAACCTCTGACCTGGCCCTGAGCCGTTGGAGCGGGCGACGGGAATCGAACCCGCGTAGCTAGTTTGGAAGACTAGGGCTCTACCATTGAGCTACGCCCGCAAGCACCGCACCGCAGGTCACGAATGGCCGCGGCACGAGGAGCATCGTAGCGGGTCACGGGCGGTGCCCGCACACCTGATTGCAGCACCGCGTGCCGCATTCGGCGCCGCCCGTGCAAAGCGGCCTGTGCACCGCCTGTCTGCATGTACCCTACGTGTCGCACCGACGGGGTGTGGCGCAGCTTGGTAGCGCGTCCGCTTTGGGAGCGGAAGGTCGTCGGTTCGAATCCGGCCACCCCGACCACCGGCAAGATCGCATTGTGGGAGTCATCCACCTTGCCGTTACTATGCAAAATGCGTGCCCGTGTGTCTGATGTACCGGGCTCGATCCGCGGAGCCGCTGTCCGGTGGCCGAGCAGAACCCCAAGAAGTCAGCCACCAAGGAGACCGAACCGTGAAGAGCGCCGTGGAGACCCTGAACCCGACTCGGGTTCGGCTCAGCATCGAGGTGCCCTTCGAGGAGCTCAAGGACAGCCTCGACGCGGCGTACAAGAAGATCAACCAGCAGGTCACGGTGAAGGGCTTCCGCAAGGGCAAGATCCCCAACCGCGTCATCGACCAGCGGTTCGGCCGTGGTGCTGTGCTGGAGGAGGCCGTCAACGACGCCCTCCCGAAGTTCTACACCGAGGCTGTCAACGAGGGTGAGCTCAACGTCCTGGGCCAGCCCGAGGTCGACATCACCGAGCTGAAGGACGGCGAGCTGCTGGCCTTCACCGCCGAGGTCGACGTGCGGCCCACGATCGAGATCCCGGACTACTCCGGCATCGAGGTCACCGTGGACGCCCTCGAGGTCACCGAGGAGGAGGTCGAGAAGGCCGTGGAGCAGCTCCGTGGCCGCTTCGCCTCCACCAACCCGGTCGAGCGCGCCGCCGCAGAGGGCGACGTCGTCACGATCGACCTGCAGGCCAAGGTCGACGGCGAGGTCCTGGAGGACGGCGTGGCCGAGGGTGTCTCGTACACCATCGGTTCCGGCGAGCTCCTCGACGGCATCGACGCGGCCGTCACCGGCCTGGAGGCGGGTGGCGAGGCCACCTTCACCTCCGAGCTGAAGGGTGGCTCGGCCGAGGGCAAGGAGGCCGAGGTCACCGTCAAGGTCACCGCCGTCGCCGCCCGTGAGCTTCCCGAGCTGGACGACGAGTTCGCGCAGATGGCGAGCGAGTTCGACACCCTCGACGAGCTGAAGGCCGACAGCCGCAAGCGCCTCGAGAACACCAAGCAGTACGACCAGGCCACCCAGGCCCAGGAGCGCGTCCTCGACGAGCTGCTGAAGCTGGCCGAGGTCCCGATCCCCGAGAAGCTGCTCGCGGACGAGGTCCAGACCCGCAAGCACAACCTCGAGCACCACCAGCTCGGTCAGATGGGTCTGACCCTCGAGAAGTACCTGGAGATCCAGGGCAAGACGCTCGAGGAGTTCGAGGCCGAGACCTCCGAGCAGGCGATCAAGGGCATCAAGACCCAGTTCATCCTTGACGAGCTCGTCAACAAGGAGAAGCTGAACGTCAACCAGGAGGAGCTCACCGAGCACCTCATGCGTCGCGCCGCTTCCTCCGGCATGAGCCCCGACCAGTTCGCCCAGGCCGTCGTCGAGGGCGGCCAGGTGCCGATGCTCGTCGGCGAGGTCGCCCGCGGCAAGGCGCTGGCCGTGGTCGTCGAGGCCGCCAAGGTCGTCGACACCAACGGTGAGGTCGTCGAGCTCGAGGACGAAGAGGAAGAGGCCATCGAGACGGTCGAGGCCGCCGAGGGCCACACCGAGGCCCCCGCCGAGGAGAAGACCGAGGCCTGAGCCTCGCGCTGAACCCGAACGACGGGCTCCGGACGCCAAGCGTCCGGAGCCCGTCGTCGTATCGGCACCCGACCGCCACAACCCTTGTGCGCACTGCTCAGCTTGCGCTCCCAGCGAACAGTTGCGGAAGCGGGATGGCGTTGTCCCACCTGCGCGTTAGGGTCCATGAATAGGAAGGGTGGGGGAGTCCCCGCCCGCCCGGTACGAAGACGCTGAGACGGCCGGAGCCGTCAGAGACGAGCAGGTGGATACGTGACGAATCTGATGCCTTACGCCGCCGGAGAGCCGTCCCTCGGTGGTGGCCTCGGCGACCAGGTCTACAGCCGACTGCTCGGCGAGCGCATCATCTTCCTCGGTCAGCAGGTCGACGATGACATCGCCAACAAGATCACGGCGCAGCTGCTTCTCCTTGCCGCCGAGCCGGACAAGGACATCTACCTCTACATCAACAGCCCCGGTGGCTCGGTGACGGCCGGCATGGCGGTCTACGACACCATGCAGTACATCCCGAACGACGTGGTCACCATCGGTATGGGCATGGCGGCCTCGATGGGCCAGTTCCTGCTGACCGGCGGTACCGCGGGCAAGCGCTTCGCGCTCCCGAACACCGACATCCTCATGCACCAGGGTTCGGCCGGCATCGGCGGTACGGCATCCGACATCAAGATCCAGGCCCAGTACCTGCTGCGCACGAAGCAGCGGATGGCGGAGATCACCGCCCGCCACTCCGGCCAGACCGTGGAGACGATCATTCGCGACGGTGACCGCGACCGTTGGTACACCGCGGAGGAGGCCAAGGACTACGGCCTCATCGACGAGATCATCACGATCGCCTCGGGCGTTCCGGGCGGCGGCGGCACCGGGGCCTGAGCCCTGCCCGCCCAGCCCGCAGCCCCAGCCCCCAGAACGCCACCAGGATGGTGAACACCCACATGAACAACTTCCCCGGCGCCTCCGCGAGCGGTCTCTACACCGGCCCGCAGGTGGACAACCGTTACATCGTGCCGCGCTTCGTGGAGCGCACCTCGCAGGGTGTGCGTGAGTACGACCCGTACGCGAAGCTCTTCGAGGAGCGCGTGATCTTCCTCGGGGTGCAGATCGACGACGCCTCCGCCAACGACGTCATGGCGCAGCTGCTGTGCCTGGAGTCGATGGACCCGGACCGCGACATCTCGATCTACATCAACAGCCCCGGTGGCTCGTTCACCGCGCTCACCGCGATCTACGACACGATGCAGTTCGTGAAGCCGGACATCCAGACGGTCTGCATGGGCCAGGCGGCCTCCGCCGCTGCCGTCCTGCTCGCCGCCGGTACGCCGGGCAAGCGCATGGCACTGCCGAACGCCCGTGTGCTGATCCACCAGCCGTCCTCGCAGACCGGCCGTGAGCAGCTCTCCGACCTGGAGATCGCGGCCAACGAGATCCTGCGGATGCGCACCCAGCTGGAGGAGATGCTGGCCAAGCACTCCACCACACCGCTGGAGAAGATCCGCGACGACATCGAGCGCGACAAGATCCTGACCGCCGAGGACGCCCTCGCCTACGGTCTCGTCGACCAGATCGTCTCCACCCGCAAGAGCGCGGCCGGAGCGGCCGCCTGACGTCGGTCTTTACCCTTGGGCACGGTCGGTTCACACGGTCGCGGCCGTGTGAACCGTGCCAAGGGGGGCCCGAACGGGGGGCCAGGCAAGGTACCGTCGGATAGAGGCACCAGGAGCCGCTGCACCAAGCTGCTCCCAGGCGAAGGGGAAGCACCTCGTGGCACGCATCGGTGATGGCGGCGACCTGCTCAAGTGCTCGTTCTGCGGAAAGAGCCAGAAGCAGGTGAAGAAGCTCATCGCGGGACCCGGTGTGTACATCTGCGACGAGTGCATCGATCTCTGCAACGAGATCATCGAGGAGGAGCTCGCGGAGACCTCCGAGGTGCGGTGGGAGGAACTCCCCAAGCCGCGCGAGATCTACGAGTTCCTCGAGGGGTACGTCGTCGGTCAGGAACCCGCGAAGAAGGCCCTCTCGGTCGCTGTGTACAACCACTACAAGCGGGTCCAGGCGGGCGAGAACGGCGGCGCGCAGGGCCGCGACGACGCCATCGAGCTGGCCAAGTCCAACATTCTGCTGCTGGGCCCGACGGGCTCCGGCAAGACGCTCCTCGCGCAGACGCTGGCCCGCATGCTCAACGTTCCGTTCGCCATCGCCGACGCGACGGCGCTGACGGAGGCCGGCTATGTCGGCGAGGACGTCGAGAACATTCTGCTGAAGCTGATCCAGGCCGCGGACTACGACGTCAAGAAGGCCGAGACCGGGATCATCTACATCGACGAGATCGACAAGGTCGCCCGCAAGAGTGAGAACCCGTCGATCACCCGTGATGTCTCCGGCGAGGGCGTCCAGCAGGCGCTGCTGAAGATCCTGGAGGGCACCACCGCCTCCGTGCCGCCGCAGGGCGGCCGCAAGCACCCGCACCAGGAGTTCATCCAGATCGACACGACGAACGTGCTGTTCATCGTGGGCGGTGCCTTCGCGGGACTGGAGAGGATCATCGAGTCGCGGGCGGGAGCCAAGGGCATCGGCTTCGGCGCGACGATCCGCTCCAAGCGCGAGATCGAGGCGAGCGACCAGTTCCAGGAGGTCATGCCGGAGGACCTGGTGAAGTTCGGGATGATCCCCGAATTCATCGGCCGCCTCCCCGTGCTGACCTCGGTGCACAACCTGGACCGCGAGGCGCTGCTGCAGATCCTCATCGAACCGCGAAACGCGCTGGTGAAGCAGTACCAGCGGCTGTTCGAACTCGACGGCGTGGAGCTGGACTTCGACCGCCCGGCCCTGGAGGCCATCGCCGACCAGGCGATCCTGCGCGGCACCGGGGCGCGTGGCCTGCGGGCCATCATGGAAGAGGTGCTCCAGTCCGTGATGTACGAGGTACCGTCCCGCAAGGACGTCGCCCGTGTGGTCATCACGGCGGACGTGGTCCGCAACAACGTCAACCCGACGCTGGTCCCGCGTGAGCCGCGCACGATCGGCAAGAACGACGGCGGCCGCCACGAGAAGTCTGCGTAGCGGCTGCGGCAGGGACAGACGCGTGAAGGGGCGCCCGGCCGGTCGGCCGGGCGCCCCTTTCCCTGTCGCCGCGTGATCAGATCTTGGTGCGGGACGTGTTGTAGAGCTTGGCGGTCAGGGTGGCCACGTCGTCCTGGGACATGCCCTTGCCGGCCATGGAGAGTGCCACGTCGACACCGAGGACGGTGCCGACCGTGCTGTAGTCGGCCCAGACGCAGACCGGGACCTCGAACTCCTTGGGGCCCTTGGCGGCGGTGCCGTCCCCTTCCTTGTTGGTCACCTTCATGTTCTGGCACTTCATCAGCGCGCCGTCGAATCCGGCAGGAGTGACGGCCGTGGCGCTGCCGACGAGCTTGACCTCCGTCTCCTTGTCGCCCTTCGTGAGGTCCGACTCCGCGTTGTTGAAGGCGTTGTCGATGACCTTCGCCGGGTCGGTGACATCGCCCCAGATACCGGAAAGGGTCACGGTCTTGAGGGCGAGGGGATTCTCGGTGGAACCGGCCTGGTAGGTGGCGCCGGTCTCCTGGGGGTTCTTGATCCCCATGTTCTCGGCCTTGGTCTTGTTGGCACCGGTCAGCGGCCCCGACGGCGCAGACTCGCCGGGGGACTTCTTGTAACCGTCCAGCGTGGCAGCCGGCGTCAGCTTGTAGCCCTTCGTGCTGTCCGCGACATCACTGTTGCTGGCGCCGCCCGACGTCAGGAAGTACGCCCCGCCCGCGATGACCGCGAGTGCGACCACGACGACACCGATGATCAGGCCGGTCTTCTTCTTCCGGGGTTCGGGAGGCATCGGCACCTGGCCGCCGTAGGGAGCCTGCCCGTACTGCTGCTGGCCCTGCTGCTGGCCGTACGGGGGCTGCTGGCCGTACGGACCCGGCTGCTGGCCCTGCGGGTAGCCGTAGCCCGGCTGCTGCGGAACGCCCTGGGGGGTCTGCTGCGGGTATCCGTAACCCGGCTGGCCGCCCTGCGGCGGGGGACCGCCGTACGGGCCCGGTTGCTGGCCGTACGGTCCGGGCTGACCCTGCGGCGGCTGGCTGCCGTACGGTCCGGGCTGACCCTGCGGAGGCTGACCCCCGTACGGGCCCGGCTGGTTGTAGCTCATCTGCGCTGTCCCCTCCAGAATGTTTATGCGTTCCGAACATCCTGTCGGAAGCCCCGCCGGCATGGGGCACCGGGAGCGGCACCGTTACTGAACAAACCGGTTTCAGTGCACGACTGTGACGGCCCTAAACTGTCCCTCGTGACCGAGAACACTCAGCAGCAGCCAGCCAGCAACCCCGAACTGCCGACCCAGTACGCGCCGGCCGATGTAGAGGGGAAGCTGTACGAGCGCTGGGTAGAACGCGGGTACTTCGAAGCGGACGAGCACAGCGACAAGCCGCCGTACAGCATCGTCATCCCGCCGCCGAACGTCACCGGGTCCCTCCACCTGGGCCACGCCTTCGAGCACACGCTGATCGACGCCCTGGTCCGCCGCAAGCGCATGCAGGGCTATGAGGCGCTGTACCAGCCCGGCATGGACCACGCCGGTATCGCCACCCAGAACGTCGTCGAGCGCGAGCTCGGCAAGGAGGGCAAGTCCCGCCACGACCTGGGCCGTGAGGCCTTCGTCGAGCGCGTCTGGCAGTGGAAGGAAGAGTCGGGCGGCCAGATCTCCGGGCAGATGCGCCGCCTCGGCGAGGGCGTCGCCTGGTCGCGTGAGCGGTTCACCATGGACGAGGGCCTGTCCACCGCCGTCCAGACCGTCTTCAAGCAGATGTACGACGACGGGCTGATCTACCGCGCCGAGCGCATCATCAACTGGTGCCCGCGCTGTCTCACCGCGATCTCCGACATCGAGGTCGAGTACCAGGACGACGACGGCGAGCTCGTCTCCATGACGTACGGCGAGGGTGACGCGACCATCGTCGTCGCCACCACCCGCGCCGAGACGATGCTCGGTGACACCGCGGTCGCCGTCCACCCCGACGACGAGCGCTACAAGCACCTGGTCGGCACCCGGATCAAGCTGCCGCTCACCGACCGCGAGATCCCGGTCGTCGCCGACCACCACGTCGACCCCGCGTTCGGCACCGGCGCCGTCAAGGTCACGCCCGCGCACGACCCGAACGACTTCGAGATCGGCAAGCGTCACGACCTGCCGTTCCTCACGGTCATGGACGAGCGCGCCGTCATCACCGTCCCCGGCCCCTTCGAGGGACTGGACCGCCTGGAGGCCCGCTCCGCCATCGTCGGCGCGCTGCGCGCCGAGGGCCGCATCGTCGCCGAGAAGCGTCCGTACCTCCACTCCGTCGGCCACTGCTCGCGCTGCAAGACCACCATCGAGCCCCGGCTGTCCCTCCAGTGGTGGGTCAAGGTCGCCCCGCTCGCCAAGGCGGCCGGTGACGCCGTCCGCGACGGCAAGGTCAAGATCCACCCGCAGGAGATGGAGAAGCGGTACTTCGACTGGGTCGACAACCTCCACGACTGGACGATCTCGCGCCAGCTCTGGTGGGGCCACCGGATCCCCGTCTGGTACGGCCCGAACGGTGAGGTCGTGTGTGTCGGACCGGACGACGAGGTCCCCACGGGCGAGGGCTGGACGCAGGACAGCGACGTCCTGGACACCTGGTTCTCCTCCGGGCTGTGGCCGTTCTCCACGCTCGGATGGCCGGAACAGACCGACAGCCTCGCGAAGTTCTACCCGAACTCCGTTCTCGTCACCGGCTACGACATCCTCTTCTTCTGGGTCGCCCGGATGATGATGTTCGGCCTCTACGTCAACGACGGCACCCCGCCCTTCGAGACCATCGTTCTGCACGGCATGGTCCGTGACGAGTTCGGCAAGAAGATGTCGAAATCCTTCGGCAACGTCGTCAACCCGCTGGACTGGATGGACAAGTACGGCTCCGACGCCCTGCGCTTCACCCTGGCGCGCGGCGCCAACCCGGGCGTCGACGTCCCGATCGGCGAGGACTGGGTCCAGGGCTCCCGCAACTTCGCCAACAAGATCTGGAACGCCACGCGCTTCGCGCTGATGAACGGCGCCACGATCGAGGGCGAACTGCCCGACCCGTCGCAGATGTCCGCGACGGACCGCTGGATCCTGTCGAAGCTCAACAAGACGGTCGCCGAAGTCGACGCGTTCTACGACGACTTCCAGTTCTCCAAGCTCAGCGAGGCGCTCTTCCACTTCGCCTGGGACGAGGTCTTCGACTGGTACGTCGAGCTCTCGAAGACCACGTTCTTCGCGGGCGGCGAGCAGGCCAAGGTCTCCGGCCGGGTCCTCGGCGAGGTCCTCGACGTGATGCTGCGGCTTCTGCACCCGGTCGTCCCGTTCGTCACCGAGACGCTCTGGACCTCGCTGACCGGCCGCGAGTCCGTCGTCATCGCCGACTGGCCGAAGGACTCCGGCTTCCGCGACGAGGCCGCCGAGCAGGAGATCGCGCTGGTCCAGCAGGTCGTCACCGAGGTCCGCCGGTTCCGCTCCGACCAGGGCCTGCAGCCCGGCCAGAAGGTCCCGGCCGAGCTCACCCTGACCGGCACCGCGCTCGCCCCGCACGAGGCGGCCATCCGCCAGCTGCTGCGCCTGCAGCCCGCCGGCGACGGCTTCCACGCCACCGCGTCCCTGCCGGTCGCCGGAGCCACCGTCGCCCTCGACCTGTCCGGCACGATCGACGTCGAGGCCGAACGCAAGCGCCTGACGAAGGACCTGGGCGCCGCCGAGAAGGAGAAGGCCCAGGCCAACGCGAAGCTCGGCAACGAGGCGTTCCTGGCCAAGGCACCGGACAACGTGGTCGACAAGATCCGTACCCGGCTCGCCAAGGCCGACGCGGACATCGCGCGCATCACCGCTCAGCTGGCGAACCTGCCGCAGAGCTGATGACCTGAGGGCGGAGTCCCCGTACCCCTGACCGACCAGGGGTGCGGGGGCTTCGCCGTTCAGGTGCCCATTCGTGACCCTTGCCCGGGCCCTGCACCGGATGTCCGACCCGGTCCGTAGACTGGGCCCCGTGAGTGAGCCCCGCCCTTCCGACCGGCACGACGCGTCCGATTCCGACGACACCTTCGCGGAGATCGTCGGCGAAGAGACCCAACGCGACCCCGACCTGGCGGTGATCGAGGCCGGGAGCCGCACCCTGCGCACCACCTCGGGACCCGTTCCCGGTGACGAGGTCCCCGCCCGCCCCGCCAATCCGGAGGTGGACAAGGCGCTGCGCGCGGTGGAGCAGGAGCTCGCCGGCCGCTGGGGCGAGACCAAGCTCGAACCCTCGGTGTCGCGCATCGCCGCCCTGATGGACGTGCTCGGTGAGCCGCAGCGCGCGTATCCCTCGATCCACATCACCGGTACCAACGGCAAGACCAGCACGGCCCGCATGATCGAGTCGCTGCTCGGCGCCTTCGACCTGCGCACCGGCCGCTACACCTCGCCGCACGTCCAGTCGATCACCGAGCGGATCAGCCTGGACGGCTCGCCGATGGATCCCGAGCGGTTCATCGAGACGTACCAGGACATCAAGCCGTACGTCGAGATGGTCGACGCCCAGCAGCCCTACCGGCTCTCCTTCTTCGAGGTGCTGACCGGCATGGCGTACGCGGCCTTCGCCGACGCCCCGGTCGATGTCGCCGTCGTCGAGGTCGGCATGGGCGGCAGCTGGGACGCGACGAACGTGATCGACGGCTCCGTCGCCGTCGTCACCCCCATCTCCCTGGACCACACCGACCGGCTCGGCGCCACGCCGGGCGAGATCGCGGGTGAGAAGTCCGGAATCATCAAGCAGGGCGCCACGGTGATCCTGGCGCAGCAGCCGGTCGACGCCGCGCAGGTCATGCTGAAGAAGGCCGTGGAGGTGGACGCCACGGTCGCCCGCGAGGGCATGGAATTCGGTGTCGTCTCCCGCGAGATCGCGGTCGGCGGCCAGCTCCTGACGCTGCGCGGCCTCGGCGGCGAGTACGAGGAGATCTTCCTCCCGCTGTACGGCGCCCACCAGGCGCACAACGCGGCGGTGGCGCTCGCCGCGGTCGAGGCGTTCTTCGGTATCGGCGCCGAGCGGCCCGGTGGGCTCGACATCGACACGATCCGCCGGGCCTTCGCCTCGGTGCGCTCGCCCGGCCGCCTCGAAGTCGTACGGAGCAGCCCGACCGTCGTCCTGGACGCGGCCCACAACCCGTCGGGTGCCCGCGCCACGGCCGACGGGCTGTCCGAGGCGTTCGGCTTCTCCCGGCTGATCGGCGTGGTCGGTGCCAGCGGCGACAAGGACGTCCGGGGGCTCCTCGAAGCCTTCGAGCCGATCTTCGCCGAGGTCGTCGTCACGCAGAACTCCAGTGGGCGTGCGATGGACGCCGACGAACTGGCCGCGGTCGCGGTCGAGGTCTTCGGCGGTGACCGCGTCCAGGTCGAGCCCCGCCTCGACGACGCGCTGGAGGCGGCGATCACACTCGCCGAGGAGGAGGACGAGTATGCGGGCGCCGGAGTGCTCGTGACCGGCTCCGTGATCACGGTCGGCGAGGCCCGGCTGCTTCTGGGAAGGCACTGACCCTGTGCGTACGCTCTGTGCATCGACGCTGATCGGCGAGTTCTTCGTGATCGGCTTCGCCGGACTCGTCGCGATGAAGTCCGGCGACCTGTCGACCGCCACCGTCTGGACGGTCTGCGGCATCGGCATGCTGCTGTCCGTGCTGCTCTGCGGCGTGATCACCCGTCCCGGCGGTGTACAGCTCGGCTGGGCGCTGCAGGTGGCGCTGGTCGCCAGTGGGTTCTTCGTTCCGATGATGTTCATCCTCGGTGTGGTCTTCGGCGCCCTGTGGTGGGCGTCCGTGCACTACGGGCGCAAGATCGACGAGGCGAAGGCCCGCTGGGCGGCGCAGCAGGCGGCCACCGAGGCCCCGGCCGCCGGCTGAAGCAGGACGGGCCCGCCGGGCAAACCCGGCGGCCGGTCCGTTTGCGCACCCCTGTAATCTCGCCTCACCGCACCCGTATGCCTTCAAGGAGCCGCACATGACGCAGCGCACCCTCGTCCTTCTCAAGCCCGACGCCGTCCGGCGCGGGCTGATCGGCGAGATCGTCGGCCGGATCGAGCGCAAGGCCGGCTGGCAGGTCACCGCGCTGGAGCTGCGCACGCTCGACCGTGCGACCCTGGAGCAGCACTACGCCGAGCACGTCGGCCGCCCGTTCTACGAGCCGCTCGTCGAGTTCATGCAGTCCGGCCCGGTCGTCGCCCTGGTCGCCGAGGGCGAGCGGGTCATCGAGGGCGTCCGCGCCCTGACCGGCCCGACCGACCCGATCGCCGCCGCGCCCGGCTCGATCCGTGGCGACTTCGGCACGATCACCCGCGAGAACCTCATCCACGCCTCGGACTCCGAGGAGTCCGCGGAGCGAGAACTGAAGCTGTTCTTTCCGGGACATTTCTGACCTCGGATCAGCCGAACAGAGCTGATGACCTGGGGCGACCGAATTAATTCGGTCGCCCTTCGGCATATGCTGCCCGATCGCGGGAACGCATCCCTCCGACGCAGCGTCACCATGAGTGGAACGGCCACCCGTTCCGCCCACACTGGCGAAGGCCCCTCGCGCGGTGTCCGTGCACACGGCACTACGATGGAATCTTCCACGCCCGCAGCGCTCACCTCGCCTACCACAAACAAGCCGCAACAGCTTTCTTGGGAAGGCCCGACGCATCCTCATGGGGAACAAGGGGAACTCAATGTCGTTCATCGGCCGTGACATGGCTATCGACCTCGGGACTGCCAACACGCTGGTGTACGTCAGGGGGCGCGGCATCGTTCTGAACGAGCCGTCCGTCGTGGCCATCAACACCAACACCGGCGGCATCCTGGCGGTCGGTTCCGAAGCCAAGAAGATGATCGGGCGTACACCGGGCAACATCGTTGCCGTACGGCCCCTGAAGGACGGCGTGATCGCCGACTTCGAGATCACCGAGCGGATGCTCCGCTACTTCATCCTGAAGATCCACAAGCGCCGCTACCTGGCCCGCCCGCGCGTCGTCGTCTGCGTTCCCTCCGGCATCACCGGGGTGGAGCGGCGCGCCGTCATCGAGGCGTCGACGCAGGCCGGCGCGCGCCAGGTGCACATCATCGAGGAGCCCATGGCCGCGGCCATCGGTTCGGGTCTGCCGGTCCACGAGGCCACCGGCAACATGGTCGTCGACATCGGTGGCGGCACCACCGAGGTGGCCGTCATCTCGCTCGGCGGAATCGTCACTGCTCAGTCGATCCGGACCGCCGGCGACGAGCTGGACAACGCGATCATCCAGCACATCAAGAAGGAGTACTCGCTCCTCCTCGGTGAGCGGACCGCCGAGCAGATCAAGATCACGATCGGCTCGGCGTACGACATGGACAAGGACGAGCACACCGAGATCCGGGGCCGCGACCTGGTCTCCGGACTGCCCAAGACCGTGGTCGTCTCCGCCGCCGAGGTCCGCAAGGCCATCGAGGAGCCGGTCAACGCGATCGTCGACGCCGTGAAGACGACGCTCGACAAGTGCCCGCCGGAGCTCTCCGGTGACGTCATGGACCGCGGCATCGTCCTCACCGGCGGTGGCGCGTTGCTGCGCGGACTGGACGAGCGGCTGCGCCGTGAGACCGGTATGCCGATCCACATCGCCGAGGACCCGCTGGACTCGGTGGCGCTCGGATCCGGCAAGTGTGTCGAGGAGTTCGAGGCGCTCCAGCAGGTGCTGGATGCCCAGCCCCGCAGGTAGTCACCTCAGGGGATGCAACACAGCGTTCCGCCGTACGGGCGTTGCCGCCCCGTACGGCGCATCGTTGATATACAGGCACGAAAATTCCGACGAGGAAGGCACGGCCGCCGCACGTGAGGGACACACGAGAGAGCCGGCTGCTCCTGGTTCTGCTGATCGCCATCGCATTCGCTCTGATCACGGTGGACATCCGCGGCGGCGAGGGGTCACCGGTGGACGGCGCCCGGCGGGCCGCCGCAACGGCCTTCGGGCCGGTCGAGAACGGCGTCGCGGCAGCCGTGGATCCGGTGGGCAACGCCATAGGGGCGATCCGGGCGTCCGGCAGACGGCATGACCGGATCGCCGCCCTGGAGCAGCAGAACGCCGCGCTGAAGACGAAGCTCGGCAGCGACGACCGCAACCGGAACCGGGTCCGCGCACTCGACAAGATGCTGAAGACGTCGGCCGCCGGGCAGTACGGCATCAAGGCTGCCGAGGTCGTCGCGATAGGAGCGGCCCAGGGTTTCTCCTGGACCGTCACCATCGACGCCGGTTCCCACGACGGAATCAAGCGCGACATGACCGTCATCAACGGCGACGGGCTCGTCGGCCGGGTCACCACCGTCGGCCCGGACACCGCGACGGTGCTCCTCGCCAACGACCCCGACTTCACCGTCGGCACCCGCATGGAGAAGACCGACGAACTGGGCTTCGCCACCGGTCAGGGCGACCGCCCGCTGTCCGTCCAGTTCCTCAACGGCAAGGCCAAGGTGAAGAAGGGCGACCGGTTGGTCACCTTCGGGTCCAGCAAGGGCAAGCCGTTCGTGCCGGGCGTCCCGGTCGGCGAGGTCGTCCGCGTCGACCCGTCGGGCGGTGCCCTCACGCGTACCGTCTACGTCCGCCCGTTCGTCGGCTTCACCAAGCTCGACATCGTCGGCATCGTCGTCCAGGCACCGCGCGAGGACCCCCGCGACCTGGTCCTGCCGAAGAAGCCGAAGAAGCCGGAGAAGCCGAAGCCCACTCCGACGGTCACGGTCACGATCTCGCCCAACGGCGACATCGTCGACACCAGCGGAAGGGTGGTCGGGAACATCAAGGGGACCCCCAGCGGCAGCCCGAACCCCTCCGGATCCACCGGCAACACGGTCAACTAGCAGAGGCAGAGCTGATACCCATGCGCTTCAACCGGACTCTGCTCTCCACCGCTCTGGTCGTGATCGCCCTCGTCGTCCAGGTCTCCGTACTCGCCCGCCTCCAGCTCCCCGGCGCCGTACCCGACCTGCTGCTCCTCGTCGTCCTCGGCCTGGCCTTCGTCTACGGACATGTCGCCGGCGCGCTGATCGGCTTCGGCGCGGGACTCCTCGCCGACCTGGCACCGCCCGCCGACCACGCCGCCGGACGGTATGCCCTGGTCCTCTGCGTCATCGGCTACGTCGCCGGACTCATCCGGCCGGAGAACGGCCGGCTCAAGTCCGCGTTCGTCCCGATGGTCGCGGTCGTGGCCGCCGCGATCGGTTCGACGCTGCTGTACGCCCTCGTCGGCGCCCTCGTCGGGGACACCGCCGCCCGCCATGTCGGCCTCGGCAGCCTGCTGTTCACCGCCGCGGTCTACGATCTGCTCCTCGCGCCGTTCATCGTTCCACTGATCATGGCGCTCGCCAGACGCACCGAGAACGACCCGCTCTCCGAATCCTCCAGCGGCGGCGACCTGGCGGCAGGCTGGCTCTCCTCCGGCACCGGACTCAGCGTCGGCGGCCAGCGCGGCGGACTGCGCGTGAGGGCCGCCCGCAGCCGCGCGGCACGGGCGGGACGGATCAAGGGAGTCAAGCGACTGTGAGGCTGCACCTTCCGGGGGACGTCCCCCGGACCGCCGGACCGACCACCACCGGGGGCACCGCGTGAGCAACATTCCGGAGACGGGCCGGACCCAGCGGGTCCAGATCCGCCTCATCATCATCCAGGTCCTCGTCTTCTCCCTGCTGCTGACGCTCGGCGGCCGCCTCTGGTACCTCCAGATCCGCAACGGCCAGGAGTACACCGACGAGGCGAGGAACAACCACGTCCAGCAGGTCGTCCAGCCCGCAGTCCGCGGCTCCATCCTCGACGCGCGCGGGGTGCCCCTCGCCGACAACGAGACCCGGCTCGTCGTCTCCGCCAGCCGCACCGAACTGCTGAAGATGGACGACGACGGCAAGGGCGTCCTGACCCGGCTCGCCGATGTGCTCGACATGAAGCCGAAGGACGTCTTCGACAAGGTCCGGCTCTGCGACGCGAAGACCCCGCAGCCCTGTTGGAACGGTTCGCCCTACCAGCCGATCCCCGTCACCGACGAGGCCACCACCCAGCAGGCCCTGCAGATCCGCGAGCGCGCCGAGGACTTCCCCGGCATCACCGCCGAACCCACCGCCGTACGCCGCTATCCCGCACCCGGCAAGTCCAACACCGCCCAGGTCCTCGGGTATCTCTCACCCGTCACCGACGAAGAGATCACCAAGGCCCAGGACACCGACTCGCCGTACCTCCGCTCCGACCAGGTCGGCCGCTCCGGCCTGGAGCGCACCTACGACAAGGAGCTGCGCGGCAAGGCCGGCGTCACCCGCTACGAGGTCGACAACCTCGGCCGCGTCATCGGCCAGGCCAAGAACGACCAGGCGGAACCCGGATCGACCGTCGTCACTTCCATCGACGCGCGCGTGCAGGCCCTCGCCGAGTACGAGCTGAACGACGCGATGAAGGTCGCCCGTACGCAGTTCGACAAGAACACCAACGAGAACTACAAGGCCGACTCCGGCGCCGTCGTCGTCATGGAGGCCAAGACCGGCCGCGTCGTCGCGATGGCCTCGCTGCCGAACTACGACCCCAACGCCTGGGTCGGCGGCATCTCCGGCAAGGACTACGCCAGGCTCACCGGGAAGAAGTCCAACTTCCCGCTGCTCAACCGCGCAATCCAGGGGCTGTCGGCACCCGGCTCCACGTTCAAGGTCGTCTCCACGGCCGCTGCGGTCCAGGCGGGTTACGACTTCGACGGGCACTACCCGTGCACCAGCTCGTACTCCGTGGGCGGCCAGGTCTTCAAGAACTTCGAGTCCGAGAACTTCGGCCCCATCAGCCTCGGCCGGGCCCTGGAGGTCTCCTGCGACACCGTCTTCTACGGGCTCGCCGACGCCCAGTGGAAGAAGGACGGCGGCATCCACCCCAAGAAGCCGAAGGACTGGTTCTACCGGACCGCCCACGAGTTCGGTCTCGGCAAGGAGACCGGCATCGACCTGCCCAACGAGGTCAGCGGCCGCATCCCCGACCGCCAGTGGAAGAAGGACTACTACAAGGTCAACAAGGACGCCTGGTGCAAGCAGGGCAAGAAGGACGGCACCTACGTCGAGAAGATCGCATACGAGAACTGCCTCGAAGGCAACATCATGCGCGAGGGTGACTCCATCAACTACTCCATCGGCCAGGGCGACACCCTCGTCACGCCGATCCAGATGGCCGCGATCTACTCGGCGGTCTCCAACGGCGGCACCCTGTACACCCCCACCGTCGGTAAGGCGATCATCAGCCCCGACGGCAAGCACGTCCAGGAGATCAAGCCGAAGGCGCACGGCAAGCTGCCGATCTCGCGGAAGACGCGCGACAAGATGGACGAGGCGTTCGCGGGAGTCGCGACGCGCGGTACGGCCGCCTGGCGATTCGGCGGCTGGCCGCAGGACAAGATCCCGATGCACGCCAAGACGGGTACGGCCGAGGTCTACGGCAAGCAGACGACCTCGTGGTTCACCACCTACACCAAGGACTACTCGATCGTCATGACGATCTCCCAGGGTGGTACGGGCTCCGGCGCCTCCGGGCCCGCCGTCCGCAAGATCTACAACGCGCTCTACGGCCTCGACGACTCCGGCAAGCAGGACCTCAAGAAGGCGCTGCTGCCCACCCCGCAGAAGTCACTGCCCAAGATCCAGCACGACGGCTCGATCTACGCCCCGGAGATCAGGCCGTACGACCCGGAGTCGCAGAAGACCCCGGAGGCGCAGACACTCGCCGCGGTACTCGGGAGGCGTGACTGATGTCCGGCTTCTCCGTCTCGCGATACGCTCCCGAGCGCTCCGTCTGGAGCAAGCTCACCGCCCGTGACTCCGTCGTACGGCGGCTCGACTGGCCGCTGCTCGGCTCCGCCATCGCGCTCTCGCTCATCGGCACCGCCCTGGTCTACTCGGCGACCCGCGGCCGGGACGCGCTCACCCACGGTGACCCGTACTACTTCCTCCTGCGGCACGCCCTCAACACCGGCATCGGCTTCGCCCTGATGGTCGGCACGATCTGGCTCGGCCACCGCACCCTGCGCGGAGCCGTGCCGATCCTCTACGGCCTCTCGGTGCTGCTGGTCCTCGCGGTGCTCACCCCGCTCGGCGCCACCGTCAACGGCGCCCATGCCTGGATCATCATCGGCGGCGGCTTCTCCCTGCAGCCGTCCGAATTCACCAAGATCACCATCATCCTCGGCATGGCGATGATCCTCGCCGCCCGCGTCGACGCGGGCGACCAGCTGCACCCCGACCACCGGACCGTCGCCAAGGCCCTGGGCCTCGCGCTCCTCCCGATGCTCATCGTCATGGGAATGCCGGACCTCGGCTCCGTCATGGTCATGGCCGTGATCGTCCTCGGCGTACTCCTCGCCTCCGGAGCGTCGAACCGCTGGGTCTTCGGCCTCCTCGGGGCCGGCGCGGCCGGCGCCGTCGCGGTCTGGCAGCTCGGCCTGCTCGACGAGTATCAGATCGCCCGCTTCGCCGCCTTCGCCAACCCGGCACTCGACCCGGCAGGCGTCGGCTACAACACCAACCAGGCCCGCATCGCCATCGGTTCCGGCGGACTCACCGGCACCGGCCTCTTCCAGGGCACCCAGACCACCGGCCAGTTCGTCCCCGAGCAGCAGACCGACTTCGTCTTCACCGTCGCCGGTGAGGAACTCGGCTTCCTCGGCGCCGGGCTCATCCTCGTCCTGCTCGGCGTCGTCCTGTGGCGCGCCTGCCGGATCGCCCGCGAGACCACCGAGCTGTACGGCACGATCGTCGCCGCCGGAATCATTGCCTGGTTCGCCTTCCAGTCCTTCGAGAACATCGGCATGACCCTGGGCATCATGCCGGTCGCCGGACTCCCGCTGCCGTTCGTGTCGTACGGAGGGTCCTCGATGTTCGCCGTCTGGGTGGCCATCGGACTGCTCCAGTCGATCAGAGTGCAGCGGCCGATGTCGGCCTGAGCGGCCGGTGTATCCGCAGGGCCCTCTGCCCGAGGCCGCCGAACACGACTAAATTCGGTGTATGGCGGACTCGAAGCGCGAGATCGAGCGAAAGTACGAAGCCACCGTCGACACCCGGCTCCCCGACCTCACCCGGGTGGCCGGGGTCGCGGCCGTGGACCACCGCGGCGTCATGGAACTCGACGCCGTCTACTACGACACCGAGGACCAGCGGCTCGCCGCCGACTCCCTCACCCTGCGCCGCCGCACCGGCGGCGACGACGCGGGCTGGCATCTCAAGTTCCCCGTCGCCACCGGCATCCGCGACGAGATCCAGGCCCCCCTCTCCGACACCCTGCCGCCCGGCCTCGCCGCGCTCCTGCGCTCCCGGGTCCGCGAGACGGAGCTCGTCCCCGTCGTCCGGCTGCGCTCCGCCCGGGACGTCCACCACCTGCTCGACTCCCACGGCGCCCTGCTGGCCGAACTCAGCGTCGACGACGTCCGGGCCGAACGGCTCACCGGCGGCAGCTCCACGGCCGCCTGGACCGAGATCGAGGTCGAGCTCGCCGACGACGGCGACCCCGCCTTCCTCGACTCCGTCGAACGACGACTGCGCAAAGCAGGCGTACGCCCGTCCGCATCCGCGTCCAAACTGGCCCGTGCCCTTGCCGAGACCGCCCCGAAGGAAGAACGCTCCAGGAAGAAGGGGGCCACACCCCCGCCCCGGACGGCCGGCGACCACGTCATGGCCTACGCACGCGACCAGATCACCGCCATCGTCGCCCTCGACCCCGCCGTGCGCCGCGGCCTCCCCGACTCCGTACACCAGATGCGGGTCGCCACCCGCAGACTGCGCAGCGCCTTCAGGACGTACCGCAAGATCCTCGACCGGACCGTCACCGACCCGCTCGGCGACGAGCTGAAATGGCTGGCGGCCGAGCTCGGCATCGACCGCGACCAGGAGGTCCTCGACGAGCGCCTGCGCGGCCGGATCGCCGACCTGTCCCGCACCCTGGTCCTCGGCCCGGTCCGCGCCCGGCTCCGGATCTGGTCCGCGGCCCACCGGTCCGGCTCCCGGCATCGGACCGTCGGCGTACTCGACGGGAAGCGCTACCTGGCGCTGCTGGAGAGCCTCGACATACTCATGGCTGCCCCGCCGCTGCTGCCCGCCGCGGCCAGGACCCCCCACGACGCGCTGCCCCGCGCCGTGCTCAAGGACTACGCGCGCCTCGCCACCCGCATCGGTCACGCCCTGGAACTGCGGCCCGGTCACGAGCGCGACCTCGCCCTGCACGAGGCCCGCAAGGCGGCCAAGCGCGCCCGGTACGCGGGGGAGGCGGCCACCCCCGCGCTGGGCGGCGCCGCCAAGAAGTTCGCCCGCCGGATGAAGGCCGTACAGTCCGTCCTCGGCGACCACCAGGACAGCGTCGTCGCCCGTGAGACCCTGCGCACCCTGGCCGCCCAGGCGCACGCCGCAGGGGAGTCCGCGTTCACCTGGGGACTGCTGTACGGGCACGAGGAAGCCGCCGCGGCGGCTCGCGAACAGGAGCTGCCCGCGGTGTGGGCGCGGGCGTCCCGGCCGAAATTGCGAGCGGCGCTGGAAGGCTGAGCGCCGGGGTACGCTGGATGGTCACCCCTGTCGGCTCTCGAAAGTTCGCGATGTCTGTCGAATCGGTCTTCCCACAGCTCGAAGCTCTGCTCCCGCATGTGCAGAAGCCCATCCAGTACGTCGGCGGTGAACTGAACTCCACCGTCAAGCCGTGGGACGAGTGCGACGTCCGCTGGGCGCTGATGTACCCGGACGCGTACGAGGTCGGACTGCCCAACCAGGGCGTCATGATCCTCTACGAGGTACTCAACGAGCGCGACGGCGTCATGGCCGAGCGCACCTACAGCGTCTGGCCGGACCTCGAGGAGCTGATGCGCGAGCACCGGGTCCCGCAGTTCACCGTGGACAGCCACCGCCCGGTGAAGGCGTTCGACGTCTTCGGGCTGAGCTTCTCCACCGAGCTCGGCTACACGAACATGCTCACCGCCCTGGACCTCGCGGGCATCCCGCTCGACGCGCGGGACCGCGGCCTCGACGACCCGATCGTCCTCGCCGGCGGGCACGCCGCGTTCAACCCCGAGCCGATCGCGGAGTTCATCGACTGCGCGGTCATCGGCGACGGCGAGCAGGCGGTCCTGGAGATCACCGAGATCATCCGCGCCTGGAAGGCCGAGGGCCGCCCCGGCGGGCGCGAGGAGGTGCTCTTCCGCCTCGCGAAGACCGGTGGCGTCTACGTACCGCGGTTCTACGACGTCGAGTACCTCCCCGACGGCCGCATCAGCCGCGTCGTACCCAACAAGTCGGGCGTGCCGTGGCGGGTCTCCAAGCACACCGTCATGGACCTCGACGAGTGGCCGTACCCGAAGCAGCCCCTCGTCCCCCTCGCGGAGACCGTCCACGAGCGGATGTCCGTCGAGATCTTCCGCGGCTGCACCCGCGGCTGCCGTTTCTGCCAGGCCGGCATGATCACGCGCCCCGTGCGGGAGCGAAGCATCACCGGCATCGGCGACATGGTCGAGAAGGGTCTCAAGGCGACGGGCTTCGAGGAGGTCGGCCTGCTGTCCCTGTCCTCCGCGGACCACACCGAGATCGGCGAGATCGCCAAGGGCCTCGCCGACCGGTACACCGAGGACAAGATCGGCCTCTCTCTGCCCTCGACCCGCGTCGACGCGTTCAACGTCGACCTGGCCAACGAGCTGACCCGCAACGGCCGCCGTTCGGGCCTCACCTTCGCCCCCGAGGGCGGCTCCGAGCGCATGCGCAAGGTCATCAACAAGATGGTCTCGGAAGAGGACCTCATCCGGACCGTCGCCACCGCGTACGGCAACGGCTGGCGCCAGGTGAAGCTCTACTTCATGTGCGGCCTGCCCACCGAGACCGACGAGGACGTCCTCCAGATCGGTGACATGGCGGTCAACGTGATCGCCAAGGGCCGCGAGGTCTCCGGGCAGAACGACATCCGCTGCACCGTCTCCATCGGCGGCTTCGTACCCAAGCCGCACACGCCGTTCCAGTGGGCCCCGCAGCTCAGCGCCGAGGAGACCGACGCGCGCCTGGAGAAGCTGCGCGACAAGATCCGCGGCGACAAGAAGTACGGCCGCTCGATCGGCTTCCGCTACCACGACGGCAAGCCCGGCATCGTCGAGGGCCTGCTCTCGCGCGGCGACCGCCGTGTCGGCTCCGTCATCCGTGCCGTCTACGAGGCCGGCGGCCGCTTCGACGGCTGGCGCGAGCACTTCTCGTACGACCGCTGGATGGCCTGCGCCGAGAAGACGCTCCCCGGGTTCGGCGTGGACGTCGACTGGTACACCACCCGTGAGCGCACGTACGAGGAGGTCCTGCCCTGGGACCACCTGGACTCCGGTCTCGACAAGGACTGGCTCTGGGAGGACTGGCAGGACTCGCTCGACGAGACCGAGGTCGAGGACTGCCGCTGGACCCCGTGCTTCGACTGCGGTGTGTGTCCTCAGATGGACACGAGCATCCAGATCGGCCCGACCGGAAAGAAGCTGCTTCCGCTGTCGGTCGTGAAGTAACGCCGGACGTCACCGTTCGGGTGACAGCTCGATGACGAAGACCCGGCCCGGGAAACCCTGGGCCGGGTCTTCGCGTCCTGTCCGGCATGGACCAGGAGAAGCAGCCCCGCCCGTACGGCAACCAGCAGGCGCCCGTGCCCTACGGGTCCGGCGAAGGCTGTCTGACCACGCTCGTCAGGATTCCGGTACGGATCGTGGTGCTCGTGATCGTCCTGCCCGTACGGATGGTCTGGGACGCCCTCGTCGCCACCGCCCGCGCGGCCGACCGGGTGCTGCTGCGCCCCCTGGGGCGGGCCCTGTCCTGGCTGGGCCGCGTGCTCGTCGTGATCCCGCTGGTCCGCCTGTACGCGTCAGTGCTCACCCCGTTCGGCCACGCACTGCGATGGGTGGCCGCCGTGGCCGGCCGGGGGCTGCTGTGGCTGGGGGCGGCCCTCTTCGTGCGGCCGTGGGTGGCGCTGTGGCGGTATGTGGTCGTGCCCGTGGTCCGCCACGGGATCGTGGCGCCGATGGCCTGGCTGTACGTGTCGGTGCTCACCCCGATCGGGCATGGGCTGCGGTGGGTGTACCGCGAGCTGCTCGCACCGGCCGGGCGGGGCCTCGCCGCCGCGATCGGCCGGGTGCTCACCGCTCTCCTCGTGTGGCCGGTGGTCGGCGTATGGCGTTACGTCCTGGTGCCGCTCGCGCTCGCCCTCGCCTGGCTCGCGAAGAACCTGATCGTCGCGCCGCTGGCCTGGACGTACCGGGCACTGCTCACCCCGTTCGGCCACGGCATCGCATGGCTGGCCGGCGTGGTGGCGAACGGTGTCGTCGCGGTGGCCCGGGGGCTGGGCGCAGCCGTCGCGCGGGTGGTCATGACGGTGCTCGTCATCCCTGCGGGGTGGATCCGGCGGCGGGTCCTCGTCCCGGCCGGCCGGGAGATCGCCGCCGCGATCGTTGTCGCCTGGCGCATCGCCGGATTCGTCTCGCGGGCGGTCGGCCGCGCCCTCGCCCGGCTAGCGTGGTATCTCGTCGGTGCTCCGGCGGCCTGGACCTATCGCACGGTGTGCACACCCGTCGGACATTTCGTACGCGATGCGGTCTGGGCCCCCGCCAGGCGCGCCGCCGCCGAGGCGGGACGCGCGGCCCGCGGCGCCCTGCGCACCGCCCGCGAGACCGTGCGCCAGGCCCGCCGCGACGCATGGCGGGCACTGGTCGGCGGGGGTCCGCTCCCCGAGCCCCGGGAACCGGTCGGCTCCCTTGCGCGTACTCTGGGTAGTACAACGACTGTGCCCAGCGCGGCGCCCGAACCAGAGATCTCCCTGCGAAAGCAGGGGTGAGCCGGACCGGACACCCCCGGGACACCCGCATTTCGAGGGCGGCGCGCCACCGCGTCCGCCCCGCACCGAGGAGAAGAACCACTGGGCAAGCGACAGCCCGAAGGCCCGCCGCCCGCACCGGCAGTGCAGCGCATCCGACTGCGCTACACGAAGCGCGGCCGCCTCCGGTTCACCAGTCACCGCGACTTCCAGCGTGCGTTCGAGCGGGCGCTGCGGCGCGCCGAGGTGCCCATGGCCTACTCGGCGGGCTTCACCCCGCACCCCAAGGTGTCGTACGCCAATGCCGCACCCACCGGCACCGGCAGCGAGGCCGAGTTCCTGGAGATCGCGCTCACCGAGCGGCGGGACCCCGGCACACTCCGGGTGCTGCTCGACGAGTCGCTCCCGGCCGGCCTGGACATCACCGACGCCGTGGAGGCCCGCACCTCGGGTCTCGCCGAGCGGCTGACCGCCTCCGTCTGGGAGTTGAGGCTCGACGGGGTCCCGTTCGAGGACGCTGAGAAGGCCGTCGCCGCGTTCCTGGGCGCCGAGACCGTCGAGGTTCAGCGCCGTACGAAGAACGGCATGCGGACGTTCGACGCCCGCGCCGCGGTGGCCGGTCTGGAAGCTGTGGATCCTCAGGCTGATAGGCCCGGGGACAAGCCCTGTGCGATACTGCGGCTGGTTGTTCGGCACGTGACACCTGCCGTGCGACCTGACGACGTCCTGTCCGGTCTCCGCGTTGTGGCCGACCTGGCGCCGCCGGTCCCCGCAGCGGTGACCAGGCTGGCGCAGGGGCTCTTCGACGAGGAGTCCGGCACGGTGACCGACCCGCTCGCGCCCGACCGCGAGGCAGCCCCTGCCGTGTCACCCACGGCCACCGGGACCGCCGTCGCGACGGCGCCGGAAGGTGCAGGTTCCGCGTAAGGCGGTCGTTGTAGCGCAGTCCTCGGACTCGGGAGCCACCTGGGCCGGGCAGCGCGCTGACCCATAAGACTTTCGCCAGGCCGTACGTACATCGCGTAGGGAACCGGCGAGCCAGACATTCAGCTCCCGTGCGGCGCCCGCGCCCCGGACGGCGGTACCGCGTTTCGCATGCGGACCGTGCCGGACCGGAATCAGGTGTGGCGCCCGGGAGCGTGACGGGAGAACCGCCCGCATGCTCGAACCGACCGAGCCCGGCACGACCGGGAACGCCGAAGACAACAACACACCTGGCGACAAGCTGCCGCCGCGCCGCAGGCGCCGCGCGGCGTCCCGCCCCGCCGGACCGCCGTCGGGCGCCGCCGGCGCGGAGGCTGCCGCGCCGGCCATACCGGCCGTTGACGCCGGAGTGTCCGACACCACCACCGAAGAGGCGGAGGCCGCGCCGCCGGCGCGTACCCGCCGCCGCGCGGTCCGCAAGGCGACCGCCCCCGCAGGTGAGCCGCAGGCCGCCGAGACCGCTGTGAGCGCTGCGCCCGCAGAGCCCGCCCCGGCCGCCGAGTCCGTCGAGACCGCTGAGGCGGAAGTCGCCGAGGCGCCGCGCGGGCGTCGCCGGGCGACCCGTAAGGCGACCGCTCCGGCAGCTGCACCGAAGGCCGAGGAGGCGGCTGAGACCGCCGAGGCCGCTGAGACCGCCGAGGTCGTCGAGGCCGCTGAGACCACTGAGGCCGCTGAGGCGCCGCGTGGGCGTCGCCGGGCGTCCCGCAAGGCGACCGCTCCGGCGGGTGCTCCGCCGGCCGCCGAGATCGTCGAGGTCGTGGAGGCCACGCCGGTCGTCGAGACCGAGGCACCCGCGCCGGCCGCCGTCGCCGAGCCCGTCGTGGCCGAGGCCCCCCGTGCCCGTACCCGCCGCCGCGCATCCGCCCCGGCCGGTGCGCCGCAGGCCGCGTCGGCCGGCACGGAGACCCCCGAGACCGAAGAGACCGTGGAGACCGCCCCGGTGGCCGAGGCCGCCGAGCCGGTCGAGGCCCCGCGCGGCCGTCGCCGTGCGGTCCGCAAGGCGACCGCTCCGGCGGGTGCTCCGCCGGCCGCTGAGGTTGCCCCCGCCGAGACCGTGGTCGAGACTCCGGCCGCTGTCGCCGAGGAGCCGGCTGCCGAGCCGGAGGAGGCGGCCGAGACCGCCGAGACCGCCGCGCCGCGTGGCCGTCAGCGCCGCCGGGCCACCGCCGCCGCAGGCCGGCCGGAGTTCACCGGAAAGGTCGAGGAGCCCGCCCGCAAGGGCCGTCGCGCGACGCGCCCCGCTGTGGCCGTCTTCCAGGCGCCGGTCTTCGCCGAGCCGATGTTCCAGACTCCGGAGACCGCCGCAGCCGCCGCCGCGGCCGCCGGCCCCGCCTCGCGTCACGCCGAGGCCGAGGCCGAGGAGGAGATCGAGACGGTCGAGGAGACCGCCGCTGCCGAGGAGGCGGCGCCCGTCGCCGAGGCCGCGCCGCAGACGGGTACCCGCCGTCGTCGCCGCCGTCGCGGCGAGGCCGCCGAGACCGAGCCGGCCGCCGAGCGGACGGCCGCGCCCGCCGCTCCGGCGGAGGAGCCCGTCGAGGAGGAGTACGAGGCGGAGAGCGAAGCCGAGCACGAGGGCGAGGAGACGGACGAGTACGGGGACCGGCCGTCGCGTCGTCGCCGTCGTGGTGGCCGTCGCCGTCGCCGCGGTGATGCCGCCGAGGCGGACGAAACCGCGGAGCAGCACGCCGACGAGCACGCCGCCGACACCTCCGAGGACGAGCGCGAGCGCCTTCAGGAAGCCGAGGAGGAGGAAGAGGAGGACCACGAGGCCTCCGTCTCCGGCTCCAGCAGCAGCCGTCGCCGTCGCCGTCGCCGCCGTCGCAGCGGTGACGCCGCGATCGAGGCCGAAGCCGGTACGGACGACCCGGAGCGTACGGTCGTCAAGGTCCGCGAGCCCCGCAAGAAGGAGGCCGAGCGCGAGCCCGGCACCGGCTTCGACGAGGTCCAGTCCATCAAGGGCTCGACCCGTATGGAGGCGAAGAAGCAGCGCCGCCGCGAAGGCCGTGAGCAGGGCCGCCGGCGCGTCCCGATCATCACCGAGGCGGAGTTCCTGGCCCGCCGCGAGGCCGTCGAGCGGGTGATGATCGTCCGCCAGAACGGCGACCGCACCCAGATCGGCGTCCTCGAGGACAACGTGCTCGTCGAGCACTACGTCAACAAGGAGCAGGCCACCAGCTACGTCGGCAACGTCTACCTGGGCAAGGTGCAGAACGTACTGCCGTCCATGGAGGCCGCCTTCGTCGACATCGGCAAGGGCCGCAACGCCGTCCTGTACGCCGGTGAGGTCAACTTCGAGGCGCTCGGCATGGCCCACGGGCCGCGCCGGATCGAGACCGCGCTGAAGTCCGGTCAGTCCGTCCTCGTCCAGGTGACGAAGGACCCGATCGGTCACAAGGGCGCCCGCCTGACCAGCCAGGTCTCGCTGCCTGGCCGCTACCTGGTCTATGTGCCCGAGGGCTCGATGACCGGCATCAGCCGCAAGCTGCCCGACACCGAGCGCGCCCGGCTGAAGACCATCCTCAAGAAGATCGTTCCCGAGGACGCGGGCGTCATCGTGCGCACCGCCGCCGAGGGCGCGAGCGAGGACGAGCTGCGCCGTGATGTCGAGCGTCTGCAGCAGCAGTGGGAGGACATCCAGAAGAAGTCGAAGAGCAGCGGCAGCTCCAACGCGCCGACCCTGCTCTACGGCGAGCCGGACATGACCGTCCGGGTCGTCCGCGACATCTTCAACGAGGACTTCTCGAAGGTCATCGTCAGCGGTGACGACGCGTGGGAGACCATCCACGGCTACGTCGCGCATGTCGCGCCCGACCTGACGGACCGGCTGTCGCGGTGGACCTCCGAGGTCGACGTCTTCGCCACGTACCGGATCGACGAGCAGCTGATGAAGGCGCTGGACCGGAAGGTCTGGCTGCCCAGCGGCGGCTCGCTGGTGATCGACAAGACCGAGGCGATGGTCGTCGTCGACGTCAACACCGGCAAGTTCACGGGTCAGGGCGGCAACCTCGAGGAGACCGTCACCAGGAACAACCTGGAGGCGGCCGAGGAGATCGTGCGTCAGCTGCGGCTGCGCGACCTCGGCGGCATCGTCGTCATCGACTTCATCGACATGGTCCTGGAGTCCAACCGGGACCTGGTGCTGCGGCGCCTGCTGGAGTGCCTGGGACGCGACCGTACGAAGCACCAGGTTGCCGAGGTCACCTCGCTGGGCCTGGTCCAGATGACCCGTAAGCGGGTGGGCCAGGGTCTGCTGGAGTCCTTCTCCGAGACCTGTGTCCACTGCAACGGGCGCGGCGTGATCGTGCACATGGAGCAGCCGACCGCGGTCGGTGGCGGCGGCAACGGCAAGCGTGCCAAGAAGCGCGGCCGCGGTGGCGTCGGCGAGCAGCCCGAGCACCTCGTCGAGCACGAGCACGAGACCGTCGAGGCCGAGGTGGAGACCGAGGCCGAGGTGGCTGCGGAGGTCGCCGCTCCGGTGGCGCTGCCCGAGCCCGAGTTCGTACCGGACGAGGAGCTGTACAGCAGCCCGGCGGAGGCCGAGGCGGCCGCCACGCGTGGTCGTGGCCGTCGGCGTGCGACCCGCAAGGTCTCGGCTCCGGCCGGTGCCCCGAAGGCCGCACCCGCCGAGGAGCCGGTGGCCGAGCCGGTCGTCGAGCCCGAGCCGGTCGAGGCCCCCGTGGCCGAGGCTCCGCAGGGCCGTACGCGCCGTCGGGCGACCCGTAAGGCGACCGCTCCGGCGGGCTCGCCGGCCCCGGCCGAGCAGGCCGAGCCGGTCGCGGCGCCTGTCGTCGAGACCCCGGTCGTCGAGGCCCCCGTGGCCGAGGCCCCGGTCGTCGAGGCGCCGCAGGCCGAGCCCGCACCCGAGGAGGTGGCCGCTCCGGCCGCCCCGCCGCGTGCCCGGCGCCGGGTGACCCGCAAGGTGACCGCCCCCGCGGGTCCCCCCGCAGGTACGGACGGTGCGGAGATCGTCGTGGTGACGGGCTCCGCCGACACCACCGCCGTCGCCGCGGAGGCTCCGGAATCCGCAGAGGCCGAGGCCCCGGCGAAGAAGGCGGCCCGCAAGACCGCCAAGAAGGCCACCGCCAAGAAGGCGGCCACCAAGAAGACGGCTGCCAAGAAGACCGTCGCGAAGAAGACGACGGCCAAGAAGGCGGCGGCCAAGAAGACGGCAGCGGCGGAGCAGTAGGCGCCCGCGGGTGTTCCGGGCCTCCGCCCGGAACACCCCGCCCGGTCTCCCGCTGCCGTGCAGCAGCCCACGCATGCGGACCGGCCCCGTATCAAGGGGGCCGGTCGGCTGCGTTCGGTGCACCTGCTGCGGCAGACCCGATTCCCGGAGTCCGCGGGAGCGGGACCGGGACCGGCCGGGGCGGCCGGGGCGGCCGCGGCCAGGGTGACCGGGACAACTGTCCGGGGGCCTGGTCCCACGCGCCTGCGACCGGACAATGAACGCGTAGCAAAGAGAACCAAACAGCAAGGAGAACCCTCATGATCGGCCTGATACTCGCAGCCGGTGCCGGACGGCGTCTGCGCCCGTACACCGACACCCTTCCGAAGGCCCTGGTGCCGGTCGGCCCCGAGGGTGACGAGGAGAGCCTCACCGTCGTCGACCTGACGCTGGGCAACTTCGCCGAGGTGGGGCTGACCGAGGTCGCGATCATCGTGGGCTACCGCAAGGAGGCCGTGTACGCCCGCAAGGAGGCCCTCGAGGCGAAGTACGGCGTCTCGATCACGCTGATCGACAACGACAAGGCCGAGGAGTGGAACAACGCGTACTCCCTCTGGTGCGGCCGCGACTCGATCAAGCACAGCGTGATCCTCGCCAACGGTGACACCGTCCACCCGGTCTCCGTCGAGAAGACGCTGCTGGCCGCCCGTGGCGACGGCAAGAAGATCATCCTCGCCCTGGACACGGTGAAGCAGCTCGCCGACGAGGAGATGAAGGTCGTCGTGGACCCCGAGAAGGGCGTCCAGCGGATCACCAAGCTGATGGACCCGGCCGAGGCGACGGGCGAGTACATCGGCGTCACGCTCATCGAGGGCGATGCGGCCGACGAGCTCGCGGACGCGCTGCGGACGACCTTCGAGCGTGATCCGGACCTGTACTACGAGGACGGCTACCAGGAGCTCGTCAACCGCGGCTTCAAGGTCGACGTGGCTCCGATCGGCGATGTCCAGTGGGTCGAGATCGACAACCACGAGGACCTCGCCAAGGGCAGGAAGATCGCGTGCCAGTACTGACCCGCCTCATACCGGCGCCGATCGTCGTCGATATCCGTGCGGGAGCCCTGGCCGACCTCGCGACCGTCCTCGCGGACCAGCGGATCTCCAGCTCGGGCAAGCTGGCGGTCGCAATCAGCGGAGGGTCCGGTCAGGCGCTGCGCGAGCGGCTGTCGCCGAGCCTGCCGAGCGCTTCCTGGTTCGAGGTCGGCGGCGGCACCCTCGAGGATGCGGTCAAGCTCGCCGAGGCCATGAAGTCCGGGCGTTACGACGCCGTGGTCGGCCTCGGCGGCGGCAAGATCATCGACTGTGCGAAGTTCGCCGCGGCGCGTATCGGGCTGCCGCTGGTCGCGGTGGCGACGAACCTCTCCCACGACGGTCTGTGCTCGCCGGTCGCCACGCTGGACAACGACGCGGGCCGAGGCTCGTACGGTGTCCCGAACCCGATCGCGGTCCTGATCGACCTGGACGTCATCCGCGAGGCCCCGGTGCGTTTCGTCCGCTCCGGGATCGGCGACGCGCTGTCCAACATCTCCGCGGTCGCGGACTGGGAGCTGGCCCATCAGGTGAAGGGCGAGGACATCGACGGCCTTGCCGCCGCGATGGCCCGCCAGGCCGGTGAGGCCGTGCTGCGCCATCCCGGCGGGATCGGGGACGACAGCTTCCTGCAGGTGCTGGCCGAGGGGCTGGTGACCACGGGTATCGCGATGTCGGTCGCGGGCGACAGCCGTCCCGCCTCCGGCGCCTGCCACGAGATCAACCACGCCTTCGATCTCCTCCACCCCGAGCGCGCTGCCAGCCACGGCGAGCAGTGCGGTCTGGGCGCGGCGTTCGCGATGCATCTGCGCGGCGCCCACGAGGAGTCCGTGCAGATGGCCCGGACGCTGCGGAGCCACGGTCTGCCCGTGCTGGCCGAGGAGATGGGCTTCAGCGCGGACGAGTTCGTCGAGGTGGTCGAGTTCGCCCCCCGGACCAGACCCGGGCGCTACACGATCCTGGAGCACCTGAACCTGTCCGCCGACGGGATCCGGGACGCCTACAGTGAGTACGTGAAGGCTGTCGAGGCCTGAATCCGTGGCCCGGTTTGACCGGCTGTCCGCGGCCCCGTAGCCTTGACCGTCGGCGTTTGTTCGCCACACCTCTGAGCACTGACCTCCCGCTCGTACGGGAGAGGCCGCTCGTCCAATCCGGATCGTCACGGGTCTCCGGACCCGTGTGAGCGGCTGGCATCAGGGGTTTCCGTTCCGAGCGAGAGTGAGATCCGCGTGTACGCCATCGTGCGCAGCGGTGGCCGCCAGCACAAGGTTGCTGTCGGTGACATCGTTGAGGTTGACAAGATTTCCACTGCCCAGGTTGGCGACACGGTCGAGCTCTCGACCCTGCTCGTGGTCGACGGCGACGCCGTGACCAGCGACCCGTGGGTGCTGGCCGGGATCAAGGTCCAGGCCGAGGTCGTGGACCACCACAAGGGCGCGAAGATCGACATCCTTCGCTACAAGAACAAGACCGGCTACCGCCGTCGCCAGGGTCACCGCCAGCAGTACACGGCGATCAAGGTCACCGGCATTCCCGCGGCTGCGAAGTAAGGGACTGAGAAGACATGGCACACAAGAAGGGCGCATCGTCCACCCGGAACGGGCGCGATTCCAACGCTCAGCGGCTCGGCGTCAAGCGCTTCGGCGGCCAGGCCGTCAACGCCGGTGAGATCCTGGTCCGCCAGCGCGGCACCCACTTCCACCCGGGCACGGGCGTCGGCCGTGGCGGCGACGACACGCTGTTCGCGCTCGCCGCTGGTGCGGTCGAGTTCGGTACCCACCGTGGTCGCAAGGTCGTGAACATCGTTCCGATCGCCGAGTAATTTCGGCGCTCGTCGAGCGGTTTCTGCGGAGGCGGACCTCACTTCCCGTATGGGAAGCGGGTCCGCCTTTCGCGCGTTTCTCCTAGGAGAGACAGCATGAGCTTGAAACATTTCTGCATGTATGTAACTGGAGGTTTCCACCATGACCACCTTCGTGGACCGCGTCGAGCTGCATGTCGCCGCGGGTAACGGAGGCCACGGCTGTGCCTCCGTTCACCGTGAGAAGTTCAAGCCGCTCGGCGGCCCCGACGGCGGCAACGGCGGCCGTGGCGGCGATGTGACCCTGGTCGTCGACCAGGACATCACCACGCTCCTCGACTATCACCACCATCCTCACCGCAAGGCCACCAACGGTCAGCCCGGCGCGGGCGACCACCGCACCGGCAAGGAGGGCCAGGACCTCGTCCTGCCGGTCCCCGACGGCACGGTCGTGCTCGACAGGAACGGCAACGTGCTGGCCGACCTGGTCGGCCAGGGCACCACGTTCGTGGCCGGCCAGGGCGGCCGCGGCGGCCTCGGCAACGCGGCGCTCGCCTCCGCCCGCCGCAAGGCGCCCGGCTTTGCGCTGCTCGGCGAGCCGGGCGAGTTCCGGGACATCGTCCTCGAGCTGAAGACCGTCGCCGACGTCGCCCTGGTGGGGTACCCGAGCGCGGGCAAGTCCTCGCTGATCTCGGTCCTGTCCGCGGCCAAGCCGAAGATCGCCGACTACCCGTTCACCACGCTCGTCCCGAACCTGGGCGTGGTCACCGCGGGCAGCACCGTCTACACCATCGCCGACGTCCCGGGCCTGATCCCGGGCGCCAGCCAGGGCAAGGGCCTCGGCCTGGAGTTCCTGCGGCACGTCGAGCGCTGCTCCGTGCTCGTGCACGTGCTGGACACGGCGACGCTGGAGTCCGACCGTGACCCGGTCTCCGACCTCGACATGATCGAGGAGGAGCTGAAGCAGTACGGCGGTCTGGACGACCGGCCCCGCATCGTCGTTCTCAACAAGATCGACATCCCGGACGGCCAGGACCTCGCCGACATGATCCGCCCGGAGCTCGAGGGGCGCGGCTACCGCGTCTTCGAGGTCTCCGCCGTCGCTCACATCGGCCTCAAGGATCTCTCCTACGCGCTCGCCGGTGTGATCGCCGAGGCGCGCGCGGCCAAGCCGGTGGAGGAGGCGACCCGCATCGTCATCCGCCCGAAGGCCGTGGACGACGCGGGCTTCACCGTCACGTTGGAGGACGACGGCATCTACCGGGTGCGCGGCGAGAAGCCGGAACGCTGGGTGCGCCAGACCGACTTCAACAACGACGAGGCCGTCGGCTATCTCGCGGACCGGCTCAACCGCCTCGGCGTCGAGGACGAGCTGATGAAGGCCGGTGCCCGTGCCGGTGACGGCGTGGCCATCGGCGCCGAGGACAACGCGGTCGTCTTCGACTGGGAGCCGACCATGGCGGCGGGCGCGGAGATGCTCGGCCGGCGTGGCGAGGACCACCGTCTCGAAGCCCCGCGTCCGGCCGCTCAGCGCCGTCGCGACCGCGAGGCGGAGCGCGACGAGGCGGGCAAGGCCTACGAGGATTTCGACCCGTTCGCGTAAGGAGGGGGCCGGCCGAGCCCGGCGCCCCGTCCCGCTTCTTCTTGTCGCCCGGTCCCGGCCTCTGATCCAGGAGGCCGGGACCGGGCTTTCCCGTTGCTCCCGCGGGGCTCGGCCTCCGGGCGATTTATGCGGCTAACAGGAAAGCTGTGACTGTATGATCGGCAGGCTTTGCAGAAATACTCAAAAAAGATTCGCAGTGCGTACAACCCTCTGACGCCTCAGTGGGTCATGCCAGGCGAGGGGCACATGGGTGCGTCCTCAGCCAGGGGCGAGGGGAGCGCGGTCACGCGCGCACGAGGCTGCCCGGGGATCGCCGCGAGTCGCGGCCCTGCCGAAAGACGCTAGTGAAGATTTCTTTTCTGGTACGAGACCTGTGCCACATGGGCGGAGTCGTGAGCGCCACGCAGAACCTCGCGGGCGCACTCGCTGCACGACACCAAGTCGAGATCGTCGCCCTGCGCAAGGTGCGCGACGAGTCCTACTTCCCGCTCGACCCCAGGGTCTCCGTACGCGTGCTCACCGATCTGCGTCCGCACTCCCCGGTCTCCGATCTGGACAACCCGCTGATCGAGGTGTTCCCGAAGGTCTATCCGGTCGACCCGGCGGAGAAGAAGCCCGTGGTCAGCCGGCTCGCCGAGCTGCGGCTCCAGGAATTCCTGGCCACCACCGACGCGGATGTCGTGGTGAGCTCCAGCCCGCGGAACACGATCATGCTGTCGTACGCCAAGGGTGACTATCTGCGGGTCACGCAGGAGCACTCGATGCCCTCGATCTACGCGAAGTACTACCAGGGCCGGCTGTTCGAGGCGTATCACTCGCTGGATGCGCTCACCGCTCTCACGCCCGAAGAGGTCGAGAGCATCGGCAAGCAGGTGCCCGGCGTGCGCAACCGGCTCGCGGTCATGCCGAACTGCGTGCCCGCCGCCCCCGTGCAGTCCAAGAGCACCAACAAGGTCATCATCGCGGCCGGTCTCCTCAAGGAGAACAAGAACTTCGCGGCGGTCGTGGACGCCTTCGCGACCGTCGTCCGCAAGCGCCCCGACTGGCGACTGCGCATCTACGGCGGCGGTACGGAGAAGGCCAATCTGCGCCGGCAGATCGAGACGCTCGGCCTCCACAACACCGTGACGCTGATGGGCCCCGCAGCCCCGGTCTCCCCGGAGTTCAGCAAGGGCTCGATCTTCGTGCTCCCGTCCAAGCGGGAGGCGTTCGGCAACGTGATCGTCGAGGCGATGGCCGCGGGGCTGCCCGTGGTCAGCTTCGACGCCCACCACGGGCCGCGCAACATCATCACGAACGGCGAGGACGGCATCGTCGTTCCGCGCGGCGACACCGACGCGATGGCCGAGGCCATCCTCGAACTCGTCGAGGACGACGAGCGCCGCAAGCGGATGGGCGAGGCCGCCGTACGCGGAGCGGTGCGCTTCCACGAGCCCGCGAGCTGCGAGCGCTTCGAGGCGATCCTGCACGAGGCGTTCGCCCGCCGGGCGCTGCCCACGCAGGCCACCGCGCGGGTGGACGCCGAGGGGTCGGTCCACATCGAGGTCGGTGCGCTGCCCGAGGGCGTGCACCAGGCCGACGTGGTCTGCAGCCGGGTCGGGAAGCTGGACCAGGAGGAACGTTTTGCTCTGACGTCCGGGGGCGCCGCGGTGATTCCGTGGCGCGGCGGACTTCCGGCCGGGACCTGGGAGCTGTCCGTCCGCACGGCCGCGGGCCAGGAGGTACCGCTCCGTGTGGACGGTTACGGCGTGGACGCAAGAGATCTGCTGAACGTCGCGCTGCCGCGTGAGAACGGCGCTCCCGCCATGGAGCTGCTCCTGCCGTACCAGGGCGACAAGGACCGCCTCCGGATCCGCAGTGTGGTGCGCGACTCCCACGTGGAGGTCGACACGCTGATGGTCTCCACCGAGAGCGCCGAGATCGAGGCGAGCTACTGGGGTGGTGAGCTCGGCCGCGGCGCCGCGCTGGAAGCCGTGCACCGCAAGGACAAGAACCGGGTGCTGACCTTCCCCGTGTCTGCCGTGGAGGGCCGGCGGATCACCGCCCGGGTCGACTGCGGCCTGCTGGCCAAGGAGCACGAGGGGCCCGAGCAGATCTGGGACGTGTGGCTGCGGCCCGCCGAGGGCGCCGCCCGCGTCCAGCTGGGCAAGCTGGCCACCGATGTGCTGGAGCCCATCGGCGTGTTCACCTTCCCGCGGCCTCAGGTGCGTGTCCTGCCGGACCCCAAGCGCACCCTGCCCGCAAAGGTCGGCTCCCGGGTGAACCGCGCGCTGAACGGCGGCAAGCCCGCACCGCGCCCCGTCACCAAGGTCGAGATCAGGCCGTACTACACGGCTCTGTCGCAGCTCGCCTTCAAGACCGTGGACGTGGCGCCGTAACCTCCCGCGGTACACGGCAACAAAGGGTGCGGGCCCCGGAGGAAATCCTCCGGGGCCCGCACCCTTTGTTCTGTGCTCTCTCCTGTGCCGCTACTCGCTGTCCCTGAGCTCGTTCGCCTGCTCCAGCATGCGGTCGACGACCCGCTTCGACGCTGCGCCGTCGTCCAGGTCGCAGAACAGGTGGTGGAAGCGGTCGAAGCGCTCGCTGTACCGGGGCCAGACGGTGTCGATGTCCCGGATCGAGTCGATCAGCCCGGTCGACGTGCGGACCAGCGGACCGGGCGAGTCCTTCTCGAAGTCGAAGTAGAAACCGCGCAGGGTGTCGCGGTAGTGCTCCAGGTCGTACGTGAAGAACAGCATCGGCCGCTTGAGGTGCGCGTAGTCGAACATCACGGACGAGTAGTCGGTGATCATGATGTCCGAGGCCAGATACAGGTCGGCGATGTCCGGGTACTCGGAGACGTCCCAGACGAACCCGTTGCCGGCGCCCGGCACCTGGTCGACCACGTTGGAGTGGCGCCGGATCAGCAGGACGTGGTCGTCGCCCAGCCGGCGGCGGGCGTCCTCCAGGTCGAGACGGAGGTCGAAGGAGTACTGGCCGGCCCGGTGCGACTGGTCGTCACGCCAGGTCGGTGCGTACAGCACGACCTTCTTGCCCTCGGGCAGACCGATGCGCTCCCTGATCTCCTTGGCCAGCATCTCCCGCTCGGGGGAGTAGAGGTAGTCGTTGCGGGGATAGCCGGCTTCCAGGATCTCCCCGTCGTACGAGAAGGCGCGCTTGAGGATCGGCGTGCTGAAGCGGTTCGAGGAGACGAGCATGGACCAGTTCTTCGCCTCCAGTTCGAGGCGCTTCTGGTACTCCTTGTCGAAGTGGAGCGTGTCGATGTCGTGACCGATCTTCTTCAGCATCGTGCCGTGCCAGGTCTGGACGATGACCTGTCCGGGACGGCGGATCACCCACTCGGGGAGGTGGGCGTTGGTCACGATGTACTTGCTGGAGGCCAGCGCGTCGAACCACTCGGTGCCCCACATGCGGACCTTCTCGGCCGTCTCGGGGAGCTCGACCTGACCGTCGCGGACGGCCCACAAGTGCCTCAGGTCGTCGCCGCGGCGCACCAGTTCCTCGTGCATGGCGCGAGGGCTGTCCGAGTACTGCTTGCCGTTGTAGCTCAGGTAGAAGACCTGGTCGCGCAGCGGCTCACGGCACTTGGCCTCGTACACATCGCGGCGCAGCTGGGCCTGGCGGAACGGGCCGCGCTCCACATCGGCCAGCTCCGAACGGCAGTTGAGCTGCGGGAAGTCGTGCCAGCGCGCTTCCAGCCAGTACCGCCGGCCGCTCAGCAGCGTGTGCAGCGGGAACTGGTCCGTGGCGAGCCGGTCGATCACGAACTCGACGTCGGAGCCGTCGGTGGGACGCAGGAGGAAGTTCCAGCGGCCTGCCTTCAGCGGGATGGTGCCCTGGGCACCGCCACCGAGGGTCGACGGGTCGAAGGCGGCCTCGTACGTTCCGTCGGCCTGCCAGTCGATCGGGACGAAGCGCTCGTCGAAGCGCTCCTTGGCCTTCAGCACCAGCTCGGAACCGACCAGGTGGACGGGGGCCCGGCCGGAGATGACGATCCGGCCGTCCCGCTCGCCGACCTGGTGCATCACGGCACGCTCGGTCTGACCGCGGAACTTGAGGTAGCCGTTGTGACCGGCGATCACGGTCAGCTCGTGGCGTGAGGCCTGCGACCCCATGGACTCGGGGAGCTGGAACCGGGCGTCCTCGAGACCTTCCTGCACCACGGCGGTCAGACGGCGCGGATCGGACCCGTCCGTACCCGTGATCAGCAGGGCCGTGCCCCAGTTGCGCACGCGGGGCTGGGCGTGGTCCTCGGTGGCCTCGGAGGTCACGAGGGCGATGTCGGCGACCGGGACCGTCACCCGGAAGGCGGCTGTGCCGTCCGCGGACGGCTCGACGGTGACGGCGTACTGCCGGACCTCACCGCTTCCCTGGTTGGAGACCTCGAGCGTGACGGAGTCGGTGTCCCGTACCGGGGTACGGATCTCGCCGGTGACGACGATCTGATCGCCGTCCAGCTCACGCCCGGTGACCAGGGCCTTGACCCGCTCGATGCGCAGCTTGAGCGCGGCGCCCTCGACGCTCGGCAGCATCCGGAAGTTCTTGTCGAGCCAGGTGTACGGCGGGAAGTTGGCCGCGCTGCCGCCGTTCGACTGGATGCCCCTGCGGCGCAGCAGCCCGGAGGTCATCACCACCACACCGATGTGCCAGAGTCCCTCCTCCCACTGCCCGTTGTGGCGGAGCTTGGCCGGGTCGAGCGTGAACTCCCAGCCGGACCAGTCGTAGTTGTAGCGCTTCTGCCAGGTGTCGGACGTGCGGCCGGGCCGGTAGACGTTCTTCGCGGGGAAGATCAGCCGGCGGCGCGAACCGTCCTTCTTGAACTGGATGAACTTCGCGGTGCTGCGCCGGTTGGGGATGTCGATCTTGTCTATCCACGCGTCACCGGTGAGGACGAGCTTGTCGTCGTGCCATGTGACACCGACCAGGGGAGTCCTGAGGGCCAGGTCCTTGTCGATGCGCAGGGTCTTCTTGGAGAGAGTGACCCCGCTCCGCTCCAGGGCCTTGAAACCGGCGTACTTGCGTATGAAGCCGCTCACCTCGACCGGCTCACGCCGCCGCTGGTCGGCCAGCAGGTCGATCAGCTCGGGTATCGCACCCCGGCGCACCAGCGCGTACTGCACGCGCAGCTCGGCGGGCAGTTCGTCGAGGACCTGGGGGGCGACCTGTGCGAGGTACCGGTTCGCGGAGGCGAGGAAGGCCTCGCGGTACTCCTCGTCACCGTCCGGCACGACGTTGAGGAAGATCCGCAGATCGTCCCGGAGCACACGGGCGTCGTACTCGCGCTTGAACCTGGCCCACTTGGCACCGGGGTGTTCGGCGAGGAAGTTCGTCACCGACTCGCAGGCGGCGACACGGTCGCGGACGCCCTGCGGGTCGGTACGGCGCTGGGTGATCGAGGGCGCGGACTCGCCCTCGCGCAGCCGCCAGTAGTAGACGGGCTCGCCGATGAGGTCGATGGCCTCGGCCAGATAGTGGGCGCGCAGCACGACGGCGCTGTCCTCGTAGAGCACGCCTTCGGGGAAGGCGAAGCCGTGCTTGTTCCAGAAGGTGCGGCGGAACACCTTGTTGCACGAGATGCGGTCGGCGACGAGCTTGGGGTTCTCGGAGATGTGGGTGCGCTTGCGGGCCTCGCCGGCCAGCATCTTCATCAGCGGCACCTGCCAGGACCGTTCGCCCTTGAGGTGGAAGACATTCCCGGTGGCGAAGTCCGAACCGGTCTCGTCCAGGCTGGTGACCATCAGCCGGTAGGCGTCCGGCGGAATGACGTCGTCGCTGTCGAGGAACGCGAAGTACTCGCTCTCCTCGGACATGTGCGCCAGTCCTGCGTTACGGGCCGAGCCGAGGCCGCCGTTCTCCTTCGTCACCAGGCGGAAACGGGCGTCGCGCTCGGCGTACCGGGTGGCGATGGCCGCGGAGCCGTCGGTCGAACCGTCGTCGACCATGAGGACTTCCAGGTCGGTGAGCGTCTGCGTCGCCACGGAGTCGAGGCAGGCTTCGAGATACGCCTCGACGTTGTATATGGGCACGATGACACTGAGCCGGGGGGTCATGTCTTTCAGGATTCCTTTCGGGTCAGACCCGCTCGACCGGTTCGAGCGCCTGGGCTGGGGTGGGTGCCGGCTTGCGGTCGGCAAGCGGCACGACGGGAAGGAGGTTCTCCTCGCCCAGGAAGACTTTGCGGACGACGCGCTCCGCCGCGTGTCCGTCGTCGTAGTCGCAGAAGCGTTCACGGAACGCGCTGCGGAGAGCGGCGGCGCTCTCGCTGTGCCACTCGCCGGACCGGAGCGTCTCGGTGAGCTGCGCCTGGCTGGTCGCAACGGCGCCGGGGGGCTCGGCCATCAGATCGAAGTACGTACCGCGGACCACCTTGTAGGTGTCCCAGTCGTCGGCGAAGATCACGATCGGCCGGTCGAGATTCGCGTAGTCGAACATCGCCGACGAGTAGTCGGTGATCAGGGCGTCCGAGGCCAGGTAGAGGTCCTCGACGCGCTGGTGTGCCGACACATCGATGATGCGGCCGCTGGTCTGGAGCTCGGCCAGCCGGCCGTCCGGCTTGTAGAAGTAGTGACCGCGCACCAGGAGGGTGACGTCCTCACCCAGCTCTTCGGCGAGCCGTGACAGGTCGAGCCGCGGGGTGAACTCCTTCTGGTACTCGCGGTGGGTCGGCATGTAGAGGAAGACCCTGGCGCCGTCCTTGAGACCGAGCTCACGGCGGACCCGCGCCACATCCGCGGCAGTCGAGTTGATCAGGACGTCGTTGCGCGGATAGCCGGTCTCCAGGGAGGTGTACCGGCAGGGGTACACCCGCTCCCACACGGTGGTCGAGAAGCGGTTGGCCGAGAGGCTGTAGTCCCAGCGGTCACATCGCGTGAGCAGGTCCTCGAAGTCCATGTTCGTGGAGGCCGGGAAGTTCATCTGGTCGAGCCCCATGATCTTCAACGGGGTGCCGTGATGCGTCTGCAGATGGATCTGGCCCTCGCGCTTGACCACCGCATTGGCGAAGTTCACGTTGTTGACCAGGTACTTGGCGCGCGCCACCGCCGTCCAGTACGCACGGGAGCCCAGGACCGCCACCTCGACGCCCTTGGGCACCTGGCTCACCTGGTCGGCCCTCACCGCCCAGACCCGGCGCATGTGCGGGGCCAGTCGGGCCAGTTCGGCGTCGATGGCCGCGGGGTTGCAGGAGTAACCGCGGCTCCAGTAGGCGGAGAACACCGCCAGGTTCTCGTCGATCCCCAGCCTCAGCTGGGACTGGTAGAACATCCCCATGGCGGCGCGCTTGGCACGGCCGACGCGCTCGCGGTTGCGCAGGGCGGACCGGTTGCGCAGTCGGCGGGCCCGGGTGGCGGTGGCCAGCGCCGGGTAGGAGCCCATGCCCAGCAGCGCGTACTTGTGGCCGCGGCCGCCCGGGGGGCGTACGAAGCCCTCCGGCAGCCTGCGCTTGTAGTCCGTGGACGCGCGGTGGAAGAACTCGGACCGTGCGTCGCGCGGCAGCCGGCCCGGCTTCTCCATGATGGTCAGATAGTGGTCGGCCATTTTCCGGAAGAGCGCCGGGCGCCACTGGTCGAGCTCGGGGCGTGCGTCCAGATAGGCAAAAACACGGTCGTACTGGTCGAACACATCGAAGTGCTTGCGACTGACGGTACGGAGGATGTTGCCGCCCTCACGCCGCTGTCGATACAGGACGCAGGTGCGGTCGAGCACCGCCAGACGGTCCGCGGCTATCAGCGTCGAGTACGTCCAGGGGGCGTCCTCGTAATAACCGGGCGGGAACTGGAAGCCGTGCTGTGTGACGAAGTCGCGCCGGTAGGCCTTGTTCCACACGATCTGCAGCAGATCCAGCAGCTCCGGCCGGTCCGCCAGCGAGAAGACCGCGGGGCCGGTCTCGGCGAGCAGGCTGGCGCGCTGGTTCGGCAGGCGCCGGCCGTCCCAGTAGGCGCGCGTGTAGTCGAAGATCAGGACGTCGGGATCGTCCGTCGTCTCGAGCCGCCGTGCGATGGCGCTCAGAGAGCCGGGTTCAAGGGTGTCGTCGCTGTCGAGGAACAGCAGATAGTCACCGGTCGCCTGCTCGATGCCGACGTTGCGGGCGCGGCCCAGCCCCACGTTCTCGCTCAGATGCAGGACACGCACACGACTGTCTCGACTGGCGAACTCGTCCATGATGTCGCCGGAACCGTCCGGCGAGCAGTCGTCCACGGCGACGATCTCGAAGTCGGTGAAGTCCTGCTGCAGTACGGAGTCGAGGCACTCCCGAATGTACCCCTGCACGTTGTAGGCAGGCACGATGAGTGTCAGTCGAGGCATCCTTCACCAGTCCTGAAAGCTGTCGAGGGTTCGTGTGCCGGCGCCGATTCCGCACCGCTGAACGACGGGGCGGCGCCCGAGCACCTCGACAGCGTAGTTGATCGCCGTCGGCTCACCGTGGCCCTGAGTTCGCCCGGGCTTCACCTTTGGGCGTTCGTCCCGGCATCCCCTCGATGAACGGGTTCATGGAATTATAGTACAAAAGGTCCTATTTGCTCGGCCCTATTTCTCCTGCACGTAGAGTGAAGGCGACGGTATGACCTCGTACAGGGAGACGCGTAAATGGCCTGGATGGTTACAGGTGGGGCGGGATACATCGGCGCACACGTCGTGCGCGCCATGCTCGCGGGCGGTCAGCAGGTCGTCGTGTACGACGACCTGTCGACGGGAAGCGCCGAGAAGGTGCCCGCAGGGGTGCCCCTGGTGACCGGCAGCGTGCTCGACCGGCAGGCGCTCGACGCCGCGATCCGCGACCACGGAGTGACAGGTGTGGTGCACGTCGCGGCAAAGAAGCAGGTGGGCGAGTCCGTCGAGCGGCCGCTCCACTACTACCGGGAGAACGTGACGGGGCTGCAGACGCTGCTGGAGAGCATGGTCGCTGCGGGCGTCGACCGGCTGGTGTTCTCCTCGTCCGCCGCCGTCTACGGCATGCCCGATGTGGACCTCGTCACAGAGGACACCCCCTGTATGCCGATGAGCCCGTACGGCGAGACGAAGCTCGTCGGTGAATGGCTGATCCACGCAGCCGCCCGGGCCCACGGCCTGCGCTGCGCCTCGCTGCGCTACTTCAATGTCGCGGGCGCCGCCTCCCCGGAACTCGCCGACACCGGGGTGTTCAATCTCATCCCGATGGTCTTCGAGCGGCTGGAAGCCGGTGAGGGCCCGAGGATCTTCGGCGACGACTACGAGACCCCCGACGGCACCTGCATCCGTGACTACATCCACGTGGAGGACATCGCCTCCGCGCACCTGGCGGCCGCACGCCGGCTCGACGGGGCCGAGAGCGGCACCGACCTCACGCTCAACATCGGCCGCGGTGAGGGCAGCTCCGTGAAGGAGATGGTCGACCGGATCCTCAAGGTGACCGGCCGAGGCGACCTCACCCCCGAGGTGACGCCCCGCCGTCCCGGCGACCCGGCACGTGTGGTCGCCGGAGCCGACCGGATCCGGGCGGAGCTGGGCTGGTCGGCGACGTACGGAGTGGACGAGATGATCGACTCGGCGTGGCAGGGCTGGCTCCACCACCATGCATAGGTTCCATCACCCCGCGTAGCCTCCGACGCCGCGCGTGACCAGGAGCAACGACGAAGGGGCCCGCAGGCATGCAGGCCCCTTCGTCGTTCGTCGTCCTGCCGGTGCGCCGGGCAGGCGGTTACGCCTGGTGCAGCGACGTCGAGGACTCTCCCGCCACGGCCGCCCCCGCCTTCTCTTCCTCGGCCCCGCGTTGCGTCGGGATCAGCGACAGCAGCCGCTGCTCCATGCGCGCGCGATGATCGTCCGCCGCCGCGCACAGACTGCGTGCCGCCTCGCTGAAGCGCACCGCCGACGGCGGATCCGAGGGGCCGAGCAGACGTAGCTTCAGCTCCGCACGGGCCCGGACGTACGGGGCCTGCGCGGACGGTCGTTTCGCAAGCGTCTGCCACTGTGGAAGAAATGTGCGAGTCCGGGAAACGATGCCGGACGTCAACCGGGCGCATCTCGATTCCGAGAGCCTATTTTGCTGCAGAACGGACAATGATTCTCAGTAAAATCACCTCGAAGGTCGCGACCGCGACATGACCGGCATCTCGCCATTGGGCAGGAAAAATGAAAGCTCTCGTACTTTCCGGTGGGGCCGGCACCCGCCTCCGTCCCATTACGCACACCTCGGCCAAACAACTGGTCCCCGTGGCGAACAAGCCGGTCCTGTTCTACGGCCTGGAAGCCATCGCGGAGGCCGGTATCACCGAGGTCGGCATCATCGTGGGAGACACGGCCGAGGAGATCCGGGAGGCGGTCGACGACGGATCCCGGTTCGGCATCGATGTCACCTACATCCCGCAGGCCGAGCCGCTCGGACTGGCGCACGCCGTGCTGATCGCCCGTGACTTCCTGGGCGGCGACGACTTCGTCATGTACCTCGGTGACAACTTCATCGTCGGCGGGATCACCGGCCTGGTCGACGCGTTCCGTGCGGACCGGCCCGAGGCGCAGATCCTGTTGACCCAGGTGCCCGACCCGGCCTCCTTCGGCGTCGCCGAACTCGACGCCGAAGGCAGGGTGGTGGCCCTGGAGGAGAAGCCGAGGAAGCCCAAGAGTGATCTGGCGCTCGTCGGCGTCTACCTCTTCACCCCCGCGATCCACGAGGCGGTGCGCGCCATCGCACCGTCCTGGCGGGGTGAGCTGGAGATCACCCACGCCATCCAGTGGCTGATCGACCAGAAGCGCGACGTGCGCTCCACCACGATCCGCGGGTACTGGAAGGACACCGGCAACGTCACCGACATGCTGGAGGTCAACCGGACGGTGCTCGAGACCGTCGAGCCGTCCGTCGAGGGCGCCGACGTCGATGACGAGAGCGAGATCATCGGCCGCGTCCGGATCGAGGCCGGCGCCAAGGTCAGCGGCAGCAGGATCGTCGGCCCCGCGATCATCGGCGCCCGCTCGGTGATCAGTGACGCGTACGTCGGTCCGTTCACCTCTGTCTCGGAGGACTGCCGGATCGAGGACAGCGAGATCGAGTACTCGATCGTCCTGCGGGGCGCCTCGATCGACGGTGTCCGCCGTGTCGAGGCCTCGCTCATCGGCCATGACGTCGAAGTGACTCCGGCGCCCCGCTCCCCGTCCGCCCACCGACTCGTGCTCGGCGACCACAGCAAGGTGCAGATCTCCTCATGACCACCCGCATCCTGGTGACCGGCGGGGCCGGATTCATCGGCTCGCACTACGTCCGTACGGTGCTCGGCCCGCAGGGACCCGCCGACGTCGCCGTCACCGTCCTCGACAAGCTCACCTACGCGGGCAACCCGGCCAACCTCGACGAGGTCCGCGACCACCCCGGCTTCGCCTTCGTGCAGGGCGACATCTGCGATCCGGAACCGGTCGCCGAACTGATGGCCGGCCACGACCAGGTGGTGCACTTTGCCGCGGAGTCCCATGTGGACCGCTCCATCGACGGCGGTGCCGAGTTCGTCCGCACGAACGTCGTGGGCACCCACACCCTGGTCCACGCCGCGCATCTGGCGGGCATCGAGACCTTCGTGCACATCTCCACCGACGAGGTATACGGCTCGATCGACGAGGGCTCCTGGCCCGAGACCGACCCGCTGGCGCCCAACTCCCCCTACTCGGCGTCCAAGGCGTCCAGCGACCTGATCGCCCTCTCGTACCACCGCACGCACGGCCTCGACGTACGCGTGACCCGCTGCTCCAACAACTACGGGCACCATCACTTCCCCGAGAAGGTCATCCCGCTCTTCGTCACGAACCTGCTGGACGGCAAGCCGGTCCCGCTGTACGGCGACGGCGCCAACGTCCGTGACTGGCTGCACATCGACGACCATGTGCAGGGCATCGAACTGGTCCGCACGAAGGGCCGCGCCGGCGAGGTCTACAACATCGGCGGCGGCACCGAACTGTCCAACAAGGAACTCACCGGACTGCTGCTGGACGCCTGTGGCGCCGACTGGGACACCGGTGTCACGTACGTCGAGGACCGCAAGGGTCACGATCTGCGGTACTCCGTCGACTGCACGAAGATCCGCGAGGAGCTCGGCTACGAGCCCCGCAAGGACTTCCGTACCGGCCTCGCCGAGACCGTGCAGTGGTACCGCGACCACCGTGCCTGGTGGGAGCCGCTGAAGGAACGGGCCGCCCTGTGAGCGGCGTCTGGCTGGTCACCGGAGCCGCCGGGATGCTCGGCCGGGACGTCCTGGCCCGGCTCGCCGATGAGCCCGTCACCGCGGTCGCCGCGGACCGCGCGGCCCTCGACATCGCCGACCCCGCCGCGGTGCGGGCCGCCTTCGCGCACCACCGCCCTGCTGTGGTGGTGAACTGCGCCGCCTGGACCGCCGTCGACGACGCCGAGTCCCGGGAGCCGGCGGCGCTGCGGGTCAACGGCACGGGCCCCGGGGTCCTCGCCGCGGCCTGCCGTGCGCACGGCGCCGTGCTCCTCCACGTCTCCACCGACTACGTCTTCGCGGGGGACGCCGGGAAGCCGTACCCGGAGGACGCCGCCACCGGGCCGCGCAGCGCCTACGGCCGGACCAAACTGGCCGGCGAACGCGCGGTGCTCGACACCCTTCCGGACACCGGCTACGTCGTCCGCACCGCCTGGCTGTACGGCGCGGGCGGCCCCAACTTCGTCCGTACGATGATCAAGCTGGAGGCCGTCAAGGACACCCTCGACGTGGTCGACGACCAGCGCGGGCAGCCCACCTGGACCGCTGATCTGGCCGACCGTCTCGTCCGGCTCGGACGGGCCGCCCTCGCAGGCACCGCGCCCGCCGGCATCTACCACGGCACCAGTGGCGGCGAGACGACCTGGTTCGGCTTCACCCGGGAGATCTTCCGGCTGCTGGGGGCCGAACCGGCGCGTGTACGGGCCACCACCAGTGACGCCTTCGTCCGGCCCGCTCCGCGGCCCGCGTTCAGCGTGCTCGGACACGACCGCTGGGCGGCGGCCGGGATGGCGCCGGTCCGCGACTGGCGGGAGGCGCTGGAAGAGGCGTTCCCGGCCCTGTGCGCAGCGGAACGGCGCGGCACGTCCCGATGATTCCGGCCCTTGAACCTGGCTGAATTCCATGGCGGGTTCACCCCTGCCGCACCGTCCCGGGGAGGGTCAGCCCCTGGCGCGCAGCTCCGCGTAGTACGCCTGGCAGGCCTCGTACGACGGCAGCAGCCCCTGCGCCTCGGCCTCGGCCAGCGAGGGTGCGTGGGCGTCCTTGTCGGAGAGCAGTGGTGTGATGCCCTCGGGCCATTCGATGCCCAGCGCGGGGTCGAGCGGATGGATGCCGTGTTCACGGCCGGGTGCGTAGCCCTCGGAGCACAGGTAGACGACTGCGGCGTCATCGGTCAGCGCCATGAAGGAATGACCGAGCCCCTCGGCGAGGTAGACGGCGTGATGCACCACGTCATCGAGACGTACGGCCTCCCACTGCTTGTACGTGGGGGAGCCGACCCGGATGTCCACGATGACGTCGAGCACCACGCCGCGTACGCAGGTGACGTACTTGGCCTGGCTCGGCGGCACATCGGCGAAGTGGATGCCGCGCAGGGTGCCCCGGCTGGAGATCGAGAAATTGGCCTGTGCCAGCTGCAGACCGTGCCCCGTGGCGTCGTCGAGATCGGACTTCCTGAACCACTCGTGGAAACTTCCACGACTGTCCGGAAAGAGCTTGGGCTCATGCACCCAGGCCCCGGGGAAGGAGAGCTGCCGCATGCGATCACATCCTTGTTCGGGTGCGTGAGACGGACCGGAATGGCGGCAGTCAATTTATCGGGAATTGCCACGGTTCACGGCTCCCGTGAATGCGTTGTGGGCAGTCATCTGGAATGTGTAAATCATTTGATTCGGCTGTCCCGATCGCGCCACCCGTCGGCGCATCGGCCATGGCTCCGGAGCCGGAAAGGGAAAACGGGGGTCCGATTACCGGGAACAGCTGTCCGGTCCGGGGGCCCGCCCCGCTCACGTACCCTGACGGCCAGGCAGGCGCTGCCGAGGACGATCAAGACGGCGACGAAGACGACGAGGACGCAGACGTGCACGTGGCAGGGGCAAGGCAGGGCGTGACCGAAGCGCGCAGGATCGTGATCAAGGTCGGTTCCTCGTCACTGACCACCGCCGCCGGCGGCCTCGACGCGGACCGCGTCGACGCGCTCGTCGACGTGCTCGCCAAGGTCAGGAGCGGCGGCGAGAAGGAGATCGTCCTGGTCTCCAGCGGCGCCATCGCCGCCGGGCTCGCCCCGCTCGGCCTGCACCGCAGGCCCCGGGACCTGGCCAGGCAGCAGGCCGCCGCCAGCGTCGGCCAGGGGCTGCTCGTCGCCCGCTACACCGCCTCCTTCGCGCGTTACGGCGTACGCGTCGGCCAGGTGCTGCTCACCAGCAACGACACCAGCCGCCGTGCCCACTACCGCAACGCCTACCGCACCCTCGACCAGCTCCTGGAGATGGGCGCGCTCCCGATCGTCAACGAGAACGACACCGTCGCCACCGACGAGATCCGGTTCGGCGACAACGACCGGCTCGCCGCGCTCGTCGCCCATCTCGTCCGCGCCGATCTGCTCGTCCTCCTCTCCGATGTGGACGGCCTCTACGACGGCGACCCCAGCACCCCCGGCACCTCGCGCATCGCCGAAGTGGCCGGCCCGGCCGACCTGGCCGGTGTCACGATCGGCAGCGCAGGGAAGGCGGGCGTCGGCACCGGCGGCATGGTCACCAAGGTCGAAGCGGCCAGGATCGCCACGGCCGCAGGGGTGCCCGTCGTCCTCACCTCCGCGAGCCGCGCCGCCGACGCCCTCGCGGGACGCGACACCGGTACGTACTTCCACCGCACCGGGCGCCGCTCGGCGGACCGACTGCTCTGGCTGGCCCACGCGTCCACCCCGCAGGGTTCCCTGACCCTCGACGACGGGGCCGTGAAGGCCGTCGTCGAACGCCACAGCTCCCTGCTGCCGGCCGGGATCGCCGCCGTGGAGGGCGACTTCGCCGCAGGAGACCCGGTGGAGCTGCGCGATCTCCAAGGCCGCCCCGTGGCCCGAGGGCTCGTCAACTTCGACGCCAAGGAGATCCCGCAGCTGCTCGGCCGGTCCACCCGTGAGCTGGCGCGCGAGCTCGGGCCGGAGTACGAACGCGAGGTCGTACACAGGGACGATCTCGTTCTCCTGCACCGCTGACCGGCCCCTGAAACGGCTGAAAGTCCGGACTTCGGGCAGAGAGCTTCATGAAAACCGCCCCACGCCCGGCCCCGGGCTGGTCAACTTTGTAACGGGGACACAGCGGGGTACAGCACAGCAACGCATTCACAGGAGGCCGCCGGTGAGACGAGCGCGCCCGGGGGCGTCGCCCCGAGGAACGGGTGGCCGCGCCCTGACCAGCGTCGGAGCAGGTGTCGGCTTCGACGAGGAGCGGTCCGCGGACCGCACCGTCGACCGGACCACCGACGACGCCACCGGCCCCGAGCAGGTGGCGGCGAAGGAGGAACGCACCCGGTCGAAGCTGTGGCACATCACGCTCAGCGTCTCGGGTACCGAGACGCCGCTGAAGGAGGTCAGACGCGGACTCGAACAGCTCGCGAACGACCACCCCTTTCTCCTGACCAGCCGGTACGCCAACGACCACGCGGAAATCCGCTACTGGGAAGAGGCACGGGATCTGCACGACGCGGCGGCGGTCGCCCTGCGGCTGTGGGGCGAGCACCGCTCCAGCGCGAAGCTGCCGCCCTGGGAGATCGTCGGCCTCGAGGTCATCGACCGGGAGACGTACCACCTGCGCATCGCCGAGGGGCACGGGCCGCCACCGGCGGCACCGGTCGGCGTGCACCCGTACTGACCGGCCGGACCGGTCGCCCGGTTCAACCCACGGCTCCGTGCCGCCGCTTCCACCGGTCCGGCGCGGCCTGGGACGGCCGTCTCGCATCACGGGATACGTGAGGGATGCCCGCTGTGTGCGCACTACCCTGCGGGCATGACCACGCTTTCGCCGTACGACAACATGTCCCCGATCGCCCAGGCCGCCTACCGGGCACGCTCCGCCGCCACCGACATCGCGCCACTGCCGCGCGCGGCGAAGGACGACGCGCTGCTGGCGATCGCGGACGCGCTCGAGGTGCGGACGGCCGAGATCGTCACGGCCAACGCCGAGGACGTCGCGCGCGCCCGGGAGGCCGGGACCAGCGAGTCGATCATCGACCGGCTCACCCTCACCCCCGAGCGGGTCCGGGCCATCGCCGCCGATGTCCGGGACGTGGCGGCGCTGCCCGACCCGGTCGGCGAAGTGGTGCGCGGTTCGACCCTCCCCAACGGCATCGACCTGCGCCAGGTCCGGGTGCCGCTCGGCGTGGTCGGGATCATCTACGAGGCCCGTCCCAATGTGACGGTGGATGCCGCGGCGCTCTGCCTGAAGTCGGGCAACGCCGTTCTGCTGCGCGGATCGTCCTCCGCGTACGCCTCCAACACCGCACTCGTGCGGGTGCTGCGTGACGCGGTCGGCGGCGCCGGGCTGCCGGCCGACGCGGTGCAGCTGGTGCCGGGCGAGAACCGCGACTCGGTACGGGAACTGATGCGGGCCCGCGGCCTCGTCGACGTACTGATCCCGCGCGGCGGCGCCTCCCTGATCCGCACCGTCGTCGAGGAGTCGACCGTCCCGGTCATCGAGACCGGCACCGGCAACTGCCATGTCTACGTGGACGCGCAGACCGACCTCGCCATGGCCGTCGACATCCTGATCAACTCCAAGGCCCAGCGGCCGAGCGTCTGCAATTCCGCCGAGACGCTGCTGGTCCACAAGGACATCGCCGCGGAGTTCCTGCCCCGGGCCCTGGACGCGCTGGCCGAGGCCGGGGTGACGGTCCACGGCGACGAGCGGGTGCTGGAGTACGCCGAGGGGTCCAAGGCCACCGTCGTGCCCGCGACGCCGGACGACTGGGAGACCGAGTACCTCTCGTACGACATCGCGGCCGCCGTCGTCGAATCGCTGGACGCGGCCGTCGCCCACATCCGCCTCTGGTCGTCCGGTCACACCGAGGCGATCGTCACCACCTCGCAGGCCGCCGCCCGCCGGTTCACCCAGCTGGTCGATTCCACGACGGTCGCCGTAAATGCATCCACCCGGTTCACCGACGGCGGGCAGTTCGGATTCGGCGCGGAGATCGGGATCTCCACCCAGAAGCTGCACGCCAGGGGCCCGATGGGGCTGCCGGAGCTGACGTCGACGAAGTACATCGTGACCGGAGACGGTCACGTACGGTGATCTTCGGTACCCGGCGAGTTTGCGGTCTCCCTGCCCAAAACGACCCGCCGGGGCTACGCTGAGGTTGTGCCGGACGACGTGGGGGGCAGGCCGTTCCCGGACGGCTGGGAGCCCGACGACGACCGCGGGGGCGCGGACAAGGACTTCGCCTCCGTGGTGTTCGACGAGGACTTCGTACGGGCCGCAGAGTTCCATGAACCCACCGCGGTCGAGCGGCTGTTGGCGGCTGCGCAGGCGCGCGCCGAGGCCGAGGCGGCCCGGGCCCGTGCGGGTGGCGGGCCTGCCGACGACGAGCTGTACGACGACACGTTCGGCCCGGGCGGCGGGTGCGGCCGCGGGAGCCCCTACGGCGACCCGCTGGACCCCGACGAGCTCGACGACTACGACAACGGCCCCTACGGGCGCCACGGCGGCGCCCTGCGCCCCTACCGCGGTGCCGCCCGGTGGCACCGCCCGGTGGCCTGGCTGCTCGCGCTGCTGATGGGCATCGGCATGGTCGCGCTGGCCTTCAGCGCCGTCTACCGGGGCGCCTCGGCCAATCGCCAGGACCAGGTCCCCCCGCCGGCCACCACCGGCGTGGACAGCGCACCGGGCGCCGTCGCGCCCTCCTCCACCCAGTACTCCCGGCCGGCGGTCTCCGCGGTCCCGCGTACGCCCTGATGCGCAGTAGCCCTGGCGTGTGAGAACTCGGACGAGTTCTCACACGCCAGCGCGTTTACCATCGCGGCAATCGACCTACCCTGAAAGTGTGACCCCTCGCCCCAGAGGGGGCTTCTCACTCGTCCGCGCATGCGAACTCGTGACGGACAGGCTCTGCCCGAGGCCTTACGGCTGAAGCAGGGCGTAGCGCGTCGGCTTCGGCCGGTGACGTGGAGTCGGGAGAAGTCATGACAGGCCGTGGAGAGCCTCCAGAAGGCGTACCCGAGAACGCAGCCGGCGGCGGTGAGGACGAATACCGGTCCGTCGTCTTCGACGAGTCGTTCGTCCGTGCTGCCCGGCTCCAGGAATTCTCTGCCCAGGAGCGGATGGGTGAGCACGCCCGTGCCGTACGCAGCCTCCCGGCCCATCATTTCCGTACCGGGTCACGGGCTGTCATCGCCCTGGTCGTCCTGATATCCCTCGCCTTCGCCGCAGCGGTCTACATGGGCTTCCGCAACCCGTACCAGGCACCCGTCGCCCGGCGCGTCGAGCCGCTCCGGTCCACCGTCGTCCCCCTGGCGCCCCGCGGCACCGTGCCCGGCGGCACGGCCGCCGACCTCTATGCCACCGGCCCCGCCGCGCACTTCCGGACAGGCGCCGCAGGCATCAACCTCCCGATGACCAGGCGGACCGACAACTTCTCGGACAGCCAGGTGACCACAGCGCTGATCACGGTCAAGGACTACCTGGTGGCGTCCTCCCTCGACCCCGATGTCCTCACCGGCGGCACGGTGCGGCCGGTGGAGCTGCTGCTCGACCCTGACCAGACAGGCCAGTTCGAGCGGAGCATGACCCGATCGGCCGACGACGGGCAGCACGCCGCAGCGGGCTGGCTGGTCCGGTTCGACCCGGCGAAGGTGGCGCTGGCCGACCCGGACATCCGGGTCCAGGGCACCCTGACCTACTCAGAGGCGGGGTCGGACACCCTGGAGGTGGTGTCGGACCACACCTTCACGTACGCCCTGCGCCCGGCCGTCTCCGGTCCCCAAGCGGCTGGCGGCATCTCGCTCTTCACCGTACGGCGCGAGCTGCACTTCCGCTTCGACCGGGAGGACCTGCGGCTGCACCGGCTGGAGCTGAGGACCAGCTATGTCCAGGCGGGGCCTCAGGCCTGCTCGCCCGACGTGAGCGGCGCCCTGCACCCGCTGCTCGCCGGTGAGCGCGCGGTCTCCCGCGGGCCGGCGGGCACCGACCCGTACGCCACGGGCCGGCCCGCGGCGGCGCTCTGCGGGACGCTGGACGTCAGCTCCCGGCAGTCCCGGGCCCCTGAGAGCTCCCCGGGTCCTCCGTCCCCGAGCGCCGGGTCCCTCCGGAGCCATCCGTAGCGCCGCCGTCCTTGCCTGCCGCACCACCGCCGTGGCCGCCGCCGGTGAACTTGTCGCGGAGCCTGCCGCCCAGGTCGCCCGCGCCGCCCGCGATGTCGCCCACGAGCTTCATCAACGGATCCTTGCTGGTGCGCACCGCATCGGCGTAGTGCGCAGCGGACTCCCGGAACGAGTCCGTCACCGACGTGTCCTTGTCCTCGTCGCGCCGCGGGTAGTGACCGTCCATGATCCGCTGGTAGTCGCGGCTCTCGGACCACTTCTTCAGTTCGGCCGCGCGCACCGTGGTGAACGGGTGGGAGCGGGGCAGCACATTGAGGATCTTGAGCACGGAATCGCGCAGGTCACCGGCCTTCTCGTATTCGTCCGCCTGGGCGAGGAAGGCGTCCACGTTCATCTCGTGGAGATGATTGCCGCCGGCGATCTTCATCAGACCGCGCATGGAAGCCTGCAGATCCTGGCCGACCAGCAGCCCCGCCCGGTCCGCGGACAGCTCCGACTTGCGGAACCACTCGCGCAGCGCCATCACGATCGTCATGATCGCCACATTGCCGAGCGGGATCCACGCGACCTTCAGTGCGAGATTGGTGAGGAACAGCAGGATCGTGCGGTAGACGGCATGACCGGAAAGGGCATGCCCCACCTCGTGACCGACGACCGCGCGCATCTCCTCCTCGTCGAGCAGCTCCACCAGGCCGGTCGTCACCACGATGATCGGCTCGTCGAGACCGATGCACATGGCATTCGGCTGCGGGTCCTGGTTCACATACATGGGAGGGACCTGTTCCAGGTCCAGGATGTAACAGGCGTCGCGCAACATGTCGTTGAGATGGGCGAACTGCGCGTCGCTCACCCGTACGGAGTCGGAAAGGAAGAGCAACCGCAGACTGCGCTCGGGCAGCAGGCCGCTGAGCGCCTTGAACACCGTGTCGAAACCGCTCAGCTTGCGCAGGGCCACCAGTGCCGACCGGTCCGCCGGGTGTTCGTACGCCCGGGACGAGATGCTCGAGAAGCGCCTGCGCTGCCTGCTCGGCACGTGCTCGTGACTCGATTGGCTGTTGTCGGTCATGAATTGGGCCCCCTGTTCGTACGAGTCATCGCTCGCCCCCTGACAAAACCCAGCGTAGGCGCTGGGGCTACGGTGTGCGGGGGGCTGTGGACAACTGAGGAGACGCCCAACATGCCGCACACCGTTGCTCTGCTCGCCGCCGCGTCCGAGGACCAGGGCCCGGGCAACACCCTTCGGATCGTGCTGCTCGCCTCGCTCGTCGGCGTGGCGTTGCTCGCCTGGTTCCTGCTGCGCGGATACCGCAACGACGACAACAACGACTGAGTCGGCGTGAGCGTGCCCGGGGCCCCCGCATACGATGTCCGCGACGTCTTCCTTCCGACTCCCGATCGATAGGTCCTGCCGAAGATGAGCCTCACGAGCACCGCGCACCAGCTGGTCACTCTCGCCTCCGAGGGCGGCGAGCACGGTGGTAACCACGAAAGCCTCAGCCCCTACCTCACCGGGGGTGGTGCGTTCATCACGCTGCTGCTCCTGCTGTGGATCACCACCCGCTTCAACCGCGACCGCTGAGGCGGAGGCGTACAGCTGTGCCAGTAGGCTCTGCACGCATGGGAGAGCAGGAAGTGCCTACCGGCCGCGGCAAACGCCGACTCGGCGTGATGGGCGGGACGTTTGACCCGATTCATCATGGACACCTGGTGGCGGCCAGCGAAGTGGCCGCCCAGTTCCACCTCGACGAGGTGATCTTCGTTCCGACCGGGCAGCCGTGGCAGAAGAGCCACAAGCAGGTGTCCCCGGCCGAGGACCGCTATCTGATGACGGTCATCGCGACGGCGTCCAACCCGCAGTTCTCGGTGAGCCGCAGTGACATCGACCGCGGCGGACCGACATACACGATCGATACGCTGCGGGACCTGCGTACGCTCCACGGCGACGCGGATCTCTTCTTCATCACCGGCGCCGACGCGCTCTCGCAGATTCTCACCTGGCGGGACGCCGAGGAGCTGTTCGCGCTCTCCCACTTCATCGGTGTGACACGACCGGGACATGTGCTGACGGACGACGGACTGCCGGAGGGCGGTGTCTCCCTCGTGGAGGTCCCGGCGCTCGCGATCTCGTCCACGGACTGTCGTGCGAGAGTCGCGCAGGGGGATCCGGTCTGGTACTTGGTGCCGGACGGCGTGGTCCGCTACATCGACAAGCGCCAGCTGTACCGCGGCGAATGAGCCACGGAAAGGGGCACCGGTGAACGACCGACAGAACCCGCACGACCCGTACTACCAGCAGCCGCAGATCGTCGGCTACGACGAATACGGGCAGCCGGTCTATCAGCAGCCCGGGCAGCAGGAGCAGCAACACCAGCAGCCCCAGGGGCAGTACGACCCGTATGCGCAGCAGCAGGGCTACGGGTACGACCCGTACGCCCAGCATCAGCAGGCCCAGCAGGCCCAGCAGCCTCAGCAGTACGACCCGTACGCCGCCCAACAGCCCCAGCCCCAGCCGCAGACCTACGGCTATGACGGATACGGCTACGACACCGGTCAGCAGCCGGCCGCGGTCGACACGACCGCGCAGTGGAACATCCCGCAGCAGGCCCCCGCGCCGGCCCCCGCTCCGCCCCAGCGGGAGCCGGAGCCGGTCGTTCCCGAGCAGCGCCGTGCGGACCGTGACTACGGCACCGAGCAGTTCTCCTTCATCGAGGAGCCCGACGAGGACTCCGAAGACGTCATCGACTGGCTGAAGTTCACCGAGAGCCGTAGCGAGCGGCGCGAGGAGGCCCGGCGCCGCGGCCGCAACCGGATGGTCGCGCTGATCGTCGTGGCGGCCCTGGTCGTGGTCGGCGGTGTCGGCTACCTCTGGTCCGCGGGGAAGATCCCGGGCCTCGGCGGCTCGGAGAAGCAGACCGCCGCGACGACGGGGCCGCAGCAGCGCGACGTCATCGTGGTCCATCTGCACAACACCAAGAAGGGCGGCACCTCGACGGCGCTGCTCGTCGACAACGTCACGACCAAGCAGGGCACCACGGTCCTGCTCCCCAACTCGCTCGCCGTCGCCGACGACGAAGGCAACACGACCACCCTCGGCAAGTCCGTCGACGACGACGGTTCCGACGGCACCCGCGAGTCGATCGACACCCTGCTCGGCACCAGGATCAGCGGTACGTGGCGGCTCGACACGCCGTATCTGGAGAACCTTGTCGAGCTGGTCGGCGGCATCGAGGTCGACACGGACACCGATGTACCCGACACCAAGAAGGGCGCGTCGCCGCTGGTGAAGAAGGGGCAGGCGCAGACCCTGGGCGGCCAGATGGCCGTTGCGTACGCCACCTATCGGGGTCCCGGTGAGGCCGAGACGAAGCAGCTCATGCGGTTCGGGCAGGTCATGCGCGGAGTGCTGCGGAAGATTTCGGACGATCCGAAGGCCGCCACGATCACCGTGCAGACCCTGGCGCAGATCCTCGACCCGTCGCTGCCCGAGAAGGACCTCGGCGCGTCCCTGGCGAAGCTCGCCGAACACGCCAAGATCGGCGACTACAAGACGGCACTGCTGCCGGTCCAGCCCGACGGCACCCTCACCGACGCGGCCACCGAGAGCGTCGTCAAGGACATCCTGGGCGGCACGGTGAAGGCCCCGGACAAGGACGCGGCCGTGCGGGTCGGCGTCAAGAACGGCACCGGGAACGAGGACGGTACGGAGTCCGCCCGGATCAAGCTGGTCAACGGCGGCTACGCCTTCGTCTCCGGCGGCAGCACCGGCACCGAGGCGTCGTCCGAGGTCGTCTACAAGGCCGCGGCCGACAAGGAGAAGGCGACCCAGGTCGCCAAGACCCTGGGCCTGCCGGCCACTGCGGTGAAGCAGGGCAAGCCCGCGGCGAACGCCGATGTGTCCGTCGTCCTCGGCCAGGACTACAAGATCAAATAGTCGGGGTTCCGCGCCCGGAGCGATCTTCGGGCGGGATCCCCGGAAGATCGCTGCGTGGGCTGTCGGCGGTCCGTGAGACCCTAGAGGTTGATCTGACCGCCGACGAAAGCCTGCTTGTGACCGCCACGGACCGCTCCATCGAGCTCATCAACGCCGCCGCTCAGGCGGCCGCCGACCGGCTCGCGCACGACATCATTGCGTACGACGTCAGCGACGTGCTGTCCATCACGGACGCCTTCCTGCTGGCCTCGGCCCCCAACGACCGCCAGGTCAAGTCGATCGTCGACGAGATCGAGGAGCGGCTGCAGAAGGAGCTCGGCGCCAAGCCGGTGCGCCGGGAGGGCGACCGCGACGCCCGCTGGATCCTCCTCGACTACGTCGACATCGTGATCCACGTCCAGCACAGCGAGGAGCGCGTCTTCTACGCGCTCGAGCGCCTGTGGAAGGACTGCCCCGAGATCGCGCTCCCCGAGGACGCCGTCAAGACCCGCGGCAAGGCCGAGGAGCACGCCCAGCTCACCGGCAGCACGGAAGGTGACCAGAGCTGAACGGCAGCAGCAGCGGCAGGGGCCGCAGGATCGTCCTCTGGCGACACGGCCAGACGGCGTGGAACCTCGAGCGCCGATTCCAGGGCTCCACGGACATCGACCTCACCGAGACCGGCGTCGGGCAGGCCCACCGGGCCGCCCGGCTGCTCGCCTCGCTGAAGCCGGATGCGATCGTCGCCTCCGACCTGCGACGGGTAGCGGCCACGGCCGCCGAGCTCGCCGCGATCACCGGGCTGGAGGTCGCCCATGACGCGGCGCTGCGCGAGACCTATGCGGGTGCCTGGCAGGGCCTCACCCACGACGAGATCGTCGAGCGGTACGGCGAGCAGTACGCCGCGTGGAAGCGCGGCGAGCCCGTGCGGCGCGGCGGTGGCGAGCTGGAGACCGAGGTCGCCGACCGGGCGGCCCCCGTCGTGCTCGATCACGCCGACAAGCTGCCCGACGGCGGCACGCTCGTCGTGGTCAGCCACGGCGGCACGATCCGCACCACCATCGGGCGGCTGCTCGGCCTGGAGGCGCACCACTGGGAAGGACTGGGCGGGCTCTCCAACTGCTGCTGGTCGGTGCTGGGCGAGGGCGCGCGCGGCTGGCGCCTGCTGGAGCACAACGCCGGCACGCTGCCCGAACCCGTGCTCGGTGACGACACGTAGCGCTCCTGCGCGGGAGGGCACGCCGGGGCTGTGCCCGGAAGCCGTCTCCGGGCGGCGTCGGCCGGATTTCACTTTCTGGCTGGTCGCAGGCTAGAGTTCTTCTTGTTCGCGGCGCGGAAACGCAGGGAAACAGAGCGAACAGCGGGGCTATAGCTCAGTTGGTAGAGCGCCTGCATGGCATGCAGGAGGTCAGGAGTTCAATTCTCCTTAGCTCCACAATCAAGATCCCGTCCCCATCAGGGGGCGGGATCTTTGCGTTGCCCCTCGCCCTTTGCGCCGCGTGTTGTGCGCCTCACACATCCGTATCCCGGAGGCCGATTTTCCACAGGGCTGACCCCCTTGCGGGGCCATGGCAGAATCGGGATCGCCGGAGGGGGAGACGGACCGAACGGGAGGGAGCGCGCGATGCCTGCGAGCCGCCACGAGGTCCCGGACCTGCCCCTCGTTCCCGAAGTTCCCGCGGTTCCTGAAGCCCTCGCGGCCTCCGAGTTCCCCGAAGGCGGCGTCGGCTGACTCATGGGTGCACACAGGCGGAAGTGCGACTGGTGCGGCAGCGGTACGCCCATCGTCAGGGACATGGACCCGATCAATCCCGAGTACCAGTACTGGTGCGAGGAGTGCGCGCGGGCGCTGATCATAAAAGGCGACCCGATCGAGACGTACCGCGAGCTGGAAGGGGAGCCGATCTATGGGCGGCTCCTGGAGGAGCACTGCACCCTCAAACGTTTCTACTCCTTCGCCACGGCCTGAGCCCCCGTCAGGGAAAGCGCCCAAATCGGCCCATACGGGCGCTTGGGGGAATCGATTTGGTGGTGGGCCGGGGTGACCGTGTAATGTTCTCGATGTCGCCAGGGAGACCGGGCGGAAAACAGCAAGGGGCTATAGCTCAGTTGGTAGAGCGCCTGCATGGCATGCAGGAGGTCAGGAGTTCAATTCTCCTTAGCTCCACAGTGAAGCAACGACAAGCGGGCCATCCGGATCGGATGGCCCGTTTGTCGTTTACGGGGTGTGTTCCCGCAGCTCAACTGCGGCCGCTGCCAAGAGCCTTCCGGCCGGTGCCCGGTGGCAGCGCGGGGCGTTCCGCCGGTGGCTGCTCGATGCGGAGCGCCAGCGCGGGGCACCGGCGCACAGCGCGCTGGGCGCGCCCTCGCAGATGCATCGGAACCGCGGCGTCCGCGAGCGCGGGATACCCGTCGGGGCCCAGCCTGATCAGCTCGGGGACGATGTCCGCGCAGAGGCCGTGGCCCTTGCAGAGCGTCCAGTCCACCGCCAGCTTCTCGCCGCTCGGAATGGACTCCTCCAGGTCCTGGTAGCCGGGCGCGGGCAGGGGCAGGACGCCGACCGTCTCCCGGCCGCAGCCGCCGTCCAGGACATGGGCGGCCAGGTCGTCCGTGAACGCGGACAGGGTCGAGGTCAGGAAGCGTGCGGAGCCGTCCGGGTGCTTGCAGGCGCCTCGGCCCTTCACCGCCTGCGTCACCTCGCGCAGCGCCTCCAGCGCCGCGGGGCCGCCGCCGTTCAGTACGTCGGAAAGTCCGCCGGCCGCGGCCGGCAGGCCCAGCTTGCACGGCCCGCACTGGCCGGCGGTCTCGGCGGCCAGCCAGTTCGCGATCCGCAGCGACTCGCCGAGCGGGCACGTCTCGGGCCCGATCGGCAGGATCGCTCCCGCGCCCAGCGCACCACCGGCGGCGGCCAGGGAGGCGCGGGAGACCACCGCGTCGTGCGTGGCCATCGCATCGATCCAGTTGCCGTGGTAACCGCCGGTCAACACGCCCTGGGGCAGCGGCGGCGCACCGGCCAGCTGGAGTACGTACCGCAGAGGCACGCCGGTGGGCACCTCGATGACCATCGGGCGTGCGACGGCGCCCGAGAGGGTGAGCAGCACCGTGCCGGGCTCGTCCGGCAGTCCGGTGTGCCCGTAGCGGCGGGCGCCGATCCTGGCGGCGACGGCGAGCTGCGCATACGTCTCCGCGTTCGAGAGCAGAGTGGGGGCGCCGCCGACGCCCGACTCCGCCGCCCGCTCGCGACGGCCCGGCGGCAGGGCGGGGCCGCCGCCCGCGGCCCTGATGACCGCCGAGGCCTCGCCGGAGACCATCCGCTCGGGGGTCCGCACCACCCGGGCGCGCAGCTGCTGTCCGCGCCGGTCGGAGAGGCCCCGCTCGGCGAGGGCGGCGCGTATGGAGATCTCCGTGGAGTTACGGGTGACGGCGACGATCAGCGTGCGGGCGCCGAGCGCCTCGGCCGCCAGCAACGCGCCGTCCAGGATGAGGTGGGGTGCGCGGTTCAGCAGGACGGTGTCCTTGCGGCAGGCCGGCTCGCCCTCGCTGCCGTTGATCACGACGACGGGACGCACCCCGCGCCGGATGGACGCCTTGGCGACCGCCCGCAGCTTCTTCCCGAAGGGGAAGCCCGCTCCGCCGCGGCCGCGCAGCGAGATGGCCTCGGCCAGCTCGGCCAGCCGCTCTCCGGTCATCGGTTCGAGCGGTCCGTGCACCTTCAGATGCATGGCGAGGTCGAGCCGCTCCACCAGGTCGAAGCCGGTGGTCAGCTGAGGGAGGCCGACGACGCGGACTTCGGGCACGTCGGGGAGTGGGAGGTTCACGGTCGGTCTCCTGCGGGTGCCTGCCAGGGTTCTCCGGCAGGAGGCGGATAGAGCGGTCCCGGCAGCGGTGCGGTGTCGTCGACGGCGCGCAGCGGCCCGGACGGCGTCTCTGCCGCGTACGGGTCGTACGGGTGCTCCTGGGCGGGCTCGTACGGAGGACGGAACGCCTGGGTCTGCGCCCGGGCCGGTGGTGCGGGTGACGGGGCGGGCCAGCGGCCCGACGGCTGCTGTGGGCCCGGCGCGGGGACCGGGACCGCGTTCTCGGCGGCCCGTGAGAGGGCGCGGTAGGCGGCGGATATGCCCGGGCCGGGGCCCGTGCGCCCGGGTTCCGTGCCTGCGACGGGCCCGGAGGCCGGGCCCGTGCCGAGGTCCATGTCCAGGCGGTCGGAGCTGCGCGGCGGAGCCTCGTACGCAGTCCCGTACAGCTGCGGGGCGGGTGCGGCCAGGGGGGTGCGCGGACGCTCGAAGGACGACGGCAGCGGAGTCCCGCGCAGGTCCCGGCCGAGTTCGTCGCGGGAGGGCCCGCGGTATCCGGGCCCGTCCTCCCGCCCCAGCGGGAGTACACCCTCGGCGCCGGGCAGCGGGGTCTCGCGGAGCACCGGATCCGGTTCGGAGGGGAGGGCGTCCGGCCTGATCAGAGCGGTGATCAGAAGGGTGATGCGGCGCCGCGTCGGCGGCGGCAGCAGCCGCAGGCACAGGGCGGCTGCCACCGCGACCAGGCAGAGGCTGTACATCACGACGACCCAGACGGCCGGCGCGCGGCCCGCGTACAGACCGTGGATCAGCGCCGCGCACCAGGCCGGATAGGACAGTGCGTGCAGGGCACGCCAGCGGCCCGCAACCCGGCCCGGGGTGGCGAAGGCACTGCGCAGCGCACCGGTTGCGGCGGCGACCACCATCAGCAGCCCGGCCAGCGAACCGAAGCCGATCAGCCCGGACGTGCCGCGCACGCCGAGGCCGAAGGGTATGAGGGCGCCGAGCAGTGCCACATGCCCGAGCGCGACCTTCACCGTGACATGCAGGAGCAGGAAGCCGAGCGAGGCGGCGGCGGCGGCACGGTGGATGCCCTGGCCGAGCAGCCGTTGCCGTGAGGTCAGGAACAGCCGGTCGGTGGCGATCAGGCCCCAGGCCACCGCGGCGGTGAGCGAGACCAGTGACAGGACACCGGTCGTGAAATCGAGTGCAGCGCGCAAGCTGTCGCTCCCTGCGACGGCGAGCAGAGGGATGAGAACCAGCACGGCGACGGTGAGCCCGCCTTGTACCGAGCGGTTCGGTCCGGCGCTCAAGGTGGGGGATGAGCGGATCTTGCGATGAGGGTTCATGGGGGCAACTCCGAATGGTTCGGCAAAGCGGTCCCGTTGCCGCATGCTAAGTCGCTCCATACCGGCCAGTACGGGGTTTGAACGGTTGCCCCGATAGAGGGCGGTACGCGGAGTAACCCCTGCTTCCCGGACGTTCCGCCACCGCCCTCGCGGGCGGTGCGGCCGCGGCCTTCCGGCACTGCGCCGTCATCTCCACGGTGCCGGTCCGCCCGCCGTTGTTCATGGAGCGGCTGCCCCGGCCGGGTTCCTGGCCCGTGCGGTACCCTGACGCCATGCGTGCCGTACGCCTTCTGCTTAGCGAGCCGCGCTGATCAGTCCCGACCGGTGTGAATGCCTGGTCGGAATCGGCGCGGCGTCCCCTCCTGTGCGAGGGGCTTTTTCGTTTCCGTAAGCGCTGGCAGATGACGATCGATGGAGCTTTGAGGATCATGAGCGAGACGAATTCCGCAGCCGAGACGGCTGCGCCGCACCGCTATACGGCGGCCATGGCTGCCGACATCGAGGCACGCTGGCAGGACTTCTGGGACGCCCACGGCACCTACGAGGCGCCGAACCCGACCGGCGATCTGAGCGGCGATCCGGAACTGGCCGCCAAGCCGAAGAAGTTCATCATGGACATGTTCCCGTACCCCTCGGGTGCGGGCCTGCACGTCGGTCACCCGCTGGGATACATCGCCACCGATGTCTTCGCGCGTCACCAGCGCATGACCGGGCACAACGTGCTGCACACCCTGGGCTTCGACGCCTTCGGCCTGCCGGCGGAGCAGTACGCGGTACAGACGGGTACGCACCCGCGCGCCTCCACCGAGGCCAACATGGAGAACATGAAGTCCCAGCTGCGCCGGCTGGGCCTGGGCCACGACAAGCGCCGCTCGTTCGCGACGATCGAGGCGGACTACTACAAGTGGACCCAGTGGATCTTCCTGCAGATCTTCAACTCCTGGTACGACACCGAGGCGGACCGCGCCCGGCCGATCGCCGACCTGGTCGCGCAGTTCGAGAACGGTGAGCGTACGACCCCGGACGGCCGCGACTGGAGCGCGCTGAGCGCCGTCGAGCGCGCCGATGTCCTGAGCCAGTACCGCCTGGCGTACGCCTCCGACGCGCCCGTCAACTGGTCGCCGGGGCTGGGCACCGTACTGGCCAACGAAGAGGTGACGGCCGACGGCCGCTCCGAGCGCGGCAACTTCCCCGTCTTCAAGGCCAAGCTGCGCCAGTGGAACATGCGCATCACCGCCTACGCCGACCGGCTGCTGAACGACCTGGACGGGCTGGACTGGCCCGAGGCGATCAAGCTGCAGCAGCGCAACTGGATCGGGCGCTCCGAAGGCGCACGCGTCGACTTCCCGGTCGACGGAGCCGGAGACATCACCGTCTTCACCACCCGCCAGGACACCCTGTTCGGCGCCACCTACATGGTGCTGGCGCCCGAGCACGACCTGGTGGAGCGGATCATTCCGGCCGCCTGGCCCGAAGGCACCCACCCGGTGTGGACCGGTGGACACGCGTCCCCGGCCGAGGCCGTCACGGCGTACCGCAAGCAGGCCGCCGCCAAGTCCGACGTGGAGCGCCAGGCCGAGGCGAAGGACAAGACCGGCGTCTTCACCGGCGCGTACGCGACCAACCCGGTCAGCGGCGAAAAGGTGCCCGTCTTCATCGCCGACTACGTCCTGATGGGCTACGGCACCGGCGCGATCATGGCCGTCCCGGCGCACGACGCACGTGACTTCGCCTTCGCGCGCGCCTTCGAGCTGCCGATGCGCTGTGTCGTCGAGCCGTCGGACGACCGTGGAACGGACCCCTCCACCTGGGACGACGCGTTCGCCTCGTACGAAGCGAAGCTGGTCAACTCCGCGAGCGACGAGATCTCGCTGGACGGCCTGGGAGTCGTCGACGCCAAGGCGAAGATCACCGCATGGCTGCAGGCGAAGGGCCTGGGCGAGGGCACCGTCAACTTCCGGCTGCGCGACTGGCTGTTCAGCCGTCAGCGCTACTGGGGCGAGCCCTTCCCGATCGTGTACGACGAGGAGGGCATCGCCCACTCGCTGCCCGAGTCGATGCTGCCGCTGGAGCTGCCGGAGGTCGACGACTACTCGCCGCGCACCTTCGACCCGGACGACGCCGACACCCAGCCCGAGACTCCGCTGTCGCGGAACGCCGACTGGGTCGACGTCACGCTGGACCTGGGCGACGGCAACGGCCCGAAGAAGTACCGCCGCGAGACCAACACCATGCCCAACTGGGCAGGTTCCTGCTGGTACGAGCTGCGCTACCTGGACCCGAACAACGACCGGCAGCTGGTCGACCCGGCGATCGAGCAGTACTGGATGGGCCCGCGGGAGGGCCGGCCGACCGGTGGTGTCGACCTGTACGTGGGCGGCGCCGAGCACGCCGTACTGCACCTGCTGTACGCGCGGTTCTGGTCCAAGGTCCTGCACGACCTGGGGTACATCTCCTCGGCCGAGCCGTTCCACAAGCTGTACAACCAGGGCATGATCCAGGCGTTCGTCTACCGGGACAGCCGCGGCATCGCGGTTCCGGCGGCCGAGGTCGAGGAGCGCGACGGGGCGTTCTACCACGGGGGCGAGAAGGTCAGCCGCGTCCTGGGCAAGATGGGCAAGTCCCTGAAGAACGCCGTCACGCCCGACGAGATCTGCGCCGAGTACGGGGCGGACACGCTGCGTCTGTACGAGATGGCGATGGGTCCGCTGGACGTGTCGCGGCCGTGGGACACCCGCGCCGTCGTCGGTCAGTACCGGCTGCTGCAGCGGCTGTGGCGCAACATCGTCGACGAGGAGACCGGTGAGGTCACCGTCGTGGACACCGAGCCCGGCGAGGACACGCTGCGCGCGCTGCACAAGGCCATCGACGGCGCCGGTCAGGACATGGCCGGGATGCGCTTCAACACCGCCATCGCCAAGGTCACCGAGCTGAACAACCACCTGACCAAGGTGGGCGGCCCGCTGTCGCGGTCCGTCGCCGAGCGGCTGGTGCTGCTGGTGGCGCCGCTGGCGCCGCACATCGCCGAGGAGCTGTGGCGCCGGCTGGGCCACACCGATTCGGTCGTGCACCAGGACTTCCCCGTCGCCGACCCGGCGTACGTCGTGGACGAGACCGTGACCTGCGTGGTGCAGATCAAGGGCAAGGTCAAGGCGCGGCTGGAGATCTCCCCGTCGATCACGGACGAGGAGCTGGAGGCGCTGGCCCTGGCCGACCCGGCAGTGGTCGCGGCGCTGGACGGAGCCGGGATCCGCAAGGTGATCGTCCGCGCACCCAAGCTGGTCAACATCGTCCCCGCCTGACGATCAGCGGCTGACCACTGATCGCCGCAGGGCGGTGTGAGGGCTTTCCCTTACGGGCAGGTTGGGGGTTTCGAAGGAACCCTCGGCCTGCCCGTTCCGTTTACCGTGGAGGGGCCGGTATTCGGAGCCGAATCGACACCAAGGGGCGTCATGGAAGCCGTGATCCTGATCCTGGGGCTGCTCTTTCTCGCGTTCATGGCCCTGGGCGTGTACGTGACCGTCAAGGTCGTCGGTGCGGCGAAGCGCGGCGTGGACCGCACGATCACGCAGGCGCGGCGCACGGTCGAGGAGACCGCGCTGCGGGCGAAGAGCTTCGGCCAGGCGGGCGTGGCCGGGGAGCTGGCGCAGCTGCGGCTCGCGCTGCGCACGTCCATGCGGGCCACGCAGGAGGCGCTGCAGACGGGTGCGGCCCAGGACGCCTCGCTGTCGGAGTCGCTGGGGCTGTTCCAGCGGCTGAGCGTGCACGGGCAGGAGCTCGACGAGGAGCTGAAGAGGCTGGAGCGCGAGCCCGACCGGACGACGGTCGCCTCGCTGCTGCCGGGCCTGAAGCAGCGCACGCAGCGGATCACGCACTCGGCGGACTCGCTGCGATGGGCCGCGCGCGACCGGGCACAGCGGTTCGCCGACGACGACCTGGAGGCGCTGAACGTGCAGATCGATGTCGAGGCGGGGGCGCTGCGGCACTGGACGGTGGAGGAGCCTTCGGGTGGTGCCGGGGCCAGTGCCGGGGCCGGGGGTGCGGGACCTGCGGGTGCGGCGGGTTCGGGTGTCGGCGCGGAGGGGCCGGACGCGCTCACGGCTCGGGACCCACGCGCACAGACCGGCTACCCGTGGCAGAAGACCGTCCGGCCCGAGACGACCAACTGAGCGGGCGAGGCGGGGCGGAGCGAGCGGAGCGCTTGGGTTCTGTGCCGGGCCGCCGTCGGGCGGCTGCCGAAGCGAAGCCCAGGCTCGAACCGATGTGATCGGTGATGGCAGGATGCGGCTTGAAGCGATCGGAAGTGATCATTCGGTCGGGGTCGGACTGCCGAGCCGACGCCCAGGCAGGTAACCTCCCGCTCATGTCCCGCCATGTCGCGATCGTCACCGATTCCACGGCCTACCTGCCGCCCCAGGCGATGGAGCGGCATGGCATCACCGCGGTGCCGCTGACCGTCGTCCTCGGTGATCAGGCGCTGGAGGAGGGCACCGAGATCTCGGCCCGCTCCCTCGCGCTGGCGCTCCAGAAGCGCCGTCCCGTGACGACGTCCCGGCCCAGCCCCGAGGTTTTCGCCGGCACGTACCGGGCGGTGGCCGAAGCGGGCGCGGCCGCCATCGTCTCGCTTCACCTCTCGGCCGAGTTCTCGGGCACCTATGACGCGGCGCTGCTCGCCGCGAAGGACGCCCCGGTGCCGGTACGGGTGGTGGACACCGGGATGGTAGCCATGGCCTTGGGATTCTGCGCCCTGGCGGCGGCCGAGACCGCGGAGACGGGCGGCAGTCTGGAGGAGGCGGTCGTGGCCGCGGAGAAGCGGGCCGCGGGCACCGCCGCGTACTTCTACGTCGACACACTGGACTATCTGCGCCGCGGCGGACGCATCGGTGCGGCCCAGGCCCTGCTGGGTTCGGCACTCGCGGTGAAGCCGCTGCTGCAGCTGGACGGTGGCCGGATCGAGCTGCTGGAGAAGGTGCGGACGGCCTCGAAGGCGATCGCGCGTCTGGAGGAGATCGTCGCCGAGCGGGCGGGCAACGGCCGGGTGGACATCGCCGTGCATCACCTGGCGGCGCCCGAGCGGGCCGAGCGGCTGGCGGAGCGACTGCGCGAGCGCGTTCCGGGGCTGGTGAATCTGCATGTCAGCGAGGTGGGCGCGGTGATCGGCGCGCACACCGGTCCCGGTCTGCTCGGAGCGGTGGTTTCGCCTCGCTGACCTCACTCGTGGGAGTGAGGGAGTTGTCCACAACTGCCTGGTTGTCCACCGGAATCGGGGCCGCTCAGCGGATTCGGACCGATGTGCCTAGCGTCGTGAGGCATGGCTTCCCGATCAGACCGTGCACCTCGTGAGCGTCGTGCGACCAGCGTAAGTGGACCCGGCCGCGCTGCGGCCTCGGGCGTGCGCGCCCGGCGTGGGCCCGGAAGCGGCCCGCGGCCCGGCTCCGGACCCGGGCGGCGACGGGCGTTGCGTGGCCGCGCCGCCGTTGTCGCGGCGGCTTCGCGGCGGCGCGCGGACGCGCTCATGGCGGGTGCGTACGGGGGGCGCGTCGCCCGGCCGGTGGTCGGCCCGGCACCGCTTCCGGTGCCGGCCGCGCCCCCGGCATTCGCCGAGCCGGAGCCTGTCGATCCGGCCGAGGAGAGCGTGCGGAGGGCGGTCACGGATGCGGCGGCGACCTTTCCCGCGGGGGCCGTTCCGGCGGCATCGGTTCCGGTGGCGCCGTCTCCGGTCGCGCCGTCTCCAGTCGAGACAGGGCGCTGGGAGCGGTTGGTTCCGGCGGTGCGGGAGCGGCTGCCGATGTGGTTGCAGCTCAGATGCGGTCTCGAACCGAGAACGCTCGCTGCTCTTGCCGTCCTTCTGGTGGCTGCCGCGGTGTTCGCCGCTGTCCACTTCTGGTCCGCGCGCCCGCAGTCCGTCCGCGCTCCCGATCCGGTCAGCGAGGGCGTGCACGCCCCGGCATCGGAATCGGCCGCGGACCCGACCATGGATCCGGGCGTGGGCCGGGCCCGCACACCCGATCCGTCGCCCGGTCCGCCGCCCGCCGGCGGGCCGGGTGGGCAGATCGTCGTCGATGTGAGCGGCAAGGTGCGGCGGCCCGGCATCTACCCCTTGCCCACGGGCGCGCGGGTCGCCGATGCACTGCGGGCGGCCGGCGGGGTGCGGACCGGTGTGGATCTCACCGGGCTCAACCGGGCGCGGGTGCTCATGGACGGGGAACAGGTCGTGGTCGGCGCGCTGCCCGGGTCACCCGTCTCCGGCGTCCCGGGAGGAGCCGCCACGGGCGGCGCGTCCACCGGCGGCGGTTCAGCGGCCGGACCGGTCAGCCTCAACAGCGCGACGGTGGAACAGCTGGACACCTTGCCCGGTGTCGGCCCGGTTCTCGCCCAGCACATCGTCGACTACCGCACGCAGCACGGCGGCTTCCGGTCCGTCGGTGAACTCCGCGAGGTCAATGGGATCGGCGACCGCCGCTTCGCGGATCTCCAGCCGTTGGTGCGGCCATGAGCAGCCCGGAGGACGTGCGGCGGGACGTTCATGCGGTGCCGGGCCGGGGGCCGGGCGGCCGCGACCCGCACCAGGAGGGTCCGGTCGATCTGCGGCTCGTCCCGCCGGCCCTGGCGGCCTGGGCCGCCGCGGCCCTCGCTGCGGGGGCGCCGGGCCGTGGGACGGCCGTGGGGGCGGCGTTCTGCCTCGTCGCCGGCCTGGTGCTCCTGGGCCTGGCACGGTCACCGGCGGCCCGGACCGGGCCCGCTCGGCCGGCCGACGACGGGAACGGGTCCGGTGGCGGGGACGCCCGGGACGGCGGGGGGAGCGACGCACGGAACCGGCGGCGACTTCACGCCACTGCTGCGGCCGCCGCACTGCTCTGCGCGGCCGCCGGGGCGACGGCCGCCGGGCTTCACACCGCCTACGTACACCAGGAGCCGGTCCACGGCCTTGCGCAGCGCTTCGCGAAGGTCGAGGCGGAGGTGACCGTCACCTCCGACGCGCGGCAGACCCGGCCCCAGGTCCGCGGGGACCACAGCACCCGGGCCGCCCTTCTCCTCGACGCCGAGATCACCCGGTTGACGGCGCCCGACGGTGCGGTCACCAGGCTGCACACGCCGGTACTGGTGATCGTGTCGCCCGGCCGTTCAGTGGCCCGGTGGCAGCAGCTGCTGCCGTCCACCCGGCTGCACCTGCACGGCCGCCTCGCGCCGCCCCTGCACAGCGGGGAGCGCAACGCCGCCGTTCTGCGACCGGACGGAAAGGGCCCGCCCCGCGTCACCGGGCCTCCCACCCTCCTCCAGCGCACGGCGGGCGGTCTGCGCGCCGGGCTGCGCAGGGCGACCGAGGGGCTGGACCCCGATGCGCGGGCGCTGCTGCCGGGGCTCGTCGTCGGTGACACCTCACAGGTCACCCCGGAACTGCACGATGCCTTCCGAGCAGCCGACCTGACGCATCTGATGGCCGTATCCGGTGCCAACCTGGCGATCCTGCTCGTGCTGCTCATCGGGCCGGCCGGCACTGCGCTCCGGGCCGAACGCCGCGGTCTCGCACCCCGGTTGGGCATCTCGCTGCGGATGACAGCGCTGCTCGGCGGCGGGCTCACCCTCGCGTTCGTTCTTGTCTGCCGGCCGGAGCCGAGCGTGCTGCGCGCCGCGGCCTGCGGGCTGATCACGTTGCTGGCCATCGGCACGGGGCGCAGGCGGTCCCTGATTCCCGCACTGGCAGCCGCTGTTCTGCTGCTGGTGCTGTACGACCCGTGGCTGTCGCGCAGTTATGGCTTCGTGCTCTCCGTCCTGGCCACCGGGGCGCTGCTCACCGTCGCGCCGCGCTGGAGTGCCGCGCTGCAGCGGCGCCGGGTGCCGCCCCGGCTGGCGGAGGCGCTGGGTGCGGCCGCGGCGGCGCAGGCGGTGTGCGCGCCGGTGGTCGTGATGCTTGCCTCCCGGGTCAGCCTGGTGGCGATCCCGTGCAACCTGCTGGCCGAGTTCGCGGTGGCACCCGCCACGGTCCTCGGGTTCGCCACGCTCGCCCTGGCGCCGGTGGCCATGCCGGCGGCCGAGCTGCTCGCCCGTATCGCGGGATGGCCGGCCGGGTGGATCGCCTCCGTGGCCCGCGCCGGAGCGGCGCTGCCCGGCGCGGAGGCCGACTGGCCCGGCGGCGGGCGGGGAGCGTTGCTGCTTGCCGCCCTCACGGTACTCGTGGCGCTGTCCGCCCGCCGCGTCGCGCGCCACCCCTGGATCTGTTCGGCCGTGGCTCTGCTGCTGATCCTCGCGGTGCTGAGACCGGTGCCGCTGACCCGCATACTGACCCGATGGCCGCCGCCGGACTGGGCGTTCGTGATGTGCGACGTGGGTCAGGGCGACGCCATGGTGCTCGCGGCCGGGGACGGCGAAGGCGTGGTCATCGACACCGGGCCCGACCCGCGGCTCGCCGACCGGTGCCTGCGCGACCTGGGCATCACCCGGGTTCCCCTGCTGCTCCTCACCCACTTCCACGCGGATCATGTCCGAGGGCTGCCTGGCGTGTTGCGAGGCAGAGCCGTGGGCGCGATCCAGACGACGGGTCTGGACGAACCGCCGGAACAGGCCGCGTTCGTCCGCAGAACGGCCTTCGCGGCTCGGGTCCCCGTGGTGCGGGCGGTCGGCGGGGAGCGGCGCCGTATCGGTCCGCTCGACTGGCGGGTCCTGTGGCCGACGGGCGGTGCGCCCGCCGCGCCCGTACCTCAGGAGCCGAACGATGCAAGCGTCACGCTGTTCGTACGGACCGGCGGACTGACCCTGCTGCTCCTGGGGGACCTCGAACCACCGGCCCAGCAGGGGTTGTTGCGGCAGTACCCGGCGCTGCCACGGGTGGATGTCCTCAAGGTCGCCCATCATGGCTCCGCCCACCAGGACCCCGCGTTGCTGCGCAGCGCCCGTCAGCGGCTCGCGCTGGTGAGCGTGGGTAGGGACAACCCGTACGGGCACCCGGCGGCCGGTACCGTCGAGGCGCTCAGATCCGGGGGAGCGGCGGTGCTGCGCACGGACCGGGACGGCGCGATCGCGGTGACCGGCGCCGGGCCGGGGCTGCGGGCGGTGGCGCGCTCATGATGGTGGCCGGCAGGAGCGTCGGCCGGGACCATACGAACCCGCGGTCCGCAAGGCGGACAAGTCCGGCCCGAATGGCTGGCGCACACAAGCGGAACGTTCAATTCGGACCTTCGGTAACACCTCTACCCAAGCCACATCCAGACCCTCCGTTTGCCTCGAACGCCCCAAGGGTGATCGAATGCATGCTCGTCGGCGGGCCGCTGCTCCGACAACGACGTCCAGCCGTCAGGCCCCAAGGTGAATCTCCCCCGGGGGTACTGAAGATGTTCGGCCGTTGGCTCGGAAGCAAGAACGCGACCCGCACGGCGGGCGCCAACCCGCTCACCGGGCTCGCGGTGCCGCGTACTGCGGGAGTGCTGAGCTGTCGTGTGCTCGACCCCGTCAACGTGGCTGTGCAGCAGGCCGAGTTCGTGGTCACGGACAGTGCGGGCCGTAAGGTCGTCGGCGGTGAGACGGACCCCTTCGGGAACGTCCTCGCCACGGTCCCGGCGGGTGACTACCGGCTGGCGGTCACGGCGGACGGCTTCACCCCGTTCCACGGTGCGGCCACGGTTGACGAGGGCGGCCACGCGGGCCTCGGGGACGTGATGCTCCAGGTCTCGCCGCCCCCGCAACTGCCCGCCCCCGGGGACTGGGAGATCGAGCCGAACCACTCCCAGATCGGTTTCACAGCCCGTCACATCGGGCTGGCCCGCATCCACGGCCGGTTCAACACGTTCGCCGGTGCAGTACGGATCGCCGACCGCATGGAGGACTCCGCCATGCACGTCATCATCGATGCCGCGTCGATCGACACGAACGTGCAGATGCGCGACGACCATCTGCGCTCCGGTGACTTCCTCGACGTCGGGCGCTACCCGACGCTGGAGTTCTACAGCGACCGCTTCATCCACCGGGGCGGCAGCCGCTGGGGTGTGAACGGCGCACTCACCCTGCACGGCGTCAGTCGTACCGTGACGCTGGACACCCAGTACCTCGGCCTCGGCAACGGGCTCGAGGGCGAGACCCGGGCCGCCTGCCGGGCCACCACCGAACTGCACCGCGAGGACTTCACCCTCACCTGGCAGACGATGCTGGCCCGCGGTATCGCGGTCGTCGGGCCCAGCATCGAGATCGACATGGACATTCAGATCGTCCCCAAGAGCTGAGTCCGGGGGCTGCGCATCCGGGGGCGGTGCATCCAGCGGGGAGCGGGGCGGCCCAAGGGCTACGGCGCCTCCAGCCAGCCCTCGTACTCCGCCGCGAACGCATCGAGCGCCGCGGAGTCCAGCCGGCCGGCCGGGTCCTCGACGACCACCAGCCACTGGGCGTCCTCGGCGTCGTCCTCGCCGGCCAGTGCGTCACGTACGAGCTGGGGTTCCTCGGCGACCCCGAAACGGTCGCCGAGCTCTCCGGCCACCTCCTCCGCCGTATCGCGGTCGGGCAGCACCAGCACATGTCTCACGTCGCTCACCTGCCCATTCTCCGGTACGGGGACGGGTGCGGGGGCAAGCCGGGGAAACCGGGCTGTCGGTGGGGCGTGGGATGCTGGACGGCGATGGCCACCAGAAGGAATTCCACCGACGATCCGCTCGCCCCCCTCACGCTGGCCGTGGGGCAGGAGGACCTGCTCCTCGACCGCGCCGTGCAGCAGGTGGTGGCGGCGGCCCGCGCGTCCGACGCCGATACGGACGTCCGCGACCTCACCCCCGATCAGCTCCAGCCGGGCACTCTTGCCGAGCTGACGAGCCCGTCGCTCTTCGCCGAGCGCAAAGTGGTGATCGTGCGCAATGCGCAGGATCTCTCCGCCGACACGGTGAAGGACGTCAAGGCGTACCTGGGTGCGCCGGTCGAGGAGATCACGCTGGTGCTGCTCCATGCGGGCGGCGCCAAGGGCAAGGCGCTGCTGGACGCGGCGCGCAAGGCGGGTGCGCGGGAGGTCGCCTGCCCGAAGACGACCAAGCCCGCGGAGCGGCTCTCGTTCGTACGGTCGGAGTTCCGGGCACTGGGGCGCTCCGCGAGCCCCGAGGCCTGCCAGGCGCTCGTCGACTCCATCGGCAGCGATCTGCGCGAGCTGGCGAGTGCGGTGTCGCAGCTGGTCGCGGACGTCGAGGGAACGATCGACGAGGCGGTGGTCGGGCGCTACTACACCGGCCGTGCGGAGGCGTCCAGTTTCACGGTCGCCGACCGGGCGGTGGAAGGGCGGGCGGCGGAGGCGCTGGAGGCGTTGCGCTGGTCGCTGTCGACCGGAGTGGCGCCCGTGCTGATCACCAGTGCGCTTGCGCAGGGCGTCCGGGCGATCGGCAAGCTGTCCTCGGCGCACGGGGGCCGGCCGGCGGATCTTGCGCGTGAGCTGGGGATGCCCCCGTGGAAGATCGACCGGGTGCGGCAGCAGATGCGGGGGTGGACGCCGGACGGCGTCGCAACGGCGCTGCGGGCGGTCGCGGAAGCGGACGCGGGGGTGAAGGGGGGCGGGGACGACCCCGAGTACGCCCTCGAGAAGGCCGTCGTCGCTGTTGCGCGGGCTGCACGGGCAGGGCGCGTGCGGTGACCGGGGGCGGGGCGGGGACGAGCACCCGGGGCGGCCCGGCACCGCTTCGTCCTCGCTCTCTCCCATGGCGTCGAGGCAGCGGGGGACCCCCTCGACGCGCTTGAAGGTGCCGGGTGGACCTCGAACTGGCGCGGCATGCCGAAGGCCCCGGTCGTGGCTCTGGGGAGAGCGACGACCGGGGCCTCGGTTCATGCTGTGTGCGCCGCACCCGCGTGGCGAACGCAGGTTCGGTGTGCGGCACGGGGGCCGGGCAGGGGCAGGAGAGAGGGCCCGCTGGTCCGTTCCGGCAGTTACATCAGAAAGCTCAGCCCTGGAGGGCGGCAACCTTGGAGGACAGCGCCGACTTCTTGTTGGCGGCGGCGTTCTTGTGGATGACGCCCTTCGAGACAGCCTTGTCGAGTGCGCGCGAAGCGTCGCGAACGGCCACAGTGGCCTTCTCGACGTCGCCCGCCACGACGGCCTCGCGGGCCTTGCGGATCGCGGTCTTGAGCGAGGACTTGACGGCCTTGTTGCGCAGGCGCGCCTTCTCGTTCGTCTTGTTCCGCTTGATCTGGGACTTGATGTTCGCCACGAAAGAGCCTTTTCAGGTTCGTTGGATCTTCGATGTGCGCCCCGCCGCCCGTAAGAGCCACGAGGCACAGCTGTCAACGGTACCAGCCGCGCTCGGACCGGCCCAAACCGGTCTCTGCCCCGCAGCCGTGGGACGATGGAAGCTACGTATCGATCCGACCGACCCGACATCGACCCGAGACACGGCGTTCGGCGTCTCAAGAATCAGGACCCTGCGTGCCCGCGACTCCTACCAACGTGCCCGAGCCGAGCCGTACCGACCCGGCGCTGATCCGCAACTTCTGCATCATCGCTCACATCGACCACGGCAAGTCGACCCTTGCCGACCGGATGCTTCAGCTGACGGGCGTGGTCGACCAGCGGCAGATGCGCGCTCAGTACCTCGACCGGATGGACATCGAGCGCGAGCGCGGCATCACCATCAAGTCCCAGGCGGTCCGTCTGCCGTGGGCGCCCACCACGGGCGAGGGCGAGGGCCGCACCCACGTCCTCAACATGATCGACACCCCGGGCCACGTGGACTTCACCTACGAGGTCTCCCGCTCGCTCGCCGCCTGCGAAGGCACGGTCCTGCTGGTCGACGCCGCGCAGGGCATCGAGGCCCAGACGCTGGCCAACCTCTACCTGGCGATGGAGAACGACCTCACCATCGTTCCGGTGCTCAACAAGATCGACCTGCCGGCCGCGCAGCCGGAGAAGTTCTCCGAGGAGCTGGCCAACCTCATCGGCTGCCAGCCCGAGGACGTGCTCAAGGTCTCCGCGAAGACCGGCATCGGCGTGGACGCCCTGCTGGACCGGGTGGTCAGGGACGTTCCGCCGCCGGTCGGCAAGGCCGACGCCCCCGCCCGCGCGATGATCTTCGACTCGGTCTACGACTCGTACCGTGGCGTCGTCACGTACGTCCGTGTCGTCGACGGTCAGCTCAACAAGCGCGAGCGCATCAAGATGATGTCCACCGGTGCCACCCACGAGCTGCTGGAGATCGGTGTCTCCTCCCCGGAGATGACCCCGGCGGACGGCCTCGGTGTGGGCGAAGTGGGCTACATCATCACCGGTGTGAAGGACGTCCGGCAGTCCAAGGTCGGTGACACGATCACCTCCCTGAGCAAGGGCGCGACCGAGGCGCTGGGGGGCTACAAGGACCCCAAGCCGATGGTGTTCTCGGGTCTGTACCCGTTGGACGGCTCGGACTACCCGGACCTGCGCGAGGCCCTCGACAAGCTCCAGCTCAACGACGCCGCCCTGGTGTACGAGCCGGAGACCTCCGCGGCCCTCGGCTTCGGCTTCCGGGTCGGCTTCCTCGGCCTGCTGCACCTCGACGTGATCCGCGAGCGGCTGGAGCGCGAGTTCGGCCTGGAGCTCATCGCCACCGCCCCCAACGTGGTCTACCGCGTCGAGATGGAGGACGGCAGCGAGCACACCGTCACCAACCCGAGCGAGTTCCCCGAGGGCAAGATCGACAAGGTGCACGAGCCGGTCGTGCGTGCCACCGTCCTCGCCCCCAGCGAGTTCATCGGCGCGATCATGGAGCTCTGCCAGAACCGGCGCGGCACGCTGCTCGGCATGGACTACCTCTCCGAGGACCGGGTCGAGATCCGGTACACCCTGCCTCTCGCCGAGATCGTCTTCGACTTCTTCGACCAGCTGAAGTCCAAGACCCGTGGCTACGCCTCGCTCGACTACGAGCCCACCGGCGAGCAGTCCGCCCAGCTCGTCAAGGTCGACATCCTGCTGCACGGCGACAAGGTCGACGCGTTCTCCGCGGTCACGCACAAGGACAAGGCGTACGCGTACGGCGTGCGGCTCGTCGCCAAGCTGCGTGAGCTCATCCCGCGGCAGAACTTCGAGGTGCCGATCCAGGCGGCCATCGGCTCCCGGGTCATCGCGCGTGAGACCGTCCGCGCCATCCGCAAGGACGTCCTCGCCAAGTGCTACGGCGGTGACATCTCCCGTAAGCGGAAGCTGCTGGAGAAGCAGAAGGAAGGCAAGAAGCGGATGAAGATGGTCGGCAATGTAGAGGTGCCGCAGGAGGCCTTCATCGCCGTGCTGTCGACGGACGAGTCGGGCGGCGAAAGCAAGGGCAAGAAGTAGCTCCCGGCGGATCCTCGTTCCGGACCCGGCTCTGCCCGCGGCTTCCCGTCCGCCGCTCCACCAGCCGGTAGTACGGCCGACCCCTGCGTCGCAGCAACCCTGCGGCGTGGGGGTCCGTTCGTTATGAAGCGGCGTCCGATTCCCTCTTACGCGGTGGACGCGGGCGCTCTACCCTGATCACGGCTTCGTAGTTACTCGCCAGTTAAACAAGCGGGATCAAGCACGCAGACGTACGCAGGAACAAGCAGCAGCACGCAGCAACCAACAACCGGTCGTGAAGCACTGCCGCAGGCCCGGAGGATGTCGTGAGCGACACACAGACCTTGATCGAGAACCGACCGCCCTCCGTGGCGACCCTCTTCATCGACCGCGTTGCGGCCACCCCCGACGGGGAGGCCTACCGCTACCCGGTCCCCCCGGCCACCGGCCAGGGCCCCGACGAGTGGAAGTCGCTGAGCTGGGCGCAGGCCGCTGAGCGCGTGTACGCGATCGCCGCCGGCCTCATCGGTCTGGGTGTGGAGCCGGAGGAGCGGGTGGCGCTCGCCTCCGCCACTCGTGTCGACTGGATCATCGCCGACCTCGGCGTGATGTGTGCGGGCGCCGCGACCACCACGATCTACCCGTCGACCAACGCCGAGGAATCGTCGTTCATCCTCGCCGACTCCGAGAGCCGTGTGCTGATCGCCGAGGACGCCGGCCAGCTGGCCAAGGCCCGCGAGCGCCGCGCCGACCTGCCGAACCTCGCCCACGTCGTCGTCATCGACGCGGACGGCGTCGAGCCCGACGAGAGCGATCCCGCGGGCTGGGTCGTCACGCTGGCCGATCTGGAGGCCCGCGGCGCCGAGCTCCTGGCCAAGAACCCGGCCGCGGTGCAGGAGCGGGTCGACGCGATCACCGCCGAGCAGCTGGCCACGCTGATCTACACCTCGGGCACCACCGGCCGCCCCAAGGGCGTACGGCTGCCGCACGACAACTGGTCGTACATGGCCAAGGCCATCGTGGCGACCGGCCTGGTCGACGGGGAGGACGTCCAGTACCTCTGGCTGCCGCTCGCGCACGTCTTCGGCAAGGTCCTCATCTCGGGCCAGATCGAGGTCGGCCACGTCACCGCGGTCGACGGCCGTATCGACAAGATCATCGAGAATCTTCCGGTGGTCCAGCCGACGTACATGGCCGCCGTGCCCCGCATCTTCGAGAAGGTCTACAACGGGGTCGCCTCCAAGGCGCGGGCCGGTGGCGGCGCCAAGTACAAGATCTTCCAGTGGGCGGCCGGGGTCGCCCGCGAGCACGCGAAGGTCTCCCAGGACAACTTCCGGCGCACCGGCACGGCCTCCGTGCCGTTCGCGCTCGGCGCCAAGCACAAGGTCGCCGACACCCTCGTCTTCGCCAAGATCCGCGAGGCCTTCGGCGGCCGGCTGCGCGCCTGCGTCTCCGGTTCCGCGGCGCTCGCCCCCGACATCGGCTACTTCTTCGCCGGCGCCGGCATCCACATCCTGGAGGGCTACGGACTCACCGAGTCCAGCGCGGCATCCTTCGTCAACCCGGGCGAGGCATACCGCACGGGCACGGTCGGCAAGCCGCTCCCCGGCACCGAGGTGCGGATCGCCGACGACGGCGAGATCCTGCTGCGCGGCCCCGGCATCATGCAGGGCTACCACCGGCAGCCGGAGAAGACGGCCGAGGTGCTGGAGGCCGACGGCTGGCTGCACAGCGGTGACATCGGCGAGCTGTCCGTGGACGGCTACCTGCGGATCACCGACCGCAAGAAGGACCTGATCAAGACGTCGGGCGGCAAGTACGTCGCCCCGGCGGAGGTCGAGGGGCAGTTCAAGGCGGTGTGCCCGTTCGTGTCCAACATCCTGGTGCACGGCGCGGACCGCAATTTCTGTTCCGCCCTGATCGCCCTCGACGAGCCGACCATCCTCGGCTGGGCCGCCGAGAACGGACTCGCGGGCAAGCCGTATGCCGAGGTGGTCGCGTCCCCGCAGGCCGTGGAGCTCATCAACGGCTATGTGAAGCGGCTCAACGAGGGTCTGCAGCGCTGGCAGACCATCAAGCAGTTCCGGCTGCTGCCGCGCGACCTCGACGTCGAGCACGGCGAACTCACGCCGAGCCTCAAGCTCAAGCGGCCGGTCGTCGAGCGCGCGTACAAGAGCCTGATCGACGAGATGTACGCAGGCGCGCGCGAGGCGTAGGTACGGCCCATGGTGCGGACGGGGCGGGCCGCCCCGTCCGCACCGCTGTTCCTTGCCCGTTCCTGCGCGTCGTTCCTGTGTCTTCTCCTCCCACTTCGGTAACTCGGTGCTTCTGGGGAGGGCCGGTCTGTCACTCTGTCCGTGTCGTCAGCGGCACACGGCGCAAACAGGCCGTGCGAGAACAGGTCAGGAGCGGCGCCATGGGGCCCATTCCCTTGCAGCGGGACACCGTTCAGCATCCCGGTAACCACGTCGGGCGGACAGACGCGCAGCCGGTCGCCCGGACGAGCCTGCCGGGGAATCTCCTCGCCCCGGCCGCCGCGCGCCGGTTCGTCCGGGTCGCCCTCGCCGAGTGGACTGGGCTCGGGCTGCCCGCGGCGGTGGGCTTCAGCGACCGGCTGGCCGACGACGCGGTGACCGTCGCCGACGAGCTCGTCACCAACGCCGTCGTGCACGCCGGAACCACCGTCGAGCTGCTCTTCCGGCTGGAGGAGGCGGCCGGGGACGACGCCGCGGCCCTGGTGCTGGAGGTCGCCGACCACCACCCCGCCCGGTCCGTACGCAACGAACGCCCCGACCTTGTGCCGGCTGACCCGGACGACCCGGCCGAGGTCGGGCGCGGGCTGCAGGTCGTCGCCGCACTCGCCGAGCGCTGGGGCATCACCTACCGCACCGGCCTCAAGACCGTCTGGGCCCGGCTGCCCGTCGACGACTGGACCGCGCTGCCCGAGGCGGCCGCGGAGCCGGAACTCCGGAGCGGCCTGCGCACCGCCGAGCTGCTCGCCCCCACCGCCCGGCGCGCTCTGCGTGACGACGCGGACTGGGCGGGCCGCGGTGCGCTCTCGTTCCTCGCCGAGGCATCCGACCTCCTCGCCGGCCAGCTCGACGAGGACATCGTGGCGGCGCTCGCCGGGCAGTTACTCGTGCCCAGACTCGCCGACTGGTGTGCGATCTGGCTGGAGCCGGAGAACGGCGGGCCCGCAGCCGTCCCCCGGCTCGCGAGCGTCTGGCACCGTGACGAGACCGAGACCGGGCAGCTGCGCACGGTGCTGGAGCAGGACCCGATCCGGCTGCCGGAGCGGGTGGGTACCGGACCCGTCTCCATGCCGTGGCCCGGGGCCGACGAGGATGGGGCAGGACCGGGCGCCGACGGGCGCTCCAGCGGCCGTGCGGGGGCCGCGCTCGCCTATCGGATAACCGCCGGCGGCCGCACGCTCGGAGCCGTACTTCTGGGACGGGAGGGCATCGCCCGCGTCCCGCACGAGGTGACCGCCCTGGTCGAGGACTTCGTACGCCGGGTGGGACTCGCCGTCGGCGCCGCCCGCGCATACACCCGGCAGGCCACCATCAGCCGCGTCCTGCAGCGCGGACTGCTTCCCAGCAAGGTCGCCGACATACCCGGAGTCACCAGCTCACTGGTGTACGAGCCCAGCGACGACGGGGTCGTCGGCGGTGACTTCTACGACATTTTCTCGTGCCCCGGCGATCGCTGGTGCTTCATTCTCGGCGACGTCCAGGGCAGCGGCCCCGAGGCCGCCGTCGTCACCGGCCTCGCCCGGCCGTGGCTGCGGCTGCTGGCCCGGGAGGGCTTCCGCGTCGGCGAGGTGCTCGACCGGCTGAACCGGCTGCTCCTCGACGACGCGATGGAGACCGCCGAGGCCGCCGCCCTGATGGTCGCGGCGGCGGGCGGCCAGCCCCTGGCGGACGGCGGCCAGCAGCTGACGGACGGCGGGCAGCCCCGGTTCCTCTCCCTGCTGTACGGGGAGATGGTGCCGCTCCCCGGCGGCGGCGTGCGCTGCACGCTGGCCAGCGCGGGCCACCCGCTGCCGCTGCTGCTGCGCCCGGACGGCACCGTGCGTGCAGCCGCCGAGTCGCAGGTGCTGCTCGGGGTCGTCGAGGACGTCGCCTACGAGAGCCAGAGCTTCGACCTGGCACCGGGCGACAGCCTGCTCTGCGTCACGGACGGGGTGACGGAACGGCGCTCCGGGCCGCTGATGTTCGACGACGGGGACGGCCTGGCCCTCGCGCTGGCCGGCTGCGCCGGGCTGACCGCGGAAGGGATCGCGGACCGGATCAAGCGGGCCGTCCACGAGTTCGCGGAGCGGCCGCCGGACGACGATCTGGCGCTGGTCGTGCTGCAGGCCCAGTGAGCGTGGGCCGGGAACATCCGGCGGCGAGTGACAATGGACGGTATGCCTTCCGTACTGCCCGATGGTGAACCCGTGCCCGACGACGGGGCGCTGCCCCGCCATGCCCTGGAAGGCGCCGCCGACCGGCCGCTCGGCTTCTACCTGCATGTGCCGTACTGCGCGACCCGCTGCGGCTACTGCGACTTCAACACGTACACCGCGACCGAGCTGCGCGGCTCCGGCGGCGCGCTGGCCTCCCGTGACAACTACGCCGCCCATCTGATCGGCGAGGTCCGGCAGGCCCGCAAGGTGCTCGGCGACGACCCGCGGCCGGTCCGCACGGTGTTCGTCGGCGGCGGCACGCCCACGTTGCTGGCCGCGGGGGATCTCGTACGGATGCTGGCGGCGATCCGTGACGAGTTCGGTCTCGCCGACGACGCGGAGATCACGACCGAGGCCAATCCGGAGTCCGTCGGCCCGGCGTATCTGTCGGAGCTGCGGGAAGGCGGCTTCAACCGCATCTCGTTCGGGATGCAGAGTGCACGGCAGCACGTGCTGAAGATCCTCGACCGTACGCATACGCCGGGGCGGCCCGAGGCGTGTGTCGCGGAGGCGCGGGCGGCGGGCTTCGAGCACGTCAACCTCGACCTGATCTACGGCACCCCCGGCGAGTCCGACGACGACTGGCGTGCCTCGCTGGACGCGGCCATCGGGGCGGGTCCGGACCATGTGTCCGCGTACGCGCTGATCGTCGAGGAGGGGACGCAGCTGGCGCGGCGGATCCGGCGCGGCGAGGTTCCCATGACGGACGACGACGTCCATGCGGACCGTTATCTGATCGCCGACGAGGCGATGGCTGCGGCGGGCTTCTCCTGGTACGAGGTGTCGAACTGGGCCCGGACGCCAAAGGGCCGCTGCCTGCACAACGAGCTGTACTGGCGCGGAGCCGACTGGTGGGGCGCCGGGCCGGGTGCGCACAGCCATGTGGGCGGTGTGCGGTGGTGGAACGTGAAGCATCCCGGTGCGTATGCGCAGGCGCTGGCGGAAGGACGGTCTCCGGGGGCGGGCCGGGAGATCCTGTCGGCGGAGGACCGGCGGGTCGAGCGGATTCTGCTGGAGCTGCGGCTGGTGGACGGGTGTCCGTTGTCGTTGCTCGCTCCTGCGGGGCTGGCGGCGGCAGGGCGCGCGGTGCAGGACGGGTTGCTGGAGGCGGCGCCCTATGCGCAGGGGCGGGCTGTGCTGACTCTGCGGGGGCGGCTGCTCGCGGATGCGGTGGTCAGGGACCTGGTGGACTGAGGGGGCGGGGTGCGGGTGCGCCGGCGGCGTGCCTGTTCCCCTGCCCGCCCTTTCCCGGACCGGGGGCTCCGGGACCCCGGTCCTCGAATCGTGGGACGCGCCGGCGGGCGCCCGGTGCCGGCGGGAAGGCCGAGCACCCTTGATGAGTGCGGGGCGGAGTCCGGTGCGGCGCCCCCGGGACGAGCCGCCGTACAGCCCCGCCTATCCCCTCGGTGCTGTGACGAAGTCGATCAGCTCCTCCACCCGGCCCAGCAGCGCCGGTTCCAGGTCCCGGTAGGAGCGGACTGTGGACAGGATGCGCTGCCACGCCGCCCCTGTGTTCGCCGGCCAGCCCAGTGACCGGCACACGCCCGTCTTCCAGTCCTGGCCGCGTGGCACCACCGGCCAGCCCGCGATGCCCACCGACGACGGCTTCACCGCCTCCCATACGTCGATGTACGGGTGGCCGACCACCAGCACGTTCGCGTCCGTGACCTCGCTCGCGATTCTCGACTCCTTGGAGCCGGGGACCAGGTGGTCGACCAGGACGCCCAGCCGTGCGTCAGGACCGGGGGAGAAGTCGCGGACGACGGCCGGGAGGTCGTCGATGCCCTCCAGATACTCGACGACCACGCCCTCGATGCGCAGATCGTCGCCCCAGACCCGTTCGACCAGTTCCGCGTCGTGCCGGCCCTCCACATAGATGCGGCCCGCCCGTGCCACCCGTGCCCGCGCCCCGGGGACCGCCACCGAGCCGGAGGCCGTGCGGGTGGGGCGGACCGGGCCGGGCGCCGACGGGCGTACGAGGGTGACCACCCGGCCCTCCAGCAGGAAGCCGCGCGGTGCCATCGGGAACACACGGTGCTTGCCGAAACGGTCCTCCAGGGTCACGGTCGGCCCCTGGGACGTCTTCTCGCAGCGGATCACCGCACCGCAGAAGCCGGTGGAGACCTCCTCCACGACCAGATCGGGTTCGGCGGGGACCTCGGGGACGGGGGCGGACTTCTTCCACGGTGGGGTCAGGTCCGGGTGGTAGCTGCGCATCGCACGACGATAGGACGGGAACGCGTCACGACACGCCGAAGGCGCCGGACAGTTGATCGCGCTGCGCACGTACGAACGCGGCGTCCACGACCGCGCCGTGCCCCGGTACGTACGCCGCGGACTCACCGCCCAGCGCCAGCAGCCGGTCCAGCGCGGCCGGCCAGCGCGACGGGATCGCGTCCGGGCCCGCCTGGGGCTCGCCGGACTCCTCGACCAGGTCGCCGCAGAGCACGACGGCGGGGGAGCCGGGCACCAGGACCGCGAGATCGTGGCCGGTGTGGCCGGGTCCCACGTTCGCCAGCAGCACCTGGCGGCCGCCGCCCAGGTCGAGCGTCCACTCACCGCACACCTCGTGGTGCGGCGCCACCAGTACGTCGACGGCCTGCGCCGCGTCCTCCCTGCACATTCCGTGGCGCACCGCGTCGGCGCGCAGCTCCTCCGCCCCGCGGGTGAAGAGATCCGCCATCCCGACCGCGCCGTACACCTCCGCCCCGGCGAAGGCCGCGGTGCCGAGCACATGGTCGAAGTGCGGGTGACTGAGTGCGATATGCGTCACCCTGCGGCCGATCAAGGACTGCACCTGGGCCCTTGTCTCCGCGCCTTCGCGCAGCGTCGATCCGGTGTCGAAGAGCAGCGCCCCGTCCGCTCCGACCACCAGTGCGACCGTCGCGTCCCAGCGGGGAAGGCGTCGCCGGCCCACACCGTTGCCGAGTCGCTCCCAGCCGAACTCTTCCCAAGAGGCGTCCATACAGCGACGCTATCGGCAACGACCTGCGCAGTCTCGCGGTAGCGTGGCCGGTCGCCCTTGCTTGGGCCCCACCCGGCCGCCGTACACTTGCGGGGGATCGCTGGCACTCGTGCGCATCGAGTGCCAGGGCCCTTCGAGGGACGACCGGAATCCGCCGAGGAACACAGCTGGAGGTGTGCGCCATGCTCAGCGAACGCAGACTCGAAGTGCTGCGCGCCATCGTCCAGGACTATGTCGGCACCGAGGAACCCGTCGGTTCCAAGGCGCTCACCGAGCGGCACAAGCTGGGGGTCTCCCCGGCCACCGTCCGCAACGACATGGCGGTGCTGGAGGACGAGGGCTTCATCGCCCAGCCCCACACCAGTGCCGGACGCATCCCGACGGACAAGGGCTACCGGCTCTTCGTCGACAAGCTGGCAGGGGTCAAGCCCCTGTCGTCGCCGGAGCGCAGGGCCATTCAGAACTTCCTCGACGGCGCGGTCGACCTCGACGACGTCGTGGGCCGCACCGTACGGCTGCTCGCGCAGCTGACCCGGCAGGTCGCCATCGTGCAGTACCCCTCGCTGACCCGGTCGACGGTGCGGCATGTGGAGCTGCTGTCGCTGGCGCCCGCCCGGCTGATGCTCGTGCTGATCACGGACACCGGCAGGGTCGAGCAGCGCATGATCGACTGTCCCGCGCCGTTCGGTGAGACCTCTCTCGCCGATCTGCGGGCCCGGCTCAACAGCCGGGTCGTCGGACGCCGTTTCTCGGACGTCCCGCAGCTGGTGCAGGACCTGCCGGATTCCTTCGAGAGCGAGGACCGGGGAACCGTGTCCACCGTGCTCTCCACCCTGCTCGAAACCCTCGTCGAGGAGACGGAGGAGCGGCTGATGATCGGCGGCACCTCCAACCTCACCCGCTTCGGGCACGACTTCCCTGTGATGATCCGGCCGGTGCTGGAGGCATTGGAGGAGCACGTCGTGCTGCTGAAGCTGCTCGGCGAGGCCAAGGACTCGGGCATGACCGTACGTATCGGGCACGAGAACGCCCACGAGGGGCTCAACTCCACGTCCGTCGTCGCGGTCGGCTACGGTTCGGGCGACGAGGCAGTCGCCAAACTCGGCGTGGTCGGACCGACCCGCATGGACTACCCCGGAACGATGGGAGCGGTACGCGCAGTGGCACGTTACGTCGGACAGATCCTGGCGGAGTCGTAAGTGGCCACGGACTACTACGCCGTACTCGGCGTGCGCCGCGACGCATCTCAGGACGAGATCAAGAAGGCCTTCCGGCGGCTCGCACGCGAGCTGCATCCGGATGTCAACCCCGATCCGAAGACCCAGGAGCGGTTCAAGGAGATCAACGCCGCTTACGAGGTGTTGTCGGATCCGCAGAAGAAGCAGGTCTACGACCTCGGCGGCGACCCGCTGTCCGCCTCCGGCGGCGGTGGCGCGGGCGGATTCGGACAGGGTGGCTTCGGCAACTTCTCCGACATCATGGACGCGTTCTTCGGTACGGCGTCGCAGCGCGGACCCCGTTCGCGCACCCGGCGCGGCCAGGACGCGATGATCCGGCTGGAGATCGATCTCGCCGAGGCGGCGTTCGGTACCACCAAGGACATCCAGGTGGACACGGCCGTCGTCTGTACGACCTGCAGCGGCGAGGGCGCCGCGCCCGGCACCTCGGCCCAGACCTGTGACATGTGCCGCGGCCGCGGTGAGGTCTCGCAGGTCACCCGGTCGTTCCTCGGCCAGGTCATGACGTCGCGGCCCTGCCCGCAGTGCCAGGGCTTCGGCACGGTCGTGCCGACCCCCTGCCCGGAGTGCGCCGGCGACGGCCGCATCCGTTCGCGGCGCACGCTGACCGTGAAGATCCCCGCCGGTGTCGACAACGGCACCCGCATCCAGCTCGCGGGCGAGGGTGAGGTCGGCCCCGGCGGCGGACCGGCCGGCGACCTGTACGTCGAGATCCATGAGCTGCAGCACGCGGTGTTCCAGCGCCGCGGCGACGATCTGCACTGCACGGTCACGATCCCCATGACGGCGGGTGCGCTCGGTACCAAGGTGCCGCTGGAGACGCTCGACGGCCTGGAGGAGGTCGACATCCGGCCGGGCACCCAGTCCGGCCAGTCGGTCCCGCTGCACGGCCGCGGCATCACCCACCTGCGCGGTGGCGGGCGCGGCGACCTGATCGTGCACGTCGAGGTGATGACCCCGTCGAAGCTGGACCCGGAGCAGGAGCGACTGCTGCGGGAGCTGGCGAAGCTGCGCGGCGAGGAGCGGCCCACCGGTCAGTTCCAGCCGGGGCAGCAAGGGCTGTTCTCCCGGCTGAAGGACGCGTTCAACGGCCGCTGAGGCCGACCCGTCCCGTCAGCACCCTCTGCACCGCCCCGCCCGCCGGTCCCGGACCGGCGGGCGGTCGGAGAGGTACTCCTCCGGTTCCCCGCGGACGGCTTTTCGGTCACGCCCGGCTGATTCGGAACGGTGCACGGGACGTGACACGATGCGGTCATGTCATCCGCGTTGACCGATCTCTGCCGGTATCCGATCGTGCAGGCCCCGATGGCGGGCGGTGTGTCCTGTCCGCAACTCGTTGCGGCCGTCGCCGAAGCGGGCGGGCTCGGCTTCCTGGCGGCCGGGTACAAGACGGCGGACGGCATGTACAACGAGATCAAACAGCTGCGCCGGCTGACCGGTCAGCCGTTCGGCGTCAACCTCTTCATGCCGCAGCCCGACCTTGCCGACCCGAGCGCCGTCGAGGTGTACCGGCACCAGCTCGCCGGTGAGGCCGCCTGGTACGAAACCCCGCTCGGCGACCCGGACTCCCACGGCGACGACGGCTACGAGGCCAAGCTCGCCATCCTTCTGGAGGACCCGGTTCCGGTGGTCTCCTTCACGTTCGGCTGCCCCACCCGGGACACCCTCGACGCGCTCGCCGGCGTCGGTACGTACACCGTCGTCACGGTCACCACGCCCGAGGACGCGCAGGCCGCGCAGTGGGCGGGCGCCGACGCGGTCTGCGTTCAGGGCATCGAGGCGGGCGGCCACCAGTCCGCCTTTCGCGACGACCCGCAGACCGACGGCAGCGGCACAGGTCTGCTCTCCCTGGTGACCCAGGTCCGCGAGACCGTCCAGGTGCCGGTCATCGCGGCGGGCGGCATCATGCGCGGCTCCCAGATCGCGGCGGTGCTCGCGGCGGGCGCGGAGGCGGCGCAGCTCGGCACGGCGTTCCTGATCTGCCCCGAGTCCGGCGCCCATCTGCTGCACAAACAGGCCCTGACGAACCCCTTGTTCGCACGGACGGCACTGACGCGGGCGTTCTCCGGGCGCCCGGCCCGCGGCCTCGTCAACCGCTTCATGCGCGAGCACGGCCCGTACGCCCCCGCCGCCTACCCGCAGGTGCACCATGTCACCAGCGGACTGCGCAAGGCCGCCGCCAAGGCCGGCGACGCCCAGGGCATGGCCCTGTGGGCGGGCCAGGGCCACCGGATGGCCCGCGAGCTGCCGGCCGGCCGGCTGACCGTGCTGCTCGCCGAAGAGCTGGATGCCGCGCGCGCGGCAGTGAGCACAAGGAGCAAGCAGTGACCGCACCGGTCTTCGTCGTCGAACAGGTCCCCAGCGGCCCCGGGTTCGTGCTGGAGGGACCCGAGGGGCGGCACGCCGTATCGGTGAAGCGGCTGCACGCCGGTGAGGACGTCGTCCTGACGGACGGGCACGGCCGCTGGGTGGAAGGCGTCGTGCAGACCACCGAGGGCAAGGACCGGCTCGTCCTGGCGGACCTCGGCACGGTCCACGAGGAACCCCGGCCCGCGCCCCGTATCACCGTGGTCCAGGCGCTGCCCAAGGGCGACCGGGGCGAAGTGGCCGTCGAGACGCTGACGGAGACCGGCGTCGACACGATCGTGCCGTGGCAGGCCTCGCGCTGCATCACCCAGTGGAAGGGCGACCGCGGTCTCAAGTCCCTGGCGAAATGGCGGAACACGGCCCGCGAGGCGGGCAAGCAGTCGCGCCGGGTGCTGTTCCCGGAGGTGACGGACGCCATGACGACCAAACAGGTTGCCGCGCTTTTGGCCACAGCGGACTTCGCGGCCGTCCTGCACGAGGAACGGGAGTACGACAGCGAGCCGCTGGCCACCGTCGGACTCCCCGCCGTGGGCGAGATCATGCTGGTCGTGGGCCCCGAGGGCGGTGTCTCGCCGGACGAGCTGGCTGCCTTCGCGGACGCAGGCGCCCGGACCTGCCGGCTCGGCCGGAGCGTCCTGCGCACCTCCACGGCGGGCACCGCGGCAACGGCGCTGCTGCTGGGACGCACCGGCCGCTGGGCGTGACCACCGCGTACCGCAGGCCGGGCGTGACCGTAGGCGGTCTACCGCACCGCAGGGGTGTGGTGGGACGCTGTCACGTATGGGGACATTGAGGGCATCAAGTCCAGGGGGTCGCGGCCGGACCCGTCGTATTCCGGCCGTACTCTGCCTCGTCGGTGCGGCGGTCGCGGGCGCAGTCGCCTGTGAGCCGGTCGACGGGATGAACTCCGCGTCCGTCGCTCTGACCACCGATCAGACCGGCACCCGGGCGCTGGAGCGCGCAGGTGTCGACGTGCAGTGGCTCAACTGCGCGGCCGATGTCGAAGGTGGCGCCACGACGCCGTACCCGGCCTCGCCCGCGCCCTCCGCGTCCGTGCCGCAGGTGGCACGGGTCGACTGCCGTGGCCGGACCGCGGGCGGCAAGGAGATCACGCTCGCCGGCAAGGTCACGAAGGAGGTCAACGGGCAGTGTGTCCGGGGAGATCTGACCGGGAAGGCCGGAGACAAGGTCGTCCTGCGGACCGATGTGCTCGGCGACTGCACCGCCGCCCCCACAACCCGTGGCGTGACACCGCCGACGGACGGGAACAACGGCGGCGGTGGCGGTGTCCGGCCGACCGTCACCGTGACCGTCACGGTGACCGGCTATCCCCGGGGCAAGTGAGTTCATTCGCCAACCGGTTGTGCGGCGGACTCCGGCCAACCCCGTTCCCCGAAGTGTGACCTGGGCCTAGGGTGATCGATGTGACACAGCCTGCCTATCTCCGGTACCCCCATGTCCAGGGCGAGTTGATCGCCTTCACCGCCGAGGACGATGTCTGGCTGGCGCCGCTCGACGGCGGCCGCGCCTGGCGGGTCAGCGCCGACAACCGACCCGTCAGCCAGCCACGCATATCGCCCGACGGCACCCACGTCGCCTGGACGTCCACCCGGGACGGCGCCCCCGAGGTGCACCTCGCACCCGTCGACGGCGGGCCTGCGAAGCGGCTGACGTACTGGGGGGGACGCCCGGACCTCCGTACGCGGCTGGACCCCCGACGGCGACGTCCTGGTCATCAGCACCCAGGGACAGGTGTCGCTGCGCCGCAGCTGGGCCAGGGCCCTCCCGGTCGACGGCGGGCCCGCGCGGACCCTGCCGTACGGACCGGTCGGCTCCCTCGCGTACGGACCCGGCGGACGGATCCTGCTGCTCTCGGCCACCATGGGGCGCGAGGCCGCCACCTGGAAGCGCTACCGCGGTGGCACGGCGGGCAAGCTGTGGCTCGCGCACGCACCCGGGGAAGGCCAGGGACCGGACGGCGCCGCGGAGTTCGTACGGATCCACGAGGACCTCGACGGCAACATCGAATGCCCGATGTGGGTCGGCGACCGGCTCGCCTTCCTCTCCGACCACGAAGGCGTCGGCGCGCTCTACTCCTCGCTCCCCGACGGCTCCGACCTGCGCCGGCACACCGCGGTCGACGGTTTCTACGCCCGCCACGCCACGACCGACGGCACCCGCGTCAGCTACGCCTCGGCCGGTGAGCTGTGGCTGCTCGACGACCTCGAAGGAGCCGCACCGCGCCGCCTCGACATCCGCCTCGGCGGCCAGCGCGCCGACCTCCAGCCGCACTCCGTCCACGCCGGGAGCCACCTCGACTCGGCGTCCCCGGACCGTACCGGCCGCGGGAGCGCCGTCGGGACGCGCGGCGCCGTCCACTGGGTCACCCACCGCGAGGGCCCGGCCCGCGCGCTGGCCGTCGAACCCGGTGTGCGGGCCAGGCTGCCCCGTACCTTCCAGGCCGACGGTGAGCAGCACGTCGTCTGGGTCACCGACGCGGAGGGCGACGACGCCCTGGAGTGCGCGCCCGCCACCGGGACCGCACCCGGCGCCGTACCACGCCGGCTCGCCGCCGGCCGGCTCGGCAGGGTGCTCGACCTGGCGGCGGCCCCCGACGGCAGCCGCTTCGCCGTCGCCTCGCACGACGGCCGGATCATGATCGTCGAGCAGGAGAGCGGCGAGGTCCACGAGGTCGACCGCAGCGACCACGGCGACGCCTCCGGGCTCGTCTTCTCGCCCGACTCGGCCTGGCTCGCCTGGTCGCACCCCGGGCCCGACCCGCTGCGCCAGCTCAAGCTCGCACACCTCGCCGATCTGTCGGTCGCCGAAGCCACGCCGCTCCGTTTCCGCGACTACGCCCCGGCGTTCACCGTCGACGGCAAGCACCTCGCCTTCCTCTCCGAGCGGGCCTTCGACCCGGTCTACGACGCGCACGTCTTCGACCTGGCCTTCGTCGGTGCCTGCCGCCCGCACCTGCTGACGCTCGCGGCCACCACACCGTCCCCGTTCGGGCCGCAGCGCCACGGCCGCCCGGCCGAGAAGGAGAAGGGCTCCGGCGACGGCGACCAGGACAACCCGACCGCGCTGCCCGTCACCCGTATCGACCTCGAGGGGCTCGCCGACCGGATCGTGCCGCTGCCCGTCGAGGCCGCCCGCTACTCCATGCTGCGCGCGGCGAAGGACGGACTGCTGTGGCTGCGGCACCCGGTGACCGGGGTGCTCGGTACCTCAGCGGCGACGCCGGACGACCGGGGGCCGGAGACCGTCCTGGAGCGGTACGACCTGGAGAAGCTGCGCGGCGAGGAACTCGCCTCCGACGTCAGCCGGTTCGCCGTCAGCGGCGACGGCAGGAGGCTGGTCCTGCACACCCGGGGCAAGCTGCGCGTCGTGCCCGCGGACAGCCGCGTTCCGGCGGGCTCCGACGACGACCACGACGGAGGCAGCGACACCAACGTCACCGTCGACCTCTCCCGGATCCGCCGGACCGTCGTACCTGCCGCCGAATGGCGCCAGATGTACGACGAGGCCGGCCGCATCATGCGCGACAACTTCTGGCGGCCCGACATGGGCGGCGTCGACTGGGACGCGGTCCTCGACCGCTACCGGCCGGTGCTGGCGCGCGTAGCCACCCATGACGACCTCGTCGACCTGCTCTGGGAGGTGCAGGGTGAGCTCGGCACCTCGCACGCGTATGTGACGCCGCCGGGCGGCCGGCACGACGACGCGACCCGGCAGGGGCTGCTCGGGGCCGACATCTCCCGTACGGACGAAGGCGATTGGTGCATCGACCGGATCCTGCCGTCCGAGACTTCCGACCCGGCAGCCCGTTCGCCGCTCGCCGCGCCCGGCGTGGCGGTCCGCGTCGGGGACGCGATCCTCGCCGTCGACGGCCAGGAGATCGACCCCCTGACCGGGCCCGGACCGCTGCTCACCGGCTCGGCCGGGAAGCCGGTCGAGCTGACCGTCGCACCGGCGGACGGCGGCAACCTGCGTCATGTCGTCGTCGTGCCGACCGCGGACGAGGAGGCGCTGCGCTACCACGCGTGGGTGGCGGACCGGCGGGCGTACGTGCACGAGCAGTCCGGTGGCCGTCTCGGCTACCTCCACGTCCCCGACATGGTCGGCTACGGCTGGGCGCAGCTCCACCGGGACCTGCGGGTCGAAGTGGCCCGTGAGGGGCTGGTGGTGGACGTGCGGGAGAACCGCGGCGGCCACACCTCGCAGCTGGTGGTGGAGAAGCTGGCCCGCCGCATCGTCGGCTGGGACCTGCCGCGCGGCATGCAGCCGTACAGCTACCCCGGAGACGCGCCGCGCGGACCGGTGGTGGCCGTGGCGAACGAGTTCTCCGGCTCGGACGGCGACATCGTGAACGCGGCGATCAAGGCGCTCGGGATCGGGCCGGTGGTCGGTACGCGGACCTGGGGCGGTGTGGTCGGCATCGACAGCCGGTACCGCCTGGTTGACGGCACGTCGGTCACGCAGCCCAAGTACGCGTTCTGGCTGGAGGGGTACGGCTGGGGTGTGGAGAACCACGGGGTGGATCCGGACGTGGAGGTCGTGACGGCGCCGCAGGACCATGCGGCGGGGCGTGATCCGCAGCTGGACGCGGCGATCCGGATCGCGCTGGAGGGGCTGGCCCGGACCCCGGCGAAGACGGCACCGGGACTGCCGGAGTAGGCGGGCGGGGCGGGGCGCCGAAGGCGCGCCCGCCCCGCTCCCACAGCCTCGCCGACCGCGCACCCCCGCCGGATAGCATGCCGGTGTAGAGATCAACCACGCGACCGAGGAGCCCGGCCATGGCGGGAGAACCGCAGTCCGACTGCCTGTTCTGCAAGATCGTCTCGGGAGACATCCCGGCAACCATCGTCCGCGAGACCGAGACGACCGTCGCCTTCCGCGACATCAACCCCCAGGCCCCCACCCACATTCTCATCATCCCTCGCGTCCACCACCGGGACGCCGCCACCCTTGCCGCCGCCGAACCGCAGATCGCCGCCGACATACTGCGTGAGGCCGGGCACGTGGCCGCCGACGAGAAGATCACCGACACCGGATACCGGGTCGTCTTCAACACCGGCAGCGGCGCCGGACAGACCGTCTTCCACGCGCACGCCCACGTCCTGGGCGGCCGCGGGATGCAGTGGCCCCCCGGATAACGGGCCACCGCACCATGTCCGTACGCGAACTCGTCGTCCTCGGCACCGCCAGTCAGGTGCCCACCCGGCACCGCAACCACAACGGCTATCTGCTGCGCTGGGACGGCGAGGGCATCCTCTTCGACCCGGGCGAGGGCACCCAGCGCCAGATGCTGCGGGCCGGCGTCGCCGCGCACGACATCAACCGGATCTGCGTCACGCACTTCCACGGCGACCACTCCCTCGGCCTGGCGGGCGTGATCCAGCGGATCAACCTCGACCAGGTCCCGCACCCCGTCACCGCGCACTACCCGGCGAGCGGCCGGCACTTCTTCGAGCGGCTGCGGTACGCGACCGCCTACCGCGAGTCCGTCGAGCTGGCCGAGGCCCCGGTCGCCGCCGACGGGATCGTCGACGAGACGGACGCGTACACCCTGTACGCCCACAAGCTCTCGCACCCCGTCGAGTCGTACGGCTACCGCCTCGTCGAGCCCGACCGGCAGCGCATGCTTCCCGCCAGGCTCGCCGAGCACGGCATCAGCGGGCCGGACGTCGGACGGATCCAGCGCGAGGGGTCGCTGCGAGGGGTCGGTCTCGACGAGGTCTCCGAGCGCAGGCGCGGACAGCGGTTCGCGTTCATCATGGACACGAGACTCTGCGACGGCGTGTACACGCTGGCCGAGGGGTGCGACATGCTGGTCATCGAGTCGACCTTCCTCGACGAGGACGAACGGCTCGCCACCGACCACGGTCATCTCACCGCGGGCCAGGCCGCCCGGGTGGCCCGGGACGCGGGCGTACGGCATCTGGTACTGACGCACTTCTCGCAGCGGTACGCGGAACCGGACGACTTCGCGGACCAGGCGCGCGCCGCCGGGTTCGAGGGCGAACTGACCATCGCCCAGGACCTGATAAGCGTTCCCGTCCCCACCCGCCATCAACAGCAGTGACCGCACCGCCATCCGTGAGTGAGAAAACCGTGCACATCCCCAAGGCCGAACTCCACCTCCACATCGAAGGAACCCTCGAACCCGAGCTGGCCTTCGCCCTCGCCGCACGCAACGGCGTGCAGCTGCCGTACGCGAACACCGAAGAGCTGCGCACCGCCTACCTCTTCGACGATCTGCAGACCTTCCTCGACCTGTACTACGCGCTGATGGCCGTCCTGCGCACCGAGGACGACTTCGAGCAGCTCGCCGACGCCTACCTCACCCGCGCGGCCGCTCAGGGCGTCCGTCACGCGGAGATCTTCTTCGACCCGCAGGCGCACACCGCCCGCGGCGTCCCGATCGGCACCGTCGTCGAGGGACTCGGCCGGGCGCTCGACCGCAGCGAGGAGGAGCACGGCATCTCCACCCAGCTGATCATGTGTTTTCTGCGCGACCAGTCCGCCGCATCGGCCCTGGAGACCCTCGACGCCGCCACGCCGTACCTGCACCGGATCAGCGCCGTGGGCCTCGACTCGGCGGAGGTCGGGCACCCGCCCGCGAAGTTCCGCGAGGTGTACGAGGCGGCCGCGGCACTCGGGTTGCGGAAGGTCGCCCACGCCGGCGAGGAGGGTCCGCCCGAGTACATCCGGGAGGCACTCGACGTGCTCGGCGTCGAACGCATCGACCACGGGCTGCGCTGCATGGAGGATCCGCAGCTGGTGAAGCGGCTCGTCGCCGAGCGGGTGCCGCTCACCCTCTGCCCGCTGTCCAACGTACGGCTGCGCGCCGTCGACACCCTGGAGCAGCATCCGCTGCGGGCCATGCTCGACGCCGGACTGCACTGCACGGTGAACTCCGACGACCCCGCCTACTTCGGCGGATACGTCGGAGACACCTTCCACGCCGTCCACGAGGCGCTCGGCCTGGAGCGCGAACAGCTGCGCACGCTGGCCAGGAACTCCTTCGAGGCGGCCTTCCTCGACCACGACGAGGAGCGCAGGGCGCGCTATCTGTCCGAGGTCGAGGCGTACGCGTTCGACTGACCGCCCGCACCCGAAGGACCGGCCGTCCGGAACGCGTTCCTGCCCAGGCGCCTGCGGCGCAGCGCGGGCATGCTGATCTCCGCGACGGCCTGTTCGGGCGCACCCAGCTTCGGCACCGCACCGGGCAGCGTGCCGGTGGTGGCGGCGAGCAGGGCCGCGGGTGCGCCACCGCGGCGGCGTACCGAACCGGGCACCAGCGGACGGCCACCGGTGTGCAGCGCGACGGCCGTGACCGGGGCGGCGACCAGCAGCGTCACGGCGCCCAGGACCAGCCCCATCGCCGGATAGCCGGCCAGCTCGGACAGCACACTGCCGAGGACCGGGCCGCAGGCCACGCCGACGGACGACGCGGAGCCCGCAAGGACCGCCCAGCGTCCGCGTACGTCCAGGGCCGCGGCCAGACCGATCAGATACGACAGGACCACCGGGTAGACGGTGTTCCACGTGATCTCGCCGGTGGCGAACGAACCGAGCCCGTCCGCCGACGAGCTGACCACGATGCTGGCCGCGATGACCACCGTGCCGAGACCGATCGGAACGGCCCGGCCGAGCCGTGCGCCGAGCACCCCGGCGCCCATCACACCGAGCAGCGCGGCGCCGAGCGCGGCCGCGAACACCGCGCCGACGGTGACCTCGGAGAGCCCGGCCTGGACCACCCCGATCCGGCTGCTGACCCCCCACAGCGCGTTCTGCGCCATGGACCAGACGAGCATGCCGCCCGCCAGCACCAGACCGGAGCGGCGGTGCGGCAGCCGGCCGGAGGCGGGCGCGCCGGCACCGGTGTGCGCCGAGCCGTCGAGCCGCGCGGTGGCGGGCCAGACGAGCAGGGCGACCAGTGCGATCGAGGCGAACGGCAGCCGGTGACCGCCGCCCAGGTGCGGCATCGTCAGATAGAGGGCGCCCGCGGTCGCGGAGACGCTGAGCAGACCCAGGGACGAGGTGCGGTGCGGATCGCGCTGCGCGGCGATACCGGCCGCGGCCACCGCCGTCGCCGTACCGGAGCCCAGGCCGCCGATCATCGCGCCCAGGACGACCAGCGGCACGGAGCCCGCCAGTGCGGCGCAGCCGTACCCCAGGACGGCCAGGGCCAGCCCGATCCGTGCCGGTCCCCGCAGCCCGTACACCTCGACCCGGCCCGCCAGCGAGAACCCGGCCGTGGCCGAACTCAGCAACAGCGCACTGCCGATCAGCCCGGCCTGGGCCGGGCTGAGCCCCAGATGGGTGGAGAGACGGCCGACAAGGGTGGGGAGCAGATAGGCAGCGAGGTAACCGGCGGTGAACACGGCGACCAGGGGCCATGCGGCGCGAGGGCGCGAGGACATGGGCGTTCCTGAAGACATGCCGAAGAAGGCAGGGGAGGGCAATGAGGGAAAATACGGGGGGAGGCGGCGCACACGTCGATGGCGGCGCTCGCGCGCCAATTTGTATCAAGTGCGCACGGCTGACCGAAAGGCGCCTCTGTGTGATCTACGTCACTTATGTGTTTACGGTCTTACGCGCCGGGTATCGGCGAATGTTTACGCAGGTCAGCGCCCTTGCATACAGAACCGGCGCACGCCCTCCGGCACGGCGGCGCGAACCCTCCGGATGCGTACGCACATCGGGCACACTGACCGGATCTGCCACGACCGGGGAGTGCAAGGTGAGCACAGATATTCCAGACATCGACCCACTGGACGGGCTGCGCGCCCCGCAGGATCCCGACTGCGATGTGTTCCTCACCGGCACGGTCTTCCTCGACATCGTCTTCACCGGACTGGACAGCGCCCCGGTGCGCGGCACCGAGTCCTGGGCGCGCGGCATGGGTTCCAGCCCCGGCGGCGTTGCCAACATGGCCACTGCACTGGCCCGGCTCGGACTGCACACCTCGCTCGCCGCGGCATTCGGCGACGACCACTACGGGGAGTACTGCTGGGACGCCCTCGAACAGGGTGAGGGCATCGACCTCTCCATGTCGCACACCGTCCGCGGCTGGCACTCGCCGGTGACCGTCTCGATGGCGTACGAGGGCGAACGGACGATGGTCTCGCACGGGCACGAGGCCCCGCCGCCCGCCGCCCCCGCGAACCGGACCTTCCCGCACTGTCCGCCGCGCGCCCGCGCAGCCGTCGCCTCCCTCGTCCCCGGCCGCAGCGAACCGTGGGTGGCCACCGCCGCCCGGCATGGCGCCCGGATCTTCGCCGACGTCGGCTGGGACGAGACCGGCCGCTGGGACCTGGACGCGCTTCCCGACCTGGAGCACTGCCAGGCCTTCCTGCCCAACGCGCAGGAGGCGATGCGCTACACCCGCACCGACTGCCCGCGCGCCGCCGCCCACGCCCTGGCCGAACGGGTACCGCTCGCTGTCGTCACGCTGGGCGCGGAGGGCGCGTACGCGGTGGACGCCGCCACCGGCGTCACCGCCGAGGTGCCCGCGATCGAGGTCGAGGCACTCGATCCGACCGGAGCGGGTGACGTCTTCGTCGCCGGATTCGTCACCGGCACCCTGGCGGACTGGCCGCTGGCCGACCGGCTGGCCTTCGCCGGACTGACGGCGGCGCTCTCCGTCCAGGAGTTCGGCGGGTCCCTTTCGGCGCCGGGCTGGGCGGAGATCGCCGCCTGGTGGCAGCAGGTCCGCACCTGCGACAGCCAGGAACCGGCGGCGCTGCAGCGGTACGCGTTCCTGGAGAGCCTGCTGCCCGCGGCCGCCCGGCCCTGGCCGCTGCGCCGGGCCGTACCGACGATCGGCTTCCGCCGCCCGGCGTGACGGCCGGACGGGTGGGCGTCGGGCGGGGCGGGCGTACGCAGCGGTGTACGCGCGCAACGGTGTACGCGCGCAGCGGTGTACGTGCGTGCGAAAAAGCTCTCGGTGTTGTCGGTGCGGAGTCGTACGCTTGGTAATCCAGAGGTTGTCGAGCAGCGAGAACCCTGCAACGGGAGGTATGTGCAGGCCTGAGGGCCGGCCCATGACTCAGACACCCACACAGCCGCAGGCCAGTGCCCAGATCAGGATCCCTGCCGCGCACCCCATGGTGATGCTCCTGGGATCGGGCGACTCGCTACTGCGCGTGATCGAAACGGCGTTCCCGGCGGCCGATATCCATGTCCGGGGCAACGAGATCAGGGCTACGGGCGCCGCAGCCGATGTCGCCCTGATCCAGCGTTTGTTCGACGAGATGATGCTCGTGCTCCGCACCGGGCAGCCGATGACGGAGGACGCAGTGGAACGCTCGATCGCCATGCTCCGGGCGAGCGGCAATGGTCAGGGGGAGCCCCAGGGCGAGACACCCGCCGAGGTGCTCACCCAGAACATCCTCTCCAGCCGCGGCCGCACGATCCGCCCCAAGACGCTCAACCAGAAGCGGTACGTCGACGCCATCGACAAGCACACGATCGTCTTCGGCATCGGACCCGCGGGCACCGGCAAGACGTATCTCGCCATGGCGAAGGCGGTCCAGGCCCTGCAGTCCAAGCAGGTCAACCGCATCATCCTGACCAGGCCCGCCGTCGAGGCCGGCGAGCGACTCGGCTTCCTGCCCGGCACGCTCTTCGACAAGATCGACCCGTACCTGCGGCCGCTCTACGACGCGCTGCACGACATGCTCGACCCCGACTCGATCCCGCGGCTGATGGCGGCGGGCACGATCGAGGTGGCGCCGCTGGCCTATATGCGTGGCCGCACGCTCAATGACGCGTTCATCATCCTCGACGAGGCGCAGAACACCAGCGCCGAGCAGATGAAGATGTTCCTGACCCGCCTCGGCTTCGACTCGAAGATCGTCGTCACCGGTGACGTCACCCAGGTCGACCTGCCGAACGGGACGCGGAGCGGTCTGCGTCAGGTCCAGGACATCCTCGAGGGCGTCCAGGACGTGCACTTCTCCCGGCTCACCTCCCAGGATGTCGTCCGGCACAAGCTGGTCGGCCGTATCGTCGACGCATACGAGAAGTACGACAACCGAGACAGCCACAACGGGAAGTAGTCGCAGCGCACCATGTCGATCGACGTCAACAACGAGTCCGGAACCGAGGTCGACGAGCAGGCGATCCTCGACATCGCCCGCTATGCGCTCGCGCGGATGCGGATCCACCCGCTCTCCGAACTCTCGGTGATCGTGGTGGACGCCGACGCCATGGAGCAGCTCCACGTCCAGTGGATGGACCTGCCGGGTCCCACGGACGTCATGTCCTTCCCGATGGACGAGCTGCGTCCGCCGGCCAAGGACGACGAGGAGCCCCCGCAGGGGCTCCTCGGCGACATCGTGCTCTGCCCGGAGGTGGCGAAGAAGCAGGGCGAGGACGCGCCGACGCAGCACTCCATGGACGAGGAGCTCCAGCTCCTCGCCGTCCACGGCGTGCTGCACCTGCTGGGGTACGACCACGAGGAGCCGGACGAGAAGGCCGAGATGTTCGGCCTCCAGGCGGCGATCGTCGACGGCTGGCGCGCCGAACACGGCCTGACCGGTCCGTCGCCCGCCCCGACCGTGTCGTGAGCGTCCCCCTCATCACCGGAGCCGGCCTGCTGATCGTCGTCGGCTGGCTCGCGGCGTGCGCCGAGGCGGGCATCGCCCGGACGTCGAGCTTCCGGGCCGCCGAGGCGGTCCGGTCCGGGCGCCGTGGCAGCGACAAGCTGGAGCAGGTCGCGGCGGACCCGACCCGCTATCTCAACGTCGCGCTGCTGGTGCGGGTCGCCTGCGAGATGGCGGCGGGGGTGCTCGTCACGTACGCCTGCCTGCAGGAGTTCCGGGAGACCTGGGAGGCGCTGGCCGTCGCGATGGGCGTGATGGTCCTCGTCTCGTACGTCGCCATCGGGGTCTCGCCGAGGACCATCGGCCGGCAGCACCCGCTGAACACGGCGACGGCGGCGGCGTACGTGCTCCTGCCGCTGGCCAGGATCATGGGCCCGATCCCGCAGCTGCTGATCCTGCTGGGCAACGCGCTCACACCCGGCAAGGGGTTCCGCAAGGGCCCGTTCGCGAGCGAGGCCGAACTGCGGGCGATGGTCGACCTCGCCGAGCAGGAGTCGCTGATCGAGGACGATGAACGGCGCATGGTGCACTCCGTCTTCGAGCTCGGCGACACGCTCGTACGCGAGGTGATGGTGCCGCGGACGGACCTGGTCTGCATCGAGCGGTACAAGACGATCCGGCAGGCGCTGACCCTGGCTCTGCGCTCGGGGTTCTCGCGGATCCCGGTCACCGGGGAGAACGAGGACGACATCGTGGGGATCGTCTACCTCAAGGACCTCGTCCGCAAGACGCACATCAACCGGGAGTCGGAAGCGGATCTGGTGTCCACGGCGATGCGTCCGGCGGCGTTCGTGCCGGACACGAAGAACGCCGGGGATCTGCTGCGCGAGATGCAGCAGGACCGAAGCCATGTCGCCGTCGTCATCGACGAGTACGGCGGTACGGCGGGGATCGTCACGATCGAGGACATCCTGGAGGAGATCGTCGGTGAGATCACCGACGAGTACGACCGTGAACTCCCGCCCGTCCAGGAGCTGGAGAACGGCTGCTTCCGGGTGACCGCCCGACTCGACATCGGCGACCTCGGGGAGCTGTTCGGCCTCGACGAGTACGACGACGAGGACGTGGAAACGGTCGGCGGGCTGCTCGCGAAGGCGCTGGGCCGGGTACCGATCGCCGGGGCGTCATCGGTCGTGGACCTTCCCGACGGGCGCCGGCTGAGGCTGACCGCGGAGTCTCCGGCGGGACGTCGGAACAAGATCGTCACGGTGCTGGTGGAGCCGGAGGAACCGCAGGAGCCCCAGGGGCCGGAAGGGGCGAGGACGGAGTGACTCCCCAGGAGCTGAGGGCGTTCTGTCTGGACTTCAACGCGAGCGTCGAGGAGTTTCCGTTCGGACCGGAGACCTCGGTGTTCAAGGTGCTCGGCAAGATGTTCGCCCTGAGCACGCTGGACGCGCGGCCGCTGACGGTCAATCTGAAGTGCGATCCGGATGACGCGGTGCGGTTGCGGGAGGAGTACGCGGCGATCGTGCCGGGCTGGCACATGAACAAGCGGCACTGGAACACGGTGACGGTGTCCGGGGTGCCGGGGCGGGTGCTGCGGGAGCTGATCGAGGACTCGTACGACCTGGTGGTGGCGGGGTTGCCGCGGGCCGAGCGGCTGCGGCTGGACCGGGGGTAGTTCCCCTGCCCGCACCCTCCGGCACCGGGGCCGGGCCCCGTGCCCGTGGTCCTCACACGCCGGGCGGGCCGGATTCTCGTGGACTCCTCCCCGGACCCCGGGGCTCGAACGCCGGGCGGGCCGGGACAGGGCCCCGGTCGGCGGGTGCCGGGCCGGCTGCGTCAGGATCGGGGGGCCGCCCGCGTGCCTTTCCCGTCCGGCCGGTTCGTATGCTCGGCACATGACTGAGAGCACCGACCTCGGCCCCGAGGACCGCAAGATCGTCACTCTGGCGCGCAGCGCCCGCGCCCGCAACGGTGTACCGGAGGGTGCGGCCGTGCGGGACGAGACCGGACGTACGTATGTCGCGGGCACCGTTCAGCTGGAGTCGCTGAAGCTCAGCGCCCTGCAGACCGCCGTTGCGATGGCGGTGGCCAGCGGTGCCACGTCTCTGGAAGCGGCGGCGATCGTCTCCGAGGCCGAGGCCCCGTCGGATGCGGACCGGGCGGCGGTACGGGACCTGGGCGGCCCGGCCACCCCGGTGCTGCTGGCCGGGCCGGACGGTGTGCTGCGGGTCAGCGTGACGGCCGGCTGACATCGGGCGGGAGGGCGAAGCCCCTCCCGCGCAGCGTCCACATCCGTGGACCGGTGCCCGCCGAGCCGTGTCCGTACGGCCCGGGACGACGCCCGGCGAGCGGTCAGGCGGCCCACTGTGCGGCGGGACCCCCGGGATCGGGGACAATGGGCGCCATGAGCGCTCGACCGAACCCAGAAGCTGCTGCGCAGCAGGCTGAGAACAACGCCCCCCACCGGGCCGGCTTCGCCTGCTTCGTGGGCCGCCCCAACGCGGGCAAGTCCACCCTTACGAACGCTCTGGTCGGTCAGAAGGTGGCAATCACCTCCAACCGGCCCCAGACCACCCGGCACACGGTGCGTGGCATCGTGCACCGCGAAGACGCGCAGCTGATCCTGGTCGACACCCCAGGTCTCCACAAGCCGCGCACCCTGCTGGGCGAGCGGCTCAACGACGTGGTCCGCACCACCTGGGCCGAGGTCGACGTCATCGGCTTCTGCCTGCCCGCCGACCAGAAGCTCGGTCCCGGCGACAAGTTCATCGCCAAGGAACTCGCGGGCATCAAGAAGACCCCGAAGATCGCGATCATCACCAAGACCGACCTGGTCGACTCGAAGCAGCTCGCCGAACAGCTGCTCGCCGTCTCCCGCCTCGGCGAGGAGCTCGGCCTCGTGTGGGCCGAGATCATTCCGGTCTCCGCCGTGAAGGACAAGCAGGTCGATCTGCTGGCCGATCTGATCGCCCCGCTGCTGCCCGAGAGCCCGCCGCTCTACCCGGAGGGCGACCTCACCGACGAGCCCGAGATGGTCATGGTCGCGGAGCTGATCCGTGAGGCCGCGCTCGAGGGCGTACGCGACGAGCTGCCGCACTCCATCGCGGTCGTCGTCGAGGAGATGCTGCCGCGCGAGGACCGGCCCGCGGACAAGCCGCTGCTCGACATCCACGCGAACGTCTACATCGAGCGGCCCAGCCAGAAGGGCATCATCATCGGCCCGAAGGGCCAGCGGCTGAAGGAGGTCGGCACGAAGTCGCGCAAGCACATCGAGGCGCTGCTCGGTACGCCGGTCTTCCTGGACCTGCATGTGAAGGTCGCCAAGGACTGGCAGCGCGACCCCAAGCAGCTGCGCAAGCTCGGGTTCTGAGAGCCGCCCCGTCCGGTGACCGGAGGCCGGCGCAGCTGCCCGAAGCCGCTGAGGCCTCCTGGGGCCGAAGGGCGTGAGGGCGGCCGTGGGGATGGGTCCGGAGCAGCTGCGCACGCTCGGGACCCGGTCGGTCCGGACGCCGCCGGCCCGTTCAGCCGCGCACCCGTCTCACGCGCCCTCCTTGAGGACGCGTGAGATCAGGGCGCGCTGGGCGTCGGTCAGGTGCGGATCCGCGCAGTGGACCGTGCGGTCACCGACCGTGATCCGGTACTGGAAGCCGTCAGGCACCCCGGTCGGCGCGCCGGCCCGGCCGTCCGCGAGCGCCGCCTGGGCCAGGGCCTCCCACTCGGCCGCGTCGGCCCGGCCCGCGGTGTCGACCTCGCAGTGGCGTGCGATGCCGGCGAATCCGCCGGTGCGACGTACCTGGATCCGCATGGTTCCTCCTCCGCCGGGGGTACGCAGCCTATGGCCGGGGCCGCAAGAGGCCTACGCGGACGGCACGCCGACCTCCGACCATGCCTTCCGGACCGCTTCCCGTTCGTCGCCCTCGCCGTAGCGGTCCCGGGCCGCCTCGACCGTCAGGCGGGCGAAGTCCGAGAAGTCCGCGTCCGCGGCCAGCCTGCCGCCCGTGAGTACGTCGAACCAGAGCTGGCCCGCCCGCTCCCACGCGTTGCCGCCGAGCGCCGTGGCCAGCAGGCAGAAGGCGCGGTTCGGGATGCCGGAGTTGAGGTGTACACCGCCGTTGTCCTCGGTGGTGTGGATGTAGTCCTCCATCGACGCGGGCTGCGGGTCCTTGCCGAGCACATCGTCGTCGTACGCCGTTCCCGGTGCCCTCATCGAGCGCAGCGCCTCGCCCTGTACCCGGGGGGCCAGCAGTCCGGCGCCGATCAGCCAGTCGGCCTGGTCGGCGGTCTGGCCCAGCGAATACTGCTTGACCAGGGAGCCGAAGACGTCCGACATGGACTCGTTGAGCGCGCCGGACTGGCCGAAGTAGCTCAGGTTGGCCGTGTACTGGGTCAGTCCGTGTGTCAGTTCGTGGGCGATCACGTCGATGGCGACGGTGAAGTCGAGAAAGATCTCGCCGTCCCCGTCGCCGAAGACCATCTGCTGGCCGTCGAAGAAGGCGTTGTTGTACTTCTCGTCGTAGTGCACGGAGCCGATGAGCGGCAGTCCGTTGCCGTCGATCGAACGGCGGTCGTATGCCTTGAGCAGCAGTTCGAAGGTGGCACCGAGCCCCGCGTACGCGCGGTTGACGCTGGCGTCCTGCGTCGGCTGCTCTCCCTCGGAGCGGACCTTGAAGCCCGGCAGCTGCGTGCCGTGCCGGCAGTCGTACAGCGTGCGCTCGGGCTTGTCGGACTCCGCCCCCACGGGCACGGTGCGCACGGACGGGACGAGGGTGGTCATCTGGCGGCGCGTGCGCCGCGCGGCGTCGCCCTCCAGTGTGCGGCGGGCCGGACCGGCGAGATCGGGGTCGTCGGACTGCGCCAGCTTGTCGAGAACATGGGGCGGCACGATCGTGCAGAAGACGGGACGGAACCCGTGCTGAGGTCGAGGCTGCATGGGTTCGACTGTGGCATTGCGTCACCGTCGTGTCACTGGCTGACAGCAGGATTGATGAAATGGAGTGATTGATCACTCTTTACCCGTTACCGGTCTTCGGTCCCGCATACTGATACGGACCGACGTCCCAGGCGCCTCTCGGTTAGTCTCGGCGCATCATGCGTTTCGGGCTGCTTCTTCTTAGCTGCCGCGGCGAGGGCCTGTAGTCGTAGGCCGACCCCCTCCCCGCGGAGTCTGGCGTTGCAGCGACACAGTCGGCCGTCCCGTTGCTGGACCCCGAGGAGCCCTACGTCATGACCGCCGTGAATCCCGCTCGGATCGCCGCTGAGAACTCCGTCGGCCGCCCCACGCCGATCACCAACGCCACTGCGATGCAGAAGCCGTCCGGGATGCCGATCCACAAGTACGGCCGCTACGAGGCCGTCGAGATCCCCGACCGCACCTGGCCGGACAACCGGATCACCGTGGCGCCGCGCTGGCTGTCCACCGATCTGCGCGACGGCAACCAGGCACTGATCGACCCGATGTCGCCGGCCCGCAAGCGCGAGATGTTCGACCTGCTGGTACGCATGGGCTACAAGGAGATCGAGGTCGGTTTCCCGTCCTCCGGCGAGACCGACTTCGCGTTCGTCCGCTCCATCATCGAAGAGGGCGCGATCCCCGAGGACGTGACGATCTCCGTCCTCACCCAGGCCCGCGAGGAACTGATCGAGCGGACCGTCGAGTCGCTGCGCGGCGCACACCGCGCCACCGTGCACCTGTACAACGCCACCGCCCCCACCTTCCGCCGCGTGGTCTTCCGCGGTTCGCGGGAGGAGGTCAAGCAGATCGCGGTGGACGGCACCCGCCTGGTGATGGAGTACGCGGAGAAGATCCTGGGCGACGAGACGATCTTCGGCTACCAGTACAGCCCGGAGATCTTCACCGACACGGAGCTGGACTTCGCCCTGGAGGTCTGCGAGGCCGTCTGTGACGTCTGGCAGCCCGAGGAGGGCCGCGAGATCATCCTCAACCTGCCCGCCACCGTGGAGCGTTCGACGCCGTCCACGCACGCGGACCGGTTCGAGTGGATGTCGCGCAACCTGTCGCGCCGCGAGTACGTCTGCCTGTCGGTCCACCCGCACAACGACCGTGGCACCGCCGTCGCCGCCGCGGAACTGGCCATCATGGCCGGCGCGGACCGGATCGAGGGCTGCCTGTTCGGCCAGGGCGAGCGCACCGGCAACGTCGACCTGGTGACGCTGGGCATGAACCTGTTCTCGCAGGGCGTCGACCCGCAGATCGACTTCTCGCAGATCGACGAGATCCGTCGCACCAGCGAGTACTGCAACCAGATGGAGGTCCACCCGCGCCACCCCTACGCGGGCGACCTGGTCTACACCGCCTTCTCCGGCTCCCACCAGGACGCCATCAAGAAGGGCTTCGACGCCATGGAGGCCGACGCGGCCGCCCAGGGCAAGACCGTCGACGAGATCGAGTGGGCGGTGCCGTACCTGCCGATCGACCCGAAGGACGTCGGCCGCTCGTACGAGGCCGTCATCCGGGTCAACTCGCAGTCCGGCAAGGGCGGAATCGCCTACGTCCTGAAGAACGACCACAAGCTGGACCTGCCGCGCCGGATGCAGATCGAGTTCTCCCGGATCATTCAGGCCAAGACCGATGCCGAGGGCGGCGAGGTCACGCCGACGCAGATCTGGTCCACGTTCCAGGACGAGTACCTGCCCAACCCGGAGAACGCCTGGGGCCGCGTGCAGATCCGCTCCGGTCAGACGACGACCGGTTCCGACGGCCGGGACACGATCACCGTCGACGCGACCGTGGACGGCGCGGACACCGTGCTGACCGGTTCCGGCAACGGCCCGATCTCCGCGTTCTTCGAAGCGCTGCAGGCCATCGGCATCGACGTCCGTCTGCTGGACTACACCGAGCACACGATGAGCGAGGGTGCCAGCGCCCAGGCCGCCTCGTACATCGAGTGCGCGATCGACGGAAAGGTCCTGTGGGGCATCGGCATCGACGCCAACACCACCCGGGCCTCGCTGAAGGCGGTCGTCTCCGCGGTCAACCGCGCGACCCGCTGACCGGACGCCCGTCAGGGCGCAGTGTCACATGATCGACGAACCCCGTCCCCCGGCTCATGGGGGGCGGGGTTCGGCCATCTCCGGGCGGTTGTGACGATCGAGGTGCTGACGTGACATCACGACTGTGGTTAACATCACGTCAACACGGCAATGTTGCCGGAGCGTTACGGAGGTGTACGACGTGCGGTCAGCCCTGGGACAACGCGCCACAAAGCTGCGTATCTGCGGCATCCGCACTGTCTGGGACACCGTCGCCGACGGCGAGTTCTTCTGCCCCGGCTGCGGCGGCGACCGCAATTACCGCCGTCTCACCGGCCGTCGCCGCTTCGCCGTGCTCGGCGTGCCGGTGCTGCGCCGCGGCACCGTGGGGCCCGTCGTCGAATGTGCCGCCTGCCGGACCCACTTCGACACCGACGCGCTCGACCACCCCACCACCACCCGCTTCTCGGCGATGCTCCGGGACGCCGTCCACACCGTCACCCTCGGCGTCCTCGCCGCGGGCGGCGCCACCTCGCGCACGGTGCTGGAGACCGCGGTGGCCACCGTGCGCGGCGCCGGGTTCGACGACTGCACGGAGGACCAGCTCTCCACCGTCGTCGAGGTCCTCGCTGCCGACATCGGGCACGGCTCCGCCTTCGACGCCGCGGCCGAGGCGTGCGGTGCCGCGCTCGCCATCGAACTCCACGAGGCGCTGGAACCCCTCGCCCCGCATCTGGCGCCTACCGGACGCGAGTCGATCCTGCTGCAGGGCGCCAGGATCGCGCTCGCCGACGGGCCGTACAGCCAGGCGGAGCGCGAGGTGCTGACCACGGTCGGTGCGGCGCTCCAGCTCTGCGCGGACGACACGGCCCGGCTGCTCGCCGAGGCGGCGCGCATGCCGTCCTGAGCGACTGTTCGCGGACGCCCGGCGTGCCGGTGTGAGCGGCTGCTCCCCGTGACCCCGGCGCCCGCGATGAGGGCCGTGACGCACAGCGTCGGCACACAGCCGTGACCGGGCGGTCCCAGGCGCGTGCTGCCCCCGGGCGGCCGGACAGGAGGGCTGCACGGCCCCGCCGGCAGCCATAGCCCGCTCCCGGGTCCGGGAGACGGTCCGGACCGCCCTGCGCCGCCCCGCAGCGGCGTCACGGGCCGGCGCGGGATCAGGGGCGAGCCGGGTGCCCGGGACCGGGTGCGGCCGGTCATCGTGGCGTACGGGCCGGGGCTCGCGGTACCGGCGGGCGGAAGCCGAACCGGACGGTCTTCGGGGGCGGGCCCGCCGCGGTGGCTGCGTACAGGAGAATGGACGCATGAGCTTGTTCCGGGACGACGGCGTGGTGCTGCGCACGCAGAAACTGGGCGAGGCCGACAGGATCATCACGATCCTGACCCGCGGCCACGGCCGGGTGCGGGCCGTCGCACGCGGTGTGCGGCGCACGAAGTCGAAGTTCGGCGCCCGCCTCGAACCGTTCTCCCATGTGGACGTGCAGTTCTTCGCCCGCGGCAGCGAGCTGATCGGCCGCGGTCTGCCGCTCTGCACCCAGAGCGAGACGATCGCGCCGTACGGCGGCGGCATCGTCGCCGACTACGCCCGGTACACCGCGGGCACCGCGATGCTGGAGACCGCCGAGCGCTTCACCGACCATGAGGGCGAGCCCGCGGTCCAGCAGTATCTGCTGCTCGTCGGCGGGCTGCGCACCCTGGCCCGCGGGGAGCACGCGCCGCACCTGATCCTCGACGCCTTTCTGCTGCGTTCCCTCGCCGTCAACGGCTACGCACCCAGTTTCAAGGACTGCGCGAAGTGCGGAATGCCCGGACCGAACCGTTTCTTCTCCATGGCGGCGGGCGGCGTCATATGCGGCGACTGCCGGGTGCCCGGCAGCGTCGTACCCTCGGCTGAGGCCGTCGGCCTGCTGAGCGCGCTGCTCACCGGTGACTGGGAGACGGCGGACGCGTGCGAGGCACGGCATGTCAGGGAGGCGAGCGGGCTGGTGTCCGCCTATCTGCACTGGCATCTGGAGCGCGGACTGCGCTCGCTGCGATACGTGGAGAAGTGACAACGGCACGGCGCAGGCTCGCTCAGCACACAGGCACCACACGCACAGGCACAGCACGCACAGGGAGACGAGACAGCTCATGGCAGTACGCGGGATCCTCGGTGGCCGTAACCGGCGCGACTACAAGACCCCCGAGCCGCACCCGTCCGGTGCCACGCCGCCGAAGATCCCCGGCGAGCTGGTGCCCAAGCACGTCGCCGTCGTGATGGACGGCAACGGCCGCTGGGCCAAGGAGCGCGGCCTCCCGCGCACCGAGGGCCACAAGGTCGGCGAGGGCGTCGTCATGGACGTGCTCAAGGGCTGCATCGAAATGGGAGTCAAGAACCTCTCGCTGTACGCCTTCTCGACCGAGAACTGGAAGCGCTCGCCGGAAGAAGTGAAGTTCCTGATGAACTTCAACCGGGACGTCATCCGCCGCCGCCGTGACGAGATGGACGAACTGGGCATCCGCATCCGCTGGGTGGGCCGGATGCCGAAGCTGTGGAAGTCCGTCGTGCAGGAGCTCCAGGTCGCCCAGGAGCAGACGAAGGACAACGACAAGATGACGCTGTACTTCTGCGTCAACTACGGCGGCCGGGCCGAGATCGCCGACGCGGCGCAGCGCATCGCCGAGGACGTCGCGGCCGGAAAGCTGGACCCCGCGAAGGTCAACGAGAAGACCTTCGCGAAGTACATCTACTACCCGGACATGCCCGACGTCGACCTCTTCGTCCGCCCCAGCGGCGAACAGCGCACGTCCAACTACCTGATCTGGCAGAGCGCGTACGCGGAGATGGTCTTCCAGGACGTGCTGTGGCCGGACTTCGACCGCCGCGATCTGTGGCGGGCCTGCCTGGAGTACGCCCAGCGCGACCGGCGGTTCGGCGGCGCGGTGGAAGCGACGGGAAACACGGAACCGACGGCCTGATCCGCCGGTGACCTCACGGCTTCTCGATGCCGGTTCCGGGCCACCGGCGTCGAGGAGCGGGGCCGGCGGCGGAGCCCGCGGAGGGTCAGCCCGTCGCCGTCGCGCACTCCGCGCACGTACCGAAGATCTCGACCGTGTGCGCCACATTCACGAAGCCGTGCTGGGAGGCGATCGTCGTCGCCCACTGCTCCACGGCCGGGCCCTCGACCTCGACGGCCTTGCCGCACACCCGGCACACCAGATGGTGGTGGTGCTCGCCGGTCGAGCAGCGCCGGTACACGGACTCCCCGTCGGTGGTGCGCAGGACGTCGACCTCGCCCGCGTCGGCGAGTGACTGCAGGGTGCGGTAGACGGTCGTCAGCCCGACCGAGTCACCGCGGTGCTTGAGTACGTCGTGCAGCTCCTGGGCGCTCCGGAACTCGTCCACCTCGTCGAGCGCCGCCGCCACCGCAGCGCGCTGCCGGGTCGACCGGCCGCGTACCGGGGATGCGTTCGTTCCATTGATCGGCGCCGTCGCCACAGGTGCCTCCTCATGTCGCCCGTCCATGTGTCGCGCCATTGTGCCAGCCCGCCCCGGTGCCGGGGTCAAACCCGGACCTCATCGGTGGCCGGGTGGGCAGCGGGTGCCTCCGGCGTCGTCGCTTCCGGGACCGCCCCTTCCAGGGTGCACTGCGCCGATCCCGATGCGCCCCGGCGTGCGCGGCGTGCGGCCAGCGGTGTGGCGAGCAGGGTCAGGGCCACGAAGACGCCGATGGCCAGCAGCACGATCGTCGCGCCGGGCGGCACGTCCTGGTAGTACGAGGTGACGGTGCCGGCCAGGGTCACCGCCGTACCGATGACGACGGACAGCACGAACGTCACCTTGAAGGACTTCGAGATCTGCTGCGCGGCCGCGACCGGCACCACCATCAATGCGCTGACCAGCAGCAGACCGACGACGCGCATGGCGACGGTGACGGTGACCGCCGCCGTGACCGCGATCAGCAGGTTCAGTGCGCGCACCGGCAGTCCGGTGACCCGGGCGAACTCCTCGTCCTGGCTGACCGCGAACAGCTGCCGCCGCAGCCCCAGGGTCACCAGCAGCACGAAGGCGGCCAGCACGCAGATCGCGGTGATGTCCTCGGACGAGACCGTGGACAGCGAGCCGAAGAGGTACGAGGTGAGGTTGGCGTTGGAGCCGGTGTCGGAGAGGTTGATCAGCAGCACACCGCCCGCCATACCGCCGTAGAACAGCATGGCCAGCGCGATGTCGCCGCGGGTGCGCCCGTACCAGCGGACCAGTTCCATGATCACCGAACCCACGACGGCGACGGCCGTGGCCATCCAGACGGGGCTGGTGGACAGCAGGAAGCCGAGGCCGACACCGGTCATCGCGATATGGCCGATTCCGTCACCCATCAGGGCCTGGCGGCGCTGCACGAGGTAGATGCCGACGGCGGGGGCGATGACGCCGACGAGTACGGCGGCGAGCAGGGCCCGCTGCATGAAGGGGGGCTCGAGGAATTCCGTCATCAGGTCAGCAGTCCCGTCCGTGCGGGCTCGGAAGCCGCGTGGGGGTGTACGTGGTCGTGGCCGGGCAGCGCGTGCTGGCCCAGGGCCTTCGGGGGAGGTCCGTCATGCATCACGCAGCCGTCACGGAGCACGATCGCACGGTCGATGAGGGGCTCCAGGGGGCCCAGCTCGTGCAGCACGAGCAGCACGGTGGTGCCGGAGGCGACCTGCTCGCGCAGCGTCTCGGCGAGGATCTCCTGGCTGGCCAGGTCGACGCCCGCCATGGGCTCGTCCATGATCAGCAGCTCGGGTTCGGCGGCGAGTGCCCGGGCGATGAGCACGCGCTGGTGCTGGCCGCCGGAGAGGGCGCTCACCGAGTCCTTGGCCCGGTCGGTGAGGCCGACGAGCGCGATGGCCCGGTCGACGGCGTCCCGGTCCGCCCTGCGCAGCAGACCCAGCCTCGTACGGGACAGCCGCCCGGCGGAGACGACCTCGCGGATCGTGGCGGGCACTCCGCTCGCCGCCGTGGTGCGCTGCGGTACGTAGCCGATCCGCGCCCATTGGCGGAAGCGGCGCAGCGGGGTGCCGAACAGCTCGACCGAGCCGTCGGTGAGCGGGACCTGGCCGATGACGGACCGGACGGCGGTCGACTTGCCGGAGCCGTTGGCGCCGAGCAGCGCGACGACCTCACCGCTGTGCACGGTGAGGTCTATGCCGCGCAGTACGGGGCGCGCGCCGAGCGTGGCCGTGGCTCCGCGCAGGGTGATCACGGGGTCGGGCTTGGTGCTCCGGGGCTCGGGCATGAGCGCCTCCGATGCTGCTGTGGCGAGTGTTGCGTGGGTCACTTCGCGCCGAGCGCCTTCTGGAGCGCGGCGAGGTTGGACTGCATGACCTCGATGTAGTCAGCGCCCTTGGACTTGGCGGTGATTCCCTCGAGGGGGTCGAGGACGTCGGTCCTCAGCCCGGTGTCCGCGGCGACGGTCTTCGCGGTCTTGTCGCTCGCGAGCGTCTCGAAGAAGACGGTGGTGGCGTGGTTCTTCTCCGCGATGGTGTGGATCTCGTTGATCCGGGCGGGGCTGGGCTCGGCCTCGGGGTCGATGCCGGCGATGCCCTCCTGGATGAGCCCGTAGCGCTCGGCGAGGTATCCGAAGGCGGAGTGGGTGGTGAGGAACGTCTTGGTGGCGGTGTCGCTCAGGCCCTTGCGGTACGACGTGTTCAGCGCGTCGAGCTTCTTGACCAGGGCGTCCGTGTTGTTGCGGTAGTCCGCGGCGTGGTTCGGGTCGGCCTTCTCCAGGGACTTTCCGACGCCCTTGGCGACCTCGGCGTACTTCACCGGGTCCAGCCAGATGTGCGGGTCGGCCCCGGCCCCCTCGCCCTTGTGCACATGACCGTGCTCGTCGCCGCCGGTTTCGGTGCCGTGGTCCTCCAGCGTGGTGAGCGTCGCCGCGTCGACGGTGTTCCTGACACCGGACTGCGCGATCGCGTCGTCGACGGCGGGCTGGATACCCTTGAGATAGAGGACGTAGTCCGCGTCGCTGAGGCCGCCGATCTGCCGCGGGCTGAGTTCCAGATCGTGCGGCTCGACACCCGGCTTGGTCAGCGTGGTGACCGAGACATGGGCCCCGCCGATCTCCTCGGCAAGGAACTGCATGGGATAGAACGACGCCACCACATCCAGTTTGTCGCCGTTCTTGCCGTCGGCGGCGTTGGAGGCAGAGCAGGCGGACAGCGCGGTGAGACCGAGGGCGACTGCTCCGGCGACTGCGGCGGTGGGTATGAGACGGCGTACGTTCATGACAGTCATTTTCAACAAAAATGGAAACGATTGTCAACAAGCCTGATGGGATGCCCCGCGGACCAACTGTCCGCCCACCGATTTGATCCAAGGGGCGTGCCCGCCGGTAATCTGAAGCATTCGCCGTTCGTCGTCGTCGTAATGAAGAGAGCACCGTGGCCGCCGACAAGATCGACTCCATCGTCAGCCTCAGCAAGCGCCGTGGCTTCGTATTCCCCTGCAGCGAGATCTACGGTGGCCAGAAGGCCGCCTGGGACTATGGGCCGCTGGGCGTGGAGATGAAGGAGAACCTCAAGCGCCAGTGGTGGCGCTACATGGTCACCGCGCGCGAGGACGTGGTCGGTCTCGACTCGTCGGTCATCCTGGCCCCCGAGGTGTGGGTCGCCTCCGGCCACGTCGCCACGTTCACCGATCCGCTGACCGAGTGCACCTCCTGCCACAAGCGCTTCCGCGCGGACCACCTGGAGGAGGCGTACGAGGAGAAGCACGGCAAGCCGCCGGTCAACGGCCTCGCCGACCTCAACTGCCCCAACTGCGGCAACAAGGGCACCTTCACCGAGCCCAAGCAGTTCTCGGGTCTGCTCTCCACGCACCTCGGCCCGACCCAGGACTCCGGCTCGGTCGCCTACCTGCGCCCCGAGACCGCGCAGGGCATCTTCACCAACTTCGGTCAGGTCCAGCAGACCTCGCGCAAGAAGCCGCCGTTCGGCATCGCGCAGATGGGCAAGTCCTTCCGGAACGAGATCACTCCGGGCAACTTCATCTTCCGCACCCGCGAGTTCGAGCAGATGGAGATGGAGTTCTTCGTCAAGCCGGGCGAGGACGAGCAGTGGCACGAGTACTGGATGGAGCAGCGCTGGAACTGGTACACGGACCTGGGCATGCGCGAGGAGAACATGCGGTGGTACGAGCACCCGAAGGAGAAGCTCTCCCACTACGCCAAGCGCACCGCTGACATCGAGTACCGCTTCCGCTTCGGCGGCAGCGAGTGGGGCGAGCTGGAGGGCGTCGCCAACCGCACGGACTACGACCTCAAGGCCCACTCCGCCGCTTCCGGCACGGACCTGTCGTTCTTCGACCAGGAGGCCGGCGAGCGCTGGACTCCGTACGTCATCGAGCCCGCGGCCGGTGTCGGCCGCTCGATGCTCGCCTTCCTCCTCGACGCCTACATCGAGGACGAGGCGCCCAACGCCAAGGGCGTCATGGAGAAGCGCACCGTGATGCGCCTCGACCCGCGCCTCGCGCCGGTCAAGGTCGCGGTGCTGCCGCTCTCCCGCAACCCGCAGCTGTCGCCGAAGGCCAAGGGCCTCGCCACCGACCTGCGGAAGAACTGGAACATCGAGTTCGACGACGCGGGCGCCATCGGCCGCCGCTACCGTCGTCAGGACGAGATCGGTACGCCGTTCTGCGTCACCGTCGACTTCGACACCCTCGACGACAACGCGGTGACGGTGCGCGAGCGCGACTCCATGAAGCAGGAGCGCGTCTCGCTGGACCAGATCCAGGCGTATCTCGGCGCCCGGCTGCTGGGCTGCTGACGCATCACGGTTCCACGGCGAAGCCCCCGGTTCCTTGCACGGAACCGGGGGCTTCGTTGCACACTGGGCGCACACGCGACCATGCGTCTACAGGAGGCCCGGATGCCGTCCATGACCACCAGCAAGGTCAGCAGATGGGATCAGCACGGCCGTGAACACGTCGTCCACGTACGGAAGTCGGGCATTCAGCGGCAACTGAGCTGCGACACCTGCGACTGGCGCAAGGGTGTGCAGTTCCTGCCCTGGCTCAAGGCCGAGGAACACCTCGCCGAGGCCCACCAGGCCACGGTCGACCCGACCGCCTGACGGGCCGACTGGCCGGCGGCTGCCCGCCCGCGCGAAGGGTGCCCGGACACCCCCAAGGCGGTCTGCGCGCCGGGTGCTACGCGCGCAGGCCGCGCAGCAGCAGGTCCGAGACGGCGGTGAACTCGGCGCCGATGGTGGCGTTCTGCCACTCTGCGGCGTACGCCGGGTCGTGGAAACGTGCCGTCGCGTCGAAGACCGCCTGCGCGGTGACCGCCGGATCGTCCACCGCGAACTGCCCGCTGCGCACGCCTTCCTCGACGATCTCCCGCAGCTGGCCGACCAGTTCACGGACGTGCGCCTCGACGACCGTGCTCTCACCCATCAGCACGATGTAGGTGGCGAACAGCTCGGGGTCGTCGCCGGCCTTGTGGCGCTTGGCCTCGAACAGCGCCTCCAGCCAGTGCTGCAGCTTGGTCGGGGCGGGGTCCTCCGAAGCGTTGATGATCTCCGTGAGGGCCACCTCGGTCCGGGTCAGCCAGCGGCCGGTCACCGCCTCGCGCAGCGCCGCCTTCGTGCGGAAGTGGCGGTAGACGCTGCCGTGGCTGACGCCGAGCGCGCGGGCCACGTCGACCACCGTCGCCTTGGCGGGGCCGTAGCGGCGCAGCACGTCCTCGGTGGCTTCGAGGATGCGCTCGGGGGTCAGCGGGTCGGCTGGCGTCATGGTGTCTCTGCTGCCTTTCGGGGGGCGCCGTTCGGGGCGCTGCCCGGCAAGGGGCGCCCCGACGACCGTACCCGGAGCTCAGCGCTCGCTGTCGAGGTGGGCCATCTGGTTCTCCGGGTAGCGCGGACCGGCGGCCGCACCTGCCGGGACCGCCTCCTCGATCGCGGCGAGATCGGCGGCGTCCAGCGTGACGTCCAGGGCGCCGAGCGCCTCGGCGAGCCGGTCACGACGGCGCGCGCCCACCAGCGGCACGATGTCCGCCCCCCGGCTGAGCACCCAGGCGATGGCGATCTGGGCGACCGACGCGCCCTTCTGCTCGGCGATCTTGCGCAGGGCGTCGACCAGGTCGAGGTTGTGCCGGAGGTTCTCGCCCTGGAAGCGGGGACTCATGGCGCGGAAGTCGCCCGGACCCAGCTCACGGTCACGGGTGAAGTGTCCGCTGATCAGGCCGCGCGAGAGCACCCCGTACGCCGTGATGCCCACGCCCAGTTCGCGGCAGACCGGCAGGATCGTGTCCTCGATGGACCGGGAGATCAGCGAGTACTCGATCTGCAGATCGGAGATCGGGGCCACGGCGGCCGCCCGCCGGATCGTTTCGGGGCCGACCTCGGACAGGCCGATGTGGCGGACGTGGCCGGCCTCGACCAGCTCGGCGATGGCGCCGACGGTCTCCTCTATCGGGACATCGGGATCGAGGCGGGCGATCCGGTAGATGTCGATGTGATCGGTGCCGAGCCGCTGGAGGGAGTAGGCGGCGAAATTCTTCACGGCGGCCGGGCGGCCGTCGTACCCCGTGAAGGCGCCTTCGACCGTACGCAGCGCGCCGAACTTCACGCTGGTCAGCGCCTGTTCGCGAGCGGCGGCGGGGGCGGTGCGCAGCGCCTCGTTGATCAGCAGTTCGTTGTGGCCCATGCCGTAGAAATCGCCGGTGTCCAGCAGCGTGATGCCGGCGTCGAGCGCCGCGTGGATGGTGGCGATCGACTCCGTGCGGTCGCTCTCGCCGTACAGCGCGGACATGCCCATGCAGCCGAGGCCGAGTGCAGAGACCTGCGGGCCGGTGGAGCCGAGGGTGCGGATGGCGGTCATTGAAGAACTCCCGTGGTGGTGGGGGAAACGGCCCTGGTGCAGCCATGGCAGAACTATGGCATGAGAGATGACAGATTTCAATATCTGTCAGTCCACTGGTGTGAGGCTTCACCCGGACGGGCCGAAATTCGCGTGCCGCGTCGGGTCCGGCCGGGTACGGTTCCCGCATGTCTTCGTTCTTCCAGATCTACGAGTGAGAGCGCGGCGGGTCCGGACCGTTGCCGCCCGCCGCCCATCGGATCGAACTCAGGTCGCTCGCACACCTCGCGACCTTCACGACTCACCACGAATGGGAGACCCCCGTGGCCAAGAGCCGCAACAACCTTCTCGGTGTCGGTGGACAGCGCAAGAAGCTGTCCCGCGCCGATCGGCAGGGCGAAGGTCCTGCGCGTGACGCCGACCGCAAGACCGCGGCCGACCAGAAGCAGGAGCTGCTGCGCAAGATGCGGGAGCGCGCTGGTTCGGCCCAGCCCGCTCGGTCCGAGCAGCCGGCCGCCGAGAGCGACACCGCCCCGCAGGGCTGACGCAGCCTCGCGCGCCGAAGCACCCGGGAGGACTCGACGACCCGGGAGCATCTGTACGACCGTGGGCCCGGATCACCGGTCGGTGATCCGGGCCCACGCCCGTTCCCGTCCGTCCTTTCCCGCTCACGCCACGCGTCCGGCGATCAGAGGGATCTGCCCGCACGCGCCGGCCCGCCGCCCGACTCGGTGGAACGCGAGCGTGGCGAACGGGAACGGCCCGGCGAGACCCACGTCCCCACCGGCCGCTCCGCGGTCCACCCCTCGGCCGGCAGCGTCATCAGGGACACCGCGAACGGCAGCGTGCCCGATCCGAGCGCATCACCCCGAGCGGGGTCGGACTCCCGCGCGGCCGCCGCAGGCGCACCCCCGGGCTGCGCCACGAGGAGGTCGCCCGGCTTCGCCGTCGGCGTCACCCGCATACGCCTCCGCTGTCCCCTCCGGCGAGGAGCCCCGGGAACGGCTCGTACCCCTCACGCCTTGGCACTCGCCGAAGCCTGGCCCCCGGCTCCGGTCCGGCCGCGGTCAGCTGTACCACTCGGTGCCTCCAGCCGTGCGGCGGTCCGGCGCGCCGTCTCGCGGGCCCAGTGTCCGCTGGTCAGCGCCCCCATCAGAAGAACCGCCAGACCGCAGCCGGTCATGATCCACCACGCGGGTTTGCTCGCGTCGACGAAGGCGGTGGCATACCCGGTGCCGTGCGGGGAACCGGTACCGGCCACGCCTGCCGCCAGCACCGCACCGATCACCGCGACGCCCAGCGTTCCGCCGATCTGCCGGCTGGTCGAGGCGACCGCCGCCGCCACGCCCGCCTGCGAGCGCGGCATCCCGGAGACGGCGGTGTTGGTGATCGGCGCGTTCACCATGCCGAAGCCGACACCGAACAGCACATAGCCGGTGAAGAGCAGCACATTCTGTGTCTCTGCTTCGAAAGCGGCGAACAGCAGCCCGCACGCCGTCATGGTCGCGCCTGCCACGAGCAGTGAGAGCCGCGGTCCCCGGCTGCCGACGAGCCGCCCCGACAGCGGGGCGCAGGCAAAGGTCATCGCTGCCATCGGCAGCATGTACAGACCGGCGTGCAGCGCGCTCAGACCACGCACGTTCTGCAGATACAGGGTGTTGAGGAAGAGGAAGCCGCTCAGTGCGGCGAAGGCGCAGACCGCGATGGCGGTGGCGCCGCTGAACGGGGCGCTGCGGAAGAACCGCAGGTCGATGAGGGGTTCGGTGCGCCGGGGCTCGTACAGCAGCAGTCCGGTCAAGGAACAGGCGGCGAGCGCCGCGAAGGCCAGGATCTGCGGCGAGGTCCAGCCCGCCGAGGGGGCCTCGATGATCGCGTACGTCAGTGAACCGAGGAGCGCGATCACCAGGAGCTGTCCCACCGGATCGGGTCGGCGGGGCCTGGGGGCGCGGGACTCGGGGACGTACCGCCAGGTGAGCAGCAGCGCGGCGAGGCCGACCGGCAGATTGATCCAGAAGATCGACCGCCAGCCGACCGAGTCCACGAGCAGACCGCCGACCACCGGTCCCGCCGCCATGGAGATGCCGACGACACCGCCCCACACGCCGATGGCGCGGGCGCGCTCGCGAGGGTCGGTGAATGTGTTGGTGATGATCGACATCGCGACGGGGTTGAGCATCGAGCCGCCCACCGCCTGCACCATCCGGAACGCGACCAGCGACTCCAGATTCGGCGCCAGGGAGCAGAGCACCGAGCCGAGAGTGAACAGGACGAGACCGATCTTGAAGATCTTCGCCCGTCCTATCCGGTCGGCGGTGGAGCCCGACAGCATCAGCAGCGAGGCGAGGACGAGGGTGTAGGCATCGATGGTCCACTGCATGCCGGCGACGGTGGCGTGCAACTCCCGCTGCACGGCGGGCAGGGCGACATTGAGGACCGTGTTGTCGAGACTGACGATCAGCAGACTCATGCAGCAGATCGCCAGGACCAACTGCCGACGGCGGTGGCTGAGCTCGGGCATACATAGATAGTACGGTTAACTAATGACTCGCGCTCCGGGAACGGCCGGCCCGTGCCGCGGAAGGTCCGGCCCGTGCCGCGGGAGGGTCCCGGACGCCGCCCGAAGCGATACCGCCCAGGGTCTTTCGTCCGGATCCGGGCCGCGCGCGCCCCATGTGATCCGAACGGGGACCTAAGCCGCTTCCGGCGTACGCGACAATGGAGCAATGACCACGCTCGCCCCCTCGCTCCCGCTGCTCCGGATCGGCCCGCACACCGTGCAGCCTCCCGTGGTGCTCGCACCCATGGCCGGTATCACCAACGCGCCGTTCCGCACCCTGTGCCGGGAGTTCTCCGGCGGCAAGGGGCTGTTCGTCAGCGAGATGATCACGACGCGGGCGCTGGTCGAGCGCAACGAGAAGACCATGCAGCTCGTCCACTTCGACGCGAGCGAGACCCCGCGCTCGATCCAGCTGTACGGAGTGGACCCGGTCACGGTCGGCAAGGCCGTCCGCATGATCGTCGACGAGAACCTCGCCGACCACATCGACCTCAACTTCGGCTGCCCGGTACCCAAGGTGACGCGCAAGGGCGGCGGCTCGGCGCTTCCGTTCAAGCGGCCGCTGCTGCGCGCGATCCTCAACCAGGCGGTCTCCAACGCCGGCGACCTGCCGGTCACCATCAAGATGCGCAAGGGCATCAACGACGACCACCTCACCTACCTCGACGCGGGGCGGATAGCGGTGGAGGAGGGCGTCACGGCCGTCGCCCTGCACGGCAGGACCGCCGCCCAGCACTACGGCGGCACCGCCGACTGGGACGCCATCGCCCGTCTCAAGGAGCACGTCCCGGAGATCCCCGTCCTCGGCAACGGCGACATCTGGTGCGCGGACGACGCCCGCCGGATGATGCGCGAGACGGGATGTGACGGCGTGGTCGTGGGCCGCGGCTGCCTGGGACGGCCCTGGCTCTTCGGTGACCTCGTGAGCGCCTTCGAGGGTACGGAGAAGAGGCAGGCGCCGTCGCTCCGGGAGGTCGCCACTGTCATGCTGCGGCACGCGACGCTGCTGGGGGAGTGGATCGGCGACGAGACCCGTGGCGTGATCGACTTCCGCAAGCACGTGGCGTGGTACCTCAAGGGCTTCTCCGTCGGCTCCGAGATGCGCAAGAAGCTCGCGGTCACCTCGTCGCTCGACGAGCTGGGCGCGCAGCTGCACGAGCTCGATCTGGACCAGGCGTGGCCCGACGGCGCGGACGGGCCGCGGGGACGCACCTCGGGCAACAACCGTGTCGTGCTGCCGGACGGCTGGCTGAAGGACCCCTACGACTGCTCGGGCGTGAGCGCGGAGGCGGAGCTCGACACATCGGGCGGCTGAGGCGACGACTCCGGTTCGGAAAGGGCCCTGCGGAGGGTGGCACTCCACCCCCGCGGGGCCCTTTCGCGTATCCGGCCTCGGGCACCGGGTGCCCCCATTTCTGTGCCGCTCATCTGAGCGCCTGTGAGGCGTGGATTCAAGGCGAACCGGTCGGCCGAGGACGCCTCGGCGGGCGACTGTCGCATCTCGGTGGCAATTCTTTCGCCCCTCGCGGTCGTCGCGTAACCGTACGTAGCTCTCGGGGCGTCCGGATGGTGACATCTGAGCGCCCGCTGCGGCGTGATTCTCGCCACTCTGAGGTGCAGTCTGCTCACATGAGCGGGATTTCGGGGGATGCATTTCTCAAATGGTGGCACTGGGTGCCACGGGGCTCCACTTTGATCGATCGATACATCTGTCACCCAGCGTGTGGAAACAGTGGCGATACCGGCACGTTGTGTAGTAATGAGTTCATAAGATGAACGGACGCGCTCGGGGGATGGACTCGTACGCAACTTTCGATCTGCTGGCGGACGAGTGGTTAAGGCCGCATGACGCGCAAGTGGACGTACCCAGGCACCTTCGATCTGGGTATGTTCCTGGCCGTCAGGGCAGCCACCCGCGTCCTCGAGGAGTCGAGACCCGTGTCGGAAAACAAAGATCTCCACGTATCCACCCCGGAGCTCCAGGGTCAGAAGTTCGTTTATGACTTCACCGAGGGCAACAAGGATCTGAAGGACCTGCTCGGCGGGAAGGGTGCCAACCTCGCCGAGATGACCAACCTCGGGCTGCCCGTCCCTCCGGGCTTCACGATCACCACCGAGGCGTGCAAGGTCTACCTCGACAGCGGCAACGAGCCGACGGAGCTGCGCGACGAGGTCAGTGCACACCTCGACGCCCTCGAGAAGCAGATGGGCAAGAAGCTCGGCCAGTCCGACGACCCGCTGCTGGTCTCCGTCCGCTCCGGCGCGAAGTTCTCGATGCCCGGCATGATGGACACGGTTCTCAACATCGGCCTCTCCGACGAGTCCGTCGCCGGACTCGCTGCCCAGGCCGGCGACGAGCGGTTCGCCTGGGACTCGTACCGCCGCCTCATCCAGATGTTCGGCAAGACGGTCCTCGGCGTCGACGGCGACCTCTTCGAGGAGGCGCTGGAGGCCGCGAAGGAGGCCAAGGGCGTCACCGTCGACGTGGATCTCGACGCGGCCGACCTGAAGAAGATTGTCAAGCAGTTCAAGAAGATCGTCACGCGCGACGCCGGACGTGACTTCCCGCAGGACCCGCGCGAGCAGATGGACCTGGCCATAAAGGCCGTCTTCGACTCGTGGAACACCGACCGGGCCAAGCTCTACCGCCGCCAGGAGCGCATCCCTGGCGACCTCGGCACGGCCGTCAACGTCTGTTCGATGGTCTTCGGCAACCTCGGACCGGACTCCGGTACGGGTGTCGCGTTCACCCGCGACCCGGCCAGCGGCCACGCCGGTGTGTACGGCGACTACCTGCAGAACGCGCAGGGCGAGGACGTCGTCGCCGGTATCCGCAACACCGTTCCGCTCGCCGAACTGGAGTCGATCGACAAGAAGTCGTACGACCAGCTGATCCAGATCATGCAGACCCTCGAAACGCACTACAAGGACCTGTGCGACATCGAGTTCACCATCGAGCGCGGCCAGCTGTGGATGCTCCAGACCCGGGTCGGCAAGCGCACCGCCGGTGCCGCGTTCCGGATCGCCACGCAGCTGGTCGACCAGGGGCTCATCGACGAGGCAGAAGCGCTGCAGCGCGTCAGCGGGGCGCAGCTGGCGCAGCTGATGTTCCCGCGCTTCGACGAGCACGCCAAGACGCAGCTGCTCGGCCGTGGCATCGCCGCGTCGCCCGGTGCCGCGGTCGGCAAGGCGGTCTTCGACTCGTACACCGCCGTCAAGTGGTCCCGTTCCGGCGAGAAGGTCATTCTGATCCGCCGGGAGACCAACCCCGACGACCTCGACGGCATGATCGCTGCCGAGGGCATCCTGACCTCGCGCGGCGGCAAGACCTCGCACGCCGCCGTCGTCGCCCGCGGCATGGGCAAGACCTGTGTCTGCGGCGCCGAGGAGATCGAGGTCGACACCAAGCGGCGCCGGCTCACCGTCGGCGGGACCGTCGTCGAGGAGGGCGACATCGTCTCCGTGGACGGCTCGACCGGCAAGGTGTACCTCGGTGAGGTCCCCGTCGTCCCGTCCCCGGTCGTCGAGTACTTCGAGGGCCGGATGCACGCGGGTGCCGACGACGCCGACGAACTGGTCGCCGCCGTGCACCGGATCATGGCGTACGCGGACCGGGTCCGCCGGCTGCGGGTGCGGGCCAACGCCGACAACGCCGAGGACGCGCTGCGGGCCCGCCGCTTCGGCGCCCAGGGCATCGGTCTGTGCCGCACCGAGCACATGTTCCTCGGTGAGCGCCGCGAGATGGTCGAGAAGCTGATCCTCGCGGACACGGACGACGAGCGCGAGAGCGCGCTGGCCGCGCTGCTGCCGCTGCAGAAGGCCGACTTCATCGAGCTCTTCGAGTCGATGGACGGGCTACCCGTCACCGTGCGGCTGCTCGACCCGCCGCTGCACGAGTTCCTGCCGGACATCACCGAGCTGTCGGTGCGGGTCGCGCTCGCCGAGTCCCGCAAGGACGCCAACGAGAACGACCTGCGCCTCCTGCAGGCCGTGCACAAGCTGCACGAGCAGAACCCGATGCTCGGCCTGCGCGGGGTACGGCTCGGTCTGGTCATTCCCGGCCTGTTCGCGATGCAGGTCCGGGCGATCGCCGAGGCGGCCGCGCACCGTAAGAACGCCAAGGGCGACCCGCGCGCCGAGATCATGATTCCGCTGGTCGGCACGGTCCAGGAGCTGGAGATCGTCCGCGAGGAGGCCGACCAGGTCATCGCCGAGGTCGAGGCGGCCACCGGCACCGAGCTGAAGCTGTCCATCGGCACGATGATCGAGCTGCCGCGCGCAGCGCTGACCGCCGGTCAGATCGCCGAGGCCGCGCAGTTCTTCTCCTTCGGTACGAACGACCTGACCCAGACGGTCTGGGGCTTCTCCCGTGACGACGTGGAGGCCTCGTTCTTCACCGCGTACCTGGAGAAGGGCATCTTCGGGGTGTCGCCGTTCGAGACGATCGACAAGGACGGCGTCGGCTCCCTGGTCCGCAGCGCCGTCGCGGCCGGCCGGGCGACCCGCCCGGACCTCAAGCTCGGCGTGTGCGGCGAGCACGGCGGCGACCCGGAGTCGGTGCACTTCTTCCACGAGGTGGGACTGGACTACGTCTCCTGCTCGCCGTTCCGGATCCCGGTCGCGCGCCTGGAGGCGGGCCGGGCCGCCGCGGAGTCGAAGGGCAGCGACAGCCGCTGACCTGAACCCACCCCGGTCCTCCGGGGCCGTCGCCGGCCATTCGACCCTCATCGACGCGGCGACGGCTCCGGACCACCAGGAAGCGGCGGCACCCTGTGCGGGGGTGCCGCCGCTTCGTGCATCATCTGCGGAGACTGTCGAGCTCAGCCATGTCGGTAGGCAATTGGCACGGACCGTACGGCCCTTTGATTTGCCCCGGCGGCCAGCCGGTCATATCGTCGCTTTTGGCCAGGGGGGATCGGTAGCCGGGCAGCCCCGTGTCATTCCCGCAGGATCTGCCAGTTGGTTGCGTCGGGCCGCCTCGAAGCATTGATCCCAGAGTCAGGGAGCTATCGCATGGCCAGTCAACGCAGCCACACGGTGACCCGGGTAGACGTTTCCACGGGAATTGCCTACGACGACTTCGTGAACGCATTCGAGGAAGCGGCACCCGCGTTCAATCCGGGATCGATGGAACGCATTGCCGAAACCGGGGGCAGTTGGGACGACGTTCGCGCCGTGATGGCCGTGAACGCACCCAATGACCTGGTCCGCTTCGCTCGAATCAACGGCACCTCGCTGTTCAGTATCGCAGGACACACCACCAGGTCGACGGAGTACCTGACCGGCAATCACGTCATCGCTGAGACCATGTACGGCCATGATCCGAGGGTGCTCCTGTATGCGCCTTTGCGGATGCTGATCTACAGCGACGGCGACGGCAATGCGGTGTTCAGCATGCATCGGCCGAGCGACGAGTTCGGCAGTCTCGGCATTCCGGAGGTCACGAAAGTCGGGGAGGATCTGGATCGCATCGTGGTCAATCTGCTGCACGTCTGCGGTGTCGATGCTTCGCAGGACTTCATCCGGCACTCGGAGTAGGTTCAGAGAGCGGGCCACCGCCGGAGGGCCCGGAGTGCTGTACGACGGCCCGCCGAATATGGCTTGGACCAGGCCCGGCATTCGACCGCATCAAGCTACGAGGCGCGCCACGTCGCTGCTGTGTGGCGCCCGGGCCCGTAAATCTGGGCCAGTGCCTCATCGGCTTTTTCCGGGCTGCCAGCACGCAGGAGGGCCCGGAAACCCTCCCAGTCGGGAACGCGGCCATCCTGTCCCCACTGATCGTTCGGGATGGTGTAGATGTGCACCCACGGCCCGTGCGCCGGCAGCGGACCAGAACCGAACACCGATCGCACGGCATCGGCGGACTTGATCAGCATGGCGCGGGCGTCTTCGGGCGTGGGGAGAAGTTTCTGAGGCGCAATTACGTCGAGTTGAACTCGGGAGTTGGGATCGGCACCGGCGACATTGGCCGGTGCATACCAGTTCTCGGGCTCAAACTCGTAGAACTGCACCCAAGAGGTCTCTTGGTGGGTCTGGTTGTTGACCAGGCACTCGACGTCAGCTACGGCTTGAATGAGTTGTGCGCCGAGCTTCTCCTTCTGCTCGGCGCTCAGATGGCCCTTCATCGCGTGCACGCGAACGAAAACCATGTGCGTAGGTCCTTCCAGTTGCTGATCGACGGCCAACCCTGAGCCGGAAAGGCGGCCGATCTCAACAGGCCCGCGGACCCGTGGTGATCCATCACCTGATCAGGCGAGGCGGTGTCGGTTCAAGCAGGCTGGTCGATCGCGACGCCGAGCCGGGACAAGCCGATCGATCAGCAAATCGGACCAAGGCGTGGACCCGTGTAAGCGGAGCAGGTCAGGTGAGCCGCCGCCGGCCATCTCCGAGCCCCTCCAGGTCCTGTCCGCCGGCCGACAGAGCGGTGCTACGACCGGCGACATCCGCAAGGCCGTCATCAAGCGCAACCACTTCCACGGCTGACGGTTCAGCCGCTCGCCGCGCCGGCCCGCCGACGGTCCCGGCGGTACTGGATGTACGGCTCGCTCACCGCGAATCCGACCGCAGCCAGCATCCCGCCGAGCCAGGCAACTCGCCGACGTGGATGCGGGCTTGGTCTGACAAAGGCTTGGTCACACCAAGCCATCGATCACGCTCAACGTCTACACCGACTTGTGGGAGGCGGAAGAGGATCGGACAACCGACATGATGGAGGCGGCTTTGAGCGATGCGCCCTGAGAGTGCCCTCCAGGTATGAGGGACGGCTGACTTCCCCGCTCAGGACGTCAGCCGTACGCCCTGTGCGGGGGGTGCCGCCGCTTCGTCGTGTCCGGAAGTCGTGGGCGCGCCGGGTGCGGTGTGCCCGGCGCCGGATGCTGTGCGGAAACGGTTGGTCATGGGCGGCCATGAGCGGCCGCGGACGTACGGGTCACCCGGCACATACAAAGAATTGGGACGCGTAAGCGCTTTCGGGGTTCACCGTCCGTTCGCCGGCCCATTGCTTCGTTCAATACGCAAAGATATAGGCGGTGAACGGACCGGGGTGCGGCCCAGGGATCCCCATCCATGGGCCGCACCCGGCTTACCCCCGTCGGGCGCGGAGCCGCACCGTCCGCCGACCGCCGCCGAACGAGCAAAACCCCCCACGGCCTTCACTCGTTCATCCGGTCGGCGTCGGTTTCGTGCCCGACGCCGTACAGTTTTTCGGTTGCCCAGGGGGTGCGGCGAGACGTTTCACCTCTGGCCGAAACCCCGTGGTGACGTCCTGTGACGGTGCGCATACTCTTGAGCGGGGGAAATTGCGGATGCAACAGGTGGGGGTTCGGTGCTGCGTATCCATGTGTCCGGAATGGACCTTTCCCAGGTGCGGATGGCCACCCGGCCGGATGCATTGTGGGAAACCATTCTGAGTTTTCACCGGCTGAGGGACCGGCGTGCTTCCACGGTGTTCGGGAAATGGCGTACGGAAACCCGGCCCCGGCTGAGTGGGGAGACCCGTCTGCTGGCTGCGCTGGTGCCGCCCCGCGGCTATTTCCCGGACTTTCTGACGCCCTCCCGGGCCGGCAGCGAGCCCTATGGTTTCGACGCCGGAATGGAGGCGCTGCGCGACACCCCGCCCGAGCGGCTCCACGCCGATCTCGGCCTGCTGCGCGGCGACCGCCGCGAGCCCGGCCGGCCGTTGTCGCTGGGCGGGCGGCACGGTGGCGGGCATGCGGGCGGGCGCGCGGGGCGGACCGGTGGCGTACGGCCCGGGGGTGGCCGGCCGGGGGACGCGCGGCCGGTGCCGCTCGTCCGGCTGGAGGCGCTCGGCGAAGGGCGCGCCGAACCTCTCGGGCGGCTCATCTCCGCCCTGCGCGGCTACCACCGTGCTGCTGTCGAACCGTACTGGCCGCACATCCGGGCCAGCGTCGAGGCCGACCGCGCCGTCCGTGGCCGCGCACTCCTCGACGGCGGCGCCGAGGAACTCCTCGCCTCCCTCCCGCCCATGATCCGCTGGCGGGCCCCGGTGCTGGAGGCGGACTACCCCGTCGACCGCGAACTGCATCTGGACGGGCGGGGGTTGCTGCTCCAGCCGTCGTTCTTCTGCCGCTCCACCCCGGTCGTCTACCGCGACCCGAAGCTCCAGCCCGTCCTCGTTTACCCGGTCACCCACTCCGCAGCCCCGGTCTTCGCCGAGCCGGGCCCGGGCCCCTGGCTCGGCCGTCTCCTCGGCAACACCCGGTCGACGGTCCTCCAGGCCATCGGTGCGGGCTGCACGACCAGCGAGCTCGCCCGCAGGGCCGGAGTGTCCCTGGCCTCCGCCAGCCAGCACGCCTGTGTGCTGCGCGAGGCGGGGCTCGTGCGCACCCTGCGGCACGGCAGTTCGGTCCTGCACACGCTCACCCCGCTGGGCGGTTCGCTCCTCAGGGGAGGCGCGCCGCTCGCGCTCTCCTGAGGGACCGTGGCACTCTCCTGACGGGCCGGACGGGCCGGACGGGCCGCTCCGGAAGATTGCGCCGGCGGCTGCGATGAGTTCCGGACCGCCTCACCGTCTACCCCTCGAAGGCGCCCGGACCGGGCGCCACCGAAGAGAAGAGAGAGACGCACATGCCTCAGATGATCTTTGTGAATCTGCCGGTCAAGGACCTCGAGACGACCAAGGGCTTCTTCGGCAAGCTCGGCTTCTCGTTCAACGCGCAGTTCTCCGACGAGACCACCGCGTGCCTGGTCATCAGTGACACGATCTTCGCCATGCTCATCACCGAGCCGCGCTTCAAGGAGTTCACCAAGAAGGAGATCGCCGACGCCTCGAAGACCACCGAGGTGCTCATCGCGCTCAGCGCCGAGAGCCGCGAGGAGGTCGACGTGCTGGCCGACACGGCGCTCGCCTCCGGGGGATCGCCCGCCGGCGAGCCCATGGACCAAGGGTTCATGTACGGGCGGTCCTTCCAGGACCCCGACCACCACATCTGGGAGGTCGTGTGGATGGACCCGGCTGCCGTCCAGGCCCAGGGCTGAGCGCCCGCTGCGCCCGGGGCCTCACCCGGCGGTGAGGCTGCCCGGCCAGGTCACGCCCGTGAGCTGCTCGGACGCCACCCACAGTCGTTCGCCCGCCACATCGCTGCGCGTCCAGCCCGCCCGCCAGGACGGGGCGGGCGCACCTCGCCAGCCCAGCAGCTTCGGGCCGGTGAACGAGTCGGGGCGTACGCCGGGGGCGGTGGCCGCGTACAGCGTCGGCAGCGCTCCGGAGGACGCGGGCTGGGCGACGATCCGGTTGCCGATGTCGAAGATCCGCTCCGCGGCCCTGCGGTTCTCCATCCGGGCTGCCGCGGTCTGCAGATTGGTCGCCGCGTAGCCGGGGTGTGCGGCGGCGGCCACGAGACCGGATCCGGAGGCGGTGACCCGGCGCGCCAGCTCATGGATGAAGAGCAGGTTCGCGGTCTTCGAGCGGCCGTACGCGATCCAGCGGCGGTAGTTGTGCTCGCTGTTGAGATCACCGATGTCGATGTTGGACGCGGCGTGCATCGCGCTGGACACACTCACCACACGGGCCCCGGGGGTGTCGAGGAGCTTCGGCAGCAGCAGGTTGGTGAGGGCGAAGTGTCCGAGGTGGTTGACGCCGAACTGGGTCTCGAAGCCGTCGGCCGTCCGCCCGTACGGTAGGGCCATCACCCCTGCGTTGTTGATCAGCAGATCCAGCCGGTCGTACGGGTATGCCGCGGCGAACTCCCGTACGGACGACAGATCGGCCAGGTCCAGGGGCGCGCACTCCACCTCCGCGTCCGGCGCGGCCGCCCGGATGTGCGCCTCGGCTTCCTTGCCGCGGCTCGCGTCGCGACAGGCGAGCAGCACCCGCGCGCCGCTGCGCGCCAACTCCTGTGCCGTGACCAGCCCGATGCCGCTGTTGGCTCCGGTGACCACCGCCGTACGGCCGCTCTGGTCGGGGATGTCGCTCGCGTTCCAGCCCTTGGTCATGGATCAAGCGTACGGCCGGAACGGGTTGGCCGGATCGGCTGGGAGGCGGTTCCGTCACCCCGTGGGGGCGACGGTCCTGCCACGCCGTCAGACGGTGCGCACCGCAAAGACCTGGACCGACACCTCGTCGTCGTCCAGGCAGACGCCTGTCGCCAGGTCGAAGCGCTGCTTCAGCAGCGGCGAGGCGACGAACGGCCGCCCGCCGTCCGATCCGACCAGGCCGCGTGAGAGGACGTACGCCCCCGTGAACGGGTCGCGGTTGTCGATCGCGTACACCTGCCGCGCCCGGTCGGCGAAGAGCGCCACCTGCCTGCCGTCCGGGAGCAGGGCGGCCACACCGCGCCCCGGTGTCAGGAGTGACAGCTCGCAGACCGTGAACCACACTTCCCCGCAAGCGAGTTGCAGAGAGGGATGCTGCGCTGTCGCCACTGTTGTCGCGGTCATCGGGAAACGCTCCCTTCGAGCGTGCGGACGGCGAGCACCGGTCCGGCGAGGATCTCCAGGTCGGGCCTGACCTGGTCGCGCTCCGGAACGAACCGCACCGACGGGTCCGGTGCGTCCGGTGCGTTGACGAACGTGACGAACCGGCGCAGCCGATCCGGGTCGTTGAGGGTCTCGGCCCATTCGTCGCGGTAGCCGGCGACGTGGTCGGCCATCAGCCGCTCCAGCTCGTCGCAGAGCCCGAGCGAGTCGTGGACGACGACGTCCCGTACGTGGTCGAGGCCGCCCTCGATGCGGTCCAGCCAGGTCGACGTGCGTTCCAGACGGTCCGCGGTACGGATGTAGAACATCAGGAACCGGTCGATGAGCCGCACGAGTTCGGCATCGGACAGATCCTGGGCGAGCAGGTCCGCGTGGCGCGGTGTGGCGCCGCCGTTGCCGCCCACGTACAGGTTCCAGCCGCTCGCCGTGGCGATGATCCCGAAGTCCTTGCCGCGCGCCTCCGCGCACTCGCGGGCGCAGCCCGACACCGCCGACTTCAGCTTGTGCGGCGAGCGCAGCCCGCGGTAGCGCAGCTCCAGGTCGATCGCCATCTTCACCGAGTCCTGCACGCCGTACCGGCACCAGGTCTGCCCCACGCAGGACTTGACCGTGCGCAGCGACTTTCCGTACGCGTGCCCGGACTCGAACCCGGCGTCCACGAGGCGCGTCCAGATCAGCGGCAGCTGGTCGACGCGGGCGCCGAACATGTCGATCCGCTGACCCCCGGTGATCTTCGTGTACAGGCCGAAGTCGCGGGCGACCTCGCCGATCACGATCAGCTTCTCCGGAGTGATCTCCCCGCCGGGGATGCGCGGCACGATCGAATAGGAGCCGTTGCGCTGGAGGTTGGCCAGGAAGTGGTCGTTGGTGTCCTGCAGGGCCGCCTGTTCGCCGTCCAGTACATAGCCGCTCGCGCCGAGCGTCGGGGCCAGCGAGGCGATGATGGAGCCGACCGCCGGCTTGCAGATCTCACAGCCGTCTCCGCCGCGCGCCGCCTCCCGGCCGTGCGAGTCGAGCAGTTGCGCGTACGAGGTGACGCCGAGGGTGCGGACGATCTCGTACAGCTCGCTGCGGGAGTAAGGGAAGCAGCCGCACACGCCCTTGTCGGTGCTCTGCGGCAGCAACTGCCCGATCACCTTCACGCAACTTCCGCAGCCGGTACCGGCCTTGGTGCACTTCTTCACCTCGGGCAGCGTGGTGTGCGCGCAGATCGCGCCCTTGGTGACGTTGTGGCAGGAGCAGATCACCGCCTCGTCGGGAAGCGTGGAGGGGCCGAGTGCGACCGGGCCACCCGCACCGGCCGGCAGCACCAGCTGCTCGGGGGCCACCGGCAGGACCGTCCCCGTCATGGGCCGCAGCGTGCCGTACTGCTCGGCGTCCCCGACCAGCACCCCGCCCAGCAGGGTGCCGTCCTGCCCGATCACCAGCTTCTTGTACACGCCGGAGCGGGAGTCCGCGTACACCACGTCGAGGCAGCCCTCGGCCGTACCGTGCGCGTCACCGAACGACGCCACGTCCACCCCGAGCAGTTTCAGCTTCGTCGACAGATCGGCGCCGGTGAATGCCGCGTCCTTGCCGGCGATCACCTCGGCGGCCGTCTGCGCCATCTCGTAGCCGGGCGCGACGAGCCCGTACACCCGGCCGTCCGAGGCCAGCGCGCATTCGCCGATCGCGAAGACCGACGGGTCGGAGGTGCGGCACTCCTCGTCGACGATGACGCCGCCGCGCGGGCCGACCGCCAGACCGCAGTCGCGGGCCAGCTGGTCGCGGGGGCGTACGCCCGCCGAGAAGACCACCAGATCGGTGGCGAGCGAGGAACCGTCGGACAGCGACATGCCGTTCACCGCGCCGTCCTCGCCCGTGGTGACCTCCTGCGTTCCGACGCCCGTGTGCACGGTGAGGCCCATCGACTCGATGGTGCGCAGCAGCGCCGCGCCCCCGCCGTCGTCGACCTGCACCGGCATCAGCCGGGGCGCGAACTCCACGACGTGCGTGTCGAGTCCGAGCCCCTTCAACGCGCCCGCCGCCTCCAGCCCGAGCAGCCCTCCGCCGACCACCGCACCGGTCCGTGCCGTCCTTGCGTACTCCTCGATCGCGAGCAGGTCCTCGATGGTGCGGTAGACGAAGCACCCCTCGGCGTCCTTGCCGGGGACCGGCGGGACGAACGGGTAGGAGCCGGTGGCCAGCACCAGCGTGTCGTACGCGTAGGTCTCCCCGGAGCGCGCGGTGACCGTACGGGCCTCGCGGTCGAGGGACTCGGCGGGGTCACCGAGGTGCAGCTCGAAGCCGTGCCGCTGCATGAAGCCGGGCTCGACGAGCGAGAGATCGTCCGGGGACCTCCCGGCGAAGTACGAGGTCAGCTGGACCCGGTCGTAGGCGGCGCGCGGCTCCTCACAGAGCACGACGACCCTGGCCGTACCCGCGGTCGCGGTCAGGCCGCGGTCGGCGAGCGCCTCCAGGAATCGCTGGCCGACCATGCCGTGTCCGACGACCACAATCGTCGGGAGGGCGGAGGTACGGTCGGTCGGGAGAGTGGACACCGGCATCTCAGAAGCCTCCGTCGTGGGTGAGGAGATGGAGCAGGGACGTTTCGGCGGGGAGCGGTTCGTCGTCCTCCCAGGTCCGGGCGAGCGTGCCGACCGCGGCGAGATCGCCGAGCAGCACACCGCCCGCCAGCCGGTCGCCACGCACGACGACCGAGCGGTACGCGCCACGGGTGGCGTCGGCCAGCCGGACGACGTCGTCGCCGGGCAGCGGGCGGGAGTCCCCGAAGGCGGCCAGGTCGAACGGGCCCGTGGGCCCGGCCGCCGGACCGTGCAGCGTGAGACGGGTCAGGGCGCGGGTCCCCTCGTAGCGGGCGGGCCGTCCTGCCAGCACATCGACGAGCACATCGGCCTGCTCCAGCGCCGGGCCCGCCAGCCCGTACACGGCGCCGCGGTGCTCGGCGCAGTCGCCCACCGCGTGGATGTACGGATCGGAGGTACGCAGCTCGTCGTCGACGACGATCCCGTTGCGCACCTCCAGGCCGGCGGCCCGCGCGAGCCCGGTCCTGGGACGTACCCCGCAGGCCAGCACCGTGATCTCGGCCGCCAGCTCATAGCCGTCGGCGAGCTCCACCGCCCGCACCGCGCCATCGGCGCAGCGCAGCCCGCGGACCCGGCACTCGGTGTGCACCTCCACGCCGAGACTCTCCAGATGACGCCGGAGCAGCCCGGCCGATTCGCCGTCCAGCTGCCGCTCCATGAGGTGCTCGCCCTGCTGGGCCAGCACCACCTGGGCGCCGGACGCGGCGAGCGCGCGGGCTGCGGACACACCGAGCAGGCCGCCGCCGATGACGACGGCGCGCACGCCCGCACCGGTGTGCTGCCGCACGGCCGCCCGCAGAGCGAGGCAGTCGTCGAGCGTGCGGAACGCATGCACCCCGTCCGGCATCGCGTCGCCGAGCCCGCGCAGCGGCGGCAGCACCGGGTTGGACCCGGTGGCCAGCACCAGCCGCTCGTACCGCACGACGCCTCCGTCGTCGCAGTGCACCAGCCGGTCCGCCCGGTCGATCCGCACCACCCGCACCCCGCGCCGCACCTCGGCCGGGGGCAGCGCGATGACCTCGGCCGCGTACCGCCCGGCCAGCACCTCGGCCAGCAGCACCCGGTTGTAGGGGGCGTGCGTCTCCTCGCCGACGACGGTGACGCCGGGGACCCGTGCGGCGAGCCGTGCGCCCGCCATCCCGGCGCCGATCACCACCACACGCGCCGCGTTCTCCGTCTTCGTCCTCATGGTGAGCAGCTTGTGCGGCGGGTGTTACCCGACCGGATCCCCGCTGTTTCCCGGGCGGAACCTTGCGCTCAGCGCCCGCGGACGCGGTCTGTGAGGGCGCTGCACCACGGGAACCTCAGAGTTGGCTCAACTTTCCCGCGATCCGGACGAGACAGTTGGACGGGACACGTATCTCGTCCATACAGTCGCGACCATGCCCGACATCACGCTCACCACCCTGGTCGTCCTCTGCCTCGCCGCTGCCGCCGCGGGCTGGATCGACGCGGTGGTCGGCGGCGGCGGGCTGCTCCTGCTGCCCGCACTGCTGCTCGGCCTGCCGCACGTCCCGGCCGCGCACGTCCTCGGCACCAACAAGGCGGTCGCGATCGTCGGCACGTCGGGCGCCGCCGTGACGTACGCACGCCAGGCGCCGGTGAAGGTCGCGACGGCCGTCCGGATCGGACTCGTCGCGCTGGCCGGATCGATGACCGGGGCCTTCTTCGCCGCCGGGATCAGCAGTGACGTACTGCGCCCGGTGATCATGGTGGTGCTGGTGGCGGTCGCGGCGTTCGTGATGCTGCGTCCCCAGTTCGGCAGGGAGGCCGCCGGGGACACGGACCGCAAGGTCACCCGGGCCTGCGCGGCCACCGCGATCGTGCTGGTCGGCGGCGGCATCGGCTTCTACGACGGGCTGTTCGGGCCGGGCACCGGCACGTTCCTGGTACTCGCCCTGACGGCCGTGCTCCACCTCGACCTGGTGACGGCGTCCGCCACCGCCAAGATCGTCAACGTCTGCACCAACGGTGGCGCCCTCGCGATGTTCGCCTACCAGGGCAGCGTGATGTGGCAGCTGGCGGCTCTGATGGCGGTGTTCAACCTGGCGGGCGGGCTGCTCGGCGCGCGGATGGCGCTGCGCAAGGGCAGCGAGTTCGTCCGGGGCGTGCTGCTGGTCGTGGTGTTCTCGCTGGTCGCGAAGCTGGGCTTCGACCAGTGGTCGTGAGGGTGCGGGCGCAGGTCACCGCACGCCGGTGAGGTGTGCGTAGGCCACCACATTGCCCTGGTAGCCGGTGGTCGGCGAGAAACCTCCGCCGCAGGTGATCAGCCGCAGCGAGGCATGCGGCGAGGCGCCGTACACCCGCTGGTCGGGGAAGTCCTTGTTCTCGTACACCTCGATGCCGTCGAGCGAGAAGACGGCGGTGTGCCCGTCCTGGCGGTCGACCTCGATGGTGCTGCCCTTCTGGAGGGACCCCAGGTCGTAGAAGACGGACCGCCCCTGCGCGTTGTCGACATGACCGGCGACGAGCGCGGTGCCCTTGGCGCCGGGCGGGGTGCCGTCCTTGTACCAGCCGACCACGTTACGGTTCTCGGCCGGCGGCACATCGAGACTGCCGTCGGAGCCGAGTCCGAGCCGGATCATCGGGGCGTCCACCCGGATGCTGGGGATGCGGAGCCGGACGGGCGCCGAGGGACGCAGCGGTTCGGCGACCGGCGAACCGGGCTGCGGCTCGGGCCCGGCGGCGAAGGCCTGGGCCGCGGTCGGCTGCGGTGGCACCAGCTGGGTGCCGGCGCCGTTCTGGATCATCCAGATGCCGGTCAGTGCGGCGACGGCGACCAGCCAGCCCTTGGCCTTCTGGGACACGGTCATCCTCCGGTGAGGGGAAGGTGGGGGTGGGTCCCGTCCCGGTGGCACGAGGCCACCGGAACGGGATCCTGGCGGTGACGGGGACGTGGAAACGTCCCCGTCAGTTGCCGGCCTGCGTGCCGCTCGCCCGACGACGCAGGAGCCAGGCTCCGCCGACGGCGGACACGGCGAGAACGCCGGCGCCCGCCGCGATCTGGGTGGTGTCAGGGCGGACGCTGCCGCCTACACCAGTTTTGACGTGCCCGGAGGGCTCGAGGGGGGAGCCGAGGCCGTCGCCTCCGTCGTCACGGCCGCCTTCGTCCAGCCCGGTGTCGCGGCCGCCGTCAGCGCGTCCGCCGTCGTCGCGGCCGGACTCGTTTCCGTTGTCGCGTCCGGAGCCGCTGCCGTTGTCGCGCCCGGACTCGTTTCCGTTCTCGCGTCCGGAGCCGCTGCCGTTCTCCCGCCCGGACCCGCTCCCGTTGTCGCGCCCCGTGGGGGAGTCGTCTTCGGGGGAGGACTGACGACCGAGGATCGTCTCGTCCGTGGAGAGTGAGTCCAGCCCGCTGAGTGGGTTCTCGTTCCCGAAGGGGTTCCCGTTCCCGGTGAGCAGCGAGTCGAGGGAAGGAATCTTGCCCCCGCCGCCCTGGTCGTCGCCGGGGGCGTCGTCCTGTCCGCCCACCTTCTCGGTGACCTGTCCTCCGGCCTGCCCGGTGTCCGCGGCCCGCACCGCGAGAGCTCCTGCGGCCTCCTTTCCGTTGTCACAGGACACACCGATGCTGTACGGCCCCGCATCGGCTGCCTCGGGCACCCTGAACGTGCCCACGAGCGCCTGCCTGCCGGTGGCCGGTGCCAGCGTGAACTGACCTGCCTCCAGGGAGTTCGCATGCCCGACGGCCTTGGCGCCACTTCCACAGGCAGTCGTGTTCACCACGACCGTGGTGCCCGGAGCCGCGGTCGCCGGGGATATCTCCAGCGCGCCGAGGTCGCCTGCATACGCCGGCGATGCGGCGGTGGAGAGGCCGAGCGCGGCAACGGCGAGAGCCGCAGCGGCGGTGCCGTTCACGAGGCGGGCAGGACTGCGCATGGGGGATTCCTTTGAGCGACGGCGCTGGCTGGTGTGTCCTGACTCCGAGCTAACGGTCGGCCTGCCGCCCATGCCTGCTGACGTCGAGTCAGCTTTCACTCGATCAGTCCGGCCCCGCCTCCTTGCGGACCGGCGTTTTCGCAGGTCAACAACCCATTGAAGGGGATTCGGTCCGCCTTGCGACACGCCGTGCCGATTGGGTGACGAGTTCTGGGGCGCGAGTGGTGTACGTCACACGCATGACTTCGCCGGCCCCGGGCACACGACATCACACCCCCCACGGGTCGGCTCTCCCCCCTGCCGCCCGGCCGCTGCCCTCGCCGGGCCTCGGGGCCCGGCGAGGACAGCTACCCCTGCACCCCGGGGCGGTGGTGGGTGTGAGCGGCCTCAGACGGTGTCCCAGGGCGCGCCCTCGTACGCCAGCCCCACTCGCTTCATCAGCTCCTCGTCGACGGCGAACTCCGTGTCGTCGATCCGCCGGACCGGAGCGATGCCCTGGGAGTTGGTGAGGAACGCCGACCGGAAGGCGCCGATCCCGTCCAGCGTCACCGGCCGCCGCACCGACGTCAGTCCGGCCCCCGGCAGTTCCTGCTCCAGCAGGGCCATGGTGATGCCGAGGAGTGATGGCGCGGCGGGCCAGACCACCGAAGTGCCGTCCCAGAAGGCGATGTTGGTGATCGCGCCCTCGGTCACGGCCCCGTCCGGAGCCGTCAGCAGCGCCTCGTCGAAGCCCGAGCGCTCGGCGAGCCGGCCGTAGTAGGTCTGGCCGAATTCGCCCGGACGCTTGATGTGCGGCACGGTGCGGACGTACGGGACGGACATCAGACTGTGGGGCGCGGGGGACTTTCGGGCCGGTTTGCGCACGGTGACCATGACCGTCGTCTCCGTGTCGCCCGGCGGCAGGAAGGCGTACACCCGGGTCGAGGCGTCCTGCGTCTTTGCACCGGCCAGTGCGTGCCGGATCAGTTCGCGGACCCGGTCCCCGCCCAGGTCGTGGCCGAACAGCTCCCGGTTCGCGGCGGCCAGCCGGTTCAGGTGCAGGGCGAAGCCCCGTACCCTCCCGTCCCTGACCTGCATGGCCGTGAAATGGCCGAAGCCGGAGAAGGCGGGGATCCGGAGATCCGCTTCCGTGGCTGCGTGTCCGTTGAACTCGACGTACGGCTGCGGCTGCGGTGCGGGGGTCGTCATGGACTCCACCGTATGCCGGAGGGTGCGCGGAAAGGGAGGCGGAGAGCTTGACCTCAACCTTGGTCGAGATACGAATCTCGGTGCATGGACCTCATCACGTCTCCCGTATCCGACGCATCCGTCACCACTGCGCCCCTGAAGGTCGCGGTCATCGTTGCCAGCAATCGCGAGGGCCGCTTCGCCCCTGTGGTCACCGACTGGTTCCTCTCCCGTACGGCGGACCATCCGGACGTCGAGACCGACCTCGTCGACGTCGCCGCACTCGATCTCCCGACGGCTCTCGGCCACCGCCCCGGTCCCGACACACAGGCGCAACTGGCCGAGGTGTCACTTCGGTTGGCCGCCGCCGACGCCTTCGTCGTCGTCACTCCCGAGTACAACCACTCCTACCCGGCCCCGCTGAAGAACCTCATCGACCGGCATCGCGCCGAATGGCAGGCCAAGCCCGTCGCCTTCGTCTCGTACGGGGGAGTGTCCGGCGGTCTGCGGGCCGTCGAGCACCTTCGTCAGGTCTTCGCCGAACTGCATGCCGTCTCCATCCGGGACACCGTGTCGTTCCACAACGCGGGCGCCCTGTTCGACGACGAGGGAAGGCACCGGGACCCGGCGAACGTCGATGCGGCGGCGAAGACGCTGCTCGACCAGCTCGTCTGGTGGGGGCGGACGTTGCGGGACGCCAAGGCGGTACGCCCGTACGGTGGCTGACGGGCCGCCCTGCGCCCTGCAGGTCCCGGAGCGGTCACCCGCTCCGGGACCTGCCTCAGGTCAGGCGACCGAAACGGCCGACCAGGCCGCGGCCACCGCATTCTGCTCGGCGCTGCCCGCGCCGTACAGGTCCTTCGCCGCGTTGAGCGTCGCCGTGCGGGCGCCCGCGTACTTCGTCGAGGACGTCATGTAGACGGTCAGCGCCCGGTACCAGATCTTGCCGAGCTTGTCCTTTCCGATGCCGCTCAGCGATGCGCCGTTGCACGTGGTGCCGTTGTGCTGGACGCCGCCGATGACCTTCGAGCCGCTGCCCTCGGCGAGCAGATACGCGAAGTGGTTGGCGACACCGGACGAGTAGTGCACATCGAGATTGCCGACCGAGGAGCTCCAGCAGTCCGCCGAGTTGCCGTCCTTGGAGGGCTGGTCCATGAACCGCAGCGCGGCCTTCCCGAACCCGGGCTTCACGATCTTCTCGCCGATGAGGTAATCGCCCGGATCCTGCGGGTTGTTCGCGTGGAACTCCACCAGCGTGCCGAAGATGTCGGAGGTGGCCTCGTTGAGACCGCCCGACTCACCGGAGTAGGTGAGGCCCGCCGTCGTGGACGTCACGCCGTGCGACATCTCGTGCCCGGCCACGTCCAGCGCGACCAGTGGACCGAAGGTCGAGCCGTCGCCGTCGCCGTACGTCATGCAGAAGCACGTGTCGTCCCAGAAGGCGTTGTTGTAGTTCTTCCCGTAGTGCACGCGGTTGTACGAGCCCTTGCCGTCCCCGGCTATGCCGTTCCGGCCGTGCACGTTCTTGTAGTAGTCCCAGGTGCTGTCCGTGCCGTACTGGGCGTCGACCGCCGCCGATGCGCGGTCGGCGGTGGTGCCGGTGCCCCAGTGGTTGTCGGCGTCGGTGAACAGCACCGCGGGCGCCCGGCTCCAGCAGATGGTGAGGATGCAGCCGTCGGTCTTGTTCTGCGCGTCCCCGGAGTAGGTGTTGCCGCGGGTCGCGTCCTTGAGCTGGTACGTCGACCCGGACAGGGTCGTCTCCAGCGCGACCGTGCCGCTGTACAGCGAACGGCCGTCGCCGGACGCCGTCTCCACGCTGTCCCAGGCGTCGATCTGGCGGCCCGTCCGCGCGTCGGTGAGCACGACGCGGGCGACCGGGTTGCCCAGCGAGTCCTTGCCCGCCACCTCGGTGCGCCAGGCCAGCTTGGGTGCGCCGTGCAGGGCGTCCACGACGAGCTGCGGCCGGGCGGCGACCTTGGTGAGCTCGCCGCGGTGGGCTGTGCGCAGGGCGGCCGCGCCCAGGTCGGCGGCGCCCGAGGCGGACAGCGACGGAGTCGCGGTGGGCACGGCGAGATCGCCGCCGACGGCCCGGTCGGCGCTGCGGTACGCCCCGTCGGGTGCGAGATGGACGATGAAGTCGCCGCCGAGGACGGGGAGATGGCGATAGGTGCGGTCATAACGCACATGCTGGCTGCCGTCCCTGTCGACGACCACATCGCGCACCGCGGTGTCCTGGGAGCCGGTGAGGCCCAGGGCGGTGGCGTGCCCGATGAGCGCGGCCGCGGCGTGATAGATGGCGGTGTCGCGGCTCGGGGCGGGACGCCCGGCCGCGGCTGCGCCCGCGGTGGCGGTGAGGGTGGAGGCCAGCAGAGTGGCAGCGGCCGCGGCTGCGCCGAGCAGGGTGAGGCGCGATGCATGCCGAATCGATCTCATCGGACTCCTCGGAGTGCGTGGGGGGACGAAGGCTGGTCCGGGCCGTGGTTCTGAGCCCGCCTCAGATTTAAAGGTCCATGACATGTCATGTCCATACCGGGACGACGGTGGAGGGCGACACGGCACCGAACCGCCCCGACAATCGACGAGAAGGACACGCCACAGGCACAAGATCCGAAGAAACAAGAGCCGAAGAGCTGAGGAGATCCGACGGTGACGACGCCGGCATGGCTGACAGTGATGACCACCACGGACAGCGAGGAGAAGGCCCACGACCTCGCGCAGAGCGCGGTGGAGGCGCGGCTCGCGGCATGCGCGCAGATCTCCGCGCCCGTCACCTCCGTCTACCGGTGGCGGAACGCCATCGAGACCACGGAGGAGTGGCAGGTGCTGTTCAAGACGGTGGCCGAGCGCTACGACGAGCTGGAGGAACACCTCCTGGCGGTGCACGACTACGAGACCCCGGAGATCATCGCGACGCCGGTGGTGCGGGGAAGCGAGCGCTATCTCGCCTGGGTGACCGCGGAGACGGTCCCGGTCACGGCCCTCTGACCATGCCGTCGCCCGACCCCGAACTGCCCTTCTTCGTCTACGGCACACTGCTCCCCGGCGAACCCAACCACGACCTGCTCCTCCGGGGCCGCGCGGTCGCCGAGCAGCCGGCGGTGCTGCCGGGCGCCCTGCTGTACGACGGTCCCGGCTACCCGTACGCGATCGACGGCCACGGCGCCGTGCGCGGCACGCTCGTCACGGCCGCGCCCGCCGTGTACGCGGAGCTGCTCGTCCTCCTCGACCGGCTGGAGGAGTACGCCGGACCGGGGCACCCGCGCAATCTCTACGAGCGGGTCGCCCGCGAGGTCCGCCTCCCGGGCGCGGTCCCGCCCGCCCCCGCAACCGCCCGCGCCTGGGTCTACCTCGCCGCCCCGCCCGTCACCCGCTCCCTGCGCACCGGCGGCACCCTCATCCCCGGCGGGAGCTGGATCACCCGGCGGCGGCCGCCTCCACCCGCACCGCACACACCTTGAACTCGGGCATCCGCGACACCGGGTCCAGGGCCGGATTCGTCAGTGTGTTGGCCCGGCCCTCACCCGCCCAGTGGAACGGCATGAAGACGGTGTCCTGCCGGATCGCCCCGGTGATCCGGGCCGGCGCCACCGCCCGCCCCCGCCGCGAGGTCACCGCCACCGGATCGCCCTCGGCCACCCCGATCCGCTCGGCGAGCCGCGGATGCAGCTCGACGAACGGCCCGGGGGCCGCGGCGTTCAGCTCGTCGACCCGGCGGGTCTGCGCCCCCGACTGGTACTGGGCGACCACCCGTCCGGTCGTCAGCACCACCGGATACTCCCTGTCCGTCTCCTCGGCCGCCGGACGGTGCGTCACGGGTACGAACCTCGCCCGCCCGTCGTCCGTCGCGAACCGGTCCAGGAACAGCCGCGGCGTACCGCCGTGTCCCTCGTCCGGGCACGGCCAGAACACCCCGTCCTCCGCCGCGATCCGCTCGTACGTGATCCCCGCGTAGTCGGCGGGACCGCCCGCCGAGGCACGCCGCAGCTCGTCGAAGACCTCCTCCGGGTCGGTGGGGAACCCCTTGCCGTGCCCGAGGAGCGCGGCCAGCCCGTGCAGGACCGCCAGGTCGCTGCGGACGCCGTCCGGAGCGGTGACCGCCCGCTGCCGCAGCAACACCCGGCCCTCCAGATTGGTGGTCGTCCCGGTCTCCTCCGCCCACTGCGTCACCGGCAGCACCACATCGGCCAGCGCCGCCGTCTCCGACAGCACCACATCCGCGACCGCGAGGAAGTCCAGCGACCGCAGCCGCCCTTCCACATGCGCGGCGCGCGGCGCCGACACCACCGGATTGGACCCCATCACCAGCAGTGCCCGCACGTCCGTCCCCAGCGCGTCGAGGAGTTCGTACGCACTGCGCCCCGGCCCCGGCAGTGAGTCCGGGTCGACCCCCCACACCCCGGCCACATGGCGGCGCGCGGCCGGGTCGGTGAGCTTGCGGTAACCGGGCAACTGGTCGGCCTTCTGGCCGTGTTCGCGGCCGCCCTGGCCGTTGCCCTGCCCGGTCAGGCAGCCGTATCCGGACAGCGGTCTGCCCGCCCGGCCGGTCGCCAGACAGAGGTTGATCCAGGCGCCCACCGTGTCCGTGCCCTTGGACTGCTGCTCCGGTCCGCGCGCGGTCAGCACCATCGCGTTTCGCGTACCGCAGAACATCTCGACGGCTTCCCGCAGCTGTGGCACCGGCACCCCGGTCAGTCGCTCCACGAGCTCCGGCCAGTGCGCCATCACGGCGGTCCTGGCCTCGTCCCAGCCACGCGTCCGGTCGCGTACGAACTCCTCGTCCACCCGCCCTGTCGCGACCACCAGATGCAGCATCCCGAGCGCCAGCGCCAGGTCGGTGCCGGGCCGGGGCGCCAGATGCAGATCGGCCTGCTCGGCGGTCCGGGTCCGTCGCGGGTCGATGACGATCAGCCGGCCGCCGTTCTCCCGCAGTTCGGTCACATAGCGCAGTGCGGGAGGCATCGTCTCGGCGAGGTTCGACCCGACGAGAATCACGCAGCCGGTGCGCGCGATGTCCTCCAGGGGGAACGGCAGCCCGCGGTCGAGGCCGAAGGACCGCTGGTGCGCGGCGGCCGCCGACGACATGCAGAAGCGCCCGTTGTAGTCGATCTGCGAGGTACCGAGCACCACCCGGGCGAACTTCCCGAGCGCGTACGCCTTCTCGTTGGTGAGGCCGCCGCCGCCGAACACCCCCACGGCGTCGGGCCCGTGCACGGACCGGGTGCGGCCGAGTCCGGCGGCGATCCGCTCCAGCGCCTCGTCCCAGCCGGCCGGCTCCAGCTCGCCACTGGCCGGATCGCGTACCAGCGGTCCGGTCAGCCGTACGTGTGAGGACAGCACGGCGGACGCGGTCCGGCCCTTGCCGCACAGGGCGCCGCGGTTGACGGGGAAGTCGGGGCGCTCCAGGACCTCGGCCACCGCACCGCCGTCGGCCGGTCGCAGATTCATCCCGCACTGCAGCGAGCAGTAGGGGCAGTGGGTGGCGGTGGGAGCAGTCTCGGTGCGGGCCATGGGATCCAGCGTGCGGGCCGGGTGTTACGGAGGCGCCCGCGACCGGTTACGCCACCGGAACGTGCACCTCAGCCCGTGTGCACGGGCCCGGTGAGGTCGACGCCCACCGGCCGGTGGGGCCGGTCCCCGCCGGTCGCCCGGTGTCTCATCGTCCGCCCGTCGCCAGCGCCTCCCCGACCCCGGGCTCCCGGGGCCCCAGGAAGTGCGGATCCGGCTTGAACACCGCGTCCAGCGCCGCCTTTCCCGCCGCGAACACCTCCCGCGTCCCGCCGTAGTACCAGGTCGCATCGTGCTTGGCGTCGACCCCGACCCCGTACGCATCGATCCCCGCGGCCCGGCACAGCGCGATCGCCCGCCGGATATGGAATCCCTGGCTCACCAGCACGGCCCGGTCCACCCCGAAGATCTTCTTGGCCCGCACACAGGAGTCCCAGGTGTCGAACCCGGCGAAGTCGCTGACGATCCGCTTGTCCGGTACCCCGCGCGCCACGAGATACGTCCGCATGGCATCCGGCTCGTCGTACTCCTTCCGGCTGTTGTCACCGGTCACCAGCACGACCCTCACCCTGCCGTCGCGGTACAGCCCGGCGGCCGCGTTCAGCCGGTTCGCGAGATACGGCGACGGCTTCCCTTCCCACAACCCGGCCCCGAACACCACGGCGACCTGCTGCGCGGGCGCGTCGGCGGCCGTCCGGACCCGGGCGCCGGCCACGCAGTACATCCACGTGGCGGGTGCCAGCCCCAGCACACATGCGGCCATCACCCCCTGCACGAGGCGGCGTTGCCCACGCCGCGTGCGCGGCAGCCGAGGCCGCAGCCGTCCGGGCCAGCCCATCCATCGCGGCCGCTTCCCTCGCATCGGAGCCCCTTGGTCGGTGTCGTTGCGTCAACTGGTCGGACGAGTGCCGGGGCAGAAGGGTTTCTCCGCCCCGCGACTTTCCTTGCCGGCGCCGTCTGCCGTACGTACGGGCATCATGGGCCCATGAACCGTCCGAGCTCCCCTGCAGACACCGGCACCGGCACCGACGGCTGGGTGACCGTCGCCGCGTACGAGAACGCGAAGGGCTGCCCGCGCCCGGCGGCGGCCGTCCGCGCCTGACTGCGTGACCAGGGCATCGACTGGATGCCGTTCCCCCTCGACGACGTGTGCTGCGACCTGGCCTGCGGCCCCGGGCCCGACGGGATTTGGCGCGGCTGGATCACGGTGCGCGTCCGGGCAACCGCCCTGCGACCGCTGGGGCTCCACCCGGACCAGCCCGGGTCGCAGCCGAGGGCGCCGTCGCCGCCGCGCCGGTGGCATGCGGCGGAGCGCGTCGTACGCCCACCGGGCGCGGTCCGCGCCCGGTAGCATCGGCCGATGCTGCTGCCCCGGCTGATCGCCTCCGATCTCGACGGCACTCTTCTGCGCCGCGACGGCTCCCTCTCGCCCCGCACCCTCCGCGCCCTGCGCTCGGCCGAGAGCGCCGGTGCGGAGGTCATCCTCGTCACCGCCAGGCCGCCCAGGTTCGTCGACCGGATCGCCGACGCGACCGGACTGACGGGGACGGCGGTGTGCAGCAACGGCGCCCTCGTCTACGACATCGGGACGCGTACGGTCGTCTCCTCGCGCGCCCTGGCCGTCGGCGTCGCCCAGCGCGTGGCCACCGCACTCGCCGTCGTTCTGCCCGAGGTGGGTTTCGCGCTGGAGACCGGAAACCACATCCTGTACGAACCGGCGTACCGGCTGCGCATGTCCGAGGACATCGATGCCGAACGGCCCGTGCCGTCCCTGGCGGACCTGTGGCTGACCGACGTACCCGTGACCAAGCTCCTCGCCTGGTCCGCCCGGCTCGACGCGGACACCCTGCTGGCCACGGCGCGGCAGGGGTCCGGCCCGGCGGGCAGTGAAGTGCATTTCACCCACTCCGGCGGGGGCGGGCTCCTGGAGATCAGCGCATCCGGTGTCACCAAGGCGGGCACCCTCGCCGAGCTCTGCGCCGGACGCGGCATCGACGCCACGGAGGTCATCGCCTTCGGGGACATGCCCAACGACCTGACGGTCCTCGACTGGGCGGGCACCGGCTACGCCATGGGCAACGCCCACCCGGACGTGCTCGCCGCCGTACCGTCGCACACGGTGTCCAACGAGGAGGACGGCGTCGCCCACGTCCTGGAGCGGCTCTTCGGTTCGCCGACCATGCCGTGAGCGCACAGCAAACACCCGTCACCCCTGCGCAACGACCCGGCAACCTGCGCCCGTCACCATCGGTCCATGACGGAGTCGGCATCGGCACAGCCCCGTGAATCCCTGCCTCTCGACAGCACAGCGCAACTGTTGACCCGCATCACCGCACAGCTCGGCACCCAGCTCAGCCATGTCTCCCTGAACGGAACGCGCAGACCCATGCACCACCCCACCGGCCGGCCCGCACCGAGCACCACCCCGCCCCCTGCACCCGCGCTCGTCGCCGTGGCCCACGGCAGCCGGGACCCGCAGGCGCTGCGCACGGTGACGGAACTGCTGGAACGGGTCCGGGAACTGCGCCCCGGCCTGGACGTCCGGCTCGGCCACATCGAGCTGAACGAACCGCTCCTGACGTCGGCCCTGGCCGGCCTCGGCTCCCGTGACGCCGTCCTCGTGCCGCTGCTGCTCGGCCGCGGCCACCACGTCAAGCGCGACATACCCGCGGCGGCCGCCGCCGCACCCGCTCTGCGGGCCACGATCGCCGCGCCGCTCGGCCCGCACCCCCTGCTCGTCGAGGCGCTGTACGGGCGGCTCGTCGAAGCGGGCTGGCCGGCCGAGGAGACCGGCGGCCGCAGCTCCGCCGTGGTCCTCGCCGCCGCCGGATCGCGCGATCCCGAATCGGCCGCCGACACCCGCCGTACCGCGCGGATGCTCAGCGAACGGCTCGGCGGGGTGCCCGTCGTCCCGGCGTACGCCTCCGCCGCCACACCCACCGTCCCCGTCGCGGTGCGCGCGCTCGCCGCCCGCGGCCGCAGCCAGGTCGCCGTCGCCTCGTACTTCACCGGGCCCGGCCGCTTCGCGACGGCCGCCGCCGCTGCCGCCCCCGGTGCCGCCGCGGCCCCGCTCGGCGCGCATCCGGCGATGGCACGGCTGCTCCTGCGCCGGTACGACCAGGCGCTGGCCGGTGTGCTTCCGGCATCTGAAGCAGGGAGGAACAACCATCTCCTGGCGTCCGCCTGAGCCGTCCTGTCGGTCCGGCCGTTTACTGTCGGGACCATGGACGGTACGCGGGGCACACAGGAAGACGGCACCGCGCCCTATGGCGCGGCCGACACCGAGCGCTGGGACACCGAGCCCGACAAACGGCCGGGCCGCACCGCGTTCCAGCGGGACCGCGCCCGCGTGCTGCACTCCGCCGCGTTGCGCCGGCTCGCCGGGAAGACGCAGGTCGTCACGCCGGGCACCCGCAGCCTCGCCTGGGACGCCAGCCCCCGGACCAGGCTCACCCACTCCCTGGAATGCGCCCAGGTCGGCCGGGAGCTCGGCGCCGCGCTGGGCTGCGACCCCGACCTGGTCGAGACGGCCTGTCTGGCGCACGACATGGGCCACCCGCCGTTCGGGCACAACGGCGAGCAGGCGCTCAACGACTTCGCCTCGGACTGCGGCGGCTTCGAGGGCAACGCGCAGTCGCTGCGGCTGCTGACCCGGCTGGAGCCGAAGCGGTTCGTGCGCGACGTGGGGACCGGTGATCTGGTCAGCGTCGGGCTCAACCTGACGCGGGCGGCGCTCGACGCCGCCACCAAGTACCCGTGGCCGCGCGGTGGCCACCCCAACGGCCCCGGCTCCCCGAAATTCGGGGTGTACGAGGACGACCTGCCGGTCTTCGATTGGGCCCGCACGGGCGCCCCACGGCACGGCAAGTGCTTCGAGGCCCAGGTGATGGACTGGTCCGACGACGTCGCGTACTCGGTGCACGATTTCGAGGACGGGCTGCACGCCGGCCACATCGATCCCAACTGCCTCTTCGCCGAGCCGGAGCGCCGCGACATCTGGGAGGTGGCGATCGGGCGGTACGTGCCGCCCGACACCGACCCGCAGGAGCTGGCCGACGCCCTCGACCGGCTCATCGGCCAGGAGTGGTGGCCGCACGGCTACGACGGGTCCGCCGTCGCCCAGGCCCGGCTGAAGGACGCCACGAGCCAGCTGATCGGCCGGTTCTGTCTCGCCGCCGAAACCGCGACCCGGGAGGCGTACGGCCACGGCCGCCTCGGGAGGTACACGGCGGAACTCGTCGTCCCGCGCGAGGCACGCAACGAATGCGCGGTCCTGAAGGCGGTCGCCGACCGTTACGTGATGCAGCGCGCCGAACAGGAAGCGATCCGCGCCGATCAGCGGATCGTCATCGCGGAACTGGCCGCCGCGCTGACCGCGCGGGCCCCGGAAGGGCTGGAACCGCAGTTCCGCGCGCTGTACGACCACGCCCGCGACGACCGGGCACGCAAGCGCGTCCTGGTCGACCAGATCGCCGCCCTCACGGACGCCTCGGCCCGCTCACTGCACGCCTCTCTCACGTCGCGGGGCCGGTGAGGGGCGCTCCACCGACCGCCGCGGACCACGGCCGGGCGAGCCCCGCCGTCGCGTCCCCGGTCCGGCCGCCGGACAAGTCCTGCCGCCGTGGGGCGCGGCGGGGGCGGCCCCGCAAGGACACAGGTGATGTGCTGGGAGCACATGCCGCGCCGGGCGGGCCCGCGGCCCTGCTCATCGCGGTGCCGGCCCCGGCCGGCACCCCGGTCTCCGGCCACCCCGGGTGACCTGATCGGGGTACACCCTCTTTCGCCATCACGCTGCGTGCGGGACGCTCGCAGTTGGCGGCGCCGCGCAGCAAGCACCGAGGAGGCATCAAGTGGTCGACGCACATCGGACGTTCGTCATTGTCGGCGGGGGACTGGCAGGAGCCAAGGCGGCCGAAACACTCCGTTCGGAGGGTTTCAGCGGCCGGGTGATCCTGGTCGGCGATGAGCGTGACCATCCGTACGAACGGCCTCCCCTCTCCAAGGGCTACCTGGCCGGAAAGGAGGCCCGGGACAGCGTCTTCGTCCACGAGACGGCCTGGTACGCGGGCGCGGACGTGGAGCTCCACCTCGGCCAGCCCGTCGTCGGCATCGACCGGGGCGCCCGCTCCGTGGAGCTCGGCGACGGCACCGTCATCCACTACGACAAGCTGCTGCTCACCACCGGCGCCGAACCGCGGCGCCTGGACATCCCCGGCACGGACCTGGCAGGTGTCCACCATCTGCGCCGCCTCGCCCACGCCGACCGCCTGAAGAACGTGCTGTCCGCGCTCGGCCGCGACAACGGCCATCTGGTGATCGCCGGAGCCGGCTGGATCGGCCTGGAGGTCGCGGCGGCGGCCCGTGGATACGGTGCCGAGGTCACCGTCGTCGAACCCGAGGCGACCCCGCTGCTCCGGGTTCTGGGCCCCGAGCTCGGACAGATCTTCACCGAGCTGCACAGCGACCACGGCGTCCGCTTCCGCTTCGGTGTCAGGCTCACCGAGATCGTCGGCCAGGACGGCATGGTCCTCGCCGCCCGCACCGACGACGGCGAGGAGCACCCCGCCCACGACGTCCTCGCAGCGATCGGTGCCGCCCCGCGCGCCGCCCTCGCCGAAGCCGCCGGCCTCACGCTCGCAGCCCGCACCGACGGCGGCGGCATCGCCGTCGACGCCTCGCTGCGCACCTCCGACCCCGACATCTACGCCGCCGGGGACGTGGCCAATATGCAGCACCCCCTGTTCGGTACCCGGCTGCGGGTCGAGCACTGGGCGAACGCGCTGAACAGCGGCCCGGCCGCGGCCCGCGCCATGCTCGGCCAGGACGTCGGCTACGACCGTGTGCCGTACTTCTTCTCCGACCAGTACGACCTGGGGCTGGAGTACTCGGGCTGGGCGCCGCCGGGCTCGTACGACCAGGTCGTCATCCGCGGCGACGCGGGCAAGCGGGAGTTCATCGCGTTCTGGCTGAAGGACCGCAGGGTGCTGGCCGGGATGAACGTCAATGTGTGGGACGTCACCGAGACCGTGCAGGAACTGATCCGGACCGGCGGACAGGTCGACCCCGACGCGCTCGCGGATCCGTCGGTACCGCTGGAGTCCCTGATCTGAGCCGCCCGCCGGACGGCGTCCGCACCGCGTCCCCGCCGCCGGACGGTCGTGATCATGGTCCCGTCCGGCGCCCGCGACGCCGACCGCGCCCCCGCGCCGCCCCTCCTCCCCCGTAGACTTCACCCGTGGCAGGCAGGATCAATGACGACGATGTGAAGGCGGTACGGGACGCGGTCCCGATCGACGCCGTCGTTTCCGAGTACCTCCAGCTGCGGAACGCGGGCGGAGGCAACCTCAAGGGTCTCTGCCCGTTCCACGACGAGAAGTCGCCCTCCTTCCAGGTCAGCCCGAGCAAGGGACTCTTCCACTGCTTCGGCTGCCAGGAGGGCGGCGACACCATCGCGTTCGTGATGAAGATCGACCACCTCTCCTTCTCCGAGACGGTCGAGCGGCTCGCCGCCAAGGCGGGCATCACCCTGCGCTATGAGGAGGGCGGCTACAACCCCTCCCACCAGCGCGGCGAACGCATCCGGCTGGTCGAGGCACACAAGATCGCGGCTCAGTTCTACGTCGAGCAGCTGGACGGCCCCGAGGCGGAGATCGGCCGGAAGTTCCTCGCCGAGCGCGGCTTCGACCAAGCGGCCGCCGCCCACTTCGGCGTCGGCTACAGCCCGGCCGGCTGGGACCACCTCACCCGCTACCTCCGCGGCAAGGGGTTCAGCGACCGGGAACTCATCACCTCCGGACTCTCCCAGGACGGCCGCCGCGGCCCCATCGACCGGTTCCGCGGCCGGCTGATGTGGCCGATCAGCGACACGTCCGGCGAGGTCGTCGGCTTCGGCGCCCGCAAGCTCCGCGACGACGACAACGGACCGAAGTACCTCAACACCCCCGAGACCGCGATCTACAAGAAGTCGCAGGTGCTCTACGGCATCGACCTCGCGAAGAAGGACATCGCTAAGGCCAGCCGCGCCGTCGTCGTCGAGGGCTACACCGACGTCATGGCCTGCCACCTCGCCGGCATCACCACCGCCATCGCCACCTGCGGCACGGCCTTCGGCGGCGACCACATCAAGATCCTGCGCCGGCTTCTGATGGACAACGGCAGCGCCCGCGTGATCTTCACTTTCGACGGTGACGCGGCCGGCCAGAAGGCCGCCCTGCGCGCCTTCGAGGACGACCAGAAGTTCGCCGCGGAGACGTACATCGCGATCGCCCCGGACAACATGGACCCGTGCGATCTGCGGCTGGTCAAGGGTGACGAAGCCGTCCGCGACCTGGTCGAACCCCGCACGCCGCTCTTCGAGTTCGCGCTCCGCCAGATCGTCGGGCGGTACGACCTGGAGACCCCCGCGGGCCGCGGCGCCGCGCTCGACGAGGCCGCCCCCGTCGTCGCGCGGATCAAGAACAGCTCCTCGCAGCACGAGGTCGCCGTCCAGCTGGCCGGGATGCTCGGCATCCTCGACACCCAGTTCGTCGTCAAGCGGGTCGCCCAGCTCGCCCGCTGGGCCCGCGACCGCGGCGACCGGGGCCCCGCACCGGCCCCCTCCCGCACCGGCCCCCCCGCAGCACCAGCAGGTCCGGCCCACCGCCGGCCCCTCGGGCCCCGCGCTCAATCTCCGCAGCCCGGCCCACCGCACCGAGCGCGAGCTGCTCAAGCTCGCCCTGCAGCGGCCCGCCCTGGTCTCCCCGGCCTTCGACGCCTACGGGGCCGACGAGTTCACCGCCCCGCCGTACGCGGCGGTGCGCCAGTGCATCGCGGAGGCGGGCGGCGCCGAGCAGGGCCTCGCCGACACCCGCGAGTATCTGGTCGGCATCCTCGACGCCGCCCCCAACGACACGGTGCGCAAGCTGGTCACCGAGCTCGCCGTCGAGGTCTTCCACGGCAAGTCCATCGACGAGGCGTACGCGGGCGAGCATCTGGTCAAGGTGCGGCTTCGCGCCGTCGACCGCCGCATCAACGACGTCCAGGGCAGCCTCACCCGCCTCGGCAGCAATGTGGCCCCCGACCATCTGGCGGCCGCGCAGAACGAGGTCTGGGTCCTCCAGCAGTACGCCCAGTCCCTGCGGAACAACGGCGCCGACGCGCTCTGACGCGCCCGACCCTGTCACGGACCCCGCCCCGGGCCCCCGGGGGAGGCCGTAACCGACCGGTCACGGAACGGACTCAGAAAGTCCGCGCACGCCCCTCGTAGCGGCGATGTGTCTTCCCCCACACTGGATGGCGGTGCCTGAGTCATCGGAGCGCGGTCGGCCCCACCGGACGGTGGAGCTCCCATCCCCGCGATCCGGCAGCGATCACCTGGAGGTCGCCCCCGTGCAGACCCGGACCGTGACCACAACCGAGCGTGTCTCGGCCGTCCCCGCGCAGAACCGGGCCACGCGTCATCCGGAGGCGGCGGTGGACCCACCGACACCCCAAGAGCCCGAACCGCCCGAGACGGTCGTCCCGGAAGACGCCCTCATGGAGGAGCAGACGGAGGTGCCCGAGCTTCCGGAGCCCCGCGGCCGCCCCGACACCGGCGGCCCGTCCTCCGACCTCTTCCGCCAGTACCTGCGGGAGATCGGACGCGTCCCGCTGCTCACCGCCGCCGACGAGGTGGAGCTCGCCCGCCGCGTCGAAGCCGGCCTGTTCGCCGAGGAGCGGCTCGCGTCCACCCCCGACCCCGACTCCCAACTCGCCGTCGATCTCGACCGGTTGGTGGTCATGGGTCGGATGGCGAAGCGCCGCCTGATCGAGGCGAACCTGCGGCTCGTCGTCTCCGTCGCCAAACGCTACGTCGGCCGCGGCCTGACCATGCTCGATCTGGTCCAGGAGGGAAACCTCGGACTGATCAGAGCCGTCGAGAAGTTCGACTACGCCCGGGGCTACAAGTTCTCGACGTACGCGACCTGGTGGATCCGGCAGGCCATGTCCCGCGCCCTCGCCGACCAGGCACGCACCATAAGGGTCCCGGTCCATGTCGTCGAGCTGATCAACCGCGTCGTGCGGGTCCAGCGCCGGATGCTCCAGGAACGCGGCTACGAGCCGACGCCCGAAGAGGTCGCCGTCCAGCTCGATCTGACGCCGGAACGGGTCGGCGAAGTACTGCGGCTCGCCCAGGAACCCGTCTCGCTGCACGCGCCGGTCGGTGAGGAGGACGACGTCGCGCTCGGCGACCTGATCGAGGACGGGGACGCGGCGTCCCCCGTGGAGTCCGCCGCGTTCCTGCTGTTGCGCGAGCACCTCGAAGCGGTGCTCTCCACTCTGAACGAGCGCGAGCGGAAGGTGGTCCAGCTGCGCTACGGGCTGGCCGACGGGCGGCCCCGCACACTCGAAGAGATAGGCCGGATCTTCGGCGTGACACGCGAACGCATCCGCCAGATCGAATCCAAGACCCTCAACAAGCTGCGGGACCACGCCTTCGCCGACCAGCTCCGCGGCTACCTGGACTGAGTCCGCACCGAAGAGATCAGTCCACCTCGGCGACCGCCTGCGCGAACTGCGCCGCGTACAGCCGGGCGTACGCCCCCCGCGCGTCCAACAGCTCGTCGTGCGTGCCCTGTTCGACGATCGCCCCGTTCTCCATCACCAGGATGATGTCGGCATCCCGGATGGTGGAGAGCCGGTGCGCGATCACGAAGCTCGTGCGGCCGTGCGCGAGACGGGCCATCGCCTTCTGGATCAGCACCTCGGTACGGGTGTCGACGGAGCTCGTCGCCTCGTCGAGGACCAGGATCACCGGGTCCGACAGGAACGCCCGCGCAATGGTGATCAGCTGCTTCTCGCCCGCGCTGACCCCGGTGCCCTCGTCGTCGATCACGGTGTCGTAACCGTCCGGCAGGGTACGGATGAAGCGGTCGGCGTGGGCTGCCCGGGCCGCCTCCTCGATCTCCTCCCGGGTGACCTCGCGCGCGGCGCCGTACGCGATGTTGTCCGCGATCGACCCGCCGAACAGCCAGGTGTCCTGCAGGACCATGCCGATCCCCGACCGCAGCTCGTCGCGCGACATCTTCGCCACGTCGACCCCGTCGAGAGCGATCCGGCCGCCCGTCACCTCGTAGAACCGCATCAGCAGGTTGACCAGCGTCGTCTTGCCGGCGCCGGTCGGGCCGACGATCGCGACCGTGTGGCCCGGCTCGACGTTCAGCGACAGGTTCTCGATGAGCGGCTTGTCCGGGTCGTAGCGGAACGACACCTTCTCCAGCGAGACGCTGCCGAGCAGCTCCGCCGGGCGCGTACCCGTCTCGGGGTCGGGATCCTGCTCCTCGGCGTCCAGCAGCTGGAAGATCCGCTCGGCCGAGGCGATACCCGACTGCACCAGGTTCGCCATCGAGGCGACCTGCGTCAGCGGCATCGAGAACTGCCGCGAGTACTGGATGAACGCCTGGACGTCACCGATCGACAGCACACCCGACGCCACCCGCAGCCCACCGACGACGGCGATCAGCACATAGTTCAGGTTCGACACGAACATCATCAGCGGCTGCATGATCCCGCTGTTGAACTGCGCCCGGAAGCTCGCCTCGTACAGTGCGTCGTTCTGCTCGGCGAAGTCCTTCGCGGACTCCTCCTGCCGCCCGAAGACCTTCACCAGGGTGTGCCCGGTGTACATCTCCTCGATGTGGGCGTTGAGCTTGCCCGTCACCTTCCACTGCTGCACGAACTGCGGCTGCGACCGCTTGCCGACCTTCGTCGCCACGACCACCGACAGCGGCACCGTCACCAGCGCGACCAGCGCCAGCAGCGGCGAGATCCAGAACATCACGATCAGCACGCCGACGATGGTCAGCGCCGAGTTGACGAGCTGCCCCATCGTCTGCTGCAGCGTCTGCGAGATGTTGTCGATGTCGTTCGTCGCCCGGCTGAGCACCTCGCCACGCTTGGCCCGGTCGAAGTAGGACAGCGGCAGCCGCGAAAGCTTCGCCTGGATGTCCTCGCGCAGCTGGAACACGATCCGGTTGATCACCCGGATCGACAGCCGCGTCGACACCAGCATCAGCAGACCGGCACCGACATAGACCGCCAGCGCCGTCAGCAGGACGTTGCCCACCGCATCGAAGTCGATGCCCTGGCCGGGGGTGAAGTCGACCCCGGAGAGCAGGTCGGCCAGGCCGCCGTTGGTCTTGCGCAGGCCCTCGACGGCCTGCTCCTTCGTCGTCCCCTCCGGCAGCCGCCGGCCGATGACCCCGGCGAACACCAGGTCGGTGGCCTTGCCGAGGATCTTCGGCCCCACGACCGAGAGCGCGACGCTCAGCACACCGGCCGTCAGCATCATGTACAGCGTGGTCTTCTCCGCTGCGAAGCGCCGCAACAGCCGCTTCGAGGACCCCTTGAAGTCCATGGACCGGTCGGTCGGCGCCCCGCCCGCCATCATGCGTCCGCCAGGCCCGGCCATTACGCGGCCTCCGCTTCCGTCAGCTGGGAGAGCACGATCTCCCGGTATGTTTCGTTGCCGTCCATCAGCTCGTGATGGGTGCCGGATCCGACGACCCGCCCCTCGTCGAGCACCAGGATCCGGTCCGCGTCACGGATGGTGGACACCCGCTGCGCCACTATCACCACGGTCGACTCGGCCGTCTCCTGCGCCAGCGCCCCGCGCAGCGCGGCATCCGTCGCATAGTCGAGCGCGGAGAACGAGTCGTCGAAGAGATAGATCTCCGGCCGCTGCACCAGCGTCCTCGCGATCGCGAGGCGCTGCCGCTGTCCGCCGGAGACATTGGTGCCGCCCTGCGCGATCGGTGCGTGCAGGCCGTGCTCCAGCTCCTCGACGAACTCCTTGGCCTGCGCGACCTCCAGCGCGTGCCACAGCTCCTCGTCGGTCGCGTCCGGGTTCCCGTACCGCAGGTTCGTCGCGACCGTCCCGGAGAACAGATAGGGCTTCTGCGGAACCAGGCTCACCGTCTTCGCCAGCAGCGCCGGCTCCAGCGTCCGCACGTCCGTGCCGTCGACCAGTACCTGGCCGTCGGTCACATCGAAGAGCCGCGGTACGAGCCCGAGCAGCGTCGACTTCCCGCTGCCCGTCGACCCGATGATCGCCGTCGTCTCGCCGGGCCGCGCCACCAGATCCACCGACCGCAGCACCGGCTCCTCGGCGCCCGGGTAGCGGAAGTCCGCACCCCGCACCTCCAGATGACCGTGGGCGCGCAGCTCACGCACCGGCGCGACCGGCGGCACCACGCTCGAATCGGTCTCCAGGACCTCCTGGATGCGTTCGGCGCACACCTCGGCGCGCGGCACCATCATGAACATGAAGGTGGCCATCATCACCGACATGACGATCTGCATCAGATAGGAGAGGAACGCGGTCAGCGCGCCGATCTGCATCCCGCCGCTGTCGATCCGGTGCGCCCCGAACCAGACCACGGCGATCGACGACACGTTCACGACCGTCATCACGGTCGGGAACATCAGCGCCATCAGGCGCCCGGTGGAGAGTGCCACATCGGTCAACTCGGTGTTGGCGCCGCGGAACCGCTTCTCCTCGTACCCGTCGCGGACGAAGGCGCGGATGACCCGGTTGCCGGTGATCTGCTCGCGCAGCACCCGGTTCACCGTGTCGAGCCGCTCCTGCATCGTGCGGAACAGCGGCCGCATCCTCCTCACGATGAGGCTCACCGCGATGCCGAGCACCGGCACCACCGCGAGCAGCACCGCCGACAGCGGAACGTCCTGGCCGAGCGCCAGGATGATGCCGCCGACACACATGATCGGCGCCGAGACCATCATGGTGAACGTCATCAGGACCAGCATCTGGATCTGCTGGACGTCATTGGTCGTACGGGTGATCAGCGACGGTGCGCCGAAGCGCCCGACCTCGCGTGCCGAGAACGACTGCACCCGGTCGAAGACCGACGCCCGGACGTCGCGGCCCAGCGCGGCGGCGGTGCGTGCGCCGTAGAAGACGGCCCCCATGTTGCAGACGACCTGGGCGACGGAGACGGCGATCATGATGCCGCCGTACTCCAGGATGTAGCCCGTGTCCCCCTCGATGACACCGTTGTCAATGATGTCGGCGTTGAGGGAGGGGAGATAGAGGGTGGCGCAGGTCTGCAGCAGCTGGAGCGCCACCAGCAGCACGATCGGTTTCTTGTACGGACCGAGATAGGCCCGCAGGAGTTTTATGAGCACGCGTGTCTCTCGGAGTCGGCAGGTAGGTCGGGAACCGACTTATTTTCCGGCATGGCACACCGCGGTCGCGAACGATTTTCCTCAAGCCCAGGTCAAAATCGTGACCCGGTCACCTACGGCCGCGCCCCATGTCACCGAGAGCGCCGGACTCAGAGCGCGGAGTCGAACGCCCCAGGATGAATCTGGTCCCGCGTCGCCCTGTACTGCTGCCGCACCGCCTGACCGACCGGCAGATCCTCGCCGGGCTCCAGCACCTGTGCCGCCGCACCCTGCCAGGCCGGCGGAGTGCGCGGGTCGAGCCGCCCCTGCGAGACCCCGAGCGCCCAGGCCGCCTGCCGGGCCGCACCCAGCGCCGCGTACTCGGCCGGCTGCGGCACGACGACCTGCGCACCGAACAGTGCGGGCGCGATCGCCTGCACCGCCGGCAGCTCGGCGGCCGCCCCCAGCAGGAACATCCGCCGGACCTCGACCCCTCGGCCGCGCAGCACGTCGAGCGCGTCGGCCAGTGAGCACAGCATCCCCTCGAACGCCGCCCGCCCCAGGTGTTCCGGCTTCATCGACTCGCGACGCAGCCCGCTCAGCGTGCCCGCCGTATGCGGCAGCTGCGGGGTGCGCTCGCCCTCCAGATACGGCAGGAGCACGAGTCCGGACGCGCCCGGCGTCGACTTCAGCGCCAGCGCGGACAGCTCCTCCAGATTCTCCAGACCCAGCATCTCGGCGGTGCCCCGCAGCGCCCGTACCGCATTGAGCGTGTGCACGACCGGCAGATGCATCCCGGTGGCATCCGCGAACGAGGTGATCGTCCCGGACGGATCGGCCAGCGCCTCGTGGTGCACGGCCATCACCGACCCCGAGGCCCCCAGCGACACCACGGCGTCGCCCGCCCCGACGCCGAGCCCGAACGCCGCGGCCATCGTCTCGCCGGTCCCGGCCGAGATCAGCAGGCCCTCGGGCGTCGTCCCGGCGGCCTCGGCGGGACCCAGCACCTCCGGCAGCACGGCCTGCTGTCCGAGAGCGAGCTCCACCAGATCGGGCCGGTACGCACCGGTCCCCGCCGACCAGTACCCCGTCCCGGACGCGGCGCCCCGGTCGGTGGTCCGCCGGTTCGGCCGGCCCAGCAGCTGCCACACCAGCCAGTCGTGCGGCTGCAGCACCGAAGCGACCCGCTGGGCCGCCTCCGGCTCGGTCCGCGCCAGCCACCGCAGCTTCGCCACCGGCTGGGCGGCCTGCGGTACGGACCCGACCGCCTCGGCCCAGGCCTGCCGCCCGCCGAGCCCGTCGATCAGGTCGGCCGCGGCGACCTGCGCCCGCTTGTCGTTGCCGAGCAGCGCCGGACGTACGAGGTTGCCCTGCCGGTCCAGCGGCACCAGACCGTGCTGCTGCGCGGACACCCCGATGGCCTGCACACCTTCGAGCAGCCCGCCGGTGGCCGCCTCACCGAGTGAGAGCAGCCACACCTGCGGGTCGGCCTCGGCGGCCTTCGCCTCGACGGGATGCGCCGCGTACCCCTGCCGGAGTACGGCACCCGTGTCCGCATCGCAGACGACGATGTGTGTGAAGGCCGAGGAACTGTCCAAGCCGGCGACTATGCCCATGATGAAGATTCTGCCGCACTGCCGGAGCTTTCCCGTACGGACGGCGGGGCGTCGCCCCTGTCACGTGTTGCTGGTGCCCCAGTCGTCCTCGAGGCCCTGACCCCGTTCCCGCACCGACCGCACCCGCGCGGCCACCGACGCGGGCACCTTGTCACCGACCTTCTCGCTCACCGCGTGGTACGCCTTGCCGGCGAACTCGCGGCTGTTCTGCGCCGCGGACTCGGCGGTATTGCGCACAGCCGGGTTCTGGGCGAACTGGCGTGCGGACTTCTTCAGCTGCTCGTAGCGCTCGCGTCCGGCCCGTGTGCCGAGTACGTAACCGAGGGCCAGTCCGGCGATGAACGTGAGCCGGTACCGCATGGCTGCCACCCTTCTCCTGCTCCCGTGCTTGCTGCGGAATGCTGCGTGCGACGTGTGCTGCCCGCCTACCCGTCGGCACCCGAGATCACCCGGGGAGATACCGATTGGCGGAGCACCCCCCTGCTTGCGCTAATGTATGTGTCGCAGCGAACGCGCGCCGCCCGGCAGCAGCCAGGCAGGTAGGGTTCGGTGCAAACGCAGCAATCCCCTGTAGCTCAATTGGCAGAGCAGCCGGCTGTTAACCGGCAGGTTACTGGTTCGAGTCCAGTCGGGGGAGCGCGATCCCCTGTAGCTCAATTGGCAGAGCATTCGGCTGTTAACCGGAGGGTTACTGGTTCGAGTCCAGTCGGGGGAGCAGAGCGGAAGAGGACCCTTCGGGGTCCTTTTTCGTGTGCCGGGCCGGAGGCCGGTTCGCAGGCCGTTCCGGACTCTTCCGCCTCTTCTTCGCGCTGTCCGGAACCGGGCGGCGAGCAGCGAAGTCCTCATGGTCAGGCGAAGCCGACCATCCGGAGCGGGAGATCGTATGACCGGCTATGCTGCGGCAGAAGGCGCGCACACATGTACGCGCCACGCCGAAAAGGGGCGGTAGCTCAGCCGGTTAGAGCAGCGGACTCATAATCCGTCGGCCGTGGGTTCGAGTCCCACCCGCCCCACCGCGACGGCCGCAGTGCAGGATCGTTCCAGCTTCCTGGGACAAGGATGCACGCGCGGCGGCGTCGAACGTGCAAGACACGCTGAAGGCCATATACAGGCCCCCTGTCGGCCCAGAGGCCGACCATCAGGGCCAGAGCCCCGACCGCGCATGCGGCCGGGGCTCCGTGCGAGGCCTGCCTTGCGGAGCCCCAACTCCGTACACACCAACCGGTTTCGTCCGGGTGCGCGTCAAGTGGGCCGACCGGCTTTGGTGTTGAGAGGGCGTGCGGGAGCTGTGGCGTCCCGCGTCTGCGCCCTGACGCTCAGTACGGGCAATTTTCTTGCGTGAGCAAGGCATTCCGCGCACCGTGGCTTCGGGGTGGGGCTTCGAGCCGGCAGTGGCGCGCCGTCACGCTCCGCGGCTGCTCTGTCGCACCCTGCCTCCTTTGGGTGCCCGCCGGGTGTCGACCCGGATCCGCGGCGCGTGCGGCTGCTCCGGCCCCTTCTGTCAGGGGGGTGTGGGCGGGCTCGGTTGTGCCGATGACAAGCCCTGCGAGGCGCCTTGGCCTGCCGGTCGCGCAGGTCGATACCCCGAATATTTGCCTGGAACTACGGCTTTTGCCCGAATTCGTACGCGTACGACTTGTTGGTCCCGTGGAGGCGTCGTAGTGTCGATAGTGCCGCGGCAGAAACAGGGAGCGGCATACCAAACTTCCCAAAGGAGGCGAAGATGAACGTTCGTGACATCTTCCGCCATGGGGGTGGCAGGGATCGCTGGGGCGGCTGGGGCGGCTACGGCGGTTACGGCTACGGCTACGGACGCGGCTTCGGACGCGGCTTCGGACGCGGCTTCGGACGCGGCTACGGACGCGGCTACGGACGCGGCTTCGGACGCGGCTTCGGCCGCGGCGGCTACGGCTACTGACCCGCCCACCCAGAATCCCGAAAATCCCAAAACCCCTACACGAGGCTGGCCCGCGCGATCGCGCGGGTCCGCTTCGTGGTTTTGGGGCCCGCGCCCCGGAGGCCTCCCGGTCGGACCATGTCGGCTGCGGCCTCTGGCGGGCGCTCCTCAAGGCTTGAATCACGACGGCATCACAGTTCGCGCCGCGATCCGGCCCGATCCGGGAAGAGGCTCTGGCGGCGGTCCGCATTCCGCACTCCTTAGTGATGTGAGGCCCATGCGTCTTCTCGGCCCCCTTGCGCGCACCGACGAGCCGCCCCCGGAATCGGTGACGGACGTTCCGATCCGTACCGACCCCATCAGCGTGGTGCGGTCGTTCCGGCGGTTCTGGCCGCTTACCTACGGCGACCGACGCTGGCTGCTGCTCATCTGCGTCCTGGCCATGGTCTCCGCGGTCGCGGAGACCATCACCATCCTTCTCTTCGCCGAACTGACCGACAATGCTCTGCAGCAGGGATCCGTCAGTGCCTTCTGGAAACCTGCTGGTCAGTGGCTCACCGTGGCCATCATCGGTGGGATCATGGGGTATCTCTGCAGCTCGCTCGCGGTCTGGACCGCCGAACGCTTCGTGATGCGGCTGCGGGCCAAGGTCTTCGGTCATCTGCAGACGCTGCCGCCCCACTTCTACCAGCGCAATCGCCGCGGTGACCTGGTCGAGCGGCTCACCGGCGATGTGGAAGCCATCGAAGCCCTCGTGGTCTCCGGCATCGTCGGGGCTGCGACCGCTCTCTTCAACGCCCTCTTCTACGCTGCCGCAGCTGTGTGGCTGAGCTGGAGGCTGGCCCTCGCCACCTTTGCCATGGTCCCCCTCTTCTACCTCACCACCCGTGTGTTCACGGGGCCGCTGCGCGCGGTGTCCCGGCGCGGACGTGCGGCGGACGGTGCCATCACCGCCGTGGTCGAGGAGACGTTGGTCAACGTCGTCATGACCCAGGCGTACAACAGGCAGCAGGACGAGGAAGAGCGGCTCCTCGGCAAGGCGCGTGCCCGGTTCAAGGCGGCGGTGACCGGTACCCGGATCGCCGAGCTCTACGAGCAACTCGTAGAGGTCCTCGAAACCGTGTGCGTCCTGGCGATCATCGGTCTGGGTGCGTGGCAGATCTCCACGGGACGGATGACGATCGGGCAGCTCCTCGCCTTCGCCGCCTTCGTCGGTTCCCTCTACCCGCCGATCCGCTCGCTGGGCCAGCTCGGTCTGACGGCCACCGCCGCGACCGCCGGAGCCGAACGACTGCTGGAGATCCTCGACACCCGGCCCACCGTCACCGACCCGGGCACGTCCGTCGCAACACCGGCCCGGCCGCGCGCGATCGGTCAGGTCGAGGCGCGGCAGGTCGACTTCCGCTACCCCGGCAACCATGAGCCCGTTCTCCGGGAACTCTCGTTCACCACAGTCCCCGGCGAACTGCTGGTCATCACCGGTCCCAGCGGGGCCGGCAAGTCGACGCTGGCCGCTCTGCTGCTCAGGTTCTACGACCCGGACTCCGGCAGCATCCGGCTGGACGGCGTGTCCGTGGATCAGCTGCCGCTGACGTATCTGCGCCAGAACATCACGCTGCTGCCGCAGGACACCCTCGTCCTGCACGACACCATCGAGGAGAACATCGCGTGCGGGCGCACCGATGCGACCCACCGCGACGTCGTGGAAGCCGCTCGCGCGGCCGACGCGCACACCTTCATCCGTGCCCTCCCCGACGGCTACGACACCGTGGTCTCCCCGGGCACATCCCGGCTCTCCGGAGGCCAGCTGCAGCGCATCGCCATCGCCCGTGCCATGCTCCGCGACGCGCCCGTGCTCCTTCTCGACGAGCCCACCACGGGCCTCGACGCCCTGGCGGCGCAGCGCATCCTCGGCCCGCTGCGACGCCTCGCCGAAGGGCGCACCACCATCGTCATCACGCACGACCTGGCGCTCGCCGCCGATGCCGACCGCATCCTGGTGCTGGACGAGGGCCGTCTGGTGGAGTCGGGTACGCACGCCCAACTGCTCGGCCGAAGCGGTCTGTACGCCACGCTGTTCGACGCCAAGCCCAGCCGGAACGGCACCGTCAATACCAAAGCCCGGCATGCCCGCCCGTCCGGAATCCATTGGCGGTAGGTGCGGCAGCAGCTGCTCACGCGCGGGCCGTTACCATCCGTTGTGACCGAAACGACCGAAGAACCTGTACACCGCACACGCATACTCGTCGACCTGACCCCGCTGCGGACCTCGCCCGACTACCGGCGGCTCTGGTTCGGGAACATGGTCTCCTGGATCGGGCAGGGGATGACGGCCCTCGCCGTCTCGCTCCAGGTGTACGACATCACGGGGTCCGCCTTCTCGGTCGGACTCATCGGGTTCTGTTCGCTCCTGCCGCTGGTCGTCTTCGGGCTGTACGGCGGGGCCGTCGCGGACACGTTCGACCGGCGCAAACTGGGGCTGGCCAGCTCCTTCGGTTCGTTCGTGCTCTCTGTCGCGCTGGTCGTCGCCACCGTCGCCGGGGTGGAGCAGGTGGGGCTGCTGTACGCGGTCGTCGCCCTGCAGGCCGTCTGCTTCGCGCTCAACTCACCGGCCCGCAGTTCGATGATCGCCCGGCTGCTGCCGGCCGATCAGCTGGCCGCCGCCAACGCGCTCAACTCCATGACCAGCACCACCGGTGCGCTGGTGGGGCCGATGCTCGGCGGACTCATGGTCGGCTGGTGGGGGTACCGGTCCGCGTACACCGTCGATGTCATCACCTTTACCGCCTCGCTGTACGCGATGTGGCGGCTGCCCGCGATGCTTCCCGACCGCGGCGACGACGCGAAGAGCGAGGAGGACGACGCGAAGCGCGAGAAGCGGGCGTCCGTGGTGGACGGGCTGCGGTTCCTGGCGGGGCGGCCCAATCTCCGGATGACCTTCTTCACCGACATGTGCGCCATGGTCCTGGCCCAGCCGCGGGCGCTCTTCCCGGTCGTCGCCGTGGTCTGGTACGGCGGGGACGCGAAGACCGCCGGGCTGCTGGTCGCCGCTCCGGGGCTGGGAGCTCTGCTGGGCAGTGTGTTCTCCGGCTGGCTGGGCCGGGTCAGACGGCACGGGCTCGCGGTGATCGTCGCCGTCAGCTGCTGGGGCGGTGCCATCGCCGTCTTCGGGCTGACCCGTCAGCTCTGGCTCGGGCTGACCTTTCTGGCGCTGGCCGGGTGCGCGGACACCGTCTCGATGGTGTTCCGGAACACCATGCTCCAGACGGCGGTGCCGGACGCGATGCGCGGGCGGCTGCAAGGCGTGTTCATCGTGGTGGTGGCCGGCGGGCCGCGGCTCGGGGACTTCCTGGCGGGCTCCGTCGCCGATCTGGCCTCCCCGTCCGTCGCGGCCACCGGCGGCGGCATCGCGTGCGTGGTCGCGGTGTCGCTGCTCGCGCTGCGATGGCGGGGGTTCGCCCGGTACGACGCACAGAACCCGCAGCCCTGACCGAGGAGCAGGGCCGGGGCCGACCGCCTGCGGGCGAGTGACTCCGGCCCCCGCAACTCAGGCGGACGGGTCCGAGAACTCCGGCATGTCGCCCCCGGTCGTCTTGACGTCGATCACCGAGAACGCCGCGCCCTGCGGGTCGCTCAGCGCCGCGAACCGGCCGAACGGGCTGGTCATCGGCCCGAACCGGAGGATCGCCCCGCGCTCCGTCGCCTTCGCCACCGCCGCGTCGCAGTCCTCGACGGTGAAGTACACGTTGAGGTACGACGGCACCTCGGGCGGGAAGTCGTCCGTCATCTTCATCCGCCCCAGCACCGGGTCGGCGCCCAGGTCGTAGAGCGCGAAGTCGATCGCGTCGTCCTGCATCTGCTTCACGCGGTACGGGAAGACGGCGGGGAAGAAGGTGTCCGACTTCGCCGGGTCCCGGGTGAACACCTCGGCCCAGCAGTACGCGCCCGGCGTGGCCCTGGCCTCGAAACCTTCGTGCTGCCCCGCCTGCCACACGCCGAAGACCACCCCGGCCGGATCGCGCGCCAGCGCCATCGAGCCGAAGTCGCCGACCTGCATCGGCTCCATCAGCACCTCACCGCCGTTGTCACGGATCTTCGCGGCGGTGGCGGCGGCGTCCGGCGACGCGAGGTACAGGCACCAGGCCGACTGGCCTTCCTGGCCGGGCATCGGAGGTACCACGGCGGCCACCGCCCTGCCGTTCGCGTACGCCTGCGTGTAGTTGCCGAACTCCGACGACGCCTCGCCGAACGTCCACCCCAGCACGTCACCGTAGAAGCTCTTCGCCCCCTCGAAGTCGGTGAACATCGCATCCGCCCAGCACGGCGTGCCCTCTGGTTCCACAGCCATGACTCTGCGCTCCCGGTTCGGTGATCGGTCCGCTTCCTCACGCTAACCAGCCCTCTCGCACCCCGCGCGCCGGATCGCACGTCGTCGTGAACCCCGCCTCGCCCCGGAGCGGCTACCGTCCGAGCGACCGCTTCATGATCTTGCCCATGTCGTTGCGGGGCAGCTCCGCCAGGTGACGGACCGCGCGGGGGCGTTTGTGCGGGGCCAGCTGGGCGGCCACATGGTCCGCGAGCTCGGCCTCCGTGGGGGGTGCCGCCGGGTCGGCCGGCACCACCCACGCGACGATCCGCTCGCCCAGGTCCGGGTCCGGCTCCCCGGTGACGGCGGCCTCGCGGACACCCGGGTGGTCCAGCAGCGCGTTCTCGATCTCACCCGCGCCGATCTTGTGGCCACCGCTCTTGATCAGATCGGTGGCCTTGCGTCCGACGATCCGTACATAGCCGTCGGTGTCGAGCGTGGCCATGTCGCCCGTACGGAACCAGCCGTCCTCGGTGAAAGCGGCCGCCGTCGCGTCGGGGCGGTTCAGATAGCCGGTGAAGAGGTTCGGGCCGCGCACCTGGATCTCACCCACCGCGCCCTCGGCCGCCGGATCGGCGAGCGGCGTGCCGTCCTCCTCGACGAGCCGGAGTCCGACGCCCCGCAGCGGTGCGCCGACCGTCCCCGGACGGGGGTCGCCGTCCGCCCGGACGCCCGTGTTCATCAGGGTCTCCGTCATGCCGTACCGCTCGATGACCCGGCGGCCGGTCGCCGCCGCGATGCGCTCGTGGTCGTGGACCGGAAGGGCGGCCGACCCCGACACCAGCAACCGGGCGCCGGCGAGCGCCTTCGCCAGGTCGGCCGCGTCCGGTGAATCCGTACCCAGCGCCTCCGCCAGCCGGTGGTACATCGTCGGTACGCCGAACAGCATCGTGGAGCCCGACGACAGCTCCCGGGCCACCCCCTCGGTGGAGAACCGCCCCAGATGCCGCACCGAGCCGCCCCGGCGCAGCGGCCCGAGGACGCCCAGGATCAGGCCATGCACATGGAACAGCGGCAGGGCGTGCACGAGGACGTCGTCCCCGGTCCACTGCCAGGCGTCGGCCAGCGCGTCCAGTGAGGCGGCGATCGCCCGGCGGGGCAGGACGGCGCCCTTGGGCGGGCCGGTGGTGCCGGAGGTGTAGACGATCAGCGCGGGTGACTCGGGGGAGGGTTCGGGGAGGACGGTGCTGTTCGCGGCCGCCGAGGTGCCGACATCCGTACGGTCCAGCGCGGCGAGCTCCGGCGGGAGCACGTCGCCCGCTGCCGCCAGCACCGCGGACGGGGCGCTGTCGGCCACGATGTGTGCCAGTTCGCGCGTGCCCGTCCTCGGGTTGAGAGGGACGGCGGGCACCCCGGCCCGCAGTGCTGCCACCACCGCGACCACCGTCTCCGCGGTCGGCGTGGCCCAGACGGCGACCCTTCCCGCGCCCGCGAGCCGCGCGGCGAGCGCGCCCGAGGCCGCGGCCAACTGTGCGTACGTCAGGGTGTGTTCACCGAACCGGACGGCTTCACGGGCGGCCATGGGGCCGGATCCGTCATGCAGCGCAGGCAGAAGAGAGGTCACCCTCCGACCATAAGGGCTGCCCCGTGGTCCCTGGCGGGCCCACGACAACGGCTGGGACATCCCGCCGCGTTGTCGGAACGCCCGAACACGCCCTCGAGGACGTCCCTCCGCCCTGCGATGCACCGCATCCGGTACCGCGCGCCGATCCGTCAGGGATCACGGGACAGGCCTTGGACGAGCGAGTCCGATGTCCCGCCTTCCCGCGACGTCCGGCAGGACTTCCGGGCCTACCGGACCGGTGCTGCCGGCTCGGCCTCGCCCGTGGCCCCCCGAATGTTCCGCATCCGGCCGTACGCGTACACGCATCCGGCCAGCGCGAGGTCCGACAGCAGCATGAAGCCGATTGAGTACGAGCCCTTCGCGCTGTAGATCGCGCCCATGATCAGGGGCGGTACGAAGCCGCCGAGTCCGCCCATCGCGCCGACGATTCCGGTGACGCTTCCCACCTTCGGCTGCGGTGTCACCTGCGAGACGAGGGCGAAGACGCTGCCGCTCGACGTGCCGAGACCGGCCGCCATGCACAGCAGCGCGATCGTGCCGCCCGGTGACAGCTGTGGGTCGAAGGCCTGGACGATCGCCATCAGCGCGGCCAGCCCCAGTGCCGCCGAGGTGACCAGTGCCGGGTGCATGTGGTCCGAGAGCCAGCCGCCGATCGGCCGGAAGACGACGGTGACCAGCGCGAACCCGGCGGCCTTCGTGCCGGCGTCGGTCGGCGAGAGGTCGTACCAGGTCTTCAGATACGTGGGCAGATAGACACCGAACGCCACGATGCCGCCGAAGCCGATCGCGTACAGCGCGGACAGCTCCCAGGTGACCCGCAGCCGGCCGGCCTCGCCCAGCCGGTGTGCGAGTGATGCGGTCGGCACTTTCCGGTCCGGGTGGTCTCTGATCAGCACCGCGGCCAGGGCCGCGTACACCACCAGTGCGGCCGCGACGACGAGGAACGGGAGGTTGTCACCATGCTTGGCGATCCGTGGCGTGAAGTATCCGGAGAGCGCGACACCGCCCATGCCCATGCCGAACACACCGAGTGCGAGCCCTCGGTCGGAGGGCGGGAACCACGAGTTGACCAGCGGGATGCCGATCGCGAACGTGGTGCCGCCCAGCCCCAGCAGGAAGCCCACGACGAGCATCGCACCGTACGAGTTCCGCGCCGGGATCAGCAGCAGGACCGGAAGGACGGTCAGCGCCGAGACCAGCGGGAACATCAGCCGGGCGCCGTACTTGTCGGTGAGCGCCCCCGCCGCGATCCGGCCCAGCGAACCGACCAGCACCGGCACGGCGACCAGCAGCGACTGCTCGAACGAACTCAGCCCGAGCCGTTCCTTGTAGTCCCCGGACAGCGGCGAGATCAGATTCCATGCCCAGAAGGTCAGCCCGAAACCGATCGTGGCCACCACGAGGTTGCGGTATGCGGCCCCCGACGGCCGCTCCGCCGGTGCGGGGGACTGCTTGACGGCTGTTTCCACCCTGTAAGTCAAGGCCGGGCGGTCCCCACGGGCCTGTCGGGTTACGCCATGCGGGGTACGGGCTGCGGGCCGGGCCGACGCGGTCTTCGCAGTCATCATCCGGCACAAGCTGCGACAATCGCAGTATGGACCGTCTGGACAGGGAAATCCTCAGCGTCCTTCAGGAGGACGCGCGGATCTCGTACCGAGATCTGGGCGTACGGGTCGGCCTCAGTGCCAACGCCGCGGCCGACCGGGTGCGCAGGCTGCGCCGCGACGGCGTCATCCGCGGCTTCACCGTGATCATCGACCCGGCCGCCGACACCCGAACGGGTCTGGTGGTCTTCATCGATGTGACGTTGCGTATCGACACCACCAACGAGGTGTTCGAACGGGCGGTGCTCTCGCTGCCCGGCATCACCGAAGTGGTGCATGTGACCGGCGGACACGACTATCTGGTACGGGCCACGGTCGCGGACACCGCCGCCCTGGACGGACTGCTGCGCCGGCTCAAGCGGGAGGCGGGCGTCGCCCACTCCAGCACCAGGGTCGCGCTCAGAGCGGCGCCTGCCAGGTGAACGTCGTGGAACGCGAGCCGTCGTCGTTCCTCCCGTCGTCGGCGACCGCCAGCCGGACCGATGCCCGCCCGTCCGGCAGCCGCGCCGTCGCGTCCACCTCCACCTCGATGGCCGACACCCCCGCCCGCCGGTGTGCCGCCGCGAGGGCGCCGCGCAGCGCCGCAAGGAGCTGAGCGTCCGCGGGCTGCCGCACGAGCGACTCGACCGCCCCGGTGAACTGCACCGACGGCTGGAACCCCAGCACGGCGGCCGCGCCCCGGGTCTCCCGGAGCACCCGGCCCCGGAAGGTGGCGGGTGCCTCGGCGGGCGGCTGCTGGAGCGCGAAGATCGCGGTCCGTACTTCCTGAATGGTCGAGTCCAGTTCGTCGACGGCCCGGGTGAGCAGCTCGTCGGTGTCCGGGGCGGCGGCCCGGCGGCGGGTCGACTCCAGCATCATCTCGGTCGCGAAGAGCCGCTGGACGACGAGATCGTGCAGGTCGCGGGCGATCCGGTCACGGTCCTCGTACACCGCGAGCTGTTCCCTGTTGTACTGGGCGTCCGCCATCACCAGGGCGAGCGCGGCCTGCGAGGCGAACTGGGAGGCCAGCAGCCGTTCCACGGCCGTGTACGGGCGGCCGCCGCGCCGACGGGGCAGAGCGAGCGTGCCGATGAGCCTGCCGCCGCTCTGCAACGGCAGCATCATGCTGGGGCCGAACCGGGTCCGTACATGCGTTGTCATCCGCGGGTCGGTCGCCGAGTCGTCGAGGAAGACCGGCTCACCCCCCAGCAGCTGCGCCAGCACGGGGGCACCCGCCTCGATGACGGTGCCGACAAGGCCGGCCGGGTCGTCCAGGGTGGACGCGGTGACGATCTCCATGCCGCCGTCCTCGGTCGGCTGGAGGATCACCCCGGCCGCGGCGTCGGCGAGCTTGCGGGCCTGCTCGGCGACGGTCATCAGCGCGTCCGTCGCGCCCGTCCCGCTCAGCAGGGCCGTGGTGACGGCCGCCGCACCCTCGATCCAGCGTTCCCGCTGCCGGGCCGTCTCGTACAGCCGGGCGTTGCCGATCGCGGCCCCGGCCTGCGAGGCGAGGACCCGCAGCAGCGCCATGTCCGTGTCGGTGAAGTGACCGGTGTGCTTCTCGGCGAGATAGATGTTGCCGAACACCTCGCGGTGCACCCGGATCGGCGCCCCGAGGAAGGAGCGCATCTGCGGATGGCCGGGCGGCACGCCACTGGAGCGCGGATGGGCGGTCAGGTCGTCGCAGCGCAGTGGTTCCGGCTCCTCGATGAGCACGCCGAGCAGCCCCGAGTGCCCGTCGGGGAAGTCGCCGATGCGCTGCCGCTCGGTGTCGGTCAGGCCGGAGGTGAACAGCTCGGTGATGGTGTTGCGCCCGGGGTCGAGCACGCCGAGTGCCCCGTACCGGGCCCCGGCGAGTGCGGTGGCGGTGTCCACGATCTGCTGGAGGGTGGCCCGCAGCCCGAGATCGGTACCGACGCTGAGCACCGCCTCCAGCAGCATCGGCAGTCTGGGGGGTTTGCTGCTCGGCGGGCCGTCCGCGGCGCCCGGGCCCTCCTCCGTCATCCCGCCGTCCCCCCCGTGGTCGTCAGGCGGCCAGCGGGTTGAGGACCATCGGCTGGACCTTTCCGTCCAGCATGGCGCCGAGCCCCAGGACAGAGCAGACATCGGGGCGCTCCGCGATCTGGACGGGCATGCCCGTCGCATCGCGCAGCATCTGGTCGAGGCCGGGCAGCAGCGCGCTGCCGCCGACCATCATGATCCCGCTGTCCACGAGGTCGGCGACCAGATCGGGCGGGCAGTTGCGCAGCACCTTGCCGAGACCGTCGAGGACCGCGGTCAGCGGGGTGTGGATGGCGCGCCGTACGGCGGCGGTGTCGACCTGCACGGAGCGGGCCAGTCCGGTCGCCACGTCACGGCCGTGGATCTCCGTCACCGCGGGCCCGTGCGGGGTCAGGCCGTTGCCGCTGAGCGCCACCTGCAAGGGGCGTACGGACTGGCTCCGCATCATCAGCTCGTGGTGCTGGCGAAGATGCTGGATCACCGCGTGGTCGATTGCTTCGCCGCCGATCGGGATGCGGGTGGCGGTCACGATCGAACCGAGCGAGAGCACCGCGATCTGCGTGGTGGCGGCTCCGCACACCATGATCATGCTCCCGATCGGCTGCTCGACCGGGAGTCCGCAGCCGACGGCCGCCGCGAGCAGGGTGTCGACCAGCTCGACCCGCCGGGCGCCGAGCCCGACCAGGGTTTCGACGGCGGCACGCTGGGCGAGCGGATCGCTGTCGTGCGGGGTGCAGGCGGCCGCGCGCAGCCGCGGCTTGCGGCGCAGCTGGCGGCGGAGCTTCTCGCCGAGCAGATGGCGGAGCATCCGCTGGGCCATCTCGATGTCGATGACGGTGCCGCCGGATACCGGACGGGTCACCCGGATGTAGTCGGGGGTGCGGCCCGTCATCTGCTCGGCCAGCTCGCCGACGGCGATGAGCGAGCCGGTACGGGTGTTGATGGCGGCGACACTCGGCTCGTCGACGACGAGCCCGAGTCCCTTGACGTACACGCGGGTCCGGGCGGCCCCGAGGTCGACGGCGACGTGGCAGCGGCGCAACTGCTCAAGACTGACGGTCACGGCAGGTTCTCCCGGGAGCGCTGATGTGGGGGTGCCGGCGGGAGCCGGTCCTCCTCTGCATCGTGCGGCGCGCGGGGGCCCGCCGCGCGCTGGGTTGGGCCGTAGGAGGGTATGGGGCTGACGAGCTGCCAGGTCAGGGCGCCAGCAGTCGCTGGAACAGTCCCCAGGTGAATTCGGCGACGTACGGCGCTCCCGTTCCGGGGTCGGTGATCGCCAGTGCCCACCGGGTCGGGGCGGTGCCCTCCATCGGGCGGGCGGGTGCGAAGGCCCGGGCGACCTCGTCGACGGTGCACGACCAGGGGACCAGATCACCGATCGCGCGCAACTCGGGGCCGGCTGCTCCCGGGGCCCTGACCAGCCACTCGTTCCATACGGCACCGCCCGGCGCGACCATCACCTCGAACCGCAGATCTGGCCAGAGCGGCACCGGCCAGAGCAGTGCGTCGCACTCCAGGTCGCCGATCCGGCGGTGCACGGAGGACTCGGGCTCGCCCAGCACCGACCGGTAGCGGCGCAGCGACCCCCGTCCGCGTGGTGCCCGCACCATCGCCTGCCATCGCCGGTTGGCCTCCCGCATCTCGGCGAGCGAGGCGCTGAGTTCGTGACGGGCGTCCTCCACGAGGCCGGGCTGATGGTCGGCCATCCGGCGCAGCAGGACAAGTTGAAATTCGAGTGGGCCGAAAGGGGCGACGGTCATGGAATCAACGTTTCCACACAAGATCCTCACCTGAGCGGGTTTCTCTGTTGTCCTACCGGCGCATAATCTGCGGGCGCCATGGACTACTGCCACCCGTGTCAGCGGCACCTCAACGGCGCGCTCGCCTGTGCCGGGTGCGGAACCCCCGCAGAGGCGCTGAGCCACTACGCAACGCCCGCCTTCTCCGGCCACGAACCGGACGCGGAGCGCGAGAAGACAGTGCCGCCCCCGCCGGGCGGACGCCGCCGCAAGTCCCGCGGCGCCGACGAGCCGGCCCGGGGCGGGCGCGGTGCGCGCGGATCCGGGAGCAGGCGCGGGGCCGCGGATGCGCGCGCCTCGGGCGGCTCACGACGGGCGCGCCGGGACGATCGGGGCGGCATGGACGAGCGTGCCGCCGTGGACGACCTTGTCGCCTGGGACGAGCCCGGCGGCCGGGAAGAACGCGGTGCCAGGGTGCAGCGGGGCGGCCGGGGAGGGCGGGGCCGCCGTTCGCGGCGCCGCCGCGGCCGTACCACCCTGCTCGCCATCCTCGGTGTCGTGCTCGCCGCCGGTGCGCTGAGCCTTGCCGAGCTGGCCATCGAGCCGGACGGCGACGACGGCGCCTCGGACTACGTACGCGAGGCCACCGACGTCACGACCGCGCCGGTGCCGGAGCCCTCGTCGAGTCATGACATCAACCGCCCCGGACCGGTGGACGGCGCCTCCGCCGTCCCCGTCACGGATGGGCACGCCTCCGGCACCGGCCGTCCGGGTACCTCGACCGGCACCGGCGGCGGTGCCCCCGCAGGTACGGGTTCCGCTCCGCCGGGGGCCACCACCACGCCCTCCACCGGCGCCACGTCGTCCACGGATCCGTCGTCCGGACCGAGTCCGTCCGGATCGCCCGGCGACCCGTCGGGCACGCCGACCGGCAGCCCGTCACAGCCCTCGAACCCGGTGCCACCCACGCCTACGCCCAGCCCGACCAAGACGGAGACCTGCTGGCTCGTCTTCTGCTGGTGAGGCCTGTCCCGTCATCCCCGGTGGAGCAGGGCGCGGCGTCGGACGTGGTGCCTCGCACGGCGGAGGGACGTCCCCGTACGGGGCGTATGCGGGTGTTCCGGCGGCACATCGAGGTGCCGTGGCTGTCGTCGTGCGTCCGCACGGGATGAGCGGGACGGCCCTCAGGACTCCGCGCCGACGTGCATGCCCAGCATCCGTCGCAGCAGATCCCGCAGCATCGCACGGTCCGCGTGCGACAGCTCCGCCAGCGGCTCCCGGGCGAAATTGAGCGACTCGCGCAGCTGGCGCGCGGTCCGGGCACCCTTCTCCGTGGGTGCGGCCAGCTTCACCCGCCGGTCGGCCGGGTCGGGCCGGCGCTCCACCAGGCCGCGCGTCTCCAGCCGGTCGACGATCCCCGTCACGTTCGACGGCTCGCACTTCAGCTTCTGGGCGATCTTGCGCATCGGCATCGGCTCCAGGGAGAGCAGCCCGAGCACCCGGGCCTGTGCGCCGGTGAGCGAGTGCGCGGCCGCGGCCTGGTCGTACTCCTCGTAGTAGCGCGCCACGACCGTGCCGATGAGCTCGACGACTTCGAGGGACAGAGGGTCTGTTCGCGGGGTGGCCATGACACCCAGGATAGCCGGTTACTTGACAACATGAAATATTCAGGCGCATGGTTGTTTCACGTCGTGAAGCTTTTTTCGGCGGGGCCGGGCGGAACCCGATGGGGCCGACCCGGTGGAACCCGGCGACATGCTTCCTCCATCCGTAGGACATCGAGGAGACCCCGAGCCCATGTCTGCAGCACTTCCCACGTCCGGCCGCGAATGGCACCTGGTCGCCCGCCCCCACGGCTGGCCGAAGGCCGAGGATTTCGCTCTGCGTGAGGCCCCGGTCGCCGCTCCGGCCGAGGGCCGTGTCCTCGTCCGCAACCTGCACTTCTCGGTCGACCCGTACATGCGGGGCCGGATGAACGACGTGAAGTCGTACACCCCGCCCTTCAAGCTGGACCACCCCATGGAGGGCGGCGCGGTCGGCGAGGTGATCGCCTCGAACGCCGAGGGGATCGCGGTCGGTGACCACGTCCTGCACGGTCTGGGCTGGCGCGAGTACGCCGACGTCCCGGCCCAGCACGCGGTGAAGGTCGACCCGGATCTGGCCCCGCTCTCCGCCTACCTCGGCGTGCTCGGCATGACCGGGCTCACCGCCTACGCGGGTCTGTTCGAGGTGGCGTCCTTCAAGGAGGGCGACGCCGTCTTCGTCTCCGGCGCCGCCGGCGCCGTCGGCAGCCAGGTCGGCCAGATGGCCAAGCTCAAGGGTGCCTCGCGGGTCATCGGCTCGGCCGGATCCGACGAGAAGGTCAAGCTCCTCGTCGAGGAGTACGGCTTCGACGCGGCCTTCAACTACAAGAACGGCCCGGTCGCCGAGCAGTTGCGTGCGGCCGCCCCCGACGGCATCGACGTCTACTTCGACAACGTCGGCGGCGAGCACCTCGAAGCGGCGATCTCCTCACTGCACGTGCACGGCCGCGCCACCATCTGCGGAATGATCGCCCAGTACAACGCGACCGAGCCGACCCCCGCCCCGCGCAACCTCGCGCTCGTCATCGGCAAGCGGCTGCGCCTGCAGGGCATGCTCGTCGGCGATCACGCCGCTCTGCAGCCGCAGTTCGTCCAGGAGGTCGCCGGCTGGCTGGCCTCCGGCGAGCTGAAGTACCGCGAGACCGTCGTCGAGGGCATCGAGAACGGCTTCGACGCCTTCCTCGGTCTGATGCGCGGCGAGAACACCGGAAAGATGATCGTCTCCCTCGTCTGACAGCTGTTCGGTCACACCCGTCAGTCCCACTCACAGCCCGTCGCGACCGTGGACGCGCATCGCGGCGCAACAGCAGGAGGAATCCTCAGCATGGCTATTTCCGACATCACCGTCGCCTACACCGCCGTCGCCACCGCGGAAAACGGCCGTGACGGCCGCGTCGCCTCCGACGACGGCAACCTCGACGTCGTCGTCAACCCGCCGAAGTCGCTGGGCGGCAGCGGTGCGGGCACCAACCCGGAGCAGCTCTTCGCGGCCGGCTACAGCGCCTGCTTCCAGAGCGCCCTCGGCGTGGTGGCCCGTCAGGAGAAGGCGGACATCTCCGGCTCCACCGTGACCGCCGCGGTCTCCATCGGCAAGACCGCCGAGGGCGGCTTCGGCCTGGAGGTCGCGATCAGCGCGACCATCCCGACCGTCGACACCGCCACCGCGCAGTCGCTCGTCGAGAAGGCCCACCAGGTGTGCCCGTACTCGAACGCGACGCGCGGCAACATCAAGGTCGAGCTGTCGGTCGTCTGACCGTCCGCACTGCCTGCACAACCGGCCCGTCCGGCGTTTGAGGACAAAACGTCCTGCCGGACGGGCCCGGCCCAACTCCCCCCGGATGCTGCGCATGCCGCCCCCGTTACGCTGACGCCATGCGCGATCTAGGGGCGGGTTTCAGCTATCTGATCAAGGGGCAGCGCTGGGTCGCCCAGCACGGACGCTGGTTCGGCTTCGGCCTTGTCCCCGGCCTCATCACGCTCGTCGTGTACGCCGGAGCGCTCACCGGTCTGGGCTACGGCGCCGACGACCTGGTGACCTGGGCGACCCCGTTCGCCGACGACTGGTCCTCTCCCTGGCTCGGCCTGCTCCGGGGCACGCTCATAGTGCTGGTCTTCGCACTCGGGCTGTTCCTCGCCGTGATCACCTTCACGGCGGTGACCCTGCTGGTCGGCCAGCCGTTCTACGAATCGCTCTCCGAGCAGGTGGACCGTACCGAGGGCGGGGACGTACCCGAGTCCGGGCTGCCGCTCTGGCGCGAACTGTGGATATCCGCCCGCGACAGCCTCCGCATCCTGGTGCGTGTCACGCTCTACGCGGTCCTGCTCTTCGCCCTCGGATTCATCCCGGTCGTCGGCCAGACGGTGATCCCCGCGATCGGCTTCTGCGTCACCGGCTACTTCCTCGCCGAGGAGCTCACCGCGGTCGCACTCCAGCGCCGGGGTCTGGTCCTGGCGGACCGGCTCACCCTGCTGCGCGGCCGCCGCATGCTGACCCTCGGCTTCGGTGTGCCGCTGGGTCTCGCCTTCCTCGTCCCGTTCGTCGCGGTGTTCCTGATGCCGGGCGCCGTCGCCGGGGCCACCCTGCTCGCGCGGGATCTGGTGGCGCCGTCCACCGAGGACGAGGACACGGCCCCGGCGCCCTCCCCGGCCCCGTACAGCTTCGACAAGCACTGAGGGCCGAGGAGACCCCGAGCCATGACCGAGATCATCGCCGTCGCCGTCATCACCGTCCTCGCCGTCATCAGCCCGGGCGCCGACTTCGCGATGGTCGTGCGCAACAGCTACCTCTACGGCCGGACGACCGGGCTCCTCGCGGCCGCCGGTGTCGCCGCGGGCGTCCTCGTCCACGTCACGTACACGATGCTCGGCGTCGGGCTGCTGATCGCGTCCTCGACCGCCCTGTTCACCGCGATCAAGCTGGCGGGTGCGGCGTATCTCGTCTACATCGGTATACGGACGTTCTTCGCCCGCAACGACCTCACCGTCGATCTGGAGTCGAAGCCGGCCCTGACCCGGTTCGGGGCCCTGCGCACCGGCTTCTTCACCAATGCGCTGAACCCCAAGACCACGCTCTTCGTCGTGTCGACCTTCACCCAGGTCGTCGGGCCCTGCACCGGACTGTGGCGGCAGGCCGGCTACGGACTCTTCATGTCCGCCGCCCACCTCGGCTGGTTCGCCCTGGTCGCGCTGTTCTTCTCGCACGCACAGCTGCGCACGGCGATGCTGCGATGGCAGAAGGTCCTCAACCGGTCCATCGGTTCGGTGCTCGTCGGACTGGGCGTCACCCTGGGCCTCGCCCGCTGAGCGACACCCGGCCCGCTCGCGTCGGCCGCCGTGCCCTCCCGGTGCCGTGCGGACGGCCGTGCATCCAGGGCGCCGCGTCAGCGCACCGAGAACCCGTACACCGTCGCCGACACGTACTCCTCGCCCGGCCGCAGCACCGTGCTCGGGAACTGCGGCCGGTTCGGCGAGTCGGGGAAGTGCTGGGTCTCCAGCGCGATGCCGGCGCAGGGCCCGTACGGCCGACCGTCGAAGTGGTCGGCGGTGTACAGCTGCAGCCCCGGCTCGGTCGTGGTGATCGTCAGGACGCGACCCGACACGGGATCGCACAACTCGGCCGCGGGGCCGTCGGCGGCCGCATCCAGAACGAAGTTGTGGTCGTACCGGGTGCCGATGGTTCTCGGCTCCCGGAAGTCGAACCGGGTCCCGTCCACGGACAGGAACTCACCCGTCGGCAGCGACTCGTCGTCCGCCGGGGTGATCCGCCCGGCCGCGATCCGCAGCGTGTGCCCGCTCGCGCTGCCGCTGCCGGCGCCGGCCAGGTTCCAGTACGTGTGATTGGTCGGATTCAGCACGGTCGGCGCGTCCGTCGTCGCCCGGTACGTGATGCGCAGCGCCCCGTCCCCGTCCAGGGTGTACGCCGCCGAGAGGGCCAGCCGTCCCGGGAAGCCCTCCTCGCCGTCCTCGGCGACCAGGGAGAGTTCCACACCGTCGGAGACCTCCCGCGCCTCCCACACGCGCTTGTCGAACCCACGGGCTCCACCGTGCACATGGTTGCGCCCTTCGTTCCGGGTCACCCGGTGCGTCTGCCCGTCGAGTACGAAGGAACCGCGCGCGATCCGGTTCGCGTACCGCCCGACCAGCGCCCCGAAGTAGGGTCCGGAGTACGTCGTGTACGCCGCGAGATCCGGCAGTCCGAGCGCCACATCGGCCCGTACGCCGTCCCGGCCCGGCACCTCGACCGACTGCACGACGCCGCCGTAGGTCAGGACGCGTACCCGGGTACCGGCCCGCTCCAGCGTCCAGCGGTGGACGGCAGTGCCGTCCACGAGGGTGCCGAAGAGTTCCGTGCCTATCGCCGTGCTCAAACCCGTGTCCATGATCACGGACCTTAGACCACGGGACTGCGGCTACGCGGGGGGCTTGCGTGCCGTCACATTGCGGTACGCGATCTCCGCCAGCCGCGCCTGTCCGTTCCGCCCCGGATGGAACCAGTCCCACGGGCTGAGCTGTTCACCGGTGAACCGGTAGTCGAAGACGGCCCCTCCGTCGTACCGGCAGCGCCGATCCTTCGCGCAGACATCCCGCAGGACCTCGTTGTAGGCCACGACCCGCTCCTGCACGGCGGTACGGCGCGCCACGGCCTCGGCACTCATGTCGTCGGCCCGGCCCAGCATCGACTTGCAGATCCCCAGCTTCCAGATCTGCTTGCCCAGCGGGTTGTCGCGCCCCGTCGACCAGAGGCGCTTGAGGTCCGGCACGCTCGACACGTACACCTGCGTCTTCGGGGCCCTGCTGCGCAGCTGACGCATCGAAACCTGGAACGACGCCCGGAAGTCCGCCACCGGTGTCATCAGCTTCGCCGAGTCCCGGCAGGCGTCGTTGGCGCCGATCATCACCGTCACCAGATCGGGTTTCTGCTCCGCCGCGAGGGTCATCTGCTCCGGCAGCCGGTCGATCCGGGCGCCCGTCTCGGCGTGGTTCCAGCTGTGCGAGGCCGCACCCGAGGCGCCGAGCAGCCGCATCGCGAGGCTCCGGACCGCGCTGTCCGTACCGGTCGCCCAGGACACCTCGGGGCAGTCGGTCAGAACCGAACAGGCATCGAACCCACGTGTGATGGAGTCCCCCACGGCGGCGACCGATGCGGGACTGCGGTCCCAGATGCGGGCGGGCGTGGCGGGGCGGCGCTGCTGTTCGGCGGCCGGGCCGTTCGTCGTCGCATCCCGCCCGGCATCACAGCCGGTCAGCGCGGCCGCGGCGATGACCGGAAGCACCGTCAGCACGGCGGCAGCGGTGCGCGAGCGATGGCTTGCGGAACGATTCTGCATCCGTGGTTCCCTCCCGTTTATGCCCCCGGCAAAACCCCGAAGCCCCAGTCGGCAGGCCTGGGCGCTCCGCCGGGTGAAAGCTGAGCGAATCATGGGTCCAGGACCGACCGTACGTCACACCTCGGGCTCCGCCGCACGGTAGCTTTTCCCCGTCGAACCAGTGCCGCGTTGCGCCTCCCGGCTCCACTCGGGTGGAATCGGAAAATCACATCACGTCACATACTGTCCCTTTTCAGGAGATTCACTCCCGATGCTGTTTACTGACGACAACCTCGGGAACCGGCCGAGAAGAGACGGTACGGGCGCGAGGCCGCTGGGGAAGGCGAAGCTCGTCCCACACTGGAGGTCCCGGTGACGACACGTGGAGTCCTGTACGTTCACTCCGCACCGCGCGCGCTCTGCCCACATGTCGAGTGGGCGGTGGCGGACGTCCTCGGCGTGCGGGTCCAGCTCGACTGGATCAGGCAGCCGGCTGCGCCCGGCACCTGGCGGTCCGAATTCTCCTGGAAGGGCGTCCCGGGCACCGCGTCGAAACTCGCCTCCGCGCTGCGGGGCTGGGATCTGCTGCGCTTCGAGGTGACCGCGGAGCCGTGTGCCACGGCGGAGGGCGAGCGCTACAGCTCCACGCCCGGGCTGGGCATCTTCCACGCCGTCACCGGCATGCACGGCGACATCCTGGTGCCGGAGGACCGGCTGCGGGCTGCGCTGGCGCGGTCGGTCCGGGGGGAGACGGAGCTGGAGGCGGAGATCGCGAAGCTGCTCGGCAAGCCGTGGGACGACGAGTTGGAGTCGTTCCGGCACGCGGGGGAAGGGGCCCCCGTGCGGTGGCTCCACCAGGTGGTGTGACGGGGCGGGACGTTTTTCCCCTGTTCGGCCCCGCGCAGCGATGAAGCCCGCCACCCCCGAGGGGTGGCGGGCTTCATCGCGGTGGGGGTCAGACGCTGCGGAACGCCAGCACCACGTTGTGCCCCCCGAACCCGAACGAGTTGTTGATCGCAGCGATCGAACCCTCCGGCAGCGGCCGTGGCTCGTCACGCACGATGTCCGCCTCCACCGCCTCGTCGAGGTTCTCCACGTTGATCGTCGGCGGAGCCATCCGGTGGTGCAGCGCCAGAACCGTCGCGACGGTCTCGATGCCGCCCGCGCCACCGAGCAGGTGACCGGTCATCGACTTCGTCGCCGAGATCGCGACGTGGTCGAGGTCGTCGCCCAGGACCTTGCGCAGAGCCTTCAGCTCCGCGACATCGCCCTGCGGCGTCGACGTGGCGTGCGCGTTGAGGTGCACGACCTCCGACGGCTTGAGATCCGTCTGGTCCAGCAGGTTCTGCATCGCGGCGGCGATGCCGCGCCCGGTCGGCTCGGGCTGCGCGATGTGGTGGGCGTCCGCGGACAGCCCCTGCCCCAGCACCTCGCAGTAGACCTTGGCGCCTCGCGCGGCGGCGTGCTCCGCGGACTCGAGGACGACGACACCGGCGCCCTCGCCGAGCACGAAACCGTCACGGCCCGTGTCGTACGGACGCGAGGCCTTCTCGGGCTCGTCGTTGTTCTTGGACATCGCCATCATGTTGGCGAACGCCGCGATGGGCAGCGGGTGGATGGCCGCCTCGGTGCCGCCGGCGAGAACCACATCGGCACGGCCGGTGCGGATCATCTCGACGGCGTACCCGATGGCCTCGGCACCCGACGCACAGGCGGAGACCGGCGTGTGGACACCGGCCTGCGCGTTGACCTCCAGGCCGACGTTGGCGGCCGGGCCGTTGGGCATGAGCATGGGCACGGTGTGCGGGGAGACGCGGCGTACGCCCTTCTCCTTCAGCACGTCGTACTGGTCGAGCAGGGTGATCACGCCACCGATACCGGAGGCGATGACCGAACCGAGCCGCTCGGGCTGGATCTTGTCGTCCTCACCGGCCTTGCCGGTGAAGCCCGCGTCCGCCCACGCCTCGCGGGCCGCGATCAGCGCGAACTGCGCCGAGCGGTCCAGCTTGCGGGCGAGCGGGCGGGGCAGGACGTCGCCCGGGTCGACGGCCGCGAGGGCGGCGATCCGGACGGGCAGTTCGGCGAAACGTTCGCCCTCGAGAGGCCTGACACCGGAGCGACCGGCCATCAGTCCTTCCCAGGTCGACGCGGAGTCGCCACCCAGCGGAGTGGTTGCGCCGATACCGGTGACGACCACGGTGCGATTGGTCGAGTTCACTGGAAAATCTTCTCCACGTGTAGAGGGTCGTGAATCAGCGGCGCCACCGCCGGGTGGCGACACACGAGCCGGCTGGATCAGGCCTGGTGCTTCAGGATGTAGTCGGCAGCGTCGCCGACCGTCTTGAGGTTCTTGACGTCCTCGTCGGGGATCTTGACGTCGAAGCGCTCCTCGGCGGCGACGACGACCTCGACCATGGACAGCGAGTCGACGTCCAGGTCATCGGTGAAGGACTTGTCCAGCTGGACGTCCTCGACCGGGATACCGGCGATCTCGTTGACGATCTCGGCGAGACCGCTGACGATCTCTTCCTGGGTGGCGGCCATGTGGCGCTCCTTCGATGTGTTTCTGCAGGGTTCGGACGTCCGGACCGGAAGGTCCGGTGTGCCTAGGGGAGAGTAACGACCGTCGCGGCGTAGACGAGACCCGCCCCGAAGCCGATGACGAGCGCGGTGTCGCCGCTCTTCGCCTGACCGGTCGCCAGGAGCCGCTCCATAGCGAGCGGAATCGAGGCGGCGGACGTGTTGCCGGTGGTCTCCACGTCACGAGCGACCGTGACGTGCTCCGGCAGCTTCAGGGTCTTCACCATCGAGTCGATGATCCGCATGTTGGCCTGGTGCGGGATGAAGACGTCCAGGTCTTCCGGGGCGATCCCGGCCGCGTCCAGCGCCTGCTGGGCGACCTTCGCCATCTCGAAGACGGCCCAGCGGAAGACCGCCTGGCCTTCCTGCGTGATGGCCGGGAACTTCTCCGGACGCTCGGCGTGGAACTCGTCCCACGCCACGGTCTGCTTGATCGTGTCGGACTTGTCGCCCTCGGAGCCCCAGACCGTCGGGCCTATGGCAGGCACGTTGGAGGGGCCGACGATGACCGCGCCGGCGCCGTCACCGAAGAGGAAGGCCGTTGCCCGGTCCTCCAGGTCGGTCAGGTCGCTGAGCCGCTCCACGCCGATGACCAGCACGTACTCGGCCGAGCCCTCGACGATCATGCCCTTGGCGAGGGTCAGGCCGTAGCCGAACCCGGCGCAGCCGGCGGAGATGTCGAAGGCGGCGGGCTTGCCCGCGCCGACCTTGTGGGCGATCTCGGTCGCGACGGCCGGGGTCTGCTTGAAGTGCGAGACGGTGGAGACGACGACCGCGCCGATCTGCTCGGGCCCGATTCCGGCGTCGGCGATGGCCTTGCCGGCCGCCTCGACGGACATCGCGGCCACGGTCTCCTCCTCGGAGGCCCAGTGGCGACTGGCGATGCCGGACCGGGAGCGGATCCACTCGTCGGACGAGTCGATCGTCTCGAGAATCACCTCGTTGGGCACGACACGGGTCGGGCGGTAGCCGCCGACACCCATGATCCGTGCGTACGGGGCGCCCTGGCTGGGCTTGATCTTCGACATGCTCTCGGGCTCCTTAGGCGGCAGCGTGCTCGGAGATGAGCGCGCGAGCGGCATCGAGGTCGTCGGGGGTCTTCAGCGCGAGGGTCTGCACACCGGGCAGCGCGCGCTTGGCGAGCCCGGTGAGAGTCCCGCCCGGGCAGGCCTCGATGAGCGCCGTGACGCCCAGCGCCTTGAAGGTCTCCATGCACAGGTCCCAGCGGACCGGGTTGGCGACCTGGCCGACGAGCCGGGAGACGACCTCGTCGCCGGTGGCGACCGTCTTACCGTCGGCGTTCGAAACATACGTCACGGTCGGGTCGGAGACCGCGAGCGCCGAAGCGGCCTCGCGGAGCCGGTCGACCGCGGGAGCCATGTGATGTGTGTGGAAGGCGCCGGCGACCTTGAGCGGTACGACGCGGCGGACGCCCTCGGGCATGTCCTTGGTCAGCGCGGCGATCTGCGCGGCGGTGCCGGCGGCGACGATCTGGCCGCCCCCGTTGACGTTCGCCGGGGTCAGCCCGAGCATCTCCAGGTGCGGGACCGTCACCTCGGGGTCGCCGCCGAGCAGCGCCGCCATACCGGTCTCGGTGACCGCTGCGGCGTCGGCCATGGCGAGCCCACGGGTGCGGACGAGGCGGAGTGCGGCCTCGTCGTCGATCACCCCTGCGAGAGCGGCAGCAGTGATCTCACCAACGCTGTGACCTGCGACGACAGCGGGCGACGCGGCAAGCGCGGAGGCGGACAGCAGACCCGCGGCGACCAGCAGCGGCTGCGCCACCGCGGTGTCGCGGATCTCGTCCGCATCGGCCTTCGTGCCGTAGTGGGCAAGGTCGAGCCCGATGGCGTCGGACCAGGCCGCGATGCGGTCGGTGGCACCGGGGAGGTCGAGCCAGGGAGTCAGGAAGCCGGGCGTCTGAGCGCCTTGGCCGGGAGCGACGAGTACGAGCACCCTCACACTCTCTCTTGTGAACGGTCCTGAACGCCCGTGGGGACAGGGACGAAGAACCGTAGGGGGAATTGTTGATGTCCGACAAAAGTCTAGGACTGGGTATCTCTGTCGGCCAGACGCCCCAGAATCAGGGCGATCCGCAGCGTGAACGCGGAGCGGACATCGGAAGGCGACCATCCGGTGACGTCCGTCACACGTCGGAGCCGGTAGCGCACGGTGTTGGGGTGGACGAACAACATCCGGGCGGCGCCTTCCAGACTGCTCGCCTGCTCCAGATACACGCTCAGCGTTTCCAGCAGCGCGGAGCCCGCCTCTTCGAGCGGTCTGTAGATCTCCTCCACCAACTGGTCCCGTGCGGCGGGGTCGCCCGCGATGGCGCGCTCCGGCAGCAGATCGTCCGCCAGGACCGGCCGCGGGGCGTCCTGCCAGGCGCTGCACGCCTTGAGCCCGGCGGCCGCGGCCTGCGCGGACCGGGTGGCCGCCAGCAGGTCGGGCACCACCGGCCCGGCGACCACGGGACCGGCCGCATACGGGCCGATCAGGGCCTTTGCAACGTGCAGCGGGTTGTCGCTGCCGCCCGCGATGACGACCAGACGGTTGCCGAGCACCCCGGTGAGCACCTGGAGCTTGGCGTGCCGGGCGGCCCGCCGGATCGCCTCGACGGTCAGTTCGCTGTCGCCGTCCGGGGCCGTACCGAGCACCACACAGACATGTTCGGGCGAGTTCCAGCCGAGCGCGGCGGCCCGTGACACGGCGCCCTCGTCGGCCTCGCCGGACAGCACCGCGTTCACCACGAGCGATTCGAGCCGGGCGTCCCAGGCGCCGCGCGCCTCGGCGGCCTGCGCGTAGACCTGGGCGGTCGCGAAGGCGATCTCCCGCGCATAGACGAGCAGCGCCTCGCGCAGCACGGACTCGTCGCCGGGGGCGGCGACCTCCTCGATCGCGGCCTCCATCACCTCGATCGTCGTACGCACCATCTCGACGGTCTGGCGCAGCGTGATGGCCCGGGTCAGCTCGCGCGGAGCCGTACCGAACACATCGGTGGAGATGGCCTGCGGCGTCTCCGGGTGCCGGAACCACTCGGTGAAGGCGGCGATCCCGGCCTGGGCCACCAGACCGATCCAGGACCGGTTCTCCGGGGGCATCGCCCGGTACCACGGCAGCGACTCGTCCATGCGGGCGATCGCGTTCGCGGCCAGCCGGCCGGAGGACTGCTCCAGTCGCTTCAGGGTCGCGGTATGCAGGTGGGCGTCATTCGCAGCGGGCTGCTCAGGATCGGGTCGGGGCACGGAGACAAGACTGCCTTATCGGGGCACGAGCACGGAGGGCCGGGGCGGCCGCGGGTCGTACTGCCCGGTAGCGGGCGGACATCTCCTGCCCCGCCGCGCGTGCGCCGCGCCGGGATACCGTGGAGCGGTGATTTCCGTACAGCGCGCGGACGACCGGTATCCGGGCGGGGACGAGGCCGCGGGCATCGTGTCCCGGCACGCCTTCTCCTTCGGCTCCTTCTACGACCCGGACAATCTGCGCTTCGGCGCGATCCTGGCCTGCAACGAGGAACGGCTGGCGCCCGGTGCGGGCTTCGACGAGCATCCGCACAGTCACACGGAGATCGTGACCTGGGTCGTCGAGGGCGAGCTGACCCACCGGGACTCGGCCGGTCATGCCACACGCGTACGGGCCGGGGGCGTCCAGCACCTCAGCGCGGCGGCCGGTGTGCGGCACGTCGAACGCAACGAGGGGGACGTACCGCTGACGTTCCTTCAGATGTGGCTGGCGCCGCTCGAACCGGGCGGCGAACCCTCGTACACGACCGTCGCCGGCATCGCCGACTCCACCCCGTACGCCCTCCCGGAAGCCGCCGCGATGCTGCACGTACGCAGGCTGACCGCGGGGGAGCGCACGGCGGTGCCGGACGCGGCGCGGGCGTATGTGCATGTGGTGGCCGGAGAGGTGCGCCTGGACGGCGAGACGCTCGGCCCGGGGGACGCGGCACGGATCACAGGGGCGGTGGGGCTGGAACTGGCGGCGGAGATACCGGCACAGGTGCTGGTGTGGGAGCTGGCCGGCTGACCGGGGCCGCGCGTCGCCCCGGACCGCACCACCGCCGGCGCCCGGCGGGCACTACCCCGCTGAACGGCCCAGCTCCGCGAGCACCGCGTCCGTGAACGGCGGCCAGACCTCGACCGCCCACGGGCCGAAGGCCCGGTCGGTCAGGGCGATGCAGCCCGCACCCGCGGCGGGGTCGATCCACAGGAACGTGCCGGACTGGCCGAAGTGCCCGAAGGTCGCCGGGGACGAGGAAGCGCCCGTCCAGTGCGGCGACTTGTGGTCGCGGATCTCGAAACCGAGCCCCCAGTCGTTGGGGTTCTGGTGACCGTAGCCCGGCAGGACGCCCTTCAGGCCGGGGTGCACGACGGTCTGCGCGGCCAGCACCGTCCGCGGGTCGAGCAGCCGCGGTGCCTGCACCTCCGCCGCGAACCGCACCAGGTCGTCGACGGTCGAGACGCCGTCCCGGGCGGGCGAGCCGTCCAGCGTGGTCGCCACCATGCCGAGCGGCTCCAGGACCGCCTGGCGCACATAATCGGGGAACGGGATGTCGGTGGCCTTGGCGATGTGGTCGCCGAGCACCTCGAAGCCCGCGTTGGAGTACAGGCGCCGGGTGCCGGGAGCGGCCGTCACCCGGTGCTCGTCGAAGGCCAGCCCGCTGGTGTGCGCGAGCAGGTGCCGGACGGTGGAACCCTCCGGTCCGGCCGGTTCGTCGAGCTCGACCGCACCTTCCTCGTACGCCACGAGCGCGGCATAGGCGGCGATCGGCTTGGTCACGGAGGCGAGCGGGAAGCGGTGCGCGGTCGGCCCGTGGGTGCCGACGACGGTGCCGTCCGCTCGCAGTACGGCGGCCGCCGCGGTGGGGACGGGCCAGTTCTCGATCATCGCCAGGCTCTGCATGACTACGAGACTAAGACCTGCCGCCGAAGCCCCGGCATCCGGCCGGTGGCCGGAAAGCCTGCCACCGATTGCGCTTGCTTCGAGTGCACTCCAAGGTTCTAGCGTGGAGGTCATGACGGTGATGGAGAGCACTTCCGCAGCGACGGACGCCTGTGCATCGGCCCCGCGGGCGCATCCGCGCCCCGAGGGCCAGGACCGCTACACCATCAGCGAGGTCGTCGCCTTCACCGGGCTCACCGCGCACACCCTGCGCTGGTACGAGCGGATCGGGCTGATGCCGCACGTCGACCGGTCGCACACCGGACAGCGCCGCTTCACCAACCGGGATCTGGACTGGCTGGCCTTCGTCGGCAAGCTGCGGCTGACCGGGATGCCGGTCGCCGACATGGTCAGGTACGCGGAACTGCTGCGTGAGGGCGAGCACACCTTCGAGGAGCGGCAGGAGCTGCTGGAGGCGACCCGCCGCGATGTGATGACGCGGATCGCGGAGCTCCAGGACACCCTCGCCGTTCTCGACTACAAGATCGACTTCTATGCGAGCGCCCGCCGGGCGCCGGAAAGGCCTTGCGGCTGATGACTGACAACAAGATCGCCACCGTGGAGCTCGGCGACGGCGGCCCGCGGGTGGGCGTGCAGGGACTCGGCTGCATGGGCATGAGCGAGTTCTACGGAGACACCGACGAAGCCGCCGCCCGGGACACCCTGGAGGCCGCGCTGGAGGCGGGCGTCACGCTCTTCGACACCGCGGACATCTACGGGAGCGGTGCCAACGAGACGTTCCTCGCCCCGTTCGTCGCGGCGCACCGGGACGAGATCACCCTCGCCACGAAGTTCGCCATAGAGCGGAAGGCGGACGACCCGCGGTACCGGGCCGTGCGCAACGACCCCGCGTACATCCGGCAGGCCGTCGAGGACAGCCTGCGCCGGCTCGGCACCGACGTCATCGACCTGTACTACATGCACCGCCGCGACCCCGCCGTCCCGCTGGCCGAGTCCGTCGGCGCGATGGCCGAACTGGTGCAGCAGGGCAAGGTCAAGCAGCTCGGGCTGAGCGAGGTGACCGGGGCGGAGCTGCGCGAGGCGTACGCCGTGCACCCGATCGCCGCCCTGCAGTCCGAGTGGTCCCTCTTCAGCCGGGACGTCGAGCGCAGCGCCGTACCTGCGGCGGTCGAACTCGGGGTGACCTTCGTGCCCTACTCGCCGCTCGGCCGCGGCTTCCTGACCGGGGCGTTCGCCGACGCCGCCAAGGACCTGTCGAAGGGCGACTTCCGCCAGTACCAGCCCCGCTTCACCGGCGACAACGCAAAGACGAACGCCGCCCTGCTGGAACCCGTCCACAAGATCGCGGCGGCGCACGGGGCGACGGCCGCGCAGGTGGCGCTCGCCTGGGTGCAGCAGCGCGCCGAGGTGCACGGCCTGACCGTGGTCCCGATCCCCGGCACCCGCAAGCGCAGCCGGCTGCTGGAGAACGTCGGGGCGACCCGGCTCACCCTCACGCCGGAGGAGTTGGCCGTGCTGGAGCCGATCGCGGGCCAGGTGGCGGGCGACCGCTACCCGGACATGAGCTCGACGTCCGCAGCGCGCGAATAGGGCCTGCGCACGCCGCCTACAGTTCCGCGAGGAGCTCGGCCTTCTTCGCGCTGAACTCGTCGTCCGTCACCAGACCGGCCTGGTGCAGTTCCCCGAGGTGCCGGATCCGCTCCGCGATGTCCGCCGGATCGCGCCGCCCCGCAAGCGCCAGTGCGGTGGCCGGCGCGCCGGCCGCGGAGTGTTTCCGGCGTACGGACTCCAGTACGGCGGCGGCGAACGGCAGCGACTCGTGCACCGGGCCGTAGCCGAGACCGAAGATCACCGCGGCCGGGTCCTGATCGGCCTGGGTGGGCCGGGGGGCCACCGCCTGCGGACCGGGCGGCATGGCGTCGGTGCGGAGTGCCGCACCCGGCGCCGTGACCCCGCCCGCTCCCGTGCCCACGCCCTCCGCGCCCCGCGGCACCAGCCGCAGATAGCCGTCGAAGGCCTCCGGCGAGCGCCACTCGATCCCGCTCAGCTCACTGACCGGAAACGTCTGGTCGCCCGCTTTCCACTTCGCCGTCGAGGCGCCCGTCCAGAACCACCGGAACGAGATCCGGTCCCCGTCGAAGCTGGCCCTGCCGTCGTACGCCTTGAACTGCATCGGTGCCTCGGGTGCCGCGACCAGGAAGCGTTCGGCGGGCTCCGCCGCATCCGGCCCGAGCAGGGCGCGCAGCTCGTCCGCGTAGTACTCGGCGAGCGTCTCGCGTTCGGCCGGCAGGACCAGCCGGTACGGATCGCAGCCGTCCTTCAGCTGCCCGGCCGCCGCGTCCAGCAGCGGATCGGCACCGGGTCTCGGCACCGCGTGCAGCACCACCGTGCCGCGCTTGCCCGGGGTCAGCGTCACCGACGACAGCGCCGCGTGCGGAATGCGGCGTTCACGCAGACTGTGGAAGAGCTTCGGCGTGCGGATCCCCCGTTCGAAGCGGATGAGCACGGAGTCGGTGTCGAACTCCCAGGTGGCATGAATTCCGGCCAGCACATCACCCATGTGCCTCATCGTATGCGGCACTTGCCCGCACGTCCCCCCTCGGCGTACGCCGCAGTTCATGGTCCGTTGCGGCTCTCTACGCGCGTCAGACGTCTCAGGCGCCGGAAATTCCCTCGCGACAGGCGCTGTCGGCGCTCGCACAGGTCACCGCACCGTATGCGCCGACGCCGATGGCCGCGAAGTTGCTGAGGCTCTCGGTGCCCGGCTCGAAATAGCCGCTGTGCCCACTCGCGTCGCCCGCCGAGGCGACGCGCGCGCCGAACCCCCGGTCCACCGGATCGGCCCCGTGGCCGAGCCCGCCGACCTCCATGTTCGGCACGTCCTCGATCCAGTCGTCGCGGTCCCGCATCGCCCAGACATCGGCTGTGGTGTGCAGCTGCGCGGCGTTCTGCACCCGCATGCCGGGGCTGCCCGCGACCGCGATGTCGGTGACCCGGGAGGGCAGTTCGTGCGCGGCGACACCGCACAGCACGGAGCCGTAGCTGTGGCAGAACAGCGAGACCTTCGAGGTACCGGGCAGCGCGCCGACGAGCGCGCGCAGCCGGACCGCACCGCGCTCGGCGAGGTTTCCGAGGACGGCGTCCATCCCGATACCGGCGGGCGCGGTGTAGTCGGCCCAGGCGATGACCGCGGTCCGGGTGGCGGGACTCGCGGCGCGCTCCGCCGCGTACAGCGATTTCGCCATGCCGACGGGGGCGGCGTTGGTCTTCGCCCCCGACCGCTCCAGCGTCATCAGGTTCGTGTCGACGCCGGGCACGACCAACGAGACCCGCTGGGCCCGGTCGAGATCGCCGAAGACCTCGGCGGCGTGGCCTCTCCCTGACGGGTCGAAGGCCAGGAAGTGCCGGCCGTGGGCGAGCATCGACTCGAAGCGCTGCATCCGCTGGAACGCGTCGTCGCGGCCCTCGGGGGAGAGCCGGGCGTCGTGCATGCGGTCCCGTTCGGCCGTCCGTGCCTGCTTCAGGGCCAGCCGGTTGGCGTGGTAGCGCAGGGTGACCGGGGCGCCGTTCAGATTGCCGACGACCAAGGGGTAGGTGTCGGCGAGCGCGGTGCGCTGCGCTGCGGTGAGCGAGGTGAAGAACGTGGCCAGCCGGTGCGGCGGCGCATCGACGTCCGGCAGGGCGTGACCCGCTATCCGGCCCCGCGCCCAGGAGGTGAGCGCGATGTCGCGTGGCTCGTCGGAGCGTTGGTGACGCACGGCGGTCCAGCCCGTGGTCGCCAGCATCACGAACACGACCGCGACGGCGAGGAGTGCGCGCCATGCGGTCAGCGTGGGGGAGGAGTCGAAGGAAGTCACTGCCGCCCACCCTAGGAGACGCACGACGACTGCTGTGAAGCAGGTGACACACGTCACCCGACAATCGGGAATTGAGGGGGAGTTTGCTTACGCTCCGTGCGCGCGATCCGCACGCTCCGCCGCACTCCCACGCCTCGCGGGTGCTCCATGTGGCGGTCGTGGCACGGGTGTTGTGAAGTCCGTCATGCTCGCTTGTGAGGCATTCGGCACACGGGTGTACGGAATTGGGTTAATTCTCAGGTTTGTTCGTCACGGGTCGCCGGCTTCTCGGCGGTCCGTTCGACCGGCGTGCGCCAGTTCCCCGCAAGTGCCGGTCCGAGATGGTCCAGATAGACCTCGGTCAGTGCGCGCAGCGACTCGATACCGGTGTCCTGCCCCTGTCCCCACAGCTGCCCGGTCACCCGCATGACCGCGGAGAACGCGGCGACGGCGACCCGCGGCCGCGGATCCGTCGCGACGTCGAGGCCCTCGCGTGCGGCCACCACCTCGGCGATCTGGTTCTCCAGGTCGATGCTGCGTCGCAGGTGGGCGGCGAGCAGCGAGGGCGTCGACTCGATCATCCGGTACGTGCGCATGTGGAGTTCGACCGTGACGAGCTCCTCGATCGCCTCTCCGATGCTGTTCCAGGCGCACAGCACTGCGCTGCGCATGGCGGTGAACGGGTTCTCCGCGGCGGGTCGTCGGCGCAGTTCCGCCAGGAAGCGCGACTCCACCATCTCCTGGACGGCGAAGGTGACCTCCTCCTTGCTGGCGAAGTAGCGGAAGAAGGTGCGCTGCGAAACACCCACGGCGTCGACGATCTCGTCGACGGTGGTCTCTTCGTACCCCTGGGTGGTGAAGAGTTCCAGGGCGGCGTGCAACAGGGCGTCCCGGGTGTGCCGCTTCTTGCGCTCGCGCAGTCCGGTGGGGTGCACCACGGCTCGCTGCCCCTCGGTCACTGAACCGGTCCTCTTTTCTGCTATTTCGTCTTTTCTGCTATTTCGTCCGGCTCAGCGTACCTGTGCGCTACATGTGGGTTACCGACTCGTGAAATGGTTTGTCAACTGTCAGCGGCTGACACTAATCTCCCCCGCATGACTAGTCAGACCACCGTAGAAAAGGCGTCGCGGGAGCCGCAGGACACCCTCGCTCCCGCCCCGGCCAAGGGGCTGCGCGGCCACCCCTGGCTGACGCTCTTCTCCGTGGCCATCGGCGTGATGATGGTCGCGCTCGACGGCACGATCGTCGCGATCGCCAACCCCGCCATCCAGCAGGATCTGGGCGCCTCGCTCGCCGAAGTCCAGTGGATCACCAACGGCTACATGCTCGCACTCGCGGTCTCCCTGATCACGGCGGGCAAGCTCGGCGACCGGTTCGGTCACCGCCAGACCTTCCTGATCGGTGTCGTCGGCTTCGCCGCGGCATCGGGGGCCATCGGCCTCTGCGACAGCGTGGCCCTGGTCATCACCTTCCGGGTGCTGCAGGGCCTCTTCGGCGCCCTGTTGATGCCCGCCGCGCTCGGTCTGCTGCGCGCCACCTTCCCGGCCGAGAAGCTGAACATGGCGATCGGCATCTGGGGCATGGTCATCGGCGCCTCGACCGCGGGCGGCCCGATCCTCGGCGGTGTGCTCGTCGAGCACGTCAGCTGGCAGTCCGTCTTCTTCATCAACGTGCCGGTCGGTGTGGTCGCGCTCCTGCTCGGCGTGGTGATCCTCAAGGACCACCGGGCGGACAACGCGCCGCGCTCCTTCGACATCGGCGGCATCGTGCTGCTGTCGCAGGCGATGTTCTGCCTGATCTGGGCGCTCATCAAGGGCGCTGAGTGGGGCTGGGGCGACTTCAAGACGGTCGGCTTCCTGGCGGCCGCCGTCGGCCTGTTCGTGGTGTTCGCGTTCTCGCAGAAGAACGTCAGGGAGCCACTGATCCCGCTGGCGATGTTCCGCTCGGTGCCGCTGTCCGCGGGTGTGATCCTGATGGTGCTGATGGCGTTCGCCTTCCTGGGCGGACTGTTCTTCGTCACCTTCTACCTGCAGAACGTGCACGGCATGAAGGCCGTCGACGCCGGTCTGCACCTGCTGCCCCTGACCGGCATGATGATCGTCGGATCGCCGCTCGCGGGTGTGCTGATCACCAAGCTCGGCCCCCGCGTCCCGCTCGTCGGCGGCATGGTGTGCACGGCGGTCGCCATGTTCGGCATGTCCCAGCTGAACACCGGCACCGGCACCCTGGCCATGTCCATCTGGTTCGGCCTGCTCGGCCTCGGCCTCGCGCCGGTGATGGTCGGCGCCACCGAGGTCATCGTGGGCAACGCCCCGATGGAGCTCTCCGGCGTCGCGGGCGGTCTGCAGCAGGCCGCCATGCAGGTCGGTGGCAGCCTCGGTACGGCGGTGCTGGGCGCGGTGATGGCTTCGCAGGTCGACTCCCACCTGGCCGACAACTGGGCGGCCGCCAAGCTTCCGCCGCTCTCGCCCCAGCAGCTGGACCAGGCGTCGTCGGCCGTCGAGGTCGGCATCCCGCCGGTGGGATCCGACGTGCCTGCGCCGGTCGTGGAGAAGATCACGGGCGTCGCGCATGACACGTTCGTGTCCGGCATGAGCACCGCGTTCATGGTCGCCGGCATCGTCGCGGTGATCGCGGCACTGGTCGCCACGCTCACCAAGCGTGGTGCGAACGCCGAGGCAGGCGCGGGCGCGGGCCACATCTGACCCCGTCACCGGCCTCGCGCGCCGACGGCGCCCGAGCGTCAACATCGTGCATACGACAGCCCCGCCGGACCTCTCCGGCGGGGCTGTCGCCTATCCGGGTGGTCTCGCCCGGGACCTCTTCCGGTGGTGCTGCGTCGCAGGTCAAGGTCGGTGCAACTGATCCACATCACCACGGGGGTTGATTGACATGCGTACGATCGTCCTTGCCGCAGCACTGGCCGCCACCGCCCTGATCCCGCCGGCCGCGTCCGGCGCCGCCGTACGGACCGCGCCGGCACCGGGCGCGCACGCCGTGCCCGTCCGTCTCGGCACCTGCGAGAGCGGTCAGCTCTGCCTCTGGGAGAAGCCGGATTTCACCGGCGCCCGGCAGATCCACGAACTGTCCGGCACCGACATCGACAGCTGCGTCCCGCTGCCGCCGGGCAGGAAGGTGCAGGCGCTCGCCAACCGCACCGGCCGCCCCGTCACCACCTACCAGTCGGCGGAGTGCGCCGAGACCGGAGAGTTCGAGACGTATCCGGGCGGTGGAACCTGGGTGCCGCAGTCCCCGTACCAGGTCAGGGCGTTCAAGATCTGGGAGAACTGACCGGAGGGGCGGCCGCAGGACCGGCCGGAGACCGGCGAAGGGCGGCGGACCAGGAGGTCCGCCGCCCTTCGGCTCACCCGTCGGTCGTTCGTACGGGTCGGTCGTGGTTACGCGTCGCCGCCGGCCGCGCCGGGATCGGCCGCGGCCACATCCAGCAGCTCGTACCGGTCGATCGCCGTCTTCAGCACCGAACGGTCGATCCTGCCCGCCTTGGCGAGCTCGGTGAGCACCGCGAGGACGATCGACTGCGCGTCGATGTGGAAGAACCGGCGGGCCGCTCCGCGCGTGTCGGCGAAGCCGAAGCCGTCCGCACCCAGCGACTGGTACGGGCCGGGCACCCAGCGTGCGATCTGGTCCGGTACGGAACGCATCCAGTCCGAGACCGCCACGAACGGGCCCTCGGAACCGGAGAGCTTCTGCGTGACGTACGGGACGCGCTGCTCCTCCTCCGGGTGCAGGAGGTTGTACCGCTCCGTCTCCACCGCATCGCGGCGCAGCTCGTTCCAGGAGGTCGCCGACCAGACGTCCGCCCTGACGTTCCACTCGTCGGCGAGGATCTGCTGCGCCTCGACCGCCCACGGGACCGCCACACCGGACGCCATGATCTGCGCCGGGATCGCGCCCTTCTCGCCGCTCCGGAAGCAGTGGACGCCCTTGAGGATGCCCTCGACGTCCACGTTCTCCGGCTCGGCCGGGTGCTGGATCGGCTCGTTGTAGACGGTGAGGTAGTAGAAGACGTCCTCGCTGTTCTCGCCGTACATCCGGCGCAGACCGTCCTTGACGATGTGCGCGATCTCGTACCCGAAGGCCGGGTCGTACGCGACACAGGCAGGGTTCGTCGAGGCGAGCAGCTGAGAGTGGCCGTCCGCGTGCTGGAGCCCCTCACCGGTCAGCGTCGTCCGGCCGGCGGTCGCACCCAGCACGAAGCCGCGTGCCAGCTGGTCGGCCATCTGCCAGAACTGGTCACCGGTGCGCTGGAAACCGAACATCGAGTAGAAGACGTACACCGGGATCAGCGGCTCGCCGTGCGTGGCGTACGCGGAACCGGCGGCGATCAGCGACGCCGTGCAGCCGGCCTCGGAGATGCCGTCGTGCAGCATCTGACCGGTCGGCGACTCCTTGTACGCAAGCAGCAGATCGCGGTCCACCGCCTCGTACTGCTGGCCCAGCGGGTTGTAGATCTTCGCACTCGGGAAGAACGCGTCCATGCCGAAGGTGCGGTACTCGTCGGGCGCGATCAGCACGAAACGCTTGCCGATCTCCTTGTCCCGCATGAGGTCCTTCAGGATGCGGACGAACGCCATGGTCGTGGCGATCGACTGCTGGCCCGAACCCTTCTTCGCGGTCGCGTACGTCTTGTCCTCGGGGAGGACCAGCGGCTTCGCGCGCACCACACGGGTCGGGACATAGCCCCCCAGACCCTTGCGGCGGTCATGCATGTACTGGATCTCTTCCGAGTTGCGGCCCGGGTGGTAGTACGGCGGGTAGCCCTCGTCGAGCTGCTTGTCCGTGATCGGGATGTGCAGCCGGTCGCGGAACCGCTTGAGGTCCTCGACCGTGAGCTTCTTCATCTGGTGGGTCGCGTTGCGGCCCTCGAAGTTCGGGCCGAGCGTCCAGCCCTTGACCGTCTGGGCGAGGATCACCGTCGGCTGGCCCTTGTGGGCCTTGGCCGCCGAATACGCCGCGTAGACCTTCCTGTGGTCGTGACCGCCGCGGCCCAGGTGCAGGATCTGATGGTCGGACATGTCCTTGACCATCTCGCGCAGCCGCGGGTCGTCGCCGAAGAAGTGCTCACGGATGTACGCGCCCGTCTCGGTGGCGTACGTCTGGAACTGGCCGTCCGGCGTGGTGTTCAGCTTGTTGACCAGGATGCCCGTGCGGTCCTGCGCGAGCAGCGGGTCCCAGGTGCGGTCCCAGACCAGTTTGATGACATTCCAGCCGGCGCCGCGGAACTGCGACTCCAGCTCCTGGATGATCTTGCCGTTGCCGCGCACCGGGCCGTCGAGGCGCTGCAGGTTGCAGTTGACCACGAAAGTCAGGTTGTCCAGGCCCTCACGGGCGGCGATGGAGAGCTGGCCGAGCGACTCGGGCTCGTCCATCTCGCCGTCGCCGAGGTACGCCCAGACGTGCGACTGGGAGGTGTCGGCGATGCCGCGGGCCTCCATGTACCGGTTCATCCGCGCCTGGTAGATCGCGCCCAGCGGGCCGAGGCCCATCGAGACGGTCGGGAACTCCCAGAAGTCCGGCATCAGCCGCGGGTGCGGATAGCTGGACAGGCCGTTCGGGGCCTTCGACTTCTCCTGGCGGAAGGCGTCGAGCTGCGCCTCGCTCAGCCGGTCAAGGAGGAACGCGCGGGCGTAGATGCCGGGGGAGGCGTGCCCCTGGAAGAAGATCTGGTCGCCGCCGCGGCCGTCGTCCTTGCCGCGGAAGAAGTGGTTGAAGCCCACGTCGTACAGCGAGGCGGAGGAGGCGAACGTGGCGATGTGGCCGCCGACGCCGATCCCCGGACGCTGCGCGCGGGACACCATCACGGCCGCGTTCCAGCGCGTCGCGTTGAGGATCCTGCGCTCGATCTCCTCGTCGCCGGGGAAGAACGGCTCGTCCTTCGTGGCGATCGTGTTCACGTAGTCCGTGCTGCGCATCTCCGGCACGGCGACACGCTTCTCACGTGCGCGTTCGATGAGTCGGAGCATCAGATAGCGGGCCCGCTCACGGCCGCGCTCGTCGACGGCGGCGTCGAGGGAGTCGAGCCATTCCTGGGTCTCTTCAGGATCGAAGTCCGGGACCTGGCTGGGAAGGCCGCCAATGATGATCGGGTTGCGATCGGATCCGGAAGCCACGCTGTTCCTTCGCTGTTCGGTGGTGCTCTACGGGGCCTGGTAACGGGAGGCATGCCCCCGGGACGTATGCACGTACGCCCTCACCATCGTGTACCGCGAGGACGCAAACGTCACCTCTACCGAGGGGTAACCCTCGGGTCGTGAGCCATCACGTCCGGTGCACGAGGACGGTCCGGCAGACGAGGCGGGACCAAACGGCAACCATACGCCCAAGCCGTCCAAGCGTTCCCAAAGGCTGTTCGACTCCGATTGGCGGACCGAAACGGCATAAGCTGTTCAAGGACGTAAAGGGTGTGGACGGCCGGCGCCGATGCCCGCAGCGAGACATGCCGATCGTGCGGCGACGTGGCAGGGAACGTCACCGTTTAGGCGGTCTCGCACGCTGGGTACTTGCGCGATCCGCCGCTCCCGTGTGGACTACGGCCAACGCCCCGCGCACGCGCGTGGCTGAAGCATTTTCCGAAACATGATCAGGAGGCAACCCGTGAGCGCGACCGCGGACCACGCGGAGGAACGGACCAACTCGGCTGCACGGCTGGGGTTCGAGCCCGGACAGGTGGTCCAGGAGATCGGCTACGACGACGACGTCGAGCAGGAGCTCCGTGAGGGCATTGAGGCCACTACCGGCCAGGAACTCGTCGATGAGGACTACGACGACGTCGCTGACGTCGTTCTGCTGTGGTTCCGCGACGAGGACGGCGACCTTACGGACGCGCTGGTGGATGCCATTGGTCTGATCGAGGACGGCGGTGCGGTCTGGCTGATGACGCCGAAGACCGGCCGCGAGGGATACGTCGAACCGAGCGACATCAACGAGGCTGCTCAGACAGCCGGTCTTTCCCAGACCAAGAGCATCAATGCGGGCAAGGACTGGACGGGCAGCCGTCTGGTCACCCCGAAGTCGGCCAAAGCCAAGCGCTGAACCGCACTCATCACGAGGCCCCCGCCGGTCGTGCACCAGCGGGGGTCTTCGTATGCCTTCGTGTCCCTGTGCCGGGCCCCCTCGAGCCGTCTTCGTGCGCTCCCCGGGTGCCGTGCGGGCCGCCGACGGCCCCGCACCAGGGCTCTGCGTAGGGTGGGAGTCCACCCGGACAGCCCAGCCCGGTGAAGCAGCGAAGGGACGCGTTTCCATGGCGATCGAGGTCGGTACCAAGGCCCCGGATTTCGAGCTCAAGGACAACCACGGCCGGACCGTGAAGCTCTCCGACTTCCGCGGCGAGAAGAATGTCGTACTGCTCTTCTACCCGTTCGCCTTCACCGGCGTGTGCACGGGTGAGCTCTGCGCGCTCCGCGACGAGCTGCCGAAGTTCGAGAACGACGACACGCAGCTGCTCGCCGTCTCCAACGACTCCATCCACACCCTGCGCGTCTTCGCCGAGCAGGAGGGCCTCGAGTACCCGCTGGTCTCGGACTTCTGGCCGCACGGCGAGACCTCGCGGGCGTACGGCGTCTTCGACGAGGAGAAGGGCTGCGCGGTGCGCGGCACCTTCATCATCGACAAGGAGGGCGTGGTGCGCTGGACCGTCGTCAACGGCCTGCCCGACGCGCGGGACCTGAACGACTACATCAAGGCCCTCGACGCGATCTGATCCGGCCGAGGCGGGTACTCCGGCGACGGCCGGGAACGTTCCCCGGCGACGATTCGGGCGATCTCCCGGCGCCCCGGCCAAAAGCCTGTTTTGGCCGGGAACCGGTCACTAGGATCCACTCGTTGATCCGATGCCAACGCACGATGCAGGCGCCGGCACCTGTCGGCCTCTAATGAAACCAATGGGAGGACTCGTGGGAGTCAGCCTCAGCAAGGGCGGCAACGTCTCGCTGACCAAGGCCGCGCCCAACCTGACCGCGGTCATCGTCGGTCTGGGCTGGGATGCTCGTACCACCACCGGCGGAGACTTCGACCTCGACGCCAGTGCCCTGCTGACGAATGCGGCGGGCAAGGTCGGCAGCGACGGGAATTTCGTCTTCTTCAACAACCTCAAGAGCCCCGACGGCTCCGTCGAGCACACCGGTGACAACCTCACCGGTGAGGGCGAGGGCGACGACGAGGTCATCAAGGTGAACCTGGCCGGTGTTCCGGCCGATGTCGACAAGATCGTCTTCCCGGTCTCGATCTACGAGGCCGAGTCCCGCCAGCAGAGCTTCGGCCAGGTGCGCAACGCGTACATCCGCGTGGTCAACCAGGCCGACAACAGCGAGCTGGCGCGGTACGACCTGAGCGAGGACGCCTCGACGGAGACCGCGATGGTCTTCGGCGAGCTGTACCGCAACGGCGCGGAGTGGAAGTTCCGTGCCATCGGCCAGGGCTACGCCTCGGGTCTGCGCGGCATCGCGCAGGACTTCGGCGTCAACGTCTGACCACAGCCCACAGGGCGTGCCCGCGCCGTGCCTGTGAAGGCATCACGGCACGGGCCGCGCCCCGCACGTCCTTGTCCGGCGCCGCACCCAGTGCGGCGCCGGACGCGCACCGCAGACGGTTCACCGGCAGGCCGTTCACCGGCGGACCGTTCATCGACACACGGTTCATCGACTCGGGGAGGACACACACCATGGGCGTCACGCTCGCCAAGGGAGGCAATGTCTCCCTCTCCAAGGCCGCACCCAACCTCACCCAGGTGCTCGTCGGCCTCGGCTGGGACGCACGATCCACCACGGGGGCCGACTTCGACCTCGACGCCAGCGCACTGCTGTGCCAGTCGGGCCGGGTGCTCGGGGACGAATGGTTCATCTTCTACAACAACCTCACGAGCCCCGACGGCTCCGTGGAACACACGGGCGACAATCTCACCGGTGAGGGCGAGGGCGACGACGAGTCGGTCATCGTGAACCTCGTACAGGTGCCCGCCCACTGCGACAAGATCGTTTTTCCGGTCTCGATCCATGAGGCCGATGCCCGCGGTCAGACGTTCGGTCAGGTCAGCAATGCGTTCATTCGCGTGGTGAACCAGGCGGACGGCCAGGAACTCGCCCGCTACGACCTGAGCGAGGACGCCTCGACGGAGACCGCGATGATCTTCGGCGAGCTCTACCGGTACAACGGCGAGTGGAAGTTCCGTGCAGTGGGACAGGGGTACGCGTCGGGTCTTCGCGGCATCGCTCTAGACTTCGGGGTCAACGTTTCGTAAAGCCGCGCACGGCGCGGGGGAGCCCCGCACACACCCGGGGGAGACCCGTTACATACACGATGGGGTAGCCAGTGCTTCTGAAAACCTTCGGCTGGTCGTTCGCGATTACCGCGCTCGGCCTGGTCGCAGCGGTGTTCTACGGGGGGTGGGAAGCCTTCGGTGTCGTCGCGATCCTTTCCGTCCTGGAGATCTCGCTGTCCTTCGACAATGCGGTGGTCAACGCCGGAATCCTGAAGAAGATGAATGCCTTCTGGCAGAAGATCTTCCTCACGGTCGGCGTGCTCATCGCGGTCTTCGGTATGCGGCTGGTCTTCCCCGTCGTGATCGTGGCCATCACCGCCAAGATCGGGCCCATCGAGGCAGTCGATCTCTCCTTCAACCAGCCCGACCGCTACCAGGAACTGGTCACGGACGCCCACCCGGCGATCGCCGCCTTCGGTGGCATGTTCCTGCTGATGATCTTCCTCGACTTCATCTTCGAGGACCGGGACATCCAGTGGCTGCGCTGGATCGAGCGTCCGCTCGCCAAGCTCGGCAAGGTCGACATGCTGTCGGTCTGCATCGCGCTCATCGTCCTGCTGATCTCGGCCATGACCTTCGCGACCCAGGCGCACCAGCACGGCGGCGCGCACGCGGACAAGGCGGAGACCGTCCTGCTCGCGGGTGTCGCGGGTCTGATCACGTACCTCATCGTCGGCGGTCTCTCCGGCTACTTCGAGAACAAGCTCGAGGAAGACGAGGAGCGCGAGCACGAGGCCGAGGAGGAGGCCAGGAAGACCGGCAAGAACGTCTCCGCGATGGTGCTCTCCGGCAAGGCCGCGTTCTTCATGTTCCTCTACCTCGAGGTGCTCGACGCGTCCTTCTCGTTCGACGGTGTCATCGGCGCCTTCGCCATCACCAACGAGATCGTGCTGATGGCCCTCGGCCTCGGCATCGGAGCGATGTACGTCCGTTCGCTCACGGTCTACCTGGTCCGCCAGGGCACCCTGGACGACTACGTCTACCTGGAGCACGGCGCTCACTACGCCATCGGCGCGCTGGCCGTCATCCTGCTCGTCACCATCCAGTACCAGATCAACGAGATCATCACCGGTCTCGTCGGCGTCGTGCTGATCGGCTGGTCCTTCTGGTCGTCGGTCCGGCGCAACAAGGCGCTGGAGGCCGGCGGCGACGACAGTTCGGGTTCCAAGGCGGAAGTCCCGTCCGGGGTGTGACCCGGTAGGGATTGAGGAACGCTCTCAGCGGGGCGGTCCGTACGGCGACGGTTGTCCGGGAACACCCGGATCCGGCCCGGCGGCCGCCCCGCTGCGATGTGTGCGGGGCCCGGACAGTACCGAGACGTGTGGGGGTTGGGGATGGCGTTCTGGGACGGCCTGTGGCCGAGGCGGGAAGCGCAGTTCGAGGCGGGCAACGCGGCGACCAACTCCATCGTGCTCTCCAAGCGGCACGCCACGGTCTCCCTGACCAAGCAGGGCGCGCTGACCGGCAATCTCCGGGTCAACCTCTCCTGGCGGATGCGTACGTCCGACATCGAGGGCAGGTCGCGGCAGAGCGGGCGGCTGCTGCGGCCCTTCAAGCTCTTCCAGCCCGATGTGGTCCAGGCGCACACCCAGGGCGTGGTCAACGTCGACCTGGACCTGGGCTGCATGTACGAGCTGAAGGACGGCACCAAGGGGGTGGTGCAGCCGCTGGGCAACCTGATCGGCGACCTGAACGGGCCGCCGTACGTCAGGCTCAGCGGGGACGACCGCTTCGGGGCGCCGTCGGGGGAGACCGTGTACGTCAACCTCGATCAGCGGGACCAGATCAAGCGGCTGCTGTTCTTCGTGTACATCTACGACCAGACGCCGGCTTTCGACCGTACGCACGCCAAGGTGACGCTCTACCCGGGCAACGGGCCGCGGATCGAGATCGAACTCGACGAGAGGGCCCCCCAGGCCCGCTCGTGCGCCGTGTTCACGGTGGAGAACGTCAAGGACGAGCTGATCGTGCGGCGCGAGGTGAAGTTCGTCTACGGCTTCCAGTCGGAGCTGGACCGGCTGTTCGGCTGGGGGATGCAGTGGGGGCGCGGCTACAAGTCCCGGGCCTGAGCGCCTGCCTCCGGCTCCGGGCCGGGCGCGCGGTGCCTGAGCGCCTGCCCTCGCCCCGCGGACCGGGCCTGCGGCGCCGGTGCGGTCAGGAACGGACGAACTGCGGGCCCTGCGGCGGCAGGACGAAATTCGGGTCGGGGGCGGGCGCCGCGGCGGCCGCGGGCTGCGGATAGCCGTACGCGGGCTGCACGGAGGCCCGCTGCGGGTAGCCGTATGCGGGCTGCGGAGCCTGGGCGGGTCCGGCGGCCGTCGCGGCCTGCGGGTAGCCGTACGCGGGCTGCTGGTGCTGGACCGTGGCCTGTATGTCGGGGGCGGGCGCCGGTGCGGGAGGGAACGCGGGGGCGGGTGCCGTGGCAGCCGGCCCGGTGACGGAAGGCGCGGAGGACGCCGACGGGGCGGGGGCCGGGGCCGGATCGGGCTCGGCCGCGGCTTCCGCCTCGTCCACCGAGATGCCGAACGCGGTCGCGAGGCCGACCAGACCGGTCGGGTAGCCCTGGCCGACCGCCCTGAATTTCCAGCCATCGCCGCGCCGGTAGAGCTCACCGCAGATGATCGCGGTCTCCTCGCCGGTCTCCGGCCGCACATCGAACACCGCGAGCGGATCCCCGCCCGCCGACGCCGCGTCGTACAGCAGGATGCGCAGATCACGGACCTGTTCGAAGGCGGCCCCGTCCGACGACGCGGCGATGACCACCTGTTCGACCGAGGGGTCGAGTGCGCCCAGGTCGGCCTCGATGGTGTCGGTCAGGCCCTCGGCGATGCTGCGCTTCGGTAGCCGTCGTACCAGGCCGGAGGGGTGCCGGGGCTGGTTGTAGAAGACGAAGTCCTCGTCGGAGCGCACCCGGCCACCGGTGCCGAGAAGCAGGGCCGAGGCGTCCACATCGGGGATCCCGGCGCCCGGGGTCCAGCGCAGCACGGCCCGTACGGCCGTGGCATCGAGGGGGACGTTCGAGCCCTTCAGCATCGCGTGCGTCATGGCGGTCATCCTGCCTGCTGGCTGCCCGCGCAGACAACGTGGGGGGTGCATCCCATGTCTCCGACGTGCGTCGGAACCGTGGCCTCCGGGCCTCGGTGAACCATCGGGAAATGGACGAGTTACCCGAAATTCACGCACGCGGGGAACTGTCGACACCGGTCCGTACGTACTATTACCGGCCACACGTTGTCCGGCCTGTCAGGCAGTACGGGGGAATCACATGCGTCATTTCGGGCACATCTCGCCCGCTGCGCGGAAGGGCCTGTTCCACCGGGAGCCGATCGAATTCGACGCCGGCTCACCCGCCCGCACACTTTCGGCCGCTCTGGGAGCCACCCTGTACTCCCCGGCCACCCGGCCGCGGCTCGCGGACGACATCATCAAACAGGCCGGTCGAGGCGTGGTCTCGATGGTGCTGTGCCTGGAGGATTCGATCAACGACTCCGAGGTGGCGGCGGCCGAGGAGAACCTGGTCAGGCAGTTCGCCGACCTCGCGGCGTGCGACGTCGAGCTGCCACTGCTCTTCATCCGGGTCCGTGAACCGGAGCAGATCACGGACCTGGTGAACCGGCTCGGCAGCTCCGCCTCATTGTTGTCCGGTTTTGTACTTCCCAAGTTCACCGAAGAGCGTGGCGTGCCGTTCATGGAGGCACTCACCAAGGCCGAGACGGCCAAGGGGCTGCGGCTTTTCGCCATGCCCGTCCTCGAATCCCCGGAGCTCCTTCACCTCGAGTCCCGCCGCGAAACGCTGCAGGGAATCGCCCGCACCGTCGACACATACCGGCACCAGGTGCTGGCACTGCGCCTCGGGGTCACCGACTTCTGCTCGGCGTACGGGCTGCGCAGGGCGCCCGACATGACGGCGTACGACGTCCAGCTCGTCGCCGCGGTCATTGCGGACGTGGTGAACATGCTCGGCCGGGCGGACGGCACGGGCTTCACCATCACCGGACCCGTGTGGGAGTACTTCCGCCTCCAGGAGCGCATGTTCAAGCCGCAGCTGCGCCGCAGCCCCTTCATGGAGGGCCGGGCCGAGGAACTGCGCACCGAACTGATCGAGCACGACCTGGACGGGCTGCTGCGGGAGATCGAGCTCGACCGGGCCAACGGTCTGCTCGGCAAGACATGCATCCACCCCTCGCACGTCGCGCCCGTGCACGCCCTGTCCGTGGTCAGTCACGAGGAGTACAGCGATGCGCAGGACATCCTGCGGCCGGAGCGGGGCGGCGGCGGTGTCATGCGCTCCGCATATACGAACAAAATGAATGAAGTGAAACCGCACCGCGCGTGGGCCGAGCGCACGCTGCTGCGGGCCGAGGTCTTCGGTGTGACGAAGGAAGACGTCGGGTTCGTGGAGCTGCTGACCGCGGGCGTCGCGGAATGAGCGCGTCTCGATGAGCGAGCGCGCAGCGAGGAAAGAGACGGCGAACGTGGTGTGGTCGGGTAGCTGGGTGTCGGAGCGACTGGGCGTCGAGCTCGTCGGCAACGGGGAGCCCGGAGGCGACGGCGAGCTCCGGGAGCTGCTGGGCCTCGCACTGCGCCGCAACCCCAAGCGGGCCCATCTGCTGGTCTCGAATGTGCTGGGCAAGCATGTGCCGCAGCGCCCCTCCGTGGTGTACGGCACGGGGTTCGAGCTCGGCCGGCGGGTGCGCGAGCTTCTCGGGGACGACGCGGCGCGCCGGGCGGTGGTCCTCGGGTACGCGGAGACGGCCACCGGTCTCGGCCATGCGGTCGCCGACGGGCTGGGCGTGACCCCCTACCTCCACTCGACGCGGCGCCCGGTCGAGGGCGTGGCCCGGGCGGGCGGCTTCGAGGAGTCGCACTCGCACGCGACCTCGCATCTGCTCCTGCCGGAGGACCCGACGCTGCTGGCCGGCGACGGTGACGGCGGGTGGGCAGGGGATCCGCTCGTGCTGGTGGACGACGAGTTCTCCACGGGCAACACTGTGCTCAACACGATCCGCGCGCTGCACGAGCTGTACCCGCGCGACCGGTACGTCATCGTGGCCCTGGTGGACATGCGGTCGGCCGCCGACCGCGGACGCCTGGCCGAGCTCGCCGAGGAGATCGGCGCACGCGTCGACCTGGTGGCGCGGGGAACGGGCACGATCCGCCTCCCGGACGGCGTCCTGGAGAAGGGGCAGGCGTTGGTCGAAGCCCATGAGCCGACGCAGGCCGCCGCCGAGGCCGGTCCCGCCGGTGCGCCGGTGCCGGAACGGTCGGCCGACGGCCCCTGCACCCGGGTCGAGCTGGAGTGGCCCGCCGATGTGCCCGACGGCGGGCGGCACGGCTTCACCCCCGCACACCGCGCGGCCCTGGAATCGGCCCTTCCCGCCATGGCCACCCGCATGGCCGAGGCTCTGGGAGCCGGTACCCGTCGCGTACTGATCCTCGGCTTCGAGGAGCTGATGTACGCACCGCTCCGGCTGGGCACGGCCCTGGAGGAGCGCACCGACGCCGAGGTGCGGTACTCGACCACCACGCGTTCCCCCGTCCTCGCCGTCGACGACCCCGGGTACGCGATACGCAGCCGCCTCGTCTTCCCGGCCCACGACAACCCGGCCGACGGCCCCGGTGACCGCTTCGCCTACAACGTCGCGGGCGCCGGCTTCGACGCCGTGGTGGTGGTCGTCGACTCCGTGGCCGACACCCCGGAGCTGCACGCCCCCGGCGGACTGCTGGCGGAGCTCGCCGCGCACACCTCCCACGTCCTGCTGGCCGTCGTCCCCTCGTACGTCCCGTCGTACGCCCCCACGCCCGCCCCCGAACGGCAGGAACCCTCCATGCTGCCCGAGCCCCTTCGCGGCCCCGCCTTCTCCTCCTACGCGCCGGACGAGGTCGGCTGGCTGCTCCAGGACCTCTCGGACACCGAGCTGGAGGCGCCCACCGAAGAGCGCGAGGAAGCGATACAGAGCGGTGGCGCGCACTACGCCGAATCGCTGCCCGTCGAATACCAGCCGTCCGCCCAGTACCAGGAGCTGTTCAAGGCGGCCCTGGACCTGTCGGCCGCCCGCATCGCGCGGGCCGTCGGCGTCGTCACCGAGACGGTCCTCGCCGAGCGCACCCCCCGCCCCGTACTCGTCTCCCTCGCCCGCGCCGGAACGCCGGTCGGCGTGCTGATGCGCCGCTGGGCCCAGCACCGGCACCGACTCGATCTGCCGCACTATGCGGTCTCCATCGTGCGCGGACGCGGCATCGACGCCAACGCCCTGCGCTGGCTGGCCGCCCAACACGACCCGGCGGACGTCGTCTTCGTCGACGGCTGGACCGGAAAGGGGGCGATCACCCGCGAACTGTCCGCGGCGCTCGCCGAGTTCGACGGGTTCGACCCCGAGATCGCGGTCCTGGCCGATCCGGGCGGCTGCGTCCGGACCTACGGCACCCGCGAGGACTTCCTCATACCGTCCGCCTGTCTCAACTCGACGGTCTCCGGACTGATTTCGCGTACCGTCCTGCGTTCCGACCTGGTCGGCCCGGACGACTACCACGGCGCGAAGTTCTACCGGGAACTCGCGGACTCCGATGTGTCCGGCCACTTCCTCGACACCGTCGCCGCGTACTTCGACGAGGTCGTCGACGCGGTGGACGCGGAGGTCAAGGAGCTGCTCACCGCCGACCGCGCCCCCACCTGGGACGGCTGGGCGGCCGTCGAGCGCATCAGCGAGGAGTACGGCATCCACGATGTGAACCTGGTCAAGCCGGGCGTCGGCGAGACGACACGCGTACTGCTGCGGCGCGTCCCATGGAAGATCCTCGCCAAACGGGGTGCGGGCGCCGACCTCGAACACATCCGGCTGCTGGCCGAACAGCGCGGCGTGCCGGTCGAGGAGGTCGACGGACTCCCGTACACCTGCGTCGGACTGATCCACCCGAAGTACACCCGGGGAGCGACGGGCGCGGACGGCAAGTCGGTGGCGTCGCAGTGACCGCTTCGAGGCCCACGACGACGCTGGTCGCCAGCGACCTCGACCGCACCCTCATCTACTCGAGGGCGGCGCTCCAGCTCCTCATGCCGGACGCCGAATCCCCCCGGCTGCTCTGCGTCGAGACGTACGAGCGCAAGCCGCTCTCCTATCTCACGGAGACGGCCGCCGCGCTCCTCGAGGAGCTGGCCCGCACCACGGTCTTCGTGCCCACGACCACACGCAGCCGTGAGCAGTACGAGCGCATCCATCTCCCGGGCCCCGCGCCGAAGTTCGCTATCTGTGCCAATGGAGGGCACCTCCTGGTCGACGGCGTCTCGGACCCCGACTGGCAGACACAGGTGGCCCGCCGGCTCGCCGACGAGTGCGCCTCGCTCGCGGAGGTCCGCACCCACCTGGTGGCCGCCGCGGACCCCGCCTGGCTGCTCAAGGAGCGGGTCGCCGAGGACCTCTTCGCGTATCTCGTCGTCGAACGCTCGCTGCTGCCCGCGGACTGGGTGAAGGAGCTGGCCTCGTGGGCGGAGCCCCGCGGCTGGACGGTGTCCCTCCAGGGCCGCAAGATCTATGCCGTTCCCATGCCGCTCACCAAGAGCGCTGCGATGAAGGAAGTCGCCCGCCGCGCCGGTGCCACGCTCACTCTCGCCGCGGGTGACTCGCTCCTCGACGCCGATCTGCTGCTCGCCGCCGACCGAGGCTGGCGCCCCGGCCACGGCGAACTCGCCGACACCGGCTGGAGCGCCCCGCACATCGACGTACTGACCCAACGGGGTGTCGTGGCGGGCGAGGAGATCCTCCGGCGTTTCCTCCGGGCAGCCGCCCCGCAACCGGTCCGCTGACGGGAGAGAGTGGAACCCGACGACGCGACGGGTCTGCCCGGCAGGCCGGAGAGAGTGGGCCATGAGCAAGGGAAACGAAACCAAGATCACGGACGAGCTGTACGCATACATGCTGGCGCACAACCCGCCGCTCGACGCGGTACAGCGTGACCTGGTCGAGGCCACGTACACACGCCTTCCCGGGCAGGCCGGGATGCAGTCCGCCGAGGAGCAGGGCCCGCTGCTCGCCTTCCTGGTACGGCTCACGGGGGCCCGGCACATCGTCGAGGTCGGGACGTTCACCGGGTTCTCGGCGCTGGCCATGGCGCAGGCACTGCCCGCCGACGGACGGCTGATCGCCTGCGACATCTCGGAGGAGTGGACCGCCTACGGCCGCGAGGCGTGGGAGAAAGCAGGCGTCGCCGACCGGATCGAGCTGCGCATCGCCCCCGCACTCGACACCCTGCGGGCGATGCCGTCCGGGCCGCACATCGACCTGGCCTATCTGGACGCGGACAAGGGCAACTACATCCCGTACTGGGAGGAGCTGGTGCCCCGGATGCGGCAGGGCGGGCTGATCGTCACCGACAACGTGCTGTTCCACGGCGGTGTGACCGATCCGCTGGCGACCGGGGGAGCGGCGGCGATCAAGGAGTTCAACGACCATGTGGCCGCCGATCCGCGGATGGAGAGCGTGATGCTCACGGTGGCGGACGGGCTGACCCTGTCCCGCAAGCGGTGACGATCGGGCGGCCTTGTGCCGGGCACCGGCCGCCCGGCCCGGGTCAGCCGCAGCAGCCCCCACCGCAACAGCCGCCGCCCCCGCCGCCACCCGAGGGTGCGGCGGGCGCGGACGGGGCCGACACCCCGCCCACGGCCACGGTGGAGAGGAGCTTCACGGTGTCCTCGTGCCCGGCGGGGCAGGAGGCAGGGGCCGAGGACTCGGCCATCGGACGGCTGAGTTCGAACGTGTCTCCGCAGGAGCGGCAGCGGTATTCGTAACGAGGCATGCGCCCAGGCTATCCGGCAGCCGTGCCGGCCACCGCGCACTACGGCTCCTGCCGGGCGACCGGCATCGACGAACTCCGGTCGCGGCGCAGTTCCCTCGCGGCCTCTTCGGGATGGCGGGCGCGCCAGTACGGATTGTCGTGCGGGAGCCCGCCGCTGACCCTTCCGTACATCCCGAACATCATCAGCATCAGCCCGACGACAAAGCTGAACAGGACGTTCTGCATACGGAACGCAAGGAAGTTGAAGGTGGTGTCGAGCAGCGCGAGATTGACGAAGCCGCTGAGGATGAACGCGATGCCCAGAACCATGTTGAGCGTCGAGGCGAAGTTGCCGCCGATCACCATCCCGACGAACAGGAGCAGGCCGACGCAGATGGAGAGGATGCTGAGCGACCCGTTGGTGTTCAGGCCCGCCACGGTGGCGTCGCCCGTGCTGAAGAAGCCGATCTTGTTGATCAGCCCCAGGATGCCGAAGGCCAGCAGCAACAGCCCCATCAGCCCCGCCCCTACGCGGTAGACGCTGCTGAGCCGGTGATCGACCGGGAGATGATCGTCGAGCCGGGCGGCTCTGCTGCGCTGTGCGGGCTTCTGTACACGTCGCCGCGGGGGATGCACTGCATGGGTGGCCATGGTGTTCTCCTTCGGGATACCACCAGGATCCGCCCCGCGCACGGCGGCGACAACTCGGCTCAGCCGCCCGCGCCCCGCTCCTCCCGGATCTCGGAGACCACCCGCGCCGCCGTCCGCCGCACGGCTTCGGTCTCGGTCAGAAAGTGCCAGTAGTCGGGGTGGCGCCCCTCCAGCCCGGCGATCGCACGCTCCAGCCGGGCCACGGCGTCGTCCAGCGGCCGGGCATGGCGCGGCTCGGGCGTATTGCGCCCCGCCATGGCCAGGCGCTGGGCGTCCCGGATGGCGAACCGGGTCCGCTGGATCTCCTGCTGGGGGTCCTTGGCCACGTCGTCGAGACGGCGCAGCCGGTCACCGGCCGCGGACACGGCCTCGTCCGTCGTGTTCAGCAGGGCCCGTACGGTGGACAGCCGCGACGTCGCATCGGCCCAGCGCTGCTCGTCCCGCGCCCTCGCCGCCTCCTTGAGCTTCTCCTCGGCCTGCCGCACATTGACCGCGGCCTGCTCCGGCACGCGCTGGAGGTCCTGCCAGCACGCGGCCGTGAAGCGCCGCCGCAGCTCGCTCAGCACCGGCTCCACCGAGCCCGCGCGGGTCGTCAGCGCCTCGGCCCGGGTACGCAGCGACACCAGCCGGTGGTCGATCTCGGCGGCACGCCCAGGAAGCTGCGCCGCCTCGGCCCGCAGGGCTTCGGCGGCGCGCAGCACCTGGTCGGCGCGTTGCAGCGTCTCCGGTACGCCGTGCTGTCCGGCGCCCTGGTTGAGCTTGGTCAGTTCGGGGGCGAGCGCCGCCAGACGCGCGGCGAGATCGTCCGCCCGCAGTCCGGATGCGCGCACCTCATCGAGAGCATTGCTCGCGCCGAGGAGCGCCTGCCGGGCCCGCTCGACGGCGGGCGCGAGCCGGGCCAGCTGCGTCTCGGCGTTCCCCAGCAGCGGGCCGAGCCCCTGCGCGAACCGGTCCAGCTCGGCCTTGACCCGCACGAGCTCGTCCTTGGCGCCGGTCAGCTCCGTGCGGGCACGTGAGGCGACCGCCGGCTCAAGATCGTCCCGGTCGAGGTCATGGGCGTCGACCGCCGTGATGTACGCATGGCTGGCCTCGTCGATCCGGCGCCCCAGCGCGGCGAAATCGTCCGCGGCCTTCCGCGCGGCGGGCGAACTGTCCACCGCGGTGATCGTCTCGATGGAGATCCGCAGATCGCGCTGAGCCGAGTCCAGCTCGTAGAAGGCCTCCGCGGCCGCGTCCTTCGCCGCCTGCGCATCGGCGCGCTGGCCCTCCCCGCGCCCGCCGAACCAGCGCCGTGTACCACCACCGGCGACGGCGGCCGGCAGCGCGGCCGCGAGCAGCGACAGCGGAAGCAGCATCAATCCGAGGACATCCCTGACGGCGGTTCTGCCACCCGCTCCTGCCTGCGGCCGCGCGTGTGTCGCCGTCACATCCCTCTCCCGTGCCGTATCGCCGTGCCCGGTTCATTCTCCCACCAGGTAAGGACGAACACACGGGCCGGTTAGTTCACACTTCGCGCCGTGATTTCCCCGTTGTCGCGGTGCGTCCGCGGCACCGGGCGGGACGGGGACGGACCGCACGGCGCCGGGGCAGGGAGTCACCCCCCCCGTACGCCCGCCGGTTCCACCGCCCGGTGGCGCAGAGCGAACAGACGGGAACGGCGGACGGGGACCACGGCGAGCACCGCTCAGGCGCCGACGACCCCGCCGACGACCCTGCCGATGGCCGCCCGGGACAACTCGACGGTCGCACGCAGCGACAGCAGACCCGGCGCGCTCCCATGCCCGCAAGGTGGAGCCCGGCGATCGCGCGTCCGAGCAGTGCGCCGACCGGGACCACCATCAGCGCCTCCGCGCGCCCACCACCCACAGCGCCTGCCCCCGGGTTCGCAGGCCACTCCGGGGAACGGCCCGACGTGCCCTGTGCCCGCTTCGTCGCGCACACGGGCCGGTCAGCGCGCGCTGCGCACCGTGATACGACCGTTGTCGCTGCGCGCCTTCACCACATGAGGGCTGCTGTCGCTGCGCGGCACCTGTACCGAAACGTCCCCGTTCCCGGACCCGGCAGTCACCGCGTATGCCACCGAACCCTTCGGCAGCTCGACCGTCACCTCGCCGTTGTCGGTGATGCTGTCCACCAGATCCGGCACAACGGCGAACCCGAGCCGGATCGCTCCGTTGTCCGACTGCGCGGAGACGGACCTGCTGGAGATCCGCTCCGTGACGACGGCCCCGTTGTCGGTCTCCAGCGTCAGCGGCCCGCTCGAGTCACGTACGGTCACCTGCCCGTTGTCGGACTGGACGGTCAGAGGAGCGTCGAACCCGGAGGCGACGACCTTGCCGTTGTCACCGTCCACCGTCACCGAGACCCCACGCGGCACCTTCACCTGATGCCGGGCGGCGCAGTCGCTGATCACCGCTGAGCACTTCACCCGGAGCGTGAGCGTGCCGTTCTGCATCGTCCACCGGGCATCGGGCCCGCTCCCGAGGACCACCCACCCGTCGACGCGGCGGGTCACCTCGATGCTGTGCACATCGGCCGCTACGAGCTCCACGTCCGTATCACCGGCATCGATCCTCAGGGACTTCCCCCCGAACGCGAACGCCTTGTGCTCGACCGGGGCGCTGTCCACGTCCGTACCACCGCAACCGGAGAGACAGAGGCCGACGACCACAGCCCCGACGGACGCGACGAGCGCGCGTGCGGGCTTGCGGGCGGCAGTGCGGGTGCTGGTGTGGAGTGCCACGGCGATCGATCCCCCGTCCGGTCCGGGGGGCTCTCCCACCGGTGTGCGTCCACCGTAGGGAAAGCGGCGCCGGGGGTGAATCCGGGCGGCCACCGGATGCGGGGTGGGGATATCCCCCGGTGTCTCGCAGGCCCGGGGAACCGTTTGTGAGCATGGGCCATGGGCCATGTAGGCTGTTCCTTCATCCACGGGTGCGTAGCTCAGGGGTAGAGCGCTGCTCTTACAAAGCAGCCATCCAGCCTCCCAAGCTGGGAGCCCAGGGGCGGCGGCCGGCGGGGCGGTCGTGTCGTGCACTCTGTGGCCATGACGACGATTGAACCGGATCACGTGAAGGTCAGCTTTCGCCTTGAGGTTGATGAGGATGGGTGGCCCCCGGTTGGCGCGGAGAACGTATGGGCCATCGACGTGGGTGATGGGACTGCGCGTCTGGCCAACACCCCGTGGTTCGTTCGTGGGATCGCGAATGGCGATGTGGTTCGCACCCATGCCGACGCTGACGGCTGGCTCTGGGCCGGAGAAGTGGTCCGGAGCTCTGAGAACTGCACGATCCGATTGATCGTGATCCGGGACGGCGGCTCCGCGGCTGCCCGGCAGAGCGTGCTCAACGCCTTCTGGGAACTCCGGGTGGGTGGCGAGGGAGTGGATCAGTTCAACATGATCGCTCTGGACGTGCCTCCGGAAGCTGATCTCCGTAAGGTGCAACAACTCCTGGACCACGGTGAGCGCATGGGCTGGTGGCACGTTGAGGAGGGATGCGTAACCCCCGCGTGGCGGATTACACGGGGGTCGGCCTGACATCCACAACTGACATCAACGACCGTGGACAGCAACGGCACGGAACGACCGTCAGCACCGTAATCTCCCTTGGCCCGGACCCGTTGGGCGGCCGTCCGGTCGAACCTACAAGGCGGCGCTCACCAAGGCCTCAGAGCCGATGTGCCAAGTAGGGTCCCAGGGATGACCAGTTCTCCTGAGCACGTCGACAGCAGAGAAGCCCTGGCCGCCTTCGTTCGTTCACTGCATCGCAGCCACGCCGAGGATGGAAGCTCATGGGAGAACGCGGACCGGCATGGATCGACGACGCGGACGGCTGGTACAGCAACACCGGCCGCGAGATGCCGGCCAGCGGTGACTGGAGGTTCTTCGCACGAGCGCTGCGCGCAGCGACGATCTACGAGTGATCTGGGCCGTGTCGACTGCGTGTCGAAGTCGAGTGGCAGCCCGTCCCCGGCGCGTGATTGCCCAGGCCAGGGGCCGATTCCAGGTGAACGCGCCAAGCGCCTTCTAAGCGCTCGGTCGCAGGGGCGCACGAGCGCTGGCGCAGATCTGCGCAGCAGCCAGCGAAGTGGACTTCGGGGGGCAGGCTGTGCAGATGTTCCACGACCGAGGTACGCAGACGCAGGAGGAAGCGCTCGGCGACCCAGGTGGCCAGGTACTCGCCCGCAAAGGTCAGCAGCGCCGCGACCAGCCACGGCGGCCATGAGCCCGGCCAGCGGCGGGAACGCTGTGAACCGGTGGGGGATGAGGACTTGGTCGACCAGGTTCTTGAAGAGCCACACCGAAGCGACTTCACCGGCGGACCCCGCGATGAGAAGGATGGCACTCGCGGCGAGCCGGTACCGGTCGAGGCGTGCCCATGGCCAGAAGCGGCGGAACGCGTCGGCCGAGGACACGGTGCCGCGAGGGGCACTGGACTGTCCTCGACTGCCGGGGACACGGGCTTGGTGTCAGCCGGGTCGGCGTGTGTCGCGTACGCCAAGCGGGGTCGCCTTCTCGGGGGAGGGAGCAGGGCGGGATCATGCTGCTGATGGGGGGCCGACGGACGAGCCATCGACCCCCACGATGAGGATCCTCAGGCGAAGCGGCGGTGCTTAGTAGCGGCCGCCGAAGCCGCCACCGCCACCACGGCCGCCGAAGCCGCCGCCTCCGCCGAAGCCGCCGAAGCCGCCGCCTCCGCCGAAGCCGCCACGGCCACCGCGGCCGCCGCGTCCGCCGAAGCCGCCACGGCCACCGCGGCCGCCGCGTCCGCCGAAGCCGCCGCGTCCGCCGAAGCCGCCACGGCCACCGCGGCCGCCGTTGAAGATCGAGAAAGCGCTCATGACGTACTCCCTGTGTGACTTGATGTGCCGGAAGGGCATTGCAGCCCATCGATTGCCTGAGATCGGACCCAACGGCACCGAAGACATTCATGCAGCTGGGGTGGGACCTCTTAGGCAATCCGGCGTGGATTGGGTTGATTGATCAGAACCCCTTGCGCTGTGTGAATCTACCTAGATCGGCCTAAGAGTGCGCGTTCAAGCACAAATGAGACGGCCCTCGCGTGGGTGTGTGGCACCTCGGCAGATGCCCCCACGGCAGTAGAGAAGCGACCCAGTTCACTGCGCCGCCACACGGCTGCCGAACTTACCTTTGAGGCTATGAGGTCAATGCCTGACTCAAACTCAGTTGTCCCTCACCAAGAACAGACTGACGTTACATCGCGTGCCATCGGACAGGATGCGCCGTTGACCGCCGCCCACTATGGGACCGCGCTGGGGCAGCAGCGGAGCGGGGCACCACAACTCTCGAACGCGTGATCGAAATGGGCGGGAATCGTGGCAGCCATTCGGGGGATGTGACCACCCTGAAGAACCCTGTCGCCGGAGAGCGCCGAGACTGACCATGACTGTCAGCCACTGCGAGGGACCGTGCGGCGACCTCTATGACCCCCGCTGACATCTCTGTAGAGCTACGGATCAGAAGGCTTCTGACATCCACGGCTGACATCAACGACGCCGAACGAGGGCGTACATCAGCGTCTCTGTCCGGCCGTCGCACCAGCCGACGGCAGCAGCTAGAGCGGAGTCGGATCGACCTTACAAAGCAGATGCCGGCGGTTCGAAACCGTCCGCGCTCACCAGTAGGAAGCACGACAAAGGCCCAGGTCACCGGTATCGAACCGGGAGCCTGGGTCTTGATCGTTTCTCCGCGATTTCGGCGGGGGAGTGGCGTCGTGCCACTCACGTGCCAGATGCCTCCTCGGGACCCTCCCCGGAGGGCTCGGCCGGGCGGACCTTTTTGATCTGCTCATCGACGTGGGCGGCGATTCCATGGTCCCGCCCGTTCATCAGGTGCTGATAGATCAGCGCAGCCCGCACCGACGAGTGCCCCATGCGCTGCATCAGCTCGCGCGTCGTCGCACCGCCGATCGCGGCGAGGGTGTTGCCCGTGTGCCGGAGGTCGTGAAAGTGCACGTCCCCGAGTCCGGCCTCCTCCGCAGCCCGCAGCCAGATGCGGCGGAAATTGTTCCGACGAAGCTGGCCGCCTCCTGCTCCGGTGAACACCAGACCCGTACGGCTCGCCTCGGCATGCTTGTCAAGTGCCCGCGCGAGCGCGGGCTGGCCCCTGGGGCCGCAGCGAGCTACGGCCCATGAGTAGAGACCTGGACACGGAGCACCCCGGTCAGAACGAGCCTCCGGCGGGGGCGCTCAGGCTCCGAGATGGCGGGGGCGCCGTTCGCGAGTGCCGGCCGAGTGTGGCGTGCGCGGAGGTGCTTCCATCCCGTCTGCTATCAACCCAGGCAGAGCCGAGCAGACGCGCCCCAGGGTGTCAAGGTTGTTCGTACAGTGGCGCGCTCCACCTTGACGCCCTGAACCACGCCCGCTCCACGGTGTGTGGGCCGACGGCAGACGGGATGGAAGCTGGGGTGAACGGTGGGTTGAGGCAGGGCGGAAGGCCCGTGCGAGCGCTCCGGTTCAGCGCCAGCCGCCGAGACGAGGCTCCGAGTACTCGCCGAATGGGGAACCGTATGCTTGCCCGTCCTCGTCGACCACCACGTAGTCGGGTTCGGTCCTTGAAGCGGCTTCCTGCAGTCGGATGACGAGGTCGGCGACAGAGACAACCCGCAGGGACAGGGCCGCAGCCACAGCGGCACGTTCCTCAGCGATCTCCGGATTGTCCCTGGCCAAGGACCGTTCGAGGTGCTGAGCAGAGACTTGCATGACCTTTACGTTGCCCCCGCCCGAGAAGCCGAGGCAGTCCTGCCAAGCCAGCCCGATGATGATCTCCAGCGCGCCCGCGAGGTCATCGGCGATCAGCCCGCCCTTCCCTTCGGAACTCGCGAACACTACCGGCTGGCGGCCGTTCTCCTCAGTACACAGGAGGTAAGCACCACCGGCGAACTCTCCGGCAATCGGCTCCAGTGACCGACCCGAGGCAAGCCTCAAGCCGTCGCCGCACCGCTTCCGCTCGATGTCGAAGCTGAAGGATGACCGCAGCAGTTCCTGGATGTCCGGCCTGCTCTGGATCAGATCGAGCAGGTGATCACTTGAGGTCATGGCAGGACGATAGCGAGTGTCACTGACTCATCGAGGGGGCGGCCAGAAAGAGGAAGCCGTGCCCCAGGCGTGCCCGATCCAACGGGGAACCCCGGGGAACAGCGGCCGCTCACGGGCGGCAGCCAATGTGACGGCCCCTGACCGAGTTACCTGGTCAGGGGCCGTTCACCTGCGGTGGGTGTGGGATTTGAACCCACGGTGACTCGCGCCACGACGGTTTTCAAGATCGTCCGCCGGTAGCAGTCAGCGGCTCAGGCCGTGCTTGACCTGATCAAGCCTCGCTGCTGAGAAAGCTCACACCCTGCTGAGCCGTCGCCCGCAGCTCCCTCACCACGGCGCGCACGACAGCAGATCCGGCCAGTTCGGAGGTGGTGACATAGCCGACCTGGCGGGTCGGGCGCTCGGGGCCGAGATCGGTGATCCCCACCGAGTTCGGTGCTCCGACCAAGGAGAGCGCGGGCATGATCGCCATTCCGTGGCCTCCGCTCACCAAGGAGAGCACCGCTCCGTCGTCCTCGGCCTCGATGGTCGCCTTCGGGATCCAGTCCTGTGCAGCCCACCAGTCGCGGGTGTACGAGCCACAGTTTTCGGCCCAGTCGACCAGCGGCAGCGAGCGCGGGGCGGCGTGACCCGTCGCGTGCACCAGGGCATACGGCTCTTCAAGGAGTCCGCTCGCGACCAGACCCGGTGGAAGCGGTTCCGAGCCGCCCAGTGTGGCGATGGCTATGTCGGCTTTCCCGTCGGCCACTTCGCCCGCAGTGCCGCGCCCCACCTCGCGTACGATCCGCACCCGAGGCTCGATCCTCGGGTGTCGGGCGCGTAGCCGCTGCAGGACGGGCGGCAGCAGGTGTAGAGCCGCGCTGCGAAAAGCCGCGATCCGCAGCGGCCCCTCCACAGCATCGGACCGGGCCGCGCCGCGCGCCTCGGCGGTCAGGACGTCCAGCAGGCGAAGGATGCGGCGGGCGTGCACGATGGCCTTCTCTCCGGCAGGGGTGGGGCGGGCACCGGTGCGGCCACGTTCGAAGAGGACGGCACCGATCTTGCGCTCGCTGCCCCGAACCGAGTGGGAGACCGCGGACTGGGTCAGACCGAGTGCGTCGGCCGCGGCCGAGAAGCCACCGGTGTCCGCGACCGCCACCAGGACGCGCAGTTCCTGCGGAGCGAGATCGGAGTCGGTCGTGCGGGCCACGGGGCGCTCACCTCAACGTATGAGAACTGCTCATGGAACGGTGTGTCGCATGAGCCCAACCGGCTGCCCAGGTGGCGCATTCCCGCCTTACGGTCCGGGCATGAACGAGACCGCGCTCACCGTGCACCAGACCGCCCGCCCTCACGGCTTTCCCACCGCCGAGCACTTCGCCTTCGTTGAGTCCACGCTTTCCGACCCCGCAGCCGGTAGCGCGCTCGTGGAAAACCTCTACTGGTCCGTCGATCCCTACCACCGCGAGATGATGGACGACGTGCCCGGCGGCTTCGCGCTCAACGCACCGCTGGAGGGCCGCACCATCGGGCGGGTGATCGCCTCGCGCACGCCTCGGCTGGCCGAAGGCGAGATCGTGCTCCACCGGCAAGGCTGGCGCACACACGCGGTGGTCGCACCCGAGGAGATCCGGCAGCTGCCCCGCTTCGATGGGGTGCCCCTGACCGCATACTTGAGCACCCTCGGCGGCACCGGCCTGACCGCCTATGTGGGCCTGACCCGGATCGCCCGGCTCCAGGAGGGCGAGGACCTGTTCGTGTCGGCCGCCGCAGGCGGGGTCGGCACGGCCACCGGGCGGTTCGCCAGACTGCTCGGCGCCGGTCGGCTCGTGGGCAGCGCAGGCTCGGCGGCGAAGGCCGGCCACCTCACGCGGGAGGTGGGCTACGACGCCGTCTTCGACTACCACGACGGGCCCGCCGCCGACCTGCTCGGCAAGGCCGCGCCGGGCGGCATCGACGTGTTCGTCGACAACGTCGGCGGCGAGCAGCTGGCCGCGGCGGTGGGTGCGCTGCGCGAGTTCGGGCGCATCGTCCGCATCGGCACGATCAGCCAGTACAACGCCCCCGACGCGCCATCGCCGCGCTTCAACTACGCGGACATCGTGGAGAAGAGCATCCGCATGGAGGGCTTCTTGGTCAGCAACTACCGTGACGCACAGGAGGAGTTGTACGAGTTCGCGGTGCCGCATCTGCAGAGCGGCCGGCTCGCTCTGGACGAGACAGTGGTTGACGGTTTCGAGCGCATCGTGGACGCATTTCTGGGAATGTTGCACGGCGAGAACACCGGCAAGATCATCGTGCGAGACCCCAGGCAAGCCCGTCCCCAAACTGACACTCCAACTCCGGTGTCATGAGGGGAATCCGTGCCCCTCGAGCGCTGCATCAATCGCCTTAAGCAATCGCGCGGTCTGGCCTACCCGCTACGAGAAGACCGCGACCGTCGCAGAAGCGCGAACCACGACAGTGGGGCCGACCGTTTCCCGGAGTCGAAGCCCTGCGAACCGCGATGCGGCGGCACCTCAAGACCACACTTAGTCCTGACATCACCAGGTGACATCAACGACAGCGGACATGGGCAGCCCGAGACAGTCATGCACGAGGCGTGGACGCAAGAACGAGGGCCCCAGGCGTCCCGTCCGCGCGAACTTACAAAGCAGATGTCGGCGGTTCGAAACCGTCCGCGCCCACCACGTTGAACAGCAAGTTTCACAAGGAAAGCCCAGGTCAGAGCACATCTGACCTGGGCTTTCCTTGCGTTTTCAGGCACTCTCGCTACCCGTTCAGGCACTCTGACTACACCCTCACGACCGCACCCCTTCTCCTGAATATCCCCTAACCGATCTTGAGGGGACCGCAGATCAGAGCCAGGCTTCGGCACATACAGAAGCGGCCCGTCCCCTAAGGGACGGGCCGCTTCTGCGTTCGCGCTACGCGCCGGCAGCGGCTGGTGGCTCGTCGTCCAGCAGCTCCTGAAGGTGTGGCTGTGTCCGCGGCCATGCCTCCGGGGCCTCCTGGATCTCCGATGGGTTTCCGCGGGCCTCTCCTTTCACCACCACTACGGCTTGTCCTCCTCCAGGCAGCCGGATTACGGCTGTGTCCAGGGGGGCGCCCTCGTCGGTGAGATCGGCCACGATCCGCAGCGGCACGGGCTTTAGGGACTGTTGCGAAAGGATCTCGGCTGCGGGTGGTCACGCTGCTGCGGTCGTTGTGAGACGGCCGTGCGTTCCCTGCCCCTTTTCCTGGCCGTAGGGGTGCAAAAGGGGCTTGTTACCTCGCTGTGTGACGCCGTTACTATGGGTGGGCAGTGGGGCCAGGCTGTGCCGCACACAAGTGGGCAGGCGCCCCTGGCACACGAGGTGACCCGATGACGTCAGCGTTGGTCTACGCGATTTACCTCATAGTCGCGGTGTTGTACGTCTATGCCCTGGTCGACTGCATCAGGACGCCTGTGCAGCGTATTCGCATGTTGCCCAAGGCCGGCTGGCTGATCATCATGGTCCTGTTCCCGATTTTGGGCGCCATCGCCTGGCGCAACCTGGGCAGGCGCTCCGCTTCCGCGGGGGACCGAGTGTCTGCCGCCTGAGCTCTCACTCACCGCTCTCCTGCGTCGTTCAGAGCCATTCGTTGATCGCTGCGACCAGTGCGGTCGCTTCGTAGCGGACGGCGAGTTCGTCGTACCGGGTGGCGACAGATCGGTGGCGCTTGAGGCGGTTGATGCCGCACTCGACAGCATGCCGCTGCTTGTAGTCGTCCCCGTCGAACTTCGGCGGCCTGCCACCGCGCGAACCGCGCTCTGCCGGTTGCGGACCCGGTCCGCCGGCACCGGAATGGCCGGATCGGAGGGTTTCGGGCACCTCGTGGTCGACGACGGCCGGGGCGAGAGCCTGATCGCAGTGAACGTTCAGCGGTGGAATCCCCAACACCCCAACATGGCAAAGCTGTTCCGCAAGGCCGACACCCTCCCCGACGGCACTCGCGTCAGCGTCAGCAAGGCCGCCGCCGACGGTGGCGGGAAGGGGACGGTCGAATGGTCCGTCGACACGTTGCGCCCGGACGGCCTGCGCGTCGTGATCTCCGCTCTCAACGCCCCTGCTTATCCGCTTGCCGCCATCCGCAAGGAGCCTGCCCTCGACACAGGGCAGCTCCAGCAGATCGCTCTCGACCCGGCCTGGCAACGGGCCAGTCGCTGACAAGGCATATGCCTCTGCTGGGCGACTCGGATTTCCCCGGGAGCGGAGTGAGTTGACAGAGGGTCAGATGGTGCTCATGAGAGGAACATGGACCATGGCCGCCCCCAGGAAATACCGCTGGAGTTGTGTGAGCGTGCGGTGCGGATGTAGCGCATCTCCGACCCGAGGCCCCAGATCAAAACGCTCGCCGCCGAGCTCGGCGTGCACCCGGAGGCCATGCGCGGCTGGATCCGGCAGGCCGAGGCGGACGCCGGCGAGCGCGACGACCGCCTCACCACCGATGAACGCGCGGAACTCACGGTCCTGCGCAAGGAGAACGTCCAGCTCAGGCGGGCGAACGAGGTGCTGCGGAGACAGTAGGCCTGCTCAGCAGACTGTGAGCTGTTGACAACGGTTGTCGCGCCGTCGTCACCGAGGTGACCGATGCGTGACTGCTGGCCCGGCACGTCGGACGCCCGGCGCCACCGAGCGGGCAGGACCCTGACCTGCGTGTGAGAATTGGTTACTGGATCGCAGTTCGGTGTCCGAGGCCCGCCCGTCGCTGCATGGGGGAGCGGGCGCGGTATGTGACGTCCCCTCCCGCTGATCCGATCGACACGTTGGGAGGCTCCCTGTGAGCGAACGTCTCAATGCGTGGCCGACGCTGGATTATGAGGACCTGGCACCCATGCTTGACTACGTGAACCGGGTGGTACAGGTCGCAGGCAAGTACACCCTTGACGAGCCCTTCGAAGTCGGCTGGGGAAACATCGTCCTCGATGTCACCCCCCGGGGGCTCAGTACGCCAACCCTCCGGCAGCGAGGCGTGACCTTCACGGTGCACTACAACTTGCTCGACGGTGGCGTGGTCATCGAGGCCGACAACGGCTCGCGGACGGTGCCATTGTCCAAGGGATCAGTCGCCACGTTCTATGCGTCCTTCTGCGATGCGGCAGACGAGCTCGGCATACACCGACCACGCACCTCGTTGATTTGCGAGATTCCGGATGCCCCGCCGCGCTTCGAGGACGATAACGTCGAACGCACCTGGGACGGCCACGCGGCCCGACTGATCTGGACAGCGTTCAACCTCGCCGCTGACGGGCTCGAGGCGTGGCAGGCCCCCTTTCTGGGACACCACCCCCGGGTCGGTGTGATGTGGGGCGGTTTCGACCTGTCCGCCACGCGTTACCGGGCGCAGCCCACCGTACCGCCGCCCGACCAGCCGCCGTTCATGCAGAACGCCCAGCTCGACGCGTACGTGTCGGTGGGATTCTCCTTCGGGGATGCCACGGCGCCGAACGTCGGCATGTACGCGTACATCTGGCCCCAGCCGGACGGTCTCGGAGGCCGGTCCTGGGGTGTTGAGGGCGCCGCTTGGCATCCCGACGCTGGTCTGGTTCGTCTGCCGTGGGCCAAGCTCAGGGAGACAGCGGACCCGCACCAGGCCATTGTGGCGTTCGGTGACGCCGTCTATGACGCCGCCGTCGAGACGGCCGGCTGGCCGTCCGACCTCGTCGGACCCCGCGTCGAGGGTTGGTACATGAGCAGGACACCGCCCGCGCTCGTCCAGCACCAGCACGGCTGAATCAGGTCGGGATTGGTCCTCAAGGCCGACTACCTGCGGGCTCCATTTCGTCGGCCCGCCGCCCTCACGGGCGGCGGGCCGTCACGTGGCCGCGATCACTGGTCCACCTGCCCCCTGCCAGCCGTTCGAGTTCTCCAGTAGGCCATGGCTTCCGCGCCGAAGCCGGCCACTACGAACATGATGCCCGCCAGCCAGAAGAGCGGCGTGTGCTGCCATTCCATGCCACCAAGCATCGCGGCCACACCGAGGGAAGGCAGAAAATGCGCGGCAGCGGTCCACCACTGGCCCTTGCTGGCCTGGAAAATCGCAGAGACCGACGCGAGCACGAAGAGCACTGTCGTCACTGCCACTGGTATCCACATAGCGGCAGTCTGACGTGCCCCTGCCCGTCGCATGCCCACGCCCACCAACGAGGCCGTCGTGTACCCCTCCCGTGCCCGTTCAGTCGGGAAACAGCGGGGAACAGCGGTCGCTGGCGGACGACGCTCACGGAACAGGGGGAGGCCCCGACAGCGGTAGACACGCGGTTGGTCAGATGAGGCTCGCCCTGAACCCCTCGCCTTGCAAGCCAGCCCTGGAGGGGGCGACCCTGGACATGAGGCATGTCCGCCAATCGTGAACCGAGCGCAAGGACTGCGGAGCCGACGGCGACCGCGGCCCTGCAGAGAGCGTGTTCCTGATGAGGCTTGTCGTCGATCTCAACCGGTGCCAGGGGTACGCGCAGTGCGTCTTTCTCGCCCCGGATGTCTTCTCCCTGCACGGGGACGAAGCGCTGCTGTTCTCCCCTCGCTTCGACGAGGCACAAAGTGACCGGGTGGAAAAGGCTGCTGCCGCTTGCCCGGTCCAAGCCATCCTTGTCGACTACTCCGACGAGCCGACGAAGGGTGTGGAGCCCCATGTCGGCTGACACGGACGTCGAGGTCCTGCGCCGGCAGGGCCGCATTGTTGTCGTCGGCGCCTCGCTGGCGGGTCTGCGCGCGGCGGAGACCTTGCGCGAGAAGGGCTTCGCCGGATCGCTGACCATGATCGGCGACGAGCCGTACGAACCGTACGACCGGCCGCCGCTGTCCAAGCAGGCACTGCTCGGACGGGCACGGCCCGAGGACACCGCACTGCCACGGCGGCGCGACATCGACGCCGAATGGCGCCTGGGCGTTGCCGCCGAAAGCCTTGACCGCGACGCCAAGCAGGTATGCCTGGCGAACGGCGACACCGTCCCCTACGACCGTCTGCTGATCACGACCGGGACCAGAGCGCGGCCCTGGTTCCACCCGGAAGAGGCCGCGCTGGACGGGGTGTTCGTGCTGCGTACCCGCGACGACTCCGCACGCCTGCACCGGAAGCTGACAAGTGGCGTGTCCCGGGTACTGGTGATCGGCGCCGGATTCACCGGCTCCGAGGTCGCCTCCGCCTGCCGCGAGCTGGGCCTCGAGGTCACAGTCGCCGAACGCGGCCCGGCACCGCTGGTGGGCGCACTCGGCGGAGTGATCGGCGCGGTCGCTGACGGGCTGCAGCGCAAGCACGGAGTCGACCTGCGCTGCGGCATCAGCGTCACTGCCCTCGAGGGCGACGATGTGGGACGACTCAGGCGCGCCCATCTGTCCGACGGTTCGGCGATCGACGTGGAGGTGGCGGTCGTCTCGCTCGGTGCGATGCGGAACACCGAATGGCTCGCCGGCTCCGGAGTGGCCGCCGGCCCCAGGGGGATCGCCTGCGACGCCGGATGCCGGGTGTTCGACGTCAACGGCATCGTCACCGACGACATCTACGCCGCCGGCGACGTCGCCCGCAGCCCCCACCCGCTGTTCGACTACCAGTTCCTGTCGCTGGAGCACTGGGGCAACGCGGTCGAACAGGCCGAGATCGCCGCCCACAACATGATCTGTGCAGGTCCGGAACGCCGTCCCCATCTGTGGCTGCCGACCTTCTGGTCCTCCCAGTTCGGTGTCAACATCAAGTCGGTGGGTGTGCCCCCGCTGGGCGACCAGCTGGTCGTCGCCCAGGGGGCGCTCGACGAGGGGCGGTTCGTCGCGGTGTACGGGTACCGCGGTCGTGTCATCGCCGCGGCCTCCTTCGACGGAGCGAAGTGGCTGGGGTTCTATGAGCAGCAGATCGCGGCCGGCGCACCGTTCCCGCCGCAATACTGCACGGTCGACCGTCGGACCGAAACGCTGCAGCCGATCGACCCGGCCTTCCCCGACCCCCACCTGCCCACCCACGGGGCCACGGTCACGCTGACGGGTCACTCACCGAGCGAGCGGCGTGTCGAGTTCGTTCCATCGCATGCCTGATCACCGGCCCTGTGCCGCCCGGAGCTCGTAGGAGACACCATGACGCCCGGCACCATCTCCGCGCAGATCACCGACTACGCCAATCGGGCCGATCCGTACCCGCTCTACGCGGAACTGCGCAAGACACCCGTCAGGCGGGAGGACGACGGCACCTACCTGGTCAGCACCTACTACGAGGTGCGGAACCTGGCCAACGACCCGCGGCTGAGCAACGACACACGCCACCGCCCACCGGGCCACGTCCGTCCCGGGCAGCCGTCGGAGGAGACCGGTCTGCCGCCCAGCTTCATCTTCACCGACCCGCCCGAGCACGACCGGCTGCGCGACACCATCAACCGGCCGTTCGGTCCTCCGCACAGCCCCGGATTCCTCGACGGTCTGCGCGGAGAGCTGGCCAAGGTCGTCACCGAGCTGCTCGACGCCTTGGAAGGCAAGGACCAGGTCGACATCGTCGAGGACTTTGCCTACCCCCTCCCCGTCACCGCCATCTGCAAGGTCCTCGGCGTGCCGCGCGAGGACGAACCACTCTTCCACGGCTGGGCCGACGCCCTGGCGTCCGGAATCGATCCCCAAGCCGCCGACGGGAGCGGCCAGGAAAAGGCACAGCGGGCGCGCCAGGACATCGGCGCCTACCTGTCCGACCTGATCGAGACCAAACGCCGCCACCCCGGCCCCGGGATGCTCAGCGCGCTCGTCCCCGACATGACACCGGCAGACCTGGAGGCCACCGCGGTGCTGCTCCTCGTCGCCGGCCACGAGACCACCGTCAACGCGATCACCAACACGACCCTCACACTGCTGCGCCACCCCGACGTCCTTGACCGGTTCCAGAAGGACCCGGACCTGGCCGTCCCGCTCATCGAGGAAGTACTGCGATACGAGCCCCCGGTCCAGTTCGTCCCGTGGACCACCGCCCTGGCGGACATCGACGTCGCCGGTACCACCATTCCCAAGGGCTCACCGGTCTGGCTCATGCTGGCCGCGGCCAACCGCGACCCCAAACGTTTCAAGGACCCCGACCGGTTCGATCCCGACCGCAAGGACAACGAGCACCTGGGCTTCTACACCGGCATCCACTACTGCTTCGGCGCCCCGCTCGCCCGTATAGAACTACATCTGGCCGTGCCCGAACTCTTTCGCCGGGTCAAGTTCTCCGGCCTGCTCGAGGACCCGCCGCCGTACCGCGCCAACGCGGTTCTGCGGGGCCCCCGCCATCTTCCCGTCGCCATCGAAGGCCTCAGAGCCTGAGCATCGCCGCCCGATGCCGACCTCGGCACTCGTCAGTGGCAGTTTGGCCGCAGGCGGTCCGGCTCCGCAGTCCGGTGCGTGGTCGATTCGATCAGGGCCAGCTCAGTGCGGTGCTGCATGACGCCTCCCTGGGCCCCTCCTGTGCGGTGCCATACCGCCGACCCGAAGGGAAGTCGCCATGTCCTATCCAGAGCCCCGCTATCTCGGCGAAAGAGGCCAGGTCAGCGCATGGTTCCGACCTGCGTCCCCGGAGCCCGACACCGGTTTCATCAGCTACGTGGCCAGCCAGGAGAACACCAACGGCGAGTTCGGCCTGTACAAGATCGACATGGGACCGAAGGTCAAGGGCGCCGCGGAACACTTCCACCGTACGATCTCCGAGTCCTTCTACGTCCTCTCCGGCGAAATCCGGCTCTACAACGGTGAGCGCTGGGTCACAGGAGGCGAGGGTGACTTCCTCTACGTACCGCCCGGCGGGCTCCACGCCTTCCAGAACGACAGCGACGACCCGGTATCGCTGTTGCTGCTCTTCACACCGGGAGCTCCCAGGGAGGAGTACTTCGAGAAGTTGGCGGAGTACTCACAGCGCAGCAGCGAAGAGCTGAAAGCCTTCAGGATCAGGCACGACCAGTACAACACCACCGACATGCTCGACGACTAGGGCCTCCACGCCCACGGGTGATCTTCGTACGCATGCCCGAAACCGTGATCCATGTACGCGCTCGCCGACCTCGTCCGGACATAGGCCTGCCCGCACCACGGCCACCGTCGGCCTGGTCACATCGGGCGCACCTCACGCCCGCCCCTGGTGCAGCGGGTCCGTGGCCTGCTTTTCGGTCCGCTCCGTGCACGCCTCGGTGTCGGCGCAGGCGCGGGGGAACCATGAGTACGCGGCCCCGTCGGTCGGCCGGGCGCGCCGCTCTCCGAGGTCGATGTCGTCGCCCACCGTGAGGGGGTGCCGGCACCAGACGCAATGCCACCCGCGGCGCTGTTGCTCGGTGAGCTCGTTGACTGGCGGTAGATCCCTCACGGCCATGGCGTCCCCAGATCGTCTCGTCGGCAGTCTCCTGACGGTACGAGCGGGCACAGCGAACAAGGGGCAGGATCCCTGCCCCTCGTTCATGGGTTCGAGCTACGCGGCGAGGAGCCCGAGTTGCTCGGCGAGCACAGCAGCGCGCTGTCGTCGGGCCGGGACTCGAGACTCCGTCTCCTCCAGCACGATGCGCCTCGCGTAGCCGTTGTAGCGGATCGTCTCGGGCGCGGCCCGATGCGCTTTCTCCAGGGTGGCGAGCGCGGTCTCTGCCTGCCCATCGAGCTGGTACGCGCGGGCCTCCTCGATCCGGTGCCGGGCGAGCCGCGGCCGGGACGGAATCGAGGTCGCGTCCGCTGCGACGGCCTGCCGCACCGACTCCCCGCCGGCCCGCAGCTCCACTGCCACCGTCACGGCATGGGCGCCCATGATGGCCTGCGAAAACGATGTGATCGGGTGGTAGTAGCCGGGGGCCAGGCGGCGGGCGGTGGCCTGCGCCTTGTCCCACCACGCCCACGCGGAGCCGTTCTCTCCTCGGCGGGCAGCGGTGTATCCGGCCTCGAACTGCAACGCGCCCGCGATGGCGACGGTGCGGTCGTCGGCGTCGGGCAGGAATCGGTCGAGGTAGCCGAGGGCCTCCATCGTCATGGCGTCGGCGGCGTCGAAATGTGAGGGCCCTGAATCGCGGTGTGCCTGCGCTGCCAGCCATGCGGCGACGCCGATCGCGTGCGGGTCCTCGGACTCCTGCGCAGCGACCATGCCGCGCTCGGCCACCCGCCACAGCAGGGCGCTGTCGGGCTGGTAAGCCACGAAGAACTGCGACAGCGAGTAGACCTCGGACAGCACGGCCTGCGCCGCGCGTCGGTCCGTTGCCGAATCAGCCTGCCGCACGGTGAGTTGGGCGTCGCGGATCAGGCCGGGCAGCAGGCCGCCGATGACCTCGCGGTGGTTGGGTGCCTGGTGCCGCGCTGCCCACGCCTTCGCGAGCCGGGCCCCCAGGTGCTCAGCAGATGGAGCCTTGTGGTCCCCGTCCAGCGACAGGGCGTTGACAGCATCCCGGACTGCGGGCAGCCGGGAGTGGCCGGGTCCGATGAACAGGTCTACTGCCTGGCTCTGATCGCCGGTCAGATCGGAGAGGTCCCGCACGCGCAGCAGCTCGGCGATACGCAGGATCACGGGAAGCCTGGGCATCCGGATCTGTCCCGCCTCAACTTGCTTCACCCACGACGGGGACATGCCGAGCAGGCCGGCCACCACGGGGCGGCTCATGCCGCGCCTTGTGCGGAGGATCTGCATGCGCTGACCGAATGCCATGGGGTCGGCGTATGGGTCCGGGGTAGCATCGCGCGGCATGGCCTTGCCCCTCTCTGTCCAGCTCGTCACTGTCAGAGTAGGGGGCGGGGCCCTTTTCACGTGTGGCGTCGTGTGATCCAGGACGCACGAAAGCTGCGCCGTGCTCCCGGTGCTTGTCAGCGGCTGGTCGTACGATCCAGCCTGTGCGCGGGCGGTGTCGGCGTGCAGCCCGCAGGCCATGGCGACATCGTGCAGGTGGGCGTAGGACGGCCAGAACGCGATGCCGGTGATACCGGTGATGACGGCGGCGCCGATGGCAAGGCGCGCAGGGCCACACGCACCCGCTCTATCGCGTCAGCAGTTCCGATACGTTGTCAAGCAGCTACCGGCCAAAGGCGATACGCCGACCTCGCTCCTTCGCCTGCGGCAATACGGACTGGCGACCAGGTGGAGCCGTCGGAGGCTGGATTGCAGAGGCTGTCAGTGGCGCTTAGCGTGAGGTCGGGGACTCCAGGGGCTTTCGGGTGCGGTGCGCGCGGCGGGCTTGGCAGGGCGTGCGACCGGGGTCCAGTGCAGCGAGGTGATCAATGATGACTGACAGCGCACAGACGCTCGTCAAGAATCTCGCCGACACCTTCAGGCATTCGATCCGTTCGCCGATTCTCCACCCTGACCTCAGATCAGTTCGCTGCGGCGACCGGTCCTGATCACGGACCTCAGCAGGCCGCACGAACCCGGCTCGCTCCCATGATCATGCTGGGCGAGTCGGCACAGGGCCCGGTGGGGACCTGACGCCGATGACGCTCTGCGTACGGGCTGCTCCGTCGAGAAACAACGGTCCAGAACCTGGTCGCCGACGAGGGTGCCGCCGCCGGCGATGTTCTTGTCCAGAATCCCCGCCGAGTTGGCCGGGCACTGAGAGAGGAGGTCACTCATGCCAGAATCCATGCGCGCGCTCGTAGCCGGAAAGGTTGGCGAGCCGGCCGATGTCCTGCGGTTGGAATCCCGGCCTGTTCCCACGCCAGCAGCCGGTCAGGCGTTGATCCGCGTGAAGGCGACTCCGATTCACGCGAGTGATCTGCACGTGCTGCGTGGCCGCTATGGTTTCGCCCCTGAGTTTCCCACCGTCGGGGGTCACATGGAATGCGTGGGCCGCATTGAGGCCCTGGGTCCGGATACGGCGGGACTGAAGGTCGGCGAGCGTGTGGTGGCCGTTGCTGTCCCGGCGGTACCCGGGCCGCATGTGGACGGTACTTGGCAGGAATACCTTGTTGCCGATACACGAAGGCTCCTACCGGTCTCCGACCAGCTGAGCGACTCCAGCGCCTGTCAACTCGCCGTCAACCCGTTGACCGCGCTGCTCCTGGTCACTCGCGAACTCGACGTACAGCCGGGCGAATGGTTGTTGCAGACGGCCGCGGGCTCCACCGTCGGCCGGCTCGTCATCCAGCTGGCCAGGCACTTGGGTATGCGCACGATCAATGTCGTACGGCGGCGCGATGCCGTCGAGGAGATCAAAGCGCTGGGTGGTGACGCGGTCATTTGCACTGAGGACGAGGACCTGTTGCAGCGTGTGGCCGAGATTGCAGGACCGGCCGGCGTGCGCAAGGCCACCGACTGTGTCGCGGGCCATGTGGGTGCCCAGGTATCCCAGGCATTGGCTCCGGGAGGAGAGGTCGTGGTCTACGGCGCGCTCTCCACCCATCGGCAGACCGACCCGGCGGCGCTGACGATCCCGCTGCAGGCACGCTCGGTCATCTACGAGACCAAAACAGTCCGTGGCTTCTGGCTGAACCGCTGGTTCGGCACTGCCTCACCTGCGGATGCGCTGCGCGCGCTGTCCGAGGTTCGCAGTCTCGTCGCTGATGACGTGCTGAGCATCCCCCAAGGCGAGCCGTTCCCGCTCGAACGCTTCACTGAAGCCATCTCGTTCGCCGAAGCACCCGCACATGGCGCCAAGCCGCTCTTCGTCTTCGAAGATGGCCAGGACGAAGACGACAGGTAGGACGCGGCCCGGCCGGTGCCGGCGGCGGTGCGGCCGCGGCGGGGCAAGGCCGCCGACGCCCGCGGCGCCGCCCGGCCGAGGCAATCCGCACCGCTCGGCCGACCGGAACTTCTTGATCTGCAGATCCCCGGGGCGTTGACAGCACTCTCCGGGATATCGAGGGGGCTGAAGCTCCATCTCGTGAGATTTGCATGACATGTTTTTCCCGGGGCATCGCGGCGAACCAGCCGTCAGGTTGTGTGCCAGCCGGGTTCCAGGCGGTCGAGGAGGGTGCGGAAGGCCGCGTCGGCCCGGTGCCAGTCGCCATCGGCCAGGGACGCAATGACCAGACCAAACGACGCGTTGACCAGAAGGGCGGCCTCCGTTCGCGCGCGCGCCTCCGGCATGCCCATGTCGCGGAAGACGGAGCCGAGCAGACCCGTCCACTCGCTGACGATGTCGTGCATGAGGGGCCCGTACCGCTCGGGATGGAGCAGGCTGGCGGTCACGATCTCCAGGTAGAGGGGGAGGGCGGCGCGCAGGTCGGAGTCGCTGAGCCGCTGCCAGATCTCCTCCATGAAGCGGCGCAGCCACGCCGGGTCCTTGGGGGGACCGGTGGTGTCGAGCAGGGTCCGGGCGCGCAGGAGCGGTCGCCGCTCGTCCAGGGCGAGCGCCTCGGCGACCATGCGTTCCTTGCTGCCGAAGTAGTACAGGAGCATGCGGTCGCTCGTGCCCAGGGACCGGGCCAGCGGGCGGAGGGACAGGTCGGCCAGGCCGTTGCGGATCAGGTACTGACGGACCCGGTCCAGCAGAGCGCGTCGTTTGGCCGGGTCGGGCGGGCGCGGCATGAAGGCTCCCAGCGGTGGTGACGGCGCATATGCGATCGCTTGATGTGTGAGTGGACCGGCTTCCACGTCGCGCTCCCTATATACGCTATTGGTCCGTTTTTATGAAGGTATTTACTGTAGCGCCCGCTACGTGTATGTTTTAAGTGTAGCGAGTGCTACGTGAATCCATCGGCCAACGACTCCGAGGGACTGATTTCCATGGCTTCCCAGGCCATCGGCCCCACCGTGACCTCTCGCGGGGGCCGTCCCGACCGGCCTCACCGGCGCCGCCTGGGAGACCTGTTGCGGAAGTCCGTCTCGGAACGCACCGAGGGGGAGGAGTGGTCTCCCAAGGCCACCCCCATGTCGCGGCTCGCCCGGTTCGGGACCCTGTGGTCTCGCACCCTGGAGCCCGTGCGACCGCTCGACGCCCCCCGCGCCAGCGCCACCGCCTGGGACGCCTCCTGGCCCCTGCGGCGGGATCCCGCTTCGGTCCCCCGGGCCCGGCGACTGGTGACCGCCCAGCTGGTCCACTGGAATCTGGCGGAGCCGGCCGACATCGCCGAGCTCCTGGTGAGTGAAGCGGTGACCAATGCCCTGCGCCACACGCGTGGGTCGCTGCGGCTCAACCTGCAGGTGCGCGGCTCCCGTTTGCGGTGCGAGGTCGAGGACACCGAACAGGCCGGTCCCGTACGCCGCTTCGTCGACGTCGACTCGGAGGGCGGGCGCGGGATCGAACTGCTCGATCAGCTCAGCGAGGCCTGGGGCAGCACCAGTACGGCCACCGGCAAGACCATGTGGTTCGAGCTGCCGGCGCACGCGGAGGCGGCGACGAAGACGCCCTCGCCGGAGGAGCCGACAGCCTCCGCTTGAGCCGGCCCAACCGCGGCAATCACCGGACGGGAGAAGTCACAGCAGGCTGGAAGCCAATTGCGGCAGGGGGGTTGGAGCCGGCAGGCAAGCCGCAAGCGCGTATCGAAGTGCGTGGCCGTTGTCTCGTCGGGCGGCGCCACTTCCGACGGTGCTCTGCCAGCCGAAATGCGCTGAACGTGACTGCTGGCCGGGACGCAACCCACCGGCCGAAGCCGTTCCACCGCCGTTTCTGTAGGAGCGAGCGGTCCTTCGGCCGTGCCGGGCGGTCGCCGGCCGTGCCCATCAGTGGTTCGCGTCCTTGATCCGACGATGAGAGACCTGCTCCCGCGCCGTGCGCCACCGTGACCGAGTCTGCTCGACCACGCTGTCCCACTGCCGGCGGACCTCATGGTCGGAAGGGCGGTGGCCCTGGCGGATCCGGATGAGCTCGTCTCGTACTTCTCGTCCCAGTGCCGCCGATGCAACCAGGACGAGCATGGCTGCGAAGAGGGCGGAGATCAGCGCGAAGACAGCACCGACCACCCCGTAGCGTGCTGCGGAGGAGTTGAAGAGATGCGGCATGTAGATGGTTGCGCCCACTGAGTAGACCGTCGTCAGGACGGCTCCGGTGACGCCGAAGGGAAGCAGGTCCGGCCAGCTGATCCGCTTCGCCGACAGGATCCGGCCGCTCCAGACAAGGAACGCAGTGGTCAGCAGTACCCGGCACACCGAGGCCGCCAGCCCCAGCGCGCCCCCGCTGAGGGGCGCGGAGAGCAACGCATTGACCACTACGTAGCCACCGAGAGTGATGATCCACCACAAGCCGTTGCGTGTGTTGCGCATGCTGAGGGGCTTGAGTTCCCATGCCTGCTCGAAGAGCCGCTGTGCGGCTCGCGCGAAACTCAGCACCGAGATCGTCATGAACACGAGCCCGAAGATGCCCACGCTCGCGCTGGTCGCTTCGGTGGGAGAGAACAGCGAACTGACTGCAGTGGCGCCTGCTCCGGTGAGGTTGTAGCGCTTGATGATCCGCTCTGCGGCGTCGTAGTGCACGAAGTTGCTCGAGGCAGCGCCAAGGAGGACGGAGAGCGGGATCAATGCCGTCAGGGCGCTGGACGCCAGGGCCATCGAGCGGTCGAAGCCCACGATCTTCTGAAACCGGTTGATGACCCGCAATGCGAAGGCAGGCCGCAGCCAGAACGTCAGCGTCCTGACGAGGCGCTCTCGATTGATCCCCGTCGCCCTGCCCTCCGAGAAGATCGGGACCTTTGTGGCGACGCGAGCCTAACGGGCGGTCGCCTGACCGATGACGGGCGACACGAGAAGCAGCATGCCGGCCGCATGAAATCCCGATGCCTCGCATCATGATGTAGTCCGCTGCACTTCGGGATTGGGGCTGAAACGGCGGTGAACGCGCCGTGACCTGGATCAAGCCGTCGTACCTGTTGAGATGTACCGCTGAGGGTGGGGCGCCGAGGAGAACCAGGAGACCGTCCTCGCCGTTGAGGTCTCCCGTGAAGGCTTCGGCTCGGCGCCCGCATACGCCTGCTGACGGCGCCGCGGATCCGCTGATGACCAACCGCCCATGCGGACCACAGCACCGGCGCCACGGGTCGGACATCACATCCAGAGCCGACACCGATGTCGGCGTACCGCGACGGCACTGAGCAGTCCTTGACGGCCTCGGCATCCAGGACAGGCCCAGTCACAGCGGTTGTCAGGTCGAACGTGCACAGCAGAGGCCGGCGGTTCGAGACCGTCCGCACCCACCAGCCGGAACGCCCCGCAGCGAGTCGCTGCGGGGCGTTGACGGTAGATGCCGGCGATCAGCCACGGGCGCAGGGCCTCGGCTGAGGGCTCACCCCTGCATCACTGAGCGGGCTGCTAGCTCCCCGACGCATTCTCACCGCCGGGATTCATGGTGGTGGTGCCCGGGTTCGTGGTCATGCCGAGAGGCGTGGTGGGGCCGCCGGGGGTCATGGCGGTGCCCGGGTTCGTGGTGGGGCCGCCGGGGGTCATGGTGCCGCCGGAGGTCGTGGGGCCGCCGGGGGTCATGGGGCCGCCGGGGGTCGTGGGGCCGCCGGGGGTCATGGTGCCCCCCGGGGTCGTCGTGGTGCCGCCGGGGGTCGTGGTTGTGCCGCCGGGGGTCGTGGTCGTGCCGCCCGGGGTCGTCGTGGTGCCGCCGGGGGTCGTGGTCGTGCCGCCCGGGGTCGTGGTTGTGCCGCCGGGGGTCGTGGTCGTGCCGCCCGGGGTCGTCGTGGTGCCGCCGGGGGTCGTGGTTGTGCCGCCGGGGGTCGTGGTTGTGCCGCCCGGAGTCGTGGTTGTGCCACCCGGGGTCGTGGTTGTGCCGCCGGGGGTTGTGGTGCCGCCCGGAGTCGTGGTGTTGGTGGTTGTCGTGTTGCCGGTGCCCGTGATGACGGAGCCGCCGATGGTGGAACCAATAATCTGGTTCAGGTTGTTGGTTGTCTGATTGACGACTTGGGTGATCAGCGTTGGCGACAAGCCAAGGGTCCTCCCCGCGGCCTGTGCCGCTGCTACGCCCTCCGCCTTCGCCGCTTGCGGGGAGGCGCCCCTCATCGTCGCCGCTTGTGCTGCTCTCGTTCCCGCAGCTGTGGCAGCGGCTGCGCCGGTTCCGCTCCCTGCCGATGTCGCCGGCGCACCGGTGCAGAGCACAGGACCTATGGAGAAGTTGCCCGCGCCCGTAACGACGGTCGGTCCGATGCGACCGTCAGAGGAAGAGCGCACCATCATCCCGGCAGGCGAGACTGCGAACGTCCCATTGGGAGCGAACCCCTCTCCAGTCAGGCTATTTGCTACCACCTGACACTTCTGGCCGGGGGCAGCGGAAGCTGGCTCGGCAGTGAGCGCAGCCATCCCTCCGACAAGCGCAACCGTCGCTGCGGCGCTCAGGGCGATCTTTCCTCTCATGGTTTTCTCCTTTTCGGCACTGTGCTTGCGATCCCAGTCACGTACCGACGTGAGCGGTGGGCCATAACCATCGCGGCTTGAGCGTGACGCTGACGTAGTGGCGGGACCGGCAGAAGCAAGTCCGTGCAACTCGAGGTGAACCCCCGTCCATACACCTTGCGCGTTCTCTTTGAGGATGTCGCGCGGAAGGATTTCCCGGATTCAACCAGTAATGGCTGAGGAGTTGCCTCCAGCGACCACTCACCGGACACCGATACACGGGTGTCCGGTGGGAAACAAGTGAGGAGCAGTCGAAGCATGAGAAAATACACGCGAAGGCGCTGCGGGAGTTGGGGCGGGTGCTGTACCAGCTGATGGTTGCCAACGCCCGGTACTCCTTCGTGATTCGCCCCCGTCGAGCCATGGCGTGCGTGGGGCCTCTGAAGCATCGAAGCGCCGATGACAGGACAGTTCAGTTCGCTCCCTAGCCTTTGGGCTGATGAACATGAAGAAGACAACCATGCAGAGCATCAGTGCCGCTGCGGCAGCCTTCTTCTGCTTGGAGGTCGGCATATTGGGCGCATCAGCGAGCGACTCCGTTGCCTCGCCGCAGAATTCTCAGGTCGCACCGTCCGTGCTTAAGTGCTACACGACCATGGGTGACCCACACACGATGGTGTGCTATCGGGTTTCGAAGCGACTCCTGAACAGCGGCGGTAAGCTGACCTTCGTCCCCTTCCTCATTCAGGTGCCCACGCCTTCGAATCCCCCGTCTCCGGTCGGCGTGAATGGTTTGCCCCCATCCCCGCCCCCGCTCGATCCGACAGGGGAACTTCGGCCCGAATCCTCCAGTGGCAGCGAACTCTCACCACAGCCATCAGCCGGCTGAGATCGCCCTCACCGGGTACCGACGGGGCTCCCCGCGGGCCCGAAAGGACGAGCCAGGACGCTGGGTACGGTTTGCGCATGCCCTCTGATTCCTCGCCCAGATGCCCCGAGTGCGACGCGCTGATGCGGTCCGGTGGGTTCGTCATGTTCCAGAGGGAGGCGACAGCAAGCGAGTCTGCCGTGAGGCACGTCCCCACCACGAAGAAGAAGACCATCCTCCGCGATCATCGTGCAGTGAATGAGGGTTGGCTGAACTCATCGAGGCTGAAGGTCCGTTGACCTGATGGTTTCAAGGCGCCCAAGGTGCGTGCCGTGCCAGGGTCGGGCGGACTGGCCATCCGGGTCCGGCTCCGGGGCGAGATGGTCATCTGGTCCGACCTGATGTACCCGGGTCTCGACGGCAGGGTCATCGAGGAGGTTCGCTTCCACCTGGAGCAGTACTTGGGCGAGATCGAGCGAGCATACGCGGCGTTGAATTCCACAGGAGCGGAAAACGGGGCGGTGAGAGACCTGGACGGCATAGACGACGCAGGCGTTCCCGGCGTGCGGCAGCAGAAGGCGGCCGCGGGTGGCCTGGGGCCGTGGGCGTCCACGCTGGTGCCGCTCGGGCTCGCGCTGTCACTGGCTGCACTGTCGCTGCTGGTGATGGTTCCGGCGGCCCGGCATCTGCGCTCCTTCCAGGACGGCGAACGAGCTTCCGCGACGCTGCATACGAGCGGCTCGTGCATGTTGGGCCAATGCAAGGTCGAAATCGAGGCCGCCGGACGGACCGTGGTGGCGGATCTGCCTGCGGGCAGCGGTGGCGGCAAGAACTCTGTCGGGACCCGGATGACCGTCCGGTACCACGCTGACAAACCGCAGGTGGCCGTCAGAGAAGACGACGTCGGGGGCGGCGGGGCAGCCTTGCTGGCAGTGATGTCGGGCGGGGCGGCGCTGCTCTTCCTGGTGCTGTCGGTCGTGGCACAGGTCGTCGTGGTGCGGCAGCGGCGCGCCCGCCCTATGGCCGGCAGGACTCCGCAGGACGCGTAGCGGCATAGCGGTACCTGGGAATCACCGCGTCGTGCTCGAGCCAGTGGGCGTGGACTGTCTGAGGACAGATCGCCGCCAAACCGCGGTGCGCACCGCCGCAACCTGCGCTGTCGCGAAAGACCGACTCACACGCGGGTCCCCGGTCCGGGGGTCGGCGAAGGCGGAGAACGCCACAACGGCAGGTAAAGGGCGATTACGCGGCCGTCGGACCCGGTGATGCCCAAGCTGTGCCCCGGGCGCAGCACGGCCGCACGTATGGGGCGTTGGGGCGTTGCTCCCCACGTTCTCCGGCACGCTCGGGACGACGGTGGCTGAGCGGCACCGGCACGGCAAGCAGGCGCGGTCCGAGCACAGATTTCCAGCGGTGCCGACGAGGCTTCCACCTTTCTCCGGCGTCGCTCTTCGATCGTGAAGCAGGGGCCGAAGACGGGGGGATGTCAGACCCTCGGCGTATCGTGCCCGCGTGATTCGAGACGTGTACGAGCAACGAGCTCTTGAAGCAGCCGCTGCTGATGCCGGATCGGCTGTGGTCGAGTACGACGACGCCCGTGCCTGGCTGTCCCAGGCCTCCGCGATGGAGATGGAACCACTGGCGGCAGAAGTGTGGGTCTTCGACGAGGACCTCGCACGGGTGCTGCTGGTGAAGCACCGATGGAGGGCATGGGTTCCGCCGGGCGGGAAGGTCGAGGCTGGTGAGACTCCCCGTGAGGCCGCAGGACGTGAGCTCTTCGAGGAGACCGGCATCAGGGCGGAACTGTTCCTGGAGCCGGCGGCTGTGGCGGTTCGGTCGTTCAGCCCTGACTGGCCGGTGACGCTCGGTCTGTCGTATGCGGCGGTTGTCGACGCGTCGATTCCGCTCACGCCGGAGGACGGCCAGCCGGCAGCTTGGATGCGTCTGGATCAAGAATGGGAGAGTTACTTTCCCGATGACCAGCCCCGGATGCGGCAGCACGTCGAGTGGCTCGTCCGCCGTGGTCACCGCCCCAGTCGGTAAGGAGCCACCGACTCTCGGGCCGGCGACTCCTGGTGATCGGGGAGGAGCCGACCGGCTTTCCTCTGCTCAAGCGGTCGGTCGTGGAAGATGTGGCTCCCGTAACCAGATCCCCGTGGGAGGCGTAGTGCCATGACCGCCATCCGTGACGACCGCGTCGCTCTGTTCGGCCGACTGCAGGACCCGGCCACCCAGCCGGAATTCTGGGCCCGCGTGGCCGACGACGTCGACTGGACCGTGGAGGGCACTCACCCACTGGCCGGCCGCTATCACAGCAAAAAGGAATTCGTGGCCGCTACATTCACACGGCTCGCGGGGGTGCTCCAGGGCGGAGTCAAGCTGAAGGTGGAGCATCTTTACGTCGATGGCGACACGACGATCGCCGAGCTGCAGTCCACGTCGACCAGCAAGGAAGGAGCCCCCTTCGCGAACCGCTACTGCTGGGTCTGCCGCTTTGACGGTGACACCATCGTGGAGGTGCGCGCCTATCTGGACTCCGCGATGGTCGACTACACCGTCCTGCGCAACGAGATTTCCTGGGAATGACCGGAAGGTACGCGCCATTCCGCTTTCGGTGTGCCGGTGGCTCGACTCGCAGAACGGGCGTCCTTCGCATCAAGGGGTGGTGACGCTCATCTCGGTGGTTCTGTGGGCGACCACGGGACCCAAGGAAGAGCTTCACGCCAGCGGGGTCGCCCGTAGGCCCAGTCCTGAAGTACCTCCGCCACGGGTTCCACGGCGAACACCTCGTGCCTGCGGGGGACCGTGGCCTGGAAGTGCTTGTCCGGTCCTCCCTCGCGGTATTCCACCTGATAGCTCAGGTCGTCGTTGAGGTAGACCTGCATGTAGTGCTGGCCGGCAGGTTCCAGATCAAGCCGCTTCACGATGACAAACCGCCAGGTAAGGCTCATATCGGCCAGCAGATCGTGCAGCCGTTCCTCGGACGGGTCGTCCCAGGACGTGCCGTCCCACTCAATCGCCCGCAGTGTCGGTGTCGCCATGCAGGCGACTGTACTGGCCGGTCACACTCGCGACGTCGACGGGTGATCAGCTGCGTCGTCCGAAGTGCCGTGGCCTGACAGGCGGCCATGAGCACCGCCGTTCTCAAGGGCGTTGAGGGAATCGGGGCGCAGTTTCTGGCGGTGGTCGGCAGGGAGTGCGGCGGTCCCGCGCTCGACGGACGCGAGGTGCTGCTGGATCCCGGTGTCGTCACTGGTCTGTATGCGCGCTCTCCTCCATGCGCGTGTCGCGTGAGTTCGCGGTGTCGACCATGCGTGCCATGAACCCTGTGTCGCAGCTGTGTGCATGTGCGGCTTTTTTGGGACGCCCATTCGTTGTTCCGCCGGCCCCTGACGGATGCGGCAGATACCTCCTCAGGGCCTCAATGCCCATAATGGCTTGGGGTCCAGTCAAGTTGGACATTGACTTCCGGACCGGCGCATAGTGCTCGCAGTGTTCGCCATCCATAATTCCGCATTCCTTGGCTTCGCGGATAAAGTCGGCGCATTGGATCGCAGCTGTGATGAACTGCGTGCAGACATCTTGCCCGACGGTACGGGCTTGCGTTCTTCGGCGGTCGGCAGGGGGCGCGGCAGTCGATTCACGCTGCGCCGTAACCTCGTCGCCGCCACTTCGCGGAGCCGGCCAGGAGATGGGGGCGGGGTGGAGGTGGCTGATGCTGTCCCACGGCCGCGCTGTGGAAGCCGGGCCCGTCCCCCGGTCGGGCCCACTGGGGGGTCGAACGGTCCTGATCTGCGGATCGTGAGGGTACCCGGGTCTCATGCCGCCTTGTTCCGGCGTGGCGTGGTGGGTGATCGATCGGTTTTCGGTCACGCCCCGTCGCGAGTGGCGTCGCACGGCAGGGAGTATGGAATGTCGGATACTTCCCTGCTGTTCGCCTTCTGAGTGTTTCGAATGCGGTACCGATGGGTGAAGTATTGGCTGCCTCTATCGGGATGCCGTATCGGTGTTGGTCTTCATTCCATGCGGGATCAAGCCATTCGAGAGCCGTAACCCCGTAACTCCCTGATGTCGAACGCTCATGCGGCTAGGGTGTCTGGCGATCCGCAGCACGGTCCAAATCGCCGCTCCTCTGCGTTCGGTGAGGCTGCGGCACGGGCAATTTCGCACGTAATCAGAGGGGGAATCCATGGCTACGAAACTCCGATTTGCCATTGCTGCAGCCGTAATCGGTGCGGCGCTCGCCGCTCCGCAGGCCGCAGTGGCACAGGAGCCGATACCAGGCATCGCGAAGACGGCAGACGCTGGGACCCGGTCCTTCGCGCAGGCCAACTCGGAGGCCGTCGCGGCGGCCGCCACCGCGTGCGGCGCCGGCTACGACACGGTGGCCCGGGCCATCCCGCTGCCCGAGGGAACCGATCCCCAATTGCGTCTGGCGACCCTGTTCACCTACATCAACGCCAGTGGGAAGGGGTGCGCGATCCTGGACAACAACGTAGGCGCTTCGCGGTACATGTACCTCAAAATCTGCAAGCTGGACGGCACCGGCTGCGACACGGACTCGGGCAACTTCAGCGAGTACGCGGGCCCGGTCTACGTCTCCAGCGTGGCCTGTGCGAAGACGACCGCCAAGATGGGCACGTCGTCGAGCAGCCTTTTCATCAACTACAACAGCGAGTACGCGTTCCCCTGCAACTGAGGCGGCATCCGTGGCTGTCATGGGCGCGCCATGACATGCCCGCAACGCCCTGCCCGTGACGCCTGCCGCGCTGTCCGGTGCATCCATTGACCGACATCTCGTCCGTCGCAGTCCCCGCCGCAGCTCCTGTGCCTCCGTGCAGAGCTGCGGCGGTTTGCTGCCACGTTCGACTTGTCTTGCAGGAGCGGTGGTTGAGAGTGCTCACGTATGCCCGGACGGGGGCCGCCGGCCTTGCGGACACCGCGGTCCTGACCGGGCTGATTCAGACCGTCGGCGTCGCCGACGCCCCTGGTCCCGGGCCCGTGTCCCCGTCGTCGGCCGGCGAGCAGGAAACCGCACGTACCTTCAGCGGTTCCTGACGAGCAGCGCTCCGGTCTGCTCGGCAAGGACCGGATCGCGGAGCCGGATCCCTGCCCCGGCGGCGGCCTCCCTGCACGTGCCCGAGCAGACCACCGTCGTCCGCTTCCGTCGGCACGGAACGGTGTTCGAACTCAGCTTGTCGCCGAGTGAGTGCTGCCATGTCACGGACTCCGGAGCAGTCGGCCCGTGACGGCCTTCCGCCGGTGGCCGACCCGGTGGTGCCATCGGGTGGGGACCGCTCGTCCGTCACGCCGGCGACCGGTGGGCCGTCACTCGAACGGAGGCGTACCGGTGGTCGGCCGGGAGCGTGCCACGCAGGGTCGGTTCTGTCCGGCTCGACTCACTCCGGTCCAGGAGTTCCCATGGCACAGACAGCTCCCACGCCCGGCACGTCCCCTTCCCCCGGCCGGAGGGCCGGCCCCCCGGCCGGGGGCGGCGGGAATCCCTGGGCGGCCGGTGGAGTCATGTTCGCCGGTGTGCTGCTGATGGTCGACGGCGTCATGGCGGTGATCAAGGGCATTGCCGGCATCGCGTCCGACGATGTCTATGCGCGCATCAGGAACTACACGTTCAAGTTCGACGTGACGGCCTGGGGTTGGATCCATCTCGTCCTCGGCGTCGTGCTCCTGTTGATCGGCTGGGGCATTCTCAAGGGCGCCGGCTGGGCACGGGGGCTGGGTATCGGGCTCGCGGCGCTCAGCATGATCGTCAACTTCATGTGGCTGCCGTACGAGCCGATCTGGGCGGTCATTTCCATCGCCATCGACGCGTTCGTCATCTGGGCCCTGTGCACGGACCGTTCCCAGGCCGTCATCTGAACCGTCGCCGCGCCGGTCCGGCCCCGTGCCGGACCCCGCTTTTCCGGTGGACCGAAGCGAGCATGGAGGGCGTGCACTCATGGCTGCTGGATCCGAGCCGTCGGACGAGCTCGTCGCTCTTGCGGCCGAGGCGTATGTCTACGGGTATCCGCTGGTCCGCGGCCTGTCGACGGTCGAGGACTTCATGCAGGAGGGCGTCGGCTCCCTGGCGCCCGCCCCGTTCAACCACTTCGCGCACGACGGCGGACTCGCTTCCCCCGGTACCCACTTGGGCGACGTCAGCAACGACACGGTCCTCTCGGTCGCCCAGCTCGACCTCTCCGGCGGGCCGATCCGGCTGCACGTGCCCGACACCGACGGGGCGTACTACGTGCTGCAGTTCGTGGACGCCTGGACCAACAACTTCGCGTATCTGGGCCGCCGTGCCACCGGTACCGGTGAGGGCGACTGGATCGTCGCACCACCGGGCTGGTCGGGCAGTGAACCCGCCGGGGTGCGCGGGGTGATCGACGCGCCGACCTCTGTCGTCTCCCTCGTCGGGCGCATCGCCTGCGACGGTCCGGACGACATGGCGCGGGTCCGGGCGCTTCAGGAGCAGTTCACTCTCACCCACCTCGAACCCGGGACGCACCGCACGGGGCTGCCCGCGCCCGACAACGGCGTACCGGAGCAGGTGCGGTTCTTCGAGCGGTTGCGGGTGTGGATGGCCGACTTCCCGCCGGCCGTCGCCGACTGTGCGTACCAGGACCGGTTCCAGCCGCTGGAACTGCTGGAGGAGGGCCCCTCACCGTACGTCCGCGCCGATCCAGCCCTGGTACGCGCACTCGTCGAGGGGATGGCGCAGGGCAGGGCGCGCGTGGAGGAGGCCGGACGGGCCGACGGGGCGAGCGGTGGGGGATGGCGGACGGATACGCATCTCTTCGACTACAACCTCGACCGGTTCGGGGTCGGGACGATCGACTCACCGGAGTGGAAGATCGCCGACCGGGAGGCGTCCTACCTGGTCAGGGCGGTGGCCGCGAGCGGTGCGCTGTGGGGGAGCCATGGATACGAGGCGGTGCACGCGCACACGTTCCGCGACGCGGACGGCCATCGGCTCAACGGTGCCCACGCCTATGTGCTGCGCTTCGAGCAGCCGCCGCCGGTCGGCGCGTTCTGGTCCGTGACCATGTACGACGTCCCGGACCACCGACTGGTCGAGAACGCGGCGGACCGGTACACGATCGGTGACCGTACGCCGGGGCTGGTGCGCGCGGACGACGGGTCGCTGACCCTTCACCTCAGCAGGGAACGGCCCGCGGACCGCGCGGCGTCGGCGAACTGGCTGCCCACGCCCGAGGGGGACTTCCGGCCCGTGCTCAGGCTCTACCTGCCGGGGCGCGCGGTGCTCGACGGCAGCTATGAGATCCCCGCGGTCGAACGCGGCTGACGACGGGGCGGTCGCCGGGCGGGAGATCGGGCGTTGTCAGTGGGGCGGTCCACACTGGAGACATGTGCCGCAGCATCAAGACCCTTCGCCCGCCCGTACTCCCCGAAGAGGCCACCGAGGAGGACGTCCGGGCCGCCGCCCTGCAGTTCGTTCGCAAGGTGTCCGGCTTCCGGGCCCCGGCCGCGCACAATCGCGAGGTGTTCGACCGGGCCGTCGACGAGATCGCAGAAGCGACCGCCAGGTTGCTGGACGGTCTGGAGGTGCGGGGGACTGCCGTCAGGACGTCGTAGCCGCCGAGGCCGTCGGGGGCACGGAGGCGGTGGCCGTCGTGGCCGCGGCGGTGGCTGCTGCCGCGGCGGGGCGGCGCATCAGGTACGCGGCCAGCGCGCCGGCCACGAACAGGGCCAGGACGGAGACCGCCGTGCCCAGCCACGTCGTGCCGAGCCACTGGCCGCCGAAGTAGCCGAGTCCCACGCTGTAGCCCGCCCAGGCCACGCCCGCCAGGGCCGACCAGGGCAGGAACTCCTTCACCTTGCGGTGCGCCGCGCCCGCGCCCAGGGAGACGACGGAGCGACCTGCCGGGGCGAAGCGGGCGATGACGACGAGGATGCCGCCGCCGCGGCTCAGGGCAGCGCCGAGACGTTCCTGCGCGGTGGTGAGCCGGCGGGAGCGGGCGATGGCGCGGTCCAGCCGATCGCCGCCGCGCCAGGCCAGCCGGTACGCGACGAGGTCGCCGAGGACCGAGGCGGTGGCCGCGCTGAGGACCAGCGCGAGGAGCGACGGAACCTGGGGCACCTCGCCGGCGGAACCGCCCGCGACCGAGGTCGTGCCGGCGGCGGCCGCCGTGGCCGCCGTGATCACCAGGACCCCGCTGGGCAGCACGGGCAGGAAGACGTCCAGGAGCACCGAGAGGGCGACCACCGCATAGATCCATGGGCTGCCGGTCAGCGCACCGACACTCTCCAGCACCTTCTCGTACTCCCCGGTTCGTCGTCACGCCGCGACGTCGCAGGGGAGCGGCAGGGGCGGCAGGGTCAGCTGTACAGCGTACGCCTGCCGTTTACCTGCAGATCATTCTGAACAGGGGATGTTGTGTACCTCACGTGTCTCGTGCGACACGCCTGTCCCACAGCCTCGGGGCCGGTGGGGCAGGCGCGGCACACGGGAGACGCTGGGGTTCAGGCGGCGACCGCCTGCGCCTGCTCGCGGGTGCGGTCCTCGCTCCGCTCCGCGTCGCCACCGCGGGTGAACAGCCGGTCCAGGGCCAGGGCGCCCGGACCGGTGAAGACCAGCAGCAGGAAGACCCAACCCTCACTAGTGCTTGCAAGTTCAACATTCTGTCGACTGGCTGAAAGTTTCCTGGTCGTCGACGGTCAGGTGCTGCTCCAGAACCGTCTCCAGCTGCACCCCCGCGGCCCTTTCCTTGGCCTGAACCAATGTCAGCGCAGCTTTCCGGCCATGCAGCGTCAGTGTCATCAGCTGGTTGCCGAACCATGGCCCGCCGGTCTTCCGCCACCGGATCGGTGCCGGGCCCGTCCGCCCGTGCCGCGCCAGCAGCCGCCCGAGCAGGCGCCCCGCCCCGCTCCAGCCGAAACGGAATCCCGCTCTGAGCGGTCCGGGGACCGCGTTGTGGACCGGAGAGCAGGTCAGCTGCAGGATCCGCGCCCCCGGGGCGTCGTCCGGCGCGTCGGCGGGCCAGGCGGGCTCCGCGACGTACGCATGGTGCACATCGCCCGACAGCACGCAAACCGTCGCCGGGGCGTCCGGACCGCTCCCCGCCGTCCGGATCAGCTCCGTCAGCCGGCGGAAGGAGCCGGGGAAAGCGGCCCAATGCTCCAGGTCGGAGCGGCGCCGCAGATTCTCGCCGAACCGCGCCCACCGCCCGTCGGGGCCGCCGCGCCCGCCCCGGCACAGCGCGGCGTTCCACGCCTCCGCGTCATGGACGAGCGGTGGCAGCAGCCACGGCAGCGAGGTGCCGATCAGGAGGTGGTCGTACGAACCCGGGTCGGCGAGGGCCTCCTCGCGCATCCAGCGCTCCCCTTCCGCGTCGAGCATCGAGCGGCGCTGCTCGTCGAGTACGCGGGCTGCCCGGGTGTCCACCATCAGCAGCCGTACTCGGCCGAAAACACGTCGGTAGCTCCACCGGGCGCGCGTGGGGTCGGCGTCCGCCTCGGCGGCGAAACGCCGCAGCGTCTCCGTACCGTCCGGGTCGGCGCGTACGGCCGCGTACAGCGGGTCGGCGGCCAGGGCGGCCGGGGAGAGGTTGCCGAGGTGTTGATAGACCCAGTACGACGCCAGCGCGCTGACGATCCGCTCGTGCCACCAGGGGGTGGCCCGGACGGCGGCGAGCCAGGCCGCGCTGGTGTTCCAGTCGTCCACGACGTCGTGGTCGTCGAAGATCATGCAGCTGGGCACGGTGGAGAGCAGCCAGCGCACCTCGGGGTCGCGCCAGGACTCGTCGTAGAGGCAGGTGTACTCCTCGTAGTCCGCGACCTCGGCGCCGGGCGGCTCGCTCAGGTCCCGGCGCACGGCGAGGCGGCGGCGGGTCGCCTTCGATATCTCGTCCGCGTACACCTGGTCGCCGAGGAGAAGCAGTACGTCGGGGCGCACGGCGCCGGGGTCGGCGGCGAGCCGGGCGGCCAGGGTGTCGAGGGCGTCGGGGCCGGCGGCGTCCCGCTCACCGGGCGGTGGAGCGGCCCATCGGCAGGAGCCGAAGGCGATCCGGACGGGTGCGGGCCCCGCGTCCTCCCCGGCCCCGCCGTGGGCCGTCGAGGGTGTGGTGATCGTGCTCGCGGGGAACGGGGAGTCCTCGAGCGGCCAGACCCGTCGGCCGCCGAGCAGCACCTCGTACGCCGTGGTAGAGCCCGGCGTCAGTCCGGTGACCACCACCAGCGCATAGTGGTGACCGGCGATCGCGAAGGTCGGGGACGAGCCCGACGCGCCGTCCGCGCAACGGACTTCGGCCGTGGTCGGCCGGTCGGCCTCCACCCAGACGGTCGCGGTGGAACCCGTCTCCCAGTCGACGTACCGCAGCAGTGGTCCCAGGCGCAGCCCGGCCATGAGGTGCCCTCCTCGCGTCGTTCCGTACGGATGGAGTCCCCGTCCGCGCGGGGGAGAACCCCCGTTCCGTACAGGCAGGGGCTCCGTACCGTACGGAACGGCGGGGGAGGGCCCGGCGGTTCCGGTCAGCAGCCGTTCAGGACCGACTGGAGGGCACTCTTCTCCGCGGAGTCCACGGTCAGGCCGTAGTAGTGCTTCACATGCACCCAGGCGCGCGCGTAGGTGCAGCGGTACGCGGTGCGCGACGGCAGCCACGTCGCGGGGTCCTGGTCGCCCTTGGACTGGTTGACGTTGTCCGTGACGGCTATGAGCTGAGGACGCGTCAGGTCGTTGGCGAACGACTGGCGCTTGGCGGTGGTCCAGCCGCTCGCGCCCGACCGCCAGGCCTCGGCGAGCGGAACCATGTGGTCGATGTCCAGATCCGAGGCGGCGGTCCAGGTGGCGCCGTCGTACTGCGAGTACCAACTGCCGCTGACGGCCGAGCAGCTGGAGTTCTGCGTCACGTTCGTACCGTCCCGCTTCAGGACGACCTCACGGGTGTCGCAGGCACCCGACTGGGTGATCCAGTGCGGGAACAGGTCCCGGCTGTAGCCGGACGACGAGCCTTCCGCCGAGACGGTCAGCTCACTCAGGTAGGTGCGCGCGGTGGACGCGGCGACGGGGGTGGGCATGGCTGCCTGGGCGGCGGGCGCGGTGAGCAGTCCACTGGTTGCCGCAAGTGCGGCGGATGCGACGGCAATGCCGATGCGACGCGCGTAGATACCTGACATGCGAACTCCCTTGATGTGGGGGGACTTGGACGGGGGACGGTGAGGCCCGGCCATCGTGGCGGCGCAGGGTTTCCGGGGGGTGGGTGCCAGGTAACAGAGTGGCGACATGCGCACGTCACATCAAGGGGTACGACCGACAGGGCTGATGCTTCGGCAACTCGGCGGTCCGTAAGCCCTGTTCGCCCGGGATGTCGGGGCAGGACCGGATTATGGTGGCCGCGTGCTGCTACCGGTCACCATCACGCTCGGGGTCGTCCTCGCGCTGCTGCTCGCGGCGGCTGCCGCCGTCGCCGCCCTGGCCTCGCTCGGCCGGTCACGCGAGATCGTCCTGGCCGGGCTGCGGGCCGCGGTCCAACTCGCCGCCGTCTCCCTGCTCATCGGCTGGGTGGTCCACTCGCTGCCTGCACTGCTCGGATTCGTGGCGCTGATGTATGCGGTCGCGGTCCGGACCGCGGGGCGCCGGATCACCAGGAATCGCACGTGGCGGTGGGCGGCCCTGCCGATCGCGGCGGGGGTCGCACCGGTGGTCGCCGTCCTCCTGCTCACCGGACTCCTGCCGTTCCGTGGCATCGCGTTGATCCCGGTGGCGGGCATTCTCATCGGAGGTGCGCTCACCGCGACCGTGCTCGGCGGACGGCGCGCGCTGGACGAACTCACCATGCGGCACGGGGAGGTGGAGGCGGGCATGGCGCTCGGGCTGCTCGACCGCGACGCGCGGCTGGAGATCGCGCGGCCCGCGGCGGCGGACGCGCTGCTGCCAGGCCTGGACCAGACACGCACGGTGGGGCTCGTCACGCTGCCGGGGGCGTACGTGGGCATGCTGCTGGGCGGCGCCTCACCGGTTCAGGCGGGCGCCGTGCAACTGTTCGTGCTGGTCGCGCTGATGGCCGTACAGGCGGTGGCTGTCGCGACGGTCCTCGAACTCGTGGCGCGAGGAAGGATGTACCGGGACTGAGTCCCGGGAGCGGACGGGAGCGTGGCAGGCGATCCTCAGAGCGCGCTGATGTGCAGGTGGATCGAGCCGTCGGCCGATGCCTCCACCCGGATCTGCGTCAGATCCTCGACGTGCGCATCCGGCGCCAGCGCGGCGGCGCGCGGGCCGACACCCACGACGCGCATCCCGGCCGCCCTGCCCGCCGTGATGCCCGCCTCCGAGTCCTCGAACACGATGCAGTCGGCCGGCGCGAAGCCCAGCTCGGCCGCTCCCTTGAGGAAGCCCTCGGGGTCGGGCTTGCTGGCGCCGACGGACTCCGCCGTGACGCGGACGTCCGGCATCCGCAGGCCGGCTGCCGTCATCCGGGCCCCGGCCAGCGCCGTGTCCGCCGAGGTCACCAGGGCATGCGGGAGGGCGGCGATCGCGTCCATGAAGGCAGGGGCGCCGCCGATCGGGACCACGCCGTCGGTGTCGGCGGTCTCCTCGGCGAGCATCACCCGGTTGTCCGCGTAGTTCTGCTCCATCGGGCGGTGGGGGAGGAGCACGGCCATCGTGGCGTACCCCTGGCGCCCGTGGACCACCTTGAGTGCGGCCTCGGGGTCCAGGCCCTCCCGCAGGGCCCACCGGCGCCAGCAGCGTTCGACCACGGCGTCGGAGTTCACGAGGGTGCCGTCCATGTCGAGCAGGAGGGCACGGGCAGTGAGGACGGTGGCCGGCATCGGCGGGCTCCAGGGCGCGGGGGGAAGAGAACAAGTAGCCCCGCCCGCCGGTCAGGGAGTACGGGCGGGGGCTACTTTGTTCCATCACGATACAAAAACCTGTCCGGGAAAGCCAATCGTCACAAGTCGCCCTTGCCGGCAGGCCGTGTCGTCAGGAGCGGCCGCGGCCCGTTGTCTCCGCCTCCAGAGCCAGCCGGGTGTTCGGGCCGTAGACGCCGCTCGGATCGCCCTCGACCGGCTTGCGCGACTGGTAGGAGCTCACGGCGCGCTCGACCTGGTCCGAGTAGATGCCGTCGTCCGGCCCCCAGTACTGCCACACCTCCCGCAGCCGCCGCTGCAGCTCGGCCACCGCGGGGCCGTGATCGCCGAGCTGCAGCGTGCGGCCGTGCGCCTTCGGGGTGGATGTGGCCGACGGCGTCCCGGCGGACTCCCCGGCGGAGGCGGTGGCCGACGGAGCGGCCGGGCTCGACGAGGTGGCGGAAGCGGTTGCGGATGCGGAGGGAGAGGACGAGGCGCCCGTCGACGGCGAGGCGGAGGCCGACGATGAGGCGGAGGCCGATGCCGACGCGGACCGGGATGCGGACGCCGACGCCGACGCGTCGGGCCCGGCGGGTGCATCGGTGGCGGTCGGCACCACGGTGCCCGGGAGAGTCTGCTCGCGGTCGGTGTCCGCGTCCCCGTTGAACAGCCCGCCGGCGAACGCCGCTGTGCCCACCACCGCGACCACGGCCGCGGCCACGGCGAGCGCCGCGAACGGGCGACGACGGCGTGGCTGCACCGGATCGACGGCGCCCACGGCGTCCAGGGGGTTCGTGGCGCTCATGGCATCCATGGCCTCCGTACGGGGCTCGCTCGCCCCGGTTCCCTCCGTCGGCGCAGGCGGTGGGCCCGCCATCGCCGCCCGGTCGAGGAACAGCGGCATCGTCATGGCCGCGTCGCTCCCCGCCGGTGTGCCGGCCGCCGCCTCGTCGTCCCCCAGTGTCACGTACGGCCGGATCCGCAGCGGATCGAAATCCTCCGCCGCCGCTGTCTCCGCCCGCTCCGCGGCCCGTCGTGCCGCCCGCTGCGCGCACCCGCATCCGGGCCCTGCGGCGAGTCCTGCGTCCGGTCTCTTCGCCGATCCGCTGTCCGTACCGCACTCCGGGCAGATGTGTCCGGTCATCGTGGGTCCCCTCCCCTTGAACTGCCTGCGATTATGCAGCCCGCCGACGTGACGCCCCAACAGGCCATAACCGTCCACTACGTCCAGGATGGGGATGTAGCGGACCCGAGGAGAGTTTTATGGCCAACCAGCTGAGCAGCGCCCCGGCCCTGGCCCCCGGCGAAGGCCGCTCCCAGCGGACGATCCTGGTCGCCATCGGCGCCCTGCTCCTCGGCATGCTGCTCGCCGCACTCGATCAGACCATCGTCTCGACCGCCCTGCCGACCATCGTCAGCGAACTCGGCGGCCTGGAGCATCTGTCCTGGGTGGTCACCGCGTATCTGCTCGCGTCGACCGCCGCGACCCCGCTCTGGGGCAAGCTCGGTGACCAGTACGGGCGCAAGAAGCTCTTCCAGGTCGCGATCGTCATCTTCCTCATCGGCTCCGCGCTCTGCGGCGTCGCCCAGAACATGCCGCAGCTGATCGGATTCCGAGCCCTCCAGGGCCTCGGCGGCGGCGGTCTGATCGTGCTGTCGATGGCGATCGTCGGCGATATCGTCGCACCCCGTGAACGCGGCAAGTACCAGGGTCTGTTCGGCGCGGTCTTCGGGATGACGAGCGTCCTGGGACCGCTGCTCGGCGGATTCTTCACCGAGCAGCTCAGCTGGCGCTGGGTCTTCTACATCAACCTGCCGATCGGCGTCGTCGCGCTGCTCGTCATCGCCTCCGTGCTGCACATCCCGGTCCGCCGGACCAAGCACACCATCGACTACCTGGGCACCTTCCTCATCGCCGCCGTCGCCACCTGTCTGGTTCTCGTCGCCTCCCTGGGCGGCACCACCTGGGCGTGGGGTTCGGCGCAGATCATCGGGCTCGCCGTCCTCAGCGTGCTGCTGCTGATCGCCTTCGTGCTCGCCGAGCGGCGCGCCCCCGAGCCCGTACTGCCGCTGAAGCTGTTCCGGATCCGGACGTTCAGCCTCGTCGCCGTCATCAGCTTCGTCATCGGGTTCGCGATGTTCGGCGCGATGACCTATCTGCCGACGTTCCTGCAGGTCGTGCACAACATCACGCCGACGCTGTCCGGTGTGCACATGCTGCCCATGGTCGTCGGCCTGCTCCTCACTTCGACCGTGTCCGGCCAGATCGTCAGCCGCACCGGCCGCTGGAAGGTCTTCCCGATCCTGGGAACCGGCATCACCGCGATCGGTCTGATGCTCCTGCACCGGCTCACGGAGTTCAGCGGCACCTGGCAGATGAGCGCCGACTTCTTCGTCTTCGGTGCCGGGCTCGGTCTGGTGATGCAGGTTCTCGTGCTGGTCGTGCAGAATGCCGTCACGTACGAGGACCTCGGCGTCGCCACCTCGGGTGCCACGTTCTTCCGCTCCATCGGCGCCTCGTTCGGTGTCGCCGTCTTCGGCACGATCTTCACCAGCCGGCTCACGGACAAACTCGCCGCGGCGCTCTCCGGCGTCGCCCTGCCCCCCGGCGTGGACGCCGGCCGGCTGGCCGCCGATCCGCGCGCACTCTCCCAACTGCCGCCCGCGCTGCGGGCGCCGGTGCTCCATGCGTTCTCGACGTCGATCACCGATGTCTTCCTGTACGCCGCCCCCGTCGTCCTGATCGCCTTCGTCTTCGCCTGGTTCCTCAAGGAGGACAAGCTGCGCGGCTCGGTCACGGCCCCCGACAGCACCGAGACCCTGGCGTCGAACCCGGTCGAGCGTTCCTCGTACGACGAATGCGCACGGGCGCTGTCGGTGCTCGCCACCCGCGAGGGGCGACGCGATGTCTACGTGAAGATCACCGAGCGTGCGGGGTACGACCTGCTGCCCGCGGCGAGCTGGATGCTGCTGCGCATCAAACGGCACGGCGCCGTCGAACCCGGGTTGCTCGCCGACACCGTCCCGGTGCCGCTGCGGGTGATCAGCGATGCGGCGCGGCAGCTGGAGGAGCGGGGTCTGGCCCGGCGCGAAGGGGTCCAGCTGGTGCTCACCGACAAGGGCTCGGAGGCCGTCGTGAAGCTCTCGGAGGCCCGCGAGGCGTCGCTGGCCGAGCTGTTGGGCGACTGGTGGGGGCCGGAGCGCCCGAGCGACCTGGTCAAACTGGTGGCGGAGCTGACTGCCGAGACGTGCGGATCGCGTGAGGAGCAGCCGCACGGTCCGGGGCCGAAACGGGACCACGCGGCCTGATCCGCGCGGGCCTCACGGGGCATCGCGACCGGGGTGTCCGGGGCCGGCTCACAGCTCCTTGGCGAACCAGTGTTCCGCGTACTGCCGCCGGTGGAACGCGGGTACCTCCCGGTAGCCGTGCTTGGCGTACAGCCCACGCGCCTCGACCAGGTCGTTGCGGGTGTCGAGCCGGATCCGCCGTATGCCGAAGGCGCGTGCCGCGCTCTCGATGGCCGTCAGCAGCAGCCCGCCGCCACCCGTACCGCGGTACTCCGGGCGTACGAACACCCGGGTCAGCTCGGCCACGTCCGCGTCGACCAGCAGCAGCCCGGCGCAGGCCGCCGGCTTTCCGCCGAACCTGCCGACGACGAATGCGCCGGTCGGCGGGGTCAGCCGGTCGGCGCCGTCGTCGGCGAGCCCCTCGTCGATCTCCTCGGAGGTCGCGGGCCGCTTCCAGTAACGGCTGGCGACCTCGTCGTAGTAGTCGCGGCGCAGCGCGGTCGAGTCGGGGGAATCGAAGTGCTCAGGGGTCACGGTCCAGGCCATGCGGTCATTGTGGCTTGTGCATGCTCGGAAGCCGAATGGATTGACCGGCGGTGGATCCCCGTACCGCGCATCACCCTGCGTGCGACTGTTCGAGATCTCTTTCTTTACCGGTTCTCATGTCTCACCGGATCTCACGCAACGGCGGCGGGACGGTGACCGGCGGCGGGGGCACCACCGGTCGTCGGCGCCGCGCAAGAGCCACCAGGAGCGCCACCGCGGCCGCCGACAGTGGGGCGCCGAGGACGGTCAGCAGCCAGGCGGGGATGCCGGCCACGGTCAGCAGTTCGTTCCGGTACGTCATCGTCCGGTACGGCGTGTCGGCGGCGGTCGCGCGCAGTTCGTGATCGCCGTTGATCAGCTCCGGGCGCGGGAACGACTGCTCGATCGCGGTGATGAACACCGGTTCGCCGCCCGTCAGCTTCCCGATCGCCCTCGTCGGTGTGGCGGACGCCGGGGACGCGGAAGACGTGGAGCCCGGTGGGGCGAACCTCTGCGCGTACGTCACCCGGGGCGCCTCCCCGCCGATCGGGCTGCTCGGTTCCATCCGGTGGGCGGCCAGCACGTACAGACCCAGCGACTGCGGCGTCGAGGCGAGCTTCGACAGCCGCATCGGATAGACGAGCCGGTCGCTGGCGAAACTCAGCCGCAGCGGGTCGAGCCGGCCCCTCAGCAGCGCGTCCTCGTCGCGGGGCGCGAGGCGCACCGCCACGTACTCCCACTTCCGGTCGACGTACGGCTGCAGCGCGGTCGCCAGCCGGTCGGGCAGCTCGAAACCGTTCTGCCGCAGCCAGTTCTGCAGCGCCTCGGGGTCGGTCGCCGTCAGGCGTGCCACATCGAACGGGCCGAGCCGCTCCCGGCCGACGAGCTCCACCGGCGGCGCACCGGCAGCGGACGGCGCGGCGCCGCTGCTCGCGCCGTCGCCCGGACCGGCGAACGGCCAGTCCCCGGAGCGTGGCCAGAAGTAGTGCCGGGTGGCCAGGACGGGCGCGGTGAGGGTCTCGAGCTCGGAGAAGAGCGCCGGGTCGCCGAGCTCGACGGAAGCGCGGTGCGGCACGGGCATGATCCAGGCCGCGTCGGGCGCGTTCCCGCGGACGGTCAGGCGCATGACGATCTGTTCGGTGCGGCCGTCCCAGTCGACCACCGAGGTCTCCCGGTCGACCGAGACGTGCGTCTGCCGGCCCGGCACCATCGCCCCGCAGCCGCAGGCGTACGCCGGGCTGATCAGTGATCCCAGCTGGAGCGACACCAGCATCAGCAGCACGGACAGCGCACGGACTCCCCACGCACGGCGGGTCCCCCACGCATCCCGTTGCCTCCACGCGTACCGCATGACTGCGTTCCTCCCCCGAGACCGTCGTGACCCTGCGCCCGCGATCACGGGGACAGACGTGCGGGCGAAGAATCCGGTTCCGCTCGCTGTGTCGGGGCGGTCGGCGGCCGGTCATTCTTTCGGACAAAAGCAGCAGAATGGCGGTCAGGCGGCGAAGGGGTTGATTGTGTCTATCTCATAGCGCAATGCGAAGGTTTCACAGCGCGTCCTGGGACGAGGACAGCGGATGAACAGTGGGAGGTTCGGCGCAGCGTGGCGAACGCGGAGCACAGAGTGCACGGAAACGCGGCAACGGGGGCGAGGACCGGGGCTGCCCGGGCAGTGCTCTGGCTGGTGGTCGCCCTGCTGGCAGGACGGCAGATGGCGGTGGTGCTGCAGCAGCCGCCCGGGGAACGGCTCACCGATCTGGAGACCTGGATCGGTGAGCACGGCGTCCTGCACGTGACGGGGTCGCTCTACGACAGCGACCGCTTCACCGGCACCCCCTTCGCCGGACTCGTGCTGAAGCCACTGACCCGTACGGCCGAGCAGAGCCTCGGCGTCGCCTGGACCTTCGGTTCGCTGCTGCTCGTCGCCGCGCTCGGCCTCGTCGCGGCCCGCGCCCTGCCGGGGCCCGTCTCCCGGCGTACCGCCCTGCTGGCCGCCCCTGTCGCGATCAGCCTGCTGATGCTGTCCCTGCCGGTCCGCAACGCCCTCCAGCTCGGTCAGACCAGCATTCTGCCGGTCCTGCTGGTGCTCCTCGCCTGTTTCGCGACCCGTGGGGAACGCGCGTCCGGCGTCCTGATCGGGATCGCGGCCGCGCTCCAGCCGACCGTGCTGCTCTTCGCCGTCCTGCTCCGCCTGACCGGCCGCCGCCGGGCAGCGGCGACCGGTGCTGGCGCCTTCGCCGCCTGCACCGCGCTGGCCTGGGCCGCGATGCCGCAGGACTCGTGGACGTACTGGGTGCACCATGTCGCGGGCGCCGGGCTCGGCGACGGGACGGACGGCCTCGCCAACCAGTCCCTGCACGGCGCGCTCCTGCGTCTCGGTCTGGCGGGTCCGGCCGAGATCGTGGTGTTCCTGCTGCTGGCGGCCGCGGTCTGCTGCGTCGGGCTGCGGCGCGCTGTGCGGTACGCGAACGACGGCCAGCTGCTCCTCGCCGTCGCCGTGACCGGCTGTGTCGCCGTCGCCGTCTCTCCGACGGCCTGGCAGCACCAGCTGCTGTGGGTGCTCCTCGCGGTGGTCGGCCGGGCCGGCGAGCGGGCCTGCGACCGACTGGTGTGGCCGGCCATCGTTGTGCTCGTGATCACGCTGCCGGGGAAAATACTTCTGCCGAACACCGCGGCCGCCTTGCCGCTACGGGACAACGTGCTGCTCATCGCGGCGCTCGGCGCGGCCTGTGCCGCCCCGTTCCTGCCGCGCACCTCCCCGTACTGGCAGCGGCCGATCCCCACGGACTACGCCACCCCGGTCCCGGCCCGCTGGGGTCGCGTACCGCTGCTGCCGTTCTGGCAGCGTGTGCTCAGCCGCCCCAACCTGCTGCTCGAACTCCTGCTGATCCGGGTCGTCTACTCCGCCTACGCGCAGGTCAGACTGGCGGCAACGGCCGGACGTCCCGCCGCGGAGAAGCACGGCAGGCAGATCCACTCGCTCGAACGGTGGCTGCACATCGACATCGAGCAGTGGGCCAACCACGCGGTCGTCCACATCGGCTGGCTGAAGGCCTTCTTCGACTACTACTACGCGACGTTCCACTTCATCGTGCCGCTGGCGATCCTCGGTGTGCTGTACGTGCGACGCCCCGCGGACTACCGCTGGGCCCGCTCCACCCTCGGCTTCGCCACCCTGGCCGCGCTGCTCGGCTTCTGGCTCTACCCGCTGGCCCCGCCGCGGCTGATGCCGGGTCTCGGCTTCATCGACACGGTCCACGGTGTGCAGGACTTCGCGAAGCCGGACTACGGCGCGCTCACCTCGATGACCAACCAGTACGCCGCGATGCCCTCGCTGCACTTCGGCTGGTCGCTCTGGTGCGGCGTCATGATCGTGCTGATGGCACCGAAGCCGTGGATGAAGGCGCTGGGGCTGCTGCACCCGCTGTTCACGGTCTCCGCGATCGTGGCCACGGCCAACCACTGGGTGCTCGACGCGGTGGGCGGGGCGCTGGTCATCGGGCTCGGCTTCGCGCTCACGTACGTCCTGGCGGGGCCGCGCACGCTGCGACCGATGGTGGCGGCGGGGGCGACGGCAGAGGGAGGACGAGGCGTGCCTGCGGCGGGAACGGCCAGGGAGAGGACCGGCGAGACGGTGAGCAGTACCGGCTGATTCCTGTGCGGCCGGCCGCACGCGTGCCGAAGGGGTGCCGGACGACACGTTTCGTCCTGGCACCCCTTCGGCGTGGATCGCCGCTTACCCAGCATCCGCCTCTCCCCGGCGGTCCGCCACTCGAACAGCTCAGAGACGGTCAGTGGGACGGTCCGAGCGCCCAGGTGGCGAACGTGAGCGTGCCCATGGACACGAACGTCGAGGCGACGACGGAGTTGCGGGCGAGTCCGGCGTCCAGGCCGTACTGACGGGCGTAGATGAACGCGTTCTGGGCCGTCGGCAACGCGGAGCACAGCACCACGGCCAGCAGCTGATGATCCGGCAGGTGCAGCAGCGGGCCACCGACGAGGAAGGCGATCAGGGGCTGGACCAGCGTCTTCAGTACGACGGTGACCCCGACCTCCGCCCGTTCCCCGGACGGTGTCCGTTCCGTCGCCGCTTCGTCCGCCGCCTCTGATGACGGCTCCGCCGCCGCCGGGCGGCCGTTCAGCGACAGACCGAGGGTGATCAGGGCGGTGGGCACGGCGGCCGCACCGAGCAGGTCGCAGGAGTGCGCGAGGGCGGCCGGCAGACGCAGCCCGAGCGCGGAGACGGCGACGCCGAGCATCGAGGCCATGATGATCGGGTTGCGGACCGGCATGGTCAGCATGCGTCGGAGCGTGACGCCCTTTCCGGATCCGGCCCGCGTTCCCGTGTCGAGGAGCGTCAGGATCACAGGGGAGACCAGAAGTACCTGGAACAGGATGATCTCGGCGACGAACGATGCGTCGCCGAGCACCTGAACCGCCACCGGGATACCGAGATTGGCGGAGTTGACGTAGCCGGACGCCATGCTGCTGATCGCCTGGTCGGCCGTCCTGCGGCCGAAGAGGCGCCGGGCCAGCACGAAGCCGAGGGTGCTGACGAGCGCCGTGCCCGCCCCGAAGGCCACCATCGAGACGTTGGCGAACGCGTCCAGCCGCGCCACCGAGACCATGGTGAACAGGGCGGCGGGCATGGCCACATGGAAGACGAACCGGCCGAGCACGGCCTCCGCCTGCGCGCCCAGGAGACGGCTGCGGCCGACCACGTAACCGATGGCGGTGAGCGTCCAGATGGGGGCGAAGCCGGAGAGCAGGGCGTGCATGGACGCCATGATCCCGGTACGGCGGCGTGCCTCGGCGGTCGGGGTGCCGGGTGCGCGGACGGGCGGCGGGGGCCGGGGCATGGGAGGGACGTCCCCCGCCGCCCATGGATCCGCGGGCGGTCAGCCGTCGGCTGTACGAGCCTTCCCGGCCGTGCTGACCTGGAGTTGTTTGATCCCGTTAAGCCAGGCGGAGCGCAGCCGCCGCGGGTCGCCGACCAGCCGCAGATCGGGCAGCACGTCGGCGATCGCGTCGAAGATGAGGTTGATCTCCATGACCGCGAGGGACTTGCCGAGGCAGAAGTGCGGCCCGCCGCCACCGAAGCCGAGATGGGGATTGGGGTCGCGCGAGATGGTGAAGGCCTCCGGGTTCTCGAAGACCTCGGGGTCGTTGTTCGCGGAGGAGTAGAACAGCCCGACCCGGTCCCCCTTGCGGATCCGCTGCCCGCCCAGCTCGACGTCCTGGATGGCGGTCCGCTGGAAGGAGACCACGGGGGTGGACCAGCGCACGATCTCCTCGGCGGTCGTCTCCGGGCGCTCGCGCTTGTACAGCTCCCATTCGTCGGGGTGGGTGAGGAAGGCGTGCATGCCGTGGCTGATGGCGTTACGGGTGGTCTCGTTGCCGGCGACGGCGAGGAGGATCACGAAGAAGCCGAACTCGTCGGAGGAGAGGTTGCCTTCGCCCTCCGCGGCGACCAGCTGGGAGACGATGTCCTTGGCCGGGCACTCCTTGCGCGCCGCCGCCAGGTTCATCGCGTACGAGACGATTTCCATCGCCGCCTCGGTGCCGACATCCTCGGTGATCGCGTACTCGGGATCGTCGTACGCGGCCATCTTGTTGGACCAGTCGAAGATCTTGGAGCGGTCCTCCTGCGGGACGCCGATGAGCTCGGCGATGGCCTGGAGCGGCAGTTCGACGGCGATGTTGGTGACGAAGTCGAAGGATCCGTCGTCGCCGGCGGAGGCGAGCGCCGTCTCGACGATCGAGCGGGCGCGGCTGCGCAGCGCCTCCTCCAGTGACCGGACGGCGCGGGGTGTGAAGCCGCGCTGGACGATCTGGCGGACCCGGGTGTGCTCGGGCGGGTCCATGTTGAGCATGATCAGCTTCTGGACGTCGATCTGGTCGCGGCTGATCGACTCGTTGAAGCGGATGACGGCCGTGTTGGTGTGGGACGAGAACAGTTCGGGGTGTGTGGAGACGTACCTGACGTCCGCGTGCCGGGTGACCACCCAGTAGCCCTCGTCGTCGAATCCGGAGATACCGGCCGGCTGGGTGCACCACCAGACCGGGGCGGTTTCCCGCATCCGGGCGAACTCCGGGTGGGGGACGCGGGATTGGAGCAGGTCGGGGTCGGTGAAGTCGAACCCTTCGGGCAGATGAGGGCAGGGCATCGGCAACTCCAGGTCTAACCGAGGGCCGCCGAAGCCATGTCTGACGACCCATCAGAAGGTGCCCGAAAGGTAGTAACGAGTTCTACAACTGGCAAGAGCCATGGTCGGATCCATTGTGTGAAGAGTCGGTGCGCTCGGCCGAAAGCGGGCGCAAGGTGCGTGCACGGCTCTTGCGTACCGGGGGTAAGTCTCACCAGACTGCTGGCAGAACTAGAACGCGTACTAGTTCCTTCCGTGGGCCCCGGGACGCCCCTGCGGAAGTGCGAGGAGAGGACGAGCTCATGGCCGCGGAACCCGTCATCGTCGAAGCCGTACGCACCCCCATCGGCAAGCGCGGAGGCGCGCTCGCCAATCTCCACCCCGCCTATCTGCTGGGCGAGACCTACCGTGAACTCCTCGGCCGCACCGGCATCCATGCCGACTGTGTCGAACAGATCGTCGGCGGCACGGTCACCCACGCCGGTGAGCAGTCCATGAACCCGGCACGCAACGCCTGGCTCACCGTGGGACTCCCGTACGAGACCGCCGCCACCACCGTGGACTGTCAGTGCGGCTCTTCGCAGCAGGCCTCCCACATGGTCGCCAACATGGTCGCGGCCGGCGTCATCGACGTCGGTATCAGCTGCGGTGTCGAGGCCATGTCGCGCGTACCGCTCGGCAGCGGCTCCAAGCACGGCCCCGGCAAGCCCTGGCCGGACGAGTGGAACGTCGATCTGCCCAACCAGTTCGAGGCCGCCGAGCGCATCGCCCGCAAGCGCGGCCTCACCCGCGAGAACGTCGACTCGCTCGGCCTGATCTCGCAGGAGCGGGCGGCCGTCGCCTGGGCCGAGGAGCGGTTCAAACGGGAGACGTACGCGGTCCAGGTGCCGACCACAGAGGAGGAGCAGGCGGCCGGGCAGGGCATGTGGCGTCTCGTCGACCGGGACGAAGGGCTGCGGGACACCACCATGGAGGGGCTCGCCCGGCTCAAGCCGGTCATGCCCACCGCGGTCCACACCGCGGGGAACTCCTCGCAGATATCGGACGGCGCCTGCGCGATCATGTGGGCCTCCAAGCGCATGGCGCGGGCACTCAAGCTCAGGCCGCGCGCCCGGATCGTCGCCCAGGCGCTGGTCGGATCCGACCCGCACTTCCACCTCGACGGGCCGATCGACGCCACCCGTGCGGTGCTCGGCAAGGCAGGCATGTCGCTCCGCGACATCGACCTCGTGGAGGTCAACGAGGCGTTCGCCTCCGTGGTGCTGAGCTGGGCGCAGGTCTTCGAGCGGGACATCGACGGACTCGAGAAGGTCAACGTGAACGGCGGGGCCATCGCGCTCGGTCACCCGGTGGGCGCCACCGGGGCCCGGCTGATCACCACGGCGCTGCATGAACTGGAGCGCCGGGACAAGGAGTTCGCGCTCATCACCATGTGTGCGGGTGGGGCGCTGGCCACCGGCACGATCATCCAGCGGCTGTAGGGCGGCACCTCGGCCGGGTTCCGGGCAGGGCGAAGGCCCCGACCGGAACCCGGACGCTGTTGGTAAATCCGCCCCGCTGGATCTCATCCAGTGGGGCGGAGTGCTGCGAAGGGTGAGACGCGGGTGCGGGCGAGGGGTCTGCCGGTGAGCCAGGCGTCGAGGCGGGCGAGGTTGATGGCGGCGCCGGTGAGGTGGTGCTGGAGCCGGGTTTTCGCGAGGCCGCGGTAGCGGGATCTGCGCATGCCGAAGGCCTGGACGCCTTGGGAGATGGTGCCCTCGACGCCAGCGCGGTGTCCGTAGCGGCGGCGCCAGTGGTCGGTGTCCTGCTCGATGCGGGTTTGCTGGAGGATGTCGTGTTCAGTGCGGGGCCGCAGGGTGAGGTTGCGTCCGGTCTTGGCGCTGGTGCACGAGGCCCGCAGTTCGCACGGTCCGCAGTCGCGGACGGCAAAGCGGATCCGGGTCACCGGGGTGCCGCGATGACTTTGGGCAGCACGCCACTCGACGCTGGTCCTGCCGCCGGGGCAGGTGGCGGTGTGCTCGTCCCAGTCGATGGTGAAGCGGGTGTTGTCGAAGAAGTTGCCGCTCACCTGTTCCCGGTTGGTGATCTTCCCGACCGGTCCGACGAGGCCGATGCCGTGGTCGCGGCGGGCGTGGTGGATCTGCTCGGCATCGACGTATCCGGCGTCCACCAGGTGTTCGTCCGGCAGCAGGTCGCGTTCGGCCAGGGCAGTGTGGATGTCCTCCAGGACGGCGTCGTCATTGACCGGTGCCGGGGTGGTGTGGATGTGAGTGATCAGGTGCGGGGCGTCGGGCTCGCAGGTCTCGCTGAGGTGGACCTTGTAGCCGGACCAGCCCAGATCCCGTTTCGCTCCGGTCCTGGCATCGGGCTCGTGCGGGGTGCGTAAACGGATCAGGCCGGGCGGGAGGTTCTTCGGCTCACGCCAGCGCACGGCACCATCAACGTGCTGGAACTGCTGGACCCAGGTCTTGCGCAGGAACTCCGCCGCGGGCAACACCCGCAGTCCGGGCGGCGCCGAAGCCGACCAGAGTGCTTGAAGCAGGATCATGCCATCTGCCCCGCACTGGTCGCCGTGCTCGACGCGGGCCGCCCACCGGGAGGGGAAACGGCTGTCCTCCGGCCGGGCCGAGTAGCGGTCGAACCACTCCGGTGCCGCCAGTGCCACCAGCCACTCCCCGGCCGTCTCGGCGATCTGGTTCAGCGCCGTGCGCAGTGTCTCGACCACGAACTCCAGCCGGTTCAAATCCCTGGTCGCCGCCAGCACGTGGGTGGCATCCGTGCGCTGCCGCTTGCCCGCCTTGACCAGCCCGGCCTCCCTGGTCGCCGTCAGCACCGCGTCGAACACCGACCGGCCCGCATCGTCGTCGGCCAGCCGGGCCCGGAACTCACTGAGCACGGAGAAGTCGAAGCCGGTATCGGTCAGCTCCAGTGAGAGGGCGTACTTCCAGTCCAGACGCGAGCGGACCGCGTGTGCGGCCTGCCGGTCGGTCAGACCCTCCGCGAACTGCAACACCGACACCAGCGCCAGTCGCGCCGGCGATACCGCCGGCCGCCCCCGCGCCGGAAACAGCTCCTCGAACTGGGCATCCTCGAAGACCGGCCCGAGCACGTCCCGCATCCGCATCGCCAGGCACCCCTTGGGAAACACCGCTTGCGCCACCCGCGCGGTGTCCTCCGGGATCTCCGCCAACTCCGACCCACGCAACGACACGAACCCACCCCTGAACACGACGACGGCCTGCACAACCCCAACGGGATCGTGCAGGCCGTCGTCACGCAGCCCCCGGATTTACCAACAGCGTCCGGAACCCGGTCGGGGCCTTCGCGCGAAGCCGCTCTGCTGCCGGCTTAGTACCAGTGGTTGGCCTGCCAGAACGACCAGGCGGCACACGGGCTGCCGTAGCGGGAGTTCATGTAGTCCAGGCCCCACTTGATCTGGGTCTTGGGGTTGGTCTTCCAGTCGGCGCCGGCCGAGGCCATCTTCGAGCCGGGCAGCGCCTGGACCAGGCCGTAGGCGCCCGAGGACGCGTTGGTCGCGGTGTGGTTCCAGCCGCTCTCGTGCGACACGATGTTGCTGAAGCACTGGAACTGCGCCTCGTTGCCGATCATCGACTTCGCCATGCCCTGAGCACTGGAGGGCGCAGCCATGGCCGGGGACACGCCGAGGGCCAGGCCGGTGGCGCCGAGGAGCACGGCGGCGCCGGCGACGGCGGTCTTGCGGCGGGGGGTGCGGGGCTGGGCGAGGAAGGTGCGGGCGAACGACACAGATGAGCCTCACTGTCGGGTACAGGGGAGTCGCGGACCGGTCCCAAAGGTGCGGGGACCAGTGCTCGTTGTCCACGAGACGTTCCGGAGAACGCTGCGGTGCTCGGCGACGTGACCAGTGTTAGCCGTGGGGTTCAACCAAGGCAATGACCCCCAAAACGGCCTCGCCTAGCATTCAGGGTCAAAAGTCCCGAACCCGCATAAAAGACTCCATAGCAGGTCGGAGGGGGTGAAGTGGGCTCCAGGTGCGGGGAAAACATCTACTATCCCCGTTGGTGGAGGACTAAGGTCCTGTGGGACCCTTCACGCCCTCGGGACCCTCGAATGTGACCTGGGCCTCGAAGGATGCGCGGCGCGTGGCCCGGCGCAGCGCTTTCAGCAGGGTCGGGCCGATGGCCAGGGTCAGGACCGTCGTGAGCACCGCCCGGCCCAGGTCCCAGCCCAGCGATGTGGCCAGGCAGTAGGCGAGGAAACGGACCAGGTTCTCGGACAGCGGGTCACCGGGATGGAACGAGACGCCCGAGCTGGGTCCCGGCACGATCGTCCAGCCGGCCAGGTTCATCACCGTGCCGTACGCGAACGCCGCGACGCCCCCGTACGCACCGAGCATCAGCAGCTCGGCCCGCCCGCGAAGCCGGTCCGGGCCCGGCAGCAGCCCGGCGCCCATCGTGAACCAGCCCATCGACAGCATCTGGAACGGCATCCACGGGCCCACCCCGCCGGTGAGCAGGGCCGACGCGAACATCGTCACCGAGCCGAGCACGAAGCCGAAGCCGGGACCGAGCACCCGGCCGCTCAGCACCATCAGGAAGAACATCGGCTCCAGCCCTGCGGTGCCCGCACCCAGCGGGCGCAGCGCCGCGCCGACCGCGGCGAGGACCCCCAGCATCGCCACGGCCTTCGCGTCCATGCCGGAGTCCGCGATCGTGGCGACGACCACACCGACCAGGAGCGGAAGCAGCGCGGCGAACAGCCAGGGGGCGCCCTGGGACTGGGTGAGACCGGAGTCCGGGCCGGCGAGCAGCGGCCAGCCGATGGCGACGACACCGATCGCGCCGACGACGAGGAGCGCGGCGATCGCCCGGGGGCCCAGCCGCACGGGACGGCTCCGGCGGCCGCTCATACGGCGGCCTCCAGCGCGCCGCGCACCTGCGCCACGGTCAGCCACTCCTGCGGCGCGAGGATCTTCGCGGTCTGCGGCGAGAACGCCGGCGACGAGACCACCACCTGCCCGGTCGGCCCGTCGGCGACGATCTCCCCGTCGGCGAGGATCACCACCCGGTGGGCCAGCTCGGCGGCGAGCTCCACGTCGTGCGTGGCCAGGACGATCGCATGGCCCCCGGCCGCCAGGGCGCGCAGCACACCGACCAGCCGGGCCTTCGCCGCATAGTCCAGACCGCGGGTCGGCTCGTCGAGGAGCAGGAGCGGGGGCCGCGCGGTCAGCACGATCGCCAGGGCCAGGGCGAGCCGCTGCCCCTCGGAGAGATCGCGCGGGTGGGTGGCGTCCGGTACGTCCGGCAGCAGCTCGGAGACCAGGGCCCGGCAGCTGCCCGGCGCCGCGCCCGCATCGGCGTCGGCCGCCGCGCACTCGGCGGCGACCGTGTCCGCGTACAGCAGATCGCGCGGTTCCTGCGGTACGAGCCCGACCCGGCGCACCATGTCGCGCGGATGCGTACGGTGCGGGGCCAGGCCGCCGACGCGGACCGTGCCGGTGGTGGGCTCGATCATCCCGACGAGGGCGGCGAGCAGGGTGGACTTGCCCGCGCCGTTGCGGCCCATCAGGGCGACGGTCTCGCCGGGCGCGACGCAGAGCGTCACCCGGCGCAGCGCCTCGACGCGCCCGCGCCGCACCCCCAGGCCCTCGACCCGGGTGGTCGCTTCCGCCACAGCGTCGGGAGCGGACCGGGGAGCGGGCGTGCGCAGGCGCCCGAACAGACCACGGCGTACGGGAGCGGCCGCGGGCAGCGGCGCCGGGGCGGCGGGCACCGACGGAGCGGACGGCGGCGGTCCGGCCGAGGCCAGCCGCTCCCGCAGAGCCGCCGCCCGGCGCCGTGCGTCGCGCACCGACAGCGGCAGCGGATCCCAGCCCTCCAGCCGCCCCAGGGCGACCACCGGCGGATGGACCGGGGACACGGCCATGACGTCGGTGGGCGCACCCATCACCGGCGCCGCGCCCGGGGAGGGCAGCAGGACGACCTGGTCCGCGTACTGGACCACGCGCTCCAGCCGGTGCTCCGCCATCAGGACCGTCGTGCCCAGGTCGTGCACCAGCCGCTGGAGCACCGCGAGGACCTCCTCGGCCGCCGCCGGGTCCAGTGCGGACGTCGGCTCGTCGAGGACCAGGACCTTGGGGTGCGGGGTCAGCACCGAACCGATCGCGACCCGTTGCTGCTGGCCGCCGGAGAGCGTGGCGATCGGCCGGTCGCGCAGCCCGGCGAGACCCAGCAGATCGAGGGTCTCCTCGACGCGCCGCCGCATCACGTCCGGGGCGAGCCCCAGCGACTCCATGCCGTACGCCAGCTCGTCCTCGACGGTGTCGGTGACGAAGTGGGAGAGCGGGTCCTGCCCCACCGTGCCGACCAGATCGGCGAGTTCGCGTGGTTTGTGGGTACGGGTGTCGCGGCCGTCGACCGTCACCCGGCCGCGCAGCGTGCCGCCGGTGAAGTGCGGTACGAGACCGGAGACGGCGCCCAGCAGCGTCGACTTGCCGACCCCCGACGGGCCGACGAGCAGCACCAACTCGCCCTCGGGGATGGTCAGATCGACTCCGGACAGGGTCGGCCGCGCCGCGCCCTCGTACTGCACCGAGACCTGCTCGAACCGGATCACTGGTCCTCCTCCGAGTCCGCGGCGGCCACCACGGACGGCGCGGGCGCCACCGCCGCGGGCAGCAGCCCGATCAGTACCGCCGCCGCGGGCCACAGCGGGAAGACCGGCGCCGTCGGCGGTACGACACCGGGGTGCAGCGCCGCCGTATCGGCACTGCCCGCCCAGATCATCGCTGCCGCGACCACCGCACCCGACCCCGCCACCAGCCACGCCCTCGCTCCCCACCGGTCGGGCCGGTAGCGGGTACGGACCGAGCGGGCACCGCCCAGCCGCAGCCCGGTCATCGCGGCGACGAGCCCGGCGAGCAGCAGCGGCAGTCCGTACACCGCACCCTGCGTGGCCAGCAGGCCGTACGTGCCGGCGCAGACCCCCAGCAGCCCGCCGAGCGTAAGGATGTTCGTGGTGCGCCGGACGGCGGGCGGGACCTGGGCCGTACGCCCGTATCCGCGCGCGTCCATCGACGCCGCCACTGCCACCGAGCGTTCCAACGCGCCCTCCAGCACCGGCAGTCCGATCTGCAGGACGGCCTTGATGCCACCGGTCGGGCGGCCCCGCAGTCTGCGTGCGGTGCGCAGCCGCACCACATCGGCGACCATGTTCGGCGCGAACGTCATGGCGACGACCACGGCGACCCCCGCCTCGTACAGCGCACCCGGCAGCGACTTGAGCAGCCGGGCCGGATTGGCCAGAGAGTTCGCCGCGCCGATGCAGATGAGCAGGGTGGCCAGCTTCGCCCCGTCGTACAGCGCGAACAGCATCTGTTCGGCGGTGACCCGGCCGCCGATCCTGACACCCTGCGCCCAGTCGGGCAGCGGGACTTCGGGGAGGGTGAACACCGTGTGCGTACCGGGGATCGGCGAGCCGAGGAAGACGGAGAACAGCAGCCGCACGCCGACGACGAACAGCCCGATCCTGATGAACGCCCCGTACGAACGGGCCCATGGCGCATCCGTCCTGCGGACCGCCACCACATAACCGGCCACCCCCACCAGCAGCCCGAGCAGCAGCGGATTGCTGGTCCGGGACGCGGCGGTGGCCAGCCCCAGCGCCCACAGCCACCACGCCCCGGCGGGCAGGGCGTTGCTACGGGTCGCCAGGGGGGCGCGCAGGGCACGGCCCGACCGGGCCGTGCGGGGGGAGGCGTTCATCCGCGGCGGCGGCGGGCCTGCACGACGGCGGCGATGCCGAGAAGAAGGACGGCGGCGACCCCGGCGAGCACCCCGGCGGACGGACCGCCGCCGTTGCTTCCCCGGTGGGCCGGGGCGGACGGGCTCGCAGGCGGCTGCGACGCACGGCCGGCGTGCCCGCTGCCGGATATCTGCTCGCCGCAGCCCGACGCCGGATAGCCGGAGATCGCGCAGAGCAGTGCGTTGCTGTCGTAGCGCAGCGGCTTGGCCACCGAGGCGAGGGCCTCCGCGGTGCTCGCGTCCTCGGCGACCCGGGCGCATGCGGTGCGCAGCGCGGGCGGTGTCTCCCCGTCCGGGGCGTCCGTCGCGGTGCCCGGGTCGATGACGAGCGCGACCCGCTTGGTGCCGTCCTCGGCGGGGGTGTCCGCGCAGATCTCCCCGAAGCCGGGGGCACGGCGCGGCTTCGCCGAGTCCTGGGAGTCCTCGCTGACCGAGAAGCGGAAGCCCTGCACCGCGCCGTCGTCGGGCCGGATCAGCGAGGGGCCCTGGGTGGCGTACGCCCAGTCCGTCCCCCGGCCCTCCCAGAACGACCAGTAGCGGTAGCCGGCCGCGTGGGCGGTGCCCGCGCCGAGCACGGTCAGGGCGACGCCGAGGACGAGCAGCAGGGCCGCGGCCCCCCGCCCGCCGATCGGACTTCCCACTCGGCTCACAGCTGCGGGTTCTTCCGGCGGCTGCTGATGAGGAAACCGATGCCGGCACCGGCGGCGAGACCGATACCGACGAGCCACCACACCCCGAGACCGGCGTCGTCGCTGGTGCCGTCCTGCGCCGCGTAGTCGCTCGCGGCGGGCGAGGGCGTGTGGACGGCGGCCGGCTCGGGCCCGGTCGCGTTCAGCCGTGCGACCAGGTCGACACCGCCGAAGTCGCGGGCGTCGGCGCCCGTCGCGTGCGCGGCCACGATCAACTGGGCGTAGGCGGCGGGGCCGTTCTCCGCGGCCCAGGGCGCGGCGTGCTTCTTCAGCCAGTCGAGCGCGCCGGACGCCGCGTCCTTGTGGCCCGCGGAGGCCAGGGCGACGACCGCGTCCGCGGTGTTGCCGAGGTCGGGCTGCGCGGTGGTGTCGGTGGCGCCCGGCATCGGCGGCTGGTTCAGATGGCCGGTCTCGGCGAGGGCGCCCGCGAGGTAGTGGGCGCCGTTCTGGGCGGCCTGCTCGGGCTTCTCGACGGCACCCGCGCGGCAGGTGGTCGGCTTGGTCGCGGCCGCGGAATTGTCCCAGGCGGACAGCCCCTTGCCCATCGAACCGAGCACGGCGGCCGCGGTGGCGTCCGCGTTGGCGACGAGCTTCCCGGCCTTGTCGGGCTGGTACGCGAACGCGCCCCCGTCCTTGCCGCCGCACGGGATCGCCAGCTTGAGCAGCGCGTCGTACGGCGTCCGGCCGCCCGCGGTCGTCATGTCGGCGAGCCGCTGCTTCCGCCTGGCCAGGGCGCCGATCACGATCGAGGTGGAGTTGGCGTCGCTGGGCGAGCCCGCGTTGTAGCCCCAGCCGCCGTCCTCGTTCTGGACGGACTTCAGCCAGGCGATCGCCTTGTCGGCGGCGTCGCCGTGCCCGCCGATCTCGGCCAGCGCCTGGACCGCGGCTGCGGTGGCATTGGTGTCCGTCATCGTCTTCGCGTCGCACGGCTTGCCCGTATCGGCGCGGTACGAGGCGTACGCGCCGCTGTCGCACTGCTGGGCGACCAGCCAGTCCACGGACTCGGCCGCGGGCGTGACTCCTTCGAGCTCCTGGGCGATGAAGGCCAGCGACTGCCGCCAGACCCCGTCGTACGTCGGGTCCTTGGTGCCGTACAACCCGGCCGGCAGCGCGGCGGACGGGGTGGGGGAGGGCGACGGCGCCGCGACCGCGGCCGGGGCAGCGGCCGCACAGAGCACGGTGGCGGTGGCGGCGAGCAGTGCTGCGCTGCGGCGAACGGTCATGGCTGGCTGGGCCTCTCCTGCGGTGGGAACCGGGCACAGGCACACGGAGGCACCAGGCTCCGGCCCCGTATGCCTCGACGGTGCCGGCCACCGGGGTTCCGATGGCACGAGCCGGTCACGACCACGGACAGGGCATTCCGGCTCGCCACCGGGGACGGCGGCTCACGGCTGCGGGATCAGCGCCGGATTCGCACCGGCTTCCCCCCGAACGGGCATGATGACGACCCGCACACTGTACCGGGCCGTATCCCGCCGATTCCGGGCGGAGGGGCGCCTTCCGCAGCGATCTGCGTCACCGTGCCCTGGGGCACGTGGCGTCTTTCTCCTCGAGGTCCTGTGCCGCCCGTGCCTGCTGCGTACCGTGCCCGTCACACCGCGATGTACGTCACGGGCTCGCTCCCCGGTACCGCCTCCGCGCGTCCCAGCTTCACCAGGCGGCGCAGATGCGCCTCCGCCTCGGAGACGGCGATGTTCCGGGAGCCGTACGGGATCCGGTCCCACGGCCGGTTCCACTCCATCCGCTCGGCCAGTTGCCACGGTGTCAGCGGGGTGGCGAGCAGGGCGAGCAGGCCGGTGAGGCGGTCCTCGTGGTGGGTGAGGAGTTCGCGTACGCGTCCCGCGGCGTCCGGGAACGCGTGCTGGTGGGCGGGGAGCACCTCGGCGACGCCGAGTCGGCCGATGCGTTCCAGGGAGTCGAGGTAGTCGCCCAGGGGATCGGTGACCGTGCTGTCGTCCGGGTCCTCGTACAGGCCGATGTGCGGGCTGATCCCGGGCAGCAGGTGGTCGCCGGAGAAGAGGCGCCCGTGGCCGGGGAGCCCGGCCGGGTGGTTCTCCTCCAGGTGGAGGCAGACGTGGCCGGGGGTGTGGCCGGGGGTCCAGATCGCCCGGAGCCGGCGGCCCGCCAGGGGGAGCAGTTCGCCGGGGACGATGTCACGGTCCGGGAGGGCGGCGCGCAGGCCCGGCAGGGTGCGCATCCGTCCGCCGGTGCGGGCGGCGCGCAGCGGGGCGAGGTGTTCCTCGGGGGCGCCGACCGCGGTGAGTTTCGACGTCAGGTACGTCAGCCAGGTGCCCGGTTCGGCCTCGCGGGTGCGGCGCACGATCGCGGTGTCCGCCGCGTGCATCGCGATCCATGCCCCGGAGGCCTCGCGGACCTGGCCGGAGAGGCCGTGGTGGTCGGGGTGGTGGTGGGTGACGACCACGCCGTGGATGCCGGAGAGGGCGACGCCGATGGCCGTGAGGCCGGCGACCAGGGTGTCCCGGGCCTCCGGGTCGTCCCAGCCGGTGTCGATCAGGACCGGGCCGCGGTCGGTGTCGACGACGTGCACCAGGGTGTGGCCGAGCGGGTTGTCGGGGATGGGGACCTTGATGGACCACACGCCGCCGCCATGCTCGGTCACCTGTGTCATGGAGTCCCCAACTCTCTTTCGGCATGCGGCTGTACAGCACCGGACCCACTGTAACGAGAACTCGTTCCAGTAGTAGCCCCGGTCGACTATTTGCCGACGGTCGATCGGTGTCGGATCCGTGGACTCCTGGAACTGGAACTGGTATCAGTTCTGACACATAGTCAGGTGTGAAGTCAGGTATGGAGTCAGTGCGGAGCCGGCGCATGCCGGAGGTCGCGGGAGGCAGCAGCCATGACCGAGCTTGTCGAACACGGAAAACTGTTCATCGGCGGGGAGTTGGTCGATCCGCTGGGCCGGGACGTCATCGAGGTGATATCGCCCCACACCGAACAGGTCATCGGCCGGGTGCCGCACGCCGCCGAGGCGGATGTGGACCGGGCCGTCGCCGCCGCCCGCCGGGCCTTCGACGAAGGGCCCTGGCCACGGGCCTCCCTCGACGAGCGGATCGAGGTGGTCTCGCGGATCAAGGACGCGTTCGCCGTGCGGTACGAGGAGATCGCCCGCGTCATCAGCTCCGAGAACGGAACGCCGTACAGCTCCAGCGTGATGGTGCAGGCGCTCGCCGCGATGATGGTGTGGGACGCGGCGATCACCGTCGCCCGCACGTTCCCGTACGAGGAGCGGCGTGACGGCGTCCTCGGGCCGCTGCTGGTGCGCCGGGAGCCGGTCGGGGTCGTCGCGGCCGTCGTGCCGTGGAACGTCCCGCAGTTCACCGCCGCCGCCAAGCTCGCGCCCGCGCTGCTTGCGGGCTGCACCGCCGTGCTCAAGGTCTCGCCCGAATCGCCTCTGGACGCCTACATCCTGGCCGAGATCGTCGCCGAGGCCGGGCTCCCCGAAGGGGTGCTGTCGATTCTTCCGGCGGACCGCGAGGTCAGCGAGTACCTGGTCGGGCATCCGGGCGTCGACAAGGTGTCGTTCACCGGCTCCGTGGCGGCCGGCCGCAGGGTCATGGAGGTCGCCTCGCGCAACCTCACCCGCGTCACCCTGGAGCTGGGCGGCAAGTCCGCCGCCGTCATCCTCCCCGACGCCGACCTCGACGCGGCCGTCGCGGGCATCGTCCCGTTCGCCTGGATGATCAACGGCCAGGCGTGCGTCGCCCAGACCCGCATTCTCGTCCCGCACTCCCGGTACGACGAGATCGCCGAGGCGTTCGCCGCCGCGGCGGGCGCGCTCAGGGTCGGCGACCCGCTCGACCCCGCCACCGAACTCGGCCCGCTGGTCGCGCGGCGCCAGCAGCAGCGCTCCCTCGACTACATCAGGATCGGCCAGGAGGAGGGCGCCAAGATCCTTACGGGTGGCGGCCGTCCGGCCTCGCAGGAGCGCGGCTGGTACGTCGAGCCGACCCTCTTCGGCTCCGTCGACAACTCCATGCGCATCGCCCGCGAGGAGATCTTCGGGCCGGTCATCTGCCTGCTGCCGTACGGCGACGAGGCGGAGGCGGTGAGGATCGCCAACGACTCGGAGTACGGGCTCAGCGGCAGCGTCTGGACCGCCGACACCGAGCGCGGGATCGACATCGCCCGCCGGGTCAGAACCGGCACGTACAGCGTCAACACGTTCAGTCTCGACATGCTCGGCCCGTTCGGCGGCTACAAGAACTCCGGCCTGGGGCGGGAGTTCGGCCCCGAGGGGTACGGCGAGTACTTCGAGCACAAGATGATCCATCTGCCCGCCGGGTACCGGCCCGCGCAGCCCGGACCGCAGGAGGCGTGATGGGGGACCGCTGGCATGTGGAGGTCGACCGGAGCGTCTGCATCGGCTCCGGGATGTGCGTGAACCACGCTCCGGACGGCTTCCGGCTGGACACGGCCAGGCAGTCCCACCCGGCCGCCGCGGAGACCGACGCCAACGAGGAGGTGCTCGCGGCGGCGGAAGGGTGTCCGGTCGAGGCGATCACGCTGACGCTGCCCGACTCGGGCGAGGTGGTCTTCCCGCCGGAGGAGTAGGGCCGTGTCCTCGGTGCGCCGCCGAGGAATCGGGCCGGCGGGCGGGCCGGGACACCGGGCCCGTCCGCCGGTCCTCCGCTACGCCGTGCAGCCCGTGTCGGCGATCACGAAGTAGCCCGCCGGCGACTCCTTCAGCGTGTGGGTCACGAACACGTTGTACAGACCCATGTTCTGGTTCGACCCGTTGGCATAGACGTAACCGCCCGTGGTGTGCGCCCTGCCCGCCGCGACGTGCGCGTAGTTGGTCGCCGTGTAGCAGGCGCCGCCGCCCGGTCCTCCGGTCGTCGTCGCCGTCACCGCCGCGGAGACCGTACCGGCCGCGCCCGATCCGTCGACCGCCGCCACCGTGTAGCGGTAGGAGCCGCCTGCGGACAGGCCCGTGTCGGTGAACGACGTGGACGTGGGCTGGCCGACCTTGGCGCCGTCGCGGTAGACGGCGTACGAGGAGGCTCCCGCCACGGCGCCCCAGGAGAGCGAGGCGCTGGTGTCCGTCACGCCGGTGACCGCGAGGCCGGACGGCGCCGGGAGCGGGTTCTCGCCACCGCCGGGTGCGCCCTGGTCCAGTCCCCAGAAGACGCCGGTGTAGTACGACGAGCAGATCGAGTTCAGGAAGTACGCGGCCGTGGACCCGCACTGCGTGGTGCCCGAGCCGGGCGAGACGGCCAGGCCATGACCCATGCCGGAGATGGAGTACGTCTCCACCGCGGGCTTCCCGGAGGCGTCGTTGTAGATGCTGCGGGTGGTGTTGCCCGGCAGGGTGTCGGTGCTCGACGGGGTCTGGCCGATGCCCCAGACGTTGGTCCACTGGTCGCGCAGGGCCGTGGCGTTCGCGGGGTACACCGTGAAGTCGGAGGTGCCCTGCCAGATGGCGACCCGCGGCCACGGGCCGGTGTAACCGGGGAAGCCGCCGCGGACCTTGTCACCCCACTGGGCGGGGGTCAGCTTCTGCGGGCCCGTCTGGCAGCCGGAGGCGGCGGCCTGGCTGGTGGCGCACTGCGCGGGCAGACCGGACGCCACGGAACCGCCCGCGAACACGTCCGGGTAGGCGGCCAGCAGGTCGGCCGTCATCCCGCCGCCCGCCGAGAGCCCGGTGACGTACACCCGGCGCCCGTCGGAGCCGTACTGCTGCTTCGCGTGCTCCACCATCTGCACGATGGAGGCGGCCTCGCCCTTGCCCCGGGTGTCCTCGGCCGGATCGAACCAGCCGAAGCAGGAGAGCGCGTTGTTGGCGGACGTGGTCTGCGGGAAGACCACGGCGAACTTCCACAGGTCGGCGAATTTCGGCCAGCCCGAGTTGGTGTAGTAGTCGTTGGCCGTCTGCGTGCAGCCGTGCAGGGCGATCACCAGGGGTGCGCCCGCGGGCAGATCGGCGGGGGCGTACTCGTACATCTGAAGGTTGCCGGGGTTGGTGCCGAAGCCGGTGACCTGTTGCAGGCCACCGGCGGCAGCGGCCGGCTGCGCGGCGCCCACGGTGCTCAGCGTCGCCGCGACGACGCCGAGTACGGCCGTGGACGCGACGCGCCGGAACAGGCGTCGCAGGATCGATGGGCGCACGGGGGGCCTCCCTGTTCGGAACGTGCGGGCGTACGGACATGCGAACTGCTGCCGGAACCTACGAGCATGGGCCGCCCCGGCCCATGGGGCGGGCTGACATCCCTCGGGCCCCGCTGTGTGCGGCACCGCCCTTGCGCCGCGAGCGCCGGCGAGGATCGGGCGTTGACATCGAGTGCGCTCGAAGATGCAGACTCCCGGTCAGCAACGCCCGTACACGCAATGGGCTGTTGGGAGGGAGACCGAAATGCGCTACCGCACGATCGGCACGGATCCGAAGACCCGTCGCGAGGTGAGTGTGCTCAGCCTCGGCGCCATGCTGATGGGCACGCTCACCGACGAAGCGACCTCGTTCGCCGTCCTCGACCGGTACGCCGAGGCCGGCGGCACTTTCATCGACACCTCGAACAACTACGCGTTCTGGGTCGACGGCAGTCAGGGCGGGGAGAGCGAGCAGTTGCTCGGCCGCTGGCGCCGGAGCCGTGGCATCGGCGACGAGATCGTCATCGCCACCAAACTCGGCGCCCGGCCGAACACTCCCGCCAGCGGCTTCACCCGCGACATCGAGGGACTCTCGCCGAAGGTGATCCGGGAGTCCGCCGAGCGGAGCCGGGAACACCTCGGCGTCGAGAGGCTGGACCTGCTGTACGCGCACGTCCAGGACCACGGCGTGCCGATGTGCGACACCGTCGAGGCGTTCGGAGAGCTGGTGACCACAGGGGCCGTCGGACTGCTGGGCGTGAGCAACCACTGGGCGTGGCAGGTGGAGCGGGCCCGGGCCCTTGCCGAGGCCGCCGGGCTGCCGGGGTACGAGATCCTCCAGTACCACCACAGCTATCTGCGGCAGCGTACGGACCTGCCGAGCCTGCGCTCACCGGACGGCCAGGAGGGTGTGGCCGCCGGGGACCTCCTCAGCTACCTCCGGGCCGAACCCGCCCTCGTACCGGTCGCCTACTCGCCACTGCTGGCCGGGGCCTACGTCCGGGCGGACAAGCCGCTCGGCCCGGAGTTCGACCACCCGGGCACCCGGGCACGGCAGGCGGCACTGCGGACAGTGGCCGAGGAGACCGGGGCGACCGTCAACCAGGTGGTCCTGGCCTGGCTCATCGGCGGCGAGGTCCCGGTCGTCCCGCTGGTCGGCGCCTCCTCGGTGGCGCAGCTGGAGGAGAGCCTCGCGGCAGTGGACCTGGAGCTTACGACGGAGCAGCGGGCGACGCTGGACGCCGCCCACTGACCGACCGCACCATGTACGCCACCACCATGGCGGCGTGCGGCGGTGTGTGCACCGACCCCGTGTGACGTGGGCTTCCGTCTCCTTACGGTGACGACCATGCAGACTCCCCAGAGCCCGGAGCCCGGGCCCGCGCCGCTCACCGTTCCCCCGCCCCGCGCCGCCGCTGCTCCGCTTGCGCCCGCGGACCCGTTCCTGGCCGGGCGCACCGCCCTGGTGACCGGTGCGGCCAGCGGTATCGGGCAGGCCTGCGCCGAGGCGCTCGCCGCCGCGGGCGCCCATGTGTACGTGGTGGACAAGGCCGCCGACGCGGCCAAGAGCCTGGCCGAGCGGATCGGCGGAACGGCCTGGGTGGTCGACCTGTCCGTGCCCGAGGCGGTGGACACGCTGCCGGACGACGCCGACCTGGTGGTCAACAACGCAGGCCTGCAGCACGTCGCCCCCGTGCACGAGTTTCCGCCGGACCGCTTCGCCCTGATCCAGCGCGTCATGGTGGAAGCGCCGTTCCGCATCTTGCGCCGCACCCTGCCCGGCATGTACGAACGCGGCTGGGGGCGCGTCGTCAACATCTCGTCCGTCCACGGGCTGCGCGCCAGCCCGTACAAATCGGCCTACGTAACGGCCAAGCACGCACTGGAGGGGCTCAGCAAGGTGGTCGCTCTCGAAGCAGCGCCCCACGGGGTGACCAGCAACTGCGTCAACCCCGGCTACGTACGCACGCCGCTGGTCGAGAACCAGATCGCCGACCAGGCCCGTACGCACGGCATCTCGGAGGAGGAGGTGGTGAGCAAGGTGATGCTGGAACGCAGCGCCATCAAGCGCCTCATCGAACCCCGGGAGGTGGCCGAGGCGGTGCTCTGGCTGTGCGGGCCGCACACCGGGCACATCACCGGTACGTCGATCGCGATGGACGGCGGCTGGACCTCTCACTGACACTCTCCAGGTACACCCCGACGTCCCGACGAACGATGGCCGCACATGTCTGCACCGACCCCCTCCGCCGTGCCCCACCTGCGCCGGCTCCTCGACCTGCTGTCCGAGGACGCCCCCGCCGAGGCGCTGGGAGCCGTCTCCTCCCAGGCGCGGGCCTCCGGTGTGCCCGCGGGCGACCTGGCCGAGGTGGAGCGGGCCACCGCCACCGCGCTGCGGATCCGGGGCGCCCTGCGCCAGCACCGGCGCCGTGAGCTCCAGCTCACCGCGCTCTTCGACACCGCGGGCGACCTGGCCGCCTCCCGCGACCTGGACGACGTGCTGAAGGCGATCGTCCGGCGGGCCAGGATGCTGCTCGGCACGGACACGGCGTACCTCACGCTCCCCGACGAGGAGGCGGGGGACACCTATATGCGGGTCACCGACGGCTCGGTGTCGGTGCTCTTCCAGCGGCTGCGGCTGGAGCTCGGCGAAGGGCTCGGCGGCCTGGTCGCGCAGACCGCGAGCCCGTACGCCACCCCTGACTACCGCACCGACGACCGCTTCCGCCACACCCACAACATCAACGCCGGCGTCCTGGACGAGGGGCTCGTCGCCATTCTCGGCGTGCCCCTGCTCCTCGGTTCCAGCCGCGGCGGTACGGGGAAGGTCATCGGCGTCCTCTTCGCCGCCGACCGCGCACCCCGCGTCTTCAGCCCCGACGAGGTCGCCCTGCTCTGCTCGCTCGCCGCGCACGCCGCGATCGCGATCGACACCGCCCGCGCCCTCGCCGACACGCGCACGGCCCTCGCCGAACTCGCCGGCGCGAACGCCGAGCTGGCCGAGGCCAACGCGGCGGTACGGGAGCACTCGTCCGCCATGCAGCGTGCCGAGGAGGCGCACGACCGGCTGACCGACCTGGTGCTGCGCGGCGGTGACGTCAAGGACGTCGCGGCGGCCGTGGCGGGGCTGCTGGATGCGCCGCTCACCATTCACGACCCGGGCGGACGCCCGCTGGCGGCCGTCCGGCCCGACGGCGCGGTCCTCGCCGCCGACAGCATGGACGCCGCATGGCTGGCCGGGACCGCCGAGGAGTCCCGCACCGGAGCGCGCGCCGTGCACCGCGACGGCCGGTGGATCTGCGCGGTGCTCGCCGGGCAGGAACTCCTGGCCAGTCTCGTCCTGCACCAGCGGCAGCGCCTCGACGACTCCGACCGGAGGCTCTTCGAACGCGCCGCCGTGGTCACCGGTCTCCTCCTGCTGCTGCGGCGCAGGGTCGCCGAGACCGAGAACCGGATACGCGGCGAGCTGATCACCGATCTGCTGACCGACGCGGAACGCGACCCGTCCGGACTCGCCGAGCGCGGCCGCCGCCTCGGCGTCGACCTGGACGCCCCGCATCTGCTGCTGGTGGCCGAAGCCGGCGCCCGGGAGAAGCTGGGCGCCGCTGTCCTGCGCTACCTGTTCGGCGGGGACATCCACGGGGTGAGCGCCGAACACGCGGGCACGGTGGTGCTGTTGATCGCGTGGGGCGACGGGGACGCGGGCGCCGGTGACGCGGCGCGGGCGGCCGCCGCGCAGCTCGGACAGCTCGTCCAGGCGCCCGTCACCGTGGCCGCCACCGGGCCGGCCCGGGGCCCGCGCGAGCTGGCTGCCGCCCACCGGGAGGCCGCGCGGTGCCTGCGCGCCATGCGTGTCCTGGGGCGTACGGGCGAAGGCGCCTGCGTCGATGAACTCGGCTTCCTCGGCGTGGTCCTGGGCAACGCGCAGGACGTCGACGGCTTCGTCGACGCGACGCTGGGGCCTCTGCTGCGGTACGACGCCCGGCGCGGCACGCATCTGGTGCGCACGCTGAGCGCGTACTTCGGCTGCGGCGGCAGCCTCATCCGTGCCAAGGACGAGCTGCACGTGCACGTCAACACGGTGGTGCAGCGCCTGGACCGGATCCAGGTGCTGCTGGGGCGGGACTGGAACGAGCCGGACCGGGCGCTGGAGCTCCAACTGGCGTTGCGGTTGAACCTGCTGGCGGGTGGGCGGGAGCGGTAGCGACCGGGGCCGCCCGTTGTCACCGGTCCGCCCCCGGCCGCCGGATCAGGCGCAGGACACCCTCAACGGCCCGACGCAACAGGGGGGTCGGCGAGCGTCGCCAGGCGTGCGGCGATCTCCTGCGCGCCCTCGTGGCCCGTGAGCACCGTGTAGTGGTTGACGTCCCGCATCGCCACCGGCTCCACCCGGGTGCTCTCCAGGCCGGCCGCCGCCAGGCGCTTCTCGTCGTAAAGGCCCTGCTCCTCGTCCATCAGGCCGCGCGCCGCCCACAGCAGCGTCGTCGGCGCCGGCAACTTCCGTATCGCCGACAGCACTTCCTCGTCGAACAGCCCGATCCCGTCCGTGCGCACCGCCTCGATCCGGCAGGTGGAATACATCTCCGGCTCGTCACCCGTCAGATCGCGCTGGATGTACGCGTCCACCTCCGGCGACCACGCATCCCCGGCGAACGCGGGGTGCGCCTGCCAGAAGGAGCGATAGGCCGCCCGGTCCGGGAACGTCATCGACAGCCGGTCCATGGCCGGGCCGATCACCGCTGTCATGAGTTCGTCCGCGGACAGATGCGTGGGGGCCGGGAAGCCCACCCCGCCGTCGACGAGCAGCAGCGGACCGAACCGGTCCGGGTGCCGTACGGCGGCCAGGGCCGCCACGAACGCACCCATCGAGTGGCCCGTCAGCACCACCCGGTCCAGGCCGAGCGCGCCCGCCAGCGCGGCGATGTCATCGGCGTGCGTCGCGATCCCGTACGGACCGGGCAGCCCGGCGCTCGCCGCGCGGCCGCGCAGGTCAGGGGCGATCAGGGTGACGCGCCCGGCCAGCTCCCGGGCCACCACGCCCCAGGAGAGCGCGTTGGCCGTGATGCCGTGCAGGGCCACGACCACCGGCGCACCGGGGTCCCGGGCCGGCCAGCGCAGCGCCGCAAGTTCGCCGCCCGGGACCGGGACGCGGATCTCTTCGTACGGGGTCATGAGTGCCGGTTCTCCTTCTGGGCGGCTGCGCCCGCTCTGCTTGCACCTCTGTCTGCGCCTCTGGCCGCACGGAACGCGGAACCCACCCGGGACGGCAGCCGTGCCAGCCCGCCCGGCAGCAGATGCACCACGGCCACGAACAGCACGCCGAGCAGGAACAGCGGCTGGGACAGCGGCACCCGCAGCACCGCGGGCAGTCCGGCGACCGCACCCGACCCGGCGAGATCGCCGAGCCGGTGATCGGCCCAGGTGTAGAGGATGCCACCGACCATCGGCCCCCAGCGGGTGCCCGATCCGCCCAGCACCACCATCACCAGCAGCGACAGCGTGAAGTCCGAGGTCGTCGTCTGGGGTGTGGAGCCGCCGGTGAGCAGCAGATGGACGAGCCCGCCGAGCGCGGCCAGCGCCCCGGCCAGGACGAAGGCCGTCAGCTTGAACCCGTACGGCTTCAGCCCCAGCACCTCCACCCGGCGCTCGTTCTCCTTGATGCCCTCCCAGACCCGGCCGGTCGGGGAGCGCACCGCCCAGTGGACGACGGCCAGGGTGAGGACCAGATAGCCCAGCGCGACCCAGTACAGATTCGCCGTGTTCTCGATGCCCACGAGCCCGGACGGCAGCAGCTCGGCGGGCGCCGCCCGGCCCTCCTCGCCGCCGGTGAGGCCGCCGGGGTTGCGGGAGACCAGGATCGAGCCCGCCTGCGCGAACGCCAGCGTCACCATGGAGAAGCCGATGCCGGTGACCCGCAGGCTCACCGATCCCAGTACCAGGGCGAGCGCGATCCCGAAGCAGACGCCGACCAGCGCCGAGACGGCGAACGGCAGACCGGCCTCCAGCATGATCGTGTTGGTGGCGTAGCTGCCCGCCGCGAAGTACAGCGCATGCCCGAAGGAGAGCAGTCCGGTGCGGCCGAGCAGCAGGTCGTACCCGGTCGCCAGGGCGCCGAACAGCAGGCAGGTGGCGAGGAGTTGGAGACTTCCCGCGCTGCCCACCGGGCCGTCGAGCAGCCCGGGCAGCGGCAGTGCGCTGTACGGCGCGACGACCAGCGCCACGAGCACGGCGGCGGGCCACCAGCGCAGCAGCCGGGCGGTGCGCGCGCCGCGGACCGGTGCGGATGCCGTCATGGGTGCTCCACCGGTGCGGTCGGGTGTCTCGGTTGCGGTGCTCACGCGAGCCTCCCGGTCAGTCCGCGCGGCCGTACGAGCAGCAGCGCGGCGAGCAGGACGACGACGGCCAGGTCGCCGAGGCCCGCTGCGGTGTAGTAGTTGGCGAACTGCTGGACCAGGCCGATCACGACGGATGCCACGGCGGCGCCGGTCACCGAGCCCATCCCGCCGGTGACCACCACGACGAACGCGAAGATCAGCAGCGAGGTGCCCTGCCGGGGGTCGACCGAGCCGAAGTACAGCCCGCCGAGCGCCCCGCCCAGTGCGGCGGCAGCGCCGCCGATCGCGAAGACGAGGGTGAACGCCTTCCGTACGTCGATGCCGAGCGCGGTCACCATCGCCCGGTCCTCGACGCCCGCCCGCACGACCAGCCCGTGCCGGGTCCGGCCGAGGAAGAGCCGCAGCGCCACCAGCACCACGACCGCGGCCGCGACCAGCACCAGCCGGTTGACCGGAACCTCCGCGCCCAGCAGCGAGAACGTGCCGGACAGCGATTGCGGCCCGGGGAACCGCAGGGCGTCCGAACCCCAGATGCCCGACAGCAGCGCCGGGACGGCGAGCCCCACCCCGACGGTGGCGAGCACCTGTTCGCGCGGCCGGGTGTACAGCGGGCGGACGACGGCGAGCTCCAGCAGTACGGCGGCGACGGTGCCCACCGCCGTACCGAAGAGCACCGCGAGGACGAAGCCGGCGCCGCCGGAGCCCGCGCCCGGCAGATGGCCGGACGCCGCCCACCAGGTGCCGTACGCGCCGATGGAGAGCAGCGCGCCGTGCGCGAAGTTGAGCACGTCCATCAGACCGAAGATCAGCGAGAGCCCGGAGGCGATCAGGAAGTAGAGCGCTCCCAGACCGAGTCCGGTCATGGTGAGCAGAACGACGGTGGACATCAGGAATCCGCCTCCACGGAAGGGACTTCGGTGGCCGGGCCGTGCCCCACGCCCAGCAGCCGGCGCGCCGCCTCCGCGTCGCCGAGCAGCTCACCGGCCGGGCCCTGGTGGGCGGTCCGTCCGTCGGCGAGCACGGTGCAGTGGGCGGCCAGGCGCCGTACGACGGCGAGGTTCTGTTCCACGAGCAGCACCGGCACCGCCTCGGCCGCCCGCTCCAGCACCTCGGCGACCTCGGTGACCACCTTCGGCGCCAGGCCCTTGGTGGGCTCGTCGGCGATGATCAGGCGGTTGCCGTTGAGCAGGGTGCGGCCGATGGCCACCATCTGCTGCTGGCCGCCGGACAACGTCCCCGCCAACTGCCGCTCCCGGCGCTTGAGTTCGGGAAAGAGTTCATGGACGAGCGGGTACGCCGGCTCGCCGGCCCCGCGCCGCTCGGCCAGCCGCAGGTTCTCCGCCACGGTCAGCCCGGCGAAGACACCGCGGTCCTCGGGGGCGTAGCCGATGCCACGCCGGACCAGTGTGTGCGTGGGCAGACCCACGGTCTCGTCGCCGTCGAGCCGGACGCTGCCGGTGCGCGGGACGAGGCCGAGGATGCCGCGTACGGTCGTGGTCTTCCCGGCTCCGTTGCGGCCGAGGAGCGCGGTCACCCCGTGGCGGGCGACGTCCAGGTCCACCCCGTGCAGGATGTGCCGGCCGCCGATGAGCACCCGCAGGTCCCGTACGGCGAGCAGGGTTCCGGTGGTCACAGCCCCTCCCCGAGGTAGGCCTGCTGCACGGTCGGGTCGGCCGTCACGGCCTCGGGGGTGTCCAGTGCCAGCAGCCGGCCGTGGTGCATCACGGCCAGCCGGTCGGCCAGTCCCAGCAGGACGTCCATGTGGTGTTCGACCATGAGAACGGTGCGGCCCTCGTCGCGGTGCAGGGTGCGGATCAGTTCGGTGAGCGCAGGGACCTCCTCCGCGCTCACCCCTGCCATCGGCTCGTCGAGCAGCATCAGCCGCGGCTCGCCCACCAGCAGCACCGCCAGCTCCAGCTTCCGCTTCTCGCCGTGCGACAGCTCGGACGCCAGGGCCCCGGCGCGGTGGCCGAGCCCGGTGCGCTCCAGTACGCCGTGCACGTCGCCGGTGTACGGGGAAGCGCGCCGCCAGATGCGGTACGAGCCGCCCCGGGCGGCCTGCGCGGCCAGCCGGACGTGGTCCGCGACGCTCATGCCCGGCCAGAGGCTGGACGTCTGGAACGTCCGGCCGATCCCGCGCCGGGCCCGGGCGTGCGCGGGCCGTCCCGTCATGTCCGTACCGTCCAGCTCGATGGTGCCCGAGGTGGCTGTGGTCAACCCGCTGATCAGGTTGAACAGGGAGGTCTTGCCCGCCCCGTTGGGGCCGATGAAGGCGAGGAACTCGCCCTCGCGGACGTCCAGCGTGATGTCCTCGACGATGGTCGCCCCGCCGACGCCCCAGCCGAGGCCGGTCAGCCGGAGCACGGGCGCGGTGGCGTGCGCCCCGCTCCCGTGCTCCGCGGTGATGCCCGGTGCGGCCATCGGTCAGCCCGCCGAGGGCTTCGCGGGCGGCGCCACCTTGTCCATCGGCTCGGTGGTCACCAACTCCGGCTTCGCGGCGGCGCCCTTGCCGGTCAGCTTCGCCACGAACATCGGCTGCACCAGCGCGTGGTCCTCGGCCCGGACCTGCTCCTGGCCCTTCACCCCGTCGAAGCTCCAGCCCTCCAGTGCCTTCACCATGGCGGCGGGATCGGTGGCACTGCCCTCCTCCACCGCGTGCACGATCATCTGCGCGGCGGTGAAGCCGTCCGGCGTGAACAGGTCGGGGGTGCCGCCCGCCTTCGTCACCGAGTCCAGCATCGACTTCTCCACGGCGTTGCCGCCGCCCGCACCGGGGAAGTAGTGCGCGAGGAACGAGACCTTGGAACCCGCGGCGCCGAAGATCGGGTACGAGGCCGTGCCGGCCAGCCCGGTGACGACCTTGGACGCGCCCAGCACTCCCTGCTGGTCCAGCGCGGTCCACAGCGCGGGGGCGGTGGAACCGGCCCAGGCGACGAAGACCAGATCGGGACCGCCGGCCTTGACCTGCCGGGCGAACGGGGTCAGGTCCGTGGCGCTCGGCGGAGCCAGTACGGAGCCCACCTTCGCGCCCTTGCCGCCGAGGACGGCCTTCACGGCGGCGACGTTGGCCTGGCCGAAGGTGGAGTCCTGCGCCAGCACGGTGACCTTCTTGCCCCTGGCCTCGCCGAGCATCGTCCCGGCGGTGAGGATGTCCTGGTAGGACTGCCGGCCGGAGCGGAACGTGTAGTCGTTGATCCCGGTCACGGCGTCGGTCGCGGCGGGGCCGCTGACGTACAGGACCTTGTTCTGCGCGGCGAGCGGCGCCATCTGCAGGGCGACCCCGGAGTCCGTGGTCCCGGCCAGCACCTTGTACCCCTTGCCGATCAGGTTCTTCGCCGCGGAGACCGCCTTGCCCGGGTCGCCCGCGTCGTCCTGCTCGGTGACCTCGATACGGTGCCCGGCGACCTTGCCGGTGCCGTGCGTCGCGTAGTCCAGGCCCGCCATGAAACCGTCGCGGTACTGCTTGCCGTAGTCCGCGAGCAGACCGGTCCGGGAGTAGACCAGACCCACCTTGACGGTCTGGTCCTTCGCGCCCTTGCCGGACGCGGAGTCCGCCTCGCCCGCCTTCCCGGCGGCGGTGCAGCCGACCAGCAGCAGACCTGCGGCGGCGAGGGTGACGACGGCGGAGAGAGATCTGTGGTGCTGGGCGGTGTCTGTGGCTCTGCGACGCATGACCGGCTCCTCGGCGGGATTCCTGTGATGTCGCCGAACCGTATGAACACCGCGCCGCCGTCGACATGGTGCAGGGCACCCCACCTGAGGAGGTCCGCATGTGGCGGCCGCACATGGGGCGCGGAGGCCCGCGTGCGATCAGGACTCAGGAGGCGTCCCGGGGTGTCGTCACGTCGATCAGCCGGCACACCGTCTCGATGTCTATCTTCACCTGGGCGATCGACGCCCGCCCCGACAGCCAGGTGATCAGCGCCGAGTGCCAGGTGTGCTCGATGACCCGGACCGCGGAGAGCTGCTCGGGCGTCGGGTGCTCCAGCCCCATCGAGTCCAGGATGATCGCCGTGGTGAGCCGCGAGACGGTGTCCACCTCGGGGCTGACACTCCGGTCCGCGAACGTCAGCGCCCGCACCATCGCATCCGCAAGATGCGGTTCGCGCTGCAGCGCGCGGAACGCCCGCATCAGCGTGTCCGCGACCCGCTGCGCCGCGTCGTCCCCGGCCGGGGGACGCTTGCGCAGTGTGCCGTGCATGTGCTGGAGCTGGTCCTGCATGGTGGCGACCAGCAGATGGATCTTGGAGGGGAAGTAGCGGTACAGCGTGCCGAGGGCGACCCCGGCGGCCTCCGCCACCTCGCGCATCTGCACCGCCTCGAATCCGCCCCTGCTGGCGAGCTGGGCGCTGGCGTGCAGGATGCGGCCGCGACGGGCCTCCTGCCGTTCCGTCAGGGGTGGCGATGCCGGCTTGGCTTCCGCTGTCATGTGTCCCCCTCCATGGCTTCTGTCCGGCTTGGGTCCGGCTTCGGTCCGCGACCGGAGGGAGGCGCGTGGGCTCCCGGCGGCGCACAGCATGCCAGGGTGCCCGGTCGTGGCGCGAATCACCTGATCCGGCCGTCACACCGACGCTACCTGCCGGTAGATTCGTAGCTCGTTGAACGATCCGGTCTGAAACTTGTTCTAGATTAGCGCCAGCGGTTACGCTCCGGCGCAAACGCAGTGAGAAGGGGGCCGAGTGTGACCGCTGAGGCCATAGAGACGGGCCCCCGCACGGGCAGCGACACATCGGACGCCGCCGGCGGCCGACCGTTGCGCATCGCACTCCTCACCTACAAGGGCAACCCGTTCTGCGGCGGCCAGGGCGTGTACGTGCGCCACCTCGGCCGCGAACTCGCCCGCCTCGGCCACAGTGTCGAAGTGATCGGCGCCCAGCCCTATCCCGTGCTCGACGAGGGCGTCCCGCTCACCGAGCTGCCGAGTCTGGACCTCTACCGCCAGCCCGACCCGTTCCGCACCCCGAAGCGCGGCGAGTACCGGGACTGGATCGACCTCGCCGAGGTCGCCACCATGTGGACCGGCGGCTTCCCGGAACCCCTCACCTTCAGCCTCCGTGCCCGTCGTCATCTCGCCGCCCGCCGCGGCGAGTTCGACGTCATCCACGACAACCAGACCCTCGGGTACGGGCTGTTGGCGGACCTCGGCGCCCCGCTCGTCACCACCATCCACCACCCCATCACCGTCGACCGGCAGCTGGAGCTGGACGCCGCCGACAGCCGTCGCCGCCGCGCCTCCGTACGCCGCTGGTACGCCTTCACCCGCATGCAGAAGCGCGTCGCGCGCCGGCTGCCTTCGGTGCTCACCGTCTCCGGCTCCTCCAAGCAGGAGATCGTCGACCATCTCGGGGTGCGGCAGGACCGGATCCATGTGGTGCACATCGGTGCGGACACCGATCTGTGGTCGCCCGACCCGTCGGTCGCCGAGGTGCCCGGCCGGATCGTCACCACCTCCAGCGCCGACGTCCCGCTGAAGGGCCTCGTGCACCTTGTCGAGGCGCTCGCCAAGCTCCGTACCGAGAACCCGCGGGCGCACCTCGTGGTCGTCGGCAAGCGGGCCGAGGACGGACCCGTTGCACAGGCCATCGAGCGGTACGGACTCCACGACGCCGTCCGGTTCGTCAAGGGGATCAGCGACGCCGAACTCGTCGACCTGGTGCGCAGCGCCGAGGTCGCCTGCGTCCCCTCGCTGTACGAAGGGTTCTCGCTGCCCGCCGCTGAGGCGATGGCCACCGGCACCCCGCTCGTCGCCACCACCGGCGGTGCGATCCCCGAGGTCGCGGGCCGGGACGGCGAAACCTGTCTGGCCGTGGAACCCGCCGACGCCGGCGCCCTGGCCGCCGCGCTCGCCCGGCTGCTCGGCGACCCGCAGCTGCGGGCCCGGCTCGGCGCCGCGGGCCGGGCCAGGGTGCTGGCCCGGTTCACCTGGAAGCAGGCCGCCATCGGCACCGCGGAGCTCTACCGGCAGGCGATCGCCGCCCGCGCCGCCACCCTGCAACCCGGCGGCCGGCGGTGACCCCGCAGCCCGCCCGCGCAGTCCCCGCCGTCCTCGCCCCCTGAACCCCCTCGACCGCGAAAGCAGGCACTTGTGCTGACCGTGGACTTCACCCGCTTCCCGCTCGCCGCAGGCGACCGAGTGCTCGACCTGGGCTGCGGCGCCGGCCGCCACGCCTTCGAGTGTTACCGGCGAGGCGCCCAGGTCGTGGCGCTCGACCGGAACGGTGAGGAGATCCGCGAGGTCGCGAAGTGGTTCGCCGCGATGAAGGAGGCCGGAGAGGCCCCCGCGGGCGCCACCGCCACCGCGATGGAGGGCGACGCGCTCAACCTGCCGTTCCCCGACGAGTCCTTCGACGTCGTCATCATCTCCGAGGTGATGGAGCACATCCCCGACGACAAGGGGGTGCTCGCCGAGATGGTCCGGGTGCTCAAGCCGGGCGGCCGGATCGCCGTCACCGTGCCGCGGTACGGCCCCGAGAAGGTCTGCTGGACCCTGTCCGACGCGTACCACGAGGTCGAGGGCGGCCACATCCGCATCTACAAGGCCGACGAACTCCTCGGCAGGATGCGCGGCGCCGGCCTCAAGCCGTACGGCACCCACCACGCGCACGCGCTGCACTCGCCGTACTGGTGGCTCAAGTGCGCGTTCGGCGTCGACAACGACAAGGCGCTGCCCGTCCGCGCGTACCACAAGCTGCTGGTCTGGGACATCATGAAGAAGCCCGCCGTCACCCGGGTCGCCGAGCAGTTGCTCAACCCGGTCGTCGGCAAGAGCTTCGTCGCGTACGCCACCAAGCCGCACCTGCCCAGGGCCGCTGCCGCTGCCACGCACGACCCTTCGAAGGCCGAGGCGTGACCACTCCCGAGCAGACCGAACACCTCGTGCTGCCCGGGGTGCTCACCGCCGAGCAGGCCACGGAGACCGTTGCCGCGCTGCTCGCCGTCCAGCGCGAGGACGGCGCGCTGCCCTGGTTCCGCGGCCACCACCTCGACCCGTGGGACCACACCGAGGCCGCCATGGCCCTCGACGCCGCGGGCGAGCACGCCGCCGCGGAACGCGCGTACGACTGGCTGGCCCGGCACCAGAACGCGGACGGCTCCTGGTATGCCGCCTACCACGACGGCGACCCGGACCGGCCGACCGATCGGGGCCTGGAGTCCAACTTCTGCGCGTACGTCGCCGTCGGCGTCTGGCACCACTACCTCGCCACCGGCGACGACGGGTTCGTCGACCGGATGTGGCCGACCGTCTACGCGGCCGTCGAATTCGTCCTGCGGCTCCAGCAGCCCGGCGGCCAGATCGGCTGGAAGCGCGAACCCGACGGCACGCTCGTCCACGACGCCCTGCTGACCGGCTGTTCCTCCATCCACCAGGCGCTGCGCTGCGCACTCGCCATCGCCGAGCAGCGCGAGGAGCCGCAGCCCGACTGGGAACTGGCGACGGGCGCGCTCGCACACGCCATCCGCAACCACCCCGAGCGCTTCCTCGACAAGAGCCACTACTCGATGGACTGGTACTACCCGGTCCTCGGCGGCGCGCTCACCGGAGCGGCCGCCAAGGAACGGATAGAAGAGGCCTGGGACCGCTTCGTCGTTCCCGGCCTCGGGGTGCGCTGTGTGCTGCCCAACCCCTGGGTGACCGGCGGGGAGAGCTGCGAACTCGCCCTGGCGCTCTGGGTGATGGGGGAGTCGGACCGGGCCCTGGAAATCCTCCAGTCCATTCAGCATCTGCGCGCCGAGGGCGGGATGTACTGGACGGGGTACGTCTTCGAGGGCAACCGGGCGTTCTGGCCGGAGGAGCACACCACCTGGACCGCCGGATCGCTGCTGCTCGCCGTGGCCGCGCTGGGGGGCGACGAGGCGACCACCGCGGTCTTCGGCGGCGAACGGCTGCCGGCGGGCCTGGAACCCGACTGCTGCGCCGCCTAGGGGGCGCAGCAGCCGGGCCGGCAGGTCACAGACGGCGGATCCGGCCCGCCACCGCATGTCCGACGAAGAGATAGACGGCGGCGGCGAGGCCGTATCCGGAGACGACCCGTGCCCACTCGTCGTCGAACGTGAACAGGTCGTAGGACCAGCCGGCCAGCCAGCGGGCGGCGTCCTTGACGAAGCCCACGAGGTCGTTGGCCCGGTTGGCTTCCAGCAGGTACATCAGGATCCACAGGCCGATGATGACGGCCATGACGTCGGCCACCACGGCTATGACACGTGCGGCTGTGCTGCTTCTCGTTCCTGTTCCAGGAGACATGGATATCAGGTTGCCGTTTTCCGCGGTCCGAAACCCGGCCGGCGCCTCTTGAGTGGCGTGGCACCGGGTGCGAGGTGAGCCTGGCAGCAGGTGTCGCACCGCGTCACCCGTCGTCGAACCCGCTACTGATGCGCCCCGTCAGGGAGGCTCGCTGTGCCCAGTTCCGTACCGCTCCGCCGTCTGTTCGTGGCGCTGCTGTTGTCCTGCACCGTGCTGGTGACCGCCACGGCGTGCGGCAACGACTCAGGCACCGGCGCGAGCGCGTCCGCGTCACCGAGCGGTACGGCGTCGGCAGAGAAACAGAAGCTGGCCAAGACGCGGTTCGTCGCCAATGCGGGGCTCGCGGCGGGTGCGACGTATCAGTGGATCATCAAGCCGTACCGCGCGGGCAAGTTCAAGAAGGGTGCGGACGGACGCACGTTCGCCCTCGTCAAGGCAGGTCTTGCGGGAGGCTTCGCCTACAACCGGCTCAAGGCCGCGACGGTCAACGCCAAGGGCGACCCGCTGCTGTCGAAGGCGATCGCGCCACTGACGGCAGGCATCGAGTCGCTCAAGGGGCTCGGCACGAAGCTCCGCAGCGGCGAGGCGGGCGCGGGGGACGTCGGTGCCTTCGAGTCCGTCATCAACAGCGTCAAGGATGCGGGCAAGAGTGCGGGCGCCGAGGTGAAGGACAAGGTGCCGACCGCCTCCCAGCTCGGCGGATGACCTGCGGGGCGCCGTCACCGGCGCACTAGGGTGCTGCCATGACGCTTCTGGCGCACGACCACTACTGCGAAGAGATCCTCCGTCAGACCGACGGGTTGAGGGCGCTGATCAGCGGCAGGGGCCTCGACGCGAAGGTTCCGACCTGCCCCGGATGGACGCTGCGCGACCTCGCCGTGCATGTCGGCGGCGCCCAGCGCTGGGCCGGTGAGATCGTCCGTACCCGGGCGACCGAGGCGCTCCCGGACGAGCGGGTGCCGCAGTTCACGCCGGACGGCGACGACGCCGCGGTGCTCGACGCCTGGCTGGCCGACGGGGCCGCGCGGACCGTCGCCGCCCTGCGCGAGGCCGGCGCCGGGCAGCCGGTCTGGACCTGGTCGTGGGACCGGAGCAGCGGATTCTGGGCGCGGCGCATGGCCCACGAGACGGTCGTCCACCGCGCCGACGCGGCCGTCGCGGTGGACGCCGGCTACGAGGTGGCGCCCGAACTGGCGGCCGACACGATCGACGAATGGCTGGAGATCGTCGCCTTCGCCCAGTCCGAGGGGGACCCGGAGGCCGCGGAACTCCGCGGAGCCGGACGGTCCCTCCATCTGCATGCCACGGATGTGCCCGGGGCGGAGTGGCTGATCGAGTTCGGCGCGGACGGGTTCACCTGGCGGCGGGCGCATGAGAAGGCGACGGTCGCGGTGCGCGGGCCGCTGACGGATCTGATGCTGGTGTTCAACCGGCGGCAGGGCGTGGACGGCGGCCGGGTGGAGGTGCTGGGGGAGCGGGAGCTGCTGGACTTCTGGCTGGAGCGTGCGACGTTCCGCTGAGGCGGGCGCTCAGGTGTTGACGAGGTCGGCCAGAACGCGCAGGGTGTGCAGGTCCGGTGCTGTGACCAGCAGGTCGGTCACCGGGCCCTTGCGCCACAACTCCAGCCGCTGCGCGATCCGTTCACGCGGACCGACGAGCGAGATCTCGTCGGCGAACGCGTCCGGCACGGCCAGCACCGCCTCCTCCTTGCGGCCCTCCAGGAACAGCCGCTGGATCCGCCGCGCCTCCTCCTCGAACCCCATCCGCGCCATCAGGTCGGCATGGAAGTTACGGGCGGCGTGCCCCATTCCCCCGATGTAGAAGCCGAGCATCACCTTCACCGGCAGCAGCCCCTCCGCGACATCGTCACAGACGTGCGCGCGGGCCATCGGCGCGATCATGAAGCCGTCGGGGAGATCGGCCAGCGACGCCTCGTACACGTCGGTGCGCAGCGGCGACCAGTACAGCGGCAGCCAGCCGTCCGCGATCCGCGTCGTCTGTGCGATGTTCTTCGGCCCCTCCGCGCCCAGGAGCACGGGAAGCCCGGCGCGCAGCGGATGGGTGATCGGTTTGAGGGGTTTGCCGAGGCCGGTGGCGTCCGGCCCGGTGTACGGGAGCGGGTGGAAGCGCCCGGCCAGTTCAACAGGGGCCTCGCGCCTGAGTACTTGACGCACGATCTCGACGTATTCACGCGTGGCGGTCAGCGGGCTCTTCGGGAACGGGCGCCCGTACCAGCCTTCCACCACCTGTGGTCCGGACAGCCCCAGCCCGAGCATCATCCGGCCGCCGGAGAGATGGTCGAGGGTCAGGGCGTGCGTGGCGGTCGCGGTCGGGGTGCGCGCCGCCATCTGCGCGATGCCCGTACCGAGCCGGATACGGGAGGTGTGGGCGCCGATCCAGGTCAGCGGGGTGAAGGCGTCGGATCCCCAGGCCTCCGCCGTCCACACCGAGTCGTAGCCCAGCCGCTCGGCCTCGCGGGCGAGCTCCAGATGGGCGGGGTTGGGGCCGCGGCCCCAGTAGCCGAGAGCGAGTCCGAGCCGCATACCGGTCCTCCCACCATGCCTGACGGGCTGTCAGTTCCATCCGTACCGACGGAGGGTACGACAGCGGCCCCCCGCCCGGAAGGGCGAGGGGCCGGCCGGAACGGGCTGCGGTCAGCCGCGCTGGATGCCCGTGGTGTCCTGCAGCACACCGCGACGGCCGTCCTGGGTCTGAGCGACGAGACCCGGACCGCGCTGCTCCACCGCGAGATACCAGGTGCCCGGCGCCAGTTCGGCGATCGGGCTCGGCGAACCGTCCTCGCCGTACAGCGGACGGGCCACCGGCACCGCGAACCAGAACGGCGTGAAGTCACCGGCCGGCGCGGCGCCGCCCTGGGAGGCCTGCTGTGCGTGCGGGGCGGGGTCGGGCTGACCGGGCTGCGGCTGCGCACCGTACGGCTGGCCCGGCTGGGCGCCGTACGGCTGCTGCTGCTGGGCGCCCGGGTAGCCGTACCCCTGGCCGGGCTGCGGCTGGGCGCCGTACGGCGACTGCACGGCCTGCGGGCGCGGGGCGCTCACCAGCGGGGCCTTGAGGGCCGGGACGAGCGGGGTGGCGATCGCGCCACCGGCCAGTACCAGCGCGGCGATCAGGCCGAGGACAAGGCCTGCTCCGGCGTCGACCTGGCCGAGGTCGATGATCGTCCAGAGGATGTTCCACGCGGTGAAGACCGTGGCCGCGACACCGAACGGGCCGAGTTCCAGACCCGCGATCTTGCGGGGCTGCGGCTGCGAACGGGAGAACACGATCAGAGCCGCACCGGCCACCCCGACCATGTAGACGCCGATCGCATTGCCCAGCGAATCCCAGGCGTTCGGCGCTCCGCTGAGACCGTTGTAGGAGATGTAATCGAGGAAAGAGGCGATGAACAGCACCACCGCTGCGCCGATCACCACGCCATCGCCTCGAGTGAGGGAGCGGATATTCACGTGAAGGTCCTTAGTCGGTCGTCTCGTCGGGGCGGTCGTCGATGCCGCCGGTACGGCGGGTACGGCGCGAAGCTCAGGGCGGCTCCCCATCGTACGGATGAATCTATCGTCTGACCGGACAGCTTGTGTCCCGGCCCGGCCCATGGGTGGTCATCCCCCGGAATCCACCGCACAACTCCCGCACAACTTCCTCTGCTTACCCGTTGAGGTAGGAGCTGATGCCGTCCGCAATGCCTTGTGCGGCCTTCTGACGCCAGCCCGCGCTGGTGAGCAGAGCGGCGTCCTTCGGATCACGCATATTGCCGCATTCGATGAACACTTTGGGCACGGTCGACAGATTTAGTCCGCCCAGATCGCTCCGGGTGTCCAACCCCGTATGACCGCCGACGTAGTTGGAAGGCGCGCTTCCGGTGGCGCGGACGAAGAGCCCCGCGATCCGGGTGCCGAGATCGCGCGACGGATCCACGATCTTCGACGTGTCCGCGGCCCCACCGCGCACCCGTGCGGGGAGGATCACATGGAACCCCCGGTTGCCGGCCGCGGACCCGTCCGCATGCACCGAAACGACCGCATCGGCCTTGGCGTTGTTGCCGATCCGCGCCCGCTCGTCGACACACGGCCCGAACGGGCGGTCGTCGTCGTACGTCAGGATCACCTTCGCGCCCTGTGCCTGGAGCAGCGCACGCAGCCGGTGCGACACATCGAGCGTGAACCGGGCCTCCGCATAACCGGAGTCGGTGGACGTACCGGTGGTGTCGCACTCCTTGTGCGTCGTGCCGATGTCCACCTGGCGGCCGATCTCGCGGGTGTGCTCATGGTTACGGGGGTTGTGCCCGGGGTCGATGACGACGGTCCTGCCCGCGAGCGGCCCGGACCGCGTGCCGTTCGCGGACTTCGCCGGGGCGGGTGCGGACGCGTCGGCCGCCGGGCCGCTCTTCGAGGGCGAAGCCGAAGCCGTGGGCGACGGCGACGACGCGGCACCGCTGCTGCCCGCGCGCGGCCGAGCCGGCCCGCTCCCTCCGCCGTCGCCGGCACCGCCGCAGCCCGCGGTGAGGCATACGGAGGCGAGTGCGGCGGCGGTGAGCAGGCGGCGGACGCGATGCTGGGCGGCATGTGGGGCGGCGGGGGGAACGCTGTCGTCGTACGGCACGCCGCGATGCTATCCGGGCCGCTCAGATCCCCGTTCCCGTACGGCGCAGGACGCGCAGCGAGTCCGTGACCGACACCTCGGTGAACGCTCCGGACTCCAGGGCCCGCAGATACACCCGGTACGGGGCCTGGCCACCGTGCGCGGGATCGGGGAACACGTCGTGGATCACGAGCAGGCCGCCCTCGGCGACATGCGGCGCCCAGCCCTCGTAGTCGCCGTTCGCATGCTCGTCGGTGTGGCCGCCGTCGATGAACACGAAGCCGAGATTCCCGCCCCAGACCGCCGCGACCTGCGGGGACCGGCCGACGAGCGCCACCACGTGGTCCTCGAGCCCGGCCGCGTGCAGGGTGCGGCGGAACGTCGGCAGCGTGTCCATCCGTCCGACCTCCGGGTCCACGACGGTCGGGTCGTGGTACTCCCAGCCCGGCTGCTGCTCCTCGCTGCCCCGGTGGTGGTCGACGGTGAGCGCGCTCACACCCGCCGCCCGGGCGGCATCGGCGAGCAGGATCGTGGACCGCCCGCAGTACGTTCCGACCTCCAGCAGCGGCAGACCGAGCGTGGCGGCGTCGGTGGCGGCCGCATGCAGGGCGAGCCCCTCGACCACCGGCATGAACCCCTTGGCGGCCTGGAAGGCGGCGAGAATCTCGGGCTTGGGCTCGGCGGCCACGGGGTTCCTCCTGGCGGTACGGGGATCGAACGGCGCCCCATGGTGCCGTACGGCCTGGTCGGCGGTGTCGGCGGGGGTCGCAGGCGGGACGGTCCTCCGGGCGGGACCGCCCTCTCGGCCGCTCACGGCGCACCGCCCTCCGGCGCTCTCTCAGCCGCTCACGACGGCACCGCCGCCCGGCGCACCGATGCGTCGGCCGTCAGTACGAGGTCGACCTCGACCGGAGCGCCGGTCGCCGGGTACGCCGTCGGCACGGCACGTGGCGCGTACCCGGTGGCGGAGCCGGCCAGGACGAAGGTCCCGGCGGACGGGGCGGCCAGGGCGTACCGGCCGGCGTCGTCCGTGACGGTGAGCCCGGCCTGCCGTCCCGTCCGGTCGATCAGCGTGACGTTGGCGCGGGCCACAGGTGTGCCGTCCGCCTCCAGCACCCTGCCCCGGAAGCCGGCCGGACCGGCGTCCGGACGCGAGGCCTCCTGGGCGGGCGCCGCCTCGTCCGTGCTGCTCGCCAGCAGTACCGGCCGCATCGCCTCGCGCTGCGACGGCAGGAACGCGGCCAGCACCAGGCCGATCACCACCGCACCCGTAGCGATCATGAAGGAGGTCCGGAAACCCTCCATCGAGGGAACCGGCACCGGCCCCGTCCGCACCGAGGTGTTGGCGAGCACCATGCCGATCACGGCGCTCGACACCGATGTCCCGATCGACCGCATCAGTGTGTTCAGACCGTTGGCGGCGCCCGTCTCCGACGGGTCGACGGCCCCGATGATCAGCGCGGGCAGCGAGGAGTACGCGAGTCCGATACCGGCCCCGAGCACCACCGCGATCACCACGGTCTGCCAGGCGGCGCTCAGCAGACCGAGCCCAGCGCCGTAACCGATCGCGATGACCAGCAGGCCGAGCATCAGAGACACCTTGGGCCCGCGGCGGGCGGACAGCCGTGCGTACAGCGGGGCGACGAACATCATCGTCAGACCCAGCGGCGCCACGCACAGCCCCGCCACGACCATCGACTGCCCGAGGCCGTACCCGGTCGACACCGGAAGCTGCAGCAGCTGCGGCAGGACGAGCGAGACCGCGTAGAACGCGACGCCGACCATCACCGAGGCGAGGTTGGTCAGCAGCACCTCGCGCCGGGCCGAGGTCCGCAGATCGACCAGCGGAGCCGGGCTGCGCAGCTCGAAGAGCCCCCACAGCACCAGGATCACCAGGGACGCGGCGATCAGCCCGAGCGTGCCGGCCGAGGTCCAGCCCCAGTCGCTGCCCTTGGTGATCGGCAGCAGCAGGCAGACCAGCCCGAGCGAGAGCCCGAGTGCACCGGGCAGATCGAAGCGGCCGGGCGCGCGCAGCGAGGTCTCCGGTACGGCGAGGACGGTCAGCGCCATCGACAGCACCCCGAGCCCGGCCGCGCCGAAGAACAGCGTGTGCCAGTCGGCGTGCTGGGCGACGAGCGCGGCGGCGGGCAGTGCGAGTCCGCCGCCCACCCCGATCGAGGAGCTCATCAGCGCCATCGCCGAGCCGAGCTTCTCGCGCGGCAGCTCGTCGCGCATGATGCCGATGCCCAGCGGGATGGCGCCCATGGCGAAGCCCTGGAGCGCCCGCCCCACGATCATGACCATGAGTTCATCGGTGAAGGCGCAGATCAACGAGCCGATCACCATGACGGCGAGGCTGGCGAGCAGCATCTTCCGCTTGCCGTAGAGGTCGCCGAGCCTGCCCATGATCGGCGTGGCGACGGCACCCGCGAGCAGCGTCGCGGTCAGGACCCAGGTGGCGTTGGACGGATCGGTGTGGAGAAGGGCGGGCAGGTCCTTGATGACGGGGACGAGCAGGGTCTGCATCACCGCGACGGTGATACCCGCGAAGGCGAGAACGGGGACGACACCGCCACCCGCCCGGTCCTTGCGCGGATCGGGGAGCGGCTGCTCCCCGGCGGGCTGATCGTTCGGCGTCTGCGGCATACGTGCGGCCTCCGGGCAGCGGAAGAGGAAAGAGGGAGGTGGAGTGCGGTCCTGCGGCGGGCAGCAGCGACCGCCAAGTGTGTGCACTCTGAACGCTTCCGGATGTCCGTCGTATTCCGGTGAACGCGGCGCGAACAGGACATGGCGCGATACGTGGCCGGAAGCCCGCGGCCGTCTGACCTTCCGTCAGAATGAAACGTGTTCTACTCTTGCGCCGTTCCAGTGGCCGCGACCGGCGAGGATCCGCAATGGGCATCGCAATCACCCGAGAACAGAGGGAGTTGGCGCAGTCCGTACGGGGGTGGCTGGCGCGCGCCGTACCGCCCGAGGAGGTCCGCGGACTCCTCGACGCGAGCGCCCCCGGCGTGCGCCCCGGCTGCTGGGACGGGCTCGCGGAACAGGGCCTGCTCGCCCTCCACCTGCCCGAGGAGTACGGGGGAGGGGGCGGCACACTCCTCGACCTCGCCGTCGTCCTGGAGGAGGCGGGACGGGCCGCACTCCCCGGCCCCTACCTGGTGACCGTGCTCGCCTCGGCGGTGCTCGGTACGGCGGTGCCCGGTGCGGCAGAGGTGAACGCTCTCGTACGCGCCCTCGCGGCCGGTACCCGCATCGCTGCCGTCGCCCTCGGCCCCGGCAACCTCACCGCCGTGGAGAGCGAGGACGGCCACCGCCTCGACGGCGTCGCCCCGTCCGTGCTCTCCGCAGCCGAAGCCGACCTGCTCCTGCTCCCCGCGGAGTCGGCCACCGGCATCCTCTGGTTCGCCGTCGACTCCACCACCGAAGGCCTGACCGTGCGCCCGCATCCCGGCGCCGACCCCACCCGCCCCACCGCCGAGGTCCGGGCCGACGGCGTCCACGTCCCCGCCGGCCGGGCCGTCCGCACCGATTCCGGGACCGTACGCGATCTCGCCGCCGTCCTGTTCGCCGCCGAAGCCTGCGGCACCGCCGCCTGGGCGCTGGACACCGCCGTCGCGCACGCCAAGGTCCGGGAACAGTTCGGTCGCCCCATCGGCCAGTTCCAGGGCGTCAAGCATCTCTGCGCCGACATGCTCGTGCGCGTCGAGCAGGCCCGCGCGCTCGTATGGGATGCCGCCCGCGCGGCGGACGAGACCCCGCAGATACGCGGACTGGTCGCCGCCCTCGCTGCGGGCACCGCGCTCGACTCCGCGTACGGCTGCGCCAAGGACTGCATCCAGATCCTGGGCGGCATCGGCTTCACCTGGGAGCACGACGCCCACCTCCATCTGCGCCGGGCCCTGGTGGCACGGCAGCTGCTGGGGACCGGGGACGCCCACCGGCTGCGGGCCGCCCGGCTGGCCGAGCGCGGCGCGCGGCGCGAACTCGCGCTGGAGCTTCCCGCCGAGGCCGTACGCCATCGCGCCGAGGCGCGCCCGGTCGTCGCCGCCGCCCGGGGACTCGACCCGAAGGCGGCCCGCCGCGCCCTCGCCCCGACCGGCTACGCCGCCCCGCACCTGCCCGCCCCGTACGGCCTGGGTGCCGGCCCCGTCCAGCAGCTCGCCGTACAGGAGGAGCTGAAGGAGCACGGTGTGAAGGTGAGCGATCTCGGCATCGCCACCTGGGTGGTGCCGTCCCTCCTCGCGTACGGGACACCGGAGCAGCAGGACCGCTACCTCCTGCCCACCCTGCGTGGCGAACTCCTCTGGTGCCAGCTGTTCTCCGAACCCGGCGCCGGTTCCGACCTCGCCTCGCTCCGTACGAGGGCCGAACGGACCGCCGAGGGCTGGCGAATCAACGGCCAGAAGGTGTGGACGAGCGCCGCCCAGTGGGCCGACCACGGCATCCTGCTCGCCAGGACCGACCCGGACGCGCCCAAGCACCAGGGGATCGGCTACTTCCTCGTCGACGTGAAGAACACCGAGGGCATCGACATCCGTCCGCTGAAGGAGATCACCGGCGACTCCCTCTTCAACGAGGTGTACTTCGACGACGTCCTGCTCCCCGCGGACGCCGTCGTCGGCGGGATCGGCGACGGCTGGCGGGTCGCCCGCAACACGCTGGGCAACGAACGTGTCCACATGGCCGACCAGATGACCTTCGACACCGGGCTGGAGGCGCTGATCGCCCGTTCCGGTGAGCTCGACGACAGCTGCCGGGCCAGGATCGGCGCCCTGGCCGCCGAGGCGCACGCACTCGCCTGCATCGGACTGCGGACCACCCTGCAGCAGGTCTCCGGACTGGAGCCGGGCGCCGGGGCGTCCGTACGCAAACTCGTCCAGACCACCCACCAGCAGAAGGTCGCCGAACTCGCCCTGGAACTCCTCGGCCCGGCCGGTGCGACCGCCGAGGGGGCCGCGGCACGGGCCCTGCACGGCTTTCTGATGTCCCGCTGTCTGACCATCGCGGGCGGCACCACCCAGGTCCAGCTCAATGTCGTCGCCGAGCGCATCCTCGGCCTGCCCCGGGACCCGTGACCGCGGGCCCGGCCGGGTCCGCCGGCGCCGGGCCGGCTTCGGCAAGCTCAACAACGTCCGCGAGACCACCGGGATCTGCCGCACCGCGCGCACGATCGTCGGCGCGAACGGCATCTCGCTGGAGTACGCGGTGATCCGGCACATGAACAACCTGGAGTCCGTCCTCACCTACGAGGACACCACGGAGATGCACACCGTCGCTCTCGGCCAGGCGCTCACCGGTCACGCGGCCTTCCGCTGACCGGGCACCGCTGCCATCATCTGACGCATCGTCAGATGAGTCGGACAGTGGCAGCGGCCCGGGAGGAAGACCATGAAGGCGTACATCGTCGGTGTCGGGATGACGAGGTTCGAGAAGCCCGAGACACGCGACTGGCAGTACTGGGACATGGCGAAGGAGGCCGGGACGGCAGCGCTCGCCGACGCCGGGATCCGCTACGAGCAGGTGCAGCAGGTCGCCGTCGGCCACTGCTTCCAGGCCTCCACGGCCGCCCAGCGTGCCGCGTACGAACTCGGACTGACCGGCGTACCCGTCTACAACGTGAACAACAACTGTGCGACCGGCTCCACCGCACTGATGATGGCCCGCCAGTTCGTCGAGGGCGGCAGCAGTGACTGCGTCCTCGCCCTCGGCTTCGAGAAGATGGCGCGCGGGGCGCTGGGGGGCGGATCCACCGGCGGCGACTTCGCGACGTCCCCCGTGGCCCGCCACTACGGGATCATGGCGGCCGCGCACGGCTTCGAGAGGACCCCGCCCACCGCCCAGATCTTCGGCAACGCGGCCCGGGAGCACATGGAGCGGTACGGGACGACCGAGGCGCAGCTCGCCGCGGTCGGCGCCAAGAATCACCGGCACTCGGTGAACAACCCGTACGCCCAGTTCCAGGACGCGTACACGGTCGACGAGGTCCTCGCCGCCAGGACCGTCCACCGCCCGCTGACCAAGCTCCAGTGCTCGCCCACGTCGGACGGGGCGGCCGCCGCCGTCGTCGTGTCGGAACGGTTCGCCGAGCACCACGGGCTGGGGGACCGGGCGGTCGAGATCGTCGCTCAGGCCATGACGACCGACACCGCCGACTCGTTCGCCTCCGGCACCTGCATCGACGCCGTCGGGCAGCCCATGTCGCGGGCCGCCGCCCAGCAGGTGTACGAGAAAGCCGGCCTGGGCGCCGCCGACCTCGACGTCATCGAGCTGCACGACTGTTTCTCGATCAACGAACTCCTCACCTACGAGGCGCTCGGCCTGTGCGGCGAGGGCGAGTCCGGCAAACTCGTCGAGTCCGGAGCCACGACGTACGGCGGCCGCTGGGTCGTCAACCCGTCCGGCGGGCTGATCTCCAAGGGCCACCCGCTCGGCGCCACCGGTATCGCCCAGGCCGCCGAACTCACCTGGCAGCTGCGCGGCGAGGCGGGCGCCCGGCAGGTGCCGTCCGCGCGGGTCGGACTCGCCCACAACATCGGGCTCGGCGGGGCGGCGGTGGTGACGCTGCTCGCGTCGGGCGTGGTCGGCGGGTGAGGAGGGGCGGGTCCTCGGAGCCGGCCCTCTACAACCACCCCTGCTGCCGCGCCGCCCGCACCGCCTCCATGCGATTGCGCGTCCCCGTCTTGCCGATCGCCGACGACAGATAGTTGCGTACCGTCGACTCCGACAGATGCAGCTTCGCAGCGATGTCCGCGACCGTCGCTCCGTCCGCCGACGCGTTCAGCGCGTCCCGCTCCCGCACGGTCAGCGGGCTCGGTCCCGCACTGAGGGCGGCCGCGGCAAGAGCGGGATCGATGACCGTCTCGCCGGTCAGCACCCGGCGGATGGCCGCCGCGAGTTCCTCGACGGGGCCGTCCTTGACCAGGAAGCCCGCCGCCCCGGCCTCCATCGCCCGGCGCAGATAGCCGGGCCTGCCGAAGGTGGTGAGGATCAGCACCCGGCAGTCCGGCACCTCCTCGCGCAGATCGGCGGCGGCGTCCAGCCCGCTGCGGCCCGGGAGTTCGATGTCGAGGAGTGCCACATCGGGGCGCGACACCAGCGCGGCGTCCACGATCTTGTCACCGGCGGCCACCTGGGCCACCACCTCGATGTCCGGTTCCAGGCCGAGCAGCAGGGCGAGCGCGCCGCGCATCATGCCCTGGTCCTCGGCGAGCAGCACGCGCACGGACCTGGCCGGCCGGTGGTCCTGGGGCATCTCGTTCACCGGCCCAGCGTAGGGGGTGGGGCGGGGCACTCCGCGGCATCCGCCGCGTCCACGGCGTCCGTCGTGTCCACGGCGTCCGTCGTGTCCACCGGCAGTTCCGCGGCGACCACGAAGCCGCCGTCCGGACCGGGGCCCGCCGTCAGCGAGCCGCCGGCCGCGGCAAGGCGTTCGGTGAGGCCCTTGAGGCCGGTGCCGCCGATGCCCGGAGCGGGCGGTTCGGCGGCCTGCCCGCGGCCGTCGTCGGTGACGGTCAGCCGGACCCGTTCGACCGTGCCGTCGACCACGAACGAGCAGGTGGTCGCATTGCTGTGGCGTACGACGTTGGTCACCGCCTCCCGCACCACCCAGCCCAGCAGCGCCTCCGTCTGCGGGGCGAGCGGCGGTCCCGAGCGGCGGACCACCGGTTCGACCCCGGCGGCCGTCAGTGCGGACCTGGCCCGGTCGAGCTCGGTGGCCAGACTCCCCTCGCGGTAGCCGGTGACCGCCTCCCGGATCTCGGTGAGGGCCTGGCGGCCGACGGACTCGATGTCGGCGACCTGGAGCAGCGCCGCGTCGATGTCGCGCGGGGCCAGCCGGCGCGCGGCCTCCGACTTGACGACGATCACGGAGAGCGTGTGCCCCAGCAGATCGTGCAGATCCCTGGAGAAGCGGAGCCGCTCCTTCTCCACGGCGGTCCGGGCCAGTTCCTGCCGGGTGGCGCGCAGTTCCGTCACGGTCTCCGACAGGGTGAGGATCGCGGCGGTCACGGCGCCCGAGATGAAGGTGCCGTATCCGATGGTCCACGGGTCCGAATCGCCGCCCGCGCGCCAGACGGCGATGAGGCTGGCGGCGATCGCGAGGCCGAGCAGACCGAGCGCCAGCTGCCGGTGGCGCAGGATCGTGCCGCAGGCGAGCGAGAGCAGCGGGAAGAACAGCAGCCAGCTGCCGCCGTAGCCGATCGCCAGACCGAACGTGACCACGGCCATCACAGCGAGCAGCACGTACGACGCCGGGCTTTCACGCTTCTCCCTGACGAACCCGCGGAACACCACGGAGATGTACAGGGAGTTGAATGCGAGCAGTCCGAGACCGCCGATCCAGGGGTTCGGGGTCTCACCCTGGAAGAGGTTGGAGAAGGAGCCCAGCCCTATCAGCAGCCAGGGCAGCAGGGCATACGGGCCGGGCGGCCCGAGGCGCCCTTCCTCCCGGTGGCGTCTGTGCCGTTCTCTGCGCGATTCGGATCCGTTCCGGGTCATGCTCGCTCCGCTCATGCCGTCCTCGCGGACCGACGGTACGAGACGACGGCGTACACACCGAACAGCAGGAGCCACCCGGCGAGCACGGCGATCGTCCCCGCGGACGGTGCGTGGCCGCCGGTGGCCGCCCAGCCCAGGTCGGCGAACCGGTGGGCGGGGGTGTACGAGCCGATGCTGCGCACCCACGAGGGGAACTCGGAGAGCGGGAACCACAGCCCGCCGACGATCGCGAAGCCCATCAGAGCGGCCATGTTGACCACTCCGGTCGCCTGTGGGGTGAGCCGGTAGCCGTTGCCGATGCCGAGCAGGGTGAACGGCAGGGCGCCGATCCACAGCAGCAGCGTCAGGGCGATCCACTGTCCGGCTTCCAGCCGTACGCCGTTGACCAGCGCCCCGGCGAGCAGCACCGCCAGGACGGTGGGCAGCACGGTCACCGAACCGCTGATCGCGCGGCCCGCGACCACCCGGGACGGGTCGAGCGGCGTGATCCGCAGTTGCTGGAGCCAGCCGAGGGACTTGTCGGACGCGACGCCCGTACCGATGGACATGGCGGCGCCCAGTGCCCCGTACGCCGCCATGCCGACCATGGACATGACCTTCCACTCGGCCGCGTCGTCGCCGCCCCCGCCGAGGTTGGTGAAGAGCAGATACATCAGCACCGGCATCCCGATCCCGAAGATCACGAAGAATCCGTCGCGCAGGGTACGGCGGATCTCGAGCACGATGTAGGGAAACATCAGACGGTCTCCTTCTCCGAGAGGGGGGCGGGGGTGGTCAGTGAGAGGAACGCGTCCTCGAGCGTGGGCCGGGTGACCTGGAGGTCGCGGATCCGGCCGAGGCGGGCCAGCTCGATCACCGTGGCGTCCGAGTCGTCCGTACGCAGCAGGGCACGGTCCCCGCGGACCTCGACGGCGTTGACGCCGGGCAGCAGTTCCAGGCCCTCGGTCGGTCCGCCCGCCAGGTCGAAGGAGACGTGGCTGCCGCCGACCGACTCCTTGATCCCGTCCCCGCTGCCGTCGGCGACGATCCGGCCGTGGTCGATGACGACGATCCGGTCCGCGTTCTCGTCGGCCTCCTCCAGATAGTGCGTGGAGAAGAGGACCGTGTTGCCGCGCCGTGCGTAGCCCCGCATGGAGTCCCAGAACGCGCGCCGGGCCTCGACGTCCAGGGCGGCGGTCGGCTCGTCCAGGACGATCAGCTCCGGGTTGCCGGCCAGCGCGACGGCGAACCGGACGCGCTGGACCTGCCCGCCGGACAGCTTGTCGACGCGCCGGTCGGCGTACGCGGCGACCCCCGCCAGGGCCAGTGACTCGGGGACCGGCATGGGGTTCGGGTAGGTGGAGGCGACGAAAGCGATCAGTTCGCGGACCGTCACCCGGGGGATGGGACGCCCGTCCTGGAGCATGGCGCCGACCCGGCCGGCCCGTACCGCCTGCTCGGGGGTCCGGCCGAGCAGCTGCACACTGCCGGAGTCCGGCTCGTCGAGTCCGAGCAGAAGGCTGATGGTGGTGGACTTGCCCGCGCCGTTGCGGCCGAGCAGGGCGACGGTCTCGCCGCGTTCGACGGTCAGGTCGATCCCGTCGACGGCCCGCACGGTCCGTTCCGCCCGGCCGAAGGTCTTGACTGCCCCGGTGAAGATCACCGCGGGCCCGTTCCCCGTTGTCTTTTCCATGCCCATGACGCTACGGACCCGGGGGCTGTCCCGGCAGAGGCGCATGTACGGACTCCGTGATGACAAATGTCATGGCCGGTACCGGCCGTCGCGCCTTGCAGGACAACGGATCTGACGAGTGGTCAGCAGGCTTCACAACTGTGGGGAGCTGCGTTATACATAGGGCCAACCGGCTAGAACGCGTTCTAGAACGAGTGCGCCGGCCGGCCCCGTACGACCTCGGTGCGGCCGACGGTGCGGACGGCCGCACCGAGGTCTTCCCACCATCAAGGAGCAGCTTCCCCATGCCCATTGATGCCGCAAGGGCGGTAGCCGCCGAACCCCGGACCGCCGAGATCTCCTGGGACCACAAGGACGTCCAGCTCTACCACCTGGGACTCGGCGCAGGCGTTCCCGCCACCGACCCCGGCGAACTGCGCTACACCCTCGAGTCGAGGCTCCATGTTCTGCCCAGCTTCGCCACCGTCGCGGGCGGCGGCATGGGCGGCTTCGGCGGACTGTCCTCGCCCGGGATCGACATCGATCTGGCCGCCGTGCTCCACGGCGGCCAGACCGTACGGGTGCACCGGCCTGTGCCGGTGACGGGCAGGGCCGTGCAGACGTCGAGGGTCGCGGCGGTGTACGACAAGGGCAAGGCGGCCGTCGTCGTCCTGCGTACCGAGGCCGCCGACGACGACGGCCCGCTGTGGACCAACGACTCCGAGATCTACGTGCGCGGTGAAGGCGGCTTCGGCGGCGAACGCGGCCCGTCCGGACGGCAGGGCGTCATAGCCGTGGTCCCGGACCGTACGGTCGAGCGGCGCATCCGCGAGGACCAGGCGCTGCTCTACCGGCTTTCCGGTGACTGGAACCCGCTGCACGCCGACCCCGAGTTCGCCGTGAAGGCGGGCTTCGACCGGCCGATCCTGCACGGGCTGTGCACCTATGGCATGACGCTCAAGGCCGTGGCCGACACGCTGCTCGACGGTGATGTGACCCGCATCCGCTCGTACCGCACCCGGTTCGCCGGGGTGGTCTTCCCCGGCGAGACCCTCCGCATCCGGATGTGGGCCGGGGAAGGCCATGTCGGCGTCGCCGTGACCGTCGTCGAGCGCGACGACGCACCGGTCCTGGCCGACACGTTCGTCGAACACTCCTGAATCACGCCACGATCCGAGGGGAGCCGCACCATGCGCGCAGCCGTACTGCACGAGATAGGGCAGGACAAACTGGAGGTCCTCGACGACGTCGAGGCGGTGGGCTTCGGCCCCGGCAAGGTCAGGCTCCGCATCCGGGCCACCGGACTGTGCCACTCCGACGTCTCGGCGATGAACGGTGTGCTGCCGCAGCCCGCCCCCTTCATCCCGGGCCACGAGGGTGCGGGCGAGGTCATCGACATCGGTGACGGTGTCTCCGGACTGAGCACGGGGGACCGGGTGGTGGTCTGCTGGCTGCCCGCCTGCGGGGCGTGTCCCGCCTGCAAACGCGGCCAGACGCAGCTCTGCCTGGCCGGCTTCATGAACGCGGGCACCCCCAACTTCAAGCGCCCCGGCGGCGAAGTGTTCGGCTTCGCCGGCACCGGCACCTTCACCGAGGAGGTGGTCGTCGACGCGGGCTGCGCGGTGCCGATCCCCGACGACGTGCCGTTCGAGATCGCCGCGCTGATCGGCTGCGGGGTCACCACCGGGCTCGGCGCCGCTATCAACACCGCGCAGGTGGAGGCCGGTTCGTCGGTCGCCGTGATCGGCTGCGGCGGGGTGGGCATCGCCGCGATCCAGGGCGCCAGGGTCCAGGGCGCAGCCCAGATCGTCGCCGTCGACCCGGTCGCGTCCCGGCGCGAGGCGGCTCTGCGGTTCGGTGCGACCGAGGCGGTCGCGCCGGACGGACTCGGCGACGCCAGGCAGCGGATCACCGGCGGCGAGGGCTTCGACTACGTCTTCGAGGTCGTCGGCAAGTCGGCCACGGCCCGCACGGCGTACGAGAACACCCGGCGCGGCGGAACGCTCTGCATCGTCGGCGCGGGTGCCATGGACGACAACTTCCAGGTCAACATGTTCGAGCTGTTCTTCGACGAGAAGCGGATCCTGCCGTCCATGTACGGGGGAGGGGACGTGCTGCGGTCGTACGAACGGGCCATCGCGCTGTGGCGGGCCGGCCGGATCGACCTCGAATCGATGATCACCCACCGGGTGCCGCTCGCCGGGATCAACGACGCCCTCGACCAGATGAGGACCGGCGAGTCGCTCCGCACCTGCATCGAACTCTGACGGACCGCCCCTCACCGTGCCCCGAAAGGACTTCGAGGTTCCGATGTCACAACCCCTTCCGCTGGACGGGCTGTCCGCGATCGTCACGGGCGCGGGCCGCGGCCTCGGGCGCGCCGAAGCGCTGGAACTGGCGAGGCTCGGCGCGGCCGTCGTCGTCAACGACTACGGACAGCCGGGCCGCGACGGCTCCGGCGAGGCGTCCGCGGCCCCCGCCGAGGAGGTCGCCGAGGAGATCCGTGCGGCGGGCGGCCGGGCGGTCGCCCACCTCGGCGACGTCTCCGACCATGCGCAGGCCCGCGCCCTGGTCGAGCTGGCCGTCAGCACGTACGGCAAGCTCGACATCCTGGTCAACAACGCGGGGATCCTCCGCGACCGGATGATCTTCTCCATGACCGAGGACGAGTGGGACTCGGTCGTCCGGGTCCACCTCAAGGGCCACTTCAACACCACCCACTTCGCCGCGTCCCACTGGCGCGCCCGCTCCAAGGAATCCGGCGGACCGGTCTACGGCCGGATCGTCAACACCTCGTCCGAGGCGTTCCTCGCAGGCTCGGCGGGCCAGCCGAACTATGCGGCGGCCAAGGGCGGCATCGTCGGCCTCACCACGTCCACGGCTCTCGCCCTCGCCAAGTACGGCGTCACGGCCAACGCGATCTGCCCGCGGGCCCGCACGCGGATGACGGAGGACGTCTTCGCGGGCTTCGAGGAACCGGCCGACGGCCGGCTCGACCCGCTGGCCCCCGAGCACGTCTCGCCGCTGGTCGGTTATCTGGCGTCGCCGTCGGCGGCCCGGGTCAACGGCCAGCTGCTCGTGGTGCACGGCGGAATGGTCGCGGTCGTCGAACGCCCCAGGGTGGCGGTGAAGTTCGACTCGTCGAAGGAGACGTTCTCGTTCGACGAGCTGGACGAGCTGATCTCTGCGTACTACGAGGACCGCCCGGCGAACGAGACGTTCGCGGCGGCGGAGGTGCTCGGTCTGAAGCGGGGGTGAGCCCCACGGAAGGCGCGGGACAGGAAAGGGCCTCCGCGGCGCAGTCATGTGCCGCGGAGGCCCTTCCCTCCCTCGTCGAGTTATTGCGGCCGGGCCGCCCTGCTGCGCTCCCCGGCGGGGCGCCGGTGGCGACCGTGCGGCTGTACGTCCGTGCTCTCCATCGACACACCCCCTCGGTGCTTTCCGGAGCCGCCGGCGTCGGCCCGATCGGCGTCCGCCCCCGGCGGACGCATCTGGGTCGTGTCGGTTCGGGCTTCAGACATGTGGGAAGTCACCCCGTTGTGATCGCTTGCGTGTATGTCACCGGGACCAGCACGCCGCCGCCCGACGCGGTCACCGTCGGCAACCGCCCCGATTGGCTGCGTAGCCCCCAGGCCCGGAATCCTAGACGGGAGCCGTACGCCCCACGAGAGGCGCCTGCCCCAGGGGAACCGGCTTACACACTGCAGGAGGCGTGGCAGCCGCGGACGGTTGCATACCGCTTTCCGCGGCCGCCACCCACGCCGGCCCGACGCCGGGTTTCTCGTCCACCGGCGCCGCCACCAGGGCCACCCCGCACGGCACGTCCCCGTTCGCGTACGGCAGCTTGAGCACACCGTCCCTGGTCCACAGCCCCGACCCGGCCAGCCACCCCTCGGGAACCGGGAGTTGATGCAGCCGACGCCCCGCCGGGCGCCACACCCCGACCCAGCTGCCGGCCGCCCCGTCGATCCGCAGCGCCACCGCACAGCTCTCCGGCATCAGCACCTGCCCCGGCTGCACGGCGAACGGCGTCACCGCCACATCCGCGGGCCGCAGACACTCCGGGAAGCGCACCGGCAGGGAGCTGCCGAGCACGCCCCACCCGAGCCGGTCGTGTCCCGGCGCGTCGGAGCGGATCAGCAGCAGCCCGCTGTCCGGTTCGGCGAGCAGCAGCCGGTCGTTGCTGTCCGGCGCGATCTGCAGCAGCGGCGTCACCTCGCCGCCCCGCCCCAGGTCCACGGCGACCGCCTTCACGGGCCCGCCGCCCACCGGCTCCCGGTCCAGGGCCAGCATGTGCCCCGTCCGGTCCAGCCACGCCCCGCCGGAGCACCGCCCCGGAATATCGGCGACGCGCTCCGGCCCGAACACCCCGCCGGCCACCAGCCAGACGGCGGTCGACTGTTCCCCGACCGAAAGCGCGTACGCATGCGAGCCGTCCGGAGAGGGCGGCAGCAGGGTCAGGGGCGCGTCGTTCACGCATTCGACGGCACCGAGCGGCAGTTCGCCCGTCCCGGGGCCGGTCGGATAGAGCAGCGAGAAGGTGTGACGGTCCGCCACCCGCCGCCGGATCAGTACGCGGCCGTCGGAGAGCGGCAGTACCTCGGAGTCCGGTTCCTCCGGCTGTCCGAGGGGGAGCGGCACGGCGTACGGCTCGTACCCGTCGAGTGTCCAGCGCTCGGGGAACCAGGAGGCGGCGCCGGCCGCTCCGGAGCGTGTGAGCCGTGCGGCGTACGAACCGTCGGCGGCGATGGTGAACGTGCCGGCCCGTGCGGCGACTCCACCGGCAGCACTGGCCGTAGCCAGGGCGCCCGGCCCGCCAGGGGCACCCGGCTCAGCCGTCTCGCCCGGCCCGCCGTCTCCCGCGGGCGCCTTCGCCCCTGCGGACGCGTCCGCCCGTGCGGGCGCACCCACCCCCTCGGGCCTCTCCGCCCCCGATGACCCCCGTGGCCCCCCGGCCTTCTCCCGCCCTGCGGATGCCTCCGCCGTCTCCCGCCTCTCGGGTTCTTCCACTTCTCCCGCCTCTTCCGACGTGAGGCTCACCGTCGTGGCGGCCCCGGTGGTCTCGCCCTCGATGGCACAGGCAGTCATGTGCTCGTCACCTCCGGCAACCGAAGCTAGTTTTCGCACTTCCTGCCGGACAACACGGGCACTGCCACTTCACACATAAGGGTGGCGATGCCCGCATTCACCTGAGAGTGAGGGGGCGGTTGTGCTCCCGACCTGGCGGATAGCTAAGGTTAGGCATTCCTAAGCATTCCCTGTGAGTCCTTCAACTGGAGCAAGTGAGTACGTGATGTCGATACGACGCCGCAGCACCGCAGCAGTCGGCCTGGCAGTTGCCGCCGCCCTCGCCCTCTCGGCATGCGGCAGCGACGACAGCGGGAAGACGGACGACTCGGCCAAGTCCGGCGGCGACCAGAAGGCGGCCGTCGCGACGGGCGGCAAGGACTTCGGCGACGCGGCGAAGAAGACGGCCGGGTACGGGACGGACGCCGCGGCGGGCCAGTTCCCGCGGACCCTCACCCACGCCATGGGCAAGACCGAGCTCAAGTCCGCGCCGAAGCGGGTCGTCGTGCTGGACGTCGGCGAGTTCGACAACGTCGTCTCACTCGGTGTGAAGCCGGTCGGTTACGCCCCCTCCGAGGGTGACGCGGCCATTCCCTCGTACCTGAAGAAGGACGCGGGCGACCCGAAGAACGTCGGCACGATCAACAACCTCAACCTCGAGGCGATCGCGGGGCTGAAGCCGGACCTGATCCTCGGCAGCCAGCTGCGTGCCGCCGACAAGTACGACCAGCTCTCCAAGATCGCGCCGACCGTGTTCTCCATCCGTCCTGGCTTCACCTGGAAGGAGAACTACCTCCTCAACGCGGCGGCGCTGGACAAGACCGCCAAGGCGAAGAGCGAGCTGGCCGCGTACGAGAAGAACGCCGCGAAGCTCGGCGAGGACATCGGCCCCGACAAGCCGACCATCTCCATGGTCCGCTACCTGCCGGACCGGATCCGTCTCTACGCCAAGGCGTCGTTCATCGGCACGATTCTCGAGGACGCCGGTCTGCCGCGGCCCAAGAACCAGCAGATCAACGACCTGGCCGCGGAGATCAGCCCGGAGAAGATCGACGAGGCGGACGCCGACTGGATCTTCACCGGTGTCTACGGCGACCCGAAGGCCACCAAGCGCGACACCACCCAGTCCAACCCGCTGTGGAAGAACCTGAAGGCGGTCAAGGAGGGCCGGGCGAAGGACGTCCCGGACGAGACCTGGTACCTCGGCCTCGGTGTCACGGCGGCGAACATGGTCCTCGACGACCTGCGCGCGGACCTGGTCAAGTAGCGACCGCGCACAGCGGTGACCGCCACCGGAACGGTACGTGACGGCACGTGACCGAATGCGGCCGGCCGGTCGCGGGTCACCCACAGGTATCCACAGGCCATCGCAGTCATGGGCAGCGGGGCACGGACGGAAGGTAGCCTTTCCTCCGTGCCCCGTCTGTCTGAAGTCCTCGCCGCGCTCGACGCCCTGTGGCCCCCCGCGCGGGCCGAGGGGTGGGACGCGGTCGGCACGGTCTGCGGAGACATCGACAATCCGGCCGCCGAGGTCGACCGCGTGCTCTTCGCCGTCGACCCCGTCCAGGAGGTCGCCGACGAGGCGATCAAGCTCGGCGCCCAACTGATCGTCACCCATCACCCGCTCTATCTGCGGGGGACGACGACCGTCGCCGCCGACACCTTCAAGGGCCGGGTCGTGCACACCCTCATCAAGCACGACATCGCCCTGCACGTCGCGCACACCAACGCCGACACCGCCGAGCCCGGAGTCTCCGACGCCCTCGCCGGCGCCCTGGACCTGCGCGTCACCGGCCCCCTCGTCCCGGACCCGACCGACCCCAAGGGCCTTCGCGGCCTCGGCCGGATCTGCGAACTGGACCACCCCGAGACCCTGCGCGAGTTCGCCGCCCGCGCCGCGGCCCGGCTGCCCGCCACCGCGCAGGGCATCCGCATGGCCGGCGACCCGGAAGCCGTCGTGCGTACCGTCGCGGTCAGCGGCGGCTCCGGCGACAGCCTTTTCGACGCGGTGCGCGCCGCGGGCGTCGACGCCTTCCTCACCGCTGATCTGCGCCACCACCCGGCCTCCGAGGCCGTTCAGCAGTCCCCGATCGGCCTGATCGACGCCGCGCACTGGGCCACCGAATGGCCCTGGTGCGAACAGGCCGCCGCGCAGCTCGACGCGATTTCCGACCGCCACGGATGGGGCCTGCGGGTCCATGTCTCGAAGCAGGTCACCGACCCCTGGACCACCCACCACTCTTCTGGAGCCCCCAACTGAACGCCGCGCCCGCCGACCAGATCCGACTTCTCGACGTCCAGGCCCTCGACGTACGGCTGTCGCAGCTCGCCCACAAGCGAAAGTCGCTGCCCGAGCACACCGAGATCGAGTCGCTCACGGCCGACCTCGCCCAACTCCGAGACCTGCTGGTCGCCTCGCAGACCGAGGAGAGCGACACCGCCCGCGAGCAGACCAAGGCGGAGCAGGACGTCGACCAGGTGCGCCAGCGCGCCGTCCGCGACCAGCAGCGGCTGGACTCCGGCGCGATCACCTCGCCGAAGGACCTGGAGAGCCTGCAGCGCGAGATCGCCTCGCTGGCCAAGCGCCAGGGCGACCTGGAGGACGTCGTCCTCGAAGTCATGGAGCGCCGCGAGTCCGCGCAGGAGCGCGTCACCGAGCTGACCGCACGCGTCTCCGCCGTCCAGGCCAAGGTCGACGACGCGACCGAGCGCCGGGACGTCGCGACGCGTGCGCTCGACGAGGAGACCGCGAGCGTCACGAAGGAGCGCGAGATCGTCGCCGGCTCCGTACCGGCGGACCTGCTCAAGCTGTACGACCGGCTCCGCGCCCAGTCGGGCGGGGTGGGCGCCGCGCGCCTGTACCAGCGCCGCTGCGAGGGCTGCCGGCTGGAGCTGAACATCACCGAGGTCAACGACGTGAAGGCGGCGTCCCCGGACACGGTGCTGCGCTGCGAGAACTGCCACCGCATTCTGGTCCGTACGGCGGAGTCGGGCCTGTAATGACGCAGTCCCGCCAGTTCGTCATCGAGGCCGACGGCGGCTCCCGGGGCAACCCGGGGCCCGCCGGTTACGGCGCGGTCGTGATCGACCAGGTGACGGGGGAGACCCTCGCCGAGGCCGCCGAGTACATCGGCGTCGCGACGAACAACGTGGCCGAGTACAAGGGCCTCATCGCCGGCCTGAAGGCCGCGAAGGCGCTGGTGCCGGACGCGTCGGCGGACGGTGCGCTGCAGGTGCGCGTCCGGATGGACTCCAAACTGGTCGTGGAACAGATGTCGGGCCGCTGGAAGATCAAGCACCCCGACATGAAGCCGCTCGCGGCGGAGGCGGCGCGGATTCTTCCGGCGTCCGCGGTCACCTACGAGTGGATCCCACGCGAGAAGAACAAGCACGCGGACCGGCTCGCCAACGAGGCGATGGACGCGGGCAAGCGGGGCAAGCAGTGGGAGCCGTCGGCGTCGACGGCCGCCCTCGACACGCCCCGTGCGCCCGCCCTCGACCTGCCGCCGGTCGAGGGTCCGCCCGGTGACGCGGCGGCGGGCGCGGCGAAGGCACGGGCGGCGATGTCCACCCGCCGCGAGCCCGCGGCCACCCCGCAGGTCGGCTGGAGCGCCACCGCGGACCTCGGCGCACCGGCCACGTTCGTCCTGCTCCGGCACGGCGAGACGGCCCTCACGCCGGAGAAGCGGTTCTCGGGCAGTGGCGGCAGCGACCCGGAGCTCTCGGCAGCCGGCCGCCACCAGGCCGAACGTGTGGCGGAGTCCCTCGCCGCCCGCGGCACCATCCAGGAGATCATCAGTTCCCCGCTGCGGCGCTGCCGCGAAACAGCGGCGACGGTGGGGGCCCGACTGGGCCTGCCCGTCCAGATCGAGGACGGCCTGCGCGAGACGGACTTCGGGGCGTGGGAGGGCCTGACGTTCGCCGAGGTCCGTGAACGTCACGGCGCCGACCTGGACGCCTGGCTCGCCTCCACGCGAACGCCCCCCACGGGCGGCGGCGAGAGCTTCGCCGAGGTTGCCCGCCGGGTCTCGGCCACCCGGGACCGCCTGACCACCCGCTGCGCAGGCCGCACGGTGCTCCTGGTCACCCACGTGACCCCGATCAAGACCCTGGTCCGCCTGGCCCTGGGAGCCCCGCCGGAATCCCTGTTCCGGATGGAGCTCTCGGCGGCGTCGCTGTCGGCGGTGGCGTACTACGCGGACGGCAACGCCTCCCTGCGTCTGCTGAACGACACGTCGCACCTGCGGTAGGGACCGGGGCTTCCCGGGTGGGGGCGTGAGGCGCTCCGGCTTCCGCCTCGCCGGGGGCACCCCGAGTCCAGGTGAAGCCGGTACCCCCGACGGGGGAGGGATCAGCCCCGCAAGGCCGCCGCCTCGCCCGCCAACCGCTCCACCCGCGCCCAGTCCTTGGCCGCCAGCGCATCCCCCGGCACCATCCAACTGCCGCCCACGCAGTCGACGTTCGGCAGTGCCAGGTAGGTCGGCGCCGAGGCGGGCGTGATGCCGCCCGTCGGGCAGAACCGGGCCTGGGGGAGCGGTGCGGACAGCGCCTTCAGGTACGCCGTACCGCCCGCCGCCTCCGCCGGGAAGAACTTCATCTCGGTGACGCCGCGCTCCAGCAGCGCGACGACCTCGGACGTCGTCGAGACCCCCGGCAGGAACGGCACTTCGGCCGCCTTCATCGCGTCCAGCAGGGAGTCCGTCCAGCCGGGGCTGACCAGGAACCGTGCCCCGGCCGCCACCGTGTCGGCGACGTTCCGTGCGGAGATCACCGTGCCCGCGCCCACGACCGCGTCCGGCACCTCGGCCGCGATCGCCTCGATCGCGTCCAGCGCCGCAGCGGTCCGCAACGTCACCTCGATGGCCGGGAGCCCGCCCGCGACCAGGGCCCGGGCGAGCGGCACCGCGTCGGCGGCGTCCTCCAGGACGACGACGGGGACAACAGGGGCAAGGTTCAGCACCGAGGGGGAGGTCATGGGTTCATCTTGCCGCGTCCACCGCACCCTACGCAACGAGCGTTGCGCATGTTGCAACGCCCTTCATCTGTGCGTCAGTGAATCTCCGTCACGACCACATCGAGCGACCACGCCCGCCCCGCCCGCCCGGGAGCCTCCGCCTCCACGACGTATCCCAGCTCCCGCAACACGTCCACCAGTTGCGCGGGCCCCTTCGGCTGCGCCCCCGACTGCAGCAGGTCGCGGACCATCCGCCCCTTGGTGGCCTTGTTGAAGTGGCTGACCACGGAACGCTTCTCCACCCCGTCCACCACCTGGGAGTGCAGCACCCGCACACTCGCCGTGCGCTCCGCCACCGCCCCCTTCGGCTTCCACGCCGCCGTGTACGCGGACGACCGCAGGTCCAGTACGAGCCCGTCCCCGGCCACCTCCGGCATGACCTCGGCCATCGACGCACGCCAGTGCGCACCCAGCGCACCGAGCCCCGGCAGCTTCACCCCCATCGAGCAGCGGTACGACGGGATCCGGTCGCCCACCCGCACGGCGCCCCACAGCCCGGAGAGGACCAGCAGCGACTTCCCGGCCCGCCGCCGGGCCGCGGTGTCCAGGGAGGCCAGGTCCAGTGCGTCGTACAGCACCCCGGTGTAGATCTCCCCGGCCGGCCGGGTCCCCGCCGTCCGCAGCACGACGTTCTTCGCGATCTCGCCGCGCAGCCCGTCGCTCAGCCCGAGCACCTCCCGGGCCTTCTCCTCGTCCGCCGTACACAGCTCGACCAGCTCGTCCAGGACCGCCGCCCGCGCCGCCGCGAGCCCCGGCAGGGACAGCGACTCCGGCTTCAGGGGTGCTCCGCGCCCCGAGGCGGCCTTTCCTTCGGAGGGCGGCAACAGCACGAGCACGGCGGTTCTCCTTCGTACGAACGGGGAAGGGCCCAGAACTGCACAGGCCGTCACGCCAGCGTACGGGGACGGGCACCCCGCACGCCCCGGCCCCCGGCCCCGCACCGGTCGGCACCCGACCACCCCCGCGGCCCAAGGCATCGGCCCCCATCCGGGATGCCGCCCACCCCGCCCCGCCATACGCTCGGTCCATGCCCCGCCGCCATCTCCACATGACCGGCGCAGCCGACACCCCGCTGAGGGCGGCCCTGCGCGAACTGCGCACCGAGCTCGGACTGCCCGCCGACTTCGCACCCGAGGTTCTCGCGGAGGCGGAGCAGGCGGCGAAGTCCCTCGTCCTGACCGGACACCAGGACGTGACGGACGTCCCCTTCTTCACCATCGACCCGCCCACGTCCACCGACCTCGACCAGGCGATGTACCTCGAACGCCGACCGCACGGCTTCCGCGTGCACTACGCCATCGCCGACGTCGCCGCCTTCGTACGCCCCGGCGGTGCCCTCGACACCGAGGCCCACCGCCGCGTGACGACGCTCTACTTCCCCGACGGAAAGGTGCCACTGCACCCCACCCTCCTCTCCGAAGGCGCCGCCAGCCTCCTCGCCGGGCAGACCCGCCCCGTGCTGCTCTGGCGGATCGACCTCGACGCGGAGGGCGGTGCGGTCGCCACCGACGTACGGCGGGCCATGATCCGGAGCAGGGCCAAGCTGAACTACGCGGACGTCCAGCGGCAGATCGACGCGGGCACCGCCGAAGAACCCCTCGCACTGCTGGAGGTCGTCGGCCGGCTCCGCGAGGAGCAGGAGATCGCCCGCGGCGGCATCTCGCTCGACGTGCCCGAGCAGGAGATCGTCCAGCGTGACGGTACGTACGGGCTGGAGTACCGCGCCCCGCTGCCCGCCGACGGCTGGAACGCCCAGATCTCTCTCCTCACGGGCATGGCCGCGGCCCGGCTGATGGCCGAGTCGGGCACCGGCATCCTGCGCACGCTCCCGGTGGCCCCGGACGGCGCCGTCGCCCGTCTGCGCCGCTCGGCCGAAGCGCTCCACATCGACTGGCCGCACCACGTGCCGTACGCCCAGCTGGTCCGCGCACTCGACCCGAAGAAGGCCGGGCACGCCGCGTTCCTCCAGGAGTGCACCACGCTGCTGCGCGGCGCCGGCTACACGGTGTTCGACCACGGCGACCTCCCCACCCCCGCCGTCCACGCCGCCGTCGCCGACCTCTACACGCACTGCACGGCGCCGCTGCGCCGCCTCGTCGACCGGTACGCGGCCGAGCTGTGCGTCGCGGCGGTCGCCGACCAGCCCCCACCCGAGTGGGTGATGGCCGCCCTTCCCGGGCTTCCGAAGGAAATGGGCGAAGGCACCCAGCGCGCCAACTCGGTGGAGCGCGAGTGCGTCGACCTGGTCGAGGCGGCACTCCTCAGCGACCAGGTGGGCGCGGTCTTCGACGGGTACGTGGTCGACGTACAGGACGAGGAACCCACGATCGGCACGGTCCACATCGAGCAGCCCGCCGTCGTGGCCCGCATCAACGGCGGCACAACCGAACTCCCCCTGGGCGAACGCCTCAGGGTCCGCCTCACCCAGGCGGACCCGGGCACGGCGAAGGTCCTGTTCGCCCCCGCATGAGCGCGGCGACGGCGCGGACGGTCGGGGGCGGGGTGCCGTGCGGCTGCCGCGCCCGCCATCTCGTACGATCACGCCTTCGGCAACGGGCTCCGACAGGCTCCACGGACTCCGGGGTACTCCGGCGGACTCCGTACGAAGGAAGGCTTCCCGCGTGACTGAACATGTCACGGCCCCCACGGCGGGCCGCGTCCTGGGCCATGCGACGGACCGGTGCCGTCAGATCATCGCCGCCGCGCGCACGCTCCTGGAGGCGGAAGGCCCGGAAGCCCTCACGATGCGCCGGCTCGCCGACAGCATCGGGATCACGGCTCCGTCCCTCTACAAGCACTTTCCGGACAAGTCCTCCGTCCTGACGGCCCTGGCCGGCGAGGTGCTGCGGGAGACGGCCGAGACGCTGGAAGCGGCCGAGTCCGTCGACCCCGGGTCGTTCCCGGCCCTCGCCACCGCGTACCGCGCCTACGCCCTGGCCCACCCCCACCTCTACCTCCTCACCACCGCACGCCCCGTGGACGCGACGGCGCTCCCTCCCGGTCTGCAGGAACGCGCCGCGGCCCCGCTCTCCCGCGCGGTCGACGGCGACCAGGAGCGGGCACGGGCGGCCTGGGCGTTCGCGCACGGCATGGTGGTCCTGGAACTCAACGGCCGGTTTCCCCCGGGCGCCGACCTGACGGCGGCCTGGTCCGCAGGCATCGCAGCGTTCGTCCGATCAGCTCCGTCCGAGGCGTCCCGCGCATCCGGGTAGCATGGTCGACACGGCAGACGAGCCGGCCGGACGGCCGCGTGAGGATCTTCGGAACCTCCCGAGGAACGTCCGGGCTCCACAGGGCAGGGTGGTGGCTAACGGCCACCCGGGGTGACCCGCGGGACAGTGCCACAGAAAACAGACCGCCGGAGATTTCGGTCTCCGGTAAGGGTGAAACGGTGGTGTAAGAGACCACCAGCGCCTGAGGCGACTCAGGCGGCTAGGTAAACCCCACCCGGAGCAAGGTCAAGAGGGGCCGTCGTACGACGGCTCTGCGCGAACGACCGAGGGCTGCCCGCCCGAGTTCGCGGGTAGACCGCACGAGACCGGCAGCAATGCCGGTCCTAGATGGATGGCCGTCTCCCCGGCCGCCGCGAGGCGACCGGGCGACAGAACCCGGCGTACAGGCCGACTCGTCTGCCGCCCTGACCTTCCCAGGTCAGGGCATTTTTTTTATGCCTGCTCTCCGCTCGGTGACCATGGTGACGCCGTACCTCGCAATCTCGTCGACCGGATCTGACGACGGCTCACAGTTCCGCCCGGTTTGGGACGAGGACCGCCTCGACCGTCTGGGACTCGCTCGGCCCAGTGCCGTGCCGGTGCCGTGCGGGGCCGCGAAATCCAGGGGAACGGCAGCAGGCCCGTTCGATACGATGGCGGAGGCCTGTAACGCCCTTTACGTCATGCTCTGTGATGCTTTGCAGCGACCTCGGTGGTCGCGTGGGCGGCAGTCCTCCGACCTGGGTACGCCGTGGCCGCGCCACCGGCGCCGTACGTACGAATGGGAGCATCCGAGGATGGCTCGACACCTGATCACCAGCGCGCTGCCGTACATCAACGGGATCAAGCACCTGGGCAACATGGTCGGGTCCATGCTTCCTGCGGATGTGTACTCCCGGTACCTCCGCCAGCGCGGTCACGACGTCCTCTACATCTGCGCGACGGACGAGCACGGCACCCCCGCGGAGCTGGCGGCCAAGGAGGCCGGGCTGCCGGTCGCCGAGTTCTGCGCGCGGGCGCACGACACGCAGAAGGCCGTGTACGACGGCTTCGCACTGTCCTTCGACCACTTCGGCCGCAGCTCCTCGCCGCAGAACGCCGAGATCACCCAGCACTTCGCGCGCAGGCTCCACCAGAACGGCTTCATCGAGGAGCGTGCGATCCGGCAGGTCTACTCGCCGGCCGACGGGCGCTTCCTGCCCGACCGCTACGTCGAGGGCACGTGCCCGCACTGCGGCTACGACAAGGCCCGCGGCGACCAGTGCGAGAACTGCACACGCGTGCTCGACCCCACCGACCTGCTCGACCCGCGCTCGGCGATCAGCGGTTCCACGGAACTGGAGGTCCGAGAGACCAAGCACCTCTTCCTCCTGCAGTCCAAGCTGCAGAAGGAAGTGGAGGAGTGGATCGCCTCCGTCAGCGGGCAGTGGCCGCACCTGTCCACCTCGATCGCCCGCAAGTGGCTGACCGAGGGCCTTCACGACCGTGCCATCACGCGTGACCTGGACTGGGGTATCCCGGTCCCGGCGGACACATGGCCGGACCTGGCGGCCGAGGGCAAGGTCTTCTACGTCTGGTTCGACGCCCCGATCGAGTACATCGCCGCAACGAAGGAGTGGGCCGACGCCGCGGAGGACGGCGGAACCCGCGACTGGAAGTCGTGGTGGTACGAGGCCGACGACACGGTCCGGTACACCGAGTTCATGGCGAAGGACAACGTCCCCTTCCACACGGTGATGTTCCCGGCCACCGAGCTGGGTGTGCGCGAGCCGTGGAAGAAGGTCGACGTCGTCAAGGGCTTCAACTGGCTGACGTACTACGGCGGAAAGTTCTCCACCTCGCAGAAGCGCGGCATCTTCACCGACGCGGCTCTGGAGATCCTCCCCGCCGACTACTGGCGCTACTTCCTGATCGCCAACGCCCCCGAGTCCGACGACTCGTCGTTCACCTGGGAGCACTTCGCCGCGACGGTCAACAAGGACCTGGCCGACACGCTCGGCAACTTCGTCAACCGCGTGCTGTCCTTCTCCCGCAAGCGGTTCGGCGACGAGGTCCCGGCTGGGCACGCGGCCGGCGAGGCAGAGGCGAAGCTCGGTGAGGAGATCGCGCGGCTGCTCGCCGAGTACGAGGAGCAGACGGAGGCCCTCCAGCTCCGCAAGGCCGCGAGCAGCCTGCGCGCCCTGTGGTCGGCGGGCAATGCCTACCTCGACGAGAAGGCCCCCTGGCTGGAGATCAAGACCGACCCCGAAGCGGCGGCCCTGACCCTGCGTACGGCGATGAACCTGATCCACCTGTACGCGGTCGTCTCCGAGCCGTTCATCCCGGCGGCCGCCGCCGCGATGCGCGACTCCTTCGCCCTCGCGGACGACACGGCGGCATGGGTGACGCCGGAGCGGGCCCGCTCCCTCGACGCCGTCCCCGCGGGTACGGCGTTCACGGTGCCGCCGGTCCTGTTCGCCAAGATCACCGAAGAGGACCTGGACGCCTACCGTAACCGCTTCGGCGGAGCCGGGACGGCCTGACCCGGCGCCGCGGGCCGTACCGCCGCTGCACGACGGTACGGTGATCAGGTCGCGACGGCCGCCCATGGCACGGGAGACGGCGACGACGTCGCGGAGCGCGGCCCCGGATCCGAGCCGCGCGTGCCCGGCCATGCGTACGCGCCAAGGACGCAGAGATCGACACCGGTGACTGCGGTGTTCATGCCCCAGCTCCCGTCGCAACGGCGGGCGGTCGCAGTCTCGATCGCGGACGGTGGCACGGCGTACGCGCTCACGTGCAGCCAGAAGGAAAGAGCCGGTCACGGCGGACTTTCCCACCGCTTCCGAGCAGGGCCGGATCCGCGGTTGTCGTGGGTCCGGCCCTTGTGCGCTCCTCGGACCCGTGGCGGGCCGAGGTGTCCGTCAGCGGTGTCAGCCCGCCATCGGCAGTATCTTCCGCGACGGCACCGCGCCCAGTTCGTCCACGGCCACCGCCTCCCCGCTGTCGGCGTCGACATAGCTGACACGGACGACCGCGTCGGCGCCGGTGTCGCGGACGGCCGTGGCGTCGAGTGCGAAGACCACCGCGACCGGGCGCGCGTGCTCCTTGTCCCCGTAGACACCCGAGTACTGGAGAATGCGCCAGCCGCCGTCCTCCCAGTGGTCCAGCAGGGCGGACCGGACCACTGGTGCGGCGGCCTGCCAGGCAAGGGAGTTCTCCAGGAGCTCGACGCTCGCCGCGACCGGCACCTGGTTCTTGGCGGCGGTGCCGAGGAGCGGGTGCCCGAAGACACGCAGCCTCGTCCGGCGCAGTGGCAGCAGCCACCACCGGTCGAGGTCGGCCGAGAGGGCGACCAGAACCGCCGCCGCCCCGGCCAGGAAGGCGAGGGCACCGGCGGGCCGCTCGGAGACCGTCGGCCACCAGGTGTCCTGTGCCACCGCCACCGTGGCTCCGCCGACGAGTACGACCGCCGCCCGCGCGAACGTCCGCCAGGTGACGGGGGTGTCCTCACGTGCCGAGCAGCCGCAGGAGGACTCCGGTGCCGCGGCCCGGCCGTAGCCGAGGTAGGCGACGAAGCCCGCGCCGAGAACCGCTGCGGCGGCTCCCGGAACCGGGTTCGCCGGGACCACCAGCAGACCTGCGGCGATCAGGAGTTCACCTGCGCCGGTCGCGCGCAGCACCAACGTGGCCCGCTCACTGCTGCGCAGTATGCGGGCCAGCACCGTCTTCGGTGCCTGCTGTGCGGTGCCCCGGCTGAACGCCTTGACCGCTCCGGTCCACCCGAGCAGGCCCGCAAGGACCAGCGGGGCGAGGCCCGTTGTCAGTGACAGCATCTCTTCCTCTCTCTGCGTCCCTGGGCCTGTGTCAGTGCCCGACGGAGATGCGGACGACGTCCACGGAGTCGTCGGACGGCCGCCAGGCGCCGAGCACCTGGGCGCTCTGCCCGATGCGCAGCCGGGACAGGTCGGACGTCAGTGCGCGGCCTGCGTAGGAGGCCGTGGCGTCCGGGGCGACATGGCCGACCAGTTCGTGCTGCCCGTGGGCGAGGTGCAACCGGTTCTTCGCGATGCCGCGGATCTGCGTGTCGAGGTTCACGATGTTCACCCACACCGCGTCGGCGGCCACGGTGCCGTCGGGCATCGGGACGCCACGTGCGTAGAGCCCGTCGCCGACCTCGATCACCTCGGCCGTGGTGGCGCGTACCTTCCACACGCTGGTGACGTTGGTCATCTGCACCCGGGAGTGGCCGCCGTCGGAGCCCGCGACCTCGAGGATGCTGCCGGTGATTCCCGTGATGCGGCCCTCCACGAAAGTGGACTTGGTGATCGCGGGATCGAGCGAGGGTTCCGCCGCGAAGGCCGCCTCGGCGTCGAGGCCGCCGAGCGCGGTCGCGCCGATGATGGTCGCGCCGCCGAGGGCGGCATTGGTGAGGAAGCGCCGGCGGCGCATCCCGTCGGCCCGGTCGTTTCGTACGGTCATGTCGGTCCTCCTCACTCGTAGATGTAGACCGGGAGCTTGCCGGAGCTGAGGTTGCCGATCGCCGAGAAGGCGGCCGGGGTCAGGTCGAGGACGCGGTTGGTGCGACAGGTGCCGTTGCAGCAGGTCGCCTCGCCGCACCAGTCCTTGGTGCGCGGGCCGCAGTCGGTGATCGTGATGCACACCGTCGCGCCCGAGCACTGGTGCTTGATGTTCATCACCGCGCCGCAGCCGCGTCTGGGGATGTTCTCGCCGCAGAGGTCGGGCCGGGTGATGTTCCAGCAGGCCTGTGAGGCGTTGGGCCACGCGCCGTGGTTCGCGCTGGAGCGGCAGTTGCCGCAGGCGCCGCCGCCGGCGCTGGCGCATGGGCCCCAGGCGTTGCCGCAGCAGAACCAACTGGTTTCACCGGCCCAGAGGCTGGTTGATCCGCAAGCCATCGTGTTGTCCCTCCCAAGGAGCTGACAAGTGCATGACAAGTGCAGGCTCGGCCGTGACAGGCACAGAGATGAGGCGGGGACGCCCGTGGTGCGGCCGGGGATGGTTGTGCGAGCGAAGCAACTCAATGATGCGCGTAGACAAGCGGGTTGCATAGATGGCCTCGTTCCGCATCGCCGAGGCCCCTCGTCGGCCGTGCGACGCGCGTGTTCAGCCCTGTGCTCCTTCGGCATGCTCCAGGTGGTCCGTGAACCATTCTCTGGCCAGCTCCGCCACCTTCTCGAGAGCGCCCGGCTCCTCGAACAGGTGAGTGGCGCCGCGGACCACCTCCAGCCGGCTCTCGCAGCGCAACTGCTCCCGCGCCTGGCGGTTGAGATCCAGCACCACGTCATCCTCGCCCCCCACGATGAGCAGGGTGGGCGCGGTCACCTCCGGCAGGCGGGGCCCGGCCAGGTCGGGACGGCCGCCGCGGGAGACGACCGCCACGGCCGGCGAGTCCGGCTCGGCCGCCGCCCCCAGAGCGGCTGCCGCTCCGGTGCTGGCGCCGAAGTAGCCCACCGCGAGGCCCTGGGCCTCGGGCCGGTCGAGCAGCCAGCGGGTGGCGTCGGTCAGGCGGCCCGCCAGCAGGGCGGTGTCGAAGACGTGGGTGCGGTCCAGTTCCTCCGCCGCTGTGAGGAGGTCGAACAGCAGCGTGGCCAGGCCGGCCTCGTTCAGCGAGGCCGCGACGAAGCGATTGCGGGGGCTGTGCCGGCTGCTGCCGCTGCCGTGGGCGAACAGTACGACGCACATGGCCCCTTCGGGGACGGCCAGCTGCCCGCCGAGCCGGACCGGTCCGGCGTGCACGACCACGTCCTCGCCCGGGGGATGCGTCAGCCGCTGCCCCGTGCCGGGGCGGTCAACGAAGTGCATGGTCCACCTCCTCGATGCGGCAGGAGCCGGCCGCGGTCAACCCGTGCGGACACCGGCGCCGGGTGCTCCCAGGGCGAGACGCGTGCCGCTCGCGGTCGCTCCTCGCCGACGGTGCGGCTCGCCCGCGTCGCTCGCTGCTGTTCGAGGCCCCCGTGAGGGCGGCCTCCGCCCGACGTCGTCCGATGGGCCGGCACGTCGCGCTGTCTTCACGGCTCTCGGCTCCCGACCGGACCGTCTCGCCGATCCTGCACCCACGCTCCACGCTACTCGCGTTCCGCCGGGCACGAGCCTGGCAGGACGCGCACCGGAGCCCGCCGTGACGGCCTGTGCCGACCGGTCGACACGTCGTGCCGGCCCGGCAGCCGCTCCACCGGACACCGGCTGTGTGCACCGCACGCACGGGGCGGCCGCGTCCCTCGGACCGGTTTCACCCCTTGACGACGCCCAGCGGCACCAGGCGGGCGACCAGCCGGGCGAGCCCGGCGGCCTCGGTGACGGCGGCAACCGCGTCGACGTCCTTGTACGCCTCCGGCGCCTCCTCGGCGAGACCACGCCACGAGGAGGGGCGCACGGCGATGCCCTTGGCCTCCAGGTCGTCGCGAAGCCGTTCCCCGCGGACCATGCGCAGCGCGTGGTGGCGGCTCCAGACCCGGCCGGCGCCGTGGCAGGCGGAGTGGAAGGCGTCGTTGCCGGGCAGGCCGACCATCACGTACGAGGCGGTACCCATCGTTCCGGGGACCAGTACCGGCTGGCCCGCCCCGACGAGGTCATCGGGCAGGCTCGGGTCGCCGGGCGGCAGCGCCCGCGTCGCCCCCTTGCGGTGGATGCACAGCCGACGTGCCACACCGTCCACCTCGTGGGTCTCGAGTTTGGCGGTGTTGTGCGAGATGTCGTAGACCAGTTCCAGACCGACACCCGCAGCCGTCCCGAAGGCATGGCGGGCGGCCTCGGACAGCAGCTGACGGTTGGCCCGGCCGTAGTTGGCGGCCGCCGCCATCGCCCCCAGATAGGCCTGGCCCCGCGGCGAGTCGACCGGCGTGCAGGCCAGCTGCCGGTCCGGAACCTGGATGCCGTAGCGGTGCAGTTCCTGGTCCATCACGCGGACGTGGTCGGTGCACACCTGGTGCCCCAGGCCCCGCGAGCCGCAGTGGATCATGACGCACACCTGGCCCACCCGCAGCCCGAATGCCGCCGCGGTGGCCGGATCGAGGATCTGGTCGACCGCCTGGACCTCCAGGAAATGGTTGCCCGAGCCGAGGCTCCCCACCTGGTGGAGACCCCGCTCGACGGCGCGCTTGCTCACTTGCCCCGGGGCCGCACCGTCCAGGACGCCGTAGTCCTCGCAGCGCGCGAGGTCGCGCGGCACACCGTGGCCGTGCTCGACCGCGTACCGCGCGCCGCCGACCAGCAGCTCGTCGATCTCCCCGGCCCCCGACAGCTTCCACAGGCCGCCGCGCCCCATGCCGCGCGGGATGGTGCTGTCGAGGATGTTCATCAGCCGCTGCAGCCGGTCGCGGCCGAGCGCGTCGTGATCGATGCCGGCGGCCAGCAGCCGTACACCGCAGGAGATGTCGAACCCGACGCCACCGGGCGAGATGACCCCGCCCCGGGAGATGTCGGTGGCGGCCACCCCGCCGATCGGGAACCCGTAGCCCCAGTGGACGTCGGGCATGGCGAAGGAGGCGCGGACGATGCCGGGCAGCGTCGCCACGTTCGCCACCTGCTCCAGCGCCTTGTCCCCCGCCGCCTGCGGCAGAAGCGCCTGCGAGGCGAACACCACCCCGGGTACGCGCATCGGCTCCCGCTGCTCGATACGGAAGCGGTACGGGCTCTTCTCCACGAGCGCGATGTCCACGTCCCTCACCTCCAGTCGACCGTCAGCCGTCCGGTCCGGTCGGCGACGGCGGTGCCGAACTCGGCGCAGGCGGTGGTGAACCGCTCGCGGATCCACTCCAGGTCCTCTCCGCTCGCCAGGCGGGTGTGACAGAAGTCCAGGGCCAGTGGCACGGCCTCCACCCGGGCGGGAACCAGGTGCGCGGCATCCGGGCCGTCCAGGGTCACCAGGAAGAGGAGCCCGAGGTCGTTGCGGAGGACCGGGTCGACGGCGTAGTCGTCCACGAAGTCACCCAGGTCGTAGAGGATGCGGTCGGCGATCCCGTGGAAGACATGGGCGGAGTGTCCGGCGACCAGCGTCGCGCCCGCCGCCAGAAGCTCCGGGGCCGCTGCCGCCACATGGTGCGGTGGCCGGGAGGTCATGTTGGGACCCCAGTGCGGAGTGACCAGCACGACGTCCGCCGCCGCAGCGGCCCGGGCCACCAGCTCCGTCAGCCAGCCGGGCACCCCCGAGGGGAGATCGGCCCAGGCCGCACCGGGACGGTCCGCCCCGGCTGCGTACTCCTCCGGGTGGTCCGTGACGCCCACCACCGCCAACCGCACACCACCCGCCTCCAGCACCGCGAACTCCCGGGCCGCGCGGACGTCCGCCCCGGCGCCGACCGCGCGGACGCCCGCCCCGGCCAGCAGGGTGAGGGTGTCGGCCATGGCGTCGAACCCGTAGTCCAGAGCGTGGTTGTTGGCGAGCGTCACACAGTCCACCTCCAGTTCGGCCAGCACCCTTGCGGCGGCGGACGGAGCGCGGAAGAAGAAGGCCTTCCGCGGGTCGGGCCAGCGGTGCCCGCGGTCGGAGACGCAGCACTCCAGGTTGAGCACGAACAGGTCCGCCTCCGCGAGCGCCTCCCTGACCCCGGTGGAGAACAGCGTTCCCGGCACCGGCGAGCGGCGCAGTGCCTCGGCGACGCCGCGCCCGAGCATGGTGTCGCCGGCCAGGGCCACCGTGAGCGCCATGATCCTGTCCCTTCCCGTCCCGCACTCAGACGTCGAGGGTCACCCGGCAGGTCCAGCCGCCGGGGCCGCCCCGCAACAGCAGGCCGTGCAGCGCAACGGCCTTCGGTACCGCACCGACCGGCACGGCTGTGCCCGCATCGGCCATCCGGAAGCGGACGGCCAGGCTCCGGCCGTCCCCCGCGGACCGGATCGGTCCCACCTCCACGTCGAAGGGGATCTCACCGTCGGCATCCATCCGGTAGACGACCTCCTCCAGGACGGAGACCAGCAGGTCCTCGTCGGACTCCCCAGTGACCGCGTACGCGCGTTCCCCGACGACCGCGGCCCCGGACATGTCGGCGAAACTCTCCACCACCGCGCGCACCGCCTCACCGATGCAGCCCTCGGCCGTCGGCGACCACGTCTCCACCTGCATGTCCGCGGTGTGCGGCACAGCCCGGTGGCCACTCGCGCCGGGCTGCTTCCCCGCAGACTCCCGACCGTCCACGGCCGACGCCTCTCCGTCGTCCCGGATGCACAGCCTGCCGCCATGTCTCGGAGCCGCAGGCCGTGCCTCCTCCAGAGTCGTCCCGGACACCGCCCCGGGGCAACCTCCACGCGGCGTCGCACGCCGTCACCGTGCGCAGGGGACGAAGCACCTGGTCAGGACGCGATCGCCGGCAGGGCCGACCTGAACCCGGCGCACGCCGCCGGACGGTGCCGGCACCCCGGCCCATGCGGAATCCCGCTCAACCGCGTCACTGCGGCCATGCGCCGGCCTTCCGGTCACAGAGCGTCGACGTCGACGACGGCCTCGGCAAAGGCTTCGGGGGCTTCCTGTGGCACGTTGTGACCGATGCCCTTCAGCGTCCGGTGGGCGTATTTTCCCGTGAATCGGTCGCGATAGCCGGCGCTGTCGCCGGGAGGAGTGAAGGGGTCCCGCTCACCGTCCAGGGTGATCGTGGGCAGGGAGATGACGGGACTTTGGGCAAGTTTCTTTTCGATACCGTCGAATCGTGGCTCGCCCTCGGCCAGGCCGAGTCGCCAGCGGTAGTTGTGGATCACGATGGGAACCCAATTCGGATTGTCGAAGGCTGTCGCGGTGCGCTGGAACGTCGCGTCATCGAAACTCCACGTCGGGGAGACGTTCTTCCAGATCAGCTTCGCAAAATCGTGCCTGTACCGGTCGAGGCCGAGTTGGCCCCTTTCCGTCGCGAAGTAGTACTGATACCACCACGCCCACTCGGCCCGCGGCGCCAGCGGCTTCTTGTTGCGCTCACGGTTGGTGATCAGATATCCGGACACCGAGACCAGCGCCTTGCAGCGTTCCGGCCAGAGTGCCGCGACGATGTCAGCCGTCCGCGATCCCCAGTCGAAGCCGGCGAGAATCGCCTTCTTGATCTTCAGTGCATCCATCAGCGCGATGAGGTCGAGAGCGAACACCGCCTGCTGAGCATTGAGGAACGTCTTGCTCGAAAGGAAACGCGTCGTGCCGTAGCCGCGCAGATACGGGACGATCACCCGGTAACCGTGCCTGGCCAGCAAAGGTGCCACGTCGACGTAGCTGTGAATGTCGTAGGGCCAGCCGTGCAGCAGGACGACCGCGGGACCGTCGGCGGGGCCGGCCTCGGCGTATCCGACGTTCAGGACGCCGGCGTCGATCTGCTTCAGCGTGCCGAAGGATGTGTTCCCCGGCTTTCCGGTGGCGCTCACCGCGGTCTTTTTCCGGTCGGGGGCCGAGGCCGATGTCACCGAAAGCGCCGACAGTGAGGCCCCGGCTGCCCCCACGGCGAGAATCCTGGAAACCGTTCGCCTGTCGATGACATTCACCTGTCTGTGAAGGTTTCATGCGCTGACACATGCTGAACGAGCGGCCGAAAGAGACGTGGCGGGTGATTTTTATTGAGCGTGCGCGCAGTGGTCGGGGACGATGCGCGCGTTTCTTCCCGGCCGGCATATTCACCCTCCTGTGTCCGCGTCGGCGCCCGCGGACAATCGGCAAGTGGCATACGGTAGTTGGGTCGCCGTCCCCGTAAAGGAGTGCACGCATGCCGGTCTCGCTCGGTCTCGGCCTTCCGCAGATGAAGCAGTACGACATCGGCCGCGATGTGGCCGCGGTGGCACGTGCGGCGGAAGAAGCCGGGTACGAGAGTCTGTGGGTCTTCGAGCGCGTGCTCTTTCCCGATCCCGCCACCCAGGGGCTGTACGGCGTACCGGGGCTGCCGTGGCCGGATCAGTACCGCAGCGTCGCAGACCCGCTCGTCACGCTCACACTGGCCGCCGCGGCCACCGAACGGGCCAGGCTCGGCACCAGCGTCCTGATCGCCCCGCTGCACGTACCGCTCCAGCTGGCCCGTTCACTCGCCTCGCTCGACGTCGCGAGCGGCGGCCGGGTGATCGCCGGATTCGGAACCGGCTGGTCCCTCGACGAGTACGCGGCCGCCTCGGTCGCCCCGTTCGAGAAGCGCGGTGCGGTCCTGGACGAACTGCTGGACGTCTGCGCGGCCGTCTGGGGCCCGGACCCGGTCTCGTACCAGGGGGAGTTGACCACCATCGCGCCGGCCGAGGTCGGCCCCAAGCCCGTTCGCCCCATCCCTGTCTATCTGCCGGCCAACAGCCCGCGCGCCACCCGGCGACTGGTGGACAGGGCGGACGGCTGGATGCCCGTCGCCATGGGCGCCACGGCGCTGGCCGGACAGTGGCAGCAGGTACAGGACGTGGCCGCCGAGCGCGGCAGGGCCCAGCAGATCGGCGTCTGCGCCCGCGCCAACGCGACGTACAGCGCCAAGCCGTTCGAAGGCGCGGACCGGCAGCCGTTCCAGGGCAGCGTGGCCCAGATCGTCGAGGACCTGGTGGAGCATGCGGCAACGGGCGTACCGGAGATCCTCCTGGACCTCCAGGCCACGACGCGGGATGCCACCGAACTGATCGACCTGGCGGCCGAGGTGTACGAGGCGGCGCGAGAGGCGGGCGTCTGAGGACTGTGCTCCAGAAGCCCCGGTCCGTCGGGGGCTTTTCCAGTGGCGGAGGACGGACATGCAGGCCGCGTAGGTGCCTCGCCACCGCAGGTCGGCCGGCGGTGGCGATGACTTTCCGGGCGCTGGTCCAGCACGCATCGGGGTGTGCTGAGGGGCCGTGAGGCGCGAGCGGCTTTCTGTCAGTGTTTGGTCAGCGACCGGGCTTCAGACGGTCGATCCAGCGGCCGGGTCCTCGCCGCCGGCGGCGAGGACGACCCTGAAGAGGCCGTCGTTCTCCCGTGGCCGGTCGGCCGACTCTGTCGTTTCCGGGGCTGCCACGGTAGTTGTCGGGCGACTCGATCGGCGTCTTGCGGTCTGCTTGCGCCTGGATCTCGTAGTGGGCCTCGTGAGCAGTCACGCGGAACGCTTCGTCGTGGGAGGCCAGGGCTGCCGTGATGGCCGCGCCGGCGACACCGCGGCGACGAACGACGGATGCCAGCCACGCAAAGAGGCCCATGACCGCGGCAAGGGCGGCGGTGACCAGCAGCAGCGGCAGGAAGTCATCCACGGAGCCGAGCCTACCCAGTCACCGGGGGCGGTTCATGGAGCTTGGACGTCCGTCGGACGGCGGCCCCATGCGTCGGTGCCGTGCCGGCGGACGCTTCTGGAGCCGGCTCACCCATGGGGCGACTCGGGTGATGCCGGGGCGCCGTCCTGCCGGTCGGCGACGTCCTCGTACTTTCCCTTCGGGCGCTGGTGTGCGCCGGGAACTTCGTTGCCACTGGTGTCGGTGACCGTGGCGAAGAACGACGTGGCCCAGACCGTGATGCGATCCGGTTCGTGGATCGTCTCGAACGGATAGCTGTCCCAGTGCCCGTACGACGTGACCATGACTGCCTCCCCGGGGCGCAGCCAGTAGTCCTGTCCGAAGGGCTCCAGCCACAACTCCAGCAGTGTGTCGCCGTTGTTCTGCACGAGCATCGGCATCGGGCTTCCGAGTCGCCGGACGGCCTCGTGGCTGAAGTCTCCGGCTTTTGGCATGTTCTTCGTCAGAGGCCCGATGAGGCGTTCGGCCGGCGAGCGATCGGGCTCGTCGTGTCTCCCTTTTCTCCACATGGCGATGATTCTGGAGCCGGCCACGGACGGGCCCTCGGGCAGGGGCCGTTCAGCCATTCGGGCGTCCTGGCCCGCGAGGTCTCCGCGGGGCGGTTTTCGGCCAGTACGTTGCCGTGACTGTCACATGGGCGGCTGTTCTCGGATGAGCGCGTTCCGCTACGGGCTTCCGGGTGTGGAGCACGGGGCCGGACGCGTCGTCACCGGAGAGGGGAATCGCCCGGTCGCTATGCGGTGCGGGCTGCCGTCGTGGCGTGCAGGGCGGGGCCGCATGTGATTCCGGATCGTCCCGCCGCCCGGACCTGCGGTTGTGTGGCGCGGCGGGGTTCTTCGAGTGCGTTCAAGTTAACGAATACGTAAGGCAGTTGTGATTCAACACTTGACAGGTGCGCATCACCACGCCACCTTGGGAGCGCTCCCACCGTCAAGACTTGCACGCTTCCCCACCCTCTGCACCCCACACCTTCGAGACGTGAACCGGAGGCATGGGCGCTGTCGCGCACCCATGTGCCGGTCGTTCTCGGCTGAGGAAAGCGAATGTCATGATTCTGGTAAAGCGCTCCATGCCCGGCTGCCCGGGCGGGCTGCCGGGCCTGTTGCTCACGGCGTGCGCCGTCGTCGCATCGCTGGCGGGCACGCCGGCCGTGGCGGCCGAGCAGGGCAGCCTGCACGATCTGGCCGTCGCGCACGGCAAGTACTTCGGCTCGGCCACCGACAACCCCGAGCTGCCCGACGCCGCGTACGCCGCCACCCTGGGGTCCGAGTTCGGCCAGATCACCCCGGGCAATTCCATGAAGTGGGACACCACCGAGCCCCAGCAGGGGCAGTTCAGCTTCGCCAAGGGCGATGTGATCACCGACTTCGCGCGGGATCACGGCCAGACCGTGCGGGGTCACACGCTCGTCTGGCACAGCCAGCTGCCCGGCTGGGTCGGCTCCCTGCCGGCCGCGCAGGTGGAGGCGGCCATGACGCAGCACATCACCGAAGTGGCCGGTCACTACCGGGGTGAGGTAGCCGCCTGGGACGTCGTGAACGAGCCGTTCAACGACGACGGGACCTTCCGTACGAGCCCGTTCTACAACGCCATGGGCAGTGACTACGTGGCCACCGCGCTGCGCGCCGCGCACGCCGCCGATCCGGACGCCAAGCTCTACATCAACGACTACAACACCGAGGGTCCGGGCGCGAAGAGCGACGCCATGTACGACCTGGTGAGCGAACTGGTCGCCGAGGGTGTGCCGATCGACGGCGTCGGGTTCCAGGGGCATCTGGCCGTCCAGTACGGCTTCCCCGGCGGCATGCAGCAGAACCTGCAGCGCTTCGCCGATCTCGGGCTCGACGTGGCCGTCACCGAGCTCGACGTACGCATGCAGCTGCCCGCCGACGCGACCAAACTGGCCACGCAGGCCACCTATTACCGCAACGTCGTCGAGGCCTGCCTGGCCGTGGCGCGGTGTGTCGGCATCACGGTCTGGGACTACACCGACAAGTACTCCTGGGTTCCCGGCGCGTTCCCGGGGCAGGGCGCGGCCAACCTCTACGACGAGAACCTCCGGCCGAAGCCCTCGTACGCTGCCGTGCGCACCGCACTGGGCGGCGACGACGAAGGCGGCGGTGAACCGGGAGCGCTGAAGGCCCAGTACCGCAACAGCGACTCGGCCCCCGGTGACAACCAGATCAAGCCCGCCCTCCAACTGGTGAACACCGGCGGTACCGCCGTCGACCTGTCCACGGTGAAGGTGCGCTACTGGTTCACCGGCGACAACGGGGCGGCCACGTACGGCACATGGTGCGACTGGTCCCCCCTCGGCTGCTCGACCATCACCCACCGGGTGAGCGTCGCGAGCTCCCCGAAGGCCGGCGCCGACCACTACCTGGAAGTCGGCTTCGGCAGCGGCAGCCTGGCCGCGGGCGCATCCACCGGCGAGATCCAGCTGCGGCTCAGCAAGACCGACTGGTCGAACTTCGACGAGACCGACGACTACAGCCGCTCCACCGGCACCTCCTACGCCGACGCCCCGAAGGTCGCCGTCTACGTGGGCGGCGTACTCGCCTGGGGCATCGAACCCTGACGATCCGCATCACCTGTACAGCCCTCCTTCCCCCTACGACACCCGCCAACGGAGGATTTGTGTCGATATCACGTAGAACGTTCAGTGCCGCCTTGAGCGGCAGCCTGATCGCGATGGGGCTCACCCAGGGCACCGCCGTCGCCAAGCCCGCCGCTCCGGCGGGCGGGGCGGCCCGGGCCGCGGCGGCAGATGATCCGTACACCCAGGCGTTCCTCGCCCAGTACGGCAAGATCAAGGACGCGGCCAACGGCTACTTCAGCCCGGACGGCCTTCCCTACCACTCCGCCGAGACGCTGATGGTCGAGGCACCGGACCATGGTCACGAGACCACCTCCGAGGCCGTCAGTTTCTGGATGTGGCTGGAGGCGGCGTACGGCAGGGTGACCGGCGACTGGGCTCCCTTCAACCAGGCCTGGGCGATCGCCGAGCGCACGATCATTCCGCAGCACGCCGATCAGTCCACCGCCGGCTCGTACAACCCGAGTTCCCCCGCGACCTACGCTCCCGAGTGGCCACTGCCCGACAACTACCCGTCCGCCCTGGACGGTTCGGTACCGGTCGGCTCGGACCCCATTGCCACGGAACTGGCCTCGTCCTACGGCACGATGGATGTCTACGGCATGCACTGGCTGATGGACCTGGACAACACCTACGGCTACGGGAACAAGCCGGGTACCGGGGGCGAGTCGGGACCGGGCGCCGGCCCCTCGTTCATCAATACCTACCAGCGCGGTGCGCAGGAGTCGGTCTGGGAGACCATTCCGCAGCCGACCACCGATCTCTTCAACTACGGCGGCCCCAACGGCTTTCTCGATCTGTTCGTCGACGACGCGAGCTATGCCAAGCAGTGGAAGTACACCAACGCCCCGGACGCCGACGCCCGCGCGGTGCAGGCCGCCTACTGGGCGTACCGCTGGGCCTCCGCCCAGGGCAAGGAGGGCGAGATCGCGGCGTCGGTGGCCAAGGCCGCCAAGATGGGCGACTACCTCCGTTACGCCATGTTCGACAAGTACTTCAAGCGGATCGGCAGTTGCACGGATCCCCACTCCTGCCCGGCCGCGTCCGGACGCGACTCCCAGCACTATCTGCTCTCGTGGTACTACGCCTGGGGCGGCGCGGCCGCGGGCAGTGGCGGCGGCTGGGCCTGGCGCATCGGTGACGGCGCCTCCCACCAGGGGTACCAGAACCCGCTTGCCGCATGGGCCCTGTCCAACGTCCCGGCGCTGACCCCCAAGTCGGCGACGGCGCGCACCGACTGGGCGAAGAGCCTGACCAGGCAACTGGAGTTCCTGCAGTGGCTGCAGTCCGCCGAAGGCGCCTTCGCCGGCGGCTGCACCAACAGCTGGGACGGAAAGTACGGGGCGCCGCCGTCCGGTACGCCGACGTTCTACGGCATGGCGTACGACTGGCAGCCGGTCTACCACGACCCGCCGAGCAACAACTGGTTCGGCTTCCAGGTGTGGGGCATGGAGCGCGTAGCCGCGTACTACTACGTCACCGGCAACGCGACCGCCAGGGCCGTGCTGTCCAAGTGGGTCGCCTGGGCCTCCGGCCAGACCACCGTCGGCGCCGACGGCAGCTACCGCTTCCCCTCCACCCTCAACTGGACGGGTAAGCCGGACACCTGGAACCCGGCGTCCCCCGGGAGCAACGCGGGACTGCATGTCTCGGTCGTGGACTACTCCAACGACGTCGGGGTGGGCGCGGCCTACGTCAAGACGCTGACGTACTACGCCGCCAAGTCGGGCGACGCGGCCGCCGGCGCGCTGGCCAAGGCCCTGCTCGACGCGATGGCGCTGAACGCTGACGACAAGGGAATCGCGGTGCCGGAAACCCGGGCCGACTACAACCGGTTCGACGACGAGGTGTTCGTACCCGACGGCTGGTCGGGCGAGATGCCGGGCGGCGACACGGTCGAGCCGGGCGTCACCTTCATCGGCATGCGGTCCTGGTACCGGGACGACCCGGACTGGCCCAAGGTCCAGGCCTACCTGGACGGCGGTCCTGCGCCCACCTTTACCTATCACCGGTTCTGGGCCCAGGCGGCCCTCGCGCTGGCCTTCTCGATCTACGCCGAACTGCTGGTGGAGGGCGACGTCGGCGGTGACACCGAACCACCGACGGTGCCCGGCGGGCTGACGGTCACCGCGACGACGAACAACAGCGTGTCGCTGGCCTGGTCCGCCTCGACCGACAACGTCGCCGTCACCGGCTACGACGTGTACCGCAACGGGGTACTGGCCGGCAACGCGACGGCACGGACGTTCACGGACCAGGGCCTCGCCGCAGCAACCGAGTACAGCTACGCGGTGGCGGCGCGCGACGCGGGCGGCAACACCTCCGCGCTCTCCACCGCCGTGACCGCCACCACGAAGCCGGGCGGCACCGGCACCGGCGCGGTGAAGGTCCAGTACAAGAACACGGACTCCTCGGCCACCGACAACCAGATCCGCCTCGGACTGCAGATCGTCAACACGGGCAGCGCCCCGGTCGATCTGTCCACGGTCAAGGTCCGGTACTGGTTCAGCTCCGAGACCGGTGCGAGCACCTTCTCCACGTACTGCGACTACGCGGCCCTCGGGTCGTCGAACATCAACCACACCGTGGTGACGGTCGGCAGCCCGAAGACCGGGGCCGACCACTACCTGGAGGTCGGTTTCACCGGCGGCGCGGGCAGTCTGGCCGCCGGCGCCTCGACCGGCGAGGTCCAGCTGCGGCTGAACAAGTCGGACTGGTCGAACTTCAACGAGGCCGACGACTACAGCCGCGCCACCAACACCGCCTACGCGGACGCCCCCCGGCTCGCCGCCTATGTGGGCTCGGCCCTCGCGTGGGGAGTGGAGCCGTGAGCGGACCCGGTACGGCCGAGGCGGCCCGGTACCGCGACCGGTGGCTCCCGTCCCTCGCCGCCACCGCAGCGGCCCTGCTGCTCGCCGCGGCATCCATGCTCAGCGGCGCCTCGCCGGCCGCGGCCGATCCGGTGACCGACTGCACCGCGTGGGGCACCACCGAGCTGCAGGGCGGCCAGTACATCTACCAGCAGAACGAGTGGAACTCCGCGGCCCGGCAGTGTGTGGGCGTCGACCCGGAGACCGGTGCCTGGAGCGTCACCGAATCGTCCTTCGCCCTGCCGACCAACGGCGCCCCGGCCACGTACCCGTCCAGCTACAAGGGCTGTCACTGGGGCGCGTGCACCACGGACAGCGGGCTGCCGCTGCGTGTCGATGCGCTCGGCAGCGCACGCACCTCGTGGTCCACCACCCAGGTTGCCTCCGGTGCGTACAACGTCTCGATGGACCTCTGGTTCAACTCGACGCCCGTCACGGACGACCAGCCGGACGGCACCGAGGTGATGATCTGGATGAACCACCGCGGCGGAGTCCAGCCGATCGGTTCCCGCACCGGCACGGTGCAGCTCGACGGCAGGGCGTGGGATGTCTGGACGGGGCCCGGCGCCTCGGGCTGGAAGGTCATCTCGTACGTACTGCAGCAGGGCGCCACCGAGTTCGCCGATCTCGATGTGAAGGGCCTGATCGACGACGCCGTCACCCGCGGCCAGATCAATCCCGCGCACTATCTGATCGACGCCGAGGCCGGGTTCGAGATCTGGCAGGGCGGCCAGGGGCTCGGCACGAGGAGCTTCTCCTTCGAGGCGGGCACGGAGAGCGACGGCGGGGGCGACACCGCGGTCCCGTCGGCGCCGGCGGAGGTCCGGGTCACCGGGACGACCAGCAACACCGCCGCCCTGTCCTGGGCGGCGTCGAGGGACGACACCGGCGTCACGGCGTACGACATCTACCGGGACGGGGCGCGGGTGGGTTCCACGGCCGGTACGTCGTTCACCGACACGGGGCTCTCCGCGTCGACGGCGTACAGCTACACGGTCAGGGCCCGGGATGCGGCGGGGAATGTGTCGGCGGCTTCTGCCGCGGTCTCGGCGACCACGTCCGAGGGTGGTGGAACGGGTACCGGGACGCTCAAGGTCCAGTACAAGAACACTGATTCGTCGGTGACGGACAACCAGATCCGGATGGGTCTGCAGTTGGTCAACACCGGGAGCGCGGCGGTGAACCTGTCCACGGTGAAGGTGCGTTACTGGTTCACCCCGGAGGCGGGTGCGAGCACGTTCGGTACGGCTTGCGACTACGCGGTGCTGGGCTGCGGGACCGTGACGCATGGCGTGACGTCCTCGGGGAGTTCGACCGCGGGGGCCAGTCACTATCTGGAGGTCGGCTTCGGCAGCGGCACTCTGGCGGCGGGTGCCTCGACCGGTGAGATCCAGCTGCGGCTGAACAAGTCGGACTGGTCGAACTTCAACGAGGCCGACGACTACAGCCGCACCACCAACACCGCCTACGCCGACGCGTCGAAGGTCGGCGTGTACGTGAACGGCACCCTCACCTGGGGCACCGCCCCCTGACGCCCCACCGGTCAGGCACCGCACCACCGCACACTCCCGATGGCGGGGCTGTTCACCCCGCTCGTCCCGCCATCGGGGCACCACTCCACCCCTTCACCGGCGGCGCGCTCGCGCCCGGCGCCGAGACCGGTGACATCCAGCTGCGCCTCGACACGACCGACTGGTCGGACTTCAACGAGGCCGACGACTACAGCCGCACCACCGGCACCACGTACACCGACGCCCCACACATCGGGATCCACGTCGGCGGCGACCTGGTGCGGGGCACCGCACCGTGAGTACCGCGGAGCCCGGCAACAACTCTGAACCCGCCCCCGGGGAGTGCCCGGAGGCGTACGCAGGAAAGGAATACGGAGCCGCAATGAGATCACGAAGTTCCACCCGGCACGGGATACGCAGGAAGTTCGCCGCACTCTCCGCCCTGGCGATCGGGGCGGCCCTGGCCGTGGCCGTCCCCACCCCGGCCTCCGCCGCGGCCCGCGTCGACAACCCGTACGCCGGCGCCAAGGCCTATGTGAACCCGCAGTGGTCCGCCAAGGCCGCCGCCGAGCCGGGCGGCAGTGCCATCGCCGACGAACCCTCGTTCGTCTGGATGGACCGCATTGCGGCCATCGAGGGCGCAGGCGACGCGATGAGCCTGCGCGAGCACCTCGACGAGGCGCTCGACCAGGGCGCGAACCTCTTCCAGGTCGTCATCTACGACCTTCCGGGACGCGACTGCGCCGCCCTGGCCTCCAACGGTGAACTCGGTCCCACCGAACTCGACCGGTACAAGACCGAGTACATCAACCCCATTGCCGACATCCTCGACGACCCGGCATACGCGAACCTGCGCATCGTCACCATCATCGAACCGGACTCGCTGCCCAACCTCGTCACCAACGCGGGCGGCACTGCCGGGTCCACCACCCAGTGCGCGACCATGAAGGCGAACGGCAACTACGAGAAGGGCGTGGGCTACGCGCTCCACACCCTGGGGGCCATTCCCAACGTCTACAACTACGTCGACGCCGGTCACCACGGCTGGCTGGGCTGGGACACCAACTTCGTCCCGGCGGCCCAGGAGTTCAAGAAGGCCGCGACCACCGAGGGCGCCACGGTCGCGGACGTCCAGGGGTTCATCGTCAACACGGCCAACTACTCGGCTCTGAAGGAGCCGTACTTCAAGGTCACCGACTCGGTGAACGGTACGACGGTGCGCCAGTCCAAGTGGGTGGACTGGAACTTCTACGTCGACGAACTCTCCTTCGCGCAGGCTCTGCGCACGGAGCTGGTCAACCAGGGCTTCGCCTCGAACATCGGCATGCTCATCGACACCGCCCGCAACGGCTGGGGCGGCTCCGCCCGGCCCACCGCCGCCGGCCCGTCGACGAACGTCGACACCTATGTCAACGGCGGCCGGATCGACCGCCGTATCCACCCTGGGAACTGGTGCAACCAGTCGGGCGCCGGCATCGGTGAGCGGCCCACCAGCGCCCCGGAATCCGGCATCGACGCCTACGTCTGGGCCAAGCCCCCGGGCGAGTCTGACGGCAACAGCGCGCCCGTCGAGAACGACGAGGGCAAGGGCTTCGACCAGATGTGCGACCCGACGTACGGAGGCAACGGGCGCAACGGCAACAACCCGACCGGTGCACTGCCCAACTCGCCGCTGGCCGGCCACTGGTTCTCCGCCCAGTTCCAGGAGCTGGTGCGCAACGCGTACCCGCCCCTCGACGGCAGCAGCGGCGGTGACGACGACACCCAGGCGCCCACCGCGCCGACCGGCCTGACGGTCACGGCCAAGACGAGCGGCAGCGTCTCGCTGTCCTGGACGGCATCCACCGACGACACCGGCGTGACCGCGTACGACGTGTTCCGCGCAGGCGCCCAGGTGGGTTCCACGGCCGGTACGTCGTTCACCGACACGGGGCTCTCTGCGTCGACGGCGTACAGCTACACCGTCAAGGCCCGGGATGCGGCCGGGAATGTTTCGGCGGCTTCCGCGGCGGTCTCGGCGACCACGTCCGAGGATGGTGGAACGGGTACCGGGACGCTCAAGGTCCAGTACAAGAACACGGATTCCTCGGCCACGGACAACCAGATCCGGATGGGTCTGCAGTTGGTCAACACCGGGAGCGGTGCGGTGAACCTGTCCACGGTGAAGGTGCGTTACTGGTTCACTCCGGAGGCCGGTGCGAGCACTTTCACCACGTACTGCGACTACGCGGCGCTGGGTAGCGGCAATGTGACCCACGGGGTGTCGTCCTCGGGGAGTTCGGCTGCCGGGGCCAGTCACTATCTGGAGGTCGGCTTCGGCAGCGGCACCCTGGCGGCGGGTGCCTCGACCGGGGAGATCCAGCTGCGGCTGAACAAGTCGGACTGGTCGAACTTCAACGAGGCCGACGACTACAGCCGCGCCACCAACACCGCCTACGCCGACGCGTCGAAGGTCGGCGTGTACGTCAACGGCACCCTCACCTGGGGCACCGCCCCCTGACCCGGTCCGACCCGCCCGGGCTCACGGTCCTGATGTGACCCGGTCCGCGACCTGAACCGTCGCCCCCGTCGCCGCATGCGTCTCGCGGTGGCGGGGGCGACGGCCGTCGTGGTGCGGCCATGCGGGGAACCTCCGTACTCCGGGAGGCTTCCGACTCTCAGATGACCGGCGGCCGCCCCAGCATCGTCATCCGCCACACCGTGCGCCACCGCATCGGCTGCCGCCGGCCGCAAGGGGTCCGGACCCCTTCGGCGAAGCCGCCGGCCCAGGCGCGCAGACCCGCGGCCGAGCGGGTGCGGGCCACGGTGAGGAGGGCCCAGGTGCCCAGATAGGCCGGGATCAGCGGGAAAGGCAGATTGCGACGGGCCAGCCAGACGCGGTTGCGGGCCGTCATCCGGTAGTAGACCGAGTGCCTGGCCGGGGACGTCTTGGGGTGCTGGAGCAGCAGGTCGGGTTCGTACAGGATCTTCCATCCCGCGTCGAGCGCCCGCCAGGACAGGTCCGTCTCCTCGTGCGTGAAGAAGAACTCCGCAGGCCAGGGGCCGGTTTCGGCGAGCATGTCCATGGAGAACGCGTGCCCGCCGCCGAGGAACGCCGTGACCGGGCCGCGCCGCATCGGGTCGGTGGCGCGCAGCCGGGGGACATGGCGGCGCTGTGTCTCGCCGTGCTCGTCGGCGATCCGGAACCCGACGATGCCGAGCTGCGGATCGGCGGCGTACATCTCCTGGACCTTGCGCAGCACACCGGTGTCGACGAGGAGACCGTCGTCGTCCAGCTCGACGACGACGTCCACGTCACCGAGTTCCGCGAGCCTGCGGATGGCGACGTTACGTCCTCCGGGGCAGCCGAGGTTCTCGTCGAGCTCGATGGTGGTCACCCCACCGGCCAGCGCGGACATGCCGGGGAGGTCGGTGAAGTCCGGCAGCGGCGTGCCGTTGCCCACGACGACGAGACGGGTCGGCAGCACGTCCTGCATGGCCACCGAGGCCAACAGGGCCTCGACCTGCTGCGGGCGGTCGCCCATGGTCACGATGGATACGCCGATGCGCGGTTCGGACAAGGTCAGCTCCTGAGCTCGCTGCGGTGCCCGTGATCGTAGTCGCTTGCTGTTCAGGTTCCGGTTGCCGCCCTGTCGTGGCGGGGACACGGGTGTTCGGTAGGCGACATCAGTTCGATGCTTCCGCCGCGTACCGCCAGAAGTCCCGCATCGGCGCAGGTGGTGTCGGGCCGGTCATTTCCAGCTGGCTCAGCATGATCGCGACCGTGCCGGTGGACGGGACGAAGTGCGCAGTCGTTCCCGTGCCGCCGATCCAGCCGTAGCGGCCCGGCACGTTCCACGGATCGACGGCCTCGACATCGACGGAGCCGCCGAAGCCCCAGCCCTGGCCCTCGAGGAACAGCCGGCTCGCCTCGCGCTGGCCCGCGGTCAGATGGTCGGTGGTCATCCGGCGCACCGATGCGGGGGACAGCAGCGGACGTCCGCCGGCCGTGCCGTCCGCGAGCATCATGCGGGCGAAGGCCAGCCAGTCGTCGACGGTCGAGACCAGCCCGCCCCCGCCGGACGGGAACGCGGGCATGCCGGTCCACTGGCCGTCGGGGGAGTCCACCAGCCGGATACCGCCGTTCGGGTCGATGCGGTAGAGGCTCGTGAAGCGGCCCAGAGCGGCGGTCGGCACCATGAATCCGGTGTCCTTCATGCCCAGCGGCTCGAACAGCCGCTCGGCCAGGAACTCGGGCAGCGAGCGGCCCGAGACCCGCGCGATCAGTACACCCTGGATGTCCGAGCACGTGTTGTACAGCCAGGCCTCGCCCGGCTGGTTCAGCAGGGGGATGCGGGACAGCTTCGCCATCCACTCGTCGGGCGGCGGAACGTCCGCCGGTTCCGGACCCTGTTTCAGCTCGCTGAACAGCGGTGCGACGCCCGGCAGCGTGAAGTCGGACGGAAAGCCGTACCCGGCACGGAAGGTCAGCAGATCGAACACGGTGAGGGGGCGGGCGGCCGGAACCACGTCGTCGAGCGGAGCGGACGGCGTACGGAGCACCTTCGGCGACGCCAGCTCCGGCAGCCACCGGTCGATCCGGTCGTCCAGAGCGATCCGGCCGTCCTCGACCAGCATCATGACCGCCGCGGCGACCATCGGTTTGGTCATCGAAGCGATACGGAAGATCGAGTCCCGCGCCATTGGGACGGTGCCCTCGGCATCGGCCGAGCCGGTTGCCTGCACCTCCACCCGGTCGCCGCGGGCCACCAGGCCCACTGCTCCCGGCACTGGCCCTTTGCCGATGTGTGCGTGCAGGATCTCGTGCAGGTCGGTCGTCATCGGTCCACCCTCTCGATCGGTGCGGTCAGAAGGAGGACTTCCGCCGCCCCACGGAATCATCGGGCCGAAGCCGCCGATTCCGGCCGTCGGCCCGCCGGAGGATGCCGCCGGGTCCGTACCCGCGGAGGGTGCAGCCGGGCGTGATGTGAAGACCATCCGGTACGGTCCCGGTCTCGGACGGACCGGTTCCGGGTGGTCAGCGGGTGGCGCCGGCCTCGCTCGGTATGTTTTCGAGGGAGTCGAGCAGCCGCTCGCCCCGGTCTTCGGCCATGTCGAGAGTGGCCAGCACGGCGGGCGTCGAGATGCTCGGCAGGAGATAGTGCAGCAGTACGGAGATCCGGCGCCCCAGGTCCTCGCGCCTGCACAGAACCTGGGACATCACCTGAATCCCGGAGAACGAACCCGCCAGCAGCTCGGCGGTCTCGCGGGGTTGGACGTGCGGCAACAGCTCGCCCTGACCCTTCGCGGCGGTCAGCAGATGCTCGAGCCGGTCTATCCAGGCCCGGAACGGGGTGCCCCGGTCGAGACCCTCGACGGCCTGGTCCATCGCCAGACCCACACTGGCCCTGACCAGGGGCTCGTGACGGAGCCGGTAGGCGAGCAACATGCCCTGGTCCACCAGTTCCTGAAGCTTCGTCAGCTGCGGTGGCAACGGAACGCTGTCCAGCTGGACGTCCATCACGCCGAGCGCCAGCTCCTCCTTCGAGTTGAAGTGGAAGTACAGCGCACCCTTGGTCACCCCGGCCCTCGCGAGTATCTCGCTGATCGTCGCGCTGCTGTAGCCGCGTTCGTCGAATACGGCGGCGGCCGCCACCAGGATCGAGTACCGAGTCGCGATCGCGCGCGCCTGCTGTGCCATCAGCTATGTATCTCTCTGGTCATGGCGTGGTCAGCACCACAGGGGTCGGACTGGAAAGGAAAACCGGGCTGTCAGTATCTTACTGCGGGGGTGGTAGGCCTCCCACATGGCTCCTTGGGGGGAACTTCATGGTTCGACTCGCCTCGCGCTCGGCTTCCCTGTCACAGGAAGACATACAGGCCGAACTCGTCCAGCAATTGGTGCACCGGACGGATCCGGAGGATGTCTTTCCGACGGGCTGGACCAGGCAGACCGACACCCAGTTCTCGGTCTCGGCCCGCTGGCCGCGCACGCACCGCTTCTTCGCGCCCGTCCGGGGAGGTCACCAGGATCCGCTGCTGATCGCGGAGACCATGCGGCAGACGACGATGCTGCTGGCCCACGCGGAGTTCGGCGTTCCGGTCGGGGACCAGTTCGTGATGTGGGAGCTGGGGTACGTGGCCTCGCCCGAACGCCTCTGGATGGGGGAGGCGTTCGAGGAGCGCGCGGAACCCTGGGACATCACCGTCGATGTCTCCTGCTCCCGGATCAGGCGCCGCGGCCGGGGGCTCGGCTCCATGGAGCTCGAGCTGCTGGTGCATCGCGGCGGCAGCCGGATCTCGGCCGGCGGAGGACGGATCAGCTGTATGCCCGCCAGGGTGTACCAACGGCTGCGAGGGGACCGGCAGTCCGTGATCGGCGTCCCCGTTCCGCTCCTTCCGGCCGTCGCGCCGCGCACGGCTGGCCGGACCGCGGAGTGTGACGTCGTGCTGTCGCCGACGACCCGCGAGGGCATGTGGGAGCTGCGGCTCGACACCGGGCATCCGACCCTGTTCGGCCGGCCCAACGACCATGTGCCGGGAATCCTGTTGCTGGAGGCGGCCCGGCAGGCCGCCAATGTCATCGATCCCGGTCACGCCTTCCTCCCGACGTCGCTGGAGACCGCCTTCCTCCGATACGTCGAAGTCGACCGCCCGTGCTGGATCGAGGCGCGGACCGTCCGGTCGGACGATCCGTCGATGACCAGGGTGGAGGTCCGGGCCGTCCAGGACGGCGAGCAGGCCTTCATCAGCACGCTCGAATCCCCGGTCCGCGCCGAAGAGAACCAGGGTGGACGGCCGTGACGGCGCCGCGCATCCTCATCACCGGTGCGACCGGCTTCATCGGCAGCCATGTCGTTGCCGTAGCGCGTCACGTCCCCGGGGTCCGCCTGCGCCTGATGACCCACAGGACCGCGCTCAGCGACGCTCCGGGCACCGGTACCGGGATCGGGATCGGTGCCGACGCCGAGACCGTGTCCGGAGACCTGGCCGATCCCGCTTCCCTGCACGGCAGTTGCGACGGAATCGACGCCGTCGTCCACTGTGCCTCGTACATCGGCGGCGACGCGCAGACCGCCACGGCCGTCAACGATCACGGCACCCGCGCTCTGGTCGAGGAGGCCGCCCGCAGCGGGGTGGCCCGGATCGTCTACGTGAGCACGGCGTCCGTCTACGGCCGCGGCCCGTTCACCGGGTTGCGGCCGGGCGGCGCGGAGCTCGCCCCCGTGTCGGCCACCAGCCTGACCCGCGCCGCCGCCGAGCGGCACGTCCTCGCGGCGGGCGGAACCGTACTGCGCCCGCATCTCGTGCACGGCCCGGGGGACCGGTGGGCGGTGCCCGGACTCGTCGCCCTGCTCGGGAAGTTGAGGGCCGGACTGGCCGGGTGCGAGTCGCGGCACTCGCTCATCGACGTGGAGACGCTGGGGAGGGCGCTGCTCGGCGCGGCGCTCTCCCCGAAGGAGCCGACCGGCGTCTACCACGTCAACCACCCGCAGCCGGTGACGGGTTCGGAGCTGCTGACGACCGTCATCGGCGCACTCGGGCTGCCCTGGACGGATACCGGCATCGGGATCGGCGCCGCCCGTGCCCGGCTGGCAGAGGTTCCGTACGCCCTGCACCACCTCGACATGCTCGCGGTGGACCACTGGTTCGCCGACGAGCGGGTCTGGCAGGACGCCGACTGCGAGCCCGGCGCGGATTTCGCCACCACCTTCACCCGGCACGCCTCCTGGTATCGGCAGTTCCTGGGGCAGTAGGCGTCCGCCCGGTCACTCGGCCGTCGGGATCCGCGTCCCCGTCCCGCTCACCCGCACGCGCGCGTCGCCCGGGCGCAGCTCGACCGTGAGCGTGCCGGGGCGGCCCATGTCCTCGCCCTGTCGGAGCGTGACGACCGCGGCGTCCGGGACCAGGGACCGTTCGCGCAGGTACGCCCCGAAGGCGGCGGCTGCCGCGCCCGTCGCCGGGTCCTCGACCACCCCGCCGACCGGGAACGGGTCGCGGACATGGAAGACGGCCTGCGACTCGCGCCACACCAGCTGGACCGTGGTCAGGTCGAGCCGGTGCATCAGCGCTTCGAGCCGTGCGAAGTCGTAGTCGAGGTCGGCCAGCCGCTCCCGGCTTCCGGCGGCCAGCACCAGATGGCGATTGCCCGCATAGGCGATACGGGGCGGCAGAGCCGGGTCCAGGTCGGCGGCCGGCCAGTCCAGGGCGGCCAGCGCCTCGGCCAGGTCGTCCGGGGCGATGTCCGTGACGTGCGGTTCGACGCTCGTCAGAGTGGCACGGAGTTCGGTGCCGTCCCGGGTGACGGTGACAGGCACCGTACCCGCCCGCGTGGTGAGGACCAGCTCGCCCGGGCCGTTGCGTTCGGCGAAGGCGATGGCCGTCGCGACGGTCGCATGCCCGCAGAACGGAACCTCGGCCTTCGGGCTGAAGTAGCGGATCGTGTAGCCACGACCGGCCGATCCGTCCGTCGCGCCCGGCCCGGTCAGGAACGCCGACTCGCTGTAGCCGAGCTCGGCCGCGATGGCGAGCATCGCCGCGTCGTCGAGACCGGAGGCGTCGAGGACGACACCTGCCGGATTGCCGCCCTCGGGGTCGCCGGAGAACGCGGTGTAGCGCAGGACCTCGGCCTCTGAAATCCGGTTCATGTCGCAGCACAACCGGTCCGTGGTCCGGGGCATTCCCGCTCGCGGGACCGGCATCCCGAATCACGGCAACCGGCCCCGGACCAGGGGTGGTTCGATGGGTTCTGCGGGTCGTCAGCCGCGACCCACGTACGGCATCGTCGTCGCCAGGACCGTCGCGAACTGCACGTTCGCCTCCAGCGGCAGCTCCGCCATGTGCAGCACCGTCCGGGCCACGTCCGCCGCCGCCATCACCGGCTCCGCCGCCAGTTCACCGTTGGCCTGGAGGATGCCGGTCTGCATCCGCTCGGTCATCTCCGTCGCCGCGTTGCCGATGTCGATCTGACCGCAGGCGATCCGGTACGGACGGCCGTCCAGCGACAGCGACTTCGTCAGCCCCGTCATGGCGTGCTTTGTCGCCGTGTACGCCACCGAGTGGGGGCGCGGCGCATGGGCGGAGATCGAACCGTTGTTGATGATCCGGCCGCCCTGCGGGTCCTGCCCCTTCATCTGCCGGTACGCGGCCTGCGCACACAGGAACGCCCCTGTGAGGTTCACGTCCACCACGGTCCGCCAGTCGTCGTACGACAGGTCCTCGACCGGGACGGAGCGGGGCCCGAACGTGCCCGCGTTGTTGAACAGCAGGTCGACCCGGCCGGTCCACTCCCTCACGGAGGAGAAGAGCGCGGTCACCTCCTCGGGGCGGGAGACATCGGCGGGGACGGTGATCACCGGGGCGTGCCCGCCGGCCAGTTCCGCGGTCTCGGCGAGCGGTTCGGTGCGGCGGCCCGTGAGCGCCACCGACCAGCCGGCGCCGGTCAGGGCGAGAGCCACCGCGCGGCCGATCCCGGAACCCGCGCCCGTGACGACGGCGGTCCTCGCGTCGGAGTTCAACGGCTTGTTGCTCATGACGCCGCAGCGTATACGCCTCTGCGGCATCAAGGCCCTGGCAGGCCGGCCGGTGATGATCACGACGGCTGCGCCTGCGCGCATTTCGTCCCCCGAGGGTCATTACCGCCGCACTCATCATCCGAGCGACGCCTTGGCGATGCGAACGCGACAGCCGTTCGACGTGCCGGGCCGGTGGACTCTCCCCGTACACCACCAGTCAGGGGAGGGACAGATGACGCACTCATCTCACCACCAGGAGATGCGCGCCGCCGCACAGCACGTCGGCCGCCGCCGCTTTCTCACCGTCACCGGCGCCGCCGCCGCGCTAGCCTTCTCGGTCAACCTGCCAGCCGCGGGCGCCGCGAGCGCCGCCGAGCTGGATGCCGGGACGATCGGCGAGGACCCGTTCACCCTCGGCGTCGCCTCCGGCGACCCGCTGCCCGACTCCGTCCTGCTGTGGACGAGGCTCGCCCCCCGTCCGTACGAGCCGGACAGCGGGCTGCCGAACGCCCGCTTCCAGGTTCGCTGGGAGCTCGCCCGCGACGAGCACTTCTCCCGGATCGTCCGGCGCGGAACGGCCACGGCCCACCCGGAGTTCGACCACAGCGTCCACGTCGAGGTCAAGGGCCTCGACTCCGACCGCGTCCTCTACTACCGGTTCCGTGCCGGGAAGTGGGTCAGCGGGACCGGCCGGACCCGCACCGCCCCCGCCCGTCACGCCGGCAACAGCGCGCTGAGTCTCGCCGCCGTCTCCTGCCAGGCCTACCACGACGGGTACTTCACGGCGTACAAGCACCTCGCCCAGGAGGACGTCGACGTCGTCTTCCACCTCGGGGACTACCTCTACGAGTACGCCGTGACCGCGACCGGCGGCGCCCGCAACTACACCGACCGCACGCTCCCCGCCCACTTCAACCGGGAGACGGTCACGCTGGAGGACTACCGGCTGCGGTACGCCCTCTACAAGTCCGACCCCGACCTGCGCGCCGCGCACGCCGCGCACCCCTTCGTCGTCACCTGGGACGACCACGAGACCGAGAACAACTACGCGGGGGACACCCCGGAGAACGACGTCCCGCCGGAGGAGTTCCTCCTGCGGCGCGCCGCAGCGTACCGCGCGTACTGGGAGAACCAGCCGCTGCGCACCCCGCAGCGGCCGACCGGACCGGACATGAAGCTCTACCGGCGCCTGCAGTTCGGCCGGCTCGCCCAGTTCGACATCCTCGACACCCGCCAGTACCGCAGCGACCAGGCGTACGGGGACGGCTGGCAGAAGCCGGGACCCGAGTCCGAGGACCCGGCGCGCACCCTGACCGGTGCCGCCCAGGAGCGCTGGCTGCTCGACGGCTGGAAGGCCTCACGGGCCACCTGGAACGTCGTGCCGCAACAGGTCACCTTCGCCCAGCGGCGCGATGTGCCGACCGACGCCTTCAAGCTGTCCATGGACGCCTGGGACGGCTACCCGGCCTCCCGCGACCGGATCCTGAAGGGCGCGGAGGCCGCCGGGATCGACAACCTGATGGTGCTGACCGGCGACGTCCACGTCGCCTACGGCTTCGACCTGAAGAAGGACTTCAACGACCCGTCGTCCCGCACGCTCGGCACGGAGATCGTCGCCACGTCGATCTCGAGCGGCAAGGACGGATCCGACAAGCCGGCCAGCTGGAACAACCAGATGCAGGCCAACCCGCACATGAAGTTCTACAACGGCCGGCGTGGATACACCGTCGTCACGCTGGGCCGGAAGGAGGCGCGCGCGGACTACCGCACGGTGCCGGCCGTCACCACGCCCGGCGCGCCCGTCGTGACGGCCGGATCGTTCGTCACCGAGGTGGGCAACCAGGGCCTCACGCCTGCGTAACGGCGGACCGGAGCCCGGTCAGCCGATGTCATCGGCCGGGTAGCGGACGCCGATGCGGTCCCGTACCGCATCGAGCGTCCGCATCACCGCCAGCGAACCGTCCAGCGGCACCAGCGGGGACTCCGTCTCGCCCGCCAGCAGCGCCCGCACCACCTCGGCCTGTTCGAACTGCATCCCGCGCAGCCCGTCGCCGGCGCCCCCTGCGGTGAACTCCTCCGGGTCGTGTCCCTCCCGGTGCAGCACGAACCGCTCCGGGTGGAAGAAGCCGCGCGGGAAGTCGATCCGCCCGCGGGTGCCGGTGACCGAGGCGGTCTGCGGGGTGTCCGCGACGACAGAGCAGCTGAGCAGGGCCGTGGCGCCCGACTCCCAGCCCAGCAGCATGCCGGTGTTCAGATCGACGCCCTCCGGGGAGAGCAGCGCGTCGGCCTGGATGCGGTCCGGCTCACCGAGCAGCAGCTGTGCGAACGAGACCGGGTACACCCCCAGGTCCAGCAGCGCACCGCCGCCCAGCGCCGGGTTCCGCAGCCGGTGGTCCGGGCCGAACGAGCCCGCGAACCCGAAGTCGGCCTGCACGATGCGGATGTCGCCGATGGCGCCGTCGGCGACCAGCGAGGTCATCCGCCGGACGACCGGGTTGCAGTACGTCCACATCGCCTCCATCAGGAAGAGGCCCCGGTCCCGGGCGAGCGCCACGAGTTCCCCGGCCTCGCGGGAATTCAGCGTGAACGCCTTCTCGCACAGCACGTGTTTTCCCGCCTCCAGGCAGAGCGCGGCGGCCTCCCGGTGCGCGGAGTGCGGCGTGGCCACGTACACGACGTCGACCTCGTCGTCGGCGGCGAGCTCGGCCCAGCTGCCGTACGCCTTCGGAATCCCGAACCGTTCGGCGAACGCCTTGGCCGACGTGTCCGTGCGCGAGGCCACGGCCACCACTTCCGCACCGGGCACCGCCTGCAGATCGGCGGTGAAGGTCGCGGCGATGCCACCCGTAGCCAGCACGCCCCAACGCACGGTCCTGCTCATGCCTGCTCCCAAAAAGGTCTCGACCACTCCCGCTGAGCTGAGAGCATAGAGTCAGTTTCAACTATTTGGAGATGAGAATGCCGGAGAGCGGCGTGAGCCGAGCCCTGCACGCACCCCCATCGACCGACAGGACCGGGCTCGGGACCGGAACAGGGCCCGCGACCCGTCCGGCCGTCACCGACGCGGCCCGGCGCACCGGACTCCTCGTCACCCTCGTCCTCGGCGGACTCACCGCGCTCCCGCCGCTCTCCATGGACATGTACCTCCCGGCGCTCCCCGCGGTCACCGACGCCCTGCACGCCCCCGCCGCGACCGTCCAGCTCACCCTCACCGCCTGCCTCGGCGGAATGGCGCTCGGCCAGGTCGTCGTCGGGCCGATGAGCGACCGCTGGGGCAGGCGCCGCCCGCTCCTGCTCGGCATGGTCGTCTACGTACTCGCCACCGCGCTCTGCGTCCTCGCGCCCAGCACGGAACTCCTCATCGGCTTCCGCCTCCTGCAGGGGCTGGCCGGCGCGGCCGGAATCGTCATCGCCCGGGCCGTGGTCCGTGACCTGTACGACGGTGTGGAGATGGCCAGGTTCTTCTCCACCCTGATGCTGATCTCCGGAGTCGCACCGGTCGTCGCGCCGCTGATCGGCGGACAGGTGCTGCGGTTCACGGACTGGCGCGGCATCTTCGCCGTCCTCACCGTCGTCGGCATCCTGCTCACCCTGGTCGTCTGGAAGTGGCTGCACGAGACGCTGGAGCCGGAGGACCGCCACACCGGCGGGGTCGGCGACGCGCTGCGCACCATGCGCGGACTGCTCGGCGACCGGGTCTTCACCGGCTACATGATCGCGGGAAGCCTCGCCTTCGCCGCGCTCTTCGCCTACGTCAGTGCCTCGCCGTTCGTCGTCCAGGAGATCTACGGCGCCTCACCGCAGACCTTCGGCCTGCTCTTCGGCCTCAACTCGATCGGCCTGATCACCGTCGGTCAGATCAACGGCAAGGTGCTGGTCGGCCGGATCAGTCTGGACAAGGCGCTCGGCTGCGGGCTCGGGATCATCGTGCTGGCCGCGACCGCGCTGCTGCTGATGACGTCCGGGGTGTTCGGCGATGTCGGTCTGGTGCCGGTGGCCGCCGGCCTCTTCGTCCTGATGTCGGCGATGGGGCTCGCGATGCCCAATACCAACGCCCAGGCCCTGATGCGTACCAAGCATGCGGCGGGCTCGGCCTCGGCGCTGCTCGGTACGTCGTCGTTCCTGATCGGCGCCGTCGCCTCACCGCTCGTCGGGATCGCGGGGGAGGCGACCGCGGTACCGATGGCGGTCGTCCAGCTGGTGTGCTCGGTGGGCGCGATGGCGTGCTTCCTGGGCTTGTGCCGGCCCTGGCAGCGGGTGTCGTAAGCCTGCGAGCACCGCTCACAGGCAAGGGCGTCGCTCACGCGCGGCACCGCTCAGCGGCGGGAGCACTGCTCACGGACGGGCGCGCGGGTAGCCGAGCAGGTGCAGCCGGTCCAGCTCGTCCGTCCACCGGAACACGCCGACGCCCGCCGCGGCCTCCGAGGCGGGCAGGCGCACATTCGGGGGCAGCGCCTCCGGCAGCCCGCTGGTGACCTCAACCTGGGCCGGCCGGCCGTGGCCGGCCAGGACGTCCGCCGCGTTGCGCGCGGGCGTCGCCCCGTACGCGATGCCCTCGTCCGTCACGGAGACCAGGGTCAGCGGCTTCGAGCCGTCCGTCGCCTCCAGACAGAACCCCTTCTTCGTCTCCAGGTCGAAGGCGAGGTTCCCGGCCACCAGAAACGTCCCCGAGGGCGACATGACCGCCTGCGGGTACTGGCCCGGCTTGATCGCCACCTTGTGGCACTCCACCGTCGCCACCGGCTTTCCCGTCTCCGCGTCGTGCACCGCCCACAGGTCATGGGTCGCTGCCTGCTTCTGGCCCTTCGCGAGCTGCCACTTCGCCAGCACCCAGCCGGGTGCCACGGACGTCGGGATCCCGCTGAAGCGGTCGGTGCCCTTCGGGGCGACGTTCCGGCTGAACCAGCCGCCCTGTACCCAGAACTCCCGTGCCCCGCTGACCAGCAGGCCCTTCCCGGTCAGCCCGAACACCTCGGTGAGCTGCCGGCAGGACGGGCAGCCCTTCGGGTACGTGAGCGCCGACGGGGCGATCTTCGAGATGCGGCCGCTCTCCGGGTCGACCAGCACGCTGTTGGTACGGCCGTCGCTGATCAGAATCGCCGGGCCGGTGGTGTCGACGGTCGGCGCGGAGTTCCACGGCACCTCGATGCGCTGCCGGGAGCCGTCCGTCGCGTTGTACACATCGAGGGAGACGATCGTGTCGGCCGGGGTCAGCGCGTTCACACCGACCTTTCCGTACGCCCACGTGACGAAGTACTCCACGTCGTCCTTGGTGGCCAGAAGCAGTTTCGGGAAGTGTGTCGAGGCCGGTGGCCGCCAGGCCGCGCCCTTCCAGCCGGCCTTCCCGGTCTCCGAGTCGATGGTCTCCAGCCGGTACTGGTTGTCGGAGACCCGCAGCAGGTAGGCGAGGCGCCCCGTCGTCCGGGAGATCGCGTAGTCGGGCGAGGTGTTGATGAGCTCCCAGCCGCGCGTGGTCGTGTACGCGGGGGGAACGGTGAGCTGCGTGGCCGGACCGGTGCCCGTCGCCGCCGGCTTCTTCGGCGTGGTGTCGCCCTTGCCCGCGTCACCCTTGTCCCCGTCGCCCCCGTCGCCCCCGGCGCCGCAGGTGGCCAGCAGGAGCAGCAGGGCGAGCACCAGCACACCCGCGACCAGAGTCAGGCGCACGATCTTCTGTCGCATGGTCCCCTCGATGAGCATTCCCGACCTCACGTGAGCCTCCCCCGACCTCGCGCGGTCAGCGTAGCAACTGGCCAGCGGCGCCGGTCAGTTCGGATCTTCGTCCGTCCGGCGGTGATCCCGGGGCGGGGAACGGGGCGCCGGACGGGCGGCAGCGGGCGGGGAACGGCCACTCGTATCCGCCTACAATTTGTCGGTGAACGTCACCCTCTCCACCGCGGAAGCACTGCGCGCGGCGCTGGCCGGACTCCTCGACGGACTGCCGCCCAAGCAGGCCGCGCAGGCCGTCGACCGGCTCATCGCCAATTACCGGGGGACCACCCCGACCGATGCCCCGGTGCTCCGCGACCGCTCGGACGTCGCCGCGTACGCCGCGTACCGGATGCCCGCGACCTTCGAAGCGGTACGGTCCGCCCTCGCCGCCCTGCGCGAGGCCGCTCCGGAGTGGGTACCCGCCACCCACACCGACATCGGGGGTGGCACCGGCGCGGCGAGCTGGGCCGTCGCCGGGGCCTGGGAGGGGCACCGGACGACCGTCCTGGACTGGGCCGAGCCCGCCCTCGTCCTCGGCCGGGAACTGGCCGGGGCCTCCGGTGTCGAGGCCCTGCGCACCGCCGACTGGCGGCGGGCCAGGATCGGCGCCGGGCTGGAGCTCGCCCCCGCGGACCTGGTGACCGTCAGCTATGTCCTGGGGGAGCTCACGGCGGACGCCCGCACCGGCCTCGTCGACACGGCCGCGGCCGCCGCGCAGGCCGTCGTGATCGTCGAGCCCGGTACCCCGGACGGGTACGCCCGCATCATCGAGGCCCGCGACCGGCTGATCGCCGCCGGGCTCTCGGTCGCCGCACCGTGCCCGCACAGCGAGGCGTGCCCCATCGAGCCGGGTACCGACTGGTGCCACTTCTCGGCCCGAGTCAGCCGCTCCTCGCTGCACCGGCAGGTGAAGGGCGGATCGCTGCCGTACGAAGACGAGAAGTTCAGCTATGTCGTGGCGACCCGCTTCGCCACCGAGCCGGTGACCGCGCGGGTCATCCGCAAGCCGCAGATCCGCAAGGGACAGGTGCTGCTGGACCTGTGCACCCGCGAGGAGGCGCTGCAGCGCACCACGGTCACCAAGCGGCACGGCGAGCTGTACCGGGCCGCCCGGGACATCGCATGGGGCGACGCATGGCCGCCCCCGGGTGACGACTGACGCCAGGGTCCTAGCAGCGCAGCTCCTGGGTGCAGCACTTCACGCTGCCGCCGCCCTTGAGCAGCTCGCTCAGGTCCATCGGGACCGGTTCAAAGCCGCGCGCCCGCAGCGGGTCGAAGAGGCCCGTGGCGCCCTGCGGCACCAGCACATGGAGCCCGTCACTGACCGCGTTCAGCCCGAACGCCGCCGCGTCCGCCCTCTCGGCCGTCAGCGCGTCGGGAAAGAGCCGCCGCAGCACGGAGCGGCTGCCCGGCGAGAAGGCGCCCGGGTAGTACATGATCTCGTCGCCCGCCTCGTCCAGCACACACAGCGCCGTGTCCAGGTGGTAGTAGCGCGGGTCCACCAGATCGAGCCCGATCACCGGCCGCCCGAAGAACTCCTGCGCCTCGTCGTGCGAGAGCGGACTGGACCGGAAACCGCGCCCGGCGAGGAGATACGACGAGGTGACCGCGAAATCGCCCTCACCCTCGTTGATGTGGGCCGGCTCATGGATCTCGGTGAAGCCGTGGTCCCGGAACCAGTCCCGGTGCGCCTCGGCCTCGGCGTACCGCTCCTGGTACGCGAACCGGGCGCCGAGCACCCGGCCGTCGATGACGGTCGCGCCATTGGCGGCGAAGACCATGTCGGGCAGGTCGGGACGGGGGGTGAGCAGCTCGACGGTGTGGCCGAGCGCGCGGTAGCGGTCGCGCAGGTCCTCCCACTGGGCCTGGGCCAGCGGCAGATCGACCGGCTTCGTCGGGTCCATCCACGGGTTGATGGAGTAGGTGACCTTGAAGTGGACCGGTGCGCACATCAGGTAGCGGCGCGGGGTCGCCCTGCGGGGCGATGCGGATGCGGGGGTGGTCGCTTCACGAAGCGATGAGGGTGTGGCTTCACGAGGCAATGGGGGCTCCTCACGGACGGCAGGGGTGGCCTGCGAACAGTCGGGGCTCGCACGGGTGTGTGCGTGAGCTCATGGTGCGCCGTGCGGGGCAACCGCGCAGTGAACCGATCGGGTGGTTCCGCGGGCTGCTCCGTGACGGCTACGGAGAGGCGCCGGGACGGTACGTACCGCCTCGCGCCGCTACCGGCCCCCGCTCACATGCCGCACCTACCATTTACGGACAAATGTCGGCCCTGCGCCCAGTTCAGTGCACCGGTGCCGGCACCCCGCTTCGGAACTCTGGCCACCCGGGGCGCAGGATGGTGGGACCATGGGCAGGGGCAACGCTGAGGTAAGGGGATTGATGGGCGCCGATTTCGGCCGTTCTCGCGGCACAGAGAGCAAGTTTTCCCAATGGCTTCGCCGACGACCCAAATCGCAGCACAGTGAGGTCGACGACACCGCCCGGGAGGCGCTGCTCCTGGCTGTCGCCGAAGCCGGAATGCCCATCGCGCCCGCCGCTCACCCGATCGGTTACCGATGTTCGTGCGAGCGCATCGGCTGTCCCACCCCCGCCCGGCACCCCATTTCGTTCGCCTGGCAGACGCAGTCCACCACCGACCGCGCCCAGATCGAGCGCTGGGCCCGCAGCCAGTCGCAGGCCAACTTCATCACCGCCACCGGCATGATCCACGACGTCCTCGACGTACCGCTGGCCGCGGGCCACCAGGCCCTGGAGCGGCTCCTCGCCGCGGACATCGACGTCGGCCCGGTGGCCGTGTCCGGGGACGACCGGATGCTCTTCTTCACCGCCACCCGGGGCACCCCCGAGGACGAGGACGAGTGGTGGCCCTGCGAGCTGGACTGCCATCCCGAGACCATGGACGAGCATCCGGGACTGCGCTGGCACTGCCGCGGGAGCTACGTACTCCTGCCGCCCGCCATGCTCCCCGGTGAGCTGGACGTGCACTGGGTCCGCGGCCCGGAGAACCCGCTCCCGGACCCGCTGACCCTGCTGGAGACGCTTACCGACGCCTGCGCGCAGTATGCCGACACCGTGGGGCGGAGCGACCTCGACCACGACTCGGTGAGCTGGCCGCTCAGCCGCTGAAGCCCGGGCGGCCCAAGGTTGTCCCGTCGTCCCCGGCGGATCGGCGCGCGGCGCCGGATGCGGGGCATCGCACGGCGCAGGAGCGTCCTCGTACGGGGCGTATTCGGGCGCTCCGCAACGCGGCGTGGTGCCGCACCCGTCGTCGCGCGCCCGCCGGGGACGGCGGGAGAACCTCAGGAACCCTTCGCCGCCGTGAGCCCCGGCAGCCGGTTCAGCATGATCACCTTGCCGTCGTTCCCGGCGCCCTTCTTCGGGACGTACACCAGCTGGCTGGAGACCCGCTCCTTGGTGAGGGTGCTCTTCACCTCGCCGGTCAGCAGCGCCTGCACATCCGCGTTGACCGACGGGCGCAGCCCCTTCGCCGCGGTCTGCTGCTCGAAGTGCTTGCTGCTGAAGAAGACCAGCGCCCCGCCGTCCTCCGTCTCCAGGCCGAGCGGAGCGAACGTACCGCCGCCCAGCGGCTGGTCGATGAACTGGAACGAGAAGCCGGCCCGCCGGGTGTTGCTGCGCTGGTACCGCCAGGCCGAGGTGGCGACGCCGGGAGCGAACACGTCCGGCGTGCCCTTCTGCAGGTACTGGGTGTACTGCGTGCTCAAGTCCTCGGGCGCCACGGCCAGTTCCGCACTGTCCGCGGAGACCGGCCGGGTCCGCCCGTCGCCGTCCTTCGCGAACGCGGGCAGCTGGGCCGGGGCCACGACCGCGAGATACGACGCCTTCCAGACCGCGTCGGGACCGGTCCGGACGAAGGCGATCAGCCAGCTGGTGTCCTGCTTCCCGCTGTCCTGATCGCGGTTGGAGTCGGTTTCCGCGAGGAACCAGCGCGGCCAGCCGGCCTTCTTCGGGATGAGGTACGAGGCGTCGGTCAGCTCCAGCGGCAGGTGGTTCGCGTTGCCGTCGGGGTGGTTCTTCTGCCGTGCCCGCAACCCGGCCTGGTTGATGGCACCGAGCGAACCGGTGACCCGGTCCGCGTCCAGCGCCGGATCGTAGGCCTTGTCCGCCGCGTTGTACGCGGTGGTGAAGTCCGCAAGGGCCTTCGCGGCCTCAGACTTCGTCGCTGCCGGAACGACTTCCAGCTCGCCGTGCACCGTCACGCACCCGCTCGCCGTCATGCTCAGCACTGTCGCTGCCGCGAGCCCCGTCGCCAGCCGAATCGGCCTCAGGCTTCTCATCCGCTTTCTGCGCCTTCTGATCCGTCGCCCCCACTGACCGTCCGAACCCTACCGGGGCGAGGAACAGCGCGAGCGTGGGGATCAGATACAGCGCCCACACCGTGACCTGAAGAACGGTCGGATCGGGCTGGAAGTTGAAGGTGCCCTTCAGCAGCGTGCCGTACCAGCTGTCCGGCGGGATCGTGGCGCTGATGTCGAACGCCCGGTTCTGCAGACCTCCGAGGAACTCGGCCTCCTGCAGGTCGTGCACGCCGTACGCGAGCACACCCGCCGCGACGACCACCAGCATGCCGCCGGTCCAGGTGAAGAACTTCGCCAGGTTGATCTTCAGCGCGCCGCGGTAGAACAGCCAGCCCAGTACCACGGCCGTGACGATGCCGAGCAGCGCACCGATCATCGGATGCCAGCCGTCGTCCGCGGCGTGCACCGCACGCCAGACGAACAGCGAGGTCTCCAGTCCTTCCCGGCCGACGGCGAGGAGCGCCGTCGCGACCAGCGCGCCGGTGCCCATCGCGAGCGCCGCGTCGAGCTTGCCGTGCAGCTCCTTCTTCAGATGCCGCGCGGTGCGCCGCATCCAGAACACCATCCAGGTGACCAGGCCGACGGAGACGATCGACAGCGAACCGCCGAGCGCCTCCTGCGCCTTGAACGTCATCTCCTGCGAGCCGAATTCGAGACCGGCGCCGAAGGCCAGGCTGACGACGACCGCGACGGAGACGCCGACCCAGATGGGCAGCAGCCTGTTCCGGTTGCCGGTCTTCACCAGATAGGCGATCAGGATGCAGACGACCAGGCTGGCTTCGAGGCCTTCGCGCAGGCCGATCAGGAAGTTGCTGAACACGTTTCGGTTCTCCTTTTTCCGCTTCGAGTCCCGTTACGAGAACAGCGCCCGGCCCCACCAGTCGTCCTTGGAGCGGACGCCCGGCGGGACGGCGAAGTGCGCCGAACCCACGTGCTGGATGTACTCGTTGAGTGCGTCGTGTGCCGCGAGCCGGCGCTGCAGCGGAATGAACGCCTTCCGGACATCGCGCTGGTACGCGAGGAAGAACAGCCCCGCGTCGAGCCGGCCCAGGCCGTCGGTGCCGTCGGTGAAGGAGTAGCCGCGGCGCAGGATCGTCGCACCGTCGTTGCTGTCCGGATGGGCGAGGCGCACATGGGCGGTGGGCAGCATGGCCTTCAGGAACGGCTCGTCGCGCTCCTTCGACTTGCCGACCGGGGCGCCCTCGCCCTTGTCCCGGCCGAAGACGTCCTCCTGCTCCTGGAGCCCGGTGCGGTCCCAGGTCTCGATGTGCATGCGGATGCGCCGGGCGACCAGGTACGAACCCCCGGTCATCCAGCCCGCGTCGTCCTTCTCGCCGACCCACACGTGCTTGTCGAGGGCCGCGGTGTCGGTGCCGGCGATGTTCCGGGTGCCGTCCTTGAAGCCCATCATGTTCCGCGGGGTCTGGGCGTCCGGCGTCGTCGACGACGTCTTGCCGAAGCCCAGCTGCGACCAGCGGATCGCCGTGCGGCCCATGCCGATCCTGGCGAGGTTGCGGATGGCGTGCACCGCGACCTGCGGGTCGTCGGCACACGCCTGGATGCACAGGTCGCCGCCGCTGCGGGCCGCGTCGAGATTGTCACCGGGGAACTTCGGCAGATCGACGAGCGCCTCCGGGCGCCGGTTCTCGAGACCGAACCGGCCCTTGGCGAACAGCGAGGGGCCGAAGCCGATGGTGAGGGTGAGCCGGGACGGCTTGAGCCCCAGCGCCTCGCCCGTGTCGTCCGGCGGCGCTTCGGCGAGACCGCCGTACGCCCCGTCTCCGACCGCATGACCGGCCGTCATCCGCTCGGCCGCCCGCGTCCACTCCTTGAGCAGCGCGATCAGTTCGGACCGGTCCTTCGTCGTCACGTCGAAGGCGGCGAAGTGCAGCCTGTCCTGGACGGCGGTGGCGATCCCGGCCTGGTGCACGCCGTGGAACGGCACCGCGGCGCCGCTGTCCGCGGCCGGTACCGCGTCGCTCCCCGTACGCACCGCGGCGACCGCGCCGCCGGCCGCGACCGCGCCGAGCGCCAGCCCGGCACCGCCCCAGCCGAGCAGCGCACGGCGCGACGGGACACGGTCTGCGGCTCCGGCGGCAGCGGGCCCGGCGGTTCCGCCTGCCCCGGCGACGTCCGCCCCGGTGGTGTTCTGGGCTTCCCCGGACATGACCGGCACCTCCCCGTCCATTACTTCGTCACCGCGGCGGCGAGCTGCGACAGCGGCTCGGCCAGCGCGTTGACGGCGTCCGACAGTTCCTTGCGGTCCGCCTTGCCGACCTTGTCGTACGAGGTGAACTCGTACGAGCTCTTGTCCTCGCGGTACTTGTCCAGCAGCGTGTTGAGCGCAGCGAACTGCTTGTCCAGGGTGGCGGTCAGGGCCGCGTCGTTCTTCGAGGCGATCGGCTTCAGCAGCTCGTACGACTGCTGCGCGCCTTCGACATTGGCCTTGAAGTCGATCAGGTCGGTGTGGCTGTAGCGCTCTTCCTCACCGGTGACCTTGCCGGTGGCGACCTCGTCGAGGAGCTCCTTGGCACCGTTGGCCATCGAGGTCGGAGTGATCTCCGCCTTGCCGACCCGCTTCTGCCAGTCGACGAGGTCCTTGTACAGGACCGGGGCGAGGGCCTTCTCCTCGGCGCCGAGCTTCTTGTCCTGCCACAGCGCCTTCTCGAGGCGGTGCCAGCCGGTCCACTTCTGGCCGTCCTCCAGGCCGTCCGCGCGGACGTCGACCTTCGGGTCGATGTCACCGAAGGACTCGGCGACCGGTTCGGTGCGCTCCCAGCCGATGCGGGATTCGGCGTATGCCTTCTTCGCGGCCTCGATGTCACCCGCCGCGACGGCGTCCGTGAAGGCCTTGACCTTCGGCAGCGTCTCGTCGGCCTGCGCCTGCACGTAGGTGCGGTAGCCGGCGACGGCCTTGTCCATCTCGGGGCTGCGCTTGGCCACGGCGCCGCCGGTGACCTCGATGTTCTGCCGGAAGCCGGCGCCCTTCATGCCGGGCTTGCAGACGACGTCGTAGGAACCGGCCTTGACCTCGGCGGTGATGGTGGCCTTGGTGCCGGGGCCGATGTTCTCGCGCTCGGCGACGATGCGGTCGTCCGGGAAGAGGACGTAGACCTCGGTGACCTTGGAGCCCTCGTTCGCCACGGCCAGTTCGATGTGGCCGGCCGGGAGCTTCTTCTTCGACACCGCGCAGGAGTCGTCCTTCGCGCTGACCGTCACCGCGCCGTCGCCTTTGCCGTCGCTCTTCTCGGCGCAGCCCGTGACGGCGGTCAGAGCTGCCACGGTGGCGACAGCGGTGGCGACGGAGAAACGAATGGCTCGCATGCGGGCTCCACAAAGGCTGAAGAGAGAGGAAACAGAGGCCGGACAAGTACAGGTGAGGCGGACCTAACTTAACCGAGGCTTACCTCACTGGTACCCACCGGTGCAGTGATTCAGCTCTCACTCGATGTGGCGGAGAACGGGGCAGTCACGGACGACCCATGGGTAACCCATGAGAAGGTCAAGCACGTGTCAAGTGCTTCGTTCCGGTTCGGCGAGGGGCGCCCCGGCGCCGGCGGTGCGAGGGCGGTGCTTGAATGCGTGTGTGAGTGACTACGAGGTACCCGCAGGCGTCGATGTGCTGCGCGTGTTCTGTGGACCGGACGGACGGCACGGCAACGCACTCGGGGTCGTACGCGACGGGCGTACGTACCCCGACCAGGCGTCCCGGCAGACGCTGGCCGGGCAACTCGGCTTCAGCGAGACCGTGTTCGTCGACGATCCCGAGCGCGGGCACGTCGACATCTACACGCCGGGTCTCCGGCTTCCGTTCGCCGGGCACCCGCTCGTGGGGGCCGCCTGGCTGCTCGACGTGGAGATCCTGGAACTGCCGGTCGGCGAGATCTTCGCCCGCCAGGACGGTGAGTTCAGCTGGATCACCGCCCGCCCCGAGTGGGTGCCGCCGCGCACGCTGGAGCGGTACGCATCCGTCGCCGAGGTGGAGGCGCTGACCGGACCACCGCCCGGCGAGGGCTGGTTGTACGTATGGGCGTGGGAGGACGAGGCGGCGGGCCGCGTCAGGGCGCGGGCGTTCCCGCGACGCGACGACGGCATCGTCGAGGACGAGGCGACGGGGGCGGCGGCCCTGCTGCTCAGCGCGCAACTGGGCCGCGCCCTCAACATCACGCAGGGCCGTGGGTCCCAGATCCTCACCGCACCCGCACCGGACGGCTCGGTGGAGATCGGGGGCCGCGTCCTGCTGGCGCAATCAAGCCTGTCACCGGCGCTGTGACGTCGGCGTCGTGACGTCGGACGGGCGAATTCAAGCCCGTCCGACGATTGAGGACAACGCGGCAGGGGTGACCGGGGCCACCGTCGGAATCCGGTCATCGCGTCCTCCGCACCCCGTGGGGCCTACGCGCTGCGCCGGAACGCCTCACCCAGCTCCCGGAACACCGCGGTGTTCAGTGCAAACGCGCGCTTGCACTCCTCCACGATCCGCTTCTTCTCCAGCTCGTCCGCGTCCACCGCGTCGAGCAGCTCGCGGTAGCCCCGCTTGAACGAGGCGGGGTTGGCGATCTCCTCGAAGACGTAGAACCGCACCCCGTCGCCCTTGCGCGCGAAGCCCCAGGTCTTCTCCGCCCGGTCGCGGATGATCTGGCCGCCGGAGAGGTCCCCGAGATAGCGCGTGTAGTGGTGCGCGATGTATCCGGCGGGCCAGCTGCGCGCGCACTCGGTCACCCGGTCGGCGTACACGGCCGTCGCGGGCAGCGGCCTCAGGCCCTCGTGCCAGCCCGCACCCCGCAGATGTGCCAGATCGCGCTCCAGCTCCGCCGTGCGCATCAGTTCCGGCCGGATGAACGGACCGGCGACCGGGTCGCTGCGCAGTTCCTCCGCGCCCTCCTCCAGTGCCCGGTAGACGAACCACAGCTGCTCGGTGTAGCGCGTGTACGCGTCCACTCCGAGCCGCCCTCCCAGCAGGTCGCTCATGAAGACCGAGGTCTCCGCCTCGGTGTGCTGCTCGTGCGATGCCGTGCGGATCAGTGTCGAGAAGGGGGTGGCGGCGGTTGCGTCCAAGGCGGGCCTCCGGTGACCGGGGGAGGGACGGGAAGGCGGAACGAGACAGAAAAGCCGACAGCAACTGCGCTCGGCAGCCACTGTCGACATCTCCGATCGTCCTGCTTAGGCTTACCTAAGCCAACACCTTCCCGACGCTCTGTCGGTAAAAACGATACGCCCGGTTCCGTCCGCGTGCCGGGGGCGCGTATCGCCTGCGGAGGGTTACGGCAGCGTCAGGATCTCGACGCCCGTCTCCGTCACCACCAGCGTGTGCTCGAACTGGGCGGTGCGCTTGCGGTCCTTCGTCACCACGGTCCAGCCGTCGTCCCACATGTCGTACTGGTGCGTCCCGAGCGTCAGCATCGGCTCGATGGTGAACGTCATGCCGGGCTGCATCACGGTCGTCGCGTGCGGACTGTCGTAGTGCGGAATGATCAGGCCGGAGTGGAACGACGCATTGATCCCGTGCCCGGTGAAGTCCCGGACCACGCCGTACCCGAAACGCTTCGCGTACGACTCGATGACCCGTCCGATCACATTGATCTGACGGCCGGGGCGGACCGCCTTGATCGCCCGGTTCAGCGACTCCTCCGTGCGCTCCACGAGCAGGCGGGACTCCTCGTCCACCTCGCCGCAGAGATACGTGGCGTTGTTGTCGCCGTGCACGCCGTTGATGTACGCGGTCACGTCGAGGTTCACGATGTCGCCGTCGCGCAGCACCGTCGAGTCCGGGATGCCGTGGCAGATGACTTCGTTGAGCGACGAGCAGAGCGACTTGGGGAAGCCGCGGTAGCCGAGCGTCGAGGGATAGGCGCCGTGATCGCACATGAACTCGTGGGCGACCCGGTCGAGTTCGTCCGTCGTCACACCCGGAGCGATGTGCTTCGCGGCCTCGGCCATCGCCTGCGCGGCGATCCGGCCGGCGATGCGCATGCGCTCGACGGTGTCGGCGTCCTGGATCTCCGGACCCGTGTACGGCGTCGGAGCCGGCTTACCCACGTACTCGGGGCGCCGGATGTTTCCGGGTACGGAACGAATGGGAGTGATCTCCCCTGGTACGAGCAGCGACTGGCCAGACATGTCAGCGAGTCTAACCAGCGTGCTTGGGGCAGCATGGCTCAGAGGAAAGGAGCCGATGATGGCCCTGTTCAAGAAGCGCACGGTCGGCAAGCCGGGCGAGTGGTACTACTGCCTGGTGCACCAGAAGGTCGAGGAAGGCCCGGAGTGCCCGGCGAAGGACCGGTTCGGCCCCTACACCTCCCGCGAGGAGGCGCAGCACGCGATGAACACCGCGCAGGAGCGGAATCTGGAGTGGGAGAACGACCCCAGGTGGCACGACCGGGACACGCCACCGGAGGCCGACGCGTAGTTCCGCCCCCGGAGCCCCGCCTCATCGGGCGCGGTCCGGACCGGGCTGCTCGGCCGGCGCGGTGGCCGATTCCTTCGGCGACCTGCGCCGCACAGCGTCCTCGTCCGTCGCGGAGTCGTACGTGAGCAGCTTCGGCGGCGCCGCAGCCGGCAGCGCCACCGAGGCCACGCACGCCATCCGGCCCGCCATCGCACCCGCCCGTACCTGCCGCAGCTGTGGCCGGTCGGTTCCGCCGGGGACCGTGAGACCTCACCAGCGCGCGGGAGGCGGCGCCGTCAGCTGATCGGCGAGCCGGGACAGCCTGTCCCGGAAGCGGTGGCGACCGCGGGGCGCGGGGGCGCTGTTCTCGCCGGCCGCCGCGCTCACCAAGTGCTGCACGGTGTCCAGGTCCACATCGTCGGTGCGGCTCACCGTGAGTGCTTCATGGGCAAGCCCGTGCACCTCCGGATCGCCGTCGTCCAGCGACAGCACCGTCGCCCCGGCCCGGCGTGCGTCGTGCACCCGCTCCAGCAGGCCGTCGCCGGGCCGCTCCGGGGCCACCAGCAGCAGCGTCTCGCCCCGCCCGGCCGCCTCGATCCGGCCAGGACCGACGGACAGATGCGCCGGATCTCCCGGCTCCACCCGGTGCCGTACGAGCGTGGGCACCAGCTCCGGCAGCCCGGCCCAGGTGGACTCGTCGACCAGATGGGCCGCCAGGTGCCACGGCTCGTACCCCTCCGTGCCCACCAGCAGCAGCCCGCCGCCGTGCGGAACGACGGACGACCGGAGGGTCCCCGCGAACCGGCGGGCCGCCGCCGGCCACTCGGTCCCGGCGAGCACTTCACGGAGCAGGGCGACGCGTACGGCATCCATGGCCCGGCATCATGCCGCAGGACCAGCCCCCCGTACCGGCGAACGGTACCGAACCAGCCGAACGGGGCAGGTGCGGTGACGGATGTCGCACGGGTGCGACGCTGCGTCGCCCTCCATGGCGCGCAGTAGTGTCGGGCGCATGACTACGAATGACAGCGGTACCGCGCCCAAGCCCCCCGCCAAGGACCCCTGGGACCTTCCCGACGTGTCCGGGCTGACCATCGGCGTGCTCGGCGGCACCGGCCCGCAGGGCCGCGGGCTCGCGTACCGGCTCGCCCGCGCCGGGCAGAAGGTGATCATCGGCTCGCGTGCCGCGGACCGTGCCCGGACCGCCGCCGACGAGCTGGGCCTTGGCGTCGAGGGCTGGGACAACGCCGAATGCGCCCGGCGCAGCGACGTCGTGATCGTCGCCGTGCCGTGGGAAGGACACGCCAAGACCCTGGAGTCGCTGCGCGACGAACTCGCCGGGAAGCTCGTCATCGACTGCGTCAACCCGCTCGGCTTCGACAAGCAGGGCGCGTACGCCCTGAAGCCCGAGGAGGGCAGCGCCGCCGAGCAGGCCGCCGCCCTGCTGCCCGACTCCCGGGTCACCGCCGCCTTCCACCACCTCTCGGCGGTGCTGCTCCAGGACGAGGCGATCGAGGAGATCGACACCGATGTGCTGGTGCTGGGCGACGCCCGCGCCGACACCGACCTCGTGCAGGCGCTCGCCGGCCGCATCCCCGGCATGCGGGGCATCTTCGCGGGCCGCCTGCGCAATGCCCACCAGGTCGAGTCGCTGGTCGCCAACCTGATCTCGGTCAACCGCCGCTACAAGGCGCACGCCGGGCTGCGTACCACCGACGTCTGAGCCGACGGGCACCCACGGCCGCACCCCGCGGAGAGCGGAACGGGACATGGGGGACACTGGACGGGACCGCGCACCACCCCCGGACAGGAGCTGCCTCCCATGCCCCGCCTCGCTCTCTATGCCCTCGCCGCCTGCGTCCTGACCGTCGGTGCGGCCGTGATCTCGTTCGCCCAGGGCAGCTGGCTCGGGGTCATCTGGGTGCTGCTGGCGGGCCTCTCCTCCAACATGGCGTGGTACTACCTGCGCAAGCACCGCGCGGAGACCGCGGCCTGAGGGCCGTCCCACGAACTCCCTCCGCGGGGGACCGGCCGGGTCGAGTCCCGGCCGGCGCAACTGCTCCGAGGCGGTCGCTCCCCGGTCCGACGTGATCCGGCCTGATCCGGAAGCAAGGTCCTAACCGACGCTGCAGGCCGGATTCGGCTTCTGCCAGAACTGGTAGGCGTCGAAGCCGCAGTACGTGTGGAACTCGCTGACGTCCAGCGCCTGCAGCAGGCTGTGGATCGCGTCGAAGAAGACGGTGTTGACCTCGGGGATCCACAGCAGCCCGAACACCGCGAGCAGGCCGAAGGGCGCGAACGGCTCCACCTGGCGCCGGATGCGGTACGAGAGCCAGGGCTCGATCACCCCGTATCCGTCCAGCCCCGGGACCGGTACGAAGTTCAGGATCGCCGCGGTGACCTGAAGCAGCGCCAGGAACGCCAGGGCGTACTGGAACCCGCTCGGGACACCGTCCAGCGCGTGCAGCCAGAACGGCGCCGTGCAGACGACCGCGAACAGGACGTTCGTCAGGGGGCCCGCCGCCGAGATCAGGCTGTGCTTCCAGCGGCCGCTGATCCGGCCGCGCTCGATGAAGACCGCGCCACCGGGCAGCCCGATCCCGCCCAGGATCACGAACAGCACCGGCAGCACGATGCTCAGCAGTGCATGGGTGTACGCGAGAGGGTTCAGAGTCAGATACCCCTTCGCCCCGATCGAGACGTCCCCGCTGTGCAGCGCGGTGCGGGCGTGCGCGTACTCGTGCAGACAGAGCGACACGACCCAGGCCGCGGTCACGAAGAGGAAGATCGCGAACCCGGGCTGCTCCGCGAAGTCCGTCCACACCGCCCAGCCCGAGACGGCCATGACGGCGACGATCCCGAGGAAGACGGGACTGATCCGCCGGTCGCTGCGGGCTGCTGCTGCGGTGGTCATCGGCGGGACTCCAGGTGGCTCGGCGGCAGGGGCGGGCATCGGGGGGATGCGCGCCCCGACCGTACAGTCGACACGGCGGAAACGTCTCGCGTCGCGGTGGTGGTTCCGGACAAGGTAGGGGCATGACAAGTAACGCCGGTGGACCTTCGGACAACGCTGGGGACCAGGTGGAAGTGCCGCTGACGGACGCGAGTCCGCCCACCGGTCCCGGTCGCGGAGAATAGGCGCGTGCGCTACAGCATCCTCGGCACCACGCAGGCACTCCACGACGACGGCACGGCCGTCGCCATCGGTGGGGCGCGGCTGCGCGCCCTGCTGACCGTTCTCGCACTGCGTCCCGGCCGCGCGGTCCCGGCCGCGGTGCTGGTCGACGAGGTGTGGGACGGCGAGCCGCCCGCCGACGCGGTGGGCGCCCTGCAGGCGCTCGTCGGCCGGCTCCGGCGGGTTCTCGGGCATGCGGCGATCGCCTCCGCCGAGAGCGGCTACCGGCTCGCCGTCGAGCCCGACGCGGTCGACCTGCACCGCTTCGAGCGGCTCACGGGGGAGGGGATGCGCGCCCTGGACGCGGGCGATCCGGCGAAGGCCGCCACCGTCCTCGACGACGCACTCGCCCTGTGGCGGGGTCCGGCCCTCGCCGATCTGCCCGACCGCGCCGCCGTCACGGCCCGCTGGACGGCCCGCCGGCTCGACGCCCGCCGCGCCAGGTTCGCCGCCGCGCTCGCGCTGGGCCGCGCCGACGAGGTCCTGCCGGAACTGGTCGCGCTCTGCGCCGAGCACCCGATGGACGAACCGCTCCAGGCGCTGCGCCTGCGGGCACTGCGGGACGCCGGACGTACGGCGCAGGCGCTGGCGGCGTACGAGGAGGTACGCACCGGGCTCGCCGACCGCCTCGGCGCGGACCCGGGCCCGGAACTGCGGTCCCTTCACGCCGAGTTGCTCCATCAGGAGCCGGGGCCGCCGCCATCCGGGCCGGCGCAGGCCCCGGCGGCCGCGCCCGGCCGGGTGGCCGGGTCGCCCACGGTTGCCGCACCGGGCCGCACCCCCGCGCCGGAACCCGCTCCCGGGCCGATCCCCGTCGCCCTGGGCAACCTGCGCGCCAGGCTCACCAGTTTCGTCGGGCGGGAGGCCGATATCGAGGTGCTGCGGGGCGACCTCGCGCAAGCCCGCCTCGTCACCCTTCTCGGACCCGGGGGCGCGGGCAAGACCCGGCTCTCCCAGGAGGCCGCCGAGTCCGTCGCACCCGCCTGGCCGGACGGCGTCTGGCTGGCCGAGCTCGCCCCCGTCGACGACCCGGAGACCGTGCCCGAAGCCGTACTGACCGCCCTCGGCGCCCGCGAGACCGTGCTGCGCGGCGCAGGCGCCGAGGAGCTCCGGGCCGCCGAGCGCAGTGCGGGCGATCCGCTCGTCCGGCTGACCGAGCACTGCTCCCGGCGCCGCATGCTGCTGCTCCTCGACAACTGCGAGCACGTCATCGAGGCCGCCGCCGCGCTCGCCGACCATCTGCTCGTCCACTGCCCGGACCTCACCGTCCTGGCCACCAGCCGTGAACCCCTCGGTGTACCGGGCGAGTTCGTCCGCCCCGTCGACCCGCTGCCCGACCCGATGGCGCTGCGCCTGCTCGCCGACCGCGGCGCCGCCGCGAAGCCGGGCTTCCGGATCGACGCGGACGAGGAGACCGCGGCGGCCGCCGCCGAGATCTGCCGCCGGCTCGACGGACTGCCGCTCGCCATCGAACTCGCCGCCGCCCGGCTGCGGATGCTCAGCCCGCGCCAGATCGCCGACCGGCTCGACGACCGGTTCCGCCTGCTGACCAGTGGGGCCCGTACCGTGCTGCCGCGCCAGCAGACACTGCGCGCCGTCGTCGACTGGTCCTGGGACCTCCTCGACGCATCCGAACGCGCCGTACTGCGCAGGCTGTCCGTCTTCGCCGGCGGCTGCACGCTGACCGCGGCCGAAGAGGTCTGCGCGGACCGGCCGCAGGACGCGCGGGAGGTCGCAGGGGTGCTCGGTTCGCTCGTCGACAAGTCCCTCGTCGTCGCCGCACCCGCCGACGACGGGGAAATGCGCTACCGGCTGCTGGAGACCGTCGGCGAGTACGCCGCCGAGCGGCTCGACGAGGCTGGGGAGCGGGCCGCCGTCGAGCGGCGCCACCTGGTGCACTTCCGGGAGCTGGCCCGGACCACCGACCCCCTGCTGCGCGGCGCCGGGCAGCGGGCAGCCATCGCCCGCCTCCAGCGGGAGTACGAGAATCTGCGCACCGCCCTGCGCCACGCCGTCGCCGCCGGCGACGAGCAGGAGGCGGTCTGCCTGGTGCTCTCGCTCTCCTGGTACTGGCAGATGCGCGATCTGCGCGCCGACGCCCTGCACTGGGCCGACGCGGCCGCCGCGCTGGGCCCGGATCCCTTCGCCCCGCCTGCCCGGCCCGCCCCGTCCATCCGGGAACGGTGCACCGACGCGCCGCCGCCGATGGGCCCGGAGCTGCTCCAGGAGGCGCGGCGCGGTGTCGGCCTGATCCAACTGGTCAGCATGGATCATGCGTTGGACGAGTGGACCAACGAGAAGAGCATGGAGCGGCTACGCGTCATCGCCGCCACCTACCGGGTGGGTCAGCCGCAGACCTGCCGTGCCCCTGCGTCGCTCTGGTTCTTCGCGGTCATGCTCACCGGGGGCGTCGCGGACCTGCGCGAACTGGTGGACGAAACGGTCCGTGCCGCCCGCGAGTTCGGCTACGAGTGGGAGCTGGCAGCAGCGCTCCAGATGCGCGCCAATGTGCTGGCCAACCGCCCCGACTGGTCGGGCGAGGCCCGCGTGGACGCCGACGAGAGCCTGGAGATCTTCAGCCGGCTCGGTGACGACTGGGGCGCCGCCGAGTCGCTCTCCTCCCGCGGGGAGGCCAACGAGCGGCGGGGCGATTACACCCGCGCGGCCGACGACTACCAGGCCGCCATCGGCTACGCCGAGCGGCTCGGTGCCCAGTCCCAGGTGGCGGTGCTGCGTACCCGGTACGCCTCCGCGCTCGCCGAACTGGGCCGCAGCGCGGAGGGCGAGGCGATCCTGCGCGAGGTGCTCGCCGAGGGGCGGGCGGCGGGACACGAGGCAATGCCGTTCGCGCGGCTCTTCCTCGCCATGCTGCTGGGCAGCACCGGCCGCATCGCCGAAGCCCGTGAACAGTACGCCGAGCTGGGCGAGGAGTTCAGATCCGAGACCCTGGCGATCTTCGAAGGGTTCGTGCTGGGCGGGCAGGCCTGGCTGGACAACCAGGAGGGGCTGTACGCGGACGCCCTGGCCCGGGGCCGGCAGGCGCTGAAGCGGTCCGGGGATCCGCTGGCGCAGATGGTGGCGCCCCAGATGTCCGTCATCAACCTCGTCACCCTCGCGCGGGCCCTGGGCGGACTCGGCGGCGAGCGCCGGGCGGCCCTCGCCGCCCGGCTGCTGGGCGCGGGCAGCGGTCTGCTGCCGAACGGCCATGTGCCGACGGCGATAGAGCGGAGGAACTACGTCGAGGCGGAGGCGGCGGCCCGCGCCGTTCTCGGCGAGGCGGGCTACGCGGCCATGTACGCCGAAGGCGATGGCCTCGCTCTGGAGGAGGCCATCGCTCTGGTCGACGCGTACCGGGAGTGAACCGGGGCCGCGTCAGGTCTTCTTGCGGAACTTGGCGACCGCGAGGGGCGCCGTCACCGCGGTGATGACGGCGGCCCAGCCGAGCGTCAGCCACACCGAGTGCGCGACCGGACCGCCGAGCATCAGCCCGCGTGCCGCGTCCGCGAGATTGGACAGCGGGTTGTAGTCGGTGAAGGCCTGGAGCCAGCCCGGCATCGTGGCCGGCGGGGCGAAGATCGACGAACCGAACTGCAGGGGCATCAGCACGAGGAATCCCATCGCCTGAACCGACTGGGACGTCTTCAGGGACAGCCCGAGCAGGATGAAGATCCACATGATGGCGGCGCCGAACACCGCCGACAGCGCGACCGCTTCCAGCAGGCCGAGCACCGAGGTCTTGATCTCCAGGCCGAGGGCGAAGCCCATGGCCAGCAGGATCACCGTGGCGACCATCATCCGGCCGAGCTCGACCACGATCTTCGCGATCAGGACGGAGGAACGGGCGATCGGCATCGTCCGGAACCGGTCCATGACGCCCTTGCGGAAGTCGTCGTTGACGCCGGTGCCGACCGCGGAGGCGATGTTCATGCCCATCATCGCCATCAGGCCGGGGATCAGATAGTTGATGTACTCTTGCCGGCCGCCGCCCAGACTTCCGCCGACGGAGCCGCCGAAGACGTACACGAACAGCAGCGTGAAGATGACCGGCATCAGGAGCGCGTCGAACATCGACTCCGGGTCCTGCTTGATCTGGAGCAGATTGCGCCGCACCAGCGCGCCGATGTGCCGCAGATTACCGCGCAGGCCGATCCGGCCCTCGTCGTGGAGAGCCTTCGCCGGTGCGGTGCCGGTCGGGGCGTCGGGCGTCAGAGTCGCCGTGCTCATGCCGCGACCTCCTCGGGGATCGTGTCGGTCACGGACGGCGCGGTCTTCTCGCCGGTGATGGCCAGGAAGACCTCGTCGAGGCTGGGCAGCGCGGTGGCGATGTGCGCGATGGACAGACCGCGTCCGGCGAACAGGCCGATGACAGCGGTCAGTTGGTCGTCGCTGAGGATCGGGACGTACAGCATTCCCTCGTCCGGGACGGCCTGCGAACCGGCGACCCCGTCGAGGCCGGCCTCCGCGAGCGCCCGGGCCATGGCGGGCAGCTGGGCCGGGTCCGTGGGCCGGATCTGCAGGGTGCGACCGCCGACCTTCGCCTTGAGCTCGTCGACCCGGCCGTTGGCGATGATTTTGCCCTTGTCGATGACCGTGAGCTCGTTGGCGAGCTGCTCGGCCTCTTCCATGTACTGGGTGGTGAGCAGCACGGTCGCCCCCTCCGCGACCATGCGCTGCACCTCGTCCCAGACCTCGTTACGGGTTCGGGGGTCGAGCCCCGTCGTCGGCTCGTCGAGGTAGAGCACGGCCGGGCTGCCGATCATCGAGGCGGCCAGGTCGAGACGGCGCCGCATGCCGCCGGAGTAGTTCATCGCGGGCCGCTTGGCGGCGTCGGTGAGCGAGAACCGCTCCAGCAGTTCGTCGGCACGGGCCCGCGCGGTCCTGCGGGGCAGGTCGAGGAGGCGCCCGATCATGTAGAGGTTCTCCCAGCCGGAGAGCTTCTCGTCGACCGAGGCGTACTGGCCGGTCAGGCCGATGATCCGGCGCAGCTGCCGGGGCTGCTTCACCACGTCGTAGCCCGCGACGGTGGCGTGTCCGGCGTCCGGCACGATGAGGGTGGAGAGGCAGCGCACGAGCGTGGTCTTGCCGGCGCCGTTGGGGCCGAGCACGCCGAGGACGGTGCCCTCGCGCACGTCGAGGTCCACGCCGTCCAGAGCCTTGGTCTCGCCGTAGTGCTTGACCAGCCCCCGTACCTCGACGGCGTGGCCGCCGGTCCTGGGGTTCTTGTCGATTCGCGTCATGCCCACCATGGGACCATCCGCCACTGACACTCCGCCGACACTCCGCCGACAGTCCGCCGACACTCCGCCGACAGTCCGCCGACATGCCGTCGACGGACGCGCCCCGCACCTGCCGGCGGCGCGAACACACCGACAGCCCGCCGATGGGGGAAGTCGGCGGGCTGTCGTGGTGCGGGCAGTGGCCAGTGGTCCTGTCGGAGGGGACCGGTCCGTTCCTGGGGTCTTCGGCCGGACCGGGATCCGGACGCGGGGCCCTAGTGGAAGGTGTGCTCCGGGGCCGGGAACGTGCCGCCGACGACCTCGTTCGCGAACTCCTTCGCCGCGTCGCCGAGCACCTTGCGCATGTTCGCGTACTGCTTGGTGAAGCGCGGCACCTTGCCCCCGGTCAGCCCGACCATGTCGGTGTAGACCAGGACCTGGGCGTCGGTGTCCGGGCCCGCGCCGATGCCGACGGTCGGGATGTGCAGGCTGCGGGTGATCTCGGCGGCGACCTCGGCCGGAACGAGCTCCAGCACGACGGCGAACGCGCCCGCTTCCTGGGCGGCCTTGGCGTCCCGGATCAGCCGGTGTGCGGCCTCGTCGTTGCGGCCCTGCACCCGGTAGCCCATGGTGTTGACGGACTGCGGGGTCAGGCCGAGGTGCGACATGACCGGGATGCCGGACGACACGAGCAGCTCGGTCTGGGCGAGCGACCGCTCACCGCCCTCCAGCTTCACCGCACCCACGCCGGCCTCCTTGACCAGCCGGGTGGCGTTGCGCAGGGCCTGGACGGGCCCTTCCTGGTACGCCCCGAAGGGGAGGTCGCCGACGATGAGGGCGCGCTTGGTTCCCCGTACGACAGCGGCGGAGAGGATGGCGATCTCGTCCATCGTGACGGGCACGGTGGTCTCGTAGCCGAGGTGGCAGTTGCCCATCGAGTCGCCGACGAGCATGACCGGGATGCCGGCCTCGTCGAAGACGGACGCGGTCATCGCGTCGTAGGCGGTGAGCATGGGCCACTTCTCGCCGCGCTCGGTGGCGGCGGCGATGTCGTGGACGGTGATGCGGCGGGTGCTCTTGCCTCCGTACAGCGCCTTGCTGCTGTCGGTGGGGGCTCCTGCCGGTGTTGCGGGCTGGTTCTGCGCAGCCTGAAGCGACATGGCCAACGGCTCCTTCGTCATCTCGAGGCGCCCTGACGGCGTCCCCGGACCGGTTCCATGGTGGCATCCCCCGGCCGTTCCCGGGAAGTGGGCCCACTCGGCAAAGACTTTCCAATACGAGACGGTCTCGTATCGAAAGAGGGATAGGCTCCGTGCCATGTCGATACCGTCCGGCCCTCCTGCGGCCGCGTCCCGTGTTCCCGAAGCGATCCACCGTCGCCGTTGGGCGATCCTCGTCGTCCTGATGTTCAGCCTGCTCATCGTGGTGCTGGACAACTCGATCCTGAACGTCGCGGTCAAGACCATCGCCTCCCCGGCGCCCACCGGCCTCGGAGCCACCCAGAGCGAGCTGGAGTGGGCGATCAACTCCTACACGCTCGTCTTCGCCGGACTGCTCTTCACCGCCGGACTGCTCGGCGACCGCATCGGGCGCAAGAAGATCCTGCTCTTCGGCATTCTGCTGTTCGGTATCGGCTCGGCCCTCGCCGCCATGTCCGGATCGCCCGGCGAACTCATCACCTGGCGCGCCGTGATGGGCTTCGGCGCCGCGTTCGTGATGCCCGCCACGCTCGCCATCCTGATGAACGTCTTCGAGCGCGATGAGCAGCCCAAGGCGATCGGCATCTGGGCCGGCAGCGTCGGCCTGGCCATCGCCATCGGCCCGATCACCGGCGGACTGCTGCTCGAACACTTCTGGTGGGGCTCGATCTTCCTGGTCAACGTGCCCGTGGTGATCATTGCGCTGATCGCCATGGTGGTGCTGGTGCCGGACTCCCGGGACCCGAAGCCGGGCCGGATCGACCCGCTCGGAGTCGTCCTCTCCATCGTCGGCCTGGTCCTGCTCGTGTTCGGCATCATCCGCGGCGGCGAACTCGCCGACTTCGGCGACCCCGTCGTCCTCCTGTCGATCATCGGCGGCCTGCTCGTCCTGACCGGGTTCGTCTGGCACGAGAAGCGCAGCAGCCACCCGGCCATCGACATCGCGTACTTCAGGAACGGCGCGTTCTCCGCCGCCGTCGCCGCCGTCGCGCTGGTCTTCTTCGCGCTGATGGGGGTGACCTTCTTCTCCGCCTTCTACCTGCAGAGCGTGCGCGGCTACAGCGCCCTGCAGTCCGGCCTGCTGATCCTGCCGCTGGCCGCCGCGCAGATGATCTTCGCGCCGCGCGCCCGGCTGGTCGTGGCGAGGTTCGGCGCCCGCGCCGTGTGCACGGCCGGCATGCTGCTTGTCGCGGCCGGACTGGCGGCGTTCACGCTGTTCGACGCCACCACTCCGGTCTGGGTGATGTGCGTGGTCTTCTTCGTCCAGGGAACCGGCATGGCGCACGTCATGCCGCCCGTCACCGTCGCCGTGATGCAGGCGCTGCCGCGCGAGAAGGCAGGCTCAGGCTCGGCCATCAACAACACGTTCCGCCAGGTCGGCGGGGCGCTCGGGATCGCCGTCCTGGGCTCGGTGCTCTCCACCGTCTACCGCGGTGACATCGAGGGCCACCTCGGTACGGTCCCGGCCGCGGCCAGGGACGCGGCGGGGGAGTCGATCGAGGCGACGCTCGGCGTCGCGGAGAAGCTCGGCCCGGCCGGCCGGCCGCTGGTCGCCGCGGCGAACGACGCCTTCCTCGGCGCCATGCACGTCACCGCCGTCGGCTCGGCGGCCGTCGCCCTGATCGGCGCGCTCGTGGTTGGCCTGTTCCTGCCGGGCAAGGCGCCCGCCGTGCAGCCGGCCGGCGAGGACGACCGGGCCGTGCCGGCGGGCGCGGGCCGGTGACACCCGGGGCCGCGCGGCCGGTGGCACCCACGGCCCCGCGCAACTGAACAGGGCCGCCCCGGGCGCCCCGGGACACTCCGGGGCGCCCGGGGCGGAGGCACGGCACCGTCCGTGTCGGCGAGAATCGGGGCCGGGCCGGACAGGTGCGGCGAAAGGTGGAACCAGGTGCACGTACAGGTACAGGGGCAGGACGAGGAGCCGCGGCGTGGCCGACCCCGCAGCGTGGCTGCCGAACGGGCCATCCTGGACGCGGTCGTCGCACTGCTGGAAGGCGGCGAGCCCCTGGCCGGCCTGTCCATCGAGCGCATCGCCCGGACCGCGGGGGTCGGCAAGGCCACCATCTACCGGCGCTGGTGCGGCAAGGAAGAGCTCTTCGTCGACGTACTGCGCGACATCGAACCCGAGGAACCGGTCGTCTCCGGCACCGCAGGGCTCGCCGATCTGCGCCTGATGCTGGAGTCGCTGCGCAGGCGCGGCCTCGCCCAGCGCTCGTCGGTCTTCCTCCACAACGTCTTCGCGCAGATGAAGAGTCACCCCAAGCTCTGGGCCGAGTACCACTCCACCGTGATCGAACCCCGCCGCCGTGCGATGCGGGCGGCCGTGCAGCGGGCGGTCGACGCGGGGGAGCTCCGGGCGGACCTGGACGTGGAACTGATGGACGACCTGTTCGTCGGCCCCATGCTCGTACGGACCATTCACAGGACCGATGCGGAACTGCCCGAGGACCTGGCCGACCGCATCATCCAGACCCTGGTCGAGGGCCTGGCCCCACGCCCGGCCGCCCCTGCGCCCCCCGTTCCTGCCGCCCAGGCGACCGGCAAAGGCGCAGGTCGCAGCTGACGCGCCCGGGCCCGGGCGCATGTGAGCGTTCTGTCACAAGGTCACGCAGAGCCCTCACGGCCGGAACCTGCCGGACCGCGCCCCACGTCCTCGTGGCAGTACGGCCGTCGTCGACGGCAGGAAATGCATGGCTCATCCCCTAGGGTCGGGGACGCGGCGATGTGCACGGCAAGGCAGTGAGGACAGCGCGATGGTTCAGGCGTACAGGGCGGACACCGAGAACGGCAGCGCGGGACCGCAGCGCACCGGATCGCGGTTCCGGGACCTGCGCGACAGATGGACCGGCGGCAAGGGCATGTGGCGGCGCGGCATCGTGCTCGCCGTCTGCGCCGTGCTGGTCACCTTCGTGATGATCTTCCACGCGGAGATCCCGAACACCATCGGCAACCTCGGCAGCCTCTCCGAGACCTTCCTGCCGTGGTTCGGCCTATTCGTGCCGCTGTGTCTCGTCCTGGGCCTGGTGCGCCGCTCGGCGACCGCACTGATCGCCCTGCTGCTGCCGGCCGTCGTCTGGCTCAACGTCTTCGGCGGACTGCTCACCGACAAGTCCGGCAGCGGCGGCGACCTCACCGTCGCCACCCACAACGTCAACGCGGACAACCCCGACCCCGCGGGCACCGCCCGGCAGGTCGCGGCTTCGGGCGCGGACGTCATCGCTCTGCAGGAGCTGCCGGCCGACCGGGTCCCGGCGTACGAGTCGGCGCTCGCCGCACGCTATCCGTACCACGCGGTCGAGGGGACCGTCGGTATGTGGAGCAAGTACCCGATGGGCAACACCCGGCCCGTGGACATCAGGATGGGCTGGATCCGGGCGATGCGTTCCACGGTGTCGACGCCGAACGGCGAGGTCGCGGTCTACGTGGCCCACATGCCGTCCGTACGGGTCAAACTGAACGCCGGATTCACCGCGAACCAGCGCGATGCGAGCGCGGACGCGCTCGGCGAGGCCATCGCCGACGAACGCCTCGACCGGGTGATCCTGCTGGGCGACCTCAACGGCACGATGAACGACCGTTCGCTGAACGCGGTCACGTCCCAGATGCGATCCACCCAGGGCGCGGCCGGAGACGGCTTCGGCTTCAGCTGGCCGGCGTCGTTCCCGATGGCCCGGATCGACCAGATCATGGTCAGGGGCGTCGAACCGATGTCGTCGTGGACGCTCCCGGCGACGGACAGCGACCATCTCCCGATCGCCGCCCGCGTCGAACTCTGACGAAACGGTCCGTTCACCTCATGGCGCAGAGCGTCTGAGAGTATTTGTTCCAATCGGGAACAAGGACCGGCCGGCGAGGGAGCCGGCGGACCGGGATCCCCTGCGGAAAGGTCTCCCCCTCATGCCCTTGGCTCTCCTCGCGCTGGCCATCAGTGCCTTCGGCATCGGGACCACCGAGTTCGTGATGATGGGCCTGCTGCCCAACGTCGCGGACGATCTGGGTACGTCCGTCCCCACCGCCGGCTATCTCGTATCGGCGTACGCGCTCGGCGTCGTCCTCGGCGCCCCGCTGCTCACCGCGGTCGGCTCCCGGATTCCGCGCAAGCGGATGCTCCTGCTGCTGATGGCCCTGTTCACGCTCGGCAACTTCGCCTCCGCGTTCGCCCCCGGCTTCGGCTGGCTGGTCGCCGGCCGCTTCCTGGCCGGACTGCCGCACGGCGCCTTCTTCGGCGTCGGCGCCGTCGTCGCCGCACGGCTGGTCGACGAGGGGCGGCAGGCGAGGGGCGTGGCGACGATGTTCCTCGGCCTCACCGTCGCCAACATCGTCGGCGTACCGGCGGCCACCCTGCTCGGACAGCACCTCGGCTGGCGCGCGACCTTCCTGGTCGTCGCCGTGATCGGCCTGGGCTCGATGACCGCGCTCGCCCGGCTCGTCCCGCACATACCGGTCGACGCGCACCAGGGCCTCGGCCGCGAAGTGCGGGCCCTCGGCAACCGGCAGGTACTGCTCGGCCTGCTGACCGCCGTCCTCGGGTTCGCCGGGGTCTTCGCCGTCTACTCGTACCTGTCGGCCATGACGACCGAGGTGATGGGCTTCGGCGAATCCTCGGTGACGCTGGTGCTGGCGCTGTTCGGTATCGGCATGACGCTCGGCGCACTCGCCGCCGGACCACTGACGGACCGCGCCCTGCGGCCCACGCTGTACGGCTCGCTGACCGCCCTGGTGGCGGTCCTGGTGGTCTTCCCGTTCGCGGTACAGGTGAAGTGGGCGGCGCTGGTGATGGTCGTCCTGCTCGGCGGGGTCGGGTTCATGACCACGACACCGCTGCAGATGCTCGTCATGAAAAAGGCGAAGGACGCCCCGACGCTGGCCTCCGCCTCCAACCACTCGGCCTTCAACCTCGCCAACGCCGGCGGAGCCTGGCTGGGCGGCGCGGCGATCGCCGCGGGCTGGGGCTGGACGTCTCCGGCCCTGGTGGGCGCGGCCCTGACCGTGGCGGGCCTGGCCGTGGCGGCGACGGCGGGAGCACTGGACCACGGGGTGCGGGGCGCGTCGCGCGTGGTGACGGGCGCGCGGGACGGGAGCCACGCGGACGTGTGCTGAGCGGCGTCGCGCGCCCTGGGGCGCGCGACCGTGAGCACCGGACGGGCTTGAACCTGCCCCCTGGCGGCCCTGGAGACACGTCGCCCTCGGGCATGGACTCGGGAGGTTCGGCCCGATCGAGCGATACGGAACGGCTGCCGGGGTGGGCCGGGTCCTCCCGGACCCGGCCCACCCTCACGGCTCACCCGGACTCGCGCCACCGGTTCGTGATCGGCAGCCGGCGGTCCTTGCCGAACCCCTTCGCGGAGATCTTCGTGCCCGGCGGGTACTGCCGCCGCTTGTACTCAGCCGTGTCGACCATCCGCAGCGTCTTCGTCACCAGCGCCTCGTCGAACCCGGCCGCCACGATCGTGTCCAGCCCCAGGTCCCGGTCGACATACATCTCCAGGATCCGGTCCAGAACCTCGTAGTCGGGCAGCGAGTCCGTGTCGACCTGGTCCGGCCGCAGCTCGGCGCTGGGCGGCTTGGTGATCGAGGCCTCCGGGATCGGCGGCGTCTGACCGCGTTCCTCCGCGGCCCGGTTGCGCCACTTCGCCAGCCGGAAGATCGACGTCTTGTAGACGTCCTTGATCGGTCCGTACGCGCCGACGGAGTCGCCGTACAGCGTCGAGTAGCCGACCGCCAGCTCCGACTTGTTGCCCGGCGCGAGCACGATCTGGCCCTCCTGGTTGGAGACGGCCATCAGCATCGTGCCGCGCAGCCGCGACTGCAGGTTCTCCTCGGCGAGACCGGTGAGCCCCAGCGACTCCATGTACGCGTCGAACATCGGCTCGATCGGTACGGTGCGGAAGTTCAGCCCGGTACGCCGCGCCAGCTCCGCCGCGTCCCCCTTGGAGTGGTCCGAGGAGTACTTCGACGGCATCGAGATGCCGTACACGTTCTGCGCCCCCAGCGCATCGCACGCGATGGCCGCGACGAGCGCCGAGTCGATCCCGCCGGAGAGCCCGATCAGCACACTGCTGAAACCATTCTTCGCGGCGTACGCGCGCAACCCCACGACCAGTGCCGAGTACAGCTCCTCGTCGTCGTCGAGCCGCTCCGCATAGCCGCCGGCCAGCTCCGCCTCGTACGCCGGGACGGGCTTGTCGGAGAGGACCACATGGTCGATCCGCAGACCGTCGTTGACCACCCCGGACGGCGCCTCGGGTGCGGCGGCCGGCAGATCGAGGTCGAGGACCACGCTGCCCTCGGCGAACTGCGGGGCCCGGGCGATCACCTCGCCGTCCTTGTCGACGACGATCGAGTCGCCGTCGAAGACGAGCTCGTCCTGGCCGCCGATCATCGCCAGATAGGCGGTGGTGCAGCCGGCCTCCTGGGCCCGCTTGCGGACCAGAGCCAGCCGGGTGTCGTCCTTGTCCCGCTCGTACGGCGAGGCGTTGATCGACAGCAGCAGCCCGGCCCCGGCGGCCCGGGCGGCCGGCACGCGGCCGCCGTCCTGCCAGAGGTCCTCGCAGATCGCGAGGGCGACATCGACCCCATGGACCCGCACGACCGGCATCGAGTCGCCCGGCACGAAGTACCGGAACTCGTCGAAGACGCCGTAGTTGGGCAGGTGGTGCTTGGCGAAGGTCAGCGCGACCTGCCCGCGGTGCAGCACCGCGGCGGCGTTCTGCGGCGACCCGGCGGGCTGGCCGTAGCGGGGCTGGGCCTTCTCGGAACGGTCGAGGTAACCGACGACGACCGGCAGCTCCCCGAAGCCCTCCGCGTCGAGACGGACGGCCAGCGCACGCAGCGCGTCCCGCGACGCCTCGACGAAGGACGACCGCAGGGCCAGGTCCTCGACGGGATAACCGGTCAGGACCATCTCGGGGAACGCCACCAGGTGGGCGCCCTGTTCGGCGGAGTGCCGGGTCCAGTGGACGATCGCCTCGGCGTTGCCGGCGAGGTCACCGACGGTCGAGTCGATCTGATTCAGAGCGAGGCGTAGTTGAGGCACGCGGCACAGTGTAATCGTCTTTCTGACGCGATGTCCTGGCGGGCCGCCGGTGCGCTGCCGCGGCGTGCACACCCCCTGCCGCGGCCCGCCAGGACCCGGTCAGCGGCGGTAGCCGATGACCGTCATCATGTTCACGTTCGAGTGGTAGACGTTGTGGCAGTGGAGCATCCACAGCCCCGGGTTGTCCGCGTCGAACTCCACGGCCACCGAGCTGTTGGGCAGGACGACCGCGGTGTCCTTGCGCGCCCCGGGAGCCCGGTCCAGCACCGAACGCGGTCCCGCGCCGCCGGCGAGCGCGAACGTGTGCCCGTGCAGGTGGATCGGGTGCCACATCTCCGTGATGTTGTAGAACTCCAGCCGCACCCGCTCGCCCGCCTCGACCGGATGGCGATGAGCGGGGTCGTACATCGTGTGGTCGAAGGCCCAGTCGAACAACCTCATGCCGCCGGTCAGCTTGATCCGGATCGTCCGGTCGGGCGCGCGGGCGGCCAGCGCCACGGCCTTGTCCGCCTTCAGCTCGGAGGCCGACACCAGCTGCCCGTCCAGCTCCTTCGGCCGTACGGAGGCCGCCGGTGCCGCGCCACCGCCGGTGCGGAGCAGGGCCAGCGCCGACATGTTCCTCCCCTCCGCGAGTGCGGTCAGCGGGAACACCCCGTTCCCCGCGGTGACCAGCACGTCGTACCGCTCACCCATGCCCAGCAGCAGTGAGTCCGTCGTGGTGTGCTCGACCGGGAAGCCGTCCGCGTGCGTGATGGTCATCCGGTGGCCGCCGAGCGCGACGCGGAAGGGGGTGTCGCCGCCCGCGTTGACGATGCGCAACCGGATCCGGTCGCCGGGCTTCGCCGTGAACGTGGTCGGGGCCGTCGGGATGCGGCCGTTGATCAGGTAGTACGGGTAGGCGACGTCGCTCGCGGCCCCGCCGAGCAGCCTGCTCTGGGCGTCCATCAGCACCCGCGAGGGACCGGACCCGGACTTGTTGTCGGACCCGTGATCCATGTCCTCCGTGTCGTGGTCCATGGCGCCCATGCCCTTGGTGAGCTCGTTGAGCACCCCGTCCGGCGTGGAACCCTCCACCCCGTCGAGCCAGTCGTCGAGGAGGACGACCCACTCCTTGTCGTACGACAGCGGCTCCTTCGGGTCCTCGATGATCAGTGGCGCATACAGGCCACGGTCCTGCTGGACACCCAGGTGCGGGTGGAACCAGTACGTCCCCGACTGCTTCACCGCGAAGCGGTACGCGAACTCCGCGCCCGGTTTGATGCCCGGCTGGGTCAGGCCGGGAACGCCGTCCATGTTGTTCCGCACATGCAGGCCGTGCCAGTGCAGGGTGGTCGGCTGCGGCAGGTGGTTGGCGAGCGTGACCGCCAGGGTGTCGCCCGCGGTGATCCGGACCTCCTTGCCGGGCAGCCGGTCCCCGTACGCCCAGGAGGGCACGGTGAGACCGCCGCCCAGATCGAGGCGGGCCGGGGTGGCGGTGAGGCGGACCTTCCGTTCGGGACCCGAGCCCCGCTTGGCCTCGACCGCCGCGACCTCCTCGCCGTCGGGCGAGACGTACTCTCCGTGACTCTTCGCCGGGGACGACGGCTTCCGGGTCACGCCGTCGCGGGCCGTACCGTTGTGGGCCGTGTCGTCATGGTTCATCGCGCCTTGGTTCCCGGCGGACCCGGCCTCGTCCGTCCTGCTGGAGCAGGCGGTCAGAACTCCCGTTCCGGCCAAGGCGATTCCGGCGCCGAGCACGGCGCGTCGAGTGTGCTGAGTGCGCATGACTGGCTACACCTCATGGTGTCGTCGGTGTGCTGAGGGAGGGATGCGGAGCGAGCCGCTCCCTATATCCGCAGCACCGACGACCTGGCGAGCACAGTCCTTCCGGACAGGTGAGAGGGCCACAGGGCCCGCGACAGCGGTGCGCAGGCCGCTTGCCGGAGACGATCCGTCGGCCGGAGTGCCATCAGACAGGCGGCGAGGACGGCACCCCAGGTCCCCAGCACGGCGAGGCAGGCCGCCATGGAGTCCATGCCGCCGCCCATCGCCGCAGGCAGGACGGAGGCGAGCTCGGATGCGGCCTCCATCGGGACCGCCGACAGCTCCGTCGCCCCGGGCGCCTCGGGCCCCGCACTCGTCACGCGCGCCGCATCGGGCCCGTGCGCCGTCACGCGAGCACCATCGGGCGCAGGGACCATGCGTGTTCCGCCGGCCGCATCCGCCCCATGGGCCGACTGGCCCACCGTCACCACGGCGTCATGGCTGTGGTGTTCCGCCGGATGCCCCACGGTGTGCATGGTGGAGATTCCGAACAGCAGCGCGGCGAACAGCATCAGCTGTCCGTATGTCGCACTGCTCTTCGGGCCCATGCGCAGCACACTACCCCCGCCGGGTATACCCCGCACGGCGGCGGCCCGGCACCCGTCGTCCCGGGCCGCCGGTCGGTCAGCTGGTGGCGTAGACCTTCTCGACCCAGAGCGCGATCTGGTCCTCGGAGAGGTGCTGTGCCAGATCCGCCTCGCTGATCATCCCGATCAGCTTCTTGTTCTCGATCACCGGGAGCCGACGGATTCGATGGCTCTGCATTTCCTCCAGAACCTGGTCCAGCCCTGCGCCGGCGTCGATCCAGCGGGGTGTGCCCTGGGCGAGATCACCCGCGGTCACCCTCGACGGATCGTGGCCCAACGCCACGCAGCCGAGCACGATGTCGCGGTCCGTGAGGATGCCGATCATCCGGTCCTGTTCGCCGCTGGCCGAGATGGGCAGGGCGCCGACGTTGTGTTCGCGCATCAGCTGGGCGGCCCGGTCGAGCGTTTCGTGCGCCGGGATCCACTGGGCCCCGGTGTGCATGATGTCCTTGGCGGTGGTCATGGGGATTCCTCCTGGTGCCTATGGGCATGCCGTGACAACCCCTAGAGAATCCATCGTCATGGGGCCGTTCGGGTTACGCGACCGCAATCACCCATTCGGGTGCATCCCCCGGTGTTACGTGTGCCGGGGGACACCGGTGACTACCTGGGCCCGGCCCCGCGTGTCGCCAGCATCTGCGCCATCGCGTCCAGCTCAGACTGCTGGGCGTCGACCATGCCCTGGGCCAGCCGCCGCTCCACGTCCACCGTGCAGAGCTGGGCGCAGCCGCGCGCCATGGCGACACCGCCCTTGTGGTGGTCGGTCATCAGCTGGAGGTAGAGGATCTCCGCCTGCTTGCCGTCGGCCTTCCTCAGCCGGTCGAGCTCGGTCCGGGTGGCCATGCCGGGCATCAGGGCCCCGTCATGCGCGGTGAAGCCGCCGCCCGGCCCTGCCGTCGTGTCATCCATGCCGGCCATGTCGTCCATACCGGCCATGTCGTCCATGCCGGCCATGTCGTGACCGCCGTGGGCCGTCATCCACGCCATCGGCTCCTGGCCGGGGACCACCTTCGGCAGCTCCCACAGGTCCAGCCAGCCGAGCAGCATGCCCCGCTGGTTGGCCTGCGTATTGGCGATGTCGTACGCGAAACGCCGTACCTCCTCGTTCTGCGTGCGGTCACGCACGAGGAAGGACATCTCCACGGCCTGCTGATGGTGGACCGCCATGTCACGCGCGAACCCGGCGTCGGCCGAATCCGCGGTGGGCGACCGGACCACCGCCGGCGCTGCTCCGGACTGCTTCCCGTCCGCCGTGTCGTCCCGGGCCGCGGCGACCGTCGCCGCCCCCGCGAAGAGCAGCGCGAGCGCGACGATGGAACCCGCTGCCCACTGGGTGCGGCGCACAGCGGTCACTGGGCCCCCTGCCCGCCCGTGCACGAGGCACCCGGTTCGGGCGTCTGCGCGCCCTGCACGAACTTGGCGAAGAACTGGTCCACCCGCCGGTCGTCCGCGCTGTCCACAGTGACCTGGTTGCCCCAGGCGCTCAGCGTGATGGTGCCGGTCTGGTCCTGGTACGGGCTCATCAGCGAGTACGGCGTCCTGCCGACGCGCTCCGCGAGCTTGGCCACATCGGCGTCCGAGGCCTTGTCCGTGTACGTCACCCAGACCGACCCGTGCTCCAGCGAGTGCACGGCGCTCATGTCGGGGATCGCCTTTTTGTACACCTCGCCGTCGCAGTTCATCCAGACGGGGTTGTGGTCACCGCCGACCGGGGGCTTCATCGGGTACGTCACGGTCGTGGTGACGTGGTTGCGGGTCAGCTTCTTCGCGTCCCACGTCTTCAGCCCCTTGATCGGCTCGGCGGCCAGCTTCTCCTTGTCCGCAGCGGCCGCCTTCGCATCCTGTGCCGCGGCGGTCTCCTTCTTCTCCGCGGCCTCGGACTTCTCCAGCAGCATGTAGGTACCGAACCCGACCAGACCTGCGACGACGGCGACGCTCAGGCCTATGGCCAGGACGACGTTGCGGCGGTCCCGGGCACGATCGGCCTTGCGCATCTGCTCTATGCGGGTCCTGCGGTCGAGGCTCATGTCGTCGGGTCCTTCTGCGAAGAGGCGGAAAGGGGCAGGAACACGTCAGTAAACCGGCACACACCGGGCAGTCGCGAGGCCGCTCGGCCCGATGGGCACCATGGGCGCAGATCGTAGTGGGTGGCCGAGTGCTCCATGTCACGTCGAGTGCGTAATCTGGGTGAAATCCCGGGTCGTGATACTGGTGTCTGTCCCCTCCCCCGGGCGGTGGTGCACAGACCGTCTGAACTGCAAGGATGTGGCTATGGACAAGCAGCAGGAATTCGTCCTCAGGACACTCGAGGAGCGCGACATCCGCTTCGTGCGCCTGTGGTTCACCGATGTGCTCGGCTTCCTCAAGTCGGTTGCCGTGGCCCCCGCCGAGCTGGAGCAGGCGTTTGACGAAGGCATCGGCTTCGACGGCTCGGCCATCGAGGGCTTCGCCCGGGTGTACGAGTCCGACATGATCGCGAAGCCGGACCCGAGCACCTTCCAGATCCTGCCCTGGCGCGCGGAGGCCCCCGGCACCGCGCGCATGTTCTGCGACATCCTGATGCCCGACGGCTCGCCGTCCTTCGCCGACCCGCGCTATGTCCTCAAGCGCATCCTCGCCAAGACCTCCGACCTGGGTTTCACCTTCTACACCCACCCGGAGATCGAGTTCTTCCTGCTGAAGGACAAGCCGGTCGACGGCAGCCGCCCCACCCCCGCCGACAGCTCCGGCTACTTCGACCACACCCCGCAGAACGTCGGTATGGACTTCCGCCGCCAGGCGATCACCATGCTCGAATCCATGGGCATCTCGGTCGAGTTCAGCCACCACGAGGGCGCCCCCGGCCAGCAGGAGATCGACCTGCGGTACGCCGACGCGCTCTCCACCGCCGACAACATCATGACCTTCCGTCTCGTCATGAAGCAGGTCGCGCTGGAGCAGGGTGTGCAGGCGACGTTCATGCCGAAGCCGTTCTCGAACTACCCCGGCTCCGGCATGCACACCCACCTCTCGCTCTTCGAGGGCGACCGCAACGCGTTCTACGAGTCGGGTGCCGAGTACCAGCTCTCCAAGGTCGGCCGCTCCTTCATCGCGGGCCTGCTCAAGCACGCCGCGGAGATCTCCGCCGTGACGAACCAGTGGGTCAACTCGTACAAGCGCATCTGGGGCGGCTCCGCCCGCGCCGCGGGCGCCGGCGGCGAGGCCCCTTCGTACATCTGCTGGGGCCACAACAACCGCTCCGCCCTGATCCGCGTCCCGATGTACAAGCCCGGCAAGACCGGCTCGGCCCGCGTCGAGGTCCGCTCCATCGACTCCGGCGCCAACCCCTACCTCACGTACGCGGTCCTGCTCGCCGCGGGCCTCAAGGGCATCGAGGAGGGGTACGAACTCCCGGCCGGCGCCGACGACGACGTCTGGGCGCTGTCCGACGCCGAGCGCCGCGCGATGGGCATCGAGCCGCTGCCGCAGAACCTCGGCGAGGCGATCGCGCTGATGGAGAAGAGCGAACTGGTCGCCGAGACGCTCGGCGAGCATGTCTTCGACTTCTTCCTGCGCAACAAGAAGCAGGAGTGGGAGGAGTACCGCAGCGAGGTCACGGCCTTCGAGCTGAAGGCTCTGCTGCCGGTGCTGTAGGACCAGGTCAGAGCTGTCTCTGCAGTCTTCTGCGAGAGGGCCCACGGTCGACGAACGTGGGCCCTCTCGGCCGTGCGGCTACGGCTGGGCCGTCTGTGGGCCGTCGGACGCTGAACCGCCGCGGCGGAACACGGAATCCACTGCCTTGCGGCTGCGGCCCTCGCTGCTCGGCAGCAGATGCGTATACACCCGGAGCGTGAATCCGGGATCTGTGTGCCCCAGGTACGTGCTCAGCGCCTTGATGTTCTCGCCGGCGTCCAAGAGCACCGACGCGTAGAAGTGCCTCAGGGCGTGCATACCGTGCTCACGGGCAGATTGGTGACGTTCGCCCTGCCTGGGCTTAGGGATGACTCCAGCCGCCACGAGTGCGGGCTTCCAGAAGTGCGTGTTGAAGTCCGTACGGCGCAGAGCGCCACGGCCGTCGGGCCGGACGAACAGGAGGTGCTTCGTGACCGGGCGGCCGTCAGGGCGCTGCCACGGCAACGTCACCGCTACGGGAGGGTGAGCAGCCATGTGCTCCTTAAGGGTGCGCGCGACAGAGTCGGCGAGAGGCACGTCCCGTTCCTTTTCGCGCTTCGGAGGAGCGAACACGAGCTTTCCGCCGGACACCTTCACTTGGTAGGCGACGTGCAGCCAGCCAGCGTCGAACCTGATCTCATCGGCTGGAAGACCGAAGATCTCGCCCTGTCGCAGACCGCAGCCGGCCCCTAGGTCGACGATGGCACGGTGCTGCGATGGGAGAGCGGCGCGCACGGCGAACGTGCGCTGGGCAGTCCACGGCACTACACGGCGATTGCTCGGGCCGGGGGCGCGGACCGTGCTGGACTTGCACGGGTTCCGGTGCAGGTGGTCGTCCTCCACGGCCGCGGCGAAGATCCCAGAGACGCTCGCAAAGATCACGCGCCGGTAGCTGGACGCGGGAATCGCCCGCTCCAGCGCCGCGAGCCAATCGCGGATGTGTTCCGGCTTGAACGTGCCGAGAGGACGAGACCCCAGGTAAGGGATGGCGTGGCGCCGGATCTGGACACCGACCGGTTCCCTCGTCGTGGGGTCCGTTGTCTGCGACTGAAGCCACTTCTCCGCATACTGACGGAAAGTGATTCGCCCGGCCTTGGGGTCGATATAGCGGCCGCCGTCCATGTCGGCCTTGGTCTTCGTCAGCCACTGCTCAGCCTTGCGCTTCTGCCCATCGGGGAAACTCTGCGACTTTTCGGTGCCATCGGGGCCGATGTAGCGGGCCCGATAGCGGAGACCGGTGCCGTGGCGGTCGGACTTCGTACGGATCGTCTTGCCGTCGGCATCGTTCTCGGTCTTGAACCAGCGGTCTTGGATGTGGCCGGCCATGTGGTGTCTGTGTCTCCTCATGCAGAGGGAGGGCCACCGAAGTGGCCCTCCCGGGGAACAGCGATAGCGGGTCTAAGCCGCGTCAACCTCGGCGCGCTGCTGCTGTACGACGAAGGCCTGAACGTCTGCGGGGTCGTAGCGCAGGTGCTTGCCGATGCGGAAGCCGGCCGGTCCGGTCCGCTTCTTGCGCCACTGGTAGACGGTCTCGAGGGGGACCCCGAAGATCTCGGCGATGTCGCCGGGAGTGAGGTATCGATCGGGCAAGCCGCCGCGAAGGGTGGCGCGGGGGTCGGGTTGAGCGGAACGGGCTCGGCTCATGGGGTGTCCTCAGAAGTTGAGTCACGTTGGCTTCGGGGGCCTCGGACTCTGTGTGTGTCCGAGGTTCGGATTTCTGCGTCACCGCGTCATCAGCGTCACCTAAGGTCCTGACCTGCTGCTTTGGGTGACGTGGCGGATCGGGGCTGCGTCACCGGTGCGTCATCACCTGCGTCACCGGGTGACGCAGGTGACGCAGGATGACGCAGAGTCAGTCGCCTGCGTCATCGCTGTTGTCGCAGGTCATCGGCCATTTTCTGGCCTGGGTGACGCAGATGACGCAGCGTCTCCCCTCTTAGGAAAAAGAAGGGGCTGCCTGTAGTACTTCGGTGCGCCTCACAGCGTGAAGAAGGAGCCGCTGCGCGGCGCGACCTTGGGGCGGCGTTCCGCCGAACAGCAAGAGGAGCACGTGCTCTTCTTGCTGTTCGCGTGAGCGTGCGGAGCACGGGTCAGAACGCCCGCGATTGGTCGTGTGGGGGCAGGGTGTCCGTGCGGGTCATTTCGAGGTAGCGGCCCGCCTTGGTGCGGCCCGAGTCGATGAGGACGCCCCGGGCGGCGAGCGTCGGTTGGAGGCGCTTGAGCCGGTCGGAGAGGACCTTGCCGGTGGTGGGCCAGCCCTTTGGCAGGGGGCGCAGTTCGTCGCCGCTGTAGAGGCGGCTGAGGCAGGACAGCCACTCGGTGGACGTCATCTGCTGCGCGGCGCCCGGCTCGATGGTGTCGGCGTGCCGGAGGACGGTCTGCGCGAGGAGATCACCCTCGATCACGTCGTCGTTCAGGTCGTCCAGACTCGCCCGGTATGCGGGCAGCGCCCCGAGGCCGGTTGCCACATCGAGCTGCGCGCACAGGTGCGCGAAGTCCGCCATCCGCAGATCGGTAGGAGTCTCTGCCTCGGCCGCACGGACCTTGACCGTGAGGTCCAGAAGCGAGCCCAGCACGACCGGCAGAACCTCCGCGTACTCCGCCCACAGCTCCGCCTCGGTACGCCGGACGCGGGGCCGCTCCAACCGCAGCGGCAGGAGGCGTTCGGCGAGGTCGGGCCGGATGACGCCCACGTCGATGCCGGTGAGGAGCAGGGGGCGGCGGTAGCCGACGCGGAACACGTCCCCGTCGGTGAACAGGGCGCGTTTGACGCTCTCGGCTCCGGTCACGATGCAGCACATGGCGTCGGACAGGTCCGGCGTCATGTGGGAGAGGTTGTCCAGGGCGGTGACCCATCCGGCCGCAACCGCCGCGATCAGGTTCTCCTCATCCTTCGGCGCTCGGCGCAGGTCACCGCTCATGCCCTCGACAATCCGCACGAGCATCCGCCCACCCGTGGACTTCCCCGCTCCCTGCGGCCCCGTGAGGAACGGCGCCGGGACCGGCACGGACGGCCCCAGGCAGCCGATCAGCCAGGCGATGGCCAGGCACTCGGTCTCGGCGTTGGCGAAGTTGCACAGCCGCATCAACAGGTCGATTCCCTTGCCGTCGGTGTCCTTGGCCGGCAGGGGCAGTTCCCCGGTGAGCTGGGTCCGCCGCCAGCACACCTCACGAGGGTCGGGGGTGAGGATGTCCCAGCCGGTGGGGTGGATGCGGACGGACTGCCCGTCATCGCGTCCCAGGTCCAGCCACGTCGCCCCGTCGAATCCAGGGGCGACGCGGATATGGACCGGCTGGACGTCCTCGGTGAGTGCGAGCGCTTCAATCAAGTCCAACGCCTCCTTGAGCGCGGACCCGTTGAACACGCCGCGCCCGTCCTTGAACAGGCCGACCATGAGTTCCTGGCGGTGGCTGCCCGTCGTGCCCTGGGAGCGGATCGGACGGGCCACGGGGTGCCCCTTCTTCTGCGCGTACACGGTCCCGTCGGCAGTGCGGAAGTACCGGAAGTGCTCTTGCGCGTAGTCCGCGATGACCTCGCGGGCGGGAGTCTTGTCGTCCTCAGCCATGGCTCAGTCCCAACTTCGTCAGGGCGTTGGTCCACGCGTCGGTGCAGTGCCGGGCCGATTCGCCCTTGGCCTGCGCGGCCGTGAACAGCCGCGCAATGTGGGCCTCGGTGAGGCAGCCGCACCGACCGTGCGTGGACAGCACGGCGAGGAACGCCCGATAGACGGTGGCGTGCACCGCGCAAGAGGCTTCGGTGATGTGCTGCTCCGCCATGGCAATGCCACGGTCCAGATACGTGGGTGTGCGGTGCGGGCACGCCCCGCCCCCGACCAGTGCGGGCACCGTGACGGCCACGGGTCGGGCCGGGGCCGACTCCCTCACGGTCAGCGCGCGCACGACGTCCGGGAGTGCCGTCATGGCGCCGGTGCCGGGCCCGAGCCACCGCGCGTAGGCCATGGTGGACTTGATGTCGACACCGGGCCGTACGGCGTTGGTGGACTGCATGGCGCCCTGGTAGAGCCAGTGCTCGCCCCGGGTGGTGCGCACGGTCCGTGTGGCGGGCAGGCTCGCTCGGGCCCACGTGATGGCGGCGGGGTTGTCGAGGTCGACGACGGTGAGGTCGGCGCCCCCGGGGTGGTAGGCCACCGCCGCCGCTTCGCGCCACGCCCGTTCCCACGTCGGCGAGTTGATGACGTGGGGGTCGGTGGTGGCGGCGGCCCAGCCGTGGCACGGGTGCGGGCAGGTGCAGGGGCCGGGGGTCTTCATGTTCGGCCGGCCGCCGCACGCGTTTTTGGCGCAGCGGCGGCAGTTGCCGAACGGCACCTTCCCAGCTCGTAACGGCAGCACCGGCACGCCGGAGGCTGCCAGGGAGCGAGCGGTATGCAGGCGCTCTCCCCGAATGTCAGTCGGTTGGGTCATGCTGGATGTCTCCAGGTCTGTGAGAGGCACTGGCAGACGAGGGCGGCCCCAGATCATTGGCGTGAGACAGGGGCTGCCCTCGGTCAGTTGTGGAAGCGGTTGGAGCGAGGGTTCTGGTCGCACCAGTCCTCGGCGCACACCTTGTGGACCGGTTCGCGGTCATGGGAGCGCATCGGGGTGGGTTTGCCGCAGAGCACGCACGGCAGGTTCCGGGCGGCGTCGAAGTGGCGGGCGTCCCGCCAGTCCAGGAGCGGCACGACTGCACCCTGGGTTAGTGGTGGTTGATGGTGCCGTGGGCCTTGCCGAACATCCCGCTCGCGGTGATGTTCTGCGTGATGTGCGTCGTGCCGGTGCCGGTCGCGGCGCGTCCGAGGCGAAGAAGGACAGGAACACCGATGGCCGCGGCGGCGATGAGGGCAACGGCAGACCAGAGAGCTTGACTCATGGCGATCAGTCCCGGGGCTGCGTAGGAGAGTCCGATCCCGGCGGCGGCGATGCCTCCGCCGATCGTCGGCGTCAGCAGGGCGGTGGTCTTGGCCCATGTCGGGATCGGCTGCACGACCGGCACCGGCGGTGCGGCCGGGGCGGGCGGTTGGGTGTAGGCGAGGGTGCGTATGCCGCCGGGCAGGGTGACCACCTGGACGCCGGGCGGGATCTCCGAGGGCAGCATCACCAGACCCGCGGTCTCCATGAGATAGGTCGTGGTGCCGTCGGAGCGGCGGCCTGTGGAGGTGATCTCGTACGCGGTGTCATGCACGACGGGGCTCCTTCAGCAGCGGGGGCGGCACCCCGTGATGTGAAGGGGCACCGCCCGCGCTGACTTGTCGTGTCGCTTGTCGTCTGGCTTGTCGTGTGCCTTGTCGCTTGTCGCTTGTCGCTTGTCGCCTTGCAGGTCACAAGCCGTTTTCGGTCCGCACAGAGGGCCCAGGGCCCTTCTCGTGCCGGTGGCGACAAGCGACAGGCGCTCAGCCCTCGGACGGGTAGTCGGGGGCGTGGTGGCAGTGGACGTAGCGGGCTTTGGTGCCGGTGCCGACGCGGACGGCGGTGCCGTCCTCGGTCCACGTCTTGAGCCAGCCGACGACGGTTTGCCGCGTGGTGCCGTGTTCGTCGGCGAGCGCCCGGGCGATGGCTGAGGCGCCGGTTCCGTCCGGTCCGGCGGCGAGCAGTAGGGAGAGGGCGGCCTGCCGTGCTGCGTTGTCCTCGTTCTGGAGCGCGGACAGGTTCAGCCCGCCCGACGTCGGCTGCTCGGTGGTCGTTCCGGGCTCGGCGAAGGTCGCGAACTCGGCGTCGATCTGCTCGCGGAACTTCCGGGCGAGCGCTTCCTCAGCGGACTCCCGATCGCCCCGGAGCGCGGACAGGTTCAGCCCGCCGGTGCTCCCGGCCGTCTGCGCCGGGGCGTCGGTGGCCGGGGTGTGGGTGGTGTCCCGCATCCATGCCGTGCGTTCCGGATCCCACCGCGAGGCGTAGGCGTCGCCCGCGGCCTTGCGGGAGACGTCATCGAGCTGCGGGTGCATGTCGGAGGTGGCGATCACGATGTCGCGGATCTGGTTGGGCAGGATCCGCCAGTTCTTGAACAGGGCCGCCGCAGACTCCGGTGTCCCCATGAACCCAGCACCCTTATACGGAGCCTGATCCACGCGCAGCCCGCGAGAACCAGGGAAGACCTTGCTCAGGTCCATCCCCTCGACCTCGCCCCCGGTGAGGCAGACCCGGGCTTTGGCCTCGCGGCGGATCATCAGGTTGCCGAGGACGGAGCCGGTGGCGCCCAATGCAGTGAGCACGGTCCGCGCACCCATGGCCCGCAGCATCCGGATCACTTCGAGGATCTTCTTCGCGAGTTCCTTCATGCGCCGGTCGGTGCTGGTCAGGATCTCCGCACCCTCGTCGACGACCAGCATGATCTGCGGAATCTTCGCGCTGATCGGCAACTGATCAGTGTTCCGCTCCGCCATCAAATCCTGATAGGCGACCTTCCGGCGAAGCCCGACCGCCAAGGCCGCGTCGAGCATCAGCACTGCTTCCTCATAGGTCGAGGCGAGCCAGTCGATACCCGGCCGGACCCCGTCGACCGGCGCCCCGTTGGCGTCCAGCGCCGGGCGGACCCAAGGCAGGCCGGCCGATCCGGCGTTCAGGTCGATCACCCAGGTCAACACATCGGTGGTGCGGGCGAACCCGGCGAGGATGACGTGCACCATGTTCGTCTTCCCCGACCCGGTCGGGCCCACGACCAGCGCGCACTGCTCGCGCAGGAACACGCAGATCTCCTCCGCGTTGGTGCGGTAGCCCCACGGGATACCGGTGTAGATCGACAACGGGGTGTAGTCGGACGGGTAGGTGCGCTCCTCGGACAGGACGTTGACCGTGGTCACGTCGATCAGGACCCGACCCTGGTGAATGCCCTGCGAGGCAACCGCGGTGCAGCCGTGCGGCAGACGGGCATCGGCGGACAGCGCGGCGGAGTGCTGAGCGATCCGGTCGTAGGTGGTGCCACCCGGGGGGAGTTCGGCGTCGATGGTGAAGCCGGTGCCGGTGGGCCAGATTTCCACCGCGAGGATCCGCAGGGTGATGTTGCAGACCCGCTGTACCCGGTCCACCCACTCCGCGGCGATCGCCCGGCGTTCGGCGGACAGTTCGCGGGCTACCTGTCGCTCAGCCTGCGCAATGGCCTCCAACTCCCGGGCCTCCTCATACAGGAGGGTGGAGCGGGCGGCCGCGCCCATGCCGACGCCGATGGTGGCGAGCGATCCGAGGGCGGCCCAGGTCAGGGGCCCGGTGGTCATGGCCCAGGTGGTCCACCCGGCGCCGATGAGCCAGGAGGCGGACCTCATGGCGATGGTGCGGCCGGAGAGGCGTTCGCGCAGGCTGGAGATGGTGTGGCCGAGGGCGCCGGCGGCGCCGACGGCGAGGGCCCAGCCGGGGGGCATGCCGGTGGCTGCTCCGGTGGTGGCGACGGCGAGGCATCCGGTGGTGGCGGACATGGCGCCGGTCACGGGTCCGTGACCGGCAGCCCAGTCCCACACCGGCCCGGTGCTGGCCTGTGTGTTGGTGGCCATGATCAGACGTTCCATCCCTTCTCGGCCTCGGGCCCGTTGCGCGGGTCCTCGTGGCGGGCGATGTCCTGCTCGTGGGACTGGCGGAACAGCGGGCCCATGTCCTCGGCGACCGCCACGGCCGACATGACGGCGCCGAAGATGTCGTTGAAACCGTCGGCGACGTCCTTCTCCAGCGGAAACTCCGAATCGGCCCGCTCCGCGAGGACCTTCATCACGTTCGCCACGCTGGTGAGCGCGGCCGGGAGCCCTTCGACCATGGCCAGGATCTCCATGGCGTTCTCGGGGTCGTACTGCCCAGCTGCGGATTCCATCTCCGCCGCGTACTCCTCGAACCGGAAACCAGACACGCTCTCTCCCTCACTCGCACTAGTGGTGGGTGCCGCCGGCGTCAGCCCGGCCGGGCGCTCCGCCGTGTCGCCGACCTGGTCGGCACCGTTGTCGGCCGCTTCCGTGTCGGCGGCGGCTTCGTCGTCCTGCAGGACGACGCGTATCGCGCCGTCCCGCTGGTGGCGCTGTTCCTCGGCGGTGCGGGTCATGCGGGCGTAGAGACGACGCCCCGGGTACATCAGCCAGGCCCAGCCGAGCTTCCGACCGAGCGGGGTGGTGAACATGCCGACCAGCCCCAGAACCCCGGCGAGCAGGGCGGCGCGCAGTCGACGGCCCTGGAACCGGGCAGCCGACCGCCACAGCGCCTTACGGGCCTTCTTCCGGGCCGGTGCCTTGCGAACGGTGCCCCGCTGCCCGGCGACCTGGTCGGCCGCCCGCCTGTCCCGCGCGGCCCGGGTGCGGTCGATCACCGCACCCTTTGCCGCACCGACCCGGCCCGCGGCCTTGCCCACGGACAGGCCGATCGGCCCCTTCCGGGCCAGCGACGCCGTCCGCGCTGCCGTCTTGGTACCCCGGCGGGCATCCGCCACGGCACGCCGCGCTCCGGCCGTCTCGGCCCTCCGTGCCGCCCTGGACGGGGTCGCCTGCCGGGCCGACGCCCGCAGCGCCTTCACCTCTCCAGCACGCCCCGGGCCGTGCTGTCGGGCGGGCTTCCCGGAGGCGTGACCGGCGGCCTTTCCGGCCCGATTGCTGGCGATCTTGCGCTGGTGCGGCACGCCCGGGGTGGAACTGGTGCGCGAGCTGCTGCGACCTGCGTGCTTCGCGGATCCTCCGCTCGTTCCGCGGGAGGCCGCGCCATGCACGCCGCCCGTTCCGCGGCCCGTCCGGCCGCCATAGGAGGTCGCGGCACGATTGGTGCGGCCGGTGGCGTGCTTGCGGTGGGCCCGGTGGTTGCGGGTTGCGGCAGCGACACCGAGAACACATGCGCCGGTCGCGGCGACCGCGGCGGCGATCGGCCCGCCGGCCAGAGCAGCCGCGGCCAGCGCCGTCACGGTGGAGTTGGCGCCAGTCATCGCGATCGGGACCACGGGCCAACCGCCCGCCGTGTGCTCCACAGTGGCCTCGGCCGGCGCCGGAGCGGGGCCGTCCTGGGGCGGTGTGGCCGGTGCGGGCGGGGTTTCGGCGATCGGTTCGGTGCTGAGTTCCGTCATGCTGAACGCTCCCTTCGGATGTCATCGCAGGTGACGCACATGCCGAGCGACCGCGGGATGCAGTACCCGGCGTCCGCACGGCAGTTGGGGCAGGTCCGGCGAGCCCGCATCGCCGTCGCGAGAGCAGCAGTACGGGCCGGAGTCATCGGGCGAACGGGCTTGGCCCGGTCGATGCGGTAGAGGTAAGCGACCAGCGGGCCACGGCGCCGACGGGGCCGCTGCAGTTCCGCGGCAACGTCCTGTCCGCCGGGCCGCAGCCCCAACTCGCGCAGCTGCCGGCGAGTCGCCAGACCCTCCGGAGCCATGCGCCACCGGTAGTCCGGAACCGTGGCCATCAGAGCGCCACCCCCGTGCTCTCCGGCACCGGAACGAGGTGCGGGCGGCGGGTCACGCCGTCCTCTTCGAGCTGCTTGTAGACCTTGTGGACGTAGGAGGTGGAACGGGTGGAACGGACCGCCGCGGCAGGGATGGTGACGCCTTCCACCCAACACTCCCGGATGATCCGGGCAGCCTCATCGGCAGGCAGTTTCACCGCCTCCCGGCCGTTCCCACCGCCCTGGGTGGAAGCAGGGGGAACGGCGAGGGGGAACACCCGGTGTCCACCGCAGATGACCAGCGGCGACGCCTTCCGACCGACCACCGCCGGCGCAGCCGGGGCGGTGACGGCGGGTGGGGTGGATGCCGGGGTGGAAGCGGGGTGGACGGGCGGGGCTTCCACCCGTTCCACCACGGCATCCACCTGATCGCGCAGGACGGCGATTCGATCAAGGATCGCGCGCCGGTAGAACGTGATCGCCTCAGCGAGAACGATCAACAGGACCGGTGGAATCGAGTGGAGGACGAGACCGGCCGGGTCCACTTCCCGCGGGACACCAAAGGCAGTGGCCGCGGGCCAGAGGGATGCCCAGCAGTTCATCAGCCACGTGCCCAGCCCCGCGAACCAGCGCAGCCCGGTGGCCCATCCGGACGGGTGCACCCCGTGTTCGGACAGTCGGCCGTCCACAATCAGGACCGCCCCGAGAGCGACGGCGACCATGGGGTCGAGCAGCCAGGCGATCCAGACGCTGATGTGGTGGTCGATCGCGAACAGCGTCACGTTCGTCGCGGTGAACGCCAGCGCGACCACCGCAACCGCCACAAGCACCTTGGTCAGGCCCGATTGCAGACCCTGTAGCGCGGCGATCTGCTCGGCAGCACTCGTCTTACGCCTCATCACGATCCCCGTCCCCACCGCGGAATCGGTGCGACTGGTGCAGGGCCATCAGGTGGAAGCAGCCGACGGCGACGAGCAGGTTCCACAGAAACCGGGCCCACGGCGGCAACGGCACCAGCCACGACACGACGCACGCCGCGACCAGCAAGGCCCCGCCGTATCGCAGCCACCACGCCCACAGGCCGGACAGCGGGGCGCTCATGCGGCGACCGCCGTACGAGCGGTGCAGCCCTTCACCGGACGGCGCACCGCACGGCGGGGACGCCGGCCGGACGGGCGCGGCTGCTTCAGCGGGAGCGTCCGCAGCAGACTCTCCGCGTACGCCGCGGTCTCCGGGTCGCTCTCACGGAGCTCTGCGAGCACCTCGTGCGCCACGTCCAGCCGCGCCGCCCGCTCCACCGCGGACTCCGTGGCAGAACCGGTGAACAGCTCCAGATCGATCCCTAGAGCCAGCTCGATGAACTCAGTGGGGGTAACAGGCTCGCGACCAGCAACGATGGTCTTCATGGGTCGTGTACTCCTTCAGCGGTGGGACGGCCCAAACAGCGGCCCCGGTGTTCGAGCACCGGGGCCGCACGCCGTCTATGGGTGAAGCGGGAAGAGTGATCTCCGGCTCCCCTCGACCCCGCCCGTACGACCCCAGGGGCCGGACGGGCGGGGGAGGCAACCGGCCACTGAAAGCCAGGTCAAGCGATGACGCGAGGGGCGGGCCGTTCCTACCGGTCCAGCACGAACGGCGCCCATCTTCTTCGGCGACTCATCAGGACCCCTTCCGGGTGTCGGACAACGTGGTCAAGCACTGCACGGGGGATCGCGTCCCCACTCTCCGGCCGTTGCTCGCGGTCGCCGGGCCACCTCGCCAGTCGGGCCGAAGCCCATTGCGTCCTACCTGGCCTTTAGCGGGATTGCAGCGTCCCCGCCTTGTGCGTTCGTGCAGGTCAAACAGGCTGAACAACACCTCTCCGCCCCCTGAGGGGTGGTGGCGCATCTACAGATTGGACCGGTGGACCGGTCCAGTCAAGCGCCGAAATTGGAGTTGGAGGACGGCGAGTCGATTACGCGCAGGTCAGGCGACATGACAGGGCATCAAAAAAGCTGGACCGGCGGACCGGTCCAGCTCCGTTTGCCAGCTTGCCTACATCGCGTAGGTGTCCATCTGCTCGAAAAGCGATGAGGGAGTGACCCCTTCCTCGCAGACCAATGGGCGACCTTCTTGGTCATGCGCGGTGTGAAGGAGCACGGCGACCGGAGAAGCCGGTGGCAGGTCCAAGCGGTCGGCCTCCGTGTCCGTAGCGAGGCGCACGGTGGTGACGTCTACTCCTTCGGTCGGAAATCGTCCGGTCTGTCGGCGGACGTAGCGCGTCGTGCCTTCGGCGATGGGGGCGGTGTCAGCAAGGCGGGGTGCCGCCTCCGCGATCTCCGGAGGGAACCATGCCTCCACACAGCTATGCGGAGCCCCATCCGGGAGCTGGAGGACGCGGATGCGTCGGAGCGCCAGCACTCCGGGAGAGATGCCGAGCGCAACGGCGACGCGGGCGGGAGGCTCTGCCCAGTCGGGCGTACCGATGCGCAGGAATGGCATCCCACCCAAGATGCGCGCTGACCCTGCTCGGCGGGTGCCGGCAGGACGCGCCACGGGTGTTTCCGTGACCACGAAACCGGTGCCCTGCTTGGCGACGACCACGCCGTCGTTGCGCAGCACGTCCACGGCCTTGATGGCAGTGGCCCGTGACACGTCCCACTGCTCGGCCAGGTCGCGGCCGGACGGGATGGTGGCGCCGGGGGCGAACTCACCAGCAGCGATGCGGGCGCGCAGAGACTCGGCGATCTCTTCGTACTTCAGAACGGCCATGGGTTCCCCTATTCCGCACTGGACTGGTCCACCGGTACACAGGATACTGCGACTATGTCGAATCTCGAATTGGCTCCCTCCGTCATGCGGTTCTACGGCGAGACAGTGAACGAGGACGGCCGCCTGCGTCGCTCGGCAGACGGGCGTATGGAGTTGGCCAGGACTCAGGAGCTCCTCCGACGCTTCTTGCCCCCCGCGCCGGCACGCGTGCTCGACGTCGGAGGAGGGACGGGGATCCATGCTGAATGGCTTGTGAAGGACGGCTACGAAGTCACTCTCGTGGACCCCGTGCCCCGTCACGTCGAGAGCGCGTCGGTCGTGTGCCCAGCGATCGTGGGGGACGCCCGCGATCTGCGTGAGCCGGACGACAGTTTCGATGTTGTGCAGCTCCTTGGGCCGCTATACCACCTTCCCGACCCCCACGACCGGCGTAGGGCTCTGGCGGAAGCGCACCGCGTGGTGAAGCCGGGTGGGCTGATCGCTGCGGCTGCAATCAACCGTTACGCGTCACTCTTTGAGCACGTCACCTATGCCCACCTTCACACCGAGCGGATTCATGACTCCGTCTCCAAGATCCTTGAAACTGCCGTCTACGACGGGGCACGAGGGTTCGCCCTGTCCTACTTCCACCGCGCCGAAGAGCTTGTGGCTGAGCTGACTGCCTCCGGTCTGACGGATGTTCAGGTTTTCGGTATCGAAGGGCCCGCATGGTCTCTTGTGAAGGCAGCCGAGCAACAGCCGGGCGAGGGGCCGACAGATGGCCTGATCGCCTCTGCCATGGCGGCAGCACGGATGGCAGAGGCGTACCCGGAACTCCTCGCTGCAAGTTCACACCTACTCGCCGTAGGGAAATCTCCCACCGCCGTCGCTGGCTGACATCTGCGCTGGACAACAAGCCCGAGACGCCCGGAAGCCCCAGGATGCCCCTGAGGGGCTTGGAGTTTGTCGCTTCAATACCCGAGGTGGTCCGCTCGCCTCCGAGCACTCCAAGTGATCATCCGGATCGGCCCCGCGCTCGAGGTCCACGTGCGGCAAGCCTGCCCAACTCGCCAAACCAACGTGGGCGCCTGATTGTCCTTGACCTTCGACCAGGCGGGCCCACCAGCCATACCCACCCTGCCGACCTTGCGCTTAAAGCCAGCAAGCTGCGAACACATCTGGGAAACTGAGCCCCGGGAAGTGGGGAGGGCCACTCATGTCTGATGTGCCGCACGCCTCTGCGCGGCTGTGGAAATCAATGGAGAACTTCCAGCCAGAAGTCTTTGTGAAGCATGTGCGCTTCGGTGAAGCATCTCCCTACGAAGGGCAGAGCGTAATCTTTGCTCCGGTCACCTTGGTCGCTGGTGCTCATGGTGCCGGAAAGACCACCCTTCTATCGCTGGTGGCCGAAAGCCTGCATGCTGGCGCTAGATACTATGAAGCACCGCCTATCATCCGCCCTCAGGGAAATGGAGAGGCCTTCCTAGGGGGGCATTGCTTGCTTACCGTTCAACACAATGGACGGGAAGTAAAAGTCAATGCAGATTTGAGTGTGAGCGGAAAAGCCTGGAGAGATAGAGCTGACACTGAAGACGACTTCTACGCGATGGTAAAAGGCGCCTACGACGTTTCATCTGACATTCAAATCTTCTTTCAGAACGTTGGCCCCCGTAACATCGAACGGAGCAGGTCTGGCGAACCGTGGGTACAAAAGAGAAGGGATTTGGACGCCCTCCGAGGAATTCTTGGAGTCTCGTACGATGAGGTTACGTACTACCCTGTGGATTCGGATTTAGGTCTCATTTTTCCCTATACCAAAGCCAGGCGAGGGGATCGGTGGGTCGACTCATTCCAGATGAGCTACGGCGAATTGACCGTTCATAAGCTGCGATGGGAGCTCGCTCACGCACCCACAGACTCTGTACTATTCCTCGACGAGCCAGAAGCCAATATCGCGCCACGAGGACGTGCGCCACTCATTGATGAGATCGCTACGCTGGCCCGCGCGTCGCGTCGACAGGTAGTGATCGCCACTCATTCCGCAGAATTCCTGAGGCGGGTCCCACTTTCCGTAATCCGCATGTGCGTCCGAACGGGTAACTCCAGCGTAATCCTGACGCCATCACGGGCTGCCGACCTTCGCGATTCCCTCGGGATAGATCATCCTCTTAGCTTCTTCTTGGTCGTCGAAGATGAGGCTGCAGCGTCAGTGTTGAGCCTTATCCTCACGGCATATCATTTTCAACATCTCAGCGAGGCGGAAATCGTCACGGCGGGATCATGGAGTGACGTGATTGTTACGCATACATCCTTGTCGTCTTCCAGGCGTGTGCGTTCAGTTGCCGTCATTGATGGTGATCAGCGAAATAAAGTTCCAACAAGCAAGAAATCCAATAGTGTACTCTTTCTTCCTGGAAATGAGCCACCCGAAAAGGTACTAATTCAGTTTGCGGCGCGTCATCCAGGGGAACTAGCGCGCCGGCTTAGCTGCTCAATTGAATCGATCAGTGTCTACATCGCCGAAATGCTAGGGGTCGATCACCATGGGTGGTTGCAACTGTTGGCTAAGCGCACTGGTCACGATTGGCGTTATTGTCTGCGAGTAGCCTTTGAGATCTGGCACGAGGACCCGGAAAGCAAGGTGCAGGCGAGTGCGCTAGTAGAGGGCGTGCTGCATGCACTGCAGGCGGACACCGAAGAACGCTGACGCGGATCCGAGACTACGGATCGATGAGTCCACGTACAGGGGTCGTAGAGGGCTAAGGGCTGTCCCGTAAGTGTCGTCACGAGCAGCCACAGCGCCGTCAGGTACGCGGGTTTTTCCACAGATGCCGCTCGTCCAGAGTCCCGAACCGCACGCCTCCGCTTTCTAGATCGACGAGAATGGGCCAGCAGTCCAACAGCTGCTGTCTCACATCGCGCGAGGCGAGGTACTGCAGGGAGTTGTAGGGCACGATCAGGAGCCCGTTGCTCTCGCGGACGCGCTCGGCGTCGATCGCAAGGGGCGGCTCGTCGTCGCGCTGGCTTTGTGCGAGGAACGCCACCGCGAGTTTCAGGGCTTCGTCCTGCTCCATCATCCGTCTCCCGTCCGTCGACACGACGAAGGCACCCTAACCCTCCTGGAATGATCTTCACGTGGCTGGTGTGATCACGGCGTCGGAGCCGTCCTGGATAGCCCTGTTCACCGGGCTGAGCCCCCGCCTGTTCGGGAAGCTGTGACGGTTTTGCGGCGCGAGGGGGCGGACGCGGTCCGCAGGGGCCTGCCGTGGGGCTTGCCGCTGGAAGACCGGGCACTGCTGGTCGCGGCGTACTGGCGCACGAACCTGACCATGCGCCAACTGGCCCCGCTGTTCGGGGTTTCCAAGTCGGCGGCGGACCGGATCATCGATCACCTCGGGCCGATGCTCGCCCTCCAGCCCCGCAAGCGGTTTGCGAAGGACACCGTGCTGATTGTTGACGGCACCCTGGCCGGCAACTTGTAATGCGTGCACCACCAGCAGTCCGTGTAGCGGCGGTGTCACTGGCGGACGGTCGACGGGGCCAACCGGGGGCCAACGACAGCAGCCTTCCCCGTACTCCCGTGAACGACTACGGGCAGAAACTTTCGCGTCGTCCCAGGCCAAATGGCAGACACACAAGGACACTTGCGCACGCGATCGCGTTCGGGACGAAGAGGTCGTGGGTTCAAATCCCGCCACCCGACACAGGTCAGAGACCCATTCGCATGATCGCGAATGGGCCTTTGTGGCGCTCGGGGCCAGAGCAGGCTGATCTAGTTCCATGAGCAGATGCAGTGAGCTTTACTACTGCCATGGATCAGGGCATAGCAGGCTTAGTGGGAGCGGCGGTCGGGGGACTGATCGGCGTCGCGGGCACCTTGGGGGCCGCTCGACTGACCGGGAAAGACCAGAGACGGAACCAACATGAGTACTGGCGTCGCCAGCAGCGGCGAGACGCCTACAGTCAGCTTGTGATGCAAGCTTCTGAAGCTCTCAGGCTAGGCACCAACGCGCAGGATGCTTTCGAAGCCCGTGACCCGTCCTCTGCTGCTCTCTCTGAACAGTTCAGTGAGGTAGTGCACAGGCTGGGCGAAGCCGAGAGCCTGGTTGCTCTTGAAGGCCCGGAAGAAGCGTCCAACGAAGCTGGTGAGCTCATTACAGAGCTATACACATGGGCGAACAGTCTCAACTTCGCCGTAGCCACAAGGGAAGGACAAGTCTCGCTTCCCTCAGAGTGGTCGGTCTCCCTAAGCGAGCTAGTTGATCACAGAGATCGTAGCCACGAAGCCGTGGCTACCTTCACCGTGCACTGCCGACGCCTGTTGGACAGCTGAATCCGATCGCCCAAGGATTGGTTCAACCGCGTGTCAGTGGCGCGTGTGCCATCACGGCCGCGACTGCAGCGGACTTCCCGCGGCTCTGGGAGCGATGGAACCGGGATTGGACCTGGTCAGGGAGGCCTACCCCCAAGGCGTGGATGACCGGTTGATCGACGAGTTGGCCGTTTTGCATCGCCCTTGATGCGGGGCGGGCGTGGGGTAGCCCGCTGGATTGCAGCGACCGTTCGCGGTCAGAGCCGTGCGTGCCGCGAACTGTAAATCTGCCGGCCTCAGCGAATCGATGTCGCCTGCGTGTGTGCGTCCTCCCGCTCGCCCGTCACGCGGGCCATCTATGAGCTCGGGATACTCGGGTAGTCAGGCGCTGCGCGACTTCGCTGATCCGGCGGGTGCTACGCCGCCGCGAAGCGCCAGCACGCCATCACCCGCGAGCAGGCCATTGCCGCTCTCGCCGATGGAATCCGGGGCCTGCATCCAATGCCGGCCTGACACCGAGTTGGGGGTGTTGTGAACAACTCGCCCACAGCGGCTCGCCATCGGCGTCAGCGAGCGCGGTAGAACTTTCTCTACTTCATCACGGCGCCCGCCGCGCACGGCGTGGCACGTGCGGCCCGTCGTCCGGGCCACCGCTCCGGTCTTCGCCCCGCTCCGGCCCGGCCGCACGCCTGACGCCTCGGATTGATGGGCGGGTGAACCACGGGGCGCTCGGGGCGTGTGCGTGAGGCGCGGCTCAGGGGCATGCCTCCGGCGGGGGCGCTCAAGCTCCGGGATGGAGGGGGCCCGTGGGCGTCTGCGGGCAGCGTCGTGGTGGATGGGAGCCGGGGGAAGTGGTGGACGTGGGGCATGAGTTGCAGCCCTCCCAGAACGCTCATCACTCTGATTCGGAAGGGCCCGCCTTACGCATAGCCCTTCCAAGAGCCCGCATCAGCAGTGGGTCATCTTCTGAACCATTCCACTGAACGATCTCCAGGCGGCGCCCATCGATCCCTGATGATGAGTCAATTGTCGAATTAAATTCCCGAGCTCGGTTGCTCAAATCTGCATTCGTCACGACGATTACCGATGCGACGTCAGCGGATGCCGAGGCTAGCAACCCAACCTGCTCACGCAGGCGCCTCGCGGAAAACTCTCCGTCCGAAAGATACTTAACTTGAACATATACATAAGAGTCAGAGTTCTCCCCTTCCCGAACCGCGATGTCGAATTCACGGCCACCTCCGGTGGGAATTGCAGCGTCGAACCCCATCCCTCGGATCGCCTCGAGGACGGCCTGCTCAAATCGCACGGCCTGGAAACCGGGTGCGCCAGCCAAAGCCAAGGCGTCGACGATTCCCTTAGCCCTTTCCAGGAAGGTGCGAATACCCTCCTCAGTGAACTCAAAACCGCTTGCGTGCACGAGGTTGTTTCTAATCTCCTGAAGTTCTCGAATTGCCCTCACGACATCTGACGAAACACCCGAATAATTACCCAAGTGCCGCACTCGCCTGAATGGAGAGAACCGTGGGCCACCTTTTACGTAGTCCGGAAAGGCCCTCTCTACGGCGCCTTCGACCTCACGCCATGCACCCAAGGCGGCGCCGGATGGGTCGACCTCCATTAGGTCGACGAGGTCGCGGAATACCGAATCCCGCGTAGATTGAGCGTCGACCATCTCCACGTTCTGCAGAGAGTCTTCTGTGACTTCGACCTCAAGGAAGTCCCGAGCATAGGAAAGGAGCCCTTCGGGCCGCAACATGTACAATCGAACACCCGCCTCGCGGAGAAGCTCCTCCGCAAGTTCATTTCGCGGGCCAAGCGGAATCTTATTTCGCGTCCGCCACCAGTCCTCCTTTATATCACCGGTTACGAGGAGGACATCCGTACCTCTTTTCTTGGCCTCCAAGATGAGCTGCAGCCAAACGAGATAATCGCCGGCTTCGGAATCATCGCCTCGGGTCGTCTTGGATTTATCCATATATCCGGGCGGGATCTTCTCGTGCACCCGACGCTTACCTTCAGCTACAGCCTCAGCGAGGATCTTGGCCTCTAGTGCAGCTCCAATCTTTCCGTCGAGCAAGGTCGCAAGCGAGGCGACCACCTTATCTTTTGATGTATCTTTCGCCATCTCCTGCTCGCCGATGTCAACTACACCGACCATCTTCGCGAGGACCTCATCGCAGGCAGTCGTAAGTTTCGTTTCAAGCTGCATGACTTGCGATCGATCCAATGAGACACGGTTGGCCCACCGCCTCAGACCCTCCAGGGAGCTCTGCAATCCCTTCTTGAGGGCGATCTCGGAATCCTCGAGCTGTTTCCGCGGATCATCGATGGCACCTTCGCGGCCGCTCCAGAACTCACTCATGACCTGATGCGGAACCCACAAACAGGACCCAAGGTTCTGCAGAGCAGCCAGAAGCGACGCTCGCGCATCCTGGTTGTAACGGTAGAGATTTAGCAGGACGTTGGTATCAACGACCACGAGCCCACTACGTAGAACCGTCTTCCAGTCCTCAACCGTGGGAGTGACGAAGCCGGAAAAACCGTCGAAGATCCCTCGGTGCCCCGCACCATCTGTGTCACTAGTCTGAGGTGTCTCATCATGCTCCACGGCCGCAGCCTAGCGCCGTCGGCTACACACTGAGGGCTGGTGCCCCCCTCGGCGCTGAAGCGGAGCACGCCGGTGCGAGGAGGACTTCTTCTTCCATCATGCGAACATGCCCGATCTGCGCGTTTTGCCTCAACACAGGTAGCCCACTTGGTAGCTACACCCGTCCACCGGGAGGAAGCGGAGAGCGCCGACCGTGCGTGGATAGCGCGTGAGCCCAATGGCCTTGGTCCAGCCCTGGGTATCTGTGCAGATCAGAGATACCCCGACGTCGAAGTCGACACGGCTTCAGGAGCTGTGTGCCGTCCGTGCTTCCGTCCTCGTTGGTTGCGCCTTCCCGGGTGCGGCCGGTGGGCGGATCATTCCAGCGTCCGATCGTTGTCGATGCCGGACGCGGGAGGGGTAGATGACTCAGTCGAAGTGCGGGGCTCCCACTCAAAGCGGGAGGCGCTGCCAGAACAAGGCCGTCGTGGGCACCTCGCGCTGCGCCAAGCATCAGGGGCCGTGGTCTGCGTACGGGGTGGCGCAGCGAAAGAAGAAGGAGGCCGACGCGAAGATGCGGAAGCTCCGGAAGAAGCGCTAGCGGTGACCCCGACCTGCAGGGCTGACATCCACGCCTGACATCAACGGGGGCGGACACATGCAGCTCCGGGCGGTCCTGCTCGACTGACGAAGCGGGGGTGAGCGCGGCAAGGGTGGCACGCTGGGCGAACTCCTGAAGCGGGTGTCGACCAGGTAGCAATGGACGGGCCGCGCGACCTCGATTAGCAACTCCCCGCACCCAGCGTGCGACCTGTGTTGGACGCAGGCATCCGGAGCGGTCTGTACGGCCCTACCCCAGGCCCGTCTGCGGAGTGCAGACCGGGCACGGCTCGATGTCCGGCTCGTTCATCGCGATGATCGCCTCTTCGCGGTTGATGAACCCCATCTGCGCGGTGTACGCCGCGCAGCCACCGCGGTGCAGCAGCGCAGGACCGCCGGACTGCTGGGGCTGGAGTTTCCACGACAGCTCGGCCCTCGCCCGCTCCCGGCGCTGCTGCTCCTGCCGCTCCTGGACCTCGAGCTCGCGGACCCGGTTCCGGGTCTGGCGCAGCTGCCAGTCCAGCCACTCCTCAAGAGCCCGGAGCTTGTCCAGTCGGGATATCGACCCCGGATCGGGCACGGCTACACCGCCTCGCCAGCGGTCTCATGGGCGCGCTTGAGCACCATCCGGGCGTCCACCACACCCTGGTCGAGCGTCGCCCAGTACGCGTGGGTGGCCACCTGGGTGCTCAGCCGGAGCAGCTCCGCCTGATAGCGGGCCACGTCCGCGGCCTGCTCCGCCGTGTACCCGGGGCTGTCCGCCTTGCCGGAGCGGAAGCTGGTGTACGGCTGCTTCTCGCCCTCCCAGCCCGGCATCGGCTCGGCCGACCACGGCAGGCCGGCGGCGTACTGCTCGTATGCGGCGCGGGTCCGGTGCAGCGCGAGCTGGGCGTCGCGCAGGTCCTCGGGGAAGTCGTACATGGGCACACGCGAATGGTACGCGTGTTCGATTTTGAGATGCGAGCGGCGCGCCTGGTGTCCCACAGGAACTGCCGCGCCCGACCGTGGCACAGGTACTGCTTGGCCTTCTTCCGGGCCGTCTGTGGGCCGTCCGAGGGGAGCCGGCGCTGACCGCCAACGACCAATGACGCCCACAACCGCGCAGCTCACCGGCATGTTGCTGAGCGATGCTGCACTCCGCCGGAGGGGCGGTTCAATACCAGAAGTACTGATCACGCGCCCTCTCGTGCGCTTGCTACTCTCTGGAGCCGTGAGCCAGAGCGGTGCCCAAGCAGCTGCATTCTTCCGGGACGTCGCGCGCGAGCGGACGGTTTGGTTCGTACGCGACGATGCCGGCAGCCCTGCCCCGATGGACTCCAGCGGACGGCGATCAGCTCCGTTCTGGTCCACAGCCGCACGCGCGAAACGAGCAGCCGAGCTCTGGGGTGGAAACCTTCGAGTCGAGTCTCTGACGTTGGATTACTGGCGCAATGTCGACCTTCCTGACCTGGCCGACGAACAGTTGCTCGTCGGGATCAACTGGTCGGGCCCGCGGTTGGTCGGATGGAGCTTCACCGTCCCCGAGGTGATCAATCGCCTTACCCACGCGCTCGGCGAATGTTCCCCCGGGCCAGCACCGACCTCCGGTTAGGCGAGCGACCCGTGCGTGCCCCATTCGTGCCCGATCGGTTGGAGATGAGCGGGGAACAACGGGGAACCACGGCGGCGTAGCCGCTACCCGCCAGGTCAGCGACCTCACAGCTCAGCGGGCGTCCACGTACGTGGTCTTCCAAACTAGGGCTACCGGAGCGCCGCCACTCGTTCCCCAAGCCGCTTCGGCCCCTGCCGAAAACGCTTGTGTGCGCCGATACTCAACCATCATGGACATGCGTCTGAAGACCTTCGCTGACGAGGCAAGCGCGAGGCTGAACTTCCTACGTGAGGACCTTGGATGCGTCGGTCCGACGGTTGAGCATTCCGGCGATGCCTACCCGGCGGTGGTCAGAGTCCAATACCGACGCAACGATCTGGCTGTGGAGGTCTTCCTGGTACTCACCTACTCAGGCGAGGAGTACGTAGCCACGAGGCTGTCACTCGGTGGATCAGCTCCCGAGGAGCAGGAAATTGGCTCACACACTGCGCACACGGGCTACGCGATGCGTCGGGCACTCGATCTCCAAGCTGACGCGCTGCGTGACGTCCTCCGCGACGTGTAGCAGCGTGCCCGTTGCATGCTCGCACCAGAGGCCTCGTCGCGAAGTCAGTACGGCCGAGGGATCTCGTGCGCTTCCAGCGCAGCGGTGTAGCGCGCGAGCAGCGCGTCGAGGCCGTCCAGGAGAAGGCAGGCGGTCTCGCGGGCTCCAGCCACGTCACCCTGGTCGAAGGCCTCCACCACTTCAGCGACGTCGGCCCGGAGGATGGAAAGGGAGTCACCCTGGATCAGTACACCAGGGGAGCGACGGCCGGGCAGGCGCACCACTGCGTTGTTGCCACCGTCCGTGAACAGCTCAGCCTCGACACGCTCCATACGGCCATCCAACCTGACATCACCAGTCGGTCGGCGACCTGACCGCAGGTCGGGAACCAAGTCTGTCACGCTCCCCCGTCGACACGCGTGCCGTGCCCATGCGTGCTCTTGCCCGGCCGGGACCACGTGCCCGCTGCGTGCCCGTGCCGGCGGGACGCAGCGGGGACTCACGGGGAACAGCAGCGCTGATCACGCTCCGGCCCAGGTCAGTGCCTTGCCAGGTCAGCCGCGGTCCGCATACTGCGTCTTCCAAGCTGGGTGCGTATCCCCCGAACACAGGGATGAAAGCGTCGGCGGGAGGTTGGCGGCTGCGTACTCATCCGCTATGCGAAACACGCTGGCACAGCGTGGGCACTCCGCGCGGCCGAATAGGTACGTCACCCCCTCGGCCAGCCGGTCTTGGCCGTCCCGGACCGCGAGGTCGTACATCCACCGCCCCATGCCGTCGAGCTCCGCAACGGACGCCGGCCGCAGGTCGCGCTTATCGACATCGCCCGCGTCCCAGTCCCGGTAGGCCGAGTAGCACCCGTATCCGCTGATGGCGATGGTCACGGTCAGGGAGCAGTGCGGACAGGCCACCCTGTAGAAGTCGTCGCTGAAGTCACCAAGGGCGGCACTCCAGTGGAACTGCCCCTCAATCGCGAGAAGGGTACGGAAGCCCCAGACATAGTCGGCCGGACACGTCCGGAGACGCCGGTCCACCAGTTCCCGAAGCTCCGCGATGACGTCGGGGCTTTCCATAAACATGCGCTCGCCCTGGTCGTCCGTCATCGCGCTGCGCACGATCGCCCCGGCCATCTCCAGCGCTTGTGTTTCAGCCCTGGCGAGCGCGACCAGACGTGGCAGTGCGGCGAGACTCCCTGGGACGAGGGTCTCGCCCTCGATGCACAGCATGGTCCATAGCTCGCGCCACACGCCCTCGCTACCGGCCCCTGCCTCCACCTGATCCAGGAGCACGGGTACGAGCTCGTCGGTCCGGGGTACGTATGGGCGGCCCCACTTCGTCACCCTCACATTCAAGCGTGCCGAGAGCCACCCCGAAGGCGCGGGTCTCGACACCGCCAGATCGGCTGGGGCGTGTCCCTGGCCTCGCCCGTCGACACGCGTGCCGTGCCCATGCGTGCTCTTGCCCGGCCGGGACCATGTGCCCGATCCGTGCCCGACAGGGCGGGGAACCACGGTCAACCACGGGTGCTAAGACGAGCTCCTGGTGTTCCCCTTGGTATCCGTTCCCGCCGGTCAGCTCTCCGATGGGGGCCCAAGGCCCGGTGATTCCCAAGCTCAGGTCCTACAGTGCTGCCAGCCGTGAGAAGGGACGGGCTGTGAGTCGATCATGGTGGTTGATGCAGGGGGACGTGCACGTTGGCACCCTTGTGCTCGACCAGGTAGCCCAGCCGTGGTTTGAATGTCGCTTCAGGCCGACTTCCGCTTGGGAGCCTTTGCGACCCACCGTGGAAGCATGGACCAGAGCCGTTGAGAGCGACGATAGCGACGAGGACGAGATCATCAGGACCCTGGAAGCTGTCGATGCTCTCAAGCTGGCCCTGATCGCAGTCCCCGGCTCTGAGACGATCGAAGACTTCCTCATCCACGTCGAAGGCGACACCGCGCGCTTCCGCCACTGATGGCCCCGGATCCTCCCCCACGGCTGACATCACCAGATGACATCAACGTCGGCAGACGACAGCGGCGCGAGGCGGTCAAGTACCGATCCTAAGCCGCCTAGTTGAACCACATCCCGCAGGCCGTGCGGAGCGCGGCTCGAACTCCTGAAGTGGCCGTCGGTCTCGGCGGTGGCGGCGGTCGCCTCGACAGCGAAGTGGATCCGGTTGGCGACCGAGCCGCCGCTGCCACACCGAGACCGACGTCCGCTGCGGCTCAGGCCAGAACAGCCGGCCTGAGCACCTTTTCGCACCACTCGCGGAAACCGGTGGGGGAGGGCTGCGCGGAGTGGTGCTCGGCGTCATACGCGCCGTCGATCTGGGCTGCGGCCATGTCGACCAGGCCCCGTGCCCAGGCTTCGCTCGCCCCACGGCTCAGAGCCGTCTCCTTGTACGCGTCGAGGGGGACCTGCTGGCAGCGGACCGGCCGCTCGAGCACCTCGGACATGATCCGAGCCATGCCGTTGGGGGAGATACGGTCGGGGCTGACCAGCGGGACGCCGTCCTGCCCGCTCCAGGAGTCGTCGAGCAGCAGCCGCGCGGCCGTCGCGGCGATGTCGCGGGTGGCGATCGTCGCGAGCACCCGGTCCGCCACGGCCGGGAGGAAGAACGTGCCCTGGTTCCTGATTGCCTCGACCTGCATGAGTAGGTTCTCCATGAAGGCCGCCGCCCGCAGCGCCCGGAAACTCACCCCCGTCGACCTGATGAGCTCGTCCTTGGCCACGGACGCCGTCAGGTGCCCGGCGTTCTTCTCGATCCCGGTGCCCATGGTCGATACGGCGACGACACGGTTGACGCCGTGACGGGTGATCGCCTCGCACGCGGGGCGGGTCCAGTTCAGGTAGTGGCCTTCGATGCTGTTTGTCCGGGAGTTCGGAGGCACCACCCAGAACACGCTGTCGGCGCCCGCGAACGCTTCCATGACGACATCGAGGTCGCCGTGCGAGCCGGGGACGACCTCGACCCGCTTGCGCGCCCGGGCGGGAAGCCAGGAAGGGTCACGGGCTATCACGCGGACCGGCTGTTCGCCGTCGAGCAGGGCGTCGAGGACCTGTCGGCCGATCTGGCCGGTGGGAGTGGTGATGACAATCATGGAAGAAGCATCTGATCCGGCCCGGCAGAACGGAAGGATCGCAGGGATCCCGCTTGTTACCCTCAGGGACATACCAAACGGAGGTGCCAGGCCGTGGAGTCCCGCCCGCTGCGCTATTTCGTCGCCGTCGCCGAAGAACTCAACTTCGCCCGCGCAGCAGAGCGCCTCGGCATCTCCGCCCCTCCGCTGTCGCGCGCCATCCGCAACCTCGAGGCGGAGCTGGGCATCACCCTCTTTGAACGCACCACGCACAGCGTCACGCTGACCCCGGCCGGCACCGTACTGCTCGCGGAGGCGCGGACCGCGCTGGACGCCCTTCAAGCAGCCGGGCGCCGGGCACAACGCGCGGCCGAGCCGAAGCTGGTGCTCGCCGTGAAGGCCGACGGCGACGGGGGCCTGCTGGAGTCCATCCTCGCCCGGTACGCCGCCGAACCCTCGGCCGAGCCGGTCACCATCCGACTCTCCGGCTGGCGCGACCAGCCCAGCCTGCTGCGCCGGGGCGAAGCCGACGCGGCCCTGATCTACGAACCGTTCGACCGCACCGGCCTCGACACGGAGCCGGTGACTGTCGAACGCCGCCTGGCCGCCCTCCCGGCCAACCACCCGCTGGCCGCCAGGGACCGCATCACTCTCGCCGACCTCGGTCTCCCGCCCACCGAGCAGGACACTCAGGGATGTCTGGCCCGCTACCTCGACACGATCGTCGACCGGTACGCGATCCAGGACCTCGCCCAACTGCTCAAGCTCGTCGAACTCGGAGACGTGGTCACCGTGCTCCCGGAATCCGTGTGCCGCCGATACCCGCGCCCGGGCATCAGGTACCGCGAGGTCCCGGACGCGCCCCCGGCCACCTTGTCGATCGCCTGGCCCCAACAGTCCCGCTCCAGGGCAACTGCGGCGCTGGTCCGCACAGCGACATCGGTGGGCGCAGCGCACGGATAGCGGTGCTCTCACCCGCCGCTAACCGCCGACCGGCCTGGAGCCGGATCCCCTCACGAAATGCCCGACGCTCAGCGGTAAGGCCCCCGCCCTCCGGATAACGCACACCAAGGGCATATCGCAGGGATCATCAACCGTCACTACCCGACGACAACACGAAATCCTCAGTAACTGCGTGACGACGCCAGCGAACAACAGCGGACGAGCGCGGACGGCTGCGGACCATCAGCGCAGGTGACAGGTACACCGGTCGAGCAGAAGGCCACCGGCTTCCTAGGCGGTGGCCTTCTGCTCGATCTCGCCGCGAATGGGGTGGACGGCGTCGAAGTCTTGGCCGGCAAGGTCGTCAGGGCGCGCCAGTTGCAGTCCACCGGCGCCATCTGCCGCCTTGACTCGGCCATTGAGTCCTCACCGCCCTTCAGCGAGGCTGCTGCACGAGTGGTTCACTACTTCGAGGCGTTGGGGATTGCGAGACAGCAGGTACCCCGTCCTGAGGCCTGGATGTCTCGTCTCCAGAGCCCCCTCGCGCGCCAAGTAGCCAAGCCAGAGCGGTTACGACGATGCCAGCGGCAGCAATCGCAGCTCCTAGGTCGCCTCGTATAGGCGCCCCATGCGCATCTCGCGACGAATGCCGAAACACCAGGTAGGCAACAAAGCACGCCACTATGAAGATCGCCATGGGTACCGCGCCAACGGTCACTGTCACTTACGGGCCTCCAGGTCCCTGGGCTCGCCCGTCGCGACTCCACATCCGCGGGCGGGCCCCTTGCTCCAAGCCCTCCCGAACATAGAGAGGGCCACTACTCCTTCAGCGAGGAGCAGCGGCCCAGACAGCAAAATGGCCCAGCTCTCCATTGAAGGAGTTTGGGCGCAGGAACGACAAAAAGATGATGGCTCCCCGCTGTCTGCCGACCAAGTTGACGCCATGGTTTCGTCCGAGGCAAAAAGTCGTGGCTGTTCAAGACGCCTACAGGCCCGTGTCACCGGGCCGGGGATCATCCCAGCGGTCTCGTAGAGTCTCGATGAGCTGAATCAGTTCAGCCTTGCCAGCAAGATCATGGGCTTGATCCAGCAGGTCCAGTAGCGCCAGAACGGTTGCTCGGACCTCTTGCGTGTGACGGCGTGTCAGGTGAATGTTGCCCATTATGTGGGCGTGGGTCAGCTTGCCTGCAGCTTCTCCGGTTCGTATGAACTGTCGAACAAGAGGATCGATCTGCCTGCCGTTGGCCGTGCCCCACGCCTTTCGGCATCGATCCGAGCAGAAATGCCGCAAACGCCCAGATGTAGGCTGCTTGATCGCCACGGAGCACTGAGCACAAGACGACGGCGCGGTGCCTCGAACGCCGTAGTACTCCTTTGCCGCAGCCCGCTGGCATTTACGCGAGCAGTACAGCTTAGGGCGACCGATCCGGTTGCCAGGAAAGGTAGTTCCGCACCTCTCGCAGTGTCTCTCGACCTCCGGCTTGAAGTTCACGCCACCACGCTAAGCGCGGCCAGGGCATGCGGTACAGCAACGAAGTACAGCAACCCCGTCCACCGCCCTTGGACCGCCAGAGCTCCCGATGGCACGGGCGAGGCTGCTCCAGACGTCGCTGACCGATTTGCGTAGAGCTAGGCTAGGCCGCGTGGCGCGAGGTCGCCGAACGGTTCCAGGCCGCACTGACCGCGCACGCCGAGGCGGCGGGAGTATCCCGGTACGAGCTAGAGATGGCCGTGAAGAAGGCGGTCCTGCACCCGGAGCCCGAGGACGGCTGAGGCAGCTCCGCCCCACCCGGGCGCTGTTCCGGGCGGGGCGGGAAGCATTCCCCCTGTTCGCGGGCCCAGCGGCCCTGGGGATTGATGTATCGAGTCTAGGAGGCCGGTATAACAGTCGGCCCGGACGGCAGGTGGCCCCGCCGACGGGGGACGCGGCACGGCCCTGGCCAGTGTCGCAGGCGCCGCCGACAGTGCGGGCGGTATCACCGGCCTTCGTCTGGCCAGAACTTCAGCACCCGCCCGCCGTCCGCCTCGTCGGTGAGCGTGATCCGGGTGCCTTCGACGCTGCCGCGCTCGCCGACCCAGGCCGCGAACTTACGCTCGGCGAACTTCAGTTCGGGCCACCAGCCGTGCATGATGGGCCGCCCGCCGATCGTCAGGGTCAGGTGGTAGCGCTGGTTGTCCACGACGGCAGGCTACGACTCGTCGGTCACGATGGTCAGGCTGACCCCGGCCTCGCGGGCTGCCTCTCGCGGCACGGCCACGGTGTCCGCCAGCGGCGCACGGGGGCCACCGCGTGGGGTGGTGGCGATGAGGCAGGGCGTGCAGCGGTCCAGCCAGCGGCGGCCATGTTCGAGCGTGTCGACGACGCCGGCCACGGTCGAGGGCTTGCCGCAGCGCACGCACGGATGACGGCCGGCGAGCCGTTCGGCCCCCGCGCTCCTCCATGGCGACGGTGGGGCCGGGTCCAGCTTCAGGGGGTCCACGCCGAGGGTCCGCAGCAGGTCGGCGTCGGTCATGTGGCCGCGGCTCCTCTCGTCGGTTGTCGGATGGTGCGCACCATGCTGGCACGGTGATGCCCCGATAGTGCACACACGTCCGGACGTAGACTCGAACACGTGTCCGATCTCCTGCCCCCTGATCTGTCTCGCCTCCGCACGCTGCGGACCTGGTACGCAATGTGGTTGGCCCGAATCGACGAAGCCATCGCGGCAGCCGAGCAGCGGGAGCGGGAGAAGCGGCAGGGCGAGGAGCGGCGGCCGCCCACCCCGGACTGGATTGTCGAGCTCGGCATCGGCGTCGGCCGCCCACCCATCGAGGTGCACGTCGGCGGATGCCGGATGGCCGGGAAGCGGCAGCGCACCATCAGCCGCGAGCAGGCTCTCGCGGCCCTCACCGAGGGGATCCGGGCCTGCGTCTACTGTCGGCCGGACACCGCGCTCGGAGTGCTGTGATCAGGCGCTGGTCGCAGCATGAAGGTGGACCTCCCGATCAAGGTGGCACTGGCCTACCCCGTCTCGACCGTGCCGCACGGGCCCGGGTGGTGGTACGAGCCCAAGTTCGACGGGCACCGGACCGTCATGGTGCGCACCGAGGACACCGTCACCCTGTACGCCCGGTCCGGTCGGGTCGTCACCACGCACTGGATGGACCTGGCCACCGCCGGGATGACCGCCCTGCCGCGGGGGACGGTCCTGGACGGGGAGGCGGTCGTGTGGCGGGACGGCCGAATCGACTTCGGGGCCGCACAGGCGAGAGCGGCATCATCCCTGATGCGGGCCCGCCAGCTGGCCGCCCAGTACCCGGCTTCGTATGTGGTCTGGGATGTCCTGCAGCACCCCGTGCACGGCGCCGTCGCCGGACGCCCGTACACGGAGCGGCGCGCGCTGCTCCTGGACCTGCTCGCCGACGCCGGCCCGCCGATTCAGGCCGCGCCGGCCACGGACGACTACGAGACGGCAGAGCACTGGTACCGGGCGCTGCAAGCGCAAGGCATTGAGGGGATCGTCGCGAAGCGGGCCGAGGGCGGCTACCCGTTCGGGCGCCGCGGATGGGTGAAGGTCAGGCACGCAGACACCATCAACGCCCAGGTCGTCGGGTACACCGGGCCCCGGGCGCGGCCGCGGAACCTGGCGGTAGTAGCCGCAGGGGAGAACCGGGTGCGGGTGACCGCCAGGCTCACGGCTGGCCTCGCCGCCCACATCGGCCAGGTACTCGCCGACGCCCCCGAGACCGGCTCCGGGAGAGCCGACCAGGAGATCTACACCCGGCTCGACACCGACCTGGTGGTCGAGGTGCTGGCCGGGTCGGGCCGACACGGGACGCTGACCGTGACGCGGATGCGGTGATGGGCAAGTGGCTACGTTCATGAGGAGCAGTAGCGCGTGCCCGGCACGCGCGGGTCCGGGGATTTCACGAGGTGCCCGCCTCCCCTGTACGGAGAGGCGGGCACTGGTGCGTCTGGTGGGTGTCAGCGGCGCAGGAGGTTGACGAGCTTTTCCGGGTCCAGGATTGGCGCACCGTCCGGGCCCTTGATGTGCTGGTCGATCCAGGTGGGCCGGTTGGCCTTGCGCGAGGAGTAGTAGTGGTTGCGCCAGTGCCCGCGCACGATCCACCGATGTCGGCATGTACGGCCGCCGCTCTCGCCCTACTCCTGTGCCAGGAGAGTGCGGTGCCTCAACTGCACGTACCGCGCGTGCCAGTTCCGCTCGTTCCAGGTCGTGGAAGTGGAGGTCACGGAGGAGCAGGTCAAGGTGGTGGAGACCTACTGATCCGTCGGCGCGGTCACCTTGAAGTGCTGCTTGCTGGTGTTGGTGGCGCCGGGGCTGTTGATGTTGGTGTTCGTGCTGATGTTGTTGAACATCGGGATCACGCCGCTGAGGCTGATGGGGAGCAGCGACCCGCCTCCGCCGCCTCCGCCGTTGCAGTTGGGGCCGGGGATGTTGGTCGGGTCGCTGGCCGAGTCGCTGATGCCACCGGTGAGGCCGACGACAGTGGCGATGTTGGTGATGGTGCAGGGAGCGTCGGCGTCGACGTCGGTGACGAGTTCCAGCGTGTAGTTGTCACCGGGCTGCAGCACGCCGGTGTCGCAGACCAACCGGTCCCCGCCGGGGCTTGTGCAGGAAACCGGGGCCGAGTTGTTGCTGAAGAACCGCACCCTCGGGGAAGTGAGCCCGGTGGGGAGGACGTCCGTCATCCGAGTCCCGGACGGGGTCGCCTCGGTGCCGCTGTTGATGACGGTGACGCGGTAGATCCCCTCCCCACCGCGGGAGAAGTCCCCGACATGGGTCTTGGTGATGTCCAGCTGGGCCTGCGCCTGAGCGGGGGTGACCCCGAGGGTGAACGGCAGCGCGACGCCCAGCCCCAGGACGGTGCCAAGCGCGGCGATACGCCGCTTCAACGTGTGGATGCGCATGGTGGCCTTCCCCATCAGGTGAAAATCCGTCGCGACGGATATGTGCACACCCGGGAACAAGCCGGGGTGCCGCCGGATCACGGGTGCGGTCGCCGCATCACCTGATTGCCGCGCTCACGTCACACGTGTGCCGCAGCTGTGCTGCCGCCTCCAGTTCGACGAAGGTGCTTGCCGGATGAGGCCGGCACGGGACGCTCACCGTGACGCGCATGCCGTGACCTGCCACCAGTCGCACCCTGGAGGCATGAGCGCGCCGATAGTCGTCCATGGCCTTTCCGCCACCGGTGGGCGAAGGGCCACCATCAACGGGCAGATCGTCGGGCTTGCCCGCGACGATCGCGACCTGGTCGAATTCCTGCGGCGGGCCGGCCTCGACGACGCCTGGGACATCCTCGACGACCCGCACTGGATCGAATGGCGCGGCGGACGAGCCCACCGGTACGAAGCGGCGTAGCCGAACCTCAGCTATTCGCTCGCTGCCGAGTCGTCGAGGACGAGCCCCACGTACTGCTCGGCTGCCGCAGCCTGTACGAGCCGCAGCGGCACGCCCAGGCCGGCGGCGATGGCGCCGAGTATCTCGGGCGTCACGGTTGCCGTGTGGGTGGCGACACGGCCACCGGCCGCGGAGGCTGTTCCGGGAGTGTCCGCCCAGGCAAACCCGTCGGTGCGCCACAGAACCGTCACCCGCCCGGTTCACCACGGCGCATCAGGGGCACCACCCGGAAGGGCGGCTTCCCCCCTCTGCGTACGATGCGGGCGGTCAGCTTTCGCACGTATGGATGGAAAGGCTCCGCGCCACCATGTCCGGCCCCCAGAGCCACGAGTCCTCGCCTCCCCCTTCCTCCGCACCCGGCCCCTGGTGGCAGACGGGCGCGGCACGCATGGGAGCCATCGCCGCCGTCCCCCTGCTGGGGCTGGTTAGCGACCAGCTCGGCGGGGTGGCGCTCCTCGTCGCTCTGATCCTCTTGTGGTGGCGCAACCCCTGGCCCAGGTCGGGCAGGGTCGTCGCCTCGGTCGCGGCGATGGCCCTCTTGGGGGCGGTGCTCCCCGGGCAGCCCGCCGACACCCCGGCCCGGGCGGCGAACACCGACGCCGCGAAGCCGTCCACGCGCCCGAGTCGCTTCCCCACCGCCTCGCGGGCGACGCCCGAGGCCACGATGCCCACGGTGCCCGACTTCACGGGCGACTCGCTGGACGTGGCCTTCCCGAAGTCGCTGAGGAGGGGCTTCACGGTCATCTACCACGACGCCTCGGACCAGAAGCGGGAGGTGACGGCGCGTTCGCTGTGGAAGGTCTGCTTCCAGGTGACCGGCGGATCGTCCGAGGAGCCGATCGTGGACTTCGGTGTCGTGCGCCGCGGGGAACCGTGCCCCGAGGCCGAGGGCAAGACGGTGCCGTGGAAGAAGATGCCCGACGTCCTGGGGCTGACCTGGCGCGCCGCCGTCCCGAAGGTGACGGCCGCGGGCGTACCCGAGGACGATGTGCACGCCGAGGCCGCGTACCTCAACGACACGCTCCCCCGTGAGGGCGAGTACGACGACTGGCGCGTGTGCCGGCAGGACCCGGCGAGCGGCGGTCCCCTCACCGACGAGGTGTACGTCGTGAGCCTCGCGCTCTCCTCGCCCAACCACGGCTGCCCCGCCCCAGACCGGGGCAGGGACGCCTACCTGCCGGACCGCGACGACGACGGTGACCCGGACTACCTCGACCCGTACCCCCGCGACCGGAACCGCACGAGGCTGTACCCGAACGGAATCCCCGGCGGTACGGGCGGCTCCGGAGGTTCGGGCGGCTCCGGCGACGGCTGGCACATCTGCCGCCACACGCGCTGGTGCTGACGGTGCCTTGACGCGGCGGAGAACAGCCCGGGCTTCGCCGATTCCCGCCCTCTGACCTTCGCCTCCGCGATGGGTTCACCTGATCGTTCGCGCCTTGGCGGATCGCAAGGTGGTCCGGAGCCTAGGCGACTTTAGGTATGCGCATCTGGTGCTCAACTCGTCAGGCTATCCGTTCGCCACATGGGAGCTTCCAGCCTGAGTAGCGGATAGCCTCGATAAGAGGGGACAATTGCATGTGTGGTCGTGGGGTTGTACCCGTTATCGCGGGAACGGCACCCAGTTCATAGCCGCTTCAATAGATCAGCCCTAAGAGGCCAAGCTCATCCGCATCCAGTGCAACAGGCCGGCTGGAGTTGCTGGCGGCTCACGCTTGGACCGGGCCGTCTGTGGGCCGTCGGAGTGTGGCCCACAGTGACCGACAACGACCGTGGACGACCGCTCGATCGCAGGTCACTGGCGCCGTGGCATGGATCGTCCGAGGGTCGCCCCGCGCCGCATAAGTTCCTGCGCAACAAGAAGCAGGAGTGGGAGGAGTACCGCAGCGAGGTCACGGCCTTCGAGCTGAAGGCGCTGCTGCCGGTGCTGTAACCACTGTTCAGTGCCGTTTGCGTGAACGGCAAGGGTTCTTCTCAGGGCCGACGGCTTCGTGCCGTCGGCCCTGAGCCGTTTCACCCACCCTGGGCCGCCTGCGGGCCGTCCGGTGCTGCACCGGAGGCTTCGTACATGCTGTCCACGGCCTTCCGGGTGCGGCCCTCGCTGCTCGGCATGAGGTGCGTGCAGATCCGCAGCGTGAATCCCGGATCGCTGTGCCCGAGGTGCCGGCTCAGCGCCTCGATGTTCTCGCCCGCGTCCAGCAGGACCGAGGCGTGGAAGTGGCGCAGCGCGTGCATCCCGTGCTCGCGGGCGGCCTGGTGGCGTTCGCCCGGGCTGTGGCGCGGGAATGACGTCGGCCTCGACGAGAGCGGGCTTCCACACGCAGGTGATGAAGCTGCTGTCACTCGCGCGGATGAAGGCGGCGCGGTCCGCCGCACAGACGACAGTGTCGACAGGTCCGGCGAGGGTGCAGGGCGGGAGAGAGTCCCGGTAGGGGTTGGCTATGCAGACCGGCATGCTTTCCCGCTCTTGCTTGCGGCACTCCACTGCCGCGCGAGGCGCTTCGGCTTCCTTGGCTTTGCGCTTCAACGTGTCGGATACGTACGGCAGTCCGCCCAGCTGGGCACACTTCGGGATGGGAAAGGGCCGGTCTGCACCGTTGCGGTGCAGACCGGCCCTTTCCCATGGCATGGGCTACTTGCCGTCGCCCATGGAGGTGTTCGCTAGTCGCCCACGAGGTGGAGTTCCAGCGTTGTACCTTCTGCGCAGAGCTCGGCTAGTCGGAGCACTGCATTCAGGATGTCCCGTTCCCGTTCCCGTTCGCCTGCGACCAGATCCCGGGTTGCGTTGAGCTCGGAAATGAACTGTGCCATGTCCGCCGAAGTCAGGATCTGGCTGCGGTATCGGTCCACCCGGTTCAGCATCGGTAGAGCACTGTTGTCACAGAGGTCAGCGAACACATCGTCCGCGTCCTGAACGAAATCTACGTTGTCCAGCCGACGCTTCTTACGGCTCGTGCCCCGCTGATTTACCCGTTTCAGTACTACGTCAACACCCATCCCTCGTACTCCTTTTCATGGGCCGTCTGACGGGAACGCCGTAATGAGCTTTCCGTCGCGTACCACTACGCGAATGTGGTACTGGGGTATTTCTTTGCCGTCCTTCGCGATCTTTCCGATCGCTTCAGGGAATTTGTAGAAATAGACGCCGTCGCCTGTCTCGCCACCGAGAGCTCGGTTGATCATGCTCTCGATCTTTGCCTTGCTCGTGGTGGTGAACTTGCTTTTGCCCGGGTCTAGCTTCCGGTTTACATGGCCCTTCCAAATGTGGTGCCATCGGCCCTTTGAGATCGGCACCGAGCAGGTGGCGTTGTGAACAAGTACCGGGGTCTCGCCGGCGAGCACGTAGTACGTGTGCATGCCGGCAACGGTCAGGTTGTAGGTGCGAGCGTAGTCGTCATAAGGGCGATTGCTCTGGACTACGGCGGTGCTGCCGTCGGTGGTCCGCAGTGTTGCGCCGGGACGGAGATCACCTGCCTCGACCCACTTCCTGTCCTCCGGGGACCAGAACGGATGCTCGTGAGTAGCGGTGATCCGTCCCGTTTTCCCGTGGGCAGCCACCGTGAGCTCATTGAAATGCTTGTCATGCTGGGTGACGATGACATTCGTGACGGTACGACGCCCCGTTATTCCGTTGACGGGGTCGGTGGCTACGACTGATTCGCCCACGGTCACGGACTCGATGTTCTTCACCGAGTCATCGGCCATCAGGACCTGGGTGCCGACGGCGAAGCACAGCGTGCACTTGGCAGCTGCCTTTGCGACGCGGGAACTTGCGACCGCATCCGATACCCCCTCGATACCCTTCTTGAGGAGCTTGAGCTTTCCAACTGGAAGGAAAGACAAGGCGGCCATGGCGCACTTACCGAGTGCAGGGTCCTTGGCGCATTCTTTGGCGTCGTTGAGTCCCATGACCTCCCAGACGACTTCCTTCATGAGCGGGTCGATCTCGGGGAACACGAGTTCGCCGCCGGCCATGGCGCAGGGTGGGAGGCTGTCCCGGTTCATCGGGATGTAGCACTTCGGCTTCTGGCTCTCCGCCTCGCGTTGCCTCTCCCGCTCTTCGGCGGCGACTCGGCGCGCTTCGGCCTCTTCGGCCTCGCGCTTCTCGACGACGTCCGTCCAGGCGGCCTTGGCGAGGCCATCGGCTTCTTCGGCGCTCTTCCCCGCATCCTGCGCGTCAGCGCGCGCCTCATCGGCGGCCACCTGGGCTTGGAAGGACGATTCGCGCGCATAGGAAGCCGAGAATTCGGCCTGGGCGGCGGATTCTTCGGCGGCCACTGCGTCGTTTGCCGCGCGGTTGGCGGCGGAGCGTGCGGTGGTCGCGGACTGCTTGGCCTGCTCGGCGCTGGTCTCGGCCCGATCGGCCGCGCCGTCGGCGTCGGCCGCGTACCCCTCGGCCTGTTCGGCGCTGTGATGCGCCTCCGCGGCGGCCTCCTCGGCCTTGTCTGCGGCGTTGTTCGCGTCGAAGGCGGCCTTTGCGGCGTCCCAGGAGTTCTTTCGGGCGGTGGCCGCGATGACCTGGCCTTCGGCGATGAGGCGTTCGACTTGGGCGATGTGGGTGTAGGCCAGCTGGTCCTTGCGGTCGGCCATGTACTGGTCAGTCTCGACGAAACTGTGGACTTCGTCGGCGGGACCGGCCAGGGCGATCTTGGCCGCGGACTTGACCTCGGGGCCGCCGTCGTTGAAGAGCTGCGTGGTGGTAACTCGCTCGTCGGTCTGCTGGGCCGCGTACTGGCCGCTGTTGAGGAAGCCGAGCAGGGCCTGGATGCTGCCGTCTTCCAGTGCCTTCTTGGCGCCTTCCTTGACACCGGGGCCGCCGTCGTTGGCGAGCTTGGTGACCTCGACGCGGTAGTCGGCATTGGCAGCCTGGTGCTGACCGGTGAGGTAGAAGTCACGGATTTGCTCATCCGTGCCGTTGAGCGCCTCGGTGGCAGCGGTCCGAACCGCCTCGTAGGGGCTGTCCGAGGCGAGGTCAGTGACCTGCTGGCGCATCTCGTCCTTGACAGCCTGATCCCAGCCGGTCTTGAGGTACTCGATGACTTCGGCGTCGGTGCCGGACAGTGCCAGGGCGGCTGCGTCCTGACGCCAGGCGCCGAAGTACTTCATCGCCCGCAGGACAACCGGGCGCGCCTTGGCCGCGATCACAGCCTCGTCGGCGCCGGCCTGCTCGGCTTCGGAGGCCAGGGCCTTGGTGTCGTCCACGATCGCTTGGCCGTCGACCACCGTCTCGGAGATTTCAACGGTGAACGTGTCCGCCATGGCCTTCTGGGACATGGCCGCCTCGACAGCCGCGTTGGTGCGGGTGGTGAGCTCCTCGGCCTCCGTCTCGCGAGCGATGTCGAAGGTCTTCTGCGCGGTCGCGACCGCGTTGGTGGCGGTGTCGGCGGCCGCCTTGGCGGCGGCGGCCCGTTTGGTGGCCTCGGCTGCCTGGTCGGCTGCCTGGTCGGCTGCCTCGCCGGCGTGTTTGCCCGCGTCTTCGGCGGCGTCGGCGGCGTTGTCGGCGTGCGTGGCGGCCGAGTTGGCGGCGTCCCGCGCCTCGTTGGCGGCGGTCGCCGACTTGCGGGCCAGTGCCTCGGCGGCGTCGGCGGCGCGGTTGGCCTCGTTGGCGTGGCGGCGGGTCTCCGCGGCCGCGGCCCGGGCTTCGGCGGAGGAACCCCCGGCGGCAGCTGCGTAGTCGGCGGCCTGGTCGGCGGCGGCGGCGGCCTTGTTGGCGTTGCCGGTCGCGCTGCGGGAGGCGGCGGCGGCGTCTGCGGCGGCCAGCGAGGCCTTGCCGGCCTGCTCGGCGGCCTTGGCCGACTTCCTGGCGAGCTCGCCCGCCTCGCGGGCTTCGGCGGCCCGGTCCAGGGCGTCTTGGGCCTTGTTCTTGTCCTGGCCGGCGGCGTATGCCGCGTTCGAGGCACGTCCTGCGGCCTCGGCCGCAGCGGCGGCCGCGTTCGCGGTCTGCGCCGCGGCCAGCGCCGCGCGACGGGCCGAGCGGTTGAGGTGAACGCCGGCATTCGGGCGAACGGTGAGGACATCGCCTCCGAGGGCGCACAGGCGCTGCTGGAGCGCGTCCGCGCGACCCTTGTCGAGCAGCAGTCCGCCCTTCCGCCGGTTCGGGGTGACCGGGTCGTCTTCATGCCGCAGACGGGGTGGGCTCTGAGCCTCGACGACTTCCTGGTGACGCGCATGACGGAGCTCGCCGTTCACATGGACGACCTGGCCGTCAGCGTGGGAATCGTGGCGCCGGAGCTCTCGGCCGGCGCCTTCGATCCCGTACTCACGTTGCTGGCGGGACTCGCAGCCCGACGGCACGGCCAAGCGGCATTGCTGCGTGCCCTGGCCCGAATCGAGCGCGCGCCGTCTGCGATCAACGCGCTCTGAACCACTCAGGCGCGGTTGGAGCGCTGGAGAGGTGCCGGGGATGGGCCGCGCGGACGCCGGCCCGCTGTCCTCAGCCCCTCCGTAGCCGTGGGCACCGCCGTCCCCGGGCTGTCCCGTGAACAACGTCGGACGGCGTGGGCGCAGGCGGCGGCCCGTACCGGGCGATGCCCGTGAGGGGGTGTCCCCTGCGGGGCAGGCAGTGAAGTGCGTCACGGTGCCGTGAGTGGGCCGTGTCTGCCGTTCGGGGCTCGGTGCCGGCAACGGCCCGCCCCCGTCGGCCGATCCGCGGGTGCCCCCTCGATGAGTCGGCGGGGGTGTCGTCCCGGGGCGACTTAGGTCACCCTTCCCCGCTGCTGTGGGTGCCTGGTAGAGATGGTGGGGTTCTGTCCGCACATCGGAAGTCTCGCCATGAACCAGGACAACACTCCCGGCCTCATACCCTTCACGATCGACCTGACCTTCGAGGAAGCCCGGCGACGGGCCGAGGTCGTGGCCGCGCTCGGGCCCGACTGGGACCCGGTGGCCGCCCTCCGGGGCGAGGACGAGGCGTACGCGCTCCTCTACTCGGGCCTGGACGCCGAGCAGCAGCGCACCTACGACCTGCTGGTGGCGGCCGGTGTCCTGTCAGGGGAGGAGCCGGGCCGTGCGGCTGCCCATTGATCCGCAGGCGGACGTCGCCCGACGCGCCTGGGTGGCCTGCCCCGTCTGCGACGACGCCCGCCATTGTGCGACCTGCGCCGACCGCCGCAACTGCGGTGAGCACTGGCGCTATCTGATCTCCAACAAGGGGCCGGTCATCCACCTTCAGTGCCCGCAGTGCACGCACATGTGGTCGGTGAACACCCGCCCCGGCGCCACCCGCCGCGGCGACGACGCTCCCTGCTCCTGACGGGCCGGGCCGCCCACCCCGCACGGCCTGCTCCACCCCATGGCAGGACACCGTGCAGCTGCTCCTGCCTCCTCGGACCGATGCGACGGAGGCCGGACCGACTGACACGAGACGGGCGGCCGGGGGAGGGGGCGCGGGACACTGTCGTCCTGTCGTGTCCAACACCATGGGGCGGATCCGGGGCATTCTGCCCGGCCGATGGCCGACCGTGCCCGGACGCGCACGACCTGGACCTGCGTATCGCCTGTGAGGCCGGCCCTCCGGCGCCCTGGCACCGGTTCGGACGTTCAGTCCGCCGCAGTGCGGCGCCGAGTGGCGGTCTCTCGTCGTCACATGAAGCCGAAGGTGCGGCAACGGGCCCCGCACATGCCCCCTGTCGACGCATGGCAGGCGCCCAGGTGCGCTTCGGGTAGTGTTGCCGACCCCAGCACGGGGACGTACCGAGGAGGTGAGACCCATTACCGCTGTGTCAGTCTGGGTGCTCGCATCTCACGATCGCGTGGTCGAACCGGTATAGGTGACCGCGGAGCGCCCATCGGCATTCCGAAAGGCCCGCTCCATGCCGGATTTCCCGTCACCGCTTCCTTTTTCCGTCATCGTCACCACGCTTCGTGCCGCCGGCTGTGTATTCGCCGAGGACGAGGCCGAGTTGATCCTCTCCACGGCCGGTACGCCGGCCGAGCTCGCGGCCATGGTCGACCGCCGGGCGGCCGGACTGCCCCTTGAACACGTCCTCGGCTGGGCCGAGTTCCGCGGCCTGCGGATAGCGATGGACCCCGGCGTCTTCGTGCCCCGCCGCCGCACCGAGTTCCTCGTCGACCAGGCCGTCGGCCTCGTGTCCCGTGCGGACGGGCCTGCTGTGGTCGTCGATCTGTGCTGCGGTTCCGGTGCGTTGGGCGCCGCGCTGGCCGCGGCCCTGGGCCGGGTCGAACTGCACGCCTGCGACGTCGAACCCGCCGCGGTGCGGTGCGCGCGCCGCAATGTCGCCGGTGCGGGGGAGGTGTACGAGGGCGATCTCTTCGAACCGCTGCCCGCCTCGCTGCGCGGCCGCGTCGGGATTCTGCTCGCCAATGTGCCGTACGTACCCAGCGGGGACGTCGAACTCCTGCCCGCGGAGGCGCGGATCCATGAGCCCCGGGTCGCGCTCGACGGCGGCGGGGACGGACTCGACGTGCTGCGCCGGGTGACCGCCGAAGCGCCGCGATGGCTGGCACCGGGCGGGCATCTGCTGGTCGAGACGAGTGAACGCCAGGCGGCCCGGGCCGAGGAGACCGTCGCCCGCAGCGGGCTGACCGCACGGGTGGTCACCTCCGACGAGCTGTACGCGACCGTCGTCATCGGCACGCAACCCGGTACCGCGACCGGCAGGTGAACCGCCCGGCGGCCGGGCGGTTCACCTGCCCGGCCGCCGGCGGTCAGGTGAAGCGCCAGCGGGTCTGGCTGTACGGTTCGCCCTTGCCGAAGCCGAACGCCGTGCGCGGCGCCACCCGGAACACGTCGGCGCGGCCGCCCGCACCGTTGGCGAACGCACCGGCGTGGACCTCGAAGTGCCAGTCCGCCCCGTACTTCGCCTCCCAGAGCTCGGCCAGCCGCGTCAGCCGGGTCTCGTCCGTCACGCGGTGCGCCCGGCCCTCGACCACCACGTCGAACCCGTGGGTCAGCGTGTTGTCACCGGTGGTCACCACGACCTCCGGGTTCTTCGCCAGGTTGCGCGCCTTGCGCTCGGACGGGCCCGTGCAGAAGTGCAGCGCACCGTCCGACCAGAGCCCGATCAGCGGCGTGACATGCGGGCGGCCGTCCGGGCGGACCGTGGACAGCCAGAACAGTTCCGCCCGGGTGAGCACGGCGACCGCCTCCGACCACGGACGGGCGGTCGCGGCCCTGTCGCTGTAGTCGGGGTGCAGCTCGGCGACGGGTGCGTCTGCGGACATGGTGACGCCCTCCTGTGCGGGTCCTGAAAACGATCGTGCCTGCGAAGTGCGGACCGTGCACCCGCTCCGAATTCATCGGTGCGGGGCTAGGCTCGAAGGGCTGGACAGTGATCGGGCGGCGAGCAGGAGAGCACGGATGACGACGGTGCCGGGGCGCAGGAGCAGTACGTTCACCCGACTGCTACGGCACGGTTTCACCGATCCCTCCGCCGCGGAACGGCTGCTCGACCTGCCGGCTCTGTCGTCCGTGCGCACCGATCCGGTCCTGCTCGACGCGCTCGGCGCGACCGCGGACCCCGATCTTGCGCTGCAGGGGCTGGTCCGTCTGGTGGAGGCCGAGGACGCCGCCGAGCGGCAGACCCTCCTGGACACGCTCATCACCGCCAAGCCGCTGCGCGACCGGCTGCTCGGGGTGCTCGGGGCGTCCGAGGCGCTCGGCGACCACCTGGCACGGCACCCCCGCGACTGGCATGCGCTCGTCACGTACGAGGCCACCGATCTGCATCCCGGGGTGGCCGAGTTCGAGCACGAACTCGCCGAGGCCGACGACCCCGACTCGCTGCGCGTCGCCTACCGCCGGTGCCTGCTGGCCATAGCGGCCCGCGATGTGTGCGGTACGACGGACGTCGCCGAGACGGCCGCCGAGCTCGCCGATCTGGCGACCGCGACGCTGCGGGCCGCGCTCGCCATCGCGCGCACGGCCGCACCCGAGGACGCCGCTGTGTGCCGGCTCGCGGTCATCGCGATGGGCAAGTGCGGCGGCCACGAACTGAACTACGTCTCCGACGTCGACGTCATCTTCGTGGCGGAACCGTTGGACGGCGCCGAGGAGAGCAAGGGCGTGCAGGGTGCCACCCGGCTGGCCGCGCACATGATGCGGATCTGTTCGGACACGACCGTCGAGGGCACCATCTGGCCGGTCGACGCCAACCTCCGCCCGGAGGGCCGCAACGGGCCCCTCGTGCGCACGCTGTCCTCGCATCTGGCGTACTACCAGCGCTGGGCCAAGACCTGGGAGTTCCAGGCACTGCTCAAGGCCCGGCCGGTGGCCGGCGACCCCGAGCTGGGCGCCGAGTACGTCGACGCCGTCTCACCGCTGGTGTGGCAGGCCGCGGACCGGGAGAACTTCGTCGGCGACGTACAGAAGATGCGCCGCCGCGTCATCGACAACATCCCCGCGGACCGGGTCGACCGGGAGATCAAGCTGGGACCCGGCGGACTGCGGGACGTCGAGTTCGCCGTACAGCTGCTCCAGCTCGTGCACGGCCGCAGCGACGTCTCCCTGCACAGCGGCTCGACCCTGGAGGCCCTGCGGGCGCTCGCCGAAGGCGGTTACGTCGGGCGGGTGGACGCCGCGCAGCTCGACGACGCGTACCGCTTCCTGCGCGCCATGGAGCACCGCATCCAGCTGTACCGGCTGCGCCGCACCCACCTCGTACCCCAGGACGAACCGGGCCTGCGCCGGCTCGGGCGTTCCCTGGGGATGCGCGCGGACCCGATCACCGAGCTCAACCAGGCGTGGCGGCGGCACGCGTCCGTGGTGCGGCGGCTGCACGAGAAGCTGTTCTACCGGCCGCTGCTGGACGCGGTCGCCCAGCTCGCGCCCGGCGAGACGCGGCTCAGCCCGAAGGCCGCCGGGGTCCGCCTCGAAGCGCTCGGGTACGCCGATCCGGCCGCCGCGCTCCGGCACCTGGAGGCGCTGTCGTCCGGGGTGTCCCGCAAGGCCGCCATCCAGCGCACCCTGCTGCCGGTGCTGCTCGGCTGGTTCGCGGACTCCGCCGACCCGGACGCCGGGCTCCTCGGTTTCCGCAAGGTGTCCGACGCGCTCGGCAAGACCCCCTGGTACCTGCGGCTGCTGCGCGACGAGGGCGCGGCCGCGGAGAACCTCGCCCGCGTCCTGTCGGCCGGCCGGCTCGCCCCCGACCTGCTGCTGAGGGCCCCCGAAGCGGTGGCGATCCTCGGCGACCCGCAGGGGCTCACTCCGCGCAGCCACAGCCATCTGGAGCAGGAGGTGCTGGCCGCGGTGGGGCGGGCGGACGACGCCGAGTCCGCGGTCGCGGTGGTCCGCGGGGTGCGCCGGCGCGAACTGTTCCGCACGACGGCCGCGGACCTCATCGGCTCGTACGGCACCGAGGAGAGTCCCGCCGAGACCGACCACGGCGCGCTCGTCGACCAGGTCGGCAACGCGGTCACCGACCTGAACGCCGTCACGATCGCCGGCGCCCTGCGCGCCGCCGTACGCGAACAGTGGGGCGACACCCTCCCCACCCGGTTCGCGGTCATCGGCATGGGCCGCTTCGGCGGTCATGAACTCGGTTACGGTTCCGACGCCGACGTCCTGTTCGTGCACGCACCGCGCGAGGGCGTCGACGAACAGGAGGCCGCCCGGGCCGCCAACACCCTCGTCGCCGAGATGCGCAGGCTGCTGCAGCTGCCCACCGCCGATCCGCCGCTGATCATCGACGCGGATCTGCGGCCCGAGGGCAAGAGCGGACCGCTGGTGCGCACCTTGAAGTCGTACGAGGCGTACTACCGCCGGTGGTCGCTGGTCTGGGAGAGCCAGGCCCTGCTGCGTGCCGAACCGATGGCCGGCGACGAGGACCTCGGCCGCGACTTCGTCGCACTGATCGACCCGCTGCGCTACCCCATGGAAGGACTCGGCGAGGACGCGGTCCGCGAGATCCGCCGCCTCAAGGCCCGCATGGAGTCCGAACGGATGCCGCGCGGCGCCGACCCGACGCTCCACACCAAGCTGGGGCGCGGCGGGCTCAGCGACGTCGAGTGGACGGTCCAGCTGATGCAGATGCAGCACGGCTGGGCGGAGCCGGGCCTGCGCACGACCCGCACCAGGGAGGCACTGGCCGCGGCGTGCGCGGCGGAACTGATCCCGACCGAGGACGCGCAGACCCTGGACGAGGCGTGGGTGCTGGCGACCCGGGTCCGCAACGCGGTGATGCTGGTACGCGGCCGCCCCGGCGACACGTTCCCGTCGGGCCCGCGCGAGCTGACGGCCGTGGGCCGCTACCTAGGGTACGAACCTGGGCACGTGGGCGACATGCTCGACGACTACCGGCGGATCACCCGACGGGCGCGGGCGGTGGTGGAGGAGCGGTTCTACGGGGCGTGACGGCGTGGATCCTCCGCGCGGCGGCCCCGCACGGGCAACGCAGTCCGGTCCGGGGTCTTCGGCGCCCGGCCCCCAGCGGGGCGCTCACCGACGCGCGGGTGCCTCGGTGGCCGTGGCCGGCCGGCGGACCTGGACCGGCCCGCCCGGGCCGAGAGCCGAGAGTCTGGCCCGCGCGGGCGGTGCGACCCGCTTCTGGAGGTGGTGCGGCAGCGCCCCGTACCAGGCGTACGACACCGCGTACCCGAACGCCAGGCAGGCCATGCCGCCCACCGCGTCCAGCCAGAAGTGGTTCGCGGTCGACACGATCACGACCAGGGTGACCGTCGGGTAGAGCAGTCCGGCGATACGGGCCCAGGGCGCCGAAGCCAGTGCGAAGACGGTCAGGCCGCACCACAGCGACCAGCCGATATGCATCGACGGCATCGCCGCGTACTGGTTCGACATGTTCTTGAAGTTGCCCGAGGCCATCGAACCCCAGGTGTGGTGCACCAGCACGGTGTCGATGAAGTGCCCGCCGTTCATCAGACGCGGCGGCGCCAGCGGATACAGGTAGTACCCGAGCAGCGCGACGCCGGTGGTCGCGAACAGCACCAGACGCGCAGCGGCGTAACGGCCGGGATGGAAACGGAACAGCCACACCAGCACACCGATGGTGACGATGAAGTGCAGTGTCGCGTAGTAGTAGTTCATCGAGACGATCAGCCATGTCACGGAGTTCACGGCGTGGTTGACCGACTGCTCGACGGCGATGCCCAGAATCCTCTCCGCCGACCAGAGCCGGTCGGCGTTGCTGAGGGCGGCGGCCTTCTGCTCGGGGACCGCATTGCGCACCAGCGAGTAGAGCCAGTAACTGACCGCGATCAGCAGGACTTCGAACCACACGCGTGGCCGACGGGGCGACCGCAGCGAACGCAACGTCGCCAGCCTGTCCCGCTTCGCCGCGGGGTCCGCCTCGTCCTGGATGGGTGACGGGGTGGCCGCCGTTCGGCCTTCCTGTGACTTCACGCTCAACTCACCCATAGGCGTAGATCCTGCCAGATACGTGCCTTTGCCCGATCATCCTCCGATCGGGTGCCGGCTGCACATCATGCACCCTACGGGCGGGCGTGCGACCCTGATTCCGTAGGGATTGCGGCGGCCGGGTCGGGCCCGGGGCCCGCGGCCGTGGAGCCGCGGACCACCAGTTCCGGCATGAAGACGAACTCGCTGTGCGGGGCCGGTGTGCCACCGATCTCCTCGAGGAGGGTACGCACCGCGGCCTGGCCCATCGCCGTCACCGGCTGGCGGATCGTGGTGAGCGGCGGATCGGTGAACGCTATGAGCGGCGAATCGTCGTAGCCGACGACCGACAGATCGCGCGGCACCTCCATCGACAGCCGTCGCGCCGCCCGGATCGCACCGAGCGCCATCATGTCGCTCGCGCACACCACCGCCGTGCACCCGCGCTCTATCAGCGCCGAGGCGGCCGCCTGGCCGCCCTCCAGGGTGAACAGCGAGTGCTGGATCAGCACCTCCACCTCGTCCGAGGTGAGGTTCAACTGCTCCTGCACGGTGGAGCGGAAGCCCTCGATCTTGCGGAGCACGGGGACGAAGCGCTTGGGCCCGACCGCGAGACCGATCCGCTGATGGCCGAGCGAGACCAGGTGTGTCACCGCGAGCCGCATCGCCGCCCGGTCGTCGGGGGAGATGAAGGGCGCCTGCACCTTCGGGGAGAAACCGTTGACCAGGACGAAGGGCACGCCCTGGGCGCGCAGTTGCTCGTACCGCTGCATGTCGGCCGAGGTGTCGGCATGCAGGCCTGAGACGAAGATGATGCCGGAGACGCCACGGTCGACGAGCATCTCGGTGAGTTCGTCCTCGGTGGAACCACCGGGGGTCTGCGTCGCCAGCACCGGCGTGTAGCCCTGCCGCGTCAGCGCCTGGCCGATGACCTGGGCGAGCGCCGGGAAGATGGGGTTCTCCAGCTCGGGCGTGATCAGCCCGACCAGCCCCGCGCTGCGCCTGCGCAGCCGTACCGGCCGTTCGTAGCCGAGAACGTCGAGCGCGGCGAGGACGGATTCGCGGGTGGCTGCAGCAACACCTGGCTTGCCGTTCAGTACGCGGCTGACCGTAGCTTCGCTGACCCCCGCCTGAATTGCGATATCGGCAAGCCGTGCGGTCATGGGAGTGGACTGTACCGGGCGTATGTCGGATTGCCCACCATGCACGGGAATCGGGCGACTGCTGTGCTCTCCGGGGGGTGGCGGTGACCGGCGGCAGGGACGGGCGCCGGTTTCCCCGGCAGCGCCGCCGCAACATCTTGCAAGCCCTTGCGGAGTCCGATGTGCGCACCGCGATCGGATCGTCGCACCGTGAAATCATGGCCTGCGCCCTCTCCTGCCAGGGGCGGGGCGGTTCCGTCAAGAGGCTTGACGGCTACCGTGAGGACACGCAAATGTAACGATCGGCGAAGCTTGCAGAAATCTTCCGCAAAGTCTTTCGGTCGTCTTTCATCCTTGTTACGTTCTCGTCGACCCGGCGCCGCGACGGAGCGGTACGGCAGTTGAAGGAGTTCAGATGCGACGTGGCATAACGGCCACCGCCCTGGTCGCGGCCCTGGCGCTCGCGGCGACCGCCTGCGGCAGCGATGACAAGTCCGACGGCTCGAGCAAGAGCTCCGGCGAGCTCTCCGGGACCGTTACGTGGTGGGACACGTCCACCGCGGGCAGCGAGGACAAGGTCTTCAAGAAGATTGCCGAAGGCTTCGAGAAGGAGCACCCGAAGGTCGACGTCAAGTACGTCAACGTGCCCTTCGGCGAGGCGCAGAACAAGTTCAAGAACGCTGCGCAGTCCGGCTCCGGCGCCCCCGACGTGATCCGCTCCGAGGTCGCCTGGACCCCCGAGTTCGCGGACCTCGGCTACCTCGCGCCGCTGGACGGCACCCCCGCCCTGCAGAAGGCCGACGACTTCCTGAAGCAGGCCGCCGCCTCCACCAAGTACAACGGCAAGACATACGCGGTGCCGCAGGTCATCGACTCCATGGGCATCTTCTACAACAAGAAGATCTTCAAGGAGGCCGGCGTGGAGGTTCCCACCACCGTCGCCGAGCTGAAGACCGTCTCCAAGAAGATCAAGGACAAGACCGGCAAGACCGGCCTGTACCTGCGCGGCGACGACGCGTACTGGTTCCTGTCCTTCCTGTACGGCGAGGGCGGCGACCTCGTCGACGCGTCCACCAAGTCCGTCACCGTCGACAGCCCCGAGGGCGTCAAGGCGATGAAGGTCGTCAAGGACCTCGTCGACTCCGGTGCGGCCAAGACTGACGCGACCGACGGCTGGGAGAACATGCAGTCGTCCTTCAAGGACGGCAAGGTCGCCATGATGATCAACGGCCCGTGGGCCGTCGCCGACACCTACGCCGGCAAGGAGTTCCAGGACAAGGCCAACCTGGGCGTCGCCCCGGTCCCGGCCGGCTCCACCGCGCAGGGCGCCCCGCAGGGCGGTCACAACCTGGCCGTCTACGCGGGCTCCAAGAACCTCGACGCCTCCTACGCCTTCGTCGACTACATGACGTCCACGAAGACCCAGGCCCAGGTCACCAAGGAGCTGAACCTCCTGCCGACCCGTACCTCCGCCTACTCGGAGGAAGCGGTCGTCGACAACGAGATCGTCAGCTTCTTCCAGCCGGTCGTCGAGACCGCCGTCGAGCGTCCCTGGATTCCCGAGACCGGCAGCCTCTTCGCCCCGCTCATCACCGAGTACACCAAGGTCCTGACCGGCCAGACCACGCCGGAGAAGGCCGCCAAGGCCACCGGTGACTCCTACCGCAAGCTCCTCAAGGGCTGGAAGTAACCAGAAAGGCAGGCCGACTGATGGCTGTCCACACCAGCCAGTCGGTGGCAACGGCCGCGGGCGACGATGTCGCCCGCGGCCGGAGCCGCGGTACTGGTACCCCACCACGAAGCAGGCTCCGGCGCGCTCTGTCGACCCACTGGTACGCGTGGACGATGGTCGCCCCGGTCGTCGCCGTGATCGGCGTCATCATCGGCTACCCGCTGGTCCGCGGCGTCTACCTGTCGCTGACCGACGCCAATGAGCGCAATGTCGAACGGTCCATCGGCGTCAACCACCTGCCCGCGACGTACAAGTTCGTCGGCCTGGACAACTACGCCGACGCGCTCACGGGGAACCAGTTCCTCGGCACGCTCGGGTGGACCCTGGTGTGGACGGTCGCCTGCGTGAGCATCACGTTCGCCCTGGGCATGGCCCTCGCCAACATCCTCAACCGGCGGATCGCCGGCCGCTCCGCCTATCGGATGGCGCTGATCCTGCCCTGGGCCATCCCCGGCTTCGTCTCCGTCTTCGCCTGGCGCTTCCTCTACAACGAGGACCGCGGGCTGCTCAACAAGATCCTTTCCGGTGCGGGCATCGACTCCATACCGTGGCTCAACGACCCCACCTGGGCGAAGTTCTCAGTCATCGCCGTCAACGTGTGGCTCGGCGTGCCGTTCATGATGGTCGCCCTGCTGGGCGGCCTGCAGTCCATCCCCAGCGAGCAGTACGAGGCCGCCGAGATGGACGGCGCCACCGCCTGGCAGCGGTTCCGCCACATCACGCTGCCCGGGCTGCGGCCGGTCTCCACCACGGTGATCCTGCTGTCGACCATCTGGACGTTCAACATGTTCCCGGTGATCTTCCTGCTGACCCGCGGCGGACCCGGTGAGGCCACCCAGATCCTGGTGACCCAGGCGTACAAGTTCTCCTTCGAGATCAGCCCGCGCGACTTCGCGCAGTCCTCCACCTGGGGCGTGCTGATCCTCGTACTCCTGATGCTCTTCGCCGCGGTCTACCGGCGAGTCCTCCGCACACAGGGAGATACCTGGTGACCACCGCCCCCGCCCGCGCCGCACGCCGCTCCGCCGCCCCCGCAGCGCGCCACTCGGCCCGCAAGGTCCGGCTGCGCGGCGAGCGCTCGCCGCTCGCCTCCGCCGGACTGCACCTCACGCTGATCGTCGCGTCCGTGATCGCCGTGTTCCCCGTGCTCTGGGTCCTGCTGACCTCGCTGAAGCCCGCCGCGTACGCGACGACGACGGACTTCTTCAAGGACACGACCTTCGAGAACTACACGAACCTGATCAAGGACACCGAGTTCCTGACCTGGTTCGGCAACTCCGTGGTCGTCGCCGGCCTCACCACCGTCCTCGGCGTCTTCGTCTCCGCCACCACCGGCTACGCCGTCAGCCGCTTCCGGTTCCCCGGCAAGCGCGGGCTGATGTGGACGCTGCTGATCACCCAGATGTTCCCGGTCGCCGTCCTCATCGTGCCGATCTACAACATCATGTCGGGCCTGGGTCTGCTCAACCAGCCCGCCGGCCTCGTCATCACCTACCTCACCATCGCGGTGCCGTTCTGCGCCTGGATGATGAAGGGCTTCTTCGACACCATCCCGCGCGAGATCGACGAGTCGGGGCAGGTCGACGGCCTCACCCCGTTCGGCACGTTCTGGCGGCTGATCCTGCCGCTCGCCAAGCCCGGCCTCGCCGTCACCGCGTTCTACTCCTTCATCACCGCCTGGGGCGAGGTGGCGTACGCCTCCGCCTTCATGGTCGGCGACGAGAACCTCACCCTCGCCGGCGGGCTGCAGAAGTTCGTCAACCAGTACGGAGCCCAGTGGGGGCCGATGACCGCCGCGTCCGTGCTCATCGCGATACCCGCGGCGCTGGTCTTCCTCTTCGCCCAGCGCCACCTGGTCACCGGCATGTCCGCCGGAGCCGTCAAGGGCTGACGCACCCCCCACCCCGCACGACCCGCACGCACCAAGGCTCGGCGGCGCCGGATCCCCGACCCGGTCCCGGCGCCGCTCCCCACCCAGACACCTCAGGGACGACATGACCCAGCACCTCGCTGCCCCCTCCACCGGCACGTCCGGCGACGCCGTGGGCCACCGCACCGGCTGGTGGCAGGACGCGGTGATCTACCAGGTCTATCCACGGAGCTTCGCCGACGGCAACGGCGACGGCATGGGCGATCTCGCAGGCGTACGCGGCAGACTTCCCTACCTCAAGGACCTCGGTGTCGACGCGGTCTGGCTCAGCCCGTTCTACGCCTCGCCGCAGGCCGACGCGGGCTACGACGTCTCGGACTACCGCGCCATCGACCCGATGTTCGGCACCCTGCTGGACGCCGACGCGCTGATCCGGGACGCCCACGACCTGGGCCTGCGGATCATCGTCGACCTGGTGCCCAACCACTCCTCCGACCAGCACGAGTGGTTCAAGCGCGCCCTCGCCGAGGGCCCCGGCTCCGCACTGCGCGAGCGCTACCACTTCCGCCCCGGCAAGGGCACGGACGGCGAGCTGCCGCCCAACGACTGGGAGTCCATCTTCGGCGGTCCCGCCTGGACCCGGACCACCGACCCGGACGGCACCCCCGGCGACTGGTACCTCCACCTGTTCGCGCCCGAGCAGCCCGACTTCAACTGGGAACACCCGGCCGTCGCCGACGAGTTCCGCTCGATCCTGCGGTTCTGGCTCGACATGGGCGTCGACGGGTTCCGTGTCGACGTCGCCCACGGGCTCGTCAAGGCCGAGGGCCTGCCCGACCTCGGCACCCACGACCAGCTCAAGCTGCTCGGAAACGATGTCATGCCGTTCTTCGACCAGGACGGGGTGCACGAGATCTACCGCTCCTGGCGCACCATCCTCGACGAGTACCCCGGCGACCGCATCGCCGTCGCCGAGGCATGGACCCCGACCGTCGAGCGCACCGCGAACTATGTGCGCCACGACGAGATGCACCAGGCGTTCAACTTCCAGTACCTCTCCACCGACTGGGACGCAGCCGAGCTGCGCAAGGTCATCGACGTCTCGCTCGACGCGATGCGCCCGGTCGGCGCCCCCACCACCTGGGTGCTCTCCAACCACGACGTCACCCGGCACGCCACCCGGTTCGCCAACCCGCCCGGCCTCGGCACCCAGATCCGCACCGCCGGCGACCGCGCGATGGGCCTGCGCCGGGCCCGCGCCGCCAGCCTGCTGATGCTGGCGCTGCCCGGCTCCGCCTACGTCTACCAGGGTGAGGAGCTCGGCCTGCCCGACGTCACGGACCTGCCCGACGAGGCCCGCCAGGACCCGTCGTTCTTCCGCGCCGAAGGCCAGGACGGTTACCGCGACGGCTGCCGCGTGCCCATCCCGTGGACCCGCGACGGCAGCTCGTACGGCTTCGGCACCGGAGGAAGCTGGCTGCCCCAGCCCGACAGCTGGGGCGAGCTGAGCGTCGAGGCCCAGACCGGCACGGCCGGCTCCACCCTGGAGCTGTACCGGTCCGCGCTCACCGCACGGCGGGTGCACCCGGGGCTCGGCGCCGGGACCGACGTGGAGTGGCTGGACGCCCCCGAGGGGCTGCTGGCCTTCGCCCGCCCCGGCTTCGTGTGCACCGTCAACACGACCGGCCGGCCGGTCCGTATCCCGGTCCCCGGTCAGGTGATGCTCTCCAGCAGCCCCGTCGTCACCGACGGGGCCGAGGCCGAGCTGCCGGCGGACACCACGGTGTGGTGGACGGTGTGACCGTCCCCCTGCCCAGGGGCTCTCGTTCGGATCAGGCCGGATCAGGGAGCGGGGACCGCGCCAGTACCCGCGAGCCCGGCAAGACCCGAACGAGAGGCCCGGGGAGCGGCGGTGCGCCGAGGCTCTCGGACATCGCCGGTCAGGCCTCGGTCAGCGAGGCGACCGTCAGCCGGGTTCTCAACGGCAAACCGGGCGTCGCGGACACCACGCGTCAGCGGGTGCTCGCGGCGCTCGACATCCTGGGCTACGAGCGCCCGGTACGGCTGCGGCAGCGCAGCGCCGGGCTGATCGGACTGGTGACCCCCGAGCTCACCAACCCGATCTTCCCGGCGTTCGCCCAGTCCGTCGAGCAGGTCCTGGCCGGGCACGGCTACACCCCGGTGCTCTGCACCCAGCTGCCCGGCGGTGCCACCGAGGACGAGCTCGTCGAGCAGCTCGTCGAACGCGGGGTCGGCGGGATCGTCTTCCTCTCCGGACTGCACGCGGACCTGTCGGCCGACCCCGCCCGGTACGCCGCGCTGTCCGACCGCGGCGTGCCGTTTGTCCTGATCAACGGCTACAACGAACGGATCAGCGCCCCCTTCGTCTCGCCCGACGACTTTGCCGCCGTCCGGATGGCCGTCGGGCATCTCGCCGAACTCGGCCACCGCAAGGTCGGCCTGGCCATCGGGCCGCAGCGCTATGTGCCGTCCCGCCGCAAACGGGACGGCTTCGTCGATGCTGCCGTGAAGCTGCTCGGCATGACCCGCGCCGAGGCCGAACTCCTCGTCTGCTCCACGCTGTTCAGCGTCGAGGGCGGCCAGGTCGCGGCCGGGACGCTGCTCGACCAGGGGTGCACGGGCATCGTCTGCGGCAGCGACCTGATGGCCCTCGGCGTGGTGCGCGCCGCCCGGGACCGCGGGCTCGACGTGCCGCGCGACGTGTCGGTGGTCGGCTTCGACGACTCGCAGCTGATCGCGTTCACGGATCCGCCCCTGACGACCGTGCGGCAGCCCGTGCAGGCGATGGCGGCCGCCGCGGTCGGGGCGCTGCTGGAGGAGATCGGCGGCAGCCCCGTGCAGCGTACGGAGTACGTGTTCCAGCCGGAGCTGGTGGTACGGGGGTCCACCGCGGCGGTCCGCGCCGTCTGACACGGCGAACGCACAGGAGAGGCACCGGGAGTCGGCCCTGAATGGACCGGCGGGGAGTGAGTGACTCCGGGTGCCTCTCTTGCCGTGACCGGCCCGGCCGGCCGGGCGCGTGGGGCCCCTGAGGTACCGGAACCCCCGGCCGACCGGGCCGGAGTCGGGATGAACTTAACAGCACCGCAATATCTTGCGTAAGCCCTTGCAAGAAGAAAAATGCAAGATTTCAGGGATGTGTGCGGGATGTAAGCGGGTCATGTCCAGGGGGTTGACCCGGATGGGGTGGGCTCGTACGGTCAGCTCCGCGGCAAGCTTTGCATTCTTGCAGCAAGAACCTTCAGAAGCCTTGAGGGCAGGACGCGTTGCCACGTGAGGCTGCACCGTCATCCCCGCATTTCCCCCACCGCAGGAGGAAAGACATGGCACGCAGACCGCTGTCTGCAGCGCTCGCCCTGATAGCCGGCGCCGCCGCCCTCGTCCCCACCGCCGCCCCCGCCCAGGCGTCCGCACCCGGCACCAAGGACGTCACCGCCGTGATGTTCGAGTGGAAATTCGACTCCGTCGCCAAGGCCTGCACGGACACGCTCGCCCCGGCCGGCTACGGCTACGTCCAGGTCTCGCCGCCCCAGGAGCACATCCAGGGAAGCCAGTGGTGGACCTCGTACCAGCCGGTCAGCTACAAGATCGCCGGTCGGCTCGGCGACCGCGCGGCCTTCGCCGCCATGGTCGGCACGTGCCACAGCGCGGGCGTCAAGGTCGTCGCCGACTCCGTCATCAACCACATGTCGTCCGGGTCGGGCACCGGCACCGGCGGCTCCTCGTACACGAAGTACAACTACCCCGGCCTGTACTCCTCGTCCGACATGGACGACTGCACCGCACAGATCAGCAACTACCAGGACCGGGCCAACGTCCAGAACTGCGAACTCGTCGGGCTCGCCGACCTCGACACCGGTGAGGACTACGTCCGCGGCAGGATCGCCGGATACCTCGACGACCTGCGCTCGCTCGGCGTCGACGGCTTCCGCATCGACGCCGCCAAGCACATGCCCGCGAGCGATCTCGCCAACATCAAGTCGCGGCTGACCGACCCCGGCGTCTACTGGAAGCAGGAGGCGATCTACGGGGCCGGCGAAGCCGTCTCGCCCGACGAGTACACCGGCACCGGGGACGTCCAGGAGTTCCGCTACGCCCGCAGCCTCAAGCAGGTCTTCAACAACGAGAACCTCGCCGAACTGAAGAACTTCGGCGAGGGCTGGGGATTCATGCCCTCCTCGAAGGCCGGGGTCTTCGTCGACAACCACGACACCGAGCGCGGCGGCGACACCCTGAACTACAAGGACGGGGCCAACTACACCCTCGCCAATGTCTTCATGCTGGCCTGGCCGTACGGCTCGCCCGACGTCCACTCCGGCTACGAGTGGTCCGACAAGGACGCGGGGCCGCCCAACGGCGGTACGGTGAACGCCTGTTACAGCGACGGCTGGAAGTGTCAGCACGCCTGGCCGCAGATCTCCTCCATGGTCGGCTTCCGCAACACCGCGCGCGGCGAGGCCGTCACGAACTGGTGGGACAACGGCGCTGACCAGATCGCGTTCGGCCGCGGGTCGAAGGCGTACGTCGCCATCAACCACGAGGGCTCGTCGCTGACCCGTACGTTCCAGACCTCGCTGCCCGCCGGTGACTACTGCGACATCCAGTCCGGCAACGGGGTGACCGTCAACGGCTCCGGCCAGTTCACGGCGACGCTCGGTGCGAACACGGCTGTCGCCCTGCAGGTGGGTGCCCGCACCTGCTCCGGCGGTGGCACCACCGACCCCGGTACGGGTGTCTCCGGCGCCTCCTTCGGTGTCAACGCCACCACCCAGCTCGGCCAGAACATCTACGTCACCGGCAACCAGTCCGCGCTCGGCAACTGGAACACGGACAGCGCACTCAAGCTCGACCCAGCCACGTACCCGGTCTGGAAACTCGATGTGAGCATGCCCGCCGGGACGTCGTTCGAGTACAAGTACATCCGCAAGGACGCGAGCGGCGCCGTCACCTGGGAGAGCGGGGCCAACCGCACGGCGACGGTGCCGTCGTCGGGCAAGGTGCCGCTGACGAGCGACGTCTGGCGAAGCTGAGGTCCTCCGGACCGGGGCGGCGGACCACGTTGTCCCGGTGCGGAGGCTGAACCGGGGGCCGGTGCCGCATCGGGGCGTCTCCTCGAGTGCCGCAGACTCCCCGACATCGTGCGCGAACCGACCACTTACTGCGTCACCCTGCGGGGATCGCCCCGATACGTCCCCCCGGCGCACCGCCGCCGACCGGTGGGCGTCCAGCACCGGAGGCCCCCGGGCGCCCCGGGGCGGGGGTGTGCCAGGGCGATCCCCGCAGGACGACGCAGTAAGGGCACGGCTTCCCTGCGGTGTGGGGGAGTCTGCGGCGTCCGAGGAGACGCCCTGGTGGACCCCCGCCCCCCCGGCCCACCCGACTTGTCCGTCCAGTCCGAGAACCCCTGCAAGACCGATCAAGGAGACCGCACCCGTGTCCCGTACCACCCTCAGACGGGGAGCCGTCGCCGCTCTGTGCGCGGCGCTCATACCCGTCGTCCCGGCGGCAGCCACCACCGCCGCGCCGCGGCCCCCGGGCCCGCCGTCGGACGCGCGGCTCGCCGCCGAACCCGCCCGGCACGATCTGACCCGCGAGCAGTTCTACTTCGTCATGCCCGACCGGTTCGCCGACGGAGACTCCTCCAACGACCGCGGCGGGCTCACCGGTTCGCGGCTGGAGACCGGCTACGACCCCACGGACAAGGGGTTCTACCAGGGCGGCGACCTCAAGGGCCTGACGGACAGGCTCGACTACATCAAGGGCCTCGGCACCACCGCCATCTGGCTCGCCCCGATCTTCAAGAACCGCCCCATCCAGGGCACGGGCAAGGACGCATCAGCCGGCTACCACGGCTACTGGATCACCGACTTCACGCAGGTCGACCCGCACTTCGGCACCAACGCCGACCTGGCGAAGCTGATCGACAAGGCCCACGGCAAGGGCATGAAGGTCTTCTTCGACGTCATCACCAACCACACCGCGGACACCGTCGACTACGCCGAGAAGAAGTACGGCTACCGGCCCAAGGGCGCCTACCCCTACCTCGACCGGGACGGCCGCCCGTTCGACGACAGCAAGGGCCTCGCGAAGGTCGACGCGGACTCCTTCCCGTACACGCCGAAGAACACCGGCCAGAAGGTCCCGGCCTGGCTCAACGACCCCACGATGTACCACAACCGCGGTGACTCGACGTACGCCGGCGAGTCCACCACGTACGGCGACTTCTCCGGTCTCGACGACCTGTGGACCGAACGGCCCGAGGTCGTCTCCGGCATGGAGGAGATCTACGAGAAGTGGGTCCGCGACTTCGATATCGACGGGTTCCGGATCGACACGGTCAAACACGTCGACCTGGACTTCTGGACCCAGTGGGCGACCGCTCTCGACACCTACGCCGCCACGCACGGCCGCGACGACTTCTTCATGTTCGGCGAGGTCTACTCCGCCGACACCGCGATCACCTCGCCGTACGTCACCCAGGGCCGGCTCGACGCGACGCTCGACTTCCCGTTCCAGGAAGCGGCCCGGCAGTACGCCTCGCAGGGCGCCCCGGCCTCGAAGCTCGCCGCCGTCTTCGGCGACGACTACCGGTACACCACCGACAAGGCCAACGCCTATGAGCAGGTGACGTTCCTCGGCAACCACGACATGGGCCGCATCGGCACGTTCCTGAAGCAGGACAACCCGAAGGCCGACGACGCAGAGCTCGTCGACCGGGCCCGCCTCGCCAACGAGGTGATGTTCCTCAGCCGTGGCAACCCCGTCGTCTACTACGGCGACGAGCAGGGCTTCACCGGCGCGGGCGGCGACAAGGACGCCCGGCAGACCATGTTCGCCTCGAAGACCGCCGACTACCTCGACGACGACGAACTGGGCACCGACCGCACGCACGCCTCCGACGCCTACGACACCGGCCACCCGCTGTACCGGAACATCGCCGAGCTCTCCGAGCTGACCAAGGAGAACCCGGCGCTGCGTGACGGCGTCCAGACCGAGAGGTACGCCGAAGGCTCCGTCTACGCGTTCTCCCGTACGGACCCCAAGCGCCCCAACGAGTACGTCGTCGCCACCAACAACGGCACCGAGGCGAAGTCCGTCGAGCTGTCCACCGAGTCGGCCGCGATGAACTTCCGGACGCTGTACGGCGGTTCCGGTACGGTCCGCAGCGGCGCCGACAAGAAGATCACCGTCACCGTGCCCGCCCTCTCCAGCATCGTGCTGCGCGCAGAGAAGCCCCTGGGTGCCCCGGCCGCCAAGCCCTCGATCACGCTGAAGGCGCCCGCCGCCGGAGCCACCGGCACCGTCGAGATCTCCGCGGACGTCGACGGCGGATCCCTCTCCCGGGTCGTCTTCGCCGCCCAGACCGGCAACGGCGCGTGGGTCACCCTCGGCTCCGCCGACCACGCCCCGTACAAGGTCACCCAGCACCTGGACAGCGAGGTCGCGGCAGGAACGCCCCTGCGGTACAAGGCCGTTGTGGTCGACCGCGCCGGACGCACCGCGAGCACGCTCGCCTCGACGACCGCGGGCCAGGCGCCGGCCGACGGAAAGCCCGTCGCCGTCCAGCGGGACTACGCCGTCGTCCACTACAAGCGCACGGACGGCGACTACGACGGCTGGCAGCTCACCTCGGGTGACGCATCGGCCGGGTTCACCGGGCGCGACGCCTACGGTGCGTTCGCCTGGATCAAGCTCGGCGAGGGCGCTTCCTCGGTCCCGTACACCGTCGAGAAGGACGGCGTGGCCGACGGGCCGCAGCGCACCGTCGATCTCGCGAGGACCGGACAGGTCTGGATCGAGCAGGGCAAGGACGGCCAGGCCGACACCGCCCCCGACGGCGCCTACCCGGCGCCGGACACGGCCAAGGCCGTCCTGCACTACCACCGGGCCGACGGCAACTACGACGGCTGGGGACTGCACACCTGGACCGGCGCGAAGGACCCCACCGACTGGGCCAAGCCGCTCCAGCCGGTGAAGGAGGACGCGTACGGCGTCACCTTCGAGGTCCCGCTCACCGACGGGGCGACGTCCCTCAGCTACATCCTGCACAAGGGTGACGAGAAGGACCTCCCCAGCGACCAGTCGCTCGATCTCGCCACCTATGGCCACGAGGTGTGGCTGCTCGCCGGGCAGACCGGCTACCTGCTGCCGCAGACCGGAGGCGTCCCCACCCCGGACCTCACGAAGGCCGAGGCGCAGTGGATCGACTCCGACACCGTCGTGTGGAAGGTGAAGGCCACCGAGGCCACCAGCCAGCAGCTCGTCCACGCGAAGGACGGCGGGATCTCCGTCGTCGACGGGGCACTCTCCGACGAGGGGCAGTGGCTGCGGCTCATCCCGTCCGCACTGACCGACGCCCAGAAGGCGAAGTACCCGCATCTCAAGGACTACCCGGCGTTCACCATCGACGCGCGCGACCGGGACAGGATCCGCGGCGCGCTGCGCGGCCAGCTGATCGCCACCCAGCGCGCCGCCAACGGCGCCCTGCTCGCCGCCACCGGCGTACAGAGTGCCGGTGTCCTCGACGACCTGTACGGGAAGAACGCGACCACGGCGGCGCTCGGCCCGGTCTTCGACCACGGCCGTCCCACCCTGTCGGTCTGGGCCCCCACCGCCCGCACCGTCGCACTCGAACTCGACGGGAAGAGCGTCCCGATGCGGCGCGACGACCGCACCGGAGTCTGGTCGGTCACCGGCACCGCGAGCTGGACCGGCAAGCCGTACCGCTACGTGGTGGACGTATGGGCGCCCACCGTCCAGAAGATGGTCACCAACAAGGTCACCGACCCCTACTCCACCGCCCTGACCACCGACTCCGCCCGCAGCCTCGTCGTCGACCTCGACGACCCGCGCCTCGCGCCCAAGGGCTGGTCCGGACTGAAGAAGCCCGCCGCCGTCCCGCTGCGCGACGCCCAGATCCAGGAGCTGCAGATCCGCGACTTCTCGATCGCGGACCCCACCTCCGAGCACCCCGGTGAGTACCTCGCCTTCACCGACACCCGCTCGGACGGGATGAAGCACCTCAAGGAGCTCGCCGACTCCGGCACCAGCTACGTCCACCTGCTGCCCGCCTTCGACATCGGCACCATCCCCGAGAAGAAGTCGGCCCAGCAGAAGCCTGCCTGCGACCTGTCGGTCTACGCCCCCGACTCCGAGGAGCAGCAGGCGTGCGTGGCGAAGGCCGCCGCGAAGGACGGGTTCAACTGGGGCTACGACCCGCTGCACTACACCGTCCCCGAGGGCTCCTACGCCTCCGACCCGGAAGGCACCAGGCGCACCGTCGAGTTCCGGCAGATGGTGCAGGGGCTGAACGGCGCCGGACTGCGGACCGTCATGGACGTCGTCTACGACCACACCGTCGCCTCCGGCCAGGACGACAAGTCCGTACTCGACCGGATCGTGCCCGGCTACTACCAGCGGCTCCTGGACGACGGCACCGTCGCCACGTCCACCTGCTGTGCCAACACCGCGCCCGAGAACACCATGATGGGCAAGCTCGTCGTGGACTCGATCGTCACCTGGGCCAAGGAGTACAAGGTCGACGGCTTCCGCTTCGACCTGATGGGCCACCACCCGAAGGCCAACATCCTCGCCGTGCGCAAGGCGCTCGACGCGCTGACCGTGGCCAAGGACGGCGTGGACGGCAAGAAGATCATCCTGTACGGGGAGGGCTGGAACTTCGGCGAGATCGCCGACGACGCCCGTTTCGTCCAGGCCACCCAGAAGAACATGGCCGGCACCGGCGTCGCCACCTTCTCCGACCGGGCCCGCGACGCCGTCCGCGGCGGCGGCCCGTTCGACGAGGACCCGGGCGTCCAGGGTTTCGCCAGCGGCCTCTACACCGACCCCAACACCTCGACCGCCAACGGCACCCCGGCCGAACAGAAGGCCCGGCTGCTCCACTACCAGGACCTGATCAAGGTCGGCCTGACCGGCAACCTCGCCGACTTCACCTTCACCGACTCCGCGGGCCGTACGGTCAAGGGCTCGGGTGTCGACTACAACGGGGCCCCCGCCGGATACGCCGCGGTCCCCGGTGACGCCCTCGCCTACGCCGACGCCCACGACAACGAGTCGCTGTACGACGCCCTCGCCTTCAAACTCCCGGCGGGCACCTCGGCGGCCGACCGGGCCAGGATGCAGGTCCTGGCGATGGCGACCGCCACCCTCTCGCAGGGCCCCTCGCTCTCCCAGGCGGGCACGGACCTGCTGCGCTCCAAGTCGCTGGACCGCAACTCGTTCGACAGCGGGGACTGGTTCAACGCACTGCACTGGGACTGCCGGGACGGCAACGGCTTCGGCCGCGGACTGCCGCCCGCGGCCGACAACCAGTCCAAGTGGGCCTACGCCAAGCCCCTGCTGACCGCCCCCGCGCTCAGCCCCGGCTGCGCGCAGATCGACGGCGCGTCCGCCGCGTACCAGGACCTGCTCACCATCCGCGCCACGGAGAAGGAGTTCTCGCTGGCCACCTCCGAGCAGGTGCAGTCCGCCCTGTCCTTCCCGCTCTCCGGGACGGACGAGACACCCGGGGTCATCACCATGCAGCTGGGAAAGCTGGTGATCGTCCTCAACGCGACCCCCGGGACCCAGCGCCAGCAGATCGCCGGTCTGACCGGGAAGAACTACGCCCTGCACCCCGTCCAGGCCGCGGGCGCGGATCTTACTGTCAAGAAGGCCTCGTACGAGAGGAGTTCGGGAAGCTTCACCGTCCCGGGACGCACGGTGGCCGTGTTCTCGCTGCGGTGACACCGCACAGGACTACGTTGAGGGCAGCCGCCGGGGAATGAGCCGCAGCGCACACTCCCGGGCGCGCCCTCCCCACGTACGGCCTCGTTCCCGCCTCCTTCCCGTGCGCGTACACCGCACGGGAAGGAGGCCGGTTCAGCCCACCCCGGACGTCCGGGCGAAGGAACAGGGCGCCCGGCACTGCGCCGGTGGAACAGTGCTCGATCGTGCCGCGTGCCGGACAGTGACGGTGACCATGGTGGGAAACATTCCCGAGGAGACAACGGGCCTTGTCGGACGCACGGCGGAACTCGCCCGGCTCGCACACGCACTGGGCGCCGGCCGGCTGACCACACTCATCGGCCCCGGCGGCGCCGGCAAGACCCGGCTCGCGGTCCGCGCCGCCCGGCAGTCGGCACCCGCCCACCGCGACGGAGCCCGATGGGCGGACCTGTCCCCGCTCCAGGACGACGGACCGCTGGTCGCGACCGTCTCCGACGCGGTCGGGCTCGGCGTCCACACCCCGGGCATGCCCGTCGACGCCCTGTGCGAATGGCTCACCGGCAAGCAGCTGCTGCTCGTCCTCGACTCCTGCGAACGCCTGCGCCCCTCCTGCGGGCATCTGCTCGGCGAGATCCTCACCACGTCCCCCGGCCTCACCGTTCTCGCCACCAGCAGGCAGCCCCTCGACATCAAGGGTGAGCAGCTCATCGAGGTGGCACCGCTGCAGGATGCTCTTGTGCGGTCGTGCTGATCACCGTAAGGCTGGGGTCCGACAACCGGCCCGACCCGCATCCCTGGAGCATCTGATGCCGCAGATCACCGTCGACTACTCCGCCGAGCTCGACGACACCTTCGACCGCCGCGGCTTCGCACTCGCCCTGCACCCGCTGGTCGCCGAGACCGTCACCACGAAGATCGCCGCCTGCAAGACCCGCTTCCGGCGGGTCGACGAGTCCGTGGTGGCCGACGCCGCCACCGGCGACGCGATCCTGCACATCTGCATCGGCCTGCTGCCCGGCCGCACCGACGGGATCAAGGCGCAGCTCACCGAGTCCGTACTGGAACTGCTGGCCGCGCACCTCAAGCCCGCCGACGGCCTCACGGTGCACGCTTCGGCCGAAACCCGCGATCTGGACCCGTCCTACCGCAAGCGCTGACCCGTACGACCGTCACGGCATCCGCTGCGCGGGCACGGCCGGTACGGCGGGCGCCAGCGCGGAGAGCCGCGTCAGCAGCTCCCCGAACGGCCCGTCGGCCGGCTCCTGCGCGAGGACCCGCAGCACGATGCCGGCCATCTCCGTGTCGTACGCGGCGCTCACGGCGGCCAGCGCCGCGAAGTCGTGCACCAGCTGCATCTCCAGCTCCTGGCGCGGAATCCGCCGCCCGTCGAGCCAGATCAGGGCCGTCGACTCGGCGAGCGACACCCACGACCGCACGACCAACTCCAGCCGGGCCGGGGGGTCTTGCACTCCCAGGTGCGTGAGAATCTGCTCGTAGGCCGCCTGCCGCACCCCGTCGATCATCGCGTTCGCCGTCGACGACCCGACGGCGGGCCCGCCCCGCATCAGTGCGGAGAACCCCGGCCCGTGCTCGTCCACAAAGTCGAAGAACCGCCCCATGACCCGCCGCAGCCGCGCCCCGAGGGGCCCTTCGCGCGGTTCGACGAAGCGCGCCGCCAACTCGTCGGCGGCCCGCCGCAGCGCCGCCTCGTAGAGGCTCTGCTTCCCCGGGAAGTAGTGGTAGACGAGCGGCCGGGAGATCCCGGCGGCGGCAGCGATCTCGTCGATGGAGACCTCTTCGGGGGAGCGTCGACTGAACAACTCCAGCGCGACGCCGATCAACTGCTGCCTGCGCTCATCGACGCCCATCCTGCGCCGCACCCCGGTCGTCATGCGAACAGCGTACCGACCGGGCGGGGACGGGAGCTTGGTGGTGTCCGGGCGGACGCGGCGAGGTGCTCCCGGGGACACCGCGATCCATGTCCGAGGGCTGTCCCTCGGGAGCCCGGCCTGCAGTCCGGACAGGCCCTAGAGGTCCAGCACCAGCCGCTCGCCCCGGCACCGCGAGACACAGATCAGCATCGTGTCGTCGCGTTCCGAGTCCGTCAGGAGTTCGTCGCGGTGGTCGATCTCGCCCTCCAGCACGCGCTGTTGACACGTTCCGCAGAAGCCCTGCTCGCAGGAGTACGAGACATACGGGAGTTGCTCGCGGACCGCGGCCAGGACCGACTGGCCCGCCGCGACCTGGACCGTGCGGCCGGTGCGGTGCAGGTCCACCTCGAAGGCGCCGGAGTCGGCCGGCGAGGCGGCCGCTGCCGTGAAGCGCTCCAGGTGCAGGGTGCAGTCGGTGGGGAGGGCGGCCGTCACCGCGTCCATCAAGGGTTCCGGGCCGCAGCAGTAGACCGCCGTGCCGGGCGCGAGGCTCATGAGGGCTGCCGGCGCGTCCGGGTGGCCCGACTCGTCCTCCGGTACGACCGTGACGCGGTTGCCGTCCGCGCCGAGCTTCTCGATTTCGTCCAGGAACGGCATCGAGGCGCGCGTACGGCCTCCGTAGAGCAGCCGCCAGTCGGCGCCGGAGGCGGCAACCGCTCGCAGCATCGGAAGGATCGGGGTGATACCGATGCCACCCGCGACGAAAACGTACGCGGAGGCGCCGGTGACGAGCGGGAAGCGGTTGCGGGGGCCGCGGATCTCGATCTCCTCGCCCTCGTGGAGCTGTGCGTGGACCTCGTGCGAGCCGCCCCGGCCGTGCTCCACCAGCCGGGTCGCGACCGTGTACGTGCCGGGCTCGGCCGGGTCGCCGCAGAGCGAGTACTGACGCACCAGGCCCGAGGGGAGGACGAGGTCCAGGTGGGCACCGGGCTGCCAGGCGGGGAGGTCCGGGCCCTCCAGCCGGAGTTGGACCACACCGTCCGCAGGCGTGGTCCGCTCGGTGATCAGCAGGCGGCGGGCGGTGGTCGAACGCCTGCCGGAGTGGCCGGAGACCGGTTCCTCCAGGGCCGGCATCGGCCACAGCGGGGACCGTTCGATGCGGCGGTGCAGCGCGCGCTTGGCGAGCAGCGCGGCGCCGGTGACGAGCAGGAAGGTGCGCAGGCGGGGCAGAGCCATGGGTCAGGGGGTTCCCGTCATACGGGCCTCGGCGGCAAGGGCCGCGGGCGAGTGGGCGAGATAGTCGACGGCCTGCGCCGTACTGCCCTCCTGGGAGGGGTGGTAGGTGCGGCTCAGATAGCGCGGGATGGAGCGCAGCAGGGCGGGCGTCGAGGGCAGGGTGCCGCGCTTTCCGCTGTCGTAGAACTCCTTGAACGACGCCTTGCCGTCCAGCAGGCTGGGGTCGTTCTCCATGAAGAAGCGGACGCCGCGCTGCCACAGGAAGACAAGGGCGGAGAAGGCCAGTCCCCAGGTGCGCACCCGGCGCCGGTAGCCGCCGTCGACGTGCATGAAGACCTCGAAGGCCACGGAGCGGTGTTCCACCTCCTCCGCGCCGTGCCAGCGCAGCAGGTCCAGCATGGTGGGGTCGGCGCCCTTGCGGTCCAGGGCCTCGGAGTTGAGGATCCAGTCGCCGAGGAATGCCGTGTAGTGCTCGATCGCCGCGATGATCGCGACCCGCTCCATCAGCCACCAGGTGCGCGCCCTGCCCGGCGGCAGCGTCCGGTCGCCGAGCAGCTTCTCGAAGAACCAGTCGACCTGTGCGGTGTACGGGGTCGGGTCGAGGCCGAGCTTCTTGAGGTGGGGGAGCACGTCGTCGTGAGCCTGGGAGTGCACCGCCTCCTGGCCGATGAACCCGATCACGTCGCGTCGCAGCTGCTCGTCATGGATGTACGGCAGCACCTGCCGGTACACATGGATGAACCAGCGCTCCCCGGCCGGGAGCAGCAGATGGAGCACATTCATCGTGTGCGTGCTGAAGGGGTCGCCCGGCACCCAGTGGAGAGGGGTCTTCTCCCAGGCGAAGGAGACCTTGCGGGCCTTCAGCTCGGTCCGCTCCGACGCGACCGCCGCTGGCTGCTGCGTGTTAGACATGGTGTCAATGTACTGACGGGTACGCGAGGGGAACAGAGCCGTGCAGCGAATTCCTGCGGCCGCATGCGTCGGGCCTGTGGCGTTCCTCCTCGGTGGAGGGACGCCACAGGCCCAGGTCATCCTGCGATATGGATCGGAACAGCGGGAAAGGTGATCCCCGTGCCGGTCCTAGTAGCGGCTCCAGCGGCCGTGGTCGTGGTTGCGGTGGTGGTGGTGGCCCCAGCGGTGGTGCTTGCGGTGCTTGTGGCCCCAGCGGCCGTGGTCGCGGTCCTTGTGGCCCCAGCGGCCGTAGTCCCGGTAGTCGTCATCCCCGTACCGGCCGTTGTCGGCCTTCACGGAGTGGACAGCGGGCGCAGCGCAGGGTGCGGCGGCCTGGGCCGCGCCGGCGCCGCCCAGCACGACGACGGCAGCCACGCAGGCCGCGGCAGCCAATCGGGAAACTTGCATAACTATCTCCTGTCACAGCAGGCATCGGAGCGCCTGCTCGGATCGGTCATGGCAACCGTCGTCCCCCGACAGCCCCCGATGACCGCGCCACGCGCACCAGGACACCCGATCTGCTGCAATGCCGCCGAGTGTGGAACCGGGCCCTGTAGGCAATCCGTGGACCTCCCTCCCCGGGCCCCTCCTGTGACGCCATTCGTCCCTCGGCGGCCTGCCCACCTGCCGGTTTCCCACCGAGGCGCCCCGGGCACGTACGTCCGGCAGCGACTCCGCGTCCCGATCGGCGGCACGCGCACGGGAGATCCGCGGATCGGCGCCATGCACCGCCTGAGCAGGGGACCTCGGCGTGGGAGTACGGGAAACGGCACGAAAACATGGTCAGCGCAGAGCGCCGACACGGATGCCGTTCGTCAGTACGCCGTTCAGCCGAGCCCGGTCGCCCGCCCGCGCCCGAATCGCGAGCAGATGCCCACGCGCCCGGCCCCGCACCCCGCCCGATGTGGTCAGCGAGGCGAACTGTTTGCTGCCTGCCGCAAGTACGTACCAGCGGCCGCCGCGCGACTTCCACAGCACGCCCGCCAGCACCCGTGGATCGCGCCCACCGCACGCCGTCGAGTTCTCGGCACGCGCCGCGACGGCGCCCGGTGCGCTCGACGGTGACGACGGCGCCTGGAACTGGGCGAGGACCCGGCTCCCGGTGCCCCGCCAGGTCTCCGCCCGGGTGCACAGCCACTGCGCGTACCCATTGCCCTCGGGCAGCCACTGCCGGGCGTACGGCCAGGAGTTCACCGACCGCACGCCGTTGGCCCGCACCGCGGGCAGCAAGCAGGCGGTACGCGCCCAGCTCTCCCGCTCCGCCCGTCCCGACACGTCGTGCGGCGCCGACGGCGACCCCGACGTCAGCCGGGCCGGGGCCAGTTCGCCGAGGTCCGTCAGCAGTCGGGTCGCCGTACCGTCACGCATCTCGACGGCGGACCAGGAGCGGCAGTTGCGGGCCGTCGCCGGGCTGGACAGTGCGTCGGTCACACCGTCCCGGTCGCGGTGCAGCCGCCGCGCGGCCCGGCCGGGGGCGAGCAGATCCCGTACGGACACCGCCCGCACCCAGGGCGCCGTCAGATAACGGACCCTGCCCTCCCCACGGCCCACCACCAGGGCGTTCGCCGACGTCGCGTCCGCACCGTCGACCCGTGCGAAGTCGAGCGCCGCACCCTGCGCCGGATCGGCGTCGCGGGCCTCCGCGTACCGAACGATGCGCAGGCCGTCGTAGAACAGCACCACCGCGGTCCTGCCCACCTCACCCGCGTACAGCAGTTGCGGCGCACCCATCGGTGGCCCGACCGGGGTGGACGGAGTCGTCGACGACCGCACCCCGCGGCCCGGGCGCGCCCAGACGGCGAGCGCGCGCCGCAGCAGCCGGGTGTCGTCGGTGCGGTCGCCGCGCGTGGGCCAGGCGCTGAAGTCGGTACGGGGCGAACTCCGCCAGTACGTCCGGGGAACACGCAGCAATGCGGCCGGATCCAGGGCCTGTTCGGCCGCCGGGTTGCGGGCGTACAACGGTGCGGCCAGAGGGTCGCGCCCCCAGCCGCCACCCGGCAGCCCCAGCAGGGCCCCGCACACCAGCAGCGCGAGGACCGCGGCCAGCGCTGCCTTCGCGTGTTGGCGGCGGCGCAGCAGATCCGGCGGCCGGGCCTGAAGGGAACAGGGATCGAACTCCGTGGAGCGCAGGAGCGCATACGGCGCCGTCACCGCGTCCGCCTCCCGCAGCGCCGCACGCGGGTCCGCGACCCCGGCGGCGGTGAGCACCCGCCGCACCTCCGCGTCCGCGAGCCCCTCCAGGCCGCGCAGGACGTGCGCCGCGCGCGCCGGCCCGGACAGCGCCGACAGCACCTGGTCCAGGGCGAGTTCGTCCGCGCCACCGGAGTGCGGGAACAGCCGCAGTCCCCATACCTGGGGCAGCAGCGGTGGCAGCTGGGCCCGGCGCGGCCATGCGATCCGGCGCAGGGGACGACCCGCCTGCAGTGCGGAGCGCAGCACCCGCTGCCGGACGTGCGCGTAACCGGGGTCGACCGCCGGCGCACCGGCGGGCCGTCGGGGGAGCGGGATGCCGTGCCCGTCCGCGAACGCCGTCCGGTTTCCCGGCGGCAGGGACCGCTGCGCGAGCGAGTGGGCCGTCAGTACCCTGCGGTTGGGGCCGAGCGAGGGCGGCAGTACGAGGTAGCCGAGCCTGACCAGCCGCGGATAGTGCTCGACGAGCGCCGCCTCGGCCCGCTCCAGGCCGACGTGGTCCACAGCGGCCTGTTCGGCGTCGGCCTGGGCCGCGTCGGCCGGGGCGGCGGAGGGCGGTACTTCTGGCAGTGGGCGCACATTCAGCTGAACGAGCGAATCGTGCGATGGTCACTCCGGCCTCCCACCGGTTCGCGCCGATCCGGGAGTTCGGCCGCGCCGACGGGGGTGAAGGGGCACGATGGCCGGATGGTGAAGCAGTTGGAGACGCGACGAGGGCCTGGTTCCGGGGCCGGTGGGGCCAGGGCGGGGGCAGTGGCGGTTGTCCTTGCCGGGCTGGCCCTGCTCACGGCGTGCAGCGGGAGTGGCGACGACAAGCCGGACGTCCCGCCCGCCGCGACGGGCAGCCTGGAGCAACTGGCCGCCAAGGCGCACTGCAAGCCGAACATCCAGACCGACGCACAGGAGTTGCGGCAGGCCAACTGCACGACAGACGAAGGGCGTTATGTGCTGGCCACCTTCGCGACCGACCGCGGGCAGCGTGAGTGGATCAACGAGGCCAACGACTACGGCGGCTCGTATCTGGTCGGCCGCAAATGGGTCGCCGTCGGCGATGCCCACGTGGTCGCAGCACTGCGCGGCCGGCTCGGAGGGACGGTGGAGACCGCCTCGCCGCACCACTCGGGGGGTAGTGGCAGTGGGGGGAGCGAGGCAGGGCACTCCGGTCACCATGGGAGCTGACCGCGCAGGCAGATGGGGCGGGGTGCTGCGAGGGGAAGGGATCAGCGGCACTTGCGCCCGTTGTTGATGCAGCTCACCACCTTCTTCATCAGGTTGTCGTCGAACACATTGATGAAGTCACCGTGATCGGTGACGGGCTTGTGCAGCTGCTCCGGGAACGAGTCGACGGCGAAGCCGGGGCCCGGCGGCACGTCGTACACAATGCGCTGGACCAGCTGCGGAATGGCGCGGAAGCCGCTCGGGCACCGGCCGCTCTCCTGGGCGAAGGCGACATGGGTGCGGTGATTGGCGGAGTCGGTGTTCTGCCCGTCCCAGCAGCTCTGGAATGCGAACGAGCGGACCACCTGGCTGCCTTCCGGGCAGATCGGGTATTTGTCCTTGAGCTGGCGGTCCTCGAATCCGGTACAACTCCATGAGGCATTGGCATTGGCGTCGCCATTGGTGAGTGCCTTGGCGTCACCGGTGATGATGCGCAGGAAGCGCGGCATCGCTGTGACCTTGCCCGTGGGGCTGCCGACGAACTTGAGCGTGACCTGGGACGGAGTCTGGATCTCTCCGACGTTCTGGTCCTTTCCACCGCCGTCCGCATTCGCGTCGTTCTCGGCCGTCCCGTTCTGCAGCCGCAGCACGGGCCAGTAATACGTGGACTTGTCGCCCTGGTTCCGGCACGTCGTCCGGCCGTTGGCCAGATCGTCGTCGCTGGCGAACGCGTCGTTGGCCTGATTGCCGACGTAATCGTGCATATGGTGGGCGCCGTTGCTCACGCCGGGCGCGACGATGACATTGTCCGGGTTGAATTTGCCGTTCTGGTTACGTCCGCAGTCGGTCGTGAAGGTACCGCGCGAGGCGCCGCGGCGTTGGCGCGGCCTGTCGACATTGGGCTCCACGGACTGGATGTCCACGAAGTCGGAGGCCTCGGGACCGTTGCCCTGCTGCCCCTGGTTCTGGTCCTGTCCCTGGTCCTGGCCGCCGTCGCCGCCCTGGTCCTGGCCGTCGTCCATGCCGTCGTCCATGCCACTGCCCATGCCGTCGTCCTGGCCTTGGCCCTGATCGGCGCCCTGACCCGCATGGTTGTCGCTGTCGTCGGCGCGCAGACTGCACGGTGCCAGGCCGTCCAGACTCTTCGGACGGTCCGCCGTGCGATCGATGGCCGTGGAAATCCGGTCGAGACTCGCCGTCCGCTTGTCCTTCAGCGGGCCGAGCACGGCATTTTCCGCAAGGGCGGGATCGCGGGAGATCTCGTCCTTCCGTTCGGCGAACTGCTGATATGCGTCGGTGATCTGGGTATCCATGGCCGCCAGTTCGCGGTCCACTTCCCCACGCGCCTCGCCGGGCACATCGGGAAGTTCGTTTCCCACGTCGGGACAGTCGATGGTGGACATCTGGGTGCCCGCATTCCATGTCCGGTCCGGAGGCGATCCGGACGAACCCTCTCCCGCCGAAGCGTAGACGTTGACCGCGATCAAGCCACCTCCGCCCAGAATCAATGCGGCCGAGGCGACAATCGCCCGGTTGGCCAGCGTCGAACGTTTGCGTGATGTGCGTCCCATGGAACTCCTCATGCTTCGAGGGAGAAGCGTGACGTTCCATACGGGTGTGGTTCGGGGTGCGTTCAGTGAATGGAGAAGTTTGTAGAAATCTCCATTCGCAAAACGGGTCACATGGGTGCGGGAGCGAACTCGGTCACCTGGTGATCCATGGGTGCATTGACCATCCGGTTCGCCGGCCTCGACATCGTGTCGGCGCCGATACGAGGGCGTTCTGCGGGGGTGTATCCGTGCGCCGGGAAGTCCTGCAGTGCGTCGTCGTCTGCCGTGCCCGCCGTCGCCATGTCGGCGGGGGTGAACTGTCGTACTGCCTTGCACCGTTCGGCCGGGAGCGGCAGCGGTCGCTCCTCGCGCAGCGCGGCGACCGGGGCGGCGCCCGCCGACGCGTTCCGGCTCGACGCGGCGGCGTGGTTCAACGGCTGTGGTGCTCCCCGTTATGCCTGGTGATAGATGGGACGTATTTCGTAGGCGCCCTTCCCGTAGGCCTCGTTGTGCGGCAGCATGCGCACGTCGGCACCCAATAGATCCGACCAATGAGGTCGAGAATGAGAGGGAACCATGGCACGACGCACCCGTGTGCTCAGTGCGTCCGCGCTGGCGGCAGCGGTCGCGCTCATTCCCGTGCAGGCCATCGCTCAGCAGCCCGGACACCAGGCCGCCAGGTCACCGGGCGCCTCGTGCGCCGCGCCTGTGAAGCCTGCATCGCAGATGACCGTCGAGTCCTGCGACAGCCCCGAGCGGATCATCGAGAAGGCCGCGAACATCGTTCCCACCCCCGGCCAACTCGCCTGGCAGCAGCGGGAGGTCACCGCCTTCACCCACTTCGGCATGAACACCTTCACCGGCCGTGAATGGGGCTCCGGCACCGAGGACGAGAAGCTCTTCGCCCCGAAGAGCATCGACGCCGACCAGTGGATGCGTGCCTACAAGGCGGCCGGTGCCGAGCAGGTGATGCTCACCGCCAAGCACCATGACGGGTTCGTGCTCTACCCGTCCCGCTACACCGACCACTCCGTCGAACTCAGCCCCGGCAGTCCGGATGTCGTCGGCGCCTATGTGAAGGCCGCCCGCAAGGCCGGACTGAAGGTCGGGCTGTACCTCTCGCCCTCCGACGGCGCCGAACTCCCGCATGCCTGGCATGCCCAGTGGGTCGAGTCGATCCGCAAGAAGCAGGCGGACGGCAAACCGCTCAGCCTGCCCGAGAGGATGGCGCTGGAGGACGGCGACCGGGCGCCCGCGGGCGAGGGCAGGTTCGGCAACGGCAGCGCCGTCACCGAGCGCACCATCCCCACACTCGTCCCCGGCGACGACCGCGCCGCCGCCGTCAAGCGCCATGAGCTCCGCACCTTCACGGTGATGGCCGACGACTACGACGCGTACTACCTCAACCAGCTCTACGAGATCTTCACCCAGTACGGGCCGATCGAAGAGCTCTGGCTGGACGGCGCCAACCCCTGGTCCGGCTCCGGGGTCACCCAGAAGTACAACGTCAAGCAGTGGTTCGACATGGTCAAGGCGCTGTCGCCGAACACCGTCGTCTTCCAGGGCCCGCAGGGCGTGCGCTGGGTCGGCAACGAGGGCGGCACCGCCCGCGAGACCGAGTGGAGCGTCACCCCGCACGCCACCGACCCGTGGACCGGACTCGGCAGCCTGCCCAACGACTCGACCGATGCGGACATCGGCTCCCGCGCCAGGCTCCTCGACCCGACGACCGAGTACCTGCAGTGGTACCCGGCCGAGGCCGACGTCTCCATCCGGCCCGGCTGGTTCTACCACCCGGACCAACAGCCCAAGACCTCCGCGCAGTTGATGAACCTGTACGAGAAGAGCGTCGGCCGGAACGCCTCACTGCTGCTCAACGTGCCGCCCGGCCAGGACGGCCGGATCGCCGACGCGGACGTCGCGTCACTGACGGCCTTCGGGAAGGCGGTACGCAGCACCTACGGCACCGATGTGCGGCGTACGAAGGGTCCGGGACCGTACACCTTCGACCGGGTCGCCGTCCGGGAGGACATCCGGCACGGGCAGCGGGTCGAGAAGTTCGCCGTGGAGGCCAGGATCGATGGCAGCTGGCAGCGGATCGCCGAGGGCACCACCATCGGCAACCGGCGCATCCTGACACTGGCCTCGCCCGTCACCGCGACGGCGGTACGGGTCAAGGTCCTGGAATCCCGGGCCGCACCGTACCTGGGGGCGACCACCCTGCACCTGAGTTCGACCGGGTGAGCCATCGGCCGGGGGTGCGGGGTCACCCCCGGTCGAGATAGGCCAGCACCGCAAGAACGCGGCGGTTGTCGTCGTCGGACGGCGGCAGGCCGAGCTTCCCGAAGATATTCGAGGTGTGCTTTGCCACCGCCCGCTCCGTGATCACCATCTTCGAGGCGATCGCCACGTTCGAGCGGCCCTGAGCCATCAGCTCCATGACCTCCAGCTCGCGCGGTGTCAGCCCGCCCATCGGCTTGTCCTGCGCCCGTCGCGACAACAGCTGCGAAATCACCTGCGGGTCCATCGCCGTGCCGCCGGCCGCGACCCTGCGGACCGCGTCGATGAACTGGTCGGCGTCGAAGACCCGGTCCTTGAGCAGATAGCCGATGGCCCCGTTGCCGTCGGCCAGCAGCTCGCGGGCGTACAACTGCTCCACATGCTGGGAGAGCACGAGCACCGGCAGTCCCGGCCGGGCCTTCCTGGCGGCCAGTGCGCACTGCAGGCCCTCGTCCGTGTGGGACGGCGGGAGCCGGACGTCGACGACGGCGACGTCCGGCTCCAACTCAGCCAGCGCCCTGGTCAGTTCGGGACCGGTCTCGACGGCTGCCGCGATCTCGAAGTCGTACGCCTGCAGCATCCGGACCAGACCGTCGCGCAGCAGGAAGAGATCTTCGGCTAGGACAACTCGCAAGGGATCTCCATGGTCACCATGGTGGGACCGCCCGCGGGGCTGCTGACGGCCATGATGCCGTCGAATGTACCGAGTCGGCGTTCGATACCGCTCAGCCCCGAGCCCGGTCCGATCGTCGCGCCGCCCTTCCCGTTGTCCGTGACGGAGATCCGCAGCATCGAGTCGGTGTGGTGGATGTCCACCCAGAGCCGGTCCGCCCCCGAGTGCTTGGCGGCGTTCGTCAGGGTCTCGCTGACCGCGAAGTAGGCGGCCGACTCGACCGGTGCCTCGGCCCGGCCGGCCAGCTCCACCTCGACCTCGGCCGCGATGGGCAGCCGCAGCGCCAACGCTTTGACGGCGTCCCCGAGTCCGCGTTCGGCCAGCACCGGCGGGTGGATGCCCCGTACGAGGTCGCGCAGCTCGGTGAGGGCCTCCGCGGAGGACGCGCGGGCCATCGCGAGGAGCTGCTTGGCCTGCGCCGGGTCCTTCTCGATGAGCGTTTCGATCGTGCCGAGGTTCATGCCCATGGCGACCAGCCGGGCCTGCGCGCCGTCGTGCAGATCGCGCTCGATACGGCGCAGTTCGGACGCGGCGGTATCCACGGCCTCGTGCCGGGTCTCGGTGAGCCGGTCGATCCGCCGGGCCAGCTCCTGCTCCTGGGTGGGAGCCAGCACCGAGCGGGCGATCACGAAGTGCAGCCGCAGCAAGGGTTTGCTGACCTTCAGGCCGATCAGGAAGAACACCACACCGAGCGCCGCGGCCGCCAGCGCCGTCGCCTGGCTGTCGACCGGCACGAACGCGTACCAGTACCGGTCGTCGGTGAAGACCCGCCACAGGCCCGCAGCCAGGACGAACCCCTCCACCGGATAGAGCAGCAGCGCCGAGGCGAGGACCGACACGCAGTAGCCGGCCGTCATGTCGACCAGCAGCCACCGCAGATCCCGCCAGGTCGCCGGATCCTTCAGCATCAGCGTCGTCCGCTCCACCTGCCCCGTGAACCCGCCGCGCAGATCCTTCGGAAAGGGCCGATAGGGCACCGGGATACGGACGTCCGACCAGGTCGCCGCCAGCAGCCGGCGCTGGTTGGCGTGCCCGCGGACCGCACCCAGCACCAGTGGGGTGGTGAACAGGCCCAGACCCAGCGGAATGAAGGCGATCGACAGCACCGCCAGGATGAACAGGGCCATCGACCCGGCGAGACCGGCGATCGACAGTACGAGCCCGCGCCCGGCGGCCAGCAGCGCGGACCGTATCCGGCTCTGCATCGCATTCATGATGGTCCCTCTCCTCTTGCCGGGCCCCTCGTGGCAGGCCGCGGTCCGAGGACAGTCTCACCCGGCGGTCGGGCGTGACATCAGCCGTTTCGCCACCCGGGAGGGGTGTACCCAGCACCACCATCGAACCCTCGCCCTACGCCTCCGGGAGAGGGGGTTCCGGCGGCTGGGGCGGCGGACGTCCCGTTCCTAGGTTCATGAGCGAGCCATTCGACGTCAACTTCTGGGGGCGAAAACGCCATGAGGCGCAATCTCGCGGCACGCATCGGCGTGTGGAGCGCACACCATCGCAGGACGGCCATCCTCGGCTGGCTGCTCTTCGTCGTGCTCGCCACGGGCATCGGCGGGGCATCCGGCATGGTCGAGATGACCGACGCCGAGAACGCCACGGGCGACTCGGCGCGGGCCGAGCAGATCCTCGACGACGCCGGCCTCGCGCATCCCGCGGGTGAGCTGGTCATGGTGTCCGCCGCGAAGGCGGGCGACTGGCGGGACGCGGCCCGTGAGGTCTCCGCCGCCGTGGAGCGGACCGGCGAGGTCCAGAACCTCACGGCGCCCCTCCCCTCCAAGGACGGCAAGGACGCCCTGATCACCTTTGACATGAAGGGAGACGCGGCGACGTCCGCCGACCGGGTGCAGCCGGTGCTCGACGCCGTGTCCGGGGTCCGGGAGAAGCGGCCGGACATCACGATCCATCAATTCGGCGAGGCCAGCGCCGGGAAGTGGCTCGGCGACCTGCTCTCCGAGGACTTCAAGAAGGCCGAGTTCACCGCCGTACCCCTGGCCCTGGGCATCCTGCTGGTCGCCTTCGGCGCCGTGGTCGCGGCCCTGCTGCCGGTCGGGCTCGCACTCACCGCCTGCATGGCCGCCTTCGGTCTGCTGTCGCTGGCCAGCCACCAACTGCATCTCTTCCAGACCACGTACTCCGTGATGTTCCTGATGGGCTTCGCCGTCGGCGTCGACTACTGCCTCTTCTACCTGCGGCGCGAGCGCGACGAGCGGGCCGCGGGGCGCGACGCCGAAACGGCGCTGCGGATCGCGGCGGCGACCAGCGGCCGGGCCGTGCTCGTCTCCGGGCTCACCGTCATGGTCGCGATGGCCGGCATGTTCCTGTCCGGACTGATGCTGTTCAAGGGCTTCGCCCTGGCCACGATCACCGTCGTCCTCATCGCCGTGCTCGGCTCGGTGACCGTGCTTCCCGCGCTGCTGTCCTGGCTCGGGGACCGGATCGACGCGGGGCGGGTGCCGCTGCTGACCCGGCGCTCCCGGCGGGGCGCGCGGGCCAGTGGCTCCTTTGCAGGCACGATCCTCGGTCCTGTCCTGGCCCGGCCCAAGGTCTTCGCCGTCTCCTCGGTCGTCGTCCTGCTGGCCCTGGCCGCGCCCGCCCTCGGCATGAAGACCGAATCGCTCGGCCTGGAGAAGCAGTTCGGCTCGGACTCGGAGCTCTCCGTGGCGTACCGGAACATCGAGGAGGTGTTCCCGGGCGGCCCGGCCCCCGCCCTCCTCGTGATCGAGGCGGACGACATCGACTCGCCCGGACTGCGCAAGGCACTGGCCGAGTTCGGTCCCGACAAGGTGACCGTGCACCGGGCGCGGAACGTCGCGGAGATCGAGGTGCCGCTGCCGGACGGCACGTCCGACCTGGCCGAGCTGCGCGACGAGCGGGTGCCCGCCGCCTTCGACGGGACGGGTGCGCAGGCGTACGTCACCGGGGAGCTGGCCGGGTCCGTCGACTTCAACGATCAGCTGAAGCGCGGCATCGTCCCCGTCTTCGCGTTCATCACGGCGGTGACCTTCCTGCTGATGCTGTTCTGCTTCCGCTCGTACGTCATCGCGGTGACGTCGATCCTCCTCAACCTGCTCTCCGTGGGCGCCGCGTACGGAGTGATGGTCGCCGTCTTCCAGCACGGCTGGGGCGCTTCGCTGATCGGCTCGGAGGGGGTCGGGGCGATCGAGGCATGGATGCCGCTCTTCGTCCTGGTGGTGCTCTTCGGCCTCTCGATGGACTACCACGTGTTCGTGGTCTCGCGGATCCGCGAGGCCCGGCAGAGCGGTCTGGACACCCGGGCGGCCATCGACACGGGCATCCGGCGGACGGCGGGCGCGGTGACCGGCGCGGCCGTGATCATGGTGGCGGTGTTCGCGGTCTTCGCGACGCTGTCCATGCAGGACATGCAGCAGATGGGCGTCGGCCTCGCCGTCGCGGTGCTGCTGGACGCCACGATCGTACGGATGGTCCTGTTGCCCTCCGTCATGGCGCTGCTCGGCGAGCGGAACTGGCGGACCCCGCGTGGACTCTCCAGGCTGCCGGCTCCGGACCACGGCGAGGCGGAGGCGGCGGCCGCGGCGGCCGAGCCGGTTCCGGCCGGACCGGGGCTCCACGGCTGACGCCCGTACGAAGAAGCCCTGGCCCACCGGGTACGACCGGTCGGCCAGGGCTCGTCACGTGCGGCCCCCGTCAGGGGGCGTACTTGTAGCCGACGCGTCGCACCGTCTGGATCGACCGGCGGTGCTCGGCGCCCAGCTTGCGGCGCAGCCGGGCGATGTGGACGTCGACGGTGCGCCCGTCGCCCACATGCCCGTAGCCCCAGACGGTCGTCACCAACTGGTCGCGGGTGTGCACCCGGTGCGGGTGCGCCACGAGATGGGCGAGCAGCTCGAATTCCAGGAATGTGAGATCGAGGGTGTGTCCGTCCACCGAGGCGGTGCGCTGCACCGTGTCGATGCGCACCGGACCGGCCGGGGCCGGGGTGTCCACCGGCTGCGGCATGATCCGCTGGGCGGCGGCCGCGGCCGCCGCTGCAACGGCGGGCTGCTGATCGGCCGGTACGAGCACCAGGTAGCCGATCATCGGCGGCCGGCCCGGCAGCGCCGGAAGGGTGTGCTGGGGTGCGGGCAGCCAGGTGGCGCCCGGCGGCAGGAAGTCCGCCACGTCGGCCAGATGGACGACCTCGTCGGGGTCGACGGCGCGCAGCCGGTGACGGTTCGGGGAGACGGGGCGGGCGGTAGGTGGGGCCGCAGCGGTCGCCGGCGACGCCGTGGTGACGGCGGTGGCGGCGGAGAAGGTACGGGTGTTCGCCATGAGGGTCAGCTCTTTCGCGCGAAGGAGTCGTCGAGGACGGACTTGCGTCGTGCGCGCGGACCGAAGACCGGGGTGAGCGGCTTTAGAGGGCCTGCGCGTTCCTCGCGCGACAACACACCCGGTCGAAGTCGTGATGCTGACGGGAAGGCCAGAACGGCTCGAGGTCGCTGCGACCCGGCGCGGTGTACTGGAAGCTGGCCATGCCCCCATTAGACCAGAGAACGCGGCGCCGCAGCAGGCCTCTCCCACCCGTCGATACGGCCCCTTTGCGTTGCGTTTCTCACCTCGCCGATGCGCCGTGCCCGGCCGCCCACTTCGGGCGCCGGACATGCCGAAGGGACACCCACCGCTTCCGGCGGGCGCCCCTTCGTGCGGTATCCGGGCTGCGGACCCGGACGCGGATCAGACCTGGTCGGCCTTGTCCAGCGCCGTGCAGCAGGTGTCGACGATCAGCCGCGTGACGACGTACGGGTCGACGTTGGCGTTCGGCCGGCGGTCCTCGATGTAGCCCTTCTGGTCCTGCTCGACCTGCCACGGGATACGGACCGAGGCGCCGCGGTTGGAGACGCCGTAGCTGTACTCGTTCCACGGGGCGGTCTCGTGCAGACCGGTGAGGCGGTCGTCGATGCCCGCGCCGTAGTTCTTGACGTGGTCCATCGGCTTCGAGCCCTCGCCCAGCGACTCGCAGGCAGTGATGATGGCGTCGTAGCCCTCGCGCATCGCCTTGGTGGAGAAGTTGGTGTGCGCGCCCGCGCCGTTCCAGTCGCCCTTGACCGGCTTGGGGTCGAGGGTGGCGGAGACGTTGAAGTCCTCGGCGGTGCGGTAGAGCAGCCAGCGGGCGATCCACAGCTGGTCGGAAACCTCCAGCGGGGAGAGCGGGCCCACCTGGAACTCCCACTGGCCGGGCATGACCTCGGCGTTGATGCCGGAGATGCCCAGGCCCGCCTTCAGGCAGTTGTCCAGGTGCTTCTCGACGATGTCGCGGCCGAAGATCTCGTCGGCACCGACACCGCAGTAGTAGCCGCCCTGCGCGGCCGGGAAACCGCCCACGGGGAAGCCGAGCGGCCGGTGGCCGTCGAAGAAGGTGTACTCCTGCTCGATACCGAAGATCGGCTCCTGGCCGGCGAACTGCTCGGCGATCGGGCGGAGCGCGGCACGCGTGTTGGACTCGTGCGGCGTCATGTCGATGTGCAGGACCTCGCACAGCACGAGGACGTCGTTGCCGCCGCGGATCGGGTCCGGGCAGGAGAAGACCGGCTTCAGCACGCGGTCGGAGGCGTGACCCTCGGCCTGGTTCGTGCTGGATCCGTCGAAGCCCCAGATGGGCAGCTCCGCGACGCCTCCGGAGGCATCCCCTGCCATGATCTTCGTCTTCGAACGAAGCTTGGCGGTCGGCTCGGTGCCATCGATCCAGATGTACTCAGCCTTGAACGTCACGGATGCCATCCTTTGCGGGTGCTGCGGTGCTGCGGTCCGGTCTCTGCAGCGCAGCTTCGCAAGGCGCGATTTCCCGTCCGTTGCCCCATTGTGAACCCCGTGTTACCGAGGCTTCCTGCGTTATGCATTGGGCCGCCGCACCTCGAAACCACCCTCTTCGTATACGGGGTTCGGCGCAGCACCGCCGTGTGCCGGTCAGGACCGGTCCTCGTCCGCCACATCCGCAACACTGTTCCCGCGGGCCCGGGAGCGCGCCGCCCCAGCCGTCCGGGACGGCGACCGGCCGTCAGGTCCGCGACATCCAGGATCCGGGCGCCGCGCAGGGCGGGGTCCCCTCCGTGGACCGTCGCACGCCGCCACCCGGGGGCCGGACCGGGCAGACTGGCCCCATGACGACACCACCCGCAGCTCCCCTGCGTATCGGCCTTCTCGGCACGGGCCCCTGGGCCCGGATGACCCAGGCCCCCGCCCTCGCCGCCCACCCCGGAGTCGTACTCAGCGGTGTGTGGGGCCGCCGGCCCGAGGCGGCTGACGCCCTCGCCGCCGTCCACGGCACCAAGGCGTACACCGATGACGCGGGCGTTGACGAACTCTTCGCCGCGAGCGACGCCGTCGCGTTCGCCCTGCCGCCGGACGTCCAGGCGCCGCTCGCCGCCCGCGCCGCGGCCGCCGGATGCCACCTGCTGATGGACAAGCCGGTTGCGACGACGGTGGCCGCGGCCCGCGAGGTCGCCGAGGCGGCCGACCGGGCGCAGGTCGCGTCCGTCGTCTTCTGCACGATGCGATTCGCCGAGCCGACCGCGGCGTGGATCGCCGGGCAGGCCGCCCGGGGCGGCTGGTTCACCGCCCGCGCCCAGTGGATCGGCGCGCTGTACGCCCCCGGGGCGGAGAGCGAGTTCGCGAACTCGCCGTGGCGCCGGGAGAAGGGCGGCCTGTGGGACGTCGGCCCGCATGCGCTGTCGGTGCTGCTCCCGGTGCTCGGCGATGTGACGGAACTGACCGCCGTCCGCGGACCCGCCGACACCACCCACCTGATTCTCCGCCACGCCTCCGGCGCGTCCAGCACGGTGACGCTCGCGCTGGACGCACCGCTCGGAGCGGCGGGCACGGAGGTCGAGTTCAGGGGCGAATCAGGGGTCGCCACGCTGCCGGTCGGGGGTGACGCGGTGGGTTCGTTCCGCGCGGCGGTGGACGCGCTGCTCGAAGCGGTGCGTACAGGGGTGCCGCACCCCTGCGACGCACGGTTCGGGCTGCGGCTGACCGAGCTGCTGGCCCAGGCGGAGGCCGCCGTGCGTCCCTGAACCCCGAAGGGTGCCGGGCGTTGCCGTGTCTCGTACTGCACGGCACCGCCCGGCCCGGGCTCGTCAACCCACGCGCTCGATGCGGGCGCGGCGGATCAGGAACTTGCCCGGTTCGCGCACCTGCTCGAACGCGGCGTTGTTCAGCAGGGCGCAGCTTCCGGAGGGTGCAGTGACCTGCACCGTGGTGGACTTGTTGTTGTCGAGATTGGTCACCTTGAGCCGGGTTCCGACGGGGAACTGATTGCTGGAGGCGGCGGGCGCCCCGCCCTCACCGGAGAGCGTGACGGTGGACCCGGCGCAGACGACATCACCGGTGGCCTGCGCCCCTTCGCCGGGCGAGGCCGGGGCTGCGGTCCCGGGCGCGGATGCGGATGCCGGTGCGGAGGGGGCGGGATTCACGGCCGCCCCCTCCGATGCCTCCCCGCCACATCCCGAAGCGGCCTGCTGGCGCCGGATCTGCGCGATCACCGCTTCCCGGTTGGCGATCCGCGCAGCGGACTGGGCATCCGGTGCGGCCCGCTGACCGGCGATGAACCGCTCGTTGTTGCCGAGCGCCGTGGCGAGTCCGGTGCAGACGACCGACGAGGCCCGGTCCGCCGGCGACTGCGCGGCCTGGCTGGTCCCGGCGAGCACGGCCGCCGTCCCACCGGCGAGTGCGGCGGCCCCGACCAGCAGGGCGAGCTTCTTCTTGCGGCTGAGGGTTTTCTTGCGTGACACGTAGGGCTCCTGTCCCCGGCCGGAACACCTGGTGCGCTCGGGCCGGATGCGGTGCGTGTGTCCCTACGTACGAGTAGCAGGCGCGTTCGTTTCAGCCGCGGCGCCGAGGGAATCCGCGATCGCGTCAGCCGGGTGACGCGGCGCCTCCGGCTCCCTGGCGCTCAGGACCGGTGGTGACCGCCTGGTGCGCGGCGGACAGGAAGCGCCGCACGGCGGCCGTCTCGCTCTCGTCGAAGCCGCGCAGTACGGCCACCGTGTTCTCGATCAGGGGCCCGAAGAAGGACCGTCCCAGCTCCACCGCCCGCGGGTCCACCGCCAGCAGCACCCGCCGCCGGTCGCGCGGGTCGCGGGTACGGGTGAGATGGCCGAGCCGTTCCAGTCGGTCGATGACGGCGGTGGTGCCCGCGGAGTTGAGCCCGAGCTGCGTGCCGAGCCAGCCGGCGGTGGCGTCCGTACCGGCCCGCTCGGCGTCCAGCAGGCAGATCAGGGCGCGGACGTCGGTGGGGTGCATGCCATGCAGATGCGCGAACTCGGCCTGGCGCAGGCTGAATTCGACGGTCACCCTGCGCAGGAGATGAACGATCTCCATTTCGGGGCTCTGCTCGCTCACGGGCCCTCCTCCCGGTATTGTCTCGCTGAGCGAGATAATATCCGAGGGCACCCACCCGGGAGGCACCCCCATGGCAGCCACGTCGTCCGAAGCGGCCGTCAGCGCATCGTTCCTCGCCGCGTACGACGAGGTTCTGACGGCCAAATGGCCCGCCGGAACGACCCACTCCGAGGCCCTCACCCCGTACGGAACCACCCGTATCAACAGTTACGGCCCCGAGGGCGCCCCGCCCCTGGTGCTGCTGGCCGGAGGCGGCTCCACCTCCACCGTCTGGTTCGCCCAGGCGGCCCATCTGGGCCGCACCTGCCGTGTCCACGCCGTCGACCTCATCGGCGACCCGGGCCGCAGCGCGCCGGGGGAGCGCCCGCTGCGGACGGTCAGGGACCTGACGGCCTGGCTGGACGGCGTACTCGACGCACTCGGCGCCGAGGCCACCGCCCTGTGCGGCCATTCCTACGGAGCCTGGATCGCGCTCCACTACGCCCTGCACGCACCCCACCGCGTCCGGAAGCTGATCCTCCTGGATCCGACCCAGTGCTTCGCCGGCTACCGCCCCGGCTATCTGCTGCGCGCGCTGCCGATGCTGCTCCGGCCCACCGCGCACCGCACGCGCGCCTTCATGAACTGGGAGACGGGCGGGGCGGCGCTCGACCCGGCCTGGCTGCACCTGCGCGACGAGGCCGCCGGCTTCCCGTCCGCCCGGCCGGTCACCGGCCCCCGCCCCGGCCCCGAGGCGCTGGGGGCCCTGGACGTACCGACCCTGATCCTGCTGGCCGGGGACAGCCGGGCGCACCGCATCGCAGCGGTCGCCGCCACCGCGGCCCGGCTGCTCCCGCACGCGCGGACGGAGACGATCCCCGGCGCCACACACCACACGCTTCCGCTGCACGCCCCGGATGCGGCCGAACTCAACCGCAGGATCGACGACTTCCTGCTGAGCGGGTAGCTTCCGGCCACGGGACGGCCCTCAGCGCCCCAACGCGTCCCGCACGGCCTCCTCCGTACGCCCCACGACGGCCGTGCCGTCCTCCGCCGTGATGATCGGCCGCTGGATCAGCTTCGGATGCTCGGCGAGCGCCGTGATCCACCGCTCCCGCGAACCGGCCTCGCGGGGCCACTCCTTGAGCCCGAGCTCCTTCGCGTCCGCCTCCTGCGTCCGCGTGATGTCCCACGGCTCCAGCCCGAGCCGGTCGAGCACGGCCCTGATCTCGTCCGGCGACGGGACGTCCTCCAGATAGCGGCGGACGGTGTACTGCGCTCCTTCCGCGTCGAGCAGCTGCACCGCGCTGCGGCACTTGGAACACGCGGGATTGATCCAGATCTCCATGAGGTCAACGGTACGGGACAGAGCCCGTGAAAGCCCCGCTGGCCAGGGGAGATTGTCAGTGGCGGGACGTAAAATAGAGGGAGTTCGTGAGGGTTTCACGACCGCGCCAGGAGGTTGCCCATGGCCGTTGCCGCAGTCACGACCGAGCCGCTCCACCAGCCCCTGCAGAAGAGGCCGCTGCCCGCGGGCCGGCCCCGCGAGTGGTACATCTCGCACAACCGCCGTCTGAAGGCCATGCGCCTGGCGATCGCCCTGCTCGACACAGGCGTCTACTACCCGTCGAGCGCGGACAACGACACGATACGTACGACTGCCGAGTGCATCGGCATCCACCCGCCGTCCGACACGACCTGCCGCATGGTCCGCGCCCTGATCCGCTACGGGCGCTGACGGCCCACGGCTGACGGACCAAGCCTGTGCCCCCGGCCCCTGCCCGGGGGCACAGACGTGTCCGCACCCCACGACGGCGGCGCTGACCCCGTCCCGGCCCGCGGGCTCCCGCCGTCACCCGATCGACGTGCGCGGCATGCGGACCACCATGCCTCCGCCTTGACTGGGACGGATCCGTGAGTGCTGGGAGGCGCGATGACGAGACGATCCGTACGGGGCGCACGGGCCGTACTGCTGACGGCGGTCGTGGTATCGGCTGCTGCGGCCTGCACGGACGACGGCGGCAGCCCGTCCGGCGCGGTGTCCGAGGCCGCATCCGCCGTCGCGTCCGTGGCGGCCTCGGCGTCGGCTGCCGCACAGGAGAAGCTCGAAGGTTTCAAGAACGGAGTGAACGCGGGCAAGGACGTCAAGGCGGGCGCGGTGACCGAGCAGGGCGGCCGCGCCACCACGAAGATCACCGTGACGAACAGTGCCGACTCGGCCAAGTCGTACATCGTCCAGATCAACTTCCGCGACCCCGGCGGCAATCTGCTGGACACGGCCGTGGTGACGGTCGACGACGTACAGCCGGGCACCCCCAAGGACGCCACGGTCCGAAGCAACCGCACGCTCGTCGGCGACGTCACCGCCGAGGTGGGCAGGGCCCTGCGCCACTGACGACGGCGGGAGCGGCGGCACCTGAGTGCCGCCGCTCCCGTTGTTCGTCCCACGTCGCCGTGGCAGCCGCGACGGGCGGCCGCGGCTGCCACGGACCGGGTGCTACTTCACGCCGTAGGCGCGGATCACGGTCTGGCTGACCGTGTTGCCCGCGTCGTCCCGGGCGGTGGCGCGGAGCGACACGTGCTCGGCCGACTTCGGCGCCCTGACGTCCACGGTCCACTTGCCGCCGGCCGTCCTGCGCAGGGCAGCCGCGGTCCAGTGCGCGCCTTCGTCGTACGACACCTGCAGCGTCGCCCCGTCGACCGTCCCGGCTCCGGTGACCCCGGGCATGTGGGAGGCGGTCAGGGTGAGCGTGGTGCGGCGTGCCGCCGCACCGGTGATGTCGGTGTCCACGCCGTAGTCGAGCTGGATCAGCGGGACGTTCGCCCAGCCGTACTCGGAGGTGAAGCCCCACTCGGTACGCGTGGCCGTCGAGGTCGGGAAGACCGTCGTCTGGCTGGTCTCGGTGACCAGGCGGTAGGGCAGCCGGTCCGGGCCGAGGGTGCCGACGAAGCCGTTCAGCTGCTGGTGGTCGGTGGACTTGATCAGTGTGTCGCCCTGGTACAGGGCCACTGTCTGGTGCAGCTGGTTGGGGGTGGGCTGCCAGTCGCCGTAGTCGTAGCCGGTGTGGCGGTTGCCTCCGTCGCCCCAGGCGGGGATGTTGAGGGAGAAGGCGCTGCCCTGCCGGTTCGGCAGGATGCTGTCGCCCAGCCGGGGGTGGATCACCGGCGAGAACCACTGGTCGGCCGTCCGGGAGCCCGGCTTCGGGTCGGCGATCGGCGCGCGCTCCTCAACCACGTTGATGATGCCGGACTTCTCGTACCACCGGAACTTCCCCTTGCCCGCGGTGACCCAGTCGGTGCGGGTGGTGCCGGTCTGCTGGTAGGTGTCGAACCCGACGGCGTACGTGTCGAAGTCCTGCACGTCGTACCGGCCGCTGTAGCCGTTCGGGTCGGGCTTGCCGGCGTACCGGGAGTCGAAACGGGCCAGCTCGCTCAGCTGGGGACGGTAGATCATGTCGGTCGCAGGGACGTTGCCGTCGTGGCGGTAGACCAGGTCGTAGACGTACGGCGAGGTGCCGGTGGCGGCGGAGGTGACGTTCAGCTCGAAGCCGCGGCGCCCGGCCGCCTCGATCAGCGCCGCGCCCTCGTCGGTCCGGAGGGTTGCGACCGGGATCGGGCCGGTGGTCACGGCGTCGGCGGCGCCGTACCAGGTGCTCAGCCGGCCGGGGCCGTCGTTGACGACCAGCAGCTGCTCGGCGCCCGCGGCGGCGGCTGCGGCGGCCTGGGCCGCATTGGCCTTGACCTGTTCCTGGAACGAGGCCTTGCGGTCGTACGTCACCACGACGGCCTTGCCCTTGACGTCCAGCCCGGCGTAGTCGGCCTCCGTGCCCTTGCCGGCGTGGACGACGCCGAGCCGGCCGGTGCCCGCAGGGAGCTTCGGCGCACCGTTCTGGATCAGGGGGTCGATATCGCCCCGGTCGGAGAGCGGCCGCTGCGTGGCCTTGAGCGAGAGCTGCGGCCGGGCCTTGCGCCAGCGGGTGACGAAGTTGAAGCTGCCGGTGGTCACCTCGGCCGTGGTCTGCGCCCAGACGCTGGTGTAGGCGGCCGGAAGCATGTAGCTCTCGTTGCGGCTGTAGCCGTCGGTGACCCGGTTCCACTCGACCCTGGTCGTCAGGTCCTCGGTGTGCTGCGGTGCCACCGAGGTGACGCGGTGCGCCTTGCGTGCGTCGAGGTTCGCCTCGCGGTCGCCGTCCAGGTTGATCTGCGGGACGGACAGTACGCCGAAGCCGAGGTCGTCCGACCCGGCCGCGCCGGGCAGGTCCGCGAACATGATCACCGAGTACTCGCCCTTGGGCAGGCGCAGCGTGAGCCGGCCGCTGTCCGGGATCTCGACCGGTGAGGGCCACTCGTCGCCGGTCCGGTAGATCGCTGCCCGGCCCGCGATCGGGGCGCCGGTGCGGTCGGTGGCCTTGATCGTGAGGTTGTAGCGCTCGGCCTCGCGGTTGATGCCGATCAGGGTGTGCGCGACCGCCTTGCCGTCGGCGCCGGTGGCCTCGACCAGGCCGTCGGTGACACCGTACGGGGCGGCGCCCGGGTCGCCGGTGACGGTCACCGAGGCGGTGCCGTGGGCCGGGACGGTGACGGTGGACGCGGAGAGGCTGAAGACGTCGGCGGTCACGGCGGCGCCGTCGACATCGGTGGCCTTGGTGGCCAGGTTCAGCGTGACCTCGGTGTCACCGGTGTTGGTGTAGGTGACGGTCTTCGCCGACGGCTGATCCGTGGTGTGCGGCCAGGCGTAGAAACCGGACCAGGCTGTGGCCGAGGCGTGGACGGTGCCGAGGACGGCGGCCTTGGCGTCGACGCGGCCGCTGCCGCCGCGGGACAGCGGAATGGCCGGGGTCGCCTTGGAGGTGCTGACCAGCGCGTCCTTGATCTGCCGGCCGGTCCAGTCCGGGTGCTGCTGGGCGACGAGCGCTGCGGCGCCGGCGACATGCGGAGTCGCCATCGAGGTACCGCTCATGGTCATGTACGAGCCGGTGCCCGGGGCGTACTGCGAGCGGGCGGCGAGGATGTTCACACCGGGTGCGGTGATCTCCGGCTTGAGTCCACCGTCGAGGGAGCGCGGGCCCCAGCTGGAGAAGTACGCCAGGCCGTCGCCCGAGTCCACCGCGCCCACGGTCAGTGCGGAGGTGGCCGCGCCCGGCGAACCGATACCGCCCGCACCGGAGTTGCCGGCGGCGATGACGAACAGCGCGCCGGTGGAGTCGCTCAGGTCGTTGACGGCCTGAGCCATCGGGTCGGTGCCGTCACTGGGCTCCGAGGAGCCCAGGCTCATGCTGATGACCTTGGCGTGCTTGGTCTCGGCGGCCCACTGCATCCCCGCGATGATCCAGGACTCGGCGCCGAAGCCATCGTTGCTGAGCACCTTGCCGACCAGCAGGCGCGCGCCGGGGGCGACGCCCTTCTCCTTGCCGTCGGAGGCCGCGCCGGTGCCCGCGATGGTGGAGGCGGTGTGGGTGCCGTGTGCGTGGCGGTCGGTCACGTCCTGGTCGGGCACGAAGCTCTGCGAGTCGGCGATCTGCCCGGCGAAGTCGGGGTGGCCCGCGTCGATGCCGGTGTCCAGGACGGCGACATCCACGCCCTTGCCGTCGGTACCGGTGTTCCACAGATCCGGGGCGCCGATCTGCGCGGTGCTGTCGGCGAGGGTGGCCTTGACCTTGCCGTCCAGCCAGATGCGGCTGATGCCGCTGTCGAAGACCGCGGGGGCGGACGCCGCCCGGCTGCGGGCCTGCGGCTTGTCGGCGTTCAGGGCCGCGGAGCGGGCCTTGGCGCGGGACAGCGAACCGGCCGGGGTGAGGTCCCGCCACATCTCGGCGGCCTTGGACCGGCCGACGGTGGCGGCCTCACCGTGGATCGCCGTGAGGCCGCGCTTGGCGGTCAGCCCGGCCGGGCGGTCGACGGACCGGCTCGAGGGGGCGTCGCCGTCGTACTGGACGATCAGCGGCAGTCCGGTGGTGTGCTGGTCGTCGTAGCCGTCGGCGATCAGCCGGGTGACGTCGAAGAGCCGCCGGTCCAGTACGCCCGCGGCGACGTAGGGCAGTGCCTCGGCCGGGTAGACGTACAGGTCCTTGCCGACCGTCTGCGTCTGCACGCCGCCGGTGAGGCTCTCGGGCCGGTCGACGGTGGCTGCACTGCGGCCGTCGGCAAGGGTCCTGACGGTGACCTTGTCACCGGTGATCAGGGTGACGACATGGGTGTCCGTGGTGGCCGAGGCTTGCTTCGCGGGGGTCGCGGCGGCGACGGCAGGTCCGCCGGCGAAGGCGCTCGACGGGGTCACCGTCACGGCTGCCAAGGCCGTGCAGAGGGCTATCAGCCCGCGACGGCGTGAGGATGGTGATGGCAAGAGTGTGCCCTCCGGGTTCTGCGTGTGAGCAAGGGGTGGAGCCATTCTTGGCGGTTGCTCAGGGAATCCGGCGTCTTCTGCGTGACGGCCTACCGCCTTGACGGAAGACCGCCACCGGATGCCTGGACGGTGACGTCCGCGGCCCCGTCCTCGTCCGCGGGCAGCCAGCCGTGCCGTGCTGCGTACAAGCCCAGCTGGAACCGGGACTGCGCACCCGCGAGCTCCATCAGGGAGCGCAGGCGGCGTTCCACCGTCCGCAGCGAGATGTCGAGTTGAGCCGCGATCTTGCGGTCCGAGAGCCCCAGCGCCAGCAGGGAGAGGATGAGCCGGTCCTCGCCGGTCGGACCGGCTGCGCGCGGCTCCTCGGCATCGCCGGGTTCGGCGTCGAGCGGCAACGGGTGGGCGCGCCGCCAGTACTGCTCGAACAACAGGGCGAGGGCCTGTACGAGCGCGGTGCCGTGGATCACGAGCGAGTCCGCCTTGTTGCTGCCGTTCTCCGGTGAGAGCGACATCAGGGCATGGGCCCGGTCGCACACCAGCATGCGCACGGGAACGTCCTCCGCCACGCGCACGTGCACGCCCGCGTCCGAGGACTGCCGTGCGGCCGCCATCATCCCGTCGGCCTGCAGATGGTGACGTGAGATCACGGTGCGGACCGCGCCCCCGCGCCGCAGTACGTCCTCCACCATCGGATCGGCGGACGACTGGTCCACGGCGACCGCCACCTCGGTCGGGAAGACCAGGACCTCCTGCTGTGCCCCGCCGAGCAGTTGGGTGAAACGCTGCCGGGTGGCCCCGGCCCCGTACACCACTTCGACGACTCCGCCCGCTGCCGGTGAGGCCGCATGGCGGTACTGCTCGGCAAGGGAGAGGACTGCCGCCTCGGCACGGTCGAGCATGGTGCGCCGGCGCAGCAGCAGCGGGGTAAGGGCCACGGTCGGCGATGCCGCACGGAATGTGGGGGCCGGATTCCTGGCAGCCGGATCGCCCTTCTCGGCCACCACCATTCCGCTCGCGGCCAGTTCGTCGAGTTGCACCGCGACGGTGCGCAGGGGAGCGCCCGAGGCGTCCGTGAGTTCGGCGAGTTCGGCGAGTTCGGTGAGTGAGCTGTCGGGGTGGGCGAGGAGCGTGACGTACAGCCGTTCCTGCTCCGGCGGAATTCCGAGCATTCCCAGCAAGGTGTCTCCTTACGAACTGCACGCCGGCCCGCGGTGGCAGCGGGCCGGCGTGGACGAGCAGGGTGGGAAATGGTCCTCAGGAACTCGGGGCTGCGATCTCGCGCTTGAGGATCTTGCCGGTCGCTCCCTTGGGGAGCGCGTCGAGCAGCCAGACCTCGCGGGGGTACTTGTAGGGGGCGACCCGCGCCCGCACGAACTCCCGCAGCTCGTCGGGGGTGGCCCCGACGCCGGGGAGCAGGGCCACGGCGGCGGCGACCTCCTCGCCGAGGGTGGGGTGCAGGACGCCGATCACCGCGGCCTCGGCGACTGCGGGGTGTTCGTAGAGGACTTCCTCGATCTCGCGGGGGTAGACGTTGTAGCCCCCGCGGATGATCAGGTCCTTCTTGCGGTTGACGATGTAGTAGAAGCCGTCCTCGTCGACGCGCGCGAGGTCGCCGGTGCGCAGCCAGCCGTTCTGGATGGTCTCGGCGGTGGCCTCGGGACGGCCCCAGTAGCCCTTCATGACGTTGTGGCCGCGTACGCACAGTTCGCCGATGCCGTCCTGCTCGTCGAGCAGGCGCATCTCGACGCCCTCGATCGGAGTGCCGACGGACCCCGGCTTACGGGGACGGTCCGGGTGGTTGAAGGAGGCGACCGGGGAGGTCTCGGACATGCCGAAGCCCTCCAGGACGGGACAGTCGAAGGCGCTCTCGAAGCCGTGCAGGACCTCGACCGGAAGCGAGGCGCCTCCGGACACGGCCAGCCGCAGGGTGGTGGTGTCGTGGGCGCCGGGCTGCTGTGTGTGTACGGCGAGCATGGCCGCGTACATGGTGGGCACGCCCTCGAAGACCGTCACCTGCCGCTGCTGGACGGTCTGCAGCGCCAGGACGGGGTCGAAGCGGGGCAGCAGGGTCAGCCGGGCGCCGACGCCGACCGCGGTGTTCATGGCGCAGGTCTGGCCGAAGGCGTGGAAGAGCGGCAGACAACCCAGCACGGTGTCATCGGGACCGAGCCGGATCAGCGACCGTGCGGTGATATCGGCGTTGCGCGCGAGGCCGGCGTGGGTGAGCTCCGCCCCCTTGGGGACTCCCGTGGTCCCGGAGGTGTAGAGGATGACCGCGGTGTCGTGGCCGCCGCGGAGCGCTCCGGCGACGGGTTCCGGGTGGGCGGCGAGCAGGCCGGCGAGCGAGCCCGGCGCGACCGGGACCACCTCGGCTGCGGTGCCCTCCGCACCCATGGTCACCTCGGCCGTGGACGACTCGTGGGCGAACAGCAGTACCGCACCCGAGTCGCGCAGGTAGTGGGCGATCTCGCGTGCCTTGAGGAGCGGGTTCATCGGCACGACGACGGCGCCGGCGCGCAGCATGCCGTAGTAGAGGACCGGGAACTCCAGCAGGTTGGGCACCATCAGGGCGACCCGGTCGCCCGGGACGACACCGCGTGCGGTGAGCAGCGCCGCCACACGGCCGGCGAGGGTGTCGAGTTCGGTGTACGTCAGCGACCGGTCGCCGAGTTCGACTGCGGTGCGGGGGCCATGTGCGGCGGCGCTGCGGCTGAGGAGGTCGGCGAGGTTCACCTGGGGCCTTTCGTTTCTGGTGCCGTGCGTGACCCGGCTGCCCGCCGCGGACGGTGGGCGTCTCGTGGCCGGGTGCCGGGCCGTGCTCGGTTCGGATGCGGGAATGCGGGGTCGTCAGCCGCGCAGCGCGGAGGCGAAGATGGCCGGCAGCTTGGCGATGCCGGGCGCGGCGGTGAAGCGGGTGACGCGTTCGATCGTCGTACGGGACGTCTGGTTGGTGACGAAGTACGGCGGCCGCGGTGACAGCGACGGGGAGCCGCTGAACAGACCGCGCGGCGTGGGGGCGAAGGGCGCACGCAGTACGGTCTTCTCGATGTCCTCGAGCATGAAGGCGTTGTGGACGAAGCCGATGCCGCTGCCGATGTCCTGGCTGGTGTGGCCGGGGTAGGCGCCCCAGGGGGTGTAGCCGAGCAGGAAACCGATCGCGGACCAGCAGTTGACGCCGAGGGTCCCGTAGCGCAGTCCGGCGACGGCCGTCTCCACGGCGGTGCGGTGGGTCTTCTCGGTCCTGGGGTGGACGATGAGGGTCGCGCCGAGGGTGCCGGGGAGTCTGTCGTTGGCGAAGTCGACGGCGTGGCAAAGGAATTCGGCCGGAGTGTCGCCCGGGAGCCGTACCACTCCGAGTGCGCTGCCGAAGACCTCGCCGGTGATCAGCATGTCGTCGTGGTCGGTGATGTCGGGGACCACGATGCGGCAGTCACCGTCGCCGTGGGTCTCGGCCTGCGGATGTGCCTCGAGCACGGAGGCGAGGCGCTGGCCGGCGCCGGGGTAGTAGTCGGTGCGGGGCGGCAGTTCGTGCAGCACCTTCCGGATCTCCTCCAGCAGCCGCTCGGTGCCGTCCCAGGCCCGGGGCAGCACCAGGATCTGGCTGGCGATGCAGTTGTGGCCGGAGTTGTTCATCTTGCTGGTGACGATGTGCTCGGCCTGGAAGCGGAAGTCGGCCGCGCTCCAGGGGCCGGGGGTCACGATGCAGGGACTGACCCCGCCCAGCTCGCTGCTGAACGGCTTGCCGATCAGCGGCTTGTCGTCGCGGCGGCGCTCGTCCGCCTGCTCGTCGGTGCCCCACACGATGGCGTCGTGGGTGCGGTCGCTGCCGGTGACGTGGATGGCGTCGACGCCCTCGTGTGCGGAGAGGTAGCCGCCCTCGGCCGCACCGCCGTCGACGAAGTGCACCCAGCCGCGCTCGACGAACTCGGCGAAGACGTGCTCGAAGTGCGGGCGGAGATAGGAGTTGACCGGGTTCATCTTCGCGATGACGACCTGGCCCTCGACGTAGAGCTTGTGGAGGATGTCGAGCGCGGTGATGGCCGCGACGTTGCCCGCACCCAGGACCAGGGCGACGGCCGGGCGGCCGGGCCGGCCGCGGTACTCGCCGGCGGCCCGCTCCCGTACCTGCTGTGCGGTGGTGCCGGCACGCATCCACACCTGGGCGGTGAATCCGTTGAGCAGCAGGGTGTCCCATCCGGTGGCGGGGAAGACGTCGACCAGGGTGCGGCCGTCGCGCATGTGCACGGCCCCGGCCTCGACCGGATCCTTGCCCGCCGCGATCCGGCGCAGCACGTGCAAGCAGGCGCTGACGTTCTGGGCGAGCGCCCACGGGGCGCCGATCCAGTCCTCGGCCGCCCACGGGGAGTCGGGTCCGTATCCCTTGGCGCGGGCGCCGGCCGCGGCCATGTCCGCGGCGCCGTCGACGATCCGCGGCATCAACCGCTCCAGCAGCGCGATCCGTTCGGCGATCGGGGTGGCGGTCCACGACGCGGCGCCTTCGCGCAGCTCGGCGAGGGCCTGGTCCAGCAGTTCGGTGTCGACAGCGGTGGAGGGCACGGGTTCGCTCCAGGGCAGGGGTGGGCGGGCGGTGGTGGGGCCGGTGTGTCAGGCACTCGGCCGGGGAGCGTCGCGGGCCGGGTCGATCAGGGCGAATGCGGCGAGCGCACCCAGCAGCAGCAAGCCGCCCGTGAGTACGACGGCGGTCTGATATCCCGCCGCGCCGTGGCTGTCGACCAGGGATCCGACGACGGCGGGGGCGATGAGACCCGCAGTGGTCACGGTGGCGTTCATCGTGCCGAGGGCGCCGCCGCGCCGTGCGGGCGGGGCCAGTTCGGAGACGGTGGTGACCGCGACGGTGGCGAAGGATCCGCCCATACCGAAGCCGACGGCCAGCAGCGCGGTCTTGGCCGCCGCACCGTCCACGAGGGGTACGGCCAGGCAGGCGGCCGCGCCGAGCAGCAGCAGGCTGCCGCCCACCCGGCCGCGCGCCCAGCGGCTGCCGACTCCGCGGCGCATGAGCCACCCGGTGAGCGCCGCCTGACCGAGCAGCGCGAGGGCGCCGACCGCCCAGGGGAGGACGATGAGTCTGCCGGCGGCGTCGGAGGAGTGGCCGAGGCCGTTGCGCAGGTAGGAGGGCAGCCATACGAGCATCAGTGCCACGGCCCAGTAACTGGTGAAGTAGGCGGCGGTGGTGCCGATCCAGGTGCGGGTGCCGAATATGCGGCGGTAGGCGGGCTTCACCGCAGACTCGGAGGACAGGGTCTGCACGGTGTCGGTCCGGTACGTCCCGTCGGCGCCGAACACGGCCCACAGCAGGGCCCACAGCGCACCGGCAGCCGCGACCACCCAGAGGGCGGCGCGCCAGCCGTGGTGGTGGATGACCCAGGTCAGGCCGGGGGCGGCGATGATCACGCCGAGGGTGACGCCGAAGGTGATCAGCGCTCCGGGCAGGTTGCGCCGGTGGTTGGGGAACCAGGACAGCGCGGCCTGCTGGGCGACGGGGAAGGCGGGGCCCTCCGCGGCGCCCAGCAGGACCCGTGAGCCGATCAGTACGGCCAGGCCCCCGCCCAGGGCTGCCGGAGCCTGTGCGACCGACCAGAGCAGCGCCATGGCCAGGAGCAGCCACGTGGGCCGCACGCGGTCGGCGAGGAGACCGACCGCGCCGGCGGCGACCGAGAACAGAAGGAAGAAGGCGCTGTTGGCGAGCCCGAACTCGGTGGCGGACAGGCCCATGTCCGCACGGATCTCGTCGGCTGCGAGGCCGAACACGGACTTGTCCGCGAAGTTGACCATCATGAAGACCACGAGCAGGCCGGTGACGACCCAGGCGCGGGTGCCGGAGCCGGAGCTGCGGCCTGTCGTCGGGGGCTCGGTCTGTCTGGGGGCGGTGTCGGCGGCGGTCACGGGGTCCTCCGGGATGAGGGGCGCTGACGAGGAGCAGGTGAGGAGGCAGGGTGGTGCCGCGGCCGTGCGCGGGCCCGCCGGGGAGGGCCCACGGGGCAGAGACCTCAGGAGAGCGGGACTCCCGCGACCGCGATGCGCTCCATGACGCGCCGCTGCGGGTAGTAGTCGTTGATCGCGTAGTGCTGGACCGCGATGTTGTCCCAGATCGCGACGGAGTCCGGCTGCCAGCGGAAACGCACCTGGAACTCGGGGATTCGGGCCTGGAGGACGAGTTCGTCGAGCAGTTCACGGCTCTCGGCGTCGGACAGGCCGACGATCCGCGTGGTGAAGGGCTCGTTGACGTAGAGCACCTTGCGTCCGGACTGCGGGTGCCGGACGACGACCGGGTGCTCCACGGGCGGCAGGGTCTCCCGGAACCGGGTGACCTGCTCCTCGGTCATCAGCGACCCCCAGCTGGGCACCCAGTCGTGGACTGCCGTGAGTCCGTCGATCCGGGCCTTCATCGACTCGGAGAGGTTGTCGTAGGCGACCGCCATGTCCGCCCACATCGTGTCGCCGCCGGCCGGTGGCACCTCGACGGCGCGCAGCACGGAACCCAGGGCGGGCGCGGCCATGAAGGAGTGGTCGCTGTGCCAGATGTTCTCGTTGCCGATGGCCATGGCGTCCTTGGCCAGCCGGGAGACGCCGACGGTGTCGCCCTTGGGGAAGAACGGGTTCACCTCCGGCTCCCCCCACACCGCTGCGAGCGCGACGTGGTGCTCGGAAGCGAAGCGGTGCTGGTCACGGAGGAAGATCACCTTCCACTCCAGCAGTGCTTGCCGCAGCTCCTCGGCGAGTTCGTCACCGATCGGCTGCGCGAGGTCGACTCCGCTGATCTCGGCGCCGATGTGGGGGGTGAGCGGGTGGACGCCCAGAATCCGGTACTCCGCTGCGGGGCTGCCCGGGGCGGTGCGGTCCAGGACACGGTGCCCGTAGCGCATCAGTGGCTTGTCGAGGACGGGCTGGGGGGTGGCGACGACTGAGGCCATGGGTGCTTCCTCCGCGGTGAGGATTAATTCGTTACGGGGAGTATCGATATTCGGGCATGCCATGGCAAGAGCCTGCGTCTCTCAATTTCATGACCGCGGAGAGAATCGGCTCGCGGTCAGTGCTGCACCCCCACGGCGCGCCCGATCAGCTCGATCACCGCGTCCACCAGGTGACTGTCCGGCAGCTCCTGTTCCGCCACCAGGCGGAACACCAACGGCGCGGCCACCATGGTGGCCGCGGCCCGGACGTCGGTGTCCGGCCGCACATCCCCGCGGGCGATGCCGCGCTCCAGGATGCGCCCGGTCTGGCCCATGACCCGGGCGATGTACGCCCCGTACGCGCTGCGCCCGGCTCCCGCCTCGGACGCGGCGCCGAAGACTCCTGCGATCAGGCGGTCCATCCCGGGCGTCCGGTACACCTCGACACGTGCGGCGAGCACGGCCCGCAGCTCGGCGCGGAAGTCCCCCAGATCGGGAATGTGCAGAGCGCCGACGCGCGACTCGGCGGCCGCGATGATCAGGTCCTGCTTGGTGGGCCAGCGCCGGTAGATGGCCGGCTTGCTCACCTCCGCCCGCACGGCCACGGCGTCCATCGTGAGCGCGCTCATCCCCTGCTCCGCGACCAGCGCGAGCACCGCGTCGAGCACCGCGCGGGTGACCCGCTCCTCCCGGGGACGCCCCGGCCCCCGTGCTGCGCCCCGAGTCTGCTTTTCGACCATGCCCCGACCCTACGAGTTCGTCCTGCACGCCAACCAGGTCGCTCCCCCTCCGCGCTCCCGGAACCGGCACGGAGAACGCCCCGCGCGCCGCGCCGGCCACCGGACAGCCGGGCTTCGCAGCCCCACCGCCGGGCAGAAGGGCGAGCACCGCGGGCTGATGGTCCATGACGGTCAGGGCGGTGTGCGCGGTGTCGAGCGCGGAGGAGTGCTTACGCGAGCGTTCTCCGTTCCCGCGGTGCCTGGTCGACGCTTTCCTGCGGTGACGTGTGGTCCTGGCGCGGAAGGAGCAGCGGGGTGGCGAGGAGGAGGACGCCGGCGATCGCGATCGCGGTGCGGGGGCCGGTGACGGCGGCCAGCAGACCCCACACGGCGGTCAGGGCCGCGATGGCGGCGCTGCTGCTGACCGACCATGCGGACAGGGTGCGGGCGACCCGGTCGGGGTCGGTCCGGTCGAGCCGGTAGGTGGCCAGTACCGGGTTGAACAGGTCGCAGCAGGTCACCAGGCCGAGGCCGCTCTGCTGCGCGACTTCCATCGCGCGCACCCCGAGGTCGAGCTCGATGTCGTGACCCTCTTCGACGCCGACGCGGCCATCGACGCCATCCGGTCCGGCACGATCGACGCGTCCTTCCGCGCCGTCCCCATGCCCGGCCGGCAGCTTCCCGACGGCATCGTGGCCGCCCGGGCCTTCGACGAGCCCGTCCAGCTTCTGACCGGACCGGCCCACGCGTTCGCCGGCGCCCGCGCGGTTGCGCCCGCCGAGCTCGTCGGGCACCGGATCTGGATGCCCGGCATCGTTCCCGGAACCGAGTGGGCCGCGTACTACGGCGACCTCGCCGCGGCGTTCGGACTCACCATCGAGGTCACCGGCCCCGACTTCGGCACCGAGCCCCTGCTGGACACCATCACCGACTCCCGCTCGCTGGCGACCTTCGTCGGCGAGCGGACACGCCTCGTCTGGCCCGCCGACCACGGGCTGCTGCGGATTGCCGTGCGCAATCCGACACCGGTCTACCCGCACTCACTGGTATGGCACCGCGACAACCTGCACCCGGCGCTTGCCGCGCTCCGCGACCACTTCTGCCCCGGGCGGTTCGACCACGGCGACGCCGGGACCTGGACACCGGCCTGGGCATGACGGCCAGGACCGTGCACGGGGGCATCGACGCCGCCTGCGGCACGGACGACGGCGATCGCGGGGCGCTGTCCGCCGCAGCCCGATCGGCACCCACGGAAAAGGCCGTCGGCCGCGCCTTCCGGTGAGGGAAGGGCACGACCGACGGCCCACAGCCGGCCCAGGCGAGCAGAAACCCGCTCTGACCTGCGGCGTTCTTAGATGTCGAAGTACAGCTCGAACTCGTGCGGGTGCGGGCGCAGCTGGATCGGGGCGATCTCGTTCGTCCGCTTGTAGTCGATCCACGTCTCGATCAGGTCGGACGTGAAGACGCCACCGGCGAGCAGGTACTCGTGGTCGGCCTCCAGCGCGTCCAGAACGGCCGGGAGCGAGGTCGGGACCTGCTGGACGTTCGCGTGCTCCTCGGGAGCCAGCTCGTAGAGGTCCTTGTCGATCGGCTCGGCCGGCTCGATCTTGTTCTTCACACCGTCGAGGCCGGCCATCAGCAGCGCCGAGAAGGCCAGGTACGGGTTGGACGACGGGTCCGGGGCGCGGAACTCGACGCGCTTGGCCTTCGGGTTCGAGCCCGTGATCGGGATGCGCATCGCGGCCGAGCGGTTGCGCTGCGAGTAGACCATGTTGACCGGGGCCTCGAAGCCGGGGACCAGGCGGTGGTACGAGTTCACCGTCGGGTTCGTGAAGGCGAGGAGCGACGGGGCGTGCTTGAGGATGCCGCCGATGTAGTAGCGGGCCATGTCCGAGAGGCCCGCGTAACCCTGCTCGTCGTAGAACAGCGGGTCGCCGCCGGCCCACAGGGACTGGTGGACGTGCATGCCCGAGCCGTTGTCACCGAAGATCGGCTTCGGCATGAAGGTCGCGGTCTTGCCGTTGCGCCAGGCGACGTTCTTCACGATGTACTTGAAGAGCATCAGGTCGTCGGCCGCGGCGAGCAGCGTGTTGAACTTGTAGTTGATCTCGGCCTGGCCGGCGGTGCCGACCTCGTGGTGCTGGCGCTCGACCTGGAGGCCGTTCTTGTCCAGCTCCAGGGAGATCTCGGCACGCAGGTCGGCGAAGTGGTCGACCGGCGGGACCGGGAAGTAGCCGCCCTTGTAGCGGACCTTGTAACCACGGTTGTTCTCTTCGGAACCGGTGTTCCAGGCGCCGGCCTCGGAGTCGATGTGGTAGAAGCTCTCGTTCGCCGACGTCTGGAAGCGGACGTTGTCGAAGACGTAGAACTCGGCCTCGGGACCGAAGTACGCGGTGTCGGCGATACCGGTGGAGGCGAGGTACGCCTCGGCCTTCTTGGCCACGTTGCGCGGGTCACGGCTGTACTGCTCGCCGGTGATCGGGTCGTGGATGAAGAAGTTGATGTTGACGGTCTTGTCGCGGCGGAAGGGGTCGACACGGGCGGTCGACAGGTCCGCGCGGAGCGCCATGTCGGACTCGTGGATGGCCTGGAAGCCGCGGATCGACGAGCCGTCGAAGGCCAGTTCCTCGGTCGGGTCGAAGGCCGCTGCCGGGATGGTGAAGTGCTGCATCACACCAGGCAGGTCACAGAACCGGACATCGATGAACTTGACGTCTTCGTCGGCGATGTACTTCTTCGCGTCGTCGGCGTTCTGGAACATCCAACTCCTCCTACTCCCGACCCGGGAAGGGCGGGGTTGCAGCTCGTGGTGCGGCCAGTGCGGTGGCACACGCTGGACCCGACCATAGGCAGACCGGATTTCTCAAGCATGACCCATTTGTTTCGCCGAAGTTAACCGGGCCGGGTGCGGGTGACATCCGGGAACCGCGTCCAGGTCACGGGAGCGTGCCGGTCCGGGCCGTGGCGGGGGCCGTGACGCGTAGTGGCCATGGGCCCCACCCCGCAAGCCGTACGGGCGGGCGCAGTACCGTGGTCGGGTGGACAACAGGCAAGCAATCGGATCGTGGCTCTCCGGGCCGCGCGCGGCAGCCGAGGACATGGGCATCGACTTCGGGTACCGGGGCAAGCGGCTCGGTCTGCCCGAGGAGGGCCCGGGTTCCATCGCCCCGCTCGGCCGGCGCTTCGGCGCCCTCTTCATCGACTGGGCCCTCTGCATGCTGATCGCATACGGACTGTTCGCTCGCGGTGACCAGCAGGCGGCAGGGAACTGGGCGCTCGGCGTCTTCCTCGTGCTGAGTGTGCTCACCGTCGGCACCATCGGCTGCACGCCGGGCAAGCGGATCCTGGGCATCCGGGTGGTCGCCGAGGGCGGCGGCCGGCTCGGTACCGTGCGGGTGGTCGTCCGGAGCGTGCTGCTCTGCCTGGCGGTCCCGGCCCTGGTCTGGGACCGCGACGGCCGCGGGCTGCACGACCGGCTGGCCCGCGCCGTTCAGGTGCGGATCTGATCCGGGTGTGACGTAGCGGAGAACAACGAGAAGACGAAGAGGGCGGGTCCCCGAACCTGAGTGGTTCGGGGACCCGCCCTCTTCGTCTGGTTGCGTCCGTGCGGTGAAGGGTGTCAGCGCATCTTGCCGCGCGGCATCCGCATGCCCTTCGGCATCGGGCCCTTCGGCAGCGGCATGTTGCTCATCAGGTCGCCCATGGCCCGGAGCCGGTCGTTGGCCGCCGTCACCTGCGGGCCGGCAAGGACCCGCGGCAGCTTCAGCATCTTGGTGCGGACCTTCTTCAGCGGCACCTGGCCCTGGCTCTCGTCGTTGCCGACGATGATGTCGTGCACCGGTACGTCCACGACGATGCGGGCCATCCGCTTCTTCTCGGCCGCCAGCAGGGTCTTCACCCGGTTCGGGTTGCCCTCGCCGACCAGCACGATGCCGGCCTTGCCGACGGCGCGGTGGACGACGTCCTGGTTGCGGTTCATCGCGACCGCGGGCGTCGTGGTCCAGCCACGGCCCACCCGGTCCAGCACCGCCGCCGCAGCGCCGGGCTGTCCCTCCATCTGCCCGAAGGCCGCCCGCTCGGCACGTCGCCCGAAGACGATCGCCATCGCGAGGAGGGCCAGCACGAAGCCCAGGATGCCCAGGTAGATCGGGTGCTTGATCAAGAAGCCGATGGCGAGGAGGACACCGAAGGTGACGATTCCCACACCCGCGACGACAAGACCGATCTTCGGGTCGGTCCGCCGGGTCATCTTGTAGGTCAGGGCGATCTGCTTGAGCCGCCCCGCGTTCTCGGCGCTGTCCGCGCCGTCAGTGTTTGCCTGCCTCGCCATGTACTGAAGTTTACGTGGCCTACGACCGGTGGTCGGCCACGGCCTCCAGTACGTAGGCGGTCTCCACCCGGTCCTTGGCCCGGCGGCGGTCCTCCAGGACCGCCGTCCAGGCGTTACGGCGGGCGGTGCGCTGGCCACTGCTCAGCAGCAGCGACTCGACGGCGCGAAGAGCATTGGTGACTGACGGAATGGCGTTGGCGCGTACGGGCACGGCCTGCATCGTGGAAGTCCCCTCGGAACGGATGCGCGAAGTGGATCTGTTGCGGAAACGAATTGCGCGGCTGGACACGGGGAGCAGCGACGGCGGCAGGTATGCGAACCACTGCGCTGCGTGAATCCAGGGTCACTGCTCGGTGTTACCAGCGCATGACCGGTCGGTCAAACACCAATGAAACCTTGATACGGGCGTCGCGCACGTTGAGACGGCCCATACGCGTCCCCGACCTGCGGGGAGCGTATGGGCCGCGTCGATTCAGCCACTACCGCTCGGTAGCTTCTTGTGCTCGGTTTCACACGGTCAGGATCACACCGCGGGCGTCGGGGCGGCGGCGCCGCGACGCTCGATCGCCTGCTGGAAGAGGCGTCCGGCGCGGTACGAGGAACGGACCAGCGGTCCGGACATCACACCGGAGTAGCCGATCTCGTCGGCCTCCTCCTTGAGCTCCACGAACTCGTGCGGCTTCACCCAGCGCTCGACCGGGTGGTGGCGCACGGAAGGCCGCAGGTACTGGGTGATCGTGATGAGCTCGCACCCCGCGTCGTACAGGTCCTGGAGCGCCTCGCTCACCTCCTCGCGGGTCTCGCCCATGCCGAGGATGAGGTTGGACTTGGTCACCAGACCGGCCTCGCGGGCCCGCGTGATGACCTCGAGGGAGCGCTCGTAACGGAAGCCGGGGCGGATCCGCTTGAAGATCCGGGGCACCGTCTCGACGTTGTGCGCCAGCACCTCGGGGCGCGAGGAGAAGACCTCGGCGAGCTGTGCGGGCTCCGCGTTGAAGTCGGGGATCAGCAGCTCCACCTTGGTGGCGCCGGCCTCGCGTCCCGCCGTCAGCGCGTGGATCTGGCGCACGGTCTCCGCGTACAGCCAGGCGCCGCCGTCCTCGAGGTCGTCGCGGGCGACGCCGGTGATGGTGGCGTAGTTCAGGTCCATCGAGACGACGGACTCGCCGACGCGGCGGGGTTCGTCCCGGTCCAGCGCCTGCGGCTTGCCCGTGTCGATCTGACAGAAGTCACAGCGGCGGGTGCACTGGTCGCCACCGATGAGGAAGGTGGCCTCCCGGTCCTCCCAGCATTCGAAGATGTTGGGGCAGCCGGCCTCCTGGCACACCGTGTGCAGACCCTCGCTCTTCACGAGCTTCTGCAGCTGGTTGTACTCGGGGCCCATCTTCGCCCGGGTTTTGATCCACTCGGGCTTGCGCTCGATGGGGGTCTGGCTGTTCCGGACCTCCAGGCGCAACATCTTGCGCCCGTCGGGTGCGACAGCGGACACGTCCGGCTCCCTACGACTTCGATTCTTCGGCGAACACCAGGGTACGCCCGCTATTTGTACGGCCGGGGTGTGGCCCTCACCCCTGGGCAACCAGGGAGCGGACCGGGCCATTCCCGGGACGGCCGGGTCCGTGGGCAACGGTCGGGGGCTCAGCCCCCGGGCCCCCGCTCCTCACCTGCCGAAGGAGCCGGAGGCGGGCCGGGTCAGGCCGAGGCGCGGTCGATCTCGCGAGGGGCGAGCCGCGCGTTCTCCAGGACGTCCCGGAGGTGCTTCTCGGCGACCGGGAGCACTTCGGCGATGGTGATCTCGCGCCCCAGCTCGTACGAGAGGGACGTCACACCGGCGTCGCGGATGCCGCACGGCACGATCCGGTCGAACCAGGTGTTGTCCGGGTTCACATTCAGGGCGAAGCCGTGCATGGTCACGCCCTTGGCGACCCGGATGCCGATCGCCGCCAGCTTGCGGTCCTCGCGGCGCTGGCCGGCGTTGGACGGGGCGTACTCGGGGCCGTTCAGCCGCGGGTCGAACTCCTCGTCGTGCAGCCGCGGGTCGAAGTCGAGCGACAGGCCGCCGATGGCCGGACGCTCCTCGATCGGGTCGCCCAGGACCCAGACCCCGCTGCGGCCCTCGACCCGGCTGGTCTCCAGGCCGAACTCGGCAGCGGTGCGGATCAGCGCGTCCTCCAGGCGGCGGACATGTGCCACGACGTCCACCGGTCGCGGCAGCTTCTGGATCGGGTAGCCGACGAGCTGCCCGGGACCGTGCCAGGTGATCTTGCCGCCGCGGTCCACATCGATGACCGGAGTGCCGTCCAGCGGGCGCTCGCTGTCGATCGTGCGGCGTCCGGCCGTGTACACCGGCGGGTGCTCCAGCAGCAGGCAGGTGTCGGGAACCGTGTCCTCGAACCGGGCCGCGTGCACCTCGCGCTGCTTCTGCCAGGCTTCCTGGTAGTCGACGGCTTCCTCGCCGAATCCCAGCCGGACGAACCGAAGCTCACTCACGACAGATGCCTTCCTACTTACGGTGCCGGGAAGCCGGGGGGTGTCCCCGACGCCTGGTCACCATGCAGTGATTCGCGCCCCGTGCCACTGTACGACCGCCCCGGAAGCGAAGGGCCGGCAGGTTGTTCCCGTCAGCGCCGCCCTCAATCCTCACACGATCGGATGAATGTGAAGCCAACGAGGCTGCGACCGCCGTAGGTGCCGCTAAATTCGCGCCGTTCCATAAGGGCCGCCCGCGCGGCCCCGAAGGCAGGAGACCGTACAGCTGATGTCGGAACGACCTCCGCAGCGCACCCCCAACCGCCAGCTCGCCTCGCTCATCACCGAAGCGGGATTCTCGAACGCCGGTCTCGCACGGCGGGTCGACCAGCTCGGCCTGGAGCACGGCCTCGATCTGCGGTACGACAAAACCTCCGTGACCCGCTGGCTGAGGGGCCAGCAGCCGCGCGGGACCACCCCCGCCCTGATCGCCGAGGTCTTCACCCGGCGGCTCGGCCGCAGGCTCTCTGCGCAGGATCTGGGCCTCGACGCCTGCGCGCCCGTCTACGCCGGTCTGGAGTTCGCCGCGACGCCCGGCGAGGCGGTGGACATCGTCAGCGGGCTGTGGCGGAAGGACTCGGGCAGCCAGGCGGAGCTGCGGAAGATCGCCTTCACCCCGGCGGGGCTCGTGGTGCCCAGCCGGGACTGGCTGATCGGACGGGCCGACGAGTGGGTGGCCCGGGGAAACGGCGAGGCGGCTGCGCCCGGCGGTGGAGCCGGTGAGCACGGTGGGGGCGCGGGCGCCCGCGGGACGCAGGGGGCGCCCGTGGTCGGCGGGCCCCGCGGGCCGGCCGGGCTCAACGGAGCCCGCGGCGCCAAGGGTGCGCACGGATGGCACGGGGCGAACGGGCAGAACGGGGCCGTGACGTCCGGCGGCAGGCCCGGGACCCGCGGGCCCGCACCGGTCAGGCCCGCCGGGCCGCTCTCCTCGCCCGGGCCGTACCCCCCGCCCCTGGTCCACCTCGTGCCGCCGGCGCCCGGCGCCCCGAGCGTCCCCCGGCAGCGCCAGGCGGACCGCGGCTCCGGCCAGAAGGTCGGCAGCGGCGATGTCGCCGCCCTGCGCTCCGTCGGTGAACTCTTCCGCACCCTCGACCACACCTACGGTGGCGGCCACGCCCGTCAGGCACTCGTCCGCTATCTGGAGCACGAGGCCGAGCCGATGCTCCGCGGGACCTATGGGGAGGCCATCGGGCGGCAGCTCTTCTCGGCGGCCGCCGATCTGACCCGGCTGGCGGGCTGGACCTCGTACGACATCGCGGCGCACGGCCTCGCCCAGCGCTACTTCGTCCAGGCGCTGCGGCTCGCACAGGCCGCGGGGGACCGGGCGTACGGCAGTTATGTCCTGATCACCATGAGCCGGCAGGCGGTGTATCTCGGCCACGGCAGAGAGGCCGTGCAGCTGGCGCGCGTAGCCCAGCAGGGCATCGGCTCCTCGGCGCCGCCCGTCGTCATGGCCCTGCTGCACGCCGTCGAGGCGCGCGGGCACGGGGTGCTCGGAGAGGCCAGGACGTGCGCGGCCTCGCTGGCGCGGGCCGAGCACGCGCTGGAGACCGCCCGGCCCGGCGACGACGTGCCCTCGTGGGCGCGCTACTTCGACGAGGCGCAGCTCGCCGACGAGTTCGGGCACTGCCACCGCGATCTGCAGCAGTACCGGGCCGCCGCGCAGCACGCGGAGCGCTCGCTCCAGCTGCGCGCCCCCGTGTACGCCCGGAGCAGGCTGTTCTGCCGGGTGGTGCTGGCGTCCGCCCGGCTCGGGCTCGGTGAGCTCGACCAGGCGTGTCTGCTCGGCGCGGAGGCGGCCCACCAGGCGGCCGAGATGCGGTCGGTGAGGGCGACGGAGTACGTGAGGGAGTTCGAGCGCCGGCTCGAGCCGTACAAGGACGCGGCTGCGGTACGTGGGTACCGCGAGCGGGTCGCGGCCCTCGGGTGACCGCTTCGGGGTGACCGGGCAGCGCCGCCGGTACGGGCTGGTGCGGGAGCGGCGCAAGCCGCTCCCGCACCAGCCCGTACCGTGCGTTCTCAGGCCGCCTCGCGCAACCCGGCCACCGCATCGGTCGCGCGCCGGATGCCCAGGTCGTTCAGAACGGCGTGCGCGGCGCGGCGGCCCGAGAACAGGGCGCCCTGCACCGTGCTCGTGTCCCGGTGGTCGCCGCACACGTACAGCCCGGCGAGCAGCCGCACCGGGCGGCGCAGATCGTGCGGGGGCGGCATGGCGGGGACCGCCTCCGGATCGTGGTGGGCGTCCAGGAGCTCCCAGTCGTCCGTGGGCGTGCCGTAGAGCGTGGCGAGGTGGGTGCGGACCGACCGGTCGAGGTCCTGCGGCGGGGTGCCGAGCACGGTCGATGTGATCAGCGTGCGCCCGTCCGGCGCGCGGGACGGGTCGACCTCGCTCATCACGCAGGTGTGGGCGACCGGGCCCGACCGGTCGGCGTCCAGCAGCAGGGAGGCGCCGGCCGGCGGGGGAGCGGGGGCGGTGTGGTGCAGGACCGTCACCGGGTGGAAGGACGGCACCCGCAGGCCGGGCAGCAGCTCGGCGGCGGCGCCCGCACCGGTGGCCAGCAGCAGGGAACGGCAGCCCAGTTCGCCGTGCTCCTTGGTGCGGACCGACGTGATGTCGGCGCCGGTGACATGCACCCCGGTCCGTACGGTGCCGGGCGGCAGGGCCGCCGCCAGCAGTTCGGGCAGCGTGGCCGAACCGCCGGACGGTACGCACAGCCGGCCGCGCGCATAGCTGCGCAGGGCGAGATCCGCGCACCGGCTCGATGTGGTGAGTGCGGGGTCGCTCAGCAGCGAGGTGAGCAGCGGGCGCAGAAAGCCGTGGACGGTGCGGGACGGCAGACCGCGGGTGGACAGCGAGGCGTGCGCGGTCCGTTCCGGCCGGGCCAGGATGCGGGCGGCCGGGGTGGCGGCGAGCCGTGCCAGGGCCGCCCCGAGCCGGGCCTGGTCGATCGGCCCGCCCATCGGCGGACGGGGGGCGCTCGCAAGGGCGCGCGCCGCCTTGAGTGCGCCCCGCGCGCGCCGTGTGTTCCGTCCGCGCCGGACATCGCCCGTCCGGTACTGGCGGCCCTCGCTGTGGACGAGCACCCCCGGAGCGAAGTTCCGCAGCACGAGCCCTTCGAGACCGGGCGTCGTACCCAGTTCCGGATACGAGGTACTGAGAAGCGGGCCGATGTGGTCGAGCCGGAACCCGTCCACGTCCGCAGTGGTCATCCGGCCGCCGACCCGTGGGCCGGCCTCCAGGACACTGACGCTCACCCCCGCACTGATGAGTTGATGGGCGGCTGACAGGCCGGCGATCCCGGCCCCGATGATGACGACGTCCGCGTGGTGTGCCGTGCTGAGCACGTGCCCCTCCCCGAGTCGGCGCGACTGCTGGGAGGCTCTTGCCCCCAACAGGCCCCCGGAATGCCCGAGTTCGCCATGAGGCTAGGAGCGGTACGGTGCGGGCGCAGACGCGCGCGGCCCGGGGCACCGGTGCACGGGGTCGCACATCCGTGTGATTCGCCCGGATGGATTCAGCGCAGCGCCGCGCGAATGGCGGCGTCGATCCCGGGGAAGGCGAACGTGAACCCCGACTCCAGCAGCCGCTTGGGCAGCACCCGCTGACTGCCCAGCACATCCTCCGCGAAGTCCCCCAGGGCGATCCGGAGCGCGGGCGACGGGACCGTGAACAGCGTCGGGCGGCGCAGCACCCGCCCCATCGCGGCCGTCACCTCACCATTGGTCACGGGGTCGGGCCCCGTCAGATTCACCGGTCCCGACATCGACTGCGTGTCGAGGATGTGCCGCATGGCGGCGATGTGGTCGTGCAGCGCGATGAAGCTCCAGTACTGGTGCCCGTTGCCGAGCCGACCGCCGAGCCCCGCCCGGAACAACGGGAACAGCCGCCCCCAGGCACCGCCCGACCCGGCGACCACCAGCCCGGTGCGCGCGAACACCGTCCGTACGCCCGCCTCCTGCGCCGGGGCCGCGGCCGCCTCCCACTCCACGCAGACGGACGGCAGGAACCCCGTGCCGTGCGGCGCGCTCTCGTCGACCGAGCGGTCCCCGGTGTCGCCGTAGTAGCCGATCGCCGACCCGGCCAGCAGAACCTTCGGCGGCACGTCGAGAGAGACCACCGCCTCGGCGATCGCAGCCGTCCCCAGCACCCGGCTGTCCCGGATCTCCTTCTTGTACTTCTCCGTCCACCGGTGGTCGCCGACCCCGGCACCGGCGAGATGGACGACGGCGTCGCAGCCGACCAGGCCCGCCACGTCGACGTAACCCCGCTTCGGGTCCCATTCGACCTCGTCCCCGACACGCGCCGGGCGCCGGACCAGGCGTACGACCTCGTGTCCGTCGGCCCGCAGCGAGCGCACCAGCGCCGCTCCGATGAGCCCGGTGGATCCGGTGACAGCAATTCGGGAGTGCACCATGGCCCCATCCTGCCGCAGGGGCGGGTGAGGCGCCTCGCCTCCGACGGCTCCGGTCCTCGGCCCGGGCGCGGCGGATATGCAGTGACGGCACCGGAGGGGCCATGGCACAGTGACGCGCATGGCCGAACACCGCACCCACCCCGTCCGCCCCGCGCTTCTCAGCGACGACACCGCACTCGGCGAACTCGACCGGGCCACCTGGTCGACCCTGCACTCGGTTCAGTCGCGGCCGCAGCCGCCGTACGAGCCGTTCTTCAGCGACCGCAGCCGGCCCGAACACCTGCTCGTCGCCGAGGCGCAGGACGCGGCGGGCGAGGTGCGCATCGCCGGGTACATCAGGGTCGTCCTGCCGACTCCGCTGGCCTGCCACACCCATGTGCGCCAGATACAGGGCCTGGCGGTGGCCGACTGGGCACGTGGCCGCGGTGTCGCCAGGGGACTGCTGCGCGCCGCGCTCGCGGCGGCACGCGGCGAGGGCGCGAGCCGGATGACGCTGCGGGTGCTCGGGCACAATGCGCCCGCGCGTGCGCTGTACGAGTCGGAGGGGTTCGTCGTCGAGGGTGTACTGCCCGGTGAGTTCCTCCTCGCGGGACGGTACGTCGACGACGTGCTGATGGGCCGTTCGCTCACCTCGTGAGCAGGGATCCCGGGCGGCCCGGCACCGGACGGTGCGCAGCGCGGGCGGGGCGGGTCACGCGGTGCCGAACCGCTCCCAGAGCAGCGGGAACCGCTGCGCCAGAGCCGTGTCGTCCTCGAAGGCGAACGGGGTGCCCTCCGGCTCGGTGGGCTGCGGCGGAAGGCCGAGGTCGGGCGTGACGATGCCGGTGAGCTGCTCGTACGCCTCGTCGGCGGAGTAGCCGAGCTCCTCGGCGTCCCCGTCGACCTCCTCGTCGAAGTCGTCGAGGAGGTCGGCGAGGCTGTCCGGATCGTGCACCGCCCCCTCGAAGACCTCCCGGCCCTGGCCGATCAGCCAGCAGCGGAAGAAGTCGAAGGCGTCGTCGCTCGCGCCGCCGAGCAGCACGGCGGCGGCGCCCCACACGTCCCAGCGGTACGCGCGGTTGTAGCGCGCCTCGAAGTGCCGGGCGAAGTCCAGCACGGATTCGGGATCGAGCTGCACCAGCCGTTCGACGAGCAGGTCGGCATGGTCCTCGGGGTCGCCCTCGGCGGCCTCGCGGGTGTTGTCGATGATCTCCCAGAACTCCGTCTCGTCCATCACGGGACAAGCATCGGCCTTGACGGCAGGCGACGCACGCTCAGACACCGAAAAGAAGCCCTCAGCGATAAAGGTCGCTCAGCCGTTCGGCGGTAGCGCCGAACCGGCTCCGCAGAGCGGCCGGTTCGAGCACCTCCAACTCCGGCCCCAGGGCCAGCAGCTGGCTGTACGCGACATCCAGCGACTCGACCGGCAGGACGACCGTGCGCCATCCGTCGCCGTCGGGCGGGCCGGCGGCGTCCAGCGCCTCGAGGGCGGCCGCGCGGTCCACCACATGCGGCAACCGGCCCGCGCCCGCCTCCGACACCCTTGCCGTCACCTCGGTCCGCAGGATCGACCGGGCGAACTGCGCGGCCCGCTCGTCCCAGAACCCCGGCAGGTCGAAGTCCTCGTCCCGGACGAACCGTTCACCGGACACGGCCACCGCCGTGAACCGGTCGATCCGGTACACCCGGACGTCGGTTCCGGCGCGGGCGCAGAGGTACCAGACCCCGGCCTTGAGAACGAGCCCATACGGCTCCAGTACCCGCTCCGCCTCGCTGCCGGTCCCACCGCGCCGGTAGCGGGCCCGGACGATCCGGTCGTCCCAGACGGCCTCCGCGACGGCGGGCAGCAGATCGGGCGTCACGGGCTCCTGGTACCAGCCGGGGGCGTCCAGATGGAACCGCTGAGCCGCCGTGGCGGAGGCGTTCCGCAGCGAGGGGAGCAGCGCGGCGGACACCTTGAGCCGGGCAGCCGACGCGGCGTCCTCCAGCCCCATCTCGCGCAGCGCGGACGGCAGTCCGGAGAGGAAGAGCGCTTCGGCCTCGTTGCGGGCGAGCCCGGTGAGCCCGGTCCGGTACCCGCCCACCAGCCGGTACCCGCCGACCCGCCCCCGTTCCGCGTACACCGGAACGCCCGCCTCGGAGAGCGCCTGGGCGTCCCGGGCGACGGTCCGCTCGGACACCTCCAGCTCCTGGGCGAGCTCGGCGGCGGTCATGGCGGGCCGGGACTGGAGGAGCAGCACCATCTTGATGAGCCGGGCAGCACGCATGGGGCAAGTGTGCCGTGCCCCTCATCCCCCAACGCCTGCCCCAGCGGGCCTGCAAGGACGCCCCCGACCGCCGGGCCCGCTTGAAGACCAAGCCTGCCCGGCGATCGAGGGCGCAACGGCGGCCGGGCTCACCCGGCCGCCCTCACCTCACAGCCCGTACCGGTCCCGTGCCTCCTTGACCGCCGACGCGGGCACCTCGCCGCGCCGCGCCAGCTGGGCCAGCGCCGCGACCGCGACCGACTGGGCGTCGACACCGAAGTGACGGCGGGCCGCGTCACGGGTGTCGGACAGGCCGAACCCGTCCGTGCCGAGCGAGGACCAGTCCTGCTCCACCCACTGGCTGATCTGGTCCGGGACCTGACGCATCCAGTCGCTGACGGCGAGGACCGGGCCCGGCGCACCGGACAGGGCCTGCGTCACGTACGGCACCCGCTGCTCACCGCGGAGCAGCGCCTCGTCGCATTCCAGCGCCTCGCGGCGCAGCTCGCCCCAGGACGTGGCGGACCAGACGTCGGCCGTGACACCCCAGTCCGCGGCGAGCAGCTCCTGGGCCTCCAGGGCCCAGTGGATCGCCGTACCGGAGGCCAGCAGCTGCAGGCGAGGCGCGTCCGCCGAGGCGGGCGTGCCCTCCTTGAAGCGGTAGAGACCCTTGACGATGCCGTCCTCGACGCCCTCCGGCATCGCGGGCTGCGGCTTCGGCTCGTTGTAGACCGTCAGGTAGTAGAAGACGTTCTCGGCCTCGGGGCCGTACATCCTGCGCAGACCGTCCTTGACGATCACCGCGATCTCGTACGCGAACGCCGGGTCGTAGTTGAGCGACGCCGGGTTCGTGGCCGCGATCAGGTGCGAGTGGCCGTCCGCGTGCTGGAGGCCCTCACCCGTCAGCGTCGTACGGCCCGCCGTGGCGCCGACGATGAAGCCCTTGCCGAGCTGGTCGGCGAGCTGCCACATCTGGTCGCCGGTCCGCTGCCAGCCGAACATCGAGTAGAAGATGTAGAAGGGGATCATCGTCTCGCCGTGCGTCGCGTACGACGTCGACGCGGCGATGAAGTCGGCCATGGCCCCGGCCTCGGTGATCCCCTCGTTGAGGATCTGGCCGTCCTTGGCCTCCTTGTAGTACATCAGCTGGTCGCGGTCGACCGGCTCGTACGTCTGGCCCAGCGGCGAGTAGATGCCGGCCGACGGGAACAGCGACTCCATACCGAAGGTGCGGGCCTCGTCCGGGACGATCGGAACCCAGCGCCTGCCGGTCTCCTTGTCCCGCATCAGGTCCTTGACCAGGCGCACGAAGGCCATGGTGGTGGCCATCTCCTGCTTGCCGGACCCCTTCTTCAGCGCGGCGAACGCCCGCTCCTCGGGCTGCGGCAGCGCCACCGCGTGCACCCGGCGGGCCGGGGCGGGGCCGCCGAGGGCGGCGCGGCGCTCCTGGAGGTAGCGGACCTCGGGGGAGTCCGCGCCCGGGTGGCCGTAGGGCACCTGGCCGTCGGCGAAGGCGCTGTCCGGGATCGGGAGTCCGAGCAGCTCGCGCATGCCCTTGAACTCGTCGATCGACAGCTTCTTCATCTGGTGGTTGGCGTTCTTGGACTCGAAGCCCTTGCCGAGCGTGTAGCCCTTCACCGTCTGCGCGAGGATCACGGTCGGCGCGCCCTTGTGCTCGACGGCCGCCCGGTACGCCGCGTACACCTTGCGGGCCTCGTGGCCGCCGCGGGAGGTGTAGAAGCACTCGGCGATCTTCGCGTCGGTGAGCAGCTTCGCCATCTCGGCGAGCGCGGGCTCGGCGCCGAAGAAGTGCTCACGGATGTACGCGACGTCGCGGGTGGCGTACGTCTGGAACTGGGCGTCCGGTACCTGCCGCAGCCGGCGGACCAGCGCACCGGTGGTGTCCAGCTGGAACAGCTCGTCCCAGGCGCTGCCCCAGAGCGTCTTGATGACGTTCCAGCCGGCTCCGCGGAACGCGCCCTCCAGCTCCTGGACCACCCGGAAGTTGGCGCGGACCGGACCGTCGAGGCGCTGCAGGTTGCAGTTGATGACGAAGGTCAGGTTGTCGAGCTTCTCGCGCGCCGCGAGGGCGAGGGCCGCGGTCGACTCGGGCTCGTCCATCTCGCCGTCGCCCAGGAACGCCCAGACGTGCGAGTTCGACGTGTCCTTGATGCTGCGGTTGGCCAGATAGCGGTTGAAGCGCGCCTGGTAGATGGCCGAGAGCGGGCCGAGACCCATCGACACGGTGGGGAACTCCCACAGCCAGGGCAGCCGCCGCGGGTGCGGGTAGGACGGCAGACCGTCACCGCCCGCCTCCTGGCGGAAGTTGTCGAGCTGCTGCTCGCTGAGCCGGCCGTCGAGGAAGGCGCGGGCGTAGATGCCGGGGGAGGCGTGGCCCTGGATGTAGAGCTGGTCGCCGGAGCCGTCCCCCTCCTTGCCGCGGAAGAAGTGGTTGAAGCCGGTCTCGTACAGCCAGGCCGCCGAGGCGAAGGTCGCTATGTGGCCGCCCACGCCGAGCTTGGCGCCACGGGTGACCATCGCGGCCGCGTTCCAGCGGTTCCAGGCGGTGATCTTGGATTCCATCTCCAGGTCGCCGTCGAACGCGGGCTCGGCGGCGGTCGGGATGGAGTTGACGTAATCGGTCTCCAGCAGCTTGGGCAGCGCGAGACCGGCACCCTCGGCGTGCTGGAGCGAGCGGCGCATCAGGTACGCAGCGCGGTGCGGGCCCGCGGCCCTGGTGACGGCATCGAGGGAGGCCGCCCATTCAGCGGTCTCCTCCGGGTCACGGTCCGGGAGCTGATCGAGCTCGCTCGGAAGCTTTCCTACGGGGTCGGTCATGATCGCCGCCTTCCGGAGAGGAGGGGGGTGGAGAAAGGCCCTATCTGGCAGGACAGAGCGATGGGGCCGGTGGGCCCGCGAAGTGAACTGTAAATCGCTGATCGATGATCGATCAAAGGCTGGAGGGCAAAACTTCTCGATATGAAGAAATTGGCATCCGGTGCCCCGATTGGCGGCACGGAGTGACGCCGAAAATATGATCAAAACGGGCGGTCGGCTGCCCGGTCGAGCGCCTGTCCGCCCATCTGTGCGCCGGCCTCAGGCGCGCGGCGCACACCCCAGGACGTGCGCCTTCACCAGCACACCGATGTCCGGGTCCTTCCGCAGAAACGCGTCGATGAGCGCCTCGTGCTCCTCCGCGTACGACTTCTGCACCGTCCCCAGCCAGCGGATCGAGAGTGCCGTGAACACCTCGATGCCCAGCCCCTCCCAGGTGTGCAGCAGTACGGCGTTCCCGGCGGCCCGTACCAGCTCCCGGTGGAACGCCACCGTGTGCCGCACCTGTGCCTCGCCGTCGGCCAGCCGGTCGGCCTCGTACAGCGCCGCCACGTGCGGCGACAGTCGCGAGCAGTCCTCACCGAGCACCGGGGCCGCCAGCTCCGCCGCGATCTGCTCCAGGCCGGCCCGTACGGGGTACGACTCCTCCAGATCGGCCGCCGTCAGATTCCGTACCCGTACGCCCTTGTTGGGCGCCGACTCGATCAGCCGGAGGGTCTCCAGCTCACGCAGTGCCTCGCGCACGGGTGTCTGACTGACCTCCAGCTCGGTGGCGATCCGCCGCTCCACGATCCGCTCGCCCGGCTTCCAGCGCCCGCTGACGATCCCGTCCACGATGTGCTCGCGGATCTGTTCGCGCAGCGAGTGGACGACGGGCGGGGTCATGAGGGGCTCCTTCGGGGAAACCGACGCTGCCTGTCCGGTCGGCGTCGCAGCGGCGACCGGTGGTGTCTAGACAATACGGCGGCGCCCCCGACCGGAAGTGTTCCGGACGGGGGCGCCGCTGGTGAGGCTGGTTACAACGAGCCACGCTCCGCCTTACAGGCCGAGCTCCATCTCGAACTCGCCGGCCTCGAGGATCGCCTTGACCGCGGTCAGGTAGCGGGCGGCGTCCGCGCCGTCCACCAGCCGGTGGTCGTAGGAGAGCGAGAGGTACGTCATGTCGCGCACCGCGATCGTCTCGCCGAGGTCCGGGTGGTCGATGACCACCGGGCGGCGGACCGTGGCACCGATGCCCAGGATGGCGGCCTGGTTCGGAGGCACGATGACGGTGTCGAACAGCGCACCGCGCGAACCGGTGTTGCTGATGGTGAAGGTGGCACCGGACATGTCGTCCGGGGTCAGGCCGCCACCGCGGGCCTTGCCGGCCAGCTCGGCGGTCTTCTTCGCGATACCGGCGATGTTCAGGTCGCCCGCACCCTTGATGACCGGCGTCATCAGACCCTTCTCGGCGTCCACGGCGATGCCGATGTTCTCCGAGTCGAAGTACGTGATGGTGCCCTCGTCCTCGTTGATCCGGGCGTTGATGACCGGGTGGGCCTTCAGCGCCTGGGCCGCCGCCTTCACGAAGAACGGCATCGGGGACAGCTTGACGCCCTCACGGGCGGCGAAGCCGGCCTTCGCCTGGTTGCGCAGCTTCATCAGCTTGGTGATGTCGACCTCGAGGACCGAGGTCAGCTGGGCCTGCGAGTGCAGCGCCTTCATCATGTTGTCGCCGATGACCTTGCGCATGCGGGTCATCTTGACCGTCTGACCGCGCAGCGGGGACGCCTCCAGCTTCGGCGCCTTCGCGCCCGCCGGGGCAGCCGCGACGGGGGCCGGAGCAGCTGCGGCGGCCTTGGCGGCCTCGGCAGCGGCGACGACGTCCTGCTTGCGGATACGGCCACCGACGCCGGTGCCCTTGACCGCAGCGAGGTCGACACCGTTCTCGGCGGCGAGCTTGCGGACCAGCGGCGTGACGTACGCGCCGTCGTCACCGGCGGGCGCGGCCGGGGCGACCGGGGTGACCGGAGCCGGAGCTGCGACCGGAGCAGCGGCCACGGGCGCCGGAGCGGCGACCGGGGCGGCGGGCGCCACCGGGGCCGGAGCCGGAGCGGGGGCGGCCGGAGCGACCGGGGCGGGGGCGACCGGGGCCGGAGCGGCCACGGGGGCCGGGGCGGCCGGAGCCGGGGCGGCCACGGGGGCCGGAGCGGCCGGAGCCGGGGCAGCGCCCGCGGCACCGATGACGGCGAGCTTGGCGCCGACCTCGGCGGTCTCGTCCTCGGCGACCACGATCTCCAGCAGCACGCCGGAGACCGGGGCCGGGATCTCGGTGTCGACCTTGTCCGTGGAGACCTCGAGCAGCGGCTCGTCCTCCGTGACCTCCTCGCCGACCTCCTTCAGCCAGCGGGTGACGGTGCCCTCGGTGACGCTCTCGCCGAGCGCCGGAAGGGTGACGTCGGTACCGGCGGCGCCACCGGCCGGGGCGGCGGCCGCGGGGGCCGGGGCAGCGGCAGGGGCCTCGGCGACGGGGGCCGGAGCGGCAGCGGCAGGCGCGGCCACGGGCTCCGCGGCCGGGGCGGCGGCCGGGGCGGCTGCGCCCGTGCCGTCGTCGATGATGGCCAGCTCGGCGCCGACCTCGACGGTCTCGTCCTCGGCGACCTTGATGGACGCGAGGATGCCGGCCGCGGGGGCCGGGATCTCGGTGTCGACCTTGTCGGTCGAGACCTCGAGCAGCGGCTCGTCGGCCTCGACGCGCTCGCCCTCGGCCTTCAGCCAGCGGGTGACAGTTCCCTCGGTGACGCTCTCGCCGAGCGCCGGAAGGGTTACGGAAACCGACATGGTTTCAGTTGCTCCTAAGGATGTGGTCTCCCCGGGCTCGCGATCGGGCTTGTGAGCCCGGGGAAGTGCGGAAGTGTCGGTCGTCGCGCCCTGACCGGATCAGTCGTGGGAGTGCAGGGGCTTGCCGGCCAGAGCCAGGTGGGCCTCGCCGAGCGCCTCGTTCTGCGTCGGGTGCGCGTGGACGAGCTGCGCGACCTCGGCCGGCAGCGCCTCCCAGTTGTAGATCAGCTGGGCTTCGCCGACCTGCTCGCCCATACGGTCACCGACCATGTGGACGCCGACCACGGCACCGTCCTTGACCTGGACGAGCTTGATCTCGCCCGCGGTCTTGAGGATCTTGCTCTTGCCGTTGCCCGCGAGGTTGTACTTCAGAGCGACGACCTTGTCCGCGCCGTAGAGCTCCTTGGCCTTGGCCTCGGTGATGCCCACGGAGGCGACCTCGGGGTGGCAGTACGTCACCCGCGGGACACCGTCGTAGTCGATCGGAACGACCTTCTGGCCGGCCAGCCGCTCCGCCACCAGCATGCCCTCGGCGAAGCCGACGTGCGCGAGCTGGAGAGTCGGGGCCAGGTCGCCCACGGCCGAGATGGTCGGGACGTTGGTCTGCATGTACTCGTCGACGAGGACATAGCCGCGGTCCATCGCGACGCCGGCCTCCTCGTAGCCCAGACCCTGCGAGACCGGGCCGCGGCCGATAGCGACGAGCAGCACCTCCGCCTCGAAGGTCTTGCCGTCGGCGAGGGTGACCCGCACACCGTTCTCGGTGTACTCGGCCTTCTGGAAGAAGGTGCCGAGGTTGAACTTGATGCCGCGCTTGCGGAAAGCGCGCTCAAGAAGCTTCGAGCTGTTCTCGTCCTCGACCGGGACGAGGTGCTTCAGGCCCTCGACGATGGTGACGTCGGTGCCGAAGGACTTCCACGCCGAGGCGAACTCGACGCCGATGACGCCGCCGCCGAGCACGATCGCGGACTGCGGGACGCGGTCCAGCTTCAGCGCGTGGTCCGAGGAGATGATGCGGTTGCCGTCGATCTCCAGGCCCGGCAGCGACTTCGGCACGGAGCCGGTCGCCAGGAGCACGTGGCGGCCCTGGATGCGCTGGCCGTTCACGTCCACGGAGGTGGGGGAGGAGAGCCGTCCCTCGCCCTCGATGTACGTCACCTTGCGCGAGGCGATCAGACCCTGCAGGCCCTTGTACAGGCCGGTGATCACTTCGTCCTTGTACTTGTGGACGGCCTCGATGTCGATGCCCTCGAAGGTGGCCTTGACACCGAACTGGCCGGCCTCGCGTGCCTGGTCGGCGATCTCGCCGGCGTGCAGCAGCGCCTTCGTCGGGATGCAGCCGTTGTGCAGGCAGGTGCCGCCGACCTTGCCCTTCTCGATCAGAGCGACGTCCAGGCCCAGCTGCGCTCCGCGCAGGGCCGCGGCATAACCGCCGCTACCACCGCCGAGGATCACTAGGTCGAAAACGGTGCTGGCGTCGTTCGCCACGTCACGTCCTCCATGCATGTGCGCCGTACGCCGGGCCCCGTCGCTGGGGTGTGACCGGCCGGTCGGCTGGTGTTCGGCCGCTTTTGTTGTTCGGCCCTGTGGTGGGGGCCCTGTCCTGCCGAGAACCCATCTTCGCACTTGTTGACGGCGGGCGGGACGCGGGGCCCGGGTCCGGGACGGACGATCGTCCGTCCCGGCTGGTTACCAGTGCGTAGAGACATCCTGATTTCGTCCAGAGCGAAACCCGGGTGAGTCGGCGCAACGGTGCCGGCAGAAGAACACGTGCGGCCCCGGACATATGCCCGGGGCCGCACGCCGAACAGACTCAGCCGAGGTCTCCGGAGGCGGTGCGCTCCGCCAGCTTCACCAGCGTGCGGATCGCGGAGCCGGTGCCGCCCTTCGGCGTGTAGCCGAACGGGGCACCCTCGTGGAAGGCCGGGCCCGCGATGTCCAGGTGCGCCCAGGCGATGCCCTCGCCCACGAACTCCTTCAGGAACAGACCGGCCACAAGGCCGCCGCCCATCCGCTCGCCCATGTTGGCGATGTCGGCGGTCGGGGAGTCCATGCCCTTGCGCAGGTCGGCCGGGAGCGGCATCGGCCAGGAGGCCTCGCCGACCTCCTCGGCGATCTCGTGGATGGAGGTACGGAAGGAGTCGTCGTTCGCCATGATGCCGAACGTGCGGTGGCCCAGTGCCAGGACCATCGCGCCGGTCAGGGTCGCCACGTCGACGATCGCGTCCGGGTTCTCCTCGGAGGCCCGGGTGAGCGCGTCGGCGAGGACGAGCCGGCCCTCGGCGTCCGTGTTGAGGACCTCGACGGTCTTGCCGCTGTACATGTGCAGCACGTCGCCCGGACGGGTCGCGCTGCCGGACGGCATGTTCTCGGCGAGCGCCAGCCAGCCGGTGACGTTGACCTGGAGGCCCAGACGGGCGGCCGCGACGACGGCGGCGAACACGGCGGCGGCGCCGCTCATGTCGCACTTCATCGTCTCGTTGTGACCGGCCGGCTTCAGCGAGATGCCGCCCGAGTCGTAGGTGATGCCCTTGCCGACCAGGGCCAGGGTCTTCTCCGCCTTCGGGTGCGTGTAGGCGAGCTTCACCAGGCGGGGGCCGTGGGTGGAGCCCTGGCCGACGCCCAGCAGACCGCCGTAGCCGCCCTTGACGAGCGCCTTCTCGTCGAGGACCTGCACCTTGATGCCGTGCTCCTTGCCGGCGGCCGTGGCCACGGCGGCGAAGGACTCGGGGTACAGGTCGTTCGGCGGGGTGTTGATCAGGTCGCGGGCGCGGTTGATCTCCTCGACGAGCGCGACGGCGCGCTCGGCGGACGCCTTGAAGGCCTTGTCGCGCGGCTTGGTGCCGAGCAGGGCGACCTCGGCGAGCGGCAGCTTCGCGCCGTTGCCGTTCTGCTTGTTCTTCGGGGCGAGCTTGTTCTCGCCGCCCTGGTACGCGGTGAAGGCGTACGCGCCCAGGAGCGCGCCCTCGGCGACGGCCTCGGCGTCCTCGACCGAGACGATGGGCAGCGCGAAGCCGGCCTTCTTCGCACCGGTCAGCGCACGCGCGGCGGAGCCGGCGGCACGGCGCAGCGCCTCGCCGTCGAATGCCACGTCCTTCTCCGGGACCGGACCGAGTCCGACCGCGACGACGACCGGGACCTTGAGGCCGGCCGGCGCGGGCAGCTTGGTCACTTCGCCCTCGGCACCGGAGGCGCCCAGGGTCTCCAGGACGGTGGCGAGCTTTCCGTCGAACGCCTTGTCCACGGCCTCGGCACCCGGTGCGACGACCGGGCCCTTGGCTCCCTTGGCGACGCCGACGACGAGTGCGTCGGCGCGCAGCGTCGCCGCACCGGCAGTGCTGAGAGTGAGAGCAGTCACGGTGGTGAAATCTCGCTTCCGTTGAGTTCGTTGTCGGTCGAGGGGTGGGCCGACCGTGCCCGGCGCATCGTAGACGCGGCCGCAATGTGCCGGGAACGAGCCTACGCGCGCCTGCGCCGTCCGATCACGGCGGCGGGCCGTCTGCGGTCTGTTCGTGCGCACGGCCGCGTCTCCGGCCGGTCCGGACCGGGGGTGCGGTGCCGGAACCTGCCTTGTCCGCAGGGGCGGTTGGAGATGCACGGACGAGCAGGGCGCCCGGCGCGCGTATCGAGCCCGTCCGGTGGCGGAGGACGCAACGGCCGACGGCGGCCCCTCACCCCACGGCCAGCACTACCAGCGCCCCCGTCGCCGCCACTTCCGCGACCGCCCCGAACACATCCCCCGTCACCCCGCCGAACCTGCGCACGCAGTGCCGCAGCACCACCTGCGCGCCCACCAGCCCGCCCATCACCGCAAGCCCGTGGTGCAGGGCCCCGTACCCCCCGAACACCGCCCCCGCCCCCGCGCACGCGGCCACCACCAGCACGGCCGCACCCGCCGCCCACGGCACCGGAACCGTGCCCGCCACGGCAGCGCCCAGCCCCTCCGGCCGGGCCGGCGGCACGCCCTGACGGGACGCCAGCGTGAGCCCCAGCCGGGCGGTGACCCCGGCGACGACCGCGGCCACCGCGCCGTGCGTCCAGCCCTGCGCGTACAGCTGCTGGAGGACGGCGACCTGGGCCAGCAGCACGAACAGCAGGGTGATCACACCGAACGGCCCAATGTCCGACTGCTTCATGATGCGCAGCGCGTCCTCGGCCGGTCTGCCGCTGCCGAGGCCGTCCGCCGTGTCCGCGAGGCCGTCGAGATGCAGCCCCCGGGTGAGGACCGCGGGTACCGCGGCCGAGGCCACCGCGGCGAGCAGCGGCCCCGAGCCGGACAGCAGCAACAGCCCGCCGGCCACCGCCGCCGGCACCCCCGCCACCAGACCGGCGAGCGGGGCGCACAGCATCCCGGCGCGTGCCGCTTCGCGGTCCCAGCGGGTGACGCGGACGGGGAGCACGGTCAGGGTGCCGATGGCGAAACGTATGCCGTGGCTGTTCGGGGAGGTCACGGCGCGCAGGCTAATCGCTGCGCCCGGTCGATAGATTGGCCGAAACACTGCAGAACGCCACGAAAGCGGATTCATCGGGAGTGAGTGGCATGGGTCACTGGTTCGATCAGAACTTTGTCGAGCCGGGCAAGCTGCCCCTGCTCCTTGCGCTGGCCGCGTTCGTGCTGACCTTCGCCGTCACCCGCCTCATCACCCGGCTGATCCGTGCAGGGAAGGGGCCGTTCCGCAACATCACACCGGGCGGCCTGCACGTCCACCATGTGGTGCCGGGTGTGGTGCTGACCGTGATCGGCGGCTTCGGCGCGGTCTCCAGCGGGCGGCAGGGCTTTGCGGCGGGCCTCTGCGCGGTGATCTTCGGGGCGGGTGCGGGGCTGGTACTGGACGAGTTCGCCCTGATCCTCCATCTCGACGACGTGTACTGGACCGAGGAGGGCCGCCAGAGCGTCGAGGTCGTCGTCCTCACCGCGGCGCTGGTCCTGCTGATCCTCGCCGGCTTCTCGCCGCTCGGGGTCAACGAGCTGAGCAGCGATCAGCAGCAGGGCCGACTGGGCATCGTCCTGACGCTGGTGGTCAACTTCTGCTTCGTGCTGATCGCGCTGTTCAAGGGCAAGGCGCGGATGGCGGTGATCGGCGCCCTGGTGCCCTTCGTGGCCCTGTTCGGCGCGGTGCGGCTGGCCCGGCCGACGTCGATGTGGGCGAAGCGGTTCTACCGCAACCGGCACCGTGCCCGGTCCAGGGCCGTGCTGCGGGCGTACCACCACGACCGCCGCTGGGCCGGCCCGCGCCGCAGATTCCAGGACCTGATCGGCGGCGCACCGGACCGGACCCCGGTCCCGGTGCGCAAACCCTGATCGCGGCGGGCGTGCAGCCGGCGGCGCCGGTCGCACCGGACCGTGAAGCAGCACAGGGCCAGCACCGCGGCGATCGCGGCGAGATGTTCCTTTCCCGCCAGGTTGTTCTTGAAGAGCACCTCGACCGCCATCGCCACGATCACCAACGCCCCGGTCAGCCAGGCCCGGTAGGCATGGCACACGTAGACCGCGAGCCCGACCACCGCCGCCGACGGGCCGGTGTCGACGACCTGCGCGTCCGACACGGGCAGCCCCAACAGCCCGTCGGGGCCGATCGCGACGCCGATCCGTGCGTACAGCGTCCCGGCCAGCGTCGCGACGTACGCGATGAGCAGGGTGCGCCACCGGCCCAGACAGATCTCGGCGATCCCGAACACCACCAGCACCTGGGCCAGCGCACCCCACACGGGCAGATCCAGCGCGGGTACGAAAAGCGACAGCGGGGTACGCAGCAGGGCGGTCCACAGCGGATCCTCGGCCTGCACCGATCCGAGGTTCTGTACCGGCCCGAAACCCCACGGCTCGTTCTGCACGAGCTGGAGCAGCGCCGTCAGGCAGACCGCTCCCAGTGTCATCGGGACGGCCCGCAGCCGGGAGGCGGCGAGCGTGCCGCGTACGGCCGACAGCGGCGGCCCCCACTCGCGGCGGGCTGCCGTGCGCAGGGCGGTCACCGGTCTCATCTTCGGGTCCCCAGATGGGAGCGGTGCATCCACTTGGGCAGGCCGGGAGCCTCCAGGAACCCTTCGGCGCGGGCGGCGGCGATGCCGATGCGCAGCAGGTCGGAGCTCTTCTCGAAGAGCATGAAGCGCGGCTCCCAGATCGGCCGGTACTTGGCGTTGGCGCGGTAGAGCGACTCGATCTGCCACCAGCGCGAGAAGAAGCTGAGCAGCGAGCGCCACATCCTCAGCACCGGTCCGGCGCCGAGCCGCGATCCCCTCTCGAAGACCGACCGGAACATCGCGAAGTTCAGCGACACCTGAGTGATCCCGATTGCGTGGGCGCGCTGCAGGAGTTCGATGACCATGAACTCCATCAGGCCGTTCTCGGAGTTCCGGTCACGGCGCATCAGGTCCAGCGACAGACCGTTCGGACCCCAGGGCACGAAGCTCAGTACGGCGCGCAACTCGCCCTGGCCCGGGGCCTCGCCGCTGTCCCGGCACTCCAGCATCACGCACTGCCCGTCCGCCGGGTCGCCGAGCCGTCCGAGCGCCATCGAGAAGCCGCGCTCGGTCTCCCCGTCGCGCCAGTCGTCGGCACGACGCAGCAGTTCGGCCATCTCGCCGTCGGGGATGTCCGCGTGGCGGCGGACGGTCACCTCGTACCCGGCGCGCTTGACCCGGTTGTACGCCTGGCGGACGGTCCGCATCGCCCGCCCGTCGAGGGTGAACTCGGCCGTCTCCACGATCGCTTCGTCGCCGATCTCCAGGGCGTCGAGACCGTGCCGGGCGTAGACGGTGCCGCCCTCCTCGCTCACCCCCATCACCGCGGGGATCCAGCCGTGTTCGCGGGCCTCGGCCAGCCATGGCTCGATCGCGCCGGGCCAGGCCTCCGGGTCGCCGATCGGGTCACCGGAGGCGAGCGAGACCCCGCCGACCACCCGGTAGGCGACGGCGGCCTTCCCGGTCGGCGACCAGATGACGCTTTTCTCCCGGCGCAGCGCGAAGTAGCCGAGCGAGTCGCGGTCGCCGTTCTTGTCGAGCAGGGCGCGGAGCCGGTCCTCGTCCTCGGGGGTGATCGGGTCGACGGCCCGGCGGGAGCGGAAGGCCGCGTACACGACGGCGATGAGCAGCAGGGTGGAGAGGATGTTGATGACGACATTGACCCGGCCGGGCACGGTGATGCCGGGGAAGCGGGAGTTGTCGGCGGCGACCGAGACCAGCCGCAGCGCGCCATAGCGCCAGCGGTCGAGGAAGGTCGAGCGGTACGCGTCGTGCGCGGTGTTGGTGACGGTGACGAGCGCGGTGGCGATCAGCGAGGTGATCAGCAGCCCGCCGACCGCGACCGCGGCCGCCAGCTTCGGATTGGACCGGTCTCCCTTGGCGTAGAACTCCCGCCGGCCCAGGATCAGGGCCAGCACGAACATCGCGGTGAGGACCAGGGAGATCCAGTTCTGCGGATACTGCCGGACCTCGGGGAAGGCGATCACGAAGGCGAAGAGCAGGAGCAGCAGGCCGCTCAGCACCATGTTCACGATCCAGGCGGCCCGCTTGCGTCGGCGCATGGTGACGGCCAGGAAGAGGGCGACCACCCCGGAGGAGAAGCCCGCGGTGAGCAGATAGGGCGTGAAGTAGTTCTCGGTGTTGTGCCGGCGGAGGTCCTGGCCGAGCGTGACCCAGACGGCGCTCAGGAAATTGATGAACGACACGACGCGCAGGTACCAGATGGCGAATGCCGCGCCGCGTCGTGAGCGGACGGTGCTCCGCCGGGCACCCCCACCGGCCAATCGGACCTCTCCCATGAAACGCGATCATATGGGGCATCACGCGTCATGGCGGGTCGCGCTGCGGCCGGTGTCCGATGCCGGCGGCCGCAGCGCGACCGGGGTCGTCAGTCGCCGTCCGGGCCGCCGTCCGCTCCGGTCGTCCGCGCACCGGAACCGGCACCCTCGCCGTCCTGTCCGTCGCCGTCCTCCCCGTCCTTCTCCGCGCCCTCATCGGCGTCGGCCGGTGCGCGCTCGGGCAGTTCCGCGGCCAGCGCGGCCGCGGCCTGCACCAGCGGAAGGGCCAGCAGCGCCCCGCTTCCCTCGCCCACCACGACGCCCTGGTCGAGCAGCGGGTTGAGCGCCATCCGGTCCAGCGCCTTCGTCTGCGCCGGCTCGCCGCTCACCTGGCCCGCCAGCCACCAGTCCGGGGCGCGGAAAGCGGCCCGCTGCGCGACCAGCGCACACGCCGAGGAGACCACGCCGTCCAGGATCACCGGCAGCCTGCGCACCGCGCACTGCAGCAGGAACCCGGTCATCGCCGCCAGGTCCGCACCGCCGGCCGTCGCCAGCAGCTGCAGCTGGTCACCGAGGACCGGCCGGGCGCGCCGCAGCGCGTCCCGGATCGCCGCGCACTTGCGCATCCAGGCGAGGTCGTCGATGCCCGCGCCGCCGCGCCCGGTGACCACCGAGGCGTCCGTGCCGCACAGCGCCGCGATCAGCGCGGACGCCGCCGTGGTACCGCCGACGCTCAGATCGCCGAGCACGACCAGATCGGTGCCCGAGTCGGCCTCCTCGTCGGCGATCGCGATCCCGAGACGTACCGCCTGCTCGGCCTCCTCGGCCGTCGTCGCGTCCTCGATGTCGATCCGGCCGCTGCCGCGGCGCACCCGGTGGCGTACGACCGGCTCGGGCAGCAGCTCCGGCTCGCAGTCCAGGGAGACGTCGATGACCCGGACCGGTACGGAGAAGCGGCGGGCCAGCACGGCGAGCGGGCTCGCGCCGTCCAGCGTCGCCCGCACCAGCTCGTGCGCGGTCCCCGCGGCACGGCCCGAGACATCCAGCCCGGCCACCCCGTGATCACCGGCGAAGAGCACCACGCGCGGCCGCTCGATCGGCTTGACCGGTACGGACTGCTGAGCGGCCGAGAGCCATTCGCCGAGCTCGTCGAGGCGGCCGAGGGCGCCCGGAGGCACGCTCAGCCGCTCCCGGCGTTCCTCGGCGTCACGCCGTACGCCGCCGTCGGGGCGTTCGATCAGGTCGGAGAAGTCGTCCAGATTCACGGGGGTCTGCCTCGCGGGTCGATACGTGGAGTGGGCCGGTGAGCCCGGCGGCGGGCTCACTGCGGAACAGTACCCGCCACATTTCTGACACCTCGTCAGCCGATGGCGGAGGTCAGGCCCCGAACCGCAACAGCGTCATCGCGGGCGTCAGCGTCCGCAGGCCCGGCGTCAGATGCTGGAGCCGGATCAGCTCGCCCATCGCACCGCGCCCCCGCGGCAGTCCCAGCGCGTGCACCTCGGTGATGTTCGGGTGCGCGCTGCGCAGTTTCCTGCGCTCGCCCGGGTTCATCGCCCAGCGCATCGGCGGAATCGTCATGGAGCCGACCTTCGACGTGCCGGCCACCGTCCCCCTCGCCAGCCAGCGCGCCATCGAGTCCAGGACGAGCATTCCGCCCGGCAGCCGTTCGGCGCAGGCCGCCAGGATCCTCCGTACGTCGGCGGGGTCCAGGTACATCAGCAGCCCCTGCGTCGTGACGGCCACACCCCGGCCGGCCGGGTCCTCGATCTCGTCCAGCCAGGACAGGTCGGTCACCGAACGGGACAGCGTCCGCAGCCGGTCCGAAGCCGGCAGCAGCGTCCGCCGCAACGCGGCGACCTGCGGCAGCTCCACACTCAGCCAGTCGAGCCGGCCGTTGTCGACCCGCCAGAAGCCGGTCTCCAGACCGTCCCCGAGCGCGACCACGGTGGCTCGCGGGTGGCCGCGCAGATAGCCCTGCACCGCCAGGTCGAAACAGCGCGAGCGCAGCGCCTGAGCCTGCGAGTGGAACGCGTTCGGCCGCCCGAACCGCTCCTCGAAGGGGTAGTCCAGGTCCGCCATCAGCTGCAGCGCCATCGGATCGTCGATGACGGGATAGGGCTGCCCCGCCTCGTACGCCCTGTTGTAGAGCGTCCACAACAGGGTCTCCGGAACACCTTCCAGCATCGGTCGTACGCGCGCCATGTCCGGTCCTTCCCGCTCCGTCGTCCTGTCCGCTCAGCCGCGCAGCGTCACGGTCTGCCCGGCCACCACCAGCAGGACGTGCTCGCACTCGTCGGCGAACGCCGCGTTCAGCCGTCCCAGCTCGTCCCGGAAGCGCCGCCCGGAGGCCGTCGCGGGCACCACGCCCGAACCGACCTCATTGGTCACGGCGACGACGGTACGGCGCGTGCCGCGCACCGCGCCGACCAGCTCGGCGACCCGCTTGCGCAGCGCCGTCTCACCGCCGTTCGCCCATGCCTCGTCGGACCAGGCGTCCACCCGGTCCATCGCGTCCGTCAGCCACAGGGACAGGCAGTCGATCAGCAGCGGCGGCCCGTCCGACTCCAGCAGCTCCGCCAGCTCGCACGTCTCCTCGGTGCGCCAGGCGGCCGGCCTGCGCTCCCGGTGCAGCCCGATCCGGGCCGCCCACTCCGCGTCGCCGTCTTGGCCGCCGCCGGTCGCCACGTACACCACCTCCGGGAACGTCTCGAGACGCCGCTCGGCCTCCACCGACTTCCCGGACCGAGCACCGCCCGTCACCAGTGTGCGCCGCGGGACGTCCGGTACGGCGTGGTACTCGCCGACCACCAGCGTCGTCCCGTCCGGCACGGTCCGGGCGCCGGACGCGGCGAGCCGCCGGTCCAGCTCGGGGCCGGGCGGTGCGTCGTGGTCGACATGGACGGCGATCACCTCGGTGGCGGGCCCGATCGCCTCGACGGCCCGCAGCCGGGCCACCGCGTCCGGTCGCCCCGTCACATCGCCGACCACCATGTCGTACGGGACGGCCATCCGGTCCGCGAGACCGGCGGGAGCGGCGCCCGGCGGCATGTACAGCAACCGCTCGCCCTCCGGGGCCGTCACCTCGTACCCCGTTCCCGGGGCGTCCATCGGCACCGCCCGGATCCGGTGCCCGCTGATCAGCGTCAGCTCCTGTCCGTCCGGCACCCGTCCGGCCGCGGGCAGCCCGGCGGGCAGCTCCACGGCCGGCCCGTCGTGCGGATGGGTGAGCAGGACCTGCCGTACGCCGGTCAGCGAATGCCCCGCACGGGCGGCGGCGAACACGGCCCCCGGAGTGAGATCGAGCAGCAGCGCATCGTCGACCAGCAACGAGGTCGCGGCCCGCGCCCGCGCCCCGCGGGCGGCGGCGCAGGCGGCGCACGGACAATCGGGACGAGGCAGCCCGTCGGGGGCTCCGGTGCCGAGCAGAGTCAGTTCCACGCTCCTGATACTCCCGCGTCCCCGCGCCGACTGCGCGACCAACCCTGCCCTTTCAGCTACTAGGCTGCGGGCAGCAACGGGACTCAGGAGGCGGACATGGCGTGGACGTGGCGGTTCGAGAAGTCCGACGGTACGGAGACGGAGCCGGCCCTGCAGCCGGAGGAATTCACGACCCAGGGCGATGCGGAGTCGTGGATCGGTGAGTTCTGGAAGGAGCTCCTCGACGGTGGTGCGGACCAGGTGACGCTGTTCGAGGACACGACGAAGATCTACGGTCCGATGAGCCTCCAGGCCGACCAGGGCTGACCCGTCACATGCCGGGACCCCGGGTGCCGTTGTCCGGCACCCGGGGTCCCGTGCGTAAGCGTCCGGACGGTCAGATCTCGCCGAGGGTGACCTGCGCCTTCTTCTGCGCGCCGTCGCGCAGGAACGTCAGCGTGACCTTCTGGCCCGGCTTGTCGACGGCCAGTGCCTCCGACAGCGAGGTGATCGTCGTGACCTTCGTGTCGTCGATCTTCGTGATGATGTCGCCGGCCCGCAGCCCCGCGTCGTCCGCGGCGCCGTCCTTGGTGACGGTGACCAGGGCGACCCCGGCCGGCTGGTAGTTGTCGTCGACGACCGTGCGGCCGGTGATGTTCAGGGCCGCCCGGCCCGAGTCGGTGACCTTGCCGTTCTTGACGATCTGGTCGGCCACCGTGGTCACCATCGAGGCGGGGATCGCGAAGCCGATGCCCGGTGCCGCCGTGTCCCCCATCTGCGGGTCCACCGCACCCAGTGTCGGGATGCCGATCACCTCACTGTTCAGGTTGACCAGCGCGCCGCCGCTGTTGCCCGGGTTGATCGCCGCCGAGGTCTGCACCATGTTGGCGATGGTCGCCCCGGTGCCGCCGCCCGCACGGCTCTCGCTCACGGTCCTGCCGACCGCCGACACGATGCCCTGGGTGACGCTGCTGGAGAGCCCGAGCGGCGAGCCCATCGCCAGCACGATCTGGCCGACCTCGACCTTCTCCGAGTCACCGAACTTGGCCGGCTCCAGCCCGCTCGGCACCTCGTCGAGCTTGATGACGGCCAGGTCCTGCTGCGGATAGGCGGCGACCAGCGAGGCGTTCAGTACCTTCTCGCCGGTGGCGACAGTGACCTTGAAGGTGCTCTCGTCGCCGATCACATGGGCATTGGTGACGATATGGCCCTTGTCGTCGTAGACGATGCCCGAGCCGAGACTGTTGGAGGCGTCGATCTGCACGACCGACGGCAGCACGTCCCTGATGACGGCCTGGTACTCGGCCTGAAGATCCCCGGCGGCCCGGGTGTTCGCCCTCTGCTGCGTGCTCGACTTCGTGGCCGGCGACGACTTCGATGTCGAGCCGGAGCAGCCGCTCATGAGCACGGTTGCGCAGAGACCTGCGGTCAGAGGCAGCAGCAATCGGTACGCACGACGGCGGGAGTGAGATGCATCCATGTCCGGATTGTTGCTTTTAATCCTATTGGGGACCTGTTGGGCGCGGCCGATCGGGTGGACTGTCCTGCGGCCTGCAGCCTCCGGCGCTGCAGCCTAGCCGCGCACCCCGCACAGATGGAGCAGTGCAGCCACCCGGCGGTACGGATCCGTCCGGCCGGCCCGGTCCTCCGCCGCCAGCACCCGGTCGAGCTCCGCCGCGGCCGGCAGTTCCACGTCGTTGCTCACCTGGTCGGTGAAGATCCGCACGCCGTACCAGGCGTGCAGCGGCGCGGCGATCCCCGCGAGCGTCGCGGTGAGGGCGTCCAGCCGGTCGGCCCGGACGGTCAGCCCCAGCCGGTTGGTGTACGCGTCCGTGTCGAACGCGGCCAGCGCCGCGTCCCAGTCCCCGGCGACACCGGCCCGCATGGCCAGCGCGTCCCCGTTCCGTACGAGCAGGGACAGCAGGCCGCCGGGCGCCAGCATCCGGGCCAGGCCCGCCAGCATCGCGTCCGGCTCCGCGACGTACATCAGCACGCCGTGGCAGAGCACCACATCGAAGCTGCCCGGCAGGAAGTGCACCCCGGTCTCCAGGCCTTCGCCCTCGACCAGCCGGACCCGCTCGCGGATGCCCGCGGGCTCACGGGCGAGCGCCTCGCGGGCCACGCGCAGCATCTCGGGGTCGGACTCCAGACCGGTCACCGTATGACCGGCCCGGGCCAGCCGCAGCGCCTGGGTGCCCTGCCCCATGCCCACGTCGAGCACCCGCAGTCGCTGCCCGACCGGGAAGCGTCCGGCTATCTGCTCGTCGAGCTGCCGTGCGACCAGCTCCTGGCGGACGACGTTGCGCAGTCCGCCGAGTCCCCTGAGCCACACGGGAGCGGCCCCGGAGAATCCTGTGCCGCCCCGGCCCGACGGACCGCCGGAGGGGATGCCGGTCAAGCCGGAGACTTCCGTGCTCAGGGCCGCTCTCCGCGCTTGACCTGCGGCTTCGGCAGGCGGAGGCGACGCATCTGAAGGGTGCGCATCAGGCCGTAGGCGACCGCGCCGCGCTTCGGCGTATCGGGGAAGCGCTCGTTCAGCTGCTTCCTCAGCCGGAACGTGAGACCGATCGAGTCGATGACGATCAGCACGATCACGCCGAGCCAGAGCAGCAGCGAGATGTTCTGGATGTTCTGCACCTGGATCACGCTGAGGATCAGAATGATCACCGCGAGCGGCAGGAAGAACTCCGCGATGCAGAAGCGTGAGTCCACGAAATCCCGGACGAAGCGCCGCACCGGGCCCTTGTCACGGGCCGGCAGATAGCGCTCGTCGCCACTGGCGAGCGCCTCGCGCTGCTTGGCCATGTCCACGCGGCGCGCTTCGCGCTGGCGCTTCATGGCCTCCTTGCGGTCGAGCGGCGCGCCACTGGAGGCACGACGGCGCTGCGACTGGGCGTCGCTGCGCTTGGGGGTGGGGCGACCTTTGGGGGCCTGCGGGTCGCGGGGCTGCGTGGAGAGGTCGGCCGTCACCTTGGAGGTGGACGCCTTCTCTTCCTTCGAACGGCTACGGAACACAAAACCCAAGGGTACGGGGTCCGCCGCGAGGACCCCAGGCCGGTCGGGAACGATCCGGCAACGGCCTGCGTCCTCACACGTGTACCGACAGGGGCAGAACGGACGTTGCCACCGGTTTCCCCGACGGCCACCTACTCCCTGGGCCGGAGCTGTGACCGGCAGCAGTCGTCCTTGGGGAGGACCCCATCCTTGCTCGAACAGTGCGGTAATGGAGACAGGGCCCGTACTGTGGGTTCTGTTGGAGTGCTGGAGCCCAGTTCCGTCAGAAGGGGGCGCGCGAAGCCCATGAGCGGTGTCATGAAGCGTATGGGGATGATCTTCCGCGCGAAGGCAAACAAGGCCCTTGACCGGGCCGAGGATCCGCGCGAGACCCTCGATTACTCGTACCAGAAGCAGCTGGAGCTGCTTCAGAAGGTGCGCCGCGGTGTTGCCGACGTGGCGACCTCGCGCAAGCGCCTGGAGCTGCAGCTGAACCAGCTGCAGGGCCAGACGTCCAAGCTGGAGGACCAGGGCCGCAAGGCACTCGCGCTCGGCCGCGAGGACCTGGCCCGCGAGGCGCTGTCCCGGCGGGCCGCCCTCCAGCAGCAGGTCACCGATCTGGAGACGCAGCACTCGACGCTGCAGGGCGAGGAGGAGAAGCTCACTCTCGCGGCCCAGCGGCTGCAGGCCAAGGTCGACGCCTTCCGCACCAAGAAGGAGACCATCAAGGCCACCTACACCGCCGCCCAGGCGCAGACCCGGATCGGCGAGGCGTTCTCCGGGATCTCCGAGGAGATGGGTGACGTCGGCCTGGCGATCCAGCGGGCCGAGGACAAGACCCAGCAGCTGCAGGCGCGCGCCGGTGCGATCGACGAGCTGCTCGCCTCCGGCGCACTCGACGACCCGACCGGCACGGCCAAGGACGACATCGCCGCAGAGCTGGACCGGATCTCCGGTGGTACGGATGTGGAGCTGGAGCTGCAGCGCATGAAGGCCGAACTGGCCGGTGGCTCCGCCCCGCAGCAGGCCATCGAGGGCGGTTCGCAGGACGCCGCCCAGCAGCAGTCGTCGCAGTCCCCGCACAAGTTCGACAAGCAGTGAGGCGGACGTCATGATCGTTCGGATCATGGGGGAGGGCCAGCTCGCGCTGGCCGACAGTCATCTTGCCGAGCTGAACAAGCTCGACAACGAGCTGCTCGCCGAGATGGAGAGCGGTGACGGCGCAGGTTTCCGCACCACCTTCCACGCGCTCCTCGCCAGGGTGCGCGAGCTCGGCACGCCCTTGCCGGACGACTCCCTGGAGCCGTCCGAACTGATCCTGCCGTCGCCCGACGCCACCCTCGAAGAGGTACGCGACATGCTCCGCGACGACGGTCTGATCCCCGGCTGACGCCCACCGCTCCAGCATCCGCACCCCCGTGCCCCGTGTCCGGTCCGCCGGCCGCGGGGCACCGTGCTGTCCGGGCCGGCACGCCGCATGCGGTACACGGCGTCCGGAACCACGGACACGGAAGCGGGCCCGGAACCCTGGGAGCCGGAACGTCCGGATCGGAACGTCCGGATCGGTGCGTTATGCGTAGGGCCCGTGGGACGGCGGGACCGTTCGCGTACGCGACACGCCGTACCGTTGCTTGACGTGACCACCCTCGGAACCGGGCTCCTGCGCGTGCGGCGCTGGCTGCGCGACCATCCCCTCGCGTTCGACGGCGCGCTCGCCGTGGCCGTACTCGCGGCGATGATCACCGCGTCGTTCACCGACCCGAAGGCGCCGGACGGGCCCAGCTTCGGCACCCGCACGCCCGAGGTGAGCAGTGTGGTCCTGATGGTGCTGGGCGCTGCCGTGCTCGTCGTGCGGCGGCGCAACCCCATGGCGGTGCTGGCGGCCACGGGCGCGCTCTCCGTCCTCGAGTTCGTGCTGGTCGACCCGCCCGCCCCGGTGGTCATGAGCGTGGTCATCGCGCTGTACACGGTCGCTGCCAGCACCGACCGGCCCACCACCTGGCGGGTCGGCCTGCTGACCATGGGTGCGCTGACGGCCTCCGCGATGTTCTTCGGAGAGTCCCCCTGGTACCGCCAGGAGAACCTGGGGGTCTTCGCCTGGACCGGCATGGCGGGCGCGGCCGGGGACGCCGTCCGCTCCCGGCGGGCGTTCATCGACGCCATCAGGGAACGGGCCGAACGGGCCGAGCGCACCCGCGAGGAGGAGGCCCGGCGCCGGGTCGCCGAGGAGCGGCTGCGGATCGCCCGCGATCTGCACGATGTCGTCGCCCACCACATCGCCCTGGTCAATGTGCAGGCCGGGGTCGCCGCCCATGTCATGGACAAGCGCCCCGACCAGGCCAAGGAGGCGCTCGCCCATGTCCGGGAGGCCAGCCGCTCCGCACTGAACGAACTCCGCGCCACCGTGGGGCTGCTGCGCCAGTCCGGCGACCCGGAGGCGCCGACCGAACCGGCCCCCGGACTCGCGGTCCTCGGCGAGCTGGTGGACAAGGTCCGGCGTGCGGGTCTTCCGGTCGAGGTGGCCTGCGCCGACCATCTGGCCCCGCTGCCCGCGGCTGTCGACCTGGCCGCGTACCGGGTGATCCAGGAGGCGCTGACCAATGTGCAGAAGCACGCCGGCCCCGGGGCCAAGGCCGAGGTGAGCGTCATAAGGGTCGGGGCGACCGCCGAGGTCACGGTTCTCGACAACGGCACGGGCCGGACCGAGGGCGCGGGCGCCGACGACGGCGGGGGCCACGGACTGCTCGGGATGCGTGAACGCGTCACCGCCCTCGGCGGCACCCTCACCGCAGGGCCCCGGTACGGCGGCGGATTCAGGGTCCATGCCATCCTGCCGGTCAAGGCCCGCCCGGGAGATCCGGAGACGCCGGATGCGGCGGGCCGGACGGGGGAACGCCCATGACACCACCGCCCATCAGGGTCCTGCTCGCCGACGACCAGGCGCTGTTGCGCAGCGCATTCCGGGTGCTGGTCGACTCGGAGCCGGACATGCAGGTGGTCGGCGAGGCCGCGGACGGCGCCGAAGCCGTGGCCCTGGCCCGCTCGGCGCGCGCCGATGTGGTGCTGATGGACATCCGGATGCCGGGCACGGACGGGCTCGCCGCCACCCGGATGATCAGCGCCGACCCCGGGCTGGCGCTCGTACGCGTGGTCATGCTCACGACCTTCGAGGTCGACGAGTATGTGGTGCAGGCGCTGCGGGCCGGTGCGTCCGGCTTCCTCGGCAAGGGTGCTGAACCGGACGAACTGCTCAATGCCATCCGTATCGCCGCGGGTGGCGAGGCGCTGCTCTCGCCGGCCGCGACCAAGGGCCTGATCGCCACCTTCCTTGCGCAGGGCGGAAGTTCGGACCCCGAAGGGCCGAGAGCCGCCGAGTACTCCGCGCGGCTGGGTGCGCTCACCGTCCGCGAACGCGAAGTGCTGGTCCTGGTCGCGGGCGGTCACTCCAACGACGAGATCGCCGAACGCCTCGTGGTGAGTCCGCTCACTGTCAAGACCCATGTGAACCGGGCGATGGCGAAACTGGGTGCCCGTGACCGGGCGCAATTGGTGGTCATTGCGTACGAATCGGGCCTGGTGCGTCCCCGGGTGGAGTAACGGGTGGAGACGCGGCGTACTCCAGCCGCGGTACGCGCGGCACAAGAATGCAACCCTGGGACGGACGCTTTCGCCCCGGCGGATGAGCGATCGTATATCTGGGCCGGGTCTGTCCCCGAGTCACCCGCCCACCTGCCGCGTAAGCCACAGAAGAGAGACCCACCCATGTCCTGGCTGTCCAGATTCAGCCTCGCGCAAAGGGCCCTGATCGGGCTGATCTCGATCGTTGCGCTCGTCTTCGGAGCGATCGCGATCCCGCAGCTCAAGCAGCAGTTGCTGCCCACCATCGAGCTCCCGATGGTCTCGGTGCTCGCGCCCTACCAGGGTGCGTCGCCCGACGTGGTCGAGAAGCAGGTCGTCGAACCGCTCGAGAACACCATCAAGTCCGTCGACGGCGTCACCGGAGTCACCTCGACCGCCAGTGAGGGCAACGCCGTCATCATGGCGTCCTTCGACTTCGGCGACGAGGGCACGAAGCAGCTGGTCGCCGACATCCAGCAGGCGGTCAACCGCGCCCGCATCCAGCTGCCCGACGATGTCGACCCGCAGGTCATCGCCGGTTCGACGGACGACATCCCGACCGTCGTCCTCGCCGTCACCTCCGACAAGGACCAGCAGGCGCTCGCCGACCAGCTGGACCGCACCGTGGTGCCCGCTCTCGAGGACATCGACGGCGTCGGCCAGGTCAACATCAACGGTGTCCAGGACCTCCAGGTCTCCATCACCCCGGACGACAAGAAGCTCGCGGCCGCCGGTCTGAACGCCGGATCCCTTGCCCAGGCCCTGCAGGCGGGCGGCGCCACGGTCCCGGCCGGTTCCTTCTCCGAGCAGGGCAAGAGCCGTACCGTCCAGGTCGGCGGAGCCTTCACCTCGCTGCAGCAGATCGAGGACCTGCGGGTCGCCGGTCAGAACCAGGCCACCGGCAAGCCCGGCAAGCCGGTCCGCGTCGGTGACATCGCCACGGTGAAGCAGGAGCCCGCCACGGCGGTCTCCATCACCCGGACGAACGGCAAGCCGAGCCTCGCCGTGATGGCCACGATGGACAAGGACGGCAGCGCCGTCGCCATCTCGAACGCGGTCAAGGACAAGCTCCCGGACCTCCGCAAGGACCTCGGCGCCGGTGCTGAACTGACCGTCGTCTCCGACCAGGGCCCCGCCGTCTCCAAGGCGATCTCCGGTCTGACCACCGAGGGCGCACTCGGGCTGCTCTTCGCGGTCATCGTGATCCTGGTCTTCCTCGCGTCGCTGCGCTCGACGCTGGTCACCGCGGTCTCCATCCCGCTCTCCGTGGTTCTCGCGCTGATCGTGCTCTGGACCCGCGACCTGTCGCTCAACATGCTCACGCTCGGCGCGCTGACCATCGCGATCGGCCGCGTCGTCGACGACTCGATCGTCGTGCTGGAGAACATCAAGCGTCACCTCGGCTACGGCGAGGAGCGCCAGTCCGCGATCATCACCGCGGTGAAGGAAGTGGCCGGCGCGGTCACCTCCTCGACCCTCACCACGGTCGCCGTCTTCCTGCCGATCGGTCTGGTCGGCGGCGTGGTCGGCGAGCTGTTCGGTTCGTTCTCCCTCACCGTCACCGCAGCCCTGCTGGCCTCGCTGCTGGTCTCGCTGACCGTGGTCCCCGTCCTGTCGTTCTGGTTCCTGCGCGCGCCCAAGGGCAGCACGGAGAACCCGGAGGAGGCCCGTCGCAAGGCCGAGGAGAAGGAAGCCGCCAGCCGGCTCCAGCGGCTGTACGTCCCGGTGCTGCGCTTCGCGACCCGGCGTCGTGTCACCAGCATCGTCATCGCCGTCGCGGTGCTCTTCGGCACCTTCGGCATGGCTCCGCTGCTGAAGACCAACTTCTTCGACCAGGGCGAGCAGGAAGTCCTCTCCATCAAGCAGGAGCTGGCCCCCGGCACCAGCCTGGTGGCCGCGGACGAGGCGGCCCGCAAGGTCGAGAAGCTCCTCGACGGCGACCAGGGCGTCAAGGACTACCAGGTCACCGTCGGCTCCTCCGGCTTCATGGCGGCCTTCGGCGGCGGTACGGGTGCCAACCAGGCCTCCTACCAGGTCACCCTGAAGGACTCGGCCGACTTCGACGCCACCCAGAAGCGCATCGACGAGGGCCTCGGCAAGCTCGACGGCATCGGTGAGACCACCATTGCCGCGGGCGACGGTTTCGGCAGCCAGGACCTCAGCGTCGTGGTCAAGGCCGCGGACGCCGCGACTCTGAAGAAGGCCTCCGAAGAGGTACGGGCCGAGGTGGCGAAGCTCAAGGACGTCACCGACGTCCAGAGCGACCTGGCGCAGTCGGTCCCGCGCATCTCGGTCAAGGCCAACTCCAAGGCCGCGGCCGCGGGATTCAACGAGGCCACGCTCGGCGCCGCCGTCGCCGGAGCGGTGCGCGGCACCCCGTCCGGCAAGGCGATGATGGACGACACCGAGCGCGACGTCGTCATCAAGTCCGCCCACCCGGCCACCACGATGGACGAGCTGAAGAACCTCTCGCTCGGCCCGGTCAAGCTGGGGCAGATCGCCGATGTGAAGCTGGTCCCCGGCCCGGTCTCGATGACGCGGATCGACGGCCAGCGGGCCGCCACGATCACCGCCAGGCCCACCGGTGACAACACCGGTGCGGTGAGCGCCTCGCTCCAGTCGAAGATCGACGCCCTGGACCTGCCGGACGGCGCCACGGCCACCATCGGCGGTGTCTCCCAGGACCAGAACGACGCGTTCATGAAGCTCGGCCTGGCGATGCTGGCCGCGATCGCGATCGTCTTCATGCTGCTGGTCGCGACCTTCCGGTCCCTGGTCCAGCCGCTGATCCTGCTGGTCTCCATCCCGTTCGCGGCAACGGGCGCCATCGGCCTCCTGGTCGTCACCGGCACCCCGATGGGCGTCCCGGCGATGATCGGCATGCTGATGCTGATCGGTATCGTCGTGACCAACGCGATCGTGCTGATCGACCTGATCAACCAGTACCGGGCACAGGGCCTGGGCATCGTCGAAGCAGTCATCGAGGGCGGCCGCCACCGGCTCCGTCCGATCCTGATGACCGCACTCGCGACCATCTTCGCCCTGCTCCCGATGGCACTCGGCGTCACCGGCGAGGGCGGGTTCATCTCGCAGCCGCTTGCGGTCGTGGTGATCGGCGGCCTGGTCACGTCCACGCTGCTGACGCTGCTGCTGGTGCCGACGCTCTACGCGCTGGTGGAGCTCCGCAAGGAGCGCCGCGCGAAGAAGAAGGCGGTCAAGCGAGCGAAGAAGGCGGGCCTGTCCGCCCCGGCGGAGGAGACCATCTCCGAGGAGCCGGAGCCCGCGAAGGCGTAACGCGGCACATGCGAAGGCCCCGGCACCGTCCAACGGTGCCGGGGCCTTCGTGCGTCGCCGGCCGGTCCGGGCAGGGCAGAACGCCTGCCCGAGGCGCAGACCGCTACGGCAGCGCCAGCATCCGCTCCAGCGCCAGCTTCGCGTACTTCTCCGTCTCCGGGTCGACCTCGATCCGGTTGACCAGGTTCCCCTCGGCCAGGGACTCCAGCGTCCACACCAGATGCGGCAGATCGATCCGGTTCATCGTGGAGCAGAAGCACACCGTCTTGTCGAGGAAGACGATCTCCTTGTCCTCCGACGCGTACCGGTCGGCCAGCCGCCGCACCAGGTTCAGCTCGGTGCCGATCGCCCACTTCGAGCCGGCCGGGGCCGCCTCCAGGGCCTTGATGATGTACTCCGTCGAGCCGACGTAGTCCGCCGCCGCCACGACCTCGTGCTTGCACTCCGGGTGCACCAGCACGTTGACGCCCGGGATGCGCTCGCGCACATCGTTGACGGACTCGACCGAGAAGCGCCCGTGCACCGAGCAGTGCCCGCGCCACAGGATCATCTTCGCGTTCCGCAGCTCCTCGGCGGTGAGGCCGCCGTTGGGCTTGTGCGGGTTGTAGAGGACGCAGTCCTCCAGCGTCATCCCCATGTCCCGGACCGCGGTGTTGCGGCCCAGGTGCTGATCGGGGAGGAAGAGCACCTTCTCGCCCTGCTCGAAGGCCCACTCCAGGGCCCGCTTCGCATTGGACGAGGTGCAGATCGTGCCGCCGTGCCGGCCGGTGAAGGCCTTGATGTCGGCGGAGGAGTTCATGTACGAGACGGGCACGACCTGCTCGGCGACTCCGGCCTCGGTCAGCACGTCCCAGCACTCGGCGACCTGCTCGGCGGTGGCCATGTCGGCCATCGAGCAGCCCGCGGCCAGGTCCGGCAGCACGACCTTCTGGTCGTCGGTGGTCAGGATGTCCGCGGATTCGGCCATGAAGTGCACACCGCAGAAGACGATGTACTCGGCCTCCGGCCGGGCGGCCGCATCGCGGGCGAGCTTGAACGAGTCACCGGTCACATCCGCGAACTGGATGACCTCGTCGCGCTGGTAGTGGTGGCCGAGCACGAAGACCTTGTCCCCGAGCTTCTTCTTGGCCGCGCGGGCGCGCTCCACCAGGTCCGGGTCGGACGGGGAGGGCAGATCGCCAGGACACTCGACGCCGCGCTCGCTCTTCGGGTCGGCCTCACGGCCGAGGAGCAGCAGGGCGAGGGGTGTCGGCTGGACGTCCAGCGGTTGGGCGGTGGTCACGTCACGCACCCTTTCTGTTCTGCGGTCAGCGCGGTCCGCTCCAGTGGAGCAGGGGCTTGCGCCGGGGAGCCTTTTCGTCTATTTGACGCTATCTATCATATCTGCTTTACGTCACTTTGACGACGCCGATAGCGTCGATGTGACGCATCCCCTCGCCGGTGCGATGTGCGAGCATGAAAGGAACAGACGAGCGCCTGGTCCGGAATGAATCCGTGGCCCGGACGGTTGCAACGTCGGCAAGCAGTCCGTACAACCCGGGAGAGAAGCAGATGTCCGTATCGGACGAGACCACCACCGTGAGCGACGGCATCCTCCTGTCCGACGCCGCCGCAGCCAAGGTCAAGGGCCTGCTGGAGCAGGAAGGCCGTGACGACCTGGCGCTGCGCGTCGCCGTCCAGCCCGGCGGTTGCTCGGGCCTGCGCTACCAGCTCTTCTTCGACGAGCGTTCGCTCGACGGTGATGTCGTGAAGGACTTCGGCGGTGTGAAGGTCGTCACCGACCGGATGAGCGCTCCGTACCTGGGCGGCGCCTCCATCGACTTCGTCGACACCATCGAGAAGCAGGGCTTCACGATCGACAACCCGAACGCCACGGGCTCCTGCGCCTGCGGTGACTCCTTCAGCTGAGCCGCGAAGGCTGTTTCGGGCAGCAGTGCCTGAAGAAGGCGGCGGCCCCCGGGATTCCCGGGGGCCGCCGCCTTTCGTCGTGCGCCCGCCAGGGATGACGGGACAGCCCTCAGCCGCGCGGTACCACGCCGCCGGCCGAGTCGAGCACCTTGCGGTCGCCCAGGGGTGCGTCCAGCGTCACCGTCCGCGTCAGCTTCTTGGCGATCATGATGCAGACCTTCTTCGGCTCGGGGAGCGACTCGGTGATCGTCACCCGCACCGCGTCCGCGCTCTCGGTCGCGCTCGCCGCGTATGTGCTGCACACCCCGCCCCAGAACGTGACGTCCAGCGTCCGGCCGTCGGCGCTGTACGACAGGAGCGGCCGTTGGGACCGTGCGGCGTCGCCCGGGCCCGGCGTCCTCTCCGGATCCGGGGTCCTCGACGGGGTCGCCAGCGAGTCCGGGTCCACCGCGACCTGCGCGACCGTGCTGCCGGTCCCGCCCGCGGCCGGATGCACCGAGAACAGCCACGACGGTACGAGCGTCTGCTCGCCGTCCACGTACCGCATCGCGAGGCCGAACACCGCCTTGTCGACCATCACGGTCGTCGTCACGGGCTCCGCCCCGGTCCGCGCACCGCAGCTGTTGCCCGGCGACTTCAGCTCGCCCTCCTCCAGCGGTACGGGCGTGGCGCATCCGCCGACATTGCTCCGAGCGGCTGCCGCCCGGGCGGCCCCGTTCAGCCGGTTCAGCGCGTCACCCGCGCTGACCACCGGATACTCCGCGCCCTTCGTCAGCCCCTTCAACTGCCCGCTGCCGCCGATCACTTCACCGTCGGCCCCCACCTGGATCCCGGTCGCCCAGCCGTATGTGGGCAGCCCGTCGACCACCGGGTCCGCGTTCACTACCCGTACCGGGCCCATCAGTTGGCGGGCGTCGAGAGCCGCGTCGTCCTGGCCGACCGCCTTCAGCACGGGCGCCGCGGCGGCTTTCGCCGCCTTCTCGCCGACCGGCGACCGCGTGCCGCCCGGCGGCATGTCCTTGCTCGAACACACCGTCGTGCTCTCGCATTTGTCCGTCCCGCCGGAGCCGTACCGGGCGAAGGTCCAGGTGCCCGGCGCCTGCTTGTTCACCCGCAGGAACGGACCCGTGCCGTCCCCGTCGGACCCCACCTTCCAGGTCGTGCCCTCGGCCCGTGGCGTGCCTGCCAAGCCCAGTGCCTTCGCCAGCCGGGCCACCTCCGCCGCCGAGACGGTGCCGTGCGCGCGGTGGACAGCGGCCTCGGCCGGCCCGTCGGGCAGCTTGCCGGCCGCGCGGTAGAAGACGCTGCCACCGCTGGGATCGGGCTCGCCCACGGCGATGCCTTCGGGGGGTGTCGTCCGGCCGTCCGGGCCGCCGGGTGTCTCGTCGAGTACGAGCAGCGGAGGGGCGTCGCCCCTGCCGCCCGCCGGGCCGCCCTCACCGTCCGCCGCGGTGGCCGCCCAGTAAGCGCCGCCGCCCCCGGCCAGCAGCACGGCCGCCGCCACCGAGGCCACGGCCAGCGGCGACCGCCGACGCCGGGGGCGGGTCACGTCGTTGTCGGGTCGCTCGGTGTCCACCGGATCGCTCCTTCGACTGCGTAGCCGTCACCGTGACCGTCGCACGGTCATCGCCTCTCCCGCGAGCGGGGGCGACGGTGGTGGGACGGGGTGCGGTAGCAGTCGGTTCCCCCATGGGGCATCCGGGGGACATCCGGGGCGAGCGGCCGCCCGTCTCAGTCGCCGTAATCCGCCATGGCGTCGATCAGCCGTGCGGACGCGGCCGGCACGGTCACGCCGTGAATCAGGGACGGCGCCACGGGGATGGAAGCGTCCGTGGCGGGTACCACCCAGTGCGGAGCCATCCGTGCGCAGTCGCCGCGCAGCTCGGCCAGGCTGATCTCGGACTCACGGGGAGCGATGTTGTTCGACATACGGCACCGTAGGCACCGCAAGCCTCAGGAGAAAAGCCCTACTATCGGGTAGTTTTTACCCTTCAGGGCGAGTGCGGCGAACGGGTAGCGTGGAATGTCACGCCGTCCCGGGAGCGCAGCCATCCGTTCCCCTCGACTTCCGCAGGAGCAGTCTCCCCGTGCGCATCGCAGTCACCGGCTCCATCGCCACCGATCACCTCATGACCTTCCCGGGCCGTTTCGCCGACCAGCTGGTCGCCGATCAGCTGCACACGGTCTCGCTCTCCTTCCTGGTCGACAACCTCGATGTGCGCCGGGGCGGTGTCGCCGCCAACATCTGCTTCGGCATGGGCATGCTCGGCACCGGTCCGATCCTGGTCGGCGCCGCCGGCGCCGACTTCGACGAGTACCGCGCGTGGCTCGACCGCCACGGCGTCGACACCGCCTCGGTCCGGATCTCCGAGGTCCTGCACACCGCCCGCTTCGTCTGCACGACGGACGCCGACCACAACCAGATCGGCTCCTTCTACACGGGCGCGATGAGTGAGGCCCGGCTGATCGAGCTGAAGGCCGTCGCCGACCGTGTGGGCGGGCTCGACCTCGTCTCGATCGGCGCCGACGACCCCGAGGCGATGCTCCGCCACACCGAGGAGTGCCGCTCCCGGGGCATCGCGTTCGCCGCCGACTTCTCGCAGCAGATCGCCCGGATGGACGGCGACGAGATCCGGATCCTCCTCGACGGTGCCACGTACCTCTTCTCCAACGAGTACGAGAAGGGGCTCATCGAGTCCAAGACCGGCTGGACCGACGAGGAGATCCTCGCCAGGGTCGGCCACCGCGTCACCACCCTCGGTGCCCGCGGAGTGCGGATCGAGCGGGCCGGCCAGGAGTCGATCGAGGTCGGCTGCCCGGAGGAGGAGCTGAAGGCCGATCCGACCGGCGTGGGCGACGCCTTCCGGGCCGGATTCCTCTCCGGCCTCGCCTGGGGCGTCGGCCTGGAGCGGGCCGCCCAGGTCGGCTGCATGCTCGCCACGCTGGTCATCGAGACGGTCGGCACCCAGGAGTACACCCTGCGCCGCGCCCACTTCATGGACCGCTTCACCAAGGCGTACGGCCACGACGCCGCCGCCGAGGTCCGCGCGCACCTGTCGTAGTCAGGACAGCCGGCGGACCACATAGGCCGAGCCCCGGTCCGCCGGCTCCTCACCCACGTACTCCTGCCCGCGCATCGTGCACCACGCGGGGATGTCCAGCCGTGCCGCTTCGTCGTCGGAGAGCACGGTCACCGTCCCGCCCACCGGTACCGTTCCGATCACCTTGGCGAGTTCGATCACCGGGATCGGGCACCGCCTGCCCAGTGAGTCGACCACCAGCGAGGCGGCGGCGCGGGTGGGGGAGGCGGCGACGGGAGCGCCCAGCTTCTCCCGTACCCCTGCCACCGAGCCCGGCAGCACCCGGAGGAAACGTTCGACGTCCTCCTGCGTGGTGCCTGCCGGCAGGGACACCCGGACGTTCCCCTCCGACAGCACCCCCATCGCCTTGAGCACATGGCTCGGCGTCAGCGTGCTGCTTGTGCAGGACGAACCGGACGATACGGCGAATCCCTCGCGGTCCAGTTCGTGGAGCAGGGTCTCCCCGTCCACATAGAGACAGGAGAAGGTCACCAGATGCGGCAGCCGCCGCACCGGATCACCGACCACCTCCACCTCGGGCACCAGCGCCGCAACCCGGGTCCGGATCAGCTCCACCAGCGCCCGCAGCCGTGCGGATTCGGCCTCCGCCTCCGCCCGGACCACCCGCAGCGACGCCGCCGCGGCCACGACCGCGGGGATGTTCTCGAACCCGGCCGCCCGCCCCGACTCCCTTTCGTCCGCGGGGCCTTGGGGTGCGAAACGGACCCCCTTGCGCACGGCGAGCAGCCCCACCCCCGACGGCCCGCCCCACTTGTGGGCGCTCGCCGCCAGCAGCGACCAGCCGCTCGGCACCGGGCCCCAGCCCAGCGACTGCGCGGCGTCCACCAGCAGCGGGACGCCCGCCGCCCGGCAGAGCTCCGCGACCTCGGGAACCGGCTGCACCGTACCGACCTCGTGGTTGGCGGACTGGAGGCAGGCCAGCGCGGTGTCCGCGCGCAGGGCCTCGCCGTACGCCGCCGGGCTCACCGCCCCCGCCCGGTCCACCGGCACCTCCGTGAACGTGCCGCCCTGCTTCTCGTGGGCGGCGGCCGAATGGAGCACCGAGGAGTGTTCGACCGCGGAGACCACCAGATGGCGGCCGACACGCCGACGCCCGGCGAGCGCCCCGGAGATCGCCGAATGCACCGCCGCGGTCCCCGAAGGAGTGAAAGTGAGCTCGTCGGGGCGGCACCCCACGGCCTCCGCGGCGGCCTCCCGGGCCGCGTCCAGCAGCAGCCGGGCCCGCCGCCCCTCGCGATACAGCCGGGCCGGGTCGGCCCAGCCCTCGTCCAGCGCGGCAAGCAGCGCCTGACGGGCCACGGGGTGCAGGGGTGCGGAGGAAGCGGCGTCGAAGTAGGGCACACCGCCACGCTAACGCGCGCCCGGCGCCGCCCCGTGACCGGCGGTCCGCCCACCCAGGCGAGGGCCCGTCAGATGGCGGCCGGAGGCCCGGATTCCACCCCTTCGGGGAGTCGGGCGGCGCGTTGGGCACCCTCCCCGCGCGACCCCAAATAGCGTCCAGTAGGGTTTGGTCCGCATAAACATCCAAACCCCTGCCCGCGTCAGGGCGGCGACCGACCAGCGAGACGGCCGCGCCGACCGCGCGGGCGAGACTCTCGGGAAGGCGCTACGTGAGTCCCAACGGCTCCGACCGCTCGTCGCGGCGCCCGATGCGGCGGAAGCTGCCGCAGGTGCTGACTGCGGGCCTGATCCTGGCGACCGCCACCGGTTGCACATACAAGGACTTTCCCCGCCTTGGTATGCCCACACCGGTAACGGAAGAGGCACCACGGATCCTTTCCCTCTGGCAGGGCTCGTGGGCGGCAGCGCTCGCCACGGGTGTGCTGGTCTGGGGCCTGATCCTGTGGAGCATCATCTTCCACCGGCGCAGCCGCACCAAGGTGGAGGTTCCTCCGCAGACCCGGTACAACATGCCCATCGAGGCGCTGTACACCGTGGTCCCCCTCATCATCGTCTCGGTGTTGTTCTACTTCACCGCGCGCGATGAATCGAAGCTCCTCTCGCTCTCGGCGAAGCCCGCCCACACCGTCAACGTGGTCGGCTACCAGTGGAGCTGGGGCTTCAACTACATCGAGAACGTGGACGGCTCGACCGCCACGGGCAACGAGATCCCCAAGGAGCTCGACGCCATCCCCGACCGGTTCCGTAAGGAGTTCCCCAAGGGTGCGGACGGCGTCTACGACGTCGGCATCCCGGGCACCAGGAACCCGCAGACCGGCAACCCGGGCCCCACCTTGTGGCTGCCCAAGGGCGAGAAGGTCCGCTTCATCCTGACTTCGCGTGACGTCATCCACTCCTTCTGGGTGGTGCCGTTCCTCATGAAGCAGGACGTCATTCCGGGCCACACCAACTCCTTCGAGGTGACTCCCAACCAGGAGGGCACCTTCCTGGGCAAGTGCGCCGAGCTCTGCGGCGTCGACCACTCCCGGATGCTCTTCAACGTCAAGGTCGTCTCCCCGGAGCGCTACCAGGCGCACCTCAAGGAGCTGGCCAAGAAGGGCCAGACGGGCTACGTGCCGGCCGGTATCGAGCAGACGAACCCGGCCAGGAATGCGGAGACGAACAAACTGTGAGCATCCTCAACGAACCTCAGGGTGCCGCGGCAGCAGACGACTCGTACGAGGACGAGCTGCCGGTCCGGCGCAATCAGCCGGGAAACGTCGTCATCAAGTGGCTGACCACCACTGACCACAAGACGATCGGCACGATGTACCTGGTCACGTCGTTCGCGTTCTTCTGCATCGGCGGTCTGCTGGCGCTCTTCATGCGCGCCGAGCTGGCCCGTCCCGGCACGCAGATCATGTCGAACGAGCAGTTCAACCAGGCGTTCACGATGCACGGCACGATCATGCTGCTGATGTTCGCGACGCCGCTGTTCGCCGGATTCGCGAACTGGATCATGCCGCTGCAGATCGGCGCGCCCGATGTGGCGTTCCCGCGGCTGAACATGTTCGCGTACTGGCTGTACCTCTTCGGCTCGATCATCGCGGTGGCCGGCTTCCTCACCCCGCAGGGTGCGGCCGACTTCGGCTGGTTCGCCTACTCCCCGCTCTCGGACGCGGTCCGTTCGCCGGGTGTCGGCGCCGACATGTGGATCATGGGTCTGGCCTTCTCCGGCTTCGGCACGATCCTCGGTTCGGTCAACTTCATCACCACGATCATCTGCATGCGCGCACCCGGCATGACGATGTTCCGGATGCCGATCTTCGTGTGGAACGTCCTGCTGACCGGTGTGCTGGTCCTGCTGGCCTTCCCGGTGCTCGCCGCCGCGCTCTTCGCGCTGGAGGCGGACCGCAAGTTCGGGGCGCATGTCTTCGACGCGGCCAACGGCGGCGCACTGCTCTGGCAACACCTCTTCTGGTTCTTCGGCCATCCAGAGGTGTACATCATCGCGTTGCCATTCTTCGGAATCATCTCCGAGGTGATCCCCGTGTTCAGCCGGAAGCCGATGTTCGGCTACATCGGTCTGATCAGCGCGACGATCGCCATCGCTGGCCTCTCGGTGACCGTGTGGGCGCACCACATGTACGTCACCGGCGGTGTGCTGCTGCCGTTCTTCTCGTTCATGACGTTCCTCATCGCGGTACCGACCGGTGTGAAGTTCTTCAACTGGATCGGCACCATGTGGAAGGGATCGCTGTCCTTCGAGACACCGATGCTGTGGACGATCGGCTTCCTGGTCACCTTCACCTTCGGTGGTCTGACCGGCGTCATCCTGGCCTCGCCCCCGATGGACTTCCACGTCTCCGACTCGTACTTCGTCGTCGCGCACTTCCACTACGTCGTCTTCGGCACCGTGGTCTTCGCGATGTTCGCCGGATTCCACTTCTGGTGGCCGAAGTTCACGGGCAAGATGCTGGACGAGCGCCTCGGCAAGATCACCTTCTGGACGCTGTTCATCGGCTTCCACGGCACGTTCCTCGTCCAGCACTGGCTGGGTGCGGAGGGCATGCCGCGTCGTTACGCGGACTACCTCGCCGCCGACGGTTTCACCGCGCTGAACACGATCTCGACGATCTCCTCGTTCCTGCTCGGCCTGTCGATCCTGCCGTTCCTCTACAACGTGTGGAAGACGGCCAAGTACGGCAAGAAGATCGAGGTCGACGACCCGTGGGGCTACGGCCGTTCACTGGAGTGGGCGACCTCCTGCCCGCCGCCGCGGCACAACTTCCTCACCCTGCCGCGGATCCGTTCCGAATCCCCGGCGTTCGACCTGCACCACCCGGAGATCGCGGCGCTCGAGCAGCTGGAGCAGCACTCCGAGGCTGACAAGGCCCTCGCGGGTGGCAAGGAGGCCGGCAAGTGAAGATCCAGGGCAAGATGTTCCTCTGGCTGAGCGTCTTCATCCTCGCCATGGCGGTGACCTATGGCGTGTGGTCGAAGGAGCCGGCCGGTACCACCGCGCTCGTCCTGGCCTTCGGCCTGAGCGTCATGATCGGCTTCTACCTGGCCTTCACGGCACAGCGGGTCGACGCGATGGCTCAGGACAACAAGGAAGCCGATGTCGCGGACGAGGCCGGCGAGGTGGGGTTCTTCTCCCCGCACAGCTGGCAGCCGCTCTCGCTGGCCGTCGGCGGCGCCCTCGCCTTCATGGGCGTCATCTTCGGATGGTGGCTGCTCTACTTCTCGGCCCCGGTCATCCTGATCGGTCTGTTCGGCTGGGTCTTCGAGTACTACCGCGGTGAGAACCGCACCCAGTGACACCGCTCCACACGTAGCACCGCTCCACCTGACGGGGGGCCCGCACTTCTCAACCGGGAAGTGGGGGTCCCCCGTTTGGCGTCATCCCGCGCGCTGAAACTGATGAATCTTCTTAGCGTTGGGATCATGAACACGCCGCGCATCCACCCCGTAGTGAGCTGCACGCTGCTGGCCATGACCCTGGTTGCAGGGGCAGCCGCCTGTGGCGGTCCAGATGGTCATCCGCTCGCCGAGCAGCCGTACGACGCGGCGGACGAGATCTCCTCCAACGTCCCCAAGGGCGACACGAAGGCCGACCCGGACAAGCCCCTCGAAGTCACCGCAACGGGTGACGACGGCAGGATCACCGACGTGACCGCGGTGGACACCGCCGGGCACCATCTCCAGGGCGAGCTCGCGGCCGACGGCCTGCGTTGGCACTCCACCGTCCCGCTCGCGGCCGGTACCCGCTACAACGTGAAGGTCAGCGTCGAGGACGACGACGGCGCCCCAGGCAGCCGTACGCTCTCCTTCGAGACGGCCCCGGCAAGGAAGCTCCTGACGGTCACCTTCGGCCCGCACGCGGGCACCTACGGCGTCGGACAGCCCATTACGGCCGAACTCAGCGCCCCGGTCAAGGACAAGGCGGCCCGGGCCACCGTGGAACGCTCCCTGCGGGTCCGGTCCACGCCCGCCGTGACCGGCTCCTGGTACTGGGTCGACGACAAGATCCTGCACTACCGCCCGAAGGAGTACTGGCCCGCCAGGGCCAGCATCGAGGTCAGCAGCAACATGGCGGGCATAAGGGTCGCCAAGGGGCTGTACGGAGGCCCCGCGAAAGCGTTGAAGATCACCACCGGGGACCGCGTCGAGGCCATCACCGACGCCGCCACGCACACCATGACGGTCAAGCGCAACGGGAAAGTGATCAACACCATTCCGGTGACCACCGGAAAGCCCGGCTTCGACACCCGCAACGGCGTCAAGGTCGTGCTGAGCAAGGAGTACTCCGTACGCATGCGCGGGGAGACCATCGGTATCTCGAGCAACTCCAGCGACGGGTACGACCTGCTGGTCTACTACGCGACCCGCGTCACCTGGAGCGGTGAGTACGTGCACGCGGCCCCCTGGTCCGTCGGCTCACAGGGGTACGAGAACGTCAGCCACGGCTGTACGGGCATGAGCAACACCCAGGCCCAGTGGTTCTTCAACACCGTGCGTGAGGGCGACATCGTCGACGTGGTGGGCAGTCATGGCCCGACGATGACGCCGTTCGACAACGGCTACGGCGACTGGAACCTGTCCTGGGCGAAATGGCAGCAGGGCAGCGCCCTCAACGCCACCGCGGACCCCACGGACACCGTCCAGGCGGCGCGGCTGCGCCCCGAGGTCTGACCGGCCGGGGGAGTGCGCCGCCCCTCGGAGGGACATGACGCGGCCCGGTCCGCGGCGCAGCCGCGGACCGGGCCGCAGCAGGACTCAGGACTGCACGCAGAGCCTGGTGCGCAGCAGGGCGGCCAGGGCGTCCGCGAACTCGACCGGCTCGACCGGCAGGGTCACCGCGGCGTCCGCGCGGCTCCAGGTGGCGAGCCAGGCGTCCTGCGGGCGCCCGATGAGCAGCAGCACCGGCGGGCAGTGGAAGATCTCGTCCTTGATCTGCCGGCAGACGCCCATGCCGCCCGCCGGGGCCGTCTCGCCGTCCAGCACGCAGACGTCGATGCCGCCGTTGTCCAGCGCCGTCAGGACGGCCGGCAGCGTGGCGCACTCCACGAACTCCACCGGCGGCACGTCCGCCGCAGGCCTGCGACCGGCGGCCAGCCTCACCTGCTCACGCGTGTTGGCGTCGTCGCTGTAGACCAGGACCGTGGCGGTCGGCTGCATTGTTCCTCCGTGACATCTGTGTCTTCGGGGCTCTCGGGGCATGAACCGATGCGCGGATCGTACTCCGACCGACAGCCTGTCAGCACCGGTAATGACAGCGATTCGATGGGCCGTTCGGGCAGGACACACCCTGCTGACACACCGAACGGCACCCCCGGGAGTGAGGGCGGGATAAGCGACCGACATAATGTCGGTCGTGGCGACAGCAACGACAGTAGAAACCGGGCACGCGCACCCGTCGGTCAATCGACCGAACCTCACCAGCGTCGGAACCATCATCTGGTTGAGTTCCGAGCTGATGTTCTTCGCGGCCCTCTTCGCGATGTACTTCACCCTGCGATCGGTGATGGGACCCGACCACTGGAAGGAAATGGCTTCGGCCCTGAACTTCCCGTTCTCGGCGACGAACACCACGATCCTGGTGCTCTCCTCCCTCACCTGCCAGCTCGGCGTCTTCGCCGCGGAGCGGGGCGATGTGAAGAAGCTCCGTGCCTGGTTCATGATCACTTTCGTGATGGGTGCGATCTTCATCGGAGGCCAGGTCTTCGAGTACACCGAGCTGGTGAAGAAGGACGGCCTCTCGCTGTCCTCCGACCCGTACGGCTCGGTGTTCTACCTGACCACCGGCTTCCACGGTCTGCACGTGACAGGCGGTCTCATCGCCTTCCTGCTCGTACTGGGCAGGACATACGCGGCCAAGAGGTTCACCCACGAACAGGCGACCGCCGCCATCGTCGTGTCCTATTACTGGCACTTCGTCGATGTCGTGTGGATCGGCCTCTTCGCCACGATCTACATGATCAAGTAACCGGGCTCGAACCCGAACCACATCCAGCATCGACGCAGAAGATCCTGACACCGGGGTAATCCGTGAAAAAGCTCTCCGCACGACGACGCCATCCGTTGGCGGCGGTCGTCGTACTACTCCTCGCGCTGGCGGCCACCGGGGGGCTGTACGCCGCGTTTGCGCCCGCGAGCAAGGCGCAGGCCGACGACACCGCCCAGTCCCTCGCCATCGATGAGGGCAAGAAGCTGTACTCCGTCGGTTGCGCCAGCTGCCACGGAACCGGCGGTCAGGGCACGTCCGACGGGCCGAGCCTGGTCGGCGTGGGCTCCGCCGCCGTCGACTTCCAGGTCGGCACGGGCCGTATGCCCGCCCAGCAGCCGGGTGCCCAGGTACCCAAGAAGAAGGTCATCTACACCCAGGCCGAGATCGACCAGCTCGCGGCCTACGTCGCGTCGCTCGGCGCCGGCCCGGTCGTGCCGACCGAGGCCCAGGTCAACCCCGAGGGCGCGGACATCGCCAGGGGTGGCGACCTGTTCCGTACCAACTGCGCGCAGTGCCACAACTTCACGGGTGAGGGCGGTGCCCTGACGAAGGGCAAGTACGCCCCCAGCCTTGAGGGCGTGGACCCGAAGCACATCTACGAGGCCATGCAGACCGGCCCGCAGAGCATGCCGTCCTTCCCCGACTCGACGATGCCCGAGCAGCAGAAGCGCGACATCATCGCGTACGTCAAGACCGTCAACAGCGCCGAGACCGAGACCCCTGGTGGCCTCAAGCTGGGCGGGCTCGGTCCGGTCAGCGAGGGTCTGTTTGCCTGGATCTTCGGTCTGGGCGCACTCATCGCAGTTGCCGTCTGGGTCGCGGCCCACACCGCTAAGGCCAAGAAGTCATGAGTAGCCAAGAGATTCCAGAAGAGAACCTGCCCGCAGAGCAGGCCGCCGCGCACGGCGCGGTGAAGGTTGCGGACGACCCGTTCGCCGACCCGGGGCTGCCGGCCCACCGGCCGCGCATCCAGGACATCGACGAACGGGCCGCGAAGCGGTCCGAGCGCACGGTCGCGCTCCTGTTCGTGCTGTCCATGCTGGCGACGATCGGCTTCATCGCCTCGTACGTCATCTTCCCGGTGGACAAGATCGTGTTCATCTGGCCGTTCGGCCACGTGAGTGCGCTCAACTTCTCCCTCGGGCTGACCCTGGGCGTGGCCCTCTTCACGATCGGCGCGGGCGCCGTCCACTGGGCGCGCACCCTGATGTCCGACGTGGAGGTCGCCGACGACCGGCACGCCATCGAGGCGACGCCCGAGGTCAAGGCGAAGGTTCTCGCCGACTTCGCGGCCGGTGCGGAGGAGTCCGCCTTCGGCCGGCGCAAGCTGATCCGCAACACCCTGTTCGGCGCGCTGGCCCTGGTGCCGCTCTCCGGCGTGATGCTGCTGCGTGACCTGGGTCCGCTGCCGGAGAAGAAGCTCCGTCAGACCCTGTGGGCCAAGGGCAAGCAGCTCATCAACATGAACACGATGGAGCCGCTGCGTCCCGAGGACGTCGTCGTTGGTTCGCTCACCTTCGCCATGCCCGAGGGCCTGAAGGAGGAGGACCACGACTTCCAGACGCAGATCGCCAAGGCCGCGCTGATGATCATCCGTATCCAGCCGGAGAACATCAAGGACAAGCGCGAGCGTGAGTGGGCCCACGAGGGCATCGTGGCGTTCTCGAAGATCTGCACCCACGTCGGCTGCCCGATCAGCCTGTACGAGCAGCAGACGCACCACGTGCTCTGCCCGTGCCACCAGTCCACCTTCGACCTCTCCGACGGCGCCCGCGTCATCTTCGGTCCGGCCGGTCACTCCCTCCCGCAGCTGCGGATCGGCGTGAACAGCGAGGGCAACCTCGAGGCGCTCGGTGACTTCGAAGAGCCCGTCGGTCCTGCATTCTGGGAGCGCGGATGAGTACTGCGACCGACACGAACCGCAAGGCGCCCGCCGGTGAGCGGGTGGCCGACTGGGCGGACGGCCGGCTCGGGATCTACTCCCTGGCCAAGGCCAACATGCGCAAGATCTTCCCGGACCACTGGTCCTTCATGCTCGGTGAAGTCGCGCTGTACAGCTTCATCATCATCATCCTCACGGGTGTGTATCTGACGCTGTTCTTCCACCCGAGCATGAACGAGGTCGTGTACCACGGCCCGTACGAGCCGATGCAGGGCATCCGGATGTCCGAGGCCTACGCCTCGACGCTGAACATCAGCTTCGACGTCCGCGGCGGTCTGCTGGTCCGTCAGATCCACCACTGGGCCGCGCTGATCTTCCTGGCCGCCATGTTCGTGCACATGATGCGCGTGTTCTTCACGGGTGCCTTCCGCAAGCCGCGCGAGATCAACTGGGTGTTCGGCTTCCTGCTGTTCGTGCTGGGCATGTTCACCGGCTTCACGGGCTACTCGCTCCCGGACGACCTGCTCTCGGGTACGGGTGTCCGCTTCACCCAGGGCGCGATCCTGGCCACGCCGATCGTCGGCACGTACATCTCGATGTTCCTGTTCGGCGGAGAGTTCCCCGGCGGCGACTTCGTCGCCCGGTTCTACTCGATCCACATCCTGCTGCTGCCGGGCATCATGCTCGGCCTGGTGGTCGGCCACCTGATCCTGGTCTTCTACCACAAGCACACGCAGTTCGCGGGTCCCGGCCGCACCAACAAGAACGTCGTCGGCATGCCGCTGCTGCCGATCTACATGGCGAAGGCCGGAGGCTTCTTCTTCCTGGTCTTCGGCGTCATCGCGGTCATCGCGGCGATCGCCTCGATCAACCCGATCTGGGCCATCGGCCCGTACCGGCCGGACCAGGTGTCCACCGGCGCCCAGCCCGACTGGTACATGGGCTTCGCCGAGGGTCTGATCCGTGTGATGCCGGGCTGGGAGATCAACCTGTGGGGTCACACGCTCGTCCTGGGTGTGTTCATCCCGCTGATGGCCTTCGGCCTGGTGCTCGCCGTGATCGCGGTCTACCCGTTCATCGAGTCCTGGGTCACCGGGGACAAGCGTGAGCACCACATCCTGGACCGCCCGCGCAACGCCCCGACCCGGACGGCCTTCGGCGTCGCCTGGATCACGGAGTACATCATCGTCTTCATCGGCGGTGGCAACGACCTCTGGGCCACGCACTTCCATCTCTCGCTGAACTCCATCTCGTGGTTCGTCCGGATCTTCATCTTCGTGGGCCCGGTCCTGGCGTTCCTCGTCACGAAGCGGATCTGCCTCGGCCTTCAGCGCCGCGACAAGGAGAAGGTGCTGCACGGACGCGAGTCCGGCATCATCAAGCGCCTGCCGCACGGTGAGTTCGTCGAGATCCACGAGCCGCTCGGTCCGGAGCAGCTGCACACGCTCACCGCGCACGAGCAGTACAAGCCGGTCGAGATCGGCCCGACGGTCGACGAGAACGGTGTCGAGCGCAAGGTGCCCGCGATGCAGAAGCTGCGTGCCAAGCTCAGCAAGGGCTACTACGGCGAGTACAACCAGATCGCCAAGCCCACTGTCGAGGAGTACAAGGAGATCACCAGCGGCCACGGCCACCACTGATCGTCCTGACTGATCGCCACAGCAGGAGCCCCGTCCATTCGATGGACGGGGCTCTTTGCTGTCCCGGGCGCTCGATAGGGTGGGGTCCGTACCCTTATCGGCTGTGGACCCCCAGGAGCGGACCATGAACGTTGTGACCCCGGTCGGCGGCGACAGCGTGGCGGCTCGTTCCTGGCCCGGCGTGCTGAACCCCCTGCTGCGCGGCGAGGACCTGACCGCCGACGACACCGCGTGGGCGATGGACCACATCATGAGCGGCGAGGCGACCGACGCGCAGATCGCCGGTTTCGCGGTGGCGCTGCGGGCCAAGGGCGAGACGGTCGACGAGGTGTCCGGCCTGGTGCGGGCGATGTACGCGCACGCGAACATCATCGAGGTGCCGGGCCGCACGGTCGACATCGTCGGCACCGGCGGCGATCTGGCCAAGACGGTCAACATCTCCACGATGGCGGCGATCGTCATCGCCGGTACGGGGGCCCGGGTCGTCAAGCACGGCAACCGCGCCGCCTCGTCCGCCAGTGGCTCCTCCGACGTGCTGGAGAAGCTCGGCGTCAATCTGGAGCTCACCCCGCGCCGGGTCGTCGAGGTCGCCGAGGAGGCGGGCATCACCTTCTGCTTCGCCGTGAAGTTCCACCCCGCCCTGCGGTACGCGGCCAAGGCCCGCAAGGAACTCGGCGCGCAGACCACGTTCAACATCCTCGGCCCGCTCACCAACCCGGCGCAGGTGCGCTCCCAGGCGATCGGCGTGGCCGACCTGCGGATGGCGCCCATCGTCGCGGGCGTCCTCGCCGAGCGGGGCAACTCGGCGCTCGTCTTCCGCGGTGACGACGGATTGGACGAGCTGACCACCACCGCGACGTCCCGGGTCTGGGTGGTCCGCGACGGTGCGGTACGCGAGGAGACGTTCGACCCGCGCGACGTCGGCCTGGAGATCGTGCCGGTCGAGGCGCTGCGCGGCGCCGACGCCTCGTACAACGCGGACGTGGCCCGGCGGGTGCTGGCCGGCGAGACCGGCCCGGTGCGCGACGCGGTACTGCTCAACGCGGCGGCGGCGCTGGTCGCGCTCGACCCGGCCGAGGGCACGCTCAACGAGCAGTTGGCCGCCGGGATCGCGAAGGCCGCCGAGTCCGTCGACTCGGGGGCGGCCCGGGCGGCGCTGGAGCGCTGGGTGACGGCCAGCAACGCCTGAACCAACGGTGATACGGCCCGCAAGGCGCAGTCCAGATCTTGGACCGCGCCTTGCGGGCCGACGCACGTATGGCAAGATGCTGGGCAGGTCATGAGTGACAGCGACTACGGCCCCGGCCCGCTGTCCGGCAACCCTCCGTCCGTGGCGGGGTGCCCCGGGTGAAGACCAGGCCGCAGGCAGAGAGGTCTGCGGCAAGCGCGGACCCCGTGACATCTGTGTATGTCGCATCCCTGGGGTCCTGGTCCTCAAGGAGCCTCTTGTGAGCAAGCGAATGCGATAGGGCCCGTTCCGGCCCTCCTCCGCACACCCCCTTTTTCTTCTCCTGCGCTGCCGCGTACCCGCCGGCGCAGTGAATTCGCCTGCCTGTTACGGGAGTTCGCCATGTCTGTCGTCACCGCTGCCGCCGACCAGTCCGTTTGTACCCCGCTGCCCGTTCTGGGCAAGGATGTGACCGTTCCGCTCGTGACCGGCGGAGAGGTCACGTACGCCGCCCTGGACTACGCGGCCAGCGCCCCGGCGCTGCAGCGGGTGTGGGACGACGTCGCCGCGTACGCCCCGTACTACGGCAGTGTCCACCGCGGCGCCGGCTACCTCTCGCAGCTCTCCACGGACCTCTTCGAGAGCAGCCGGAAGACCGTCGCCGAGTTCCTCGGCTGCCGCGCCGACGACCAGGTGATCTTCACCCGCTCGACCACCGACTCACTGAACCTGCTGGCCGCGGTGGTCCCCGCCGACTGTCAGGTCTTCGTGTACGAGACCGAGCACCACGCCTCGCTGCTGCCCTGGCGTGACGCCCGCGTGACCTACCTCAACGCCCCGCGCACCCCGGCCCAGGCCGTCGAGACGCTGGAGCGCGCGCTCGCCGACCGCGACCCCTACGGCCCCGCGCTGGTCTGCGTCACCGGCGCCTCGAACGTCACCGGTGAGCTGTGGCCGGTGAAGGAGCTGGCGGCCGCCGCGCATGCGCACGGTGCCCGGATCGTGCTGGACGCCGCGCAGCTCGCGCCGCACCACCCGGTCGACATCGACGACCTCGACGTCGACTGGGTCGCCTTCTCCGGGCACAAGCTGTACGCGCCGTTCGGGTCCGGTGTGCTCGCCGGCCGCGCGGACTGGCTGCAGGACGCCGAGCCCTACCTGGCCGGTGGCGGCGCCTCGCGGAAGGTGGCCCGGCGCACCGACGGGGGCGTGGACGTGGAGTGGCACTCCACCGCCGCCCGCCACGAGGCCGGTTCCCCCAACGTCATCGGCGTCTACTCCATCGCCTCCGCCTGCAAGGCCCTCACCGAGGCCGGCTTCGACCGCCTGGTCGCCCGTGAGCAGCAGCTCGTCACCCGGGTGCGCGCAGGCCTCGCCGAGGTCCCCGAGGTCAAGGTGCTGTCGCTGTTCGGTGATGACGCCCCGCGGGTCGGCGTCATCTCCTTCGTCGTGGAGGGCTGGAACAGCTCGCACTTCGCCGCGGCGCTCTCCGCCGAGTACGGCATCGGGGTGCGGGACGGACTGTTCTGCGCCCACCCGCTGGTGCGCACCCTGCTCGGCAGCGACCCGCAGGACCCGGGCGAGTGCGGTGCGCCGGAGGCCGAGCCGGGCGAACGCTCGCTGAACGCGATCCGGGTCAGTTTCGGCGCCGGTACGCCGGACGAGCACATCGAGCGCTTCGTCCGCGCGGTCAAGGAACTGGTGAACAAGGGCGCGCAGTGGAAGTACCGCACCGAGGACGGCCGTTGCGTTCCGGACCGTGGCGCGGCCCAGGTCTGACCGGGTCCGGAAACGGGACCGCCGTGACGTGGGCCGGGGACGGGCAGCTGCCCGTCCCCGGCCCACGTCACGGCGTCGTCGTTGCCTGTCCTACGCGTCCAGACCGATGGCGAAGGCCGCCTCCAGGTCGTGCTGCGAGTACGTACGGAACGCGACATGCGTGTCGGTGGCCTCGACGCCCTGGATCTTGCTGATACGGCCGGGAATGACGTCGGCGAGATCGTCGTGCTTGGCCACCCGGACCATGGCGATCAGGTCGTACGTACCGGTGACCGAGAAGACCTCGCTGACGCTGTCCAGCGCCGCGATGGACTCGGCGATCTCGGGAATCCGGTCCACGCTGGTTTTGATGAGCACGATCGCGGTGATCACGGCTGGCTTTCTCCCTCGGTGGCCGTGGCTGGAGTCTTCACTCTAGCCCCACGGCGGTAACGCCCCCAGGCGTAGAGGAAGCCGGTGGCGAAGCCGACCACATGGGCGAGATAGGCCACCCCCGGACCGCTGCCCGCACCCTGCGCCGCCATCCACTGCAGGGCGAACCAGAAGATCAGCACGATCCAGGCGGGAAAGCGCAGCGGCAGGAAGAACAGGAACGGGAAGAGGCTGGTCACCCGGGCCCGGGGGAACAGGTACAGGAACGCTCCGAGCACCGCGGAGATCGCCCCCGACGCTCCGACGAGGGTCTGGTCGGATTCGGCGTGCGCCGCCGCGTACGCCAGCAGCGCGAGGTAACCGCAGCCGAGATAGAAGAAGACGAACTCGGTGTGGCCCATCCGCTCCTCCGCCATGGCCCCGAAGACGTACAGAAAGAGCATGTTGCCGAGCAGATGCAGCCAGCTGCCGTGCACGAAGAGCGCGGTGAGCGGGGTGAGCAGGGCATGTGCGGAGCCGTTCCACAGCTCGGTGGGGATCACCCCCCAGCGTTCGAAATATCCGGCCTGGGCGGCGAGCAGGGTGTCTGCGGTGCCGTGCGTCGGATTGAACCCCGAGAGCGGACTGATCACGAAGATGGCGCAGCACAGACCGATGAGGGCATACGTCGCCTGGGCTCCGCCCGTGGTGGCGGCGCGCACCAGTCTGCCGGTCAGTCCGCCCACCACAGCACGCCGTTCGATCATGAACAGAGCATGACGCAAGGGGAGGGAACGGGGCAGACCGCCTCGCCGTGTCGATGGGTATGCGCAAGGCCGTAGGGTTGCAGCAGGGCATCCGCAGTTCGACGGCGCACCGCGAGATCCTTGGCAGGCTGCAGCACGACGCTCGACGGAAAGAGGACGCAACGATGACGACGGTTCCCCAGCCGACCGATGAGACCCGCTGGCGCTGCACGCTCTGCGGGAATCTCACGCGCTTCGATGTGACGCGCTCCTCCAAGGTCGTCGAGTACGTGCATCTGGACCTGGCCGGGGAGGCGACCGTCGAGGAACGCGAGGTGGTCAGTGAGACCATCGAGTCGGTCCGCTGCCGCTGGTGCAATGCGGTGGACCAGATCGAACTCGTCGACAGGCCGGGTGCCGACTCCTGACGGGGCCGTGCGGACAGACAATTTTGGGGTGACGGATCGTGGAGCAGCCCGCTAGCGGCGCCGAGCCGGCCGATGGGGCCGGTGACGCCGTCGAGGCGCTCGACCGCCCGCTGCCCGAAGGCGTACGGCGAAGGGTCGTCGCGCTGGTCTCGGACGCGTTCGGTGGCCTCACGGTCACCGAACTCCCCGCCCAGCTGAGGCAGTACGCGCGCTTCACTCCGACCCGGCGCGCCAAGTTCGCCGGGAATGCGATGGCGGCCGCCCTGGAGGGCGACACCCTGTTCCGCCAGCGTATCGGCGAGCGGCTCCGGGAGTCGCAGCCCGAGCTGACCGCCGCCGTGGAGGCGGGATCGCCGCCCGCCGCCGCCGACCCCGTCGATGTGGCCGCAGCGGCCTATGTGCTGCGGCCGGTCGGCTGGGTGAAGCTGGTCGCCGCGGCCGGCGAGGAGGTCCAGCGGGCCGACGCCGAGCGTGCCGACGAGGAGAGCCGGCGCGAACTGGAACGGCTGCGCGAGGAGCTCGCCCAGGCCCGGACCCTGACGAAGAGCGAGACCGAACGGCTCCGCGCCGAGCTGGACGCGGCCCGCAAGGAGGCCGACGCGCTGCAGCGCAAACTGCGCTCCGCGCTCAACGAGGTCAAGCGCGGTGAGGCCGCGGTCCGCCGGGGCAAGGCCGAGACCGAGACCGTGCGGACCGAGGCGGCCGCCCGGATCTCCGCGGCGGAGAGCGAGACCCGGCGGCTGCGGGCCCGGCTCGGGGAGGCCGAGGCGTCCGTCGAGGCGGGCCGCCGGGCCGCCCGGGAGGGCCGCTCGGTCGAGGACATGCGGCTGCGGCTGCTGCTCGACACGGTGCTCGACGCGGCCCGCGGGCTGCGCCGCGAACTGGCTCTGCCGCCCTCCTCGATCCGTCCCGCGGACAGCGTCGACGCGGTCGAGCCCGGTGCGATGACACCCAAGGACATTGCGACCAGGGCGCTTTCGGAGACCGATCCGGCCCTGCTCGACCAGTTGCTGGCACTGCCGCAGGCGCATCTGATCGTGGACGGCTACAACGTCACGAAGACCGGCTATCCGCAGCTGCCGCTGGAGAAGCAGCGGCTTCGGCTGCTGGGCGGTCTCGCGGTGCTCGCGGCACAGTCCGGTGCCGAGATGACGTGTGTCTTCGACGGGGCCGAACTGGCGGCTCCGGTACTGCTCGCACCGCCGCGCGGGGTGCGGGTGTTGTTCAGCAAGCCGGGCGTGACCGCCGACGAGCTCATCCGTCAACTGGCCCGTGCCGAACCGCCGGGCAGGCCCGTCGTGGTGGTCTCCACCGACCGCGAAGTGGCGGACGGTGTGGCGAAGGTGGGAGCCAGGCCCGTTGCGTCCGTCTTGCTCCTGAAGCGGCTTTCACGCGTCTAGTGAACCTTGTGGTGTCTTGCCGGAATTTATGGAACGGTCCGTCAAGTCATCGCTACACGCCGTGTGATGTGAGCAAAGAAGTCACTTCTGGGGCGAGATTTTTCTTGTGAGGATTTGAACTGATCACAAGATGGTCACTAGGGTCGGCCTTCGAACCTTCGCACGGTTGATCACCCACCCGGGGTGGCAGCGAAGGAACCGCCGAGTCCGTGACGTGCACGGAGCCGGGGAGCTCGTTCCCCACAGCCCGGTAGGCGGCTCGAGGAAGAAGGAGCTCGCCTTCGTGGCGTCCCACCGTCGTCCCAAGCAGCCGAGCCGCACCCGCGTGACCGTGCTCACCGCGACCGCCGCCGCGGCCGTGGCCCTGACCTCCCAGGCCGCCCACGCCGACCCCAAGCCGACCAAGAGCGAGGTCAAGGCGAAGGTCGACAAGCTCTACCACGAGGCGGAGACGGCCACCGAGAAGTACAACGGGGCCAAGGAGCAGCAGGAGAAGCTCGAGAAGCAGGTCGACGCGCTGCAGGACAAGGTGGCCCGCGGCCAGCAGGAGCTCAACACGCTCCGTAGCGGCATCGGTTCGCTCGCCGCCGCCCAGTACCGCTCCGGTGGCATCGACCCGTCCGTGCAGCTCTTCCTCGCCTCCGACCCCGACAGCTTCCTCGACGAGGCCTCGGCCCTCGACCAGTTGACGGCCAAGCAGACCGAGTCCCTGGAGAAGATCCAGGAGAAGCAGCGCTCCCTCGCGCAGCAGCGCAAGGAGGCCCAGGACAAGCTGGCCGACCTCGCGGACGTCCGCAAGACGCTCGGTGCGAACAAGAAGAAGTTCCAGGGCAAGCTCGCCGAGGCGCAGCGCCTGCTCAACACCCTGACCGCCGCCGAGCGCGAGAAGATGCGCCAGGACGACCTGCGCGCCAGCCGCGCCGCGGGCAGCCGGGTCGACCTGGGCAACGAGGTCCCCGCCTCGGCCCGTGGTGCCGCCGCACTCAACGCCGCTGCCACGCAGCTGGGCAAGCCGTACGTCTCCGGCGGCACCGGCCCCAACTCCTACGACTGCTCGGGTCTGACCCAGTGGGCGTACGCCCAGGCCGGCGTCTCCATCACCCGCACCACGTACACCCAGATCAACGACGGCGTGCAGATAGGCCGCAGCGCCCTCAAGCCGGGCGACCTGGTCTTCTTCAACAGCACGTCGCACGTGGCCCTTTACGCGGGCAACAACACGGTCCTGCACGCCCCGAAGCCGGGCGCCGTGGTCCGCTACGAGTCGATGGACACCATCGGCAGCTTCCAGGTCGGCGTACGCATCTGACGGCGCCCGAACGGGCGAATTCCCGCGCCCCGCACTGACAGTCCGCCCCGCCGGAGACCACAGGTCACCGGCGGGGCGTTCGGTTTCTGTACCCCTCGGCAGACCGGCGCGGTCGGTCGTACGCCCTGTTGTCGCCCGACTACTGTCTGCCTGCTGTGCAGCTCCCGACCGTCGGTCCGCCCGCCCCGGGTGGCAGGGAGCTGCACACATCTGCGTACAGCGGAAGGGAGTGCGGCGTTCTGTGGTGTCCCATCGCCGTTCCACACAGCCCGGCACCGGCCGGAGCGTCCGGGTCACAGTCCTGTCGGCGGCAGCCGCCACCGCTGCCGCCGCACTCGGCGCGGCCACCGCGAACGCCGACCCGCAGGACACACCCCGGAGCACGAAGGCCGAGGTCGACCGGTTGTACAGCGAGGCCGAGCGGGCCACCGAGCTGTTCAACAGGGCGGGGGAGAACGCCGACCGGCTGCGCGCCGAGGTGAACCGGAGCCAGGAACTGGCGGCCCGCAGCCAGGATCAGATCAACCGGCTGCGCACGGCGGTCGGTTCGGCCGCCGCCGCGCAGTACCGCTCGGGCACCGTCGACCCCACGCTCGCCCTGCTGCTCTCCTCCGACCCGGACAGCTACCTCGACCGGGCGGCCACCCTCGACCGGCTGAACGCCCGCGGGGTGAGCACCCTGTTCAAACTCCGGCAGGCCCAGCGCGGGCTCGCCCAGATCCGTGCGCAGGCGACCCGCTCGCTGGCCGGTCTGGAGCGCAACCGGACCTCGGCCACCCGCCACAAACAGACCGTCGAGCAGAAGCTCCAGCAGGCCCGGCTGCTGCTGAACTCGCTGCCGGCCGCCGAGCGGGCTGCCTTCGGCCGGGCCTCGCGCTCCGTCCACGGTGACGTGTTCCCCGGCCTGACCGATCTGGCGCCGGCCTCGTCCCGGGCGGCGGCCGCCGTGATGGCGGCCCGCGCGGCTGTCGGACGCCCGTACATCTGGGGCGCCAACGGACCTGCCGGATTCGACTGCTCCGGACTGATGCAGTGGTCGTACGCCCAGGCCGGCGTCAGCCTGCCGCGGACCTCGCAGGCCCAGCGGTACGCCGGACGCATGGTGCCGCTCTCCGAGGCCCGCCCCGGCGATCTGGTCGCCTACCGGTCGGACGCCAGCCACATCGGCATGTACGTCGGCGACGGGCAGGTGATCCACGCCCCCTACCCGGGCGCTCCGGTCCGCTACGACCCGGTCGGCATGATGCCCGTCTCCTCGGTCACCCGCATCTGACCCGTACCCTCGGTCGGGTGGCTGACCAGGGACGTACCGCAGGCCGGGGACGTGACGGACGACGACGGCGCGCGGTGGGCGCGGCGCTCGCCGGGCTGCTGCTCGCCTCCGGCTGCACGACGGCCCCTGCCGGCACCGCCCCCGCCGCCCCGGGCACCGCCGTCCGTGCCATCGGCGCCACTCTGGACCGGCGCGCCGCCGCCGTCCTGGACCATGACGCGGACGGCTATCTGGCCGTGATCGCCCCCGGGGCCACCGGACTGCGGACGGCCCAGCGCCGCGAACTGGCCAACCTCGCCGACGTCCCGCTGAGCTCGTGGACGTACCGAGTGATCCGGGTACGGGAGCACGGCGCGGACCGGGCCACCGCCGACGTCGAACTGCGCTACCGGATCGCGGGCTACGACAGCGCCCCGGCCACCGCGGACCGGGTCATCGACCTGGAGCGGCACGGGGCGGACGGCCGCTGGTACATCGCGGCCGACCGGGCCGGGAAGGACAGCGCCCCCCAGCTCTGGCAGCAGGGGGACGTGCGGGTCGTGCGGGGCAGCCACAGCCTCGTCCTCGGCGTCGGCCGCACCCGGCAGGAGCTGCGCCGGATCGCGGACGCGGAGGACCGCGCGGTGCCCGCGGTCTCCGCGGCCTGGCCGGACCGCTGGGCCGGCCGCGTGGTGGTGCTGGTGCCGGCGACCGTCGAGGCGATGGCGGGGCTGCTGGGGACGCCTGTGGCGAACTACCGGGACATCGCGGCCGTCACCACCGCGCAGACCGGCGGCCGGGCGCCGGCGGACCGGGTGATCGTCAACCCGCAGGCGTACGCGGTGCTCGGCGCGTTCGGGCAGCAGGTCGTCCTCACCCACGAGACCACCCATGTCGCCACCCGCGCCCACACCTCCGCCGCCACGCCGACCTGGCTCTCCGAGGGCTTCGCCGACTGGGCGGCCTACCGCGGAGAGGACCGGACCGCCGTGCAGCTGGCGCCGGAACTGGCCGAGACCGTCCGGGCCGGCGACCTGCCCGCCGCGCTCCCCACGGACGAGGAGTTCGCCTTCGGCGGCGACCCCGCGCGGCTGGCGAGGGCGTACGAGGGCGGCTGGCTGGCCTGCGCACTGATCGCCGACCACTGGGGCGAGAAGAAGCTGTTCGCTTTCTACCGGGCCGTCGGAGGGCACTCAGGGCGGGACGGAGCGGTGGAGCAGGCCCTGCAGGAGGTGCTCGGCACCACCCCGCAGGACTTCACGGCGCGCTGGCAGGAGTATCTGCGGTCCCGTCTCGGCTGACGTCCCGGAGCGGCGCGGGCTCCCGGGCGGCGGCCGGGAGGACCGGCGCCCGCCGCTCGCGCCCGGGGGGTTCGGTCACCGTCTGCCGCCACAGCCGCGCCGCCGCGACGAGGGTCGCCGCGACCAGCAGGCCATTGCGTACGAACATCAGCGTCACGCCCGTCGCGTCGCTGGTCACCACATGGACGAACCCGAGCGGGAACTCCAGCTGGGTGACCCCCGTCGCGGCCAGCACCAGCCCGGCCGGCAACCCCATCCGGCCGGACCGGAAGACCAGGCAGACCGCCGCCAGGCCGACCAGCCACAGCATGTACTGCGGGCTGATCACCCGGCTGGTGGTCGTGAACAGCAGCACCGCGGTGAACGCCGCGTCGGCCGTGGTGCCCGGCCCGAACGCGCGGGCCCGCAGCCGCCACACCAGTAGCCAGCCGAAGGCCACCAGACTCAGGCCGAGCGCCACCGTGCTCACCAGCGGCACGTGCGGACCGAGGAACTCCAGCGACCCGTAGTGCAACTCCACCCGGCCCTGCCAGCCGAACTGCCGCGCCACATGGAAGACCAGCGCGCCCAGCGACTCGACCTCGGTGCCCCGGTCGCGCTGGAAGCCGAGGAAGGCCAGCGCACCCGGCATCGCCGCCGCACACCCCACCAGCAGCCCGGCCGCCGTCACCGCGGCCGTCGTCCACGAGCGGCGGGTGCGGGCCCCGGGCGCGGTGCCGGCGAGCAGCAGCACCGGCCACACCTTCAGCAGCGCACCGAACGCGGCCAGTGCCCCCAGGAGCCGCGGATGCCGTACCCCCGCGAGCAGCGCCGCCACCGCCACCGCCGTCACCATCAGGTCGTAGCGGGCGTACGCCGTCGTGCCGAGCAGCGGCACCCCCGCCACCCACACCCAGGCGCCCGAGGCCGGCCGGCCGGTACGGCTTCCCGCGTACAGCAGCAGACCCAGCACCAGTGCGTCGCACAGGCACACGAGAACGAAGAAGGCCGCGGTGTAGTCCAGGAACGGCAGCAGGGCGGGGGAGAGGACGGCGAGCGCCGCGACGGGCGGGTACTGCCAGGTGACGTCGGACTGCGGGTACGTGCCGCTCTTCAGCACCTCGGACCAGCCGTGATAGATCACCGAGACGTCGCTCGTCACGTCCGGGCCCGGCACGGTGACGACCTTGAAGACGCAGAGCAGCAACACGGCCCTGGTCAGGGCCCACATCGCCATGGGTGCGAGAAATCTGCCGGTGCCGCCTGCTGCCGTCATGGCCGCGCTCATCCCCTTTGCCGGTGGCTCGATGAGCCATGATGCACGGAGTGCCTGTGGGGGAACCATCGGGGCGGGCGGTTCGGTACTGTCGGCGGCGATGGACAAGACCCTGATCGTGACCAACGACTTTCCGCCCCGACCCGGCGGTATCCAGGCATTCCTGCACAATATGGCGCTGCGCCTGGACCCCGGACAACTCGTCGTCTACGCCTCCACCTGGAAGCGGAGCCCCGAGGGCGTGGCGGCCACCGCCGCGTTCGACGCCGAGCAGCCGTTCACCGTCGTCCGTGACCGCACGACCATGCTGCTGCCGACGCCGCGGGTGACCCGGCGCGCGGTCGAGCTGCTGCGCGCGCACGACTGCACGTCCGTCTGGTTCGGTGCCGCCGCCCCGCTCGGGCTGATGGCTCCGGCGCTGCGGCGGGCCGGCGCCCGCCGGCTGGTCGCCACCACCCACGGGCACGAGGCGGGCTGGGCCCAACTACCCGCGTCACGCCAGCTGTTGCGCCGGATCGGCGAGGGCACGGACACCCTCACCCACCTCGGCGAGTACACCCGTACCCGGATCGCGGCCGCGCTCACCCCGGAGGCCGCGGCCCGCATGGTCCAACTGACGCCCGGCGTCGACGAGAAGATCTTCCACGCGGACTCGGGCGGGGACCGGATCCGGGCCCGGCTCGGACTCACGGACCGGCCCGTCGTCGTCTGTGTGTCGCGGCTGGTGCCCCGCAAGGGCCAGGACACCCTGATCCTCGCGATGCCCGCGATCCTCGCGCGGGAACCGGACGCCGTCCTGCTGATCGTCGGCGGCGGACCGTACGCCAGGGAACTGAAGAAGCTGGCCGCGCAGACCGGCGTCACCGACTCCGTACGGTTCACCGGACCGGTGCCGTGGGACGAGCTGCCCGCCCACTACGGCGCGGGCGACGTCTTCGCGATGCCGTGCCGCACCCGCCGGGGCGGCCTGGACGTCGAGGGTCTCGGCATCGTCTATCTGGAGGCGTCCGCGACCGGACTGCCGGTGGTGGCGGGCGACTCGGGCGGCGCCCCCGACGCCGTACTGGACGGCGAGACCGGCTGGGTGGTGCGGGGCGGCTCCGTGGAGGAGACCGCCGACCGGATCGTGACCCTGCTCGGCGACCCGGAACTGCGGCAGCGGATGGGGGAGCGGGGCCGGGCCTGGGTCGAGCAGACGTGGCGCTGGGACCTGCTGGCGGAGCGGCTCAGAGCGCTGCTGTGAGACGCGCCGGCACGGCATACGGGGAGGGGCCCGCACGACTGGATCGTGCGGGCCCCTCCCCGTATGCGTACGGCCGTGGGATCAGCGCTGGTAGAGCGACTCGATCTCGTCCGCGAAGTCCTTCGCGACCACGTTCCGCTTCAGCTTCAGCGACGGCGTGATGTGGCCCGCCTCCTCGGTGAACTGCGAGGCCAGGATGCGGAATTTCCGTACGGACTCCGCCTTGGACACCGCCGCGTTGCCCTCGTCCACGGCCCGCTGCACCTCGGCCAGCAGCTCCGGGTCCTCACGCAGCGACTGAGCCGTCGAGCCGGCCGGTTTGCCGTGGTCCCCGGCCCAGTGCGCCAGGAACTCCTCGTCCAGGGTGACCAGCGCACCCACGAACGGCCGTCCGTCGCCGACCACCATGCACTCGGCGACCAGCGCGTGGCCGCGGATCCGGTCCTCGATCACCGCGGGAGCGACGTTCTTGCCGCCCGCGGTGACGATGATCTCCTTCTTGCGGCCGGTGATCGCGAGGTAGCCGTCCTCGTCGAGGGTGCCGATGTCGCCCGTGTGGAACCAGCCGTCGGCCAGCGCCTCGGTCGTCGCCGCCTCGTTGTTCCAGTAGCCCTGGAACAGGTGCTCGCCGTGCAGCAGCACCTCGCCGTCGTCGGCGATCCGCACGACCGAGCCGGGCAGCGGCTGGCCGACCGTACCGATCTTCTGCCGGTCCCACGGGTTGAACGCCGTGGCCGCACACGTCTCCGTGAGGCCGTAGCCCTCCAGCACCGTGAAGCCGATACCGCGGTAGAAGTGCCCGAGGCGCTCGCCCAGCGGTGCGCCGCCGGAGATCGCGTACTCGCCGCGGCCACCGAGCACCGCCCGCAGCTTGCTGAAGACCAGCCGGTCGAACACCTTGTGCTTGAACTTCAGGCCGATGGACGGGCCCTCGGCGGTGCCCAGCGCGCGGCTGTACGCGATCGCCGTGCTCGCGGCCTTGTCGAAGATCTTTCCCTTGCCGTCGGCCTGCGCCTTGGCACGCGCCGAGTTGTAGACCTTCTCGAAGACCCGCGGTACACCGAGGATCAGCGTCGGCCGGAACGCGGCCAGTTCATCGGTGAGGTTCTTGATGTCCGGTACGCAGCCGAGTTTGATCGGCGCCATCACCGAAGCAACCTCGACCAGCCGCCCGAAGACATGGGCCGCGGGCAGGAAGAGCAGCACGGAGCACTCGCCGGTACGGAAGAGGGGCCGCAGCCGCTCGACCACATTGCCGCACTCCGCGAAGAAGCTGCGGTGCGTGAGGACACAGCCCTTGGGGCGGCCGGTGGTGCCCGAGGTGTAGACGATGGTCGCCGGGTCGTCGGCCCGGGCGCTCGCGCTGCGCAGGTCGACGGTCTCCTCCGAGACGCCCGAGCCCGCCGCGGTCAGCTCGCCGACCGCGCCCTTGTCGATCTGCCAGACACTGCGCAGCCCGGGCAGCCGGTCACGCACGGAGGCGACGGCCTCGGCGTGCGCATCGCTCTCGACGAGGGCCGCGACCGCACCCGAGTCGCCCAGGATCCACTGGACCTGCTCGGCGGAACTGGTCTCGTACACCGGGACGGTGACCGCTCCGGCGCTCCAGATCGCGAAGTCGAGGAGTACCCATTCGAAACGGGTACGGGACATCAGCGCGACGCGGTCGCCGGGCTCGATGCCCGCCGCGATCAGGCCCTTGGCGGCGGCTCTGACCTCGGCAAGGAACTGGGTGGCGGTCACATCGGTCCAGACGCCTGCCACTTTGCGGCTCATCACCGCGACGTCGGGATGCTGTGCGGCGTTGCGGCGGATGAGATCGGTCAGGTTGCCGTCCGAGGGGACCTCGTACAGGGCCGGAAGGCTGAACTCGCGCAAAACTGCTGCTCCTCATCGGGCTCCGGTGCCACGGCTCTGTGCGACGCACCGGCTGCGGTCCAAGGTGGGAGGGTGCTCCGTGGGGTGAGCACAACTGGACTGCCCGGACGTTACCCACCGGTACGGGGTTCCCGATAGGGGTTTCCGGCCAGATGTTTTATGCGTCACACATATCGGTGGTCCTTGCGCGCACAGTAGTGCACGTGGCTGACGACCAGGAAGTAACCGCAGGTCCGGCGGCTCTACCCACACCGTCGGCAGGGTCCTAGGGTGATCGTCATGCGAGCCGGACCGAACAGCCGAGAGGGCGCAACCGCCCGCCGCAACCGTATCCATGTGGTCAGTGACGTGCACGGGAACACCGAGGCGCTGGCCCGCGCAGGGGACGGGGCGGACGCGCTCATCTGCCTGGGTGACCTGGTGCTCTTCCTCGACTACGCCGACCACTCGCGCGGCATCTTCCCCGAGCTCTTCGGCGTCGAGAACGCCGACCGGATCGTCGCGCTGCGCACGGCCCGCCGCTACGAGGAGGCCCGCGCATTCGGCCGCGGACTCTGGGCGGGCATGGACCGCAACGCCGCCATCGTCGGTGCGGTGCGCAAGCAGTACGCCGAGATGTTCGCGGCCTTCCCCACCCCTACGTACGCGACCTACGGCAATGTCGACATCCCCGGTCTCTGGCCCGAGTACGCCCGCCCCGGCACCACCGTCCTGGACGGTGAACGCGCCGAGATCGGCGGCCGTGTCTTCGGGTTCGTCGGCGGCGGACTGCAGACCCCGATGCGCACGCCGTACGAGATCAGCGACGAGGAGTACGCCGCCAAGGTCGAGGCGATCGGCGATGTGGACGTCCTGTGCACGCACATCCCGCCCGACGTCCCGGAATTGACGTACGACACGGTCGCGCGGCGCTTCGAACGCGGCAGCCGGGCCCTCCTCGACGTCATCCACCGGACCCGCCCCCGGTACGCCGTATTCGGCCATGTCCACCAGCCGCTCGTCAGCCGGATGCGGATCGGCGCCACCGAATGCGTGAATGTCGGGCACTTCGCGTCGACCGGCCGGCCATGGGCGCTCGAGTGGTGACCGGCCCTTCCGCCACGGTCCGCGGGGGCCTGGGAGGATGCGCTCCGCGCACGCGATAGCCTTCTGGCGGCAGGCCTCTGCCGACCGACCGGTACCCCGCACTGGAGGAGCCACAGCGATGGCTGAACACACCAGCTCGAGCATCACGATCGAGGCGGCACCGGCCGACGTCATGGGCGTGATCGCCGACTTCGACCGCTACCCGGAGTGGACCGGCGAGGTCAAGGAGGCCGAGATCCTCGCCAAGGACGACCAGGGCCGCGCCGAGAAGGTCCGCCTGGTCCTCGACGCGGGCGCGATCAAGGACGACCACACCCTCGCGTATACCTGGACCGGCGACCACGAGGTCAGCTGGACCCTGGTCAAGTCCCAGATGCTGCGCGCCATCGACGGCTCCTACGTGCTGGCCCCGCTCGGCGACGGAAGCCGCACCGAGGTCACCTACCGGCTGACCGTCGACGTCAAGATCCCGATGCTCGGCATGATCAAGCGCAAGGCCGAGAAGGTCATCATCGACCGCGCCCTGGCCGGCCTGAAGAAGCGCGTCGAGTCCGTCCCGCAGGGCTGACCCGGTGCGTACGGTCCTCGTCACCGGACCCGGCGGAGCCGGCCGTACCACCGTCGCGGCGGCGACCGCCCTGGCCGCCGCCCGGCGCGGCTGCCGCACCCTGCTGCTCTCCGCCGACGTCATACCCGGATTCCCCGACGCCACGGAACCCACCGAGGTCACCGAGGGGCTCCGGTTCGCCCGCATCGACTCCGGCGAGCACTTCCGCAGCGAGCTCCTCGACCTCCAGGACCGGGCGTCCACCGTGCTGGACCTGCTCGGCGGGAACCGGCTCGACAGCGACGAGCTGACCGAACTCCCCGGCAGCGACCGGCTCGCCCTGCTGCACACCCTGCGTCGCGCGGTCGACGGCGACTGGTCGCGGGACGGCCACGAGCTCCTCGTCGTCGACCTGCCGCCGCTGCGTGACGCCCTCGCTGTCCTGGCCCTGCCCGAACAGCTGCGCCGCTATCTGCGCCGCCTGCTGCCCCCGGAACGCCAGGCCGCCCGGGCCCTGCGCCCGATGCTCGCCCAGCTGGCCGGCGTCCCCATGCCCGCCCAGTGGCTGTACGACGCCGCAGCCCGCCGGGACGCCGAGCTCGCCGCCGTCCAGGCCCTGATCGAGGACCGCACCACCACGGTCCGGCTCGTCGTCGAACCCGGCCCTGCTGCCGAGGACGCGCTGCGCGCCGCCCGCACCGGACTCGCCCTGTACGGGCTGCGTGTCGACACCCTCGCCGTCAACCGGGTGTTGCCCCGTCACTCGCCGGACCCCTGGTTCGCGGCGCTCGCCGCCCAACAGGAGAAGTGCATCGACCGCTGGTACGAGGAGTGGGCGCCGGCCGTGCCCCTGCGCGAGGTGCGCCACCTCGGCCGGGAGCCGCAGGGGCTCGGCGACCTCGGCGAGATCAGCGGCCTCGACGGCCTCCTGGCGGACGACGGACCGGACGCTGGACCGGCCGCCCGGCCGGCCGGGCGGGCCGAGGACCCCTGGTGGATCGAGAGACCCGGCCCCGCGGACAGCCACGACGGGGTCCTGACCTGGTGCCTGCCGCTGCCCGGAGCCGTCAAGGAGAGTCTCCAGCTGGTGCGGCGCGGCGACGAACTGTTCCTGACCGTCGGCCCGTTCCGCCGGATCGTGCAGCTGGAGTCCGGCCTGCGCCGCTGCACCGTCTCCGGCGCGGCACTCACCGACGGTGTGCTGCGGGTCCGGTTCACCCCGGACCCCGGGCTGTGGCCGCGGACCTCCTGAACGGCCTTCCACCGTTCGGGTAACGTCGGTAGTACATGTCCCGTATGCGCCGCCGTACGTGACCGTCCGCAACCACGTCGCAGGAGTCCGCCATGAGCGAAGCCACCGATCGTCCCGTCGACGACGACGCGTGGGCGAAGGCCTGCGCCGAGGATCTCGAGGAGGAGAAGGCCCGCCGCCGCGCCCAGTACGGTCCGCAGACCGGGTCCGCCGCCGAGGAACTGCGCAAACTGGTCGACGCCGTGGCCGACAAGGTCGCCTCCCTCCAGTCGCCGCTGTTCGGTGTGGCCGCCCAGGGCGCCGTGCAGCAGGTGATCAAGCAGGCGAAGTCCGTCGTCGAGCCCGTCATCGAACGCAACCCCGACGTCTTCGACCACATCGCCGCGGCCGGCAACGAGCTCCTCGCCGCGTACCGCTCCGCCGTGGAGGGCCAGGAACGCCGCTGGACCCAGGGCGCCACCGACCCCGGCGGCGCCACGAAGAAGGCCGGTGACCCCACCGACCCGCGCGACGACGGCACCGGTGCGGGCGAACAGATCGACCTGGACTGACCGGCACCGATAGGGCCGGGACCGGCGCTCGGGTACGGTTGGCCCTAGCGGGGCTCGACCGAAACTGAGGGATTCATGGGACTCACCATCGGCGTCGATATCGGCGGCACGAAGATCGCGGCTGGAGTGGTCGACGAAGAGGGCCGGATCCTCTCGATGTTCAACGTGCCCACCCCGCCGACGGCTGAAGGCATCGTGGACGCGATCGCGGCGGCGGTGGCCGGCGCGAGCGAGGGACACGAGGTCGAAGCGGTCGGCATCGGCGCTGCCGGATACGTCGACGACAAGCGCGCGACGGTGCTGTTCGCGCCGAACATCAACTGGCGGCACGAGCCGCTCAAGGACAAGGTCGAGCAGCGCGTCGGCCTCCCGGTCGTCGTCGAGAACGACGCCAACGCCGCGGCCTGGGGCGAATACCGCTTCGGCGCGGGCCAGGGCCACGACGACGTCATCTGCATCACGCTCGGCACCGGTCTGGGCGGCGGCATCATCATCGGCAACAAGCTGCGTCGCGGACGCTTCGGGGTCGCGGCCGAATTCGGGCACATCCGGGTCGTTCCGGACGGGCTGCTCTGCGGCTGCGGAAGCCAGGGCTGCTGGGAGCAGTACGCATCCGGCCGGGCGCTCGTCCGGTACGCGAAGCAGCGTGCCAACGCCACCCCGGAGCACGCCGAGGTCCTCCTCGGCCTCGGCGACGGCACGGTGGACGGCATCGAGGGCAAGCACATCAGCGCGGCCGCCCGGCAGGGCGACCCGGTGGCGGTCGACTCGTTCCGCGAGCTGGCCCGCTGGGCCGGCGCCGGACTCGCCGACCTCGCCTCGCTCTTCGACCCGTCCGCGTTCATCGTCGGCGGCGGCGTCTCGGACGAGGGCGAGCTCGTTCTCGACCCGATCCGCAAATCGTTCCGGCGCTGGCTGATCGGCGGCGAGTGGCGTCCGCACGCACAGGTGCTCGCGGCCCAACTGGGCGGCAAGGCCGGTCTGGTGGGCGCGGCGGACCTGGCCCGGCAGGGCTGAGCCACCGTCCGGTCACGGACATCGACGGACGCCCGTCGCGCCCCTGCGGGAGCGGCGGGCGTCCGTCGTATCGTGACCCGTATGGTTCTGACGCCGCTGCCCGACTCCCGTACCGAGCCGGATGGTTCGGCCGTCATCAGAGTGCTCAGCTACAACATCAGGTCGATGCGCGACGACCGCGAGGCACTGGCCCGCGTCATCCGGGCCTGCGCACCCGATCTGGTCTTCATCCAGGAGGCCCCGCGCTTCTTCCGCTGGCGCAAGCGCGCCGCCTGGCTGGCGGCCCACACCGACCTGGTGATCCTCTGCGGCGGCGCCACCGCGGCCGGACCCCTGCTGCTGTGCTCACTGCGCGCCACCATGGAACGGACGGAGGACGTGCTGCTGCCACGCACCCCCGGACTGCACCGCAGAGGGTTCGCCACGGCGGTGGTACGGATCGCGGGCACCCGGATCGGTCTGCTGAGCTGCCATCTGAGCCTGCGCCACGACGAGCGGCTGGCCCAGGCGGACCTGCTGCTCGACCGGCTGGCCGCCATGCAGGTCGAGCACGCCATCGCGGCCGGCGACCTCAACGACGGGCCGGAGGGGAAGGCCTTCCGCCTGCTGTCCGGGCGGCTCCAGGACTGCCGGTCGGTCCGGCCCTGGGGCGGAGAGGAGACCTTCCCGGCGCACGATCCGCGCCTGCGCATCGACGCGATCTTCGCGACCGGCGGGATCGAGGTCCTCGGCTGCGGGGTCCCGTCGGGGCTCGACGGGATCACCGAGCCGGACCTGCGCGCGGCCACGGACCATCTGCCGGTGCTGGCCGCACTCCGGGTCCCCGCCCTGGCCTCCCGCGCCGAACGGGCCTGACCCGGGGGAGCGGCGCGGACCACTGCCCCGGGATCCGTCTCAGACGACCGCGCCTCGCCCCGGATCGTCCTCGTCCTCGTCGTCGTCACGCATCCGTGCGACCAGCGTGACGAAGCCGCCCAGGAAACCGCCGATGCAGAGCGTGGTGAGCCACCACGTCATCTCCCACTGCAGCAGCACCGCGATCAGCAGCAGCACCGGCCCGCCGACGACCGCGAGCCAGGCGAACTTCGCCGTGACATCGGCCTCCGGCAGCGGCGGCGGCTCCGGCGGGACGAAATGCCCCTCCCCGCCGTCGTCCGCGTCGTCCTCGCCGGCCGCCGGCTCGGTCACCTCGTAGTCGCGCGGACCGGTGACGCCGGGCGCGAAGACGACCGAGCTGCCGAGCGGCTTCTCCGGCGGCTTCGGGGGCCCCTGCTTGCCCGCTCCCTTGTCCGGATCCAGGACGTTGCGCTGACCGTCCTCCAGCCGCGCAAGATCATCGATCGACTTGAACGGCTTCGCACCCGGCGGGTCCGGCGGCTCGTCGCCGTAGCCGGCGACGATCGCCTGCCAGGCGGCCTCCTCGTCGAGCGGGACGCCCTCGCCCGCGGGCCGGGCGGGGACATCCTGCGCACCCGCGCCCCCGTCGGGCACGGCCGCTCCCTCGGTGGGGCGCGGTTCGCGCTCCTCCTCGCTGCCCGCGCGCTCCGCGTCGTGCTCAGCCACCGGACGTGCTCCCCTTCTTTCCGACGCTCGGAGCGAGGCGGCCGATGAACGAGAGGCTCTCGTCGAAGATCCGCTCCGCATCATGGTCCAACGTCGCCACGTGGTAGCTCTGTTCCAGCAGGATCTCCTCGACGTCCGTCGACGACACCCGGCTGAGGATCCGCGCCGAGTCGGCCGGCGGCACCACATGGTCCTGCGGGCTGTGCAGCAGCAGGATCGGCTGGGTGACCTGGGGCAGGTCGGCGTCGACCAGCCGGAAGAAATTCCGCAGCGCATGCGCCGCGTGCAACGGCACCCGGTCGTAGCCGATCTCCTCGGACCCCTCGAGCGCGATGTCGTTCGCCACGCCCTTCGTGGACGGCAGCAGATGCCGGACGACCGGCAGCGCGTACGCCGCGAGGCCGTGCACCTTGTTCCCCGGATTGACGAGCACCAGACCGGTGATCGCATCCCCGTGCTTCGCCGCCAGCCGCAGCGCCAGTGCGCCGCCCATGGACAGCCCGAAGACGAAGACCTGACGGCACCGCTCCGACAGGGCCCGCAGCTCCCGGTCCACCTCCGCGTACCAGTCCTGCCAGCCTGTGACCTGCATGTCCTGCCAGCGGGTGCCGTGCCCGGGCAGCAGTGGCAGCGAGACCGTGAGCCCGTGCTCCGCCAGATGTTCGGCCCAGGGGCGCAGCGACTGCGGGGAACCGGTGAATCCGTGACAGAGGAGGACGCCGACCTCTCCGCCCTCGTGGCGGAACGGCTCGGCTCCGGGGAGGACCGGCACCTGGGTCTCCTGTTCGTGAGGCTCGAAGGGGAGCGTAAGGGGGGAGTGCAAGAAGGATTACTTCACCGTACGCGACCGGACTGACACCGACCAGGGTCGTCACCTGTCCCAGCCGTCTTCGTCCTTGTGCCGGGCAGGAGCGGCGGCGCTGCCACGGGTTAAGGTCTGTCCGACAGCACACAGGAGGCACCAGAGTTGATCTACGGCGCAATGAAGTTCTCCATCGGCGGGTCCCTGAAGCTCGCCTTCAGGCCGTGGGTGGAGGGCCTGGAGAACGTCCCCGCGCAGGGGCCGGCGATCCTCGCGAGCAACCATCTGTCGTTCTCCGACTCGTTCTTCCTGCCGGCTGTCCTGGACCGCAAGGTCACCTTCATCGCCAAGTCCGAGTACTTCACCGCGCCCGGAGTGAAGGGCAGGCTCACGGCCGCCTTCTTCAAGGGCGTCGGGCAGGTTCCGGTGGACCGCTCCGGTGCCCGGGGCGCCGGTGAGGCGGCCATCAAGGCGGGTATCGAGGTCATCGAGAGCGGCGGGCTCTTCGGCATCTACCCGGAGGGCACCCGGTCGCCCGACGGCCGGCTCTACCGCGGCAAGCCCGGCGGGCTGGCACGGGTGGCCCTCGCCACCGGAGCGCCCGTGATCCCCGTCGCGATGATCGACACCGAGAAGATCCAGCCGCCCGGTCAGGTGATCCCCAGGCTGATGCGCCCGGGCATCAGGATCGGCAAGCCGCTCGACTTCAGCCGCTACCACGGCATGGAGGGCGATCGGTTCATCCTGCGTTCGGTCACCGACGAGGTGATGTACGAGATCATGAAGCTCTCGGGGCAGGAGTACGTCGACATCTACGCGACCGCCGCCAAGCGGCAGATCGCGGACGAGGCGAAGCGCCGCGCCGAGGAGACGAAGCACGCGGGCAGAAAGCCCGGCACGCAGGGATGACGGAACGGCGGCGCGTCACCGCGCCGCCGTTCCGTCCGGGGGGTGGGGGGACATGGCCAAGCGCGAGCGGGTCGTGCGGATGTCGGTCGAGCAGCCGCTGTGGCGTGCACTGACCGCGTACCGGATTCTGACGATGCTGTACGCGAGCCTGCTCGCCGTCATCGGCCGGGACGCCTACGAGCGCCCCTGGGTGGCGCTCGCCTTCCTGGTCGTCATGGCCGCATGGACCCTCGCCACGCTCCCGAAGGTCGCGGGAGCCGCGAGCTGCACCAAACGCTTCCTCGGCGCCGACCTCACGCTCGCGCTCACCGGCATTCTGCTGACCCCGCTCGCCGACTTCGACGCCCAGCACATCGACGGCACGACCCTGCCGTCCATCTGGACCGCGGGTTCCGTCCTGGCGTTCGCGATCAAGGGCGGCTGGCGCTGGGCGGCCTTCGCCTCCTCGTTCGTCGCCGCCGCCAACATCGTCGAGCGCGGCGAACCCAACCGGGACACCCTCCACAACGTCCTGCTGGTCTGGGTCGCCTCCATCGCCATCGGCTACGTCGTCGAGGTCGCCCGGGCCAGTGAGCGCACCCTCGCCCGTGCCCTGGAGATCGAGGCGGCCACCCGGGAGCGGGAGCGGCTGGCCCGCGACATCCACGACAGCGTGCTGCAGGTGCTCGCGATGGTGCAGCGCCGCGGCACGCAGCTGGGCGGCGAGGCGGCCGAGCTGGGCCGGATGGCGGGGGAGCAGGAGATCGCCCTGCGCACCCTGGTCTCCAGCGGACTGGTGCCCACCACCCGGGTCTCCGAGGACGCGGCCGAGGGCGCGGTGGTCCGTACCGTCGAGGTCGACGACGAGGACGGACCGTCCGGCGCGGCCGACTGCGATCTGCGCTCGCTGCTCGCCCCGCACGCCGGTTCCCGGGTCAGCTTCGCGGAGCCGGGCGCTCCGGTACTGCTCGCACCGGTGGCGGCGAAGGAACTCGCGGCCGCCGTCAGTGCCGCCCTGGACAATGTGCGGGTGCACGCAGGTCAGGACGCCCAGGCGTGGATCCTTGTCGAGGACTGGCCGGACGAGGTGATCGTGACGGTCCGGGACGACGGCCCGGGTATCCCGGAGGGGCGGCTTGCGCAGGCGGAGGGGGAGGGCCGGATGGGGGTGGCCCTGTCGATCCGGGGGCGGCTGCGCGATCTGGGCGGCACGGCAGAGCTGATCTCGGTACCCGGCCAGGGCACCGAGGTCGAGCTGAAGGTTCCCAAGGTTTTCAGGAATCCGGACGATTCACGGGGGAAGGCAGGTTCCGGCCGATGAGCGAAGAGAACACGGCGAGCATGGCGAACACAGCGGGCACGTCAGGGGCGCAGGACGCCGGGCAGCGGGCGATCAGGGTGATGGTGGTCGACGACCACCCGATGTGGCGTGATGCCGTCGCCCGCGATCTCGCCGAGTCGGGGTTCGACGTGGTGGCGACCGCCGGTGACGGCCCGCAGGCCGTGCGCCGGGCGAGGGCCGCGACCCCCGACGTCCTGGTGCTCGACCTCAATCTGCCGGGGATGCCCGGCGTCCAGGTCTGCAAGGAACTCGTCGGTTCCCACCCCGGCCTGCGGGTCCTGGTGCTCTCCGCGAGCGGCGAGCACGCCGACGTACTGGAGGCGGTGAAGTCCGGCGCCACCGGCTATCTCCTCAAGTCGGCCAGTACGCAGGAGCTGACCGAGGCCGTGCGGTCCACCGCGGCCGGGGACCCCGTCTTCACCCCCGGGCTCGCCGGGCTGGTGCTCGGTGAATACCGCAGGCTGGCCTCCGAACCGGTCCCCGTGGCGTCCGACGAGCCGAAGGCCCCGCAGCTGACCGACCGGGAGACCGAGGTGCTGCGGCTGGTCGCCAAGGGACTCTCGTACAAGCAGATCGCCGAGCGGCTCGTCATTTCGCACCGCACCGTGCAGAACCACGTCCAGAACACCCTGGGCAAGCTCCAGTTGCACAACCGGGTGGAGCTCGTGCGGTACGCGATCGAACGCGGCCTCGACGACGCCTGAGATCCCTGAGGCCTGGGCCGACGACGCCCGGGACGCCTGAGAAAGCGATCAACCGCACCTTGTTTCACGGGAATTGACCTTCCGACCCATCCCCGAGTGACCTGGATCACCCTTAGCGTGGTCGTCAGCGGGCTCACTTCGGCGAAGGGATGCTTCCATGCGGGTCGGAGTACTGACCGGGGGCGGCGACTGCCCCGGGCTCAATGCGGTCATCCGCGCCATCGTCCGCAAGGGCGTTCAGGAGTACGGCTACGACTTCATCGGCTTCCGGGACGGCTGGCGCGGCGCACTGGAGGGGGAGCCCGTTCCGCTCTCCATCCCGGCGGTGCGCGGCATCCTGCCGCGCGGCGGCACCATCATCGGATCCTCGCGCACCAACCCCCTCAACGTCGAGCACGGCGTCCGCCGGATCAGGGACAACCTCGCCAAGTACGAGGTCGACGCACTCGTCACCATCGGCGGCGAGGACACGCTCGGCGTGGCCGCGACCCTGTCCGACGAGTACGGCATCCCGTGCGTCGGCGTTCCCAAGACCATCGACAACGACCTCTCCGCCACCGACTACACCTTCGGTTTCGACACGGCGGTCAACATCGCCACCGAGGCCATCGACCGTCTGCACACCACGGCCGAGTCCCATATGCGGGTCCTCGTGGTCGAGGTGATGGGCCGGCACGCGGGCTGGATCGCGCTCCACTCCGGACTGGCGGGTGGCGCGAACGTCATCCTCATCCCCGAGCAGCGCTTCGACATCGACCAGGTCTGCGCGTGGGTCACCTCCCGCTTCCGGGCGAGCTACGCCCCGATCGTCGTCGTCGCCGAAGGCGCCATGCCTGCCGAGGGGGAGATGATCCTCAAGGACGAATCCCACGACTCCTTCGGCCATGTCCGGCTCTCCGGCGTCGGCGAATGGCTGGCCAAGGAGATCGAGCGGCGCACCGGCAAGGAGGCCAGGACCACGGTCCTCGGCCATGTCCAGCGCGGCGGTACCCCCAGCGCCTTCGACCGCTGGCTGGCCACCCGTTTCGGACTGCATGCCATCGAGGCCGTCCGCGACGGCGACTTCGGTGTGATGGTCGCCCTGCGCGGCACGGACATCGTGCGGGTGCCGATCGCCGAGGCGACCGCCCGGCTCAAGACGGTCGATCCGGCGCTCTATGCGGAGGTCGGCGTCTTCTTCGGCTGAGCACGTCAGGGATGCGGGCCGTATATTCGCCGCTATCCGGCCCGTACCCTGCCTCTCAGGAGAAAACGTGGAAATCCTGGCATTCGGCGTGCAGTCCGACGAGAAGCCGCTGATCGAGAAGGCCTTCGCCGGACGGCACGACGTCCGGTGCCTGGACGTCTTCCTCAACACGGACACCGCACCCATCGCGGCCGGCTACGAGATCGTCTCGACCAGTGTCAACGCCGATCTGGGCAGCGGCGTGCTGCAGACCCTCGCCGCGGGCGGCACGCAGATGATCGCCCAGCGCTCCACCGGCTTCAACAACATCGACCTGGACGTCGCCGAACGCCTCGCCCTGCGGGTGGCCCGGGTCTCCTCCTACTCCCCGTACTCGGTCGCGGAGTTCGCCTGGACGCTCGCCATGGCGGTCAACCGGCGGATCATCCGCGCCGCGAGCCGCACCCGTGACTTCGACTTCCGTCTCGACGGCCTGCTCGGCCGGGACATGCACGGCCGGACGGTCGGAGTGCTCGGCACGGGAAAGATCGGCGAGGCCTTCACCCGTATCGCCCACGGCTACGGGATGAAGCTGCTCGGCTGGGACGTGGCCGAGAATCCGGCCTGCACCGGGCTCGGCATGACCTACGTCGAGAAGGAACAGCTGTTCGCCGAGGCCGACCTGATCAGTCTCCATGTCCCGCTGCTGCCCGCGACCCACCACATCATCGGCAAGGCCGCCCTCGCCCACATGAAGGACGACGCGATCCTGGTCAACTCCAGCCGCGGCGGCCTCATCGACACCACCGCCCTGGTCGACGAGCTGCGGGCGGGCCGCTTCACCGGCGTCGGACTCGATGTGTACGAGGCGGAGGCCGGGCTCTTCTTCCTCGACAAATCCCTGGAGGGCATCGACGACGACACCCTGGCCCGCCTCGTCACCTTCCCCAACGTCGTCGTCACCTCGCACCAGGCGTACTACACCGAGGACGCCGTGGCACAGATCATCGAGGCCACCGTGCAGAACGTCGCCGACTACCTGGACCGCCGCCACAGCGAGAACGTCCTCGTCCCCGTGCTCGGGGACTGAGCCCCGGATCTCCTCCGGGGCCCCGCCGCGTCCGCCGTCAACTGCGCACGGGCAGCCCCGCCAGCAGTTCGGCGACGATCGACGCCCCGTGCAGCGTCAGCACCGACTCCGGGTGGAACTGCACCGACGCGAACCCGTCTCCGCGCAGCGCGTGCAGTTCCCCGGTGGCCGCGTCCCGGCTCACCTCGATGGAGTGTGCGGCCAGCTCACCGACCGCCTCGTCGTCGCAGCGGGCGGTGAAGCTGTTGTAGAAGCCGACCGTCTCCGGACGCCCGAACAGGTCGATCCGGGTCTGCGCGCCCTGGTACGGCACGGTCTTGCGGACGATCTCCAGACCCAGCTCCGCCGCGATCAGCTCATGGCCGAGGCAGACCCCGAGCAGCCCGTGCCGGTGGCCGCGGACCAGCTCAGCGGCGATCCCGCGCAGCAACCGCATCTTCGGATCGGCGGCGTCGCCCGGATTCCCGGGCCCCGGGCCCAGCACGACCGGACCCAGGTGTGCCCGTACCACCTCGCGCAACCCCGGCTCGTCGTAGCGTCGCACCGACACCTCCAGGCCCGAGGCGCGCAGCAGATGCGCCAGCATCGCGGTGAAGGTGTCCTCGCCGTCGATCACCAGCGCATGGCCGGACAGCTCCTGCGTGCGCTCCTGCATCCGCATCCAGAACGGCGCGAGCCCGTCCCGCCGGGCGTCCAGCGCGGCCCGCACCCGCGGATCGCCGGCCAGCCGCGGACGCGTCCTCTCGGCCCGTGGCCGCCCGGGACGTACCCCCAGCGCGGTCAGCACCCCGGCCGCCTTGGCATGGGTCTCGGCGACCTCGCTCGCCGGATCGGAGTGGCGTACCAGGGTCGCCCCGACCGGCACCCGCAGCCGCCCGTCGGCCGCGATGTCGGCGGTACGGATCAGGATCGGCGAGTCGAGGGTCTGCGCCCCGCCCGGCTCCCGCCGCAGCAGGGCCAGCGCGCCCGCGTAGTATCCCCGCCCGCCGGGCTCGTACCGCTCGATGACCCGGCAGGCGTTCTGCACGGGCGAGCCGGTGACCGTCGCCGCGAACATGGTCTCCTTCAGCACCTCCCGCACGTCCAGCGAGGAGCGTCCGCGCAGCTCGTACTCGGTGTGCGCGAGATGGGCCATCTCCTTGAGCCGTGGCCCGATCACCACCCCGCCCATGTCGCCGACGGTGCACATCATCTTCAGTTCCTCGTCGACGACCATGGAGAGCTCCTCGGTCTCCTTGCGGTCACCGAGGAAGGCCAGCAGACTCTCGGCGGTCGGCCCTTCGGCGGGGTAGCGGTACGTCCCGCTGATCGGGTTCATCACGACCGTTCCGCCGGACATCCGCACATGCACCTCCGGGCTGGCGCCGACCAGCGTTCTGTCGCCGGTGTGCACGACGAACGTCCAGTACGCGCCCCGCTCACCGGCCAGCAGCCGCCGGAAGAGCGCCAGCGCGTCGGCCCGTCCGAACCCGGGGATCTCCCCCTGGAACGTCCGCCGGATGACGAAGTTCGCCCCTTCGCCCTGCCCGATCTCGTCCTCGATGACCCGCCGGACGATCCCGGCGTACTCCTCGTCGCCGACATCGAAGGCACCGCCCTCGACCTGTACGTCATGGGTGGGCAGGTGCGCGAGGGCCTCGGCGAGGGGCAGTTCGTACGTCTCCTGCGCGACCAGTACCGACAGGGGCGTCCCGTCATCGCGGACGTCGAAGCCGCGTTCGGCGATCTGCCGGAACGGCACCAGAGCCAGCGTGGGCATCGCGCCCACCGGGAGGTCCGCGAGCCGTTCCGCCTCGTGCACCGCGCCGATCAGGACCTCGACGCTGTCGTGGTCACGGCCCGGTGTCCGGCGGCGGAGGAGCGCGAAGGGCGGGCAGTCGTCGGCGAGGAGCTTCTCGATGAGCATGGGTGGTGTTCCTTCCCCTGGGTTCAGCTGGGAGGAACGGCCCCGGACACGAAAAAGGCCGCCCCTCGGGCGGCCTCTGCGATGGTGTGTACGCGCAGTCAGCGGGCCGCCGGATGAGCGGTCCACCACCAGTTCTGGATCGAATGCGCGAGCATGCTCCGAACCCTAACCCACGACACGACGGAAACGGGGCCCGTTCCACCCGGCAGGTGGAACGGGCCCCGGCGGATCCGTGACGAACCGGTCAGACCAGCTGGTTGTAGATGCTCCAGCCGCTGCCGACCTTCACGCGGGCGCCGAACGGGGCGGTGGCGCTGCCGGTGCCCTTGTAGAACCACAGGACCCCGGAGGTGTCCCGGGCGACCAGGTCCCCAATGCCGTCGCGGTCGAGGTCGCTCGGGCCGAGGAGGTTGTTGTAGACCCCCCAGCCCTTGCCGACCTGGGTGCGCGCGGCGTACGGGGCGGTGGCGCTGCCGGTGCCCTTGTACAGCCACAGCACACCCGCGGAGTCCCGGGCGACCAGGTCCGGCTTGCCGTCACCGGTCAGATCACCGGTGGAGACCAGCGAGTTGTAGATCGACCATCCGCCGCCGACGCGCGCCTTCGTCGCGAACGGCGTCGCCGGGGTACCGGTGCCCTTGTAGAACCAGAGGACGCCGGAGGAGTCCCGGGCGATCAGGTCCGCCTTGCCGTCCGCGTCGAGGTCGCGGGCGCCCCAGAGGCCGTTGTAGACCCCCCAGCCGCCGCCCACCTTGAGCCGGCTCAGGAAGGGCTTGCTCGGGTTGGAGCCGCCCCGGTAGTACCAGAGCGTGCCGCTCTTGTCCCGGGCCACCATGTCGCCCGTGCCGTCGGCGCGCAGCGCGGTCATCGCGGTGACCGAGTTGTAGTCCTGCCAGCCCGGTCCGACGCGGTAGCGGCCGTAGAAGGGCGCGGTGGCGCTGCCGGTGCCCTGGTACTGCCAGAGCACACCGGCGGAGTCACGGCCGAGGATGTTGTAGCGGTTGGTGCCCGCGTCCGGAACCGTGCTGCTCGCCTGCTGGACGTCGCTCGCCTTCACCCAGGCCATGCGGTGGTTGTAGCGGATCGGGTAGAAGAGGTTGGTGCTCCCCTTCACCAGGGTGCGGTCGCCCGCGGCCGTCCCTGCGAACGTCCCCGCGAACCAGTAGTCGCCGACCTGCGCCGGACCGGCCTGGGGATAGGCCTGGCCGGCCGGGATGCTGTACTTCGACAGCGACTCGTTGTTCTTCGCCTGAATGTCCACACCGGTGCCCGCGTACGCCGCGTCCTCCGGGTAGGCACGCCCGTACACCGGGATGGACGTGGCGCCCGCCTTGGGCTTCAGCACCGGCTGGGCGGTCTTGCCGACCGGGGCGGTGAACTGGCCGCTCGGGTTCTGGAACCAGGCCTTCTTGCCGCCGTACCAGATGGCGGTCCAGTTGGTCTGGGCCTCGGCGACGACGTAAGTGCCGCCGGCCACGACCTTGTTGCCCCAGTTCGGGCCGTCCGTGGACGTCACATTGGGGATGTACGGGTCGGTGATCTTCGTCGCGGTCGTCGAGGGCGACGTGTACAGGTAGCCGAAGTTGGCCGGCTGCTTGGCGACCGCGGCGCCGCCGTACGTCAGCGCCGGCTGGTTGGCCGTGGTGAACGGAGGCACCACCCGGACGACCTGACCGGCCTTGAGCGGCCCGCCGGCCCCTTCGGCACCGGTGGGGGCGCCGATCAGGGTCATGTAGTGGTTCCAGTCCCAGAACGGGCCCGGGTCCCAGTGCTGGCTCGCCACGTTGCCATCGAGCACGCCCGGTACCTCGTCGTGCCCGATGATGTGCTCACGGTCGAGCGGGATGCCGAACCGGTTCGCCAGATACTTCACGAGCGTCGCCGAGGACTCGTACTGCGGCTCGGTGTACCAGCTGCCCGACTTGATGGCGTAGCCCTCGTGCTCGATCCCGATCGAGTGCATGTTCGCGGTCTTGTTGGCCGCGTGCCATGCCTCGTTCTTGGTCTCGACCATCTGGGTGACCAGGCCGTCGTTCGCCCGGATCATGTAGTGCGCACTGGCGTAGGACGCCGGGTTCTGGAACGTGGCCAGGGAGCCGGCGTAGCCGCCCTCGGTGTCATGGATGACGATCGAGCGGATGTCCTCACCACTGGCGGGACGGTTGGCGACGTTGTAGTTGCCGAAGTCGTCCGGGGTGGTGCTGTTCTGCTTGTACCCGGCGGGCTTGAAGTCGCAGTTCAGACCGGTGGGGCACTCCGGCGCCGGAGTCGCGGTGGTGGCGATGTTCGTCGCCGCCAGCGGCATCTTCGACGGCTTGACCGGGGTCACCGACGGGTCGGCGGGCAGCGACAGCTGCTGGCCGTCCGCCGTCAGCCGGGACTCACCGCTCTTGACCGACGCGAAGACACGGTTCGCGAACAGCGTGGCGCCCTTGGTGTCCGGCGACTGGCTGTAGCGGGCGACGGCCGGGTACCACTGACCGGCGTCGTCCGGCAGCGAGTCCGTGGCCTCGCGCTGGTACTGCGCGAGCAGGGCCGCGCCCGCGCGGATGCTCTGCGCGGTGTCGTCCTGCACCGCGTCGACCGGCTTGTCGATGAGCTTCGCGGCCTCGTCGAGCGTGTGCAGCTCGGGGGCGCTGGTGTCCACGCTGTCCGGCATGCCCTTCAGGGCCCGTGCGGCGTCGAAGTGCTTCATCACGGCGGGGTCGCCGCTCATGTTCAGATGTGCGAGCTGCTCCGCCTTCGTGGGCTTCTCGACATCGTCCTCGGTGACGCGGGTGAGCCCCATGACGTTGTACGCGCCGCTGGTGCTCGGCTCCCCGTCGTGGCTCTCCCACCGCGTCTGCCGGTACGAGACGGCCATGAGGACGCTCTGCGGAACATCGAACTCACGCGCCGCGTCCTCGAACTGCCCCTGCAGCACCGCGGTGGGTGACGCCGGCTTGCTGTCCGTCGTCACGGCGTCCTGGGAGGCCATGGCGATCGTGCCGACCGTAGCCGTCACGAGGACTGCTGTTCCGACGCCGTACATCACACGTTTCTTGTTGAGATCCCTGCGGTGATTCCGCTTCAACGTCCCACCCCTGCGGTCCCCTTGTTCGAATCGGAAAGACGTGAGGCTAGCAGGGCTCGACGTGGCGTCCGTCACCGCCCGCCACGAAACGCTGTCTCAGCCACTGAGCACGGGGAATAACACGGGACACGACCCCGTAATGTTGTGGTTGTGACCGTGAACGCCAATACCTCCGTCGCCGGTGGCCACACCTGGCGAGACCTTCCCGCGGCGCAGCAGCCCGAGTACCCCGATGCCGAGGCTCTGCGCGATGTACTCGCGGACCTCGCGTCGTATCCGCCGCTCGTCTTTGCGGGCGAGTGCGACCAGCTGCGTGCCCGTATGGGAGCCGTCGCCAAGGGCGAGGCGTTCCTGCTGCAGGGCGGCGACTGCGCCGAGGCCTTCGACGCCGTGTCCGCCGACCACATCCGGGCCAAGCTGAAGACGCTGCTCCAGATGAGCGCCGTCCTGACCTACGCGGCCTCGGTGCCCGTCGTCAAGGTGGGCCGGATCGCCGGCCAGTACTCCAAGCCGCGCTCCAAGTCGACCGAGACCCGCGACGGCGTCACTCTGCCGACGTACCGCGGCGACTCCGTCAACGGCTTCGCCTTCACCGAGAAGGCCCGGGTCCCGGACCCGGAGCGGCTGAAGCAGATGTACCACGCATCCGCTTCTACGCTGAACCTCGTCCGCGCCTTCACCACCGGCGGTTACGCCGACCTGCGCCAGGTCCACGCCTGGAACCAGGACTTCGTGAAGTCGTCCCCGTCCGGTCAGCGTTACGAGGCGCTGGCCCGGGAGATCGACAACGCGCTGAACTTCATGAAGGCGTGCGGTACGGACCCGGCCGAGTTCAAGGCGGTCGAGTTCTACTCCTCGCACGAGGGGCTCCTGCTGGACTACGAGTCGGCGCTGACCCGCACCGACTCGCGCACCGGTGAGCTGTACGACACCTCCGGCCACATGGTCTGGATCGGCGAGCGCACCCGTCAGATGGACGGCGCGCACATCGAGTTCGCCTCGAAGATCCGCAACCCCATCGGCATCAAGCTCGGCCCGACGACCACCGTCGACGAGGCGCTCGGCTACGTCGACCGCCTCGACCCGGACCGCGAGCCGGGCCGGCTGACCTTCATCGTCCGGATGGGCGCCGACAAGGTCCGCGACAAGCTCCCCGCGCTGGTCGAGAAGGTCACCGCCTCCGGTGCGGTCGTCGCCTGGGTCACCGACCCGATGCACGGAAACACCTTCGAGGCGGCCTCCGGCCACAAGACCCGCCGCTTCGACGACGTCCTGGACGAGGTCAAGGGCTTCTTCGAGGTGCACAAGGGCCTCGGTACGCACCCGGGCGGCATCCACGTCGAGCTCACCGGTGACGATGTCACCGAGTGCGTCGGCGGCGGCCACGAGATCTTCGTGGACGACCTGCACCAGCGCTACGAGACGGCCTGCGACCCGCGCCTCAACCGCAGCCAGTCCCTCGACCTGGCGTTCCTGGTCGCCGAGATGTACCGGGACCAGTAGGACCGTCACCGCCGGTGGCGTATGCACGACTGTGGGGCACGGATCGATGTGATCCGTGCCCCACAGTCATGCTGGGGCTTTACGGGACTGGAGCGCCGGGTAAGGTTAGGTTAGCCTCACCGATTAATCGGGACGGCGCCAACGATCAATCCCGCCGGGAGGTGAACCGCATGTACGTCTGCTCGTGCTTCGGCATTACGGAGCAGCAGGTCAAGGAACATGCGGCAGCCGGGGCGTGCACTCCCCGCCAGATAGCCTCCGCCTGCAAGGCGGGCACGGACTGCGGCGGCTGCGTCCGCAGGATCCAGGCGATGCTCGGCCGCGGCGCCTGCGCGCCTCGCGAGCTGCTCGCCCAGCGGCTCGCGGAGCCCGGCGGCACCCCCGAGCAGCCTCTCTCGCCCGGCGCGGCTCCCGCTGCCGACCCGGGCATCGCTCCCGGTAGGGCCCCGGGCATTGCCCCCGGCAGGGTCCCGGGCATCCGGCTTCCCGACGCGGCCTGAGCTCAGGGGTCGGCCCCTCCCCGGCCTTCGGGAAACTCAGCTGTCCGGCTGCTCGATCTGCTGCGAGATGTAGAGCGGTTCACCGAGCTTCTCGATCAGCTCCAGCTGGGTGTCGAGGTAGTCGATGTGATGCTCCTCGTCTTCGAGGATCGACTCAAAGATATTTGCGGATGTGATGTCGCCCTTGTTGCGCATCAAGTCGATGCCGCGCTTCAGCCGGTCGATCGCCTCCACCTCGACCTGGCGGTCGGCCTGGAACATCTCGGTGACGGTCTGGCCCACCCGTACATGGAACAGTCGCTGGTAGTTGGGGAGTCCGTCGAGAAAGAGAATGCGGTCCGTCAGGGTCTCGGCGTGCTTCATCTCGTCGAACGACTCGGAGCGCGTGTACTTCGCCAGCTTCGTCCAGCCGAAGTTCTCCTGCATCTTTGCATGCAGGAAATACTGGTTGATGGCAGTCAATTCGGCGGTCAGCTGTTCGTTCAGGAACTCGAGGACCTCGGGGTCGCCCTGCATCGCAGAGGCTCCTTCCAACCGGTGAACTGGTCAAGTTGGGCGCATCCTCGCACCGCACCCCCTGGTCGTCCAGTAAGTACACGCTTAGTGCGGGCTGTCCGAATTGCCTCTGCCCTGGTCATGACCACCCCTGCCTGTCTGTCACCATGGAGTCATGGGTCAGCCGGAAAGCCGGGAATACCGCGAATCAGAGCAGTCCGAGCTTCCGCCGGGACAGCGACTGCAGCGCGGTTGGCCAGTCACCCACTACGGGCCTGTTCCCAAGTTCAAGCCCGACCGCTGGGAGTTCCGGGTCTTCGGGGCCACCGCGGACGGTGAGAAGCACTGCTGGAACCATCAGGAGTTCTCGGCCCTGCCGTTCTCGTCGGTCGTCGCCGACCTGCACTGCGTCACCAAATTCAGCATGGTCGGCGCCGAATGGGGCGGGGTTCTCGCCCGCACGATCGTCGAACTCGCGCCTCCCTCGCCCCAGGCCACCCATGTCATGGTCTGGGCCGAGTACGGTTTCAGCTCCAACCTGCGGCTTTCCGACTTCACCTCGGACCGAACACTTTTCGCCACCCATCAGGGTGGTGAGCTGCTCACCGCTGAGCACGGCTTTCCGCTGCGCCTCGTCGTGCCGCATCTGTACGCCTGGAAGGGGCCCAAGTGGGTCCGGGGCGTCGAGTACATGACGGCCGACCGCCGGGGCTTCTGGGAGGAGCGGGGGTATCACAACATCGGTGACCCCTGGCGTGAGCAGCGGTACTCCTACCAGGAGGAGCCCGGGGAGGGCCCCGAGCTCTGACCTGCCGGCCGGTTCCGCCCTGCGGTGCGGCGGGCCCGCCCTCAGTGGTGGTATCGGTGCGCCACCGCGTGGCCGCTGCCGCGGCCGATCATCCACTTGTTGACCGGTGTGGTGACGACGAAGGCGATGGCCAGGGACATCGCGAGGGCTCCCCAGAACAGTGCGTCGGCGAGCTGGGCGTCCATGGCTCCGGGCCAGAGCGCGATCACGCCGTTGTCGATCAGTTCCATCACGGCGATGGAGAGGGTATCGGCGGCGAGGGCGACCCGGAACGCCGTTCGGAAGTCCACGCCGGCCGTGAGGACGGAGCGCAGGGTCAGCGCGTAGCCGAAGGCGAAGGCCAGGATGATCGCGAGGATCATCGTCTGCGCGTTGCCCCAGTCGAGCGCCGTTCCGACGACCATGCCGAGGATCTCGCCGATGGCGCATCCGGTGAGGCAGTGCAGGGTGGCGCGTGCGGCCATGGGCCAGTCGGCCGCGCCGGGCGTGTGCGCCGCCCGGCCGGTGTGAACCGCGTGGTCGGCATGGCTCGCGTGGTCCGCGTGCCGACCGTCGTGGTTCCGGTGCTCGTGGTGCTCGTGCCGGCCCTGCTGCTCGTGCTGTTCGTCGCGTGCGTCGTGCTGCATGGCGATCCCCCGACTCCGGTAGCGGTTCCCGTCGACATAGGAACCACATACCCCCTGGGGGTATTCCCCGTGCGGTGCGGATTCAGCTCCGGTCGCGGAGTTCCTTCAGCCGCGCCACGTCCGCCGCATGGCCTTCCTTGCCGCCCGGTGTCTCGATGACCAGCGGTACCCCGGCCGTCGCCGGATGGGCGAACAGCTCCCGGAACGGCTCCCGGCCGATGTGACCGGCGCCGATGTTCTCGTGCCGGTCCTTGTGGGCCCCCACCACGTCCTTGGAGTCATTGGCGTGGATCAGTTTCAGCCGGCCCTCGCCGACCGTGTCCACCAGCAGATCCAGCGTCTGCTTCATGCCCCCGGGGCCCGCCAGATCGTGGCCCGCCGCGTAGATGTGGCAGGTGTCGAGGCACACGCCGAGCCTGGGGTGGGCGTCCAGCGCCTCGAAGTACGGGCCGAAGTCCCAGGTCCGCGAGCAGAGAGAGAACCCCTGTCCGGCCGTCGACTCCAGCAGCAGGTACGGGTCGTCGTCGTGCGTCAGCTCGTCCAGGAGCGGTCGCATGTGGGTGCGTACCTGGGCCAGTGCCTCCGCGCGCGGCCGGCCACCGGTCGCGGAGCCGGTGTGCACCACGACGCCCAGGGCGCCGATCTCACGGGCCCGGCGCAGGGAGTGGCGCAGCGAGCCCACGGACCTCTCGACGGTGGCCTCGGTGTGCGAACCGAAGTTGATCAGATACGGGGCGTGGACGTACGCCGGTATCGACTCGGCGGCGCACTCGGCGCGGAACCGTTCGTCCTGCGCCGGGTTCCCGGCCGGTGTCGCCCAGCCGCGTGGATTGGCGACGAAGACCTGGACGGCCTCCGCCCCCATCTCGCGGGCGTAGGGCAGGCCGACCTTGGCGAGGCCGCCGGCCACGGGGACATGGCCGCCGACCGGGTTGCGCATACGGATCTCAGAGTCCCTTGGTCTTGATGGTGATGGTGCTGCCTTCGGGGGCCTGGTCGCCGCCGTCGACGGACTGGCTCGCGATCGTGTCGCTGAAGGAGAGGAACGGGCGGTCGACCTTGACCTCGAAGCCCGCGGCCTTCAGCAGGTTCGTGGCCTCGTCGACGTCCTTGCCGGTGACGTCCGGGACATCGAGCATCCGCGGGCCCTTGGAGACCGTGAGCGTGATGGTGTCGCCCTCGGCGGCCTGGGCGCCCCCGCCCGGCGACTGGCGGGCGATCTCGCCCGCGGCCTCGGGCGAATTGACCCGGTCCGGCAGCACCTTGGCCTTCAGGCCCTCCTCCTCCAGCGCCGCGGTGGCCTCGTCGACCGACATCCCCGTCACATGGGGGACGTCGACCGGGCTGCCCTTGCTGACGACCAGAGCGATCGCGGAGTCCGGGTGGCGCTCGGTGCCCGCCGTGGGATCCGTACGGATCACCTCGCCCTGCCCGACCTCCTCGCTGAACTCCTTGGTGACCATGCCGGCCACCAGGCCCGCGTCCTTCAGGGCGCGCCTGGCCTCGGCCGGCGAGGTGCCCGCGACGTCGGGGACCTTCACGATCTCCGGACCGCGCGAGACGATGATCTTCACCGCGCCGTTGCCCCGGATACGGGCGCCCGACTTCGGGTCGCTGCCGATGACCTTGCCGCGGTCGACGTCGTCGCTGTAGGCCCGCTCGACGTTCTTCAGCTCGAGACCGGCGTCCGAGAGCCGCTCCCGGGCGGCCTTCTCGGTCTGGCCGAGCAGCGAGGGGACCCGGGTGAACTGTCCCGAGTTGATGTACCAGACACCGGCGCCGAGCCCCAGCACGAGCAGCACGGCGACGATCGCGGCGAGCAGTCCGCGCCGCGGCCCGGGACGGGCCGGCTCGGGCGGCAGCGCAGGCGGCATCTCCAGCCGGCTGGTGTGGTGGGCGGTGCCCTGGCCGACCGGGAGGACCCGGGGGATCACGCTCGTACGGTCCTCGGCGCCGTCGTGCGTCTCGGCGAGGGCCTGTGGAGGTACGGCGTCCAGCTGGGCGTCGGTGAGCCCGGCGCGCGCGGTACGGGACTCGGCGAGCAGGGCCACCGCGTCGAACGGGCGGACCTCGGGGTCGCGCGCGGTGGCGCTCGCGACCAGCTCGTCCAGCTCCACCGCGAGCCCCGGGACGACGGCCGACGGGGCCGGTACGTCCTCGTTGAGGTGCTGGTAGATCACCTGGGCGGGGGAGTCGCCGGTGTGCGGCTTGGTGCCCGTCAGCATCTCGTACAGCACGACGCCGCAGGCGTACACATCGGTGCGGGTGTCCGCCGTGCCGTGCTCGATCTGCTCGGGGGCGAGATACGAGACGGTGCCCAGGACGGTCCCGGTGGTGTTCGTGACGGCGCCCACGGCGCGCACCAGACCGAAGTCCGCGACCTTCACGCGGCCGTCGTCCCCTATGAGGACGTTCTCCGGCTTCATGTCCCGGTGAACGAACCCCGCCCGGTGCGCGGCGCCCAGCGCGGCGAGGACCGGCTCCAGGATGTCCAGCGCCGCCCGCGGCTGCAGGGCGCCGCGGTCGCGCAGGACGTCGCGCAGCGTGCAGCCCGCGACGTACTCCATCGCCAGGTAGACGTACGCCCCCTGGGCGCCCTGGTCGAAGACCGCGACCACATTGGGGTGCGCCAGCCGGGCCACGGACTTGGCCTCGCGGATGAAGCGCTCGACGAACGAGGCGTCGGCCGCGAGCGCCGGGTGCATCACCTTGAGGGCGAGCACCCGGTCCAGACGGGTGTCCAGGGCCCGGTAGACCGTGGCCATCCCGCCCACGGCGATGCGGGCATCGACGCGATAGCGGCCGTCGAGCAGTTGCCCGACAAGCGGGTCCTGAAGGGTCGTATCCACGCAAGCGAGTCTACGAGCCACCGCGGACATGGCCGACGGGCCGGAGCGATCCCGCGGCCGTACTGCAGCCGAGCCGTGACAGGGACATGCACGTGCGGCCCGTACCGGGGTCAGAACGCGGGCCGCTCCGGGTCCAGCACCGCCCGCCCCTCCACCGGCGACGACGCCTCGGCGAAGTGGCGCCGCGGGATCCGGCCCGCGCGGTACGCCAGCCGCCCGCCGTCCACCGCATGCCGCATCGCCGCCGCCATCAGCTCGGGCTCCTGCGCCCGGGTCACCGCGGAGGCCAGCATCACGGCCGAGCACCCCAGCTCCATCGCGAGCGCCGCGTCCGACGCCGTCCCGGCGCCGGCGTCGAGGATCACCGGCACCCGGGCGTGCTCGACGATCAGCTGGAAGTTGTGCGGGTTGCGGATGCCGAGGCCGGAGCCGATGGGGGAGCCGAGCGGCATGATCGCCGCGCACCCCACATCCTCCAGCCTCCGGGCCAGCACCGGGTCGTCATTGGTGTACGGAAGGACGGTGAAGCCGTCGTCGGCCAGGGTCTCCGCCGCGTCCAGCAGCTCGATCGGGTCGGGCAGCAGGGTCCGCTCGTCGGCCACGACCTCCAGCTTGATCCAGTCGGTGCCCAGCGCCTCGCGGGCCAGCCGCGCGGTCAGCACGGCCTCGCCCGCGGTGAAGCAGCCCGCCGTGTTCGGCAGGACACGGATCGCGAGCCGTTCCAGCACGGAGAGCACCGAACCCTGCACGGTCGGATCGAGACGGCGCATCGCGACGGTGGTCAGCTCGGTGCCGGAGGCGGTCAGCGAGCGCTCCAGTACGTCGAGGCTGGGCGCCCCGCCCGTGCCCATGATCAGCCGGGAACCGAACGTCGTGTCGCCGAGCGTGAAGAGATCGTCGGACATGGTCAGCCTCCCTGGACCGCGGTGAGGACTTCGATCCGGTCGCCGTCGGCGAGCGCGGCGGTGGCCCACCGGCTGCGCGGAACCACGGTCTCGTTGAGGGCGGCCGCGATGCCGGAGTGCGCCGTGGTGAGGGTCGCGACGAGGGTCTCCAGGGTGGTGCCCGCCGCGATCGAGCGGGGCTGGCCGTTGACGGACACGCAGAGCGCGACGGACTCGGTCATGCGGGCTGCTCCTGACGTGCGGAGGCGGTGGCGGACGGCGCGGAGGGCGACGGTACGGGGGCGGGCGCGAACCGCCCGGGAGCGAAGGGCCGGGCCACGGCGGGCAGTTCGCCGGTGGTCAGCAGCTCGGCCATGGCGTCGCCGGTGACGGGGGTGAGCAGCACCCCGTTGCGGTGGTGGCCGGTGGCGAGATGCAGACCGGGCAGGGCGGTGGGGCCGAGCAGCGGAGCGTTGTCGGGGGAGGCGGGGCGCAGGCCGGCCCGGGTCTCGGTGAGCGGCAGTTCGGTGATCCCGGGCACCAGCTCATGGGCGTCGCGCAGCAGCTCGTACACACCGCCCGCCGTGACGGTGGTGTCCCAGCCCATCTCCTCACTGGTGGCGCCGACGACCAGCTCGCCGTTCTCGCGCGGTACGAGGTAGACGTGGCTGCCGCGGACCACGGCCCGCACGGTCCGGGTGAGGAACGGTGCGTACGCGGCGGGCACGGTCAGCCGCAGCACCTGCCCCTTCACCGGCCGGACGGGCGGCGTGACCTCGTCCGGCAGCCCCGCGAGCCGCCCGCTGAGGCTGCCCGCGGCGAGTACGACCTGGTCGGCGGCGAGCTCCGTACCGCCTGCCAGCACGGCTCCGGTGGCCCGGTCCCGTTCCACTGCGAGGCGTTCCGCCCGGTCGCGGTGGACGACCACCCCGGCCCGCTCACAGGCCGTCAGCAGGGCGGCGGCCAGCCGACGGGGGTCGACCTGGTGGTCGCCGTCGACCCGCAGACCGCCGCGTACCCCCGGTGCCAGCATCGGTTCCAGCCGGCGGCACTCACGGCCGGTGAGCCACTGCGACTCCAGCCCCGAACGGAGGTGCAGCGCATGCAGTTCCCGCAGATGGGCGCGGTCGTCGGAGTCCAGGGCGACCGCGAGGGTGCCGCAGGTCCGGAAGCCGATGTCCTGGCCGCTCGCCGCCTCCAGCTCGGCGGCGAAGGCCGGATAGCGTGCGGCGGAGGCGACATTGAGGCCGAGCAGCATCTGCTCGCCGTAGTGGAGTTCGGTGACGGCGGCGAGCATTCCGGCCGCCACCCGGGCGGCCCCGCCGCCCGGGTCGGGGTCGATGACCGTGGTGCGCAGGCCGCGCTGCGCCGCCCGCCAGGCGGTCACCAGACCGATGATCCCGCCCCCGATGACGAGGACGTCGGATCCTGTTGCTGGGGTGTTCCCGGGGGAATGCATGGGCGTCCAGCCCCTCCCTTCGCCGGCATGACCCGGATCAGGTTCGTACGGTCGGAGGCCGCCCAGCCTCCCTCTCAGCCCGGTGCGTCCGGACTCCCGCGAGTGTCTTACGGTGGCCACCCTAAACCCCGTTCCCCACGCCCGGTAAGGGAGCAGTCACCGTGGCCCGTTCGCTCGACGGGCTCGTCCTCTCACGTGTCGCCGACCAGGCGCCGGGTCAGGTCGGCACCCGTACCCGCTTCACGTACCACGAGGAGAACGGCCGGTTCTGTGCCCAGTACGCGGGCGGCGACGTGGTCCGGGGACATCTCGTCGGCACGCGCTCCGGCGACCGGCTCGACTTTCTCCCCCATGGCCTCAAAGGCATGGGAGGTGCTCCCTCCGTCCAGTTGAAGCAGGACGGCACGACGTCCTCCGGGCACTGTCTCTCCACCGTCGTCGATCTCGCGGACGGCCGGGTGCGGCTGGACGAGCGCTGGGAATGGGAGTCGCAGGAGGGCAGGGGTACGAGCGTGGTCGAGGAGCTGCCTGCCTGACGAATCGTCAGGTGCATAAGCTGGGCGGGTGAGCGAGCAGCAGACAGAGCAGCCGGGCCGGCGGACAGAGCGCCGCGTCGTCATCGTCGGCGCGGGCATGGCCGGCGTGCAGACCGCGGTCGCCCTGCGGGAGCAGGGCTTCACCGGCCCGGTCACCCTCATCGGCGCCGAACCCCACCAGCCGTACGACCGGCCACCGCTGTCCAAAGCCGTCCTGCTCGGCAACGCCGAGGGCTCCGCCTTCGACATCGATTTCGAAGCGCTGGACATCCACCTGCAACTGGGCCGCGACGTGACCGGCCTGCGGCCCGGCGCGCACGAACTGGACACCTTGGCCGGATCCGTTCCGTACGACGTCCTGGTCGTCGCCTGCGGCGCCGAACCGGTGGTACTGCCCGGCTCCGAGGGGGTGCCGGGCGTCCATCTGCTGCGCACCCTCGACGACGCCGCGCGGCTGCGGCCGGTCCTCGACGAGCAGCACACCGTCGTGGTCGTCGGCGCGGGCTGGATCGGCGCGGAGTTCGCCACCGCGGCGCGCGCCGCGGGCTGCGAGGTCACCGTCGTCGAGGCTGCCGACAGGCCGCTGGCAGGCGTTCTGCCCGCCGAGGTCGCCGTCCCGATGGCCCGCTGGTACGCGCAGAGCGGTGCCGAACTCCTCACGGGCACGCCGGTGGCCCGGATCGAGCAGGGCAGCGTGGTCCTCGCCGACGGGCGCGCGCTCGCCGCCGGAGCGGTGGTCGTCGGGATCGGCGCCCGGCCCGCCACCGGCTGGCTGGCCGGCTCCGGCATTGCGCTGGGCCCGGACGGGTCGGTGACCGCCGACGACGCACTGCGCACCTCGCTGCCGGATGTGTACGCGGTCGGCGACTGCGCGTCCTTCCCCTCCGCGCGGTACGGCACGCGGCTTCTCGTCCACCACTGGGACAACGCTCTCCAGGGGCCGCGGACCGCCGCGGCCAACATCATCGGCGCCGGTACCGGCGGGGTGCAGCCCCTGACGTACGACCCCGTGCCGTACTTCTGGTCCGAGCAGTTCGACCGGTTCGTGCAGTACGCGGGTCATCACGGGGACGCGGACACCCTGCTGTGGCGCGGCGACCCGGCAGACCCGGCCTGGACCGTGTGCTGGCTGCGGGACGGCGCGCTGGTTGCCGTCCTCGCCGTCGGGCGGCCGCGTGATCTGGCCCAGGGGCGCAGACTCATCGAGGCGGGGGCGCGGCTCGATCAGGTGCGGGCGGCCGACCCCGCCGTACCGCTGAAGTCGGCCAGGGCGGATGCCTCGTGACGGCGCTTCCCCAGGGGCTGCCGGGGGCCTTGAGGGCGCTGGGGCGACCCCCGTCCGGTCGGGTCCGGGTACCGACTGTCGGTCCGGGATGGCACGCTTGTCCCCGTGACCGAGATTGACGCAAAGATCGATGCTCTCGTCCCCGCCTGGCTCCACCTCCCCGACATCGCGGAAATGCTCGATGTCGAGGTGACGCGCGTGCGGCAGCTGGTCAAGGAGGGCCAGCTCATCGCCGTACGCCGTGGTGAGAACCGGGCACTCCAGGTGCCTGCTGCCTTCATCGACGGCAACAAGGTGGTCAAGGGCCTCTCCGGCACCCTGACGCTCCTGAGGGACGACGGCTACACCGACGAAGAGATGCTGGAGTGGCTCTTCACCCCCGACCCCACCCTCCCCGGCACCCCCGCGCAGGCGCTGAGCGAGAATCGCGGCACGGAGGTGAAGCGCCGCGCCCAGGCGCTCGCCGTCTGACCGGGACAACCGCACGCGGGGTACGGGCCCGGGCCGTTCCGAGCGGCCCGGCCCGTACCGCCGCATGACGACGTAGCGCTGCACTCGTGCGGGGGCTCCGGACACACCGGGCCGCACCGCCGTATGCCGTATCGCCGCATCCAAGGGGGAACCTCACCATGTCCACGCCTCGCGCGCTGCTGTCCGAAGCCCGGCTCTATCTGTGCACGGACGCCCGCAGGCGCCAGGGCGACCTCCCGGCGTTCCTCGACGCCGTGCTCTCCTCCGGGGTGGACATCGTCCAGCTGCGCGACAAGGGCATGGAAGCGGCCGAGGAACTCGAGCACCTGGCGGTCCTCGCCGACGCCTGCCGGCGCCACGGCAAGCTCCTCGCGGTGAACGACCGGGCCGATGTCGCCCATGCCATCGGTTCCGATGTGCTCCACCTCGGCCAGGGAGACCTGCCGGTGCCGGCCGCCCGCGCCATCATCGGCCAGGACGTGGTGATCGGCCGCTCCACGCACGCCGAGTCCGAGGTCGACGCGGCCGTCGCCGAACCCGGCGTGGACTACTTCTGCACCGGGCCCTGCTGGCCCACCCCGACCAAGCCCGGCCGGCACGCCCCCGGCCTCGGCCTCGTGCGGTACGCCGCCTCGCTCGCGCAGCCGCGCCCGTGGTTCGCCATCGGAGGGATCGACGCGGGCAACCTCGACGAGGTGCTGGACGCGGGAGCACGCCGGGTCGTCGTCGTACGTGCGATCACCGAGGCCGACGATCCGGTGGCGGCCACCGCCGAGCTCGCGAAGCGGCTCAGGACGCGTGCCGACGGGTGACGGACGCGTCGGGAAAATCGCGGCTCATCCGACGAACATCGTGAGACTGTCCGAAGGATGGACAGACGGCCAGTCAATTCGGGCAATTGCCGCTGCTCTGGTTGGGGGAGCGGCGAGCCCTGGTTAACCTGCAGTATGGCTCTTGGCACTCCCTCTACCAGGACGGATCACGCACGCACGGTGCGTGAGCTGCTCGCGACCGGCAAAACTTCGTATTCGTTCGAGTTCTGGGCTCCCAAGACCGAGAAGGGCGAGCGCAATCTCTGGAATGCGCTGCGCCGTGTCGAGGCGGTGCGTCCGAGCTTCGTCTCCGTGACGTACGGAGCCGGTGGCTCGACGCGGGCCGGAACGGTGCGAGCCACCGAGCAGATCGCCGCCGATTCCACCCTCACCCCGGTCGCGCACCTCACGGCCGTCAATCACTCCGTCGCCGAGCTGCGCAACATGATCGGGCAGTACGCCGACGTCGGAATCAGGAACATCCTCGCCGTGCGGGGCGACCCGCCGGGCGACCCGATGGGCGAGTGGGTCAAGCACCCGCAGGGCGTGCGGTACGCCGCCGATCTCGTCCGGCTCATCAAGGAATCCGGCGATTTCTGTGTCGGCGTCGCGGCATTTCCCGAGATGCATCCGCGCTCGACCGACTGGGACACCGACGTCCGGCATTTCGTGGACAAGTGCCGCGCCGGCGCCGACTATGCGATCACGCAGATGTTCTTCGATCCTGAGGACTATCTGCGTATGCGTGACCGAGTGGTTGCGGCGGGTTGCGAAACGCCTGTCATCCCCGAGGTCATGCCGCTCACCAGCGTCAAGCAGTTGGAACGGTTTCCGCAGCTCAGCAACGCGACTTTGCCGTCGGCCCTGAAAGAACGCATCCTCGCCGTCAAGGACGACGCAGCCGCTGTACGCTCCATTGGCATCGAGTTCGCGACGGAGTTCTGCGCGAGGCTGCGCTCCGAGGGTGTGCCCGGACTGCACTTCATCACGCTGAACAACTCGACGGCAACGCTCGAGATCTACGAGAATCTCGGACTGCACAAGCAGTCGTGACCGGCCGTACCCGCCGACATCCCGGGCGGTGGCCGTAGAAAAGGGGGCGGGCATGGGCTGGACGGTCCTCTACATCGCGTTCGGCATCGTGGCGCTGTGGCTGCTCGGCGAGGTGCTCCTGCAGTACAAGGCGCGACTGCGCTGGCGCCTGCTCGCCTTCACCGGCTTCGCGGTTGTGGTCGTCGGTGTGCTGATGCCGTCCGTGCCGGTCATCGCCGTCGGAACGGTCGCGTTCGCCGTCGGCCAGACGTACGTGACCCTCTCCTTCCGGCGCGGCTTCTCGACCGGCTGGGCGATAGGGGGCAGTCCGGGCGAGAGCCGTCGCCGACGGAGCGCTGCCCCGGACACCCGCCGGGAGCCCACGCTCGAGGTGTCGGACCTCGAGGTGGAGTACGACCGGGCGGGCGAGGACGAGGCGAACAGCGCCACGCCCGCGGCCGCCGTCTACGAACCGGAGCCGCTGCCGGACGACACCGGGCAGTACGGCATCTACACGGATCCCCAGCCGCAGCAGCAGACCCGGCACGCCCCGGGGCAGCCCCCGTACGACGCCTACGACCCGTACACCGACTACTCCACGTACAGCGCACCCGGCCAGAGCAGCTACGACAGCCAGGGCACCTACGCAAGCCAGGACGCGTACGCGGGCCAGGGCACGTACGCCGGCCAGGAGGCGTACGCCACTCAGGACGGCTACGCGGGGCAGTACGACTACGGCACGGGCCAGCAGCAGTACGCCGCGTACTCCGACCCGTACATCGGGACCGGCACCACGGGCGGCTCCCCGCAGTACGGCACACAGGGCACGTATGCGAGCTACGACAGCTACGGCGGCCAGCAGCAGTACGCGGCGGACCCCTACGCCCAGCAGTACTCCGCAGAGACCCCGCCGGGCGGCGTCTGGGTGCCGCAGCAGCGCGAGGGCGAGCAGTACCCGCCGGAGCAGCCCGCACAGCCGGCCCCGTACCCGAACGGCTACGACACCGGCTACAACGAACAGCAGTACCGCTACTGACAGCTGTACTCATCGGAGTCGGAGTTCACCGGCAGCTGCCCCTGCATGTGAACGGGCCGGCCGGCAGCCGCACGCACCGGCGACCGCGCTCGCGCGCGGCCGCGTTCACTGGGAGCCGCGGAAGCCGTCGCCCTCCACGATGAGCCCGGCGACGAGTGCCCCCGACATTCCGGCGTGTGCAAGCCCGCCGCCCGGGTGCGACCAGCCACCCGCGAGGTAGAGCCCCGGCAGCCGTGTGCGGTTCCCGGGATGCAGATACGCGCCCGCGGCCCCGGCCAGCGCGGGCGCGGGCACCGAGCCGCCCTCGGCTCCGGTGTCGGCGGCGGCCTCCGCGGGTGTCCGGACCTCGGCGTGGAGCAGCCGCTCACGGATACCCGGGACGGCCGCGCCGGCCGCCTCGATCACCGTGTCGGCATACCGCTTGCGCAGCGCCGCGTCCGTCCAGTCCACGGTGGTGTGCGGGGCGACAGTCGCGGTCACGGTCACGGCCTCGTGCGCGTCGTCGGGGCGGGTCGACGGATCGTCCGGGCGGAACACCGTCACCGTGGGATGTTCGGCGAGCCGGCCGCCGAACACCGCCTCCCGCTCCGCCGCGCCGTCCGGGGCGTGCACCACGGTCCGGTGCACGGTGTCCGCGGGCCGGGCACCGCGCAGCGACAGCAGGACCTGGAACCGGCCCGGCACCGTCACCCCGCCCCCCGGCCGGGGCTGAGCCGCCACCTCGCCGTCCCGCCAGAGCTCCTGACCCGGCACCAGCCCCGGGTGCGGCCACGCCCCGAGCACCACATGGTCGGCCTCGGCCACCGTGCCCGCCGCGAGCTCGACGCCCGCCGCCCGGCCGTCCTTCTCCACGATCCGGGCCACTTCGGCGCCGAACTCGAACTCCACTCTCCGGGCCAGGCAGCGCTCGTACACCGCCTGCGCCAGCGCCCGCATCCCCCCGGCCGCGTACCAGCTGCCGAACGTCTCCTCCATGTACGGCAGCAGGGCCGCGCTCGCCGGGGCGCGCAGCGGATCGAGGCCGTACGACAGCGCGTAGCCGTCGAGGAGGGCGACCAGCCGGGGGTCCGCCAGCTCCCAGGCGCCGACCTCCGCCACCGTGCCCGCCTGCCGGGCGGCCCGCAGCAGCCGGCGCTGCCGCAGCGCCGGATACGGATCGCGGCCCAGCACCTGCCAGTCGGCGCGCAACGGCTCCTCCAGCAGCGGCCGCCGGGACCGGTCCCAGGCATCCCGCGCCCGGTCGAGGAACTCGCCCCAGCTGCCGCCCGCACCGGACCCCAGTGCGCGGTCCAGGGCGGCGACGACCCCGGCCCGCGAGGCGTTCGGCAGCGAGACCGCCGTGCCGTCGGCGAAGAGATGGCGGCTCGCCGGATCGACCTGCGTCATCGTGACGCACTGCTCCAGCGGTTCCTTGCCGGTCTTCACGAACAGATCGCGGTAGACCGCGGGCAGATGCAGCAGCGAGGGACCCGTGTCGAACGTGAAGCCGTCCCGGGAATACCGGCCGACCGAGCCGCCGTACGTCCCGGACCGCTCGTACACCGTCACCCGGTGGCCTGCCACGGCCAGCCGGGCGGCCGCCGCCATTGCGCCCATCCCGGCGCCGATCACCGCAATACGTGCCATGCCAAGGACCTTAACGGCCACCACCGACGACTCAGCCGGGAGGCCAGTGCGTACGGGTCCCGGCCAGACGTTTCTCCTCGCGCCGCTGGGCCCTGCGGCGCAGGAACCGGCGGATCCGGGAGGCGAGGAAGACCAGTATCACGAGACCGAGCAACAGGAGCACCGCGGCGACGACCGCGGCGGCCAGCGGATGGAATATCGCGAACGTGATGATTCCGGCGACGCCCAGATCCTCGGCCGTGCTGACGGCGATATTGCTGAACGGCTCGGGGGACGTGTTCACCGCCATCCTGGTACCCGCCTTCACCAGATGGCTCATCAGCGCGGTGGAACCGCCGACGGCCCCGGCCGCGAGCTCCGGCAGCGAACCGCTCTCACCGGCCAGAAGTGCCGCCACGACAGCCCCGGCGACCGGCCTGATGACCGTGTGCACCGAGTCCCAGAGCGAGTCCACGTACGGGATCTTGTCCGCGACCGCTTCGCACAGGAAGAGCACGGCGGCGGCCACGAGCACATCGGTGCGTTGCAGCGATGCGGGCACCTCGTCGGTGACACCGGTCGCGCCGAAGACGCCGAGCAGGAGGACCACCGCGTACGCGTTGATCCCGCTCGCCCAGCCACTCGTGAACACCAGGGGGAGTACGGACACGGACGCGATCGTAACCAGTGCCGCGGCGCTGCGGGTGGGGCCGGACGCGTAGCCCTGAGTATCCGTACCTAGTGCACGAGTTGAGTAGGTGCGCGGATGGGCTGCCACCTGCGCAGACGGAAGAGTGGAGACCACGGAGGGGCGCAGCGCCGGTACCGCCGGCACGGGGCGGCGGAACGGACGCCGCACTCCTCCGCAACGGGGGTGCACCACGGAGAGCACGGGGACCACGGGGGAACGACGGGGTCACGGGGAAAGGCTCTCCGGAAACACAGGAAGCGCCGGTCGGGCGAGGCTCGGGGGGATCGAGCCTCGCAGGACCGGCGCTTTCGTGCGTGCGTAACTCCCGGGCCGCGAGGGGGCGTCAGTGTCCGCTGACCCGGCCGTGCAGCAGCAGGGACAGTGCCGAGTGCACGTCGTCCAGGGACCGCTCGGGCTGGAACGCCTGCCAGTCCAGGGCAGCCACCAGCACCATGCCGACCAGCGCGGCCGCTGTCAGCGGGATGTCGATCTCCTCGCTGAGCTCCCCGTTCCCGACGCCCTCGCGGAGCACGTCCTCGACCACGGCGACGGCCTCCTGACGCACCACCAGGAGCGTTGCCTGCCAGGCGCGGTTGGTGCGCCACAGCTCGGCGACGTACAGCTGGGTGAAGGCCGGGTAGCGGTCGATGAAGACCAGACCGGCCCTGATCATCGCGTCAAGGGCCTCGACCCGGGTGCCGCCGCGCGCCCCGGTCTCGTCGGCCGCGGAGCGCAGCGACGCGGTCAGCAGGCCGACGCCGTGCCGCAGCAGCTCTTCGAAGAGTTCGGTCTTGCTCTTGAAGTTGTAGTAGACCGTGCCCTTGGCGACCCCGGCGCGTTCGGCGATCTCGTCGACCGTGGTCGCCGAGAAGCCCTTCTCCGCGATGAGGGTGACGGCCGCCTCGTAGAGCTTCTGCCGGGTGGCCTGACGACGCGTGGTGCCACTGCTTTCCATGCGGTCGATTCTCACAGGTCCCGGCGCGGTCACAGACTCAGCTCCGGATGCAGCCGGTCCAGCGTCCACACCTGCTTGCGGCGCGCGGCCACCGCGGTCAGGGCCAGCGCCCCCGCCGTGAAAGCCAGGAGCACCGCGCAGCCCTGCCAGACCGGTCCGAGCCCGCCGCCCGTGATCAGCCTGCGCAGCCCGTCGACGACGTAACTCATCGGCAGATAGGGGTGGATCGCGCCGAAGAAGCCGGGGCTGGTCTGCACGGGGTAGGTGCCCCCGGCCGAGGTCAGCTGGAGCATCAGCACGGCAAGGACGAGGATGCGTCCCGCCGCCCCGAACCGGGCGTTCAGCCACTGCACGATCGCACCGAAGCAGCAGGTCACAAGGGCGAGGAAGCCGATGGTCCCGGCGGCGTGGGTCATCTGCAGCCCGAGTCCCCAGTGCAGTACGGACATGAGGGCGGCGACCTGAACCAGACCGATGGCGGCCATCGGCAGCCAGCCCGCGAAGGCGATCCGCCAGGCGGACGCCCCGGCGGCGAGCGCCCGTCGGTTGAGCGGCTGGATCAGCATGTACGCCACCATCGCGCCGACCCAGAGGGAGAGCGGGATGAAGTACGGGGCGAACCCCGTGCCGTAGTTGGGCGCCTTGTGCAGCGACTGGGAGGCGAGCTTCACCGGGTCGGCCATCACATCGGTGCGCCGGTCGCGGTCCTGCTCGTCGTAGTCGGGGATCTCGCCGACGCCGTCGTTCAGCCCCTGGGCGAGCGTGGCTGAGCCGTTGCCCAGCCGGATCAGTCCGCCGTCCAGGCTCGTCGCGCCCTCCTTCAGCTCGCCGACACCGGCGTTCAGGTCGACGGATCCGGTTCTGGCGGACGTCAGACCGGTGTGCAGCTCGTCCGCGCCCTTGGCGACCCGGTGGGCACCCGTATTGAGCGCATTGATCTTCGCGACGGCGGACTTCAGGTCCTCGTCGAGGTGCGGGGAGCGCGCGGCGAGGGCGTCGGCCTGCTTCTGCAGGGTGGTGAGCTGTGCGCGCAGCTTCTTCAGATCCCCGTTCTGGTTCGTGACCAGTACGTTCACATCGTCGGCGACCTGGGCGACATCGGCGGCGGCGGTCGTGGCGCGTTTCAGCGGAGGGCAGACGGTGGGGTCGGGGAGCAGCTGGTCGTCGCACCGGGTGCGGTAGACGTCGGCCAGGTCGTCGGAGGCCTGGTGCGCGGTGGGCGCCGCGGTGGGCGCCGTCTTCACCAGCAGGTCGAGGTTGTCCCGTACGGTCTGCGAGGAATCGGCGACCAGCCGGGCGGTGTCGCCGATCGACTTGCCGTTGTCCTTCAGGAACGGGCGGACGTCGGCCGCCACGCCGTTGACCTTGTCGGCGAGCAGCTGTGTGCCGTCGGCGACCTGCCGGGCCCCCGTTTCGAGATCGCCCGCGCCCTTGTTCAGCCTGACGATCCCGCTCTCCAGCCGGCCGCTGCCGGCCTTGGCGTCCTTGAGCCCGTCCGCGAGGTCCTTCGAGCCCTTCTTCGCCTTGCCGATCCCGCCCTTCAGGTCGTCGGCGCCCTTCGCGGCCTTCGCCGTCGCGTCGTGGAGATCGGAGAAGGAGATGAAGATCCGGTCGAGGAAGCCGCGCGAGGCGTTGGTGGACGCGGCGGTGCGGACCTCGGAGAACACGGTCCGGGAGATCTGCCCGACTATGTAGTTGTTGGCGTCGTTCGTGCGCACCTGGAGTGCGCCGGTCTCCGGGGAGTCACCCGAACTGGAGGCGATCCGCTCGCTGAAGTCCGACGGCATGGTCAGCGAGAGGTAGAATGTTCCGTCCTCGACGCCCCGGGCGGCCTGGGCGGAGCTCACCTCGTGCCAGTCGAAGACCTTGGAGTCGAGCAGCTTGCGGGTGATCTCGTCACCGGCCTCGATGTGCTTCCCGGCGGCGGTGGCGCCCTTGTCGTCATTGACGAGTGCGACGGGGATCCGGTCGAGGCGGCTGTACGGGTCCCAGAAGGAGCACAGGTACAGGGCGCCGTAGAGCAGGGGCAGGAGCAGCAGCGCGACGAGTGCGGCACGGGGCAGCCTCCCTCTGCCGAAACGCTTCAGCTCAAGCGCGGCCAGTTTCGGCGATCGCATCGGCCGTCCCCTTCTCGGTCGTCGACTTCTGGGTCGTGGTTCCGGTCGTCTTCCGGGCCGCGGTCGCCTCGGCGGCCTCCGCGGTGGCGGTGTGTGCTGCCTCTGCGGTGCCCAGGGTGCTTTCCGCGCGCGTGCTGCCCGTGCCGCCCGCGCCCGCCTTGCTCTCTGTGCCGTCCATGCGCACGGTGATCGCGTGGTCGGGTGCCTGGCTGCAGACGGCGAGCACGGTCGTCCCGCCGGCGGCCACGGAGCGCAGCAGTTCCCAGGCCTCGGCGCGCTCGGTGTCGGAGAGCTTGAGGTCGGCGTCGTCCACGGCGAGCAGCCATGGCCGGCCGACCAGGGCGAGGGCCACGGACAGCCGCAGCGCCTCCAGCCGCTCCAGATCGCGTACGGAGGTCCGCCCGGCCTTGGGCAGGTCCGCAAGGCCGAGCCCGGCGGCGTCCAGCGCGGCGTCGATGCGGGCCCGGGAGGTGGCTGCGCGCTCGGCGCGGGGGCGGAGCAGCGTGCGCAGCGAACCGTCGAAGCGGCGCTGCAGAAGGGCGCGTTCGTGCAGGTGCTCGGCGACGGTGAAGGCCGGGTCGAGCTCACTGACCCCCGGCACCGGGCCGAGGGAGCTGATCCTGCGTACGGCGGCCATCTGGCGCGGAAGGCGCAGACCACCCACCTCGGCGCGGCCCTCGGCGGGGCGCATCCGACCGGTCAGGGCGAGCAGCAGGCAGGTGCGGCCGGAACCGGACGGGCCCTCGATCGCGACCAGGGCGCCGGGCGGGGCGTCGAGCCGTACGCCCCGGAAGGCCCAGCCGCGCGGTCCCTTGAGCCCGAAGTCCTCGGCGGTGACAGCTGCCCCGTGCGGGCTGTCCACAGACCCTCCCCTTTTAGACTGACTGGTCAGTACAAAAAGATAGCTCGAACTCCCGAACGACACAAAAGGCCAGGTCAAGGGCTAGCCGAGGTGGATTGTCAGTGGTGGGCCCCACGATGGATGCATACGGCCACGGAGCCGTCACACGACGACAGGAGGTTCGTCATGGCCAACTCGTCCGCAGCAGCCGCCTCTCGGTGCCGCGCAGGCGGCCCTGCCCCCTCACCGACCGGACCCGTCGCGGCATCGAGCGGTCCGGCGAACGACGTCCACCCGGTGCTGCGCCGCACCACCGCGCCGCCCGCCGCCCTCGATCTGCTGGCCCAGGCCCGCGCCGGCCTCGACGAGGCCGCCGTTCTCCCCGTGCCGAACGAGCGCTATGCCACCGCCCATCTCGCCGCGCTGCGCACCGCCGCCGCCGTGCTCGCCGCCCGCGGCCGGCCCGAAACGACCAGGCGACGCAGGGAGAGGATCCGCAGCGCCTGGGAGGTCCTCCCGGAGATCGCCCCGGAACTCACCGAATGGAGCGCCCTGTTCGCCTCGGGGGCCCGCCGCAGGGCCCGGGCGGAAGCGGGCATACCGGGGGCGGCCGGCAGCCGCGACGCCGATGATCTGCTGCGCGACGCCGCCATGTTCCTGCGCCTGGTGGAGCGGCTCCTGGCGCTCCAGCCGACGCTCCCGCAGGCCCGGAAGGAGCGGCCCGACGCGGGATGACGGCCGCAGCGGTCCGAGGCAATAGGGTGGACAGCACCTGCATCACCTGCACCGTTCACGCTCCGCCCGCAGTGGCGGCACCGTGCCGAGGAGTCAACTGCCGTGTCGGACCAGCTGCGCCCCCGCGCCTCCCTCCGTACCGCCGTGGTCTGGGAGGTCCTGAAGGACGCCCTCGACCGTCAGGTCAAGGCGACCGGCAGGGACGCCCTGGACGTCCTGGACACCGGCGGAGGCACCGGAAACTTCGCGGTGCCGGTCGCCCGGCTCGGCCACCGGGTCACCGTCGTCGACCCCAGCCCCAACGCGCTCTTCGCGCTGGAGCGCCGCGCCGCCGAGGCCGGAGTCGCCGACCGGGTCCGCGGCGTCCAGGGCGACATCCTCGGCCTGTTCGAGGTGGCCGAGCGCGGTGGTTACGACGCGGTGCTGTGCCATGGCGTCCTGGAGTACGTCGACGACCCCGCCGAGGGCGTGCGGAACGCTGTCGAGGCACTCCGCCCGGCCGGTGCGCTGAGCCTGCTCGCCGCCGGCCTCGGCGGCGCCGTCCTCGCCAGGGCCCTCGCCGGCCACTTCACCGAGGCCCGGCAGGCGCTCAGTGACCCCGCGGGCCGCTGGGGCGACGGCGACCCGATGCCCCGGCGCTACACCGCGGAGCAGCTCAACGAACTGGTCTCCGCGGCGGACGTGGAGGTCGGCGCGGTCCACGGTGTACGGGTCTTCGCCGACCTCGTTCCGGGCGTTCTGGTGGACACCGAGCCCGGAGCGATGGAGGCGCTGCTGAAGCTGGAGAGCGCGGTTGCGGAACTGCCGGCCTTCCACTCGGTCGCGACCCAGTTGCACGTTCTGGGCACGAAGCGCACCTGAGCCCGCGGCCGGGTCCGGGCGTAGCCGGGCCCCGGCACGGGCCGGTACCGGGCCGCGCCCGGCCGTAGCGCGGCTGATCAGCAACGCAGCTGCATACGGAGTACGCCCCAGGACCCCCGATCGGGCTCCAGTCACCGTATGATCGGGGGACACCATCCGGCATGACGGATCGGAGGTTGGGGAATCAACGCCTCAGCAGCTGTGCCGTCGTGGCGGCCCGGACTGGCTGATTGGCAATGAGGGCGGGTTTCACGGGGGCGAATCCCTGCCTATCCTGGAAGGGCCGCAAACCGGCCGCCCCCCGTGGCCGACGACGAGGAGGACTCCGTGCCGCTCTCGGAGCACGAGCAGAGAATGCTCGAGCAGATGGAGCGAGCGCTGTACGCCGAAGATCCCAAGTTCGCGACAGCGCTCGAGGGAAGCGGGCTGCGTACGTACACCCGGCGACGGGTCTACCAGGCGGTCGCAGGATTCCTGGTGGGTATCGCGCTCCTCATGGCCGGAATGGTCGCCAAGCAGATCTGGATCAGCGTGGTGGGGTTCCTCGTCATGCTGGGCTGTGCGGTCCTTGCGGTCACCGGTTGGCGCAAGGCGCCCAAGCCCGGCGAGCAGCAGGCTGCCGGTAGCGGGAGCGGACGCCGACACCCCAAGCAACGCCGAACCGTGATGAACCGGATCGAGCAGCGGTGGCAGCGCCGCCGTGACGAACAGGGTCAGTAACCCCTTCTGAACGTGTGTGGGTCAGGGGCGGCCGCATGAGCGCGGCCGCCCCTCACCCATGTCTGCGTACCACCCGCGCGGGCTGCACGCCCTGTGCTGCGGTGCCGCGCGGTCTCCGATCCGAACCGCCCACGGCTTTCGCTCTCCGCCGTCGCACGGCCGAGGGCGGAGCCGATCCGGCACAGAGCGTGCGGGACGGGGCGCGGCCGCCGGCCGCGCCCCTCAGCCCTGCTGCCGGGACGGCCACCGCGGCAACCCGCTCCACCGTGCCGCCCACCGGCCGGTCAGCGCGGACCAGCGCTCGGAGGCCGCCCACACCGCACGTGCCGTCGAGCGCGGTGCCAGGACCGCCCGGATCCGGGCGGAGCGGTCGGCGGAGGCCCGCAACCCGCTGCGTACCGTCTCCACGTCCTCCGTGAGCCCCGTGGCCGCCCGGGGCTCCGGGGCGTACAGCACCTGCTCCACCGCCCCCGCCACCCGGTGCACGGCGGCGGCCTCGTCGGGGTCCAGCTGCCCCAGCCGCACCACCCGCGCCGCCGCCTTGCGCGGCGTCTGCGAATCGTCGGGGCCGATGCCGTGGTCCCACGCCGTGTCGGTGATCTCCAGCCACGCAGCCAGCGTCCTGGCCGTCGCATCCGCCGGCGTACGGCCCGAGGACGCGTTCAGCCTCTGTGTACGCACCCGGACCCGCCAGAACATCGGCAGCAGCGGCAGCGTGAGCACCAGCAGGATCGCCAGGGCACCCCAGACGATGGTGCTCGTGGGCGTCCCGGGGTCCTGCGGAGCCGCGAAGCCCGGTGCCGCAGTGGGGCCGCAATCGCCCTGCCTGCTCTGCTGCGACGAGCAGCTCGCCGACGCGGAGGGCGCTGCCCGCGGGGCGGCCGCGGCACTCGCCTCCGGCCCGCTCGGGGCGGTCGTGTCGCCGGTGGGCGCGTCCGGCTGTGTGTACGTGGGCACGCTGCCCCGCGACGGCGTCGGCTCGAAGCGGGTCCATCCGATGCCCTGGAAGTACAGCTCGGGCCAGGCGTGCGCATCGCGCAGTCCGACCGACACCGAACCGTCCGTCTGCACGGTGCCGGGCGTGAAGCCCACTGCGACCCGGGCCGGGATGCCCAGCGTCCGTGCCATCGCGGCCATCGTGAACGAGAAGTGGACGCAGAAGCCCCGCCTGTCCTTCAGGAAGCGGGCGATCGCCGCCGAGCCGGTGCCGGAGGTCACCGAGGTGTCGTAGGTGAAGTCCCCCTCCGAGGCGAAGAAGTTCTGCAGCTTCACCGCTCGCTCGTAGTCGTTGGTGGAGCCCTTCGTCACCCGTTCCGCCGTCTCCTTGACCACCTTCGGGAGCGAGCCGGGGATCTGGGTGTACTCGTTCCGCAGCGCGGCCGGTGCCGGGACCGCCGCGGCCAGCTGATCCGCGGTCGGCTGCACCACCAGGCTGGAGACCTGGTACGTCGCCCCGCGGGTCGTCTGGCCCCGGTCACCGACGAGGGTGCGCCCCTCGGGCTCGTACCGCCAGCGCCCGTCGATCCTGATCTCGGCAGCCGGGTAGGGGAGCGGCAGATAGGTCTGCTGGTACGAGCGAGACGCGGAGACGTTCGTCCTGATCTCCGTGACGGCGACGTCCGAAGCCAGTCCCGCCGGATCGGGAAGCCGCTTCGGTACGTCCTGCAGGCTGCGCCGCGAGGGCCGCCACTCGCTTCCGGTGAACTGGTCCAGGGCCAGGATCCGCAGATAGAAGTCCTGGGGACGGGTGGAATTGGTGCGGTACGACATCACCTGCCGGTTCTCCGGCTGGTTCAGATCGTTCTGCAGCGAGACCAGCGGGTTGACCGCGGAGATCGTGCCGCCGCCTCCGCCCTTGCCCGCCCCGCTCCCCGAACCGGCCAGCACGCCGCCGTCGAGCGCGGGCAGCGCCGCCGGCACGGCCAGGGAGATCCCCAGCGCCAGCGCACCGATCCGCCGGCCGGTGCGGACCGGGGCGTGCACCTGGCCGCCCGACGCATCCCGACCGGCCGGTGTCCGGCCCACGCCGCCGAAGACCCGGCCCCACTGGGAGATCCGGTCCCGGCCCTCGGCCAGCAGAAGGAGCAGATAGCCGCAGGCCGCGAGCAGGAACCACAGCCAGCCCGCACCGCCGCCGCCGGACAGTCCGGCAGCCACCGAGTAGAGCGCGAGGAGCGGCAGTCCGGCCGGGGCCGCGCTGCGGAACGTCACCGCAAGGGTGTCCACGACAAGCCCGACCAGCAACACGCCGCCGACCAGCATCAGCCGGATGCCCTCCGTCGCGGGCGCCGGAATGGCGTACCTGCCGACATCGTCCACGCCTGTCGTCAGCAGGTCCGCGAGCCGCTGGACGGCCTCGGGACCGGGCAGGAAGCCGAGCACGGCCTGGCCCCGGGCGAACACCACGGTCACCAGCACCAGAGCGACGAGGAACTGCATCGCGATGGTGAGCAGCCGCGGCAGCGGCGCCCGGCGGGCGAGCGCGCCCACCCCGCTCTGGACCGCCAGCAGGAAGGTGGCCTGCAGGATCCAGTAGGACCGGTCGACCAACGGCAGCATCGACCCCGCCGCCAACAGCGTCGCCGCAAAGGCGCAGAGCGCCAGCCGACCGCGACCGCTCATGACCGTCCCCTCATGACCGTCCCCCGCCGAAACCTCATGACCATCCCCCGGTGAAACCTGTCGTCCCGCCCGTGGCGCCGTTCGACAGGGCGGACTGCGTCACGGAACTCTGCTGTCCCGCCAGCTGCCACAGCTCGGCGAGCTTCGCTCCGGGCTCCACCGGGACCACCGTCCAGCCCGACTCGCGCAGCAGCCGCAACCGCTCCTGCGACGCCTCGCGTGCGGCCTCCTGCGGATCGCCGTGCGCCCAGGCCTCGCTGTCCAGCACGAATGCGACGGCACCGCCGCTGCGCTGACGCATCCTGGCCGCCACTGCCGCCTGCTCCTCGTCCAGATCGCCGAAGAAGGCGACCAGCAGCCCTTCGTTGCCGCCGCGCAGCACGTCGTACGCGCGCGACAGGCCGTCCCCGTCGGAGTGGTCGACGACCGCGAGCGTGTCCATCATCAGCCCCGCGGAGTCGGCGGACTCCTGGGTGGATCCGGCGAAGCCTCCCTCGCCGTGCCCCGGCACCGAGCTTCCGTCGTCGGTCAGCAGCCGCACCGCGAAGCCCCGCTCCAGCATGTGCACCAGAGCGGACGCGGCCCCCGACACCGCCCATTCGAAGGCGGAGTCGGGACCGATCCCCAGATAGGCGATCCGCCGGGTGTCCAGCAGCACCGTGCACCTGGCCCGCTGCGGCTGTTCCTCGCGGCGCACCATCAGCTCGCCGTACCGCGCGGTGGAGCGCCAGTGGACCCGGCGCAGATCGTCGCCGTGCCGGTAGCCGCGCGGAATCACGTCGTCCTCACCGGCCAGCGCCAGGGAGCGCTGCCGCCCCTCGCCGTACCCGGAGGCCTCGCCCGCCAGCCGCATCGGCGGCAGCGGCTCGGTCCGAGGGATGACGACCAGGGTGTCGTACGCGCTGAACGAGCGGGTCAGCTCGCACATGCCGAACGGATCGCTGAGCCGCAGCTGCAGCGGTCCGAGCGGATACCGCCCGCGCAGATCCGACCGGACCCGGTACGACACCTCGCGGGCACCGCCCGCCTCCACCCGGTCCAGCACGAACCGGGGCCGTGGCCCCAGAACGTACGGCACCCGGTCCTGCAGCATCAGCAGCCCGGTGGGCAGCCGCGACACGTTCTCCATCCGCAGATGCACCCGCGCCTCGGTGCCCGCCGGGACCCGGGACGGAGAGAGCCGCCGGGTGCCCGCGACCCGGTAGCGGGTGCGGAAGAGCACCGCGACACAGACCAGCGGCAGAACGGCGAGCAGCATCCCGACCCGCAGCAGATCCCCCTGGCCCAGCACGTACGCGCAGACCGCGGCCGCGATCCCGGCCGCGAGGAAGGACCGCCCGCGCGTGGTCAGCCCGCCCAGCGCGGCCCGGAGACCGCCCTTGTCGTCGCCGTCGTTCATCGCGGCGGGCCCCCCGGCGGCCATCACACCCGCCGCATGCCGGGCGGCTGCTGCCGGCCGTACACCGCGGCGCCGGGCTGGTGCGGCGACGGCGCCGGGACAGCCGTACCGCCGCCGGCGGTCGGCACCGGTGTCTGCTGCAGGATCTCCAGCACGACCTGCTCAGCCGTACGGCGGTTCAACTGGGCCTGGGCGGTGGGCAGCAGCCGGTGCGCGAGGACCGCGACCGCCAGCGCCTGCACATCGTCCGGAAGGCAGTAGTCCCGCCCGCTCAGCGCAGCCGAGGCCTTCGAGGCGCGCAGCAGATGCAGCGTGGCACGGGGCGAGGCGCCGAGCCGCAGATCGGGGTGGACACGGGTGGCCCCGACCAGCTCCACCGCGTACCGCCGTACCGAATCGGCCACATGGACCGTCCGTACCGCTTCGATCAGCTTCACGATGTCGTGGGCGTGCGCCACCGGCTGCAGATCGTCGAGCGGTGAGACCCCGCCGTGGACATCGAGCATCTGCAGCTCGGCCTCCGCGCTGGGATAGCCGATCGACACCCGGGCCATGAACCGGTCGCGCTGGGCCTCGGGCAGCGGATACGTGCCCTCCATCTCCACCGGGTTCTGGGTGGCCACCACCATGAAGGGGTCGGGCAGCTCGTAGCTGTGCCCGTCGATGGTGACCTGGCGCTCCTCCATCGACTCCAGCAGTGCGGACTGCGTCTTCGGCGAGGCGCGGTTGATCTCGTCGCCGATCACGATCTGGGCGAAGATCGCGCCCGGCTTGAACTCGAACTCGCGCTGCTGCTGGTCGAAGATGGACACCCCCGTGATGTCCGAAGGCAGCAGATCCGGTGTGAACTGGATGCGCCGCACCGAGCAGTCGATGGACCGCGCGAGCGCCTTGGCCAGCATGGTCTTGCCCACCCCGGGGACATCCTCGATGAGGAGATGCCCCTCCGCGAGCAGCACGGTCAGCGAAAGCCGTACGACCTCAGGCTTGCCCTCGATCACAGCCTCCACCGACCTGCGCACCCGCTCAGCTGTGGTCGTCAGATCTGTGAGGCTCGCTCGATCGTCATAGGTCGTCACCCCGGCCCTCCTCGGCCCTGCCCCCTGCTCCCGAGGAGCAGGGGGGTACCCCATTCACGGGCCGATGCGCTGTCGTTGGACCGGCCACCCCGAAACTCGGACACCCCTCGGACGCGTCCGGCGGGATGTCACACCCGCATTCTTGTTGCCGTTACCGCTTCGTGTCACTCGCCTGTGGACAAGTGGGAGCGAAATGTCGGGGTTGCGGGAATTTTTGGTGCCCGCCGCGAAGCCTCGGACGTCAGCTGGTGGGGAGGATCTCCCGCAGCAAGCCGCTGGTCACGTCGAAGACGAAGCCGCGGACGTCATCGGTGTGCAGGAGGAACGGCGAGGTGCGGACGCGCTGCATCGACTGCCGTACGTCCTGATCCGCGTCCTTGTACGCCTCCACGGCCCAGACCGGCCGCTGGCCGACCTCCACCTCCAGCTCCTGCCGGAACTCCTCGGTGATCGACTCGAGGCCGCAGTTGGTGTGGTGGATGAGTATGACGCTGCGGGTGCCGAGCGCCCGCTGGCTGATGGTCAGGGACCGGATCACGTCGTCGGTGACCACACCGCCCGCGTTGCGGATGGTGTGGCAGTCGCCGAGCGCCAGGCCGAGCGCGTCGTGGAGGTCGAGCCGGGCGTCCATGCAGGCGACCACGGCGACCTTCAGCACCGGCCGCGCGTCCATGCCCGGATCGTCGAATTCGGCCGCGTAACGGATGTTCGCCTCGACCAGCCGGTCGGTGACCGTACCGCCGGTGAGGGCCTGTCCGGCAGCGGGTGCGGAGTGCTCGGTGGGGGACTGCGCGGTAGTCGACATGGATATGACGTTAGCTGTCGCGAAGCGCCCTGGCGTGCTGTGGGAAGGGACAAAGAACGTCAACGAGGCTTGTTGTGAGGTAACCCACAGGCCCCGCGCCGGATCGCCCGTCCGGGTGAACGGCGGGCCGGGCGACGCGCTGTCCGGTTGATTGATCGGGAATCGATCGAATGGCAGGGTGGACTAAAGTGACGGGAAGTTACCGAGAGCTTGCACATTTCCGAAGATTTCCCCTGTGTGCGCGGCGTACGTACGGCCCGGCCCTCTCCCGCTCGCCGGTCGGCCGACGCCACTTCCCCGGCGCCGGCTGACCTCCCCTTCCGAGCGGGCGGGGACCAGGCCGCACGTGCAGCCACACGGGACCTGAGCCTGAGAGGGCGCATGAGCCAGACCCGACACGTCCCGGTGATGCTCCAGCGATGCCTGGACCTGCTGGCCCCGGCTCTGGAAGCACCGAGCCCGCAGCAGCCCGTGGTGGTCGACTGCACCCTCGGTCTCGGCGGCCACAGCGAGGCCCTGCTCGCCGCCTTCCCGTCCGCACGGCTGATCGCACTGGACCGGGACAAGGAAGCCCTGCGCCTCTCCGGTGAGCGGCTCGCCCCGTACGGTGACCGGGCCACGCTGGTGCACGCCGTCTACGACGAGCTGCCCGAGGTGCTCGCCCGGCTCGGTGTCCCCAAGGTCCAGGGCGTCCTGTTCGATCTCGGGGTCTCCTCCATGCAGCTGGACGAGGCCGACCGCGGATTCGCGTACGCCCAGGACGCCCCGCTCGACATGCGGATGGACCAGACGACCGGCATCGGCGCGGCCGAGGTGCTCAACACCTACCCGCCGGGCGAGCTCGTCCGGATCCTGCGTGCGTACGGCGAGGAGAAGCAGGCCAAGCGGATCGTCTCCGCGATCGTGCGCGAGCGCGAGAAGGAGCCGTTCAGCAACAGCGCCCGGCTCGTCGAGCTGATCCGTGACGCGCTGCCGCAGGCCGCCAAGCGCACCGGCGGCAATCCCGCCAAGCGCACCTTCCAGGCCCTGCGCATCGAGGTCAACGGCGAGCTCACCGTCCTGGAGCGGGCGATCCCGGCCGCCGTGGAGTCCCTCGCCGTGGGAGGCCGGATCGCCGTCCTCTCGTACCACTCGCTGGAGGACCGGCTGGTCAAGCAGGTCTTCGCGGCAGGTGCCGCGAACACGGCGCCGCCCGGACTGCCCGTGGTCCCCGAGCGCTACCAGCCCCGGCTGAAGCTCCTGACCCGCGGCGCGGAACTGCCCACGGAGGAGGAGGTCGCCGAGAACCGGCGCGCCGCCCCCGCCCGGCTGCGCGGCGCCCAGCGGATCCGCGAGGAGGAACGATGAGCACGGCCGGCCCGGCCGGCACGGCACCGGGAGAGGTCGAGGTGGCGCGGTGAGCCGACCGGCAGGACAGCTGAGGGGACGGGCCGCGCGGCTCGTGCGGCTGATGCCCTCCGGGCCCAGCAACGCGGCACGTACGCCCTTCGTCCTGCTGATCGTGCTGCTCCTCGGCGGCGGTCTGATCACCCTTCTGCTGCTGAATTCCGCGCTCAACGAAGGATCGTTCAGGCTGAGCGAGCTGAAGAAGCGGACCACCGACCTCACCGACGAGGAGCAGGCCCTCCAGCGGGATGTCGACGGCCGCTCCGAGCCGGACGCCCTGGAGCGGCGCGCCCGCGAGCTCGGCATGGTGCCCGGCGGCAGCCCCGCCTTCCTCGGCCCCGGCGGTACGGTCCGCGGTGTTCCCTCCGAGGTCGTCGCCCCGGCGCAGCCCCGGAAGGCCCCGCCGCCGGTCACCGCCTCGCCGTCGCACTCCGTGTCGCCGGCGCCCCCGCCCTCCGGTTCCGCCTCCGCGCCGCCCGCCACGAAGCCCAGTACCTCGGCCGCGCAGCCGAGCACCCCGGCACACCAGTCCTCGACGAGCCCCGGCAGGTGATGCAGTGCCCTCCAAGGAACCACCGCGCCGCCGGGTCCCCGGCCCCGCGCGCCCCCGCAGCGCCGCCCCCGGCCAGGCCCGCCCCCGGCCCGCCTCCCGTCGCCCGTCGTCGGCGGCCCCGCGCGGCCACGCGCCGCGCAGACCGTCGTCGCGCCCGCTGCGGCTGGGCAGCCCGCGTCCCCGGCTCCGCCTGGTCAGTCTGGCGCTGACGCTCGTCATGCTGGCGTTCGTCGTCCGGCTTCTCCAGGTCCAGGCCGTCGACGCCAGCGCGTATGCCGCCAAGGCCGAGAAGAACCGCTACCTCGAGTACACGATCTCCGCCGAGCGCGGCGAGATCACCGACCGCAGCGGTATCGCCCTGGCCACCAGCGTCGACGCGTACAACATCACCGCCGACCCCAAGATGTTCACGCCCGAGGACAGCAAGGCCCCGGACGCACCGCAGCAGGCCGCCGCCCTCCTCGCCCCCATCCTCGGCGTCGACGCCGAGGAGCTGACGGAGAAGCTCTCGAAGCCGAACAGCCGGTACGCCGTCCTGGCCCGCCGGCAGACCCCGCAGGTCTGGAAGCAGATCAAGGACCTCAAGTCCGTGTTCGCCGAGAAGGCGCAGAAGGACAAGGCCGACGGCGGCACCGGCGCCAATGTGCTGGCCGGTGTCTTCCAGGAGGCGACCACCAAGCGGGTCTACCCCAACGGCGGGCTGGCCGCCGGGATACTGGGTTACGTCAACGCCGAGGGCAGGGGTGCGGGCGGCCTCGAGTCGCAGCTGGACCAGGAGCTCGCGGGCAAGGACGGCGAGATCAAGTACGCCCAGTCCGGCGGCCGCCGGGTGCCCACTGCGGGCACCAGGGAGGTCCCGGCCGTCGCGGGTTCCGACATCGAGCTGACCATCGACCGGGACATCCAGTGGGCCGCTCAGCAGGCCATCTCGAAGCAGGTGAAGAAGTCCAAGGCGGACCGCGGCTACGTCATCGTGCAGAACGCGCGGACCGGTGAGGTGCTCGCCATGGCCAACGCCCCCGGCTTCGACCCCAACGACCTCTCGCAGGCCGACGCGGCGTCGCTGGGCAACGCGGCGCTGCAGGACGTGTACGAGCCCGGCTCCACCAGCAAGGTCATGTCCATGGCCGCCGTGCTGGAGGAGAAGGCCGCCGGCCCCGGTACCCACGTCACGGTCCCCAACCGGCTGCACCGCGGCGACCGGCTCTTCAGGGACGACATCGACCACATCACCTGGTACCTGACGCTCAACGGCGTGCTCGCCAAGTCCAGCAACATCGGCACCATCCTGGCCACCGGACAGCTCGGCAAGACCCAGGCCGCGGCCAACAAGGTCCTCTACTCGTACCTGCGCAAGTTCGGCATCGGAAGCCCGACCGGGCTGGACTACCCGGGGGAGACCCCCGGCATCCTCGCCCGGCCGCAGGACTGGTCGACCTCCCAGCAGTACACGATCCCGTTCGGCCAGGGCCTCTCGCTCAACGCCATGCAGGCCGCCTCGGTCTACTCGACGATCGCCAACGGCGGTGTCCGGATCCAGCCCACGCTGGTGCGCGGTACCAAGGGCGCCGACGGCCGGTTCACCCCCGCGGACGCTCCCGAACAGACCCGGGTGGTCAGCGAGAAGACCGCGAAGTCGCTCGCACGCATGCTGGAGTCGGTGGTCGGTGACGAGGAGGGCACCGGCACCAAGGCCCGGATCCCCGGCTACCGGGTCGCGGGCAAGACCGGGACGGCCAACCGGGTCGATCCGGTCCGCGGCGGATACCACGGCTACACCGCGTCCTTCGCGGGCTTCGCGCCCTCCGACAACCCGCAGATCACCGTCTACTGTGCGATCCAGAACCCGACGAAGGGCAGCTACTTCGGCGGCCAGATCTGCGGTCCCATCTACAAGCAGGTCATGGAGTTCGCACTGAAGACGCTCCAGATCGCACCGTCCGGCAGCAAGCCCGCCCGGCTGCCGGTGTCCTTCCAGCCCGGCGAGTGAACTCGGGGTAACCAGCCAGTGACAACCATCGCCCCTGATCCCGGAAAGCGGAACGGGAACCACCCCGGCCCGGCCCCCTCACTTCGCGAGGGGCCGGGTGCGCCCGGTACGCTCACCGCCGTGCCCCACGCTGAACAGTCCCAAACCACCCAGAAGGACGCGCCTGTGAACTACCCGGGAGCGCCCCGCCCGGACCGGCTCCAGCCGACCCCCCTCGGCGAGCTGGCAGCCCGGCTGGGAGTCGAACCGCCAGGATCCGGTGAGGTCACCGGCATCACCCATGACTCGCGGGCGGTACGGCCCGGCGACGTGTACGCGGCGCTGCCCGGCGCCCGGTTCCACGGCGCCGACTTCGCCGCCCAGGCGGCCGGCCTCGGCGCGGCAGCGGTCCTCACCGACCCGGCGGGCGCCGAACGCGCCGCCGCCACCGGACTGCCGGTGCTGGTCACCGAGAACCCGCGCGGCCGGATGGGCGAACTCGCCGCCGAGATCTACGGGCGGCCCGGCGCCGGCCTCCTCCAGGTCGGCATCACCGGAACGTCCGGGAAGACCACCACCGCGTACCTCGTCGAGGGCGGCTTCCGGGGCGCCGGACGCAGCACCGGGCTGATCGGCACGGTCGAGATGCGGATCGGCGACGAGCGCATCAAGTCCGAGCGCACCACCCCCGAGGCCACCGATCTCCAGGCCCTCTTCGCCGTCATGCGCGAGCGCGGCGTCGACGCGGTCACCATGGAGGTCTCCAGCCACGCGCTGGTCCTCGGCCGGGTCGACGGCTGTGTCTTCGACGTCGCCGTCTTCAACAACCTCAGCCCGGAGCACATGGAGTTCCACTCCGGCATGGAGGACTACTTCCAGGCCAAGGCACAGCTGTTCACCCCGCAGCGCAGCCGGCAGGGCGTCGTCAACCTCGATGACGCGTACGGCCGCAGGCTGGTCACGGAGGCGACCGTGCCGGTCGTCACCTTCTCCGCAGAGGGCCACCCGGATGCCGACTGGCGTGCCGAGAACGTCGAAATCGGCCCGCTGGGATCCACCTTCACCGTGGTCGGCCCCAAGGACGAGCGGATCACCGCGGGCGCTCCGCTGCCGGGCCCGTTCAACGTCGCCAACGCCCTCGCCGCGATCGTCACCCTCGCCGTCGCGGGCGTCGACCCGCAGACCGCGGCCGACGGGGTCGCCGCCGTCCCCGGCGTCCCGGGCCGGCTGGAACGCGTCGACGCCGGACAGCCGTACCTCGCGGTCGTCGACTACGCACACAAGACCGACGCCGTCGAGTCCGTCCTGCGCTCCCTGCGCAAGGTCACCGAGGGCAAGCTGCACGTCGTGCTCGGCTGCGGAGGCGACCGCGACACGACGAAACGCGGCCCGATGGGCGCGGCCGCTGCCCGGCTCGCCGACACCGCCGTACTGACCTCAGACAACCCCCGCTCCGAGGACCCCCTGGCCATCCTGACCGCCATGCTCTCGGGCGCCGCCGAGGTGCCGCCGCACGAGCGCGGCGACGTCCTGGTCGACGCCGACCGGGCGGCCGCCATCGCCATCGCGGTCGCCCGCGCCCGGCCCGGCGACACCGTGCTGATCGCCGGCAAGGGCCACGAACAGGGCCAGGACATCCACGGAGTGGTACGCCCCTTCGACGACCGCACGGTGCTGCGCGCGGCCATCGCACGGTCCACGGGGCACACGAGCGCCGACGACACCCCGGTGGCCGTCCCGGAACTCGCCCACACCCACGAGAACAACAGTCAGGGATGACCAAGTGATCACCCTTACCCTCGCCGAGATCGCCGAAATCGTCGGCGGGCAGCCGCACGACATACCGGATCCGGCAGCGACCGTCAGCGGGCCAGTCGTCATCGACTCCCGAGCGGTGGAGCAGGGCAGCCTGTTCGTCGCCTTCGCCGGCGAGCGGGTCGACGGCCACGACTATGCGCAGCGCGCCGTCGAGGCGGGCGCGGCGGCCGTGCTCGCCACCCGCCCCGTCGGGGTCCCGGCCATCGTCGTCGACGACGTCGTGGCCGCGCTGGGCGCCCTCGCCCGGACCGTCGTCGAACGCCTCGGCACGACCGTCGTCGCCCTCACCGGCTCCGCGGGCAAGACCTCCACCAAGGACCTGATCGCCCAGCTGCTGGAGCGCAAGGGGCCCACCGTCTTCCCGGCGGGCAATCTCAACAACGAGATCGGCCTGCCCCTCACCGCCCTGCGCGCCACCGAGAAGACCGAGCACCTCGTCCTCGAAATGGGTGCCCGCTACATCGGCGACATCCGCTACCTCACCGGCCTGGTCCCGCCGCGGATCGGCCTCGTCCTCAACGTCGGCACCGCGCACATCGGTGAGTTCGGCGGCCGGGAGCAGATCGCCATCGCCAAGGGCGAGATGGTCGAGTCGCTCCCCGAGGACGGACTCGCCGTCCTCAACGCCGACGACCCGCTCGTGCGCGCCATGACCTCCCGCACCAAGGCCCGGGTGCTGCTCTTCGGCGAAGCCGCGGAAGCGGACGTACGGGGAGAGAACGTCCGTCTCACCGACGACGGACGCCCTGCTTTCACGCTCCACACACCCACCGGGTGCAGCGATGTGACCATGCGCCTGTACGGTGAGCATCACGTGTCGAACGCGCTCGCCGCGGCCGCCGTCGCCCATGAGTTGGGCCTGTCCGCAGACGAGATCGCCGAGGCGCTCTCCGAGGCGGGCACCCTCTCCCGCTGGCGCATGGAGGTCACCGAGCGACCGGACGGCGTGACGTTCGTCAATGACGCCTACAACGCGAACCCCGAATCCATGCGAGCAGCGCTGCGCGCGCTGGTGGCCATGGGGAAGGGGCGTCGTACGTGGGCGGTGCTCGGTCCCATGGCCGAGCTCGGCGACGCCTCGCTCGCCGAGCACGACGCGGTCGGACGGCTCGCCGTCCGGCTCAACGTCAGCAAGCTCGTCGCGGTCGGGGGCAGAGAAGCCTCCTGGCTGCAACTGGGCGCATACAACGAGGGTTCGTGGGGTGAGGAGTCGGTGCACGTGTCCGACGCACAGGCGGCCGTCGACCTGTTGCGCAGTGAACTGCGCGCGGGAGACGTCGTGCTGGTGAAGGCGTCCCGGTCGGCCGGCCTGGAACAGGTCGCCCAGGCACTGCTGGAGAACTCGACCGAGGGCGAGGTCACCGGCCGATGAGGCAGATCCTCTTCGCGGGGGCCATCGGGCTCTTCCTGACCTTGGTCGGTACCCCGTTGCTGATCAAGCTCCTGGCCCGCAAGGGATACGGGCAGTTCATCCGCGACGACGGCCCGCGCACCCACGGCAGCAAGAAGGGGACGCCCACGATGGGCGGCATCGCCTTCATCCTGGCCACGCTCATGGCGTACGTCCTGGCGAAGGTGATCACCGGCGAGCAGGTGCGCTTCTCCGGCGTGCTGGTCCTGTTCCTGATGACCGGCATGGGTCTGGTCGGGTTCCTCGACGACTACATCAAGATCGTCAAGCAGCGTTCGCTGGGCCTGCGGGCCAAGGCGAAGATGGCCGGCCAGCTGATCGTCGGTATCGCGTTCGCGGTGCTGTCGCTGCAGTTCGCCGACGGCCGCGGCAACACCCCGGCCTCCACCAAGCTGTCGTTCGTCACGGACTTCGGCTGGTCGATCGGGCCGGTGCTGTTCGTCGTCTGGGCGCTGTTCATGATCCTCGCCATGTCCAACGGCGTGAACCTGACGGACGGTCTGGACGGCCTGGCCACCGGCGCGTCCGTGATGGTCTTCGGCGCGTACACCTTCATCGGGCTGTGGCAGTTCCAGGAGTCCTGCGCCAACGCGGTCTCCCTGACCAACCCCAACGCCTGCTTCGAGGTCCGCGACCCGCTCGACCTCGCGGTCGTCGCCTCCGCGCTGATGGGGGCCTGCTTCGGCTTCCTGTGGTGGAATACCTCGCCGGCCAAGATCTTCATGGGCGACACCGGTTCGCTGGCCCTCGGCGGCGCGCTCGCGGGTCTCGCGATCTGCTCCCGCACCGAATTCCTGATGGCCATCCTCGGCGGCCTCTTCGTGATGATCACCATGTCCGTGGTCATCCAGGTCGGCTCCTTCAAGATGACCGGCAAGCGGGTCTTCCGGATGGCTCCGCTCCAGCACCACTTCGAACTCAAGGGGTGGTCCGAAGTCCTTGTCGTGGTCCGGTTCTGGATCATCCAGGGCATGTGCGTGATCGTCGGACTCGGTCTCTTCTACGCAGGGTGGGCAGCCGCCAAGTGAGCAATCAGGACTGGCAGGGCAAGCACGTCACCGTCGCCGGGCTCGGCGTCAGCGGTATCCCCGCGGCCCGTGTCCTGCACGGCCTCGGCGCCATCGTCACGGTGGTCAACGACGGGGACGACGAGCGTTCCCGTACGCAGGCCGCGGAGCTGGAGGCGCAGGGCATCACCGTGCGCCTCGGCGACGGGGCGACCCTGCCCGAGTCCACCGAGCTCATCGTCACCACCCCGGGCTGGAAACCCGACAAGCCGCTCTTCGCAGCAGCCGCCGAGGCGGGCGTCCCGGTCTGGGGCGACGTCGAACTCGCCTGGCGGCTGCGCGGCTTGAACGGCCGGGAGCCGGCACCCTGGCTCGCCGTCACCGGCACCAACGGCAAGACCACGACCGTACGGATGCTCGCCTCGATCCTGGAGGCGGCCGGGCTGCGCACGGCGGCCGTCGGGAACATCGGCGTCTCCCTGCTCGACGCGGTGCTCGGTGACGAGACGTACGACGTACTCGCCGTCGAGCTCTCCAGCTACCAGCTGCACTGGGCGCCCTCGCTGCGCGCCCACTCCGCGGTCGTCCTCAACCTGGCGCCCGACCACCTCGACTGGCACGGCTCCATGGAGGCGTACGTCGCGGACAAGGGCCGGGTCTACGAAGGCAACCGGATCGCCTGCGTCTACAACGCGGCCGACAAGGCCACCGAGGACCTGGTCCGGGAGGCGGACGTCGAAGAGGGCTGCCGCGCCATCGGCTTCACCCTCGGAACCCCCGGCCCGTCCCAGCTGGGCGTCGTCGACGGGATCCTCGTCGACCGGGCCTTCGTGACCAACCGGCAGAAGCAGGCCCAGGAGCTCGCCGAGGTCGGGGACGTCAACCCGCCCGCCCCGCACAACATCGCCAACGCCCTGGCGGCCGCGGCACTGGCCCGCGCGTTCGGCGTCGAGCCGCGGGCGGTTCGGGACGGTCTGCGAGCCTTCCGCCCCGACGCGCACCGCATCGAACATGTCGCGGACGTCGCCGAAGTCGCCTACATCGACGACTCCAAGGCCACCAACACCCATGCCGCGGAGGCCTCCCTCGCGGCGTACGACCCGATCGTCTGGATCGCCGGCGGCCTCGCCAAGGGCGCCACTTTCGACGAACTGGTGACCGGGGCCGCGAAGCGGCTGCGCGGCGTCGTACTCATGGGCCGCGACCGGGCGTTCATCCGCGAAGCCCTCGCGCGACACGCCCCCGAGGTCCCGGTCGTCGACCTCGACCGGACCGACACTGGGGCGATGTCCGAGGCGGTCCGCGAGGCGGCACGGCTCGCCCGGCCGGGAGACACCGTACTGATGGCCCCGGCCTGCGCCTCCATGGACATGTTCGTCAATTACAACAAGCGGGGCGAGGCATTCGCGGACGCGGTTCGCGCACTCGCCGACGAGAGCGCCTGACGAGCCCGGCCGCCGCGCCGTACTGTCCCGGACAACCGGGTACGGCGGGCGGCTCCGCCGCACGCCCTGGCCCTCGGCAGCAGCCCCGGGCACGAGCAGTGGAGGGGACAGCGACAATGCCGGCCGACGAGAGCTCCGCCGCGCGTGGCCCAGACCGTTCACGGGTGACCGCGGCGATGAGCGGGGTGCTCGCCCCACCGCTGCAGGCCGGGCCCCCTCGGCCCGCCGGTTTCGCCCTGCGCGGCAGACTGGCGGCGGGCGCCCGGCAGCCCGCGTCGGTACCGCGCTCCCGAAGCCGTGACGGCTCCGGCCCGCGCACCCCCCGCGGCGGCGGCGGTGTGCGACGGATCTACGAGCAGGCACGCCGGGCCTGGGACCGCCCACTGACCGCGTACTACCTGATCCTCGGCGCCGGACTGCTGATCACCGTGCTCGGCCTGGTGATGGTCTACTCCGCCTCGATGATCAAGGCCCTGGAGCTCTCGAAGCCCGGCACCTACTTCTTCCGCAAGCAGTTCCTCGCGGCCGTCATCGGCTCCGTCCTGCTGGTGGCCGCCTCCCGGATGCCCGTCAAGCTCCATCGGGCGCTCGCCTACCCGCTGCTCATGGGCACGGTCTTCCTGATGGTGCTGGTCCAGGTGCCGGGGATAGGGATGTCGGTCAACGGCAACCAGAACTGGCTCTACCTGGGCGGCCCCTTCCAGCTCCAGCCCAGTGAGTTCGGCAAACTGGCCCTGATCCTCTGGGGGGCCGATCTGCTCGCCCGCAAGCAGGACAGACGGCTGCTGGTGCAGTGGAAACACATGCTGGTTCCCCTCGTCCCGGTCGCCTTCATGCTCCTCGGGCTGATCATGCTCGGCGGCGACATGGGAACTGCGATCATTCTCACCGCGATCCTCTTCGGCCTGCTCTGGCTGGCCGGGGCACCCACCCGGCTCTTCGCCGGGGTGCTCGCCGTCGCGGGCGCCCTGGTCTTCCTGCTGATCAAGACCAGTCCGAACCGGATGTCCCGGCTCAGCTGCATGGGGGTCAGCGAACCCGGCCCCGACGGCTCGTGCTGGCAGGCCGTACACGGCATCTATGCTCTGGCGTCCGGCGGATTGTTCGGATCGGGACTTGGTGCGAGTGTGGAAAAATGGGGCCAACTGCCTGAACCTCACACCGACTTCATCTTCGCCATCACCGGTGAGGAACTGGGGTTGGCGGGGACGCTGTCGGTGCTCGCCCTCTTCGCGGCTCTAGGCTATGCGGGTATCCGCGTGGCCGGACGCACGGAGGACCCCTTCGTGAGGTACGCCGCGGGAGGTGTGACCACCTGGATCACGGTTCAGGCCGTGATCAATATCGGTGCGGTGCTCGGCCTGCTGCCGATCGCCGGGGTCCCGCTCCCGCTGTTCTCCTACGGAGGATCGGCCCTGCTGCCGACCATGTTCGCTGTAGGGCTGCTGATCGCGTTCGCGCGGGAGGAGCCCGCCGCGAAGGCGGCCCTGGCCATGCGGAGGCCCGGGGTGAGATGGAAGACGATGAGACGGCGCGTCAAGAAGCGTCCGTCCGGAGAGCGGTGAATTTCGGTGCATGTCGTACTCGCCGGTGGGGGGACCGCCGGCCACATCGAGCCGGCGCTCGCCCTCGCGGACGCCCTGCGCAGGCAGGACCCGAGCGTGGGAATCACTGCCCTGGGCACGGAGCGCGGACTCGAGACCAGGCTCGTACCCGAGCGGGGGTACGAACTGGCGCTGATCCCGGCCGTGCCGCTGCCGCGCAAGCCCACCCCCGAACTGATCACCGTCCCGGGAAGGCTGCGCGGCACCATCAAGGCCGCCGAGCAGATCCTGGAGCGCACCAAGGCGGACTGCGTGGTCGGCTTCGGCGGCTATGTCGCCCTGCCCGGCTATCTCGCCGCCAAGCGGGTCGGGGTGCCGATCGTCGTCCATGAGGCCAACGCCCGGCCGGGCCTGGCCAACAAGATCGGTTCGCGGTACGCGCACGGGGTCGCCGTCTCCACCCCCGACAGCAAACTGCGCGGTGCCCGCTACATCGGCATCCCGCTGCGCCGCACCATCGCCACCCTGGACCGGGCCCGGGTCCGCCCGGAGGCGCGCGCCGCGTTCGGCCTCGACCCCAACCTGCCGACGCTGCTGGTCTCCGGCGGCTCGCAGGGCGCACGCCACCTCAACGAGGTGATCCAGCGGGTCGCCCCGCTGCTGCAGCGCTCGGGGATCCAGATCCTGCACGTGGTCGGCCCGAAGAACGAATTGCCGCGTATCGACAACATGCCCGGGATGCCGCCCTACATCCCGGTACCGTACGTGGACCGGATGGATCTCGCGTACGCCGCAGCGGACATGATGCTCTGCCGCGCGGGCGCGATGACCGTCGCCGAACTCTCCGCCGTCGGGCTTCCCGCCGCCTATGTTCCGTTGCCGATCGGCAACGGCGAACAGCGGCTCAACGCCCAGCCGGTGGTCAACGCCGGCGGCGGCCTGCTGGTGGACGACGCGGCGCTGACCCCCGAGTGGGTGCAGGGCAACGTCCTTCCGGTGCTCGCGGATCCGCACCGGCTGTACGAAATGTCCCGCGCCGCAGCCGAGTTCGGCCGCAGGGACGCCGACGACCTGCTCGTCGGCATGGTGTACGAGGCGATTGCCGCACGCCGCAACGCGTGAGGCGGGCGGGTCCGGGGGCGGCGCCCCCGGACCCGGTGAAGGAGCGAGCGTGGCCGGACCGACGACCGCCCGGCGCGGTACAGGGCATCAGGAGGACAAGCCGGCCCGCCCGCCGCGCCCCATCGGGCCCAGTGTGCGCAGCCGCCGACGACTGATCGTGATCGTCCTGGCCGTCCTGCTGCTCGCTTCGGGCTCCGTCTGGGCGCTCTACAGCTCGTCGTGGTTCCGGACCGAACACGTCAGGACCACCGGTGTCGACGTACTGACCCCGGCCGAGGTGGAGGCCGCCGCGGCGGTGCCGATCGGGGCCCCGCTGATCTCCGTGGACACGGACGCCATCGCGGACAGGTTGCGCCAGAAGTTGCCTCGTATCGACTCGGTGGATGTCGTGCGGTCATGGCCGCACGAGATCGGACTTAAAGTGATCGAACGCAAGCCGGTCCTGTTGGTGAAAAAGGGCGCAAAGTTCATTGAAGTGGACGCGAAAGGTGTCCGTTTCGCCACGGTGGACAGCGCGCCCGGGCGCGTACCGCTGCTGGAACTGACGCCCGAACGGGCAGCGAGCCTGCGCCGCTTCAGCAGTGGCCGGCTGGTGCGGGAAGCAGTCCGGGTCGCGGGCGAACTCCCCGCCGCAGTCGCCAAGGACACCCGGGTCGTGCGGGTCACCTCGTACGATTCGATCACCTTGGAACTGGCCGGGGACCGAACGGTGGTCTGGGGCAGCAGCGAAGAGGGGCCGGTGAAGGCAAGAGTCCTCACCGCTCTCATGAAAGCGGCTCCCAAAGCGGGACACTTCGACGTAAGTGCACCCACTGCTCCTGCGGTGTCCGGCAGTTGACGGACATTTGACCTGGCCAGCACCCTGGTTGGTCAGCGCTACGGGTGATCACATAGGGTGAAAAGAAAAACGGGAGGTTCGGCGTGTTCGTTGAACGTGCGCCACGTGTCGACTTAGTGTCCTGTTCGGAAGAGTCCAAGAAGCAGACACACTGGTAACCCTAAACTTCAACGTTAGGGTTTGGGTCGGCGTTCGGACCGTCCCCATCGGCATCAGTCGTCGCAGCGGGAGACCCGCGAAGCGACGACACGTAACTCGAGGCGAGAGGCCTTCGACGTGGCAGCACCGCAGAACTACCTCGCAGTCATCAAGGTCATCGGTGTCGGCGGCGGTGGTGTCAATGCCATCAACCGAATGATCGAGGTCGGTCTCAAGGGCGTCGAGTTCATCGCGATCAACACTGATGCGCAAGCCCTGTTGATGAGCGACGCCGACGTCAAGCTCGACGTCGGCCGCGAACTCACCCGCGGCCTCGGCGCCGGGGCCAACCCGGCCGTCGGTCGTAAGGCGGCAGAGGACCACCGTGAGGAGATCGAGGAGGTCCTCAAGGGGGCCGACATGGTCTTCGTCACCGCCGGAGAAGGCGGCGGCACCGGTACCGGCGGCGCACCCGTCGTCGCCAACATCGCACGCTCGCTCGGCGCCCTCACGATCGGTGTGGTCACCCGCCCGTTCACCTTCGAGGGCCGGCGTCGCGCGAACCAGGCGGAGGACGGCATCGCCGAGCTCCGCGAAGAGGTCGACACCCTCATCGTCATCCCCAACGACCGGCTGCTGTCCATCTCGGACCGCCAGGTCAGCGTGCTCGACGCGTTCAAGTCGGCCGACCAGGTGCTGCTCTCGGGCGTCCAGGGCATCACCGACCTCATCACCACCCCTGGTCTGATCAACCTCGACTTCGCCGACGTCAAGTCGGTCATGTCCGAGGCCGGATCGGCACTCATGGGCATCGGCTCGGCCCGTGGCGACGACCGCGCGGTGGCCGCGGCCGAGATGGCGATCTCCTCGCCGCTCCTGGAGGCGTCCATCGACGGCGCCCGTGGTGTCCTGCTCTCCATCTCCGGCGGCAGCGACCTCGGTCTCTTCGAGATCAACGAGGCCGCCCAGCTGGTGAGCGAGGCGGCCCACCCCGAGGCGAACATCATCTTCGGTGCGGTCATCGACGACGCGCTGGGCGACGAGGTGCGGGTCACCGTGATCGCCGCGGGCTTCGACGGCGGGCAGCCGCCGGCCCGTCGCGAGAACGTCCTCGGTGCGGGCGCCGGCAAGCGCGAGGAGACGGCGCCGCCGGCCCGGGCCGCCGAGCCGGTGCGTCAGTCCGGCGGGCTCGGTTCCGTGCCGGTGCGCGAGGAGATCCCGGCCCAGGCCGAGTCCGCACCGGTGGCGAACGAGACCCCGATGTCGCCGGTCTCTCCGCCGCATGTCCCGCCGGCCCGTCCCTACCAGGACTCCCAGGCCGAAGAGCTGGACGTTCCGGACTTCTTGAAGTGATAGGTCAGCACCACGCAGTGACTGCAGTGTCCCCGGCAGGCGGCGCTCGCTTCGCTTTCACCGACAGGTGGGGTGGGGTGAGCGCCGCTCCGTACGAGGAGCTCAACCTCGGCGGCGCGGTCGGGGACGACTCCGCCGCCGTGCTCGCCAACCGCGAGCGCGCTGCTCGGACCCTCGGTCTCGACCCGGCCCGGGTCGTCTGGATGAACCAGGTGCACGGGCGGGACGTGGCCGTGGTCGACGGTCCCTGGGGAGACGTTTCCGAGATTCCCGCGGTGGACGCGGTGGTCACCGCACGACGCGGACTCCCGCTCGCCGTACTCACCGCCGACTGCACCCCCGTACTCCTCGCCGACCCGGTCGCCGGGATCGCGGCGGCGGCCCACGCCGGCCGCCCCGGTCTCGTCGCCGGAGTCGTCCCCGCCGTGGTCGAGGCCATGGTGAAGCTCGGCGCGGAACCCTCCCGGATCACCGCGCACACCGGACCCGCCGTCTGCGGACGGTGTTACGAAGTCCCGGCGGCGATGCGGTCCGAGGTCGCCGAGGCGGTTCCCGAATCGTGGTCCGAGACCAGCTGGGGGACTCCGGCCGTGGATGTCACCGCCGGGGTTCACGCCCAGCTCGAAGCCCTCGGGGTGCGCGACCGGCACAAGTCGCCCGCCTGCACCCTGGAGTCGGGCGACCATTTCTCGTACCGCCGCGACCGCACGACCGGGCGGCTCGCCGGATATGTCTGGTTGGACTGATAGGGCATGACGGACCGTAGAACTCAACTCGACGAGAATCTGGCACAGGTGGAGGCGCGTATCGCTTCCGCTTGTGCTGCCGCCGGTCGCAAAAGGGAAGAAGTGACCCTCATTGTGGTCACGAAGACCTACCCCGCGAGCGATGTGCGGATCCTGCACGAACTCGGTGTGCGCCACGTCGCGGAGAATCGCGATCAGGACGCGGCACCCAAGGCGGCTGCTTGTTCGGATCTTTCGCTCACATGGCACTTTGTCGGACAACTGCAGACGAATAAGGTTCGTTCTGTGGCGAGTTATGCCGATGTCGTGCAGTCGGTGGACCGGACGAAGTTGGTCACGGCCCTGTCGGCCGCCGCCGTGCGCGGCGGGCGTGAACTGGGGTGTCTCATCCAGGTCGCACTCGACGCCGAGAGCGGCGCGCGCGGTGACCGGGGCGGCGTCGCGCCGGACGGGATCGAGGAGTTGGCCGCCGCGGTGGACGCCGCGCCGGGGCTCCGGCTCGACGGTCTGATGACCGTGGCGCCACTCGCCGGACCGTACGCGGGACGGCAACGCGCGGCGTTCGACCGGCTGATGGAATTCTCATCCCGCCTGCGCGGGAACCATCCGGCTGCGAACATGGTCTCTGCAGGGATGAGCGCGGACCTTGAGGAAGCCGTTGCGGCCGGAGCGACACATGTGCGCGTCGGTACTGCGGTACTCGGAGTCCGACCCGGGCTCCGGTAACGTCGCCAAGCAGGTCGGACCACAGCAGAAAATATGGTCATTCCCGCTGATGGCGGGCAGGGCCTCAGTGGATCGCGGGCACTTGGTGACAGATGCCGATCCACCACAGAGCGGAGGACTCAGAGCATGGCCGGCGCGATGCGCAAGATGGCGGTCTACCTCGGCCTCGTGGAGGACGATGGGTACGACGGTCCGGGGTTCGACCCCGACGACGAATTCGAACCCGAGCCGGAGCCGGAGCGCGACCGGCGGCGGCACCAGCCCGCGCATCAGGTGGAGCGGGACCGCGAGCGGGACGAACCGGTGCGAGCGGTGCAGCCGCCCGCGCAGCGGGAGCCCGTCCAGATTTCGGCGGAGAGCGTGCGACCCGCCCGAATCGCACCCGTGGCATCCATCACACCTGAACGCCCGAACATGGAGAAGAACGCACCGGTGATCATGCCCAAGGTCGTGTCAGAGCGGGAGCCCTACCGCATCACCACGCTGCACCCCCGGACCTACAACGAGGCCCGTACCATCGGGGAACACTTCCGTGAGGGCACTCCGGTGATCATGAATCTCACGGAGATGGACGATACGGACGCGAAGCGACTTGTCGACTTTGCCGCAGGACTCGTCTTCGGTCTCCATGGCAGCATTGAACGGGTGACGCAGAAGGTGTTCCTGTTGTCGCCTGCTAACGTCGATGTCACGGCGGAGGACAAGGCCCGCATCGCTGAGGGCGGATTCTTCAACCAGAGCTGAGAACACGACACCGGGAACAACCCCGGCCGCAAGGCCGGAGCTACGAGAGCCAGGGGAGAGGGAAGCGCGAAATGGGCGTCGCACTGCAGGTTGTCTATATCGCGCTGATGTGTTTCCTCATCGTGCTGATCTTCCGGCTGGTCATGGACTACGTCTTCCAGTTCGCACGTTCATGGCAGCCAGGCAAGCCGATGGTGGTGCTTCTCGAGGCCACCTACACTGTCACCGATCCACCGCTCAAGCTTCTGCGGCGGTTCATTCCGCCGCTGCGTCTCGGGGGCGTGGCACTCGACCTGTCCTTCTTCGTTCTGATGATCATCGTTTACATCCTGATCTCGATCGTGACCAGGCTGTGAGCGATACGGTCTTGCCGACTGCCGACGACTACGTAGAGGTGAAGAAGAGATGCCGCTGACCCCCGAGGACGTGCGGAACAAGCAGTTCACGACCGTCCGTCTCCGAGAAGGCTATGACGAGGACGAGGTCGATGCCTTCCTGGACGAGGTCGAGTCCGAGCTGACCCGCCTGCTCCGTGAGAACGAGGACCTGCGCGCCAAGCTGGCAGCCGCCACGCGTGCCGCCGCGCAGAACCAGCAGCAGGGCATGCGGAAGCCGGAGCAGCAGGACCGGCCCGGGGCACCTGTGCCCGCCGCCATATCGGGTCCGCCGGTCCAGCAGCAGCCCCCGCAGATGGGTCCGCCCCAGCTGCCCGGTGGTGCTCCGCAGCTGCCAGCCGGTCCCAGCGGTCACGGCCCCCAGGGTCAGCACGGCCCGGGCCAGCACGGTCCCGGTCAGCACGGTCCGGGTCAGCATGGCCCCATGCAGGGCGGTCCCATGGGTGGCCCCATGGGCGGTCCCATGGGCCACGCGCCGCAGATGCAGCAGATGCAGCAGATGCAGCCGCCGCAGATGCAGCAGCCCCAGGCACCCGGTGGCGACAGCGCCGCCCGTGTCCTCTCGCTCGCGCAGCAGACCGCCGACCAGGCGATCGCGGAGGCCCGTTCCGAGGCCAACAAGATCGTCGGCGAGGCACGCAGCCGCGCCGAGGGTCTGGAGCGTGACGCGCGTGCCAAGGCGGACGCGCTGGAGCGGGACGCGCAGGAGAAGCACCGCGTGGCGATGGGCTCGCTGGAGTCGGCCCGCGCGACGCTGGAGCGCAAGGTCGAGGACCTGCGTGGCTTCGAGCGCGAGTACCGGACCAGGCTGAAGTCCTACCTGGAGAGCCAGCTGCGTCAGCTGGAGACCCAGGCGGACGACTCGCTGGCCCCGCCGCGGACCCCGGCGGCTGCTTCGCTGCCGCCGTCGCCTTCGCTGGCTCCGGCCGGTGCGGGCGCCATGGGCCACACCATGGGCGGTAACCACGGTGGTCACGGTGGCCCGCAGATGGGTGGCAACCCGGGCATGGGCGCTGGACCGTCGTACGGTGGCCAGCAGCAGATGTCGCCGGCCATGACGCAGCCGATGGCACCGGTGCGGCCGCAGGCGCCGCAGCCGATGCAGCAGGCGCCGTCGCCGATGCGTGGCTTTCTGATCGACGAGGACGACAACTGATCGGGGTGCGCGCGATCTGCGCGTAGCCGTCGGCAGGCTGAGGGCCGGGCCCCGGGGATTTCCCCGGGGCCCGGCCCTTTTGCCGTGGGCGGGGCGGGGACGGCGGCCGTGTGCGGTGGGGTGGGGCGCCTGCGGCGGGCTCGTCCCCCGCGCCGTCCCTTCCCGCAACCGGGGCGCTGCCCCCGGACCCCGCTCCTCTCTCGCCGGAAGGGCTTGGGCGGCGGTGTCGCGGGTGCTGCCCGCGGATACCTGCTCCGCAGCGGCGGAGGGCCGCGAACGCGGCGTCGGCGGCGCCTGGGGTGGCGGGGGAACACGCCGAGGGCCCGGCCGGAATGCTCCGGCCGGGCCCTCGGGACAGGTGTTACTGCTCCGTCTTGCGGAGGCGGAACGTCAGCGACAGGCCGTCGTCCGTGAACGGCTCGCCGTACGAGCCGTCCGCCTCGCCCTGCGCATAGTCCACAGCCAGGACCTCGTCCGCGATCAGCGGTGCGTGCTCGGTCAGCGCCTCCGCCGTCGCCGGCGCCGTGGACGTCCAGCGGACGGCGATGCGGTCGGCCACGTCCAGGCCGCTGTTCTTGCGGGCCTCCTGGATCAGCCTGATCGCGTCACGGGCCAGCCCCGCACGGCGCAGCTCCGGGGTGATCTCCAGGTCCAGCGCGACCGTCGCGCCGGAGTCGGACGCCACCGACCAGCCCTCGCGCGGCGTCTCGGTGATGATCACCTCGTCGGGGGAGAGGGTGACCGTCTCGCCGTCCACCTCCACCGACGCCGTGCCCTCACGCAGGGCCAGGGACAGGGCCGCCGCGTCGGCGTTCGCCACCGCCTTCGCGACCGCCTGGACGCCCTTGCCGAACCGCTTGCCCAGCGCCCGGAAGTTCGCCTTCGCCGTCGTGTCGACCAGCGAGCCGCCGACCTCCGAGAGCGAGGCCAGCGAGGAGACGTTCAGTTCCTCCGTGATCTGGGCGTGCAGGTCGGGGGAGAGCGTGTCGAAGCCCGACGCCGCGACCAGGGCCCGGGACAGCGGCTGGCGCGTCTTGACGCCCGACTCGGCGCGCGTCGCGCGGCCGAGCTCGACCAGACGGCGGACCAGCGCCATCTGGGTGGAGAGCGCCGGGTCGATGGCCGTGAGGTCCGCCTTCGGCCAGGTGGAGAGGTGGACCGACTCAGGGGCGTCCGCGGTGACCGGGACGACCAGGTCCTGCCAGACCCGCTCCGTGAGGAACGGGGTCAGCGGGGCCATCAGCCGGGTGACCGTCTCCACGACCTCGTGCAGGGTCCGCAGCGCCGCCTTGTCGCCCTGCCAGAAGCGGCGGCGGGAGCGGCGTACGTACCAGTTGGACAGGTCGTCCACGAACGCGGAGAGCAGCTTGCCGGCGCGCTGGGTGTCGTAACTCTCCAGCGCCTGTGTGACCTGGTCCACCAGCGCGTTCAGCTCGCTGAGCAGCCAGCGGTCCAAGACCGTGCGGTCCGCCGGGGCCGGGTCGGCCTCGGACGGCGCCCAGTTCGACGTACGGGCGTACAGGGCCTGGAAGGCGACCGTGTTCCAGTACGTGAGGAGGGTCTTGCGCACGACCTCCTGGATCGTGCCGTGGCCCACGCGCCGGGCCGCCCACGGGGAGCCGCCGGCCGCCATGAACCAGCGGACCGCGTCGGCGCCGTGCTGATCCATCAGTGGGATCGGCTGGAGGATGTTGCCCAGGTGCTTGGACATCTTCCGGCCGTCCTCGGCGAGGATGTGGCCCAGGCAGACCACGTTCTCGTACGACGACTTGTCGAAGACCAGCGTGCCGACGGCCATCAGCGTGTAGAACCAGCCGCGGGTCTGGTCGATCGCCTCGGAGATGAACTGCGCCGGGTAGCGGCTCTCGAACAGCTCCTTGTTCTTGTACGGGTAGCCCCACTGTGCGAACGGCATCGACCCCGAGTCGTACCAGGCGTCGATGACCTCCGGGACGCGGTACGCCTCCAGCTGGCAGTTCTCGTGCGTGCAGGTGAACGTGATCGCGTCGATGAACGGACGGTGCGGGTCCAGGTCCGACTGGTCGGCGCCGGTGAGGTCGGTGAGCTCGGCGCGCGAGCCCACGCAGGTGAGGTGGTTGTCCTCGCAGCGCCAGATCGGCAGCGGGGTGCCCCAGTAACGGTTCCGGGACAGCGCCCAGTCGACGTTGTTGTTCAGCCAGTCACCGAAGCGGCCGTTCTTGACCGAGTCCGGGAACCAGTTGGTCTTCTCGTTCTCTTGGAGGAGCCGGTCCTTGATGGCGGTCGTACGGATGTACCAGGACGGCTGCGCGTAGTACAGCAGCGCCGTGTGGCAGCGCCAGCAGTGCGGGTAGCTGTGCTCGTACGGGACGTGGCGGAAGAGCCTGCCGCGGGCGGCCAGGTCCTCGGTGAGCGCCTCGTCGGCCTTCTTGAAGAAGACGCCGCCGACGAGCGGCAGCTTCTCCTCGAAGGTGCCGTCGGGGCGGACCGGGTTCACGACCGGCAGACCGTACGCGCGGCAGACCTTGAGGTCGTCCTCACCGAACGCGGGGGACTGGTGGACCAGACCCGTACCGTCCTCGGTCGTCACGTACTCGGCGTTGACGACGTAGTGCGCCGGGGCCGGGAAGTCGACCAGGGCGAAGGGGCGCTCGTACTCCCAGCGCTCCATCTCGCGGCCGGTGAAGGACTGGCCGGTGAGCTCCCAGCCCTCGCCGAGCGACTTCTCCACGAGGGGCTGGGCGACGACGAGCTTCTCCTCGCCGTCGGTCGCGACGACGTACGTGACGTCGGGGTGCGCGGCGACGGCGGTGTTGGAGACCAGCGTCCAGGGGGTCGTCGTCCAGACCAGCAGTGCGGCCTCGCCGGCCAGCGGGCCGGAGGTGAGCGGGAAGCGTACGAAGACCGAGGGGTCGACGACCGTCTCGTATCCCTGCGCCAGCTCGTGGTCCGAGAGGCCGGTGCCGCAGCGCGGACACCACGGGGCGACGCGGTGGTCCTGGACCAGCAGGTCCTTGTTGAAGATCTCCTTCAGGGACCACCAGACGGAGTCCACGTACGACGGGTCCATCGTGCGGTACGCGTCGTCCAGGTCGACCCAGTAGCCCATCCGGGTCGTGAGCTCGGCGAACGCGTCGGTGTGACGGGTCACGGACTCGCGGCACTTGGCGTTGAACTCGGCGATGCCGTACGCCTCGATGTCCTTCTTGCCGTTGAAGCCCAGCTCCTTCTCGACCGCGAGCTCGACCGGCAGCCCGTGGCAGTCCCAGCCGGCCTTGCGGCCGACGTGGTAGCCCTGCATGGTGCGGAAGCGGGGGAAGACGTCCTTGAAGACACGGGCCTCGATGTGGTGGGCACCGGGCATGCCGTTGGCGGTCGGCGGGCCCTCGTAGAAGACCCACTCGGGGCGGCCCTCGGACTGTTCGAGGCTCTTGGCGAAGACCTTGCTCTCGCGCCAGAAGTCGAGCACGGCGTGCTCCAGCGCGGGCAGGTCGACCTGGGCGGGTACCTGGCGGTACTGCGGCGATGTCATGGGCAGGAATCCTCCGGCGGACGTTTTCCACTTCCGTCGGAGGGACGAGAACCGAGCCGGCTCCCGCGGTACCACCCTCCTTGGCCGCGGGTGTGCGCCCGTGGCCCCCTCATTGGGGTCGCGATGCCGGTTCTACTTGCCTTGCGGCGTTCTTCCGACGGCTCCGGGTGATTTTCACGACGCGCTCGCCCCCGGGCTCTCACCGTCCCCGGGTCGCTCCTGGCTGCGTACGACGCTACTCGTCCCATCCACGCCTCTCGCTGGGGCCAGTGTACGGGCCCGTACGGGCGGCGGCCGACCGGTTTATCCAGCGGCTGCGGGCATGACCCGAATGGCCAGACGGGGCGCGCGGAGTCCCGGCGGGCGCCGGGAGGCGGATTACGGGGCGGGGAGCTGGGCACAACGGATTCAGGCGCGTGGTGATCCGGCATGGGGAGGGGCGATTCGGCGGCGTGCCCCGTTGCCGCGGGGCTGGGGTCGATTTATCGTCCCAGCACGATTCGCGTGCAAGATCACAATATGTGAAGGGGCCGCGGCCATGGTGGCGAAGAAGACCGCCGTAAAGAAAACGGCGTCAGCGAGATCCACGGGCGCGGCGGCCGAGGAGACGACCGGAGAGGCGGGCCCGGAGACCGCCGCGGAGCCCGGCCCGGAGAAGGCCGCGGCGAAGCGGACGGCGGCGAAGAAGGCCACGGTGAAGAAGACTGTGGCGAAGAAGACCGCGACCGGCAAAGCCCCGGCCAAGAAGGCCACGGCGAAGAAGAGCGCGGTCAAGAAGGCTTCGAAGAAGGCCGCTGCGGCGGCCACGGGGGCGGCCGAGGCCGCCGAGCAGACAGGAGCCCACACGGTGGTAGCCAAGAAGAGCGCAGCCCGGACCCGCACGGCCGCCCAGGACACGGCGCCGGTGCCGCCCGCCCGGGCTGCCGCGACAGCGCCGGGGGAACTGGCCGTACGGCCCGGTGAGGACCCCTGGACGCCGGAGGAGGTCGCGGAGGCCCGGGCCGAGCTGACCAGCGAGATCATGCGGCTGCGCAGCGAACTGGAGGCCTCGGGGGTCGCGCTCGCCGGCCTGATGAGGGACTCCGGCAACGGGGCGGGTGACGACGAGGCCGACACCGGCACGAAGAACATCACCCGCGAGCACGAGATGGCGCTCGCCGCCAATGCCACGGAGATGCTGGAACAGACCGAGCGGGCGCTGGCCAGGCTCGACGCGGGGACGTACGGACTGTGTGAGATCTGCGGCAAGCCGATCGGCAAGGCGCGGATGCAGGCCTTCCCCCGCGCCACGCTCTGTGTCGAGGACAAACAGAAGCAGGAGCGCCGCGGCTGATCCATGCAGGTGTGTCGTACCCTCGTCATCGGTCAGGAACCTAGGTTGAGGGACTCACGTGGCAGAGGCGGAGCGCATCATCAGTACGCCGGACATCCCTGAAGCCGAGGGGGCCGAGGGCAAGAGCGAGGACACGGTCACCGGCGAGGTCCGGGGCAAGGGCAAACGGAAGATCGTGGTGCTCTTCGCCGTGGCCGTCTTCGCCTATCTGCTCGACCTGATCAGCAAGATGATCGTGGTCGCGAAGCTGGAGCACCACGAGCCCATCGACATCCTCGGTGACTGGCTCCGGTTCGACGCGATCCGGAACGCGGGCGCCGCCTTCGGCATCGGTGAGGCGTTCACGGTGATCTTCACGGTTATCGCCGCGACGGTGATCGTCGTCATCGCCCGGCTGGCACGCAAGCTCTACAGCCTGCCGTGGGCCATCGCGCTCGGTCTGCTGCTCGGCGGTGCGCTCGGCAACCTCACCGACCGGATCTTCCGCTCGCCCGGCATCTTCAAGGGCGCGGTCGTGGACTTCATCGCCCCCGCCCACTTCGCCGTCTTCAACCTCGCGGACTCCGCCATCGTCTGCGGCGGCATTCTGATCGTGATCCTTTCCTTCAGGGGCCTGGACCCCGACGGCACCGTGCACAAGGACTAGCAGGGGCAAGGCATACTCGACTGGTGAGTACGTATCCCGAGGTCCGAACCCTGCCCGTACCCGACGGTCTGGAGGGCGAGCGTGTCGACGCCGCCATCTCCCGGATGTTCGGGTTCTCCCGCACCAAGGCCGCCGAGCTGGCCGTCGCCGGAAAGGTGCAGGTGGACGGCGCGGTGGTCGGGAAGTCCGAGCGGGTGCAGGGCGGCGCCTGGCTGGAAGTGGAGATGCCGCAGGCACCCGCTCCCGTGCAGATCGTCGCCGAGCCCGTCGAGGGCATGGAGATCGTGCACGACGACGACGACATCGTCGTGATCGTCAAGCCGGTCGGAGTGGCCGCCCACCCGAGCCCCGGCTGGACCGGCACCACCGTCATCGGCGGTCTCGCCGCGGCCGGGTACCGGATCTCGACGTCGGGCGCCGCCGAGCGCCAGGGCATCGTGCACCGTCTCGACGTCGGCACCTCCGGCCTGATGGTCGTCGCCAAGTCCGAGCGGGCCTACACACTGCTGAAGGCCCAGTTCCGCGACCGGGTCGTCGAGAAGAAGTACCACGCGCTGGTCCAGGGCCACCCGGACCCGATGAGCGGCACCATCGACGCCCCCATCGGGCGCCACCCCAACCTCGACTACAAGTGGGCCGTCACGGCCGAGGGCAAGCCCTCCGTGACGCACTACGACCTCATCGAGGCCTACCGGGCGGCCAGCCTCCTCGACATCAAGCTGGAGACGGGCCGCACCCACCAGATCCGGGTGCACATGTCCGCCCACCGTCACCCCTGCGTCGGCGACCTGACGTACGGCGCCGACCCGACGATGGCCAGGCGCCTCAAGCTCACGAGACAGTGGCTGCACGCGGTCCGGCTCGGCTTCGAGCACCCGTCGGACGGCAGCTGGGTGGAGTTCACCAGCAGTTACCCGGACGACCTCCAGCACGCACTGGACACGATCGCGGCGGAGAGCGAATGACCACCGGCACCCGGACCCCGTACACCACCCGCACAGCCGTCGACGAGAGCGACCGCGCGGCCTGCTTCCAGGTCCGCAAGGAGGTCTTCGTCGGCGAGCAGAACGTGCCCGAGGAGATCGAGTACGACGCCTACGACGCGGACGCGGTGCATGTCATCGCCGTCGCGGCGGACGGCTCGACGCTCGGCACGGGACGGCTTCTGCACGGCGCGGGGGTGGCCGCCAAGACCGGTGGCGACCTCACCGTCGGCTCGCTCGGCCGGCTCGCGGTGACCAAGCGGGCACGCGGCCTCGGAGTCGGCGTGGCGCTGGTGCGGGCCATCGAGGACGCGGCCCGAGAGCTGGGGCTCGCCGTCGTGGACCTGCACGCACAGACCCATGCGCTCGGCTTCTACGAGCGGCTCGGGTACGTGGCGTACGGCCCCGAATTCCCGGACGCGGGAATCGCCCACCGGGCGATGCGCCGGAGCCTCTGACCGACTGCGCCGCACCAGCGGGGCGGCACCCCCCGGTGCGCCTGCAGCGGCCGGGCAGGGAGCCTGCGCCGACGACGGGACCGCCCGCCGTTCTGCGTGCTGTCGCGCACAACTGGCACCATGGCTCCCATGGACATCATGCTTTTCCACTCGACGTACGGCCTGCGCCCCGCGGTGCACGCCGCCGCCGCCCGGCTGCGCGCCGCCGGGCACGAGGTGCACGTGCCCGACCTCTTCGGCGGGCGCACGTTCGACACCGTCGAGGAGGGCATGGCCTTCAAGGACGAGGTGGGCAAGGACGAACTGCTCAGGCGCGCCGTGCTGGCCGCCGCACCGTACTCCGAGCGCGGCCTGGTCTACGCGGGCTTCTCCTTCGGCGCGTCCACCGCCCAGACCCTGGCACTCGGCGACAAGAAGGCGCGCGGACTGCTGCTCTTCCACGGCACGTCGGACATCGCGGAGAACGCATCGGTCGAGGAGCTGCCCGTACAGCTGCACGTCGCCGACCCGGATCCGTTCGAGACGCACGACTGGCTGAACTCCTGGTATCTGCAGATGCAGCGGACCGGTGCCGATGTCGAGGTCTACCGGTACCCCGGCGCCGGTCACCTCTTCACGGACCCGGAACTGCCGGACTTCGACGCGGCGTCGGCCGACCTGACCTGGAAGGTCTCGCTCGGCTTCCTCGCCACCCTGTAGATGTGCGGAGGGCTCCGCAACCGGGAGGGTATGCGGAGCCCTGTCGCACGGGGACCGTGATCAGGCGCGGTACGCGGTCCAGCTGTCGCTCATCCGCTGCACCTGGCCCGCGGTGAACTGGTACATGCAGGAGTCGTACGTGTAATCCATGAAGTTGTGGATCGGGTCGACCCCGGTCTTGTTGGGGCAGGTGTCGCGTCCGGTCGGGCACTCGAACGCGGCGCTCTTCTCGGCGGGCGTGTCGGCGACGTAGTCGCCGTTGCCGTTACAGCCGCCCTGGAAGGTGTGGTACAGCCCCATCCAGTGGCCGACCTCGTGGGTGGCGGTGTCGCCCTCGTCGTAGTTGGTGGCCGAGCCGCCCGGCAGCGAGGCGTCGAGGATCACCACGCCGTCCATGCTCGGGTTGGAGGCGTACGAGCTGGGGAAGGTCGCCCAGCCGAGCAGCCCGCCGCCCAGGTTGGCGGTGTAGACGTTGAGCGCGTTCTTGCCGCCCTTGCGCAGTGCCGTCTTCATCGCCTTCTCGGCGGCCGAGCCCGAGGAGAGGTTGTACCAGGACGCGTTGTCCGTGTAGTCGGTGCCGGCCAGCGAGAACTGGAAGCCGGTGGCGGTGTTTCCGGTGCCCTGGCCGCTGTAGGCCGCGTTCAGCACGTTCATCTGGCTGCTGATGTCGCCGGCCGTGAGGTTGCCGGCGGCGCCGGAGTGGATGACGTGGAAGTAGACCGGGATGGTCGCTCCGGCAGCCAGTGTGGAGCCGCTGAGCCTGCGGTCCGCGAGTCTCTCCTTGAGCTGCGTGTCCATGGCCTTGGCCTGGGTCGTGGTGAGTTCGTTGGGATCAGCGGCGTGCTCGGTGCCCGAGGGCCGGGCCTGGCGCGCGGTGGCGTCGGTGCTCGCGCACTTCTCGGCCGAGGCGGCGGCGGAGGCGGTGGACACCTTGGCGGCGGCCGAGCCGGAGGGTGCGGCGAGCGGCGCCAGGGCCAGGGTTCCGGCCAGGACGACGGTGCCGATCGCCCGGTTACGTAGGCGCGGCGATATGCGGGCAAGAGTGTGCACAGGTACTCCTCGCGGATGTGTGGGGGAGGTATTTCCTCACCCGCCCGCCGGGAGATTACGTGCGCATGTCATATGTTCGCGAGAATCGATCGAGCCCAATCAATCGCGGGGCAAACCGGGGAAACGGGAAGAAATATTTCTGCGGGCTCCGGAGTTTGAGACGCGGACGTAACGTCGCGCGTCGTCCCGGCGGGTGGTGTGTCCCCATTGGGGCCGGGGAACACACCACCCGGCGTAGCGATGTAATGCGCCGTCAACATATGCCGTCGTGGCTGGAATTCGATGCTCAGCGCACCGGGCGGTCCACCCGCTCGACCTTCTGGGTCCCGCTGAGCGTCCGGTACGAACGCGTCCAGGCGGCGGTGGCGTCCTGCCTCGTCTTGTCGGAGACGACGTAGTAGTCCATCTGCGAGCGCTCGGCGGTCACATCGAGGACGCCGTAGCCGTGCGAGTCCATGTCCACCCACTTCACATGGCGGTTGGCGGCCTTGACCGCCGCCGCGGCAAGCACGGAGACCGTCTGCGGCGCGACATGGAGGATGTCGTCGAGGTTGTCCGACGTCACCGACGTCACCACGAACTCCGTGGCGGCCGACGCCGAGAGCGGATACGTCGCGGCCTTCACCGGCACGTCGTTGGCCCACGCCATGTGGATGTCGCCGGTCAGGAAGACCGTGTTGGTGATCGACCGGTCCCGCAGATGCGCGATCAGTTCCTTGCGGTCGTCCGTGTACCCGTCCCACTGGTCGACATTGACGGCGAGCCCCTCCGTGGGCAGCCCCAGCAAGCCGGCCAGCGGCTCCAGCAGATGAGCAGGCAGGGAACCGAACGCGACCGGCGAGATCATCACCGATGTGCCGACCAGCTTCCAGGTGGCGTCCGAACCGGCCAGGCCCGACTTCAGCCAGTCCAGCTGCGCCCGGCCGGTGATCGTGCGGTCCGGGTCGTCGACCGAACCGTTGCCGACCGTCGACTGCTGGGAGCGGAAGGTGCGCAGATCGAGGAGGTGGAGATCGGCCAGGTTGCCGAAGCGCAGCCGCCGGTAGACGGTGCCCTCGGTGGAGGCGCGGACCGGCATCCACTCGAAGTACGCCTGCTTGGCGCCGGCCGCCCGGTCGGCCCAGGAGCCCTCGGTGCCCGGCGTGTGATTCTCGGCCCCGCCCGACCATGCGTCGTTGGCGAACTCGTGGTCGTCCCAGATCGCGATCAGCGGGTGCGTGGCGTGCAGGGTCTGCAGATCGGCGTCCGTCTTGTAGTGGCCGTGCCGGGTCCGGTAGTCGGCCAGGGTGAGGATCTCGTTCCTGGGCTCGTGCGGCCGTACGACGTACTTCGCGTCCGGGTAACTGCCCGACGCGTACTCATATATGTAGTCACCGAGGTGGAGGACCGCGTCGAGATCGGCGCGGCCGGCGAGATGGCGGTACGGGGAGAAGTAGCCGGACTCCCAGTTGGCGCACGACACCACCCCGAAGCGCACTCCCGGGGTGGCCGCGCCGGCCGCCGGAGCCGTACGGGTGCGGCCGGCCGGGGACCGTACCGCCGCACCGTCGCCCGCCGAGAAGCGGAACCAGTACGCGGTCGCCGGGGCCAGTCCCCGGACGTCGGCCTTGACGGTGTGGTCGGACGAGGCCCTCGCGACGGTGGAGCCCTGGGTGACGATCCGGGTGAACTCCTTGTCCTCGGCGACCTCCCACCGCACCGTCGTGTCGGCGCCGCGGCCGGAGCCGGGCACCGCGTCGGGGGTGGGGGTGACGCGGGTCCACAGGAGGATGCCGTCGGGCAGCGGGTCGCCGGAGGCGACGCCGTGCAGAAAGGCGGGCCCGGCGGCGGCGCGGGCGCCGGTGGCGGCGCCGAGCACGGGGGCCGCGACGGCGGTGGCGGCAGCGGCCTTCACCAGGGTGCGGCGGCTGGGGGCGGAAAGGGACGGAGAAAGGTGTCGACTGGTCACGGAGCAGCACCCTACTGACCAGTAAGGCGAACGGGCAGGCGAACAAAGGAAGTTCGCCTGCCCGTCGGGAATCCGCTGCCCGGAATTAGCCCTTCAGCGCCTTGGTGATCGCGGTGCTGAAGTCGGCGACGGTCATCGGGGCGTTGTCGCTGCCCCCACCGGTGACCGTCTTGCCGTCCATCTTCAGCGTCGGGGTGCCCTGGACGCCGCTCTTGTCGAACGTCTCGGACATCTTCATGGCCCAGTTGTCGTACGTGCCGTCGTTGACGTCCTTCTGGAAGGCCTTGTTGTCCTTCAGCGCGTCCACCGTGTTCGCGACCTCGATGAGGTACGAGTCCTTGGCGAACTTGTCGTCGGTCTCCTCCGGGTGGTACTTCGCGGAGTAGAGCGCGTACTTGTAGTCGAGGAACGCCTGGGGGCTGACGTTCAGCGCCGCACCCAGGGCGCTCAGCGCGTTCTTGGAGCCCTCGCCGCTGTCGCTGTTGTCGATGAACGTCGCACCGATGTACTTGACCTTGTACTTGCCGGCGTCGACGTCCTTGTGGACGGTCTCGCCGACGGTCTGCTCGAACTGGGCGCAGATCGGGCAGCGCGAGTCCTCGTAGAGTTCGAGGGTCTTCTTCGCGCTCGACTTGCCGACGACGACGGTCGTGCCGTTGGTGCCCGACGTGTTCTTCGGCGCGGTGACGTTCTTCGCGTCCGCCGCCGCCTCCCAGTGGCCGGGCTTGTTCAGCTGCATCACGCCGTAGCTGGCGACGCCGGCCACCGCCAGCACGCCGACCACCGAGACGGCGACGACGACCTGCTTGCGGACCTTGTCCTTCTTGGCCTGGCGCTCGCGTTCGGCGCGCAGCCGCTCGCGGGCGGCTGCCTTGTTGGCCTGGCTGTTGCGCTTGCTCATGGCTGATTCTCCGTGGGGTATGTGGTGTACATCGTCAGGGACGTGCGTGCTCAGGCGGTGGCGCAGGCCGAGCGCGGCGGTCCCCTCCGTCCCACGGAGTGCACGAGGAGACGGGCGTGCGCGACCAGGTGCGGGCCGGACGGGGCGGGCCGGGTGGCGCGGCGCACGCAGGTGCGAGCCGTGCCCACGACGGCGGCCGCGATCAGCAGCGGCCGGAACGCCGTGGCGGCGGCCGCCCGCAGCAGACCCGCGAGCGCGGACTCGCCGTGCCGCAGCCACGCCGCGGCCAGCAGCCCGACCGTCACATGGGCGGCCAGCAGCAGCCACGGCACCGCGGGGCCCGGGGAGGCCAGCAGAGCGGCAGCGCCGTGCCCGCCGCCGGTCACCGAGGCCAGCGGAGTGCCCACCGTGCCGACGTGGCCGAGCCGCGCTGCCGCGGCTCCGACGTCGCCGCCGCCGCACAGGACGTCGACCCCCACCGAACGCAGCGGGCCTGCGATCGGGCCGCCCGCAGCGCCGTAGCAGAGGTGCTGGCCGGTGGTGAAGACGGTGTCGGCGGCCAGCTCCAACGGCACCAGCAGCCCGGCGATCGCACCGAAGCCGCGCTCCCGGCCGGCCAGCGCGTACGCCACGGCGAAGACGAGACCGGCCAGTGCACCGACCACCGTCAGAGGCAGCGGGACCCGGGAGAGCAGCACATGGGACGCAGCCGAGAGCGTCACGACGAGCGCTGTGAAAAGCGCCGCGCGAACGACTCTGAGCTGCGTCCCTGATATGTCCATCGCCCGAGAGTGTGCCATGTGAACCTGTAAGCGATCGCTAAAGGGGGCGCTCGGGTGTGGGCGGGATCACAACCCCGGGATGCGGCCGTTGCGGAAGAGGTCCACGAAGATCTGGTGGTCGGCGCGCGCCCGGGCCCCGTAGGTGTGCGCGAAGTCCACCAGCAGCCCGGCGAAGCCCTCCTCGTCCGCCGCGATCGCCGCGTCGATCGCCCGCTCGGTGGAGAACGGCACCAGCGAGTGCCCGCTCTCGTCGTCCGCCGCGGAGTGCATCGTCGCCGTCGCCCGGCCGAGATCGGCGACGACCGCGGCGATCTCCTCCGGTTCGTCGATGTCGGACCAGTCCAGATCGACCGCGTACGGCGAGACCTCGGCGACCAGCTGCCCCGAGCCGTCCAGCTCGGTCCAGCCGAGCCACGGGTCGGCGTGCGCCTGCAGGGCACGCTGAGAGATGACCGTGCGGTGCCCCTCGTGCTGGAAGTAGTCGCGCACGGCCGCGTCGGTGATGTGCCGGGAGACCGCCGGGGTCTGCGCCTGCTTGATGTAGATCACCACGTCGTTCTCGAGGGCGTCGCTGTTGCCCTCCAGCAGGATGTTGTACGAGGGCAGCCCGGCCGAGCCGATGCCGATGCCGCGCCGGCCGACGACGTCCTTCACCCGGTACGAGTCGGGGCGGGTCAGGCTCGACTCGGGCAGCGTCTCCAGGTAGCCGTCGAACGCGGCCAGCACCTTGTAGCGCGTCGCCGCGTCGAGGTCGATCGCGCCGCCGCCCGCCGCGAACCGGCGCTCGAAGTCCCGGATCTCCGTCATCGAGTCGAGCAGCGAGAACCGGGTCAGCGACCGGGCGTCGCGCAGCGCGCCCAGCAGCGGTCCCTCGGCGGTGTCCAGCGTGAAGGGGGGCACCTCGTCGTTCTTCGCGCCCGTCGCGAGGGCGTGGATCCGCTCGCGGTAGGCCGCGGCGTACACCCGGACGAGCTCGCTGATCTGGTCGTCGCCCAGTGCCTTCGCGTACCCGATCAGGGCGACGGAGGCGGCGAACCGCTTGAGGTCCCAGGTGAACGGGCCGACGTACGCCTCGTCGAAGTCGTTCACATTGAAGATCAGCCGGCCGTTGGCGTCCATGTACGTGCCGAAGTTCTCCGCGTGCAGATCGCCGTGGATCCACACCCGGCCGGTCCGGTCGTCCAGGTACGGGCCGCCGTGCCGCTCCCGCTCCAGGTCGTTGTAGAACAGGCACGCCGTGCCCCGGTAGAAGGCGAACGCCGAGCCCGCCATCTTCCGGAACTTCACCCGGAAGGCCGCCGGATCGGCGGCCAGGAGCTCACCGAAGGCGGTGTCGAAAACCTCGAGAATCTGCTCCCCGCGCTGCGCTGCGCCGGTCTGCGCTTCCGACATCTGTGGGTGCCTCCTGGTACCTGGCGTTCATGACAAATGGGACGGGTGTCTCCGTCCTTCCAACGCGCGACGGTACCCGGGAGTGCCCATCGATTGTCAGTCCGGAGACGTAGACTTCCACGCTGTCCCCCCAGTCCGTCATTGCTTGTTTCCCCGGAGGCCCGACGCCGTGACCAAGCCGCCTTTCACGCACCTTCACGTCCACACCCAGTACTCGCTGCTGGACGGTGCCGCGCGGCTCAAGGACATGTTCGCGGCCTGCAACGAGATGGGCATGTCGCACATCGCGATGACGGACCACGGCAACCTGCACGGTGCGTACGACTTCTTCCACACGGCGACCAAGGCCGGCGTGACGCCCATCATCGGCATCGAGGCGTACGTCGCCCCCGAGTCGCGCAAGCACAAGCGGAAGATCCAGTGGGGCCAGCCGCACCAGAAGCGCGACGACGTCTCGGGTTCGGGCGGGTACACCCACAAGACGATCTGGGCGTCGAACAAGACGGGTCTGCACAACCTCTTCCGGCTCTCCTCGGACGCGTATGCCGAGGGCTGGCTGCAGAAGTGGCCGCGCATGGACAAGGAGACCATCTCCCAGTGGTCCGAGGGCCTGATCGCGTCCACCGGCTGCCCGTCCGGCGAGGTGCAGACGCGGCTGCGGCTCGGCCAGTTCGACGAGGCGGTCCAGGCGGCCTCCGACTACAAGGACATCTTCGGCGAGGGCCGGTACTTCCTGGAGCTGATGGACCACGGCATCGAGATCGAGCGCCGGGTCCGTGACGGGCTCCTCGAAATCGGCAAGAAGCTGAACATCCCGCCGCTCGTGACGAACGACTCGCACTACACGTACGCCGGCGAGGCCGCCGCACACGATGCGCTGCTGTGCATCCAGACCGGCAAGAACCTCTCCGACCCGGACCGCTTCCGGTTCGACGGCGGGGGCTACTACCTGAAGACGACGGACGAGATGTACGCCGTCGACTCCTCCGACGCCTGGCAGCAGGGGTGCGCGAACACCCTGCTGGTCGCCGAGCAGATCGACACCACCGGGATGTTCGAGAAGCGCGACCTGATGCCGAAGTTCGACATCCCGGACGGCTACACCGAGATCACCTGGTTCCAGGAGGAGGTCCGGGTCGGCATGAACCGCCGCTACCCGGGCGGCGTCCCCGACGACCGGCAGAAGCAGGCCGAGTACGAGATGGACGTCATCATCCAGATGGGGTTCCCGGGGTACTTCCTCGTCGTCGCCGACTTCATCATGTGGGCCAAGAACAACGGCATCGCGGTGGGCCCCGGGCGTGGCTCCGCGGCCGGTTCGATCGTCGCGTACGCGATGGGGATCACCGACCTCGACCCGATCGAGCACGGGCTGATCTTCGAGCGGTTCCTCAACCCCGAGCGTGTCTCCATGCCCGATGTCGACATCGACTTCGACGAGCGCAGGCGCGTCGAGGTGATCAGGTACGTGACGGAGAAGTACGGCGCCGACAAGGTCGCCATGATCGGTACGTACGGCAAGATCAAGGCCAAGAACGCGATCAAGGACTCGGCCCGCGTCCTCGGCTATCCGTACGCGATGGGCGACCGGCTCACCAAGGCCATGCCCGCCGACGTCCTCGGCAAGGGCATCGACCTCTCCGGGATCACCGACCCCAAGCACCCCCGCTACAGCGAGGCGGGCGAGATCCGGGGGATGTACGAGAGCGAGCCGGACGTCAAGAAGGTCATCGACACCGCCAAGGGTGTCGAGGGGCTGGTCCGGCAGATGGGCGTGCACGCCGCGGGCGTCATCATGTCCAGCGAGCCCATCGTCGACCACGCCCCGGTCTGGGTGCGGCACACCGACGGCGTCACCATCACGCAGTGGGACTACCCGCAGTGCGAGTCGCTCGGCCTGCTGAAGATGGACTTCCTCGGCCTGCGCAACCTCACCATCATGGACGACGCCGTCAAGATGGTGGAGGCCAACAAGGGCATCAAGCTGGAGCTGCTCTCCGTCCCGCTGGACGACCCCAAGACGTACGAGCTGCTGTGCCGCGGTGACACGCTGGGCGTCTTCCAGTTTGACGGCGGTCCGATGCGCTCCCTGCTGCGCCAGATGCAGCCCGACAACTTCGAGGACATCTCCGCCGTCTCGGCCCTGTACCGGCCGGGCCCGATGGGCATGAACTCGCACACGAACTACGCCGAGCGCAAGAACGGCCGCCAGGAGATCACCCCGATCCACCCGGAGCTGGAGGAGCCGCTCAAGGAGACGCTGGGCCTGACCTACGGCCTGATCGTCTACCAGGAGCAGGTGCAGAAGGCCGCCCAGATCATCGCCGGGTACTCGCTCGGCGAGGCCGACATCCTGCGCCGGGTGATGGGCAAGAAGAAGGCCGACGAGCTGGCGAAGAACTTCGTGCTCTTCCAGGCGGGCGCGAAGAAGAACGGCTTCTCCGACGCGGCGATCCAGGCCCTGTGGGACGTGCTGGTCCCGTTCGCCGGGTACGCGTTCAACAAGGCGCACTCCTCCGCCTATGGCCTGGTCACCTACTGGACCGCGTACCTCAAGGCGAACTACCCCGCCGAGTACATGGCGGCGCTGCTGACCTCGGTCAAGGACGACAAGGACAAGTCCGCGGTCTACCTCAACGAGTGCCGCCGCATGGGCATCAAGGTGCTCCCGCCGAACGTCAACGAGTCCGAGTCGAACTTCGCCGCCCAGGGCGACGACGTCATCCTCTTCGGGCTGACGGCCATCCGTAACGTCGGACAGAACGTCGTCGACTCGATCATCCGGTGCCGCAAGGCGAAGGGGAAGTACAGCTCGTTCCCCGACTTCCTCGACAAGGTCGAAGCGGTCGTCTGCAACAAGCGGACCGTCGAATCACTGATCAAGGCCGGCGCCTTCGACGAGATGGGCCACACCCGCAAGGGCCTCGTCGCCCACCACGAGCCGATGATCGACAACGTGGTGCAGGTCAAGCGCAAGGAGGCCGAGGGGCAGTTCGACCTCTTCGGCGGCGGCGAGGAGGACAGCGACGAGCCGGGCTTCGGGCTCGACGTCGAGTTCTCCGACATCGAGTGGGAGAAGTCGTACCTGCTGGCCCAGGAGCGCGAGATGCTCGGGCTGTACGTCTCCGACCACCCGCTCTTCGGTATCGAACACGTCCTGTCGGACAAGTCCGACGCGGCGATCTCGCAGCTCACCGGCGGTGAGCACGCCGACGGTGCGATCGTCACCATCGGCGGCATCATCTCCGGCCTCCAGCGCAAGATGACCAAGCAGGGCAACGCCTGGGCCATCGCCACCGTGGAGGACCTGGCGGGTTCCATCGAGTGCATGTTCTTCCCCGCCACGTACCAGCTGGTCTCCACACAGCTCGTCGAGGACACCGTTGTCTTCGTCAAGGGGCGGCTCGACAAGCGCGAGGACATCCCGCGGCTGGTCGCCATGGAGATGCAGGTCCCCGACCTCTCGTCGGCCGGGACCAACGCCCCGGTGGTGCTCACCATCCCCACGGTCAAGATCACGCCGCCGATGGTCGCCCGCCTCGGCGAGGTGCTCAGCAACCACCGCGGCAACACCGAGGTACGGATCAAGCTCCAGGGCCCCCGGAAGACCACCGTCCTGCGGCTCGACCGGCACCGGGTCCAGCCCGATCCGGCGCTCTTCGGCGACCTGAAGGTGCTGCTCGGCCCGTCCTGCCTGGCCGGCTGAGCCGTACACCCGCGCACGTACGAGAGGGGCGCTCCGCGAAAGCGGGTGCGCCCCTCTCGGCTGCCGGCCGGGGCCGGACCGGTTCAGTTGTGGCCGAAGCGCCGCTGGTGCTTACGAGCAACATCAGCAGGGCTGCCCTGGGCCTGCGACTGAGGCTGTATCTGCGACTCGTAAGCCGTCGACTTCGCCTCCTCCGCACCACGCTCCGATGCGGCCGCGCGGCTCGGCTGGCTGCTCTGCTTGCGGTTCTTGTTCTTGGCCATGGTGTTCCTCCTGTGCGGAATCTCGGGGCCAGGACCGCTGTCAGACTCACATATCAGGATATAGCCCGCATGTTGGATCATTACCGTGTGTAGTAAGCGGGTATCATGCGCCGATTTACCGATTCGCCACGCCGATGATCGAGTTCCGGCCGTCAACCCTCCTGCTGTCGGGCAGACTCGAAGGAAACCCTGAGCAGAACCCATTCCCGAGGTCAGGAAGAGGGTGGAACGCGTGGACCGTTGTGTCGTCCTGGTGGACGCCGGCTATCTGCTGGGCGCAGCCGCGAGTCTGCTGGCCGGAGAGCCCGCCCGTTCCCGTATCACCGTCGACCATGCGGCGTTGATCCAGGGCCTGCGCGAGCGCGCCGAAGCGGATACGGCGCAGCCGCTGCTGCGGATCTACTGGTTCGACGGCGCCCCCGACCGGGTACCGCAGCCCGAGCACCGCAGGCTGCGCGTCATGCCACGAGTGACCGTGAGGCTCGGGGCGCTGACTCGCAGTGACGGCCGGTGGGCGCAGAAGGGCGTCGACGCCGCCATGCACGCCGAACTGACCGAACTGGCCAGAAACCGCGCCTGCTCCGATGTGGTCCTGGTGACCGGCGACGGCGATCTGCTGCCCGGCCTGATGTCCGCCAAGGAACACGGTGTCGCCGTCCATCTGTGGGCCGTCCAGGCCGCCGACGGCGACTACAACCAGTCCGAGGACCTGGTCGCCGAGGCCGACGAGCGCCGGGTGCTCGACCGGGCCTGGATCACCCAGGCCGTACGGGCCAAGGACAACGGCGGCAGTTGCGCGCCGCCGCCCGCCCCCCGCCCCGAGATCGCCGCGATCCTCTCCGCGCCGCTGCCCGAGGCCGCCCTCGCCGCCTCCGCCGAACGGGCCTCGGAAGCGCAGGCGGCCGCCGCCCGCAACGGAGCGGCGGAACCGCCCGGCGACGAGGCGGTGCACGCCCCGGTCGCGCATGCGGGCAGGGGCGTCCCCACCCCCAAGGACCTGGCGGGCAGCCTCCGCGGCCCCGGCGTTCCGGTCGGCCAGGCCGCCCAGCCCCCGGCGAGCGCCACGCTGCGCTGGTCGTCCGACAAGGGCTGGATGGAGCGCAGCGGCGCGCTCGGCGAACCCGCGGAGACCGCGTCGCTGCCCACGCTCGCCCAGCTCACCTCCGCCGAGCAGCGCTGGGCGGACCGCGAGGAGGACATCACCACCGTCGGCGGCGACCCCTTCGAGGTCGGCCAGGTCTTCGCCCGGCGCTGGATGGAGCGGCTGCCGGAGACCGTCCACCTGCAGAAGCTGTCGAGCATGTACCCGCGCATTCCGCACCGCATCGACGGCGAGCTGCTGCGGTACGCGGCACGGTTCGGCCTGCTCGCCCACAAGGACGACCAGATCGACGAACACGACCGGTACGCGATCCGGGCGGGCTTCTGGCGCGAGATCGACGTACGGGCGGCGGCCGAACACGCCCCCGCTGCGGAGTAGTCCGACGGCCCCGGGCGCAATACGGGGCATCCGACCCCGTACCCTCGTACCTCGTGAGTACGGGCACAGCACAGGCGCAGACGGCGACCGGGACCGTGTGCGCGGTGCGTGATCTGGTCAAGACCTATCCCGCCGTCCGCGGCCGCCGCGGCGCACCCGCGACCCCCGAGGTGCGCGCCACCGACGGGATCAGCCTCGACGTCCGGCGCGGCGAGATCTTCGGGCTGCTCGGGCCCAACGGAGCCGGCAAGTCCACCCTCGTGCGGCAGCTCACCGGGCTGATGCGGCCGGACTCCGGCAGTGTCGAGATGCTCGGCCACGACCTCGTACGCCACCCCGAGCGGGCCTCCCGGCTGATCGGTTACCTCGGGCAGGAGTCCACCGCCCTCGACGAGCTGACCGTGTCGCTCGCCGCCGAGACCACCGGGCGGCTGCGCGGCCTCGCGGTACGCGAGGCCCGCGCCGCGCGCGACGCCGTACTCGACGAACTCGGCCTCACCGACATTGCCGCCCGCCCGCTGAAGAAGCTCTCCGGCGGGCAGCGGCGGCTGGCCTGCTTCGCGGCCGCGCTGGTCGGGGAGCGGCCGGTGCTGGTCCTGGACGAGCCGACGACCGGGATGGACCCCGTCGCCCGCCGCGCCGTCTGGGCCGCCGTCGACCGGCGACGCGCCGAGCACGGCGCGACCGTGCTGCTGGTCACCCACAACGTGATCGAGGCGGAGACCGTCCTCGACCGGGTCGCCGTCATCGAACGCGGCAAGGTCATCGCCTGCGACACCCCGGCCGGGCTCAAGCAGCGCGTGGCGGGCGACGTCCGGGTCGAGCTGGTGTGGCGCGATCGCGCGCCCCTGGACGTACCCGAAGTGGCGGCTCTGCGCCCCCTGGCCCAGGAGTCCGGGCGCCGCTGGGTGCTGCGGCTCGGGCCGGACGAGGCGCGTGCGGCGGTCGCTGCGGTGACCGGCGGGGCGGCGTTCGCCGCGCTGGACGACTTCACGCTGGCGACGCCGAGCCTGGAGGATGTCTATCTGGCCCTCGGCGGCCATGCGACGCAGGGGCTGGTGAAGGCGTGACCGGGGCGATCGGCGTGATCGGTGTGTGCCAGGTGTTCGACGCGATCCGGTGCGGATCCGGGGCCGGGCAGGAACGGAACAGGAGCGCCGTCAGGTGACGAGCATGGTTCGTGCGGAGGTGGCCGGCGCCGAGCCGGTGGCCGGAAGCCTTCCCCCGGCCGGGGACACGGCCGCCGTCGTCGCGCCGCTCGCGCCGCGGGCCCGGCTGTTCCCCGCGCTCGCCGCCGTCTACCGGGCCCAGCTGTCCCGGGCCAGGGTCGCCCGGATCCCGCTGCTCTTCGTGGCGACCTTCCAGTCCATCGGGATCATGGTCCTGATGCGCGGGGTCGTCGACGGCGGTGCGGAGGCGCGCGCCGTCGTGGCCGGATCCAGCGTGCTCGTCGTCGCCTTCGTCGCGCTCAATCTGCTCGCCCAGTACTTCGGGCAGCTGCGGGCCGGCGGCGGACTCGACCACTACGCCACCCTGCCGGTGCCGCCCGCCGCGGTGGTGCTCGGTGCGGCGGGGGCGTACGCCTCCTTCACCGTGCCCGGCACGATCGTCACCGCGGTCACCGGGAGCGTGCTCTTCCAGCTGCCGATGACCCACCTGTGGGTGCTCGTCGCCGTCATCCCGCTCGCCGGGGCCGCACTCTCCGGGCTCGGTGCCGCGCTCGGACTGCTCGCACCCCGGCAGGAGCTGGCCACGCTGCTCGGACAGCTGGGCATGTCGGCGGCGCTGCTGCTCGGGGTGCTGCCGGCCGACCGGATGCCCGAGCCGATCGGCTGGGCCCGGGATCTGCTGCCCTCGACGTACGGGGTCGAGGCCCTGTCCCGGTCGTTCGGCAGCCACCCCGACTGGGCGGTCATCGCCCTCGATCTCGGGGTCTGCGCCGTCGTCGGCGTCCTCTCGCTGGCCGTGGCGACCTGGGCGTACCGCAGGGCAGCGGTCCGGTGAGGCGCGGCACGGGGACGCCTGGCACGATGGCACGGTGACCGCACCTCTGACGCCGCCTCACCAGCCCTCGTCCAACGATCCCTGGCAGATTCCGCCGGGTGGGATGCCGCCCAAGGGCGGTGGCTCCTACCCCGGGGTTCCCATGGGGCCCCAGGAGTCCCAGGGGGACGACGATCCGCGGGCGGATCTGCGGCGGGCTGCCGTGATCACCGTGGTGCTGACCGTGGCAGGCGTCGCGCTCGGAGTGCTGTGGCTGTGGCTGGCGCCGCGGGTCCCGCTGATCTCCGACAACCAGGCGGTCTTCCTCAAGGACAGCGAGGGCGAGGAGGCGATCGGGGCCGACGGCACGTTCGTCCTGCTGGCTCTCGCCTTCGGTGCGGTCACTGCGGCGCTGGTCTTCTGGATCCACCGACGGGGCGGGATCGCGCTCGTGGCGGGCCTCGCCCTCGGCGGGCTGCTCGGGTCGCTGGTGGCCTGGGGGGTCGGCGTCTGGTTCGGACCCGAGCGGGATGTGGTCGCCCACGCGCGCGAGGTCGGCAAGGGCGTGGTGTTCGATGCGCCGCTCGAGCTGCACGCGAAGGGGGCGCTGCTGGCGTGGTCGGTGGCGGCGATGGTCGTTCACCTGGCGCTCACGGCGGTCTTCGGGCCGAGGGATCCTGAGCCGGAGTGGGGAGTCTGGCCGGGGGCGTCCGGGGCGCCGGAGGCTCCTGGGGCGGCGCCGGGCTCTCCGCCGCAGCCGTAGGGACGGGCGGAGGGTGCGGGGTGGACTGCTCCGCGAGGCCGTCCCCCCGCTCGCCACCTCCCGAAAGCGGGGCACTTCCCGCCACCCCGGTCCTCGACCGCCGGACGGGCCGGCGGTGCCCTCGACCGCCCCGCGGGCCCGGAGGACGTGCTCGCGGGCGGGCTACGGGCGGCCGATCGCTGCGAAGAGCGCCCCGGTCAGCCCGGCCAGATCCTTCGGGGACAGTTCCACCTCCAGGCCTCGGCGGCCGGCCGAGACGCAGATGGTCTCGTGGGCCTGCGCCGACGCGTCCAGCACCGTCGGCAGGCGCTTTCGCTGACCCAGCGGGGAGATGCCGCCCCGTACGTAGCCCGTCGTGCGTTCCGCCGCGGCCGGGTCCGCCATAGCCGCCCGTTTGCCGCCGACCGCCGAGGCCAGGGCCTTCAGGTCCAGGGAGCCCGCCACCGGGACGACCGCCACGGTCAGGTTGCCGTCCACGTCGGCCACCAGGGTCTTGAACACGCGGTCCGGCGAGACGCCCAGCGCCTCCGCGGCCTCCTCGCCGTAGGAGGGGGAGGCCGGGTCGTGCTCGTATGCGTGCGTCGTGAACGGCGTGCCCGCCGCGGTCAGGGCGACCGTCGCCGGGGTACCGCCGGCGCCGGACTGCTGCTGCTTCTTCGACTTCTTCGCCACGGGGCAGGGTCCTCGGGTGGTGGAGGTCAGTTGGGATGGGTGGGGGCCCTGGTCAGGTCCACCGCGGGCAGCGACGGCAGATGGCGGATGACCGCCGTCTCGGAGCGCAGCAGCGTCAGCTCCTCGCGCAGCCGCGTCGCCGTGTCCGGCGCCTGCAGCAGCCGCTGCTTGGTGGGAATGTCCAGGACGGCGGCGGCGGCCACCAGGTACGAGACGACCGACGGGTCGTCGGGCAGGTCCGCGCCCGTCGTCAGCGAGCGTTCGCTCGCTCCGGCCAGCCGCTTCTGGTAGCTGCGGAACGCCCGCAGCACGCCCTCGGCGAGCGCGCCGGCCTCGTCGCCGGCGTCCTCGTCGAGCTCTTCGAAGTCGGCCGTCAGATACGGGCCGCTCGCGTCGACCGAGAGCAGCCTGACCCGGGTGGTGCCGGTCGCCAGGACCTCGTAGCTGCCGTCCGCCCGCTCCCGGATCTTCGCCGCGTCCGCGATACAGCCGACCCGGTGGAAGGTCTGGACGGGGTCGGGCCCGAAACCGTCGGCGGGTCCGCGGTCGGTGGCGTCGGGCGCCGAGGTGGTGTCCGGCATTCCGACGGCCGTCGGGGCGGTCTCGCGGCCGTCGCGGATGGCTACCACGGCGAAGCGGCGCGGTTCGTCCTCATCGGTCTTCAGCAGCTCGCGCATCATGGCGCGATAGCGCTCCTCGAAGACGTTGAGCGGCAGCACGAGGCCGGGGAACAGCACCGCGTTCAGCGGGAAGAGGGGCAGACGAGCGGTGGTCACAACGGTCAAGCGTAATGGCCCTGCGACCGGCCGTGGTCGGCCCGGTTCCACAAAGGCGTCGCGGAGGCCACCTCGAGCCGCGCACCGTCCCGGGCATCCAGGAACCGGCCCAGCGGGTCGTCGGACACCAGCGACCACGGGAACGACGTCGCATACGGCCCGATCAGCCGGAACTGTTCCAGGGCCTCCTCCCACCGGCCGCGCACGACCAGCACGTACGCCAGCAGGTTGCGGACCTCGGCCGGCCAGGGATCGCCCGGCTCGAACGCGGCGGAGAGCGAGATCGCCAGATCCGCGGCCGAGTCGATCCGCTCCTCGAGTACGGAGGTCGTCTTCACGTCCGGACCGGCGATCAGCAGCGCGAACGCGGCCCGCACCGGCAGGGCCTGCACCAGGGAACTGGGCAGCGAGTCCTCGGCGGCGCGCTCGGCGAAGTCGAAGCACTCGCGGTGCGAGCCGTACCAGGCGGCGGAGAGGTACTGAAGCGCCGCGACGTGGCAGCCGTAGTGGTGCGAGGAGCGCCGGATCGCCTGCTCCCACAGGGCCTCGAAGGTGGTGTGCGAGGCATGTGTGCCACGCGCGTGGTCCAGGGCGAGCCGCCACGGCACCGGGTCGCGCGGATCGCTGTCGGCGGCCGCGGTGATCAGCGGCCCCACGTCGCGCAGCCGTTCCGCCCGGGCCGGCGACTCCCAGGCCCGGCGGACCGCCAGCTCGGCCTTGACCAGCAGCGCGTCCGGGTCGTGCGGGGCGGCGGCGAGCCAGTCGTTCAGCCAGCCGTCGCGGTGGTGGGCGAAGGTGACGAGACGGCTGAGGTAGCGGTCCCGGTTCTCCCATTCGGCGGAGTCCCGGGTGGTGGCGAGGAGCTTGGCGGCCGGCTCGTACTCACCGAGGGCGGCGGCGACGAGGGCCGGAGAGAGCCGTTCGTCGGGGGCGTCGAGCAGCACCGCATCGTCCGCCGGCAGTCCCGTGGACAGCTGCGGAGAGTGCCGGATCATGCGCGCGGTTCTGAGCAGAGCGCGAAGGAATGCCATGGTGCAGACCATTCAAAAGCGCTGGTCGGAGCAGCGCCAGAGGGGCACTGTGAAGCTTTGGTGCCGAGTGCAAGGGTTGCCTCGAAGGCGGTCAACAAAGCGTAAAGGAATCGCCGGAATCTGGCTTGATCATTTCGCTTCGGCCGGCCGCTGCCCGGCCGGCCGATGGGGCGGAACGGTGTGCTGCCTGGAGCCCGGGCGCCGTCGGTCACCCCCTGCGCAGCAGCCGGGACGCGCCCGCGGCCACGGTGGTGGCCAGTATCCATCCCAGCAGCACCAGGGCGGCCGCCGCCCACTGCCAGTCGCCCTCCATCCGCCAGTACCCGTCCTGCCCGAGGTTGATCACGGGCACCAGCAGGTCCAGTGCGTACAGCGCCGCGTTCCACTCGGGGTGCTCGTCCCGCTTGATCGGTGCCGGCTCGTACTGCGAGAAGGCCATCGCCCCCGCCGCCCACAGCACCGCCATCCACACCGCCGCCCGGCCCGGCCGGTAGCCGTACGCCACCGTCCAGTCCTGCAGGATTCCCCACAGCTTCGCGGCGGGCGGCAGCGTCTCGCGGCGCCGCCGCTGCTTGGCGAGCAGCACCTCGCGGGCGTCCGCGTCCTCCCCGCAGTTGCGCAGCACGGCCGCCAGCCGTTCGTACGGTTCCGGCACGTACTCCGGGGTCGCCGCCGCCACCCACTCCAGGCGCCGGGAGAGGGGGAAGTGCCCGTACGGGACGAGGTTCTCGTACACGAAGCCGCCCATCGCGAGACCGCCCGGTCCGGGCCAGCTGGTCGACAGGTCGATCAGCGTGACGACCTTCGCGCCGTTCAGCACGACCCTGCCCTCCTCGGGGCGCTCCGCGTTGAACCGCAGCTCCGGGGTGACGATCCGGCGCAGCGACAGCTCCTCGTGGGGTGTCAGGACGAACCGTGCCTTGTGCAGGTCGACCGCGTCACCGAACCGGCCGTCGTCCAGCCGCACCCCGCCGCGGCACTCGAAGATCTGCGAGCGGGAGCCGTGCGCCGGGGTCGGCGCCATGACGATGCCGTACGGGGGAGTGGTCCCCTGGTTGCCGGTGTCGACGCTCACCCACGCCTCGGTCATGTACAGCGTGCGCTCCACGGTCAGCTGCGGGGCGTTCAGCGCCCGCCGCCCCGGCCCGGCCTTCAGACGGCTGCCGCGCAGGCTCATCGAACCGCCGACCTTCGCCCCGCGCAGACTCAGTTCGCCGCGTGCCTCCACCATCTCCGCCTGCAGGTCCTGGGCGACCGTGAGCCCGTCCCCGGCGAGGGCGCGGCCCTGCCGGTCGGCCCCGAGCGCGATCTGGTTGAGCAGGAGATCCGTGCCGATGTGGGCGTCCGTGAGCCGGATCCCGCGCTCGATCCGGCAGCGCGGCAGATGCAGATCGCCCTCGGTGCGCAGCCGCGCAGCCTCCAGCCGGGGCGCCGCGCAGCCGGCCATCCGCAATGTCGTGAAGTGGCACTCGGGCAGCAGCACCTCGTTCTCCAGACGGCACCCCGTCAGTTCCACGTACGGTGCGACGCGACCACCCGCAAGATCCAGCGTCCCGGTGATCCGTACCCCCCGGAGCTTCAGTGCGGCGACACGCCCGGGCCTGGCCGGCGGTCCGCTCAGCAGCAGCCGGGCGACCACCCGCGCATCCACACTGCGCTCCGCGCCCCAGATCGTCGGCGCGAACGGATCGTCCCGGACCGTGTCACGGGTGCGCAGATCGTAGGTGCTGCCGTTCCGGAAGGCCTGCCACATCCCCAGCTCGGCCGCGCTGAGACCGTCCGGAATGTCATCGCTGTGCGGTTCGGTCACCGTGGCCCCTCCCGCTTGCAGTTGTTATGCCCACTGTGTTCCCTCTGTGTGACGCCGTGAACGCCAGTGGTCAGCTGTGGCCGGGAGTGGTCGCCGGTGACGGCCGGACATGTATCAGTCAGTGATACGGGCGGACTGCTGCCGGAAGCGGTCTGAGAGAATTGCGGTGTGATCTCTCGAATCGATCTGCGCGGCGGTGCCCTCCCCGAGGGCGGCGACCTGCGCGACCTGCTGCCCCGAGCCGAGTTCGACGTGGAGGCCGCACTGGAGACGGTGCGCCCCATCTGCGAGGACGTACGCCATCGTGGCTCAGCGGCAGTGATCGATTGGGGGGCGAAGTTCGACGGCGTACGGCTCGAATCGATCCGGGTCCCGGCATCGGCGATCGCCGATGCGCTGGAGCGGCTGGATCCCGCCGTGCGGGCCGCTCTCGAGGAGTCGATCCGCCGCGCCCGTCTCGTCCACCACGAGCAGCGCCGCACCACGCACACCACCCAGGTCGTTCCCGGCGGCACGGTCACCGAGAAGTGGGTGCCCGTCGAGCGCGTCGGCCTGTATGTGCCGGGCGGACGCTCGGTCTACCCGTCGTCCGTGGTCATGAACGTCGTACCGGCCCAGGAGGCGGGCGTCGAGGGCATTGCCGTCGCCTCCCCGCCGCAGAAGGAGTTCGGCGGCCTGCCGCACCCCACCATCCTCGCCGCCTGCGCCCTGCTCGGCGTCGACGAGGTGTACGCGGCCGGTGGCGCCCAGGCCATCGCGATGTTTGCGTACGGAACGGCCGAATGTCTTCCGGTGAACCTCGTCACCGGCCCCGGCAACATCTATGTCGCCGCGGCCAAGCGCCTCCTCAAGGGCCGCATCGGCATCGACGCCGAGGCCGGACCCACCGAGATCGCGATCCTCGCCGACTCCACCGCCGACCCGGTACACGTCGCCGCGGACCTGATCAGCCAGGCCGAGCACGACCCCATGGCCGCCGCGGTCCTGGTCACCGACTCCGAGGAGCTGGCCGCCGCCACCGAGGCCGAACTGAAGCCTCAGGTCGCCGCGAGCAAGCACGTCACCGACCGGATCGAGCCCGCGCTGGCCGGCCGCCAGTCCGCGATCGTCCTGGTCAACGACCTGGAGGACGGCCTCAAGGTCGTCGACGCGTACGCCGCCGAGCACCTGGAGATCCAGACGGCCGACGCCGCCGCGGTCGCCGGCCGGGTCCGCAACGCCGGAGCGATCTTCGTCGGCCCGTGGGCCCCGGTCTCGCTCGGCGACTACTGCGCGGGCTCCAACCACGTCCTGCCGACCGGCGGCTGCGCCTGCCACTCCTCGGGTCTGTCCGTGCAGTCCTTCCTGCGCGGCATCCACATCGTCGACTACACCCGCGATGCGCTCGCCGAGGTCGCGCACCACGTGGTCACCCTTGCCGAGGCGGAGGACCTCCCCGCCCACGGCGCAGCAATCAAGGCTCGTTTTGCCGGAGGCGAACCGGACGAGCACCGTGCCGGAGGCGAACCGGACGAGCACAGTGGCTGGAAGGTCCCGCAGCAGTGACGAACAGCAGCACCACCCGTATCGACGACCTGCCGATCCGGGACGAGCTCCGCGGACAGTCCCCGTACGGAGCGCCCCAGCTCGACGTGGCCGTCCGGCTGAACACCAACGAGAACCCGTACCCGCTCCCCGAGGCGCTCGTCGACCGGATCGCCGAGCGCGTCCGCGAGGCCGCCCGCGCACTCAACCGCTACCCCGACCGGGACGCCGTCGAGCTCCGTACCGAGCTGGCCCGCTACCTCACCCGCACCGCCGGGCACGAGGTCGCTCTCGCCAACGTCTGGGCGGCCAACGGCTCCAACGAGGTGCTGCAGCAGCTGCTGCAGACCTTCGGCGGCCCCGGACGCACCGCGATCGGTTTCGAGCCCTCGTACTCGATGCACGCTCTCATCGCCCGCGGTACCGGCACCGGATGGATCTCCGGTCCGCGCAAGGACGACTTCACCATCGATGTCGCGGCGGCGCGCGAGGCCATCGCCGAACATCGGCCGGACGTCGTCTTCATCACCTCGCCCAACAACCCCACGGGCACCGCCGTCGACGCGGACACCGTCCGCGCGCTGTACGACGCCGCCCAGGCCGCCAGGCCGTCGATGGTCGTGGTCGACGAGGCGTACGGCGAATTCAGCCACCACCCCTCGCTGCTCCCGCTGATCGAGGGCCGGCCGAACCTGGTGCTCTCGCGCACCATGTCGAAGGCGTTCGGCGCCGCCGGCCTGCGGCTCGGCTACCTCGCGGCGGACCCGGCGGTCGTGGACGCCGTCCAGCTGGTGCGGCTGCCGTACCACCTGTCGTCCATCACCCAGGCCACCGCGCTCGCCGCCCTGGAACACACCGATACGCTCCTCGGGTACGTCGCCCAGCTCAAGAGCGAGCGCGACCGGATCGTCACGGAGCTGCGCGCACTCGGTTTCGAGGTGACCGACTCGGACGCCAACTTCGTCCAGTTCGGCCGCTTCGCCGACAGCCACACCGCCTGGCAGCAGATCCTCGACCGGGGCGTCCTGGTCCGGGACAACGGCGTACCGGGATGGCTGCGGGTCTCCGCAGGGACCCCGGCAGAGAACGACGCGTTCCTCGATGCGGTGCGCGAACTCAAGAAGGAGCACGACGGATGAGCCCCCGCGTAGGCCGCGTGGAACGCACCACCAAGGAGACGTCGGTGCTCGTCGAGGTCAACCTCGACGGCACCGGCAAGGTCGATGTGTCGACCGGGGTCGGCTTCTACGACCACATGCTCGACCAGCTCGGCCGCCACGGCCTCTTCGACCTCACCGTGAAGACCGACGGCGACCTGCACATCGACACGCACCACACCATCGAGGACACCGCCCTCGCCCTCGGCGCCGCCTTCAAGCAGGCGCTCGGCGACAAGGTCGGCATCTACCGCTTCGGCAACTGCACCGTCCCGCTGGACGAGTCGCTCGCCCAGGTCACCGTCGACCTCTCCGGCCGCCCCTACCTGGTGCACACCGAGCCGGAGAACATCGCGCCGATGATCGGCTCGTACGACACGACGATGACCCGGCACATCCTGGAGTCGTTCGTCGCCCAGGCGCAGATCGCCCTGCACGTCCACGTCCCGTACGGCCGCAACGCCCATCACATCGTGGAGTGCCAGTTCAAGGCGCTGGCCCGAGCCCTGCGCTACGCCTGTGAGCACGACCCGCGCGCTGCCGGAATCCTCCCGTCCACGAAGGGCGCCCTGTGACCGGCCTCAACACCGTACTGATCGTCCTCGGCCTCTTCCTGGCCGGCGGCGTCTACTCCTTCTCGAAGCAGAAGATGCCCAAGGGCCTCATCGTGCTGCTCGGGATCGCGTCCGTGATGTGCCTGGTCGCAGGTGCCTTGCGGATCCAGGGACTCTGGGACTGAGGGAGCGACCTGTGAGTGACCAGAAGAAGGTCGTCGTCTTCGACTACGGCTTCGGCAACGTCCGTTCCGCCGAGCGCGCCCTCGCCCACGTCGGCGCGGACGTCGAGATCACCCGCGACTACGACAGGGCGATGAACGCCGACGGGCTGCTGGTGCCCGGCGTCGGCGCGTTCTCCGCCTGCATGGAGGGGCTGAAGAAGGCCCGCGGCGAATGGATCATCGGCCGCAGGCTCTCCGGCGGCCGGCCCGTGATGGGCATCTGCGTCGGCATGCAGATCCTCTTCGAGCGCGGCATCGAGCACGGCGTGGAGACGGAGGGCCTCGACGAATGGCCCGGCACCGTCACCCCGCTGAAGGCCCCGATCGTCCCGCACATGGGCTGGAACACCGTGCGAGCCCCGGAGGACTCCGAGCTCTTCGCCGGACTCGACGCCGAGGCCCGGTTCTACTTCGTGCACTCCTACGCCGTGCACGACTGGGGCCTCGAAGTCACCAACCCCAAGATCCGTGCCCCCCGGGTCACCTGGGCCACCCACGGCGAGCCGTTCGTCGCCGCGGTGGAGAACGGCGCCCTGTGGGCCACCCAGTTCCACCCCGAGAAGTCCGGCGATGCCGGCGCCCAGCTGCTGACCAACTGGATCGGAACACTCTGATGCCCACCACGCTTGAGCTCCTTCCCGCCGTCGACGTCCGCGACGGCCAGGCCGTCCGCCTCGTGCACGGCGAGTCCGGCTCCGAGACCTCGTACGGCGACCCCCTGCAGGCCGCCCTCACCTGGCAGCGGGCGGGCGCGGAATGGCTGCACCTCGTCGACCTGGACGCGGCGTTCGGCACCGGTGACAACCGGGCGCAGATCGCCGAGGTCGCCCGCTCCATGGACATCAAGGTCGAACTGTCCGGCGGCATCCGTGACGACGCCTCGCTCGCCGCGGCCCTCGCCACCGGCTGCACCCGGGTCAACCTCGGCACCGCCGCCCTGGAGACCCCGGAGTGGGTCGCCAAGGTCATCGCCGAGCACGGCGACAAGATCGCCGTCGGCCTCGACGTCCGCGGTACGACGCTGCGCGGGCGCGGCTGGACCCGCGACGGCGGCGACCTCTACGAGACGCTCGCCCGTCTCGACTCCGAGGGCTGCGCCCGCTACGTCGTCACCGACATCGCCAAGGACGGCACACTGCAGGGCCCCAACCTGGAGCTCCTGAAGAACGTCTGCGCCGCCACCGACAAGCCCGTCGTCGCCTCCGGCGGCGTCTCCTCGCTGGACGACCTGCGCGCGATCGCCTCGCTCGTGCCGGACGGCGTCGAGGGCGCGATCGTCGGCAAGGCGCTGTACGCGAAGGCGTTCACCCTCGAGGAAGCGCTCCGGGCGGTCTCCGCATGACCGACCCCGTACGCCGTGTCTTCACGGGCGCACCCTGGGAGGAGAAGTTCGGTTACGCCCGCGCGGTGGAGCTGTCCAACGGGCTCGTCCTGGTGGCCGGCTGCACGTCGGTGGTGGGCGGGCAGATCTCCGCGGGCGGCCCGTACGAGCAGGCCGTCACCTCCTTCAACGTCGCCTTCGACGCGCTGAAGCAGGTGGGGCTCGGCCGCGAGGACGTCGTCCGTACCCGGATGTACCTCACACACGCCCGGGACGTGGACGAGGTCGGCCGTGCTCACAAGGAGCTGTTCGACGATGTCCGCCCCGCGGCTTCCATGATCATCGTGTCCGGTTTCGTCGACCCCAGCCTGGTCGTCGAGGTCGAGATCGAGGCCTACAGGGCAGGTGCGCAATGAGTCTCGCGGTACGAGTCATCCCGTGCCTGGACGTCGACAACGGCCGTGTCGTCAAGGGCGTCAACTTCCAGAACCTGCGCGATGCGGGCGATCCCGTCGAGATGGCGAAGCTGTACGACGCCGAGGGCGCCGACGAGCTGACCTTCCTGGACATCACCGCGTCCAGCGGTGACCGGGAGACCACTTACGACGTGGTGCGCCGCACCGCCGAACAGGTCTTCATCCCGCTCACCGTCGGCGGCGGCGTCCGCACCGCCGACGACGTCGACAAGCTGCTGCGGGCCGGTGCCGACAAGGTCGGCGTCAACACCGCGGCCATCGCCCGCCCCGAGCTCATCCGGGAGATCGCCGAGCGGTTCGGGCGTCAGGTGCTGGTGCTCTCCGTGGACGCCCGGCGCACCGCCGAGGGCACCTTCGAGGTCACCACGCACGGCGGCCGCAGGGGCACCGGCATCGACGCCGTCGAATGGGCGCACCGCGCCGCCGAGCTGGGTGCGGGCGAGATCCTGCTCAACTCGATGGACGCGGACGGCACGAAGGACGGCTACGACACCGAGATGATCGCGGCGGTCCGCGCGCATGTGACGGTCCCCGTCGTCGCCTCCGGGGGCGCGGGCCGGCTCGCGGACTTCGCGCCGGCGATCGCGGCGGGGGCGGATGCGGTGCTGGCCGCGTCCGTCTTCCACTTCGGTGATCTGCGGATCTCCGAAGTCAAGGGCGCGCTGCGGGAGGCCGGGCACCCGGTTCGCTGAAGGTGCGGCGGGCAGGGGTGTTTCCCGTTCCTCGGCCCGCCCCTTCCCGGGACCGGGGCGCTGCCCCGGTCCCGAACGCAGGACTTGCTGAGGATGTCCTCGACCGCCGGACGGGGGAGAGGCACCCGCAGGCACCCGCAGGCGCCGGCGGGCCGGCAGCCGGCTGCGCCGGGCGGTTCCGTGCCGGCCGGCCCCGTACGCCCTACATGCCCAGCTGGGCCTTGCTCACCCGGGTGACCGCCTCCTTGTCGCCCTCCAGCTCCACGTGCGCCGCGTCCTGGCGCCCCGACGCGAAGAGCAGCAGCTCGCCCGGCTCCCCGGTCACCGTCACCACCGGAGTCCCCTTGTGGGCCACCGCCGTCTGTCCGTCCGGGCGGCGCAGCACCAGCCCCACCGGGGCCTTGCGCCCCATCAGCCGCGCAGCCTTCTCCATGCGCGACCACAGGGCGTCGGCGAAGACCGGGTCGAGCTCGCGCTGCGACCAGTCGGACTGCGCCCGGCGCACGTCCTCGGCGTGGATGTAGAACTCCACCGTGTTGGCCGCCTCGTCCACCGGCTTCAGCCCGAACGGTGACATCCGGGGCGGGCCCGTACGGATGAGCTGGATCAGCTCCTCGTACGGCTTCTCGGCGAATTCGGCCTGCACCCGGTCGAGCCGGCTCTTCAGCGGGCTCAGCAGCACCCCGGCCGCCGCGTCCGGGCGGCGCTCGCGAACCACCACATGGGCGGCGAGGTCGCGAGTCGTCCAGCCTTCGCACAGGGTCGGGGCTTCGGGGCCCGCCGCCTCCAACAGGTCGGCGAGCAGAAGTCGTTCACGCTTTGCATGGGTCGACATGACCGCCAGCGTACGACCGGTGCACGCAGTCCGCCCAGTGGACGGCCCGCCGAAAGGCTCGTGCGGCCACGGCACAATGGGGCACATGACCAGCACGCCCGCGCCCAGCACCCCGCCCGCCAGCAGCCTGGACCCCGCCATCGCCGCCCGCCTCAAGCGCGGCGCCGACGGACTCGTTCCGGCCATCGCCCAGCAGTACGACACCGGTGAGGTGCTGATGCTCGGCTGGATGGACGACGAGGCCCTGCACCGCACCCTCACCACAGGCCGCTGCACCTACTGGTCCCGCAGCCGCCAGGAGTACTGGGTCAAGGGCGACACCTCCGGTCACATCCAGCTGGTCAAATCCGTCGCCCTCGACTGCGACGCGGACACCGTCCTCGTCAAGGTCGACCAGACGGGAGCGGCCTGTCACACCGGCGACCGCACCTGCTTCGACGCCGACGTCCTCCCGCTCGGCCAGTAGGGTCAGCCGTCATGGATCTCGAGACCTTCCGCAAGCTGGCCGCCGACCGGCGTGTCATCCCCGTCAGCCGCCGGCTTCTCGCGGACGGCGACACCCCGGTCGCGCTCTACCGCAAGCTCGCGGGCGAGCGCACCGGCACGTTCCTCCTCGAATCCGCGGAGAACGGCCGCACCTGGTCGCGCTACTCCTTCATCGGGGTACGCAGCGCCGCCACCCTCACCGCCCGCGACGGCCGGGCCCACTGGCTGGGCACCCCGCCCGTCGGCGTGCCCGTCGACGGCGACCCGCTCGACGCCCTGCGCGCCACCATCGACGCCCTGCACACCCCGCGGGACCTGCACTCCGGCATGCCGCCGTTCACCGGCGGCATGGTCGGCTACCTCGGGTACGACATCGTGCGGCGGCTGGAGAGGATCGGCGAGCACGGCGGGGACGACCTGAAGCTCCCCGAGCTGACCATGCTGCTCACCTCGGACCTCGCCGTCCTCGACCACTGGGACGGCAGCGTCCTGCTGATCGCCAACGCGATCAACCACAACGACCTGGAGACCGGGGTGGACGAGGCGTACGCCGACGCCGTCGCCCGCCTCGACGCCATGGAGGCGGACCTCTCGCGTCCGGTCGAGAGCGCCCCCGCCACCCTCCCCGCGTCCGAACTCCCGCCGTACACCGCACTGTGGGGCGGTCCGGCCTTCCAGGACGCCGTCGAGGACGTGAAGGAGCGCATCAGGGCCGGCGAGGCCTTCCAGGTCGTCCCTTCCCAGCGCTTCGAAACCCCGTGCACGGCAAGCGCGTTGGATGTCTACCGGGTGCTGCGCGCGACCAACCCGTCGCCGTACATGTACCTCTTCCGGTTCGACGGCTTCGACGTCGCGGGCTCCAGCCCGGAGGCCCTCGTCAAGGTCGAGGACGGGCGCGCCATGGTCCACCCGATCGCCGGTACCCGGCCCCGCGGTGCCACCCCGCAGGAGGACCAGGCCCTGGCCGACGAACTCCTCGCCGACCCGAAGGAGCGCGCCGAGCACCTGATGCTCGTCGACCTCGGCCGCAACGACCTGGGCCGGGTCTGCGTGCCCGGCAGCGTGGAGGTCGTCGACTTCATGTCGATCGAGCGGTACTCGCACGTGATGCACATCGTCTCGACCGTCACCGGCCGCGTCGCCGAGGGCCGTACCGCCTTCGATGTCCTCACCGCCTGCTTCCCGGCCGGTACCCTCTCCGGCGCCCCCAAGCCCCGTGCCATGCAGATCATCGAGGAGCTCGAACCCACCCGTCGCGGACTGTACGGGGGCTGCGTCGGCTATCTGGACTTCGCCGGCGACTCCGACACCGCCATCGCCATCCGCACGGCGCTGCTGCGCGACGGCACCGCGTACGTCCAGGCCGGAGCGGGCATCGTGGCCGATTCCGACCCGGTCGCGGAGGACACCGAGTGCCGCAACAAGGCCGCAGCGGTGCTCCGCGCCGTCCATACCGCCAACCGCCTCCACACGAACTGACCGGGTAAGGGATAGTGGGGTACGTGAGTGCTGTTCCCGTACCCCAGCCCCGTGCCCAAGCCGTCGTCGCGCCCGACGCCACGGGAAGCCGCCGCAGCCTGGCCGTCGGCCTGCTTCTCGGGGCGATCGGCGCCACCGTGGTCCTCCTCGCCTCCGGCCAGACCTGGGCCGAGGGCAAGGCCGCCGTCGCCGGCGGCGCACTGCCGCTGAGGGTCGACGGCCAGGACGTCACCGGTCTCCCCGCCGCCCTCGCCATCGTCGGTCTGGCCGCCCTCGTCGCCGTCTTCGCCGTCCGCAGTGCCGGCCGGCTGCTCGTCGCCGGGCTGCTCGCCCTCAGCGGACTGGGCGCCGGAGTCAGCGCCTACCTCGGCGCCGCCGACAGCGCCGCCCTCGACGAGAAGGCGGCGCAGACCACCGGCGACGCCTCCGCCACCATCGACGCGCTGAGCCACACCGCGTGGCCGTACGTCACCGCCGCCGGCGGCCTGCTGATCCTCCTCGCCGGACTGCTCGCCCTGCGGTACGGGAAGTTCTGGCCCACGATGTCGGGACGGTACGAACGGGACGGCACCCCGCGCCCGCGCAGGACCACCCGCACCGCCCCGGACCCGGACCGGCCCGAGGACCTGTGGAAGGCCCTGGACCGCGGCGAGGACCCGACGCGCGAGGCATGACCCCCAGCTCACGTCGCACCCGGACGTACGGGACAATGGCGCTGAGCCCGCTGCAGAGCAGCAGCCTTTTCTGCACAGCGCACCGCAGCGGCACCAGCTTTGCGTACAGCGATATCACCAGCGCAACACCAACGAGGAGCAACTCATGGCGGGCAGCAGCCACGGACACACCCCGGCCGCCTGGACCGGTGTCATCATCGCCTTCATCGGCTTCTGCATCGCAGGCCTGTTCATGGTCGCGGCCAACCCGCTGGGCTTCTGGGCCGGCATGGTGGTCATCCTCATCGGCGGGATCGTCGGTCTGGCGATGAAGGCCGCGGGCCTGGGCATGCCGAAGGAGTCGGCCGAGCTGGCCGCGGCCAGGGCGCGTGCCGGACGGGCCCAGGTCTCCTCCTGACCCCGGTCGGACCCGTCGTGCGAGGCGCAGCCCGGTTCGGGCTGCGCCTTTCGGCGTGAGCGGGGACAATCACCGCGTGGACGCCTCGCCCTCTCCCGCCGCCGCATCCGGCCCGCCCGCGCCGGTCCTTCCGCCCGGGCCCCCGCCCTGCTTCCCGCCCGCGCCGGTGCCCCGGTCGGCCGTCCGCCGGCTCGCCACCCCCGTCGGGGTCATGGCCGCCGTCGTCGCGGCCTTCGGCTACGTGGGCGCCGTCGATCCCAACCAGCCGGGCCACTATCCGGTCTGCCCGCTGCTCCGGCTCACCGGCCTGTACTGCCCCGGCTGCGGCGGGCTGCGCAGCGCCCACGCCGTCGCGCACGGCGATATCGCGGGCGCCCTCGGCTCCAATGCCCTCGCGGTCGTCGGCTACGCGGCCTTCGCCGTCTTCTGGGTGGTCTGGATGGTCCGCGCCAGCAGGGGAAGGCCCGTACGGATCGGTCTGGCGCCGGTCTGGATGTGGGGGATCGGCGCGGTGCTGCTGATCTTCACCGTCGTCCGGAATCTGCCGTTCGGATCGATGCTGGCGCCGTGATTGCCCAGGTAGTGGGACATCCGTCGGCCGGATGTGAACCCGGGGCCTTCCTGCGGATACCATCGAGATGGCTGATCCTGTTCCCTCATCACCGTCCCGGAAGGGGGCCGCTCGCGTGAGTGTGCTCGACGAGATCATCGATGGCGTACGCGCCGACCTCGCAGAGCGGCAGGCGCGCGTCAGCCTCGACGAGCTCAAGGAGCGCGCGGCGCGCGCTCCCGCGGCCAAGGACGGAGTCGCCGCCCTGCGCGGCGAGGGCGTGACCGTCATCTGCGAGGTCAAGCGCTCCAGCCCCTCCAAGGGGGCCCTGGCCGCGATCGCCGACCCTGCCGCGCTCGCCGCGGACTACGAGGCCGGTGGCGCGTCCGTCATCTCCGTCCTCACCGAGGAGCGCCGTTTCGGCGGTTCGCTCGCCGACCTGGAAGCCGTGCGCGCCAAGGTCGACATCCCGATCCTGCGCAAGGACTTCATCGTCACCTCGTACCAGCTCTGGGAGGCCCGCGCCTACGGCGCCGACCTCGCCCTGCTGATCGTCGCCGCCCTCGACCAGGAGGCCCTCGTCTCCCTGATCGAGCGCGCCGAGTCCATCGGCCTGACGCCGCTGGTCGAGGCGCACGACGAGGAGGAGGCGGAGCGTGCCGTGGCCGCCGGAGCGAAGATCATCGGTGTCAACGCGCGCAACCTGAAGGACCTCAAGGTCGACCGTTCGACATTCGAGCGCGTCGCCCCGGAGATCCCGGCGGGCATCGTCAAGGTCGCCGAGTCCGGCGTCCGCGGCCCGCACGACCTCATCGCCTACGCCAACGCCGGCGCCGACGCCGTGCTCGTCGGTGAGTCCCTGGTCACCGGCCGCGACCCGCGCGCCGCCGTCGCCGACCTGGTCGCCGCGGGCGCCCACCCGGCCCTGCGGCACGGACGGAGCTGACCCGCACCGTGTCCGCCGACCGTCCCGCGCCCCGCACCCGTCGGGGCCCGCGCCTCGCCGGGGTGACGGCTGCCCGGGATCCGCACGCGCCGCTGGCGCGCGGCTGCCGCCCCCGCGGCTGCCGCGCCCCCGCGCGCCGCGTGCACGGCCGGCGGGTGCGGTACGTGATCGGTGACGAGCCCGGCCAGGTCAACGGCATGCGATGGCGCACGGGGACCGCGCCGTAGCGAGCCCCGGCCGACGTACCCGTACCTCTCCTTTCGTACGTACGACCCGCACCGCCCGACCACTCCCGGTCGCGGCGGCGCTCCGCTCGCGGCGCATACGGTGAACCCACCCGTTGCCATGACGAGGAGCACGTCGGATGTCATCTGACTTCTTCATTCCGGACCCCGAGGGTCTGATCCCCAGCGCCGAGGGCTACTTCGGTGCGTTCGGCGGCAAGTTCATCCCGGAGGCGCTCGTCGCCGCCGTGGACGAGGTCGCCGTCGAGTACGACAAGGCGAAGGCCGACCCGGCCTTCGCCGCCGAGCTCAATGAGCTCATGGTCAACTACACCGGCCGGCCCAGCGCACTGACCGAGGTGCCGCGCTTCGCCGAGCACGCGGGCGGCGCCCGGATCTTCCTCAAGCGCGAGGACCTCAACCACACCGGCTCACACAAGATCAACAACGTGCTGGGCCAGGCGCTGCTCACCAAGCGCATGGGCAAGACCCGTGTCATCGCCGAGACCGGTGCCGGACAGCACGGCGTCGCCACCGCGACCGCCTGCGCCCTCTTCGGCCTCGAATGCACCATCTACATGGGTGAGATCGACACCGAGCGGCAGGCGCTGAACGTGGCGCGGATGCGGATGCTCGGCGCCGAGGTCATCGCCGTGAAGTCCGGTTCCCGCACGCTCAAGGACGCCATCAACGAGGCGTTCCGGGACTGGGTCGCCAACGTCGACCGCACGCACTACCTCTTCGGCACGGTCGCGGGCCCGCACCCCTTCCCGGCGATGGTCCGCGACTTCCACCGCGTCATCGGTGTCGAGGCCCGCCGGCAGATCCTGGAGCGGACCGGACGGCTGCCGGACGCCGCGATCGCGTGTGTCGGCGGCGGTTCCAACGCCATCGGGCTCTTCCACACCTTCATCCCCGACGCGGCCGTCCGGCTGATCGGCTGCGAGCCCGCCGGACACGGCGTGGAGACCGGTGAGCACGCGGCGACCCTGACCGCGGGCGAGCCCGGCATCCTGCACGGTTCGCGCAGCTACGTCCTCCAGGACGACGAGGGCCAGATCACCGAGCCGTACTCCATCTCGGCCGGACTGGACTACCCGGGCATCGGCCCGGAGCACTCGTACCTCAAGGACATCGGCCGCGGCGAGTACCGCGCGGTCACCGACGACGACGCCATGCAGGCGCTGCGGCTGCTGTCGCGCACCGAGGGGATCATCCCGGCCATCGAGAGCGCCCATGCGCTGGCCGGCGCCCTGGAGGTCGGCAGGGAACTCGGCCGGGACGCGCTGCTCCTGGTCAACCTGTCCGGGCGCGGCGACAAGGACATGGACACGGCGGCCCGTTACTTCGGGCTGTACGAGACGGACGCGACCGTCGAGGCGGACGCGGACAACGGCGACGCCGAGATCGAGGGAGACGTCCAGTGAGCGGCAACATCGAGCTGCTGAGCTCCACCCTCGCGGCGGCCCGGGCCGAGGACCGCGCCGCGCTCATCGCCTACCTGCCGGCCGGGTTCCCGACGGTCGACGGCGGCATCGAGGCCGTCAAGGCGGTCGTCGCCGGTGGCGCCGACGTCGTCGAGGTGGGCCTGCCGCACAGCGACCCGGTGCTCGACGGACCGGTCATCCAGACCGCCGACGACATCGCCCTGCGCGGCGGTGTGAAGGTCGCCGACGTGATGCGTACGGTCCGCGAGGCCTACGAGGCGACCGGCGCCCCGATCCTCGTCATGACGTACTGGAACCCCATCGACCGGTACGGCATCGAGCGCTTCACCGCCGAGCTCGCCGAGGCGGGCGGCGCCGGGTGCATCCTGCCCGACCTGCCGGTCCAGGAGTCCTCGGTGTGGCGCGAGCACGCCGACAAGCACGGTCTCGCGACCGTCTTCGTCGTCGCGCCGAGCAGCAAGGACGAGCGCCTCGCCGCCATCACCGCGGCCGGCTCCGGCTTCGTCTACGCGGCCTCGCTGATGGGTGTCACCGGCACCCGCGAATCGGTCGGCGAGCAGGCCCAGGAACTGGTGCGGCGCACCCGCGCCACCACCACGCTCCCGGTCTGCGTCGGCCTCGGCGTCTCCGACGCCCGGCAGGCCGCCGAGGTCGCGGGCTTCGCCGACGGAGTGATCGTCGGCTCCGCCTTCGTCAAGCGGATGCTGGACGCCTCCGACGAGACGTCCGGCCTGGCCGCCGTCCGCTCGCTGGCCGGCGAACTCGCCGAGGGTGTTCGAAAGCGCTGACATCGGGCCTCACCCGAACGGGTGGACCTGGGACCGGGGAGGCACGCAGGTGCCTCCCCGGTTCGTTGCTGCGGGTGTGAGCGAGAACAACCAAGAGGGAAAAAGGGCCGCGCGCGACCGGCTCATCCAGCAGCGTGAGCAGGAGAAGGCGCGTGAGCGCCGCCGGCGCACGCTGATCGTCTCCGTCGCGGTGGTGGGTGTGCTGGCGCTCGCCGTCGTCGTCGGCGTGATCGCCGCGAATTCGGGCGGCAAGGGCGACAAGGCCAGTGGGTCCGGTCCCGTCGTCGCGCCGTCCGGGGCGACCGGCAAGGACAACCTGGCCATCCCGGTGGGCGCGGACGATGCCCCGTCCACGCTCACCATCTGGGAGGACTTCCGCTGCCCGGTCTGCGCCCAGTTCGAGAACGCGTTCCGGGACACGATCCACGAGCTGGAAGGCAGCGGTCAGCTGAAGGTCGAATACCACCTGGCCACAATCATCGACGGCAACCTCGGCGGCAGCGGCTCGCTGGACGCGGCCAATGCGGCGGCCTGCGCGCAGAACGTCGGCAAGTTCTCCGCCTACCACGACGTCCTCTACCGCAACCAGCCGGAGGAGACCGACGACGCCTTCGGCAAGAGCAGCAAGCTGATCGAGCTGGCGGGCAAGGTCGACGGCCTCGACACCCCCGCCTTCCGCAGCTGCGTCGAGGACGGCACGCACGACACCTGGGTCAAGAAGTCCAACACCGCGTTCCAGAACGGCGGCTTCCGGGGCACGCCCACCGCGCTGCTCAACGGTGAATCGATCTTCCCGAAGAAGGGGAACGAGGCGATCACGGTGGCGAACCTGAAAAAGTGGGTCGCCGAGGCCAACAAGGGGAAGAAGCCGGGGAAGGTCACTCCGACGCCGTCCGCCTCCTGACCTCGGCCGGCTTCCGCCGTCGGGGGGATGTGACGACACGCTCGTTACCCAGAAGTTGTCGGGCGGGTTGCCGCAGGTCCCGCCCGGCAAGGTAGCGTCGACCCTGTCATGGACCTTGCCTACATTCCCAGCCCGTCGACCGGCGTGATCGAGCTCGGCCCGATCCCGCTCCGCGGCTACGCGTTCTGCATCATCATCGGTGTGTTTGTCGCCGTCTGGTTCGGCAACAAGCGCTGGATCGCCCGGGGCGGCACAGCCGGCACGGTGGCCGACATCGCCGTCTGGGCGGTGCCCTTCGGCCTCGTCGGCGGTCGGCTCTACCACGTCATCACCGACTACCAGCTGTACTTCAGCAAGGGTGAGGACTGGGTCGACGCCTTCAAGATCTGGCAGGGCGGCCTCGGCATCTGGGGCGCGATCGCGCTCGGTGCCGTCGGCGCCTGGATCGGCTGCCGCCGCCGCGGGATCCCGCTGCCGGCCTGGGCCGACGCGCTCGCCCCCGGCATCGCCTTTGCCCAGGCGATCGGCCGCTGGGGCAACTGGTTCAACCAGGAGCTCTACGGCAAGGCGACGGATCTGCCGTGGGCCCTGAAGATCAGCGACGGCCCCAACCGGGTCGCCGGGACGTACCACCCCACGTTCCTGTACGAGTCGCTGTGGTGCGTGGGCGTCGCGCTCCTGGTGATCTGGGCGGACCGCCGCTTCAAGCTCGGGCACGGTCGGGCGTTCGCGCTGTACGTCGCGGCGTACTGCGCGGGGCGGGGCTGGATCGAGTACATGCGGGTCGACGAGGCCCACCACATTCTGGGCCTGCGCCTGAACGTGTGGACCGCGCTGATCGTATTCGTGCTGGCGGTGACGTACATCGTGATCTCGGCGAAGGTGCGGCCGGGGCGCGAGGAGGTTGTCGAGCCGGGGGCCGTCGAGGCGGCCGAGGGCGTGGAGGCGGCCGAGGGCGTGGAGGCGGCCGAGGGCGAGCAGGACGCGGACGCGGCCTCGGCTCCGGACGCCGCTTCGGAACCGGACGCGGACGCGGCTTCGGCACCGGACCCGGATGCCGATGATGACGCCGAGCGTGACGGTGAGGCTCGGGCGACGGAGAAGAACGGCGCCGCGGAGGCAGCCAAGAACGCCTGACACCGGCCAGGTCTACGAAAGGCCCCGGACCATGTGGTCCGGGGCCTTTGGCGTTCCCCTCCGTCCCTTCCCGAACCGGGGCGCCACCCCGGACTCCCCGGACCCCACCCGTGCTCCTGGATCGCCGGAGGAGCTGGAGTGTCTACCCGTCCTTCACGCTTTCGGGTCACCCCATCCGTTCCGCCAGCGCCAGCGTCCGGCGGGCCGCCGCCACCACCGCCGCGTCCACGAACCGTCCGTCCGGCAGCGCCAGCGCCCCCGCCTCCGCGAGCGCCGCCTCCACGATCTCCTGGGCCGAGTCGATCTCCTCCCGCGTGGGCCGGAACGCCCGTTCGATGACCGGTAGCTGCCGCGGGTGGATCGCGGCCCGGCCGACGAAGCCCAGCGCACGACCGTGTGCGCAGGAGTGCTGCAGGCCGTCCAGGTCCCGGACGTCCGGGAACACCGACTGGGTCGGCGGGGCGAGGCCGGCTGCGCGGGCCGCGACCACCACCCGGCTGCGCGACCAGTCGAGGCCCCGGTCGTCCCGTACCCCCAGATCGGCCCGGAGATCGGTCTCGCCCAGGGCGATGGAGCGGACCTGGGGATGGGAGGCGGCAATCGTGTACGCATGTTCGATACCGAGTGCCGACTCCAGCAGCGGACAGAGCGCGACACCGGGGGCCAGCGCCGCGATGTGGTGGACGGTCGCGGCGTGCGTGATCTTCGGCAGGCGCAGTTCGGCGAGGCCTGGCAGTCCGGCCAGGGTCAGCACGTCGGCCTCGGTGGCGACCCGGACATGCACCGGCGCGGCCGTGTCGGCGGCCGGTTCGGCGAGGAGTTCGGCGGTGGCGGACCGTGCATACTCCTTGCGGTCCGGTGCGACCGCGTCCTCCAGGTCGACGATCACCACGTCCGCGCCCGAGTCTCGCGCCTTGCGCACCACGTCGGGCCGGTCCCCGGGAACGTACAGCCAGGTCAGATGGGTTTCTTCGGGCGATGTCACAGGGCGCTCTCTGCTCGCAGTGCGGCGATGTCCGTGGCCGACAGGCCGAGCCCGGTCAGGATCTCGTCGGTGTCCGCGCCGTGCGGGCGGCCGGTCCAGCGGATCGCGCCGGGGGTCCGGGACAGCCGGAAGAGGACGTTCTGCATCCGCAGCGGGCCGAGATCGGGGTCGATGATCTCGGTGATGGAGTCCAGGGCCCGGTACTGCGGGTCCTGCATCACGTCGCGGATGTCCTGGATGGGCGCGATGGCCGCCTCCGCCTTCTCGAAGGCGGAGATCGCGTCGTCGCGGGTGTGCCGGGCGATCCAGTTGCCGACCGCCTCGTCGAGTTCGTCGGAGTGCTCGGCGCGGGTGGTGCCGGACGCGAACCACGGCTCGTCGATCAGTTCCGGCCGCCCGACCAGATGCATCACGCGTTCGGCGATGGACTGGGCGGAGGTGGAGACGGCGACCCACTGGCCGTCGGACGTGCGGTACGTATTGCGCGGGGCGTTGTTGCGCGAGCGGTTGCCGGTGCGTTCCTGTACGTAGCCGAGCTGGTCGTACCAGAGCGGCTGCGGGCCGAGCACGGTCAGGATCGGCTCGATGATCGCCATGTCGACGACCTGGCCCTCCCCGGTACGGTCCCGGCCCGCCAGCGCCGCCATCACGGCGTACGCGGTGGCGAGCGCCGCGATCGAGTCGGCGAGCCCGAACGGCGGCAGGGTGGGCGGCCCGTCCGGCTCCCCGGTGATCGCGGCGAAGCCGCTCATCGCCTCGGCGAGCGTGCCGAAGCCGGGGCGGTGCGCGTACGGGCCGAACTGGCCGAAGCCGGTGACCCGGGTCAGTACGAGCCGCGGGTTGACGGCGTGCAGCTCTTCCCAGCCGATGCCCCAGCGCTCCAGGGTCCCCGGCCGGAAGTTCTCGATGATCACGTCGGTGGAGGCGGCCAGCCGGAGCAGGACGTCGCGGCCGCCGGGGCCGGCGAGGTCGAGGGTGAGATTGCGTTTGTTGCGGCCGAGCAGCTTCCACCAGAGGCCGATGCCGTCCTTCGCCGGCCCGTGACCGCGTGACGGATCGGGTTTGCGCGGATGCTCGACCTTGATCACCTCGGCGCCGAAGTCGCCGAGCATGGTGGCCGCGAGGGGGCCCGCGAAGAGCGTGGCGAGGTCGAGGACCCGCAGGCCGGTGAGGGGTGCTTCCGTGGGCGCGCTCATGCGGCGTCGATCTCGGCGCGGTACGGCATGGACGTCGAGGCGCCGGGTTTCTGCACACAGAGCGCTGCGGCGGACGACGCCCACGCCAGCGCCTCCGCCATGGGCCGTCCCTCGCCGAGCGCCACGGCGAGCGTACCGACGAAGGTGTCCCCGGCGCCGGTGGTGTCGACGGCGGTCACCTCGGGGGCGGGGAAGTGGACCGGTTCGCCGCCCCGGGATGCGTACAGGCAGCCCTTCCCGCCGAGGGTGATGACGACCTCGGGGACCTTCCGGAGCAGGATCTCGGCGGCCGCGTGGGGTTCGGACTTCCCGGAGAGGGCGCACGCCTCGTGCTCATTGGGGATCAGCAGGTCGACGAATGCCAGGAGTTCGTCCGGAAGGGGCTGGACGGGGGAGGGGGTGAGGATCGTCCGGACGTCCTGCTCATGGGCCATCCGGGCCCCTTCGATCACGGCCGGCAGGGGCAGTTCCAGCTGGAGGAGCAGCAGATCGGCTTCCGCGATGGCGGCCATCTCGCCGGGGCCGAGCGTGTGGATGGTGCCGTTGGCGCCGGGGACCACCACGATGGCGTTGCCGCCTGTGTCGTCGACGACGATGTGCGCGGTGCCGCTGGGGCCCTCGGCGGTGTGCAGCAGATCGGTTTCGACGCCTGCGTGCTCAAGTTCGGCCCGGAGCCGCGTGCCGTACGCGTCGTCGCCGACCGCGCCGATCATCAGCACCTCTCCGCCCGCGCGGGCGGCGGCGATGGCCTGGTTGGCGCCCTTGCCGCCGGGGATGGTGCGGAACTCCCTTCCGGTGACGGTCTCCCCGCGCTCCGGGGCCCGTGCGACGTACGCGACAAGGTCCATATTGGTGCTGCCGAGCACCGCGATGGCGGTCATGGGCGAAGTGCCTCCTGGTAGGTCAGTTCAGCGAGTGCGTCGAAGCCGATGGAGCCGAAACCCGGGATCGACGTGGCGAGGCGGTTCTTGAGGGGAGCGGTCCACCGGTCGGGCAGCGCCTCGGGCCGGCCGGCCAGCAGACCGGCCAGCGATCCCGCGGTCGCACCGTTCGAGTCGGTGTCCCAACCGCCGGACACCGCACGGCAGATGGAGGCGGAGAAGTCGCCGTCGGCATGGGTGAGGGCGGCGGCGAGCAGCGCGGCGTTGGGCAGCACATGGACCCAGTGGTACGCGCCGAACGCGGCGTGCAGACGGTCGGCGACCGCGTCGAAGTCCGGCTCCTCGCGCGCCGCCCCGATCCCGGTGCGGACCGCGTGCGCGAAGCGCGAGCGCGGCGGCACGACGCGCAGCCCGGCCGCCAGCGCGCCGTGCACATCGGCCTCGCCGCCGGCCGCCTCGGCGAGCGCGGCGGCGGTGAACATCGCCCCGTACACCCCGTTGCCGGTGTGCGTGAGGAGCGCGTCCCGGTGCGCCTGCTCGGCGGCGGCCACTGGGTCGCCGGGGTGGGTCCAGCCGTGCACATCGGCGCGGATCTGGGCGCCGATCCACTCCCGGAACGGGTTGCGGTACCGGGCGGTGTCCGGTGGTTCGACGCCGTCGAGCAGATTGCGGTACGCCACCCGCTCGGCGGTGAACGTCCGGCCCGCGGGGAGTTCGTCGAGCCAGAGCCGGGCGAGATCGGCCGTGCTGAAGGACCGTCCGTACCGCTGGATCAGCAGCAGGGTCAGGAGCGGGTGGTTGAGGTCGTCGTCCTCCGGCATCCCGTCGATGTTCTCCGCGAGCGAGGTGGATGCGGAGCGGCGGTTCCAGGGGTACGCCGCGGCCAGTTCGGCGGGCAGTCCCCTGGCGGTGAACCAGGTGGTGAGCGGCCAGTTCCCGGTGGCGCGGGCCAGCGCCCGGATCCCGGCGAGGGGCAGCTTCTCGACGGGTTTGCCGAGCAGGCAGCCGGCGGCCCGGCCCAGCCAGGCCGCCTCCAGCCGGGCCGCACCGACCGGGGGAGGGTCCCTGCGGGGCGTGGGCCAGTGCGGGCAGGCCGCCCGGATCCCGGCCAGATCCGTGGGCTCGTCGACGGCCAACGGCGAAGCCGACCGCGCGAGTTCGTCGAGCAGCCGGCCGGCGAGCGCGCGCAGGGCAGGGGGCGCGGAGGGCTTGGACGCGCCCGCCCGCTCCGGGGCGGGGGCGCCGCCCGCCGCGTACCACCGGCGCTCGATCTCCCGCGCGTCCCGGCCGTCCTCGGCCGCCTGGCGCAGTTCGTGCCCGATCAGGTCCTCGGGCTGCACCCAGGTGACCCGCACGGTCATGTCGTGCCCGCCAGCGTGCCGAACGCCGCCTCATGCGCACGCCGCCGGGCGGTGTCCCGGGCGAACACTTCACGGGCGACGTCCGCCAGGGTCCGCGCCGGTGCGTGCAGATCGAGGCGGCTGGCCTCGGCGACCGATTTCACCCAAGCGGCCGGGATCGCCGTCTCGCCGTGCAGCGCGCCCGCGAGCGCACCGCTCATCGTGGCGATCGAGTCGCAGTCCCGGCCGTAGTTGACCGAGCCGAGCACCGCGTGCCGGTAGTCCCCGTCGGCGACCAGCAGCATGCCGAGAGCGATCGGCAGCTCCTCGATGGAGTGCAGCCGGGACGGGCGGCGGGCACCCAGCGACGGTGTGCGGTAGTCGGGCCCGACGGTGTCGAAGGGGGCGACGGCGCTACGCAGCGGCGCCAGCGCCGTCTCGAAGTCCCGGTGCCGGGCCGCTGTTTCGCACACCGCCTCGATGGCGGCCCGGGTCCCGTCCTTGGCGAGCGACAGGCAGGTGTCGACGACGGTGCCGGGCGTCGCGCCCGGGGCGCAGGCGGCGGCGACGGCCGCCGCGAAGACGCCGGCGGCCTCCCTGCCGTACGACGACTGATGGGCGCCCGCGACATCCAGTGCCTCGGCGTACGCGGCCCGCGGGTGGGCGGCGTTGACCAGGCCGACCGGCGCCATGTACATCGCCGCCCCGCAGTTCACGATGTTCCCGTTGCCGGCCTCGCGCGGATCGACATGGCCGTAGTGCAGCCGGGCGACGATCCACTTCTCGGCGAGGAAGATCCGCTGCAGCGGCAGTGCCTCGGCCTCCAGCTCGGGGATCCAGCGCGGGGACGAGATCAGCTCGGGCACGAGATGGTCGGCGACGCCGTACGCGTCGAGATGGTCCCGTACGGTGCCGTACACCCGTACCAGCGCATGGGTCATCAAGGTGTCGTCGGTGACGTGGCCGTCGCCCTTGTGGTACGGGGCGATGGGGCGGGCGGTGCGCCACTCGTCGCCGTCCCACGGGCCGACGATGCCGGTGATCCGGCCGCCGTGGCGCTCGACGATCTGCTCGGGGGGCCGGCCCTCGACCGGACCGCCGAGGGCGTCGCCGACGGCTGCGCCGACCAGGGCGCCGGTGATCCGGTCATCGAGGCCGAGCGCCGTGGGTGTTCTGTTCGGCGTGTACATCGTGGGGGACATGGGCGTCATGCGAGTCATGTCGGAATTGTCCACCCGGAGGGGTCGGTTCCGTGTCTGTCAGCAGCCCGGCGAGTTCGATGAGATCAGTGCCCGCGAGACGGGGCAGTGCGCACCCCGCGAGGGTGCGGCAGGCCTCGCGCCAGCCGTCCGGGACGGTGGCGACGCCGCCGAGTGCACCGGTCAGCGCCCCGGCCAGGGCGGGCGCCGAGTCCGCGACCCGCGACAGGCAGGCCGCGGCGGGAATGGCCTGGGCGATCTCGCCGCGGGCGGCGGTGGTCAGGGCGAGGGCGACCGGCACGGTCTCGGCGGCGGCGATCCCGTAGCTGTAGACGTGGTCGACGATCTGATGCTCCAGCACCGGTACGAGTGCGAAGGCGCCGGCCGCCTCGCCGACGAAGTCACGGGCGATCCGCACGGCGTGGGCGGCGTTGCGGGCGATCTCGGTGCCGTCGGGGAGCTGCGCGAGCGCGGCGTTCACCGCGGTGTCGACGTCGGCTCCGCCCAGCGCCTCGGCGATCGCGGCGGCCATCGCACGGGCGCCGTGCACACCGTCGCCGTCCTGGGTGTACCGGGCGTCGAACTCGGCGAGTTCGGCGGCGGACCCGGGTCGGCCGGGGTGGACGATCGCCAGGACGGCGGCCCTGACGCAGGCCGCGTCGTCGAAGTAGTGCGGGTTGTCGTGGCCCGTGGCGGGCGGCCGCAGCCCGGCCGCGAGATTGCCGAGACCGGCCCGGACCGAGATCCGGGCACGCAGCGGGAGGACGGCGGACTCGACCTCGGGCGCCCGTGCGGCGGCCGCGGCGACCTCCGCGGCCAGCGCGTTCCAGGCGACGTCGATGGCGGCCCGCATCCGGCGGTCGGGGGAGAGGCCGTGCAGCGGACCGGCCGCCGACGCGAGCACGGTGCCCGCAGCGAACGCGGCCCACTCGGCGTCGTCGGAGGGGCCGAGCCGCAGCGGCTCGGGCGGCTGATTGAGGGCGATGGGCACGGGCAGGGTGGTCGTGGCGTTCTGCTCGGCGAAGGTGTCGAGCTCCCGGGTGAGCCGCCGGGTCCACTCGGGCATCCGGGCCGCGCGGTGGCGCGCCGCGGGCCAGCCGGCGGCGTCCCCGGAGGCCAGCCCGAGCAGCAGCCCCTCGATCCGGGCCCGGCGCCCGGGCAGGGACCGGGTGCGGGACGGGGCGGGACGGTCGTCCGGGTGGGGATGGGCACCGTGTGCGGTGGTCATGACGCCGCTCCCGCGCGGCCGGCCCCGGCGGACGGAGGCGGTGGTGGGGGCGGAGGCGACGCCGACCCGTCCGAACGGGCGGCGCCGCCGGACGTACGTCCCGGGGCACGGGTGCCGCCGACCCCGGCGGACCCCGTCGTGTCGCCGGTTCCGTCGCGTCCCGCCGTCCGGGCCCCGTCCGTCTCGTCCGGTGTGAGCAGCTCCGCGATGTCCAGAACGTGGTAGCCCCGCATCGACGGCAGGCAGCTGCCCCGGACCGGGCCGATCGCCTCCCCCCAGGTCCGGGGGATCGCGGACTCCCCGCCCAGGGCGCCGGCCAGCGCTCCCGCCACCGCGGCCGTCGTGTCCGCGTCGCGGCCCATGTTGACCGCGGTCAGCACCGCCGTACGGAAGTCGCCGCGGGCCGCCGCGAACGCGCCGAACGCCAGGCCCACCGCCTCCGGCGCCAGGTCCGTCCACGGATAGCCGCCGACCACCACCGCGGAGCGCACCGCGCGTTCCCTCGTGAGGCGGTCGGGGTGCGCGTGCTGTGCGGCCGTCACCGCCCGCCGCAGCGAGCGTGCCGTCCAGGAGTCCATCGGTACGACGGACAGCGCGGCCGCGATCACGGACGTGACCCCCGCGCCCACCATGGCCGCGGCCACTCCGGCCGCCACCGCCTGGCCGCCGTAGATGCCCTCGCCGTCATGGCTGACCTGCCCGTCGATCGCGACCAGGCGCGCGGCCTCCGCGGGACGGCCCGCCGCGAAGACGCCGAACGGGGCCGCCCGCATCGCGAGCCCGTCGCTCCAGGCGTGCCGGTGCTGGGCGGAGATCGGGGCGGCCAGGCCACGGCGCAGGTTCTCCAGGGTGCCGCGCTCGCTGAACCCGGCGCCGCGGAACGGCCCCTCGTCCAGGTCGGCGATCCACAGATGCCAGGCACGCTCGACCTGCGTGACGGTCAGCGCCGAACCGTGCCGGGCGAGCAGCAGGCCGGAGAAGATCGCGTACTCCGTGTCGTCGGTGCCGGCCGGATCGTCGCTGACGAAGCCCTCGATCCGGCCCCAGCGGTGGCGGATCTCGGACGGCCGCAGGTTCTCGGCGGGTGCGCCCAGCGCGTCGCCCACGGCGAGTCCCAGGAGCGCGCCCCTGGCCCGCGCGGCTCGGTCGGGGCCGGCGGTCCGCTGCGCGTCGGGCCGGTCCGCGTCGTCCCGTACCGCCTCCGCCGTACCGCCCGTGCGCGGTTCTGCCGGATTGCCTGCAATCAACTCCATCGCGCCGACCCTTCGACCGTACCGAGCCAGTTCTCGTACCTGTCCGGATCTGTGCCACGCGGAGCCCCGACAGAGGCCGATAATCGCAACAAAAGGGCCACTCGGATGACGGGATCGCCTCGGTAAGCCAGGCCGTACTTACCTGGTCAGAGGGCAGGTAAGTACGGCCTGGCTTGCTGGCGGGGGAATCTTTTCGTGCGTACTTTCGATGGTGTTGAGCGGGGGAGGAGCGCGTGGAACCCGCTGCCGGAGAAGGGGAGAACTGTGGCCATCATCGAGACCGACGCCGTCCTGCACGAGGCGCACCGCGACAACCACACCCACCGTGATGTGAACGGCGGCTGGCTGCGTCCCGCGGTCTTCGGTGCGATGGACGGACTGGTCTCGAACCTGGCGCTGATGACCGGCGTCGCGGGTGGTTCGGTCTCCCAGCAGACCCTCGTGATCACCGGTCTGGCGGGGCTGGCCGCCGGTGCGTTCTCCATGGCAGCCGGCGAGTACACCTCCGTGGCCGCGCAGCGCGAGCTCGTCGAGGCCGAACTGGATGTCGAGCGCCGCGAGTTGCGCAAGCATCCGGTGAGCGAGATGGAAGAGCTCGCCGGGCTCTACGAGTCCCGCGGCGTCGACCCCGCCCTCGCCCGCGAGGTCGCCCGGCAGCTGTCCCGCGACCCCGAGCAGGCCCTGGAGATACACGCCCGCGAGGAGCTCGGCATCGACCCCGGCGACCTGCCGTCGCCGCTCGTCGCCGCCGTCTCGTCGTTCGGTGCGTTCGCACTGGGCGCGCTGCTGCCCGTGCTGCCGTATCTGCTCGGTGCGAGCGCGATGTGGCCCGCGGTGCTGCTCGCCCTGATCGGCCTCTTCGCCTGCGGCGCGGTGGTGGCCCGGGTGACGGCCCGCAGCTGGTGGTTCAGCGGGCTGCGGCAGCTGCTGCTCGGCGGGGCGGCTGCGGCGATCACCTACGGTCTGGGCACGTTGTTCGGTGTGGCCGTCGGCGGCTGACCAGGTGCGGGCGGTGCCTTCGTCGCGAACTGCCCGTGATCCGTGTGACGTACGTCCTGGGTTCCGCCACTGGGCGGAACACTCTTTCGGCCGTAAAATGAGTTGCTATGCAGGGCTGCACATAAGTAGCCGTTACCCGGCGGTTTCGTTTTCTTTGCCACCGGGCATGAGCCGTAGACACCGCAGGCAACGACGCCTGCTCTCTGCAGTCCCCCGGGCGCCGATCCTCCGACTGCGACCCGCCCGCCGCACCGCGGTGTCCGCATGTTGGAACGGGCTATCCGCTTCTTGAGAAGCGGCCCATTATGTAACCTGCATGAAATTTCGCAGAGGGCCAACGTCGTCCCTCGGCACTGCATATGCCACGACGACGACGGGAGAGCCAATGCGTTCCGACGCCTGGTCGCCCATGGACGGTCGCCCCGCCCAGCAGGGGATGTACGACCCCCGTAACGAGCACGACGCCTGTGGTGTCGGGTTCGTGGCCACTCTTACCGGTGTGGCCAGCCATGAGCTGGTCGAGCAGGCGCTGACCGTACTGCGCAACCTCGAGCACCGCGGTGCCACCGGATCCGAGCCGGACTCGGGCGACGGCGCCGGAATCCTGCTCCAGGTGCCGGACGCCTTCCTCCGCGAACAGGTCTCCTTCGACCTCCCCGAGGCCGGTGCCTACGCCGTCGGAATCGCGTTCCTGCCCGCCGACGACTCCACCGAGGCCGTCCGGCAGCTCGAGAAGATCGCCGCCGAGGAGGGCCTGAAGGTCCTCGGCTGGCGCGAGGTCCCGGTCAGCCCCGGCCTCCTCGGCAGCGGCGCCCGCGCCACGATGCCCGAGTTCCGTCAGCTGTTCGTCGCCGACGGTGCGAGCACCGGCATCGCGCTCGACCGCAAGGCCTTCGTGCTGCGCAAGCGCGCCGAGCGTGAGGCCGGGGTGTACTTCCCCTCGCTCTCCGCCCGCACGATCGTCTACAAGGGCATGCTCACCACCGGGCAGCTGGAGCCGTTCTTCCCGGACCTCTCCGACGGCCGCTTCGCCACCACGGTCGCGCTGGTCCACTCGCGCTTCTCCACCAACACGTTCCCGAGCTGGCCGCTCGCCCACCCGTACCGCTTCGTCGCGCACAACGGCGAGATCAACACGGTCAAGGGCAACCGCAACTGGATGAAGGCCCGTGAGTCCCAGCTCGCGTCGGACCTCTTCGGTACGGAGCAGCTGGACCGGATCTTCCCCGTCTGCACGCCGGACGCCTCCGACTCCGCCTCCTTCGACGAGGTCCTGGAGCTCCTCCACCTCGGCGGCCGTTCGCTGCCGCACTCGGTGCTGATGATGGTTCCCGAGGCGTGGGAGAACCACGTCTCCATGGACCCGGCACGGCGCGCCTTCTACCAGTACCACTCCACGATGATGGAGCCCTGGGACGGTCCGGCCTGCGTCACCTTCACCGACGGCACCCAGGTCGGCGCGGTCCTCGACCGCAACGGTCTGCGCCCCGGCCGCTACTGGGTCACCGACGACGGCCTCGTCGTCCTCTCCTCCGAGGTCGGTGTCCTGGACATCGCCCCCGAGAAGGTCGTCCGCAAGGGCCGCCTCCAGCCTGGCAAGATGTTCCTCGTCGACACCGCCGAGGGCCGCATCATCGAGGACGACGAGATCAAGGCGGGCCTCGCCGCCGAGCATCCGTACCAGGAGTGGCTGGAGACCGGCGAGATCGAGCTGGAGGATCTCCCCGAGCGCGAGCACATCGTGCACACGCACGCCTCCGTCACCCGCCGCCAGCAGACCTTCGGCTACACCGAGGAAGAGCTGCGCGTCATCCTCGCGCCGATGGCCCGCACGGGCGGCGAGCCGCTCGGCTCCATGGGCACGGACTCGCCGATCGCCGCGCTGTCCGAGCGTCCCCGGCTCCTCTTCGACTACTTCACCCAGCTGTTCGCGCAGGTCACCAACCCGCCGCTGGATGCCATCCGTGAGGAGCTCGTCACCTCGCTGCGCTCCTCGCTCGGTCCCGCCGGCAACCTGCTGGAGCCGACCGCCGCGTCGTGCCGCAGCGTCACGCTGCCGTTCCCGGTGATCGACAACGACGAGCTGGCCAAGCTGATACACATCAATGCCGACGGCGACATGCCGGGCATGAAGGCCGCCACGCTCTCCGGTCTCTACCGGGTCAGCGGTGCCGGCGAGGCCCTCGCCGCCCGGATCGAGCAGATCTGCACCGAGGCCGACGCCGCCATCGAGGACGGCGCCCGCCTGATCGTCCTGTCCGACCGGCACTCCGACGCCGAGCACGCGCCGATCCCGTCGCTGCTGCTCACCTCGGCCGTCCACCACCACCTCATCCGCACCAAGCAGCGCACCCAGGTGGGTCTGCTGGTCGAGGCCGGGGACGTCCGCGAGGTCCACCACGTCGCGCTGCTGATCGGTTACGGAGCCGCAGCGGTCAACCCGTACCTGGCGATGGAGTCCGTCGAGGACCTGGTCCGGGCCGGCACGTTCATCGAGGGCATCGAGCCCGAGCAGGCCATCCGGAACCTGATCTACGCGCTCGGCAAGGGCGTCCTGAAGGTCATGTCCAAGATGGGCATCTCGACGGTCGCCTCCTACCGAGGCGCCCAGGTCTTCGAGGCCGTCGGCCTGGACGAGGCCTTCGTCGCGAAGTACTTCCACGGCACCGCCACCAAGATCGGCGGCGCTGGACTCGACGTCGTCGCCAAGGAGGTCGCCGCCCGGCACACCAAGGGCTACCCCGCCTCGGGCATCTCCGCCTCGCACCGCGCGCTGGAGATCGGCGGCGAGTACCAGTGGCGCCGCGAGGGCGAGCCGCACCTGTTCGACCCGGAGACGGTCTTCCGCCTCCAGCACGCCACCCGCAACCGCCGGTACGACATCTTCAAGAAGTACACGGACCGGGTGAACGAGCAGTCCGAGCGCCTGATGACGCTCCGCGGCCTGTTCGGTTTCAAGTCGGACCGCGAGGCGATCCCGGTCGACGAGGTCGAGTCCGTCTCCGACATCGTCAAGCGCTTCTCCACCGGCGCCATGTCGTACGGCTCGATCTCCCGCGAGGCACACGAAACCCTCGCCATCGCCATGAACCAGCTGGGCGGCAAGTCCAACACCGGTGAGGGCGGCGAGGACGCCGACCGGCTCTACGACCCGGCGCGCCGCTCGTCCATCAAGCAGGTCGCCTCCGGCCGCTTCGGTGTGACCAGCGAGTACCTGGTCAACGCGGACGACATCCAGATCAAGATGGCGCAGGGTGCCAAGCCCGGCGAGGGCGGCCAGCTGCCCGGCCACAAGGTCTACCCCTGGGTCGCCAAGACCCGGCACTCCACCCCGGGTGTCGGTCTGATCTCCCCGCCGCCGCACCACGACATCTACTCCATCGAGGACCTGGCTCAGCTGATCCACGACCTCAAGAACGCCAACCCCGCGGCCCGCATCCATGTGAAGCTGGTCTCCGAGGTCGGCGTCGGCACGGTCGCCGCAGGTGTCTCCAAGGCGCACGCGGACGTCGTCCTGATCTCCGGCCACGACGGCGGAACGGGCGCATCCCCGCTCACCTCGCTGAAGCACGCGGGCGGCCCCTGGGAGCTCGGCCTCGCCGAGACCCAGCAGACCCTGCTGCTCAACGGCCTGCGCGACCGCATCGTGGTGCAGACCGACGGCCAGCTGAAGACCGGCCGCGACGTCGTCATCGCCGCGCTGCTCGGCGCCGAGGAGTTCGGTTTCGCGACCGCGCCGCTCGTCGTCTCCGGCTGCGTCATGATGCGCGTCTGCCACCTCGACACCTGCCCGGTCGGTATCGCCACCCAGAACCCGGTCCTGCGCGACCGGTTCTCCGGCAAGGCCGAGTACGTCGTCAACTTCTTCGAGTTCATCGCCCAGGAAGTCCGCGAGCTCCTCGCCGAGCTCGGCTTCCGCACGATCGAAGAGGCCGTCGGCCACGCCGAGCTGCTGGACACCGACCGTGCGGTCACGCACTGGAAGGCGCAGGGCCTCGACCTGGAGCCCCTGTTCTACGTCCCCGAGCTGCCCGAGGGTGCGGTCCGCCACCAGCTGGTCGAGCAGGACCACGGCCTCGCCAAGGCCCTGGACAACGAGCTGATCAGGCTCGCTGCCGACGCCCTGAACGCGGAGAGCGCCGAGGCCGCCCAGCCGGTCCGGGCCCAGCTCACGATCCGGAACATCAACCGGACCGTCGGCACCATGCTCGGCCACGAGGTGACGAAGAAGTTCGGCGGCTCGGGTCTGCCGCAGGACACCATCGACCTCACCTTCACCGGCTCCGCCGGCCAGTCGTTCGGCGCGTTCGTGCCGAGCGGAGTGACGCTGCGCCTGGAGGGCGACGCCAACGACTACGTCGGCAAGGGCCTCTCCGGCGGCCGGGTCGTCGTGCGCCCGGACCGCGGCGCCGACCACCTCGCCGAGTACTCCACCATCGCGGGCAACACCATCGCGTACGGTGCGACCGGCGGCGAGCTGTTCCTGCGCGGCCGGACCGGTGAGCGGTTCTGCGTCCGCAACTCCGGTGCGACCGTCGTCTCGGAGGGCGTGGGCGACCACGGCTGCGAGTACATGACCGGTGGCCACGCCGTCGTCCTCGGCGAGACCGGACGCAACTTCGCCGCAGGCATGTCGGGCGGTGTCGCGTACGTCGTCGACCTGGACCGCGACAACGTCAACGTCGGCAACCTCGACGCGATCGAGGCCCTCTCCGACACCGACAAGCAGTGGCTGCACGATGTCGTGCGCCGCCACCAGGAGGAGACGGGCTCCACCGTCGCCGAGAAGCTGCTGGCCGAGTGGGACACCGCGGTGAACCGCTTCAGCAAGATCATCCCGTCCACCTACAAGGCAGTGCTCGCCGCCAAGGACGCCGCTGAGCTCGCCGGTCTCTCCGAGCAGGAGACCACCGAGAAGATGATGGAGGCGGCGACCCATGGCTGACCCCAAGGGCTTCCTGACCACCGGGCGCGAGGTCGCCAAGACCCGCCCCGTCGGCGAGCGCGTCAAGGACTGGAACGAGGTCTACGTTCCGGGCTCGCTGCTCCCGATCATCAGCAAGCAGGCCGGCCGCTGCATGGACTGCGGCATCCCGTTCTGCCACAACGGCTGCCCGCTGGGGAACCTCATCCCCGAGTGGAACGACTACGCCTACCGCGAGGACTGGACCGCTGCGTCCGAGCGTCTGCACGCCACCAACAACTTCCCGGAGTTCACGGGCCGGCTGTGCCCCGCTCCGTGCGAGTCGGCGTGTGTTCTGGGCATCAACCAGCCGGCCGTCACCATCAAGAACGTCGAAGTCTCGATCATCGACAAGGCGTGGGACAGCGGCGACGTCACCCCGCAGCCGCCCGAGCGCCTCTCCGGCAAGACCGTCGCGGTCATCGGCTCGGGCCCGGCGGGTCTCGCCGCCGCCCAGCAGCTGACCCGGGCCGGTCACACCGTCGCCGTCTTCGAGCGCGCGGACCGTATCGGTGGCCTTCTCCGGTACGGCATCCCCGAGTTCAAGATGGAGAAGTCGCACATCAACCGCCGCATCGAGCAGATGCGCGCAGAGGGCACCAAGTTCCGCACGGAGGTGGAGATCGGCAAGGACATCGACGCCGCCACACTCCGCCGCCGGTACGACGCGGTCGTCATCGCCACGGGTGCCACCGTCTCCCGCGATCTGCCCGTCCCGGGCCGTGAGCTGAACGGCGTGCACTTCGCGATGGAGTACCTGCCGCTCGCCAACAAGGTGCAGGAGGGCGACCTCACGGTCTCCCCGATCTCCGCCGAGGGCAAGCACGTCGTCGTCATCGGCGGTGGCGACACCGGTGCCGACTGCGTCGGCACCGCCCACCGTCAGGGCGCGGCCTCCGTCACCCAGCTGGAGATCATGCCGAAGCCGGGCGAGGACCGGAACGCCGGCCAGCCCTGGCCGACGTTCCCCATGCTCTACAAGGTCACCTCGGCGCACGAGGAGGGCGGTGAGCGGGTCTACTCCGTCTCCACCACCCACTTCGAGGGCGACGAGGACGGCAACGTCCAGGCGCTGCACCTCGTCGAGGTGGAGTTCAAGGACGGCAAGCTGGAGCAGAAGCCCGGCACCGAGCGGCGGATCCCGGCGCAGCTGGTCACGCTGGCCATGGGCTTCACCGGCACCGACCAGTCCAACGGTCTCGTCCAGCAGTTCGGCGTGGAGCTCGACGGGCGCGGCAATGTCGCGCGCGACGCGGACTACGCCACCAACGTCGGCGGTGTCTTCGTCGCCGGCGACGCGGGCCGCGGCCAGTCCCTCATCGTGTGGGCCATCGCCGAGGGCCGCTCCGCGGCGCGCGGCGTGGACCGCTTCCTGACCGGAGCCAGCGCCCTGCCGGCCCCGATCCGCCCGACGGACCGTTCCCTGATGGTCTGATCACCAGCGGTGCCGGAAGTACCACCGGCACCACCAACAGACGTCCCGTACAACGGCGTACGGAACTGAACGCGGCGCCTGCCCGTCCCCGACCGGACGATTCGGCAGGCGCCGTGGCGCGTCCGGGGACGCCCCGTACCGGCGAACGGGACGGGTCAGGCCACCGCACCGCCGGTCAGCTGCGACGTCTTGAGGACCACCAGTGCGACCAGCAGCAGGAACAGCGCCGCACACCCGGCGATCTGCACGGCGGTACGGCGCTTCGCCGGTGCGTACGCGAGCACGGCCGTGACGATGCCGCCCGTCAGGAGCCCGCCCAAGTGCCCCTGCCACGAGGTGAACCCCGCGGAGATCAGCATCCAGACCAGGAACCCCGCCAGGAACCGGTTGACCGCCTGCATGTCCCGGCCCAGCCGCCGGTTGATGACGTAGAACGCCGCCGCCAGCCCGAAGATCGCCCCGGAGGCGCCCACCGTGAGGGCGTCCGGTGCGACCAGGTACACCATCACCGAACCACCCAGCGCGGACAGCAGATACAGGGCGAGATACCGGCCCCGGCCCAGCTGCTCCTCGACGACCCGGCCCAGGTTCCACAGCCCGTACATGTTGAAGAGGATGTGCAGCACGCCGAACGGCACGGAGCCCAAGGACGACGCGTCCGGCGGCAGATGAAGGAAGGACCCGGTCAGCAGCCGGTACCACTCGCCGTCCATCACCCCGGCCGTGTCGAACCCGGGGAAGTCCCCGCGCGCGTACACGTACTGGCTGCCGTCGGGACCGGTCAGACCCGCGCCGAGCATCCCGAACCGGTCGACGATCTCCGGACGGACCAGCTCGCCCAGATAGGCCAGGATGTTCAGGCCCATCAGTACGTACGTCACGACGGGCACCGCCGTCCTCGGCACCGTGCCGCCGAAGACCGTGCGCGCCCGGCGGATCGAGCGCTGCCCCTCCTTCACGCACTCCACGCAGTGGTGGCCGACAGCGGCCTCACGCATGCAGTCGGGACAGATGTAGCGGTCGCAGCGGGTGCAGCGCACATGCGTCTCGTACGACGGATGGCGATAGCACGTGGTGACGGCGGCCTCCATGGCCGGCTCCTTCACTGGTCGGCGGTCACAGGGGGCCGGTGGGGCGGCGGCGATCAAGATAGCGAACACCGTGAAGGGCGCCGCGGCCGGGTGCGCGAGCGGATCGGGGCGGGCCGGCCACGTGACGTAACCTCATGACTCCCGTACCAGGAACGGAGTCCCGGATGGCAGCCATCAGCCTGCGCAAGGTCGAGGAGACGGCGCCCGCGCTGGTCAGCCTCTACAGGAGTGCGGGGGTCTCGCTGCAGAAGCACGGGCTGAGCGGGGAGCGGGCGGCGGTCTATCTCGTCCTGGACTACTCCGGCTCCATGAAGGAGTACTACAAGGACGGCAGCGTCCAGGCCCTCGCCGACCGGGTGCTCGGTCTGTCGGCCCATTTCGACGACGACGGCCGCGTGCCCGTCGTCCTCTTCTCCACCGACATCGACGCGGTCACCGAGATAGCCCTGGACAACCACCGTGGGCGCGTCGACGAGATCGTGGCGGGCCTCGGGCACATGGGGAAGACGAGCTATCACCTGGCCATGGACGCGGTCATCGACCATTACATCGACAGTGGCTCGACCGCGCCCGCACTCGTCGTCTTCCAGACCGACGGCGGTCCGATCAACAAGACGGCGGCCGAGCGCTATCTGTGCAAGGCGGCGAAACTGCCGATGTTCTGGCAGTTCATCGGCTTCGGCAACAAGCGCAGTTCGCAGTTCGACTTCCTGCACAAGCTCGACGAACTGGCCGTTCCCGCACAGCGTCCCGTCGACAACGCAGGCTTCTTCCACGCCGGACTCGACCCGCGGCAGGTCCCGGACGCCGATCTGTACGACCGGCTCGTCGCCGAATTCCCGCACTGGCTGGCCGCGGCCCGAGCGCAGAGGATCGTCAAGTGACGCTACGCGTGCTGAGGGCGGCCGACCGCACGGCCGTGCCCTGGAAGAACGGCGGGGGAGTCACCCGGGAGATCGCCGCGTCCCCCGAGGGCGCACCGCTGGACGACTTCGACTGGCGGGTCAGTCTCGCCGATGTGTCCGCGGACGGGCCGTTCTCCTCGTTCCCGGGCGTCGACCGCACACTGACCGTGGTCGAGGGCGCCGGGATGGATCTGATGGTGGGCGGTGAACACCACATCGTCGACGAGCCGTACTGGCCGCACGACTTCCCCGGGGACCTGGAGACGGACGGGCGGCTGCTCGGCGGCCCCGTCGTGAACCTCAATGTGATGTACCGCCGAGGGCGTACGGCCGCGGAGGTCGCGGTCGTACGCGGCACGCTCCGGCTGCTGGCGCCGGAGGGCGGTTCGGCCCTGGCCGTCGCACTGGAGGACGGTGCGGTGCTCGAGGGCCGGGACATCGAACTCGACTGCTACGACGCGGTGGTGGCGGACCGTGCGTCCCCCGCGGTGATCCGGACCCGGGGCTGGGCGCTGCTGGTCACCCTGTCGGCCGGGTAGCGCGGGTCTCTCCGGGGACCGGGCAGGCCGCGTCACACGCCGGAACCCGGTGGGTGTGTACATCCCACTTCTCCGGCGGTCCGGACGACATCGGCACGCCCAGCATCTCGGCGACCGGCAGCATCACGGCGCCGAAGTCCTCCACGGCCTCGGCAGACTCCCACAGGTCGAAGAGCTCCACGCCCGCATCGGTCGCGATGCACACATGCGACAGGCAGCCGGCGAAGGGGTCGCCGGGCAGTGCCTGCAGTTCCTTGTCGAGAGCGTCGTACTGGTCGGCCGTGACGCCCGACAGAGTGGCGTGCACGAAAACTGCCATCGTCTATCACCTCGGGTCCGCGGGATCAGTCCTCCCCCCGCCGCCACGATGACGGCCATGTGCCCGATACAGCACACCACGATCATGGCGGGACGGCATCCGAACGAGTGGCGACCCGTAAATCCAGACAGGGGATGTCGGGATTCAAGGGTTCCATGGACGCATGACATCGACCTCCTGGGCAGCGTTCCAGTCGGCGGAGCCGGACTTCGCCGCGACCGTTCAGGCCCGTTTCGGGCTGTACAGGCACCACGTCCTGGCCACCCTTCGCAAGGATGGCTCGCCGCGGGTGACGGGCCTGGAAGTGGACTTCCGCTTCGGCGAGCTGTGGCTCGGCATGATGCCGAATTCGCGCAAGGCGCTGGACCTGCGGCGCGATCCGCGGTTCGCGGTGCAGGCCAACCCGGGGCCGGACGAGACCATGGCCGATGCCGACGTCCGGGTCTCCGGGCGCGCGGTCGAGGTGAGCGACCCGGATGTGCTGGCCCGCTTCATCGAGGAGGCGAAGCCGCCGGAGCCGTTCCATCTGTTCCGCACGGAACTGACGGAGGTGGTCCGCACCGCGCTGGACGGTGAGGAACTGATCGTCCAGGCCTGGCGCCCGGGGAGTCCCCTGCGCACGCTCCGCCGCGGAAACGACGACAGCCCCCCGTACGCAACGGCGTGACGGGACCGGGCTCGCGGCCGGGGCCCCACCGCACCGGGGCCCGCGACTGAGTTTTCTCAGAAGGCGCAGGGGCCGAAGCGGCCCCAGGCCACGACGACGGCCAGGACGAGCAGTACGAGACCGGGCAGGGCCATCCGGTACTCGTTGCGGCGTACGTGGACGACGACCGCGCCCAGCATGGTCACCGCGAGCCCCGCCGCCGCCCAGGGGACCAGTGCCGGCGCCACGTCCAGGGCGGCGGGCAGTACCAGCCCGAGCGCGCCCAGGACCTCGGCGGCTCCGATCGCCTTCACGGCGCCCGCGGAGAAGTCCTCGGCCCATCCCATGTTGGAGGCCATGAGCTTCTCGCGAGGCTGGACGGCCTTCATCAGGCCGGAGGCGAAGAAGGCGGCAGCGAGCACGCTCGCGATGATCCACAGGGTGATGTTCATCAGTACTTTTCTGCTCGATGAGTTGAAGATTCAAGCGGAAGGTAGCCCTGCGGGAGTTGAAGCGTCAAGTAAACCGACGGACCTCTCCGGTCCGCGCACCCCTGCCGGCGGCTGCTCCTGCGGACTTGAGGCGTCAAGTTATGGTGAGCCGTATGGGCACACAGGAACCACGCTGGCTGAACGACGGGGAGCACGAGTCCTGGATCGCGCTGGGCAGCATGCTGATCCGCCTCCCGGCCGCGCTGGACCGGCAGCTGCAGCGGGACGCGGGCATCAGCCACTTCGAGTACCAGGTCCTGGCCGGCCTCTCCATGGCGTCGGCGCGCACACTGCGGATGAGTGAACTCGCCGTACTCGCGGACGGCTCGCTCTCCCGGCTGTCGCACGTGGTCAAGCGCCTGGAGAAGCAGGACTGGGTGCGCCGCACCCCGGACCCCGCCGACGGCCGCTACACTCTGGCGATCCTCACGGACGCCGGCTGGGACAAGGTCGTGGCGACCGCCCCTGGCCATGTCGAGGAGGTGCGGCGGCTGGTGTTCGACCCGCTCACGAAGGTGCAGCAGAAGCAGCTGCGCGAGATCGGCCGCCGGGTGGGCGACGCGATCGGCCCCGACGACTGCCCTACCCGGCAGGCCTGATCCCCGCCGCGCCGCCGGGTCCCGGTCCGGCGCCGCGCTCACCCGTCGCCGCCGGCATCCGTCCCGTTGCTCCCGGGGGCCGCATCCGTCCCCACGACCCGCCCCCGGCAGACCCCCGGCGCCCCCCACGCGGTCCGCAACGGCCCCGCCTTCCGCAGCCACACCGACAGATCCAGCTCGTCCGTGTACCCCACCGCCCCGTGCAGCTGCAGCGCCGCCCGCGACGCCGCATATGCCGCCTCACCCGCCGCGACCTTCGCCGCCGCCACATCCGCCCCGGCGCGCGGCGCCCCCTCGGCGAGCGCGACCGCCGCCCCGTACAGCAGCGGCCGGGCGAACTCCAGGCCGATCAGCGTGTCCGCCAGCCGATGCTTGACCGCCTGGAACGATCCGATCGCCACCCCGAACTGGGTGCGCTGCTTCACGTACCCGACCGTGGCCCGCAGCAGCGCCTCACCCGTGCCGAGCGCCTGCGCCGCCGTCGCGAACGCCGCCCAGTCCGCCGCCGCGCCCGCTGCCTTGGCCACCCGCGGCCCGGAGGCGAGCAGCTGCCCGCCGGGCCCGACCCGGAACAGCCGCCGCGCCGGATCGGACGACGCGCGCAGCGGACCGTGCCCGGACGCGAGCCGCAGTTCGTCGCCCGACACGGCGAACACCGCGTCCGCGGCGTCCGCGTCCAGCGCATACGCCCCGTCGGCCGGCCGGAGCGTCACCGTCACCGCACCCGAGGCCATCCGGGGCAGCCACTCCTTCGCCGCCGGCCCTCCCGCCCCGTCGAGCAGCACCGCCGCCGCCACCGTCTCCACCACCGGACCCGGCACCGCATGGCGCCCCAACTCCACGAAGGCCGCCGCGAGTTCCACCGGAAGCGGGCCCACGCCCCCGTACGCCTCCGGTATCGCGAGCGCGAACAGCCCCGCCTCGGCGAGACGCGCCCACAGGGCCTGCCCCGGGCCGTGGTCCCCGGCGCCCCACGCCCGTACGGCCGCAGGCGTGTCCGCGGCCGACAGCATCGCGTCCAGGGTGCGGGTGAACTCCCGCTGCTCGTCGTCCAGGAGGAAGCGCATCAGCGCCGTCCCTTCGGCAGGCCGAGCAGCCGCTCGGCGATGATGTCCCGCTGGATCTCGTTCGTGCCGGCGTAGATCGGGCCCGCAAGGGAGAAGACATGGCCCTGCGCCCATTCGCCGTCCGCGAGTTCGCCGTCCGGGCCGAGCAGGTCGAGCGCCGTCTCGTGCAGTGCGATGTCGTACTCCGACCAGAACACCTTGTTCAGACTGGACTCGGCGCCGATGCCCGTCCCCGCCGCGAAGCGCGACGCGTGGGCGTAGGTGAACAGCTGGTACGCGCGCGCCCCGATCACCGCGTCCGCGACCTGGTCCCGCACCGCCGTGTCCGAGGGGTCCCCGTGCGTGCGCCACAGCTCGGCCAGCCGGTCCGCGGCGGCCAGGAAGCGGCCGGGGGAGCGCAGCGTCAGCCCGCGCTCGTTGCCCGTGGCCGACATGGCGATGCGCCAGCCCTGGCCGGGCTCCCCGATGACGTCCTCGTCGGGCACGAACACCTCGTCCAGGAAGAGTTCGGCGAAGGCGGGCTTGCCGTCGAGCCGGCCGACCGGCCGGACCGTGACCCCGGGCGCCGACAGGTCGAACATCAGATACGTCAGCCCGTGGTGCGGCTTCGCGGCCTCCGGGTCCGTCCGGAAGATGCCGAACGCCCGGTCCGCGAACGCGGCCCGGGACGACCAGGTCTTCTGCCCCGACAGCAGCCAGCCGCCGTCCGTGCGCACCGCGCGCGACCGCAGCGACGCCAGGTCCGAACCCGACTCCGGCTCGGACCAGGCCTGCGCCCAGATCACCTCGCCGCTCGCCATCGGCGGCAGGATCCGGGCCCGCTGCTCGTCCGTCGCGTGGTCGAAGAGGGTCGGGGCGAGGAGGTTGATGCCGTTCTGCGAAACCCGGCCGGGGCCGCCTGCCGCGTAGTACTCCTCCTCGAAGACCAGCCACGCAAAGATGCCGACGCCGCGGCCGCCGTACTCCGCCGGCCAGGAGACGACGGACCAGCGGTCCGCGTACAGCCGCGCCTCCCACGCGCGGTGCGCGGCGAAGCCTTCCGCCGTCTCCAGGGACGGCAGCGGTTCGGCCGGCACGTGGGCGCGGAGCCACTGCCTGGCCTCCGCCCGGAACGCCTCCTCACCGGGAGTGAAGCTCAGATCCATCGGGCGCCCGCCCTCCGTGTCGTCGTCGACCTTCCCTAACAAGTGTTTGGTAGGTTAACCTACGCCCGGGAGGCCCGTCGAGACACCGGGCACCCGAGGAGGTACGGGCGTGAACGCACCGCAGTACATACCGGGACACGGGCTGCTGGCCGGCCGCACCGCCGTCATCACCGCGGCCGCCGGCGCCGGGATCGGCGGCGCCACCGCCCGCAGGTTCCTGGAGGAAGGCGCCCGCATCGTCATCGGCGACGCACACGCACGCCGGCTGAAGGAGACCGAGCAGACGCTCGCCGGCGAGTTCGGCGCCACGAACGTCACCTCGCTGCCCTGTGACGTCACCGAGGAGACACAGGTCCGGGCCCTCTTCGCGCACGCCGAACAGGCCCACGGCGGCCTGGACATCGTCGTCAACAACGCCGGACTCGGCGGCACCGCCGAACTCACCGAGATGACCGACGCACAGTGGTCCGCGGTCCTTGACGTCACCCTGAACGGCACCTTCCGCTGCACCCGCGCCGCCCTGCGCTCCCTGAAGTCCGCGGGCCGCGGCGGCGTCGTCGTCAACAACGCCTCCGTCGTCGGCTGGCGCGCCCAGACCGGTCAGGCCCACTACGCGGCCGCGAAGGCGGGCGTCATGGCGCTCACCCGGTGTGCCGCCGTCGAGGCCGCCGCGTACGGCGTACGGGTCAACGCCGTCGCCCCCAGCCTCGCCATGCACCCCCACCTGGTGAAGGTCACGTCCGCCGGACTCCTCGACGAACTGACCCGCAAGGAGGCCTTCGGCAGGTACGCGGAACCCTGGGAGATCGCCAACGTCATCGTCTTCCTCGCCAGCGGCTACTCCTCGTACATGACGGGCGAGGTCGTCCCCGTCAGCAGCCAGCATGCGTGACCGGGAACCGCGCAGGACGTGCGCAGGGGCGTCCGCGAGGCCGTCCCGCGGGCGGAGAATGGGCGGGTGCCTACCAAGAAGAAGCCCCAGGTGACCCCCTCGCCCGAGCGGCGCCGCGAACTGCTCGACACCGCCGCCGAGGTCTTCGCCGCACAGGGATACAACGCCACCACCGTCCGCAGGATCGCGGACGAGGCCGGGATGCTCGCGGGCAGCCTCTACTACCACTTCGATTCCAAGGAATCGATCATCGACGAGATCCTCTCCACCTTCCTGACCGAGCTCTGGGAGGGCTACGACGCGGTGCTCGCCGCCGGACTCGGCCCCCGCGAGACCATCGAGGCCCTCGTCACCGAGTCCTTCCGGGAGATCGACCGGCACCGTGCCGCCGTCGCCATCTACCAGAAGGAGTCCAGGCATCTCGCCACCCAGCCCCGGTTCGGCTATCTCGTCGACTCCCAGCAGAAGTTCGAGAAGGCCTGGCTCGGCACGCTGGAACGCGGCGTCGCCGACCGGGTCTTCCGCGCCGACCTCGACGTCCGGCTCACGTACCGGTTCGTCCGCGACACCGTCTGGGTCGCGGCCTCCTGGTACCGGCCGGGCGGACAGCACAGCCCCGAGGAGATCGCCCGCCAGTACCTCTCGATGGTCCTGGACGGCATCGCCCTCGACACCTGACCCCACCCGCGCTCACCCACGAGGAGCAGCCATGGCCGAGGCCTACATCGTCGAAGCGGTACGCACCCCGGTCGGCCGACGCAAGGGAGGTCTCGGCGCCGTCCACCCCGCCGACCTCGGCGCCCATGTGCTGCGGGCCCTCGTCGAGCGCACCGGCATCGACCCGGCGGCCGTCGAGGACGTCGTCTTCGGCTGCCTCGACACCGTCGGACCGCAGGCCGGCGACATCGCCCGCACCTGCTGGCTGGCGGCCGGACTGCCCGAAGAGGTCCCCGGCGTCACCATCGACCGCCAGTGCGGCTCCTCGCAGCAGGCCGTCCACTTCGCTGCCCAGGGAGTCCTCTCCGGTACCCAGGACCTCGTCGTCGCGGGCGGCACCCAGAACATGACGCAGATCCCGATCGCCTTCGCCTCCCGCCAGGCCGCCGAACCCCTCGGCCTCACCGAAGGCCCGTACGCGGGCAGCGAGGGCTGGCGCGCCCGCTACGGGAACCGGCCGGTCAACCAGTTCCACGGCGCCCAGCTGATCGCCGGGAAGTGGGGCATCAGCCGCCGCGACATGGAGGAGTTCGCGCTCCGCTCCCACCGGCGGGCGATCCGCGCCATAGACGAGGGCCGCTTCGCCCGCGAGACCGTCGCCTACGGGGAGGTCACCGTCGACGAGGGGCCGCGCCGCGACACCACCCTGGAGAAGATGGCCGCACTCCCGCCGGTCCTGGACGGCGGCACGATCACCGCCGCCTGCTCCTCCCAGGTCTCCGACGGGGCCGCCGCGATGCTCATCGCCTCCGAACGCGCCGTCGCCGAGCACGGCCTCACCCCGCGCGCCCGCATCCACCACCTCTCGGTACGCGGCGAGGACCCGATCCGGATGCTGTCGGCGCCGATCCCGGCCACCGCGTACGCGCTGAAGAAGGCCGGCATGACGATCGACGACATCGACCTGGTCGAGATCAACGAGGCGTTCGCACCGGTGGTGCTGGCGTGGCTGAAGGAGACCGGCGCCGACCCGGACAAGGTGAACGTCAACGGTGGCGCGATCGCGCTCGGCCACCCTCTCGGGGCAACGGGCACCAAGCTGATGACGACGCTGCTGCACGAACTGGAACGCACGGGCGGCCGCTACGGCCTGCAGACCATGTGCGAGGGCGGCGGACAGGCGAACGTGACGATCATCGAACGGCTCTGAGCCGGGCGCGCCAAGGCTCTCCGGCGACCCCGCCGCGCTGGGGTGCGGCGGATCACACCGCGGATCTGCAGAACGTGCTACGGTTGCCGAGTTGCAGTTTTGGTACCCATGAACTTTATGTGCGCCTGACGGGAATGCTTCCTCAGGCGCATTATTGTTTTCCGGCTTTCTCCGGATGGGGCTCAATGCGGCGACTTGGAATTCGTAAAGTGCGGATTTCCGGCACTGCACCTCTTTAGGAGAATGACATGGCTACTGGAACCGTGAAGTGGTTCAACTCGGAAAAGGGCTTCGGCTTCATCGAGCAGGACGGCGGCGGCGCCGACGTCTTCGCCCACTACTCCAACATCGCCACCTCGGGCTTCCGTGAGCTCCAGGAGGGCCAGAAGGTCTCCTTCGACGTCACGCAGGGCCAGAAGGGCCCGCAGGCGGAGAACATCGTCCCGGCCTAATTGCCGCGACGCGTACCTCGCAGCCGGGGCCCGCACCGTGAAGGTGCGGGTCCCGGCTTGTGCTGTCCCGGGGAGTGCACCGCAAGTCCCGAGCAGTCCCCACGTAGTTCCCAGGAATCCCCAGGAGGGCAATTCCGTATGACCCGCTCCGAACGCCAGGACCGACCCGCCCGCACTCGTCCGTCGAGGGGGCGTGGCACGGCCCAGGCACAGGCAACCGCCAAGGGTTCCGGCAAGGGATCCGGCAAGGCGTCGCCCCGTCGCAGGGCCACGCCGCCGCAGGGTGAATTCGCCCTGCCCGAAACCATGACCCCCGCACTGCCCGCCGTCGAGGCGTTCGCCGAGCTGGACATGCCCGCCGCCCTGCTGAAAACCCTTGCCGCGCAGGGCGTCACCGACCCGTTCCCGATCCAGGGCGCCACCCTGCCGAACTCCCTGGCCGGCCGGGACATCCTCGGCCGCGGCCGCACCGGCTCCGGCAAGACCCTGGCCTTCGGCCTCGCGCTCCTCGCCCGCACCGCCGGCCGGCGCTCCGAGCCGCGCGCCCCGCTGGCGCTCGTCCTCGTCCCGACCCGCGAGCTCGCGCAGCAGGTCACCGACGCGCTGACGCCGTACGCGACGTCCGTGAACCTGCGGCTCGCCACCGTCGTCGGCGGCATGTCGATCACCAAGCAGTCCGCCACGCTGCGCCGCGGCGCCGAGGTGCTCGTCGCCACGCCGGGCCGGCTCAAGGACCTCATCGAGCGCGGCGACTGCCGGCTCGACCAGGTCTCCATCACCGTCCTCGACGAGGCCGACCAGATGGCCGACATGGGCTTCATGCCGCAGGTCGTCGCGCTGCTCAAGCAGGTCGAGCCGGACGGCCAGCGGATGCTGTTCTCCGCGACCCTCGACAAGAACATCGACCGGCTGGTCAAGATGTTCCTGACCGACCCGGTCGTGCACTCGGTCGACCCGTCCGCGGGCGCCGTGACCACCATGGAGCACCATGTGCTGCATGTGGCCGACGAGACCGACAAGAAGGCCGTCGCCACCCGGATCGCCGCCCGCGAGGGCCGGGTGATCATGTTCGTCGACACCAAGCGCGCCGCCGACCGCTTCGCCAAGCGGCTGCTCGCCAGCGGTGTACGGGCTGCCGCCCTGCACGGCGGACGGTCCCAGCCGCAGCGCAACCGGACGCTCGACCAGTTCAAGAACGGCCAGGTCACCGCGCTCGTGGCGACCAACGTCGCGGCCCGTGGCATCCACGTCGACGACCTCGACCTGGTCGTGAACGTCGACCCGCCGACGGACCACAAGGACTACCTCCACCGCGGTGGGCGCACGGCGCGCGCCGGGGAGTCCGGCAGCGTCGTCACGCTGGTGCTGCCGGAGGAGAAGCGGGACATGACCCGGCTGATGGCCGACGCGGGCATCGCTCCGCGGACCACCCGGATCACGTCGAGCGACGAGGAACTCACCCGGATCACCGGGGCCCGTGAGCCGTCCGGCATCGCGGTCGTCGTCGAGGTCCCCCAGCCGACGCAGCCGAAGCCGCGCACGCGGCAGGGCGGTGCGGGTGGCGGCGCCGGCGGTACGTTCCGCGCGGGCAGCCGGGGCCGGGGGCGCCGCAGTGGCTCCGGTGCCGGTGCCGGTACCGCCTCCGCGCAGGGCGGCGGCGAGGTCCGGTCGGGCGGTGCGGCGCGATCGGGCGGCGCGGCGCGGGCCGGTGGCGCGGGCCGTGGCAACGGTTCGGGCGCAGGTGCGGGGCGCGCGGCCGGCTCCGGGCGCAGCAACGGCAGCGCCGCCGCGCGGGGCCGCAGGGCGGCGTAGCCCGTACGTGGTGCGGTGACCCGGCCGACCGGGCCACCGCGCCGGGGCTCCGCCCCGGACCCGGATCGTCATGTGCCGGACAGGCCGGGCTCACCCGCCTGTCCGGCCATCGAGTTCACTGCCTCCAGCGCCCGCTGTGCCTCCGCCATCACCCGGTCCACCAGCTCCGCGCAGCTCGGCAGGTCCTCGATGACGCCGGCCACCTGACCCGACGCCATCACCCCCAGATCCGTCCGGCCGTCGACCATGGACGCCTTCAGCAGCATCGGGGTGTTCGCAGCCAGCAGCACCTGGCTCCAGGACAGATCCCTGCCGTGCCTCATCGCGAGGCCGTCGCGCACCATCCGGGACCAACTGAGCCCCGAGATCCGCTTGAAGCCCGCCGCCCGGCGCACCGCCTGGACCAGGGCCCTGGTGCGGCCGGCGTGCTCCAGCGCGGCGACCATCTCCGTGCGCAGCATCCGGTGCGGCAGCCCGTCCACCGCCGTGGTGACCGTGACATCCCTGACGCCCGCCGCCAGATAGCGCGCCTTCACCGTGTCCGGGACCGTCGAGTCCGACGTCAGCAGGAACCGCGTGCCCATCGCGATGCCCGCCGCCCCGTACGCCAGCGCCGCGACCAGCCCGCGGCCGTCGTGGAAGCCGCCCGCGGCGATCACCGGGATGTCCACCGCGTCCACCACCTGCGGCAGCAGCACCGACGTCGCCACCTCACCGGTGTGCCCGCCGCCCTCGCCGCCCTGCACGATCACGGCGTCCGCGCCCCACGCCGCGACCTTCTCGGCATGACGCCGGGCGCCGACCGACGGGACGACGACCACCCCCGCGTCCTTCAGCTCGGTGATCAGCTCCCTCGACGGGGCCAGCGCGAACGACGCGACCTTCACACCCTCGTCGACGATGATCCGTACGCGTTCGCGCGCATCACCGGCGTCGGAGCGCAGATTGACCCCGAACGGCGCCCGCGTACGGGACTTGACCTCGCGTACCGCCGCGCGCAGCTGCTCAACGGTCATCGTCGCGGACGCGAGGACGCCCAGTGCACCCGCCTCGGCGGTGGCGGAGACCAGCCGGGACCCGGCGACCCACCCCATGCCGGTCTGCACGATCGGGTACCGGACGCCGACCAGCTCGGTGAGGGGCGTGCGCATCGGATCCATCAGGCCCCGACCTCGCGGTGACGGGTGCCCTCCGGGTCGATGACCGCGCGGATCAGCCGGAGTTCGACGGCGGTGGGCTCGCGGGTGTACGGGACGTCGTCCGCGATCGTCAGCGTGAAGCCGGTCGCCTCACGGACCTGGTCTGCGGTGACGCCCGGGTGCAGCGAGGCGAGGCGCATCGAGCGGTCCGGGGTTGCGAAGTCGAGGACGCCGAGGTCGGTGACGACGCGCGGGATGCGGTGGTAGCGGGTCGCCGACGGGCCGGCGGCCGCCGCACTGTCGTGACCGACCCCGCTGATCATGTCGACGCGTTCGACGAACACCCGGGAGGAGTGCCTCGGGATCCAGTAACTGACCGGGTTGTTCAGGGTGTTGACGGGGGCGCCGCGCACGCCGAGCAGCTGGCGGGCGGGCTGTTCCCAGTCGCCGATGCAGGAGATGTTCTGGTTGCCGAACCGGTCGATCTGGCCGGCGCCCATCATCACGTGGCGCCTGCCGCCGGTGACCATGGCGAGGTGCTGGCGGTACGGCAGCCAGCCCTCGGGCGTGCCGTCGAGACCGACGATCATCGCCTCGCCGTCGGTCAGCAGCAGATCGGGCGCGAAGGTGTGTTTGGCGAGGCGGGCGCCGACGGAAGGGATCAGGCCCATCGGGCTGGCGAGCACCTCGCCGTTGTCGCGCCAGGCCTCGGCGCAGGCGATCACGCAGTACTCGGCACGGGTGGCGGACCGGGGCGCGGGGGGCGTGGTCTCAGGGGTCGTCACTTCTGCTCCTCGTGCCAGGTCCGGACGGCCGACCAGTAGCTCTTCTCGTTGCCGTCCGCGGGCAGGAACCGGTCGGCGAACGCCGCCCAGGCGGCCGGGTCGGCGGCCGCGGTGGCGTACGCCTTCTGGAACGCCTCGTCGCGCGGGTAGTCGGGGGCGCAGGAGGTGAAGTGTGCGCCGTGCGGGCTCTCGACGACGCCGGTGACCGCGTGCCGTTTGACGAGCAGGGTCTGCGGGGCGGCCCGCGCGGTCAGTTCCGCGGTCTCGACGAGCCGTTCGCAGGAGACGTACGCGGTGTCGGCGGCCTCGCAGAAGAGATCGTCGAAGTACGGGTCGGGGCCGAGGTACTGGCCGTTGCCCGAGCGGTCGGCGCGGTTCAGGTGGACCAGCGCCGCGTCCATCCGCAGGGCCGGCATCGCGACGAACTCCTCGCCGTCCTCGTACGGCGAACGCACCGTGCGCAGACCGGGGTTGACCCGCATGACGTCCGATCCGAGGCCGGCCCGGACGGGCAGGAACGGCAGCCGGTTCGCGGCGGCGTGCAGTCCCCACATGAACATCGCCTCGTCGACCTCCGTCAGCTCGAAGCCACCGCGCTGGCGGGCCGCTCTGAAGTGCGGTTCGAGCGGGATCGAGTCGAGGGTGGCGAAGGCCGCGACCAGCTTGCGGATCCGGCCGGCGGCGGCGAGCAGGCCGACGTCGGGGCCGCCGTACGAGACCACGGTGAGATCGGTGACCGGGGACCGGAGCAGTGCCCGCACCAGCGCCATCGGCTTGCGGCGCGAGCCCCAGCCGCCGATGCCGATCGTCATGCCGCTGCGGAGCCGGGAGACGGCCTCGTCGGCCGTCATGGTCTTGTCGGTCACCGTCATGCCTCCTTGCCGAAGGTGTCACGGACGCGGCCGGCGGCTCCGCTGAGGTTGGCCTCGAAGGTGAAGCCCTGCTCGAAGCGGTAGCTGCGGCGGACGTCCACCGGGTCGATGCCGTTGATGGCGGCCTTGGCGAGCCGGATCAGATACCCGTCCTTGCGGGCGATCTCGCCCGCAAGCTCCAGTGCCGCGTCCCGCAGTCCGGCGCGTGGGACGACTTTCCAGACCGAGCCGTGGGCGTGCAGTTCGGCGGCCGTGGCGGTGCGCGAGGTGTAGTACAGCGCGCGCATCAGATGCTGCGGGACGAGCCGGGCGAGATGCGTGGCGGCGCCGAGCGCGCCCCGGTCCAGCTCGGGCAGGCCGAACGTGGCGTCGTCGCTCGCCACGATCGCATCGGCGTTGCCGACCAGGCCGATGCCGCCGCCGAGACAGAAGCCGTGCACCGCGGCGACGACCGGCACCTCGCATTCGTACACCGCGGCGAACGCCTCGGAGCAGCCGCGGTTGGCGCCGATCAGCGCGGTGTGCCCGGTGTCGCGCTGCATCTCCTTGATGTCGACGCCCGCGTTGAACCCGCGCCCGGCGGCGGCCAGGACGACGCAGCGGACCTCGGGGTCACGGCCCGCTGTGCGTAACGCGTCGGCCAGGTCGTACCAGCCCCGCACGGGCAGCGCGTTGACGGGCGGGTGGTCGACGGTGACGACGCGGACGCCCTCGGCCGGGCTTGTGGTGGAGACACCCATGAGAGGATCAGCTACCTTTCCACCAAACATTTGTTAGGTGTGGAAGGTAGCAGCCTGCCCCCGCATCGCCAACAAGGAGATGTGAGATGACCACAAGCAGCGACGGACCCGGCCCGGGGATCTGCGAGGGCCGTGTGGTGATCGTGACGGGGGCCGGGCGGGGGCTCGGCCGGGCCCACGCCCTCGCGTTCGCCGCCGAGGGGGCGAAGGTCGTGGTCAACGACCTCGGCGTCGGACTCGACGGGGCGGGCGGGGCGTCCCCCGGTCCGGCCCGGCAGGTGGCCGACGAGATCGGGGCGGCGGGCGGCGAGGCGGTGGCCCACGGCGGTGACATCGCGACCGAGGCGGGCGCGGCCTCGCTGATCGGGGCCGCGCTGGACACCTACGGGCGGCTGGACACGCTGGTCAACAACGCGGGCTTCCTGCGCGACCGGATGCTCGTCAGCCTGGACGAGGACGACTGGGACGCGGTCGTGCGGGTCCACCTCAAGGGCCACTTCCTCACGCTGAAGCATGCGGCGGCGCACTGGCGGGCCGAGGCCAAGGCGGGCCGCGCCCCCGTCGCCCGGGTGATCAACACCAGTTCCGGGGCGGGGTTGCTCGGCAGCGTCGGCCAGAGCAGCTACTCCGCCGCGAAGGCCGGAATCGTCGGCCTGACGCTGGTCGCCGCGGCGGAACTCGGCCGGTACGGGGTGCAGGTCAACGCGATCGCCCCGGCGGCCCGGACCCGGATGACCGAGCAGACGTTCGCGCAGATGACGGCGGCGCCGGGGGAGGGGGCGTTCGACGCGATGGCGCCCGGGAACGTGTCGCCGCTGGTGGTGTGGCTGGGCTCGGCCGCGAGCGACGGGGTGACCGGCCGGGTCTTCGAGGCGGAGGCGGGCCGGATCACGGTGATGGAGGGCTGGCGCCCCGGCCCCTCCGTGGACCGGGGAGCGCGGTGGGCGCCGGCCGAGGCGGGGGAGGCGGCGCGGAAGCTGTTGGCCCGGGCGGGGGAGGGGCGGCCGGTGTACGGGGTGCGGTGAGGGGAAGGCCCAGCCCCTGCGGCGACCGAGGAGCGGGGGTTCGGGGACGGCGCCCCCGCCGCGCGACGGAACCGCGCACCGGCCGGGCGGGAACGGGCGGGCAGGCGACACCGGCGGCCGCAGCCGCACCGCCCCCGCTCATGTGCTGCAGTCCAGCACCGTGTGGCACAGCCCGCACCGCGCCCGTACCCGGCCCCGCACCGGGACCCGGATGCGCTGGTGACAGGTCGGGCAGGCGAAGGAGACCCTCAGCCCGTCCGGACCGCCCACGAAGGAGTACGGGACACCGGGGGCCGCGGGCGCGCCCGGATGGTCCTGGGCGTGCCGCCGGTCCTTCGCGTAACGGTGGCGGCCCGCCCAGCCGGCGGCCGCGAGCGGCGGCTGCCGGCTGTCCTGCAGCGCCCGCTCCCGCCCCGCCGTGAACGCCGTGTACGCCTGCGGGCTGGTGAACCACGGCGAGGGGTCCTCGTCGAAGGCGAACGCCCGCTTGGCCAGCACGTATCCGAACTCCTCCGGGGTGAGATAGCCGAGCTTCTGGCTCGCGGTGGCGTCCTCCCTGAAGGCGTCGAGCAGCAGCCAGCCCGCCCCCAGATACGCCGTCGCGGTGTCGGTGAGGATCTCGTTGTCGCGCGTACCGGGAAACTCGAGGCCCAGTCGGTGCAGCAGTACGTGCATGACCTCGTGCGAGAGCGCGGCGCCGATGTCCCTGCGGTGCGTGCGGAAGCGGTCGTTGAGCTCGATGAAGTACTCGGGACCTGCCGCCAGTTCGACGCTTCCCGCATGCTCCATCGCCCGGAACGCGACGATCATCCGGGCGTCCGGCAGATGCAGATGCCGGACCATCGCCCGTGCCACCCGCTGCGCGCCGAGATGGAGATCGTCCTGGTCGGAGAAGGCGGCGTCGGCGGGCACCAGGCTCGGGGCATAGCGGTGGACGCCGTCGTACGACAGCCTCCGGTACAGCGCGGTGATCGCGGAGCGTACGGTGTCGAGATGGGGAAAGCCGTGCACCACCGGGCTGCCGTTCGCCACGTCCGCACCCCTCTCCGTGACGCTCAACCGGCCTCCACTGTAAGCGGATACGCGCCGTTCGGCGCCTGAACATCCCGGGGGGTGCCCGTCCGGACCGGCGCCCCCGGGCCCAGCTCCGCATATGGAGCACCCGCGCCGTCCAGCTCCAGCACCCACACTTCGTTGGCCCCCTCGCGAAGCACCGGGCCCGGCACGTACAGCGTCCGCTGCGGACCCGCCGACCAGTAGCGGCCCAGGCAGAAGCCGTTCACCCAGACGAACCCGCGGGTCCAGCCCGGCAGTTCGACACCCGCGTGATCCGCCCGGTCCTGTTCCGTCAGCTCGAACGACCCCCGGTACAGCCCGGCGCGCCCCTCCACGACCTCCCCGAACGGGACCCCGGCCACCGCGCCCGGCTCCTCGAACGCTGCCAGCCGCAGCGCCCTGGCCCGTACCCCGTGCAGGTACTGCCGCTCGTGCAGGATCCCGCCCGTGATGCCCTTCGGCTCGCCCAGCCGGGGCCCGTAGTTGACCCGGCCCAGCGACTCCACCCACAGCTCGACGGACGCGGGTCCGGCCACAGGGTTGCCGAGCGTCGCGCTCTCCTCGCTCAGAACGCCTTCCCGGACGCCGTTCACGTACACCACCGCCCGGTCCCGGAGCCCCGCCACCTCCAGTGCGTACGGCTGCCGCGGCCCCGGAACGTCCACCTGGTAGCGGACCAGGCCCCGGTCGACGCCCAACTCCTCGAACGTCGGCGGGACTCCGGACTCCGGCGGCTCCGGGTCGCCCAGCGACTCCAGCACACCGGACAGCGGCGCCCATCCGGTCAGCTCCGCCCGCACCGGCGTCGCGAGTCCGGCCGGCTGCGGCGGCAGATCGGGAAGCGGACCGTCGGCGAACGCGCCGAGCACGTCGCGGAACAGCCAGAACTTCTCCGTCGGCCGCCCGTACTCGTCGATCGGCGCGTCGTAGTCGTACGACGTCACCGTCGGCCGGATATCCCGGTCCTGCAGCGGACCGGACCGGTTGGCCCCCGCCCAGCCCGCGAAGTTGGTTCCCCCGTGTGCCATGTAGATGTTCACGGACGCCCCGCACTCCAGGATCTCCCGCAGTGCGGCGGCCGCCTGTGCCGGTTCCCGTACGACCGGCGGGGCACCCCAGTGCTCGAACCAGCCGCACCAGAACTCCATGCACATCAAAGGCCCCTTCGGCTGATGCCGGCGCAGCACCTCGAACGCCTCGCGCGCCCCCGACCCGAAGTTCGCCGTGGCGAGCAGACCGGGCACGGATCCGCCCGTCAGCATGTGGTCCTCCGGTCCGTCGGAGGTGAACAGGGGCACGCTCACCCCGTGCTCGCCCAGCAGGTCCGCGAGCCGCCGCAGATGGACCCGGTCGCTGCCGTAGCTCCCGTACTCGTTCTCCACCTGGACCATGAGCACCGGGCCGCCGCGGTCGGTCTGCCGCTCCACCACCTGCGGCAGGAGCTGGGCGAACCACCGCTCGACCGCCGCCGTATAACCGGCGTCACGGGTCCGCACCCGCCGCCCGAACCGGCCCGTCACCCAGGCGGGCAGCCCGCCGTTCTCCCACTCGGCGCAGATGTACGGGCCCGGGCGGACGATCGCCCACAGCCCGGCCCGGTGCGCCGCGTCCAGGAATCTGCCGAGCGCCGCCACGTCCCGGTACACCCCGGGCTGCGGCTCATGGAGGTTCCACGGCACGTACGTCTCGACGCAGTTGAGGCCCATCGCGCGGAGCATCGCGAGCCGGTGGTCCCACTGCTCCTCGTGCACCCGGAAGTAGTGCAGGGCCCCCGACAGCAGGCGTACGGGCTTCCCGTCGAGCCGGAAGTGGTCGTCGCCCACGGTGAAGTCAGCCATCGTGCTCGTACTCTCCTGTTGCGCCGGTCCCGCCCGTGGACCCGGGGGGAAATCTGCGTCCAACCTCGCCCCCTGGCGTGCGGCCGGTCCATGGACAAAGATCACTGCTGTTTGGACACAACGCGCAGATGACCGCGCAGATCACCGACGTGAACCGAAGCACCACCGAACCCGGCGGGGCCGGGCCGAGCGGAGGAAGGGCCCCGATGTCGACGTACCACACCTGGATGCGCTTCTTCACGCCCAGTCCGCTCCACCACCGGCTGGGTCTCGTCTGCCTGGGAGTCGGTCTGCAGCACGGCGCTCTGCCGACGGTCGGCCCACGGACCCTGGACCACCATGTGGCCGTGATCGTCAACTCCGGCAGCGGCTGGTTCGGCGGACCCGACGGCCGCCGGACACCCGTCACCGCCCCCAGCCTGATCTGGCTGACTCCCGGTACCCCGCATCACTACGGCGCCGACCCGGGCACCGGCTGGGACGAGAGCTTCGTCGACTTCACCGGCCCCGCCACCGCCACGTACACCGAACTCGGCTTCATCGAGCCGGAGCGCCCCCTCGTCCCCCTCGCCGACACGGCGGGCCCGCGCGCCGCGGTGAGCCGGATCGTCCGGGCCGCCAGACGCGGCAACCCGCTCCTCGAGGTCGAGACCGGCGCCGCCGTCCATGAACTCCTCGTCGCCCTGCGCCGGGCCCGCGCCGACGTCAGCCCCGACGGCGACCCGGTCCTGCAGGCCCTCGCCCGCGACGCGTTCCAGCCGCTCTCGGTCGCCGAGCACGCCGCCCGGCACAAGATGACCCCCGCCGAACTGCGCACCGCGGTACGGCGTGGTGCCGGCTGCAGCCCCAAGGACTACCTCCTCGGCATCCGGCTCGGCCGTGCCAAGGAGCTCCTGGCCGCGACCGACCTGCCCGTCGCCGCGGTCGCCCGCCGTGTCGGCTACGACGACCCCGCCTATTTCTCCCGCCTGTTCGCCCGCCGCGTCGGCACCGCCCCGGTGCGCTTCCGCGAACAGCAGGGCCGCGCCGTACCGGGCGGGTGGAGCGATACGGTCCCCGACCCGGACCACCCACCGACGATCGGCCCGTAGCGGCGCCCCGCGGCAGGCCGTCTAAGCTCGTCGACCATGACCACGAGCGACACCGACGAGTCCGTCCGCGCGGAACTGAACCGGCTCCGCGAAAGCATCGACAACATCGACGCCGCTGTTGTCCACATGCTCGCCGAGCGCTTCAAGTGCACCCAGCAGGTCGGCCATCTGAAGGCGAACCACAAACTGCCCCCGGCCGACCCCACCCGTGAAGCCGAGCAGATCGCCCGCCTGCGCCGCCTCGCGGAGAACGCGAAACTGGATCCGGCGTTCGCCGAGAAGCTCCTCAACTTCATCATCGCCGAAGTGATCAGGCACCACGAGACGATCGCCAAGTCGTCCTGACCCGGGCCCCGGCGTGCGCGGCGTATCGTCCGGACCGTGACCGGCGCTCCGGCGCAGGCCCGATACCGAGCCCCGACGGCGTTGGCGAGGACCGTGATGAGGAAGATCATCCTGATGATGTCGGTGTCCCTCGACGGATTCATCGAGGGACCCGGCCGGAGCATCGACTGGCACCGGGTCGACGACGAACTGCACCAGCACTTCAATGACGAGCTCAGGGCGATGGGCGGCTTTCTGAGCGGCCGCGTCACCCATGAGCTGATGGCCGGGTTCTGGCCCACGGCCGACGCGGACCCCTCCCACGCCGGGCCGGTGGCGGAGTTCGCCGGTATCTGGCGGGACATGCCCAAGTACGTGTTCTCCAGGACCCTGACGCGGGCCGACTGGAACACCACCGTCATGCGGGACGTCGTCCCCGGCGAGATCATGGCGCTCAAGGCGCAGCCGGGCGGCGACCTCTCCCTCGGCGGCGCCGAGCTCGCCGTGGCCTTTCGCAAGCACGACCTGATCGACGAGTACCGCGTCTACGTCCATCCGGTCCTCATCGGCCGGGGCAAGCCCCTGTTCCTGCCGACGGACGCGAAGAGCGATCTGCGACTCGCCGGCACCCGGAGTTTCGGCAACGGCGTCGTCCTTCTCCGGTACCTGCGCGCCGACGAGTCCTCCGCGGCAGAGCGGTGAAGGCCGGGCCGCACGGACGCCGGTGCGATGTCGCCCCGCCCGTCACCCCCGCCTGATCCCACCCCGGCGCGGGGCGGTCAGGGAGAGATCTCCTCCAGCGGCCGGTTCGCCGTCTCCTCGGCGAACGCACCCGCCACCACCGCGCCCGCCAGCGCCACCGCACCCAGCATCACGAAGACCCCGGAGATGTCGTTGCCGGCGCCGTAGACGACACCCACCAGGATCGGGCCGAGGATCACGCCGAGGCGGTTGACCGCGCCGCCCACACTGCAGCCCAGGGCGCGCATCCGGGTCGGGTACAGCTCCGGCGTGTACAGGTACAGGCAGATGTTGGCGCCGAAGAAGCCGACGGCCGACAGCGAGGTCCAGATCAGGACCTGGACGGGGGTACCGGCGCCGAGCACCGCCAGGGTCAGCAGAAGAGCGGCCGCGCCGCCCAGGAAGACCGCGAGGATCCTGCGGCGGCCCAGGACGTCCACCGTCAGGGCGACCAGCAGGCAGCCGAGCAGCCCGGCGACCGAGGTGACCGTGGAGTAGAGCAGGGCATCGGAGAGCGTGAGGCCGTAGGCGTCCTTGTAGATGCTGGGCAGCCAGGACGTCACGCCGTAGTTGACGAAGTAGCCGGTGAACCAGACCGCACCCACCACCAGGGTGCGGCGGCGGTAGCGGCCGGTGAACAGGGAGCGCAGGCCGGTGGCGGTGCGCTCCGCGTCGGTGGCGGCCGCCGCCGCGTCGGGTGCGGGGGAGCGGGGCACCGGCGCCGGCAGGGGTTCGCCCGTCGCCGCCGCCACCTTGGCCTCGATCTCGGCCATGACCGCCTCGGCCTCCGCGGTGCGTCCCCGGTCCGCCAGCCAGCGCGGCGATTCGGGAACCGTGCGCTGGACGAGGAACGCGAGCAGCCCGGGCACGGCGGCGACGGCGAACATCACGCGCCAGCCCGCCGCGGGCACCAGCCAGGCCGCGGCCAGGGCGCCGACGGTCAGTCCCGCCGGGAAGACGAGTTCGTACAGCAGGACGAAGCGGCCCCGCTTGAAACTCCGGGTGATCTCGCTGATGAACGCCGCAGCCACCGGCACCTCGCCGCCGATCGCGAGCCCCTGGACGAAGCGCAGCGCCAGGAAGGGGGTGAGCGATGTGCAGGCGACGAGGGCGAGACCGGCGAGCCCCGAGGCCGCCACGCAGTACGCGATGACCTTGACCCGGCCGTATCTGTCGGCCAGCCGGCCGGACAGCAGCGCGCCGATGAGCATGCCGATCGAGCCGACGGTGAGCACCGACGTGGCCTCGCCGGTGGTCAGGTGCCACTCCTGCCGCAGCTCGGGCAGCGCGTACGCGATCAGCAGCTGGTCGAACGCCTCGAAGAAGGTGACCACCCCGACGACGAGGCGGACGATGACATGCCAGCGGGAGGCCGGCAGCCGTTCGAAACGGGCGGCGATGGCGTCACGGGCGGTGGGGGCGTCAGGGGCGGCCAGGGCGTCACGGGCGGCGGTGTGCCGGGTCATCCAGGGTTCCTCCTGCTCCGCGTGGGGGCGGAGCGGTTGGGGAGCCAGGTGTGCGGGAGGGCAGAGGCGTACGGGAGTGAGCCGAGCGTACGGGGGCGGGTCGGCGGCACGGGGCGCGTGAGCCTGTGAGACCGCCCACTGCCGCCCGGCTGCTCTCTGCAAGCACCTAGCTTCTTAGGGCCTAAGTTTTACCGGCCCGGGGGTGGCGGCCGTCAAGACCTCCAGGGCAAAAGAGTTTTTACGGAGGGGCCTTGCGACAAATTACTTAAGCACTTAGATTTTTAGCTCTGAGGTAACCGATTCGACTGCAGGAGGCCAACTGATGCTTGCCGACGAGGTGTTGGTCGCCGGGCAGTGGCGGCAGGGTCGTGGCGCCCCCATCAAGACCGTCGACCCCGCCACCGGCCAGGTCATCGCCACCGTGCACGCAGCATCCCTCGACGACGTCGAGGACGCCGTGACCGCCGCCGTCCACGCGGCCCACGACCCGGCCTGGCGTGAGCTCCCCGCCCACCTGCGGGCCCGGCTGCTGCACCGCATCGCCGAACTCGTCGAGCGCGACGCCGACCGGCTCTCCGCTCTGCAGACCGCCGACACCGGCAAGTGCCGCACCGAGACCCGCGCCCTCGTGCTGAGCGCCGCCGGCACCTTCCGCTACACGGCCGCCGCGCTGGAGACCGCCGAGGACGCGATCACCCCGTCCCGCGGCCCGTACGTCACGATGAGCGTCCACGAGCCCATCGGCGTCGTCGGCGCGATCACGCCGTGGAACTCGCCCATCGCCAGCGACGCCCAGAAGCTCGCCCCCGCACTCGCCGCGGGCAACGCGGTCGTCCTCAAGCCCGCGGAGTGGACCCCGCTCGTCGCCCTCGCCCTCGGCCGCCTCGTCCACCAGGCACTGACCGAGGCCGCACTGCCCACCGCACTGCTCTCCGTGCTGCCCGGCCGCGGCAGCGTCATCGGTGACGCCATCGTCCGCCACCCGGCCGTCGGGAAGATCACCTTCACCGGCGGTACGAGCACCGGCCGCACGCTCGCCCACGCCGCCGCCGACAAGCTCATCCCCGTGTCGCTGGAGCTCGGCGGCAAGTCACCGACGATCGTCTTCGACGACGCCGACCTCGAGCAGGCCCTGGCCGGCGTGATGTACGGCGTCTTCTCCTCCAGCGGACAGAGCTGCATCGCCGGATCCCGTCTCTTCGTCGCCCGTTCCCGGTACGAGGAGTTCGTCGGCGAACTCGTCGCCCGCACCCGGAAGCTGCGCGTCGGACCCGGCACCGACCCCGACACCCAGGTCGCCCCCCTCGTCCACCACAAGCACCGCGACAGCGTCGCCGCCTACGTCGACCTGGCCCGCGAAGAGGGAGCCACCGTCCGGTGCGGGGGAGCGGCCCCCGAAGGCGACCTCTACCGCAACGGCGCCTACTACCTCCCCACCGTCCTCGACGGCCTCCCCAACACCGCCCGGGTCTGTCAGGAGGAGATCTTCGGACCCGTCCTCGTCGCCCTGCCCTTCGACGACGAGGACGACCTCGTCGCCCAGGCCAACGACAGCGTGTACGGCCTCGCCTGCGGACTGTGGACCCGCGACCACGCCAAGGCCTGGCGGGTCGCCCGCCGGATCGACGCCGGCACGGTCTGGATCAACACGTACAAGCAGTTCAGCATCTCCACCCCGTTCGGCGGGCTCAAGGACAGCGGCATCGGCACCGAGAAGGGCCGCGACCTGATCCGCGGCTACCAGCGGCAGAAATCCCTCTACTGGGGCACCGGCACCACCCCGCTGCCCTGGGCCGCCAACTGATGCCGACAGACGAGGAGCCGGAGAACCAGATGACTCACCAGAACCGCACGGCGTACGAGAACGTCCACGCCCGCCCCGCCGTCCTGCCCGAACCCGTCGCCCGGCTGCGCGCCCTGCGCTCCGTCGAGCTGCACACCCCCGCCTTCACCGAGTCCACCGACTTCTACACCGAGGTCTGGGGCCTGGAAGCCGTCGAGCAGGACCGCGACGCCGCCTGGCTGCGCGGCACCGGCAAAGAGCACCACGTCCTCGCCCTCACCCGCGGCGAACGCAACGGCCTCGGCCGCATCACCTTCGCCGTCGCCACCCCCGCGGAGATCGACGAGGCCGCCCGCCGTCTCCTCGCCAGGGGCATCGTCCCCGTCGCCGGACCCGGTCCGCTCGACCAGGTCGGCGGCGGATACGGACTCCGGTTCACCGACCCCGAGGGCCGGCTGATCGAGCTCAGCGCCCAGACGCACGCCGTCACCCCGCGCGGCCGGGACGCCGCCGTCCCCGTCGGCGTCACCCACACCGTCCTCAACACCACCGACATCGACGCCGCCGTCGCCTTCTACACCTCGGTCCTCGGACTGCGCGTCTCCGACTGGTCCGAGCACCAGATGGCGTTCCTGCGCTGCAACGCGGACCACCACTGCATCGCCTTCAACCAGGCCGCATGGACGTCGCTGAACCACGTCGCGTACGAGATGACCTCGGTGGACCACTTCATGCGCGGCCTCGGCCGGCTCCGCCACCACGGCATCAACCCGCAGTGGGGCCCCGGCCGGCACGGCCCCGGCAACAACACCTTCTCGTACTTCACCGACCCCGCCGGACTCGTCTGCGAATACACCTCCGAGGTCGCGCAGATCGTCGAGGACACGTGGATCGCCAAGGTCTGGCGGCGCACCCCCGACCTCTCCGACCTGTGGGGGACCGCAGGTCCGCCGTCCCAGAAGATCCGCTGCCACATGGCCGGCGAACCCGACGCCGGGCCCCTGGCCCCAGCCACCGACGAGGTGTCCGCATGACCACCACCACCGACCGACCCACCTCCGTCGACCGCGCCACGCACCCCGCGCGTCCCGTGCGCCGCATCGGACTCGTCGGCTGGGGCGCCATCGGCCGCGTCGTCGGCACCGCCCTCACCGAAGGCCACATCCCCGGCGCCGAGCTGACCTGCATCATCGACAACCGGCCCCTCGTCGACGCCCCCGCACCCCAGCTGTCCTTCGAGGACGCCCTCGCCGTCTGCGACCTCATCGTCGAAGCCGCCGGCCAGGCCGTGGTGCGGGAGTGGGCCGAGCGGGTTCTCGACAGCGGAACCGACCTGCTGATCGCCTCCACCGGAGCGCTCGTCGACCCCGAACTCGTCGACCGGCTGCGCGCGGCAGGCCCGGGGCGCGTCTACTTCACCGGCGGCGCCGTCGGCGGACTCGACCTCCTCCAGGCCGTACGGGGAATGGGCGCCCTCACCTCCGTACGCCTGACCACCACGAAGCTGCCCGCCACCCTCCACCAGCCGTGGATGGACGCCGAACTCACCGAACGGCTGCGGTCCGCCACCGGACCCGTCGAGGTGATGCGCGGCACCGCCCGCGACGTCCCGGTGAAGTTCCCCAAGTCCACCAACGTCGCCGCGTCCGTGGCCCTGGCGACCGGCGACCCGGACCTCGTCGAGGTCGTCGTCGTCGCCGACCCGGCCGCCACCCTCACCCGGCACATCATCGAAGCGGTCGGCCCGCACGGCACGTACCGCTTCGAGGTCGCCCACCGGCCCGACGCCACCAACCCGGCCACCAGCCAGGTCGTGCCGCACGCCGTGCTGCGCAGCCTGGGCGCCGTCGTCGGCCGGGCAGGACTGATCCTGTGACCGCCACCCTCACCGCCGGCGGCGTGCACACCCAGGAGGCCGGGAACCCCGACGCACCACTGCTGCTCTGCCTGCACGGCATCGGCTCCTCGTCCGCGGCTTTCGCCCCGCAACTGGCCGCACTCTCCGACCAGGTGCGCGTCGTCGCCTGGGACGCCCCCGGATACGCGGCCTCCGCCGACCCCGACCGGGCCCCCGGCCTCGACGGCTACGCCGACACCGCGGCCGCGCTGATCCGCGACCGCGGCGGCCGGGCCCACGTCCTCGGCGTCTCCTGGGGCGGCGTCATCGCCCTGCGCCTCGCCGCCCGCCACCCCGAGCTCGTCGCGTCCCTGATCGTCGCCGACTCCAGCCGCGGCTCCGGTACCGACCCGGACAAGGCGGCCGCCATGCGCGCCCGGCCGGAACGGCTCGCCGCCGAAGGACCCGACGCCTTCGCCGCGGCCCGCGGCCCGCGCCTGGTCTCCGCCGACGCCCCCGCCGCACTCGTCGAACGGGTCGTGGCGACCATGGCCGCCTCGATCCGGACCCCCGGGTACAGGTACGCCGCCGAGTCGATGGCCGGGACCGACCTCACCGACGACCTGCCCACCATCACCGCCCCGGCCCTCGTCCTCTGCGGCGAACAGGACACCGTCACCGGACCGAAGGAGTCCCAGGCCATCGCGGGCGGCCTCACCAAATCCGTGTACGTCACCCTTGCCGGCGCCGGACACCTCGCCAACCAGGAACGGCCCGAGGCCTTCAACGCCTGGGTCCGTGCCCACCTCCACGTCGTCGCCCGCATCCCCGCGTGACGACACAGCCACCACCGCACCGAACCGAGGAGCAAACCGTGCCCATCGACAACACCCCCTACGAGACCGACGGCGACCTCGCGAAGTACACCGACTCCCTCATCGCCACGAAGGACTCCCGCGAGCCCGACTGGAACACCCTCTCCTTCCAGGCGAAGGCCGGCGACCAGTACAAGCGCGCCCAGATCCGCTACGTCGGCTCGGGCGCCACCGGCAACCACGAGAACGACAACCGCATCATCCCGTCCGGCGGCTTCACCTTCTCCAACATGCTGCTGCCGCCCGGCGCCGAAGGCCCCGAGCACACCCACCACGACGTCGAGGAAGCCTTCTTCGTCCTGGAGGGCCAGGTCAGGGTCGGTATCCACCGCGGCGCCGACGAGGCCGAGTACCGCACCCTCGGCTACCGCGACATGATCGTCGTGCCCGCCGGAGTGGCCCGCTCGCTGAAGAACGAAGGCGACACCGACGCCCTGTTCTGCGTCATCATCGGCACGCAGAAGCCGCAGGTCCCGACGTACCCCGAGCACTCCCCGATGCACGGCATCACCCGCGACTGATGGCCACCGACGACACCCCCCGTACGGCGGACGGCTCTCGTACGGTCGTCGTCACCGGCGCCGGCCGCGGCCTTGGACTGGCCGCGGCCCGCCGGATCGGCCGTGACGGCTACCGCGTCGTCATCGCCGAACTCGACGAACGGACCGGCGAACAGGCCGCCGACGACCTGCGCGCCGACGGCATCACCGCCGACTTCCACCCGCTCGACGTCGCCGATCCGGACTCCGTCACCGCACTCGCCACCACCCTCGCCGGCGACGGCACCAGGCTCCACGGCCTGGTCAACAACGCCGGTCTGGCCAACGCGGTCGGCGGCAAGGAGTTCCACGAGATCGACGTGGAGACGTGGGACCGCATCATGACGGTCAACGCCCGCGGCCCCTGGCTCGTCGCCCGCGCCCTCCTCCCGCTCATGAAGGCGGGCGGCGGCGGCCGGATCGTCAACCTCGCCTCGGACGCGGCACTGTACGGGTCACCCCGCCTCGCCCACTACATCGCCTCCAAGGGCGCCGTCATCTCCCTGACCCGGGCCATGGCCCGCGAGACCGGAGACCTCGGCATCACCGTCAACGCGGTCGCCCCCGGACTGACCGAGGGGGAGTCCTCCGTCGACATCCCCGCCGAACGGCACGAGCTGTACCGGCTGAACCGGGCGATCTCCCGGCCCCAGCAACCGGCGGACCTGGTCGGCCTGATCGCGTTCCTCGTCGGCGACGAGTCCGGCTACATCACCGGCCAGACCTTCGCCGTCAACGGCGGCTTCACCATGCACTGACCCCGCGGGCATCACCGCCGCACCGGACCACTCCTGCGGGGCCCCGGTGCGGCGACCGCCCCCGGGCACCCCCCTCACACCAAGGAGTACGAGATGGACCTCGGCCTCGCCGACCGCAGCATCCTCGTCACCGGTGGCAGCTCCGGCGTCGGCCTCGCCACGGTCCGCATGCTGCTCGCCGAAGGCGCTCGCGTCGCCACCTGCGGCCGCCGCGCCGACGCCCTCACCGCCGCTCTCCACGGACTCGCCGGACCCGACAGGCTCCACTACGCGCCCTGCGACGTACGCGACGAAGCGGCGGTCAAAGCCTTCACCGAGGAGGCCGCCGACCGCCTCGGCGGCCTCGACGGACTCGTCAACAACGCGGGCGCCTCCCGGATGAAGCCGTTCGCCGAGACCACCGCCGACGACTGGCGCGACGAACTCGAACTCAAATTCTTCGGCGTCCTCAACCCGCTGCACGCCGCCCTGCCCCACCTGCGCGCGTCCGGCAACGCCTCCGTCGTCAACATCAACGCGGTACTCGCCAAACAGCCCGAGACCCGGCTCATGACCACCAGCGCCGCCCGCGCCGGCATCCTCAACCTCTCGACGTCCCTGTCGAAGGAACTCGCCCCCGACGGAATCCGCGTCAACTCCGTCTGCCTCGGCCTCGTCGACACCGGACAGTGGGAACGCCGCTACGCAGCATCCGGCAGCCCCCTCGACTACGCCGCCTGGCAGGCCGAACTCGCCGCCGACCGAGGCATCGCACTCGGCCGCCTCGGCAACGCCGACGAAGTGGCCTACGCCGTCACGGCCCTCCTCTCACCCCGGGCCTCTTACATCACCGGCACCACCGTCGACGTCTGCGGCGGCGTCAACCGCGCCATCGCATAACTCCCACCCCCCACCCCCGTACACGTACCTCAGGAGCGCAACGACATGACCCAACCCAACGGCGGCGACCTGCTCGTCGAGACGCTGCGCGGACTCGGCGTCGACACGGTGTTCGGCATCGTCAGCGTGCACAACCTGCCGCTCGTCGAAGCCGTGGACCGCGACCTGCGCTTCGTCCCCGTCCGCCACGAAGCCGCCGCGGTCAACGCGGCCGACGGCTACGCCCGCGCCACCGGACGCCTCGGCTGCGCGCTCACCAGCACCGGCACCGGAGCGGGCAACGCGGCAGGCTCCCTCATCGAGTCCCTCAGCTCCGGCACCCCCGTCCTGCACATCACCGGGCAGATCGACAGCGAGTACCTCGGCTCCGGACGCGGCTTCATCCACGAGACCAAGGACCAGCTCGGCATGCTCCGCGCGGTCTCCACCCACGCCGTCACCGTCACCGACGCCGCCGGCGCGGGCGACATCCTGCGCGACGCCGCCGCCCGCGCCCTCACCGCCCCGCACGGTCCCGTCAGCGTCGAATGGCCCATCGACCTGCAGTTCGCCCCCCAGCAGCTGACCGGCACCCCCGTACCCGCCGGCTCGCCCCCGGCCCTGCCCGACCCGGCACTCCTCGACGAGGCCGCGGCCCTCCTCGCCGCCGCCCGGCGCCCCCTCGTCTGGGCCGGCGGCGGAGCCAACAGCGCCCGGCCCGAACTCGCCGCACTCCTCGACGCGCTGAACGCCGGACTCGTCACCTCCAACTCCGGCCGCGGCTCCGTCCCCGAGTCCGACGAGCGTGTCCTCGGCAACTACGCCACCGCCCCCGCAGGACGCGCCCTCCTCGCCGAAGCCGACGTGCTGCTCTCCATCGGCACCCACTTCCGCTCCAACGAGACCGCCGACTACAGCCTCGAACTGCCCGCGGTACACATCCAGCTGGACCTCGACCCGGCCGCACCCGGCCGCGTCTACCCGGCCACCTGCGCCCTGCACGGCGACGCCGCCGCCGTCCTCACCGCCCTCCTGGAACGCATCACCAGCAGCGGTACGGAGACCCACTGGCCGGCCCGCGTCCGCACGGCCCGTCACGACGCCCGCACCGCACAGCGCCACGCGATCGGCCCGCAGGCCGCCATCAACGACGCCATCCGCGACGCCTGCCCGCCCGCGTCCGTCATCGCCCGCGACGTCACCATCCCCTCCTCCACCTGGGGAAACCGGCTCCTGGAGATCACCGACCCGGCCACCAACGTCTTCCCCCGCGGCGGCGGCATCGGACAGGGACTCGCCATGGGCATCGGCGCCGCACTCGGCCGCCCCGACACCCCCACCGTCGTCATCGCAGGCGACGGCGGCCTCGCCGTCCACCTCGGCGAACTCCTCACCCTCGCCCAGGAGAAGCCCCGCCTCACCCTCCTCGTCTTCAACGACGGAGGCTACGGAGTCCTGCGCAACATGCAGGACACCCACTTCCCCCGCCGCTCCGGCGTCGACCTCACCACCCCCGACTTCGCCGGGCTCGCCGCCGCCGTCGGACTCCCGTACGCCCGCATCGCCACCGAAGGCGACGCCGGACCCGTCATCAAGGAAGCCACCGCCTCCGACGGGCCCACCCTCGTCGAGATCGACCTCGCCGCACTCGGGCCGATGAACACCCCGTTCACCCCGCCCGTCAAGCTCCCCTCGACCGCCACCGGACAGGGAGGCGACCCGCGATGACCACCATCGGACAGGAACACCAGCTCGACCTGCTCGTCCACCGCATGACCTGGGAAGCCGACGGCGTCCTCGGTATCGAACTCACCCACCCGGACGGCACCCCCCTCCCCGCCTGGGCCCCCGGCGCCCACATCGACGTACACACCGGCGGCCACGTCCGCCAGTACTCCCTGTGCTCCGACCCCGACGACGCCACCCACTGGCGCATCGGCATCCTCAAGGAACCCGCCTCACGCGGCGGCTCCGCCCACATCCACACCCAGCTGCGCCCCGGCCAGACCCTCCGCGTCCAGGGCCCGCGCAACCACTTCGAACTCGACGCCGACAACAACGCCGGCAGCTACCTCTTCATCGCCGGCGGCATCGGCATCACCCCGCTCCTCGCCATGGCCCGTGAAGCGGCCCGCCGCGCCGTCCCGTGGCGCCTCGTCCACGGCGGCCGTACCCGGACCTCCATGGCCTTCGGCGCCGAACTCACCGCACTCGCCGAACTGCCCTGCGGAACAGTCGAGTTCATCCCCCAGGACGAACAGGGCCACATCGACCTCGACACCCTCCTCGGCGACCTCCCCGCAGACACCCAGGTCTACTGCTGCGGACCCGAACCCCTCCTCGCCGCCGTCGAGGAACGCTGCCCCACCGCCCGCACGGAACGCTTCGCCGCCCCGGTGGCAGCACCCCGCGACGGCGACGACACCGCATTCGACGTCGTCTGCTCCCGCACCGGAACCACCGTCCAGGTCGGCCCCGACACCTCTGTCCTGGACGCCCTGGAAGGCGCTGGAATCTCCGTGCCGTCCTCCTGCCGCGACGGCATCTGCGGCACCTGCGAGACCAAGGTCCTCGAAGGCACCCCCGACCACCGGGACTTCCTGCTCTCCGACACCGAGAAGGCCGCCGGCGCCTCGATGATGCTCTGCGTCTCCCGCGCCTGCACCCCACGCCTCGTCCTCGACCTGTGAACCACCCCCGAAGGGAGCCGACATGACCACCCCGCAGTACCTCAACCCCCACCAGGCACGCACCGCCGAACCCACCCCGTACGAGAAGAAGCTCGCCGCAGTGATCGAGGAAGTCTTCGGCACCGGCACCCACGACCTGCCCGGCCTCGTCGCCGGACTCAACGCCCGCGACCTGCCCGCCCCCGACGGCAACCCGTGGACCGAGGACACCTTCCGCACCGAGATGCGACGCCTGGGAGCGTGAAACGACCATGACCAACCGCACCGCACCGCACACGGGCGGAACCACCCGCCCCTCCGAAGTCGCCCGCCCCGGCAACCGCACCGCCGACCGGCTCTTCACCACCGGCATACGCAACCAGTGGTACGCCGTGTGCCCCTCCGACGCAGTCCCCGCCGGCGGCATGCACCGCCTCACCCTCCTCGGTGAGGAATGGCTCCTCTTCCGCCGCGCCGACGGCACCCTCCACATGCTCGAGGACCGCTGCCCCCACCGCGGTGCCCGCCTCTCGCTCGGCAAACACCTCGGCGACCGCATCGCCTGCTGGTACCACGGCGTCCAGGTCGACGGCACCGGCACCGTCGCCGCCGTACCCGGCCTGCCCGGCTGCAACCTCGAAGGCAAACAGCTCGTCGCCGCACCCCACGTCCTCGAGACCGGCGGTGCGATCCTCGCCTACTTCGGCGACGACGCGCACCCCGAGCCGGCCCCCCTCGTCCTGCCCGAACAGCTCACGGACCCCGACGTATCGGCCTTCCTCTGCTACGCGGAGTGGAACGTCAACTGGCGCTACGCCGTCGAGAACCTCCTCGACCCCATGCACGGATCGTTCCTCCACCGCGACTCGCACAGCATGTCCGAAGGGCAGACCACCGCCCGCTTCCGGATCCGCGAGACCGAACGCGGCTTCTTCTTCGAGAAGACCGACCAGAGCGGCGTGAACTTCGACTGGGTCGAACTCTGCCGCACCGGCATCGACTGGGTCGACCTCACCATCCCGTACCCGCCGACCGCCGGCCCCGGCGGCCCGTTCGGCATCGTCGGCATGGCCACCCCCATCGACGAGGACCGCTGCGCCGTCTTCTTCTGGCGCTACCGCCGCGTCACGGACTGGCAGCGCGACACCTGGCGCTTCCTGTACAAGACGGTGCTGGAGGACCGCCACTGGGACGTCCTCGAACAGGACCGGATCATGCTCGAAGAACTCCGCAGCGATGCCGACCAGGCGGAGAACCTGTACCAGCACGACCTCGGCGTCGTCCGCGTCCGTCGCATGTACCGCACGGAGGCAGAGGCCCAGGCGAACGCGACGGCGTGAGCCGCGCCGAACGGGACGTCCTCGGACGCCGGACAGAATCAGCCTGTCCGGCGTCCGAGGACACACTGCTGTCCGGGACAGCGACCTCAGGCCGGTCCCATGCCGAGGCCTCCTCCCGGCCGGGGCAGGATCAGTCCGTCCGGCCGGCGGACATGCCACCGTCCGGGCGGGCGGATTCACGCTCCGGCGACCGAGGACGCAGAAGGCCACCGGCCGACCCGGTCATTCCTCCTCCGCCGCCAGCACGGACCGCTCCAGCTTCCCCAACAACCGCGCCAACTCCCGGCACTCCGCAGGAGTGAGCCCCGCCAGCATCCGCCGCTCGTTCTCCAGATGCTCCGAGAACAGCTCGTCGATCGTCGACAGCCCCTCCTGCGTCAACCGCGAATGCACCACCCGACGGTCCTCCGGATCCCGCTCGCGAAGAATCAGCCCGTCCTTCTCCAACCGGTCGATCCGCAGCGTCACCCCCGCCGAACTGATCAGCCCGGAATCGGCCAGCTCACCCGCCGTACGACGAAACGGCGCCCCCGCCCTGCGCAACGCGGTCAGCACATCGAACCCCGCCATCGACAGACCCTTGCGCTCCACCGGACGGGAGATCGCCGCGCTGTACCGCAGAAACGCCCGATGCAGCCGGCCGAACACCTCCAACGGCGCCGTATCCAGATCCGGCCGCTCCCGCCGCCAGTCTTCGACGATCGACGCCACCGCATCCTGCCGCGTCGCGGAAGCCGTTTTCTTCGCCATCCCGGGCACCCTCCGTGCAGGAACACAATGGGCAAGAATCTTAGCCCTCAAGGGCCCCACGGCCCGCGGCCACCCACCCGCATGCGCTCAGCCCTGGGAGAACTCCACCTGCGCACCCCTCACCCCATACGGCAGCATGGATCCATGTCCGTACTGACGCGCAACGAAGCGCAGACCCGAGCCCAGTTCCTCGACGTACAGCGGTACACCATCGACCTCGACCTGACCACCGGCGAGGACACCTTCGACTCCCGCACCGTCATCCAGTTCACCGCACACGCCGCCGGGAACACCTTCGTCGAGCTCAAGCCCGCCACCCTGCGCTCCATCAGCCTCGACGGACACCCCCTCGACCCGGCCGACCTCACCGAGAACCGGTTCCCGCTCACCGCACTCACCGCAGGCCCCCACGAACTGCGCATCGACGCCGCCATGCGCTACTCCCGCACCGGCGAAGGCATGCACCGCTTCACCGACCCCGCCGACGACGAAACCTACGTCTACACCCAGCTCTTCATGGAAGACGTCCAACGCGTCTTCGCCGCATTCGACCAGCCCGACCTCAAATCCGTCTTCGCCCTCACCGTCACCGCCCCCGAAGGCTGGACCGTCCTCGGCAACGGCATCGCCACCCCCCACAGCGACGGCCGCTGGACCATCGCCGACACCCCCCTGCTCTCCACCTACCTCGTCGCCGTCGCCGCAGGCCCCTGGCACTCCGTCACCACCGAGCACGCCGGCCTGCCCTTCGGCCTCCACTGCCGCCGCTCCCTCGCCCCCCACCTCGACGCCGACGCCGACGAAATCCTCGACATCACCCGCGCCTGCTTCGACCGCTACCACGAGAAGTTCGACGAGCCCTACCCCTTCGACTCCTACGACCAGGCGTTCGTCCCCGAATTCAACGCCGGCGCCATGGAGAACCCCGGCCTCGTCACCTTCCGCGACGAATTCGTCTACCGCTCCGCCGTCACCGACACCGAACGCCAGACCCGCGCCATGGTCATCGCCCACGAAATGGCCCACATGTGGTTCGGCGACCTCGTCACCCTCGCCTGGTGGGACGACATCTGGCTCAACGAGTCCTTCGCCGAATACATGGGCTACCAGACCCTCACCGAAGCCACCCGCTTCACCGACACCTGGATCGACTTCGGCGTGGCCCGCAAGGGCTGGGGATACGACGCCGACCAGCGCCCCTCCACCCACCCCGTCGCCCCCGACCCCGCCGCCGTCCCCGACACCGCATCCGCGATGCTCAACTTCGACGGCATCTCCTACGCCAAGGGCGCATCAGCGCTGCGCCAACTCGTCACCTGGCTCGGCGAAAAGGACTTCCTCACCGGCATCAACACCCACTTCGCCCGCCACAGGTTCGCCAACGCCACCCTCGCCGACTTCATCGACAACCTCGCCTCCGCCACCGACCGTGACGTCCACGCCTGGGCCGAACAATGGCTCCGTACCACCGGAGTCGACACCCTCACCCCCCAGGTCAGCGAATCCGACGGCGCCTGGTCCGTCACCATCGACCGCAGCGGCAGCCGCCCCCACCGCATCGCAGTCGGCGCCTACGACCTCGCACTCGACACCCAGCCGGGCCCCGACCGCCTCACCCTGCGCGACCGCTTCGAACTCGACGTCCCCCACGGCAACACCGTCAAGATCCACCCCGGACGCCGCCCCGTCCTCATCGTCCCCAACGACAACGACCTCACCTACGCCAAGGTCCGACTCGACCCCGAATCCTGGAACACCGCCCTCCACACCCTCTCCGGCATCCCCGACGCGCTCACCCGAGCGGTCATCTGGAACACCGCCCGTGACATGGTCCGCGACGGCGAACTACCCCCCACCACCTACCTCCAGGCAGCCCGCACCCACCTCCCGCACGAAACCGACCTCGCCCTCGTCCAAGGCGTCCTTGCCTTCGCCGACACCCAGATCACCCGCCGCTACACCACCCCCGAGCACCGTCCCGCCGCCCTCGCCACCCTCACCGACCTCTGCCGCGACCTCATCCGCCGCACCGAGGACGGCACCAACCCCGGCCTGCGCCTCACCGCCGTACGCCACCTCATCGACGCCGCCCCCCACCCCGACGCCCTCCACGACTGGCTCACCGACGGCAGCGTCCCCGGCGGCCCCGAACTCGACCCCGAACTCCGCTGGCGCATCCTCACCCGGCTCTCCGTCCTCGGCGCCGCCGACGAACCTGCCATCGCCGCCGAACTCGCCCGCGACCCCAGCGCCACCGGCCAGGAAGGCGCCGCCCGCTGCCGCGCCGCTCTCCCCACCCCCGAAGCCAAAGCCACCGCCTGGCACGCCCTGTTCAACGACGACACCCTCTCCAACTACCTCTTCACCGCCACCGCCCGAGGCTTCTGGCAACCCGAACAGGCCGACCTCCTCCACACCTACGTCCCCCGCTACTACCCCGAAGCCGCCGCACTCGCCGCCCGCCGCGGCCCCGCCATCGCCGAAGCCGCGGGCCACAACGCCTTCCCTCAGTACGCCATCGACACCGACAACCTCCACCACGGCGAACAAGCCCTCGACGACCCCACCCTCATCCCCGCACTCCACCGCAAACTCACCGACCAGATCGACGACCTGCGCCGCGCCCTCGCCGTACGCAACGCCCACTGAGCTTCGTGGGGACTGCAAATCGTTCGGCTCTGCAGGCCGTTGTAGAAGCTGTGCACGTGGATCACCGCCGGCCGCACGGCCGGCGGTGATCCACTCGGTGAGTCCGGGTGTCGTTGCCCTTCGCCGGGGTCAGCAGCCGGGCGAACTCGGTGACAAGTCGGGAGAGTTCGGTCATCTCGGGGCATGCGGTGGTGAGGGGCGCCAGGAGGGCGGTGTCCTTGGTCCACAGGTGTTCGGGGTGAGTGAGCAGGAGCCGGGTCGCGTGGAGTGGGCTTACCACCGGCCGGTTGCCGTCGGCTTGTCCCTGGGTGAGGTGGCGGACCAGGAGGTTGTGGCTGCCGGCCCGGGGGCCTGCTCGCGGAAGGTCTGCCGCTGGCCGAGAGTCCCGAAAACACTGTTCCCACGAGGGAGTCGACATCACGCATGTGATGTCGACGACACCCGTCGCATGCCGTCGCCGCCGACTACGGAGCAGAGCCGACGAACGGTGTGACTCGGGTTGTTGGAGTTACTGACAGGCTGCGGAGAGGCGGCCGTCGAAAGTGCTGCCGAAGGTGTTGAGGCCGGTCTTCCAGCGCGTGGTCCAGCGGGCTGGGCCCTTGCCTGTGGGGTCGGGCAACATGATCGCCATAGGGACGCACTTCAGGGCGGCCTCCTCGGTCGGTGCGGTGGAGACGGGCTTGAGGACCTTCGCGATCTTGTCTCGGTCCTGGCGGGCGGCATGGCCGAAGGAGTTCCTCAGCAGGTGGACCACGCAGGTCCGGACAGTCGTTTTCGGTCAGACCGTCCCGACCGCGTCGGGCAGTCCCTTGAGCCCGTCGCGCACCAGCATGAGGACGTCGTTCACGCCGTGGCTCTTGATCTCGGTGAGCATGTGCATCCTGTGCTTGGCGCCTTGGCCGCCGTCGCGCCCGCAGTCCGAGGATGTCCCGGCGGGCCCCGGTGTCCTGCGCTGGTGCCGCGTCGTGGTCCGAAGCTGGAACCGCTGCTGTCCGGTGACTGGTTCGGCCCCGCTCCGGTTGCCGCTCATGTGAGGGGTGCCAAGCTTTGCAAGCAAGGCCACAGGGTGGGGTTCAGCCGCTGATCGTTCACCGTGATCACCAGGGAGTTTCCAGTGGAAGCACTTCCGTTCGACCAATGGGCGCTCGGGTGGGCGGTCGCGGCCGGGAAGGTCTCCCGTGGCGCGGTCGTAGCCGGGCTTCTGGTGGACCTTGCGGCTGATCCACGCGAGGTGTTTTCAGGCCCGACGGTGGCCTTCCCTTTGAGCCCCGCTGCCCGGGCCCTCCAGGTCTCGCCCGTGACCGTCCACGCCGCCCTGCAGCGGCTTGCCGAGGCCGGCCTGGTCCGTTTCCGCGCAGAGGACCACCCGGATGGACCTCAGATGACAGTCACCCTCCTGCACCCTGACAACACAGGCTCCCGGGATGACCGCACCACACCCCGGGTCACCCCGCACAGCAGGGAAGGCTCACCGGTATGAGCACAGACGGCCCCCGATCTTCGGCGAAAAGCCTCCTGCGTGGCGCCGCCACGGAGCCCGGGACTCACAGCAGCGCCGAGCAGGCCGCGGCCGGAACGGCACGGGTGCCGATCGGCGCTCACAGAAAGCCGGGCGGGAACCGGAAGTACAGCCGCACGCAATGCGAGTTCACCTCGACCGGGTACCGGTGACACTTCTGGGACGACGCGGTCTCCACCAGACGCCTGAAGTGATTGTCTACTGCGGACTCTCTCAGCATGGGTCGACTTGTCCCACTTCGGGGCCGAGTGACGTACGCGCGGGGACCTCCCCGGTATTCCGCGCCGAGCATCTGCAGGGGACGGGGATCGACGGGACGAGGAGCGCACGGTGGTGACAGCGCAGAACGACACGCTGCGGGACAAGGACCGGACCGCTGTCGAAGGCGACGGAACCGAGAGGATCCAGTCGGCTGAAGGGGCGGTCGAGGGGAGCGAGCCGGCCTTGGCCGACGGCACGGAGCCGCTCGATGCGACGGCGGTGCTCGCCGCGACGCCGCGGGCCGACGTCACGACCGTCGTCGACGGCTGGGCCCCGGTGGACGCAGGCGAGCCGGTCGCGGGTCTGCCGGCGTGTTTCCCCGGGCGTCCCGCCGCCGCGCCGCGGACACTGCTCGATGTGTTCGAGGCCACCGTACGGGCCCACCCGCACGAGGCAGCGCTCGACGACGGCCGTACCGCACTCACCTACCGGACACTGGCCGCCGAAGTCGAGGCGCTGCGCCGGCGGCTCGCGGCCGCGGGTGTCGGCGCGGGCGACCGGGTGGGCGTCCGGATGCCGTCGGGCACCAGCGACCTCTACATCGGCATCCTGGCCGTCCTCGCCGTAGGCGCCGCGTACGTCCCCGTGGACGCCGAGGACCCGGACGAGCGCGCGGAGCTCGTCTTCGGGGAGGCAGCGGTGACGGCCGTCCTCGGGGCGCAGTGCCGTCTCACCCTGACGGGAAGCGGTGCCGTCCGCGCCCCCCGGCGTCGACCCGGTCCTGAGGACGATGCCTGGATCATCTTCACCTCCGGTTCCACCGGAAAGCCCAAGGGAGTCGCCGTCACCCACCGCAGCGCGGCGGCGTTCGTCGATGCCGAGGCCGGGCTCTTCCTGCAGGAGGAGCCGGTCGGGCCGGGAGACCGGGTGATGGCGGGCCTGTCGGTCGCCTTCGACGCCTCCTGCGAGGAGATGTGGCTCGCGTGGCGCAACGGCGCGTGCCTGGTGCCCGTGCCGCGCTCCCGGGTGCGCGACGGCGCCGACCTGGGCTCCTGGCTCGCCGAGCAGGAGATCACGGTGGTCTCCACGGTGCCGACACTGGCCGCGCTGTGGCCCTGCGAGGCACTCGACGAGGTGCGGCTGCTGATCTTCGGTGGCGAGGCGTGCCCGCCCGAACTGGTCGATCGTCTGGTCACCGAGGGCCGCGAAGTCTGGAACACCTACGGCCCCACCGAGGCGACCGTAGTGGCTTGCGGCGCGCTGCTGACCGGTCAGGGACCGGTCAGGATCGGCCTGCCGCTGGACGGCTGCGAGCTGGCCGTGGTCGACGAGGCCGGCGTACCCGTGCCGATGGGCGGCAGCGGCCAGCTCATCATCGGCGGCGTCGGTCTGGCCCGCTACCTCGACCCCGCCAAGGACGCCGAGAAGTATGCCCCGCTGGAGTCCCTCGGCTGGTCCCGCGCCTACCGCAGCGGCGACCTCGTCCGGGCCGAGCCCGACGGGCTGGTCTTCTTGGGCCGCGCCGACGAGCAGGTCAAACTCGGCGGCCGTCGGATCGAACTCGGTGAGGTGGACGCCGCGCTCCAGGCGCTGCCCGGCGTGGCCGGCGCCGCCGCGGCGGTCCGCACCGCCCGGCGCGGCAACCAGCTCCTGGTCGGCTACGTGGTGACCACCGGCGGCTGGGATCGGGCCGCGGCCGTCGACCTGCTGCGCGCGCAGTTGCCGGCCGCGCTCGTACCGCTGCTCGCCCCCGTCGACGTCCTGCCCACCCGCACCTCGGGCAAGGTGGACCGCGCGGCCCTGCCGTGGCCGCTGCCGGGCGCCGCGGAACCGGTCACGGCGGGCCCGGCCCTGCACCTCACCGCCACCGAGGCGTGGATCGCCGAGCAGTGGGCCGAGGTCCTCGGCGTACCGGTCACCGACAGCCGCGACGACTTCTTCGCGATCGGCGGCGGCAGCCTGGCCGCCGCCCAGCTCACCACCGTGCTGCGCGGCCGCTACCCGGCGGTCGCCGTACTCGACATCTACCAGCACCCCACAGTCCGCAAGCTTGCCCGGATGGTGGAGGGCACGGCACGCACGGAGACCGGGGCGCGCGACGTCTCGCCCGTCCCGACCCGCGCCAAGATCATCCAACTGCTCCTGCTGCTGCCCCTGTTCACTCTGGCCGGGTTGCGCTGGACGGTGGCGCTGCTGGCCCTGGGCAACGTCCTGGCATGGTCCGGCGGGTTTGCGTGGGCGCCGACCGCCTCCTGGTGGCTGGTCACGGCCGCCGGCGCGATGCTGTTCAGCCCACCGGGCCGGCTCGCGATCTCCGCTGCCGGGGCACGCTGTCTGCTCGCCGGGGTGCGCCCCGGAAGCCACCCGCGCGGCGGCAGCGTCCACCTGCGGCTGTGGACCGCCGAGCGGCTCGCCGAGGTCGCCGGGGCGACGTCCCTGTCCGGGGCGTGGCTGATCCGGTACGGCCGTGCCCTTGGCGCCCGTGTCGGCCCCGAGGTGGACCTGCACTCGCTGCCGCCGGTCACCGGGATGCTCAAACTCGGCCGGGGTTGCGCTGTCGAGGCAGAAGTAGACCTCTCCGGTTACTGGCTGGACGGGGACCGGCTGCACATCGGGGCGGTGAAGGTCGGCTCCGGCGCGGTCGTCGGCACCCGCAGCACCCTGCTGCCCGGCGCCCGCGTCGGTAAGCGAGCCCAGGTGGCGGCCGGCTCCAGCGTCACCGGGCAGGTGCCCACAGGCCAGCGCTGGGCCGGCGCGCCCGCCGTCAAACTCGGCCGGGCCGAACGCCGCTGGCCCAAGCAGCGCCCCCCGCGCCGGGCCCGATGGGCCGCTGCCTACGGCGCCAGCGGATTCGGCCTGAGCCTGCTCCCGGCGGCCGCCGCGGCCGCCGCCCTCGCCGTGGCAGGCGCTCTCATTCCGGCCGGCATCAGCCTCAGTGGCGCGCTGCGCGGAGCACTGGCCGCCCTGGTCCCCGCCGCCGCGGCGTTCGGGCTGACCTACGCCGTGCTGCTGTGGGCCGCAGTCCGGCTGCTGAGCATCGGCCTGCGCCCAGGCTGGCACCCCGTACACAGCAAGGTGGGCTGGCAGGCGTGGACCATCAGCCAGCTGATGGACGCGGCCCGGCAGACACTCTTCCCGCTCTACGCGGGGCTGATCACACCCGTCTGGCTGCGCGCTCTGGGCATGAAGATCGGCCGCCGGGCCGAGGTGTCCACCGTGCTGGCGCTGCCGAGCCTTACCACCATCGGCGACGGCGCCTTCCTGGCCGACGACGCCCTGGTCGCCCCGTACCAGCTCGGCGGCGGCTGGCTGCGGATCGGCGCTGCAGAGATCGGCGAGCGGGCCTTCCTCGGCAACTCCGGCATGACCGCCCCGGGACGCACCGTGCCCGACCGCGGACTGGTGGGCGTGCTGTCCGCCACACCGAAGAAGGCCAAGGCGGGCCGCTCCTACCTGGGGATGCCGCCAGTGCGCCTGCCCCGTTCGGCCGACAGCGTCGATCAGAGCCTGACCTACCAACCGCCGGCCCGGCTGGTGTGGGCGCGCGGCCTGGTCGAGGTGTGCCGGCTGGTGCCCGTCCTCGCCTCCGCCGCCCTTTCCGTCCTGACCCTGGCCGCACTCGCCGGGCTGGCCGAGGCCGGCTCCCCGCTGCTGGCCGCACTGGCGTCCGGCCTCGTACTGCTGGCCGCGGGCACCGCGGCAGCCATGGTGTCCATCAGCGCCAAGTGGCTGCTCGTCGGACGGTTCCGGGCCGTGGAACACCCGCTGTGGAGCAGCTTTGTGTGGCGCAACGAGCTCGCGGACACCTTCGTCGAAGTGCTGGCAGTGCCCTGGCTGGTCGGCTCGGTGCCCGGCACCCCGGTGATGAGCCTGTGGCTGCGCGGCCTGGGGGCCACGATCGGCCGGGGCGTGTGGTGTGAGAGCTACTGGCTGCCCGAGGCCGACCTGGTCACCCTGGAGGACGCGGTGAGCGTCGACCGGGGCTGCGTCCTGCAGACCCACCTCTTTCACGACCGGATCCTGCGGATGGATACGGTGATCCTGCGCGCGGGCGCGACGCTCGGACCGGGCGGCATCGTGCTGCCGGGCGGCGAGATCGGCGCCCGAAGCACGCTGGGGCCGGCCTCACTGGTCATGCGCGCGGAGTCCATCCCGCCGGACAGCCGGTGGCTGGGCAACCCGGCCGAGGCCTGGTTCGGACAAGGATGAGGCACGGCTCGACGCAGCACGGTCCGTCCGCGGTCCACGAGGGAGAACAAGACCGTTGAGTCAGAAGCAGGCAGCCGCCCCCGACCCGGACCCCTACTTTCCCACCCATGGTGACACCCGCTACCGGATCCACCGCTACGAGCTCGCACTGACCTACCGGCCCGCGGCCAACCGGCTCAGCGGCACTGCACGCCTCAGCGGTATAGCCGACTGCGGGCCGTTGCGCGAGTTCTCCCTGGACCTGGCCGACTTCCGGCTGAGCCGGGTGACGGTCGACGGCCGTACCACGCACTACACCCACCGGGACGGCAAACTGCGGATTCGCCCGGCGAAGACGCTGGAGGCAGGGGCGGCGTTCACCGTCGAGGTGCACTACACCGGCAACCCGGCACCGATCCGCAGCCACTGGGGCCTTCTGGGCTGGGAGGAGCTGACCGACGGCGCGCTGGTCGCCAGCCAGCCGATCGGCGCCCCCTCCTGGTATCCGTGCAACGACCGCCCCGGAGACAAGGCGTCCTACCAGATCTCCCTGACCGCACCGTCCCCGTACACCGTGGTCGTCGGCGGCCGGCTGCTGACCAGGACCACCCGGGCCAGCAGCACCACCTGGGTGTACGAGCAGCCCGCGCCCACCCCCAGCTACCTGGTCGGCCTCTCCGTCGGCCGGTACCAGACCGTACGGTTCACCGACCCGGCCTCATCACTCGACACCCGCCGGCCGGTGCCGCAGACGGCATACGTGCCGGCCCGGCTGGTACCGGAGTTCACCACGGACTTCGCCCGGCAGCCACAGATGATGGACTTCTTCGAGGACGCCTTCGGGCCGTACCCGTTCGATGAGTACACCGTGGTCGTCGCGGACGAGGAACTGGACATCCCGGTAGAGGCACAAGGGATGGCCACCTTCGGGACGAACCACCTCGGCGGGCGGCGCGCCTCGGAACGCCTGATCGCCCACGAACTGGCCCACCAGTGGTTCGGCAACAGCCTCACCGTCGCGGACTGGCAGCACATCTGGCTCAACGAGGGCTTCGCCAAATACGCGGAGTGGCTCTGGTCCGAACACGCCGGAGGCCCCCCGGCCCAGACGCTGGCCGCACGGGCGCACACCTACCTGCAGCGGCAGCGCCAAGACCTGCGGCTGGCCGATCCCGGACGGCGGATGATGTTCGACGACCGGCTGTACGAACGCGGAGGACTGGCAGTCCACGCCATGCGCTGCGCGCTGGGCGAGGAGCCCTTCTTCCAGATGCTCAAACGCTGGACGGCAACACACCGCCACGGCTCCGTCACCACTGCCGACTTCGCCGCCCACGCCCAGCAGTACACCCCCCGGCCCCTCAGCCCGGTCATCAACGCATGGGTACGACAGCCCGCACTGCCGGCACTGCCGGTCGCGCAATAGGTCAGCAGACCACCGAACCTCGACACCCGGCCCGATTCACACAGGACGCAATCGGACCCGGACTCCGCTCCGCCGGAGGGCGCCTGTGGCCGCTCCGACGAGCATCAGGAGAAGGTCCGACACATCGAATCCCGACCCCGACTCGGAGAGCGGCATCGCCCGGCGGCGTCGTGGGCCACCGTCACCCGCACGTTCGGCTACGACGACGCCCGCGGCACCGACTGGCCGAAGATTCGGTGCAACCCGCCGCCACGTGCCGGTACGGCAGCTCGCCCAGCTGACCGACCCCGCCCACGGCCCGCAGTTCGGCCGCTCACTCCGGCGCAGGCGGCGACCAGGCTCATCGCCGCAGAGCGGGCGGCGTGCGGGCCGTCTTCACGCACCTGAGGAACCGGCACATCCTCACCATGCTGCGGCTGTACGCGCGTCATACCACCACGCTTCTGCCGGCGCCATTCGCGCTGACCGGCACCGAGATCGCCCGCTGACAGACGATGTTGCCGTGGGACAGCCGTCATCGACCAGCGCGTGCAGCCGACCACGGAACCGCCCCAAGCCCGCGACCAGATCCCTCAGGATGCACAACGCTCACTGATCCACCCCACCCCACACCCGCACCACCCGTGCCCGGCGCCACCCCACCACCCCAGGGGAGACGCCGGGCACACCCATACCACCGGCACCCTCCACCAACCCGCCACCGCCCACCCCCCGTCCCCCTTTCGAGTTCAGATCACCACGCTCACCGGCCGCGCCACCAGAAACCCGGACAAGCTGGCATGTCCACCCGCGCGCACCCGAAGGGCCCACCACCCATGCCGACCCCACCCCTCGCCGGATCCACCACCGGACCCGACGCACTGCGCCCCCTCCTCGACACCGTCCTCACCGCACTCCACGACGGAGCCCACCAGCGCAACGGCCCCCTCCCCGCAGGCGGACCCCCCGCCACCGCCCGCCGCATACGCGCCGCCACCCACCCCGTCATCCCCGACCACGGCACCGGCCCCCACCACGCCCTGCGCACCCTCGTCACCGCACTCGCCCAAGGCTCCGCGGACCCCGCGCACCCCCACTGCGCAGCGCACCTCCACACCCCGCCCCTCGCCCTCGCCACCGCAGCCGACCTCGCCGCCTCCGCCCTCAACCCCTCCATGGACTCCTGGGACCAGGCACCCGCCGCCTCAACCCTCGAAGCCGACACCACCGCCGCACTCGCCGCCGAGATCTACCCCCACCACCCCACCCCCGACGCCCTCATCACCACCGGCGGCACCGAAGCCAACCAACTCGCCCTCCTCCTCGCCCGCGAACGCCACGGCCCCGTACAAACCATCTGCGCCACCACCACCCACCACAGCATCAACCGCGCCACCTGGCTCCTCGGACTCCCCGAACCCCTCACCATCCCCGCCCCCACCGGCGTCATGGACCTCACCGCACTCGAAGAAACCCTCACCCGGCACCACCACCGCCCCCTCCTCGTCACCGCCACCGCAGGCACCACCGACACCGGCCAGATCGACCCCCTGAACGACATCGCCGACCTCTGCACCACCCACGGCGCCGAACTCCACATCGACGCCGCCTACGGCGGCCCCCTCCTCTTCAGTCCCACCCACCGCACCGCACTCCACGGCCTCGACCGCGCCCACAGCGTCACCCTCGACCTCCACAAACTCGGCTGGCAGCCCGCACCCGCCGGCATCCTCGCCGTCCCCGACCACCACCACCTCCACCCCCTCAACCACCGAGCCCCCTACCTCAACGCCCACGACGACACCGAAGCCGGCCTCCCCGACCTCCTCGGCCGCTCACTGCGCACCACCCGCCGGCCCGACGCCCTCAAAATCGCCGTCACCCTCCAAGCCCTCGGCCGCACCGGACTCGCCGACCTCATCGACCGCACCATCACCACCGCCCACCACCTCGCCGACCTCATCACCCGCACCCCCACCCTCGACCTCTACGCCCGCCCCACCATCACCACCGTCCTCTTCCGCCCCACCGACACCGACGACCACACCGTCGCCACCATCCGCCGCACCCTCCTCACCCACGGCCGAGCCGTCCTCGGCCGCGCCCACGCCCACGACCGCCTCTGGCTCAAAGCCACCCTCCTCAACCCCCACACCACCCCCCACGACCTCCAAACCCTCCTCGACCACGTCACCCACCTCACCCACCAGCTCAAGAAAGGCAACACACCCCGATGACCGACCGACCCACCCCCGCACCCGACCAGCCACACGACCTCGTCGGCATCGGCATCGGCCCCTTCAACCTCTCCCTCGCCGCCCTCGCCCACGGCATCCCCGCCAACCCCCGCCCCCTCACCGCGACCTTCTACGAACAACGCCCCGCCTTCCACTGGCACCCAGGCCTCCTCATCGACGGCGCCAGCCTCCAAGTCCCCTTCCTCGCCGACCTCGTCACCCTCGCCGACCCCGCAAGCCCCTGGACCTTCCTCAACTACCTACGCAGCCGCGACCGCCTCTTCCCCTTCTACTTCGCCGAGCGCTTCCACATCCAACGCGCCGAATACGACGCCTACTGCCGCTGGGTCACCGACCAACTCCCCGGACTCCACTTCAGCCACCAGGTCGACGCCATCCGCTGGAACCCCGAACGCAACCTCTTCGAAGTCGACTTCACCCAACTCGACACCCACGGCGAAGCCGAAGCCCTCGGCCGCACCTACACCCGCCACATCGCCCTCGGCATCGGCACCGAACCCTTCATCCCCGCCCCCCTCAAACCCCTCGCCGACGCCGACTCCGTCCCCGTCATCCACTCCGCCGACTACCTCCACCACCGCGAACAACTCCTCCAGGCCGAACACATCACCGTCATCGGCTCCGGCCAGTCAGGCGCCGAAATCTTCCTCGACCTCCTCCGCGCACGCCCCGCCGGACACGAAAAACTCCACTGGCTCGCCCGCACCCACGCCTTCGCCCCCATGGAGTACTCCAAACTCGGCCTCGAACACTTCACCCCCGACTACAGCCGCTACTTCCACGCACTCCCCGAACACGTACGCGACGAACTCGTCCCCCACCAATGGCAACTCCACAAAGGCATCGACGCCGACACCATCGCCGCCATCCACGACGAGCTCTACCGGCGCACCCTCCACGGCGGCTGGCCCGACACCACCCTCACCCCCGGCGTCCACGTACGCACCGCAGGCCGACTCACCAACGCCCGCGTCGAACTCCACCTCGAACACACCCAACAAGGCACCCGCACCCGCCTCACCACGGACGCGGTCATCCTCGCCACCGGCTACCGCGAACGCTCCCTCGACCGCATCCTCACCGGCCTCCACCCCCACATCCGCCGCGACACCAGCGGCCGCCCCCGCATCGACGACCAGTTCCGCCTCGAACTCGACCCCACCGTCACCGGCAACATCTACGTCCAGAACGCCGAACGGCACACCCACGGCGTCGGCGCCCCCGACCTCGGACTCGCCGCCTGGCGCAGCGCCACCATCCTCAACAACCTCACCCGCACCGACGCCTACCCCCTCCCACAACGCACGGCCTTCACCACCTTCGGCCTCAGCCCCCAGAACACCCCCAAGATCCCCCACCAACACCCCGGACTCATCCCCCTCGTCCAAGGCAACTGACCACTCCCGCACACACAGAAGCGGCCGCCTCCCACGAAAGGGAGACGGCCGCCCGAAGAACGAACCGCTAGAACACCGGCACACCGTCCCGCGTCAGCCGCCAGTCCACCGAAGCGAACTGCGAACCGTCCACCGAACCCTTCGCCTGGACCCACGCGATGATCGTGTTGCGGATCTCCTCCGAATTCGCCCACAGCTGCTTCGCACCCGGCACATGCGGGAAATTACCGCCACCGCTCGCCCGGTAATTGTTCACCGCCAGCACGAACTGAGCCGCCGGGTCGATCGCCTTGCCCTCGAACGACAGATTCACGATCCGCGAACCGTTCGGCTTCGCGATATCGATGTCGTACGTCAGACCCGACACCGCGTCATAGTTGTAGTCCGGCGTGTTGTCCGCATTCGTCAGCTTCGCCGTATCCACCGGAGCGCCGGCCGCCGTCTGCACGTAATACCTGGCCGAGAACTCCAGATAGTCCTTGATCTGCGCACCCGTCAACAACCGGGCCTCAAGCGTGTTCTCGAACGGATACAGCCCCGCCGCATCCTTGATCGTCACATCGCCGGCCGGGATCTGCGCCGTACGCGAGAAACACGACGCCTGCGACAGCACCGGAAGCGACGCGTACTCACCACCGGCCAGAGCCGCCTTCACCGTCTCCGCCTGAACCACATTGATCAGATCGATGATCGGCTCGTCCTTCCACGCCGCCTCCGCCGTCGTCATCGCCGACGCCGACGTACCGATCACCTGATTGACGTACGCCACGACCTTCTTGTGCTCATCCGCCAGCAGCCCCGTGATCTCCGGGTCCTCGGCCACCGTGTTGGAGTTCAGCACCTGCGAACCGGCCTTCTCCACCACCCAGCAGCCCTTCTCCCACACCAGGTCGAAGTTGAACAGCGTCAGCCGCTGCCCCCACTTCAACGGCTCGGAGAGCACCACCTTCTTGCCCGTCTGCTTGTTCTCCACGAAGTACTCGGGGATCTCCAGATGCGCATGACCCACAAGAATCGCATCGATGCCGGGCACCTGCTCCGCCACCAGACCCGCCGCATTCTCCACATACGGGATCTGATCACCGTACGACGACGTCCCGCTGTTCCCCGAATGCGCCGCCACGATCACGACATCCGCGCCCATCGACCGAAGCCGCGGAACGAACTTCGCCGCCTGCTCCTCCAGCCCCGGGAAGACCATCTTGCCGCTGACATTCGCCTTGTCCCAGATAGCGATCCCCGGGTTCGTCAGACCCAGAATCCCCACCTTCACATCCGGACCGTGCGGCGTACGCATCCGCTTGATCACATACGGAGCGAACGCCGGCTGCAGCGTCTTGGCATCCAGCGCATTCGCACCCAGCAGCGGAAAATCACACTGCTCCTCGAACTTCCGCAGCACAGGAATGCCGTAGTTGAACTCATGGTTGCCCAGAGCCGCCGCGTCATACCCGATCGCGTTCATCGCCTGCGCCATCGGATGCACCGGACCACGCTTCGCCGTGATCGGATCGATCTTCGCGTAGTAGTACGACAGCTGCGTGCCCTGGATCGTGTCACCCGCATCGATCATCAGGGTGTTGTGCCGGCCCTTCTCCGCACGGACCTGGTCCACGAGAGTCGAGATCTTCGCCAGACCCACGTCGTTGTGCGCCTTGTCGTCGAACTCCTTGTCCGTGAAGTAGTCCCAGTTGAAGACATTCCCATGCAGATCGGTCGTCCCCATCACCGTGAACGAGTACCGCTTCGGCGGACGCCCATTCCCACGACCGTGCGCCTCGGCAGGCACAGCCACACCCCCAGCCATCGCCACACCGGCCCCGGCCGCAGCCGATGTGCCCAGGAACGTCCTACGGTTCAGCGGCATCTCTACTCCCACAGATCAGATCTCGCACTGCACAACGCGCGTAGATAATGACCCACCGACAGCACCCGGCAACACCCCTCGCAGGTTTCTATCTGATGACCACACGCGTCGGACCCCGAGGCGGCGCGGACCCACGCCCCCACGCCGCCCCCCACCGACATCCCCGAACCCGACGGCGAAACCATCTACGCCCAGGTCAACGCCCGCTTCACCATCGCACCCCAAAACTCCGAACAGAATGCTCATCGGAGCGCCCCACTGCACAATTCAACACTTGTCAATAACCCTTCACCCAAAGGTTGTTGAGACGACACGCGGACCCGAATCGCTACCCGTAGGTAAGGTCTAGGCTCAAACCATGCGCCGAGCAAAAATCGTCTGCACCCTGGGCCCAGCCACCGACACATACGACCAGATCAAGGCACTCGTCGAAGCCGGCATGGACATCGCCCGCTTCAACCTCAGCCACGGCACCTACGTCGAACACGAACAGCGCTACCGCCACGTACGCAAAGCCTCCGACGAAACCGGCCGCAGCGTCGGGATCCTCGCCGACCTTCAAGGCCCGAAGATCCGCCTCGGCCGCTTCCGCGAAGGCCCCGTACTCCTTGAACGCGGCGACACCTTCACCATCACCACCGAACCCGTCGAAGGCGACCGCAACACCTGCGGCACCACCTACGACGGCCTCAACACCGACGTCAGCCCCGGCGAACGCATCCTCGTCGACGACGGCCGCGTGACCCTCCAAGTCACCGGCATCGACGGCCCCCGCGTCCTCACCACCGTCATCGAAGGAGGCATGGTCTCCGACAACAAAGGCCTCAACCTCCCCGGCGTCGCCGTCTCCGTCCCCGCACTCTCCGGCAAGGACATCGAAGACCTCCGCTGGGCCCTGCGCACCGGCGCCGACATCATCGCCCTCTCCTTCGTACGCAACGGACACGACATCGACGACGTCCACCGCATCATGGACGAAGAGGGCCGCCGCCTCCCCGTCATCGCCAAGGTGGAAAAACCCCAGGCCGTGGAGAACATCGACGGCATCGTCGCCGCCTTCGACGGCATCATGGTCGCCCGCGGCGACCTCGGCGTCGAAATGCCCCTCGAACAAGTCCCGATCGTCCAGAAGCGCGCCATCAAACTCGCCAAGCGCAACGCCAAACCGGTCATCGTCGCCACCCAGATGCTCGACTCGATGATCGACAACTCCCGCCCCACCCGCGCCGAAGCCTCCGACGTCGCCAACGCCGTCATCGACGGCACCGACGCGGTGATGCTCTCCGGCGAGACCAGCGTCGGCAAATACCCCATCGAGACGGTCCGCACGATGTCCCGCATCGTCGAAGCCGCCGAGGAAGACATCCTCGCCAAGGGCCTGCCCCCGCTCACCGACCGCAACAAGCCCCGCACCCAGGGCGGCGCGGTCGCCCGCGCAGCCGCCGAGATGGGCGACTTCCTCGGCGCGAAATTCCTCGTCGCCTTCACCCAGAGCGGCGACACGGTCAAGCGACTCTCCCGCTACCGCTCACCCATCCCGCTCCTGGCCTTCACCCCGGACCCGGCCACCCGCTCCCAGCTGAACCTCACCTGGGGCGTCGAGACCTTCCTCGGCCCGCACGTCGACTCCACGGACGCGATGGTCGCCCAGGTCGACGAGGAACTCCTGCGGATCGGCCGCTGCGAGAAGGGCGACATCGTGGTCATCACGGCCGGATCCCCGCCCGGCGTCGCGGGATCGACGAACCTGGTACGCGTGCACCACATCGGCGAGGACGACAGCCCCAAGTAATCCGGTCGTCAGTGCTTCGGCCCGACGTGAGCGTCCATGAGAGCGACGGACGCCCGTCGGGCGACGGAGATGTTGTATTTTCTGCCCGCGCGTGTGCAGTGCTTCCACTCGACACCCAGCTTGTCGAGGGTGTCGGTGTAGAGCTGCCTGATGTCGTCCGAGACGTTGGTGAACCAGTATCTCGGGTACTCGTAGCGCTTCCGCTCGCCACCCACGATGCGGGTTGTCCAGTTCATGTTGCGACACCCGTCGGAATGGATCAGGCCCCGGACGAAGTCCCAGGGGTGCGCGTCGACGATTTCTTGCTGCCAGGGTTCCAGGACGATGCGCCGTTCGTGCTTCTTGCCCGGGCCGTGCTGCGGAAAGACGCATGTCCAGTGCTTCGTGAAGGACTTGACCTCCACGCAGCCGCTGCGCTGGCGTCGTCCCGTCCGCGGTGCAGGCATCACCCGCCGCATGGCCGCCTCGGCTTCAGTGATCAGTCCCGGCCAGGCGTCGCCGCAGAAGATCGACAGATGATGTTGCTTGGGCTTCGAGGTGATGTGTCCATCACCGAGGTAGAGCCCGAGTAGGTATGCGTACGCCACGCGGTCGAAGTCTCGGCCGGTGCATATCGGGCAGTCGGTGGGTTGCGTGTACTTGGCCCCACGTCGCTTGCGATCCTCGTGCAGCCACCAGCCGACGGTTCCGCGGGGAACGTTGAGGTGCTCAGAAACCGCTCGATTGGTTACGCCACGCCTCAGGAGTGCGAGCGCTTCGTCACGTATCGAAGGATTGTGCTGTGCCATGAGGCGGATCTTCGTCCGAGGCTTGTGAGCCTGCACTCGGATCGAAGATGCGTTCACCGCCAAGGGTGAAGATCGCCAATCGGTGATCCACCTTGGAATCGAAGGAGAAGTGCCCCGAGTCGGATTCGAACCGACGCTGTATGGGTTTTGAATCCATGGCCTCTACCGCTGGGCTACCGGGGCCCCTTCGAAACGAAGGATCTCGAAGACCCTCCGTGCCTCAAACATACCGTAACTAGGTAGGCTCTTGGCAGCAGTACCCCTGTCTTGAACGAGGAGCCCCGTGACCACGCCCGAGTCGCCCCAGCCCGTCGCCGACGACGACAAGTCGCACGTCCCGCCGCTGACGACCCGCGTCGTCATCGCCGAGGACGAGGCGCTCATCCGCCTCGACCTCAAAGAGATGCTCGAAGAAGAGGGCTACGCGGTCGTCGGTGAGGCCGGTGACGGCGAGAGGGCGGTCGAGCTCGCCCGTGAGCACCGGCCCGACCTCGTCATCCTCGACGTGAAGATGCCGATCCTCGACGGGATCTCCGCCGCGGAGAAGATCTCCGAGGAGTCCATCGCTCCCGTTCTGATGCTCACCGCGTTCTCGCAGCGCGACCTCGTGGAGCGGGCCCGGGACGCCGGTGCGATGGCGTATCTCGTGAAGCCGTTCAGCAAGAGTGACGTGGTGCCGGCGATCGAGATGGCGGTGTCGCGGTTCGCGGAGCTGAAGGCGCTGGAGTCCGAGGTCGCGGATCTTGCGCAGCGGCTGGAGACGCGGAAGCTGGTGGATCGGGCGAAGAGCATTCTGCAGACGGATTACGGGTTGTCGGAGCCGGCGGCGTTCCGGTGGATTCAGAAGACGTCGATGGATCGTCGGTTGTCGATGCAGCAGCTTGCCGAGGCGTTGATCGAGGATGCCGAGGAGAAGAAGCGGGCTGCGAACGGCGAGTAGTCGTGTAGGTGTGCAGGGAAGAGGCCCGCATCCCGATTGATTCGGGGTGCGGGCCTCTTCCGTGTGTAGGGGTGGGTCAGTCCTCGCCGAGGTAGGCCTTGCGGACGGACTCGTCGTGGAGGAGGTCCGCGCCGGTGCCGGAGAGGACGATGTTGCCGACCTCCATGACGTGTCCCTGGTCCGCGAGGGAGAGGGCCGCCTGGGCGTTCTGCTCGACGAGCAGGATGGTGGTGCCCGCCGCCTTGAGTTCGACGATGGTCTCCATGATCTTCTGCATCATGATCGGCGAGAGGCCCATGGAGGGCTCGTCGAGCATGAGCAGTTTGGGCCGGGACATGAGTGCGCGTCCCATGGCGAGCATCTGCTGTTCGCCGCCGGAGAGGGTGCCTGCGGCCTGCTTCCTGCGTTCCCCGAGGATGGGGAAGAGGTCGTAGGCGCGCTGGATGTCCTTTTCGATGCCTTCCTTGTCGGAGCGGAGGAATGCTCCGAGTTTGAGGTTTTCGGCGATCGTCAGCCGGGGGAAGATGTGGCGTCCCTCGGGGGAGTGGGCGAGGCCCAGGGCGACGATTTTGTGGGCGGGTATGCCGCTGAGTGGTTTGCCGTCGAAGAGGATGCGGCCGGAGCTGGGCTGGAGGAGGCCCGAGAGGGTGCGCAGGGTGGTGGTCTTGCCGGCGCCGTTGGTGCCGATGAGGGTGACGACCTGGCCGGCTTCGACGGTGAAGGAGATGCCTTTGACGGCTTCGATCTTGCCGTAGGCGACCTTGAGGTCTTCGACCTCGAGCAGTGCGGTCACTGGGCTTTTCCTTCCGTGCTGGTGTTGCTCTGTGCTCCGGAGGCTTCGGCGGCCTCGACTTCGGCGACTTCTTCGGCGCCGGGGGCGCCTTCGAAGGGGGTGCCGAGGTAGGCGGCGATGACGCGGTCGTCGCTCTGGACGACTTCCGAGGTTCCTTCGACGAGCTTCTCGCCTTGGACGAGGCAGGCGACGCGGTCGCACAGGTTGAAGATGAAGCGCATGTCGTGCTCGATGACGAGGACGGCGATGCCTTGGTCCCGGATGGCGAAGATGAGTTCTTCGGTGACGCGGGTTTCTTGGGGGTTCATGCCGGCGGTGGGCTCGTCGAGGAGGAGGAGTCCGGGGTCGCTGGCGAGGGCGCGGGCGATTTCCAGCTTGCGCTGGTCTCCGTAGGGGAGGTTGCGCGCGAGGTGGTCCGCCTTGTCCTGGAGGCCGATGAACTCGAGGAGTTCCATGGCGCGGGCATTGGATGCGGCTTCGGCTTTCTTGAAGCCGGGGCCGCGCAGGAGGGCCGACCAGAGGCCTTCCTTGGTGCGGGTGTGGCGGCCGACGAGGACGTTTTCCAGGACGGTCATGTTGGCGAAGAGCCGGATGTTCTGGAAGGTGCGTGCGACGCCGGCTTTGGTGACCAGGTGTGGTTTGGGCGGGAGTACGGAGCCCTTGTAGCTGACGGTGCCTTCGGTGGGGATGTACAGCCCGGTGAGGCAGTTGAAGAAGGTGGTCTTGCCGGCGCCGTTGGGGCCGATGAGGCCGACGATTTCGCCTGAGTTGACGGTGAAGTCGACGTTGCGTACGGCGGTGAGTCCGCCGAATCGCATGGTGACTCCGGTGGCCTCAAGGACGGGGGTGCCGGTCTTGGGGGCGCTTTCGGTGGTGGTGTCAGTGGTCATTTCGGGTGTCACGCCCCCGCCTTGGCGATGCCGGCGCCGGTTTCTTCGGACTGCCGTGGTTCTGGTACGTCGATGGGGTCGTTCTCGTGGTATTCGAGTTGCTGTCGCTTGTTGGCGACGACTCCTTCGGGGCGGAAGCGCATCAGGAGGATGAGTGCGAGGCCGAAGAAGAGCAGCTGGTAGTCGTTGAGGAACTGCAGCTTGGTCGGGATGACGTACAGCAGTGTGGCGCCGAGCAGGGGTCCGGTGATGGTTCCCATGCCGCCGAGGATGACGGCGGCGAGGAGGAACGCGGAGCTGGGCGGTACGGGTCCGGCGAAGACGTACATCTCGGGGACGACGGTGTGCTGTACGTGGGCTTGTACGGTGCCGGCGAGGCCGGCGAGGGTGGCGCCGAGTGCGAAGGCGATGAGTTTGACGCGGAAGCCGTTGATGCCCATGGCGGTGGCGGCTGTTTCGTCTTCGCGGATGGCGACCCAGGCGCGGCCGATGCGGGAGTTGCCTGCGCGGGCGAAGATCGTGACGACGAGTGCCGTGCAGAGCAGCATCAGCCAGAAGTAGTTGGCGTAGGAGCCGAGGGTGAAGCCGCCGATGGTGTGTTCTGCCCCGAAGTCGTATCCGAAGAATTTGAGGTCGGGGATGTTGGGGACGCCGTTGGGGCCGTTGGTGACGCTGGGGCCGGAGGTGCCGTCGAGGTTGCCCATGGTGATTCGGAAGATTTCTCCGAAGCCGAGGGTGACGATGGCGAGGTAGTCGCCGCGCAGCCGCAGGGTGGGGGCGCCGATGAGCACGCCGAAGATCAGTGATGCGGCGGCGCCGGTGAGGGCGGCGGCCCAGAACGGGAGGTGGACGCCGAAGGTTGAGGCGGTCGATCCGGAGACGAGGGCGGCGGTGTAGGCGCCTACACCGAGGAAGGCGACGTATCCGAGGTCGAGCAGTCCGGCGAGGCCGACGACGACGTTGAGGCCGAGGGCGACGGTCGCGAAGATCAGGATGCTGACGGCGAGGAGGGTGAACTCGTCGGTGTTCTGGGTGAACGGGAAGGCCGCGGCTGCCGCGAAGGCGGCGATGACGGTGACCTTGCGGTGTTCGGTGGTGAGTGCCTTGAGGCGGGCGCTCAGTCCGGAGCGGGAGAGCGTGGCGACGCCGAAGGCGGCGAGGATCAGGAAGCCGACGAAGAGTTCGCTGTCGGCCTGGAGTCCGTAGGAGGCGACGGACAGACCGATGGCGAACGCGGCGGCGATGACGAGGATTTGGGCCCAGGAGGGGAGCGCCTTGGGCCGGCGCAGCGGGCGGTCGATCTTGCCGAGGCGGAGCCACTGGTAGATGAGGAATGCCAGCAGAAGGCCGAGGCCTGCTGCACCGAGAGCGACCAACACCCACCATTTGGGGCGGCGCAGGTTCGCTTTGGTCCGTCGGTCGACGGGCAGCCCGAGTGCGGCGAGCGCCATGATGAGGGAGGCTGCTGCGGCGACGAATCCGCCGGGTTCCAGGTTGGCGATGCCGCCGAGTTCCACGGCGATGGCGATGACGGTGTACCAGGTGGCGGCGAAGGTGCCGAGTGCGATGAGCAGCAGGGCGTTGTTGCCGCGTGCGGGGTTGAGCCAGCCGAGGCCGCGTACGCCGTGGCCTGCGAGGGCGAAGAGCAGGGTGAGGGCGGCGCCGACGAGGGTGATGACCTGGAGGCCGCCGGGGTAGCCGGTGACGGTGAGGTCGCCGGGGAATTCGTCGGTCCAGGTCCAGGCGAGGAAGGTGCTCGCGAGGGTGGCGATGGCTCCGACGGTGGTGGCGAGTCGTGCGCCGGTCTCGGGGAGCGGGATGACGGGGGTGGTCTCGTGAGTGTTTGTCATGGGTATCACGCCCTGTCCGCGACACGTTCGCCGAGCAGGCCTTGTGGCCTGACCAGGAGGACGACGATGAGCAGGACGAACGCCCAGACGTTGGCCCAGGCTCCGCCGCCGAGCTTGTCCATCCCGGGGATGTCCTGGATGTACTGGATGGAGAGGGCTTCGGCGAGGCCGAGTACGACGCCGCCGAGCATGGCGCCGTAGATGTTGCCGATGCCGCCGAGGACGGCTGCGGTGAAGGCCTTGAGGCCGGCGATGAAGCCCATCTCGTAGTTGATCTGGCCGTACTTGAGGCCGGAGGAGACCGCTGCGACCGCGGCGAAGGCGGCGCCGATGGCGAAGGCCATCACGATGATGCGGTTGATGTTGATGCCCATGAGCTGGGCGGTGTCGGGGTCCTGCGCGGTGGCCTGCATGGCGCGGCCGGAGCGGCTCTTGGCGACGAAGACGCCGAGGGTCAGCATGCACAGGGGTGCGGCGACGAGGAGGAAGAGGTCTGCGCGCTGGATCTGCAGGTTCTCGGTGATCTTGAAGGCGTCGCCGGTGAATTCGGGGAAGCTGCGGGCCTTCTTGGCGTCGGGGTAGAAGCCCCAGACGATCTGCTGCAGTGCGATGGAGAGACCGATTGCGGTGATCAGCGGGGCCAGGCGGGGCGCGGTGCGCAGTGGCCGGTAGGCGAATCTCTCGGCGGCGGTGGCGATGGCCACCGAGGCTATGACGCCGCCGATGAGCATGAGCGGGATGGCCATCCACAGGGCTGTTCCGGTGGGGAGCCAGAGGTAGATGGTGAGGGCGCCGAAGCCCCCGATCATGAAGATCTCGCCGTGGGCGAAGTTGATGAGCTGGACGATCCCGTAAACCATGGTGTAGCCGATGGCGATGAGGCCATACAGGGCACCGAGGGTCAGGCCGTTGGCCAGCGTTTGCGGCAGTTCGTGCACCGCAGGCCTCCGATGAGCGTGTCGGATATGACACCGCGCGAGGGCGCTGTTGCGCCCTCGCGCGGTCTGGTTCAGGTGGTGCGGGTCGTGCGGGGTGTTGCGGTGGTCAGTCCTTGAAGGTCTCGCTCTTCACGGACTCCCACTTGCCGCCCTTGACCTCGTACACGGTGAGCTGCTTGTTGGTGGTGTCGCCGTACTCGTCGAAGGCGACCTTGCCGGTCACGCCGTCGAAGGAGACCTTGGACATGGCCGCGGTGATCTTGGCGCGGGCGTCGTCGGGCAGCTTGCCGTCGTTCTCGGCGACGACGGCCTTGACGGCCTGGATGATGGACCAGGCGGCGTCGTAGGAGTAGCCGCCGTAGGCCGCGTAGGGGTCCTTGTAGCCGCCTGCGGAGTAGTCGGCGATGAACTTCTTGGCGGTGTCGAGCTGCTCGACCGGGTAGCCGACCGAGGTGGCGAGGTCACCGTCGTTGGCGACGCCGGACGCCGAGATGAAGGCGGGGTCGTAGATGCCGTCGCCGCCCATGGCGGGGATCTTCGCTCCGGCCTTCTTGATCTGGTCGGAGAGGAGGCCGCCCTCGGGGTACTGGCCGCCGAAGTAGACGGAGTCGGCGCCGGAGTTCTTGACCTTGTCGGCGGTGCTGGAGAAGTCGGTCTCCTTCACCGTGACGTGGTCGGTGCCGACGACCTTGCCGCCCAGGCGCTCGAACTCCTTGGAGAAGATGGCCGCGAGGCCGGCGCCGTAGGTCTGCTTGTCGTCGACGACGTAGACCTTCCGCTTCTTCGCGTCGTTGTAGTAGTACTGCGCGGCGAAGCGGCCCTGGATGACGTCCGTGGTGGCCGTACGGAAGTAGGTGTCGAAGGGGCGCTTGAGGTCGCCGGTGCCCCAGTTGTCGCCCTGGCTGAGCGCCGGGTTGGTGTTGGCCGGCGAGACCTGGGTGAGGTGGGCCTTGGCGAAGTCGCTCTGCATCGACTGCGATACGCCGGAGTTCAGCGGGCCGACGACGCCGAGGACGTCCTTGTTGGCGACGAGCGACACGGCGTTCTGGTGGCCGGTGGCCGGTACGGCCTGGTCGTCCATTTCCTGGATCTTGAAGGTGACGCCGGGGACTTCTTTGTTCTTGTTCGCCGTCTTGGCGGCGAGGTCCACGGAGTTCTTGATGCCCTGGCCGAGGGCGGAGAGCGAGCCCGTGAGCGGGGCGTCCACGCCGATGATCACGGTGGTGGTCTTGCTGTCGCTGCTCTTGTTGTCGTCGCGCGAACCGCAGGCGGTCAAGGTAAGAGCACCGGTGGTCATCACAGCGGTGAGAATGAGCAAGGAACGGTGTCGCACGGTGAATCCTTTCCCAGGCGCGGCCCCCTCTGCTGAGGTGCCGTTGCACTCGCCGGGCCGTGCTGGTGCGTGGAAGCGCCGCGATCTCAGTCGCGCCCGGCGGCGCGGTGACTGGCCGTGACTCTAAGCGGAGGTGGAGGGGTACGGGACCAGGGAACGGAAGGATGTGACTGTCTTGTTATGCCATGGGTGAGTCCGAGGGGGTGATGTGCGGCTTTTCGTAGGGGCGCCGATGACCACATGCTGAGAACGCGCAGTTCGGTTAAGGGGCTTGGGGCGATCATGGTGCTGTCACGGAGTGGTGCGCCGGGCGGGTCGGGCCGGGGTCTTCCGCACGCATGGGTTGGGTTGCGCCACCTTGATTCCCTATTGCGCCCTTGTTACGGAGTGTTACGTGCGGGAACGGGGGTCCGGCTTCGGGTGGTGCGGGGGGTGAGTGGTCGGGTCCGCGTCAAGAGGTGGGATGCGGAGGTTGTGGGATTTGGTGGCGGAGGTCCGGTGTGGCTCAGGTCGGCGGGCGCCAGTTCTCGGAGCTTCCGGTGGCGCCGTGCTGGGCGGTGCACCGCTCGCGCGTCTGACGTTCGATCAGTTTCTGTGCGGCGGCTGTGCCGTGGCGTTTTTGCTCGATTCGGGCGGCTCTGACCACGTTCTCGTGGAGGGCGTACTGCTCGTTGGAGAGACCCTTTTGTTCCCAGTCGATGCCGGACTGTGAACTGCCCTTGAGGGTTTCGAGAGCCCAGTATGTGACCAGGCGGGTGCAGATGTCGGCGGGGGTGCGAGGCTGTGCGGCCGGGTCGCGAGGGGGGTCGGAGCAGCCGGAGAGGGCCGCTGCGGTGAGGAGCGCGGCGAGGGTGAGCGCGGCCGGACGGTGCGACGCGTGGCGCATGCAGGCAATTTAGGTCGTCACGGGCAGTCACGCAACGGGTCGCGCACGGCTGGTGGGCCCATGTGCAGGGAGGGCCTGGACGCGCCACTGCCCGGCCGGTGCGCGGGGTGCGTGCCGGCCGGGCAGTGGGGTGGTGGTGCGGTGGTGCCGGTGCCGTCGGGTTGCGTGGTGGGTCAGGCGGCGGCCGGCTTGGGGGCGTCGCGGAGCAGGCAGGTGAGGCGGGCGGTGCAGACCCGCTTGTCCTGTTCGTCGGTGATGACGATCTCGTACGTGGCGGTGGAGCGGCCGCGGTGTACGGGGGTGGCGACGCCGGTGACGAGTCCGTTCCGTACCCCTCGGTGATGGGTGCAGTTCAGGTCGACGCCGACGGCGAGCTTGGTGGCGCCGCCGTGGAGCATGCTGCCGACGGAGCCGAGGGTCTCGGCGAGGACGGCGGATGCGCCGCCGTGCAGCAGGCCGTAGGGCTGGGTGTTGCCTTCGACGGGCATGGTGCCGACGACGCGGTCCGCGGAGGCTTCGACGATCTGGACGCCCATGCGTTCGCCGAGGTGGCCTGCGGAGAAGAGGGCGGGCAGGTCGACGCCGAGGGCGGCGTACTCGTCGATGATCTCCTGGGGGAACTTGGGTGCGGTGTGCTCGCCCATGGGGTCCGGCTCCGATCGTCTGCGGTGGTTCATGGCTCTACTGCTGTGTGCACTGTTCTTATCAGACGACTGAGCGAACGCTTAGCGGAGCGTGGGTGCCGATTCTTCCTGGATGTCCTGTTCCGGGATGTTCCGGCTCTGGATGTTCTCGAAGCGGATGACGACGGACTTGCTGGCGGGGGTGTTGCTGGTGTCGGCGGTGGAGTCGAGGGGGACCAGCACATTGGTCTCGGGGTAGTAGGCGGCGGCGCAGCCCCTGGCGGTGGGGTAGTGGACGACGCGGAAGCCGGGGGCGCGGCGTTCGGTGCCGTCCTTCCATTCGCTGACGAGGTCGCTGTAGGCGCCGTCGGTGAGGCCGAGGGCGCGGGCGTCGTCGGGGTTGACCATGACGATGCGGCGGCCGCCCTTGATGCCGCGGTAGCGGTCGTCGAGGCCGTAGATCGTGGTGTTGTACTGGTCGTGGGAGCGCAGGGTCTGCAGCAGCAGCCGGCCTTCGGGGAGTTCGGGGTATTCGACGGGTGCCGCGGTGAAGTTGGCCTTGCCGGTGGCGGTGGGGAAGCGGCGGGAGTCGCGGGGGGCGTGCGGGAGGGTGAAGCCGTCCGGGTGGGCGACGCGGGCGTTGAAGTTCTCGAAGCCGGGCACGACGCGGGAGATGCGGTCGCGGATCGTGGCGTAGTCCTTCTCGAACTCTTCCCATTCGGTGGTGGATCCGGGGCCGAGGACGGCGCGGGCGAGGCGGGCGACGATGGCGGGTTCGGAGAGCAGGTGGGGGCTTGCGGGGGTGAGGTTGCCGCGGGAGGCGTGCACCTTGCTCATGGAGTCCTCGACGGTGACGAACTGCTTGCCGCCGGCCTGGATGTCCTTGTCGGTGCGGCCGAGGGTGGGCAGGATCAGCGCGCGGCGGCCGGTGACGGCGTGCGACCGGTTGAGTTTGGTCGACACGTGGACGGTGAGGCGGGCGCGGCGCATGGCTGCTTCGGTGACGGCTGTGTCGGGGGTGGCGGCGACGAAGTTGCCGCCCATGGCGAAGAAGACCTTGGCGTCGCCGTCGCGCAGGGCCTGGATGGAGCGGACGACGTCGTAGCCGTGGTGGCGCGGTGAGGTGATGTGGAATTCCCTGTCGAGGGCGTCGAGGAATTCGGGTGCGGGCCGCTCGAAGATGCCCATGGTTCGGTCGCCCTGGACGTTGGAGTGGCCGCGGACGGGGCAGACTCCGGCGCCGGGGCGGCCGATGTTGCCGCGCAGCAGAAGGAAGTTGACGACTTCGCGGATGGTGGCGACGGAGTGCTTGTGCTGGGTGAGGCCCATGGCCCAGCACACGATGGTGCGCTTCGAGGCGAGGACCATGGCGAGGGCCTGCTCGATGGCGCTGCGGTCGAGGCCGGTGGCGGTGAGGGTCTCGTCCCAGTCCGCGGCGCGGGCGGCGGCCGCGAACTCCTCGTACCCGTGGGTGTGTTCGGTGACGAATGCGCCGTCGACAGCGCCTTCGGTCTCCAGGATCATCTTGTTGAGGAGCCGGAAGAGGGCCTGGTCGCCGCCGATGCGGATCTGCAGGAACAGGTCGTTGAGGGCGGTGCCCTTGATCATGCCCTGGGGGGTCTGGGGGTTCTTGAACCGTTCCAGTCCGGCCTCGGGCAGCGGGTTCACCGAGATGATCTTGGCGCCTGCGGACTTGGCCTTCTCCAGGGCGGAGAGCATCCGGGGGTGGTTGGTGCCGGGGTTCTGGCCGGCGACGATGATCAGGTCGGCGTGGTGGAGGTCCTCGAGGGAGACGCTGCCCTTGCCGACGCCGATGGTCTCCGTGAGCGCGGAGCCGGAGGACTCGTGGCACATGTTGGAGCAGTCCGGCAGGTTGTTGGTGCCGAATTCGCGGGCGAAGAGCTGGAGCAGGAACGCGGCCTCGTTGCTGGTGCGGCCGGAGGTGTAGAAGAGCGCTTCGTCGGGGGAGCCGAGGGCGCGCAGTTCCCCGGCGATGATCTCGAAGGCGTGTTCCCAGGTCACCGCTTCGTACCGGTCGGCGCCCTCGGGCAGGTACATCGGCTGGGTGATGCGGCCCTGCTGGCCGAGCCAGTACCCGCTGCGGGTGGCGAGATCGGCGACGGGGTGCGCGGCGAAGAAGTCGGGGGTGACGCGGCGCAGGGTGGCTTCTTCGGCGACGGCCTTCGCGCCGTTCTCGCAGAATTCGGCGGTGTGCCGTTTGTCGCCCTCGGGCCAGGCGCAGCCGGGGCAGTCGAAGCCGTCCTTCTGGTTGACCTTGAGGAGGGTCTGGGCGGTGCGGCGCACGCCCATCTGCTGCTGGGCCATGCGCAGGCTGTGGGCAACGGCGGGAATCCCGGCGGCGGCGTGCTGGGCAGGTGCGACCTGCGGTGCGTCCTGGACCGGGTCACCGGTGGGCGGCTTGGTGGCCATTTTGCTCCCCTTTGAGCCAGCTGCGAACCTGCACGGTGTCGCTGCGTGTGTGCGTGTCCTTGGTTCCTGTCCCAAATCGTGTCACGCGGCGTGGGGCAGGTGGTCGGCGACCGTGTGCGGTCCGGATTGTCAGTGGTCCGTGGCAGGATCGGGGGCGTGGCTGAGACGGCATCGAAGAAGACGGCAGACAACCGACCGCGCCTGCTCCTGATGGACGGGCACTCCCTGGCGTACCGGGCGTTCTTTGCGCTGCCTGCGGAGAATTTCACGACGGGGGCGGGGCAGCCGACGAATGCGGTGTACGGCTTCGCGTCGATGCTGGCGAACACGCTGCGCGACGAGGCGCCCACGCATTTCGCGGTGGCCTTCGACGTCTCGCGCAAGACGTGGCGGTCGCAGGAGTTCCCGGAGTACAAGGCGACCCGTTCGAAGACGCCGGACGAGTTCAAGGGACAGGTCGAGCTCATCGGCGAGCTGCTGGACGCCATGCACGCCGATCGTTTCGCGGTCGACGGCTTCGAGGCGGACGATGTGATCGCCACGCTGGCGACGCAGGCCGAGGCGGCCGGCTTCGAGGTGCTGATCGTCACCGGTGACCGGGATTCGTTCCAGCTGATCACGGACAACGTCACGGTGCTGTACCCGACGAAGGGCGTCTCGGAGCTGACGCGCTTCACCCCGGAGAAGGTCGAGGAGAAGTACGGGCTGACCCCGCAGCAGTACCCGGACTTCGCGGCGCTGCGCGGGGACCCGTCGGACAATCTGCCGGGGATCCCGGGCGTCGGGGAGAAGACGGCGGCGAAGTGGATCAACCAGTTCGGTTCGTTCGACGACCTGGTCGCGCGCGCCGAGGAGGTCAAGGGGAAGGCCGGGCAGAATTTCCGGGACCATCTGGAGTCGGTGAAGCTGAACCGCCGGCTGACCGAGATGGTCCGCGACGTGGAGCTGCCGAAGACCCCGCAGGACCTGGAGCGTGCGCCGTACGACCGCTCGGCGGTCACGGGTGTGCTCGATGTTCTGGAGATCCGTAACCCGAGCCTGCGCGAGCGGCTGCTCGCCGTCGACCCGGGGGCCGAGGAGGCCGAGGCCCCGGCGCCGGCCGCGGGCGTCGAGCTGGACGGTGCGGTGCTGGGTGCGGGCGAGCTCGCGCCGTGGCTGGCCGAGCACGGCGGGCAGCCGCTCGGTGTCGCCACGGTCGACACCTGGGCGCTGGGCACCGGCAGCGTCACGGAGGTCGCACTGGCCGCCGGCGGCGGGGCGGCGGCGTGGTTCGACCCGGCGCGGCTCGACGCGTCGGACGAGCAGGCGTTCGCCGCGTGGATCGCGGACGCCGGGCGGCCGAAGGTCATGCACAACGCGAAGAGTGCGATGCGGGTCTTCCCCGAGCACGGCTGGCAGGTCGGCGGCGTCGCGATGGACACGGCGCTGGCCGCGTATCTCGTCAAGCCCGGCCGCCGTTCCTTCGCGCTGGACGCGCTGTCGGTGGAGTACCTGGGCCGCGAGCTGGCCCCGGCGGCTGCGTCGGACGGACAGCTGGCGTTCGGTGCGGACGACCAGGCGGAGGCCGAGGCGCTGATGGCGCAGGCCCGCGCGATCCTCGACCTCGGGGAGGCGTTCACCACCCGGCTGGAAGAGGTCGGTGCGGCCGGACTGCTCCACGACATGGAGCTGCCGACGTCCGCGCTGCTGGCCCGCCTGGAGCGGCACGGCATCGCCGCCGACCGGGAGCATCTCGAGTCCATGGAGCAGCAGTTCGCCGGTGCCGTGCAGCAGGCGGTGAAGGAGGCGCACGGGGCGGTGGGCCGCGAGTTCAACCTGGGCTCGCCCAAGCAGCTCCAGGAGGTCCTCTTCGGCGAGCTGGGTCTGCCCAGGACGAAGAAGACGAAGACCGGTTACACGACGGACGCGGACGCGCTGGCGTGGCTGGCCGTGCAGACGGAGCACGAGCTGCCGCTCATCATGCTGCGCCACCGCGAGCAGGCGAAGCTGCGGGTGACGGTCGAGGGCCTCGTCAAGACGATCGCGGCCGACGGCCGCATCCACACGACGTTCAACCAGACGGTGGCGGCGACCGGCCGGCTCTCGTCGACCGACCCCAACCTGCAGAACATTCCGGTCCGCACGGACGAGGGCCGGGCGATCCGGCGTGGCTTCGTCGTCGGCGGCGGATTCGAGACGCTGATGACGGCGGACTACAGCCAGATCGAACTGCGGGTGATGGCCCACCTGTCGGAGGACGCGGGCCTGATCGAGGCGTTCACCTCCGGTGAGGACCTGCACACCACGGTCGCCTCGCAGGTCTTCGGCGTCGACAAGTCCGCTGTGGACCCGGAGATGCGCCGCAAGATCAAGGCCATGAGCTACGGGCTCGCGTACGGGCTCTCCGCGTTCGGTCTCTCGCAGCAGCTGAACATCGAGGCGGGCGAGGCGCGCGGACTGATGGACACGTACTTCGAGCGGTTCGGCGGGGTCCGTGACTATCTGCACCGGGTGGTGGAGGAGGCCCGGGCCACCGGCTACACGGAGACGGTCTTCGGCCGCCGCCGCTACCTCCCGGACCTGAACAGCGACAACCGCCAGCGCCGCGAGACCGCTGAGCGGATGGCGCTGAACGCACCGATCCAGGGCACGGCCGCGGACATCGTCAAGGTCGCCATGCTCCACGTCGACCGGGCGCTCATCGAGGCGCAGTTGACGTCGCGGATGCTGCTCCAGGTCCACGACGAAATCGTGCTGGAGATCGCCCAGGGCGAGCGCGAGCAGGTGGAGGAGATCGTCCGCCACGAGATGTCGACGGCGGTGCAGCTGCGCGCCCCGCTCGATGTGTCGGTCGGTGTCGGTGCGGACTGGGAGTCCGCCGCGCACTGACGCGAGCGGGCGGTCGCGGCAGTCGTACGGTCCTCAGTGGCCGGGCGGGCCCGACACCAGGTCCGTCCGGCGCCCGGGTTCCCCGGTCCCGGCGGCGGGCGGCCGGTTCTGCTTGTGCACGCACAGCCGTATCCACGTCCCGTACAGCACCAGGCCGGCCGCGAGCCCGGCCCCGGCACCGAAGCAGGCGGTCGGGATGATGTCCAGCGGTGTGTCGATGTGCCCGAAGTACGCGTACCAGCGGGCGCACCGGTGGACGGTGCCGAGCAGGACGCAGGCGCCCAGCAGGGCGCCCGCGCACCATCGCGCCCTGCGGTCGAGGACCGGTACGGACGCCGGGGCCGGGCGCGCCCCGGTCCGCCGCAGCCCGGACACGGTGAACCAGGCGAGCACGGTCAGCGCCACCGCCGAACTGCCGTACTGCACGCACTGGAACACCGGAAAGCCGCCGATGCTCTCGCCCAGCACCGGCACCAGCCGGGTGCCCCACCGGTCGTGATGGGTGAACGCGTCCCACACGACATGGGTGCCCGCACCGGCGACCGCCGACAGCACGAACCACGCACCGTCGCGCACCCCCCACGGGCCGCGCCGCTCTCCGCGTACGAAGGTGTGCACACGCCCCTGCCAGGGCTGCGGCAGCAGTGCCACCAGTGGTTCGCGCAGCAGCAGCCACAGGGCCACCGCGGCCGCGGTGATCAGGACATCCACCGTGAACACACCCCATACCGCATGGGTGACCGCCCCGAACTCCATCGCGCCCGGGATCGCCGTATCCGCGTAGTACGTCATGTCGGGGGCGAACGAACCGGCGACGAGCGCCGAAGCGAAGAGCGGCCCGCGCGCGGTGCCGCTGCGGCGGAGGGCCGGCAGGACGGCTGCGGCATGGCTGAGGGTGAACGGCATGGTCGCAGTATGCGCGAGCACACCCGTGCAGATCCGGCGCACGTCCGACGCCTGTCGGACAACTTGCAGTCCGGAACGTGAAATACCGGCAACAATCGGCCGGACCCCTGTGTTCGGGCGGCGCAAGTTGCCGTAGGGTCGCCTGAGTCCTTGCGCTGGGGAGCGCAGGCAGCCGTCGATGGGGAGGGACCATACGTATGGCAGCGCAATTCGGCCGCCGACTGCGCCGAGGGGCGACCACCACTGCGGTGGCCGCGCTTGCCGTGGCTGCGCTTTCCGCCTCTCAGGGCCCCGGCGCCGTGCTCGCGTCCGACGGCGGAGGCGAGGGTCGCACGTCCGGATCGGCACCGTCCGACGACTCCGCTGCCACGGGCAACTCGCCGTACTACACGGACCTGCCCCCGCTGGTCACCCCCAACAAGCCCGGTACGTCGACCAATCTGCCGCTCACCGGCACCGCGGAGTCGGGCATACCGGCCTCGGTCCTGGCCGCGTACAAGAAGGCCCAGCAGTCCATAGCGAGCAGCGACGCGGCCTGCCGGCTGCCGTGGCAGCTCCTTGCCGCGATCGGCAAGGTCGAGTCCGGTCAGGCCCGCGGCGGCCGCGTCGACGCGAACGGCACCACGTTCTCCCCGATCCTCGGCCCGGTCCTCGACGGCCGGGGCTTCGCGATGATCAAGGACACCGACAACGGGGCGTACGACGGGGACGCGACGCACGACCGTGCGGTCGGCCCGATGCAGTTCATCCCGTCGACCTGGGAGACCTGGGGCCAGGACGGCAACGACGACGGCCGCAAGGACCCCAACAACATCTATGACGCGGCGCTGGCCGCCGGTCGCTACCTCTGCGCCGGCTCCCGCGACCTGGCGGTCGCGGCCGATCTGGACCGGGCGGTCCTCAGCTACAACCACTCGAGCGAGTACCTGCGCACGGTCCGCTCGTGGTTCGACTACTACAACCGCGGCACGCACGAGATCCCCGACGGCACCGGTGTCGTTCCGCCGCCCCTCGACGGCAGTACGGATCCGAGCCCGGGCACCGGCAGCTCACCGTCCCCGACGCCGACGCCGCCCACGGGTTCGAAGCCGAGCACCGAGCCGTCCAAGCCGGGCGGCGGTTCCACCGGCCCGAAGCCCAAGCCCCCGACCATCACGCCCGCGCCGTCGCCGTCCGAGACCCTCGCCGGGGTGGAGAACGCGGGGACCGGCGCGCTGACCGCCACCGCGGGCGACGCGTTCGCCGAGCGGATCACGGTGCGGGCGAAGAACAGGCTCGGCGGCTCGCTCGCCAAGGTGTCCGTGACGTTCAGCGTCGTCGGCGACACGGACGCCGCCTTCGCGGGCGGTAAGACCGCGGTCACCCTCGTCACCGGCGCCGACGGCACGGTGACGGCCCCGGTGCTGCAAGCGGGCGAGACGACGGGCGAGTTCACGGTCCGGGCGACGGCCACCGGCCGCTCGCTGCCCGGCGCCACGTACACGGCGACCGTCACCGCCCGGCAGGCCGACGCGATCGCCAGGACCGACGACAAGGCGCTGACCGCCGCCCCCGGCGCGGAGTTCGCCGATGCCGTCGCGGTCAAGGCCACCTACAAGGGTGCCGTGGCGTCCGGTGTCGCCGTGACCGCCACGATGATCAACGACGCGGACGAGCCGGCCGAGAACGACAAGGGCCCGTACTTCAAGGACGCGGAGGGCAACACAGTCCGCACCCTGACGGGTCTGACGACCGATGCCGACGGTTCGCTGGTGCTCCCGAAGATCTACGCCGACGACACCGCGGGCACGTACAAGCTCCGCCTGACCACCGAGGGCGGCGCGACGGTCGTCATCGAGCTCACGGTCGAGGCACCCGCCGCCTGACCGCAGGCCCCCTGGGACACACGGACCCGCGGGTCCGCACGGCCCTCACCGAGCAGCCCCTGTGCCACCACCCGGTACAGGGGCTGTTCCACGTGTTCTCATCTCGCGCCCGCGTTGCTACGGTGCCCCAACCCTGACGCTCCATCAGATCCGTACGTTCCGGGAGGCCGAGCATGCGTGCCGTCATCGCCGCCGCCATCGGGCTGGCCGCGGCCCTCGCCCTCGTGCTCACCGTCAGCGCGATCGGCGCACCTCCCGGCGAGACCTCGCCCCAACCCCTGCTGACCACCGTCCCCGGTCCCAAGAAGTAGAGGGAGGACGCCATGCGCCGCCGAGCCGGCCTCGTACTCCTGGCCTTCGCCGTGTTCTTCGCCGCCCTGTCGCCCCTGCTGCGCTGGTACGCCTTCCCGAGGCTGGCGAAGATCCCGCCGAGCCAGTACCAGGAGATGGTGCTGGAGGCGAAGCCCGCCACCCTCCTCGACTACAACGACGGCATGAAGGTCAAGCAGGTCCCCAAGGTCACCATCGTGCAGACCCTCAAGGGCAATGTGGAGGAGTCCGAGAGGATCGAGCGCACCGCCGGCCGCGACGTCGTCGTCTGGGACGGTCTCAGCTACGTCGTCGACCCGAACGGCAAGATGGTCTCCCAGATCCCCGAGCGGTACATCTTCGACGCGCACAGCCAGGCGCCGGTCCACGCCACCGGCGAAATGGTCGACGGCGATCCCGTCACGCGCCAGGGCATCGAGTTCAAATGGCCGTTCCTCACCGAGAAGCGCGACTACGAGTACTTCGACGCCCAGAGCCGCACCACCTCGCCCATCCACTACAAGGGCACCCGCACGTTCCGCGGCATGGACGTCTACTACTTCGAGCAGACCATCCCGTGGACCAAGGTCCCCATGCCGAAGAAGATGCCGATCAAGGGCGTCACCGCCGAGCAGGTCGCCCGTACGGGCATGACCCGCTGGTACACCACCAAGCGGATGTTCTGGGTCGACCCGGTGACCGGTGCACCCGTCAACGGCGAGGAGATCCACAAGGAGGAGCTGCGCAACGCGAAGGCGATGGGCATGTCCCAGGACACGGTCACCGCGTTCGCCGGGCACGTGAAGATGCGCGAGGACTACATCGAGTACACCGTCGCCCTGGTGAAGTCCCAGCGGATGCTGATCCTGCTGCTCACCTCGTACCTGCCGTGGGGCTTCCTGCTGCTCGCCGCCGTTCTGCTCGCCCTCGCGCTCTGGCTGGAGGCGCGGTCCCGGCGGCCCGGGGGCCGAGCTCCGGAGCCCGCGGCCGCACCCGCCCCGGATCCGGCACCTACTCCCGTCTGAGCCGTGCCGAGGTGTGGCGCGTCGCCGCGACCGTCGTCGGGTCCTCCGGCCACGGATGCTTCGGGTAGCGGCCGCGCAGCTCCGCCCGCACCGCCCGGTACCCGTCCCGCCAGAACGACGCCAGATCCGCGGTGACCGCCGCCGGGCGGCCCGCGGGGGAGAGCAGATGGACGAGGACGGGCACCCCGGCCACCTTCGGCGTCTCGGTGAGGCCGAACAGCTCCTGGAGCTTCACCGCCAGCACGGGCTGCTCGCCGCCGTACTCCACCCGGATCCGCGACCCGCTCGGCACCTCGATCCGTTCCGGCGCCAGCTCGTCGAGGCGGGCCGCCTCACCGGTCGCCCACGGCAGGAGCCGCCGCAGTGCCTGCCCGGCGTCGATCCGCGCCAGGTCGGAGCGGCGCCGGGCCCGGGACAGTTCCGGCTCCAGCCACTCCTCGGTACGGGCCAGCAGCGCCCCGTCCGACACATCCGGCCAGGGCGTGCCCAGCTCCCGGTGCAGAAAGGCGAGCCGCTCCCGCAGCTGTCCGGTCTCCCGGGACCAGCGCAGCAGCCCGAGTCCCTCGACCCCGAGCCCGTCCACCAGCGCCGCCCGCACCAGATCGGGCTCGGGCTGCTTCAGCGCCCGTACCGACAGCTCGACCGCGCCCAGCCGCTCCACCGTGCGCGCCACCACATCGCCGTCCGCCCAGCGGACCTCCTCACCCAGGAACCGCAGGTGCCCGGCGGCCAGCCGCGCGGTGTCCTCGTCGATGACGGCGGCGAGCCGCACCCGGGCGGACGCCGCGTGCGCGGGGCGGTCCGCGACCGCGACGGCCAGCCAGGGCGCACTGCGCAGCCGCGAACCGTCCCGCAGCTCCGCGCCCGTCCCCGAAGCCATCAGGAACGTCCCTTCGCCGCGGGCCCGCGCCACCCGCTCGGGGAACGCCAGCGCGGCCACCAGGCCGGCGGCGGCATCGTCCGTACCGGAACCCTCGCGGCCGCCCTCCAGCGACGACGACAGGCGCCGCACCTCCTGCCGCCAGCGCGCCGCATAGCCGTCCCCGCCCCGGCGGGCGGTGCGCAGTGCGGCCGCCAGGTCGTCCCCGTACTCCCGCGGCGGTTCCTCGCTCAGCAGCGCCACCACCTCCGCCGCCCGGCGCCCGCCGACCTCGGACGCACCGTCCAGCAGCGCGCGGGCGAGCCGCGGATGCAGGCCGAGCCGCGACATCCGTACGCCCCGGTCGGTCGCCCGGCCGTCCGCGTCCACCGCGCCGACCGCCGCCAGCACCTCGCGGGCCGCACCCATCGCCCCGGCCGGCGGCGGATCCAGCAGCGCCAGACCCGAAGCATCCGGATCGCCCCAGCACGCCGCCTGCAGCGCGAACGCCGTCAGATCGGCGACCTTGATCTCCGGCGAGGGGAACCGGGCCAGCCGCCCGTCCTCCGCCTGCTCCCAGCACCGGTACACCGCCCCCGGCGCCTCACGCCCCGCCCGGCCCGCCCGCTGCCTTCCCGCCGCCTGCGAGGCCCGTACGGTCGTCAGCGCGCTCAGCCCGCGGGCGTGATCGGTGCGCGGCTCCCTGGCCAGGCCGGAGTCGACGACGATCCGCACCCCCGGGACCGTCAGCGACGACTCCGCGACGGACGTGGCCAGGACAACCCGGCGCCCCTCCGAGGAGCCCGCCAGCACGGCGTCCTGCACCGCCGCCGGAGCCCGTCCGTGCACCTGCAGCACCTCGGCGGGCACCCCCGCCAGCTGCCCCGCGACCCGGCCGATCTCACCGACACCCGGCAGGAAGCACAGCACGTCGCCGTCCCGCTCGGCCAGTGCCCGGCGCACCACCGCGGCGACGTGCGTCAGCAGCGCCGGATCGACGCGCATCCCGTGCGGCGGCCGCACCGGCCGCACCGGCGGCGCCCACACCACGTCGACCGGGTGCGACACGCCGTGCGCCTCGACCACCGGCGCATCGCCGAGCAGCCGGGCCCAGCCCTCCGCGTCCGTGGTCGCCGACGCCGCGACCAGCCGCAGATCGGGCCGGATCGCCTCGCGCACGTCGAGGAGGAACGCGGCGACGGTGTCCGCGTCCAGATGACGTTCATGGCACTCGTCGATGATCACCGCATCGATCCCGGCGAGTTCCTGGTCGCGCTGGAGCCGTTGCAGGAGCACGCCGGTGGTCACGACCTCCACCACCGTGCCGCGCCCCACGACACGCTCCCCGCGCACCGTGAACCCGACGCGCTGCCCTGCCTGCTCCCCCAGCAGCCAGGCCATCCGCCGGGCCGCCGCGCGGGCCGCGATCCGGCGCGGTTCGGCGACCAGCACGCGGCGTGCGGGGCCACCGCCGACCAGGCCCGCGAGGACCAGCGGGACGAGCGTCGTCTTGCCGGTGCCCGGGGGCGCGCAGAGCACCGCGACACCCCGGTCGTCGAGCGCCTGCCGGAGGGCGGGGACGGCGGTTCGGACGGGCAGCCGGTCGAGGGCGTCGGTACGGATCACGCACCCAGTCTCGTACGACGGGTGCCCGGTCCCGTACGGAGGGAGCCCGGTCCCGTACGGAGGGAGCCCCGGTCGCGTCCGGCCAGGAGCCGGCCGTGCCGGCCGGGGCTCAGTCCCGTACGCAGACGAAGATTGCGGTGCCCGGGATCAGGTTTCCGCGCAGCGGGGACCAGCCGCCCCACTCCTGGTGGTTCCAGTCGGGCCACTCCGGTTCGACCAGATCGATCAGCCGGAACCCGCCGGCCACCACGTCCCGCACCCGGTCGCCCACCGTCCGGTGGTGCTCGACGTACACGGCGTTGCCCTGCTCGTCCTGTTCGACGTACGGAGTGCGGTCGAAGTACGAGGCGGCGACCGACAGGCCCTCGGGCCCCGGCTCGTCCGGGAACGCCCAGCGGATCGGGTGCGTCACGGAGAAGACCCAGCGGCCGCCCGGCCGCAGCACGCGGTGCACCTCGCGGAAGACCTGGACGGGATCGGCGACGAACGGGACCGCACCGTAGGCGGAGCAGGCCAGGTCGAAGGAGCCGTCCCGGAACGGCAGCCTCCCGGCGTCGGCCTCCACCAGCGGAACCTCGTCGCCGATCCGCAGCGCGTGCTGGAGCTGGCGGTGCGAGAGGTCGAGGGCGACGGCGCGGGCGCCGCGGGCGGCCAGCCAGCGCGAGCACTGCGCCGCGCCGGCGCCGATCTCCAGGATGTCCAGGCCGCTCAGCGACCCGGCCGGGCCGAGCAGCCCCGCGTCGGCCTCGTCGAGACCCTCCGGACCCCAGATGAAGCGGTCGTCGCCGAGGAAGGCGCCGTGGTCGCTCTGGTACTCGTCGGCGTTCCGGTCCCACCAGCCGCGACTGGCCCGGCTGCTCTCCGCTTCCCCGGCGCTGCGACGAGTCGCTTCCGGTTCGGTGGCGTAGATCTCTTGGCTCATCGTGTCCGTCGTTGTAGTTTGCCTTCACCCCGTTGCGCGCGGTACGTACCTGGGAGCACCTGTGGGTACGGAACCGTGCTCACGCAACAAGGCCGGGGCCGATGTGGCCTCGGGGAACATGAATTGTGTCGGGTTTGGGGCCATTTGCCCCTGGTGTCCGCCTTCGCGCATTGACCATGCCCGGCTGCCCCCGTATGCTACAAGTTGCGCTGCGAGCCTGCGCGCCTCAGACCTAGCAGGCCGCGCTTGCGTCTGTTGCATGTCCCCTCGGTTCACGAGGCGCCTCCCGCTCGCCGGGTCGGGTGCTTCCTCGGCTGTCCGGCTTCTGCAGAGGCGATACGGGCTCTCGGCGTAGCAGTACCTACGACTCACTGTCCGTACCGGAGCCCTTTCCCACATGACGAGCAGCACCGAGACCACCGCCACCACTCCGCAGGTTGCGGTCAACGACATCGGCGACGCGGACGCGTTCCTCGCGGCGATCGACGAGACGATCAAGTACTTCAACGACGGCGACATCGTTGACGGTGTCATCGTCAAGGTTGACCGGGACGAGGTTCTCCTCGACATCGGTTACAAGACCGAAGGCGTCATCCCGAGCCGCGAGCTCTCGATCAAGCACGACGTCGACCCGAACGAGGTCGTCAAGGTCGGCGACGAGATCGAGGCCCTGGTTCTCCAGAAGGAGGACAAGGAAGGCCGCCTGATCCTCTCGAAGAAGCGCGCTCAGTACGAGCGTGCCTGGGGCACCATCGAGAAGATCAAGGAAGAAGACGGCATCGTCACCGGTACCGTCATCGAGGTCGTCAAGGGTGGTCTCATCCTCGACATCGGCCTCCGCGGCTTCCTCCCGGCGTCGCTCGTCGAGATGCGTCGTGTCCGCGACCTTCAGCCCTACGTGGGCAAGGAGCTCGAGGCGAAGATCATCGAGCTGGACAAGAACCGCAACAACGTGGTCCTGTCCCGCCGCGCCTGGCTCGAGCAGACCCAGAGCGAGGTCCGCCAGACCTTCCTCACGACCCTGCAGAAGGGCCAGGTCCGCTCCGGCGTCGTCTCCTCGATCGTCAACTTCGGTGCGTTCGTGGACCTCGGCGGCGTCGACGGTCTCGTGCACGTCTCCGAGCTCTCCTGGAAGCACATCGACCACCCCTCCGAGGTTGTCGAGGTCGGCCAGGAAGTCACCGTCGAGGTTCTCGACGTCGACATGGACCGCGAGCGCGTCTCCCTGTCGCTCAAGGCGACGCAGGAAGACCCGTGGCAGCAGTTCGCCCGTACGCACCAGATCGGGCAGGTCGTTCCCGGTAAGGTCACGAAGCTCGTTCCGTTCGGTGCGTTCGTGCGCGTCGACGAGGGCATCGAGGGTCTGGTCCACATCTCCGAGCTGGCCGAGCGCCACGTGGAGATCCCGGAGCAGGTCGTCCAGGTCAACGACGAGATCTTCGTCAAGGTCATCGACATCGACCTCGAGCGCCGTCGCATCAGCCTCTCGCTGAAGCAGGCCAACGAGGCCTTCGGTGCCGACGCCGCCTCGGTCGAGTTCGACCCGACCCTGTACGGCATGGCCGCGTCCTACGACGACCAGGGCAACTACATCTACCCCGAGGGCTTCGACCCCGAGACCAACGACTGGCTCGAGGGCTACGAGACCCAGCGCGAGGCGTGGGAGACGCAGTACGCCGAGGCGCAGGAGCGCTTCGAGCAGCACCGCGCCCAGGTCATCAAGTCCCGCGAGGCCGACGAGGCCGCTGCTGCCGAGGGCGCTGCCGCCCCGGCCGGTGGCACCCCGGCTGCCTCCGGTGCCGGCGGCGGTTCGTACTCCTCGGAGTCCGCGGACACGTCCGGTGCGCTGGCGTCGGACGAGGCCCTGGCTGCCCTGCGCGAGAAGCTGGCGGGCGGCCAGAGCTGACGCTCTGACCCTCCGGCCGGTCATCGGCTGCAGTAGCTGACAGTGAGGCCCGCTCCCTTCGGGGAGCGGGCCTCACTCGTTTCCGCGGCCGGGTTACGGCGTGACGGCGATGTTGGTCAGGCCCTTGCCGCCGGTGACCGTGTTGCTGCTGTGGACGGTGGTCGGGCAGTTCGCGCCGAAGTTGGTGATGTTGAAGGCGATCTGCTTGTCGCCCGTGGCGCCGGACAGGTCCGAGGTGTTGTCGCGGAAGACGGTGCCGCAGCCCCAGCCGCTCTGCTGGGTGTGGGTCTCGTAGCCGTTGTTGGTCGTGCGGGAGCCCGTATTGCCCTCGACCAGGACATCGTTGCCCTTCACGTCGACCCAGGAGTCGTCGAAGTTGGCGCCGGTCAGCCCGCTGCCGTCGAAGGTGTTGCCGATGATGCTCGCTCCGGTGGTGCCTTCCTTGATGTCGACGTTCTCGCCGCCGACGCCCGGGCCGATCGTGTTGCCGATGATCTGCACACGGTCGCTCCGGTCGGTGAGGTCGCCGGCCGTGCCGACGTAGACGCCCTCGCCCATGCCGCGGCCGTCGTGCCCCGTGTCGTGGATCCGCGAGTTCCTGATGACGCCGTCCGCGCTGGACCTGCGGAAGTGCACACCCTCCATGTCCAGGTCGTGCACGGTCACCGAGTCGATGACGACGCCGTTCGCGGCGTCGGCCATGATGCCCTTCTGGCCGCCGGTGACGGTCATGCCCTGGACGGTCCAGTACGACGCCCCATTGAGATACAGGCCGTAGCCTCCATTCGCCGTGAGGACCGCCCCCGACGAGCCGGTGAGGGTGATCCGGGCGGAGGAGGTGCCGGGCACGGTCGCCTTGAAGTTGCCGGTGTACGTGCCGTCGGCGAGCCGGATGGTGTCACCGGGGACGGCGGCGGCCAGGGCCGCCTTGAGCTCGGCGGCGGTGCTCACGTCGACGACCGTGCCGCCGCCGGCGCCGGCGGCGGTGGCGGAGGCGAGGGCCGGGCCGCCGGAGGCGAGCACCGTGGCCAGCAGGGCGGGGAGCAGTGTGCGGGTGCGCATGGGGGTGCCTTCCCGTCGAAGGAGTGCGAGCCGTCCTGGTACATGAATGTGGGGCGTATGCCTGAACGCGCTGCCCAGTGACGGTAGGGATGGGGCGTGTCCCTGTCAAGGTCTGGACCATTGGCCGCCGATGGTCGGAGTGCGGTGAACGGAGAGAAACGTGCGGGATACATGAGTAACTGACGAGCCGTAACAACCGCTTGCCAGGATCCGGGCAACCTCAATAACCGAAGAGGAGCCGGGACATGACCCACACGTCGCACAACTCACCCGCCGCGGCGGGTTCGAGCCGCCGCAGCTTTCTGCGCCAGGTAGGGGTCACCGGCGGGGCGGGCGCGATGTTCGCGACCATGGGGGCCCTCGGCCTCGCCCCCACCGCCCGGGCCGCACAGCGCGAACCCGCCTTTCACGCCCCCAGCCGGAGCGACTTCACGCTGAAGGGGAAGGGCGCGGCCAAGGTCGTCATCGTCGGGGGCGGCATCGCCGGCCTCGCCGCCGCCTACGAACTGGGCAAGGCCGGTTACGACTGCACGGTCCTGGAGGCCAGGAGCCGTACCGGTGGCCGCAACTTCACCGTGCGCGGCGGCGATTCCACGACGGACATCCACGGAAACCAGCAGACGGCCCGGTTCACCGAGGGCCAGTACATGAACGCCGGACCCGCCCGGATCCCCCAGTGGATGGTCACCCTCGACTACTGCCGTGAACTCGGCGTCCCCATCGAGGTGTTCACCAACGTGAACGCGCAGGCCTATATCTTCAACGAGAAGGCCGGCATGAAGGCCCCGGTGCGCTACCGCACCGCGAAGGCGGATGTGTACGGCTATGTGGCCGAACTCCTCGCCAAGGCCACCGACAAGGGTGCCCTCGACCGCCGGATCACCGCCGACGACCAGGAGCGGCTCCTCGAATTCCTCAAGGACTTCGGCGACATCGGCGACACGCTCACCTACGGCGGCAGCCCCCGGCGCGGCTACCGTATCGACCCCGCGGCCGCCGGAACCCCCGGTGAGGAACTCGGCTCCGTACCGTCCGCCTCCGAGGTCTTCGCGAGCGGCGTCGGACGCTACTTCTCCTTCGAATTCGAGTACGACCAGGCCATGCTGATGTTCCAGCCGGTCGGCGGCATGGACCGGATACCCGCCGCGCTGACCCGGGCGGTGGGCGAGCGCAGGATCCGTACCGGCGCCGCCGTCAGCGACATCACCGACACGGCCCACGGCGTCACCGTCACGTACACGCAGGCCGGGCACACCCGCACCATCGAGGCGGACTACTGCATCGCCGCCCTGCCGCCCAACATCCTCGCCAAGACCTCGCACAACCTCGGCCCCGCCGTACAGACCGCACTGGAGGCCTGCAAGCCGTCCTCGGCCGGCAAGATCGGTCTGGAGTACCGGAGCCGCTGGTGGGAGACCGACCACCGCATCTACGGCGGCATCACCGAGACCGACATGGACCTGTCGCACATCTGGTACCCGTCGTACGGACACAACGGCGCGCGCGGCACCGTCATCGGCTACTACAACTACGGTGCGGACGCCGACGCGTATGCGGCACTCACCCCGCGCGAGCGGGAGGCGCGCGCCGTCGCCCAGGGTGTGAAGATCCACGGCGAGAAGTACCGCACCGAACTCGCCTCGTCGTTCTCCCACCACTGGCGCCAGACCCCGCACCTGGAAGCCGCCTGGCACTCGCTCGCCGGCGGCCCCGACGCCCCTGTGTTCGCACCGCTCAACCGGGCCGCCGGGCGGGTGTACTTCGCCGGTGACCACCTCAGCTACGCCGACGCCTGGCAGCACGGCGCGTTCACCTCCGCACGGAAGGCGGTCACCGCACTGCACGCGCGGGTCCTGGCGTAAACACCCTGTGAATGGGCACGGGAAGGGAATGCCCGTGCCCTGCCGGACGTTCTTCTTGAGGAACAAGAGGAGGAGCGGTAACCGTGCCTGATCCGCAGAGTTTGTACGAATGGGAGCCGAAGGGGCTGGCCGTCGTCGACATGGCGCTCGCCCAGGAGTCGGCGGGCCTGGTCATGCTCTACCACTTCGAGGGGTACATCGACGCGGGTGAGACGGGCGAGCAGATCGTGGACGGTCTGCTGGAGTCGTTGCCGCACCAGGTCGTGGCCCGTTTCGACCACGACCGCCTCGTCGACTACCGCGCACGGCGCCCGCTGCTGACGTTCAAGCGCGACCGCTATGCGGGCTACGAGACCCCGACGCTGGACCTCCGGGTGGTCCAGGACGCCACCGGGGCGCCCTTCCTGCTGCTGTCCGGGCCCGAGCCGGACGTGGAGTGGGAGAGGTTCGCCGCCGCCGTCGAGCAGATCGTCGAGCGGCTCGGCGTCCGCCTCGCCGTCAGCTTCCACGGTATTCCGATGGGCGTCCCGCACACCCGCCCGGTCGGCATCACCCCGCACGGCAATCGCACGGACCTGATGCCGGGCCACCGCAGCCCGTTCGACGAGGCGCAGGTCCCCGGCTCCGCCGAGGCCCTCGTCGAGTACCGGCTGATGCAGGCCGGACACGACGTCCTCGGTGTCGCCGCCCATGTGCCGCACTACGTCGCCCGCTCCGCCTACCCGGATGCCGCGCTCACCGCGCTCGAGGCGATCACGGCCGCGACCGGGCTGGTCCTGCCGAGCATCGCGCACTCGCTGCGCACGGAGGCGCACCGCACGCAGACCGAGATCGACCGCCAGGTCGACCAGGGCGACGACGAGCTCGTCTCGCTCGTCGAGGGTCTTGAGCACCAGTACGACGCGGTCGCAGGCTCCGAGACGCGCGGCAATCTGGTCGCCGAACCGGTCGACCTGCCCTCCGCCGACGAGATCGGCCTCGAATTCGAACGGTTCCTTGCCGAGCGGGAGGGCGACAGCTGACCGGCGCATGGTCCGTGACCGGGCCATGACTGTCCGGAGGCCGTTAGGCTGCGGCCATGCTGAAAGTGGGCCTGACCGGCGGCATCGGCGCCGGCAAGAGCGAAGTGTCACGGCTGCTGGTCTCGTACGGAGCCGTGCTGATCGACGCCGACAGGATCGCGCGCGAGGTCGTCGAGCCCGGTACCCCGGGGCTGGCGGCCGTCGTCGACGCGTTCGGCGCCGGCATCCTCGCCGCCGACGGCACCCTCGACCGGCCCAGGCTCGGCTCGATCGTCTTCTCGGACACCGACCGGCTGGCCACCCTGAACGCGATCGTCCACCCGCTGGTCGGAGCCCGCTCCGCCGAACTGGAGCGGGCGGCGGGCCCCGACTCCGTCGTGGTCCACGACGTCCCCCTCCTCACCGAGAACGGCCTCGCCCCCCTCTACGACCTGGTCGTGGTCGTCGACGCCGCCCCCGAGACCCAGCTCGACCGCCTTGTGCGGCTGCGCGGAATGACGGAGTCCGAGGCCCGCGCACGCATGGCCGCCCAGGCCACCCGCGAGCAGCGGCGGGCCGTCGCCGATCTGATCGTGGACAACGACGGCCCGCTGGACGAGCTGGAGCCGCAGGTCCGCAAGGTCTGGGCGGAGCTGGCGCAGCGGGCCGCCGCCCGGAGCTGACACGACGGGCAGTCGCACCGGATGACACGACGCAGCCCCGTCCGACGCAGCGGGCGGTCGGCCGGGGTGACCCGGTGACCCGTAGCAGTACCGGAATACCGGCACCCGGCCGGACGTTGCAAAGCCGTTGTCGAAGGGAAGGATGCGAGCGTGCCCGAGAGGACCCCGGAAACCCACGTCATCGACTTCCGCGCGGCCGAACGCCTGCTGGCGGCGCGCGACCCGCGGGGCGCGGTCAAGCTGCTGGACTCGGTGATCGCGGCCCACCCGGAGAACACGGCTGCCCGGCTGCTGAGGGCCCGCGCCTTCTTCGCCGCCGCCCAACTTCGCCCTGCCGAGCTCGAATTCGAACTCGTCCTGGAGCGCGAACCGGACAACGCGTTCGCGCACTTCGCCCTGGCCCGCACCTTCGAGCGGTCCGGACGCTCGGAGCAGGCCGTGCGCCACTTCCGGCTGGCCGCGGCGCTCGACCCGAACCCGGAGTACCTGCGGGCGGCCCGCTTCGACACGAGCGCCTGAACCTCCCGGCCCGCCGGACCGGCGGGTCAGTGACCGTACCTGCGGCGTTGGCCGTGGTCGGGTTCGTACGGGGGGATGTTGCGGCCCGGCTGCCAGTGCGGGCCCTGGTGCATGTGGTGGACGATCACGACAAGATCCACCACCGTCAGCAGAAGCAGCAGACCGCAGGCCGCGGCCCAGCCCGGCCGGTCGACCAGGGTGAAGGCCGTGAGGCCGAAGACGGCCCAGGCCATGCCCCATAGACTCAGGCAGAGCCGCAGTCGCAGGGGACTGCGCGCAGTCATCGGTTCATTGCCGGTACGCATGGCGATCGCCTCTCCTTCCAGGATGGACCCGCGGCAGCGATTCCGAGGCACGCCGAGACAGAGTGTGGGGAGACCGTCCGTGAACGGCACAGCATGGGGGAACGACGTCGCGCGCAGGGCCCGGGTCCGGGGGTCACTGCTGGGCGGTGCGATCGGGGATGCGCTGGGGAACCCGGTGGAGTTCCTCTCGCTGTCCGGTATCCGCAGGACGCACGGGGAAGACGGCGTCCGCGGGCTCGTCGCGGACGGGGACGGTGTCGTCGGCCGCGTCACCGACGACACGCAGATGACCCTGTTCACCGCCGAAGGGCTGATCAGGGCGCATTCCCGGGCGATGTCGAAGGGGATCGGCGGCGCCGAGACCGCGATCGTGCGCAACGCCTACCTGCGCTGGCTCGACACACAGAACCATCCTGCTCCACCCGCCCGGGGCGGAGACGACCTCATACGCACCGGCTGGCTGCGGCAGCAGCGCTTTCTGTACGCCCGCCGTGCCCCCGGCAACGCCTGCCTGACCGGGCTCGCGGCCGGCCACGTCCCCGACCCGACGGGCACGCTCGGCCGGCCGGGGCCGGTCAACACCGGGTCCAAGGGGTGCGGCACGGTGATGCGGTCCGCGCCCTTCGGCCTGATCGGTGCCGGTGCGACGGCCGGCTTCGGACTGGCTGCCCGGTGCGCGCAGATCACCCACGGGCACCCGACCGGCGCGACTGCGGCCGGGGCGTTCGCCGCGATCATCGCCCACCTGCTGGAAGGCGATTCGATGGCGGGAGCCGTGCTGCGGGCCATGGAGCTGCTCGCACGCCACCCGGGCCACGAGGAGACGACGGCGGCGCTGCGCGCGGCCGTCGACCTGGCCGCGCAGGGCGCGCCGACCGCCGAGAAGGTGGAGCTGCTGGGCGAGGGCTGGGTGGCCGAGGAGGCTCTCGCCATCGCCGTGTACTGCGCCCTGGTGCTGCCGGGCGGCGACGAGGTGGCCCAGGCACTGCTGCTCTCGGTCAACCACTCGGGCGACAGCGACTCCACCGGGTCGGTCTGCGGCAATCTGCTCGGCGCCCACCACGGCGACGTAAGGCTCCCGTCGTCCTGGCTGGCGCAGACGGAGGGCCGGTCGGTGATCGCCGAGCTGGCCGACGATCTGTGTCTGGAGTTCGAGCAGGCGGTGGACTGGCCGCAGGAGCGCTATCCGGCGTGCTGACGGGAACGGCGGCCATCGGCCGTTCGTTCGCCCTTGCATGAGCGGACCACTGGTACGTGAGGGGTATTCAGGGACGGGGCCCGGCTCGATCACGCCGGACGGCTGCGCGGTCGAGCTGTACAGACGGCTGTCGGTCGGCACGGAACCGGACGTGATCGCGGCGGCGGTGCCCGCCGGGTCGAGCATTCTGGAACTCGGTTGCGGGGTGGGCCGGATGACCCGTCCGCTGCTCGCGCGCGGCTTTGAGGTCACGGCGGTGGACGAGTCGGCGCAGATGCTGGAACACGTACGGGGCGCGCGCACGGTGCGGAGTCCCATCGAGTCCCTGGAGCTCGGCCACGAGACATTCGACGTGGTGCTGCTGGCATCGTTCCTGGTGCACGCGGGCGAACACCGGGTGCGCGACGGAATTCTGCGGACCTGCCGGAGATACGTCAAGGACGGCGGCGTCGTGCTTCTGCAGCGCGAGGGCGCCGACTACCGCACCGATCTGCCGAGGGAACGGGTCGATCCGGCCGGATACACGGTGCGGATCGTCTCGGCGGACCCCGTCGGCGACGGGGTGGACTCGGTGCACGCGGAGTACATCTTCGACGATGCGCGATGGACCCAGACGTTTCGGTCACGGGAGCTGACGAAGGAACAGTTCGAGGGGCATCTGGAGGCGGCGGGACTGACCGTCGACCGCTATCTGACGGACGACGGGGTGTGGGTGCGGGCCGTGCCCGGGTAGTCGCCGGGCGACGGGAACCGAGGGGACCGGCGGTCCGGGATGCGATGAGTTCCGGACCGCTCCGGGGTCTTTCCTTGCGTACGTGACACCACGCTTCCCGAGGAGACCCCGATGTCCGAGACCACGACGCCGACGCACACGACGGACACCGCCGCCCCGACGGCCGCGACACGCAGCCGAGGTGCGGTCGCGCTCACCGTCGCACGGGTCGCGCTCGCCCTGTTCTTCGCCTTCAGCGCGTTCGCCAAGCTGATTGCCCATGAGTCGGCGATCGAGACCTTCGACCGGATGGGCTGGAGCCATGGCGCGATGTATCTCATCGGAGCCCTGGAGATGGCAGGCGCCGTCGCGCTGCTGGTGCCCCTGCTGTCCGGGGTGGCGGCGATGGCCTTCGTCGGGCTGCTGGCCGGGGCGTCCGTCGTCCAGCTCACCCTGCTCGACCCGGTGAACGCGATCATGCCGGCACTGCTCATCGTGCTGGTCGTCCTGATCGCCCGGGACCGGCGGGACAGAACGGCGCAGCTGATCGGGCTCGTGCGCCGGCGTGCGTAGGCGGGGACGGCCCGTGCACCGCGCCGGTCAGTGGACGGTGCTGAAGCTGCGCCAGGGCAGGGCGCTCGGTGGGTTCATGTCGCTGAAGGTCGTGGCGACATAGGTCGACCCCGGACCCGTGCAGTCGCGCGTGCGGTAAAGGATGATGTCGATCAGGGTCCCGTTGATCACTTCTTTGGCGCCCGCCGGGTCGAGCCGGTGGCAGCCCCTCACGGAGGGGCTGTTCACGTTGATCACGGCATCCCGCTGGGTGACGTAGGTGACGGGCCCGACCGCGGTGCGGCCGAGGCCGGAGCAGCCCGCGACGCTGAGGGTCAGGAGCGCGGTCCCGGCTGCGATGCCGAGACGGCGGCGTCGGTGATCGATCACGGGCATGGGCGGGTCCTCGTCTGTCTCGTCCGGCTCATGTGTATCGCTGGTCACCTTGCCCGCTTCCGGGCGGCCAGGCATCCGGTGCGCGGCCTGCCGGGTGACCGAGGTCCGAGCCCATGTTCGCCCGGTGTTCGTATGGGGCATAACGTGGTAATAGCGTTCTTAATCGGATGTATCCGGCTGGCAGGGGGCCGTCATGGTCCAAGAACTGGTGGTCGTCGCGGTGGCGGCGGCGTCCGCGGGCGCGGTGTACGTGGCGATGGCCGCGAAGATCGTCAAGCAGTACGAGCGGGGCATCGTGCTGAGGCTCGGCAGGCTGCGCGATGAAGTGCGCGGGCCCGGATTCACCATGGTGGTTCCCGGTATCGACCGGCTGCGCAAGGTCAACATGCAGATCGTGACGATGCCGGTGCCCGCGCAGGACGGCATCACGCGGGACAACGTGACGGTGCGCGTGGACGCGGTCATCTACTTCAAGGTGGTCGATCCGGCGAGCGCGATCGTGCAGGTGGAGGACTACCGGTTCGCGGTGTCGCAGATGGCGCAGACCTCCTTGCGGTCGATCATCGGCAAGAGCGACCTGGACGATCTCCTGTCCAACCGGGAGAAGCTCAACCAGGGTCTGGAGCTCATGATCGACAGTCCGGCCGTGGGGTGGGGCGTCCAGATCGACCGGGTGGAGATCAAGGACGTGTCGCTGCCCGAGACGATGAAACGCTCCATGGCCCGTCAGGCCGAGGCCGACCGGGAGCGGCGCGCTCGGGTCATCAACGCCGATGCAGAACTCCAGGCGTCGAAGAAGCTGGCCGAGGCGGCGGGGGAGATGTCCGCCCAGCCGGCCGCGCTCCAGCTGCGACTGCTGCAGACCGTGGTCGCGGTCGCGGCGGAGAAGAACTCCACGCTGGTGCTGCCGTTCCCGGTGGAGCTGCTCCGCTTCCTGGAGCGGGCGCAGCAGCCGGCGCCGGCGCAGCAGGAGGTCGGGTCCGGTCCCGCGCAGCAGCCCCCGCAGAAGTCCTCGCCCCCGCAGCAACAGCCCCAGCAGCAACAGCCGTCGCCTGCGCCGCCCACCTCCGCGCCGCCCTCCTCCGGGCCCGCTCGCGCCATGCGGCCCAAGCCGCTGGCCAGGCACTGACCTGCGCGCACGCCGGTGCGAGACCGGTTGTCGGACCCCCCGCCTAGACTCGCAGACACAGAGAGACCGAGAGGACCGGACGATCGCGGGCGGGACGGGAGGGGAGCGATGACCTCGGCAGTGCACGGCGAGTACACACAGCAACAGACGCAGGACGCGGCCACCGGCCGCCTCCTGCGTTGCGCCGTCGTCTTCCTGCCCGCGCCGCTGCCGAGAGACGGGCAGGTCGCCTTCTGGGCCCCCGACGGCAGCCCGCTCCCGGCGATCGGCGACATCTGCGAGCAGGCCTCCGGCGAGACGGGCGAGATCACGGTGGTCCGGCGCCACGGGCAGCAGGGCGATGTCCGGCGTGGCACGGTGCCCGCGGTCCGGCTGCCCGTCGCCGATGCCCTGCCCCTGCTGGCCCGCGCCCGCCACCAGCAGTCCGCCCACCCGGCCGCCCGCTGCTGGGGCGCGGCCGCACTCCATGCACTCGGCCTGGTGGCCCGCGGCAGGCTGGTTCCCGGTCTCACGGCCGACGACCACGACGCCTGGCGGGCCGGGCCGCGCGACGCCGAGGACGTCGCCCATCTGCGGGCGGTCGCCGCCGCCATGCCGCCCGAGGCGTACGCCGTGCCGCTCCCGGATCGCACACCGCTCCAGCTCCCCGACCCCGAGTCGCTGCTCGGCGCCTTCCTCGACGCGGTCGCCGACACCCTGCCCCGGACGCCCGCCGCGGCGCACGCGATGGGCGCCCCCTTCGCGGCCCGCGAGGCCCAGCACCTGCCCCGGGCCCGTGACTGGTCCGTCGAGGTCGCCGCCGGCCTGGACGCGGGTGTACGGGTGTCGCTCCGCCTCGACCTGTCGGCGTACGACCTCTTCGACACGGCCGACACCCACGGCACCCCCGATCCCGACGGCACCGATGGGACCCGGGCCTCCGACAATGCCGCGGATGTCCACGGGGGCGCGGCCAGGCACGCCGCCGCGGCGATCACGCAGGTGCACAGCCTGGCCGACCCGACGTACGTCATCGACGCCGCAGCTCTGTGGAACGGCGGCGGAGGCGAGCCCTTCGGGCCCCGGGCCAGGATCGATGCCGTGCTCGCGCTGCGCCGTGCCGCCCGTGTCTGGGCGCCGCTGGAGCGGCTGCTGGACCTGCCCGTCCCCGATGTGCTCGCCCTGACCGAGGACGAACTGTACGAGCTGCTGAGCGACGCCGGTGCGCGGCTCGCTGCGGCCGGGGTGAGCGTCCACTGGCCGCGCGACCTCGTACGCTCGCTGACCGCCTCGGCCGTGGTCCGGCCCGCACCCGGCTCGGCCACCGACGGCACCTCGTTCTTCGACGCCGAGCGGCTCTTCGCCTTCGACTGGCAGCTGTCCCTCGGTGACGAGCAGCTCACCGAGCGGGAGATGGACATCCTCGCGGAGGCCCACCGGCCCGTCGTGCGCCTGCGGGACCAGTGGGTCGTCGTCGACCCCGCGCTCGTGCGCAAGGCACGCAAGCGTGAGCTCGGGCTGCTCGATCCGGTGGGCGCCCTCGCCGTGGCGCTGACCGGCAGCGCGGAGGTGGACGGCGAGCAGGTCGAGGCGGTGCCGGCCGGTGCCCTCGCCGAGCTCCGCACCCGCATCCTCACCGACGACACGGTGCTCGCGCCGCCGCCGGGACTCGACGCCACGCTCCGCGACTACCAACTGCGCGGCCTGGCCTGGCTGGACCGGATGACCGCGCTGGGCCTCGGCGGGTGCCTCGCCGACGACATGGGGCTCGGCAAGACCATCACCGTCATCGCCCTCCACCTGCACCGAGCGCACCCCGCACCCACCCTGGTGGTCTGCCCCGCCTCCCTCCTCGGCAACTGGCACCGGGAGATCAACCGCTTCGCCCCCGGTGTCCCCGTGCGCCGTTTCCACGGCACCGACCGCACGCTCGACGACCCCGACGGCGGCTTCGTTCTCACCACGTACGGCACGATGCGCTCCAGCGCGGTCCAACTCGGCGCCCACAGCTGGGGACTTGTCGTCGCCGACGAGGCGCAGCATGTGAAGAACCCGCACTCCTCCACGGCGAAGGCGCTGCGCACCATCCCGGCCCCCGCCAGGATCGCCCTCACCGGTACCCCCGTGGAGAACAACCTCTCCGAGCTCTGGGCCCTGCTCGACTGGACCACCCCCGGACTGCTCGGCCCCCTCAAGGCGTTCAGGGCCCGGCACGCCCGGATCGTCGAGAGCACCGGCACCGCGGCAGGGCTCGGCAACGACGAGGCGGTCGAGCGCCTCTCCCGGCTGGTCAGGCCGTTCCTCCTGCGCCGCAAGAAGTCCGACCCGGGCATCGCCCCGGAGCTGCCGCCCAAGACGGAGACCGACCACCCCGTCTTCCTCACCCGCGAGCAGGCCACGCTCTACGAGGCGGCGGTGCGCGAGACCATGGCCCTCATCGAAGCCTCCGAAGGCATCGCCCGCCGCGGTCTGATCATGAAGCTGCTGGCCTCGCTCAAGCAGATCTGCAACCACCCCGCGCAGTATCTGAAGGAGGAGCCGACCCGCCTCATAGGCCGCTCCGGCAAGCTCGCCCTGCTCGACGAGCTGCTCGACACGATCCTCGCCGAGGACGGTTCCGTGCTGGTCTTCACCCAGTACGTGTCGATGGCCCGGATCCTTTCCGCGCACCTCGCCTCGCGCGCCGTCCCCTCCCAACTCCTGCACGGCGGTACTCCGGTGGCCGAGCGGGAGCGCATGGTGGACCGCTTCCAGTCCGGCGAGGTTCCCGTCTTTCTGCTCTCCCTCAAGGCGGCGGGCACCGGGCTGAACCTCACCCGCGCCGCCCACGTCATCCACTACGACCGCTGGTGGAACCCGGCCGTCGAGGAGCAGGCCACGGACCGTGCGTACCGCATCGGCCAGACGCAGCCCGTCCAGGTGCACCGGCTGATCGCCGAAGGCACCGTCGAGGACCGGATCGGGGAGATGCTGGCGGCCAAACAGGCCCTGGCCGATGCGGTGCTCGGCTCCGGGGAGACCGCGCTGACCGAGCTCAGCGACCGGGACCTCGCCGATCTCGTCTCGCTGCGGAGGCCGTCATGAGCCCCCGCACCCGGCCCGCGCCCCCCTCGTACGTCAGGGCCCGCCCCGGCCCCGACGATCTGCGGCGTACCTTCGAGGCCGTGCCGCCCCGCGCCTCCCACGGCGACGAGCCGTTCGCGGACAGCTGGTGGGGGCGGTCCTGGGTGGCGGCGCTGGAGTCTCTGTCGATGGACGAGGGCCGGCTCGCCCGCGGCCGTACGTACGCCGACAGAGGCCATGTCGCGGCCATCACCGTCACCCCCGGCCGCGTCGTCGCCTACGTCCAGGGCAGCCGCCCCCGTCCGTACCGTTCCGAACTGCGGCTGCGCGTCCTCACCGACACCGGCTGGGACGCCTTCCTCGACGCCGTCGCCGCCAGGCCCGGCCATCTCGCCGCGCTGCTCGCCAAGGAGATGCCGCACACCCTCGTCGACACGGCGGCCGAGGCGGGCACCGGGCTGCTGCCCGCCGCGAACGACCTCGACCCGAGCTGCTCCTGCCCCGACCACGGCTGGCCCTGCAAGCACGTCGCCGCTCTCTGCTACCAGATGGCCCGCCTGCTGGACACCGACCCGTTCGTTCTCCTGCTGCTGCGCGGCCGCGGTGAGCGCGAACTCGTCGAGGAGCTGGGCCGGCGCAACGCCGCGCACTCGGTCCGGGAACGCCCCACGGTCCCCGCCACCCTCTCCGTACCGGCGCGGGAAGCCCTGGCCGACCGCTTCCTCCCCCCGCTGCCCGCCCCGCTCCCGGTGCCGTCGCAGCCCGGCCAGCCACCCTCGTACCCGCAGCTGCCCGGCGCCCGCGACCCGCTCTCGCTCGACCACCTCGCCACGGATGCGGCAGGCCGCGCGCACACCCTCCTCACCACCGGTCAGGACCCCGTCTGCGGACTCACCCCCTGGCAGGACGCCGTCCGGCTCGCCGCGGCCCGCCCCACCGCGGGACTCACCGCCACCACCCGTGCGCTCTACCGCGAGCTGGCCTCCGCCACCGGCCACAACACCACCGACCTGGTCCGTGCGGTCGCCGCCTGGCGCCAGGGCGGCGCCGAGGGCCTGGCGGTCCTGGAAAGCCCCTGGGACCCGCCGGCCGGCCCCTTCGACCGGGCCCGCCCCGCCCTGGCCGCCGCCGATTTCCCCCGCTTCCAGCCCTGGCGCAACCACCTCACCCATCCCGACGGCACGCTCCAGCTCCGCTTCGGCCGGGACGGCCGCTGGTACGGCTACGAGTCGGACAGGGGCAAGGACGACTGGTGGCCCCGCGCCGTACCGGACTCGGACCCGGTGGGCACACTCATGGCGCTGCTCGGCCGCTGACCATCGGCAGCGGACGCCGGACAGCTCTCGATCAGGCGGCGCGTGCACGCGGGCGCACGTCGGCCGTGCGGCTGCCCGCACGCTTCGCAGGGGTGGCGGTACTCAGAAGTCGGCGGTCGTGCGCTCTTCCAGCCGGGCCACCGAGTCCTGGGCGTAGGCATTCTCGTACGCGTTGCGGATCCGCTCGATCTGCGGGTCGCGCAGGCGTGCCTCGGTCGCCGGGTACAGCAGGATCAGTACATGACTGCGCTCCCGCTCGATCACTCCGTGGGAGTCCCGCCACTGACCGCGGCCGTCCTGGATGGTCAGGCCTCGCGGAAAGCGTGGGGTGACCTCCTCGTCGACGAAGGCCAGGAACTGACGGTCGGTCACATCGGGCCCGCCGTCCGGGCGTTCGGTGCCGAAGAAGAGCCGGGTCTCGATGTAGGCCTTGCCGCGTGTGGCGACGGTCGACGCGGCGGGCCGAGAACCTGCGGGCGCGTCGCTGCCGAGCGTGGCGTAGGCGACGGGCATGCCCACGGCCAGTACGGCGAGAGCGGCGGCCGCCGCGGTGAGCACGGTGTGCTGCTTCGGACCGTGCGGGCGGTCGTTGCTGTGAGGGCTGGTCGCAGGGGGAGGGAGCGGCAAGGGAGGGGCTTTCGTTCGGAGGGCGAGGGCGCGGGGCTTGCGCGCGGCCCACTGTGGCAAGCGACCTCCGCCGGAGAAGTGCCGGACATGGCTGTCCCATGGAAACCACCCGTACCGGTGACGGCATGAATGCGGCAGGCGGGATTGCGTGCTGAAGCCCTTCGCCAAAAACCCTTCGTTGCAGGTGGGTTGCCGGTGCTAGCTTCCTCCACGTGGCGAAACTCAATCAGATCATCGCAGTGGAGAAAGGCGTCAAGGCCAAGGCTCACCAGGACCTGACGGCGGCGCATCACGGCCTCCAGAAGGCCGGGCTGCTGGCCGGAATCTCCCGGACCTACCAGCCGAAGGACGAGGAGGGCGAGCAGCTTCCGCCCGAATCGACGCTGGTGCAGATCAAAGCCGAGGACGTGCTGCGGAACACCGCGGCGACGCTGACCCGGCTGTTCGACGTGACCGCCACGAAGGACTGGGCGAACTGTGCGGCCCGCGCGGATGTGACGGTCGACGGCCGGGTGCTCGTGGCCGATGTCCCGGTGTCGTACCTGCTGTTCCTGGAGAAGCAGCTGACCGACGTCAACACGTTCGTGCGCAAGCTGCCGGTGCTCGACGCCGCCGAGGCGTGGACGCAGGACCCCTCGACGGACTCCTGGAAGACCGAGCCGGTCCGGACGCTCCGTACGAAGAAGGTGCCCCGCAACCATGTGAAGGCGGAGGCCACCGAGAAGCACCCGGCGCAGGTCGAGGTGTACTACGAGGACGTTCCGATCGGATACTGGACGACCGTGAAGTTCTCCGGGGCACTGCCCGCGCGGCGCATCAATGAACTCCTGGACCGGGTGGAGAAGCTCCAGCAGGCCGTGAAGTTCGCCCGCGAGGAAGCCAACGGCGTGGACGTCACCGACCAGCGGGTGGGTGATGCGGTATTCGGTTACCTCTTCGGGTAGCCGACCATGGATTCCCCGGCCACATGGTTGCGGCCGGGGTGCGCGAGGAGCGCAAGCTGAAACTGAAGCTTGTCGTGACGACGCGGTTCCAGTGGAGGTTCGAGTCCTCCCCCCGGCATTCGCGTACTTTCCCTGTACGTGAACGGGCCGGGGTAGCCCAAATGGCAGAGGCAGACCGCGATCAATCTCAGACTCTTGCTCCAGACTCAGCATTCGCCGCCGATCGCCGGATCGAATGGGCTCGGGCCCATGCGCGTCGAGATGTTGGTTCGACTCCAACCCGCGGAGCTTCGGTCTGCGGTCGTCTAAAGGAAGGACGCGGCGACATTACGACTGACCCGGGCTCTTAAAAGTGCCGGCGTGCCGAACGGGCGGCATCACTCAGGGCCCGGGGGCCGGCTACGCCCCCGGGTCCGCTCCCGTTCCGGACCTCTGCCGTGCGCCGTCGGCGAGTGACACCCCGCGCCCGGCGAAGAACCGCTCGAAGTCCGCGAGGGGCAGTTCCGCGGCCCGGGTCATGGCCGTCGTGCCCGACGGGTTGTGGAAGTGCACCCCGCCGCCGTCCGGCGTACGGGACGTCAGCAGCACCAGATGACCGCCCCGCCCCGGAGCGGGCTGGTGCGGACGCCGGATCGCGTAATGCACCGACGCCATCACCGCCCGCCCCTCGTCCAGCAGAGCCACGATCTCGTCCGTCGACAGGTGCCGGTGGACGACCGCGTCGAGGCCGTGCACCTCACGTGCGTACTCCGCGAACGGGGCGTAGATCAGACCCCGGATCGTCCCCTCCGCATCCTCGGTGTACGCGCCGCACTTGAGCGCCCCGTCGCGCAGGGCGAACAGCGACGGGGCGCCGGTGCCCAGTGCCATGCGCAGACAGGTCATACCGCACAGATGACCTGCCCAGCGCGCGTACTCGGCGGGCGATTCCGCGCCCGAGTCCGCCCATCCCGGATCGGCGGCCGGATCGAGTCCGCCCTCGACGATCGGACCGACGAGTTCGGGCGAGGCGAACTGTGTATGGACGAGGACCCCGCAGGCGGGACAGGTCACTGACGGTATCCGTTCAGGAAGCGGCCGATGCGGCTGATCGCCGCGTCCAGATCGTCGGCGTGAGGGAGGGTCAGGATCCGGAAGTGGTCGGGACGCGGCCAGTTGAAACCGGTGCCCTGCACCACCTGGATCTTCTCACGCAGGAGCAGGTCGAGGACGAACTTCTCGTCATCGATGATGTGGTGCACCTTCGGGTCGATGCGCGGGAACGCGTACAGCGCACCCTTCGGCTTCACGCACGACACCCCGGGGATCTCGTTCAGCTTCTCCCAGGCCCGGTTGCGCTGCTCGTACAGCCTGCCGCCCGGCGCCACCAGCTCCCGGATGGACTGCCGGCCGCCGAGGGCGGCCTGAATGGCGTACTGGGCGGGCGCGTTCGGGCACAGCCGCATGGAGGCGAGCATCGTCAGGCCCTCCAGATAGTTGCTCGCGTGCTGCTGCGGGCCCGACACCACCATCCAGCCCGAGCGGAACCCTGCCACCCGGTATGTCTTCGACAGACCGCTGAAGGTGAGGCAGACCAGGTCGGGGGCGAGGACCGCGACACTGTGGTGCTCGGCGTCGTCGTACAGGATCTGGTCGTAGATCTCGTCGGCGAGGACCAGCAGGCCGTGCCTGCGCGCCAGGTCGAGGATGCCTTCGAGGATCTCGCGGGGATAGACGGCACCGGTCGGGTTGTTCGGGTTGATGATCACGACGGCCTTGGTGCGGTCGGTGATCTTCGACGCCAGGTCGCCGAGGTCCGGATTCCAGTCCGACGCCTCGTCGCAGGTGTAGTGCACGGCCCTGCCGCCCGCGAGGGTGACGACGGCGGTCCACAGCGGGTAGTCGGGCGACGGGATCAGCACCTCGTCGCCGTCCTCCAGCAGCGCCTGCACGGACATCGAGATCAGCTCGGACACACCGTTGCCGAGGAAGATGTCGTCCACCCCGACGTCGGTCAGCCCCATCGCCTGGTAGCGCTGCGCCACCGCGCGGCGGGCGGAGAGGATGCCGCGCGAATCGCTGTAGCCGTGGGCCTGGGGGAGCATCCGGATCATGTCCTGGACGATTTCCTCCGGCGCCTCGAAACCGAAGAGCGCGGGGTTGCCGGTGTTGAGGCGGAGCACGCTGTGGCCCGCCTCCTCCAGGGCGTTGGCGTGCTCGATGACCGGGCCCCGGATCTCGTAACAGACCTCGTTGAGCTTGCTGGACTGCCGGAACTCCATGCGGTGGCCTCCCCGATCCGATTGCGATACTTGGTTTTACCAAGCCTGAGCTTGGAAAGTCCAACAACATGTCTAGACTGCGTCGCATGCCACGTCAGCAGCAGCCATCCGCACGCACTGCGCGCCGCCGGAGTTACGACCAGTTCTGCGCCACCGCCCGGGCCCTCGACTCCGTCGGCGACCGGTGGACGCTGCTGATCGTCCGCGAACTGCTGGCGGGGCCACGCCGCTACACCGATCTGCACGCGGACCTTCCCGGCGTCAGCACGGACGTCCTCGCGTCCCGGCTCAGGGACATGGAACAGGGCGGTCTGGTCACCCGTCGCCGGCTGCCGCCGCCCGCCGCCGCCTCGGTGTACGAACTGACCGGACGCGGCCATGAGTTGCTGCCGGTCCTGACCGCTCTCGCCGAGTGGGGGGCGCCCGCGATCGGTGAACGGCGGCCGACGGATGCGGTGCGGGCGCACTGGTTCGCGCTCCCGCTGCGGCGGGCGCTGGCTGGGCTGACCCATGAAGGGATCGTCGAAGTCCACCTCGACGAGGGGGAGTTCCACATCAGAGTGGGTGGACCGGATGTCGATGCGGGGGTGTACGGGGACGGGCCCGCCGCTCACGCCGACGCCCGGATCGCGCTCGATACCGAGCTCTGTCTCGCGCTCGGACGGGGCGAGTGCACGCTCGCCGAGGCGGTGAAGGACGGACGGATCGTGGTCGTGGGCGAGGGCCCGCTGGCCGGAGAGCTTCGGGGCGAATGACCGTCATGCGACTGCCGTACGGCCGTCGTGTCCGGATGATTCCGCGTATGAACTCCTGGGTAGCTTTGGGGCATTTGAGATCTCCTGGATGCCGAGGCGGAGGAGTTCGCGTGAGAATAGGCAGACAGCAGGAACGGCGAGACCGGCAGGAACGGCAGGAACGGCAGGAACGGCAGGAGCAGTACGGGCAGCAGCTCCGACTCGGCACGGCCCTGGCCGGGGGCGGGTGTGCGGCCGCGATCGAGTTCGTACCGCCGGCGGCCACGGCCGCGCCCGCCAGTGGGGTGAGCGGCACCGTGGTCGCGAAGGGCACGTCGACCGGGAAGCTGAACGTCAAGACGCCGAACGGCCGTACGGATGTGACCTTCCGGACGATCACCGTGGAGCCTGGTGGCTCCACCGGCTGGCACACCCACAGCGGTCAGGTGCTCGCGGTCGTCAAGTCGGGGACTCTGACGCGCACGCTGGACGACTGCTCGGTCGAGGTGATGGCCGCGGGCACGTCGTTCATCGAGCCGTCAGGCGCTGACCGCCCCCACATCGGACACAACCTGGGCACCGAGCCGGTCGTGCTCTGGGTGGCCTATCTGCTGCCCGAGGGCAGTGCACTCTCCGACGACGCCGATGCGGTGGACTCCGGCGCGAAGAAGTGACATGGCGCGAGACGCCCGCCCGCCGTCGCCGGCCGTCGGTCGACGAGCGTCTCCCCGCGCGCCCCGAAACCGGTGATCCGGACGAGGGGAACGAGACAGGAGCCGTACGGCCATGAACGGGGGCGAACCGCAGGACACGGACCGCGCGGACGGCCACTTCGACCCGGCGCGCCGTGCAGTCTTCGCTCAGCAGGAGCTGCTGCGTGTGCTCGCCACCCACTGCTCCGGATCCCGCGCGGAACTTCGCAGCCCCGCGGCGTGCGGTGACGACCGGTCACGGCCCGCGAGTGCGCCGGCCGACGCGGTCGCCGCGACCAAGGCCGTACTGCGCGGGCAGCCGCAGACCGCCCAGGGGCTGCTGGAGCGCGGCTCCCGGCGCATCGGGGCACCGGACACCGTCACCGGGTCATGGCCCGACGACATCGGACGCCTCGCCGAAGCGGCCGCCGCCCGCGAACCGGGCCTGCAGCCCCTCGCCGACCGCGTGGTGCGCCTCGCCCGGCGCGCTGACACACGGGCGAGAGGGGCGATGATGGACGGGTGCGACTTGAACCGATCACCTGGGAAAGGCTGGCCGAGGCGTTTGCCGCGCACGCCGAAGGGCTGAAGACGGCCGACGGCGGACCCTGGCTCAAGCTCGCCGTGGACGGCGCTCCGGCCGCGCGCACCGGAGAACTGGCGGAGCGCGTCGCAGAGGCGCTGCGGATCCGTGGCCGTGCGGTGCTCGTCGTGTCCACCGAGGGATTCCTGCGTCCTGCCAGCCTGCGCTACGAGTACGGCAAGGAGGACCCCGACTCGTACTTCGACAGCTGGTTCGACACGGGTGCGCTCTGGCGTGAGGTCTTCGGACCGCTGGAGGCGGGCGGCAGCGGGCGCGTGCTGCCCGATCTCTGGGACCCGGCGACGGACCGGGCCACCCGCAGCCCGTACCGGCAGCTCCCCGAAGGCGGTGTGCTGGTGGTGCACGGTCCGCTGCTGCTCGGGCACTGGTTCCCGTTCGACGCGAGCGTCCATCTGCGGCTGTCGCCGGGTGCGCTGCGACGGCGTACCGGGGAGAGCGAGCGGTGGACCCTTCCCGCCTTCGGGCGGTACGAGGACGAGGTGGGGCCCGCCGGGCGCGCGGACGTGGTCGTCCGGGCCGACGATCCGCTCCACCCCGCCTGGACCGGTCTGCCCCGGGAGGGCTAGGGCCTCTCGTTGGATCAGGCTGGATCAGGGAGCGGGCGGCCGCCCACCGTCGTGACCGCCTCGGCCCCCGACCGGCACCCCGCCGCAGCGGCCGTCGTGTCGTCCGCCCCCGCCAGCCGCGCGGCGAGGAAACCGCCGGTGAAGGCGTCGCCCGCCCCCGTCGAGTCCACCGCTCCGCGTACCGGGACAGCCGGCACGCGCCCGGTGACCGTCCCTCCGGTGGCCAGTAGCGCTCCCTCCTCGCCCAGGGTGACGACGACCTGCGGAATCACCAGGCTCAACTTGGCTGCGGCGTCGGCCGGTTCGGGAAGGCCGGTGAGCAGCCGGGCCTCGTCGGCGTTCGGCAGGAGCAACTGCGTCCCCTCCACGGCCGTCAGGAACGGACCGACGCCGAGCTCGGCGAGGAAGCCGGCGGAGGCGGGGTCCACACTCGCCGGGATCGACCGCCGCCGGGCCTCCCGCAGGGCGAGCAGGGTCGTGGCGCGACTGGTCTCGGCGAACAGGAGGTAGCCGGAGACGTGGAGGTGCGCGATGCCGTCGAGCATCGACGGCGACCAGTCGTCGGGGGCGAGCCGCAGCACGGCGCCGCTGTCGGTGAGGAAGGTGCGCTCGGCGGCGGCGTCGACGAGCGCGACGACGGTGGCGGTCGGCGCCTCGCCGTCCACGGCCAGCAGCGGACGTACCTCCGCCCGTCGCAGCGCCTCTTCGTGCCAGGCCGCGGAGTCGGCACCCACCCGGGCCAGCAGCCGCACGTCGCGGCAGCCCGAACGTGCCGCCCAGCAGGCGACATTGGCACCCGCCCCGCCCGGCAGCGTGCTGATCCGGGCCGCCGTGTCCGTACCGTGGACGAGAGCCGCCCCGTGCCGGGCCACCACATCCGTGACCACGTCCCCGACGACGAGAAGTCCGCCCTCGGTCACCGTCCGGACGCCCCTTTCGGCCCGGCCGTTCCCCGTTCCGCGGCGGCCCAGGCGAGGGCGATCCGCGCGGCGAGCGCCACGTTTCCGCGTACGGCCGCCAGGTTGGCCTCCAGCGAAGCACCGCCGGTGTGCTGCATCAGCTGGTCCAGCAGGAACGGTGTGACGGCCTGCCCCACGATGCCGCGCTCCCGGCACGCGTCCAGCGCCTGGGCCAGCACCCGGTCGTGCAGGGCGGGATCCAGCTGATCCTTCGGCGGTACGGGGTTGGCGACGATCAGTGCCGCGGCGGGGCCGCCCAGAGCGTCCCCGGCCTGCATCACCTGCGCGACCTCCTCCGGTGTATGCACCGTCCAGTCGACGGGCTCGCCCGAACTGCTCAGATAGAACCCGGGGAAGTGCTCCGTGCGGTAGCCGAGCACGCCGACCCCGAGCGTCTCCAGGCGCTGCAGTGTGGCCGGGACGTCCAGGATCGACTTCACGCCCGCACACACCACGGTGATGCCGGTGCGGGCGAGCAGCCGGAGATCCGCGGACTCGTCCTGGGTCGCGGTCCAGTCCCGGTGTACGCCGCCGAGGCCGCCGGTCGCGAAGACGCGCAGGCCCGCGCGCGCCGCGAGGAACGCCGTTGCGGACACGGTCGTCGCCCCGCTCGCTCCCGCCGCCAGTGCCGGTGCCAGGTCCCGGTGCCCCAGCTTCCGCACTGCCGGGTCCTCGGCGATCCGTTCCAACCGGGCCTTGTCCAGGCCGATATGGGCGCGTCCGTCCAGTACGGCGATGGTGGCGGGGACGGCGCCCGAGGAGCGCACGAGCTCCTCCAGTTCCTTCGCGACCTGCAGATTCCGGGGGCGCGGCAGGCCGTGCGCGATGATCGTCGATTCCAGGGCCACGACGGGGCAGTGCGCGGCGAGGGCCTCCTGCACCTCTTCGGAGAGGGCCGGTGCGTACGGGTGGGCGCTGTGCGGCGCATTCGGTGACATGTCCACATCCTTGTCGCGGCGGGACCGGCCTCAAACGTGCGCCGCGGCCCGAACGGCCGCCCCTCGGACCGCTCCTGAGGGCAGGACGCCGGTCCGGGTACCCCTGCCCGTCCCGCTCACCCTTCCCGTCGGCCCGGCCCGGCCCGCACCGGCCCGGTCAGGCTGCGGCGGCGGGCCGGGACAGTGCGCGGCGCAGCGCCAGTGCCGCCATCGGCAGCAACAGGCACGCGGCGGTCGCGTTCAGCGTGCCGTAGCCGGCCTGGGAGACGATCAGTCCGGCGACCGCACCGCCGATGCCGGCCGCCGTGTTCATGGTCAGATCCGACAGTCCCTGTACGGCGGCGCGGGCGGGCTGCGGTACGGAGTCGGTGAGGAGCGCGGAACCGGCGACCATCCCAGCCGACCAGCCGAGCCCGAGCACGAACAGGCCCGCGGCCGTCCGTCCGTGGCTGGCGCCCGCGGTGCCGGCCAGCAGCGCGGCGCAGGACAGCAGCCCGACCGCCAGACCGATCACGGCGAGCCGTCCGAAGCGGTCGGAGAGCCAGCCCATCACCGGCGAGAACGCGTACATGCCCGCGATGTGCCCGCTGATGACCAGGCCGATCAGCTGGAGGTCCGCGCCGTGGTGGCCCAGGTCGACCGGGGTCATCACCATGATCGAGACCATCGCGGTGTGCGACAGGGCCACCGTCACCAGCGCCAGCCGGGCCATCGGTGAGGCACGTACCGCAGCCAGGCCCGCACGCAGCGAACGGCCGCCCGCGGACCGGTCGTCCTGCGGGGCGAGCGCCCGGGCGGTGAGCAGCGGGTCGGGCCGCAGCAGCCCCCCGAGCACCGCCGCGGCGATCAGGAAGACGGCGGCCGCCAGGAGGAACGGTCCGGCCGTCTCGGATATGGAGGTGCCCCGGAAGAAACGGCCCGCCGGAGCCGCGATGTTGGGCCCGAGGACCGAACCGATCGTGGTGGCCCAGATGACGGTGGAGATCGCCCGGCCGCGACGGTCCGGCTCGGCCAGATCGGCGGCGGCGAACCGGGCCTGCAGATTGGCCGACGAACCGGCACCGAACCCGGCCATGCCGAGCAGCAGCAACGGGAAACTGCCCACGAGGGTGGAGAGGACCACCAGCCCCGCGCCCAGCGCACCGATCAGATACGCCAGCACGAGGCCGGGGCGCCGGCCCCGCGAGGTCATGAGCGCGGCCAGCGGCAGCGACAGCAGCGCCGTACCGGTCACGGACGCGGTCGGCGCGAGACCGGACAGCGACTCGGAGCCGCTCACCTGCGTCGCGAGCACGGGGGCCAGTGCGATGCCGGTGGGTACGCCGAGGCCGCCGAGAATCTGGCCGGCGACGAGCACGGCCGATGTCCGGCGCCGCAGGGCGGGCAACTGCGCCGCGGTGACGGGACGGCGCGGCCCGGTGGGGATGTCAGGTGCGTCGAGGGCGTTGGTCACTTACGGAGTGTGCCAGCTCGCACGCAGGTGTGAAAACGGCTCCGGCCGGGCGGGCGGCGGCGTGCCGTCCCCGAGCGGAGTGCGGCCTCAGAACAGCGGCTGTGGCAGTACCCCTTCCAGCGCCAGCAGCCGGCGCTTGGTCTCCAGACCGCCGCCGAATCCGCCGAGCCCACCGTCGCTCTCCACCACCCGGTGGCACGGCACCACGACCGGCAGCGGGTTGGACCCCATGGCCGCCCCGACCGCCTGGGCCGCGCCCGGCTGCCCCACCCGCTGGGCGAGATCCCCGTATCCGACGACCGTCCCGTACGGCACGCCCGCCGCGAGCTCGCGGAGCACCTGACGGTTGAAGCCGGACGTCAGCGACCAGTCCAGCGCGAGGGAGAACTCCCGCAGCGAACCTGCGAAGTAGGCCGCGAGCTGACGTATCGGCTCGGCGAGGCGGGCGGAGCCCGGTGACTCCACCGGCTCCGCACCGAGCCGGGCCCGCAGCTGCCCGAGCGCCTTGTCCCGCACCGGTGGGCCGGCGTGGAACACGACGCTCACCAGCCCGTCACCGGTCGCGGCAAGGAGCAGCGGCCCGATGTCGCTCCCGACGACGGCCCACTCGACAGTCCCGCCGACGCTCCTGTCGGCACCCCGGTCGCTGTTCATGGGAACCACCGTACGACCGGCCACTGACAACGGGGGAGGAGATGATCCGGACGGCCGTCAGCCGGTGGCGCCGCGCACCACGTCAGGGGCGTTGGTGATGATCCCGTCGACGTGGAAGCGGTTCACCTTCACCGCGGTCGCCGCGTCGTCGACCGTCCATGTGTTGACCCGGAGCTTCCTGCCGTGCGGACCCTTCAGCGCGTGCACGGCAGCCACGTAGCGCGCGCCGATCGATGCGTACGACGGGTTGATCTGGTCGGTGAACGCCGCGTACGCCTTCAGATCGGCAACCTTGGGGGTGCCGAGGAATCCGGTGGTGACGTCCGGACGCTGCTGGTGCACCTTCCTGACGCTGCCCGCACCGAAGCTCTGGATCACCAGCCTGTTCCTGGCGTGATCCGCGTCCAGCCACCCCTTGCGGCTCAGCACCCGCAGCGTCTCCCGCTCGATGCCCGGGTACATTTCCGGGCTCTTGATCTCCAGCAGCAGGTTCTGGTGGTTGTGCTCGATCCGGTCCAGGTACTGCTTGAGTGTGGGGACCCGGGTCCCGGTGTACCGGGTACCGAACCAGCTGCCCGCGTCCAGCCGGGCGATCTCCGCGGCCGTGAAGTCCTTGACCGCCCACGGTGCACGCTTCGGAAAGACCTTCTCGACGTCGGTGGTCCGCTTCAGGTCGGTGTCGTGGATGACGACCAGTACCCCGTCCCTTGTGCGCTGGACGTCGTTCTCCACCCACGCGAAGCCGAGACGTCCGGCCCGGTCGACGGCGGGCAGGGTGTTCTCCGGCGCGTAGGCCGACGCGCCCCGGTGGGCGAAGACGGCCGGGGCATCGGGCGGCTGCACGGCCCGTCTGCTCACGGCGGTCCGGAGGACACTCCCCGCCCTCGTGTCCGTGCGCGCACTCGCACCTGTCTCCGTGCCGGAGTCCGTGGCCTGCGAGTGGGGGATCAGCAGCAGCGCGCCGGCACCCAGCAGGGCGACGGCAGCGAGGGAGACGGTGGCGGTGCGTGCGTACACGTGTACTCCTTGCATCAGAGTTACGTTCGGGCCGAGGGTGACAGCCGCCCCCGAACGACGGGCCGGCGAGGGATGGCCACCGCATGAACGCAAGAGCCGGGACCGGGTCTGCGGCCGGTCGGCGTGCCGATAAAATGCAGCTCTTCTGTTTGTCTGCCGGGCGTCGCGCCTTAGGGTCACCCCGAACCCGGGCTTCCTCGAAGGGCGTACGAGCATGCAGGGCACAATCGACGGTTTCGGCTATGGGATGGTGACGCCCGCCGCGGCCTTCCTCATGGCGTGCCTCGGCGCGGCCCTGGGCCTCCGCTGCACGACGCGGTCGCTGCGGACCGAGCGCTCGTTCAAGGCCGGATGGCTCGCTCTCGGGGCGACGTCCATAGGCTCCGGCATCTGGACGATGCACTTCATCGCGATGACGGGGTTCAGCGTCGAAGACGTGCCGATCCGCTACGACACCCCGGTCAGCTTCGCCAGCCTGGCCGTCGCGATCGTCATGGTCGGCATCGGCATCTTCATCGTCGGCTACCGCGGCGCGACCCTCATGGCACTCGTCACCGGCGGCACCATCACCGGTCTCGGCGTCGCCACCATGCACTACCTCGGCATGGCAGGCATGCGGCTCCAGGGGCAGTTCGAGTACGACACGCTCACCGTCTCGCTCTCCGTCGTCATCGCCGTGGTCGCCTCGACGGTCGCGCTCTGGGCGGCCGTCTCCGTCCGCGGTTTCCTGCCCAGCCTCGGTGCCAGCGTGGTGATGGGCATCGCGGTGAGCGGGATGCACTACACGGGCATGGCCGCGCTCAGCGTCCATCTGCACCCCGTCACCGCGTCCGGCAGCGGGCCTACGGCGCCCCTGGTCCCGCTGTTGATCGGCCCGGGCTGCTTCCTCCTGCTCGCCGCGGTGGTCGTGATGTTCGACCCCCTGATGGTGATGGGCGACCAGGACTGGGACGACCCGGCGGGCCGCGGTGCCCACGGGGCCGGACGGCCCCCCGGTATCCCCGTACAGCGTCAGGTCCCGCGGTTCGGCACCTACGCCGACCCGGCGTCCTTCCATGCGCAGCATCACGAGGCCCCGCCGTCGCGGGACCGGTGACCGGACCCCGGTTGTCAGTGGGGGGGTCGTACGGTGGTTCCATGCGGCCCGTTTCGAAGATCGAACGTTCGGTGGCGCCTTTCGAGGTCGTCAGTCCCTATCAGCCCAGCGGCGACCAGCCGACGGCCATCGCCGAGCTGGAGCGGCGCATCCGGGCAGGTGAGAAGGACGTCGTGCTGCTCGGCGCGACCGGCACCGGTAAATCGGCGACCACCGCCTGGATGATCGAGAAGCTGCAGCGCCCCACCCTGGTGATGGCGCCGAACAAGACCCTCGCGGCCCAGCTGGCGAACGAGTTCCGGGAACTGCTCCCCAACAACGCCGTCGAGTACTTCGTCTCGTACTACGACTATTACCAGCCAGAGGCGTACATTCCGCAGTCGGACACGTACATCGAGAAGGATTCGTCGATCAACGACGAGGTCGAGCGGCTGCGCCACTCCGCGACGAATTCCCTGCTCACCCGCCGTGACGTGGTCGTGGTCGCCTCGGTCTCCTGCATCTACGGCCTCGGTACGCCACAGGAGTACGTGGACCGCATGGTCCCGCTGAAGGTGGGCGACGAGATCGACCGCGACCAGCTGTTGCGCCGCTTCGTCGAGATCCAGTACACGCGCAACGACATCGCATTCACCCGGGGCACCTTCCGGGTCCGCGGCGACACCATCGAGATCTTCCCGGTCTACGAGGAGCTCGCCGTCCGCATCGAGATGTTCGGCGACGAGATCGAGGCGCTGTCCACCCTCCATCCGCTCACCGGCGAGGTCATCAGCGAGGACAACGAGCTCTACGTCTTCCCCGCCAGCCACTACGTGGCGGGACCCGAGCGCATGGAGAAGGCGGTCAACGGCATCGAGCAGGAGCTGGAGCAGCGCCTCGCCGAGCTGGAGAAGCAGGGCAAGCTGCTGGAGGCCCAGCGGCTGCGGATGCGCACCACGTACGACATCGAGATGATGCGCCAGATCGGCACCTGCTCCGGTATCGAGAACTACTCGATGCACATGGACGGCCGTGAGCCCGGCACCGCCCCCAACACCCTCCTCGACTACTTCCCCGAGGACTTCCTGCTCGTCATCGACGAGTCGCACGTCACCGTGCCGCAGATCGGTGCGATGTACGAGGGGGACGCCTCCCGCAAGCGCAGCCTCGTCGACCACGGCTTCCGGCTTCCGTCCGCCCTCGACAACCGTCCTCTGAGGTGGGAGGAGTTCGTGGAGCGGATCGGCCAGACGGTCTATCTCTCCGCCACCCCGGGCAAGTACGAGCTGTCCCGCGGCGACGGGTTCGTGGAGCAGATCATCCGCCCCACCGGCCTCGTCGACCCGGAGGTCGTCGTCAAACCCACCGAGGGCCAGATCGACGACCTGGTGCACGAGATCCGCAAGCGCACCGAGAAGGACGAGCGGGTCCTGGTCACCACCCTCACGAAGAAGATGTCCGAGGACCTCACGGACTACTTCCTGGAGCTGGGCATCCAGGTCCGCTATCTGCACAGTGACGTCGACACCCTGCGCCGCATCGAGCTGCTGCGCGAACTGCGCGCCGGTGAGTACGACGTCCTGGTCGGGATCAACCTCCTGCGTGAGGGCCTCGACCTGCCCGAGGTGTCCCTGGTGGCCATCCTCGATGCCGACAAGGAGGGCTTCCTGCGCTCCGGGACGTCCCTCATCCAGACCATCGGCCGAGCGGCCCGCAATGTCTCCGGCCAGGTCCACATGTATGCGGACAAGATCACCCCGGCGATGGAGAAGGCCATCGACGAGACCAACCGCCGCCGGGAGAAGCAGATCGCGTACAACACCGAGCGCGGGATCGATCCGCAGCCGCTGCGCAAGAAGATCAACGACATCGTCGCGACGATCGCCCGCGAGGAGGTCGACACCGAGGAGCTGCTCGGCACCGGATACCGCCAGGGGAAGGGCGCCAAGGCCCCGGTCCCCGCGCTCGCCGGCAAGACGGGCAAGGCGGGAAAGGCGGCCGGATCCGCGAAGGCCGGCGCCGTGGTCACGGACCGGCCGGCGACCGAGCTCGCCGGGATCATCGAGGAGATGACCGACCGGATGCGGGCCGCCGCCGCGGACCTGCAGTTCGAGGTGGCCGCCCGGCTGCGCGACGAGGTCGGCGAGCTGAAGAAGGAGCTGCGGCAGATGCGTGAGGCGGGCCTGGCCTGACCCACCGCACCGGTGTGTTGCAAGACCGACACAAAAACGGTCCAAACCTGCTGCGCCTTACGCGTGACTGCGTAGGGTGCGGGGAAACCGCGCAGGACGGTTGCGGGGCAAGCAGGAGAGGGGACAGCGCGTGACGGTCAACATGACCAAGGGTCAGGCCATCAGCCTGCAGAAGAGCGACGGGGGGACCCTGACCGCGGTACGGATGGGGCTCGGCTGGCAGGCGGCGCCGCGCCGCGGTCTGTTCGGCTCACGCACCCGGGAGATCGACCTGGACGCGTCGGCGGTGCTGTTCGCCGACAAGCAGCCGGTCGACGTGGTCTTCTTCCGTCATCTCGTCAGTGACGACGGGTCGGTCAAGCACACCGGGGACAACCTGGTCGGCGGCGCCGGTTCGGGCGGCGACGACGAGGCGATCCTCGTCGATCTGCAGCGGGTGCCGGTCCACATCGACCAGATCGTCTTCACGGTGAACTCCTTCACCGGCCAGACGTTCCAGGAGGTGCAGAACGCCTTCTGCCGCATCGTCGACGAGACCAACGGCCAGGAGCTCGCCCGGTACACGCTCGACGGCGGCGGCCAGTACACCGCCCAGATCATGGCCAAGGTGCACCGCGCGGGCGCCGGGTGGCAGATGACCGCCCTCGGCAATCCCGCCAACGGCCGTACGTTCCAGGACCTGATGCCGACGATCCTGCCGCATCTGTAGGCACGGCCGGGCCGATCGGGTCCGTATCGGTACGCGCAGCTCCCGGTGGCATCGGCCGCCGGGAGCTGCACCACATGGCGCTGCGTCAATTCGTCGAGGGGACAGGGCAATGACGGCCGAGCTGGTCCGGGGGCAGAACCACACCTTGCCCCAGACCCGTCTGGAGATCCGGGTGTCGGCCGGTACGCCCGTCGTGGCCGGTGCCACGCTCGGCGACGAGCGCGGCACGGTGCACGGCATCGAGTGGATCGCCCACCCCGGATCGCCCCAACTGCCCGGACTCGAAGTGTCCAAGCAGGCCGCCGCCGACCACCGGCTGGCCGTGGACCTCGATGCCGTGCCCGCTGCGGTGCACCGCGTCACGGTGCTGCTGGCCCTGCCCATGGGGGCCGACGGCCCGGTCAGATTCGGAGCGGTCGCCGCGCCCTTCGTCGCCGTCACCGGTCTCGACGGCACCGAGATCGCCACCTTCACCCTCACCGGCCTGGACGCCGAATCCGCGGTGGCCGCCCTGGAGCTCTACCGCCGCCAGGGTGCCTGGAAGGTCCGTGCGGTCGGCCAGGGCTATGCGGGCGGCCTTGCCGCGATGCTCGCCGACCAGGGGGTGACCGCCGCGGCGGAGCTGGCCCGGTCGATCCACGAGGCGGTCGCCCGGGGCCTGGCCCGCTCGGTGGCGCCGCCCCCGCCCCGTACGCCGGAGGGCGACCGGGTCCGCCACAGTGCACCGGCCGGCGACCCGGCCCCGGCCGCCACCCCACAGGCCGACCCCGCACCGTCCCCGGTCACGGAGCCCACCACCGCCCCCGGCCCGGCCTCCGCCACAGGTCCGATCAACTACGCGCACCCCCGCCGCCAGGCCGCCGCACCCCCGCCGCCCCCGCCCACCGCACCGCCCGCCGAGCCGGGCCGGCCCGCCCCGCCCGTCGCCGGGGACGCGACCGGCTGGTCCATGGAGGAGCGCCTCTACAACCAGGTCTGGGGCATGTTCGAGGACCTGGCCCGCACCACCGCCGCGTACCGCAGCGCCGTCGACTTCGCCGAGTCCCGCATGGACCAGGAGCTCGACCGTGCGCTGTCCGACCCGCGCAACAGGATCGGCGGGGCGGGCGACCGTGCCCGCGAGGCGGCCCGCGCCAAGCGCGACCAGCTGACCGCCCGGGCCCGTGAGGCGCTGGACCGCGACCTCGCCCAGCTCGCGGCCGAGTCCGCCGTCGTCGAACCCGCGCTCCCCGCCGCGTTCGCGGGCTGGGACAACCCCGTCTGGCATTCCTACCGCGTCCCCATGGAGCTGCCCATGGCGCTGCGGATCGGCGATCTTCATCTGCCCGAGAGCACCGGTCTGCATATCCCGCTGCTCGTACGGCTGCCGTTGGAACGCGGCATCTGGGTCGACAGCGGGCGTACGGCCTCGGAAGCCGCTGCTCTGACCGATACGGGCCAGCTCCGCCGCCTCGCCATGGAGAACGCGGTGGCGCATGCGGCCCGGCTGCTCGCCGTCCACCCGGCGCACGAGTTCTCCGTTCATGTCATAGACCCCGCGGGCTCGGCTGCCGCGGCCCTCGCGCCGCTGGTGAACTCCGGGGTGCTCGCCGGGCCGCCCGCCGCAGGCGCCGGGGGCGTGGCAACGGTCCTCGCCCGTCTCACCCGACGGGTCGATCTGGTTCAGATGGCGATCCGGGCAGGCGCCACCGATTCGCTTCCACCGGACCTGGACACCGCCGAACAGCTGTTGATCGTCAACGACTTCCCGCACGGCTTCGACGACCGGGCCGTCACCCAGCTGCGCTATCTGGCCGACGAGGGACCTTCGGTCGGCGTCCATCTGATGATGGTCGCGGACAGGGAGGACGCGAGCGCCTACGGGCCGGTGCTCGATCCGCTGTGGCGGTCCCTGCTGAGGATCACCCCGGTCGCCGACGACCACCTGGCCGACCCCTGGGTCGGCCACGCCTGGACGTACGAGCCGCTGAGGACGCCGCCCGGCAGCCGGGTGCTCGAGCAGGTCCTCGCCCAGGTCGCCACCGCCCGGCGAACCGGCCGTCGCTCCTAAGGGCTGTCCCGTCATCCCTGGTGGATCAGCGCGCGGCGTCGGATGTGGTGCATCGCAAGGCGGAGGAGCGTCCTCATACCGGTCGTATCCGGGCGTTCCGGCAACGCGGCGAGGTGCCGCAGCTGTCGTCGTGCGCCCGCCAGGGATGACGGGACAGCCCCTAGGGCAGTGCCTCCTCGTAGCGCCGCCTACCTGGCGTTTTGAGGGATCTTTACCCTGTGCTTTACCTTTTCTTGGTGTTCCCTGTACTGTTCCTGGGACGGAGGGGAGTACTCCCTACGCGGCGTGCCCGTCAGTACGGACTGTGACCGGTCCCGGGGCGCCGGCCCGTGGTGCGCATCCCGTGCGCCCGGGTGGAAGAGACCTCCGGCAGCGACGACGCTGATCAGTAGCCGTAGCGAACTGCCGGAGGCGCAGTGGACGTTTCAGGAACCATCTGGGTGCTGACCATTCTCGGTCTGTCAGCCCTTGTTGCCATCGACTTCTTCATCGGGCGCAAGCCCCATGACGTGACGACGAAGGAAGCCGGAATCTGGACGGTCGTCTGGATCGTGCTCGCCGCGCTCTTCGGGCTCGGCCTGCTGGTCTCCGGCGAGAGTCAGGCGTCGGGCGAGTTCTTCGCCGGCTACATCACCGAGAAGTCGCTCAGCGTGGACAACCTCTTCGTGTTCGTCCTGATCATGGCGAAGTTCTCGGTGCCGTCCCACCTCCAGCAGCGCGTGCTGCTCGTCGGTGTGCTGATCGCCCTGGTTCTGCGAGCGATCTTCATCGCCGCGGGCGCCGCGGTCATCGCCAACTTCTCGTGGATCTTCTACATCTTCGGCGCGTTCCTGATCTATACCGCCTGGAAGCTCATCCAGGAGGCGCGGGGCGACGAGGAGGAGGACGAGTTCGAGGAGAACCGTCTCCTCAAGTCGATCGAGCGCCGCTTCGGCGTCGCCGACAGGTACCACGGCACGAAGCTCTTCATCAGGAACAACGGCAAGCGCGTCATGACGCCGTTGATGGTCGTGATGCTCGCCATCGGTACCACCGATGTGCTGTTCGCGCTGGACTCGATCCCGGCGATCTTCGGTCTGACCCAGGACCCGTACATCGTCTTCACCGCCAACGCCTTCGCCCTGATGGGGCTGCGGCAGCTGTACTTTCTGATCGGCGGTCTGCTCAAGAAGCTGGTGCACCTCAGCTACGGGCTCTCGGTCATCCTCGGCTTCATCGGCGTGAAGCTGGTGCTGCACGCCTTGCACGAGTCCGGGGTGCACGTCCCCGAGATCTCGATCCCCTTCTCGCTCGGCTTCATCTGCGCGGTGCTGGTGATCACCACGATCACCAGCCTCATCGCCAACAAGAAGCAGGAGGCGGCCGAGGCCGACCGGGCGGCGGAGAAGGGTTCCGGCGTCGAGGTCTGATGCCCGGGTGCGGGCGGGCGGCGGAACCGCCCGCCCGCACCCCGTGTCACCAGCCGCGTGCGCGCCACTCCGGCAGCTGCGGCCGCTCGTCTCCGAGCGTCGTGTCGTGGCCGTGGCCCGGGTAGACCCAGGTCTCGTCGGGCAGCTGGCCGAAGAGCTTGGTCTCCACGTCGTGGAGCAGGCTCGCGAACGCCTCGGGGTCCTTGTGCGTATTGCCGACCCCGCCGGGGAAGAGGCAGTCCCCGGTGAACAGATGCGGGGCGCCGTGCGGGTCGTCGTAGATCAGCGCGATCGAGCCCGGGGTGTGGCCGATCAGGTGGCGGGCGGTCAGCGTGACCTGACCCACCCGGATCGTGCCGTTGTCGTCGACGAGGACATCGGTCGGGACCGGGATGCCTTCGGCGTCGTAGCGCCCGGCGTACGTACGCGCGCCGGTGGCCGCCACCACCTCGCCCAGCGCCTGCCAGTGGTCTCCGTGCCGATGAGTGGTGACGACGGACGCGATGGAGTCGTCACCGATCAGCTGCAACAGGGTCCCGGCCTCGTTGGCCGCGTCGATCAGGAGCTGCTCGCCGGTGGCCCGGCAGCGCAGCAGATAGGCGTTGTTGTTCATCGGGCCGACGGCGACCTTGGAGATCATCAGATCCGTCAACTCGTGTACATCCGCAGGTCCGCCGACCTTGACCGCTCCGCTGTACGTCATGTGTCTCAGCCTATAGCGGGGGCATTACGGGGAGGGTGCCGCCGTCCACGGTCAGCGCGGACCCGTCGCGGCGCCCGGAGAGCCAGCCCAGCAGCTCCGGCGCCGTGCCGCGGATCACGACGGGACCGCCTTCCGTGCCGCCGCCCGTGGTCCAGAGCTGGCCGTCGTCGGCGGCCAGGTCCGTGGACACGACCGCAGGATGGCCGTCGAACCGCTCCGCGAGGAAATCGATCTCACGGGCCACGAACTCGTCCGGCAGATCCTCCAGCTCGTACCCGATCCCCAGGTCCACGTGGTGCATCTCGACCTCGATCCGGCGGCGGAAGGGGAGGCGGGACGCCGAGTCGGTCACGCCGTTGCGCAGCGTGACCGTGCGCGACCAGTCGGCCGGCTCGGCGGCCGCGGCCAGGAAGAGGTCCGCGCTCTCGCGCGCATCCGCCAGCTGATCGGCGAGCGGCCGGGGTGCGTCGCGCTCGATGTCGCGCTCGCGGGTTTCGCTGTCTGCGTACATCGGACGACCCTGGAGAACATTTAGGAGCGCGTCGGCGTTACGAGAGAGGTGCGCAAGGACGTGGCCCCGGCTCCAGCCGGGCAGCCGGGACGGCTCGGCGATCGTGGTGTCGTCCAGTTTGCCCGTTGCGCTGAGGAGCCGATCGGTTGCTTCACGTACGGCTTCCAGGTCGTGCGCATGATCAGTCATGGGGCCGAGCCTAGCCTCGCCACTCAATCGGGTGAAGGAGTCATCGGGCGTCCGTAAATCGAATGCGCGTGCTATACGCTCGGAATCGAAAGCTTCGTACATCGCTGTGGCGCCCCCCATACCCTGGGACGGGGCTCAGTTCCCCCGCTTCTCTCCAGAAAGGTGCGGACCGGCGTGGTCGACCGTCTCATCGTCCGTGGCGCTCGCGAGCACAACCTCAAGAACGTCTCGCTCGACCTTCCCCGCGACTCCCTCATCGTCTTCACCGGGCTCTCCGGGTCGGGCAAGTCGTCCCTCGCGTTCGACACGATCTTCGCCGAGGGCCAGCGGCGGTACGTCGAGTCGCTCTCCTCGTACGCCCGGCAGTTCCTCGGCCAGATGGACAAGCCGGACGTCGACTTCATCGAGGGCCTCTCGCCCGCCGTCTCCATCGATCAGAAGTCGACCTCGCGCAACCCGCGCTCGACGGTCGGCACGATCACCGAGGTCTACGACTACCTCCGGCTGCTCTTCGCCCGGATCGGCAAGCCGCACTGCCCCGAGTGCGGCCGGCCGATCTCCCGCCAGTCGCCGCAGGCCATCGTCGACAAGGTGCTCGGCCTGCCCGAGGGCAGCCGTTTCCAGGTGCTGTCACCGCTGGTGCGCGAGCGCAAGGGCGAGTTCGTCGACCTTTTCGCCGATCTGCAGACCAAGGGCTACAGCAGGGCCCGGGTCGACGGCACGACCATCCAGCTCTCCGAGCCGCCCACGCTCAAGAAGCAGGAGAAGCACACCATCGAGGTGGTCATCGACCGTCTCACGGTGAAGGACAGCGCCAAGCGCCGGCTGACCGACTCGGTCGAGACCGCGCTCGGTCTGTCCGGCGGCATGGTCGTGCTCGACTTCGTCGACCTCCCCGAGGACGACCCCGAGCGTGAGCGGATGTATTCCGAGCACCTCTACTGCCCGTACGACGACCTCTCCTTCGAGGAGCTGGAGCCGCGCTCCTTCTCCTTCAACTCGCCGTTCGGCGCCTGCCCCGACTGCACGGGCATCGGTACGCGGATGGAGGTCGACCCGGAGCTGGTCGTCCCCGACGAGGAGAAGTCCCTCGACGAGGGGGCGATCCACCCCTGGTCGCACGGCCACACGAAGGAGTACTTCGGGCGGCTGATCGGCGCCCTCGCCGACGCCCTGGGATTCCGTACGGACATCCCGTGGGCGGGTCTGCCGCAGCGCGCCAAGAAGGCCCTGCTCCACGGCCACAAGATCCAGACCGAGGTCCGCTACCGCAACCGGTACGGGCGCGAGCGCGCCTACACCACCCCCGCCTTCGAGGGCGCGGTGCAGTTCGTCAAGCGGCGGCACTCCGAGGCCGAGAGCGACTCCAGCCGGGAGCGCTTCGAGGGCTACATGCGTGAGGTGCCCTGCCCGACCTGCGAGGGCACGAGGCTGAAGCCGATCGTCCTCGCGGTGACGGTGATGGAGAAGTCCATCGCCCAGATCTCCGCGATGTCGATCAGCGAGTGCGCCGAATTCCTCGGCCGGCTGAAGCTGAACGCCCGCGACAAGAAGATCGCCGAGCGCGTGCTGAAGGAGGTCAACGAGCGGCTGAGGTTCCTGGTCGACGTCGGCCTCGACTACCTCTCGCTGAACCGCGCGGCAGGCACCCTGTCCGGCGGCGAGGCACAGCGCATCCGGCTCGCCACCCAGATCGGCTCCGGACTCGTCGGTGTGCTGTACGTGCTGGACGAGCCGTCCATCGGACTCCACCAGCGCGACAACCACCGGCTGATCGAGACCCTGGTCCGCCTCCGCGACATGGGCAACACGCTCATCGTCGTCGAGCACGACGAGGACACCATCAAGGTCGCGGACTGGGTCGTCGACATCGGCCCCGGCGCCGGCGAGCACGGCGGCAAGGTGGTCCACTCCGGATCGCTCAAGGAGCTGCTGGCCAACGGCGATTCGATCACCGGTCAGTATCTGGTCGGCAAGAGGGCCATCCCGATGCCGGACATCCGGCGCCCGGCCGACCCGTCCCGCCGGCTCACGGTGCGCGGAGCCCGGGAGAACAACCTCCAGGACATCGACGTCTCCTTCCCGCTCGGTGTGCTCACGGCGGTCACCGGCGTCTCCGGCTCCGGAAAGTCGACGCTGGTCAACGACATCCTCTACACCCACCTGGCACGCGAGCTGAACGGCGCCAAGTCGGTCCCGGGCCGGCACACCCGGGTCGACGGCGACGATCTGGTCGACAAGGTGGTGCACGTCGACCAGTCGCCGATCGGCCGTACGCCCCGGTCCAACCCGGCGACGTACACCGGCGTCTTCGACCACGTCCGCAAGCTCTTCGCGGAGACGATGGAGGCGAAGGTGCGCGGCTATCTGCCGGGCCGCTTCTCCTTCAACGTCAAGGGCGGCCGTTGCGAGAACTGCTCCGGCGACGGCACGATCAAGATCGAGATGAACTTCCTGCCGGATGTGTACGTCCCGTGCGAGGTCTGCCACGGGGCGCGGTACAACCGGGAGACCCTGGAGGTCCACTACAAGGGCAAGTCCATCGCCGAGGTGCTGGACATGCCGATCGAGGAGGGCCTGGAGTTCTTCGAGGCCGTCCCGACGATCGCCCGCCATCTGCGTACGCTCCACGAGGTGGGCCTCGGATACGTCCGGCTCGGCCAGTCCGCGCCGACGCTCTCCGGCGGCGAGGCGCAGCGCGTGAAGCTCGCGAGCGAGCTGCAGAAGCGCTCCACCGGCCGCACGGTCTACGTCCTGGACGAGCCGACCACCGGACTGCACTTCGAGGACATCAGCAAGCTCATCAAGGTGCTGTCCGGGCTGGTCGACAAGGGCAACTCGGTGATCGTCATCGAGCACAACCTCGATGTCATCAAGACCGCGGACTGGGTCATCGACATGGGTCCCGAGGGCGGTAGCGGCGGCGGGCTGGTCATCGCCGAGGGCACCCCGGAGCAGGTCGCCACGGTGCCGGGGAGCCACACCGGCAAGTTCCTGCAGGGCGTCCTGGACGCGGACCGGGTGAGCGAGGCGGCGGTGCCGGCGGCGCGCAAGCCGGTGCGGAAGGCGTCGGCGAAGGCGGTGGCCGCGAAGTCGACCCCGGCCAGGAGGACGGCGACGGCCAAGACCGCGACGACAGCTGCGGCGAAGAAGCCTGCGGCCAAGAAGGCGACCCGCACGCGCAAGGTCTGACCTCTCGCACGGCAAGCACGACGGCGGCTCCCGGAAGGGGGCCGCCGTCGTGCTTCAAAGGGCTGTGACCAGGGGCGATGGTCCAGGACCGGCCCGGCCGCAGGGCCGCCCGACTCCGCCGGTATCGTCGGTTCTGTCACCGATGCCTGTGGTGCCCCGGGTGCCTCCGGTATCCCCGGTGCCTCCGGCATCCCGGTGATCCGGCGCCTGTCCGGCGCCTCTCACGCTGCCCCGTCACCCCCGTGGAGTCCGCATGCCCGGCCAGCCCGCCGCCCGCCGAACCGTGCTGAAGGGGGCTGCTCTCGCCGGTATCGCCGGGCTGGGAGCGGTCGCCTGTTCGACCGAGTCGAAGCTCGGGCACGCCCAGACGCCCACCCCCACCGCCCCCGTCGAGCTCGGCGCCGTGGACGAGGTGCCGGTCGGCGGGTCCAAGCTCTACCGCGAGCAGCGGGTCGTCGTCAGCTGCCCGGCCGCGGGCCAGTACAAGGCGTTCAGCGCCCAGTGCACCCACGCGGGCTGCCTCCTGGACAAGGTCGAGAAGAACGAGGGGAGCTGCCCCTGCCACGGCAGTCGCTTCGACACGACCACCGGTGAGGCGGTGCGCGGTCCGGCGACCGTGCCGCTGCCCGCCGTTCCGGTCAAGGTCGAGGGCGGAAAGCTGATAGCCGGCCCCGACGCCTGACGCGGCAGGTGCGGCGCCCGACGCCACCCGTCCCCGTCCGCATCGGAACCGTTCGTCACTCCCAGTCCCAGTCGATGCCCACCAGGCCGGGCCGCACCCCCTGCTCCACCAGGTGGACGGTCCGGTGCCGGCCGGTGAGCGCGAGGTCGGTACGGTCGCCCCGCGGAGCCCCCGCCGTGGTCTGGGCGAACCGCCGGCACCGGACCGGCAGCGCGGCCTCGTCGAAGCGCACTTGCAGTACGTACTGCCCGCCGCCGCTGCCGAAGCCTCGCACGTACTCGCCGCACGGTCCGCCCGTGCCGTCGTCGAATCCATAGCCGAACAGGTACGTCTGACCCACCTGCAACCGGGTGTCGAAGAGCAGTTCGGCGACGAGCACCCCCGACCTCCGGTCCCGGCGGACCCGGCCCGTCCGGCAGTTCTCCCGGGCCACCACCTCGACCCGCGCGGGGTCGCAGCCCGGATCGCCGCGGTAGACGGCGAGATAGCGGTCGATCCCGTCGCGGTGTGCGCGCACGACCTGCTGCGAGTCCCGGCGCCGCAGCTCCCGGCCGGCCCCGATCCGTACCCGCTCCTGGTGCCCCACCGTGTGCAGCCCGCCGTCGGCCGGTGACTCCAGCGCGTCGAGCAGCCGCTCCACCGCACCGGAGGCCTCCCGCACGGAGCGGTGGGAACGGGTCGCCGGGCGCTCGGAGGCCGTGGGGGAGTCCCCGTCGCCGAGCAGACGGAGCAGTGAATTCCGCGGCAGCTCCAGTACCTCCTCCAGGGCCCCCACCGCCCGCAGGGACTCGGCGCGCTGTGGGCGCCGGGCCCCTTGCTGCCAGTAACTCAGGCTGGTCACACCGACCTTGACCCCGCGGTGTGCGAGGTGGTGCTGCACCCGCTGGAGCGGCAGCCCGCGCACCGAGAAGGCGGTGCGCAGCGCCAGATGGAACGGGCCGGTGTGCAGCACCTGCGCCAGTTCGGCCTCGGTGCGCTGCATGGCGAGCCTCCAGGGAACGATTCACGGCACGGGGCGGGGGACCGCGCCGGTGGGAGTGGGACGGCAGGCGACCGCGGGCGGACCGCTCACGGGTCCGCCACACCGTTCACGCCGCGATGTTCCCCCGCATTGAAGCGTGTTGACCCGTTCCCGACAACGGTTGAAGCCGCCTTCGGCGGAGCCCCGCAGGCGCTGCTGCGATGTCCTCCACCCCGGCCGAGGCAGGAACGCCTGCACAGCGGCGGCGTGCGGCCGGGAGCGCGGCCGGTGCGGGCGCCCTCGCCCTGCCCGCTCCGTGCGGTGTCACCACTCTGCGCAACCGGTCCGTATCCCGAAGCGTGGTTCCGTCTCCCGGGGACACCTGACTGTCACCGCCCGCAAGTAGGGTGGGTGGCATGGCAGACCCCTCCAGCTACCGCCCCAAGCCGGGACAGATCCCCGACTCTCCGGGGGTCTACAGATTCCGCGACGAGCACCGCCGGGTGATCTACGTCGGAAAGGCGAAGAGCCTGCGCCAGCGCCTGGCCAACTACTTCCAGGACCTGGCCGGTCTCCACCCGCGTACCCGCACGATGGTCACCACGGCCGCCTCCGTCGAGTGGACCGTCGTCGCCACCGAGGTCGAGGCGCTGCAGCTGGAGTACTCCTGGATCAAGGAGTACGACCCCCGGTTCAACGTCAAGTACCGCGACGACAAGAGCTATCCGTATCTCGCGGTCACGCTGAACGAACAGTTCCCGCGGGTCCAGGTCATGCGCGGCGCCAAGAAGAAGGGCGTGCGCTACTTCGGTCCGTACGGGCACGCCTGGGCGATCCGCGAGACCGTCGACCTGATGCTCCGGGTCTTTCCGGTGCGTACATGCTCCGCCGGCGTCTTCAAGAACGCCGCACGGACCGGGCGACCCTGCCTCCTCGGCTACATCGGGAAGTGCGCGGCCCCCTGCGTCGGCCGGATCACCCCCGAGGAACACCGCGAACTGGCGGACGATTTCTGCGACTTCATGGCCGGCCGCACGGGTGCGTACATCCGGCGCCTCGAGAAGGACATGATGGCGGCCGCCGAGGAGATGGAGTACGAGCGGGCGGCCCGGCTCCGCGACGACGTGGAGGCCCTCAAGCGGGCCATGGAGAAGAGCGCCGTCGTCCTCGCCGACGCCACCGACGCCGACCTGATCGCGGTCGCCGAGGACGAGCTCGAAGCCGCCGTGCAGATCTTCCATGTCCGCGGCGGCCGGGTACGCGGCCAGCGCGGGTGGGTCACCGACAAGGTCGAGGCGGTCGATACAGCGGGCCTCGTCGAGCACGCCCTGCAGCAGCTGTACGGGGAGGAGACGGGCGACTCCGTCCCGAAGGAGGTCCTCGTCCCGGCCCTGCCCGAGGACCCCGAATCGGTCTCCCAGTGGCTCGCCGGCCGCCGCGGCTCCCAGGTCAGCCTGCGCATACCGCAGCGCGGCGACAAGAAGGACCTGATGGTGACGGTCCAGCGCAACGCCCAGCAGGCCCTGGGGCTGCACAAGACCAAGCGCGCCTCCGACCTGACCACCCGCTCCCGCGCCCTGGAGGAGATCTCCGAGGCGCTCGGCCTCGATACGGCTCCGCTGCGCATCGAATGCTTCGACATCTCCCATCTCCAGGGCGACGACGTAGTCGCGTCCATGGTCGTCTTCGAGGACGGCCTGGCCCGCAAGAGCGAGTACCGCCGCTTCCAGATCAAGGGCTTCGAGGGGCAGGACGACGTCCGCTCGATGCACGAGGTGATCGGCCGCCGCTTCCGGCGCTACCTCCAGGAGAAGGAGCGCACGGGGGAGTGGGAGGAGGCCCCGGCCCCCGCGGACACCGTCGCGGACCCCGGTGCCGGAGCGGTCCTGGAGGGCCCCGCCCGGGACGCCGACCCCTTCGACAACGAACCCCGCGAGGACGACGGCCGTCCCAAGCGGTTCGCCTACCCGCCGCAGCTCGTCGTGGTCGACGGCGGGCAGCCGCAGGTCGCCGCGGCCAAGAGGGCCCTGGACGAGCTGGGGATCGACGACATCGCCGTCTGCGGCCTCGCCAAGCGCCTCGAAGAGGTCTGGCTGCCCGATGACGACGACCCCGTGGTCCTGCCCCGCTCCAGCGAGGGCCTCTACCTCCTGCAGCGCGTCCGTGACGAAGCACACCGCTTCGCCATCACCTACCAGCGCGCCAAGCGGGCCAAGCGCATCCGCTCCAGCCCCCTGGACGCCGTCGTCGGCCTCGGCGAGACCCGGAAGCAGGCGCTGATCAAGCATTTCGGCTCCGTGAAGAAGCTGAAGCAGGCGACAATCGACGAGATCTGCGAGGTTCCGGGGATAGGCCGCAGGACGGCGGAATCAGTGGCTGTCGCCCTCGCCTCGACCACCCCGGCCGCGCCCGCCGTGAACACGGCGACAGGAGAGATCATTGAAGAGGACGACGGGGGCAGCGCACCATGACTGAGCACGAACACGAGCAGGAACGACCGCAGGAACACGAACAGCCGGGGCAGGAGCGCGCGCACGACCGCACAGGCCGCGCGCACGACGGCACGGACCGAGCAGACGGAGCAGGACACGTGAGTACGGGCACCATGACCGAGACGGGCGATGCCGGTGCGGCCATCCCCGAGCTGGTGATCATCTCCGGCATGTCGGGCGCCGGGCGGTCCACCGCCGCCAAGTGCCTGGAGGACCTCGGCTGGTTCGTGGTCGACAACCTGCCACCTGCCCTGATCCCCACCATGGTGGAGCTCGGCGCCCGGTCCCAGGGCAATGTGGCCCGGATCGCCGTCGTCGTCGACGTGCGCGGCCGCCGCTTCTTCGACAACCTCCGGGAGTCCCTCGCCGACCTGGAGGCGAAGCACGTCACCCGGCGGATCGTCTTCCTGGAGTCCTCCGACGACGCACTGGTGCGCCGTTTCGAATCGGTCCGCCGCCCGCACCCCCTCCAGGGCGACGGACGCATCGTCGACGGCATCGCCGCCGAGCGGGACCTGCTGCGCGAGCTGCGCGGCGACGCCGACCTGGTGATCGACACCTCCAGCCTGAACGTGCACGAGCTGCGCGCCAAGATGGACGCCCAGTTCGCCGGCGACGAGGAGCCGGAGCTGCGCGCCACGGTGATGTCGTTCGGCTTCAAGTACGGCCTGCCGGTCGACGCCGATCTGGTGGCGGACTGCCGCTTCCTGCCCAACCCGCACTGGGTCCCCGAGCTGCGCCCGTTCACCGGACTCAACGAGGAGGTCTCGGCGTACGTCTTCAACCAGCCCGGCGCCAAGGAGTTCCTCAACCAGTACACCGAGCTGCTGCAGCTGGTCGCCGCGGGCTACCGCCGCGAGGGCAAGCGCTATGTGACGATCGCCGTCGGCTGCACCGGTGGCAAGCACCGCTCCGTCGCGATGTCCGAGAAGCTTGCAGCCCGGCTCGCCACCGAGGGGATCGAGACGGTCATCGTCCACCGGGACATGGGGCGCGAGTGACCAGCCGTAGTCTCCGCCTGCGGCGGCTGCGCAGAGCCACCAGCGCGCTGTCCGCCCGCAAGCGCGGCGCCCAGCCCAAGGTCGTCGCGCTCGGCGGCGGCATGGGGCTGTCCGCGTCGCTCGCTGCGCTGCGCCGGATCACGGGTGATCTCACCGCCGTGGTCACCGTCGCCGACGACGGCGGCTCCAGCGGCCGGCTCCGCGAGGAGCTCGGCGTCCTGCCGCCCGGCGACCTGCGCAAGGCGCTCGCCGCGCTCTGCGGCGACGACGAGTGGGGCCAGACCTGGGCGCAGGTCATCCAGCACCGCTTCCAGTCCAAGGGCGATCTGCACGAGCACGCGGTCGGCAATCTGCTGATCGTCGCCCTGTGGGAGCAGCTCGGCGACCATGTCCAGGCCCTCGACCTGGTCGGCAGGCTGCTCGGTGCGCACGGCCGGGTCCTGCCCATGTCCGCCGTGCCGCTGGAGCTCCAGGCGCTCGTACGGGGGCACGACCCGGCCCGCCCGGACGACGTGGACACGGTGCGGGGTCAGGCGACGGTGGCGCTCACCCCCGGCGAGGTGCAGTCCGTGCACCTCGTCCCGAACGACCCGCCAGCCGTTCCGGAGGCCGTCGAGGCGGTCCTGGATGCAGACTGGGTGGTGCTCGGCCCGGGATCCTGGTTCTCCTCGGTGATCCCGCATCTGCTCGTACCGGAACTGCTCGACGCGCTCGTCACGACCAGGGCCCGCAAGGTCCTCTCGCTCAATCTCGCTCCGCAACCCGGCGAAACTGATGGCTTCTCTCCGCAGCGTCATTTGGAGGTTTTGGGACGACACGCCCCTAAACTCGCCCTGGACGTGGTGCTGGCCGACGAAGCCGCCGTGCCCGATCGCGAGTCACTCGCCGATGCCGCCAAACGGCTCGGCGCCGCGGTCGAGCTGGCGCCGGTGGCCTCACCCGACGGCGTTCCGATCCATGATCCGGAGCTGTTGGCCGCCGCGTACGACCGTATTTTTCGGATGCATGGAAGGATCGGCCCATGGCGATGACGCCGGCGGTGAAGGACGAAATCTCTCGGCTTCCCGTGACCCGCACCTGCTGCAGGAAGGCGGAGGTCTCGGCGATTCTTCGGTTCGCGGGCGGGCTGCACCTGGTGAGCGGCCGGATTGTGATCGAGGCGGAGCTGGACACCGCGATGGCGGCGCGCCGGCTGAAGCGGGACATCCTCGAGATCTTCGGGCACAGCTCGGAGCTGATCGTGATGGCGCCCGGCGGGCTGCGGCGCGGTTCCCGCTATGTCGTGCGGGTGGTGGCGGGCGGCGACCAGCTGGCTCGCCAGACCGGACTGGTGGACGGCCGCGGCAGGCCCATCCGCGGGCTGCCGCCGCAGGTCGTCTCGGGGGCCACGTGCGATGCCGAGGCCGCCTGGCGCGGGGCCTTCCTGGCCCACGGTTCGCTGACCGAGCCGGGCCGTTCCTCCTCGCTGGAGGTGACCTGCCCGGGGCCGGAGGCGGCGCTGGCGCTGGTCGGTGCGGCCCGCAGGCTCTCCATCGCCGCGAAGGCCCGCGAGGTGCGCGGCGTGGACCGCGTCGTCGTCCGCGACGGCGACGCGATCGGCGCCCTGCTCACCCGGCTCGGCGCCCATGAGTCGGTGCTGGCCTGGGAGGAGCGGCGGATGCGCCGCGAGGTGCGCGCCACCGCCAACCGGCTGGCCAACTTCGACGACGCCAACCTGCGCCGCTCCGCGCGCGCGGCGGTGGCCGCAGGTGCCCGGGTGGGCCGCGCCCTGGAGATCCTGGGCGAGGAGGTGCCCGAGCACCTCGCGGCGGCCGGACGGCTGCGCATGGAGCACAAGCAGGCCTCCCTGGAGGAACTGGGCGCGCTCGCCGACCCGCCGCTGACCAAGGACGCGGTCGCCGGACGGATCCGGCGGCTGCTGGCCATGGCCGACAAGAGGGCCCAGGACCTGGGTATTCCGGGAACGGAATCGACCCTCAGCGAGGAGCTCGCGGACGGCCTGGTGGGATGACCCGCGCACAGCCACGAAAGCCGGCCAAAGACGGAACGCGCAGCACCCCGGCGGGTGTTGACACTCCGTAATCATGACTGCGTACGTGGCCGAGCAATCGGAGGCCCGTATTCCTACCGAGGAGTACGGGCCTCCGCGGCTCTCCGGGGCTCTCTCGATGTCACTCCAGGGCCGTCCGAGGGGTAGGGTCGGAGGCGGTCGGGGACATCCCATACAACTCGCCGGCGTCGAAACCCGGCGTACCTAACGAGGAGATCGGTTCGTGACGATCCGCGTAGGCATCAACGGCTTTGGCCGCATCGGTCGTAACTACTTCCGCGCGCTGCTGGAGCAGGGTGCGGACATCGAGATCGTGGCTGTCAACGACCTGGGTGACACTGCGACCACGGCTCACCTGCTGAAGTACGACACCATCCTGGGTCGTCTGAAGGCCGAGGTCAGCCACACCGCCGACAGCATCACCGTCGACGACCACACCATCAAGGTGCTCTCCGAGCGCAACCCGGCCGACATCCCCTGGGGTGAGCTGGGTGTCGACATCGTCATCGAGTCGACCGGCATCTTCACCAAGAAGGCCGACGCCGAGAAGCACATCGCCGGTGGCGCGAAGAAGGTCCTCATCTCGGCTCCGGCCAAGGACGAGGACATCACCATCGTGATGGGTGTCAACGAGGAGAAGTACGACGCGGCCAAGCACCACGTCATCTCCAACGCCTCCTGCACCACCAACTGTGTGGCGCCGATGGCCAAGGTCCTCGACGAGAACTTCGGCGTCGTCAAGGGCCTCATGACGACGGTCCACGCGTACACGAACGACCAGCGCATCCTGGACTTCCCGCACTCCGACCTGCGTCGCGCCCGCGCCGCGGCGGAGAACATCATCCCGACCACGACCGGTGCCGCCAAGGCCACCGCTCTGGTGCTCCCGCAGCTCAAGGGCAAGCTCGACGGCCTCGCGATGCGCGTCCCGGTCCCGACCGGTTCGGTCACCGACCTCGTCATCACCCTCGAGCGCGAGGTCACCAAGGACGAGGTCAACGCGGCATTCCAGAAGGCCGCCGAGGAGGGCCCCCTCAAGGGCCGCCTCTTCTACACCGAGGACCCGATCGTGTCCTCGGACATCGTGTCGAGCCCGGCGTCCTGCACCTTCGACTCCCTGCTGACCATGGCAGAGGGCACGCAGGTCAAGGTCATCGGCTGGTACGACAACGAGTGGGGCTACTCCAACCGCCTCGTCGACCTGACCGTCTTCGTCGGCAGCCAGCTCTGACCCTCGAATCGGCAGGCACCTCGATGTGAGCACGGGGCTCGAACAGCGCAACGCCGCGCGGTTCGAGCCCCGTTGCATGCTCTCTCGCCCTCCAAGGAGTCCAGCAAGATGAAGACGATCGACGAACTTCTCGCCGAAGGCGTCGCCGGCAAGCGCGTATTCGTACGCGCCGACCTCAACGTGCCGCTGAGCGGCACCACCATCACCGACGACGGCCGCATCCGCGCCGTCCAGCCGACTGTGGAGAAGCTCGCGGCGGCCGGGGCGCGGGTCGTCGTCGCCTCGCACCTGGGCCGCCCCAAGGGCGCCCCGGACCCGGCGTTCTCCCTGGCCCCCGCCGCCGCCCGGCTCGGTGAGCTGATCGGCGCCGACGTGGCCTTCGCGACCGACACGGTCGGCGAGTCCGCCCGCGCCACCGTCGCCGCGCTCGCCGACGGCAAGGTCGCCGTCATCGAGAACCTGCGCTTCAACCCCGGCGAGACCTCGAAGGACGACGCCGAGCGCGGCGCGTTCGCCGACCAGCTCGCCGAGCTCGCCGACGTGTACGTGGGCGACGGCTTCGGAGCCGTCCACCGCAAGCACGCCTCGGTCTTCGACCTCCCGGCCCGGCTGCCGCACGCCGCGGGCGACCTGATCGCCACCGAGGTCGGCGTCCTGAAGAAGCTCACCGAGGACGTCGAGCGCCCGTACGCCGTCGTGCTCGGCGGCTCCAAGGTCTCCGACAAGCTCGGCGTCATCGACCACCTGCTGGAGCGGGCCGACCGCATCCTCATCGGCGGCGGCATGGCGTACACCTTCCTCAAGGCCCAGGGCCACGAGGTCGGTAGCTCCCTCCTGCAGGAGGACCAGATCCCGGCGGTGCTGGAGTATCTGAAGCGGGCCGAGGAGAAGGGCGTGGAGTTCGTGCTCCCCGCCGACGTCGTGGTCTCCGGGCAGTTCCCGGACCTCGGGACCAAGGCCCCGACCGAGCACCGCACGGTGCCCGCGGACGCCATTCCCGCCGGTTTCATGGGCCTGGACAACGGACCCGAGACCAACAAGCTGTACGCCTCGAAGCTCGCCGACGCCGTCACCGTCTTCTGGAACGGCCCGATGGGCGTCTTCGAGCACCCCGACTACGCCGAGGGCACCCGGGCCGTCGCCCAGGCCCTCGTCGACTCCGAGGGCTTCAGCGTCGTGGGCGGTGGCGACTCCGCCGCGGCCGTCCGCATCCTGGGCTTCGACGAGAATGCATTCGGCCACATCTCGACCGGTGGCGGCGCCAGCCTCGAATACCTCGAGGGCAAGACGCTTCCCGGACTCGCCGCACTGGAGGACTGACCTTTCATGAGCACCCGTACCCCGCTGATGGCGGGCAACTGGAAGATGAACCTCAACCACCTCGAGGCCATCGCACACGTCCAGAAGCTCGCCTTCGCCCTGGCCGACAAGGACTACGACGCGGTCGAGGTCGCCGTCCTGCCGCCCTTCACCGACCTGCGCTCGGTGCAGACGCTGGTCGACGGCGACAAACTGAAGATCAAGTACGGCGCCCAGGACATCTCGGCGCAGGACTCCGGCGCGTACACCGGTGAGATCTCCGGCCCCATGCTCGCCAAGCTGAAGTGCACCTATGTCGCGATCGGCCACTCCGAGCGGCGTCAGTACCACCACGAGACCGACGAGATCGTCAACGCCAAGGTGAAGGCCGCCTACAAGCACGGCCTGACCCCGATCCTGTGCGTCGGCGAGGAGGAGTCGGTCCGCGAGGAGGGCCGCCACGTCGCGCACACCCTCGCGCAGGTCGACGGAGCGCTCAAGGACATCCCGGCCGAGCAGGCCGAGACGATCGTGATCGCGTACGAGCCGGTCTGGGCCATCGGGACCGGCAAGGTCTGCGGTGCCGACGACGCCCAGGAGGTCTGCGGGGCCATCCGCGGCCGGCTCGCCGAGCTGTACACGCAGGAGCTGGCCGACGCGGTCCGCATCCAGTACGGCGGCTCCGTCAAGTCGGGGAACGTCGCGGAGATCATGGCGAAGCCCGACATCGACGGTGCGCTGATCGGCGGCGCCGCGCTCGACGCGGACGAGTTCGTCAAGATCGTCCGCTTCCGCGACCAGTGAGTATGCGGTAGCGCGGATCCGTCGTACTCTTGCGGGGGCCGGGGAGGTGTTGTCCTCCCGGCCCCCGTTGTCCGATAGAGCAGTCCAAGGGAATTCCGGAAAGTAGGGACCAGCCGTGGTTGTGGGGTTCTCGATCGCCCTGATCGTCTTCAGTCTGCTGCTGATGCTGCTGGTGCTGATGCACAAGGGGAAGGGCGGCGGCCTCTCCGACATGTTCGGTGGCGGTATGCAGTCGTCCGTCGGTGGCTCCTCGGTCGCCGAGCGAAACCTCGACCGGATCACTGTGGTGGTCGGTCTGGGATGGTTCGCGTGCATTATCGTGCTTGGTCTGCTGATGAAGCTGGACAACTGACCCGGCGTCCGCGATTTCGGTGAGGGTGTAACTCCTTTCACTGGACGCGCGTTGGGCCTTACGTAGACTGGGGCATCTTCGAGCACCATCACGCAGGGAGTTACGACCGTGGCAAGTGGCAACGCGATCCGGGGAAGCCGGGTCGGAGCGGGGCCGATGGGTGAGGCCGAGCGGGGCGAGTCCGCGCCGCGCCTCCGCATCTCCTTCTGGTGCTCGAACGGGCACGAGACGCAGCCGAGCTTCGCCAGTGACGCGCAGACGCCGGAGACCTGGGACTGCCCGCGCTGTGGTTTTCCGGCCGGGCAGGACCGGGACAACCCGCCGGACCCGCCGCGCACCGAACCGTACAAGACGCACCTTGCGTACGTACGCGAGCGGCGCAGCGATGCGGACGGCGAGGCCATCCTCGCCGAGGCCCTGGCGAAACTCCGGGGCGAGATCTAGAAGTTGTTCACCGGCCGGACACCCCATGGGTGCCCGGCCGGAGTGCAATTGTCGGCGCCGCAGCTCTCTGTCGCCTCGTCAACCCCTCTGATCAATTAAGTTGGAGGGGCAGCGGGGCATGTGCAGGCACGAGAAGAAGTGGGCTGATATCCGGGATGAACGCATCAAGCCGAACCAAGCTCAATCAGACGCCCGAATGGATCGCTCTCGGCAAGCACCGTGAGCAGCTCGGTCGGACGCATCTGCGGCAGCTGTTCGCGGACGATCCGGACCGCGGGACCGGATACACCCTCCGCGTCGGCGATCTGTATCTCGACTACTCCAAGCATCTGGTCACCGACGAGACGCTCCGGCTGCTGCGCGAGCTCGCCGGTGCGACCGGTGTCGCCGAGCTGCGTGACGCGATGTTCCGCGGCGAGAAGATCAACACCACCGAGGACCGTGCCGTCCTGCACACCGCGCTGCGCGCCCCGCGCGACGCGGTGATCGAGGTCGACGGCGAGAACGTGGTGCCCGCCGTCCACGCCGTCCTCGACAAGATGGCCGCCTTCGCCGACCGCATCAGGTCGGGGGAGTGGACCGGTCACACCGGCAAGCGGATCAAGAACGTCGTCAACATCGGCATCGGCGGTTCCGACCTCGGCCCCGCCATGGCGTACGAGGTGCTGCGCTCCTTCACGGACCGCTCGCTCACCGTCCGCTTCGTCTCCAACGTCGACGGCGCCGACCTGCACGAGGCCGTCCGCGACCTCGACCCGGCGGAGACGCTCTTCATCATCGCGTCGAAGACGTTCACCACGATCGAGACCATCACCAACGCCACCTCGGCCCGCGACTGGCTGCTGACCGGACTGCGCGCCGACCAGGACGCCGTCGCGAAGCACTTCGTCGCCCTGTCGACGAACGCCGAGAAGGTCGCGGACTTCGGCATCGACACCGCCAACATGTTCGAGTTCTGGGACTGGGTCGGCGGCCGCTACTCGTACGACTCCGCCATCGGCCTCTCGCTGATGATCGCCATCGGCCCGGACCGGTTCCGCGAGATGCTCGACGGCTTCCACCTCGTCGACGAACACTTCCGCACCGCCCCGCCGGAGGCCAACGCGCCGCTGCTGCTCGGCCTGTTGGGCGTCTGGTACGGCGCGTTCTTCGACGCCCAGTCGCACGCCGTGCTGCCGTACAGCCACTACCTGTCCAAGTTCACCGCCTACTTGCAGCAGCTGGACATGGAGTCCAACGGCAAGTCCGTGGACCGGGACGGTCATCCGGTCGAGTGGCAGACCGGACCGGTCGTCTGGGGTACTCCCGGCACCAACGGGCAGCACGCCTACTACCAGCTGATCCACCAGGGCACCAAGGTCATCCCGGCCGACTTCATCGGCTTCGCCGAGCCGGTCGCCGATCTGCTGCCCGGGCTGGTCGCCCAGCACGATCTGCTGATGGCCAATTTCTTCGCCCAGACCCAGGCGCTGGCCTTCGGCAAGACGCCGGACGAGGTCCGCGCGGAGGGCGTCGCCGAGGAGCTGGTGCCGCACAAGACGTTCCGGGGCAATCACCCGACGACCACGATCCTGGCCGACCGGCTGACGCCGTCCGTCCTCGGACAGCTGATCGCGCTCTACGAGCACAAGGTCTTCGTCCAGGGCGCCGTCTGGAACATCGACTCGTTCGACCAGTGGGGCGTCGAGCTCGGCAAGGTCCTCGCCAAGAAGATCGAACCGGTGCTGACCGGCGGCACGGGCGGCGCCGAGGAGCTGGACAGCTCGACCGCCGCGCTCGTCGCCGCGTACCGCACGCGCAGGGGCCGCTGAGCCGATGACCAGGGGGGAGGGGACGGTACGGCTCCGGCCGCCGAACAACACGCCTGACCCGAGGGCCGTCGGCTGGTGGCGCACCCAGTGGCTGCTGCTGACCGCGGCGCCGGTGGCCGTCCTGGCCGTGCTGGGTGCGCTCATCGCATCCGCCCGGTTCTGGCTCTGGCTGCCCGCCGCGGTCCTCGCGGTCCTCGGTGCGGCGTGTGCCGCCCTCCTCCCCCTCTGGCGGTTTCGCACCCACCGCTGGGAGGTCACCGACGAAGCGGTGTACGTCAGGACCGGGGTGTTCCGGCAGGAGTGGCGGATCGCGCCGATGTCCCGGATCCAGACCGTCGACACCGTGCGCGGCCCGCTCGAACAGCTCTGGAGACTCGCCTCGGTCACCGTCACCACCGCGTCGTCCAGGGGAGCTGTGACGATCGGGGGCCTCGACCACGAGCTGGCGGCCGAACTGGCCGAGCGGCTGACCCGGATCACCAGGGACACCCCCGGGGACGCCACATGAGCGAGGTGGCGGACGGCACGGGCCCCGAGCGGCTCGCCTCCGCCCCGGCCGGCAGGGCGGACCACGACGCCACGGCTCCCGTTGCGGCCACCGGAGAGGAATGGCAGCGGCTCGACCGGCGAACGGTCCTCGTCACCGCACTCGTCTCGGCAGGCGTGGCAGCAGGCGCGGCCGTGCCCACCACGCTCGGCCTCGCCGGACGGCTCGGCTTCCCGGCCGCCGTCGGCTGGGTGCTGACCGGCGCGCTCCTCCTGATCGGCTGCGGCGCGGGCGGTGACTACGTGCGCTGGCGCCGCACCCGTTACCGCATCGGTGCCGAACGCATCGAACTGCACACCGGCCTGCTGCTGGTCAAAAGGCGCTCACTGGCCCGCGAACGCATCCGCAGTGTCGACCTCACCGCCCATCCGATGCTGCGCCTCCTCGGTCTCGTCACCGTCCGGATCGGCACCGGCGAGCACACCGGCGGCGAATCCACCCTGGAGTTCGACCCGGTCCGCAGGAGCGAGGGCGAACACCTCCGCCGCGAACTGCTGTCCCGTACGGCCACCGGCGCACCCGGCGCCCACCGCCAGGGCGAGCTCGTCGTGCTCGACCCGCGCTGGATCCGCTACGCACCGCTCTCGTTCGTCGCACCCGCGCTCGGCGGTGCGGCAGCCGGGGCGGTGATGCAGGTCAGCGACTGGTTCGGGGCACAGGGCCAGGTGCTCGACTGGATAGGCGACCGGTTCCGGGACACCTCGCTGACCGTGATGATCGTGATCCTGGCCGGCGCCGCAGCGGTCGCCGGGGTCGTCGGCGCGTTCGGGCTCTGGGTCGAGATGTGGTGGAACTACCGGCTGGAGCGCGAATCCGGCGGCACGCTGCGGATCCGGCGCGGACTGCTCACCTCGCGGTCCGTCTCCATCGAGGAGCGACGGCTGCGCGGCGTCGACCTCGTCGAGCCGCTCGGCATCCGGCTGTTCGGCGCCGCCCGGGTGGACGCGATCACCACCGGCCTCGCCACGGACGACGAGGAGCAGCGCCGTGACCACCACACGCTGCTGCCCGCCGCGCCGCGGAACGTCGCCGACACCGTGGCCGCCGACGTCCTGCGCGAGACCGTGCCGCCGACCGGCGCCGCGCTCACCGCGCACCCCGTCGCGGCCCGCGGCCGGCGGCTGCGCCGGGCGCTCGGGGCGGCCCTGACACCTGTACTGGTCCTCGGCGTCCTCGGCGTCCTGCTGACGCCCGTGCTGCTGTGGGTCGCGCTGGGCTGCGCCGCCGTCGGGCTGCCCGCCGCGGTACTCCTCGCCAGGGACGCGTACCGCGGCCTGGGACACGCCCTCAGCGGCGGCTACCTGGTGACCCGTTCCGGCACCGTACGGCGTTCCACCGCCGCCCTGGAACGGGCCGGCGTGATCGGCTGGACGGTCAGGCAGTCGTACTTCCAGCGGCGGGCCGGGCTGCTGAGCGTCACTGCCACGACGGCGGCCGGAGCAGGCGCGTACACGGCGTACGACGCGGATGCGGCCGAGGGCCTCGACTTCGCCTCCGAGGCCGTACCAGGGCTGCTCGAGCCCTTCCTGGAGCGCACCCCGCCGACCGCCTGAACCCGCCGGCCGCACATCGTGCCGATGGTGCAGCAGCGGTCGTCCGTGGTGCCCGCGCGCACGACGGAGTCCGGGGTCCGGCGGATGCGGCCGTCCCACCTCGGTGGTCCGCCGGCCGTGGGGGGCGCCCCCGGCACGGTTCGCCGCGCGCCATGACCGGGCAGGACACGACAGGGGCCCGGCCGCTCCTGGGAGCGAACCGGGCCCGAGCGCAGCAGCGCCGACGACCGCTCAGGGGGAGGCCGGCGGATACAGCGCACGCGGCAGCCGCGAGGCCGCCGCCGCGTCCAGCAGCCACAGGGTCCGGCTGCGACCGTACGCGCCCGCCGCCGGGGCCTGAATCTCCCCGGCTCCCGACAGCGCGATCTCGGCGGCCTCCGCCTTGTCCTCGCCCGCCGCGAGCAGCCACACCTCGCGGGCCGCCCGGATCGCGGGCAGCGTCAGGGAGATACGGGTGGGCGGCGGCTTGGGAGCGCCGTGCACACCGACGACGGTGCGCTCGGTCTCCCGGACCGCGGGGAGCTCCGGGAAGAGCGATGCGACATGCGTGTCCGGGCCCACGCCCAGCATCAGCACATCGAACGTCGGCACCGGACCGTGGTCCTCCGGACGGGCCGCGGCGGCCAGTTCGGCGGCGTACGCGGCCGCGGCGGCGTCGGCGTCGCTGCCGTGCGGACCGTCCGAAGCCGGCATCGCATGGACCCGGGACGGGTCCAGCGGCACCGAGTCCAGCAGGGCCTTGCGGGCCTGCGTGACATTGCGCTCCGGATCGCCGTCCGGCAGGAAACGCTCGTCGCCCCACCACAGTTCGAGCCGTGACCAGTCGATCGCGTCCCGGGCGGGCGCATCGGCGAGGGCGGCCAGCAGGCCATTGCCGTTGCGCCCGCCGGTGAGCACCACCGACGCGTGGTCCCGCGCGGCCTGGGCGTCCACGATCTTCGTGATCAGCCGGGCAGCGGCGGCCTGTGCCATCAGCTCCTTGTCGCGGTGCACGACAAGCTGAGGGGCACTCACTTCGACGCCGCCTTCTTCGCCGCGGTCTTCTTGGCGGCCGCCGGTGCGGCAGCCGCCGTGCCGGCGGTGGCGGGCTTCGCCGGCTCGGCGGGCCCGGACTCCGCCGTGCCGGCGAGCCGGTCCACGCCGAACTTCACCGCGGACGCGTACGTGTTGTCCGGGTCCAGCCGGCGCAGCTCCTCGGCGAGCAGCTCGGCGGTCTCCCGCCGCTTGAGCGCCACCGCGCGGTTCGGCTGTCCCTCCATGGAGAGCGTGGCCAGCGAACCGTCGGGGCGGTCCAGGACGATGGTGCCGCCCTTGGTCTGCATCCGTACGGCCGTCAGACCGGGCCCCTGGGACTGCGTACGCTCCACCGGCACGTTCAGCCGGTCCGCGAGCCACATGGCGAGCAGCTCGCAGCTCGGGTTCTCCGACTCGCCCTCGACCGTCGCCGAGACGACCTCGACGGGCTTCTGGTCGAGTGCGGCCGCGAGCATGGAACGCCACGGCGTGATGCGGGTCCAGGACAGATCCGTGTCGCCCGGGGTGTACGACTGGGCGCGCACCGCGAGTTCGGCGCTCGGGTGCTCCGCCGAATACGCGTCCGTGATCCGGCGCTGGGCGAGTGCGCCCAGCGGATCCTTCGCCGGGTCCTCGGGCGCGCCCTCGGGCCACCACACCACGACCGGGGCGTCCGGCAGCAGCAGCGGCAGGACCACCGACTGGGCATGGTTCGCGAGTTCGCCGTGCAGTCGCAGCACGATGGTCTCGCCGGATCCCGAGTCGGAACCGACCCGCACCTCGGCGTCCAGCCGCGCGTCGCGCCGACTGCGCGGGGAACGGCTGGCCCGCTTGATCACCGCGATGATGCGCGAGGGGTGCTCGCGCGAGGAGTCGCCGGCCGCCTTCAGGGCGTCGTAGGCGTTCTCCTCGTCGGTGACGACCACCAGGGTCAGCACCATGCCGACGGCCGGGGAACCGGCGGCACGCCGGGCCGACACCAGCGCCTGGTTGATCTTGCTGGAAGTTGTCTCCGTGAGATCGATCTTCATGGCCGACGCCAGCTCCGTCCGTCTCGTGCGAGCATCTCGTCCGCCTCGGCCGGACCCCAGGTTCCCGCCGCGTACTGCGCGGGCTTGCCGTGCTTGTCCCAGTACTCCTCGATGGGGTCGAGGATGTTCCAGGAGAGCTCGACCTCCTGGTGCCGGGGGAAGAGGTTGGCGTCGCCGAGCAGCACATCGAGGATGAGCCGCTCGTACGCCTCCGGGCTGGACTCGGTGAAGGACTCGCCGTACGCGAAGTCCATCGTGACGTCCCGGACCTCCATCGAGGTGCCGGGCACCTTGGAACCGAAGCGCACCGTCACGCCCTCGTCCGGCTGGACCCGGATGACCAGGGCGTTGCCGCCCAGCTCCTCCGTCGCGCCGGACTCGAAGGGCAGATACGGCGCCCGCTTGAAGACGACCGCGATCTCGGTGACCCGGCGGCCGAGCCGCTTTCCGGTCCGGAGATAGAACGGCACGCCCGCCCAGCGGCGGTTGTTGATCGTCAGCTTGATCGCGGCGTAGGTGTCGGTCTTCGACTTGGGGTCGATACCGTCCTCCTCGAGGTAGCCGGGCACCTCCTCGCCGCCCTGCCAGGCGTGCGCGTACTGGCCGCGCACGGTGTGCTTGCCGAGATCCTCGGGCAGCTCCACCGCGGTGAGCACCTTGAGCTTCTCGGCGACCAGGGCCTTCGGGTGGAAGGAGCCGGGCTCCTCCATCGCGGTCAGCGCCAGCAGCTGGAGCAGGTGGTTCTGGATGACGTCACGGGCGGCGCCGATGCCGTCGTAGTAGCCGGCCCGGCCGCCGATGCCGATGTCCTCGGCCATCGTGATCTGGATGTGGTCGACGTACGACCGGTTCCAGATCGGCTCGAACATCGTGTTGGCGAACCGCAGCGCCAGGATGTTCTGGACCGTCTCCTTGCCCAGGTAGTGGTCGATCCGGAAGACCTCGTTGGGCGGGAACACGTCGTGCACGAGCTGGTTGAGCTCCTGCGCGCTGGCGAGGTCGTGGCCGAACGGCTTCTCGATGACGGCGCGCCGCCAGGAGCCCTCCTTCTGGTCGGCGAGCCCGTGCTTCTTGAGCTGCTGGACGACCTTGGGGAAGAACTTCGGCGGGACGGACAGGTAGAAGGCGAAGTTGCCGCCCGTGCCCTGCTCCTTGTCGAGCTCCTGGATGGTGGCCTTGAGGGTCTCGAAGGCGTCGTCGTCGTCGAAGTTGCCCTGGACGAAGCGCATCCCCTGGATGAGCTGCTGCCAGACCTCTTCGCGGAACGGCGTACGGGCGTGCTGCTTGACGGCGTCGTGGACTTCTTGCGCGAAGTCCTCGTCGTGCCACTCGCGGCGCGCGAAACCGATGAGGGAGAAGCCCGGCGGCAACAGGCCGCGGTTGGCCAGGTCGTAGACGGCGGGCATCAGCTTTTTACGGGACAAATCGCCCGTGACGCCAAAGATGACCAGGCCCGACGGCCCCGCGATACGCGGGAGCCGGCGGTCCTGGGCGTCACGGAGCGGATTGGCTCCGGGAACACCAGACAATGTGGTCAGCCCTCCGAAGGGGCGAGGCGCTTGAGCTCCGCCTCGGTGGAGTTGAGCAGGTCGATCCAGGACGCCTCGAACTTCTCGACGCCCTCGTCCTCGAGGAGCTGCACGACGTCGTCGTAGGAGATCCCGAGCTTCGCGGCGGCGTCGAGCTCGGCCTTCGCCTGCTCGTAGGTGCCGGCGATGGTGTTGCCGGTGATCTGCCCGTGGTCGGCCGTGGCCTCGAGGGTGGCCTCGGGCATGGTGTTCACCGTGCCGGGGGCGACCAGGTCGTCGACGTACAGCGTGTCCTTGTACGCGGGGTCCTTCACGCCGGTGGAGGCCCACAGCGGGCGCTGCTTGTTGGCCTGCACCTTGTCCAGCGCGGCCCAGCGGTCGGAGGAGAAGACCTCCTCGTACGCCTGGTAGGCCAGCCGGGCGTTGGCGAGCGCCGCCTTGCCCTTCAGCGCCTTGGCCTCGTCGGTGCCCAGCGCGTCGAGCCGCTTGTCGATCTCGGAGTCCACGCGGGACACGAAGAACGAAGCCACCGAGTGGATCCTGGAGAGGTCGAGGCCCGCGGCCTTCGCCTTCTCCAGGCCCGCCAGGTAGGCGTCCATGACCTCGCGGTAGCGCTCCAGCGAGAAGATCAGCGTCACGTTGACGCTGATGCCCTTGCCGATGACCTCGGTGATCGCCGGCAGACCGGCCTTCGTCGCCGGGATCTTGATGAGCGTGTTCGGCCGGTCCACCAGCCAGGCCAGCTGCTTGGCCTCGGCGATCGTGGCATCGGTGTGGTGGGCCAGGCGCGGGTCGACCTCGATGGAGACCCGGCCGTCCTGGCCGTCCGTGGCGTCGAAGACAGGACGCAGGATGTCGGCGGCGTCGCGTACATCCGCAGTCGTGATCATGCGGATGGCCTCGTCGACCGTGACCTTGCGGGTCGCGAGGTCGGTGAGCTGCTGCTCGTAACCGTCGCCGTGCGAGATCGCCTTCTGGAAGATCGACGGGTTGGTGGTGACGCCCACGACGTGCTGCTGGTCGATCAGCTCGGCGAGGTTGCCGGAGGTGATCCGCTTGCGCGACAGGTCATCGAGCCAGATCGCCACGCCCTCGTCGGAGAGGCGCTTGAGTGCGTCTGTCATGAGAGTTGCATCTCCTACTAGTCGTATAACGGCGTCAGCGCGTGACGTCGGCGAGAGATTCCCGTGCGGCGGCGGCCACGTGCTCGCCGGTGAAGCCGAACTCGCGGAAGAGGACGTTGGCGTCGGCCGAGGCACCGAAGTGCTCCAGCGAGACGATGCGGCCGGCGTCACCGACGTACCGGTGCCAGGTCAGACCGATGCCCGCCTCGACGGCGACGCGGGCCTTCACGGACGGCGGCAGAACGCTGTCCTTGTACGCCTGGTCCTGCTCCTCGAACCACTCGACCGACGGCATCGACACCACGCGGGTCGGGATGCCGGCAGCCTGCAGCTCCTCGCGCGCCTCGACGGCGAGGTGCACCTCGGAGCCGGTGCCGATGAGGAGAACCTGCGGCTCGCCGCCCTCGGCCTCGAAGAGCACGTAGCCGCCCTTGGCCGCGTCCTCGTTCGCCTCGTACGTCGGCACGCCCTGACGGGTCAGCGCCAGACCGTGCGGGGCACCCTTGCCGAACACCTTGGTGTAGCGGCGCAGGATCTCGCGCCAGGCGATGGAGGTCTCGTTGGCGTCGGCGGGGCGGACGATGTTCAGGCCGGGGATGGCGCGCAGCGAAGCCAGGTGCTCCACCGGCTGGTGGGTCGGGCCGTCCTCGCCGAGACCGATCGAGTCGTGCGTCCACACGTACGTCACCGGCAGGTGCATCAGCGCGGACAGGCGCACGGCGTTGCGCATGTAATCGGAGAACACCAGGAAGGTGCCGCCGTAGATGCGGGTGTGACCGTGCAGTGCGATGCCGTTCATGGCCGCGGCCATGGCGTGCTCGCGGATACCGAAGTGGATCGTCCGGCCGTACGGGTCCGCGCCCGGCAGCGGGTTGCCCACCGGGAGGAAGGACGACGTCTTGTCGATCGTCGTGTTGTTCGAGCCCGCGAGGTCGGCGGAGCCGCCCCACAGCTCGGGGATGATCTCGCCGAGCGCCTGGAGCACCTTGCCGGAGGCGGCGCGGGTGGCGACACCCTTGCCCGGCTCGAAGACCGGAATCCTGTCCTCCCAGCCCTTGGGCAGCTCGCCCGCGGAGATCCGGTCGAACTCGGCGGCGCGCTCCGGGTTGGCGGTGCGCCACGCGGCGAAGGACTTCTCCCACTCGGCCTTGGCCTCGCGGCCGCGGTCCAGCGCCTCACGGGTGTGCGAGATGACCTCGTCGGAGACCTCGAAGGACTTCTCCGGGTCGAAGCCGAGGACCTTCTTGGTCGCGGCGACCTCGTCGTCGCCGAGCGCCGAGCCGTGCGAGGCCTCGGTGTTCTGGGCGTGCGGGGCCGGCCAGGCGATGATCGAGCGGGCCGCGATGAACGACGGGCGCTCGGTCTCGGCCTTGGCCGCCTGCAGCGCCTTGTACAGACCCGCCGGGTCCAGGTCGCCGTTGGGCAGCTGCTCGACACGCTGCACGTGCCAGCCGTACGCCTCGTACCGCTTCAGGGTGTCCTCGGAGACCGCGGTCTCCGTGTCGCCCTCGATGGAGATGTGGTTGTCGTCCCAGAGCAGCACCAGGTTGCCGAGCTTCTGGTGTCCGGCCAGCGAGGACGCCTCCGCGGAGATGCCCTCCTGCAGGCAGCCGTCACCGGCGATCGCCCAGACCGTGTGGTCGAAGGGGGAGGTGCCGGGGGCCGCCTCAGGGTCGAAGAGGCCGCGCTCGTAGCGGGCGGCCATCGCCATGCCCACGGCGTTGGCGACGCCCTGGCCCAGCGGGCCCGTCGTCGTCTCGACACCGGTGGTGTGGCCGTACTCCGGGTGTCCGGGGGTCTTCGAGCCCCAGGTGCGGAATGCCTTGAGGTCATCGAGCTCCAGGCCGTACCCGGCCAGGTAGAGCTGGATGTAGAGGGTCAGGCTGCTGTGACCTGCCGAGAGCACGAACCGGTCGCGACCGGTCCACTCCGCGTCGGCGGGGTCGTGCCGCATCACCTTCTGGAAAAGGGTGTACGCGGCGGGAGCCAGGCTCATCGCCGTGCCCGGGTGGCCGTTTCCGACCTTCTGTACGGCGTCGGCGGCAAGGACGCGGACAGTGTCCACGGCCCGCTGGTCCAATTCGGTCCACTGGAGATCTGTGGTGGTCGGCTTGGTGCTCACCCTGAGTCAGGGCTCCTCTCCACTGTTGTAAAACCGGTGACTGTGACGCACCGGGCATTGCCGAGCCTACCCCCGACAGAACCCGCAATTTCCTGGTGCTTTCCAGGGTGCAGGCGTCCCGACGAGTTCGCCTCCCGTATGAGCGGAGCGGCTCACTTTTGGGCTTCTCCGATGAGCGCGACGGCATACTTTTGGGCCTCTCCGATGAGCGCCGGCCGTCACTTGTGCGCCACTTCCGAGCGGCGTTTCCGCGCCACTCCAACACGACCCCACCCCCGCGAAGGAGGGCCTGTCCCCAACGTCTACAGTGGTCTGGTTCGCGCAAGTCTCTCCTGGGCCTCCACGCCCGGAGCTTGCTGGGATTTCTCTGTCAGGGGTGTGCGTGACGGCCGTCGAGTCCCGACCCGCAGGGGTCGCCTTGACTCCGAGCCCAGGGGGCCATCGCCCGTTCGGGGCCCGTATCAAGGCATTCGTGGCGCTGACCAAGCCGCGGATCATCGAGCTGTTGCTGATCACCACTGTTCCGGTGATGTTCCTGGCCGCTCAGGGTGTGCCCGACCTGTGGCTCGTACTCATTACCACCATCGGCGGATATCTCTCCGCCGGCGGTGCCAATGCGCTCAACATGTACATCGACCGCGACATCGACGCGTTGATGGACCGTACGTCGCAGCGTCCGCTCGTCACCGGCATGGTGAGCCCGCGCGAGTGCCTGGCCTTCGGTATCGCCCTCGCGGTGATCTCGACCGTCTGGTTCGCGCTGCTGGTCAACTGGCTGTCGGCGGCCCTGTCGCTCGGTGCGCTGCTCTTCTATGTCGTCGTCTACACGATGCTGCTCAAGCGCCGTACCGCGCAGAACATCGTCTGGGGCGGCATCGCGGGCTGCATGCCGGTCCTCATCGGCTGGTCCTCCGTCACGAACTCGATGTCGTGGGCGGCCGTCATCCTCTTCGCCGTCATCTTCTTCTGGACGCCGCCGCATTACTGGCCGCTGTCGATGAAGGTGAAGGACGACTACGCCCGGGTCGGCGTTCCGATGCTTCCGGTCGTCGCCTCCAACCGGGTGGTGGCCCGCCAGATCGTCCTCTACAGCTGGGTGATGGTGGTCGTCTCGCTGCTGCTGACCCCGCTCGGCTACACCGGCTGGTTCTACACCGCGGTGGCGCTGCTGACCGGCGGGTTCTGGCTCTGGGAGGCGCACGGCCTGCAGAACCGGGCCAGGGCCGGGGTGTCCGGTGCCAAGCTCAAGGAGATGCGGCTGTTCCACTGGTCGATCACCTATGTCTCGCTGCTGTTCGTCGCGGTCGCGGTGGACCCCTTCCTGCGCTAGCACCCCCTTCTGCTCCTGCCGGCGGGCGGACGACGTGGCCCATGCCACGCCGTCCGCCCGTCGCCAGTTGATCTACCGCTCGGTAGCATCCGATACATGGCAGAGACGGCAGAAACCCAGCAGGTTGACGACAGCAAGCAGGCCGCCCGCGCGGAGCGCAGGGCAGCCAGGCTCGCCAAGCAGATCGGCGCCTTCGCCAAGGCGCACGGCGGCGCCGAGGGGCAGCTCGCCTACATCGGGCAGATGGGCACCCGTATCGTCCTGGTCGGCGAGGACGGCGGCTGGGGCGACCTGGTCGCCCCGTCGTACGCGGTCGCCGAGAGCGCCGCGGCGAAGGCCGGGATCACGATGCACGAGTCCTTCGACGGCGAGTTCGCCGCCAAGGTCCGCACCGGCCCGTACGAGTGGACGCGGATGGCCGGGATCCAGCTGGGCGGTCCGTCCAACCAGGCCTGAACGGTGCGCAACAAGGGCTGAGCGGGCGTGCGGGCCGTATCCCGGTGGCACAGGAGCAACAACTGACACCGGGGTCACCCGTTAGGACGTGTACACACACGTCGTCGCAGGGAGCCCGGGATGGCCGACACACTGCACGTGACGGACCCGGTCGACCAGCAGTGCCACGGGGTGCTCCGCACCGAGTTCGGCCGCGGCACCTTCGAGGCCCGGCTGGCGACGGCCGCCACGGCCGGCGGGCCGCCCGCCCCCGGTACCACCTGGTTCGACACCCAGACCGGCTTCGCCGTGCGCCGCTGGTGCGCGCCGCTGCTGGACCTCGACCCCCACTGCCTGCCGGCCGGCTATCTGGCCCGCCGCCGGGAACTGGGCGTCGTGGAGACCGGCCGGCGGCTGCTGCGCGCCACCGGGGCGGACGCGCGCGAGATCGTCCGGCTGGAGTCCCTGGCCGAGCAGATCGCCGACACCTCGGGCACCGTCGGGAGCTTCCTCGCCAACCTCGCCGAGGCCGTGCACACCGCGGCCGCCTCGGCCACCGCCTTCACCTCCGACGCGGCCGCGCACCACGGACCGGAACCCGACCCGGGGCCACCGGGACCGGGGCAGGTGCGCGGCGCGGCCGGCCGGTGGCTCGCCGGGCGCGACGCGGCACGCAGAGCGGCCCGCACGGGCGCGGGCGGCCCGCGTACGCCGGGCGCCGCCCCCGACGACCCGGTGCTGCTGCGGCATCTGCTGTGGGCCGCGGTGGCCTGCGGGCGTCCGCTGCAACTGCAGCTGCGCTCCACCGACCCGCGGCGGCTCGCGGGCTTCGCCGCCGCCACGGCCGGACTGGGCAGCGATCTGGTGCTGCTGAACAGCTATCCGTACCACCGGCACGCCGCACAGCTCGCGCACGCCCACCCGCATGTGTACGCCGACGCGGGCGCCGCCCCTGCCCGTACGGGGGCGCGCGCCGCGGCCGTCCTGGCGGAGATCCTGGAGCTGGCCCCGTTCGGCAAGGTGCTCTTCTCCAGCGGCGCCCAGGGGCTGCCGGAGCTCCATGTGGTGGGCGCGCACCAGTTCCGTGAGGCGCTCGGCCGGGTGCTGGGCGGCTGGGTGGCGGACGGCGCGTGGTCACATACCGATGCCACGCGGGGCGCCGCGATGATCGCGTCCGGCAATGCGCGCAGGGTGTACGGGCTGGGGTGACGGACCGGCTCAGCCCTTGCCCTGGTCGGGCGCCGTCCCCCGGGAGCCGGGCGCCGGAGCGAAACGTGCTCCGTTCTTCTCGGCCCAGGCACGGAACCCCGACATATGGGTGGGCGTCGAGAAGTGCTCGGGGCTCTCTCCGGCGCCCTCGCGCATCAGCACGAACTGGCAGCCCCGACAGTGCCGCAGGTCCGGTCCCTGCGTGGCCGCGGTGCCATGGACCCGGTCCGCGAGGGCGGCGGCCCGGTCGCGGGAGCGCACCGCCGTGCGGACCGAGGCGCGGGCGAGCGCCGTCGCAAGCGGGATCAGGACGATCAGCACCCCGAGCCGGCCCCAGGAGAAGTCCGCGAACAGGAGGAACAGCCCGATGACGACGACCAGCGAGGGCAGTGCCGTACCGACCCGGGGCAGCTTGGCCCGGGGGAGGGGCATCTCGTACTTCCCGCTCTCGGCGAGCGAGAGACCGCGGTGGAAGCACCGGACGCGGTCCTGTCCCGTACACGAACCCATGTCCACCCCAGAGATCGAACGAACGATCTGTGACGGCCTACATGGTGGGGCCGGAGGGACGCGTTCCTTGAATGCGCGACGGGAAATGGCCGAAAGCGGAGGGGAAGTGAGCCGAACCGCCGCCCTTGCGCTCAGCCGGCGGCTGCGGGCTCCGGCTGCTCGGCGGCGGGACCGGGCACGGACGCGACGGCCACGGGGCGTTCACGCAGCGACAGCAGCACCCGCAGGACCGCGATCCACACCAGGCACGAGCCGAACATGTGCAGCCCGACCAGGATCTCGGGGGTGTCGGTGAAGTACTGGACGTAACCGATCACGCCCTGTGCCATCAGCACCAGGAAGAGATCGCGGGTGCGGCGCTGCGGCGCGGCCGGCGCGTCGACGGCCTTCAGCACGAACCAGAGTGCCACCGTCAGCGCCACCACGACCCAGGCGAGATCGGCGTGCAGCTGCGCGATCATCTTCCAGTCGAGCGGAATGCGGTGGACGTCGCTGGAGTCTCCGGCGTGCCGTCCGGCGCCGGTGACGACCGTGCCGACGGCGATCAGCAGTCCGGCCGCGGCCGTCAGCAGCCAGGTCAGCTGCGCGACCGCCTTGCCCACCAGCGGACGGGGTTCGGCGTCGCCCTCGCGGGCCCGCTGCCAGGTCAGCACGGCGACCGTGAGCAGCGCGGTGGAGAGCAGGAAGTGCGCCGCGACGGTGTACGGGTTGAGACCGACCAGCACCACGATGCCGCCGAGCACCGCATTGCCCATGACCACCCAGAACTGCGCCCAGCCCAGCCGGGTGACGCTGCGCCGCCACGGCTTCGCGGAACGGGCGGCGATGATCGCCCAGCCGACCGCCGCGCACAGGACGTACGTGAGCATCCGGTTGCCGAACTCGATGGCTCCGTGGAAACCCATCGCGCTGGTCGCCGTCAGGCTCTCGTCGGTGCACTTGGGCCAGGTCGGGCAGCCCAGGCCGGAGCCGGTGAGCCGCACCGCGCCGCCGGTCACCACGATGAGCACGGCCATCACGACGGCCGACATCGCCGCACGCCGGACCGTCCGGGGGGACGGGGTCCAGCGTCCGGCGATGAAGGAAAGCGGGTTCCGTACGGCTTGAGCGACGTCGGCTCGGGTCAGCTGAGGCACGCGCACCATCGTAAGCGGCGGCTTGTGCAAGCTTTCACGAGGGGGACGAGTTACCCCGAACCGCCGGACCGGAGCGCCGGCCGGGCGGTCGTGCGCGGCCGGGCGCGATCACTCCCAGCGGAAGAACTTCGCCGCCGCGCCCAGCCCGAGCACCGCCCAGACCGCGAGGATCCCGAGATCCCGCCACGGCATCGATGCGCCGTGCTGGAGCACGTCCCGCAGCCCGTCCGACAGGGCCGCGATCGGCAGCAGCCCGAGCACCGACTGCACCGCGTCCGGGAACTTGTCCAGCGGCACGATGACCCCGCCGCCGACCAGCAGCAGCAGGAAGACCAGGTTGGCCGCGGCGAGCGTCGCCTCCGCCTTGAGCGTCCCGGCCATCAGCAACCCGAGTCCGGAGAAGGCCGCGGTGCCGAGCACGAGGAGCAGCAGCACGGCGAACGGGCTGCCGTGCGGCGACCAGCCCAGCGCGAACGCGATAGCCGTCAGCAGCACGACCTGCAGAACCTCGGTGACCAGCACGGAGAGGGTCTTGGCGGTCATCAGGCCCCAGCGGGGCAGCGGTGAGGCACCGAGCCGCTTGAGCACGCCGTAGCGCCGCTCGAAGCCGGTGCCGATGGCCTGGCCGGTGAAGGCGGTGGACATCACGGCGAGCGCGAGAACGCCGGGCGCCAGGAAGTCGACGGACCGGCCGGCACCGGTGTCCACGATGTCGACCGCGCTGAACAGCACCAGCAGCAGCGTCGGAATGATCACTGTCAGGAGCAGCTGCTCGCCGTTGCGCAGCAGCATCCGCGTCTCCAGCGCGGCCTGCGCACCGATCATGCGGGGCAGCGGGGCGGCACCGGGCCGCGGGGCGTACGTACCGGCGCTCATGCGCGCAGCTCCTTGCCGGTCAGTTCCAGGAAGACGTCCTCCAGGGTGTGGCGCTCGACGGCGATGCCGTCCGGCATCACGCCGTGCTGCGCGCACCAGGAGGTGACGGTGGCCAGCAGTTGCGGGTCCACCTCGCCGGTGATGCGGTACGCGCCCGTGGCGACCTCGGCCGCCTGGGTGCCGTCGGGCAGCGCCTTGAGCAGCGAGCCGAGGTCGAGGCGGGGGCGGCCGGTGAAGCGCAGGGTGTTCTCGGCGCCGCCGCGGCAGAGTGTCTCGGGGCTCCCCTGGGCGATGACCCGGCCCGCGTCGACGATGGCGACGTCGTCGGCGAGTTCCTCGGCCTCGTCCATGAAGTGGGTGGTGAGGACCACCGATACACCGTCGCCGCGCAGTTCCCGTACGAGATCCCAGGTGGAGCGGCGGGCCTGCGGGTCGAGGCCGGCGGTCGGCTCGTCCAGGAACACCAGCTCGGGGCGGCCGACGACGGCCATGGCCAGGGCGAGCCGCTGCTGCTGGCCGCCGGAGAGCCGCCGGTAGGCCGTACGGCCGCAGCTGCCCAGACCCAGGCGTTCGATCAGGGCGTCGACATCCAGCGGGTGGGCATGGAGCTTCGCCATGTGGCGGAGCATCTCGTCGGCACGCGCCCCGGAGTGGACACCACCCGACTGCAGCATCACGCCGATCCGGGGCCGGAGCGCGGCCGCGTCGGCGACCGGGTCGAGGCCGAGGACGCGCACGGTGCCCGCGTCGGGCCGGCGGTAGCCCTCGCAGGTTTCGATGGTGGTGGTCTTGCCGGCGCCGTTGGGACCGAGGACGGCGGTGACCGTTCCGGTGCGTACGCCCAGGTCGAGGCCGTCCACGGCGGTCTTGGCGCCGTACCGCTTCACCAGGCCACGGATCTGCACGACCGGCTCGTTCTTCATGGCCGGTAAGTCTAGGCAGCGGCCCGGCAGCCGAGTCCCCCGGGGCTGGATTAGGTAACCCTAAGTGACGAATTCCACGATTGATCGTTTCGGACCGTGGTTGTCAGGGCCGGAGGAATTACGCAACAATGGCGTTGTGAAATACCAGGGCGAGGCTCCGCAGGAGGAACTCGCGACCGGCGAGCGCTCGACGCGCAACCGGGTCGCGCGCTCCATCCTGGACCACGGCCCGTCCACCGTCGCCGATCTGGCGAAGCGCCTGGGGCTGACCCAGGCCGCCGTCCGCCGCCATCTCGACGCCCTCGTCTCCGACGGCGTCGTCGAGGCCCGCGAACAGCGGGTGTACGGGGCGCGGACCCGCGGCCGTCCGGCCAAGGTGTTCGCCCTGACCGACTGCGGCCGGGACGCCTTCGACCAGTCGTACGACAAGCTTGCCGCCGACGCCCTGCGCTGGATCGCCGAGACCGCGGGCGACGAAGCGGTCGTCGCCTTCGTCCGCGCCAGGGCCACCGCCCAGTCGGCCGCCTACCGCGAGGCCATCGACGCGGCGGGCCCCGAGCAGCGCACAGAGGCGCTGGCCAAGGCCTTGTCCGCCGACGGGTACGCTGCTACGGCGCGAAGCGCGCCGGGCCCCCACCAGGGCGAGCAGCTGTGCCAGCACCACTGCCCGGTCGCACATGTCGCCGAGCAGTTCCCGCAGCTGTGCGAGGCGGAGACGGAGATCTTCTCCAGCCTGCTCGGGACCCATGTGCAACGTCTGGCCACCATCGCCCACGGCGACGGGGTGTGCACGACGTTCGTACCGCGCGGCGGACCCGCAACCGCACAGACCACCACATCAGCATCTGCAAGCACGGCCGGGAGGAACCCCGCATGACGCTCCCCACGGAGACTGCCCACCCTGAGCTCGAGGGTCTGGGTACGTACGAATTCGGCTGGGCCGACTCCGACGCGGCAGGCGCGGCGGCCAAGCGCGGCCTCTCCGAGGCTGTCGTACGCGACATCTCGGCAAAGAAGAACGAGCCCGAGTGGATGCTGAAGCTCCGCCTCAAGGGCCTGCGCCTGTTCGACAAGAAGCCCATGCCGAACTGGGGCTCGGACCTCTCGGGCATCGACTTCGACAACATCAAGTACTTCGTGCGGTCCACCGAGAAGCAGGCGGAGTCCTGGGAGGACCTGCCCGAGGACATCAAGAACACGTACGACAAGCTCGGCATCCCGGAGGCGGAGAAGCAGCGCCTGGTCGCCGGTGTCGCCGCGCAGTACGAGTCCGAGGTCGTCTACCACCAGATCCGTGAGGACCTGGAGGAGCAGGGCGTCATCTTCCTCGACACGGACACCGCGCTGAAGGAGCACCCGGAGCTCTTCCAGGAGTACTTCGGCACCGTCATCCCGGTCGGCGACAACAAGTTCGCCTCGCTGAACTCGGCCGTGTGGTCCGGCGGCTCGTTCATCTACGTGCCGAAGGGTGTCCACGTCGACATCCCGCTGCAGGCCTACTTCCGTATCAACACGGAGAACATGGGCCAGTTCGAGCGGACGCTGATCATCGTCGACGAGGACGCCTACGTCCACTACGTCGAGGGCTGCACCGCGCCGATCTACTCCTCGGACTCGCTGCACTCCGCCGTCGTCGAGATCATCGTGAAGAAGGGCGGCCGCTGCCGCTACACGACGATCCAGAACTGGTCGAACAACGTCTACAACCTGGTCACCAAGCGCGCCGTGGCGTACGAGGGCGCGACCATGGAGTGGGTCGACGGCAACATCGGCTCCAAGGTCACGATGAAGTACCCGGCCGTCTACCTGATGGGCGAGCACGCCAAGGGCGAGACGCTCTCCATCGCCTTCGCGGGCGAGGGCCAGCACCAGGACGCCGGATCCAAGATGGTCCACATGGCGCCGAACACCTCCTCCAACATCGTCTCCAAGTCGGTGGCGCGAGGCGGCGGCCGTACCTCGTACCGCGGTCTGGTCGAGATCGGCGAGGGCGCCGCGGGCTCCAAGTCCAACGTGCTGTGCGACGCGCTCCTGGTCGACACGATCTCCCGCTCCGACACGTACCCGTACGTGGACGTCCGCGAGGACGACGTGTCCATGGGCCACGAGGCCACCGTCTCCAAGGTCTCCGAGGACCAGCTCTTCTACCTGATGAGCCGCGGTCTGACCGAGTTCGAGGCCATGGCCATGATCGTGCGCGGCTTCGTCGAGCCGATCGCGCGCGAGCTGCCCATGGAGTACGCGCTCGAGCTCAACCGGCTGATCGAGCTGCAGATGGAGGGTTCGGTCGGCTAGCACAGCCTGACGACCGAATCCCCCGACTTTTGACAGAGAAAGCGAGCACTACGACAGCCATGGCTGAGGCTCAGAACATTCCGGCGGGGTCCACCACCACCGGGTCCATCGCGGTGGCCGCCGAGTCGACCGTCGCCACGCGCGTGAGCGCGCCCCCGTCCTTCGACGTCGCGGACTTCCCGGTCCCGCACGGCCGCGAGGAGGAGTGGCGGTTCACGCCGCTGGAGCGGCTGCGTGGGCTGCACGACGGCACGGCCGTCGCGACCGGTGGCGCCGTCAAGGTCGCGGTGGAGGCCCCCGAGGGCGTCACCGTCGAGACCGTCGGCCGTGACGACGCCCGGCTCGGCCGGGCCGGCACCCCGGTGGACCGCGTCGCCGCCCAGGCGTACTCGTCCTTCGAGCAGGCCTCGGTCATCACGGTCGCCAAGGAGGCCGTGCTCCCCGAGCCGATCCGGATCGCCGTGCACGGCGAGGGCGGTGTGGCCTACGCCCACCAGGTCGTCGAGCTGGGAGCCTTCGCCGAGGCCGTCGTCGTCATCGACCACACCGGTGACGCGGTCGTCGCGGGCAACGTCGAGTACGTCCTCGGTGACGGCGCGAAGCTCACCGTCGTCTCCGTCCAGGACTGGGACGACACCGCAGTCCACGCCGCCCAGCACAACGCGCTGATCGGCCGGGACGCCACCTTCAAGTCGATCGTCGTCACCTTCGGCGGCGACCTGGTCCGGCTCCACCCGCGGGTCGCCTACGCGGGCACCGGCGGCGAGGCCGAGCTCTTCGGCCTGTACTTCACCGACAAGGGCCAGCACCAGGAGCACCGCCTCCTGGTCGACCACAACACCCCGCACTGCAAGTCCAACGCCGTCTACAAGGGCGCGCTGCAGGGCCAGGACGCGCACGCGGTATGGATCGGTGACGTCCTCATCCAGGCCAGGGCCGAGGGCACCGACACGTACGAGATGAACCGCAACCTGGTTCTCACGGACGGTGCGCGGGTCGACTCCGTGCCGAACCTGGAGATCGAGACCGGCGAGATCGTCGGCGCCGGCCACGCCTCCGCCACCGGCCGCTTCGACGACGAGCAGCTCTTCTACCTGATGTCCCGCGGCATCCCGGCCGAGGAGGCCCGCCGGCTCGTCGTGCGCGGCTTCTTCGCCGAGCTCGTCCAGCAGATCGGTCTGCCGGACGTCGAGGCCCGTCTGCTCGACAAGATCGAGGCCGAGCTGAAGGCTTCCGTCTGATGGCCTTCGTCAAAGTCTGTGCGCTGAGCGAGCTGGAGGAGGACACCCCGAAGCGGGTGGAACTCGACGGCACGCCGGTGTCCGTGGTCCGCACCGAGGGCGAGGTGTTCGCGATCAACGACATCTGCTCGCACGCGAACGTCTCACTGTCCGAGGGCGAGGTCGAGGACTGCATGATCGAGTGCTGGCTGCACGGCTCCAGCTTCGACCTGCGCACCGGTAAGCCGTCCGGTCTTCCCGCGACGCGCCCCGTCCCCGTATACCCCGTCAAGATCGAAGGGGACGATGTGCTCGTCTCCGTCACCCAGGAGTCCTGAGTCACCCATGGCAACGCTTGAAATCCGCGACCTGCACGTCTCCGTCGAGGCCGACAACGCCACGAAGGAGATCCTCAAGGGCGTCGACCTGATCGTGAAGCAGGGCGAGACCCACGCCATCATGGGCCCCAACGGGTCCGGCAAGTCGACCCTCGCGTACTCCCTCGCGGGTCACCCCAAGTACACGATCACCAGCGGCACGGTGACCCTGGACGGCGAGGACGTCCTGGCGATGACCGTCGACGAGCGCGCCCGCGCCGGCCTCTTCCTGGCCATGCAGTACCCGGTCGAGATCCCCGGTGTCTCGGTCTCCAACTTCCTGCGTACCTCCGCCACCGCCGTCCGCGGCGAGGCGCCCAAGCTGCGTACCTGGGTGAAGGAGGTCAAGGAGACGATGGCCGACCTCCAGATGGACCCGGCGTTCGCCGAGCGCAACGTCAACGAGGGCTTCTCCGGCGGTGAGAAGAAGCGCCACGAGATCCTTCAGCTGGAGCTCCTCAAGCCGAAGGTCGCGATCCTCGACGAGACCGACTCCGGCCTGGACGTCGACGCCCTGCGCGTCGTCTCCGAGGGCGTCAACCGGGTCCGCGAGACCGGCGAGGTCGGCACGCTGCTGATCACGCACTACACGCGGATCCTCCGTTACATCAAGCCCGACTTCGTACATGTCTTCGCCAACGGCCGTATCGCCGAGTCCGGCGGCGCCGAGCTCGCCGACAAGCTGGAGAACGAGGGCTACGAGGCATATGTGAAGGGTGGCGCTTCCGCGTGACACAGCTGCCGGGCCTCCTCGACACCGAGGCGATCCGCAAGGACTTCCCCCTGCTGGATCGTACGGTCCACGACGGGAAGAAGATCGTTTACCTGGACAGCGCGGCGACTTCGCAGAAGCCGCGCCAGGTGCTCGACGCTCTCAGTGAGTACTACGAGCGGCACAACGCCAACGTCCACCGAGGTGTGTACACGATCGCGGAGGAGGCCACGGCGCTGTACGAAGGCGCCCGTGACAAGGTCGCCGCGTTCATCAACGCGCCGAGCCGCAACGAGGTGATCTTCACCAAGAACGCCTCGGAGTCGCTCAACCTGGTGGCGAACATGCTCGGCTGGGCCGACGAGCCCTACCGGGTGGACCACGAGACCGAGATCGTCACCACGGAGATGGAACACCACTCCAACATCGTGCCGTGGCAGCTGCTCTCGCAGCGCACCGGCGCGAAGCTGAAGTGGTTCGGCATCACCGACGACGGCCGCCTCGACCTGTCCAACATCGACGAGGTCATCACGGAGAAGACGAAGATCGTCTCCTTCACGCTGGTCTCCAACATCATGGGCACGATCAACCCGGTCGAGAAGATCATCCGCCGGGCCCAGCAGGTCGGCGCGCTGGTCTGCATCGACGCCTCGCAGGCCGCCCCGCACATGGTGCTCGACGTGCAGGCGCTGCAGGCCGACTTCGTGGCCTTCACCGGTCACAAGATGGTCGGCCCGACCGGCATCGGTGTCCTCTGGGGCCGTCAGGAGCTGCTCGAGGACCTGCCGCCGTTCCTCGGCGGCGGCGAGATGATCGAGACCGTGTCGATGCACTCGTCGACCTATGCCCCGGCGCCGCACAAGTTCGAGGCGGGTACGCCCCCGATCGCGCAGGCCGTCGGCCTCGGCGCGGCCGTGGACTACCTCTCGGCGATCGGCATGGACAAGATCTTCCAGCACGAGCACGCGATCACCGAGTACGCGGTGAAGCGTCTCCTGGAGGTCCCGGACCTCAGGATCATCGGTCCGTCCAGCGCGGAGGACCGCGGCGCCACGATCTCGTTCACGCTCGGCGACATCCACCCGCACGACGTGGGTCAGGTCCTCGACGAGCAGGGCATCGCGGTCAGGGTCGGACACCACTGCGCACGGCCGGTCTGCCTGCGGTACGGAATTCCTGCGACGACGCGAGCGTCGTTCTATCTGTACTCCACGCCTGCCGAGGTCGACGCCCTGGTGGACGGTCTGGAGCACGTACGGAACTTCTTCGGCTGAGGGTTGACTGGTGAAGCTTGATTCGATGTACCAGGAAGTGATCCTGGACCACTACAAGCACCCCCACGGGCGCGGCCTGCGGGACGGCGACGCCGAGGTGCACCACGTCAACCCGACGTGCGGCGACGAGATCACGCTCCGGGTGAAGTACGACGGCGAGACCATCGCCGATGTGTCGTACGAGGGTCAGGGCTGCTCCATCAGCCAGGCCTCCGCCTCCGTGCTGAACGAGCTGCTGGTCGGCAAGGAGCTGGGCGACGCGCAGAAGATCCAGGAGACCTTCCTGGAGCTGATGCAGTCGAAGGGCCAGCTGGAGCCGGACGACGCGATGGAGGAGGTGCTGGAGGACGCGGTCGCGTTCGCCGGTGTCTCGAAGTACCCGGCCCGGGTCAAGTGCGCGCTGCTGAGCTGGATGGCGTGGAAGGATGCGACGGCGCAGGCGCTGTCCGAAGGGAAGACGGCATGAGCGAGAACGAGACCCTGAGCAAGCCGGCCTCCGAGGAGGAGGTCCGCGAGGCCCTGTACGACGTCGTCGACCCCGAGCTGGGCATCGACGTCGTCAACCTGGGCCTGATCTACGGCATTCACATCGACGACGCCAACATCGCCACCCTCGACATGACGCTGACGTCCGCGGCCTGCCCGCTGACCGACGTCATCGAGGACCAGGCGAAGTCCGCGACCGACGGCCTCGTCAGCGAGCTGCGGATCAACTGGGTCTGGATGCCGCCGTGGGGTCCGGACAAGATCACGGACGACGGGCGCGAGCAGCTGCGCGCACTCGGCTTCAACGTCTGAGCCGACTGCACCCGTGTGACGGCCCCCGGCTTCGGCCGGGGGCCGTCCTGCGTTGTTCGTCTGCCGTACGCATGACGTGTGTCCGGCGTTGGCACAGGGACCGGAACCTACTCGTCGACATCACGCCGACGAGAGGCACGCTGTGCTGCAACCGCTTTCGCTCCGGAGCCGCCGGGCCGTCACCGCCGCGTCCGGCGTCCTTGCGCTGGCCGCTCTGGGGATCAACGCCCCTGCGCACGCCGCGAGTTACGGAACCCCGACGATCGCCCTGTCCGCCGCCTACCTCTCCGGCGCCGTCGGGGCGGCCGGTGACCCGGTGGTGACCGTCACCGTCGCGCAGAGCGGCGCCGATGTGTCCGCGCTCGGCGTGGCGGCCTCCGCGAGCACCAAGTCGTCCGTCGCCGGAACCGGCGATGTGACCGTGACGGGGACCGGCGCCACCCGGCAGCTCGCGGTCGCCGCGCACGCGCGCGGCTACACGGACCTCACGATCAAGGTCACGGGGCTCGGCGGCAAGACCGCCACCAAGACGCTGCACTACGCCGCGTCCGCCGCCGTGCAGAACTCTGCCGACACGCGCTACCTCACCGGGTCCTCGGACGCCTCGGCCGCCGTCGACGTCGGGGGCGGTTACGCGGTGGTGGCCGACGACGAGTCCAACACGCTGCGGCTGTACAGCCGTTCGGCATCCGGTGCGCCCGTGAAGAGCTGGGACGTCGGCTCGGCACTCGGGGCGGACAAGGAGATCGACATCGAGGGCGCGACCCGGGTCGGGAACACCGTCTACTGGACCGGTTCGCTCGGCAACAACAAGGACGGCGAGTACAAGTCCGCCCGCAACACCGTCTTCACCACGACGGTGACCGGATCGGGCGCCGCCACCCAGCTGACGGTCGGCGGCTCGTACAAGAAGCTCCGGGACGACCTCGTCGCCTGGGACAAGGCGAACGGCAACCGGTACGGCTTCGCCGCGGGTACGGCCGACGGCGAAGTGCCCAAGCAGATCGACGGGTTCAACATCGAGGGCCTGGAGTTCGCGCCCGGCTCGACCACCACCGCGTACCTCGGCTTCCGGGCGCCGCTCGTACCGCCGAAGGGCGGTGGCAAGGCGCTGATCGTGCCCGTCACGAACTTCGACAAGGTGGCCGGCAGCGGGGCGAAGGCGGTCATCGGCACACCGATCGAGCTGGACCTCGGCGGCCTCAGCATCCGCGACATCCGCAAGAACGCCGCCGACCAGTATCTGATCGTGGCCGGTTCCTGGGCGGCCGACGACAACTCCGACCCGTACGCCCTCTACTCCTGGGACGGTGTCGCCGGACACGCGCCCGTCAAGCGGCTCGATCTGCCGACCGCCGACCCGGGTGGCTGGGAGGCCGTCGTCGACGTGCCGGACCTGACGGTTCCGGGCGCACGGGCGCAGCTGATCACGGACGCCGGCTCGGCCGATCTGTACGGGGACGGCACGGAGGCGAAGGACCTCGACCACGCCGAGTGGAAGAAGTCCCGCTCGGTCTGGTTCACCGTCAGCGGCTGACGGACTCGGCGCGGTTTCGCGCTGCGTCATGCGAACGGCCGTGGGCGCCGGGCAGACTGGCGGGCATGGCCGTTTCCTTTTACTCCCTCGTCGTCGACGCCCACGATCTGCCGTCGCAGGCCCGGTTCTGGTGCCGGGTGCTCGACTGGAAGGTGCTCTTCGAGGCCGATGACGAAATCGTCATCGGCGCCCACAAGGACGCCGTGCCCGGCATCACCTTCGTTCCCGTGCCCGAGAGGAAGACGCTCAAGAACCGGCTGCACATCGATCTCGCCCCGGACGACCAGGCGGCCGAGGTCGGGCGGATCGTCGGGCTCGGCGCCACCCGGACGGACGTCGGTCAGCAGGCCGGTACGGGCTGGGTGGTGCTGGCGGACCCGGAGGGGAACGAGTTCTGCGTGCTGAGCCCGAAGAACTCGCTCATCGACTGAGAACCGCCTGTACCCGTACCCGTACCCGGGCCGGGCCCGTGTGCGCGGGCCCGACCCGCGCTCACGGGCCGAACTGCGGGGGCACGGCAGCGGCTTCGGCGAGCACCGGGCCCAGGTTCTCGTTGCGCATCCGGCGGTCCACGTACAGCAGCCCGATCACCAGCTGCGGGAACGTCGCCGAGACGAGCTGGCCGACCAGCTGCCCCAGCAGCGTCGCCACCAGGTAGCCGCTCATGGCGACAACGACCGCTATCGCGTTGGGGTCGGAGCCCAGGCTCTCCATGCCGATCATGCCGGGGAACATGCCGAGGACCGAGAACGGCAGCTGGATGATGTAGCTCGCCACCGCCGCCATGAGCATGGCCAGCAGCGAGATGCCGAAGATCCGCCACCAGTCACCGCGAACCAGGTGCGACGAGCGGCGCAGCGCGGCGATCGGGCGCTGCCCCTCGAAGACCGCGGCCGCGGGGGCCAGCGAGAATTTCACCCAGAGCCAGATCGCCAGCGGGGCGGTGGCCAGAGCGCCCAGGACGCCGACCGCGATCGCCACCCCGCTGCCGGATCCGCTGTCCAGGGTGATGAAGGCGATCATCATGGCGATGAAGGCGACCATGATGAGCACCACCGGGATCACCGCGACCAGGGCGGTCAGGAGCACCGTGCCGATCACGGCCGGGACCCGCGCCCAGGCCCGGCGCCAGATGATGCCGAAGGCGGTCGGCCGGCCCAGGACCGCGTCCTGCAGAACCGCCGGAACCGTCGCGTACATCATCGCCGTGGCGGTCATCAGCGCCAGGACGGCCACCAGCCAGACGGCGCCGAAGGCGATCACCAGCGGCACGATGTCCTCCGTGCGCGGGCTCTCCTCGGAGGAGAGCTCCACGACCCGGTGCAGAGGGTCGCTGACCGCGGAGTACGCGACCGCGACCGCGACCCCGACCACGCCCAGCGCCCCGCCGTACACGGCCGCGCCGATGCCGAACAGTTGCTTCCAGTAGCGGCCCATCGTGGAGAACGCCCCGCCGATCATGTCCCCGAGGCCGAGGGGGCGCAGAGGTATCACCCCGGGTTTGGGTGGCGGCGGCATCCAGCCACCCCATCCGGGCGGCCCGGGAGGCCCCCCGTACGGCGCTCCTCCGTACGGTGCGCCGCCCCCGGGCACACCGCCGCCCCACCCTGCATCCTGCGCCACTGCTGCTCCGTCGTGTGTCGGGTCCATGAACCGGTCGGGACACCGTAGCGCCCCGTACGGGGCAGCGGATCCCCTCCGCCCGCCGTGCTATGTGTACGGATGTACGCAACCATGCGTACACTCGTACACATGGGATACGGACTGCTGGCCGCGGCCATAGCAGCAGAGGTGGCCGGGACGACGGCAATGAAGTACAGCGAGGGCTTCACCCGGCTCTGGCCCTCGCTCATCACCGTCCTCGGCTATCTGCTCGCCTTCTCGCTCCTCGCGCAGACGCTGAAGACGCTGTCCATGGGTACCGCCTACGCCATCTGGGCCGGGATCGGCACGGCGGCGGTCGCCGCCATTGGGGTGCTCTTCATGGGCGAATCCGGAAGCCCTGCCAAGGTGCTGGGCATCGCGCTGATCATCGCCGGCGTGGTGGTGCTCAACGCGGGCGGAGCGCACTGATGGCCCGCCGTTACGACCCGGAGCGACGCGACCGCATCATCGATGCGGCGATCCGGGTCGTCGGCGCCAGGGGCATCGCGGGGCTCAGCCACCGCTCCGTCGCCGCCGAGGCCGATGTGCCGCTCGGCTCGACGACGTATCACTTCGCCTCCCTCGACGAGCTGCTGGTCGCCGCGCTGCGCCGCTCGAACGAGAACTTCTCCCGGGCCATACGGGAGAGCGAGGCCCTCCTCGCCCCGGACGCGGACCTCGCCGAGGCGCTGGCCCGTCTGCTGGGGGAGTGGTTCTCCGGCGGGCGCGGGCGCCTGGAGCTGGAGTACGAGCTCTATCTCGCGGCGCTGCGCCGGCCCGTGCTGCAGCCCGTCGCCGCCGAGTGGACGGACGTCACCGCCGAGCTGCTGGCCGGGCGCACCGACCCGGCCACCGCGCGGGCGCTGATCGCGCTGATGGACGGGATCTGTCTGCAGGTGCTGCTGACCGGGGGGAGTTACGACGTGGCGTACACACGGGAGATGCTGGCGCGGATCATCGGCTGACCGCCGCCAGCGCCGCCTGCACGCTCGCCTCGATGTCCGTGATCGGATACAGCGCCTCGCGCACGGTCCGGTCCCGGTCCACCACCAGAGTCAGCCGCTTCAGCCGGCTGACCCCCGCCGCCCGGAACGTCGGCAGTCGCAGCGCCGCGGTCAGCTCCAGCTCCGCGTCGGACAGCAGCGGGAAGCGCAACCCCTCCGCGTCGGCGAACGCCCGCTGTTCATCGGGCCGTTGGGTGGAGACACCGCGCACGCTCGCCCCCACTGCCGTGAACTCGGCCAGCTGGTCGCGGTACGTACAGGATTCGAGGGTGCAGCCACGCGCGCCCGGGATCTCCGCCCAGCCCGGCGGATAGGCGTCCCGGCGGGCGTACGCGCTCGGGAAGCAGTACAGGACGGTGTACGGGGTGTCGGCCACCGGGTCACGCAACACACCGTCGTAGTCGAGGAGTTGCAGCTCGGGCAGGCGCGTGCCCACCAGGGCCCGTACCCGCTCCGCCTCCCTTGACGCCTCCGCGGCCGTCGCCATCTTCTCTCCGTCTCCCAACACCCAGGTGTCGCCCCAGTCCTGGAGCGCGATCAGTGCGGGCAGCAGCGCGCGGCCGCGCGGGGTGAGCCGGTACTCGTACCGGACCGGGCGGTCCTGGTACGGCTCCCGGGACAGCACGTCCGCCTCGACCAGCAGCCGCAGCCGCTCGGTGAGCACCTTGCGGGACACGCCCAGCTCCTGCTGGAGCGCGTCGAAGCGGTGCACTCCGCGCGCGGTGTCCCGCACGATCAGCAGGGTCCACCAGTCGCCCACGACATCGAGGGCCTGGGCGATCGCGCAGTCGGCGTCGGCCAGGCGGGTGCGCTGCGCCATTGCTTCGTCTTTTCCGTTCTCTTCCGAGGCAGGTCATGTCTCCTTCGGGAGGGGGCATGGCCCGATGACTCATTCATTGACCCGCGGAAGTCATGCTGCCATAGTCAGTTCCCAAAAGGAACTCACTAGGGGAGGGTGCTGCGGATGAGGATGCTGCGGGATGTGCCGCGGACCGTGCGGCTGATGGCGTTGGGTGCCTTTCTCAACCAAGTGGTCAGCTTCACCTTCGTCTACCTCTTCGTCTATCTGACCGCAGTACGCGGACTGACCGTCCCGCAGGCCGGAGTCATCGCCGGCATCGGCGGCATCGGTCTCGTCGCCGGAAACTTCACCGGCGGCTGGTTCGGTGATCACTACGGCCACCGCCGGATGCTCCTGACCGGCGCGCTGGTCAGCGGTTCGGCGCTCGTCACCCTGCCGGTCCTGCCGATCGCGGCGATGTACGGGGTGCTGCCGATCGCGCAGTACGCGGCGGGCGTCGTACGCGCTGCCAACGCCGCGCTCGTCGCCGTCACCGTCCCCGAGGGCAGCCGGCGCCAGAGCTTCGCCCTGATGCGTGCCGGGAGCAACGCGGGCTTCACCATCGGCCCGCCGCTCGGCGCACTGGTCGCCGCCCGTTTCTCGTACGACTGGCTGTTCGTCGTCGACGGCCTCGGGACGCTGCTCTTCGCCGCATACGCATCGAAGGTGCTCCCGGCGCGCGGCGCCGCACACACCGGGCCGCCGCGTGACCCCGACGCGCCCGGTCTTCGGCGGGAGCTGCGGGCCAGGCCCGCCGTCCTGGTCCTGCTCGCCGCGATCCTCTGTGTCGACCTCGTCTACCGGCAGCAGTACACGACCCTGCCCGTCTTCCTCGCCGATCATGGCCGCAGCACCCAGTTCTACGGCTGGCTGCTCGCCATCAACGGCGGCGTCATCCTCTGTCTCGAGCTCCCCGTGACGCATGCGCTGCGCCGGCGGGCGCCGCTGAGCATCGTCGGTTCCGGTCTGCTGCTGGTGGGACTGGGATTCGCCGCGCTGGTCCCGGGGGCCGGGGCCATGTTCGCCGTCACCATGATGGCGTCGGTGACCGCGGGCGAGATCCTCTACAAGACCACCGCCACGGCCTACGTCGCCGACCAGGCGCCCGCCCATGCGCAGGGCCGCTTCCAGAGCCTGTACGGGGGTGCCTCCATCAGCGGGCAGGTGCTGGCGCCACCGTTGGGCGGCGCGCTCTATGCCGCGGCGCCCGGGCTGCTCTGGCCGGTGTGCGCGGTCCTGGCGGGCGGTGCGGGGGCGGCCGTGCTGGCGGCGCGGCGGCTGCGGGGGCCGGTGCGCGCGGTGGTCCCCGCGCCGGCTCCGGCGCCCGAACGGCAGGCACAGTCCGGCTGACCGGGCGGGCGGGGCCGCGCCGCGACCATCCGGCGGGACCGGTTGGCTCCGGCGGTGCCCGGCCGGTTAGGTTCTGTGTCATGACCGACACGACTTCCCGCACCACCGGCGCCGTCGCCGCCGGCCTCGCCACCATCGCCGGCGACGGTTCCGTTCTCGACACCTGGTTCCCCGCCCCCGAGCTCAGCGCCGAGCCCGGCCCGGCCGGAACCGAGCGGCTCACCCCCGACCGCGCCGTGAACCTCCTCGGCGAGGGCGCGGCCAAGGCCATCGGTGTGGACGCCCGTCGCGGAGTCGAGGTCGTCGCCGTCCGTACGGTCATCGCCTCGCTCGACGACAAGCCCCTCGACGCGCACGACGCGTACCTGCGTCTGCACCTCCTCTCCCACCGCCTCGTGCAGCCGCACGGCCAGAACCTGGACGGCCTCTTCGGCCTCCTCGCCAACGTCGCCTGGACGTCTCTCGGTCCGGTCGCCGTCGACGATCTCGAGAAGGTGCGGCTGAACGCCCGCGCCGACGGCCTGCACCTCCAGGTCGGCTCCGTCGACAAGTTCCCCCGGATGACGGACTACGTCGCGCCGAAGGGCGTCCGTATCGCCGACGCCGACCGGGTCAGGCTCGGTGCGCACCTCGCCGCCGGTACGACCGTCATGCACGAGGGCTTCGTCAACTTCAACGCCGGCACGCTCGGCACATCGATGGTCGAGGGCCGTATCTCCGCGGGCGTCGTCGTCGGCGACGGCTCCGACATCGGTGGCGGCGCCTCCACGATGGGCACCCTTTCCGGCGGCGGCAAGGAGCGCATCGTCATCGGTGAGCGCTGCCTGATCGGTGCCGAGGCGGGCGTCGGGATCGCGCTCGGCGACGAGTGCGTCGTCGAGGCCGGCCTGTACGTCACCGCCGGCACGCGGGTCACGCTGCCGGACGGCCAGATCGTCAAGGCGCGGGAACTCTCCGGTGCCTCGAACATCCTCTTCCGCCGCAACTCGGTCACCGGCGCCGTCGAGGCCCGTCCGAACAACGCGGTGTGGGACGGCCTCAACGAAATCCTGCACAGCCACAACTAACGTGTAGCGGCGAGGAGTTCCTCGTACGCCCTCCGCAGCCCGTCGGTCGCCTCGCGCCCGGCGGGCTGCAGTGGTTCGCGAACCGGTCCGGCGCCGAGCAGCGCCTTGGCCGTCACGGTGCCGGGCAGGCCCGACGCCATCATCAACTCGGCCAGCGGCAGGGTCAGCCGATTGAGCCGGGCGGCGCCGGCGGTGTCCCCGGCGTCGAACGCGTCCAGGACCGCCCGCAGTTGCCGGGGCGCCACATTCGCGACCGTGCTGACATAGCCTGCCGCGCCCACCGCGTACAGCGGCAGGTTCAGCTCCTCGCAGCCCGAGTAGTACGCGAGCGAGGTCGCGCCGATCACCTTCGTCGAGCCGAGCAGGTCGTACGCGCAGTCCTTCACCGCCACGATGTGCGGGTGCCCGGCGAGCCGGAGCAGGGTGGCGGGCTCGATCCGGGTGCCGGTGCGGCCGGGGATGTCGTACAGCATCAGCGGAACACCGGTCGCGTCGGCGACGCGCCGGAAGTGTGCCTCGACGGCGGCCTGCGGCGGCCTGCTGTAGTACGGGGTCACGACCAACAGGCCGTCCGCACCCGCCCGTTCGGCCTGCCGGGCCAGCTCCACGGTGTGCCGGGTGTCCGCACTGCCGACCCCGGCGACCAGTGGCACCCCGTCGCCGACCGCCTCCCGGACCGCGCGCAGCAGCGCGGTCTTCTCGGCGTCGGTGGTCGTCGGGGACTCGCCGGTGGTGCCGCTGAGCACCAGACCGTCGCAGCCGTCGGCGACGAGACCGGCGGCATGCTTCCCGGCGGCGTCCAGGTCCAGCTCGCCGCCGGCGGTGAACGGCGTGATCATGGCGCAGAGAGCGCGGCCGAAGGGGGCGGTGGGGGCTGTGAGGACTTCATGGGCTGTCATGTCCGAAGTGTCCGCCCGCCGACCGTGAAGGTCCACTTAGATTTTCTTGAGGTGAAGGTCAACGAATGCTCAATGATCGATGGGGGAGGCAAGCCCTCTGGCATGATCGAACAACCATGCGGCGGGCCGACACGGGGGCGGGTGCACGATCATGCGGGGACCGGTGGGTGCGGGAGCGGGTACCGGAGCGCGGCGGGGGGCGGCGGGCGCCTGCCTGGCCGGGGCGCTGACCCTGATGCTGTCGGGATGCGCCGGATTTCTCGTACCGGCGGGCGAGGGGGAGCCGGAGCCGACACCGAGCGGGTCGTACTCACTGGGCGTGCACGCGGACGAGCTGGATCTGTCCGGCCTTCCCACGCCGTCCGGCCGGCCCCCCGCGGGACGCACCCCCAGTGCCAGGCCCACTCCGGGCGCGGTCGCCACCGGCGCCTGCCCGTCCTCCGGCGTCGTCGTGGACATGGGCGAGGTGCAGGCGGCGCTCGGCCACCGGGCCGTGTCGCTCACCCTCACCAACTGCGGCACGAAGCCGTTCCGGGTGAACGGCTACCCGTCCGTACGCGCTCTGGACGACCAGGGCGAACCGCTGCCGGTCCCGGTGAACCCGGCCTCGTCGTACATGGGGACCGACCGGGGGCCGAAGGAGGTCATGCTGAAGCCGGGGAAGACGCTCACCGCGCTGCTCGCCTGGGTGTCCACCCCGACCGGCGGCGACCTCATCGAGGGCGACGCACTGGAGATCGCGCCGGCCCCGGGGCTGGAGGCGCGCACGTTCCCCCTGGAGGGGAGCGACGTGCGGCTGCTCGACGAGCTGAACATGACCGCCTGGCGCCCCGATCCGCCCCGGTAGCGCCCCGGTAGCGCCTCGGGCGAAGGCTGCCGGGTGAGTGCGCGGGCATACGTCGACGCGCTCACCGTCCCTGCGGCGGAGCAAGGTCGAGGACGTCGCAGGGGGAACGGGTGCGGCCGTGTCCGGGGGTGACCGGCGGCGGCGTGCACCACTGCACGCCCGCGCTCCGTCCGCGGGCGGGTGTGTGAGCGGGACGAGCGGCGGATGCGCATCAACCCCACGGATGTGCATGGGAGTTGCCGAGGTCTGCCGCGCGGCGGGACGTCGTCCGTCGCGCGAACCAGGTGGCACCGGGCGAAATGCGTCTACGCTTGAGCGGCCGGACTGACCGCCGTACGCCCGAGGAGAATCCTGATGTCCGCAGAGCGCCCCACCCTGCCGCCGGTACGGCTGCACACCGAGGCGGAGCTGGCACGGGACGCGCTCGCCGCGCCGCTGCTCGCCCGTGCCGTCCGGCTCGCCCGCTGGGCCGGACCGGGGACCCGGGTCGGCGCCGGCGGCGAGCTCGTCGATGCGCAGCTGCCCGAGGCGGCCGAACACCTCGGGCTGACCGGGGACGAGGACGGCGCGGCCGAGGCCAGCGAGGCATGGCGGCTCGCGGTCGACACCGGGCTCCTCGACGTGCACGACCCGGACGCGGACGAGGCCGGGGACGACGCCGAAGGGACCGTCACCGCGGGCGAGAACCTGCGGCTGCTGACCGGCGGCTCCCCGCAGGACGTCCTCGCGATCTGGCTCGACGGCCTGGAAGCCGTGCACGCCGACGCCACCGCACCCGTCTTCGACGACTTCGCCGATCTCATCGGCGAGGACGGCGCGATCGACCTCGACGCCCTCGACTGGGACCCGGAGGCGGAAGCCGATTTCCTCGACGGCGTGCTCGGCAACCTCTATCTGCTCACGGTCGGCGACGGCGGTGAGGCACCCGTACCGCTGCCGGCGCTCGCCGCATCGGTGATCGTGCCCGACGACATGGGCGAGCCCACCGACGACATCCTGGAGCAGGTGTCGGAAGCGATGATGCGTCTCGACGACCAGTTCCGGCTTCTCGAACCGATCGGGCTCGTCTCCTACCGTCCGGTGGACGAGGCGCTGCTCGTCGAGGAGGCGGAGCAGGGCGCGGAGGGCGTGGGGGACAGGCCGCCCGCCGACGACGAGGACGTCAGCCGGTACGGCATGGTGAGGCTGACCCCCCTCGGCCTGTATGGCATCCGGGCCCGGATGCTGGAAGCCGGTGTCGACGCCCCCGCCGTCGGTGACCTCGTGGACAAGGGCGCGGACGCGCTTCTCGGCGGCATCGCGTACTACCCCGAGGCGGCGGCCCGCAGCGAGGTCGAGCAGTGGCTCGCCCGGCGCGGGGGCGACGGGGCCGCGGCCGAACTGCTGGACGCGGCACGCGGCGCGGACCAGCAGGCCCCGCTGCGCCGGCTGCACTGCCAGCAGGCGCTCGCCCTGGTCGGCGCCGAGGCGGAACCCGCGGTCCGCACGGTGCTCGACGACGCACAGCTGGGCGGCCTCGCCCGGGTCTGGCTCGCGGAGCGCGGCGCGGCGGACGTGCCCCCGCCGCCGGAGTCGATGATCTTCTGGCTGGCCATCGACACGATCGCCGCCCAACTGGAGGCGGACGGCGACCTCGACGAACTCCAGGGGCTGGTCGAGGGACTCGCCGGCCAGCACAGCGGGTTCTTCGACGAGGCGTGGCGCGTGGCCCACCCGGCGACGGCGGACGTCCTGGAAGCGATGGGGCGGCTGCACAGCGACAAGAGCAAGGCGAAGGAAGCGCGGAAGGCGGCGTTCAAGGCGCGGTCGCGCTCGGGCGGCTGAGCGGGGCTGCCGGGCAGTCCTGCGGGCCCTGCGGGCAGCCGGGCGGCAGCGGCGGTAGCAACTCTGTGAAGGTTCACAGGAAGGATGCCGCTCGAAGTCGCCCGGAGTTCAACTGGTGTTGGTGCAGGGACGGGAGCGTGAGGCCGCAAACACCCGTCCGAGAAGCTCCAGGAGTTTCGTGATGCCCTTCACGCGCAGGGAATTCACCAAGCAGTCCGCCCTCACCGGCGCCGGCATTGCCCTGACCGGTACCGTCGCCGCGCTGGCCACCGCCCCTGGTGCCCTCGCCGCGCAGGAGTCCGGCCACGGCCACGACGACCACCACGGTGACCACGGGCACGGTCACAGCGACGAGCCCGGCTACGGGCCGCTCGTCTCCGACCCGAAGGGCATACTCGCGCTGCCCGCCGGATTCTCGTACCGCATCATCACGCACAGCGGTGTCACCACACTGGAGTCCGGCGAGTCCACCCCCTCCAACCACGACGGCACGGCCGCTTTCGAGGGCCCGCGCGGCGTCACTCTGCTCGTGAACAACCACGAGCTGAGCGGTACCCGGGCCGGCTGGGAGCACCCCGTCCCGCTCACCGAGGGCCTCGTCTACGACCCGATCGCCGCCGGTGGCTGCACCGTCGTCGAGACCCGCCGCGACGGCCGCACCGCCGAGTGGGTCGGCATCGCCGGCACGTCCACCAACTGCGCCGGCGGCGCCACCCCGTGGAACACCTGGCTCACCTGTGAGGAGACCGAGGACAAGGCCGGCAAGAACGGTCTGCTCAAGGACCACGGCTACGTCTTTGAGGTCGACCCGTACGACAAGCGCGCCAACCGCGACCCGCGCCCGATCAAGGCGTTCGGGCGGTACGCCCACGAGGCCGTCGTCATCGACCCCAAGCTCGGCCACGCCTACCTGACCGAGGACGCGGCCGGCCCCAACGGACTGCTCTACCGCTGGGTTCCGCCGCACGGCTTCAAGCACGGCCGCGGCAAGCTCCGCACGCTCGCCGACGACGCCGGTGTCCTGCAGGCCACCAAGTGCTTCGACAGCAGTGGCAAGTTCGTCGACGACCTGTCCCGCGCCACGAAGATCGGCACGGTGTACGGCGTGGACTGGGTCGACGTCGTCGACCGTGACGCCAAGACCGTCTCCGTGCGCAAGCAGTTCGGCGACCAGGACGTCACCCGCGCCCGCAAGCTCGAAGGCATGTGGTGGGGCGACGGCGGCGTCTACATCGTCTCCTCGTTCGCCCGCGAGGAGAGCCCCGTCCAGCACGACGGCCAGGTCTGGTTCTACGACCCGAAGCGCCGCACGCTGACGCTGAAGGTGCTTCTCGGCGTCAACGCCGACCCGTCGAAGGACGGTGCCTTCGACGGCCCGGACAACATCACCGTCTCGCCGTACGGCGGTCTGGTCATCGCCGAGGACGGCGAGGGCGTCCAGCACCTCTTCGGGGCCACGGAGAGCGGCCGCACGTACCCGATCGCGCGCAACGAGCTGAACGCGGGCACGGCCGAGGAGCCGGAGTACAGCGAGTTCACCGGAGTCACCTTCTCGCCCGACGGGAAGACGCTGTTCGCCAACATCCAGACGCCCGGCATCATGCTCGCCATCACCGGCCCGTGGAAGCGCCAGCCGAACCGGCACTGACGCACCGTCCGGACGCGCGGAAAACCCGTCGCGCGTCCGGAGTCCGGTCTTCTAGGGTCCTGTCTGTGCCCAGGTGCGCAGGCAGGACCTACTTCCACTCTTCATGGGGATGTCGCGGGTTCGAGTCCCGCCATCGGCTTTCGAGCCGGTGTAGCTCAGTGGGTAGAGCACCTTCGTCGGTTCCGCCGACTGTGATCTCTGGGCACGTACAGCTTCAAGAAATTGCACGCACCTCCCGGTGCGCAGGTTACGGCTACTTCTTCGAAACAAGTTCTGCCGTCGCCGACCTTGATCTCGGGAGGCACAGCATCGGGTGCCCGGTGCGCAGGTGACGGATACTTCTCGGATCTGACGGTTGCGGGTTCGAGTCCCGCCCGGCCACGGCCGGTAGCTCAATGGGCAGAGCATCAGGCAAGCCCGTCGCCGACTCCTGATCTCGGGCACTCATGCGCTGTGTCTTCCCCCAACGAATTCGGGGGAATTCAGCATGGCACGCTTCAACACCCGCATCGTCAAGGCAAAAGCGACATCGCCCGTGAAGTCGACCGGGCGCACCACACTCACCGGTCAGGGTGGCCGAGGATATCTCCGGGACAACCGTTCGGAACTTTTCCTGCTTGCTGTCGCCAATTTCGTCTCGCAGCAGACCTTTTACGAGAATGCCGAGCAGCGCGACAGCCGATTCGCCACGCTGGTGCGCATCCTTGCGGTGGGCGACCCCGACTGGACCGCCGGGCTGCTGGGATGGCTGCGCCGCGACGGCGGGATGCGTACCGCGGCGATCGTCGGCGCCGCCGAGTACGTGAAGGCCCGGCTCGACGCGGGTGCCGAGGACGGACCGTCCAACCGGCAGGTCGTCGACTCCGTCCTGCTGCGCGCCGACGAGCCGGGTGAGCTGCTGGGGTACTGGACCTCGCAGTACGGCCGCAGCGTGTCCAAGCCCGTCAAGCGCGGGATAGCGGACGCCGTGCGCCGCCTCTACAACGGCAACTCGCTGCTGAAGTACGACACCGTGTCCAAGGGCTACCGCTTCGGCGACATCCTGAACCTGGTGCACGCCGCGCCCGACCCGGAGAAGACCTGGCAGGGAGAGCTGTTCCGCTACGCCCTCGACCGCCGGCATCACCCGGACGCGGCGGTGCCGCCGGCCTCGAACCGCACCCTCACCGCCCACCGGGCGCTGATGGAGCTGCCGGTCGAGGAGCGGCGGGCCGTGGTCACCGCACCCGGCGGGGCGGACCGGCTGGCCGCGGCCGGCATGACCTGGGAGGCCCTCGCGGGCTGGCTTCAGGGTCCGATGGACGCCGCGGCATGGGAGGCGGTCATACCCTCGATGGGGGCGATGGCACTCGTCCGCAATCTGCGGAACTTCGATGCGGCGGGTGTCTCGGACGAGGTCGCCGCGCAGGTGGCGGCGAAGATCTCCGATCCGGCCGTGGTCGCCGCATCGCGGCAGTTCCCGTTCCGCTACCTCGCCGCGTACCGGCACGCTCCGTCGCTGCGCTGGGCGTATCCGCTGGAGCAGGCGCTCGGCCACTCCCTCGCGCATGTTCCGGAGCTGCGCGGGCGCACGCTGATCCTGGTCGACCGCTCGGGGTCGATGTGGTCGCCGCTCTCGGACCGGTCGCAGCTGAACCGGGCCGACGCCGCCGCGATCTTCGGTGCGGCGCTGGCTCTGCGGGCCGCCGATGCAGATCTGGTGGAATTCGGTACGAACAGCGCGCCGGTGACCTTTCGCAGGGGCGAGTCCGTGCTGAAGATCCTGGACCGGTTCGGCAGTCTCGGCGGCACCAACACCGCGGAGGCGGTCCGTCGGCACTACCGCGGCCACGACCGGGTGCTGATCGTCACGGACGAGCAGGCGTCCTTCACGTACTACGGGGATGCCACCGAGGCGGTCCCCGCGCGTGTGCCCGTGTACACCTGGAATCTGGCCGGATACCGGGTCGGGCACGCCTCGTCCGGATGCGAGAACCGCCACACCTTCGGGGGTCTTTCGGACGCCGCATTCCGCATGGTGCCCCTGCTGGAGGCGGGTCGGGACGCCGACTGGCCCTGGAACCGCTGATTACGAATCCGGCATCAGTGGGCTCCCAGGAGTGGTCGGGCATGGCGTCGGGCGTCCCGGAGGCGCATACTCAACGTAATGAAACAGTCAGCCGGATCCCGGCGTCACCTGCCTTCCAGTCCCTTCAACCGCCCGGCCCAGGCGGCCCCACCGGTCGAATGCTTCGATGTGGGCGACAGGGTGTCGCATGACCAGTTCGGACTCGGTCGAGTCCTCGCTGTCGAGGGCGACAACGACGCAGTGCTCATCGACTTCTCGGGGCGACAGGGGAGGATCCTGAGCCCGTACTCCAAGCTGACCAAGCTCTGAGAGGGCCTGCGAGGGCCTGCGTACGCCCGTCCCGCTCTCCCCTTCCGGGGCACCCGCGCATCGAGCGGGTGCCCCGGAAGCCGTTCCCGGAGCGGTGCGGCGCCCGGGCTACAGCGCCTGGGCGGCGGGCTTGACCATGCCGCGGACGGTGCGCGACTTCACGAAGTCACCCATCGCCGTCATCTCCCACTCGCCGGAGAACTGCTTGATCAGCTTCGCCATCATCACGCCGGTCTGCGGCTCGGCGCCGGTCAGGTCGAAGCGGACCAGTTCCTCACCGGTGGCCGCGTCGATCAGCCGGCAGTAGGCCTTGGCGACCTCGGTGAACTTCTGGCCGGTGAACGAGTTCACCGTGAAGACCAGCCCCGTCGCCTCCGGGGGGATCCGGCCCAGGTCCACGACGATCACCTCGTCGTCCCCCGCGCCCTCGCCCGTGAGGTTGTCGCCGGAGTGCTTGATCGCGCCGTTGAGGATCGAGAGCTTGCCGAAGTAGCAGCTGTCCAGGTGATTGCGGTTGGGTCCGTAGGCGATCACCGAGGCGTCGAGGTCGATGTCCTTGCCGCGGAACGCGGGCTCCCAGCCGAGACCCATCTTGACCTGGGAGAGCAGCGGGCGGCCGCCCTTGACCAGGGACACCGTCTGGTTCTTCTGGAGGCTGACCCGGCCCTTGTCGAGATTGATCTTTCCCGAGCCGGCGGGCGCCGGAGCGGCGGCGGGCGGGGCCGGCGGGGCTGCCGGGACCGGGGGAGCGGCGATCCGCGGGTCCACGGGTGCGGCGGCGGGCATCGGGGGTGCGACGGGGGCGGGCGGCGCGGCGGGCTCCTCCTCGACCGAGACACCGAAGTCCGTGGCGATGCCCGCCAGCCCGTTGGCGTAGCCCTGGCCGACCGCGCGGGCCTTCCAGGCGCCGTTGCGGAGATAGACCTCGATGACCACCAGCGCCGTCTCGGCGCCCAGCCGCGGCGGGGTGAAGGTGGCGAGCACGCTGCCGTCGTCCGCGTTGCGCACCGTGGCGGTGGGTTCGATGCCCTGGAAGGTCTGCCCCGCGGCGTCCGGGCTGGCCGTGACGACGATCTTCTCGATGCCGGGCGGCACCGCCGTGGTGTCCACCACGATCGCGTCCGGAGCCGTGCCGCCGCCGGAGCGGTAGGTCACTCCGGGACCCGCGGGCTGGTTGTAGAAGATGAAGTCGTCGTCGGAGCGTACCTTGCCGTCGGCGGTGAGCAGCAGGCCCGAGACGTCGAGCCGCACCGGGGCGGCGACGTCCACCGCCACGCGGGCGGCGGAGAGAGGGATGTTCGAGCCGGGGGTCATTGCGGTCATGTCCCGGGTAACGAACGACCCGGCTTTGCCGTTCCCTTACCTTCGCGGACTTGCTCCGTACGGATCAGCGTCCGCCGCGTGCCCGGTTGCGGGGGTGGTCGCGGGCGGTGCGTTCGTTGCCGTGCTTGTACGCGCCCGTCCAGCGCGCCATGACGAGCTGGGCGTCGCCGGACGCCGCTTCGGCCAGGAACTTCTCCGCCCGGCCGCCGCGCAGAGTGCCCGCAGGGCGGCCGTGGTGGGTGATCGTGACGCTCGCGTCGCCGTGCTGCTCGTACTGGAATCCGGAAGGTCTCGGCATGGCCGTATGGTGCCCGCCCGCACCGGATGCCGTCGCGCGAGTTTCCGGACCGGCGAGTTTCCGGACTAGTAGGGCCAGATCGGCGGGTTGGTGACGAAGTGGCCACCGATGTTCGCGTGGTCCGGGTTGTCCGGGTCGAGTTCGCCCTGTTCGGCGACGAGCTTCTCCGCGTACTGCTCGGAGTCGTCCTGAGGTTCGTATCCGAGCGATCGGGCCGTCGTCAGGTCCCACCACAGACGGGTGTTGTCGGAGGAGCCGTAGACCACGGTGTGGCCGACCTCCTCGGCGGTGAGCGCCGCGTGGAAGAGCCGGGCGCCGTCGCCGGGGCTCATCCAGACGGACAGCATCCGTACGGACGCCGGCTCCATGAAGCAGGAGCCGATGCGTACGGACACGGTTTCGATGCCGTGCTTGTCCCAGTAGAGCTGGGCGAGGTCCTCGCCGAACGCCTTGGAGAGGCCGTAGTACGTGTCGGGGCGGCGCGGTGTGCCGATCGGGATCATCGGGTCGCCCGGGAGCGGGCGCGGGGTGTAGCCGATGGCGTGGTTGGAGGAGGCGAACACGATGCGCCGGACACCCTCCTCGCGCGCGGCCTCGTAGAGGTTGTAGGTCCCCTCGATGTTGGCCCGCAGAATTTTGTCGAAGGAGGCTTCCAGCGAGATGCCCGCGAGGTGGATGATCGCGTCGACGCCGCGCACCGCCTCGCGCAGTGCCTCCTTGTCGCCCAGGTCGGCCGTGATCGCGTCCGGCTCGCCCTCGATGGGGGTGAGGTCGAAGAGGCGGAGTTCGTAGCCGTACGCGGGCAGCAGGCCGCGCATCAGGGTGCCGAGGCCGCCGGCGGCGCCGGTGAGCAGGACGGTGCGGGGAGCGGGCATTCGCTGATCTCCTCGGTACATGCGCGACACATCAAGTTCATGGACGACATTCACATCCATGGACAACTTAGGAAGCAAGCGCGTGGCGCGTCAAGTGGTGCGTCCGTCGCGCGTGCGGCGGGAGGGGGGTGCGTCGATTGTGCTCCCGATCCGCCCGGACTCCGGCCCAACTCCGTCGCCGTGCCGGGGGATTCCCGCCTTGACCTGTGCCGCGCGGCTGCCTTAACTTGGAGTCGTTCATAAATATGGACACCGATCAGAATTGTGCACGCCTGAACCTGCTCAGGGAGCGCCCGTGACCTCAGCCCCCCTTGCCGCCCGACTCACCCATGTCGCCGGGCCGCTCTTCTTCCCCGTCACCGCGTACGGACCGGACGGCGCCGTCGACCTCGGCGCCTTCCGCGCGCACGTGCGCAGCGGCATCGACGCCGGTGCGGCGGCCGTCTTCGCCTGCTGCGGCACGGGCGAGTTCCACGCGCTGACGCCGGAGGAGTTCCGGCTCGTCGTCGCCGCCGCGGTCGAGGAGACCGCCGGGGAGGTTCCCGTCGTCGCGGGCGCCGGATACGGCACGGCTCTTGCGGTCCAGTACGCGAAGCTCGCCGAGGAGGCGGGCGCGGACGGGCTCCTCGCCATGCCCCCGTACCTGGTCTTCGCGGACCAGGAGGGGCTGCTTGCCCACTACACGGCGCTGGCCGCCGCGACCTCCCTCGAGACGATCGTCTACCAGCGCGACAACGCCGTCTTCACCCCGGAGACCGTCGTCGCCCTGGCCGGGACACCGGGCATCATCGGTCTCAAGGACGGCTACGGCGACCTCGATCTGATGCAGCGCATCGTCAGCGCCGTCCGTACCGAACGGCCCGGCGAGGACTTCCTGTACTTCAACGGGCTGCCCACCGCCGAGCTCACCGGCCTGGCCTACCGCGGCATCGGCGTCACGCTCTACTCCTCCGCCGTGTTCGCCTTCGCTCCCGACATCGCCCTCGCCTTCCACCGGGCGCTGGAGTCGGGCGACGACGAGTTCGCCAACGCGCTGCTCGACCACTTCTACCGGCCGCTCGTCGAACTGCGGGCCAAGGGCCGCGGCTACGCCGTCTCTCTGGTCAAGGCAGCCGTCCGGCTGGAGGGCCAGCCGGTCGGCGAGGTCCGCACCCCGCTCAGCGAGCCGGCCGCCGCGCACATCGAGGAGCTGACCGCGATCATCGAGCGCGGCCGCGCCCTGCTGGAGAAGTACGGGCAGACGAAGAGCACCTCCGACGAGCCCGCGGCGCAGGAGCGCGGGTGAAGACCTCGGCCTTCCTCTACCCCTGGGACATCGTCGGGGATCCGGACGCGGCCGCCCGCGTCGCGGACCTCGGTGTCCAGCAGGTGACGCTCGCCGCCGCCTACCATTCGACCCGGGCGCTGACCCCGCGTCATCCCGGCCGCCGCATCGTCACCGCCGAGCACGCCGCGGTGCTGTACCCGCCGGACGCCGGACGGTGGGCGGGGCATGAGCTGCGCCCGTACGAGCAGTCCTGGGTGGCCTCGGACGATCCGTACGCCGAGGCCGTGCAGGCGCTCGCCGACGCCGGTCTCGAGGTGCACAGCTGGGTGGTCCTCGCGCACAACTCCCGGCTGGGCGCGGAGCATCCGGACACCTCGGTGGTCAACGCGTACGGCGACCGGTACCCCTGGGCGCCCTGCATCGCTCAGCCCGCGGTCCGCGCCTACCTTGTGGAGCTGGCGCGCGAGGCGGCGGTGCGCGGCGGCACGCGCGGCACCGAGCTGGAGTCCTGCGGCTGGTACGGCTTCGCGCATCTGCACGCCCACGACAAGATCGCGGGCGTCGGTCTCGGGGACGCGGCGCAGTACCTGATGTCGCTCTGCTTCTGCCCCGACTGCCGGGCCGGATACGGTGCGCACGGCGTGGACGCCGATGATCTGGTCCTCGCCGTGCGCGCGGCTCTGGCGCCGGTCTGGGCCGGGGCCGGTTCCTCGGAGGCCGGCTGGACGGGTGTCGAGAAGCTTCTCGGCGCCGATCTCGCCGCCGCCACCCTGGAGTTCCGCGGGAAGATGGCCCGCACGCTCCAGGAGTCCGCCGTCGCCGCTGTGCGGGCGGCGGCCGCGGAGGGCTTCCAGGTGCTGCTGCACGCCGACCCCGCCCCGTACCGCACGGGTGCGAACGTGGGCGTCGACCCGCAGCACATCCTGTCCGTGGCCGACGGTGTGGTGCTGCCCTGCACCGGTGGTGACGCGGCGCGCGAGGCGGTCCTCGGGCCGTTCGCCGGCCGGTCCGACCGGGTGCTCGCCGCCAACTTCACCGTGGTCACCGGCATGGGCGGCAGCCCCGCCACGCTGGAGCACGACGCCGCGCACGCGGCCTCGCTGGGCGCGGACCAACTGCGCCTGTACCACGCCGGGCTGGCTTCCGGCCCGGACCTGCGGACGGTCGCCGGAGCGCTGTCACGTCTCGGTCGATGACGGAACCGGACCGGTGGGGGCGGCAGGCGCCCGCCCCCACCGGTCCGTGACCAGCCAGGCCGCGGTCAGCAGCCCCACCGCGCCGGTCAGCGGCAGCAGCACCCGGATGTCCAGTACCGCGATCAGCCCCGCGCCGAGCGCCAGGGCCACCGCGTTCGGCACCATCATCAGCGAGTTGGCGGCCGCCGCCGTACGGCCCAGCACGGCGTCCGGCGTCTCCCGCTGCACTGCCGTCATCGCGGCGATCAGCACACACGGCAGCCCGGCCCCGATGGCGGCGCTCGCGACGAGTGCCACCGCGTCGTACGGCAGCGCCCGCACCCCGACCGCCACCGCGAACAGTCCGGTCCCGGCCGCCGTGAACACCCGCTCCGGCAGCCGCCGCAGCAACGGACCGGCCAGCAGCCCGATCGTGAGCGACCCGGCGCCCTGCGCCGTGTACAGCACGCCCGCGTACGTGGGGGAGTGCCCGAGCCGACCGTCCACCACGGCGTAGAGCGCCGCGCCGTTGAGGCCGGCGCACAACATCGTCACCGAGCCCGTGAGCACGAGCGGCCGCAGCACCGGCGATGCCCACACCTGCCCGATCCCCGCAGCCGGTCCGTCCCGCAGGCCGGTGCGGGGCGGCCGGGCCGGTTCGCGCACCCGCAGGAGCGCGCAGACCCCGGCGGCCAGCGCGAACGACGCCGCGTCGAGCAGCGCGACCGCGCCGCCCCCGAACCGGGCGTACAGCCCTGCGCCGGCCAGCGGGGCGAGAAGTTTCGTGCCCTCGGCCGCCGTCATCCGGAGCCCGTTGAAGTCGCCGAGCAGCCGGGTGTCGACGGTGTGCGCGACGAGTGCCGACTCGGCCGCGTCCATCACGACCCCGCTCGCCCCGTAGAGGACCAGAACGGCGAAGAGGATCCAGATCCGGCCCGCCGAATCGACCGCGAGCAGCGTGGTGAGCAGCCCCGCCATCGTGAGGTTCGCCCCGATCAGCAGAGGTTTGCGGCGCATACGGTCGGCGAGGGCGCCGAGCGCGGGACCGGTCAGCGAGGGCAGCCACATGGCGAACACGGCGAGCGCCGCCAGACTGTCCGACCCGGTCAGGGACTTGACCCAGATCCCGGACGTGAGCCACATCGCCGACGTCCCGAACCCCGTGACGACGACGGCCACCAGATACAGCCCTGCGTCGCGGTCCCTCAGTACCTTGCCCGCCGCCGACCCTGTCATCGCGCTCCCCGAACCTCGTCCGCCCGCATGTCCGCGGATGCGACTCATGCTGGCGAGTAAGGAGGCACCCGGGCATCGGGCAGATGCCCTGTCCGGCCGGCCCGGGGCGACCGCTCCGGGCTCAGCGCACGACGTGGATCCGGGTCCCGGTGGTGGCGAAGTCCCAGAGCCGCTTGCCGTCCTCGGTCCGCAGGCGTATGGCGCCGAGCCGCTGTCCGGGGGCCGGTTTCGGGGAGGAGTTGTCCACCGCCGCCGAGAAGGCGATCGTGGTGGTCCCGGACAACGCGAAGTAGACGACGTGCTCGACGGGAACGCCGTCGCTTCCGGTGGTTCCGGGGAGGCGGCCGGTGACCGCGTGGCCACCCGGAGCGGGGTCCACCGTGCCGGGCCACACCGGGAACGTGCCGAGCGCCTTGCCCGCCTCGTCGACCAGCCAGGCGCGGTCCTGGCCCAGTGAGTAGACCACCCGCTTCCCGTTGCCCGAGTCCGCGGGGACCGCGGGAGGCCGGGGTGCGGCGGGAGTCTCGTCCGCGGTGGCCGACGGGCTGGGGCCGGCCGCCGGCCTGCCGGTGGCGGCGGTCTGCGGGGCGGCTCCGCCGGCCTGGAGGGCGAGCGCGGTGACGGCGGCGAGCGCGGCTGCGGTGAGGCCCGTCACTGCTGCCCAGGAAGGTATCTGGCGGGCCATCAGGCAACGGTCTCCTCGGTGGCTGTCGCGTCCCGGCGGGGGTCCCGGGGGCGATCAGCCTATCCGTTCGTATGCCCGGCATCTTCTCCGGCCTGTCGTGCCGGGAGACGTCTCGGGGCGGTCGCCCGCCGAAGGGCGTGATTCTCCGGAACTTCTTTTGCCGGAAGCGTTGACGAAACATTTGCACCACCTCTAGCTTCAACGCGTCGTACTTCGTACGTCATATATGAGACGCGATACGCGAGATGCGAGAGCCCTTCACCCATGACCTTTGCGCCCACCCCGATTCCGTCCCGCACCCAGTACGTGCTGGAGGCGATCAAGCACGCGATCCTCACGGCGCAGCTGAGACCGGGGCAGGCGCTCGTCGAGACCGAACTCGCCGCACAGTTCGGGGTCTCCAAGACCCCGGTGCGCGAGGCGCTCAAGACCCTCGCCGGTACCGGCCTCGTCGTCATGAGCCAGTACAAGGGCGTCACCGTGCGACTGGTCGACGCGGCGATGGCCCGCGAGGTGTACGACGTGCGACTGCTCCTCGAGCCGGAGGCGCTGCGTCGCTCCATCACCCGCAGGGCCTCGCTCGACGCGGCCCAGGAAGCCCTGGAGCGGGCCGACTCGGCCGGTGACAAGGCCGACCGGTCGCTCGCCAACCGGGACTTCCACCGGGCGCTGTACCTGCCCTGCGGCAACCCGCTGCTGGCCCGGATGCTCGACGAGGTCCGCGACCAGGCCGCACTCGTGTCGACCGTCGCCTGGGCGACCATCCCGTCCTGGGAGCGGGAGGCGGCCGAGCACCGGGAGATCCTGCGGCTCGCGCTCGCCGACGACGCGGACGCCGCGGCCGGAGCCCTGCACGACCACATCGCGTCGTTCGTCCGCCGCGCCTTCCCCGAGGAAGCACAGACCGAGGAAGGCGGGGCATGAACCACCAGCACACCGACGAAAGGCCTGTCCGCATGGACCTCACCCCGCTGAAGGCGGCCCTCGCAGATGTCGTCGCGATCCCGGTGACCCCGTTCGCCGAGGACGGGACCATCGACACGGCGGCTCACCGCGGACTGCTGCGGCGGCTCCTCGACGGCGGCGTACGCATCCTCACCCCGAACGGCAACACCGGGGAGTTCTACGCGCTCACCCCCGAGGAGCGGCGCACCGTCACCGAGCTGACCATCGACGAGGTGGGCGGACGCGCCACGATCCTGGTCGGGGTCGGGCACGACGTACCGACCGCGGTGGCCGCAGCCGAGCACGCCCGTGACGCAGGTGCCGAGATGGTGATGGTCCACCAGCCCGTGCACCCGTACGTCTCGCAGGACGGCTGGGTCGACTACCACCGGGCCATCGCCGAGGCCGTCCCCGGGCTCGGTGTCGTCCCGTACATCCGCAACCCGCAGCTCGGCGGGGAGCGCCTCGCCGAGCTCGCCGAAATCTGCCCCAACGTCATCGGCGTGAAGTACGCGGTGCCGGACGCCGCGCGGTTCGCCGCGTTCGCCCGGGACGCGGGCCTCGACCGGTTCGTCTGGATCGCCGGCCTCGCCGAGCTGTACGCCCCCGCCTACTTCTCCGCCGGGGCGACCGGCTTCACCTCCGGACTCGTCAACGTCGCCCCCGGTGTCTCGCTCGCCATGCTGGAGGCGCTGCGGGCCGGCGACCACTCCTCGGCGATGAAGGTCTGGGAGCAGATCCGCCGTTTCGAGGAGCTGCGTGCCGACCAGCAGTCCGCCAACAACGTGACGGTCGTCAAGGAGGCCCTGGCCGCGCTCGGTCTCTGCCGCCGCGAGGTCCGCCCGCCCAGCCGGGTGCTGCCCGAGGGGCAGCGCGCCGAGGTCGCCGCCGAGGTCGCCGGGTGGTCGATATGACGCGCGAGGACGGAAGGATCGGCTCCGAGGAGCTGCGCAGTCACCAGTGGTACGGGACGGACGGGCTCCGGTCGTTCAGCCACCGGGCCCGCACCCGGCAGCTCGGCTACCTCCCCGAGGAGCACCTCGGCAAGCCGGTCATCGCGATCCTCAACACCTGGTCCGACATCAACCCCTGTCATGTCCATCTGCGTGACCGCGCGCAGGCGGTCAAGCGGGGCGTCTGGCAGGCGGGCGGCTTCCCGCTCGAATTCCCGGTCTCCACCCTCTCGGAGACGTTCCAGAAGCCGACCCCGATGCTCTACCGCAACATGCTGGCGATGGAGACGGAGGAGCTGCTGCGCTCCTACCCGGTCGACGGCGCCGTGCTGATGGGCGGCTGCGACAAGTCGACGCCCGCGCTTTTGATGGGCGCCGCATCGGTCGACCTGCCGACCGTCTTCGTGCCGGCCGGGCCGATGCTGCCGGGACACTGGCGCAACGAGGTCCTCGGCTCCGGCACGGACATGTGGAAGTACTGGGACGACAAGCGGGCCGGGCTCATCGGCGACTGCGAGATGGGCGAGCTGGAGAACGGGCTCGCGCGCTCGCCCGGCCACTGCATGACGATGGGGACGGCGTCCACCCTGACGGCCGCGGCCGAGGCGCTCGGTGTCACGGTGCCGGGAGCCTCGTCTATCCCGGCCGTGGACTCCGGGCACGACCGGATGGCGGCGCAGTCCGGACTGCGGATCGTCGAGCTGGTGTGGCAGCAGCGGAAGCTGTCGTCGATCCTCACGGCGGAGGCGTACGAGGACGCGGTCGCCACCGTTCTCGCGCTCGGCGGCTCCACCAACGCGGTCATCCACCTGATCGCCATGGCGGGCCGTTCCGGGGTGAAGCTCGGCCTCGACGACTTCGACCGGATCGCCCGCACCGTCCCCGTGCTCGCCAACCTCCGCCCCGGCGGGAAGTATCTGATGGAGGACTTCCACTTCGCCGGCGGGCTGCCCGGGTTCCTGGCCGGGCTCACCGATGTACTGCACCTGGACCGGCCCACCGTCTCGCACGACACCCTGCGCGAGCAGCTCGACGGTGCACTCGTGCACAACCGCGACGTCATCCGGGGACGCGACAACCCCCTTGCCGAGGAGGGCGGCGTGGCGGTCCTGCGCGGCAACCTCTGCCCGGACGGCGCGGTGATCAAGCACATCGCCGCCGAGCCGGAACTGCTGCGGCACACCGGACCCGCGGTCGTCTTCGAGAACTACCAGGAGATGCAGCGCACCATCAACGACCCGGCCCTGGCCCTCACGCCGGACCATGTGCTGGTGCTGCGCAACGCCGGCCCCAAGGGCGGTCCCGGGATGCCCGAGTACGGCATGCTGCCGATCCCCGACTATCTGCTGAAGCAGGGCGTACGGGACATGGTGCGGCTCTCCGACGCCCGGATGAGCGGCACCAGTTACGGGGCGTGCGTCCTGCACATCGCGCCCGAGTCGTACGTCGGCGGACCGCTCGCCCTCGTCCGCACCGGTGACCTGATCACCCTGGACGTCGAAGCGCGGCTGCTCCATCTCGACGTGCCGGACGAGGAGTTGGCGCGGCGGCGGGCCGCCTGGACGCCGCCGCCCGCCCGGTACCAGCGCGGTTACGGCGCGCTCTACCAGGACCAGATCACCCAGGCCGACCAGGGCTGCGACTTCGCCTTCCTGGCACGGCAGGGCGAAGTGCCCGAACCGTACGCGGGCTGACCGCCCACCGGATTTCCTGCGCCCCGGCTGTTCGGCACGCCGAACGGCACGCGGTAAGCGCTTGCACCACCCACGCGTCACCGCTGTCTGCACACGCACCACCGAAACTCGCACTTCCCAAGGAACGGAGACGTGTCATGGCCCAAGCCGCCACTGTGGCCACACCGCCCAAGGTGCCCCGGCGCCGCTCCGCGAACCCCCGCCGACTGCCCTATCTGCTGGTCGCCCCCGCGGGGCTGCTGATGCTGGGCTTCATCGCCTACCCGATGGTCAGCGTCTTCTACTACAGCCTGCAGAACTACAACGTCACCAAGCCGTGGCGGAACGGCTTCGCCGGCTTCGACAACTTCACCCGAATCTTCACCGAGGACGACCAGTTCTGGGCGACGCTCGGCTTCAGCGCCCAGTGGGTCGTCACCCAGGTCGCGCTCCAGCTCACGCTCGGCCTAGCGCTCGCTCTGATCGTCAACCAGACCTTCATCGGCCGGGGCATCTCCCGCGCCATGGTCTTCTCGCCGTGGGCCGTCTCCGGGGTGCTGACCAGCACCATCTGGATCCTGCTGTACAACTCGTCGACGGGCTTCAGCCGTTACCTGGCGGACGCCGGGATCGGCGACTACGGCACCTCCGTGCTCTCCGACACCGGCACCGTCTTCTGGGCTGCAACCGTCGCCGAACTCTGGCGCGGGGTCCCCTTCTTCGCCATCCTCATCCTCGCCGACCTGCAGTCCGTCTCCAAGGAGCTGTACGAGGCGGCAGCGGTCGACGGCGCCGGACGACTGCGGCAGTTCTTCCACATCACCCTGCCCCACCTGCGCGACGCGATCATCCTCTCCACGCTGCTGCGCGGCGTCTGGGAGTTCAACAACGTCGACCTGCTCTACACCCTCACCGGCGGCGGACCGGCCGGCGAGACCACCACCCTGCCGCTCTATGTCGCCAACACCGGCATCGAGGGCCACGACTTCGGCTATGCCTCCGCGCTCACCACCGTCGCTTTCGTGATCCTCCTCTTCTGCTCGATCGTCTATCTGCGCCTGAGCAAGTTCGGAGGCGACCACAAGTGACTGCCGCACTCGCCGAGAAGCACACCGGCACCGTCCCGGGGACGGTACGCCCCACCCCGCCGCCCACCGAACACCGCCGCCGCGGACGTGAGCGCGCCTTCGACGACGTACCGCGATGGCAGATCTATGTGCCGCTCGGCATCTATCTGCTCTTCACCCTCGTCCCGTTCTACTGGATGTTCCTCTTCGCCGTTCGGCCCACCGGATCCACCTCACTTGTGCCGTGGCCGATGACGGCGGAGCACTTCTCCAAGGTCTGGAACGAGCGGAGTTTCGCCGTCTTCTTCCAGAACAGCATGATCGTCGGCGTCTGCACCCTGGTCGCCACGACGCTCGTCGCGCTGTGCGGCGGCTACGCCCTCGCCCGGTTCGACTTCCGGATCAAGAACGGCTTCATGCTCGCGTTGCTCTGCTCGCAGTTCATCCCCGGCGCGCTGATGCTCGTACCGCTCTTCGAGATCTTCAAGAACCTGCAGATGATCAACTCTCTCGGGAGCGTCGTCATCGCCGAGACGGTCTTCCAGCTGCCGCTCTCCATCATCCTGATCAGCGGCTTCATCAAGAACGTGCCGGTCAGTCTGGAAGAGGCCGCCTGGGTGGACGGCTGTTCGCGCTTCCGGGCCTTCTGCGCGGTGGTGCTGCCGCTGCTGCGTCCCGGACTGATCGCCGTCGGCTCCTTCGCCTTCGTGCACAGCTGGAACCACTTCCTGTTCGCCCTGATGTTCCTCAGCGAGCAGGACAAGCAGACGATCCCGGTCGGCCTGAACACCCTCATCGGCGCGGACAGCGTCGATCTGGGCGCGCTCGCCGCGGGCGGGGTGATCGCCGCGATTCCCGTGGTGATCGTCTTCGCCTTCATCCAGAAATGGCTGATCACCGGCTTCAGCGCCGGTGCCGTGAAGGGCTGACAGCCGCTCAGTGAGGCGCTGTCCCCACCCCCCGCACGCCGCCCGGTCGAGGAGGACTCCACGATGACCGCACACCCACTCACATCCGAGGGACGCATACGGAGGGCCGGATGAACACGGTCCAGACGCCCCTCCCGGTCGTCCTCGCCGGCGCACGCGGCCACGGACGCTGGCATCTCGCCAACATCCGCCGCCTTCAGGACCAGGGTCTCGTCCGTCTGGTCGGCATCTGCGAGCTGACTCCGCTGACCGAGACCGAACTCGCCCCCTTCGCCGGTGAACTTCCGGCACAGTCCAGCGACTTCGGTGACCTCCTCGACTCCACCGGAGCCCGCGTCGCCATCATCTGTACCCCGATCCAGACGCACACCGCATTGGCTTTGACCGCTGCGGCCCGCTCCGTCCACCTCCTGCTGGAGAAGCCGCCCGCCGCGACATACGCCGACTTCGAGCGGATGGTCACCGGCGTGCGGGCGGCCGGCGTCTCCTGCCAGGTCGGCTTCCAGTCCTTCGGTTCGCACGCCGTGCCGGCGATCCGGGAACTCATCGGCTCCGGTGCCATCGGCGCCGTGCAAGGCGTCGGCGCCGCGGGCGCCTGGGTCCGGGACGACGCCTACTACCACCGGGCGCCCTGGGCCGGGCGGCGCAGGATCGGCACGGCCGACGTCGTCGACGGCGTCCTCACCAACCCCCTCGCCCACGCCGTCGCCACCGCACTCGAACTCGCCGGCAGCGGGACGGCCGAGGATGTGGCGTCCATCGAGACCGAGCTGTTCCGCGCCCATGACATCGAGGCCGACGACACCTCCTGCGTACGCATCACCACCACGCGCGGGTTGCCCGTCACCGTCGCCGTCACTCTCTGCGCCGAAGAGGCAGGCGAGCCCTACGTCGTCGTCCACGGCGACCGCGGCCGGATCACGTTCTGGTACAAGCAGGACCGGGTCCTGGTCCAGCGCGCCGGGCACGGTCCCGAGGAGGCCGTGCACGGGCGGACCGACCTCCTGGAGAACCTCGTCGAACACCTCGCCGGCCGCGCCGCCCTTCTCGTACCGCCGCAGCGCACCGGCGCGTTCATGCGGGTCGTCGAAGCCGTACGGACCGCCCCGGAGCCCGTCGCCCTGCCCTCCGACGCCTGGCACACCGAACCCGCAACAGCCTCTACCGGGACCCGCCGGGTGGTTCACGGCATCGACGCCCTGGTGGCGGCGGGCGCCGACACCCTCACGCTCTTCTCCGAACTCGGCGCCTCCTGGGCGCTCCCCACCGAGGTGAGGTCATCGTGACCCCGACATCCGCACTGCTGAGCTGCGCCGGACGCCCCGTCGGCCGCTACACCTATATGCCCGCGGACGAGGGGCGCCCCTACTTCCACCCCGTCACCACCTTCGCGGGTGTCCCGGTCACCGAGGAACGCCCGGCCGACCATCTCCACCACCTGGGCACCTCGGTCGCCGTCCCGGACGTCGCCGGGCACAACTTCTGGGGCGGCCGAACCTTCGTACGCGGCCAGGGCCCCACCGCACTCGACAACCACGGCGTTCAGCGCCACCTCGGCTGGAAGCTCTGCGACCCGGACGGTTTCGTCGAGGAGCTGAGCTGGGTGGCGGACGACACCGAGCTGCTGCGCGAGCACCGCACCGTCGCCGTCGCCGAACTCTCCGACACCGCCTGGGCGCTGGACTTCTCCTTCTCGCTCACCAACCGTGGCACCGACGACCTCTCCATAGGCAGCCCCGCCACCAACGGCCGCCCCGGCGCCGGATACGGCGGCTTCTTCTGGCGCGCTCCGAAGGAACCGGCCGCGCCCGCCGTGTTCAGCGGCTTCGGCGACGGCGAGGATGCGGTCCACGGGCGGGTCGCCGACTGGGTGGCCATGACGGGCGACGGCTGGACCCTCGTCTTCGCCGGCGCGACCGAGGAGACCCGGCGCGACCCGTGGTTCGTCCGGAGCGCCTCGTACCCGGGCGTCGGTTCTTCGCTCGCCGCCGCCGAGCGGCTGCCGGTGCCGGCCGGTGCGACCGTCGTACGCCGCGTGGTCACCGTCATCGCCGACGGCCGGCTCGACCGGGCCACGGCGGCCGCATACGTCCGCCGGGCGGTGACCGCGTGAGTCGTCCCTGGACCGCCGACCTCGGTGACGGCACCTACCGCAACCCGGTCCTGAACGCGGACTGGTCCGACCCCGACGTCGTCCGGGTCGGCGACGACTACTACCTCACCGCGTCCAGCTTCGGCCGGGTCCCCGGACTGCCGCTGCTGCACTCCCGCGACCTGGTCAACTGGACACTCGTCGGCCACGCCCTGGACCGCCTCGAACCCGCCGCCGACTTCGCCGTGCCCCGCCACGACTGCGGGGTGTGGGCGCCGTCCTTCCGGTACCACGCCGGCCGGTTCTGGATCTTCTGGGGCGATCCCGACCACGGTATCCAGCAGATCAACGCCGAATCGGTGCGCGGCCCGTGGAGCGCCCCGCATCTCGTCAAGGCGGGGAAGGGACTGATCGACCCCTGCCCGCTCTGGGACGAGGAGACCGGTGAGGCCTACCTCGTGCACGCCTGGGCGAAGTCCCGCTCCGGCATCAAGAACCGGATCACCGGCCACCGGATGAGCCCCGACGGACGTGAACTCCTCGACGAGGGCAAGACCCTGATCGACGCCGATCTGATCCCCGGCTGGTTCACCCTCGAAGGCCCCAAGCTCTACCGGCACGACGGCGAGTTCTGGATCTTCGCCCCGGCCGGCGGCGTCACCACCGGCTGGCAGGGGGCGTTCCGGTCGCGCGAGTTCTTCGGACCGTACGAGGAGCGCGTCGTCCTCGCCCAGGGCCGCACCGATGTCAACGGACCGCACCAGGGCGGCTGGGTCCGGACCACGGCGAACGAGGACTGGTTCCTGCACTTCCAGGACCGCGGGGCGTACGGGCGGGTGGTGCATCTCCAGCCCATGCGCTGGGGCGCGGACGGCTGGCCGGTCCTCGGCGACCACGGCGAACCCGTGTGCGTGCACCCCAAGCCGGTCGCCCCCGAGCAGCCTGTCGAAGCCCCGGCGACCAGCGACGACTTCCCCGGCGGCCGGTACGGCAGACAGTGGCAGTGGATGGCGAACCAGCGACCCGGCTGGACCGTCGAGCACTCGGGGGACGGGCTGCGGCTCAGCTGCGTACGGACCGCGTACGCGCACGACCTGCGGGCCCTGCCCAACGTCCTGGTCCAGCGGTTGCCGGCCGAGACGTTCACCGTCGAGGTCGAGGTTGCCCTCGGCAGCGACGAGACCGGGGCCAAGACGGGGCTGGCCGTGCTCGGCGACGCCTTCGGCTGGATCGGCCTCGAACGCGCAGAGGACGGCGGCGTCCGCCTCGTGCACCGGTACGCCGAGACGGTTGCCGAGCACGAACGGGATGCCGAGCACAGCCGCCCGGCTCCAGACGGGCGGGCCCGGCTCCGGATCGAGGTCACCGCGGGCGCCCGCTGCCGCTTCTTCGCCGACACCGGCGACGGGACCGGGTTCCGGGCTTCGGGGCAGCCGTTCGCCGCGACTCCCTGGCGTTGGGTCGGCGCACTGCTCGGCCTTTTCGCCACCGCACCGGCCGGGACGGGACCGGCCGGGACGGCCGCCTTCACCGGTTTTCGCATCACCGACCGAACCGCACCAGAAACGACAGACCTCAGAGAGAAGAGCCGACCATGAACATCTCGAAGACACAGCGGGGACGTGCCGCGGCAGCGATGTCCCTCGCGACGGTGCTCGCCCTCACCGCCACCGCCTGCGGTGACGACGGCAGCGGGGCGACGGGTGCCGAGGGGAGCGGCAAGGGCAAGATCGTCTTCTGGGACAACAACGGAGGTGTCCGTACCGACATCTGGAAGCAGATCATCGCCGACTTCGAGAAGAAGTACCCGAAGATCGAGGTCCAGTACGTCGGGGTGGCCGCCCCCGAGGCCCAGTCCAAGTACGACAACGCCATCCAGGGCGGCGGCCTGCCGGACGTCGGCGGTGTCGGCGCGGCGATGCTCGCCGGGATCGCCGCGCAGGACGCGCTGGAGCCGCTGGAGGGACGGATCGCCAAGTCCTCCCTCGAAGGCAAGCTGAACAAGGGCATGGTCGCGTCGGTGAAGAACGCCGGCGGCTCCGACGAGCACATGTACAACGTGCCGATCTCCGCCAACAACGGCGTCCTGTACTACCGCACCGACCTCTTCAAGAAGGCGAACCTGGCCGAACCGACCACCTGGGACACGTTCTACCAGGCGGCCGACAAGCTCACCGCCGCCAAGAAGAACGAGTTCGGCTACACCATCCGCGGCGGCGCCGGCTCCATCGCACAGGCGATGGACGCGATGTACGGACAGTCCGGCATCACGTCCTTCTGGGACGCGAGCGGTGACAAGACCACGCTCAACGACCCGAAGAACGTCGCTGCGCTGGAGAAGTACACGGGCCTCTTCAAGAAGGTCACCCCGTCCGCCGACCTCAACAACGACTTCATCAAGATGGTCGCCCAGTGGGACTCCGGCACCATCGGCATGCTGAACCACAACCTGGGCTCCTACCAGGACCACGTGAAGGCCCTCGGTGCCGACAAGTTCCGCGGCATTCCGCAGCCCATCGGCCCCGGCGGCAAGCGGGTACAGGTCTCCAACCCGGTCGACGGCCTCGGCCTGTTCAAGTCCTCCAAGAACAAGGAGGCCGCCTGGAAGTTCATCGAGTTCGCCGCCTCCCACGAGGCGAACTCGAAGTTCAACGAGTCGGCGGGCCTGATCCCGGCCAACACGGAGGCCGCCACGGACGCCTGGATCTCCAAGACCGAGCCGACCAAGCTCGCGGCCCAGACCCTCAACGACGGTTCCACCACCATCGTCCAGCTCCCGTACTACCTGCCGGACTGGAACACCGTCAGCAAGGCCGACAACGAGCCCGAGTTCCAGAAGGTGCTTCTCGGCAAGACCACCGCGAAGGCCTTCCTGGACAAGATGGCCGACGAGCTGAACAAGGCCCAGGCGGAGTGGAAGGACCAGAAGAAGAGCTGATCCGACCGACCGCTCTCCCACGGCCGGCGCCCCCGGTGACCGGGGACCGGCGGCGGTACGGGTCGCGCCCCGCCGCCGGTCCTCTCCTCCCGCACGACGGGAACATCCCGACCGCTCGCACGCTGCTGGGCGAGGGCGTCCCTGCACCATGCGAGGTGATCCGCCCCGGCGCACCGGTCCCGGCGGACCGGATCACCCGGATCCGGGCCCGGCGCACACAGCGCTCCGTACGTCACCGCACCGCTTCGTCACTTCACCACTCACCGTCGAAGGATCCGCCATGTCTGCACGCATGTCTCATGCACGCGCCATCGCCCTGGTGATGGGCTGCGCCTCGCTCGCACTTGCCGTGACCGTCCCCGCCCAGGCCGCCTCCCAGAAGGGACACCAGGCGCCCGGTCACCGGGGGATCGAGCGCGCCGTACTCCCGGCCGGTGACGGCTGGGCCGCCGCCGACGGCTCCACCACCGGCGGTTCCGCGGCGACCCCCGACCACGTCTACACCGTGGCCAACCGGGCCGAACTGATCGCGGCCTTCAAGGACGCGGGCGACGCCCCGAAGATCGTCAGGATCGACGGAACCATCCACGGCAACGCGGACGCCGCCGGCAGTCCGATCGGCTGCGAGGACTACCAGACCGACGGCTACACCCTGGACAAGTACCTCGCCGCGTACGACCCGCAGACCTGGGGCAAGACGCTGCCGTCCGGACCGCTGGAGGATGCCCGCGCCGCGTCCGCCGCCCTGCAGAAGGAATCGGTCGAGGTGGAGGTCCCCTCCAACACGACCCTGATCGGTGTCGGCGACGACGCCACCGTCATCGGCGCGAGCCTCCAGGTGATGGACGTCTCGAACGTCATCGTCCGCAACATCACCTTCGAGGACACCTACGACTGCTTCCCGCAGTGGGACCCCACCGACGGTGAGACCGGTGCCTGGAACTCCGAGTACGACAACCTCGTCGTCACCGGTTCCGACCATGTCTGGGTCGACCACAACACCTTCAGCGACGGCGACCGTCCCGACGCGGACCAGCCGTTCTACTACGGCGACGTCTTCCAGCAGCACGACGGACTCTTCGACATCGTCCGCGGCGCCGACCTGGTCACCGTCTCCTGGAACGTGCTGAAGAACCACGACAAGACCATGCTGATCGGCAACAGCGACAGCGCCGCCACCGCGGCGATCGACCGCGGAAAGCTCCGCGTCACCCTGCACCACAACCTCTTCCAGGACCTCAAGGAACGCGCGCCGCGCGTCCGGTTCGGCGCTGTCGACTCGTACAACAACCACTTCGTCGCCACGGCGGACGCCCCGTACGGCTACAGCTACGGCGTGGGCATGGAGTCCCGGATCGTCGCCGAGCACAACGCCTTCACCCTCGCGTCGCAGGTCGACCCGGCGACCATCCTGAAGAAGTGGAAGGAGGCCCCGATCACCGCCGGAGACAACTACGTCAACGGCCGCAGGACCGACCTCATCGCCGTTCACAACGCGGGTGTTCCCGCCGAGCAGCTCGTCTCCGGCGCCGGCTGGACCCCGACCCTGCGCACCAGGATCGACAACCCGCGCGCCGTGCCGGGCATCGTCGACCACGGCGCGGGAGCCGGAAAGGGCTGCTGACCGGCGGCCCGCCGGCGCAGCACGCGGATCCCCTCGGTCCCCCACCGCACCGGTCGAGGGGCTCCCCGTGGTGCTGTCAGCCGCCCACCGCGAAGCCGTCGCTCACGGAGACGCCCCGTCCGGTGGTTCGGGCTGCGACCGCGGTGAAGTAGTCGCCGCTCGCGTCCCGTTCGCCCTCCGCGTGGTTGTACTGGCCGGCGAACATGTGCGTGCCGGCCGGCACCGTCCGTCCGGGCTTCAGCGTCCACCGGTAGACGAGGAATCCGTCCTCCTCCCGCGTCGAGGCGGCGAAGTTCTCCACCGGCAGCGAGCGCCACGAACCGGTGGTGCGGACGCCGCCGGTCAGGGCGACGCGCAGCTCGACCGTGAGCGAGGAGAGCGGCTGCGTCGTCCTGAGCGTCACATTGCTCTGCGCCCAGTACGGGTTGCTGTGCGGGTCGATGACGCCGTCCACCCGCAGCGGCCCGTCCTCGGCGCGCAGTTCCGGTACGTGCCCCGGAGCCGTCGGGGCTGCCGGAGCCGTCGGAGCCGCGGACGGGGCCGAGGCGGACGGGACCGGGGGAGCCGCCGTCCGGCCGCCCCGAGTCTCGCCGCCGCCCGCCGAGGTGGCGACGAACGCCCCGGCGGCCAGCACACTGCAGACCGCCGCAGCCGCCCCGGTGACCCGCAGCCAGGGCAGCGCGCCCCGCGGCGCGCGTGGAGCGGCGGTGCGGCGGCCGTCCGCCATCCCGCGTTCGACGCGCGCCAGCATCCGCTCCCGGTCGGGGCGGTGAGCCTCGGCAGCCTTGCGCAGCCGCTCACGCACCTCGTGGTCCCTCACTGGCTTCCTCCCGCGTGCTGCACCGCCACCGCCACCTGCACCTGCGCGGCGGGCGTATCGGGGCCGAGCAGGCGCTGCAGCTCCGTCACGGCACGCGAGGTCTGGCTCTTCACCGTGCCCACCGATATCCCGAGAACCAGCGAGGTGTCCCGCTCCGACAGGTCGAAGGCGTGCCGCAGCACCACGCACGCCCGCTTGCGGAACGGAAGCTTGCGCAGCGCCCATTGGACGTCGACCACCGCCGACACATCCGGATCGTCCACCGCGTACCCGTCGCCGCCCCCGCGCGGCGCCCAGAAAAGGGCGATCCTGCGGCGCTCGCGCACGGCGCTGCGGATCCTGGTCCGGGCGAGGTTGGTGACGACACCCCGCGCGTACGCGACGGGATGGTCGGCGCCGCGGACCCGGTCCCAGCGGTGCCAGAGCGCCAGCAGCGCATCGGCCGCGAGATCGTCCGCGCCCTCCGCCTCACCGGTCAGGAGATGGGCGAAGCGGGCGAGTTCGGCGTAATGGGCCTCGAAGAACTCATGGAACTCGGCGGCAGCGGCATCGTCGTCGACTGGGCCCACGGGTACCTCTCTGTGCACTCGATTCCCTGTACGCGCGTAGTCCCGCTGTGTACGTTCCCCGGTACCGTCCGCGGGGTGCGGGCGGGGAGCGTACCAGCGCACCCCGGAAGCGCTTCGACACGGGTGTGCGATCCCAGTAAGGCGTAACACGGCGAAAACCTGAAGACCCTGTGCTCGAAGGAACAATCCAGCTACCCGCCGAGAGATCTTCACCTACCGAGGGAGTGCCATGCCGGACAGCACCGTGGACAAGACCGACAGCCCCGACGCACCACCAGCCCCCACTACGGCCGTTCCCGCGCACAATGCCGTGGACCGCTTCTTCTCGATCACTGCCCGCGGCTCCAGTTTCGGGCGCGAGATACGCGGCGGCTTCGCCACGTTCTTCACGATGGCCTACATCCTGGTCCTCAACCCGATCATCCTCGGCTCGGCCGAGGACAAGTTCGGCGCCCACCTCTCTGGCCCCCAACTCGTCACCGCCACCGCCCTGGTGGCCGCCGTGATGACCGCGATCATGGGGCTCGGCGGCAATCTGCCGCTCGCCGTCGCCGCCGGTCTCGGCCTCAACGCCGTCGTCGCGTTCCAGATCGCACCGCTGATGAGCTGGCCCGACGCCATGGGCCTGATCGTCATCGAGGGGCTGCTGATCTGCGTCCTGGTCGTCACCGGGCTGCGCGAGGCCGTCATGCAGGCCATCCCGCCCGCCCTCAAGCAGGCGATCAGTGTCGGCATCGGGCTCTTCATCGCGTTCATCGGCTTCATCGACGCGGGCTTCGCCACCCGCATCCCCGGGGACACCGGGTCCGTACCCGTCCAGCTCGGTGCCACCGGGCAGCTCTCGGGCTGGCCGGTCCTGGTCTTCTGCCTCGGTGTGCTGCTGACCGTCGCGCTGCTGGCCCGGAAGGTGAAGGGCGCCATCCTCATCAGCATCGTCGTGATGACGGCCGTCGCGATCGTCATCAACGAGATCGCCGACATCGTCCCGGCCGCCTGGGGGCTGACCGTCCCGTCCGTCCCCGACGACATCGTGGCCACACCGGACTTCGGGCTCGTCGGCTCCTTCAGCCTCTTCGGCGCGTTCCAGCAGACCGGCGTCCTCACCATCGTCCTGCTGGTCTTCACCCTGATCCTCAGCGACTTCTTCGACACCATGGGCACCGTCGTCGGCATCTCGAACGAGGCCGGGCTCCTCGACGAGGACGGCAAGGTCCCGAACCTCGGCCGGGTCCTGCTCATCGACGGCGCCGCGGCCGTGGCGGGCGGCGCGGCCTCCGCCTCGTCCAACACGTCCTACATCGAGTCCGCGGCGGGCGTCGGCGAGGGCGCCCGCACCGGCTTCGCCTCCCTGGTCACCGGCGCGCTGTTCGCCGTCGCCCTGTTCCTCACCCCGCTCGCCACGGTCGTCCCCGCCCAGGCGGCCGCTCCCGCCCTGATCGCCGTCGGCTTTCTGCTGATGGCCCAGGTCCGGCACATCGACTGGGAGAAGTACGAGATCGCCATCCCGGCCTTCCTCACGATCGCCGTCATGCCGTTCACGTACTCGATCACCAACGGCATCGGGGCGGGCTTCCTCGCGTACGTCGTCATCAAGACCGTCCTCGGCAGAGCGCGCGAGGTGCACTGGCTGCTCTGGGGCACCTCGGCGCTGTTCGCCGTGTACTTCGCGATCGACCCGATCGAGCAGCTGCTCGGTGTGAAGTAACCGCCCCGCGCAGCTCGTCGTCACAGCCGCGTCGTCCGGTCCGGCACGGGGCCCCGGCCACCGTGCCGGACCGGACGCCTCTTCTCACGCCTTGAGCGCCGCCCTCATCATCTTCTGCGCGACCGGCGCAGCCAGCCCGTTGCCGCTGACCTCGGAGCGTGCCGAGCCCGAGTCCTCGACGACGACGGCGACCGCGACCTCCTTGCCGGTGGACCCGTCCTTGGCGTACGAGGTGAACCAGGCGTACGGGGTGTTGCTGTTGCCCACGCCGTTCTGCGCGGTGCCCGTCTTGCCGCCGACCTCGGCCCCGTCGATCCGGGCATTGGTGCCGGTGCCCTGCTCCACGACGGTGACCATCGCGCTGCGCAGCTGCTCGGCGGTCGAGGCCGAGACGACCCGCCGGGTGTCGCCGTCCGTGAAGTCCTGCAGGGTGTTGCCCTTCGCGTCCGTCACCCCGGACACCATGTGCGGCGCCGCCAGCTCACCGCCGTTGGCGAGGGCCGCGGAGACCATCGCCATCTGCAGCGGGGTCGCCGTGACCTCGAACTGGCCGATGCCCGTCAGCGCCGTCGACGACTTGTCCATGCCGGTCGGGTAGACGCTCGTCGAGGCGCGCACCGGCACATCCAGCTTCTCCGTGTTGAAGCCGAACTTCTCCGCCATCGCCCGCACCTTGTCCTCGCCGAGATCGGCGGCGACCTTCGCGAAGACGTTGTTGCAGGAGTACTGGAGCGCGGTGCGCAGGGTGGCGTTCTCGCAGGGTGCGGAGGCGCTCTCGTTCTTCAGGACCCTGGACGTGCCGGGCAGTGTGTAAGGGTCGGGGCTCTCCGTGCGCTCGTCGACCGAGCTGTAGAGGCCGTTCTCCAGCGCCGCCGACGCCACCACCAGTTTGAACGTCGAACCGGGCGCCAGCGGCTGCCGCAGCGCGCGGTTGACCAGGGGCTTGTCCGGGTCGGCGAGCAGCTTCTGCCATGTCTCGCCGTCCGACGTCCCGCTGATCCCGGTGGGGTCGTACGAAGGGGTGGAGACCATGCCCAGGATCTGCCCGGTCCGCGGGTCGATCGCGACCGCCGCGCCCTTGTCGTCGCCGAGCGCCTCGTACGCCGCCTTCTGTACGTCCGGGTCGATCGTCGTCAGCACGTTGCCGGGCGCCGTCTGCTTGCCGGTCACCACGTCGAGCGGGTTCTTCAGCCGGTCGTCGGTGCCGTCGAGCACATGGCTGTAGATCCCCTCCAGCTGGGTCGCGCCGTACGCCTGCGAGCTGTACCCGGTGACGGCGGCGTAGAGCTCGCCCTCGGTGTACGTGCGTCTGTACGCGAGATCGCCGCCCCGGGTCCTCTTCGATCCGGTGACCGGTGACCCGGCCACGATGATGTTGCCGAGCGGCTGCGCGTACTGCGCGATCGTGTTCCGCCGGTTGTGTGTCTCGTCCGCGAGGGCTCGGGCCTGGTACGCCTGCACCCAGGTCGCCCGCCCCAGCAGGGCGAGGACCAGGAGCAGACAGAAGACCGAAGCGCGCCTGATTGTTCTGTTCATCCCGCTGGAGGGACGCGCGGAGAGGTCCGGTGCGTTCCCGTCCGTGCCGGTTCTCACCGTTTTCTCAGACGGCCCGGGCCGGCCCCGGTTCTCAGCCGGCCGGGGCCGTCAGCGTGAAGAGCAGTTCGTCGGTCAGTTCACCGCGGGCGTGCGCGAAGCCCCGGTCCTCGCCCGTGACGGTGAAGCCGCACTTCTCCAGCACCCGGCGCGATCCGGTGTTGTCAGCCGCCGCCCGCGCGTGCAGCGGACGTTCCGGTACGACGTCGAGCAGCGCCCGCAGCGCGGCGGTCGCGAGCCCGCGGCCCCAGTGGGCCCGGTCGATCCAGTACGTGACCTGGCGGTCGCCCGCGGGCCCGTACACCCCGGCGCTGCCGACCACCGCACCGTCGGCCAGCACCGTACGCAGCACGATCGAGCTGTCGGCCAGCAGCCGCGCCCAGTGGGCGTCGAACGCGTCCCGGTCCGCGGGGTTCTCGCTCGTGAACGCGGCCGTGCGGACCGCCTCCGGGTCGCACATGTACGCGTAGAAGAGCGGCAGATCGCCGGCGCGCACCTCGCGCAGCGTCACCTCGGCCGTGCCCATGGGTCAGAGCCTCCGGGTGGCGAGCGTCAGCCGGTCCCGCGCGTCGAACAGCGCGTCCTTGACCATCTGCTCGTGCGCGGGGGTGAGCCGGGCGACCGGGACCGAGCAGCTGATCGCGTCGCGGGCCGGCGTCCGGTACGGGATCGCGATGCCGAAGCAGCGCAGCCCCAGGGTGTTCTCCTCGCGGTCCACGGCGTACCCCTGCTCGCGGATGACGTGCAGCTCCTCGATGAGCTTCTCGCGGTCGGTGAGGGTGTGCTCGGTCAGCGCGGGCAGCGTCTCTGGCAGCATCTTGCGGACCTGCTCGTCGCTGTGGGTGGCCAGCAGCGCCTTGCCGAGCGAGGTGGAGTGGGCGGGCAGCCGGCGGCCCACGCGGGTGAAGGGGCGCAGATAGTGCTGGGACTGGCGGGTGGCGAGGTAGACCACGTTCGTGCCGTCGAGGCGGGCCAGGTGGATGGTCTCCGTGGTGTCGTCGGAGAGCCGGTCGAGTGTCGGGCGGGCGGCCGCGACGACCTCGTCGCCGTCGATGTACGACGTGCCGACCAGCAGGGCGCGTACGCCGATGCCGTACCGCGTCCCCGTCGCGTCGGTCTCCACCCAGCCCAGCTCGACCAGGGTGCGCAGCAGCATGTAGAGGCTCGACTTGGGGTAGCCGACGGCTTCCTGCACGGCCGCCAGCGAATGCATGCCGGGCCGTCCGGCGAAGTACTCGAGCAGCTCCACCGTCCGTACCGCGGACTTGACCTGTGCCCCACCTGACTCGGCAACCGACATCGCCCTATGCCCCTTCCAGCCCACTTGCGAATCCCTGCGACTTCTTGCCAACACGGAACGCCCGGAAATAGAGTCCCTACATATTCACGATCAGGAACTCTGTTCAGAATACCGAACAACTTCCTGATCTGTGGCAGTGGAGCGGAAGGAAACACGGTGGCAGCAGCACCAGTCTGGAGCGTCGACCCCCGCACCGGGAACCCGCGTGAGCAGGTTGCGGTGGAGGCTACAGCGGAGGAGGTCGACCGCGCCGTCCGGGCAGCACATGCTGTACGGAACTCGCTCGCCGACCGGACCGTACGGGCCGCTTTCCTGCGTACCGCGGCCGATCTGCTCACCGAGGCCGGGGAGCACGTCATCGAGGCCGCCGACGCGGAGACCGCGCTCGGCCCGGCCCGCCTCACCGGTGAACTCGCCCGCACCGCGGCCCAGCTGCGGGCCTTCGCGGAGGTCGTCGACGAGGGCGCCTTCCTCGACATCCACATCGACCACGCGGACGACACCCGGACCCCGCCGTGGCCCGACCTGCGCCGCTACAAGATCCCGCTCGGCGTCGTCGCTGTCTACGCGGCCAGCAACTTCCCGCTCGCCTTCTCGGTGCCCGGCGGCGACACCGCCAGCGCCCTGGCGGCCGGCTGCCCGGTCGTCGTCAAGGCGCACCCCGACCACCCCGCCACCTCCGAGCTGTGCGCCTCCGTGCTGCGCCGGGCCGCCGCCCAGGTCGGCCTGCCCGAGGACGTACTGATCCTGGTCCACGGCTTCGAGGCGGGCATCGAGCTGGTCAAGCACCCGCTCGTGGCCGCCGCCGGATTCACCGGCTCGATCCGTGGCGGGAGGGCGCTGTTCGACGCGGCGGCCGCCCGGCCCGCCCCGATCCCCTTCCACGGCGAGCTCGGCTCCCTCAACCCCGTCGTGGTCACCGAGGCGGCCGCCGCCGAGCGCGGCGAGCAGATCGGTGCCGGGCTGGCGGGCTCGATGACCATGGGCGTGGGCCAGTTCTGCACGAAGCCCGGCTTCGTCCTGGCCCCGACGGGCGAGACCGGCGACCGGCTGCTGAAGTCGCTGACCGCGGCGGTCAGCGACAGCGAGGCCGCGGTCATGCTCGACCACCGGATGCGGGACGCCTTCGTCGCGGGGGTACGGGCCCGGGCCGAACTCCCGGAGGTGGACGCGCCCGTCACCCCCGGCGCCGGCGGCGACCACACCGTGTCCGCGGGCTTCCTGACGGTACCGGCGCACCTGCTGGCCACCGAGGGCCCGCACGACGCGCTCCTGGAGGAGTGCTTCGGCCCGGTCACCGTCGTCGCCCGGTACGCCTCCGAGGACGAGATCACCGCCGTGCTCTCCCGGCTCCCCGGCAACCTCACCGCCACCCTCCAGATCGCCACCGAGGGTGCCGACACCGACGCCCCCGGCCTCCTCGAGGCCCTCACCCCGCTGGCCGGCCGGCTCCTCGTCAACGGCTGGCCGACCGGCGTCGCGGTCGCGCCCGCCCAGCACCACGGCGGCCCCTACCCGGCCACCACCTCCACCTCCACCTCGGTCGGCGCCACCGCGATCGAGCGCTGGCTGCGCCCGGTCAGCTACCAGACGACGCCGGAGGCCCTGCTCCCGCCGGAGCTGCGTGAGGACAACCCGCTGGGCCTGCCGCGCCGCGTCGACGGGCGTCGGGCATGACGGCGGCCGTTCCGGAACTCCCCTTCGAGCTGCGGCCGTTCGGCCCCGAGGGGCAGTGGACGTACGAGGACGGCGTACTGACCGGACGGGCGGGCGCCCGGCAGGACCGGTTCGTACCGCCCGGTGGCCACTCCCTCGACCCGGCGAGCGACGCTCCGCGCCTGCTCGGCGCCGCGCCGGACGGCGACTTCCAGCTGATCGCCCGGGTGAAGGTCGGCTTCGCCGCGGCCTTCGACGCCGGGGTGCTCTATCTGCACGTCGGGGAACGGGAGTGGGCGAAGCTCTGCCTGGAGCTCTCCCCGGCCGACCCCACCATCTGCACCGTGGTCACCCGCGGCCGCTCCGACGACGTCAACTCCTTCGTCGTGGACGGCGACAGCTTCTGGCTGCGGCTCAGCCGCACCGGCAGCGCGTATGCCTTCCACGCCTCGGCCGACGGCGAGAAGTGGACCTTCGTCCGCGTCTTCGCCCTCGGCGACGCTGACGGGGCGAAGGCGTCGATCGGCTTCCTCGTCCAGTCGCCGACCGGAGAGGGCTGCGAGGCGTCGTTCGACCGGATCGCGTTCCGGCCGGCCGGGCTCGACGACCTGCGCGACGGCAGCTGAGCCGCCTCGCACACGCGCGCCCGGCCGCCGAGCCCGGGCGCGGCAAGGCGGCGGGACCCGGGCATCGGCCCGTCCGGCACTCCGGTACCGACCGGAGTGCCGGACGGGCCGCATGCGTTTCCCCGCGTCGCAGCAGCGGACGGCCCCACGCGGCCCACCCGGCCGGCGCAACCGCGGGCAGGCCTGTCGCGTCCCTCCCCGCATGATCAGAACTGCGACGCCCGCCGATCTCGACGCCGTGGTCGAGCTGCACACCGAGGCCCGCGCCACCTACTACCGGGGCCACCTCCCGGAGCAGGAGTACGCGGGGTCCGCCGAAGTCGGCCGCAGCCGCGCCGGCTGGTCCCGTGCGATCGGCCACCCGGACGCCACCGTGCTCTGTGCCGAACGGGACGGAACCCTGGCCGGCGTCGCGGCCTACGCCGTACGCGACGGCGCCATGCACCTCACCCAGCTCCATGTGTCGCCGTCCCGCTGGCGTTCGGGAGTCGGCACCGAACTCCACACCGCCTGCGTCGACGCCTGGCGGCAGGCCGGAGTGGACAGCGCGTGGCTGGAGGTCTTCGTGCACAACACCCGCGCCCAGGCCTTCTACACCGACCGGGGCTGGACCCCGGATCCCGGCCACCCGCGCACCGGCACCCACCTCGTGCTGCGCCTCGTGCTGAGCTGACGGCCGAGGCGCTGCCGCCGCCGTACCGGAGCCCTGCCGAGGCGCCTTGGGACCGCAGTTGGGCCCTGGGGCCCAAGACGTCCCCCCGGTCCCGCCCCTAGCCTGAGTGGTCATCAACCCGTTGGTGGGCAGGTCTGGTTGGGGGAACAAGGCATGTCGGCGATCGGTGGCATACCCGTGTACGGAGGCGGCGCCCCGGCGCCGGGCGAGGGGCGGCGGGAGCTGCCGCGGGCGCTTCGCTCGGCACGGATTCTGCTCCATGTCCTGCTCGGAGCAACGCTGCTGGGCGGTCTCGGCCTGTTCGGCTCCGCCCTCGCCGTGGACGCGATGAGCGGCGTCGTCATCGGCCTCGCGCTGTACGCGGCAGTGCCCGGAGTCGTCGGCTGGCTGCTGTCGCGACGCGTCTGGACCGGTGGCCGAGGTGTATGGGGCGGCCTGATCGCCGTGCAGGTGTGGCTGATCCTCGGCGGCCTGGGCAACATCGCGGACGGATCGGTGCACGGCTTCACCCAGCTGTTCGTGCCCACATTGATCCTGGTGTTCCTCACCCGGAAGGAGAGCCGGGCGTGGTTCCGGCTCGCGACGCAGGAGCGGGCGGACAAGCCCGACTTCTCCTTCGCCCACATGATCACCTGGCGTCGTGACCGGGGGCAGACGGCCCTGGAGTACCTGGGCCTCGTCCTGATCGTCGTGGCGCTCATCGGGGCGCTCGTGCTGAGCGGCGTCGGCGGACAGATCACCGATCGCCTGCAGGCCGCGATCTGCTCCCTCACCGGCAGCTCGTGCCCGGCGGCGGGTACCGGCAGCGACACCGTCGGGGCCGGTGACGACAAGGGCGGTTCGGCCGGCGGCGGTTCCGCCGCGGGTGGCAGCGCGGTCGCGGGCGGCGCCGGCTCGGGCGGCGCTGTGGGCGGTGGTTCGAACACCGGTGGTTCGAACACCGGTGGTTCGGACTCGGGCGGCGCCGTGACCGGTGGCTCGGGCACCGGTGGCTCGGGCACCGGTGGTCCGGACTCGGGCGGCGCCGGCGGAGGCGGCGCGGCTTCCGGTGGGACCAACAGCAGCGGCGGCTCCGACGGCGGCGGCACGAACGGAACAGGCGGCGCGAACGGACCCGGCGGTACGAACGGAACGGGCGGTACCGCTTCCGGTGGGGGTACCGCAACCGGCGGTACCGCGGACGGTGGCGGCACGGGCGGACCCGATGGACCGGGCACCGACACCTATCCCGAGACCAGCACCGAGCCCGAGGCCACGTACGACACCCCCGTCTCGGACGCGGACTCCGACGACTCCGGAGACTCCGGGAACGGCGGGGACGAGAAGGAGGACTGCGGCGGCTGGGGCTTCTTCGGCTGCGCATGGGACCGCACCACCCAGGTCGCCAAGGGCCTGGCCGTCGACGGTGTCTGGGGTGATGTCACCGGCATCATCGACCTGTTCAAGCCCGAGACCTGGTCCGGCCTGGCCGATTACGGCAAGCAGCTGGGCAGCACGTGGATGCAGGACTCCAAGGACGCCGGGAGCAAGTGGGGCAAGGGCGACTACCTCGGTGCGCTCGGCGACTGGGGCAAGGCGTCGTTCAACACCGTGGTGAAGGTCGGCGACGACATGTTCGTCGGCGACGAGGTACGGGACCGCTGGAACAACGGGGAGAAGACGCGGGCCGTCACCGACGTCGTCTGGAACGTCGGATCGCTCTTCATCCCCGGCTACGACGTCGCGAAGGTCGTCGGCAAGGCCAGCAAGCTCGGCAAGCTCGGCAAGGTCGCCGCGAAGGTGGCCGAAGCCGCGGAGAACGCGGGCAACGCCGCACGCCGGGCCCGTAAGGCCGCCGAAGTCGGGGACATCGACGGTGTCCGCAAGGCTGCCAAGGAGGCCGACGAGGCGGCGGACGAAGCCGAGGACGCGGCACGCAAGACCGGTTGCAGCATCGCTCTCGGCCCCCGGGTGCGCTACGGCGGCACCGGTGGGATATCCGGGTCCGGAACCGGGGTGCTCGCCGCAGGACCCCCGAGCCATGTGATCCTCGCCGACGACGGCTGCGACAAGGACGCCGAGGCCAAGGCGAAGGAGGCCCGGGAACAGGAGCGGGCGGCTCACCTGGAGCAGAAGCGGGCCGAGGAGCCCGACCGCGCGGCCAAGGCGGAGCTGGCCAAGAAGCAGTGGCCCGAGCCCCGGCGCAACGACACCTCCGACCCGCGCAACTACAACCCGCCGGACTGGGCCGCGGACCTCAAGAAGCCGGACTACGGATCCGCCGACAACGGCGCCGGCTACTGGGCCAGCCGCGACCGCAATCCCCCGCCCAACTGGAAGAACGAGTCGTGGCTCCGCTACCAGGAGCAGGTCACCGGCACCGTGCGCGGCCGGGAGTACGTCGTGCCGCACCCCAAGGAGGGCAAGCCGGCGGTGGAGTACGACGGCTGGGACTCCAGCAGGCAGACGTTCCTGGAGGCGAAGAACGGCTACAAGGGGTACCTCTCGCAGACCGAGAAGGGCAGCCTCACCGCGTCCGGCAAGAACGAGTTCGTCACGGAGGCCCGGGCTCAGGTCGAGGCGGCCGGCGGCAAGGCCATCGAATGGCACTTCTCCGATCCGGACGTGGCCGAGGCCGCCGCCAAGGCGTTCCGGGAGGAGGGTCTGCCGATCACGGTCGTCCCCACCAAGCAGCTCCCGAGCAACAGCACCAGGAAGCCCGGGGCGTTCGACTGATGCCCCGCGCGACAGGCACTAGCCTGGCTCGGGCGGTGACTCTGGCCGGACCGGTGGACGACAGAAGACGGAGACAGGACATGCGGCGTGTGGTGCGGGGCTTCTGGGGTCCCCGGGAAGAGTCGGTCGAGGCGGTGGCCGGACGCTGGAAACTGATGCTGGACCGGCTCGCCGGGCTTCTGCCGGCCCCCGGGGCGGGCGGGACGTGGAGCCAGGTCCGCGAGTCCGGGCCCGCCACCGGCCTCGGCACGGACGAGGCGTCCCTGCTCGCCGCTCTGAAGGTGCAGCAGCAGGAGGCCAGGTACGGCTCGGACGGCGCCGGACTGTATCTCGTCACCAAGGACGGGCAGGGCTGGGAGATCGAGGCCAGGGGCCTGGCGGGCGGCGCCTCGGAGTTCCTGTTCAACTCGATGGTGATCGGTATCAAGTCGCCGGAGGGCGTGGATGTCCCCGACGCCGAGCTCCTCAGGGCGGTCGCCGAGGTGTGGGGGCCGGACTTCGGGGATGTGACCGACGACGACGTGCTCGACGCACTGGGGGACAACGGGTTCGGTGTCGGAGCGCCCGCCGTCGGCTGGGTCGGCTATCTCTCCCCGGGACGCGCGGCCCTGCTGCCGGACGGCCTCACCTCCGCCCTCAAGGAGCTCGCCGGCGGAGGCGTCCTCCTCGACATCGCGCCGCGAGGCGACGCCGGGGCCGTGGTCCGGGCCTGCGTACAGCTACGGGACGCCGGTGCGCTGGAGCCGCTGCCGCGCCCGATGGACCGGCCCGCGCTGTGACGGCCCGCAGCGGCGAGACGTTCGAGCTCGGCCGCGCCGTCCGCGACGTCGAGGCGCTGCTCGCCGGGCCCGTACCGGCGGCCGGTCCGACGGAGAGCGAGGGCGACCCGGTCACGGGGGAGTGGACCGTGACCTCCGGCGAGGGCTTCCGGTTCCTGCCGCTCTGGGAGAGCGGCAGCCTCGTCGGCGTGTACGCGCCCGAGTGGAATGACGCGGAGGAAGCCGCCCGCGGGCATCTGGACGACATCGTGGCGGAGTTGGACCGCCGGTGGGGTGCGCACCGGAAGGTGGGCATGCGGGTGCCGATCTTCCGGAGCATCGCGGACGAGCCCATGCCGCCGCTCTTCCAGGCGCTGTGCGACAACGACTGCCGCGGCGATCTGTCGGCGTGGGGGCCGGTGGCCGCCGGTCCCGACGCCGCGGACGTGTGGGTCGCGACCTCCGTCAACCAGTGCGACGGCGACGCCCCGATGATCATCGTGGCCCTCGTCAGCGACCGCCCGATCGTCGAGCTGGAGGATTAGCGGCCGACGAACCTCCGGCCCGGTCGGGGAATGACAGGGTCCGGGCGCGCGTTGATCAGGGGAGCGGAGGGTGCCTCCGCGCTGCCCTCGCGCAACCGTGCCGGGACAGCCGCACGATCCGTCTGCAACAGCCTGGAGAGAAGAAGAGTCATGCGCGTCGAGATCTGGAGCGACATCGCCTGCCCCTGGTGCTACATCGGCAAGGCCCGCTTCGAGAAGGGCCTGGCGGGGTTCGCCCATCGCGACGAGGTCGAGGTCGTGCACCGTTCCTTCGAGCTCGACCCGGGGCGCGCCAAGGGCGACACCGCGCAGGTGATCGACATGCTGGCGCAGAAGTACGGGCGTACGCGTGAGGAAGCCCGGTCCATGGAGGCCAACGTCGCGGCCAACGCACAGGCCGAAGGGCTCGGCTACCGGACCGAGGGGCGCGACCACGGCAGCACCTTCGACATCCACCGGCTGCTCCACCTCGCCAAGGCCCGCGGCCGCCAGGACGAGCTGCTGACGCTCGCCTACCGGGCGAATTTCGCCGAGGAGCGGTCCGTCTTCGACGACGACGTACTGGTCGAGCTCGCCGTCGAGGCCGGTCTCGACGGGGACGAGGCGCGCGCCGTGCTCGCCGATCCGCAGGCCTACGCGGCCGAGGTGCGGGCCGACGAGCAGGAGGCGTCCGCGCTGGGTGCCAACGCCGTGCCGTTCTTCGTGCTCGACCGGCGGTACGGGATCTCCGGCGGCCAGCCCGCTGAGGTCTTCGCGCAGGCGCTGGAGCAGGCGTGGAAGGACCGCCCGCTGACCGCCATCGGCTCGGACGGGGCGGCCTGCGACGCCGACGGGGCCTGCGAGGTTCCGCAGGCCGGCAGCCAGGGCTGACCCTGCGCCGCCCCGGCCGGCCGCTCCACCGCATCGATAAGCATTGCTTGGGGGTGCCCCTCAATTCTTCGTGATTGACGATGAGTTGAGGGGCGTTCAGGCTGGACGCATGGAGATCTCCTCGCTCACCCAGGCCGTAGCCGCCGAGTTTGCGCCCAAGTCCACGTATCTCAACACCTCCAGCTGCGGGCTGCTGCCCCGCCGAACCGTCGAGGCGGTGAAGACGCTCGCCGACGAGAACGCCGCGGGCACCGGTGCGGGCGCGGGCAGCTTCGACGCCGTGGACGCCGCACGGACCCGGTTCGCCGGGCTCGTCGGTGTCGGTCCCGACCGGGTCGCCACCGGCAGCTCGGTCGCCGTCCATGTCGGTCTGATCGCGGCATCGCTGAAGCCCGGTGCCGAAGTGCTGGTGCCCGAGGGGGAGTTCAGCTCGGTCGTCGGACCCCTCTCGGTCCGTGGGGATCTGCGGATGCGGTACGCCCCGCTGGACGGCATGGCCGAGGCGGTGCGGCCCACGACCGCGCTGGTCGCCCTCTCCTCCGTACAGTCCGCCGACGGCCGGATCGCCGACCTCGACGCGGTTCGTGCGGCGGCCGCCGCGCACGGCGCCCGGGTTCTCCTCGACGCCACCCAGTCCGCAGGCTGGCTGCCGCTGGACGCCGGAGCGTACGACTACACGGTCACGGGCGGCTTCAAGTTCCTGCTCTGCCCGCGCGGTACGTCGTTCCTCACCGTCACCGAGGAGGCGCAGCAGACCCTGTCGCCGCTGTACGCGAGCTGGGTGGCCGGCGAGGACCGCTGGAACAGCACGTACGGACCCGTCGGCCGGCTCGCCGCCACCGCGCGCCGCTTCGACGAGGCGCCCGCCTTCCTCGCGTACCACGGTGCCGAGCGCTCCCTCGCGCTGATGGCCGAGATCGGCATCGACACCGTGCACGCCCACAACACCGCGCTCGCCGCCCGGTTCCGTAGCGCGCTGGCCGGGATCGGCCACGAGCCGGTGCCCGGCCGGTCCGCGGTAGTCGCCGTGCCGGGACTGGGAAGCCATGAGTCGGCGCTGGCCCGGGCCGGTATCGCGGTGTCGGTCCGGGCCGGGAATCTGCGGGCGGCCTTCCATCTCTACAACACGCAGGCCGATGTGGACCACGCGCTGGAGGTGCTCGCGGGCTGACCGGTCAGCGGCCTTCCGGGCAGCTCTCGGCCTCGCGGGAGAGGTTCTCCTCGACCCTGGCCAGCAGCCGGGCCAGCTCGGTGCGCTCCGTCGCGTCCAGGCCGGCGAGCGTGCGCTCCTCCAGATTCGTCCAGGCCCGCTTCACATCCGAGTGCAGGGCGCAGCTGTCCGAGCTGGCCTCGACCAGGACGGCCCGCCGGTCGTCCGGGTCGGGGCGGCGGCGGACGTGACCGGCCTGTTCGAGCCGCTGGAGCATCTTGGTGACGGTCGACGGATCGAGGTCGACCGCCTTGATCAGCTCCGACTGGCGTGCCGCGCCCGCGTCCCACAGATACATCATCAGGAACTCCTGGCCGGGGTAGAGCCCGGCGCACCTGAGTGCCTTGCCGGCGGCGATCCGGTGCAGCCGGGCGACCCGTGAGACGGCATGGCTGACCGGGCCGCCGCGGGCGGCGCTGGGCAGCTCGGTACAGACGGGGTCGACGGATTCGGCCTTCATGGGGACTCCCTCGGGGCGGTGCTCCGGCCGGTCGGGGACCGGGTCCGGCGCTTTCTGCGAACTTTACCTTGGTCGGCCAAGTAATGGGTTACAGTGGCGCACGACGTAAATAATTGGCCGACCACATAATTTTCTTTGGGGGCTCCCATGACCACCGCATTCGACCCCATCGACCTGTCCGGCACCCGGCTCGCCAACCGGATCGCGATGGCCCCGATGACCCGCTCCCGGGCCGGTGAGGGCGGAACCGCCACCGATCTCACCGTCGAGTACTACGCCCAGCGCGCCTCGGCCGGGCTCATCATCACCGAGGGCGTCCAGCCGTCCGCGGTGGGTCAGGGCTACCCCTTCACCCCGGGACTGCACAGCGCGGAGCAGGTCGCGTCCTGGCGCAAGGTCACCGACGCGGTGCACGCCGCGGGCGGCCGGATCTTCGCCCAGATCATGCACGCGGGCCGGATCGGCCACCCGGTCCTGCTGCCGGACGGGCTGACCCCGGTCAGCGCCTCCCCGGTCAAGGCCGCCGGCCAGGTCTTCACCCACGAGGGGCCGAAGGACTTCGTCGAGCCGCATGAGCTGACCGACGCCGAGATCCGGCAGACCGTGGCCGACTTCGCCACCGCGGCCCGCAACGCCGTCGACGCGGGCTTCGACGGTGTCGAGCTGCACGGCGCCAACGGCTACCTCATCCACCAGTTCCTCGCACCCAACACCAACCGGCGCACCGACGGGTGGGGCGGCTCCGAGGAGGCACGCATCCGGTTCGCCGTGGAAGTGGTCAAGGCGGTCGCCGCCGAGATCGGCGCGGAGCGGACCGGGCTGCGCCTCTCGCCCGGAAACCCGTACAACGACATCGACGAGCCCGCGCCGGACGCCGTCTACACCGCGCTGGTACAGGAGATCGAGCCGCTCGGACTGGCCTACCTGCACGTCATGGAGGCAGTGGAGATCCGCGAGCTGACCCTCGCGCTGCGCAAGCAGTTCTCCGGTGCCTTCGTCATCAACGCGCTGACGGACGGACCGACCGGACCGGACGACCACTCGGTGATCGACGACGGGATCGCCGACATCATCTCGTACGGTGCCCTGTTCATCGCCAACCCCGACCTGCCCGCCCGGCTGAAGGCCGGCGGCCCGTTCAACACCCCCGACCCGTCCACCTTCTTCGGCGGTGACGCGAAGGGGTACGTCGACTACCCGGCACTGGACGCCGTGTAGCCGCGGCGGTCACGCCGAATCGCGGCGCACCAGTTCGGTGGGGAGGATCACCGCGGCCGGGTCCTCTCCGCCGATCTGGGCCAGCAGCACCCGTACCATCTCGGCACTGATCCGGTCCCACGGCTGCCGGATCGTGGTCAGCTCCGGTCGGGACGCCAGCGCTGCGGGCGAGTCGTCGAAGCCGCCGACCGCGACGTCCTCCGGCACCCGCCGTCCAGCCTTCTCCAGCGCGGCGAGCACGCCCTGCGCCATCAGGTCGGAGGCGACGAATACCGCGTCGAGGCCGGGGGCCCGCTCCAGCAGCAGTGTGGCCGCCGCCTCGCCGCTCGCCCTGCTGTAATCGCCCGGGACGATCAGCGCCTCGTCCGCCGGCAGCCCGCAGTCGGCGAGCATCTCGCGGTACCCCGCCAGCCGCTCGACGCCGCCCGGGGTGTCGAGGGGGCCGCTGACCGTTCCGATCCGGCGACGCCCCGATTCGTACAGGTAACGCACCATGTCGCGGGCACCGTCCCGGTCGTCGGCCGCCACATAACTGACCTTCGAGCCCTGCCCGAGCGGTTTGCCGCAGGCGACGAGCGGGACCCCGGCCTCGTGCAGCTGGGCGGCGACCGGGTCGCCGGAGTGGCTGGAGACCAGCAGGACCCCGTCCACATGACCGGCGATGTACCGCATGTTCCGGCGCCGTTCGGCCTCCGTCCCCGCGATCATCAGCAGCAGCGGGATGTCGTGCGCGGCGAGTGCGGTGGTGCAGCCCCGCAGCAGCACATTGAAGTTGGGGTCCTCGAAGAACCGCTCCTGCGGCTCGGTGAGCAGGAACGCCACCGAGTCCGAGCGCCCGGTGATCAGCGATCTGGCGTGCCGGTTCACCGTGTAACCGGTCTTGCGGATTGCGGAGTTGACGGCGTCGAGCGCCGTCGCGCTGACATTGTGGCCGCCGTTGAGCACCCGGGAGACGGTGCCGCGGGAGACCCCGGCCTCCCGTGCCACGTCGTGAATGGTCGGCGGCCTGCGGCGTCCCGTGCCGGACGGTCCGGGCTGTCCGGGCTGTTCTGTGCGGCTCATGGTGCATGATCTTTCATCAATGGAAGCCCTGGTGGGGCCCCGGTCAGGACTTTACGGCGCCGGAGAGCAGGTCGAGGCTCCAGAAGCGCTGGATGACCAGGAACAGCGCGATCAGCGGGACGATCGCCAGCAGCGCCCCCGTGATCACCAGGGTATAGAGGGCGGGGGTGTTGGAGCCCTGCTGGAGCAGGGTGTACAGGCCCAGGGTGACCGGGAACTTCTCGTCGTCGCCGAGCATGATGTACGGCAGCAGAAAGTTGTTCCAGATCGCGACGAACTGGAACAGGAAGACGGTCACCAGGCCCGGCACCATCATCGGCAGCGCGAGGGTGCGGAAGATCCGCCACTCACTGCCGCCGTCCATCCGCCCGGCCTCGATCACATCGCCCGGTACGGCGGCCGTCGCGTAGATCCGCGCGAGATACACCCCGTACGGGGAGAGGATCACCGGCAGCAGGACCGAGAGGTACGAGTCCGTCAGGTCGGCCTTCGCCAGCAGCAGATACTGCGGCACGGCGAGGATCACCGGCGGCATCAGCACCCCGGCCAGCAGGATGTTGAAGATGCCCTCCTGCCCGCGGAACCGGTACATGGCCAGGGCGTACCCCGATAGCGCGGAGACGGCCGTGGACAGCAGGGCGCCGGCGCCGGCATAGAACGCCGAGTTGGCCATCCACTTCCAGTACACACCGTCGCGGTACGCCGACAGGTCGGCGACGTTGCGGGTGAAACCGGTGCCCGGCAGGAAGGTGAAGGTGGAGAACAGCTCGCGGCCGGACTTGGTCGAGGCGACCAGTACCCAGACGACCGGCAGCAGGCAGTAGAGCGCGCCGAGCAGCAGCGCGGCTGTCGGCACGAGCGCGAACCGGCGCGGACTTGCGGGGGTGGATGCGAGGTGCGGCGTACTCATCGGGAATCTCCCTTCTGGGTACGGGAGTTGGCCGCCCTGAGGAAGCCGAAGGACAGGGCGAGGGTGGCGACGGCGATGATGACCGCCTGAGCGGCCGCCGCATAGATGTCGTTGTTGACGAAAGCGTCCTGGTAGACCTTCATCAGCGGACTCCAGGTGGTGGACAGCGAGTTGGTGAGCGGCTTCAGCGTCGTCGGCTCACTGAACACCTGGAGCGTCGCGATGATCGAGAAGAAGAACGTCAGGACCAGGGACGGCGCCACCATCGGGATCTTGATCCGGAGCGCGACCTGCAGCTGCGAGCAGCCGTCCAGCCGGGCCGCCTCGAACACCTCGGCCGGGATCGCCCGCAGCGAGGTGTAGATCACGATCATGTTGAAGCCGGTGCCGCCCCAGACCGCGATGTTGGCCAGGGCGAGATACAACGGGCCGCCGTCGAGCAGATCGGGCCGCGGCAGACCGGCCTTGTCGAGGAGGTAGGAGAAGGGGCTGACGTCCGGGAGATAGAGGAAGCCCCACATCAGTGCGGCGACGACGCCCGGGATCGCGTACGGCAGGAAGATCGCGAGCCGGGAGAAGGCCCGCAGCCGGAGCCGGTCGGTGTCGAGGAGCAGCGCGAACAGCAGGGCGAGGCCGAGCATCACAGGGACGACGATCACGCCGTAGCCGAGGATGCGCAGGGCGCCGTGCAGCAGCTCCGAGTCGGAGAGCGCGGATGTGTAATTGGCGAAGCCCGCCCAGATCTCCGCGCGGGCGCCCTTGCCCAGGCCGAGCCCCTTGACCTCGGTCCGGCGGAAGCTGAGGTAGAGCGCGTACCCGATGGGAAGGGCGAAGAAGAGCAGGAAGAGCACGGTGGCGGGGGCCAGGAAGGCGTACGGGGCGCTCTCGACCCCGTACGCACTCCTGCGGCGTGCGCGTGTCACTCGGAGACCCCGAAGCCCTGCTTCTTGAGGTCGGCGACGGTGGCGTCCTGCATCGCGGTCAGGGCGGGCCCGAAGTCCGACTTGCTCTTGGCGGCCTTGGCGAAGTTGTCCTTGAAGGCGGTGTACGCGACGTTCACGTTCGGGCCCCAGGCGGCGGGCGCGGTGCCCTGCGCGATCTCGGCGGCCTTCGTGTAGAAGTCGGGCTGGTTGGAGAAGTAGTCCGGGGCCTGGGCGAGCGCGCCGCCGGTCTGGGCGGCCGTGGCGGCGGGGTAGATGCCGCTCTCCTTGACCAGTGCGGCCAGCGCCTCCGAGTCCGTGTTCAGCCACTTCGCGAAGGTCGCGGCGGCGGCCTTGTTCTTGGAGTCGTTGGTGACGGCGGTGGAGGAGCCGCCCCAGCTGCCGGTGATGTTCTGGCCGGCCGTCCACTGGGGGAGCGGGGCCATGGCCCACTTGCCCTTGGTGTCGGGCGCCGCCGTGGTGAGGGTCCCGGGCGCCCAGACCGCACTGACCCAGGCGATCTGCTTGCCGGTGTTGAGCGCCTTGTTCCAGGCCGGGGTGTACATCGGCTGGTTGTCGACGGCGCCTTCCTTGACCAGACCGCCCCAGAAGTCCGCGACCTTCTGCGTGGCGGCGTCGTCGATGGCGACCTTCCACTTGTCGCCGCCGGTGGTCCACCACTTCGCCCCGGCCTGCTGGGCGAGGCCCGCGAAGAGACCGGAGTCGTTCGAGGAGAACGTGGTGAGGTCCTTGTCCGGAGCCTTCTTCTTCAGTGCGCGGGCCGTCTCGGCGAACTCGTTCCAGGTGGTGGGCACGGACAGGCCGTACTGCTTGAACAGGTCCTGGCGGTAGTAGAACATCAGCGGGCCGGAGTCCTGTGGCACGGCGTACAGAGCGTCCGATCCGAGAGTCGTCTGCTGCCAGATGCCGTCGGCGAATTTGCCCTTGGCGTCGCCCGCCTCCTTGGATATGTCGGCGAGCACATCGTTGGAGACCAGGGTGGGGATGGCCTGGTACTCCGCCTGTACCAGGTCGGGGGCCTTATGGGCCTTGGCCGCCGTGATGATCTTGGTGACCAGGTCGTCGCCCGATGCTTGCTTCTTCACCGTGACGGTGATGCCGGTCTTCTTGCCCTCGCCTGCGTTCCAGATGTCCGCGACCTTGTCCAGGCCGGGTGCCCAGGCCCAGTAGGTGAGCGAGACGGGACCGGATGCGGCCGGGCCGTCCCCGCCGTCGTCGTCCGACGAGCCGCAGCCCGAGAGCAGGCCGGTGGCGGCGAGTGCAGCGGCTGTGGACACCGCGACGATGCGGTACTTCATGGGTTTCTCCCCTGACGAGAAGCGAGGGTGCAGCGCCGAACTGCGCTGTGAGCGTTCACAGTAGAGAAACCAATCCGACACTTGTCAATGGTTGATGCTGTGCGGTTATGTGGGCTCTGCGCCACCGACCATGTGTGTGCACGTTCCCAGAAGTTGGTACCGAAGAGCCCAGGAGATACCCATGCCGCACCCCGCGCCCGAGCCCGCCCCGCACGGTCTGCGCAGGCTCGCCTTCGGCGGCGACTACAACCCCGAGCAGTGGCCGGAAGAGGTCTGGCGCGAGGACGTGGCCCTGATGCGGGAGGCCGGCGTGACCATGGTCAGCGTCGGGATCTTCTCCTGGACACTCCTCGAACCCGAGCCCGGCGGTTACGACTTCGGCTGGCTCGACCGGGTCCTCGACCTGCTGCACGGGGCCGGCATCCGGGTCGACCTCGGCACGCCCACCGTCGCCCCGCCCGCCTGGTTCTACCGCGCCCACCCCGAGGCCCTCCCGGTCAGCCGGGAGGGGGTCCGGTACGCCTTCGGGTCACGCGGCGCGATCTGCCACAGCAACCCCGCGTACCGGTCGGCTGCGGCGAACATCACCGAACAGCTCGCCCGCCGGTACGCACACCACCCGGCGCTCGCGATGTGGCACGTCCACAACGAGTACGGCGTTCCGGTCAGCGCCTGCTACTGCGACAACTGCGCCGCCCACTTCCGCCGCTGGCTGGCCACCCGCCACGGCAGCGTCGACGCCGTCAACGAGGCCTGGGGCACCGCCTTCTGGGGGCAGCGCTACCGCAGCCTCGACGAGATCGACCCGCCCCGCGCCACCCCGACCGTCGCCAACCCGGCCCAGCGTCTGGACTACGCCCGCTTCGCCGATGTCACGATGCGCGAGAACTTCTGCAGCGAACGGGACATCCTGCACCGCTTCGCTCCCGGTATCCCGGTCACCACCAACTTCATGACCGCCCTCAGCCAGTGCGACTCCGTCGACTACTGGGCCTGGGGCCGCGAGACCGACCTCGTCACCAACGACCACTATCTGATCACCGACGGCCGCCGCACCCATGTCAACCTCGCGATGGCCGCCGACCTCACCCGCTCCGTCGCGGGCGGCGCACCCTGGCTGCTTCTGGAACACTCCACCAGCGGCGTCAGCTGGCAGCCCCGCAACCCCGCCAAGCGCCCGGGTGAGATGGCCCGCAACAGCCTCGCGCATGTCGCGCGCGGCTCCGACGGGGCCATGTTCTTTCAGTGGAGGCAGTCACGCAGCGGTGCGGAGAAGTTCCACTCGGCGATGGTGCCGCACGCCGGTACGGACTCCCGGGTGTGGCGCGAGGTTGCCGCGCTCGGTGCCGGCCTCGGCCTGCTGAGCGGCGTCCGCTCCACCCGGACCGTCGCCGACGCGGCCATGCTCTGGGACTGGCAGTCCTGGTGGGCGCAGAAGCTGGAGTGGCGGCCGAGCGAGGACCACGACGCCCGCGAGCGTGCCGACACCTTCTACGCCTCGATGTACGACCGTCATCTCACCGTCGACTTCGCCCACCCGGACGCCGATCTTTCCGGGTATCCGCTGGTCGTCGTCCCGGCCCTCTATCTCGCCACCGAGGAGACCGGCCGGAACCTCCGGCGCTACGTCGAGAACGGCGGCACGCTCGTCGTCTCGTACTTCTCCGGCATCGTCGACACCCATGACTCCGTGCACCCCGGGCCGTACCCGGGCGCCCTGCGGGACGTACTCGGGCTGACGATCGAGGAGTTCTCACCGCTCGGAGAGGGCGGGACGGTCCGCCTGATCACGCCCGAGGGCGCCCCCGAGGGCCCGGAGCTGACCGGCGACCTGTGGTCGGACGTGGTGATCCCGCGCGGCGCCGAGACCGTCTGGTCCTACGCCGACGGCATGCCCGCCGGCCGCCCCGCCGTCACCCGGCACCGTCTGGGCAGGGGCACCGCCTGGTACATCTCCACCCGGCTGTCCGGATCCCATCTCGACGCCGTCCTCGAACGGGCCTGTGAAGACGCCCGGATCGCGCCGCGCACCGGCCTCCCGCACGACGTCGAGGTCGTACGCCGCACCGGCGACAGCGGCACGTACCTCTTCGCGATCAATCACACCGGGGACGACGCGAAGCTGCCGCTCGACGGCCCCGGCACCGAACTTCTCACCGGCGAGCACGCTGTGGGCCACCTCGCCGTTCCGGCGGGCGCGGTCAGGGTCGTACGCCTCGACGGCTGAGCTGCCCACCCTCGTCCCGAACCGTCGCGGTCCCGGCGCCGTGTACGGGGAGCCCGCCTGGACCGCCGTCGGCGCCGGCGGACGGGACCCGGCAGATCCGGCCTCCGGCAACGCGTGGGAGAACCAGGCGCTGTTCGACCACAACGCGACGCTGCTCCCGGCGGCGAGCTGGTTCTCCCACCGGTGGGAACCGGGGAGTCCGCGCAGCCTAGACGGCATCGAGCGGCGCGCTGCGCCACTTCCACGAGGTGACGCGCTCGCGCCCGGGCAGCTCGGCCCGGCCGGTGGACCAGAGCAGGACGGTCCACCGGTCGGCGTCGTCCGGGGCGTCCGGGAACAGCCGGGCCAGCGCGCGGTCGCACAGGTCCGCGGGCGGCGCCCAGGGGATGTCCAGGCCCTGGACCACATCGTGGGCGTGGACCAGGGTCTCCACGATTCCCATGGCCGCGAAGCCCTCCGGGTCGGACACCCCGTACGAGTGGTAGGAGCGGACGTCCGCCGCGGTCGTCCGTACCATCGCCGTCAGCAGGGCGCCGCTCGCTTCCAGGGTCTGGAGCAGGCCGATCGGCCCTGCGTCGGGGTTCGCGAAGATCGAATTCGCCGGGCCGCCCTTGCGGTCGGCTCCCCAGCGGTACGGCACCTCGCGGTCCAGCGACGGCTTCTTCGGGCCCAACTGGGCCGCGTACGCGAAGAGATCGTCGTTCAGGTGCTCCACCGTCTCCCAGGAGTCCCACTCCAGCGTCCCGGCGGGCGCCCGCCAATGGTCCTCAGGAACCCGGCGGAGCGCGGCGAGCGCGAGGTGGACGGCGGTGGTCACATCATCGGCGGTGACGGGCAGCCGCGTCGCGGTCAGCGCCGCCCGTTCGACGGCGCTGCACTCCACGCAGAACTCATTGCCCTCGGGGTCGGCGAGCGTCGCCCAGCCCCGGCCGTTGGGCTTGCGATGGTCGCCGACGAGCGTGGCACCGAGGGCGAGCAGCCGCTCGACCTCCTCGTCCCGGGTGCGGTCCTGCGGCTGGATGTCCAGATGGACCCTGTTCTTGACGCTCTTCGGCTCGGGTACCGCAATGAACAGCAGCGCGGCACCGGGGGTCGCGACGAGCGCCTGGGGATCACCGGGCGCATCGTCGTCGTGCAACCGGGAACCGAGCACCTCGGCCCAGAAACTGCCGAGCTTGTAGGCATCGGCACAGTCGATGGTGATGTGGCGTACGAGTGAAGTCATGCGGTCACTCTCGCTGTTGACGGGCGGCCGGTCCAGCCGGTTTCCGGAGGCGGGGACCGCGGCGGCGCAGCCTCCGCTCAGAGCCCCGGCGGTCCGCTGCCGGCCCCGGACGGATGCGGAGGGGCACCGTCCGGGTGGTCGTCTGAGAAGGGGAGAACGAGAGGGGACGGGCGAGGTGCAGGAAGCACGGTGCGATGCCGTGGGCCGGGGCGTGGTCCTCCGGCGGGCGGGCGGCCCGGCGGCGGTTCCGCGGGCTCGGGTTCCGGATCCGTGGGGGCCCTGCGGGGGCGGCGCGGGAAGACGACGGCGAGTATCCCGGCCGCGGTCAGCGTGATCAGACCGGCGACGGCCGAGATCCGGATCCCTAAGGAGACATTGGGCAGAAGGAACCCCACGGCATCGAGACCGAAGGCCGCCGCGGTGACCATGGCCAGTGAGGCGGCGACGCGGTTGAGGCGGGTGTCCAGGGCCTCGGCGCGCTGCGACGACGCGGCCAGCAGCGAACTGCCGACATAGCCGAGCAGTTTGTCGGCTCGTTCGTGGGTGCCGTCCAGTCCGATGGACTCGCGGGCGGCCAGATAGGTGGACCGGTGGTTCTGAGTGGACTCTATGCGGTAGCTGTCGAGATGGTGGTAGTCGGACCAGACGCCGTCGAGGAACCGGCGGAACGCATGGACGTCGACGCTCCTGGCCTGGGCGGCGGCCAGGTCCGCGAGTATCCGGCGGCCGCCCACCAGGGCACCGACGAGCAGTGACTGCTGGGCCACCGCGATATCCGTGGGTTCCGTCATGGTCAGCAGATCGAGCAGCTCGGTCCCGGGATCGGCGTCCCAGGCGTAGGTGTACGGCAGGAGCACACGGCAGGCCGGTCCCGAGCTGAGCACAGGAACGCGTGGATCGGGCTGCCAGGGCGGCTCCTGGGTGACGAAATGGCAGTTGTACCGCGCCGACCGGCGGTCCACCGGTGCCTGCTCGCCGCTGAGGGCGAGATCCGGCCGCAGGACGAGGTCCTTGATCAGACCGCTGCGTACCGCGGCGGTGAGCACCGCCGTGAGCAGGGAGGAGTCCGCCTCGCGCAGCTGCCGGTTGATCCGCGCATCGAAGGCGTCGAGGTCGTGGAGGGACAGTTGCCGGAGGTCCACGTCATGGCGCAGGGCGTAGGCCACCAGGATGCTGCCCGCGCTCAGGATCCGCGCATGACAGCCGACGATCTCGGTTCCGGGCAGGGTGATCTTCGTGGCGATCAGCCCGGTGAGGTCCAACTCGACCGTGAAGTCCGGGTTGTACGCGAGCGTTCCGAGCTCTCCGGTGAACGGCCGCAGTTCACCGTGACCCGGCACGGTGACGGACTCCAGAGCGAGGACGGGCAGGCTGTGGTGGAGCGGGTACGCCCGGCTCTGGAGATGGAGCACGTCGGTCATCCGGCTGCCCCGACCTCTTCGGGAACGTTCCACGACACGGCGACGTACTCGGGAATCAGGTCGCACTCGGGCACGATCACCCGGTCGAGATACCGGCGTTGCAGGTCCTCGGGTCCACGGTCCTCGATCTCCGTGCCGAGCAGCGAGGTCAGCTCGTCATGGGTGAGGTAGGCGGCCTCCTCGGGGACCGAACGGCTCCGGAACCAGTCCCGCTGATCGGCGAGCACCCGGCTGCCCGCGGCCGCCGCCGGCCAGTAGCTGACGGCGGTGACCGCACACGAGTCGAAGCCCGCGCCGAGGCTGACCACGGCGCGCGCGGCCTCCGGCGACAGATAGAAGACCAGCCCTTCGGCCACGTAGGCCACCGGTCGGCCGTCGGCCAGTTCGCGTACCAGCGACGAGAGTTCGTCCCGTCCGGCCCGGCTGCCGAGATCCACCGGCAGATGCCGGACATCGCGCTCCGGCAGGACTCCGGACGCCACCAGCTTCGCCACGCGCCGCTGCTTGGCCTCGATCATGTCCGGCAGGTCCACCTCCAGCGCCACCTTGAAGGGGAGCAGCCACGGGTACGAGGAGAAGCCGGCACCGCACACCACGAGCACCGTGTCGGGATCCTTGCGCAGCGCGGCTGCGAGGGTGTCCATGATGTACCGTCCGCGCAGCGACACGACCAGGTCGTCGTGCGGATACACGACATCGGCGAACTCGTCCCACAGCGCGCGCACCGCCGGCCGGTCGTTGTCCGGGATCCACGCCGCTGCCAGCGGGTCTTCGGCGAGATCGGGCTGTCGGGCCCGGGACTCGTTGACGAGAAATGCGGTCAGCTCAACTCCACGGTGCATTGCTGCGTACTCCAGAGATCATGGGTGTGTTGTCCCGTGAGCCACGGTCGCGCCGGACGGCTCGTCAACTGCGCCCCGGGGGAGTGTCTTTGACACGTCGCGGCGGACCGCACGGGAACGGTGCGGGCGAGGGGCGACGAGGGGGCGGGCAGGCCGTATGCGGCAGGCCCGGCAGGATGGAGCCGGCGGGTGAGGGTGATGCCGAGACCGTCCGGCACATGGTCTCCCCCGAGATCGCCAGCGGATGTGATCAGGTCTCACATAGTAGGTGCCCGGGCCGGACACCCGCCAGGGAGCGTGGCACGGGGCGGCGTGCGCCGTGAGGTTCCGGCCATCGTGCCGGGTGGACAGAAAAATGCGGGGAGCCGCCCTGAGGCAGCTCCCCGCACCGAAGAGACCGACTACGCCCGGCCCGTCGCCGGACCGGCCTGAACTACACGCTCGGCCAGGCCTCCGACACGGCCTTGCGGGCGGCCTCGAAGTCGACCTCCCGGCCCTCGTCGGCCAGCGCCGCCCCCAGCGCGGCGATCGAGGACTGCACCGCGCCCCGGGTCGCGTCCACACCGTAGTGATTGACCCGGATCATCTCCTTGGACAGCGCCCCGCCGCCCGCGATCAGCGGCAGCGACGGGTCGGCGGCGAGCGCCTTGGCGACCAGCCCGGAGGCGTCGGCTCCGGCCGGGGCGCGCAGCGTCGTGGCGACGGGCGCCGCGTCCTTCGCCTCGTGCACATACGGCGCCAGACCGCCGCCGAGCGCCACGGCGCCTGCCCGCGTCGCCGCTGCGGCCGCGGCGTGCCGCGCCATCAGCGGCTGGAGGCCCTCCGCCTCGATCCGCTCCAGGCACGCCTCCAGCGCCAGCATCTCCAGCTGTGCGGGGGCGTGCAGGAGCGCCTGGCGGCCGCCGTCGATCCAGCGCTCCTTCCAGTCCAGCAGCGAGAGGTACGAGTGGCGCGGGGCCTCGGGGTTGGCGGCGATCCGCTCCCAGGCGCGCTCGCTCACCGACACCGCCGACACCCCGGCCGGGCCGCCCATCGCCTTCTGCGCACCGATCACGCACAGGTCGACGCCCCACACGTCCGGCAGCAGCGGCTCGGCGCCCACCGAGGCGACCGCGTCCAGCATGAAGAGCGCTCCGTGCGCCCGGACGACCTCGCCGATCTCGGCGACCGGGTTGGTGTTGCCGGTCGCCGCCTCCGCGTGGACCAGCGAGACGAAGTCGATCTCCGGGTGCGCGGCGAGCGCCTGCGCGACCTGGTCGGCGGTGACGGCCGTGTGGAACGGCACCGCGAGATCGATGACGTTGGCACCGCAGTCCCGCAGCCAGTTGCCGAAGGTCTGACCGTACGGCCCCGTGACCACGTTCAAGGCGGTCGAACCGGGCCGGGCGCCGCCCCGGATGCAGCCTTCCAGGGGAAGCAGCGCCTCGCCCTGCATGATGACGACGTCCTGCTCGGTGGCGAGCAGGCCGGCCACCCGGCGCTCGATGGCGGCGAAGTGCGCGGCGGTGAGCGGGGCGAGGTCGAGGAGGGGGTGCGTCACGGTGGTGCTCTCTTCGGATCGGGTCGGCCTGCGGTTCGGCGTACGGACAGTGCTTCCGTCGAGAGTACCCACGGCCTCGGACACCGCCCCTCGTACAGTGCTGCCATGAGCGATCACAAGGCGCAGCCGGTGCTGCACGTGAAGGGGCGGGTGCTCGTCGGTCCCGACGACGTCAGGGACGAGCTGTGGGCGGTCGGCGGACGGATCTCGTACGAGCGGCCGCCCGGCGCGGACGCGGCGGAGACCGTCACCGGCTGGGTGCTGCCGGGCCTCGTCGACGCCCACTGCCATGTGGGGCTCGACCACCACGGCCCGGTCGACGCCGCCACCAGCGAGAAGCAGGCGCTGACCGACCGGGAGGCCGGCACACTGCTCATCCGGGATGCCGGATCGCCCTCCGACACCCGGTGGATCGACGACCGGGAGGACCTTCCCAAGATCGTCCGGGCCGGCCGCCACATCGCCAGGACCCGCATGTACATCCGGAACTACGCCCATGAGATCGAGCCCGGCGACCTGGTCGCGTACGTCGCACAGGAGGCGCGGCGCGGCGACGGCTGGGTGAAGCTGGTGGGTGACTGGATCGATCGCGACGCCGGCGACCTGGCCGCCTGCTGGCCGCGCGGCGAGGTCGAGGCCGCCATCGCCGAGGCGCACCGGCTCGGCGCCCGGGTCACCGCGCACTGCTTCGCCGCGGCCGCCCTCGTCGATCTCGTCGAGGCCGGGATCGACTGCATCGAGCATGCGACGGGCCTGACCGAGGACACCATTCCGCTCTTCGCCGAGCGCGGGGTCGCGATCGTCCCGACGCTGGTCAACATCGCCACGTTCCCGGACCTCGCGGCGGGCGGCGAGGCGAAGTTCCCGCGCTGGTCGGCGCATATGCGGCAGCTCTACGAGCGTCGCTACGACACCGTGCGCGCGGCGTACGACGCCGGGGTGCCGGTCTTCGTGGGGACCGACGCGGGGGGCTCGCTGGCCCATGGGCTGGTGGCGGAGGAGGTCGCCGAACTGGTCAAGGCCGGAATCCCGGCGCGCGAGGCGCTGTCCGCGACGGCCTGGGGCGCGCGCGCCTGGCTGGGGCGGCCGGGGCTCGAGGAGGGCGCCCCGGCGGACCTGGTGGTGTACGACGAGGACCCGCGGGCGGACGTACGGGTGCTGGCGGCACCGCGCCGGGTGGTGCTGAACGGGCGCGTGATCGGCTGACGCCGCCCCGTCCCGGCACACGGCCAGGTTGACAGCCCGTGACGGAACACCGTTCCCGCTCGTTGCAGCACATTTGCGCACACTCCGGCGCTAACGGCCGAAACCCCGCACGCGCTCAACGGATCGGGTGACGCAGGAGAACAACACAGGAACAGGCGTGCCGAGTTATTCGAATACAGGCGCGAAAACCCCCCTTTGGAGTGAACTCGCCTCAGCTGTCCGCCAGTTCACCCTCTGTGCGTAAAGATTCACGGAGTCGAGGTCACCGGTGCCCGCGATGTCCCCCATTGGGCGGCGCCGGTGGCTCCATGTCTCTTGTGGGGGTTCCACCATCTTGAACAGCAACACCTTCCGCCTCGCCGCCTTGGCGGTTGCCGCCGCGCCCGTCGCCCTGCTGGTCGCCGTCCCGGCGCACGCCACCGGGGCCACCACGACCACCGGCGGCGGGAAGGCGAGCGCGGCCGTGCTCCGTGCCGCGCTCGATGTCTCACTTCTGAACAAGACGGTCGATGTGCCGCTCCGGGCCTCGCTCAACGAGGTGCACGCACCGGCGAGCGCCGAGGAGACCGCGCTCAGCGTGCGGCTCGACGGCGTGAACCACGGGCGGCCGTTCAGCGTGCTGCGTGCCGATGTGGCCACGGCGGACGCCACCGTGGACAAGCAGCGGGCGGAGGGCCGCAGCAACCTGGTCAAGGCCCGCGTCCATGTGCCCGGACTGCCGCTCCTCTCGCTCGTACAGGTCGAGAAGGTCACGTCCAAGGCGGTCTGCGAGGTGGGCCGCAGGCCCGTGGCCGAATCGAACGTGCTGGGCCGGGTCTCGGTCCTCGGCAAGCGGGTCACGCTCACGGCGGGCGGCCCCACGCGGATCCGTGTGCCGCATGTGGGTGAGGTGACGCTCGACCTGTCGAAGACGCAGACCACCTCGCGTGCCGCCGCGGCCGTCGCGCTCCGGCTGAGGGTGTCCGTCAACCCGCTCGATCTGAACGTCGCCGACGTCAAGGGCGAGGTCACGCTCGCCGAAGCGGCCTGCGAGACCCCGAAGGGAGGCAGGCCGACAAAGCCGGGGGGAGGCAGTGACGGCGGCTCGGGCGACGGCGGAGCCACGGGCGGCAGCGCCGACGGCGGAACCACGGGCGGCTCGGGTGACGGCGGAACCAGCGGCGGCGACGGCGGAACCACCACCACCGGGGGCAGCGGCGACGGCGGCACGGACGTGAAGCCCCAGACCGGGACCGGCCACGCCCCGGCGGCAGTCGACACGAGCCTCGCGGAGACCGGAAGCAGTTCCACGACCCCGTACATCGCGGGCGGTGCGGCCCTGCTGCTGGCCCTCGGCGCGGGCGCGACGGTCGTGGCCCGCAGGCGCGGCGCCCAGGACTGACCCGACCCGGCCCGAGGGGGCGGCCGGAGGCCGTAGGGGCAAGCGGGGGCAGGGGGCGGGGAGCGGCGTTCCCGCAGGGGCACGCCGCTCCCCGCCCCTGCGGGGGATCAGCAGGCCGGCGTGCCCGTGCCGTTCACCGGTCGGCGAGCAGCAGCGCCTGATCGAGCGCCTGCAGGAAACGGTTGGTCGTCGCCCGGCCGCGCACGGCCAGCCGCAGCCACCCGGGGCCGAGCCCCGGGAACGTGTCCCCGCGCCGCGCCGCGAACCCCAGCGTCCGCAGACGCTCCCGCACCTGCGCCCCCCGCTCCAACCGGACCAGCACGAACGGCCCCTCGGCCGGTTCCGCCACCCGCACCTCGGTGAACTCCGTGAGCCCGGCGATCAAATGGGCCCGGTCCACCGCGATCCGGTCCGCCGCCGCGGCCGCCTCCACCAGCGCCCGCGGCTCCATGCACGCCTCGGCCGCCGCCAGTGCCGGGGACGACACCGGCCACAGCGGCTGCGCCTTCTGCAGCGTGCCGATGGTCTCCGGGGCGGCCAGGACGTAACCGATCCGCAGACCTGCCAGCCCCCACGTCTTGGTGAGGCTGCGCAGTACGACGAGGCCGGGGATGTCGGTACGTCCGCACAGCGCCTCGCGCTCGCCCGGCACCGCGTCCATGAACGCCTCGTCGACGACCAGCGTCCGCCCGGGGCGCGCCAGTTTCTCCAGTGCGGCCGCCGGATGCAGGACCGACGTCGGGTTGGTCGGATTGCCGACCACCACCAGATCGGCCTCCTCGGGCACGGCGGCCGGATCCAGCCGGAAACCGTCCTCGGGGCGCAGCAGCACCCGCCCCACCTCGTGCCCGGCCGCGCGCAGCGCCGCCTCGGGCTCGGTGAACTGCGGATGCACCACGACCGGCCGCCGGGCCGGCAGCGCCCGTGCGAGCAGCACGAACGCCTCGGCCGCACCCGCCGTCAGCAGCACCCGCTCCACCGGCAGTCCGTGGCGCTCCGCGACCGCGGCCCGTGCCCGGTCCCCGTCCGGATAGGCGGCGAGGGTGCAGAGAGAGGCGGCTATGCGTTCCTTCAACCAGCCCGGGGGCGTATCCGTGCGCACGTTGACGGCGAGATCGGTCAGATTGCGGCCGCGCACCTCCGCGTCACCGTGATGACGCAGATCGTGCCCGCCCGCGCTGTTCACATCGGGACTCTCAGTAGGAGTGTGCATGACTTCCAGGGGGGTGTGGGGGGTGAGTCGGGGGTGGAGCGACAGCAGGACGACTATGTGCCCGGCACCGGGTTCCACGCAACGGTCGGATCCGGATGCGCGTGCGGCGCCCGCCGGGCCACCGCACACGTCACCTTTCCCACCCGCCCGCGGGGGCTCGACTTCCGCTTCGGCACGAGCAGTTCCTCCGCGCCCACGAGAGCTGCCGCCTCCGCGACCGACGGGGTGCCGGTCGCCGACAGCGAGGCGTCCGACGGATTCGGTACGGCGACCGCGGCCAGTTCGTCCGCGCGGTACGCACGCACGGGTACGCTCAGCCGCGCCGCAGCCCCGACGATGCCGGGTTCGTCCGCCTTGGCGTCGACGGTCGCCAGCTCCACGACGCAGCGCGCCGGTAAGCCGGCCTCGCGCAGCACGCACGAGACGAGCTCCAGCACCTCGTCGACCGTCACGCCGCTGCCCGCCCCGACCCCGACGACCAACTGCGCCGCGGGCGGCCGGGTCGCCCTGCGCGAGCGGACCGACGGCGTCACCCCGCGGCCCACTCCACGAACCGCCGGGCGATGCCCGGTGCCGAAGCCCAGTGCGTATGCAGATAGCTGGCATGGACGCCCTGCTGCACAAAGCCCTCCACACGCCGCTCCGGCAGATGCATGCCCCACGCGGGAGCGGCACCGGCACCCGGCTCCAGCACCGTCCGGTGGAACTCGTGCCCGCGCAGCCGGGTGCCGACCGCGGCCAGCGGACTGTCGGTGATCGCGACGGCCTCCCGGTAGCCGAGCGTCAGCCGCTCCGACATCCGGCCCTCGGCGTCGAGCACCCCGCACATGGGCCGTCCGTCGAGCGAACGCGACAGATAGAGCAGCCCCGCACACTCCGCGGCGACGGGCGCCCCGGTGGCCGCCAGATCGGCAACGGCCTTGCGGAGCGGTTCGTTGGCGGACAGCTCCGGGGCGTACACCTCCGGGAACCCGCCACCGATGACGAGCCCACGGGTGCCCTCGGGCAGCGCCTCGTCCCGCAGGGGATCGAACGTCACGACATCGGCCCCGGCGGCGGCGAGGAGCTCGGTGTGCTCGGCGTAGGAAAAGGTGAACGCACGCCCGCCGGCAACGGCGACGACGGGAGCGCCGCCTCGTGGCGACGCAGTTCCGCCCGGCGTGCTTCCCGGGCCGCCCGGGCGGAAGCCCGGCCCGTCCGGCGCTCGAGGACCGGGGCCCGCGGCGGAGCCACGGTTCTCGGAGGGCGCGGGCAGGGGAGCAGGCCCGCCGCGGGCGCCCCCCACCCGCAACGCCGCCACCGGATCCCACGCCCCCGACGCCCCAGGCGTACCCGGCGCCGACCGAGCCAGCCTCATCAACGCTTCCAGATCACACCCGCCCCCCACCTGCGCCCCCATCGCCGCGACGGCTGCCATCGCATCGCCGCGCCGTTCGGCCACCGGTACCAGCCCCAGATGCCGCGAGGGTGTGGCCACCTGCTCGGCCCGCCGCAGTACCCCCATCACCGGTACGCCGGACTCGTCGAGCGCATCCCGGAGCAGCATCTCGTGCCGGTCCGAGCCGACCTTGTTGAGGATCACCCCGCTGATCCGTACTTCCGGATCCCACGAGGCGAAGCCGTGTACCAGGGCGGCCACGGACCGGGACTGCGACGACGCGTCCACGACGAGCACCACCGGCGCCCGCAGCAGCTTCGCCACATGCGCGGTCGACGCCAGTTCGCCCTCCCCGGACGCCCCGTCGTACAGCCCCATCACCCCTTCGACGATCGCCAGGTCGCAGCCCCGGGCCCCGTGCGCGAACAGCGGAGCGATCAACTCCGGCCCGCACATGTACGCGTCGAGGTTGCGCCCCGCCCGCCCGGTGGCCAGTGAGTGGTAGCCGGGGTCGATGTAGTCGGGGCCGACCTTGTGCGGCGACACGGCGAGACCGCGCTGCGCGAACGCGGCCATGAGCCCCGTCGCCACGGTGGTCTTGCCGCTTCCGGAGGCCGGCGCGGCAATCACCAGTCGCGGAATCATCACCACTCGATGCCCCTCTGGCCCTTCTGGCCGGCGTCCATCGGGTGCTTCACCTTTGTCATGTCGGTCACCAGATCAGCGGCCTCTACGAGCTTCTCCGGGGCATGGCGACCGGTGATCACCACATGCTGGGTGCCGGGGCGGTTGCGCATCACGTCGACGACCTCGTCGGTGTCGATCCAGCCCCAGTGCATCGGATACGCGAACTCGTCGAGGACATAGAGCTTGTACGTCTCGGCGGCCAGGTCGCGTTTGACCTGCTCCCAGCCCTCCCGGGCCTTCTCCTCGTTGTCGAGCTGGTTGTCCCGCTGCACCCACGACCAGCCCTCGCCCATCTTGTGCCAGGCGACCGTGCCGCCCTCACCGCTCGCGCCGAGCACCTTCAGCGCGTTCTCCTCGCCGACCTTCCACTTCGCCGACTTGACGAACTGGAACACCCCGATCGGCCAGCCCTGGTTCCAGGCACGCAGCGCGAGTCCGAAGGCGGCCGTCGACTTGCCCTTGCCGATGCCGGTGTGGACGAAGAGCAGCGGGCGGTTGCGGCGCTGACGGGTGGTGAGTCCGTCGTCCGGCACGTTGGTCGGCTGTCCCTGCGGCATCAAGCGGCCCTTCTGCTGGGTGTGTTGGTTCCCCGGACGTCCCTGATCAGTCCGGCGATCGAGTCGGCGCGCAACTCGTCGAGAGTGACGGCGGTGCCGCCGAGATCGCGGGCGAGCGCGGTGGCCAGCCCGAGCCGCACATGCCCCGACTCGCAGTCCACCACCACGGATGCGGTGCCCTGCGCCTCGTGCAGCCGCGCGGCCCGTGCCGCCAGCGCCACCGGCTCAGGGCCGCCGGTCGCCCGCCCGTCCGTCACCACGACCAGCAGCGCCCGCCGCGACGGGTCGCGCAGCCGCTCCACCCGCAGGACGTCATGGGCCTTCAGCAGCCCGGCCGCGAGCGGGGTGCGCCCACCGGTCGGCAGGGTTTCCAGCCGTGCCGCGGCCGCGTCCACGGACGACGTCGGCGGCAGCGCCACCTCGGCGGTCCTGCCGCGGAAGGTGATCAGACCGACCTTGTCCCGCCGCTGGTAGGCGTCCAGCAGCAGCGACAGCACCGCGCCCTTCACCGCGGCCATCCGCTGCCGGGCGGCCATCGAACCGGAGCCGTCCACCACGAAGAGCACCAGGTTGCCCTCACGCCCCTCCCTGGTGACCTGCCGCAGATCGTCGCGCCGCACCACGAGGCCGCGCCCGGTGCGTCCGCGCGCATGCTGGTGCGGGGCGGCGGCCTGCACGGTCGCGGCCAGATGCAGCTTGGTCAGGGCCCCCTCGGGGCGCCGCGCGCCGGTGGTGCGACCGTGTTCGGTACGTGCCCGGGACCGTCGCCCCGCCGCGCCCTCGCCGATCCCCGGCACGCTGAGCATCTTCGTACGGTACGGCTCGGCAGCACGTACCGGCTGCTGCTCCCCGTCCCCGGCCGGACGGCCCTGCGAGGGGAGTCCGGGCGCGTCGCGGTCCCCCGCCCCGGACTGCGGCGGCGTGTCGGGGGCGTCCCCCTGCGGTGGCCGCCCGCCCCCGCCGGGCCCGTCCGGATCCGGGTCGTCCCCTTCCCCCTCACCGCTGTTCTGCTGCAGCGTGTCGTCGAGCTTGTCCTCGTCGAGACCGGGGGCGTCGAACGGGTTGCGGCGACGCCGATGGGGGAGCGCGAGGAGGGCGGCCTGCCGGACATCCTCGGCGAGTACGTCGGTACGTCCGGCCCACGCAGCCAGTGCGGTCGCCGTGCGGGCCATCACGATGTCGGCCCGCATCCCGTCGACCTCGAAGGCCGCACAGGTGGCGGCGATCTGTCGCAACGCACGGTCCCCGAGCGCCACCTGGGGAAGCAGCGCCCGCGCGGCGACGATCCGCTCCCGCAGCGCCCCCTCCTCCTCGGCCCAGCGGCCGGCGAACCCGGCGGGATCGTCGTCGTACGCGAGCCGCCGCCGCACCACCTCGACCCGCTGATCCGTCTCGCGCGACGCCGCGACCTCGACGGTCAGACCGAACCGGTCGAGCAACTGCGGCCGCAGCTCGCCCTCTTCGGGGTTCATCGTCCCGACGAGAAGGAAGCGCGCGGCATGCCGTACGGAGACGCCTTCGCGCTCCACGTACGAGGCACCCATGGCGGCCGCGTCGAGCAGCAGGTCCACCAGGTGGTCGTGGAGCAGGTTGACCTCGTCGACGTAGAGAATCCCGCGATGCGCGTCGGCGAGGAGCCCCGGCTCGAAGGCCTTCACCCCGTCGGCGAGCGCCCGCTCGATGTCGAGCGCACCGACGAGCCGGTCCTCGGAGGCCCCCACCGGCAGTTCGACGGTCCGCGCCGCCCGCGACACGCCGCTCCCGGCCTCGTGGGGCCCATCGGGACACGCCGGATCGGGCGCCCCCGGATCACACGAGAACCGGCACCCGGCGACCACGGGAACCTCCGGCATGAGCGCGGCAAGGGCCCGCACGGCGGTGGACTTGGCGGTCCCTTTCTCGCCACGGACGAGCACGCCACCGACAGCGGGCGACACGGCGTTCAGCAGCAACCCGAGCCGCAGATCGTCCTGCCCGACGATGGCGGTGAAGGGGTACGCGGTACTCACAAAGTCTCCTCGACGACGACGTCATCCATCCAAGGACCGGCGCCCCGGTCACGGGGCAGGGCGGGCAGAAGAACAAGGCCTGCCCTACACGCCCTTCTCACGAGCACTCCCCGGTCACCCCGGCCCCACGGGCCACCGGGACCGCCGGCGCCCCGGGACCCACGAACGGCAACCCCCCGGGCACCCCCGCCTCGATCAGCCTCAGCAGCGCGCCCGTGTCCGCATGCTCCTCGATCAAGTCCCCCAGCCGGTCCAGCTGTTCCTCCCGCAGTGCCCCGAAACTCGTGTCCGGCGCCGGCACGAACCGCCGCCCCGCCGCCGCCGCGACCTCCACCAGGAACCGCCGCCGGAACCCATCGCTCTCCAGCGACCCGTGCCAGTGCGTCCCCCATACGGCGCCCACCCGGCACCCGTCCAGGAACGGCTCGCCGCCCCGCACATCGGCGACCCCGTGATGGATCTCGTACCCCTCCACCCGCTCCCCGAGGGCCGAACCGACCGGCCGGGCCAGGGTCTTCTCCCGGTCGAAGCGGATCCGCACCGGTAGCAGCCCGAGCCCGTCGACCTGCCCGGCCCGCGACTCCACCTCGTCCTCGATCCGCTCCCCGAGCACCTGGAAACCGCCACAGATGCCGAGTACCGGGAGCCCCTGCGCCGCCCGCCGCAGCAGCGCGTCGGCCAGCCCGCGTTCGCGCAGCCAGACCAGCGCCTTCACCGTGCCGCGGGTGCCGGGCACGATCACCAGATCCGCGTCGGCGAGCTCCTCGGCCCGGTCCACGAACCGCACCACCACCCCCGGTTCGGCGGCCAGCGCGTCCACATCGGTGAAGTTCGACATCAGCGGCACCGCGCACACGGCGACCCGCAGCACGTCCTCACCGTGCGGCGGCGCGACGACCGACTCGCGTACGGCCCCGCGCAGCGAGACCCGCAGCCCGTCCTCCTCGTCGATGCCCAGACCGTGGGCGAACGGCAGCACCCCGTACGTCGGCCGTCCGGTCAGCCCGTACAGCATGTCGAGCCCCGGCTCCAGCAGTGAAACGTCGCCGCGGAACTTGTTGACCAGATAGCCCGCGATCAGCGCCTGGTCCTCGGCGCTGAGCAGCGCCGTCGTGCCGAAGAACGAGGCGAAGACGCCGCCACGGTCGATGTCGCCGACCACGACCACGGGGAATCGCGCGGCCCGCGCGATCCCCATGTTCACGATGTCGGTGCGCCGCAGATTGATCTCGGCCGGGCTGCCCGCCCCCTCGCAGATCACGGCGTCATACGTGCCCCGAAGCTGCTCCAGACAGTCCACGACCGTGGAGAGCAGCGTCTCCTGCCGCCCCCCGTGATAGCCGCGCGCGCTCATCTCGCCCACCGGCCTGCCCATCAGGACGACCTGGCTGGAGCGGTCGCTGCCGGGCTTGAGCAGTACCGGGTTCATCAGAGCCGTCGGCTCCACGCGGGCGGCCTGCGCCTGCATCGCCTGCGCGCGTCCTATCTCCGCGCCCTCGCGGGTGACGAACGAGTTCAGTGACATGTTCTGCGCCTTGAACGGTGCGACCTTCACCCCCTGGCGCACCAGCCAGCGGCAGATGCCTGCCGTGACGACGCTCTTGCCCGCGTCCGACGTGGTTCCGGCGACCAGCAGTCCGCCGCTCATGTCCTTCTCCGTCCCGCGGCCGGAAGCCGCCCCGCGGGCGACCGCCGTCCCGCGATCAGCCGGCCCGCCGCGCACACGCCGAGGGCCAGCACCCCCACCCGGCGCGACAGCCGCACCGCACGTTCGATGTCCTCGGTCCCCACCGCACGGCCGGCCGCGCCGTTCAGCACCGGCCGGTGCTCGACCCGGCCGCCGTACGCGAGGGTTCCGCCCAGCCGTACGCCGAGCGCGCCCGCGAACGCCGCCTCCACCGGCCCGGCGTTGGGGCTCGGGTGCTTGCCCGCGTCGGCCCGCCAGGCCCGTACCGCCTGCCGTGGCCGCCTCCCGGCGACCACGGCGAGCGCGGCGGTGAGCCGGGCGCCGGGCCAGCCCACGACGTCGTCGAGCCGGGCCGAGGCCCAGCCGTAGCGCAGATGGCGCGGCGACTTGTGCCCGACCATGGCGTCCAGGGTGTTGACGGCCCGGAAGGCGACGAGTCCGGGCACGCCGCCCAGCGCGCCCCACACCAGCGCGCCGACCACCGCGTCCGAGGTGTTCTCGGCGACCGACTCCACCACGGCGCGGGCGATCTGCGGCCCGTCGAGGGAGTGCGGGTCGCGGCCGCACAGATGGGGGAGCCGCTCACGGGCCAGTGCGATGTCACCCGCCGCCAGCGCGCCGCCGATGGCGCGGGCCTCCCGCCCCAGCGATGTGCCGCCGACGACCGACCAGGTGGCTGCCGCGGTGAGGGCGACGGATGCGGCGGGACGACCCCGCACGGCACGGGCGGCCAGCGCGGCTCCGGCCGCGGCGCCTCCGGCGCAGACCAGGGTGTGCAGTGCGCCCCACCCGCGGTGGTCGCGCCACAGGCGGCGCTCGACGGCCGCGGCGGCCCGTCCGAACGCGGCGACCGGATGCCGTCGGCGGGGATCACCGAGGAGCTGATCGCCGATCAGACCGGCCGTGGCGCCGTACGCGAAGATGCGGTCGGCTCGCACGGCTCAGCCGGCCGTTGCGCCTCGAAGGACCTTCGTACAGCCGGCTCCCGGTGGGAGCGACACAGAAACGGACGACGACGCACGGCAGCCGGGCATGGCGATATGTCCTCACTCAGGGTCCGCGCCCTGGTTCGACGTGACCGGCGGCGAGAGTCTCCTGGCTCCCGGATCCGCAGTTCCCCCGGCCTTCCAGCCCGCCTGCGCGAGCCGTGACTTCCGGTGTGGGGGACTGCTCCCCGGTGACAGTGGCGGGACCGCGCCGGATTCGCACCGGCTTCCTCTGCTGTCGCCGTAAATGGCTCCGGCAGTCCACCACGCTCCGCGAATGCCCGTCAACCTGGCCTTGACCTGCGGCGGCGCAGTGTGCGCAGACGCACATCGGGCCGGACACACGCGAGGTGTGTCCGGCCCGATCGGACCCCTATGACGGAGTGCGGTCGGTTGCTCAGGCGACGATCAGATAGATCCCGTACGCGACCGCGGCCGCGCAGAGCCCGAAGCAGAGGTAGGCGCCGGTGCGGGCGAGTACCAGGGAGCCCGAGCCGGAGCCGCCCTGCGCCGCCGGTTCCGGCTGCTTGGAGAGGCCGACGATGCCCAGGGTGAAGAGGCCCACCAGCGCCACGGTGACGACGAGTGAGACGCCGAAGACGGAGCCGAGAGCTGCCCAGTCGATGTTCATGGTGATCTGTCCTTACACCGTGGCGGGCCGCGCCGGATCGGCGACGGTTCCAGCCGGGGCCGGGATGGTGGACTTGAGGTCCGTGGCTGCGTCCGCGTCCGCCGTGGCGGCCGCGGACGCGGTGGGCGGCGGGGTGACGGCCGCGATGGCGGTGGTGACGACCCCCGCCGGTTCGGCTGCCTGGCCGGCCGGGGCGACATCGCCGTGACCGACCGGCTTGCGGCGGGACAGCAGCCAGATGGCGGCGGAACCACCGACCAGAAGGACGGCGACGGCAACGACACCCCAGGTGCCCTGCTTGGTGAGGAACTCCGCGCCCGCACCGACCAGACCGGCGGCCGGCAGGGTCAGACCCCAGGCGACGAACATCCGGGTGGCGGTGGACCAGCGGACCACACCGCCCTTGCGGCCCAGGCCCGCGCCCATCACGGCGCCGGAGCAGGACTGGGTGGTGGAGAGGGAGAAACCGAGGTGCGAGGAGGCCAGGATGACCGTGGCCGCGCTGGTCTGGGCGGCGAAGCCCTGCGGCGGCTTCAGCTCGGTGAGGCCACTGCCCATGGTGCGGATGATGCGCCAGCCGCCCAGGTAGGTGCCGAGCGCGATGGCCATACCGGCGGAGACGATGACCCAGACCGGCGGGTTGGAGCCGGGGGAGAGCACGCCACCGGTGACCAGGGCCAGGGTGATGATGCCCATGGTCTTCTGTGCGTCGTTGGTGCCGTGGGCGAGCGATACCAGTCCGGCCGAGGCGATTTGACCGGCGCGGTAGCCCTTGGCGGTGGCCTTCTCCTGGGCGTCGTTGCGGACCTTTCCGCCGATCCGGTACGTCAGCCTGGTCGCGAGCAGCGCCGCGAGACCGGCCACGATCGGGGCGGCTACCGCGGGGAGCAGCACCTTGGTGACGACCGTCCCGCCGTCGACCGACGACCAGCCGGCGGACATCACCGCGGCGCCGATCAGACCGCCGAAGAGAGCGTGGGAGGAACTGGACGGCAGGCCGACCAGCCAGGTCAGCAGATTCCAGAGAATGGCGCCGACGAGGGCCGCGAAGATGACTTCTGTTCGCAGCCCGTTCTCGTTGATGATCCCGCCGGAGATCGTTTTGGCGACCTCCACGGACAGGAACGCGCCGACGAGGTTGAGAGCGGCGGACATGGCCACCGCTGTCTTGGGTTTGAGGGCACCGGTCGAGATGGTGGTCGCCATCGCGTTGGCGGTGTCATGGAAACCGTTCGTGAAATCGAACACTAGAGCTGTCACGATCACAATCGCGAGGAGCAGCGTGATGTGTTCCATTTACCCAGGCAATCGTTCGACGTCATTGGCTCGTGGACCGTAGGCAACCTGAGTGAACGGAAGATGAACTGAGCGGGGCACTGGGGTGTCTCCAAACGGATTGAGGTCGTTCGCTTCGTCCGCCGCGTGACGGCCGGGGCGGGGCGCAGGGCCTGCGGTGGCCGGATTTCGTCGCCCTGGCCGGCCCTGTACACCGGTGAACCCGAGGGAGGATCCAGCGAAAATCCGGCCAAAAGAGATGTCGGTCACCCTGCTGTCTCCCGCCGCGTCCACGCCACTGCCAGGATCTGGCTCATGAGCGATCGCACCCATGACGCGCAGGACGTCCACGATGCGCAGGACGCCGTCGAACGGGCCTGGCGCGACGTCGTGGCCACGGCCCGCAGGACCGCGGCGGACGGACTGGTCGTCGGAACCTCGGGCAATGTGTCGGCGCGCGTCGGCGACCTCGTCCTGGTCACACCGAGCGGCGTGCCCTACGACCGGCTCCGCCCCGGCGACACCGTCGGCGTCGACCTGCAGGGCAGGCAGGTCCTCGGCGAACTGGCCCCGACCAGCGAACTCCCGCTCCACCTGGCGGTCTACCGCAACAGCGACGCGGCCGCCGTCGTGCACACCCACGCGGTCCACGCCACGGCCGTCTCCACCCTCGTCCCCGAGGTGCCGCTGGTGCACTACGCCGCCGCCATGCTGGGCGGCCCCGTCCGTACCGCGGCCTATGCGCGGTACGGGACGCAGGAGCTGGCCGACCGCATGCTGGAAGCCCTGCGTGACCGCACGGGCTGTCTCCTGCGCAACCACGGGACCGTCACCTACGGTTCCACCCTCGACGAGGCCTACGACCGCACCGCCCAGCTCGAGTGGATGTGCCGGCTCTGGCTCACCGCGAGCTCCGTCCCCGGCCACTCCCCGTCCCTGCTCACGCGGGCCCAGCTGGACGAGGTCCGGGACGCCCTGGAGGGGTACGGACAGCCCGGCTGACCTCGCGTACGCCCGCTCCCTCCGGCACGGGGGAGGGGCCGGGGCGTGCGGCGGCACCGGACGGCCCCCGTCCACTGGCAGGGCGCGGCACACCCACCGACACTGAAGCGGTGCGCCCGGCTACAGCGACGGCAGCAGCCGTCACCACCGTCCTCGGCGTCGGCGCGGCAGTGGTCGCGGCCGGCCGGTACGCCAGCGACGCCGCCCTCGGGGTGCCGTCCGGGCGCCCCCTTCCCGCGGACCGCAAACTCACCGTGCACGCCACGGCGGCCGGACAGATCACGCTGACCCGCTCCTTCGCCGCGCTCCGGCCCGGTACGTACGGGCTGGTGGGCGACGGCGTCCACGCGGTCGTCGGCCCGGTGGTCGAACAGGCACCGCACGCCGCCGACGCCGTCGTGCGCCGGCTGGAACGCGTCAGCAGCGGCAGCCTGGAACCCGGCGTCCAGGTGCGCATCACCCCCGCGCTGTACAGCGGCGACCCCGGCACCGCCCTCGGCCTCGACCACCGGGACGTCGAGATCCCCGGCGAACTCGGGATCCTGCCGGCCTGGTTCCTGCCCGGACCCAGGGGCACCTGGGTCATCACCGTGCACGGTCTCGGCACCACCCGCGAACACCCCATGAACGTCCTGGAGTTCCTGCACGGGCTGCAGCTTCCGGTGCTTGACCTGGCCTACCGCGGCGACCCCGGAGCGCCGCGCCCCCCGGACGGCCTCGCCCACCTCGGCGAGTCCGAATGGCGCGACCTGGACGCGGCCATCCGTTTCGCCGTGCGGTACGGCGCCGAGAAGGTCGTCCTGCACGGCTGGTCGACCGGGGCCTCCATGGCCCTGCACACGGCCGTGAACTCCGCGCTCCGCGACCGGATCTGCGGACTCGTCCTGGACTCCCCGGTGCTCGACTGGGTTACCACCCTGCGCGCGCTGGCCACCGCCCGGGGCGTTCCGTCCGTACTGATCCCGCTCGCCGTCCGCGCCGCCCAGGGCCAGACCGGACTGCGCGGCGCCCCGCTCCTGGACACCTCCGTGCCGCAGGCCCTGCACGTCCCCACGCTGATCTTCCACGGCCCCGACGACACCCTGGCGCCCTGGCAGCCGTCCCGCGATCTCGCCGCGCGCCGCCCCGACCTGGTCACGCTGCAGTCCGTACCGCTGGCTCCGCATGCGGCGATGTGGAATGCCGGTCCGGACCGCTACGAAGAGGCCTTGCGACGCTTCCTCACGCCCCTGATGTGACCTGATGCGAGGGATCATCCGGTTGGTCCGGGCGCGCCCCGCCGCCCGTTCCCCCGCCAATTCGGGTTCCGTTTGGGCTTTCGGGCCGTCAGAGGCAAGACTGCTCCCGTGACGTCCCGTACCCCGCGCGACTCCAGGCTGCGACTTGTCCGCCCGCGATCCCTTGCCACGGCCCGCACGGCCGTGACCACCCGGCGCACCAGGCCGGCCCCCCGGCCGCCGGAGGGCACCCCGCCCCGTGCGGAACTGGCCCGCCAGGCCAGGGCCGTGCTGGCCGATGCCGTACGGATCGCCCGCTGGGCCGCCGACGGTGCGGGCCCTGGTACGGCCCCGCTCGCCGCCCACGCCCTCCAGCGGGCCGCGGCCGCACTCGAACTCTCCCCGGCCCAGGTGCGCTCCGGCTGGGACCGGGCCCGCCTGGCCGGCCTCGTGGAACTGCACGGCGAGACCGCGCGCCCGGGCTGGCGGCTGCGCGCCTGGGACGGCGACGACTCCGCCGTGCTCCGCGGCTGGGTGGCACTCTTCGACGCCTGGTCGCTCGTCCACCCGGCACCGGAGGACATAGAGGCCACCGCGGTCGCCGAAGCCGTCGAGGCCGTGCCCCAGGTGCTCTCCCTCCTCCAGCTCTCGGCAGGCCCGGTCACCGTGCCCGCCCTTCTCGACCTCCTCGGCCAGCGCGTCGCGGAACTCCATGAGGAACGCTGTGAGGTGCCGTACGGGCCGCAGGCGCCGCACCAGCCGGCCGAACCCGCCCCCACCGCGCACCCCGCCGCACTGATCGCGCTGCTCCTCGACTGGGCCCTGGAAGGACTGGCCGCCGTCGGCGCACTGACGCTCGGCGCCGGCCACGCCACCCTCACCCCGCTCGGCAACTGGGCGGTCTGGGTCAAGCTGGAACAGATCTGCGTCGCCGCCCAGAGCCCGGCCGGGAACATCGAACAGTCAGCGGCCGACATGCTGCTCGGCTGCGCCCGGCTCACCCCCGGGCCGGCCCGCGCCGAATACCGCGCCTGGCTCGCCGCCCGCCCCGTCGGCAGCGCCGTCGCCGAACTGCTCGCCGTCGCCCGCGGCGAGGACGCGCTGCTGCGCGGACTCGCCTTCGAGGCGCTCCGGGTCGTCGGCGCCCCCGCCGAGCCCGAGGTGCGCTCCGTCGTCACCGACCCCTCGCTGCGCCCGTACGCGCTGCTCTGGCTGGCCGAGTACGACGGAGCCGACCCCGAGGACGCCCAGGAGGTCCTCAGCCGCGAGGAATCCACCTGGCTCTGGGTCGACACGGCCGCCGCCGTCGCCGATCACGGGGAGACCGCGCTGCTGGTCCGCCACCTCGACTCGGCGGTCCAGGGCACCGTCCCGGCCCTGCTCGAAGAGGTACGGGCCGTCGGGCACCCGCGCACCGTCCAGGTGCTGGTCGCGCTGGCTGCCGCCCACCCCGACCCGGCCCTCGCCAAAGCCGTCCGCCGCGCCGCCTTCCAGGTCCACACCGGCGGAGCCTGACCGGCCCGCAACCCCCGGGCGTGTCCGTGCACACGTCCGTGCCCGTCCTCGGCCCCGCTGCGGACCCGGCGCCGAGGACCGGTGCTCAGTCCGCGGACCCCGGGGCGTACGTCCCGAAGCTCCACACATTGCCCTCCGCGTCCCGCGCCATGTAGTCGCGCGAGCCGTAGTCCTGGTCCGTGGGCGGCATCAGGATCTCCACCCCGTGCTCCACCGCCCGGGCATGGTGGGCGTCGACCTCGTCGACCACGACGTACACACCGCACGGCCCCGCGCCCGCCATCGCCTTGGCGAAAACCCCCTCACGGCCTTTGGAGCCGAGCATCACCCTGCCGTTGCCGCAGGACAGCTCCGCGTGCAGCACCACGCCGTTCTCCCCCTCGTAGACCGCTTCCTCAGTGAACCCGAGCCCCTTCGTGAGCGTCCTGATCGCGGCCTTCGCGTCGTTGTACAGAATCGTCGGATAGACCGTCGGAACCCCGGCCGGTGCGCCCGCCATGGCGCTCACCCCTTTTCGCACTCCGCCTGACCTGGCTCTGTGATGTGCGTCTCAGTCTTGCGCCGGCCACTGACAACGGGCCGGAGCGGCTCAGCGGAAGGTGTTGCAGTCGGCCATGTCGCCGCTGCGGAAGCCGGTGGTGAACCACTGCTGGCGCTGCGCGGCCGAGCCGTGCGTCCAGGACTCCGGGGTGACCTCGCCCTGGAACCTCTCCTGGATCCGGTCGTCGCCCACCGCCGCGGCCGCGTCGAGCCCGTCCCGGATGTCCGCCTGCGTCAGCGACGTGATCAGCGGCCGCCCGGTCGCTTCGTCGGGCGTGGTCGTCGCGTGGTGCGCCCAGACCCCGGCGTAGCAGTCGGCCTGCAGTTCCACCTTCACCGCGTTGCTGTTCGAGCCCGTACGGCTGTCCTGCGCCCGGCTCAGCGTCCCCATCTGGTCCTGCACATGGTGGCCGTACTCGTGCGCGACGACGTACGCCTCGGCGAACGGGCCGCCGCTCGCTCCGAACTTCGTCCGCAGTTCGTCGAAGAACCCCAGGTCCAGATAGACCTGCCGGTCGCCCGGGCAGTAGAACGGCCCCACCGCCGAGGTCGCCGCGCCGCAGGCGGTGCCCACCCGGTCGGTGAACAGAACCGTCCGCGCGTTCCCGTACTTCGCCTCCCGCCGGGCGAATTCCTGGCGCCAGAAGTCCTGCACGCTGTTGACCACGGCGACGGTCCGACAGTCGTCCCTGGTATTGGCGTCCTGGCCGGTCCGGCAGCTCTGTTCGACCTGCGCCGCCGACGACGCGGTCGCCGTCGTGCCCGAGTCGCCCGACGATAGACCCAGCTGGTCCGGGCCGACGCCGAAGAACAGCCCCAGGATCAGCGCGATGATGCCGACGATGCCGCCGCCCACCGTGGCCCTGCCGCCCGGGATGCGGCTGCCGCGCACGTCCTGGACCTCGGACGTGTCCAGATCGGCGTCGTCGTCGAACTGCATGGGGGCACCACCCTCTGATCCGGCTGCGGCTGCCTCACCGCCCTGCGCCGAGTATCGGATAGATCATCACGACATGCCCCTTTTCGGTGACAGGGTGCAGCGGACCGGCCGCGCAGGGCGAGTGCCCGGGGCGTCTGGAGGGGCAGCGGCAGCAGCACGCGGGAAAGCAGTTGCACACCGCCAGTAGACTGAGTCCCATGGCAATTCTCCTTGTGCACTAGACGGCGTCGAGATAACTCCGCCCGTCGTCCCGCCCGCCGTCCATACCGCCCTGGAGTTTTACCCGTGATCACCGCTTCCGGCATCGAGCTGCGCGCCGGCGCCCGCATCCTCATCGAGTCCGCCTCCTTCCGTATCGCCAAGGGCGACCGCATCGGCCTCGTCGGCCGTAACGGAGCGGGCAAGACCACCCTCACCAAGTGCCTCGCCGGCGAAGGCGTACCCGCCGGCGGCACCATCACCCGCTCCGGCGAGGTCGGCTACCTCCCGCAGGACCCGCGCACCGGCGACCTCGACGTCCTCGCCCGCGACCGCATCCTCTCCGCCCGCGGTCTCGACGAGATCCTGCGCAGGATGCGGGAGAACGAGGAGCGGATGGCGAACGGCAAGGGCGCCACCCGCGAAAAGGCGATGAAGAAGTACGAGCGCCTGGAGACGGAGTTCCTCACCAAGGGCGGATACGCCGCCGAGGCGGAGGCCGCCACCATCGCCGCCGCACTCAGCCTTCCCGACCGGGTGCTCGGACAGCCGCTCCACACGCTCTCCGGCGGTCAGCGCCGCCGGGTCGAGCTGGCCCGCATCCTGTTCTCGGACGCCGACACCCTGCTGCTCGACGAACCGACGAACCACCTCGACGCCGACTCGATCGTCTGGCTGCGCGACTACCTGAAGAGCTACCGCGGCGGCTTCGTCGTGATCTCCCACGATGTCGACCTCGTCGAGACGGTCGTCAACAAGGTCTTCTACCTCGACGCCAACCGCTCGCAGATCGACATCTACAACATGGGCTGGAAGCTCTACCAGCAGCAGCGCGAAGCCGACGAGAAGCGCCGCAAGCGCGAGCGCCAGAACGCCGAGAAGAAGGCCGCCGCCCTCAACTCGCAGGCCGACAAGATGCGCGCCAAGGCCACCAAGACGGTGGCCGCGCAGAACATGGCCAAGCGCGCCGAGCGGCTGCTGTCGGGCCTGGAGGCCGTGCGGGTCTCCGACAAGGTCGCCAAGCTGCGCTTCCCCGAGCCCTCGCCCTGCGGCAAGACGCCCCTGATGGCGGAGGGGCTCTCCAAGTCGTACGGCTCGCTCGAGATCTTCACCGACGTCGATCTCGCCATCGACAAGGGCTCCCGCGTCGTCATCCTCGGCCTCAACGGTGCCGGCAAGACGACTCTGCTGCGACTCCTCGGCGGCGCCGAGACGCCCGACACCGGCGAGGTCATCGAGGGCCACGGACTCAAGCTCGGCTACTACGCCCAGGAGCACGAGACCCTCGACCCGGACCGCTCCGTCCTGGAGAACATGCGCTCCGCCGCCCCGGATCTCGACCTCGTCGAGGTCCGCAAGACGCTGGGCTCGTTCCTCTTCTCCGGCGACGACGTCGACAAGCCGGCCGGGGTGCTCTCCGGTGGTGAGAAGACCCGTCTCGCGCTGGCGACCCTGGTGGTCTCCTCCGCCAATGTGCTGCTCCTCGACGAGCCGACGAACAACCTCGACCCGGCGAGCCGGGAGGAGATCCTCGGCGCGCTGCGCACGTACAAGGGTGCGGTGGTGCTCGTCACGCACGACGAGGGCGCGGTCGAGGCGCTCCAGCCCGAGCGGATCATCCTGCTGCCGGACGGCGTCGAGGACCTGTGGGGCGCGGACTACCAGGACCTGGTCGCACTGGCCTGATCCCGGGCCCCGGCCGTTCCTGTCGGGGTCTTCGCGGTCCCTGATCCACTCGGACTGGATCATTCGGCCCAGTCGTGATCCATCATCTGTGTGAGGACCTCTCGTACCGCGGCGCGGCGCCCGGCAGATAGCTGCCGGGCGCACCCATGTGGGGCCGCGCTCTGTGCACGGCCCTGACCTGGTCGTTCGTCCCCGGGGCGCAGCAACTCGCCTCCATAGCACTGCGGAATGCGTGATTCCGCTTGTGAGGGCGCATTCCCGGGGCGCAAAACCGGTCGTACGGACCTTGCCGAATGGGTGGCCAGGAAGCCCCCGAGGGGTGATCATGAGAGTCCAGAGCGCACTTCCCATGAGGAGGCACGGGTGGCCGAGACTCTGAAGAAGGGCAGCCGGGTGACCGGCGCCGCGCGCGACAAGCTCGCGGCAGACCTGAAGAAGAAGTACGACTCCGGTGCGAGCATCCGGGCGTTGGCCGAAGAGACCGGCCGCTCCTATGGATTCGTCCACCGGATGCTGAGCGAGTCCGGAGTCACTCTGCGAGGACGCGGCGGAGCGACGCGCGGCAAGAAGGCCGCCGCGGCCTGACGGCCGTCGGCGGATCGGGACACGTCGCAGGACGGACGTGCCCGGGGGCTTACCGGTTTCGGCGGTGGCCACCCGGTCGATCGTGCGGTCGACCGGGTGGTTACTGTTCAGTCACTTAGCTCGACATGCTGACTGCACCCGATCCCGGAGGCGCCCCATGACCTCGCTCGACTCTGTGCTCGACCAGGACGGCGTACGACTCACCGTCGATGACGCGGTTGCCACGGTGACTCTCACCAATCCGGCCAAGCGCAACGCTCAGTCCCCCGCTCTGTGGCGGGCGTTGACAGCGGTCGGACGGGCACTGCCCGGCAGCGTGCGAGTCGTCGTGCTGCGCGGCGAGGGCAAGTCCTTCTCCGCCGGCCTCGACCGGCAGGCGTTCACCCCCGAGGGGTTCGACGGCGAGCCGTCCTTCCTCGACCTGGCGCGTGGCTCGGAGTCCGAGCTCGATGCGACCATCGCCGAGTACCAGGAGGCGTTCACCTGGTGGCGCCGCAACGACATCGTGTCGATCGCGGCCGTCCAGGGGCATGCCATCGGTGCCGGCTTCCAGCTCGCCCTCGCCTGCGATCTGCGGATCGTCGCCGAGGACGTGCAGTTCGCCATGCGCGAGACCAGCCTGGGTCTGGTCCCCGACCTCACCGGCACGCACCCCCTGGTGAACCTGGTGGGGTACGCCCGCGCGCTCGAGATCTGCGCCACCGGCCGCTTCGTGTACGCGGAGGAGGCCGAGCGCACCGGTCTCGCCAACCTCGTCGTCCCCGCCGACCAGCTCGACGCGGCGGCCCGCGACCTCTGCGCCGGGCTGCTGGCGGCCCCGCGCGATGCCGTCGTCGAGACCAAGGCACTGCTGAGCGGCGCGGTCTCGCGTACGTACGAGGACCAGCGTGCCGCCGAACGCGCCGCACAGAGCCGTCGCCTGCGCGACCTGGCGGGCGTCACCGACTGAGACGACGGCATCCGGCCGGTGCACCCGCGTCCGAGGGGCGCGGCACAGGCCGCGCGCCCGCCGCCGACGGCGGACGTGGGCGCACCGGCCCGGTCTGCCGTCACCGGCGGGGACGGAGCCCGTCCACACCTTTCACCCGTCCTCCACCACCGCGGTGACCAGCACCGTGACCGGCGGATGCCCGTCCACGGCGTCCGCCACCGCCGTACGCACCGCCCGTGCCACGTCGAGCGCCCGGTGGTCCGCGGTCGTCGCCAGCTCGACCCGCACATGGTCCGGCGCCGTGTGCACCGCGCTGCCCAGCACCCTGGTCAGCGCCGCGACGCCGGGAACCCCGGCGGCCGTGGTCCCCGCCGTGCCGTCCGGCTCCACTGCGCGCACCGCTGCCGGTTCCGGCACCGGCCGCTCCGGGGCCGCGTCCAGCAGCTCCGTCACCCGCAGATCCACCTCGTCGACCACCAGGCCCAGCCGCTCCGCGGCCGCCGTCAGCAGCGCCGAGCGCAACGCGGCCGCGGCGGCGGGCAGTGGCTGCTCGGCTGTCGCCGACATGGTCGCCTCGATCCGGAGCGGCCCGGGCGGCAGCGCACTCGGTGGGGCCGGCAGTTCGGGGCGCGGGGCGGCGTCCGGGTCCGCCACCGCGATCCGTACGTCACCGAGCACAGGGCCGGGGCCCGGCGCCCCCGTCACGCGGCGCAGCACCGCCACCGCCGCCCGCTCCGAGATCCACGCCCCGTCCGCCGGACCGCCCAGAGGGAGCAGCCGGCCCAGGCCGAGTCTCTGCCGTACCGCAGCTGTCCATCCGTCGGCCCTGTGCGGGCTGTCAGCCGTCGTCATGGGTCCAGCCTGCCGCATTCGCGGCGCGGGATCGGGCAAGCGCACCTAATGTGGGCAGCGAAGTCCGACCCTGTCCTGAAGGGAAGAGTGGCGATGACCGAAACCCCACAGCGGACCCGGCCCGAGAACCCCGACCACGCGGCGGGGGACGACGGCAGAAGGAACCCGCTGACCAAGCGCGGTGGCGGAGACCCCGCCACCCGTGGCCGTACCACCATCGCCGACGGCGTGGTCGAGAAGATCGCCGGCATGGCGGCGCGGGACGTGGTCGGTGTCCATGCCATGGGCAGCGGCCTCTCCCGGACCTTCGGCGCAGTACGCGACCGGGTCCCCGGCGGCGGCAAGTCCGTGACCCGCGGCGTCAAGGCGGAGGTCGGCGAGCTGCAGACCGCGCTCGACCTGGAGATCGTCGTCGACTACGGAGTGTCGATCTCCGAGGTCGCCCGTGATGTGCGTGAGAACGTCATCGCAGCGGTCGAACGGATGACTGGACTCGAGGTCGTCGAGGTCAATATCGCGGTCAGCGATGTGAAGCTGCCCGACGAGGAGGACGAGGAAGAGTCCGAGACGCGTCTGCAGTAGGCCTCCCACCCGCAGCAGTTGAGGAGCGCATGATGAGCATGGCTGTGGTCGGCCTGGTGGCCGGCATGGCGCTCGGATTCGCCGGATACTTCGGTGGATTCGGGGCCTTTCTGCTGGTCGCGGCATTGGGAGCGGTCGGCTTCGTCGTCGGCCGCTTCCTGGACGGCGACCTGGAACCCGGCGACTTCTTCCGAAGTCGCGAACGCGGCGACCGACGGCGGTGACGGCGGTGTCGGGGGTGCTGGACAGGATTCCCGCCGCGGAGCGCGGAGCGACCCGGATCGCCGACCGGGTGGTCGCGAAGATCGCCGCGCAGGCGGCGAAGGAGGCGATCGACGAACCGCCGAAGGAAGGCGCCGCACCGCACGCCACCGTCACCGTGCACCGTGACACCGCCCGGGTACGGGTCAGTCTCGAACTCGCATACCCCACCGACATCGGCCACCAGTGCGGTGCCGTGCGTCGACGGGTCACCGAACGGGTAAGAGCGTTGGCGGGCATGGACGTGCCCGAGGTGGTCGTACAGGTCGAGCGTCTGTACCCCGCTGGAGCGAGCGTCGCGGCACAGGGGAGGATCCGATGACCGAGCCCCAGGACCCGGGGAGCAGCGCGCGGGACCTGCCCACCGACGGCCCCGCGGAGCACGGCGGAACGGTGGCCCTGGACCAGTCGGCCTCCGCCGCGTCGTACGATCCGTCGCCGACGAAGGAGCACAGCGGCGACAGCGCCGGCCGCTTCTGGTCCGCCCGCCGCGTTCCTGCCGGCCTGGTCGCGCTGGTGGTCCTCGGCGGCACGGGACTGCTGCTGTACGACGTGGCGGCGGTACGGGCCGGCCGTCCGGCGATGCAGTGGCGCCGTTCGCTCGCCGACGATCTGGCGCAGCGGCACCTGAGCAACGCATGGGTGCTCGGCGGTGCGGGCGTCGCCATGGTGATCGGCCTGTGGCTGATCGTCCTCGCTGTCACGCCCGGCCTGCGCGACCTGCTGCCGATGCGCCGTGACCGCCCCGGTGTACGGGCCGCGCTCGACCGGACCGCTGCCGCCCTGGTTCTGCGTGACCGGGCCGTCGAGGTGTCCGGTGTGCAGTCGGTACGGGTCCGGATGGGGCGCAGCAAGGTCGTGGTGCGCGCCGTGTCGCACTTTCGTGAACTCGACGATGTACGGGCCGACTTGGACACCGTGCTGGCGGCAGGCATCGACGAACTGGGTCTGGCGCGACCGCCGGGCCTGTCCGTGCACGTCCGCCGTCCGGCGAAGAAGGGGTGACCGCGGTGCTCACGACCGTCAACCGGATCCTGCTCGGCCTGGCCGGGCTGGTGCTGATCTGCGGCGGCGGCGCGGTGCTCGCTGCCGGGCTCGGTCTCTCCGTACCCTCCTGGTGGCCCTGGTACGGCAAGACCGATGTGCCGCTTTCCGAAGCGGACCGCGAACGCTGGCGCGCCGACGGCTGGTGGTGGCCCGCCGTGATCGTGGTTCTCGCCGTGCTGGTCATCCTCGCCCTGTGGTGGCTGCTCGCCCAACTGCGCCGCGCCCGCCTCGCCGAGGTGCTGGTCGACAGCGGCGACGGCGCGGGGGCGCTGCTGCGCGGCCGGGCCCTGGAGGGCGTTCTCGCCGGTGAGGCGGGGACGCTGGACGGGGTGGCCCGTGCGCACGTGATGCTGGTCGGCCGGCGCAGTTCGCCACAGGCCCGGATCAGTCTCCTGATGGAACCGCACGCGGCTCCGGGGGAGGCACTCGGCCGTCTCACGGACGAGGCGCTGGCCCACGCCCGGGACTCGGCGGGTCTGGCGGAACTGCCGGCCGAGGTGCGGCTGCGGGCCGTCAGACATCGCGCGGAACGCGTGAGCTGACGGCCGCGGCAGCGGCACCGGGGAAGGCGGCCGTCCGGTGGACGCCCACCGGTGCCCCCTCAGAACCCGTGCCGCACACCCCCGTCCACCGGAACCATGATCCCCGTCAGATACGACGCCGCGGGCGACAGCAGGAAGGCCGCCGTGCGGCCGAACTCCTCCGGAGTCCCGTACCGGCGCAGCGGAATGCGCGCCTCGGCCGCCGCCCGCGACGCCTCCGCATCGCCGGACAGGGCGTCCAGCTCCCGCACCCGGTCCGTGTCGATCCGGGCGGGCAGCACCCCCACCACGCGGATGCCCCGTGGGCCGAGCTCGTCGGCCAGGGACTTGGCGAATCCGGCCAGGCCCGGCCGCAGACCGTTCGAAATGGTCAGCCCGGCGATCGGCTCATGGACCGAGCCGGAGAGCACGAAGCCGATGACCCCGCCCTCGCCGAGCGCCGCGGCCGCAGTGCGGGCCAGTCGTACCGCACCGAGGAACACCGAATCGAACGCCGACTGCCACTGCTCGTCCGTGTTGTCGGCGGCAAAGCCGGGGGCGGGCCCGCCGACGCTGATCAGGATGCCGTCGAGCCGCCCGAACCGCTCGTGCGCGGCGTCCACCAGCCGCTGCGCCGCGGCGGGTTCCGCATTGTCGGCGGTGAGACCGACCACGTCCGGACCCAGTTCGGCGGCGGCCGCCTCGACCCTCTTCTCGTCACGGCCGGTGATGATCACCTTCGCGCCGTCCGCCACCAGCTCCCGAGCCGTGGCGTTCCCCAGTCCCCGGGTCGCGCCGGTGACGATGTACACACGTTCCTTCAGTCCAAGATCCATGGCCCCTATCCTGCCGCCTCGGTCTCCAGCATGTCTTCCCCGGTCAGGGCTACGGCGGTGCCCACCAGTCCGATATGGCTGAACGCCTGAGGGAAGTTGCCGAGCTGCCGCTGCGCCACCGTGTCGTACTCCTCCGCGAGCAGCCCCACGTCGTTGCGGAGTGCGAGGAGCCGCTCGAAGAGCTCCCTGGCCTCTTCTGCGCGACCGGTCAGGAGCAGCGCGTCCGCCAGCCAGAACGAGCACGCCAGGAACGCCCCTTCGCCGCCCGGCAGCCCGTCGATCGAGACGCCCTCCGTGCTGTAGCGGCGGACCAGCCCGTCACTGCCCAGCTCGGCCCGGACCGCGTCGACCGTGCCGATCAGACGCGGATCGTCCGGCGGCAGGAATCCGGTCCGCGCGATCAGCAGTGTCGCGGCGTCCAGGTCCCGGGAGCCGTACGACTGCGTGAAGGTGTTCCGTACCGGGTCGTAGCCCTTCTCGCACACCTCCCGGTGCACGGCGTCGCGCATCACCCGCCACCGGCCGGCGTCCCCGGCCAGCGACGGGTTCGCCTCCAGGGTGGACACCGCCCGGTCGGCGGCCACCCACGCCATCACCTTCGAGTGCACGAAATGGCGGCGCTGGCCGCGGATCTCCCACAGTCCCTCGTCCGGCTCGCGCCAGGTGGACTCCAGGAACCCGAGCAGGCTGAGCTGCAGGCTCCAGGCGTGCGGCTGGTCGGCCATGCCCGCCTCGCGCGCGAGCCGGAGTGAGTCGATGACCTCGCCGTACACATCGAGCTGGCGCTGCCGGACCGCCGCGTTGCCGATCCGGACCGGGCTGGAGTTCTCGAATCCGCGCAGCCACGGCAGCTCCACTTCGGGCAGCCGCCGTTCGCCCGACAGGCCGTACATGATCTGCAGGTCGGCCGGGTCCCCGGCGACGGCGCGCAGCAGCCAGTCCCGCCAGGCGGCTGCCTCCTCCAGATAGCCGGCCGAGAGCAACGCGTTGAGCGCCAGGGTGGAGTCCCGCAGCCAGCAGTAGCGGTAGTCCCAGTTCCGTACGCCGCCGATCTCCTCCGGCAACGAGGTGGTGGTGGCCGCCACGATGCCACCGGTCGGGGCGAAGGTGAGCGCCTTGAGTGTGATCAGCGAGCGGATCACGGCCTCGCGGTACGGGCCCCGGTACTTGCAGCGGGCCGACCACTCGGCCCAGTCGGAAAGGGTGTTCTTCAGCGCCTCGTGCGGATCGACGAGGTCGGGGCGCGGTGAGTGCGAGGGGTGCCAGGTCAGTACGAACGCCACCTGCTCGCCCGCGGAGACGGTGAACGACGAGCAGGTGGAGAACTCCTGCCCCCATGTCTTGACCGGCGGCTCGCTGCGCAGCCAGACCGAGTCGGGTCCGGCGACCGCCACCCGGTGCCCCTGCGAGCGGCGCACCCACGGCACGATGGAGCCGAAGTCGAAGCGCAGCCGGAGCACCGACGCCATGTCGACGGTTCCGCTGACCCCCTCGACGATCCGCATGACGTCGGGTTCCTGGTCGCGCTGCGGCATGAAGTCGATGACCTTGACCGTGCCGGTGCGGGTCTCCCAGTACGTCTCCAGGACGAGGGAGTCACCCACATAGCCTCGCCGGGTGCAGGTGTCCGCACCTTTCGGGGCGATGCGCCAGTGGCCGTTGTCGTCGTCGCCGAGCAGAGCGGCGAAGCAGGCACCCGAGTCGAAGCGGGGCAGACAGAGCCAGTCCACAGAACCGTTCCTGCCGACCAGGGCGGCTGTCTGCAGATCGCCGATGAGGGCGTAGTCCTCGATACGTGGGGTCACGTTCTGCCGTGTTCCCGAACCGGGGCCCTGCTAAGCAGCCGGTGTCCCACGGGCGGACGCAGTCACCGGCCGGACCGGCGCGGCACCTCGCGTCAGGCCGTTGCGGGTTCGGGCTTCTCCGGCGTCGCCTCCGGCTCCCCGGCGGCCTCGGCCTTTGCCTTGGCCGCCGCCTCCACCCGGTCACGCTTCTCGCGCCGGGCGAGCACCACGTATCCGACCGGCACACCCGCGGCGAACAGCCACCACTGGACCGCGTACGCCATGTGCGGACCGATGGAGCTGTCGTCGGGGGCCTCGATCAGCTCCGGAACGTCGCCGGACGGCTCGGGTGCGGTCTGCTCGATGTAGCCGCCGAGAACCGGCCGTGAGAGCGCCCTGGCCTGCTGGGCGCTGTTGATCAGCATCACCTGGCGGTCCGGGAGGTCCGACAGGTCCTTGATGCCGCTGGTGCCCGTCGTCTCGTCGGCCTTGAGCCGTCCGGTGACGGTCACTTCGCCCTTGGGGACGGCCGGGATGTCCGGGAAGGCGCGCTGGTCGGCGGCGGTGGGGATCCAGCCGCGGTTGATCATGACCGTACCGCCGCCCGTGAGGTCGAGCGGGATCAGTACGTGGAAGCCGATGCTGCCGTCGGTGGAGGTCCGGCGGCGCACGACGACCTCGTGCTCCGTGTCGTACGTCCCCGTGGCCGTCACCGCACGCCAGTAGTCGGAGCGCGGGACGGTGTGCCCCGGGGAGGTGAGCGTGGCGACCGGTACCGGCTTCGCCTCGAGGTTGTGCGAGATCAGGGAGTTCTGCGCCACCCGGTGCTCATGCCGGTGGAGCTGCCAGAAGCCCAGCTCGACCATCGTGGGAATGAGGACGAGGGTGATCAGGGCGAGGATCAGCCACTGCCGGGTCAACAGGAAGCGGTACACCCCATGACGGTACAACTGCGTCATGGGGTGCATGGCGGAGGGGGTGGAAGAAGGCGCGCGGCGGCCTGCGATCAGACTTTGTCGATGATCCCCACCTTCCCCTCGGCCCGGGCGCAGTGACCGCCGCAGAACCAGTGCCCGTCGACCTCGACGCCCTGCCCGATGACCTGGACCCGGCAGTGCTCGCAGATGGGCGCCATGCGGTGGATGGCGCAGGAGAAACAGTCGAAGACGTGCACCGCGCCCTGCGCGTGCACCTCGAACGACATGCCGTAGTCGTTTCCGCAAACCTCACAACGTGCCATGCGCCACAGGGTGGGATGCCGGGATGCCGGGCGGCGAGCGGCGGACGGGCGAGTCGCCCCCGGTTCACTCCGATGACGGCGTCGGCAGGGGAGCGGCCACGGGTGCCCCGGTCGTCACCGACACCTGCGCCACGTCCCGCAGCAGGTGGGTGAATGCGCTCTCGTCCACGATCGGTGTGCCGAACGCCTTCGCCTTCACCGTCTTCGACGTCGCCGCGTCCGGGTCGTTGGTGACCAGCAGACTGGTCAGCCGCGAGACGCTCGTCGCCACGTGCAGTCCGGCCTCGACCGCCCGGTCCTCCAGCAGTTCACGGTCGATGGAGGTGTCCCCGGAGAACGCCACCCGCATGCCCTGCATGAGAGGTTTGTCCTTGTCGTACCGTCCGGGATTCGGATACGGGCAGGCCGGCCGCTTGCGCGAAGGGCGCCAGCTGCCCTGGCTGCCGTACGAGGGCTGGTAGCCGACCCGCGGGGTGACCGGGGAGTCCGACCACTCCGTGAGCGGACGGCACTCCAGCAGCGGCAGCCGCACCCCGTCGCGCGCCGCCGCATGCAGGCTCGGCCGGAACGCCTCGGCCAGCACCCGGGCATCGTCCAGCGCGTGGTGCGCATGCTGCTGCACGACTCCGAAGTGCGCGGCCAGCGAAGCCAGCTTGTGGTTGGGCAGCGGCAGCCGCAGCTCCTTGGCGAGGGCGATGGTGCAGAGCCGGTGCTCGACCGGGGCGACGGCTGACGCGCGCGCGTACTCCCGGGCCAGCATCGACCAGTCGAAGGCGGCGTTGTGCGCGACGAGGACGCGGCCCGCGAGCCGCTCGGACAGCTCTGCGGCGACCTCCGGGAAGAGCGGGGCACCCTCCAGGACGTCGCTCGTCAGACCGTGGATCCAGACGGGTCCGGGGTCCCGCTCCGGGTTGACGAGGGTGTACCAGTGGTCCTCGACATTGCCCTGCGCGTCCAGCCGGTAGACGGCGGCGGAGATTATCCGGTCGTCCCGGGCGAGTCCGGTGGTCTCCACGTCGACGACCGCGTACCCCTGCGGGTAGGCGGTCGGCCACGGTGCTGCGGTCTGGCGGTCGTCGAGCATGGTCACAGAGAATACGGGCCGGGACTGACACCCCCGTATCCGGGAGCCGTCCGTCCGGCCCGGTGTTCCGGACCGGGCGGGTCGGTCCGCGCCCGGTGACGGGACCCGATGAGACCATCCCCGGGTGATGTATCCCCAGGCCCATCAGGAGCCCCACGGCAGTGGCATCGGCGCACGGCTGAACTGGCTGCGCGCCGCGGTCCTCGGTGCGAACGACGGTGTCGTCTCCACCGCGGGTCTCGTCGTCGGCGTCGCCGGGGCCACCGGCGACCGCGGCGCCCTGCTGACGGCGGGCCTCGCAGGGCTGCTGGCCGGCTCCATGTCGATGGCCGCGGGCGAATACGTATCGGTGTCCACCCAGCGCGACTCGGAACAGGCCGCGCTGGCGACGGAGAAGCAGGAACTGCAGGAAGCGCCGGAAGCGGAACTCGTCGAACTGACCGGCCTGCTGGAGGGCAAGGGCCTGAGCCGGGACGTCGCCCGCGAGGCCGCCCTGCAGCTCACCGAACGCGATGCGCTGCGCGCCCATGCGGTCGTGGAGCTGGGCATCAACCCGGACGACCTGACGAACCCGTGGCATGCGGCGGGTGCGAGCTTCCTGGCGTTCACGGTGGGGGCCCTGCTGCCGCTCCTGGCGATCGTGCTGCCGCCGGCGCCGCTGCGGCTGACCGTCACGGTCCTGGCGGTGCTGGCGGCGCTGGCGCTCACGGGGTGGTGGAGCGCGCGGCTGGGCGACGCGGCGGTGGGGCGTGCCGTGCTGCGGAACATGTGCGGGGGAGCGGTGGCCATGGGGGTCACCTATGCGGCGGGGGCGCTGCTGGGGGCGGCAGGCGTCTGATCCGGTACGGGTGTTGGCAGAAGTGACCAAAAGCTGCTGACGTCGCGTCTCGCATACTTGTTGGTAACAACGTCTAGTCCCCGGCCGCCCACCGGCTCTACGGTGCTCGCATGGAGCCGAACCTGCCCGATGTCGTGCTGTGGTCCATACCGGCCTTCGTCCTGCTCACTGTTGTCGAAATGGTCAGCCACCGCATTCACCCGGATGAGGACGCCGCCGGGTACGAGACCAAGGACGCCGTCACCAGCGTCTCCATGGGTCTCGGCAGTCTCGCGTTCGATCTGCTGTGGAAAGTCCCCATCGTGGCGATCTACTCCGCGGTCTACGAGCTGACCCCGCTCCGCGTCCCCGTCCTGTGGTGGACGATCCTGCTGATGCTGCTCGCGCAGGACTTCCTCTACTACTGGTCCCATCGCGGCCACCACGTCATCCGGATCCTCTGGGCCTGCCATGTGGTCCACCACTCCAGCCGGAAGTTCAACCTCTCCACCGCCCTGCGCCAGCCCTGGACCTCGCTGACCGCCTGGCCGTTCTACGTTCCGCTCGTCGCCTGCGGTGTCCATCCGGCGGCGCTGGCGTTCTGCTCGTCGGCCAACCTCGTCTACCAGTTCTGGGTGCACACCGAGCGGATCGACAAGCTGCCCCGGCCCTTCGAGTACGTACTGAACACGCCCTCCCACCACCGGGTGCACCACGCGTCCCAAGGCGGCTATCTCGACCGGAATTTCGGCGGCATCCTCATCCTCTGGGACCGGTTCTTCGGCTCCTTCGCCGCCGAGACCGAGCGCCCCGTCTACGGGCTCACGAAGAACATCGCGACCTACAACCCGCTGCGCGTCGCGACCCATGAGTACGCCGCCATCGCCCGCGACGTACGCGCCGCGGGCAGCTGGGGCGAGCGGGCCGGGCGGATCTTCCGCGGCCCCGGCTGGGAGCCGGCGCCGACGGCCGCCTCGACGGCCACCGCCCCGCCTGCCGCCACCGCCGTCCCCGCCCAGGAAAGCACCGGATGAGCACCGACACCGGCACGGATCCGAGGGCACGTTTCGTACGCCCCCTGCTCATCGCGTTCCTCGTCGCCTGCGCCGTCGACCTCTTCGGTGTCCTCACCTACACCGGGGCCGCCCATCTCGTCGCCAAGCCGCTGCTGATGCCGTTGCTGGCCGGGTACGCCGCCGCCCGCCGGGGCCCCCGGCTGCTCGTCGCGGCGCTCCTCTTCGGCTGGGGCGGCGACGCCCTTCTGCTGGCCGGCTCCGATACCGCCTTCCTCATCGGCATGGGGTCGTTCGCCGCAGGCCATGTCTGCTATCTGTGGCTCTTCGGACGCGCCCGCACCTCCCTGGTGCTCGCAGCGGCGTACGCCGTCTTCCTGGCCGGCTTCCTCGCGCTGCTCTGGGGCGGGCTGCCCGCGGACCTCCGGATCCCGATGGCCGGGTACAGCCTGCTGCTCACGGCCATGGCCTACCGGTCCAGCACCTGCGGCCGGTACGCCGCGCTCGGCGGGGCGCTCTTCCTGCTGTCCGACGCGCTCATCGCCACCGGCATCGCCGACTGGCCGCAGCTGCCCGCCCCCGACTTCTGGGTCATGCTCACCTACCTCGTGGCGCAGTTCCTGCTGACCGTCGGGGCGCTCGCGCCGGGTGCGAAGTGGGTTGTCGTCCCCTCCGGGGCGTACCGTGAGCGGGGTATCAGAATCTGAGACGAACGAGGACCTCCACGCATGCGCGCCACCGTCATCCACGCCCCCCACGACATCCGTGTCCAGGAGGTGCCGGACCCTGTGATCCAGCAGCCCACCGATGTGGTGCTGCGCGTCCTGCGGGCCTGTATCTGCGGCAGCGACCTGTGGGCGTACCGCGGCGAGGCCGCCCGGGAGCCCGGCCAGCGCATCGGCCACGAGTTCATCGGGATCGTCGAGGAGGCAGGACCGGAGGTCCGGGGCTTCGCGGCCGGTGACCTCGTCGTCGCCCCCTTCGTCTGGTCCGACGGCACCTGCGAGTACTGCGCCGAGGGCCTGACGACGTCCTGCCCGCAGGGCGGCTTCTGGGGCTCGGTCGGCTCCGACGGCGGGCAGGGCGAGGCCGTGCGTGTCCCGTTCGCCGACGGCACGCTGGTCAAGCTCCCGGCCGCCGCCGCGTCCGACGACCGCCTGCTCACGGCGCTCCTGGCGCTGTCCGACGTGCTCGGCACGGGGCACCACGCCGCCATCGGCGCGGGCGTGAAGCCCGGCAGCACGGTCGCGGTCGTCGGTGACGGGGCGGTCGGCCTCTGCGGCGTCATGGCCGCGAAGCGGCTCGGCGCCGAGCGGATCATCGCGCTCGGCCGCCACCAGGTGCGCACGGACATCGCCCGCACCTTCGGCGCCACCGACGTCGTCGCCGAGCGCGGCGAAGCAGCCGTCGCGGCCGTACGGGAACTGACCGGCGGCGCGGGCGCCCACGCCGTGATCGAGGCCGTCGGCACCGAGCAGTCGATGCGCACGGCGGTCGGGATCACCCGCGACGGCGGCTCGATCGGCTACGTCGGCGTGCCGCACGGCAGCGGCACCGGCCTCGACCTCGGCGTCATGTTCGACCGGAACATAGCCCTGCGCGGCGGCGTCGCCCCCGTGCGCACGTACATTCCGGAACTGCTCCCCGACGTCCTGGCCGGCACGATCGACCCGTCGCCCGTCTTCGACCTCACCATCGGCCTCGACGAGGTTCCCGCCGGCTACAAGGCCATGGACCAGCGCTCGGCGCTGAAGGTCCTCATCAAGCCGTAGTGGTACGCCACTTCGGCTCATCCGCGCCCAGCCGGCCCGGCGGACGTGACCAGTCCGCCGGGCCGCCCGCGAAGGCGACCGGCGGCAGGGCGTACCGCAGCCGGCCGAGCGCGCTGTCCGCGGTGGCGAGGTACTTCTCGGCGTCGTACGGCTGCGACGCGCCGGAAGCGGCAGGAGCCTGCGCGAGCCCGTCGCACAGCCAGTGCGCCGTCTGCCCGAGCGCCAGCCGCAGCAGCCGCGAACCGCCGTCGTGGTGCTGCCCGGTCAGCGCCCGCAGCACGCCCGCGGCCAGCAGGTAGCCGGTGCCGTGGTCGAGGGCCTGCGCAGGCAGCGCGCCCGGAGCTCCGGCGTCCCCCTCCGCGGCCGCGATCCCGGTGGCGACCTGCACCAGACTGTCGAAGCCGCGCCGCTCCTGCCACGGCCCGTACCGCCCCCACGCGGAGACCTGGGCCAGCACCAGACCGGGACGGCGTACGGCGAGCTCCTCCGGAGTCAGTCCGTATGCCTCCAGCGAGCCCGGCCGGTACCCGGTGACCAGCACATCGGCGGCGGCGAGCAGTTCGTCGAACGTCGCCCGGTCCGCCCGGTCGCCCAGATCCAGGGAGACCGACCGCTTGCCGAACCCCGTGTCGTTGTGGGCGTCCTGGCTCTCCGGCAGCCGCGGCGCATCGATCCGCAGGACGTCCGCACCCAGCAGCGCCAGCGTGCGGGTGGCGACCGGGCCGGCGAGGACCCGGGTCAGATCGAGGACCCTGAGCCCGGCGGCGGGCAGCAGCGGCGAGGCGGGCAGCGGGGCGGGACGGCGCGGCGCCACGGCGGCCGGGCCCTCGGTCCGGTCGAGCGTCAGCAGCGGGCGCGCCGCGATCGCGGCGCCCTGCTCGTGCGCCGCCCACTGCCGCGGGGTGCGCAGGGCGACGGCCAGGCCGCCCGCGGCGTACACCGTCTCCTCGACCTCCACCGCGCGCCGTTCGGCGAGTACGGCGGCCGCCGTGTCCGCCCCGGCGTCGGCGGCGAGGCCGAGCGCGGCGAGCAACCGGGCCCGGTGGTGCGGGTAGTTGGCATGCGTACGGACCCAGCCGTCGGCCGTCCGCCAGAACCGGGACAGCGGGGCGAACGTCGTCGGCGCGCGTCCGTCGATGCGCAGATGACGCTCGCTGAGGAACGCGGTGGCCACCGCACCGTCGTCGACCCGGACCCGCTGCACCGCGCCCCCTGTGCGGCACGCCGCCAGTTCGGCGGCGGCCAGGGAACAGACGGCGACGGTGGAACGGGCCAGCTCCATGACCGGCAGCCGTGCGGGCAGCAGTCCGGCCGGTCCGCCGCCGTCGACACGGTCCAGAAGCGCGGGATCGCCGCCGAGGGCGGCCCAGGCCTGCCCCGTACCCGAGTCCGGCGCTTCGGCCACAGCTGTCATGTGTGTCATGACCGCACTATGGCACTGCGTGCCACGACGGTACGGCACAGGGGCCGGGGAACTCGGTCCCCGGCCCCTGCCTCCGAACGATCACCCGCGGACGATCACCGCGGGACCTTTACCAGCGGACCGCGTCCAGTGCGTCCACGACACCGGCGCCGTAGAAGCCGTTGCGGTTCGTGGAACCCTCGCAGACGGCGTCGATCGTGCCGTCACCGTTGATGTCGTACGGCGCGCCGCACGCGGTGGCGTCCGCCTCGACCGTCAGCAGCGCCTTCACGGCGGCCGCCGAGGCGTGCAGGTGCGACGACTTGATGAGGGCCACCACACCGGCGACATGCGGGGAGGCCATTGACGTACCGGCCTTGTAGCCGTAGCCGCCGCCCGGCAGCGTCGACAGGATCAGACCGCTCGTGGCCGGCGGTGCGGGCGTCTGGTAGACGGTCGAGTCGCCGCCCGGGGCGGCCACATCGATGACCCCCTGACCGTAGTTGGAGTAGGAGGCCTTGAGGCCCTTGGCGCCGGTCGCGGAGACCGTCACCACGCCCGGCAGCATCGTCGGGATGTCGAAGCAGGTGCGCGGGTCGACCGTCCGGTGGACCGGCGTGGTGTCGTTCGGGCTGGTCGAGTCCTCCAGCTCGTCGGCGGCCAGGTCCTCGCCGCTGTTGCCGGCCGCGGCCACGTTGACCGTGCCCCTGCGCTCCGCGTACTGGGTGGCGCGGGTGACCGCCTCGACCAGGGCGCCCTGGTCGGGGTCGTTCTTGCAGTTGTACAGCCAGGGGTCGGTGTAATAGCTGTTGTTCGTGACATCGACGCCGTGCTCGGCGGCCCAGACGAAGCCGCAGACGACGGCCTCGGTGTAGAAGAACCCGCTCGGGGTCGCCACCTTGATGCCCGCCACCTTCACGCCCGGCGCGACGCCGGTGACGCCGATGCCGTTCTTCGCGGCGGCGATGGTGCCCGCGACATGCGTGCCGTGGTCGCTCTCGCCGGCCTTCGGGCGCCACGAGCCGTCCGTCGTGTCCGGCGCGCCGGTCACGCAGTTCGCCGACGCCTGACGGTCGAAGTTCGGCGCCAGGTCCGGGTGCGTGTCGTCGACACCCGTGTCGATGACCGCGACCGTGACCTTGCTGCTGCCCAGCGACACCTGGTGCGCCTTGTCCGCCTTGATGGCGGGCAGGTCCCACTGGAGGGGCTCCAACGGGTCCTGACCGGCCGTCGCGTTCGCGGACGCGGTCCGTGCCTGCTCGGCGGAGAGCGGCTGCTCGACCCCGATGTCCTTGGTGGCCTGCGGAACGATGGGGTTGGTCCGGGTCGCACCCGCCGACTCCACACCCTTGACGCGACGGATCGACGCGGCGAAGGCCGGGTTCTGCGAGTGGACGACGATGACACCGATCTGCTCGTAGGCGATCACCACCGTGCCACCGGCCCGGGCTATCTCCTTCTTCACCTGCTTGACCGTGCCGTGACCGCCGCGGGTGTTGACGACGTACGAGAGCGTCGGGCCGTCCGCCGAGACCGCCGCCGCGGGCAGTCCGTCCGACGGTGCGGCGGATGCGGTACTGGTCGGCAGGAAGCCGAGCGAGGCCGTGAGGGCCAATCCGACGGGCAGCGTCAGCGCGCGCGTCCGTCTGGATCCCAGATGAGCCATGGGGTCTCCACATCATCCGTGTCAGTCGGCCGGACACAGGGTGTGTTCGGCCGCGTACATGAAGAGCGAAGCTATCGCCGATCATCCCGGCTCATCAACGAATTGACGGAACTGCGTTCGAAGTCGAGATCGGCGGGGCGGGTCAAGAAGTGGCGTTCCGCGGTGAACCGATGCGCCGCGCCCCCCGTGCCGTTGTCAGGGGAGGCGCATCACAGGCCCCCCGATACCGAGGTTTTCCGTGAAATCCGTCGTCCCCACAACCGTACCCGCGTCGCGAGGAGATTCCGTGGCTACCGATGCCGATGCACCGCCCCCCGAGGCCATCCCCGACACCGGCCCTGCCCGGCCCGCGACGGAGGAGTTCGTCGCGGTCCAGGAGAGCGCGGAGTTCGCCGAACTGCGGCATGCGCACCGCTCGTTCGCCTTCCCCCTGACCGTCGCCTTCATCCTCTGGTACCTGCTCTACGTGCTGCTGTCGAACTACGCGGCAGGCTTCATGGGGACCAAGGTGTTCGGCAACATCAACGTGGCGCTCGTCTTCGGACTCGCCCAGTTCCTCACCACGTTCCTCATCGCCTGGCTGTACTCGCGCCACGCCGCCGCCAAGCTCGACCCGAAGGCCGCCGCGATCAAGTCCCGTATGGAGGCCGACGCATGAGCGCCGCCCACACCGCATACCCCACGGTCCAGCTCGCCGCCGAAGGCGCGAGCGAGCACCGGCCGTTGATCATCACGCTCTTCGCGTGCTTCGTCGTCGCGACCCTCTTCATCACCGTGTGGGCGGGCCGGCAGACCAAGGACGCCGCCGACTTCTACGCGGGCGGCCGCCAGTTCACCGGCTTCCAGAACGGTCTCGCGGTCTCCGGCGACTACATGTCCGCGGCGTCGTTCCTCGGCATCGCGGGCGCCATCGCGCTCTTCGGCTACGACGGCTTCCTCTACTCCATCGGCTTCCTGGTCGCCTGGCTCGTCGCCCTGCTGCTGGTCGCCGAACCCCTGCGCAACTCCGGCCGCTACACGATGGGAGACGTCCTCGCGTACCGCATGCGCCAGCGTCCCGTCCGTACGGCCGCGGGCGCCTCCACCATCGTCGTCTCGATCTTCTACCTGCTCGCGCAGATGGCGGGCGCCGGTGTCCTCGTCTCGCTGCTGCTGGGCATCACCAGCGACGGCGGCAAGATCGCCATCGTGGGGCTGGTCGGCCTGCTGATGATCGTGTACGTCACCATCGGCGGCATGAAGGGCACCACCTGGGTGCAGATGGTCAAGGCCGTGCTGCTCATCGCGGGCACCGTGCTCATCACCTTCCTGATCCTGCTGAAGTTCCACTTCAACATCTCCGACCTGCTCGGCACCGCGGCCGAGAACAGCGGGAAGGGCAAGGCGTTCCTCGAGCCCGGCCTCAAGTACGGTGCCACCGGCACCTCGAAGCTGGACTTCATCTCACTCGGCATCGCGCTGGTCCTCGGCACCGCCGGACTCCCGCACATCCTGATCCGCTTCTACACCGTGCCGACCGCCAAGGCCGCCCGTAAGTCGGTGAACTGGGCGATCGGCATTATCGGCGCCTTCTACCTGATGACGATCGTGCTCGGCTTCGGCGCCGCCGCGATCCTCAAGCCGGCCGACATCATCGCCTCGAACAAGGCGGGGAACACGGCGGCACCGCTGGCCGCCCTGGAGATCGGAGGCGGCTCCGGCTCCACCGGCGGCGCCATTCTGCTCGCCGTCATCTCCGCGGTCGCCTTCGCCACCATCCTCGCCGTCGTCGCCGGCCTGACCCTGGCGTCCTCGTCGTCGTTCGCGCACGACATCTACGCCAACGTCATCCGCAAGGGCAAGGCCACGGAGAAGGAGGAGGTACGCGCGGCCAAGTGGGCGACCGTCGCCATCGGCATCGTCTCCATCGCGCTCGGTGCCCTCGCCCGCGACCTGAACGTGGCCGGACTGGTCGCCCTCGCCTTCGCGGTGGCCGCGTCGGCCAACCTGCCGACGATCCTGTACAGCCTGTTCTGGAAGCGGTTCACCACCCAGGGCGCCCTCTGGTCGATCTACGGGGGCCTGGCCTCGTCCGTCCTGCTGGTGCTGTTCTCCCCGGTCGTCTCCTCCAAGCCCTCGTCGATGTTCCCGGACGTCGACTTCGCCTGGTTCCCGCTGGAGAATCCGGGCCTGATCTCCATCCCGCTGGGGTTCCTGCTCGGCTGGCTCGGCTCCCTGCTCTCCAAGGAGGAGCCGGACAAGGGCAAGTACGCCGAACTGGAGGTCAAGTCCCTCACCGGCGTCGGAGCCCACTGACGGACGAGGAGACGTCGGAGAGTCCACGTCACGCACCATGCGGTTTCCGCGGCCGCGTCGTAGAGTCCTACGACGCGGCCGCGCCGCTCCTCGTGCCGAACGGGCCACCTGCGTGTCACACGTCTCGCGTAGTCTCGGACGAGTCAGATCCGTAACCGGTCATGTCACCGGGGGAGGGGGCCCACCGTGCTCATCGACACCTACGATCGCGTCGCCACCGACCTGCGCGTTTCGCTGACCGACCGCTGCAACCTGCGGTGCACCTACTGCATGCCCGAAGAAGGCCTGCAGTGGCTGGCCAAGCCGGACCTGCTCAGCGACGACGAGATCGTCCGGCTCGTCCGTATCGCCGTCACCCGGCTCGGGGTCACGGAAGTGCGCTTCACCGGCGGTGAACCGCTGCTGCGCCCCGGCCTCGTCTCCATCGTCGAGCAGTGCGCGGCCCTGACCCCCCGCCCGAAGATGTCGCTCACCACCAACGGCATCGGGCTGAAGCGTACGGCGGCCGCTCTCCAGGCCGTCGGCCTCGACCGGGTCAACGTCTCGCTGGACACCCTGCGCCCCGACGTCTTCAAGACCCTCACCCGCCGCGACCGTCACCACGACGTGCTGGCAGGCCTCGAAGCCGCCCGCGACGCGGGTCTCACCCCGGTCAAGGTCAACACCGTCCTGATGCCGGGGCTCAACGACGACGAGGCCCCCGACCTGCTCGCCTGGGCCGTGGAGAACGGCTACGAGCTGCGCTTCATCGAGCAGATGCCGCTCGACGCCCAGCACGGCTGGAAGCGCGACGGCATGATCACGGCAGGGGACATACTCGCCTCCCTGCGCACCCGTTTCGCGCTCACCGCCGAAGGAGAGGGCGAGCGCGGCTCCGCCCCCGCCGAGCGGTGGCTCGTCGACGGCGGACCGCACCGGGTCGGTGTCATCGCCTCCGTCACCCGCCCGTTCTGCCGGGCCTGCGACCGCACCCGGCTCACTGCCGACGGTCAGGTGCGGACCTGCCTGTTCGCGCGGGAGGAGACCGATCTGCGCGGTGCACTGCGCTCCGAGGCCCCGGACGAGGAGATCGCCCGGCTCTGGCGGCTCGCGATGTGGGGGAAGAAGGCCGGATCCGGTCTGGACGACCCGTCCTTCCTGCAGCCTGACCGCCCGATGTCGGCGATCGGCGGCTGAGAGGACGGCCGTCAGTCCCCGGCGGCCGAGGACTCCCACTCCGCCAGCGTCACGACGTCCTTCAGGAAACCGCGCACTCCGAGGAACGAGGAGAGGTGTTCGCGGTGCTCGTCGCAGGCCAGCCAGGTCTTGCGGCGCTCCGGGGTATGCAGCTTCGGGTTGTTCCAGGCCAGCACCCATACGGCGGCCGCACGGCAGCCCTTGGCGGAACAGATCGGTGCCGCGGAAGCAGCGCTCTCGGCGGCATCTCCGGGGGAGCCCGGGAAGTTCGGGAAGTTCACGGACCCAACCCTAGGTCAGCCGTACGGCCGTCCTGGTGACGCATCCCCGCCGGAGAAAAAGCGACGCCGAGCAGCCACGGGGGGAGCTGCCCGGCGTCGGTCCGTCGCTCCGACGGGGGATGCGGAGCGCGTAAGAAGTATGTCACGGGGACCGGGGTGCGGTGCACCTGAACTTCATGATTGATCTGAGCTTTTCTTGAGCATTCGGCGTGCCGCGCGCTCAGCTGTGCTCCTGCGGATCCGGGGTGCTGCGGGCCCGGTCGGAGTCCGCCGGACGGGCCACCGGGGCGGCCTCGAGCGCCGGCCGGACGGGCGCCGGAACGAACGTCGACGGCAGTGAAGGGGGGCTCTCCCGGCCCGCGTTGGCGATGACGACGGCCACGTACGGAAGCAGGGCGCCCAGCACGAGCGCCACGACGGCCACAGGCCTCTCGACGTTCCACAGCACCGCCGCCAGGACCACCGAAACGGTCCGCACGGACATCGAGATCACATAGCGTCGCTGCCGGCCGCGCACGTCCTCGGCGAGACCCTGCCGGGCTCCCGTGATCCGGAAGACCTCCGCGCCACTCCGCTTCCGCATCACGTTCCCGCCGCCCTTCCCCTGGCTGCTCACCGAGCCGTTCCCACGGTACGCCCGGCATCCGACGGGATCGAGACCGGGGCATGCCGAATGCGCGCACACCGGCCCAGGTGCGGCACGTATGGACCTGTCCGACATGCGACGTACTGCCGATGCGTCGAGACTTGCGCACATGCGCGACACGGCGCCGCACGAGGAGGCGACATGAGTTGGCTGTGGGCAATCATCGTGGGTCTGGTCCTGGGCCTGATCGCGAAGGCGATCCTGCCCGGCAAACAGCAGATCCCACTGTGGCTGACGACCATTTTCGGCATCATCGGCAGCGTCCTCGGCAATGCTGTCGCGACATGGATCGGCGTCAATGACACCCGGGGCATCGACTGGACGCGCCATCTGCTCCAGCTGATCGGCGCCGTGGTCGTCGTCGGCCTCGGCGACATGGCCTGGGCATCGTTGCGCGGTACGAAGAAGCAGAGGGCCTGAGCACAGGAGCGGCGGCGAGGCACACGGAACGACGGCGGCCGGGCACGCGCGATGCGTGCCCGGCCGCCGTGTGCTGTGCCCCGCTGTCAGCCGGCCGTGACCTCGATCGCCGCGAGGTTCTTCTTGCCCCGGCGCAGCACCAGCCAGCGTCCGTGCAGCAGCTCCTCGCGGGCCGGTGCGGCCTCACCGTCCACGACCTTGACGTTGTTCACGTAGGCGCCGCCCTCCTTGACCGTGCGGCGGGCCCCCGACTTGCTCGGCGCCAGCCCGGCCTCCACCAGGAGGTCCACCAGCGGGCCGAGCTCCGGGACCTTGGCGTGCGGCACCTCGGAGAGCGCGGCGCTCAGTGTCGCCTCGTCCAGGTCACCCAGCTCGCCCTGGCCGAACAGCGCCTTCGACGCCGCGATCACCGCCGCGCACTGCTCGGCGCCGTGCACCAGTGTCGTCAGCTCCTCCGCCAGCGCACGCTGCGCCGTCCGGGCCTGCGGACGCTCCTCGGTGAGCTTCTCCAGCTCCTCCAGCTCGGCGCGGCTCCTGAAGCTGAGGATGCGCATGTACGGCGAGATGTCCCGGTCGTCCACGTTCAGCCAGAACTGGTAGAACGCGTACGGCGTCGTCATCTCCGGGTCGAGCCAGACGGCCCCGCTCTCGGACTTGCCGAACTTGGTGCCGTCCGCCTTCACCATGAGCGGCGTGGCCAGTGCGTGCACCTCGGCCGCCGACTCCAGACGGTGGATCAGGTCGATGCCCGCGGTGAGGTTGCCCCACTGGTCGCTGCCGCCCTGCTGGAGGGTGCAGCCGTACCGCCGGTACAGCTCCAGGAAGTCCATGCCCTGCAGCAGCTGGTAGCTGAACTCCGTGTAGCTGATGCCCTCCTGGGACTCCAGCCGGCGGGCGACCGAGTCCTTGGTGAGCATCTTGTTGACCCGGAAGTGCTTGCCGATGTCCCGCAGGAACTCGATCGCGGACATGCCCGCGGTCCAGTCCAGGTTGTTCACCATGACCGCGGCGTTTGCACCCTCGAACGAGAGGAACGGCTCGATCTGGGAGCGCAGCCGCGTCACCCAGTTCGCGACCGTCTCCGGGTCGTTCAGCGTCCGCTCGGCCGTCGGCCGCGGGTCACCGATCTGGCCGGTGGCCCCACCCACCAGGGCGAGCGGCCGGTGCCCGGCCTGCTGCAGCCGGCGCACGGTGAGCACCTGCACCAGATGGCCGACGTGCAGGCTTGCCGCGGTCGGGTCGAAGCCGCAATAGAACGTGACGGGACCGTCCGCGAGAGCCTTGCGCAATGCGTCCTCGTCAGTGGACTGGGCGAACAGCCCGCGCCACTTCAGCTCGTCGACGATCTCCGTCACTGTCCTGGGTCTCCTTCGCATACGTGCATGGATGTGCACGGTCAGTCTAGGGTCACACCCCGAGGCTGACCGAACTCATATTGAAGTCCGGGATCCGCAGCGCCGGCATCGCGGCCCGGGTGAACCAGTCGCCCCACTCGCGCGGCAGCGTCTTCTCGGTGCGGCCCGCCTCGGTGGCCCGCGACAGAAGATCGACCGGCGACTCGTTGAACCGGAAGTTGTTCACCTCGCCGACCACCTCGCCGTCCTCCACCAGATACACCCCGTCCCGGGTCAGCCCGGTCAGCAGCAGCGTCGCCGGGTCGACCTCCCGGATGTACCAGAGGCAGGTCAGCAGCAGGGCCCGGCCGGTCGTCGCCGCCACCATCTCGTCCAGCGACCGCTCACCGCCGCCGTCGAGCACCAGGTTGTCGATCGCCGGGGCGACCGGCATTTTGGTCAGTCCGGCCGTGTGCCGGGTGGTGGTCAGCCGGTCCAGCCGGCCGTCCCGGATCCAGTCGGTCGATGCCAGCGGCAGCCCGTTGTCGAAGACGGAGGCGCCGTCCCCCGACGAGTGGGCGATCACGAACGGCGCGGACTCCAGTCCCGGCGCGGTCGGATCGCTGCGCAGGGTCAGCGGCAGCCCGGACAGCGTCTCGCCGAGCCGCGTGCCACCACCCGGCTTGGAGAAGACCGTCCGGCCCTCGGCGGCGTCCCGGGCCGTCGACGACCACATCTGGTAGATCAGCAGATCGGCCACCGCGGTGGGCGGCAGCAGCGTCTCGTACCGTCCGGCGGGCAGCTCGATACGGCGCTCCGCCCAGCCCAGCCGCTGCGCCAGCTCCGCGTCCAGCTCGGCCGGGTCGACATCCTTGAAGTCCCGGGTGGAGCGGCCCGCCCAGGCGGAACGCGACCGGTCGGGGGACTTGGCGTTCAGCTCCAGCGTCCCGTTCGGCTGGTCGTGGCGCAGCCGCAGGCCCGTCGACGTACCCAGATACGTCGAGGTCAGCTGGTGGTGCGCGAAGCCGTACAGCTCACGGCCGCCGGCCCGGGCGCGGGCGAACGCGTCACCGAGCGCCGGGGCGAACTCCGCGAACACATCCGAACCCGTCTCGGCCGGCGCGTCCGTGAAGTCGGGCGACGGGGACACCCCGGTGACCAGCGGCTGCGCGTCCTCGGCGGGCCCGGCCCCGCGCGCGGCGGCCTCGGCGGCGCGCACCAGCGGTTCCAGGTCGTCGGCGGTGACGGCGGAACGGGACACCACACCGGACGCGGCGCCCTCGGCGCCGTCGACCGTGGCGATGACGGTCAGGGTCCGCCCCCGGGTCACCCCGTTCGTGGTGAGCGCGTTGCCCGCCCAGCGGAGGTTGGCGGAGGACTCTTCGTCGGCGATGACCACACAGCCGTCGGCGGTGGACAGCTCGAGCGCGCGCTCGACGATCTCGTACGGCTTGCTGACGCGGCTCATCGGCCCGCCTCCTGCGTCGTGTTGAGGATGTTCACGCCTCGGAAGAGGGCGGAGGGACAGCCGTGCGAGACGGCCGCGACCTGGCCCGGCTGGGCCTTGCCGCAGTTGAAGGCGCCGCCCAGGACGTACGTCTGCGGGCCGCCGACCTTCTCCATCGAGCCCCAGAAGTCCGTCGTCGTCGCCTGGTACGCGACGTCGCGCAGCTGACCGGCCAGCCTGCCGTTCTCGATGCGGAAGAACCGCTGTCCGGTGAACTGGAAGTTGTAGCGCTGCATGTCGATCGACCAGGACCGGTCGCCGACCACATAGATGCCGCGCTCCACCCCGCCGATCAGGTCCTCGGTGGACAGCCCGCCCGGATCCGGCTGCAGCGACACGTTCGCCATCCGCTGGACGGGAACATGGCCCGGCGAGTCCGCGTACGCGCACCCGTTGGACCGCCCGAGACCCGTCAGCTTCGCGATCCGCCGGTCCAGCTGGTAGCCGACCAGCGTTCCGTCCTTGATCAGGTCCCAGGACTGGCCCTCGACACCCTCGTCGTCGTACCCGACGGTCGCGAGCCCGTGCTCGGCGGTGCGGTCGCCCGTCACATTCATCACGGGGGAGCCGTACGCCAGCTTGCCCAGCTGGTCGAAGGTGGCGAACGAGGTCCCGGCGTACGCCGCCTCGTACCCCAGCGCCCGGTCGAGTTCGGTAGCATGCCCGATCGACTCGTGGATCGTCAGCCAGAGATTCGACGGGTCGACGACCAGGTCGTACCTCCCCGCCTCGACGCTCGGCGCCCGCATCTTCTCGGCGAGCAGCCCGGGGATCCGCTCCAGCTCGGAGTCCCAGTCCCAGCCGGTGCCCGTGAGGTACTCCCAGCCCCGCCCGACCGGCGGCGCGATGGTCCGCATCGAGTCGAACTCACCGGTCGTCCCGTCCACGGCGACCGCGGTGAACTGCGGATGCAGCCGTACCCGCTGCTGTGTGGTGACGGTTCCGGCCGTATCCGCGTAGAACTTGTTCTCGTGGACGGTCATGAGCGAGGCGTCCACATGCGCGACGCCCTCGGCGCCCAGCAGCCTGCTGCTCCACTCGGCCAGCAGCCCCGCCTTCTCCTCGTCCGGTACGGAGAACGGGTCGACGTCGTACGCCGACACCCAGGTCCGCTCACCGTGCACCGGCTCGTCCGCCAGCTCCACACGCTCGTCCGAGCCCGCCGCCGCGATCACCTTCGCCGACAGCTTCGCCATGGCGACCGCCTGGGACGCGACCTTCGCCGCGGCGTCCATGGTCAGATCGACCCCCGACGCGAACCCCCACGCCCCGCCGTGCACCACCCGGACCGCGTACCCGAGATCGGTGGTGTCCGACGTCCCGGCGGGCCGGGCGTCCCGCAGCCGCCAGGACGCACTGCGCACCCGCTCGAAGCGGAAGTCCGCATGCGTGGCGCCCAGCGCGCGGGCCCGGGCGAGCGCCGCGTCGGCGAGGGCCCGTAGCGGCAGGGCCAGGAATGACTGATCTACCTCATGGGGCACGTCGGCTTTCCCCTTCTCGACCTGTGCGATGTGTCTCCGCAGTGAATCATGCGCCGCGAGCCCGTCAGGGGCCCTTGGTTTTCCCGTGATTTTCCATGGCGGGCCCGACGGTGCGGGGTGTCGCACTGTAGGAACCCCACAGTGCGTCGTGGAAGCCACTGTCAGGGGCCGATTCCCCCTGGAGCACCTGGTAGCGATAGGTTTTCGAGGTACCAGACCGCTATCGAAAGGGTGATCCGTTGAGCCGCTCGGTTCTCGTCACCGGAGGAAACCGGGGCATCGGCCTCGCCATCGCCCGCGCTTTCGCCGACAACGGCGACAAGGTCGCGATCACGTACCGCTCGGGCGAGCCGCCCCAGGCCCTCACCGAGGCGGGCGTCCTGGCCGTCCGGTGCGACATCACCGACGGCGAACAGGTGGAGCAGGCCTACAAGGAGATCGAGGAGAAGCACGGTCCCGTCGAAGTACTGGTCGCCAACGCCGGTATCACCAAGGACCAGTTGCTGATGCGGATGTCCGAGGAGGACTTCACGTCCGTACTCGACACCAACCTCACCGGCACCTTCCGGGTCGTCAAGCGCGCCAACCGCGGCATGCTGCGCGCCAAGAAGGGCCGCGTCGTCCTCATCTCCTCCGTCGTCGGCCTCCTCGGCTCGGCAGGGCAGGCCAACTACGCCGCCTCCAAGGCCGGTCTGGTCGGATTCGCCCGGTCGCTGGCGCGCGAGCTCGGCTCGCGGAACATCACTTTCAACGTCGTCGCGCCCGGTTTTGTCGACACCGACATGACCCAGGTGCTCACCGAGGAGCAGCGCAAGGGCATCGTCGCCCAGGTGCCGCTCGCGCGCTACGCGCGGCCCGAGGAGATCGCCGCCGCGGTGCGCTTCCTCGCCTCCGACGACGCGTCGTACATCACTGGAGCCGTCATCCCCGTTGACGGCGGATTGGGCATGGGTCACTGATCAGCATGAGCGGAATCCTCGACGGCAAGCGCATTCTCATCACCGGTGTGCTGATGGAGTCGTCCATCGCCTTCCACACCGCCAAGGTGGCACAGGAGCAGGGCGCCGAAGTCATCCTGACCGCCTTCCCCCGGCCCACGCTGACGGAGCGCATCGCCAAGAAGCTGCCCAAGCCCGCCAAGGTCATCGAGCTGGACGTGACCAACACCGAGCACCTGGACCGGCTCGCGGGCCTGGTCCGTGACGAGCTCGGTTCGCTGGACGGCGTCGTCCACTCCATCGGCTTCGCGCCGCAGGACGCGCTCGGCGGCAACTTCCTCAACACGCCGTTCGAGTCCGTCGCCACCGCGATGCACGTCTCGGCGTTCTCGCTGAAGTCGCTCGCCATGGCCTGCAAGCCGCTGATGAGCGAGGGCGGCTCGATCGTCGGCCTCACCTTCGACGCGCAGTTCGCCTGGCCGCAGTACGACTGGATGGGCCCGGCCAAGGCCGCGCTGGAGGCCACCTCCCGCTACCTCGCCCGCGACCTGGGCAAGGACCACATCCGCTGCAACCTGATCTCGGCCGGACCGATCGGCTCGATGGCCGCCAAGTCCATCCCCGGCTTCACGGAGCTCGCGGACGTCTGGAACACCCGTTCCCCGCTCGCCTGGAACATGGCCGACCCGGAGCCCGCCGGCCGTGGTGTCGTCGCCCTGCTCTCCGACTTCTTCCCGAAGACCACGGGCGAGATCATCCACGTCGACGGTGGCGTGCACATGATGGGCGCCTGACCTCGTACGACCCCGCACGACACGGCCGCGTACCACCTCCGAGGAGATGGTGCGCGGCCGCGGTGCGTCTCCGCCCCGGGTTCACCCGCTCAAGTCGAAAAGAAGGTCGTTCCACCGCAGAATGTGGTGGAACCGGACTTTTGGTCGGGCTGCGGGGAGGAGATCGCTGTGCGCCCCACACGTCGCCGAACCTGGGCCCTGCTGGCGGCCTCGGTCGCCGTCGCCGCACTTGTCGCCCCCCTGGGCCTGTCCGGCATGGGGCGCTTCGGGGCGTCCGCGCCCGCCGCGCCCGTCCCGGACCCGTACGGGGCCGACTGCCGTACGTCGGTCCAGGGATCCCGGGTGATCGCCTACTGCCACAATCCGTACCCCTCCATCGACCGCGTACAGCTGCACACCGAATGCGACCGCTGGTGGGACATAGACGCGGACGGCATACCCGTCGAGGTCGCTCCCGGGCAGACGGTGCGGCTCGACGACCGCTGCTGGAAGGAAGTCGCCTCCGTCTGGGTCACCCACGAACGGGTGTAGAACCGCTCGTCCGGATCAGGCCCGGTCGACCAGACAGCTCAGCGCATGACTCGCGGCCTCGGCGGCCGCAGTCTCCGGATCACCGGCCCGGATGGCCTCGACCAGCCGTGCATGGTCCATGTGGTTCTCGGGCCGCAGCTCGTGCCCGACATCGCCCCGGAGATAGTCGCGCAGCAGATCCCCCAGGTCGGCGTAGAGACCGGTCAGCACGTCGTTGTGCGAGGCGGCGACCACGGCCAGATGCAGCGTCGCGTCCGCGGCCACGAACGCCTCCACGTCCCCCGCGGCCCAGGTCTCCTCGCGGCGCACCATGAGCGCGTCCAGCTGCTTCAGATCGCGCTCGGTGCGCCGCGTGGCCGCCAGCCGGGCCGCCGACGACTCCAGCGTCGAGCGCAGCTCGGCGACATGCCGGGGATCGGCGGACGCGAACCGGCGGTGCATCACCCCGGCCAGCTCGCTGGTGGCGACGACATACGTACCCGACCCCTGGCGGATGTCCAGCAGCCCGTTGTGCGCGAGCGCGCGCACGGCCTCGCGGACGGTGTTGCGGGCCACCCCCAGCTGCTCCACCAGCTCGGGTTCGGTCGGAATCCGCGAACCGACGGGCCACTCGCCCGAGGTGATCTGATTCCTCAGCTGGGCGATCACCTGGTCGGCGAGTGCCGAACGCCGCGGAGACGTCAGCGCCATGATGCTCCTTGCTCGGATCCTCGGGGCTTGCGGATTCTCCGGTACTCGTGTTGACCGGCGGTTTCCGAAGGCTCTCCCGCGAGTGGACAACCAATCATCCCATGATTCTATGATGGACTACATGCCCGAAGACGAGACCCAGCACCGGACCCGGACCTCGACCCGGACCAGCCCCACCGCCACGGCGTACGCCTCCTCCGACAGAGGTGCCACGGCAGCCCCGCAGACCACCACGGGTCCCAGCGCCTGGATGCTCCGTCTGGTCACCGTCGGTCTCGTCCTCACCGCGCTCAACCTCCGCCCCGCCATCACCAGCCTCGGCGCCCTCCTCGAAGACGTACGGGACGGGCTGCACATGAGCGGCAGCGTCGCAGGCGTCCTCACCTCCGTACCGCCGCTCTGTTTCGCGATCTTCGGCATCATGGCGCCGCGCCTCGCGCGCCGCTTCGGCCCCGGCGCGGTCGTCTGCGCCGGCATGGCCGCCATCGCGGCCGGCCTGGTGATCCGGCCGCTCGTCGGCTCCACGGCAGGCTTCCTCGCAGCCAGTGCGCTCGCCCTCATGGGCATAGCCGTCAGCAACGTCCTGATGCCCGTGATCGTCAAGCGCTGGTTCCCGGACCGGGTCGGTTCCATGACCGGCCTCTACTCGATGGCGCTCGCCCTCGGCACCGCACTCGCCGCAGCGGTCACCGTGCCCATGACCGACGCCCTCGGCGGCAACTGGAAGGCCGGCCTCGGCATCTGGGCCGCGCTCGCCGCCGCCGCGGTCCTGCCCTGGATCCCGCAGGTACGGGACCGGAAGAACGCCCCCGGACGGGCCGCCGCCCCGCAGCAGGGGGACGCCCCGGTCCTGCGGATCACCCGCAGCCGCACCGCCTGGGGTCTTGCCTGCTTCTTCGGCCTGCAGGCCACCGCCGCGTACATCACCATGGGATGGCTGCCGCAGATCTTCCGCGACGCCGGGGTCTCGGCCGGCACGGCGGGTGTCCTGCTCGCCGTGACCATGGCCATGGGCGTGCCGCTCGCCTTCGTCATCCCCCGGGTCGCCGGCCGGATGAAGAGCCAGGGCCCGATCGTCGTCCTCCTCAGTGCCTGCGGCCTCGTCGGCTACGCGGGCCTCTACCTCGCACCGGTCGGCGGCGCCTGGGCCTGGGCGCTGCTCCTCGGCATCGCCAACTGCGCCTTCCCGCTCGCCCTCACCATGATCGGCATGCGGACCCGCAGCGGCGCCGGGGTGGTCCGGCTCTCCGCGTTCGCCCAGTCCACCGGCTATCTGATCTCGATCCCCGGCCCGCTGCTCGTCGGCGTGCTGTACCAGCACAGCGGCGGCTGGGGGCTGCCCATCGCGCTGATGGCCGGGCTGATGGTGCCGCAGACGGTGGCAGGCATCCTCGCCGGACGGGACCGGACGATCGAGGACGAATGCTGAGATGCGAGACTGGCTCCATGCCAGTCCTTGACCCGAATCCGCAGAACGGACAGAAGAAGCTTCTCCTCGTGCTCGGGGCGATGCTCTTGATCTCGGTGATCATCGGAGTGATCGCCTCGATCGCTTCCCCCTGACACCTCGCGCGCAACCGACACCTCGCGCGCAACGCCGCCTCCGGGGCCGATGGTGGGGCCAGCACCACCTTCCCCTAGGGGGCCAGGGTCAGGGTGAAGTGGGTGGGTCACCGGATGGGACCGGCGCCCCCGTATCCGTAGGTTCTGGGTATCAGCACCGATGACCCACGGAGGCGGACATGGCGGCCCGTACGCACACCCGATCCCCCCGCCCGGCCTCGGCCGGTGTCGAGGTCAGGCTGCCGTGGTGGGCCATCGCGCTGCCCGCGGTCGCGTTCGCCGCGCTGCTGCTGCTGATCTCGGGTTCCGGCGAGGCGCACGCCGCGACGACCGATCCGGCGATCGGTCAGTTGCTCGCGCGCATCGTCGACCTGCTGACCCTCTGACGTCGTTCACCCTCGGTGGGGAAGCCCTCCAACACCCTGCGCCGGGCGGCACATTTCGTGCGAAGCTGAGGTGTATGAGCGTCGATACACCTCGCAGGATCGTCCTACTCAGGCATGCAAAGGCGGAATGGTCGCAGGACTCCGACCATGAGAGGCCGCTCGCGGAGCGCGGCCGCAAGGATGCGCCGGTAGCCGGCCGCAAACTCGTCGATTCCGGCGTCACCATCGATCTGGCCCTCTGCTCGACCGCCGCCAGGACGCGCGAGACCTGGAAGCTGGCGGTGCACGAGATGCCTCACCGGCCCAGGACCGTGTACGAGGAGCGGCTGTACGAGGCCTCCCTCGGCGAGCTGATCGCCCTGCTCAACGAAACCCCCGACGACGTACGCAATCTCCTGCTCATCGGCCACAACCCCGGCATGCACGCCGTCGCGGACGCCCTCGCCGGATCGGCGGAGGGCGACGCCCTGGCCCGGATGAGCCGCGGCGGCTTCCCGACCGCGGCGTTCGCCGTGATCGAGTTTTCCGGCTCCTGGAAGGGCGTGGAGCACGGGGTGGGCAAGCTCGTCGAGTACTGGACGCCGAACGACTGACGCGCCGCCGTACAGAGAAAGACCCCGGCACCGGGACGCTTCGGTCACGAGTGCCGGGGCCTGTGCCGTGCGCACGGGCACGAGGCCGGTCGGTCAGACCTGGTGACCGTCGGCGGCCTCGACCTCCTCGCGGGTGATCCCGAGCAGATACAGCACGGTGTCCAGGAACGGCACGTTCACCGCGGTGTGCGCGGCCTTGCGGACGACCGGCTTCGCATTGAAGGCGACCCCGAGGCCGGCCGTGTTCAGCATGTCCAGGTCGTTCGCACCGTCACCGATCGCGACGGTCTGCGCCAGCGGCACCCCGGCCTGCTCGGCGAAGCTGCGCAGCAGCCTGGCCTTGCCCGCCCGGTCCACGATGTCGCCGACGACCCGGCCGGTGAGCTTGCCGTCGACCACCTCCAGGGTGTTGGCGGAGGCGAAGTCGAGCCCGAGCCGTTCCTTGAGATCGTCGGTGACCTGGGTGAACCCGCCGGAGACCACGCCCACTTGGTAGCCGAGCCGCTTCAGCGTACGGATCAGCGTGCGGGCACCGGGGGTCAGCCGCACCTCGGCGCGCACCTTGTCCACCACCGACGCATCGAGCCCCGCCAGCAGCGCCACCCGTGCGTGCAGCGACTGCTCGAAGTCGAGCTCGCCGCGCATCGCCTGCTCGGTCACCTCGGCGACCTTGTCCTCGCAGCCGGCGTGGGCCGCGAACAGCTCGATCACCTCGTCCTGGATGAGCGTCGAGTCGACATCCATGACGACCAGCCGCTGCGCACGGCGGCTCAGTCCGGCCGATACGACGGCCACGTCGACCCCGATTCCTGCGGCCTCGGTCGCCAGCGCGGTCCGCAGTTCCTCGGTCCCGGTGCCGGACACGGCGAACTCGACGGCCGTGACCGGGTACTTCGCCAGCCGGAAGATCCGGTCGATGTTGCCGCCCGTCGACGTGATCCTGGCCGCTATGGCAGCCGTCGACTCGGCGGTCAGCGGGTGCCCGAGCACGGTCACATGGGAGCGCCCGTATCCGCGGGGCCGGTTGTCACCGGTGCCGGAGATGATCTCGGCCTGCAGCTTCAGCGATTCGGCCCAGCTGTGCACGGTCGCCCGCAGATCGCCCTCGGTGGTACCGCCCGCGGTCGGGGTGGTGACCAGCGCGCACAGGACGATGCGGCCACGGGTGACGACCTGCTCGATGTCGACGACGTCGACCGAGTAGGCGGCGAGTGTGTCGAAGAGCCCGGCGGTGATTCCGGGACGGTCCTTCCCGAAGATCTTGACGAGAAGGGTGGGGGTGTCGGTGCCCTGAGGAGGCTCAGGGTGCTCAGGAGACAGGGGAGACTGAGGGGGCTGAGATGCGCTCATGGTGCCTCCACCGTATCGGTACGCCTCTTGCCTCCGAAGCCCGTCCCGCGGACCGGACACCGGCAGCGGATCCCCGACCGGCGCGTTTCCCGGCAGGTCCGGTGCGTGGGGGCGAAAAGTTCACGCGGTGTTCCCGCAGCCATCGGTGTCAGGGAGGACGAACGTTCATTCTCGCGCGGGGGGCCGGTCCGACGGCGCCGGCCCCTCCCGGCCGCCGTTCTCCGGCGCCGGTCCGGGCCCCGGGGGCGGCACCGTCGGCGGGGCGAGCGGACCGATCGGCCCCACCACCGTCGGCGCCCCATGGATCGCGTCGGACGGATGCGGACGCAGATACGGGTTGGTCTCCTCGTGCGGCGGCCGGTAGGGCCGCGACGGCGCATACGGACCGGGCACCCCACCGGCTCCGCTCCCGCCGGCACCGTCGGCCCCACCACCGTTCCGGCCCGCCGCCCCCGGCGCGAGCGCCGCGGCCGCGGGCATCGCGGGAGTCGCCCCCGCCGCGCACGCCACCAGCGCACCCACCCCACCCGCACCCGCGCCCCACACCGCACCCAGCGCCGCTGCCGTCCCCATCTCCCCGTGCAGTTCGATCCCGGCCCCGAACGCGTCGAAGCCCAGCACCGACAGCGAGGCGCCCGCCGACACCTGCGTCAGCCACACCAGCAGAGGGAGCGCCACCGCCGATACGCCCGCGAGCCGCAGCGCACACCGCCCCGCGAACGCGGCGACGGTAGCCTCCCCCCGGTCGGTACGTGTGGCGGCCAGCACTCCCGCGTACAGCATCATCACCGCGGCGGCGACCGCCAACAACCAGACCCGGGCGTCCAGTTCGGCCAGCCGCCCGACCGTCACCGGCTCGTCGGCGGAGATCCGCAGCAGTTCGTCCAGCGGATCGGGAAGCAGCTTCGCCAGCTCGCCGGTCGCCTGTCCCTGCCACGGCACGAAGAGGCCGATCGGTATCCCGAGCCACGCCCCGTTCGGCGCCCCGAGCAGCGCGGCACCCGCGATCCGCTTCGGGTGGTCGTCGCCGGCCGCCGCGTACGCCGCGGCCGCGCACCCGGCGACCACCGCCACCAGCAGGACCGACACCAGCGCGGACACCGCCGGGCGTACGGTCCGGTGGAGCCTCGCCGGAGCGGACGGCAGCGGTGTGCGACGCGAGGCCAGCACCGCGATCACCAGCACGCCGAGCACCCAGCAGGCCCCGCCCACCAGCGACTTCAACGGGTCGACCGTGAACCCGACATGGGCCTGCGCCCGCGCGAGATCCGCCAGCCGGTCCGGCAGCAGCCCGCCGAGGTCGCCCAGATCACCGAGCCCGTCCGGCAGCAGGTCGCCGATGCCTCCCGCCCCACCGGGCCCGTCGCCACCCGCCCCCGGCACGCGGTCCAGTCCCAGCGATCCGCCGTCGATCGTCACGACGTCGTGCCCCGCCCAGGCGAGCCCACCGAGCACGGCGACGAACATCGCCACCACCGCCCCTGCGCGGACCGCGAGTTCGGCACCGGAGAGAACCGGCCCCGCCCCGCGCAGCGACCGCAGGAAGAAGAAGGAGAGGAACAGCGCACCGGCCAGCCCCACCCCCAGCGGCGTGACCGACAGCGCGGTGTGCGCCTCGGCCGCGTCCAGTCCGAACGCCGACACATCGCCCGACGGAGAGACCGATCCGCCCGCCCCCAGCACCACCACGGCCGCGGTCATCGGCCCCAGCGCCCCCGCCGAGTCGGCGCCGAGCAGATGCAGTCCGAGGGCAGCCGTCCCCGCCATCGCGACCATCGCCCAGCTCACCGAGGCGATGGCTGCCAGCACTGCATCTCCCCAAGGGATGTGTCCCGTACCGCCGTCGCCGCCCCCGCGCACGTCCCTGGCCATGAGGCCCCCCTCAATCCGCGCCGAGATGACCCGAGTTGACCTGTTCGCTCATGATCCGTACGTACTCATGGGCGCTTACCACTCTCCGAGCCCGTATCTCCCGAGTCAACGGCGCGTACCGGGAGGTCTCGTCACGGTCCTGTCCCCGCCCGACTTTCGTATCGAGGACTGCTCCTGGAATAGTTCCCCACGATGTTCAGCATCCCTAGACTCCCTGTGATGGGGGTAACTCGGGGGACAACTAGTGGGGCGCGGAGTGCCGGAACTCGTACTGGAATTGAATGGAAGAACCTGGACGCTCGATCCGTCCAGGCCGTACACCCTCGGGCGCGATCCGCAGGGCGACCTGTCGATCGACGACGCCAGGGTGTCGTGGCGGCATGCCACGATCAGCTGGGGGGGCCGCAGTTGGTTCATCGAGGACCACGGCTCGACCAACGGCACGTATGTGCAGGGCCGGCGCATCCACCAGATGGAAATCGGGCCCGGCTCGTCCGTGCACCTGGGGAACGCCACTGACGGGCCGCGGCTGAACTTCAGCGGCGCCGATGTGTACAGCGGCCAGGGTGCGGGCGCGCAGCAGCCGCAGCAGGGCGGCGCCGGCTGGCCGGGCCAGCCGGACCCTGCGCCGCAACAGCCCCAGCAACAGCAGCAGGCCTGGCAGCAGGGCGGGCAGCCGCAGCAGCCGCATGTGCCGCAGCAGCAGGGCGCGGCGAAGACACCCGGTGCGGGAGCGCCCGGCGGCGCCGCGGGGGCTCCGCCGGTCTACGGCGACCGCAGCCCGACCACGTTCCACCAGCTGGACCTCGGCCGTGTGATGCGCATCGGCCGTGCGCTGGAGAACGAGCTCGTGGTCTCCGATCTCCAGGTCTCGCGCCACCACGCCGAGTTCCATGCGACCCCCGACGGCCGCTTCGAGATCCGCGACCTCGGTTCCCACAACGGCACGTACGTCAACGGTCAGCCGCTCCACAAGTCGGGCTCCGCGCTGATCGGCCCGAACGACATCGTCGGTGTCGGCCACTCGACGTTCCGCCTGGTCGGCGACCGGCTCGAGGAGTTCGTCGACACCGGTGAGGTCTCCTTCTCCGCCCGCCACCTCACGGTGACCGTCGACGGCGGGAAGCAGATCCTCAAGGACGTCTCGTTCGGCGTCCCGGAGAAGTCGCTCATCGCGGTCATCGGCCCGTCCGGCTCCGGCAAGTCGACCCTGCTCAAGGCGCTCACCGGCTACCGGCCCGCCAACCAGGGCGATGTCCTCTACGACAACCGGAACCTGTACAAGCAGTTCGCCGAGCTGCGCCAGCGCATCGGTCTGGTCCCGCAGGACGACATCCTGCACAAGGAACTCACGGTCACCAAGGCCCTCAAGTACGCGGCCAAGCTCCGCTTCCCCGCGGACACCACCGAGGCCGAGCGGCAGGCCCGGATCCATGAGGTCCTCGCCGAGCTCAAGCTCGACATCCACAAGGACAAGAAGGTCACCTCGCTCTCCGGTGGCCAGCGCAAGCGTGTCTCCGTCGCCCTCGAACTGCTCACCAAGCCGTCACTGATCTTCCTGGACGAGCCGACCTCCGGCCTCGACCCGGGCATGGACCGCGACGTCATGCAGCTGCTGCGCGGCCTCGCCGACGACGGCCGTACGGTCCTCGTCGTCACGCACTCGGTGGCCGAGCTGGCGATCTGCGACAAGCTGCTCGTGATGGCGCCCGGCGGCTCCGTCGCCTACTTCGGTCCGCCGGAGGAAGCGCTCAACTTCTTCGGCTACACCACCTGGGCCGACGTCTTCTCCGCGTTCGAGAACTACCGCGACTACGACTGGGCGGGCCGCTGGCGCGGCTCGCAGCACTACCAGATGTACGCCGCGGACATCGACGCCGTCGCCGCACAGTCCGTACACATGCCGCCGCCGCAGCAGATGCGTCCGCCGAAGCCGCAGGGCTGGATGGCGCAGCTGTGGACGCTCATCCGTCGATATGTGTCGGTGATCGCGTCCGACAAGGGCTTCATGGGTCTGATGGTGATCCTGCCCGCGGTGCTCGGCATCGTCAGCGTGGTCATCCCGGCCGACTTCGGCCTGGCCCCGCCGAAGCCGCCGTCGAAGTTCAACGCAGACGCCGGAACGATCATGCTGATCCTCGCGGTCGGCATGTGCTTCTCCGGTGCGGCCAACTCCGTACGAGAGCTGATCAAGGAACGCGTCATCTACGAACGGGAACGGGCCACCGGTCTCTCCCGCTCCGCCTATCTGATGTCCAAGGTGATCGTCCTCGGTCTGATCACGGCCATCCAGGGCGTCATCATCTGCGGCATCGGCTTCGCCTCCCGCGATCTGCCCGAAGAGGGCCTGATCATGCCGCCGGCCGTCGAGCTCTGCGTCACGATCACCGCCCTCGGCTTCACCTCGATGATGTTCGGCCTGGTGATCTCCTCACTGGTGAAGACCGCCGAGAAGACCATGCCGCTGCTGGTCATGTTCGCGATCGTCCAGGTCGTCTTCACCGGCATCCTCTTCCAGGTGTACGGATCGCCCGGCCTGGAGCAGTTCGCCTGGCTGATGCCGTCCCGCTGGGCCATCGCCGCCGCGGCCGCGACGCTCGACCTCGCGCACCTGATGCCGCCGTGGGACCAGAAGAACCCGACCGACCTGGACCCGCTGTGGGAGCACACGGCCGGCCAGTGGGGGATGAACATCGCGGTTCTGCTGTTCCTCGGCCTCATCTGCGGCTTCGCGGTCGCGCGGCTGCTGCGGCGCCACGAGCCGGAGGTCATGCGCAAGTAGGGCAGGGGCGCAGCGTGCACGGCATGCACGGAACGCCGAAGGGCGGCACCCGGAATGGGGTGCCGCCCTTCGGCGTTGTCCATGCTGACATGGGTCGGTCAGTACGCGCTGTTGACGTTGTCGATCGAGCCGTACCGGTCGGCGGCGTAGTTGGCCGCGGCGGTGATGTTGGCGACCGGGTCGTAGATGTTCGACGAGGTGCCGGAGACGTGGTACGCGTTGAACGTCGGCTGGATGACCTGCAGCAGGCCGCAGGACGGGGTGCCGTTCTGGGCGTTGACGTCCCAGCTGTTCACCGCGTTCGGGTTGCCGGTGGACTCGCGCATGATGTTGCGGTACAGACCGTTGTACGAACCGGGGATGCCCTTGGCCTTCATGATGTCCAGCGCCTCGGTGATCCAGCCGTTCAGGTTGTTGGCGTAGACCGGGGTACGGGCGGCGGAGCGGCTGGCGGCCTGGGTGGACCGCTTCGCGACGTCGGCCTTCGCCTTGGCGGCGGCCTTGGCCTTGGCCTTCGCGGCGTGCTCGGCCTTCGCCTTGGCCACGGCGGCCTTGGCCTTCGCTTCGGCCTTCGCCTTGGCGGCGGCCTTCTTCGCCTTGACGGCGTCGGCGGCCTTCACCAGCTTCTCGGCGGTGGAGTGCTGCTCGATGATGCTGGCCTGGATGGTCCTGGCCTGCGGAGCGCTGGCGGCGAAGACCACCGGGGCTGCCGAGGGAGCCTGCGGCTCGGTCTGCGGCTTGGCCTGGGTCTCGGCGTGGGCCGGGACGAGGGAGAGCGAGAGAGCGGCGGCGGCGACGGCGGAGACACCCGCGGCGGAGAGCTTCTGCGTCTTGTTCAGACGGTGAAGACGGCTGGTGATGCTGAACCCGGACATACAGTCGTACCTCTTCGAATTGCGGGGTCCTCACGGAGGACGGCGACGGGTGCGACGGGTTCGCATCTCCGTCGGGGACGAGAGCAATTCTTAGCGACCGCAAAATCTTGTGGCAATCATGTGATCTACGACCTCGGGTAGTGGATCACGGTCCCGCCGGCGCAGGGCGGCTCGCGCCCCTCGCCGGTGGTGCGCTGTGCCGCTGCGCCATCGGGTCGTCCACTAGCGCGCCTCGTAAGTGACGTGGGTCCTATGCGCGGCCTCACATCGGCCGCGTAACAATCTCGCCAACCGTTGCTTCAGCAATTCGGAGTGTTACGTTCCAGATCTGGGAGCAGCAGATGTACGTCCCCGAACTCGTGCCAGAGGTACCGGTGGCGCAGCGCCTGGGTGTATCCGCTCTGCAGCGACGCCCGCCCGGCGATCGCCTCCAGCATCAACAGATGCGAGGCCTCGGGCTCGTGCAGCCCGGTCAGCAGCCCGTCCACCACTCGCACGCCGCGCTGCGGCGTCACGACCAGATCCGTCCAGCCCGCGGCCTCCCGCACCACCCCGTCCGCCCCCACCGACGACTCCAGCGCCCGCACCGATGTCGTACCCACCGCGACCACGAGCCCACCCGCCGCCCGCGCCGCATTGACCAGCCAGGCCGTGGTGCGCGGCACCGCGAAGCGCTCCGGGTAGGGCGGCTCGTGCGCCTCCGCCGACGCCACCCCCGTATGCAGCGTCACCGACGCGAACTGCACACCGCGGCTCACCAGCGCGGCCACCATCCGCGCGGTGAACGGCCGGGCGGCGCTCGGCATCTCCGCCGAACCGCTTCCGTCGGGGGAGTCCACCGCGAAGACCGTCTGATACGCGGAGAGCGGCTGGTCCCGCTCCGTGTACCCGTAACGGATCGGCCGCCCGTACCGCCGCAGCAGCCCCGCCACCTCCACCGACACCCGCGCCCACCACAGCCTGGTCCCCGCCGTCGCGCCCAGCGCCCCCGGCCCGTACCCACGCGGGCCGCCCAGCGGCTCCTCCAGCACGAGCCGCGAGCCATCGGGCAGACGGACGACCGCCCCGGCCGGACCACCGCGGCGCGGCACCGTCGCACCCGTACCGTCCGGCCGCCGCAGCTCCACCGCCCACCGCCCGTCCTCACCCCGCGTCGAGAAGTGCACGACTGCGCGCTCACCGCCCACCCGCCCGTTCACCGCGGCGGCCAGCGTCGGTGACGTATTGACGACGAGCACGTCCCCGGCCCGCAGCTGCCCCGGCAGCTCCCGGAACGCATGGTGCGAGACCTCCTGTCCCCGGGACACCAGCAGCCGTACGTCGTCACGCCCCGTACCCCGTTGCTCCGCAGGAACCCGCGCCAAGAGTTCCGCAGGAACCCGCAACGCCTCCAGCGCGGTCACGCTCCCTCCCCGTGCAGCTCCGGCCCGGCCGAACCCGGTGCCGTGTACCGCCCGCTCGGCGGCCGGTGCTCCAGAAGTCGCAGGAACACGGGCACCGCACTCTCCGGAAGCGGCCGCGGAGCGTCGTCCTCAGGTACCGCCGCCGCATAGAGACCGGTCTGCATGTCTCCCGGGTCGACCGCCCACACCCGCAGCCCCGGCTCCTCCACCCCCAGAACGGCGGCCAGCTGGTCGAGCGCCGCCTTCGACGCCCCGTAACCGCCCCAGCTCTCGTACGGCTCCGCCGCCGCGTCCGAACTCACCACCACGACCGTGCCCGCCGCCGCAGCCCGCAGCAGCGGCAGCGCCTCCTGCACCAGACCGAGCGCCGCCACCGCATTGGTCTCCAGCGCCTGCCGCAGCCCGTCCAGCGGCAGCGCATCGAGCCGCACGAGCGGCTCCGCACCCAGCGCACTGGCATTGCTCAACAGCAGATCGAGCCCGCCGAGCTCCCCGGCGGCGGCCACCAGCTCCGCACGGTGCCCGGCATCCGTGACATCGCCGGGAACCGCGACCACCCGCGCCCCGAACCCCGCGAGCTCCTTCGCGGTCTCCTCCAGCGCCGCCGTGGTCCTGGCGTCCAGCACCAGATCCCAGCCCTGCTGAGCGAGCGCCGCGGCCAGCGCACGCCCCAGCCCCTTCGAAGCACCCGTGATCAATGCGACAGGCATGCCAACCGTCTCCTTGCTGCTCACGTCCGATGACGTCGGTCCCTACCGGTGGACCCCGGCACACCCAACGTAGGAACGCCCCCGCTCCCCGCGCCTCGTCCGCGAGCCGCACCCGCACAAGGCACTTCGGCCTAGTCCCAACGCCCTAAGCACCGGCCGTCCACAGGCCGATACGGCCAGGCCACGCCGCCGGTACCGTGAGGCCATGAGCCACAGCCCACCCTCGGGCCTCGCAGCGGTGAGTGCCGCGCTGCTCGCGATGAGCCGGCACCTCGAAATGCGTGACGTCCTGAAGACGATCGTCGTCTCGGCCCGCGAACTGCTGGACGCCGAGTACGCGGCCCTGGGTGTCCCCGACGACCACGGCGGCTTCGCCCAGTTCGTCGTCGACGGTGTCAGCGACGAGCAGTGGAAGGCCATCGGCCCGCTGCCCCGTCAGCACGGCATCCTCGCCGCGATGCTCCACGAGGCGAAGCCCGAGCGCCTCGCCGACGTCCGCAAGGACCCCCGCTTCGAGGGCTGGCCGGCCGCCCACCCCGACATGTCCGACTTCCTCGGACTGCCCATCAGGGACGGCGACGAGATCATCGGTGCGCTCTTCCTCGCCAACAAACGGTGCCCCAAACCACAGGGCAGCTGCGGCTTCACCGCACAGGACGAGGACCTGCTGTCGATACTCGCCCAGCACGCGGCGATCGCCCTCACCAACGCCCGGCTGTACGAGCGCAGCCGCGAGCTCACCATCGCCGAGGAGCGGTCCCGTCTCGCCCACGAGCTGCACGACGCGGTCAGCCAGAAGCTGTTCTCGCTGCGGCTGACGGCCCAGGCCGCCGCCGCCCTGGTCGACCGCGATCCGGCCCGCGCCAAGGGCGAGCTCCAGCAGGTCGCCGCGCTGGCCGCCGAGGCGGTGGACGAGCTGCGGGCGGCCGTCGTCGAACTGCGCCCGGCCGCGCTCGACGAGGACGGACTCGTCGCGACGCTCCGCACCCAGATCCAGGTCCTGGACCGCGCCCACACCGCCCGCGTCACCTTCGAGAGCCTCGGTGTACGGGCCCTGCCCGCCGCCCAGGAGGAGGCACTGCTCCGGGTCTCCCAGGAGGCCCTGCACAACGCGCTGCGCCACTCGGGCGCCGGCCGGGTCGACGTCACACTGGCCCGTCACGGCTCGGGCGCGGTGCTGCGGATCACCGACGACGGCAGCGGATTCGAGCCCGGGGCCACGCGGCAGGCAGGACGCCATCTGGGCCTGGTGTCGATGAGGGACCGGGCGAGCGGCGTCGGCGGAAGGCTCAGCGTTGAATCGGCGCCCGGCAGGGGCACCACGATCGAGATGGAGGTACCCGGTGGCTGACAGGATCATCAGGGTGCTGCTGGTCGACGACCACCAGGTGGTCCGCCGCGGTCTGCGTACGTTCCTGGAGATCCAGGACGACATAGAGGTGGTCGGCGAGGCGGCCGACGGCGCGGAGGGCGTGGCCAGGGCGGAGGAGATGCGCCCCGACGTGGTCCTGATGGACATCAAGATGCCGGGTACGGACGGCATCGAGGCACTCCGCAGGCTCCGGGAGCTGGACAACCCCGCCAAGGTGCTGATCGTCACCAGCTTCACCGAGCAGCGCACGGTGGTGCCCGCCCTGCGCGCGGGCGCCTCCGGTTACGTGTACAAGGACGTCGACCCGGACGCGCTGGCCGGCGCCATCCGCTCGGTGCACGCGGGCCATGTCCTGCTCCAGCCGGAGGTCGCCGGGGCGCTGCTCGCCCAGGAGGACGCGGGCGGCGGTACGGGCCGGGGGAACACCCTCACCGATCGCGAGCGGGAAGTGCTGGGCCTGATCGCCGACGGCCGCTCCAACCGTGAGATCGCCCGGGCGCTGGTCCTCTCCGAGAAGACCGTCAAGACGCATGTCTCGAACATTCTGATGAAGCTGGATCTGGCGGACCGCACCCAGGCGGCCCTCTGGGCCGTCCGGCACGGGGCGGCGGGCTGATCAGCGCCGAATCGGGAGACGGTTCCCTCCAGGCCGAGATTCATACTGTCGGGTGTATGTCACCCATACGGCGCATCCTGCCGGGCCCGGGGGCGTTCTCCATGCATGCTGCGGCGGCCGGCCGCAGCAACGCGAGGAGGATCCTGAAGTGAAGAACCTGAAGAAGGCCGCTGCCGTCACCATGATCGCCGGTGGCATCATCGCCGCAGGCGCGGGCGCGGCCTCTGCCACGGGCCACGGCTCGGGCGCGGGCGCCCACGGTGTGGCGACCCACTCCGGGGGTGTGGTCAGCGGCAACGTCATCCAGGTCCCGGTCCACGTCCCGGTGAACGTCGTCGGTAATACGGTCAACGTGATCGGACTGCTCAACCCGGCCTTCGGCAACTTCGGCCTGAACGGCTGACCGTTCCAGGTCCGCCGACTCCGGACGGGCAGGAAGCCCGTCCGGCGTCGGCGGGGAGACGGGCCACCGGAACGGCCCGGACACTCCGTCCGCCGGCCGGCTACCCCCGTTCCCGGTCCTCCACATACGCGTTGTACGCCGCCACCTGAGCCCGCCGGGCGACCCGCTCGACCGGCCGCAACGCTTCCGCCCGGGCCGCGATCTCCGACGCGCTCACCGCCCCGCCGTGCCCGGTCTCGTACGCCACCGAGATCAGCAGCCCCACCCGCTGGGCCAGTTCCAACACCCGTACCGCCCGCGGCGGATACCCCGGTGCGAGCACTTCGCGCCCCCGCTCCGCCCGTGCCCGGTACGCGTCCACCGCCGCCTCCGCCACCGGTCCCGAGCCGGCCACGTCCAGCCGCGAGAGCACGGCCGTCGCATCCCGCAACGCCTCCGCGAGCTCCCGCTCCGCCTCGCTCAGCGACGGCACATCGGCCGGCGGCGCCTCCCGTACCGGCAGACAGTGCCAGACCACCTCGACGTGGAGGTCCCCGGCCGGTCCCACCTCCCGCACCCCGGGCACCAGTCCGTACGGCACACCGGACGCGACCACCGCCTCCTCGGCCTCCAGCGCCCGCGCGTTGAACTCCGGCGGACCGCTGAGCCCCAGCGGATGCCCCGGCGCCGGCAGCGCGACCCTGAAGCCCGTCGCCCCCAGTCTCCGCAGCCGCCCCAGCGCAAGCGTGAGCCCGACCGGCCCCGTCTCACCCGGCAGCCCCTCGACGCGGTGCACCGCGTCCTCCCCGACAATCGCGTGCGCTGCGTCGTCCGGCGACACAAGTCCGGCCAGAAGCGCGTTTCCCCATGCGGCCAGCAGCCCTGAGCGTGGTTCCGAAAGCATGGGAACAGCCTAGGGAACCGGACCTAAGAGCTGGACCACTCCGCGGGTGGCGTAGGTTTTCCCTGGGAGCTGTGCCCACAGGCACGCGACGATCTCGAGACTGCATGGGGAGACAACGCGCTCATGAGCGATGTACTGGAGCTGGTGGACGTATCCGTGGTCCGCGACGGACGCGCTCTGGTGGACGACGTCTCCTGGTCGGTCAAGGAGGGGGAGCGCTGGGTCATCCTCGGCCCGAACGGCGCCGGCAAGACCACCCTCCTCAACATTGCGTCCAGCTACCTCTTCCCGACCCGGGGCAGCGCCAGGATCCTCGGCGAGCAGCTCGGCGGCGTCGGTACCGACGTCTTCGACCTGCGCCCCCGGATCGGCATCGCGGGCGTCGCCATGGCCGAGAAGCTGCCCAAGCGCCAGACCGTTCTGCAGACGGTGCTCACCGCCGCGTACGGCATGACCGCCACCTGGCACGAGAACTACGACGCCGTCGACGAGGACCGCGCCCGCGCCTTCCTCGACCGGCTCGGCATGACCGAGTACCTCGACCGCAGGTTCGGCACCCTCTCCGAGGGCGAGCGCAAGCGCACGCTGATCGCCCGCGCCATGATGACCGACCCCGAGCTGCTCCTCCTCGACGAGCCCGCCGCCGGTCTCGACCTCGGTGGCCGCGAGGACCTGGTCCGCCGCCTCGGCCGGCTCGCCAGGGACCCCCTCGCCCCCTCCATGATCATGGTCACCCACCATGTCGAGGAGATCGCCCCGGGCTTCACTCACGTCCTCATGATCCGCCAGGGCAAGGTCCTCGCCGCGGGCCCCATGGAGACCGAGCTCACCTCCCGGAACCTCTCCCTCTGCTTCGGTCTGCCGCTCATCGTCGAGCACGCGAGCGACCGCTACACCGCGCACGGCCTTCCGCTGTCCTGAATGTCCTGATCGCTGCCCTGTCGGCGAAGGGGCCGCGGTCCTACCATGACCACGTGGACATCGACGCGTGGGTGTGGTGGCTGATCGGTGCTGTCGGACTGGGTATTCCCCTCGTCCTGACCGCGATGCCCGAGTTCGGGATGTTCGCCGTCGGAGCGGTTGCCGCGGCAGTCGTCGCGGCGCTCGGCGGCGGCATCGTGGCCCAGGTGCTGGTCTTCGTCGTGGTCTCCGTCGCGCTCATCGCGGTGGTCCGCCCGATCGCCGCCAGACACCGCGCCGACCGGCCTCAACTCGCCACCGGTATAGATGCGCTGAAAGGCCGTCAGGCCGTCGTCCTGGAACGGGTCGACGGCGGCGGCGGCCGGATCAAGCTGGCCGGGGAGATCTGGTCGGCCCGCGCGTACGACGGGGGCCAGAGCTTCGAACCCGGCCAGCAGGTGGACGTCGTGGAGATCGACGGGGCTACGGCCGTCGTCATGTGACCGAACCGCACACACGGCGGACCGCGGTCTGCCAGACTCGATGTCGATCATCGTGAAGTCCGGCCCCCGCAGATCCGGACTTCAGGGAATCCGACCTCGATCATCGCGATCCGCCGGCAACCGAAGGGCACGAGGAACACGATGCAACCGATCATCATCGTCCTGATCATTCTGGTGGTGCTCGTCTTCATCGCCCTGATCAAGACGATCCAGGTCATCCCGCAGGCCAGTGCCGCCATCGTGGAGCGCTTCGGCCGCTACACCCGCACGCTCAACGCGGGCCTGAACATCGTCGTTCCGTTCATCGACACCATCCGCAACCGGATCGACCTCCGTGAACAGGTCGTCCCGTTCCCGCCGCAGCCCGTGATCACCCAGGACAACCTGGTCGTCAACATCGACACCGTCATCTACTACCAGGTGACGGACGCGCGGGCCGCGACGTACGAAGTCGCCAGCTACATCCAGGCGATCGAGCAGCTGACCGTCACCACCCTCCGCAACATCATCGGCGGCATGGATCTGGAGCGGACCCTGACCTCCCGCGAGGAGATCAACGCGGCCCTGCGCGGAGTTCTCGACGAGGCCACCGGCAAGTGGGGCATCCGGGTCAACCGCGTCGAGCTCAAGGCGATCGAACCGCCCACCTCCATCCAGGACTCGATGGAGAAGCAGATGCGCGCCGACCGTGACAAGCGCGCCGCGATCCTCCAGGCCGAAGGAACGCGGCAGTCCGCGATCCTCACCGCGGAGGGCGAGAAGCAGTCCGCGATCCTGCGCGCCGAAGGCGAGGCCAAGGCCGCGGCCCTGCGTGCGGAGGGCGAGGCGCAGGCCATCCGTACGGTCTTCGAGTCCATCCACGCCGGCGACCCGGACCAGAAGCTCCTCTCGTACCAGTACCTCCAGATGCTCCCGAAGATCGCCGAGGGCGACGCCAACAAGCTCTGGATCGTGCCCAGCGAGATCGGTGACGCCCTCAAGGGCCTCAGCGGTGCCTTCGGCAACCTCGGCACCGGTGTCCCAGGCTTCAACACCGGCAAGGATCGCCGCGAGGAACCCCCGGTCGACTGACGGCGGACACGCCCCGTGCATGACCGGCGCACCGTGCGCCTGTCATGCACGAAGCCCGCCTTCGTGCGTACGAAGACGGGCTCACGTAGCTGCGAAATGCGCAGAGCGCCTACGCCGCAGACCGGTCCAGCCACTCCGGCAGCGCGGCCCGGTCACCGGCCCCCAGCGCCAGGAGCATCGCCTGCGCGGGCGACGGTACGAACGGCTGCCGCAGCAACGGCATCCCCGCCTGCTCCGGCGTCTGGGCCGCCTTGCGGTGATTGTCCTCGGCGCAGGACGCCACCGTGTTGAGCCAGGTGTCCTGACCACCCTGGGCGCGCGGCACCACGTGGTCGACGGTCGTCGCCCGTCGACCGCAGTACGCGCATCGGTGCTGGTCCCGTATCAGCACACCCTTTCTCGACCACGGCGCCTGTCTTCGGAACGGCACCCGTACGTACCGGCAGAGCCTGATCACCCGGGGCACCGGAATGTCCACCGCGGCACCACGCATACGGAGATCGGGGTGGGACTGCTCGACGACGGCCTTGTCCTGCAGGATCAGCACCACTGCACGGTTAAGCGTCACCGTCGACAGCGGCTCGAAGCTCGCGTTGAGAACCAGCGTGTCCCGCATTTCGCCCACCTCCCGTGTGCCACCCGCCCCCTGGCAGGCCCGGATCAACTCTGGCTGGGCAGGCCGTGATGGACAACGCAATAAAAATGCCCTGCCCTGATCTCTCCAAGACCAGGGCAGGGCAAACAGCAGAGGAACTCTCGGCTCACGGAGTACTACGCGGGACCGGGGTACTCACCGATCAGCTGAGCACGTCCCAGGGTGTGGAACCGCAAATTGAATCCGACGACCGCGGGCGACGCATCGCTGTCGGCCCCCAGCCTTTCGGTGTCCACCGCGTACACGGTGAAGACATAGCGGTGGTTCTCACCGGGCGGCGGCGCGGCCCCGCCGAACTCCTTCGACCCGTAGTCGTTACGGACCTGAACGGCACCCTGGGGCAGCCCGTCGAACTTCCCGCTGCCCGCACCGGCCGGCAGCTCCGTGACGGACGCCGGGATGTCGAAGACGACCCAGTGCCAGAACCCGCTGCCCGTCGGGGCGTCGGGATCGAAGCAGGTCACGGCGAAACTCTTGGTCTCCGCCGGGAAGCCTTCCCACCGCAGCTGCGGGGAGGTGTTCCCGGCCGCGAACACCTGGGTATCCGCCAGCACGGCCCCGGGAGCGAGATCTTCGCTCACCACCGCGAACGACGGCACCTCGGGATGGAAGTCGTGCGGCAGCGACGGCCTCTTCGACTCGGTCACGTCAACACCTCTCCTGATCGGTTCCGGTATCTCGCCACCGACCTTAGAGCCAGTTGCGCTGACCGCCGACCTGGGCGAGCCACTGGTTGAGGTACGCCGCCCAGTCGGTCCCCTGGAAGTCGTGCAGATCCACCTTGAACGACCGGTACGAGTCGCTGCCCTCACTGAAGAGCCCCGGCTTCTTGTCCATCTCCAGCACGACATCCATCTCGCGGTCGTCCGCGACGAACGACAACTCGACCTGGTTCAGCCCCCGGTACTGCTGCGGCGGGAAGAACTCGATCTCCTGGTAGAACGGGAGCCGCTGACGCGTACCGCGAATGTGACCGCGCTCCATGTCCGCGCTGCGGAAGCCGAATCCCAGCCGGCCGAACGCGTCCAGGATCGCCTGCTGCGCCGGCAGCGGGTGCACATTGATCGGGTCGAGGTCGCCCGAGTCCAGCGCCCGCGCGATCTCCAGCTCGGTCGTCACACCGATGTTCATGCCGTGCAGATGCCGGCCGGCGAACATCGTGATCGGCGTCTCCCACGGAATCTCGAGTCCGAACGGCACGACGTGCACCGCACCGGCCTGCACCTCGAACGCGCCACCGAGACGCAGCTTGGCGAACTCGATGTCCTGCTTCATCTCCTGGTCGTTGCCCTCGACCTCGACGCGCGCCTGCAGGCCGACCGACAGTCCCTCGATCTGCTGCGCCACGGAGCCGCCCTGGATCCGCACCTCGCCCTGGACGACCCCGCCCGGTACGACGTTGACCTCGGTCAGCTCCGTCTCCACCGAAGCACCACCGGCACCCATGCTCGCGAGCAGCCGCTTGAAGCCCATATTCACTCCTCCTTGGTCCTGACCCCTACATACGCGCCACGACCGTAGTCGGTTCCCGGTAGCCTCGATCGCCATGATCGAGGGCTTGGACCGTACGCCGCTGAATCGCGACTTCTTCGACCGCCCCGTCCTGGACGTGGCCCCCGACCTCCTGGGCCGCACCCTGGTACGGAACACCGCCGACGGCCCCATCGAGCTCCGCCTCACCGAGGTGGAGGCGTACGCAGGCGAGATCGACCCCGGCTCCCACGCCTTCCGCGGCCGCACCCACCGCAACAGCGTGATGTACGGACCACCCGGCCATGCGTATGTCTACTTCACCTACGGCATGTGGCACTGCCTCAATCTGGTGTGCGGTCCCGAGGGCATGGCGAGCGGTGTTCTGCTCCGGGCCGGCGAGATCCGCGTGGGCGCGGACCTCAGTCGCAAACGTCGGTTCTCGGCCCGCAATGACCGAGAACTGGCCAAAGGGCCGGCCCGTCTGGCGACCGCACTGGACATCGACAAAGCCCTGAACGGTGCCGACGCCATCGCCCACCCGGGTGCATCACTGTCCGTACTGCACGGCACCCCGCCCCCCTTCGACCAGGTACGCAACGGTCCCCGCACCGGCGTGGGCGGCGATGGCGCCGCGCATCCCTGGCGCTTCTGGATCGACGGCGACCCCACCGTCAGCCCGTACCGACCCCATGCGCCACGCCGCCGCACAACTTGACTCGCCCCTACGGGCCGCCTAATGTAGCCCGAGCCGCTTGAACGGGTACTGCTGTCGGCACGGTCCATCGGACCGGGCTCGAGCACCCGGAAACGGCCAACCACTACCTTCGACTCACCCTGGCGGGTGCAATTTCGGCATGCCGAAATTCGAGCCCATCGGCTCGATTATGGGCCGCCAAGGAAATCGACTAACGTAGCGGACACGCCGAAAGGCAAGGCCACTCCAAAGGCCGCCGGAATCAAATTCGAACCGGAAACGGTGGCGAAAAAGAGTCTGGTAACGTTGGACTCGCCGGAAAGGGAAACGCGAAAGCGGAAACCTGGAAAGCGGAACCCGCTTCGACCGGGAATCGGACACGAAAGAGTCTGATACAGTCGGAGACGCAAGACCGAAGGGAAAAGCCCGGAGGAAAGCCCGCGAGGGTGAGTACGAAGGAAGCGTCCGTTCCTTGAGAACTCAACAGCGTGCCAAAAGTCAACGCCAGATATGTTGATACCCCGGCCTGTTTCGGCAGGTTGGTGGTTCCTTTGAAAGTCCTGCCGGGCCCTGTGGCTCCGGTGGGCAATTTTACACAGCGAGGACGCTGTGGACGACCGGTCCTATTCCGACCGGTTGTTCCGCTCTCGTGTGTGTCGTCCCGATTACGGGAAAACATTCACGGAGAGTTTGATCCTGGCTCAGGACGAACGCTGGCGGCGTGCTTAACACATGCAAGTCGAACGATGAAGCCCTTCGGGGTGGATTAGTGGCGAACGGGTGAGTAACACGTGGGCAATCTGCCCTTCACTCTGGGACAAGCCCTGGAAACGGGGTCTAATACCGGATAACACTCTGTCCCGCATGGGACGGGGTTGAAAGCTCCGGCGGTGAAGGATGAGCCCGCGGCCTATCAGCTTGTTGGTGGGGTGATGGCCTACCAAGGCGACGACGGGTAGCCGGCCTGAGAGGGCGACCGGCCACACTGGGACTGAGACACGGCCCAGACTCCTACGGGAGGCAGCAGTGGGGAATATTGCACAATGGGCGAAAGCCTGATGCAGCGACGCCGCGTGAGGGATGACGGCCTTCGGGTTGTAAACCTCTTTCAGCAGGGAAGAAGCGAGAGTGACGGTACCTGCAGAAGAAGCGCCGGCTAACTACGTGCCAGCAGCCGCGGTAATACGTAGGGCGCAAGCGTTGTCCGGAATTATTGGGCGTAAAGAGCTCGTAGGCGGCTTGTTGCGTCGGTTGTGAAAGCCCGGGGCTTAACCCCGGGTCTGCAGTCGATACGGGCAGGCTAGAGTGTGGTAGGGGAGATCGGAATTCCTGGTGTAGCGGTGAAATGCGCAGATATCAGGAGGAACACCGGTGGCGAAGGCGGATCTCTGGGCCATTACTGACGCTGAGGAGCGAAAGCGTGGGGAGCGAACAGGATTAGATACCCTGGTAGTCCACGCCGTAAACGTTGGGAACTAGGTGTTGGCGACATTCCACGTCGTCGGTGCCGCAGCTAACGCATTAAGTTCCCCGCCTGGGGAGTACGGCCGCAAGGCTAAAACTCAAAGGAATTGACGGGGGCCCGCACAAGCAGCGGAGCATGTGGCTTAATTCGACGCAACGCGAAGAACCTTACCAAGGCTTGACATATACCGGAAAGCATCAGAGATGGTGCCCCCCTTGTGGTCGGTATACAGGTGGTGCATGGCTGTCGTCAGCTCGTGTCGTGAGATGTTGGGTTAAGTCCCGCAACGAGCGCAACCCTTGTTCTGTGTTGCCAGCATGCCCTTCGGGGTGATGGGGACTCACAGGAGACTGCCGGGGTCAACTCGGAGGAAGGTGGGGACGACGTCAAGTCATCATGCCCCTTATGTCTTGGGCTGCACACGTGCTACAATGGCCGGTACAATGAGCTGCGATGCCGCGAGGCGGAGCGAATCTCAAAAAGCCGGTCTCAGTTCGGATTGGGGTCTGCAACTCGACCCCATGAAGTCGGAGTTGCTAGTAATCGCAGATCAGCATTGCTGCGGTGAATACGTTCCCGGGCCTTGTACACACCGCCCGTCACGTCACGAAAGTCGGTAACACCCGAAGCCGGTGGCCCAACCCCTTGTGGGAGGGAGCTGTCGAAGGTGGGACTGGCGATTGGGACGAAGTCGTAACAAGGTAGCCGTACCGGAAGGTGCGGCTGGATCACCTCCTTTCTAAGGAGCACTTCTTACCGAGCTTGCTTGGTCAGAGGCCACTACGTCGGCAAATGTTCGACGGTGGTTGCTCATGGGTGGAACGTTGACTATTCAGTACCTGGTGGTTCAGCCGGGTCGTGAGTACTGCTCCTCGGAGCGTGGAAAGCGGACCGATGAACTGCAGGTACTGGGCGCGCTGTTGGGTGTCTGAAGGTATGGCCGCAAGGTTGCCTTCAAACGCCGGCCCCAGTGAACTCACCGATAACGGTGGGGTGATGGGTGGCTGGTCGTTGCTTGAGAACTGCACAGTGGACGCGAGCATCTGTGGCCAAGTTTTTAAGGGCGCACGGTGGATGCCTTGGCACCAGGAACCGATGAAGGACGTGGGAGGCCACGATAGGCCCCGGGGAGCTGTCAACCGAGCTTTGATCCGGGGGTGTCCGAATGGGGAAACCCGGCAGTCGTCATGGGCTGTCACCCGCTGCTGAACACATAGGCAGTGTGGAGGGAACGAGGGGAAGTGAAACATCTCAGTACCCTCAGGAAGAGAAAACAACCGTGATTCCGGGAGTAGTGGCGAGCGAAACCGGATGAGGCCAAACCGTATGCGTGTGATACCCGGCAGGGGTTGCGCATGCGGGGTTGTGGGATCTCTCTTTTGCGGTCTGCCGGCCGTGAGACGAGTCAGAAACCGTTGATGTAGGCGAAGGACATGCGAAAGGTCCGGCGTAGAGGGTAAGACCCCCGTAGCTGAAACATTGACGGCTCGTTTGAGAGACACCCAAGTAGCACGGGGCCCGAGAAATCCCGTGTGAATCTGGCGGGACCACCCGCTAAGCCTAAATATTCCCTGGTGACCGATAGCGGATAGTACCGTGAGGGAATGGTGAAAAGTACCGCGGGAGCGGAGTGAAATAGTACCTGAAACCGTGTGCCTACAAGCCGTGGGAGCGTCGCTCACATCTTCGGATGTGGGTCGTGACTGCGTGCCTTTTGAAGAATGAGCCTGCGAGTTTGCGGTGTGTTGCGAGGTTAACCCGTGTGGGGAAGCCGTAGCGAAAGCGAGTCCGAATAGGGCGTTTTAGTAGCACGCTCAAGACCCGAAGCGGAGTGATCTAGCCATGGGCAGGTTGAAGCGGAGGTAAGACTTCGTGGAGGACCGAACCCACCAGGGTTGAAAACCTGGGGGATGACCTGTGGTTAGGGGTGAAAGGCCAATCAAACTCCGTGATAGCTGGTTCTCCCCGAAATGCATTTAGGTGCAGCGTCGTGTGTTTCTTGCCGGAGGTAGAGCACTGGATAGGCGATGGGCCCTACCGGGTTACTGACCTTAGCCAAACTCCGAATGCCGGTAAGTGAGAGCACGGCAGTGAGACTGTGGGGGATAAGCTCCATGGTCGAGAGGGAAACAGCCCAGAGCATCGACTAAGGCCCCTAAGCGTACGCTAAGTGGGAAAGGATGTGGAGTCGCAGAGACAACCAGGAGGTTGGCTTAGAAGCAGCCACCCTTGAAAGAGTGCGTAATAGCTCACTGGTCAAGTGATTCCGCGCCGACAATGTAGCGGGGCTCAAGCGTACCGCCGAAGTCGTGTCATTCGTACATGTATCCCCAACGGGAGTACGGATGGGTAGGGGAGCGTCGTGTGCCGGGTGAAGCAGCCGCGGAAGCGAGTTGTGGACGGTTCACGAGTGAGAATGCAGGCATGAGTAGCGATACACACGTGAGAAACGTGTGCGCCGATTGACTAAGGGTTCCTGGGTCAAGCTGATCTGCCCAGGGTAAGTCGGGACCTAAGGCGAGGCCGACAGGCGTAGTCGATGGACAACCGGTTGATATTCCGGTACCCGCTTTGAAACGCCCAATACTGAATCAGGCGATGCTAAGTCCGTGAAGCCGGCCCGATCTCTTCGGAGTTGAGGGTAGTGGTGGAGCCGACGAACCAGACTTGTACTAGGTAAGCGATGGGGTGACGCAGGAAGGTAGTCCAGCCCGGGCGGTGGTTGTCCCGGGGTAAGGGTGTAGGGCGTGTGATAGGCAAATCCGTCACACATTAAGTCTGAGACCTGATGCCGAGCCGATTGTGGCGAAGTGGATGATCCTATGCTGTCGAGAAAAGCCTCTAGCGAGTTTCATGGCGGCCCGTACCCTAAACCGACTCAGGTGGTCAGGTAGAGAATACCGAGGCGTTCGGGTGAACTATGGTTAAGGAACTCGGCAAAATGCCCCCGTAACTTCGGGAGAAGGGGGGCCATCACTGGTGATTGGATTTACTCCATGAGCTGGGGGTGGCCGCAGAGACCAGCGAGAAGCGACTGTTTACTAAAAACACAGGTCCGTGCGAAGCCGTAAGGCGATGTATACGGACTGACGCCTGCCCGGTGCTGGAACGTTAAGGGGACCGGTTAGCTGACTTTCGGGTCGGCGAAGCTGAGAACTTAAGCGCCAGTAAACGGCGGTGGTAACTATAACCATCCTAAGGTAGCGAAATTCCTTGTCGGGTAAGTTCCGACCTGCACGAATGGCGTAACGACTTCTCGACTGTCTCAACCATAGGCCCGGTGAAATTGCACTACGAGTAAAGATGCTCGTTTCGCGCAGCAGGACGGAAAGACCCCGGGACCTTTACTACAGTTTGATATTGGTGTTCGGTTCGGCTTGTGTAGGATAGGTGGGAGACTTTGAAGCAGCCACGCCAGTGGTTGTGGAGTCGCCGTTGAAATACCACTCTGGTCGTGCTGGATGTCTAACCTGGGTCCGTGATCCGGATCAGGGACAGTGTCTGATGGGTAGTTTAACTGGGGCGGTTGCCTCCTAAAGAGTAACGGAGGCGCCCAAAGGTTCCCTCAGCCTGGTTGGCAATCAGGTGTTGAGTGTAAGTGCACAAGGGAGCTTGACTGTGAGACCGACGGGTCGAGCAGGGACGAAAGTCGGGACTAGTGATCCGGCAGTGGCTTGTGGAAGCGCTGTCGCTCAACGGATAAAAGGTACCCCGGGGATAACAGGCTGATCTTCCCCAAGAGTCCATATCGACGGGATGGTTTGGCACCTCGATGTCGGCTCGTCGCATCCTGGGGCTGGAGTCGGTCCCAAGGGTTGGGCTGTTCGCCCATTAAAGCGGTACGCGAGCTGGGTTTAGAACGTCGTGAGACAGTTCGGTCCCTATCCGCTGCGCGCGTAGGAATATTGAGAAGGGCTGTCCCTAGTACGAGAGGACCGGGACGGACGAACCTCTGGTGTGCCAGTTGTTCTGCCAAGGGCATGGCTGGTTGGCTACGTTCGGAAAGGATAACCGCTGAAAGCATCTAAGCGGGAAGCCTGCTTCGAGATGAGTATTCCCACCCCCTTGAGGGGTTAAGGCTCCCAGTAGACGACTGGGTTGATAGGCCAGATGTGGAAGCCCGGTAACGGGTGGAGCTGACTGGTACTAATAGGCCGAGGGCTTGTCCTCAGTTGCTCGCGTCCACTGTGTTGTTCCCGGGTTGCGAACAGTCGCACCGGTTGAACAGCTTCACTACTTAATTGAAAAGTGTGCTTGTTCGCTAGAACCCGATAGGGTTTCGGTGGTCATTGCGTTAGGGAAACGCCCGGTTACATTCCGAACCCGGAAGCTAAGCCTTTCAGCGCCGATGGTACTGCAGGGGGGACCCTGTGGGAGAGTAGGACGCCGCCGAACAATCTTTCAAGGACCCTTGGTCCCAGCGTTCACGCTGGGACCAAGGGTCCTTTTGTTTTTGCCGAAGCGCGTCGGGTGTCCGGCTGCGCGAGAATGTATGTAGTACCCGAAGACAGGAGTTCCACCCATGTCCACCAACTCTCCCGACGATCGTTCGGAGCGCGAGCCGCGTCGCCGGGACGGTGGTGACCGGGGCGGCTTCCGAGGTGGTCGTGACGACCGGTCCGGTGGACCGCGCCGTGATGACAGCCGCGGTGGTGGCTCCGGTGGTGGCTACCGCCGTGACGACAGCCGGCCGACGAGCAGTGGCGACCGGGGCGGATTCCGTCGCGACGACCGTGACCGTGACCGTGATCGTGGGCCGCGTCGTGACGACAGTCGTGGTGGTGGCTCCGGTGGCGGCTTCCGTCGTGACGACAGTCGTGGTGGTGGCTCCGGTGGCGGCTTCCGTCGTGACGACAGTCGTGGTGGCGGTTCCGGTGGTGGGCCGCGTCGTGATGACAGTCGTGGTGGTGGCTCCGGTGGTGGGCCGCGTCGCGATGACAGTCGTGGTGGCGGTTCCGGTGGCGGCTTCCGTCGTGACGACAGTCGTGGTGGTGGCTCCGGTGGCGGCTTCCGTCGCGATGACAGCCGTGGTGGCTCTGGCGGTGGCGGTTTCCGTCGGGATGATCGTGCGCCGCGTCGTGATGATGAGCGTGGTGGGCGTCCCGGTGGTGGCTTCGAGCGTCGTGACGACCGGCCGCGTGGGCCGCGTCGCGACGACGACAGTCGCGGTGGCGGCTTCCGCCGCGACGACAGCCGTGGCGGCTCCGGCGGTGGCGGTTTCCGTCGGGATGATCGTGCGCCGCGTCGTGATGACGAGCGTGGTGGGTACCGTGGGCCGCGTCGTGATGATGAGCGTGGTGGACGTCCCGGTGGTGGCTTCGAGCGTCGTGACGACCGGCCGCGTGGGCCGCGTCGCGACGACGACAGTCGCGGTGGCGGCTTCCGCCGCGACGACAGTCGTGGTGGCTCCGGTGGTGGCGGCTTCCGCCGCGACGACAGTCGTGGTGGCTCCGGCGGTGGCGGTTTCCGTCGTGACGACAGTCGTGGTGGCTCCGGTGGTGGCGGCTTCCGTCGTGACGACAGCCGGCCCACGAGCGGTGGTGACCGGGGCGGCTTCCGGCGGGACGACCGTTCCGGTGGTTTCCGCCGCGACGACAGCCGTGGTGGCTCCGGTGGTGGCAGGTTCCCCCGCGACGATCGTGCGCCGCGTCGTGATGACGAGCGTGGTGGGCGTCCCGGTGGTGGCTTCGAGCGTCGTGACGACCGGCCGCGTGGGCCGCGTCGCGACGACGACAGCCGTGGCGGCGGTGGCTACCGCGGGCAGCGGGACGACCGTGATCGCGGGGGCTACCGCGGGCGGGACGACCGTGGGGGCTTCGAGCGGCGCGACGACCGGGACCGCGAGCCGATCAAGCGGCTTCCGATCCCCGACGACGTCACTGGCGACGAGATCGACAAGGACGTGCGCCAGGAGCTGCTGAGCCTGCCGAAGACCCTGGCCGAGGACGTTGCCCGGAACCTCGTCATGGTTGCCCGCCTTATCGACGAGGACCCCGAGCAGGCGTATGCGTACTCGCGCATCGCGCTGCGGCTGGCCTCGCGGGTGGCTGCCGTGCGTGAGGCGGCCGGCTTTGCCGCGTACGCGACGCAGAAGTACTCGGAGGCCCTGGCCGAGTTCCGGGCGGCGAAGCGGATGACCGGTTCCGTGGAGCTGTGGCCCGTCATGGCCGACTGCGAGCGTGGGCTCGGGCGGCCCGAGCGGGCGATGGCCATGGCCGGCGAGCCCGAGGTGCAGAAGTTGGACAAGGCCGGACAGGTCGAGATGCGGCTCGTGGCAGCCGGGGCCCGTAGGGACATGGGGCAGATCGATGCCGCCATCGTCACCCTGCAGAGCTCCGAGCTGGCCTCGAACGCCGTGCACCCGTGGACGGCGCGACTGCGCTATGCGTACGCGGATGCGCTGCTGGCCGCAGGGCGCGAGGACGAGGCGCGCGAGTGGTTCGCGAAGACCGTGGAGGCCGACAAGGACGGCTCCACCGATGCGTCGGACCGGCTCGCGGAGCTGGACGGTGTCGAGTTCGTCGACGCTCTCGACGACGATGACGCTGCCGATGCTGACGTCGACGGCGAAGGCCCGGCCGACCAGGCGTAAGGCATGAGAAGAGGGCGGCATCCCGGCAGGGGTGCCGCCCTCTTCTTTTTTTGTTCTCCGGCCTCAGTCGAGAGTGAGGCTGCGCAGGACCAGGCCCGTGGCAGGCTTGGGGCCGAACGACGTCGACTTGCGGGGCATGGTGACGCCCTGTTGGGCCAGCTCCCGGACGACTTCTTCGCGCACCGGATGCATCAGGACCGCGGTGGCGTTGTTGCGCTCGGACTGTTCCACGGCTGCCGCCGCGTCGTGTATGTACGCGATGCGCTCCGGGGTGTCGGGGATCTGCCATACGTGCTCGAGAAGGGTCGCGTGCAGGACCGTCGCGTCGAGTGTGCGCCAGGCGAGTGGACGGTCGGCCGGAATCGTTCGGGCCAGCAGCGCTTCGTCGGGGTGGTCGACGAGGTGGAAACGGCCGTCGCCGGCGAGCAGGAACGCGTTGCCTTCGGCGGCCGCCCCGGCGAGGGCGTCGAGCGCGGCGGGGAGCGGTCCCTCGACGTCCTGGACGCGGAAGGCGCCGTTGAGCGCGGCCAGTGCGTCGGCGACCGGGAGACCGTGCAGCAGCCGGTGGATGGCGCGGACCCGGAGCGGGTAGCGCGCCGTGTCGACGAGGAGGACCAGACCGAAGTCCCAGGGGCCGGGGGCGGTGTGTTCCTGCTGGAGCCGGAGGTAGGTGGCCCAGCGGTGGTGACCGTCGGCGATGAGCGCCTGGTGGCGGGCGAGATCGGATGCGATCTCGGACCGGTCGGCCGGGTCGGTGACCGCCCAGAGCCGGTGGCTGTAGCCGTCCTCCGTGGTGGTGGCGAGCAGCGGCGGCCGGTGGATGGTCCGTTCGATGACGGCGGTGACACCCGTCGCACGGCCCTCGCTGCGATAGGTGAGCAGCAGCGGCTCGAGATGGGCCGCCGTGGACCGCATCAGGTTCGCCCGCTCCTCGACGACGTGGGCCATCACGTCCTCGTGCGGCAGGACGATGCCGTCGGCGGGGGCGGAGAGCGCCAGCGCACCGACGATGCCGCGCTGCAGAGTCTCCCCGTTGCGCTGCTCGTACACGTAGAGGGCCGGCTCGGGCTCGGGAGCGAGTATGCCCTCGGCGAGCCACCGGTTCAGGGTCTCGGCGGCCTGCTCGTTGCGTGCGGCGGCCGTGTCGGCCTGCGGCAGTATCAGCCGGACGATGTTGTACGGGTCCGCGGATTCCAGGTGGTGCAGCCCGTCGGGGCGCACGACGACGTCGTACGGCGGTGAGGTCACCGCGGCAAGACTGCCTACCCGCTCGGGGACGTAGCGCAGTCCACGGAACGGGATCAGGCGCAGTCCCTGGCCAGTGGGACCTGGTGTGTTCATTTCTGCATCGTATGTGCGTTGCGGCGATGAGCGATGATCGGGGGAGAAGCATGCAATGAGGAGCGCAGAAAATATGAGTCAGGCGAGCAGGACCAGGCCGAGCGGGAGCAGCACCGCGCTGAGCGAGGCGTACGACACGGCTCTGCTCGACCTCGACGGGGTGGTGTACGCGGGTGGCCTTGCGATCGCCCATGCCGTCGACTCGCTGATTGCCGCGCGGGACGGCGGGATGCATCTCGCGTATGTGACCAACAACGCGCTGCGCACCCCGGCCGCGGTCGCCGAGCACCTGACCGAACTCGGGGTGCCGGCCGAGCCCGCCGATGTGATCACCTCGTCGCAGGCGGTGGCCCGGCTGATGGCGGATCAGCTGCCTGCCGGGGCGCGGGTGCTCGTGGTCGGGGGAGAGGGGCTGAGGGTCGCGCTGGTCGAGCGCGGCCTGGTGCCGGTGGAGTCGGCGGACGACGATCCGGTGGCGGTGGCACAGGGGTACGGCGGTCCCGACATGACCTGGGGACGGTTCGCGGAGGCTTCGTACGCGATTGCCCGTGGGGTGCCGTGGTTCGCGTCCAACACCGATCTCACGATTCCGAGTGCGCGGGGGATCGCGCCGGGCAATGGTGCGGCGGTCGAGGTCGTGCGGCTCGCCACCGGTGCCGAGCCGCAGGTCGCCGGGAAGCCGCTGCCTCCGATGCACCGGGAGACCGTGCTGCGGACCGGCGCGAAGCGGCCGCTGGTGGTGGGGGACCGGCTGGACACGGACATCGAGGGTGCGTTCAACGGCGGCGTGGACTCGCTCCTCGTGCTCACCGGGGTGACGGACGCGGCGCAGCTGGTGGCGGCCGAGCCCAGGCACCGGCCGACCTATGTCGATGCGGACCTGCGGGGACTGCTGACCGGCCAGCCCGCGGTGACCGGATCCGGTGGTGCGTTCGGCTGCGGCGGCTGGACGGCGGCGGTGCGCGGCGATGAGCTGGTGCTGGAGGGCGACGGGGACGTGCTCGACGGGCTGCGGGCGCTGTGCGGGGCCGCCTGGTCGTACGCGGGCGAGGGTGCCTGCGGGCTGGATGCGGGGAAGGCGGTCGCCAGGCTCGGGCTGTAGGACAGCGTCCGGGATCCGCTACTCGGCGGGCGCGTCCGGGAGTTCGCCGGGTGGGCGGATCCGCACGGGACGAATCGGGCGCAACCGGCGCTGTGTTGTGCGTGGGGGATCCGACGGGTCGACAACTTTGGAGGGTAGGCTAACCTAACCTCGTGTTGGTTGAGAGTCCGCCGGAGCCGAGCGCAGGTCCGATAGCCGCGCCGGCGAAATCCGCGTCCCCAGGGCGCCCCGCGATACGTGCCGTGGGGCTGGTGCTCGCCGTCTTCGCGTTGGCGCTGGTCTGTCTCACGAGCATCGCGATCGGCGCCAAGGCGCTGCCGCTCGCCGATGTCTGGCACGGCCTGTTCCATGCCTCGGGGACCCATGGCGACGTCCTCATACAGGACTTGCGCATTCCGCGGACCGTGCTCGGGCTGATCGTCGGCAGCGCGCTCGGCCTCGCCGGTGCGGTGATGCAGGCGCTGACCCGTAACCCGCTGGCCGAACCCGGACTGCTGGGGGTCAACGCGGGTGCGTCGGCGGCCGTCGTGTCCGCCATCAGCTTCCTCGGCGTCACCTCGCTGACCGGGTACGTCTGGTTCGCTTTCCTCGGCGCCGCCGTCGTGTCCGTGGTGGTGTATTTCCTCGGCGGCAGCCGGTCGGCGACGCCGGTCCGGCTCGCGCTGGCCGGGACCGCGGCCAGCGCCGCGCTGTTCGGCTACGTCTACGCCGTGCAACTCCTGGACGCGGCCGCGCTCGACCGGCTGCGGTTCTGGACGGTCGGGTCGCTGGCCTCGGCGAACATGGAGACGGTCGGCAAGGTGTGGCCGTTCATCGCCGTCGGCGTCGTCCTCGCTCTGCTCATCGCCCGGCCGCTGAACGCCCTGGAGATGGGCGACGACACCGCCAGGGCGCTCGGCGCCCACCTGGTCCGTACCCGCGCCCTCGCGATGCTCGCCGTCACCCTGCTGTGCGGAGCCGCGACCGCCGCCTGCGGGCCGATCGTCTTCATCGGGCTGATGGTCCCTCACCTGGTGCGCGCGCTCACCGGGCCCGACCTGCGGTGGATCCTGCCGTACGCGGCTGTGCTGTCGCCGGTGCTGCTGCTCGGCGCGGACGTGGTGGGGCGGGTGATCGCCCGGCCGGCCGAACTGCAGGTCGGCATCGTGACCGCGCTGCTCGGCGGGCCCGTCTTCATCCATCTCGTACGTCGCAAGAGGATGGCCCAGCTGTGAAGGCTTTGAAGCGTGCGGAGAGTGCGGGGGCGGCTCGGTCGGTGCGGGCCGTGCGGACCGGCGGCGGTCTCTCCTTCCGGGTGGATGTCCGGGCTTCCGTGGTGCTCGTGGTGCTTGCCGCGGTGGCGGCCGGGGCCGGGATCGTGCTCATCGGCAGCGGCGACTACACGATGACCCCCGGCGAGGTCGTGAGCACGCTGTTCGGGCACGGCACTTTCCAGCAGGAGTTCATCGTCACCGATCTGCGGCTCCCGCGGGTCCTCGTCGGGCTGCTGGTCGGAGCGTCGCTCGGAATCGGCGGCGCGGTGTTCCAGGCCATCTCCCGCAACCCGCTCGGCAGCCCCGATGTGCTCGGCTTCGGCCAGGGGGCCACGGTCGGCGCCCTGACGGTGATCGTCCTCTTCCAGGGCGGGGCCGCGGCGGTCGCGGGCGGTGCGGTGGCCGGCGGGCTGGTGACCGGGATCGCCGTCTATCTGCTGGCGTGGAAGCGCGGCGTGCACGGCTACCAGCTGGTGCTCGTCGGTATCGGAGCGGCCGCGATGCTCACCGCCGCCGCCCAGTACCTGATCACCAAGGCCAACCTGGTCGACGCGACCCGCGCCGTCGTCTGGATGACCGGCTCGCTGGACGGGCGCGACTGGGCGCAGGTCTGGCCGCTGCTGGCGGTGTGCGGACTGCTCGTTCCCCTGGTGCTCGGGCACGGGCGGGCGCTGCGCATGATGGAGATGGGTGACGACGCCGCGTACGCCCTGGGCGTACGGGTGGAACGCACCCGGTTCGTTCTCATGGTCTGCTCCGTGTTCCTCGTCGCCGTCGCCACGGCCGCCGCGGGACCCATCACCTTCGTCTCGCTGAGCGCCCCGCAGCTGGCCCGCCGGCTCACTCGCTCGCCGGGGCCCAACCTGTTGGCGGCCGCCTTCATGGGCGCGGCGCTGCTGCTCGTGGCCGACTGGATCGCGTTGGACGCCTTCGGCGACCGACAGCTGCCGGTCGGCATCGTCACCGGGGTGCTCGGCGGCTGCTATCTGCTGTGGTTGCTGGTCACCGAGCGCAAGGCGGGGCGGATATGAGGACCCGCCCGGCGGTGGATCCGCCCCATGACGCCAGTACATCGACGACCCTTCCCACCGACTCCGGGAGTACGACCATGCAGCGCCTCACCGCGGACTCGGTGACCCTCGGCTACGACCAGCGGGTCATCGCGGAGAACCTCTCGGTCGAGATCCCCGACAATTCGTTCACCGTGATCGTCGGCCCCAACGCCTGCGGGAAGTCCACGCTGTTGCGGGCGCTGTCCCGGATGCTCAAGCCGAGCCGGGGGCAGGTGCTGCTCGACGGGCAGTCGATCCACGCGATGCCCGCGAAGAAGGTGGCGAAGACCCTGGGGCTGCTGCCGCAGTCCTCGATCGCGCCGGACGGTATTACGGTCGCCGACCTCGTCGCACGCGGCCGGTATCCGCACCAGGGCCTGCTGCGCCAGTGGTCCCCGCAGGACGAACGCATTGTCGAGGAATCGATGGCGTCCACCGGTGTTTCCGAGCTTGCGGATCGCTATGTCGATGAATTGTCCGGTGGGCAGCGGCAGCGTGTCTGGATCGCGATGGCACTTGCCCAGGAGACGCCTCTGCTGCTGCTCGACGAGCCGACGACGTACCTCGACATCCAGCACCAGATCGATGTCCTCGACCTCTGCGCGGAGCTGCACGAGGCGCGGGGACGCACCCTCGTCGCCGTGCTGCACGATCTGAACCACGCCGCGCGCTACGCCACGCATCTGATCGCGATGCGCGAGGGCGAGGTCATTGCCGAGGGCGAGCCGGGGGACGTCGTGACGGCGGAGCTCGTGGAGCGGGTGTTCGGGCTGCGGTGTCAGGTGATCGACGATCCGGAGACGGGGACGCCGTTGGTGGTGCCGGCTGCGCGGGGCGCGCGCCGTGCGCGGGTGGTGGATTCGGTGGGTGCCTGAACGGCGGCGGGCGCGGCCGTGCGGTGGGTTGCGGGGCACCGGGGGCACGCTTCGTCCTCGATCTCCCCATGGCCGCGAGGGCATGCGGGACCCCCTCGACGGGCTCGGGTGTGCTCGGCGTGGGGCTGATTCGGGGGTGCGCCGTGCCCTGGACCACCAGGGCCGGAGTTACAGCAGCGCTCTGAGGCGCAGCAGGTCCCTGAAGCCTGCTTCCAGGCGGACTCGTCCCGAGCCCCAGGCCCTCGCGAAGTTCAGTTCGCCGTTCACCATGGCCACCAGGTCGTCCCCGGTCATCGCGAGACGGATCTCGGCCTTGTCGGCCGGTGGGCCCTCGACCGTGTCCAGCACCTGGATCCGGCCGTCGCTGAGCCTGCCGGTGAAGGTGATCCCGAGGTCCTTGATGTGACAGCTCAGCGAGCGGTCCAGGGCAGCCGCGCTGCGCACGTCGCCCCCGGCCGTCATGAGGTGGTCGGAAAGTCTGTCGAGTGCGCTGCGGCACTCCGCCATGGTCGCCATCGTGATCGACGGTACCTCAGCCCTTCGCGGTAGCGTTTCCGCATGAGCGACTTGACGCCTGAGCCCGGGACGGTGCCCGGGGAGCAGGAGGGGACGGCCGCGCCCGCCCCCGACCCCGCCGCGCCCGCACCCCTCGGCGTCGCGCGCATCCCCACCGGGAACGCCGAGGTGGACGCCCGGCTGGAGCGGCTGGCCGATGCGGACCACCTCCCGGCGGACGGACACATCGCGGTGTACGAGGATGTACACCGCGGGCTGCGCGATGCGCTGACCGCGCTGGACACCCGGCCCGCACCCGCACCGGTACCCGCACCGATGCCCTCGTACAACAACAGGAGCTGAACCGAACGTGGCAGGAGTGGCACGTCGCCGCCTCGACGCCGAGCTGGTACGCCGTAATCTCGCCCGCTCGCGCGAGCACGCGAGCCAGCTGATCGCCGCGGGGCGGGTGACCGTCGGCGGCAACACCGCGACCAAACCCGCCACCCAGGTCGAGACCAGCGCCGCGGTCGTCGTCATCAAGGACGACAGCGACCCCGAGTACGTCTCACGAGGCGGTCACAAGCTGGCGGGCGCCCTCGCCGCCTTCGTACCCCTCGGGCTGGAGGTCGAGGGGCGGCGGGCGCTGGACGCCGGAGCGTCGACGGGGGGCTTCACCGACGTACTGCTGCGGGCCGGAGTCGGCCATGTCGTCGCCGTCGACGTCGGCTACGGGCAACTCGCCTGGTCACTGCAGTCCGATGAACGCGTCACCGTCAAGGACCGTACCAACGTGCGGGAACTGACGCTGGAGGAGATCGACGGGAAGGCGGTGGACCTGGTGGTCGGCGATCTGTCGTTCATCCCGCTGGGTCTCGTGCTGCCCGCTCTGGCGCGCTGCGCCGCCTCCGACGCGGATCTGGTCCTGATGGTCAAGCCGCAGTTCGAGGTCGGCAAGGAGCGGCTCGGCAGCGGTGGTGTGGTGCGCAGCCCGGAGCTGCGTGCCGAAGCGGTGCGGGAGGTGGCGCGCCGGGCCTGGGCGCTGGGGCTGGGAGTGCGCGGGGTGACCGCGAGCCCGCTGCCCGGGCCGTCCGGCAACGTCGAGTACTTTCTGTGGCTGCGGGCCGGAGCACCTGAGCTGGATCCCGCGGATGTCGACCGTGCAGTGGCGGAGGGGCCTCGTTGACGACGAATGCGGCACGAACTGTCTTTCTTTTGGCGCACACCGGCCGGCCGGCCGCGATCCGCAGCGCGGAGCTCGTCGTGCAGGGGCTGCTGCGCAGCGGCCTCGGTGTACGGGTTCTCGCCGCGGAGGCCGCCGATCTGCCACTCCCGCCGTCCGTGGAGACGGTGGAGGACGCCACACCCGGGGCCGTGGACGGCTGTGAGCTGCTGATCGTGCTCGGCGGGGACGGGACGCTGCTGCGCGGCGCCGAGATCTCCCGGGCCTCCGGGGTGCCGATGCTCGGCGTCAACCTCGGCCGGGTCGGCTTCCTCGCCGAGGCCGAGCGCGACGACCTGGACAAGGTGGTCGACCGGGTCGTCACCCGCGCGTACGCGGTCGAGGAGCGCATGACGATCGACGTCCTCGTGCACAGCAACGGCGACGTCGTCCACACCGACTGGGCGCTCAACGAAGCGGCCGTGCAGAAGGTGTCACCCGAGCGGATGCTCGAGGTCGTCCTGGAGATCGACGGCAGGCCGGTCACCGGCTTCGGCTGTGACGGGATCGTCTGTGCGACGCCGACCGGCTCGACGGCGTACGCCTTCTCGGCCGGCGGGCCGGTCGTCTGGCCGGAGGTCGAGGCGCTGCTGATGGTCCCGATCAGCGCCCATGCGCTGTTCGCCAAGCCGCTCGTGACGTCGCCGACCTCGGTGCTCGCCGTCGAGGTCCAGCCGCACACGCCGCACGGTGTGCTGTGGTGCGACGGGCGCAGGACGGTGGAACTGCCGGCCGGTGCACGGGTCGAGGTGCGGCGCGGTGCGGTGCCCGTGCGGCTGGCCCGGCTGCACCACGCCTCGTTCACGGACCGGCTGGTGGCGAAGTTCGCGCTGCCGGTGTCGGGGTGGCGGGGCGCGCCCCACTGACCGCCGTGGGGGCCGGGCGAGCGCGGCGGGGACGCCGGCTCGTGGCCGCGCCGCTCACGGGAGAGTGAATTCGCGGCCGGGGCCCGTCGCACACCGGGGCCCGGACCTCGTAAGGTCGTGTCCGTGTTGGAGGAGATGCGGATACGGTCGCTCGGGGTCATCGACGACGCGGTGGTGGAGCTGTCACCGGGTTTCACCGCGGTGACGGGTGAGACGGGTGCGGGCAAGACCATGGTTGTCACCAGCCTGGGGCTGCTGCTCGGCGGGCGTGCCGACCCCGCGCTGGTGCGGATCGGGGCCAAGGCTGCCGTCGTCGAGGGGCGGATCACGGTGTCCGCCGGTGACGCGGCTGCCGTACGGGCCGAGGAGGCGGGCGCCGAGCTGGACGACGGGGCGCTGCTGATCAGCCGTACCGTTTCCGCCGAGGGACGCTCACGTGCCCATCTCGGCGGCAGGTCGGTGCCGGTGGGTGTGCTCGCCGAACTCGCGGACGAGCTCGTCGCCGTGCACGGCCAGACCGACCAGCAGGGCTTGCTCAAGCCCGCCCGGCAGCGGCAGGCCCTGGACCGGTACGCGGGCGACGGCGTCGCCGTGCCGCACGCCAAGTACGCGGCGGCGTACCGGCGGCTGCGGACCGTGGTCACGGAGCTCGACGAGCTGACCACGCGCGCCCGGGAGCGTGCCCAGGAAGCGGATCTGCTGCGTTTCGGGCTCGACGAGATCGCCGCGGTCGAACCGCTCCCCGGCGAGGACACCGACCTGGCCGCCGAAGCCGAACGGCTCGGCCACGCGGAAGCGCTCGCCTCCGCCGCCGCCCTCGCGCACGCCGCGCTCGCGGGCAACCCGGAGGACCAGGAGGACGTCGACGCCACGACCGTCGTCGCGGCCGCCGGGCGGTCGCTGGACGCCGTCCGCGCCCACGACCCGGCGCTCGCCGCGCTCGCCGACCGGATCGGTGAGATCTCCATCCTGCTCGCCGATGTGGCGGGTGAACTCGCCGGATACGCCGACCAGCTGGACGCCGACCCGCTGCGGCTGGCCGCGGTCGAGGAACGGCGCGCCGCGCTCACCGGGCTCACCCGCAAGTACGGCGAGGACATCGCCGCCGTGCTCGCCTGGGCCGAGGACGGGGCCGCCCGGCTCACCGAGCTGGAGGGCGACGACGACCGGATCGGCGAGCTGACGGCCGAGCGGGACGCGTTGCGGGCCGAACTCTCCGGTCTCGGGCAGGCGCTGACCGACGCGCGGAGCGCGGCGGCGGCGCTCTTCGCCGATGCGGTGACCGCGGAACTGGCCTCGCTCGCCATGCCGCACGCCCGGGTCTCCTTCGACATCCGGCAGACCGACGCGGCGGACGAGGCGTCCGGTATCGACATCGGCGGGCGGAGCGTGGTCTACGGGCCGTCCGGCGCCGATGAGGTCGAACTGCTGCTGGCCCCGCACCCCGGCGCCCAGCCCCGGCCGATCGCCAAGGGCGCCTCGGGCGGTGAGCTGTCCCGGGTGATGCTCGCCGTCGAGGTGGTCTTCGCGGGCTCCGACCCCGTGCCCACGTACCTCTTCGACGAGGTCGACGCGGGTGTCGGCGGCAAGGCGGCCGTCGAGGTCGGGCGGCGGCTGGCGAAGCTGGCCAGGTCCGCGCAGGTCGTCGTCGTCACGCACCTGCCGCAGGTGGCGGCGTTCGCCGACCGGCAGTTGCTGGTCGAGAAGACGGTCGACGGATCGGTGACCAGCAGTGGTGTCACGGTTCTGGAGGGCGAGGACCGGGTACGGGAGCTGTCCCGGATGCTCGCGGGCCAGGAGGACTCGGAGACGGCCCGGGCGCATGCGGAGGAGCTGCTGGCCGCGGCGCGGGCGGACGGGTAGGGACGGGCCCGGGCCTGCTGTGGCGCCGCGCCCAGGTGCCCCCCGCGCTTCGGTCCGGGGCCGGGTTCGTAGCCTGGCCCGATGCGAGCAGTGATCAGCAGGACCGCCGCCGGCGCCGTCGCCGCGGGGATCGCCGGTGCGGCCTACCGGATACTTCGGGCCCGGCCGCAGCCGCAGTGGCAGCGCACCAACCACGCGGGCCGCACCGTCGACCTGTACGCCGGCCCGGCGGCCGTGGCCGGTGCAGTCGCCGGAGCCGCCGTTCTCCCGTTGCCGCCCCGGACCCGGACCGCTGTCGCGCTCGCCGTGCTGGCCGCCGGGGGCTGCGGCGCATACGACGACTTCGCCGGGACCGGCGATCCGCGCCGCGGGTTCCGAGCCCATCTGACCGCGTTGCGCCACGGCGAGGTGACCAGCGGCGCCGTCAAACTCTTCGGTATCGGGGCCGCCGGGCTCGCCGCCGGTGCGCTGCTCGAGGACCGGCCCGTCGACCGCCTCCTCGCCGGTGTCGTGATCGCCGGAGCCGCTCATCTCGTCAACCTCACCGACGTGCGGCCCGGAGCCGCGACCGCCACCGTGCTCGCGCTCGGGGCTCCGGGGCTGGCCCGGGGCGCGCTCGCGGCCGCGCCGATGGGAGCCGTGGCGGCCCTCGCCGCGGACGAGCGGGCGGAACGCACCATGATCGGCGACACCGGGGCGCACGCCCTGGGCGCGGCCGTCGGTGTCGCGATCGTCGCGGGCAACGGCCGGGCCGGACTCGTCGCCCACGCGGCGGGGTTGGTGGCAGCAGCCGTGTACGGCGAACGGGTCAGTGGACTCGCCCGGGTGCTGTCGGGGCGTTGACGCGGCAATATCGCACCGTTGTCCTCACCCGTCCGGGTGATGGCGCGCGTCCGGTTGTCCCCGCGCACACCGGTACCACGGCTCGAGCGTCCCGGAACGTGCGTACGGACTGGCATCCTTGTCGGTGCACACACCGCCGAGTCCGGAGCTCCGGGAGCCATTCAACGTGTCACAGCTGCGTACGGTCCAAGTCCTGGGCGGCGGCAGCGCGGGCAGCAGCGCTCACGTCGGTTCGCTGGCCGCAGGGCTGGTGGCACGAGGGGTGCAGGTCACCGTCTGCGCCCCGGCGGAACTGGACCATGCGTACGACTTCGCCGGTACGGGAGCCCGCTTCGTCCCCGTGCCGCGACGCAGCGACCCGGCCGCCGTCGCCGCGCTGCGGGCCGCGTGCGCGGGGGCGGACGTGGTGCATGCGCACGGACTGCACGCCGCCGTACGCAGCGGTCTTGCGCTCGGCGGGCGGCGCACACCGCTGGTCCTCACCTGGCACACCCGGGCGCACGCCGAGGGTGCCCGCCGCCGGTTGCTGCATCTACTGGAGCGAAGGGCCGCCCGTGCAGCGGCCGTTGTGCTCGGCGCGTCGTCGGATCTGGTCGACCGGGCCCGTCGCCGGGGGGCACGTGACGCTCGTCTCGCGCCGGTCGCCGTTCCCGCGCCGGGGAGTCCCGTTCTGCTCCACGACAGCAAGGTGCGTGCCGAACTCGGTGTGGTGGAACGCCCGTTAATCGTCTCCGTCGGCAGTCTCGTACCGCACCACGGGTACGGCACACTGCTCGACGCGGCACGGATGTGGCGTCAACTCGACCCCGTACCCCTGCTGGTCATCGCGGGGGAGGGCCGCGAACGTGGCGCTCTGCAGCGGCGGATCCGGGACGAGGATCTGCCCGTGAGGCTGATCGGCAGCCGTGACGACATCGCCGAACTCCTCGCCGTCGCCGACCTGGCCGTGCTGGCCAGCCGCTGGGAGGCGCGGTCGGTGCTTGCGCAGGAGGCGCTGCGGCTGGGGGTGCCGTTGGTCGCCACCGCGGTGGGCGGGGTGCCCGAACTCGTCGGGGATGCGGCCGAACTCGTGCCGTACGGGAACGCGGAGGCGACGGCGCGGGTTGTCGCGCGGCTGCTGGCGGATCCGGCGGCACGGGAGCGGCTGGCCGCCGCGGGGCGGATGCAGGCGGCGGGCTGGCCTTCTGAGGACGACACGATCGCGCAAGTGCTCAGTGTGTACGACGAGTTGGTCCAGCCGTCGGCGGCGGCGCGGGGCCGGTGACGGCGAGGCGACGCCGGGCGCGGCCGGCGGGTGCTCCGTTCTCACCCGCCGGACCGGCTCGACAGTGCCGGTGTCACGGGATGTGGCGGCGGGCTCGCAGGGCCAGGCTCAGGGCCAGGACCGTCTGCGGGTCGTCCAGGTCCGTGCCCAGCAGCTCGCCGATGCGGGCCAGGCGGTTGTAGAGCGTCTGGCGGTTCAGATGCAGTTCGCGTGCCGTCTCCGCCTTGCGGCCCGCGTGGGCGAGGTACGACTCCAGCGTGGGCAGCAGCGGGGGGCGCGCGGTGCGGTCGTGCTCGCGGAGCGGGCCGATCGCCCGGTCCACGAACGCCGCCAGGTCCGGATGGTCCCGCAGCCGCCACAGCAACAGGTCGATGTCCAGGCGCCGGGCGTCGTACCAGGGCCGGTCGCCGAGCCCCTGCGCGGCCGTTGCCGTCTCCGCCGCGTGCCGCAGGCCCGCTCCGGCCGCCGCCCAGCTGCCCGCGACGCCGACCACCACGACCGGCGGATACGAGCCGGCCCGTTCCAGTCCGGCCCGCTCCACGCCCGCCCGCAGTGCCGCGGCGACCCGGTCGGCCACCGCCGTGCGCTCCGTCTCGGACCGCAGGCCCAGCAGCAGCGGCACCCGGCCCTCCACGGGCCGCACACCGAGCAGTACCGGCACCCCCACCGACGACAGCTCCTCCAGGACCGCCCGTGCCAGCAGCGCCCAGTTGCCCGACGGGGACAGTTCGGGGGCCAGCCGCATCACCACGGGCAGCAAGGGTGCCTCGCCCGGTCTGAAACCCAGTACGCGGGCCTGCGCCGGCGCGTCCTCCGGTGTGATCCTTCCCTCCGCGAGGTCCGTCAGGAAGTCGCCGCGGCCACGCGCGGCGAGCTCCTCCTCCTGGCGGGCCTGCATCAGCACCACGGCGAGAATGCCCGCCGCCCGCTCCGCCGCCATCCGGTGCACGGTCACCAGCGGTCCGGACACGGCGAGCAGCACCAGCCTGGCCCGTACCGAACCGGACCCCGGCCCGCCACCCGGCACATCCACCAGCACCGCGCCCGCGGGCGGCGTTGCCCGGGCCTCACGGCCGCCGCGCATCCCGTCCCAGATCTGGAGCGGATCGGCCGAGGCCGGGGCGGCGCCGGTGCCCGCCGCGTACAGGAGCTGGCCGTCCGCCGTCTCCAGGAACACCGGGTTTGCGGTGAAGTCCGCCAGGATGCCGAGCACCTGTGGGACCCCGCCACCGCCGAGCAGCGCCTCCGTGCACCGCCGGTGCACGTCCTCGGCCTGCCGCAGCAGGGCGTAATGGCCGTTGACGATCTCGGTGTGGATCTCCTCGGTCACCGTCACGAACGGCACCTCGCGGTGCAGCTGGACGAGCGGGAGACCGGCGGCCCGCGCGGCGTCCACGATCGAGGCGGGCAGCCTGCTGAAGCGCGGCCCGAGCTCCACCACCAGGGCGGCGATGCCGCGGTCCGCGAGCCTGCGGACGAAGGCGCGCTGTTCGGCGGGCCGGGTGCCGAGCCCCAGGCCGGTGGTGAGCAGCAGCTCGCCGCCCTTGAGCAGCGAGGCGATGTTCGGGACCTCGCCCGCGTGCACCCAGCGCACCGTACGGCTGAGCCGGTCCGCGCCCGCCATGACCTCGGGGAGTCCGCTGCGCAGTCCCGGCAGCTCCAAGGCGCGCTGCACGGTGATTCCGCCTTGGTTCTCCACTGGTTCAGGCCTCGTGCTTCCGTTCGGCTCGGCCGGGCTGTCGCCCTGACCAGGAAGGTACCGGCCGGATGGCGTGCGGGCGTCGTCGGGGGAGTTCATGGGCCGGCTGCGGCCGGCGCGACGTTGTGGTTGAGGCGGAACACGTTGTCGGGATCGTACGCGGCCTTGACCGCGGCGAGGCGGGCGTAGTTCTCGGCGCCGAGTCCGGCGACGACGCGGTCCTCGCCCTCGCGTCCGATGAAGTTGAGGTAGACGGCGCCGCCGGACCAGGGACGGACGTCGGCGCGCACATGGTGTACCCACTGCCTGCCGCGCTCGTCGTCGGACGGGCTCTCCCAGATGCCGAAGGGGTGCACCGCCCAGGGGGCGGCGCGCCACGGCAGCGGGTAGTCGGCGGGGCCCCGCGCCACCGCGCCGCCCATCGGGAAGAGGACGTGCTGCGAGTTGGAGGGGACCGGCATGTCGGGGGCGCGTGCGCAGAACAGGTCCACCGCCTCGTCCGGGAGGCTGTCGAGATGCTCGGCGGACCAGTAGTTCCGCAGTCCCGGCGGGTCGTCGAGCATGCACTGCAGCTCCGCGTAGGGAATGTCGGAGATCGACTCCGCCTCGTGGCCGATGGCGAGGACCGGCCGGGCCACGTCGAGGGCCTCGGCCAGCGGGCCCGTCCAGGTGATCAGGACCGCGCAGACGAGCGTGGAGACCAGGTGCTCCGGTACGAAGTCCTCCGGCGGCCCGGTGAAGTAGAGGAAGGCGCCGCCGGCCGCGTCCGGCGCGGAGGTCATCAAGTCGCGGTAGGTACGCATGACTTCGGGTCCGGCCTCGGGGCGGTACAGCACCATCAGGTAGGACATGGCGGGCAGCTCGTACAGATTCAGCGTGAGGGCCGTGACGACGCCGAAGTTCCCGCCGCCGCCGTGCAGTGCCCAGAACAGTTCCGGATTCTCGTCGAGGCTCGCGTGGACGGCGCTGCCGTCCGCCGTCACCAGTTCGGCGGCCAGCAGGTTGTCGCAGGCCAGGCCGAAGCTGCGCTCCAGCCAGCCGGAGCCGCCGCCGAGCACGAAGCCGCCCACGCCGGTGGTGGAGACCCGGCCCCCGGTGGTCGCCAGACCGTACGGCTGGGTGGCCCGGTCCAGATCCCTCATGAGGGCGCCGCCGCCGATACGTGCCGCCTGGTCGGCCGGTGCGACGGTCACGCCGTTCATGCGGCGCAGGTCGACCACCAGGCCGCCGTCGGTGGACGACATGCCCGCGACGCTGTGGCCGCCGCCACGGACCGCGATCTCCAGACCGTGCTCACGTGCGAAGCGCACGGACCGTGCCACGTCGGTCTGCGACGCGCACTGGGCGACCACCGCGGGACGCCGGTCGATCATGCTGTTGAAGACCGTGCGCGCCTCGTCGTATCCGGCGTCACCGGGGGCGAAGGCCGCGCCGGCGAAGTCCCGGCGCAGACCGTCCAGGGCGCCGGCCGTCGTGCTGCTGATGCCGGTGGTGCGGGGCGTCATGATGCCCCCTTCCGAGGGCGTGACAGGTCGCTTCCATCGTAGGCAGCGTCGCGAAGTCTCGCCCTGGCCGGCCCGGGCCGGGCGGTGAACACGGTCCTGCCACGCCATCCACCGGCGTGCCGTTGCGGCCTCGCGGGCCGGGATCCCGCACGCCGGTCAGCCGACGTAGGCCCCGCTCGCGGTCAGCCGCAGCGCCGTGTCGATCAGCGGGACGTGGCTGAACGCCTGCGGGAAGTTCCCCACCTGGCGCTGCAGCCTCGCGTCCCACTCCTCCGCCAGCAGCCCCAGATCGTTGCGCAGCGACAGCAGCCGCTCGAACAGTTGCCGGGCCTCGTCGACCCGCCCGATCATCGCCAGGTCGTCCGCCAGCCAGAACGAACACGCCAGGAACGCGCCCTCGTCGCCCTCCAGGCCGTCGACGCCCGCCTCCTCGCCCGCTGTGGGGTAGCGCAGCACGAACCCATCCTCCGTGGACAGCTCCCGCTGGATCGCCTCGATCGTGCCGATCACCCGCTTGTCGTCCGGCGGCAGGAAGCCCATCTGCGGAATCAGCAGCAGCGACGCGTCCAGCTCCTTGGACCCGTACGACTGGGTGAAGGTGTTGCGCTCCTTGTCGTAGCCCCGGTCGCAGACGTCGCGGTGGATGTCGTCGCGCAGCTCCCGCCAACGCTCCAGCGGCCCGTCGGTGTCGCCGGACTCGATCAGCTTGATGGTGCGGTCGACGGCGACCCAGGCCATCACCTTGGAGTGCACGAAGTGACGGCGCGGCCCGCGCACCTCCCAGATGCCCTCGTCCGGCTCGTCCCAGTGCTTCTCCAGATAGCTGATCAGCTTGAGCTGCAGCCCTGTCGCGTAGTCGTTGCGGGTCAGGCCGGTCATGTGCGCGAGGTGCAGCGCCTCGGTGACCTCGCCGTACACATCGAGCTGGAGCTGGCCCGCCGCGCCGTTGCCGACCCGGACCGGGGCGGAGTTCTCGTAACCGGGCAGCCAGTCCAGCTCGGCCTCGCCGAGCTCGCGCTCACCTGCGATGCCGTACATGATCTGCAGGTTCTCCGGGTCGCCGGCCACGGCCCGCAGCAGCCACTCGCGCCAGGCGCGGGCTTCCTCGCGGTAGCCGGTGCGCAGCAGCGACGAGAGGGTGATCGCGGCGTCGCGCAGCCAGGTGTAGCGGTAGTCCCAGTTGCGCGAGCCGCCGATGTCCTCCGGCAGGGAGGTGGTCGGCGCGGCGACGATGCCGCCGGTCGGGGCGTACGTCAGGGCCTTCAGCGTGATCAGCGAGCGGACCACCGCCTCACGGTAGGGGCCGTGGTACGTGCAGTGCTCGACCCACTCGCGCCAGAACTCCTCGGTCGCGTCCAGCGAGCCCTCGGGGTCCGGCAGCGCGGGCGGCTCCTGGTGCGAGGGCTGCCAGCTGATGGTGAAGGCCATCCGGTCGCCCGGGGCGACGATGAAGTCGGAGTACGTCGTCAGGTTCTCGCCGAAGGTGTCGGCGGGCGTGTCCAGCCAGACGGAGTCCGGGCCGGCCATCGCGACCGTACGGCCGTCGACCTTGTGCACCCACGGGGTCACCCGTCCGTAGCTGAACCGCATGCGCAGCTCGGAGCGCATCGGCACCCGGCCGCTGATCCCCTCCACGATCCGGATCAGCTGCGGTGCGCCGTCACGCGGGGGCATGAAATCGGTCACCCGGACCGTGCCGCGCGGCGTGTCCCACTCCGACTCCAGAATCAGGGAGTCGCCCCGGTAACGCCGACGGTCCGCCGTCGGCGGCTCGGTCCCCTCCGCGTGCGCTGGTCCCAGGCGCCAGAAGCCGTGCTCCTCGGTACCCAGCAGTCCCGCGAAGATGGCATGCGAATCGAAGCGGGGCAGGCACAGCCAGTCGGCCGTACCGTCCCGGCAGACCAGGGCGGCGGTCTGCATGTCTCCGATGAGTGCGTAATCCTCGATGCGCCCGGCCACGTGCATCTCCAGTCGAACGGCCACGTCGCCCCGTGGGGCGCTTACCGCGGGTAAATAGGTCGCTGCAAGGGGTTGTTGTGGGGAGCCGAGGGCTCGATGGGTCGCCCGGCTGCGAGTGTCCGAGCAGGATACGACGCACGTCCATGATCCGCGCGACGGTCCAGGCAACACGTCTGAGCCGAACGGGTGGGGCTCGAACACGGTGCGGTGATCTTGCGCGGCGGGTGTGGCCGGAAGCAGCCTCTCCCAGTCGCTGATACCCTGGTAGCCCGTGGACCGGTGGTCGTCAGCAACCGCGGACGAGGCCCCCGAACCGCAGCGACGGCACCTCCGGAGTCTTCCGGACGGCAACGCCGGTACGCACCTCAAGATCCGCGACCACGGGAGCCCCCTTTGGCTATGCAGCCCACATCCACGACGACCAAGCACATCTTCGTCACCGGGGGTGTCGCCTCCTCCCTCGGCAAGGGTCTGACTGCCTCCAGCCTGGGTGCCCTGCTCAAGGCGCGGGGCCTTCGGGTCACGATGCAGAAGCTCGACCCGTACCTGAACGTCGACCCGGGCACGATGAACCCGTTCCAGCACGGCGAGGTGTTCGTCACCAACGACGGCGCCGAGACCGACCTGGACATCGGCCACTACGAGCGCTTCCTCGACGTCGACCTCGACGGTTCCGCCAACGTCACGACCGGCCAGGTGTACTCGCAGGTCATCGCCAAGGAGCGGCGCGGCGAGTACCTCGGTGACACCGTCCAGGTCATCCCGCACATCACCAACGAGATCAAGCACCGCATCCGCCGCATGGCGACCGACGACGTCGACGTCGTCATCACCGAGGTCGGCGGCACGGTCGGCGACATCGAGTCGCTGCCGTTCCTGGAGACCGTCCGCCAGGTCCGCCACGAGGTCGGCCGGGACAACGTCTTCGTCGTGCACATCTCGCTGCTGCCGTACATCGGCCCGTCCGGCGAGCTGAAGACCAAGCCCACCCAGCACTCGGTCGCGGCGCTGCGGAACATCGGTATTCAGCCGGACGCCATCGTGCTGCGCGCCGACCGCGACGTACCGACCGCGATCAAGCGCAAGATCTCGCTGATGTGCGACGTCGACGAGGCCGCCGTGGTCGCCTGCGTGGACGCCAAGTCGATCTACGACATCCCGAAGGTGCTGCACACCGAGGGCCTGGACGCGTACGTCGTGCGCAAGCTCGACCTGTCGTTCCGCGATGTCGACTGGACCACTTGGGACGACCTGCTGGACCGCGTCCACAACCCCGACCACGAGGTCACCGTCGCGCTCGTCGGCAAGTACATCGACCTGCCCGACGCGTATCTCTCGGTCACCGAGGCCATCCGGGCCGGCGGCTTCGCGAACAAGGCCCGCGTCAAGGTCAAGTGGGTCGCCTCCGACGACTGCAAGACCCCGGCCGGCGCCGCCAAGCAGCTCTCCGACGTCGACGCGATCTGCGTCCCCGGCGGGTTCGGCGACCGCGGTGTCAACGGCAAGATCGGCGCCATCCAGTACGCCCGCGAGAACAAGGTGCCGCTGCTCGGCCTCTGCCTCGGCCTGCAGTGCATCGTGATCGAGGCTGCGCGCAACCTCGCCGAGATCCCCGACGCCAACTCCACGGAGTTCGACGCCGCCACCGCCCACCCCGTCATCTCGACGATGGAGGAGCAGCTCGCGTACGTCGAGGGCGCCGGCGACCTGGGCGGCACCATGCGGCTCGGCCTGTACCCGGCGAAGCTCGCCGAGGGCTCGCTGGTCCGTGAGGCGTACGACGGCCAGCCGTACGTGGAGGAGCGCCACCGCCACCGCTACGAGGTCAACAACGCCTACCGCGCCGAGCTGGAGAAGAAGGCCGGTCTGGTCTTCTCCGGCACCTCCCCGGACAACAAGCTCGTCGAGTACGTCGAGTACCCGCGCGAGATCCACCCCTACCTGGTCGCCACCCAGGCGCACCCGGAGCTCCGGTCCCGCCCGACCCGCCCCCACCCGCTGTTCGCGGGCCTGGTGAAGGCGGCCGTGGAGCGCAAGACCGGCGGCGAGCAGGGCACCACGTCGGGCAAGTAGTCCGACCGTACGCAGGCGTTACCGTTGACCGGGGTACGGATCCACTGAGGATCCGTACCCCGGTTTCGTTTTTTGTGGGAGGACGTAGATGGGTATCCAGGACACGCCCGAGGAGTGGCCGGTCACCGCGACCGAGACCCCCTTCACGGGCAACAAGACCAGCGTCCGCACGGACGACGTGGTGATGCCCGACGGCTCCGTCGTGCGCCGCGACTACCAGGTCCACCCCGGGTCGGTCGCCGTGCTCGCGCTCGACGACGCGGGCCGGGTCCTCGTGCTGCGGCAGTACCGGCACCCTGTGCGGCACAAGCTCTGGGAGATCCCGGCCGGACTGCTCGATGTTCCCGGGGAGAACCCGCTGCACGCGGCGCAGCGGGAGCTCTACGAGGAGGCGTACGTCAAGGCCGAGGACTGGCGGGTGCTGACCGATGTGTACACCACGCCCGGCGGCTGCGACGAGGCCGTGCGGATCTTCCTCGCCCGGAATCTCTCCGAGGCCGACGGCGAGCGCTTCGCGGTCTCCGAGGAGGAGGCCGACATGGAGCTGGCCCGGGTGGAGCTGAAGGAGCTCGTGCGGGGGGCGCTCGCAGGGGAACTGCACAACAACTGCCTCGTGGTGGGCGTCCTCTCGCTCGCGGCGGCGCTTGCGGGCGACGGGATCGACTCCTTGCGGCCGGCTCAGGCGCCGTGGCCGGCCAGGCCGTTCGAGGTCTGACGGCACATCGACCCGATGGCCCGACCATGTGACGGTCCGTCGGAATGACGGTTCCCGGGCGATGAGAGATCCCCCGATCGGACAATCTGCTGATCCGATCGGGGGATGTCCCCGCCGCGCTCCACCGTGACCACGCACCCGCCTGAACTACGCTCGGAATGCCCTGACCGGAGTCCCGGTGGGCAACGCGTGCAGCGAAGTGGAGCGTGGCCCGTGACGGATCAGGTGGTGGACGCCAGCGGCCCGGCGACGGCAGCGGGGACCGAGGGGCCGTCCGGCGCCACCCCACCCCAATTCTTCGGCCGCACACGCGAGTTGAAGGAGCTGAAGGCCGATGTCGAACGGGCCGGACTGGACACCCTGGCCGGCCGCAAAGCGGCCCGTGCCCGGGTGCTGCTGATCGCCGGACGCCCCGGCTCCGGGCGCACCGCGCTCGCCGAGGAACTCACCCGCGCCCTGCTGGACACCGGCGACTACCCCGACGGGCTGCTCCGGGCCCGCCTCACCGACCTCGGCGGCGTCCCCGTCCCCACCGAACGCACCGCCCGGGACCTCCTCGACCAGCTGGAGGTCGCCGGCCCGCCCGGCGCGGACGGGGACGAACTGTCCGAGTCGCTCCGCGAGGCCCTCACCGACCGCCGGGTCCTGCTGCTGCTCGACGATGCGTCCGACGCCGAACAGGTCGACCCGCTGCTGCCGGACAACCCGGACTGCCTGGTCGTCGCCACCGCCCAGGGCCCGCTCACCGGCATCCCCGGCGTCCGCCCGTGCACCCTCGGCGGCCTCGACGCGGAATCCGCCGTACAGCTGCTGGCCCGCATCATCGGCGAGGTCAGGATCACCGTGGACCCCCGGACCGCCGAGAGGCTCGCCGAGGAGTGCGGCGGACAGCCCGCCGCCCTGGTCATGATCGGCGGCTGGCTCGCCGCCCACCCCCTGGTGTCGGTCGCCGACGCCGCCAAGCAGCTGCGCGAGCTGCCGGACGACGCCGAGCAGCCCACCGGCGCCCGCCCGCTGGCCCGCGCCTTCCGGCTCGTCCACGAGTCCCTGCCGCAGCCCGCCGCCCGGATACTGCGACTGCTCGCGCTCGCCCCCGCGGGGCTCGCCGACGCCCACACCGCGTCCGCGCTGGCCGGCTGCTCGGTCTCGGCCGCCCAGTCGACCCTCGACGACTTCGTCGGTCTCGGCCTGCTGCGGACCAATGGCGCGGAGCTGCCGCAGTACGAGGTGCCCGGCTGCCTCGCCCCGCTGCTGAGCGCCCTGCTGGCCGACCGGGACCGGCCGGCCGAGATCCAGCTGGCCAGGGCCCGGATGCTGGAGCGGACCGTGCGGCAGCTCCAGTCCTGCCGGGCGGTCACCGAACCGGAGGGTTCCCCGGCCTTCGGCAAGCTCGCCGGGCTGCCGCGCTCGCTGCGCTTTCCGCACCCCGAGGCGGCCGCCGCCTGGCTGCGGATCCGCCGGCCGGCCCTGCTCGCCTCTGCCCGGATGGCTGTCGAGGACGGTGAACTCGACACCCTGGCGCGGCGGTTGGTGGCCGCACTGGTGCGGGCGCTGGCCGTGCACCAGGGCACCGAGGCCGCCGCACCGGATCTGTACGGACTGCACGGACTGGTACTGGCCGTCGCCGAGCGGCGCGAGCTGCACCGCGAGCAGGCGGCCGCGCTGCTCAATCTCGCCGATCTGGACGCCAGGACCGGCCGTACCCGGGAGGCGCTGACCCGCTACCGGGCCGCGCTGGACGCCGGACGGGCGGCGAAGGACCCGTATGCGACGGGCAGGGCGATGGAATCCGTAGGGGGCGCCTACGCCGAGCTGGGGGACTTCCACCGGGCCTCCGACTGGTACGGCCGGGCGCTCGCCCATCGGCTCACCCAGGGCGAGCGTGCCGACGAGGCGAGGCTGTACGGGCGGCTCGGCGCCGTCCACACCTATGCCGGGCAGTACGGCGAGGCGCTGCGGAACTGGCGGGCCGCGGCGGCCGGGTACCGCAGGCTCGGCGACCTGCCCGCCCAGGCGCGGGCGCTCAGCGAGGCCGCACGGGTGCAGGAGTACGCCGGGCGGCCGCAGGAGTCGCTGCACACCTGCCAGGAGGCCGTCGAGTGGGCCCGCCGGGCCAAGGACGTACGGCTGCAGGCCGCGCTGGAGCTCCGGCTGGCCGACACGCTCGACAGGCTCGGCGACCCGGCTGCGGCCCGGTTGCACCGGGGTGTGGCGGAGAGACTCCTGGCCAAGGAAGGTCCAGCCTGCGAAATCCGCAGTGGGTCGACTGAAAATTAATGCTTTGTAAGGCTAGACAGTGTGAAGTCCTTCATTAAACTGGCTCTGCCGCGTTGGTTCGCGGTGTCTCCACTTACACTGTGTGTATCCGGGTATGTACCGCTATGCCTGGAGTAACCCTCTGAGCCAAGGACCGTGATCGACGTGAAGGTCGGCATCCCCCGCGAAGTCAAGAACAACGAGTTCCGCGTGGCCATCACGCCTGCCGGTGTGCATGAGCTCGTCCGCAACGGCCACCAGGTCGTCGTCGAGCAGAACGCCGGCGCCGGATCCTCGATCACGGACGAGGAGTACATCGCCGCAGGGGCGCAGATCCTCCCCACGGCCGACGAGGTCTGGGCCACCGCCGAGCTGCTCCTGAAGGTCAAGGAGCCGGTTGCCGAGGAGTACCACCGCCTCCGCAAGGACCAGACGCTCTTCACGTACCTGCACCTCGCCGCCTCCCGCGAGTGCACAGACGCGCTGCTGGAGTCCGGCACCACCGCCATCGCGTACGAGACCGTCGAGACCGCGAACCGCGCTCTGCCGCTGCTCGCCCCGATGTCCGAGGTCGCGGGCCGGCTGGCCCCGCAGGTCGGCGCCTACCACCTGATGCGCTCGGTCGGCGGCCGCGGTGTGCTGCCGGGCGGCGTTCCGGGCACCGCGCCCGCCGAGGCCGTCGTCATCGGCGGCGGCGTCTCCGGCTGGAACGCCACGCAGATCGCCGTGGGTCTCGGCTTCCACGTCACGCTGCTCGACCGGGACATCAACAAGCTGCGCGAGGCCGACAAGGTCTTCGGCACCAAGGTGAAGACCGTCGTCTCCAACTCCTTCGAGCTGGAGAAGGCCGTCATCGAGGCCGACCTCGTCATCGGCGCCGTGCTGATCCCCGGCGCGAAGGCCCCGAAGCTGGTCACCAACGAGCTCGTCGCCAAGATGAAGCCCGGAAGTGTACTTGTCGACATTGCGATCGACCAGGGTGGCTGCTTCGAGGACTCGCACCCGACGACGCACGCCGAGCCGACCTTCATGGTCCACAACTCGGTTTTCTACTGCGTCGCCAACATGCCGGGCGCGGTGCCCAACACCTCCACGTACGCGCTCACCAACGCCACGCTGCCGTACATCCTGGAGCTCGCCAACCGCGGCTGGGTCGAGGCGCTGCGCCGTGACGCCGCACTCGCCAAGGGCCTCAACACCCATGAGGGCCAGGTCGTTTACCCCGAGGTCGCGCAGGCGCACGGGCTGGACCACGTCGAGCTGAGCACGCTTCTCGGCTGACGAGTCAACATCTTTCGTCAACCTCATGCGTCCGGCCGGACCTTGCCGAGCAAGGTCCGGCCGGACGCATGTCGGGCCACTGCGAGCGGCCTGTCCAACTCGCGTCGAACGTAACCGTTTACCCGTTTCGTGCACCGGTGAAAGGTGCGCCGGAGCGACCGCGCGCCCTTGACACAGGGGTGTTCGATTGCCGACACATCGGGCCGGGTCCGGCGGATTGTGTTGCTGCGAACCGGTGACACGCCATAGAGTCGCCAATCGTCGGCATGGTGTCACGCTGACCTATCGATAAGTTTCCTGGTCACGTCCAAGGAGGTAAGACGACTTGTGAATGAGTCGACATTTACTCCCGGGGGTGTTCAACCAGGGATGCCTGCACGGGGCCAGAGCCCGATCGGGCTGGAGGCTGTCGGCTCCGTCGCTGTCCGCACCTTCGCCACCCACCAGCACATGACGACAGCCCCCCAGATGATGGACGGCCTACACGTGAACGCCATGGCCGGCAACGAGAGTGGCCGGGAGACCGCCCACTTCGCCGACTTCGAGGAAGTGTCCCAGGGGCACTTCTACGACCCCGACGCCGAGTACGAGCCCGATCCGGAGTACGCGGCCACCCTCGCGCCCGACGCTGCCCGTCAGCGCCGCGAGCGGATCGGCCCGACCGGTCGGCCCCTGCCCTACTTCCCGATCCCGGGCCCGCTCACCGATCACGGTCCCGCGAAGATCATCGCGATGTGCAACCAGAAGGGCGGCGTGGGCAAGACCACGTCCACCATCAACCTGGGTGCCGCCCTCGCGGAGTACGGACGCCGTGTCCTGCTCGTCGACTTCGACCCGCAGGGCGCCCTGTCGGTCGGTCTCGGCGTCAACCCGATGGAGCTCGACCTCACGGTCTACAACCTGCTCATGGAGCGGGGCATGTCGGCCGACGAGGTCCTCCTGAAGACCGCCGTGCCCAACATGGACCTGCTGCCGAGCAACATCGACCTGTCGGCCGCCGAGGTGCAGCTGGTCAGTGAGGTGGCCCGGGAGTCCACGCTGCAGCGCGCCCTGAAGCCGCTGATGGCCGACTACGACTACATCGTGATCGACTGTCAGCCGTCGCTGGGCCTGCTCACGGTGAACGCCCTGACGGCGGCTCACAAGGTGATAGTGCCGCTCGAGTGCGAGTTCTTCGCACTGCGCGGTGTCGCGCTGCTCACCGAGACCATCGAGAAGGTGCAGGAGCGGCTCAACCCCGAGCTGGAGCTCGACGGCATCCTCGCCACCATGTACGACTCCCGTACGGTGCACAGCCGTGAGGTCCTCGCGCGGGTCGTCGAGGCCTTCGACGAGCACGTCTACCACACGGTGATCGGGCGAACGGTGCGCTTCCCGGAGACCACGGTCGCCGGTGAGCCCATCACGACGTACGCCTCCAACTCGGTCGGTGCCGCCGCCTATCGCCAGCTCGCCAGGGAGGTGCTCGCCCGGTGTCACGCCGAGTGAGTCTGCCCGGGGCCGACGAACTGTTCCGTACCACCGGGGGGATGGGGCTGCAGTCCTCGTCCCCCGCGGAGCGGCGGCGCAAGGCGAACGGCGAGCCGCGGGTGCCGGCTCCGGCCGGTGAGAGCGATTCCGCGGCGGACGGATCCGGTGGCGCCGAAACCGGTGGAGCCGGCAGCGCGCGGTCCGGGGAGGAGCACTCGGCGGCGGACGCCGACGCGGGGGATTCGCGCAGCCGCGGCGGGGAGAACGACCGGGCGGCAGTCGCCGAGACGGGCCGCCGGCCCCAGCCCCCGGGTGTGGCACCGTCCGCCGCTCAGCAGCAGGAGGCGGCTGCCGCCGTCCAGCAGCAGCGCCGACGCGGAGGCGGGCGCGGGGCGAACCGCAGGCCCAGCGGCCGGGAACGCCACGACGAGAAGATCACCGTCTACGTCTCGGCCGAGGAACTGATGGATCTCGAGCACGCGCGGCTCGTGCTGCGCGGCGAGCACGGACTCGCCGTCGACCGCGGGCGCATCGTCCGTGAGGCGGTCGCGGTGGTTCTCGCGGACCTGGAGTCGCGGGGCGACGCGAGCATTCTTGTACGGCGGCTGCGCGGCCGCTGACCGGCACGGCGGGCCGGTAGCCTGCCCAGGAGGGCCGCCGCCGAGCAGCCCGGCCCTCTCCGCAGGGCCCACCTCCCGCCCGTATCCGCGCCGCACCCTGGACCCCCATGCCGACGACCGACGAGCCCGCCCGCACGCCCCGGCGCCCCTTGGGGCGCGGTCCGGGGGGCCGGCCTTCGCCGGGCGCGGGGGCGCCGGCCGCGGATCTTGCCGCGGGAGAGCGGGAGGCCGCCGGTGCGGCGTCACCCGCCACCCCCCTTGCCGACGCCGCGGCGGTGGCTCCGGACGCCGTGGAACCGTCGGTGTCCGACGCGGGCGTCCCGGCCGGAGACGCGGGCGTCCCGGTCACGACGGTGGCCCCGTCGGCCGCCGGGCCAGGCGCCTCGGCCGTCGACCCCGGCCCCTCGGCCGTCGGCCCGGACCCGTCGGACGCCGACGCGGAGTCCGGCCCCGCGTCCGACCGCGCCGCTCCCGCCGACGACGGGCGGTTCACCGTCCGGCTCGCCAACTTCGAGGGGCCGTTCGATCTTCTTCTGCAGCTCATCTCCAAACACAAGCTCGATGTGACCGAAGTCGCACTCTCCAAGGTCACCGACGAGTTCATGGCCCACATCCGGGCCATGGGCGCGGACTGGGACCTCGACCAGACGACGGAGTTCCTCGTCGTCGCCGCGACGCTGCTCGATCTCAAGGCCGCCCGGCTGCTGCCTGCCGCCGAGGTCGAGGACGAGGCCGATCTCGCGCTGCTCGAAGCGCGGGACCTGCTCTTCGCGCGGCTCCTGCAGTACCGCGCCTACAAGCGCATCGCGGAGATCTTCAGCGCTCGCCTGGAGTCCGAGGGGCGGCGCTTTCCCCGGACCGTGGGGCTGGAGCCACACCATGCCGAGCTGCTGCCCGAAGTGGTGATCAGCATCGGCGCCGAGGGGTTCGCCAGGCTGGCCGTGAAGGCGATGCAGCCGAAGCCCAAGCCGCAGGTGTACGTCGACCACATCCACGCCCCGCTGGTCAGCGTGCGCGAGCAGGCCGAGATCGTCGTGGCGCGGCTGCGGGAGGCGGGGGAGATGAGTTTCCGGGGGCTCACCGAGGACGCCACGGACACCCTCACCGTCGTCGCCCGGTTCCTCGCGCTGCTGGAGCTGTACCGGGAGAAGGCCGTCACCCTCGACCAGGAGGAGGCGCTCGGCGAGCTGAGGGTGCGCTGGGCCGGGGGAGAGGGCGCCGAGCCCGCGGTGACGGACGAGTTCGATCAAGAGGTGCAGGACATGGACGTGCAAGAGGATGTGCAGGCATGAGCGAGCAGCGCCCCACCGGTGCGGGCACCGTCGCGGATCTTGAGCTCAAGCCCGCCCTGGAGGCCGTCCTCATGGTCGTCGACGAACCCGCCACCGAGGAGCACCTGGCCAAGGTGCTGGAGCGGCCCCGGCGGGCCGTCGCCGATGCGCTGCGGGAGCTGGCCGACGAGTACACCGTGCAGCGACGGGGATTCGATCTCCGGCTGGTCGCGGGCGGCTGGCGTTTCTACACCCGCCCCGAGTACGCGGAGGCCGTCGAGGGCTTCGTGCTGGACGGCCAGCAGGCCCGGCTCACCCAGGCGGCGCTGGAGACCCTCGCGGTGGTCGCGTACCGCCAGCCGGTCAGCCGGTCGAGGGTCTCCGCGGTGCGCGGTGTGAACTGCGACGGCGTGATGCGGACCCTCCTGCAGAGGGGCCTGGTCGAGGAAGCGGGCGCGGAACCCGAAACAGGTGCGATCCTGTACAGGACGACGAACTACTTTCTGGAGCGGATGGGCCTGCGCGGCCTGGAAGAGCTCCCGGAGCTCGCGCCCTTCCTCCCCGAGGCGGACGCGATCGAGGCTGAGACGCTAGAGGGTGTGCCGTCGTTCGATCCGGACGCACCGGACACCCCGGATACTCACGCAGACGACAAGACGGAATTTTGATGCGAAGCAGTGGCAGGAACAGCGGCAGCGGCAGCGGCAAGAGCGGCGGCGACCGGAACCCCCGGAGTGGCGGCGCCGGACGCGACGACAGGCAGGACAAGCGCCCCCGCCGGCCCCGCCCCGAGGAGCGCCGCTACGACGTGGGCGGCACCGGCGCCGGCGAGAAGAGCGGTGAGGGCCCCCGCAAGGGCCGCGGCGCCGCTGCCCGCGGTGGTGCCAAGGGCGGCCCGAAGCCGCCGCAGGGCGGAGCCAGGAGCGGCGGCCCGCGGCGTGGACCGCAGGGCGCCCCGTCCCGTCCGCGCGAGCTCGACGCCAAGATCGAGCAGCGCAACCGGGACCGGTACGCGAACAAGCCCGACATCAGGACGCCCAAGACGCACCCCGGTGCCGAGCAGGAGGGCGAGCGTCTGCAGAAGGTCCTGGCCAGGGCCGGCATGGGCTCGCGCCGTGCGTGCGAGGAGCTGATCGAGCAGTCCCGCGTCGAGGTCAACGGCGAGATCGTCGTCGAGCAGGGCATGCGCGTCGATGTGCACAAGGACGAGATCAAGGTCGACGGTCTGACCGTCGCCGCGCAGTCGTACCTCTTCTTCGCGCTGAACAAGCCCGCCGGTGTCGTCTCCTCGATGGAGGACCCGGACGGCCGTCAGTGCCTCGGCGACTACGTCACCAACCGTGAGACGCGGCTCTTCCACGTCGGCCGGCTGGACACCGAGACCGAGGGCATCATCCTGCTCACCAACCACGGCGAGCTCGCCCACCGGCTGACCCACCCGAAGTACGGCGTGAAGAAGACCTACCTGGCAGCCATCCAGGGGCCGCTCCCGCGCGACCTGGGCAAGCAGCTCAAGGACGGCATCCAGCTGGAGGACGGGTACGCCCGCGCCGACCACTTCCGGGTCGTCGAGAACACCGGCAAGAACTACCTGGTCGAGGTGACCCTCCACGAGGGCCGCAAGCACATCGTCCGCCGGATGCTGGCCGAGGCCGGCTTCCCCGTCGAGCGCCTCGTGCGGACGTCCTTCGGGCCGATCCCGCTGGGCGACCAGAAGTCCGGCTGGCTGCGCCGCCTCACCAACACCGAGGTGGGCATGCTGATGCGCGAGGTCGGTCTGTAACCCGCGACGGCGTCCGCTCTTCGGCCCGCGGCCGGTTCCTGGTTTCGATTTTCGAACAGGAAACCGGCCGCGGGCCTTTTGCTGCCACCGGATCGCCTTTATAGTCAAGTTGACTATTAAGGAGGCGGGTGTGAGTCTCGCGGACATCCTCGATCCCCTGCAGCAACCCCTGGCGACCGTCCTGGACACCCCGGTCAGCTGGACCGAGGTGCTCGGTTTCGGCAGCGGCGCGCTGTGCGTCTGGCTCGTGGCCCGCCAGCACCTCGCCAACTGGCCGATCGGCATTGCCAACAACCTCTTCTTCATCCTGCTGTTCACCGAGTCCGGTCTGTACGCCGACGCCGGCCTGCAGATCGTCTTCATCGCCCTTGCCGTGTACGGATGGTGGACCTGGACCCACGGGGGTGGACCGGGCTCCCCGGACCTGCCGGTGCGGAGTACCACCCGCACCGAATGGATGCGGCTGTGCGCGGCAGGGGTGGCGGGGACCGCCGCTCTGACCGTCCTTCTCGGCCACGCCACCGACTCCACCGTGCCGTTCTGGGACGCCCTGACGACCGCGCTCTCCCTGGCGGCGACGTACGGGCAGTGCCGGAAGCTCGTCGAGTCGTGGTGGCTGTGGATCGCCGCCGATGTGGTGTACATCCCGCTCTACGCGTACAAGGAGCTCTACCTGACATCCCTGCTGTACGCCGGCTTCCTGACGCTGTGCCTGATCGGGCTGCGCAACTGGAAGCGTGATCTCTTCGTCCCCCAGCGGGAGTTGGCGGAGGTGGCGGGGTGATCCGGTTCAGGCACGGGCTCGTGCTCGGGAAGTTCTATCCGCCGCACGCCGGTCATCACCACCTCGTCCGCACCGCCCAGGACCGCTGCGAGCGGCTCACCGTTCTGGTCTGCGCCGCCTCCGTTGAGTCGGTCCCGCTCGCCGACCGGGTCGCCTGGATGCGGGAGGTGCACCCGGACGTACGCGTCGTGGGCACCGTCGACGACAACCGGATGGACCTCCAGGACCCGGCGGTCTGGGACGCCCATATGGCCGTCTTCACCGCGGCCGTCCCGGAGCCGGTGGACGCCGTCTTCACCTCGGAGTCGTACGGGGACGAACTGGCCCGCCGGTTCGGCGCCGAATCCGTCTGCGTCGACCCCGACCGTACGGTCTTCCCGGTCTCCGGCACCGCGGTCCGCAAGGACCCGGTCGGCTGCTGGGACTTCCTCGAACCGCCCGTCCGGGCCGCGCTCGCCCGCCGCATCGTCGTCCTCGGCGCCGAGTCCACCGGCACCACCACGATGGCCCGGGCCCTCGCCGACCACTACCGGCGGCGCGGCGGCGTCTGGGCGCAGACCCGGTACGTCGCCGAGTACGGCCGGGAGTTCAGTGAACAGAAACTGGCCGCGCTGCGCGCCCGCCGGCCCCGGGCCCAGTGGGAGGACGTCACCTTCACCACCGACGACTTCCCGCTGATCGCCGCGGCCCAGAACGCCGAGGAGGAGGCGGCCGCCCGGACCGGGTCCCCGGTGCTCTTCTGCGACACCGACTCCTTCGCCACCACCGTCTGGCACGAGCGGTACGTCGGCGGCCGCAACCCGCGCGTCGAACAGACCGCAGACCGGGTCGCCCACCATCTGTGGCTGCTCACCGACCACGAAGGCGTCGCCTTCGAGGACGACGGGCTGCGCGACGGCGAGGAGCTGCGCCCATGGATGACCGACCGGTTCCGGGCCGAACTCACCCGGACCGGAAGAGAGTTCGTCGAGCTGGCCGGGGCTCATGAGGAACGCCTGGAGACCGCGGTCGCCGCCGTCGACGCCGTGCTCGCCGCGGGCTGGAACTTCGCCGCACCCCTCCCGGAGAGACGATGAGTACCGGCGCCCCCGCGGGCTACGACCCGTACGCCTTCGAACCGTTCGCCGTCACCGTCGACCTCGCCGTCTTCACGGTCCGCGACGGCCGCCTGCACGTGCTGCTCGTCGAACGCGGCGAGGACCCGTACAAGGGCCACTGGGCGCTGCCCGGCGGCTTCGTCCTGCCCCGCGAGTCCGCCGAGTCCGCCGCCCGCCGCGAGCTCGCCGAGGAGACCGGGCTGACCGAGGCCACCGTTTCCGCCCTGCACCTGGAACAGCTGCGCACCTACAGCGAGCCGGACCGCGACCCCCGGATGCGGGTCGTCTCCGTCGCGTACACCGCACTCGTCCCCGACCTCCCGGAGCCGCGCGGCGGCGGGGACGCGGCCACCGCCCGCTGGTGGGAGGCCGGGGCGGTCGGCGCGCTCGCCTTCGACCACGACCGGATCCTCACCGATGCGCACGACCGGATCGGCGCCAAGCTCGAGTACACCTGCCTGGCCACCGCCTTCTGCCCGGCCGAGTTCACCCTGGGCGAGCTCCAGCAGGTGTACGAGACGGTCTGGGGCGTCGAGCTCGACCGGCCCAACTTCCGGCGCAAGGTCCTCACCACCCCCGGCTTCGTCCAGGCCGTGGAGGGATCGCCGCGCCGCACCGGCGGACGGGGAAAGCCGGCCGCTCTGTACCGGGCGGGTGCCGCCACCGCCCTGCACCCTCCACTCCTGCGACCGGAAGGACGATGCACGTGATCGTGACCAGGACCGTGACCAAGGGCGCCGCCACCGGCGCGCTGACCGGGCTCGCGCTCGGTGACGCGCTGGGCTTCCCGACCGAGTTCAACAACGTGCCGTCCATCCTCGCCAAGTGCGGGCCGTGGCGGCAGATGCGGCTGCCGAACCCCGCCCATGTCAGCGACGACACCCAGATGACACTGGCCCTCGCGCGCGGCATCCGCACCGCCATGGACCGCGGACTGCTCACCCCGCTGCGGCTGGCCCGGCCGGTGCGCGAGGAGTTCGTCGACTGGTACCACTCACCGGACAACAACCGGGCACCCGGCCGCACCTGCATGACCGCCTGCCGGCTGCTCGACAGCGAGCGGCCCTGGCAGGAGGCCAGTCAGACCGGCTCCAAGGGGTGCGGCGCCAATATGCGGGTGGCGCCGGTCGGACTCGCACCAGGACTGAGCGAGGAACAGCGCTCCGGCTCGGCGCAGTTGCAGGCCGCCCTCACCCACGGCCACCCCACGGCGCTCGCCGCCTCCGACCTCATGGCGCGCGCGGTGTACCTGCTGGCACAGGGCACGGAACCGGCGGAACTGATCGGCCGGCTGCGCTCGTACGCGTACGAGAACAGCAACCGCTACCTCGCGCGCTGGCTCGGCGACCTGTGGCGGTACGCGGGCGACGAGTCGGGCGAGAGCTACATCCGGCGCGGCTGGGACGAGTGCCTGACCGCACTGGCGAGGGTCCAGGACGCCCTGCTCGACCCGTCCCCGGAGGACGACCCGTGCGAGACGACGGGCGACGGCTGGATCGCCGAGGACGCCCTCGCCACGGCCCTGCACTGCTTCCTGCTCTTTCCCGACGAACCGGTCACCGCACTGCGCCGGGCCGCCTGCACCCGCGGCGACTCCGACTCGATCGGCTGCCTGACCGGGGCGCTGGCCGGGGCGCATCTGGGGGCCCAGGCGTGGCCCAAGGAATGGTCGGAGCGCATCGAGTACCGGAGCGATCTGCTGTCGCTGGGGGCGCTCTGGGATTCTTGATCCATGCGTACGAACACGATGCACCTGCACGAGGCCGGGCTGCCGGTCACGGACTTCGGCCCGGTACTCGCCGAGGAGCCCGGCCCGCTGCTGTTCGCGACGGTCTCCGGGGCGCATCTGTACGGGTTCCCGTCCCGGGACTCGGACGTGGACCTGCGGGGGGTCCACCTCCTGCCCGCGGAGGATCTCGTCGGGCTGCGCGAGCCCGAGGAGACGCGCTCGCGGATGTGGGACCGGGAAGGGGTCGAGATGGACCTCGTCACCCATGATCTGCGCAAGTTCGTCCGGCTGATGCTGAAGCCGAACGGCTATGTGCTGGAGCAGCTGCTGTCGCCACTGGTGGTGCACACGAGTGAGCTGCACGCGCAGCTGGTCGAACTGGCGCCCGCGGTGGTGACGCGCAACCATGCGCACCACTACCGGGGATTCGCGAACACGCAGTGGCGGCTGTTCGAGAAGACCGGTGAACTGAAGCCGCTGCTCTACACGTTCCGGGCGCTGCTCACCGGCATTCATCTGATGCGCAGCGGTGAGGTGCGGGCGCATCTGCCGACGCTGCTGACGCAGGTGGGCGCGCCGGGATATCTGCCGGATCTGATCGCGGCCAAGGCCGAGGCGGAGCACGCGGCTGCAGAGGTTCCGGGCGGTGCGGTGGCGCGGGCGGACGTGGAGGCGCTGCACGGGGTGCTCGACGAGGCACAGGGGGCGTCGGGGCTGCCGGAGGCGGCCGGACGCGAGGGCTTCGACGGGCTGCATGAGCTCGTGGTGCGTGCGCGGTTGGGGGCTTGAGGGGTCCGCGCCCGGTCTCAGGACGCGCCTGAGGGGTGCTCGTTCGCGAGGTGCCGGCCCCCGGGGCGTCCCTGGGGCGCAGGTCCGTGAGGTGGCAGGCCCACGGGGTGACCCCGCCGGCGCTGTTCGTGGTGGTCCGGGACCCGTCCGCGGCGTCTCCTCGGGCGACGAGCGTTTCGGGTGCGACGCGGGTGCGCCCGGTCTGTGTTCGTCCCCCAGCGGGGCCATTCTGTGCGGCCCCGGACCGGCCGTCGTGCGGCAGCCGGCCGGTGGTGGTTGCGGGCGGGGCCGTTCAGCCGGTGCGGGGGGACAGCGCCGACGCCCGGCGGGTGCGGATCAAGAAGTCCTCCACCCGGGCCCGGTCCGGCTCCGCCGGAAGCGGGGAGCCCGGTGCCGCCTCGTCGTTCTCCTCGGCCAGGCGCGTCATGCGGCGCTCCACCTCCGGCCACGGCACCTCGCCCCGCTTCACGGCCAGCAGGTCTTCTCTGGCCTCGCCCACGTCGATCGTGAGTTCACCCGTGCGCAACAGGTCCCGGCCGCTCGCCAGCAGCCGCAGCAGATGCATGGCGTGCTTCCAGCGCGGCGCGCCGTACTGCCGGACATCCGCCTCCAGCTTCCTGCGCTGCCCCCACGCGTAGCGGACGAAGGTCTCATGGGCGAGCCGGGACAGGAATGCGCCGCGCAGGGACAGGAGTTCACGGCCGACCGGGTCGACCCGCTCCACCAGGGGCGAGTGCAGGCACTCCAGAACGTTGGGGTTGGCGCGCAGTGCCAGCTCGCAGAAGCGTTCCAGCTCCCAGGAGAACTGCTCGTCGGCGGGGCCCTCGACATGGGTCGGCGGCTTCTCGAACCGCCAGAACAGCGGGGTCGGGGCCAGGTACACACCCCGGCGGTCGATGTCGCTCGCGTCCGTGGCCAGCCCGAACGCGCGTGAGCCCATCACGCAGGAGTAGACCGTATGGTCGCGTACGAGAGCCTCGGCATCGGGGGTGGTCATCGGGTGAGGGTACGTGAGGGGCTTCGGGGAAAACGCGTTGCGGTAGGGGAGTCCCGGTGCCAGCATCGTCCGCATGATGATCCGAAAGGCTCGGCGCGCCACCCTCCGGTGAGCGCGATGACGACACCTTCGTACCGCAGAGAAGAAGTAGCCGTTCTGTACTCCAGGTTCGACCACCTGCCGCACCCGGCCCGCATGCGGGCCATCGCCGAACACACCCGCTCCCTGGACGGCTCCGGCTATCGTGCCGCGCACGCCGCTCTGGACGCCGGCGATCCCGATGAACGCCATCTCGCCCTGTTCCTGGCCGTCGCCCGTCACGATCTCGACGCTGTCTCCCGGGCCCTTGCCGACCCGCTGCTGCGCTCCCGGGCGCTGGCCGCCGCGATCAGACTTCCGGTCGACGAACAAGCCCTGGCCTGGCTGGTGTTGAACGAGATCGGTTCCGTACGCCGTCACGCGTATCGGATCCTTCGGTTGTCCCGACGGTCCGCGCTCGCAGACCGGCTGGTCGCCCAGGTCCATGAACGTTTCGGCGACGAGGACACTGCCCGACTGCTCCCCGCCTGCACACCGCAGACGGCCGGCCAGTGGCTGCCGCGGCTGTCCGAGGTGCCGTCGGGCATCCTGCACGCCCTCGCCCGTACCGCCCCCGCCGCGGTCGCCGCCCATCTTGCCGACAGACTGCCGGCAGACCCTTTCGGCCCGAACGAACCGCGTGGTCTGCGCCGCCGCAGCCCCTACCTCGTCAACCGCCTCACCGAGCGCGACCCGGCATCCGGGATGCTGCTCCTCGAACGGGCTCCGCACCTGGTCACCGGCGAAGCGGCGGCCCTCCTCCTCCGGGACCCGGGCGCGATGGTGGCGGCGCTGCGCCGTACCGGCACCGAACGGATCCCGCTGTCCGAGAAACCGTTGCCGCGACGGGTGCTGAATGCTCTCGCGGCCTGTGACCGGGAAGACATCGCGCTGCTCGCCCGCGTCCTGCGCATAGAAAGCCGGTGGACCGGTCCGACCGCATCGGCGGTCACGCCGGAACCGCTGCTCGCCCTGCTGCCGCCGGCCGAGCGGCGGTGTGCGGTCGAGTTCCGGCTGGGCGACGTGTCGCACGTGTCGCTGAGCGAGATCGGCGCCCTCGCCGCCCTGGCACCCGCCGACCGTGCAGAGATCGTCACGGGGTGGCTGGCGGGCCGCGTACGGCGCAGGGCCGGTCGACGCAGCCTGATCGCGGCCCTGCTGCCGCCGGCCGAAGCGGAACCGTTGCTGCGGGAGGGCACCGGCGCGCACCGCCCCTTCGAGCGGGCCTCTGCCTGGCCCGCATTGCTCGCATGCGCCGCACTGCACGGCGATCCCGAGACGTATGCCCGGATCCTCACCTCCTGCGAACGGGCCTGGCACGACCAGGAGATGGTGCGCCGCGCCGCACTCGGGGCGGCCGGCTCCGTCCCGGACGCACTGCTGGGCGCGGCGCCGATCACAGCTCTGCGGGACGCAGCGATGACGACCACCCAGTCCCGTGACTCGAATGCGGCAACCCTCGCCACCGCCGAACACTGGCTTCGGCGCACCGTGGTGGACGCCGCCCGCGCCGGTGACCAGGGGCGGGCCGCCGCGGTCATCGGTCTGCTGACCCAGGTCCTCGCCGACCCGCGTGGGTCAGGATCCGTCCGGCCACTGCCGCTGGGCCGGGACGCCGCCGTCGGCGTGTGGGAGCGCTGCCGTGCACAGTCCACCAGCCGTTCCGCCCGGTTCCACGGGCTGATCGGTGCTCTGCTCGTTCGTCAGTTGCCGCACCTTCCCACTCTCGACGTGGCGCTCGGTCGGGCGGCGCTGGAGGGTCCGCGTGGGGAGCCGGCCGAACGAGCGGCGGCCTTGTGGCTGGCCGATCCGGCCACCCGGGAGCAGCGCTGCGCCCGGCTTTTGGCCGTCGATCCGGCGGCGGCCGTCGTGCCGGCCGTCTGGGACACGGTCGCCCGTCGCCGTACCGATCTGCTCGATACGGCCATCGGCCCCGACTTGCCGCCGCAGTGGGCGCCGCGGATGCGGCGGAGCGTTCTTGGGCGCTGGCTGCCGCGTCAGCGGGCCCTGCTCGACGCCCACCTGGCACGTACGACCCTCGACGACGAGGTGCCGCTACGGGAACGGACGGACGCCGTGGCTCTGTTGGGGGACAGCGCCGGTCTGCGTGCGCTGGCCGACACCGCGCCGCAGCCCGTTGCCGCGGCCGCCCTCGCCGCGCTGGGTGAGCGAGCCGCCGAGAGCGGCGGGGTCCGCGCCCATCCCCGGACCCTGGAGTTCCTGCTGGGCCGCGCCGGGACGGGCGGGGTGCGGGGGAGGGCCGCGATGTCGGGGGTCCGGACCCTGCTCGGTACGGCGCCGGACGGCGAGGCTGTGGTCCGGTTCGCCTCCGTCGTCCGGGATGTCGCCAGCTCTGTCGGCAGTCGGAAGGCGGCTGTGCACGGGCTGGCGGCCCTGTCCTCGCCGGATGCGTTCACCGCCGTGCTGGCCGGCTGGGACGCGCCGGGTCAGCACCGCGATGTCCACGCCACCATGGCCGACATACTCGCTGTCCGGATGGATGTGCCCGGTGTCGCGGAGCGGCTGGCCGGGCAGCTGCACCATCCGGCAGTCGGGGACCGGGTGATGGCGGCCCGGCCGGAGCGGGCGCTGGCCGCCGACGCTCTGCGCCGCTTTCTCGCGCACACCCTGGCCACCGCCGAGGCGGACACCGCCCACGCCGCCGCCCGGGCGCTGCGCGGGCCGGCGCATGCCACCGACCGGCTGCGCGCGGTCGTCGCGGCCGTGGTGTGCGACGCCGACCGCCCGCACGGGGTCCGCTCCGCCGCGGCGGAGCTGCTGTGCGAGTGGGCGACCACGGTGGACGGGCGGTCGTCGCTGGTGACCGCACTCGACGAGGTGGTGGGCCAGGCCCGTTCGACGGACGGGGAGTACGGGCAGCGGCGGACGGCTCTGCGGGTGCTCGACTCCCTGAACCGCCGGTATCACGGGCCGTGCCCGATCGGCGCCCTGGACGCCGTCACCGAGGCCCTCAGGGCGGCGGGGCTCCTGCACTCGGCCTCCGAGGTGGCTCTGCTCGCGGCCGTCTCGTCGTTGGAGGCGGTGGATGAGGCTGCCGGAGTGTGGCACCGGTGGGAGCGGTGGCTCGAGCTCGCCGGGGACCGGCCGGGCTGTCGTGACGTGCTGGGACAGCTGTGGCGGGGGCCGGGGGGAGTGGTACCCGTTGCAGCGATCCGTCCCGTGGTCGCGGCGCTGCGCGCACACGGTGCGGCCGCCGCCGGGCTCGCGGCTCTGTGCCTCGTCGTGCGGGCGGGGGACAGCACGCGCTGGGCGCAGCCATGGCCGGCCGAGCTGGCCGCGCTGCGGGGCAGTGCGTACGCGGATGTCGCCGAGGCCGCGTTGCTGGCGGACATCCGCAGACCGTTGGTCTGACGGCGGCCGTTCGCTGTCGGGGCCCGAGTGGCAGAAGCCCTGGTTCTGGTCGACATTGTCGATAATCCATCCCCTTCGGAAAGGCAGAACCATGGCAGGAAACGACCTCGGCGGTCTGCTGGGCGGCTTGCTGGGCGGTGGGAGCCAGGGCGGGGGCTCCTCCAGCGCCGGGAACGTCCTCGGTGCGCTGCTGGGTGCGCTGGGCGGCAACGCGAGCGGCGGGTCCGGGGGTGGTGCGAACGCTCTTGAGGGCCTGATCGGGATGCTCACCAAGTCCGGCCTTCTCGACCAGGCCCAGTCCTGGGTCGGCACCGGCGAGAACCAGCCGGTCAGCGGTGCCCAGATCGCGCAGGCACTGCCGGACGAGACCCTGCAGAAGGTCGCCCAGGAGGCGGGTGTGTCCACGGAGCAGGCGGCCGACCACATCGCGAGGTCGCTGCCCGATGCCGTCGACAAGCTGACCCCGGCGGGCGAGGTCCCGAAGGGCGGCTCGCTCGAGGACCTGATCCGGGCGCAGGCGCTCTGAGCGCTCCGGGGCGGCCGGAGCCCGTATCGACTTCCTGTACAGTTGTCCAGAAAGTCGACACGGGAGGCCGCCCCCCATGCACACCGCAGCCCAGGTGCTGGTCGCAGTGGTCGCGCTGATCCACGCGTACTTCCTGGTCCTCGAGATGTTCCTGTGGGACACCCCGCGCGGGCGGAAGGTCTTCGCCACCACCCCGGAGTTCTCCCGGGAGAGCGCGCCGCTCGCCGCGAACCAGGGCCTCTACAACGGGTTCATGGTCGCCGGACTCGTCTGGAGCCTGATCGCGGGCGACCCTGTCGCGTACCAGGCGCAGATCTTCTTCCTCGGCTGCCTGATCGTCGCCGGGGTGTACGGAGCGGCCACCGTGAACCGCAGGATCCTGGTCGTCCAGGCGGCCCCCGCCGCCGTGGCCCTCGTCCTCGTCCTGCTCGCCGGCTGAGCCCGTGACACCCGCAGCGGCGGCAGGCAGCGGCGATCCCCGTACCGCACGCACCCGCGGCAAGCTCCGCGAAGCGCTCCTCGCGGCCTGCGAGCAGCAGCCACTCGACCAGGTCAGCGTCTCCGACGTGGTCCGCAGGGCCGGAGTCGGCCGGGCCACCTTCTATCTGCACTACGACGATCTGCGCGCCCTGGCCGTGGACGCCTGCGCGGAGACCGTCCGGCAGGCTGTCGAGGCCCTGCACGCCTGGGACGAGGCGCCGCCCGGCCCCGACGCGCCACCCGCCGAGTTCGTGGCCCTGCTGGAGGCCGTCCGCGCCCGCGCCGAGATCCACCGGAGCCTGCTGCGCGCGGGCGGCGGCGGACCGCTCGGCGAGCTTCTGCACGAAGAGCTGCGGCAGCGCAGCATCAGCGAACTCCGCCGCCGGCGCCCGGAGGGCTCGGGCGAGGACCTGATCGCGAGTGCCGTCGCCGGACTGTTCACCGGTGTCCTCGCCGACTGGGTGCACGACCGGACCGACGCCGCCCCGGCGCACCTGGCGGCAGGGATCTGGCGGATGCTGCGCGCGGTGCACGCCGCCGCACCCGGCTGACCTCCCCGTCTCACCCACAGGGCACCCCGGCCGTCCGTCGCTGCACCCCTCTAGGCTGAATCCGTGCAGGTGGGCGCGGAGCAGGACGCGAACCCGGGAAGCGGCACGAAGCAGCGCACGAAGAAGTGAGGAGCCCGACGTGGCGGTACGAGCGGTCCGTGGAGCTGTCCAGCTGGAGCGGGACGACGCAGGACACATGGACGAGCAGGTCCGCGCTCTGCTCACCGCCGTCCTGGAGCGCAACGGTCTCGTCGCGGACGACCTGATCAGCATCTGGTTCACGGCCACCCCCGATCTGCACAGCGACTTCCCGGCCGCCGCCGCCAGGGGCATCGGCATCGTCGACGTACCGCTGATCTGCGCCCAGGAGCTGGACATCGACGGGGCGATGCCCCGAGTGGTGCGCATCCTCGCCCATGTCGAGACGTACCTTGCCAAGGCCGAGATCCAGCACGTCTACCTCGGTGCCACCGCCGCTCTTCGCAAGGACATCGCCCAGTGAGAACCGCCGTAGTCATCGGAACCGGCCTGGTCGGCACCTCCGCAGCCCTCGCCCTCGCCGGGCGCGGCATCCGCGTCCACCTCGTCGACCACGACCCGGCATCGGCGCGCACGGCGGCCGCGCTCGGCGCCGGTACGGACGAGGCGCCCGAGGGCCGCGTCGACCTGGCGATCATCGCCGTACCGCCCGCCCATGTGGCCTCGGTGCTCGCCACCGCCATGCGGGACGGCGTCGCCCGCGGCTACCTGGACGTCGCCAGCGTCAAGGGCGGCCCGCGCCGCGAGCTGGAGGCACTGGGCGTCGACCTCACGCCGTACATCGGTACGCACCCGATGGCCGGCAAGGAGCGGTCCGGCCCCCTTGCCGCCTCCGCCGACCTCTTCGAGGGCCGCCCCTGGGTCCTCACACCGACCCGGGACACCGACACGGAGGTCCTCAACCTCGCCCTGGAACTGGTCGCGCTCTGCCGCGCCGTCCCGGTCGTCATGGACGCCGATGCCCACGACCGGGCCGTCGCTCTCGTCTCGCACACCCCGCAGCTGATCTCGTCGATGGTCGCCGCCCGCCTGGAGGAGGCCGACGAGACGGCCGTACGCCTCTGCGGCCAGGGAATCAGGGACGTCACCCGGATCGCGGCCTCCGACCCCCGGATGTGGGTGGAGATCCTCTCCGCCAACCCCGGGCCGGTTGCCGACGTGCTCGCCGGGGTCGCCGCCGACCTCGACGGGACGGTACGGGCGCTGCGCAGCCTCGAGTCCGGCGACGACGACAAGCGCCGCGAGGGCACCGACTCCATCGAGGACGTCCTGCGCCGCGGCAACGCGGGCCGGGTCAGGGTGCCCGGCAAGCACGGGGCGGCCCCGACGGTGTACGAGATCGTGGCCGTGCTCATCAGCGACCGGCCGGGCGAGCTGGCCGGGATCTTCGCCGACGCGGGCAAGGCCGGGGTCAACGTCGAGGACGTCCGTATCGAGCACGCCACCGGACAGCAGGCCGGCTTGGTCCAGCTGATGGTCGAGCCGAGCGCGGCCCCGGCACTGGCCGCGGCGCTGCGCGAGCGGGGCTGGTCGATCCGTCCGTAGCCGGGGCAGGAGGCGGTTGTCCACAGGGGTGCAAAGGACCGTCCCGACACTCGGTAACCTTGTGCGGGGCGGGTTAGCGCGCGCCCCCGTCCCGCCCACCCCGTGTACCAGGAAGGTGACCACCACCGTGGAAACCGTAAGTGCCGCCGCCCGGACGGCCCCGGCCGCAGTGATCGTCGCCATCGACGGGCCCTCCGGCACCGGTAAGTCCAGCACGTCGAAGGCCGTCGCCGCCAAGCTCGGCCTGAGCTACCTGGACACCGGCGCCCAGTACCGGGCCATCACCTGGTGGATGCTGAACAACGGCATCGACGTGCGGGACGCCGCGGAGGTCGCGACCGCCGCGGCGAAGCCCGTCATCGTCTCGGGTACGGACCCGTCCGCCCCGACGATCACGGTTGACGGAGAGGACGCCGCGGGCCCGATCCGTACGCAGGAGGTCACCTCCAAGGTCAGCGCCGTCAGCGCGGTCCCCGAGGTGCGGGCCCGGATCACCGAGCTGCAGCGGTCCATTGCCACCGCCGCCGAGATCGGCATCGTCGTCGAGGGCCGTGACATCGGCACCACCGTGCTGCCCGACGCCGACCTCAAGGTCTTCCTGACCGCCTCCCCGGAAGCCCGCGCGGCCCGCCGCAGCGGGGAGCTGAAGGGCTCCGATCTCGCCGCCACCAAGGAGGCGCTGATCAAGCGGGACACCGCGGACTCCAGCCGGAAGACCTCGCCGCTCGCCAAGGCGGACGACGCGGTCGAGGTGGACACCACCGAGCTGACCCTCCAGCAGGTCATCGAGTGCGTCGTCACCCTGGTCGAGGAGAAGCGGGCGGCGAAGTGACCGCAGCCACGGGCGCGCCCACACTGCGCGGAGCCGCGGTCGGACGCGGGATCGGCATCGGCCTGATGTACGGGCTGTGGAAGCCCCGCGTCCTCGGTGCGTGGCGGGTACCCGCCTCCGGACCCGTCATACTCGCGGTGAACCACTCCCACAACATCGACGGGCCGATGCTGATGGGCACCGCGCCCCGGCCCGTGCACTTCCTGATCAAGAAGGAGGCGTTCGTCGGTCCGCTCGACCCGTTCCTGCGCGGAATCGGTCAGCTGAAGGTGGACCGCACGAGTGCCGACCGCACCGCCATCACCCAGGCACTCGGTGTGCTGGAGAACGGCGGTGTGCTCGGGATCTTCCCGGAGGGCACCCGGGGCGAAGGAGACTTCGCCTCGCTGCGGGCCGGGCTCGCGTACTTCGCGGTACGCAGCGGGGCGCCGATCGTGCCCGTGGCCGTCCTGGGCAGCACCGAACGCCGCGGACGGCTGATATCGGCACTGCCGCCGCTGCGCAGCCGTGTCGATGTCGTCTTCGGAGACGCCTTCGAAGCCGGCGACGGGAGTGGCCGGCGGACCCGGACGGCACTGGACGAGGCGACCGTGCGGATCCAGGCGCGGCTGACCGCGCACCTGGAGAACGCCAGGCGTTCCACCGGGCGCCAGGTAAGACTTGAGTAGTGGGCCGCGTGATCGCGGTCCATCGATGATGATGCAAAGAGGAACGGACTTCATGAACGACCAGATTCACTCCGACGGCTCGGACCACGAGCACGGAGCGCTTGGCGACGCCGAGTACGCGGAGTTCATGGAGCTCGCCGCGCAGGAGGGCTTCGACGTCGAGGACGTCGAGGGCGCGATCGACGAGGCCGGTCACGGCCCGCTGCCCGTCCTCGCCGTCGTCGGCCGCCCCAACGTGGGCAAGTCGACCCTGGTGAACCGGATCATCGGCCGTCGTGAGGCGGTCGTCGAGGACAAGCCCGGAGTCACCCGGGACCGTGTCACGTACGAGGCCGAATGGGCCGGCCGGCGCTTCAAGGTCGTCGACACGGGCGGCTGGGAGCAGGACGTCCTGGGCATCGACGCCTCCGTCGCCGCGCAGGCCGAGTACGCGATCGAGGCCGCCGACGCGGTCGTCTTCGTCGTCGACTCGACCGTCGGTGCCACCGACACCGACGAGGCCGTCGTCAAGCTGCTGCGCCGGGCCGGCAAGCCCGTCGTGCTGTGCGCCAACAAGGTCGACGGGCAGAGCGGTGAGGCGGACGCCACCGCGCTCTGGTCGCTCGGTCTCGGCGAGCCGCACCCGGTCTCCTCGCTGCACGGCCGCGGCACCGGCGACCTGCTCGACGCCGTCCTCGAAGCACTGCCCGAGGCCCCGGCCCAGCGCTTCGGCACCGCCCTCGGCGGACCGCGCCGCATCGCCCTCATCGGCCGTCCGAACGTCGGCAAGTCCTCGCTGCTGAACAAGGTGGCGAACGAGGACCGGGTCGTCGTCAACGAACTGGCCGGAACCACCCGTGACCCGGTCGACGAGCTGATCGAACTCGGCGGCATCACCTGGAAGTTCATCGACACGGCCGGTATCCGCCGCCGTGTCCACCTCCAGGAGGGCGCGGACTACTACGCCTCGCTGCGTACCGCGGCCGCCGTGGAGAAGGCCGAGGTCGCCGTCGTCCTGATCGACGCCAGCGAGTCCATCAGCGTCCAGGACCAGCGCATCGTCACCATGGCCGTGGAGGCCGGGCGCGCGCTGGTGATCGCGTACAACAAGTGGGACACGCTCGACGAGGAGCGGCGCTACTACCTGGAGCGCGAGATCGAGACGGAGCTCGCGCAGGTCGCGTGGGCTCCGCGGGTCAACGTCTCGGCCGTCACGGGACGCCACATGGAGAAGCTGGTCCCGGCGATCGAGACCGCGATCGAGGGCTGGGAGACCCGCGTCCCGACCGGCCGGCTGAACGCCTTCCTCGGCGAGATCGTCGCCTCCCACCCGCACCCGGTCCGCGGCGGCAAGCAGCCCCGGATCCTCTTCGGCACCCAGGCCGGCACCAAGCCGCCGCGCTTCGTGCTCTTCTCCTCCGGCTTCCTGGAGCACGGCTACCGCCGCTTCGTCGAGCGCCGGCTGCGCGAGGAGTTCGGCTTCGACGGAACCCCGATCCACATCTCGGTACGGGTCCGCGAGAAGCGCGGCCGCAAAAAGTGACACGGGCTCGACGTGGTCCCGGCCACGGCGAAGCCAGGGCATGACGAAGCCCCGCACCGTTCCTGCTGTGAACGGTGCGGGGCTTCGCCGTGTGTCAGGCGCTCCGGGGCCCCGGAGGCAGCGCCGCCGGCTGAGGGCGCCCGGCGTGCCGGCCGACCCGCTGCCAGGAGCCGAGGCCTGCGGTGTGCGTGCCCGGGCCGGAGTGACCCGAGGAGTGGCCCGAGAGACCGGAGTGGCCGCGGCTGCCGAACAGGCCGGTACCGAACGTCACGAAGGCCAGGTTCTCCTCGCCGCTCCGATCACCTGGCAGCGCCCGGAACGACCGGCGGTACTCGGAGTACAGCGCGTCGTAGATCGGGGTGTGGGACTGATCGCCCGAGGGGTCCCGCGACGGGCGCATGGCAGGGATCGGGCTCGGGCGCTGGTGGGAGGGGTCGTATGAGTGCACGTATGTGCCAACGACCCCACCGGCCGTCGGATGCGGGCCGTGCGGAGAAATAGCTGTACGCCCGGGGTGCGAGGGGCGTGCGGGCATGATCAGGTGCCGGCCAGCGGCATCGCGGCCCCGACCAGGAGACCGCGGGCCGCGGCCTTGTCCAGAGCGTCGCGCAGCAGGTCCTCGCGGGGCTGCTGGCCGATCGTCCCGGCCGGGGCAGCGTAGACGAGCACGGTCTGCGACTTGTTGGCCGCGGTCCGCCAGCCCTCGGTGACCTGCAGCGGGGCATGCGCCTGCCACCAGGCGACCGGGGCGCCGCCGCCCGTCCCCGGCTGGAGCACGGCGTGCAGCTGGCCCATGGCGAGCAGGATCGACCAGCCGTGCAGCACGGCGGGCACCTCGCCCATCCGGTGGACCGGGTGGAAGCCCTGCTCCAGCAGGAGCTGCAGGAACTCGTCGCCACTGCTGCCGTCCGTGCCGGGGCGGGCGATCGCTCCGGTCGGTTCGACGACCAGCGCCGGGTGGAGTTCGTCCTCGATCAGGACGAGACCGCTGGTGATGCCCAGCACCGCCTGCTCGGGCATCAGGCCCTCCGGGACCGGCGGCTCGCTGCCGGTGATGCTGCGCACGGCGCCCTGCAACTGCTCCTCGGAGACCTGGACGACCTGGGACGGGATGCACGTCGCGTGGGCGAAGGCGAGAACGGCGGTCTCGTCGCCGACGAACAGCACCGTGCTGGTGCGCTCCTGCTCCGAGTCGCCGGGGGTGCGGCAGGAGGTGCAGTCGTAGCTGCCTGGGGCATTGTCGCCGACGAGCAGCCGATCGGCTTCGGCATCGCCGATCTCGGCGCGTACGTCCTCGCTGACGTCGAGCATGCGCGGCACGGTTGGCTCCTCGGACTCGGTGCGTGCGCCGGGCGCTTCCCGGCTCATGAAGAGACAACGGGCGATCCGCGGCCGGGGTCACGCGGGAAAAGGAACGGAATCGAACCATCCGGCACAGAGGGTGAATCCGGGGACCGATGGGTTTTGTCCCGGTCAATACCCGCTGATCGGACGTGGCCGGGCGGGACCGGAGGAGTGAGGGAGCAGTCCGGCGACAGGTCGACAAGTCATGAAATCGGCGCACGTGGGAAGTGGCTGAAACTCGACTGCGCAAGGGCAGTCGCACGGACGCTGTGGTGCGACTGCCGCGCCGATCGCGGACCGTAACTGACCGCGGTCGCTGGCAGACTCGCCCCATGTTGGAGACCTCGGCACGACTGCTGCGTCTGCTCTCGCTGCTGCAGACCCACCGGGACTGGTCCGGCGCCGATCTCGCCGAACGGCTGGGCGTGACTCCCCGCACTGTCCGGCGTGACGTCGACAAGCTGCGCGAGCTCGGCTATCCCGTCCACGCCAGCCCCGGCACCGGCGGCGGCTATCAGCTCGGTGCCGGGGCGCAGTTGCCGCCGCTGCTCCTCGATGACGAGGAGGCCGTCGCGGTGGCGGTCGGGCTGCGCACGGCGGCCGGCCAGGGCGTGGAGGGCATCGGGGAGACGTCCGTGCGCGCACTCGCCAAGCTCGAACAGGTGCTGCCGAACCGGCTGCGCCGCCGGGTGAGCGCGCTGAGCGCCTACACCGTGCCCATGCTGCGCGGATCCGGCGCGTCGGCCGTCGACCCGGGAGTGCTCACCGAGCTGGCCGGGGCCTGCCGGGACAGTGAACGGCTGCGTTTCGCGTACCGCGCGCACGACGGCTCCGTCTCGCGCCGGACCGTCGAACCGCACCGGCTGGTGTGCACCGAGCACCGCTGGTATCTCGTCGCCTGGGACCTGGACCGCGCGGACTGGCGAACCTTCCGGGCGGACCGGATCACTCCCACGCCGCCGCACGGTCCCCGCTTCGTCCCTCGCCGCCCGCCCGCGGAGGACCTGGCCGCGTATGTCTCCAAGGGCGTCTCCACCTCCGCGTACGCGGAGCATGCGGTGATCCGGCTGAAGGTGCCCGTCGAGCAGGCGGCCGAACGGATCTCGCCGTCCTCCGGCGTGCTGGAACGGATCGACGCGGACAGCTGCCTGCTGCGCACCGGGGCGGCCGGTCTGGATGTCCTGGTGATCCATGTGATGCTCACGGGCTTCGACTTCGAGGTCGTCGAACCGCGGGAGCTCATCGACGCGATCAGGACGGCCCGGGACCGGCTGTCCCGGGCGCTCGACTGATCGGCGCGACGCTCTTTCGTTCGTCTGTTCGTCGTGTCCGGTATAGGGGCGGATGTGACCGTCCCGGTCCGATGGTGTGGATATCGTGACCAAAAGATAAGGTCACCGTAAGGAAGCGTGAATTCCTGGTGGCCTCCCCATTTGCCGGGCATCGTCCTGGGGTGGAATTTCCGACTGCCTGATATGCAGTATTCAGTTTCGCGTACGGTCTGTTCCATGACGATTTTCCGGCGGCTGTGATTACTGTGCGTCGGTTCGCTTGTTGCACGTTCGAGTGACGTAGTTCGAAGTAAACGTGTGTGGTGATCCTGTGACACAAGCGTGACAGGTGGCGTACGTGAGGATGCCCCGCCACAGCCCGGAGCCCGGCTTCCGTACCCGCCCGGGTCCGCCTACGGTGAGAGGCATGGCATCCATACCGACCTCTCCCGCACAGCCCGACGACTCACCCGGCGCGTATGTCGGTCTCGCTGCCGAAGCCGCTGAGCAGCGGGCCCGCGCGCGCGGCTGGACCAGTGTCAGGGCCCTGCCGCCGGGCGCGATCATCACCATGGAATACCAGGCCGGACGCATCAACTTCGAGGTCGACGAAGCGGTCGTGACCCGCTGCTGGGTGGGCTGAGACGGCGCGTGCCGCGGCCCGGGACATGAGCAGGGCCCCGGCCGAGGCCGGGGCCCTGCTCATGCGGGGTGAGGCTGTGCGTACTCGTGCCCGCGGTGTGGGAGTGGTCCGTCAGCCGCCGGTCATCGGACGGGCCGGGCTGCTTCCGCCGCGCGCCGTGCGGTCCGCGTGCGGCGGGCGGCGGCTGCCGGCCGGGGTGAGCGGGGTCCGCTCCGACCGCACCGTGTGCGGGGTGTGGGCCCGCTGCCGGGTGCCCGGCGCCGGGATCGCGGCCGTCGGCCTGCTACCCGCGGCGACCGGTTCGAGCGCCGGGTCCGAGTCCATGGCGTCACTGCCGTCCAGCTGCGGCACCAGCACGGGCCGGGGTCCACCGGCCGCGACGGGCACCGAGGGCACCGTCCTGCCCCGCGCGCGCCACTGCTCGCGCACAGCGAAGATCAGGTCCTCGGCACGGGTGATCAGCGGCTCGACCCACGGCAGGCCCAGCAGGATCAGCAGCCCCGCAGCCCAGCCCAGCAGCACATCGCTGAGCCAGTGCGTACCGAGATAGACGGTCGTGAGCCCGACCCCGAGCGAGACCACTGCCGATATGGCCGACAGATAGCGCCTGGCCCTCGGAGTGGTGGCCAGGTAGGCGAGGATTCCCCAGGTCACGACTGCGTTGGCGGTGTGTCCGGACGGAAATATATCGCCGCCGGCGAAGAGCTCGGCGGAGCCGATCCGGGTCGCATAGTGCGGCCCGAGCCGGCCCAGGCCGAGCTTGACCGCACCCACTGTCAGATTGAGCAGCAGCAGTGAGGCGCCCAGCGTCAGCAGGGGCCGCAGCGTGTGCTGCCGCCAGGAGCGCCAGCCGAGCCAGCAGGCGACCATCACGGCCGTGGGGCCGCGCTGGCCGAGCACGACGTAGTAGTCGAGGAAGGCATGGATTCCGGGCCACTGCTGGTAGGGCCGGAACAGCATGACCTTCCAGTCCAGGGTCACCAGCCAGGAGCCGATGAGCACGGCGACGACGATGGCGAGATAGAACGCCAACGTCCCGCCGAAGAGAGCGATGCGGTGACGACTCATCCGCGGTGGCTCTATCTTCGGCGGTTCCGGCTCCCGGTCCAACCGGGCAAAGATGTCGGTACGCACCCAATCGACGTTACAGCGAGTGAGTGTGCGCTCCGGTCCATCCGGCCGCTTTGTGATGACGATGTGATGTGGACTATGTCTCAGCCGGGCGCCTATTTCGGGCCCGTCGGTGAATCACGGTGACCCTCTGCTCCATTTATCCGACACTTATTTCGGAAGGGTGTTTGGGTGCCGGAGAAAATATGCGCATGGTGTCAGCATGTATTTCACCGGTCGCCGCGGCGGATGGACGGACGGTGGCGGTCCGGTCACGGGGCGGATCCGGCGCACCCTGCACGGAGGGGTAGACGGGTGGCGGCGGAGGTGCGGCGTGGCGTACGCCACACTCCAGGGCTCGCCGCGGTATGAGCTGGGCCACGTGTGGCTGCGTCGAACTCGCGTACGCTGACGGATCACTCGCCCGTCGATGCCGGGCCTGGAGGGGGCAGCACACACTGCATCCCCGGTTGGCCTGCCGAGCGCGAGGACCTTTGGGAGGTACGTGCATGTCCGGGACGACCACAGCCCGTCGGCGGCTGCGTGCAGCCGCCGACGGTGCCAATCGCTGGGTCGTCCTGGTCGTCCTCTGTCTCAGTCTGCTGCTGGTGGCGCTCGATGCCACGGTGCTCCATGTCGCCGTTCCCGCCGTCACGGAGGATCTGCGGCCGAGCGCCGTCGGTCTGCTGTGGATCGTGGACGCCTATCCGCTGGTCTGCGCATCGCTGCTGATCCTCTTCGGCACCCTCGGTGACCGGGTCGGCCGCCGCCGCGTACTGCTGCTCGGCTACGCCCTCTTCGGCGGAGCGTCCGCGGTCGCGGCGATGGCCGACAGCCCCGGCGTACTCATAGCTGCGCGCGCGCTGCTCGGCGTCGGCGGCGCGATGATCATGCCGGCGACGCTGTCGATACTCCGGCAGGTCTTTCCCGACCGTCGTGAGCGGGCCGTCGCCATCGGGGTGTGGAGCGCGGTCGCCGCGGTCGGCGCCGCCACCGGACCGGTCATCGGCGGTTTCCTGGTCGAGCACTTCTGGTGGGGCTCGGTCTTCCTGATCAACATTCCGCTGATGGCCCTGATACTTCCGGTCGGCCGTCTGCTGCTCCCCGAGTCGCGGGGCAGCAACGACGGGCCCTGGGACGTGTGGGGTGCGCTCATGGCCGCGGCCGGTGTGCTCGGCGTGGTCCTCGGTGTGAAGCGCGCGGGCACCGGCGAGGGCGTCCTCGGTCCCGCCACCCTCGTGCCGCTGCTGCTGGGCGGCGCGCTGATCGTCGCGTTCGTGCGGCGACAGAAGCGCCGCACGCATCCCCTGATCGACATAGGCATGTTCGCCAGGCCCGCCTTCTCCACCGCGGTGGGCTGCATCGTCCTCGCCATGCTGGCCCTGGTCGGTCTGGAGCTGATCGCCGTCCAGTACCTCCAGCTGGTCCTCGGCCTCAGCCCGCTGGAGACCGGTCTGCGGCTGCTGCCGCTCACCTTCGCCGCCATGGCGGCGGGCGCCACCGGCTCGTACACCCTGCGCCGGGTCGGCCCGCGCCGGATGGTCGGCTGGGGTTTCGTGCTCACGGCGGCCGCGGTGCTGATCCTGACCCAGATGGGTCAGCAGGACCGGCCGGGCCTGCTGACCGCGGCCTTCGTCGTGCTCGGTTTCGGGCTCCAGTCCACGCTCTTCGGGGCATACGAGTCGATGCTGAGCGAGGCGCCCGCCGACCGGGCCGGTGGTGCGGCGGCCATCGGCGAGACCTCGTACCAGCTGGGTGCGGGGATGGGGATCGCGCTGCTCGGCAGTGTCATGAACGCCGCCTACACCCCCGGGCTGGCCAGGCTTCCCGGGGCGGGAGTTCCCGCCGAGGCATCCACTGCCGCTTCCCATTCGCTGGGCGAGGCCTATCAGGTGGCGTCCCGGCTGGGCGGTCCGCTGGGCGCGGTGCTGCGGGACACGGCCCGGCACGCGTTCGTGAACGGGCTGCACGTCACGCTGCTGGTCAGTGCGGGACTGCTGCTGCTCGGCGCGCTCGCCGCGCTGCGGCTGCCGCGGGTGATGGAGTGCCCGCCGCTGGAAGCCGGCGAACCGCGTGAGGCGCAGGATGCCCGAGAGTCCGGCGGGATCCGCGAGTCCGACGGGGCCCGTACGGCCGTCGGCGCCGGTGAGTCCTGGGAGCCGCCGCGTCAGGGTGCCCATGAGTCGCGTAAGCCCCACGGCCCGCAGGGGGCGCCGGGCCAGAAGCGCCCTCTTTCGCTGCCCGCGCGGCAGTGACCCGGCACGGCCACCGACTCTGGACGGGCGGCACACTGGGCCGTAACGTCAGCACGACGCCATAACTAACACTGCTAGTTTTAGTACCGTGCGAGCCGCCGGAGGCACTCTCATGTCCACCACCGAGTCCGCTGAGTCCGCGAAGCCGTCGAAGCTGCCGTCCTTCGACCCCGCCGACCCGATCGGCATCGACGATCTGCTCGGCCCCGAGGACCTCGCGATCCGCTCCACCGTCCGCGCCTGGGCCACCGACCGGGTCCTGCCGCACATCGCCGAGTGGTACGAGAACGGCGAACTCCCCGGCATTCGCGAGCTGGCCCGTGAGCTCGGTTCGATCGGAGCCCTCGGCATGTCCCTCCAGGGATACGGCTGCGCGGGCGCCACGGCCGTCCAGTACGGACTGGCCTGCCTGGAGCTCGAAGCGGCCGACTCCGGGATCCGCTCGCTCGTCTCCGTCCAGGGCTCCCTCGCCATGTACGCCATCCACCGCTTCGGCTCCGAGGAGCAGAGGCAGCAGTGGCTGCCGGGCATGGCGGCAGGCGAGATCATCGGCTGCTTCGGACTCACCGAGCCGGACCACGGCTCCGACCCGGCCGGGATGCGGACGTACGCCAAGCGCGACGGAGGGGGAGACTGGATCCTCAGCGGCCGCAAGATGTGGATCACCAACGGCTCCGTGGCCGGGGTGGCCGTCGTCTGGGCGCAGACCGACGAGGGCAGCGGCGGCAGCGGCATCCGCGGCTTCGTCGTGCCGACCGGTACCCCCGGCTTCTCGGCACCCGAGATCAAGCACAAGTGGTCGCTGCGCGCCTCCGTCACCAGCGAGCTGGTCCTCGACGAGGTGCGGCTGCCCGCCGATGCCGTACTCCCCGGGGTCACCGGCCTGCGCGGCCCGCTCAGCTGTCTCAGTCACGCCCGTTACGGCATCGTCTGGGGAGCCATGGGTGCGGCGCGCGCCAGCTTCGAGGCGGCCGTCGACTACGCGAAGACCCGGGAGCAGTTCGGCAGGCCGATCGGAGGCTTCCAGCTCACCCAGGCCAAACTCGCGGACATGGCCGTGGAGCTGCACAAGGGCATCCTGCTCGCCCACCATCTGGGCCGTCGGATGGACGCGGGCAGGCTCCGCCCGGAACAGGTCAGTTTCGGAAAGCTCAACAACGTGCGAGAGGCGATCGAGATCTGCCGCACCGCGCGCACGATCCTCGGCGCCAACGGGATCTCGCTCGAATATCCGGTGATGCGGCATGCGACGAATCTGGAGTCGGTGCTCACCTACGAGGGCACCGTGGAGATGCACCAGCTGGTGCTGGGCAAGGCGCTCACCGGTCTGGACGCATTCCGGTAGGGCGGGACGCAGGCCGGACCGATCCGGCGAGCGCCCTGCTCAGCTCTGGTTGAAGAAGCCGCCGGCCGGTCGGCCGGCGGCTTCGCCACTGACCACCTGGGTGTCGGCCGGGGTCAGCAGGAACACCCGGGTGGCCACGCGGTCGATCGACCCGCGCAGTCCGAAGATCAGCCCCGCGGCGAAGTCCACGACGCGCTTCGCGTCGGAGGGGTCCATGGCCGTGAGGTTCATGATCACCGGGACGCCGTCCCGGAAGAGCTCACCGATGGTGCGCGCGTCCCGGAAGCTGTCCGGGGTGACGGTGGCGATCCGGCGGCCCGTCACCTCGGCCGCCTCGGAGGCCACCTGCACCCGTGGGTCGGTCACCCATGCACTGCCGGTCCCCGTCCGTGCACCCTCGGCGTACTCGTCGTCGTCGTAGTAGCGCTCGTCGTTGTCCTCTACGAGGCCCAGCCAGGCACTCGCCTTGCGCACCGATCCCATGGACGCCTCCTCTCACCGCGGTTCGTTGGTGTTCCGCATCTCTTTCGTATCCCTATGGTCGACCATGATGCGGATCGTGCGCCAAGTGGATAGCCGCCGCGCAGGGGATTCGTGACGGTACTGGTGCAGAAGATGTGGCGATTCGTCAAGGTTCCTCCCGCATGCGCCCCCTGGCAAAAAGAAAATATGATGCTCCGGCCCGTACGGGTGACCTTGGGGGCGTACGGGTGAACGGGTCACTCGATACGATGCCCGTCGCGCACACGCACGAGCGCGGCGCACAGGCGGAACGACTCTCGGGGGATCGTCGTGTTCGGAATAGTCAGGCCCTGTGCCCACCGGCTGTCGGAAGGTCTCAGGACCGAGTGGATGGCCCATCTTTGCGGGCTCTGTCTCGCACTTCGCTCGGACCACGGCCAGTTCGCCCGGATCGTCACGAACTACGACGGCCTGATCGTCTCGGTCCTGACGGAGGCTCAGGCAGTGCACACCACCGGCCGTCGGCGTACCGCGGGGCCCTGCCCCCTGCGCTCCATGAGGACCGCTCCGGTCGCCCGCGGCGAAGGGGCCAGGCTCGCCGCCGCCGTCTCGCTGGTGCTCGCCTCGGCGAAGGTACGGGACCACGTCGCCGACCGGGACGGGCTGTTGAAGCGCCGCCCCGTCGCCGCGGCCGCCCGCCGGGTCGCCGCGGGCTGGGACAGGGCAGGGGCGCGTGCCGGCGCACAGCTGGGGTTCGACACCGCGGTCCTCGTCGACGCCGTCGACCGGCAGACCGGCATCGAACGGCTCGCGGGTCCCGGCACCCCGCTGCTGACGGTCACCGAGCCCACCGAGACCGCCACCGCGGCGGCCTTCGCCCATACCGCCGTACTCGCGGGCCGACCGCAGAACGCCGCACCGCTGGCCGAGGCCGGCCGGCTCTTCGGACGGCTCGCGCACCTGCTGGATGCCGTGGAGGACCAGGAGGCTGACGCGGCGTCGGATTCCTGGAACCCGCTCACCGCCACCGGTACCTCGCGCGCCGAGGCCCGGCGGCTGTGCGACGACGCGCTGCGCGGCGTACGTCTGGCGCTGCGCGACGCCGACTTCACCGACGGCAGGCTGACGCATGTGCTGCTCGTGCACGAACTGCGCCGCTCGGTGGACCGGGCGTTCGCCACCACGACCTGCTCGCACCAGGCACAAGCGCAGCCGACGGGCCGGGAACTGACGGGCGGGCAGCAGCCGGGGTCCGTCGGACCGGTGCCGCCGGGGAAGCCGGAGGGCCTGCGGCAGACGGGGTCCTTCGGGCCGCCGCCGGGCAATCCGTATGCGCCGAACAGTCCCGGAAGCCCGTTCGGTCCCCCGCAGCCCCCGCCGGAGCCGCCACGCGACCGGCGCGGGCTGATCACGGGCTGCCTGGTCTGGGCGGGCCTCGCCTGCACCTGCCAGATGTGCTGCGGGACCTTCGAGGACCCGTGGAGCCGGCAGCGGCGCGAAGGGCTGTGCAGCCAGTGCGACTGCGGGAGCTGCTGCGACGCATGCGACTGCTGCAGCAACTGCGGGGACTGCTGCAGCGACTGTGACTGCTGCGACTGCGGGTGCGACTGCTGAAGCCGCGCTCCAGGCTCGCGGTGTACCGCCTCCGGGGTCACTTGATCTCCGGCGGCGAGATCCGCGGGGTCTCGATCGCCGACGCGCCGATGCCTCACTTCTTCAGGATGCGGTCGTACGTCCCGTCCGCCTGAGCCCGTTGACCGCGGCCCGGAAGGCGGGCGCCGGCGGGGTGCCCTTCCTGAACGCGAAGCCGACATCGAGGCGCTTGAACTCGTCGAGGAAGCGCACGCCCTCCTGCTGGGTCACCGCGTAGCGCAGCCCGTTGATGGTCGACATCACCACATCGCTGCGGCCCTGCTGGAGCGAGGCCCAGACGGCGCCCGGTTCGGAGTAGGTCTTCACGTCGTACGGCCTCTTGCCCGCCTCGGTGCACAGGTGCTTGTTCTCCTCCAGCATCACCTCGAAGGTGGTGCACGCGGCAGTGCCCACGGTCAGGCCGCAGAGCTGAGCGAGATCGGTGACCTTCGTCAGCCTGCTGTCCTCCGGGACCGCGAAACCCTGCCCGTCATCGAGGTACGTGACGAAGTCAGATAGGCGGTGGCGGGCGGTGCGCCGACGCTGGAGGCGATGGTCAGCGTGCCGGAGGCGCGGACGTCCGCGGGCAGCAGCGCGGCCGCGGCCTCGTTCTTCTTCACCGGCGACACGACGTCCTGCGTCGGGATGTTCCCCTTGGCGGAGGCGGCCGGGCCGGCTGCGCCTGCCGGAGCGGCCGACGGATCGCCGGCCCCGCACGCAGTGAGAGCGAGTGCGGCGACGGTGATCAGCGCGAAGGCGGCAGTGTGCCGGGTACGGGGCATGAGGCGTGGTTCTCCAGGTTCGTCGACCGTGCGCAGGCGGCAGGGCGGCGCCGAGCGGCGCGCCACAGCAGCACGGCCACGGGCAAGGCGAAGGAAAGGCGGAAGAAGCGCGGAACGACGAACAGGCTGAGGGGAGGGTGCAGTGATGTTGTGTACGTGAAGACGCGCAGGAAACGGCGCTCAGGCACCGGAGAGGGTGCGAGGCACGGACGCGAAGAACTGCAGGGGGTCAGCTCAACAGGAGGAGGACCACACGCGACCGAAGTCGATGTGGGAGCGCTTGACCAGCCACTGCTGCGAATGCATGGCCTCAGTGGAACAGGCGATCCCGTGGTCCGTCAACTGACCCGATCCGTATGGCTCACAGTGTGGACAGGCTTGACAATGCGCTGTGAACAGCGCTTCTCTCAGAGGCGGATCGCGCTGAGGGGCCCGGTCCGCGTTGTGATTTCCGTGAAGGCACGTCCCGTGTTCGATCTCTGCATCCACGGAGCCTTCGCATGTCTGCGCAGACAGATGCCTTCCCTCAATCACCCCCGGCCCCGCTCTCCGAGGACAGCGACAGGGGCCCCGACGCCGACCGCCTGCGGATCGTCCCGGTGCGCCGAACAGGCCAGTGGGCGGCGGCCGTTGCCGTCCTGGCGCTCCTCGCCCTGGCGCTGAACTCCGTCATCCGCAACGACGCCTTCCAGTGGGACGTCGTCGGCGACTACCTCACCACCGCCGCCGTCCTGCGCGGCCTCGGCCTCACCCTCTGGCTCACCACTCTCGTCATGGTGCTCGGCTTCGCCCTCGGCACGGTGCCGGCGGTACTCAGGCTCTGGTACGCGTTGGTCACCTCGCTGCTCAGCATCGGCCAGCACTGCATCGAACGGCACTACGCGCGTGGCTCGGCGGGTTCCCGATGAGCGACGTACCGGCCCTTGTCGTCATCGGTGCCGGACCCCGCGGCACCGGTCTCATCGAACGCATCGCCGCCAATGCCCCGGAGCTGTACGAGGGCCGGTGGCTGGACATTCATCTCGTCGACCCGTACCCGCCGGGCGGCGGCCGGATCTGGCGGCACGACCAGTCCCCGCTGCTCTGGATGAACTCCATGGCCGAGGACGTCACCATGTTCACCGACGACACCGTCCAGCAGGAGGGACCGATACGTCCGGGGCCCGCGCTGCACACCTGGGCCGCGGACGTCCGTGAAGGCCGCATCGAGCTCACGACCGATCCCGGACTCCGCGCTGAAATAGAGGCGTTGGGTGGTCAGGACTTCCCGAGCCGACGACTGCAGAGCGTCTACTTGGGATGGGTGTACGAGCAGGCACTGGCCGCACTTCCGGCATCCATCACCGTGCACGAGCACCGCGGGCGCGCCGTGCGTGTCACCGGCCCCCGCGGCGGCCGTCAGCGCGTCTGGCTGGAGGGCCGTGACGCACCGCTGTCCGCCGACCTCGTGGTGCTCACCATCGGTCACCTCGACTCCGAACCGGACCCCGAACAGGTCCGGTTGACCGAGTTCGCGGACCGGCACGGGCTCGTCCACCTGCCGCCCGACTTCACCGCCGACAGCGACCTGACCGCCCTGCCCGCCGGTGAACCGGTCATCGTCCGGGGCTTCGGGCTCGCGTTCATCGACCTGATGGTGCTGCTCACCGAGGGACGCGGCGGACGGTACGAGAACGGCGTGTACGTGCCCTCCGGCAAGGAGCCCGTACTGCACGTCGGATCGCGGCGCGGTGTCCCGTACCACTCCAAGATCGGCTACGGCTGGCAGGGCGACCGGCCGCCGCTGCCCCGATTCCTCGGCCCGGAACGGATCGAGGAACTGCTGAACCGGTCCGAGCCGGCCGACTTCCGGCGCGATGTGCGGCCGCTTGTCGACAAGGAGCTCGGGTACGCCCACTACCACCGGCTCTTCACCGCCCATGCCGGGCGTACGGCGGTCGGCTGGACCCTCTTCGAGGAGAAGTACGCGGCAGCCGATCCGGGCAGCCCCGAACTGCACGCCCTCGTCTCCGCCGCCGTCCCCGACCCCGCCGACCGACTCGACCTCGAAGCGCTCGACCATCCGCTGGACGGGGTGCGCCATCCCTCGTACGACGCACTCCAGGACGGACTGCGCGACTACATCACCGCCGACCTCGACCGCCGCCACGACCCCGCCCACAGCGAGGACCTCGCGGTCTTCCTCGGACTGCTGTCGGTCTACGGGCAGTTGGTCCGGCTCGGCGACACCGGAGACCGGTGGCACGGCTTCTTCAGCTACCTCGCCTCCGGTCCGCCGGGGCCGCGGCTGCACCAGCTCCTCGCCCTCTCCCGGGCAGGGGTCGTCCGCTTCCTCGGTGCGGGAATGACGGTTGAGGCGGACGAGGAGCGGGGTGTCTTCCGGGCCGGCAGCGACACCGTTCCGGGGGAGTGTGTGGAGGCCCGCGCACTGGTCGAGGCCCGTCTGCCGGAACCGTCTCTGGAACGCACCCGCAGCCCGATCCTCCAGGCGCTGTACGAGGACGGAGCCGCCGCCACCGTCACCGGACTGCTCTGCGTCGACCCCGGCGACGGACGGATCCTGGGCCGGGACGGCCGCCCGCACCCGCGGCGTTTCGCCCTCGGCCCGCATACCACCGCACGGGCGAGCGGCGCCTTCACCCGGCCACGCACCGGCGGTCCGGCGTTCCGGCAGAACGACGCCACCGCGCGGACGGCGCTGGCGTTCCTGCGCGACGTGCTCTGTAGCGACGGCGACGTCCGCAGCGGCGCAACGGACGGCGACGACCGCCTCAGCGCCTGACCGCGGTGCCGTCCCGCATCCGTATCCCCATGCCCCCGTAGCCCCCAGCCCAAGGAACCCTCATGTCGCTCACCAGTGATCCGCCACTCGACAGAGCGTCCGGTCCACGGACGGCTGCCGACGCCGACACCTCACCGCCGCTCGGCTTCTACGCCACCGACGACAAGACCCGGATCGGCTCCGAGATCGACATGACGACCCTGATCGCCGACGCACTCGGGATGAAGCCCGAGTTCGAGAAGTCCGAGATCAACCCGCCCGGCCTTCCCAAGCCCAGGAACTGAGCCCGAGAGGTACGCACAGCGATGTCTGCCACCACCGCTCTTCATCTGGCCGCCGAGATCGGCGGCCCGCCCCACTACGACGCCCGGCACTACGTCGGACTCGCCCGGCTCGCCGAGCGAGGGACACTCGACTTCGTGACCCTCGGCGACTCGTTCGCCCGCCCCGGGCCCGACGCGCTCGCCGTGCTCTCCCGGGTCGCTCCCGCCACCCGCAGGATCGGGCTGGTGCCGACGGTCACCACCACCCACACCGAGCCGTTCCACGTTTCGTCCGCCGTGGCCACCCTGGACTGGGTGAGCCGCGGCCGGGCGGGCTGGAGCGTCGAGGTGTCGACCACCGAGGCGGAGGCCCGGCTGTTCGGCCGACGGTCCGCCGCACCCGCCGCCGAGCTGTGGCGCGAGGCGGGTGAGACCGCCGATGTCGGCGCCCGGCTGTGGGACAGCTGGGAGGACGACGCGGAGATCCGGGACGTCGCCACCGGCCGCTTCATCGACCGCGACAAGCTGCACCACGTCGACTTCGAGGGCGCGACGTTCACCGTCCGCGGACCGGCCATCGTGCCCAGGCCCCCGCAGGGCCACCCGGTCACCGTGATCGACGGGACGGGCGGACCGAGCCAGGAGGCCGCCGCCCGCCACGCCGATGTCGTACTCGTGCGGGCCACCGGGCCCGAGCAGGCAGCGGGCATCCGGGCGGACGTACGGCGCCGTGCCGCGGCGTACGGCCGCGACCCCGACACCCTGCGGGTGCTGGTCGCGCTCACCGTCGACCTCGGGGACGCCGAGACCGCGCCGGAACCCGGCCTGGAGAGCGGACCGCCGCTCGCCGCCGGCGGCTCGTACTACCGGGGCGGCCCGGTCGACCTCGCCGAACTGATCGCCCGGTGGCACCGGGCAGGAGCGGTCGACGGCTTCCACCTCACGCCGATCACACCGGAACGCGATCTCGAACGGATCGTCAACGGGACCGTCGCCCTGCTCCAGCACCGCAGCCTGTTCCGCACCTTCTACCCGGGAGGCACGCTCCGCGAGCACCTGGGACTGACACGCCCGGCCAACCGATACGCCCTCGCGGAGGGACGAGCATGACCGCACCGAAGCAGAAGCAGATGCATCTCGCCGCCCACTTCCCCGGCGTGAACAACACCACCGTCTGGACCGACCCCCGCTCGAAGAGCCAGATCGACTTCTCCTCCTTCGAGCACCTCGCCCGCACGGCGGAGCGCGGCAGGTTCGACTTCTTCTTCCTCGCGGAGGGGCTCCGGCTGCGCGAGCACAAGGGCCGGATCCACGACCTGGACGTGGTCGGCCGTCCCGAGTCCCTCACGGTGCTGAGCGCGCTGGCCGCCGTCACCGACCGGCTCGGCCTCGCCGCCACCGTCAATGCGACCTTCAACGAGCCGTACGAACTGGCCCGGCGGCTCGCCACCCTCGACCATCTCAGCGACGGCCGGGCCGCCTGGAACGTCGTCACCTCCTCCGATGCGTTCACCGGGGAGAACTTCCGGCGCGGCGGCTATCTCGACCGGGCCCACCTCCCCCAGGCTCTCGGCTCCGCTCGAACAGGGGGGACTCCCTACACCCGGGCCGCGGAGTTCGTCGCCACCGCCCGCGAACTGTGGGACACCTGGACCCCCGACGGAACCCCGCGCCCGTTCCGTCACCAGGGACAGCACTTCACCATCGAGGGCGAGTTCACCGTCCCCCGCTCCCCGCAGGGCCACCCGGTCGTCATCCAGGCCGGGGACTCCCCGGAGGGCCGTGAGTTCGCCGCGTCCGCCGCCGACGTCATCTTCACCCGGCACGGCACCCTGGAGGCGGGCCGCACCTTCTACACCGACGTCAAGGCGCGGCTGGCGAAGTACGGCCGGCAACCCGACGACCTGAAGATCATGCCCGGGGTCACCTTCGTCCTCGGCGACAGTGACGCCGAGGCCCAGGAGTCGGCGGCCGAGATCCGCCGTCAGCAGATCTCCCCGCAGAACGCGATCCTCGCCCTGGAACAGGTCTGGGGCCGCGACCTCTCCTCGTACGATCCCGACGGGCCGCTCCCCGAGATCGACCCGGACCCCGATTCCGGACTGGTCCAGGGCCGGGTCAGGATCGGTGACCCTTCCCCAAGCTCTCGGCTTCGCTCGACCGGAGGAGGCCCCATTGCCGTCGCGGCTCGCTGGCGTGCGCTGTCGGAGGCCAAGGGGCTGTCCATCCGGCAGACGGTCATCGAGACGACCGGGCGGCAGTCGTTCATCGGCAGCCCGGAGACGGTCGCGGCCGAGCTCGTCGAGTTCGTCGCGGCGGACGCGGCCGACGGTTTCATCCTCGTACCGCATCTCACCCCGGGCGGTCTCGACGACTTCGTCGACCGGGTCGTCCCGCTCCTCCAGGAACGCGGAGCCTTCCGCTCCGAATACACCGGTTCCACTCTGCGGTCCCATCTCGGGCTGGCCGAACCGGTATGGAAAGGTTGATCGTATGAGCACGAATACACAGCAGCAGGCGGAGCAGGACTGGAACCTCTGGCGCGAGGAGCGCAACGCCACGGTCGCGGCGCCCTACGGCCCGCTCTCCCTCACCGGTACCCACTGGATCTCCGACTTCCCGGAGGGGCGAATTCCGGCCGTTCCCGGGCAGTGGCGGGAGGACGGCGACGAACTGGTGCTCACGGCGGCCGCCGAGGACGGGCTCACCGTCGACGAGAAGCCCTTCGCCGGTGAGGTGCGGCTCACCGCGGACCGCGGCCCGATCGAGGCCTCCCGCGTCGCGTGCGGCGAGCGGCGGCTGGTCGTGCTGAGCCGCGAAGGTCTCTGGGCGGTACGGGACTTCGACCCGGGCTCAGCGGCGCGGCGCGCCTTCCGGTCCGTCCAGGCGACGCCGTACGACGCCCGCTGGGCACTCCCGGGCACCTTCCGTGCGTACGACACCGCCCGCACGGTCCGGGTCGAGAACGCCGACGGAGTCGAGCGTGGGCTCGGCCTCGGCGGGGAGATCGCCTTCGTGGTGGACGGTACGGAGCACACCCTCCAGGTCGCGGTCGAGCCCGACGGGTCGCTCTGGGCGGTCTTCGCCGACACCACCAGCGGGAACGGCAGTTACCGCTTCCGCTTCCTGCGCCCCGCCGCCCCGGCTGAGGACGGCAGCGTGACGGTCGACCTCAACCGTGCCCTGTTGCCGCCGTGCGCCTTCGCCGACCACTTCATCTGCCCCTTCCCGCCGCCGGGCAACACCCTCCCGGTCGCCGTCGAGGCGGGGGAGCGCAACCGGATCGACAACTGATCCGGCGCTTCCCGCCGTCGCGACCGATCGGTTCGGGCCCCGGCAGCCGCGTGCTGCCGGGGCCGGTGCGTGTGCGCGGTGCCGGGCATCCCATGCGGCGGGGGTGCCGGGCACCCTGCGACGGGTCCCGGGCACCCCTTGCGCAGACCGGTGAGCTCAGGCCAAAAGGCACTCTTGCGCAAGAAGTTGCGGCCTTGAATACTCCCGAGCAGCGCTTGTCAGGAGCACGTCGCATTTCGCACATCCGGAATGCGGTGTGCGGCCGTGCCCCCGACTGCGCCTCACGGGTCCGACCACCCCACAGGCGGGCCCCCGTTTCCCCTCGGGAGGAATCAGAAGTGAGGATCAGGCGCACCACCCCCCTCAGCGGTCTGGCGAGACGAAGCAGAGTCGTCGCGATCTCCGCAGGCCTTGTCGCCGTCGCCGCACTCGCCGTCCCCAGCGCCCACGCCGACGCTACCGGCACGTTCAGCGCCAACCAGCTCTCGGCCGCCAGCGACGCCGTGCTCGGCGCCGACATCGCCGGTACCGCCTGGAACATCGACCCGGCGACCAAGAGCCTCGTGGTCACTGTCGACAGCACGGTCTCCAAGGCCGAGATCCAGCAGATCAAGAAGTCCGCCGGAGCCAACGCCGGCGCCCTGCGGATCGAGCACACCTCCGGCACGTTCAGCAAGCTGCTCGCCGGCGGCGATGCCATCTACGCCCCCGGGTGGCGCTGCTCCCTGGGATTCAACGTCCGCAGCGGCAGCACCTACTACTTCCTGACCGCCGGTCACTGCACCGACGGCAACCCGCCGTGGTACACGAACTCGTCGAACTCGACGTACATCGGCCCCACGGTCGGATCCAGCTTCCCGACCAACGACTACGGCATCGTGCGGTACGACAACGCCGCGGTCGCCCACGCGGGCACCGTCGGCAGTCAGGACATCACCAGCGCGGCCAACGCCACGGTCGGCATGTCCGTCACCCGGCGCGGCTCCACCACCGGCATCCACAGCGGGACCGTCACCGGTCTCAACGCCACGGTCAACTACGGCGGCGGAGACATCGTCTACGGCATGATCAAGACGAATGTCTGTGCGGAGCCCGGCGACTCCGGCGGCTCGCTCTACTCCGGCACCCGGGCGATCGGGCTCACCTCGGGCGGCAGCGGCAACTGCTCCTCGGGCGGTACGACGTACTTCCAGCCCGTCACCGAGGCGCTCAGCGCATACGGCGTCAGCGTCTACTGACACCCGGCACCTCGCGCACCTGCTCGAAACCGCGTTCGGCAACGCCAGAGCCCCCGCCCGAATTCCGGGCGGGGGCTCCCGTTCACCCCGCGGCTTTTGAGAGGATGTGGGGGAGGACGGTCGCGCAGGAACGACGGGGGCGGATGCTGTGCCTCCCGGAGGGATGCCCTCCGGGACCCCCGGCAGACACCCCAGGGGGTTCCAGTCCGTGAAACGTATCGGAGTGACCGGACATCGCAGCATCCCCGAGGAAGCGCACGCCCATGTGATGGCCGGGATACGAGCGGTGCTCTGCGGCTTCGACGGCTCCCTGGAAGCCCTCTCCAGCCTGGCTGTGGGAGCGGACCAGCTCTTCGCCGACCTGGCACTCGCCTGCGGAGCGGAACTGACCGTGGTCATCCCCAGCGGTGACTACGAGGCCTGCTTCGCCGACGGACCCGAACTGGCGCGCTACCGGAGCCTCAAGGACCGCGCGGCCCGCGAGGTCCGGCTGGACTTCCCGCACTCCACCGACGAGGCGTACTACGCGGCGGGTGCCTACATCGCCGACCACTGCGACCGGCTGCTCGCGGTGTGGGACGGCCGTCCGGCCCGCGGTTTCGGCGGCACGGGCGACATCGTGACGTACGCCCGGACGCTCGGCCGCCCGGTGACGGTGATCTGGCGCGACGGAGTGGAGCGCGCCTGACCGGAACCGCGTATGCCGTTCGTATACGACAGGGGGCGGGGTGAGCCGTGCGCGGGTGTCCGTTCCCCCGACCGCTCAGGTGCCGGAGTGCTGACCACTTTTCACATCTGGTGCCGGGCCAGCCAGTCGGTGTGCTGCGGGGAGACGATGCGCTCGGTCTCGAAGACAGCCCGCGGCCACTGCCGTTCGGTCAGCGTGGTCTCCATCGCCACCTGCATCGACTCCAGATCCTTCTCCACCAGCGAGTGGGCGGAGATCAGGGGATGGTGGCGGCGCATCTCGCTCCAGGCCAGACAGGCCGCCGCGGCTGCGGACAGCATCCCGGTCGCGGTGAAGGACTGGGCGACGGAGAACGTTCTCAGCAGGCCGAGGACCAGGGCGAAGGCCGTCAGCGCGGCAATCGTGGTCGACCAGACCAGAGTGGCCCGCCGGGACACGTCCTGACGGCGGCGGTACCAACTGCGCTGTTCGATCAGCCGGTCCCGTACATATGTCTCCTTGCGTACGGTGAAGGCCTTGTCCCGCAATGCGCGCATAGAATCCGTGATGAGTCCGCCCGAATCGGCCGACCGGTCGCGCGGGTCCGTCCAGCCGACCTTTCTGAGCTCCTGCAGTCCCTCTTCCAGCCGGTTGGCGAACACCGCTTCCGGATGCTGGGTGCCGGTGTCGAAAGGTGAGCCGTGCACCGAGTAGCGCCAGCACATCGATTTGATGAACTCTGCCGCCGAACGATTGAGTTGCCAATGCGACTTTGCTTTGCGCCGCGAGGTGAGGTACATCGTGATCAGGACGCCGAGGTAGGCCAACGAGCCGATGGCGTCGGTCAGTTGGAACGTGTCAACGACCTCCCAGTGCCACGGTACCGCCGCCGGTAATGCCCCCACGACCAGCAGGATCAGCTGCCAGCGGGTGGTATTCACGGCCTCCCGCTGGCGTGCGATCGCGATGGCGTCCGTGTGGTGAAAGAGCACCGGCAGATCAGCGTTCCGGAAGACCAGGCTCTGCAGTGGTCCGGGAATCGCCGTCATGTTCACTCCCGTCTGCGGTTTTGTCTTCGCCCAAATGGCGGAATGGCTGGTTCCGTTGTGTCTCGGGCAGTCTCACGTGACGCTCGCGTTGCGAGAGGACGTCCTCAGTTGCCAACCGAGGCCATGAGAGTAAAGTCGTGCCGCCGGACACTGCAATGGTGCAGCTGGCCGGTGCAGTTTCCGTGTCCGGATCAATCCCATCAAGGACGGCCGTGAAGACCTCTGAATCCTCCCTCTCCTTCGCCGTCGCGAAGAAGAGCCGTGTGCCGCTCGCCGAGATCGACGCGCGCGGTAAAGAAGCCACCAGGAAGCTCGGACGGGTGTCCGCCGCTCCCACCGGTCGCCCGACCCAGGCATCGACCTTCAACTCGGCCCTCTAGGCACCCTCTTCGGGCTGGCCGGACCGGTCACCCCTTTGGGCCCGTAAGAGCTGGTCACCCCTTCGGGCTGGCTAGACTGGTGGAATGACTGGACCCCTGGTCCCATTCCGCGAAATCGTTCTCAAGGTTCACAGCAGGTGCGATCTTGCCTGCGACCATTGCTATGTCTATGAACATGCAGATCAGAGCTGGCGTACCCGTCCGAAAACAATCTCTGACGAAGTCATCTTCCGGACTGCTCGGCGCCTGGCTGAGCATGCCAAGACACATGCACTGCCCTCCGTGTCAGTGATCCTGCACGGAGGGGAGCCTCTACTGGCGGGCCCCGCGCGACTGCGGCGCATCTGCGAAGAACTCACCGCAGCCTTCGAGGGCGTCGCCGAGCTCGATCTCCGCATCCATACCAATGGTCTGCAGCTCAGCCCCCGCTATCTCGACCTCTTCAGCGAGTACGACGTCAAGGTGGGCATCTCCCTCGACGGCGACCGCGAAGCCAATGACCGGCACCGCCGGTTCGCCGACGGACGCAGCAGCCATCCCCTGGTTCTCAAGGCCGTCGAGCTGCTCCGCCAGGAGCGCTACCGCCATCTCAACCTCGGGCTCCTGTGCACGATCGACATCGAGAACGACCCGCGTGCGGTCCTCGACGCCCTTGTCGAGCTCGATCCGCCGCTCATCGACTTCCTCCTGCCGCACGCCACCTGGGACGAGCCGCCGTCGCGTCCGGACGGCTCCCGCACCGCCTATGCCGACTGGCTCCTCGCGGTCTTCGACCGCTGGCAGGAGCAGGGGCGTCCGGTACCGGTGAGGCTCTTCTCCTCGGTCCTGTCCACCCTGAGCGGCGGTCCCAGCCTCACCGAGTCCCTCGGACTCGCCCCCACCGACCTCGTCGTCGTCGAGACCGACGGCCAGCTGGAGCAGGTCGACTCGCTCAAGAGCGCCTACGAGGGTGCGGCGGCCACCGGGTTCGACGTCTTCACGCACGCCTTCGACGAGGTCGCGGCCCATCCCGGGGTCCGGGCCCGGCAACTCGGTCTGGACGGTGTCAGCGAGACCTGCCGCAGCTGCCCCGTTGTACGTTCGTGCGGCGGCGGTCTCTACACCCACCGCTACAAGTCGGTGGGCGCCGTCGATCCCACCCTGCTGTTCGATCACCCGTCCGTCTACTGCGACGATCTCAAGGCCCTGGTGCTCGGCATCGAGGAGCGCACGGCGGCATCCGTCGTACCGCCCGCGGTGGCGGAGCCCGTCGAGCTGGCCGTCGCCCAGCAGGACCTCACGCGCACCATGCTCGCCCTGCTCCACAGCGACCTCGACGGGCGCGGTGGGGACCACTGGGCGGCTGCCTGGGAGCTGGCGGTCACGGTCGAGGGCTCCGAGAAGGGATCGCGGGGCCTGGACGAGGCGCTTGCCCACCCCTACGCCCGCAGCTGGTTGCATGACGCGCTGTCCGCCGTGCACGAGGAGCGTCCGGATGCCGGAAGGATCGCCTGGCGCCTCTCGTCGTACGTCGCAGCCGCCGCGGTCCGGGCCGGGCTGGATCTGGCCGTACCGGTGGCATACCGGGACGGCACACTCGCCCTTCCCGGCCTCGGCGCGCTGCGGATCGACGGTCCGGAGGCCGGCACGGTCGGGGTGCGGGCCACCGAGGACGGCTTTCTGGTGCGCCGTGCGGGTGACCACGGGGACAGTTCCTTCGAACGGCGGATCGTGCGGGGCGGGGAGGCCGGCCGGGGCTGGCTGCCGGTGCGCCGGCTCGGCGGCGGCGCGCCCGGCTCGGCAGGCGACGCGGGGCCGGGTTCCGAACCCGGTTCCGCACCCGACTGGGTGCTCGACGACCTGGACCCGTACCGCGGCTGCTTCACCGCACGCCCGGCGGCCGGGCTGCGGCCGGACGAGGCCGGACGGCTGAGCGCCGCGCTCGGCAGCGCCTGGGTCCAGATCGTGCGGCGCACACCGCGGTACGCGGCCGAGATGGCGGACGGCCTCACCACCCTGACGCCGCTGACCGGCCTGCCGCCGGGGGAGCCCTCGGTGGGGCGGCATGGATACGGCGCACTGGGCATCCGGCCGGACGAAAGCGCCGGGCAGTGGCCGCTCACTCTGGTGCGCGGCTTCCGCCGGGCCAAGCTGCGGGCGCTTCTGGACGTCACGGATCTTTACGCGGCGGACGGCTCCTGGGAGCATCGAATGCCCTGGAGGGAAGAGCCGGTTCCGCTTTCCCGGCTGCTGGCCGAAACGTACGAACGGGTGGCGCTCGGTGCATTCGAGCCGCACTATCTCGACGGTGTGCCGCAGGCCCTCGAAACGCTGGAGCGTGCGGCCGAGCTCACCGTCAGCGGAAAGCAGGTGCTGGACCTGATGCGAAAGGAGATCTGACGCAGGATCCGGCCCGGCCCGGACTCCGGCACGTACGGGACAACTGGGAGGGAACGACGCGCGAGCGAATGGGATCAAGGACGCGATCCGCTGCGTCAGGGAACGGATGACCGAAAAGTGGCGTTGAATGACCGAACGCCATGGGGGTGGAGCAAGGTCCGCTCCGGAATGATGAATTTGCTCGCATTCCTTTCACGCCTCGGGTGCGGGTGCTCACACAGGACGGGGGTCGTGTGCACGCAACAACGCAGCAGCGAGCGGCGGACCATCGGCCGTACTTCTTCTTGAGTTATGCACATACACCGGGGTACGGCGGTGGAACGGACCCCGATATGTGGGTCGAGCGGCTCTTCCAGGATCTCTGCGGCCATGTGATGGCCATGACCGATCTGCCCGCGGGCGCGCCCGCCGGGTTCATCGACCGCGAGATACGCTCCGGCGAGGGATGGTCGGAACGGCTCGGCGAAGTGCTCGCCACCTGCCGGGTGTTCGTCCCGCTGTTCTCGCCGCGCTACTTCGCCAGCGAGATGTGCGGCAAGGAGTGGTACGCGTTCGCCCAGCGCGCGATCCACTACCGGGCCCGCCACAACCAGCCCGCCGAGGCCATCGTCCCAGCCCTGTGGGTGCCGGTTCCGCCCAGTCAACTACCAGGCCCTGCCGAGCGGTTACAGTTCAATCACCGTGATTTCGGCGACCGCTACGTCAGCGACGGACTGTACGGACTGATCAAGCTCAGGCTCTTCGCCGAGGAGTACGAGCGCGCGGTCTACGAACTCGCCAAACGCATCGTCAATGTCGCCGACACCATGCGGATCGGCACCGGCCGACCCGTCGACTACCGACTCGCCCCCAGCGCCTTCGGCTCACCGAGCAGCGGAGTGGCCGGCCCCCGCCCCATGCAGGTGACCATCGCGGCGGCCACCCGCCACGACCTCCCCGAAGGGCGCAGCGCCGACTACTACGGCGACAACCCGCAGGACTGGAACCCCTACCACCCGGCCTCGGCACGGCCGCTGGCCTATGTCGCCGAGGACCTCGTGCGCTCCCTCAACTACCAGGCCACCGTGGCCTCCTTCGACGAGGAGCCCGGGCATCCGGAGGGCAAACAGCCCCCCAGCAGACCGGAGATCCTGCTCGTCGACCGCTGGGCCCTGCAGGACGAGGACCGCCGCCGACGGCTCGCCGCCTTCGACGCCGAGAACCGCCCCTGGGTGACGATGGTCGTGCCGTGGAACCGCGAGGACCCCCAGAGCCGGGCCGCGGAGGCCGAGCTGACCGAGAAACTCGAACAGACCATGCCGACCAAGATGCGCCAGGGGCGGGCCTACTGCCGCGCCGCCGCGAGAGGCGTACCGAGCATGGAGGCCTTCGGCCAGATCCTGCCGCAAGTGGTTGAAGTGGCGGCCCAGCAGTACCTGAGACACGCGGCGGTCTATCCACCCGCGACAGGCGGCGGACACACCGAACGGACCCGGCTCATGGGTCCGATGGCGCAGACGCACTTCATACCGGAGACACACCACCCTGCGACGGATGCGGAGGACACGGATGACGGCCAGTCGTGACGGACGCATCGTCACCTTCTACTCGTACAAGGGCGGCACGGGGCGCACCATGGCCCTGGCCAACACCGCCTGGATTCTCGCCGCCAACGGCAAACGGGTGCTGGCCGTCGACTGGGACCTGGAGGCACCCGGACTCCACCGGTTCTTCCACCCGTTCCTCGACCCGTCGACACTCGGCGCCACCACCGGTGTCATCGACCTGATCACCGAGTACGCCTGGGCCGCGACCAGCCCGGTCCAGCGCGCCGACGACTGGCACCGCGACTACGCGCGCATCCAGCCGCACGCGGTCTCGCTCACCCCCGAGGCACTCGGCTGGGAGTTCCCGCAGGGCGGAACGCTCGACTTCGTCTCCGCCGGACGGCAGAACCGTGAGTACTCCGCGACCGTCTCCACGTTCGACTGGGACAACTTCTACGACCGGCTCGGCGGCGGCCACTTCTTCGACGCACTGCGCGACGACATGAAGGCCAACTACGACTACGTCCTCATCGACAGCCGGACCGGCCTCAGCGACATCGCCGACATCTGCACCGTTCATCTGCCCGACGTGCTCGTCGACTGCTTCACGCTCAGCGACCAGTCGATCGACGGTGCCGCCTCCGTCGCGCGGCAGATCTCCGAGCGCTACACCGGCCGCCCCATCTCCATCTTCCCCGTCCCGATGCGCATCGACGAGGGCGAGAAGGAGAAGGCCGACGCCGGAAGGGCGCTGGCCCGGCTGAAGTTCGACCGGCTGCCACGGGACCTGTCGGGCGACGAACTCACCGCCTACTGGGGCGCGGTGGAGATTCCGTACCGCCCCTACTACGCCTACGAGGAGACCCTCGCCACCTTCGGCGACGAGGCCGGTCTCACCAACTCGCTGCTCTCCGCCTTCGAGCGGCTCACCTCCGTCATCACCGACCAGCAGATCACCTCGATGCCGCCGGTCGCCGATGAGGTCCGGCTGCGCATCCGCGACGCGTTCACCCGGCGCAGGCCCGCACTGCCCGCCGATCTCTTCCTCAGCTATGTGGCGGAGAACCGGATGTGGGCCGACTGGATCGAATCCGTCCTCACCCGGGCTGGATTCCGGGTCGTGCCGCGCGATGTGTCCGCCGAACGGGAGACCCGGGAACCGGCCACCGCCGTCGCCGAGAACGCGGCCCGCACCGTGGTGCTGCTCTCCAGCGCCTACCTCAAGTCGCAGCGCGCGGTGAACCTGTGGGACCGGGCCGTCGCCGAGGACCCCGGCGCAGGCCGGCGCCAACTCCTGCCGCTGAGGGTCGGCGACGTACGGCTGTCCGCGCCGTACATCGACCGCAATCCGGTCGACCTCTTCCGGCTCGACGAGGTGCACGCCACCACCGCACTGCTGCGCGCCCTGGACCGGCCCGTGCAGCTCACCGACGGTGTTTCGCCCGGACCGCGTTTCCCCGGCACTGTCCCGAGGATCTGGAACGCACCGCCGCGCAACCCCGGTTTCACCGGTCGTTCCCTCGTTCTGGAGCGGATGCGCGACCAGCTCGGCGGCGGCATGGCCGTCGTACTGCCCCAGCCGCAGACCCTGTACGGGCTCGGCGGCGTCGGCAAGACCCAGGTCGCCCTGGAGTACGTGCACCGCTTCATGGCCGACTACGACCTCGTGTGGTGGATATCCTCCGAGCAGATCGACGACGTGGTGGCCGGGCTCGCCGAGCTGGCCGTCCGGCTCGGTGCCCAGGGCGGCGACGACATGGCGGCCGCCTCCCAGGAGGCCGTGGACCTGCTGCGGCGGGGTGTGCCGTCGGACCGCTGGCTGCTGGTCTTCGACAACGCCGACGACCCCGAACGGCTCAGGCGCTACTTTCCGCAGGGCGGTTCCGGCCACATCCTGGTCACCTCCCGGAACCAGGCATGGTCCCAGCACGGCGACGCGCTGCCCGTGGACGTCTTCCTGCGCGAGGAGTCGATCGAACACCTCCAGCGCCGTGCCCCGGGGCTGAGCGACGAGGACGCCGCGCAGGTGGCCACCGCAGTCGGTGACCTGCCGCTCGCCGTCGAACAGGCGGCGGCCTGGATCGCGGAGACCGCCACCCCGATCGACACCTACCTGGAGCAGCTGGCCCAGCAGGCCCCCGAGGTCCTGGCGCTCAACCAGCCCGCCGGCTACCCGGAACCGGTCGCCGCGACCTGGAACATCTCCATCGAACGCCTCAAGGAGCGTTCACCCGCCGCGGTGCGGCTGTTGCAGCTCTGCGCCTTCTTCGCCCCCGAGCCGATCTCGGGGAACCTCCTGTACAGCAAGGAGATGATCGAGGCACTGAAGCCGTACGACGCCTCGCTCCAGGAGAAGCTGGTGCTGGGCCGGGTCATCCGGGAGATCGGCCGGTTCGCCCTCGCCAAGGTCGACCAGGTCTCCAACTCCATCCAGGTGCACCGCCTCGTCCAGGCCGTCATCCGGGCACAGCTCAGCGAGGAGGAGCAGCAGGACGCCCGGCATGTCGTGCACCGCATTCTGGCCGGCGCCCGGCCCGATGACGACGAGCCGATCGACAACCCGTCGACCTGGCCGCAGTTCGCCACCATCTGGCCGCACCTCGGCCCGTCCGATGCACGCAACTGCAAGGAGCCCGAGGCCCGCAGGCTCCTGATCGACCGGGTCCGCTATCTCTGGAAGCGCGGTGACTTCAGGACGGCCACCACGCTCTGCGAGGAACTGCGTGCCATCTGGAAGGAGACGCTGGGGGAGCGGGACATCCAGTATCTGTACCTCTGCTTCCACCTCTCCAACATCTACCGCTCGCGCGGCCGTTACGTCGAGGCGAGGGAGCTCGACGAGATCACTCTCAGCCGCCAGCGGGAGATACTGGGCCCGGAGCATCCGCACACGTACATGAGCACCAGCAGCCTCGCGACGGACCTCGGCACGCTGGGGGAGTACAGCAGGGCGATCGAGCTGGCGACGGAAGCCACCGACGGGTTCAGCCAGATCTTCCACGACTCCCACCCGAGGACGCTGGCAGCGGCCAACAACCTGGCCTTCACCCTGCGGGTCGTCGGCCAGTACGCCAGGGCCCGCGAAATCGACCAGGACGTGTACGACCGGCGTGTCGAGGTGCTCGGCCCGGAGCATCCGTACAGCCTGTCATCCGCCATGAACCTGGCCCGCGACCTGCGTGACGTCGGGCGGTACGAGGACTCCGTTTCCATCCTCAGCCGCACGTACGACAGCTACAAGGCGACGCTGGGACGGGCCTTCCCCGGCACGCTGAGTGCGGCGAAGAGTCTCGCGGTGTCACTGCGCAGGGCGGGCAAGCTGGAGGATGCCCGGAGGCTCACCGTGGCCACCCGTGCCAGGTACCGGGCCAAATACACCTCGGCGAACCCCGAATCGCTGGCCTGCGACCTCAATATGGCGGCCGACCTGTTCGCGGCGGGTGAGCCGACCGAAGCCAGGGACGCCGCGCAGGAGGTCGTCGACCAGTACATGAAGGTGCCGGGCGAGCGGCACCCGTACACGCTGGCCGCCCTGAACAACCTCGGTGTCTACCACTCGGGAGCGGGAGCGGCGGAGGAGTCGGTGGCGGTACTGACCCGGGTGGTCGCAACGATGCGGGAGGTGTACGGCCCCGAGCACCCCAACACGCTGTTCAGCGTGATGAATCTGGCCAACGCGACCGCTGAGCAGGACGGTGATCTCGAGCTCGTGCTGACGACCGAACGACGCGTGGCCGGACAGCTCCGGGAGGTTCTCGGCGCGCATCATCCGGAGACCCTGGCGGTGATGGCGAACGTATCGGTCACGCTCGATGCGCTGGGGCGCAAGGACGAGGCGCTGAGGGTCAGGGCGGAGGCGGTCGAGGAACTGTCCCGGCAGCTCGGCGACGATCATCCGCTGACCCGGATCGCCCGGGAGGAGAGCCGGTTCCAGCGCGAACTGGAGCCGCTCGCGGTGTGAACCCCGGGAGCGGCTCCTGCCCGAACCGGAGGCGCCGCGGAGCGTCCGGCCACCACCGGACGCTCCCGGCCCCGCCTCTCAGCCGGCGGGCGTGTCCAGCAGCCAGTTGAGGATCCGGGGAAGTGCGTGCAACGCGTCGAAGTGCGCGGCCGCCGGCTCCAGCACGACGGTGGCGTTCGGGATGCGTTCAGCCAGCCAGCGCGAGTGGCCGACCGGTGAGAACACGTCCTTCTCGCCGTGCCAGAGCATGACCGGACCCTTGATGTCCGCCGGGTCGAACCCCCACGGATGACTGAAAGCGATGGCGTCGTCGATCCAGCCGTATGCGGAAGTGCGCAGCCCTTCACGGTAGTTGTTCAGTAGCAGAGAACGAACTCCTGCGTCGTTCACCACCATCCGGTCGGAATCGGTCAGCTCCCGGCGCAGGTCGTCGATGAGCCGCACCGGATTCTGTCTGATCACCGCGGACCGGGAGATGAACGACTCCGCGAGCCCGTCCGGATCGGCCGCCGCCGTGCTGTACGCCAGCACGTTGGAAGGCGCCATCCCTTCGAACCAGTCGAGGCCGTCCGCGTCCCAGGGTGCCAGGGTGACCAGCGCGGCGGTACGGGTCACCCGCTCGGGCATCAGTGCGGCGCAGGCCAGGGCGTGTGAGGCGCCGCCGGAGCGGCCCACCACGGCGAACCGGTCCAGCCCGATATGGTCAGCGATGGCCCGTACGTCCTCGACGACATCGGCGACGGACCGGCCCGGCAGCCGGTCGGAGCCGCCGTAGCCCGGCCGGTCGTAGGTGATCAGTTGTGTCTTGCGCTGGTACAGCACCATGCCGCGCGGGGCCGGACCGAGCCGGCTGCCGGGAGTTCCGTGGAGCAGGAAGACCGGTCTGCCCCGTGGGTCGCCCAGACGCTCCACCATCAGATGCCGCCCGTCCCTTGCGCGCACCCGATTGCGCACTCCGCGCCTCCTTCACTTCGTGCGGGCACCGAGTGCCCGGCTTCTCCGTGCAATTCGATGATGGCTCATCAAAGTCCCTGTGTGGAATGGCAATTGAGGTAAATCAACGGCGAGTACCGGACAGGTCCAGTCCTCACCCATTGCCGACCGATCGGTTGCACGGGGTGTTCGCAAAAGGAACCGACATGGTGTGACTTCGGGGAGGTGAACGGGGCGGGGTGAAACGGTGATGCCGTGTGTGCGTCCTGAAGTCGACCTTGTGTGCGATCTTTCCGGTCGGAATAGTGGGCGGCTCCATCCTCCGTACCCAGGCACCCCACTTGCCTGTGTGCGGCCCCACAGGAGGTCGAAGTTGAAGCATCGACGCATATCCAGGAAGCGTGCGGTGATGGCCGGATCGGCCGTTGTCGCCCTGGTCGCAGCGGGAATCACGTTCCAGAGTGCGAACGCCAGTGACGACGTACCGCAGTTCACGGTCCGGACCCTGACAGCGAACGCGGCCGGAAAGCTCGCCACCACTCTCGGGCAGGATCTGGGCGGCGACGCGGCCGGCTCGTACTACGACGCCGCGTCGAAGAACCTGGTCGTGAACGTGGTCGACCAGGCCGCCGCCGAGCAGGTGCGGCAGGCGGGCGGCAGGGCCAGGGTCGTGACGAACTCGCTCGCGGAGCTGTTGTCGGCCCGGCAGACCCTCACTGCCAAGGCCACGATCCCCGGCACCTCATGGGCCGTCGACCCGGTCAGCAACAAGGTGGTCGTCACCGCCGACCGTACGGTCGACGGCGCGGCCTGGGACAGACTCGGTGCGGTCGTCGACGCGCTGGGTGGCAAGGCCGAACTCAAGAAGTCCGCCGGGGAGTTCAAACCGTTCATCGCGGGCGGTGATGCGATCTGGGGCAACGGCGGACGCTGTTCGCTCGGCTTCAACGTGGTCAAGGACGGTGAGCCGTACTTCCTGACCGCGGGGCACTGCACCGAGGCGATCAGCAGCTGGTCCGACGCGCAGGGCGGCGCGGAGATCGGTACGAACGCGGGCTCCGAATTCCCGGGCAACGACTTCGGGCTGGTGAAGTACACCTCCGACACGCCGCACCCCAGCGAGGTCGATCTCTACAACGGGTCCACCCAGCCGATCACCGGAGCGGCCGAGGCGACCGTCGGCATGACGGTGACCCGCAGCGGTTCCACCACCCAGGTGCACGACGGACAGGTCACCGCCCTCGACGCCACGGTGAACTACGGCAACGGCGACATCGTCGAAGGCCTCATCCAGACGACGGTCTGCGCCGAGCCGGGCGACAGCGGGGGCTCGCTCTTCGCGGGCGACAAGGCGATCGGCCTGACCTCCGGCGGCAGCGGCGACTGCACCTCGGGCGGGGAGACCTTCTTCCAGCCGGTGCCGGAGGCGCTGGCGGCGTTCGAGGCCGAAATCGGCTGACCGGGCAGGTTCCGGGGGCGCGCCGCCCCACTCGTCGGCCGGGTCCGGATACGGGCCCGGCCGACAGGCATGACCGGGGTGACCAGCGAGGCCGGGGGGAATGACCCGCGCTCCGAATATCGTACGAATGTTCGAAACTTGGTCTATGGTGGAGGTGAGGGGGTGGTGAGTACGGATCGGTCCAGGAGGTGCGGGTGCCCGGGTTCACGCATCTGCACACCGTTTCCGGGTTCTCCCTGCGCTACGGGGCCTCGCACCCGGAACGGCTGGTGGAACGCGCCGCCGAGCAGGGGATGGATGCCCTCGCGCTGACGGACCGCGACACCCTCGCGGGCGCGGTCCGCTTCGCCAAGGCCTGTGGCAAGGCCGGGGTGCGGCCGCTCTTCGGGGTGGGGCTCGCGGTGGAGGCGGAGGGTGCGGAGCGTCCGCGGGGGAGCGGGCGTTCGCATCGGCTGCGGACCCCGGTCCGTGGTGGTGCCTTCATCGATGAATCGACTCCCCGGGTCACCTTCCTCGCCCGGGACGGCGCACGCGGCTGGGCGGAGCTGTGCCGACTCGTCACCGCCGCGCATGCCGTGACCGGCGAGCTGCGGACCGGTACCGGGCAGCCCCTGGTCGACCGGTCCGCGCTGCCCGCCGAAGGGCTCACCGTGCTGCTCGGTCCGGCCTCCGAGGTCGGCAGGGCGCTGGCCGCGGGCCGCCCCGACCGGGCGGCCGCGCTGCTCGCGTCCTGGCGGGAGATCTACGGCGACGACCTGCGCCTCGAAGCCGTCCATCACGGGCGTGAAGGCACCGGACCCGGGTCGCTGCGGCTCGCCGCCCGTACCGTCGGCTTCGCCGCCGAGCAGGGGGTTCGGGCCGTGCTGACCAACGCCGTCCGGTACGCCGACGCCGGGCAGGGGCCGGTCGCCGACGTGCTCGACGCGGCCCGCGGGCTCGTCCCCGTCGACCCGCGCCGCGCCCCGCTCGACAGCGGTGAGCGCTGGCTCAAGGGCGACCGCGCGATGCGGGAGACCGCCGAGCGGATCGCCTCCGCCGCCGGACTCGGCCGCGATGGCGGAGCGCGGCTGCTCGCGGAGACCCGGCGCACCGCCGACGCCTGCGTCGTCGAGCCCGAGCGCGACCTCGGCCTCGGTGCCGTCCACTTCCCCGAACCGCATCTCGTCGGCGCGAGCCGCCGCACCGCCCAGCGCGTGCTGGCCTCCCGCGCCGCCGCCGGCATGGTGCTGCGCGGCTACGACCGCAGGCGCGACTACTGGGAGCGGATGCACCACGAGCTGGACATCATCGACTACCACGGCTTCGCCACCTACTTCCTGACGGTCGCTCAAGTCGCCGATGATGTGCGTGAGATGAAGGTCAGGGTGGCTGCGCGTGGCTCCGGGGCCGGCTCCCTGGTCAACCACCTGCTGGGCATCGCCCACGCCGACCCCGTCGAGCACGGACTGCTGATGGAGCGCTTCCTCTCCAAGCGCCGCTTCGTGCTGCCCGACATCGACATCGACGTCGAGTCCGCCCGCCGCCTCGACGTCTACCGCGCGATCATCGGACGCTTCGGCACCGAGCGGGTGGCGACGGTCGCCATGCCCGAGACCTACCGGGTGCGCCACGCCATCCGGGACGTCGGCGCCGCGCTGTCCATGAACCCCGCCGAGACCGACCGGCTCGCCAAGGCATTCCCGCACATCCGGGCCCGTGACGCCCGCGCCGCCATGGAAGAACTGCCCGAACTGCGCGAGGTGGCACAGGAGAAGGAGAAGTACGGAAGGCTCTGGGAGCTGGTGGAGGCGCTGGACGCCCTGCCGCGCGGCATCGCCATGCACCCGTGCGGGGTGCTCCTCTCGGACGCCTCGCTGCTGCGCCGTACGCCCGTCGTGCCCACCAGCGGCGAGGGCTTTCCGATGGCGCAGTTCGACAAGGAGGACGTGGAGGATCTCGGGCTGCTCAAGCTCGATGTGCTGGGTGTACGGATGCAGTCGGCGATGGCGCACGCGGTCATGGAGGTGAAACGGGCCTCGGGTCAGGAGGTGGACCTGGACGCCGTGCCGCCCGGCGACCCGGAGACGTACCGCCTGATCAGGTCCGCCGAGACGCTGGGCTGCTTCCAGATCGAGTCGCCCGGTCAGCGCGATCTGGTCGGCAGGCTGCAGCCCGCCACCTTCCACGATCTGGTGGTCGACATCTCGCTGTTCCGGCCGGGGCCGGTCGCCGCCGACATGGTGCGGCCGTTCATCGAGGCCCGGCACGGCCGGGCGCCCGTCCGTTACCCTCACCCCGACCTGGAGGGACCGCTGCGCGAGACGTACGGGGTGGTCGTCTTCCATGAGCAGATCATCGAGATGGTCCACATCATGACCGGCTGCGGCCGGGACGAGGCCGACCGGGTGCGGCGCGGGCTCTCCGACCCCGAACTGCAGGGCCGGATCAAGGCGGAGTTCGTCCAGCGGGCTGTGCGGAAGGGGTACACCGCCGAAGTCGTCGGCCGCGCCTGGGAAATCATCGAGGCGTTCGGCTCGTACGGTTTCTGCAAGGCGCACGCGGTCGCCTTCGCCGTACCGACGTACCAGTCGGCGTGGCTCAAGGCGCACCACCCGGCGGCCTTCTACGCGGGGCTGCTCACGCACGACCCGGGGATGTATCCGAAGCGGCTGCTGCTCGCGGACGCGCGCCGGCGCGGTGTGCCCGTGCTGCCGCTGGATGTGAACCGGTCGGCGGCAGTCCATCGAATCGAACTGGTGTCCGGTAAGGGGGAGGATTCCGGAGTGTGGGGGCTGCGGCTGGCGCTCTCGGACGTCCACGGCATCAGTGAGGCCGAGGTCGCCCGGATCGAGGCCGGACAGCCCTACACCTCGCTGCTGGACTTCTGGCAGCGGGCCCGGCCGGGCAAACCGGCTGCCGAACGGCTGGCCCAGGTCGGTGCGTTGGACGCCTTCGGCGCGAACCGCCGTGATCTGCTGCTGCATCTGACCGAACTCCACCGCGCCCAGCGGGGAACCGGGACGAGGTCCGGATCCGGTGGTGCACAACTCCCGCTCGGCGAGGGGCAGAAGACCGGTTCCCTCGGTCTGCCCGACCTCAACGACGCGGAACGCCTCAGTGCCGAGCTGGGTGTGCTGAGCATGGATGTCTCCCGTCATCTGATGGGCGATCACCACGCGTTCCTGAAGGAGCTCGGCGCGGTCCCGGCCAAGCGGCTGCGGGAGGCGCGGCACGGCGAGACCGTGCTGGTCGCGGGCGCCAAGGCGGCCACCCAGACTCCGCCGATCCGGTCCGGCCGCCGGGTCATCTTCACCACCCTGGACGACGGTACGGGCCTGGTCGACCTGGCCTTCTTCGACGACAGCCACGCCGCCTGCGCGCACACCGTCTTCCACTCCTGGCTGCTGCTGGTACGCGGTGTGGTGCAGCGGCGCGGACCGCAGAGCCTCAGCGTGGTCGGCGAGGCCGCCTGGAACCTGGCGGAACTGGCCGAGCTGCGGAGCACCGGCGGACTCGACGCGGTCTCCGCCCGGCTGGCCGAGGTCCCGGCGGAGAGCGCCGCGCAGGAGGAGTCCCCGGACGGCCGGGCGGCCGACAACGGCCGCCGTATCCACCTGCCGACCGGGTACGAGATGAACCCCTGGTCCGACCTCCAGCCGCCCGGTGAAGGGGTCCCCACCGGAAGGAAGCTGTGGCACCAGTCCCCGGGGAGCGCGGGATGAGCGATACGCATGAGGAGCCGGGGATCCTGTACCTGCGGTTCCGCAAGGCCGGCGGCGGCCTGCCGGACAGTGCCGGTTACACCGGGCTGCTCGCTCTCCTCGGTGCGTTCACCCCGGTCGCCGAGGCGGCTCCGCCGGACGGGGCGCTCGCCGATGTGCGCGGTGCGCTGCGCTACTTCGGACGGGACGTTGCGGGGCTGGCGGCGGTGATCCGGGTCCGTGCGCTCGCCCTGCACGGGGTGGACTGCGCGATCGGGGCCGCCGAGAACCCGATGCTGGCCCGCATGGCGGCGCGGCAGGCCGCACCCGGGACGACTTTCGTGGTGCCCCGTGGCGGGGGCGCCGCCTTCCTCGCGGCGAAACCGGTCACCGCACTGGACGGTGTCGGGGCGGCGACCGCCCGTACCCTGTGCGGATACGGGCTGGACTCCGTCGGCCGGATCGCGGCGGCGCCGCTCGCCACCCTGCAGCGGATCACCGGTGTACGGGCCGGGCGCGAACTGTGGGAGCGGGCGCAGGGTATCGACCGTACGGTGGTCGTACCGAACGCCGCCGCCCGGTCGGTCGCCGCCGAGCGGTCCTTCCCGCGCGACGAGCTGGACCCGGAACGGCAGCGCCGCGCACTCATGTCGCTCACCGAGGAGCTGGGGGCCCGGATGCGCGGGGACGGGCAGGTGTGCCGGGCGCTCGCGGTCTCCGTGCGCTACGCCGACCGGACCGGCTACGCGACGCTGACCCGCAGCCGTACGCTCCGCGAGCCCACCGCCCACTCCGCGGCGCTCATCGAACTCGCGTACCGGATCCATGATTCGTTCGGGCTGCAGCGGGCCCGGGTACGGGGGATTGGGCTGCGCGCCGAAGGGCTGACGGACCGCGGACGTGCCGCACATCAGCTGACGTTCGACCCGGTGGACGAGCGGGCGCGGCGGATCGAGGCGGTGGCGGACCGACTGCGGGACAGGTTCGGTCCGCAGGCCGTGGTGCCGGGCCGGCTCGCTGCCTGACCTGCCGTCATGCGCGACGGCGGGGATCTTGTGTGATGCTGCGTCAGTTTTTACCGACGCGTAACTTCCCTCGCCACCTTACTCGCGCGTAATTTGGCATGAGCACATGAAACGTCGGTACAGAACTTGTGGTCCGGGCCGCAGGGTGCATGGACATCGCAACTCCCTTGAGCCGCAAGGAGACCACACGATGCTGCCCCGGACACGTGCGCCGCGCACCCCACGTGCGTGGAGAACCCTCGCCGCACTGCTCCTCGCCGTCGCAGCGTTCGCCACCCCCACGGCGACCGCCACCGCAGCCACCCCCACCGCCGCCACAGCCCCCTCCCGTGGCTGGAACGACTACTCCTGCAAACCCTCCGCCGCCCACCCCCGCCCCGTCGTCCTGGTCCACGGAACCTTCGGGAACTCGGTCGACAACTGGCTCGTCCTCGCCCCGTACCTGGTCGGCCGGGGCTACTGCGTCTACTCGCTCGACTACGGGCAGCTGCCGGGTGTGCCGTTCTTCAACGGCCTCGGTCCGATCGACGCATCGGCCGGTCAGCTCGCCACCTTCGTCGACCAGGTGCTCGCCGCCACCGGAGCGCCCAAGGCCGACATCGTCGGCCACTCCCAGGGCGGCATGATGCCCAACTACTACCTGAAGTTCCTCGGTGGCGCCGCCAAGGTGAACGCCCTGGTCGGGCTCGCGCCCGACAATCACGGCACCACCCTCCTCGGTCTGACGAACCTGCTGCCGTACTTCCCGGGCGCCGGGGACCTGCTGAACGCCCACACACCCGGCCTCGCGGACCAGATCGCCGGATCCCCGTTCATCACCAAGCTCAACGCGGGCGGCGACACCGTGCCCGGGGTGCGGTACACGGTCATCGCGACCAGGTACGACGAGGTCGTGACCCCGTACCGCACGCAGTACCTGAACGGGCCGAACGTACGCAACGTCCTGCTCCAGGACCTGTGCCCGGTCGACCTGTCCGAGCACGTGGCGATCGGGACTGTCGACCTGATCGCCTACCACGAGGTGGCGAACGCCCTGGACCCGGCGCACGCCACCCCGACCACCTGCGCCTCGGTCCTCGGCTAGGAGGCTGCTCGGCGTCCGCGCCGGGCCGGGCCGCCGGTCCGGCGACGGACCGAGGCGAACAGTGCGGCCGCGCCCATGGCGAGCGCGGCCGCACCGCCCATCGCCAGGTACCGAGTACTGCCGTCGCCACCCGTCTCGGCGAGGCTTTCGCCCGCCGGGGCCGGGGCCGGGGCGGTGGCGCTGTCCGGCTCGGGCGCGTTCGCCTCCGGTGTACCGGCTGCGGACCCGGCGGCCGGAGCCGCCGCGGTGACCTCGGCGCCCGTCGCGGCGTCGTCGTCACCGTGGCCGCCGTGCTCCACGGACGACTTGTCCGCACCTTCGGCGATCTCCTGCTCGGACGGGGCGGACGCGGTCGGGGCCGGCGTCGCACCGGCCGAACCGCCGTCGCCTGCACCGCTGTCCGTACCCCCGAAGACCACATCGGAGCAGGCGTAGAACGCCTCGGGGGAGTCCGAACGCTGCCAGATCGTGTAGATCAGCTGCCGTCCCGTACGCTCCGGCACGGTACCGCCGAACACGTACGAACCGTTCTCCAGCTTCGGCTCGGTGGCCGTGGCGAAGGGCTTCGCCTCCAGGTCCGACCACTTCAGGGGCTGCGTCGGGTCGTAGCCGGCCTTGGTGAGGTAGAGCTCGAAGGAGCCCTTGTGCGGCGCGGTGGCCCGGAAGCGGAACGTGTGCGCGCCCGCCGCCATCGTCGTCGACGGCCAGTCGGCGCGCGGCAGGTCGAGCCCCTTGAACTTGTCGTTGCCCGCACTACACAGCTTGCCGTCCGGGATCAACTGCCGGTGATTCCCAGCGGCGTTGGCGATGTTGATCCCGTTCCAGTCGTACAGCGCCTGCGTCCCGCCCGCCGCGACCGCAGCCGCACATGCCGCCGACTTCGGCTGCTCCGGCCCTTCCGCGTAGCAGGCGGAGACCCGGCTGACGGGATCCGTCAGCGAGCCGTGTGCGGCCGCCGGAACCGCGGAGAGACCGGTCAGCGCGAGCGGCGTCACGCCGAGCGCGACGATCGAGGCGGTCCTGCGGCGGGCGGTCCAGATCACGGTCATGGTGGCGTCTCTCCTTAGGCGGTCCCGGTCGGGGTAGGGAGAAGCTAGCCGCTCATCGGCCCCGAAAAGGCTGCAGGAAGGGGCATATGGCGATCGTTATGGGCCGCTTAAGGAGCGGCTAAGAAGGGCCTCAGGGAAGTCCATCAGCGGGCCCCTGCCAGCAGCCTCGATGCTGCACCGACTGTCCGTGGTCGTCCGGGTGAGACCGCCTGATGCCGTGCTGGATGGCTCCCGATTTGGCTCTCAGGAGCCACCCAGCGGCCCAGACTCCCCTGAGAACCAGACCAGACTCCGCCAGAGGCTGGAGCGTCGGGCATCAGGCCAAAGGTTCGCGGCTGCTTCTTGTTGCGCAGGAACTTACGCGAATGCCAGGCGGCCTCGGAGAATACGAGCTGAGGGTGCAATGACCAGCGGTCTCACGGCAGTTCATGGTCGTCGTTGGCCAGTGTGGGCCGACCTCAGACGGCCCACAGACGGCCCGGTACAGGTGCGCGAGTCGTTGGGCGAGCAGCTTTACAGAGGGCCCCATGGTACGTCTGAGCTGCGGTCTCTCCGTTGGTGGATGCACTCGGCGCACACCTGGGGAAGACGTAGCCCGAGAGGCCGCACGCTCGGCTAGCCAGAAATTCCGTCGCCCGCCTAACGACGGCGGAGAACAATGCCGGGCATGGGGACAGACATTCACGGCTTCATCGAGTGCCGCTGGGATCGCTGGCTGGACGAGGACGATCGCGCATGGAACCAGGTCATCGACCTCTCGCATCTCTATAACGGGCGCGACTACGTTGCCTTCGGGTCCCTGTTCGGTGTCCGCGACACCACCTCATTCCGCGCACTTGCCGATCATCGAGGCTTCCCTCATGACGTGTCGAAAGAGGTGCTCGCTGACTTCGAGCCCTGGAGTGATGAGCTGCACGGCGAGTCCTGGATCTCCTGGGCGGAGCTGGCAGCCGCCGACTGGGACGAGGTCGCAAACGAGGTCGATGGCTGTGTTCACGAGTACCGCCGAAGCTCTGACGGCAGCTGGAAGATGCACGGACGGAACTCCGGCCTCACCCGCTTTGCCGAACTCTCCGGCCTCACCGATGCCCGACAGCTCTACTGCGCAGGCAGCGTCTATCCCGAGAACACCGAGTGGCCAGACGGCGACCGACTCTTCCGCATCGGCCGCCTACAGCGAAAGGACGCCGTGCCCGACAGCGAATGGGGTGCCGTCTGGTCCGTCATGCGCACGCTGGCAAACCTGCACGGCGACGAGGGAGTCCGCTTGGTCGTCTGGTTCGACGGCTGACTCCATCCTGCATTGGCCCTCGACCAGTGCACGCCGGCGTTATGCCAGCCGTTGACGTCAGCGAGAGCCACATATGACCCCTCTCACCTGTTGTTTCTCCTATGCCAGGCCCCCTGGGGCCAACCTGAGGGATGGGCTGATGCCCAGAGGCGTCCGGCAGATGAGGCTCACTCTGGTCTGGGATCAGGTGCGTAGAAGCCGCATGGCCATGATGGATCCATCGGGCCGAATGGAGACGGGACCCCACCCCTTCGCCGTGTGACTGACAGGCCACTGAGCACGCAGGGCGTGTGTGCCGGCTCGGTAGTCGTTCACTCGCCCATGGTGGAGAAGTGCGTAGAGGTTCTCTGCGAGCCCGGAGAACGCCTCGACACGATTGCCATTGAGGCGGAACACGTGATCGGTGCCCACGAAGTCGATCCCGTGGATGTGATGCTGCGCGTCGCGCACGCTGCCTGTGCCTGCCTGTTTGTCGTGGCGAAAGTGGCGTTTCCCCTGCTCGTTGGTCAGGTACTGAGCAGTCGGCTTTCCGCCGCCTGTGAACGCCATGAGCGTGGCCGCTTCCGCCCGGGCCAGCACGATGCTGAACCAGTTGAAAGACTCCGGCCGCACCTGGAAACCGGGGACGGTCCGCTCGTTGTTCCGTTCATGAACCACGTTGACGTCGGCTGGTTCGTTGCGGTCCTCCAAGACGAGATCCAGGTCCGCGCGCGGTTGTCCCGGATATGGGTCAAGGACCGTCTCGGCGGGCGCCTCCAGTACGTGAACGGCGAGGCTCTCCTTGGCAGGTATCTCAGTACCTGCTAAGGGCTGTCCCGTATCTCTGAGTGGCCCTGTGTGAGGGGCCGACATCGTTGTGAACCGGGGTGCGAGAGGATCCAAGCGTCTTGTCCGCTCACTCGTCTATGAGGTGGTCGTGATCGACGATGCACACGCCCTGGAGCTCTTCCGGTTCGCTGACCGCGTGCAGAGCGTGACCCTCCGGGTCGCATGTGATGCACCGATGGTGGCAGGGGAAGAGAGGTACTACGCGGCCGAGATCGTGCTGGAGAGCGACTTCGTCAACGGCACTGTCGGACTGCACATTTCAGGCGAGGATCTGGATGAATGGGGTCGTTGTCTCGATGCCCTTGAGGCGGAGGAGGGAGTCGAGTGGCCAGCCGGCGGTCGTAGTGCGTGGCTGTCTGTGGTTCCCGAGGATCCGCTGGAGGTGACTGTGCACGACTCGCCATCGACGCAGATTGCAGTGCAGGTTCCCGTGGACGTGGCGACCGGGTGGCTGGATGAGAACCGGCTGCGGCTTGAGCACGTACGCAAGGCGATCGAGTAGAGACGACCTGATGATCTGACGCGGTGAGATGATCTTGTGGTGTCTGGTGTGATCACGGCGTCGGAGTCGTCCTGGATAGCCCCGTCACGGGGCTGAGCCCGCGTGTCTTCGGCAAGTTGGTGACTGCGCTGCGCCGCGAGGGTGTGGATCCCGTCCGCAAGGGCCCCCGTGGTCTCTTCCGCTGGCAGACCGGGTGCTGCTTGTCGCGGCTTACTGGCGCACGAACCTGACCCTGCGCCAGCTCGTTCCGCTCTTCGTCCACGGCCGACCGCATCATCGATGACCTCGGCCCGTCACTCGTGCTGCAGCCCCGCAAGCGATTCCGTAAGGACACCGTGCTCATCGTGGACGGCACCCTGGTGCCCACCCGCGACCACACCATCGCCGAACCGTCCAAGAACTATCGGTACTCCACCAATCACCAGGTCGTCATCGACGCCGAGACGCGGCTCGTCGTGCTGGTCGGTCGGCCTCTGCCCGGCAACCGCAACGACTGCAAGGCGCGGGAGGAGTCCGGCGCGAAGGCCGCCGTCGGCACGACCGTGACGATCGCCGACGGCGGCTATCCGGGCACCGGGCTCGTGATGCCCCACCGACGCCGCAAAGGCGAAGAGCTGCCCGACTGGAAGCAGGCCCACAACAAGTCCCACAAGCAGGTCCGCGCCCGCATCGAGCACGTTTTCGCCCGCATGAAGACCTGGAAGATCCTTCGCGACTGCCGCCTCGGGGGCGACGCCGTCCACCACGCCATGCTTGGAATCGCCCGGATGTACAGCCTCAACCTCGCCGGATAGACGAGCGATCGGATTGGTCACCGACCACGTCCGTACGACTCAGAGATCATTTACGGGGCAGGTCTTAGGGAAACTCCGTTGCTTCTGGGCGCCACCACCTTCAGGGCCGCGTGCGGACTGGCTTCAATGACGCTCTTCGGAGTTACGACCGAGGTGACGTTGAACTGGACTGGTCGCGGTGCGCTATCGACTCCGTCAGCGTCCGGGCGGCAAAAGGGGGGCTTCTGACGAGACCGAATCCGATCGACCGAGGCAAGTTGGGATCGAAAATCCATCTGGTCACCGAACGGAACAGCCTGCCGCTGTCCCTGGGGATCTCCGGCGCCAACATGCACAACAGCCAGGGACTGGAACCGCTCGTCCGCGGAATCCCGCCCATCCGTTCCCGTCGCGGCCCGCGCCGCAGGCGACCGGCGAAGCTGCATGCGGACAAGGGCTACGACTACAACTACCTGCGGCGATGGCTCCGTTCACGTGACATACGCCACCGCATCGCCCGCAGGGGAGTCGAGTCCTCCACCCGGCTCGGCCGCCACCGATGGGTCGTCGAACGAACCGTGTCTTGGCTGGCCGGCTGCCGACGCCTGCACCGCCGCTACGAACGCAAGCCCGAGCATTTCCTTGCCTTCGTTGGCATAGCGGCCCTGCGCATCTGCTTCCGTCGGCTGACCTTCTGAGCCTGGGAATTTGGGCAGGGTGGCGATCCTGATCCGTCAAAGACCCGACGGGCTGGCGGAGAGCCAGTGGGCATGCCGATCGCGGGTCCGATCCCGTTCCTCAGGCGTGGTGAGGAAGACGTCGGCGCCCCCGTCGTAGGGGTAGTGAATGCGTCTCATCTGAGTGTCGGTGACGAAGATTCCCGCCACCTTGTCGTCAGCGACGTTACGGAGCAGTTCGTCGAGGCAGCCATGTCGCCAGGGTCGGCGGGCGGCGAAAAGATGGCAGTAGGTGCGAAACTCCGGGTCAGGGTCGTCTTCCACCAACAGGCTCTGCCAGTAGCGAGCGTCAGGTTGGAACGGTGGAACCTCGGATTCGGTCGTCCAGACCGGTGTGATCACGTACACGTCCCCACCGGCAAACAACTCATCGAGGACTGTGTTGTACCGCCTCAGGACGACGGCGTACTCGCTCTCGTCCGTTGCGTATCGCTTCGACTCCGGCAGGCTGTGGAAGCGCACCCAGACATCCCGGTACGGGTCGCGAAGCTTGTACCCAACCGGCGGGCAGTCGGGCCAACGCCGCTGCCACAGGTCGGTCAAGACCGTCTGTACGCCTCCAGACACCTGCCGTACTCGTCCTCTCGGGCATGAGCTCCTGTCGACGACCATGATGCCCGGCACTCACCCACCAAGAGAGACGACTTCTTAAGGAGCGGCTAAGAAGGGCCTCAGAGAAGTCCATCAGCGGGCCCCTGCCAGCAGCCTCGATGCTGCACCGACTGTCCGTGGTCGTCCGGGTGAGACCGCCTGATGCCGTGCTGGATGGCTCCCGATCCGGTTCCCCGGAGCCACTCGAGCTTGCGGATGATCATCGGGCATTTCTCACGACCTGCCTTCCGATGAAGGTCCCTCCCGATGGCGACAGACGTGGTCCGGGCCTTGGCCCGAGTGACTCGGTGGGGACTGGACCCGTGGCGCCGTCAGCTCCGCCGGCCGGTGGCGGGGCGTTCTCCTCGACGTACCTGGAGCAGGAGGAGCGAGAGGCGTACGGGGCCGAGTACCTCGCCGGTCGCGTCGTCCCCTCCGCCGCCGGCACGAACCGGCCGGTGCGGGTGGCGCCCGGTAGTACGTCTGTGGGCCCCGAGTCTCAACCAGTGGTCAGGGAGCGCCACTTGTCCACATGGATCAAAGGCGTCGCCTCGATCGCCCGGAAACGTCCCGGTGTGCGGAAGGTGATCACCAACTCACCCGGCCCGTCACCGTCGCGCACTCCGGCGATCTCCGATCGAGAGATGCGCCAGCCACTGGCCCCGGCCTTGAGGTCCGAGTTCGACTTGAAGTGGACGTGGTCGTCGCAGACCTCCGCGACACCGGGAATGTCCTGGCGGGCTCCAGATGCTTCAAGTGCGGTCGCGTCGGCCATCAGAGCCCGCCCGGAGTTCACCGCATCGACGATCCGCTCAATCCGAGCGTTCGCCTTGCGACTGCACCACCAACTGCGAACTCCCACCCGGTTCCCCGTCCCTTGCCCACTGGATTCGTCCAAAGTGTGCACGGTCAGGGTGATCAGGCACCACGCGGGGTCGCTTGGCCACACGCCACCGGGGCCGCCTCACCGCGGCCCCGGACCGGGCGGCCGCAGTCTGCGGCTCGGGCGGTGCACACAGGCGCGCACCAGGCACGGCGCCGTCCCGTGCGCGCCGGCGCCGGTCAAGGAAGGTCCTCGTCGAACGGGTACGAGGGACCCGCTCAGGGGGCCGGGGCGGGTTCCTCGTAGCGTGCGTCCATGACTGCTGACACGTCCGACGAGATCCGCGTCGCCACCCCGGCCGACGTCCCCGCTGTGCGAGCCGTCACCGACGCCGCGTACCGGCACTACATCGAGCGCATCGGCGTCGTCCCCGCACCCATGCGGGCGGACCATGCGGCGGATGTCGCGGCGGGGCGGGTGTACGTGACAGGGGATCCGGATGTCGTCGGCGTCCTGGTCCTCGTTCCGCACGAGGACCACTTGTTCCTGGAGTCCATCGCCGTCCGCCCGGACGCCGCCGGCCGAGGAGTCGGCCGGCGGCTGCTCGCCTTCGTCGACGCACACGCCGAAAGCCTCGGCCTCCCCGAGGTCCGGCTCTACACGAATGCCCTGATGTGGGAGAACCGGAAGATCTATCCGCGTTACGGATACGAGCTGGTGGAGCGGCGTGTGGAAGGCGAGTACGACCGGTTCCACTACCGCAAGCGGCTGACCGGCCACCGGCTGTCCGGCTGATCGACTGTGTCACTGGTGGCTGCGAGGATCGACGCATGACGACGATCGACTGGGACTCCGCCGCCGACTCCTTCGACGACGAGCCCGACCACGGACTGCTCGATCCGGCGGTCCGGCACGCGTGGGCGCAGCGGTTGGAGAACTGGCTGCCCGGCGCACGCTCCGACGTTCTCGACCTGGGCTGCGGCACCGGAAGTCTGGCCCTGCTCGTCACCGGGCAGGGGCACCGGGTCACCGGCGTCGACCGGTCGCCGCGCATGGTCGAGCAGGCGCGCGCCAAGCTCGCCGGGACGGGCGCCGAGGTGCTCGTCGGAGACGCGGCGCGACCGCCGGTCGGGAAGCAGCAGTTCGACGTGATCATGGTCCGCCATGTGGTGTGGCTGCTGCCCGACCCGTCGGCGGCCCTGCGCCTCTGGTTCGGACTGCTGCGCCCCGGCGGGCGGCTGCTGCTGATCGAAGGCGTGTGGGGCGGGGTGGGGCTCTCCGCCGAGCAACTGACCGGGCTGCTCGCCCCGTTCACCGAGCGCATCCACCACGAGCGGCTCTCCGACGACCCGAACCTGTGGGGCAGACAGGTCGACGACGACCGCTACGCGCTGGTGGCCCGCGCCGAACCGCCGCACCGGCACACCGAGGTCGTCGATGTGCATCTGATCCTCCGGCGCGGCCCCGACGTCCTGCTCGCCCGCCGTGCGGGCACGGGGTACGCGGACGGGCTGTACAACGGGCCGTCCGGGCACGTGGAGGACGGCGAGGACGTCCGCGAGGCGATGATCCGCGAGGCCGCCGAGGAGATCGGCGTCGAACTGGAGCCGGACGAGCTGCGGGTCGCGCTGGTCATGCAGCACCGCGGTCCCGGCGGCGCCCCGCGGACCGGCTGGTTCTTCGAGGCGGAGTACGATCCGGCCCGCCCGCCGTACAACCGTGAACCGGAGAAGTGCTCCGGACTCGCGTGGTTCCCGCTGGACTCCCTGCCCGACGACATCGTCGCGTACTGCCGTGCTGGGCTCGACGGATACCGGGCGGGGGAGCGTTTCCTGATCCACTGGCACGAGGACGGCGACACCGTGGCGTACCAGCCGCACGGCATCCGCCGCGCGGTGCCGCTGCCGTCCGCCGGGGACCGTACCGGCGGGGTGCACCACATCGAGCTGTGGGTGCCCGATCTCGCGGCGGCCGAGGCGGGGTGGGGCTGGCTGCTCGGTGAGCTGGGCCATGTGCCGTACCAGAACTGGGGGCGCGGCCGCAGCTGGCGGCGCGGCGACAGCTATCTGGTGATCGAGCAGTCCGCCGATCTGGCCCCGGGGCCGCACGACCGGCTCCGCCCGGGCCTGAACCACCTGGCGTTCCACGTCGGGGACCGGGCCACGCTGGACGCGCTGGTGGCGCGGGCCCCGGACCACGGCTGGCGGCTGCTGTTCCCGGACCGTCATCCGTACGCGGGCGGTGAGGGGCACTGCGCGGCATATCTGGAGGACGCGGCGGGATACGAGGTGGAGCTGGTGGTGCGTTAGCGCGAGCTGCCGTCGCCGGGCGGGCCCGACGGTGCCAGGCCGTGTCTGACACATCCCGCCTGGCGCGCGGCGCCCGGCACGCGCACTCGCGGCGTTGTCGGAGTCATCCAAGTACGTCCGGTACGAGGATGATCCTCCGCCTTGCGATTGCACGCACCGGACGCCGCGCGCCCCGCCCTGCGGGCGGACGACGGGATGTGTCAGACACGGCCCAGCAGCCCCGCGAGTTGGCCCGCCAGGGCCAGACGTTCCAGCTCGTCCAGCGCGCGGCGGGCCGCGTCGGCCGCCGCCGGATCGCGACCGGCCAGGCCGCTCTCCTCGAACTCGTCCTCGTCCAGCCGCAGTACGGAGGAACCGTCCGCCGACACCCACAGATCGAGATCCAGGTCCTCGACGAGCAGTTGTCCGTCGCGCAGTACGGCGGGCCGGGTGATGTCGCAGTACCAGCCCTTCAGCGTCCCCGCACCGGTACGGACCTCCTTCACCGCGAACCACCGGTTGCGCCAGTAGTGCTCGGTGAAGACATCGCCCGGCTCGAACCGTACGAAGCCGAAGTCGCGCACGCCCGGAGCGGCCCACGGGGCCGTCACCGTCACCCGGGTGCCGTCGTCGCGCACGACGTCCGCCGGATATCTGATCTTCGTCCTGCCCGCCTTGACCAGCGCCACCTCAACCGAGCGCGCGGACATGCCGTACCTCCGTGGCGCAGATCTCGTAGCCGAACCAGGTGTTGATCGCCAGCATCGGACCGTTGTCCGTGTCATTGCCGGTGTACGCGTCCGTGTAGCCGGCCGTGCGGGCCCGGTGCAGCGAGTCGCTCTTGGCGAGCTTCGCCAGGCCCCGGTTGCGGTATGCCCTGCGGGTGCCCGTCATCCCCGACCAGTAGCGGGTCAGGCCGTCGGTGTTCGCCGCGCTGAACGCAGCGACCTCGCCGTCCACCACCGCGACCGAGGTGAGCTCCCGGTCCAGACCGGGGTGGTTCCAGGTGTGCTGCAGCCAGTCCTCGTAGTCCGTGAGCTCGGCCGGGGTGTCGCTCGGCTCGTCCGCCGTGGCCTCGGCGTCCGCTTCGAACAGCGGCCGCGGGTCGTCGGCGAAGTCGGCGGCCGTACGCAGTTCCACACCGGCCGGAGGGTCCTGACGGGACGGCAGGGTGCCGTGCGCCAGGTCGAGGTGGAGGAAGTGCGCCGAGCGGCTCGGTGTGTAGCCGCGCTTCTCGGCGAAGGCCCGGTTGGCCGGTTCGTCGAGCACCCAGGTGTAGACGGCGACGGCCCCCACCGATGCCAGATGCTCCTCGGCGGTGCGCAGCAGCAGCGAGCCGGCGCCGCGGCCCGTCCGGCCGGGGAGCGTGTACGGGTTGCAGAAGCCCTGGCCGGGCTCCGGGCTCTCATGGGCGACACCGACCTGTGCGGTGCCGATGATCTCCCCGTCCTCCTCTGCGACCAGCAGCCGGTACCGCCTGCCGGGGTGGGCGTTGGCCAGCTCGAAGCCGACCTGTTCGGGCGTCGTCACCATGTAGGGAAGAGCGGCCCGCCGCACCCGTACCCAGTCCTCGGCATCGGCGGGCAGAAAGTCGCGAACGATGACAGTCATGCGCCGGACGGTACGTGGAGTTCCGGCCCGGTCGCCTCCGAATTTCCGGTGGTGGGGGAGAATCGGGGCGTGACCTTGAAGATCTCGCTTGATCCGGACGCCGGTACCGCCCCGTACGAGCAACTGCGTACGCAGATCTCCGAACTGGCCCGCTCCGGCGAACTGCCCGTCGGCCACCGACTTCCGACCGTGCGCGGCTTCGCCGAGGAGCTCGGCCTGGCTGCGAACACCGTCGCCAAGGCGTACCGGGCGCTGGAGGCGGACGGGGTGATCGAGACCCGCGGGCGCAACGGCACGTTCATCGCCGCCGCGGGCGATGCGGCGGACCGCAAGGCGGCTGCGGCCGCGCGGGAGTATGCGGAGCTGGCGGTACGGCTGGGGTTGTCCCGGGCGCGGGCGGCCTCGCTGGTGGAGGATGCGGTGCGGGTGGCGTACGAGGGGTGACACGAGGGGACCGCGGCCGCCGAGTGGCCGTTCCGCCCCCCATCTCCTCATGGCCTCAAGGGCAGGGATGGCCCCCTCGACGGGTCCGATGTCGCCGCCGCCGGCGGGACCCGCGCGCGGGGGCTCAGAGGTACAGGCCCGCGTCCGCTCCCGTGTCCTGCTTCGGGACCGATGCGGGGCCGGTGCCCCGTCGCAGTGCGTACAGTTCGGCCAGCGTCGTGCCGTCCCGGCCGAGCCCCTCCTCCGTGCCCAGCCAGGCGGCCGCCTCCTGCCGGGTCAGTGAGCCGACCTCGATACGGGCCAGGCAACGGCCGGGTCTGACCACCGCGGGGTGGAGCCGTTCCAGGTCCTCGTTGGTCGTCACGCCCACCAGCACATTGCGGCCCTGGCCCAGCAGCCCGTCGGTGAGGTTCAGCAGCCGGGACAGTGCCTGGCCCGCCGTGTGCTTGGCCTCGCCGCGGATCAGCTCGTCGCAGTCCTCCAGGAGCAGCAGCCGCCACCGGCCCTTGGCCGTGCCGTCGTCCTCGCCGATCGCGATGTCCATCAGATAGCCGACGTCGTTGAAGAGCCGTTCCGGATCGAGTACGCAGTCGACCTGGCACCAGTCGCGCCAGGACCGCGCCAGTGTGCGCAGCGCCGATGTCTTGCCGGTGCCGGGCGGGCCGTGCAGCAGGAGCAGCCGGCCCGCGATGTCGTCCGGGGTCACCTTCATCAGCCGGTCCATCGCATCGGCCACCGGCGCCGTGTAGTTGTTGCGTACCTCGTCCCATGTGCCTGCGGCGATCTGCCGGGTGGTGCGGTGCGGGCCGCGGCGCGGGGAGACGTACCAGAAGCCCATCGTCACGTTCTCGGGCTGCGGTTCCGGTTCGTCCTGGGCGCCGTCGGTCGCCTGGTCGAGGACCTTCTGCGCCAGCTCGGGGCTGGTCGCCGTGACGGTCACGTCGGCGCCCCGGTTCCACCGGGAGATGAGGAGCGTCCAGCCGTCGCCCTCGGCGAGCGTGGCGCTGCGGTCGTCGTCGCGGGCGGCGCGCAGCACCGTGGCGGCCGGAGGCAGCAGCGTCGCCCCGGACTTCACCCGGTCGAGGGAGGAACTGTGCGAGTACGGCTGCTCGCCCGTCGCGAAGCGGCCGAGGAACAGCGCGTCGACGACGTCGGACGGGGAGTCGCTGTCGTCGACGGTGAGCCGGATCGGCAGAGCGGCCTCAGGGTTGGCAGACATGCGCCCATGATCCGGCACAGGGGCACCGGGCGCACCCAGGTTTCGCCACCTTCCGTCGGCCGGGCCGAACGCCGTTGTTCAGCCGGCGGTGCGCGCGCTGCGCGCAGATGGACCGGATACCGGATGTCGAACTGACGTGTCCTCAGGAGCCTTCGGGGACACGTCATTCGACGGACTTGGCATGGACACTTCCGGAGTGGGGGTGTGACTGCTACCACTGAGTAGGCAGAGATCCTGCTGGTCGGTCCAAGGGAGGTTCCATGAAAATGTCCAGACTTGTGGCGTTCTCGTCCTCGCTCCTGCTCGGTGCCGTACTCGCTCTGACCGGGGCAGCCACCGCGAACGCCGCCTCGTCCGTCCTGGCCGTCGACTACGTGGCCCTCGGTGACTCGTACTCCTCGGGGGTCGGTTCCGGCAGCTACGACAGTGCAAGCGGTGACTGCAAGCGCAGCACCAAGGCCTACCCGGTCCTCTGGAAGAACGCCAACGCGCCCGCCTCGTTCGCCTTCACCGCCTGCTCGGGCGCGGTCACCGGCGATGTGACCGCCGGACAGCTCGGGCCGCTCAACTCCTCGACCGACCTCGTCTCCATATCCATCGGCGGCAACGACGCGGGATTCGCCGATGTCATGACCACCTGTGTGCTCCAGTCGGAGTCCACCTGCCTCAGCCGGATCGCGACCGCCCGCAGCTACGTCGACACCACCCTGCCCGGCAAGCTCGACTCGGTGTACACCGCGATAAGGAACAAGGCGCCGGCCGCCCATGTCGTCGTCCTCGGCTACCCCCGTTTCTACAAGCTCGGCGGCAGCTGCCTCGCCGGTCTGAGCGAGACCGAACGCTCCGCCATCAACAGCGCCTCCGACTACCTCAACGCAGCAACCGCCAAGCGTGCGGCCGACCACGGCTTCACGTTCGCCGACGTCGCAGGACGGTTCACCGGGCACGAGATCTGCTCGGGAAGCGCGTGGCTGCACAGCGTCAACTGGCTCAACCTCGGTGAGTCGTACCACCCCACGGCCGCCGGACAGTCGGGCGGCTACCTGCCCGCCCTCAGTTCGGCCGCCTGACCGGGCGCACCGCCCCGGTCAGCCCTCCTCCGGGTAGGAGACCCCGGGCGACGGGGTCTCCGTACGGCAGGTCACCGAGAACTCCACCCCGTTCGACGTGACGGCCACCGGACTCCTCACCTCCAGGGTGATCGTCCCGTGGTAGGTGCTGTCCTGCTGGTACGTCAGCTCCGTGTGCGACACCTGCTTGGTGCGGCCGTCGCCGGAACCGAAGGACAGCCACTGCCAGCCCGGATCGGTGCTCGTGCCGTCCTTGAGCACCCACCGGTACTCGACCTTCGCCGGTGTGCGCCCCACGGTGACGGTCGCCTCGACCGCCGGTGCCTCGGCGTGCGGGGGAGGGCAACCGCCGTCGTAACTGCCGCGCACCGAGGTGAGATACACGGTCACGGTCTGCGGCGGCGGTTTGCTCGTGGCGGTGTGGCCGCCTCCGGTGCTTCCGCCCTTGCCCGCCGTGGTGCCGCCCTCGTCGGTGGTGCCGCTGCCGCCCTGCGCTCCCGCGACGCCGGACGGATCCGGTGTGGCGGACGGCGTGCGCGGAACACTGCTGGTCGTGTGCGCGCCGCTGCCGGTGACGCCTCCGGCGTCGTTGTCCCCGCCCGGGTGCGCGAGCGTCCAGACGATCCCGCCGACGGCCAGCAGCAGCGCCGCCACACCCACGGCGAGCAGCGCGACCGCCCGGCGTGACGGCCCGTCGGGCGTGGCCCCGGCCGTCGTGGACGGGTCCGGAAAGGGCGGCGGGGGCATGGGAAGGGGGGTCGGCGGTGTGGCGGTGCGGGCAGAGACCGTCGGACCGTACGGATCCGGTACGCCGGGGCCCGGACCGGGGCCCGCGCCGGCGTCCCTGGTGCGCGGCGCTCCGCCCGCCGCGACGATCCGCAGCTGATGCTCGGCCTGCTCGGCGGAGAGCCGTTCGGCGGGATCCTTGTGCAGCAGCCCCCTGATGACCGGTGCGAGCGGGCCGGCCCGCCGGGGCGGCGGCAGTTCCTCGTCGACCACCGCCCGGAGCGTGTTGAGCGGGGTGTTCTGACGGAACGGCGAATTGCCCTCGGTCGCGGCGTACAGAAGCACACCGAGCGACCACAGATCCGATTCGGGGCCCGGTGTGCGCCCGAGTGCGCGCTCGGGTGCGAGGAACTCCGGCGAGCCGACGAGCTCACCCGTCATGGTGAGCGCGGACGTCCCCTCGACCATGGCGATACCGAAATCCGTCAGTACCACCCGCCCGTCGTTGGCGAGCAGCACATTGCCGGGCTTCACATCGCGGTGCAGCACCCCCGCCCCATGGGCGCTGCGCAGCGCGGCCAGTACTTCCGCGCCGATGCGCGCGGCTCGCTGAGGGGACAACGGCCCCTCGGCGTCCAGCACCTCGGAGAGGGCGAGCCCGCGGATCAGCTCCATCACGATCCACGGACGGGAGTCCTCGGTCGCCACGTCGTAGACGGTGACCACATTGCGGTGCGAGACCCGGGCCGCCGCCCACGCCTCCCGCTCCAGGCGTGCGTACAGACGCTGCACGTCGGAGGTGGCGAGCCCCGACGGGGCGCGGACCTCCTTCACGGCCACCTCGCGTCCCAGCAGTTCGTCGCGCGCCCGCCACACGACCCCCATACCGCCCTGGCCCAGCGGGCCCAGCAGGCGGTAACGGCCCGCGATCAGTCGGTCGTCGCCCGGCACTTCACTCACGGTGACCCCCATCCGAAGAAGTGGCGGCAGCACGGCGGAAACCTCTCCACGCTAGCTCAGACCGGACCGTTCCCGACCCCCTTGCGCGGCAATCCCCCGCTGCGGGCGAACCGCTCCCGATCTGTCCAACTCGCCCTGGAATCGAGCGAATTATGATGCCGATCGTCAACCTCCGTATATGTGTGCTCAATCCGGCCACCGGGATACACGAGTGTCGTCGCGGGGGGATAGGGTTAATCTGCCCGGGCCGGGTGCCCTCGTACGGGTGGGGAGTGACATGGAACAGATAACGGTGCGCAGCAGGCCGCGTGTGCCTGCCATCACTTGCGGGAGCAGTGCGACCAGTTCGCGCCTCGACCGCCATCTCGCAGTGCTCGGCGGCCCCGCCGTCCCGCAGCGCGAGACCGCGGAAGCGACGCTGCTGATGCTCGAGCTCACCTCGCGTGACGCGGCGCACACCCGCCGGAGCAAGAGCGCGCGTGTCTCGCTCTTCGCGCCGCTGCGGCGACTGCGGCGCTCGCTCTTCGGTGGCCGCCACTGACCCGACGGCCCGTCACCGCTGATCCGGCCCCCGACCCGATCGCTCGTCCCTGACCGATCCGGCCCACGGCTCGGGCTGCTCAGGCGATCACACCGTCCCGGCCCGGCACTGCTGCCTGTTTGTCCGTCATCCCCGCGGCCCGCAGCAGTGCTTCGGTGTGCTCGCCTGACCCCGATGTCCCTCTTCGGCTCCCGGCCCCGGTGCCGCCCTGCCCGCCCGTCGCCATGCGCGATCGGGCGGGCAGCCGAGCCTCCGCTGCTCCTGCCCGGGCAGCCGCCAATTCCGGACGCCCCGGCGTCTGTTCGCCGGATCGTTGCCGCTTTCGACCGCCCGTGTGCGGGCGGCGGCGGGACCGGTGAGCCCGTGTACGTAACAACTTTTTCATCGCGAGATGTTGACGTCGAAAACTTCCGGGGCCAGGGTGCTGATCGTTTGGCACGTACACGGCACCTCACCCCCGGAGGCGTACATGTGTGACCTGCACGATCAGCACGAGCATGCCCACGATGCGGCCATGGCGGCAGGTCCGGTCCTCAGCCGGAGACGGATCATGCAGATGCTCGGCGCGGCAGGGGTGACCACGGCGGCGATGGCGGCCGACGCCGACCCGGCGATGGCCGCGGCCGCCGAGACGGCCGACGCCGCGGCGGACGACGGTTACGAGGCTCCGAAGGGACTGGCGCAGGACAGCCCGGCCAAGCAGGCGGCGATGGGCTGGATCGACGGCAACAGCGGTCGGATCACCGGGCTCAACGCGGAGATCTGGGACCATGCCGAGCTCAGCCTGCGCGAGTGGAACTCCTCACTGGCCGAGGCCGGGTTCCTGGAGAAGGCGGGCTTCGACGTCGAGTTCGGCACCGCGGGTTTCCCGACCGCCTTCACCGCCACGTTCCGCTACGGCAGCGGCGGCCCGGTCCTCGGCTTCAGCGGGGAGTACGACGCGCTGCCCGGCCTCTCGCAGAACAAGGGCGTCGGCCACCACGACCCGCGCGAGTACATCCACGACCCGTTCGCGCCGGGTTACGGCCCCGGACACGGTTGCGGGCACAGTGCGCTGGGAACGGCCGCGGCGGCCGGCGCGGCAGCCGTCGCCCAGTCCGCGAAGAAGCACGGACTTCCGGTCACCGTGAAGTTCTTCGGCTCGACGGCCGAGGAGGCACTGATCGGCAAGACGTACGCCGTCAGCAAGGGCGTCTACGACGGTCTGGACGCGTTCCTGGACTGGCATCCGTCCACGGCCAACGCCACCGGCTGGGGCACCACCACCGCGATGACGGCGGTGACGTTCACCTTCCTCGGGGTCGCCGGACACGGCGGCACCCCACTCGGCAACAAGAGCGCGCTGGACGCCGCCGTGATGATGGCGACGATGTCGGAGTTTCTGCGCGAGGAGAACCTCGCCCCGTCGGGCCGGCTCCACTGGGTGATTAACAACGGGGGTGACATCCCCAACGTCACCCCGGAGATCGCCGAGATCTCCTACTACGTACGCGAAGGCAGCCCGGCCCGCGTCCAGGTGCTGCTCGACAAGGTGATCGCGGTCTCCGAAGCGGCGGCGAAGGCCAGCCAGACCACGGTCGGACACCGGATCACCTCGGCCTGCTGGAACCAGCTGCCGTCGAAGTCCTTCGCCGAACTGCTGCACGAGAACATGACGCAGATCGGTCCGCCCGCATTCACCGACGAGGCGCACGCGCTGGCCAAGGAACTCCAGGAGTCACTCGGACTGCCGGCCGCCGGCATGCACGACAAGGTCGGCGCGCTCACCCCGCCCAACCCGGTCTTCATGGGCGGCGGTTCGACCGATGTCGCGGACATCAGCTGGAATGTGCCGACCGTGTCGATGGGCGCGGCCCTGGCCCCCATCGGCACCAAGATGCACACCTGGTCCACGGCCGCGTGCGCGGCCGCCGCTCCCGGTCAGGCGGCGGTGCTCGCGGCGGCGAAGTATCTGGCGGCGACCGCGGTCGATCTGCTCACGCAGCCGGAGCGGCTCAAGGCGATCAAGGCCGAGTTCGCGGAACGCACCAAGGGGCTGGAGTGGAAGACGGCGCTGCCGGAGGGCTATGAGCCGCCGATGTACGAGCCGCCGGCCTGGTTCCTGAAGAAGACCGGACAGAAGTGGCCGCCGAACAACATCACCTGGCCGCCGAAGCGGGTCGTGTCGCACGAGAAGTTCTCCTCGCTGGGACCGGAGCTGACACCGCAGAAGTAGGAGGCGGGCGCCGGGGCGTGTGCGCGCGGCACGACCCGGCGCCACGGCACCGGGTGACGTCTGCCCGGCAGCGGGGGGTCCCCAGGGCCGCCGCTGCCGGCCCGGATCACTCGCCGCCGCGCGCATGGCGCCGTACGGTCAGTGGAACGAAGACCGCGAGCAGCACCGCCGACCAGGCGAGCGTGCCCGCCACCGGGTGGGTGACCGGCCAGGCGGCACCGGCGGGCGGTGACGCATTGCCGAACAGGTCGCGGGTGGCGGCGGCCATGGCGCTGATCGGGTTCCACTCCGCGACCGTCCGCAGCCAGTCCGGCAGGTTGTCGGTCGGGATGTAGGCACTGGACAGCAGGGGCAGGATGAACGTGGCGCTGCCCAGTTGGCCGGCCGCCTCCTCGTTGCGGATCAGCAGGCCCAGCCAGCAGCCCATCCACGATGTGGCGAACCGGAGGAGCAGCAGCAGCCCGAAGGCGCCCAGGGCGGCCGGCGCGCCGCCCTCGATCCGCCAGCCGACCGCGATCCCGACCAGGATCAGCGGGACCATGCCGATGGCCGTGGTCAGCAGATCGGCGGCGGTCTGGCCGAAGGGTACGGCGGGCCGGCTCATCGGCAGTGTGCGGAACCGGTCCATCACCCCGCGGTGGCAGTCCTGCGCGGACTGGAACATCCCGGTCATGATGCCGTTGGCCGCCGTTGCCGCGAGCAGACCCGGCACCAGGAAGGCGCGGTACTCCTGGCCGGGCATGGCCAGGGCGCTGCCGAACACGTAGCCGAAGAACAGCAGCATCGTGATCGGCATGGTCTGGGTCAGGATCACCACGCCCGGGGCGGCTTTGATCCGCTGCAGATGGCGGCCCAGCACGGCCAGGGTGTCGGCGACCGGGGTGCTGGTGGCGGGTCCGGTGCGCTGCTCATGTGCCAGTACGGTGCTGCTCATGCTGCCGTCTCCTTCAGGGGCGGGGAGGTGCGGCCGTCGCCGCGGCCGGTCAGGCGGAGGAAGACCTCGTCGAGCGTCGGCGGGCGCAGGCTCGCGTCGATCAGCGGTACGCCGGCCGCGTCGAGTTCGCGGACGATACGGGGGAGGGTGAGCGTGGTGTCGGTCGCGACGGCGCCCACGGTGCGGCGCTCGTGGTCGAGCACCGGTTCGGCGCCGGTGAGCTGGTCGAGGACGGCCGCCGCCGGGATCAGCGCCGACACCTGGGGGACGACCACCTCGGCGTACGAACCGATGAGGGCCTTCAGCTCGGCGGGGGTGCCGCGGTGGGCGGTCCGGCCCCGGTCGATCAGCACGATGTCGTCGGCCAGCTGATCGGCCTCCTCCAGATACTGCGTGGTGAGCAGGACGGTCGTACCCCGGCCGGCCAGCTCGCGTACCGCCGCCCAGATCTGGTTGCGGCTGTGCGGGTCGAGTCCGGTGGTCGGCTCGTCCAGGAAGAGCACCCTCGGCCGGGTGAGCAGGCTGGCGGCGAGGTCGAGGCGGCGGTGCATGCCGCCCGAGTAGGTGCGGGCCGGGCGGTCGGCGGCGTCGGTCAGCTCGAAGCGTTCCAGGAGCTCGTCGGCGCGCATGCGCGCGGCCTCGCCGCGGAACCGCAGGAGCTTGGCGAAGAGCCGCAGGTTCTGCCGGCCGGTGAGCTCGCCGTCGACCGAGGCGTTCTGCCCGGTGACGCCGATCGCCGCGCGTACCGAGCCCGCCTCGCGCACCACGTCGTGCCCCGCGACCCTGGCGCTGCCGCCGTCCGGGGCCGTCAATGTGGTGAGCACCCGGACAGCGGTGGTCTTGCCCGCGCCGTTCGGTCCCAGGATTCCGCAGACGCTGCCCTCGGCGACAGCGAGATCGAGTCCGCGCAGCGCGTGGACACGGCCGTAATGCTTCTCCAGACCTTCACTAAGTACAGCGTACGTAGTTGTCATGCGGCCCACCGTATCGCACTACGTACGGTGTACGTAACTAGGATGGGGAGCGAGGTGATGATCGATGGTGGGGCGACCCGCTGTACCCGAAGTGATCTGGGCGCGCCCCGAGCGTGCGGGCCGTGGCCCGAAGCCCGCGTTCAGCCGTGCCGACATCGCGGATGCCGCCGTCGGCATCGCCGATGCGGAGGGCGTCGACGCGGTGTCCATGCGCAAGGTGGCGGCGGAGCTCGGCTGCGGCACGATGTCGCTGTACAACTACGTGCCACGCAAGGAGGACCTGTACGAGCTCATGGTCGACCGGGTCAGCGCCGGGTACGAGCTGCCGGAGCATCCTTCGGGGGACTGGCGCGCCGACCTCGTGGCACTCGCCCACCAGACTCGCGAGCTGATGCGCCGCCACACGTGGGTGCCGCGGCTGATGTCACCCGTCTACGGCTTCTCGCCGAACGCGCTGCGGTACCTGGAGTACGCGCTGAGCTGCCTGGACGGTCTCGATGCGCGGTTCGGCGAGAAGATGGAGCTCATCGCCATGGTGAACGGCATGGTCACCACCTACATGTCCAACGAGATCGCCACGGCGGAGCGCAGCCGGTCGCTGCCCTGGTCGGAGGCGCAGGAGCACGCCGTCCGCACCGGCTATCTGCTCAGCCAGATCACGACCGGGAAGTACCCGCGGATGGCGGCCGGGTTCGCCGAGGATTCCGGGCCGATCGATCTGGACGGGGCGTTCGACCGGGCACTCGACCGGGTGCTGGACTCGTTCGAGCGATCCGCGTCCTGACTCCCTGAGGCGCGTCAGAGCAGTGCGAACTGCCCGTCCGGGCCCTCTTCCTGGTGGTCGAGCACCGACGCGGGCCGCCGGGCCGTCGCCGCGACCGGCAGCACACGGGCCGCCCGCAGGTCACCGGTGGTGAGCTGCGGGCCCTCGGTCAACGCCTGCTGCCGGGGCCGGAGTTCGGCGAGCAGCGCCAGTACGGTGATCAGTTCCAGCAGCTCCGAGGTCCACTCCTGGGGCCAGCCCCGGGGCCGGATGGCTTCCAGACCGTCCTCCCCGTCCGCTGCTGCCCGCCGCTCGAACCACAGCTCCAGCATCCGCACCCCGCCCACCCGGAACTCCCAGGCCCCCGGCGGCACGGGCGAGATGCGCCCCGTGCCCAGCAGGAGCGCCTCGTCATCGGGGTCGTACTCCAGCGTGCCCGGCACGGCCGGCACGGCGGCCCGCACGTAGGGGCGCCGCCCACCGGGCAGCCGTGGGCGTTCCCCGCCGCGGGCGCCGCGCAGCTGCAGCCGTATGAGCTCCCTGCCGAGCTCCACCCCGGCCGACCAGCGCGCGGTGTCGGCGGGCAGCGGCACCGTACAGCCGGCGGGGGAGTGGCGGGCCGCCGCGACGATCCACGCCAGCACGGACTCCGCGGTGACCGCGTCCCCGTGCCGGGCACGCAGCAGCCCGAGCAGACCGGGCGCCAGATTGGGTTCCCGTCCACCGGGCCGCCGGTAGAGCGGCCGGATCCGGCCGGGGCGGCCGGCCGGGGAGTGCCCGTCGGGCAGCAGCGCCGTCACGGACAGGGCGGGTCCGGTGTCCTGCGGTACGTACCCGTGCTCGACGGCGAAGAGCTGCTGCCCGTCGGCGACCCGCCACAGCTCGGGGCGGGCGGTGTCGATCAGCCGGTGGTCAGGGATCAGCCACTGCTCGTCGAACGGGCCGTGCAGGATCCGCACCGGCTCCGGACACGGCCCGGACTCCCGGGCGAAACGGCCGGTGGAGGTGGCCCGGCCGGGCAGCGCGCCGACCGCGGTCTGCGGCGTGCGGGACCGGGTGGGACGGAACAGCCGGTCCCGCTCGGCGCCTTCGGCGCGGACCAGCCGATCCCAACGGGCCCTGAGAGAACCGGCATCCGGGGCGCTCACCCAGGGGCGCCCGGTGCGCAGGGGCCGTACCGACCATGGCATGAGGTCGTCGAGCAGCGGGATGTCGTCGTCCCCGCCGGCTCCGGCGCCTGCCCGTGCTGCCACCGTGTCGTCCTCCCCGTCGCCACGTCTGCCCGCCCCGGCATCGTAACGGCGCAGCGCGAGGGCGGTCGGTCAGTGGGCCTCCACCGTCACCGAGAACGAGAACCGGTCCCCCCGGTACCGGATCTGTGCCACATCGACCACCCGGCCGTTCTCGTCGTACGTCACCCCCGTGTAGAACAGGATCGGGCTCAGCAGCGGCACCCGGAGGAGCTCGGCGGTCGCGGGGTCGGCGAGCCGCGCCTCGACGGTGTCCGTGATCCGCGCGATCCGCACACCGACGCGGTCGCGCAGCACCTTGGTCATCGGCCACCGTTCGAGATCGGCGGCATCGAGCCGGGCCGCGACCTCGGGATGCACGGCGTTCTCCGCCCAGTTGGTGGGCTCGCCGCTGTCGCCGTCGCAGCGCAGCCGCCGGTAGCCCATCACCTCCGTGCAGTCCGGGAAGTACTCCGCGAGATCGCCCGGCAGCGCCAGCGGACCGTGGTCGAGCACCGTGGTCCGCTCGCCCGACTGCTGGGCGACGATCGCATCGACGGAGCCGAGCAGCCGCACCGGTGAGACCCGCCGGGCGCGCGGCTCGATGAAGGTGCCGCGCCGTCGGTGGCGGCTGATCAGCCCCTCCGTCTCCAGTTCCTTGAGCGCCTGCCGCATCGTGAGGACGCTGACGCCGTAGTGCGCGGCCAGCTGTGCCTCGGTCGGCAACCGCAGCGAGGCGTCCTGGGTGCGGCCGAGTATGGAGGCACGCAGGGACTGCGAGACCTGGTACCACAGCGGCAGTTTGCGGTTCAGCACCAGCGAGTCGGGGGCGAAGGCCGTCACCTGGGGCGTCTGGGGCAGTTGAGGCACCTGGGTCACCTGGACTCTCCGTACTGCGACACTGCGGACGCGACGAGCGGGGGCCGGAAAGGGCGGGCTTCGCCTATGGCCGGAAGTTGCGTTCGAGACCCTGCCACACGTCGTCGTACCCGCGCTGCAGATGGTCGGCGGTTGCCGCCTGCCCGGTCGCCGTGACCGGCCAGCGGGTCTCGAACATGAAGGCAAGACCGTCGTCGATCCTCTGCGGCTTAAGCTCCGCCGCGCTCGCCCGGTCGAAGGTCTCCCGGTCCGGGCCGTGCGCCGACATCATGTTGTGGAGCGAGCCGCCGCCCGGCACGAAGCCGCCCTTGCCTGCCGTCTTCGCGTCGTACGCGCCCTCGATCAGCCCCATGTACTCGCTCATCACATTGCGGTGGAAGTACGGCGGCCGGAACGTGTCCTCGCCGACCAGCCAGCGTGGCGCGAAGACGACGAAGTCCACACCGGCCAGACCGGGGGTGTCGGACGGCGAGGTCAGCACCGTGAAGATCGACGGATCGGGGTGGTCGTAGCTGATGGAGCCGATGACATTGAAGCGGTGCAGGTCGTAGACGTACGGGGTGTGGTTGCCGTGCCAGGCGACGACATCGAGCGGCGAATGGTCGTACGTCGCGGACCAGAGGTTGCCGCAGAACTTGTTGACCACCTGGACGGGGCCGTCCTCGTCCTCGTACGCCGCGACGGGGGCGAGGAAGTCCCGGGCGTTGGCAAGGCCGTTGGCGCCGATCGGCCCGAGGTCGGGGAGGGCGAACGGCCGGCCGTAGTTCTCGCAGACATAGCCGCGGGCGGAGTCGTCGAGGAGTTCCACGCGGAAGCGGACGCCGCGGGGGATCAGCGCGATGTGGCCGGGCTCGGCGCGCAGCAGGCCCAGTTCGGTACGGAGCAGCAGGCCGCCGCGCTCCGGGACGATCAGCAGTTCGCCGTCGGAGTCGCTGAACACCCGGTCCGTCATGGCCGTGTTGGCGTGGTAGAGGTGCACCGCCATGCCGGTGCGCTGGGTGACGTCGCCGTTGCCGCCGAGCGTCCACAGGCCTGCCAGGAAGTCCGTTCCGGGAGCGGGTTCGGGGAGCGGGTCCCAGCGCAGCCGGTTCGGATCGGGGACGGATTCGGTGAAGGGGGCGGTACGCACCGCGCCGTTGTCGATCCGGACGAACGGCGGGTGGGCGGCCGAGGGGCGGATCCGGTAGAGCCACGAACGGCGGTTGTGGGCGCGCGGTTCGGTGAAGGCCGAACCGCTCAGCTGCTCGGCGTAGAGCCCGAGGGGCGCGCGCTGCGGCGAGTTGCGGCCGTGCGGCAACGCCCCGGGAACCGCCTCGGAGCTGTGCTCGTTGCCGAAACCCGCGGAGTGCGCAAGCGCTTCCGCCGTCTTCCTCGCCTGCTCGATGCCGCTGGTGCCGCCCATGCCGCGCTCCCGGTGCCGAAGAAATCCTATGGACCACCGTAGGAATCAGATCGTGGCACGTCAACGGGGCGGGGCGGCGGCGCGCCGTGGATTCCTGACGGGTTCGTGCCGGAAATCTCCTGGTCCGCCGCGCACAGGGGGGTTCCAAAAGCTGAACATTGCTCTACTCTCCCGCACATGTCGTGGACACGAAGACTTCTGGTGGTCCTGGTGGCGTTGGCCGCCGCACTCCTCGCGGCCCCGGCCGCCCAGGCGCACGAGGAACGGCCGGTCACCCTCCCCGACGGTTCCGGAAGCGTCCCCGTCCACCGCACCGGCGAGCCCGATCTGCTGGTCTGCAAGAGTGACCGGGCCGACTTCGAACGACGGATATCCGGCTTCCCGGCCAAGCTCCGGGCCCGCAACCTCGAACTCTTCGAGCGGTGCCGGAAGTCCGGCTACCGGCATCTGCAACAGGCCGTCGACAAGGTCGCCAGGCCCGGCATGAACATCGCGATCCTGCCCGGCCTGTACGAGGAGGAGCCCTCGCTGCCCGGGCCGACGGGGGAGTGCGCGAGGCTCAAGGCGCCCGACTCGCAGCTCGGCTACCAGATCCTGTCGTACGCACAGCAGAAGCAGTGTCCGCACAACCAGAACCTGGTGGCGATCCTCGGCAAGAAGCAGCTCCAGATCGAGGGGACCGGGGCCGAGCGCACCGACGTCGTCATCGACGCCAAGTACCAGAAGCTCAATGCGATCCGCGCGGACGGCTCCGACGGCATCTACTTCAAGAATTTCACCGCCCAGCGCACCACGTTCAACTCGCTGTACGTGCTCGCGCAGGACGGCTTCGTCATCGACGACGTCCTCACCCGGTGGAACGACGAGTACGGCTTCCTCACCTTCGCCAGTGACCACGGGCTGTACAAGAACTGCGAGTCGTACGGCAACGGCGACTCCGGCATCTATCCCGGCAGCGCGTCGGACATCAACGACGGATACGGCTACGACGTGCCGCGCTACTCGATCGAGATCACCGGCTGCCGCAGCCACCACAACATGGTCGGCTACTCCGGCACCGCGGGCGACTCCGTCCACGTCCACGACAACGAGTTCGACCACAACATGGGCGGCGCCTCGATGGACAGCGCCTTCCCGGGGCACCCGGGACTCCCACAGAACCACGCGCGCTTCGAACGCAACCTGATCCACGACAACAACGCCGACTACTACCCGTACGTCGCCGACGGCACCTGCGCCAAACCGCCTGTGGAGCGAGGCTACGAGGACGGCGTCGTCTGCCCGCAGATTTCCATGCCGCCGGGCACCGGCATCATCACCGCGGGCGGCAACTGGAACATCTACGAGAACAACTGGATCTACGGACAGCGGCGCGCCGCCTTCTTCCTGAGCGCCGTCCCCGCCTTCATCCGCGGCGAGGACGCCCTGGCGAAACAGACCGACACCTCGCACCACAACCGGTACGCGGGCAACCACCTCGGCACGGACAAGGCGCGCCGCTCCCGGCCCAACGGCGCCGATGTGTGGTGGGACGGCCAGGGCGACGGCAACTGCTGGCAGTCGGACACCGGACCGTCCACACCGCGCTCGCTGCCCGAGTGCGGGGCGGCACGCGGCGCGGTCTCGGGCCGCACCGATCGACTCGTGGGTGAACCGGTCAAAATCGCCCAGCTGCTGGTCTGTGCCGACTACAACGTGCAGGCGCGGCGGCTGCCGTCCGGCTGCGACTGGTACGGCGCGCGCGGCATCGAGCGCATCGAGGTACAGATCGCGCTGGCTGCCGCCCTGGTGCTCGTGCTGGTCGGCGGGGTGCTGTGGTGGCGCCGCCTGCGGCACAGCCGGCTCGCCACGGCGGCCACGCTGCTCGGCGCGATTGGCCTCGGGCTGGATGTGGCCGGTGCGACGACGGGCCTCGCCTCCTCCTATCTGCCCGCGGTGGCGCTGCTGCTGACCGGGGCGTGGTGGACCGGCATCGGGCTCGTGCTGCGCGGCGAGCGGCCCGGACTGGGCTGGACCACGATGGTGCTGGGCGTCCTGACCCTGCTCGACGCCTTCGACAAGGCCGTCCTGATGATCCCGTGGATCCCGGTCGGCCCGGCCTGGGTACGCGGCCTCGTCGGCGTCGTCTGGGTGGTGTGGGCGGTGGCGGCCTCGGCGCGGCACGCCGAACGGACGGCCGGAGTGGGCGCGGACCGGGGGCCGGACGCGGACGCCGATGCGGCGGGCACACAGGACGGCGGCGAGACGGGGGCCGGTGCGGGTGCACGGTCCGGATCGGCGGATTCCGGGCCGGATGGGGGACGGTCATGAAGCGGTCCCCCAGCCCCCTGCGGCTCCACACGCGCACGGCTTTCCTCCGCATCACCGTCGCCGCCCTCACCGCGGGCACCCTCGCGTTCGGTGCGAGTGCCTGCGGCGGACGTGCGACCACCCACCACCGGCCCGGCACCAGTCATGAACAGGCCGTCGGCAGCGTCGGCCGGCTCCTCACCGCCGACGACGGATCCGGCCACCGGCTCCGCCAGATCGACGCCGAGGGCGCCCCCGCGGTGACCGTCGCCGTACGGCCGGACTCCGAGGACGGATGGAACGTCCATCTCTCCGTACAGAACTTCAGGTTCACCCCGGACAGCGTCGGCGGCGCGGCGCTCCTCGGACGCGGCCACGCCCGACTCCTCCTCGACGGTCACCCACTGGCCCGGCTGTACGGCCTCTGGTACCACCTCCCCAGCTCCCTGGTCCGCGCCGCGGGCGGCGGCCGTACCCTCACGGCCCGGCTGTACGCCGACGACCACACCGCCTGGGCCGTGCACTCCACACCGATTCAGGCCACCACCCCACTCACCGCCACCGCTTCCGGCACACCCGCCGAGCCCCGTCCCGACCGGACTCTGGAGATCGTCATCTCGCACGGCAAGGTCAGCCCCGCCCCCGGCCGCACCGAGCTCAAGAAGGGGCAGCGCATCGAGTTGCGCATCCGCACCGACCGCGCGGACACCCTCCACGTCCACGGCTACGACAAGGAAGCGCGTCTGCCCGCCGGGCGGACCACCGCCCTCACCCTCACCGCCGACCGCACCGGACTCTTCGAGGTCGAGACCCATGAGTCCGATCTGCTTCTGACCCAGCTCGTCGTGCGGTGAGCGTCCTCGCGCACGGCATCGGCTCCCGGCACGACCTGCCACTGTCCCCCTTCTACGCTTTCGCCGGTGCCTTCGCCGCCCTCTTCGTCTCCTTTCTCGCGCTCGGCCTGCTCTGGTCCGACTCCCGGTTCCGCGGCGACCGGGCGGGCCACCCGATCCCGGTCGCCCTCCAGCGCCTTGCCGATGCCCGCCCCACCCGTGTGGCCGCGCGCGTTCTCGGCCTGGCCGCCGCCCTGTTCGTCCTCCTCCACCTCCTTCTCGGGCCGGACGGGCCGGAGCGCAACCCGGCCCCCGGCGCCGTCCATGTGCTCCTCTGGGTCGGGCTCGTCCCCGCCTCGCTCCTCCTCGGTCCCGTCTGGCGACTCCTCAACCCCCTGCGCACGCTCCACCTGCTCGTCTGCCGCGCGCTCGGCCGGAACCCGGCCGCGGGGTGCCCCCTCCCCGCACACCTCGGTCTCTGGCCCGCCGCGGCCGGACTCCTCGCCTTCGCCTGGCTCGAACTCGTCGCCCCCGATCCCGCGTCGTCCACCGCCCTCCTCCTCTTCTTCGTGCTCCACGGTGTGGTCCACCTCGCGGGCGCCGCCCGCCACGGCGCCCGCTGGTTCGACCAGGCCGACGCCTTCGAGGTCTACTCCGGTCTGCTCGCCCGACTCTCGCCCCTCGGCCGCCGGCCCGCCGACCGCCGACTCGTCCTGCGCTCCCCGCTCAACGGACTCGACGCCGTCCCGCAGACCGCCGGTCTTGTCGCCACCGTCTGCGTCATGCTCGGCTCCACCGCCTACGACGGCTTCGCCGACGCCCCCTCGTGGATCACCACCGTCCAGACCTCACCCCTGGGCCGCACCACGGCAGCCACTCTCGGACTGCTCGCCGCCGTCGCCCTCGTCGCCACCCTGTATGCCCTCTGCGCCGGTGCCACCCGGCTGATCTCCGGTCAACTCCGCCACCCCCTCACGGCCTTCGCGCACTCGCTCGTCCCGATCGCCCTCGGCTATCTCGTCGCCCACTACTTCACACTCTTCGTCACCGAAGGGCCACGTACGGTCATGACGGCACTCGGCACCGACAACGCGGTCGCGCCCGAACCGCCCCTGGCCCCCGGCGGCGTCGCCACGCTCCAGGTCGCCGCGATCGTCATCGGGCACGTCCTCGGTGTGGTCGCCGCCCACGACCGGTCCGTCCGCCTCTTCCCGCCCGCCCGCGCCGTCGCAGGGCAACTCCCCCTGCTGGCCCTGATGATCGCGTACACCATCGGCGGGCTGACCCTGCTCCTCGTCTGACCGCAGGCGCGCACCCGCCCCTCCCGCAGAGGAGAGCCACGGCATCATGGAGCCCGTGCCCCATGCGAATAAGAACCTCCGCCGTGCCCCCGTGCAGCAGCGCAGCGCCGAACGCCTCGCCCGGATACTCGACGCGTGCGCGGAACTCCTCGACGAGACCGGTTACGAGCTGCTTTCCACCCGGGCCGTCGCCGCCCGCGCGGAAGTCCCGATCGGATCCGTCTACCGGTTCTTCTCCAACAAGCGTGCCCTCGCCGACGCCCTGGCCCTGCGCAACCTGGACAGCTACGCGGAGCGCATCACCGGCCGCCTGGCCGCCATCCCGGCCGCCGACTGGCGCAGCGCCATCGACGCCGTGCTCGACGAATACCTGGAGATGAAGCGCTCCGTCCCCGGCTTCGCCCTCGTCGACTTCGGCGCTCCGGCCCCCGTGGACGACCCGGCCTCCGACGCCAACCACCGGGTCGCGGACCGGCTCGCCCAACTGCTCTCCGGCCATCTGGGGCTCACCCCTGACGAGGATCTGCTCCGGTCGATCCTGGTCTGCGTCGAAGCCGCCGATGCGCTCCTGCGACTTGCCTTCCGCACGGACCCGTCGGGCGATCAGGCGATCGTCGGCGAGACGCGCGTCCTGATCCAGGCGTACCTGGCCCGGGTCCTGGACTGAACCGGACCCCGCGCGACGCCTCGTCCCACGCGTACGTCACCGCATCGCACCCCGCTTCTCCCGCACCGGGCGGGCCCCTGCCCGGCAACATCGCCGCGACAACACCTCCCCACCATGCGTACCGGTCGGTATGCTCAGCCCCGCTTGCCCATGCTCGCGTGCCACCGCCGTTGCCGCCCCGGGGAGGGCCCATGCCGCACGACTCCAGCAGCAGTTCCGGCGAGTGCCGCACCGCCCTGCGCGTCTGCCCCCTGTGCGAGGCCACCTGCGGACTCACCCTCACCATCGAGGGGACACGGGTCACCGGCGCCCGCGGCGACCGGGACGACATCCTCAGCCGGGGCTTCATCTGCCCCAAGGGCGCCTCCTTCGGCGGGCTGGACGCAGACCCGGACCGGCTCCGCACCCCGCTCGTCCGCAGGAACGGCGTGCTGCAGGAGGCCAGTTGGAGCGAGGCGTTCGACGCGATCGCCGCCGTGCTGCCCGCACTGACCGCGCAGCATGGGCAGCAGGCCGTCGGGCTCGTCCTCGGCAACCCGAACGTCCACACCATGGCCGGCGCGCTCTACCCGCCCGCCCTCCTCGCCGCGCTCCGCACCCGGGCCTTCTTCACCGCGAGCACCCTCGACCAGATGCCCAAGCACGTCTCCAGCGGACTGCTCTTCGGTGACCCGAACGCCATCGCGGTGCCGGACCTCGACCGCACCGGTCATCTGCTGCTCCTCGGCGCCAACCCGCTGGAATCCAACGGCAGTCTCTGCACGGCCCCCGACTTCCCCGGCAGACTCAAGGCGCTGCGGCGCCGTGGCGGCACCCTCACCGTCGTCGACCCGCGCCGCACCCGTACCGCCCGCCTCGCAGACCGGCATGTCGCCATCCGCCCCGGCACCGACGCCCTCCTGCTCGCGGCACTCACCCATGTGCTCTTCGAGGAGAAGCTCACCGACCCCGGCGCGCTCACCGGCCATCTCGAAGGAATCGACGAAGTAGCCGAAGCAGTACGGGGGTTCACGCCAGAGGCGGTTGCCGGGGCGTGTGACGTGGACGCAGCGACCATCCGTACGATCGCCCGGGAGCTGGCCGCCGCCCCCGCTGCCGCCGTCTACGGGCGCATCGGCAGTTCCACCGTCGCGCACGGCACCCTGGCCAGCTGGCTCGTCGACGTCCTCAACATCCTCACCGGCAACCTCGACCGCCCCGGTGGCGCCCTCTTCCCGCTCTCCGCCACCTCCCGCGCTCCCCGGCCCGCAGCTCCCGGCAAGGGCTTCACTCTCGGACGGTGGGCGAGCCGGGTCTCCGGACACCCCGAGGCCAAGGGTGAACTGCCCCTCGCCGCCCTGGCCGAGGAGATCGAGACCCCGGGGGAGGGGCGGATCCGCGCCCTGATCGTCCTGGCCGCCAACCCCGTACTCTCCGCACCCGACGGCGACCGCCTGGACCGGGCGCTCGACGAGCTGGACTTCATGGTGAGCGTCGACCCCTACCTCAACGAGACCTCGCGCCACGCCCATGTGGTGCTGCCTCCGCCGCCGCCCTCGCAGAGCGCCCACTTCGACTTCGCGTTCAACGCGCTCGCCGTGCGCAACCAGGTCCGCTACACCCGTCCCGCCGTCCCGCTCGACGACGGCCTGATGGACGAGAGCGAGATCCTCGCGCGGCTCGTCCTCGCCGTCACCGGGATGCACGGAACGGACGCGTCCGCCGTCGACGCGATGATCGTCGACCGGGTGCTGTCCAAGGCCGTCGCCGATCCGCTCTCACCCGTTTACGGCCGAGCCCCCGCCGAACTGTCCGCCGCGCTCACCGGCCGCACCGGACCGGAACGCCGGCTCGACCTGATGCTCCGCCTCGGCCCGTACGGCGAAGGCTTCGGCGCCGACCCCGACGGCCTGACCCTGGACCGGCTGCTCGCCCACCCGCACGGCATCGACCTCGGCCCGCTCCGGCCCCGCATCCCGCAGGTCCTGGCCACCCGCAGCGGACGCATCGAACTCCTTCCCGCGCCGATCGCCGCCGACCTGCCGAGGCTCCGCAGCGCCCTCGCCGACCGGCCGGGACCCGACTCGCTCGTCCTCGTCGGCCGTCGCCATCTGCGCTCCAACAACAGCTGGATGCACAACGTCGCCGCGCTGGGCGGCGGTACGAACGTCTGCACCCTCCAGGTGCACCCGGCCGACGCGGCCCGGCTGGGCCTCGCGGACGGCGCCGCCGCCACGATCACCGCGGTCGGCGGCGCAGTGACCGCACCCGTGGAGATCACCGAGGGCGTACGGGCCGGTGTGGTGAGCCTCCCGCACGGATGGGGACACGACCGGCCCGGCACCCGGATGTCCGTCGCTTCCGCCGCCCCCGGCGTCAACGTCAACCAGCTCCTCGACGGCACCCTGCTCGACCCGCTGTCCGGCACCGCCGTTCTCAACGGCATCCCCGTCGCGGTGGCCGCGTGTGCCGCACCAAGTCACTGACCTGGGGTTTTGCTCGTATTGCTCACATGTCAACGTCTTGTTAACGCTGCGAGGTGCGACCTAACGTCATCCGGACCGCCGACTCCGGTGGGAGTTCAAGGGTGAACGATAGGTATCCCACATGCTGACAATCCTCGGCTTTGCCATGATTGCGACCTTTCTGGTCCTGATCATGATGAAGAAGATGTCGCCGATCGCGGCGCTGGTCCTGATTCCCGCACTCTTCTGTGTCGCCGTCGGGGAGGGTGCCAAGCTCGGCGACTACGTGATCGACGGCGTGGGCAACCTCGCGCCGACCGCCGCGATGCTGATGTTCGCCATCGTCTACTTCGGTGTGATGATCGATGTCGGTCTCTTCGACCCGATCGTCCGGGGCATTCTGCGCTTCTGCAAGGCCGACCCGATGCGGATCGTCGTCGGTACGGCGGTTCTCGCCGCGATCGTCTCGCTGGACGGCGACGGCTCCACCACCTTCATGATCACCGTCTCGGCGATGTACCCGCTTTACAAGCGCCTCAAGATGAGCCTGGTCGTGATGACCGGTGTCGCCGCCACGGCCAACGGCGTGATGAACACGCTGCCCTGGGGCGGCCCCACCGCCCGCGCCGCCACGGCGCTCAAGCTGGACGCGGGCGACATCTTCGTGCCGATGATCCCGGCGCTCGGCGTCGGACTGCTCGCGGTCATCCTCCTGGCGGTCGTCCTCGGCCGGCGCGAGCGCAAGCGGCTGGGCTTCCTCACCCTCGACGAGGCAGTGGCCCAGGAGCCCGAGACGGTCCTCGTCGGTGCGGGCGGCGCGGCCGGCGACAGCGACCGTACCCGCAAGACCTCCGGCGGAGCCGGTACGGGCACGGACGCCGAGCCCGAGGCAGCGGCCCACCGCGACGCGGACGACGACGAGGGCTTCAAGGGCCTCGACCCGAACCGTGCCACCCTGCGGCCCGGGCTCTACTGGTTCAACGCCGGGCTCACCGTCGTCCTCCTCACCGCGATGATCATGGAACTGATGCCGATCCCGGTGCTCTTCCTGCTCGGTGCCGCGCTCGCCCTTACCGTCAACTTCCCCCACATGTCCGACCAGCGGGCCCGCATCGCGGCCCATGCCGACAACGTCCTCAACGTCTCCGGCATGGTCTTCGCCGCCGCAGTCTTCACCGGCGTGCTCTCCGGCACGGGCATGGTCGAGCACATGGCGGACTGGCTCGTCGGCGCGATCCCGGACGGCATGGGCCCGCACATGGCGCTCGTCACCGGCATCCTGAGCATCCCGCTCACCTACTTCATGTCCAACGACGGCTTCTACTTCGGCGTCGTCCCGGTGCTCGCCGAGGCCGGCGCCGCCCACGGTGTCTCCCCGCTGGAGATCGCCCGCGCCTCCCTGGTCGGCCAGCCGCTGCACATGTCGTCCCCGCTGGTCCCCGCCGTCTACGTGCTCGTCGGCATGGCGAAGGTCGAATTCGGCGACCACACCAGGTTCACCGTCAAATGGGCCGCGGTCACCTCCCTGGTGGTGCTCTGCGCCGGCCTCCTCTTCGGCATCATCTGATCATGGCCGACACGACCGAGCCCGGCAGGAGCTGGCTGCTGCGCCTCGTCATCGCCTTCGCCTTCGCGCAGGGGGCGGTGTCGATGGCGCGGCCCGCCGTCTCCTACCGGGCTCTCTCGCTCGGCGCTGACGAGCGCGCCATCGGCGTGATCACCGGGGTGTACGCGCTTCTCCCGCTCTTCGCCGCCGTCCCGCTCGGACGCCGGACGGACCACGGCAGGTGCGCTCCTCTGCTGCCCCTCGGTGTCGTCCTGATCGCGGGCGGCTGCGCCCTCAGCGGCACGTCGGGCTCCCTCCCGGCGATCGCGGCGTGGAGCGGTGTGATGGGGCTCGGCCATCTCTGCTTCGTCATCGGCGCCCAGTCGATCGTCGCGCGGCAGTCCTCCACGGCCGAACAGGACCGCAACTTCGGCCACTTCACCATCGGCGCCTCCCTCGGCCAGCTCATCGGACCGATCGCCGCGGGGTACGTCATCTCCGAGCGGGACGGTGCCCTGGCCCGTACGAGCGCACTCGCCCTGGTCGTCTCGGCGGCCGTCGCCGCCGCGTCGTTCGTCTCGCTCTGGCGCATCGAACACCGCACCGCGCCGGGCGCCCGCGCGGCCGCCCGGGCCGGCAAGGTGCCCGTCGGCAGCATCCTGCGTACCCGCGGTGTTCCGGCCGGCATCTTCATCAGCCTCGCCGTGCTCTCCGCGACCGACATCCTCACGGCCTATCTGCCCGTCGTCGGCGAGCACCGGTCCATCGCCCCCGCCACCATCGGCCTGCTGCTCAGCCTGCGGGCCGCCGCCACCATCGCCTGCCGCCTGGTGATGACGCCGATGCTGCGCGTCCTGGGCCGTACGGCGCTGCTCACCGCGACCTGTCTGCTGGCCGGTCTGCTCTGCGCGGGCATCGCCCTGCCGGTCCCCGTCTGGGCGCTCGCCACGATGCTGGCCGTGCTCGGCTTCTGTCTCGGCGTCGGCCAGCCGCTGTCGATGACCACCGTCGTCCAGGCGGCCCCGGCGGAGGCCCGTTCCACCGCGCTCGCCCTCCGGCTCACCGGCAACCGGCTCGGACAGGTCGCGGCCCCCGCCTCCGCCGGCGCGATCGCCGGAGTGGCGGGCACCGCCGCGCCGTTCGTGATGCTGGGTGCGCTCCTCCTCGCGGCGGCGGGGCTCGGGGCACGCGGAGGACGTGGCCGTACGGCCGGCGCGGCCCCGGTCGTGTCCGGATCACGGACGGGAAATCCCTCGTTGAACCGGAATCGCGCTTAACACTTCCCGCTCATCCACCCCGGTACTGCACAACCTTTGCACGAGTCATTCCCACCACACCGGCCGGTGGGCTAATTTCAGCGCACTGCAGCCCCGCTCCCCACCGCGCCACTTCACCATCCACCCGGGCGGAACCACATGACTCGCGCGATCTCCCTGCACAACGTCAGCAAGGCGTACGGACGGTCCCCACGTGCCGTCGACCGCTTCTCGCTCTCCATCGACCCCGGCGAATTCGTCGTCCTGCTCGGCCCGTCGGGGTGCGGCAAGTCGACCGTGCTCCGCATGATCGCCGGCCTGGAGGAGATCACCGAGGGCGAGCTCCTGCTCGACGGTGAACCGGCCAACGACATAGAGCCCCGCGAACGCGGTATGGCCATGGTCTTCCAGAACTTTGCGCTCTACCCGACCATGACCAACCGGGCCAACATCGGTTTTCCGTTGAAGCTGGAGAACCCGCGCCAGGACAACAGTGAGCGCATCGAGAGCACGGCCAGGCTGCTCGGCATCGAAAGCGTCCTCGACCGCTATCCCGGTCAGCTCTCCGGCGGTGAGCGCCAGCGCGTCGCCATGGGACGGGCCATCTCGCGCCAGCCCTCCGCGTTCCTGATGGACGAGCCGCTCTCCAACCTCGACGCGAAGCTGCGCAACCATCTGCGGGCCGAAATATCGCAGCTCACAAGGGAGTTGGGCGTCACTACCGTCTATGTGACGCATGATCAGTCCGAGGCGATGTCCCTCGGCGACCGGGTCGCCGTGATGCGGGGCGGACGGCTCCAGCAGGTCAGCCCGCCGCGCGAGGTCTACGCCCTGCCGGAGAACGTCTTCGTCGCCGCGTTCATCGGCACCCCGCGCATCAACCTCCTCCAGGCCGTCGTCCACGCCCCCCTCGAAGGGCGCATGTCGATCGACCTCGGCCGCCAGCGGCTGCCGCTGCCCGAACCGCTCAGCCCCGACCACCAGTTGCTCCGCATCCAGCAGGGCCGCCAGATCATCGTCGGACTGCGCTCGGAGGCGGCCAGAATCGCCGCGCCCAGCCAGGCCCGCCCCGGCGAGGTCGCACTGAGCGGCATCGTCGAGCACGTCGAGTACCAGGGCCACGAAGCGCTGGTCCACCTCAACACGGGGTCACAGCCCGCCGTGGTGCCCGACCTCGAATCGGCCCGCCCGGGCCGCGCCGTCCCGCGCCGCCGCCGCGCCGCCGGTGGCGGATCAGGTGGTGGAGTCGGCGTACTGGAACGGCTGAGGGAGCGCGCCACCGGCCACATCAGCGGCCCCGTCGTCACCCTCGACGATCGGGCCCCCGACTTCGAGCAGCCCGCCACCCGCAGCCCCGACCGACCCGCGATCACGTCCAGCGACCTCGTCGTCCGTACCGGTCCCGACATGCGGCTGCGCATCGGCGGGCAGGTCCCGCTCCTTGTCGACCTCGCGCATCTGTACGTCTTCGACCACTACGGCCGCCGGATCTGCCCCCTGCCCAGGGACATTCCGGGCCTCGACGTGTAGCCCGTCTCCGCAGGACCGGTCCGCGCGGACCAGGGCGATTGACCTCAAGTCCGCTGGAGGTCGTACGTTCCTTCCATGAGCATGGAAGCCACCGCGTGGACGCAGCTCCACAACGTCATGACCGCGCAGCAGGACCGCCGCCCCTTCGACCGCACCACCCTGCGGCGCATCGCCGCGTTCGCCCGCCCGCACCGGCGCCGGGTCGCCGTGTTCCTGGCGCTGAGCGTGGCGACCGCGCTGCTCGCGGTCGCCACCCCCGTCCTTGCCGGGAGCGTCGTGAACGCGATCGTGACCGGCAAGGAGGCGGGGACCGTCACGCGGCTGGCCGTGCTCATCGCCGTGATCGCCGTCGCGGAGGCGGGACTCGGGCTGGCCGGCCGCTGGCTGTCGGCGACCCTCGGCGAAGGGCTGATCCTCGACCTGCGGACCGCCGTCTTCGACCATGTGCAGCGCATGCCGATCGCGTTCTTCACCCGTACCCGCACCGGCGCGCTCGTCAGCCGTCTCAACAACGACGTCATCGGGGCCCAGCGCGCCTTCAGCAACACCCTCTCGGGCGTCGTCAGCAACGTGGTCACCCTGCTGCTCACCCTCGGCGTGATGCTCAGCATCTCCTGGCAGATCACCGTACTCGCGCTGGTCCTGCTGCCGGTGTTCGTGCTGCCCGCACGCCGGATGGGAACGCGGATGGCGAGACTCCAGCGCGAAGCCGCGGCCCATAACGCCGCGATGGGGACCCGGATGACCGAGCGCTTCTCCGCGCCCGGCGCGACCCTGGTCAAACTCTTCGGCCGGCCCGCCGACGAGTCCGCCGAATTCGCCGCCAGGGCGGGTCGCGTACGGGACATCGGGGTCCGCACGGCCATGGCCCAGTCCGCGTTCATCACGGCGCTCACGCTGGTGTCGGCGCTGGCGCTCGCCCTGGTCTACGGGCTCGGCGGGTACTACACGCTGCGCGGCCGGCTGGACGCCGGAGCGGTCGTCGCTCTCGCCCTTCTGCTGACCCGGCTGTACGCACCCCTCACCGCTCTCGCCGGAGCACGCGTCGAGGTGATGAGCGCGCTCGTCAGCTTCGAGAGGGTCTTCGAGGTCCTCGACCTCAAGCCGCTCATCGAGCAGAAGCCGGATGCACGGGCGGTTCCGGACGGGCCGGTGTCCGTGGAGTTCGACAACGTGCGCTTCGGCTACCCGTCCGCGGACAAGGTCTCCCTCGCCTCGCTCGAGGACGTCGCCACCCTGGACACCCGGGGCGGCACCGAAGTGCTGCGCGGGATCTCCTTCCGCGCCGAACCCGGCCAGACGGTGGCCCTGGTCGGATCGTCCGGCGCGGGCAAGTCGACCATCGCCCAGCTGCTGCCCCGGCTGTACGACACGGACGAGGGTTCCGTACGCGTCGGCGGCATCGACGTACGCGACCTGACCGCCGACACCCTGCGCGACACGCTCGGCATGGTCACCCAGGACGGCCACCTCTTCCACGAGTCGGTCCGCGCCAACCTCCTCCTCGCCCGTCCGGGAGCCACCGAGGAGGACCTCTGGGACGCACTGCGCCGCTCGCGGCTGGACGGCCTGGTCGCCGCACTGCCCGACGGCCTCGACACCGTCGTCGGTGAACGCGGCTACCGGCTCTCCGGCGGCGAACGCCAGCGGCTCACCATCGCCCGGCTGCTGCTGGCCCGCCAGCGCGTCGTCATCCTCGACGAGGCCACCGCCCATCTGGACAACACCTCCGAGGCGGCCGTCCAGGAGGCGCTGGCCGAAGCCCTCCAGGGACGCACCGCGGTGGTGATCGCCCACCGGCTCTCCACCGTACGGACGGCGGATCTCATCCTCGTCGTGGAGAACGGGCAGATCGCGGAGCGGGGCACGCACGAGGAACTCCTCGCGGCCGGCGGCCGGTACGAGGAGTTGTACCGCACCCAGTTCGAGCGTCCGGGTGCGGAGGCCGCGGAGCTCGCCTGACCGGCGAGGCCGCCGGTGCCGAAGGTCAGCCGGGGAATCCCGGACGGCTGGTCCAGTCCGCCCCGGCGGCCCGCTCCACCGCGAACGCCCCTGCCGGATACGGGAGTTCCGCGGCGAGGGCGGCGGCCCGGCCGAACTCCTCATGTGCCTCCCGCGCCCGGCCCAGCGTCGCGAGGGCCGCCGCGTGAACCGTACGGGCATCGGTCGACGAGAGCTGCTCGCCGGCCGTTTCGGCGCGGGCGGCCTCGTCCGCCGCCAGCCGCGCCGCGCGCTCGGGGCGTCCCGACAGCAGCTCCGCCCACGCCAGCAGTGCGGCCGAGCCGGGACCGCTGCCGTCGGCCGGCAGTGCCAGAGCCTCCCGCGGGCGGCCCGTACGCACCAGGAGTTCGGCCTGCGCCGTCCGTACCTCGTACACCGCCTGCCGGTCGCCCTGCGCCTCGGCCACCCCCTCGGCGCGGGCCAGCAGCTCCGCGGCGCCCGGTTCGTCCGTCCTCATCCGGAACCGGGCCAGTGCGGCCAGCGCGTACGGGGTGCACCATGCGGGCTGCCCGTCGCTCTCCCGTGCCGCGGCCTCCGCATGCTCCCGCGCCTCCGTGAACTCCCGTAGCAACAAGTGGAGTTCCGCGAGGTTGGCTCGCTCGAAGGCGACCGCGGTCGGATCGCCGGTGTGCTCGGCGAGCCGCTGGGCCCGCCGGCCGAAGGACACCGCCTCGGCGAGCCGGCCCGATCGCCGGGCATGCTCGCGCAGTACGGAGACGACGGTGGCCAGCAACTCCTGGTCGCCGTACGCCTCGGCATGCGGCAGTGCCAGATCGGCCGCCTCGCGGGCCTGCGCGAACCGGCCCGCGAGACCGAGCGAGGTCGCCTGCATCCCCAGGGCCCGGGCCAGCAGCCCCCGGCGTTCGCTGCCCGCAATGGCGTCCGCGGCGTCCTGCGCGATACGGGCCGCGGTGTGCGCCGACGCGTACCGGCCGGTCACGAACCGCAGGACCGCCGCCGCCAGATGGTGGGTCGCGGCGGCCAGCGGCAGGGTGCGCGGACCGGGCGGGTAGGTGCGCAGCAGTTCCTCGCCCTCGTCGGTGCCGCGGTACTTCACCAGCACCTCGGTCAGCCGGGCGGCGGCCAGCACCTGACCGTCCTCGTCGCCGCGCCGGACCATGTCGTCCAGTGCCTCGCGCAGCACCGCCGCGGCCTCCTGGTAGCGGGCCATCCGGCGCAGCACGACGGCGCGGTCGATCCGGGCCTGCGCCGCGTCGGAGGCCAACGCGTCGAGCCGGGCGGTCAGTTCGGCGTAGTAGCGGTCCGCGGTGTCATTGGCGCACAGGGCGGCCGCACGCTCGGCCGCCTGCCGCAGATAGTGGGTGGCCCGGGGGTCGTCGGCGCGCGCCAGATGCGAGGCCAGGGTGTCGACGGCGTCCGGCCTGCGTCGCAGCACCGCCTCCGCATACGCCGAGTGCAGCTGCCGGCGACGGGCGGCGGACAGGCCGTCGTAGCAGGTCAGCCGCACCAGCGGATGCCGGAACGCGAGACCGGGCATGGGGCGGCCGCCGACCACCACGGTCCGCTCCGCCACCACCGACGCCGCGACCGCCGCGTCCACGGCGTCCGTCGCCTCGGCGGACGACAGGGGCGGATGGAGCCCGTGCTCGGCCATGTCGAGCACCTCGGACAGCGCGGCGCCTCCGCCCGCCACGGAGACGGCCTCCACGACCCGGCGCGCCGCCGGTCCCAGCCGTGCGAGCCGGGCCGCCACCAGCTGCCGCACGCCCTCCGGCGCGCTGAGCGCGGCGGGGTTCGCGCCCTCGTGGACGGTCCGGGCCAGTTCCAGGGCGAAGAGGGGGTTGCCCAGCGACAGCTCCCAGACCCGGTCGAGCCCGGTCCTGGCGCCCGCGTCCGCCGCGATCGCCAGACACTGCGCACGGTCGAGCCGCCCCAACTCCATGGTGCGGGCCAGTCCTTGACGAGTCAGCCCGTCCAGCGCGGTGCGCCGGGGGTCCGCCGCCGCGAACTCCTCGGCCCGGTACGTCACGGCGAACCGCCAGTCGGCGCCGGTGGCCACCGCCCGCCGGGCCAGATGGCTGAGCAGCTGGTACGTCCCCGCGTCGGCGGCGTGCAGATCGTCCAGCACGAGCAGCACCGGGGCGGTGGCCGCCAGATCGCCCAGCAGCCCGGCCGTCGCCCGGAAAAGCCGGTCGCGCTGTTCCTCCGGGCTGCGTTCCGCCGCGGCATCGATCTGGCCCAACGTGGGCAGCAGCGAGGCGAGTTCGGGGTACTCGCCGCCGATCCTGGCCCGTTCGGCGGACGGCCGGTCGGCCATCCAGGCGTCCAGTGCCTCGACGAAGGCGCCGTACGGCGTGTGGCCCTCGGCGTCGTGGCCCGCGCCCCACAGCACAGTCGTCCCGTCCTCGGCCGCCCGCCGGGCCGCCTCCGCCGTCAGCCGGGTCTTGCCCACCCCGGCCTCGCCGCCGATCAGCCGTACCGGCGGTCCGTCGTCGGACAGCAGCACATCGAGCTCGTCGATCCGGCCGCGCAGCGGCGGACCGGGCGGGGTACGGATCGCCGCCGGAAGCACGAGAGCGGAGGCGGCGGGAAGTACCGTCGTGGCCGCGTCCAGGGCCAGCAGATGCAGCTGCTCGGTGGCGTGCCCCGGGCGCACGCCGAGCTCTGCGTCGAGCGCTTCACGGCACAGGTGGTACTGGCGCACGGCCTGGCGGCGCAGGCCCTGGCGCAGATAGGCGTCGATCAGTACCCGGTGGGCACGCTCCTCGGCGGGTGCGGCCGCCACGGCGCGCAGCGCCACCTCGGTGGCCGACTCCGTGTCGCCGTCCGCGAGGTGGGCTTCGGCGAGGGCGAGCCGCACCCGGTCGCACAGCGCGGACAGCCGCTCGCGCCGGGCCTCGGCCCACGGGGCGTAACGGTCCTCGGGCAGCAGCTCCCCGGTGAACGCGGCGAGCGCGGCGGCCAGCTCCCCCGCCGTGCCGCCGTCGAGGGCCCGCTCCGCGAGCGACTCGGCGTGGTCGGCGTCGATCCACACCGTGTGCGGGTCGAGCCGCAGCAGTGCGCCGTCGCCGGCGAGGTAGGAGGAGGCGGCCCGGGGCGCGAGTTCGGGTTCGACGGCCCGGCGGGCCGCGTGCAGGGCGACCCGCAGGCTCCCGAGCGCGGCCTGTGGATCGGCGTCGGGCCAGCAGATCTCCATGGCCTGCTCGCGGTGGAGGCTGTGCCCGGGAGTGACGGCGAGCAGCTTCACCAGGGCGCGGGCGCTGGGGCGCGGCCAGCGTTCGGCGAGCGGTGGACCGCCGTCACGATTCACCCTGAACCCACCGAACAGGTGCACACGGAGCAAAGGGGCCGCTCCGGTGGAGTCCTCGTTCTCGGTGAATGTCCTGGCCATAGGGGGAGCAACTGTAATCCGTGCCGCTGTGCACGGCCGCAGGCCCCCCGGATCGAGCACTCGGGGGGGCCTGTGGCGACCGGCCCGTGCCGGTCGGGGCGGGTCAGGAGCCGCTGATCGTCGCCACGGTCAGCCCGCGGACAGCGGCGCATCAGGGGGCCCTGAGCGGGGCCGTACGTGCGCAGAGCGTAGGTGCTGCCCATGACCAGGCCCTCCGGTCCGGTGAACCGGTTGCCGAGCCCGCCGCAGCCTCCGGGCGACGCCGGTGTGCAGCACCTCGCCGGCGCGGCCGTCACGGATCTCGACGGCGACGCTCGAGCAGGAGACGCCGTACAGCTTCACCGGGAAGGGCAGCGTGATCGTCCTGGCGTCCTCGTCGCCCGTGAGACCGGTCCTGGCGACACGCCGTTGATCCAGGAGTACGCGGCCGGCGCGCAGCTGTTGCCCGAGGCGTCGGCGAGGTTGGGCAGCGCGACGGTTGCGGTCTCGTCGCCGTCGACGGTCAGCGCACCGGCGTAGTCGCTGTCGCACAGGACCGGGGCGGCGGGCGCGGCCGTCCGCGTGAAGGCGCCCTCGGCGACCTTCGGCAGGGTGAAGTGCGCCGCGGGGATCGGGGCAGATACATCGGAGTGCTCCTCCATGGCTGGTACGGGGGAACCCGCCGCGGTTCCGGGACCCGGGGGCAGTACGGGAGGAGGCGGGCTGATCCGGGACGCCAAGGGCTGTCCCGTAATTCCTGGCGGGCGCACGACGACAGCTACGGCACCTCGCCGCGTTGTCGGAACGCCCGAATACGACCGGTATGAGGACGCCCCTCCGCCTTGCGATGGACCGCATCCGACGCCGCGCGCTGATCCACCAGGGATGACGGGCCAGCCCTTAGGAGGAGGCCGCTACTGGTGAATTACTGAACCGTGCGGCGGAGCTCGGGTGAACGGACCGTCCGCACATGGCGGGCGTCTCTGGCGCCCAAAAACTAACGCCGCTAGTTTGGGGTGCGGACGACATCGGCCGTACCCCTGTCCGGAAGGAAATGCCATGAAGGCCCACGACGGTATGTACATCGGCGGGGAGTGGCGCCCCGCAGCGGGCGCGGACACGATCCCGGTCGTGAACCCGGTGGACGAGCAGGTCATCGCCCATGTCCCGGCCGGAACGGCCGAGGACGTCGACGCCGCGATACGGGCCGCCCGCGCCGCGTTCCCCGGCTGGGCCGCCACCCCGCCCGCCGAACGCGCCGCACGGATCGCCGCCCTGCGCGATGTCCTGGTGGCCCGCCAGGACGAGATCGCCGCCACCGTCACCGCCGAACTGGGCGCACCGCTCCCGCTGTCGCAGGCGGTGCATGCGGGTGTGCCGATCCTCGTCGCCGGCTCGTACGCCGAACTCGCCGCCTCGTACCCCTTCGAGGAGAAGCACGGCAACTCCACCGTTCTGCTGGAGCCCGTCGGAGTCGTCGGGGCGATCACCCCGTGGAACTACCCGCTGCACCAGATCGTCGCCAAGGTGGCCCCGGCACTCGCGGCCGGCTGCACGATCGTGCTCAAGCCGGCCGAGGACACCCCGCTGACCGCGCAGCTGTTCGCCGAGGCCACCGAGGAGGCCGGCCTGCCCGCCGGTGTCTTCAACCTGGTCACCGGTCTCGGCCCGGTCGCCGGACAGGCCCTCGCCGCGCACGAGGACGTCGACCTGGTCTCGTTCACCGGCTCCACCGCCGTCGGGAAGCAGATCGGCGCCACCGCGGGCGGCGCGGTCAAGCGCGTCGCACTGGAGCTCGGCGGCAAGTCCGCCAACGTCATCCTGCCCTCCGCCGATCTGGCCAAGGCCGTCAATGTGGGCGTCGCCAACGTGATGTCCAATTCCGGCCAGACGTGCAGCGCCTGGACCCGGATGCTCGTCGACGGCGAGCGCTACGAGGAGGCCGTCGCCCTCGCCGCCGCAGCCGTCGCCAAGTACGTGCCGGGGGAGCGGGTCGGCCCCGTCGTCAACGCCAAGCAGCAGGCGCGGGTGCGCGGTTACATCGAGAAGGGCATCGAGGAGGGCGCCCGGCTCGTCGCCGGTGGCCCCGAGGCCCCGCTCCCGGCCGGGTACTACGTCAGCCCCACGGTGTTCGCCGACGTCACCCCGGAGATGACCATCGCCCAGGAGGAGATCTTCGGCCCGGTCGTCTCGATCCTGAAGTACGAGGACGAGGACGACGCGCTCCGGATCGCCAACGGCACGGTGTACGGGCTCGCGGGCGCCGTATGGGCAGCCGACGACGCGGAGGCCGTCGCCTTCGCCCGCCGGATGGACACCGGGCAGGTCGACATCAACGGCGGCCGGTTCAACCCGCTCGCCCCGTTCGGGGGCTACAAGCAGTCCGGCGTCGGCCGCGAACTCGGCTCGCACGGCCTGGGCGAGTACCTCCAGACCAAGTCCCTCCAGTTCTGAACCACCCCCGATGCACTCCCGATCAGCAAGGAGCCGGTCCGTGGTCCGCGCCGCCGTACTGCCCGCCGTCGGAGCTCCCCTGGAGGTCACCGACATCGAACTCCCGGAGCCCGGCCCCGGCCAGGTGAGGCTCCGTCTCGCCGCCGCCGGGGTCTGTCACTCCGACCTGTCCCTGTCCAACGGCACGATGAGGGTGCCCGTCCCCGCCGTCCTCGGCCATGAGGGAGCGGGCACCGTCGTCTCCGTCGGCGAGGGCGTCACCCACGTCGCGCCCGGCGACGGTGTCGTACTCAACTGGGCGCCGTCCTGCGGCACCTGCCACCACTGCGGGCTCGGCGAGGTATGGCTGTGCGCCGACGCGCTCACGGGTGCGGGCAACATCCACGCCCGTACCGCCGACGGCACCGAACTCCACCCCGGCCTGAACGTCGCGGCGTTCGCCGAGGAGACGGTGGTCGCCGCGAACTGCGCGCTTCCCGCCCCCGACGGCATCCCGCTGACCGACGCCGCCCTGCTCGGCTGCGCGGTCCTCACCGGATACGGCGCGGTCCACCACAGCGCCCGGGTGCGGGCCGGCGAGACGGTCGTCGTCTTCGGCATCGGTGGCGTCGGTCTCGCCGTGCTCCAGTCCGCCCGGATCGCCGGCGCCTCGAAGATCATCGCCGTCGACGTCTCCCCGGAGAAGGAGGAGCTCGCCCGCCGGGCGGGCGCAACCGACTACGTCATCGCCTCCGACACCACGCCGCGCGCGATCCGCAGGCTCACCGGCGGGCAGGGCGCGGACGTCGCCGTCGAGTGCGTCGGCCGGCCCGCGACCATCCGCGGTGCCTGGGACTCCACCCGGCGCGGCGGCCGCACCACGGTCGTCGGGATCGGCGGCAAGGACCAGCAGGTGACCTTCAACGCCCTGGAGATCTTCCACTGGGGGCGCACCCTCGCCGGCTGTGTCTACGGCAACGCGGACCCCGCGCGGGACCTGCCCGTCCTGGCCGACCACATCCGCGCGGAACGGTTCGACCTCAGCGCCCTGGTGACGGAGCGCATCACTCTCGACGGCATCCCGGCGGCGTTCGACAACATGATCGCGGGCAAGGGCGGACGGGCCCTGGTGGTCTTCTAGCCGATGCCCGGAGGGGACCCCGGCCGCCTCGGCGGCGGCCGGGGATTTCGGCGTGCCCCGCCCTCCTCGTCGCGGTCGCCCGAATGTCATATGCAGGTAAAAGCTGCTGCTGCACGAGCCGTTGACCTGCATACCGTCCGATCAGTACGTTCCCCGGACCGGTGGGTCGGCCCCGCCGGGCACCCCGTCCCCGCACCCCGCAGGCGGCGCTGTTCGCCGGGCTGTCACGGCCGAGATGCGCTACACCGGCGCCTCGCTCGGCTACCGGATCGCGGCGGTTCTCGGCGGCGGCCTCGCCCCGTTCGTGATGGTGCTGCTGCTGGAGGCGACGGGCACGTCGATGGCGGTGGCGGCCTGCATCATCGGCCTGGCCGTCATCGCCCTGATCTCCATCAAGGTCCTTGCGGGACGGGCGGGTCCACGCTGATCAGGACTCCCTGACCCCGTCCGCTCCGGCACCGGTGCCTCCCCCCCGGTGCCGGAGCCGTCCGACCTCACCATGACGGACACCGGGCGGACCGGCCGGACCGCATCCCGTGGCCGTCGACCACGTGGGTCCTCGTGGGGCTCCGATCCGGGCTCACGCCGTCGGCCCCGCCTTTGTGCGGCCCGCGGAGAGCAGCCGGGCGCCCATCTCGCCCTGCTCGAAGAGCCGCGAGGCCGAGCCCACGATCAGCGGGTCCGGCTCGCGGACCACGGTCGTGTCCTTGTCCGGGTAGTCGAAGCGGTACAGCACATGCCGGATCGCCTCCAGCCTGGCCCGCTTCTTGTCGTTGCTCTTCACCACGGTCCAGGGCGCGTCCGCCGTGTCCGTGTGGAACAGCATCAGCTCCTTGGCCTCCGTGTACGCGTCCCACTTGTCCAGCGACGCGAGGTCGACCGGGCTGAGCTTCCACTGCCGTACGGGATCTATCTGGCGGATCATGAACCGGTTGCGCTGCTCGTTGCGGGACACGGAGAACCAGAACTTCACCAGATGGATGCCGTCCCGGGCGAGCATCCGCTCGAAGCTCGGTGCCTGGTGCATGAACTCGAGGTACTCGCGGGTCGTGCAGAACCCCATCACCCGCTCCACACCTGCCCGGTTGTACCAGGACCGGTCGAAGAGCACGATCTCCCCGGCGCTCGGAAGATGCGCCGTGTACCGCTGGAAATACCACTGGGTGCGCTCGCGTTCGGTGGGCTTCTCCAGTGCCACCACCCGCGCACCACGGGGGTTGAGGTGCTCGGTGAAGCGATTGATCGTGCCGCCCTTGCCCGCCGCGTCGCGCCCCTCGAAGATGATGATGAGCCGCTGGTCGCGCTCCTTCACCCAGTGCTGGAACTTGAGCAGCTCGATCTGCAGCGCGCGCTTGTCCCTCTCGTACGCCTTCCGGCCGAGCTTGTGGTCGTACGGATAGTCCTCGCGCCAGGCGTCGCGCGCCCGGCCGTCGGGCGTCACCAGGACCGGATCGTCGTCGCCGCTGTCGACCACGCCGAACGCCGCGAGCTCGGGGCCGCCGTGGCGGGCCGCCCAGTCGAGGGCGGCCTGCCGGTGCTCAGCGTCGTCGGCCGCTCGTTTCTTCTTCGCCTTCCTGGGGCCGCTCGGACCCCGGGTGCTCCTGGTCATGACGGCCTCCCTCCACCGGCGGGGCCGGACTGTTACGACGTCCAGTCTGCGGATGCATACGGGAGACCGCCACCCCTGCCAGGCAGAGCAGGCCGCCGCCGACCGTGAACAGCGCGGGCACCTCGTCGAGCAGCAGCCACGACATCAGCACCACCAGGGCTGGCACCGCGTAGGTGGTGGCGCCCATCCGGCCGGCCGTCGTGCGGGCGAGCGCATAGGCCCAGGTGGTGAAGGCCAGAGCGGTGGGGAAGATGCCCAGATAGACCATGTTCAGCGTCGCGGACACCGGTGCGTCGGCCACCTCGGAGACCAGCACGCCGGAGAACGGCAGACAGGCGGCCGTACCGACCAGGCAGCCGAACGTGGTGATCTGCAGCGCCGAGCCGTGCCGCAGCGCCGGCTTCTGGGCGACCACCCCGGCCGCGTACGCCACCGCCGCCAGCAGACAGAGCGCCACGCCGAGCACCGAGGAACCCCCGTGTCCCGACATGGAGAGGCCGACCACCACGGCGCCCGCGAACGACACGCCCATCCCCACCAGCAGCATGCGCGGCAGGCCCTCGCCCAGCAGCCGGGCGCCGAGCAGGGCGATCAGGATCGGGCCGATGTTCACGACCATGGCCGCCGTGCCCGCGTCGACCTGCTGCTCGCCCCAGTTGAGCACCACCATGTAGAGCCCGAACCAGAGCAGTCCGGACGCCACGATGCCCGGCCACGCCGCCCTGGCCGGCAGTCCCTCGCGGCGTACGAGAAGGATCACGCCGAGCGTGAGCGAACCTGCCAGCAGTCGGCCGAGTGCGAGCGCACCGGGGGAGTAGGCGTCGCCCGCGCTCCGGATGGAGACGAAGGCGGAGGCCCACAGCGCCACGGTGGTGCAGGCCGCGGCGGTCGCCCGCCGGTTGCGGCCCGTGTGGGTGGAGGCCGGTGTGGGTGTCGTCGTCATGCGCCCGACTCTAAGCGAACAACGGTTCGACTCTCGCCGAATTGTTGAGCGAGATGAGCCGGGGAACAACCGCTCGGGAGATGTCAGGAACGCTCCGGTGCCGGCCGGGCCGCATCCGGGGTGCGGCGCTGCCGGTACTGCAGGGCGAGTCCGTCGAGCAGGGCCCGCAGCCCGGTCTCGAACGCACCCTCGTCGACCTGCTGGCGGCGGTCGGCCAGCAGGTGGGCCTGGCCGAGGTGCGGATAGTCGGCGGGGTCGTACGCCGTCTCGTCGTCGACGAAGCCGCGCGCGAACGAGCCCAGTGCCGAGCCGGTGATGAAGTACCGCATGAGTGCGCCGATGTACGTGGCCTGGGCGGGCGGCCATCCCGCTCGGACCATGGCGCCGAAGGCCGCGTCGGCGACCCGCAGCCCGGCCGGACGGCGGCCGGGGCCCTGGGCCAGTACGGGGACGATGTGCGGGTGCGCGGTCAGCGCCGCACGATAGGAGACCGCCCAGTCGTGCAGGGCGGCACGCCAGTCGCGGCCGTCGGACTCGTCGAACATCGACAGATCGACCTGTGCGGACACGGCGTCCGCGACCGCGTCCAGGATCTCGTCCTTGTTGCGGAAGTGGTTGTACAGCGAGGGTCCGCTGACCCCGAGTTCGGCCGCGAGCCGGCGGGTGGAGACGGCGTCGAGCCCCTCGGCGTCCACGAGCGCGCTCGCCGTCTCGACGATGCGGTCTCTGCTGAGGAGGGGCTTGCGCGGTCGGGCCATGCGGCACATAGTAGGGCCTGCAAACGTAAAACTAGCAGTGCTAATTAAAAGTGGGAGAACCGAAGGATGAACCTGGAGCTCAGCGAGGAGCAGGAAGCCGCCCGGCAGCTCGCCAAGGACTTCGTCGCCCGCGAGATCGCCCCGCATGTCGTCGAGTGGGACCGCGCCGAGAATGTCGACAGGTCGATCGTCAAGAAGCTGGGTTCCCTCGGCTTCCTCGGGCTGACCGTCCCCGAGGAGTACGGCGGCTCGGGCGGCGACCACCTGGCGTACTGCCTGGTCACCGAGGAACTCGGCCGCGGCGACTCCTCGGTCCGCGGCATCGTCTCGGTCTCCTTGGGGCTGGTCACCAAGACCATCGCCACCTGGGGCGACGAGAAGCAGAAGCAGCAGTGGCTGCCCCGGCTCACCGCGGGCGAGGCGATCGGCTGCTTCGGCCTCACCGAGCCCGGCACCGGCTCGGACGCCGGGAACCTGACGACGAAGGCCGTCCGCGACGGCGACTCGTATGTCATCAACGGCACCAAGATGTTCATCACCAACGGCACCTGGGCCGACGTCGTGCTGCTCTTCGCCCGCACCAATGACACCCCCGGCCACAAGGGCATATCCGCATTCCTGGTGCCCACCGACACTCCCGGCCTCACCCGCCGCACCATCCACGGCAAGCTCGGTCTGCGCGGCCAGGCCACCGCCGAAGTGGTCCTGGAGGACGTCCGCGTTCCCGCCACCACGCTCCTGGGCCCCGAGGGCAAGGGCTTCTCGATCGCCATGTCCGCCCTGGCCAAGGGGAGGATGTCGGTCGCGGCAGGCTGCGTCGGGATCGCCCAGGCCGCGCTCGACGCCGCCGTGGGGTACGCGGGCGAGCGCGAGCAGTTCGGCAAGCCCATCGCGGGCTACCAGCTCGTCCAGGAACTGATCAGCGACATCGCGGTGGACGTGGACGCCGCCCGGCTGCTGACCTGGCGGGTCGCCGACCTGATCGACCGCGGCGAGGACTTCGCCACCGCGGCGTCCAAGGCGAAGCTCTTCGCCTCCGAGGCAGCCGTCCGCGCGGCCAGCAACGCCCTGCAGGTCTTCGGCGGCTACGGCTACATCGACGAGTACCCGGTCGGCAAGCTGCTGCGCGACGCCCGGGTGATGACGCTCTACGAGGGCACCAGTCAGATCCAGAAGCTGATCATCGGCCGGGCGCTCACGGGGGTCTCCGCCTTCTGAGCGGGACCCGGGCCCGGGGCGCGGTGCCCGTACGGGACGTCGTCCTACCCGGTCGGGGAGTCCGGCCGGATCCCGTACGCGGCGAGCCAGGCCAGAACCTCGCTCCGGGACGCCCGGACGAGGCTGCCACCGGTGAAGCGTGCGTCGTCGGTGACCTCGGCGACACACTCCGGGGGCGGCGCAAATGCTTCCGCGTCCGCGTCGTCGGTGAACTCCGCCTCCGCCATGACCAGGCCGTGCAGCGGAGGACCGAAGACGTCGACGCCGAGGGGAGGGACGCTGAAGCGCGTCTTGACCAGCACGGCGGCAGGCAGGGAGGCGAGCAGCCGATATTCGTCCGGGGACAGGTAGATGTTCGTCGTCAGGCCCTGAACGGGACCCGGCAGCTCGGTGGGCACCTTCTGGGTGAGCTTGTACGTACGGGCATCGAGGTCCGGACGCTCCTCGCACCTCAGCCGCAGACGCGTGCCCACCAGATAGCGATCGGTGATCGACCGGACGGCGACGGCGGACGAGGGGCTCGGCGGCCCCGCGAGCAGGAACCGCCTCTCCCGTTCGACGCGTGCGTACTTCCCCTCGCGGACGTGCTCTCCCTCTACCGAGCCGCTCTTCTCGGTCATGTCAGTCATGGAAGAAGCTTGGCAGTACCCACCGTCCCGACGCCGGTGCCGAGCTCCGATCACCCGAACGGGCGGCTGAGTACCGAACTGAGTACGGGGGCGGATGTGGCGGGCGCCACAGTGGCCGATGCTGTCCGCCATGAGTGAGACGACAACGGTCAAGCAGCAGAGCACCGCGGCCTTCTACGGGCAGGCCGTCGCATCCTTCGGGGTGGCGATGGGCGCGGTGGCCCTCGGTATCTACTTCCTCGATGCGAACGCCTGGGTGCGGGGCTTCCTCGCCATCGGCGTCCTCTATCTCGTCACGTCCTGCTTCACCCTTGCCAAGGTCATCCGGGACCGTCAGGAGGCGGGGCAGATCGTCAGCCGGGTGGACCAGGCCCGGCTCGAGAAGATCCTTGCCGAGCACGATCCCTTCCAGAAGCTCTGATCCTCCCGGTCACCGGAACCCGCGGACATTCCCTAAGCGCTTGCTCAGGTTCGGGGTATGGTGTTCGTCCTGCTGAAGGGAAGGGGTCGGTGACGATGAGCACGGCGGAGGAGACCGGCGGCGACAGCGCGCCGTGGGGCGAAGTGACGCCCGAGGCGGCCAGGCGGCTCCTCGTCGCGGCCGTCGACGCCTTCGCCGAGCGGGGGTACCACGCGACCACCACCCGTGACATCGCGAGCCGCGCCGGGATGAGTCCTGCGGCGCTCTACATCCACTACAAGACGAAGGAAGAGCTGCTCCACCGGATCAGCAGGATCGGTCACGACCGGGCCCTGCTGATCCTGGAGACGGCCGCGGACGGTGAGGGCACGGCGTCCGAGCGGCTCGCCGAGGCCGTGCGCTCCTTCGTCCGCTGGCACGCCGAAGGGCACACCACCGCCCGCGTGGTCCAGTACGAACTCGACGCCCTCGGCCCGGAGCACCGCACCGAGATCGTCGCGCTGCGCCGCAGGAGCGACGCGGTGATCCGCCGGATCATCAGCGAGGGGGTGCAGGCGGGGGAGTTCGACGTCCCGGACATCCCGGGCACCACGCTCGCCGTGCTCTCGTTGTGCATCGATGTGGCGCGCTGGTTCAGCGCGCAGGGGAGCCGGACGCCGGACGAGGTCGGCGCTCTGTACGCCGACCTCGTTCTGCGCATGGTCGCGGTCCAGCGGTAGGGCGGGGCCGGGCCCGCGGGCCCGGCAGCCCGGTCCGCGGGCTCAGAAGTAGTAGCGCGACACCGACTCGGCGACGCAGACCGGCTTGTCGCCGCCCTCGCGCTCGACCGTGACGACGGCCGTGACCTGGACGCCGCCGCCGGCCTCCTCGACGCTCTTGAGGGCGGCCGTCGCCCGCAGGCGTGAGCCCACCGGCACGGTGGACGGGAAGCGGACCTTGTTGGTGCCGTAGTTGATGCCCATCTTCATGCCCTCGACCCGCATGATCTGCGGGACGAGCGCCGGGAGCAGCGAGAGCGTGAGATAGCCGTGCGCGATCGTCGTGCCGAACGGGCCGGCCGCGGCACGCTCCGGGTCCACGTGGATCCACTGGTGGTCACCGGTGGCGTCGGCGAAGAGATCGACCCTCTTCTGGTCGATCTCCAGCCAGTCGCTGTGACCCAGCTGCTCGCCCACCCCGTCGCGCAGCTCCTGCGCGGACGTGAAGATCCTCGGCTCTGCCATGTCCCTGGTCCTGCCTTCCCGCTCTTGACCGTCCGTCGTCATGACTTGTCCTTCATCGCCTACTGTCTAAGCGCTTGCTCAGCATGGTTGGGCGGTGCGTTCCTGTCAACGACGGACCGTTCCCGAGGAGTGCACGTAGGGTTCGAGGGGTGCCCCAGATCCCACAGACACTCCAGGAACTCACGGTCGGCCAGCTCTCCGCGCGCAGCGGCGCGGCCGTTTCGGCCCTGCACTTCTACGAGAGCAAGGGCCTGATCAGCAGCCGCCGCACCAGTGGCAACCAGCGCCGCTACAGCCGGGACGCGCTGCGCCGGGTCGCTTTCGTCCGCGCGGCCCAACGCGTCGGCATACCGCTGGCCACGATCCGCGACGCGCTGGCCGAGCTCCCGGAGGAGCGCACCCCGACCCGCGACGACTGGGCGCGGCTCTCCGGAACCTGGCGCTCCGAACTCGACGAGCGGATCAAGCAGCTGGGCCGGTTGCGCGACCATCTGACCGACTGCATCGGCTGCGGCTGCCTGTCGCTGGAGACGTGCGTGCTCTCCAACCCGAACGACATCACCGGCGACACCATCAGCGGCTCCCGCCTCATGCCGGAGCGCCGGTCCGCGGACTGCCGATAGGGGCGGCGGCCGGGGCCGCCGCCCGGTGCTCCCTCATGCCGCGGAGGCCAGACCCGTCCGCCGCGGCCGCTGCGCCCTGGCCAGCGCCCCCGGCGTGAGCACGGGCTGCGGGACCACGATCCCGCAGCCCGTGCAGACCGGCCCCGACCACGGTTCGTGGCCGAGGTCCTGACGCCAGACGATCCCGGTGGCCGCACACACCGGGCAGGCCGTGCCCGGCTCCGACTCGAGGGCGGCGATCAGCCGGCCCAGCACCTCGCCCAGTGGTGCGGTCGGGTGGACCGCCGGATCACCGCAGCGCGCCACCCCGTTCCCGCCCCAGATGCGCCGGTGCCAGTCGTCGAATGCGCCCGGCCGGCGCAGTCCGTCGTGCTTCTCCCGCCTGCGGCGTTCGGCGAACCCCGCCTCGTACCCCAGCCAGACGGCCCGGGCCTCCTCCAACTCCTCCAGGGCGTGCACCAGTCGCTCGGGGTCGGGGGCCCGGTCCTCGGGCTCGATCCGGTGCCGGGCGCACAGATGGTTCCAGGTCGCCCGGTGGCCGTAAGGGGCGAACCTCTCCAGGCACTTGCGCAGCGAGTACCGCCGCAGCGCCAGGTCGCCCCGCGGATCGCGGACCTGTCTCGCAAGACTCCGGAAACCGGCCATTGCACTGCCACCTCCGTCGCTCGTACTTCGACGTCAGGGAATGGACGTACGACTACCCGATCCGGCTCCATCGAAGGGTGATACGCGTCCATCGACTGAGACGGCCCTCGTCGGAGGAGGTCGGCCGGTCTCATGTCCGGCCGGGACGAGGCGGCGTGTGATGATTCGGAAAAGGTGACCGATGCTCACCTTACCGACGAGTCATACCGTCAGTAACCTCCGGCGCACAGGCCTTCCGGAGGAGCGCGCATGCCCCCACGCACCGTCACGTCCAGAGCCGCGGCCATCGCGGCGGTCGTAGCTCTCGGTACCACCCTGCTCGCGGCCTCGCCGCAGTCCGGGGCCGCGGCAGCGGATCCCGTCCCCGTCGCCGACTACTGCCAGGGGCAGTGCGACGACATCCTGCCGCCCGGCGAGAACGGCAACGCCACGCTCGTCGAGATCCTCGGCAACCAGGCGTTCGGTACGCACCCCGCGCACAGCGACGACCAACTCGACCGGTACAACGGCCTGGTGGCCGGGCACACCGGTCTCACCGACCAGAAGCTGACCGACTTCTTCAACGACGCCTCGTTCGGCGTTCCGAAGGACCGGGTCGAGTCCGTCATCTCGCCCCGCGCGGACGTGACGATCACCCGCGACAAGGCATCCGGTGTGCCGCACGTCAAGGGCACCACCCGCTACGGCACCGAGTTCGGCGCCGGGTTCGCGGCGGGGCAGGACCGGCTCTGGCTGATGGACCTCTTCCGGCACATCGGGCGCGGGGAGTTGACCTCCTTCGCCGGCGGCGCCCTCGCCAACCAGGGTCTGGAGCAGCAGTTCTGGCCACAGGCTCCCTATACCGAGTCCGATCTCGAAGCCCAGGTCGACCACATCAGGACCCACGAGGGCGCCGAGGGCGAGCAGGCCATGGCCGATGCCCAGGCGTACGTCGACGGCATCAACGCATACCGCGAGAAGTCCAAGAAGGGCCGCTACTTCCCCGGCGAGTACGTTCTCACCGGCAAGATCGACGCGATCACCAACCTCGGTGAGATACAGCCGTTCAAGCTGACCGACCTGATCTCGATCGCCTCCGTCGTCGGCGGCCAGTTCGGCGGCGGCGGTGGGGGCGAAGTACAGGCGGCGCTCTCGCTGCTGTCCGCCCAGCAGAAGTACGGGGTCGCCGAAGGTACCGAGGTCTGGGAGTCGTTCCGGCAGCGCAACGATCCCGAGGCCGTGCTGACGATCCACGACGGGACGTCGTTCCCGTACGCGGGCAGGCCCGCGGAGGCGCGCGGCACCGCCCTTCCCGACCCGGGCTCCGTCACCGCCGAGCCGCTCGTCCACGACCGCACCGGCTCCGCCGGCACGAACGCGAAGGCCCCCGTCAGGGCGCCGGCTGCGCTCAAGCAGGCCCAGGGCATCTACGACGACGGCGTCATCCCCGAGGGTTCGCTGCCCGGATCCGGCTCCGGCGCGCAGCGGCGCGGCATGTCCAACGCCCTGCTGGTCTCCGGCAAGCACACCGCGAGCGGAAACCCGATCGCCGTGTTCGGCCCGCAGACCGGCTACTTCGCCCCCCAGCTGATGATGCTTCAGGAGCTCCAGGGCCCCGGCATCAGCGCCCGCGGTGTCTCGTTCGCCGGCGTCGGCATGTACGTCCAGATGGGCCGCGGCCAGGACTACGCGTGGAGCGCCACCTCGGCGGGCCAGGACATCACCGACACGTACGCCGTCGAGCTGTGCGAGCCGGACGGCTCCACGCCCGCCAAGGACTCCACGCACTACCTCCACCACGGCACCTGCACCGCGATGGAGACGCTGGAGCGCACCAACTCCTGGACACCGACCGTCGCCGACTCCACGGCGAAGGGTTCCTACCGGATGCAGGTCCGGCGGACCGCGTACGGCATCGTCACCCACCGCGCCACCGTGGGCGGCAAACCCGTCGCGTACACCTCGCTGCGCACCACCTACCGCCACGAGGCCGACTCGATCATCGGCTTCCAGCTGCTCAACGACCCGGCGTACGTCACGGACGCCGCCTCCTTCCAGCAGGCGGTGAGCAACATCGACTACGCCTTCAACTGGTTCTACGCCGACTCCCGCACGGCCGCCTACTACAACAGCGGCATGAACCCGGTGCGCGCCGCGGGCGTCGACCCGGCCCTGCCTGTCAAGGCCGAGAAGGCGTACGAATGGCAGGGCTACGACCCGGTCGCCAACAGCGCCGACTACACCCCGTTCGCCGCGCATCCGCACTCCAGCGGCCAGGACTACTACGTCTCCTGGAACAACAAGCAGGCCGAGGGGTACGCCTCCGCGGGCTTCGGCCTCAGCGCGGTGCACCGGGCGGATCTGCTCGACGAGCGGGTGGCGAAGCTGGTGGAGCAGGGCGGCGTCACCCGCGCCTCGCTCACCCGGGCCATGGCGGACGCCGCCCTCACCGATCTGCGCGGCGAGCAGCTGCTGCCCGAACTGCTGAAGGTGCTCCGCTCCCAGCCGGTCACCGACCCGGAACTGAACGCGGCGATCCAGAAACTGGAGTCCTGGCGGGCGTCGGGCTCGCAGCGCAAGGAGACGAGCCCCGGCTCGCACACGTACACCGACGCGGACGCGGTACGGATCATGGACGCGTGGTGGCCGAAGCTGGTCCAGGCGGAGTTCGGGCCGGGTCTCGGCGCCGACCTGTACGGGGCGCTGACCGCCGCCCTCGCCACCGACGAGTCCCCGGCCGCCAGCCACGGCCCGAGCGGTGCGCACAGCGGATCGGCGTTCCAGTACGGCTGGTGGGGCTTCGTGGACAAGGACCTGCGCCAGGTCCTCGGTCAGCCGGTCAAGGGGCCGCTCGCCAGGACGTACTGCGGAAACGGCGACCTGAGCAGCTGCCGCGCCACCCTGCTCGCCTCCCTGAAGCAGGCGGCGGCCGAACCGGCCACCGAGGTCTACCCCGGTGATGACAGCTGCAAGGCCGGCGAGCAGTGGTGCACGGACTCGATCGTTCACCGGGCGCTGGGCGGAATCAGCCAGAAGGCGATCCACTGGCAGAACCGCCCGACGTACCAGCAGGTGGTGGAGTTCCCCGCCCACCGGTAGAGCGTGGCCACCGGTCGTGCGCCCTCGATCGCCGGGCGGGCCCACTCCTCGGGCCCGTCCGGCGGCCGACGGCAGCGCACGCGGCGAACCACCCGGGTCCGCACGGCGGTTCACCACAGTCCCTTCCGGCGTCCGAGGACGCAACCGTACGCCGGGCGGGCCCGGGCTTCCGGGCCCGCCCGGCGAACACCGCGGCGCGTCCGGCGATCGGGGACGGAAGCACCGGCCGCCGGACGTCCCCCGGTCTCATCGGTACTGCAAGTACTTCTTCCGCATCGCCCGGAACGCGGCGAGGTCCGCCGCCCAGGCGCCCACCACCTCGTCCGTGTCCGCGCCCGCGTCGATCATCGTGCGGACCCGCGTGTTCCCGGTGAGCTTGTCGATCCAGTTGTCCGAGCGCCACGCGAACCCGCTCCACGACTGCTTCGCCGTCACCAGCAGGGCGATCCCGGTGCGTACCGGGTCGAACACCTCCCGGTCCTGCACGTGCAGCTGCACCCCGCCGACCGTCTTTCCCTGGAACTTGGAGAACGTCGGCGCGAAGTACGCCTCACGGAACGCGACTCCGGGCAGGTCCAGCGCGTTCGCGGCCTCGGCCCACCGGTAGTCGATGCCCTCCGCGCCGAGCAGTTCGAACGGCCGCGTCGTGCCGCGCCCCTCGGAGAGGTTCGTGCCCTCGAAGAGGCAGGTCCCGGAGTACACCAGTGCGGTGTCGGGCGTCGGCATGTTCGGGCTCGGCGGGACCCACGGCAGCCCCGTCTCGTCGAAGAAGTCCGAGCGCCGCCACCCCGACATCGTCACGATGTCCAGCTCGACCGGCCGCTCGGCCAGGAACTCCGCGTTGAAGAGCAGCGCCAGCTCGGTGACCGTCATGCCGTGCGCCTGCGCTATCTCCCGGCGCCCCACGAACGTCGAGAACGCCGGGTCGAGGACCGGCCCGAGCGCCGCCCGCCCGGTCACCGGGTTCGGCCGGTCCAGCACGACGAATCGCTTGCCCGCGAGGGCCGCCGCCTCCATGCAGTCGTACAGCGTCCAGATGTACGTGTAGAAGCGCGCGCCCGCGTCCTGGATGTCGAAGACGATCGTGTCCACGCCGGACGCGGTGAAGACGTCGGCGAGCGGCTGCCCGCTCTTCAGATACGTGTCGTAGACAGGGAGCCCGGTCGCCGGGTCGTCGTACCGTCCCTCGGAGCCGCCCGCCTGCGCGGTGCCGCGGAAGCCGTGTTCGGGCCCGAAGACCGCGACCAGGTTCACCCGCTCGTCCGGGTGCATCACATCGACGATGTGGCGGACATCGGAGGTGATCCCGGTCGGATTGGTGACGACCCCGACCTTCTGTCCCTTCAGCAGCGCGTAACCGTCCGCGGCCAGCCGGTCGAAGCCGGTGCGCAGACGGTTCCGTCCGGCGCCCTGTCCCTTGCCGGGCACGGGTCCCGCTGCCGCCGTTCCGGTTCCTGCGGCCGTCGCTGCGACGGCTCCGACTGCACCACCAGCGGCCAGCAGACCACGTCTGGACAGGCTCATTCGGCTACCTCCATGATCGCTTCAACTGTCATGGTCACGCACGCTAGCGCGCGGAAGCGCTCCGGGGAACGTGCCGGACGCTACCGCTGTGACAGGAGTGGCGACAACCCGGGCCAAGCCCTTCCCGGACGACATACCGACTGGTTAGTCTGCTGGGGAAGTCGGCTGAGAGAGGCGGGACCCGATGAGTACGGTGCAGGGCGCGGGCGTGGTGGTCACCGGAGCCGGAGGCGGCATCGGCGCCGCTCTGGCCCGCAGATTCGCCGCGGAGGGCGCGAGGGTCGTCGTCAACGACCTCGACGAGGCCCGGATCAAGGCGCTGGCCGAGGAGATCGGCGGCACCGCCGTCGCCGGTGACGCCTCACGGATCGTGGACGCCGCCCGGGACGCGCTGGACGGCACCGTCGACATCTACTGCGCCAACGCGGGCCTCGCCTCGCCCGGCGACGTCTTCGCCGACGAGGACGTCTGGGCAGCGGCCTGGGACGTCAATGTGATGGCCCATGTCCGCGCGGCCAGGGCGCTGCTGCCGGACTGGCTGGAGCGCGGCAGCGGCCGGTTCGTCTCCACCGCGTCCGCCGCCGGGCTGCTGACGATGATCGGTGCGGCGCCGTACAGCGTCACCAAGCACGGGGTCGTCGCCTTCGCCGAATGGCTCTCGCTGACCTACCGCCACCGCGGCATCAAGGTCCACGCGATCTGCCCGCAGGGCGTGCGCACGGACATGCTCACCGCCGCGGGGTCGGCCGGCGAGCTCGTGCTCGCCCCCAGCGCCATCGAGCCGGAGGCCGTCGCCGACGCGCTCTTCGACGCCATGGCCGAGGACCGCTTCCTCGTCCTGCCGCACCCCGAGGTCGCCGGGTACTACCGGGCCCGCACCAAGGACACCGACCACTGGCTCGGCAGCATGAACCACCTTCAGCAGAAGTGGGAGGAGACCGGCGCATGACCGAGTCCGACACCGACACCGGGTCCGTCTACGCGGCGAAGCCCTGGATTTCCCTGCTCAGCGAGGCCCAGCGGGCCCCGGTCAGCCCCGCCCGGACCCTGGTGCACGCCTTCCGCGCCTCCGCCGCCCGCGCTCCCGAGCACCCGGCGCTCGCCTACTTCGACGGACGGCTCGGTTACCGCGAGACCGACGCGCTTTCCGACTCCGTGGCCGGTCACCTCGCCGCGAAGGGGCTGGAGCGCGGCGACCGGGTCGCGATCATGCTGCAGAACTCCCCGCAGTTCGTGCTCGCCCTGCTCGGTGCCTGGAAGGCCGGCGCGACCGTGGTCCCGCTCAACCCGATGTACAAGTCCGGCGAGGTCGGGCATGTGCTGAAGGACGCCGAGGTCACCGCGCTGATCTGCGCGGACCGGGCGTGGGAGGCGTATCTGCGGGACACCGCGGCGGCGGCCCCGTCCGTGCGGTTCGCGCTCACCGCCTGCGAGCTCGACCTGCAGAGCCAGAACGACGAACGCGTCCTGAATTTCGAGCGGCTGCCCGTCCCCGGCGACACCGACGACCTGGTGGCCGTCGCCCGCAGCGGGCTCGCCGCCCCCGACGGCCGTGAACTCGACTCCGCCGACGTGGCGCTGATCAGCTACACGTCCGGGACCAGCGGCGCCCCCAAGGGCGCCATGAACTCCCACGGCAACATCATGGTCAACGCCGAGCGCCAGCGCACCGGACACCCGGTTCCCGAGGGCTCCGCGTACTTCGCGCTCGCCCCGCTCTTCCACATCACCGGCATGGTGTGCCAGCTGGCGGCCTGTCTCACCAACGCCGGCACGCTCGTCCTCGCGTACCGCTTCCACCCCGGTGTCGTCCTCGACGCGTTCGCCGAGCACCGCCCCGCGTACACCGTCGGTCCGTCGACGGCCTTCATGGCGCTCGCCGCCACCCCGGGCGTGACACCCGAGCACTTCGCCTCGTTCCGGATCCTGTCCTCCGGCGGCGCACCGCTGCCGCCCGCACTCGTGGAGAAGTTCCGGGACGGCTTCGGCCCGTACATCCGCAACGGCTACGGTCTCACCGAGTGCACGGCGCCCTGTGCGTCCGTACCGCCCGAGCGGGAAGCCCCCGTCGACCCGGTCTCCGGGACGCTCTCCGTCGGCGTTCCGGGCCCCGACACGGTCGTCCGGATCCTCGACGAGAACGGCGACGAGGTGCCGTTCGGTGAGCAGGGCGAGATCGCCGTCCGAGGTCCCCAGGTCGTCTCCGGCTACTGGCGGCTGCCCGAGGCGACCGCCGCCGCCTTCCCGGACGGTGAGCTGCGGACCGGCGACATCGGCTTCATGGACCGCGACGGCTGGCTGTACGTCGTCGACCGCAAGAAGGACATGATCAACGCCTCCGGCTTCAAGGTCTGGCCGCGCGAGGTGGAAGATGTCCTGTACACCCACCCGGCGGTGCGGGAAGCGGCCGTCGTCGGTGTCCCCGACGCGTACCGCGGCGAGACCGTCCGGGCGTACGTCAGCCTGCGGCCCGGAGCGGTGATCGAGCCCGGTGAGCTGGGTGCGTACTGCAAGGAGCGGCTGGCGGCGTACAAGTATCCGCGCGAGGTCGAGATCCTGGCCGAACTCCCGAAGACGGCTAGTGGGAAGATCCTCAGGCGGGAACTGCGTTCGGCGCAGTAGCGCAGCGCATGCACGGATCGGACGGAAGGCAGGTGGCGGCAATGGCCAGAACGACGGACGGGAACGATGCCCCGGTTCCGCAGCGGCTGCTGGCCGCCGCCACCAGGCTCTTCGCCGAGCGGGGCTACGACCGCACGTCGGTCCAGGAGATCGTCGAGGCGGCGGGCGTCACCAAGGGCGCGCTGTACCACTACTTCGGGTCCAAGGAGGATCTCCTCCAGGAGGTCTACGCCCGGGTGCTGCGCCTCCAGCAGGAGCGGCTCGACGCCTTCGCCGACGCCGATGCGCCGGTCGAGCAGCGACTGCGGGACGCGGCGGCGGACGTCGTCGTCACGACGATCGAGAACCTCGACGACGCGTCGATCTTCTTCCGGTCCATGCACCATCTGAGCCCGGAGAAGAACAAGCAGGTGCGGGTGGAACGGCGCCGCTACCACGAACGGTTCCGGGCGCTGGTGGAAGAGGGCCAGCAGAGCGGGGTGTTCTCGACGGCCACCCCGGCGGATCTGGTGGTGGACTACCACTTCGGCTCCGTGCACCACCTGTCGACGTGGTACCGCCCGGACGGCCCGCTCAGCCAGCAGGAGGTCGCCGACCATCTGGCGGACCTGCTGCTGCGCGCGCTGCGCCCCTGACGTCGGATCAGGGACACGGGAGAGGCACCCGTCCGGCTCCGGCTTCCCGAGCGAGGTCCAAGGCCCCGCGGTCACCGACCGCGGGGCCTTGCCGCGGTACGCACTCTTGCCGGATTGGTCTGTACCTGCCACGCTGCCTGCGCCGCCCCCCGCGTCCCGTCGGCCACTTCCTTCCCCGGAGGTTCGGATGCGTCCCCACGTGCCCCCGTTCAGCAGACTCCGCCCCAGGCCGCTCCGCCGGCCCCTGCTTGCCGTCCTCGGCCTGCTCCTCGCCGTGCTCGTTCCGCAGTCCCCCACGGCCTCGGCCGCCACCGTCACCCCGCCCCAGATCTACGGAGCCTGGCACTGCAGCGACGATGCCTGTACCTGGGGCACCGTGCGCAGCGCCGCCGACTTCGACTCCAAGAACCACTGGCTGATCGACCGCGGCGACGGGCGCCCCTCGGTCAACCTGGTGGTGCTCAGCTTCGTGGAGCCGCAGCGACTGCTCCACCGTACGGACGACGCGACCACGGCGGGCGGGCTGCCCAAGGGCATGACCCGCGAGGTCGTGCAGTACTTCACCTCGCACGGCATCCGAGTGATGCTCTCCATCGGCGGCATCACCTACACCGACGCATGGGACGCGGCGCTCGCCGAAAACGCCACTCAACTCGGCCTGAACGCCGCCGCCGTGGCGAGCGACCTGGGTGTCGGCATCGAGATCGACTACGAGCAGAACACCGACCCCGACCTCACCGGACTCCAGTCCTTCATCGACGCCTACCGCTCTGTCCACCCCTATGACGCGTCGGGCAGCGACCCGGCCGCCCGGCTCACCATCGACACGGCCGCCGGCGACCGCTGGCTGATCGGCATCAACCGGAAGGCGACCACCGACTGGCTGCGCACCGACAACCCGGTCCTGGACTACGCCAACGCGATGGTGGCCGCGCGCCAGCCGTCGGCGAGCACGGCGGTCGCCAACTGGCAGGAGCATGTGGACGGCAAGCCCACCTACGCGCCCCCCGTTCCCCCGCTCGCTCCGGCCAAGTTCACCGGCGCCGTCTACATCAGTGACCAGACCAAGTCGCTGCCGGAGTGCACCGACTTCGCGAACTCGCTGCAGAAGTCGACGGGAGCGTTCGAGCAGAGTGTCGCGCCGAACGGGGCCGGGACGACATCCGGCATGCTCGGCTACATGTTCTGGGCTGCGGAGCGGCCCTCCACGCGCGGCACCGGCACCCAGCCGCCCAACACCTGCGAGGGCGGCGTGGGCGTCGGCGCCACCACGTACGGCATTGCGTTGCCGATGCCTCCGCTGCGCCAGAGCTGAACCTCTCCATCCCTGGGCCGGACGGGCGGAATCCCGGCCCGTCCGGCTCCGCGGGACGGTGCGGCTGCAGCCCGCGCCGTCCCGCCGCTACAGGTACTTCTTCAGCTCGCGCCGCGCCAGCGACCGCTGATGCACCTCGTCCGGCCCGTCCGCCAGCCTCAGCGTCCGCGCTCCCGCCCACAGTTCCGCCAGCGGGAAGTCCTGGCTGACGCCGCCCGCGCCGTGCAGCTGCACCGCCTGGTCGAGGATGTCGACCACCGCCCGCGGGGTGGCGATCTTGATGGACTGGATCTCCGTGTGAGCCCCACGGTTGCCCACCGTGTCCATCAGCCAGGCCGTCTTCAGCACCAGCAGGCGCAGCTGCTCCACCGTGACCCGCGCGTCCGCGATCCAGTTCTGCACGACGCCCTGCTGGGCGAGCGGCTTGCCGAACGCCGTACGGGACACCGCCCGCCTGCACATCAGCTCGATGGCCCGCTCGGCCATCCCGATCAGCCGCATGCAGTGGTGGATCCGGCCGGGACCCAGCCGTGCCTGCGCGATCGCGAAACCGTCGCCCTCCTCGCCGACCAGGTTCGCGGCGGGCACCCGCACGTCGTTGAACACGACCTCCGCGTGACCGCCGTGGTAGTGGTCCTCGTACCCGTACACCTGCATCGCGCGCCGCACTTCGAGGCCGGGTGTGTCGCGCGGGACGAGGATCATCGACTGCTGCCGGCGGATGTCGTCGCCGTCCGGGTCGGTCTTGCCCATCACGATGAAGATCCGGCAGTCCGGGTTCATCGCCCCGGAGATGTACCACTTGCGGCCGTTGATGACGTAGTCGTCACCGTCGCGCACGATCCGGGTCTCGATGTTGGTCGCGTCCGACGACGCCACCTCCGGCTCCGTCATGGCGAACGCCGACCGGATCTCCCCGGCCAGCAGCGGCTCCAACCACTGCTTCTTCTGCTCGTCCGTGCCGAACTGGAACAGCACCTCCATGTTCCCGGTGTCCGGCGCCGCGCAGTTCAGCGCCGTCGGCGCCAACTGCGGTGAGCGGCCGGTGATTTCGGCGAGGGGCGCGTACTGGAGGTTGGTCAGCCCGGCACCGTACTCCGCGTCGGGCAGGAAGAGGTTCCACAGGCCCTGCCTGCGCGCCTCGGCCTTCAGGTCCTCGACGATCTGCGGGGTGTCCCACGGGGAGGCGAGCAGTGCACGCTGCTCGTGCGCGATCTGCTCGGCCGGGTGCACGTGCTCGTCCATGAAGGTGAGCAGCTTGCCGCGCAGCTCCTCCGTACGGGCGTCGAATGCGAAGTCCATGGGGGTGATCAGCCTTCCTGGAGGGTGGTGAGACCGTGCTCGATGAAGACGGGGACGAGCTCGCCGATGCGGTCGAACCCGGGGCCCACGGTCTGGCCGAGGGTGTAGCGGTAGTGGATGCCCTCCAGGATCACGGCGAGCTTGAACCACGCGAACGCCGTGTACCAGGGGAGGGAGGAGGTGTCCCGCCCGGAGCGGGCGGCGTAGCGCTCGATCAGTTCGGCGGGGGTGGGGTGGCCGGGTGCGCCGCTGGTGGTGGAGACCGGGGACCCCGGCAGGCCGAGATCCGCGCTGTACATCGCCAGCAGTCCGACGTCGGTCAGCGGGTCGCCGAGCGTGGACATCTCCCAGTCGAGGACTGCCTTGATCTCGTCGTCCGGGCCGATCAGGACGTTGTCCAGGCGGTAGTCGCCGTGGACGACGGTCGCCGCGGGGGAGACGGGCAGTTCGCGGCCCAGGGCCGCGTGCAGCTCGTCGATGCCGGGCAGTTCGCGGTTGCGGGAGGCGTCCAGCTGCTTGCCCCAGCGGCGCAGCTGCCGGTCGAGGAAGCCCTCGGGGCGCCCGAAGTCCCCGAGCCCCACGGACTCGGGGTCCACCGCGTGCAGATCCACCAGCGTGTCGACCAGGCCGAGGACGGCCGCCCGGGTGCGCTCGGCGCCCAGCGGGACGAGCTGTTCGGCCGTGCGGTACGGGGTGCCGTCGACGTGCTCCATGACGTAGAAGGGCGATCCGATGACGGTGTCGTCCTCGCAGAGCAGCATGGGCTCGGGCACCGGCACGGCGGTCGGGTGCAGCGCACTGATCACCCGGTGCTCGCGCTTCATGTCGTGTGCGGTGGCGAGGACATGGCCGAGCGGCGGCCGGCGGACGACCCAGCGGGCCGTGCCGTCCGTGACGAGGTACGTCAGGTTGGAGCGGCCGCCCTCGACGAGCCGTGCCTCGAGCGGTCCGTTCACCAGCCCCGGCCGCTCGCGGTCGAGATGTCCGCGGAGCCGGTCCAGGTCGAGACCTGGCGGGTGGACTGAGCTCATCGTGCGCACCTCCGGGGTGAAAAGACGTCGGTGCTCATGATGCCGACCAGTCGGTATGTCGTCCAGTGGACTCCCGGAATCCGGTACGCGGACTCCGGTCCGAGCGACCCCGCACCCTGGCGTCGGGTCGTATCCCTGAATAGGGTTCACGTATGAATGCCGCGCTGCTGATCGACGAAGTCCGGCTCATCCCGATCCTCATAGCCGATCCGCCCCTGCTCAACACCCAGGGCGTCCACCAGCCGTACACCCCGCGGCTCATCGTGGAAGTCATCACGCGGGACGGGACCACCGGCATCGGGGAGACCTATGGCGACGGCACGTACCTCGAACTCGCCGAACCGCTCGCCCAGGCCCTCGTCGGCCGCTCGGTCAGCGATCTGAACGGCCTCTTCGCTCTCGCCGAGGAGGTGTGCGGTGATTCGCGCGCCGCCGATGCGCGGATCGACGCGGGCGGGCTGCGCGGCGTCCAGACCGCCGACAAGCTCCGGCTCTCCGTCGTCTCGGGCTTCGAGGTCGCCTGCCTGGACGCCCTGGGCAAGTCCCTCGGCCTGCCCGTGCACGCCCTGCTCGGCGGCAAGGTCCGCGATAGCGTCGAGTACAGCGCGTACCTCTTCTACCGCTGGGCGGCCCACCCCGAGGGCGGCGAGCAGGACGACTGGGGCGCCGCCCTCGACCCGGCCGGAGTCGTGGCCCAGGCCCGGCGGTTCGCCCGCGAGCACGGTTTCTCCTCCTTCAAGCTCAAGGGCGGTGTCTTCGAACCCGACCAGGAGATCGCCGCGGTCCGCGCCCTCGCCGAGGCGTTCCCCGGACAGCCGCTGCGACTGGACCCGAACGGCGCCTGGTCCGTCGAGACCTCGCTGTACGTCGCCGAGCAGCTGAAGGACGTACTCGAATACCTGGAGGACCCGGCGAGCGGCACGGGGGCGATGGCCGCCGTCGCCGCGGGCACCGACGTGCCGCTCGCCACCAACATGTGCGTCACGACCCTCGCCGAGGTTCCGGAGGCCTTCGCCCGCGGCGCCGTCCAGGTCGTGCTCTCCGACCACCACTACTGGGGCGGCCTGCACCGCACGCGTGAGCTGGCCGGGATCTGCCGCACCTTCGGCGTCGGGCTCTCCATGCACTCCAACACCCACCTCGGGATCAGCCTGGCCGCGATGACCCATGTCGCGGCCACCGTCCCCAACCTCGACTACGCCTGCGACAGCCACTACCCGTGGCAGACCGAGGACGTCATCACCGCCCGCCATGTCTTCGAGGACGGCCGGCTGACCGTCTCCGACGCCCCCGGGCTCGGCGTCGAACTCGACCGGGAGCGGCTGGCCGTACTGCACCGGCGCTGGCTCGCCGACAACGGCACGATGCGCGAGCGCGACGACGCGGCGGCCATGCGCAAGGCCGAGCCGGAGTGGGTGACACCCGCGATCCCGCGCTGGTGAGCCGGGGCGGCCCGGGACCGGGGTTCGGACGGCTCGGACCCGCGCCGTCACGAACGCGTGCTCGTCTGAGTTGCGGGCGGCCTGAGCAGCCCGGATGGTCGGATGATGAAGGCGATCAGCTACAGCGCGTACGGCGGTGCCGACGTCCTGGAGTACGGCGAGCGGCCCGACCCGAAGGTCGGCCCGGACAGCGTGCTGGTGAAGGTGCGGGCCGCGGCCGTCAACCCGGTCGACTGGAAGGCCAGGGAGGGGTATCTCCAGTCGCAGCTGGAAGCCGTCTTCCCGGTGATCCCCGGCTGGGACGTCTCCGGCGTCGTCGTGCAGCCGGGCATCGCCGTCGACGAATTCGCGGTCGGCGACGAGGTCATCGGCTATGTGCGCGAGGACTTCCTGTCCCGCGGCACCTTCGCCGAGTATGTCGCCGCCCCCGTGCGCACCCTCGCCCGCAAGCCGCTGAACCTGAGCTTCGAGGAGGCGGCGGGCCTTCCGCTGGCCGGCCTCACCGCGTACCAGGTGCTGCACCGCTGGCTGAGGATCCAGGAGGGGGAGACCGTGCTCGTCCACGCGGCCGCGGGCGGAGTGGGCTCGCTGGCCGTCCAGCTCGCCCGGCATGCGGGTGCCCGCGTCATCGGCACCGCCGGCGAACACAACCACGACCATGTGCGACAGCTCGGCGGCGAGCCGGTGGCGTACGGCGAAGGGCTCGCCGACCGGATCCGGGCCCTGGCCCCCGACGGGGTCGACGCCGCCTTCGACACCGTCGGCGGTGAGGCCCTGCGCGCCTCCGCGGACGTACTGAAACCCGGGGGCCGGCTGACGTCCATCACGGACGGCGAGGTCTTCTCGTACGGTGGCCGTTACGCCTTCGTACGGCCCGACGCGACGGACCTCGCCCAGCTGGGCGCGCTGGCCGAGCAGGGTGTCGTCTCGGTGCATGTCGACCGGATCTTCCCGCTGGAACAGGCCGCGGACGCCTACCGGCTCAATGAGGAGGGGCGTACCCGGGGGAAGATCGTCGTGACCATCCCCTGGGACGGCTGACGGCCCGGGCGGAATTCCCCGGCAGACGGTCCGACGGCACGGCGGGTGGTCAGCCGCGGCGCCGGCCCGTTCAGAAGAGCATCGCCGCGGCGAAGACCGCGAGGGCGACCGTGCACGCGGCTGCGGTCAGCGCCCCGCGGGGAGACAGGGCCTGCGGCCGGGCGGTCCCCATCCCGAGCACCCGCCGGTGCGCCACGAGCAGAAAGCCCAGCCAGGCCAGCACGCTCAGCGACAGGGCGACGACGCCGGCGGGGGTCGCACCGGCGTGCAGGGCCTGCTTGCCCGCCAGCAGGGCCACGACCGTGCAGGACAGGGTGGTACGCCGCCACGCCAGCCTGGTCCGTTCGGGCTGCAGCCCGGGGTCCCGCTCGACGGCGGTCACCGGCCCTCCCAGCCGAAGACGACCACCACCACCATCGCGAGCGCGACGACGGCGACCGCGATACCCAGCAGAGTCGGGAAGCGGGAGACCGGCAGGTCCTCCCCGCGCCGCATCGCCCGCTCGCACCGCACCCAGTGGTTGACCGCCCGCAGCGCGCACAGCACACCGGCCGCGAGCAGCGCGAGGGCCAGCCCCGCCCTGACCCCCCAGGCCAGCTCCGGCAGGAACTGATCGACGGCGAAACCGCCGCCGATCAGTGCGAGGGCCGTCCGGATCCAGGCGAGGAAGGTGCGCTCGTTGGCGAGCGAGAAGCGGTAGTCGGGGGTGTCGCCCTCTTCCCGGATCCGCTCGGGTGCGAACCAGAGCCGCAGGCCTTGCACGAAGTCGTTCACGTCCGAACCCTAACCAGCGCTTTGTCGCCGATCGCCCGCCGGGGCGCGGCCTGCCCGGAACGCCCGCAGCCGGTGGTGCGCATCCAGGCCGTCCGGTACCCACGGCCAGTCGCCGAGCCGCTCCGTCAGCTCGTCATCGGTGAGGAAGGTGTGCCAGGCGACCTCCTCCACCTGGGGGTTCACCGGCAACTCGCACCGCACCTGGTAGATGTACGACCACCAGGTGTGCTCCGGGCCCGCGTAGAGGAACTTGAAGAGCGGCTCGGGGCGGGGGAGCCCGCTGACACCGAGCTCCTCCTCGGCCTCGCGCAGCGCCGCCTCGTCGTACGACTCGCCGGCGCCGACCACCCCGCCGACGAACATGTCGTAGTGCGAGGGGAAGACCAGCTTGGTCGAGGTCCTGCGGTGCACGAAGAGCCGGCCCTCGGCGTCCCTGGCCTCGATGAAGACGCAGCGATGGCGCAGGCCCCGCGCGGTCGCCTCACCGCGCGGGGCCTGTCCGACGACCTCGTCGTTCTCGTCGACGATGTCCAGGATTTCGTCAGCAGCAGTCATGAGCTCATCCAACCCCAGGTCCGGGGCCCAGGGCCGCTCGTCTGGATCAGGCTGGGCTCGCGGGGTCGGGCACGCACATCTGCCGCGTCGTCGTCAGTTTTCCCCAAGCTCTCGGCTTCGCTCGAGCAGGGGAGACCCCATGCGCTCCGCGTCGGCTCCTTCCTCCGCCTTGCAGCTGCACGCACCCGACCCCGCTCCCTGATCCAGCCTGATCCGAACGAAAGGCCCCGGAGGGGACGCCGGCGACCGGTTCACTGCGGCAGGAGGCTGCGCTTGTGGCGTTGGTGACCGTGTCCCTCCGGCATCGCGGGATGCAGCCCCAGCAGCACGATTCCGACGACGATCGCCGCCAGCCCGGCCGCCTGCCAGGCCAGTGCACCCGCATCGGTGCGCACCTGGTCGCCGAGGAAACCGATCCCGCAGGCGATCCCCGCCAGCGGCTGGGAGGCCGTCAGCGCCGGCAGCGACATCCGCAACGGCGCCGTTTCGAACGCGCTCTGTACCAGGATCAGGCCCGTCACACCCAGCACCACCACCGCGTACGGCTGCCAGCTCGTCACCAGCGTCGCCCACCCGCCGTCCGACAGCAGCTGCCCGCTCATCCGGGTCAGCGCGTCCTGGAGGCCGTACAGCAGCCCGGCCGCCACCGCGAGCAGGGCGGGGGCCGCTCCGTGCCCCGAGCGCTTGGCGAACGCGGTGAGTATCAGGGCTATGCCGACGACCACGCCGACCACCAGCCAGTGCCGGAGCGGGTTCGTGATCATCTCGCCGCCCTGCGGCCGTCCGCCCAGCAGGAAGGCGGTGACCCCTCCGGCCAGCAGCCAGAGCCCGGCCCAGCCCTGCCTGCCGAGCCGCTGCCCGGTGCGATGCCGCGACAGGGCCATGGCGAAGAGCAGATTGGTCGCGAGGAGAGGTTCGACGACGGACACCTCGCCCTTGCCCAGGGCCACCGCCCCCAGCGCCATGCCGCAGACCATCAGGCCGACGCCGGCCAGCCAGCTCGGCACCGCCATCAGGTCGAGCAGCAGCCTGGGGGAGAGATAGTCCCTTCTCGGGGCGTGCCGGGCGGCGGCCTGTTGCAGGACAAAGCCGAATCCCAGACAGCAGGCGGCGCTCACGGCGAGTACGAGCACCAGGACCGACACGCTTCTCTACCTCAAGTCCGGCCAGGAGAGGGTGATTTGTTTCGACGATAGCGCCTCCGGGCGCAGGGTGCGGCCTGAGCGCGGCCGACCGGGCGGTTGACGGAGCGGCGACCGATGCCGAAGATCTGACGCACCAGTAACTTCTGGTGACCGGACCGGCATGCTCGTCGGCCGCCCCGACTGTCCCCGCCCTGCCCCGACTCGCCCCGACAAGGATGGAACGCCATGGCGTACGACGCTGATGTGATTGTGATCGGGGCAGGGCTCGCGGGTCTTGTGGCCACGGCCGAGCTCGTCGACGCGGGCCGCACGGTGATCCTGCTCGACCAGGAGCCCGAGCAGTCGATCGGCGGCCAGGCGCACTGGTCCTTCGGCGGTCTCTTCCTCGTCGACTCACCCGAACAGCGCCGCATGCGGATCAAGGACAGCCACGAGCTGGCCCTCCAGGACTGGCTCGGCACGGCCGGCTTCGACCGCAAGGAGGACGACTGGCCGCGGAAGTGGGCCGAGGCGTACGTCGACTTCGCGGCCGGTGAGAAGCGGTCCTGGCTGCACGCCCAGGGGGTGCGGTTCTTCCCCGTCGTCGGCTGGGCCGAACGTGGTGGCTACGACGCCAACGGCCACGGCAACTCCGTACCCCGCTTCCACATCACCTGGGGCACCGGGCCCGGTGTCGTGGCCCCCTTCGAACGCCGGGTGCGCGAGGGCGTCGCCAAGGGGCTCGTCCAGCTGAAGTTCCGCCACCGGGTCACCGGCCTCGGCCGCACCGCTGGCGCCGTCGACACGGTGACCGGCGAGATACTCGAACCGAGCGGCGCCCAGCGCGGCACCGCGAGCAGCCGTGAGGCGACGGGTGCCTTCGAGCTGAGGGCCCAGGCGGTGATCGTGACCTCAGGCGGCATCGGCGGAAACCACGACCTCGTCCGCGCCCAGTGGCCCGAGCGGCTCGGCACTCCGCCCGCGAAAATGCTCTCCGGGGTCCCTGCCCATGTCGACGGGCTGATGCTCGGCATCACCGAGGAGGCCGGTGCCCACCACATCAACCGCGACCGGATGTGGCACTACACCGAGGGCATCGAGAACTGGAACCCAATCTGGGCCAAGCACGGCATCCGGATCCTGCCCGGCCCCTCCTCGCTCTGGCTGGACGCCCGCGGCAAGCGGCTGCCGGTTCCGCTCTTCCCCGGCTTCGACACGCTCGGCACCCTCGAACACATCATGAGGACCGGCCACGACTACACCTGGTTCGTCCTCGACCAGAAGATCATCGGCAAGGAGTTCGCGCTCTCCGGCTCCGAGCAGAACCCCGACCTGACCGGTAAGTCCGTCCGCGGCGTGATCGGCCGGGCGCGCGCGGACGTGCCGGGCCCGGTGAAGGCGTTCATGGACCACGGGGTGGACTTCGTCGTCGAGAAGGACCTCGACGCGCTGGTCCGCGGCATGAACGCGCTCACCGGCGAACCTCTGATCGACGCGGACGGGCTGCGCCGCGAGATCACGGCGCGGGACCGCGAGATCGCCAACCCGTTCACCAAGGACCTCCAGATCACCGCGATCCGCGGGGCGCGCGCCTATCTGGGCGACAAGCTGATCCGTACGGCGGCGCCGCACCGGATCCTGGACCCCGCGGCCGGCCCGCTGATCGCCGTCCGGCTGAACATTCTCACCCGCAAGTCGCTCGGCGGGCTGGAGACGGACCTCTCGTCACGGGTGCTCACGGCGGACGGCACGCCGCTCGCCGGGGTGTACGCGGCGGGGGAGGCGGCCGGTTTCGGCGGTGGCGGCGTGCACGGATACCGCTCGCTCGAAGGGACGTTCCTCGGCGGCTGCATCTTCTCGGGCCGGGCGGCGGGCCGAGCCGCGGCCGAGGCGGTCGGCAGCTGAGGGCCGCGGCCGTCGGCGCCCGTCAGCCCTGGGTGCCGGCGACGGGATCGAGCAGCTCGACGACCCGGAACCGTTCGGCGACGACCAGCGTGTCGTCGTCGACCGTGAAAGCCGGGTCGCCGAGCGCCTCCCGCATCTCCTCGCCCTGCCAGAACCGTTCGTGGGTCGCCCGCCATGCGGCCACCGAGGTGTCGCCCTCGCCCTCGTCGATCGCGTGCTGGAGGTCGACGTCCCCGAGCCGCAGGATCCGTACCTCGGTCACCTCGACGACCGCGATCTCCCGGCCGGCCGAGTCGATCACTGCCGACCGCTCGCCCACCGGGGGCAGCTCCTCCCTCTCCGCCTCGTACTCCGCCAGCAGCCCCGTCGTCGACACCTTCGCGCCGGAGAGCACCGCGGCGACGAGCCGGTCGCGCAGCGGCCCGGGAAAGGCGAGGAGAAAGGGCTTGAGAGGCTCACGGTTCGACATGGCGCAAGTCTGGCATGTCGCGTCGCGTGCGTGACGACGGCTCAGAACGTCGGGTTCCGGCCAACTCCTCTGAAAATGACTGGAGTTGATCAAAGCCGACTCTTGACGCGGAGCCGCGCCTACCGCTTGGCTGGCCGCATTCGACCATGCGCGTTCCACATGCGCCCCCGACGCGCACCCCCGTTCTCGCCACAGCTGCGACCTCCCCGTCCGTCCGTGCCCGTACCCGTGCCGTAAAGGAAGCCAGCGGTGTCCCCGCCCCCGCCGCCCCTGGGCCGCTCCCGACGACGGGGCGGGCACCCCGGCCACCTCTTCGACCCGGCGCTCGACGACACCGAACTCGTCGAGGTGCGAGGACAGTTCGCCCAGGGACGGTGGACCCGGGCCCGTTCCCTCCTGGCCGGGACCGGCAGCGACTGGGACCGCCGCGGCCATCGCGTCGTCGCCCTCGCCGAGACGCCGTCCGCCGCCGGATGGGCCCGCGACTGGCTGCTCGCCGAACCCGACAGCGCCGACGCCGCCACCCTGCTCGCCTGCGCCGTCGTGGTCCGCGCCCTGCAGGGCAAACAGCCGCCCGAGGTGGCACGCGAGGCATGCCTGCACGCCGCGCGGCTGGCCCCCGACGACCCCACGCCCTGGCTGGGGCAGCTGATGCTGGCCCGTGTGCACGGCACCCAGGAGGAGACGGGGAAGCTCTTCGATGCGGTCCGCATCCGTCACGCCGACCACCACCACGCGCACCATCTGATGACGGCCCGGCTGGCCGAGAACCATCCCGACAGCGGTCAGGACCCGCTGCACGAGGTCTACGACTTCGCCGCCTGGGCCGCCGAACAGGCCCCCGCCGAATCGCCGCTCGCCGTCCTCCCGGTCGTGGCGCACGCCGAGCGCTACCGCGTCCTGGTCGCCGCCGGCAGCGAATCCGGCGACCCGGTGCGCTCCGGGCACTGGTCGGGGCGACGGGCCCGGCAGGTGATGAAGGCCGCGTTCGACTGGTGGCTGGAATGGGAGCGCGAGGACCACCCGCGCAACCGCGCCGACCTCAACTTCCTGGCCCACGCCAAATTCTGCGAGGGCAGGCCCGCCGAGGCCGCCGCCCTCTTCCTCCGCATCGGGCCCCACGCCACGGCCGCACCCTGGTCGTACGCGGGCCGGGACCCGTACCGGGCCTTCCTCGCGGCGCGGGCCACCGCGCTCGGTACGCCGTGAGGAGCCGCCCGCCGCAGAGCCACCCGCTGCTGTGCACCTCTCAGTGTTTCTCCCCTGTTTCTCCTCAACGAAGGGACGACCCCCGCCATGTCGACGGGCAGTTCGAGAACGAGTGAGACCGGCGCGACCGGCGATCCGGGCGGCATAAGCACCTACAAGGGCGAGGAGCGGGCCCTGCGCGCGGACCGCCTCGGCACCGCGGGTCTGCTGCTCTCGGTCCTCGCCGCCAGCGCCCCCCTGATGGTCGTCGCCGGGGTGATGCCCACCGTCTTCGGCGTGATGGGCATCGTCGGCCAGCCCCTGCTGTACGTCATCCTCGGCATCGTCCTGATGCTGTTCAGCGTCGGTTACGCGGAGATGAGCCGGCACGTGCACAACGCGGGTGCCTTCTACGCGTACATCGCCCGCGGGCTCGGCCCGACCGCGGGCGCGGGTGCCTCGCTCGTCGCCCTCGTCGCGTACAGCGCCATGCAGGTCGGCATCTACGGCATCCTCGGCTTCGAGGTCTCCGGGCTCTTCGCCACCTACCTCGAGATCGAACTGGCCTGGTGGATCCCGGCCGTCGTCGCCGTCCTGGTCGTGGGTGTCCTGGGCTGGCTGAAGATCGACCTCAACGCCAAGGTCCTCGGGGTGCTGCTGGTCGTCGAGTGCGCCCTCGTCGTGATCTTCGACATCGCCGCGGTCTCCAAGCCCGGTCCGGAGGGCCTGTCCCTGCACGCCTTCGATCCCGGCACCCTCACCGGCGCGGGGCTCGGCACCGCACTCTGTTTCTGCATCGCCGCGTTCGTCGGCTTCGAGCAGGCGCCGGTGTACGCGGAGGAGACCAGCCGTCCGCAGATCGTCGTCTCCCGGGTGATGTTCCTCGCCGTCGGCTACGCCGCACTGTTTCTCGCGCTCAGCTCCTGGGCGCTGACCGTCGCCGCGGGCCCCGGCTTCATCGCGGACTCCTCGCTGAAGGAGGGCCCTGCCCTGCTGTTCGGGCTCACCGAGGAACGGCTCGGCACGACCTTCACCGACGTGCTGCACGTCCTCTTCGTCACCGGCATGTTCGCCGCGCTGCTCAGCTTCCACAACGTCGTCGCCCGCTACGCGTTCGCGATGGGCCGCGAGCGACTGCTGCCCGCCGCGTTCGCCCGTACCAACAGGTCCAGTGGCGCCCCGGGCACCGGATCGCTGCTCCAGTCCGTCGTCTCCCTGGTCATCGTGCTGGCCTTCGCGTTCACGGACGACATGCCGGTCGGTGACCCGACCGCCCCGGTGCTGCACCTGTTCACCTGGATGGGCAACGTGGGCGCGCTCGGCGTCATCGTGCTGATGGCCGCAGCCTCCTTCGCCGTGATCGCGTTCTTCGTCAAGCGCGGTGCGGGCCGGGCGCAGCTGTGGCGGCTGATCGCCTCCGGCCTGGCCGGTGCGGCGATGGTGGCCATCGCCGTCTTCACGGTCAGGGACTTCGACGTACTCGTCGGATCCGGTCCCGGCTCGGTGCTCAACTGGCTGCTGCCCGGAGTCGTCGTGGCCTCGCTCGTCATCGGCCTGGTGTACGGGGCGGTGCTGCGTGCGACGAAGCCGGAGGTGCACGCCAGGATCGGGCTCGGCAACGAGGCGTTCCAGCTGGAGAAGGCGGCGGGGAGCGGTTCGGTCCACGTCTGAGCCCGGTCGCCTTACCGATATATGACGGAGGCCCGCCGCCCCTGGTGGCGGGCGGCCGCGGGTGCTCGAATGGACGGGTGAACAGTCGTCCTCCCGATGCCGAAGGCGCACCCGTCGGCCGCCGCCTCGTCCTCACCATGCTCGGTCTCGGCGCCGCCGGGGTCGTGGCGGCGCCCGCCCTGCAGCGAGTGATGGAGTCCGGGCTGGGCGCCGTCGCCGACAAGGACCCCACCGGCCTGACCGGGCTGCTGCCCAACGGCGGCGGCTTCCGCTACTACTCCGTCACCTCCTCCGTGCCGAGGAAGAGCGCCGCCGACTACCGGCTGACGATCGACGGCCTGGTCGACCGGCCCGCCACGTACACCCTGGAACAGCTCGGGGCCCTGCCGCAGACCCGGATGGTCCGCGATGTCCAGTGCGTCACCGGCTGGCGGGTGCCCGAGACCCCGTTCGAGGGCGTCCGGCTCTCCGCGCTGCTGGACGCGGCCGGGGTACGGCCCGGGGCGAAGGCGATCCGCTTCACCTGCTTCGACGGCGCGTACAGCGAGAGCCTCACCCTCGACCAGGCCCGGCGCCCCGATGTGATGGTCGCGCTGCGCATGCAGGACAAGCCGGTGGCCCATGCGCACGGCGGCCCGGTGCGTCTCTACGTCGCCCCGATGTACTTCTACAAGTCGGCGAAATGGCTCTCCGGAATCACCGTCACCGACTCCGTGAAGCCCGGTTACTGGGAGGAGCTCGGCTATGACGTCGATGCCTGGGTCGGGCGGTCCAACGGCCGCGACGACGCCCCCACCGGCTGAGGCCACCGGCCGGATCCATCGCTTCAGCCGGGCCGAGCGCTGGGTGCACCGCACCACCGCCTGGCTGATGCTGCTGTGCGTGGCGACCGCGGCCTGCCTGTACGTGCCCCAGCTCGCCGAACTCGTCGGCCGCCGCCATCTCGTGGTCACCGTGCACGAATGGTCCGGGCTGGTGATCCCCGTACCGCTGCTGGCCGGTCTCGCCTCCCGGGCGCTGCGCGCCGACCTGTCCCGGCTCAACCGGTTCGGGCCGCACGACCGGGAGTGGCTGCGGGCGGTACGCCGCCGCGATCACCGGCGGGCATCGAGGCCGGCCGGGAAGTTCAACGCGGGACAGAAGCTGTACGCGGCCTGGATCGCCGGCGCCGTGCCGGTCATGACCGGCACCGGACTGCTGATGTGGTTCACCGGTCTCGCCCCGCTGATGTGGCGCACCGGCGCCACCTTCGTCCACGACTGGCTGGCCCTCGCCATCGGGATCGTGCTGGCCGGACACATGGCAAAGGCGCTCGCCGACCCGGAGGCACGCCGTGGCATGCGCACCGGGTCGGTCGAGCGCCCTTGGGCGCGGGCCGAACACCCGCTGTGGGAGGAATCCACCGAGAGGCCGGAGGATCCGAAGCGCTAGAGGATCAGCGACAGCAGCAGGATGAAGGCCAGCGAGACCACGGAGATGATGGTCTCCATCACCGACCAGGTCTTCACCGTCTGGCCGACGCTCATTCCGAAGTACTCCTTCACCAGCCAGAACCCCGCGTCGTTGACGTGGCTGAAGAAGAGCGAGCCCGCACCGACGGCGAGGACCAGCAGCGCCGCGTGCGACGTCGACATGTCGGCGGCGAGCGGGGCGACCAGACCGGCCGCCGAGATCGTGGCCACGGTCGCCGAACCCGTCGCGAGCCGGATCGTGACGGCGATCAGCCAGCCCAGCAGCAGCGCCGGGATCGACCAGTCCTTGGAGAAGTCCAGGATCATCTGACCCACACCGGCGTCGATGAGGGTCTGCTTGAAGCCACCGCCCGCACCGACGATCAGCAGCACACCCGCGATCGGGGCGAGGGACTTCTCGACGGTGGTGGAGAGCCGCGCCTTGGTGAAACCGGCGGCCCGGCCCAGCGTGAACATGCCGACTATGACGGCCGCGAGGAGAGCGATCAGCGGCGAGCCGATCACGTCGGTGACCTGCTGGACGTGATTGTCGGGGTTGTCCACGACGATGTCGACGAGGGCCTTGGCCAGCATCAGCACGACCGGCAGCAGGATGGTCGCCAGCGTGGCGCCGAAGCTGGGGCGGTGCTCCAGCTCCTCGGACGGACGCTGCGGAATCATCTTCTCCGGCGCCTTGATGTCCACCCAGCGGGCCGCGTAGCGGGAGAAGACCGGACCCGCGATGATCACGGTCGGGATGGCGACCAGCACACCGAGCGCCAGGGTGACACCGAGGTTGGCGCCGAGGGCGTCGATCGCGACCAGCGGACCGGGGTGCGGCGGGATCAGCCCGTGCATCACGGAGAGACCGGCGAGCGCCGGGATGCCGATCCTCATCAGGGAGTAGTTGCCGCGCTTGGCGACGAGCAGCACCACCGGGATCAGCAGCACGATGCCGACCTCGAAGAAGAGCGGCAGACCGATGATCGAGGCGATGAGGACCATCGCCCACGGCATGGCGCGCCCGCTCGCCTTCGCAAGGATCGTGTCGACGATCTGGTCCGCGCCGCCGGAGTCGGCGAGCAGCTTGCCCAGAATGGCACCGAGCGCGATGAGGACGCCGACGCCCGCGACCGTCGAGCCGAGGCCGGCGGTGAAGCTGGCGATCGTCTTGGCGGGCGCGGCACCGGCGAAGGAGCCGAGCGCCAGCGAGCCGATGGTCAGCGCCAGGAACGCGTGCAACTTGAACTTGGTGATGAGCAGAACGATGACGGCGATGCCCGCCAGGACGGCAATGCCCAACTGGGCATTGCCGGCCGACGTGATCGGTTCGACGGCATCCGCTGCCAGCGTCTCGACGCTGAGACTGGTCACGGTGATGATCCTTAGGCTCCGAGCCGGCGCAGCGCGGCGACGGCTCGCTGGGTGATTTCTTCGGGGGTGCCGGACACGTCGACGGCGACGCCGGCCTCGTCCTCCTGCAGCGGCTGCAGGGTGGCGAACTGCGAATCGAGCAGGGCGGTCGGCATGAAGTGGCCCCTGCGCTCCGCCATCCGTCCCTCGATGAGGGCGCGGTCGCCGGTCAGATGGAGGAAGACGGCACCGGGGGCCTCGGCCCGCAGCCGGTCACGGTAGACCCGCTTGAGCGCCGAGCTGCTGACGACGCCGCCGAGCCCGGCCCGGCCGTGCGCCCACTGCCCGATCGCGTCGAGCCAGGGCCACCGGTCGGCGTCGTCCAGCGGGGTGCCGGCCGACATCTTGGCGATGTTCGCCGCGGGATGGAAGTCATCGCCCTCGGCGTACGGAACGCCGAGTTCGGCGGCGAGCAGGGGACCGATCGTGGTCTTTCCGGTCCCTGCTACGCCCATCACCACGACGACGTGTGGGGTGCTCATTGGTGGTGCCTCGCTGTCTCCGTCGACGTCTTCCTCGACATCGGTCCGTCGCGCTACTGAAACCCATACGTACGACTTATTCAAGATGGTGTGACATAAACGTCGTACTTTTTGTTCCCGAGAGGCGCCCCGTAGGCTTTGTCCATGACCACACAGGGCCCCGGGCTGCATACACACGTGCTGGACACCCTGGGCCTGGAAATCGCCGCGGGGGACTTCCCGCCGGGCCAGGTGCTGCGTACCGACGAGCTGGCCCAGCGCTTCGACGTCTCGCGCACGGTCGTACGCGAAGTGATCCGGGTCCTGGAGTCCATGCACCTGGTCGAGTCCCGGCGCAGGGTCGGTGTGACGGTGCAGCCGACCGAGGCCTGGAACGTCTACGACCCGCAGGTCATCCGGTGGCGCCTGGCCGGCGCCGACCGGCCGCGCCAGCTGCGCTCCCTGACCGTGCTGCGTTCGGCGATCGAACCGGTCGCCGCCGGCCTCGCCGCCCGGAACGCCACGCCGGAGCAGTGTGCGGCCCTCACCGAATGCGCGCTCGGCATGGTCGCGACCTCACGCGGCCAGCAGCTGGAGCGGTATCTGGAACACGACATCGCGTTCCACCGGATCGTGCTCAACGCCTCCGGCAACGAGATGTTCGCCCGGCTCGGGGACGTCGTCGCCGAGGTACTGGCCGGGCGCACCCACCACCAGGTGATGTTCGAGGACCCCGACCCGGCCGCGGTCACGCTGCATGTACGGCTCGCGGAGGCGGTGCGCGAGGGGGATGCGGTGAAGTCGGAGCGGCTGACGAAGGAGATCGCGGTGGGGGCCCTGCACGAGCTGGACGTCCTCGCGCCCTGAGCTCGTACCCCAAGACGCCCTGCGCGAGTCGGACGTCCCCGCGGCCCGAACTCGTGCCCCGCAGCTCCTGCGAGGGCTGGACGTCCTCGCGCCCCGAGCCCGGGCCTCACACGTCGGACGGGCTCGCTGTCACATGCTGCAGCCGCGCCGCGGCCGCCGCGAGCATCATCTCCAGCGCCGCCGGATAGCCGCTGCGGCCCATCTCCGCCACCAGTACCGGCGCGGTCGCCGCGATGTGCGGATGCGTGGTCCGCTCCAGTCGCGCATACGTCTGCGGCCACGTCTGCACCTCCAGCGCACGGGCCCGCTCCGACAGCACCAGCGTCGACGCGTCCAGCGCCGCGAAGGACAGCGTCTGGTCGACGAACACGTGATAGATCCGCACCGCCTCTGCGTCCGGGAAGCCCGCCCCGCGCAGAATCCCGAGAATGGTCTCCACGGCCTGGATCTCGTGCGTACGGCCGGTGACCCGGGCGCACGTCAGCAGGGCCGCCTGCGGATGCGTCAGATAGTCGGCGTGCATCCGCAACCCCAGGTCGCGCAGGTCGGCCCGCCAGTCACCGGTCGCCCGCCAGCCGGACAGCGTACGGCCGATCAGCTCGTCGGCCACCGCGAGCAGCAGCTCGTCCGTGTCCCGGAAGTACCGGTAGATCGCGCTCGGATCGCACCCCAGGGCGGCGCCGAGCCGGCGCACGGTGAGCGCCGCCGCACCGTGCTCGCCGATCAGCCGCAGCACCGTCCCCACGATCAGCTGTTCCGACAGAACCGTGCCCTGCTTGGTGGGGCGCCTGCGGCGGCGCGCCCCCTCCGCCACCACCCGCTCGCTCGCGTTCATGCGGCGCACCTTATGACAACAGCGTTGACGTGCGGAACCCCCGAGGAGTTCGATGTGCCGCCATCGGGGCCGAAGAGTGCCCCTCGGCGAAGGAGCCACCGTGACGGACTCACCCACCCCCTACGGCAGCGACCCACCAGCAGCCGCGTCCCTCAGGAAGAGCCTCGGCGTCGTCGACGGCTTCGCCATCGCCGCGTCCTCCACCGCCGCGACCACGAGCATCGGCATCGGTCTCGGCGTCACCGCGGGCGCCGTCGGCCTCCATCTGCCGATCATCATGCTGCTCGGCTTCCTGCCCGTCCTGGGCATCGCGAGCGCCTACTCCCGGCTCAACAGGGTCGAGCCGAACATGGGCAGCGGCTATGTCTGGGTCGGCCGCTCCCTCAGCCCCTGGCTCGGCTTCCTCGTCGGCTGGATCGGCATCGTCTCCACGGTCGTCTTCCTCTCGTACACCACGACGGTCACCGGCTCCGCCCTGCTCCAACTCGCGGGCGAGGGCGGGCTGCACACCCTCGCCGGGCTCCGCCTCGACCCGGACTCCACCGCCCAGTCGACCGCCCTCGGCATCGCCGTCCTGATCGCCGTCACCCTCACCGCGATCACCGGCACCCGCTCCGCCGCCAACCTGCAGAAGTACCTGCTCGTCTTCGAGTACGTCGTGCTGCTCGGGTTCTGCGGGTACGGACTGGTCGTCGGCCCGCACCCGTTCAGCCTGGACTGGATCAACCCGTTCACCATCCCCTCCGGACAGCAGCTCGCCCAGGGGCTTCTTCTCTCGGTCTTCTGCTACTGGGGGTTCGAGTCATCGTTCAGCGTCAACGAGGAGGTCCGCGACCCGCAGGACGCCTCCAGGGCCGGGCTCATCACCCTCTTCACCATGCTCGGCCTCTTCCTCCTCGGCTCCTTCGCCTTCCAACGGGTCCTCTCCCTGGACGAATTGACCGGGCACGGTGCCCAGGGGCTCACGTACTTCGGCGACCGGCTCGCCGATCAGCCGCTCGCCGCGCTCCCGCTGATCGCCCTCACCTTCTCCGCCGTGGCCTCCCTCCAGTCCGGCGTGATCCCGACCGTGCGCGGCATGTTCGCGATGAGCCGGGACCGCACGCTCGGCCCGCTCTGGACCAAGGTCAGCCCGCGGTTCGGCACACCGGCGGCCGGAACGGTCGCGATCGGCTGTGTCGCCGCCGCCATCGCCGTTCTGTCGCTGGTCATCCCGAAGGTCGGAGACCTGATCCTGGCGTCCGTCAACGCGATCGGCGTCGTCGTCTCGGTCTACTACGCGCTCACCGCGCTGGCCGCGGCCGCCCGTTTTCGCGGCCTGCTGCGCCAGAGCCCTGCCGAGGCGCTGCGTGCCGTCGTACTCCCGGTGCTCAGCGCCGTCGCACTGCTCGGCCTCGGCGGCTACCTCTGCTGGTCCTTCTACACCTCCGCCGACCACTTCGCGATCAGCCCGGACAACGGCTGGTTCATGCTCTTCTGCCCGGCGGCCATGCTGGTGACCGGCGTGGGTGCGGCAGCCTGGGCCAAGTGGATAAGAAAGTCACCGTATTTCGTCACCGGCCGCTCCCTCGCCCCTGCCGAACCCGCGGTCACCGAGGCGGCCTGACCCCGCAACGCGCGCCACCCCACGACTCCCACGGAAACGGAACCACTGATGCACCACACCCCCGCCGATCTCGTCCTCACCGGCGGCCCCATCCTCACCATGGACTCGGCCCGCAGCCGCGCCACGACCGTGGCCGTCACCGGCGACCGCATCACCGCGGTCGGCCACGACGAGGTGCGTGAACTGATCGGCCCGAAGACCGAAGTCGTCGATCTCGCCGGGCGGCTGCTCGTTCCCGGTTTCCAGGACGCGCACATCCACCCGGTCACCGCCGGCCTCGAACTCGCGCAGTGCAACCTCACGGACTCCCGGACGGCGGCGGACACCCTCGCCGCGGTACGGGCCTACGCCGACAGCCACCCGGACCAGGAGTGGATCACCGGCGGCGGCTGGTCCATGGAGGCCTTCGACGGCGGCAGCCCGACCCGGGACCGGCTCGACACCGCCGTACCCGACCGCCCCGTCTTCCTGGTCAACCGCGACCACCACGGCGCCTGGGTCAACACCCGTGCCCTCATGCTCGCCGGCATCACCCGCGACACCCCCGACCCGGCCGACGGCCGTATCGAACGCGACGACCGGGGCGAGCCCACCGGACTTCTCCAGGAGGGAGCCATGGACCTGGTCGCCCAGCACACCCCGCGCTCCACCCCCGCCGACCGGCTCGCCGCTCTGCTCCGTGCCCAGCGTCTCCTCCACTCGTACGGGATCACCGCCTGGCAGGACGCCATCGTCGGCGTCTACGGTTCGATGGACGACGCCTCCGACGCCTATCTGACCGCAGCCCGCGACGGATCGCTCACCGCGCGGGTCGTCGGCGCCCTGTGGTGGGAGCGCGAGCGTGGCTCCGAGCAGATACCCGAACTCGTCGCCAGGCGGCGGGAGCTGACGGGCGGACGGTTCCGGGCCGGGTCGGTGAAGATCATGCAGGACGGGGTCGCCGAGACGGGCACCGCAGCTCTGCTCACGCCGTACCTCGACGCCTGCGGCTGCGCCACCGCCAACAGCGGCACCAGCTTCGTCGACCCCGTCGAGCTGCGCCGGTACGTCACCGAACTGGACGCCCTCGGCTTCCAGACCCACTTCCACGCCCTTGGCGACCGCGCGGTGCGCGAGGCACTCGACGCCGTCGAGGCCGCCCGCACCGTCAACGGCCGCACCGACACCCGGCCCCACCTCGCCCATCTCCAGATCGTCCACCCCGACGACATCCCGCGGTTCCGTGAGCTCGGTGCCACAGCCAACATCCAGCCGCTCTGGGCCGCCCATGAGCCACAGATGGACGAGCTGACCATTCCCTTTCTCGGCGACGAACGCGCCGCGCTGCAGTATCCGTTCGGCGCGCTGCTGCGGTCCGGTGCGACCGTCGCGGCGGGCAGCGACTGGCCGGTCAGCAGCGCCGAGCCGCTGCACGGCATCCACACCGCGGTCAACCGGATCGCCCCGGACGGCGAAGGACCGGTCTTCCTGCCCGGCGAGCGCATCGGACTCACGGCCGCCATCGCCGCGTACACGGCCGGATCGGCCCATGTGAACCACCTGGACGACACCGGCTCCATCCGTACCGGAGCCCTCGCCGACCTGGTGGTCCTGGACCGCGACGTGTACGCGGGCCCGCCCGAGGAGATCGGCACCACCCGCGTCCTCCAGACGTATGTCGGCGGACGCCGGGTCCACGACACGGAGGCCTGACGCACGGCGGGCGGCTCCCGCGGAACCTCCGGTGGGGCCGCCCGCCGCGCTCCGACGCGCCATCGCTGCCGGGACACCCGCACAGCGCGTACGGTTGTCCGCGTTCGATCACCGGTATCGGTCGGACATCTCAGAAGCCGGGACCGTCACGAAGGAGACCGCGGTATGGCGCAGCAGGTACAAGGGGTCATCGCACCGGGGAAGAACGAGCCGGTGCGCGTCGAGACGATCGTGATCCCGGACCCCGGCCCCGGTGAGGCCGTCGTGAAGATCCAGGCGTGCGGCGTCTGCCACACCGACCTGCACTACAAGCAGGGCGGCATCAACGACGACTTCCCGTTCCTGCTCGGCCATGAGGCCGCGGGCATCGTCGAATCCGTCGGCGACGGCGTCACGGACGTCGAGCCCGGCGACTTCGTCATCCTCAACTGGCGTGCGGTCTGCGGGCAGTGCCGGGCGTGTCTGCGCGGCCGCCCCTGGTACTGCTTCAACACCCACAACGCCCAGCAGAAGATGACGCTGCTGGACGGTACCGAGCTGTCGCCCGCGCTCGGCATCGGTGCGTTCGCGGAGAAGACCCTGGTCGCCGCGGGCCAGTGCACCAAGGTCGACCCGGAGGCCTCCCCGGCCGTCGCCGGGCTGCTCGGCTGCGGCGTCATGGCGGGCATCGGCGCCGCCATCAACACCGGCGGGGTCGGCCGCGGGGACTCGGTCGCCGTCATCGGCTGCGGCGGGGTCGGCGACGCGGCCGTCGTCGGCGCGCGGCTGGCCGGAGCCGCGAAGATCATCGCGGTGGACATCGACGACCGCAAGCTGGACACGGCGAAGAAGATGGGCGCCACCCACACCGTCAACTCCCGCTCCACCGACCCGGTCGAGGCGATCCGCTCCCTGACGGGCGGCAACGGCGCCGACGTCGTCATCGAGGCGGTCGGCCGCCCGGAGACGTACAAGCAGGCCTTCTACGCCCGCGACCTCGCCGGCACCGTCGTCCTGGTCGGCGTCCCCACCCCGGAGATGCAGCTCGAACTGCCGCTCCTCGACGTGTTCGGCCGCGGCGGCTCGCTCAAGTCCTCCTGGTACGGCGACTGCCTGCCCTCGCGCGACTTCCCGATGCTCATCGATCTGCACCAGCAGGGCCGTATCGACCTCGGCGCATTCGTCACCGAGACCATCGGACTCGGCGACATCGAGCAGGCCTTCACCCGGATGCACGAAGGCGACGTGCTGCGCTCGGTGGTGGTCTTCTGATGGCCGCCCGCATCGACCACCTCGTCACCTCCGGCACGTTCGCCCTCGACGGCGGCGAGTGGGACGTCGACAACAACGTCTGGATCGTCGGCGACGACACCGAGGCGATCGTCATCGACGCCGCCCATGACGCCGCCGCCATCGAGGCCGCGCTCGCGGGCCGCACGCTGCGCGCCATCGTCTGCACGCACGCCCACAACGACCACATCGACGCGGCTCCGGCCCTCGCCGACGCCACCGGTGCACCGATCCTGCTGCACCCCGACGATCTGCCGCTGTGGAAGCAGACCCACCCGGACCGCACCCCCGACGCCGAACTGGCCGAGGGGCAGGAGCTGGAGATCGCCGGGACCGCGCTCCAGGTCCTGCACACGCCCGGTCATGCCCCGGGAGCGGTCTGCCTGTACGCCCCCGAGCTGGCCACCGTCTTCACCGGGGACACCCTCTTCCAGGGCGGACCCGGCGCCACCGGACGGTCGTTCTCGCACTTCCCGACGATCGTCGCGTCGATCAGGGACCGGCTGCTCGCCCTGCCGGCCGAGACAACCGTCCGTACCGGGCACGGGGACTCCACGACGATCGGCGCGGAGGCCCCGCACCTCGACGAGTGGATCGCCCGCGGTCACTGACCGCCGGGACTCACCGGTCCGGCCACGCCGAGAGCCGCAGCCCGCTCTCGAAGCGGCGCGGCCCACCCGTGACCGGATCGGTGAACTCCAGCACCCGCGCCAGGAGTTGCAGCGGACGCGTCCAGTCGTCCGTGGCGCCCTCCGGCTCCACCACCGGATAGACGGGATCGTGGACGAGGGGCAGGCCCAGGCTGTTCATGTGCACGCGCAGCTGGTGGGTCCGCCCGGTGGCGGGCAGCAGCCGGTAACGGCCCAGTCCCTCCCGGTGTTCCAGCAGCTCGATCCGGCTCTCGCTGTTCGCCTCGCCCGGCTCCTCCCGGGCGGCGATCACCCCGCGCTCCTTGACGATCCGGCTGCGTACCGTACGCGGGAAGGCGATCGAGGGGTCGTACGGTGCCACCGCCTCGTACTCCTTGCGCACCCGCTTGTCCCGGAACAGCGTCTGGTACGCCCCCCGGTCCTCGGGCCGTACGACGAAGAGGACGAGGCCCGCGGTGAGCCGGTCCAGCCGGTGCGCGGGCTGCAGCGACGGCAGCCCCAACTCCCGGCGGAGCCGCGCCACGGCCGTCTCGGTGATGTGGCGGCCGCGCGGTGTCGTGGCGAGGAAGTGCGGCTTGTCGGCGATCACGAGATGCGCGTCGCGGTACACGACGCCGACCGGGAACGGCACCGGCTCCTCGGGCGCGAAGTCCCGGTGGAACCAGAGATACCGCCCCGCCGTGTACGGCTCGTCGGGGGCCACGGGCCCCTGCACCGAGACGAACCGGCCCCCGGCGAACATGGCGTCCACCCGGTCCGCCCCGATCGCACCGGCGAACCGCGCCAGCAGATGATCGCGGACCGTCGCCCACTCCTCGCCCGGATCCTCGGGGAGCCGCACCCGGACCGGATCGATCCCGTCCCGCTGCGGCAGGGGCGCCGGCGGAGGCTTCGCGCGGCCTCTCATCGCGGCGGCCCTGCCGGTGCGTCGATGTCCGGGGCGCGGCGGCTGACGGTGCTGATGGTCATGGTGGCGACCATCCTGTCACGCGTCGCCGCAGGTCACCGACGGCTGCACGGTCACAGCCCACCGGTACCGGTCACGCCCACCGGCAGCCGGCCGGTCACGCGGTGCCGTCACCGTCCGCGGCCCCTGTCTCACCCCACCGCCGAGAACACGAACGAGAACTCCGCGGCCGCCGCGTCGAGCCGGTACTGCGGCAGCACCCCCGGCCCGCACGACTGCGACCCGATGCCCTGCACCGCATGGTCCAGGTTGACCCAGACGGTCTCCCCGGGCACCAGTTCCGGGCCGTGCTCCGCCGCATCCAGTTGCTCGCTCGTCCACCGCCGCGCGGTGAACCAGAACGGCACACCCCCTTCGGCCCGCAGTCCCGCACCGTCGCCGTGCGTCAGCTCCGCCCACCGGACATCGGCCCGCGCACCGTTCTCCTGCGGCCGGACGTACGGGGTCTGCATCGCGTCCACGGGCATCTCCCATCGCCCGAGCACCGACGCCGCCCGGGTGTCCGGGTACGCCTCGCCCGGCCCGCCGCCGAACCACCGCGCCCGGCCGTACGCAGCGGGCAGCCCGAACCGGATCCCGAGCCGGGGCAGCGGCACCCGCCACTCGCCCTCCGGCACCACGGACACGGTGAGCCCGAGCCGCGCCCCGTCGTCGGTCCACCGGTACGCCGTACGCAACCCCAGGTCCGCCCCGGCGGGCGCCACCCGCGTCCGTACGGTCAACGACTCCTCGCCCACCTCCACGGCGTCGATCCGATGGCGCATCCGATGCAGCCCCAACTCCCGCCACCGCAGTCCGTACCGCTCGTCCGGCTGCCAGGCCGCACCGTTGTCGTTGTCGGTGGGCGCCCGCCACACATCGAGCCGCAGCCCCTGCACCGGCACGCCGCCGAGCCGTACCGGTGCCCCGGTCGCCGCGTCGAAGACCCCGCTCCCGAGCGTGATCACCCCCGCGCCCGCCTCCGGCCGCGATCCCACCACGGCCGTGACCGGGGCCGCCGCACCGACCTCCACCTGCCCCCACGCCATCACATGCCCGCGCTCGGCCCACGCGGTGTCCTCGGCGAGCAGCGCCCGGACGGTCCACACACCCGGGCCGTTCCCGGGAAGCCGTACCTCGGCGTGGGCTCCGGGGGCCAGGGCGGGCACGGCGAGCGGACCGGTTCCGCGGAGCTCGCCGTCCACCTCGTGCGACCAGACGAACTCCAGATGATCCAGCCCCGCGAAGTCGTACCCGTTGCCGATCCTGACCGTGCCCGCCGACGTCCCGGCCTCGATCCGTACCGGCTCGACGACCTTCTTGTACTCGATCAGCCCGGGGGAGGGGGTGCGGTCGGGGAAGAGCAGCCCGTCGCAGACGAAGTTGCCGTCGTGCAACTCCTCGCCGAAGTCCCCGCCATAGGCGAAGCCGTGCTCCGGGTGGGCGAGACCGTGGTCGATCCACTCCCAGACGAACCCGCCCTGGCAGCGCTCGTACTGCTCGAAGAGGCGCTGGTATTCGCTCAGCCCGCCCGGGCCGTTGCCCATCGCGTGTCCGTACTCGCACATGATGAACGGCATGGCGCGCCGCCTGGCGTCCAGTTCCGGGTCGCCCCACGGGGCCTCGGCCCGCTTCCCGATCAGCTCGACCTCCGCGTGCGCCGGATACATCCGCGAATAGACGTCGACGTCCTTGCAGGACAGGTCGCCCTCGTAGTGCACCAGCCGTTCCGGATCCCGGCCCTTGATCCACTCGGCCATGGCGGTCAGCCCGCGTCCCGTCCCGCACTCGTTTCCCAGCGACCAGATGATCACCGACGCGTGGTTCTTGTCGCGCTCGACCATCCGCGCGGCCCGGTCGAGGAGCGCCGGGGTCCACCGATCGTCGTCGACCGGGTTGTCGCGCCACTCCAGTCCGGCAAAACCATGGGTCTCCAGATCGCACTCGTCGATCACCCAGAGTCCGAGCTCGTCGCAGAGATCCAGGAACGCCGGATGCGGCGGATAGTGGCTGGTCCGTACGGCATTGATGTGGTGCTGCTTCATCAGCACCAGATCGCGCCGCATCGTCTCCGCGTCCACGGCCCGCCCCGTCTCCGGGTGGAACTCGTGGCGGTTCACCCCACGGAACAGCACGCGCCGGCCGTTGACCTCGACGACGCCGTCCTCGACGACGACGGTACGGAAGCCGATCCGCAGCGGGATGCGCTCGCCGGGGGTCACCAGCTCACCGTCGTACAGCCGGGGCGTCTCGGCGGTCCACGGCTCGACCGGCACGGTCACCGCCTCACCCGTCGCGGCGTCGACCCCCAGCTCGGGCACGACGACCCGGCCCCTGGTCCCTTCGCACTCCACCCGCAGGGTCCCGGCACCGGCGCCGTGGTCGTAGCCGGCGTGGACGAAGAAGTCCCGGGGCGCTTCCTGGGGCCGGTGCGCGAGCGTGACGTCCCGGAAGATCCCGGGGAGCCACCACTGGTCCTGGTCCTCCAGATAGCTCCCGGACGACCACTGATGCACGCGGACGGCCAGGACGTTGCCCTCGGCCCGCACGATGCCGCCGACCGCGAACTCGTGCGGCAGCCGCGACCCCTTGAAGTCCCCCAGCTCCTCGCCGTTGAGCCAGACCCGGGCGGCGGACTCCACCCCGTCGAACCGCAGCACGGCGTCGCCGCCCGCCGGCCATCCGTCGGGCAGATCGAAGGTGCGCAGATGGTCCCCGGTCGGGTTCTCGGTCGGCACGTGCGGCGGATCGACCGGGAACGGGTAGACGACATTGGTGTACGCGGGCGCTCCGCCGGCCCCCTGCAGCACCCAGTGCCCGGGCACCGCGACCGTTCGCCACCCGGACGCGTCGAACCCGGGCCGGGCGAACGACGTGTCCTCGGCGGTCGCGGTCGGCGAGAGCCGGAAGCGCCATTCCCCGTTCAACGACATCCGCGGGGCGTCCGACCCGGCATACCAGGACCGGGGCGGCAGTCCGCCCGATCCGGGGGCCACGTCCACGTGCCAGGGGAGGGAGTAGCTCGGTGTACGGCTCATGATGCTCCTTGCTCGGCAACACCTGCGTCGCTGCTGGACGTTAGCCACGCCCGGAGCGCTTCGACAGAGGGCCGAGGGGCGGGCGCCGGATCTCCGGGGCGCCTTTGGTGCGGCTGCCTCGAGGCGGGAGACGGCATGCGGTGAGGAGTGCAGGGCGGCCCGGTCGGGTCATTGGCCCGGTTGCGTGACATTCCCGCCCCGCCGGGAACGCCCTGCGTGCCGGGTCCGGGCCGCCCGCCGCGTTCGGTGTTCCCTTCCTGAAGAAGGCGGCGCGGTGCGGAAGGGCTCGCTTCCGGTCCTGGCGGGACGGTGCGGTGACCCCGCGTCGTCCTTCCCGTGAGCGACTGCCGGTCCAGCGGCCCGGCCGGCGGCGACGTCCGCCGGCCGGCGGGCCGTCCGAGTGCCGAAGGAGAAGCCGTGGTGGCTGGAAGTACCGGTGAGGTCCGGGGCGCACTGTCCGCGCGGCTCGTGGCAGGGCAGAAGGCGCTGGTGACCGGGGCCGGTTCGGGCATCGGCAGGGCGACCGCGATCGCACTCGGGCGGGCCGGTGCGGATGTCGTGGTCAACTACGTCGTAGGCGAGGACGAGGCCGAGAAGGTCGTCGCGGAGATCAGGGGACTCGGCGTCCGCGCCTACGCCCACCAGGCCGATGTCTCCGACGAGGACCAGGTCGTCGGCATGGTCGCCCGCATGGTCGAGGAGTTCGGCACCATCGACATCATGGTGGCCAACGCGGGCCTCCAGCGGGATGCGCCGAGCGTGGAGATGACGCGCGCCCAGTGGCAGAAGGTCATCGACGTCAACCTCACCGGCCAGTTCCTCTGCGCGCGGGAGGCCACCAAGGAGTTCCTGCGGCGCGGCGTCGTACCGGAGGTCTCCCGGTCCGCGGGGAAGATCATCTGCATGAGCTCGGTCCACCAGCTCGTCCCCTGGGCGGGCCATGTGAACTACGCCGCCTCCAAAGGCGGCGTCGGCATGATGATGGCGACCCTCGCACAGGAACTGGCCCCCCAGGGAATCCGTGTGAACGCCATCGCGCCGGGCGCCATCCGCACCCCCATCAACAGGAGCGCCTGGGACACCCCCGAGGCCGAGGCCGACCTGCTGCGACTGATCCCGTACCGCCGGGTCGGGGAGCCGGACGACATCGCCAACGCCGTCGTCGCGGTGGCGTCCGATCTGCTCGACTACCTCGTGGGCGCCACGCTGTACGTGGACGGCGGAATGACACTCTTCCCCGGCTTCGCCACCGGAGGCTGACACCCGGCCGGCAGCGCGGGCCGCGCCCCGCACGGAGAGGGACCCGTCGGGGCCGTCGCCGGCCCGCCACAGCCAACGGTCGTCGCGACCGTGCTGACCGGGCCCGCTCTGGTCCTGCTCTACTGGATGGACACGCACGGCGAGCTGGACTCTTCCACCGACGCCGGCACACAGGCCGGCCGGGCACCCGGTGACCCGTTGTAGGCCTCCCACCGCACGTCGGCGGAGCCGTCCGTGAACCTCTCGGAGGCCCGGCCGGGCGGTCTCCCGGCGGCTGCCGGGACGGCAGGGTCAGCGGCCCTCCTCGCGGTCGAGCGCCTCGTCGAGCGTGGTGGAGGCCATGATCAGGGACAGGTGCGTGAACGCCTGCGGGAAATTGCCCAGTTGCTCCCCGCTCGGGCCGATCTCCTCGGCGAAGAGCCCGACGTGGTTGGCGTAGGTCTGCATCTTCTCGAAGGCGTATCGCGCCTGCGGGAGCCGGCCCGCGCGTACCAGCGCGTCGACGTACAGGAAGGTGCGGAGGCTGAACGTGCCCTCGGCGCACCGCAGTCCGTCGGGCGAGGCCGCCGGGTCGTAGCGGTGGACGAGGCTGTCCGAGACGAGTGTGCGGTCGATGGCGTCCAGCGTGGACAGCCAGGCCGGGTCCTTCGAGCAGCGCGGCGAAGATGCTGGGCGAATCGAACCGGGGGCGGCGAACCCGTCGATGACCCCCCGGGAGGAGACGAGCGCGGCCGTCTGCAGATCGCCGATCAGTCCGTGCTCGGCGATCGGTGGATAGCGCTCGTCCATCGTGGCTCCGGCGGGTAGGAAGCCCCCGACCCCACTATCCGGGAGAACGGAAACCCGCGCCTGCGCTGCACGGTCCACGGGATCCTGCCCCGGCAGGCCGTCCACCGCCCCTTGGGCGGGCTTCGGGGCATGACCCGCTCGGCCGCTCTGCCGCCCCGTGCAGGGGGTGGGCAGCCGGGCCGTGTACCGCCAACGCATGCCCCCGGTGGGCGAACCTGCCTGGCCATTGGGGGCAGGGCGCCCGTGTCCCGCTTGACTCGGCAGGTCGTTGTCCGCACGCTCCCGAGAGGCGGCCGACGGACCGGCCACCACCCAGCCCGGGCGTGCGGGCCGTCCGCCTTCGGGCACACCGAGGAGGCCACGCGTGCACGAGAGCCGGACCGGGCGGCAGCTGACTCTCCGCCATGGGAACCGGAGGGCCGTGATCGTCGAACTCGGCGCGGCCCTGCGTCATTACGCCGTCGGCGACCGGCTCGTACTCGACGGCTTCGCACCGGACGACCGGATCACCGGCGGGCGCGGGCAGATCCTCGCGCCGTGGCCCAACCGGATCCGGGACGGCCGCTACCGCTGGGACGGGCAGGACCAGCAACTGCCACTGACCGAACCGAAGAACGGCAATGCCATCCACGGCCTGCTCCGCTGGACATCGTGGCGGATCGTCGAGGCGCAGGACGACCGCGCGGTGCTCGACGTCTCCCTGTGGCCTCAGCCCGGCTACCCCTTCCACCTCCGGGTCCGCGCCGAGTACACCCTGGGCGAGGACGGCCTCGGCGTGGCCGTCACCGCACTCAACCTCGGCGACGACGCCGCTCCCTACGGGGTCGGCCAGCACCCCTACCTCAGGGTCGGCGGCACCGGGACCGTGGACGACGCGCTGCTGACCGTACCGGCGCGGACACGGCTGCGCACCGACGAACGGGGGCTGCCGGTGGCCGCCGAACCGGTCGAGGGGACGCCCTACGACTTCCGTACGCCACGCACCATCGGGACCCAGCAGCTGGACACCCCGTTCGCCGATCTCGACCGGGATGCGCGCGGGCGGGCCGTGGTGAGCCTCGCCCATTCCTCCGGCGCGTGGGGCACCGACGTATGGCTCGGCGAGGGCACCGATCACGTTCAGCTGTTCACCGGCGACACCCTGCCCGAAGGGGAGCGGCGCCGATCCATTGCCATCGAGCCGATGTCGTGCCCGCCGGATGCGTTCCGCAGCGGTACGGGACTCGTCGTACTGGGACCCGGTGAGGAGCACACGGTCCGCTGGGGGATCACCCCGTGGCAGGAATGACGGTTGCGCCGTGGTGCTCGATCCTGCTGCGTTCCCGGGCCGCCGGCCGGAGCATCCGCCGCGTCGGAAGGCCCGGCACCACGGAGGTACTGCGTGACGACGAATCAGGTCCTCATCGGCGTGGGGCTGACCCTGGTGCTTGCCGTCGGGTCGCAGATCCTGGCGGGCCGGCTGCGTATCCCGGCACTCATCGTGCTGCTGCCGGTCGGGTTCGCCGCCGGCGCGCTGGTGGACGAGCTCGATCCGCAGCGGCTGCTGGGCCCCGCGTTCTCCCCTTTGGTGTCGCTCGCCGTCGCGGTGATCCTCTACGACGCCGGCCTCGGGCTCGATCTCAGAAAGCTCAAAGGCCACACCCGCCGCGTCGTCGTCAGGCTGATCTGGGTCGGAACCCTGATCACCTGGGTGCTCGGCACGCTGCTCGCCGCGCCGCTGCTGGGCATGGACCGGCGGGCGGCCCTCATGCTGGGCGCGATTCTCGTGGTCTCCGGGCCGACGGTGGTCGGGCCGCTGCTCGGCTTCGTCCGGCCGAAGGAACGGCTGCAGCACGTCCTGGTCTGGGAGGGCTCCCTCATCGACCCGGTCGGCGGCATCCTGGGCGCCCTCGTCTTCCACCTCGTCAGCGCGAGCACCGAGCGTCATGTCGGCAGCGGAGCCGTCGAGTTCATCGCGAGCGTGGGGGTCGGACTGGCAGGAGGCGTCGTCGGATCCTGGCTGCTGTGGGTACTGCTGCGCCGGCTCCGGCTCGGCGAGATCCTCGGGACCACGGCCCAGCTCGCCGCAGTGATAGCGGTGGCGGCGTTCTGCGACGTCGTCCGTGAGGACTCCGGGCTCATCGCCGCCGTGATGATGGGTCTGGCCGTTGCCAACCTCCCGCAGTTCGACGTCCCGGCGCGCCGGCCCTTCTTCGAGACCCTGGTCAGTCTGATCCTCGGTCTGCTCTTCATCTCGATCTCGGCCACCGTCACCCCGCAGTCGCTGCGGCACGTGGTACTTCCCGCGCTGGCGCTCACCGCTGTGCTCGTACTCCTGGTCAGGCCGCTGGTGGCGTTCGTGTCGACGCTCGGCACGGACCTGACCAGGGGCGAGCGGGGCTTCATCGGCTGGATGGCGCCCCGCGGCATCGTCGCGGCGGCGACCGCCTCGACGTTCTCCGCCACCCTGGTCGCGAAGGGGATCGGAGGGGCTTCGAAGATCCTTCCGGCCACCTTCGTCGTCATCGTGGCCACGGTGACGCTGTACGGGCTGACGGCTTCGGCCGTCGCCCGGCGCCTGGACGTCGTACGGCCGGCCCGCTCGCGCCCGCTCCTGGTCGGCGGCGAGCCATGGGTGGTGGACCTCGCGGTGGCGCTGCGGACGGCGGGGCTGGAGGTACTGATGTGGGCCGGCCCGGATCGCCAGCGTGAACGCATCGGCCGGGCCGGGCTCGAACTGGCCCCGGGGGAGCTGCTGTCTGCCGCCACCGGGGAGGAGGCCGAGCTGGAAGGCATCACAGCGGTGTTCTTCCTGACCGCCGAGGACGACTTCAACGTGCTGGCGGCCACCATCCTGCGCGGCAGCATCGAGGGATCCGTCCATCGTGTCGGGTCCCAGCGCGAGCGTCTGGGGGTCGTGGCCCCGTTCACCGGCGGCGAGGTCCTGTTCGGTACGGAGCTGACCGGGGCGGCGCTGACCCGCAGGTACGAGGAAGGGGCGTCCATCGTGACCCGGTCGGCGGACCGGGACGCGCCGGCCGACTGGGACCTGCTGTTCCTGGTGCGGGGCGACGGGCGGCTCACCCCGGTCACCGAGGCGAGCCGCCCGCTGCCCCGGCCGGGCGACGTCGCCGTCCTTTTGACTCCCGCCGCGCCCGGCGGCCGGACCGCACGCCTCGCGGCCGGGCCGTGACACCGGCAGGAGCGTCCGGTCCGAGACCGACAGGCCTGGAGGACGCTGACCAACACCTCCGCCGAGTCGATGACCTTCACCATCACCGCCAACCCTGGGTGCTGCCGCCCCCGGGGACGGTGGAGAACCAGGTGCCGGTGCGGTACTTGCCGCACAACGCGATGTGGCTCCAGTGCAAGCACTGGAGCCACATCGCGTGAGAGAAAGAGAAACGATCTTGCGAACGTTCCCTCTGGTGTCCGAGGGGGGACTTGAACCCCCACGCCCGATAAAGGGCACTAGCACCTCAAGCTAGCGCGTCTGCCATTCCGCCACCCGGACAAGGTGTCTGTCTCGCGGGCCGTGCCCGTTCCGACGTGGAAAACAATAGCAAACATTCGGGGGTGCTCGATCACGCCACTGGCCGCGTGAACGGCGCATGACGAGGCATGGGCGGCCTTGGGCCGGCGGGCGGGGCGCGGGAGGATGAGGGGCAGCACCTGGGTGACAGTGGAAGGAAGCAGTGTGAGCGAGACGCATACGGTCGGCGGCCCCGCCGGCGAGGACGAGGTCGTGGACCTCTGCCGCGAGCTGATCCGGATCGACACCAGCAACTACGGAGACCACTCGGGCCCGGGCGAACGGGTGGCCGCCGAGTACGTCGCCGAGAAGCTCGCCGAGGTCGGGCTCGAGCCGAAGATCTTCGAATCCCACAAGGGCCGCGCCTCGACCGTGGCCCGGATCGAGGGCGAGGACCCGTCGAGGCCCGCGCTGCTCATCCACGGCCACACCGATGTGGTGCCGGCCAATGCCCATGACTGGACGCACCACCCGTTCTCGGGCGAGATCGCGGACGGCTGCGTCTGGGGACGCGGCGCGGTCGACATGAAGGACATGGACGCGATGACCCTCGCCGTCGTCCGTGACCGGATGCGCAGCGGCCGTAAGCCCCCGCGCGACATCGTGCTGGCCTTCCTCGCCGACGAGGAGGCCGGTGGTACGTACGGTGCGCGGCATCTCGTCGACAATCATCGCGACCTCTTCGACGGCGTCAGCGAGGCGATCGGCGAGGTCGGCGGCTTCTCCTTCACCGTCAACGAGAAGCTGCGGCTCTATCTCGTCGAGACGGCCCAGAAGGGCATGCACTGGATGAAGCTCACCGTGGACGGCACCGCCGGGCACGGCTCGATGACCAACGACGACAACGCGATCACCGAGCTCTGCGAGGCCGTCGGGCGACTCGGGCGGCACAAGTGGCCGGTCAGGGTGACCAAGACCGTACGGTCCTTCCTCGACGAGCTGTCCGACGCGCTCGGCACCCCGCTCGACCCCGAGGACATGGACGCCACGCTCGCCAAGCTGGGCGGCATCGCCAAGATGATCGGCGCCACCCTGCGCAACTCCGCCGCCCCGACCATGCTGGGTGCCGGCTACAAGGTGAACGTGATTCCCGGCCAGGCCGTCGCCCATGTCGACGGCCGCTTCCTGCCAGGCTTCGAGGACGAGTTCCTGGCCGACCTGGACCGGATTCTCGGCCCGCGGGTCAGGCGCGAGGACGTGCACGGCGACAAGGCGCTGGAGACCAGCTTCGACGGCTCGCTGGTCGATGCGATGCAGGTCGCGTTGAAGGCGGAGGATCCGATCGCCCGAGCCGTCCCGTACATGCTCTCCGGTGGCACGGACGCCAAGTCCTTCGACGACCTCGGCATCCGCTGCTTCGGTTTTGCTCCGCTGAAGCTGCCGCCGGAGCTCGACTTCGCGGGCATGTTCCACGGTGTGGACGAGCGCGTTCCGGTCGACGGCCTGAAGTTCGGTGTACGGGTGCTCGACCGGTTCATCGACAACTGCTGAATTATCTCGCGGTAATCGTCAGCATGTGCGTACGTGACCGGAACGAGTGAAAGGATCCATACGCTCGTAGCCCCATTACTTCTTCCTCGTTACAGGTGATGCGGTCCGCGGCTGGGGCCGTATTGCCAACTAGGAGGAATAATGATCAAGAAGATCGTCGCCGCTGCGGCAGTCACCAGTGGTCTGGTGCTCGCCGGTGCGGGCATGGCCGTCGCCGACTCGGGCGCCCAGACCGCCTCCATCAGCAACCACGGCCTGCTCACGGGCAACGTGATCCAGGCCCCCGTGCACGCGCCGGTGAACCTGTGCGGCAACACGATCTCCGTGATCGGGCTGCTGAACCCCACCTTCGGCAACGCCTGCGTCATCCGCTGAACCTGAGCGTCAACCCGTAAGGGTTTGAGTCCGGTCGCCCCGGAGTGCACACCATGCACGCCGGGGCGACCGGGCACTTCGCCCCCGCACGGTCAGGTCCGGGGGTATTTCCGGAAGGTAGAAGGCAGGAACAACCTATGCGACAGGTCACGCGTAAAGGCCTGATCACCATGGCGGCCGCGGGCGGAGTGCTCGCGCTGAGTGGTGGCTATGCGCACGCCGACGCGGGAGCGAACAGCGGCGCATCGAATTCCTCGGGGGTGCTGTCAGGGAATTCGGTACAGATCCCGGTGCATGTACCGGTCAACGGCTGCGGAAATTCCGTGAGCGTCGTCGGACTCCTCAATCCGGCGGCCGGAAATTCCTGCCGAAACGGTTCGGGACATGCGGCGACGGACCGGTACGACTCCGACGCCCACGCATCGGGCACCCACGGATCCGGCGACCAGGACTCGGACCACTGGCCCTCGGGCCCGTCGGATCCGGACCACTGGCCGGACCACGGAGTGGGTACCGGCAAGCACCGGGCCGATGACCACGATGGCCACAAGGGGCACGGCTACGGGGGCCACCGTCACGGCGGCGGGGCGAGGGCGGAGGGGTACACGCACGGCTCGCACGGCATCCTCTCGGGCAACAACATCCAGGCGCCCATCGACATCCCTGTGAACGCCTGCGGCAACAGCATCACCATCGGCGGACTCCTCAACCCCGCCGGCGGCAACAAGTGCCAGAACGGGACGGACGTCACGCCGCCGGTCACGCCCGAGACCCCGGTCACGCCGGACGAGCCGGTCACGCCGGACGAGCCGGTCACCCCGGACGAGCCCGAACCGCTCCCCGCTCCGAACACGCCGGAGCCCCAGACCGTCGAGCTCGCACACACCGGAGCGGGCGGGCTCGACCTGCTCATCCCGGCGAGCGCGGGTCTGCTGCTGGCCGGTGCGGGAACGGTGCTCTACCGCCGCTCCCGAACGGCCGCGTAGCGGTACACGTCGGAACCGGCACAGGCGGTAACGACCGAGCGGGCCCCGCGGATGCGGGGCCCGCTCGTTTTCACCAGGTGGCCCGTAGCTGGCGGATGATCCGTCGGCGCAGCCGCACCCTGCGGCTGCCGTCACGGCGCAGCGTCAGTCGGTCCAACTCCCAGTGCCCGTACTCGGCATGGTCGGTCAGCAGGCGGGCCGTCTCCTTCCGGGACATCCCGCGCGGCACGTACACGTCGACAAATTCGTATTCCGGCATCGCATCTATTGTGCGGGCAGAGGCTGTGTACGGATAGCGTCTGCACTATGTCTGATGCTGCGCAGCCCACCGCTGCCGAGGTACGCGCCGCCGCCGAAGCCGTCAAAGCCGCGCTCGACCAGCACCTCGAGGCGGTCGAGCGTCGGTCGGGGGACGACGACCCGGCCGTCTACGACGCGTTCAACGCACTGGCCGCTGCGGCCGAGGTCTACGACGAACTCCTCTACGACCGCTACGACGAGGTCACTCCCTTCGAGATCCCCGGTGCCGGCGACTCGCTGCCGCCCTACACCGGCCCCGAGGAGCCGAACGCGCTCAGCGTGCTGATCCGCCGTGACTACGCGGTGGTGGAGCCGCCCCGGCTGCTCGCACAGGCGCAGCGCATCGCGGACGCGGACCCCGACGACCGCGACAAGCGGACCGGTGCCGTCGTCGGCAGCAGCGTTCATGCGGCGCTCGGGGTGCTCTTCGGTGAGTACGAACCGGACGAGATCGCCTCCCGGCATCAGGAGTTCGGCCTGGAGGAGGGCGACTCCACACTCTGGGTCTCGGCGGCCGAGGAGCTTCCGGAGGCGGGGGAGTGGCTCAGTGCCCCCTTCGACGACGCCGACCCGCAGAGGGTGGTCTGCCGCTTCGACATCAGCTCCGTCTTCGACGAGGACGAACTCGACGAGGAGCTGGACGACCTGGCGACCGACAGCTCCTGACCGCGTCCCGTCCCGTACGGAGCCGGATCCGGGGGGCGGCGCCCTGTGCCGGGCGCCGCCCCCCTTCGGCCGTCAGACGGTGGCCGCCGGCCATGCCTCCAGCAGGGCGCGCAGCCGGGTCGTGCGGTCCTGGGACGGCGACTGGGCCACCGCGCGCGGCAGCGCCTGGTCCACCCCGTGCACCACGGACAGATGCCGCTCCGCACGGCTGAACGCGGTGTACACCCACGCCCGGCTCAGCCCCTGCGCGGCGTCACCGGGCAGCACGACGACCACCGCGGGCCAGCGCATCCCGGCCGCCTGGTGGGCGCTGAGGGCCCAGCCGTGGCGCACGGACGACTCGACGCGCTCCTGCGGCACGACGACCGGCGTGCCCGCACAGTCCAGGTGCAGGCCCTCGGCGTCGGCCGAGACGACCACACCGGGGACGGTCCTGCCGGGCGTCGGGACATGCACCGCCCGGTCGCCGGGGTCGAAGCCGCCGAACCGCCCGGGGCCGGGGTTCAGCCGCTGCTTGAGCGCCGCGTTGAGCGCCCGGGTGCCCGCCGGGCCGCCGTGCCCGACGGTGATCACCTGGGTGTCCGCCGGGGGTACGCCGATGGCGCGCGGCACCGAGTCGGCGACCAGCTGCACGGTGCGGTGCACCGCCTCGCCCGCGTCGTGCACGGGGACGATCACCACTTCCTTGCCGGGCGCCGCCACCTGGTTCAGCTCGCCGATCCCGATGCCGGAGACCAGCTCGCCGATGGGACCGGGATCCGGCGTGCGGGAGACGACCTGCGGGCATGCCCGGGCGGCCAGCACATCCGCGAACACCCGGCCCGCGCCTGCCGACCCCAGCACCCCGGGATCGCCGCTCAGCACCAGCCGGGTGCCGTCGGCGAGGGACTCCACCAGGATCGCGGCCGTCTCGACGTCCAGCTGCGGGGCGTCCAGCACGACCAGCAGGTCGACGGCGATCGCCCCGTCCTCGTCCCGGCCGGGACCCTCCGTGCCCGCCAGGAGTCCGGCGAGTGTGACGGCCGCCGACGGGTCGTCGAGCGCCTCGGCCAGCCGCCGCCTGCCGTCCACGCTGTGGGTGGCGCCGAGGGCCCGCAGCCCGAGGGAGCGGGCGGCGGCGATCAGCGCGGCGGGCTCGGCCCTGGCCGCCTCGCCGCCGGTGTGCACGACGAGTCCACCGGCTGCCACCGCACGGATCAGCTCGGCCGCCGACGGGGAACCGGCGGCCGCGGCCTGCTGCGACCAGTCGGCGTCCTTCTCACCGGCGTTGACCAGCCGGGCCAGACCGTCGGCGAGGCTCTCCTCGGCGAGCGCATACCGGTCGAGGCCGAGCAGTACCTGTGGGGGCTCCTGCCCGGTCCCGGCGGCCGCCCCGTCCTGCTCGCCGGACTCCGACGGTTCTTCGGCGTCCTCGTCGTCCAGCTCGTCCGGACCTTCCTGGAAGACCAGCACGACGCCCTCGGCGACGGCGTGCTGCACGGCTGCCTCGGGGTCGGTCACCGCACGCTCGGCGAGCGCGGCACGCACCGCAGAGGCGTCCAGCGCGGTGTGGCCCTGCAGCGCGGCGCGCTCCAGCAGCCAGCCGACCAGCGCCGCCGTCCGCCGTTCGTCGTCCGGACCGCAGCCGTCGCCCAGCAGCGCCCGGGCGAAGCCGTCGGCCTGCTCCGGCCGGACGCCGGGGACGGCCAGCAGCTGCCACGGGTCCGCACGCAGCACATCGGCCGCCTGCGCGCCCAGCGCTTCCGCGGCGGGGGCTGCCAGAGCCTGCGGCGCCCCGCCGTCGGCCAGGACGGCCGCGACCTCGGCGACCGCCTCCGCGGATGCGCCCTGCGGGGCGCGGACCGGCTCGGGTGCGCGGGGGCGTGCCGGCGCGGGAGCGGGAACGGCCCGGCGGGGGGCGGGCGCCGGCGAGTCGAAGAACGCCGTCCCGGCCTTCTCGCCGCTCTCCACCGCCCGTACCGCCGCCAGCAGATCGGCGGCCTGCCCGCTCAGCTTGGCGCCCGCCGTGATGGGACCGTCCTTCTCGGCCTTGCGCTTCTCGATCTTCTCCCGCAGCTCGCGCTGTGCGGCGAGTTCGGCCTCGGCCTCGGAGAGCGCGGCAGCGGACTCGCCGTCGGCCGCCTCACCGGCGTCGGATGCGCCGGCCGCGTCCGCTCCGCCGGACTCCTCCGTCCCGTCCGGCTCCACGGCATCGGCGGCCGTCGCCGCCCCGCTCTCATCGGCTCCCGCGTCCCCTGCGGAAGGGCCGGGTGCGGCGGCAGAGGGGTCCGCGACGCCGGTGTCGTCGGCGGCGGCCGGGGGACCGGGGGTTTCCCCCCGGGGAAGCGCAGTCACAGCGTGCTCCAGTCCTGGTCGGGATAGCGGTGCACGGGCGCCGACACATCGTCGAGCGCCTGGCAGATCTCGTCAGGAAGACTAAGCGCCTCCACTGACAATGCCTCCGTGAGCTGCTGCGCGTTGCGCGCGCCGACGATCGGGGCCACCACCCCCGGCCGGTCCCGGACCCACGCGAGCGCCACCTGCAGGGCCGTCGTGGCCAGGCCGTCGGCCGCCGTCGCCACCGCGTCCACGATGCGGCTGGCCGGGTCGTCGAGATACGGCTCGACGAACGGGGCCAGCAGCTCCGAGGCGCCGCGCGAGTCCGCCGGGGTGCCCGTCCGGTACTTCCCGGTCAGCACCCCGCGGCCCAGCGGGGACGACGGCAGCAGCCCCATGCCCAGATCGAGCGCGGCCGGCAGCACCTCGCGCTCCACGCCCCGCTGCAGCAGCGAGTACTCCATCTGCGTACTGGCCAGCCGGGTGCGCACGCCGGGCGAGGCGAGCTGCCAGGTCGCCGCCTTCGCCAGCTGCCAGCCGCAGAAGTTGGACACCCCCGCATACCGGGCGCGGCCGGTGGACACCGCCCAGTCCACCGCCTGAAGGGTCTCCTCCAGCGGAGTCACCGGGTCGAAGGCGTGGACCTGCCACAGATCCACATGATCCGTACCGAGCCGGGTCAGCGAGGCGTCCAGCGCGGCCAGCAGATGCCCGCGCGAGCCGTCGAAGCGGCGGTACGGATCGGCCACGCTGCCCGCCTTCGTGGCGATCACCAGATCCTGCCGCGGCACCAGCCCCTCGACGAGCTGCCCCAGCAGATATTCGGCCTCACCACCGCCGTACACATCGGCCGTGTCGACCAGCGTGCCCCCCGCCTCCCAGAAGACTTTCAGCTGTTCGGCGGCGTCGTGTTCATCGGTGTCCCGGCCCCAGGTGAGGGTGCCGAGCCCGATCCGGGACACGCGAAGGCCGGTGCGGCCGAGATGCCTCTGCTCCATGGGCGCTGAGATTACTGGCCAGAGCCCCACTCGGCGGAGGCCTGTGGGCAACCCGGCATCCGGTCGCCCCTGCCGGATCCCGCGGACGCGCGCTAGAGTCCCCGGCACACGGACGTTACTGATCAGTAAAGGGAGCGGCTATGCGGCTCGGCATCAATCTCGGTTACTGGGGCGCGGGAATGGACGGCGACAACCTCGCCGTCGCCCAGGAGGCCGACCGGCTCGGCTACGACGTCTGCTGGGCGGCCGAGGCGTACGGCTCCGACGCCCCGACCGTGCTGTCCTGGGTCGCCGCCCAGACCGAGTCCATCGACATCGGCTCGGCCATCATGCAGATCCCGGCCCGCCAGCCGGCCATGACGGCGATGACCGCCGCCACCCTGGACTCCCTCTCCGGCGGCCGGTTCCGCCTCGGCCTCGGCGTGTCGGGACCGCAGGTCTCCGAGGGCTGGTACGGCGTCAAGTTCGACAAGCCGCTGGCCCGCACCCGTGAATACGTCGAGATCGTCCGCCGGGCGATGTCCCGCGAGCGGCTGTCGTACGAGGGCGAGCACTGGACGCTCCCCCTGCCGGACGGCCCGGGCAAGCCCATCAAGCTCACCGTCCACCCGCAGCGCGAGCACATCCCGCTCTACATCGCCGCGATCGGCCCGAAGAACCTGGAGCAGACCGGCGAGATCGCCGACGGCGCGCTGCTGATCTTCCCGTCCGCCGAACACCTCGAGGACACCGCCGTCAGGTACCTGCGGGCGGGCCGCGAGAAGGCCGGGAAGACCATGGAGGGCTTTGACGTCTGCCCGACGCTGCCGCTGGCCGTCGGCGACGACGTCAACGGTCTCGCCGACATGTTCCGTCCCTACACCGCGCTGTACGTGGGTGGCATGGGCAGTCGCAAGCAGAACTTCTACAACCAGCTCGCCCAGCGCATGGGGTACGAGAAGGAGGCCGCCGAGATCCAGGACAAGTACCTGTCCGGCGACAAGAGCGGTGCCGCGGCCGCCGTACCGCACCAGCTGATCGACCAGACCACCCTGCTCGGCCCGGTCGAGCGGATCGCCGAGCGGATGCAGGCGTACGCCGCCGCCGGTGTCACCACGCTGACCCTCGCCCCGGCCGGTTTCACGCTCGACGAGCGGCTGGCCGCCCTGCGCGCCGGTACGGACGCCCTGGAGCGGGCCGGACTCGCGTAACCGTCTGCGCGGATCCACCAGGAGACAGCACTGCGGCCGTGGTGGGGGCTCGGGGGTCTTCCCCGCCACGGCCGTCTCCCAGCACAACGCGCCACGCCGCCATCGGTTACGCCTCGCCCGTTCGGCCCTGTCGCACGGGGCACCTGTTGCCGACTTCCCCGTACCGCACTTGACTTTCCTTCCGCGGACACCGGTACGGAGGCACCAGCGATGCTCTCGGCGAAGACGCTGTTCCAGGAGATCCTCGACAACGACGAGTCGTTCCGGCTCTTCCGCTCCATCGCTGCCGGCGGCGAGTCCCAGGGAGGCTGGGAGAACGGCCGCATCGCCGCCCTTGCCCCCGTGAGCCAGCGCGCCCTGGTCCCCAAGATCGCCAGACACGGCGCCGACGAGGACAAGCACGGCCGGATCTTCAACGCTCTGCTGAGGAAGCGCGGGCTGGCGCCGGCCGACGTGCCGCACGAGACCAACTACACGATGCTCCTGGAGCGGTACGGCATCGGCCTCGCGCACGAGCAGCTGAACGGCGACGAACCGCTCACCGAACAGGACATCATCACGTATCTCGCGCACAGCCGTGTCACCGAGCAGCGTGCCTCCGAGCAGATGGCCATGCTCCGCAAGCACTTCGCGCACCACCCCGACCTGGGCCGTGCGGTGAAGCTGATCGCGAGCGACGAGGACAACCACCTCGCGTACTGCCACGAGGAGTTGCTCCGCTTCGCCCGGTCCGGCCACGGCCGTACGATCCAGCGCATCCTGCGGGAGTGCGCGCTCACCGAGATCCGGGTGTACCGCGATGTCAGCCTCGCCGTGATGGGCCACATGGGGCGCATCCTGGGCTGGTCCCGGGCCAGGGCGGCGGTGCTGGCCGCCGGGATCCATGGTGCGTACGCGTACGAACGCCTCGTCGGCTGGCGGCGCATGGTCAGCCTGGCACCGCCCGAGCGGCGCGATGCGCTGGGCGGCCCGCCGGTGCCGGCGCCCGAGTACGCCTGAGCGCTGCCGCCGGGTCCGCTGCCCCGTCAGAGCCAGCCGCGGCGCTTGAACCCGCGGTGCAGACCGACGACCGCACAGATCATCAGCACGATGACCGCCGGGTAGGTCCACACCCAGTGCAGCTCGGGCATGTGGTCGAAGTTCATGCCGTAGATGCCCGCCACCATGGTCGGAACGGCTGCCATGGCCGCCCAGGCCGAGATCTTCCGCATGTCGTCGTTCTGCCGCAGTCCCGTCTGCGCCAGATGCGCGGAGAGGATGTCGGAGAGCAGCCGGTCCAGACCCTCCACGTGCTCGTTGGCGCGCGTCAGATGGTCGTTCACGTCCCGGAAGAACGGCTGCGAGTGCTCGTCGACGAACGGCACGGTGGCGCCCGCCAGCCGGATCATGGGCGCGCTCAGCGGGCCGGTTGCCCGGCGGAACTCCAGCACCTGCCGCTTGAAGGTGTAGATGCGCGACGCGGTGTTCTTGGTGTCCACGGAGGCGCTCGGTGCGAACACCTCCGCCTCCAGCTCCTCCAGGTCGACCTGGAGCTCGGCGGCCACATCGATGTAGTGGTCGACGACGGCGTCGCTGACCGCGTACAGCACCGCGGTCGGCCCGTGCCTGAGCACCTCCGGTTCGGCCTCCAGCCGACGGCGTACCTGGGCGAGCGGTGCACCCTCCCCGTGCCGGACCGTCACGACGAAGGAATCACCTATGAAGATCATCAGCTCGTCGGTGGTGACCGTGTCGCTCTCGGGCTCGTACACCACCGGTTTGATGACCGCGAAGAGCGAGTCGTCGTAGACCTCCAGCTTGGGCCGCTGGTGTGCGCACAGCGCGTCCTCCACAGCCAGCCGGTGCAGCCCGAACTCGCTGCTGACCAGGTCGAACTCCTTCTGTGTGGGCTCGTGCAGCCCGATCCAGAGAAATGCGTCCCCGGTGGCCCGTGCCTGGGCGAGGGCATCGGAGAAGTCGGCGGGTCCGTCCGTACGACGCCCGTCCCGGTAGATGGCACAGTCCACGATCACGGCGCGCATTCTTCCTTGCTCCGGTCCCTGACGCATCTCCTGGGGGTCGTCGGGCCTACGCTGGCTCGTATGCCCACCCTGATCCTCGTACGTCACGGACGCTCCACGGCCAACACGGCCGGGGTGCTCGCGGGCCGTACCCCCGGAGTCTCCCTCGACGAGCGCGGCGTCGCCCAGGCCGCCGCACTGCCCGGGCGACTCGCCTCACTGCCGCTCGCCGCCGTCGTCAGCAGCCCCCTGCAGCGGTGCCGGGAGACCCTGCAGCCGCTGCTCGACGCCCGGCCGGGGCTGCCGCTGCACACCGAAGAGCGGATCAGCGAGTGCGACTACGGTGACTGGGCGGGGCGCAAACTCGCGGAACTCACCGACGAGCCGCTGATGGCCGTCGTCCAGCAGCACCCCTCGGCCGCGGCGTTCCCCGGCGGCGAGTCGATGCGCGCCATGCAGGCGCGGGCGGTCGACGCCGTGCGGGACTGGAACGCCCGGGTCGAGGCCGAGCACGGCGAAGGGGCCGTGTACGTGATGTGCTCGCACGGCGACATCATCAAGTCCCTCGTCGCCGACGCGCTCGGGATGCATCTCGACCTCTTCCAGCGGATCCAGGCCGAACCGTGCTCGGTCACCGCGATCCGCTACACCCGGCTGCGGCCCTTCCTGCTGCGGCTGGGCGACACCGGCGACTTCGCCTCGCTGGAGCCGCGCGAGCAGAGCGCCGGCGCGGATGCGGAGACGGATGCGGCGGTCGGCGGCGGCGCTGGGGCGCCGTGATCAGTTCGCGCAGTAGGGTGGACGCGCCGTAGGCGCCTCTCCGGGGACCCCCTCCCCCCGGACACCGGCCGCCGCCTCATAGCCGTCAATACTCAAGGGAGACAGGACGTGTCCCGTCAGGTGTTCCTCTACGACCCCCCGGACCGTTTCGTGGCCGGTACGGTCGGGCTGCCTGGACGTCGTACGTTCTTCCTGCAGGCCTCCTCAGGCGGACGTGTCACCAGCGTGGCCCTGGAGAAGACTCAGGTGGCCGCGCTCGCCGAGCGGATCGACGAACTCCTCGACGAGGTGGTGCGGCGGACCGGCGGGAACTCGCCGGTGCCCGCGGTGGCGCCGATGGACGTCACCGACACCGCGCCACTCGACGTGCCCGTCGATGAGGAGTTCCGGGTCGGCACCATGGCGCTCGCCTGGGACGGCGAGGAACAGCGCATGATCGTCGAGGCGCAGGCACTCGTCGAGCTGGACGTGGACTCCGACGACGATCTCGCGGCGGCCGAGGAACGCATGCTGCAGGACGAGGAGAACGGTCCGCCGATGCTCCGGGTCCGGCTCAGCGGGGCGCAGGCCCGCGCGTTCGCCAAGCGCGCCCTGGACGTCGTCAACGCCGGACGCCCGCCGTGCCCGCTGTGCAGCCTGCCGCTCGACCCGGAAGGACACGTATGCCCGCGCCAGAACGGATATCGCCGGGGGGCCTGACGCACCCCGAGCTGATCACCCTGCTCACCAAGGGCCGGCTCACCGTGCGCGGTCGGATCCGCGGCGCATCCAACGCGGTGCTCTACTGCACGGTCGCGTACGAGGGCGAGGAGCGCACCTGCGTCTACAAGCCCATCGCAGGGGAACAGCCGCTGTGGGACTTCCCCGACGGCACGCTCGCCCAGCGGGAGGTGGCCGCGTACGAGATCTCGGAGGTGACGGGATGGGGGCTGGTGCCGCCGACCGTACTGCGGGACGGGCCGTACGGGGAGGGCATGTGTCAGCTGTGGATCGACGGGCCGCCCGAAGAATCGGCTGACGGTGAGCCCGCGCTGCTGGCGCTCGTCGAGGACGAGGAGCCGGCGGAGGGGTGGAAGGCCGTTGCTCTCGCCGAGGTGGGTGAGGGGAAGACGGCCCTGCTGGTGCACGCGGACGACCCCCGGCTTCGGAGGCTCGCGGTGCTCGACGCGGTGATCAACAACGGTGACCGCAAGGGCGGGCACCTGCTGCCCGCGCCGGGCGGCCGTCTGTACGGGATCGACCACGGTGTGACATTCAACGCGGACGACAAGCTGCGCACGCTGCTGTGGGGGTGGGCGGGCGAGCCGTTGACGGCCGAGGCCGTCGAGGTGCTCGGCCGGCTGGCGGCCGAGCTGATGCCGGGTAAGGCGCTGGTCACCCGGTTGGCGGAGCTGATCACTCCGGAGGAGATCGAGGCGTTGCGGGGGAGGGTGGAGGGCTTGCGCTCGGCGGGGCGGCATCCGGAACCGGGCGGGGGGTGGCCGTCCATACCGTGGCCACCGGTGTGAGGGGGCGAGGTTCCCCTGCCCGCCCCTTTTCCCCGACCGGGCCCGGCCAGGGGCCCCGCTGCCCTCGGCGGCCGCCTGGACCGCCTTCCAGGGCCTCCGCCCCGGGGGTGGCCGGATCACGTCCGTCCGGCGAGCGACGCCGTCCTTCGGCCCCCGGCCTTCGACGGCGTATTTGAGGGGCCAGGGGCCCTGCCCCGAGCCGGAATGGGGAGGGGCGGGGAGAGACCGTCCCGCACGCGCAAGACCGTCTCTCCGGCCAGGATCCCCCTCCGGTTCGTATCCGGAAGCATCGTCCGGTTACGCTCATGACATGCATGCCTGGCCCGCTTCTGAGGTCCCCGCCCTGCCTGGCAAGGGCCGCGACCTTCGGATCCACGACACCGCGACCGGCGGACGGATCACCCTTGACCCCGGTCCCGTCGCCCGCATCTACGTCTGCGGCATCACGCCGTACGACGCGACCCACATGGGTCATGCGGCGACCTACAACGCGTTCGACCTCGTTCAGCGCGTGTGGCTCGACACCAAGCGGCAGGTTCACTATGTCCAGAACGTGACCGACGTGGACGATCCGCTGCTGGAGCGGGCCGTGCGCGACGGTCAGGACTGGACCGAGCTCGCCGAACGCGAGACGGCCCTCTTCCGTGAGGACATGACCGCCCTGCGCATGCTCCCGCCGAAGCACTACATAGGCGCGGTGGAGGCGATACCCGGCATCGTCCCGCTCGTCGAACGGCTCCGGGACGCCGGCGCCGCCTATGAGCTCGACGGCGATGTGTACTTCTCCGTCGAGGCCGACCCGCACTTCGGCGAGGTGTCCAACCTGGACGCCGAGGCGATGCGACTGCTCTCCGCCGAGCGCGGTGGCGACCCCGAGCGCCCGGGAAAGAAGAACCCGCTCGACCCGATGCTCTGGATGGCCGCCCGCGAGGGCGAGCCGAGCTGGGACGGGGCCTCGCTCGGCCGCGGCCGGCCCGGCTGGCACATCGAGTGCGTGGCCATCGCCCTCGACCACCTCGGCATGGGCTTCGACGTCCAGGGGGGCGGGTCCGACCTCGCCTTCCCGCACCACGAGATGGGTGCCTCGCACGCCCAGGTGCTGACCGGCGAGCACCCGTTCGCCCAGGCGTACGTGCATGCCGGCATGGTCGCCCTGGACGGCGAGAAGATGTCCAAGTCCCGCGGCAACCTGGTCTTCGTATCGGCGCTGCGCCGCGACGGTGTGGACCCGGCCGCGATCCGGCTGGCCCTGCTCTCGCACCACTACCGGTCGGACTGGGAGTGGACCGATCAGGTGCTCGCCGACGCCGTCGAGCGGCTCGGGCGGTGGCGTTCCGCCGTCTCTCGGCCCGACGGGCTCTCCGCCGACGCGCTGGTCGAGGAGGTCCGCGAGGCCCTCGCCGACGACCTGGACGCACCGGCGGCCCTGGCCGCCGTGGACCGCTGGGCCGAGCGTCAGCTCGCCGAGGGCGGTACGGACGAGGGGGCACCGGGTCTCGTCTCGCGCACCGTCGACGCGCTGCTGGGCGTCGCGCTGTAACAACCTGCTCACTTCTGCCGGTCGGCCGGCCCTGGACTTCGTCATGAAGTTCAGGGCCGGTCCCGTTTTGTCCATGGTCAAGTGCTCGGTCATGCGCTAAAAGCTCTCTATGCAATCATCAACGCGCATCAGAGTGGCGGCAGTTGCAGCTCTGCTGGGACTGGTCGCCGTGTTCGCGGGACCCGGCAGCGCCCAGGCCGAGACCGCCGCGCCCGAGGCCACGTCGGTCGGTGATCTGAGCGGATTCTCCGCGGACGGGTCCGTCTACCACCTCAGGGCCGGTTCCGCCGAGGCCCGGGTCAGTTTCGTCTCCGACGAGACCTTCCGTATCGAACTCGCCCCGGACGGCACGTTTTCCGACCCGACCGGCGACGACATAGTCCTGCCGCAGGGCGCCCCGCCGCGCACCCGGTGGAAGGAGAGGAGCGACCGTTACGAGCTGTCCACGGACAGCGTCACGCTGCGCGCCTACAAGTCGCCGCTGCGCTTCGAGCTCCACCGGGCCGACGGCAGCCTCGTCTGGTCCGAGGCCAAGGGGCTGAGCTGGGACTCGGAGCGGACCACCCAGACCCTGGCCCGCGGCGCCGACGAGCAGTTCTACGGCGCCGGGATGCAGAACGGGCGCGGCAACACCTCGCACCGCGACCAGACCGTCGAGGTCGGCGTCGACTACAACTGGGACGACGGGGGCCATCCCAACTCCGTGCCGTTCTACCTCTCCTCGGCCGGGTACGGCGTCTTCCGCAACACGTACGCACCCAACACCTATGCGTTCACCGACCCGGTGACCACCAGCGCGCAGGAACAGCGCTTCGACGCCTACTACTTCGCGGGCGATGCCAAGGGCGTCATCGGGCAGTACACGAAGCTCACCGGCAAGCCCTTCCTGCCACCCGTGTACGGGATGGAGATCGGTGACGCGGACTGCTACCTGCACAACGCCAACCGCGGCGAGCGCCGCACCCTGGACGCGCTGAAGATCGCCGACGGCTACGTCGAGCACGACATGCCGAACGGCTGGATGCTCGTCAACGACGGCTACGGCTGCGGTTACGAGGATCTCGCCGAGGCCGCCAAGGGCCTCCAGGACCGTGGCATGCAGCTCGGGCTGTGGACCGAGGACGGCATCGACAAGATCGCCGACCAGGTGAAGGCCGGTCAGCGGGTCGCCAAGCTCGATGTCGCCTGGGTCGGCTCGGGCTACAAGTTCGCTCTCGACGGCTGCAAGGACGCGTACCAGGGCATCGAGGACAACAGCGACGCCCGTGGCTTCACGTACGCCCCCGAGAGCTGGTCCGGCGCACAGCGCTGCGGCGTCCAGTGGTCCGGCGACCAGTACGGCACCTGGGACTACATCCGCTGGCAGATCCCGACCTATGCGGGCGCCACGATGTCCGGACTGGCCTACACCACCGGTGACGTCGACGGCATCTTCGGCGGCAGCGCCAAGACGTATACCCGTGATCTCCAGTGGAAGATGTTCCTGGGCACCACGATGACCATGGACGGCTGGGCGGCCAGCGACAAGCAGCCCTACCGGTACGGCGAGCCCTACACCTCCATCAACCGCGACTACCTCAAGCTCAAGGAGTCGCTGCTGCCCTACCAGTACTCGTACGCACACGAGGCGACCGAGACCGGCGTCGGCATGGTCCGCCCGCTCGTCCTCGAATACCCGGACGACCCCAGGGCGGCGACGGACGCGGCGAAGTACGAGTTCATGTCCGGCGAGGACTTCCTCGTCGCGCCCGTCTACCAGGACAGCACCCGGCGCGACGGGATCTACCTGCCGAAGGGGACCTGGATCGACTACTGGAGCGGCCGGACGTACGAGGGGCCGACCACCGTCGACCACTACAACGCTCCGCTCGACACCCTGCCGCTGTTCGTGAAGGCCGGCGCCAGTGTGCCGATGTGGCCGGGCATCCGCTCGTACCGGGACCGCACCGCGGACTCCCCGCTGGCCTGGGACATCTACCCGCAGGGCCGCTCGTCGTTCACGCTGTACGAGGACGACGGCGTCACCCGCGAGCACCGCGACGGGAAGTACGCCACCCAGCGGGCCGACGTCGAGGCACCGGTCCGGGGGCCGGGCGACATCACCGTGAACATCGGTGAGAGCAAGGGGAACTTCACCGGCAAGCAGAGCAGGCGCCCGTACGAGTTCACCGTGCACACCGGATCGGCGCCGAGCGCCGTCAAGCTGACCGGCAAGCTGCCCCGGCTGAGCTCGGCGGCCGCGTACAAGGCCGCGAAGCAGGGCTGGTGGTACGACCAGGACGACCGCGGCGGCGTGGTGAAGATCAAGACCGCGCCGCTCGACACCGGCAAGAAGTTCAGGCTGAGGCTGGAGAACACCAGCGCCGTCGGCGGGAAGAAGGCTTCCGCCACGGCCGTCGTCTCCACGCCGGACGGGCAGGAGGCCGGGGCGGGAGTCACGGGCACCGTGGCCGTCGACGTCACCGCGGGCAGCGCGGATGTGACGGACGCCTCGGTCACCCTGGACGTCCCCGAGGGCTGGCAGGTCACCCCGGCCGAGGCCGTGGACCGGATCCCGGCGGGCACCACCCGGCGGGTCGAGGTGGCGGTCACCCCGGCGAAGGACGCCGCAGCGGGGGAGGCCCGGATCACCGCGGTCGCCCGCTACCGGGCGGCGGGTGAATCCCGCACCACCGTCCAGCGTTTCGCAGCCGCGGTGATGCCCCAGCCACCGACCGCCGACGCCTGGGCGAGCGATCTGGTCTGGCTGAGGTCGGTCAACGGCTACGGGCCGGCCCAACGCGACCGCAGCAACGGTGAGTCGGGCGCGGCCGACGGGCACACCCTCACCCTCGCCGGGAAGACGTACGAGAAGGGGATCGGGGTCCATGCCGACTCCGACATCGAGGTCTACCTCGGCGGGCGCTGCACCAGGTTCACCGCCGATGCGGGGATCGACGACGAGATCAACGGCTACGGCGAAGTGGCGTTCTCCGTCGAGGCGGACGGCAAGGTGCTGTGGACGTCGCCGAAGGTGACCGGGGCGTCGGCGACCGTGCCGGTCGACGTGGACGTCGCGGGTGCGCGCCATGTGCACCTGAAGGTCACCGACACCAATGGTTCCAAGACCGGTGACCACGGGGACTGGGCCGCGGCGCGCTTCAGCTGCTCCTGACAGCGCGGTGCCGGGCGGGGCTGCCCGCCCGGCACTCCTGCGGCCGTGTCCTCGGACCGTAGGGTCAGTCCTCCGACGAATCCTCGGGGCCGGTGTCCTCCTCGGAGGACTGCTCTCCGGCGGACCCCTGCTCGGCTGATCCCCTGCCGGCGGTTCCCTGGTCGGTCCCGGGCGGTGGCCCCGGCTCCGGCTTCGGCGGCTTCGGCGGTCTGGTGCGGCCGCTCGAGGTGTCGCGCAGATACGTCGCGTCGCCGCTCTCCGTCGCATGACCTCCCGGCCCCTGGCCCGGCGCGATGTCCCGGCGCCGCAGATACCGCTCGAACTCCCGGGCGATGGCCTCACCCGACGCCTCGGGAAGCTCCGCGGTGTCCCGGGCCTCCTCCAGCGTCTGCACGTACTCGGCCACTTCGCTGTCCTCGGCGGCCAGTTGGTCGACCCCGAGCTGCCAGGCCCGCGCGTCCTCGGGCAGTTCGCCCAGCGGGATGCGCACCCCGATCAGGTCCTCCAGGCGGTTCAGCAGCGCCATGGTCGCCTTCGGGTTCGGCGGTTGCGACACATAGTGCGGCACCGCGGCCCACAGGCTCACCGCGGGCACACCCGCGTGCGTGCAGGCCTCCTGGAGGATGCCGACGATGCCCGTCGGCCCCTCGTACCGGGTCTCCTCCAGGTCCATGGTCCGCGCCAGATCCGGGTCGGAGGTGACTCCGCTGACCGGCACCGGGCGAGTGTGCGGGGTGTCGCCGAGCAGCGCGCCCAGCACCACGACCATCTCCACGCCCAGCTCATGGGCGAAGCCCAGGAGCTCGTTGCAGAACGAGCGCCAGCGCATCGAGGGCTCGATACCGCGGACCAGGACGAGATCACGGGGCTTGTCCCCGCCGATGCGGACCACGGAGAGCCGGGTGGTGGGCCAGGTGATCTTGCGCACCCCGCCGTCCAGCCAGACCGTCGGGCGGTTGACCTGGAAGTCGTAGTAGTCCTCGGCGTCGAGCGCCGCGAACACCTCGCCCTTCCACTCCCGGTCCAGGTGCGCGACCGCCGAGGAGGCGGCGTCACCTGCGTCGTTCCACCCCTCGAACGCGGCCACCATGACCGGGTCGATCAGCTCGGGTACCCCCTCGAGCTCGATCACCCAGGCCTCCTTCCGAAGTTCCCTTGCGTACGCACCAACCTTACGGCTTCCGGCCTCTAGGGCCGCAGCCCCTGTGCACGGCCGGGTGAACCTGGCCGCAAGGGGTGCATCACCGGCCCAACCGGGCATGGGTCCCTGAATTCATCCGAGCTGTGATGGGGTGATTTCGTCCCGACCCCTGGACTTTGAGGCTCCCGCACCGCTATACATCGGATGACCGAAACAGAGGTCCGATGTTATTCCCCTGGGGGTGCACATGAGTCAGACCGTCACGGACTTCGAGGTCCACGACATCCGCTTTCCGACCTCGGAGCAACTGGACGGCTCGGACGCCATGAACCCCGATCCCGACTACTCCGCCGCCTATGTCGTGCTGCGTACCGGCACCCCGGAGGGCCAGGACCGCTCCGGAGCCGCCACCGAGGGCCATGGCTTCTGCTTCACCATCGGACGTGGCAACGAGGTCATGGCAGCCGCCATCGAGGCGCTGCGCCCGTACGTGGTCGGGCGCCCGGCGCCCCGTACCGCGGCCGACCTCGGGGCGCTGCACCGCGAACTCACCCATGACTCGCAACTGCGCTGGCTCGGCCCCGAGAAGGGCGTGATGCACATGGCGGCCGGCGCCGTCGTCAACGCCGCCTGGGACCTGGCCGCCAAACAGGCGGGCAAGCCCGTCTGGCAGTTCCTCGCCGAGATGACACCGCAGGAACTCGTCTCCCTCATCGACTTCCGCTACCTCACCGACGTCCTCACCCCCGGCGAGGCACTCGACATCCTGCGGGCCGCCGAACCGGGCCGCGCCGAGCGCGCCGCACGGCTGCGTGCCGAGGGCTATCCCGCGTACACCACCTCGCCCGGCTGGCTCGGCTACTCCGACGACAAGCTGGTACGGCTGGCGAAGGAGGCCGTCGCCGACGGCTTCACCCAGATCAAGCTGAAGGTCGGCGGAGACCTCGGCGACGACGTCCGCAGGCTCGCCCTGGCCCGCGAGGCCGTCGGGCCCGAGGTCCGGATCGCCGTCGACGCCAACCAGCGCTGGGACGTCGCCGACGCGGTGGAGTGGATGACCGCGCTCGCGCCGTACGACCCGCACTGGATCGAGGAGCCGACCAGCCCCGACGACATCCTCGGCCACGCCGCTGTACGGGCCGGCCAGCCGGTCAAGGTCGCCACCGGTGAACACGTCGCCAACCGCGTCGTGTTCAAGCAACTGCTCCAGGCCGGCGCCGTCGACTTCGTCCAGATCGACGCCGCGCGCGTCGCCGGCGTCAACGAGAATCTGGCGATCCTGCTGCTCGCCGCCAAGTTCGGCGTGCCGGTCTGCCCGCACGCGGGCGGCGTCGGACTGTGCGAGCTGGTGCAGCACCTGTCGATGTTCGACTACGTCGCCGTCTCCGGCAGCTGGGAGAACCGCGTGATCGAGTACGTCGACCATCTGCACGAGCACTTCGCCGATCCCACCGTGATCGAAAGAGGGCGCTATGTCGCCCCCCGTTCGCCGGGCTTCTCCGCCCGGATGCTCCCCGCGTCGATCGCCGCACACCACTACCCGGAGGGCCCCGTATGGCAGGCCCGCCGCACACCCGAGGAGGTCGGCCGATGACCGGTACAAGGGACTTCGAAGGGATGTCCGCCCTGGTGACGGGTGGCGCATCGGGCATCGGGGCCGCCGTCGCGGCCCTGCTGCTGGAGCGCGGCGCACGCGTTGCCGTGCTCGACCGGGAGACCGCGGGCGCCCCCGAGGGCACGCTCGCCCTCAAGGCGGACGTCACCGACGACGGCGCCGTGCGGGACGCGGTCGACCGGGCCGCCGCCGAACTCGGCGGTCTGCACACCCTGGTCTCCAACGCGGGTATCGGCTCCATCGGCACCGTCGAGGACAACGCCGACGACGAGTGGACGCGTGTCCTCGACATCAACGTCCTCGGCATGGTCCGCACCGCCCGCCACGCCCTGCCCCATCTGCGTCGCGCGGCGGCCGACCGGCCCGGCGCCGTCTCCATCACCCAGACCTGTTCCATCGCCGCGACCGCCGGACTGCCGCAGCGCGCGCTGTACAGCGCCAGCAAGGGCGCGGTCCTGTCGCTGACCCTCGCCATGGCCGCCGACCACGTCCGCGAGGGCGTCCGCGTCAACTGCGTCAACCCCGGCACCGCGGACACCCCGTGGATCGGCCGGCTCCTCGGCCAGGCCGACGATCCGGCCGCCGAACGCGCCGCCCTCAACGCCCGCCAGCCGCTGGGACGGCTGGTGTCGGCCGACGAGGTGGCCGCCGCGATCGTCTACCTCGCGAGCCCCGCCGCCGCCTCCGTCACGGGCACGGCGCTCGCCGTCGACGGCGGCATGCAGGGTCTGCGGCTGCGGCCCGCCGCCGACTGACCCCGCTCCACCAGCTCCTGAGCCGCACCATGCACCAGTCTTTGCCGACCGACCACCGAGTCAGTACTCCACAAAGGACGGGACACCAATGAGAGTGCGTACGACGAGTGCGGCAGCCTGCGCCGTACTGCTGGCTGTGACGGCCCTCGCGGGCTGCAACCGGGAGTCCACCGACGACGGCGCGGGCGCCGGGAAGGTCGGCATCGACCTGCCGCGCAGCGACAGCGACTTCTGGAACTCCTACCAGAGCTACATCGAGAGCGGAGTGAAGGCCGGCGAGGTCAAGGCGCTGCCGCTGACCAACTCCCAGAACGACATAGGCAAGCTGGTCGCCAACGTCCAGACCTTCACCGACCAGGGCGCCAAGGCCGTGGTGATGGCCCCGCAGGACACCGGCGCCATCGCCGAGTCGCTGAACACGCTGAACGACAAGAAGATCCCCGTCGTCAGCGTCGACACCCGCCCCGACGAGGGCAACGTCTACATGGTGGTCCGGGCCGACAACAAGGCGTACGGCACCAACGCCTGCAAGTACCTGGGCGAACAGCTCAAGGGCAAGGGCAAGGTCGTCGAATTCCAGGGCGACCTCTCCTCGATCAACGGCCGCGACCGGTCCGAGGCATTCAAGTCCTGCATGGACAAGGACTATCCGGACATCGAGGTCTTCGAGCTGGCCACCGACTGGAAGGGCGACGTCGCGTCGGCCAAGCTCCAGTCGACGCTCGCCGCGCACCCCGACATCAACGGCATCTACATGCAGGCCGGCGGTGTCTTCCTGCAGCCGACGCTCGCGCTGCTGGAGCAGAAGAAGCTGCTGAAGCCGGCCGGTACGGCAGGCCACATCACGATCATCTCGAACGACGGCATCCCGGAGGAGTTCGACGCCATCAGGTCGGGCAAGATCGACGCGACGATCTCCCAGCCCGCCGACCTGTACGCGAAGTACGCGCTGTACTACGCCAAGGCGGCGCTGGACGGAAAGACCTTCAAGGAAGGCCCGACCGACCACGACTCCACCATCATCAAGATCCCGAACGGGTTTGAGGACCAGCTCCCCGCGCCCCTGGTGACCAAGGACAACGTCGACGACCCGAAGCTGTGGGCCAACCAGCTGGAGAAGAAGAACTAGCCATGAGGGACCAGGCACCACCACCTGCCGTAGAGGCGGAAGGCGTCGTCAAGCGCTTCGGGCCCACCGTGGCGCTCGACGGTGTGCAGCTCACCGTGCGGCCCGGCGAGTCCCATGCGCTCGTCGGACGCAACGGCGCGGGCAAGTCGACCCTGGTCAGCGTCCTGACGGGACTCCACAAGGCGGATGCGGGGACGGTCCGCTTCGGCGGTGAACCCGCACCCGCCTTCGGGGACACCGCTGCCTGGCAGTCGAAGGTCGCCTGCGTCTACCAGAAATCCATGGTCGTCCCCGAACTGACCGTCGCCGAGAACCTTTTCCTCGGCCGGCTGGACGAGGGCGCACGGTGGATCAGCTGGGGCAGGCTCCGCAGGCGCGCGGAGCAGCTCCTCGCCGAGTACGGGGTACAGGTCGACCCCCGTACCCGGGCCAGTGATCTCGCCGTCGAACAGCGGCAGTTCGTCGAGATCGCCCGGGCGCTGTCCTTCGGCGCCCGGCTGATCATCCTCGACGAACCGACCGCCCAGCTCGACGCCCGTGGCATCGGGCGGCTCTTCGACAAGCTGCGGGAACTGCAGAGCGAGGGAGTGGCGTTCCTGTTCATCTCCCACCATCTGCAGGAGGTGTACGAACTGTGCACCGCGGTCACCGTCTACCGCGACGCCCGCCATGTCCTGACCGCTCCGGTCGTCGAGCTCGCCAAGACCGAACTGGTCGCGGCGATGACCGGCGAGCAGGGCGGCGCATCCGCCGCCTGGCACGCGGGCGGTGGTACGGCTGCGGTACGGGACGCGTCGGCGGAACCCGTCCTGCGCACCGAAGGGCTCACCCTGGAGGGCCAGTTCGAGCCGCTTGACCTCGAGGTCCTCCCCGGCGAGGTGCTCGGCCTCGCAGGATCCGCGGCCAGTGGCAACACCGCGCTCGGCGAGACGCTCGCCGGGATGCGCAGGGCCGGCGGTGGCACGGTCCGTGTACAGGGAAGAACCGTGCGGCCGGGGAGCGTGCCGCACGCGCTGGACGCCGGAATCGGCTACATCCCCGAGGACCGGCACGACCAGGGACTCGTCCTGGGGCGCAGCGTCGCCGAGAACGCCACGCTCACGGTCACCGACCAGCTCGGGCCGTGGGGGACCGTACTGCCCTCCCGCACCCGGCAGTTCGCACAGTCGATGATCGAGTCCCTGGACATCAAGACGCAGGGACCCGAACAGCCGGTCGCCGGGCTGTCGGGCGGCAACCAGCAGAAGGTGGTGGTGGCCCGGGCCCTGGCCCGCAGGCCGAGCGTGCTGGTCGCGGTCCGGCCCACCGCGGGTGTCGACGTCAAGTCCAAGGACTCGCTGCTCGGAGTCGTGCGGCGCGTCGCCGACGAGGGCAACGCCGCAGTGGTCGTCTCGGACGAGCTGGACGATCTGCGGGTCTGCGACCGGGTGCTCGTCCTGTTCCACGGGCGCGTGGTGGCAACGTACGCAAGCGGGTGGACCGACGGGGAACTCGTCGCCGCCATGGAAGGTGTGGGGGAAAGGGAATGACCGGCACGATACGGCCGTCGGCGGCCGACGACATCAACGGCGGGCTGAAGGGCGGGCTCGGCGGCGACAGCCCGCTGAGCCGGCTCAGGCTGATCCGCTGGAGCGACTTCTCGCTGGTGCCGGTGATTCTGGTGCTGATGGTGATCGGGTTCATCGTCTCGCCGGTGTTCCTCACCTCCGACAACCTGATCAATGTCGTCCAGCAGTCCTCCGAACTCAGCCTGCTGGTCCTCGGCCAGGCACTCATCCTCATCTGCGGACGGATGGATCTGTCGCTGGAGTCGACGATCGGCATCGCGCCGGTCGTCGCGATGTGGCTGGTCCTGCCCACCGAGGGCGGCCGCTTCGCCGGACTCGGCCTGCTGCCCACCTGGTCGGCGATCCCGCTCTGTCTGCTGGTGGGCCTCGCGATCGGTGCGATCAACGGCTTTCTGATGCTGAAGCTGCGGGTCAACGGCTTCATCGCCACGCTCGGCATGCTCACCATGCTGCGCGGACTCCATATCGGCATCACCGAGGGCAAGTCCATCACCGACGTCCCGGAGTCGTTCCGCTACCTCGGCAAGAGCCAGTGGCTCGGCGTACCGGCCGCGGTCTGGATCTGCCTGGTGCTCTTCGCGGCCGGCGGCGCGGCACTGGCCTGGCTGCGCCACGGACGCTCTCTGTACGCGATCGGGGGCAACCCGGAAGCGGCGCGGGCCGCGGGCATCCGGGTCGACCGGATCACCTGGATCGTGCTCGCCGTCGGCAGCCTGCTGGCGGCCTTCGCGGGCATTCTCTACACCGGCCACTACGGGGCCGTCGCCGCGACGCAGGGCAATGGCTGGATCTTCCAGGTGTTTGCCGCGGCGGTCATCGGCGGCATCAGCCTCAAGGGCGGGCGAGGCACGCTGTTCGGCGCGCTGACCGGCGTACTGACGCTGCAGCTGGTGGTCAACGTGATGACCCTGGGCGGCGTCCCGGCGCTGTGGAACCAGTTCCTCAACGGCGCGATCATCATCGTCGCCCTGGTCATCTCGCGCTACGCGAGCGGTGAGAAGCAGGACTGACCGGGGATCCGTACGGGCCGGTGCGCGGGGTTCTGCGCGCACCGGCCCGTACACGTGTCAGAGCGTCGACCGCAGCCACTGCTCCACGCTCGCCACATGCACCGTCGCCCAGGACCGCGCAGCCTCCGCGTCCCGGTCCCGCAGGGCCGAGACGATCGCCCGGTGTTCCTGCAGCGTGCGGCTGACCGCGTCCTCCTGCGTCAGCCCGCGCCAGACGCGGGCCCGTGTCGTCGGGCCGGAGAGACCGTCGAGCAGTGAGCAGAGCACCGAGTTCCCGGACGACTGCACGATGCCGCGGTGGAATTCGAGGTCGCTGGCGACCAGCTCCTCCACCGAGGGCTGCGCGCCCAGCGCGTCCAGCTGTTCGCTCAGCGCGTCCAGTTGGGCCTCGCTGATCCGGGTCGCGGCCATCGCCGTCGCCGCCGGCTCCAGGATCCGGCGGACCGCCAGGAACTCCAGCACCGTGTCGTCGCGGTGGAAGTCCACCACGAAGCTCAGCGCCTCCAGCAGCAACTGCGGGTCGAGGCTGGTGACGTACGTGCCGTCGCCCTGGCGGACGTCGAGAATGCGGATCAGCGACAGGGCGCGGACCGCCTCGCGCAGCGAGTTGCGGGACAGCCCGAGTTCTGCCGCGAGTTCGCTCTCCTTGGGCAGGCGGTCGCCGGGCCGTAGCGCACCCGAGACGATCATTCCTTTGATCTTCTCGATCGCCTCGTCGGTGACAGCCATGACGGTCCTCCTGGATTCGGGCAGCATCGGACCCCGGAACAAGACATCCGATGTCTCCCATCATTATGGGGTCCGAAACAGGTGGATGAACCGGGTCTGCGACAGGACGTGACGGATCGCTCAGTCACGGAGCGCCGGTGGCGCCACGCGCCGGGCCGTGCCGGACGCGCGGCGGACCGGCCTACGGACGCGGCGCCGTCGTCACCCCTTCGGTGCGGGCAGGGAACGCGCCCTCCCGGTCGATCGGGGAGGGCACACGGTGCGGGGGCGACTCCCCCCGTGGAAGCCGCCCCCGCACCGTATGCCGTCCGTCTCAGCCCCTGTCGGCCAGCAGGTCCTCGACCCTGCCCCGGATCTCGTCCGTGGCCAGGCCGCGGATCGTCAGCGTCGTCCGGCGGCGCAGCACGTCGTCGGCCGTCTCCGCCCACTCGTGGTCGCGCGCGTAGGCGACCTGCGCCCAGATCTCCGGCGCGTCCGGGTGGATGCGCTCTCCCAGCGCCGGGTTCTCGTTCGCCAGCCGCGCGATGTCGAAGGAGAGCGAGCCGTAGTGGGTGGCGAGGTGCCGTGCGGTGTCGGCGGACATCCGCGGTCCGGGCGTTCCGCCGTCGATCAGCAGCCGGTGCGCGACCGCGTTCGGGTTGGCGATACCGGGCAGCGGGAGCTTCTTCGGCAGATGCGCCATCGGCTCCATGTCGTCGGCCAGCGGGTGCCCGGGAAGCGCGGCCAGCTTGTTCATCACCGTGCGGCCGATGTGGCGGAACGTCGTCCACTTGCCGCCCGCGACCGAGAGCATCCCGCCGCGGCCCTCCGTCACGACCGTCTCGCGCTTGGCCTTGGAGGTGTCGCCGGGACCGCCCGGCAGCACCCGCAGACCCGCGAAGGAGTACGTGATCAGATCGCGCGACAGCTGCTGGTCCCTGATCGAGAACGCCGCCTCGTCCAGGATCTGCGCGACGTCCTTCTCGTTGACCGCGACGTCCCCCGGATCGCCCTCGTACTCCTCGTCCGTCGTACCGAGCAGCAGCATGTCCTCCCACGGCAGGGCGAACGTGATGCGGTACTTGTCGATCGGGGTGGCCAGCGCGGCTTTCCAGGGGCGGGTGCGCTTCAGGACGAGGTGCGCGCCCTTGGACAGACGTATGGAAGGCGCGGCGTTCGGGTCCTCCATCTTCCGCAGGTGGTCGACCCACGGTCCGGTGGCGTTCAGCACGAGCCGGGCGGTGACGCCGAACTCCGTACCGTCCGTACGGTCCTCCAGATCGGCGCCCGTCACCCGGCCCCTGGTGAACCGCAGCCCGGTCACCGCGGCGTGGTTGAGGACGACCGCGCCCGCGTCGACGGCCGCGCGGACCGTCATCAGTGCCATCCGGGCGTCGTTCATCTGGTCGTCGCCGTACACCGCCACGGCCTTCAGATCGTCCGTGCGCAACTCCGGCACATCGCGCTGCGCCCTCGCCGGGCTGATCACATGGCCGACGCCGTCACCGAACGCGGACAGCGCCGAGTACGCGAACACACCCGCACCCAGCTTGGCCGCGCCGTGCGGCCCGCCCTTGTAGACGGGCAGGTAGAAGGTGAGCGGGTTGGCCAGGTGGGGAGCCACCTGACGGGACACCGCGCGTCGCTCGAAATGGTTCTCCGCGACCAGCTTCACCGCGCCGGTCTGCAGGTAGCGCAGGCCGCCGTGGAGCAGTTTGGAGGACGCGGAGGAGGTGGCGCCGGCGAAGTCGCCGGCGTCCACCAGGGCCACCCGCAGCCCGGACTGCGCGGCGTGCCAGGCGGTCGAGATGCCCAGGATGCCGCCACCGATCACCAGGAGGTCGTACGTCGCCTTGGAGAGCTGCTCCCGGGTCTCGGCGCGGCTCGGAAGGGAGCCGTGCGCCGGGTGCGTCCCCAGTGCGGGGACGCTCTGCAGGGTGGTCATGTCGGTTACTCCTCGTCTTCGATCCAGCCCATGGTCCGTTCCACGGCCTTGAGCCAGCTCTTGTACTCGCGGTCGCGGGCGTCCGCGGCCATGCGGGGGGTCCATTCGGCGGCCCGGCGCCAGTTGGCGCGCAGCGCGTCGGTGTCCGGCCAGAAGCCGACGGCGAGACCGGCGGCGTAGGCGGCGCCGAGGCAGGTCGTCTCGGCGACCATGGGCCGGACCACGGGGGCGTCCAGGAAGTCGGCGAGCGTCTGCATCAGCAGGTTGTTGGAGGTCATGCCGCCGTCGACCTTGAGGGCCGTCAGTTCGACGCCGGAGTCCTTGGTCATGGCATCGGTGATCTCGCGGGTCTGCCAGGCGGTGGCCTCCAGGACGGCACGGGCGATGTGCGCCTTGGTGACGTACCTGGTCAGACCGGCGATGACGCCGCGGGCGTCGGAGCGCCAGTACGGGGCGAACAGTCCGGAGAAGGCGGGCACGAAGTACGCGCCGCCGTTGTCGTCGACCGACAGGGCCAGGGTCTCGATCTCGGCCGCGGAGTTGATCAGGCCCATCTGGTCGCGCATCCACTGCACCAGCGAGCCGGTGACGGCGATGGAGCCTTCCAGGGCGTAGACCGGCTTCTGGTCGCCGATCCGGTATCCGACGGTCGTCAGCAGCCCGTTGTACGAGTTGACGGGGGTCTCGCCGGTGTTCATCAGCATGAAGGTGCCGGTGCCGTACGTGGACTTGGCCTCGCCCTCGGAGAAGCAGGTCTGGCCGAAGAGGGCCGCCTGCTGGTCACCGAGCGCGGACGCGACCGGGACGCCGGCCAGGGCGCCGCCCTTGGCGGTGCCGTACACCTCGGCGGAGGAACGGATCTCGGGCAGTACGGCGGCGGGGACCTCCATCGACTGGAGGATCCGCTCGTCCCACTTCATGTCGTGCAGGTTCATCAGAAGCGTGCGCGAGGCGTTGGTGACGTCCGTGACGTGGACGCCGCCGTCGGTGCCGCCGGTCAGGTTCCAGATGACCCAGGAGTCCATCGTGCCGAAGAGGATGTCGCCGCGCTCGGCGCGCTCGCGCAGCCCCTGCACGTTGTCGAGCAGCCAGCGGACCTTGGGGCCGGCGAAGTACGAGGCGAGCGGCAGCCCGGTCTCGCGACGGAAGCGGTCCTGTCCGACGTTGCGGCCGAGCTCCTTGCAGAGCGCGTCGGTGCGGGTGTCCTGCCAGACGATCGCGTTGTGGACGGGCTCACCGGTGTTCTTGTCCCAGAGCAGCGTGGTCTCGCGCTGGTTGGTGATCCCGATCGCCTTCACGTCGGCGGGGGTGATGCCCGCCTTGGCGACCGCGCCGGCCACGACCTCCTGGACGTTCTCCCAGATCTCGGTCGCGTTGTGCTCGACCCAGCCCGGCTTCGGGAAGATCTGCTCGTGCTCCTTCTGGTCGACGGAGACGATCCGGCCGTCCTTGTCGAAGATGATGCACCGGCTGGACGTGGTGCCCTGGTCGATGGCCGCGATGAACGGTCCGGTGGTGTGTGCGTCGGTCACGGTGTGCTCCTGGAGATCTGTGAGGTCTGAGGGGTACGGCTGCAGGCTGTACGTCTCACGCGAACGCGAGGTTGTACAGACCGCCCGCGATCGCACCGCCGAGGAGGGGGCCGACGACCGGGATCCACGCGTAACCCCAGTCGGAACCGCCCTTGTTCGGCAGCGGCAGCAGCGCGTGCACGATACGCGGACCGAGGTCGCGAACCGGGTTGATTGCGTAACCGGTCGGGCCGCCGAGCGAGAGACCGATGCTGACGACGACCAGGGAGGTGATCAGCGCGCCGAGCGTGCCGAGCCCGTTGCCGTCGTTGTTCAGACCCTGGGTGAGGATCGCCAGGACCAGCACGACGGTGGCGATGACCTCGGTGACCACGTTCTGCACGGCGTTGCGGATCTCCGGGCCGGTCGAGAAGATGCCGAGCACCGGACCGGCCTTCGGGGCGGCGGTCTGATCGACCATGCCCTCTTCACTCGGCGCGCTGTGCAGCGTGTCCGGGTCGGTCAGATGGGCCTGGAACTGTCCGTAGTACGTCAGCCAGACCAGCACCGCGCCGATCATCGCGCCGAGCAGCTGGGAGCCGAGATACAGGGGTACGTCACTCCACGGGGTGCCGCCCTTGATCGCGAGGCCGATCGTGACCGCGGGGTTGAGGTGCGCCCCCGACACTCCGCCGGCCAGATACGCGGCCGTCAGCACCGCGAAACCCCAGCCGAAGGTGATCGCGAGCCAGCCGGCGTTCTGGGCCTTGGAGTGCTTGAGGGTGACGGCGGCACAGACACCGCCGCCGAGCAGGATGAGCACGGCGGTACCGATGGTCTCGCCGATGAAGATGTCGGAGCTGGACACCCGCGACTCCTTTGTCGTTCGTCCAGGGAAGCCGAACCCCGGGTCACTCCGGTGGCTCGCACCCTCAGGTGAGGGCTTCACCGGCCCTGGCGCTGTCACACCCTAACGCGTATTTCCGGTAGGTGTTCGACAATGCCGACCGATGAACGGCAGTGTTTCCCCCAAATGAATGAGGCGTCAAGGGTCGTGTGTCGTATATCGCGATCGTTACCGATGATCCGCCAGAACGGTCAGAAGCGCCCGGCGCCGAGATCCCGGGAGACGGCCCGCGCGCAGTCCCGGACGGCCGCCACCAGTTCGGGCCGCAGCTCGCCGCCGGAGCAGACCCGTTCCACCGCGCCGGTCACGGCCACCGCGCCCACCGGCATCCGGCGGCGGTCGTGGATCGGCGCGGCCACCGCGGCCACGCCCTCCCAGGTCTCCTCTATGTCGGCCGCCCAGCCGCGGGCCCGGGTCAGATCGAGCACCGATTCGAACTCCTCCAGGTCGGTGACGGTCCGCGGGGTGAAGGGCCGGCGCTCGGTCTCGACGGCCTCGGTGTGCGCCACCGGGTCGTACGCCGCCAGTACCTTGCCCAGCGCCGTGGAGTGCAGCGGCTGCATCGCCCCGACCTCCAGGACCTGCCGGCTGTCGTCCGGCCGGAAAACGTGGTGCACGATCAGGACGCCCTGCTGGTGCAGGACGCCCAGGTGGGCGCTCTCGCCGCTGGAGCGGGCCAGGTCGTCCGTCCAGACCAGGGCGCGGGCCCGCAGTTCGTGGACGTCCAGATAGCTGTTGCCGAGCCGCAGCAGCTCGGCGCCCAGCTGGTAGCGCCCGGATGCCGGGTCCTGCTCGACGAAGCCCTCGTTCTGAAGCGTGCGCAGGATGCCGTGCGCGGTGCCCTTGGCCAGGTCCAGGGAGGAGGCGATGTCGGAGAGGCCCAGCCGACGTTCGCCGCCTGCCAGCAGACGCAGCATCGCCGCCGCCCGCTCGAGCGACTGGATGTTCTTGGCCATGGCGCCGTACTCCTCCACTATGGTTCGACAATGCTGAACACTATCGGCCGATACCGACCGATGCTCGGACGTGCGAAGAACTCGCCTGGCGGTCCCGACCCGGACATCCCCCGCACAGCATGCAGTCCGTTCCGTGGGACACAGTGACGCTCCGAGGCACCGCCCGGCTACTCTGGCGACGTGCGGCTTCTTCCGAAAGCCGCAAAGCCGACAGCCGTCGCATCCCAGGGAGCACATCCATGGCCTCGTCGCCGACCCTTTCCGCCGACAGCCGGAACCGAGCCGAAGCCCTCCGCGAGGCGCTCGCCACCCGAGTGGTGGTAGCCGACGGCGCCATGGGCACCATGCTCCAGGCGCAGGACCCCACGCTCGAGGATTTCCAGAACCTCGAAGGCTGCAACGAGATCCTCAACGTCACCCGCCCGGACATCGTGCGCTCCGTGCACGAGGAGTACTTCGCGGTCGGCGTGGACTGCGTTGAGACGAACACGTTCGGCGCCAACCTCGCCGCCCTGGGCGAGTACGACATTCCCGAGCGGGTCCACGAACTCTCCGAGGCCGGCGCGCGCATCGCCCGCGAGGTCGCCGACGAATACACCGCCTCCACCGGACAGCAGCGCTGGGTGCTCGGCTCCATGGGCCCGGGCACGAAGCTGCCGACGCTGGGCCACGCCCCGTACGACAAGCTCCGCGACGCCTACCAGCAGAACGCCGAGGGCATGATCGCCGGAGGCGCCGATGCCCTCCTGATCGAGACCACCCAGGACCTGCTGCAGACCAAGGCCTCGATCATCGGCGCCCGCCGCGCCCTGGCGGCCACCGGCCTGGACCTGCCGGTGATCTGCTCCGTCACCGTCGAGACGACCGGCACGATGCTGCTCGGCTCCGAGATCGGCGCGGCGCTGACCGCGCTGGAACCCCTCGGCATCGACCTGATCGGCCTGAACTGCGCCACCGGCCCCGCCGAGATGAGCGAGCACCTGCGCTACCTCGCCCGTCACTCGCGCATCCCGCTCTCCTGCATGCCCAACGCGGGCCTCCCCGTCCTCGGCAAGGACGGCGCGCACTACCCGCTGTCCCCGGCCGAGCTGGCCGACGCCCAGGAGACCTTCGTCCGCGAGTACGGCCTCTCCCTGGTCGGCGGCTGCTGCGGTACCACCCCGGAGCATCTGCGCCAGGTCGTCGAGCGGGTGCGCGGCGTCGCCGTCACCCCCCGCACCCCGCATCCCGAACCGGGCGCCGCGTCCCTGTACCAGACCGTCCCGTTCCGCCAGGACACCTCGTACCTCGCGATCGGCGAACGCACGAACGCCAACGGATCCAAGAAGTTCCGCGAGGCCATGCTGGAGGCCCGCTGGGACGACTGCGTGGAGATGGCCCGCGACCAGATCCGCGAGGGTGCCCACATGCTCGACCTCTGCGTCGACTACGTCGGCCGCGACGGGGTCGCGGACATGGAGGAGCTGGCCGGCCGCTTCGCCACCGCCTCTACCCTCCCGATCGTGCTCGACTCCACCGAGCTGCCCGTTCTGCGGGCCGGCCTGGAGAAGCTCGGCGGCCGGGCCGTCCTCAACTCCGTCAACTACGAGGACGGGGACGGACCCGAGTCGCGCTTCGCCAAGGTCACCGCGCTGGCCGCCGAGCACGGGGCCGCGCTGATCGCCCTGACCATCGACGAGGAGGGCCAGGCCCGTACCGTCGAGCACAAGGTCGCCGTCGCCGAGCGGCTCATCGCGGACCTGACCGGCAACTGGGGCATCAAGGAGTCGGACATCCTGATCGACGCCCTGACCTTCACCATCTGCACCGGTCAGGAGGAGTCCCGGGGCGACGGCATCGCCACCATCGGGGCGATCCGCGAACTGAAGAAGCGCCACCCCGACGTACAGACCACGCTCGGCCTGTCCAACATCTCCTTCGGGCTCAACCCGGCCGCCCGTGTCGTGCTGAACTCCGTCTTCCTCGACGAGTGCGTCAAGGCCGGTCTCGACTCCGCGATCGTGCACGCCTCCAAGATCCTGCCCATCGCGCGCCTGGACGAGGAGCAGGTCAAGGTCGCGCTCGACCTCATCCACGACCGCCGCGCCGAGGGCTACGACCCCCTCCAGAAGCTCATGGAGCTCTTCGAGGGCGTGAGCACGAAGTCCATGAAGGCGGGCAAGGCCGAGGAGCTCCTCGCCCTTCCGCTCGACGAGCGCCTCCAGCGCCGCATCATCGACGGCGAGAAGAACGGCCTGGAGACCGACCTCGACGAGGCACTGCAGACCCGGCCGGCGCTCGACATCGTCAACGACACGCTGCTCGAAGGCATGAAGGTCGTCGGCGAGCTCTTCGGCTCCGGCCAGATGCAGCTGCCGTTCGTGCTCCAGTCCGCCGAGGTCATGAAGTCCGCGGTGGCGTACCTGGAGCCGCACATGGAGAAGTCCGACGCGGAGGGCAAGGGCACCATCGTGCTGGCCACCGTCCGCGGTGACGTCCACGACATCGGCAAGAACCTCGTCGACATCATTCTGTCCAACAACGGCTACAACGTCGTCAACATCGGCATCAAGCAGCCGGTCTCCGCGATCCTGGAAGCCGCCGAGGAGCACCGCGCCGACGTCATCGGCATGTCCGGCCTCCTGGTGAAGTCCACCGTGATCATGAAGGAGAACCTGGAGGAGCTGAACCAGCGCAAGCTGGCCGCCGAGTATCCGGTGATCCTCGGTGGCGCGGCTCTCACCAGGGCCTATGTCGAGCAGGACCTCCACGAGATCTACGAGGGCGAGGTCCGCTACGCCCGCGACGCGTTCGAGGGGCTGCGTCTGATGGACGCCCTGATCGCGGTCAAGCGCGGTGTTCCCGGCGCCGTGCTCCCCGAACTCAAGCAGCGCCGCGTCCCCAAGCGGGACGTCGCGGTGCTCGAGGTCGACGAGCCCGAGGGCCCGGCACGCTCCGACGTCGCCACCGACAACCCCGTCCCCGAGCCGCCGTTCTGGGGCACCCGCGTCGTCAAGGGCATCCAGCTCAAGGAGTACGCCTCCTGGCTCGACGAAGGCGCGCTCTTCAAGGGCCAGTGGGGCCTCAAGCAGTCCCGCGCCGGTGACGGACCGACGTACGAGGAACTCGTGGAGACCGAGGGCCGCCCGCACCTGCGCGGCTGGCTCGACAAGCTGCACACCGAGAACCTGCTGGAAGCCGCCGTGGTCTACGGCTACTTCCCCTGCGTCTCCAAGGGTGACGACCTGATCCTGCTCCACGAGGACGGCTCCGAGCGCACCCGCTTCACCTTCCCGCGCCAGCGTCGCGGCCGCCGCCTCTGCCTCGCCGACTTCTTCCGTCCCGAGGAGTCCGGTGAGACCGATGTGATCGGCCTCCAGGTCGTCACCGTCGGCTCGAAGATCGGCGAGGAGACCGCCAAGCTCTTCGAGGCCAACTCCTACCGCGACTACCTGGAGCTGCACGGCCTCTCCGTCCAGCTGGCCGAGGCCCTCGCCGAGTACTGGCACGCCCGGGTCCGCTCGGAGCTCGGCTTCGGCGGTGAGGACCCGGCCGACGTCGAGGACATGTTCGCTCTGAAGTACCGCGGGGCGCGCTTCTCCCTCGGCTACGGCGCCTGCCCCGATCTCGAGGACCGGGCCAAGATCGCCGACCTGCTCCGGCCCGAGCGGATCGGGGTCCACCTCTCCGAGGAGTTCCAGCTGCACCCGGAGCAGTCCACCGACGCGATCGTCATCCATCACCCCGAGGCGAAGTACTTCAACGCGCGGTGACCACACGTCCGACGCACGACCACGGGTCGAGTCGTACACTGGTCGGTCCAGTGCAGGCCGGTCGCCCTTTCCTCCGGAATTGGTGACCGGCCTTCTCGTCCCTCGTGGAAGGTGTGCCGCATGACAAGTACGGTCTCCGCGTCCTTGACCCGTACGGCCGAAGGCGCCGCCCTTCAGGCCGTCTTTCTCGACATGGACGGCACCCTGGTCGACACCGAGGGCTTCTGGTGGGACACCGAGGTCGAGGTCTTCGCCGAACTCGGCCACCGGCTGGACGAGGCGTGGCGGGACGTGGTCGTCGGCGGCCCGATGACCCGCAGCGCCGGCTATCTCATCGATGTCACCGGCGCGGACATCACTCTCGCCGAGCTGACCGTGCTGCTCAACGACCGCTTCGAGGCGCGCATCGACCACGGCGTGCCGCTGATGCCGGGCGCCGCCCGGCTGCTCGCCGAGCTGGTGGCCCACGAGGTGCCGACGGCCCTGGTCTCCGCCTCGCACCGGCGCATCATCGACCGGGTGCTGGACTCGGTCGGCCACCACCACTTCGCGCTCACCGTCGCAGGTGACGAGGTCACCCGGACCAAGCCGCACCCGGAGCCCTATCTCACCGCCGCCCTCGGCTTCGGGGCCGTCCCGGAGCGCTGCGCGGTGATCGAGGACACCGCGACCGGAGTCGCCGCGGCGGAGGCCGCCGGCTGCTGGGTCGTCGCCGTGCCGTCCGTGGCGCCGATCGCACCGGCCGCCGGCCGGGTCGTGGTGGGTTCGCTCGAAGAAGTCGATCTCGCCTTTCTGCGGGGACTGGTCACCGGAAAGCATTGATTCATCTACCGAGAGTATTTCTGTGAATAAACAGCAAAACTCTCGGCGCCGTGATGTGCGTATTTCGTCGCACGCGCGTGTGTGTGCATCGGGTGCATGCCGGGGGAGAGAAATAGTTCGGGCGTGACCTTTGTCACGCCGAAGGTCATTCGGCTCTCTCAAGATCGACCCGGTTGACCGTTTTGATCCACCCAACTGTCCCGATTCGTTCTGTCGTGTACGGAACCTTCCTCGCCCGGGAAATCGACTCGAAGTCTCTTTCCTTCACCATTCGATTACGCATCGGAGAACACCGGTCCGGCATTAGCGGCGGCGCGCACTAATGTCGTTTTCTCACCGGTCGGATGAGGGAGAACGTCCAAGATGAACCGCAAGACTCTGGTGCTGCCGGCCGTCGTCGGCCTGCTCGCGCCCGTACTCGCTGCGTGCGGCGGGACGGAAGGCGGGAGCGATGGCAAGGCCGCCATCGTTGTCGGCACCACGGACCAGTTCGTCGCCACCGATGACAACCCCGCGCCGCTCGACCCCGCCATAGGCTACGAAGCAGGCGTGTGGAACGTCCTGCGGCAGACCGTGCAGACCCTGACCCACGTCCCGCGCGGCGGCGGCGAACCCGTCCCCGAGGCCGCCAGCAGCTGCACCTTCACCGACCGGGAGAACGAGAGCTACCGCTGCAAGCTGCGCTCCGGCCTCACGTTCGCCGACGGCACGGCCGTGACGGCCGAGGACGTCAAGTACTCGATCAACCGGGTCATCGACATCAAGTCCGACAACGGCCCCGTCGGTCTGCTCGCCAACATCGACACGATCGAGACGAACGGCGACAACGAGGTCATCTTCCACCTGAGCACGCCGGACGCGACCTTCCCGTACAAGCTCGCCACCCCGGCCGCAGGCATCGTGCAGAAGAGCAAGTACCCGGCGACGTCGCCGCGCAACGGCTTCCAGGTCGACGGTTCCGGCCCGTACACGATGAAGCCGGAGATCAAGAACGACCAGGTCGTCAAGGTCGTCTTCACCAAGAACCCGCGCTACAAGGGCGATCTGAAGGTCCTCAACGACAAGGTCGAGCTCGACCTCTTCCCCGACGCCGCGGCCATGGGCAAGGCGCTCGACGACCAGAAGATCGACATGATGACCCGCACCATGTCGCCCGAGCAGGCCCAGCAGATGCTGGAGAAGCCGAAGGAGGGCATCAAACTCACCGAGATGCCCGGCCTCGCCATCAGCTATCTCGCGTTCGACACCGACGATCCCGCGATGAAGGACCGGGCCGTGCGTCAGGCCATCGCCCAGGTCGTCGACCGCGGCCAGATCGCGGGCCAGGTGTACGGCACCACCGCGGAGCCGCTGTACTCGCTGATCCCGACCAGCATCACCGGGCACACCAACTCGTTCTACAACAAGTACGGCGAGCCCAGCGCCACCAAGGCCGCCGCCATCCTGCGGGCCGCGGGCATCGACACGCCGGTGAAGTTCACCCTGCACTACACGACCGACCACTACGGCCCCGCCACCGCCACCGAGTTCAAGGCCCTGCAGAAGCAGCTCAACGACACCGGACTGTTCGACGTCACGGTCGAGGGCACCCCCTGGGCGAAGTACCGCCCTGCGCAGAAGCGCGGCGACTACGCCGTCTACGGCATGGGCTGGTTCCCGGACTTCCCGGACCCGGACAACTACACGGCGCCGTTCCTCGACAAGAACAACTTCCTGAACTCGCCCTACGAGTCCGCCGAGGCCCAGAAGACGCTGATCCCGCAGTCCCGCAGGAAAGCCGACCGGGCCTCCGCCGGCAAGACCTTCGAGAAGCTCCAGGACATCGTCGCCGACGACGTCCCGGTACTCCCGATATGGCAGGGCAAGCAGTACGTCGCCTCCCGCGACGGCCTCACCGGCGTCGAGTGGTCGGTCAACTCCTCGGCCGACCTGCAGCTCTGGGAGCTCGGCCGCGGCACCGTCTGAACCGCGGCGCCACCCCGGCGTCCCGTCCCGGCCGTACCGGCCGGATCACTGGGCGCCGGGGCGCACCAGCCCGCTCTCGTACGCATACACCGCGGCCTGCACCCGGTCGCGCAGCCCCAGCTTCGTCAGCACATGGCCCACATGCGTCTTGACCGTCGTCTCGCTGACGAACAGATCGGCGGCGATCTCCGCATTCGACAGCCCGCGTGCCACCAGCTTCAGGACCTCCACCTCACGCTCCGTCAGCGTGTGCAGCGTGTCCGGCACGGAGTCCTCGCCCGACGGCAGATGGTCGGCGTACTTGTCCAGCAGCCTGCGCGTGATGCTCGGGGCCAGCATCGCCTCGCCCGCCGCGACCACCCGGATCGCCTGCACGAGTTCGTTGGCCGGAGCGTCCTTCAGCAGGAAGCCGCTGGCCCCGGCGCGCAGCGCCTCCACCACGTACTCGTCGAGATCGAACGTGGTCAGCACCAGCACCTTCGCCGGACCGTCCCGGCCCGGGCCCGTGATCTGACGCGTCGCCTCGACACCGTCCATCCGCGGCATGCGGATGTCCATCAGCACCACGTCGGGCTGCAGCGCCCGCACCTGATCGAGAGCCTGGAGACCGTCACCGGCCTCACCCACCACCGCGAGATCCCCCTCGGCCTCCAGAATCATCCGGAAGCCGGTGCGCAGCAGCGGCTGGTCATCGACCAGTAGGACGCGGATTGCCACCAGATCTCCTCATTGTCCTTCGACGGCCGCCGGCCGACCGGCCTCGGCGCGGGCCGGGCCCATTGTGCCCTGGACACCTTGCCCCGACTCCGCCGGGCGTACCGACAGCGGGTATACCGGGGGAGTCCCGCCGAATTCCGGACAGACCGCCTGGTGGTCGCACCAGCCGCAGAGCTTCGTCGGCCGCGGCCGCCACTCGCCGGTCTCCGTGGCCAGCCTGATCGCGTCCCACAGGGCCAGCAGCTTCCGCTCCACCCGCTCCAGATCCGCCACGACCGGGTCGTACGTCATGATGTCGCCGCTGCCCAGATAGACCAGCTGCAGCCGGCGCGGCACCACACCCTTCAGCCGCCAGATGACCAGGGCGTAGAACTTCATCTGGAACAGGGCGCCCTCCGCATACTCCGCCCGCGGTGCCTTCCCCGTCTTGTAGTCCACGATCCGGACCTCGCCGGTCGGCGCCACGTCGATCCGGTCGATCACCCCGCGCAGCCGCAGCCCCGACTCCAGCTCCGTCTCGACGAACAGCTCCCGCTCGGCCGGCTCCAGGCGCGTGGGATCCTCCAGCGAGAACCACCGCTCCACCAGCCGCTCCGCCTCCGCCAGCCACCCCGAGAGCCGCTCGCCCTCCGGATCCTCGGCGAACAGCTCCGACAGCTCCGGCTTCGTCTCCAGCAGCCTGTCCCACTGGCCGGGGATCAGCGCCGTCGCCCGGCCGGCCGTGCGCTCTGCCGCCGGATTGTCGAACAGCCGCTCCAGGACCGCATGCACGAGCGTCCCCCGGGTAGCCGCCTCGCTGGGCTTCTCCGGCAGCCTGTCGATGACCCGGAACCGGTACAGCAGAGGACACTGCATGAAGTCACTCGCCCGCGACGGCGACAGGGACGAGGGCGGCTGCGACGGCCGGGGCACGGAAGTCATGACGAAGACCCTACGGCCCCCCACTGACACTCCGCGGCATACCATCGACCACAGACCCTCGCACACTGCATGATCGTGCCGGACGGCACCGACCGAAGGGACCCCGTGGACGAGAGCGGCGACAGCGGGCAGCCGCAGCCCGGCGCCGGGGGAACCGGCCCCGCGCCCGAGAACGGCAAACCGCAGCGCCCCCGGGAGCCGGGCGGCGGCCTGCTGATGGGCCGGCCCTTCGGTGTGCCGGTGTACGTCGCACCCAGCTGGTTCCTCGTCGCGGCTCTCATCACCTGGGTCTTCGGCGGCCAGCTCGACCGGGTGCTGCCCGAGCTCGGCGGGGCCCGCTATCTGGTCTCCCTCTTCTTCGCGATCGCGTTCTACGCCTCCGTACTCGTCCACGAACTCGCCCACACCGTGGTGGCACTGCGCTACAAGCTCCCCGTGCGCCGCATCCAGCTGCAGTTCTTCGGCGGTGTCTCCGAGATCGAGAAGGAGTCCGAGACCCCCGGCCGCGAATTCGTCCTCGCCTTCGTCGGCCCGCTGCTCTCGCTGGTCCTCGCCGGCGTCTTCTACGTCGGCATGAAGTTCGTCGAACCCGGCACCGTCCCCGGTGTCCTGCTCGCCGGCCTGATGATCTCCAACCTGATCGTCGCCGCCTTCAACCTGCTGCCGGGACTGCCGCTCGACGGCGGCCGCATGCTCCGCGCCGTCGTCTGGAAGATCACCGGACGCCCCATGAGCGGCACCGTCGCCGCGGCCTGGGTCGGCCGCGCCCTCGCCGTCAGCGTCCTCATCGGACTCCCGCTCCTCACCCACACCGGGGGATTCGGGAACAACACCGACGAGATCAGCGGCATGGACACCGTCACCGACGCCCTCCTTGCCGCGATCCTCTGCGCCATCATCTGGACGGGGGCCGGCAACAGCCTGCGCATGGCCCGGCTGCGCGAACACCTCCCCGAGCTGCGCGCCCGCACCCTCACCCGGCGAGCCGTCCCCGTCGAGGCCGACACCCCGCTCTCCGAAGCACTGCGCCGCGCCAACGAGGCCGGCGCCCGCGCCCTCGTCGTCGTCGACGGGCACGGCGACCCGAAGGCCGTCGTCCGGGAGACCGCCATCGTCTCCGTCCCCGAACACCGCCGCCCCTGGGTCGCGGTCGGTTCCCTCGCCCAGGACCTCACCGACGGCATGAGGATCTCCGCCGAGCTGTCCGGCGAGACGCTTCTGGACACTCTCAGGAGCAGCCCCGCCACCGAATACCTCGTCCTGGAGGAGACCGGCGAGATCTACGGTGTCCTGTCCACCGCCGACGTCGAACGCGCCTTCGTCGCCGCGATGGCCCGTCCCGCGGCCTGAGGGCTGTCCCGTCCGGATCAGGCTGGACCGGGGCGAGCCCGGCATGATCCGGACGAGCGCCGCCGGAGGCCGTCCGGGCGGGCGGTCGGAGCCCCGGGAAACACCGGTACGCTGGTCACATGTCTGAACCGACCGGTGCCGCCCGCCGACGCGGGCCCTTCAAGGTCGGGGACCAGGTCCAGCTCACCGACCCCAAGGGACGCCACTACACCTTCACGCTCGAAGCCGGAAAGAACTTCCACACCCACAAGGGTTCTTTCCCGCACGACGAGCTGATCGGTGCGCCCGAGGGCAGTGTGGTCCGAACCACGGGAAACGTCGCCTACCTCGCGCTGCGCCCCTTGCTCCCCGACTACGTCCTGTCCATGCCCCGCGGCGCCGCCGTGGTCTACCCCAAGGACGCGGGGCAGATCCTGGCGTTCGCCGACATCTTCCCCGGCGCCCGCGTCGTGGAGGCCGGTGTCGGTTCCGGCTCGCTCTCCACCTTCCTGCTCCGCGCCATCGGCGACCAGGGCATGCTGCACTCGTACGAGCGCCGCGAGGACTTCGCCGAGATCGCCCAGCAGAACGTCGAGCGCTACTTCGGCGAACCGCACCCGGCCTGGCAGCTCACCGTCGGTGACCTCCAGGACAACCTCTCCGACACCGACGTCGACCGCGTCATCCTCGACATGCTCGCCCCCTGGGAGTGCCTGGACGCAGTCGCCAAGGCGCTCGTGCCCGGCGGCATCCTCTGCGCGTACGTCGCGACCACCACCCAGCTCGCACGGACCGTCGAGTCCATCCGCGAGATGGGCTGCTTCGCCGAACCGCAGCCCTGGGAGTCGATGATCCGCAACTGGCACGTCGAGGGCCTGGCCGTGCGCCCGGACCACCGGATGATCGGTCACACCGGCTTCCTCGTGACCGCACGCCGCCTCGCGGACGGTGTGGAGGCCCCGCTGCGCCGCCGCCGGCCCGCCAAGGGCGCCTACGGCGAGGACTACGACGGTCCCGGCAGCCAGAGCGGCTCGTCCCGCGGCTGATCCCGCACAACGCACCGGCGCCGCCGCCGAGTTCCACGGACCGACCCGGGAACTCGGCGGCGGCGCCATTTCGTTGCGGGTCCGGACGCCGCCGGCACGGGGACCGCCGGCCCGGAGTGGGATCCGTACCCACCCCACCGTTCCGCTGTCCTGTGAGGTGTGGCACGATGCTGGCCACCCCCACCCACGGCCGACGCCCCACCGGTCCCGCCGTCCACGGGCATCGCCGAACCACAGGAACCACAGGAGACATCCCGCGTGCAGACCTCCGACCTCCCGGACCTCGCGCACACCGACACCACGCCGATGCACTGGCTGGCCACCGCGACCGCCATGGCCGCCGTCATCGCCGCAGCGGGCATGCTCCAGCCCGACGCCGCCACCGCCTCGGCCTCGACCTCCCACCGCACGACCGCGGAGCACGGCACCGCACCTGCCGCCGCCCCCGATCCGGCCCGCGCGACCTTCCCCCTGGAGTGCGGGACGGTCGACAGCACCGTCGCCGACCAGGCGCCCGGCGACCTCGACGGCGACGGCCGGCCCGAGACCGTCGCGGTGGTCCACTGCGATGCCGGATCCGGTACCCCCCCGAGCGGCGTCTACGTCCTCACACAAGGAAGCGGGGCCGCACCCCGGGTCGTCGCGACCCTGGTGGACCCCGCCCGGAAAGTGAGCGTCGACGACCTCACCGTGCGTGACGGGATCATCTCCGCCACGCTCCTCGGCTACTCCTCGGCCGATGTTCCGCGCTGCTGCCCCGACCAGCAGGAGAAGGTCACCTGGCAGTGGCGGAACGGCGCCTTCGTCCGTGCCGGGCAGAGCGGTGCGAACAGTATCTGACCGGTCACTCGTTGCAGCCGGCCGGCCGGACCGGCGGGATCAGGCGGCCTCGGGGCCGTAGATCTCGACCCTGTCCGAAACGCGTCGTACATGAATACAGTCGCCGGGGCACTCCTTCGCCGAGTCGACCACATCCTGGAGGAGCGGCAGCGGTACCGGTGTCGTCGCTCCCTTGTCCTGCAGCAGTTCGTCCGCGCTGCTCTTCACATAGGCAAGACCGTCGATGTCCAGCTCGAAGACCTCAGGTGCGTACTGCACACAGATGCCGTCTCCCGTGCAGAGGTCCTGGTCGATCCAGACCTCGAGATCCTGTGCATCGCCCCCGGTCGGAGTGTCCTGCTGCACGGTCATTTCTCCTGCCGTTCCCTGCGTATCCGAACCAAAAATGGCCAGCCCTGACGGGTGTTGAACGGTTCGACGATACAACCGGCCGCTTTCCGATGTTGAAGGGTGGGTATTCCCCTGGCGTGAGGGAGAGCGCAAGGGTGAAGATCGGACACACTCCGGAGTCTTTGTGATCTAGGGGTTTCAATCATCACCCACCCAGGTAGGGTCAGGAAGCGTCCAGCTCCCCTTGGAGGAGGTGAGGACCGTGGCAGCCCACGACGACGACATCAACCGCGGCATCCGGCCCGGGCGGGGGTCCGAAGACCCCGCCGGCCAGGTCGCCTATCTCGAGCAGGAAATCGCCGTCCTGCGACGTAAGCTCGCCGACTCTCCGCGCCATACGAGGATTCTCGAAGAGCGGATCGTCGAGTTGCAGACCAACCTCGCAGGCGTATCGGCACAGAACGAGCGGCTCGCCAACACCCTGCGCGAGGCCCGCGACCAGATCGTGGCCCTCAAGGAGGAGGTCGACCGGCTCGCACAGCCGCCGGCCGGCTTCGGAGTCTTCCTGCAGGGCAACGAGGACGGCACCTGTGACATCTTCACCGGGGGCCGCAAGCTCCGGGTGAACGTCAGTCCCAGTGTCGAGCTGGACGACCTCCGGCGCGGCCAGGAGGTCATGCTCAACGAAGCGCTCAACGTGGTCGAAGCCATGGAATTCGAGCGGGCAGGGGACATCGTCACCCTCAAAGAGATCCTCGAGGACGGCGAGCGGGCCCTGGTTCTCGGGCACACGGACGAGGAACGGGTGGTACGGCTCGCCGAACCGCTCCTCGACATCAACATCCGGCCCGGCGACGCGCTGCTGCTCGAACCCAGGTCCGGCTATGTCTACGAAGTGGTGCCGAAGAGCGAGGTCGAGGAGCTCGTCCTCGAAGAGGTGCCGGACATCGACTACGACAAGATCGGCGGTCTGGGAGAGCAGATCGAACTGATCCGGGACGCGGTCGAGCTCCCCTACCTCCACCCCGACCTCTTCAAGGAGCACGAGCTGCGGCCGCCGAAGGGCATCCTGCTCTACGGTCCGCCCGGATGCGGCAAGACCCTCATCGCCAAGGCCGTCGCCAACTCCCTGGCCAAGAAGGTCGCCGAGGTCACCGGGCAGCCGGCCGGCAAGAGCTACTTCCTCAACATCAAGGGCCCCGAGCTCCTCAACAAGTACGTCGGTGAGACCGAGCGGCACATCCGCCTCGTCTTCCAGCGTGCCCGGGAGAAGGCGAGCGAGGGCACCCCCGTCATCGTCTTCTTCGACGAGATGGAGTCCCTCTTCCGCACCCGCGGATCCGGCGTCAGTTCGGACGTGGAGAACACCATCGTCCCGCAGCTGCTCGCCGAGATCGACGGTGTGGAGGGCCTGGAGAACGTCATCGTGATCGGCGCCTCCAACCGCGAGGACATGATCGACCCCGCGATCCTGCGCCCCGGCCGCCTCGATGTGAAGATCAAGATCGAGCGTCCGGACGCGGAGGCCGCCAGGGACATCTTCGCGAAGTACCTCACGGCCTCGCTGCCTCTGCACGCGGACGACCTCTCCGAACACTCCGGCTCCAAGGAAGCTGCGGCGCACGCGATGATCCAGTCCGTCGTCGAGCGGATGTACACCGAGTCCGAGGAGAACCGCTTCCTCGAAGTCACGTACGCCAACGGCGACAAGGAAGTCCTGTACTTCAAGGACTTCAACTCCGGCGCGATGATCCAGAACATCGTCGATCGGGCCAAGAAGATGGCCATCAAGGCCTTCCTCGACCAGGGCCAGAAGGGCCTTCGCGTCTCCCATCTCCTCCAGGCATGCGTGGACGAGTTCAAGGAGAACGAGGACCTTCCCAACACCACGAACCCCGACGACTGGGCCAGGATCTCCGGAAAGAAGGGCGAGCGGATCGTCTTCATCCGCACGCTCGTCACCGGAAAACAGGGCGCAGACACCGGTCGCTCCATCGACACGGTGGCAAACACCGGGCAGTACCTGTAGAACGCAGACCGGCTGCGGATGCCCGGCCGGGCATCCGCAGCCGGTTGCTTTCCGGACAGCTCCCACGACACCGGAGCAATGACGTAATTGATCTCCCCACCAGCGCAGAGGCGCTCTAGGCTCTTCCGTACCGCCCAGTCGCGCAGTGCGGGGGCGGGCACCGCACACGCACCGGACAAGCAGCGGTACTTGAGCGCCGATCCCGGAAGGGAACGCCGCCGGGCAAGGAGGGCCGCATGACCGTACGGCGAGTAATGGGCATCGAGACGGAGTACGGGATCTCCGTGCCCGGCCACCCCAACGCCAATGCCATGCTCACCTCGTCCCAGATCGTCAACGCCTACGCGGCGGCGATGCACCGGGCGCGACGCGCTCGCTGGGACTTCGAGGAGGAGAATCCGCTGCGAGACGCGCGAGGCTTCGACCTCGCCCGCGAGACCGCCGACGCCAGCCAGCTGACCGACGAGGACATCGGCCTCGCCAACGTCATCCTCACCAACGGTGCCCGGCTCTACGTCGACCATGCGCACCCCGAGTACAGCTCGCCGGAGATCACCAACCCGCGGGACGCCGTCCTCTGGGACAAGGCCGGCGAACGCATCATGGCCGAGGCCGCCGAACGCGCGGCCCAGCTCCCCGGCGCCCAGCCGATCCACCTCTACAAGAACAACACCGACAACAAGGGCGCCTCCTACGGCACGCACGAGAACTACCTGATGAAGCGGGAGACCCCGTTCTCCGACATCGTGCGGCACCTGACCCCGTTCTTCGTGTCCCGCCAGGTCGTCACCGGCGCCGGCCGCGTCGGGATCGGCCAGGACGGCCATGAGCACGGCTTCCAGATCAGCCAGCGCGCGGACTATTTCGAGGTCGAGGTCGGCCTCGAGACCACACTCAAGCGCCCCATCATCAACACCCGCGACGAGCCCCACTCCGACGCCGAGAAGTACCGCCGCCTCCATGTGATCATCGGCGACGCGAACCTGTCGGAGATCTCCACCTATCTGAAGCTCGGCACCACGGCGCTCGTGCTGTCGATGATCGAGGACGGCTTCATCAACGTTGACCTCGCCGTCGACCAGCCGGTGCGTACCCTGCACCACGTCTCCCACGACCCCACGCTGCAGCATCTGATCACGCTCCGCAGCGGCCGGACACTCACCGCGGTGCAGCTCCAGATGGAGTACTTCGAGCTCGGCCGCAAGTACGTCGAGGAGCGGTACGGGGCGGACGCCGACGAGCAGACCAAGGACATCCTGATCCGGTGGGAGGACACCCTCAACCGGCTGGAGAACGATCCGATGAGCCTGTCCGGCGAGCTCGACTGGATCGCCAAGCGGGAGCTCATGGAGGGCTACCGCCGCCGCGACAGCCTGGACTGGGACGCGGCCCGGCTGCATCTGGTGGACCTGCAGTACGCCGACGTGAGGGCCGAGAAGGGCCTCTACAACCGTCTGGCGGCCCGCGGGAAGATGAAGCGCCTGCTGGACGAGAACGAGGTCGAGCAGGCCCGTACGAAGCCCCCGGAGGACACGAGGGCGTACTTCCGCGGCCGCTGTCTCGAACAGTACGCGGACGACGTCGCCGCAGCCTCCTGGGACTCGGTCATCTTCGATCTGCCGGGCCATGACTCGTTGCAGCGGGTACCGACCCTGGAACCCCTCCGCGGGACCCGTAACCACGTCAAGGAGCTCCTCGACCGCTGCCGCACGGCGGAAGAGCTCGTACGGGTGCTGTCCGGCGGCTGAAACAGCCGCCGACTGGGAATCATCGAGATGGTCCCCGGGCGTTGAGAGAACTACCGGGCCAATGTCGGACCTCGTAGGTAGGGTCTGATCAAGTGCTTCGAACCGAGCGGGGTGAGCTACATGGCGACCAAGGACACCGGCGGCGGACAGCAGAAGGCGACGCGCTCCACCGAGGAGGTCGAGGAGCAGGCGCAGGACGCGCAGGCCGCCGACGACCTCAAGGAGCGGCAGGAGAAGCTGAGCGACGATGTCGACTCGGTTCTGGACGAGATCGATGACGTGCTCGAAGAGAACGCGGAGGACTTTGTGCGTTCCTTCGTTCAGAAGGGTGGACAGTAGTCCACCCATGTGAACACGGGGTGCGAGGTGGTGCGCGCGGTACGGGCGAAGGCGGCCCGTACCGCGCGGCCACAACCGGGACCGCGGAGCCCGCGGTTGCCCCGAAGTTCATGTGGATCACGGCTACGGGACGGGTAGGGTCCCTGGCGTACTGTGCTTCAACTGCAATTCGGCCATCGGCACGTTGGGAGATGATCCTGACACCTTGCGCAGGGCCATCGCTTACCTGGAGGGAAACGCGTGGAAGCCAACACTCGTAGCACCGGGCGTCTACCAGCTGCCTTCCTGACGCCGGGATCCTCTTCGTTCATGGACTTCCTGTCCGCGCAGTCGCCCGAGATGCTTCCCGGCAACCGGCACCTGCCGCCCCTGCAGGGAGCCATCGAGGCGCCGCACGGGACGACCATCGTCGCCACGACGTTCCCCGGCGGCGTGGTGCTCGCCGGTGACCGGCGCGCGACGATGGGCAACATGATCGCGCAGCGTGACATCGAGAAGGTCTTCCCGGCCGACGAGTACTCGGCGGTGGGCATCGCGGGCACGGCCGGTCTCGCGGTGGAGATGGTGAAGCTCTTCCAGCTGGAGCTGGAGCACTTCGAGAAGGTCGAGGGCGCCCAGCTCTCCCTGGAGGGCAAGGCGAACCGGCTCTCCACGATGATCCGCAGCAATCTGGCCATGGCCATGCAGGGCCTTGCCGTGGTCCCGCTCTTCGCCGGCTTCGACCTCGACCGCGAGAAGGGCCGGATCTTCTCGTACGACGTCACCGGCGGCCGCTCCGAGGAGGTCGGCTACGCGGCCACCGGCTCCGGGTCGATCTTCGCCCGCGGCTCGATGAAGAAGCTGTACCGCGAGGACCTGACGGAGGAGCAGGCGCTCACCCTTGTCGTCCAGGCGTTGTACGACGCCGCGGACGACGACTCGGCGACCGGCGGTCCGGACGTGGCCCGGCGGATCTACCCGATCGTCACCGTCATCACCGACGAGGGCTTCCGGAAGCTCACCGAGACGGAATCCTCGGAGATCGCCCGGCAGATCCTGGAGCGCCGGATGGAACAGCCCGACGGCCCGCGCGCCGCGCTGCTCTGACCCCGGTTCCCGGGCTTCCTCCGATGGACTCGTCACTGACAGAAAGGGACGGATAGCCGGTGTCGACGCCGTTCTATGTCTCACCTCAGCAAGCCATGGCCGACCGGGCGGAATACGCCCGGAAGGGCATCGCCCGTGGTCGCAGCCTGGTTGTGCTGCAGTACGCCGACGGCATTGTGTTCGTCGGCGAGAACCCGTCCCGTGCGCTGCACAAGTTCAGCGAGATCTACGACCGGATCGGTTTCGCCGCCGCCGGCAAGTACAACGAGTACGAGAATCTGCGCATCGGCGGCGTCCGCTATGCCGACCTGCGCGGATATACCTACGACCGTGACGATGTGACGGCCCGTGGGCTGGCCAACGTCTATGCGCAGACACTGGGCACCATTTTCTCCAGTGCGGCCGAGAAGCCGTACGAGGTGGAACTGGTGGTGGCCGAAGTGGGCGCCAGGCCCGAGGGCGACCAGATCTACCGGCTGCCGCACGACGGCTCGATCGTGGACGAGCACGGCTCCGTCGCGGTCGGCGGCAACGCGGAGCAGATCAGCACGTTCCTGGACCAGCGCCATCGTGACGGGATGACGCTGGCCGAGGCGCTGAAGCTGGCCGTACAGGCGCTGTCCCGTGATCCCAACGGGAGTGAGCGGGAGATCCCCGCCGAGCGTCTCGAGGTGGCGGTCCTGGACCGTACGAGGCCTCAGCAGCGGAAGTTCAAGCGGATCGTCGGCCGGCAGCTCGCGCGGCTGCTGGAGGCCGACGGAGGGGTCACGCCGACGGACGCCCCGTCGGACATCGAGGACGGCGACGGGGGCGACGCTCCCACCGACGTCACGAAGCCCTCCGCGGCCGGCGAGTCGCCGGAGTCGTCCGAGGAGTAGCGCGTCGCCTGTCCCTGTGCCCCGGTCCGCCGTCCCCGGTGGGCCGGGGCACGGTCATGACCCGGGTGGCGGGGGTGCGGAGGAGCCGCGCACGACCAGGTGCACGGGCAGGCTGCCGGGTTCGGCCGGGCGGCCGTCCAGGACGGCCAGCAGGGCGGCCATGCCGCGCTCGCCGACCTGTTCCGCGGGAAGGCGCACGGTGGTGAGCTCGGGTTCGACGGCGGTCGCCAGGGCCAGGTCGTCGAAGCCGGTGACGGAGACGTCGTCGGGGACCCGCAGCCCGAGCCGGCGGGCCGCCTTGCAGGCGCCGGCGGCCAGGATGTCGTCGTCGCAGATGATCGCGGTCGGCCGGGGACCGGGGGCGGCCAGCGCGTGCTCCGCGGCCTCCCGTCCGGACCGCACGTCGAGCGCCGCCTCCACGGTCCGTACGTCGGCGCCGGGCGCCTGCCGCACGGCGTCGCGGACGGCCCGGGCGCGGACGGCGAAGGTCCAGGAGTCGATGTCCGACGCCAGGTGGAGGAAGCGGCGGTGGCCGAGCGTCAACAGATGCTCCGTCACCTGCCGTATGCCGTCCGCGATGTCGAGGTTGACCCGGGCCGCGACGCCCGGGTCCGCGGGGTCGCTGTCCAGCATGACCAGGGGGAGGTCGGCGCCGCGCAGGGCGCCGAGGGCGTCGGCGGCCATCGAGGAGGCGATGACCCCGTCGAGTGCGGCGCGGGCGGAGGCGAAGGGGTCGCGGGCCGGGCCCATGCCCTCGGGGGAGGGGTACAGGACGACCCCGAAGTCGTGCTCGGCGGCGACCGCTGCCGCACCGGTGTAGACACGCGCGAAGAACTCGCTGGTGAGGGCGGGAACGACCAGCAGCGCCGTCCTCGTGCGCCCCAGGCGGAGGCTGCGGGCGGCGAGGTTCGGCCGGTACCCGAGGTCCTGGGTGGCGCTCCGGACGCGCTCGGCGGTGGCCTCGGAGACCCTGCCACGCCATTTGCCGCCCAGGACGAGGGAGACGGTCGCCTGCGAGACGCCTGCGGCCCGCGCGACGTCGCGACTGGTGGGCCGGGCCGGGGCGGGCTGTGGTGCGCTGGTCACGCAGACCTCCGGGCTGGTCGGGTGGGGCGCTGGTGCGTGCGGCGAGGTGGACTGTGGACTGGGCACATGGTACGTATGAACCTCGACGTTATACGTAAAACCTCGGTGTCGGAACAACGTCCGAGGGAGAAGGAGCGGGACATGGCCGCGGGATTTCTGGACATCCTCCGGGCGCGGCACGCCGCCCGGCTGCTGGTCGGCACGCTGGTGGGCCGGCTGCCGAGCGGCACCGCGCACATCGCGATCGTCCTGTTCACCCGCGCCGAAGGCGGCAGCTACACCCTCGCGGGGGCGCTCGCGGCGGTGTACGGCCTCGCCACGGCGGCGGGGCAGCCGTTGCTGGGCCGGGCCGTGGACCTGTACGGCCAGCCGCGCGTCCAGCTCCCCGCGTCCGTGCTCTCCGCGCTCGGCATGGCCGTGCTGGCCCTGGTGGGCCTCGGATCGCTGCCGCTCGCCTACGCGGCCGTGATCGTCGCCGGAGTCTGCACCCCGCCCCTGGAGGGCGGCCTGCGAGCGCTGTGGCCGACGGTCCTCGGGCGCGAGGACCGGGTGCACCGCGCCTACGCCATGGACGCGGTGGCCCAGGAGGTCATGTTCACGGTGGGGCCGCTGCTGGTGACGGTGCTCGTCGCACTCTGGTCGCCCGCCGCCGCGCTGGTCGTCATCAACGCGATCGGGGTGCTCGGGGCGCTCTCCGTGGTCGTCTCGGAGCCGTCCCGCACCTGGCGCTCGGCGCCTCGCGAGGCGCACTGGCTGGGCGCTCTGCGCTCGCCGGGCCTGCTGGCGCTGCTCGGTTCGTTCTTCTTCGTCGGGCTCGCCCTGGGTTCGATCACGGTCGCGGGTGTCGCGTACGCCGACGACCACGGCCGGGAGTCGGTGTACGGCTGGCTGATGGCCGCGCTCGGACTGGGCGCGCTGATCGGCGGTTCGGTGTACGGGGCGCGGCAGTGGGCCGGACCGCCGGAGCGCCGGCTGCGGGTCATCGTCGCGCTGCTGGCCCTCGGCTATCTGCCGCTGATGCTGACGCCCGGCCTGGGGGCGATGACCGCGCTGGCCGCGCTGGCCGGGGTGTTCCTGGCACCCGCGATCGCCTGCTCGTTTCTCGTGGTGGACCGTCATGCTCCGCAGGGGACGGTGACGGAGGCGTTCTCCTGGCTCGTGACGACGTTCGGGGTCGGCGCGGCGGCGGGAACGGCAGTGGCGGGCCCGGCCGTGGAGCTGGGCGGGACCGCGTGGAGCTTCGCCGTCGCGGGTGTCGGCGGGGTGGCGGCGCTGCTGGTCCTGCTGGCCACGGGAAGGGTCCTCGCAGCTCCCAGGCGTACGCCAGTTGCTGTGCGGGTATCGGAAAATGATCGAAACGGTGCTGTCGAACCCGGTTTCAGCCCGGGCCATCAGGCGTAATGTTCAGTCATGGACCGCCGCATTTTCGGGCTGGAGAACGAGTACGGCGTCACGTGCACGTTCAGGGGACAGCGCCGACTGTCTCCTGACGAAGTGGCGCGCTACCTCTTCCGCCGTGTTGTGTCATGGGGCCGCAGCAGCAACGTCTTTCTGCGGAACGGCGCCCGCCTCTACCTCGACGTGGGATCGCATCCGGAATATGCAACCCCCGAATGCGACAACTTGACCGAGCTGGTCACCCACGACAAGGCAGGCGAGCGCATTCTCGAAGGCCTGCTCGTCGATGCCGAACGCCGCCTGCACGAGGAGGGAATCGCGGGCGACGTCTATCTCTTCAAGAACAACACCGATTCGGCTGGAAACTCCTACGGGTGCCACGAGAACTACCTCGTGGCACGGCACGGAGAATTCTCCCGGCTCGCGGACATCCTCATTCCCTTCCTCGTCACGAGGCAGCTGCTCTGCGGCGCGGGCAAGGTGCTGCAGACCCCGCGTGGCGCGGTCTACTGCGTCAGCCAGCGTGCCGAGCACATCTGGGAGGGCGTCAGCTCCGCGACGACGCGCTCCCGTCCGATCATCAACACACGCGACGAACCGCACGCCGACGCGGAGCGGTACCGCCGCCTCCACGTCATCGTCGGCGACTCGAACATGTCCGAGACGACGATGCTGCTCAAGGTCGGCGCGACGGATCTGGTGCTCCGCATGATCGAGGCGGGCACGGTGATGCGCGATCTGACGCTGGAGAACCCGATCCGGGCGATCCGCGAGGTCAGCCACGACACCACCGGGCAGCGCAAGGTGCGCCTGGCCAGCGGCCGTGAGGCATCGGCCATCGAGGTGCAGCGCGAGTACTACGAGAAGGCCGTGGACTTCGTCGACCGCCGAGGCATCCGCACCGGCACCGTCGCCCAGGTCCTGGAGCTGTGGGGCCGTACGCTCGACGCGATCGAGACCGAGGACCTCGACCGGATCGCCACCGAGATCGACTGGGTCATGAAGTACAAGCTCATCGAGCGGTACCGGGCCAAGCACAACATGACGATGTCGCATCCGCGCGTCGCCCAGATAGACCTCGCCTATCACGACATCCACCGCCGGCGCGGGCTGTACTACCTCCTGGAGCGCAAGGGGCAGGCCGCCCGCATCTGCAACGACCTGAAGATCTTCGAGGGCAAGTCGGTGCCCCCGCAGACCACCCGTGCGCGGCTGCGCGGCGACTTCATCCGAAGGGCGCAGGAGCAGCGGCGGGACTTCACCGTCGACTGGGTCCATCTCAAGCTCAACGACCAGGCGCAGCGCACGGTGTTGTGCAAGGACCCGTTCCGTTCGGTGGACGACCGGGTGGAGAAGCTGATCGCGGGCATGTGATCCGGCACAGGACGCGCTACGGCACGTGCGCGACTCGGGCCCCGTACGTTCCTCGTACGGGGCCCTGCGCACACCCTAGAGTGTCGGGGACTGAACCATCTGTGTCGTCTGAGATCTGAGGAACCAGTGCGCCGACTTGCCGGCCTTCTCGTTGTCCCCCTGCTGCTTTTGACGGCGGCGTGCGGGAGCGACAAGGGCTCCGACTCCGATTCCGCCACCGCTTCGAAGAACGGATTCCCCGCGATCACCGCGGGTGCGAAGTTCGGCGAGAAGCCCACCCTGTCCAAGGGGGAGGGTGATCCGCCCAAGGAGCTGAAGACGACTGTCATCAGCGAGGGGACCGGCGCGAAGCTGAAGAACGGCGACGCGATCCAGGTCAACTATCTCGGGCAGGCGTGGGACTCCACGAAGCCGTTCGACAACAGCTTCGACCGCAAGCAGCCGTTCGATCTGACGCTCGGCGCGGGCATGGTCATCAAGGGCTGGGACCAGGGACTCGTCGGCCAGAAGGTCGGCAGCCGGGTCGAGCTGGTCATCCCGCCGGACCTCGGTTACGGCGCGCAGGGTCAGGGCGACATCAAGCCGAACGCCACCCTCGTCTTCGTCGTGGACATCCTGAAGGCGACGACGATCCCGGCCTCCGCCAAGGGCACCCCGGTCGCCCAGGACAACGCCGACCTGCCGAAGGTGGGCACCAACACCGACGGCAAGGCACCGACCGTCAAGATCCCCGAGAAGACCGACCCGCCGAAGAAGCTGGTCTCCAACTACATCCTGGAGTCCAAGGGCGAGGTCATCAAGGAGACCGACAGCGTCGTCGTGAACTACGTGGGCCTGCTGTGGAAGGACGGAAAGGCGTTCGACAGCACGTACACCACGGGCAAGACCCAGACCTTCCCGCTGGCGCAGGTCACCCTCAAGGGGCTGAAGAACGGTCTGATCGGCAAGAAGATCGGCAGCCGTGTGCTGCTGGTCATCCCGCCGGACCAGGCCTTCGGCGACAAGCCGCAGCAGTCCATCCCCGCCAACTCCACCCTGGTGTTCGCGGTGGACCTGCTCGCAAAGATGTAAGACTGTCCCGGTTGCCCAGTTCATCTTTTTGAGGAGCAGTTCAGTGAGCATCGAGAAGCCCGAGATCGACTTCCCGGGTGGCGAGCCGCCGGTCGACCTGGAGATCAAGGACATCTGGGAGGGCGACGGCGAGGTCGCCAAGGCCGGCGACATGGTCAAGGTCCACTACGTGGGCGTGGCCTTCTCCACCGGCGAGGAGTTCGACGCTTCCTGGAACCGCGGCACCCCGCTGCAGTTCCAGCTCGGTGTCGGTCAGGTCATCTCCGGCTGGGACCAGGGCGTGCAGGGCATGAAGGTCGGCGGCCGTCGCCAGCTGACCATCCCCGCGCACCTCGCCTACGGTGACCGCGGCGCCGGCGGCCGGATCGCCCCCGGCGAGACGCTGATCTTCGTCTGCGACCTGGTCGCCGTCTGATCCGTCCCCGGACGCATCACGAGGGCCCGTGCTGAACTGCACGGGCCCTCGTTCCGTAAGCACGGGCCCTCGCTTTTGTCCGGGCACCCCGGAGCGGTACGGTCGATCGTCGTAGAGCAAGGAAAGAAGGGGCGTCGATGGCCATTGCCAAGGCCGAGCGGCTGATGAACCTGGCGCTGTGCCTGCTGGGAACCCGCCGCCCGCTCAGCAAGCGTGAGCTGCGCGGTTCCATCGAGGCCTATCTGGAAGCGGCCTCCGACGACGCATTCAACCGGATGTTCGAGCGCGACAAGGACGATCTGCGCGAGCTCGGTCTGGTCATCGAGACCGTGGACAACCTGGACGGCGACACGGGCTACCTGGCCCGCCGGGACAGCAACCGGCTGCCGCCGATCACGCTGGACGCGGAGGAGGCCGCGGCGCTCGGTCTGGCCGCGAAGGTCTGGCAGCAGGCGCGGCTCGCCGGCGCGGCCAGTGGTGCGCTGCAGAAGCTGCGCGCCGCGGGGATGCCGGAGGCCGAGGACGCGTACGAGGTGCACAGCGCGCTCGAACCGCGCATCCCGGTGCACGAGGCCGCCTTCGAGCCGCTGATGCTGGCGTGCCGGGACCGTCGTCCGGTCACCTTCGACTACCGCAAGGCCAACGCCGCCCGGCCCGAGCAGCGCCAGGTCGAGCCCTGGACGCTGGAGTGCTGGCGCGGGCACTGGTACCTGGCGGGCTTCGACCGCGAACGCGGCGCCGAGCGGGTGTTCCGGCTGTCCCGGATCACCGGCAGGGTCCGCTCGCGGGCCGGGGCGTTCACGGCCGAGGTGCCGGACGTGGTGACCGTCCGGGAGACCGTGGAGAGCTGGGCCGGGGAGACGGCGACCCGGACCGCGCGGATCCGGCTGCGGTCCGGGTCCGGTTACCCGCTGCGATCGCGCGCGATATCGGTGCGGGAACTCGGCGACGGCTGGGACGAGTTGGAGATTCCGTACGGGCACGGTCTGGACGCCTGGCTCGTCGAGTTCGGACCGGATGTCGTCGTGGAGGAACCCGCCGATCTGCGGGCCGATGTGGTGGACCGGCTGCGCGCCGTGGCCAAGGACTGAGGGGGGACCGTATTCATGGCGACGAACGCGATCGACCAGACACGCCGGATGCTGTCCCTGGTGACGTATCTGCGGGAGCGCCCCGGCGCCCATGTGCAGGACGTCGCCCGTGCGTTCGGGATCACCGAGGACGAGCTGATCTCGGACCTCGATGTGCTGCCCATGTGCGGGACGAGTTTCCGCGGCGGCGACCTCCTGGACATCGACACCGACGGCGACCGGATCTGGTGGCACAACCCGGACGACGTGGCCGAGCCCCTGCGGTTCGCGGCGGACGAGGCGACGGCGCTGCTGGTCGCCGCACGGGCCGTGGCCACACTGCCGGGGCTGCGGGAGAGCGACCGGCAGGCTTTGCTGAGGGCCACCGCCAAGCTGGAGACGGCGGCCGGTGAAGCCGCGGCGGCGAGCTCCCGGCTCTCGGTGACCTTCGAGTCGGAGGGCGGTGTCTTCGCCGACGTCGACCGGGCGATCTCCGAGCGGCGCAGGCTGTGGCTGCGCTACTACTCGCCCGCGCGGGACGAGCTCACCGAGCGCGAGGTGGACCCGATCCGGCTCTTCGCCGTGGGGCACACGTACATGGAGGCCTGGTGCAGGCTCTCCGAGGACCGGCGTACGTTCCGGCTCGACCGGGTCGCGGAGATCCGGCTGCTGGACGAGCCGTCCGCGCCGCCGGAGCTGGAGCTGCGGGATCTGTCCGAAGGGCTGGTGCAGCCGGCGGCCGAGGACCCCGAGGTCGTGATCGAGGTGGGACCCGGTGGCCGGTGGGTCGCCGAGTACTACCCGCACGACAGTGCGGAGGAACTGGCCGACGGCGGACTGCGGATCACGCTGCGCACGCCCGATCCGGCTTCGCTGCGCAGGCTGGCGCTCCGGCTCGGCGGGGAAGGACGCATCGTCGCCCCGCAGGAGCTGGCGCGGAGCGCGCAGAGCGCGGCCCGCGCGGCGCTCGCCGCCTACGACGGCCCGGCCTGAGCGGATACCTGAGGAGATATGAGCAGTATGTCTGTGATGTCAGGTGTCTCGACGGTCGTGGTGCCCGAGTCCGTCCGGTTCAAGGCCGCCTGCCCGGACTGCCGCGGGCGCTTCGAGCTCGCGGCGGGGGCGCTGCGCCTGGCGATCGGCGGCAGCCGTCGTACGACGTTCTACTCCTTCACCTGTCCCGAGTGCGGGGCCGCTGTCCGCAAGCCGGCCGGAGAGCGGATCATCGAGCTCCTGACCGCCGGCGGGGTACGGACACTCCGCCTCCACGCCGGGCCGTAGCACTCCGCGCCCGGTCCACCTAGACATACAGAGGCTCTGCGCATGTTCTGGCCCATGCTCGCCATCGCACTGGGATTCCTCGGCATCGCCGTCCTCGGCGTGCTGGCCGTCAAGGTCTTCGTCGAGGCCCAGCGCCTGGGACACCAGGTGACCCGCACCACTCAGCGCATCAACCGGGCCGCGGAGGACCTCGAACGCGCCGCCACCGACCTCGCCGCCACCGGCGAAGCCCTGCGGTAGGGGCCGCTCGGCGGACCGGCTCGTTCCGCCGGTCAGACGAGGCCTCCAGTTTCCCGGGTTCGGAGGGTACGCTGCTCTGGCGGCCCTGAGAGCGAGGCGTGGGCCGTAATCGCAAGGATGCATGGGTATTGCCCTGCGTTTACTCCTGCGGGATACGATCGCTGACAGTACGAAGATCGGACGTCTGTCCGACGCTCGATCAGCCCCACCCCTGCTGCCTCGGTGAGAAGGTACACGCATATGTTCGGAAGGCTCGGCGCACCCGAGATCATCCTGATCCTCGTCGTCATTGTTCTGCTGTTCGGCGCGAAGAAGCTTCCTGACATGGCTCGCTCGCTCGGCAAGTCGGCCCGCATCCTCAAGAGCGAGGCCAAGGCCATGAAGTCCGAGGGCAACCCGTCGGCCACCCCTGCGGAGCCGGCGAACGACGCCGCCCAGGACCACACGGCCCCGCGCACGATCAAGGCCGCGCCCGGCGATGTGACGAGTTCGCGGCCGGTCGCCGAGCCGACCGACTCGACCAACCGCTGACAACCGGGCCGACGCAGGCACCGTGAACCGGTGACGGCCTGCTGTACGAGATGAGGACGTGGGTTGCTCAAGTCTGCCCGCAAACAGGAGACGGACCCCGAGGGCCGCATGCCCTTGGTGGAGCACCTGCGTGAGCTGCGCAACCGGCTGGCGAAGGCGCTGCTGGCGATCGTCGTCGTCACGATCGTCGCTGCCTTCTTCTACAAGGGGATCATCGAGTTCTTCACCAACCCGGTGCTGAAGGCGGTCGGTTGCGACGCGAGCTTCGCGGAACTCGCCAAGCAGGAGGACGGCACCTGTGCGCGCATCGTCCTGAACGGCCTGCTGACGCCGTTCACCCTTGCGCTCAAGGTCTCCCTGATGGCCGGCGTCGTCCTTTCGTCGCCGATCTGGCTCTACCAGCTGTGGGCGTTCATCGCCCCGGGTCTGCACAAGCACGAGAAGAAGTACTCGCTCGCTTTCGTGGGCGCGGGCTTCCCGCTCTTCCTCGCCGGCGGCTTCTTCGCGTACAAGACGCTGCCCACGATGGCGAAGGTCCTGCTGGACTTCTCGCCGGCCGGCCTGGACAACCAGCTGCCGCTCGACGACCTGCTGGACCTGATCACGCGCATGGTGGTGGTCTTCGGGCTCTCGTTCGAACTGCCGCTGCTGCTCGTGATGCTGAACCTCGGCGGGGTCATCACCGGCAAGCGGATGCTCGGCTGGTGGCGCGGGATGATCATGGGCATCACGGTCTTCGCCGCACTGGCCACCCCCAGCACGGATCCGCTGACCATGCTCGCCCTTGCCGGGCCGATCTGGGTCCTGTACTTCTGCGCGACCGCGCTCTCGCTCCTCAACGACCGTCGCAAGGCATTGCGTGCGGCCGAGGGGCCCGATGACGACGAGGCGTCGGAGCTGGACCTCACGCCCGAGGACATCGGTGAGATCGAACCGGTCTCGTCGGTCAGGTCGCTGCCCGCACAGTCGGGTCCGGACCGTGACCGGGTGAACGGTTACGACGACATCACCTGATCTTGTAAGGTCCCCCGGGTGACCAGCGAGATCACCCTCTTCGTCAATCCCACCGCAGGACGCGGCCGGGGCGCGCACGCCGCGCAGCCGGCCGCTTCCGCGTTGCGGGACGCCGGATTCTCCGTACGAACGGTCCTGGGCGAGGACGCCGACGATGCGTTGCGGCGGGCCCGGGAGGCCGTGGACGGCGGCACCGGGGCACTGATAGCCGTGGGCGGGGACGGCATGATGTCCCTCGCCCTGCAGGCCGTCGCCGGGACCAGCACTCCGCTCGGCGTGATCGCCGTCGGCACCGGGAACGACTTCGCCCGCGCTCTCGGACTGCCGATACGGGAGCCCGCCGCCGCGGGGCGGCTCGCCGCCGAGGCGCTCAAGAGCGGGGCGGTCAGGACCATCGACCTCGGCCGGGCCGGCGACCGGTGGTTCGGGACCGTGCTCGCCTCCGGCTTCGACTCCCGGGTCAACGACCGGGGCAACCGGATGCGCTGGGGCGGACGGTTCAAGTACGACCTCGCGATCCTCGCCGAACTCGCCGCGTTCAGGGCCATCCCGTACCGCATCAGGCTCGACGGCGGACCGGTCCAGGAGATCGAGGCGACGCTCATCGCGGTCGGCAACGGCTCCACCTACGGCGGCGGGATGCGGATCTGTGCGGACGCCGTCATGGACGACGGGCTCTTCGACGTGACCGTCGTGGGGGCCTGCAGCCGCACGACACTGCTCAAGGTGTTCCCCCGGGTCTACAAGGGAACGCACCTCGACCACCCCGTGGTCACCGTGCACCGGGTCTCTTCGATCGAGCTGGCCGCGGCCTCCGTCACGGCCTACGCGGACGGCGAACCGCTGGGTGCGCTGCCGCTCACCGCGACGTGCGTTCCGGGCGCTGTAAGGGTTCTTGCACAGTAAAATAAAGATCGCGCTGACTGTCAGGGGTGACGGGTAGGCTCGTAAGCAAGATGACAGAGGACCTCTCACCAGCTGAGCGATACCAGGCCTTCCGGATCCGCGCCGCCGAGCAGGCCACGGCTCTGGCGCCCTTTCGCGAGATGTACGAGTTCGGGCTGGACCCGTTCCAGATCGAGGCCTGCAAGGCCCTGGAAGCGGGTAAGGGGGTGCTGGTCGCGGCCCCGACCGGATCGGGCAAGACGATCGTCGGTGAGTTCGCCGTGCATCTCGCACTCCGTCAGGGCCGCAAATGCTTCTACACCACGCCCATCAAGGCCCTTTCCAACCAGAAGTACACCGATCTGGTCAAGCGCTACGGTGCGGACAAGGTCGGCCTGCTGACCGGCGACAACAGTGTCAACGGCGACGCCCCGGTGGTCGTCATGACCACCGAAGTGCTGCGGAACATGCTGTACGCGGGCTCGCAGGCGCTCACCGGCCTCGGTTACGTGGTGATGGACGAGGTGCACTACCTCTCCGACCGCTTCCGCGGCGCGGTCTGGGAAGAGGTGATCATTCATCTGCCGGACTCGGTGACGCTGGTGTCGTTGTCGGCGACCGTGTCCAACGCCGAGGAGTTCGGCGACTGGCTGGACACCGTCCGCGGTGACACCGAAGTGATCGTCGCCGAGAGCCGGCCCGTGCCGCTCTGGCAGCACGTCCTGGCCGGCCGCCGGATGTACGACCTCTTCGAGGAGGAGACCGACCACGGCGGCCGCGGCGCCGGCCGCCGCGAGGTCAACCCCGACCTCGTCCGGCTCGCCCGCATGGAGAACCAGCGCGGGTACAACCCGCGTGAGCGCCGCCGCGGAAAGATGGTGCGCGAGGCGGACCGCGAACGCGAGCGGCGCCAGCGCAGCCGGATCTGGACCCCGTCCAGGCCCGAGGTCATCGACCGGCTGGACGCGGAAGGGCTGCTGCCCGCGATCACGTTCATCTTCAGCCGGGCCGGCTGCGAGGCCGCCGTGCAGCAGTGTCTGCAGGCCGGACTGCGGCTCAACGACGATGCCCGACGCCGGCTGGTCCGGGAGATCGTCGAGGAGCGGACCGCCTCCATTCCCGCCGAGGACCTGCACGTCCTCGGCTACTACGAATGGCTCGAAGGGCTGGAGCGGGGCATCGCCGCGCACCACGCGGGCATGCTGCCGACGTTCAAGGAGGTCGTCGAGGAGCTGTTCGTCCGCGGACTGGTCAAGGCGGTCTTCGCGACGGAGACCCTCGCCCTCGGCATCAACATGCCCGCCCGCTCCGTGGTGTTGGAGAAGCTCGTCAAGTGGAACGGCGAGCAGCACGCCGACATCACCCCCGGCGAGTACACCCAGCTGACCGGCCGTGCCGGACGGCGCGGCATCGACATCGAGGGCCATGCGGTGGTGCTGTGGCAGCGCGGCATGGACCCGGGCGCGCTGGCCGGACTCGCGGGTACGCGCACCTATCCGCTGCGGTCCAGCTTCCGGCCCTCGTACAACATGGCCGTCAATCTGGTGCAGCAGTTCGGGCGGCACCGGTCGCGCGAGCTGCTGGAGACCTCGTTCGCACAGTTCCAGGCCGACCGGTCGGTCGTCGGGATCTCCCGGCAGGTGCAGAAGAACGAGGAGGGCCTGGAGGGCTACCGGGAAGGCATGACCTGCCACCTCGGTGACTTCGAGGAGTACGCGCGGCTGCGCCGCGAACTCAAGGACCGGGAGACGGAGCTCGCCAAGCACGGCGCCTCGCAGCGGCGGGCGGCGGCTGCGGCCTCCCTGGAGAAGCTGAAGCCCGGCGATGTCATCCACGTTCCGACCGGGAAGTTCGCCGGGCTGGCGCTCGTGCTGGACCCGGGGCTGCCGGCCGGACGGGTCAACGGCCACCGGGGGCTCGAGTACTACGACGGGCCGAGGCCGTTGGTGCTGACCGTCGAGCGGCAGGTCAAGCGGCTCGCCGCGATCGACTTCCCCGTGCCGGTCGAAGCGGTGGAACGGATGCGGGTGCCGAAGTCGTTCAACCCGCGGTCGCCGCAGTCCAGGCGTGATCTGGCGTCGGCGCTGCGGACGAAGGCCGGGCACATCGTGCCCGAACGGCACCGCAGGGGACGGGCCGAGGCCGCGGACGACCAGGTGATCGCCCGCTACCGGGCCGAGTTGCGGGCGCATCCGTGCCATGGGTGCGCCGAGCGCGAGGACCACGCGCGGTGGGCGGAGCGGTACCACCGGCTGCAGCGGGACACGAAGCAGCTGGAGCGGCGGATCGAGGGGCGGACCAACACGATTGCCCGCACGTTCGACCGCATCGTCGCGCTTCTCACCGAGCTGGACTATCTGCGGGGCAACGAGGTCACCGACCACGGGCGGCGGCTGGCCCGGCTCTACGGCGAGCTGGACCTGCTGGCGAGCGAGTGTCTGCGGGCGGGCGTCTGGGAGGGTTTGAACCCGGCGGAGCTCGCCGCGTGTGTCTCGGCGCTGGTGTACGAGGCGCGGCAGGCGGACGACGCGGTGGCACCGAAGCTGCCGTCCGGGCCGGCCAAGACGGCGATGGGCGAGATGGTCCGCATCTGGGGGCGGCTGGACGCCCTGGAGGAGGACTTCAAGATCAACCAGACGGAGGGGGTCGGACAGCGGGAGCCCGATCTCGGGTTCGCCTGGGCGGTCTACATGTGGGCGTCGGGGCGGACGCTGGACGAGGTGCTGCGCGAGGCGGACATGCCGGCCGGGGACTTCGTGCGGTGGTGCAAGCAGGTGATCGACGTCCTGGGGCAGATCGCGGCGGCGGCGCCGGGGGCCGGGGCGGCGGACGGCAGCAGTTCCGTGGCCCGGAATGCGCGCAAGGCCGTGGACGCGGTGCTGCGGGGCGTTGTGGCCTACAGCTCGGTGGGGTGAGGGGAACCGGGCGGGGCGTGGGGCCGGGTGGGGTTGGCGCCTGCGGGAACCTGCTCCCTGGCCCGCCCCTTCCCGACACTGGGTGCTGTCCCGGGCCCCCGGTCCTCGAGCGCCGGACAGGCTGAATGATGCCCTGGAACCCGGGCGGTCCTGGGGCTGCGGGGCCGAAAGCCCGGGGAGCGGGGGGGTCAGGGGGCGGTGGATCCCGGCCGGGCCAGGTAGGCACGCCAGCCGCCGTACCGCGTGATGTCCTTACCCGCGGCCAGTGCATACGGCTCGCAGAGGAAGCCGGGGGCCGTGGTGCCGTCGGCCAGTTCCACTCGGCCCAGGGCCATGGGCGACGGGAGCTCCGCCGCGAGGCGCCCCAGGCCCTCGGGGGGCAGGTGCCAGACCTCCACCTCGATCGCGGCGCCGCCCTCCCCGACCCGTTCCAGGCCCGGCTTGGGCGGGGCGGTGCGCAGGGCGTGCAGGCGGTAGACCGGGGCCGTCGTCGTCGTGTGGAGCAAACGCGCGCCCAGGGACAGGAGTTGGGGGTTCAGCGGCTGGCCCGTCAGATGGGCGCCCGCGACCGCGAGCCTGGTGGGCGCAGTGAGGAGCGCGGTGATGCGGGCCAGACGTTCGTCCGTGTGAGCCGGGCCGACCAGCATCACGCCGAAGGGCCGTCCGGCCACGTCGCCGGCGGGGGCGGCCACCGCGCACAGGCCGAAGAGGTTCGTGGAGTTGGTGAACCGGCCCAGGCGCGCATTGGCGCCCAGCGGGTCCGCTGCCACCTCCGTGAATGTGGGGTGACCCGGTGCGGTGGGCAGGAGGAGGGCATCGGCGTCGGAGAGGGCCGCCATGGCGGCTCCGCGCAGGGCCGCCAGCCGGTCCCGGTCGGCGAACAGGCGGTGGGCGGGGATGGACCGGGCCGCCGTGATGATCCCGGCGACGGTGGGGTCGAGGTCGTCGGCGGGAGCGGTGTCGATGAACGCGCCGACCGCCGTGTACCGCTCGGCCACGAACGCTCCCTCGTACAGCATCGCGGCGGCTTCGAGGAACGGGGCCGGGTCCACCGGCTGGAGGCGTGCGCCCGCCGCGCGGAGACGGTCGGCCGCCGCCTCGTACGCCTGCGCCCAGCCGGGGTCCAGTTCCCCCAGCCGCTCGGTGGGCGGGACCGCGATCCGCCAGGGGCCCGGTGCCCGGGCGGGGACGGGGTGCGGTGCGCCCGTGGCCGTCAGAGCGAGGGCCTGCTCGGCCTCGGGGAGCGTACGCGCGAAGACGGTGACGCAGTCCAGGCTTGCGCAGGCCGGGACCACGCCGTCGGTCGGGACCAGGCCACGGGTCGGCTTCAGGCCGACGATGCCGTTGAACGCGGCCGGGACCCGGCCGGAGCCCGCCGTGTCCGTACCGAGCGACAGGTCGGCGACGCCCAGGGCCACGGCGACCGCGGAACCGGAGCTGGATCCGCCGCTGATGCGCGACGGATCGTGCGCGCTGCGGACCGCTCCGTACGGGGAGCGGGTGCCGACCAGACCCGTGGCGAACTGGTCGAGGTTGGTCGTGCCGATCACCAGGGCTCCGGCCGCGCGGAGGCAGGCCACCGCCGGGGCGTCGGCCGTCGGCTTGTACGCGTACGAGGGGCAGCCCGCAGTGGTGGGGAGGCCTGCGACATCGATGTTGCCCTTGACGGCCAGCAAGCGGCCGGCGAGGGGCAGGTGTTCCCCCGCGGCCACGCGGGCGTCGAGGGTTCGGGCCTCGGCCTCCACCTCGGGAAGGGGGCGCAGATCGATCCAGATCTCGGGGCGGTCGACGGCCTCGATCCGGGCATGGGCGGCGCGGACACGGGCCAGGACGGATGCGGGCGTGGTCATGTGTGCTCCTCAGTTCGCGGCGGGCGGGGCCAGGACCAGCAGGGCCGTGCCCGGTTCCACCTGGGCGCCCGGACGGGTGAGGATCTCCGCGACGACGCCGTCCGCCGGGGCGTGGACCCGGGACTCCATCTTCATCGCCTCCAGGGCGAGAAGCGGCTGACCCGCCGTCACCGTGTCGCCGGGGGCGACGTTCAGCTGCCAGACCGAAGCGGCGAATTCGGCCTCCACGAGCCGGCCGCCCGGGGGCACGGTCACCTCGGCTGCCGGTGGCGCCGGCTCTGTGGCGGCCTCGGCCCGCGCGAACTCGCCCGCCTCCTCCCAGGCGCGGCGTTCGGCGGAGAACGCCGCGCCCTGGCGGGTGCGGAACTCGGCGATCGATGCGGCGTCGGCGGCCAGGAACTCCTCGTACCGCGCCAGGGAGAACTCGCCCTCCTCGATCCGCGGTACGAACCGGCCGGATGCGATGTCCGCGCGGAGCTCGAGGAGTTCGTCCGCCTCCACCGGATACCACCTGATCCGGTCGAAGAACCTCAGCAGCCACGGTGAGCCGGGCTCGAACGCCCCGCGCTGCTGCCACCCCGACCACACCTGGGTGGTGCGCCCGACGAACTGGTAGCCGCCCGGACCCTCCATCCCGTAGATGCAGAGGTAGGCGCCGCCGATGCCGACCGAGTTCTCCGCCGTCCAGGTGCGGGCCGGGTTGTACTTGGTGGTGACCAGGCGGTGGCGCGGGTCGAGCGGGGTGGCGACCGGTGCGCCGAGATAGACGTCGCCGAGGCCCAGTACCAGATACTCCGCGTCGAAGACCGTGCGGTACACGTCGTCGACGGAGTCCAGGCCGTTGACCCGGCGGATGAACTCGATGTTCCACGGGCACCAGGGCGCGTCGTCCCGTACCCCCGCCATGTACCGGGCGATGGCTTCGCGTGTCGCCGGATCGTCCCAGGACAACGGCAGATGCACGGTCCGCGACGGGACGGTCAGGGCATCGGCGGGCGGGAGCGCCGACTCGGTGGCGTGGAGGAGTTCCAGGAGCCGGTGCTGGGGGAGGAGCTCGGGGTCCGTCTGGATCTGGAGCGAGCGGATGCCGGGGGTGAGACCGGTGATGCCGGGCACGGCCGCTGCGGTCAGCGCCTCCATCAGTGCGTGCACCCGCATCCGCAAGGCGAGATCCAGCTGCATCGGGCCGTACTCGACCAGCACGTTGTCGTCGCCGCTACGGCGGTACGTGACGTCGTCGTCCCGGTACAGGATTCCGCCGTCGACGATGTCCGGACGCCGCTCGCCGGTGATCGTGACCGGTGTGAAGCGGACCGTGTCGCCGGGCCGCAGCTGGCCCAGCTTCCAGCGCTCGCCCGTCACCACCGTCGCAGGGCAGACGAAACCGCCCAGCGACGGCCCGTCGGGGCCGAGCAGCACCGGCATGTCGCCCGTGTAGTCGACGGCGCCCACGGAGTACGGCGTGTCATGGATGTTCGACGGATGGAGTCCCGCCTCGCCGCCGTCGGTGCGGGCCCAGCGCGGCTTGGGGCCGACCAGCCGCACACCGGTGCGGGCCGAGTTGAAGTGGACCTTCCAGTCGGCGGCGTAGAAGTCGTGGATGTCCTGCTCGGTGAAGAACTCGGGTGCGGCGTGCGGGCCTTCGGCCGCACCGATGTGCCAGGTGCCGCCGATGTGCGGGCGGTCGGTGTCCGGTACGGAGGCGCTCGACGGCCGCACCGCGCCGCCGTGCAGGACGTCTCCCGTGCGCAGGGCGCGGCCGCCGTGTCCGCCGAAGCCGCCCAGGGTGAACGTCGCCGCGCTGCCTAGGAAGCCGGGCACGTCCAGGCCCCCGCCGGCGAAGAGGACGTAGGTACGCAGACCGTGCCCGTCCGGCGCGCCGACCGCGAGTGTGGCGCCTGCCGGGACGGTGAAGGGTTCCCACAGAGCGACCGGTTCGCCGTCGACGGTCACGGGGGCGGGTGCGCCCGTGACGCAGACCGTGGTCGGGTGGGTGAACCGCAGGGCCGGTCCCTGAAGCGTGCATTCGAGGCCGGGTGCGCCCGCGTCATTGCCGAGCGCGGTGTTGCCGAGCCGGAACGACAGGTCGTCCATCGGGCCGGACGGGGGGACGCCGACCTGCCAGTAGCCGGTGCGGCCCGGCCAGTCCTGCACGGTGGTGAGGGTGCCGCCGGAGACCACCTCGATGCGCGGGGTCGGGTCGGTGACGGTGGCGAGCGTGGCCGTGGAGTGGGCGGCGGTACGGACCCGGTCGTCGGCGAGCGCGGCCCGCACCAGGCCGAGGTTGGTCTCTATGCCGTCGATCCGGGTGGCGGCGAGTGCCGTGTCCAGCCGGGCGAGGGCCTCGGCACGGTCGGCGCCGTACGCGACGACCTTCGCCAGCATCGGGTCGTACGACGTCGTCACCTCCGTCCCCGTCTCGACCCAGGTGTCGACACGTACTCCCTCGGGGAACACCACCCGGGTCAGCAGGCCCGCCCCGGGGCGGTGGTCGCGGGTCGGGTCCTCGGCGTAGACCCGGGCCTCGACGGCATGGCCGCGCGGCGTATCCGGTTCGCGTACGACATCCGTGTCGCCCTGGGCGAGGCGCAGCATCCACTCGACGAGGTCGACGCCGTAGATCTCCTCGGTGACCGGGTGTTCGACCTGGAGGCGGGTGTTGACCTCCAGGAAGTACGCCTCCGCGCGCGCCGCGTCGTACACGAACTCCACCGTGCCCGCCGAGCGGTAGCCGACCGTCGCACACAGATCCTGTGCGGAGGCGGTGAGTTGTTTGCGGACGTGCGGCGGGAGTCCCGGGGCGGGCGCCTCCTCGAGGACCTTCTGGTTGCGGCGCTGGAGCGAGCAGTCGCGGTCGCCGAAGGTCACCACCCGGCCCCGGCCGTCGCCGAAGACCTGCACCTCGACATGGCGGGCGTCCTCGACGAGGCGTTCGAGGAAGACACCGGCGGAGGAGAAGGACGCGGCGGCGACCCGCTGCACCCGCTCCCAGGCGTCGGCGAGTTCGCCGGCGGACCGGCAGGCCGACATGCCGATACCGCCACCGCCGCCGGTCGCCTTGAGCATCACGGGATACCCGATGCGGCCGGCCGCCGCCAGCGCCGACGGCAGGTCGGGGAGCAGTCCGGTGCCGGGCGCGAGCGGTACGCCCGCGGCCTCCGCGGCCGCGCGAGCGGTGTGCTTGGCACCGAACAACTCCAGCTGCTCGGCGGTCGGGCCGACGAAGACGATTCCCGCGTCCTCGCAGCGCCGGGCGAAACCGGCGTCCTCGGAGAGGAATCCGTAGCCGGGGTGGACGGCCCCGGCCCCGGTGTCCTTCGCGGCCTTCAGGACCAGGTCGGCGTCGAGGTACGACTCCTTGGCGGACGCAGGCCCCAGCCGTACCGCCGTGTCGGCGAGGCGCACATGGGGCGCGGAGCGGTCGGGGTCGGAGAAGACCGCGACCGTACGCAGTCCGAGGCGGCGGGCGGTGCGGATGATCCGTACGGCGATCTCGCCCCGGTTGGCCACCAGCAGTGTGTCGAAATTCGTCATGCGGTGGCCTCGCTGATGGTGGCTTCGACGGCCGTCGGCTCGAAGCCGTTGCAGGGGTTGTTGATCTGGGGGCAGTTGGAGACCAGGACCAGGACGTCCCGTTCGGCGCGCAGGGTGACCCGCAGACCCGGGGCGGAGATGCCGTCGACGATGCCGAGCGTGCCGTCCTTCTCCACGGGGACGTTCATGTACCAGTTGATGTTGGAGACGAGATCGCGCTTGCCGAGCCCGTGCCTGGCCCCTTCCGCGAGGAAGTTGTCCACGCAGGCGTGCTGCGACCAGGTGTGGTGCCCGTAGCGCAGGGTGTTGGACTCCTTGGAGCAGGCGCCGCCGACCGTGTCGTGCCGGCCGCAGGTGTCCTCGGTGACCGTCATCAGCGGGGTGTGCTCGTCGGACAGCAGCACGCTGCCGGTGGTCAGGAAGATGCTGCCCTGTGCGTGGACGGTGTCCGGCGCGCTGTAGCGGACGGCGGTGTCGTGGGCGTCGTACACCAGGAAGTCCACGGCCTGGTTGCCGTGCAGATCGGTCAGCGTGAGCTGTTCCCCGGCGCGGACGACGGCGGACCAGGCGGCCCGCGCGGGAATCACGTCCGAGCGGCGGACGGTGGCGGCGACGGTCATGCGAGCCCCCTGGCGGTGAGGTGGTCGAGCGTGTTGAGGAAGGCCCGGTGGCCCTCCGGGGTGGCGTCCCAGAGCGGGTCCCCGGGCGCCGTCGGGCGGGCGCGCCAGGCCAGTACCTCCAGCGGGGTGCAGACGTAGCCGGGGCGCGGGTCCAGCGGGTGCGGGACGTTGGCGATGAGCACGGTCAGGTCCTGCTCGGTGCGGAGCGTCACCGCTGCGCCGGGCCCGGCGGAACCGGTGAAGTCGAGGGCGCCGTCCTCACGTACCTCGACCCCCTGGAAGAAGGAGAGCGACGGCGGCAGATCGCGCGGCCCGAGACCGTTCTTCGCGGCGGCCAGCTTCAGCAGCTCGCGGCCTGCCGGGGACGGCGACTGCGGGGTGCCGTCGCCGTACCGCGCGGTGTTGCGGACCAGGGTCGAGGTGCCGCACAGCGCGTCGTGCCGGCCCGAGCTGTCGGCGACGACCGAGGCGAGGACCCGCCCCTGGTCGGAGAGGAGCAGCCGGTCCGCGCCCAGGTAGGCGTTCCACTGGACCTTGACCGTGTCCGCGGCGTTGAGGCGCTCCCAGGGCCGCCCGTCCGCGTACAGCAGCAGATGGGCGCAGGCGTCGCCCGCGAGGTCGGTGAGCCGGAGCTCGGTGCCGCGGGCGAGCACGCGGTGGGTGTAGTTGCCCCCGGCCACGGTCTCCGCCCAGACGGGCGCGCCGGGGGCGGCCGCGGGCCAGTCGCTCGCGGGCACCACCGGCATGGTCGCGGTGCGGGTGCCGTGCTGGGCGCGGGCGTGGTCCCGCGCTCCGTGTGTCGTCGCTGTCGCCATGGCTGGACCTCCGGCTCGGCGTGCTGTGTCGATCACGCATTTCTGTCGCACGACAGAAATTAAGGTGCGGTCGAGTCGGGGTCATTGCCCGTCCGTTGCACGGGAGTTACCGACTGCTCACCAAGATCGGAACGGGCGTGGGTGTGCGACGATCGGCCCATGTCCACCACCGGGAGAAGGGTCGGCCGCCCACGCGCGCAGCAGCGTCCCGACAGCGGGCTGTCCGCGCGCGACGAACTGCTGACCGCCGCCGCCGAGCTGTTCACCACCCGCGGATACGCGGCGACCACCACGCGGGCCGTCGCCGAACGGGCCGGAATGCGCCAGGCGACGATGTACCACTACGTGGCGGGCAAGGAGGACCTCCTCGCGGAGCTCCTGGAATCCACGGTCACGCCGTCACTGGCCCTGGCCGGGAAACTGCTCGCCGCCGAGGCGAGGCCCGCCGAGGACCGGCTGTGGGAACTCTGCCGGTCGGACGTGATGCTGCTGTGCGGCGGGCCGTACAACCTGGGTGCCCTGTACGTACTGCCCGAGGTGCGGGCCGAGCGGTTCGCCGGCTTCCACCGGGTACGGGGCGAGCTGAAGGACGCGTACGGGACGCTGCTGGCGGCGACCCGGGCGGGGGCGGCGCTGGACGAGGGGGAGCTGGCGCTCCGTACCGATCTGGTCTTCGGGCTGATCGAGGGGGTGATCCTGGTGCGTCGCTCGCGGCCGGAACGGCCGGTGGCCGCGTTCGCGGCGGCGACGGCGGATGCGGCGTTGAGAGTGGCGGGGACGGTGCCCGGCTGACCGCCGCCTCTGCTAAGGGCTGTCCCGTAATCCCTGGCGGGCGCACGACGACAGCTGCGGCACCTCGCCGCGTTGTCGGAACGCCCGAATACACACAGTATGAGGACGCTCCTCCGCCTTGCGATGCACCACATCTGACGCCGCGCGCTGATCCACCAGGGATTACGGGATAGCCCTTAGGAGCTGTGTGCCTTCGGGGCCGGGCCATGTTGCGGACGGATCATGCCTCGGCCGGCCCGCATGGTGCGGACCGGCCGACGGCTTTCCGTCCTCCGTCCGTCCCGGCGGCGATCCGCCGGGCATGTGCTGAGGGCCTCTCGTCCGGATCACGCCGGGGTCGCCTGATCCGGACGCAGGACCCTAGGTCCGAGTGGTCCGAGTGGTCCGACCGCTCTTCATCGAGGCGCCGACGCAGACCAGCCCGAGCAGGAGAGTCAGACCGCCGATGATGACGTTGTTGAGGATGACGCCCAGGTCGGGACTGTTGCCGACGATCCACGTCGACAGGATCATCCAGATGCCCATGGCGCAGATGGCCCAGCTCAGGCCGTACATCCGGGCCGGCATCACGGTGAACCCGAGTCCCAGTACCGCGATCGCGATCCCCATGATCAGGTTGTGCTGCACGAGTGTGGGCTGGCTTGCGGTGAAGTGCAGCACCCACGGTGAGATGGCGCAGTAGAGACCGACGAGGAACACCGGTGCGTCCACGAGTGCCACATCGCGACCGCCGAGCACGCGGTCATACCGTTCCCGCATTTCGGTGACATCCGGGTGACTGGTTATGTCAGCGCGGGTGTGCGAGACGTTGGACATGAGAGTCGTCTCCTTCGCTCCTGAAGGCCCGACCGCGGAGGGGTGAGGTGCGGTGGGCGCCTCCTTCCACCATTCTGCTCTTATCTGCGCCTTATGTGCACATTTCAGCCCCTATGGACGGTGCGAATCCAGGCGGCGGGCCAGAGCCGCCAGCTGGGCCGCGCGCAGGACCCGGCCCCCGTACCCCGGCAGTGGAACATGCAGCGGCTCCGTCCAGCGCGAGGGGATCGCACCGCTCCCGTACACCGCTCCGGCCAGGCCACCGGTGACGGCCGCGACCGTGTCGGTGTCCCCGCCCGCGTCGATGGCGGCCGCCAGCGCGGCCTCGAAGGTGTGTGTCGTACGCAGCGCCCAGACAGCGGTGCCCAGGCAAGGCCACACCGCCCCGTTGAACTCCGTCGCCAGGCCGGGGTGCCAGTCGGGTGCGAGGACGGTCGCCCAGCGTTCGCGCCGGTCGTCGCGGATGGCGGCCAGGGCACCCGGGACGGCGGTGAGCGGGTCGTCGCCGTTCAGTGCCACGCGGATCAGGTCATGGAGGACGGCGGTGCCCTCCCAGGCGGCTTGGTCGCCGTGCGTCAGCGCCGCGATCCGGCGGGCGGCGTCCATCGTCGCCGCCCGCGCCGCCGGCTCCGGACCGTCGGTTCGTGCGAAGTACACGGCCGAGGTCGCCGCGCGCATCAGCGAACCGTTGCCCGCCGCACGCCCGTTGACCTGGAAGTGGAGTGCCGCCGCCAGGTCCCAGGGGTCGCCGCTCGTCAGGACGTACTCGGTCTGCAGACCGATGTCCTTCGGCTCACCCGCCGCCCACCGCCGGAACCTGCCGAACATCTCGGCGGGGTCGAGCCCGTCCCGCTCCAGCAGGGACTCACCGACCAGGACAGCCATCTGGGTGTCGTCCGTCGCCTCGCCCGGATCCCAGCCGCCGCCCCCGCACATCTCACCCATGCCGTCCGGGAACCGGGTCGTGTACACACCCGCGGGACCGAACTCGAACGGCGCCCCGAGTGCATCGCCGACCGCCGAGCCGACTACGGCGCCCACCGCCCGGTCCTGTCTTTCCCCCTGGTTCATGGGGCCAGCCTAGGGAGACCGGCCTGCTCCGGTGCACGCGGTGTGCCGCGGCCGTCAGGCCAAGCGTCCTCGTTGCGTTCGGCGGGTGCTGCTCGCGGCCCGGTGCGTCGCAGCGTGGCGCACCAGGCCGCCGGGTCGAGCGCACAGGTCGTGCCCCCGCCGGTCGGCGAGGACATGGGTGCGAGAGCGGGTCAGGCGCCTTCCGACAGCAATGCCGAAGGCGCGCCCTTCGATGTGGCGTGCCCCCGATGTGCCCTCCAGCCACGCCACACAGCGCCGAGGGCCACTGTGACCAGCAAAAACAGGACCGTGAACCACTGGAAGTACCAGTGTCCGCCCGCGGGGTCGTACACCGCTGCCCGCGGCCAGGCCAGGTTGACGGTCATCATCAGCCCGTACAGCAGCGCGAGCGCATTGACCGCGATGCCCCAGCGGCCCAGCGAGAACAGCGGCCGTCCCGTCTCGTCCACGGCGTTTGTCCGCGCGGCGAACGTACCGCGCAGCCGGCGGACCAGCAGGGGGCCCGTCACCATCGAGTACGCGAGGTACAGCATCACGATGCAGGTGGTGCCGAGGGCCAGGAACGCGTCGGGCGAAACGAAGTTGAGCAGCAGCAGGGCCGCCGAGAGCACACCCACGACCACCGCGGGGGCGGTCGGCATTCCGGTGCGCGCGTCGACCTTCGACAGCAGGCCGGAGCACGGCAGCTGACCGTCGCGGGCCATCGAGAACAGCATCCGGCAGGCCGCCGTCTGCACCGCGAGGGTTGCCACGGCGATGGCGATCACGACGTCCACCAGGAGCACCCGGCCGACCCCGTCACCGAGGCTGCTGGTCAGGACGTAACTCATGCCGTCGACCGCGAGACGACCGTCGGTCAGACTGGGCGCCGCCAGCAGCCCGCCCAACACGAGCAGCCCGCCGAGGAGACCGGCAGCGCCCAGGGCGGAGAGGATCGTGCGTGGGGCGGTACGGCGCGGATTGCGGGTCTCCTCGCTCATCTCGCCCGCGCTGTCGAAGCCGATCATGACGTACGCGGCCGTGAACGAACCCACCAGCAGTGCGCCCAATACCCCCGTCCCGGCGCCGTCGGTGCGGAAGGTGACGGACGGGGTGCGTTCGGAGTGGGTCAGCAGCAGGACGACGATCAGGACGGCGCCGATGATCTCGGCGGTGACACCGATCCGGTTGATCGCCGACATCACGCGGTTGTCGACGATGTTCACCAGCGTGGTCAGAACCAGCAGGACGGTGCCGAGCAGTGCCGCGTTCATGGCACCTGTCGGGGACAGCGGTGCGGGGTCGCCGCCGATCAGCTGGAATCCCGACCAGATGGGCGGCATCACCATCTGCAGGGCCAGCGCGGCCGCGGCGACCACCACGATCTGGCCGATCACCATGATCCAGCCCGCGAACCAGCCGAAGGTGAGGTTGGACAGGCGCGACGACCACTGGTAGATCGCGCCCGATATCGGGTAGCGGGCGGCGAGTTCGGCGAAACAGGCGGCGACCAGCAGTTGGCCGATCAGTACTGCGGGCCAGGCCCAGAAGAAGACGGGGCCGCCGAAGGAGTAGCCGACGGCGAAGAACTGGAAGACCGTCGTCAGGACCGAGATGAAGGAGAAGCCGGCGGCGAACGAGGCATAGCGGCCGAGGCTGCGGTGGAGTTCCTGGCGGTAGCCGAACTCCTTGAGGGGGGAGCCGGATTCGGCGGGGGCGGGCGGGTCGGGGAGTACGTCGGTGGGGGCGGTGACGGACATGGCAGCACCTGCTCTCAGGGACGGGGAAGGGAAGGGAAGGCGGCGCCGTTCAGGCGCGAGGGGTGTGGCGTGCTTCCTGGCCGAAGGGGGAGAGGGGCAGGGCACCCGCGGGCAGCGTGATCTCGCCGGCGGCCGGCCGCTGCCCGAGATGGCCGAGGGTCTGGACGGTCTGTGCGTAGAGGTGTTCGCCGGCGACGACACCGGGGCGCGCGACCCAACTCGGCCACGGCGTACGCGCGTTCCTCGGGTCTGCCGGTGCGCAGGGCCGTGATGTCCACGACCGGGAGCTCGGTGAAGGAGGTCGGCCCTGCACCCAGGTCACGCCGGTGGTGGTGTCCCGGCGTCCGTCCGCGTCGACGAGCAGCGAACGGCGCCGGACACCGGTCGGTTCGGGGACGGACGGCGGGAGGGCGTGCTGCTTCGCGGACATGGCGGCCCCTTGCGGCGCAGCGGCCGGAGCCGCATTCCTGTCGGATGACAGAAATTAGGGAGAGCCTGTTTCCGCCGAATGACACGGCCGTGTCCGTGCGGCGCCGAAGTGCTCACTGCGGTCGTGCACGGCAGAGACCGGCCGGGGCGCAGCCCGGGCGACCGGACCGCCGAGCGTGCAGCGGGACCGCCGGGTCCCGGAGGCCCCGTGCTCGAGCACATCGTTCTGTTCTTGGCTCACAGCGGGCGTTCGTCGCCGGACGGCCCGTGGACCGGTCCGTCACCCGATCGGAGGGGGAGCGGTCGGCGCGGCAGCCCGCAGTCAGCCGAGGCCGCGCGCCCGTTCGAAACGGGCGCGGGCCTCGGTCAGTTCCACCACCGGGTCCGGGTAGCCGAGCCGCGCCCGGTCCGGGCCGGTGAGCTTCCACGGCTCGTGGATCGTCGGGCCCTCCAGTTCTGCCAGTTCCGGCACCCAGCGCCGTACGTACGTGCCCCGCGGATCGAACCGCTTCCCCTGGACCACCGGATTGAGCACCCGGTTGGGGCGGGTGTCCGTACCGGTGCCCGCCACCCACTGCCAATTGAGCTGATTGTTGGCCAGATCCCCGTCGACCAGGAGGTCGAGGAAGTGCCGGGCGCCGACGCGCCAGTCCACGTACAGCGTCTTGGTGAGAAAGCTCGCGACCAGCATCCGGCCCCGATTGTGCATCCAGCCCTCGTGCGCCAGCTGCCGCATCGCCGCATCGACCAGCGGATAGCCGGTGCGTCCGGCACGCCACGCCTCGATCTCGTCGGGGTCGGACCGCCACCGGTCGCCACGCGGGCGGTAGTCGGCCCACGCGGCGTCCGGCCGGGCGGCGAGCACCTGGTGGTGGAAGTCCCGCCAGGCCAGCTGCCGTACGAATGCGTCGGCGCCCGGTCCGCCCTTCTCCCGTGCCCGGTGCACGATCTCGGCCGCGGAGACGCAGCCGAAGTGCAGATACGGCGACAGCCGGGACGTCGCGTCCCCGCCGAGGTCGTCGTGGCCGGTCCCGTAGTCGGCCATCGGGCCGTGCAGCCAGGAGGTCAGCAGCCTGCGCCCTGCCGCCTCGCCGCCCTCGGCAACTGCCGGGGAGACGCCCGTCACCTCCGCTCGCGTCGGCAGCGGTGCGGACTTCGCGGTGTCCGGCACCCGTACCGTCCGCGGACTCGCCAGGGTGCCCCTCACCCCTGCCTCCTCCCAGCGGCGGAAGTACGGGGTGAACACCGCGAAATGGTCCCGGCCGGCCGGGACGACCCGGCCCGGGGCAAGCGCGGTGACCACTGCGTCATGCACGTGCAGCGTGCAGCCGACAGCCCCGAGAGCCGTACGCAGCCGTTCCTCGCGTTCCCTCGCGTACCCGCTCACGCCGGCCGCGATGTGGAGAGTCTGCGCACCCGTCTCCCCGGCCACGGCGCATGCCCCGGCGACCACCTCGGCGCTGCGGACGACGAGGCGGCCGCCGCGGCTGCGCAGCCCCGCGTCGAGACCGGCGAGGCAGTCGGCGAGGAACGCCTGCCGGTTCGGCGCGTCGAAACCCGCCCGGTGGATGCCGTCGTCCCGGACGAAGAGGGGGACGACGGCATCCGCCTCGCGTACGGCCGCGGACAGGACGGGGTTGTCGTGCAGCCGGAGGTCGGAGGTGAACAGCGCCACCGAGACGGTCATGACAGGGGCCCCTCATACGGTCGGGAGGTCGGCAGCGCCGGCGGCGCGGAGGCCGGCTGCGCGAAGCCGCCTGCCGGATCGACGGTGACTCCGGTGTCCGACGCCCCGTCGGCCGGCCCGTCCGGCAGCGCCGTGCGGCTCGTCTCCGCCCGGTTCATCAGCCCCGCGAACCGCACGGTCCCGCGGTCGTCGCACCGCAACCGGTACGCCTTGCCGCTGCGGGACGGCTCCGATCCCCGGGGCCGCGACCACGGCTCCGCTCTCACAGCTTCTTCCATGCGGGCTTCCTCCCAGGATGCGCATCGATTTCGTGAGGTGGTTCGGGGCCGACGGAGGCGCCGATCGGTCCGTACGGGAAACCCTTCCACGCCTCGCCGAATTCGCGATACATCGCGGTTGACGCGTAAGGGTGATCGCGATATATTCGTGAACGAGTATTCGACGGCGAAGTGAAGGGCGGTGGGGGAAGTGGCCAAGCGGCGCAAGCTCAGCAACCCACTGGCGCTGACGGTGATGGTGCTGCTCGCTGAGCGGTCCATGCATCCGTACGAGATCGCCCAGACGCTTCGCCGGCGGGGCAAGGAACACAGCGTCAAGATCAATTTCGGCTCGCTGTACACCGTCGTCCAGAACCTGGAGAAGCACGGCTACGTGGAGGTCGCCGGTGTGCAGCGTCAGGGCAATCGCCCCGAGCGCACGCTCTACGGCCTCACCGAGCCGGGGCGCGCCGAAATGGTCGACTGGCTCTCCGATCTGCTGGCTGCGCCGGCCGCCGAGTACCCGGTCTTCGGGACCGCGCTCTCGCTGCTGCCGGTGCTGCCGCCGGAGGACGTGGCGGATCTGCTGGAGACCCGGGAGGCGGCACTGGAGCTCCAGTCCGCGGCGCTGCGGGGTGTCCTCGGCCGGCTGACGGAGAAACTGCCCCGGGTGTTCGTCGTGGAGACCGAGTACCAGCTCCACATGATCGACGCACAGCTGGAGTGGATCAAGAAATTCCGCACGGAGCTCGACGAGGCCACGATCAGCGGCATCGAGGAGTGGAAGTCCTTCCACGAGACCGGTGAAGTGCCCCAGGACTGGCAGGACCTGGACGAACAGGAGATCGTCCTGGACCCGGAGCGGAAGACGTAGCGCAGTACCTCACAAGCAGCAGGAGTACTACCGGAGAAAAAAGTACCGGAGACGAGAAAAGACCCTGACGGGGCTGTTGGAGCAGCACCCGTCAGGGTCTCGAACCCCGGGCCGGCCACGCCGTGAGGGCGAGCCGGGCGATCGAGGTGCGGCACACCCAGGATAGCCCGGCGCTCTTCACGCGGATCGGTTCGGCATGCCCGAACACCCCGCTGACCACAGGAGAGCTCTGTCATGAGCACCCGTGCGCCCGCAGTAGAGGCGCGACAACTGATCAAGACCTATCCCGGCGATGTCACCGCACTGAACGGCATGGACCTCACCGTCGGTGCCGGCTCGGTCTTCGGACTCCTCGGCCCCAACGGCGCCGGAAAGTCCACCACCGTGAAGATCCTCACCACCCTCGCCCGCCCCGACTCCGGCGCGGCGACGGTCGCCGGACACGACGTCCTGCGCCATCCCGACCGGGTCCGCCGCGCGATCGGTGTCGTCGCCCAGAAGTCCGGCGCCGACCCGGTCGCCACCGGCCGGGAGAACCTGCTGCTGCAGGGCAGGCTCTACGGGATGCGGGGCGCCGCGGTGCAGCGCCGCGCCGACGAGCTGCTGGACCGCTTCGACCTCGCCGACGCCGCCAAGCGCCAGGTAAAGGGGTACTCCGGCGGCATGCAGCGCCGTCTCGACGTGGCCCTCGGTCTGGTCCACCGGCCCGAGGTGCTGTTCCTCGACGAGCCCACCACCGGACTCGACCCCGAGGCCCGCGCAGCCATGTGGGACGAGATCTCCCGGCTGGCCGGCGACGAGGGCCTCACCATCGTGCTCACCACGCACTACCTGGAAGAGGCCGACCGGCTGGCCGAACGCATCGCGATCGTCGACCGCGGCCGGATCGTCGTCGAGGGCACCCCCGACGAGCTCAAGGGTGAACTCCGGGGCGATGCCGTGCACATGGAGCTGCGCGCCGACGGCGACCGTGCGGCGGTCACCGCCGCCCTCGCCGAAGTGCCCGGGGTGTACGAGGTGCTGGCCGACGGCCGCCGGGTGAGCGTCCGCGCCGAGGACGGCGCCGCCGCCGTCCCCCTCCTGCTCACCACCCTGGAGCGGGCCGGAGCGTCGGTCGTCGCCGCCACCGTGGCCCGCCCCTCCCTCGACGACGTCTATCTGCGCTACGCCGGACGCCGCTTCTCCGAGGCCGAGGCCGCAGGTGACGGGCAGGCCCTCGCTCCGATCGCCGCAGGAGGCGCCCGATGAGCAGTCAGACCCTCGCCCAAACCTGGTACATGACTCAGCGTCAGCTGATGGCGATCATCAGGCAGCCCGTCTTCCTGGCCATCTCCCTGATCCAGCCGGTGATCTGGCTGTTCCTGTTCGGCAACCTCTTCAAGAAGGTCGTCGAGCTCGGCGGCTTCGGCACCACGTCCTATCTGGACTACCTGATCCCGGGCATCGTGGTGATGAGCGCGCTCGGATCGAGCATGTGGGCCGGGATGGGGACCCTGGAGGAGATCGAGCGGGGCACGCTCAACCGTTTCCTGACCACTCCGGTCAGCCGGAACGCGCTGATGAACGCCAACGTCGTGCAGAACGGCATCAGCACCGCCGTGCAGTCGGTGATCATCGTGCTGCTCGGCTGGGCTGCCGGCGCCAGGTATCCCGGCGGCGCCGGCGGGCTGATGATCCTCCTCGTCGCGTCGATCCTGCTCGCCACCGTCTTCGGCGCGCTCTCCAACGCTCTGGGGATGCTGGTCCGCCAGCGTGAGTCGATCATCGGCATCAACACCTTCCTGCTGCTGCCGCTGACCTTCCTCTCGTCCTCGTTCATGGCGCCGAGCCAGATGCCGTCCTGGATGCGGCACATCGCCGACTTCAACCCGGTCAACTGGGCGATGGTGGCGGGCCGTTCCGCGCTCACCGCCGACCCCGACCTGGGCCTGGTGCTCAGCCGCGGGGGAGCGCTGCTGGTCCTCGCGGTGTCGGCGGTGTGGCTGTCGACTCGCACCTTCCGCTCGTACCAGAAGTCCGTCTGACGGCGGACGCCGAGGCACGGAGCCGGTCCGGGATCGTTGTCCCGGGCCGGCTCGGCCGCGCGGACCCGCAGCGGTCCAGCGGCCGCCGGAGCCTACGCGGCGATCTGCTCCTCGCGCTCCACCTGTGCGTTCCACTCCCGCTTCACCGAGCGCCACGCGTCGTCGTTCTGGCCGAGGCGCCAGTAACCGGAGATCGACAGCTGCTGCAGCGGGATCTTCCGGTCGAGGCGCAGGTGGCGGCGGATCTCCTTCACGAAGCCCGCCTCGCCGTGCACGAACGCCTGAACCTCGCCCGCCGGGAAGTCCAGCGACTTCACCGCCGCGGTCAGGGCCTCGCCGACCGGCCGGTCACCGCGGTGCAGCCAGGTGAGCTGCACCCCTTCGGCCGCCTCGACCTTCTGCTCCTCGGAGGCGTCCGCCACCTCGATGTACGCGTGGGCCACCGCGCCCGCGGGCATCTGCTCGAGCGCCGCGGCGATCGCCGGCAGGGCGCTCTCGTCGCCGGCCAGGAGATGCCAGTCCGCCGACGCGTCCGGCCCGTAGCCGCCACCGGGGCCCAGGAACGTCACCGGGTCGCCGGGGGCCGCCCGCAGCGCCCACGGGCCTGCCAGGCCCTCGTCGCCGTGCACCACGAAGTCGATCGTCATCTCGCGGGCGGCCGGGTCCCAGGACCGGACCGTGTAGGTGCGGGTGGTGGGCCACAGCTCGCGCGGGTACTCCTCGCGGATGCGGGCCATGTCGAAGGGGTGCGCATAGTCGGCACCTTCGGGGGCGAAGCAGAGCTTGACGTAGTGGTCGGAGAACCCGGACAGCGTGAAGTCGGCCAGGCCGTCGCCGCCGAGCACCACGCGCATCATGTGCGGCGTGATCCGCTCGGTGCGCAGGACCTGGGCCCCCTGCGCCGTGGGTGCCTGCCGCGCCGGTCGTTCTGCCACGAGGTTCTCCCTGCTCCGAATGCTTAGGCTTACCTAAGCTAGCACTTCATGTGCGGAGCGTGGACAGCAGGCGCTGCAGCGCCCCGCCGAGCCCCCACCGGCCGGCCAGAGCCTCGAGGGCGGCGGGATCGCGCGGCGAGGTGGGCAGCGCGGGATCGAACGCGGGCAGCGGTACGTCACCGGCGACCCGGACCACCGTCGGTGCGACGGCCACATAGTCGCGCGCCTCGTCGAGCCGCTTGCGCTGCGAGGGGGTCAGCCGGGCCGCCGGATCGTCCACCGCTGCCATGATCCCGGCGAGATCACCGAAGGCGTCCAGCAGCTTCGCCGCCGTCTTCTCACCGATGCCGGGGACGCCCGGCAGGCCGTCGCTCGGGTCGCCGCGCAGCAGCGCCAGGTCGGCATAGCCGGAGCCGTCCACCCCGTACTTCTCGCGCAGCCACGCCTCGTCCGTCAGCTGCAGCGACCCGACACCCTTGAGCGGGTAGAGCACCCGCACCCCGCGGGCGTCGTCGACCAGCTGGTAGAGATCCCGGTCGCCGGTGACGATGTCCACCGGGCCGGTGGCGAGACGGGTGAGCGTGCCGATCACGTCGTCCGCCTCGTAGTGCGCGACACCGACCCGGGCGATACCGAGTGCGTCGAGGACGTCCTCGATCACCGGGACCTGCGGGGCCAGCGTGTCGGGGGTCTCCTCCTCGTCGGGCAGTTCCTCGGCGGTCTCCACGGCGACGCGGTGCGCCTTGTACGAGGGGATCAGCTCGACCCGCCAGTGCGGCCGCCAGTCCGCGTCCATGCAGGCCACCAGTTCGTCCGGCCGGTGGTCCTGGACGAGCCGCGCGATGAAGTCGAGCAGTCCGCGCACGGCGTTGACCGGCGTGCCGTCCGGCGCGCGCACCGAATCGGGGACGCCGAAGTAGGCGCGGTAGTAGAGGGAGGCGGTGTCGAGGAGCATCAGGCGTCGCGTCACACCCCGATCATGCCGCACCCCACTGACACCGACCGGAAGGTGAACTGGATCACTCTTCCGTTTGGCTTGTTTCGGTGGGGGCAGGCGCGCCATCGGAGCGGATCACGTCGCAGTTTCAACTACTGCATGTGCCAAGCGGACCGATTCCGCACCGCTCCACGGTCTGCAGGCGGGGGTGGCAGACCGTTTTCGGTTCAACGCGTGAGGTGTATGTGTCAAGGCTGCAAGCCGACCACCTGTACAAGGTGTTCGGCAGACGACCCGATCAAGCCGTGCGGAAACTCGAGAGCGGCACGGACCGCGACGAGCTGCGCGCCGACGGAACGACCGCAGCGGTGATCGACGCCTCGTTCACCGTCGAACCGGGGCAGATCTTCGTCGTGATGGGTCTGTCCGGATCCGGCAAGTCCACGTTGCTGCGGATGCTCAACGGACTGCTGGACCCCACAGCCGGACGCGTGCTGTTCGACGGCCAGGACCTGACCGCCCTGAGTCCCCGTGAACTCCGCCACGTGCGCTCCTCGAAGATCAGCATGGTCTTCCAGCACTTCGCCCTCTTCCCGCACCGCAGCGTCCTGGAGAACGCCGCGTACGGCCTGGAGGTCCAGGGAGTGCCGCGCGCCCAGCGCGAGAAGCGTGCCGCCGAGGCGCTGGAGCTGACCGGCCTCGCCGGCTGGGAGAAGTCCTGGCCCGACGAGCTCTCCGGCGGCATGCAGCAGCGTGTCGGCTTGGCCCGCGCGCTCGCCACGGACGCCGATCTGCTGCTGATGGACGAGTCCTTCAGCGCGCTCGACCCGCTGATCCGCCGCGACATGCAGGATCAGCTGCTCGAACTGCAGAAGAGGCTCAAGAAGACCATCGTCTTCATCACGCACGACCTCAACGAGGCCATGCGCCTCGGTGACCGGATCGCTGTGATGCGGGACGGAAAGATCGTCCAGCTCGGGACGGCCGAGGACATCCTCGTCACCCCGGCCAACGACTACGTCGCCTCCTTCACCCAGGACGTCGACCGCTCCCGGGTGCTGACCGCGGGCGCCGTCATGGCCGAGCCGCACACCGTCCTGGGCACCGAGGCGGACGACGGCACGGAGCTCCGTACCCCCGCGGACATCCTCCGGTCGGCGCCGGCCACGGTCTCCGAGTCCACCCCGATCATCGAGCTGTTCACGCCCTGCTCGCGCAGCGGAGTCGCGGTCGCCGTGACCGACGCCGACGGCGAGCTCGTCGGCGTCGTGCCCCGGTCCCGGCTGCTCGCCGTCCTCGGCGAGCCGATGAGCCCCATCGAGGTCCCGCCGGCTGCCGCCACCACCGTGAAGAAGGTGGCCGCCGATGTTTAGGATCCCGCTCGGTGAATGGGTGGACAGTGCGGTCGACTGGCTGCAGACCCACCTGGCCTGGCTGTTCGATGCGATCAGCTCGGTCGTCAGCGGCATGTTCGACGGCATAGCCGCCGTGCTCTCCGCCCCCGCCCCGCTGCTCTTCGCGGGGATCCTCGCCGTCGTCGCCTGGTGGCTGCGCGGTCTCCTCGCGGGTGTACTCGCCTTCGTGGGCTTCGCGCTCATCGACTCGATCGAGTTGTGGGACGAAGCGATGGACACCCTCACCCTGGTGCTCGTCGCCACCCTCGTCACGCTCGTGCTGGCCGTGCCGCTCGGCATCTGGGCGGCACGCTCCAAGGCCGTCTCCGCGGTGACCCGGCCGGTGCTCGACTTCATGCAGACCATGCCCGCCATGGTCTATCTGATCCCCGGCGTCATCTTCTTCGGCGTCGGCGTCGTCCCGGGCATCATCGCCACCATCATCTTCGCCCTGCCCCCGGGCGTCCGGATGACCGAGCTCGGCATCCGCCAGGTCGACGGCGAACTCGTCGAGGCGGCCGAGGCCTTCGGCACCACCTCGCGCAACACTCTGCTGCGGGTACAGTTGCCGCTCGCGCTGCCCACGATCATGGCGGGCATCAACCAGGTCATCATGCTGGGCCTGTCCATGGTGGTCATCGCCGGCATGGTCGGCGGCGGCGGCCTCGGCGGCTCCGTGTACCGCGCCATCGGCAACGTCGACGTCGGCCTCGGTTTCGAGGCGGGTGTCTCCATCGTCATCCTCGCCATGTACCTGGACCGGATGACCGGCGCGCTCGGCCGCGAGGTCTCCCCGCTGGCCCGCCGCGCGCTCGCCAGGGCCCAGTCGCTGGCCGGCGGACTGAAGATCTGGAACTACCGCCCGCAGCCCGCCGTCGCGGTCGTCGGTGTCGTCGTCCTCGCCCTCGTCGCAGGCGGCATGGGCATGTTCGGTACGGCGAAGCAGGACACCGGCGCGGCCACCTCGGCCACGGACATCGGCAAGGGCAAGAAGATCACCATGGGGTACATCCCGTGGGACGAGGGCATCGCCTCCACCTTCCTGTGGAAGGAGCTGCTGGAGCGGCGCGGCTTCGAGGTCGACGCCAAGCAGTACGAGGCCGGTGCGCTCTACACCGGTATGGCGGGCGGCCAGATCGACTTCGAGACCGACTCCTGGCTCCCGGTCACCCACGCCACGTACTGGAAGAAGTACCGGGACCGCCTGGACGACATGGGCTCCTGGTACGGCCCCACCTCCCTGGAGCTGGCCGTCCCCTCGTACGTGAAGGGCGTCGACTCGCTCGACGACCTCAAGGGCAAGGCGTCCGACTTCAAGGGCCGCATCGTCGGCATCGAGCCGAGCGCCGGTGAGACGGGCCTGCTCAAGGACAAGATCCTGCCGGGCTACGGCCTCGACAAGGAGTACAAGGTCGTCGACGGCTCCACGCCGTCGATGCTCGCCGAGCTGAAGCGTGCGTACGCCAAGAAGGAACCGATCGTCATCCCGCTGTGGTCGCCGCACTGGGCGTACAACCAGTACGACCTCACGAAGCTCAAGGACCCCAAGAACCTCTGGGGCAAGGGCGACGGCATCCACACCCTGACCCGCAAGGGCTTCGCCGACGACAACCCCGAGGTCGGCAACTGGCTCAAGAACTTCAAGATGAGCGAGGACCAGCTCACGAGTCTTGAGGCGAAGATCCAGACGACCGGCAAGGGCAAGGAGCAGGACGCGGTCCGCGCCTGGCTGAAGGAGAACCCGGGCGTCGCCGACAAGTGGACGCCCGTGGCCGCGGCGGCGAAGGGCGCGAGCGGCAAGGACGAGCGCGACCGCACGGTCGAGATGGCCTGGTTCCCCTGGGAGGAGGACATCGCCGCCACGTACCTGTGGAAGGCCGTCCTGGAGCAGCGCGGCTACAAGATCGACCTGAAGCAGTTCGAGGTCGGCCCGATGTATGCCGCGATGTCCCGCGGCCAGCTCGACGTGCAGTTCGACGGCTGGCTGCCGTACACCCAGAAGAACTACTGGAACACGTACGGCTCCCGGCTCACCGACCTCGGATCGTGGTACGGGCCGACCTCGCTGGAGATCGCCGTCCCCTCGTACGTCAAGGGCATCACGTCGTACAAGGACCTCAAGGGCCGGGGCGACGAGTTCCAGAACCGCATCATCGGCATCGAGCCCGGCACGGCCACCATGGCCAACCTGAAGAACAACGTGCTGCCCGCCTACGGCCTCGACAAGGAGTACAAGGTCGTCGACAGCTCCACGCCGTCGATGCTCGCCGAGCTGAAGCGCGCGTACGCCAAGAAGGAGCCGATCGCGGTCATGCTCTGGACGCCGCACTGGGCGTACAACGAGTACGACCTCACGAAGCTGAAGGACCCGAAGAAGGCCTTCGGCAACGGCGACACGATCCGCACGATCGCGAGCAAGGACTTCCCGAAGAACTACCCGCAGCTGACCAAGTGGTTCAAGGACTTCAAGCTCAGCGAGCAGCAGCTGGCCGGACTGGAGAACGAGATCCAGCAGCGCGGTACGGGTCACGAGGAGGAAGCCGTGAAGGCCTGGATGGACAAGAATCCGGGCATCGCGGACACGATGGCTCCCCAGTAGGGGACCGGAACAGCCGGAAGGGGTGGGCGCCGCCATGAGGGCGGGCCCACCCCTTCCGGCTGTCGCGATGTTCATTTACCGGCCGTCCTTGCGCAACCGTGTGCGTAAGGTGCTGGCAGCCGGAAGGATGATGAGTCGGGAGGGAGCTGGACATGGACGACAAGGAATCACTCCGCGTGGGCGCCGCGGTCCGCCGGCGGCGCAGATCCCTGGGGCTCACACTGGCCGCGGTCGCGAGCCGCAGCGGCCTGTCCGTGCCGTTCCTCAGCCAGATCGAGAACGAGCGGGCCCGGCCCAGCGCCCGGTCGCTGGACCGGGTGGCCGACGCCCTGGAGACCACCACGGCACGGCTGTGCGCCGCTGCCGACTCGGCGCGTGCCGTCGAGGTGGTCCGGGCGGGCGCGGGGGACGGGGTGCGCCGGGTGGTGCGCGGGCGGCACCAGCTCAGCGCGCTGGAGTTCACCGGGGAGATCGACCTCGGCCGGGAGTTCCAGCACCGCAACGACGAGGTGATGTACGTGGTGGACGGTGCCGCGGAGGTGGAGGCCGAGGGGCAGGCCTATCGCCTGGAGCGCGGCGACACGCTGTTCCTGTCGGGTGGGGTGCGGCACCGCTGGCGGGCCACGGTGCCGGGGACGCGACTGCTGCTCGTCGCGGTCGCCGAGCACGTCGACGCCACGAACGACCCGAGACGCTGAGGCCCGGACCGGTGTCCGTTCCGACGCCTGCGCTCCGCGTCGTCTCCCTGGTCCCCTCGCTCACCGAGGCCGTCGCCGCCACGGCCCCCGGCCTCCTCGTCGGTGTCACCGACTGGTGCACCCACCCCGCCGGCCTGACCGCCGCACGTATCGGCGGCACCAAGAACCCCGACGTGGCCGCCGTCGTCGCGCTCCGCCCCGATCTCGTCCTCGCCAACGAGGAGGAGAACCGTCCGCCCGACCTCGCCGCGCTCCGCGCCGCGGGCGTCGAGGTCCTCACCACCGAGATCCGCACCCTCGACCAGGCCTTCGCCGAACTGGACCGGGTCCTGGTGTCCGGCTGCGGCCTGGCCAGGCCCCGCTGGCTCGACGAGTCCGAGACCGCCTGGGCGGCGCTCCCGCCGCCGGGCGCAGCGCGCCGCGCGATCGTGCCGATCTGGCGCAGACCCTGGATGGTGCTCGGCCGCGACACGTTCGCGGGCGATCTGCTGGCCCGGCTCGGCGTCCGGAACGTGTACGCGGACCACCCCGAGCGCTACCCCCGCATCCCGCTCGACGAACTGAACGCGGCAGGTGCCGACCTGGTCGTGCTGCCAGACGAGCCGTACCGCTTCACCGCGACCGACGGACCGGAGGCCTTCCCCGCAATGCCCGCCGCGCTCGTCGACGGGCGCTGTCTCACGTGGTACGGGCCGTCACTGGCCGGGGCGCCTGCGGTGCTGCGAGCAGCGCTCCGCTGAACAGCCCGCGCACCGTGCGCAGCCCCGCGGTCGCCCAGGCCGCCACCAGCAGTACGTACAGTGCGACGGCCAGCCAGGTGAACGCCGTCAGACCGGTGTGCCGGGCCAGTCCCGCAGCGCCCGTGACGCACGTACCGACCGGGAACGTGAAGCCCCACCAGGTCATGCCGAACGTCATGCCGTCCCGTGCGGCCCGCACCACCATCGCGGTGGCCAGCGCCAGCCACAGCAGTGCGAACCCCATCACCGGCACGCCGTACAGCACGGCGAACGCCCCGAGCGCGGAGACGTACGGCGCCGGGATCGCGCCCGGCGCCACATCGGCGAGCTGATTGACCGCGGTCGTCGACTGCCCCAGCGGACCCAGGACCAGGAACAGCGTGGGGGCCAGGGCCGGCGGCAGCGGCCCGTGGTGGACCAGCCGCGCGAAGATCAGCGGCAGCATCACCAGCGTCGCCAGCAGGCTCAGCCCGAACATCGCGTAGCAGGCGAGCAGCATCGCCTCCCGCCACTGACCGGCGGGCAGTTCCGGCACCAGCAACGGGCCGAGCGCCGCGGAGACCATCGGCGCCACCACCGGCAGCAGCCAGACCGGCGACGCCGTACCGGGCGCCGGACGGTGGCGCACGACCATCAGATACGGGATCGCGACCGCGGCGACCAGGCCGACGGCCGTGCCCGCGGTGTAGAGCACCACGTCCACGGCGAGGGCCGCCCGATGCCCGACGACGTCCCCGCCGACCACCAGGGTGGAGCCGCCGACGGCCAGCAGCGCCATCGAGAGGCAGCCGTAGAACGGGGCGACGGCCGGGTCGAGGAGATGGGCGCGGGCCTGGTCGCGGTGGGCCATCCAGTGTCCGGTGCGGCCGGCGAGAACGGCGACGAGAAGCACCGCCGCGAGCATCCACACCAGCACGCAGGCCGTACGCAGCCCGGGGATGTGCACGGGCAGCGCCGCACCGGCGCTCGCGACGATCGAGGTGCCCATCACCGCGGCGTACCAGTTGGGGCCCAGATGCCTCAGGGACGGGAACCGCAGCGCGGTGGAGTACGGGGCGAGAACGCGCGGAAAGATGGCCATGCCACGATCCTGTTTCCGGGTGCCCCCTCCCGCCAGGGATCTCGTCTCTATGAGGTCATAAGCTGGCTTTATGCCCAGCGACGCACCGGAACCGGTCCTCCTCTCCCACCGGGTTCCCGATCTCGGAGCCCTGGAGCTGCTGCTCGCCGTGGCCCGGCACGGCAGCCTCGGTCGGGCCGCGCGGGACGTCGGCATCACCCAGCCCGCCGCGAGCAGCCGCATCCGGTCGATGGAGCGGCAGCTCGGCGTGGCCCTCCTCGACCGCTCGCCGCGCGGCTCCCGGCTCACCGACGCGGGCGCGCTCGTCACCGACTGGGCGCGCCGGATCGTCGAGGCCGCCGAGGCGTTCGACGTGGGCGCGCAGGCGCTGCGCGACCGGCGCGACTCCCGGCTCCGGGTCGCCGCCTCCATGACCATCGCCGAATATCTGCTGCCCGGCTGGCTGATCGCGCTGCGCACGGGACGGCCGGACACCGCGGTCTCGCTGCTCGCCGGCAACTCGACGGCGGTGGCACAGCGGCTGCGCGCGGGGGAGGCCGACCTCGGATTCGTGGAGGGCCTGTCCGTGCCGGAAGGCCTCGACGGTACGGTCATCGCCCACGACCGGCTCGTCGTCGTGGTCGCCCCGTCGCACGCCTGGGCAGCCCGCCGCACCCCGCTGACCCCGCAGGAGCTGGCCGCGACCCCGCTGATCCTGCGCGAGCGCGGCTCCGGCACGCGGCAGGTCCTGGACGCGGCGCTCGCCGTGCACGGCGGTCTGGCGCAGCCCCTGCTGGAACTGTCGTCGACGACCGCGGTGAAGGGTGCGGCGGAGAGCGGCGCGGGCCCGTGCGTACTGAGCGAACTGGCCCTGGGGGAGGAACTGTCGTCACGCCGACTCGTGAAGATCCCCGTGGCGGGAGTGCGGCTGCGACGCCAGCTGCGCGCGGTGTGGCCCTCGGGCCACCGCCCCACGGGGCCGGCGCGCGACCTGCTGTCGCTGACGGCAGGCGGGGCCTGAGGGCTGTCCCGTAATCCCCGGTGGATCAGCGCGCGGCGTCAGATGCGGTGCATCGCAAGGCGGAGGGGCGTTCTCATACCGGTTGCATTCGGGCGTCCCGGCAACGCGGCGAGGTGCCACAGCTGTCGTCGTGCGCCCGCCAGGGATGACGGGACAGCCCTTGGCGGGCGGAACGTCAGGAACACGGGGGAGGCGTGACGCCCTACGCCCCCTCATAAACCGGTTGGCCGGACCCCCGCCGGAGGCCGAGGATGCGCAGATGGATGTCACCGCGCCGCCCGCGACCGGCGTACGCCACCGGTGGGCCGACCTACCGGACTCCGTGCGCAGCGCCGTCGAGTCGATCCTCGGCTCCCGCGTCGTCGACGCGCGGAGCCAGAGCGGCGGCTTCTCGCCGGGCGTCGCGGCCCGGATCCGCCTCGCCGACGGCCGGCGTGCGTTCGTGAAGGCGGTCAGCGCCGCGACGAACCCCACCAGCCCCCGTCTGCACCGCGCCGAGGCCCGCAACACCGCGGCCCTCCCGGCCGGCGTTCCCGCACCACGACTGCTGGGCTCGTACGACGACGGAACCAGCGTCGCCCTCGTCCTTCAGGACATCGACGGCCGCCGGCCCCGCATCCCCTGGATCCCCGCCGAGCTCGACCGCGTCCTGAGCGCGATCGGCGAACTGAACCGGACCCTGACCCCGGCCCCCATCGAGGCGCCCGCCGTGGCCGACAGCGAGGCCGAGTCGTTCACCGGCTGGCGCACCCTGCGCGCCGCGCGCGACGCCGGGCAGCCGTCCGGCCGGCTCGACCCGTGGGCGGTATGCCACCTCGACGTCCTCGCGGAACTGGAGTCCGGCTGGGCCGGGCCCGCCACCGGCGACAGCCTCGCCCACGGAGACCTGCGCGCCGACAACATCCTGCTCACCGACGACCGGGTCGTGTTCGTCGACTGGCCCCACGCGCTGCGAGCCGCGCCCTGGTTCGATCTGCTGGCGATGCTGCCGAGCGTGGCGGCCCAGGGCGGCCCCGACCCGGACACCGTGTTCACCACCCACCCTCTGGGACGCGCCGCCGACCCGGAGGGCGTGAACGCGGTGCTGGCCGCGGTCGCCGGCTACTTCGTCGCACATGCGCTGATGCCGGACCCGCCGGGGCTGCCGACCGTGCGGGCGTTCCAGGGCGCGCAGGGGACGGCGGCGCTGGCATGGCTGCGCGGCAGGCTCGGACGGCGCACGCCGTAGCCATCGGCCGGCGAAGGGTCAGCCGCGCGCCGCCTCCGCCACCAGCGCCCGCATCACCCGCAGGTCGTCGCCCATCTCCGGATGCCACTGCACCCCCAGCACCCACTTCGGCCCCGGGGACTCGACGGCCTCCACCGTTCCGTCCGCCGCGTGGGCCGACGCCACGAGGCCCGGAGCAAGCCGGTCCACGGCCTGGTGATGGTAGGTCGGCACGGGGGAGTCCTCGGGCACGATCGACGCGAAGCGCGTCCCCGGGACCGGCGTCACGACATGCTCGCCGAAGGCCCCGGCCGCGCCCAGCGGGTTGGTGTGCCCGTCCAGGTGCTGGACGAGCGTGCCGCCGAACGCCACATTCATCAGCTGCATGCCGCGGCAGATGCCGAGCACCGGCGTACCCGAGTCCAGGGCGGCTCCGATCAGGGCCAGTTCCCAGGCATCGCGCTCCGGCGCGGGCGGCCCGGTCCGCGGATGCCGGTCGGCCCCGTACCGTGCCGGGTCCACATCGGGCCCGCCCGCGATCACCACCGCGTCGAGCCGGGCCACCACCGAAGCCGCGAGGTCCGGATCGTCCGGCGGGAGGACTGCGGCCAGACCGCCCGACGCGCGGACCAGGCGTGCGTAGCCCGCCGGCAGCAGCGTCGCGGGCAGGTCCCACACACCCCAGCGCGCCGAACCCTCCAGATAGGCGCTGATTCCGATCAGCGGACGGTTCATCCGATCCCTCTCTCGCACGGCACGCGGAACGCATGCGCACCGTATCCAAATCCCTTGCGCTACCCATAGGTTTGGATCATCTTCCGGCCTGCGAGGAGAGGATCCATCCGTGTCCGACCGAACAGCCCCGCTCGCCGTCGAGGAACTGCGTGTCCTTGTCGGAAACGGTGAGATCGACACCGTGGTCCTGGCCTTCCCCGACATGCAGGGAAGGCTGCAGGGCAAGCGATTCGCCGCCGGCTTCTTTCTCGACGAGGTCCTGGAACACGGCACCGAGGGGTGCAACTATCTGCTCGCCGTCGACACCGACATGAACACCGTCGACGGCTACGCCATGTCCTCCTGGGAGCGCGGATACGGCGACTTCGCCATGCGCCCCGACCTCACCACCCTGCGCCGCGTCCCGTGGAACGACGGCACGGCCATGGTCATCGCCGACCTCGCCTGGGAGGACGGTTCGCCCGTCGTCGCCGCGCCCCGCCAGATCCTCCGCCGTCAGCTGGAGCGCCTCGCCGGGCACGGCTTCACCGCCCACGTCGGCACCGAACTCGAATTCATCGTCTTCAAGGACACCTACGAACAGGCGTGGGACCGCAACTACCGTGGTCTGACCCCCGCCAACCAGTACAACATCGACTACTCGGTCCTCGGCACCGGCCGTATCGAGCCCCTGCTGCGCCGCATCCGCAACGAGATGGCGGCCGCGGGCCTGACCGTCGAGTCCGCGAAAGGCGAGTGCAACCCCGGTCAGCACGAGATCGTCTTCCGGTACGACGAGGCCCTGGTCACCTGCGACCAGCACGCCGTCTACAAGACCGGCGCCAAGGAGATCGCCGCCCAGGAGGGCGTCGCACTCACCTTCATGGCCAAGTTCAACGAGCGCGAGGGGAATTCCTGTCACATCCACCTCTCCCTCCAGGACGCGGACGGGCGCAACGTCATGGCAGGCGAAGAAGGCGGCATGTCCCCGCTGATGCGCCACTTCCTCGCCGGACAGCTCGCCGCGCTGCGCGAGTTCTCCCTCCTCTACGCACCGAACATCAACTCGTACAAACGCTTCCAGCCCGGCTCGTTCGCTCCGACCGCGGTCGCCTGGGGCCACGACAACCGCACCTGTGCGCTCCGCGTCGTCGGCCACGGCCGCTCGATCCGGTTCGAGAACCGGCTGCCCGGCGGTGACGTCAACCCGCACCTCGCCGTCGCCGGACTGATCGCCGCCGGCCTGCACGGCATCGAGCAGAAGCTCGAACTCCCCGACCCCTGCGAGGGAAACGCCTACACCGCCGCCTACGACCACGTCCCCACCACACTCCGCGAGGCCGCCGAACTCTGGGAGAAGAGCGACCTGGCCAGGGCGGCCTTCGGTGAGGACGTCGTCGCGCACTACCGCACCATGGCGCGCGTCGAACTCGAGGCCTTCGACGCCGCGGTGACCGACTGGGAGCTCCGCCGCTCCTTCGAACGTCTGTGAGGCACTCCGTGATCACCGAGCATCAGGTACTCAACCCGGCGACCGAAGAAGTCGTCGCGATCGTCCCCGCCACCACCGCGGCCGAGGCCGACACCGCCGTGCGCCGCGCCGCGGCCGCCCAGCGCACCTGGGCGGCGATGGCCCCCGCCGACCGCGCCCGCCTGCTGCGCCGCTTCGCCGCGGCCGTCGACGAACACCGCGAGGAGCTGGCCCGGCTGGAGGTCCGCGAGGCGGGCCACACGCTCGGCAACGCCCGCTGGGAAGCCGGCAACGTCCGCGATCTGCTCGAATTCGCCGCCGGGGGAGTCGAGCGGCTCAGCGGCCGGCAGATCCCGGTCCCGGGCGGCATCGACCTCACCCTGCTCGAACCCCTCGGCGTCGTCGGCGTGATCGCCCCGTGGAACTTCCCGATGCCGATCGCCGCCTGGGGCGTCGCCCCCGCCCTCGCGGCAGGCAACGCCGTCCTCCTCAAGCCCGCCGAGACCACCCCGCTCACCGCACTGCGACTCGCCCAACTCGCCCTGGAAGCAGGGCTGCCCGAGCATCTCTTCCAGGTGCTGCCCGGAGCCGGTGCCGAAACGGGCAACGCCCTCGTCGAACACCCCGGTGTCGCCAAGATCGTCTTCACCGGCTCCACCCGGGTCGGCAAGCAGATCATGGCCAGGTGCGCCGAGCGTGTGAAGCGGCTCACCCTCGAACTCGGCGGCAAGAGCCCCAACATCGTCTTCGCCGACGCCGACATCGAGGCGGCCGCGGCCGCCGCCCCCATGGCGTTCCTCGACAACGCGGGCCAGGACTGCTGCGCCCGCACCCGCATCCTCGTCCAGCGCGCCGCCTACGACCGCTTCCTCGATCTCCTCGCCCCGGCCGTCGCCTCGGTCGTCGTCGGCGATCCGGCCGATGAGAAGACCGGGATGGGGCCGCTGATCTCCCGGGCCCAGCTGGACCGTGTGCGGTCGTACGTCCCCGAGGGCGCGACCGCGATCCGGGGCGCAGCACCCGAGGGCCCCGGCTTCTGGTTCCCGCCCACCGTGCTGACCGATGTCCGCCCCGACTCGCCCGTGGCCACCGAAGAGGTCTTCGGGCCGGTCGCCGTTGTCCTGCCGTTCGAGGACGAAGCCGACGCCGTCCGGCTCGCGAACGCGACCGAGTACGGTCTCGCCGGCTCCATCTGGACCCGTGACGTCGGCCGCGCGCTGCGCGTCTCCCAGGCGGTCCAGGCCGGGAACCTGTCCGTCAACTCGCACTCCAGCGTCCGCTACTGGACCCCGTTCGGCGGCTACAAGCAGTCCGGTCTCGGCCGGGAACTGGGCCCCGACGCCCTGGCCGCCTTCACCGAAACCAAGAACGTCTTCCTCAGCACGGAGGCCTGAACCAGTATGACGACCGACACCGAGAACATCTGCCGCCGCCTGGTCGGCCGCACCGCCGTCATCACCGGTGCCGGCAGCGGCATCGGCCTCGCCACCGCGCGCCGCCTGGCGTCCGAGGGTGCCCACATCGTCTGCGCGGACATCGACGAGACCGCGGGCAAGGCCGCGGCCGACGAGGTGGGCGGACTTTTCGTACGGACCGATGTCACCGACCCCGAACAGGTCGAGGCGCTCTTCAAGGCCGCCCACGACACCTACGGATCCGTCGACATCGCCTTCAACAACGCGGGCATCTCGCCGCCCGACGACGACTCCATCCTGACCACCGGACTGGAGGCATGGAAGCGCGTCCAGGACGTCAACCTCACCTCCGTCTACCTCTGCTGCAAGGCGGCCCTTCCCTACATGCGCCGCCAGGGCCGCGGCTCGATCATCAACACCGCGTCGTTCGTGGCGATCATGGGGGCGGCCACCAGCCAGATCTCGTACACCGCTTCCAAGGGCGGCGTGCTCGCCATGTCCCGCGAGCTCGGTGTCCAGTTCGCCCGCGAAGGCATCCGGGTCAACGCGCTCTGCCCCGGGCCGGTCAACACCCCACTGCTCCAGGAGCTGTTCGCCAAGGACCCGGAGCGAGCGGCGCGCCGGCTCGTGCACATCCCGGTTGGCCGGTTCGCCGAGGCGACCGAGATCGCGGCGGCGGTCGCCTTCCTCGCGAGCGACGACTCCTCGTTCGTCAACGCCTCCGACTTCGTTGTGGACGGCGGCATTTCCGGCGCGTACGTCACGCCCGTCTGATCAGGTCCTGTCGCGGGACCGCCCGGGGTCCCGCGACCGCCCGCCCCCAACAGCCCTCCCCCGGACCGGGGTCGGCGGCGAACCCTAGAGTGGAGGGATGAGCAACGCGACACCGCCCGGCTGGTATCCGGACACCTCCGCCCCGGGCACCGACCGGTGGTGGGACGGCTCGGCGTGGACCGCGCACACCCGCCCGAACACCCCGGCACCGCAGCAGCCGGTCCCACTCCCGTACGCGAGCGGAGGCAGCGGTGGCGGGGGCGGTGCCCGGACCGCGGCGATCGTGCTGGCCGCCCTGGTCGTCGTCGGCGCGGCGGTCACCGGAGCCGTCCTGCTGGGCAGGGGCGACAGCGGTACGGAGCCCAAGGCGTCCGGGCCGACGGGTTCCGCTCCGACCTCCAGCGCCACCGCCACGACCGGCGGGGAAGGGCCGGCGCCGGACCCGAAGCTGCTCGTCGACCAGCTCAACGGCATCACCCTGCCGATCCCGGACGGCTGGGAGAAGCCGGAGAGCACCGTGGAGAAGGCGCTCGCCATGCGCACGGTCGGCTCCTACACCTGCCCCGGCGCGTCCTCGGCCTTCTGCTACCACGGCACGGTGACCACCCGGACCGCGAACGAGACGGACACGACGTCCCCCGAGGCCCTGGCCGAGCGGGACATCGCCGACGCGGCCGACAGCGCGTACGAGGAGAACATCGTCGGCGTCCGGATCCACGGCGGCATCACGTCCCACGAGCAGCTGAGATCCGCATCGGTCAGCGTGGCCGGCCGCACGGGCTACGAGGTGCGCTGGCGGGTCCACACGGCCAAGGGCCCCGGCGGCTATGTGCAGTCGCTCGTCTTCCCGTCGACGGTCGGCAGCGAGTCGCCGGTCATCGTGCGCTACGCCTTCGACGCGGCACCGGACGGTCCGCCGCTCGCCCTCATGGACACCCTCACCCGGGCCATCCGGCCGATCGACGACAGCGCGACGAGCGGCGGCGTCGGCAGCTCCGTGGCCCCCTGACACCGGTCGGGAAGGACGTCAGAGGAACGTCTGTCCCTCGCCCCGGTACGTCGGCACGGTCGCCGTCACCCGGTCGCCCTCGATCAGCTGGAGCTCGGCGAAACGCTCGCACAGCTCCCCGGCCTTCGCGTGCCGGAACCACACCTTGTCACCGATCAGCAGATCGTCGGCCGGGGCGCCGAGCAGCGGCGTCTGCACCTCGCCGGGACCTTCCTGCGGGTCGTAGCGCAGCCCCTCCGGGAGATAGGGACCGGGCAGCCGGTCCGCGCCCGCGGCCCCGGACGCCGGGTAGCCGCCGCCGAGCACCGTCACCACCCCGACACCGGGCCGCCGCACCACGGGCTGTGCGAACAGCGCCGCCGGGCGGGCCGTGAACGACGTGTAGTTGTCGAACAGCCGCGGTACGTAGAGCCCCGACCCGGCCGCGATCTCGGTCACCGCCGCCTCCGCCGCCGTGTGCTGCACGCTGCCGGTGCCACCGCCGTTCACGAACTCCAGGTCCGGTGCCACCGCCCGCACCGCCCGGACCACCTCGGCGCGCCGGGCGGCCAGCTCCTTGCGGCCCGCGGCCTGCATCAGCCGGATCGCCCGGGAACGCAGCGGCCGCCCCGCGACCGCATCCCCGACCCCGGCGATATGCCCCTCGTACGCCATCAGGCCGACCAGCCGGAAACCCGGCCTGCGCACCACCGAGCGGGCCAGCTCCGCGAGCTGCGCGGGGGAGCGCAGCGGCGAACGCAGCGCGCCGATCCTGACCCGGCCGCCGAGCAGCTGCAGAGAGGTGTCCAGTTCCAGACAGACCCGGATCTCCTCCCGGCCGCCGGCCCGCGCCGCGTCGATCAGCTCCAGCTGCGCGTGGTCGTCCACCATCACCGTCACCGCGGCGGCCAGCTTCGGGTCACCGGCCAGCTCGGCGAAGGCGGACCGGTCGGCCGACGGATAGGCCAGCAGTACGTCGTCGAAACCGGCCCGGGCCAGCCACAGCGACTCGGCCAGCGTGAAGGACATGAGCCCGGCGAACCCCGGCCGTGCGAGCACCCGCTCCAGCAGCGCCCGGCAGCGCACCGACTTGCTCGCGACCCGGACCGGTTTCCCCGCCGCCCTGCGGACGAGGTCATCGGCGTTCGCATCGAAGGCATCCAGATCGACCACGGCGATCGGGGCGTCGAGATGGGCGGTGGCCCGGTCGTACCGGGTCCGGTCAGCGGCACGCGCAGTCATGGCCGCAGCTTGCCAGACACCTCTACCACTGGGTAGGGGGACGATCGGGGCAGATCCCCCGGGGTGCGGCGCCCGACTCCCACCGGGCCCGCCGGAACCCGTAGAGTTACGGCATGCGGTGACCAACGGGCCTGCCTGCGAGGGTGATCCGTGGGCGGTACGGAACGTGGACCAGGGGGGCGGATGAGTACCGAGGCGCAGCGCGCTGCCGTCCCGCCCCGACCGACGACGCCACCACGTCCGGCTGCCCCGCCGGACGAACCGCAGCAGACGTCACGCGCCGGCCACGAGTCGGCTCCGGCCACCCCCGCAGCCGAGCGCACCGCGCCCGCCGCCCTCGTACCGGCGTCCCCTGCCGCAGCCCCCGCCTTCCCGCACACGCAGGGGCCGAGGCCGGTCACGACGCCTTCGCAGGAGCCCGGACCGGACCCGGTGGAGACGACCACCAGGCTCCGTGTCGTGCCATCGGCCCCCACCACCCCGCCCCGCCCCGGGACGCCGCCGCCCACGGCGACCCGGCGCCGGCCCGTCGGTGCGGTGGACCTCACCCCGCGGCCCGGCGCGACCCCGCCGTACCCCGGTGGCCACGTCCCGCAGGTCCACCCCCATCCGTACCCCCGGCCCGAGACGCCCGCCGAGACCACCACCCGGCTGCGCCCCGTCCGCACCCGCCACCCCGCACGGGCCGCGGCCGCGGCGGCCTGCGTCGTGCTCGGGCTCGGACTGATCGGCGGAGCGGTCACCGGGAGCTGGCTCACCAGCGACTCCTCAGCCGACGGCGACGCGCGCAACTCCTACGCCACGGCCCGCACCGCCTGGCACAACGTCCCCGTGGACACGCTGTTCCCCCGCACCCTCAAGGGGGACGGCGCGGGGCCCGGCGGCGCGGACCGGGTCTGGACCCGGATCGCCGTCGCCCCGGACGGCGGCTGCACGTCGGCCCTCGACCCGCTGCTGCTCAAGACGCTCCGCCCGGTCGGCTGCGAGCGGCTGCTGCGCGCCACGTACAGGGATGCCACCTTCAGCAGCGTCACCACGGTCGGAATGATCTTCACCGAGGGTGACACCGAGGCCATGAGAGCGCTGAGCACCAGATTCTCCGACCAGCATCTCGACGCGCGCACCGACCTGATGCCCCGTACCTATGCCGTCGAGGACAGCGTTGCCGCGGGGTTCGGCGACCGGCAGCGCGCCAGCTGGACCGTCCATGTGCTGACCGAGGTGCCGGTCGTGGTGTTCGCCGTCTCCGGGTTCGCGGACGGGCGTGCGGTGACCGACCCGCAGCCGGCCGAGAAGGCGCTGGCCGCGGACGCGACCACGGCCGCCGCGCAGGCCGGCCTCGGCCATGAGGCCAAGGGCATCGCCGACCGGATCGAGCGCGGGCTGCGCCGGACCGTCACCGACCTCTCGGAGAATCCGCAATGAGCAGCCCCCGACGCCGTCGTCGTGCCCTCGGCGCGCTCTGCGCCGCCACGGCGTTCACCCTGGTCCCGGCCGTCCCCGCCCATGCGGACACCATCCGGCCGCAGCAGTGGGGACTGCAGGCGCTCCACACCGACCGGGCCTGGCAGACCACCAAGGGCAAGGGCATCACCGTCGCCGTCGTCGACACCGGGGTCGACGACAGCCTCCCCGACCTCGCGGGCCAGGTGCTGCCGGGCAAGGACCTGATCGGCTTCGGCGCCGAGCCCGGTGACCGGGCCTGGGCCCGGCACGGCACCGCGATGGCAGGGATCATCGCCGGCCGCGGTCACGGCGTCGGCCGCGCCGACGGTGTGCTCGGTATCGCCCCCGAGGCGAAGATCCTCCCGGTCCGGGTGATCCTCGAAGCCTCCGACCCGTCCCGTGCCAAGGCCCGCGAGTCCCGAGGCACGGCCCTGGCCGACGGCATCCGCTGGGCCGCCGACCACGGAGCGGACGTCATCAACCTCTCCCTCGGCGACGACAGCGCGTCCGCGCACCCGGAGGGCGGTGAGGACGCCGCCATCCAGTACGCGCTGAGGAAGGGCGCCGTCGTCGTCGCATCGGCGGGCAACGGGGGCGAGAAGGGCGACCACATCTCGTACCCCGCCGCCTACCCGGGCGTGATAGCGGTCGCCGCCGTCGACCGCTACGGCACCCACGCGGCGTTCTCCACCCGCCACTGGTACGCCACCGTCAGCGCCCCCGGCGTCGACATAGTCGTCCCCGCCCCCGACCGCCACTACTACATCGAGTGGGGCACATCGGCCGCCTCCGCATTCGTCTCCGGGGCCGTCGCGCTGGTCCGTGCCGCCCATCCGGGGCTGTCGCCCGCCCAGGTGAAGAAGCTCCTCACGGACACCGCCCGCAGCTCCCCGGAGGGCGGCCGCGACGACTCGCGGGGGTACGGGATCGTCGATCCGGCCGCAGCGATCGACGCGGGCGGCAAGCTCCGGCCGGCCGGCCTGCGGGCGGAGTCGGCCGAGGCAGCCGGCTCCGTGAAGGCCGGTTACCGCAAGCGGTACTTCGGGCCGGGCCCCACCGCGCGGCACGAGGACGACGGCCCGGCAGGGTGGCTCGCCCCGGCCGCGGGCGGCCTCGGCGCCGTACTGCTGGCGCTGGCCGTGCTGCTGTGGCGCAGCAGGAACCCGTCCGCGCGCCGCTGAAGCGACCCGGGCCCGTCCCGGCGACCTCGGCCCCGGCTCCCGGCCACCCCTCCGGCCGGCCACCGCCCCGTGTGCCGGTTCATGACGCGTTCCATCGCGCCCGCTCCAGTACCCCCACGGCGGCCTTCGCGACCGACTCGACACGCGCGATCCCCGTGGCCATCGTCTGCTGACCCGTGGAGAGCACCGCCATCAGATACGTGTGCCCGTGGGCGGTCACCTGCCCGATGCTGTTGATGTCCCACAGCCCGGTGGCGCTGCGCGGCATCCACCCGTTCTTCAGCGCCCATCGGCTGCCCGCAGCGGACACCCCCCAGTGCTGACCGGCCGAGACGTTCCGCATCAGCCCCTGCAGATACGAACGGGAGTCCCCGGTCAGCTTCGAGTCCGCGCCGAACACGGTCCTCAGCAGCACCAGCTGATCCGCCGCCGTGGTCTGCGTCAGTCCCCACCGGGGCGCCGCGGTCGTCATGGTCAGGCCGAAGCGCCTGTTCGCCGCGTCGAGCCCGGCCGCCCCGCCGATCGTCTGCAGCAGTGCGGTCGCGGCGTCGTTGTCGCTGTGCTCGATCATGGTGACGGCACGGCTGCGTTCGAAGGCGGTGAGGTCCCGTCCGTGGTCCTGGGCCTGGAGCAGCAGCGCCGCGAGGATGTCGACCTTGACGATGCTCGCGGTGGCGTACGTCCGGTGCCCGTACACCGCACCGGGCCCGTCGACGGCGTCCAGCACGGCGACCGACACCCTGGACCCACCGGTGAGATCCCTGGACCCACCGGTGAGCGGCGACACCGCCGCGGCCAGCTCCGCATCCAGATCCACCTCGGGCTCCTCGCTCGGCACCGCCTGGGCGGGCGGGCCCGGAGCCGGCTCCGCCGCCGACGACACGGACGCGACGGGGCCGGGCCCCGGATCCGACACCCGGCCCACCAGATACATGCTGCCCGCGACGGAACCGGCCAGCACCAACACGGTCGTCACGGAAGCGGACAGTGCGGACGTACGCATCTTCGTACTTGTCTTCGAAATCGGCAGGGGTGGGGAACCGGACGCCACGAAACGCACCTGACAGCGGGCCGTGGTCACCTGAAGGCCTCGTCGGAAACCGCACCGACTACGCTCGCCCTGTGGCGCAGAAGAACATTCCGGACTCCGGTTACTCCGACGACGATGGCACGGCCGACCCCGTATTGACCGCGGCACTCGCCGCCTGGGCCGACGACCGTACGGCCATCGGCCCAGTGCTCGAAGCACTCAGAGGGGCCCGGCTCCTGGTCCCCGTCGTCGCCGTCCTCGGGGAAGTGGAGGAGGACGAGGAGAGCGGTCTGCGCCGGGAGAAGACCAGCGACATGGCCGTGCCCACCCTCCAGGCAGGCGACCGCCGCGCCCTGCCCGCCTTCACCTCGACCGCGTCCCTGGCCCGCTGGGACCCGCAGGCCCGCCCCGTCGCCGTCCCCCTGCACCAGGCGCTGCAGGCAGCCGCGCACGAGAAGGCGGACACCGTGGTGCTCGACCTGGCGGGCCCCGTCGCCTTCGAGCTGACCGGCTCCGCGCTGCTCGCCCTCGCCGAGGGCCGTACCAGCGCCGACCCGCTGGACGACCCGGCGGTCACCTCCGCGGTACGGGAGGCGATCGCCGCCGAGCCCGCAGTGGTCCGCGCCCATCTCGTGCCGGGTCGGTCCGGCGGCACCCTCGCCCTGGTCCTGGCGCCCGACGCGGTCCCGGCCGAGGCGGCCCACCGCGTCGCGCAGTCGCTGGCCGCCGACGAGGTGCTGCGCGCCCGGCTGGTGCGGGGCCTGGATCTGGCGCTGCTTCCGGCCGACGCGAACATGCCCGGTGAGCCGCTTTTCGCACGCTGATCTCCCGGCCGGCCCGCGTACGCCGTGAGCCCCCTGCCCGGCCGGGCAGGGGGCTCACGATCGTGGAAAGGGAAACGGACGGGCGGCGGGTGCTCAGCCGAAGACGGGACCGGTGTACTTCTCGCCGGGACCCTGACCCGGCTCGTCCGGCACGAGCGACGCCTCGCGGAACGCCAGCTGCAGCGACTTCAGACCGTCCCGCAGCGGCGCCGCGTGGAACGAGCTGATCTCGGTGGTGCTCGCGTCGAGCAGGCCGGCCAGCGCGTGGACCAGCTTGCGGGCCTCGTCGAGGTCCTTGTGCTTGTCGCCGTCCTCGGTCAGCCCGAGCTTCACGGCGGCGGCGCTCATCAGATTGACGGCGACCGTCACGATCACCTCGACCGCGGGGACCTCCGCGATGTCGCGGGCCATGTCGTCGAAGTCGGGGGTTTCACTGCTGGGGGTCGCGTCACTCATGCGCCATACGATAGGCGCATGCCCGTACGCCCCCGTCCGCGGGAGTACCGACGGCGGCTGTGACCCTGCGCACGGGTTCGCACCATCCCGGGGGAGCTGCTAACCTTGTGTAACGACCGGCTGGGCAGCTATGTGCCCGGCCCACAAGTGGAGGCTCCGATCTCCCACCTGGCCGTCCTGTAGGACGGCGGGTCACCGGTCAGGTGGCGCCCATCGTTCCGTACGGACGATGGAGCCGCCCGATGCGCCCCGCGGTTGACCGCGGCGGTGTTCCGGTTTGCCAGGAGCCCCGCCTGTGTCCCGTCCGGGGCATTTTTGATGCGCTGGTGCGGTTGGTCTCACGAAACAGACGTTGCGTGGCTGTCCGCCAGACGGCCGCGTGGTGCTACCGAGGAGGATCCATCAGCGCCGAGCCCCGCATCAACGACCGGATTCGCGTTCCCGAGGTGCGACTTGTCGGTCCCAGCGGCGAGCAGGTCGGGATTGTTCCGCTTGCCAAGGCCCTGGAACTCGCACAGGAGTACGACCTCGACCTGGTCGAGGTGGCGGCGACCGCCCGTCCGCCCGTGTGCAAGCTCATGGACTACGGGAAGTTCAAGTACGAGTCGGCCATGAAGGCCCGTGAGGCGCGCAAGAACCAGGCGCACACGGTCATCAAGGAGATGAAGCTCCGGCCGAAGATCGACCCGCACGACTATGACACCAAGAAGGGTCACGTCGTCCGGTTCCTCAAGCAGGGCGACAAGGTCAAGATCACGATCATGTTCCGTGGTCGTGAGCAGTCCCGCCCCGAACTTGGCTTCCGACTGCTTCAGCGTCTCGCTTCGGATGTCGAGGAGCTCGGCTTCATCGAGTCGAACCCGAAGCAGGACGGCCGGAACATGATCATGGTTCTGGGCCCGCACAAGAAGAAGACCGAAGCCATGGCCGAGGCCCGTGAGGCCCAGGCCGCCCGCAAGGCGGGGCGTCAGGGTTCCACCCCCGACGCCGAGGCTGCCGAGGCTCCCGCCGAGGCGCAGCCCGAGGCTCCGGGCGAAACACCTTCCGAGGCGTGACCTCAGGGGGCGCCATCCAGGCGGCCCCGGGTCCCCTCGGGATCCCCACCAAGATCTGACGCCCCTGCTGTCCGGTGCCCGCACCGAGAGGGGCGCCACTGACGAGGAGAGAACGGCGCGATGCCGAAGAACAAGACGCACAGCGGTGCCAGCAAGCGCTTCAAGATCACCGGCTCCGGCAAGGTGCTCCGTGAGAAGGCCGGCAAGCGCCACCTGCTCGAGCACAAGTCGTCCAAGAAGACCCGCTCGCTGACCGGCACGGTCGTCGTGGCTCCGGCCGACGCCAAGAAGATCAAGAAGCTTCTCGGCAAGTGAGGCCCGGCCCCCGGTGAATCCGGGGGCGCGACCTCTGTCACACCGGGACCAATTCGTTTCCGGGCTGGGTGAGTCGATATCGTGAACACCAGCCCCGCTACAAGGAGTTAACAAGTGGCACGCGTCAAGCGGGCAGTCAACGCCCACAAGAAGCGCCGGGCAATCCTCGAGGCCGCCAGCGGTTACCGCGGTCAGCGCTCGCGCCTGTACCGCAAGGCCAAGGAGCAGGTCACCCACTCCCTGGTCTACAACTACAACGACCGCAAGAAGCGCAAGGGCGACTTCCGTCAGCTGTGGATCCAGCGCATCAACGCCGCTGCCCGCCAGAACGGCATGACGTACAACCGCCTCATCCAGGGTCTGAAGGCCGCCAACGTCGAGGTGGACCGCAAGATCCTGGCCGAGCTCGCGGTCAACGACGCCAACGCGTTCGCCGCCCTCGTCGAGGTTGCCCAGAAGGCCCTCCCGAGCGACGTCAACGCCCCGAAGGCCGCCTGATCCAGGGCACACTTCTTGGTTTTGAGCCGGACCCGCAGGCGCTCGTCGTCTGCGGGTCCGGTGCGTTGCACGACGTGCTCCGTATCTCCGCCCCGATCCGTACCTCCGCACGCAGAGAGGCCCGCCGCCGACCATGGGCACCCCCGAACTGATCTCCCCGCGATCGCCGCGCGTCGCCGCCGCCCGACGGCTGGCCAGGCGCAACTTCCGCGGCAAGGAGCGACGGTTCATCGCCGAGGGGCCACAGGCCGTGCGCGAGGCCGCCGAACACCGCGGCACCGACGGTGAGCCGACCCTGCTGGAGCTCTTCGCCACCGTCGAGGCGGCCGAGAGGTACGCCGACATCATCGCCGCCGCCCACACCGCCGGCGCCCGGGTGCACCTCGCCGACGGCGACACGCTCGCCGATGTGTCGCAGACCGTCACCCCTCAGGGGCTGATCGGCGTCTGCCGGTTCCTCGACACGCCGTTCGAGGCCATCGTCGCCGCGAAGCCCAAGCTGGTCGCCGTCCTCGCCCACGTACGCGACCCCGGGAACGCCGGTACGGTGCTGCGCTGCGCCGACGCCGCGGGCGCCGACGCCGTCGTCCTCACCGACGCCTCCGTGGACCTGTACAACCCCAAGTCCGTGCGTGCGTCGGTCGGTTCGCTCTTCCATCTGCCGGTCGCCGTCGGCGTCCCCGTCGAACAGGCCGTCCAAGGGCTGCGGGACGCGGGCGTGCGGATCCTCGCCGCCGACGGCGCGGGTGACGACGACCTCGACGACGAGCTCGACGCGGGCACCATGGGCGGGCCGACCGCCTGGGTCTTCGGCAACGAGGCCTGGGGGCTGCCGGAGGAGACCCGGGCGCTCGCCGACGCCGTCGTACGCGTACCGATTCACGGCAAGGCCGAGAGCCTCAACCTCGCCACCGCCGCGGCCGTCTGCCTGTACGCCTCCGCGCGCGCCCAGCGTCCCCGTCGTACCACCGGCTGACCGGCCCCGTACCCCGCCCCCCGGCGCATCGCAGCAGTGCGCCCCCACAGGGTGTCGCTCCGTCACCGACGACTAGTAGGGTGACGAACTCGGGGCCCACTGCACCGGTGCGAGAGGTGGGGTTACGGGAATATGGCTGTCGGCACGAGCGGGCCGCGCGAGACGCACGTCGACCGCGCGCACAGCACCGCGGCCGCCACCGCTGACGCGGACACGGCCGCAGCCGTCGATCCGGACGACCTGCCCGACGGCCTCGTCATCGCCGACGAGTCGGGCCGGGTCATCTGCTTCAACGCCGCCGCCACCCGGATCACCGCCGTCCCCCGGGCTGCCGCACTGGGCCGCCCGCTCGACCACGCACTGCCGCTGGAGGACCTGAAGGGCCGCCGCTGGTGGGCCCTGACCGATCCGTACGGCGGTCTCGCCACCCGGGTCGGCCAGCCCGAGCGCAACCTGCTGCTCCCCGGCGGCCGCGAGGTCCTGGTCTCCGCCCGGTACGTACGCGAGCGTCCCACCGGACCCGTGCGCCGGCTCGTGATCAGCCTGCGCGGCACCGAGGCCCGCCGCCGCACCGAGCGCAGTCACGCCGAACTGATCGCGACCGTCGCCCATGAACTGCGCTCCCCGCTGACGTCCGTCAAGGGCTTCACTGCGACGCTGCTCGCCAAATGGGAACGGTTCACGGACGACCAGAAGAGGCTGATGCTGGAGACGGTCGACGCCGACGCCCACCGTGTCACCCGGCTCATCGCCGAGTTGCTCGACATCTCCCGGATCGACTCCGGACGACTGGAGCTGCGCCGCCAGCCGGTCGACCTCTCCGCCGCCGTCGAACGCCACATCCAGGCCCTCATCGCGGCCGGCCAGGCCCCCGACCGCTTCCTCGTCCGCACCCGGCAGCCGCTGCCCGCCGTATGGGCCGACCCGGACAAGGTCGACCAGGTGCTGGGCAACCTGCTGGAAAACGCGGTGCGCCACGGCGAGGGAACCGTCACCATTGAGGTCGCACCCGCGACCAGCGACGAGAAGGGAACGGCCGTCACCGTGAGCGACGAGGGCCCCGGTATCCCCGAGGAGTCGATGGGCCGCGTCTTCACCCGTTTCTGGCGCGGGAGCAAGCGGGGCGGGACGGGTCTGGGCCTCTACATCGTCAAGGGCATCGTGGAGGCGCACGGCGGCACGATCACGGTCGGCCGCGGGCCCGGCGGCGGCGCCGAGTTCCGATTTATTTTGCCCGTGGGGGCGCCGGCCTACCTGGCCTGAGCCGCCCGCGGGCTTCTTCCACCCTCAGCGACCTTTAGACTCGACCTTTGGCACCTCTGTGTCCTCCAGTCGTCGAGCGGGGCCACGGGGGTCCGGGGTATCCCCCGGTAAGAGCAGTATCAGCCAATCGGAAGCACGGGAAGAGATGTCGGCACCGAACAAGTCGTACGACCCAGTCGAGGTCGAGGCACTGAAACCGGAAGAGATCGAGCGCATGCGGGACGAGGCGTTCGCCGCCTTCGCCGCCGCGGGTGACCTCGACGCGCTCGCCCAGGCGAAGACTGCGCACACCGGTGGAACCTCGCCGCTGTCGCTCGCCAACCGGGAGATCGGCGCACTGCCCCCGCAGGCCAAGGCCGAGGCGGGCAAGCGCGTGGGCCAGGCCCGCGGCGCCGTGAGCAAGGCCCTCGCCGCCCGTCAGACGGAGCTGGAGGCCGAGCGGGACGCCCGTGTGCTGGTCGAGGAGGCGGTGGACGTCACGCTGCCGTACGACCGCACCCCGGCCGGCGCCCGCCACCCGCTGACGACCATCATGGAGCGCGTCGCGGACGTCTTCGTGGCCATGGGCTACGAGGTCGCCGAGGGCCCCGAGGTCGAGGCGGAGTGGTTCAACTTCGACGCACTGAACTTCGTGCCCGACCACCCGGCCCGGCAGATGCAGGACACCTTCTTCGTCCAGGGCACCACGCCCGACGGGAAGCCGACCACGGGCGACGAGTCCGGCATCGTGCTGCGTACGCACACCTCGCCGGTCCAGGCCCGCACCCTGCTCGACCGCGAGCCGCCCGTCTACGTCGTCTGCCCCGGGCGGGTCTACCGCACCGACGAGCTCGACGCGACGCACACCCCGGTCTTCCACCAGATCGAGCTGCTGGCCGTCGACGAGGGCCTCACCATGGCGGACCTCAAGGGCACCCTCGACCACATGGTCCAGGCGCTCTTCGGCCCGGAGATGAAGACCCGGCTGCGGCCGAACTTCTTCCCGTTCACCGAGCCGTCCGCCGAGATGGACATGGTCTGCTACGTCTGCCGCGGCACCTCCGTCGGCAACCCGGACCGCCCCTGCCGCACTTGCGGCAGCGAGGGCTGGATCGAGCTCGGCGGCTGCGGCATGGTCAACCCCAAGGTGCTCATCGCCTGCGGCGTCGACCCCCAGAAGTACAGCGGATTCGCCTTCGGGTTCGGCATCGAACGGATGCTGATGTTCCGCCACAACGTCGAAGACATGCGAGACATGGTCGAGGGTGACGTCCGGTTCACCCGGCCGTTCGGGATGGAGATCTGATGCGCGTCCCGCTTTCCTGGCTGCGGGAGTACGTCGACCTACCGGCGACGGAGACCGGCCGTGACGTACAGGCCAAGCTCGTCGCCGTCGGCCTCGAGGTCGAGACCGTCGAGCAGATCGGCGCCGGACTCAAGGGTCCCCTGGTCGTCGGACAGGTACTGACCATCGAGGAGCTGGAGGGCTTCAAGAAGCCCATCCGCTTCTGCACCGTCGACGTCGGCTCCGCCAACGGCACCGGTGAGCCGCAGGAGATCGTCTGCGGAGCCCGTAACTTCGCCGTCGGCGACAAGGTCGTCGTGGTCCTCCCCGGCGCCGTGCTGCCCGGCGACTTCGCGATCGCCGCACGCAAGACGTACGGCCGCACCTCGCACGGCATGATCTGCTCCACCGACGAACTCGGCATGGGCGACGACGGCACGCACGGCATCATCGTGCTGGCTCCGGAGCACGAGGTCGGCACCGACGCGATCGAGCTGCTCCAGCTCGTCGACGAGGTACTCGACATCGCGGTCACCCCCGACCGCGGCTACTGCCTCTCCATGCGCGGCGTCGCCCGCGAGACCGCCATCGCGTACGGGCTGCCGCTGCGCGACCCGGCCCTCCTCGACGTGCCCGCGCCGAACGCGTTCGGCTACCCGGTGAAGGTGGCCGACCCGATCGGCTGCGACCGGTTCACCGCGCGCACCGTCGTCGGCCTGGACCCCGAGGCGCGTTCCCCGATCTGGATGCAGCGCAGGCTGCAGAAGGCCGGGATGCGCCCGATCTCGCTCACCGTCGACATCACCAACTACGTGATGCTGGAGCTCGGTCAGCCGCTGCACGCCTACGACCGCACCCGTGTCGACGGGCCGATCGGGGTGCGCCGCGCCCAGCAGGGCGAGAAGCTCACCACGCTCGACGGCACGGTCCGCGTCCTGGACGCCGAGGACCTGGTCATCACCGACAACCGCGGGCCGATCGGTCTCGCGGGTGTCATGGGCGGCGCCAACACGGAGATCGCAGACGCCCAGAACGGTGAGAACACCAGCACCGAGGTCGTCATCGAGGCCGCGCACTTCGACGCGATCTCGATCGCCCGGACCGCGCGCCGTCACAAGCTGTCCTCCGAGGCGTCCAAGCGCTTCGAGCGCGGCGCGGACCCGGAGGCCGCGGCCGCCGCCGCGCAGCGCACCGTCGACCTGCTGGTGCTCCTCGCGGGCGGTACCGCCGAGGCCGGTGTCACCGAGGTCGCGGTTCCGTCCGCGCCCCGCACCATCGCGATGCCCGCGGACCACCCCGACCGGGTGGCCGGGGTCGTGTACGGCCGCGAGACCGTCGTACGCCGCCTGCAGGAGGTCGGCTGCGACGCCTACGGGCAGGACGAGCTGCTCGTCACAGTGCCGTCCTGGCGGCCCGACCTGAGCGAGCCGAACGACCTCGCCGAAGAGGTCATCCGGCTGGAGGGCTACGAGAACCTTCCGTCGACGCTGCCGACGCCGCCGTCCGGGCGCGGGCTCACCGACCGCCAGCGGCTGCACCGCAGGGTCGGCCGGGCGCTCGCCGGAGCCGGCTACGTCGAGGCGCTGAACTACCCGTTCATCGGGGACGCCGTCCTCGACCAGCTCGGGTTCGACGCCGACGACGCCCGCCGCCGTACGGTCAAGCTCGTCAACCCGCTCTCCGACGAGGAGCCGGCGCTGCGCACCACGCTGCTGCCGGGCCTCCTCGGCGCGCTGCGGCGCAACGACGGCCGCGGCAGCCACGACCTGGCTCTCTTCGAGACCGGTCTCGTCTTCAGGCCGACGGGCGACGAGACCCAGGCCGTGCGCCTGCCCGTCGAGCACCGGCCCAGCGACGAGCAGATCGCCGAACTGAACGCCGCGCTGCCGCGGCAGCCGCGCCGTGCCGCGGTCGTCCTCGCGGGCGCCCGTGAGCAGGCCGGCTGGTGGGGCAAGGGCCGTCCGGTGGACTGGGCGGACTCCATCGAGGCCGCCCGTGCCATCGCCCGCGAGGCGGGTGTCGAGCTCACCGTCCGCAACGACCAGCACGCGCCGTGGCACCCCGGCCGCTGCGCCGCACTGTTCGTCACGGCGAACGACGCGGAGGCCCTCGTCGGGCACGCAGGTGAGCTGCACCCGCGCGTCATCAAGGAGCTCCATCTGCCGGAGCGGACCTGCGCCATGGAGATCGACCTCGACCTCCTGGAGCAGGCCGTCGACGGTGCGCTCCAGGCGCCGCGGATCTCCACCTTCCCGGTGGCGACCCAGGACGTCGCGCTCGTCGTCGCGCAGGACGTGCCGGCCGCCGAGGTGGAGCACGCGCTGCGTGCGGGTGCGGGTGAACTCCTCGAATCGCTGCGGCTGTTCGACGTCTTCACCGGTGAGCAGATCGGCGAGGGCAGGAAGTCGCTGGCGTACGCGCTGCGGTTCCGGGCGCCGGACCGCACGCTGACCGTCGACGAGGCCACGGCCGCCCGCGATGCGGCGGTCGCCCTGGCCGCCGAGCGGACCGGCGCGGTGCTGCGCGGAGCGTAGCGGCCGGCCGCGACGCCGTCGGGCCGCGCGGTGTCCTCGGCCGGGCGGGTCCGGGACAGGTCCGTCCGGTGGCCCGGGACGGACCGGGCGCAGAAGTGAGGAGGGGGCGTATCCGGATACCGGGTACGCCCCCTCCTTCTGTGCTCGCCGAACGGCGGCGGGACCGCACGCGGGCCCCGGTCCGGCCCGGGGGAACCCGGTTCCGGTACGGTCCCGCAGCCACCCTCCGATCAGTGGGCAGTGGGTCGTGCGATCCGGCGCCGTCCGTACTGCCACGGAGTGTCGGGCAGGTCGGCAGTGTTGAACGGCGCGGGTGCGGGTCGTCGACTGTACGAGGGGGAGCAGACGACCCGGCCGCCTCTTGCGAGGCGACTGATTCAACCGATCCGCGGCCCGGCGCAACAGCGTGCGCAGCGGGACGGTTCGGGCATTCCGTTCACACCCCGTGTGAAACGTGCTCCACTGGGGCGACACGTCACGAGGCGTGTCCGGCGGAGGAGGGGCAATGGAGCCCAACATTCTGCTTGAGGCCCTGATCGACGAGGCGGGTGTCTCCCGTGCGGGTCTCGCCGCGCACGTCAACCGGGCCGGGCGCGCCCGAGGGCTGTCCCTGCGGTACGAACACACCGCCGTGGCACGCTGGCTGAGGGGCCAGCGCCCGCGCGGCCGGGTGCCCGACCTGATCTGCGAGGTGCTCGGCAACCGGCTCCACCGGCCCGTTTCGCTCGACGACATCGGCATGGCGTCCCCCGGCGCCGGCGTGCCCGTACCGGGCTGCACGCTCACCGGATTCGTCGAACGGGCCACCGCGCTGTGGCGCTCGGACGAGCAGCAGCGCCCGCCCGTACACGCTGCAGCGGCCGTCACGGGCACGTCGGCGGTGATGCCCGTGTGGGAGTGGGAGAACCCGCCGGAGGACGCCGATGTCTCCCGTGACGGTACGACCCGGGTCTCGATGGCCGACATCGTCATGCTGCGTGCGGCCCGTTCCCACTACGAACTGATGTACCGCAGGGCCGGCGGCGTCGCGACCCGTTCCCGCATCGTCGGCTTCCTCAACGCGGAGACCGCCCCGCTGCTGCGCGGTGGCTACAGCGACGCGCTGGGCCGCCGGCTGCACCGGGCGACGAGCGGGCTGGTGGCCGTGGCGGGCATCTGCACCTACGACTCCGACGCGCACGGTCTCGCCCAGCGTTACTTCCACCAGGCGCTGCGGCTGGCCAAGGCGAGCGGGGACCGGGGACTCGGCGCGTATGTGATCGCCCTGCTGGTCAACCAGTCGCTGTTCCTCGGCGAGTACCGGCAGTCCGTCGCGTTCGCGGAGGCGGCGCTGCGGGCCGCCGGGCGCGACCTCACCCCCGCGCTGGCCGCCGACCTGTACGCGATGCAGGCCAAGGCGTACGCGCATCTCGGCGACGGCTCCAGCGCCATGGAACGCATCCGGTGCGCCGAGTCCGAGGCCGGCCGCATCCGCCCGGGGCACGAGCCGGACGAGACGGGGTACGTCGAGCCGGGCCTGATCAATGTGCAGGTGGCGGAGGCCTTGCTGCGCCTCGGTGATCTGCCCGGTGCGCGGGAGCACGCCGCCGTGGCGGTACGCACCCCGGCGCACGACCGGGGGCGCGTGCACCGGCTGGCCATGCTGACCCATATCGAGCTCCGGCAGGGGGAGGCGGACCGGGCGGCCGGTACGGCGACGGAGATGGCGCAACGGGCCGGAGGCATGGAGTCGCAGCGGCTGCGGGACCGGTTGCGGGCGGTGCGCGAGGACCTGGTCGCGAGCGGCTGTGCCGACGCGGGGCGGGCCGCCGAACTCATCGACGGGGCGCTGCGCGTCCCGCTCTGATGTTCCCCTCCGGGTTCGCTCCTGCTGCGATGTCGTCACCAACGTGTCGGAAGGTGGCAGAACTGTGCAGTGGACGAATCTGAACGAACAAACGGTGTATGAAAACCGCTGGTTCCGGGTCAATCTGGCCGATGTCGCACTTCCCGACGGCCGTCATCTGGACCACTACCTCGTGCGGCTGCGCCCCGTTGCCGCGGCAACCGTCGTCAACGAGGCCAACGAGGTGCTGCTGCTGTGGCGGCACCGGTTCATCACGGACAGCTGGGGCTGGGAACTCGCCGCGGGCGTCGTCGAGGACGGTGAGGACATCGCTGCCGCGGCCGCGCGGGAGATGGAGGAGGAGACCGGCTGGCGCCCCGGGCCGCTGCAGCCGCTGCTGACCGTGGAGCCGTCGAACGGCCTCACCGACGCCCGGCACCACCTCTACTGGGCGCAGGAGGCCAGCTGGACCGGCCCTCCCCAGGACGCCTTCGAGTCGTCGCGGCGTGAATGGATACCGCTCAAGCTGGTGCCCGACATGATCGTCCGGGGCGAGATCCCGGCCGCCAACATGGTGGCCGGGCTGATGATGCTCCATCACTTACGGCTCGGCTGAGGCCTGGTCGACGGCCTCGGCCTCGCGCGCACCACGCAGGCGGGGCCGGCCGGGGATGTCCCGGCCGGCCCCGCATGGGCTCGATCGGCGGTCAGGCGTACGGGTAGAAGCCCGAGCCCGTCTTGCGGCCGAGCCGGCCCGCGTCCACCATCCTCTGGAGCAGCGGGGGAGCGGCGTACAGCGGCTCCTTGAACTCGGCGTACATCGAGTCGGCGACCGAGGCCACGGTGTCCAGACCGATCAGGTCCGCGAGCTTCAGCGGGCCCATCGGGTGGGCGCAGCCGAGCTCCATGCCGTTGTCGATGTCCTCGCGGCTGGCGATACCCGACTCGAACATCCGGATCGCGGACAGCAGATACGGGATCAGCAGCGCGTTGACGACGAAGCCGGAGCGGTCCTGGGCGCGGATCGGGTGCTTGCCGAGCACGTCCTGCACCAGGGTCTCGGCGCGCTTCACCGTGTCGTCCGACGTGGTCAGCGCGGGGATCAGCTCGACGAGCTTCTGCACCGGGGCCGGGTTGAAGAAGTGGATGCCGATGACCTGATCCGGGCGGGAGGTTGCGACGGCCAGCTTCACCAGCGGGATGGAGGAGGTGTTGGAGGCGAGGATCGCGTCCCGCCGGGTCACCACCTGGTCGAGAACCTGGAAGATCTCGGTCTTGACCTGCTCGTTCTCCACGACGGCCTCGATGACGAGATCGCGGTCCGCGAACTCGCCGAGGTCGGTGGTGAAGCTGAGGCGGCCGAGCGTCTCGTCGCGCTCCGCCTCAGTGATCTTGCCGCGTTCGGCGGCTTTGGAGAGGGAGTTGTGGAGCCGGGTGCGACCGATCTCCAGGGCCTCGCCGGTGGTCTCGGCCACCTTGACCTCGAGGCCGCTGCGGGCGCACACCTCCGCGATGCCCGCGCCCATCTGGCCGCAGCCCACCACTCCGACGCGTGCAATGTCGGCCATAGAGTCCGTCACCTCGTGCCTTTCGCTGATCTCCGTTCGGCAGGTCCCGTCTGATTCCGGGCCTCGCCTCGACCCCCCGACGTTACTCCGCAAACTGCTGGTCATGACGGGCCGGGGCGGGCATGCTCTGCGTGACGCCCGACACCAGGGTGATGGATGAGCACATAGAGACGGCAGGTGCTTGGAAAATGCGGCAATTGGCCCGAAGAGGCTTTGTGGCGGGAGCGGCCGGAGTGGTCGCCGGAGTAGTGGCCGGAGTCACTGCAGCGGGGGACGCCGTCGCGGCCCCGCTCCAGGGGTCCGGCCGGCACGCTGCTCCGTCCCGGCACGACGCCCATGACCGTCGTGTCGCGCGGCGCGAGCTGCGGGGCATGTGGGTCGCCACCGTCGCCAACGTCGACTGGCCCTCGGTCCCCGGCCTCTCGGCGGCGGAACAGCAGGCGGAGCTGATCGCGTATCTCGACGCGGCGGTCGAGCGGCGGCTGAACGCGGTGATCTTCCAGGTGCGGCCGACCGCGGATGCACTGTGGCCCTCACCGTACGAGCCGTGGGCCCAGTACCTCACCGGTGTACAGGGCCAGGACCCCGGCTGGGACCCGCTGGGCACCGCCGTCCGCGAGGCGCACCGCCGCGGCCTGGAACTGCACGCGTGGTTCAACCCGTACCGGGTCGCCAACCACACCGACCTGTCCAGGCTGGTACCCACCCACCCCGCACGCCTGCACCCCGAATGGGTCCTGCCGTACGGCGGGAAGCTCTACTACAACCCGGGTCTGCCCGAGGTCCGCCGATTCGTCCAGGACGCCATGCTCGACGCGGTCCGCCGCTACGACATCGACGCCGTCCACTGGGACGACTACTTCTACCCCTACCCGGTCGCCGGACAGGTCTTCGACGACGACGCCACGTACGCGCAGTACGGCGCGGGCTTCCCGGACAAGGCCGCCTGGCGCCGGGACAACACCGACAAACTGGTGCGCGAGATGGCCGCGCGGATCAAGGACATCAAGAAGAACGTCCAGTTCGGGATCAGCCCGTTCGGCGTCTGGCGCAACGCCGCGACCGACCCGCTCGGCTCGGACACCACAGCCGGCGTGCAGACCTACGACAATCTGCACGCGGACACCCGCGGCTGGGTCAAGAAGGGCTGGATCGACTACATCTGCCCGCAGATCTACTGGAACATCGGCTTCACCGCCGCCGACTACGCGAAGCTGCTCCCCTGGTGGGACGACGTCGTACGGGGCACGGGCGTCGATCTCTTCATCGGTGAGGCGCTCTACAAGGCGGGCGACCCGGCCCAGCCCGCCGCCTGGCAGGACCCGGCGGAACTCTCCCGCCATATCGACTTCGCAGCCGCCTACGACCAGGTACGCGGCCACGTCTACTTCTCCGGCAAGGATGTCGTGACCGACCGGATCGGTGCGATGCAGCACGTGGTCACCGACCACTACCGCAACAGGGTGCGCCCGCCTCGCTGACCCGGGGGCCGGAGGGGGCGCACCGTGCGGTGACGCGGTCGGGGCGAGTCCGCCCGGAGGCCCTACAGGGGCTCCGGGCGCCGGTGCCGGACCTCGGTGTGCTGGACGACGGCGTCGGGGCCTGGTGAAACCAGGTGTTCGTGTCCGTCGTCGGAGCGGACGCGGTACGGGGGAGCGCCCCCGTCACCGAGCACTTCGACGATCTCTGCGACCCTGTCGTGCTGTCCCACGGTCCTGCCGTGCGTCAGCAGCCGGTCGCCCGGGTGTGCCTCCATCGGGAGTGACCTCCTCACGGGTGGCGGTCCTTGTCGACAAGTCTATGACCCGATGTGCTCGCGCACCGGCCGGACTGCTCAGGCCCCCGCCCGCTGGGTGGCCGCGATGCAGACGAGGACGGCAAGTGCCGCCACCGGCGCGGCCGCCGAGACCTTTTCGCCGAGCAGCAGGAACGACCACACCAGGGTCAGCAGCGGCTGTGCGAGCTGAAGCTGACTGGCCCGCGGAACGCCGATCTCCGCCATGCCGCGGTACCAGACGTACAGGCCGACGAAGGCCGACCCCGCGGCCACCCAGACCAGTCCGATGATCCCGTGCGCGGTCGGCCGTACCGGCTCGAAGCAGAGCGCGACCGCCGTGCCCGCCACCATCGGCGGCGCCGCGAGGATCAGTGCCCAGCCGATCACCTGCCAGCCCGGCATCGCCCGGGCCAGCCTGCCGCCCTCCGTGTACCCCGCCGCGCACACCAGCAGCGCGCCGAACAGATACAGATCGCTGACCGAGAGCGCCCCGCCGCTCTGCTGCACGGTGAAGGCGATGACCACGGCCGCCCCGGCCAGCGCCGCGATCCAGAAGCGGCGCGGCGGGCGCGTCCCGGTCCGCAACGACGAGAACACCGCCGTGGTCAGGGGCAGCAGCCCCACCACGACGGCTGCGTGCGACGACGTGGAGGTCTGCAGGGCCAGTGACGTCAGCAGCGGAAAACCCACCACCACGCCGCCCGCGACGACCACGAGCCCGCTCCAGTGGCGGCGGTCCGGTACCGGGACCCGTCCCGCGAGCAGCACGCCGCCCGCGATCAGCGCGGCGAGCAGGCTGCGCAGGGTCACCAGCGACCAGGGGCCGAAGCTCTCCAGCCCCCAGACAGTGGACGGGAACGTCAGTGAGAAGGCGACGACGCCGAGCCCGGCGAGAAGAGTGCCGCTGCGTCCCGCCTTGGGGGCAACCGCTATCGACGCGGAGTGGGTAGCGCTATCCTGTGCTGTCATGCAAGAGCGTAGCAGCGTTGCCGCATTGGCTCATTCTCTCCGTAGCGAGCTGAACCGCTACTCAGTGGGAGAGAAGCTGCCATCCAGTCGGGCCCTGGTGGAGCGCTTCCGGGTCAGCCCCGTGACCGTCTCCCGGGCCATCGCGCAGCTCGCAGCCGAAGGGCTCGTCGTCACCCGTCCCGGCTCCGGCGCCTTCCGGGCGCAGCCCCGTACCGATGTGCCCCCGCCCGGAGACACCTCCTGGCAGGAGGTCTCCCTCAGCGGCGACGGCGGCCCCGAGGTCGTGCCCCGCACCGTCGACGCCTCCGGTGTCCTGGTCACGCTTGCCGCGCCGCCCCCTGGCGTCATCGAACTGAACGGCGGCTATCTCCACCCCTCGCTCCAGCCCGAACGGGCCCTCGCCGCCGCTCTCGCCCGGGCCGGCCGGCGCCCCGGAGCCTGGGACCGGCCCCCCACCGACGGGCTCACCGAGCTGCGCGCCTGGTTCGCCCGCGAGATCGGGCCCTCACTCACCGCCGCCGACGTACTCATCACCGCGGGCGGCCAGAGCGCCCTGGCCACGGCCCTGCGCGCGCTCGCCCCGCCCGGCGCACCCGTTCTCGTCGAATCGCCCACCTACCCGGGCATGCTGGCCGCCGCCCGCGCCACCGGACTGCGCCCGGTGCCGGTACCGGTCGACGCCGACGGGGTGCGGCCCGAACTGCTCGCAGCAGCCTTCCGGGTCACCGGCGCCCGCGTCTTCGTCTGCCAGCCGCTCTTCCAGAACCCGACCGGCGCGGTCCTCGCCCCGGACCGGCGCAGGGCGGTCGTCCGGATCGCCCGCGAGGCGGGGGCGTTCGTCGTCGAGGACGACTTCGCCCGCCGCCTCGTGCACGACGACGCGGGCCCGCTGCCCGCACCCCTCGCCGCCGACGACCCCGACGGCGTCGTCGTGCACGTCTGCTCGCTGACCAAGGTCACCTCGCCCAGCCTCCGGGTGGGGGCGCTGGCCGCCCGCGGCCCGGTGCTGGAACGGCTGCGGGCCATCCAGGTCGTCGACAGCTTCTTCGTCCCGCGCCCGCTCCAGGAAGCCGCGCTCGAACTGGTCGGCTCCCCGGCCTGGGGTCACCATCTGCGGTCCGTGTCGACGGAGTTGAAGAACCGGCGCACCGCCATGACGGCCGCGCTACGGCTGCAACTCCCCGATTTCTCGCTCCCGTTCGTCCCCCCGGGCGGCGGCAGCCTCTGGCTGCGGCTGCCGGACGCCGAAACCGGTCCGGACGAAGCGGCGCTCGTCTCGGCGGCCCTGCGCGCGGGCGTCGCGATCGCGCCAGGCCGCCCCTACTACTGCGCCGAACCCCCGGCCGCGCAGGTGCGGTTGAGCTTCGCCGCGGTCGCCGGAGCGGGCGAGATCGCCGAGGGCGTAAGGCGGCTGCGCATCGCCTGCGACGAACTCTTCGCCGCCCCCGGGACCGCACCACCTGCCCTCCGGGCATGACGGACATGCGCCGGCAGCGGTAAGAGATCTCGTCCGATCCGGCCCGGCCGGACCCGGCCCGGATCCACCCCTGGCTCTCCACCGACGCCCACCGGGCCCTCGGCCGTACCCGCGACGAGCAGGACGTTTGCCCTCTCCGGATCGCTCACTTCGACCCGTCCGGCGTCACGTCGGGCGCGCGGTCGGCTGCGCCGGGTGGTGACGGACCATGTCACCTCCGCCTGGCGCAGCGATGTGCACGTCGACCGGTCGGCCCGCGGCCTCGGTCTCGGCACCCGACCCGCCGCCGTGCGCGACCACCTCGCCCCGACCGGCATCCGCAGACTCATGCTCGCCGACGACGACGCCCACGGCGTCCACGAGAGCGTCGGCTTCAAGCCGCTGAGGAACCCCGAGACCTGCGGCTCGACGCCCTCGGATCCGTCCGACCCGGCGCCCTCTTGACCTGGGCGGCGTTTCAGCTCCACGATCTCCGCCATGAGTGTTCGAGTCTCGCTCGTCGCCGCGGCGCGCAGCTCCTCTTTGCTCGCCGAGCGCTTCGACGACGACCGGCCGCTCGACCAGGCCGGCTGGCACGAGGTGCAGCTCGCCGCGCAGGCCCTGGTGCCCCTGGGCGCCGCCGAACTGCGCTACTGCTCACCGACGCCACGCAGCCGCGCCACCGGGGAGGCGCTCGGCTACGCCCCGATGGCTCAGCCGGCCCTGCGCGACTGCGACATGGGCCGCTGGCGCGGCTTGACCCTGTCCGACGTGGCGGCGCGCGAACCGGCCGCGGTGGACGCCTGGCTCGCCGATCCGCGCTCCGCACCGCATGGCGGCGAACCGCTGCTCGCGTTCATCGCACGGATAGGGGGCTGGCTGGACACCCGCCCCGCCCAGGAGGGGTCGATCGTCGCCGTCGCCGAACCGGCCGTCGTCCGGGCCGCGCTGGTCTACGCGCTGAAGGCGCCGCCGTCGACGTACTGGAACGTCGACGTCCGCCCGCTCTCCACGGTCACCCTCACCGGCCTTCCGGGCCGCTGGAGCCTGCGCCTCGAAGCGGGCGCCCGCTGATGTGATGAACCGGCCCCGAGAGGTGCGCGACGTCTTCCCGCCTGTCCGACCAGTCGGTATGTTGCCCGTCATTGATCCCGCACCACCCGGCATGCCCGGACGAGGGAGGCCATCGTGCCGCAGATCCACGGCCACTGCGACGACCGATTCTCAGGCGTGCGCGCCGCATTCGAAGCGAATTTCCGCGAGCGTGACGAACTCGGTGCCGCCGTCACCGTCCTGGTCGACGGGGAACCCGTGGCCGACCTCTGGGGCGGCTGGGCGGACGGCGCCCGCACCCGCCCCTGGGAGCGCGAGACCGTGGTCAACGTCTGGTCCACGAGCAAGGGCCCGACCGCACTGTGCGCCCACATCCTCGCCGACCGGGGACTGCTCGACTTCGACGCCCCCGTCGCCGCGTACTGGCCGGAGTTCGCCGCGGCCGGCAAGGAAGCCGTTCTCGTGCGCCACCTGCTCTCGCACCGTTCGGGCGTGGCCGGACTGCGCGAGCCGCACAGCCTGGCCGACCTGTACGACTGGGACTTGACCACGGCCCGGCTGGCGGCCACCGAGCCCTGGTGGGAGCCCGGCACCCGGTCCGGCTACCACGCGCTCTCGTACGGCTTCCTGGTCGGCGAGGTCGTCCGCCGGATCACCGGCCTGCTGCCGGGTGAGTTCCTCCGTCAGGAGGTCACCGGACCGCTCGGCATCGACTTCACCATCGGCCTGCCGGAGAAGGAGGCGGACCGTGTCGCGGAACTCGTCGTCCCGAAGTCCGCCGCGGGCGCCCAGCTGGAGCTGTTCGCCCGGATGGAGCCGGTGGCCATCGCCTCGCTGCTCAACCCGCCCAGCGGCGCGGCCGCCGCCAACACGCCCGAGTGGCGGGCCGCCGAGATTCCCGCGGCCAACGGCCACGGCACCGCCCGCGCCATCGCCGCGCTGTACGGGATCTTCGCTGGACGGGGCATGTTCGGGGACCGGCGGATCCTCTCCGAGGAGGCCGCCGAGCGGGCCAGGGAGGGTCAGGGGAGCTGTCGGGACCTGGTCCTCGGCATCGGCTTCGACCACGACACCGAGATCGCGCTCGGACTGTGGCTGAGCGGCCCGCAGGGTTCGTACGGTCCCAACCCGCGCGCCTTCGGCCACGACGGCGCCGGCGGCTCCTGCGGCCTCGCCGACCCGGAGTCGGGCGTCTCCCTGGGGTACGTCATGAACCGGATGGGCCCGCGGATCGCCGACGACCCGCGCAAGATGGCGCTGATCGAGGCGGTGTACGACGCACTCTGACCCGTCGCCGGAACGGTTTCCCGGCGCTCACCGGCCGCGGCGCGGCCGGGACGCCGGGCATCCGCCATCGGGAGGCGTGCGCCGCGGCGGACCCCTCTGTGTCCGTGTGTGTTCCTCTTTGTTCGTCCGGGATACGGCTCAGGCGAGCTCCGTGGCCTCGTCCTGCAGTCCGGCCCTGATCTGCTCCCGCGATTCCTGGTCATCCGCATGACCGTGCACCGACACAGCCAGATCGCTGGTGGCGCGGACCACTTCCTCCGGCTCGCCGGAGAGGGCAAGGGTGCATTTCGTCTCGCTCGGGAACTCCCGGGAGTCGGCAACCTTCCGCATGAGGCACCTCCTTGCTCCCCTCCACTCTATTGCGGCGGGTCACGCGGGGGAGGGGAGCGCGGAAGCGGCTCTGCGCGCGGTGGGAAGGCCGGGGAGGGTCATTCCCCCTTGTGCGCGGCGACGGCGAGTGTGACGGCATCGAGGAGGGCGGTCTCCGCGGTCGCCTTGTCGAGGCCCAGCCCGCTCAGCACGCCGGTGCCGTCCTCGTGCTCCAGCAGGGCGAGCAGGATGTGCTCCGTGCCGATGTAGTTGTGCCCCATCCGCAGCGCCTCCCGGAACGTCAGCTCCAGCACCTTGCGCGACCCGGCGTCGTACGGGATGAGCTCCGGGACCTCGTGTACGGCGGGCGGCAGTGAGTCGGTCGCGGCCTGCCGCACGGAGTCCAGCGGGATGCCCTGGGCCTTGATGAACGCCGCGGCGAGTCCTTCCGGCTCGCTGAGCAGCCCCAGCGCCAGGTGCTCGGGCCGGATCTCGTCGTTGCCCGCGGCGCGGGCCTCGTTCTGCGCGGCCATCACGACGTTCCGCGCCCGCGGGGTGAAGCGGCTGAACCCCTGGCTGGGGTCGAGATCCGACGGTTCGCCCGGGTCCTTGGCGACGAAGCGCTTCTGGGCCGCCTGCCGGGTGACGCCCATGCTCTTGCCGATGTCCGTCCAGGAGGCTCCTGAGCGCCGGGCCTGATCGACGAAGTGGCCGATCAGGTGGTCGGCCACGTCACCGAGGTGGTCGGCGGCGATGACCGCGTCCGAGAGCTGCTCGAGCGCGTCGGAATGAACCTTCTTGATGGCCTCGATCAAATCGTCGAGCCGGACCGGATTGGTCATGCGTACGGGATTCGTCATGCGTCAACCTTAGGTTGACAGTCCAGCGGTGTCAACCTTCAGTTGACACTTGAAGGGAAAGTGGATGCCGCGACGCACAGAGCGCGCCGGGCCGGCGGAAAGCCGGTCCGACGCGCTCGGATGCGGGTCGCAATGCGGGGGAGCGGGTGTCGCGTCCGGAGGGGGCCCGGAGCCATGGCGGCGATCCCGGCCAGGCGCCTCAGGCGCGCCCGCGAGTCCCTCGTACGGTCAGAGGACGCCGCAGTCGGCGATGGTGATCTTCGCCCGGGTCTTGCCGCTCTGCGAGCCGTAGCTCTCGATCTTCTTGACCAGGTCCATGCTCTCCTGGCCGTCGACCTCGCCGAAGACGACGTGCTTGCCGTCCAGCCACGACGTCACGACCGTCGTGATGAAGAACTGGGAGCCGTTGGAGTTCGGGCCCGCGTTCGCCATCGAGAGCAGACCGGGCTTGTTGTGCGTGAGCTTGAAGTTCTCGTCGGCGAACTTCTCGCCGTAGATGCTCTTGCCGCCCCGGCCGTCGCCACTGGTGAAGTCGCCGCCCTGGAGCATGAAGTCCGGGATGACGCGGTGGAAGGACGAGCCCTTGTAGCCGAAGCCCTTCTCGCCGGTCGCCAGCGCGCGGAAGTTCTCCGTCGTCTTCGGGACCACGTCGTCGAACAGGTTGAAGGTGATCCGCCCGGAGGGCTCGTCATTGATGGTGATGTCGAAAAAAACCTTGGTCGTCATGGTTCCATCCTGACATCCGGCCTGTCGGCCACCACCAGACGGGGTGGCCCGAGAGCCCGTTCGCCCTGGTGGCGCCGGGGTGCCCCGGCGTGGCGGCCGGTGCGCCGGGAGCCGCGAGGCGGGAGCGTGCGGGCTGAAGGCCACGGCGGCGGATCGAGGCCGTGCATGGCGTGTCGGTGCTGTCGCGCAACATGCCCGGCGAGTGCGTGGACCGTGATCCGTGCCGAGGGGCCGGGCGGCGTCGTGAGAGACCGCAGGGAGTCGTCGGCGGACCGTGACGCGTTCGCGGCGCCGATCGACGGGACCGACCACAGCGGCGACCAGGGGTGGTTCCCGTGCTCGTGAGACCCGACGGCCGAAGTGCGACCGTCGAGCCAGGGCGACGTCCGCAACCGGATCCATGCCATCGGTGACGGTCGGTCAAACGGGCCGCAGAGGAGCGAATACGTGTCCATCATGACAGCTCAGCGGGTGTTTTCGTAGGACCAACGGCACAGCCCGGCAGCCTTGTTCCACCGGCTCCCCCGCTCGCAGAATCGCGGTCATGAATCCCACCCGGAGAGTTGATCAGGACGCCGTGCTGCGTGCACGGACCATGCTGCTCGGATCGGGCGAACTGAGCCTCGTACAGAAGCTCGAGGCGTACCGGGTGCTCGCGGAGGTGAGTCCGCGGGCCTATCTGCCCAAGCTGTGCCGGGCGTTGCTCTCGCGCGGCTACGACGGCGAGTTCCGGTCCCGGCCGGACATACAGCTGGCCCTGCACGCCGAGGCGGCTTCCGCGGCCCGGCGTATCGACACCGCCGAACCGACGCGGACCGCGCTTCTCGTCGATGCCCTGGACGCCTACCGGTACACGCTGTACGCCACCGGTCGGCGGGCGGAAGGTCTGGCCGTCTGCGAGGAGATGGCTGCTGCGGCGCGGCGCGGGTTCGAGGACAAGCAGGTCACGAGCCGCGCGCACGGACAGCACCGGCTGGCCGCAGTGCTTGCGGAGGAGGGCCGCCACCGGGAGGCTGCCGAGATCTACGGGAGCTCCGTGCAGTCCGGGGACCCCGACGACGTCGACTTCTGGGGCAGGGTCGAGTGGGCGGCCGAACTGGACGCAGCCGGACAGCGCACCGAGGCGCTGGACGTTTTCGGGAGGCTCGTGGACCTGACCCGGCGGGACTGCGCGGCAGGCGGCATCTCGCCGGCCGTCCTGACGTGGGAGCTGGTCCACCACTCCCACATGTTCGGCACCGCAGGGCTCGGGTCCGAGGCGCGTGCGGCCCGGAAGGAAGCCCTCGTTCTCCTCGAAGAACTGGGGCGAACCGGCGAACACAGGAACGGGAACAACGACCTCGACTGGTGGGCCTGCCTGTTCGCCCTGTCGGGCCGGACGGCTGAGCCGGCCGCGTCCTCCCGGACCCCGGCGCCGCCCTTCGGTTCTCACATCCACCGCTGGTCGCCCGACGTCAGGCACACGTACTTCGAAGGCATCCCGGCCCTCGAAGCGGCGGCGGCCGCCCTGGCCGAACCGGCCAGGACCGACCCGCACAACCTCCTCACGGAGCTGATCGCCGTACACCGCAGGCTCACCATCCGCTCGGCGCTCTCCTCGACGAAGCGCACCCACCGCATCCTGAAACCGCTCCGCCCGGTCTTCGACGAGGGCGTGACCCTTGCGCGCCGGCTGGCCGGCCTGCCCGCTGCGAGCCCGGACCTCAGCCGGGAAACCCTGTGCAGGGCCCTGACCGACCGGTCCATGTTCCTCGTCGCTGCGAAGCAGCACGGCGAGGCGTACGAGGACTTCAGGGAGGCCGCGGCGCTGGTGGACTGATTGCCGGCCGCCTCAGCCGGTCGCGTCCAGCCACGCCGTGTACCAGTCGTAGAAGGCCGGGCCGGGGCTCAGACCACCCTGGTCGGGGTCGTCGCACCACACCTGCCCCGCGCTCTCCCCGGTGACGACCAGGCGGGAGAACATCCCGCATCCCTGCTCCGCGATGACGAGACTGCCCTGCACCGAGTAGTTGGCGCTGCCCGCCTTGCCGGGGCCCGGCCAGGCCGGGTGTGCGGAAACGGTACAGACAGGAAGCCGGCCTGCCGGCTCTCCTCGCGCGTGTCGTACACCGCGTCCTCGCCGTCCAGTTCCTCGGTGAGTCCGAGTACGCCGTAGTGGGGACCGGCTCCCCCGTCAGCGACATCCGTGAGGAAGCTGCGGTAGGAGCCGGGCGACCGGACGCCGTACTCGTGCTCGAGGGCCTGGACCCGCTGTTCGGTCAGGGGAGGCCGCAGGCGGTATCCATGGTGGTCGGCGGCGAATCGCCGACGCCCGGGGTCCTGTTCCGCCATGGCCGCGATACGGGCCCGTACCCGAGCACCGTCCCAGATCCTCCTCGGGCCGGCGGCCGCCTGGTGACCCGTCACGTCTGTCGGCACGAGGCCACCCCGTTTCCCGCTCGCCGCGCGGTGGCCGATGCGTCCGCCCTGCGGTCGAATTCATGATCGGTGGCAGCGTATCTGCCCGTGATCGGAGAGCTGCCCGCGATCGGCGCGACGGCTCCCGTGGTGCGGGCTCCTTCATCGGTACCCGGCCGGGGCGCCGGTCAGCTGCCGCCCGCCAGGGCCCTGTGGGCGGCGTGGAGGATCTCGTCGGACAGCGGGGAGCCGTGGGTGGCGCGAGACAGCAGGAGGGCACCGACCATGGTGGCCAGGCGGGCCAGGCCGTCTTCGTCGTCGGTGGAGAGCCACTCGGCGAACTCGCGCACACCCTCCGTGTAGATCTCGCGGGCGGCGTCGCCCGTGTCGCGTGACACATCGGCGGCGAGTGCGGCGGCGGGGCAGCCGTCGGCGGCGCTGTCGCGGTGGCGGGCGGACAGGTAGTAGTCGATCAACGCCTGGCGCGCGGCATCCTGCTGCCCGTCGTGCTCGTCGAGCTCCGTGGCGCGGCGTGCATTCAGTTCGGTGAAGGCGTGGGCGGTGGCCTCGCCGATCAGGGCCTCCTTGGACGCGAACTGTTTGTAGAAGCCGCCCTGGGTCAGTCCGGCCGACTTCATCAGGTCCGCGACGCTGACGCCGGTTCCCTTCTCGCGGAACAGCCGGGACGCCGTGGCGACCACACGCTCCCGGTTCTCCTGTGCCTGTGCCTGGGAAACGCGGCCCACTGGGCACCCCCTTCAATTGGATTTCGGTTGCAATCTATCCTAGTACTCTGTTTAGATTATGAGTGAAATCTATTGTGGCCGCGGCCCGCGCGACGAGTGGCTGCCGCGACCGGCACAAGGGGAACCATGGAACTGAAGGACTCTGTAGCCGTCGTCACCGGCGCCAACCGGGGCCTGGGCCGCCGGCTGACCACGCAGCTCCTCGATCGCGGCGCGAAGGTGTACGCGGCCACGCGCCGTCCGCAGAGCGGGAACGTGGACGGGGCGGTACCGCTGCACCTGGACCTGACCGACGCCGCGTCCATCGAGGCCGCGGCGCGCATCGCCTCGGATGCGACGGTGCTGGTCAACAACGCCGGAATCTTCACCCCCACCGCGCTGATCGCCGGGGAGGAGGAGGCGGTTCGGCTTGAGATGGAGACGAACTACTTCGGCCCGCTCGCGGTGACCCGGGCCTTCGCGCCGGTGATCGAGGCCAACGGCGGTGGCGCCGTACTCAACGTGCTGTCGGTCCTGTCCTGGCTGCACCTGCCCGCGTCCGGGGCCTACTCCGCGGCCAAGGCCGCCTCCTGGGCGCTGACCGGCGCGGTCCGCCAGGAGCTGGCTCCGCGCGGCATCACCGTGTCCGGACTGTACGTCGGCTTCATGGACACCGACATGGCCGCCCAGGTCCCCGCCGACCAGAAGTCCGACCCGGCATCGGTGGCCGCGCAGGCCCTGGACGGGCTGGAGAAGGGGCTCCCCGAGATCCTCGCCGACGAGGTCAGCCGACAGATCAAGCAGAGCCTGGCCGCGCCGCCCGCCGCCTGACACGCCATGGGGTCCCGCGCCCTGATGGCCTCATGGCCCACCACCTACGCAACACCGGAGTTACTTGATGACACCCACCGTCGGACCTGCCTCGGCCCACACCCAGGAGGCAGCCTCACCGCCCGGCCCCGTTCCCGCAGAGGCCTCGGCGCCGCGCCCCCAGGGCCCGGGGAACCGGCCGCCGTTGCGGACGCTGCTGCAGCCCGCGCTGATCGCCCTGGTCATCGTCTCGGCCTTCATCGGCTGTTACGTCGGGCTGCAGCGCGATCCGAAGCCGCACCAGCTGCCGGTGGCGGTCGTGGGCAGCGCCCTCGCGCACGAGATCGAGCAGTCGCTCGGCGACAGCGTCGACGTACACCCGGTGGCGAATGCGGCCGCGGCCCGCCACGCCGTGGAAGGGCATGACGTGGTGGCCGCGCTGAGTTCCGGCGGCGCAGGCCGGCTGAGTCTGGAGGTCGCGGGAGCGACAGGCAAGTCCACCACGAGCGCGGTCGAGAGCGTGGTGTCCGCGTACGCCGCCGGATCCGGCCGGCACGTCACCACGACCGACGTGGTGCCGCTCGCTCACTTCGACGCGCGAGGCCTTGCCGGGTTCTACGTGTCCTTCGGCGTCACGCTCGCCGGATTCGTCCTGGCCCAGAACGCGCTCGGCATGGCGAACCTGCTGCGCCTGCGGCACCGGTTCTGGCTGCTCGCAGGCGTCTCGGTGGCGATCGGCACGATCGCGGCGACCATCGCGGGCCCCGTCCTGGACGCGGTCCCTGCCCCGTTCCTCCCCCTGACGGCCACCCTCGCGCTGCTGGCGGCCGCAGCGGCGTTCACCACCAAGCTGCTGGGCACCTACCTCGGCCCCGTCGGGGTCCCGGTGGCGACGCTGCTCCTGCTCACGGTGGGCAACTCCACCAGCGGTGCCACCATCAGCTCCGACCTGCTCCCGGCCGTGGCCCGAGCCGTCTCCGCACTGCTGCCGCCCGGCGCGGCGGTACGGGCGGTGAGCGATCTGAGCTACTTCGACGGCGCCCACGCAGGACTGCCGCTCCTCACCCTCGCCCTCTGGGCCGTGCTGTCCGCACTCCTCGTGGCCGTCAAGCCCCGGCTGCGCCGCGCCCGCTCCCTCACAGCTGCCTGACCCGGCGAGCCCGCTCCCGCCCGGCGCGTCCCCGCCCGGCGCGTCCCCGCCCGGCGGGAGCGCACCGGCCGGACCGCGATGTCGCCACGGGCCTGCCTCAGGTCCTCGGCCGTCCGGCCACCACCCGGCTCATGACGCGAAGCCGCCGACGGGCGTCTGCCTGCCGCGCGACGGCGACCAGGCGCCGCCGACCTGATCCGGGAGGCCCGGCGCCCGAGCTCCGAGCAGCTCCACGGCACCCGGACCGTGCCGGGGAACCCTGCAGAGGTGACCGCACCGATCCCGGGGACAGGCGCTGATTCGCTCGGCTCTCTCGTGACCGCTCAGCGTGCGGTGCGGCGCAGCCGGTGGCGGACCGCGCGCTGGGCCACCGGCCCGTTGGTGCGAGTGGGGTGGCTGGAGAGACGGACCGGACAGACGAAACTCGGTTGGGCCGCACCAGGAGAGCTACCTGTGAGCCGGTTAATGGGTTGCAGACCTCCGGGACGGGGTGTCAGATCCCGGCTATGACGATTGTGCTGCGAACGCCGACTGCAGCCGGGGTGCGCGAGGCTATGGGCGCGCTGCGGGAGTGGCAGTACGACGGAGCGCCGATGCAGCTGCATTTGGGGGACATCGGCTGGAACTATCGGTTCGGAACGGCTGAGACGGCCGCGGTGGTTCGGACCTGGAGCCGGGGCGGACGGATCCTCGCCGTCGGGATGCTGGACTCGCCGACGGTGATGCGGATGACGGTCGCTCCCGACGCCTTCCAGGACGAGGACTTGGCGCGGCGGCTTGTCGAGGACCTTTCGCTGCCTGAGCGCGGCGTGCTGCCGGAAGGAGCGGTGTCCATCGAGGCGCCGCTGGGCCTGCTGCTTCACGACCTGCTGACCAAGGAGGGCTGGGGCGTTGACGAGCCGTGGACGCCGCTCTTCCGTGACCTCGCGGAAGCGGTGGAGGACCCCGGCGTGCGGATCACGGCGATCGGCCCGGAGCAGGCGCAGGACTTCGCCGACGTTCTGCGGTCGGCGTTCAACACCTCGCGGCCTACGCGCGAGTACTGGCATGCGATGTCGGCGGGGCCGTTCTATGCCGACGCCCGCTGCCTGGGCGTCTACGACGACCAGGGCGACCCGGCGGCGGTGGTGACGGTCTGGTCGGCCGGCCCGGGGAAGCCGGGACTGGTCGAGCCGATGGGCGTCCACGAGGACCACCGCGGTCGCGGATACGGCCGGGCGATCACCGTCGCCGGGGCGGCCGCGCTGCGGGAGATGGGCTCGTCGAGCGTTCGTGTGTGCACACCGAGCTCCAACGTCGGTGGCGTCGCCACGTACAAGGCGGCCGGGTTCGAGGCGAGGCCGGAGATCGGCGACAGGATCCGCAAGGCCTGACGCCGATACAGCCCGGGCCCCCTTCGATCCCGGGGGTCCGCCGAGCGGAGCTGCCAGCACCGGCGACAGGCCACCCGCACCGCATGAAGCTCGTGACCAGGCCCAACGGTGTTCGTGGGCACGGTCGCGCCCGAAGAGCATCGTGGCCGGCAGGCGGGTTATCTCCTGGCAGGTCAGCGGGATCATGTCGGCGTCGTCGGGCAGTTCGGGCTGTCCGGCGGCCAGGACCGTCAGGAAGGCGTGGGCGAGCATGGCCGGCACGGTCCAGCGGGCCCAGGAGGTGGAGCGGCGGACTTGGTGTTCATCGAGGCATGTCAGGCCCTTCCGGCCTGGAACGATTCCTCAACCCGCCACCTCGCGCCGGCGACCCCCCACCAACTCGTGCAATGCGACGGACTGTGGGCAGTTCACCCGCGGCGGCTCGGCCGGCAGCGTGCTGATGAACGCCGAGGCGTGCCGCCGCGGCTCCACCCTCCGAAATGCGTGCGCGAACACGCCCAGGAACTGGGCGAATCTCTCACCGCACGCGTCAAGGTTTGACCTCCGGGACGCAGCCGCCGTGCCCTTCATGTCTTCACACACATGATGATCAACGGCGGCTGCCTCGTCTCTCCAGCCACCCCCGTCACACCAGCAACGAAGTACGGCTGCCGTATAGGGGTCGAGTAGCAGGCAGACACGACCCCCGATGGCTGTGAGCCGGAGCTGACGGAAGACGCCGGGCAGCCCGGTTTCCGGCGGTGGGGACCGCCCCGGGGGCCGTTCAGCGAGTGGCGAGGAGCGTGAGCGTGTCGATCACGCGGTTCGAGAAGCCCCACTCGTTGTCGTACCAGGCCACCACCTTGATGTGGCGGCCGTCGACGCGGGTGAGGGCGGAGTCGAAGATCGACGAGGCAGGATTGCCCGTGATGTCGGACGACACGAGCGGGTCGTCCGAGTACTCGAGCACGCCGGCCAGCGGCCCCTGCGCCGCAGCGCGGTACGCCGCCAGCACGTCGTCGCGCGTCACGTCGCGGGCAACGCTCGTGTTGAGTTCGACGATCGAGCCCACCGGAACCGGCACGCGGATCGAGTCGCCCGACAGCTTGCCCTCGAGGTTCGGCAGCACGAGGCCTATCGCCTTGGCGGCGCCCGTCGTGGTCGGCACGATGTTGACAGCGGCGTTGCGGGCGCGGCGGGCGTCGCGGTGCGGACCATCCTGCAGGTTCTGCTCCTGCGTGTAGGCGTGCACCGTCGTCATGAAGCCGTGCTCGATGCCGGCGAGTTCGTCGAGTACCGCGGCGAGCGGCGCAAGGGCGTTGGTCGTGCACGACGCGTTCGAGACGATCGTGTGCAGGTCCGGGTCGTACGCGTCGTTGTTGACCCCGTACGCGAGGGTGACGTCGGCGCCGTCCGACGGCGCACTGACGAGCACCTTCTTCGCGCCCGCGTCGAGGTGGGCGCGGGCGGCCGCAGCCGACGTGAAGCGGCCGGTCGCCTCGAGCACGATGTCGATGCCGAGTTCGGCCCACGGCAGCTGCTTCGGTTCCCGCTCGGCGAGCACCGTGATGCGACGGCCGTCGACGACGAGGGTGTTCCCGTCGACGGTCACCGGGCGACCGAGCCGGCCGGCCGTGCTGTCGAAGGCGAGCAGCCGCGCAAGAGTGGCGGGCTCCGTGAGGTCGTTGACGGCGACGACCTCGAGGTCGCTTTCGCGTGCGAGCAGTGCGCGCAGCACATTGCGTCCGATGCGGCCGAATCCGTTGATGGCGATGCGAGTCATGAGCGATGTCCCTTCGGTTCGCCACAAGATTCGCGCCCGGAACCCGCCCGCGACAGCGGCGTGATCGCCACGGTCCAAAAGGATCTCGCCATGCGAGGGCGGCGGACTATTCGCCCTGGGTGAAGGTGCGCCGGTACTCGCTCGGGGTGGTGCCGAGAATGCGCTGGAAGTGCAACCGCAGATTCGCACCGGTGCCGAGACCGACGTCGGCGGCGATCTGCTCGACGCTCCGCTCCGAACGCTCGAGCAGCTCACGGGCCACGTCGATCCGGGCGCGCATGACCCATTGCATCGGCGTGTACCCCGTGTCCTCGACAAAGCGTCGCGAGAACGTGCGGGGCGACACCGCCGCGTGCTGGGCGAGCGCATCGAGGGTGAGGGGCTCGGCGAGCCGGTGCAATACCCACTCACGGGTGGCGGCGAACCGCTCGCCCAGCGGTTCGGGCACGCTGCGCGGCACATACTGCGCTTGGCCACCACTGCGGTAGGGGGCCGCGACCAGGCGCCGGGCCGCGTAGTTCGACGCGGCCACCCCGAGGTCGCGGCGCAGAATGTGCAGGCACAGGTCGATGCCGGAGGCGGCGCCGGCCGATGTCAGCACGCTGCCCGCGTCGACGAACAGGACGTTCTCGTCGACCTGGACGAGCGGATGCTTCGCCACGAGCGCCCTCGTGTAATGCCAGTGGGTCGTGGCGCGCCTGCCGTCGAGCAGGCCCGTGGCGGCGAGCGCGAACGCGCCCGTCGAGATGGCGGCGAGCCGCGCCCCCCGGTCGTGGGCGGCGATCAGCGCGTCGATGACGGCCTGCGGCGGGTCGTCGCGGTCCGGGAACCGGTAGCCGGGGACGAAGACGATGTCGGCCCACACAAGCGCGTCGAGCCCGTGGGTGACGTGGTACGACAGGCCGTCGCCGCCGGTCACGAGGCCGGGTGCCGCGCCGCACACTCGCACCTCGTACGGCATGCTCGCGCGGGTCGTGAAAACCTGCGCAGGAATGCCGACATCGAGCGGCTTCGCACCCTCGAGCACAAGGACGGCGACGCGATGCAGGCGGGAGGCTGACACAGGAAAGAGGGTACGCGGGGTGGGTTTCGACAGGCCGGCTGCGTGGTCAGGGCAGGGATTCGGGCACGGCGCGGACGTGCTCCCGGTGCGCGCGCGGCAGCGTCCGCCGTGACCCCGGCGAGGCCATCGTCCCCGAGCACAGGAAATCCCCGTTCCGCAATTGCGGCACGGGGATTTGCTCACGTATATTGAATGGTTCTCTGTACCCACAGAAAAGGCCCCTCACTGAGGGCCACTAGAAACACCATATCCGGCAGGGAGCGATTTTGTCAACTCGCGAAAACGTCGAATTGCAGAAGGAGCAGGAATTCATCGACCGGGTCTACGACCGTGTCGACACGCTGCGCGGGGTCACCGCGCAGCATGTCGAGGAGGCGTTGACCCCGGTGGGGAACGGTCTGCAGGCCCGTCTCGAACGCGATGTGCTCGTCGCCGAGCGCTCCGGTCTCCTGGCGGCCCTCAACGCGGTGGACGGCTCGCTGTGCTTCGGCCGCATCGATCTCCGCGACGGTGCCGCGCACCACATCGGCCGTATCGGAATTCGTGAGGACGACACCGAACACACGCCGCTGCTGATCGACTGGCGGGCGCCGGTCGCCCGGCCCTTCTATCTCGCCACCGGACATACGCCCATGGGGCTGCGCCGACGCAGGCACATCACCACCGAGGGCCGCACGGTGACCGAGCTGCACGACGAGATCCTCGATCTCGGCGACCGCGAACGCAGCGGTTTCGAGGACCCGAGCGGTGATGCCGTGCTGCTCGCCGCGCTCGGCTCCGCCCGCACCGGCCGCATGGGCGACATCGTGCGGACCATCCAGGCGGAACAGGACCGCATCATCCGTGCTCCGCACCGTGGTGTCCTCGTCGTCGAGGGCGGCCCCGGCACCGGCAAGACGGCGGTCGCGCTGCACCGCGCGGCGTTCCTGCTGTACGAGCACCGTGAACTGCTGGCCAAGCGCGCGGTCCTGGTCGTGGGTCCCAATGCGGCCTTCCTGCGCTACATCGGCGAGGTGCTGCCCGCCCTCGGCGAGACCGGCGTCATGCTGGCCACGCAGGCCGAGCTCTTCCCCGGTGTCCACGCCCGAGGCACCGATACCGCCCGCGCGGCAGCCGTCAAGGGCGGCGCGGGGATGGCGGAGGCGCTCGCCCTCGCCGTACGCGACCGGCAGGGGCTGCCGGAGCCCGGCGCGCCGATGGTCATCCCGCACGACGACGGGGAACTCGTCCTGGACTGGGAGATCGCATACCAGGCCCGGCAGGCGGCCCGCGAGACCCGTCTGCCGCACAACCTCGCCCGTCCGTACTTCGCGTTCCACGTCGTCGACGCCCTCACCGCACAGCTCACCGAGCGCATCGGCGCGGACCCGTACGGCGGCCCGAACTTCCTCGGTGCGGACGACATCGCCCAGCTCGGCAAGAGCGTCGCCGCGAGCGAGAAGGTGCACGCCGCCGTCGGAGAGCTGTGGCCGCTGCTCACCCCCGAGGAGTTCCTCGCGGGTTATCTGGCCGAGCCGGTGTACGTGGCGGACGAGGACGCCGAAGCCATCCGGCGCGTTCCCGGTGACGGGGAGTGGACCCCGGCCGATGTGCCGCTCCTCGACGAGGCGGCCGAGCTGCTCGGGGCCGACGACAGTGCCGAGCGGGCCGCCGCCGAGGCCGAGCGCCAGGAGCGGGTCGCTTACGCGCAGGGCGTCCTGGAGCTGTCCCGGGGTTCCGAGACGTACGAGTTCGAGGACGAGGAGTCCGAACGTCTGGCCGCCCACGACATCATCGACGCCGAGCGGATGGCCGAGCGGCAGGAGGAGGCCGATCACCGGAGCGCGGCCGAGCGGGCCGCCGCCGACCGGACCTGGGCGTTCGGGCACATCATCGTCGACGAGGCGCAGGAACTGTCACCGATGGCGTGGCGGCTGCTGATGCGCCGCTCACCGACCCGCTCGCTGACCCTGGTCGGTGATCCGGCGCAGACCTCCGAGGAGGCGGGCGTCGGCTCGTGGGAGAGGATCCTGGAGCCGTACGTCGGCGACCGTTTCGAGCACGTGAGGCTGGGGGTCAACTACCGTACGCCCGCGGAGATCATGGAACTGGCCGCCAGGGTCGTACGGGCCCAGGACCCCTCGTTCGAGCCGCCCGGGTCGGTGCGCTCCACCGGCGAGACGCCGTGGACGCGGGATGCCGGTGCGGATCTGGCGGGCGCGGTGGCTCGGGCCGTCGCGGAGCTGACGCCCGAGGAGGGGCGCCTCGCGGTGATCGCACCGCGAGCGCTGCACGAGGAGATCGCGGCCCCGCTCGACGGAGTCACGGCCGGCGCCGAACCCGACCTCACCCGTCCGGTGGTGCTGCTCGGCCCGCGTGAGGCCAAGGGGCTCGAATTCGACCATGTCCTGGTCGTGGAACCGGGGCGGTTCGGAACCAGTGACCTGTACGTGGCGCTGACCCGCGCTACGCAGCGCCTGGGCATCGTCCACCGGGAGGAACTGCCCGAGGCGCTGCGCTGACCGGCGCGGCGGGCGACCCCGACCGGTGCGACCGAGCACCGTACCCGGCCGGACCGGCCGAGTACGGTGCTCGGCAACCGGCATCCCCAGGCGCACCGTTGACGACGCGGTTCGGCGTGCGAGCCCGGCACGCCGCCGGACTGCTCAAGTCACGGGAGGCGTTCGTCCCGGACATACCGTGTCGTCATGGTGCACGCCGGTGGTACCGAGGCCGAGCGGCCGGACGGGCCTGCGGCTTCGGGCCGGCCCCTGGCACCGCTTCTCGCGGTCTGCGCGGGCTACTTCATGGTCATCCTGGACGTGACCGTCATCAACGTCGCGGTTCCGGTGGTGGGACGGGAACTGTCGGCGTCGCTCACCGGGATCCAATGGATCACGGACGGCTACACCCTGGTCTTCGCCGGCCTGCTGCTCACCGGCGGCGCGCTGGGGGACCGGCTGGGCAACCGCCGGATCTTCTGTACCGGGGTGGTGGTGTTCACCGTCGCCTCGGTCGGCTGCGGACTGGCACGGAGCGCCGGGATCCTGGTCGGCGCCCGGCTGCTGGAGGGACTCGGCGCGGCACTGATCGTGCCCGGCTCCCTCGCCCTCCTCCAACAGGCCTATCCCTCACCCGCCGAGCGCTCCCGGGCCTTCGGCCTGTGGGGCTCCATGGCGGGCATCGCAGCTTCCGCCGGGCCCCTCCTGGGCGGCCTCCTGGTCTCCACCGTGGGCTGGCGCTGGGTGTTCTTCATCAATCTGCCTGTCGGATGCGCCTGCCTGTTGCTGACGCTGCGCCACGTCCCCGCGTCGGCCCGTCGCGCGGACCGCCCCGTGGACTGGCCGGCCCAGTGCGCGCTGATCGCGATGGTGGCCCTGCTGATCTCCGTCCTCAACGAAGCCGGACGGCGTGGTTGGACGGACCCGCTGATCCTCGCCGGCGCCGGCCTGTGCCTGCTGGCAGCCTTCGCGTTCGTCCTTCGCGAACGCCTGGCCCGCAACCCCGTGCTGCCCCTGCGACTGCTGCGCTCACGCCCGATGAGCGGGGGATCGGCCATCGGCCTGCTGTTCAACTTCGCCTTCTACGGCATGATCTTCACCGCCAGCCTGTACTTCCAGCACCAGCGCGGCCTGAGCGCGCTGCGCACCGGGGCCGCTCTCTTCCCGGCGGTGGCGATGACGATGTTCGCCTCCGTCCTGTCCGGGCGACTGGCCCGCCGCACCGGACACCGTCCGCTCGTGGTCACGGGCATGTTCGTGGGAGCGGCAGGTCTGACCGGCTGGGCCGCCGCAGGACAGAACCCGGACTACCTGCTCCTCGTGGCGCCGATGATGGCTGCGGGCTTCGGCACGTCCTTCGCCCTCACCGGATCGACCGCCACCGTGATGTCGGCCGCCCCGGACACGTACTCCGGCACCGCCTCAGCCCTGTTCAACACCGCCCGCCAGATCGGCAGCGCCGCAGGCGTCGCGCTGGGAGGCTCGCTGCTGGCCTCCGCAGCCAGTTTCACCACCGGGCTGCGCACCGGCATGGCCGTCGGCGCGGCCGCGTACCTGACGGCCGCCGCCCTCGCGCTCGTCTGCATCCCACGGAAGCACCCCGCGACGTCGCCGGCTGAATGACGACGGGCCAGTGCGACGACGGGCCAATGCGGTGAGTCAGGGCAGGTACGCCGGAGGTGATGTCCGCCGCCGGTGCGATTCAGCGGTTCAGCCGGCCCGTCAGCACCGGACTCCGCCCCGCTGTCGGCCGGCCCGGTCCGGTGGTGCGGCCCTCAGCCGGGGTCGGTGCACGTCGCTGGGGCTTCGAGCCGGCGGTGTGCGGCACCGTGCCGCGCCGAACCCGGCACGGTGCCGCACCCCGCCCCTGCGAGCCAGAACTGCGCGCTCAGCCGGCGGCAGCGCCGAACCACGTGGGCAGACTGCTGAGCAGATCCTGCTGGTCTTCACCGACCCACGCCACGTGGCCGTCCGGCCGCAGCAGCACCGCGGGCACGTCCAGTTCCTCGCTGACGTCGACGACGTGGTCGACCCGATCGGCCCAGCCCACCACCGAGAGCCGACCGGTCTGGTCGAGGAGCAGTCCGCGTCCGCCGTGCATCAGCTCGTACAGGCGACCCCGCTTCAGCTTCACGTCCCGCAGCCGCAGGCCGAGCAGTTCATGGCCCTCGCCGAAGTCGTAGCGGACCCCGACCGCGGTGATGATCCCGGTCACGTACCGGTTCACCTCTTCGAAGTCCATCAGCTTCGAGAACAGCTTCCGCAGCGCGGTCGCACCCGGATCGGTCCCCATCAGCGCGATCTGCGCACGGGTGTTGTCCAGCACGCGGGCGCCCACCGGGTGCCGTTCTGCGTGGTAGCTGTCCAGCAGCCCTTCCGGTGCCCAGCCGTCGACCGCGGCGGCCAGCTTCCAGCCGAGGTTGAACGCGTCCTGCAGGCCGAGGTTGAGCCCCTGCCCGCCCGCCGGCGGGTGAATGTGCGCCGCGTCGCCGGCCAGCAGCACCCGGCCGACCCGGTAGTGCTCGGCCTGCCGGGTGGCATCGCCGAACCGGGACAGCCAGCGCGGCGAGTGCACGCCGAAGTCGGTGCCCGCGGTGGCCCGCAGCTGCTGCTTGAACTCTTCGAGGGTCGTCGGGGCCGTGCGGTCCTCGGACACCCCTTCGGCGGGCACGACGAGGCGCCACCTCCCTTCCCCGAGGGAGGTGGCGCCGAACCGCAGTTGGGTTCTGCGGACTTCCTCGACGACGGCGGCAACCGTCGCCGGATCCTCGGTCAGCTCCATCTCGCCCAGCAGCGTCTCGACCGTGGCCGGCTCGCCGGGGAAACCGACGCCGAGTTGCTTGCGCACCGTGCTGCGGCCGCCGTCGCAGGCGACGAGGTAGCGCGAGCGCAACTGCGTGCCGTCCGCCAGCTCGACGGTCACCCCGTCCTCGTCCTGGCTCAGCCCGGCCACTTCGCAGCCGCGCCGGATCTCGGTACCGAGTTCGAGGGCACGCTCGTTGAGCAGCTGCTCGGTGACCGGCTGAGAGGCGGCGACGCCGTACGGGTGAGCCGTGTCCAACCGGTCGGGCCACGACTTCAGGATGCCGCCGAAGAGACCACCGACCTGGAACTTCTCACTGACCGCGAGGAACCGGTCCAGCAGACCTCGCTGGTCCATCATCTCGACGCTGCGCGCGTGCAGCCCCTGCCCGCGCGACTCCATGGTCGGCTCGGTGAGCTTCTCCAGCACGACCGTGTGCACACCGTGCAGCCGCAACTCGGCGGCCAGCATCAGGCCGGTCGGTCCGCCGCCGACCACGATCACGTCCATCATGAAAACGCCCATTCAACGAGATTGGATTTCGGCCGGCTGCTCCGCGCACTCCGGCGGTGCGTACAGCCGCACCTGCGCGCCGAGTCCTCGCTACCGCACCGCGATTCCCACCGGCGGTCCGGCCACCCGCGAGAGCTGTGCGTCGCCAGAAGTGCGCGTATGTCGCTCATCCCTGATTTCCGCAGGTTCTGGCATCGGCTGGAGATTCTGCACCACGAACCCGGCCTTGCCGCAAGGCCCCCTGTGCGCTATATCTTGATAGTGGCAAGGAGTGAGCAATTTCCTTGCCTTTGTTTTTTGCCGTCAGCTGTGGACGGACGAGTTCCTTCTCCGCCTTTTCTCTTTTTTCGCCTCTTCGTATTTCGCCTCTTCGGCAAGGCCCGTCAGAACGCCGTCGAAGGCGCGGCCGTTGTCATGAATCGTCACCGCGCGAGCGCCGGCCACAGTGGGGTGAACAGATCTCGGAGGGTCCAGGCCGGAGCGCGAGCTTCTCGCGGCAGGACTGGACTGATGCGTTCGTCCACTTGATCACTCACGCATGGCCATCACCGGAAGCCTGGACGGGCCGGAGGGCTCTCCGGTGACGGGGCCTCAGATGCCGGCTGTGTGCATCAGCCCCGTCCGCGGCCCGAGTTCTCACCCCGCCCCGTCGGCGTAGCGGCAGCCGGCAACTGCGTGGCCGGCTGGGCACACAGCGTGCCCGGCCGCCACCGGAGCCGATCGGCTCGTGGCGAGACGCCCCCCGTCGTACGGTGGAAGCAGCAGGTGGCGCGCCTCCGCAGCACTTTGGGGTGGTGTTCGTCTCGCCACGGGCCGCGCACCGTCCTGCGGCCGTTCCCATCGGCCGCCCCGGGGGCCGATGTCGTGGGCGGTTCCCCAGCACCTCTCCCAGAGGGGGACTCTCATGCGTGCCATCCCGACGTGCGATTTCAAGGAAACCGGGATCGGTACGAAGGGCTACGCCGTGGAGCTCTCGTCACGTCGAGGCGGCCGCATCGTTGCTCCAGCACCGTAGGAGAGGAGAAGCCCTCGTCGAGCGCCGTTCGGCGCCGTTCCCACACGGTTCGGGCACCGCCGGGGCCGGGCCGCGTGACAATCCCGGAAAGCAGGTGCGTCCCATGCGCACGTCGACACGCGTTGCCGGTGTCCTCGCCGGCCTGACCCTCACGCTCGGCGCCACAGCTCTCGCCACCCCTGCCGCCCACGCGGACATCCCCGCCTGCACGAACATGGCCGCTCAGGCAGGTGTCGGCGTCACCGACGCCGTCACGACGGCGTGCCACCGTGGTGTGAGCGGCGACCTGCAGAGCTGTGTGAACGGGCTGACCGGGGCCGGAGTGCCGGGCGGCGCTGCGAACGGCGCCTGCCGGTTGGCAGCCCACGAACCACGATAGAGAGCCACGAGGCACAGGTTCCAAGGGTCCTGGAGCGACGGTTGGGGTGCATATCTGAACACCGCACCCTTTGCGGTATCCCGAAGGACCCCAGGTAGACCCGGGCGCGGCCACCCTGCGGGCCACGGGGACCGCTCAGCTCCCGGCGGAGCGTGGAGCGTGTCATGCCAACGTGCCCTTGGCCTGCGGAGATGTCTCAGAGGGCGGCGGCTGGAGTGGCGGACCGAGCGCGATCGGGCCAAGGCCGGACGGCAACTGGCGCACGGCCTTCGCCACGGCCTCGTGCGCTGTGGCGAACAGACCGAGGTCCGGAGTCATCAAGCCCATTCCAGCCCCGTACGTGCCGTCGCCGTTCGCGGTCAGGCACGGTCCGACGACGGTCAGGCGGGGGCGGACGGTGGTCGAGAAGCGCAGCGCCCAGTGACTCGTGAACGGGTAGAGGGCGCGCAACGCCGGCTCGGCGTGGGCCGCCTCGCGGGACAGGTCCACCACCGTCCACGCATCGATTAACGCAGGTCAGGGCTTCGGCCCCGACGGACGAGGCCGTCTAGAAAGCTCACAGGGGCCAGGTGGATCGGTAAAGGGCAACTCTGGCGCTCGGCCTCACACGCGGCGCGCCGTGTGCGCGCGAGGGGCGTTGCATAAACGTGCGACGATGCGTATAGTCATGCCATCGACGAGGAGGATTTCGATGGCGGTACGTGCAGCGGTAGCAGGAGCAAGCGGATACGCCGGCGGGGAGCTGCTCCGTCTGCTGCTGGTTCATCCCGAGGTCGAGATCGATGCCCTCACCGGCAATTCCAACGCGGGCCAGACGCTCGGATCCCTGCAGCCGCATCTGCGGCCCCTCGCCGAGCGGGTGCTGCAGCCGACCACCCCCGAGGTCCTCGCCGGGCACGACGTCGTCTTTCTCGCGCTGCCGCACGGGCAGTCCGCCGCCGTCGCGGAGCAGCTCGGTGACGAGGTGCTCGTCGTCGACATGGGTGCCGACTTCCGGCTGAACGAGGCCGCCGACTGGGAGAAGTTCTACGGATCGCCGCACGCCGGGACGTGGCCCTACGGTCTGCCCGAACTGCCCGGGGCCCGCGCCGCGTTGGTGGGGTCGAAGCGGATCGCGGTGCCCGGCTGCTACCCGACGGCCGTCTCCCTCGCGCTCTTCCCCGCGTACGCGGCTCAGCTCGCCGAGTCCGAGGCCGTGATCGTCGCCGCGTCCGGTACGTCCGGGGCGGGCAAGGCGGCCAAGCCGCATCTGCTCGGCTCCGAGGTGATGGGCAACATGTCCCCCTACGGTGTCGGCGGCGTGCACCGGCACACCCCCGAGATGATCCAGAACCTCAGCGCCGCGGCCGGTGAGCCGGTCAGCGTTTCGTTCACGCCGACCCTCGCGCCCATGCCCCGCGGCATCCTCGCCACGTGCAGTGCGAAGGCGAAGCCCGGCGTGAGTGCCGAGGCGGTGCGCGCGGCGTACGAGAAGGCGTTCGCCGACGAGCCGTTCGTGGACCTCCTGCCCGAGGGGCAGTGGCCCGCCACAGCGTCCGTCTACGGTTCCAACGCCGTACAGATCCAGGTCGCCCACGACGCCGCGGCAGGCCGGATCATTGCGATCAGCGCCATCGACAACCTCGCCAAGGGCACTGCGGGCGGCGCCCTGCAGAGCATGAACATCGCCCTCGGACTCGCCGAGGACACGGGACTTTCCACGATCGGAGTGGCTCCGTGAGCGACGCACGTGCAGCCGCCGGGCTGCGGACAACGACGAAGGCCGCGCCGTCGAGGCGCGCGGCCGCAGAAGCGAACGAGGAGATGCAGTGAGCGTCACGGCAGCACAGGGATTCTCGGCGGCAGGCATCGCCGCGGGGATCAAGGAGAGCGGCAACCCGGACCTGGCCCTCGTGGTCAACCGCGGCCCGCGTCGCGCCGCCGCGGGCGTCTTCACCTCCAACCGTGTCAAGGCCGCCCCCGTCCTCTGGTCGGAGCAGGTCCTCAGGGGCGGCGAAGTCACCGCCGTCGTGCTCAACTCCGGTGGTGCCAACGCCTGTACGGGCCCGAAGGGCTTCCAGGACACCCACGCCACCGCCGAGAAGGCCGCCGAGGTCCTCATCGGTCACAGCGCCGGCGAGATCGCCGTCGCCTCGACCGGGCTGATCGGCACACTGCTTCCGATGGACAAGCTGCTGCCCGGCATCGAGAGGGCCGCCGCGGAGCTGAGCGAGCACGGCGGCGAGAGGGCCGCCATCGCGATCAAGACCACGGACACCGTCCACAAGACCGCCGTCGCGGGCGGCGAGGGGTGGACCGTCGGCGGTATGGCCAAGGGTGCGGGCATGCTCGCGCCGGGACTCGCCACCATGCTGGTCGTCCTCACCACCGACGCCGATGTGGACGCGGCCGGACTCGACTCCGCGCTGCGTGCCGCGACCCGCACCACCTTCGACCGGGTCGACTCCGACGGCTGCATGTCGACCAACGACACCGTGCTGCTGCTGGCCTCCGGCGCGAGCGGGATCACCCCTGGGCAGGACGAGTTCGCCGAGGCCGTACGTGCCGTCTGCGCCGATCTGGCCCGGCAGCTGATCGGCGACGCGGAGGGCGCCTCCAAGGACATCCGGATCGAGGTCGTGGGCGCCGCGACCGAGGACGACGCCGTCGAAGTGGGCCGTTCCATCGCCCGCAACAACCTCCTCAAATGCGCCATCCACGGCGAGGACCCCAACTGGGGCCGGGTCCTCTCCGCGATCGGCACGACGAAGGCCGTCTTCGAACCCGACCAGCTCAATGTCGCCATCAACGACGTCTGGGTCTGCAAGAACGGCAGTGTCGGCGAGGACCGCGGCCTCGTCGACATGCGCTACCGCGAGGTGAAGATCACCGCCGACCTCGCCGCCGGTTCCGAGTCGGCCGTCATCTGGGCCAACGACCTCACCGCGGACTACGTCCACGAGAACAGCGCGTACAGCTCATGAGCGCGGCGCGGAAACACACCGCACTCCCGAAGGCGCAGATCCTCATCGAGGCGCTGCCGTGGCTGACCCGGCACAACGGCAAGACGGTCGTCATCAAGTTCGGCGGAAACGCCATGGTCGACGACGAGTTGAAGGCGGCCTTCGCCCAGGACGTCGTCTTCCTGCGGCAGGCCGGCCTCAAGCCCGTCGTCGTGCACGGCGGCGGCCCGCAGATCAACGCCCAGCTCGACAAGCAGGGCCTGGTCAGCGAGTTCAAGGCCGGGCTGCGCGTCACCACGCCCGAGGCGATGGACGTCGTGCGGATGGTGCTGGCCGGACAGGTCCAGCGCGAGCTCGTCGGCCTGCTCAACCAGCACGGCCCGCTCGCCGTCGGCATGACCGGCGAGGACGCCCAGACCATCACCGCCACCCAGCACCGGCCCCTCATAGACGGTGAACTCGTCGACATCGGCCGGGTCGGCGAGATCACCGCGATCGACACCGGGGCCATCCAGGCGCTGCTGGACGACGGCCGGATCCCGGTCGTCTCCTCCATCGCGCGCTCCGCCGACGACAACCACGTCTACAACGTCAACGCCGATACGGCGGCCGCCGCACTCGCCGCCGCGCTGAACGCCGAGACGCTGATGGTCCTCACCGACGTCGAGGGTCTCTACGAGGACTGGCCCCACAGCGACGACGTGATCAGCAGGCTCACCGCGACCGAGCTGGAGAAGCTGCTGCCGGAGCTGTCCAGCGGCATGGTCCCGAAGATGCAGGGCTGCCTGCACGCCGTACGCAACGGTGTCGAGACCGCCCGTGTCATCGACGGCCGGGTCCAGCACTCGATCCTGCTGGAGATCTTCACCGACGAAGGTGTCGGCACGATGGTCGTGCCCGACTCACCCGAAGCACCCGACTCATCCGAAGCACCCGACGCACAGGGGGAAGCATGACCAACGCCGAGCTTTCGCAGCGCTGGCAGGGCTCGCTCATGGACAACTACGGCACCCCGCGGCTTCCCCTGGTCCGCGGCGAGGGCGCCCATGTGTGGGACGCCGACGGCACCGAGTACCTCGACTTCGTCGGCGGTATCGCGGTGAACGCGCTGGGCCACGCCCACCCCGCCGTCGTCGAGGCCGTCTCCACCCAGATCGCCTCCCTCGGCCATGTCTCCAACCTCTTCATCGCCGAACCGCCCGTCGCGCTCGCCGAACGGCTCCTGCAGCTCTTCGGCCGGACCGGACGCGTCTACTTCTCCAACTCGGGCGCCGAGGCCAACGAGGCCGCCTTCAAGATCGGCCGGCTCACCGGGCGGCCCCATATGGTCGCGACCGACGGCGGCTTCCACGGCCGGACCATGGGCGCCCTCGCCCTCACCGGCCAGCCGAAGAAGCGGGAGCCCTTCCTCCCGCTGCCCGGCGATGTCACGCATGTGCCGTACGGCGATGTGGACGCCCTCCGCGCCGCGGTGACCACCGACACCGCGCTGGTGATCATCGAGCCCATCCAGGGCGAGAACGGTGTGGTCGTCCCGCCCAAGGGCTACCTGGAGGCCGCCCGGGAGATCACGCGGGCCACGGGCACCCTGCTCGTCCTCGACGAGGTGCAGACCGGTATCGGCCGGTGCGGCCAGTGGTTCGAGCACCAGGCCCACCAGGGCGTCGAGCCGGACATCGTCACCCTCGCCAAGGGGCTCGGCGGCGGACTTCCGATCGGCGCCACCGTCGCCTTCGGCGCGACGGCCGACCTGCTCAAGCCCGGCCAGCACGGCACGACGTTCGGCGGCAACCCCATCGCCTGCGCCGCCGGACTCGCCGTCCTGGACACCCTCGCCGCCGACGGTGCACTGGACCGGGTGAAGCGGCTCGGCGAGAAGATCCGGGACGGCGTCGAAGAGCTGGGGCATCCATTGGTCTCCCACGTCCGTGGCTCCGGTCTGCTGCTGGGTATCGTGCTCACCGAGCCCCTCGCGCCTCAGGTGCAACAGGCGGCTCAGGGAGCCGGACTTCTGGTGAACGCACCCGCCCCCGATGTCGTACGGCTCATGCCGCCGCTGATCATCGGTGACGCGGAGGTGGAGGCGTTCCTCGAGGCACTGCCCGGCGCTCTCGACGCGGCACACGGGGACGGACGATCCGGAGAGAAGAGCTCCGGAGAATGAGGCGACGACGATGACCGAGGCGCAGGAATCCGAGTTCGGCGGGCCGTCCGTACCGCAGACCCGCACGGCACGCCACCGCCGGATCGTGGACATCCTGAACCGGCTGCCGGTGCGTTCGCAGAGCCAGCTGGCGAAGCTGCTGGCCGACGACGGACTGAGCGTCACCCAGGCGACGCTCTCCCGCGATCTGGATGAACTCGGCGCGGTGAAGATCCGCAACACCGGCGGCGAGCTGATCTACGCCGTGCCGAGCGAGGGCGGCTTCCGCACTCCGCATGCACCGCTCGGCGAGTCCGCCAAGGAGGAGCGGATGCGGCGTCTCTCCAGCGAACTGCTCATCTCGGCGGAGGCCTCGGCCAACCTCGTGGTGCTGCGTACGCCCCCGGGCGCGGCCCAGTTCCTCGCCTCGGCCATCGACCAGGCCGAACTGCACGACGTCCTCGGCACCATTGCGGGCGACGACACACTGATGCTGATCAGCCGCGACCCGGCGGGCGGTCAGGCGCTCGCCGACCACCTGCTGCGGCTGGCGCAGAACGAGCGATGAGCCACGCCGGTCCGGCTCAGTAGCGGGTGATCGCGGTCGGGCCCGAACGGGTCCCGATCGCGATGTGCGGACGCCGGGCCGGATCCGCCCAGGCCAGGATCCGGTCCATCGCGCCCGCCGGTACGGAGACACAGCCGGCAGTCGCACCGCCCCCGTTCACATGCAGAAATATCCCCGCACCCCGCCCGCGAACCGGCCGGTGGTAGTTGAACCCGACGACCAGGGCGCGGGCGTACTGCACCGGGTACGTGATCAGGTGCTCGGCCTCGCCCGCCCGGCAGTCCGCGGGCCGCGGCTCCACCCAGCGGTTGTAGGCGCGGGCCTCGTTGTCCTGGCACCACCAGGAACGGCCGTTGACGCGGCGGTACGGATAACGGGTCCCGCGGGGGGCCGCCTCGACCCCGAAGGCGTACGGCAGGTCGTACAGGCCGGTGGGCGTGGTGTCGGTGCTCTGCTTGCGCGTCGCCCCCTCGGCGAGCCCCTTCGCGCCGAACCGGGCGTGTGCCGACCCCGCCGCCACCCAGCGACCGCCCCGCAGGTCCCACCAGGTGACCGTGCCTGTCGTGGAGTTGGTGTGCGCGGCCTCGGCGGTGATCAACTGGGCGCCGCCACCCGGGTCGGCCATGCGGTCGACGAGCGGGCGTCCGGGGACGGGAGCGACGGCCGCGAGCGTGGCGGTGGAGAGGGCCAGCACGGCGGAGGCGAGTGCGAGAGCGGGGCGCATGCTGTACGACCGTATGCGGGCTAGGGGCGTTCTGCCGCCGCAGCGGAGCCGAATGGGGGCGGACTCCAACGAGGCGCGGCCCAGGACGCTCTGCGGCGGCCAAGCCGGGGACGGCTCCGGCCGGCAGCGCCCGGCGCGACGGCTTCGGACCCGCTCCGTGAAACGCCGGGCCGACCGTCCACCCGGGAGGACCGGTGCGGAGCGGTCAATCCGTCCGCGCGGGGAGCGGCAACGGCAGGGCGGGCAGCCCGTCCAGGCTCTGGGCCACATGCTCCTTGCGCGTGCAGTACGCGTTGAACTCCTCGTCCGACTGACGGTTGAAGTGGTCGGCGTGCATGGTCCGCTCCTCGCGGTAGTCCATGAACGGAACAGCGAAACCGCAGGCGTCGCTGACCCGCCTTGCCCGCACCACGATGATCGCGCGGGCCCCCTGCCCGGTGGCCGCCTCCTTCGCGAAGTGCGCGATGTACTCGGACCAGCGCGGGTCGTCCCGGAGGACGACCTCGCCCTCGCCGTGCACCCGTAGTACCTTCGGCGGCCCGCTGAAGGCACACCACATCAGTGTGATCCGTCCGTTCTCCCGCACATGCGCGAGGGTCTCGGCGCCGCTCCCGCCGAAGTCCAGGTAGGCGAGCGTCAGTTCGTCGATCACGACCAGGGTTCCCGCCCGCCCCTTGGGGGACACGTTCACATGCCCGTCCCCGGCCAGTGGTGCGGTCGCGGTGAAGAAGACCGGCTGTTCCTCGATGAAAGTGCGGATGCGTCCGTCGATACGTTCGTAGACCTTTCCCATGCGGCGATTATCGGCGCCCATGCGGCGTCCGGCAGGTGCATTTCAACCGGTGGGACGCCGCTGCCGCACCGCCGCGCGGACATGGGCTCGCAACAGCCGCTCCGCCGCCACACGCAGCGCACGCGGTCGGTCCGCCCCGGTCCTGACGAGCAGCCACTCGTGCGGTATCCGGTCGGCGTCCGGCAACAGAGCCCGCGTCGCCACCCGGACAACGGCGGGTGACGGGTCGTCGAGAAGGGGGCGCAGCATTTCGTGCCGCACCGCGTCGAGCGCGCGCAGACCGATGACGGCGTGGACGCGGACTGCGGCCGCAGGGTGCATCACCAGGGACCACAACGCCTGGGCGTCCTTCCTGGTGCCGCACTCGCCGAGCCCGGCGGCGGCCGCGGGACGGGCGGCCGGGTCGGCGCACATCGACCGGTAGAGGGGGAGCGGATCGATGCCGCCCTGCCGCAGTACATAGCGGGCACAGGCCCGTACGACCCCGGACCGATCGGCGAGGAACGGCGCGGCCTCACCCTGCCGCCCGGCCCGCCGCAGCGCGGTCACACCGGCGGACCGTACCTGCGGCGACCGCGCAGACAGCAGCGGGCCCAGCACCTCGTCGTACGCCCCGTCCCGCATCCCCGCGATCGCAGCCTCCGCACACAGTGTCTGGATGCGCACATCGTCCGAGGCGGCGGCTGCGGTGCGGGCCAGCGTCGCCGGGGCGAGGAGACCGCGATCGACCGCGATGCGGTACGCGAACCGGCGTGTGGCCCGGTCCTCGCTCGTGAGCAGCGCCGCGACGTCCTCGGCGGCACCATCGCGCAAGGCACGCTCCAGCCGTTGGCGGGCGAAGTCACCGTGCCCGCGCCTGGACAGCCGCAGCACCAGCGCGCTCAGCGGCGGCAGTTCCCGGCCGGGAACCTCCGAGAACAGCGCCCGAGCCCGGTCGCGCACCGGTCCGACCCAGTCCGCGCAGCGTACGACCAGGAGCGGGCGCAGCGCCGGCGACCGGGCCACCCACTCGAGTGCCGCCTCCCGGATCCGGCCGTCCGGATGGCACAGCGCGACGGCGAGCAACGGCTCGTCGGGAGGTGTCCTGGACCAATTCACCGAGGGCAGCGGGGCGTCCCAGTTCCAGCGCAGTCTCCGACCGTCGACCCGGTCGCACGACGGGAGCAGCCCAGGCGCCTCGTACGCCAGGATCCGTACACCGAGATCGAGGGCCGTCCAGGCGTCTGCCGACGAGGTGTCCAGCGCTTCCCGGAGCGGTACGCCCCGGGCCAGCCGTTCAGCGGCCTCGTCATCCCTGCTCATCGCGTGCCCCCATCCGGTGTGCGGAGGCACGATCGTAAAGGGCTGCGCGGTGTCCGGGCCCGGCATTTACGGTCCCGGTTCGGGCGTTCGGGTGAGCTGTTCACCAGCAGCTTTGACAAATAATACGGAGGACTGCATAGTTATACCCATCAGTGATTGCACCGTAAGGAGAAACCCGTGACCGAGCGCGTCGTACTCGCCTACTCGGGCGGCCTGGACACCTCCGTCGCCATCGGCTGGATCGCCGAGGAGACGGGCGCCGAGGTCATCGCCGTTGCCGTGGACGTCGGCCAGGGCGGCGAGGACCTGGACGTCATTCGTAAGCGCGCGCTCGCCTGCGGTGCCGTCGAAGCCGAGGTCGCGGACGCCAAGGACGAGTTCGCCGAGGAGTACTGCCTCCCGGCGATCAAGGCCAACGCCCTCTACATGGACCGCTACCCGCTGGTGTCGGCCCTCTCCCGACCGACCATCGTCAAGCACCTCGTCGCCGCCGCCAACAAGCACAACGCCGGCATCGTCGCCCACGGCTGCACCGGCAAGGGCAACGACCAGGTCCGCTTCGAGGCCGGCATCTCCGCGCTCGGCCCCGACCTGAAGTGCATCGCCCCGGTCCGTGACTACGCGATGACCCGGGACAAGGCGATCGCCTTCTGCGAGGAGAAGAACCTCCCGATCGCGACCACCAAGAAGTCCCCGTACTCCATCGACCAGAACGTCTTCGGGCGCGCCGTCGAGACGGGCTTCCTGGAGGACATCTGGAACGCGCCGATCGAGGACATCTACGAGTACACCGAGAACCCGGCCACCCCGCGCGAGGCCGACGAGGTCGTCATCTCCTTCAAGGAGGGCGTCCCGGTCGCCATCGACGGCAAGCCCGTCACCGTCCTCCAGGCGATCCAGCAGCTCAACGAGCGGGCCGGCGCCCAGGGCATCGGCCGGATCGACATGGTCGAGGACCGGCTCGTCGGCATCAAGTCCCGCGAGGTGTACGAGGCTCCGGGTGCGATCGCACTGATCACCGCCCACCAGGAGCTGGAGAACGTCACCGTCGAGCGCGAGCTGGCCCGCTACAAGCGGCAGGTCGAGCAGCGCTGGGGCGAGATGGTCTACGACGGCCTGTGGTTCTCCCCGCTCAAGCGCGCCCTGGACGGCTTCATCAACGAGGCCAACCAGCACGTCACCGGTGACATCCGGATGACGCTGCACGCCGGCCGCGCCGTCGTCACCGGCCGGAAGTCCAGCGAGTCGCTGTACGACTTCAACCTCGCCACCTACGACTCGGGCGACACGTTCGACCAGTCCAAGGCGCAGGGCTTCATCGAGATCTTCGGCCTTTCGTCGAAGATCGCCGCCAAGCGTGACCTGGCCTGACGCCGCCCCGTTTACGTCACCGCCTCCCCGTTGCTCCGCGGCGGGGAGGCGGTCGCACATCCACCCTCTTGTCTCTTGAGGAGCACGCAGTGAGCAATGGCAACGGCAACAGCGACGTACGCCTCTGGGGCGCCCGCTTCGCCGACGGTCCGGCCGAGGCGCTGGCGAAGCTGTCCGCCTCCGTCCACTTCGACTGGCGGCTCGCGCCGTACGACATCGCCGGCTCCCGCGCCCACGCGCGCGTCCTCAACAAGGCGGGCCTGCTCACCGAGGACGAGCTGACCCGGATGACGGCCGGTCTCGACCAGCTGGAGGCCGATGTCGCCGACGGTTCGTTCACCGGCACCATCGCCGACGAGGACGTCCACACCGCGCTGGAGCGCGGCCTGCTGGAGCGTCTCGGCCCGGACCTCGGCGGCAAGCTGCGCGCCGGCCGGTCCCGCAACGACCAGGTCGCCACGCTCTTCCGGATGTACCTGCGTGACCACGCCCGGATCATCGGGGGGCTGATCGCCGAGCTCCAGGACGCGCTGGTCGGCCTCGCCGAAGCCCACCCGGACGTCGCCATGCCGGGCCGGACGCACCTTCAGCACGCCCAGCCCGTCCTCTTCGCCCACCACGTCCTGGCCCACGTCCAGGCCCTGTCCCGGGACGCCGAGCGGCTGCGGCAGTGGGACGAGCGGACCGCCGTGTCCCCGTACGGCTCCGGCGCGCTGGCCGGCTCCTCGCTCGGGCTCGACCCGGAGGCGGTCGCCGCGGACCTCGGCTTCGAGCACGGTTCCGTCGCCAACTCCATCGACGGCACGGCCTCCCGCGACTTCGTCGCCGAGTTCGTGTTCATCACCGCGATGATCGGCGTGAACCTCTCCCGGATCGCGGAGGAGGTCATCATCTGGAACACGAAGGAGTTCTCCTTCGTCACCCTGCACGACGCCTTCTCCACCGGCTCCTCGATCATGCCGCAGAAGAAGAACCCGGACATCGCCGAGCTGGCCCGCGGCAAGTCCGGGCGCCTGATCGGCAACCTGACCGGGCTGATGGCCACGCTGAAGGGCCTCCCGCTCGCGTACAACCGCGACCTCCAGGAGGACAAGGAGCCGGTCTTCGACTCCTGCGACCAGCTCGAGATCCTGCTGCCCGCCTTCACCGGCATGATGGCCACGCTGACCGTCAACCGCGAGCGGATGGAGGAGCTGGCCCCGGCCGGCTTCTCGCTGGCCACCGACATCGCCGAGTGGCTGGTCAAGCAGGGCGTCCCGTTCCGCGTCGCGCACGAGGTCGCGGGCGAGTGCGTCAAGGAGTGCGAGCAGTACGGCATCGAGCTCGACGAGCTCACCGACGAGCAGTTCGCGAAGATCTCCCCCCACCTCACCCCCGAGGTCCGCACGGTCCTCGACGTGCCGGGCGCGCTCGCCTCCCGTAACGGACGCGGCGGTACGGCCCCGTCGGCCGTCGCCGTACAGCTCGCCGAGGTCAAGCAGGACCTGGCGGCACAGCACGCCTGGGCGACGGCCCGCCGGTAGGTGCGCGAACGGCATCGCGGGCTACGTTGGTCGGGAAGGAAAGACGGAACCCGACCCACGAGGAGCCCGCGATGCCCTTCAGCCGCCTGGCCTCAGCGACGACCCCGACCGCCCACATCGGGCTCGGCCTGGCCGCGGTCGGCAGGCCCGGCTACATCAATCTCCACCGCGACCGGGACCTGCCCGGGACCCGCAGTGTCGACGTACTGCGCGAGCTCACCCTCGAGCTGCTCGACGCCGCGTACGCGCAGGGCGTCCGCTACTTCGACGTCGCACGCTCCTACGGCCGCGCCGAGGAGTTCCTCGGCGACTGGCTGACCCTCCGTCCGGACGTGCGCGATGTCGTCGTCGGCAGCAAATGGGGCTACACCTACACCGCCGACTGGACCGTCGACGCCGAGGCGCACGAGGTCAAGGACCACAGCCCGGCCGCCTTCGCACGCCAGCGCGCCGAGACCCAGGCGTTGCTCGGTAACCGGCTCGACCTCTACCAGATCCACTCGGTGACGCCCGACAGCCCGGCCCTCACCGACAAGGAACTGCACGAGCGGCTCGCCGCACTCGCCGCCGACGGCATCACCGTCGGCCTCTCCACCAGCGGCCCCGACCAGGCGGAGGCGATCCGGACCGCCCTCGCCGTGACGGTCGACGGCGAACCGCTCTTCCGTACCGTCCAGGCCACCTTCAACGTCCTGGAGACATCGGCCGGACCGGCGCTCGCCGAGGCGCACGACGCCGGACTGACCGTGATCGTCAAGGAGGCGCTGGCCAACGGCCGGCTTGCCGGGACGGAAGCTCCCGCCGTCGTCCAGGAGATCGCCGCCACCGCGGAACTCGGCAGCGACGCGGCCGCGCTCGCGTTCGTCCTGCGCCAGCCGTGGGCCGGTGTCGTCCTCTCCGGCGCGACGACCGTCCTGCAGCTCGCCGGCAACCTCCACGCGCCGCTCCTCGACCTCGACGAGCAGCGGCTGACCCAGCTGGACGCGCTGGTGGAGGACCCCGAGGCGTACTGGCGCCACCGCGCCGGGCTGCCCTGGAGCTGACCGGCGCACCCCACCACGAGCCGGTGAACCCCGGCCCTGTCACATCTGCCCGCTGCGCAACGTCAGTGCTGTGACGGAACGCTACGGAGGAATGGGACTGTGGACGAGCACGAGTTTCTGGCGGAACGCTTCGAGGAGAGCCGGGCCCATCTGCAGGCCGTGGCCTACCGGATGCTCGGCTCGTCCGCCGACGCGGACGACGCCGTCCAGGAAGCCTGGATCCGGCTCAGCCGTACCGACGGGCGGCAGATCGAGAACCTGGGCGGCTGGCTGACCACGGTCGTCGGCCGGGTCTGCCTGGACATGCTGCGCTCGCGCCGGTCACGGCGCGAGGAGTCCCTGGAGGCGCGGGTGCCCGGTGCCGACGCCCCCGAGCCGGTCCTAGGCCCGCAGCCCGGCAGCGACCCCGAACAGCAGGCGCTGGTGGCCGATTCGGTCGGGCTGGCGCTCCTGGTGGTGCTGGAGACGCTGGACCCGGCCGAACGGCTCGCCTTCGTGCTCCACGACATGTTCGCGGTGCCGTTCGACGAGATCGGCCGCATCGTGGACCGGACGCCGGCCGCGGCCCGGCAGCTCGCCAGCAGGGCCCGCCGCCGCGTCCAGGGTGTGGACCGGGTGCCGGACCCCGATCTCATCCGGAAACGCGAGGTAGTCGACGCGTTCCTGGCCGCAGCCCGGGGCGGCGACTTCGATGCGCTGGTGGCCGTGCTGGACCCGGACGTGGTGGCACGGTCGGACGGCGGCGCGGGCGGTGCCGGCGCTCCCACGATGGTGCGCGGGGCCGCTTCGGTCGCCCGCCAGGCGATCATGTTCGCGCCGTTCGCCCGGTCGTCGCAGCCGGCGCTCGTCGACGGGGCCCCGGCGGTCATCTCGGTCCGCGAGGGACAGCGGTTCTCGGTCATGCGCTTCACGATCGAGCGGAGCAGGGTCGTCGAGCTGTATGTGATCGACGATCCGGCCCGCCTTCCGGAGCTGGACCTGGTCGTTCTGAACGACTGACGGCGAGGTTCCGCAAGGACCGGGACGGACGGCGTTCACTGCCCGTCCCGGTCCGCTGCCCACTGCGCCAGCGCGTCGAAGTCCGCCTGCTCCAGACCGGTCCAGGGGTCTATCCGGCGCAGCAGTGCGTCGCCCAGCCCCTGACCGGCGATCCATGCCCGGTCCCGCTCGGTGATCTCGTCGTCGACCCAGGCGAACGGCCGTCCGGCCGCGTACTCCACGACGTACTGCGTCTTCCAGAACGTCCCCTCGGGTGCCCCGCCGTGCATTGTCGGCCAGTCGATGTACGGCAGCTGCGGCAGCCCGAGATGCGGGCCGACCCACTCGTTGGCCTCGTCCTTCCAGGTCGTCGCCCAGACCAGGGTGTACCGGCCGGCGAGCGCCAGCAGCGCGGTGCCGTGGTCCGGATTGAGCAGGACGGGCAGGGCGGGCCCGTCGGTCCACCCCGTCGGCCGCATCAGGTGGACCAGGTATCCGTCCGGCGCCCGGCGGAGTGACAGCGCCGCGTACGGATTGAGCGGACCGTCGATGTCGATCAGCAGCAGCGGCTTCATGGCGCCATGGTCCCCTCTCCCGGAGAGGGGGTCGACGGATTATTCAATGAGACAAAGGTGTCTCATATGGGTTAGTGTCGTCTCATGACTCTCGACCGTGCGCAGGTGCTGCGCAGCGCCGCCTCACTCCTGACCCGGAAGTCGACCGCCACCATGGACGAGGTCGCGAGGGCTGCGGGCATCGGGCGCGCCACGCTGCACCGGCACTTTTCCGGACGGGACGCCCTGGTCAGGGCGCTGGAGGAATTGGGGATCCAGGAGTTCGAAGCGGCGCTCGACGCCGCCGCGCTCGACGAGGGGACCTCGGAGGAGGCGCTGCGCCGGCTGATCGCAGCCGTGCAGCCGAGCGCCGGACTGCTGTCCTTCCTCGTCACCGAGAACCAGCTCTTCGAGGGCGACCAGATGAACGAGGGCTGGAACCGGCTGGACGCGCGGGTCTCCGCCTTCTTCCGGCGTGGCCAGGAGCGCGGCGAGTTCCGCATCGACCTGACCCCCGCCTGGCTGACCGAGGCCCTGTACGGGCTCGTCTCCACAGGGGCCTGGGCCGTTCAGGCGGGCCGGGTGGCTGGACAGGACTTCGCGTACATGATCGTCGAGTTGCTGCTCGGCGGAGCACGCCGGAGCGTGGAGCGATGACCGGCATCGAGCAGCAGGCACGGACCACCGACGAGCTGCGCCGCCCCGGGCGGTGGATCGCGCTGGCCGTGCTCGTGCTGGCCGTACTGCTGGTGGCGATCGACGCCACCGTTCTGGGCCTGGCCACACCGTTCCTCAGCGAGGATCTCGAGCCGACCGGCACCCAGCTGCTCTGGATCGGCGACGTCTACTCGTTCGTCATCGCCGGGCTCCTGGTCTCCATGGGCAGCCTCGGCGACCGCATCGGCCGCAAGAAGCTGCTGCTGAGCGGTGCCACCGCGTTCGGCGCGGTCTCCGTGCTCAACGCGTACGCGAGCAGCGCCGAGATGATGATCCTTGCGCGAGCCCTGCTCGGTGTCGCGGGCGCCACCCTGATGCCGTCCACCCTCGCCCTCATCCGGAACCTCTTCAACGACCCGCGCGAGCGCTCCTTCGCGATCGGTATCTGGGGCGCCATGGCCTCCGCGGGCGCGGCCGTCGGCCCGGTGGTCGGAGGGTTTCTGCTGGAGCACTTCTGGTGGGGGTCGGTCTTCCTGATCAACCTGCCGGTGATGGCGGTCCTCGTGGTCGTCGGCATCAGGATGATCCCCGAGTCGAAGAACCCGGCGCCGGGCCCCTGGGACCTGATCAGTGTGGCGCTCTCCCTGGTCGGCATGGTCGGCGTCGTGTACACCATCAAGGAGCTGGCCGCGCACGGGGGGAGCTGGGAGGTCGCCGTCGCCGGCGTCGGCGGTACGGTCCTGCTCTGCTGGTTCGTCCGCAGACAGCTCACGCTGGCCGATCCGCTGCTGGACATGCGGCTCTTCCACCACCGGGGCTTCTCGGGCGCGGTCCTCGCCGACCTGCTGACCATCCTCGGCCTGTCCGGGCTGGTCTTCTTCCTCTCCCAGTTCCTCCAACTGGTTCAGGGGCGCGGTCCGCTGGAGGCCGGACTCGCCGAGCTGCCGGCCGCCGTCGGCGCGGTGACCTGCGGGCTGATCGCCGGCCGGGCCGCCCGCCGCTTCTCGGTGCGGTTGGTGGTGTCCGCCGGGCTCGCAGCGGTCGGCGTGTCGCTCGCCGCGGTCACCCTGGTCCACAAGGAGACCGGCTATCCGCTGATCGGGCTTCTGCTGCTGGTCGTGGGCATCGGCGCGGGATTCGCCTTCACCGTCACCTCCGACGTGATCCTCTCCAGCGTCCCGAAGGAGCACGCGGGGTCCGCTTCGGCGGTCTCCGAGACGGCGTACGAACTCGGCGCGGCCCTCGGCATCGCTCTGCTCGGCTCCATCGTCACCGGTGTCTACCAGGGCTTCGTCACCCCGCCCGGCGTCCCGGCCGGGGCCGCGGCGGCCGCCCACGACTCCCTGGGCGGCGCCGTCGAAGCGGCCCACGGCCTCCCGGCCGAGCAGGGGCACGCCCTGGTCTCGGCGGCGCAGGAGTCGTTCGTCGACGGGCTGCACATCGCCGCCGGAATCGGTGCGGCGGTCCTGCTGGCGACGGCGGTGGCCGCCTGGTTCCTGCTGCGCGGCCAGGCGCTGGAGGAGGAGATCGAGCACCCGTAGGGCCCGTCCGGCGCAGAGCGCGGCCGGCCGTGCACGCCTTCGGCCGTACGAGTGGTCATGGATACGGAAGGGCCCGTACCGCCGAGTGGGGGTACGGGCCCTCCGGATGTTCCGGGGATCCGCCGGTTCAGGCGGCCTTCGCCTTCGTCGCATACATGTCGACGTACTCCTGGCCGGACAGCCGCATCACCTCGGCCATCACGGAGTCGGTCACCGCCCGCAGCACATAGCGGTCGCGGTCCATGCCCTCGTAGCGGGAGAACTCCATCTGCTCGCCGAAGCGGACCGTCACCTTGCCGGGCCGGGGGAGTCCCGCACCACCGGGCTGCAGCTTGTCCGTGCCGATCATGGCGAACGGCACCACCGGCGCACCCGTCATCAGCGTCAGCCGGGCGATGCCCGTACGACCCCGGTAGAGCCGGCCGTCGGGGGAGCGGGTGCCCTCGGGGTAGATGGCGAACGCCTTGCCCTCCTCCAGCACCCGACGGCCCGTCATCAGCGCCGCGACACCGCCACGTCCACCGTCCCGGTCCACCGGGATCATGCCGCAGCCCGTGAAGAACCAGGCCATGAGCCGGCCCTTCAGCCCCTTGCCCGTCACGTACTCGTCCTTGCCGATGTAGAACACCGGCCGGTCGCAGCAGATCGGCATGATCATCGAGTCGATGAACGTCAGGTGGTTGCCCGCGAGGATCACCGGACCGTCCCCGGGGATGTTCTCCACGCCCTCCACCTGGGGGCGGAACATCAGGCGCAAGAGCGGTCCGAGCACTGCCTTGATGAGTGCGTGTCGGGACAACGGTTCCTCCGGTGTAGGGGCCAGGGCCGGCCGAGGTGCGGGATCGTGACGGTATATGCAGGTGAGGACGATACTCGCGGGTACTCGCCGATCGCACATCGGGTTCATCCAGTGGATACGCAGTGTTGACGTGTGTTTCCGCCGTGTTCGTCCCAGGGATGCCACCCGGATGGCGCAGCTCCCTACGCTCGGGCGTCGCTCGACCGTGCCACACATCACATGCGAGGGAGCATTCATGACAGAGCGCGCGCAGGCGAACCCCGGCCGTCGGACCGTCCTGGGAGCGGGGGCGGCCGTACTCGGATCGGCCACCCTCTCCCTGTCCGGCACGGCGAGCGCTGCCGGGAACACGGCCGGGGCCACCGCGGAACGGTCCGGCGGCCACGGCCACCGTCTGGACCTGCCGGTGCCCACGGTGATCGGACACCGCGGAACCAGCGGCTACCGCCCCGAGCACACGCTGGGCTCGTACCAGCTGGCCCTCGACATGGGCGCGCACATCATCGAGCAGGACCTGGTGCCCACCAAGGACGGCCATCTCGTCTGCCGTCACGAGAACGACATCACCGCCACCACCGATGTCGCCGACCATCCGGAGTTCGCGAGCCGCAGGACGACGAAGAGCGTCGACGGTGTCTCCCTCACCGGCTGGTTCACCGAGGACTTCACCCTCGCCGAGCTGAAGACGCTCCGCGCCAAGGAGCGCATCCCCGGCAACCGCCAGAAGAACACGCTCTACGACGGCCGCTGGGAGGTCCCCACCTTCGAAGAGGTGCTGCAGTGGGCCGACCGCGAAGGTCACCGGCGCGGAAAGCAGGTCTGGCTGTACGTCGAGACCAAGCACCCCACCTACTTCCGCGGCCTCGGCCTCGGTCTGGAGGAGCCGCTCGCCAAGCTGCTGCGGCGCTACAACCGCCACCGTGCGCAGTCGCCGCTCATCCTCCAGTCGTTCGAGCCCAGCAGCATCCAGCGGCTGTCGAAGCTCGTCGCCACCCCGCGTGTCGTGCTGCTTTCCGGAGCGGGATCGCGTCCCTGGGACTTCGTGGCGACCGGCGACCCGCGTACGGTCGACGACCTCGTGAAGCCCTCCGGCCTGGCGTGGATGGCGTCCTTCGCACAGGGCATCGGCCCCACCCTGGACCTGATCATCCCCAAGGACGCGTCGGGCCGGCTCACCACGCCGACCACTCTGGTGAAGGACGCGCACGCGCAGGGCCTGATCCTGCACCCGTACACCATGCGCAACGAGAACACCTTCCTGCCGGCCGACTTCCGGCGCGGTACGGACCCCAATGCCTATGGCGACGCATTCGGTGCGTTCCAGGCGTACTTCGCGTCGGGTATCGACGGGATATTCTCCGACAACCCGGACACGGCCCTGCTCGCCGCGGCGGACTTCACGAGAGGCCGGTAGCCCGGAGCGCCACGAGGGCCCGACGCACCCCTCCCGCGTCAGCACCCGGCCGGGCATGCCCCGGTCGGGTGGTGCGTCCCGCGGACGGCAACCGGCCGCCGCGGGGCCGCGTCGGGTGGGGCATGACACTTCTCGCAGCCGCCCCCGCGTCCGTCGTCCACGCCCTGCACCCCCTCGTCAGTGCCGAGGCGACGGCCGAGGCGAGCGATGCGGCGGCGGGCGCAGCCGTCGAGCCCGCCGATCTCGAACAGGCGGTCTGGCTGCGGCTGTTGGAGCTGCTAGCGGATCAGGGGCTGCCGGCCGACCCGGCCCGCTGGGTCCGCGACACCGTACGGGCGGAGGCGCGCCGCGCCCGTCGTGCCGCCCGACGCGAACGTCCGTACGCGGACGAGGCCACCGCGGATCCCGCCGGCTGCCCCGAGCGGTCGGCGGTCGGGGCCGACGAACGCAGGGCGCTGCACGCCGCGGTGGAACGGCTGTCCGGACGGTGTGCCCGGCTGCTGGCGGAGATGCTCGCCCCGGGCGATCCCACCTACCGGGAGATCGCAGGGAAGTTGGGTATGTCACAAGGCAGTTTGGGTCCGATCCGTTCCCGATGCCTTGGATGTCTGCGCAGAATGCTCGCGGCGGAGGTTGTCGTTCCTGAAGCGCGGGGATAGGAGCGTTAGACAACCGGTGGATCAGGTGAGCGGGAGGCATGCACACATGGGCATGAGTGTGATCATCTCGGCGGCTACGGCGGAGGACGCCGAACAGATCTTGAAACTCCAGTACCTCTGTTTCCAGAGCGAGGCGGAGCTGTACGGGAACTACCGGATCGACCCGCTGGTGCAGACCCTCGAATCGGTCCGCGGCCAACTGACCGCCCATCTCGTGTTCGTGGCGCGGCTCGGCGACGAAGTAGTCGGTGCGGTGTGCGGATCCACCGACGTGGACGGCACCGGCGAGATTGCACGGCTCTGTGTCCACCCCCGGCTCCAGCGGCACGGCCTCGGCGCCCGGCTGCTGAAGGCCGCGGAGTCCGCACTCGCGGACGAGCGGTCGGCCACCCGCTTCCGGCTGCACACGGGGCACCGCAGCGAGGTCAATCTGCGGCTCTACCGGCGGGCGGGTTACGCACCCGTGGGCAACACCACCGGTCAGGACGGCGTCCGGCTCGTGCAGTTGGAGAAGGACGCCGCCGCACCGGCCTACGTGGCCAGCGCCTGAGCGGCGACCGTCCCGGACGTCACCCGTTCTTCGCGCGACGCAGCCAGATCATCCCGGTGACCGGCAGGATCACCGGGATGAACAGGTAGTCCCTGCCCAGGTACGACCAGACGGTGGCGTCCGTGAAGGCCGACGGCTCGACCAGCGTCCACGTGCCGACGATCAGCACGCCCGCGAGCTCGGCGGCGCAGCACACCAGCGCCGTCCTGCGCGCCCTCTCTCCGCCGCGCACCAGCGAGTACGTGATGAAGCCGTACACCAGGGCGGCGACGGCCGACAGCACATAGGCGAGCGGGGCCTTACCGAAGTCCAGGATCATCTGGACGATCGAGCGGGAGGCGGCCGCCACGGTGAACACCCCGTAGAACCAGACCAGTACACGGCCGGGGCCGGCGCCCAGCTCGAAGCGGGCCTTCGGTGCGGAACCGGAGGTGGTGTCGGTCTCGGTCACGGTCAGCTTCCCCAGATGTCGTAGAGCCGTACTTCCAGAACAGCCAGCACGACCGCGCCGGCCGCCACCGTCACCGAACCCCACCGGGTCCGCTCGGTCAGCGACAGAAAACCTGCCGCGGGCACGGCTGCGAAGGCTCCGATCAGGTAGCAGATGAAGATCGTCATGCCCTGCTCCGGCCGATGGCCCCCAGCCAGCAGCACGATCCCCACCACCAGCTGGGCCAGCGCCAGCAGCGACACCACGGCCATTCCGATGAAGTGCCAGTCCTTGGTCGGCTGGTCCCGGTAGGCGGCGAATCCGCACCAGGCGGCGAGGGCGAGCGCGGTCACGGCGACCGCGATCGTCAGGGCGTCAAGCATGAGGTGAGGGTATTACGGACCAAAAGGCCCGCTGCGTGCGCCCCCGGGCCCGAGGACTAGGGTCGGCGACCATGAAGATCCACGCCGAGGCCCTGCTGTTCGACAACGACGGAACGCTGCTCTCCTCCATCGAGTCGGTGTTCCGCTGCTGGATCCGATGGGCGCAGGAGTACGGCGTCACGGCGGAGGACTTCTCCGGCGTCGAGCTGCACGGCCGCACGGCCGTCGAGATCATCGCCGAGCTGCTGCCCGAGGACCGGGTCGACGGCGCCCTGGCCCGTATCGAGCAGCTGGAGATCGAGGACGTCCCCGGCGGGGTCGTGGTGCTCCCGGGCACCAAGGAGCTGCTCGGTTCGCTGCCCGCGCACCGCTGGGCCGTGGTCACCTCCGCGACCCGGCCGCTCGGCGAGGCGCGGCTGCGCGAGGCCGGGATCGGCTTTCCCGTGATGATCGCCGCCGAGGACGTCACCCGTGGCAAGCCGGACCCCGAGCCCTATCTGCTCGCGGCCCGGCGCCTCGGCGTCGACCCGGCCCGCTGCGTGGTCTTCGAGGACGCCCCCGCAGGGCTGCGGGCCGCACGGGCCGCAGGGATGAAGACCGTGGCCTTGACCACAACGCACGACCGCACAGAGCTGGCGGCGGACGCGGTCGTCGCCGACCTCTCCGCCATATCCGTGCAGGTCACAGCCGCAGGAATGGAGATCTCGACCGCGGACTGAACCGGATGGCGCGACCATCCACGCCTGTCCGCTATTCGGACGGACGGGTCTGGCGGATCATTGCGTCTGTTTTACTTGCCGCATGACCACGACGAGCGAACGCATCCTTGCGACCGAGGCGATCACCACGCCCGGTGCTCGTTGTATGTGTCGAATGCGCGCCTTCTGAGGGCCCCCGCCTGAGTCTCGCGCCCCGAAGCGAGATCGAGCTCCAAGCCGTCCGTGCCCAGCGGAACGAGCCTGCCCGAGCATGTGCTGCCCCGGCCATCCGCCGCCCGCAGCAGTGCCGAGACACACCGGCCCGAACACCCGAGTCCGAACAGTCTCTTCAGACGAATGCCCCGTGCCCGGCGGACACCGCGCCGCGCACTCGACAGTGACGGAAACCCCTGTGATCACCACGACGGGCCTCACGAAGGTCTACCAGGCGCGCGGCCGTGAGGTCACCGCCCTCGACGGCGTCGACCTGCATGTCCGCGAAGGCGAGGTGTACGGCGTCATCGGACAGAGCGGCGCCGGCAAGTCCTCCCTGATCCGCTGCATCAACCTGCTGGAACGCCCCACCTCGGGCACCGTGACCGTGGCCGGCCAGGACCTCACCGCCCTCGCCGGCCGGGGCCGCCGCGCCGGCAAGGAGCTCCGCGAGGCGCGCAGCCGGATCGGCATGGTCTTCCAGCACTTCAACCTGCTGGCCTCCCGCACGGTCCAGGGCAACATCGAACTCCCCCTGGAGATCCTCGGCGTCTCGGGCCGCGACCGCACCCGCAAGGCCCTCGGACTTCTCGACCTGGTCGGCCTCGCCGACAAGGCGAAGGCCTACCCCGGCCAGCTCTCCGGCGGTCAGAAGCAGCGCGTCGGCATCGCCCGCGCGCTGGCGGGTGACCCCAAGGTGCTGCTGTCCGACGAGGCGACGTCCGCCCTCGACCCCGAGACCACCCGGTCCATCCTCCAGCTGCTGCGCGATCTCAACCAGCAGCTCGGCCTGACCGTTCTGCTGATCACGCACGAGATGGACGTCGTCAAGACGATCTGCGACTCGGCCGCCCTCATGCAGAAGGGCCGCATCGCCGAGTCCGGCACCGTCGCGGAACTGCTCGCCACCCCCGGCTCCCAACTGGCCCACGAGCTGTTCCCGGTCGGCGGTACGGCCTCAGGCCCTGACCGCACGGTCGTGGACGTCACCTTCCACGGCGAGGCCGCGACCCAGCCGGTGATCTCCCAGCTCGCCCGTACGTACAACATCGACATCTCGATCCTGGGCGCCGCGATGGACACCGTCGGCGGCAAGCAGATCGGCCGGATGCGCATCGAACTGCCCGGCCGTTTCGAGGAGAACGTCGTACCGATCGGCTTCCTGCGCGAGCAGGGCCTGCAGGCCGAGATCGTGGACACGGCCGTCGCCGCCGCCGTCCCCGTACAGACCCCCGCCGCACCCACCCAGACCCCGCTCACCAAGGAGGTGGCCAAGTGACCTGGTCCGAAATGCAGCCGCTGCTGTCCCAGGGAACCTTCGACACCCTCTACATGGTGCTGTGGTCCACGGTCGCCACCGTCCTCGTCGGACTGCCGCTCGGTGTGCTGCTCGTCCTCACCGACAAGGGCGGACTGCTCCAGAACACCGTGGTGAACAAGGTCATCGGCGTGATCGTGAACATCGGCCGTTCGCTGCCGTTCATCATTCTGCTCATCGCCCTGATCCCCTTCACCACCTGGGTCGTCGGCACCTTCATCGGACCGACCGCGATGATCGTGCCGCTGGCCGTCGGCGCCATCCCGTTCTTCGCCCGGCTCGTCGAGACGTCGGTCCGCGAGGTCGACCACGGGCTCGTCGAGGCCGTCCAGTCGATGGGCGGATCCATCCCGACGATCGTCCGAAAGGTTCTGCTCCCGCAGGCCCTTCCGTCGCTCGTCTCCGGCGTCACCACCACCGTGATCGCGCTCATCGGCTACTCCGCGATGGCCGGCGCGGTCGGCGGCGAAGGGCTCGGCGCCAAGGCCGTCACCTACGGATTCCAGCGCTTCGACAACCAGTTCATGCTCATCACCGTCGCGCTGCTGATCGTCATCGTGACCGTGATCCAGCTGATCGGTGACGTGGGCGTGCGCCTGCTGGCACGCCGGGGCCGCACCGCCTCCTGAGACTTTCTCTCCGCTCACAGGCCCGAACTCCTTGTCCGGGCGCACCACCTTCACCACCAGAAAGAGGCACTTTTCGTGCGTAAGAACATCAAGATCACCGCAGCTGCCGCTGCCACCGCCGCTCTCGCCTTCGGCCTCACCGCCTGCGGTACGTCGTCCGACCCGGCTTCCAAGAGCGAGACCGGTGCCAACGCCGACACCTCCAAGGCGCTCGTCGTCGCCGCGTCCCCGACGCCGCACGCCGACATCCTGAACTACATCAAGAAGAACCTGGCCGCCAAGGCGGGCCTCAAGCTGGAGGTCAAGGAGTTCACGGACTACGTCCTGCCGAACACCGCCACCGAGACCGGCCAGGTCGACGCCAACTACTTCCAGCACCGGCCGTACCTCGACGACTTCAACAAGAAGAACAACACCCACATCGTCCCGGTCGCCAATGTGCACCTGGAGCCGCTCGGCCTCTACTCCAACAAGGTCAAGGGCCTGGGGGACATCAAGCCCGGCCAGACCATCGCCGTGCCGAACGACACCACGGACGAGGGCCGCGCCCTCCAGTTGCTCGCCGCGAACGGACTGATCACCGTCAAGGACGGCGTCGGCACCAACGCCAAGATCAGTGACATCACGGACAAGAAGGGCCTGGAGTTCAAGGAGCTGGAGGCCGCGACCGTGCCCCGCGCCCTGAACGATGTCGACGCCGCCGTCATCAACGGCAACTACGCCATCCAGGCCAAGCTCAAGCCCGCCAAGGACGCCATCGTGCTGGAGAAGGCGGAAGGCAACCCGTACGCCAACCTGCTCACCGTGAAGAAGGGCAACGAGAAGGACCCCCGCGTCCAGAAGCTCGTGAAGCTCCTCCACTCCGACGAGGTCAAGAAGTTCATCGAGGACACCTACCAGGGCTCCGTCATCCCCGACTTCGGGCCCCTTGCCGCCTCCTGACACCCGCACCGTACGAGCGTGGCCGAGCCCCGCGCACCCCACCGGGGTGCGCGGGGCTCGGCCGTGCGCACCCGGCCATGCACAACGTCCGCCCGATGCTGCATGCTGTGCCTTTACACGGTCTTCGGCATGGAGCTGCGCATGACTTCCACCTTTCCGTCCATCTCCATCAGCACGGATCGGTTGGTGCTGCGCCCGTTCGACATGACGGACGTCCCCGCGTACATCGAGATGATGAACGACGAACTCGTCACCGCCTGGACCGATGCGCCCCACCCCTACACCGAGGTCGACGCGGAACGCTGGGTGCGCAGGATCGCTCCCGCACAGCGCACCGGCGGCGACGGCATCGTCTTCGCCGTGACCGAGTTCCTCACCCAGCGGCTCGTCGGCTCGGTCCGGCTCCAGCACACCGACTGGCGCACCCTCGCGACCGAGGCCGCGTACATCACCGCCCCCTGGGCCCGCGGTGAGGGGTACGCCACCGAGTCCGTGCTCGCGCTCGCCCAATGGCTCTTCCGTGACCAGGGCTTCGAACGCATCGAACTGCGCACCGCCGCCGACAACACCGCCTCCCAGCAGGTGGCCCAGAAGCTCGGCTGCATCAGCGAGGGCGTCCTGCGCAACGCCCGGATAGCGCGCACCCAGACCGAGGACGGCGGCTGGACCGACTTCAGGACCGATCTGATCGTCTGGGGCCTGCTTCCCGAGGACCTCGAAGGGGTCGCCGAGCAGCTGGCCGACGCGGGCGGCTTCGGCGGCTACAACGACTGGAACTGAAGCCGGAGCCGGCGCCGGGGACCGCGCTGGTCCGGACCTGTGGGGGACCAGGTACTCTCACCCTGCCCGCCGCCTCGTGGGCATTCCCACGTGCGACGACTCCAGGAGACTGACGACAGATGGCCGACCGGGTCACGGTGATCGGCTGGGACGGCTCGCCGCTGACCGCAGCGGCCACGGCCGCTCTCTCGGCCGCCACCCTCGTCGCGGGCGCCGCGCACCACCTCGCACTCCCCGAAGTCCCGGCGGCCGCCGAACGGATCCGCCTCGGCTCCATCGACCTGGCCGCCCGCAGGATCGCCGGCCACCGCGGCAGTGCCGTGGTCCTCGCCGACGGCGACCCCGGCTTCTTCGGAGTCGTCCGCAATCTCCGCGCACCCGAACACGGCCTCGAAGTCGAAGTCGTGCCGGCGGTGTCCGCCGTCGCCACCGCGTTCGCCCGCGCCGGAATGCCCTGGGAGGACGCCCAGGTCGTCGTCGCCCACCCCCGCACCCTGCGCCGCGCCGTCAACGTCTGCCGCGCCCACCACAAGGTGGCCGTCCTCACGTCGCCCGGCGCGGGCCCCGCCGAACTCGCCCTGCTCCTCGAAGGCGTCCACCGCACCTTCGTCATCTGCGAGGAACTCGGTACCGCACGCGAGCAGGTCACCGTCCTCACCTCGGACAAGGCCGCCGACCACGTCTGGCGCGACCCGAATGTCGTGATCGTCATCGGAAGCGGTCCCGAACAGCAATCGACCGGATCCTGGATCGCCGGACGCCATCCCCATGGCGTACGCGGCTGGGCACTGCCCCCCGCGGCCTACCCCGGGGGCGCCGCGGACCCTGACGGGGAGTCCGGCGAGGGCGAGTCCGCAGGGCTGCGGGCCGCTCAGCTCGCCCGCCTCGGCCCGCGCACCGGCGACCTCGTCTGGGACGTCGGCTCCGGCGGCGGGGCCCTGGCCGTGGAGGCGGCACGGTTCGGCGCGGCGGTCCTGGCCGTCGACAGCGACCCCGACGCCTGCGCCCGTACGGCGGCCACGGCCCGGGCCTTCGGCGTACAGGTCCAGGTCGTCCAGGGCCGCGCTCCCCATGTGCTGGAGCGGCTGCCCGAGCCCGATGTCGTACGGATCGGAGGCGGCGGAGTCCCCGTCGTCACGGCCGTCGCCGACCGCCGGCCGGAGCGCATCGTCACCCACGCGTCGACCCGGGACGAGGCCGAAGCCCTGGGCGCGGCACTCTCCGGGAACGGATACACCGTCGAGTGCTCCCTCCTCCAGTCCGTCGAACTCGACACGGCCGCATGGTCGGAGCGCGAACGCTCGGTCGTGTTTCTGCTCGCGGCGCTGCGCTCGGACCTCGCCCCGTGACCCGGTCGGCGTACGGCGCGGGGTAGGCTGGCCGATCGTTGTACCGCACCCGGTCGTTCGTCGCTTCGTTCGTCAATGTCCGGAAAAGGGGACCGTTTTGGACCCCGTTGTGATACAGCGGACCCGGGGGGTGCGCAACGTGGCGCAGTCCACATCGAGCCGTGGCGGAACTGCCTGCCGCGGCGGCGAACGGCCGCGAGAATGTTGGATGTCCGCGACCGATTCGTGCCGCGCGGCGAGCCCGCTCGTTCTTCATGACGAGCACCGGCGTGCCGTGTTCGGGCGTCCCGGGCGAAGGGCCGAAGGAGCACTGACGATGGGCGAGGGGTACGCATGAGTGACACCGGCCAGATCCCGGGCGAGGGACTGCCGGAGAACGCAGGCATGGTGGAGCAGCCGGGCATCCCCGCCCCGGGTGCGTACACCTACCTCGATCCCTCCGAGCATGCGTCCGAGGACGACGACCTCCTGCTGATGCCGAGTGCGCAGGGCGCCTGGAGCGAACCGCACGGCGCACCGGCCGGCCAGCCGGTGGACGACGGGGCCCTGCACGCACCCGCTCCGCAGGGCGAGCAGGCGGCGTACCTGACGCAGCCGCAGGTGCACATGGGCAGCATGCATGCTGCGCAGGCCCAGGGGTACGCACAGGGTCCCGTACAGGTCCAGGAAGTCCCGGATCCCGCGGTGTACGCCGTGCAGCAGGCCGTCGCCGGGGCGATGACCGAGACCGGGCAGGGCACCCACGAGTCCGGCGGCCGTGACTCGGGCGCCGTCGACCTCAACGGTGTACGTATGCCGGCGGCGCCTCCCGCACCTGTGGCGGTCGCGCAGCCCGCCGCCCCCGCGCGCCGGCCGCTGCACCGCGGCCCGGCCTCGGGCGAGCCGGCTCCGTCGTACGGCGGGACGCCGACCGGCGGTGTGGTCCGCTCGCTCGCCGACCGCGGTCCCGCGGAGGCGCCGCAGATCCCGATGGCCGCACGGCACTCGGGACCGCCCACCACCGGTCCCGAGTACCTCGACCTGCCGGGCCCGCAGCTCGGAGAGATCCCGCCGCAGCCTGCGAGCCCGTGGGTGGCCCAGGCGCCGGAGCAGGCCGCTGTACCCGTGGCCGTGGCTTCCGAAGCCGTGGCGGCGCACACGGCCGCAGGAACGGTCGTCCCGGAGTACGTCGTGCCGGAGCACGTCGCGCCGGAGCCGGCCGCCGAACCGCTGCTGCTCGCCGAGCAGGTCGGGGCCGCACCGGTCGCCGTGCCCGAGGCCGTGCCCGCCGCTGCCGGGGCTCTCGTGGACGCTGCGCCCATGGGGCAGTTCGTGCCCGTGGAGGGATCCGTGCCGACCACCCCGCACCTGGCCCCGACGCCGGTCGTGGAACAGGTCCTCGTGGAGCCGGTCCCTGCGGAGCAGCCCGTCGTCGAGCACCCTGTCGCGGAGGAGCCCGTCGCCGAGCAGCCTGTCGCGGAGCAGGCCGCCATCGAGCAGCCTGTCGCGGAGCAGGCCGCGCAGCCGGAAGCCGTCGCCGAGCCCGTATCCGTAACCGAGCCGCAGCCCGAGCCGGTGGCCATCGCCGTCGAGCCGGTACCGGACCCGGTCGTCGAGACCCCCGAGCCCGTCGAAGCCGTGCCTGCGGTGGCCGATGCACCCGCGCCTGAGGCGGTGGCCGTCCCTGAACCGGTGGCCGCCCCCGAGCCCGTATCCGTTCCCGAGCCGGTCGCGGCCCCACAGGTATCCGTCCTCATGCCTGCCGCCGAGGCCGCTCCCGAGCCGGTTCTCGTGCTGGAGGCCGAGACCGGCCCCGAGGTCATCGAGACGCCGGACCTCACGGCCACCGACGCGCCGGCACCGGACCCGGAGCCCACCGAGCCGGTCGAGCCCCCTGCCGTGGCGGCCCCGCCGGCCGAGGCACCGCAGCCCGTCGCCCGGACCGCTGACCGCGACGCCGCCCCGGCCTCGGCACCGGCCCCCGGCTACGACGACGCCGAGCGCGAAGCCGTGCTCCGCGTGATGCGCGAGCGCCGCGACATCCGCAACGGCTTCCGTAGCGACCCCATCCCGCACGAGGTCCTGCTCCGCGTCCTCGAAGCCGCGCACACGGCGCCCAGCGTCGGCCATTCGCAGCCCTGGGACTTCGTCGTCATCCGCTCCGCGGAGACCCGCCGTTCCATGCACGAACTGGCGCAGCGTCAACGCGAGGCGTACGCCAAGTCGCTGCCCAAGGGCCGGGCCAAGCAGTTCAAGGAACTGAAGATCGAGGCCATCCTCGACACCCCGGTGAACATCGTCGTCACCGCCGACCCCACCCGCGGCGGCCGCCACACCCTCGGCCGGCACACCCAGCCGCAGATGGCCCCGTACTCCTCGGCGCTCGCCGTCGAGAACCTGTGGCTCGCCGCCCGCGCCGAGGGCCTCGGCGTCGGCTGGGTCAGCTTCTTCGACGAGCGCGAGATGGTCCGCGCCCTGGGCCTGCCCGAGCACCTCGAAGTCGTCGCGTACCTCTGTGTCGGTTACGTCGACGAGTTCCCCGAGGAGCCCGAGCTGATGCAGGCGGGCTGGTCCAAGCGGCGCCCGCTGTCCTGGGTCGTCCACGAGGAGACGTACGGCCGTCGCGCCCTGCCCGGCGAGGAGCCGCACGACCTGCTGCAGGAGACCATCTCCAACATCCGTCCGCTGGACGCCAAGGCGCTGGGTGAGGCCTGGGAACGCCAGAAGCGGATGACCAAGCCGGCCGGTGCGCTCGGCATGCTGGAGATCATCTCCGCGCAGCTGTCGGGGCTCTCCCGCATGTGCCCGCCGCCGATCCCGGAGCCCGCGGCCGTCGCGATCTTCGCGGGGGACCACGGGGTGCACGCCCAGGGCGTCACCGCGTGGCCGCAGGAGGTCACCGGCCAGATGGTCGCCAACTTCCTCGGCGGTGGCGCGGTGTGCAACGCGTTTGCCGCCCAGGTGGGTGCCGAGGTGTGCGTGGTCGACGTCGGTGTCGCCACGGAGCTGCCCGCCACGCCGGGCCTGCTTCCCCGCAAGGTGCGCGCCGGAACCGCCGACTTCACGACCGGCCCGGCCCTCACCCGTGAAGAGGTCCTCGCGGCCATCGAGGTCGGCATCGAGACCGCCCGCGATCTGGTGGCGGCGGGCAACAAGGGCCTGCTCACCGGTGAGATGGGCATCGCCAACACCACCGCGTCCGCCGCACTGATCTGCGTGTACACGGGCATGGACCCGGCCGAGGTGACCGGTCGCGGCACCGGCATCAACGACGAGATGCACGCCCGCAAGGTCGACGTGGTCCGCCGTGGCCTCGAACTCCACCAGCCCGACCCGTCCGACCCGATCGGTGTACTTGCCGCGGTCGGCGGCCTGGAGCACGCCGCGATGGCGGGATTCCTGCTGGGCGGCGCGTCGCTCCGTACGCCCGTCGTCCTGGACGGGGTGAGCGCGGGCGCCGCGGCCCTGGTCGCCCGGGCGATCGCCCCCGAGGCCCTCGCCGCATGCATCGCCGGTCACCGCAGCGCGGAGCCCGGCCATGTCGCCGCGCTCAACAAGCTGGGCCTGCGCCCGCTGATCGACCTCGACCTCCGCCTCGGCGAAGGGACGGGCGCACTGCTGGCGCTGCCGATCGTGCAGAGTGCGGCGCGGGCGATGCACGAGGTGGCGACGTTCGACTCGGCGGGTGTCACGGAGAAGTAGCCCGGCGGGCTCCGCCGGCCCGCCCGGTCGTCGGTCCGGCCCGGGCCGGTTCCTCCGGACCGTCCGGGCGTCGGTCCGGCGCGTCCCGGGGGGGGCGAGGACCGGAGCCGCGGTTTCGGGACGGGGCGGGTAGGGGACGGTTGCCGCCCCCACCTGCCCCGTACCGGGCAGCCCAACCGCATCGCGCTCGGCCCCCGCAATAGGCCGCACCCCACCCCGTATCGTGGACCCACGCCCCACAAACCCGCACGTCACAGCCGCTCCACCGCCGCAGCGGCCCGCACCCCGCACTGTTCGAGGAGCCTGCACCGCATGGCCGAGCACGCCGATCACCCTGCGTACCCCGTCGGACTGCGCCTGAGCGGGCGCCGCGTCGTCGTCGTCGGCGGCGGCCAGGTCGCTCAGCGCCGCCTCCCCGCGCTCATCGCGGCAGGCGCCGACATCACCCTCGTATCGCCGTCCGCCACCCCGTCCGTCGAGGCGATGGCCGACGCCGGCGAGATCCGCTGGGAGCGCCGCCGGTACGCGGACGGCGATCTCGCAGACACCTGGTACGCGCTCGTCGCCTCCGACGACGCCGCAGCCAACGACGCGGCGTCGGCCGAGGCCGAGCGCACCCGCACCTGGTGCGTGCGCAGCGACAACGCCGATGCCGCCACCGCCTGGACTCCGGCCACCGGTCGCAGCGAGGGAGTGACCGTCGCCGTCCTCTCCACCGATGCGCAGGGCCGTGACCCGCGCCACTCCGCCGCCGTCCGCGACGCCATCGTCGAGGGCCTGCGTGAGGGCACGCTGGCCGCGCCGCACCACCGCAGCCGACCCGTCCCCGGCGTCTCCCTGGTCGGTGGCGGCCCCGGCGACCCCGACCTGATCACGGTCCGCGGGCGGCGCCTCCTCGCCGAGGCCGATGTCGTCATCGCCGACCGGCTCGGGCCGCGTGATCTGCTCGACGAACTGCCGCCGCACGTCGAGGTGATCGACGCCGCGAAGATTCCGTACGGCCGCTTCATGGCCCAGGAGGCGATCAACCAGGCGCTCATCGAGCACGCCAAGGCGGGCAAGGCCGTCGTCCGGCTCAAGGGCGGCGACCCGTTCGTCTTCGGTCGGGGTATGGAGGAGGCGCAGGCCCTCGCCGCCGAGGGCATTCCCTGCACGGTCGTCCCCGGCATCTCCAGCTCGATCTCCGTGCCGGGCGCGGCCGGTATCCCCGTCACCCACCGCGGCGTCGCCCACGAGTTCACCGTCGTCAGCGGCCATGTCGCCCCCGACGACGAGCGTTCGCTGGTCGACTGGGCGGCCCTCGCACGGCTGCGCGGAACCCTCGTGCTGCTGATGGCCGTCGACAAGATCGGCGCCATCGCCCAGGCCCTCATCGGCCACGGCAAGTCCCCCGACACCCCGGTCGCCCTCGTCCAGGAGGGCACCACCGCGGCGCAGCGCCGGGTCGACGCGACCCTTGCCACCGTCGCCGAACGGGCCGCCGCGGAAGAGGTACGCCCCCCGGCCGTGATCGTCATCGGCGACGTCGTCGCTGTCGGTGCGGACACCCTTCCGAACCCCGCCGAGTAACCAGCGGTAACAGATCTTCTTCCAAGCCGTTGGCACCACACACCGGACAAGGCAGTATCAAACCTGTGGCTGATCTCATCACCATCGACGAGCCCGACGACCCGCGCCTGCGCGACTACACGGGCCTGACCGACGTCGAGCTGCGGCGCAGACGGGAGCCCGCCGAAGGCCTCTTCATCGCCGAGGGCGAGAAAGTCATCAGACGTGCCAGGCACGCCGGGTACGAGATGCGGTCCATGCTGCTCTCGGCGAAGTGGGTCGATGTGATGCGCGACGTCATCGACGAGGTCCCGGCGCCGGTCTACGCGGTAAGCCCGGAACTCGCCGAACGCGTCACCGGCTACCACGTGCACCGCGGCGCCCTCGCCTCCATGCAGCGCAAACCACTGCCGACGGCCGACGAACTGCTGACGAGGACCCGACGGGTCGTCGTCATGGAGTCGGTCAACGACCACACCAACATCGGGGCCATCTTCCGCAGCGCCGCCGCCCTCGGCATGGACGCGGTGCTGCTCTCCCCGGACTGCGCCGATCCGCTCTACCGGCGCTCGGTCAAGGTGTCCATGGGGGCGGTCTTCTCCGTCCCGTACGCCCGTCTCGAAACCTGGCCCAAGGCGCTGGAGACCGTACGGGAGGCGGGCTTCAAGCTTCTGGCGCTCACCCCCGACGACAAGGCGAGCAGCATCGACGAGGCGGCGCCGCACCGGATGGACAAGGTGGCTCTGATGCTCGGCGCCGAGGGCGACGGACTGTCCACCCAGGCGCTGGTCGCGGCCGACGAATGGGTACGCATCCCGATGGCGCACGGCGTCGATTCGCTGAACGTGGGCGCGGCCGCCGCCGTGGCGTTCTACGCCGTGGCGACGGGCCGCCCGCAGGACTGACCGGACGCCGGCCGGCGACCGCGTTACTGCTGCCGCGGCAGCAGTTGTCGCCCGTGCTGCCCGTGCTGCTCCTGCAGTCCCGGGTTCTGTGAGGTGCCGAGCCCACGGGCCGGTCCCTGGCATCCCTGCGCCGCCGCGATCCCCAGTGCCACCAGCAGCGTCACCACGACGAAGACGACGAGACGCTGCCGCAGCAGCCGCGGGTTGGCCGGCCGGCGGCCCGTCGACGTCGTACGGGTCCCGGGTCGGGTGCCCGGCCGCCCTTTCGTGCCGTTCGTTCCGTTGGCGGTCTGGGGGCGCTTGCCGGAGCGCGTGGTGTTGCGCGGCTGCTGCGGCCGCGAACCGCCGGTACGCGGCGAAGAGGCGCGTGCGGGCGCCGTCTGCCGGCTCTGCGGACGGGGCGCCGGAGGGCTTCCCGCGCGCCGGGTCTGCTGTTCGGTGTACGGGCCGTCCAGCCGGCCGGTCGGCCGTTCCAGCTCCTGAGCCGATCGCTGTACGGGCGGCCGGCTCTCGTGCAGCCCCTGCGCCTCACGGGCCGCGATCTCCTTGAGCCGCATGGAGAGTTGAAGCGTGCTCGGCCGCTCCTCCGGGTCCTTCGCCAGACAGGCGCTCACCAGGGGCGCCAGTGCGTCGTGGACGTCGAACAACTGCGGTTCCTCGTGCACCACGCGGTACAGCATCACCTCGGAACTGCCGTGCCCGAAAGGCGAATCGGCCGTTGCCGCGTACGCCAGCGTGGCACCGAGCGAGAACACGTCCGTCGCGGGTGTGACCGCCGCGCCCCGCACCTGCTCGGGCGCCAGGAACCCGGGCGATCCCACCGCAGTGCCGACATGCGTGAGCGTGCTCGCCCCGGTCGCCCAGGCGATCCCGAAGTCGATGATCCGGGGGCCCTTGGGGGACAGGAGGATGTTCGACGGCTTCAGGTCACGGTGGACGACACCGGCCTCGTGCACCGCCACCAGCCCCTCGGAGAGAGCCGCCCCGATCGACGCCACCTCGGCCGCCGACAGCGGACCCTCCTCGGCCACCTTGTCGTGCAACGAGGGGCCGGGGACGTACTGCGTGGCGAACCACGGGCGGTCCGCCTCCAGATCGGCCGCCACCAGACGCGCCGTGCAGCCGCCGCGGATCCGTCGCGCCGCCGACACCTCGCGCGCGAAACGCGAACGGAACTCCTGGTCCTCGGCGAGATCCGGGCGGATCACCTTGAGGGCCACCCGCTGGCCACGCCGGTCCGAACCCAGGTAGACGACCCCCATGCCGCCCGCCCCGAGCCGCCGGTGCAGTCTGAACGAGCCGACGACACGCGGGTCCTCGCGCCGGAGCCGCATCATCGCCATCGTCTGCCCATCCCCGCTGCCTGATCCGCCTGACGTGGCACAGCTTACGTACCCGTGGCCCGGCGCGCTCAGAGGCCGCGCCCTCGTCCGCCCATCGATTGTCAGTGCCGGATGGGAAACTTGAAGGGTGGTCAGGGAGCCGCGGATCCACGCTGCCTGGCCCGTGCGAGATCTCAAAGGACCGTCGCAGAAGGGGGATTGGATCAATGAAGGGCGATCGAGTCGAGATAGTCGTGGATGCCGGAGACACGACGCGTACCTACGAAGTGGTGGCCGGCAGGGCGGGCCGCAGGGTCGAGACGGCCATCAGCCGAGGGGTGGTCGAAGTGAGTGAAGTCACGCGAAGCGGCTCGGTCGTCCGCACCGCTCGCTTCATGGCGAACAGGGTGCTGGCCCTCGTCGAACATCCGATTCCCCGGGAGGACGCATCCGAGAGTCCCCTGGGGGATGACCCCAGGGCCTGACCCCCGATCTCCACCCAGGGGAGTACGCCGACTACCGACAGCTCATCCTCCGGGAGGCCCGGCAATCGGTACGCGGGCATGATGCCCCGCGCCACCGGGGTCCCTAATCTTGAGGTCAAGCGGTGGGCGCAGCACTCGTCCCCCGAGGTCAAACGCCCGCCGCCCCCACAACAGGTCAGGAGAGGAACCATGGCGGACACGGCAGCGCGGACGGTGATCCGCACGCAGGGACGCAGGGCACACGCCGCGTTCGGCAGCCGCCCGTCGTCCGGCACGCGTCACCCGCTGGTGGCGACGGCCATGGTTCTTCCTCTGGCGGCCCTGCTCGTAGTCGTCTTCGGCGGCTGGGACGCAGTGGTCACACAGGCGTCGTCCGTGGGCGTGATGCTGGGGCGCTGAGCGGCGCTCCGCGGGTCCGGAAGAGCGGTCCGGACCGGGACATCCGGCCAACAACCCCGTGGGGACGGGGGTGCGGCGGACGGCAGCGTTTGTCCGGTCAGCTGGGGAGCTGACCGGACATCGCGCTGTCCGGGGGGCTTTCATGCCGTACTCGGACTGCGCGGTGCGGCCCGTACGCTGGGCGGCGGGCCCGGGTGGACCGGGCCGGACCTGTTGCCACCGGGGGAGACCGTGACCACCGCAGTCGTCCGCGCGCTGGGCGCCCTCGCCCATGACGCGGTGCACCCGTCCACCGAGGCCGGGGGCCCCTGCGCCTGCCCCGCGCCGGCGGTGCTCGCGGACCGTGCCGACGGCACCGTCGTCCGCAGCGGCCCGGTGGTCGCGAAGGCCCACGCCCCGGGGACCGACACCGCGGACCTGGCCGCCCGGCTGGCAGTGGCCTCGTCCGGCGCCCTGGCCGGCGTCCTCCTGCCACCCGTGTCCCGGCCGTCGGGGCGCGCCGCCCCCACCGTCACGGTGCATGGCCGCACCGTGACCCTCTGGCCCCACGGCGACCCCGTCGACCCGGCCGACCCCGACGCCGCCCCCTGGGAGGAGGCCGCCGGCCTCCTGGCCCGGCTCCACCGCACCTCGCCCGCGGCCGCGTTCACGCCCGCGGGCGTGCCCGTCCCGGCGCTCCCCACGATGCGCGGCCCCGCGAAGGCCGCACTCGCCGTGGCCCGGATGCACGCGGCCCTCCCCGACGACCCGGCCACCGCCCCCGTACGCGAGGCATGGCGGCGCCTGCCCGCCTGGGCCCGTGACGAGGCCGCCATGCCCCCGCACCGGTCGCGCTTCCTCTGCCACGGCGATCTGCATCTCGGGCAGCTCGTCCGCCACCCCGCCCCGCACGGCCCCTGGCTGCTGATCGATGTCGACGACCTGGGCCTCGGCGACCCCGCCTGGGACCTCGCACGCCCCGCCGCCTGGTACGCGGCCGGGCTGCTGCCCCCCGAGGTCTGGCTGCGCTTTCTGGACGCCTACCGAGAGGCCGGCGGACCCGCGATACGCGCCGAGGGCGACCCCTGGCCCGAACTTGACGTCCCGGCCCGTGCCCTGACGGTGCAGACCGCCGCGCTGGCGTTCGCCAAGGCCGCCGCGCAGCGGCGAACGCCGGACGAGGTGGAACGGACGATGATCGATGCCTGTGCCCGAATTGCCTCCCTCCCGCCCGAGTTGACCGCCGAACACTCGTCGTAGGGTGAACCGATCGTCTCCGGGCATGAATTCCGGGGACGGCGAACCGACGGCGAGGAGCTGAGCCGACCATGCAGTGTCCCAAGTGCCACGCGCAGATGCAGACGTACAACCGCAACGGCATCCAGATCGAGCAGTGCAGCGGCTGCCGGGGGATATTCCTCGACTACGGCGAGCTGGAGACCCTGACCCGCATCGAGGCGCAGTGGACCCAGCAGGCCCCGCCCGCGCCGCCCGCTCCCCAGGCCTACCCCGCCGCGCCGGCCCCCGCCTGGGGCGCCCCGCAGCACCACGGCGGCCACCACGGCGGTCACTACCGGCACAAGAGCTTCGGTCACATGCTCTTCTCCTCCTGACCGAGCAGGCACGGGAGCGGGCCCCGGACACACGGTGTCCGGGGCCCGCTCCCGTGCACGGCCGGGCCGCCGTGGACGCAACCCGCCCTTCTCCGCTGTGAATACCGTCGACACTTTCTTTGTCCGGCATCTAGGCAGCGGCATGGTTGATCCTTAAAGTTCCGGCCCATGACCTTCCTCCATCGGTCCCGGACCGTCGCGCCACCCGGCTGGAGCCGCTGGCTGGTTCCGCCTGCCGCGCTCGCCGTGCATCTCTCGATCGGGCAGGCCTACGCCTGGAGCGTGTTCAAGCCCCCGCTCGAATCAGCACTCGACCTTTCCGGCACCGCCAGCGCCCTCCCCTTCCAGCTCGCCATCGTCATGCTCGGTCTCTCCGCGGCCTTCGGCGGCACCCTCGTCGAACGCAACGGACCGCGCTGGGCGATGTTCGTCTCCCTGATCTGCTTCTCCTCGGGCTTTCTCGTCGCCGCCCTCGGCGTGGCCACCGGTCAGTTCTGGCTGGTCGTCCTCGGCTACGGCTTCATCGGCGGCATCGGCCTCGGCATCGGCTACATCTCGCCGGTCTCCACGCTCATCAAGTGGTTTCCCGACCGCCCCGGCATGGCCACCGGTATCGCCATCATGGGCTTCGGCGGCGGCGCGCTGATCGCCTCGCCCTGGTCGACCGCGATGCTCGACGGCTTCGGTACCGACAGTGCGGGAATCGCGACCACCTTCCTGGTCCACGGTCTCGCCTACGCCGGTTTCATGGCGCTCGGGGTCTTCCTCGTCCGGGTGCCCCCGGACGGATGGCTGCCGGCCGGCTGGCAGCCGAAGGAGGAGACCCGTCGTCTCGTCACCACGGCCCAGGTCTCCGCACGCAACGCGCTGCGCACACCGCAGTTCTGGTGTCTGTGGGTGGTTCTCTGCATGAACGTCACCGCAGGCATCGGCATTCTGGAGAAGGCCGCCCCGATGATCTCGGACTTCTTCGCGGACTCCTCCGCTCCGGTAACGGCCTCCGCCGCGGCGGGCTTCGTCGCCCTGCTCTCCCTGGCCAACATGACCGGACGGCTCCTGTGGTCCTCGACCTCGGACCTCATCGGGCGCAAGAACATGTACCGCGTCTATCTCGGTGTCGGCGCCCTGATGTATCTCACGATCGTCGAATTCGGCAGCTCCAAGCCGCTCTTCGTCTGCTGTGCGCTGGTGATCCTCTCCTTCTACGGAGGCGGATTCGCCACGGTCCCCGCCTATCTGCAGGACCTCTTCGGCACCTACCAGGTGGGCGCCATCCACGGCCGGCTGCTGACCGCCTGGTCGACCGCCGGTGTCCTCGGCCCGCTGATCGTCAACTGGGTGGCGGACGCGGGGGAGCGGGCGGGACGGAGCGGATCCGGCCTCTACACCACATCACTGACGATCATGATCGGGCTGCTGGTCGTCGGCTTCGCCGCCAACGAGTTCGTACGCCCCGTCCATCCACGCTTCCACGAGGCAGCGGAGAGGAAGTCCCGTGCCCACCAAGAGTCGTAGAACACTCACCGCCGTGGTCTGGCTCTGGGTCGCCGCGCCGTTCGCCTACGGACTGTACGAACTGATCCTCAAGGCCACACAGCTCTTCACCGACTGACGCCGGTCGGGCGGAGCGGGCCGCGCCGATGCGGCGAAGATCCGCAGCAACGACGAAGCCCCGGTCGTGGAGACGACCGGGGCTTCGGCTGGTGCGCGATACTGGGATTGAACCAGTGACCTCTTCCGTGTCAGGGAAGCGCTCTCCCGCTGAGCTAATCGCGCAGGGTGAACCTGCGTGTACTGCGTGCGCGATACTGGGATTGAACCAGTGACCTCTTCCGTGTCAGGGAAGCGCTCTCCCGCTGAGCTAATCGCGCGGGGGATCCTTGCGGACCAGTGGACGATACTGGGATTGAACCAGTGACCTCTTCCGTGTCAGGGAAGCGCTCTCCCGCTGAGCTAATCGTCCTTGGAGGTGGAGACGGGATTTGAACCCGTGTAGACGGCTTTGCAGGCCGTTGCCTCGCCTCTCGGCCACTCCACCAGGAGTGCAGGGGTTCGGGAAAAGATCCCCCACTTCGAGCGGACGACGAGATTCGAACTCGCGACCCTCACCTTGGCAAGGTGATGCTCTACCAACTGAGCCACGTCCGCTTGTCGGTTCCGTTTCACTTGCGTGTCCCGGCGACGTGTTGAACTCTAGCGGATTCCGGGGCCAGTACAAAAACGCGTTTGTGCAGCGTGCTGCGGTGGCTGCGCCCCGGCGCAGGTCACCGTGTGCCGTCCTAGACTCAGCAGCGTGCACGACCTCGCTCCAATGGCCCGCTTCGGCGGCCTCGTCGCGTCCGATCTGCAGGACGTGACCAGTGATCCCGCAGCCCTCGACTCGTCCGGCTTCTGGGCCGTATGCGCCGATTTCGAGGGCGGCCTCGTCTGCGCCCGCTTCGGCACCGTACGGACCGCGCCGGTGCCCGCGCCCGTGCCCGGAGCCTGGCGCGGGCCGAGGGCCGGTGACTGGACCTCGTCGCTGGACCGCGCCGCGTACACCGCCGGCGTACGCCACATCCGCGCGTGCATAGCGGCCGGCGAGGTCTACCAGGCCAACCTCTGCCGGGTGATGACCGCGGTGCTGCCGGACCCGGCCGCCGCGGACGTCGACGCCCTCACCGCGCTGCTGGCGCGCGGCAACCCCGCCCCGTACGCAGGAACGATTCGGCTGCCTGCGCACGGCGTGGAGATCGCCACCGCGTCCCCCGAGCTCTTCCTGAAGCGGGACGGCCGCACGGTCGAGTCAGGACCGATCAAGGGCACCGGCCGCACCGAGGCCGATCTGCTGGAGAAGGACCACGCCGAGAACGTGATGATCGTCGACCTGGTCCGCAACGACCTGGGCCGCGTCTGCGCCACCGGAACGGTCACGGTCCCCGACCTCTGCGTGGTGGAGAAGCACCCGGGACTCGTCCACCTCGTCTCCACCGTGCGCGGCCGCCTCGCCGACGGGGTCGGCTGGCCCGAGCTGTTCGCCGCCGCCTTCCCGCCCGGATCCGTCACCGGGGCGCCCAAGTCCAGCGCCCTGCGGATCATCGACTCACTGGAGACCGCACCCCGGGGCCCCTACTGCGGCGGCATCGGCTGGGTCGACGCCGACCGCTCCACCGCCGGCCTCGCCGTGGGCATCCGGACCTTCTGGGTCGACCGGACCGGAGCCGCCCCGGTTCTCCGGTTCGGCACCGGGGCCGGTATCACCTGGGGTTCCGACCCGGAGCGCGAGTGGGACGAGACCGAGCTCAAGGCGCACCGGCTGCTCGCTGTAGCGTCGGGCGCCCAGCAAGCGACTGGAAGGACCGCGTGATGAGGATTTGGGTCAACGGCGCACTGCGCGACGCCGCCGACGCCCAGGTGTCCGTGTTCGACCATGGACTGACCGTGGGCGACGGCATCTTCGAGACGGTCAGGACGACCGCCGGCCGGCCCTTCGCCCTCACCCGGCACCTCGAGCGGCTGACCCGCTCGGCCCGCGGGCTCGGACTGCCCGACCCCGACCTCGACGAGGTGCGCCGGGCCTGCGCCGCCGTCATCGACGCCAATCCCATGGAGCTCGGCCGGCTGCGCATCACGTACACCGGCGGGGTCTCCCCGCTCGGTTCAGACCGCGGCAACGAAGGCACCGGCCTCGTCGTCGCACTCGGCGAGGCGGGACGGCGCCCCGACACCACCGCAGTGATCACCGTGCCCTGGACGCGCAACGAACGCGGCGCGCTCGTCGGGCTCAAGACCACGTCGTACGCGGAGAACGTGGTCGCTCTCGCCCGCGCCCACGAGCAGGGCGCCTCGGAGGCGCTCTTCGCCAACACCGTCGGGCAGCTCTGCGAAGGCACCGGATCCAACGTCTTCGTCGTGCTCGACGGACAGCTGTACACCCCGCCGGTCGCCTCCGGCTGCCTCGCCGGCATCACCCGTGCACTGGTCGTGGCATGGACCGGGGCGCGCGAGACCGACCTGTCCATGGAGGTCCTGGACCTCGCCGAGGAGGTGTTCCTGACCTCCAGCCTCCGGGACGTCCAGGCCGTCCACCGGATCGACGGACGGGAGCTGCCCGGCACACCCGGACCCGTGACGGCGAAAGCCATGCGGATCTTCGACGAGCGTGCGGGGAACGACCTCGACCCGTGAGCCGGGGTCCGTGCCCGGCCGGGATCCGCAAAATCGGGTGACGGTCCGCGGCTCAGCGGATAGAACACGGGTGATGACCACGACCCTCCGGCCGACCGGGCCGATCCAGCAAGGCGCCGACGGCGCGCGGAGCCGCGCGTACGACGTGTGCGACAACGGACGGCCGGTCGGCGCCGTCGAGATCGCCACCGATCCGGAATTCGGGGCGACGGCAGGGGTGCTGCGCTCCCTGCGGATAGACGAACCCAGCCGCAGGCGCGGCCGCGGCACCATCGCCGTACTCGCCGCCGAGGAGGTGCTGCGCGGCTGGGGGTGCTCCCGGCTGGAGCTCTCGGTCGGATCGGACAACACGGCCGGACAGCGGCTCGCTGCCGCACTCGGCTGCACCGAGCGCAGCAGGAACATGATCAAGGACCTGCCGCGCAACCCGCCTGTCCTGCCCGACCGTGTCACCGGGCGGCCGATGACGGAGGCGGAGTTCGAACAGTGGGAGACCACCGCCGTCACGGGCTACGCGCAGACATGGATCGAGCGCGGCGTCCCGGCGGACGAGGCTCTGCGCAAGGCGGAGATCTCCCACCGGACGCATCTGCCGCACGGACTCGCCACGGAGGGCACCCGGCTGCACGCCCTGGTCCATGAGGGCGACGGCGTGGTGGGACATGTCTGGGTGTCGCCTTTCGAGATGCACCCGGGGACGGTGGTCGGATTCGTCTTCGACGTCGAGGTGGAGGAGACGTTCCGCGGCAGGGGGTACGGCCGGGCGCTGATGCTGGAGGCGGAACGCATCGCGCTCGCCGCCGGGCACGAACGGATCGGGCTGCACGTCCTCTCGTCCAACACGCCGGCGGTCCTGTTGTACGAGTCGCTCGGTTACACGGTGACCCGGTACAACCTCGTCAAGCCGCTGTAGCCGCCGCCGGGCCGGGCCCGGCGGCGTGGCGGGACGGTCATCGGTCCGTGGTCACCGTGGCCGCCGTCAGTCCTGCTCGGCGATCAGACGCTCGGCGATCTCCTCGATCCGCTCGCGCAGCCCGTCCTGGCTCGTGCCGCCGTCCAGCCGCTCGCCGCCGATCACATACGTGGGGGTGCCGGTCACGCCGATGGCCTTGCCCTCGGCCTGGTCGGCATCGACGATCAGCATGTGCCGTCCGTCGATCAGGGCGGTGTCGAACTCATCGGCGTCCAGGCCGAGTTCGCGTGCCACCTCGATCAGTACCGGCTCGCCCGAGCGGCCGAGCTCGTCGGTCCTGGCGAGTACGGCCTCGATGTACGGCCAGTCCATGCCCTGCTCCGCGGCCTCCTCGGCCGCCTGCGCCGCGGCATAGGCGTGCTTGTGCTTCTCCAGCGGGAAGTGCCGCAGGCGCACGTCGAGCCGGTCGCCGTACCGGGCGCGCAGGGCGTGCACATCGGTGAGGGCGCGGTGGCAGTCGGGGCACTGGAGCTCGCACCAGACATCGAGGACGACCGGGGCGGCGGGAGTGGAATCGCTCATGGGGCCAGTCTCCCAGGGCCCGCACACCCATCCCAATCGGCATCCGCCTCGGCCCCGCGTGGTGGGCGGACCGGCCACCCGCCTGCACCTGGGGAGGACTCCGGCCCTGAAATGTCCCTGATGCGGTCCTGGATCATGGCCGCGGGCCGGGTGGGCGGTGCAGGATGGAAGGGACGTTTCCCCGTGCGCCTGGAGGCACCGATGCTTGCCGAGACCATTTGCTCCGCGGTGTCCGCGGCGGGCTTGGGCATCGCCGCCGTGACCGCGTACCGGAAGCGATTCCTCGCCGCGACCCGGATCGCCGCCTACTCCTTGATCCCGATCGGCCTGGTGCTGACCGGAGTGGTCCAGTGGGTCACGGATATCGCGTTCAAGCCCAGCGTCTGGCTCGGCTTCGGGCTGCTCGGCGTGGCCTGGCTGCTCTTCATGACCACGCGTGCGATCGAACGGCGCGGCGTCGGTACCCGCAAGGAACGCAAGGCCGCCGCGCAGGCGGCGCAGCGCGGTGCCGTCGCACCGGCCGCGTCGGTGCCCTCGCTCGGGAGCGGTGTGCCCGCGGACCGGCCGCAGACGAAGCCGAAGCAGGAGGCTGCCGCCCCGGGCGAGGACTTCAGCGACATCGAGGCCATCCTGAAGAAGCACGGCATCTGACCCCCGGACCGCGAGCGGCCATCGACGGTGAGGCGACGTGAGCCGCCGCGAAATCGCAGGTGAACGGGTTCACGCCTGATCCTTGACGCTCCATGGGAGCGGGGCTAGCGTCCCCGACGGGTTGGGGAGCGATTCGGGGCTGGGACAGGGCGGGTGGCGCGCGTGGCAGGGATCAAGGACATGGCCCGGCAGGCCGGAACCTGCGCGGGCACCGTGTCGCACGTGACCGGCCGATCCGAAGCGGGGCCGCCGCGCACCCCGGCCCGTGACGGCCGGTGCGCGCGGCCGCAGGGCGCCGCAGTGCCGTCGTGGGGGGACTGCTCGGGCTCGCACCCCTTCTACCCGTGGAACTCCTGCTGACGGAGGCGGGCGACGGGAACGGCATGCGCGGCCACCGCGACGGGGTGCTCCAGCCGGAGCCGGCCCCGCACCCCCGGCACGGGGCCGTAGCGACCTGCCGAAGACGCCCGGCTCCTCCGGCCCGCTCCCGGGATGCGCTCCCTGTCCGTCCCTGCTTTCCGTCCTTCTCTTCCGCATGACCGAAACGGAGAACTCGTGCCCCTGTTCGATCTGCCCCTGGACCAACTCCGCGACTACCGCCCAGAGCCCGGCGAGCCCGTCGACTTCGACGCCTTCTGGAAGCGCACCCTCGACGAATCCTCCGGATTTCCGCTCTATCCCGAATTCCGCCCGTATGACGCAGCGTTGAACACCGTCGACGTGCACGACGTGACCTTCTCCGGCTGGGGCGGTCACCGTATCCGCGCGTGGCTGAACGTTCCGGCGGGTGTCGAGGGCCCTCTCCCGTGCGTCGTCCACTACCTCGGCTACGGCGGTGGCCGCGGACTTCCGCACGACCACCTGGTGTGGCCCGCGGCCGGCTGGGCCACCCTGCTCGTCGACACCCGTGGCCAGGGCGCCGTCAACAGCCACTCGGCGGGCTCCACCCCCGACCCGCACGGCGGCGCCAATCCGCAGTCGCCCGGCTTCATGACCCGCGGCATCCTCGACCCCGAGCAGTACTACTACCGGCGCGTCTTCACCGACGCGGTCCGCGCCGTGGAGGTGGCCCGCACCCACCCGTCCGTCGACCCGGACCGCATCGTCGTGCACGGCGGCAGCCAGGGCGGCGGCATCGCCCAGGCGGTGGCCGGGCTCAGCCCGCACGTGAAGGCCGCGCTGATCGACGTACCGTTCCTGTCCCACTTCCGGCGGGCCGTCGAGATCACCGACAAGGACCCGTACCAGGAGATCGTGCGCTTCCTCGCCACGCAACGCGGCGAAGCCGAGCAGGTGTTCCGTACGCTCTCCTACTTCGACGGCATCAGCTTCGCCGCCCGGGCCACGGTCCCGGCGCTCTATTCGGTGGCGCTGATGGACACCATTTGTCCGCCGTCCACGGTCTTCGCCGCCTACAACCACTGGGCGGGTCCGAAGGAGATCGAGGTCTACCCCTGGAACAATCACGAGGGCGGCTCATCGTCCCACCGGGCCGTCCAGCTGCGCATGTTGCGCGATCTCGGCTGAGCGGTGCGGAACAGGGGGAGCGGCGGGGAAGCGGGCGCGGTCCCGAATGTGTGACGGCGGGTCGGACGCCGGAGCGAATCCTCCCGGCCATGTGAAGAGTGAACTCCCGTCATAAAAAGGCGTGTTGATCGTCGACGGGGTCCGTTCTGCGTCATGATCGTCCCGAGATGGTGGACACCTCCCGGGGCGATACCCCCGCACCCCCTGCCGAAGAGCCGCGTGGCTGCCTCTTCGCGCTGTCCCAGCCCCCTTTGATGATCTTCCTCGCGGTGGTCGGCTGTCTGCTGCTGATGGCCGCGCTGCATGATCTCTTACTGCTGTGAGCGGGCGATGAGACCGGCCGCGAGCGGTCAGCCGGCCGCCTCCCTGCGGCGTGCCCGGTACGCGGCGACATGCAGCCGATTACCGCAGGTGCGGCTGGAGCAGTACCTGCGGGAGCGGTTGCGCGACAGGTCCACGAACGCGTCCCGGCAGTCCGGCGCCTCGCAGCGCCGCAGCCGCTCCTGCTCGCCCGCGACGACGATGAAGGCCAGCGCCATGCCGCAGTCGGCCGCGAGATGGTCGGCGATCGAGGCGTCCGGCGCGAAGTAATGGACATGCCAGTCGTAGCCGTCGTGATTGCTGAGCTGCGGCGTGGTGCCCGCGGCGGCCACGAGACTGTTGACGAGACCGGCGGCGATTTCGGCGTCGTGCGTCGCGAAGATCTCCGCGAACCGGGTGCGTACATCCTGTACGGCCCGCAGGTCCTTCTCGCCGAGCTCGCCGACGCCGCTGATGCGATGCCGCCGGGAGAACGCGTACAGCGCTTCGATGTCGGCGAGACCGTCGCTCCGTCCGGCCTCCTGCTGGTCGGTCGTCTGTGCGGTGTTCACCAGATCGACCACCGTTTCGAGGGCGATCCGGGTGTCGTGGGGGATCAGCACGCTTTCGCTCCCTGGCCTCCGGCGAGCGGGGCGCCCGCCGATGCGGGCTGACTCTACTGGCTCGGCAAAGTCGCACATCGGTACGAGAGGGCCGTAGGGCCCGCGAGGAGCTCTTACCGGCCACCAGGGGGCGCCAGGGGGCCGTGGGGGGGCGTGCAGAGGCGCAGAGGGGCGTTCTGGGCCCGATGGGCGCGCGTCCAGGGAGCGGGCCTGCGCCGGTATGCGCCGGTGGAGCATGCGCCGACGCCGTCACCACGGTGGATTCCGTGGTCACGGCGCCGGTGTCTGCCCTATGTGGTTGTCTGCGCGGCGCCGTCGCCCCGAGTCGGACGGCGCAGTGCAGCTCTCGACCTGGCTCAGCTCTCGGCCAGGATGTGTGAGAGCTCCGTATCGAGGTCGAAGTGGCGATGCTCGGTGCCTGGTGGCACCGCGGCGTCGGTCCGCTTCAGGAACGACTCCAGGGCCCTCGCCGGGGCTTCGAGCAAGGCTTCGCCCTCTGGGGAGCTCAGCGCGATGCAGACGACGCCCTGGCCGTGACTACGAGATGGCCAGACACGTACGTCTCCGGTGCCGGTGGGCCTGTGCAGCCCCTCGGCAAGGAGGTCGCGGGCGAATACCCATTCGACCGTCTCCTCCGCTCCGGTGTGGAAGGTGGCGTGCACGGCATACGGATCGGCCGTGTCATACCGCAGGCCCGCGGGTACAGGCAGTGAGGACTCGCTCGACACAACGAGGCGCAGGTGCAGCTCGCAGCTGACCGTGGTGTTCATAAGCGCCAGGGCCTTTCGCTCAGTGTGCGCTCGGGGATTCGCACGTCGGCGAAATCGACATGCCACCTACGGTGGCGTTGTAAACCCCTCTGACCTTTTTGTGATTCTTCGGATAGCTCGTACAGCGGTGTGTAACTTTGGGTCATTCGCCCATTCCGGTGACGAAGCGCGTTCCGGTAGGTTGGGCCGCATGAATGCGGAGAGTGACGCGCGGGACGAGGCTGCCGCACCGGCAGCCCCGGCGCCCGCTACGGGGGACGTGACAAGGGACGTGACGCCTGACGTCACGGAGGGTGTGACGAAGGACGACGCCAAGGCGGAACGGGAGCTCGGCTCGCGGGCTCCCGGATTCATCAAGGCGTCCAGGGCGCTCCACCTGAGCTGGCAGGTCGGCGTCTTCGTGGTCGGCCTCGCCGTGGTCGTGGCGGGCATCATCATGCTGCCGCTGCCCGGGCCGGGCTGGCTGGTGATCTTCGGCGGCATGGCGATCTGGGCGACCGAGTTCGTCTGGGCGCAGCTGGTGCTGCGGTGGACCCGCCGGAAGGTCACCGAGGCGGCCCAGAAGGCGCTCGATCCCAAGGTCCGGCGGCGGAACATCATCCTCACCGTGGTCGGGCTGGTGATCATCGCGGTGCTGGTCGGGATCTATGTGTGGAAGTTCGGAATCGCGATGCCCTGGAAGATCCGCGAGTGACCCGGGGGCGGTCGTAGAGCACCGCTGACATGCGGTAATGTTTGCGGTGCGCCCGGGCGATTAGCTCAGTGGGAGAGCGCTTCGTTCACACCGAAGAGGTCACTGGTTCGAAACCAGTATCGCCCACCCGGACAGAGGGCCCGTGAGACACGACAGTCTCACGGGCCCTCTGCGTGTCCCGTGCGTGGCGCCCGGGTCCGATGTCCACAGCTCCGGACCGGGCGAGGCGCTTCGGCCGATGTGAGGGATCCGGTCGATCATCACGGCGGGCCCCGCCGGCCGCCGGGACGATCGCCCCGTTCGGGAAGCAGCGACCGCGTGCGCATCGAGGGCGGGATGGGCTTCCGGGCCGGCGCATTCCTGCGCATTCCTGGGAGACGTTCAACACCGTGGCCCTCGTGGGCAATTCGTCCCGCAGTTTCCACAACGCGGCCGCAATTCCACGCAGGTGCGACGACGGGCGCGTCCCGAGGGCCTGTCGCGTCATCCCCGGTGGATCAGCACGTGGCGTCAGATGTGGTGCATCGCAAGGCGGAGGGACGTCCTCATCCGGGGTGAATCCGGGCGCTCCGGCAATGCGGTGAGCTGCCGCAGCTGTCGTCGTGCGCCCTCCAGGCAGGGCGGGACGGTTATCGGCCCACGCCAATTCCGGGGCCGAGTCCGGAAATCCCCGCACGGAGAAACGTCCCCACCGGCGCCGGCAGGTGGACGCCATGGGGCAGTCGCCCGGCCGGTGACCGGATCCCGGCCCGGAACGTGCGAGGAACGCCCGGGCCGGCCCGCAGACCGGACCCGGGTCAGCGCATCCGCCGCAGTGCGTCCTTCAGCCGCCGCGCATCGCGCAGCCGCTGCTCGTACGTCGCCCCGACCACCAGCAGCAGCGCCCCGGCCAGTGCGGGCGGCAGCCAGCGCGGCAGCACACCGGCCACCTGGACCACGTACGGCGCCAGTTCGTGCAGCGCGTCCAGAGCGAGCACCGCACCACCGAGCAGCAGCAGAGCCTGCAGTCGCAGCCGCGCCCCGGCCAGCGTGAGCACCAGAGCCGCCACGCCCAGCAGCAGCGGCCGCACCCACGACGGGTCGACCCAGGCCGCGAAGAGGCTCGGTACCAGCGTCGCCGCCAGGCCCGCCCCGTACGCCGTCCACGAGGACGCTGCCGGATCGCGGCGCCTTCGCAGCACCCCGATCGCCAGCGCGGGGACCGTCACCGGCAGGGTGTACGCCTCCGGGGCCGACACGTCCGAAGCCGACAGCCGCACCCATGTCGCCAGGACGAACAGAGCCACCGCCACGTACCCGGCCACCGGCCGCCGCTCCGCGCGTACCGCCGTGCCCGCCGCCAGCACACCGCACAGGGCGAGAACCAGGGCGAGGAACCGGCCGTCCGGCACGGCCATCGCCACCGCCACCGCGCCCGCGACGGCGCCGGTCAGCTCGACCGGCAACGCCGAAGGACCGCCCCGCAGCCGCGCCCCGATCAGGACCGTCGCCGCCGGGACGACCAGCATGACCGGCGCGGTCCGGTACGTCGCGAGCTCCAGCGACGCCCCCACCGCACCGGCGAGCACCATGGCGCAGACCACGGCCACACACGCCTGCACCGCCTGCACCACCCGGGTCGCCCGAGCCGCCGACGACCCGGCACGCGTTCCCGCCGCTGCCGCCCCGAACAGCACCAGCAGTGTTCCGAACACCGCATAGGTGGCGGACTCCGCGGCCAGCGACAGCACTGCCACACTCACCGCCCCGGCCGCACCGCAGACCAGCGCGGCCCATGCGACCGGGTCCGCCCCGCGGCGCAGCCCCCGTACCGCCAGGGCGAGCAGCGCCGCGACGAGCACCGACTGCACCGCCACCGCGGCCGCGTACGCGGCGTCCAGCACGACCGGCAGCACCAGCAGCCCCGCCCACCCGAGCACCAGCGCACTCGCACCCACCACGCTCCGCCACGCCTCTCCCGGGGCGGCCACCGGCCCGGCCATCCGCGTGCACCACGCCCACCGGCGGTACGCCGCCCCCGCCAGGACAGCCGGCACCAACAGCACCACGGGCACCGTGGAGAGTTGCGACCACTCCATTCCCGCCATCCCCAGTGCACCGCGAACGCCGCCCTCCGGCGCACCCGCCCACACCGCGGACAGCCGCGACACCGGACCCACCAGCGTCACTCCGACCGCCGGCGCCGCGGCGAGCACCGACCCCGCGACCACCACCAGCGAGGCCCACAGCACTCCCTGCCCGGCCGGCCGCCGCAGCGGAGCCCGTACCGACGCCAACAGCAGCAGACCGCACAGCAGGTACACCGGAACCGTCCAGTCCGCCGGCGCCCCCGCACGCAGCACCCCGCCGGCCCCGGCCACCACGGCAAGCCCTGCGATCAGCCCGCCGGCCACCGCGAACCTCGTGGGCGCCCGCCACGTTCCGAGCAGCGCGACCGCCGCTGCTGTCAGCAGCAGCACCCCGGGTGCCACCGCCGCCACCGGTGTCCCGGCCGTCACCGACTGCACCAGGGCCACCAGGGATCCGGCCAGCCCCGATACGCAACCACCGACGGCCGCGGTCGTCCGCACCCCAACGCCCCTGCCCCACAGGGCGATCACACAGTCGAGCGCCGCCGTCAGCAGGAGTGCCCAGCCGAAGACCGACGCCTGGGCGTCCGCCGACCACGCCCAGAGCACCAGCGTGAACTGCACGCTCACCACCGCTGCCGGGCGCGGCAGTCGCAGCCGGGCGAGCGCCAGGCCGTACACCGCCCACAGCACGGCCAGCGCCGCCGAAGCGGCCGCGGCGAATCCGAGTCCGCCGGCGTCCGGCGCCGCCACCCGGTGCAGCGCATACGCGTCCAGCACCATCAGCACCAGCGCGAGCGCGCCCAGCGCCTCGGCCGTCGACGACAGCCCACGACGCAGCAGCCCGGCGGGTGCCGCCAGCGCGACGACCGTGACCAGGGCGAGCACCGCAGAGCGGCCGCCGATCCCCATGTGCCCCCAGCTGACCAGGGTGAACGCGATCGCCGCGATCGTCAGGAGCAGACCGCCCAGGGTCAGCAGCACATTCTGCGCACTGCGCCGGGCCGCCGGGGCGGCTGTCGGCGACGACGGCGACGACGGCGGCGCGAAAGGAGCCGCGGCCGGCGGTGCGGTCGGAGCGGCGGGCACTGCGGCCTGCGGCTGCAGAACACTCAGCAACCAGGCGCGACGGGTCAGCAGCTGCATCCGGCGGGCGTCCAGCCGGACCAGTTCGCGATCGAGGAGCGCCAATTCCTCGGCGGGCGACGGCACATGTGTCATAAACGGGAGTGTGGCGCGGCCCACACGTGCGGACATGCGCGCGGATACTCAGCTGGGGGACTGAGTACGCGCAGACTGGGACCCATGGACTGGAGCCACTACCGCTTTGTGAGCGTCTGGGACGTGTCCGCCCCGCCCGCTGCCGTGTACGCGGTCCTCGAACGCGCCGAGGACTATCCGCAATGGTGGCCCCAGATCCGCCAGGTCGCCGGCGTCGACGACACCACAGGCACCATGCGGATCCGCTCCCTCCTCCCGTACGACCTCGTCATGACCGTCCGCGCGAGCCGCCGCGACCCCGCGGCCGGGGTGCTCGAGGCGGTCCTCGGCGGCGACCTCGACGGCTGGGCCCGCTGGACCGTCACCGCACACGGCGCCGGCACCCGTGCCACGTACGAGCAGGAGGTCGAGGTGCGCCGGACGGTGATGCGGCTCCTCGCGGTGCCGGGACGTGCGGTGTTCCGGGCGAATCACGCCCTGATGATGCGTGCCGGACGCCGTGGACTGGCGGCCCGTCTTGAAGGAGTTTGAACCACACCCGCCGAGGCCTGTATGGTTCAGTCCGTTCCCGGGCGATTAGCTCAGTGGGAGAGCGCTTCGTTCACACCGAAGAGGTCACTGGTTCGAACCCAGTATCGCCCACCCCGGGAGAGGCCGGTCCGTCAGCACCACCGACGGACCGGCCTCTGCGTGTGCGGGCAGCGTCCATGGAACCGGCCGCCGCACGTCGGGATCGCGCGCGCGACCCGGTCACCGCGGCCCCGGGATCATGCCGCCGCGGGCAGCTCCGGGCGCAGCGGCCAGGCCGGATCCACCGCCTCCGGCGTCCCGCTCTTCGCGAACCACGCCTGCAGACCGCGCGCCTGTGCCGCGTGCCACACCGCCTGCAACGCATGCAGCTCCGCCGGCGACAGCCGCTCCAGGCGGGACGAGAACCGGCGCGCCACCGCCCGCACCAGCTCCAGCGAAGCCGCCGCATCGGCCGCCGCGTCATGGGCGCCGTCCAGCACCACCTCGTACTGCGCGCAGAGGTCGGTCAGGGTGCGCCGGCCCTTGCGGTAACGGTCCAGATGCTTGTCGAGGACGCGCGGATCCAGCACGCACAGCGGAGTGTTCCCCAGATACCCGGCCAGCGACGACGCCCGGTGCCGCTTCAGCTCCCGGTCCAGCAGCGTCAGATCGAAGGGCGCGTTCATCACGACGAGCGGCCGGCCGGCCGCGCACTGCTCGGCCAGCGCCCTGGCTATCTCCTCCACCACCGGTGCGGGCCACCGGCCGTTGCGCTGGAGGTGGTCGTCGGTCAGGCCGTGGATCTCGGTGGCCCCCACGGGCACCGGCACCCCCGGATTCACCAGCCAGCGGGTGACGCGCATACGCCCGCCCGTCGCGTCCTGGATCACCAGAGCGGCCGAAACGATCCGGTCCTGCTCGACGTCCACGCCTGTTGTCTCGGTGTCAAAAGCGGCCAGCGGCCCCTCATACCAGTGCGTCATCCCCGAACTCCTCGTGCCCGACCGGCAGATGGCGTGATTCCCCTGCCCGATTCGGTGATACCCGGGCCCTTTGCCTGATACGCCGTTTGCGGGCCCCTCTGTGCGGTGACAACACAGGTGACGGGCAAGCAAGTTGCCCCGAGGACTCACCGACCCTGAGAACTCGCCAACCGAACGAACCGATCGGCACAGCCCGGAAGGCATACGGAGCCATGGCGCTCGCGCAGCCCGACCCGAGCGGGCTGCTGCCCCAGCGGATCGCACCGCTGCGAGGCACACTCGCCACCACCGCCTGCATGGAGACCCTCCAGGTGGGCTACCTGCACGCGGTCGCGGCCGCGGCGGGGTGCTCCCTGTCGCAGCCCTTTCCCGACAACGGCATCGACTGGCATGTCAGCCACGGCGCCCCCGACCACACCGTCGACGACGAGGTGACCATAAAGGTGCAGCTGAAATGCACCTATCAGATACCCCCGCACCCACCCGGACCGTCGTTCGCCTTCACGCTGGACAACGCCCACCTCGTGAAGCTCGCCCGGACACCCGTGTCGGTGCACAAGATCCTGGTCGTGATGATCGTGCCGCGCAGCCAGGACGACTGGCTGCGGGCCGGCCACGACCGGCTCGACCTGCGGCACTGCTGCTACTGGACCAACCTGGCCGGCCACGCGGTGACGGGCCGGCACAGGACCACTGTGCGGATCCCGACCACGCGCATATTCGACGACCGCGCGCTCTGCGAGATCATGACGCGGGTCGGGGCGGGAGGGAGACCCTGATGCACCGGCCGATGGACGAGCCCGTCGACGCAGTCATGCCGTCGGGCACGCGACCACACCCCAACGAGACCATGGGCCACTGGCCCGCCGTGGTGCCGCCCGCCGGGGACATCCCCGATCCCGCCCGCGTCGACCCCGCGGTCCTCGGGGCCCTGCTGGACCGGCACGGCTGGCGCCGCCGCGGCGGCGCGGCCGGACGGTACAGCCGATGGACCCCACCGGGAAACGCGACACCCTCCGGCGGCACGAGCCTCCTCGTACCCGACACCACGGCCTTCCCCGACAGCGAGGACCTCCTCGCCGAGGCGCTCACCGCGCTCGCCCGCAGTGCGGCGCCCTCGGCCCGTGACGTCCTGGTCTCCCTCGCCGTGCCCAGCGACGAGATCCGCTGGTGGCGCGATGTCCCCGACGGCGTGGCTGGACCCGCGGGAGCCGCCGGAGCCGCCAGCTGGAGCGGCGCCGACCAGCTGCGCGCCGCGGCCCGGCAGATCCTCCTCGCCGGGGCGCTCGCCGTACGGGGGCGCGCCGGCTTCCACGGCGCACGCCACCGCAGAAGGGCCCTCGCCGCTCTGGAAGGCATGCTCGTCGGACCCGCCCCGGGCGGCCGCGACCTCACGGCGTACCTCCCGGTCGCCCCGGGCCGGGCCGTCGCCGTACGGCTCTACCACGCCCTGCACGCCACCCGCGAAGCCATCGACTTCCAGCGCGCCACCGGCGGGATGGAGGCCTTCGACAGCGCCGTCGAGGCCGGTGTCAGCCGGGAGCTGACCCAGGCCGTCATCGCTCTGGTCCGCGGTTCGGAGGGAACAAGGATCGCCCTCGCCTGGGCACCCGCCGCGGGAACCCCCGAAGGCTGCCCCGCCCGCCCCGAACCGGTGGAATTCTCCCCCGGCGACCTTCCGGCCCTGCGGCTGGCGGGGGCCCGCTACATCGAGGACGAACCGGCCGTCACCGTGCGGATCACCGGGGCCGTCGTACGGATGCGCCGCTCGGGACCGCGCGGCGCCGGAATCGTACGGCTGCGGGTCCTGGCGGGCGCCGAGGTCCCGCACGTGAGACTGGAGCTCGACGAGGAGGCGTACCGGATCGCCGGCCACGCCCATCTCGTCGGACTGCCGATCCGGGTGGAGGGGCGGCTGGAGAGCCGGGACGGCTTCCGGCGGCTGACCGGGGCCTCGCAGGTGGTGCCCGTACAGGTCGACGAGGCGGAACGGGACCGGCTGATGAAGTCGCTGCAGGAGAACCTCGACTTCTTCGAGGAGGCCTGCACGGGCGAATAGACGCACAGCACCGGGCGGCCGGGTGGCCGGAGCGAACCCTTTCGCGAAGGGGGCCACCGGCTCGGTACGATTCGTCTTGCGTGCGCAGTGGAATACGGCGCGCACCCCCCTTCAGTCAGGAGAGACCGGTGTCAGACGTCCGTGTGATCATCCAACGCGATTCCGAGCGGGAAGAGCGCGTGGTGACGACGGGCACTACGGCTGCCGAGCTCTTCCCAGGCGAGCGCACCGTCGTCGCCGCCCGGGTGGCCGGTGAGCTGAAGGACCTCGCGTACGTCGTCGCCGACGGCGAGGTCGTCGAGCCCGTCGAGATTTCCTCCGAGGACGGCCTGAACATCCTCCGGCACTCCACCGCGCACGTCATGGCGCAGGCCGTGCAGGAGCTCTTCCCCGAGGCCAAGCTCGGCATCGGCCCGCCGGTCAAGGACGGCTTCTACTACGACTTCGACGTCGAGAAGCCGTTCACGCCCGAGGACCTCAAGGCCATCGAGAAGAAGATGCAGGAGATCCAGAAGCGGGGACAGCGGTTCTCGCGCCGGGTCGTCACCGACGAGGCCGCCCGCGAGGAGCTGGCCGACGAGCCGTACAAGCTGGAGCTCATCGGCATCAAGGGCGCGGCCTCCACGGACGACGGCGCGGACGTCGAGGTGGGCGGCGGCGAGCTGACCATCTACGACAACCTGGACGCCAAGACGGGCGACCTGTGCTGGAAGGACCTCTGCCGTGGTCCGCACCTGCCGACCACCCGGAACATCCCGGCGTTCAAGCTGATGCGGAACGCCGCGGCGTACTGGCGGGGCAGCGAGAAGAACCCGATGCTCCAGCGCATCTACGGCACCGCATGGCCCACCAAGGACGAGCTCAAGGCGCACCTGGAGTTCCTGGAGGAGGCCGCCAAGCGCGACCACCGCAAGCTCGGCAACGAGCTGGACCTCTTCTCCTTCCCCGACGAGATCGGCCCCGGCCTCGCCGTCTTCCACCCCAAGGGCGGCATCATCCGCCGGGCCATGGAGGACTACTCGCGCAAGCGGCACGAGGAGGAGGGCTACGAGTTCGTCTACTCGCCGCACGCCACGAAGGGCAATCTCTTCGAGAAGTCCGGCCACCTGGACTGGTACGCCGAGGGCATGTACCCGCCCATGCAGCTCGACGACGGGGTGGACTACTACCTCAAGCCGATGAACTGCCCGATGCACAACCTGATCTTCGACGCGCGCGGCCGCTCCTACCGTGAACTGCCGCTGCGTCTTTTCGAGTTCGGCACGGTGTACCGGTACGAGAAGTCGGGTGTGGTGCACGGCCTGACCCGCTCGCGCGGCTTCACACAGGACGACGCGCACATCTACTGCACCAAGGAGCAGATGGCGGAGGAGCTCGACAGGACGCTCACCTTCGTCCTGAACCTGCTGCGCGACTACGGTCTGACCGACTTCTACCTGGAACTCTCCACCAAGGACCCGGAGAAGTTCGTCGGCTCGGACGAGGTCTGGGAAGAGGCCACCGAGACGCTGCGCCAGGTCGCCGAGAAGCAGGGCCTGCCGCTGGTTCCGGACCCGGGCGGCGCCGCGTTCTACGGCCCGAAGATCTCGGTCCAGTGCAAGGACGCCATCGGCCGCACCTGGCAGATGTCGACCGTGCAGCTCGACTTCAACCTGCCGGAGCGCTTCGATCTGGAGTACACCGGCCCCGACGGGACCAAGCAGCGCCCGGTCATGATCCACCGTGCCCTGTTCGGCTCCATCGAGCGCTTCTTCGCCGTGCTGCTGGAGCACTACGCGGGCGCGTTCCCGGTGTGGCTGGCCCCGGTCCAGGCGGTGGGCATCCCGATCGGTGACGCGCACATCCCGTATCTCCAGGAGTTCGCTGCGGAGGCCAGGAAGAAGGGCCTGCGGGTCGAGGTGGACGCCTCGTCCGACCGCATGCAGAAGAAGATCCGCAACCAGCAGAAGGCCAAGGTGCCCTTCATGATCATCGCGGGTGATGAGGACATGGCCAACGGTGCCGTCTCCTTCCGCTACCGCGACGGATCGCAGGAGAACGGCATTCCGGTCGCCGACGCCATCGCCAAGATCCAGAAGGCCGTCGAGGACCGCGTCCAGGTCTGACCGGCCGCAAGGCCACAGGGGCCCCCACGGAGCTAGGGTCTTTCGTTTGGATCAGGCTGGATCAGGGAGCGGGGTCGGGTGCGTGCAGCTGCAAGGCGGAGGAAGGAGCCGACGCGGAGCGTCGGGGACTGACGACAACGCGGCAGATGTGCGTGCGCGACCCCGCGAGCCCAGCATGATCCAAACGAAAGACCCTAACCGCTCTGCGGGGGCCCCTGCTCGTCCTCCCGGGTGAACACCTGGACCAGCCACGAGGAGAACGAACCCGTCACCGCCCCCAGCAGCGCCAGGCCGCAGACCATCAGCCCCACCGCGATGGTCCTGCCGCTCGGCGTGACCGGTGTCACATCCCCGTAACCGACCGTGGTCAGCGTCGCGCACGCCCACCACACCGCGTCGCCGAACGTACGGATCGTGGCGCCCGGAGCACCGTGCTCCTGGTGGTACACGGCCAGCGCGGCCGAGAAGCCGAGCAGCGCCGCGGTCATACCGGCGTAGGCGATCACCCGGGCGTGCAGGCTCAGCCTCGGCTGCGCCCTGCGCCGCTGGATCGCCGTGTAGACCTCGATCAGGCGCAACGGCCGCAACAGGGGGAGCATCAGCACCACCGTGTCCAGCCAGTGGGTGCGGAGGAACCGCAGACCCTGGCCGCTGAGCCGGATCCGTACGGCGAAATCCACCGCGAAGAGCAGCCAGGTGAACCAGACCAGGGCCAGGGCGAGGTCGCGCCAGGTCTGGGCGTCGTGGGGGGCGAGGACCCGGCCCGCGTACCCCAGGAGAAAGACGAGCGACGCGGCGAAGAGCGGTCCTTCGGTGCGCTGCTCCCAGCGCCTGAACCGGAGGGGGGTGGAGGCACTGGGCCGGTCGCTCATCGCCTCAGCATCGCCGTCCGCCGGCCGGTGCCGCCCCGGCGACACGCTCCGCGGGAGTGAAGCAATATGCTGATCGGCATGACGACTGAGCCGGAGCAGCAGATCGGAGTGGGGACGCCCGACGCGTTCCAGCGCCTGTGGACACCTCACCGGATGGCGTACATCCAGGGTGAGAACAAGCCGACCGGCCCGGAGGCCGGCGACGGTTGTCCGTTCTGTGCGATCCCGGCCAAGTCGGACGAGGACGGACTGATCGTGGCCCGCGGCGAGAAGGTCTATGCCGTGCTGAATCTGTATCCGTACAACGGCGGGCACCTCATGGTGGTGCCGTACCGGCACGTCGCGGACTACACGGAGCTGGACGGTCCGGAGACGCTCGAGCTGGCCGATTTCACCAAGCGGGCGATGTCGGCGCTGCGGGCGGCCTCGGGGGCGCACGGCTTCAACATCGGGATGAACCAGGGGACGGTGGCGGGTGCGGGCATCGCTGCCCATCTGCATCAGCACCTGGTGCCGCGCTGGGGCGGCGACACGAACTTCATGCCGGTGGTCGGCCACACGAAGGTGCTGCCGCAGCTGCTCGCGGACACCCGGAAGATGCTGGCCGACGCATGGCCCGCGGTCTGAGCCGAGTCGTACGCGTGTGGGGCGTCCGGGACCTGTCCGGGACGCCCCACACACGCATCCGGTGCATCTTCATGCGTCGTACATGTCGGCCTTCTTCGGTGTGGGGTCCTGCACGAACCCGCTGAGAATCGTGGAGCGGGTGTCGAAACGCTCCGTGTCGACGCCGTGCTCGTCGAGGACGCGCAGCGCGGCGCTGTGCACGGCCCGCAGTACGGGGGTGGCGGCGCGTATGGCGTCGTCCGCCATGAAGCGGTGGCGCCACGGCTTCTCGGCCCAGGCGTGGCGCAGGCCGAACGGCTCCGGGAGAGTGATCTTGCCGCCCAGGTAGTCGAGCAGGGGCGGATACCAGGTGAAGGGCGCGCGCAGGGCCAGGCGGACGACCTCCTTGGGCTCCACCAGCGGGAGCGTGACCTTGCGGGTCTCCCAGAACCTGACGGTCTTGTTGACCGTCTTCTCCTTGGCTTTCGGCTTGCTCGTGAAGAGCGAGTGGACGGGGCCCAGGGCGTGCCCGGTGACCTCGATCCGCAGCGTTTCGTGGAGCACCGTGACAGTGATCATCATGGTGATCACCAGCTGACCGTCCCAGAGGGTGAACTGGACGCCCAGGTAGTGCCGGTCACCGCTGCCGAACTGCTGGTGGTTGCAGATCCGCTGTATCTCGTGCGGCTTGATCTGGAAGGTGGCGACGTCCTCGCCGTCAGGGCGGGCGACCTCGTCGGCGTTCTCACCGACGGGCGAGACGATCCAGTGCGTGACCGACGGCGTGGGGAAGCCGCCGGTGTGCAGCGGGCCGCGTTCCAGCATCTTGAGCTGATCGTGGATGACGCGTATCAGGTCCCAGCTGCGGAACTGGTGGAATTCCTTGCCGGGCTCCTTGGAGACGAGTTCCTCGGCGAGCTGCCAGCTGCCCCAGCGGGTGCCCATGCCGAGGATGCCCTTGGGCCCCGCGTAGAACACGGAGTTGGACTGCTGCTCGGCCGCCAGCTTCTCCAGGCCCTGGCGGAGCGCCTCGCGGGCGGTCTCGTTCGGGTTCTTCGGCACCGCCTCGGGGATCTTGGCGATGACGCCGCCGCCCGAGAGCAGCCCCTCCCAGCGGGCGCGCATGTCCTTGGCGGAGGTCTCGGCGATCCGCTTGGCGATCAGCCAGCCGATCACGGGGGCGACGATCATCGCGCGCAGGTACAGCGCGAGGAGACCGGTGACGGGCAGCTTGACCAGGAAGACCAGAGCCACGATGCCGATGAGCGGGAGCAGCGCGGTACCGAGGGCGCCGAGAGCCTTGTCCTTCGTGTTGTTCAGGCCGTCGCGCAGCCGGAAGGCGAGAACCCACAGCAGCAGTCCGGGCAGGAAGACGAAGCCGAAGAGCGCGGTCACCAGGGTGAGTTTGGTGTCCCGGGCCTTACGGAGCCGGGTTGCGGACAGGCAATGCTCGACGACGGTCTGCGGGTCGGTGCCGAAGGACTGGATGAGGGCCTTGCGGGCGCCGCCCAGCATGCGCTCCTGGACGGCGCGGGAGAACGCCTCGCCGAGGTTGGGGGTGAAGTACCTGCTCTTGAACAGCTTGGAGCGGCCTTCCTGGATCTTGGAAATGTGCCACTCGCTGTTGGCCTTGAGTATGTCTTCCACCGGGCTGTCGCGGTATGCGGCGGAGGCGAGGGCGTTCGTCGCCACCGCCTGTCCGGCCGCCCCCTGGAGCGGGATCTGCGCTCCGGGGGAGAAATCGAATCCGTCGTTGGCCACTGTCGCCCCCACTCGCCGCCAAGGATCTGCTCCTGCGGCTGTTTTCCCAACTGCCGTGCCCGGCACACCTTCTGAGCTGGGACCACAGCGTATCGTCCGGATCGTGACCCCGCCCGCCCCTGTGGACAGGAGCGGGCGGCGCCACCGGCTACGCGCCGATCGAGGTGCTCTCCTGTTCGTCACGCATGCGGTCCGCGAGCTGTGGGGGCATCGGTTCGTGCCGGGCGTACGACCGGTCGAAGCGGCCGGTGCCGTGCGACAGCGAGCGCAGGTCGACCGCGTACCGGCCGATCTCCAGCTCGGGCACCTCGGCCCGTACGAGCGTGCGTCCCGGCCCCGACTGCTCGGTGCCGATCACGCGCCCGCGCCGCCCCGACAGATCGCTCATCACCGGTCCCACATAGCCGTCGGGGACCAGCACCTGGACCTCGCAGACGGGTTCGAGGAGCTGGATGCGGGTGTCGGAGGCCGCTTCCCGCAGGGCCAGTGCGCCCGCCGCCTGGAACGCGGCGTCGGACGAGTCCACGGAGTGCGCCTTCCCGTCCCGGAGGGTGATCCGTACGTCGACGAGCGGATGGCCGGCCGCCACTCCGCGGGCGGCCTGGGCGCGTATGCCCTTCTCCACGGACGGGATGAACTGGCGCGGCACCGCACCGCCGACCACCTTGTCGACGAACTCGATGCCCGAACCCGGGGACAGCGGCTCCACGTCGATCTCGCAGATGGCGTACTGGCCGTGTCCGCCGGACTGTTTGACGTGCCGGCCTCGGCCGGCCGACGGGCCGGCGAACGTCTCGCGCAGGGGCACCCGGTGCGGTACCGCGTCGACCTGCACCCCGTACCGGGTGCGCAACCGGTCCAGCGCCACGTCCTGATGGGCTTCGCCGAGGCACCACAGAACGACCTGGTGGGTGTCCTGGTTCTGTTCGAGGCGCATGGTCGGGTCCTCGGCGACGAGCCGTGCGAGCCCCTGGGAGAGCTTGTCCTCGTCCGCCTTGCTGTGCGCCTCGATGGCGAGGGGCAGCAGCGGGTCGGGCATGGTCCAGGGCTCCATCAGCAGCGGATCCTCCGGGGCCGAGAGGGTGTCGCCGGTCTCGGCGCTGCCCAGTTTGGCGACGCAGGCCAGGTCCCCGGCGATGCACCTGGTCAACGCGCGCTGCTGTTTGCCGAACGGGGCGGAGAGCGCGCCGACGCGTACCTCCGCGTCATGGAAGGGGCGGGGCTCGTGACCGGGGTCGGTCAGGCCGTGTCCGAGGACGTGGACGGTCTCGTCGGGACGCAGGGTGCCGGAGAAGACGCGGACGAGCGAGACACGTCCGACGTACGGGTCGGAGGCGGTCTTGACCACCTCGGCGACCAGCGGTCCCTCCGGGTCGCAGACCGGGGCGGGGAGCATAGCCCCCTGCGGGGTCGTGACGTCGGGCATCGGGCGTTCCAGTGGAGTCGGGAAGCCGCCGGTGATCAGGTCCAGCAGCTCCACGGTGCCGATGCCCTGGCGTGCTCCGTCGGCGGCGGGCGCCGCGGCGAGCACGGGGTGGAACGAGCCGCGGGCGACGGCGCGCTCCAGATCGTCGATGAGGGTCTTGACGTCGATGTCCTCGCCGCCGAGGTAGCGGTCCATCAGCGTCTCGTCCTCGCTCTCGGCGATGATCCCCTCGATCAGCCGGTTGCGGGCGTCCTGGAGCGGGGTGTGCTGGTCCTCGGCGGGCGGGTTCTCCTTCCGCTCGCCGGAGGAGTAGTCGAAGATCCGCTGCGAGAGGAGTCCGGTGAGCCCGGTCAGCGGGGCGTGCCCGTCCGGGCCCTCGGGGCCGAGCACCGGGAGATAGAGCGGCAGGACGGCGTCGGGGTCGTCGCCGCCGAAGATCTCGGCGCAGACCCGGGTCATCCCGTCGAAGGAGGTGCGTGCGGTGTCGAGGTGCGTGACGACGATCGCGCGCGGCATGCCGACGGCGGCGCACTCCTCCCACACGGCGCGGGTGGTGCCCGCCACCGAGTCGGCCTCCTGGGCCGCCGAGACAACGAAGAGGGCCGCGTCCGCTGCTCGCAGACCGGCCCTGAGTTCCCCGACGAAATCGGCGTATCCGGGGGTGTCCAGCACATTGATCTTGCAGCCACCCCATTCGACAGGAACGAGGGAGAGCTGTACGGAGCGTTGCTGGCGGTGCTCGATCTCGTCGTAGTCGGAGACCGTGGCGCCGTCCTCGACCCGGCCGGCCCGGTTGACCGCTCCGGCGGTCTGCGCGAGGGCCTCGACGAGGGTGGTCTTGCCTGATCCGCTGTGGCCGACCAGCACCACATTCCGTATGGCGGAGGGCCGGTCGGCCGTTGCTGCTCTGCCGGCGGCCCCGGTGTGTGCGTGAGCCTTGTCGCCCATGATGTGCCTCCCGGTGGTGTGCGCCGGGCGGGGAGCTTGCCCGGCGCGTGGAGGGGGGAGAGATGGAAGGGCACGGGCACGAGGAGCCGCCGCGGCGGCTTCGGCGACGCCCGCGGTAATTCGAGCTTTCCACTCACGTCGGGTTGCGTCCATACGTCGTACGCCGAGGCACCCGGACGGGTGCCCGGGGAATGGACCGTCACGGGCGTGACTACGATGGGCCCGCCGGTGGCCGAAGGGGTCGCGCGGCCCAGCGACCCCTCGGGAAGGCCATGCTGAACAAGTACGCGCGTGCATTTTTTACGCGTGTCCTCACACCGTTCGCCGCACTGCTGCTCCGTCTCGGCGTGAGCCCCGACGCGGTCACGCTCATCGGTACGGCCGGAGTGATGGCAGGTGCGCTGGTCTTCTTCCCGATGGGGGAGTTCTTCTGGGGCACGATCGTCATCACGATCTTCGTCTTCTCCGACCTCGTCGACGGGAACATGGCCCGGCAGGCCGGTATCTCCAGCCGCTGGGGCGCGTTCCTGGACTCGACCCTGGACCGGGTCGCCGACGGGGCGATCTTCGGCGGGTTCGCGCTCTGGTACGCGGGCAACGGGGACGACAACGTGCTGTGCGCCGTGGCGATCTTCTGCCTGGCGAGCGGCCAGGTGGTGTCGTACACGAAGGCACGCGGCGAATCGATCGGCCTGCCGGTCGCGGTCAACGGTCTGGTCGAGCGTGCCGAACGGCTGGTGATCTCGCTGGTGGCGGCCGGGCTGGCCGGGCTCCATACGTTCGGTGTGCCGGGCATCGACATCCTGCTGCCGATCGCGCTGTGGATCGTCGCCGTCGGCAGCCTGGTGACGCTCGTGCAGCGGGTGGTGACGGTGCGTCGCGAGTCGGCGGAGGCCGACGCGGCCGCCGCCGCGGCGGACCGGGGGAGCGAGGCCGCACAATGAGCGGCGACCGGGGGGAGTCGAGCGCCGGGCTGACCGACCGGCTGACCGACACGCTGTACGGGCTCGGCTGGGGCGCGGTCAAGAAGCTCCCCGAGCCGGTCGCCCGTGCCCTCTTCCGTACCCTCGCCGACCAGGTGTGGAAGCGGCGCGGCAAGAGCGTGCTGCGACTGGAGTCGAATCTGGCGAGGGTGGTACCGGACGCGAGCCCGGCCCGGCTCGCCGAGCTCTCCAGGGCCGGGATGCGCTCGTACATGCGCTACTGGATGGAGTCCTTCCGGCTGCCGACGTGGAGCCCGGAGCGGATCAAGGCCGGCATAGAGGTGAAGGACGCCCACCGGCTGATCGAGGGCCTCGACGCCGGGCGCGGGGTGATTCTCGCCCTGCCGCACCTGGCCAACTGGGACCTGGCGGGAGCCTGGGTCACCACCGATGTGAAGGTGCCGTTCACCACCGTTGCGGAGCGGCTGAAGCCCGAGTCGCTGTACGACCGGTTCGTCGCGTACCGCGAAGGGCTCGGCATGGAGGTCCTGCCGCACACCGGCGGTTCCGCCTTCGGCACCCTGGCGCGGCGGCTGCGCGACGGGGGCCTGGTCTGCCTGGTCTCCGACCGCGACCTCTCCGCCTCAGGGGTGGAGGTGACGTTCTTCGGCGACACGGCCCGGATGCCGGCCGGACCCGCGCTGCTCGCCCAGCAGACCGGCGCACTGCTGCTGCCTGTGACGCTCGGGTACGACGAGACGCCTGTGATGAAGGCGCGAGTCCACCCGGCCGTCGAGGTACCCGTGTCAGGTACCCGCGCCGAGAAGACGTCTGTGATGACACAGGCGCTGGCCGACGCCTTCGCCACCGGAATCGCCGAGCACCCGGAGGACTGGCACATGCTGCAGCGGCTCTGGCTCGCCGACCTCGAACCCCGTGGGGAGCAGCCGTGAAGATCGGCATCGTCTGCCCGTACTCCTGGGACGTACCCGGCGGTGTGCAGTTCCACATCCGGGACCTGGCGGAACATCTGATCCGCCTCGGTCACCAGGTGTCGGTCCTCGCGCCCGCCGACGACGAGACGCCGCTGCCGCCGTACGTGGTGTCGGCGGGCCGGGCCGTGCCCGTCCCGTACAACGGCTCCGTCGCCCGGCTGAACTTCGGGTTCCTGTCCGCGGCGCGGGTGCGCCGCTGGCTGCACGACGGCACCTTCGACGTGATCCACATCCATGAGCCCACCTCGCCGTCGCTGGGGCTGCTGGCCTGCTGGGCCGCGCAGGGGCCGATCGTCGCCACGTTCCACACATCCAACCCGCGCTCGCGGGCGATGATCGCCGCGTACCCGATCCTGCAGCCGGCACTCGAGAAGATCAGCGCGCGCATCGCGGTGAGCGAGTACGCGCGCCGGACCCTGGTCGAGCATCTCGGCGGCGACGCCGTGGTCATCCCGAACGGGGTCGATGTCGGCTTCTTCGACCAGGCGGAGCCCAAGCCCGAATGGCAGGGCGGGACGATCGGCTTCATAGGGCGTATCGACGAGCCCCGCAAGGGCCTGCCCGTCCTGATGAGGGCACTGCCCGCGATCCTCGCGGCCCGTCCGGACGCCCGGCTGCTGGTGGCGGGCCGGGGCGACGAGGAGGAGGCGGTCGCCTCGCTGCCCGAGGAGATGCGCGAACGCGTCGAATTCCTCGGCATGGTGAGCGACGAGGACAAGGCGCGGTTGCTGCGCAGCGTCGATGTGTACGTCGCGCCCAACACGGGCGGCGAGAGCTTCGGGATCATCCTGGTCGAGGCACTGTCGGCGGGCGCACCGGTCCTCGCCAGCGATCTCGACGCGTTCGCCCAGGTGCTGGACCAGGGCGCGGCGGGCGAGCTGTTCGGCAACGAGGACGCGGACGCGCTGGCGCAGGCGGCGATCCGGCTGCTCGGCGATCCGGCGCGGCGCGCGGAACTGAGCGCCCGGGGTCGCGCGCATGTGCGACGGTTCGACTGGTCGACGGTGGGGGCGGACATCCTCGCGGTGTACGAGACGGTGACGGACGGGGCCGCATCGGTGGCGACGGACGAGCGTACGGGGCTGCGGGCCCGGTTCGGACTGGCCCGCTCCTGACACGGTCGGCCCCGGGGGCCCTGCGGGGCTCGCGGCGGTGCCGCCCGAGGTCCTCCTCGGGGCTGCCTGAGGGGCGTTGTCCGAGCGCCTCGGCCGCGCAGGGTTTTGCTGTGCCCCGGAGCTGTCCGAGGCCGTCCCAAGGCCGCCTCGGGTCCCTCCTGGCGCTGCTCGGGGCCGACCGCCCGGGACCCGTCCGGCGGCTGAGGCCCGGGCCGCGGGCCTCAGGGCCCGACGGGGCGCGCCCGACGGTAGCCTTGCCGCCCGTGACCGAAACCCTCATCTGGATCGTTGTCGCGCTCGTCGCGATCGGCCTGTACCTCAGCTGGACCGCCGGACGGCTGGACCGGCTGCACACGCGGATCGACGCCGCCCGTGCCGCCCTCGACGCACAACTGCTGCGCCGCGCCTCGGTCACCCAGGAACTGGCCACATCCGGAGTCCTCGACCCGGCCGCCTCCATCGTTCTGTACGAGGCCGCGCACGCGGCCCGGCAGTCCGAGGAGGAGCACCGCGAGGTCGCGGAGAGCGAGCTCAGCACCGCGCTGCGCGCGGTGTTCGGCGAGCCGGCACAGGTGGAGGCCGTGAAGGGGGTCCCCGGCGGCGAGGAGGCGGCGTCCGAGCTGGCCGCAGCCGTGCGCCGGGTCCCGATGGCGCGGCGGTTCCACAACGACGCGGTGCGCGCGGCGCGTGCGCTGCGCCGGCACCGTACGGTGCGCCTGTTCCGGCTGGCCGGGCACGCGCCGTTCCCGCTGGCCGTCGAGATGGACGACGAACCGCCGGTCGCGCTGGCGGACCGCCCGGTCAGCTGACGCCCGTACGCGGCTGCCCCGCCGCGCGCCACCGGAGGCCCGCCCGCCCCGCACGGGACCGCGGCCGGCCTTCCCCGGACGTCCCACCGTGCGTCCCGTACACGGCCCTGCCGGCCCCTGCACGCCCCCTGCACGGCCAAAACGATCCACCGGCCTGCCATTGGCCCTTGCTGTGGACTGGTTCCGCAGAGTTTGCTGAGCAGCGCATCAATCAGCACGTTCAGCATCTTTTCTCCGAGTGAGGTCGATCCGTGTCCACGCTTCCCACCACCCCGCAGTCCACCGACTCTCCGGCGACCGGCACCGCGCGCGTCAAGCGCGGCATGGCCGAGCAGCTCAAGGGCGGCGTGATCATGGACGTCGTCAACGCCGAGCAGGCGAAGATTGCCGAGGACGCGGGAGCCGTGGCCGTCATGGCCCTGGAGCGGGTGCCCGCCGACATCCGCAAGGACGGCGGCGTGGCCCGGATGTCGGACCCGAACATGATCGAAGAGATCATCGAGGCCGTCTCCATCCCGGTGATGGCGAAGTCCCGGATCGGCCACTTCGTCGAGGCCCAGGTCCTGCAGTCCCTCGGTGTCGACTACATCGACGAGTCCGAGGTCCTCACCCCGGCCGACGAGGTCAACCACAGCGACAAGTTCGCCTTCACCACGCCGTTCGTCTGCGGCGCCACCAACCTGGGCGAGGCGCTGCGCCGGATCGCCGAGGGTGCGGCCATGATCCGCTCGAAGGGCGAGGCCGGCACCGGCAACGTCGTCGAGGCCGTCCGCCACCTGCGCCAGATCAAGAACGAGATCGCCCGGCTGCGCGGCTACGACAACAACGAGCTGTACGCCGCCGCCAAGGAGCTCCGCGCCCCGTACGAGCTGGTCAAGGAGGTCGCCGAGCTCGGCAAGCTGCCCGTCGTGCTGTTCTCCGCGGGTGGCGTCGCCACGCCGGCCGACGCCGCGCTGATGCGCCAGCTCGGTGCCGAGGGCGTCTTCGTCGGCTCCGGCATCTTCAAGTCCGGCGACCCGGCCAAGCGCGCCGCCGCCATCGTGAAGGCCACCACCTTCTACGACGACCCGAAGATCATCGCGGACGCCTCCCGCAACCTGGGCGAGGCCATGGTCGGCATCAACTGCGACACCCTGCCCGAGACCGAGCGCTACGCCAACCGCGGCTGGTAGTCACTGATGAGCGACACCCCTGTGATCGGAGTCCTGGCTCTCCAGGGCGACGTACGGGAGCACCTGATCGCCCTGGCCTCGGCGGACGCCCTGGCCAGGCCGGTCCGGCGCCCCGAGGAACTCGCCGAGGTCGACGGTCTCGTCATACCCGGCGGCGAGTCCACCACGATGTCCAAGCTGGCCGTCCTGTTCGGCATGCTGGAGCCCCTGCGCGAGCGGGTACGCGCCGGCATGCCGGTCTACGGCACCTGCGCGGGAATGATCCTGCTGGCCGACAAGATCCTCGACCCGCGCTCGGGCCAGGAGACCATCGGCGGCATCGACATGATCGTGCGCCGGAACGCCTTCGGCCGGCAGAACGAGTCCTTCGAGGCGGCCGTCGAGGTCGCCGGGATCGACGGCGGCCCGGTCGAGGGCGTCTTCATCCGCGCGCCGTGGGTGGAATCGGTCGGCGCACAGGCCAAGGTGGTCGCCGAGCACGGCGGACATATCGTGGCCGTACGTCAGGGAAACGCCCTGGCGACCTCGTTCCACCCGGAACTGACCGGTGACCACCGGGTTCACGCGCTCTTCGTCGACATGGTGCGCGCCAAGGGGTGAACGGATCCCGGTAGGATCTCCGTTGTTCATTTCTACTGGCGACGCGTTGTAAGGAGCTGGCGATGTCCGGCCACTCTAAGTGGGCTACCACCAAGCACAAGAAGGCCGTGATTGATGCCAAGCGCGGCAAGCTCTTCGCCAAGCTGATCAAGAACATCGAGGTCGCGGCCCGCACCGGCGGTGTGGACCCCGAGGGCAACCCGACCCTCGTCGATGCGATTCAGAAGGCGAAGAAGAGCTCCGTCCCGAACAAGAACATCGACTCCGCGGTCAAGCGCGGTGGCGGTCTCGAAGCGGGCGGCGTCGACTATCAGACGATCATGTACGAGGGTTACGGCCCGAACGGCGTCGCGGTGCTCATCGAGTGCCTCACCGATAACCGCAACCGTGCCGCCTCCGACGTACGTGTCGCGATGACCCGCAACGGCGGCTCGATGGCCGACCCGGGGTCGGTCTCGTACCTCTTCAACCGCAAGGGCGTCATCATCGTCCCCAAGGGCGAGCTGACCGAGGACGACGTCCTCGGAGCGGTGCTCGACGCGGGCGCCGAGGAGGTCAACGACCTCGGTGAGTCCTACGAGGTCGTCAGCGAGGCCACCGACATGGTCGCGGTCCGTACCGCGCTCCAGGAGGCCGGTATCGACTACGACTCGGCCGAGGCCAACTTCCTGCCCACCATGCAGGTCGACCTGGACGAAGAGGGCGCGCGCAAGATCTTCAAGCTGATCGACGCGCTGGAGGACAGCGACGACGTGCAGAACGTCTTCGCCAACTTCGACGTCTCGGACGAGGTCATGGAGAAGGTCGACGCCTGAGACGGAGGACGACGCCTCCCCGCCCGCGGGGACGACCCGGAGACGGGCGGCGTCCGGCCGCCGTACAGGGGCATCCTCCGCGCAGGCGGAGCCGACGGGCCGACGGGGACACACCCCGTCGGCCCGTCGCATTGTCAGTGCGAGCCGATAGCCTGCGGGAACAGTTGACCGATCGGCAGAGGGGGCGCTTCATGCGGGTACTGGGCGTGGACCCGGGCTTGACCCGGTGCGGCGTCGGCGTCGTCGAAGGCGTCGCGGGCCGCCCTCTGACGATGCTCGGCGTCGGCGTCGTGCGCACCCCGGCGGACGCGGAGCTCGGCCACCGGCTGGTCGCGATCGAGCGCGGCATCGAGGAGTGGCTCGACGAGCACCGGCCCGAATTCGTCGCCGTGGAGCGGGTGTTCAGCCAGCACAACGTCCGTACGGTGATGGGCACTGCCCAGGCCAGCGCGGTCGCCATGCTCTGCGCGTCCCGCCGCGGCATCCCCGTCGCCCTGCACACGCCCAGCGAGGTCAAGGCCGCCGTCACCGGCAGCGGCCGTGCGGACAAGGCACAGGTGGGAGCCATGGTCACCCGGCTGCTGAGGCTCGACGCCCCGCCGAAGCCCGCCGACGCCGCCGACGCCCTGGCGCTGGCCATCTGCCACATCTGGCGGGCACCCGCGGTCAACCGCCTCCAGCAGGCGCATGCGGCCGCGGCGGCGGCCCGCACCCCGCGCGTTCCCCGTACACCCGCAGCTCCCGTCCGGAAGGTCCCCCGATGATCGCCTTCGTCAGCGGCCCCGTCGCCGCACTCGCCCCGACCACGGCCGTGATCGAGGTCGGCGGCATCGGCATGGCCGTCCAGTGCAGCCCTCAGACCCTGGCCGGCCTGCGGATCGGCCAGGAGGCCCGGCTGGCCACCTCCCTCGTCGTACGGGAGGACTCGCTCACCCTGTACGGCTTCGCCGACGACGATCAGCGCCAGGTCTTCGAGCTGCTGCAGACCGCCAGCGGCGTCGGCCCCCGGCTCGCCCAGGCGATGCTGGCCGTGCACAGCCCGGACGCCCTGCGCCTCGCCGTGTCCACCGGCGACGAGAAGACGCTCACCGCCGTACCCGGTATCGGCAAGAAGGGCGCGCAGAAACTCCTCCTCGAACTGAAGGACAGGCTCGGCGAACCGGTCGGCACCCGTATCGGCCGCCAGGGCAACGGCACCGCCGTCTCCGCTTCCTGGCGCGACCAGCTGCAGGCCGCCCTGATCGGCCTCGGCTACGCGGCACGCGAGGCCGACGAAGCGCTCGCCGCCGTTGCCCCGCAGGCCGAGGCAGCCCTCGCCGAGGGGACTCAGCCGCCCGTACCACAGCTGCTGCGCGCCGCACTGCAGACCCTCAACCGCGCACGCTGACCCGACGCGACACCCTGACGCACGGGCAGCGACACGGCCCGGCACCGAAACACCCGAGGCGGGACTGACCGAATGAACTGGGACGAGACCGGACCCGACACCGACGAGCGGCTCGTGGACGCCGACGCGGACGGCGAGGACACCGCGGTCGAAGCCGCCCTGCGGCCGAAGGACCTCGACGAGTTCGTCGGCCAGGAGAAGGTGCGCGAGCAGCTCGACCTGGTGCTGAAGGCGGCCCGCGCCCGCGGCGCGACCGCCGACCATGTCCTGCTCTCCGGCGCCCCCGGCCTCGGCAAGACCACCCTTTCCATGATCATCGCGGCCGAGATGGGTGCCCCGATCCGGATCACCTCCGGGCCCGCCATCCAGCACGCGGGCGATCTCGCCGCGATCCTCTCCTCCCTCCAGGAGGGTGAGGTCCTCTTCCTCGACGAGATCCACCGCATGTCACGGCCCGCCGAAGAGATGCTCTACATGGCGATGGAGGACTTCCGGGTCGACGTCATCGTCGGCAAGGGCCCCGGCGCCACCGCCATCCCGCTGGAGCTGCCGCCCTTCACCCTGGTCGGCGCCACCACCCGGGCCGGACTCCTGCCGCCCCCGCTGCGCGACCGCTTCGGCTTCACCGGCCACATGGAGTTCTACGCCCCCGCCGAACTGGAACGTGTGATCCACCGTTCCGCACGGCTCCTCGACGTGGCGATAGACGCCGACGGCGCCGCCGAGATCGCCGGCCGCTCCCGCGGCACGCCCCGTATCGCCAACCGGCTGCTGCGCCGCGTCCGCGACTACGCCCAGGTCAAGGCGGACGGCTGGATCGACCGCACCGTGGCAGCCGCGGCGCTCGGGGTGTACGAGGTCGACGCCAGGGGCCTGGACCGGCTGGACCGGGCGGTGCTCGGCGCGCTGCTGAAACTCTTCGGCGGCGGCCCCGTCGGCCTGTCCACCCTCGCGGTCGCCGTGGGGGAGGAGCGCGAGACCGTCGAGGAGGTCGCGGAGCCCTTCCTGGTACGGGAAGGGCTGCTGGCCAGGACACCCAGGGGCCGGGTCGCCACGCCTGCGGCCTGGACTCATCTGGGCCTCGTCCCCCCGCCTCACGGCGGAAAGGGACAACAGGGCCTTTTTGGGGCGTGATGCGTCACAGGTTGGCCCACATCAGGAACCACGGTGCCATGCTGGGCGTTGTTCCATCGATGCGGACTCGCTTAGACTCCGCCGATGCTGTCCGTACAGGGCGGCATACCCACCCCCGTAGATCAGGCCGCATTTCAGCGCGGTCGTGCGAAGGAAACTCGTCCCGTGAATCCCGTGACTCTCCTCCCCTTCATCGTGCTCATCGGGGCCATGTTCCTGATGACCCGGTCCGCCAAGAAGAAGCAGGCTGCCGCCGCGCAGATGCGCAACGAGATGCAGCCCGGCACCGGCGTCCGGACGATCGGGGGCATGTACGCCACCGTCAAGGAGCTGCACGACGACACGGTTGTCCTCGAAGTCGCACCCGGCGTCCACGCCATCTACGCCAAGAACTCCATCGGCGCCGTCCTCGACGACGCGGAGTACAACCGGATCGTCCACGGTGACGGCGACGACATCGACGGCGCCATCGTGCCCGACGACGCCTCGTCGCTGACCGAGGCGGCCGAGGCCGACGAGGACTCCTCGGACGACGCCAAGATCGACCTGGGCAAGAAGGCCGAGGCCGACGACGTCGAGCCGAAGGACGCCGAGGCCGACGAGAAGTCCAAGGACAAGGCCGACGGCGAGGCCGACGCCAAGTAGGTCACGACCTGGGGGATGCTGTGAGCCGACCGGCGTCCGGCATCCCCCGGAACGTGCGATCTTCTGCGGGGGCAGGTCCCCACAACACTTCGTGGCCGCTCGGGCGCGTACCCGGCGCGGGGCGGTTGGACAGGGAGAAACGAGAAGGTGGCAGCACCGAAGAAGGGCCGAGGGCCGTCCGGCGGTCAGGGCAAGCCAGGGCGTGCCCTGGCTCTGATCCTGATCGCGATGGTCGCGCTCACCGGCGGGATGTTCTTGTCCGGTCACACCACGCCTCGGCTGGGTATCGACCTGGCGGGCGGCACGTCGATCACGCTCAAGGCGAAGAGCCAGCCCGGTAAGCCGGACGCGATCAACCAGACCAACATGGACACCGCGGTCAGCATCATCGAACGCCGTGTCAATGGTCTGGGTGTCTCCGAGGCCGAGGTCCAGACCCAGGGCCGGGACAACATCATCGTCAACATCCCCAAGGGGACGAACTCGAAGCAGGCCCGGGAACAGGTCGGTACGACCGCCCAGCTCTACTTCCGGCCCGTGCTCGCCGTGACCGCAGGTCAGGCGACGCCCACCGACACCGCCAGTCCCTCGGCCTCCGGCTCGCCCGCGCCGGGCGCCACGCCCAGCGCGAAGGCGACGACCTCCGGCTCGAAGGCCACTCCCTCGGCGAGCGCCACGACGCAGGGCCGCGCCGTCACCGGCGCCCTCAAGAAGGACACCTCGCCCAGCCCGAGCGCTTCGGCGCCGAAGGCATCCGCGAGCCCGTCGGCCACGGTCGACGCGGCCACCGCCGACCTCCAGAAGCGGTTCGCCGCCCTGGACTGCTCCACGAAGGCCGGCCGCGCGAAGGCCGGTGCCAACGCGAAGCCGACCGACACCACGATCGCGTGCAGCTCCGAGGGTGACGCCAAGTACGTCCTCGGCCCGGCCGCCGTCTCCGGTACGGACGTCGACAGCGCCAAGGCCACGATCGACCAGCAGCGCGGCATGTGGATCGTGCAGATGGACTTCACGAGCAAGGGCTCGAAGAAGTTCCAGCAGATCACCTCGAAGCTGTCCACGCAGCAGTCGCCGATGAACCAGTTCGCCATCGCGCTCGACGGCGAGGTCGTCTCCGCGCCCCAGGTGAACGAGACGCTCAGCGGCAGTGCCGAGATCTCCGGCAGCTTCACCCAGCAGTCCGCCCAGGACCTGGCCAACGTGCTGTCCTACGGTGCGCTCCCGCTCTCCTTCAACGAGGAGACCGTCACCACCGTCACCGCGGCGCTCGGCGGCGAGCAGCTGCGGGCGGGCCTGATCGCCGGCGCCATCGGCCTGGCACTGGTCATCATCTACCTGGTCGCGTACTACCGCGGTCTGGCCCTCATCGCGCTCCTGAGCCTCCTGGTCTCCGGCATCCTGACCTACACGCTCATGTCGCTGCTCGGCCCGGCCATCGGCTTCGCGCTCAACCTGCCCGCGGTCTGCGGTGCCATCGTCGCGATCGGTATCACCGCGGACTCGTTCATCGTGTACTTCGAACGCATCCGGGACGAGATCCGTGAGGGCCGCACCCTGCGTCCCGCCGTCGAGCGGGCCTGGCCGCGCGCCCGGCGCACGATCCTGGTCTCCGACTTCGTGTCGTTCCTCGCCGCCGCGGTGCTCTTCATCGTCACCGTCGGCAAGGTCCAGGGCTTCGCGTTCACGCTGGGTCTCACCACTCTGCTCGACGTGGTCGTGGTGTTCCTCTTCACCAAGCCCGTCATGACGCTGATGGCCCGCACGAAGTTCTTCTCCAGCGGCCACCCGTGGTCCGGTCTGGACCCGAAGCGGCTCGGCGCCAAGCCGCCGCTGCGCCGCTCGCGCCGTGTCCACGCCCCCACCGACCCGAAGGAGGCGTGAGATGTCGCGACTCGGCAGTCTCGGCGCCCGGCTCTACCGCGGCGAGGTCGGTTACGACTTCATCGGCAAGCGCAAGATCTGGTACGGCGTCTCGATCCTGATCACCATCACGGCCATCCTCGGCCTGGCGGTCAGCGGCCTCAACATGGGCATCGAGTTCAAGGGCGGCGCGGTCTTCACCACGCCGAAGACCAGCGTCTCCATCGCCCAGGCGGAGGAGGACGCGGCGTCCGCCTCCGGTCACCAGGCGATCGTCCAGAAGCTCGGCAACGGCGGCCTGCGCATTCAGATCAGCGAGGTGGACACCGCCAAGTCCGACCAGATCAAGGCGCAGCTCTCCGAGGACCTCGGGGTCCCCGAGGAGAAGATCGCCGCCGACCTGGTCGGCCCCAGCTGGGGTGAGCAGATCGCCAACAAGGCCTGGACCGGCCTCGGCGTCTTCATGATCCTCGTGGTGATCTACCTGGCCATCGCGTTCGAGTGGCGCATGGCGATCGCGGCCCTGGTCGCCCTGATCCACGACATCACGATCACGGTGGGTATCTACGCCCTGGTCGGCTTCGAGGTCACCCCGGGCACCGTGATCGGTCTGCTGACGATCCTCGGTTACTCCCTGTACGACACGGTCGTCGTCTTCGACAGCCTCAAGGAGGGCACGAAGGGGATCACCAAGCAGACCCGCTGGACGTACAGCGAGATCGCCAACCGGTCGATCAACGGCACCCTGGTCCGTTCCATCAACACCACCGTCGTGGCGCTGCTGCCGGTCGCCGGCCTGCTGTTCATCGGTGGCGGTGTCCTCGGCGCCGGCATGCTGAACGACATCTCGCTGTCGCTGTTCGTCGGCCTCGCGGCCGGTGCGTACTCCTCGATCTTCATCGCCACCCCGCTGGTCGCCGACCTCAAGGAACGCGAGCCGCAGATGAAGGCCCTGAAGAAGCGGATCCTCGCCAAGCGCGCGGCAGCCGCCGCCAAGGGCGAGTCCGCCGAGGACGAGCAGTCGCACGACGACGACGTCCCCGCGGACGCCGCACCCGCCGCTGCGGTGGTCGGCCAGCGCCAGCAGCCCAGGGGCCACGGCCGGACTCCGGGGAAGCGTTGATGACCAGCACCACCGAGAGCATCAGGGAACTGCTGCTCAGCCGCATCCGTGACGTGGCGGACTACCCGAAGCCGGGCGTGATGTTCAAGGACATCACCCCGCTGCTCGCGGACCCGGTCGCGTTCACGGCCCTGACGGACGCCCTGGCGGAGCTGTGCGTCCGGCACGGCGCCACGAAGATCGTCGGTCTGGAGGCGCGTGGCTTCATCCTGGCCGCGCCGGTCGCGGTGCGGGCGGGGCTCGGCTTCGTACCCGTCCGCAAGGCCGGGAAGCTCCCCGGAGCCACGCTCAGCCAGGCGTACGAGCTCGAGTACGGCACCGCGGAGATCGAGATCCACGCCGAGGACCTCGTCCCCGACGACCGGGTCATGGTCATCGACGACGTCCTCGCCACCGGCGGCACCGCCGGGGCCTCGCTGGAGCTGATCCGGAGGGCCGGTGCCCAGGTCGCGGGGGTCGCCGTGCTCATGGAGCTCGGCTTCCTCGGCGGCCGCGCCCGGCTCGAGGAAGGGCTCGGCGGTGTCCCGCTGGAGGCTCTGATCACGATCTGAGCGCCGCCCCCGGCGTACGGACCGTAATGGTCCGTACGCGGACGGCACACCTGCTCACACAGGACGGGCACCCGGGAACAGCCGGGTGCCCGTCCCGCGTTGTGACGGGTCCCACCGTCCCCGGGGGAGGTCCGGCCGCAGGGTCGATACCATGGCCTTTCCGGGTGTCCGGATCCGCACGAGGAGTGCTCTTGCCAGACGAGGCCCAGCCAGTCGCCGCCCCGCAGCCCGACAAGCCCGCGGCGGTCCCAGCCACGCCCGAGAAGAAGCAGCCCGTGGCGAAGGAGAAGCCGAAGCCCCCGCCCCCCGAACCCGTCAGTGGCCCGGCGCAGGCGCCCATCAAGGCGAACGGGGCCGTCGGCAGGCCTGCCCCCGCCGCCCCGTCGCCGGCCGCCGAGAAGCCCCCGGCCAAGCCCGTCGCCAGGCCGGTGGCCCCGGCCGGCGCCGTGGCGCGTTCGGGCGGTTCCTCCAACCGGGTACGGGCCAGACTCGCCCGCCTCGGAGTGCAGCGCTCCAGCCCGTACAACCCGGTGCTCGAACCGCTGCTGCGGGCCGTCCGCAGCAACGACCCGAAGATCGAGACCGCCACCCTGCGCCAGATCGAGCGTGCCTACCAGGTCGCCGAGCGCTGGCACCGTGGCCAGAAGCGCAAGAGCGGCGACCCGTACATCACCCACCCCCTGGCCGTCACGACGATCCTCGCCGAGCTCGGCATGGACCCGGCGACGCTGATGGCGGGGCTGCTGCACGACACGGTCGAGGACACCGAGTACGGCCTGGACACACTGCGCCGCGACTTCGGCGACCAGGTGGCCCTGCTCGTCGACGGTGTCACCAAGCTCGACAAGGTCAAGTTCGGCGAGGCCGCGCAGGCCGAGACCGTACGCAAGATGGTCGTCGCGATGGCCAAGGACCCCCGGGTCCTCGTCATCAAGCTCGCCGACCGGCTGCACAACATGCGCACGATGCGTTATCTCAAGCGGGAGAAGCAGGAGAAGAAGGCCCGCGAGACGCTCGAGATCTATGCGCCCCTGGCCCACCGCCTGGGCATGAATACCATCAAGTGGGAGCTGGAGGACCTCGCCTTCGCGATCCTCTACCCCAAGATGTACGACGAGATCGTCCGCCTCGTCGCGGAGCGGGCGCCCAAGCGCGACGAGTACCTCGCCATAGTGACCGACGAGGTCCAGGCCGATCTGCGGTCCGCCCGGATCAAGGCCACCGTCACCGGACGCCCGAAGCACTACTACAGCGTCTACCAGAAGATGATCGTGCGGGGCCGGGACTTCGCCGAGATCTACGACCTGGTGGGCATCAGGGTCCTCGTCGACACCGTCCGCGACTGCTACGCGGCGCTCGGCACCGTGCACGCGCGATGGAATCCGGTCCCCGGCCGGTTCAAGGACTACATCGCGATGCCCAAGTTCAACATGTACCAGTCGCTGCACACCACGGTGATCGGTCCCAGCGGCAAGCCCGTCGAGCTGCAGATCCGTACCTTCGACATGCACCGCCGCGCCGAGTACGGCATCGCCGCGCACTGGAAGTACAAGCAGGAGGCCGTCGCGGGCGCCTCCAAGGTGCGCACCGACGTGCCCAGGAGCCCCGGCAAGGGGGCGCGGCAGGACACCGTCAACGACATGGCGTGGCTGCGCCAGCTCCTGGACTGGCAGAAGGAGACCGAGGACCCCAGCGAGTTCCTCGACTCGCTGCGCTTCGACCTGTCGCGCAACGAGGTCTTCGTCTTCACACCCAAGGGCGACGTCATAGCGCTGCCCGCGGGCGCCACACCGGTCGACTTCGCGTATGCCGTGCACACGGAGGTCGGCCACCGGACCATAGGAGCACGCGTCAACGGGCGGCTCGTACCGCTCGAATCGACCCTCGACAACGGCGACCTGGTGGAGGTCTTCACCTCCAAGGCGGCCGGCGCCGGACCGTCCCGCGACTGGCTCGGCTTCGTCAAGTCGCCGCGCGCCCGGAACAAGATCCGCGGCTGGTTCTCCAAGGAGCGCCGCGACGAGGCGATCGAGCAGGGCAAGGACGCCATCGCGCGCGCCATGCGCAAGCAGAACCTGCCGATCCAGCGGATCTTGACCGGCGACTCCCTGGTCACACTCGCCCACGAGATGCGCTACCCCGACATCTCGTCGCTGTACGCGGCGATCGGTGAAGGACATGTCGCTGCCGCGGGCGTCGTGCAGAAGCTGGTGCAGGCGCTCGGCGGCGAGGACGCGGCCAACGAGGACCTCGCCGAGAGTTCACCGCCGTCCCGCAGCCGCGGCAAGCGGCGTTCCAACGCCGATCCGGGTGTGGTCGTCAAGGGCGTCGAGGACGTCTGGGTCAAGCTGGCCCGCTGCTGCACACCCGTCCCCGGCGACCCGATCATCGGGTTCGTCACCCGAGGCAGCGGTGTCTCCGTGCACCGCGCCGACTGCGTCAACGTCGACTCGCTGTCGCAGCAGCCGGAGCGGATCCTCGAGGTCGAATGGGCACCCACCCAGTCCTCGGTCTTCCTGGTCGCCATCCAGGTGGAGGCCCTGGACCGGTCGCGGCTGCTCTCGGACGTCACGCGCGTCCTGTCCGACCAGCACGTCAACATCCTGTCGGCGGCGGTGCAGACCTCGCGCGACCGGGTGGCCACCTCGCGCTTCACCTTCGAGATGGGCGACCCGAAGCACCTCGGACACGTCCTGAAGGCCGTACGGGGCGTGGAGGGCGTCTACGACGTCTACCGCGTCACCTCGGCCCGCCGGCCGTAACGCGCACGCGCACCGGGGCGGCAACGCACACCGTGCGCACAAGGAAGGGGCTCCTGTACGCCACGTACAGGAGCCCCTTCTTCACGCGGTGACCCAAGTCAGCCGCCGAACTCCTCCAGGCCCTTCAGCGCCTGGTCCAGCAGCGCCTGACGGCCTTCCAGCTCACGGGCCAGCTTGTCGGCCCGGGCGTTGTTGCCCGCGGCGCGCGCCGTGTCGATCTGCGTACGCAGCTTGTCCACGGCCGCCTGCAGCTGACCGGTGAGACCCGCGGCACGCGCACGCGCCTCAGGGTTCGTCCGGCGCCACTCCGACTCCTCGGCCTCCTGGAGCGCCCGCTCCACCGCCTGCATCCGCCCCTCGACCTTCGGGCGGGCGTCACGCGGCACGTGGCCGATGGCCTCCCAGCGCTCGTTGAGGGCACGGAACGCGGCCCTGGCCGCCTTCAGGTCCGTCACCGGCACCAGCTTCTCGGCCTCGGCCGCGAGCTCTTCCTTCAGCTTGAGGTTCTCGCCCTGCTCCGCGTCCCGCTCGGCGAAGACCTCGCTGCGGGCGGCGAAGAAGATGTCCTGCGCACCGCGGAAGCGGTTCCACAGGTCGTCCTCGGCCTCGCGCTGGGCGCGCCCCGCCGCCTTCCACTCCGTCATCAGATCGCGGTAGCGCGCGGCCGTCGTCCCCCAGTCCGTGGAACCGGAGAGCGACTCGGCCTCGACGACCAGCCTTTCCTTGACCTTGCGGGCGTCCTCCCGCTGGGCGTCCAGCGAGGCGAAGTGGGCCTTGCGCCGCTTGGAGAAGGCCGAGCGTGCGTGCGAGAAGCGGTGCCACAGCTCGTCGTCCGACTTGCGGTCGAGCCGCGGCAGGCCCTTCCACGTGTCGACGAGCGCCCGCAGCCGCTCGCCCGCCGAGCGCCACTGCTCGCTCTGCGCCAGCTCCTCGGCCTCGACGACCAGCGCCTCCTTGGCGTGCTTCGCCTCGTCGGTCTGCTTCGCCTTCTGGACCTTGCGCTCCTCGCGACGGGACTCGACCGTCGCGACCAGCGCGTCCAGGCGCTTGCGCAACGCGTCGAGGTCACCGACGGCGTGATGCTCGTCGACCTGCTGACGCAGATGCCCGATGGCGGTCGTCGCGTCCTTCGCCGACAGGTCGGTGGTCTTCACCCGCCGTTCGAGGAGGCCGATCTCGACCACGATGCCCTCGTACTTGCGCTCGAAGTAGGCCAGAGCCTCCTCGGGAGATCCGGCCTGCCACGATCCGACGACCTGCTCGCCATCGGCTGTACGCACGTACACGGTGCCCGTCTCATCGACGCGGCCCCACGGGTCGCTGCTCACAGCGCCTCCTCCACCTGATGCCTGAGAGGGGGTTCGCCCCCCTGGCATCGTCCACAGTTTCCTGGGGCGGGCTGCGCGCCCGCCCTGCACAACGCCAATCTAGGCGACCGGCCGCCCGGCTGTCCGCACTCAGCGCGGGCGAATTCTCCGGCCCGCGCCCCGGCGGCCGGCCCGGCAACGCCGGACCGGCCGCCGCGGTCGCCTCAGGCCTTGCCGACGGTCGCCTTCGAGATGGTGACGGCCTTCTTCGGAGCACCGTCGGCCGCACCGCCGGTGACACCCGCGGTCCCGACCGCCTTCACGGCCTTCAGCGAGGCGGCGTCCATCGTGCCGAACGGGGTGTAGGTCGGCGGCAGCTTGCTGTCCTTGTACACCAGGAAGAACTGGCTGCCGCCGCTGTGCGGCTGACCGGTGTTGGCCATCGCCACGGTGCCCGCCGGGTACGTGACGGTGCCGTCCGCGCCCGCCTTGCCCAGCGCGGTCAGGTTCTCGTCCGGGATCGTGTAGCCGGGTCCGCCCGTGCCGTCGCCCTTCGGGTCACCGCACTGCAGGACGAAAATGCCCTGCGTGGTGAGCCGGTGACACTTCGTGCCGTCGAAGAAGCCCTTGTCCGCGAGCGACTTGAACGAGTTCGCGGTGTGCGGGGTCTTCGCCGCGTCCATCGTGAACGCTATGGCGCCCTGGCTGGTCTTCAGAGAGAACGTGTACTTCGCCTTCTTGTCGATCTCCATCGCCGGCTCGGGCGCGCTGCTCTCGCTCGCCGAGGGCGACGGGGACGCGGACGGGGCCGCGCTCGCCGCCGCGTCGCTCTTGCCCTTGTCGTCGCCGCTGAGCGAGACGTACGTGGCGGCACCGCCGGCCACCACCACGGCCAGCGCGGACGCGATGACGGCGGTGAGTCGCCTGGTCCTGTGGCGGGCCTCCTCCCGGCGCTGCTGCTGCCGCTCGAACTTCTCCCTGGCGAGCTGCCGCCGCCGCTGATCGCTGCTGACCACCGGGTGATCTCCTTGTACGTCGTGTGATCGGGCCTGGGTTGCCCCGTACCGTATATGGGTTAGCTGTGGAATGAGGAGCGCCGGTAGGCTCTGAACTGCCGCGACCCTCTCGAACGCAGTCCGCGGCATCCCTCCACCGGACGAACATTAAGGACGATCGTGCTCATTGCCGGGTTCCCCGCCGGGGCCTGGGGGACCAATTGCTACGTGGTCGCCCCCGCCGCAGGCGAGGAGTGCGTCATCATCGACCCGGGCCACCAGGCCACCCAGGGAGTCGAGGACGTGCTCAAGAAGCATCGGCTGAAGCCCGTCGCCGTCGTCCTCACCCACGGACACATCGACCATGTCGCCTCGGTCGTGCCGGTGTGCGGCGCGCACGACGTCCCCGCCTGGATCCACCCCGAGGACCGTTACATGATGAGCGACCCGGAGAAGGCCCTCGGCCGCTCCATCGGGATGCCACTCATGGGCGAGCTGACGGTGGGGGAGCCGGACGACCTCAAGGAGCTGAGCGACGGTGCGCAGTTGTCGCTGGCCGGTCTGGAGTTCCGTGTCGCGCATGCGCCCGGCCATACCAAGGGGTCGGTGACGTTCAGGATGCCCGAGGCCGCGGACGTACCGCAGATCCTCTTCTCGGGCGACCTGCTCTTCGCCGGCTCCGTCGGACGTACCGACCTGCCCGGCGGCGACCACGCCGAGCTGCTCGAGTCGCTGGCGCGTGTGTGCCTGCCGCTCGACGACTCGACCGTGGTGCTGTCCGGCCACGGCCCCCAGACGACCATCGGCCGCGAGCGCGCCTCGAACCCGTATCTGCAGGGTGCGGACGCGCCCCGACGAGGAATGTGACGAGAGTTAGAACCGTGAGCACCTTCAAGGCCCCCAAGGGCACGTACGACCTGACCCCGCCCGACTCCGCGAAGTACCTCGCGGTGCGCGAGGCGATCGCCGCACCGCTGAAGAACTCCGGCTACGGCTACATCGAGACGCCCGGCTTCGAGGACGTCGCGCTCTTCTCGCGCGGGGTCGGTGAGTCCACCGACATCGTGAGCAAGGAGATGTACACCCTCACCACCAAGGGCGGCTCCGAACTGGCGCTGCGCCCCGAGGGCACCGCGTCCGTGCTGCGCGCCGCGCTGGAAGCCAACCTGCACAAGCTCGGCAACCTGCCGGTCAAGCTCTGGTACTCCGGCTCGTACTACCGCTACGAGCGCCCGCAGAAGGGCCGCTACCGGCACTTCTCGCAGGTCGGCGCCGAGGCGATCGGTGCCGAGGACCCGGCGCTGGACGCCGAGCTGATCATCCTGGCCGACCAGGCGTACCGCTCCCTGGGCCTGCGGAACTTCCGGATCCTGCTGAACTCGCTGGGTGACAAGGAGTGCCGCCCCGTCTACCGGGACGCGCTCCAGGAGTTCCTGCGCGAGCTCGACCTGGACGACGACACCCGCCGCCGCATCGAGCTCAACCCGCTGCGGGTCCTCGACGACAAGCGCCCCGAGGTCCAGAAGCAGCTGGTGGGCGCACCGGTGCTGCGGGACTACCTGTGCGACGCCTGCAAGGCGTACCACGAGGAGGTCCGCGACCTGCTGACCGCGGAGGGCGTCGTGTACGAGGACGACGAGAAGCTCGTCCGCGGCCTCGACTACTACACCCGCACCACCTTCGAGTTCGTCCACGACGGACTCGGCTCGCAGTCCGCGGTCGGCGGCGGCGGCCGCTACGACGGCCTCTCCGAGATGATCGGCGGCCCGGCACTCCCGTCGGTCGGCTGGGCACTCGGCGTGGACCGCACGGTGCTCGCGCTGGAGGCCGAGGGCATCGAGCTCGAACTGCCCGCGTCCACCAGCGTCTTCGCGGTGCCGCTCGGCGAGGAGGCCCGACGGGTCCTGTTCGCCAAGGTGACGGAGTTGCGCCGGCTGGGCGTCGCCACGGACTTCGCGTTCGGTGGCCGCGGTCTCAAGGGTGCGATGAAGAGCGCCAACCGTTCCGGCGCGCGTTTCACCGTCGTCGCAGGCGAGCGTGATCTTGCCGAGGGCGTGGTCCAGCTCAAGGACATGGAGTCGGGCGAGCAGCAGCCGGTCGCGCTCGACGCGCTGGTCGCCGAGATCCAGCAGAAGCTGGCCTGATCCACCGTCTGCGCCTGTGCCCGCCCGGTCCCGCCGGGCGGGCACCGTGCGTCTCCGTCGCGCGTGTCGTCAACCTCGTGAGCGGTCTTTCATCCCTGCGCATGAACGGGCCGGGAAGGTCTGCCGGGGCCGGGGCGAAGGGTGGCCGCCCGTGGCGCGGCGGATCGTCGTCCGTAACGCCTGCGCAGCCCCGTTCGGCCGGGGCCGGGCCGGGGGTGGAGGACGTGTGGACGCCGCTTCGCCGGTACATCTTTATGTTCATCGAACGGATGACTGATGGGGTGGTGCGGCACAATGACCATGCCCAGCAGGCCACTCAATGATGGAACGGCGATATGACGACTGCAGCGGTTGACCACCCCTCATCCGACCAGGACGAGGTCGGCGGGAAGAGGACCATCGGCGGCGGTCGTGCGTTCGCGCTGCTGCTGGTGATCACCGGCGCCGCCGGCCTCCTCGCCGCCTGGGTCATCACGATCGACAAGTTCAAGCTGCTCGAGGACCCCACCTTCACCCCGGGCTGCAGCCTCAACCCCGTCGTCTCGTGCGGCAACATCATGAAGAGCGCGCAGGCGTCCGTCTTCGGCTTCCCGAACCCGATGCTCGGACTCGCCACCTACTCCGTGGTCATCGGTATCGGCATGGCCCTGCTCGCCGGGGCCCGCTTCCGCAGCTGGTACTGGCTCGGCCTCAACGCGGGCACGCTCTTCGGTGTCGGCTTCTGCACGTGGCTCCAGTACCAGTCGCTGTACAACATCAACTCGCTCTGCCTGTGGTGCTGCCTGGCCTGGGTCGCGACGATCTTCATGTTCTGCTACGTCACCACGCACAACATCAAGCACCGGATCCTGCCCGCGCCGAACTGGCTGCGCAACGGACTGACGGAGTTCCACTGGGTGCCGCCGGTCCTCTGGGTCGGCATCATCGGCATGCTGATCCTGACCCGCTGGTGGGACTTCTGGACCAGCTGACCGCACGGGCCGGGAGCGGGGACCGGCCCGGCGTTGCTGTCAGTGCCGTGACATAGGCTTCAAAACGTGGAGCCCGACCTCTTTACCGCAGCTGCCGAAGACCGCCAGGAGAAGGACCCGTCCAGCAGCCCCCTCGCTGTCCGGATGCGTCCCCGTAGCCTCGACGAGGTCGTCGGTCAGCAGCATCTGCTGAAGCCGGGCTCCCCGCTGCGCCGCCTCGTCGGCGAAGGGAGCGGCGGCCCCGCGGGTCCGTCCTCGGTGATCCTCTGGGGTCCGCCCGGTATCGGCAAGACGACGCTGGCGTACGTGGTCAGCAAGGCCACCAACAAGCGCTTCGTCGAGCTCTCCGCGATCACCGCGGGAGTCAAGGAGGTACGGGCGGTCATCGAGGGCGCCCGCCGTGCCACCGGTGGCTACGGCAAGGAGACCGTCCTCTTCCTCGACGAGATCCACCGCTTCTCCAAGGCCCAGCAGGACTCACTGCTGCCGGCCGTGGAGAACCGCTGGGTGACGCTGATCGCAGCGACGACCGAGAATCCGTACTTCTCGATCATCTCGCCGCTGCTGTCGCGCTCGCTGCTCCTGACCCTCGAATCGCTCACCGACGACGATCTGCGCGCCCTGATGCACCGCGCCCTGACCGACGAGCGCGGTCTCGCCGGTGCGGTCACCCTCCCCGAGGACGCGGAGGCGCATCTGCTGCGCATCGCGGGCGGCGACGCGCGGCGCGCGCTGACGGCGCTGGAGGCCGCGGCCGGCGCGGCCCTCGCCACGCAGGAGAAGGAGATCACCCTCTCCACGGTCGAGGCGACCGTCGACCGGGCGGCCGTGAAGTACGACCGGGACGGCGACCAGCACTACGACGTGGCGAGCGCGCTGATCAAGTCGATCCGCGGCTCCGACGTGGATGCCGCGCTGCACTATCTGGCCCGGATGATCGAGGCGGGGGAGGACCCGCGGTTCATCGCCCGCAGGCTGATGATCTCCGCCAGCGAGGACATCGGTCTCGCCGACCCGACCGCGTTGCCCACGGCGGTCGCCGCCGCGCAGGCCGTCGCCATGATCGGTTTCCCCGAGGCGGCGCTCACCCTCAGCCACGCCACGATCGCGCTGGCGCTCGCCCCCAAGTCCAATGCGGCGACGCTGGCGATCTCCGCGGCCCAGGCGGACGTGCGGGGCGGCCTCGCGGGCCCGGTCCCGGCCCATCTGCGCGACGGCCACTACAAGGGGGCCGCCAAGCTGGGGCATGCCCAGGGCTACGTTTATCCCCACGACGTCCCCGGCGGTATCGCCGCCCAGCAGTACGCCCCGGACGCGGTCCGCGGCAAGCGCTACTACCGGCCCACGCGCTACGGCGCGGAGGCGCGGTACGCGGACGTGGTGGACCGGGTCCGCGACCGGCTCGGCCGCGAGGACCGCGACGGCTCCGACGGCGCGACGGAGCCGTAGGGCTCGCCGGCGTACGTTCAGCGGGCGGCCGCATCGAAGAGAGCGTGCATCGCGTGGCGCAGCTCGGTGAGGTCGCGCACCGGATCGGGGAACTCGAAGCGTGCGTCGAAGCACCTCCCGTCGGCCTCGCAGAAGCGCACCCGCAATCCGTGCCGGTCGAGCGCGACCGGCACGACGGAGGGCCGGTGATCGGCGCAGCCGCCGGCGGTCCGCTCGCCCAGCAGGCCGCTGAGCATCGCCAGCTGTTCGCCGTGCGTCGCGTGCAGATGCTGCAGCAGCTCCGCCTCGTGGGCGACGAGCGGGTCGGCGGCCGCGTCCCGGAACTCCTCCGGCTCGACGTCCTGGGCGCCCCACAGATCGTCGACGTACGCCTCGCCGGTCTCCAGGCGCAGCATCATCCGGCCGGGCCCGGCCATGCCCGGTACGCTGGTGAGCCAGCCGGAGACCCGGCCGCGGCCGCGGATGCGGTGCGGCACGGAGACCGGTGCGACGTCCGTGATCTCCAGCACGGCGGTGAGCTCGTCGTCCTGGGCGTGCGTCGCGGCCCGTACAGCGGGGGAGTCGGCGGGGAATTCGAGGAACACATCCCCCTCGGGACCGACGCTCCGGTCGAGCGGCACCAGCTGGTCGAAACCGGTTGTGGTGAGCCCGGGGACGAGCAGCACCGCCGAACAGGTACTCTGTACGAGAGTTCGTGTGCGCTCGGCTGCTGACGGCATCCGAGTGTTTTCAAGCCCGCTGGGACGCGGCTGACCACGATCTGATCGGTCCTCCGTCGTATCGGCGCCTCCGTTGGCGTCGACGCTGTCAGTGCTGTCCGTGACGTGTGTGGTGTTCCCAGGGCGAGACATGCGATCTCCTTGAGTAAGGTGAGCCTAACCTAACCCACAACGGAGGTCTGGAGAACGTGCCTAATCAGTCGCGTCCCAAGGTCAAGAAGTCTCGTGCGCTCGGCATCGCGCTGACGCCGAAGGCCGTCAAGTACTTCGAGGCCCGCCCCTACCCGCCGGGCGAGCACGGCCGTGGCCGCAAGCAGAACTCGGACTACAAGGTCCGTCTGCTCGAGAAGCAGCGTCTGCGCGCCCAGTACGACATCAGCGAGCGCCAGATGGCGCGCGCCTACGACCGTGCCAAGAAGGCCGAGGGCAAGACGGGCGAGGCGCTCGTCGTCGAGCTCGAGCGCCGTCTCGACGCGCTGGTCCTGCGTTCGGGCATCGCCCGCACGATCTACCAGGCCCGCCAGATGGTCGTCCACGGCCACATCGAGGTCGACGGCCGCAAGGTCGACAAGCCGTCCTTCCGCGTCCGTCCCGACAACGTCGTGACGGTCCGCGAGCGCAGCCGCGACAAGCACCCCTTCCAGGTGGCCCGCGAGGGTGGTTACGCCCCCGACGGCGAGACCCCGCGCTACCTGCAGGTGAACCTGAAGGCCCTGGCCTTCCGCCTTGACCGGGACCCGAACCGCAAGGAAATCCCGGTGATCTGCGACGAGCAGCTCGTCGTCGAGTACTACGCCCGCTGATCCAGGCGTAGCCGCTCTCACCAGCGCTCAGGCCCGCCCCTCCCCGTCGTCGGGGAGGCGGCGGGCTTCCGCGTTCTGCCGTCCCTGCCCGGTACCGGGCCGGGACCGGGCCGCTGCCCCTGCACGACCGGGCGGCCCACCGGCCGGCTCGCCAGCGCCCTGGTCACCGCCGTGTCCGGATCAAGTCGCGCACCCGCCAGCCGCCCCGACTCGTACGGTGCGTCGCCCAGTGCCCGCCGCGCCAGCGCCTCGCACTCGGCCCGGGGCCTTCCGTAGTACGCCGAGCCGAAGAGCGGCAGCCCCACCGACGGCCAGATGCGCTCGGCGGCCCCTTGCAGCACCGCCGCTTCCGCCGCATCCCCCTCGATCACCGTGACCAGGGCCAGCAGCTCCATCGTGAGCACGGAGCCGAGCAGGTCGTGGAAGGCGTGACCGATCGCCAAGGACTCCCTGAGCAGTTCCCGGGCACCGTCCGGCCGCCCCTGCTGCAGCTCCGCGTACGCCAGCACATAGAGCGCGTACGAGAGCGCCCAACGCTCTCCGCGGTCCTCGCAGACCTCCCTGACCTCCTCGCAGATCGCCGCCGCGGCCGCCAGGTCCCCGCGGAACCCGACCGCCATCGCCAGTTCGATCTGGGCCATCAGCACATTGCTGTTCAGCTCGCCCAGATCGCGGTAGCGGTCCAGCGCGTCCTGCAGCAGCTCCTCCGCGCGGACCATGTCGTCCGTGACGAGGGCCAGACAGCCCGTGCGGTGCACCGCGTACGCCTGGGCCGCCCGGTCGCCGGTCCGGTCCGCCTCCTCCCGGCACTCCTGCAGCGCGGAGATCGCCCCGATCGGGTCCCCCTGCAGCACCGCCACGTACCCGAGCACCCACAGCGCCTTGAGCCGGGAGGGCTCGTACGGCGTCTCCTCCTCCAGGACGTGGTTCAGCCAGTGCCGCCCCTCCGAGAGGCGCCCGCAGCCGACCCACAGGAACCAGAGGGTGCCCGCGAGGTACTGCGCGAGATGGGCCTCTTCCGGGCTGTCCAGCGAACACTCCATCGCCCGGCGGAGATTGGGCAGTTCGCACTCCGCCCGGGCCGCCACCTCGCCCTGCCGCGGGCTGAACCAGTCGAGCTCGCACCAGGTGGCGAGCCCCAGGTACCAGTCACGGTGCCGGCGCCGCAGCCGGTCCGTGTCGCCGATGGCCGCCAGCCAGTCGGCGCCGTACTCGCGCACCGTGTCCAGCATCCGGTAGCGGGTGCCCACGGCCGAGTCCTCGCGCAGGACCACGGACTGCGCCAGCAGCCCGGTCAGCACATCGAGCACCGACTCGGCCGGCAACTCGGGCCCGCTGCAGACGTACTCGACGGCCTCCAGGTCGAACTGCCCGGCGAAGACCGACAGCCGGGCCCACAGCAGACGCTGCTCCGGGGCGCACAGCTCATGGCTCCAGCCGATGGCCGTACGGAGTGTCTGATGACGCGCCAGCGCACTGCGGCTGCTGCCGGTCAGCAGCCGGAAGCGGTCGTCCAGGCGCTGCACCACCTGCTCCGTGGACAGGGCGCGCAGCCGTCCGGCGGCCAGCTCCAGCGCGAGCGGGATCCCGTCCAGCCGGCGGCACAGCTCCCGCGCCGGTCCGCGGTTCTCCTCGGTCAGCCGGAAATCCGGCCGCACCGCCACGGCCCGCTCCGCGAACAGCGCCATCGCGTCCTCGTCGGCCATCGGCGCGAGCGGGTAGGTGAGCTCGCCGTCCAGATCAAGGGGCAGCCGTCCGGCGGCCAGTACCCGCAGCCGCGGCGCCCGGCGCAGCAGCGCGCACACCAACTCGGCGCAGGCGTCGACGAGATGCTCGAAACCGTCCAGTACCAGAAGGAGCTGGCGCTCGGTGAGATGTTCGAGGAGCGTCGCGCGGGGCGGGCGGCTGGTGTGGTCCGTGAGTCCCAGCGCGTCGATCATGGAGTGTTCCAGCAGACCCGGGTCCTGGACGGTGGACAGCTCCACCAGCCAGACCCCGTCGCAGTACCGTTTCTCCAGAAGTGCTGCAGCCCGGGTGGCACACCGGGTCTTTCCGACGCCGCCCACCCCGACCACGGTGACCAGCCTCGACTCCGCCAGCAGCCGGCCCAGATCGGCCAGCTCCTCGTCGCGCCCCACGAATCTGTTCAGTTCCGCCGGGAGATTGCCGCGGGCCGTGGTGCCGGAGCCCGGATGGTGAGGGGAGTCGTCCGCGGAATCCTCCGGGGAGTCGCCGGTGGAGGGGCAGGGGCGCTGGGAGCGTCGCATGAAACACGCAGAGTACTGGCCCGAAAGCTCTCCGTACAATCTCCTTTGTGCAACTCCCGCCCCGCTCACCGGTAATGCGGTAGGGGGCGTGCCCCCTGGCGCGATAGGGTCGGGAGACGACGATTCGACAATCTTTCGACAGCTGGGGAGCGGTGCAACGTGTCCGGTGGAGAGGTGGCCGGGATCCTGGTGGCCGTCTTCTGGGCGATCCTGGTGTCGTTCCTCGCCGTCGTACTGGTGAGGCTGGCCCAGACGCTCAGGGCGACCACCAAGCTCGTGGCGGACGTGACCGAGCAGGCCGTTCCGCTGCTCGCCGACGCCTCCGCGACCGTGCGCTCCGCGCAGACCCAGCTCGACAAGGTCGACGCGATCGCGGCGGATGTCCAGGAGGTCACCTCCAACGCCTCGGCGCTCTCCACCACGGTCGCATCGGCCTTCGGCGGACCGCTCGTCAAGGTCGCCGCATTCGGATACGGAGTGCGGCAGGCCATCGGCCGCCGGACCGCTCCGGAAGCCGAACCGGCCCGCCGGGCGCCCCGTCGCACGGTGATCGTCGGCCGCACGGTGCCGTCCGCGCGAGCCAAGAAGCAGGGCGGCAGAAGCTCCCGCGGATCTAAGGACTGACGCAGCGATGTTCCGCCGTACGTTCTGGTTCACCGCCGGCGCAGCCGCCGGTGTCTGGGCCACCACCAAGGTCAACCGAAAGCTCAGGCAGCTGACCCCCGAGAGCCTCGCTGCGCGCGCCGCGGACAAGGCGATCGAGAGCGGTCACCGGCTCAAGGACTTCGCCCTCGACGTCCGCGACGGCATGGTCCGCCGCGAGGCCGAACTGGGCGAGGCGCTCGGCCTGGAGGCACCGGTCGACCCCGCACTCCCCGTACGGCGTCCCCACGCGGTGGAAGCGGCCGAGCCCGCTCCGGCCGCGGACGCCACCACCTACCGCAAGCTCCCCTACAACTCGTACAACCGGAATGAGGACCACTGATGGAGTCGGCTGAAATTCGTCGCCGCTGGCTGAGCTTCTTCGAGGAGCGCGGGCACACCGTCGTGCCTTCGGCGTCGCTCATCGCGGACGACCCGACTCTGCTGCTGGTCCCCGCGGGCATGGTCCCCTTCAAGCCGTACTTCCTCGGCGAGGTCAAGCCGCCCGCCGCCCGCGTCACCAGCGTGCAGAAGTGCGTGCGCACGCCGGACATCGAAGAGGTCGGCAAGACCACCCGGCACGGCACCTTCTTCCAGATGTGCGGGAACTTCTCGTTCGGCGACTACTTCAAGGAAGGCGCCATCAGCTACGCCTGGGAGGCTCTCACCACCTCCGTGGCGGACGGCGGCTTCGGTCTCGACCCCGAGCGTCTGTGGATCACGGTCTACCTCGACGACGACGAGGCCGAGCAGATCTGGCGCGACAAGATCGGCGTCCCGGCCGAGCGCATCCAGCGCCTCGGCAAGAAGGACAACTTCTGGTCCATGGGCGTCCCCGGCCCGTGCGGACCCTGCTCCGAGATCAACTACGACCGCGGCCCCGAGTTCGGCGTCGAAGGCGGTCCGGCCGTCAACGACGAGCGGTACGTGGAGATCTGGAACCTCGTCTTCATGCAGTACGAGCGGGGCGCCGGTGACGGCAAGGAGGACTTCCCGATCCTCGGCGACCTGCCGTCCAAGAACATCGACACCGGTCTCGGTCTCGAGCGCCTCGCGATGATCCTGCAGGGCGTCCAGAACATGTACGAGACCGACACCATGCGCGTCGTCATGGACCGGGCCACCGAGCTCACCGGCGTCCGCTACGGCGCCGAGCACGGTTCGGACGTCTCGCTGCGCGTCGTCGCCGACCACATCCGTACGTCCGTCATGCTCATCGGCGACGGCGTCACCCCCGGCAACGAGGGCCGCGGCTACGTGCTGCGCCGCATCATGCGCCGCGCCATCCGCAACATGCGTCTGATGGGCGCCACGGGCACGGTCGTCAAGGATCTGGTCGACGTCGTGATCAACACGATGGGGCAGCAGTACCCGGAGCTCGTCACCGACCGCAAGCGCATCGAGACCGTCGCCCTCGCCGAAGAGGCCGCCTTCCTCAAGGCACTCAAGGGCGGCACCAACATCCTCGACACCGCCGTCACCGAGACCAAGGCCGCCGGCGGCAAGGTCCTCCCCGGCGACAAGGCGTTCCTGCTCCACGACACCTGGGGCTTCCCGATCGACCTCACGCTGGAGATGGCCGCCGAACAGGGCCTCGCCGTGGACGAGGACGGTTTCCGCCGTCTGATGAAGGAGCAGCGGGACCGCGCCAAGGCCGATGCCCGGGCCAAGAAGACCGGCCACGCCGACCTGTCGGCCTACCGTGAGGTCGCCGACAGCGCCGGGGCCACCGACTTCACCGGCTACACGACGACCGAGGGCGAGTCGACCGTCGTCGGCCTCCTCGTCGACGGGGTCCCCTCGCCCGCCGCCTCCGAGGGTGACGAGATCGAGGTCATCCTCGACCGCACCCCGTTCTACGCCGAGGGCGGCGGCCAGCTCGCCGACCAGGGCCGGATCAGGACCGACACCGGTGCCGTGATCGACGTCCGCGACGTGCAGAAGCCCGTCCCCGGCGTGCACGTCCACAAGGGTGTCGTCCAGGTCGGCGAGGTGACGGTCGGAGCCTCTGTCCATGCCGCCATCGACCTGACCCGCCGCCGTGCCATCGCCCGTGCCCACAGCGCCACGCACCTCACGCACCAGGCGCTGCGCGACGCCCTCGGCCCGACTGCCGCCCAGGCCGGTTCGGAGAACTCGCCGGGCCGCTTCCGCTTCGACTTCGGATCGCCCGCCGCCGTCCCCGGCACGGTCCTCACCGACGTCGAGCAGAAGATCAACGAGGTCCTCTCGCGGGAGCTCGACGTCCAGGCCGAGGTGATGTCGATCGACGAGGCCAAGAAGCAGGGCGCCATCGCCGAGTTCGGCGAGAAGTACGGCGAGCGGGTCCGGGTCGTCACCATCGGCGACTTCTCCAAGGAGCTGTGCGGCGGTACGCACGTTCACAACACCGCCCAGCTGGGTCTGGTGAAGCTGCTCGGCGAGTCGTCCATCGGCTCCGGTGTGCGCCGCATCGAGGCCCTCGTGGGCGTCGACGCGTACAACTTCCTGGCCAAGGAGCACACGGTCGTCGCCCAGCTCCAGGAGCTGGTCAAGGGCCGTTCCGAGGAGCTGCCCGAGAAGATCTCGTCCATGCTCGGCAAGCTGAAGGACGCCGAGAAGGAGATCGAGAAGTTCCGCGCGGAGAAGGTCCTCCAGGCCGCCGCCGGGCTCGCCGATTCCGCCAAGGACGTACGCGGTGTCGCCCTGGTCACCGGTCAGGTGCCGGACGGCACCTCCGCCGACGACCTTCGCAGGCTGGTCCTCGACGTCCGTGGCCGCATCCAGGGCGGCCGTGCGGCCGTCGTGGCCCTCTTCACCACGGCCAACGGCCGCCCGCTGACCGTCATCGCCACCAACGAGGCCGCCCGTGAGCGTGGTCTCAAGGCCGGCGACCTGGTCCGCACGGCAGCCAAGACCCTCGGCGGCGGTGGCGGCGGCAAGCCGGACGTCGCCCAGGGCGGCGGTCAGAACCCGGCCGCCGTCGGCGAAGCCATCGCCGCCGTCGAACGCCTCGTCACCGAGACGGCGTGACGGGACGGATGACGCACATGCGCCGCGGACGTCGCCTCGCGATCGACGTCGGGGACGCCCGGATCGGGGTCGCCTCGTGCGACCCCGACGGGATCCTCGCCACGCCGGTGGAGACCGTGCCGGGACGCGACGTCCCGGCCGCCCACCGGCGGTTGGGACAGATCGTCGAGGAGTACGAGCCCATCGAGATCATCATCGGTCTGCCCCGGTCCCTGGGCGGCGGTGAAGGGCCTGCCGCGGCCAAGGTCCGGGCCTTCGCCCAGGAGGTCGCCCGCTCGGCCGCACCCATTCCGGTGCGATTGGTGGACGAGAGGATGACCACAGTGACGGCGAGCCAGGGGCTGCGTGCCTCGGGTGTGAAGTCCAAGAAGGGCCGGTCTGTCATCGACCAGGCTGCCGCTGTGGTGATCCTCCAGAACGCTCTGGAGTCGGAGCGGGCGTCAGGTAAAGCTCCGGGCGAAGGCGTCGAAGTGGTTGTCTGATCGCGATACGGTAACGTTCCGCGCGATGCGACGGTGTTCGAACAAACACTGCACAGCAAGAGGCGGAACCTGTCTCGCGGCTCTAGGGGATCGATGACTGAGTATGGCCGGGGCCCCGGCTCCGAACCGTGGCATCCCGAGGATCCCCTGTACGGGGACCAGGGATGGGGAGGTCAGCAGTCTGCCCACGGCCAGAACCAGTACGGCGGCCAGCAGCAGCCCCACCCGCAGGACCCCTACGGCCAGCAGCAGCCGCAGCAGACGTACCCCCAGCAGTACGGCTCCCCGCAGGATCCGTACGCGCAGGGGCCCTATGCGCAGCAGCCGCAGCAGCCGCATGACCCGTACGCACAGCAGGCTCCTCAGCAGTCGCACGATCCGTACGCACAGCAGGCCCCCCAGCAGGCGCAGTACGACGGCGGCTGGGGCACCGGCCAGCAGCCCGTCGCGATGCCGTACGACGGCCATCCGCAGGACCCGTACGGAAACCGGTCGGCGGGCTACGGCGCGGAGCAGGACTACTACGGCACCTCCGAGGCGTACCCGCCGCCGCAGCCCCCGGGCCGGCGCGAGGCCGCGGCGGAGCAGGCCCCGCCGCGGAACCCCGACTGGGACCCGGACGTGCCGGAGGAGGAGACGCACCCGTTCTTCACGGGCGTCGACGACGACCGGGCCGGCCGGAGCCCACGCGACGACGATGACGAGTACGACGACGACCCGCGCAGGGACGGTGGCAGCGAGCGCCGGGGCAAGGGCAAGAAGAAGGGCCGCAGCGGCTGTGCCTGCCTCGTCGTCTCCCTGGTCCTCGTCGGCGGACTCGGTGCGGCCGGCTATGCCGGATACACGTATTACCAGAAGCAATTCGGCCCCGCGCCCGACTACTCGGGCCAGGGCTCCGGCTCGGTCGAGGTCGAGATCCCGAAGGGCGCTCTCGGCAACGAGATCGGCAACATCCTGAAGGAGAAGGGCGTCGTCAAGAGCGTCGACGCCTTCATCTCGGCGCAGGTCGAGAACCCCAAGGGGAACTCGATCCAGGCGGGTGTCTATCTGCTCAAGAAGCAGATGTCCGCGGCCGAGGCCGTGAAGATGATGGTCGACCCCAAGAGCCAGAATCTGCTGATCATTCCTGAGGGCACGACCAACAGGAACGTCTACAAGCTGATCGACAAGAAGCTCGGGCTCAAGGCCGGCACCACCGGCGATGTCGCCAAGAAGAACGTCGGCAGTCTCGGGCTGCCGGACTGGGCCGAGGACGACCCGGTCGTCGACGACCGGTTGGAGGGCTTCCTCTACCCGGCGGCCTACCCGGTCACCAACGAGATGAAGCCCGAGGCCGTCCTCAAGAAGATGGTCTCCCGGGCCAACGAGGAGTACGACAAGGCCGACCTCGAGCCGAACGCCAAGAAGCTGGGCCTCAAGAGCCCCTGGCAGCTGATCACGGTCGCCAGCCTCGTGCAGGCAGAGGGCAAGTACAAGCGGGACTTCGACAAGGTCGCGCGGGTCGTCTACAACCGGCTCAAGCCGAACAACACCGAGACCTACGGGCTGCTCGACTTCGACTCCACGGTGAACTACGCCAAGGCGCAGAGCACACTGGACACGGGCCCGGTGTCGGACCTGCGGAAGTTCAAGGACCCGTACAACACGTACTACGTCCACGGTCTGCCGCCCGGTCCCATCAACAACCCCGGCGCGGCCGCTCTCCACTCGGCGATCAACCCCACTCCTGGGCCCTGGTACTACTTCGTGTCCGTGACCGAGGACAAGACGCTGTTCGCGACGACCAACGAAGAGCACGAGCGCAATCGCAAGAAGTACGAACAGGAGAAGTCGGGTCAGTGAGCACCATCCGCCGGGCAGCCGTCCTCGGCTCGCCCATCGCCCACTCGCTCTCCCCGGTCCTGCACCGTGCCGCGTACGACGAACTCGGCCTCGCCCACTGGTCGTACGACCGCTTCGACGTGGACGAGGCCGGGCTCCCCGGCTTCGTCGAAGGACTCGACGCCTCCTGGGCCGGCCTGTCACTGACCATGCCGCTGAAGCGCGCGATCATCCCGCTGCTCGACGCGGTCAGCGGGACCGCGGCGTCCGTCGAGGCCGTCAACACCGTGGTCTTCACCGAGGACGGCCGCCGCGTCGGCGACAACACCGACATCCCCGGCATGATCGCCGCGCTGCGTGAACGCGGCGTCGAGAAGACCGAATCCGCCGCCGTCCTCGGCGCCGGAGCCACCGCGTCCTCCGCGCTCGCCGCGCTGTCGGACATCTGCACGGGACCGGTCACCGCCTATGTACGCAGCCGCGAGCGCGGCGACGAGATGCGCGGCTGGGGCGAGCGGCTCGGTGTCGACGTACGGATCGCCGACTGGGCGGACGCGCAGCAGGCGCTGCACGCACCCCTGGTGATCGCCACCACGCCGGCCGGCGCCACGGACGCGCTCAGCGGTGCGGTGCCGGCGACTCCCGGCACGCTCTTCGATGTGCTGTACGAGCCCTGGCCGACCGGACTTGCCGCAGCCTGGTCCGCGCGGAGCGGGGCAGTCGTCGGAGGTCTCGACCTTCTGGTTCACCAGGCCGTTCTCCAGGTCGAGCAGATGACGGGTTGCTCGCCCGCCCCTCTCGCAGCCATGCGGCGGGCCGGCGAAGCGGCACTCGCCACCCGCTGACCCCACGCCCCGAAGGGCACCGATCCGTCCGTCAGCTGGACCGGCGGCCGGGTCGGGGGCCCGGGCGTGGGAGGATCGAGGCGGCGGGCCAGGGCCGCGCACCCGGTCGCGCCGTTGCAGTTCCAGGCGCGAGCATGAGGAGCACCGTTGAGCAGGTTGCGCTGGCTGACCGCGGGGGAGTCGCACGGCCCCGCACTCGTGGCGACGCTGGAGGGTCTTCCCGCCGGCGTCCCGATCACCACGGAGATGGTGGCGGACGCACTCGCCCGGCGGCGCCTCGGCTATGGCCGCGGGGCGCGTATGAAGTTCGAGAAGGACGAGGTCACCTTCCTGGGCGGGGTGCGCCACGGGCTCACCATGGGGTCCCCGGTCGCCGTGATGGTGGGCAACACCGAATGGCCGAAGTGGGAGCAGGTCATGTCGGCCGACCCGGTCGACCCCGACGAGCTGGCCGCCCTGGCCCGTAACGCCCCGCTGACCCGTCCCCGCCCCGGCCACGCCGACCTCGCGGGGATGCAGAAGTACGGCTTCGACGAGGCCCGGCCCGTCCTTGAGCGCGCCAGCGCCCGGGAGACCGCGGCCCGCGTGGCGCTCGGCGCCGTCGCGCGGTCGTACCTCAAGGAGACCGCGGGCATCGAGATCGTCAGCCATGTGGTCGAGCTGGCCGCGGCCAAGGCGCCCTACGGTGTCTACCCCACGCCCGCCGATGTCGAGAAGCTCGACGCCGACCCGGTGCGCTGCCTCGACGCCGCGGCGAGCAAGGAAATGGTCGCCGAGATCGACCAGGCCCACAAGGACGGCGACACCCTCGGCGGTGTGGTCGAGGTGCTGGCGTACGGGGTGCCGGTCGGCCTCGGCTCGCACGTGCACTGGGACCGCCGTCTCGACGCCCGCCTCGCCGCCGCCCTCATGGGCATCCAGGCCATCAAGGGTGTCGAGGTCGGCGACGGCTTCGACCTGGCCCGGGTCCCCGGTTCGAAGGCGCACGACGAGATCCTGGTCACCGAGGACGGCATCAAGCGTGCCTCCGGCCGGTCCGGGGGTACCGAGGGCGGTCTGACCACCGGTGAGCTGCTGCGGGTCCGCGCCGCGATGAAGCCCATCGCGACCGTGCCCCGCGCGCTCGCCACCGTCGACGTCGTCACCGGTGAGCCCGCCAAGGCCCACCACCAGCGCTCCGATGTCTGTGCCGTGCCGGCCGCCGGGATCGTCGCCGAGGCGATGGTCGCGCTGGTCCTGGCCGACGCCGTCGCGGAGAAGTTCGGCGGGGACAGCGTCCCCGAGACGCACCGCAACGTGCAGTCGTACCTCGACCACCTCCAGATCCGATGAGCGGCCCGCTGATCGTCCTCGTCGGCCCGATGGGCGTCGGCAAGTCCACGGTCGGCGAGCTGCTCGCCGACCGGCTCGGTACCACCTACCGGGACACCGACGCGGACGTCGTGGCCACGGCGGGCAAGCCGATCTCGGAGATCTTCTACGACGAGGGCGAGGAGCACTTCCGCGAGCTGGAGCGACAGGCGGTACACGTTGCGCTCGCCGAGCACACGGGCGTCCTCTCCCTCGGCGGCGGAGCCGTACTCGACGAGACGACCCGCACCCTGCTCACCGGCCACCCCGTCGTCTATCTGTCGATGGACGTGGAGGAGGCCGTCAAGCGGGTCGGGCTGAACACGGCGCGCCCGCTGCTCGCCGTCAACCCGCGCCGGCAGTGGCGTGAACTGATGGACGCCCGCCGCCATCTGTACACCGAAGTGGCACGGGCGACCGTCGCCACCGACGGGCGCACCCCCGAAGAGGTCGCCCAGGCGGTCCTCGACGCACTGGAACTGCCGGAGCGCGCGGGCGACCCCGCCGCGCCCGGCCGGGAGAACACACACATGACGGACCAGGCACCCACGCGCATCCAGATCGCCGGAAGCGCGGGCACCGACCCGTACGAGGTGCTGGTCGGCCGGCAGCTGCTCGGTGAGCTGCCCTCGCTCATCGGCGACCGCGCCCGGCGCGTCGCGGTCCTGCACCCCGAAGCGCTCGCCGAGACCGGTGACGCGGTCCGCCAGGACCTCGCCGACCAGGGCTACGAGGCGATCGCCATCCAGCTGCCGAACGCCGAGGAGGCCAAGACCGTCGAGGTCGCGGCGTACTGCTGGAAGGCACTCGGCCAGACCGGCTTCACGCGCACCGATGTCATCGTCGGTGTCGGCGGTGGCGCCACCACGGATGTGGCCGGGTTCGTCGCGGCCACCTGGCTGCGCGGAGTGCGCTGGATCGCCGTCCCGACGACGGTGCTCGCCATGGTCGACGCGGCCGTCGGCGGGAAGACCGGCATCAACACCGCCGAGGGCAAGAACCTCGTCGGCGCCTTCCACCCGCCGGCCGGGGTGCTCTGCGACCTCGCCGCCCTCGACTCGCTGCCCGTGAACGACTACGTCAGCGGCATGGCCGAGATCATCAAGGCCGGTTTCATCGCCGACCCGGCGATCCTCGACCTGATCGAGGCCGACCCGGAAGGCGCCCGTACGCCCGCCGGACCGCACACCGCCGAGCTGATCGAGCGCTCCATCCGGGTCAAGGCCGAGGTCGTCTCCAGCGACCTCAAGGAGTCCGGGCTCCGCGAGATCCTCAACTACGGTCACACCCTCGGCCACGCCATCGAGAAGAACGAGCGCTACAAGTGGCGCCACGGTGCGGCCGTCTCCATCGGTATGGTCTTCGCCGCCGAGCTGGGCCGGCTGGCCGGCCGGCTCGACGACGCCACCGCCGACCGGCACCGGGCGATCCTGGAGTCCGTCGGACTGCCGCTCACCTACCGGGGCGACCAGTGGCCCAAGCTGCTGGAGAACATGAAGGTCGACAAGAAGTCCCGCGGCGACCTGCTCCGCTTCGTCGTCCTCGACGGACTGGGCAAGCCCACCGTCCTGGAGGGCCCCGACCCGGCCGTGCTGCTCGCCGCGTACGGGGAGGTGTCGGCGTGACCCGCAGGGTCTTCGTGCTCAACGGGCCGAACCTCGGCCGGCTCGGCTCCCGCGAGCCCGACGTGTACGGAGCGACGTCGTACGCCGGACTCGTCGACACCTGTCAGGCGCTCGGCAAGGAGCTCGGCTTCGACGTCGACGTCCGGGAGACCAACGACGAGGGCGAGCTGATCCGCTGGCTGCACGAGGCCGCGGACGGTTCGGTCCCGGTCGTTCTCAACCCGGGGGCGTTCACCCACTACTCGTACGGAATGCGGGACGCGGCCGCCCAGCGCACCGCCCCGCTGATCGAGGTGCACATCTCGAACCCGTACGCACGGGAGGAATTCCGCCACCACTCCGTGGTCGCGCCGGTCGCCACGGGCACGGTGGCCGGATTCGGGATCGGCTCCTACCGGCTCGCACTCCGCGCCCTCGCGGACGAACTGACGAACTGACGGACTGACAGACCGGCGCACCGGACGGCCCACGGGCCGACGGGGCACTCCGTACCGTCCCCGGCCGTTGTCTCTACGGCGGCCGGGGACGGTACGGTTGCCGTTCCACCAGCGCCAGTTGCCTGTACGAGACGGAGTGGCACCGGATGCAGCACGCAGTGGGGGCCCCGCTGCCGCCGCCCGAAGGACCCGGAAACGGACCTGCCGGCTGGACGCACCAGGCCCAGCACCCCGGCCACCCCGGTCCACCGGGGCCACCGCCCCCTCCTGCGCCCCAGGGGCAGGGCTGGGCCGGGCCCGCCCCGCACCACGCCCCCGCCCCCGTGTCCCGGGAGACCACCGGGCACATCCAGCTGCCACCCGGCGGACCCGTCCCGCTGCCTGCGCCACCCACCGAACCCGGCACGGGCACGGCGACCCTCGCCGTTCTTCTGATCGGTCCCGCGGGCGCGGGCAAGACCACCGTGGCCAAGCTGTGGGCCAGCCGCCGCCGGGTCCCGACGGCACACGTCAGCCTCGACGACGTCCGCGAATGGGTCTGCTCCGGCTTCGCCGACCCGCAGGCCGGATGGAACGACCACTCGGAGGCCCAGTACCGTCTGGCCCGCCGCACCTGCGGCTTCGCCGCCCGCAACTTCCTGGCCAACGGCATCTCCTGCATCCTCGACGACGCGGTCTTCCCCGACCGCCCGGTCGTGGGCCTCGGCGGCTGGAAGCGCCATGTGGGCCCCGGTCTGCTGCCCGTGGTGCTGCTCCCCGGCCTGGAGATCGTGCTGGAGCGCAACGCCGCCCGCAGCGGCAACCGCCGCCTGTCGGACGAGGAGGTCGCCCGGATCCACGGCCGGATGGCGGGCTGGTACGGCTCGGGGCTGCCGATCATCGACAACTCCACGTACGACGTGGAGACCACGGCCCGCGTCCTCGACGACATTCTCGCCCGCTCCATAGCCAGTCCGCCCACATGGTGACGACGGTGACGACGGGGCGGACGGTGCCGCTCCCGCACGGCTGAGCCCTGCCCCGCCCCGGCGCTGCGGCCCGGCGGTCGCGGCCCCCCGGTCGGGTGCGCTGACCGCGCAGCCCCGGGCTCCCGCTCGTAGGCTCGGGGCATGTCAGAGGTGTACACCGTCCGCCGCGGGCTGCTGCGCGACCGGTGCGCCGCCGTCGGATCCGCGGCCGCTCTCGTCTCCCGCCCCGCCAACGTCCGCTACCTCGCCGGTGGCGCGCCCCCGGGCGCCGTGCTGCTGCTCGGCCCCGTGGAGGACGTCCTGCTGTGCCCCCGCGCGCCGACCGGCGATCCTGTCCAGGGGCACACCGATGACCAGCTGCGGCTGGCCCTGCTGCCCGCCGCCGACGGCGATCCGGTGGTCGCCGCCGCCGACCTGGCCGTCTCCTCCGGCGCGGAATCGCTCGCCGTCGAGGAACACGATCTGACGGTGTCCCGTCACAGAGCCATGCACGCGGTCGCCCCGCGGCTCCGGCTGGCCGACCTCGGCGCCACGGTGGAGCAGCTGCGCATCGTCAAGGACGAGGAGGAGATCGCCTGCCTGCGGATCGCCGCCGAGATCACCGACCAGGCGCTCGGGGAACTCCTCGAGTCGATCCTCGTCGGCCGCACCGAACGGCATCTCGCCCTGGAACTGGAACGTCGGCTGGTGGACCACGGCGCCGACGGACCCGCCTTCTCGACCTCCGTCGCCACCGGACCCAACTCGGGCCAGGGCCGTCACCGGCCGTCGGACCGGCGCGTGGAGGAGGGAGATTTCCTCTCCGTCTGCCTCGGCGCGAACTATCGCGGCTACCGGTGCGAGATCGGCCGCACGTTCGTCATCGGGACCGCGCCGGCCTCCTGGCAGATCGACCTGTACGACCTGGTTTTCGCCGCTCAGCGGGCCGGACGCGAGGCATTGCTGCCCGGCACCGCGTACCGCGATGTGGACCACGCGGCCCGTCATCTCCTGGACTCCGCGGGCCACGGCGAGTGCCTCGCACCCTGGACCGGGCACGGCGTGGGGCTCGAAATCGACGAGGACCCGCAGCTGGCACCGGCAGCCATGGGTAAACTGGACGCTTGTGTGCCGGTCACCGTCGAACCGGGGGTCCACCTCCCGGGCCGGGGCGGGGTCCGGATCGATGACACGCTCGTCGTGCGCCCCGAGGCGGACGGCGGACCCGAGCTACTCACCATTACGACCAAGGAGCTGCTCGCGCTCTAGCGCGCATCCTTGGTCGTCCACCAGCTTCAGTCCAGGAGATTCCGCAACCGTGGCTTCCACGAACGACCTCAAGAACGGCCTGGTGCTCAAGCTCGACGGAGGCCAGCTCTGGTCCGTCGTCGAGTTCCAGCACGTCAAGCCCGGCAAGGGCCCGGCTTTCGTGCGCACCAAGCTCAAGAACGTGCTGTCCGGCAAGGTCGTCGACAAGACGTTCAACGCCGGCGTGAAGGTCGAGACGGCCACCATTGACCGCCGCGACATGCAGTTCTCGTACATGGACGGCGAGTACTTCGTCTTCATGGACATGGACACCTACGACCAGCTCATGGTCGACCGCAAGGCTGTCGGCGACGCCGCCAACTTCCTGATCGAGGGCTTCACCGCCTCCGTGGCCCAGCACGAGGGCGAGGTCCTCTACGTCGAGCTGCCGGCCGCCGTCGAGCTGACCATCCAGCACACCGACCCGGGCGTGCAGGGCGACCGCTCCACCGGCGGCACCAAGCCCGCCACGCTGGAGACCGGTTACGAGATCGGCGTCCCGCTCTTCATCACCACGGGTGAGAAGATCAAGGTCGACACCCGCACGGGCGACTACCTCGGCCGGGTGAACAGCTAACCGTGGCTGCTCGGAACACGGCCCGCAAGCGAGCCTTCCAGATCCTCTTCGAGGCCGACCAGCGCGGTGAGTCCGTGCAGACGGTCCTCGCGGACTGGGTGCGGCTCTCGCGGTCCGACACCCGTCAGCCGCCCGTCACCGAGTACACGATGGAGCTCGTCGAGGGGTACGCGCAGTACGCCGACCGGATCGACGACCTCATCATCACCTACGCCGTGGACTGGGAGATCGACCGCATGCCGGTCGTCGACCGGAACATCCTGCGGCTCGGTGCGTACGAGCTGATCTGGGTGGACGGGACGCCGGACGCGGTGGTGATCGACGAGGCGGTCCAGCTCGCCAAGGAGTTCTCCACCGACGATTCCCCGTCCTTCGTGAACGGCCTGCTGGCCCGTTTCAAGGACCTCAAGCCGAACCTGCGCCGGGAGGCCTAGCCTCCGGCGGCGTTCAGCCCACGAAGGGCCCACGGTCGTGTGACCGTGGGCCCTTCGGCGTGCGGGGGTTGGGCGCCGGGGATGTCGCGCCCCGGTCCGGGGCTGGGGTTCCGTCCTCAATCGCCGGACGGGCTTGGGGTGTCCGTCCCGGCGCGGTTCTCCGGGGGTGCGGTCGCCTTGGTTCGGGGGGTGGTGGTTCGGGGCCCCTCCGGGGTGTCTCCTCGAACGACGAACGTGCGGGCTCGTCGTCGGGCGAGCCCGGGTCTGTGTTCGTCGTCCTGCGGGGACCCCCCTGCACGGCCCCGGACCGGGCCGTCGCGCGTCAGCGGCCCGGTGGGCCTTCATGTCCGACCACCGGGTCGCAGGCGCGAGTGATACATGGTGGGGCCGTGCAGGGGAGTCCCCGCAGGGGCTGGCGCACGTGCCGGGCTCGTCCGCGTTGCGGGCTTCCGCGCCAGTCCTGAGGAGACGCCCCGGAGGGGGCCCGCCCACCCCACCACCGGCCAGAGGCGACGGCACCCCCCGCGGCCCGGGGTGACACAACCAAGCCCGTCCGGCGATTGAGGACGGACCCCCCGCCCCGGAAGCGCGCAGCAAAAACGCCGGGTTGCCCGGGGCCCGAATGGGGACCCGGGCAACCCGGCGTTACGTTTCTTCGGGGCTTCAGACCCGCATGTCAGCCCTCGTCGTGGGCGACCGCGCGGCGCGCGTCCGCGTCGAGGACGCCCCAGCTGATCAGCTGCTCCGTGAGCACGGACGGCGACTGGTCGTAGATCACGGCCAGCGTGCGCAGGTCGTCCTGGCGGATCGAGAGCACCTTGCCGTTGTAGTCGCCGCGCTGGCTCTGGATGGTCGCCGCGTAGCGCTGCAGCGGTCCGGCCTTCTCCGGCGGCACATGGGCGAGGCGCTCCAGGTCCAGGACAAGCTTCGGCGGCGGCTCGGCGGCGCCGCCGGGCGTCGTACCGGGCAGAAGCTCCTGCACCGGGACACCGTAGAAGTCCGCCAGCTCGGCGAGACGCTGCACGGTCACGGCACGGTCGCCGCGCTCGTACGAACCGACCACGACGGCCTTCCAGCGGCCCTGGGACTTCTCCTCCACGCCGTGGAGGGAGAGGCCCTGCTGGGTGCGGATGGCGCGGAGCTTGGCCCCGAGCTGTTTTGCGTATTCGCTGGACATAAGGCTCCCCGGACGAAGTCTGGTAACTCACTGTGAGGTTACGCAGCGTTACTTGGATGCGTCAAGCCGAATGGTCCGGACCGGCACCTCCCGGGGGGTGTGACCAGAGCTCTGGGTGAACCCTGGTAACGTTGATGACGCAATTTTCGACGTCCTTTAAGGTCCGTCCAGTGAGGCGGAGAAGGAGGTCCGTTTCTTATGGACGCACAGCACGAAGCCACCGGCAATGCGGCACGCCCCGTTCTGGAGGCTCCCGACATCGCCCGAGCACTGACTCGGATCGCCCACGAAATCGTCGAACGCGCCAAGGGCGCCGACGACGTGGTGCTGCTCGGAATCCCGACGCGAGGTGTTTTCCTCGCCGGCCGGCTCGCCGACAAGCTCGAGGAGATCACCGGCCGGAAGATGCCGGTCGGCTCGCTCGACATCACCATGTACCGCGATGACCTGCGGCTGCGCCCGGCGCGCGCCCTGGCCCGCACCGAGATCCCCGGCGAGGGCATCGAGGGCCGGCTGGTCGTCCTGGTCGACGACGTGCTCTTCTCCGGCCGCACGATCCGCGCCGCGCTCGACGCGCTCGGCGACATCGGCCGGCCCCGTGCGGTGCAGCTCGCGGTCCTCGTCGACCGCGGTCACCGCGAACTTCCGATCCGTGCCGACTACGTCGGCAAGAACCTCCCCACGTCGCTGCGGGAGACGGTCAAGGTCCAGCTCGCCGAGGAGGACGGCCGCGACGCCGTGCTGCTCGGTGTCCAGCAGACCGCCCCGGCAGGCGCGCAGTAGCCGTATTCACCCGTACGGCGCACATCGTGCCGTACGGCCGCTTCCGCACGCCCGCATGCCTGATCCCTCCAGTCACCCGGAGAACACCCAGATGAAGCGCCACCTCATCTCGGCCGCCGACCTCACCCGCGACGACGCCGTGCTGATCCTCGACACCGCCGAGGAGATGGCCCGCGTCGCGGACCGGCCGATCAAGAAACTCCCGACCCTGCGCGGCCGTACCGTCGTCAACCTCTTCTTCGAGGATTCGACGCGTACCCGGATCTCCTTCGAGGCCGCCGCCAAGCGCCTCTCCGCCGATGTCATCAACTTCTCCGCGAAGGGCTCGTCCGTCTCCAAGGGCGAGTCGCTCAAGGACACCGCGCTGACCCTGGAGGCGATGGGCGCGGACGCCGTCGTCATCCGGCACGGCGCCTCCGGCGCCCCGTACCGCCTCGCCACCTCCGGCTGGATCGAAGGCGCGGTCGTCAACGCCGGTGACGGCACCCACGAGCACCCGACCCAGGCCCTCCTGGACGCCTTCACCATGCGCCGCAGGCTGGTCGGGGCCGATGCCGGGCTCGGCCGTGACCTGGAAGGACGCCGGATCACGATCGTCGGCGACATCCTGCACAGCCGGGTCGCCCGCTCCAACGTCCACCTGCTGCACACCCTCGGCGCCCACGTCACTCTGGTGGCCCCGCCGACCCTCGTCCCGGTCGGTGTCGAGCAGTGGCCGTGCGACGTCAGCTACAGCCTTGACGACGTGCTGGCGAAGTCCGACGCGGTGATGATGCTGCGTGTGCAGCGCGAACGGATGAACGCCGCGTACTTCCCGACCGAGCGCGAGTACTCCCGCCGCTACGGTCTGGACGGTGAGCGCATGGCGAAGATGCCCGAGCACGCCATCGTCATGCACCCCGGCCCGATGGTCCGCGGCATGGAGATCACCGCCGAGGTCGCCGACTCCGACCGCTGCACGGTCGTCGAGCAGGTCGCGAACGGCGTCTCGATCCGCATGGCTGTCCTGTATCTGCTGCTGGGCGGCTCCGAGCCCGCCACCCCCTCCCGTACCGAGGAGAACAAGTAACCATGAGCAAGATCCTTATCCGCGGCGCGAAGGTCCTCGGTGGCGAGCCCCAGGACGTCCTGATCGACGGCGAGACCATTGCGCAGGTCGGCACCGGTATCGACGCCGGTGACGCCATGGTGGTCGAGGCCGAGGGGCAGATCCTGCTGCCCGGCCTGGTCGACCTCCACACCCACCTGCGCGAGCCCGGCCGCGAGGACTCCGAGACCGTCCTCACCGGCACCAAGGCCGCGGCTGTCGGCGGCTTCACCGCCGTGCACGCCATGGCCAACACCTTCCCGGTCGCCGACACCGCCGGCGTCGTCGAGCAGGTGTGGCGGCTCGGCAAGGAGTCCGGCTACTGCGACGTGCAGCCGATCGGCGCCGTCACCGTCGGCCTGGAGGGCAAGCACCTCGCCGAACTGGGCGCGATGCACGATTCGGCCGCTGGAGTGAAGGTCTTCTCCGACGACGGCAAGTGCGTCGACGACGCCGTGATCATGCGACGCGCGCTGGAGTACGTGAAGGCGTTCGACGGCGTGGTCGCCCAGCACGCCCAGGAGCCCCGCCTCACCGAGGGCGCCCAGATGAACGAGGGCATCGTCTCCGCCGAGCTCGGCCTCGGCGGCTGGCCCGCCGTGGCGGAGGAGTCGATCATCGCCCGCGATGTCCTGCTCGCCGCCCACGTCGACTCCCGGGTGCACATCTGCCACCTGTCGACCGCCGGCTCCGTCGAGATCGTCCGCTGGGCCAAGTCCAAGGGCTGGAACGTCACCGCCGAGGTCACCCCGCACCACCTGCTCCTCACCGACGAGCTCGTACGGTCGTACAACCCGGTCTACAAGGTGAACCCGCCGCTGCGCACCGAGACCGACGTGCTGGCCCTGCGCGAGGCGCTCGCCGACGGCACGATCGACTGCGTCGCCACCGACCACGCCCCGCACCCGCACGAGGACAAGGACTGCGAGTGGGCCGCGGCCGCCATGGGCATGGTGGGCCTGGAGACCGCGCTCTCCGTCGTCCAGCAGACGATGGTCGAGACCGGTCTGCTCGACTGGGCGGGCGTAGCCGACCGGATGTCGTTCCGTCCGGCCGCCATCGGCCGGCTCGACGGACACGGCCGTCCCGTCGCGGCCGGTGAGCCTGCCAACCTCACGCTGGTCGATCCGGCATACCGTGGAGTCGTGGACCCCGCGGGCTTCGCCTCCCGCAGCCGCAACACCCCGTACGAGGGGCGCGAGCTGCCGGGTCGCGTCACCCACACCTTCCTGCGGGGCCGTGCCACGGTCGTCGACGGGAAGCTCGCGTGACATCACTCACCCCCTTGTACCAGCTGGCCGCCGAACAGAAGTCGGCGGACGTGACCGACTGGTCCGCCCGCATCAGCTGGGTGATCGGCCTGATCGTCTTCATCGCCTTCGTCTACTGGCTGATGCGCCAGGGATGGAAGTGGCGGGGGAGCCTGCAGTCCGATCTGCCGGAGCTCGCCTCCACGCCGGAGGGGTACGCGGCCGGCCGGCCGCTGCTGACCATGACCGGCCGTTACCACGCCTCGACGACCGCCGGGCAGTGGCTCGACCGGATCGTCGCCCACGGGCTCGGCACCCGCAGCAGGGTCGAACTGACCCTCACCGAGCAGGGCCTCGACGTCGTACGGCCCGGGGCAGCCGACTTCTTCGTCCCGGCCGCCGCGCTGCGTGACGCCCGGCTCGACATGGGCATCGCGGGCAAGGTCCTGCCCGAGGGCGGCCTGCTGATCATCACCTGGGCGCACGGCGACAAGCTGATCGATTCCGGCTTCCGCTCCGACCACGCGGCCGAACACCCGGCCTGGGTCGACGCCGTCCACCACCTCACCAACAGCACTACGGAAGGCATCGCACGATGACGACCTCCACTCGGGGAGCCGCCAAAGCTCCCGCCGTACTCGTCCTGGAGGACGGCCGCGCCTTCCGCGGCCGCGCCTACGGGGCGGTGGGGGAGACCTTCGGCGAGGCGGTGTTCTCCACCGGCATGACCGGCTACCAGGAGACGCTGACCGACCCGTCGTACCACCGCCAGGTCGTCGTGATGACCGCCCCGCACGTCGGCAACACCGGTGTGAACGACGAGGACCCCGAGTCGCAGCGGATCTGGGTCGCGGGCTACGTCGTCCGGGACCCCGCCCGGGTGCCCTCCAACTGGCGCGCGCAGCGCTCGCTGGACGAGGAGCTCGAGCGTCAGGGCGTCGTCGGCATCAGCGGCATCGACACCCGCGCCCTCACCCGCCACCTGCGCGAGCGCGGCGCCATGCGCGTCGGCATCTTCTCCGGCGACGTCGTCGCCGACGAGGCCACGCTGCTGGCCCGCGTCAAGGAAGCCCCCGAGATGGTGGGCGCCGACCTCTCCGCCGAGGTCGCGACCAAGGAGACGTACGTCGTCCCCGCCATCGGCACGAAGAAGTTCACCGTCGCCGCGATCGACCTCGGCATCAAGGGCATGACCCCGCACCGGATGGCCGAGCGCGGCATCGAGGTGCACGTCCTGCCCGCCACCGCGACCCTCGACGAGGTGTACGCGGTCGAGCCCGACGGAGTCTTCTTCTCCAACGGACCCGGCGACCCGGCCACCGCCGATCACCCGGTCTCCGTCATGCAGGGCGTCCTGGAGCGGAAGACCCCGCTCTTCGGTATCTGCTTCGGCAACCAGATCCTGGGCCGCGCCCTGGGCTTCGGCACCTACAAGCTGAAGTACGGCCACCGCGGCATCAACCAGCCGGTGCAGGACCGCACGACCGGCAAGGTCGAGGTCACCGCGCACAACCACGGCTTCGCCGTCGACGCCCCGCTGGACAAGGTCTCGGACACCGCGTTCGGCCGCGCCGAGGTCTCCCACGTGTGCCTGAACGACCAGGTCGTCGAAGGGCTGCAGCTCCTCGACCAGCCGGCGTTCAGCGTTCAGTACCACCCCGAGGCAGCGGCCGGCCCGCACGACGCCGCGTACCTGTTCGACCGTTTCGTTTCCCTGATGGAGGGCCAGCGTGCCTAAGCGCTCCGATATCCAGTCCGTCCTGGTCATCGGCTCCGGCCCGATCGTCATCGGACAGGCCGCCGAGTTCGACTACTCCGGCACCCAGGCCTGTCGCGTCCTCAAGGCCGAGGGCCTGCGCGTCATCCTGGTGAACTCCAACCCGGCGACGATCATGACCGACCCGGAGATCGCCGACGCCACGTACGTCGAGCCGATCACCCCCGAGTTCGTCGAGAAGATCATCGCCAAGGAGCGCCCCGACGCGCTGCTTCCGACGCTGGGCGGCCAGACCGCGCTCAACACCGCGATCTCCATGCACGAGAACGGTGTCCTCGAGAAGTACGGCGTCGAGCTCATCGGTGCCAACGTCGAGGCCATCAACAAGGGCGAGGACCGCGACCTCTTCAAGGGCGTCGTCGAGGCCGTCAAGGCCAAGATCGGCTACGGCGAGTCCGCCCGCTCGGTCATCTGCCACTCCATGGACGACGTGCTCAAGGGCGTGGACACGCTCGGCGGCTACCCCGTCGTCGTCCGCCCCTCCTTCACCATGGGCGGCGCCGGTTCCGGCTTCGCGCACGACGAGGAGGAGCTGCGCCGCATCGCCGGACAGGGCCTCACGCTCTCCCCGACCACCGAGGTGCTCCTGGAGGAGTCCATCCTCGGCTGGAAGGAGTACGAGCTGGAGCTGATGCGCGACAAGAACGACAACGTCGTGGTCGTCTGCTCCATCGAGAACTTCGACCCGATGGGCGTCCACACGGGTGACTCGATCACCGTCGCCCCGGCGATGACCCTCACCGACCGCGAGTACCAGCGGCTGCGCGACATCGGCATCGCGATCATCCGCGAGGTCGGCGTCGACACCGGCGGCTGCAACATCCAGTTCGCCATCGATCCGACCGACGGCCGCGTCATCGTGATCGAGATGAACCCGCGGGTCTCCCGCTCCTCGGCGCTGGCGTCCAAGGCCACCGGTTTCCCGATCGCCAAGATCGCCGCCAAGCTGGCCGTCGGCTACACGCTCGACGAGATCCCCAACGACATCACCGAGAAGACCCCGGCCTCCTTCGAGCCGACGCTCGACTACGTCGTGGTCAAGGCCCCCCGGTTCGCCTTCGAGAAGTTCCCGTCCGCCGACTCCACCCTCACCACCACCATGAAGTCGGTGGGCGAGGCCATGGCGATCGGCCGCAACTTCACCGAGGCGCTGCAGAAGGCGCTGCGCTCCTTGGAGAAGAAGGGCTCGCAGTTCACCTTCACCGGCGAGCCCGGCGACAAGGCCGAGCTGCTCGCCGAGGCGGTCCGGCCGACCGACGGCCGCATCAACACCGTCATGCAGGCGATCCGGGCCGGCGCCACCCAGGAAGAGGTCTTCGACGCCACGAAGATCGACCCCTGGTTCGTCGACCAGCTGTTCCTGATCAAGGAGATCGCCGACGAGCTGGCCGCCGCCGACAAGCTCGACCCCGAGCTGCTCGCCGAGGCCAAGCGGCACGGCTTCTCCGACGCCCAGATCGCCGAGATCCGCGATCTGCGCGAGGACGTCGTCCGCGAGGTGCGCCACGCGCTCGGCATCCGTCCGGTCTACAAGACGGTCGACACCTGCGCCGCCGAGTTCGCCGCGAACACGCCGTACTTCTACTCCTCGTACGACGAGGAGAGCGAGGTCGCGACCCGCACCAAGCCTGCGGTGATCATCCTCGGCTCGGGCCCCAACCGCATCGGCCAGGGCATCGAGTTCGACTACTCCTGCGTCCACGCCTCCTTCGCGCTGAGCGACGCCGGCTACGAGACCGTGATGGTCAACTGCAACCCGGAGACGGTCTCCACCGACTACGACACCTCCGACCGTCTGTACTTCGAGCCGCTGACGCTCGAGGACGTGCTGGAGATCGTGCACGCCGAGTCCCTCGCGGGCCCGATCGCCGGTGTCATCGTCCAGCTCGGCGGCCAGACCCCGCTGGGCCTGTCGCAGGCGCTCAAGGACAACGGTGTGCCGGTCGTCGGCACCTCCCCGGAGGCGATCCACGCCGCCGAGGACCGCGGCGCCTTCGGCCGCGTCCTGGCCGAGGCCGGCCTGCCGGCCCCGAAGCACGGCACCGCCACCACCTTCGCCGAGGCCAAGGCCATCGCCGACGAGATCGGCTACCCCGTCCTGGTACGCCCCTCGTACGTGCTCGGCGGCCGCGGCATGGAGATCGTGTACGACGAGGTGCGCCTCTCCTCGTACATCGCCGAGTCCACCGAGATCAGCCCCACCCGGCCGGTCCTGGTCGACCGCTTCCTCGACGACGCGATCGAGATCGATGTCGACGCGCTCTACGACGGCACCGAGCTCTACCTCGGCGGTGTCATGGAGCACATCGAGGAGGCCGGCATCCACTCCGGCGACTCCGCCTGTGCGCTGCCCCCGATCACCCTCGGCGGCTACGACATCAAGCGGCTTCGGGCCTCCACCGAGGGCATCGCCAGGGGCGTCGGCGTCCGCGGGCTGATCAACATCCAGTTCGCGCTCTCCGGCGACATCCTGTACGTGCTGGAGGCCAACCCGCGCGCCTCGCGCACCGTCCCCTTCACCTCGAAGGCGACCGCGGTCCCGCTCGCCAAGGCCGCCGCCCGCATCTCGCTGGGCGCGACCATCGCGGAACTGCGCGAGGAGGGGCTGCTGCCGAAGAACGGCGACGGCGGCACCCTGCCGCTCGACGCGCCGATCTCCGTCAAGGAGGCCGTCATGCCGTGGTCGCGGTTCCGCGACATCCACGGCCGCGGCGTCGACACGGTCCTCGGCCCGGAGATGCGCTCCACCGGTGAGGTCATGGGCATCGACTCGGTCTTCGGCACGGCGTACGCCAAGTCGCAGGCCGGCGCGTACGGCCCGCTGCCCACCAAAGGCCGCGCCTTCATCTCCGTCGCCAACCGCGACAAGCGCTCGATGATCTTCCCCGCGCGCGAGCTCGTCGCCCATGGCTTCGAACTGCTGGCCACCTCCGGCACCGCCGAGGTGCTCAAGCGCAACGGCATCCACGCCACGGTCGTGCGCAAGCAGTCCGAGGGCGTCGGCCCGCAGGGTGAGAAGACCATCGTCCAGCTCATCCACGACGGCGAGGTCGACCTCATCGTCAACACGCCGTACGGCACGGGTGGCCGCCTCGACGGCTACGAGATCCGTACCGCGGCCGTCGCCCGGTCCGTGCCCTGCCTCACGACGGTTCAGGCGCTCGCCGCCGCCGTCCAGGGCATCGACGCACTCAACCACGGAGACGTCGGCGTACGTTCCCTCCAGGAACACGCGGAACATCTGACCGCGGCGCGCGACTAGCAGGCCCAGCAGGGGGACACCGGAAACGGTGTCCCCCTCTCTGTGAGGACACCGAGGACACCCCGATGTACAAGTTCTTCTTCCAGCTGGTCTTCAAGCGGATGGACCCGGAGCAGGCCCACTACCTGGCCTTCCGGTGGATCCGCCTCGCGGCCCGCATCCCCGTGCTGCGCACGTTCGTCGCGGCGGCGCTCGCCCCCCGCTACCAGGAGCTGCGCACCGAGGCACTCGGCCTGCGCATGCACGGCCCGTTCGGCCTCGCCGCGGGCTTCGACAAGAACGCCGTCGCGATCGACGGCATGTCCATGCTCGGCTTCGACCACATCGAGATCGGTACGGTCACCGGCGAACCCCAGCCCGGCAACCCCAAGAAGCGGCTCTTCCGCCTCGTGGCGGACCGCGCGCTGATCAACCGCATGGGGTTCAACAACGAGGGCTCCGCGGCCGTCGCCGAGCGCCTGGCCGCCCGCAAGCCGGTCTTCCGGACGACGGTCGGCGTCAACATCGGCAAGACCAAGGTCGTGCCGGAGGCCGAAGCCGTCGGCGACTACGTCAAGTCCACCGAGCGGCTCGCCCGCCACGCCGACTACCTCGTCGTCAACGTCTCCTCGCCCAACACGCCCGGCCTGCGCAACCTCCAGGCCACCGAGGCCCTGCGCCCGCTGCTCACCGCCGTGCGTGAGGCGGCCGACCGGACCGTCACCGACCGCCGGGTCCCGCTCCTCGTCAAGATCGCCCCCGATCTCGCGGACGAGGACGTCGACGCGGTGGCCGACCTCGCGGTCGAGCTGGGCCTGGACGGCATCATCGCCACCAACACCACCATCGCCCGCGACGGTCTCGGGCTGAAGTCCGCGCCGTCGCTGGTCAAGGAGACCGGGGGACTCTCCGGCGCGCCCCTGAAGGCGCGCTCCCTGGAGGTCCTGAGCCGTCTGTACGCCCGCGTGGGCGACCGCATCACCCTGGTGGGGGTCGGCGGCATCGAGACCGCCGAGGACGCCTGGCAGCGGATCCTCGCCGGCGCCACCCTCGTCCAGGGCTACAGCGCCTTCATCTACGAGGGCCCGTTCTACGCCCGCGCGATCCACAAGGGACTGGCCGCGCGCCTCGCCGCCTCCCCGTACGCCACCCTCGCCGAGGCCGTCGGCGCCGACACCCGGAAGGTCATGAAGTGACCCTTGAACCGTTCGGCGCGCGTCTGCGCCACGCCATGGACACCCGCGGGCCGCTCTGCGTCGGCATCGACCCGCATGCCTCGCTGCTCACCTCCTGGGGTCTCGACGACGACGTCGCGGGCCTGGAGCGGTTCACCCGTACCGTCGTCGAGGCGCTGGCCGACCGGGTCGCGGTCCTCAAGCCGCAGTCCGCGTTCTTCGAACGGTTCGGCTCGCGCGGCATCGCCGTTCTGGAGAAGGCCGTCCAGGAGGCGAGGGCGGCCGGCGCGCTGGTGCTGATGGACGCCAAGCGCGGGGACATCGGTTCCACCATGGGCGCCTACGCGGCGACCTATCTGGAGAAGGGCTCGCCGCTGTTCTCCGACGCGCTCACCGTCTCGCCGTACCTCGGCTTCGGATCGCTGCGCCCGGCGCTCGACGCGGCCGTCATCTCGGGTGCGGGCGTCTTCGTCCTCGGCCTCACCTCCAACCCGGAGGGCGCCGAGGTGCAGCGTGCCACCTCCGCCGACGGCCGCTCGCTGGCCCAGCTGATGCTCGACCACGTGGCGGCCGAGAACGAGGGCGCCGCACCGCTCGGCTCGGTCGGCGCGGTGATCGGCGCCACACTCGGCGACGCGGGCGTGAATCTGGCGGTCAACGGGCCGCTGCTGGCGCCCGGCATCGGCGCGCAGGGCGCCACCCCCGCCGATCTGCCGGGTGTCTTCGGCGCCGCGGTGGGCAATGTGCTGCCGAGCGTGAGCCGCGGCGTACTGCGCCACGGACCGGATGTGTCAGGGCTGCGCGAAGCCGCCGAGCGGCTCACGGACGAGGTCCGTACGGCCGTCTCGGAAAGCTGACCATGCCACGTAACCGCGTGTTGGTGGAATCCTGACCAAAAATCTCGGTTGTTATGCCTGAAATGTCCCAGTCGGGCAAGGCTGACCAGGACTTTTCGTTGGTTCTCGCTGACTCGGGCGGCCTTGGCCGCTAGTCTCCGTCGAGAGCCACGTGCACAGGTTGTTCGTTGCTCACCAGGTGAGGGGCGACCCACGTTCCTCGCCGGTCCGTATCCGACAGATCGACATCCGAGGTGACGTAGGCGTGGCTCTTCCGCCCCTTACCCCTGAACAGCGCGCAGCCGCGCTCGAAAAGGCCGCCGCGGCTCGCCGGGAGCGGGCCGAGGTCAAGAATCGACTCAAGCACTCCGGCGCCTCCCTCCATGAGGTCATCAAGCAGGGCCAGGAGAACGACGTCATCGGGAAGATGAAGGTCTCCGCCCTGCTCGAGTCCCTGCCGGGCGTGGGCAAGGTCCGCGCCAAGCAGATCATGGAGCGGCTCGGCATCTCCGAGAGCCGCCGGGTCCGGGGTCTCGGCTCCAACCAGATTGCTTCCCTGGAGCGAGAGTTCGGCGGCTCTCCCGCCTGACGTTCTTGGGCACCCCCGAGAACGGGGATAATCGCTCCATGGCTGCAACATCCCGGGGGACGTCCCCCGTACCCCCGGACGTACGTCCGCGGCTGACCGTGCTCTCCGGCCCCTCGGGGGTCGGCAAGAGCACGGTCGTCGCCCATATGCGCAAGGTCCACCCCGAGGTCTGGCTCTCGGTGTCGGCGACGACCCGCAAGCCGCGCCCCGGCGAACGCAACGGCGTCCACTACTTCTTCGTGGGCAACGACGAGTTCGACAAGCTGATCGCCAACGGCGAGCTGCTGGAGTGGGCCGAGTTCGCCGGCAACCGGTACGGCACGCCGCGCCGGGCCGTGCTCGAACGCCTGGAGGCGGGCGAGCCGGTCCTCCTGGAGATCGATCTCCAGGGAGCGCGGCTGGTCCGCCAGTCGATGTCCGACGCCCGGCTGGTCTTCCTCGCTCCGCCGAGCTGGGACGAGCTGGTGCGCCGGCTCACCGGCCGGGGGACCGAGGCGCCGGAGGTCATCGAGCGACGACTCGCGGCCGCCAAGATCGAACTCGCGGCCGAATCCGAGTTCGATACGACGCTGGTCAACACCTCCGTCGAGGACGTGGCGCGTGAGCTGCTAGCCTTGCTGCTTCAGGCTTCCGCCCGCCGTGAGAGCAGCGACTGACGCAGCCGACCCGGAGCAGCATCCCAGCGGAATCCGCACTGTCAAAGATCTCTTTGATTTTTACCCCCTTCGGAAGGCAGAGAGTGTCCTCTTCCATCACCACGCCCGAGGGCATCATCAACCCGCCGATTGATGAGCTCCTCGAGGCCACCGACTCGAAGTACAGCCTTGTGATCTACGCCGCCAAGCGTGCGCGTCAGATCAACGCGTACTACTCGCAGCTCGGCGAGGGCCTCCTCGAGTACGTCGGTCCGCTCGTCGACACCCACGTGCACGAGAAGCCGCTGTCGATCGCGCTCCGCGAGATCAACGCGGGCCTGCTGACCTCCGAGGCCATCGAGGGCCCCGCGCAGTAAGCAGGAACTGCACTTCACCACAGGCCCGGCGGTCACCACCGCCGGGCCTGTGGTGTGTCCGGGGCCACGGGAGCGGCCCTGACGCCGTGAGGCAGCATGGGGGTGTACGTATCCGAGTGCGGGGAGACGCAGTGGACAAGCCGAAGGTCGTTCTGGGTGTCAGCGGGGGCATCGCCGCCTACAAGGCGTGCGAACTGCTGCGGCGGCTGACCGAATCCGGTCATGACGTACGGGTCGTCCCGACCTCGTCCGCGCTCCACTTCGTGGGCGCCGCCACCTGGTCGGCGCTCTCCGGCCACCCCGTGTCGACCGAGGTCTGGAACGACGTCCACGAGGTGCCGCACGTGCGCATCGGCCAGGACGCCGACCTCGTCGTGGTCGCCCCCGCCACCGCCGACATGCTGGCCAAGGCCGCCCACGGCCTTGCCGATGACCTGCTCACCAATACGCTGCTCACCGCCCGCTGTCCGGTGGTCTTCGCGCCCGCCATGCACACCGAGATGTGGGAGCACCCCGCCACCCAGGAGAACGTCGCCACGCTGCGCCGCCGGGGCGCCGTCGTCATCGAGCCCGCCGTCGGCCGGCTCACCGGCGTCGACACCGGCAAGGGCCGGCTGCCCGATCCCGGTGAGATCTTCGAGGTCTGCCGCCGGGTGCTGGCCCGCGGACCCGTCGCACCCGATCTGGTGGGGCGGCATGTGGTGATCAGCGCAGGCGGCACCCGGGAGCCGCTTGACCCGGTCCGCTACCTCGGCAACCGCTCCTCGGGCAAGCAGGGGTACGCGCTCGCCCGCACCGCGGTCGCCCGCGGCGCCCGGGTCACGCTCGTCGAGGCCAACACCGGGCTGCCGGATCCGTCCGGCGCCGACGTCGTCCGGGTCGGCACCGCGGTGCAGCTGCGCGAAGCCGTGCTGAAGGCCGCGGCCGACGCCGATGTCGTGGTGATGGCGGCCGCGGTCGCCGACTTCCGCCCGGCCGAGTACGCCGAAGGGAAGATCAAGAAGAAGGACGGCCAGGAGCCCGCCCCGATCGTGCTCGTCCGCAATCCGGACATCCTTGCCGAGGTCTCCGCCGAGCGGGCCGCGCCGGACCAGATCGTCGTCGGCTTCGCCGCCGAGACGGACGACGTCCTCGCCAACGGCCGGGAGAAGCTCCGCCGCAAGGGCTGTGATCTTCTCGTCGTCAACGAGGTGGGGGAGCGCAAGACCTTCGGCTCGGAGGAGAACGAAGCGGTGGTGCTCGCGGCCGACGGCGGCGAGACCCCGGTGCCGTACGGCCCCAAGGAAGGGCTCGCCGACACGGTCTGGGACCTCGTGGTGGAACGTTTCGCGTAAATTTCATGTTTCACCCGTGAGGAGTCCAGAACCCGCCGAATGCGGGCACGCGGGGCGCCCCGAGGGAGTGAATTTCCTACCGTGACCAGCAGTGCCGCTGGTCACAGAACTCCCAAAGGGCGAGACACGTTGTCCGGCAACCGACAGCGACCGATAAACTGGGCCCCGGACCGTGCCGGGCGCAGCTCCCGGCCGTCCGCCAATGATCAGCCAGCAGCCGCTGCAACCCCAGGGAGCGATGTGTCCCGCCGTCTCTTCACCTCGGAATCCGTCACCGAGGGTCACCCCGACAAGATCGCTGACCAGATCAGCGACACCATTCTCGACGCCCTCCTGCGCGAGGACCCGACTTCGCGCGTCGCCGTCGAGACCTTGATCACCACCGGTCTGGTGCACGTCGCGGGTGAGGTCACGACCAAGGCCTACGCCGATATCCCGACGCTGGTACGCAACAAGATCCTGGAGATCGGCTACGACTCGTCCAAGAAGGGCTTCGACGGCGCCTCCTGCGGTGTCTCGGTGTCCATCGGCGCCCAGTCGCCCGACATCGCCCAGGGCGTCGACACCGCCTACGAGAAGCGGGTCGAGGGTGCCTCCCGGAGGGACGAGGAGGACGAGCTCGACAAGCAGGGCGCGGGCGACCAGGGCCTGATGTTCGGCTACGCCTGCGACGAGACCCCCGAGCTCATGCCGCTCCCGATCTACGTCGCGCACCGGCTCTCGCGCAGGCTGTCCGAGGTCCGCAAGAACGGGACCATCCCGTACCTGCGCCCCGACGGCAAGACCCAGGTCACCATCGAGTACGACGGCGACAAGGCCGTCCGCCTCGACACGGTCGTCGTCTCCTCGCAGCACGCCAGTGACATCGACCTGGACTCGCTGCTCGCCCCCGACATCCGCGAGTTCGTCGTCGAGCACGTCTTGGCGCAGCTGATCGAGGACGGCATCAAGCTGGACACCGACGGCTACCGGCTGCTGGTCAACCCGACCGGCCGTTTCGAGATCGGCGGCCCGATGGGCGACGCCGGTCTGACCGGCCGCAAGATCATCATCGACACCTACGGCGGCATGGCCCGCCACGGCGGTGGCGCCTTCTCGGGCAAGGACCCGTCGAAGGTGGACCGCTCGGCGGCGTACGCGATGCGCTGGGTCGCCAAGAACGTCGTCGCGGCGGGCCTCGCGGCCCGTTGCGAGGTCCAGGTCGCGTACGCGATCGGCAAGGCCGAGCCGGTGGGCCTGTTCGTCGAGACGTTCGGCACCGCCGCGGTCGAGACCGAGAAGATCGAGCACGCCATCGGCGAGGTCTTCGACCTGCGCCCGGCCGCGATCATCCGCGACCTCGACCTGCTGCGTCCGATCTACGCCCAGACCGCGGCGTACGGCCACTTCGGCCGCGAGCTTCCCGACTTCACCTGGGAGCGCACGGACCGCGTGGACGCACTGCGCACGGCGGCCGGTCTGTAGGCCTGTCGCTCTTCGCCCGTACGCCGGGGCCCGGACGCCGCACGCGGTGTCCGGGCCCCGGCGCGTGCGGCCCCGGCCCGGCACGGAAAGAGGCTCCCGGGCGTGACAGCGCAGTCGCGCCGTCCGCCCGGGCCGCTGTCAGTGCCGTCTGGTAGGAATTTGGCTGTGAGCAGCGACAACAAGCAGTCCGCGGAGCCCGAGGGCGGGGCGCCGGAGCAGCTTGCGCTCATTCGGGAGTCGGTGCGGAAGGCGAAGGTGCCGCGGGCCAAGCCGCGGACCTGGCGGGGAGCCGCGCTCGCCAAGGAACTGCCCGTCGCCCGGGTGCTGGTCAACAAGGGTGTGCTCCACCTCGACCAGTATTTCGACTACGCCGTGCCGGAGGAGCTCGACGCCGAGGCACAGCCCGGCGTGCGGGTGCGGGTGCGGTTCGGCGCCGGGGGGCGCAACGTCCGCGGAGGGCGGCGCGAGGGCGGTGGGCTGATCGACGGGTTCCTCGTCGAGCGGCGTGCCGAGTCGGACTACCCGGGGGCGCTCGCCGCGCTCGCCTATGTCGTCTCGCCCGAGCCGGTGCTCGGACCCGAGCTTCTCGCCCTGTCGCGGGCCGTGGCCGACCGGTATGCGGGCAGTCTCGCCGATGTGCTCCAGCTCGCCGTGCCGCCCCGGAACGGGCGGGCCGAGTCCAAGCCGTCGCCGGAGCCGCTGCCGCCGCCTCCGGCGCCGTCGACCGGGACCTGGGAGCGGTACGAGCAGGGGCCCGCGTTCCTGCGGGCGCTGGCCGAGGGCGGAGCGCCCCGGGCCGTGTGGACCGCACTGCCGGGCCCGCACTGGCCGCAGGAGATCGCCCGGGCCGTCGCCGCGACTCTGGCCTCGGGGCGGGGCGCACTCGTCGTCGTACCGGACGGGCGCAGCGCCGGGCGGGTCGACGCCGCGCTCACGGACGTGCTGGGGGCCGGCCGCCACGCGCTGCTGACCGCCGATTCGGGGCCCGAGAAGCGGTACCGGGAGTGGCTCGCCGTACGGCGCGGATCCGTGCGGGCGGTGGTCGGGACGCGGGCCGCGATGTTCGCACCGGTCGCGGATCTGGGCCTGGTCGCCGTGTGGGACGACGGCGACTCCAGCCACAGCGACGACAACGCCCCGTTCCCGCACGTCCGGGAGGTCCTGGAGCTGCGGGCCGCTCACGGCCGGTGCGCGTTCCTGCTCGGCGGGACGAACTGCACGGTGGAGGCGGCCCAGCTGGTGGAGAGCGGCTGGGCGCTGCCGCTGCGCGCGGATCGCGAACAGCTGCGGATCGCGGCCCCCCTGATCCGTACCGTCGGCGACGGCGAGCTGGCCCGGGACGGTGCGGCCCGGGCGGCGCGGCTGCCCAGCCTCGCCTGGCAGACCGTACGGGACGGGCTGCGCAGCGGACCGGTGCTCGTGCAGGTGCCGCGCCGTGGGTACGCACCGCGGCTGGCCTGCGAGCGCTGCCGCGAACCCGCCCGGTGCCGGCACTGCGCGGGCCCCTTGGAGGCGCCGGACCAGCAGGATCTCAACTGCGCCTGGTGCGGCCGGGCCGAGACCGCCTGGCACTGTGCGGCCTGTGGCGCGGGCCGGCTGCGGGCCCGGATCGTCGGCGCCCGCCGGACCGCCGAAGAGCTGGGGCGGGCGTTCCCCGCAGTGCCCGTGCGCACCTCAGGGCGCGACCACGTCCTGGAGTCCGTGCCGGACGTGCCCGCGCTGGTGGTCAGCACCCCCGGCGCCGAGCCCGTCGCCGAGGGCGGTTACGCGGCCGCACTGCTGCTGGACGGCTGGGCGATGCTCGGCCGCCCCGACCTGCGGGCCGGCGAGGAGGCGCTGCGCCGCTGGACGGCCGCCGCCTCGCTGGTACGGGGGCAGCCGGAGGGTGGCACGGTGGTCATCGTCGCCGAACCGACACTGCGGCCGGTCCAGGCGCTGGTGCGCTGGGACCCGGTCGGCCACGCCCGCCGGGAGCTGGCGGAGCGTGCGGAGCTGGGTTTCCCGCCGGTCTCCCGGATGGCCGCGATGACCGGTCCGCCGGAGGCGCTTGCCGCCTTCCTCGCCGCCGCCGAACTGCCACCGGAGGCCGAGGTGCTCGGACCCGTTCCGGTGCCCTCCGCCGAGCCGGGCCGGCCCCGAAGGCCCTGGGACGCGCCGGTGGGGGCGAGCTGGGAGCGGGTCCTGCTCCGGGTGCCGCCGGGCAGCGGCGCGGCGCTGGCCGCCGCGCTGAAGACGGCGCAGGCGGCGCGGATGGCCAGGGGGAACGGCGATCCGGTACGGATCAGGATCGATCCCCCGGACATCGGCTGACGCAGGGGAACAGCGGTCGGTGCCGCCGCGCCCGTACCGGTCCTGAAGGTGCTGGCCTGCCGCGCCCGAGCGGCAGGCCACATACGACTGCCCCTCCGTGCGCCCGGCACGGTGGGGCAGAGGGGGATCGGTCAGCCGTTGCGCGGCCCGGGGAAGGCCCCGGGGCGCAGGTCCTCGCGCAGGGACGGGCGGTCCGGTGAGGGCTGCGGAGGCATCGAGCGCGCTGCGGGTACGGCGGGCAGCACCGGGGCCGTGGCGGACCCGGGCGTCACGGGCAGCGGACGCCCCACCGCGGTCTCGGCGGACACGTCCGCCCCCGGCTGCGGGGTGGTGCGGCGGGCACCGTAGCGGCGGTGGACCGCCTGCTTGGTGACTCCGAGGGCGGAGCCCACGGCATCCCAGGAGAAGCCCAGTGAGCGGTCGAAGTCCACTGCCGCCGTCACAAGGGTCTCGACGCTGTCCCGCAGTTCCTGGGCCAGTCTGACGGTGGGGGCCGGGGCCCTGCCGTAGACGACGAAGCCCGTGGAGGGGCCGGAGCGGCGCGGACGGTAGACGTTGCCCAGCTGGGCCGTGAGCGTGCGCAGTGCGTCCACCTGCCGCCGGACCCGCTCGATGTCCCGCACCAACAGATGCAGGCTGGCCCGCGCTTGGGCGTCGTGGGTTGCGTGGTCGGCCATGAAGAAGCCTCTCGAACCGGCGTGGAAAGGGGCCGGGCCGCACCGTGGCGGCCCGCTACGGTCAATCTGTCTTGACCAACGCGTCACCGGGGGCTGTGGTCACGCTTCAGGGGCGTACGCGCATATGCGCGGGGCGTACGGCCATGCGTACGCCCCCGGGCAGTTGCCGCCTAGACTGGTGCGTTGCTCGTCACCGTAACGTTTCGGCCTGAGAGGCAGTCAGCCACCCATGAAGCTCGTCTTCGCAGGCACCCCCGAGGTAGCCGTACCCGCACTGGACGCCCTGATCTCCTCCGGCCGGCACGAGGTCGCCGCCGTCGTCACCCGCCCCGACGCACCGGCCGGGCGTGGCCGTCGGCTGGTCGCCAGCCCCGTCGCGGAGCGCGCCGAGGAGGCCGGGATCGAGGTGCTGAAACCCGCCCGGCCGCGCGACGAGGACTTCCTCGCACGGCTGCGGGAGATCGCCCCGGACTGCTGCCCGGTCGTCGCCTACGGGGCGCTGCTGCCCAAGACCGCCCTCGACATTCCCGCCCGGGGCTGGGTCAACCTCCACTTCTCGCTGCTCCCGGCCTGGCGCGGCGCGGCCCCCGTCCAGCACGCGGTGATGGCCGGCGACGAGGTCACCGGTGCCTCGACCTTCCTGATCGAGGAGGGGCTCGATTCCGGACCGGTGTACGGCGTCCTCACGGAAGAGGTGCGGCCCACGGACACCAGCGGGGACCTGCTCACCCGGCTCGCGTTCGCCGGCGCCGGGCTGCTCGCCGCGACCATGGACGGCATCGAGGACGGCACCCTGCACGCCGTGCCGCAGTCCGAGGACGGCGTCACCCTCGCCCCGAAGATCACCGTCGAGGACGCCCAGGTGCAGTGGTCGGCGCCCGCACTGCGGGTCGACCGGGTGGTACGCGGCTGCACCCCCGCTCCCGGAGCATGGACGCTCTTCCGGGGGGAGCGCCTCAAGCTGATCCAGGCCGTGCCCGTCCTGGACCGCGCCGATCTGGCGCCCGGCGAGCTCTCGGCCGGAAAGAACAATGTGTACGTCGGCACGGGATCGCACGCCGTCGAGCTGCTCTGGGTCCAGCCGCAGGGCAAGAAGCCGATGCGCGCCGCGGACTGGGCGCGCGGGGTGCGGATCGCTCCCGGGGAGCTGATCGGGGCCTGAGGGTTGTCCCGTGATCCCCGGCGGGCGCACGACGACAGCGGCGGCACCGCGCCGCGTCGCCGGAACGCCCGGACACGCGCCGTATGAGGACGCCACTCCGCCGTGCGGTGCACCACCGTCCGACACCACGCGCTGAGCCACCGGGGATGACGGGACAGGCCTCAGGGCCACTCGCCCCCGGGGGCACTTCCCGGGCCAGCGGTGGGGCTTGATCCGTGCGCGACGTTACGCTGGGAGAATTCGGCCCCTCACCCTCAGCGGAGCACCTTTCACGTGAACGACCAGCAGCGTCGCCGTCCCGCCAAGCCGCACCGCCGCCCCCAGAAGGACCCGGTCAGGTTCCTCGCCTTCGAGGCGCTCCGGGCGGTCGACGAGCGGGATGCGTATGCCAACCTCGTCCTGCCTCCCCTGCTGAAGAAGGCCCGGGCCAAGGGCGACTTCGATGCCAGGGACGCGGCGCTGGCGACGGAGCTGGTCTACGGGACGCTGCGGCGGCAGGGGACGTACGACGCGATCGTCGCGGCCTGCATCGACCGGCCGCTGCGCGAGGTCGACCCGCCGGTCCTCGACGTCCTGAACATGGGCGTGCACCAGCTGCTCGGCACCCGTATCCCCACCCACGCGGCGGTCTCCGCCAGCGTGGAGCTGGCCCGGGTGGTGCTCGGCGAGGGGCGGGCCAAGTTCGTCAACGCCGTCCTGCGGAAGGTCGCCGCGGACGACCTCGACGGCTGGGTGGCGCGCGTCGCCCCGTCGTACGACGAGGACGCCGAGGACCACCTTGCCGTCGTGCACTCGCATCCGCGGTGGATCGTCTCCGCCCTCTGGGACGCGCTGGGCAGTGGCCGTGCCGGGATCGAGGATCTGCTCGAGGCCGACAACGAACGGCCCGAGGTCACCCTCGTCGCCCGCCCCGGCCGCTCCACCACCGATGAGCTGCTCACGGCCCTGGGCGACGAGAACGGCCTGCCCGGCCGCTGGTCGCCTTATGCCGTACGGATGGCCGAGGGCGGCGAGCCCGGTGCCCTGAGCGCCGTGCAGGACGGCCGCGCGGGGGTCCAGGACGAGGGCAGCCAGCTGGTGGCCACCGCCCTCGCCAACGCGCCGGTCGACGGCAGCGACACCCGGTGGCTCGACGGCTGCGCCGGCCCCGGTGGCAAGGCCGCTCTCCTCGCCGCCCTCGCCGCCGAACGGGGTGCCGCGCTGCTCGCCGCCGAGAAGCAGCCGCACCGGGCCCGCCTCGTCGAGCGTGCGCTGGCGGGCAATCCGGGCCCGTACCAGGTCGTCACCGCCGACGGCACCCGCCCGCCGTGGCGGCCCGAGTCCTTCGACCGTGTCCTGATGGACGTGCCGTGCTCCGGCCTGGGCGCGCTGCGCCGCCGCCCGGAGTCCCGCTGGCGCCGCCGGGCGGAGGACCTGGAGAGTTTCGCGCCGCTGCAACGTGGTCTGCTGCGGGAGGCGTTGAAGGCCGTGCGGGTCGGCGGGATCGTCGGTTACGCGACGTGCTCGCCGCATCTCGCCGAGACCCGCGTGGTCGTCGAGGACGTGCTCAAGGGCCGCGGCGGTGAGCCGGTCGAGGCGGAGTGGGTGGACGCGCGCCCGCTGATGCCGGGCGTGCCCGCGCTGGGCGACGGGCCCGACGTCCAGCTGTGGCCGCATCTGCACGGTACGGACGCCATGTATCTGGCCCTGCTGCGACGTACCGCCTGAGACCGGGGCGACGGGCCTCGGCAGGTGCCCGGACGCAGGCCTGGCGGCATCGCGTGACGGAACCCCCGGCCGTGCGGTGGGCCCTGCGGAGCAGGGTCCGCCACCGCAGGGCCGGTGCGGCCCCGGAACGGCCCGGGCAGGTCGAAACGTCCGGATCACGCAGCCGCACCCCCTGGATTTCGCGAACTGTAATGATCCCGTGAGGCTTTGGCCCGCACGGGGGCGGGGAAGTGCCGCGGAACATGGCAGGCTTGGCACATGGCCCAGATCAACCCGAGCATCCTGTCCGCCGACTTCGCCCGCCTCGCCGAGGAGGCGAAGGCGGTCGAAGGCGCCGACTGGCTCCACGTCGATGTCATGGACAACCACTTTGTGCCCAATCTGACCCTCGGCGTGCCCATCGTGGAGTCGCTCAGCCGGGCCACGGACACCCCGCTGGACTGCCACCTGATGATCGAGGACCCGGACCGCTGGGCGCCGCAGTACGTCGAGGCGGGAGCCGGTTCGGTCACCTTCCACGCGGAGGCCGCGGCAGCGCCCGTACGGCTGGCGCGGGAGATCCGGGCCAAGGGCGCCCGCGCCTCCATGGCGCTCAAGCCCGCGACGCCCATCGAGCCGTACGAGGACCTGCTCCCCGAGCTCGACATGCTGCTGATCATGACGGTGGAGCCGGGCTTCGGCGGCCAGGCATTCCTGGACATCATGCTGCCGAAGATCCGCCGCACCCGGGAACTGATCTCCAAGCACGGTCTGGAGCTGTGGCTCCAGGTCGACGGCGGGATCTCCGAGTCCACCATCGAGCGGTGCGCCGAGGCCGGTGCGGATGTCTTCGTCGCCGGTTCGGCAGTCTACGGAGCCCAGGATCCGGCCGAGGCGGTACGCGCCCTGCGTGCCCAGGCGGACGGGACCATCGCCTCGGCGGCCTGGGCGTGCAACCACTGACGCCGCCTGCGGCGTCGGCAGTGACGGCTGAACCCGCTCCGGCCACCGGTTGCCGGTCGGTCCGGCCACGTGCAGATGAACGCGGTCCGACGGGACCGATCAAGGACCGCCGGATCTGACAGGATGAACGGCGTATCGAGCGTGTGAACAGCAGTGAGGAGATCGCGGTGTCTGCTATGTCAGCAGGACGGTCCGCCCTGCGGATGGGGCCCGCGGAGCTGGTGCAGGCGGCGGCCATGGCCCGCCGCTTCTACCTCGAGGGAAAGTCGAAGATCCAGATCGCCGAGGAGTTCGGCGTCAGCCGCTTCAAGGTGGCCCGGGTTCTGGAGACGGCGCTCGAGCGTGACCTCGTCCGGATCGAGATCCGGGTTCCCGCAGAGCTGGACGCGGAGCGTTCGGACGCGCTGCGGTCCCGCTACGGGCTGCGGCACGCGGTCGTCGTCGAGTCTCCCGCGGAGGAGCAGGACGACGCCGCCGACCCGGAGAACCTGGGCGAGGTCGCAGCCGAGCTTCTCGGTGAGCTGGTGAACGAGGGCGATGTGCTGGGCCTGGCCTGGGGCCGGTCCACCATCCACATGGCGGCGGCCCTCGACCGGCTGCCGCCGTGCACGGTCGTGCAGCTGACCGGCGTGTACGACGCGGGAACCGCCGAGCGCGGCTCGGTCGAAGCGGTCCGGCGGGCCGCGCAGGTGTCCGGCGGCGAGGCCCACCCGATCTATGCGCCGATGCTGCTGCCCGACCCGGCGACGGCCGCCGCGCTGCGCCACCAGACGGGCATCGCCCGTGCCTTCGAGTACTTCGACAAGGTGACGGTCGCCGCGGTTTCGATCGGCTCCTGGGAGCCGGGCATCTCCACCGTCCACGACATGCTCACCGACGAGGAGCGGGCGCACTACGCGTCGCTCGGCGTCGCCGCCGAGATGTCCGCGCACCTCTTCGACACGGAGGGGCGCCGGGTCGGCCGCGACCTCGGCGAGCGGTGCATCACCGTCGAGGCGGACCGTCTGCGGCGGATCCCCGAGGTGGTGGCGATCGCGGGCGGTCAGCGCAAGGCCGCGGCGATCGGGGCGGTCCTGCGGTCCGGTCTGGTCACCAGCCTGGTGACGGACACGGCCGCGGCCGACTATCTGCTCACGGAGTCCGCCGCTCCGAAGCGGCCGGCACTGGAGCGTGCCGACCCGGACGGGAACTGAGCCGGGGCGGGGCCGGACGGCATCCTGCACCGGGGCGGGTGGCCGGTGTGGCGCTCAGCCGGCCGGTCGCCGGTGCGGGGGCTGAACGGGGCGCGGGGGTGGTGCCCCGAATGCTGCCGCGCGCCCGCTGCTGCGTCTGCGACCGCCGGCCGGACCGGTTCGGCGCGCTCCCGGCCCGCGACCGGGCGCGCCTGCGCTCCCGGGTCAGTTCTGCCGCAGGCCCAGGACCGTCGGCTCCAGGTACTGCTGCGGCTCCTTGTACTGGCTCACGTCCGCCGGGTTGTACCGCGGGGTCTGCCGGGACCAGTCCAGATTGCCGCGCATCCAGCTGCGCATCCCGTCCAGATACGGGACGAGCATCCCGGACAGCAGCGGATAGGCCGCGATCAGTTCGGACTCGGCCTGCAGGAAGCGCTCCGTCTCGGTGGCGATCTCCGCACAGACATGGTCGAGCGCCTGCTGCTTGCCGTATCCGCGGTGGTGTCGGACCAGATGGACGAGGTTGTGGATCTCGCCGAGGACCTGCTCCTTCTCGTACGAGTACACGTCGTTGGCCCAGCACACGACATTGCACGAGGCTTCCAGCGCGACGATGAACCGGGGATCGTTGTGTATCGACTCGGGCGCCTCGATGCCGGCGACGATCTCGATGAGGTCCATGCAGACGTGTATGGCGCCGGTGTGCCGCCGCTTGGTGATGTACGCCTCCTCGGACGGCACGACACCGTTGGCCCGGTTCCCCGCCTCCCAGGTCGTGGCCGTGGTGAGGTACGTGATCAGGTGCCAGGCGAACCGGCGCAGCCAGTGCGCGGCCGCGTTCGGCGTCGTGCGTTCCCACAGGTCGGCCAGGGCGACCACGGCGGCCGGCAGCTCCTCCTTCGGCAGCGGTCCGGTGCCGGCGCCCTCGACCACGGCCCGCATCAGCGCGACCACGTCGCGCACCCGGTCCGGGCTGCGGCCGAGGTGCCCGTCGTCCAGCTGGTCGTCGACGAGAAAGAGCCAGACGAACCAGTCGGCGACGAGATCGAGATTCTCGGCGTTCGCGGACGGATAGACCATGCCGACGAACGCGCCGAAGTCGGCTTGCTCGAAGCGTTCCCTAGCTGAATCCCTGTGTACCAGACCCGTGCTGCGCGTCCAGTCGTCGAGATGCGCACGGGTGTGGGCCACGTGCGGATTCGTCCGCTGGGGGAACGGGCAGTAGATGTCCGGCAGTTGGCTCTCCACGGGCGGCTCTGGATCCTCTCCGGTCGTACGTGGGACGGAAGTTGGGGCCGTACCGCCTGTTCCTCGGGGCGTGGTGGTGACCCGTGGGACCTGCGGGTTTGAAGCTACCTGAGCCCCTGTCATCAGGTCCAGGGAAGATGATCACGAATGGTTGAAAGCTGCTCGGGTAGGGTCTGTGGGCAAGGCAGGTTCCACTTGCCCGGGACTCCCCGCACGCCGTCCTCGTAGGAATGTACGAACGTGGGAGTCGTTTACTGTGTCTTCGAGGCAGCGACCTGCGCGGATTCGTATGAAAAAATGAGACTTATGCGTTTTCTTGAGCCCGGCACCGGTCGTCACACAGAGTCCCCCTCGGTCCCGTACGACCTCACGTACGACGATGTCTTCATGGTTCCGGGCCGCTCAGCGGTCGGTTCCCGCCAAGGGGTCGACCTCTCCTCTCCCGACGGCAGCGGCACGACCATCCCGCTCGTCGTCGCCAACATGACGGCGATCGCGGGCCGCCGAATGGCTGAAACGATGGCCCGCCGCGGCGGTCTGGTCGTCATCCCGCAGGACATCCCGATCGACGTCGTCACCGACGTCGTCTCCTGGGTCAAGACGCGCCATCTCGTGCTCGACACGCCGATCGTGCTGGCCCCGGGTCAGACCGTCGCCGACGCCCTGTCCCTGCTGCCGAAGCGTGCGCACGGCGCCGGCGTCGTCGTCGACGAGGAGCAGCGGCCCGTCGGCGTCGTCACCGACCACGACCTGACCGGCGTCGACCGCTTCACGCAGCTCTCCGAGGTCATGTCCAGGGACCTGGTGCTGCTCGACGCGGACATCGATCCGCGCGACGCGTTCAACAAGCTCGACGAAGCCAACCGCAAGCTCGCCCCCGCGGTCGACGCGGACGGCCGGCTCGTCGGCATCCTCACCCGCAAGGCCGCCCTGCGTGCCACGCTCTACACTCCGGCCACCGACGCCGAGGGCAGGCTGCGGATCGCCGCCGCTGTCGGCATCAACGGCGATGTCGCGGGCAAGGCCAAGCAACTCCTCGACGCGGGCGTCGACACCCTCGTCGTGGACACCGCGCACGGCCACCAGGAGTCCATGATCAGCGCGGTCCGCGCGGTCCGGGCGCTCGACCCGCAGGTGCCGATCGTCGCGGGCAACATCGTCGCCGCCGAGGGCGTACGCGACCTCATCGAGGCCGGCGCGGACATCATCAAGGTCGGTGTCGGACCCGGCGCCATGTGCACCACCCGGATGATGACCGGTGTCGGCCGGCCCCAGTTCTCGGCGGTGCTGGAGTGCGCCGCCGAGGCGAAGAAGTACGGCAAGCACGTCTGGGCGGACGGCGGCGTCCGCCACCCGCGCGACGTCGCCATGGCGCTCGCCGCGGGTGCCTCCAACGTGATGATCGGCTCCTGGTTCGCCGGCACGTACGAGTCGCCGGGCGACCTCCAGCAGGACGCCGACGGCCGCTTCTACAAGGAGTCGTTCGGCATGGCGTCCGCGCGCGCCGTGAAGAACCGTACGTCGGACGAGTCGGCGTACGACCGGGCCCGCAAGGCGCTCTTCGAGGAGGGCATCTCCACCTCCCGGATGTTCCTGGACCCGGCCCGCCCCGGCGTCGAGGACCTGATCGACTCGATCATCGCGGGCGTCCGTTCCTCCTGCACCTACGCCGGTGCGGCGTCCCTGGAGGAGTTCGCCGAGAAGGCAGTCGTCGGCGTGCAGAGCGCCGCCGGTTACGCCGAGGGCAAGCCGCTGCACGCCAGCTGGAGCTAGGGCCTTTCGTTCGGATCATGCTGGGCTCGCGGGGTCGGGCACACACATCTGCCGCGTTGTCGTCGGTCCCCGACGCTCCGCGTCGGCTCCTTCCTCCGCCTTGCAGCTGCACGCACCCGACCCCGCTCCCGGATCCAGCCTGAGCCGAACGAAAGGCCCTGGGGCCCCTCGTTCGGATCATGCTGGGCTCGCGGGGTCGGGCACGCACATCTGCCGCGTTGCCGTCGGTTTTCTCCAAGCTCGCGGCTTCGCTCGGGCAGGGGAGACCCATGCGCTCCGCGTGGGCTCCGTCCTCCGCCTTGCAGCTGCACGCACCGCGCAGACATCAGCCGCTCCGCTGCGGGCCGCTCCCTGATCCAGCCTGATCCGAACGAGAGACCCCAAGGCCCGTCCCGCGCTCCCGGCGGGCGCTCGACGACGCCCGCGGCACCTCGCTGCGTCGTCCCTCAGGGGCTGCCGCTTCGAGGGCCACGTCCGGGACGCTGTTGCGGCCCGGACGACGTCTTCGGCGACCGGAGGCCGGGCGCGCGTACGAACGGGGCGAGTGCCTCGGTGACGGCTGCCGCCAGACGGGCATGCCCCGCGTCGTCGGGGTGGAGGCCGTCCGCAAGGTGCTCCGGCCCCAGTACATCCCGTCCCGGCAGCACCGACAGCCGCGAGTCGCCCGCCCGGACGAGGCTCGCCCCCGCCCGCTCCAGGGCCGTCCGCAACTCGGACAGCGTGGCCCCGAGGGCATTCGGGGTGTCCTCGGCGTCAGGGCACAGCAGCGGCGACACGAGCAGCAACGGCGTCCCGGGGTGGCCCACGCGCACCAGGGCGACGAACGCGCGCACCGTCTCGTACAGCAGCGGCGCCGAGAACGGCACCCGCGACCAGCAGTTCGTACCGAACGCCAGGGTCAGCGCATCGGCCGGAAGCGCCGCGATCTGCTGGGCGACGCACAGCTCCCCGCGCGCCGACCCCGCGTATCCCAGATTGACCGGGTCCAGTCCGAGCGCCCGGCCGGCCACCGCGGGCCAGGCGTGGGCGGGGCGCGTCGACCACCAGCCCTCGGTGATCGAGTCGCCGTGCACCACCCACCGCGGCCGCGCCGGTGCGGGCAGCAGACAGCCGCCCACCGCCCGCACACCGAGAATCAGCGGGGACTGCCCCTGCGGCGGATGAACGGTGAACGGGCCTTCCCCGGAGGGGAGTCCGATCATCACGACCGCCTCCTCGGCCGGCTCCGCGCAGACCTCCGCGAGGCACCGGTCGCCCCGCCAGAGTGCGAAGACGTCCGCCGGACCGTTCAGCGCATGCCCCGGGTCCGGCACCGTCGCGCGGTAGCGGATCTCCACCGCACGCGCGCCGGGCGCCAGGAACTCCAGTCGCACCCCGACGGGCAGCAGCGCCCGCTCGCCGGTGTCCCACGGCAGCCGCGCCCGGTCAGCCGGGTCGGCCCGCACCACGCGTACACCGTCCCGCCAGGCCACACCGCGCAGAAAGGGGTCGGGATCGAGCCAGGTCATCGTGTCTCCGTTCGGCAGGGATGCGCCCTGCACCCCTACCCCGCTGCGCCGCACCGGCGTCCCTGCGGCCCCGTCCGCCACCACGTGTTCTACTTCGGGTGCGGCACGGCGCTGCCGCCGCCCCGGAGCCCCTCGCAGAGAAGTGATCCACCCGAAGTGCGACTGAACGATCTCGACGAACGCATCGTCCACGCCCTCGCCGAGGACGCCCGCCGCTCCTACGCCGACATCGGCGCGATCATCGGCCTGTCCGCGCCCGCGGTGAAACGCCGCGTCGACCGGCTGCGGGCGGAGGGGGCCATCACAGGCTTCACCGTGCGGGTGGACCCGGCGGCACTCGGCTGGGAGACCGAAGGGTTCATCGAGATCTACTGCAGCCGCAACACCTCACCGGAGGCGATCAAGAGCGGTCTCGCGCGCTATCCGGAGATCGCGTCGGCCTCCACGGTCACCGGGGATGCCGACGCGATCGTCCAGGTCTTCGCCGCCGACATGCGCCACTTCGAGCAGGTGCTGGAGCGGATCGCGGGCGAGCCCTATGTGGAGCGCACCAAGTCGGTGCTGGTGCTCTCACCGCTGCTGCGGCGTTACTCCCCGGGGACGCCGGGCTGATCCGCCGGCTCCCGGCAGGGCCACGGCCGCCCGGCGGCCGCCGGGGGCTCCCGCCCGCTCGGCGCCGGCCCTCCTCGCCTCGCACCGCGCGCTCCGGACCACCCTTCGGCACGAGACCGAAATCACCCCTCTGACCTGCAACGACGCTCCGCGCAACGAATCACCGCCGGACCGGTGAATCGCGCAATGGATCGACGGTCGGCGCGCAACGCTCGTGCCTTGTCCGGCCGGTTTCCCGGCCCTTACCGTCTATACGTCCCCGCCCCGCCCGCACCCGCCCGAGGTCTGCCATGCCGTCGTTGCGCACCGCCCTGCTCCAGAGCTCCGGACGTCCGGGCTCGGTGGCCGAGAACATCAAGGTGCTCGACGAGGCCGCCGCCCGCGCGGCAGCCGCCGGGGCCGGGCTGCTGGTCTGCCCCGAACTGTTCCTCACCGGCTACGCCATCGGTGACGACGTACCCCGGCTGGCCGAGACCGCCGACGGCCCGTCCGCGCGGACCGTCGCCGACATCGCCGTACGGCACGGGCTGGCGGTCCTGTACGGCTACCCGGAGCGTGAGGGAGAACTGATCTTCAACGCGGCGCAGCTGATCGGCCCGGACGGCACCCGGCTCGCCGACTACCGCAAGACCCACCTCTTCGGCTGCTTCGAGCAGCAGTGGTTCACCCCGGGCGACCAGCCCGTCGTCCAGGCCGAACTGGACGGCGTGCGCATCGGGATCATGATCTGTTACGACGTCGAGTTCCCGGAGAACGTACGGGCGCACGCCCTTGCCGGCACCGACCTGCTGCTCGTGCCGACTGCGCAGATGCACCCCTTCCAGTTCGTACCCGAGTCCGTCGTGCCGGTCCGCGCCTTCGAGAGCCAGATGTATGTCGCGTACGTCAACAGGACAGGCCCGGAAGGCGAGTTCGAGTTCGTCGGGCTGAGCTGTCTGGCCGGCCCCGACGGCACCGTCCGGACCCGCGCCGGACGTGGCGAGGAGCTCGTCGTCGGCGACGTCGACCCGGAGTTCCTGAGCGCGTGCCGCGCCGCCAACCCGTATCTGCGCGACCGCCGCCCCGGTCTGTACGGCTCCCTCGTCTGAAGCCCGCGCCCCTTCCGCTTCCTCTCACCCGTGTTTCCCGTGCAAGGAGTCCGTACCCCATGACGTCCACGGTGCCCAACGCCGTCCAGCACACCGACGCGCAGCCGCCGATCACCATGTTCGGACCGGACTTCCCCTATGCGTACGACGACTTCCTGGCCCACCCGGCGGGGCTCGGCCAGATACCGGCGACCGAGCACGGGGCCGAGGTGGCCGTCATCGGCGGCGGGCTCTCCGGCATCGTGGCCGCGTACGAACTGATGAAGATGGGCCTGAAGCCCGTCGTCTACGAGGCGGACCAGATCGGCGGGCGGCTGCGCACCGTCGGCTTCGACGGCTGCGACCCCTCACTGACCGCCGAGATGGGCGCGATGCGCTTCCCGCCGTCGTCCACGGCGCTGCAGCACTACATCGACCTGGTGGACCTGGAGACCAGGCCGTTCCCCAACCCGTTGTCCCCCGCCACCCCGTCCACCGTCGTCGACCTCAAGGGCGAGTCGCACTACGCGGAGACCATCGACGATCTGCCGCAGGTCTACCGCGATGTGATGAACGCCTGGAATGCCTGTCTCGACGAGGGCGCCGACTTCTCCGACATGAACCGTGCGATGCGCGAGCGCGACGTCCCGCGGATCCGGGAGATCTGGTCGAAGCTCGTCGAGAAGCTCGACAACCAGACCTTCTACGGCTTCCTCTGCGCCTCCGACGCCTTCAAGTCGTTCCGGCACCGTGAGATCTTCGGCCAGGTCGGCTTCGGCACCGGCGGCTGGGACACCGACTTCCCCAACTCCATCCTGGAGATCCTGCGGGTCGTCTACACCGAGGCCGACGACCACCACCGCGGCATCGTCGGCGGCAGCCAGCAGCTCCCGCTGCGCCTCTGGGAGCGCGAGCCGCAGAAGATCGTGCACTGGCCGCTCGGCACGTCGCTGTCCTCGCTGCACGACGGCGAGCCCCGCCCCGCCGTGACCCGGCTGCACCGCACCGCCGGGAACCGGATCACCGTCACCGACTCCACCGGCGACATCCGTACCTTCCGGGCGGCGATCTTCACCGGCCAGTCCTGGCTGCTGCTCTCCAAGATCGACTGCGATGACGCGCTGTTCCCCATCGACCACTGGACGGCGATGGAGCGCACCCACTACATGGAGTCGTCCAAGCTGTTCGTCCCCGTCGACCGGCCGTTCTGGCTGGACAAGGCCGTCGACGGCAGCGGAGTTCCCACCGGGCGCGACGTCATGTCGATGACGCTCACCGACCGGATGACCCGGGGCACGTACCTCCTCGACGACGGACCCGACAAGCCGGCCGTCATCTGTCTCTCGTACACCTGGTGCGACGACAGCCTGAAGTGGCTGCCGCTCTCCCCCAACGAGCGCATGGAGGTCATGCTGAAGTCGCTCGGCGAGATCTACCCGAACGTCGACATCAGGAAGCACATCATCGGCAACCCGGTCACGGTCTCCTGGGAGAACGAGCCCTACTTCATGGGGGCGTTCAAGGCCAACCTGCCGGGCCACTACCGCTACCAGCGGCGGCTGTTCACCCACTTCATGCAGGACCGGCTGCCCGCCGACAAGCGTGGGCTGTTCCTCGCGGGCGACGACATCTCCTGGACGGCCGGCTGGGCCGAGGGCGCCGTGCAGACCGCGCTCAACGCCGTCTGGGGCGTGATGACGCAGTTCGGCGGCGCCACGGATGCGACCAACCCCGGCCCCGGCGATGTCTTCGACGACATCGCCCCGGTCGAACTTCCGGAGGACTGAGCGGGGGCCGCGCGGGCCGGGGGAGCGCCCGTGCCGTGCCCTCCGGCGCGGGCGGGCGTCAGCGCCAGGGAGTGAGCAGGCAGCGCCCCACCAGGCCGGCGCCCGCGTCCATCCGCTGGCGGAACTCCTCGGCGAGCAGCGGGAGATCACGCAGCCGCCACAGCACCCGGGCCGCCGACCAGGCCGCCTCGCGGGCCCGCTCCAGACTCCACGAGCCCAGCAGATGGGTGAGCGGATCCGCGACCTCCAGCAGATCGGGGCCCGGCATCAGATCCTCGCGGATCTGCTCCTCCAGCAGTACGAGGAGATCGCCGACCTGGTCGAACTCCTCCTCCAGGTCCGGCGGAGCGCACTGCAGCGCACGGCAGGTGTCCACGACGGCGAGGGCCAGATCGTGCCCGATGTGCGCGTTGATGCCCGCCAGCGCGAACTGCAGCGGCCGTACGCCGGGATGGCGCCGGTACTGGAACAGGGGACGCCAGCAGTCGGGCGGCCGGTGCCCCGCCGCCGCGGCGTCGACGGCCGCCAGGTAACGCTCGGCGAACCGCAGATCCAGGGCGGCGGCGGCCCGCCGGTCCTGGAACACGCCGGCGCCGATCTGCCGTTCGATGGTCTCGGTGACCGTCAGATAGACGTGGTTGAAGACCGCCACCCCGTCCGTCGGCGGCCAGTCCGACCGGAAGCCACGCATCCGCGCGATGACCGCGGCGACATCGGACGGAGCCGCGACGGGACCGGACCGGTCCGCGAACTGCTCCCACTGCTTGAACTGCACCATGGGGGCAGCGTCCCAGCCGTGGACCCGCCACGGCGCCGACGGGCCGCGGGTTCATCGGAACGGGCGAACGCCGGCAGAGCCATCGGTGCCCCGAGGGCCGGCCCCCGGGGCGTTCCTGCCCTCTGCGGCTCACCGGCGACGCCCGCGATCACGATCCGTCCGGAAAGCCTCGGTCGTACCCCGGATTGCCCGGTTCGAGGAGTGGGGGCTCGTGCGTCATGTGGGCGGGAGCCATGATGCGCAGGGCGTGGTACCCGATGACGACGATCAGCGTTCCCAACGCGATACCGCTGAGCTGGAAGTTGTCCGTGACGGTCAGGCTCACATTGCCGATGCCGATGATGAGCCCCGCAGCCACCGGCACCAGGTGCAGGGGGTTGGAGAGGTCGACGCGGGAACGAACCCAGATCTGGGCACCCAGCAGGCCGATCATGCCGTAGAGGATGACCGTGATTCCGCCGAGGACGCCGCCGGGAATGGCGGCCACGACGGCACCGAACTTGGGGCAGAGCCCGAACAGGATCGCGAAGCCGGCGGCGCACCAGTAGGCGGCGGTCGAGTAGACACGCGTGGCGGCCATGACGCCGATGTTCTCGGCGTACGTGGTCGTGGCAGGGCCGCCCACGGCGGTCGAGACCACGGTCGCCGCACCGTCGGCCATGATCGCCGTACCGAGCCTGTCGTCCAGTGGGTCGCCGGTCATCTCGCCGACGGCCTTGACGTGTCCGGCGTTCTCGGCGATGAGGGCGATGACGACGGGCAGGGCGACCAGAACAGCGGAAAAGGAGAAGCTCGGGGCATGGAAGGTCGGAAGGCCGATCCAGTCCGCCTGGGACACGCCCGAGAGGTCGAGGCGCCAGTGGTCGACCGACTCGGTACCGCCCGCGGGGGAGTGGATCTTACCGAAAGCGCGGTCGAAGACCCACGAGACGGCATACCCGAAGGCCAGCCCGAGGAAGATCGCGATACGGGACCAGAAGCCGCGCAGCACAACAAGGGCGAAACCCGTGAACAGCATGGTCAGAAGAGCTGTCCACTGATCCTGGGGCCAATACGTACCCGCGGTGACCGGAGCCAGGTTGAAACCGATCAGCATGACCACCGCACCCGTGACCACCGGAGGCAGTGCGGCATGGATGACGCGGGCCCCGAGAGCGCGGACGACCGCCCCGCACAGGAGAAGGACCGCGCCCACGACCAGCAGCGCGCCCGTGAGAGTCGCCGCGTCGCCGCCCTGTGTCTTGATGACGGCGGCGACACCGATGAACGACAGGCTGCTGCCCAGGTAGCTCGGGATGTGGCCCCGGGTGATCAGCAGGAAGAGAATGGTAGCCACGCCGGAGGCCATCACGGCAAGGTTGGGATCGAGACCCATCAGGATGGGGGCGACGAAGCAGGCTCCGATCATGGACACCACATGCTGCGCGCCGAGACCGACGGTGCGCCCCCAGGTGAGTCGTTCGTCCGGTCGTACGACCTCGCCCGGTGCGAGGCTCTTGCCGTCGCCGTGCAGCTTCCAGCCGAAGCCCGCCATGGTCTTGCTCCTTGATGTGTTGCTGGGGTGGTGCTGAGACCCGCCGGCTGGACCGGGGGCTCGACGACTAGCGGACCATGCGGTTCAGGCGCATGCCGACAGGACTGGCCGTGAGGGTGGGGATTCGGCCTGCGTCGTCGTGGTCTGCGGGGGAGCGCCGGTCTTCGCGCTCGTGATGGGTCCTACGGGGCGACGGACGACGCGTCGAACATCGCGACCACGTGCTGGGCGCCGAGCCCGAACGTCCGGGGCCGGGAGAGCCGCTCGTCGGTCCGGACCAAGGCCCCCGGTGCGGGGGTCTTTCCGTCGCCGTGCAAGGTCCAGCGCACGCCGAGGCCGCCCATGGTCGCTCCCTGTGTGTCCGTGTGTGGGTCCGTGCGGTGCCCGGTGCCGTGTACGTACGGCCCGGCGCCACCGCGGAGAAGATCAGCGCCATGTTAATGCCGCGGCGGTGCCGGCCCATGTCCGGGCTACGTCGCGCGAGCCCCGCCCGTGAATCCCATCCATGAATCCTGCGCGAAGCATTGTCACTCCGAACAGGCAGCTCTACGCTCGCACGGCCTTGTCCATGAACATCATTCATATATCTGATTCATGAGGGGAGTGCTCGATGAGTGGAACACCTCGTCGGCGTCTCGGAGCCCTGTTCACCGCCGCGGTCGCCCTGACCGCCGTACTGGTGCCGGCCGCCTCCTCCGCGGCCGCCACCGCCCACGGTCACCGCCCGCCGCCCCGGGTGCCGAGGACCGTGGTCATCGACGGCCACCGCATTCAGCAGGCGAAACTCCGGCTCGACCACGGCGACCCGGCTCTGCGCACGGCCGTCGACGCGCTGACCGTGAAGGCGGACAGCTGGCTGGACCAGGGCCCCTGGACGGTCGTGGACAAGCCGAAACCCGCGCCGGGCGGGGACCCGCACGACTATCTGAGCCAGGCCCCGTACTGGTGGCCCTCCCAGCCGAGGACCGCGGAGAACCCGTGGGGATGCCCGTACGTCCAGCGCGACGGCGTACGCAACCCCGAGGTCGACACCGGCACCGACCGCCCCGACATCGGCAAGGTCTTCAACTCGGTCACCACGCTCAGCCTCGCCTGGTACTACACGGGCAGGAAGCAGTACGCCGAGCACGCCTCCGACATCCTGCGCACCTGGTTCCTCGACCCGGCGACCCGGATGAACCCCAACCTCGACCACGGCCAGTTCATCCCCTGCAAGTACGACGGCCGGGCCATCGGCATCATCGACTTCTCGCAGCAGTACACCTCGGTCCTGGACGCCATCGCCCTCCTGGACACCGGTGCGCCCGGCTGGTCGAAGAGCGACCGGGCCGGCATGCGGACCTGGAACACCTCGTTCCTGGACTGGCTGGTGAACTCCGACTTCGGCAAGCAGGAGTCGGCCGCCCAGAACAACCACGGCACGTTCCAGGACATGCAGATCGCCGGACTCGCCCTCGCCACCGGCGACGAGGCCCTCGCCCGCAAGGTCGTCCTCGACGCGCGTGCGCTGCGGATCGACCCGCAGATCGCCGGTGACGGCACCCAGCCGCAGGAACTGGCGCGGACCCGCAGCTGGCACTACTCGACCTTCGACCTGGTCGCCTACACCCGGCTCGCCGCGATCGGCAGGCACGTGGGCGTGGACCTGTGGGCGTACGAAGGACCCCACGGCCAGAGCCTGTTCAAGGCGGTCGACTATCTGCTGCCCGCAGCGACCGGGGCGGTCGCCTGGCCGCACCCGGAGCTGGAGTTCTACCGGTACGCCGCGAGCGACATCGTGCACGCGGCCGCCGACGCCGGTGACCGGCAGGCCCGGGCCGCCGTACCGCAGCTGGAGACGCCGCCGGGCGGCGACCTCTGGGCGCTGCGGCCCGCAGCCGAGCAGCTCGACTCGATCGCCGGCTGAAAGCCCGCGGGCGGGGCCCCACCGGGGGTCCCGCCCGCGGAACGAGCCCGTCAGGCCCGGGGCTCGGCCGCTGCCGTGTCCGGCGCGCCGACGTCCTTCACCGCGACCCGGCGGTCGCCCGCCCGCAGCACCCCGGCCCCGAGTACCAGACCGAACGCCAGCACCGTCACCAGGCCGAACGACGCGACCAGTGAGGTCGCCTCGGCGAGCGAACCGATCGCCGAGGGCGCGATCAACCCTGAGGTGTAGGTGATGGTGGCGACACCCGCGATGGCCTGGCTCGGGTTCGGCCCGCTGCGCCCGGCCGCCGCGAAGGCGAGCGGGACGACCACGGCGACACCGAGGCCCAGCAGCGCGAAGCCGCACAGCGCCACCGTCGGCCCCGGCGCGACGACCACCAGCACCCCGCCGACGGTCGCCAGTACGCCGCCCACCCGTACGGTCCTGACCGCACCGAAGCGGTCGACGACCTTGTCCCCGGCGATCCGGGCCACCGCCATCGTCAGCGCGAACGCTGTCGTGGAGGCGGCCGCGAGCCCCGCGGAACTGTCCATGATGTCCCGGAGGTAGACCGCCGACCAGTCCAGGCTGGCGCCTTCGGCGAACACCGCGCAGAACCCGACTGCGCCGATGACCAGCGCCGACCTGGGGGGCAGGGTGAACCGCGGCGGCGGCTCCTGGTCCGGTTCGCTGCGCAGGTCCAGTACGCCCTGGCAGGCGACCAGACCGAGCGTGGTGAGTACGAGAGCGGCGACGACGTGGTGCAGCCGGGCGTCGGTGCCGGTATGGGCGGCCACGGTGCCCGCCGCCGAACCGATCAGGGCGCCCGCGCTCCACATGCCGTGCAGTCCGGACATGATCGACTTGTCGAGGCGGTTCTCCACCTCGACGCCGAGGGCGTTCATGGCCACGTCCGACATGCCGGCCGACGCCCCGTAGACGAACAGCGCCGCGCACAGCGTCAGCAGGTTCGGTGCCAGTGAGGGCAGCACCAGTGCAAGCGTCCACAGCGCCAGCAGCCCGCGCAGCGCGGTTCTGGCGCCGAAGCGATGACTGATCGCACCGGCCAGCGGCATGGCGAGCGAGGCGCCGATCGCCGGGAAGGCCAGGGCGATGCCCAGCTGCCCGGCACTGACCCCGGCGTGGTCCTGGATCCAGGGCACGCGGGTGGCGAAGCTGCCGGTCACCGCGCCGTGCACGGTGAAGACCGCGGCGACGGCGAACCTGGCCCGCCTCACCTGCCCCGCGCCGAAGACCGTCTCTGTGGATTCCGTCGTCATGCCGCCGTGCCCTCCCCTGGGAATTCTCGTCGCGGTCTACCTCCGCGCCTGTCGTCACGGTGCGGACAGTAAACTATCAGGAACCCTGCCTGATAAATAGACCGTCAAGGTCTCTCACCGCGCGGCAGTGATCTGGAAGGATCCCGGCATGCCCGCATCACCGAGCACCGCCCGGGCCATCAACGACCGGCTCGCCCTTCGACTGCTCCAGGAGGACGGCCCCCTGACGGCCACCCAGCTCAAGATCCTGACCGGACTCTCCCGCCCCACCGTCGCCGATCTGGTGGAGCGGTTGCAGGGGGCCGGTCTGATCCGGGTGGTCGGCGAGAGCGGCGCCGAGCGGCGCGGCCCCAATGCCCGGCTGTACGGGATAGTCGCCGACCGCGCGCACCTCGCCGGCCTCGACGTACGCACCGACAGCGTCGCGGTCGTCGTCGCCGATCTCCTCGGCGTCACGCTGGCCGAGGCCACCCTGCCGATCGGCAGTGACACCGGCACCGAGGCCGCCGCAGAACAGGCCGCCGCGCTGCTGGAGCGCACCGCGCGCGAGGCGGGCGCCGCGCCGCTGCACAGCGTCGGCATCGGCGCCCCCGGTCTGATCGACCCGGTCACCGGCGAACTCCGCGACACCTCCGGACTGCCCGCCTGGCACCGCCGACTGGTCCGGGTGCTCCAGCACCGGCTGCCGGCGACCGTGCTCGTCGAGAACGAGACCAACCTCGCCGCCGTCGCCGAGCACCGGGCCGGCGCGGCCCGCGGCCGCGACACCTTCGTCCTGCTCTGGCTCGGTCACGGCATCGGCGCAGCGGTCATGCTGGACGGCAGGCTGCGCCGCGGAGCGTCCGGCGGTGCGGGCGAGATCGGCTTCCTGCCCGTACCGGGCGCGATGGGGGTCCCCTCCGCGGTCAGCTGCGACGGCGGGTTCCACTCCTTGGTGGGCTCGGCACCGGTCGTCGAGCTGGCCCTGGAGCACGGCGTCGACGTGCGTGCGCGGATGGGCTCCGGGGAACAGGAGCCGGCCGCCGCGTTCGCCGTGCGGGCGGCCCTGGCGGGGGAGGGGGACAGCGAGGCGTTCCTCTCCGCCCTCGCCGACCGTCTCGCGGTGGGCGCCGCCGCCGTCGCCTCGGTGATCGACCCCGGCTGCGTGGTTCTCGCCGGCGAGGTCGGCCATGCGGGCGGTGAGGCGCTTGCCTCCCGGGTCGAGGAGCGGCTGGCCATGATGTCCCCGCTGTGCACGGAGGTCAGAGCCGGACTGCTGGGCGGCTCCGCCGTGCTCAGGGGCGCGCTGCTCACCGCCCGCGAGGCGGCGCAGGACGAACTGTTCGCCCCGGGCGGCTGAACGGTCCGGCGGGGCCGGCTGCGGCGCTCTCCCCGGGACGGGCGGGCGCCGACCGGGACGGATGCGACGACGCCGGCGCGCAGCCGGTCCGTCACCCACCTGGCGGTCGAGTGTTCCCACGCCGTCGGTCACCGGAATCGTCGTCCTGGGGCCGGCGTGGCGGAAGCGGTGGCTCGGGACCGGATTGCGGGGCGCGCGGACCCACGCAGGGCGGGGCGCCGGCGACCCGGTGCCCTGGGCGGGCGACCGGGCGGGCGCGCGTGCGAGGCCGCCTGTGAGGCACCCCACAGCCGCTCACCCGTTTGGCTCCGGACCGGGCATGGCAGACTGATCCTGTACCAGCAGCAGCGCACTCCGGGGTCGGTGCAATTCCGAACCGGCGGTTACAGTCCGCGACCCGTCCGCATCCAGCGGCCGGTTGACCAGGTGAGATTCCTGGACCGACGGTTAAAGTCCGGATGGGAGGCAGTGCGCGGCGGGCCGTCACAGGTATGCCGCCGTCGGCGGACGCGTTTCCGGATCTCCGGAACAACTGCGTCCGTGTCTTCGGTTTCCGGCGTTCCTCGTTGCGTTCCGCTTCATCTGTCGTCATCGACAGGCCCCGGAGTCCGTGCCAGAAGAGGCAGGAGGACCCGGTGGACACCGCAGCCGACAGCACCGCCATGCGCCGAGCGATCGCGCTCGCCGCCCGCGGACTCGGCTCCACCAGCCCCAACCCGGTCGTCGGCTGTGTGATCCTCGACGCCGATGGACGCCCGGCCGGTGAAGGCTTTCACCAGCGGGCCGGGGGGCCGCACGCCGAGATCCACGCCCTGCGCGCAGCGGGCGAGAAGGCGCGCGGTGGCACCGCCTACGTCACGCTCGAACCCTGCAACCACACCGGTCGGACCGGCCCCTGCGCCCAGGCGCTGATCGAGGCCGGCGTCAGCCGTGTGGTGTACGCGGTCGCCGACCCGAACCCGCAGGCCACCGGGGGCGCGGAGACCCTCCGCGCGGCCGGTGTCAAGGCCGAGCAGGGACTCCTCGCCGACGAGGCAGAGGCCGGCAATGCCGCCTGGCTGACCTCGGTGCGCCTCGGCCGCCCGTACGTCCTGTGGAAGTACGCGGCGACGCTCGACGGCCGGATCGCCGCCGCGGACGCCACCAGCCGCTGGATCACCTCTCCCGAGTCGCGCGCCGACGTCCACCGGCTGCGCGCCGAGGCCGACGCCGTCGTGGTCGGCTCCGGCACCGCCCGTACCGACGACCCCCAGCTCGGTGTACGAGGGGTAGAAGGCGCCGTACAGCCGCTGCGGGTGGTCGTCGACACCGGCGCCGACGCGGTACGCCCGGGTGCCCGCGTTCTCGACGGCACGGCGCCCACCCTGGTCGCGGTCGCCGAGGACGCCGACACCGGCCATCTCCCCGAGGGCACCGTCCTGCGGCTGCCGCGCGCCGCCACAGGCCGCGGCCTGGACATCCCGGCCCTGCTCGCCGCGCTGCACGCACGCGGCGTCCGCTCCGTACTTCTCGAAGGCGGCCCGACCCTGGCCGGGGCCTTCGTCGCGGCGGGAACGGTCGACAAGGTCGTCGGCTATCTCGCCCCCGTGCTCCTCGGCGCCGGCCCCGCGGCCCTCGCCGACGCCGGAATCTCCACCATCGCCCAGGCGTTGCGCCTCGATGTGACCGAGACCGTTCGCATCGGCCCCGATCTGCGCATCACCGCCGTCCCCGGCCCTGCCCGGAAGGGAAACTGAGTGTTCACCGGAATTGTCGAAGAACTGGGTGAGGTCACCGCCGTCGAGAAGCTCGGCGACGCCTCCCGATTCCGCCTGCGCGGTCCCGTCGTCACGGAAGGCGCCAAGCACGGCGACTCGATCGCCGTGAACGGTGTCTGCCTCACGGTCGTCGAGCTCGGTGAGCACGAGTTCACCGCCGATGTGATGGCCGAGACGCTCAACCGCTCCAGCCTCGGCGCGCTGGAGACCGGTTCCAAGGTCAACCTGGAGCGCCCCATGGCGCTCGGCGGCCGGCTCGGCGGGCACATCGTCCAGGGCCACGTCGACGGCACGGGCCGCATCGTCGAGCGCAAGCTCTCCGAGAACTGGGAGCTCGTGAAGATCTCCCTGCCCGCCGACCTGACCCGCTACGTGGTGGAGAAGGGCTCGATCACCGTCGACGGCGTGAGCCTGACCGTCGTCGACGCCGGACCCGACTACTTCACCATCAGCCTGATTCCCACCACCCTCGCCTTGACGACGCTCGGCATCAAGGGGGCCGGTGACCCGGTCAACCTCGAGGTGGACGTCCTCGCGAAGTACGTCGAGCGGCTGCTCGGCGACCGGGGCCGGGAGGACTCCAAGTGAGTGCCTTCGACTGGCTCAACTCCGAGGCCTTCGCCCTCTTCGGCCAGCACATCAAGTGGTCCGACATGATCGGCAACATCATCGGACTGATCGCCCTCGCGCTCGGCTGGCGCCGCTCCCTGTGGACCTGGCCCGCCCAGCTGCTGTCCGGCGTCATCCTGCTGGTCGCCTTCGCCTCCGCCCATCTCTCGGGCAGCGCGGGCAAGCAGCTGGTGGTCATCGTTGTGGCCGCGTGGGGCTGGTGGTCGTGGAACCGCGGCCGGCAGCAGGCCCAGGACGGCTCCGTCGCCGTACGGTTCGCCACCTGGCGCGAGCGCGGCTACCTGGTCGGCGGCGCCGCTCTCGGCACCCTCGCCGTCGGCGGGCTGTTCACCGCCTACCCGTCGCTCTCGTGGGACCCCTGGCCCGACGCGTACATCTTCGTCGGCACCGTCGTCGCGATGTACGCCCAGGCGCGCGGCATGGTCGAGTTCTGGTTTGCCTGGCTGCTCGTCGACCTGGTCGGCGTCCCGCTGAACTTCGCGAACGGCTTCGCGTTCTCCGGCTTCGTCTACGTCATCTACGGCGCCCTCGTCCTGTGGGGCATGCGCGACTGGTGGCTGCGGACGCGGACCCCCGCTCTGGAAGGAGCCCCGGCATGAGTGCCCAGCCCACCTGGTACAGCCACGACGACACCGAGGACCTGTCGCTGGACCCCGTCGAGCAGGCGATCCGTGACATCGCGGCCGGACGCCCCGTGGTCGTCGTCGACGACGAGGACCGGGAGAACGAGGGCGACCTCGTCATCGCGGCAGAGATGGCCACCCCTGAGATCGTCGCCTTCATGATGAGCGAGTGCCGCGGCCTGATCTGCGCACCCATGGAGAACGACGAGCTCGAGCGGCTCGAACTGCCGCAGATGGTCGCGCACAACACCGAGTCGATGCGCACGGCGTTCACCGTCTCGGTCGACGCCTCCGCGGCGCACGGCGTGACCACCGGCATCTCCGCCGCCGACCGGGCCACCACGCTCCGGATGCTGGCGGGCGGTCAGGCGGGCCCCGCCGACTTCGTGCGCCCCGGGCACATCTTCCCGCTGCGCGCCCGGTCCGGCGGCGTGCTCGTCCGCAACGGCCACACCGAGGCCGCCGTCGACCTGGCCCGGCTCGCCGGGCTGCGGCCCGCCGGCGCGATCGTCGAGATCGCCGGCGAGGACGGCGTGATGCTGCGCCTGCCCGAGCTCGTCCCGTTCGCCCGCAAGCACGGCCTCACGATCATCTCGATCGAGGACCTGATCGCGTACCGCCGCTCCTCCGAGCCGACCGTGCGCCGCGAGGCCGAGGTCCGGCTGCCGACGTCGTTCGGTGAGTTCACGGCGTACGGCTACCGCTCCACCGTCGACGGCGTCGAGCATGTCGCGCTCGTCCACGGCGACCTCGGCGACGGCGACGACATTCTCGTCCGGGTCCACTCCGAGTGCCTGACCGGCGACATCTTCCAGTCCCAGCGCTGCGACTGCGGCCCCCAGTTGCACGCATCCATGCAGCGCATCACCGACGAGGGCCGCGGCGTCGTGGTCTATCTGCGTGGCCACGAGGGCCGCGGCATCGGGCTGCTGTCCAAGCTGCGCGCGTACGAACTCCAGGAACGCGGCGTCGACACCCTCGACGCCAACCTGGAGCTCGGCCTGCCCGCCGACGCCCGGGACTACGGGGCCGGCGCCCAGATCCTCAAGGACCTCGGCGTCCACGGCGTCCGGCTGATGACGAACAACCCCGACAAGACCGCCGCGCTCCTGCGGCACGGCCTCGCGATCACCGGACGCGAACCGATGCCCGTCCAGGCCGGCGAGCACAACCTGCGGTACCTGCGCACCAAGCGGGACCGCATGGGACACGACCTGCCCTGGCTCGACGCCGCCTCGGTGTCGACCTGCGGCAACCAGTAACGAGCACGGAAACGATCGGTAGGAGAGACATGAGCGGCAAGGGCGCACCCGAACTGTCCGTACGCAACTGCGGTGACCTGCGAGTGGCGGTGATCGCCGCCCAGTGGCACGAGAAGGTCATGGACGGGCTCGTCGACGGCGCGCTGCGCGCCCTGCACGACCTCGGCATCGATGAGCCGACCCTGCTCCGGGTCCCCGGCAGCTTCGAACTCCCGGTCGTCGCCAAGGTGCTGGCCGGCCGCGGCTACGACGCGATCGTCGCCCTCGGCGTGATCATCCGCGGCGGCACTCCCCACTTCGAGTACGTGTCCCACGGCGTGACCAACGGCCTCACCCAGGTCGCCGTCGACACCGGGGTCCCGGTCGGCTTCGGCGTACTGACGTGTGACACCGAGGAGCAGGCGCTCGACCGGGCCGGTCTCGAAGGGTCCAACGAGGACAAGGGGCACGAAGCGGTCACCGCCGCCGTCGCCACCGCTGCCACGCTGCGTACCGTCAGCGAGCCCTGGCGCTGAGCGAGGGGGTGGCACCCCGTACTCTAAGAAGCATCATGGCGAACAAAACCTTCGAAGAGCTCTTCGCCGAGCTGCAGCTCAAGGCCGCCAACGGCGACCCCTCCACCTCCCGCACCGCCGAGCTGGTGGACAAGGGGGTCCATGCCATCGGCAAGAAGGTCGTCGAGGAGGCCGCCGAAGTCTGGATGGCCGCCGAGCACGAGAGCAAGGACGCCGCCGCCGAGGAGATCTCGCAGCTGCTGTACCACGTCCAGGTGATGATGGTCGCCCGCGGGATCTCTCTCGACGACGTCTACGCCCATCTCTGAGTACGACTTCTCCACTGCCCCGACCTTCGCACGTCCGTACACGACTCCCTCCTCGCAAAGGAAACCTGACCTCATGCTGCGCATCGCCGTCCCCAACAAGGGTTCACTCTCCGGGCCTGCGATGGCGATGCTCCATGAGGCCGGCTACCAGCAGCGCAAGGAGTCGAAGGAACTCGTCCTCGTCGACCCCGAGAACGAGGTCGAGTTCTTCTACCTGCGGCCTCGCGACATCGCGATCTACGTCAGCTCCGGCCGTCTCGACATCGGCATCACGGGACGCGACCTGCTGCTGGACTCCGGAGCCGACTCCGAGGAAATCCTCCAGCTCGGCTTCGCCCGCTCCACCTTCCGTTACGCCACCAAGCCCGGCACGGCCCACGGCCCGCAGGACTTCGACGGCATGACGATCGCCACCTCCTACGAGGGCATCGTCGCCAAGCACCTCGCCGACGTGGGCGTCACGGCCTCCGTCGTCCACCTCGACGGCGCGGTCGAGACCGCCATCGAGCTGGGGGTCGCCCAGGTCATCGCCGACGTGGTGGAGACCGGCACCAGCCTGCGCAACGCCGGGCTCGAAGTGATCGGCGAGCCGATCATGAAGTCGGAGGCCGTCGTCATCCGCCGTACGGGTGCACCGCAGGACGACCCCAAGGTGCAGCAGTTCCTGCGCCGCCTGCAAGGCGTCCTGGTCGCCCGCAGCTACGTGATGATGGACTACGACTGCCGCGTGGAGCACCTGGAGCGCGCCGTCGCCCTCACCCCGGGCCTGGAGTCGCCGACCATCTCCCCGCTGCACCACGAGGGCTGGGTCGCCGTCCGCTCCATGGTCGCCGCCAGGGAGGCCCAGCGGATCATGGACGATCTGTACGAGCTCGGCGCCCGCGCCATTCTCACGACGGCCATCCACGCCTGCCGCCTCTGACGGGCGGACGTCCGGCGACCCACCGGGAAGCCGGCGCCTCCGCACACCGGACCCTCCGGATGCCCGACTTCACCGGAAGACAGAAGAACGCCATGCCCGCGCCCCGGCCCGAACTCCCCGCACTCCCGGTCACCTTCAGGCCGACCCGTACCCGGGTCGTCCTGCTGACCGTGGGTGTGGCGATGTTCGTCGTCATCACCGTCATCGCGATGAGCCTCGAGCAGCTGAGCCCGGGGGAGCGGAGCAGCTTCATCCTCACCGCGCTGTTCTTCCTCGCCGTGCTGGCACTGCTCAGCCGCCCCAAGGTCGTCGCCGACGACCACGGGGTGACCGTGGTAAATCTCACCCGCACCCGACGGCTGTCCTGGGCGGAGATCGTCCGCGTCAACCTGCGCGTGGGAGACCCGTGGGTCTTCCTCGACCTCAGCGACGGGACTAGCATGCCGGTCCTCGGTATCCAGCCCGGAATCGCCAAGGAACAGGCCATCCGCGACGCCGGTACGCTCCGTGCGCTCGCCGAGAACCACGGCACGGGTACCGACAACGGCTGAGCCCCCTGCCCCGCAGGGCCACTTCTTGATTACTCTGGAGGTCGGTGGCGCCCCGTGCGCCCCGCCCCGCACCGAGGGCCCTTGAGGCCGGCGGGGCTTTCCTTCGACCCAAGGAGTGACTCCCTCCAGCAATGGACGGATCGTCCGGTAGTACCTGCGCCGCCCCTTCCCAGGAGGCGGCGGCATGACCACCCCCCTGCTGCTCCTCAGTGCGGCATTCCTTCTCATCCTCGCCAACGGATTCTTCGTGGCAGCCGAGTTCGGGCTCGTCACGGTCGAGCGGCCGGACGCCGAGCGCGCCGCCGCCGAGGGCGACCGGCGGGCCCGTACCGTCGTCGACGCCCTGCGCGAGCTCTCCTTCCAGCTCTCCGGCACCCAGCTCGGCATCACCATCACCTCACTGGTCGTCGGCATGCTCGCCGAACCGGCCCTCGCCCAGCTGCTGGCCGGCCCGCTCACCGCGACCGGACTCCCCGGCGGGGCCGTGCCGGGTGTCAGTGTGGTGATCGGGATGCTGATCGCCTCCGCGGTCCAGATGGTGATCGGCGAGCTCGTACCGAAGAACTGGGCGGTCTCCCGGCCGCTCCAGGTCGCCCGGTTCGTCGCAGGCCCCCAGCACCGCTTCGCCAGTGCGCTGCGGCCCGTGATCACCCTGCTGAACACCGCCGCCAACCGGCTGGTACGGCTGCTCGGGGTCGAGCCCACCGACGAGCTGGCCTCCGCCCGCACCCCCGGTGAACTGGTCTCCCTGGCCCGTCACTCGGCCGAGGCCGGCACCCTCGAACAGGACACCGCCGATCTCTTCGTACGGACCCTGTCGCTCGCCGGACTCACCGCGCAGCACGTGATGACGCCGCGCGTGAGGGTCAGTGCCCTGCAGTCGACCGCGACCGCGGCGGACGTCCTCAACCTCACCCGCGCCACCGGCCTCTCCCGGTTCCCGGTCTACCGGGACCGGATCGACGAGGTCGTCGGCATGATCCACCTCAAGGACGCGCTCGCCGTACCCGCACAGGAGCGGCTGCGCACCACGGCCGGACGGATCGCCGTACCGCCCCTCCTCGTACCCGAGACCCTGCCCGTCGAACAGCTGCTCCAACGCCTGCGCAACGAGCAGCCGATAGCCGTCGTGGTCGACGAGTACGGCGGCACCGCCGGAGTCGTCACGCTCGAGGACATCATCGAGGAACTCGTCGGCGAGGTCAGGGACGAGCACGACGCGGAAGGCGCCGACCGGCCCGAACTGGTGGCCGCGGCCCCGGAGGACGGCCGTCCCGCCTGGGACGCCGAAGGCAGCTGCCGGGTCCTCACCCTGCGCCGGATAGGTCTCGACGTCCCCGAAGGACCGTACGAGACGGTGGCCGGACTGGTCGCCGACCTCCTCGGACGGATCCCCGCCCCCGGAGACCGGGCCGAACTGCCGGGCTGGCGGATCTCGGTCCGTGAGGTCGGTCACTACCGTGCCGAACAGGTGCGCTTCGTACGCACCGCCGATGAGACCGAAACGGTCGACGTGCCGTCGGTGGACCGCGGCGTCCTGGAGGTCGCGCGATGAGCATCGTCCAACTGCTCTTTGCCGGGCTCCTCGTGCTGGCGAACGGTTTCTTCGTGGGCGCCGAGTTCGCGCTCGTCTCCGTACGCCGCAGCCAGATCGAGCCCCTTGCGGCGACCGGGTCGGGCAGGGCCCGCCAGGTGCTGTACGGGCTGGAGAACCTGCCGCAGATGATGGCCGCCGCCCAGTTCGGCATCACCGTCTGTTCACTGACCCTGGGCGCGGTCGCCGAACCGACCGTCGCCCATCTGCTGGAGCCGGTCTTCCACGCGGCGCATCTGCCCGAGGGCCTCGTTCACCCGCTCGGCTACGTGCTGGCACTGGTCTTCGTGGTCTTCCTCCATCTCGTCATCGGCGAAATGGTTCCGAAGAACCTGGCCATGGCGGCGCCGGAGAAGACCGCGCTCTGGCTCAGCCCCGGCCTGGTCGGCTTCGCCCGGCTCTGCCGCCCGGTCACCACCGCGCTGGGCGCCTGCGCCCGGCTGGTGCTCCGGCTCTTCCGCGTCGAGCCCAAGGACGAGGTCGAGGCCGTCTTCACCAGCGAGCAGCTCAACCGGCTCGTCGAGGACTCCGGACAGGCCGGGCTGCTGGAACCCGAGGCGCAGGAACGGCTGGAGGACGCACTGGAGCTGGGCAGCAGGCCGGTCACCGATGTGCTGCTCGACCGGGCCAATCTGGTGACGGTGGACCCGTCGGTCACCCCGCACCGGATCGAGGAACTGACCGTACGGACCGGCTATTCGCGGTTCCCGGTCTGCGCGGAGGGCGGCGGCCCGTTCATGGGCTATCTCCACGTCAAGGACGTCCTCGACCTGGAGGACGGCGAACGGGCCGTTCCGCAGCACGTGTGGCGCCCGATGGTGACACTGCGGGCCGAACTGCCCCTGGACGACGCGCTGACGGTGATGCGCCGGGCGGCCACCCATCTGGCCCAGGTCGCCGACGCGTCGGGCCGGGTGCTCGGGCTGGTGGCGATGGAGGACGTCCTGGAAATGCTGGTGGGTGAGGTACGCGACCCGGCACACCGGGTCTCGGTGCCCCGCCGCACGGTCGACGTGGCACCGGTGTCCGCGGGCCCGGACGAACGTCAGCCCCTGGCGGCACGAGCCTGACGACGGGGCCCGGTCCCATCGCCGGGCGGGCGCCGCATCCCGGCCCGCCCGGCGTGCGGGGCGGCCGCGCCGAGCCCGCCCGGCGGTCGGGGACGAACCGGCCGCCGGGCGGCTCCGGTCCTCCACCTGCGACCTCCCGTCGCCGTCACAGCCCCGGCGGCTCCTGCAACCCCCGGTCCGCCGGCCCCCGGCCGGACAGCACCTCGCCGTAGGCCTGCATCAGATCCGGCAGCCGCAGCGTCGCCAGATCGTCGCGCGTGGGCACTGCCGCGTAGCCCGACAGCCGCAGATCCCGGTACGCGCAGCTCTTCTCGTACAGCGTGCGCAGAAACCGGCCGTTGCCCAGCTCGTCGATCCAGCCCTGGTCGACGACATGGCCGCTGATCGAGCGGAGCTCGTCCAGGGACTCGTCGTCCCACACGTCGTCGTTGTCGGCGGCCAGCACCTCGCCGATCGCGGTGAGCTCCAGCGGCCGGTAGCTGGGGAAGTCCACCCGGGTGGTGAAGCGGGAGGAGAGCCCGGGATTGGCGGCCAGCAGCCGGTCCATGCCCTCGGGGTAGCCCGCGAGGATGACGACGAGATGGTCCCGGTTGTCCTCGGCCCGCTTCAGAAGCACCTGCAGCGCCTCGTCCCCGTAGGCGTCACCCTTGCTGTAGCCGGAGTTGGAGAGGCTGTACGCCTCGTCGACGAACAGCACCCCGCCGAGCGCCGAGTCGATCAGCTCATTGGCCTTGACCGCGGTCTGGCCGAGGAACTCGCCGACCAGATCGGAGCGCTGGGCCTCGACCAGATGGTCCCCGCCGAGCAGCCCCAGCGCGTAGAAGACCCGGCCCAGGATCCGGGCCACCGTGGTCTTCCCGGTGCCGGAGGGGCCCGAGAAGACGAAATGCCGCTTCGGCGGCTGTACCGGAAGCCCCTGGCCGGCCCGCAGCCGTGCCATGTTCAGCTGCGCGGACAACGCCTTGACCTGGCGTTTGACGGGCTCGAGGCCGACCATTCGCTCCAGTTCCGCCAGCGCCTCGGCGAGCAGCACCGGATCGCTCGGCCCCGCGGGGAACGGCTGCCGGGAGGACTGGCCGGGCACGGCCGTCTTCTCCCGCGCCCCCGTCCCGTCGGCCGGAGGCGGCCCGCCGGCGCCCGGCAGGTTCTGCGGTTCGCCCGGCCGAAGCTCCCGGCCGTCCACCAGATCGGTGCCGAGCAGCGAGTCACCGTCCGTCTGCGCCTCCGCGACCGTGCCGTCCACCCCGAACCCGGTCAGCGACACGGCGGCGAGTCCCGACACCTCGTCGGTGCCCTCGAGACCGTCGTAGTCCGCGATGGCGGCAAGCCGTGCGGAGGTGTCCATGAACGCGGGGTCGATCCGGTGGACCGCCCGGTAGAGCGGCAGGGCGGCCGCGCTGCGGCCGGTGCCCTCGTGCGCGCGGGCCAGCCAGTACCGCAGTTCCTTGCGCTGCGGCTGTTCGCTGCGGCAGCGCATCAGCGCCGTCGAGAGCAGCGGCTCGGCCTGTCCGTACATCTCCAGCCGCACCCGCGCCATGCCGCCGAACAGCCCCGCCTCGATGCCGAGCAGCGGATCGTCGACCAGCTGCTCGGTATTGCGTACGAGCTGTTCCCAGTCCTTGACCAGATAGGACCGGCAGGCGTGCAGGAACCGAACCTGCGGGTCCGTGTCCACCGGCGGCAGCCCGGCCAACGCCCGGTCCAGCTCCGCGACATGACGCCCGTCCAGCCAGTGCGAGGCGTGCGCGAGCAGCAGATCGCGCGGGCTCTCCAGCACCGGTTGCACCCACCAGCCAAGCCAGTACCAGGAGTTGAGTGTGCGTCGATGGCGGGTGCGCTGTTCGCCGAACCGGTCGCGATGCTGGTACATCCGCAGTAACGCGGTCGTCGTGTCGATCCGCAGGGCGTGGAGGCCGAGCCAGGCGTCCGCCATACCGGGATCCAGCCGCACCGCGGTTCTGAACTCCTCTTCGGCCTGCGGATAGGCGCCCATCGTGTAGGCGTCCACGCCGCGCAGCCAGGCGAGGTCGGCCGGGGCCTGTGCGCCCTGCGTGCCGATGTCCATCAGGTCCCCCACAAGCCGTGCCCCCAGGATGTCCCGCCGCACGACCGCCCGTTGAGGCGCGCTGAACCACTGTGCCGTGGACGGGAATTGACCGCACTGAGAGGCATCGTACCTGCGCAGGGAGTGCGCGACTAAGAGCGCCGCAGGCTGAACGGTGACCGTGACCGAGGGTGAGCGGAAGTGCGTGCACGGTCGTGCGTACGGGGATGCGAGGACAGAACGAAGCCCCCGATCACGGGGGAACAACCGGGGGCTTCGTGTCTGCGGGGCTCCGAAAAGCCGCACATTGAGAACGTAGGACCTGTACCGCAGCCGGGTCAAGCGGAGTTGAGGCACTTGCGGACCGATTTCCGACTGCTCAGTATGTCGCTGCGGGAGGTTCACCGTGGGTGACGGAACGGTTCGCTCCTGCTGTCGCCCGGTGTCCCTCCAGCCACTCGTACCCCACCGGCAACTGCCGTACCAGAGCATCCGCGTACGGACGTGAGGGGTCGTCAGCGAAATGCCGCTCCTCGGCCGCCGTCCACCCGTCCCAGAAGTCCGAGAGCGCCGGCCCGTCCCGCAGGCGGCCCCGCTCCCAGGCCGCGGCGGGGCCGAGCTCCATCCACCACAGGCGCGCGAGGAACGGGCGCAGCGCCCGGCGGCCCGCCCCCACCCCCTCCATCAGCACCACGGGTGCGGGCTCCAGCGTGCGCGGCGGGCCGAACCGCCGGGTGGTCCAGTCGTACGGCGCATAGCGCGCGCTCTCGCCGCGCGACAGCGGTCCGATCACCTGGTCCCGCAACCGGTCCACCCAGGCGAACAGCTCCTCGTGCGTGGCCAGATCGTCCAGGCGCAGCACGGGCGCGTCGCCGAGCGCGGCTGCCAGCCGGGATGCGAGGGTGCTCTTGCCCGACCCCGCGTGGCCGTCGACGGCGATCAGCCGCACCGGTCCGCAGGACGGTGGCAGGGTGCGCAGCCGCGAGGCGTGTCGCGCGAGGTCGCTCATACGGCCAGCCTACGAGCCTGTCCGACGCAACCGCAGGTCACGCCAGTGGACCAGACCAATATTGGTTGCGCGGCAGCACGCGAATCGCTGGCCGAATCCGGGGGCGACCCGCAATAGTTGGCGCATTGTCGTGCACCTGCAGCCCCCTTCCCCTGACAACCGGAGGTCTTGCCCATGAACCGACCGGCCTCACGCAGAACCGTGCTGACCGCCGCGCTCGCGGCAGTGGCCGCGGCCACCGGAACGGCCTCGTCCGCCGGATCCGCGGCCGCCGCGGTCCGGTCCGCCCACCCGCGGCCCGCGCCCGCTTCTCTCGTGGACAACCGCTCCTGGAGCACGTACACCGACTGGCGCAGCGGTTCCGGTGACGGGACCCGCGCCGTGGCGGGCCGCCGGCCCGGCCTGGTGATCGCCGCCCCGCGGGGACGTACCGATTACACCGACCCGCACACCGGGAAGACCGCCACCTGGGAGTACGCCACCTGGACCTCGCCCCGGCACCTGTCCGCCGTCCCGGCGACCGAGGTCATCGCGTCCTGGAATGCGCACACGCCGGCCGGCACCTGGATCCAGATCGAGATGAGCGGCCGTTATTCGGACGCCACCGACACCCCGTGGTACGTGATGGGCCGCTGGGCGGCGGGCGACGGTGACATCCGCCGTACCTCCGTGGACGACCAGACCGACGGCAAGAGCTCCATCTGGACCGACACCTTCTCGGTGGACGACGCGGCGAGCGGGCTGCGGCTGGTCTCGTACCGGCTGCGGCTCACCCTGTACCGCACCCCGGACAGCCGGTTGACGCCCACCGTGTGGCGGCTCGGTGCGATGGCCTCGGACATCCCCGACCGGTTCACCGTGGAGCCCAGCGTCCCCGGCCTCGCCCGGGAACTGCCCGTGCCGCGCTTCTCGCAGAGCGTGCACGCCGGCCAGTACCCCGAGTACGACAACGGCGGCGAGGCGTGGTGCAGCCCCACCTCCTCGCAGATGATCATCGAGTACTGGGGCCGTAAGCCCAGCGCCGAGGACCTGGCGTGGGTGAAGCCGGACATCGCCGACCCGCAGGTGTGCCATGCGGCCCGCTTCACGTACGACTACCAGTACGAGGGCTGCGGCAACTGGCCGTTCAACGCCGCCTACGCCGCGACGTACGAGGACATGAGCGCGGTGGTGACCAGGCTCAGCTCGCTGACGGACCTGGAGACCCTGATCCGGGCCGGCATCCCGGCCATAACGTCCCAGTCGTTCCTCAAGGAGGAGCTGACCGGGGCCGGGTACGGCACCTCCGGCCACCTCATGACCGTGATCGGGTTCACGGAGGACGGCGATGTGATCGCCAACGACCCCGCTTCGCCGAGCGACGAGGCCGTGCGCCGGATCTACAAGCGCCACGAGTGGGAGACGATCTGGCTCCGCACCAAGCGCTACAACGCCAGCGGCAATGTGTCGTCCGGCACAGGCGGCGTCTGCTACCTGTACTTCCCGGCGCATCCGACACCCGCCCAGAAGCGGGCTCTGAGGGCCGTCGGCATCCGCTGACGCGGTCCGCGCTCCCGGGGACAGTGACCGATGTCATCTACCCCGGGAGCCCGTCCGGCTGGCACTGTGGACGGTCACGGGGGGACGTTCACTGCCGGAACGACCGAGCGAGATGCCATGACCGCAACCAGCGCAGCCACCGTCACTGCCCGCCGCCGTGCGCGGACGGGAGGTCCCGAGGACCGGTCCAAGCTGGTGGAGAACATCCTTGGCTGGGCGCTCGTCGTCGTCATCGCCATGTTCGTCACCCAGATCGGCCTCATGTGAGGCGCATGACGGCCACGGCAGGGCGGGAAGCCTCCGTGGCTCCCCGCCCCGGATGCCCTGCCGCCGCGGTCAGTTGATCGCGTCGATCAGCTCACCGTCACCGGTGTCGCCGCTCAACTCCCAGAAGAACGTGCCGCCCAGGCCCTGCTGGTTCTTGTAGGCCATCTTCGTGGCGATGGTGGCCGGAGTGTCGTAGCTCCACCAGTCGGTCCCGCAGTGCGCGTACGCCGTGCCCGCCACGGTGCCGTTCGCCGGGCAGCTGTTCCTGAGGACCTTGTAGTCCTCGATGCCCGCCTCGTACGTACCCGGGGCGGCGCCGGTCGCCGTACCGCCCGGCGCGTCCTGCGTCACCCCCGACCAGCCGCGGCCGTAGAACCCGATCCCCAGCAGCAGCTTCGAGGCGGGGACACCGAGAGCCCTGAGCTTGGTGAGGGCGGCGTCGGTGGTGAAGCCCTCCTTCGGAATGCCGGTGTAGGAGGTCAGCGGGGAGTGCGGGGCCGTGGGGCCCTGCGCGTCCCACGCGCCGAAGAAGTCGTACGTCATCGGGTTGTACCAGTCGACGTACTGCGCGGCGCCCCCGTAGTCGGCGGCGTCGAGACGGCCGCCGTCCGAGGCGTCGGCCGTGATCGCCGAGGTGACCAGGTTGCCGGTGCCGAACGTGGTGCGCAGCGCGGCCAGCACGTTGCCGTAGGCGTCCCGCCCGCTGGTGTCGCAGGACAGACCGCAGGCGTTGGGGTACTCCCAGTCGATGTCGATGCCGTCGAAGACATCGGCCCAACGCGGGTCCTCCACCAGGTCGTAGCAGGACCGGGCGAACGCGGCCGGGTTCTTCGCCGCCTCCCCGAAGCCGCCGGACCAGGTCCAGCCGCCGAACGACCAGATGATCTTGAGACCCGGGTGGAGTTTCTTCAGCTTGCGCAGCTGGTTGAAGCTGCCGCGCAGCGGCTGGTCCCAGGTGTCGGCGACGCCGTCGACGGACTCGCCGGCGGTGTACGCCTTCTCGTAGTCGGCGTAGCTGTCGCCCACCGCGCACTTGCCGCCGGTGACGTTGCCGAAGGCGTAGTTGATGTGCGTGAGCTTGTCGGCCGAGCCTGAGGTCTCGATGTTCTTGACGTGGTAATTGCGCTGGTAGACGCCCCATTCGGCGAAATACCCGACCACCTTGCTGCCGGCCGCCGTGGGGGCGGCTTCGGCGGGCGCGTGTGCCGCGGCGGGCTCGGCCTGGCCGGCCGACGCCGGGCCTGCGGCGCCGAGGAGGGCGGCGCCGAGCGCTGCGGTACAGACGGCTGCGGCGAGCGCCCGGAGCCGGGCGCGGGGGCGGTGAAGCACGGTCATCGTGGCTCCTCGTGGGGGAGGGGGCTTACGAGTGGGGGGACGTGCGGCGACTTCACGCGGAGTTGACATGAACGCGATGAGGCCGACTGGTGTCGAACCGTAGATGGACTAGACCAGTTGGGTCAATGGTTCGGACCATTTCGAGGGCAATCCGGGCCCGCCCGGACCTCCGGCCACATGCCCTGTCACCCCGTGACGGATACCGTCCGATCGTGCATACTCAACCCGCCACAGCCGCTGGCCAGCAGCTCTCGTAATCCGGGAGCACGGCATCGGTTGGGTAGTAGTGCTTGTCCGGGCCCCCGGTCCGGATATCCCCCGGCGGCGCCGCCCACACCCCGCGCGTGCGACCGCCGCAACGCCCGACAGGGAGGAGAGCGCCGTCATGTCCGACCGTGCCCCGCAGTTGGTGGAGCGTCGACTGCCCACCGAGGAGTCCAGGCAGCTCGTCGCGCTCGTCCGCGACATCAGTCAGCGGGAGATCGCACCGAGGGCGGCGGAGGAGGAGGACGCCGGCCGGTTCCCGCGTGAAGTCTTCACCCTGCTCTCCGAGTCCGGGCTGCTCGGTCTGCCGTACGACTCCGCCTACGGCGGCGGAGACCAGCCGTACGAGGTCTACCTCCAGGTCCTCGAAGAGCTCGCGGCCGCCCGGCTCACCGTCGGACTCGGCGTCAGCGTCCATTCGCTCTCGTGCCATGCCCTCGCCGGATACGGCACCAAGGACCAGCAGGCGGAACACCTGCCCGCGATGCTGGGAGGCGGCCTGCTGGGCGCCTACTGCCTCTCCGAGCCCGCCTCCGGCTCCGACGCGGCATCGCTGAGCACGAAGGCCGTGCGGGACGGCGACGACTGGGTCATCACCGGCACCAAGGCGTGGATCACCCACGGTGGAATCGCCGACTTCTACACGGTGCTGGCGCGTACCGGCGTCGAGGGTGCCCGCGGCATCACGGCCTTCCTGGTCCCCGGTGACGCCGAGGGGCTGAACGCGGCCCTGCCGGAGAAGAAGATGGGCATGAAGGGCTCGCCCACCGCCCAGCTGCACTTCGACGGCGTACGGGTGTCCGACGCGCGCCGGATCGGTGAGGAGGGGCAGGGGTTCGCCATTGCCCTGTCCGCACTCGACTCCGGGCGCCTCGGTATCGCCGCCTGCGCCATCGGCGTCGCGCAGGCGGCCCTCGACGAGGCCCTCGGCTATGCCACCGGGCGGCGGCAGTTCGGCCGTCCCATCGCGGACTTCCAGGGGCTGCGGTTCATGCTGGCCGACATGGCCACCCAGATCGAGGCGGGCCGGGCGCTCTACCTGGAGGCGGCCAGACTGCGTGACGCGGGCCGGCCGTTCTCCCGGCAGGCCGCCATGGCCAAGCTGTTCTGCACCGACGCGGCCATGCGGGTGACCGTCGACGCCGTGCAGGTCCTCGGCGGCTACGGCTACACGCTCGACTTCCCCGTCGAGCGGCTGATGCGCGAGGCAAAAGTGCTGCAGATCGTCGAGGGCACCAATCAGATCCAGCGCATGGTCATCGCGCGCCACCTCGCGGGTCCCGAGACGCACTGAACCGCAACGGCCGGTCCGACCACACCGGCGTCGTCATGACCCGGTTCCACTCCTGGTCGAGGCGGCCCGGCAGGGTCCGGCCGGTGGACTCCCAATGGCTCAGCATGGCCCGGTAGATGGGCGGATCGGTCGAGTGCGGCACCGCGTGTGGTGGGGACGGGGCGGACGCGGGCTGGGGCGCCGGCTGCGAACCGGGCTGCGAAACCGATTTTTCGGGGGCCGGAGCGGCGAGACGGCGGCGACCGGGTCCGGCCGTTGAGTGCAGCAGGGTCATGCCCGGCCAACGCCGCAGGGCCGGGCCGGGTCACTGCCGAAGGGATTCGAGCGCCCGTTCGCCAGGGTCCCCCGCTTCGCGGGTCACCTGTCTCGCGAGCGTGGCCCGATGCTGCCCGCACCACGCCGGTCAGGCCGTCGTGGTGCAGCGCAGATGTGTCAGGTGCCGCCGGGGAACTCCCGGCGCAGGAGGGCCGCTTCACGCGGCGTCAGGTCGCCTCAAGCCGCGTTGCGTCGTATCTGCGGGACCCGCAGCGGGCGCGAACCGGCACCGCCGGCGTGCGAGAAGGGCTGCATCCTCCAGTCGAGCCCCTGAGGGAGCGTCAACAGCAGCGCCGTCTCCTGCTCCTGGAGTTCGAGCGACTCGTCGGCGGGACGCGCCTGCGCGGCGTCACGGCCCGTGCCGGCGCACACCGTGAGGACGAACGGGTTCCACGGGGTCGGGCACAGCGCGTGCTCCGGCAGCACGTCCTCGTCGGCCAGCAGCGCGATCGGCTGTGCGCAGTCCGGGCAGATCACCCGGTACATCTCAAAGGTGTCGTACGCGTCGGGAGCGGGGTCCTCGACGGGTTCGGCAGGCTCCGGTTCGGTACGTCCGGTGAGCTTCAGGCTCTGCATGGAGAATCTCCCCCTCGGGTGGGCCGACAAGGCGCCACGGCCTCGACCACAGCAAGCACTTCCCGTCGCGCATCGGCCGTAACCGCGAGGCCGCCTGCTACCTACCCGTAAACCTGTGGTGTTCGTCACATGGGCGGTGCAGGTGCCCTGTTCGGAGCCCCTGCGACTGTGCCTGGAGGGACCCGGGGCCATAGGTTGACCGCATGGAGGAGCTGGACCGTCAGATTGTGGAGTTGCTCGTCAAGGACGGGCGGATGAGCTACACCGACCTGGGCAAGGCCACAGGCCTGTCCACATCGGCCGTTCATCAGCGTGTCCGTCGGCTGGAGCAGCGCGGGGTGATCCGGGGCTATGCCGCGGTCGTCGACCCCGAGGCCGTGGGGCTGCCCCTCACCGCGTTCATCTCGGTGAAGCCGTTCGACCCGAGCGCGCCGGACGACATCGCCGAGCGGCTTGCCGGGGTGCCGGAGCTGGAGGCGTGCCACAGCGTCGCCGGCGACGAGAACTACATCCTCAAGGTGCGGGTCGCGACCCCGCTGGAGCTCGAGCACCTGCTCACCCGGATCCGCTCGCTCGCCGGAGTCTCCACCCGCACCACCATCGTCCTGTCCACCCCGTACGAGGCGCGCCCGCCGCAGATCTGAGACCCGCCCGCGCGCGTCCGAGGGGGGCGCGGACCACGCCGCTCCCGGTACGCGCGAGACTGGTGCCATGACCGAGAGCACCGCCCCCCAGAGCGAACACCGCACCGTGCTGCTGCGCGGTGGAGACGTCCACAGCCCCGCCGACCCCTTCGCCACCGCCATGGTCGTCGAACGCGGCCATGTCGCCTGGGTCGGCTCGGAAGGGGCCGCCGACGCGTTCGCGAGCGGCGTCGACGAAGTGATCGACCTCGAAGGGGCGCTGGTCACCCCGGCGTTCACCGACGCCCACGTCCACACCACGTCGACCGGCCTGGCCCTCACCGGTCTGGACCTCTCGGGCGCCCGCACCCTTGCCGAGGCCCTCGATCTCGTACGCGCGCACACGGCTGCGCACCCCGCCGGCCGGGTCGTGCTCGGCCACGGCTGGGACGCCACGCGCTGGCCGGAGCAGCGGCCCCCGTCGCGCGGCGAACTCGACGAGGCGGCCGGCGGCCGGCCGGTCTACCTGCCCCGGATCGATGTGCACTCCGCGGTCGTGACCACCGCCCTCCTCGATCTCGTCTCCGGCGTCACCGCACTGCCCGGCTATCACCCGGACGCGCCGCTGACCGGGGCCGCCCACCACGCGGTGCGCTCCGCGGCGCACCACGCGATCTCGCCGCAGCAGCGCGAGGACGCCCAGCGTGCCGCCCTGGACCACGCCGCCTCGCTCGGTATCGGCACCGTCCACGAGTGCGGCGGACCGCACATCTCCGACGAGGAGGACTTCACCGGGCTGCTGAAGCTCGCCGCCGGGCGGCCCGGCCCGCGGGTCTTCGGCTACTGGGCCGAGCAGGTCGGCGGCGAGAAGGACGCCCGCCGGATCCGTGAACTCGGTGCGGCCGGCGCCGCCGGGGATCTCTTCGTCGACGGCTCCCTCGGCTCGCACACCGCGTGCCTGCACGAGTCGTACGCCGACGGTGCGGCCGGACACACCGGAACCGCCCACCTGGACGCGGCGCAGATCGCCGCGCATGTCACCGCCTGCACCGAGGCCGGACTGCAGGCCGGCTTCCATGCCATCGGCGACGCGGCGGTCTCCGCCGTCGTCGCGGGAATCCGGGCCGCCTCCGAAGCAGTCGGCCTGGCCCGGGTACGGGCGGCCCGGCACCGCATCGAGCACGCCGAGATGCTCACCCCCGAGACCATCGCCGCCTTCGCCGAGCTGGGGCTGACCGCCTCCGTCCAGCCCGCCTTCGATGCGGCCTGGGGCGGCGAGGACGGCATGTACGCGCAGCGGCTCGGCGCCGAGCGGGCCCGCACCCTGAACCCGTACGCGGGCCTCCTGCGGGCCGGTGTGCCCCTCGCCTTCGGCTCGGACAGCCCGGTGACCCCGCTGGACCCGTGGGGGACCGTACGGGCTGCCGCGTTCCACCGGACGCCCGAGCACCGGATCTCCGTACGGGCGGGCTTCACCGCCCACACCCGGGGCGGCTGGCGGGCCGTCGGCCGCGACGACGCGGGCACACTGGTGCCCGGCGCCCCCGCCGACTATGCGGTCTGGCGCACCGACGAACTCGTGGTCCAGGCCCCGGACGACCGGGTCGCCCGCTGGTCGACGGACCCGAGGTCCGGGACGCCCGGACTGCCGGACCTCACGCCCGGCACCGAGCTCCCGGTCTGCCTGCGCACCGTGGTGTTCGGACAAACGGTCTACGTAAGGCCGAACGAGTGACGTCCGGAAATTGCGTACCGCCGATCGTAGGCGTCCTCGATTCCCCACGACCTGCGGATCCTCGCTACTGACCAGGCAAGTTCGGTAAAATTCGCAGGTCAGACGGGTATTGACAGAAAGCGCCCGTGGGCCGGTAGGTTCGGCCGGGTCCACCACAGGACGTCCGACCGGTTAAACCTCCACGCAGTCGTCGAACGCCGCTGGGTCATGGGGCGGTGTGCCGCACCGGCGCACCACCCCTGACAGCCAGGTTCAGCGCCCGCGCCTCGGGGGCGAGGGAAGGTGCGAACCGGACGGCAGGTGCGACCCGGGTGGGGCCCGGACGTTCAGTAGACAACGGCTCTCGGTCGACCCGCAGCCAGCGGGTCCCAGGTCGGCCCGAAGGACACCGGGCCCCGATCCGCAGTTCTGTTCGCGCTTCTGTCCGCACTTCCGTCCTTCTGTCCGGCCCGGCGCCGATCCCTGCCCCACCGGGCCGGTCCACGGCCCCGATGCGATCGGTAGGGTGTGCATCTGCGTACGGACGTGAGGGGCAGTAAGTGAACGACGGCGGTCAGAGGCGATACGGCCCGCTCGGCAGAGCCTTGGTGATCATCCCGACCTACAACGAGGCCGAGAACATCAAGCCGATCGTCACCCGGGTGCGCACCGCGGTGCCGGACGCGGACATCCTGGTCGCCGACGACAACAGTCCCGACGGCACCGGCAAGATCGCCGACGAGCTCGCCGCCGCCGACAGCCAGGTCCAGGTGCTGCACCGGCAGGGCAAGGAAGGGCTCGGAGCCGCGTATCTGGCGGGGTTCCGCTGGGGCATCGAACACGGCTACGGCGTCCTCGTCGAGATGGACGCCGACGGCTCCCATCAGCCCGAGGAACTGCCCCGGCTGCTCACCGCGCTCAAGGGCGCCGACCTCGTGCTCGGCTCGCGCTGGGTGCCGGGCGGGCGGGTGGTCAACTGGCCCAAGTCCCGCGAAATGATCTCCCGCGGCGGCAGCACGTACTCCCGGCTGCTGCTCGGGCTGCGGACGCGGGACGTCACCGGCGGCTACCGGGCCTTCAGGGCGGAGACGCTGCAGGGGATCGGCCTCGACGAGGTCGCCTCCCAGGGCTACTGCTTCCAGGTCGACCTGGCGCGGCGCACGATCGACGCGGGGTACCACGTCGTCGAGGTGCCGATCACCTTCGTGGACCGCGAGATCGGCGACTCCAAGATGAGCCGCGACATCCTCGTCGAGGCGCTGTGGCGGGTCACGGCGTGGGGTGTCACCGCCCGCGCGAACCGGGTCCTGGGCCGCAAGTCCTCCTGAACGGCCTCACATCCCGCTTATCCCGTTCGGACGTACGTCCAGGCACACTGGGGACCATGACGACCGGCACACCGCCCCCGACCGCCCCGCGCCGGCGCTCGCGCGCCCGCACCTTCATCCCCCTCGCCGTCGCCGCCTGGGCGGTGCTGGAGATCTGGCTGCTGACCCTGGTGGCGGACGTGGCGAGCGGGTTCACCGTGCTGCTGCTTCTGGCCGGGGGTGTCGTGCTCGGCGCCGTCGTGATGAAGGCGGCCGGCCGCCGTGCCTTCCGCAACCTCACCGAGACGCTCCAGCAGATGCCGGGGCGGCCGGGGGCCGCCGCCGCGTCGCCGGCCGCCCCTGCGGGCGGCAAGGGCAACGGGTTCCTGATGCTCGGCGGGCTGCTGATCATGATCCCGGGGCTGATCTCGGACGTGGCGGGACTTCTGCTGCTGGTGCCACCGGTGCGCAAGGCGCTCGGCGGGCTCGCGGAGAACACCCTGGAGCGCCGCATGCGCGCGGCGACGCCGGGGAGCTTCTCGGACGCCTTCCAGCAGGCCCGGATCCACCGCCCGGACGGAAAGGTCGTCCAGGGCGAGGTCATTCGCGAGAAGAGCCCCGACCGGGACGAAACCCCCCGCCCGCCGCTGACTCCCTGACCCGGTCGGGCAGCGCACCTCCCTCGCGCCGGGGCGGCGTCGAGCCCGAAACGAGCCCGTCCGGCCCGAAGAGCGGGCCGGCCCGGCGATCGAGGGCATCTCTGACGCCCGCGCGGTGTCCCCGCGCCCCCGCTCCCTCCCGCCCCGCCCCTCGCCGTCCGCCCGCGGGCGGATACGGCGCTCGGGGACGGAGCGCAGGCCGCCGGACGCCAGGGCATCCGCGCAGATCGAAGCCGCGGGCCGTGGCACACGCTCGGTGTGCCACGGCCCGCGGCTTCGGTCTCGGTGCGGTGTTACGCGGTCAGGCAGACTTCCTGCTGTCCCGCGGGTGCACGGCGATGTTCATGGCTCCGGAGCGCAGAACCGCCAGCCTCTCGGCCAGCACCTCCTCCAGCTCCTCGCGTGTGCGCCGCTCCATGAGCATGTCCCAGTGCGTACGCGCAGGCTTGCCCTTCTTCTCCTCGGGGCCATCCCCGTCCACCAGGAGTGCCATGGCGCCGCACGCCTTGCACTCCCACTCCGGCGGAATTTCCGCCTCTACCGAGAACGGCATCTCAAAACGATGTCCGTTCTGGCATGCGTACTCCACCGCCTGGCGCGGGGCCAGATCGATGCCGCGGTCCGTCTCGTAGCTGGTAACCACGAGTCGCGTGCCGCGGAGAGCTCGCTCACTCATGAATCGTGCCTCCCGGGCTTGTCGCCCACAGGACAGGTGTCGCTGTCGTCGTCATCCGGTCAACGTCCGGTCGGCGGTAAAGATTCCCGTTGCCGGTCATGCGTCGCCCGTCGTGCCGCTGCTTTTTCAGGGTTGAGGTACCCACCAATGCCCGGTTTGTCACATCTGGTAGAAGTTGTCACCCAACGGTTTGGCTTCTTCCACTCGCAGTAACGGTCCTCCGGGCAGGCCAAAGGCGTACACTACCGGCCTTTCACTTCAACGTCTAAATCCGTTCGGGAACGGGATTCCCCGCCGCCGCGACGGCCTGCCGTACGGGCACCCTCGCGAGCAGTACCGAACCGACCACGAAGAAGATCACCAACGAGATGATCGCATCCCGATAGCTGCCGGTCAGCTGATACGCGAGACCGAACACCAGTGGCCCCAGCCAGCTCAGTCCGCGGTCGCTCATCTCGTACGCGGAGAAGTACTCCGCCTCCTTGCCGCGCGGCACCAGATGCGAGAACAATGAGCGCGACAGCGCCTGGCTGCCGCCGAGCACCAGCCCGATCGCCGCGGCCAGTACGTAGAAGAAGACCGGGGCGTCCGAAGGCAGGAAGTAGCCGGCGACGAGGATCAGGGTCCAGACGACGAGCGAGGCCAGGATCGTGCGCTTCGCGCCGTACGCCCGCGCCAGACGGCCCATCCCCAGTGCCCCCGCCACCGCGAGCACCTGCACCAGCAGCACGGCGGTGATCAGCGTCGTCTGGTCGAGGCCGAGCTCCTCGGAGCCGTACACCGAGGCCTGCGAGATCACCGTCTGGATGCCGTCGTTGTAGACGAGGTAGGCCAGCAGGAAGGAGAGCGTGAGCGGGTGCCTGCGCATGTCGCGCAGCGTGGCGCGCAGCTGCCGCCAACCGGAGCCGACCGCACCCTCGCCGCCGGACGCCACCCGCCGGTCGCGCAGCCGCCGCAGCGGGACGAGGGTGAAGGCACCCCACCAGACCCCCGCCGAGGCGAGACAGATACGCACCGCGTCGGACTCGGAGAGGCCGAACGAGTCGTGGCCCGTGTAGAGGACCAGATTGAGGACGAGGACGAGCGCCCCCGACGTGTAGCCGAAGGCCCAGCCGCGCGAGGAGACCGCGTCGCGTTCGTCGGGCCCGGCGATCTGCGGCAGGAACGCGTTGTAGAGCACCATCGACACCGAGATCGACGCGTTCGCCACGATCAGCAGGAACGCGCCCAGCAGATAGCGGTGGCCGTCCAGGAAGAACATCGCGGTCGTCGCGGCCGCGCCCGTGTACGCGGCGGCCGCCAGCAGCGGCTTCTTGCGGCCCGTACGGTCGGCGGCGGCGCCCACGATCGGCATCATCACCACCGCCACGACGACGGACACCGAGACCGCGTAGGCGAAGAGCGAACCGGCGCGCACCGGTATGCCGAACGGGTGCACGAAACCGTCGGTGTCCGCGGCGGCCTTGGCCACCGACGTCAGATAGGGGCCGAGGAACACCGTGAGGACGCTGGTCGAGTAGACCGAGCACGCGAAGTCGTAGAAGTACCAGCCGCGTTGTTCGCGTCTGCGGCCCTCGGCGTCGGTGCCCTCGGTGGGGCGTTCCGGCGTCGGCTCAGCGGTGTCTGCGGTTTCGGCGCTCAACCCGCACCCCCTCGTGTTCCCGTGGGAACGCCGCCGGGCCGGCGTCAGGCCCAGGCCCCCCGCTCGCTCAGCACCGTACGCAGCGTCTCGATGTGATCGGTCATGATGCCATCCACACCGAGATCGAGGAGAGCCGCCATCCGCTCCGGTTCGTTCACCGTCCAGACATGGACCTGGAGCCCGCGCGCGTGGGCCTCCCGGACGAAGCGCCGGTCGACCACCCTGACCCCGTTCTGGCTCTCGGGGACCTGCGCGCACACCGCTCCGGCGCGTAGTGCGGCCGGTATGCCGTACGAGCGCAGGCGCAGACCGAGGACGCCGCGGACGCCGTACGAGGTGGCAAGCCGCGGGCCCGCGAGGCGCTGCGCCCTGGCCACCCGGGTCTCCGAGAACGAGCCGACGCACACCCGGTCCCAGGCGTCCGTCCGGCGGATCAGGTCGATCAGCGGGGCCAGGGCCGGTTCGGCCTTGATGTCCACGTTCCAGCGGGCGTCGGGGAATTCCTCCAGCAACTCCTCGAACAGTGGCAGCGGTTCGCGGCCGGCCACCCGGGCCTTCCGCACCTCGCTCCACGGCAGGTCGGCTATCCGCCCCCGGGCGTCCGTCACCCGGTCCAGGGTCGTGTCGTGGAAGGCGACCAGGCGGCCGTCCGACGTGGTGTGCACATCCGTCTCGAAGTACCGGTAGCCGGCATCCGCGGCCCGGCGGAAGGCGGCCGTCGTGTTCTCTATCCCGTCCGCCGCTCCGCCGCGGTGGGCGAACGGGATCGTCGCGGGATGGTCCAGATAGGGGTGGCGTAGGGAGGTCACTGCGGAAGTATGGCCTCCTCCGGTGACGGCGCGGTGACGGCGGTGGTGCCGGGCTCCGGCGCGGGAGCGACGGTCCTGTCGGCGGGATCCGCCCCGGGGACCGCGAAGACGCGCAGGAAGAGCTGGGCGAGCGGGCCGATGCTCACAGCGTAGAGGACCGTGCCCACGCCCAGGGAGCCGCCGAGCACGAAGCCGGTCGCCACCACCACCACCTCGATCGCCGTGCGGACGAGGCGGATGGAGCGGCCGGTGCGCCGGTGCAGACCGGTCATCAGTCCGTCGCGCGGGCCGGGGCCGAACCGCGCCGCGATGTACAGCCCCGTCGCGACACCGTTGAGCACGATCCCCGCGGCCATCACCGCGATCCGCGCGGCGAGGCCGTGCACCCCGGGAACAAGAGCGAGCGTGCCGTCCATGGCGAGACCGATGGCGAAGACGTTGGAGACCGTCCCGAGGCCGGGGCGCTGCCTCATCGGGATCCACAGCAGCAGGACCGCCGCGCCGACGATGATCGCGACGACTCCGATGGAGAGTCCGGTGCGCTCGGCGAGCCCCTGGTGCAGCACCCCCCAGGGTTCGAGGCCGAGCCCGGCGCGGACGAGAAGGGCCGAACTCACTCCGTACAGGGCCAGGCCGACGTACAGCTGGACCAGCCGCCGTGTGAGGTGCGGCCGGCGGCGCGGGACAGCGGTGTGGGACAAGACGTCCTCCCTGGTGTGGTGGCAGTGGACCGATGCATGACACTCTGGGGCGGTGGATTGGCTACCAACCATGGCCAATCCCGGGAAGGTGGACTGATTTACATGGCGCAGTGGACTTCGGCGGTCGGTGCCGCGCAGCTCGCCCGGCAACTCCAGGCCCAGCAGCAGAAGCCGATGGGCCCGGGCGCCCGCAGGCCGCCCGCCTATCGCGCCCTCGCCGACGGCATCCGGCTGCTCGTCCTCGAAGGCCGGGTTCCGGTCGCCGCCCGGCTTCCCGCCGAACGCGAACTGGCGCTCGCCCTCTCCGTGAGCCGTACCACCGTCGCCGCAGCCTACGAGGCGATGCGGGCCGAAGGGTTCCTGGAGTCCCGGCGCGGAGCCGGCAGCTGGACCGCGGTCCCGGCGGGCAACCCTCTGCCCGCACGCGGTCTGGAACCGCTGCCTCCGGAATCGCTCGGTTCGATGATCGACCTGGGGTGTGCCTCGCTGCCCGCGCCCGAACCCTGGCTGACCCGCGCCGTCCAGGGTGCCCTGGAGGAACTGCCGCCGTACGCGCACACCCACGGCGACTACCCGGCGGGGCTGCCCGCGCTGCGACAGATGATCGCCGACCGCTACACCGAGCGCGGCATCCCCACCATGCCGGAACAGATCATGGTCACCACCGGCGCCATGGGCGCGATCGACGCCATCTGCCATCTCTTCGCGGGGCGCGGCGAGCGGATCGCGGTGGAGTCCCCCTCGTACGCCAACATCCTGCAGCTGATGCGGGAGGCCGGCGCCCGGCTGGTGCCGGTGGCGATGGAGGAGGGGATCGGCGGCTGGGACATGAACCGCTGGCGCCACGTGCTGCGGGACGCCGCGCCTCGGCTCGCGTATGTCGTGGCGGACTTCCACAACCCCACCGGGGCGCTGGCGGACGAGCACCAGCGCCGTGCGCTGGTGGACGCGGCCCGTTCCGCCGGGACGGTCCTGGTCGTCGACGAGACCATGAACGAGCTCCACTTGGACGACGACGTCGAGATGCCGCGCCGGGTCTGTGCCTTCGACCCGGCAGGCAGCACCGTCCTCACCGTGGGCTCGGCCAGCAAGGCCTTCTGGGCCGGCATGCGGATCGGCTGGGTGCGGGCCGCGCCGGACGTGATCCGCAGCCTGGTGTCCGCCCGGGCCTACGCCGACATGGGCACCCCCGTGCTGGAGCAGCTCGCGATCAACTGGCTGATGCGGACCGGGGGCTGGGAGGAGGCGGTGGAGATCCGCCGCCGCCAGGCGCGGGAGAACCGGGACGCGCTCGTCGCGGCGGTCCGGCGGGAACTGCCGGAGTGGGAGTTCCAGGTGCCGCAGGGCGGGCTGACGCTCTGGGTGCGTACGGGCGGACTCTCGGGGTCGAGGCTGGCCGTGGCGGGCGAGCGGGTGGGGGTGCGGGTGCCGTCCGGCCCGCGGTTCGGCGTCGACGGCGCCTTCGAGGGGTACGTACGGCTGCCGTTCACGGTCGGCGGGCCGGTGGCGGACGAGGCGGCGGTGCGGCTCGCGGCGGCGGCGCAGCTGGTCGGATCGGGGGCCGGCGCGGGGGCGGAGGCACCGCGGACGTTCGTGGCCTGACCGCCGGACAGGCCCGGAGCCGGGCGGGGCGACGGGTGGCGGAGCGCGCGATCCGCCACCCGTCGCCCCACGAGCACCTACTCGCTGAGCGTCAACTGCTCCGCCGTCAGGGCATTCTGCGCGGTCAGGGCGTTCTCCGGGGTCGACGGGTCCGGGATCGCCGCGTCCGGAGCGGTCGGATCGGGAACGTCCGCCCCGGCCGCCGTCTGCCGCGCGGGCAGCAGATCGAGGACGGCCTGCCGGTGCGCCTCGCTCGTCGCGTCGTCGTACGGGTCCGGCGTGGCCGGAACCTGGAGCCGCAGTACCGGACCGGTGCCGAGCCGTGCGTACCCACGGCCGGGCGGGACGTCCGGCGTCGGAGTGGTGTGCGGTTCCAGGCCGAGCACGGACTCGATCTGCTCGCGTGAGCAGGAGCCGAGGGTGACCCGGGCGCGGGTGTGCGTCCGCAGGGTCTCGCCGAGTGTGTCCAGGCTGTCGAACTGGTCGGCCGTCACCACCGTGACATTGGCCGCCCTGCCGTGCCGCAGCGGCACCTGAAGCAGTTCCTGCGGGTCGGGCCGGCCGTCGACGGCCGCGAGATGACCGAGGACGCTGGGCCGGTCCAGCAGGATCCAGAGCGGGCGCTTGATGTCCTCGGGCGCGGGATGCCCGGCCTGCCGGGCCCGGTTGGCGGCGATCAGCCGCCGCTCCGTCTCGTGGGCCGCCCACTCCAGGGTGGCCAGCGCACCGGCCAGCGCGCACTCGACGGCCATCACCCCGGGGCGCCCGGTCAGGCAGGCGTACTCACCGGTTCCGCTGCCCTCGATGATGACGATGTCGCCGTGCTGGAGCGCCTGCACCGCGATGGAGCGCATCAGCGTGGTGGTGCCGCTGCCCGGCTGTCCCACGATCAGCAGATGCGGTTCCGTGGACCGGGCGCCGGTCCGCCAGACGACCGGGGGTGCGTCCCGGGTCCCGTCTCCGTCGGCCACCGGCACGGTGCGCTGCACCGTGTCGCCGTCGGTGAAGCCCAGCACCGTCTCTCCGGGAGCGGTGACGAAGCGCTGCGCGGCGATCGAGGTGGGCAGCGGGTCGAGCACGTTCATCACGAGCTGATTGGCCTCCTCGTCCCAGGCGAAGTGGTACTCGCGGCCGCGGCCCGACTTAGCGTGCAGCAGCTGCTCGATCCGGGTACGGGAGGCTGCTTCGCCGTCGGTGAAGTACGCGGGGTAGGCGACCCGGAGCCGGGTCACACGCCCGTCGGCGTCGAACGCGTAACCGCTGAAGGCCTTCTTCCATTCGCCGCCGTGGGCGAACAGCGGGCTGGGGTCGTCGGCCACCGAGAAGTACGGCACGAGCGCCTCGTACAGGGCCTGCAGCCGCCCCGTCTCGGCCTTGCCCGGTCCGGTCTGCACCAGTGGGCGGCGGCGGCCCTTCCAGGCGGCGGCGCCCATCACCGTGACCAGGGCGAGCAGGGGCCCGTACGGAATGAGCGCCACCACGAGTACGCAGACCGCAACGAGGAACAGCGTGGGACTGCGCCGCTCCTTGGGCGTCGCGGCCCACTTCCGCCGTCCTGCGCCGACCAGCAGCCGCAGCCCACGCGTGACCGTGAACAGCGGGTGGAGGACGTCGGTGGCGTTGTCGGCGGCCGTGCGCGCGAGCTCGCGACTGCGAGTGATCGAAGCGCTGCCGCTGCTCAGAATGCGGGGGAGTGGTCGCCGGGCCACGTCGGTCTCCTGAGGTGGATGGGAGCGGTCGCGGACGGTCAGAACTTGATCCCGCCCAGCAGGCCGGCCAGGCTCGCGCCGCCCGCGGTGATGCTCGGTGCGATGGCTGTGCCGGCCAGATAGAAGCCGAACATGGCGGTGACGATGGCGTGCGAGGCCTTCAGACCGTCCTTCCTGAAGAACAGGAAGACGATGATGCCGAGGATGACGACGCCTGACATGGAAAGGATCATGAGTGGTTCTCCTGTTTGGGGGGACAGTCACCATGAGTCCTTCCAGACTCACAAAAAGTATCTATACGATAAAAGCTGCAATCGGGTGAAACTGTGATTTTTTCACTGGAACGGCCGACCGGGGAGCGCTTTCGGGCGGAACATCGGCACCGTGCACCACTCCTCGCTCACCGGACGTGATCGTTTGCCACGGCCGGACCGGGGCATGTGCGCTGCGTGGCAGTACCCTGTCGGTTCACTCGTACGGCCCCCACGGCGTACCACCCACCTGGCCGGCGGCAACAGAACCTGTTATTGGAAGGCGGTCCGTCCGATGAGCGAAGCCCCAGATCCCGAGGTCGTGGAGCTGGCGACCAAGGTCTTCGACCTGGCGCGCCACGGGGAGACGGAGACGCTCGCCGCGTACGTGGACGCCGGTGTGCCCGCCGATCTGACCAACGACCGGGGCGATTCGCTGCTGATGCTCGCCGCCTATCACGGCCACGCCGCGGCGGTCACCGCACTCGTCGGCCGTGGCGCCGATCCGGACCGGGCCAACGACCGCGGGCAGACGCCGCTCGCCGGAGCCGTCTTCAAGGGCGAGGGCGCGGTGATCCGGGCCCTGCTCGCCGCAGGCGCCGACCCGGCGGCCGGAACACCCTCCGCGGTGGATACCGCGCGCATGTTCGGCAAGGCCGACCTGCTGGAACTCTTCGGCCCCCGCTGAACGGGTTCGCGGTAAATGTGGTCGCGGTGACGAAATGGCTGGGTCATCATGACGTCGCGGGCCCGATCCGGGCCACCGACGAGAGGCAGAGGAAGATGGTCTACACCAAGCAGAAGACGGCGGTCGGCCGATCATGTTGCTGCGCGGCGTAGTGCCCCCCGGCACTTGGAACTGCACAGTCCCGGTTGCGTCGACAGCTTGATGTGAGGCTTTTCCCATGTTCGATCCGTTCATAGCGCCGAGCGGCACCCTGCTCGGCCTGCTGCAGAGGGGCCGCGGCGACGGCACGCTCCACGCGCTCGCCGCCCCGCGCGCCGAGGCCCTCGCGGCCCTCAACCACTGCGTCCTGAGCGATCCGCGGCACGACTGGCAGGTCGAGAACCGCTCCCTCTACTACGCACGCCTGTACCTCGACCTCGACGGCGGCATCGAGGAGATCGAGCGGCACCTGAGCGATCCCGCCGACCACGTCGACACGGACGACTCACGGACCGGCCTGGCCCTCGCGGTCCTCGGCCACCTCGCCTCGTACGGTCGCGGCGACGCCTTGGCCCTGCTGCGGCGGTACGCGGCGACCGGTGCCAACTGGGCGTGGGCCCTCGACGAACTGGCCCTGCGCGACGACGACGCCGGACTCCGCGCCCTCGCCGTGCCCGTACTGGCGCGATTCCCGGCCACCGAGGAGGGCGCGGCCGAGCTCGCGGCCGCCGTGCGGGACGCATTCGAACCCCGGCCCTGGCGGCTGTGGGCGGACGATCCGCGCGAAGCGGTCGGCGCCAGGGTCAGGTCAGCCTCGGAACAGGGCTCGTTCGACCGCTGGCAGCGGCAGATGCGGCCCGGTGGCCCACGACCCGGCTGGAGCGTCCAGGCCGTCTTCGACTGGGCCCAGCAGGGGCTGGACCGCGGCAGCCTGCTGCACGTGCCGGCTGCCCGCTGTCTCTCGGCCGTCGCCGGCCCCGAGGACCTGCCGGTGATCATCGAGGCGGCCCGCAGCGGCCCGGAGGGCGCCCGTTGCGCCGCGCTGCACTATCTGTCCGAGGCCAGGGACCCGGCCGTGCTGGACCTGATCGAGGCCGCCGCGGCCGGCCCGTCGCGCACCGTCGCCGATGCGGCCGTCGCCGCCTTCGAGCGGATGTGCGGCGACGCGGCGGTGGACCGGGCCCGGCGCTGGGCCCGGCGGCCGGACACGCTCGGGGCCGCCGCCGCCGGAGTGCTCGCCTGCCGGGGCGGCGCCCAGGACGCCTCCCTCGTCCTCGCCGCCCTGCGCGACGCCGTACGCGGCGAAGGGCCGGACGCCCCGCGCCTGTGGACCCTGGTCGACGGCGCCGGCCGGCTGGGCATCGTCTGCGCCGCACCCGTCCTGCGCCACATCTACCGGGAGACGTCCTCCTCCCATCTGCGGGGCCGGGCGGCCCGCGCACTTGCCGCCACCGACCCCTCCTTCGTCACCGGCTTCGCCGTCGAATGCCTGTGGGACTGCGAGGAGACCACCCGGGAGGTCGCCGCGCTCCACGCGGAGACCGGTGACATCAGGGTGGCCGAACGGCTGCGCCGGCTGGCCGCCGATCCGGCCGAGGAGGCCGAGGTGCAGACCGCCGTACGCAGCAGGATCGGTCCCGACACCCCCGCCGCCTGACCCGCGGCAGGCACGGCAGGGCGCGGCGCTTCGGGGGAGCGCGGCCCACCGGGCCGCGGAACGTCCAACGCTCATGGGACGTTCCCCGGGTGGAAAGATCCAAGTCGGCCCCGTCACGTCCGGCGCGACGACAACACGGGTATGCGTGTCGTCATCGTCACCGAATCCTTCCCGCCCGATGTCAACGGCGTGGCCCACTGCACCCTGCAGACCGCCCGGCACCTTGCCGCGCGTGGCCATGAGCCGCTCGTCATCGCACCGGCCACGGCCGGCGCGCCGACCACCTTCCGGTCCTCCGGTACGCCGGGGGGTGCGCCCACCGGCAGCGACCTCGCGGGCGCTCCGGCCTCCGCGGCCCCCCACCCGGACGCCTCCGGCATCCCCGACCTCTTCGCCTCGGACGCGCCCTGCCCCGTGGTGCGCGTCCCTTCCCTGCCCCTGCCCGGCTACTCGCAGGTCCGGGTGGCACTTCCGAGCCGCCGGCTGACGGCCGCCCTCGTCGCCCACCGGGCCGAACTCGTCCATCTCGCCGGACCGTTCGTGCTCGGGGTACGCGGCATGGCGGCGGCCGCCCGGCTCGGGCTGCCGGCCGTGGCCGTCTACCAGACCGATCTGGCCGGCTACGCCCGTACCTACCTCGGAGCCGGCGAGAACACCGCCTGGCGCAGGATGCGCGCCGTGCACGGCGCCGCCGACCGCACCCTCGCACCCTCCACCGCGGCCATCCGTGACCTCACCGCCCACGGGGTGGAGCGGGTGCGGCTGTGGCCGCGCGGCGTCGACACCGTACGGTTCCGGCCCGGCCTGCGTGACGAGGCGCTGCGTCACCGTCTCGCCCCCGGAGGCGAGAAGATCATCGGATACGTCGGCAGGCTCGCCCCGGAGAAGCACGTCGAACTCCTCGCCGGTGCCTGCCGGCTGCCCGGTGTGCGCGTCGTGGTCGTCGGGGACGGTCCCAGCGCCACCTCGCTGCGTGCGGCCCTGCCCGGTGCCGTCTTCCTCGGCCGCAGGACCGGGGACGATCTCGCCCGGCTGTTCGCCTCGCTCGACATGTTCGTGCACACCGGCCCGTACGAGACGTTCTGCCAGACCGTCCAGGAGGCCATGGCCTCCGGTGTGCCCGTGATCGCCCCGGCGGCGGGCGGGCCGCTCGACCTCGTCGACCACGGGCGGACCGGACTGCTGGTGCCGCCGCACGACGCCGACGCGGTACGGGGGGCCGTCGGCGCGCTCGCCGCGGACCCCACGCGGGCGGCGGCCTACGGGCGGGCAGGAAGGGCCACGGTCGAGGGCCGGACCTGGGAAGCCGTCGGCGATCAACTGCTGGACCACTACGACGAGGTGCTGCGCGGCCGGACGGCGGTGGCCGCATGACCGGGCACGAGCGGGGAACGGTCATCGTCCGCCTGGCGAACTTCGTCACCCCGTCCTCCGGCGGACTGCGCACCGCCTTGGACGACCTCGGCCGGGGCTATCTCGCAGCCGGGCACGAGCCGGTGCTCGTCGTGCCCGGTGACAGCGCGAGCGATGTACGGACCGCGCAGGGCAGGGTGATCACCCTCCCCGGACCGGTGCTCCCAGGCAGCGGCGGCTATCGCCTCATGACGGGCCGCCGCAGACTCCGCCACCTCCTGGAAACGCTGCGGCCCGACCGCCTTGAGGTCTCCGACCGCACGACCTTGCGCTGGACCGGCGAATGGGCACGCCGCGCCCGGGTGCCCGCCGTGATGGTCTCCCACGAGACGGCGGACGGGGTGCTGCGCACCTGGGGCGTTCCGGCGGTCGCGGCCGGGCGGGCCGCCGACCGGCTCAACACCCTCAGCGCCCACGCCTACACGCGGATCGTGTGTACGACGGAGTGGTCGGAGCGCGAGTTCATACGCATAGGTGCACGCAATGTGGTCCGCGCCCCGCTCGGCGTCGACCTGCGCCGCTGCCGCCCCGGCCGGCGCAGCCTGGTCCTGCGTGCCCGGCATGTCCGCGGCCGGTCCGTGCTGCTTCTGCTGTGCTCCCGGCTTTCGGTGGAGAAACGGCCCGGCAGGGCCCTGGACGCGCTCGCCGTCCTCGACGGCCTGGGTGTGCGTGCGACGCTGGTGGTCGCCGGTGACGGGCCGCTGCGCGCGGGGCTGGAGAGCCGGGCGCTGGCGGAGCGGCTGCCCGTCGAGTTCCTGGGGCATGTGCGGGACCGGGAGCGGGTGGCGGACCTGCAGGCCGCGGCCGACATCTGCCTGGCGCCCGGCCCCGCCGAGACGTTCGGCCTCTCGGCCCTGGAAGCACTGGCCTGCGGTACCCCGGTGGTGGCGAGCGCGAGCTCCGCGCTGCCCGAGGTGATCGGCGAAGCGGGAGTGGCCGCGGCGGACAGCGGCGAGGCATTCGCCGCGGCCGTTCAGGAGTTGCTGGCGCGTCCGGAAGCGGGGCGGCGCGCGGCGGCGAGACAACGCGCCGAACTCTTCGGCTGGGACCGCTCGGTGGCGGCGTTCCTGGCCGCCCACGAGGTGCCGGACCGGGGCGGGATACCGGGGGTGCAGGCATGACGGGGGTGGAGGTGCGGACGGAGGGTGTGGCGGGGCCCGCGGTTCCCGATGTGGATGCGGTGGGGGAGGGCGTCGGGCAGGCCGGTGCCGCGAGGTCCCGGCCCGGCGCTCCCGCACCGCTCGTGCCACGCGCATCATCCGCACCGCCGGCGCCGCAGGGACGTCCGGTGCCGCTCGTACAGACCACGCCGCCCCCGGCGGGCACTCCGTCCGCACCACCGGGGCGGCCCGTCGCCGACCGTCCCCCGATCCGCTTCGCCGCACTCGGGGACTCGTTCACCGAAGGACTCGGCGATCCCGTCCCCGGCGGCCGGCGCGGCTGGGCCGCGCTGCTCGCGGAGGGGATCGGTGACGGCCGCCGGAGCGTCGAGTTCCGGAATTTCGCCGTCAGCGGCTCGCTCGCCGGCGATGTCCGTGACGAGCAGGCCCCGGCCGCCGCCGCATTCCGGCCCGACCTCGCGTCCGTCGTCGTCGGGGTCAACGACATCCTTCGCCGGTCGTTCGACATCGGGTTCCTCGCCCGGCGGCTCGACGAAGTCTGCGCGCTCCTGACGGAGGGCGGAGCCGTGCTCCTGACGACCTGTCTGCCCGATCCCGGCGCCGTACTCGGGCTGCCCGCTCCGCTCGGCCGTCCGCTGGCCCGGCGGCAGCGGGCGGTGAACGCCGTCGTCCATGCACTGTCCGCGCGCTACGACGCCGTCCACCTGCACGCCTCGGACGGGGCATGGGTCCAGGACCGTTCGCTGTGGAGTGCCGACCGGCTCCATCCGTCCGAGCGCGGCCATCGCACGGTCGCAGCCGGCTTCCACGCGCTGCTCGCCGCCCGTGGTCTCGCCCACGGCGCCCCGCCCCGGCGCGAGCCGGAGCAGCCGCCGCCGAGCCGCGCCGACTCGCTGCTCTGGCTGGCCACGGCGGGCACCGGATGGCTGGTGCGCCGGAGCACCGATCTGCTGCCTCAACTGCTCTGCCTGGCAGGAGCGGAGGTACGGCACTGGGCGCGCGGCACGACCGGCCTGCTGGACCGGCGGGCCGACCTGGCGTTGCAGAGCGCGCTCGCCACCGTCACGTTCACGACGCTGCCCGCCGAGCCGTCCGCCCCGGCGTCCGTACGGCACGTCAGTATGGAGGCGTGACTGGACGCTGGGAGCTCTGGATCGACCGTGGCGGCACGTTCACCGACGTGGTGGGCCGCGATCCGGACGGGCGCCTGGTCACCCGTAAGCTTCTCTCGCACGACCCGGAGCGCTACCGGGACGCCGCCGTGGCCGGGATCCGCCTGCTGCTGGGGATCGGCCCCACCGACCCGGTGCCCGCCGACCGTGTCCGCACTGTGAAGATGGGTACGACCGTCGCCACCAACGCGCTGCTGGAGCGGCGCGGCGAGCCGACCGTCCTGGTCATCACCGAGGGATTCCGGGACGCCCTGCGCATTGCATACCAGAACAGGCCGCGCCTCTTCGACCGCCGCATCCAGCTGCCGGAGTCCGTGTACGACCGGGTGATCGAGGTCCCGGAACGGATCGACGCGCACGGCGGGACCGTCACGCCGCTCGACCTGGCAGCGACGGCGGAGCAGTTGAGAGCCGCGTCGGCCGACGGATTCCGCAGCGCGGCGGTCGTCCTGATGCACGGCTACCGGCACCCCGCACACGAGACCGCGGTCGCCGCTGCGGCCCGTGAGGCCGGTTTCACCCAGGTCAGCTGCTCCCACGAGGTCAGCCCGCTGATCAAGCTGGTGCCGCGCGGCGACACCACGGTCGTCGACGCCTATCTGTCGCCGATCCTGCGCCGGTACGTCGACGAGGTCGCCTGTGAACTGGACGCCATCCGGCTGATGTTCATGCAGTCCAACGGCGGACTGCGCGAGGCTGCGCACTTCCGCGGCAAGGACGCCGTGCTCTCCGGCCCGGCGGGCGGCGTCGTCGGCATGGCCCGTACGTCGGAACAGGCGGGTTTCGACCGCGTCATCGGCTTCGACATGGGTGGTACGTCCACCGATGTGTCGCACTACGCGGGCGGGTTCGAGCGTGAGCTCGGCACCCAGGTGGCCGGTGTGCGGATGCGCGCCCCCATGATGAACATCCACACCGTCGCGGCAGGCGGCGGCTCCGTCCTGCACTTCGACGGCCGGCGCTACCGGGTGGGACCCGACTCCGCGGGCGCCGTCCCCGGCCCGGCCTGCTACCGCCGCGGCGGGCCGCTCACCGTCACCGACGCCAATGTGATGCTCGGTCGGGTCCAGCCCGCGCACTTCCCCGCCGTCTTCGGGCCGGACGGAGATCTTCCGCTCGACGCCGATGTGGTGCGCGAGCGCTTCGGCGAACTCGCCGACGAGGTGGCCCGGGCCACCGGAACACGCCGTACCGCCGCCGAGGTAGCGGCCGGATTCCTGGAGATCGCCGTGCTCAACATGGCGAACGCGGTCAAGAAGATCTCCGTGGAACGCGGCCACGACATCACCCGCTACGCCCTCACCTCCTTCGGCGGGGCAGGCGGCCAGCACGCCTGCGCCGTCGCCGACGCACTCGGCATCGACACGGTCCTCGTCCCGCCGCTGGCCGGGGTGCTGTCCGCCTACGGCATCGGTCTCGCCGACGCCACCGCCATGCGCGAGCAGTCGGTCGAGGCCGGGCTGGACGACGAGGGGACACGGACCCGGCTGGCCGAGCTCCACGAGGAGCTGGCCGCCCGCACCCGCGCCGAACTGCGCACCGACGGCCTCCCGGACAGCGCGATCCGTACACACGCCCGGGTGTTCCTGCGCTACGCGGGTACGGACGCGAGCCTGCCCGTCGACCTGGACACCGCGCCCGCGATGACGGAGGCGTTCACGGCGGAACACCGCGCCCGCTACGGCTTCACCATGGACCGGCCCCTGCTCGTCGAGACGGTGTCGGTCGAGGCGACCGGCGCGGCCGGCCGGCACGTACCGCACCCGGTGGACCGACCGGCCCGTGAGGGTGCACCGCACCCGCACGACACGGTGCGGATGTTCGCCGAAGGCCGATGGCAGGACACCCCGCTCCACCGGCGCGCGGCCCTGCACCCGTCGGACGCCGTGACCGGTCCCGCCGTGATCGCCGAGGCCGATGCCACCACCGTCGTCGACCCGGGCTGGCAGGCCACCATCGGCGACACCGGCCATCTGCTGCTCACCCGGGTCCGTCCGCGCCCCGGCCGGACCGCGATCGGGACGCGGGTGGACCCCGTCATGCTGGAGGTGTTCAACAACCTCTTCATGTCGATCGCCGAGCAGATGGGCGTACGCCTGGAGAACACCGCCCACTCCGTCAACATCAAGGAGCGGCTCGACTTCTCCTGCGCTCTGTTCGACGCGGCCGGCAATCTGATCGCCAACGCCCCGCACATTCCGGTGCACCTCGGCTCGATGGGGGAGTCCATCAAGGAGGTGCTGCGGCGCAACGGCGACACGATGCGCCCCGGCGATGTGTACGCCATCAACGACCCGTACCACGGGGGCACGCATCTGCCCGATGTGACCGTCGTGACGCCGGTGTTCGACAGCCGCGGGACGCCCGGCGACGGTCGCTCCGGGCTGCGGTTCCTGGTGGCGTCACGCGGCCATCACGCCGAGATCGGCGGCATCACCCCCGGGTCGATGCCCGCCTTCAGCCGCACCATCGACGAGGAAGGGGTGCTGTTCGACAACTGGCTGCTGGTGCGGCGCGGCACGTTCCGTGAGGCCGGGACCCGGGACCTGCTCACCGGCGCCGCGTATCCGTCGCGCGACCCGGACACCAATCTCGCCGACCTGCGCGCCCAGATCGCCGCCAACGAGAAGGGCATCGCGGAACTGCGGCGCATGGTGGACCAGTTCGGCCCCGAGGTCGTCGACGCATACATGGGCCATGTGCAGGACAACGCCGAGGAGTCCGTACGCCGGATCATCGCGGACCTGCGCGACGGTTCGTACCGCTACGAGACCGACAACGGCGCGGTGATCGACGTCGCGCTGACCGTGGACCGTGCCGCCCGCAGTGCCGTCGTCGACTTCACCGGCACCTCACCGCAGCAGCCGGGGAACTTCAACGCCCCGAAGTCCGTCGTCATGGCCGCCGTGCTGTACGTCTTCCGGACCCTGGTCGCCGACGACATCCCGCTCAACAGCGGCTGCCTCGAACCCCTGGAGGTCAGGATCCCGGAGGGCTCGATGCTGGCGCCCGTCCACCCCGCGGCCACCGTCGCGGGCAATGTGGAGACCTCCCAGGCCGTCACGGGCGCGCTGTACGCGGCGCTCGCCGTCCAGGCCGAGGGCTCCGGCACCATGAACAACCTGACCTTCGGCAACGACCGTGTGCAGTACTACGAGACGGTGGCCAGCGGGTCGGGCGCGGGCGACGGCTTCGACGGCACCGACGCGGTGCAGACCCATATGACCAACTCCCGCCTCACCGACCCCGAAGTCCTCGAATGGCGCTACCCGGTGCTGCTGGAGAGCTTCCAGGTGCGCGAAGGAAGCGGGGGAACGGGCCGCTGGCACGGCGGGTGCGGGGTGGAACGCAGACTCCGGTTCCTCGAACCCGTCACGGTGGCGCTGCTCTCCGGGCACCGCCGCGTCCCGCCGTACGGCATGGCGGGCGGCGGACCGGGCGCGCTGGGCAGCCAGCACATCGAGCGCGCCGGCGGGCAGGCGGTCACCTCGCTGAAGGGGTGCGACACGGCCGAGCTGGCCCCCGGCGATGTGCTGGTCCTGCGCACACCGGGCGGCGGAGGCTACGGGACCCGGCGGCGCGGGGACCCGCCGGCGCCGGAACCTGGGTGACCTCGGCGGGGCTGCGAACGCCCGGACGGCCGCGGAGTGGTGCCTGTCACGTTCCGCCGCCGCGCTGCGGCCGGCCGTGGTGCGGTCCGGCCGGCGATGGGGCAACCGGTAGCTTCTGCGCCGTTTCGACCGTTGTCAGTGTGAGGACCTAATCTGTGCAGCGTGACTTCGCCTGCCTACACGGACAACGCTGCGCCCCAGCTCAGCGCGGGGCCGCGGCCTGCCACGGGCCCGGCCGCCGACGAGGGGCTCGCGCGGCGGCTGCGCGCGCTCGCCTGCACGGCGCCGCTGCACGACCTCGACGTGCGCAAGGCGAATCTGGCCGGTGAGTACACGGTCTACTCGATGGCGGAGGTGGCGCTCGCCGTCATCGACCTGGTCACGCTCAACATGGACTTCGACACGGGCGCCGACCACGAGCAGATAGTGACCAGGGTGCTCCCGCGCGTCGCGGCCCAGGCCCCGCGCCGCCCTGCCGCGGAGCATGAGCGGGTGGCCCGCTGGGTGCTGGAGAACCTGATCAACGTCGGAAGCGTGGACCGCGGTTTCCGTGCGGTGTACGGCACCTTCGGCCCCGACGGCGTCTATGTCCGCAGGGACTACGACTTCAAGCTGATCGAAGAGGTACCGGGATACGGCGGCAGCGTCTACCTGCGGGCCACCGACGAAGCGGTCAACGTGCTGGTCGGAGCCCTCGACACGGACGTCACCAGCGCCCAGATCGCCGCCGAGGTGAAGCTGGAGGTCCTGATCAGCAGGGGCCGCCTGGCCGACGCGCAGCTCGCCGCCGAACAGGCCCGCTACCGCACCGTGCAGTACGCGCAGACCCTCCGCAGGACGCTGGAGGCGACCCGGCGCAACGTCAGGGCCGTCGACTGGCTCAACGCCGTGCCCGACATGATCGCCGAGGCGCTGGACCACGTGGCCGACCGCTACCGCCACGAGAACGCGATCCTCACCAACATCCGCAAGGCCCGGGACGAGGCGGAGGACCCGGAGCACAAGCGCCGCGCCGCCGAGCTCGTCGACATCGTCAAGGACTGCATCCGCCGCCACACCCAGCTCCAGTCCCGCCTGCTGGAGGCCGGACCGCTGTTCCGCGCCGAGCAGGACCGGCAGGCGTTCGCCACCCCCACGGCCAGGACCGGACTCGACCTGTACGGGCAGCTGGTCGCCCCGCTGCTGCCGCTCCCCGTCGAGCAGGCCACCCGCGTCACCGACGCGTTCTTCGCCCACGGCACGGGGCTGCGCACGCCCCCGTCGGTCCGGGTGGGCGACCTGGTCGACATGCTGCTCACCCCGCCCGTCGAGCGGGAGCACCTGGGCGCCGAGATGCCCGAGCCGGACCTGATCGCAACCCCGGACGACAGCAGGTTCAGCGAGGAGCAGCTCGCGAGCGCCATGCACCTCCTCGATCTGGAGCACGACGCACCCCGCCGGCTCTCCGGGCTCCTCGCCGAGGCCCGGCGGCGCGATCCGGACCTGCCCTATCTGGTCGCTCTTCTGGCCGTCCACGCGGCATCCCCGCCGGTCGGCACGGCCTACCGGCAGGGAGAGCGGCGCCTGCTGTTCGCCGTCGACGACGGGACCGAGCTCGACGACCCGGAGTTCGGCGGCGCCGATCTGATCGTGGGCATGGCCCTGCTGGACGCGGCCGGAATGGCCGCGGACCGCTCGGAGGCGGCATGACCCGGCGCGGACGCCGGGTCCGCCCGCGTCCCCATCCCGCCCATCTCCGGCCGGGCGCCTCCGCGTGCGCCGACGCCGGCGCCGGCGCCGTCCACCCCGTACCACCGAACTTCCGCACCGAGGAGCGACCGTCGTGAGCGACCACCGCGCAGAGCACACCGACGCGTGGGGCGAGCCGACCGCCGGGTACGCAACCGACGGCGAAGCCGCCCACGAGACGACGGCGCCCACCGCCGTCACCCCGGCCGACGCCGCCGACGCCGCCCGGCTCGTCGCCTTCGGACTGCAGCCCAAGCTGTTGCCCGCCCGCGACGCCGAATACGCGGAGCTGCTGCGCCGCTACCGCGAGGAGACCCCCTTCGCCAGGCTCGCCGATGCCGTGGCCACCGGACTCGGACTCGTCGTCCTGGAGGTGTCCACCCGGGCCGGCATGGCCGTGACGGCGGGCGAGGACTCGGTCTTCGCCGTCCGCATGGGCGACTACGCCCGCCGTGCCTCCTCCGACTCCGCCGACCGCTTCCTGCACGGACTGGCCCACCTCGCCGTCGCCGCCATGGCCTTCCCACGCCCCGAGGACCTCGCCGACGACGCGTACATCGGCCGGATCACGGTCAACGGCGTCGACGCGTTCGTACGCCAGGCCTGCCACCGCCTGGAGGAGCGCGCCGAGGAGCACGGCGACAACACCGACCCGGCGACCGACGCCCCCGGCTTGGAAGCGGCCTGGCGGATCTACGCCCGGCGCAGCGCGACCGGCGCGACGAAGGACGCCCGGCGGCTGGCCGGCTCGACAACCGGCATCGTCGGGAAGGCCGTCGCCTTCCTCACCGATTCCGGCTTCCTCCAGCGCACCGGGGACGACGCCGGAGGCGCTTTCCGTACCACCGCCCGCTACCAACTGCAGGTCCGTGACATGGCGGGCACCGCCGCCATGGCCGAACTGCTGGAGCTCGGCGTCGTACCCGTCACGGACGGCGCGGCGACGCTGCTGCCGCCGCCCCACGGCGACGACCTGGAACTGGCGGCCGACGCAGGTCTGCCCTTCCACGCCTGAGCACCCCACCGCCGCCCCCCCTTCTGCTTTCCGAACGACGAGAGTCCGCCGCCATGTACGAGCTGTCCCGGGTCCGCCTCTACTCCATCGGGCCTGCCGGTGCGCGCTACGCCGACACCGTGCTTGACCTGCGCGGAGTGGGCGAGCCCGTGCCCCACCCCGCCCCGGCCCAGGCGGAGTTCTTCGAGGAGGAGCCGGTCGGCCCGCCGCGCCGCCCCGCGCCCGCCGGTGTGCTCTTCCTGGAGAACGGCGGCGGCAAGTCCGTCCTGCTGAAGCTGATCTTCTCGGTGATGCTGCCGGGCCACCGCAACACCCTGGGCGGCGCCAGCTCCGGCGTCCTGCGCAAGTTCCTGCTCGCCGACGACTGCGGCCATGTGGCCCTGGAGTGGCAGCACACCCTCACCGGCGAGTGCGTGGTCGTCGGCAAGGTCAGCGAGTGGCGCGGGCGGCAGGTCTCCAACGACCCGCGGAAGTTCGCCGAAGCCTGGTACTCCTTCCGCCCCGGGCCCGGGCTCAGTCTTGACTCGCTGCCGGTCGCCGAGGCCACCGCCGTCGGACGCCCCGTCGAAGGCACCTCCGGGGCCCAGGGCAGGCGACGCACCATGAAGGGCTTCCGGGACGCCCTCACGGACGCGGGCAAGTTCTACCAGCACCTCGATGTGTACTGGGAAGAGATCCACGACCGGTGGAACGAGCACCTCGGCGACCTCGGTCTCGACCCCGAACTCTTCCGCTACCAGCGCGAGATGAACGCCGACGAGGGCGAGGCCGCGGGGCTCTTCGCGGTCAAGAAGGACTCCGACTTCACTGACCTGCTGCTCCGCGCCGTCACCGACACCCGGGACACGGACGGCCTCGCCGACCTCGTCAGCGGCTTCGGCAACAAGCTGGGCCGCCGGGCCGAACTGACCGCGGAACGCGACTTCACCGCGGGCTCGGTCGATCTGCTCGGCCGGATCGTCGAGGCCGCAGACACCCGTTCCCGCACCCGTGACGTCCACGCGGGCGCCGAGCGCCGTACCCGTACCCTCGCGCGCAGGCTCTCCGCCCGGGCCGCCGAGGAGCGCGGCCGCACCGCCGACCTCGCCCAGCAGGTGACGGGCGCCGCGCACACCGTCACCGCCGCCGAGGAGGCCCGCAGCCGCAGCGCGCTCATCGCCGCCGAGCTCGCCTACCGGCACGCGTCCCTGGCGCTGGCCGCGGCCGAGAAGGGCGCCGCCGCCCAGCGCCGGGAACTGGCCGACGCCCGCACCCTGCACTCCGCCTGGCAGGCAGCCGAAGCCGTGCTGCGCCACCGCGCCGCCGCCGACCGGTCCGCGCGCGTCGCCGCCGCCATCCGCGAGGCCGAGCGCGACGCCGCACCGGCGCTCGCCGCCCGGGCCACGGCCGCCGCCGACCTCGTACGCGCGCTGCACACCGCAGCCGAGGCCGGCGAGCAGGTGGCCAACGAGGAGGAGGAGCGCTCCGACACCCTTCAGGCCGCGGGCGAGACCGCCCACCGGGACGCCACCACCGCCGCCACCGAGGCCCAGCGCGCCCGCAGCGAGGCCGGACATCTGCGCCAGCGCCTCGCCGAGGTCGAGCAGGAGACCGCCGAGGCCGTACGGGCGGGCTGGCTCGACAACACCGCTCCGGACGCCGACCCGGCGCGCGCCGCCCTCGCGGCGAGCGACGCCGAGAAGTCCACCGTCGCCGCGTGGAACACCGCCAGGGAGGCCGCCGTCGCCGCCGCCGACCGGGCCAGGGAAGCGGCGGCCGCCGAGAGCCGGGCCGAGCTGGCCGCGGCGCGGGCCGCCGACGGTGCGCAGGCGGCGCAACAGTCGTACGAGGCCGAGTTCAGGGCCGCCGAGTCGATCGCCGCCGACCCTCGCCTCGCGGACCTGCTGGGCCTGCCCCAGGCTCACGGCACCGGAGTACCGCGGCCCCGCCGGGGCACCGCCGGAATCGAGCCGGGCACGGCGGCGGACATCGCCGAAGCGCATGCCACCGGTCCTCATGGCGCATCCCGGGACCGCCATGGGGACTCCACCGGCACCGCGGCCGCCGGATCCGACCGGCCGGCGGCCGACGCCGACCACGGTGACGGCGCCGCTCACACCGTCGCCACCGAACGGCCCCTCACCGCCGAGGAGCTCGACCGCAGCGCCGACGAACTGCGGGACCTGCTCGATCAGGGCATCTCCGCCGCCGAACGGCGCCTCTTCGAACTGCGCACCGCGGCTGCCGACGACTCCCGCATCCTCGGCGCGCTCGGCGACGGCGGGCTGCTGCCGCCCGGGCCCGACGTCCTCGCCACCGTCGAATACCTCGGCGAGCACGGCATCCCCGCCCTGCCCGGCTGGCGCTACCTCGCCCAGGCCGTCGACCCCGCCGACCACGCGGCGGTGCTCGCCGCCCGTCCCGAGCTCGTCGACGGCGTGGTCATCACCGACACCGACTCGCACGCCCGCGCCCGCGAAGTCCTGGGCAGCGCCGCCCTGCTGCCGCGCTCCGCCGTCGCCGTCGGCACCACAGCCGCGCTGCTGGCCCCCGTACCGGCGACCGGAACAGGCTTCGACGCGGACGGCGTGTTCCTCGTCCCGCCGAACCCCGCGATGCACGACGAGCACGCCGCCGACGAGGAGCGGCAGGCGCTCAGAAGCCGGGCGGCCGCACGCGACGAGGACATCCGTACGCTCGCTGCCCGCCTCACCGGCGACCGGTCGCTCGCCGCCCGCATCGGCTCCTGGCGCGCCGACTGCCCGCCCGGCATGCTCGCCGAGCTCGCCGAAGCCGCGCGCACCGCCCGCACAGCAGCCGAGACGGCCCGGGCCACCCTTGCCGAGGCCCGTACGGTGCGCGCCGAGGCCGACGAAGCCGCCGCGGACACCGCCCGTGTCCGCGACGAGCGCCAGGAGGCCGCCCAGCGGGCCCGTCGCGCCGCCGACGCCCTCGCGGGCCTGGCCCACCGTCTTCGCGAGCGCGCCGCCTGGCAGACCAAGCTGCGCGAACTGACCGAAGAGGCAGCCGAGTCCGAGGCCCGGGCCACCGTCTGCCTGGAGCGGGCCCGCGCGGCCGACGAGGACCGCAGGGCCGCCCAGCGCGCCGCCGACGACGCCCGCCGCACCGCCCGCGCCCTGCGGGCCGAACGCGCCGAGATCGCGGGCGCCCCGGAGAACCTCCCGGAGCCCGGGGGCGACGCCCCGCGTCCCGCCCTCCCCGCCCTGCGCGAGGCGTACCGGGCCGCATCCCAGCTGTACGAGAAGGTGGGCGTCGGCGCCGACCTGCGCGCCGAACAGGCCCGCGCCGAGAGCGACGAGAGCGCCGCCCTCGCCGAGCTGGACCGGCTCACCAACAAGGTCCGCAGCCGGGCCGCCCAGCTCCTCGAAGGCACCGACGGCGCCGACGGCCCGTCCCGGCAGGCTGCCGCCGCCCGCGCCGAGTCCCTGGTCCAGCTCCTGGAGACCCGGGCGTCCACGGCGAGCGAGCAGCTCGGCCGGCTGCGCGGCGAGGCCGAGCGCCTGGCCCCGGCCGACGGCGAGACCCACCACACCGAGCTCCCCGACGAGCTGGCCCCCGCCGACGCCGAGCAGGCCCAGGACCTCCTGCGTACCGCCACGGCCGAACTCGGCACCGCCATCGGCGCCCTGGACACAGCCCGCGCCGTACATGGCGAGCTGCTGCACGCCCACCGCACCGCCGAGGCCTCCGCCGGCGGCTTCGACGAGACCGCGGCCCTCCTGCGCGACCTGCTCAGGGACCACGGCGCGGACGACGAGCCCGAGTCCCCGGATCCGTACCCGGGCAGTCTCGACGAGGCACGGCAGTCCGCCGCCGAGGCCCGCCGCTCACTGCGCGGCTGCGCCGCGGACCTCTCCGCGGCGGAGAGCGCGGTGCGCGACGCGAGCGACGTGCTCGTACGGCACGCCAACTCCACCCGCTACGAGCAGGTCCGTACCCCGGCCCGCCAGCAGATCCGTGAACTCCCGGCAGCCGCCCTGCCCGAGCACGCCGAGAAGTGGGCCGCCGCCTTCGCCCCCCGCCTCCGTGTCCTCACCGACGAGCTGGCCCAGCTGGAGCGCAACCGCGACTCCATCGTCGACCGGCTGCGCGGGCTCGTGGAGTCCGCGCTCACCACTCTGCGCTCCGCCCAGCGGCTCTCCCAGCTCCCCGAGGGGCTGGGGGAGTGGTCCGGTCAGGAGTTCCTCCGGATCCGCTTCGAGGAGCCCGACCAGGCAACGCTCACCGAGCGGCTCGGCGAAGTGATCGACGAGGCCACCCGCGCCGCTCTCAGGAAGAACTCCGATCTGCGCCGCGACGGCATGTCCCTCCTGCTGCGCGGCGTCCAGGCGGCACTGGAGCCCAAGGGCATCGCCGTGGAGATCCTGAAGCCGGACGCGGTGCTCCGCGCCGAACGTGTCCCGGTCGGTCAGATGGGCGACGTCTTCTCCGGTGGTCAGCTGCTCACCGCGGCCATCGCCCTGTACTGCACGATGGCCGCGCTCCGCAGCAACGACCGGGGCCGCGACCGGCACCAGCATCGCCATGCGGGCACGCTCTTCCTCGACAACCCCATCGGCCGCGCCAATGCCACGTATCTGCTGGAGCTCCAGCGCGCGGTGTCGGACGCCCTCGGCGTACAACTGCTTTACACCACGGGCCTGTTCGACACGACCGCCCTCGCGGAATTCCCGCTGGTCATCCGGTTGCGCAATGACGCGGACCTGCGGGCGGGCCTGAAGTACATCAGCGTGGAGGAGCATCTGCGCCCCGGTCTGCCGCAGCAGGACCCGAACGGCGAGACGGTGCACGGCGAGATCACCGCCACCCGCATGTTCAAGCGCACCCCGACGACGCCCGAGGCGTCAGCGGTGACCGAGACCGCGGGGATCCCTCAGCAGACGCAGGAGAGTCCTGCGACCCCACAGGTCCCGGAATCCTCCCGGGTCCCCGGCACCACGACCGACGACTGACCCCAACTCCCCGTCGGAGCGCGTGCTCAAGCCCGGGACAGGCTGCTCGCGCCCCGGCGGCGTATCCGCGCGCGCTCCCGCTCCGCAGCGCGGGCCGTCCGTCGCGCCGCGCGCCGTTCCCGGCGCAGCCGCCGCGCCGAACTGCTCGGCACGGACACCACACCATGGCGCTGATTCCAGACCTGACGGGTCACCCATACGTCCAGCACCGACCAGGTCGCGACCACCGTGCTGCCCACACTGCTCAGCAGCATGGGGAACGCCAGCCAGGAACCCGTCATCGTGCACAGCAGAGCCACCATGGCCTGAATGATCGTCAGCGACATGATGAGCACGGCACGCACGGCCGCCGTGCGCACCGGATCCGGCATTCGCCACCGTATCGCGGGCTCCTCGACCCACAACGGCTGACGTGGGATCCCTGTCCCGCTCCCCGTCGACACCGGGCTCCGACGCTCTTCCGTGTCCAAGGACCCTCAACTCCCCACCGCTGTCCGACTTCAGGGTTGCTGCCCGGCATGCGCCGTTTCTACGCGGGCGGACCCCACCGTCCTGCCATACGTGCGTCCCGCACTCCCCGTCCCTCGTACAGACAGACGAGTGACCGGTGGTGAAGATTCCCCCGATCCCTCGTGGAACGCATAGTTCCGGCCAACTGATGGCCGAGGGGTTACGGGGCCGTGTGGGGTCTCTTCTGCCGCTTTCGCGGAATTCATCTCCTGGAACGCCGCGACAACTCATGATCAACCATCGGGAGCGCGGCTGAAAACAGTCCGGACATGTCTTCGAGTTGGCTGTGCGGCAGTAGTAGGCTCGCGCCGTTTATTGACGGAACACCACCCCGCTGTGCGGGGCCGAGCTGGGGGAGGCCATGCGCTTTCGCGGAAAGTCCATCCGCAGGAAGATCGTGGCGTTGCTGCTCGTGCCGCTCGTCTCCCTCACCGCACTGTGGGTCTTCGCCACCTTTCTGACCGGCCGCGAAGCCGGCGATCTGATGGGCGCGAGCAACGTCGTGGAGCAGGTCGGCCGTCCCCTCGAGGACACCGTCCGCGGCATTCAGGACGAGCGCCGCCGGACACTCGTCTTCCTCGCCGACCCCCGCGCCTCCGATGCCCTTCCCCTGCTGCGCCGCCAACGGGCCGCCACCGACCGGGTCGTGGCGGACGTCAAGGAGAGCGCTCGGCAGAAGGGCATTCGGGACGCGCTGGGCCCCGATGCCGAGGCGCAGCTCAATGCGGTTCTCAGCGCGGTCGAAGGCCTTGGCACACTCCGCGACTCGGTCGAGCGGCGCACCATCGACCGCGGCCAGGCGCTGGAGTTCTACAACCGTCTCATCGACCCCTGCTATCACTTTCTGACCGGCCTCCACATGACGGAGAACGTGTCGATGGACCAGCAGGTGCGTGCGCTGGCCGGCATATCCCGGGCCCGCGAAATGCTCTCCCGGGAGGACGCCCTGGTCGCCTCGGCGCTCATTGCCGGACGGTTCGACGCGCCCGAGCTGAGGCAGATCTCCGACCTCGTCGCCAACCGCAAGCTGCTCTACGAGATCAACACCGAGGTCCTCCCGCCGGCGGAGCGCCGACGCGTCGAGCAGTACTGGGCGAGTCCGGACAGCGAACCGCTGCGCACGGCCGAGAACAAGATCCTCGCCGCCGGCCCGGCCGGCGCCCCCCGTGCGGTCGACGCCGAACGCTGGCAGGAGGTCGCCCCGCCGGTCCTCGACCGGCTGGCCAACGACTCGACCGAGATGACCAACCGCTTCCAGGACCGCAGCACGCCGGCGAGCCGCAGCGTCCTGATCAAGGCCGGTGTGGCCGGTGTCCTCGGCTTCCTCGCCCTGCTCGTCTCCGTCTTCGTCTCCGTACGCATAGGCCGCGAACTCGTCCGCGACCTCTCCCGGCTCCGCAAGGACGCCCACGAGGTCTCCGGCGTACGGCTGCCGAGCGTGATGCGCCGCCTCGCCGCGGGCGAGCACGTGGACGTCGAGACCGAGGCCCCGCATCTCACGTACGAGAAGGACGAGATCGGCCAGGTCGGCCAGGCGCTCAACACCCTGCAGCGCGCCGCCGTCGAGGCCGCGGTCAAACAGGCCGACGTGCGACGCGGCGTATCCGAGGTCTTCGTCAACCTCGCCCGCCGCAACCAGGTGCTGCTGCACCGGCAGTTGACGCTCCTGGACGCCATGGAGCGCCGCACCGAGAACACCGAGGAGCTTGCCGACCTCTTCCGCCTCGACCACCTCACCACCCGCATGCGGCGGCACGCCGAGGGACTCGTGATCCTGTCCGGCGCGGCGCCGTCCCGGCAGTGGCGCAAACCGATCCAGCTGATGGACGTCGTGAGGGCAGCGGTCGCCGAGGTCGAGGACTACGAGCGGATCGAGGTCCGCCGCCTGCCGCGGATCGGCGTCGGCGGTCCCGCCGTCGCCGACCTCACCCATCTCATCGCCGAACTCCTGGAGAACGCCACGGTGTTCTCGCCCCCGCACACCGCGGTCCAGGTGCACGGCGAGCGGGTCGCCAACGGCTTCACCCTCGAAATCCACGACCGCGGACTGGGCATGCCCCCCGAAGTCCTGCTGGACGCCAATCTGCGGCTCGCCGAGACCCCCGAGTTCGAGCTCTCCGACACCGACCGGCTCGGCCTCTTCGTGGTCAGCCGACTGGCACAGCGGCAGAACGTCCGCGTCTCCCTGCAGACGTCTCCGTACGGAGGAACCACCGCCGTCGTCTTCATGCCGGCGGCCCTGCTCACCGACGCGCCGGAGACGCACGGCTCCGGATTCAGGCTCGACCGCCGCGCCGACAAGGCGATCGGCAGCGGCCGCCCGGGCGACGCGAGTCCGCGCAGCGACAAGGACCGTAGGGACGGCGTGGCGGACCGGAGCACGGGCGGCGCGGGGCCCAGGAGCCTCGCCCCGGTCCCGGCCGGCCGCGTCGGCCCGTCCGTCCTTGACGGGCCGGTCGAGCTCGAAGGCCCGGTCGAGGCCCTCGACTTCGAGACCGACCCCGTACTCGCCCCCGTCATGGACCCGATGCTGACCCCGGTACTCGACGGGGTGTCCGACATCGACGACACCGAGAGCGAGCGCGGCGGCATCTTCCGCGCCCGCGGTGTCCGCCGCGACGGCGACCGCGACCAGCACCAGCAGGCCGCCGATGACACGGCCGACGTCCGGGCGGTGCGCCCGGACGGCCCGGTGCCGCTGCCCCGCCGCAAGCCGCCGACGCCGCTCGGCGGCCGCGGCCACCGGGCCGGCGAGACCGGCCGCGCGCACCCCACGACCACCGGCCCGGAGCGCTCACGCGCCGGAGCCGGTGCGTCGCCGCACGATTCCGGGAAGCCCGCCACAGGCTCCCGGCAGCCCGCCGCCGAGACCCGGCGGCCCACCGAACCCCGGCAGCCCACCGGCTTCCGGAGACCGACCGAGCCCGCCACGTCCGCACTCGCACCCGTGCCGGCACCGCCTGCGTCGACGCCATCGACTGCACCTTCCTCCCCCTCCGCCGCACCGTCCTCGCAGCCGGGGACCGTGGGCGGGCTGCCCCGCCGGGTCCGGCAGGCCAGCCTCGCTCCGCAGCTGCGCGACGTCTCCGGCGGCCGCGCTCCAGAGCCGGCCGGTACGGAGTCCGCCGAGGACATCGAGCGGGACGCGGACGAGGTGCGCACGCGCATGGCATCGCTTCAGCGCGGCTGGCAGCGCGGCCGCCGGCAGAACGCCGAGGACGTGACCGGCTCCGGTGAGACAGCGCAAGGAACCACTCCGGGAGGGGACGGTCGATGACCGCACCGAACGCCGCAGCACCCCACGCCGCACGCCAGGGATCCGGCGAACTCAACTGGCTCCTCGACGAACTCGTCGAGCGCGTCGGCTCCATCCGCAAGGCGCTGGTGCTCTCCAGCGACGGCCTTCCCACCGGCACGTCCAAGGACCTGACCCGGGAGGACGCCGAACATCTGGCAGCCGTCGCCTCCGGTTTCCACAGTCTCGCCAAGGGCGTCGGACGCCACTTCGACGCGGGCCGTGTCCGCCAGACCGTCGTCGAACTCGACGAGGCGTTCCTGTTCGTCACGGCCGCCGGCGACGGCAGTTGTCTCGCCGTGCTGGCCGACTCCGACTCCGACGTGGGCCAGGTGGCGTACGAGATGACGCTGATGGTCAAGCGTGTGGGGGCCCACCTGGCCAACGCCCCCCGGACGTCCGGTCTGCCCGCCGGAGGGTGAGTGGATGGCATGAGCGCTGACTCCTCCTGGGGAACGCCCCCCGGAACCCCGGCCGCTCCCACCGACCCGCAGTCGTCGCGCTGGTACGACGCCGAGGCGGGGCCGGTGGTCCGTCCGTACGCGATGACCCGGGGCCGTACCAGCAGCGCGTCCCGCCATCGGCTCGACCTGATCGCCCTCGTCGTCACGGAGTCCGCGGCCGACGATCCCGGTCTGAGCCAGACGCTCTCGCCCGAGCACGTGGAGATCGTCGAACTCTGCAGTGACATGCCTCAGTCGATCGCCGAGCTGGCGTCCGGTCTGGACCTCCCCGTCGGGGTGGTCCGGGTGCTGGTCGGCGATCTCGTCGAGGACGAGCTGGTGCACGTGACCCGTCCCGTTCCGCCGGCCGAGCTGCCGGACGTGAACATTCTTCGAGAGGTGATCAATGGCCTTCGGGCGCTCTAGCAGCAGCAAGCGGCCCGTGGTGGAACCGGTCGCCCTGAAGATTCTGGTGGCGGGCGGTTTCGGCGCGGGCAAGACGACGCTGGTCGGCGCGGTCAGCGAGATCAGACCGCTGCGTACGGAGGAGCGGCTGAGCGAGGCGGGCCGTCCCGTGGACGACACGGCCGGAGTCGAGGCCAAGAACACCACCACCGTGGCCATGGACTTCGGGCGGATCACGCTCCGCGAGGATCTGGTGCTGTACCTGTTCGGCACACCTGGGCAGGACCGGTTCTGGTTCCTCTGGGACGAACTGGCCCAGGGTGCCCTCGGGGCCGTCGTGCTCGCTGACACCCGCCGTCTGGAGGACTCCTTCGCGGCCGTGGACTACTTCGAGCGGCGCGAGATCCCGTTCACCGTCGCGGTCAACTGCTTCGAGGGCGCGGACCGCTTCCCGGCCGAGACGGTCCGGGCGGCTCTGGACCTCGACCCCGAGGTGGCGCTGCTGATGTGCGATGCACGCGACCGGCACTCCGTACGGGACGTCCTGGTCGCGGTCGTCGAACACGCGATGGCCCGGGCGGACCGCCTTCGTGAGCCGGCGGCCACCTGAGTACGGAGCATCGTCGAGCGCCATGAGGACCGGCCCGGTCCGCCGCGTGCGGACCGGGCCCCCTCGCGGTCCATGCCCACCGGCGTATCTCAGCGGACCGCGACCACCGCCGAACCGTGCCCGAACAGACCCTGGTTCGCGGTGATCCCCGCGCGCGCCCCGGGTACCTGCCGCTCCGCCGCGGCGCCGCGCAGCTGCCAGGTCAGCTCGCAGACCTGGGCGATGGCCTGCGCAGGCACGGCCTCCCCGAAGGAGGCGAGCCCTCCGCTCGGGTTGACCGGGATGCGTCCGCCGAGCGCCGTGGTCCCTTCGCGTACGAGCTTGGCCCCCTCGCCCGGCGCGCACAGGCCGATGTCCTCGTACCAGTCCAGTTCCAGTGCGGTGGAGAGGTCGTACACCTCGGCGAGCGAGAGCTCGTCGGGTCCGATGCCCGCCTCCTCGTACGCCGCCCGGGCGATCGACGCGCGGAAGGTCTCCGGAGCGGGCTCCACGGCGACCGCCGAATCGGTCGCGATGTCCGGAAGGTCGAGTACCGCCTTCGGGTAGGTGGGTGTCACGGTGGAGACGGCGCGGACACGGACCGGATCGGCGTGCCCGTGGCGGCGTGCGAACTCCATGCTGGACAGGACGACCGCCGCCGCGCCGTCGGACGTCGCGCAGATGTCGAGCAGGCGCAGCGGATCGGCGACCACGGCGGACGCGGCCACCTGCTCGGCCGTCACCGGCGCGCGGTAGCGCGCATGGCGGTTCAACGCGCCGGCTGCCGCGTTCTTCACCTTGACCAGGGCGAAGTCGTCCGGAGTGTCCCCGTACAGGGCCATCCGGCGGCGCGCGTACAGCGCGAAGTACGCAGGGTTGGTCGCCCCGAGCACCCGGAAGCGCAGCCAGTCGGGATCGTCGGGCCGGTCGCCGCCCGCCGGGGCGAAGAACCCCTTGGGCGCCGCATCCGCACCGACCACGAGCACCACGTCGGCCATGCCCGCCAGGATCTGCGCCCTGGCGGTATTGACGGCCTGGGCGCCGGACGCGCACGCCGCGTATACGCTGGCGACGCGGGCGCCCTGCCAGCCCAGCGCCTGGGCGAACGTCGCACCGGCCACATACCCCGGATAGCCGCCGCGCACGGTGTCCGCACCGACCACCGACTGCACGTCCTGCCAGCCGATCCCCGCATCGCTGAGCGCGGCCCGGGCCGCGACCGTGCCGTACTCGACGAAACTGCGCCCCCACTTGCCCCACGGATGCATCCCGGCCCCGAGGACGGCCACATCCGCGGTCATGCGGCACCGTCCGCGGCCGCGCCCGGGGCGGTGGGCACGGGACGCCAGTGCCAGGTGGTCCACGCGGCGTCCCCACCCGCCGGCGCGTCCCCGCCCAGGACGCCCGGAACGACCTCGACGGTCATTCCGACCGCCAGATCCGCGATGCCCACCCCCGGCGCCGCCTGCCCGAGTACCACCATGCGCTCGGCCGCGAGCTCGACGGCGACCAGGGTGTACGGCTCCCAGGGCGTGTCCGGGTCGGAGAGGTACGGGGCGGGGGGCCGGTAGCGGCCGTCGGTGTACGACCAGACGGTGCCGCGCCGCGAGAGCGGTACCTCGACCAGCTCACCGCCCGCGCAGCCGGGATTGCGGCAGAACGCGTCCTGGCGCGGGAAGAAGACCGACGAGCAGGCCGAACAGCGTGTGCCCAGCAGCCGGAAGTCCTCGTCGGCGGTGTCCTCGGTGAACCATCCGGCCACCACGGGTGTGCGCGTGCGCGACAAAGTCCCTCCCCGGCACTGGATCTGACGGAACGTCAGAAGTGTGCCACGGTCAGCCGTTGTCGGCGAGCCACTTGGCCGCGGTCTCCGCGAGCTCCCGGTCTCGTCCGGCCAGCATCATCCGGATCATCTGCACATCGCCGCGCAGTGACCACGCGGGATGTCCGAAGGTGGCCGGATTGTTCTTCTCGATCAGGAAATGTGCCGGCCAGGCCGTGCCGTACCCGATCAGGGGGAGCGCGGCAGCGTACCGCTTGCGGCCCCTGGCCAGGCCGTAGGCGGTGACCGCGAGACCGGTCAGGGTCCCCGTCAGATGGACCCAGCGGGTGGCGGCCTTGGAGTGCATCGCCACGTAGTAGGGCCAGAACTCTTCGTACGAATCGAACGTCTGCTGTGACATACGGGCACCGTAACGGCTGGCACGGCAACGGGATACGGCCGGTCCGGTTCCGAGAAGCAGGACGGGCGGCCGGGAACCTCGGGACGGTCCCGGCCGCCCTTGCGTGCTGGGCGCGGCCTCAGTGGCCCGCGACGGACCTCGTGGCCACCGGGAAGTCGAAGTAGGTGTCCGGGAACAGCTCGGGCTTGAAGGTGTAGTGCCACCATTCCTCGGCCAGATTCACGAACCCGGCGTCGGTGAGCGTCTTCTTCAGGAACTGCCGGTTGGCTCGCTGTACGCCCTGGATCCGCGGGTCATCGGTGTGCGACAGCGTGTCGAAGCAGTCGAAGCCCGTGCCCATGTCGACCGAATTGTCGGGGAAGCGGTCGGCCTTCGGCGCGTAGCAGGGCACCAGTGTCTCGCCCGGCCGGTACGGCCGGGTCGGCAGGGCGGGCAGCCTGACCAGGGTCAGGTCCACCGTGCTGCCACGGCTGTGCCCGGACTTCTCCGCGATGTAACCGTCCGCGAACAGCCGCGTCTTGTCGACCAGGGGGTAGAACTCGCCCTTCATGGCCTGGGCGTCGAGATCCTTCGCCCATCGCACGAAGTGGTCGACGGCCCGCTGCGGGCGGTAGCAGTCGTACACCTTCAGCGAGTACCCCTGGTGCAGCAGCTGTGTCTGCGCCCGGTGCAGGGCCTGGGCCGCGGGCCGGGTCAGGATGCAGACCGGCTGACGGTATCCGTCGACCGGCTCGCCCATGAAATTGTGACCGGTGGGGTAGCGCATCTCCTGGATGATCGTGGGGTCGACCGAGCGCAGCGCGACGAACTCCGCGGGGGCCTTCGGCTCGGCCTTGGCCTGCGCGGGAGGGGTGGCGACGGTGACGGCGAGGAGGGCGGCGGCAGCGGCTGCCAGGACGCGGACAGCGGAAACAATAGATGTCATGAGCGCATCATTCACTAGACGCGGAGGTGCCTGCAGGACGATCGGATACAGTCCGCGCGTGTCCGCGTCCGAGAAGACCGAGCGGGAGAAGGCGGAGAAGGTGGAGCGACCGATGAAGGACTCCTACTGCAGCAGCTGCGGAGCGCCGTACCCGTCGCCCGGATCCACCGGAACCTGGCCCCGCACCTGCACCGCCTGCGGCGCCACCGCCTACCGCAACCCGCTCCCCGTCGCCGTCGCCCTGCTCCCCGTCACCGACCGGGACGGCACCGCACTCGTCGTCATCACCCGCACCATCGAGCCCCGGCGCGGCGGCCTCGCCCTGCCCGGCGGCTTCATCGACCACACCGAGGACTGGCGGCACGCGGTCGTACGGGAACTGCGCGAGGAGACCGGCATCGAGGCCGACCAGCGGGACGTCCGCCTCGCCGACGCCCTCAGCTCCCCCGACGGTCACCTGCTCCTCTTCGGCCTGCTCCCGCCACGCCCGGCCGCCGAACTCCCGCCGTCCGCCCCCACCGACGAGACCGCCGGCCACAGCCTGCTCCGCGCCCCCGCCGAACTGGCCTTCCCACTGCACACCCTGGCCGCTCGCGCCTGGTTCGAAGGCCGCTACGACCACCGCTGACGCGCCTCACACCCCTCGCACCCGCACCGGGTGCACGACCTCACCCCCGGCCCCCTCGAACTCCACCACGACCCTCCCGTCCACCAGCCGCGTCGTGTACCGCTCGGCCTCAGGCAGCTTCCAGCCGTCACCCCCGTCAGGGACCACCACACCACCTCCGGTACGCCCCGCGGGCGGGGCCCACACCTCCAGTTCCAGCCCCCCGTCCGCACCCCGCACCGGAATCACCGCACCCGCCCGGACCAGCACCGGCACCCGTGACAGCGGTGCATCGACCAGCACCTGTCCCGGCCCCTCGTACGCCTCACCGGTCGCCGTGTCGTACCACCGGCCCCGCGGCAACCGCACCGCACGGCGGTCCGTCCCCCGCTCCAGCACCGGCGCCACCAGCAACGCGTCCCCCAGCAGGAACGCGTCCTCGCACTCCCGCAGCGCCCGGTCCCCAGGCTCCCCCCACCACAGCGGCCGCACATACGGCGCACCCGTCAGCCGGGCCAGCTGCGCGAGCGTCACGAAGTACGGGTGCAGCCGCTCCCGCTCCACCAGCGCCGCCCGCGCGTGCTCCAGCACCTCGGGACCGAACTCCCAGGGCTCCCGCCGCCCCGCGTCCCTCGCCGCGTGCGTACGGAACAACGGCAGCCAGGCACCCAGCTGGAACCACCGCAGATACAGCTCCGGGGACGGCGACCCGCCGAATCCGCCCACATCGGGACCCGAATACGGCACCCCGCACAGGCCGAGACCGAGCACCAGCGACAGCGAGGCCCGCAACCCCGGCCAGCCCGTCGTCACATCGCCGGACCAGGTGCCCCCGTACCGCTGCATCCCCGCCCAGCCTGAGCGCGAGAACAGGAACGGCCGCTCGTCCGGACGCAGCCGGCGCAGCCCCTCGTACCCGGCCCGGGCCATCGCCAGCCCGTACACATTGTGGGCCTCCCGGTGATCGCCCCCGCGGCCCTCCAGCACGTGCCGGGCCGAACGCGGCAACGTCGGCTCGCCGAACGCCGTGAACGACACCGGCTCGTTCATGTCGTGCCACACCCCGGAGAACCCCTGCGTCAGACGCTCCTCGTACAGACCGCTCCACCACCGCCGGACCTGCGGATCGGTGAAGTCCGGATACACACACTCACCGGGCCAGACCTCCCCGCGCACCATCCGCCCCCGCGCGTCCCGGACGAACGCCCCGGCCCCGCCGACCGCCGTACCGGTATCGAACACCGGGTATCCCGGCTCCGCCTTCACCGCCGGGTCGATGATCGACACCAGCCGCACCCCCTTCTCCCGCAACTCCTCCGCCAGCTGCGGCAGATCCGGGAACCGGTCACGGTCCACGGTGAACACCCTGTGTCCGTCGTAGTGATCGATGTCCAGGTGCAGTACGGACAGCGGCAGACCCCGCTCCCGGTACCCGGCGACGATCCGCCGCACCTCCCGCGCACTGCCGAACCCCCATCGGGCGTGCTGGGGACCCAGCGCCCAGGACGGCGGCAGCGCCGGCGCACCCGTCAGCGCCGTCCAGCCCTGCAGCACCCGGGCCGGTGTCCCCGCCACCACCCAGCAGCGCAGCGGCCCCCCGTCCATCCGCACCTCGCACATCCCCGGACGGTCGTGGCCGGACCCCGCGCCCTCCTCACCCTCGCGCAGCCTCACCCGCCCCGCCCAGGAGTTGTCGTGGAACGCCAGATGCGTCCCCGCGTCCGAGACCACCACCTGCACCGGCATCGTCAGATACAGCGGATCGTCACCCGGCCCGAAGCGCCCGCCCGGATCGGTGTTCCACAGTTCGTACGCTCCGTCGCGCAGCCGCGGCCCCGCCGCGCGGCCGCCCAGCCCGAAGAACCGGGCATCCGCCGGCACCTCGGACCGCTGCACCCACCGGGCGGGACCACCCGCCAACGGCTCCCACCAGCGCGGCGGCAGTTCCCGCCGGAGCATCACCCCACCCGGTGTACGCAGCTCCACCGCCCCGTGCCGCGACACCACCACGGTCAGCCGCTCCGAGACCACCTGCCAGCCGCCGTCCTTGTCCGGCTCCAGCACGGCCCGTGGATCCGGCTCCGGCGCCGGACCGGGCAGCGCGTACGACGGCAGCGGCTCCGCCCCGTCCCACGCCCAGAACACGGCGCCTCCGGACGCGACCCGGATGCGCAACTCCGAACGGGCGAACCTCACCACACCGCCACCGGGCCCGGGCTCCGCCCCCACGAGCAGACCCGGCACCCTGGCCCGCTCCGCACCACGGGCCGGCAGCGACCGCGCATCCGCACGCTGCCGCCGCCAGGCGGAGCGCACCGTGCGCAGCCCCTGCACCGAACCGACCATCTTCACCGAGCGCACCAGGTCACGACCGTTCATGCAGCTCACCCTGCCAGCTGACGGGGCGGCAGCGGGCTTCGTTCAACTTCCGTTCACCCGTGGCCGGACCACATAGCCGGGCAAGCAACCATGGGTGGGGAACCCTGGTGCGGAAGACGATCACATGGCATCGTCCGTGACAGCCGCCTCACGCGCACATCCCCGCCCGTGCGCGCGACACACGCAGACCCGCGTACCCGTACCGTCAGGGAGCCGACCCATGACCTCAGCAGCAGCGAACGAAGCCCCCCTCTGGCAGCCCGACCCCGAGCGCATCGCCGCCGCAGCGGTCACCCGCTTCCAGAGCTGGGCGGCCGAGCGATACGGAGCACCCGCCGAGGGCGGCTATCCGGCGCTGCACCGCTGGTCCGTCGACGAGCTGGACACCTTCTGGCGGGCCGTCGCCGACTGGTTCGACGTGCGGTTCTCCACCCCGTCCGAGACCGCCATCGGCGACCGCACCATGCCGGGCGCCCAATGGTTCCCCGGCGCCACCCTCAACTACGCCGAACACGCCCTGCGCGCCGGGGAGGACCCCCTGCACGCCGGCGCCCCGGCCCTCCTCCACGTCGACGAGACCCATGCGCAGGCCGCCGTCAGCTGGTCCGAGCTCCGCCGCCAGGTCGGTTCACTCGCCGCCGAACTCCGTGCCCTCGGGGTCCGCCCCGGCGACCGCGTCAGCGGTTACCTCCCCAACATCCCGCAGTCGGTCGTCGCGCTCCTCGCCACCGCGGCCGTCGGCGGCGTCTGGACCTCCTGCGCCCCCGACTTCGGCGCCCGCAGCGTCCTCGACCGCTTCCAGCAGGTCGAGCCCGTCGTCCTCTTCACCGTCGACGGCTACCGCTACGGCGGCAAGGAACACGACCGCACGGAGACGGTCGCCGAACTCCGCCGCGAACTCCCCACGTTGCGTGCCGTCGTTCACATTCCGCTGCTCGGCACCCCCGCCCCCGAAGGCACCCTCGCATGGTCCGCCCTCACCTCCGCGGACACCGAACCCGTCTTCGAGCAGGTCCCCTTCGACCACCCGCTGTGGGTGCTGTACTCCTCCGGTACCACCGGACTCCCCAAGGCGATCGTCCAGTCGCAGGGCGGCATCCTCCTCGAACACCTCAAACAGCTCGGTCTGCACTGCGACCTCGGCCCTGCCGACCGCTTCTTCTGGTACACCTCCACCGGCTGGATGATGTGGAACTTCCTCGTCTCCGGCCTGCTCACCGGCACCACGGTCGTGCTGTACGACGGAAGCCCCGGCTACCCCGACGTCAGCGCCCAGTGGCGGGTCGCCGAACAGACCGGCGCCACCCTCTACGGCACCTCCGCCGCGTACGTCATGGCGTGCCGCAAGGCCGGGATCCACCCGGGCCGCGACTTCGACCTCTCCCGCATCCAGTGCGTGGCCACCACCGGTTCCCCGCTTCCGCCCGACGGCTTCCGCTGGCTCCACGACGAAGTCGCCGAGGACCTCTGGATCGCCTCCGTCAGCGGCGGCACGGACGTCTGCAGCTGCTTCGCCGGAGCCGTCCCCACCCTCCCCGTCCACATCGGCGAACTCCAGGCCCCGTGCCTCGGTACGGACCTCCAGTCCTGGGACCCCGCAGGCAAGCCGCTCATCGGCGAGGTCGGAGAACTCGTCGTCACCAACCCGCTGCCCTCCATGCCGATCCACTTCTGGAACGACCCCGACGGCAGCCGCTACCGCGACAGCTACTTCGAGATGTACCCGGGTGTCTGGCGCCACGGCGACTGGATCACCCTCACCGACCGCGGCTCGGTGATCATCCACGGCCGCTCGGACTCCACGCTCAACCGCCAGGGCGTACGGATGGGCTCCGCCGACATCTACGAAGCCGTCGAACGCCTCCCCGAGATCCGTGAATCGCTGGTCATCGGCCTCGAAGAGCCCGACGGCGGCTACTGGATGCCGCTCTTCGTCCACCTCGCCGACGGCGCCGCCCTCGACGACGACCTGCGCGACCGCATCAAGCAGACCATCCGCGCGAACCTGTCGCCGCGCCATGTCCCGGACGAGATCATCGAGGTGCCCGGCATCCCGCACACCCTCACCGGCAAGCGCATCGAGGTTCCGGTCAAGCGCCTCCTCCAAGGCACGGAGCTGGCCAAGGCGGTCAACCCCGGCTCGATCGACAACCTCGAACTGCTCCACTTCTACGAGGATCTGGCGCGCACACGCCGCTGACGGACGCCACTGTCAGTGCCCGCGATTACTCTGAGTGAGCAATGTTCGACCGCGCACCGGGGGAGTCATGGCGCACACCAGGAACACCCACACCGCAAGGAAGACCGGCCACCGGCGGGCCGGCACATCGATGCGACGCATGCTGCGCCGCGAAGCACCCAGCACCATCGGCCTCCTGGCCGACGCGCAGGACTTCGCGGCCATGCGGCGCTACCGCACCTTCACGTTCGACGACCACACCGTCTATCTGCAGCAGGTCGAGGGCCTGCTCAAAACGCTCGCGGCCCAGGGCATGCACACCACCGTGGCCCTCTTCGACCCCGAGGAGTACGCGGAGTTCTGTGCCGAAACCGGCCTCGCCCCGGACGCCACGACCAGCCGCAGCCGCTTCACCGCGGAAGTCGCCGCGACCGGAGCGACCGTCGCGTACGCCGGACAACCCCTCGACACCCTGATCCCGCTCCTTGTCGGCCGAGCGGCCCGGCAGGCCACGTGGGAGCACGCCACGACGTTCCTGGCCGACCTCGGTGACTGCGCCGACTGCGGCCAGGACATCGGCCGTGCCGCTTTCGACCGGGCCTCCCACCTCCTGATGTGCACGCTGGAGACAGCAGGCCCCGGCATGCACCATCTGGTCTGCAGCACCCCCGCGGAGAACGAGCAGCTCCTTGCCGTCCTCCACACCGAACGGGACATCACGGGCCCGGCCCGATTCGAAACAGCAGAAGGGACGGAGTTCGTCACCGTCCTCGCCGTCGGCGTCGCCCTCGAGAGCCCGGGCGGACTCGTACTCCGTACGAGCAATCCCGGGATGCCCGACCGGGTCCACGGCTGGCGCCTGACCCGAGGCAGTCTCGTACCGCTCACCGCCGGTGAGGTCTTCAGCGCCTACTGCACCGACGCGGACACCGGTGATCCGGTCTCGCCGGAGTCCGGCGTGGAGTACTGCGCGGGCTTCGACATCGGCGCGGACCAGCCGGAGGAACACCACTGACACGTCGAAGGGGCTCCCCGCCGTGTCCGGCGGGAAGCCCCTTCATAACGGCTTCGCGGGCTACTCGCCCGACAGCACTGCCTGAGCCGCGAGCCGCGCCTCGTCGGCCGAGTCCGCCGCACGCGCGGCGGCAGCAGCGCGCTCGCACTGCGCGAGCGTGTGCTTCGCCAGCGTGGCGCGGACATAAGGAAGGGACGCGGCACCCATCGACAGAGAGGTGACACCGAGCCCGGTCAGCACACAGGCGAGCAGGGGATCGGCGGCAGCCTCACCGCAGACACCGCAGCTCTTGCCCTCGGCCTTGGCGGCATCGGCCGACAGGGCCACCAGATCGAGGAGCGCGGGCTGCCACGGATCCTGCAGCCGGGACACCGCACCCACCTGACGGTCGGCGGCAAAGGTGTACTGCGCCAGGTCATTGGTGCCCAGCGACAGGAACTCGACCTCCTGCAGGATCGAGCGGGCCCGAAGAGCAGCGGACGGAATCTCCACCATCGCGCCGAACTTCGCCTGCAGCCCGGCCGCCCGGCACGCGTCGGCGAACGCCTTCGCATCCGTGCGGTCCGCCACCATCGGCGCCATGACCTCGAGATGGACCGGCAGCCCCTCGACCGCCTTCGCCAGCGCGGTCAGCTGGGTCCGCAGCACCTCGGGGTGGTCCAGCAGGGTACGGAGCCCCCGCACCCCCAACGCCGGATTCGGCTCGTCCGCAGGGGTCAGGAAGTCGAGCGGCTTGTCCGCACCGGCGTCGAGCACCCGCACCACGACGCGCCCCTCGGGGAACGCCTCCAGCACCGCCCGGTACGCCGCGACCTGCTTCTCCTCGGACGGCGCCTGCTTGCTGTCGTCCAGGAAAAGGAACTCCGTGCGGAACAGGCCCACGCCCTCGGCGCCGGCCTCGACCGCCGCCGGCACATCGCCGGGTCCGCCCACATTGGCGAGCAGCGGCACCTTGTGACCGTCGGACGTTGCGCCGGGACCGGTCGAAGCGGACAGTGCAGCCTTGCGGGCCACCGCGGCGCTCTCCAACTCCGCGCGCTTGGCTTCGCTCGGCTCGACGAAGATCTCGCCGGTGCTGCCGTCCACGGCGATGACCGTGCCCTCCGCCAGCTCACCGGCACCGGGCAGGGCAACCACGGCCGGCACACCGAGCGCCCGCGCCAGAATCGCACTGTGACTGGTCGGACCGCCCTCTTCGGTGACGAACCCGAGCACCAGCGTGGGGTCGAGCAGCGCCGTGTCGGCGGGGGCGAGGTCCCGCGCGATCAGGACGTACGGCTCGTCGCTGTCCGGCACGCCCGGCATCGGCACACCCAGCAGCCGCGCGACGATCCGGTTGCGCACGTCGTCGAGGTCCGCGACCCGCCCCGCCAGGTACTCCCCGGCACCCGCCAGCAGAGCCCGGTAGGCGGCAAGCGCGTCGTACACAGCGCGCTCGGCGCTGCTCCCGACAGCGATACGCCGATCCACGTCGGCCATGAGCTCGGGGTCCTGGGCCATCATGGCCTGCGCCTCGAGTACCGCCTGTGCCTCGCCGCCGGCCAGATTGCCTCGCGCGATCAGGTCGGCCGCAACAGCGTCCACCGCCTGGCGAGCACGCCCCTGCTCGCGCTCCGCCTCCTCCGCGGGGATCTGTTTGGCAGGCGGCTCGAGCACAGCCGTACCCATGTGCCGAACCTCGCCGATCGCCACACCGTGGCTCACGCCGACGCCTCGCAGCGTTGTCTCCATTTCACCGTCTCTGTTTGTGCGGTGGCCCGTGCCACCGCGGTGGATGTACAGCCGGCGTCACTGCGCCGAACGCGTCACTGCCAGCCGAACAGCGTGTCGCCGACCTTGACATCGCCGTCCTCGCGGAGGTCGGAGAGGGAGTCGGGGGTGGCCTCCAGCGCCACGATCGGGCAGATCGGGGACTTGCCGGCGGCCTCGACGGCGGCCGGGTTCCACCGGACGATGTTCTGGCCACGCGTCACCGTGTCACCCTTGTTGACGAGCAGTTCGAAGCCCTCGCCATTGAGCTGGACCGTGTCGATACCCAGGTGCACCAGTACCCCGTGCCCGTCCGCGTCCACGACGACGAAGGCGTGCGGGTGAAGGGAGACCACGATCCCGTCCACCGGTGAGACGGCCTCCGACGGCTCCCGCACGGGGTCGATGGCCGTTCCGGGACCGACCATCGCGCCGGAGAAGACCGGGTCGGGTACGGCAGCGAGTCCGATGGCGCGTCCGTCGAGCGGGGACGTCACAGTGGTCATGGGGAGCCTCCCAGGGTGGAGCTTCAATTGGGGCCGCCGCGGCTTGCAAGGGGACGGCGTACTGCTGAGCAGCGTAAGTCATAAGAAGTCCCGGTTCCGCCCGAGTCCAGCGGGTTCGCAGACCTAGGGGAGCACCGCAAACGATTTGCCTCGACTCCCAGCGGCCTGTAGTGTCGTGCTCCTGCCTGGCCCCAGTGCGACGTTGAGTCGGGGGTCGGCGGCGACTATTCAGTCCAAACCCTAACCTCAATACGGCTTCTGCATGCCTGCAGGGCTGGTCAAGGGAAACGGAATTGGCCTGATAGAGTCGGTCTCGCCGGAAAGGGAAACGCGAAAGCGGAAACCTGGAAAGCGAATCCCGTTTCGACCGGGAATCGGACACGAAAGAGTCTGATAGAGTCGGAAACGCAAGACCGAAGGGAAAAGCCCGGAGGAAAGCCCGTGAGGGTGAGTACGAAGGAAGCGTCCGTTCCTTGAGAACTCAACAGCGTGCCAAAAGTCAACGCCAGATATGTTGATACCCCGGCCTGTTTCGGCAGGTTGGTGGTTCCTTTGAAAGTCCTGCCGGGCCTTGTGTTCCGGTGGGCAATTTTACACAGCGAGGACGCTGTGGACGACCGGTCCTATTCCGACCGGTTGTTCCGCTCTCGTGTGTGTCGTCCCGATTACGGGAAAACATTCACGGAGAGTTTGATCCTGGCTCAGGACGAACGCTGGCGGCGTGCTTAACACATGCAAGTCGAACGATGAAGCCCTTCGGGGTGGATTAGTGGCGAACGGGTGAGTAACACGTGGGCAATCTGCCCTTCACTCTGGGACAAGCCCTGGAAACGGGGTCTAATACCGGATAACACTCTGTCCCGCATGGGACGGGGTTGAAAGCTCCGGCGGTGAAGGATGAGCCCGCGGCCTATCAGCTTGTTGGTGGGGTGATGGCCTACCAAGGCGACGACGGGTAGCCGGCCTGAGAGGGCGACCGGCCACACTGGGACTGAGACACGGCCCAGACTCCTACGGGAGGCAGCAGTGGGGAATATTGCACAATGGGCGAAAGCCTGATGCAGCGACGCCGCGTGAGGGATGACGGCCTTCGGGTTGTAAACCTCTTTCAGCAGGGAAGAAGCGAGAGTGACGGTACCTGCAGAAGAAGCGCCGGCTAACTACGTGCCAGCAGCCGCGGTAATACGTAGGGCGCAAGCGTTGTCCGGAATTATTGGGCGTAAAGAGCTCGTAGGCGGCTTGTTGCGTCGGTTGTGAAAGCCCGGGGCTTAACCCCGGGTCTGCAGTCGATACGGGCAGGCTAGAGTGTGGTAGGGGAGATCGGAATTCCTGGTGTAGCGGTGAAATGCGCAGATATCAGGAGGAACACCGGTGGCGAAGGCGGATCTCTGGGCCATTACTGACGCTGAGGAGCGAAAGCGTGGGGAGCGAACAGGATTAGATACCCTGGTAGTCCACGCCGTAAACGTTGGGAACTAGGTGTTGGCGACATTCCACGTCGTCGGTGCCGCAGCTAACGCATTAAGTTCCCCGCCTGGGGAGTACGGCCGCAAGGCTAAAACTCAAAGGAATTGACGGGGGCCCGCACAAGCAGCGGAGCATGTGGCTTAATTCGACGCAACGCGAAGAACCTTACCAAGGCTTGACATATACCGGAAAGCATCAGAGATGGTGCCCCCCTTGTGGTCGGTATACAGGTGGTGCATGGCTGTCGTCAGCTCGTGTCGTGAGATGTTGGGTTAAGTCCCGCAACGAGCGCAACCCTTGTTCTGTGTTGCCAGCATGCCCTTCGGGGTGATGGGGACTCACAGGAGACTGCCGGGGTCAACTCGGAGGAAGGTGGGGACGACGTCAAGTCATCATGCCCCTTATGTCTTGGGCTGCACACGTGCTACAATGGCCGGTACAATGAGCTGCGATGCCGCGAGGCGGAGCGAATCTCAAAAAGCCGGTCTCAGTTCGGATTGGGGTCTGCAACTCGACCCCATGAAGTCGGAGTTGCTAGTAATCGCAGATCAGCATTGCTGCGGTGAATACGTTCCCGGGCCTTGTACACACCGCCCGTCACGTCACGAAAGTCGGTAACACCCGAAGCCGGTGGCCCAACCCCTTGTGGGAGGGAGCTGTCGAAGGTGGGACTGGCGATTGGGACGAAGTCGTAACAAGGTAGCCGTACCGGAAGGTGCGGCTGGATCACCTCCTTTCTAAGGAGCACTTCTTACCGAGCTTGCTTGGTCAGAGGCCACTACGTCGGCAAATGTTCGACGGTGGTTGCTCATGGGTGGAACGTTGACTATTCGGCACGGTTCTTCGGGATCACTAGTACTGCTTCGGCGTGGAACGTGAATCGTGAGGGGTCGTGTCGGGCACGTTGTTGGGTGTCTGAGGGTACGGGCTCGTTTGAGTCTGTCCTTCGGTTGCCGGCCCCAGTGAACTCGCCCTTGTGGGTGGGGTGATGGGTGGCTGGTCGTTGTTTGAGAACTGCACAGTGGACGCGAGCATCTGTGGCCAAGTTTTTAAGGGCGCACGGTGGATGCCTTGGCACCAGGAACCGATGAAGGACGTGGGAGGCCACGATAGGCCCCGGGGAGCTGTCAACCGAGCTTTGATCCGGGGGTGTCCGAATGGGGAAACCCGGCAGTCGTCATGGGCTGTCACCCGCTGCTGAACACATAGGCAGTGTGGAGGGAACGAGGGGAAGTGAAACATCTCAGTACCCTCAGGAAGAGAAAACAACCGTGATTCCGGGAGTAGTGGCGAGCGAAACCGGATGAGGCCAAACCGTATGCGTGTGATACCCGGCAGGGGTTGCGCATGCGGGGTTGTGGGATCTCTCTTTTGCGGTCTGCCGGCCGTGAGACGAGTCAGAAACCGTTGATGTAGGCGAAGGACATGCGAAAGGTCCGGCGTAGAGGGTAAGACCCCCGTAGCTGAAACATTGACGGCTCGTTTGAGAGACACCCAAGTAGCACGGGGCCCGAGAAATCCCGTGTGAATCTGGCGGGACCACCCGCTAAGCCTAAATATTCCCTGGTGACCGATAGCGGATAGTACCGTGAGGGAATGGTGAAAAGTACCGCGGGAGCGGAGTGAAATAGTACCTGAAACCGTGTGCCTACAAGCCGTGGGAGCGTCGCTGTTGTTCTTCGGAGCAACAGTCGTGACTGCGTGCCTTTTGAAGAATGAGCCTGCGAGTTTGCGGTGTGTTGCGAGGTTAACCCGTGTGGGGAAGCCGTAGCGAAAGCGAGTCCGAATAGGGCGTTTTAGTAGCACGCTCAAGACCCGAAGCGGAGTGATCTAGCCATGGGCAGGTTGAAGCGGAGGTAAGACTTCGTGGAGGACCGAACCCACCAGGGTTGAAAACCTGGGGGATGACCTGTGGTTAGGGGTGAAAGGCCAATCAAACTCCGTGATAGCTGGTTCTCCCCGAAATGCATTTAGGTGCAGCGTCGTGTGTTTCTTGCCGGAGGTAGAGCACTGGATAGGCGATGGGCCCTACCGGGTTACTGACCTTAGCCAAACTCCGAATGCCGGTAAGTGAGAGCACGGCAGTGAGACTGTGGGGGATAAGCTCCATGGTCGAGAGGGAAACAGCCCAGAGCATCGACTAAGGCCCCTAAGCGTACGCTAAGTGGGAAAGGATGTGGAGTCGCAGAGACAACCAGGAGGTTGGCTTAGAAGCAGCCACCCTTGAAAGAGTGCGTAATAGCTCACTGGTCAAGTGATTCCGCGCCGACAATGTAGCGGGGCTCAAGCGTACCGCCGAAGTCGTGTCATTCGTACATGTATCCCCAACGGGAGTACGGATGGGTAGGGGAGCGTCGTGTGCCGGGTGAAGCAGCCGCGGAAGCGAGTTGTGGACGGTTCACGAGTGAGAATGCAGGCATGAGTAGCGATACACACGTGAGAAACGTGTGCGCCGATTGACTAAGGGTTCCTGGGTCAAGCTGATCTGCCCAGGGTAAGTCGGGACCTAAGGCGAGGCCGACAGGCGTAGTCGATGGACAACCGGTTGATATTCCGGTACCCGCTTTGAAACGCCCAATACTGAATCAGGCGATGCTAAGTCCGTGAAGCCGGCCCGATCTCTTCGGAGTTGAGGGTAGTGGTGGAGCCGACGAACCAGACTTGTACTAGGTAAGCGATGGGGTGACGCAGGAAGGTAGTCCAGCCCGGGCGGTGGTTGTCCCGGGGTAAGGGTGTAGGGCGTGTGATAGGCAAATCCGTCACACATTAAGTCTGAGACCTGATGCCGAGCCGATTGTGGCGAAGTGGATGATCCTATGCTGTCGAGAAAAGCCTCTAGCGAGTTTCATGGCGGCCCGTACCCTAAACCGACTCAGGTGGTCAGGTAGAGAATACCGAGGCGTTCGGGTGAACTATGGTTAAGGAACTCGGCAAAATGCCCCCGTAACTTCGGGAGAAGGGGGGCCATCACTGGTGATTGGATTTACTCCATGAGCTGGGGGTGGCCGCAGAGACCAGCGAGAAGCGACTGTTTACTAAAAACACAGGTCCGTGCGAAGCCGTAAGGCGATGTATACGGACTGACGCCTGCCCGGTGCTGGAACGTTAAGGGGACCGGTTAGCTGACTTTCGGGTCGGCGAAGCTGAGAACTTAAGCGCCAGTAAACGGCGGTGGTAACTATAACCATCCTAAGGTAGCGAAATTCCTTGTCGGGTAAGTTCCGACCTGCACGAATGGCGTAACGACTTCTCGACTGTCTCAACCATAGGCCCGGTGAAATTGCACTACGAGTAAAGATGCTCGTTTCGCGCAGCAGGACGGAAAGACCCCGGGACCTTTACTACAGTTTGATATTGGTGTTCGGTTCGGCTTGTGTAGGATAGGTGGGAGACTTTGAAGCAGCCACGCCAGTGGTTGTGGAGTCGCCGTTGAAATACCACTCTGGTCGTGCTGGATGTCTAACCTGGGTCCGTGATCCGGATCAGGGACAGTGTCTGATGGGTAGTTTAACTGGGGCGGTTGCCTCCTAAAGAGTAACGGAGGCGCCCAAAGGTTCCCTCAGCCTGGTTGGCAATCAGGTGTTGAGTGTAAGTGCACAAGGGAGCTTGACTGTGAGACCGACGGGTCGAGCAGGGACGAAAGTCGGGACTAGTGATCCGGCAGTGGCTTGTGGAAGCGCTGTCGCTCAACGGATAAAAGGTACCCCGGGGATAACAGGCTGATCTTCCCCAAGAGTCCATATCGACGGGATGGTTTGGCACCTCGATGTCGGCTCGTCGCATCCTGGGGCTGGAGTCGGTCCCAAGGGTTGGGCTGTTCGCCCATTAAAGCGGTACGCGAGCTGGGTTTAGAACGTCGTGAGACAGTTCGGTCCCTATCCGCTGCGCGCGTAGGAATATTGAGAAGGGCTGTCCCTAGTACGAGAGGACCGGGACGGACGAACCTCTGGTGTGCCAGTTGTTCTGCCAAGGGCATGGCTGGTTGGCTACGTTCGGAAAGGATAACCGCTGAAAGCATCTAAGCGGGAAGCCTGCTTCGAGATGAGTATTCCCACCCCCTTGAGGGGTTAAGGCTCCCAGTAGACGACTGGGTTGATAGGCCAGATGTGGAAGCCCGGTAACGGGTGGAGCTGACTGGTACTAATAGGCCGAGGGCTTGTCCTCAGTTGCTCGCGTCCACTGTGTTAGTTCTGAAATAACGAACGGCCGTGTTGTTGTCCGGTGTTGGTTAATTTCATAGTGTTTCGGTGGTCATTGCGTTAGGGAAACGCCCGGTTACATTCCGAACCCGGAAGCTAAGCCTTTCAGCGCCGATGGTACTGCAGGGGGGACCCTGTGGGAGAGTAGGACGCCGCCGAACAATTATTCCGGGAAAGCCCCGCACCTCTGGTGCGGGGCTTTTCTGCGTTTAACAGGTCCTTCCCTCACCCCCGTGCAAGCGGCCGCAGTGGCTGAGGGTAGGGTCAGGGGGCATCATTGGCACGTTCTTCACAGGAGGCCCCCGGGTGGAGGTCCAGGAGACTCGGGTTCAGACGGACCGAGTCCTCACCATCCCCAACATCCTCAGCATGGCTCGCCTTCTCGGGGTGCCGCTCTTCCTGTGGCTGATCCTTCGCCCCGAGTTCGGCGGCCCCAAGAGCGATGGCTGGGCGCTGCTGGTCCTGATGCTCAGCGGGATCAGCGACTACCTCGACGGCAAGCTCGCCCGACGGTGGAACCAGATCAGTAGTCTCGGGCGACTCCTGGACCCGGCTGCCGACCGCCTGTACATCCTTTCGACCCTCGTCGGTCTGACCTGGCGGGAGATCCTTCCGCTCTGGCTCACCGCGGCCCTCCTCGCCCGTGAGCTGATGCTTCTCGTCATGGTGGGAATCCTCCGGCGCCACGGCTATCCGCCGCCCCAGGTGAACTTCCTCGGGAAGGCCGCTACGTTCAACCTGATGTATGCCTTCCCCTTGTTGCTGCTCAGTGACGCAAGTGGTTGGCTTGGATCGCTGGCCGCTATTTTCGGATGGGCGTTCGCGGGGTGGGGTACAACGCTCTATTGGTGGGCAGGGATCCTCTACGTGGTTCAGGTCCGCCGGCTCGTCAAGGCGGATGTAGCAGCCGATTGAGCTCGTTGATGCGGTACCGCGCAGTGTGGCCGGTCCGCGGTTGATCTCTCAGATGTTGCCCCGACGGGCGAAGTCGGCCAAACCGTCGTCTCTGCAAGGAGGACGTTTCCGACATGAAGGCCGTCGTGATGGCTGGTGGCGAAGGCACTCGTCTTCGCCCCATGACCTCGAGCATGCCCAAGCCTCTCCTGCCTGTGGCCAATCGGCCGATCATGGAGCATGTGCTACGGCTGCTCAAGCGGCATGGGCTCAATGAGACCGTCGTAACCGTCCAGTTTCTCGCCTCTCTCGTCAAGAACTACTTCGGGGACGGCGAAGAGCTCGGGATGGAGCTCACCTATGCCAACGAGGAGAAGCCTCTCGGCACCGCGGGGAGCGTGAAGAACGCCGAAGAGGCGCTGAAGGACGACACCTTCCTCGTCATTTCCGGGGATGCCCTGACCGACTTCGACCTGACCGACCTCATCGCCTTCCACAAGGAAAAGGGCGGTCTCGTTACGGTGTGCCTGACCCGTGTTCCGAATCCGCTGGAATTCGGAATCACGATCGTGGACGAGGGTGGCCAGGTCGAGCGGTTCCTGGAGAAGCCGACCTGGGGTCAGGTCTTCTCGGACACCGTCAATACAGGCATCTACGTGATGGAGCCCGAGGTCTTCGACTATGTCGAGGCCGACGTCTCGGTGGACTGGTCCGGCGACGTCTTCCCTCAGCTCATGAAGGAAGGCAAGCCGATCTACGGCTACGTCGCCGAAGGCTACTGGGAGGACGTGGGCACGCACGAGAGCTATGTGAAGGCACAGGCCGACGTCCTTGAGCGCAAGGTCGACGTCGAGATCGACGGCTTCGAGATCTCGCCCGGTGTATGGGTCGCCGAAGGCGCGGAGGTACATCCCGACGCGGTGCTGCGCGGGCCCGTGTACATCGGGGACTACGCAAAGATCGAGGCCGGAGTCGAGCTGCGCGAGCACACGGTCATCGGCTCGAACGTCGTCGTCAAGACGGGTGCGTTCCTGCACCGGGCCGTCATTCACGACAATGTCTACATCGGCCAGCAATCGAATCTGCGCGGATGCGTGATCGGCAAGAACACCGACATCATGCGGGCGGCCCGCATCGAGGACGGCGCGGTCATCGGCGACGAGTGTCTGGTCGGTGAGGAATCGATCATTCAGGGCAATGTGCGGGTCTACCCGTTCAAGACCATCGAGGCCGGCGCCTTCGTCAACACCTCGGTGATCTGGGAGTCGAGAGGGCAGGCCCATCTCTTCGGCGCCCGCGGCGTCTCGGGAATTTTGAACGTGGAGATCACCCCGGAACTCGCCGTGAGGCTGGCCGGCGCGTACGCCACCACCCTCAAGAAGGGGTCGACCGTCACCACCGCGCGTGACCACTCCCGAGGCGCGCGTGCGCTGAAGCGAGCCGTCATCTCGGCGTTGCAGGCCAGCGCCATCGACGTGCGGGACCTGGAGAACGTACCGCTCCCGGTAGCGCGTCAGCAGACGGCCCGGGGGAGCGCCGGCGGAATCATGATCCGTACCTCCCCCGGAGTGCCGGACTCCGTGGACATCATGTTCTTCGACGAGCGGGGAGCAGACCTGTCCCAGGCGCGCCAGCGCAAGCTGGACCGGGTCTACGCACGTCAGGAGTACCGGCGGGCCTTCCCCGGGGAGATCGGCGACCTGCACTTCCCGTCGAGCGTCTTCGACTCCTACACGGGGTCGCTGCTGCGCAATGTGGACACCTCCGGAATCGCCGCCGCAGGGCTCAAGGTCGTCGTCGACGCGTCCAACGGCAGTGCCGGGCTCGTCCTGCCCAGCCTGCTCGGGCGGCTCGGTGTGGACGCGCTGACCATCAATCCGGGGCTCGACGAATCGCGTCCCACCGAATCCGCCGACGCCCGGCGCTCCGGGCTGGTGCGGCTCGGGGAGATCGTGTCCTCGGCCCGGGCCGCGTTCGGCGTGCGCTTCGACCCGGTCGGTGAGCGGCTCTCCCTGGTCGACGAGCGAGGCCGGATCGTGGAGGACGACCGGGCTCTGCTGGTCATGCTCGATCTGGTGGCCGCCGAGCGACGCAGTGGGCGGGTGGCACTGCCGGTGACGACGACGCGCGTTGCCGAGCAGGTGGCCGCGTACCACGGCACACAGGTGGAGTGGACGACGACGTCGCCCGACGACCTGACGCGGGTGGGACGCCAGGAGGGCACCATCTTCGGCGGCGACGGGCGCGGTGGTTTCATCGTTCCCGAATTCAGCAGTGTCTTCGACGGTTCGGCCGCCTTCGTGCGGCTCATCGGGCTCGTCGCCCGGACGCAGCTCACGCTCAGCCAGATCGATGCCCGCATTCCCCGCGCGCACGTCCTGCACCGCGATCTGGCCACGCCGTGGGCCGTCAAGGGGCTGGTCATGCGCCGCGTGGTGGAGGCCGCAGGCGAGCGCGATGTCGACACCACCGACGGTGTACGGGTCGTCGAGGCGGACGGGCGCTGGGTGATGGTGCTGCCGGACCCGGCGGAGGCCGTCACCCATTTGTGGGCGGAGGGTCCCGACGACGCCTCGGCCCAGGCGCTTCTCGACGAGTGGGCAGAGGTCGTGGAGAGCGCCGGCCACTGACGTTCCCCGGATGCGCCGGGAGGTGCGGTGCCGCGCCTCCCGGCGCTTGGGTGGGGCCATTCGGCGGTAGCAGGTGCAACGTGCGACGATGTGCGGCATGTCGCAGCAGCCCCCCGATCGGAGTAGTGCTTCGGCATCCGCGCGCCCTGACGCGTCCATGTCGCTGCTGACCAATGTGATGCACCACAGCCTGGACGAGGGCTACGCCGAGGCCACCGCGCGCCGCAAGGCCGACGGAAGCGCGGGGATGCCGCGCACGGTGAAAGCGAAACTGGGCCTCGCGGCGGGTCTTGTGCTGGCTGCGCTCGTCGTCACGCTCGGCGCAGCGGAGGCACGTGTCGCGGCACCCGTCCTCGCCAAGGAACGCGAAGAGCTCATCGACCGTATCGATGCCGAGACATCGGCGGCCGACACCCTCGAGTCACAGGTCGACCGGCTCCGGGACGATGTGAGCGAGCGTCAGCGTAAAGCGTTGGAAAAGCATGGCGGGGACCAGGGCGAGCTGGTGGCGCTGCTCTCCGGGGCGACGGCGGTGCAGGGGCCGGGTGTGAAGCTCGTCATCGATGACGCGCGGGAGTCCGATCAGGGCGGTGGCGGGCCGCGGGAGACCACCGGCTTCGCCGATACGGGGCGGGTGCGCGACCGCGACCTGCAACGGGTCGTCAACGGCCTCTGGCAGTCCGGGGCGGAAGCCATCGCTATCAACGGGCAGCGGCTGACCGCCCTGTCGGCGATCCGCGCCGCCGGCGACGCCATACTGGTCGACAACAGACCGCTCGTGCCGCCGTACACGGTGCTTGCGGTGGGGAACGGGAAGCGGCTCAGTACCGCGTTTCAAGGCAGTGCCGACGGCCTGTATCTGCAGGCGCTGAAGGACACATTCTCGATCCGGACCAGCATCTCGGTCCAGGATCAGGTGCGCCTTCCGGCCGCGCCGAGCCTGATCGTACGAACAGCAGAGCCGAAGGCCGCAGACACCGGCAGTGGTGCGGCAGACACAGGGAAGGGCACATCGTGATCGCCGTACTGGGCCTCGTCGTGGGAGTCGTGGTCGGACTGTTGGTCCGGCCCGAGGTGCCGGCGGTGGTCGAGCCCTATCTTCCGATCGCTGTCGTGGCTGCGCTCGACGCGGTCTTCGGCGGTCTGCGGGCCATGCTCGACGGCATCTTCGTCGACAAGGTGTTCGTGGTGTCGTTCCTGTCGAACGTCGTCGTGGCAGCGCTCATCGTGTTCCTGGGTGACAAGCTGGGCGTCGGCGCGCAGCTCTCCACGGGTGTGGTGGTCGTGCTCGGTATCCGGATCTTCTCCAACGCCGCGGCGATCCGCCGGCACGTCTTCCGGGCCTGAAGCCGATGAACGACGAAGAACTTCCCCGTGACGAGGAGCGCGCCGGCGAGCAGCGGGCCGACGCCCCCAAGGAGCTCACCGGGCGCCAGCGGCTGATCGCCGGAGTCTGGCCGCCCCGGGTGACCCGGGCTCAACTCATCGTCGCGCTGCTGCTGTTCGTGCTCGGCCTGGGGCTGGCGATCCAGGTGCGGTCGAACAGCGACAACAGCGCACTGCGCGGCGCGCGCCAGGAGGACCTGGTCCGCATCCTCGATGAACTCGACGACCGCACACAGCGTCTTGAGGATGAGAAGCAGCGTCTGGACGATCAGCGCACGGAGCTCGAGAACAGCTCGGACCAGGCCGAGGAGGCTCGTAAGCAGACGGTGGAGAAGGAGCGGCAGCTCGGTATTCTCGCCGGGACCGTGGCGGCACACGGGCCCGGGATCACGCTGACGATCAACGACCCGGGCGACGGGGTGGAGGCGGACATGCTGCTCGACGCCCTCCAGGAGCTGCGTGCGGCGGGCGCGGAGGCGATCGAGGTCAACGGCGTGAGGGTGGTCGTCAACACGTACTTCTCCGGTGACGGCGGCCACATCAAGGTCGACGACCGGTCCATCTCCGCACCGTACGTCTTCAAGGTCATCGGCAAGCCGCAGGATCTGGAGCCGGCGCTGAACATTCCCGGCGGCGTCGTGCAGACACTGGAGAAGGAGCAGGCCACTGTGCATGTGGCACAGGCGGACGACATCGTGGTGAACGCCTTGCGACCGGCGAAGCGGCCTGACTACGCTCGGTCGTCACCCCAGTGAAGCCGCCGGGTACGGGGGTCGGAGGACACAGGTACGAGGTTGCGGGGGGTCGCCGCATCGTATTGGTGGGGCGTGGTGGAAACTGTCGAGTGACTGGGGACGTTGTGAAGATGTCCGGGTCGGCAGGTGTGTTCATTCAGGGTTCGTCCTGCCCCACGGGCGGGTCTATTTCGGTCAAGGGGAATCGCCCGTGAAGTTGTTTGCGAAGTTGTTCGGCAAGAGCGCCCGCGACGAGGCTGCCCGCCATCGCGCACCGCGCCATGGCCAGGCCGATGAGCAGGGCACGGAGCGCCCGCTCTTCCGCGATGAGGTGGCGGGTGCAGGTGGTGACATTCCGGGTGGTTCCGGCGCGTCGTCTGTTGACCCTGCCGGTGCGGGCCGCATAGGTTTCGGGGATCCATCAACCTCGAGTACGGGTGGAGGGTTTGCGTCCATGCCGGTCTGTACGAGGTGCGGCCATCGCAACGCCGAGGCCAGTCGTTTCTGCTCCAACTGCGGTGCGCCGCTGAGGGGTGGGGCTCCGTCCGAGCGTCCCTCGGAGACGACCTCGACCATCTCCATCTCCGGTCTCGAGGCGTACGAGGCGGAGGCGACGGGTCAGACGTCCGTGCCGTCCCTCTCTCCCGAGGCCCAGGCCGCCGTCGACGCCCTGCCGCTGGGCTCGGCGCTGCTGGTGGTGCGCCGCGGTCCCAACTCCGGCAGCCGCTTCCTGCTGGACAGCGAGCTGACCACGGCCGGCCGCCATCCGCAGAGCGATATCTTCCTCGACGACGTGACGGTCTCGCGCCGGCACGTGGAGTTCCGCCGGAACGCCGACGGCAGCTTCACGGTCGGGGACGTCGGCAGCCTCAACGGCACGTACGTCAATCGTGAGCGCATCGACTCCGTCGCGCTGTCCAACGGCGACGAAGTGCAGATCGGGAAGTACCGGCTGGTCTTCTACGCGAGCCAGCGAGGCATCTGACCCGTCAGGGAAGGTCCATGCTGAGAACACCGACGGGCGGTGCCGGTCACGGCACCGCCACCGCCGACGACCGTGCACTGAGCATCGGCGCGGTGCTCCTGCAGTTGCGGGACGAGTTTCCCGAAGTCACCATCTCCAAGATTCGCTTCCTGGAGGCGGAGGGGCTCGTCGAGCCGCAGCGGACGCCTTCCGGATACCGGAAGTTCCGGCCCGACGACGTGGAGCGGCTGGCCCAGGTGCTGCGGATGCAGCGGGACCACTATCTTCCGCTGAAGGTCATCCGTGAGCACCTGGACGCACTCGCCCGCGGCGAGCAGGTCTCCCTGCCGTCCCCGGGCGGGCAGCGGGACCTTCCCGACGGTGCCTGGGAGACCGGGCCGGGGCGGGCGACTGCGGCGCGAATCGGCCGCGCCGAGCTGCTGGCAGCCGCCGAGGTCACCGAGAGTGATCTCGAGGAGTGGGAGTCGTACGGCCTCGTCGCTCCGACGGCGGACGGCGGATATGACGCCGAGACGGTCACCGTGGCCAAACTTGTGGCGGATCTGGGGCGATTCGGTCTGGAACCGCGTCATCTGCGGGCCATGAGGGGGGCCGCGGAGCGTGAGGCCGGGCTGATCGAACAGGTGGTGGCGCCCCTGCGCCGGCACCGGAATCCGCAGACCAGAGCACATGCGGAGGCCACGGCGAGGGAGCTTGCGGAGCTCTCCGTGCGGCTTCATTCGGCGCTTGTGCAGACGGCTCTGCGGATCAGGCTCCACTGAGTCACGGAGGAGCCCGACTACCCAAACCTGCCGAGCACGTCCTAGGGTTGCTGTGTGAACGAGCTCGACGTTGTGGGTGTCCGGGTGGAAATGCCCTCCAACCAACCGATCGTGCTCCTGCGTGAAGTGGGAGGCGACCGGTACCTCCCCATTTGGATCGGTCCTGGCGAGGCGACTGCGATCGCCTTCGCGCAGCAGGGCATGGCTCCGGCCAGGCCGCTGACCCATGATCTCTTCAAGGATGTGCTCGAGGCCCTCGGCCAGGAGCTCACCGAGGTCCGCATCACGGACCTCCGCGAAGGGGTCTTCTACGCGGAGCTGGTCTTCGCCGGCGGGGTCGAGGTGAGCGCGCGTCCGTCGGACGCCATAGCGCTCGCGCTGCGCACCGGCACGCCGATCTACGGCAGTGACGGGGTGCTCGACGACGCCGGTATCGCCATCCCGGACGAGCAGGAGGATGAGGTCGAGAAGTTCCGGGAGTTCCTCGACCAGATCTCGCCGGAGGACTTCGGTACCAACAGCCAGTGACCGTCCTGCGGGGTAGCCGTCAGCGCATCCGACAAGCCTTTCCCGGGAGCGAGACACGGGAAACCACTCTCAGGGTGATTATCACTCGGCGTGCCGAGTGTGGCGATCGTTGACGCACCCCGGGTGACTGCCTACCTTCGAGATGGCAGGTCAAGGACGGAGGTCGGCGTGAGAAGCAGCGGCGACGGTACGGCAGCAGGTGGGCCGTATCGGCAGCACGGAAGTACAGCCGGCCACACCATCAGGCAACCGGTTCAGCCGGCGGCTCCGGCAGGCGGCGGGACGGCGGCGGCCGACGACCTCGGCTACCGCGGGCCGACGGCGTGCGCGGCGGCAGGGATCACCTATCGGCAGCTCGATTACTGGGCGCGCACGGGGCTCGTGGAGCCGAGCGTGCGCCCGGCCTACGGCTCGGGCACGCAGCGCCTCTACAGCTTCAGGGACGTCGTCCTGCTGAAGATCGTGAAGCGCTTCCTGGACACGGGCGTCGCCCTGCAGAACATCCGCACCACGGTCCAGCATCTGCGGGCCCGCGGATTCAGGGATCTTGAGCGGATGACGCTCATGAGTGACGGTGCGACCGTCTACGAGTGCTCCTCGCCCGACGAGGTCGTGGATCTGCTCCAGGGGGGTCAGGGGGTCTTCGGCATCGCCGTCGGGGTGGTCTGGCACGACGTCGACGCCGCGCTGTCGCAGCTGCACGGCGAGCGGGTTGACACCGGCGAGACGCTGATCGGCAACAACCCCACCGACGAACTCGCACGGCGGCGCAACCGCGCCGTCTGACCGGGCGCGGATCCGGAGCGCGGCGATTGTCAGTGCGGTAGGGCAGCATCGATGGATGTGAGAGCCGCGCCCACCATCCTGCATCTCGACATGGATGCCTTCTACGCCTCTGCGGAGCAGGCGGCGAAGCCGAGTCTGCGCGGCAAGCCCGTGGTGGTGGGCGGGCTGGGGCCGCGCGGGGTCGTCGCCACCGCGTCGTACGAGGCGAGGCGCTTCGGGGTGCACTCGGCGATGCCGACCGCCCAGGCCAGGCGACTGGCACCCAATGCCGCCTATCTGGTGCCTCACTTCACGCTGTACCGGACGGTCAGCGACCAGGTGATGCACCTGCTCGGGCAGCTCTCGCCCCTGGTGGAGCCGCTCAGCCTGGACGAGGCCTTCGTCGACCTGGAGGCCGGAGGAGTGGCGGACGACACCGCGTCCGCGCGGGCCATCGGTGAGCAGTTGCGCGAAGCGATCAAGGCGGTCACCGGACTCACCGGCTCGGTGGGCCTCGCAGGCTCCAAGATGCTGGCGAAAATCGCCTCGGAGGAGGCAAAGCCGAACGGGCTGCTGCTGATCGAGCCGGGTACCGAGCGCGAACTGCTCGCGCCCATGTCCGTACGGATCCTGCCCGGTGTCGGACCCGCCACCGGAGACCATCTGCGGCGCGCCGGGATGACCACAGTCAATGACCTGGCCGTGGCGGGCGAGGCGGAGCTCGTGAGACTGCTCGGGAAGGCCCACGGCGTCGCCCTGCACCGGATGGCCCTCGGGTACGACAACCGGCCCGTCGTCGCGGAGCGCGACGCGAAGTCGGTCTCGGTCGAGGACACCTTCGACGTGGACCTGCACGACCGGGTCCGGGTCAGGACGGAGGTCGAGCGCCTGGCCGACCGGTGTGTCCAGCGGCTGCGGGGAGCGGAGCGGTCGGGACGGACCGTGGTGCTGAAGGTCCGCAGGTACGACTTCTCGACGCTCACGCGGTCCGAGACGCTGCGGGGCCCCACGGACGACCCCGCGGTGGTCAGAGAGGCCGCTGCGCGGCTTCTGGAGGCCGTGGACACGACCGGAGGCGTACGGCTCCTCGGCGTCGGTGTCACGGGGCTCGCCGACTACACCCAGGAAGATCTCTTCGCGCAGGCGGCCGGTGAGCGGGCCGCGCCCGAGGACCCGGCCGGCGAGGACCCGGGCGCGGTCGCGGGCGACCAGGGGGATGCGCCGGTGGACGGTGCACAGGAGCAGGCCACCGCCGAGCAGCTCGCGGCCCGGCGGTGGCCCGCCGGGCACGACGTGTGCCATGACACCTTCGGCCACGGGTGGGTGCAGGGCAGCGGCGTGGGCCGGGTGACGGTGCGGTTCGAAGAACCCGAGTCGCCGCCCGGCCGGGTACGCACGTTCCGTGTCGACGATCCGGAGCTGCAGCCCGCGGACCCGCTGCCGCTGGTGCGCGACCCCGTGGACTACTCGTCCTGGCCGGCCAGCCTGCCGAAGTCGCGGTCCGTTGCCGGCTCCTCGGGCGGCGAGTCCAGACCGTAGTGCCGGTAGAGCTGGAGTTCCTGTTCCGGTGAGAGATGGCGGCCGACTCCGAAGTCGGGTGCGTCCTTGATCAGGGCCCGGTCGAAGGGGATGCGCAGCGAGTTCTCGACGAATTCGCTCGGCTCCAGCGGGACGAAGGCATCCCTGCTGAACAGCCCGGTGCGCACGGCGGCCCACTCGGGTACACCGGTCGCATCGTCGAGATACACCTCGTCGACGGTGCCGATCTTGGTGCCTGTGCGGTCGAACGCCTTGCGGCCGATCAGGCTGCGCGGATCGATGTCGGTCTGCACGGTCCCTCCCGTTGGTCGCGGCTACTCCACAGCCACTACGAAAGTGCAGATCCGGGGTATCGGCCACTCGAGAACTCGAACACGAACCCCGCTGGTAGGCTGGCTATGGCTGATGACCCCGTGCGGGAGAGTCCACCGGAGCACATCCGGCAGGCGCCGAAGGAGCAAATCCTCCCCGGAATCTCTCAGGCCCCCGTACCGCATGGACGAGGTCACTCTGGAAAGCAGGGCGGGTTTCGTGGCGGCAGATGCCGGGACGGTTCCCTTCCTCACCGACGGTGAAAGCCGGTACGCCGCTGGGCGGGCCGGTGAAGCTCTCAGGTTGAGATGACAGAGGGGGAGGCCGTCAGGGCACCCGCGCCGCGGTGCCCCTCGCAGGTCGTGACAGACCAGGAGGCCTCCACCATGACCCCCCGTCGCACTCCGCTCTCCCAGCTGGAGCAGGGCATTCCCTTCGAAGAGCGCCACATCGGACCCGATGCCGAGGCGCAGGCGAAGATGCTCGCCCAGGTCGGTTACGGCTCGCTCGACGACCTGACCGCGGCCGCAGTGCCGGATGTCATCAAGAGCGCCGAGGCGCTGCAGCTGCCGGCGGCCCGCACCGAGGCCGAGGTCCTGGCCGAGCTGCGCTCCCTCGCGGACCGCAACCAGGTCCTCGCCCCCATGATCGGGCTCGGCTACTACGGCACGTTCACCCCTCCCGTGATCCTGCGCAACGTCATGGAGAACCCGGCCTGGTACACGGCCTACACGCCGTACCAGCCGGAGATCTCGCAGGGCCGCCTCGAGGCCCTCCTCAACTTCCAGACGATGGTTGCCGAGCTCACCGGGCTGCCCACCTCCGGTGCCTCGCTGCTCGACGAGGGCACCGCGGCCGCGGAGGCCATGGCGCTCGCGCGGCGTGTCGGCAAGGTCAAGAACGGCGTCTTCCTGATCGACGCCGACGCCCTGCCGCAGACCGTCGCCGTGATCCAGACCCGCGCCGAGCCGACCGGTGTCGAGGTCGTCGTCGCCGACCTCACCGAGGGCATCCCCGCGGAGATCGCCGAGCGCGGGGTCTTCGGCGTGCTGCTGCAGTACCCGGGCGCCTCCGGTGCGGTCCGGGACATCAAGCCCGTCATCGACCAGGCGCACGAACTCGGCGCGATCGTCACCGTCGCCGCCGACCTGCTGGCCCTGACCCTGCTCACCTCGCCCGGCGACCTCGGCGCGGACATCGCCGTCGGCACCACGCAGCGTTTCGGTGTGCCGATGGGCTTCGGCGGACCGCACGCGGGCTTCATGGCCGTACGCGAGAAGTTCGCCCGCAGCCTGCCCGGCCGCCTGGTCGGTGTCTCCGTCGACGCGGACGGCAACAAGGCGTACCGCCTGGCCCTGCAGACCCGCGAGCAGCACATCCGCCGTGAGAAGGCCACCAGCAACATCTGTACCGCTCAGGTGCTGCTCGCCGTCATGGCCGGGATGTACGCCGTCTACCACGGCCCCGACGGGCTGCGGACGATCGCCCGGCGCACGCACCGCTACGCCACGATCCTCGCCGAGGGGCTGCGGGCCGCGGGCGTCGATGTCGAGACCGGCGTCCACTTCGACACGCTCACCGTGCGGGTCCCCGGCAGGGCGGCCGAGGTGGTCGCCGACGCCCGCGAGCGCGGGGTCAACCTGAGGCTCGTCGACGCCGACGTGGTCTCCCTCGCGTGCGACGAGACCACCACCCGCTCGCAGATCGAGGCCGTGTGGGCCGCCTTCGGCACCGACGGTGACATCGAGGCGATGGACGCCTCGGCCGCCGACGCGCTGCCCGAGTCCCTGCTGCGGACCGACAACTTCCTCACCCACCCGGTCTTCCACCAGCACCGCTCCGAGACCGCGATGCTGCGCTACCTGCGCAAGCTCGCCGACCGTGACTACGCGCTGGACCGCGGCATGATCCCGCTCGGCTCCTGCACCATGAAGCTGAACGCGACCACGGAGATGGAGTCGATCACCTGGCCCGAGTTCGGTGCGCTGCACCCGTTCGCACCGGCCGAGCAGGCACAGGGTTTCCTGACGCTCATCCGTGAGCTGGAGGAGCGTCTCGCCGAGGTCACCGGCTACGACGCGGTCTCCATTCAACCGAACGCCGGCTCGCAGGGCGAGTTCGCCGGCCTGCTGGCCGTGCGCGCCTACCACCGGGCCAACGGTGACGAGCAGCGGACCGTCTGCCTCATCCCGTCCTCCGCGCACGGCACCAACGCCGCGAGCGCGGTGATGGCCGGCATGAAGGTCGTCGTGGTGAAGACCGCCGACGACGGCGAGGTCGACGTCGCGGACCTCCGCGCCAAGATCCAGCAGCACCGCGACGAGCTGTCCGTGCTCATGATCACGTACCCGTCGACGCACGGTGTGTTCGAGGAGCACGTCGCCGACATCTGCGCCGAGGTGCACGACGCCGGCGGTCAGGTGTACGTCGACGGTGCCAACCTCAACGCGCTGGTCGGTCTCGCCAAGCCGGGCCGGTTCGGCGGCGATGTCTCGCACCTGAACCTGCACAAGACCTTCTGCATCCCGCACGGCGGCGGTGGCCCGGGTGTCGGCCCGGTCGGCGTGCGCTCGCACCTCGCGCCCTACCTGCCGAACCACCCGCTGCAGCCCGCCGCCGGCCCCGAGACCGGTGTCGGACCGATCTCGGCCGCTCCGTGGGGCTCGGCCGGCATTCTGCCGATCTCCTGGGCGTACGTACGCCTGATGGGCGGGGAGGGCCTGAAGCGCGCGACGCAGGTCGCCGTACTCGCCGCCAACTACATCGCCAAGCGTCTGGAACCGCACTACCCGATCCTGTACACCGGCCCGGCCGGTCTGGTGGCGCACGAGTGCATCGTGGATCTGCGGCCGATCTCCAAGGAGACCGGGGTCAGCGTCGACGACATCGCCAAGCGCCTGGTCGACTACGGCTTCCACGCGCCGACCATGTCCTTCCCGGTGGCCGGAACGCTGATGATCGAGCCGACCGAGAGCGAGGACCTCGCCGAGCTCGACCGGTTCTGCGACACGATGATCGCCATTCGCGAGGAGATCGAGAAGGTCGCCTCCGGTCAGTGGAGTGCGGACGACAACCCGCTGGGCAACGCCCCGCACACGGCCGCCATGGTCGGCGGTGAGTGGAACCACGGCTACAGCCGCGAGGAGGCCGTCTTCCCGGCCGGCGTCTCGGCCGCCGACAAGTACTGGCCGCCGGTGCGCCGGATCGACGGTGCGTTCGGTGACCGCAACCTCGTCTGCTCCTGCCCGCCGCTGGACGAGTACGACAACTGAACCACCCCTGGGGTGTGACGCGGACATGCGTCGGGGCCGGTGCGGAGATCTTCTCCGGGCCGGCCCCTGTTCGTACGGGCCGCGTCAGGCGGCCTTCATCACCCGGCCGGTGTCCAGCGGACGGTGCGGGGCGATGATCTGTCCGTCCGGGAGCAGCTCACCGGTGTCCTCGAAGAGCAGGACGCCGTTGCACAGCAGGCTCCAGCCCTGTTCCGGGTGGTGCGCCATCAGGCGGGCGGCTTCCCGGTCGGCTGAGTCTGCGGACGGGCAGGGTGGCTGGTGCTGGCACATGGATGGGTTCTTTCGCTGCGTTGTAGTGAATGTCCTGCGGCTTGACGATGTGTTCATGGCCGCCCCCCGTATCAATCGGTCCGGTCCCAGTGTTGCCCCACGGGCGTCAATCCGCAGGGATTTCGCAGCAGCGCTTGTCCTACTCTCATGACGCGTCACCCGGCCGGACGGTTCAACACAACTGCACTGTCCCTTCGGGTGGTTCGGGGTGGCCGGACCGGACTAGTCCGGATGGCCCCGAGTGCCCCTGCGCCGTACTGTGCCCCGCCACCGGAAACGGTGGCGGGGCACAGTACGGCGAGCCGGAGTCGGGCTGTGGTCAGGCCGGTGAACCGAGCAGCGGGCCGGAGCGGCCCGGGGTGATGCGCAGGGTCATCACGGGGAGCAGATCGGCGACCCGGTGCGGACGGTGTGCGGCGATGCCCGGTGGTGCGGGAGCCAGCGGCACCAGAAGATCGGTGGGGGCGAGGGCGCCGGCCGACGCGTCGGCCTCGATGTCCTCGTGCAGCCACAGCGTCAGCATGTAGAGCTCGGGGATGGACAGCAGACGCGGCTGGTAGTGCGGCGTCACCGTCTCCGCCTGGCGCAGGGCGAGTTCGGTCGAGGCGATGTACGGGCCCTCGAAGAAGTGCGAGAAGGTCCAGCCGTCCGGGGTGAGCATGGTATCGGCCGCCGCGACGGCCCGATCCGAGCTGCGGATCAGGAACCGCCACCCGGCCAGGCTCGTGCGCGGTGCGCCCCCGCTCGGGCCGATCCGGTCCAGCACATGGACGGGGAGCGGGAGTTCGGGGCTCAGCGGTCCCTGGACGGACCGGAGAGCGGGCGTGCGGGCCTCGCGGACTGCGGTGGGTGAACCGAGTGCCGCGAGAACGCTGCGCAGGGCAGGCGCGGGAGCCGGGGGTACATGCAGCGGCATAGTGGGTCGCCTCTCACTTCGGAGACACGGTGATGCGTGGGCTGGGGCAGACGGCGCTGTCGGCGTGCGGGGCCAGAGGGGGGCCGGTGACTGGGCCGGTGCGTCAACTCTCTGCCTCGTCCGCGGAGTTTATACGACAGGTGTTCACACGGTGTTTCCGCTAGCCGCCGCAGGTATTGCCGGCAAGGCGGTATCCGGACTTTATTATGCGGAGAATCTTCTGATTCGACGTGCGTGGCGCAGTTGCTGCCTGGTGTTTTTTCCCGGCCGCGGTCGGCCGAAACACGTCGGCGTTTTCACCACCCGCCTCACGGCGGAAACTGCGCAGTGCTCCATGCCGTCGGAATGTGCCCCGGGCGGCCGCCCCCAGATTACTGGGTCCGCGCTGTCCGTGGGGGCGTTATCGATCACCTGCCCTGGGCATTATCGACCGTGACGCGAGCGGCCTGGGGCGCGGGCCGCCCACTCGAGGAGGGACGCTTCGATGGGGGAGAAGGTCGTGGTGGGCACCTTTGACCTGTCCGATCGGCAGAGGTACCGGAAGAAGCTTCACCTGTGCCTGGAGGGGCTGGAGAGGCTCCTGGCGGAACGGAGGTTCGACCGCCCGCGCAATCTCATGGGACTGGAGATCGAACTGAATCTGGCAGGTGTGGACGGTCTGCCGCGGATGATGAATGCGGAGGTTCTCGAGCGGATCGCGAGCCCTGATTTCCAGACCGAACTCGGGATGTTCAATCTGGAGGTGAACATCGTTCCGCACCGCCTGGACGGACGCGTATTCGATCAACTGGCCGAGGAGCTCAGGACCGGCCTCGGATATGCCCACAGGAAGGCAGGAGAGATCGCTGCCGGAATCGTGATGATCGGAATACTGCCGACCCTCGGCCGTCAGGACCTCGTGCGGGCGAACCTCTCGGACGGGGACCGCTACGCACTGTTGAACGATCAAATGGTGGCCGCGCGCGGCGAGGATTTCGCGCTCGATATCGAAGGTGTGGAACGACTGGTCTGTACCTCGACATCGATCACGCCCGAAGCGGCCTGCACCTCGGTCCAGTTGCATCTGCAGGTGACCCCGGCACGGTTCGCGGACGTGTGGAACGCGGCCCAGGCCGTCGCCGCCGTCCAGATAGCCCTCGGAGCCAACTCACCCTTCCTGTTCGGCAGGGAGCTGTGGCGGGAGTCCCGCCCGCCGCTCTTCCAGCAGGCCACCGACACCAGGCCGCCCGAACTGCAGAACCAGGGGGTGCGCCCGAGGACCTGGTTCGGCGAGCGGTGGATCGGCTCGGCCTACGAGCTCTTCGAGGAGAATCTGCGGTACTTCCCTCCGCTGCTGCCGATCTGCGACGAGGAGGACCCGCTGCGGGTCCTCGACGAGGGCGGGATACCGGCGCTCCAGGAGCTCGTGCTGCACAACGGGACGGTCTATCGCTGGAACCGGCCGGTGTACGGGCTGGCCGACGGTGTACCCCATCTTCGCGTCGAGAACCGCGTCCTGCCCGCCGGCCCCACCGTCACCGATGTGATCGCCAACGCCGCGTTCTACTACGGTCTCGTACGGGCGCTCGCGGAACAGCCGCGTCCAGTGTGGACCAGGCTGCCGTTCGCCGCCGCGGCCGAGAACTTCGAAACCGCCTGCCGCAGAGGCATCGACGCCCAGCTGACCTGGCCCCGGCCGGGGCGGGCGGGCGGGCTGACCCGGGTGCCGGCCGTCGAGCTCGTGCGGGACGAACTGCTGCCGCTCGCCGCGGCGGGGCTCGATGCCTGGAACATCGAGCCCGCGGACCGGGACCACTACCTGACGGTCATCGAGGAGCGCTGCAAGCGGCGGGTGAACGGCGCGTCCTGGCAGGCGGACACGTATCACTGCGGGCTGGACGCCGGGCTCGGACGGGAGGAGGCGCTCGCGGCCACCACCCGCCGGTACGCCGAGCTGATGCACAGCGGCGAGCCGGTGCACACCTGGCCGGTGGGCTTCCCGGACGGTTCCTGAGGGCCGGCCCGTCATCCCCGGCGGGCGCACGACGGCAGCTGCGGCACCTCGCCGCGTTGTCGGAACGCCTGCATACGCCCCGAACGAGGACGCCTCTGCGCCGTGCGCCGCACCACATCCGACGCCACGCGCCGATCCACCAGGGGGGACGGGACAGCCCTCGGGCCGGTGTCGTCACCGCACCGGGCTGCCGTTCGGCGCTGTACCCGGCCGAGTGGCGGCTACTGCTGGGCGTCGCGGCTGTTCTGCCCGGCAGTCATCACGGCCTGGAGAATGACGGCTTGGATGTCGGCGGGATCGGTGACCTGGTATCCGCCGCCGCCGGTCACCTTGGCTATCTCGTCCACCTCCTCGCGGTCGGCCTCGGGACCGACCGCGATGGCGAGGAGCGGTACCGGGCGCTCCGGGTCGGCGAGCCGCTTGAGCTCCGAGATCAGGCCACTGCGCGAGATGGAGCGGTAGTCCTGGTTCGAGCCGTCGGTGAGGATCACCACGGCGTTGAACTTGCCCTTCACATAGGTTGCCTGAGCCGCCTGGTAAGCAGCCAGCGTGGTGTCGTACAGGCCCGTCGCGCCGTTCGGCACCGGCTGGAGCGCGGAGAACGCGGCAGCGAGCTTCTCGCGGTGCGTGCCGCCGCCCTTCACCGGGTCACCGAGCCGGGCGGTCGGCACCATCGTGCGGTAGTCCTTGTCGCCGTCGAGCGTGGTGGCGAACTCCCACAGACCGATCTCGTCGTCCGGGGTGAACTGGCCGAGAGCCTGGATCAACGACGCCTTTGTGACATCCATCCGGGACTGATTGCGCCCCGGAACGATCGTGGCCATGGAACCGGAGGCATCGACGACCGTGGTCAGCCGCGCGCTCTGCACCGTGATCGTCCACATGCCGAGCGTCTCCTGGAGCGCCTCGGCGGACGGGGGAACGGCGGACGGGGTGGCGTACGGCTGCGGTACCCGGCCACCCGCAGACGCCACCACCGCCTCCCCGGTCGTCCCGTCGGTCGCCCTGAAGCCGTGCTGCGCCAGGGTGCGCCGGGCGCTCTCCTGGCCGAGCAGCGTCATGAAACGCAGTGCCGCACGGCTCTCGTCCGTGCTCAGCTTCATCTCGTTGACCAGCGTGTACGGGTAGTCGAGCAGTGGGGTGCCGTCCTTCGGGTAGAAGAGATCGAGCTTCCCGCCCCCGGCCGGGGCGGCGTTGTGGGCGAATGCCGCCTGCTCGGAGAGCAGTACCGCCTGATTGCGCTGCGGATTGCCGCCCTCGGCGCCCGAGTCGTCCTGAGCCAGGGTCTCGAGCACCTGGGTGTCGCCGTCGGACATCCGCTGCGCGAGCAGTTTGGCGGTGGCCGCGACCCGGGTGTCGCTGTCTCCGCCCTGCTCGTCCGACGACGCGGCGATGCTGGTGAGAGCCAGCAGACCGGTGGCACTGCGGGCCGGGTCGGCCGCCCCGAGGCGTACCTTGTCCGACTCCGTGGCCGCGGCCGTCAACTCGGCCCAGGAGTACTTCTTCCTCGGCCAGCCGAGGGTCTTCGCAGCCGACGGGATCATGGCGAGGGTCACCGGGGAGGAGGCGATGGAGTCCTCCGGGGTGATCGGAATGCTGTTGCCGCCGCCCTGGACACGGTCCAGCCAGAGGTCGGAGTCGGGCAGCCAGACCTGGTAGTCGGGGGTGCGGGCGCCGGCCGACAGTGCCTCGGCGACCTTGTACGAGTCACGGGCGACGACCTGGACGTACAGGCAGTGCCCGTCGGACCGGACGCCGTCCTTGCGTGCCTGGTCGGCGACGGCATGCACGGCGGGGGCGATGTCGGGGGAGGCCACCATGGAGAGCCGTACCGCGGAGTCCTCGCAGGACTCGGAGAAGGACAACAGGCCGCTCCGGACCGCGACTGCCGTACCTGCCGCCACCGTGAGGACGAGCATGGTGGCGAGTGCGACGGTGCGTCGGTGGCGTGGCCGGGAACCGCCCCCGCTGTCTTGCCGCGCGTAGTCGTCGGGCAAGCTGTGGCGTCCCATGTCGGTGGTGCCTCTCCTTGAGGATGAACAAGGAAAAGGGGGACCACACCCTCACCGATGGTGGTTGTCCCCCGGCCTGTCGCGCATGATCTTCGTACCTGCATTCGAGACCCTAGCGGGACGGGGAGCGGGATGAGACGCGAATGCACAACTGAAGGCGGGTGTACAGGTGGAGGAGGGGCGGGTGGCTGAATCTTTCCCCGGGGAGGCAGTGCCACGGCGGATCCTGCGATCCGAGACGGTGCTGGTACTGGCCCTCTCACTGGGTGCCAGCGGGGTGTCCGCCCTGATCAGTTTTGTCGGATCGCTGACCAAACCCGGGGGTCTGAAGGACCAGGCCGCGACGCTCAACAGTTCGTACGCTCCCGGGCGGCCCTGGCTCGATCTCGCCTGGCAACTCTTCGGAATCGCCACGGCGCTGGTCCCCGTCGCGCTGGTGGCGCATCTGCTGATCAGGGAGGGGACGAGCCTGCGTGCCATCGGCTTCGACCGGAGCCGGCCCCGGTCGGACCTGGGGCGCGGCACGTTGATCGCCGCGGGCATCGGCAGCGCCGGGCTGGCCTTCTATCTGGTGGCGCGGGCCGCCGGGTTCAACCTCACGGTGGTCCCGGAGTCGCTGCCCGGCGTGTGGTGGAAGTTCCCCGTCCTGATCCTCTCCGCGCTGCAGAACGCCGTGGTGGAGGAAGTGATCGTCGTCGGGTATCTGCTGCGCAGACTCGGGCAGTTGGGGTGGACGCCGACGGCCGCCCTGGTGGCGAGCTCGGTGCTGCGCGGCTCATACCACCTGTATCAGGGGATCGGCGGCTTCATCGGCAACATGGTGATGGGCGTCGTCTTCGTGCTGCTGTACCGGCGTTGGGGGCGGGTGGGCCCGCTGGTCGCGGCACATGCGCTGCTCGACATCGGGGCGTTCGTCGGGTACGCGCTGCTCGCAGGGAAGGTGGGGTGGCTGCCGACGCCGTGAGCAGGGGCGCGGAGGAAAGGTGCGTACGGATCGCTCCGTACGCACCTGTTCGCGCCGGTCAGAGTGCGGTCAGCAGTTCGCCGTCGACGACCGTCACCGCGCTGCCCGTCAAAAGCGTGCGCGGGCCGCGCAGCGATGTGCGAACCAGGCCGGAACGCGCCGAGGCCTGCAGGCCGGTCAGTTCGTCCCGGCCGAAGCGGTCCGACCAGAAGGGGGCCAGTGCGGTGTGCGCGCTGCCGGTGACCGGGTCCTCGTCGATGCCGACCCTGGGGAAGAAGCCGCGGGAGACGTAGTCGTAGCCACGGGACGGGTCCTCGGCGGCGGCGGTGGCGATGATGCCGCGCCGCGAGCAGGAGGCCAGCGCGGCGAAGTCCGGGGTCAGTGCGCGTACGGAGGTCTCGTCGGCCAGCTCGACGAGCAGGTCGCCGATGTGGTCGCCGGTGTCATGGATGGACAGCGGCTCGGCGCCCAGGGCGGCGGCCAGTCCGGCCGGGGCGTCGGCCGCCGTGAGCGGGGCCGTGGGGAAGTCGAGCGTGAGTGAGCCGTCGGGGTGAGCGGTGGATGTGAGGACTCCGCAGCGGGCGGCGAAGCGCACCGTTCCGCTCGCCGCTCCGGTGGTGTGCAGGACGTGGGCCGTGGCCAGCGTGGCGTGCCCGCACATGTCCACCTCGGTGGCCGGGGTGAACCAGCGCAGCGCCCAGTCGGCCTCGCCGCCCGGCGGCAGCGGGTGCGCGAATGCGGTCTCGGAGAGGTTCATCTCCAGGGCGACCTGCTGGAGCCGGTCGGCTTCGGGGAAGGCGTCGGAGTCCAGCAGCAGAACGGCTGCGGGATTGCCCGTGAAAGGGCGGTCGGTGAACGCGTCGACAATACGAATCCTCATGGGTCGACCGTAGAGCGTGCGGAGCGCCGCAGGCCAAGGCCAATTCCGGGATTCCGGCCTGGGACGGTGCATGCCACGCCCGAGGGTTACGGCCGGCGCCCCCAGGCGGAGACGAGCGGAGCGGTGGCCAGATCGAGGCGCCCGGTGGCGACGTTCGCCAGGTGCCGGTCGATCTCCTCGTCGCAGGCGAGACCCGATGTCACGAGCCGGCCGCGGATCTGCCGCACGGTCGCGGCCTCCAGGACGGTGCACGCCGGTGAGGTGATCGGGAAGTACGCGTCGGCCTGCACATCGTCGAGACCCGCTTCGCGCAGCAGTCGCGGCAGGGTCCGGCCGTAGGCGAGGTCTGCCCCACGCGCCGCCATGAGTTCACGGAAACCCGACCGCAGGCGATTGGCGAGGCGCTGCTCGGGGCCCGATTCGTCGGGGCACAACAACGGCTGCAACCCGGGGTCGGCGTCCTCCAGGAGGAGCACTCCACCGGGGCGCAGCGCCTGGATCATGCGGCGCAGCGCCTCGGCGCGGTCGGTGACGTGCACCAGGACCAGCCGGGCATGCACCAGGTCGAAGCCGCCGGGAGGCGGCGGATCGGCGGCGACGTCGTGGCGCAGCACCTCGACGACATCGTTCGCCGCCCCCTGCGCCCACGACACGTCGATGTCCGTCGCGACCACGGCTCCGGTGGGACCGACCCGTGCGGCCAGCCCCGCCGGAACGGAGGGGCCACCGGCGCCGACCTCCCAGCACCGCATGCCCGTGGTGATCCCGAGCCGGTCGACATGCCGGAAGGTCACCGGGTCGAAGAGCTCGGCGAGGGCGCCGAAGCGGATGCCCGCCTCGGACTGCCGGTTGTCGAGCAGGTATCCGTGGTCCGGGCCGTGCCCGTTCTCCGGGCCGGGTGCGGTCATGTCGCATCGCCTTCGTTCTGTGCCGTGTCGGGGCCAGCCCAGTATGCAAGGCCCGTCGCAGCGATTGTCGTGCGACCGGTTCCGATATATCGTTGACGCATCGCGACAGATCAACGACAGGAGGAGCGCGGTGATGCGTTCACATGGACACGGGCATGAGCACGGGCATGGGCACTGCGGGCCCGGTCATCAGGGTCGGGGCGACTTCGAGGGGCGTCGCGCCGCCTTCGGGCAGTTCGGTCCGCCGTTCGGCGGCGGCCCGCTCGGTGGGGGTCCCTTCGGCGGCGGGCGTCGTGGAGGCGGCCGGGGCAGGGCGAGGCGCGGCGATGTGCGCGCCTCGATCCTGGCGTTGCTGAAGGACCGGCCGATGCACGGGTACGAGATGATCCAGGAGATCGGCGAACGCAGCGGTGGGGCCTGGCGGCCCAGCCCGGGCTCGGTCTATCCGACCCTCCAGCTGCTGGAGGACGAAGGGTTGATCCTCAGCGCGAGCGAGGGCGGCAAGAAGCTGTTCACGCTCACCGACACGGGCCGCACCGAGGCCGAGTCGGGCCCCGAGGCGCCCTGGGAAGAGGCCGGGCGCGGGGTCGACTGGGAGGGCGTGAACGAGATCCGGCAGGCCGGCTTCGGCCTGATGGAGGCGTTCGGCCAGGTCTGGAGGACCGGCTCGGCCGATCAGCGCCAGAAGGCGCTCACGGTGATCAACGACGCCCGCAAGAAGCTGTACCTGATCCTTGCCGACGAGGGCTGACCCGAGGGGTGCGGTGCGGGGGTCGCGCGGCCGGGTCGCGCGACCCCCGTCCGCGCGTGGTCAGGTGGCGACCAGACCGCCCAGTTTGCGCAGCGATTCGAGGAGTGCGGCGGTCGCCGAGTCCTTGAGCTTGCCCGCCATCAGGGAGACCGCGGCGCCGGTGAACTCGCCGTCGATGCGGACGGTGGTGGCATCGCCGTCGGGCGTCAGTGAGTAGCGCATGGCCAGACTGACACCCATGGGGCCCTTGCCCCTCGTGGTCAGCAGCCGGGCGGTCTCCAGCTCCTCCACCGTCCAGAGCACCTCTGCGGGGAAGCCCATGAGCTTCATGTTCTCCTCATAGGTGGCCGCGAGTTCGAGCGGTGCCGGGCCGCCCTTGGGGAAGCTGGTGTGGGTGGCGTTCCACTGGCCGTACGCGGTGAAGTCCGTCAACTGGGCCCAGACCTTCTCGGCCGGCGCTTCGATGCGTGCTTCGGCACTCACTTCGGCCATGCGACCACCCCTTCTCATCGGGTTACGGTGTCGCGGAACGTAGCCGCAGTGGCGAGAACATTCAATACTGATGAACCGTCAGACCTCTTGGGTGCGGCTCGCGCGCCAGATCAGTGCCGCGTCGAAGCAGTCGGATGCGCGTGGGTGCGGTCCGTCGTCATGACAGTGGAACGCCGCCCAGAACAGGTCGGCCGGCAGGGCGTCGCACGGTGCGTAAACCCGGTAGACGTACTCCCGCCCGTCGAACGCCGACAGGGCGACCATCCATGGCACTCCGGCGCTCCCATCCGTCCGTCGCGAATGTGATGTGGCGTGAGGGACGTGTACGGGTCTGCCCGCGGTTGCTTCCGCGGCGCGAGGCAAGGCGGCGCGCGCCGTTTCCCGCGATCGTATCCATGAATGGCGAGATCTCATCCGTAAGGAGGAGGAACCGTTCTGATGTGCCCACCTTCGGTGGGATGTGCATATGCGCCCCACCGGGGATGACCGGAGGCCCGGGGACTGATGGGGTGAGAGGTGTGCAAAACCGTACGCCGCAGATCCCTCAGCAGCCCGCATCGAGCCATGCCGGGCTCGATGCCGGACTCACTGCTGAGCTGGCCTCGGTGGTGACGGGTGCGCGCAGGCGCGCGCTGCGGGACGGCGACCGGCAGATCGACACGGCCCATCTGCTGCACTCCCTCATCGAGGCGGATCCGCAGGTCCGTGCCGCCTTCGACGGTGGACCGCAGCTGGCCAAGGTGCTCGGCTACCTGGTGCAGCGCTCCATCGGCTACGGGCTCCGCTGGCAGGCTGCGGTGGAGGACTCCGGCGCGGTCGCCGCGGTGCCGGAGGCCGGGGCGGACGGCTGGTCGCCCTCGGCCGTGTCCGCGATGGAAGGGGCGCGCGCACGCGCGGCACTGCGCGACGTCAGGCTGGTCGGGGGCCTCGATCTGCTCGCCGCACTGGCGGCGGATCAGGAGTGCCGCGCCGTCGAGGTGCTGGCACGGGCGGGCGTCGACGCGGGACTGCTCGCGGAGCGGATCGCGACGGCCTTACGGCGGGGGTGACGGTGCCGGCGTGATGCGTATGACGCGCATGACAGGGGTGACCATGGTGACGCTCCTGACATCAGCTGTCATGATGTGCCGATGCACGCGTCTCAGGGGAGGAGCGCCGGCCTGGGACTAGCCCTGGCCTCGGCGTTCGCATTCGGTGGTTCAGGGGTGGCGGCCAAGCCGCTGATAGAGGCGGGGCTCGACCCGCTCCATGTGGTGTGGCTACGGGTGGCAGGCGCCGCCCTGGTCATGCTGCCCGTGGCCTGGCGCCACCGCGCTCTCGTACGCGACCGGCCGGTTCTGCTGCTGGGCTTCGGACTGCTGGCCGTCGCGGGTGTCCAGGCCTGCTACTTCGCCGCGATCTCCCGTATCCCCGTCGGCGTGGCGCTGCTCGTCGAGTATCTGGCGCCCGCGCTCGTCCTCGGCTGGGTCCGGTTCGTCCAGCGCCGTCCGGTCACCCGGGCGGCAGCGGTCGGTGTCGTGCTCGCGGTCGGCGGTCTCTCCTGTGTGGTCGAAGTGTGGTCCGGGCTGAGCTTCGACGCCGTCGGGCTGCTCCTCGCCCTCGGCGCCGCGTGCTGCCAGGTCGGCTACTTCGTCCTCTCCGACCAGGGGAGCCAGGACGGCGCGGCGGGTGCGGAGCCTCCGCATCCGGTCGGCGTCATCGCGTACGGGCTGCTCATCGGCGCGATCGTCCTCACGGTGATCGCGCGGCCCTGGGGCATGGACTGGTCGCTGCTCGGCGGCAGTGCGGGCATGAACGGGACGGATGTGCCTGCGTGGCTGCTGTTGGTGTGGATCGTGCTGCTCGCCACCGTGATCGCCTATGTCACCGGCGTGATCTCCGTGCGGCTGCTCTCCCCGGCGGTGGCGGGTGTCGTCGCCTGTCTGGAGGCGGTCATCGCGACCGTGCTGGCGTGGGTCCTGCTCGGCGAGCACCTCTCCGCCCCCCAGCTCATCGGCGGCTGTCTGGTGCTGATCGGTGCGTTCATCGCCCAGTCGTCGACACCGAAGGCGTCTTCCGGGCCCGTGGCATCGGGGCCCGGTGAGGCGGCACGGGCCGAGGTGCCGGACGAAGGCCCAAGCAGGGCGCGGACCGCGGATCGTGCGGCCGCCGAGGCGGAGTTGTCCGCCGAGCGTGCCGCCACGTAATGTGTGCATCATGCACTTGACCGTACTTCCGCCGCCTGCCGCCTAGCGCGGGCGGCCACTCCTGACGAAGACCGGGCTCGGGCAGTCCCCGAGCCGGATCGTCGCTGCCCGCGTGCGGAGCCGAGCGACCACCGTCCTGTCTTCCTCTGGAGAAGTCACGTGTCCCATCCTGCTTCAGGCCTGCCCGTCGGGCGGAGCCTGTTCTATCTGATCGTCGCCGGAGTCGCCTGGGGTACCGCGGGGGCAGCCGCCTCGCTGGTCTTCCGGGTCAGCGATCTCGGCCCGCTCGCCCTGTCGTTCTGGCGCTGCGCGGGCGGCCTGGTGCTGCTGCTCGGCGCCCTCGCGCTGAGGCCGCGGCGGACGGCCGCCCCCTCCGAGTCACGGCGACGCCGGCTGCTGCGGATCCTCGGGACCGGCGTCGGTCTCACGGTGTTCCAGAGCGCGTACTTCGCGGCTGTCGAGGTGACCGGCCTCGCGGTCGGGACCGTCGTCACCCTGGGGGCGGGGCCCGTCCTCATCGCGGTCGGCGCGCGGCTGACCATGGGGGAGCGGCTGGGCGGCGGCGGACTCGCGGCCGTGGTGGGCGCGCTCACCGGGCTCGCCGTGCTGGTGCTCGGCGGTGACGGCGGTACGGTGCGTCCCACCGGGGTCGCGCTGGCGTTGCTCTCCGCTGCCGGTTACGCCGCCATCACTCTGCTGACCCGGTGGCTCGGCCGCGACGGCGGCGGCACCGACGCGCTCGCCACCAGCGCCTGGGCGTTCGGGATCGGGGCGCTCGGGCTGCTGCCGATGGCGGCCGCCGAAGGGATCGTGCCGCACACCGCGGACACCGCCCAGGTGGTGTGGCTGCTGGTGTACGTGGCAGCGGTCCCGACCGCGCTCGCCTATGCGCTGTACTTCGCGGGCGCGGCGGTGGTGCGGGCCGCGACCGTGTCCGTGATCATGCTCCTCGAACCGGTGAGCGCTGCCGTCATCGCCGTGGCCGTGCTCCGTGAGCAGCTCACCGCGGCCACCGTTGTCGGCACGCTGCTTCTGCTCACAGCGGTGGCGGGGCTCGCTGTCGCCGAAACGCGCGGGGCGGCGAGCGCCCGCCGTCGGGCGGCTGTTCCCGCCTGACCGCCTGGCCGTTCGGCTCCGCTGCGCGCATGTTGCTGACAGGTCGTCAGGGATGTGCGGGCCCACTCCCAGGGAGTGGGCCCGCACATCCGGACAGCCTCAGAGAGCGGTCAGATAGCCGGGCACGGCGATCGCCGGGTCGAGGTCGTCCGACGGCTGCGGCGCGCGGTACCCGCGGGCCAGCGGAAGGACGCCCGCCCAGTGCGGCAGCGCCAGGTCGTCCGGTTCGTCGTTCGGCCCGCCGGTCCGCACCTTCGCGGAGACCTCGTCGAGATCGAGCCTGATCACGGCCGTGGCAGCGAGCTCCTTCTCGTTGGCCGGACGGGAGTCGGCGGTCCGGCCCGGCACGACATGGTCGACGATCGCGTCGAGTGCGGTGCGCCGCTCCTGCGGGTCGGTCACCGTACGGGCGACGCCGTGGACCACCACGGAGCGGTAGTTGATCGAGTGGTGGAAGGCGGAGCGGGCCAGCACCAGACCGTCGACATGCGTCACCGTGAGGCAGACCGGCAGGCCGGGGTCCGCCTGCCCGGCCGCCCGCAGCGGGCGTGAGCCCGTCGAGCCGTGTACGTACAGCCGCTCGCCGATCCGGCCGAAGAGCGTCGGCAGGACGACCGGGGCACCGTCGCGGACGAAGCCGAGATGGCAGAGGTAGGCCTCGTCGAGTATCGAGTGGACCAGTTCCCGGTCGTACGAGGCGCGCTCCCGGGAACGGGTGGGGACGGTCCGCTCGGTCGGTTCGTACGGGGCCGCTGCCTCCGGGGCCGTGATCTGCGGCGGTGCGGTGTCCGACATGGCCAACTCCATTGCACTAGTGCATAATTGTGTTTGTGTTAGAAGAATATCGGATCACCGGGCGGCGTGCATCGGACATTGCCGCGAGTGTGGAGCGAGCGGTCGGGTCGGGCGAGCTCGCGCCAGGACAAGTGCTGCCGCCCATGCGGGAGTTGGCGGCCCGGTTGGAGGTCAATCCGAATACGGTGGCGGCCGCCTACCGCACCCTGCGCGAGCGCGGAGTGATCGAGACGGCCGGGCGCCGGGGAAGCAGGGTGCGCCGGCGCCCCGCCAGTACCGCGCGCGGATCGTTCAGGGTCGAGGCGCCGCCCGGTGTGCCGGATCTGGGGGCGGGGAACCCCGACCCGGGGTTGCTGCCGCCGCTGGGCGAGGCGTTCGCGTCGGCCACGCGTGCGTACGCGGAACGGCCGGGGATGTACGGAGAGGTACCCGTGGATCCGGAGCTCGCGGCTCTGGCGCGTGCCGCCCTCGATGCCGACGGCGTGCCGGCCGGGCCGGTGGCCGTCACCTCCGGATCCCTGGACGCCATCGAGCGGGTGCTCGTGGCGCATCTCAAGCCGGGTGACGCGGTCGCGGTCGAAGATCCCGGGTGGGGCTCCCTGCTCGATCTCGTGCCGGCGCTGGGGCTGCGTCCCGTGCCGATCGCGCTCGACGACGAGGGCCCGTTGCCCGACGCCGTCGAGCGCGCGCTGGACGAAGGCGCCCGCGCGCTCGTCGTCACCGACCGCGCGCAGAATCCGACGGGCGCCGCCGTCGGGGCCGCACGGGCGGAGGAGTTGCGGTGCGTTCTCGCCGGGCACCGCGGTGTGCTGCTGATCGAGGACGACCACGGCCACGCGATCGTCGACCTGCCGCTGCATCCGCTGGCGGGTGCCACCGACCGCTGGGCGTTCGTGCGATCGGTCGCCAAGGCGTACGGGCCGGACCTGCGGGTCGCCCTGCTGACCGGGGACGCGGTCACGGTCGACCGGGTCCTGGGGCGGCAGCGGCTGGGGCCCGGCTGGGTCAGCAGGCTGCTGCAGCGGGCCGTGTTGCACCTGATGGCGTCGGGCGCGGTGGACTCCGGCGCGGTCGCACAGGCCTACGGGGAGCGGCGCGATGCGCTCGTACGGGCGCTGACGGAGCGCGGTGTCGAGGCGCACGGCCGCAGCGGCATGAATGTGTGGGTTCCGGTGAGCGACGAGACCGGGGCCGTGTCCCGGCTGCTGAACGCGGGCTGGGCGGTGGCGCCCGGGGCACGGTTCCGGATCGCCGCACCGCCGGGCATACGGCTCACCGTGTCGCCCCTCACCGCGGCCGACATCGAGCCGCTGGCCGACGCGGTGGCGGCAGCGGCGGGGCCGCCCCGGCCGATGAGCTACGGCTGAGACGGACCCGGACGCGGAGCGGGCCCGCGCGTACGCGCCCTGCTCTGGGTGAGGGCGGCACCGGCCAGGACGATCAGCGCGCCGACCGGAGTGTTCCAGCTCAGCTGCTCACCGAGCACGGCGACCCCGGCCGCGGTGGCGATGACCGGGATGAAATACGTGACCATCTGGGCGGTCGTCGGGCCGACCTCCTGGACCAGTCCGTACTGCATCAGCACCGCGAGCCCCGTGCCGAGCGCCCCCAGAGCGATGACGGCGAGGGTCGGCAGCAGCGGGAACCCGTCGGGCGCGGCCGTGAACAGGGGGGTGACCACCGCGATCTGCACCGTGCCGAGGAAGAGCTGGCTGCCGGTCAGGGCAAGGGTGGACGAACCGCTGCCCGCCAGGGTCCTGCGGACGTAGATCCAGCCGACCGGATAGCTGAGGGAGGCGAGGAGCGCCATCGCCGTACCGCCGAAGTCCAGTCCGGAGAAGCCCTGCCAGGCGCCCAGCACCGTCAGCACGCCGAGGAAGCCGAGGCCGAGCCCGGCCACCCGGCGACGGGTCGGCCGGTCCTCGGAGAGTGCGACGAGCGAGAGCGCCATGCCCCACAACGGCGACGTCGCGTTGCAGATGCCGGCCAGCGTCGACGGAATGGTCGTCTCGGCATAGGCGAAGAGCGAGAACGGCAGCGCATTGAGGAAGAACGCGGCGACGGCGAGATGGCCCCAGGTACGGGCGGTGCGCGGCAGGCGCTCACGGCGCACCACCATGGCGACGGCCAGCACCGCCGTACCCGAGAGCAGTCGTCCGAGGGTGACCTGGAAGGGGGCGTACCCCTCGGTGCCGACCTTGATCAGAAGAAAGCTGAAGCCCCAGATCAGCGAGAGCGCCCCGAAGCGGATCCGCCAGTCCAGCGCGGGGCGCCGGGCGGCGGCAGGCGTGGCCGCCGGAGCGGCGGCCGACCGGACGGGGGTGGGTGGCACGGGGTCCGGTGCCGGAGCGGTGGTGGTCGAGCGTGGGGCGGTCATGAGAGCAACAATGACGAATTCAACCGCGTAGGACAAGCGAGACTTCGTGAGATCGTCCGCGTAGCATTGCTTACATGTTGAACTTGGAGCGCCTGCGCACGCTGGATGCCCTCGCCCGGTTCGGTTCTGTCGGTGGCGCGGCCGAGGACCTGCATGTCACCACATCCGCGGTCTCCCAGCAGCTGGCGAAGCTGGAGCGCGAGGTGGGACAGCAGCTCCTCGCCAAGAACGGCCGCGGCGTCCGGCTCACCGACGCCGGCCGGCTGCTCGCCGACCATGCTGCGAAGATTCTTTCCCAGGTGGAACTGGCCCAGTCCGACATCGAGGCCCAGCGCGGCGAAGTGGTGGGTGAGGTCCGGCTGGCGGGCTTCCCGACCGCGGCACGCGGACTGTTCCCGGCGACGCTCGTCTCGCTGCGCGCGGACCACCCCGAACTGAAGGTGCGCACGACGGAGTTGGAGCCCGAGGCCGGAATCCGCGCGGTGATGAGGGGCGACGTCGACCTGGCGGTGGTGCTCGACTGGAGCAACAAGCGCTTGCCGGTTCCGGGCGGTCTCACCAAGGCCGAACTGCTCGACGACGCGCCGGACATCGCGATGCCGGCCGGTCATCCGCTGGCGGACCGGACCGAGGTGGGTCTGGAGGACTTCGCCGACGATGACTGGATCTCCTGGCCGGAGGGCGAGTTCTGTCACGACTGGCTGATGTTCACGCTGCGTTCGAAGGGAATCGAACCTCGCATCGCCCATCTTGCGGGCGAGCACCACACCCAGCTCGCGCTGATCGCCGCCGGGGTGGGTGTCTGCGTGGCACCCCGGCTGGGGCGTGGGGTGGTGCCGGACGGGGTGCGGCTCGTGCCCGTACGGCAGAAGATGCGGCGGCACGTCCACGCCGTGTGGCGGACGGACGCCGACCGCCGGCCGTCGATCAGGGCGGCGGTCGCGGCGCTGCGGGCGGCGGGCCGTGGCCTGGACGCACCGGTGAACGGCGACGGCGGGGACTGACCCGGGAGGGCGGGCGCCGCGCCCGCATCCGGGAGGCCGGGCCGCGGAGGTGGCCTCAGGCCAGGTCAGCCAGCTTCCGGAAGTCCCATGATGTGATCGCCTTCGGGGTCAGCCGCAGCCATGCGTGCCGTCCGTCGTGCGGCATGACGTCCATGCCGAAGTACTTCTCCGCGAAGAGCCGCTCCGGTCCGGTCAGTTCCGGGCAGGCCTCGCCCGTGCGCGGTGTCTCGCCGACGAAGACCGCCTCGCCGGAGAGCTCGACGCCGCGCAGTTCCCCGTACTCCGCGCCGTCGTCGACGACCACCGCGATTCTCGGGTCGTGGCGCAGCTGCGACGAGCGCAGGCTCCGGGTGATCGAGTACAGCCACAGCGAGGTGCCGTCCCAGACGAACCAGAGCGCCCCGATGTGCGGGCGGCCGTCGACGGAGACGGTGGCGACCCGGCAGGTGCGCTGCTGGGTGAGATAGGCGTCGCGTTCCGCCTCCGTCATCATGATCCGACGGCCCCGTTGCTGAATGACGGCCATGGGACGTCTCCTCAGGTTGGCTGACTGTGTGTCAGAAATCATGAGGCCTCTTCCTTCCTGACGCAATGGCCGTTAGCCTCGCGCGCCCGGTCCGTCAGAAGAGGCCCGTCACCCGGAATCCACCGAGAGGGGCAGCCGTGCCGCCCAGGGAAAAGCTTGCCGAGCAGCTCGATCCTGCCTCCACCGTCCTGCTGACGGTGGAGTGCCAGCAGGGTGTCGTGGGTCCGGACAGCGCACTGCCCGAACTCGCCAGGGAGGCCCGGACCTCCGGCGCCCTGCACAACATCGCCCGACTGGTCGCCGCCGCCCACGGGGCGGGGGTGCAGGTACTGCACGCGGTCGCCGAACGACGCCCCGACGGACGCGGTGCGAACCACAACGCCCGTCTCTTCCGGGCCGCCGGCCGGCTGCCCGTACAGCAGTACTCCGGCACCACGGCGGTCCGGATCGCCGCGCCCGTCGAGGTGGCGGACGAGGACATCGTCGTACGGAGACTGCACGGTCTCTCTCCCGTCGCGGGCACAGGCGTCGACGCGCTGCTGCGCAATCTGGGCTGTCGCACCCTCGTCGTCACCGGGGTCTCGGCCAACGTCGCCATCCCCAACGCCGTCTTCGACGCGGTGAATCTCGGCTACACGGCGGTCGTGCCGTCCGATGCCATCGCGGGGGTGCCTGCCGACTACACCCCCGCGATGATCCGTAACACGCTCGCCCTCGTTGCCACCGTCACCACTACGAAGGATGCGCTGGGCTGCTGGCAGAGCCCCCGAAGGGCTATGAAGCGAGCATGATCGAGTCACCCTCGACCTTGATCGATGCGGCGGGCAGCGGCTTGGGGGCCGGGCCGCCCGCCACCTCACCGGTCGCCGCGTCGAACGTGCTGCCGTGACAGGGACAGTTGATGACGCCGCCCGAAACGCTCGACACCGCGCATCCCTGATGCGTGCACTTCGACGAGAACGCTTTGAACTCCCCGGCCTTCGGCTGCGTGACCACGACGCCCTGGTCAGCGAAGATCTTTCCGCCGCCCTCCGGGATGTCGGTGGTCTTCGCGAGCACGCCCGAGCCGCCCGGGCCCCCCTCCGCGGCCGGCTCGACGGCATCTGAACCGCCCGTGTCCTTGGAGTTCCCGCACGCGGTGAGTACGGCAGCCACCCCGACCGCACCGACACCTGCCACAACGGTGCGACGTCCGAGACGGACCTCGTGCTCCTGCGATGCGCTCATGCTGACTTTCCCTTCCGCGGTATTCATGCCTTCGACCAGGGGTACGCGCCGCCGAGGCCCCGTGTTCAACGGCCGAGGGACTTTGCGAGGAAATCCCGTTCCAGCAGCAAGAGGTTGCTCGCCGTCTCCTCCTGTGTGACCAGATGCCCCGACCCGGAGAGCGGCAGCACGGTGTGCGACCGCCCCGCGGCCAGCAGCGCGGCCGAGAACCGCAGCATGTGGGCGACGGCGACATTGTCATCGGCAAGTCCGTGCACCAGCATGAGCGGGCGCGTCAGCCGGTGAGCCTCGGAGAGCAGCGAATTTCGCTCGTACGCCTCCGGCTCCACATCCGGATGGCCGAGAAACCGTTCCTCCCAATGGGTGTCGTACAGCCGCCGGTCGGCCGGCGCCGCACCCGCCACGGCCGCGTGGAAGACCTCCGGGTGACGCAGTACGGCCGCGGCCGCGAGGTAGCCGCTGAACGACCATCCACGCATCGCCACCCGGCCCAGGTCCAGTTGCGGGTAGCGCGCCGCCGCCGCGTGCAGCGCGTCGATCTGGTCCTCCAGGACCGCCGTCAGCCGGTCGCCGCGCACCGATTTCTCCCAGGCCTCGCCCCGCCCCGGGGTGCCGCGGCCGTCCGTGACGAGCACCGCGAACCCCTGCTCGGCGAACCACTGGGCGGTCGCGGCCCACCAACTGCGCACCGGCAGCACCAGTTGGAGGCCGTGGCCCGCGTACGGGCTGAGCAGCACGGGCAGCGGGCCGTCTCCCTGCCGGTGCCACGACGGCAGGTACAGGCTGCTGCGCAGCTCCCGCACCCCCAGACTCAGCGCGAGGGGCCGTGGCGTGACCACGGGAGTCTCCGCGAGGACCGCGATCCGCCCGACGGGCGCGCCGTTGCGCACCACGGTCACCGTCTGCCCGTCCGGGGTCCGGCTGTCCAGCACGACCGTGGTACCGCCCACCGCGGCCGTGTGCACGCCACGCTCGCCGGTGAGCCGCTCGGGAGCGTCTGCGGACGAACCGGCTGCACAGGACCAGACATGGATCTCCGTCGGCTCCTCGCTCGCGGTGAAGAACACCCGGTCCCCCACGGCGCCGAGAACCTCGCGGACCTCCAGACCCGGCGGGGTCGCACGGCCGCCGACCTCCAGCCCCTGGGTGTCGCCGCCCGGTTGCGCGGGAACGACGAGCGCCCCGGACGCAAGGCGACGCGGCGTGCCCGCTCGCAGCGCGACCCAGGCAGGGTCATGGGCGCGGTGCAGGACCCGGGTCCCTCCCGTGGCCGGATCCACCGCGAGGACATGGACCGAACGCTGGTCACGCGACTGCACCGAGACGAGCGGCCCGTGCGTGTCCCAGCCGGCCGTCGCGACGTACTCGAACCGCGGGTCGGTCCACGTCCCGGCAGGGTGGTCCGCGCCGGCCGCCACAGGCAGCCGGACCGCGATGCGTCCACCGGCCACCTGCACCAGATGCAGGGACACCTCCGCGTTCGGCGTGCCCGCCGCCGGGTACGGCACCACGCGCGGCCGCCGCTCCGGATCGGCCGGATCACTGAGGTATCTGCGCTGCACCATGGCGGTGTCCACGCGTGCCACCAGCAGGGCATCGCCTGCCGGCGACCACCAGTAGCCGCGCGAGCGCCCGAGCGACTCCGCCGACACGTGGTCCGAGAGCCCGTACGTCACGTGCTCCTCCTCCGGGGTGACCGCTGCCCGGTCGTCCGTCCCGTCGCTCCGCACGATCCGCAGCGCACCCCCGCAGACGTAGGCGATCAGGGTGCCGTCCGGTGAAGGGCGCGGATCGGTCACGGCGCCGGCGGTGGCGATCCTGTGCGGGGTGCCGCCGTCCGTCCGTACGGCCCACAGCTCACCGTCGAGTGCGAAGACGACGAGCCGGACGTCCGCGTCCGTCGCGTACGACACGATCCCCGACGACGTCTCGCGGGCCCGCTCACGGCGGACCAGTTCCTCCTGCGGGACTTCGCCGCCGTCCGCGCGATCGCGCCGAACGGCTGCCGGGTCGGCGAGCATCCGCTCCGCGCCGTCCTCGTAAAGCCACAGGCGGCCGACCGGATCGGTGCCGCCGGCCGTCCTTGTGAAGAGCACCCGTTCGCCGTCGGGCGAGACCGTGAACTGCCGGGGCACGCCGAGCGAGAAGCGCCGGGTGCGGGCGGACTGGAGAGGCAGTCCGCCGGGGCCGGTTCCGTCGGATCGGTCCGGGGTCATGTCGGAGTTCCTTCCGTTGGTGATCGGTTGCTGCGACCGGGAGACGAGCGGGTTTGCAGCGCGTGGAGGGACGACCGGTGCACCCCAGTAGCCTGGGGTGATGCTCACCGAAGTCACAGCGACCCGCTACGTCACGCCGTTGCGTGAGGGCGGCTCGCTCCCGGGCATCGTCGAAGCCGACGATCTCGGTACGTACGTCATGAAGTTCACCGGCGCGGGGCAGGGCCGCAAGACCCTCGTCGCGGAGGTCATCTGCGGGGAGCTCGGCCGGCGGCTGGGACTGTGGGTCCCGGAACTCGTCACGATCCAGCTCGACCCGGTCATCGGGCTCGCCGAGCCGGATCAGGAGGTGCAGGAACTGCTCAAAGCGAGCGGCGGGCTGAATCTCGGAATGGACTATCTGCCCGGTTCGATCGGGTTCGATCCGCTCGCCTACCAAGTGGATCCAGCAGAGGCCGGGAAAATCGTCTGGTTCGATGCGTTGATCAACAATGTCGACCGATCGTGGCGGAACCCTAACATGCTGGTCTGGCACGGTGATGTCTGGCTCATCGACCACGGCGCCACCATGATCTGGCACCACAACTGGCCGGGTGCACAGGCATCGGCCGCCAAGCCGTACAACGCCTCCGACCATGTGCTCGCGCCCGTCGGTCCGGACATCGCGGCCGCGGCCGCCGAGCTGGCCCCGCTCGTCACCGAACAGCTGCTGACCGAGGTGACCGCCGACGTGCCCGACGAGTGGCTGGTCGACGAGCCCGGCTTCGACACGACGGACGCCCTGCGCCGCGCCTATGTGGAGCCGCTGCTGGCGCGCGCCGCCACCATCCATGAGCGGATCTCGATGGACACACCCACGAAGACCGGACCGTCCCGGGCGCCGGGGTGGCTCACCGAGCACCTCACGCCGTGGCCGCATCCCACGAAGAAGGACCGGGCCGAGCGAGCCGCAGCCGAGCAGGCCGCGCAGAGCAGCAAGGACGACCGCCGGTGAGCAAGCGCGAGGTCTTCGAGTACGCGCTGCTGCGCGTCGTGCCCCGGGTCGAGCGCGGTGAGTGCTTCAACGCGGGGGTGCTGGTGTACTGCCGCGCCAGATCCTTCGTGGCGGCCCGTACCCATCTGGACGAGAACAAGCTGAGGGCGCTGGACCCGGACGCGGACGTGGCCGGCGTGCGGGCGGCACTGCGGGCGGTCGAGGGTGTCTGCGGTGGCGGAGACGCGGCTGGTCAGGCCGCCGGCGACGACGTCGGCCGGCGTTTTCGCTGGCTGATCGCCCCGCGCTCGACGGTCGTTCAGCCGAGCGCCGTGCACAGCGGTCTCACCACCGATCCGGAGGCCGAGGTCGAGCGGCTGCTCGACCTGCTGGTGCGCTGATCCGGCACCCGTCGGCGCCGTCCGTGTCCTCTGCGGTCGCGTCGCCGGCGGGTGTGACATGCGCTGCTGTCCCCGTGGGCCGTTGACACCGAGTGCCAGGGCTTCTAGCGTCTCGTCTGCTGAAGGTACTAAGCGGTTGCTCAGTCATCGGGAAACTTCCTGACGTCCGCTGAGCCGCGATCCAAGGGCGAGGAGAACCAAGCATGTCCACCACCGAGCAGCGCGTCGCCATCGTGACGGGAGCGGCGCGGGGCATCGGCGCCGCCACCGCCGTCCGTCTGGCGGCCGAGGGCCGCGCCGTCGCCGTACTCGACCTCGACGAGGCGGCCTGCAAGGACACCGTCGAGAAGATCACCGCCGCCGGAGGCACCGCACTCGCCGTCGGCTGCGACGTGTCGGACAGCGCCCAGGTGGAGGCCGCCGTCGCGCGCGTCGCCGCCGAGCTCGGGGCCCCGACGATCCTCGTGAACAACGCGGGCGTGCTCCGCGACAACCTGCTCTTCAAGATGAGCGAGTCCGACTGGGACACCGTGATGAACGTGCACCTCAAGGGCGCGTTCCTGATGGCCAAGGCCGTCCAGAAGCACATGGTGGACGCCACGTTCGGCCGTATCGTCTCGCTGTCGTCCTCTTCGGCGCTCGGCAACCGCGGCCAGGCCAACTACTCCGCCGTCAAGGCCGGCCTGCAGGGCTTCACCAAGACCCTCGCCAAGGAGCTCGGCAAGTTCGGCATCACCGCAAACGCCGTCGCGCCCGGCTTCATCGTCACCGAGATGACCGCGCAGACCGCGGCCCGGGTCGGCATGGGCTTCGAGGAGTTCCAGGCTGCCGCCGCCACCCAGATCCCCGTGCAGCGCGTCGGCCGCCCCGACGACATCGCCAACGCCATCGCCTTCTTCACGGGCGACGAGGCCGGCTTCGTCTCCGGCCAGGTGCTGTACGTCGCCGGCGGACCGCTCAACTGACCCGAAGGGCAACGCAGATCATGACTGTGCAGGACAGCGGGAAGGTCGCACTGATCACGGGCGCGAGCCGGGGGATCGGTTACGGCATCGCCGAGGCGCTCGTCGCCCGTGGCGACCGGGTGTGCATCACCGGGCGCGGTGAGGACGCCCTCAAGGAGGCCGTCGAGAAGCTGGGCTCCGACCGGGTCATCGGCGTCGCGGGCAAGGCGCACGACGAGGCGCACCAGGCGGTGGCCGTCGAACGCACCATGGAGGCGTTCGGCAGGGTCGACTTCCTGGTCAACAACGCCGGCACGAACCCGGTCTTCGGCCCGATCGCGGAGCTCGACCTGGCCGTCGCGCGCAAGGTCTACGAGACCAATGTGATCTCGGCGCTCGGCTTCGCCCAGCAGACCTGGAAGGCCTGGCAGAAGGAGAACGGCGGGGCGATCGTCAACATCGCCTCCGTCGCCGGTGTCTCCGCCTCGCCGTTCATCGGTGCGTACGGCATGAGCAAGGCCGCCATGGTCAATCTGACCCTTCAGCTGGCGCACGAGTTCGCTCCGGTCGTCCGGGTCAACGCCATCGCCCCCGCGGTCGTGAAGACCAGGTTCGCCGAGGCGCTGTACGAGGGTCGCGAGGCCGAGGCCGCCGCCGCCTATCCGCTCGGCCGGCTCGGTGTCCCCGAGGACATCGGGGGGGCCGCCGCGTTCCTCACGTCCAACCAGTCCGACTGGATCACGGGGCAGACGCTCGTCGTCGACGGCGGCATCTTCCTGAACGCAGGGGTGGGCTGAGCACGGCCTGATCCGGTTTCGCCCTGATTGCCTCAAGTGCCCCGTCGGGCCTACGGATTGACCCGACGGGGCGCTGCGGTATGGTCTGCCGACCCATGGCCGATCGAGGAGCGTGCACGTGTTCTACCGGGCCAGGCTGCAGGTCGTTGCAGCGCTTGCTTCCCTTTCATTGCTGGCCGGTTGCGGTCTGCTGTCCGACGGCGCGTCGGAGAGCGAGCAGAAGATAGTCGTCGGCACCACGAGTGAGCCCTCCACTCTTGATCCGGCGGCGGCGTGGGACAACTCCTGGGAGTTGATGCGCAATGTCTTCCAGACCCTGGTGAGCTTCCCCACCGGCAGTACGAGCCCCGAGCCCGATGCCGCGGATTCCTGCACCTTCACCGACCGGACCAGCACGGCCTATCGCTGCAGGCTCAAGAAGGGCCTGAAGTTCTCCAACGGGGACGCACTCGACGCCGAGGCCGTGAAGTACTCCATCGACCGGATCTCGACCCTCAAGGTGAAGGGCGGCCCGGTAGGACTGCTCGGCTCGCTCGACCGCGTCGAGACCGTGGGTGACGACACGGTCGTCTTCCACCTCAACAAGCCCGACGCCACCTTCCCGTTCGTCCTGGCCACCCCCGCGATGTCCCTGGTGGCTCCCGGCGACTACCCGAAGGACAAGGTCCGCGAGGACGGAAAGATCACCGGGTCCGGCCCCTATCTCCTGGACTCGTACCAGCCGGGTGACCGGGCCGAGCTGGTGAAGAACCCGAGTTACAAGGGGTTCGCCAACCGCAAGAACAACGCCGTGACCATCAGGTACTTCAAGGGGTCCACCCCCATGGTCGAGGCCCTGCAGAAGAACGAGATCGACGCCACCTACCGCGGCCTCACCGCCGAGGAGGTGGTCAGGCTCGAGGACAACAAGGAAAAGAACAGCGAGCTGCAGCTCATCGAGACCGTCGGCGCCGACATCCGCTTCCTGGTCTTCAACCCCGAGGACCCGGCCGCCGGGAATCCGGCCGTGCGGCGGGCCATCGCCCAGCTCGTGGACCGGGACGCCTTGGTGGCCAAGGTCTACCAGGGCACCGCCGAGCCGCTGTACTCCATGGTGCCCAAGGGCATCGCCGGTCACACCACCAGCTTCTTCGACAGCTTCGGCGACCCGAACGTGGAGAAGGCCAAGGAGATCCTCACCGGGGCGGGCGTCACCGAGCCGGTCGCCATGACGTTCTGGTTCACCACCGACCGCTACGGCTCCTCGACGGCCCCCGAGTTCGATGAGCTGAAGCGCCAGCTGGAGACCTCGGGCCTGTTCAAGATCACGCTGAAGAGCGCCCCGTGGAAGACGTTCCAGGCGGGCTACACCAAGGGCGAGTACCCGGTCTTCGGCCGTGGCTGGTTCCCGGACTTTCCGGACCCGGACAACTTCATCGCTCCCTTCGTGGGCAAGGACACCGTCACCGGGATGCCGTACGTGAAGAACGAGATCACCAAGTACCTGCTGCCGCAGAGCCGCCAGGAGAGCGACCGGGGCGCGGTCAGCAAGCAGTTCGAGCGGGCCCAGAAGATCCTGGTCGACGACGTCCGGCTGCTGCCGCTGTGGCAGGGCAAGCTGTATGTGGCGGCGGGCGAGGACATCGGCGGCGGCGAGCGCGCCCTGGACCCGCAGACGGTCATGCAGATGTGGGAGCTGTACCGCAAGGCGAGTTGGTAGGGCTCGCCCGGCCGATTGTCAGTGGGCCCCGGTAGGTTCTGTGGTCAAGAACCGATTTGCGTACCGGAGGTTGTTGACGTGACCGACACCGACCTGCTGCCCGAGTCCTGGCGCGGCGTTCTCGGCGATGAGCTGCAGAAGCCGTACTTCAAGGAGCTCGCCGACTTCGTCGAGGAGGAGCGGGCCAAGGGGCCGGTCTATCCGCCGCGGGAGCAGGTCTTCGCCGCACTGGAGGCCACTCCGTACGACAGGGTGAAGGTCCTGGTCCTCGGCCAGGACCCATACCACGGCGAGGGCCAGGGGCACGGGCTGTGCTTCTCCGTGCAGCCCGGCGTCAGGACGCCGCCCTCCTTGCGGAACATCTACAAGGAGATGAAGGACGAGCTCGGCCTGCCCGTCCCGGACAACGGGTATCTGATGCCGTGGGCCGAGCAGGGCGTCCTGCTGCTCAACGCCGTGCTGACGGTCCGCGCCGGAGAGGCCAACTCGCACAAGGGCAAGGGCTGGGAAAAGGTCACGGACGCGGTCATCCGGGCGGTGGCCGCGCGTCCCGATCCGGCGGTCTTCGTCCTCTGGGGCAACTACGCACAGAAGAAGCTCCCGCTGATCGACGAGGAGCGCCATGTGGTGGTGAAGGGCGCGCACCCGTCGCCCCTGTCCGCGAAGAAGTTCCTCGGCTCCCGCCCGTTCACGCAGATCAACGAGGCGATCGCGGCGCAGGGGCACCAGCCGATCGACTGGCGCATCCCCGACCTGGGCTGACTGCGGGCACCTGCCTGACAGGCTCGGGTGCTTTGCCCGAGCCTGACCGGGTTTGCCCGTACCAGCGGCTAGCGTCGAGCCATCCGGAATCGAACGGGATCGGCTGGACGGGTGCGAGGGAGACTGCGGTGGCGGAGCAGCAGGAGGCGTCGAAGGACGCAGTCATGACCAGGATCGGCCAGGCGATCATGCTGCTGCACGGTGGTGACCGCGAAGAGGCCCGCAACCGGTTCGGAGCGCTCTGGGCCGAGATCGGCGAGGACGGCGACGCCCTCCACCGTTGCACCCTCGCGCACTACATGGCCGACACCCAGGACGATCCCGGTGACGAGCTCGCCTGGGACCTGCGGGCGCTGACCGCCGCAGAAGGGCTGACGGACGAGCGGGCGGCCGAACACCGGGACACGCTCGCGGTCCGCGCCTTCTCGCCGCTGCTCCATCTCAGTCTCGCGGCGGATTATGCGAAGCTCCAGCGCCCGGACGCCGCCTGGATCCATCTGAACCGGGCCCGTCAGGCCTCCGACGTCCTCGCGGACGACGGAACGGACGACGGATACGGGGGAGGGGTACGGGCGGCGATCGGGCGGCTGGAGCGGCGGCTGTGGGATCAGTGGCCGTAGGCGTCTTCGCAGATCCGGGACGGTGTGCTGCCGGTGGGCCAGCCGCCGTATCCCCGCCCGAGCGCGCAGACGTCCGTCCCGGTCACGGGGGAGGCCGGCAGAACCGGGACCGGTACCAGTACCGCGCCCGGAGCCTGCCGCGGCCGCGGCAGGACCCCACCGGGATGCTCACCTTGCCGCGGTGTGCGCTGCCCGGTGCGACGGGTGTCCGAGTGTGCTCCGGAGCTGGGCTCTGACGCCTTTGCGGAGGGCTTCGGATCCGGCAGGGATTCCAGGGTGTCCCGGACCGGTGGCCGGGCGATCTGAGGGGCCAGGTCCCGGGCGGGCCTGCTGGTCCCGGGCCGGGGCGCAAGGCCCGGCTGGGGCTCCACGGACACGCAGCCGGAGACGGCAGTGACGGCCACCCCGACCAGGAGCTTCACGGCGATTCTGGTTCGTTGCACCCTGCAACTCTGCTGTGCGGGTGATCCATTGCGGGAGGGAAGAAGCCGTGATTGGCCCGCACGAGTGACCCCGGTCGGCGCAGTCCCCGCCTGTCGCTGCCCCCGGGGCGCGCCGGATGCGGGCGAGCGGCCGCGGCGGGATCAGTCGCCGGTCGCTCCGTCGATCCGCTCCCGGACGAGATCGGCGTGGCCGTTGTGCCGGGCGTACTCCTCGATCATGTGGGTGTAGATCCATCGCAGGTTGTACGGCTCGCCCTTGCGGCTCAGGCCGATCGACAGATCGTCGAGCCCGACGTTCGCGGCGATCTCCCTGGCCCGTGCGATCTCCTCCCGCCAGATCGCCCCGTCCTTCTCCCAGGTGTCCGCCTCGGTGAGGTGGAACTCGCCTTCCGGGTCCTCGTCCGTCCCGTAGACGGCCTTCACGTCCTCACCGGCCAGGACCTCGCGGAACCAGCCGCGCTCCACCTCCGCCATGTGCCGCACGAGCCCGAGCAGGCTGAGCTCCGACGGGGGTACGGACGCCTCCCGCAGCTGGGAGTCGGTGAGGCCTGCACACTTCAGGGCGAGCGTGTCGCGGTGATAGTCGAGCCAGCCCTCCAGCATCGGGCGCTCTGCGGCGGTGAGGGCGGGCTCGGAGCGTTCGTCCGTGGTCATGGCGCGCATTCTTGCCCAGCCATCACGAATGGGCCGGGCGTTCAGCGGCTGTCGCGGCCCAGCATGCCGCACAGCAACTCGGTGAAGCCGGTGCGCAGTTCCTCCTCGGTGGGTACGGACCGGTGGTACGACCCGGCGGCGCAGGAGAACATCAGCCCCTCGCACCAGGCCACCAGCGACAGGGCATGGCGATCCGGCTCGGCCGAACCGGCTGCCGTCATCAGTGCCACCAGGGGGTCGCGGAACTGGCGGCCCATGGTGTCGAAGAACTCACGCAACTCCGGGCGCCGGGTGGCCTCCAGGGCGAGTTCGTAGCGGCAGATGAGCAGTTCGGGGTGACGGGTCAGATACCGGTGCATGGCCAGTGCGAGACCGCCGACGACGGCGTCCAGACCGTCACCTGCCTGCCCTGCCGCCTTCCCTCCTGTCCCGTCGGCTGCCTCCGCCTCGGTTTCCGCCCTGCCGACTGCTGCGCCGCCGGGCATCGGGAGCTCTCCCGGGGCGAGCACCTGTGCCTCACGCTCGGCAAGGCGTCGCACCGTGGCCTCCAGCAGGGCCTGCCGGGTGCGGGCGTAGTTGGACGTCGAACCCTGGGGGAGTGCCGCGCGCTCGTCGACGGCGCGGTGGGTGAGCCCCCGCATCCCGCGCTCGGCGAGCAGTGCCAGGGCGGCGTCGGTGATCAGGCCGGCCCGGGAGGCGCCGGCGATGCGGGGGGAGCTTGTGGCCATGGGGCCAAACCTACCGCTGCAACTACACCTGTAGTACGTTGGTCTCCTCACTACAGATGTAGTTTCGAGGAGGGGGAGTCATGACACAGCCCCATGCGGTCGTCATCGGCAGCGGGATCGGTGGGCTGACCGCCGCCGTCGCCCTGCACCGGCGCGGCTGGCGGACCACCGTCCTGGAGCGGGCGGCCTCCCTGGAGCCCGTCGGCGCAGGGATCGGCCTCGCGCCCAACTCCCAGCGCGCCCTGGACGTCATCGGCCTCGGTGACAGGATCCGCTCCCTGGCCGCCTGGCAGGGCGACGGCGGTATGCGCACCCCGGGCGGCCGGTGGCTCGCCGGGACGAGCAGCGAGGCCGCGACCGAGCGGTTCGGCGGATCGATCGTCCTCGTCCATCGCGCCACCCTGATCGACGTGCTCGCCGCCGGACTTCCCTCATCCGCGATCCGTACCGGGGCGCCGGCGCAGCTCCTGGAGCCGGGCACCGCGGGCGGCGCCCGGGCGATCGTCGCCACTGCGGCCGGAAACATCGAGGCCGACCTCGTCGTCGGCGCCGACGGCATCGACTCGGCCGTACGCTCCTGCCTCTTCCCCGCGCACCCCGGACCGTCGTACGCGGGCTTCACCACCTGGCGCGTCGTCGTCCCGGCGCCGGAGAAGGCCTTCGCCCCGCACGAGACCTGGGGCCGCGGCGCCCTCTGGGGCACCCAACCGCTCAAGGACGGCCGGATCTATGCCTACGCGGCCGCTGTCGCGCCTGCCGGGGAGCGGGGCGCCGACGGCGAGAAGGCCGAGCTGCTGCGCCGGTTCGGCGACTGGCACGATCCGATCCCCGGGATCATCGCCGCCGTCGAGCCCGGACAGGTTCTCCGCAACGATGTGCACCATCTGATCGACCCCCTGCCGGTGTTCCACCGCGGCCGCACCGTCCTGGTCGGCGACGGCGCGCACGCCATGGCGCCCACACTCGGACAGGGAGGCAACCAGACGATCGAGGACGCCATCGTGCTCGCTCACCATGCGGCGCCCGGCGGCGACCTGGCGGCGGCCCTGGCCGCGTACAGCGCGGACCGTGTCCCGCGCACCCACGCCATCGTCCGCAAGGCCGCCCAGGCAACCCGGCTGATGCGTCTGACCAGCGCACCTGCCGTCGCACTGCGTGACATATCGATGTCGGTCGTCGCCCGGTTCGGGCCCGGCCTCGTCCTGCGCACCTTCGACGGCATCGCGGACTGGCAGCCGCCGCAGCACACGTATGCTGCCTCGACGGATGACGCGCACACAGCGAGAGGGAGTTCCCTGTGAAGGTCGGCTGCATCGGGCTCGGCGACATCGCGCAGAAGGCGTACCTGCCGGTGCTCACCACCCTGCCCGGGGTCGAACTCCATCTGCAGACCCGCACCCCCGCGACCCTGACGGCCGTCGCCGAGGCCCACAGGATCCCGCCGGAGCAGCGCCACACCGACCTCGACTCGCTGATCGCGGAGGGCCTGGACGCCGCCTTCGTCCACGCTCCGACCTCCGTGCACCCGGAGATCGCCGGGCGGCTGCTCGACGCGGGTGTTCCCACGTACGTCGACAAGCCGCTCGCCTACGAACTCGCAGAGTCCGAGCGGCTGGTGAACCTCGCCGAGGAGCGCGGTGTCAGCCTGGCCGTCGGCTTCAACCGGAGGGTCGCGCCCGGCTACGCGCAGTGCGCCGAGCACCCTCGCGAGCTGATCCTGATGCAGAAGAACCGGGTGGGACTGCCCGAGGACCCGCGGGCCATGGTGCTCGACGACTTCATCCACGTCGTGGACACCCTGCGCTTCCTGGTGCCGGGCCCGGTCGAGCACACCGTCGTACAGGCCAGAATCCGTGAGGGCCTGATGCACCACGTCGTGCTGCAGCTGTCCGGCGACGGGTTCACCGCCATCGGTGCGATGAACCGGCTCAGCGGCTCGACGGAGGAGCGGCTCGAGGTCTCCGGACAGGACTCCAAGCGCGAGGTGGTGAACCTCGCCGAGGTGATCGACCACAAGGGGCAGCCGAGCGTGCGGCGGCGCGGGGACTGGGTGTCGGTGGCCCGCCAGCGCGGCATCGAGCAGAGCGTGCTGTCCTTCCTGGACGCCGTGCAGGCCGGAAAGCTGCTGAGCGCCCGGGACGCCCTGGAGACGCACGAGCTGTGCGAGCGCATCCTCCGCGACCTGGGCTGCGCGTAGTCCTCTCGTCCGGATCGTGCAGGGCCTGCGGGGCGGACGGCGTCCGGTGGGCTGTGCGGGACGGTCGGATGTCAGCGGAACCCGCAGGTGAGGACGGGTTCGATCCGCTCGGGATGCGTCCCGCACAGGCCGGAGGCAGGCTGGGGGGATCGATCACCGGCCCGTGGAGGTGACCTCGTGAAGCCCCACGACGAGCCACAGGGATGGGGCGCTCTCCAGCCACCCCCCGGCTACTACTCGGCGGACGGGCAGCCACCCGACGCGATGCAGCGCGGCCTGATCCTCGACTGGGCGGTCAATCAGCGGATCGCCAACGGCTGGCGGGTGGAGTCCCGGGCCGAGACGCAGGTGGTGATGGTCCGGGGACAGCCGCTCAACCACGTGTTGCACGCCCTTCTGATGGTGTTCAGCTGCTTTCTGTGGGGCGTCGTCTGGGCGGTCCTGGCGGTGACGAACAAGGTGGAGCGGGTGGCGCTGACCGTCGACGCGCAGGGAAACATCGTCTCCGTGAACGCCCCGTCATAGACCGTGTGTCCGTGCCGTCGGACTCACCGGGCCGACCGGCTCCAGCGGGGCACGCCGCCGCAGGGACCGGACACCCTCGTAGGCGCAGAACGCCGCCAGCACGCCCAGCGCGCCGTGCACCGGCCAGTCGCCCAGCCGTACGTACAGCGTGGTGCCACGGGCCAGCGGTACGTCGTACACGGCGGCCCCGCTCGTATCCGTCCCCATCGGTGAGCCGATGCGCGCGCCCTGCGGGCCGTACGCCGTGCTGATGCCGGTGAGCGTCGCATGCACCATCGGGCGGCCGTTCTCGGCGGCCCGCAGCGCGCCGAGCGAGGCGTGCTGCTCGGGTGCCCAGGTGTGCTGGAACGACGAGGTCGAGGACTGGGCGATCAGCAGCTGGGCCCCGTCACGGGTCAGGCGCCTGCTCATGTCGGGAAACGCCGACTCGAAGCAGACCAGCGGCCCGATCCGCAGACGGTTCTCCGAGGCACCTACGTCGGTGGGAGATCCGGTGGACCGGTCCGCGCGAGACGGCTCGGGAACGGACATCACGACCTGCCGGGTGCCGCGCAACCGGTCCTCGCCGGCTGCCCTGCCCACCGACGTCACCCAGCCGAGCACCGAACGGGCCGGGACGTATTCGCCGAACGGCACCAGGCGCATCTTGTCGTAGCGGTCCCCGGTCAGGCCGTCCGGTCCGACCAGCACGGCGCTCTTGAAGATCCCCGTCCGGCCCGACGCGCCGGTCTGCCGGGCATCCATATTCACCAGCACATCCGCGCCGACCTCGCGCGAAAGCTTCGCGATCCGCGCGGTCAGGTCCGGTCGCCGGGACAGATCCTGGCCGACGCTGCTCTCGCCCCACACCACCAGATCGAGGTCGCGGCCGGCCAGCGTGCGGGTCAGCCGCTCACTGCGGTCGAAGCGGCGCTCGACGCTGTCGGGTCCCCCGACCACCCCCGGCTGGACGACGGCGATCCGGGCCGTCCCCGCCTGCTGGGGCTGCGGCGCCCACGTCCATATCGCGCCCACGGCGAGAGCGCACACCACGATGCCGACCGCCGCAGCCGTCCGGGCGCGCGAGGTCACGAGCAGCAGGGCGACAGCGGTGTTCACCGCAACCACCAGGAGACTCACCAGCCACACGGCGCCGACCGATGCGACCCGGAGCGCCACAGGCACCTGCCACTGGCTCGCGCCGAGCAGCCCCCACGGACCGCCGAGCCCCTCCCAGGAGCGGCCCACTTCGATCATCAGCCAGCCGCACGGCACCACGATCAGGGCGGCCGCGGCCCGTGCGCCGGAGGGGGCACCCCCGAGCATCCTGGACACCAACAGGCCCCAGGGCGCCCACAGCAGACCGAGCAGCGCCGCGAGAATCACGATGAACACGTGCAGGCTCGGCATCAGCCACTGGTGCACGGCGAGCAGGTAGCCCGCCCCGCCCAGCCAGCCGTCGAGGGCTGCCCGGCGCGGCGTGCCCGCCGACCGGATCAGCAGCAGCCAGGGCACCAGTGCGACATAGGCGAACCACCACAGCGACGGGGCGGGGAAGGCGAGCGCGGGCAGTGCACCGGCGAGCAGCGCGGCACCCGAGCGCCACCAGGGCGACCGGAGCATCCGCCGGCGCTGTTCACGACCGACGGGCCTCCCTTGCTCACGGTGGCCCAGCTCCCCCTGCTCACGGTGGCCGACCGGAATCCGCATAATGCGCCTCCTCGTCCTGCCGGGTGAGCAGGTGTTCCCTTCTTCTTCCCCAGTGTGGGGGGAGCGGAACGGGTGCGGCGAGGCCGGCGCTGTTCGGCGCGACTCAGCCCGCGGTCAGGGAGCCGGAGAGGGTGCGCCACTTCTCGTGGACGGTGACGCTGTGGATCCGCCAGCCGGCCTCCGTACGCACCAGTCCGAATGCGTACCGGCCGCCCGAGACGAAATTCGGCGCGACGGTGTCCGGGGGTGCGGCACCGCCGCCGTCCGGCGTGCCCTGCAGCCGCATCGGGTTCAGGTAGTCGGCCTGCACCTCGGCGCGGTCACCCGGGTAGCCGCCCAGGTCCTGGAGGGCGATCCGGCGGTTGACGACCAGGTGCTGCCGTACGGGGAAGAGCCGCATCGTCTCCGCGAGCCACTGCGCGACCTCGGCCGCGGGCCCCTCCACACCGCCCGCACCGCGGTAGTCGGCGCGGCCCTCCGGGGTGAACAGGTCCCGGTAGTCCTGCCAGGCGCCGTCGTCCACCGCCACCGCATAACCGGTGATCACTGCGTCGATGGACAGCTGGTCCATCACGGTCGCGAGAGCCACGCGCTGCGTCATCCGGCCAGTGTGTGCCCGCCGGCCGCGGAGGCCAAGGGGCGTGCACGCGCGGTGCACCCTCCAGCCGCCGCGCGCACGTCCGCGGTGTGGGTGCCGATCCACCCGGACGGTGTCAGCAGGGGACCACGGCCACCGGCCCGGCCGCGTGTGTGAGTGTCGTCTGCGCCACCGGGGACAGCCCGAATCCAAGATCCTCGCCGCCCTTGCGCCGCCCGATCACCGTGAGGGCGGCGGTCTCCGACGCCGTGACGAGGGTGCGGGACGCGGACCCGTGGACCGGCTCCTGCACCACGTCGATCTGCGGGTACTTCTCACGCCGGCCCGCGGTGAGCTCCGCGAGGGTCCGTGCGGCCGCGTCCGCCGCCGCGTCGCGGTCGAAGACGGGACCGCCGGAGAGCATCGACGAGAACATCGTCCAGCCGTGCACGATCCGCAGGCACGCGCCGGGCCGGGACATGGCCGCCTCGAACGCGAAGTCCAGCACCGCCTCACTGCTCTCGTCGGCGGCCACCCCGGCGACGATGTCCGCGAACGCCTCGCGTGTCTCCGTCCCGTCCTCGTCCGCGGCGCTGCTGTGGACGACGACGACGGGGCACCTCGCCATCGAGGCCGTCGCCAAGCTGTTCGAGCCGACCAGCAGCGACCGGAACCCGCCCAGCCCGCGCGAGCCCAGCACCAGCATCGACGCGTGCTCGCTCAGCGCGGTCAGTGCCGCCGTCGGGAAGTCCAGCGGGGCGAGGGTCGACGTGTGCAGGGCCGGAGCGACCTGTGCCACCCGGCCCACGGACTCCGCGAGCAGTTCCTCGGCCTCGCGCCGCTGAACCTCCTGACTGGTACGCCGATCGAGCGGCCTGACATGCACGATCGTCAGCGGAAGCCCTCGCCGGACGGCGTCGTGCGCGGCCCAGGCGAGCGCCTCGAAGCTGTGCCACGAACCGTCGACGGCGGCGATCACAGGAAGCTCGGCGGTGGTCATGGAGTCCTCCAGAGTCCGGCAGTACCTGTCCCAGGCTGGTACGTGTACGGAGCACGCGGTGGGGACCTCCGACCGCGTCTGCCCCGTATTCCTCCGGTTGTGTTCCGTACGCTACGGCCGGTCGGCGTCCGGCGCAGGAGCAGCCGACGCGCGCACAGCGAAGTTCTGTGCAGCGATGAAGCGCGTCGCGGAAGGGTACGGGCGGACGGGTTTCCGGCTCTCCGGACTGCCGGCCGCGGGCCTTCTGCGACGCGCTTCAGCACGAGGGCGATCCGGCGACGGTCGCACTCAGGACGGAGCGGGGACGGGGCGGATCAACTGCCGGCGACGTACGCCGTCAGAGTGCCGAGATTGTCGATGAAGTCCGATGTGGTGATGCCCAGGGGACTGTTCTGCGGCGTGTAAGGAGCCTCCAGGGGCGGCTTGAGCGGGTCGTACGGCGAGGTGTCGTAGAGGTCGCCCACGTTGCGGCTCATATAGGCCTTGCCGTCGTAGGGCGTCGCGGGTGCCGGTCCCCGGTAGGGATTGGTGATCGACCCGATCGGCGTCAGCCAGTGGTCCCGTGTGCCGAGCCCGTCGACGACGGCGTCCGCCTGCGCCTGCGTCACGGTCGGCAGCGACGGACCGGCGTCGCGGAACAGGTCGTCGAGACTGAGGTCGCTCAGCGAGAAGTAGGCCGGCAGCTCCCGCCTGCCATGGGCCGAGAGCGGCGAGCGGGCCTTGAGGTCGGCGACCTCGGACCGGCTCATCGCCATGAGCTCCTCGTACGTCGCGCGCAGCGCTGCGGTGTCGACCTTGCGTCCGCCGCCGTAGTGGCTCGGGGTGTCCCGGTGGTCGTAGTCGTTGTAGTAGGCGCCATTGCGGATGTTCGAGCCGAAGCGGTGCACGAAGCGAGCGCGGTTGGTGCCGAGTTCGACGAAGGTCGGATGTGTGCTGGACGCCAGGAGCGGGTTCTCCGCCTTCTGCTGATCCGTCAGCCGGCAGGTCTCCAGCCAGGCGATGGCTTCCGGGACGCGACGCAGGAAGTCGTGGTCACCGGTGAGCCGGAAGTAAGCGAAGAGCTGCTGGACATTGGTCTGAGTGGTGTGGGTGACCAGCGCCCGGGGTTCGTAGGAACGGGCACCGGCGGGAGCGCCGGCCGGTCGGCCGCCCGCCGCACGGGCGAGGTGCTGGAGGCCCCAGCCGGCCTGCGGGCCGGGCTGCTGCATGCGGTGGAGGCAGGCCATGGCCCGCCGGACGTTGGGTATCAGGTCCCGGCGGCCCAGGGCGGTGACGCACATCAGCAGGAACTTGATGTTCTCGCCGAGCACGTTGTCGTTGAAGGTCACATGCCCGGTGTAGTCGCCGTCCTCCATGCCGTGCCGGATGCCGGAGGGCAGCCAGGCCGGCAGTTCCTCCGGCCAGGGCATCTGCTCGGCGGAGCCGGAGAAGGCAGGGAACCGCTGGGGCCAGCCGCCGTCGGCGACACCGCCGCGGTACTGCGCGGCGACGACGAAGCGGATCGCGCGGTCCAGAGCGGCTTCGAACTTCGGGTGCGGGCGCTCCAGTTGGAGCCGGAGTATCAGCTGCGCGGCGGTGGCGGTCGCCGCGTCGTCGAAGGTGGCATTGCCGTAGAAGTGCTGGAACTCCTCCAGCCGCCACCCGTTGGCTCCGATGGTCCTGTACCAGTCGCGCAGCGAGCCCTGGCCCGCCGTGTCATGGATGTAGTTCCAACCGCCGCAGGCCAGTTGGGCGTCGACAAGCGCCAGTCCGGTGCGCTTGGCCGCCCGGTAGCAGGCCTCCGATCCGGTGGCGTGGTAGGCGTCGAGCATGCTGTGGCCGACGGACGGAGTGCCGGGCGGCTGGATCCAGCACATGGTGCGCCGGGCCTCCATCTCGCCCCAGGTGGTGGAGAGATCCGGGAGATAGCTCCAGACGTAACCGCCGCCGTAGGAGACGTGCTCGTCCATGAACGTGGTGACGCGGGCCACGGTCGCGGCGATGTCCCCGCGGGTCCGTGCGGGGGTGGGAACGGCCGCGGCGGGTGGCGCGGTACTGGCGGCCGTCGCGCGCCCGGCCGATCCGATCACAAGGGCTGCTGCCGGTGCGACAGCGAGGCGGGAGAAGGTACGACGGCTCACGGGCAGGTGCATCGAACGACTGCCTCCAACTCGGGTGGCGAAACGCGAACAGGGGCCGCGGGGCGGCGGTCCCGGGCATGACGCAGCGTGATCCGATGATCTCGCGCTCCATGTGAAAGGAGTTCTAGCACCATGCGATGGTGGAGCCAAGAGGTCATACACAACAACGAAGTTCATGTATGTGGAGTGCTGGATGGATCAATCGGGCATATGTAACTCATGGGTTCGCTCACCTGGACATCGGTGACCGCGCTGCGCGGGCCGAGGGGAACTCGGCAGTCGTCACGCAGAGATATGTGCAGACCCCTTGAGCGACACGGCGACCGCGGCTTAGGGTCAACTGGTGAGTGGGGTCACGGGTACTCCATGCGGTGTACGGCGACTGCCTCCGGACGTACGACGACGGCCGGGCCCGCCCCGCGGGATGCTCCGGGCATGGAGAACCAGTCCCCAGCGGTCATCAGTACGGAACCGGCGCGCAGAGGCCTCGCCCACCCGCTGCCGAGCACCCGTGCGTGGCACGGTCTGCGCTCGGTGGAACGCCTCTGTTACGCCACCGGATCGGCGCTCGTCGTCTCCGGGCTGCTGCACCTGGTCGTCTTCGCGGTGGACGGCGGTCCCTGGTCCGGCCCGGTGTCCTGGCGCAAGCCCGTCACCTTCGGGCTCTCCTTCGGTCTGACGCTCATCGCGATCTGCTGGGTGGCCTCGTACGTACGCATGCATGCACGCACCCGCACGGTGCTGCTCGCGGTGTTCGCCGCCGACTGTGTGCTGGAGGTCGCGGGCATCACGCTCCAGGCCTGGCGCGGCGTGCCGTCCCACTTCAACATGGAGACGCCCTTCGACACGGCGGTCTCCATGGCGCTGGCCGTCGGCGGGGCGGTGCTGGTCGTCGTCCTCACCGGCCTGGCGGCGGCCTCGTTCGCCCGTCCCCCGGAAGGACCCGCCGGGATGGCGCTCGCGCTGAGATCCGGTTTCGCGATCCTCGTCGTCGGGCTGCTGTCGGGGGCGGCGATGATCGCCCGCGGCGTCTATCTGACCCGCACCGGCCACCAGCCGGCGGGCTATGCCTCCACGGCATCGCTCAAACCACTGCACGGGGTGGCCCTGCACGCGATCCTGGTGCTTCCCGCGCTGGCTAGGGTGCTGGCCGGTACGTCATGGAGCACTTCCACCCGGCGCACCGTCGTGCGCGCCGCCGTGGGGTGCTACGCGGTGGCCGTCGCCGGGGCGCTGACATGGGCGGTCGTCGCGTACTGAACCGTCGCGTACGGACGACTGCGTGGTGGTCGGCCGAAGATCCCGCCCGGCCCCGACGGCCAGGACGGTACGGAGGGCAGGCCCGGCGCTGGCGGCCGAACGTGTCCTGGTGGATACTCCCTGCAGGCACCTTCGGCTGATCCGGACGCCCTGGTGTGCCGCCCCATGGTGCAGAAGCACCGCCACCGCACACCAGCCGTGGTCTTCTCGGGCTCGGGGCCCTCACAACGACCGCTATGCACAGGAGACTTGATGGCTGACGCTTCACCGCGCCAGGTACGACAGCGCGCGAACGACGACGCTGCGGACATGGGCACGACGGTTGTCCTCGACCCCGTCGAGCCGCCGCGGCCGCAGTATGCGGGGTTGTTCGTCGCGCCCCCCGACCTGCCGGCGGCCGACACCGAATGACGCAGCCCCCTCCCGCTCCGGCGGGAAGGGGCAGTTTCATGTCCACGGACATGTCTGCTCGTCCTTCACCGCGGTGAACCCGACGAGCCCCCCTCGGCGTGGCTGAGCCCCCACCATCCAGCGGGGGCTCGGAGCCTGGACCTACTCGTCGTCTCTGATCAGCGGGTCCGTCGGGCCGGACTTTCCGGGCACGTGCTTGCGGGCGTCGTCCAATGCGTCTTTGGCGCGCCCCTTGGCCTGGTCGGCCTTGCCTTCCGCGATCTTGCCGCGGTCGCCGGTCACCTTGCCCAGGGTTTCCTTGGCCTTGCCCTTGATCTTGTCCTTGCTGCTTCCTGAGGTCACTGGGACTCCTCGGCTAGACGAATCCCCCTGACCAAGCTAGGGCACGTCAGGCCGGGTCGCCTCGTGTGGGACGCGGCAGGAGGGCAGATGTCCCTGCCGCAGTGGTCCTGGCCCGCCACCAGTACCCCCCGTCGGTGGGTTCGGTCCGGGGGAGGGCGTCTTCGGCGGCCACGCATGTGCGGGCGTGGCCGCACCGGGGTGTCTCGCCGGCCGAAGAGCCCTTAGCCCGCCGACTCACCCGCGTGCGGGCTCAGTACGCCGGCCGCCACCAGCGCGAACAGCGCTACACCGAGCAGTACGCGGTAGATGACGAACGGCATGAAGCTCTTGGTGGTGATGAACTTCATGAACCATGCGATGACGGCGTAGCCCACACCGAAGGCGATGACCGTCGCGAAGATCGTCGGACCCCACGACACATGTCCTTCGCCCGCGTCCTTCAGCTCGAAGGCACCCGAGGCGAGCACCGCCGGGATCGCGAGGAGGAACGAGTAACGGGCCGCCGCCTCGCGGGTGTAGCCCATCAGCAGGCCACCGCTGATCGTCGCGCCCGAGCGGGATACACCCGGGATCAGCGCCATCGCCTGGCAGAAGCCGAAGATCAGACCGTCCCTGACGCCCAGTTCCTTGAGAGACTTGCGCTCCCTGACGGCCCGGTGCTTGCCGCCGGTCTCGTCGCGGGCGGCGAGGCGGTCGGCGACACCGAGGACGATGCCCATGACGATCAGTGTGGTGGCGATGAGCCGCAGGTCGCGGAAGGGGCCCTCGATCTGGTCCTTGAACGTCACGCCGAGGACGCCGATCGGGATGGAGCCGACGATGACCAGCCAGCCCATCTGGGCGTCGTGGTTGCTGCGCATCGACCGGTTGGTCAGCGAGCGGAACCACGCCGAGACGATCCGCACGATGTCCTTGCGGAAGTAGATGAGAACCGCCGCCTCCGTGCCGATCTGGGTGATCGCGGTGAACGCCGCACCCGGGTCGTGCCAGCCGGCGAACGCTGCGGTGAGCCGCAGATGCGCGCTGGAGGAGATCGGCAGGAACTCGGTCAGTCCCTGAACGAGGCCCAGGACGAACGATTCGAACCAGCTCATGGGGCTTTGGCCATCCCGGAAGTCATCGCGCATCGGCCGACGGACGGCGGAGCCGTCGGCAACGTGCGGAGTGCGGTCGTGTGAGGGAGGGGCCACGGCGGGCCCGATGATCGTCGGTCGTGCGCGGGCAGCGTATCGCCCCTGGATGAACGGGGTGACGGCTGCCCCCGGCGACCGGCCGGCTCCGCTGCCCGCGCCGGCGTACCCCGGCGACCGGCCGGCTCAGTCGCGCCGGCGCCGGTCAGCGTGCCTGCGGCCGGCGCGGATCGCTCCGGCCCCCGGTCATCGCCCGCCGAAGGAGTGCCGCCTGCGCCAGGCGACGGCGGCCGCGCCGATCCCCGTCAGCACGATGAAACCCATCGCGGCCAGGAACGCGGGCGACGTCGGCGACGAGGCCGTGCTGCCTGCGACGACGTATGCCGCAGTGTTCGGGACGGAGCCGATTCCGGTGGCCATCAGGAACGGCGGATACCCCATGCGCGACACCGCGGCGCAGTAGTTGGCCGCGGCGAACGGCACACCCGGGAAGAGCCGCAGCGCCAGCATCGAGCGGAAGCCGTGCCGGCTCAACTGTCCGTCCGCCGCCTTCAGCCAGCGCCCGCGCAGCAGCGTACGCAGCGCGTCCTGCCCCAGGACCCTGCCGAGGCCGAACGAGATGCCGGCCCCCAGCACCGTGCCCACCAGGGCGGCGGCCAGACCGGCCTGGGAACCGAAGAGCGCACCCGCGGCAAGATTGAGCAGCGGCCGCGGTACGAACGCCACGGTGCACACCCCGTACGCGACGCCGAACAGCAGCACCGCGACGCCGCCACTGCTCAGCCGGGCCGGCCAGCCGGTGGCCAGCAACCGCTGCGGTTCGAGGAGCAGCATCATCGCCGCGGCGGCCAGCAGCACGACCACGAGCAGCGAGAGCCGGGACCAGGGCGAGAGCAGCGCCCTCGCGCAGCGCGCGGCGAGGCCCGCGGAGGGCCGGGTGGCGGGGGAGGGGTCGAGCATTCGGGGAGACTAACCGACGACGGTGTGTGAGCGCCGTAATGTGCCCCGGACGATCCGCCGCACACGCGCCGCCCGGGAGCCGACAGCGCAGCCGAAAACCATTCGACGGGTCCGCGGCCGTCGGCCATGATCTGACCCATGTTCCGGTACGCCTTCCTCGCAACGCAGTCCGCAGTCGCGGACGCGCCGAAGGCTGCCGTCATCCCTGCTGTCCACGCTGCCGCGGCACTCACCGCGGCAGCGGCCGCAGTCGACGCAGCAGCGTGCACCGCTGCCGCAGCGTCCCTCGGCGGCGCCCGAAGCTGACCCTCCCCCGACAGTCCGGCGGACCCCGCAAGGGGAGGGTCGGCGGGGCCCTGGGGTCTTCTCTCTCAGCTTCGAGTCACGAAGGACGAGCCATGCCCAAGACGGCATACGTGCGCACCAAGCCGCACCTCAACATCGGCACCATGGGCCACGTCGACCACGGCAAGACCACCCTGACGGCGGCCATCACCAAGGTCCTCAGCGACCGCGCCGGCAGCAGCACCTCCTATGTCTCGTTCGACCGGATCGACCGGGCGCCGGAGGAGGCGCAGCGCGGCATCACCATCAACATCGCGCACGTCGAGTACGAGACCGACACCCGGCACTATGCGCATGTCGACATGCCCGGCCACGCCGACTACGTGAAGAACATGGTCACGGGCGCCGCGCAACTCGACGGGGCGATCCTCGTCGTGTCCGCGCTCGACGGGATCATGCCGCAGACGGCCGAGCACGTCCTGCTCGCCCGCCAGGTGGGCGTGGACCACATCGTCGTCGCCCTCAACAAGGCGGACGCGGGCGACCCGGAGCTGACCGACCTGGTCGAGCTGGAGGTCCGCGAGCTGCTCTCCGCGCACGGCTACGGCGGCGACAGCGTCCCCGTCGTCCGGGTGTCGGGCCTGAAGGCCCTGGCTGGCGACGCGCGCTGGACCGCGTCCGTCGAGGCGCTGCTGGACGCCGTCGACACGTACGTACCGATGCCGGTGCGCTACACCGACGCGCCCTTCCTGCTGTCCGTGGAGAACGTCCTGACCATCACCGGCCGGGGCACCGTCGTCACCGGAGCCGTCGAGCGCGGCACCGTGCGCGTCGGCGACCGGGTGTCCGTGCCGGGGGCGGACATCGAGACGGTCGTCACCGGTCTGGAGACGTTCGGGAAGCCGATGGACTCCGCGCAGGCCGGTGACAACGTGGCGCTGCTCCTGCGCGGGGTGGAGCGCGACCGGGTCCGCCGCGGCCATGTGGTGGCGGCGCCCGGCAGTGTGACACCGAGCCGTCGCTTCACCGCGCAGGTGTACGTCCTGTCGGCCAGGGAGGGCGGCAGGACCACACCGGTCACCACCGGCTACCGGCCGCAGTTCTACATCCGTACCGCGGACATCGTCGGGGACATCGACCTCGGTGAGGCGGCGGTGGCGCGCCCCGGCGACACGGTCACGATGACCGTCGAGCTGGGCCGCGACATCCCGCTGGAGTCCGGTCTCGGCTTCGCGATCCGGGAGGGCGGCCGCACGGTCGGCGCGGGCACCGTCACCGGCCTGCTCTGATCCGTACCCGTCCGCGCACCGGCCCCGTCTTCCGCACCCACGGCAGGCGGGGCCGGCGCCATGCGCAAGACTGACGGCATGGCAGATATTGCACTGGTGCTGGGGTCCGGCGGTGTCACCGGAAGTGCCTGGGAAACCGGGATCCTGCACGGACTCGCCGAGGCGGGCGTGGACCTGTCCGCCGCGGATCTGATCATCGGCAGTTCCGCCGGGGCCGTCGTCGGCGCCCAGGTCGCCTCCGGACGGCTCGGCCTGCCCGACCTGTACGCACGCCAGCTCGCCGGTCCGCAGGGCGAGACCGGCGGCAGGCTCGGCACGGGCACCCTCATGCGCTACGCCCGGGCCGTGCTGACGGCGGATACCCCGGAGGCGTACGGACGGAAGCTGGCCCGCATGGCGCAGACCGCCCGGACCGGAGCCACCGCGGCCGAACGCCGGGCCGTGATCGCGAGCCGGCTCCCGTCGTCCGAGTGGCCCGAGCGGCTGCTGCGCATCACCGCCGTCCACGCGGCCACCGGTGAACTGCACACGTTCGACAAGGACAGCGGCATCCCGCTCGTGGACGCCGTCACCGCCAGCTGCGCCGTTCCCGCGGTCTGGCCGGTCGTCACCATCGACGGGCAGGACTGGATCGACGGCGGGGTGTACTCCCCGGCCAATGCCCATCTGGCCGCCGGATACGAACGCGTCGTCGTCATCGCACCGACGGCGAGCGGGAACAAGGTGATCGTCCCGCCGCTCTCCCAGGCCACCGACCTCGAAGCGAAGGGCGCCCGGGTCGCCGTCATCACCCCGGACGCGGCCGCCAGAAAGGCGTTCGGGCGCAACCCTCTCGATCCGGTCCGCAGGGAGGCGGCCGCCCGCGCCGGACGCGCCCAGTCGGCCGCGCACACCGCAGCGGTCGCCGCGGTCCTCAGCAGCTGAACAGGCACCCCACAATGGAAGGGTGAACGAGCCGATACCTGTCATCCGGGACGTGGACCAGGGCACTGCCAGACTGCTTCCCGATGTGGACCGGGACCGGGCCTGGCTGCTCACGGTCGACGGCGCACCGCAGTCGTACGTCGACCTGGACGATCCAGTCCACCTGGAGTTCGAGTACACCCAGCGGCTCGCCCATGTCCTGGACTGCGCCGCGGAACCGGACACCCCCCTCGACGTGCTCCACCTCGGCGGCGGTGCGCTCACCGTGCCGCGCTACGTCACCGCGACCCGGCCGGGCTCGCGGCAGGTCGTCGCCGAGGCCGACCACGGCCTGCTCGCACTGGTCGCCGAGCAGCTGCCGGTACCCGAGGGCAGCGGCATCACCGTGCACGCGACCGACGCCCGAGGCCTTCTGGAGGAGACACCGCCCGCGTCCGTCGACGTCCTGATCGCGGACGTCTTCGGGGGTTCGCGGGTGCCCGCGCACTTCACGTCCGTCGAGTACGCGCAGGCGGCCGGACGGGCGCTGCGTGACGACGGCGTCTACGCCGCCAACCTCGCCGACTGCACGCCCTTCGGCTTTCTCCGCTCGCAACTCGCCAACTTCGCGACCGTCTTCGGCGAGCTCGCGGTGATCGCCGAACCGGCGGTGCTGCGCGGCCGGCGTTTCGGGAACGTCGTCCTGGTCGCCTCCCGCAGCCCCCTCGACACCGCGACGCTGGCCCGCCGCTGCGCCGCCGACGCCTTTCCGGCCCGGGTCGAGCACGGGGCTGCGCTCGCGCGGCTCATCGGCGGCGCCCGGCCGGTCCGGGACGCCGACGCGGTCGCCTCACCCGAGCCGCCCGACGGCACCTTCGGGATCGGCTGACGGCACCTGCCCCGCCGGGGTGTCCGCGGCCGTGGACACCGGTGCCTTCGCGGCTGCGGACCCCGCCACCGCGGCGCCCGTCCGGCGGGTCAGGTTGCGTACGTCGGGTACGAACAGCACGGCCCCCGTGACCAGCACGATGAGCACCGCACAGCCCCACAGCGCCTGGCCCCGCCCGACCAGGCCCTCCATCGGACCGGCGACCGCGGTGGCCAGCGGCAGCATCGCCACCGATCCGAACCAGTCGTACGCCGAGACGCGCGACAGCTTCTCCTCCGGGATCTCCTGATGCAGGGCCGTCATCCAGGAGACGCCGAACACCTCGATGGCGACGCCGCTGACGAACATCACCGCGCTGAGCCCGGCCACCGGCAGCGGTACGGCGAGCGCCGCCGAGGGCAGGGCCAGCGGGAAGACGCAGAGCGACCCGGCGAGCAGCAGCCGCCGGGGTTTCCAGCGCATCATCAGCAGCGCCCCGCACAGGGTGCCCACCCCGAACGCGGCGAGTGCGAGTCCCCAGGGGCTGGCGCCGCCGAGCTCGTCGCGGGCGACCAGCGGCCCGTACACCGACTCGGCCGCCCCGACCACCGCGACCACCACCGAGAACTGCGCCACGATGGACCACAGCCAGGGGCGGCCGACGAACTCCTGCCAGCCCTCGCGCAGATCGGCCAGCAGCCCGCCGCCCGGCGCGCGCGACGGGATGTGGGCGACGTCGAGGAAGGCGCGCAGCAGCCCGGCGACCGCGAAGGCCGCGGCGTCGACGGCCAGCACCCAGCCCGGATTCATCGCCGCGATCATGGCACCGCCGAGCGCCGCACCACCGATGGCGGCGCCGTGCATCGACATCCGGAACAGCGCGAAGGCACGGCTGGCCTGTTCGCCGCTGACGCTGGACATCAGCATGCCCTCGGCCGCCGGGTTGAAGAACGCCTGCCCGGTGCCGCACGCCGCGGTGAGCACCATCATCTGCCAGAGCTCCGGATCGCCGGCCAGGACCAGCCACGCGAAGGCGGCCTGCGAGACGCAGTTCAGGGCGTTCGCCGCGACCATCACGCGGTGGCGCGGCAGCCGGTCCGCGATCGCGCCACCGATGAGAAGGAAGACGACCAGGGGTGCGGTACGGGCGGCGGCGACCAGACCGACGTCACCACCGTCGCCGCCGGACTCCAGGACGGCGAACGCCGACGCGATCAGTGCGCCGTGGGTACCCAGGCCGGTGATGATCGCGGCGGCGGTCAGCAGACTGTAGTTGCGCCCCGCCCAGGCGGGGCGGCGGCGCATACGGGGCGAGGGTACGGAAGCAGGAGTCACCAAGGGACTATCCCTGTCGGGACCCCGCCCTGCCAAATGCATTGCCTGATCCGGCCCCGGAGCGGGCCGGATCAGGCACAGGTCACCGGTGGATCAGGACTTGGTGATGTCCGTGAGCCGCAGGGTGCTGAGGATCTTCTGGATCGTGGTGTCCGGAAGCTCGCCCTCGACGTCCGCTCCGGCGTAGAGGATCCACGACGAGTACTCGCCGTTGCTGTTCTTGAAGGAGAACGCGATCGACTTGCCGTCGCTGTCGCACTTGTGCTTCTTGGTGACGCCGGGCGCGGTGGCCGTGACGACACTGCCGGTGACACCGGACTTGGTGGTGTACGGCTTGGGCTTGCCGATCTTGATGGTGCCCTTCGGCATGTGCTGCGCATAGGCCGCCCACACCCAGTTGGCGGCCTCGTTGGTGGCGGCCTCGTCCGTGGACTTGGCCCCCTGGGCGCCCTTGGTGCCGACACCGGCCAGGCTCATGTCCTCCTTGGTGCCGTCCTTGTCGACGTCGTCGACGCACCACTTGCTCTTGTAGTACGCCGGTGCGGAGAAGCCGACCGCCGGCGAGCCGTCGCCCTTCTTGTCGTCCTCGAAGAAGGAGAACACCCCCGGAGCGGCGACCTCCCAGTCACCGGGCACGTCGAACTGGGTGCCCCACTTCGGGTTGGTGACGACCTTCCAGCCGGCGATGAGGGGCTTGGCGTCCCCGTCGGTGCCGCGCGGGTTCGCCTCGGGCGAGGACGCGCTGTCGGACGGCTTCGGGGAGGACGACGACTTCCCGTCATCGGCGACGTCCGTACCCCCCTTGTCGTCGTTCTTGTTCATCACCACGACACCGGTGACCACGGCGGCCGCCACCACGGCGGTGGCCGCGACGATCGCGACGACGGTCGTCGACTTCTTCTTGTTGCCACCGGGCTGCGGCGCACCGGGCGGACCGGGAACCGCGTACTGCGGCACGGTCGGCTGCTGGTACGGGTTCGGCTGCGGGTAGCCCGGCTGTCCCTGCTGCGGGTAACCGGGCTGCTGACCCGGCTGGCCCTGCTGATATCCCGGCTGCTGGTATCCCGGCTGCTGATAGGGATTCGGCTGCTGGTAACCCGGTTGCTGATACGGGTTCTGACTCTGGTCCTGCGGGTTCTGCTCGCCCCCGGGCGGCTGCTGTCCTGGCCACATGGGGCGTAACGATAGAGGGGCTGCGGCCGGTCGGCTACGGCCGCCCCCGTGAGGGAACGGTCAAGGTGGACGCCGGGAGGGGAGAGGTATGGTCAAACGGTGCTACCCGTGAGTAACATTCGGCTCATGAGCGCTGAACAGATGACCGTCGGGGAGATGCTCGTCGCGACGGTTCCGATGGCCCGGACCCTCAACCTCGAGTTCCTGGAGACCACCGCCGAGCGGGCGGTGGTCCGCATGCCCGACCAGGCCGACTACCACAACCACGTCGGTGGACCGCACGCCGGAGCGATGTTCACGCTGGCGGAGTCGGCGAGCGGAGCGATCGTCATCGCCGCCTTCGCCGACCAGCTGTCCCGTGCCGTGCCGCTCGCCGTGAAGGCGGAGATCGGCTACAAGAAGCTGGCGATGGGCGTCGTCACCGCGACCGCGACCCTCGGCCGACCGGTGGCGGACGTCGTCGCCGAACTCGACGAGGGCAAGCGGCCGGAATTCCCCGTCACCATCGAGATCCGGCGTGCGGACGGCGCGGTGACCGGTGAGATGACGGTCGTCTGGACGCTTCGCCCGAACGCCTGAGACCCCACGGCGCCTACCTGGGCCGTCCTGCCCCGTGACGGGGGGCGGGGCGGCCCTTCGCGCTGTCCGGCCGGTGGCCCCGGCAGGTAGGCTTCCCGCCGTGCGCCGAGGAGCTTTCCCGGCGGGCGACGGCACATCAGCACGGGAGGAACCGGCGTTGCACATCCAGGAGTGGCTGGAGACAGTCCCTGCGATCAGCGTGTACGTCCTGGTGGGCGTCGTCATCGGTCTGGAGAGCCTGGGCATTCCGCTGCCCGGTGAGATCGTCCTTGTCAGCGCCGCGCTGCTGGCCGCCGGGCACAGCGGCATCGACCCCGTGATCCTCGGCGTCTGCGCCACGGCGGGAGCCGTCGTCGGGGACTCGATCGGGTACGCCATCGGCCGCAGGGGCGGCCGCCCCCTGCTCGCCTGGCTCGGTGGCAGGTTCCCCAGACACTTCGGTGTGGACCAGATCGCCATGGCGGAGCGGTCGTTCCAGAAGTGGGGCATGTGGGCGGTGTTCTTCGGCCGGTTCGTGGCGCTGCTGCGCATCTTCGCCGGACCGCTGGCCGGAGTCCTGCGCATGCCGTACTGGAAGTTCCTGATCGCCAATGTGCTGGGCGGCATCGCCTGGGCGGGTGGTACCACCGCCGTCGTCTACTCGGTGGGGGTTGTCGCCGAGGCCTGGCTGAAGCGTTTCTCCTGGCTCGGACTGGTGGTCGCGCTGCTGATCGGCCTGACCTCGATGCTGGTCCTCAGGAGCCGCGCGAAGAAGGCGGCGGCGCAGTCCGAGGAACGTGCGGCCGCCGAAGCGGCGTCCGTACCCGTCGCGGACTGAGCCCGTCGGCCGGCTCATGGGGCCGACCGCTCCTGCGGTACTCGCCTTCGAGCGACGGCCAAAGACGCCTGCGGCCGGCCTTCGTCGGACGGCCGGGCGGCTCCTGCGGTGCTTCAGCCCGCGTGTGCCCGGCGGTGCGCCTTGGCCAGCTCGACGTACCCCACCGCGTTGAACTTGATGCCCTCCAGCTCCTCCTCGGTCAGCTGTCGCTTGACCTTGGCGGGCACGCCCGCGACGAGCGAACCCGGCGGTACCCGCATCCCCTGCGGGACCAGCGCCTGAGCCGCGACCAGCGAACCGGCGCCGATGTGCGCCCCGTTGAGGACCGTGGCGCCCATGCCGACCAGGACGTCGTCCTCGACGGTGCAGCCGTGCAGTACGGCGTTGTGGCCGACCGAGACGCGCTCACCGACCGTCGTGGGGAACCCGGGGTCGGCGTGGACGGTGCAGCCGTCCTGGATGTTGCTGTCGGCCCCGATGGTGATGGAAGCGCTGTCGGCGCGCAGTACCGCCTGGTACCAGACGCTGGAGCCCGCGGCCATGGTCACCTCGCCGATCACGACCGACGTCGGTGCCGTGAAGGCCGTCACGTCGATGGCCGGTTCGTGGCCGCCCATGCCCGTGATCAACGCCTGCTCTGCCATCGCCCGTTCCTCCGTGCTCCGGTTCGGTCGGCCGCATGGTCCGGCCGCGGTTGTTCGTGCGCGGTGGCTCGATCGCGGTTGCCGACCGGGCCAGGGGAACCGTATGCGACGGCCGTCCGCCGTCGTGGAGTGGGGTGAACATCACAGGACACCGCGGTGACCGGCCCGGTCGTGCCGACTACCGTGAGCGAGTGCCGAAGAACAGCAACACGTTCTCATCCCTCACCGCCTGGCGCCGCCGCGTCCTGTCGCGGGCCGTCCACCGCGGCTGGCGTGCGATACAGGAAGCGGGCGCCGTCACCGCGGAGCACCCCGGCGGACTGCGGTTCGGCCGCATCGGCGAGGGGACCCGGCTCGCGTTCCCGCAGGGCACGGTCTTCGGTGAGCCGTGGATCGAGCTCGGCGGCCACTGCATCATCGGCGAGCAGGTCACCCTGACCGCCGGACTGATGCCGGACCTGGACCTCGGCTCCGCACCGATCCTGACCCTCGGCGACGGTGTGGTGCTCGGACGCGGCAGCCATGTGGTCGCCGACACCACGGTGACCATCGGCTCGAACACGTACTGCGGACCGTACGTCTACATCACGTCCACCAATCACAGTTACGACGACCCGCACGAGCCGGTCGGCAGACAGTGGCCCCGCATGGAACCGGTGGCCATCGGCCCCGGCTGCTGGATCGGCACCGGCGCGGTGATCCTTCCGGGGGCCCGGCTCGGGCGCAATGTGGTGGTTGCGGCGGGTGCGGTGGTGCGCGGCGAGGTGCCCGACCACGCGGTGGTGGCCGGGGCGCCCGCACGTGTCGTACGCAGCTGGGACCCGGCGAAGGGCTGGCAGCCGCCGCTGCGCACGCCCGCTCCGGTCCCGATCCCGGCCGATGTCACGCCCGAACAGCTGCTGGCCGTCGCGGAACTGGACGAAGGGTAGGGGCAGGGTCTGCCCGACGCCCGGGGAGGGTTCCGGAGCCGCGAACCGGATCGCTATCCGGTGGCGAGCAGCACGGTCCCCACCAGGGCCAGACCGGCCCCCGCAGCCTGTACTCCGCGCAGCCGCTCGCCCAGCACCCCGCGCGCGGCCAGGGCCGTGACCACCGGATACAGCGAGGCCAGTACGGCGGCCACGGTGACCGGGCCGTGCTGCGCGGCGAGGGAGTAGGTGCCGTTGGCCGCGACATCGGCGAGGCCGACGAAGGCCAGCGCGGGCAGTGCGGCGGCCACCGCGGCCGCCCCGCCCTCCTCGGGCAGTGCGCGCGCACCGCGCCGTACCGAGACGTACAGAGCCGCACCGCCGACCGCGATATTGGTGACGCGCTGCACGAAGAGCGCCAGGAACAGTCCGGTGACCGTCGTGGAGGCGTGCGAGATCAGCGACATCACGGCTCCGAAGCCGAACGCGGCCAGCAGGGTCAGCAGCACCGCCTGCCGCTGCACCGGTGCGCCGCGCAGCTCCGGCCCACCGGCCAGCACGATGCCCGCGATCGCGACGCCGACCCCGGCGAACTGCAGCAGTCCGGGCCGCTCGCCGACGACCAGCCCGACGGTCACCGGCACGGCGACGCCGAGCGAGCCCAGCGGGGACACGACCCCCATCGGGCCGAGCGCCAGCGCCTTGTAGAAACTCAGCATGGCCACGGGGCCCACCGCTCCCGCGGCCACGGCGAACCAGAGCTGCGGTCCCGCCTCGCTCCAGCCCCCGGTCGCCACCACGACGACGCCCAGCACGAGAGCGGCCATGGTCTGTGACACCACGACCACGGTGAGCGCGGGTGCACGCCGGGTGAGCAGCCCGCCGCCGAAGTCGGCCAGCCCCCAGAGCAGGCTGGTGGCCAGGGCGAACAGTGCTGTCATGGCAGGCCTCGCAGTACAGTGCGATGAACGGTTGGGTGCACCACACCGTAGTGCAGTATTTTTGACTCTGTCATCCAGGATATTGGACGGAACGTGTCTGATCTCGACCAGCTCACCCAGTCGCTCGCGCGCAACCTCAAGCGCTGGCGCGGTGAACGTGGCTTCACCCTGGACGCCCTCGCCGCCCGCGCAGGGGTCAGCCGAGGCATGATCATCCAGATCGAGCAGGCGCGTACCAATCCGAGTGTCGGCACCACGGTGAAGCTCGCCGACGCGCTGGGCGTCAGCATCACCACCCTGCTCGACTACGAACAGGGATCGCACGTCCGGCTGGTGCCCGAGAGCCAGGCGGTGCGCATGTGGTCCACCGAGGCGGGCAGCTCCACCACCCTGCTCGTCGGTACGGAGGCGCGGGGGCCGCTCGAACTCTGGTCCTGGCGCCTGGTCCCCGGCGACAGCAGCGCCTCCGACCCGCACCCCGAGGGCACCGTCGAACTGCTCCACGTCACGGCGGGCGTCCTCACCCTCGTGGTCGACGGCGAGGAGCATTCCGTACCCGCGGGCAGCTCCGCCACCTTCGAGGCCCATCTCCCGCACGCCTACCGCAACGAAGGCTCCGAACCCGCCGAGTTCACGATGGCGGTGTCCATCCCGCCCGTACGCTGAGACGGCCGATCGCCCGTCGCGCGGCGGCTGTTAGCGTGGCGCTCATGCGTGCACCCATCGGAACCTTCGAGGACGCGGGCCCCGCCGTCGACCGCATCGGTCTCCTGACCCCGCCGGTCGCCAAGGCCGTGCGCGAGGGCTGGGGCGGCGTCCCCGCCGACCGGATCATCCACGTCGACACGGACCCGGCGATCGCCGACACGGCGGTCTTCGTCGCCCACCACGGTGCCGACCTGCTCGACCGGTCGGCCAACTGCGTCGTCGTGGCCGGCAAGCGCGGAGGCGAAGTCACCCTGGCGGCCTGCGTCGTCCTCTCCAGCACCCGCGTCGATGTGAACGGGGCGGTCCGCAGGCACCTCGGCGCCCGCAAGGCGTCGTTCGCCTCCATGGACACGGCGGTCGGCGAGACCGGCATGGAGTACGGGGGCATCACCCCGGTCGGACTCCCGGACGGCTGGCCGCTCCTGCTCGATCCCGCCGTGGTGGACGAGGAGTGGGTGCTGATCGGCAGTGGCAGCCGCCGGGGCAAGCTGATCCTCCCGGGCAAGGCACTTGCGGCGCTGCCGAACGCGGTGATCGTCGAGGGGCTCGGCGTCGAGGTGTGAGACCGCTGCGGTTCCACGTGGCGTCGGCGGCGGCCCGCGACACGACCCGAGGGCCGGGCCGGCAGCGCCGCGCACCGGGAACCGGCGCGACGCCGGGCCGCGTTACCGCCGCGCTGCCCGGTGGCGGGGAAGGCTGCGCGCGGCGAAGTCCACCGCGTCGGTGAGACGGAAGAGCCGGGCCGTGGCCGAGCCGACCGGGCCCGAGCGTACGGCCGCGCCGTCGTCCGCGCGCTCGAACTCCGCTCCGAGCGCCGCGAAATCACTGTCGTCCAGCGCGACGTCCTCGTACTCCCACCAGTGGCGTCTGCCATCGGTGGTCACCACGCAGCGGTAGGTGCGGCGCGGCGGGTCCGGTACGCGGTACTCGCCGAGGTGGAACGAGGTGCAGGTGTCGAACCCGGTGCCCAGCAGCAGCACTTGGGCCCGTACGTCGTAGAGGCCGGCCAGTGGGGAGTCCTCGCCGAGATGGCAGTCGGGGCGGTGGTGCGCGACGAGCTTCCCGGCCAGGGGACCCAGCGCGGTGAACGATGTCTGGGGGTGTCCGCTGCGTGCTGCACCCGACGTCAGCCTTACAGCCTCCGAGAGACGGCCCATCGACGGTGCGGCCGACGTCGCGGGGTCGAAGGGCGGCATGCTTGCGCGCACTTCCTTCCGGGCCCGGTCGGTGAGGCCCCGGACCCGTTCGAGATAGTGCGGGGACGTGTCGGAGTTCTCCGGTGTGAACGAGGGGACGACCAGGGTGCCGTCCTCACCGAGCGCGTCCCGCAGCGCGCCGATGACGGCAGCGACCCCGCCGCGCACGGTCCCCACCGCGCGCATCGACGCATGCACCATGAGTACGCCGTTCCGCTCCAGGCCGAGCCCGGCCAGCTGATCGGCGAGCCCGCTTCGGCAGTGGCCCGCGCCCCTGGCGCGCGGTGCACCGGTGACAGTCACAAGTAGGCATTCTCCCAGCGGAGCACCGTGTGTGACACCCCGCACATTCGGCCGAGGAACAGAACGCCGCTTATCGTTCCAGAAGGGGTATTTCGATCGCCGGGCAATGGTCCATCACCATGTCGAGTCCGGCCGCCCGCGTGCGTTCGTACGCGGCCTCGTCGATCACTCCCAGCTGGAACCAGACCGCCTTCGCCCCGATCGCGACGGCCTCGTCGGCGACGGCGCCCGCGAGTTCGCTGTTGACGAAGACGTCCACGACATCGACCGGGAACGGGATGTCGGCCAGTGACGCGTATCCCTTCTCGCCGTGCACCCGCTCCGCCTTGGGATGCACCGGGACGACGCGCTTGCCGAAGCGCTGCAGGACCGCGGCGACGCGATAGGCCGCGCGCGACTCGTTGGCGGACAGTCCCACCACGGCCCAGGTGTCGCCGGTCTCCTGAAGGATCCTGCGGATCGTCTCGGTCCCGGTCTCTGCTGCGTCTGCGTACATGATCCGGACAACGGACGGCGGCCGCGGACCATTCCCGCCCGTGCGCATAGGGTGGCCGGATGCAGGAGCAGTACCGGACGGTCGCCCGAGCGGGCGTGCACGAGACCGAGATCAACCGATCGCGCTTCATCTGCGCGCTCGCGCCCGCCGCCACCGAGCAGGAGGCGCAGGACTTCGTCGCACGCATCCGCAGGGAACACCCGACCGCCTCCCACAACTGCTTCGCGTACGTCGTCGGCGCCGACGCATCCGTGCAGAAGGCCAGTGACGACGGCGAGCCCGGCGGTACCGCGGGTGTTCCCATGCTGCAGATGCTGATGCGCCGCGAGATGCGGTACGTGGTGGCCGTCGTCACCCGCTACTACGGCGGCGTGAAACTCGGTGCCGGGGGACTGATCAGGGCGTACGGAGGGGTCGTCGGCGAGGCTCTCGACGAACTGGGCACGATCACCCGCCAGCGGTTCCGGCTCGCCACCATCACCGTGGACCACCAGCGGGCGGGCAAGCTGGAGAACGATCTGCGCGCCACCGGGCGGGCCGTGCGCGAAGTCCGGTACGCGGAAGCGGTGATCATCGAGATCGGGCTGCCGGACGCCGATGTCGAGGGCTTCCGGGGCTGGCTGGCCGATGCGACGGCGGGTGAGGCGCTGCTGGTGCTGGGCGGCGAGGCGTACGGCGACGCCTGACGGGCGATCCGTACGGGGAGGCTTGCCGGTCCGAGGTGAACCGCGCGCTGCCGCGGCCCACCTGGCCGGCCGGGCGCGGTCCCGCGGCGGAGTCGCCGGGGTCCGGCTGCCGGCCCCGTTGCCCGGGTACTCGGGGCTGCTCGTCGCAGCCTGCGCCGGAACGCGGGGTGGCCCGCACTTCTTTCCCTGAGCCCGTCGGGGGCGGTGGTCCGTGATGGGAGACTGTGCGGGGTGAGGAAACAGGTTCGTGGGAGAACAGGGGCTCACCGGCGTTAGCGTGGTCGGTGCACCGTGCGGACCCGTGCCGGTGCGGTGCGGCTCCGGTGCACCGCCGGTGCGGGTGCTGGGCACGAAGGAAGAGAAACATGCAGGTCGGAGCCAGCTCTTGAGGATTTTGCACACATCGGACTGGCACTTGGGGCGATCGTTCCACCGGGTCTCCCTGTTCGACGCCCAGGCCGCCTTCCTCGACCATCTGGTGGCGACGGCGCGCGCCCGCGAGGTCGATGCCGTCGTGGTGGCGGGTGATGTGTACGACAGGGCCGTACCCCCGCTGTCCGCCGTCGAGCTCTTCGACCGGGCCCTGCACCGTCTCGCCGCAGCCGGCGTACCCACGGTGATGATCTCCGGAAACCATGACTCGGCCCGCAGGCTCGGCGTCGGTGCCGGGCTGATGGGCCGGGCGGGCATCCATCTGCGGACCGACCCCGCGCAGTGCGCCACCCCCGTCGTCCTGCGGGACGACCACGGCGACGTCGCGTTCTACGGTCTGCCGTATCTGGAACCGGCTCTCGTCAAGGACGTGTTCAAGGCGGAGCGGGCCGGACACGAGGCCGTGCTGACCGCTGCCATGGACCGCGTCCGCGCCGACCTCGCGACCCGGCCGGACTCCACCCGCTCCGTCGTGCTCGCCCACGCCTTCGTCGCCGGCGGTGAGCCCAGCGACAGTGAGCGCGACATCACCATCGGCGGTGTGGCCGCCGTCCCCGCCGGAGTCTTCGCAGGCGTCGACTACACGGCGCTCGGACACCTGCACGGCTGCCAGGCCGTCACCGAGCGGGTGCGCTACTCCGGCTCCCCCCTCGCCTACTCCTTCTCCGAGGCCGCCCACCGCAAGACCATGTGGCTGATCGACCTCGACGCCACGGGCACGATCGCCGCCGAGCGGATCGACTGCCCGGTACCCCGGCCGCTGGCCCGCCTCCGCGGCCGCCTCGACGCGCTTCTCGACGACCCGGCGCTGACCCGCCACGAGGAGGCGTGGGTGGAGGCCACCCTCACCGACCCCGTCCGTCCGGCCGAGCCGATGGCCCGCCTGACGGACAGGTTCCCGCACACCCTGAGTCTCGTCTTCGAACCCGAGCGGACGGCCGAGGATCCGCTCGCTTCGTACGCACAGCGCCTGAGAGGGCGCGACGACCAGCAGATCGCGGAGGACTTCGTGGCGCATGTCCGGGGCGGAAACGGCGCGGACGAACGGGAGCGCACAGTGCTGCGCGGTGCGTTCGAACACGTACGGGTGGACGACGCCGTGCACGAGGTGAACCGTTGAGACTCCACGGACTCACCCTCACCGCCTTCGGCCCGTTCGGCGCCACCCAGGACGTCGACTTCGACGCGCTCTCCGCTGCCGGGCTCTTCCTCCTGCACGGTCCCACCGGGGCCGGTAAGACATCCGTCCTCGACGCGGTCTGCTACGGGCTCTACGGTGCGGTGCCCGGCGCCCGCCAGAGTCCCGGAACCTCGTTGCGCAGCGACCACGCCCCGGCCGGCCTCCCCACCGAAGTGCGGCTGGACCTCACCGTCGGCGGACGGCGCCTGGAGATCACCCGGCGCCCCGCCCAGCCGCGGCCCAAGAGGAAGGGCGCCGGTTTCACCACCGAGAAGGCCCAGAGCTGGCTGCGCGAGTACGACCCCGAGCACGGCTGGCAGGCGCTCAGCCGGTCGCATCAGGAGATCGGCGAGGAGATCACCCAGCTCCTTGGAATGAGCCGTGACCAGTTCTGCCAGGTGGTGCTGCTGCCGCAGGGCGACTTCGCGCGCTTTCTGCGCGCCGATGCCGAAGCGCGCGGCAAACTGCTCGGCAGACTCTTCGACACCCGCCGCTTCGCGGCTGTCGAGGAACGCCTCACCGAACTGCGCCGTACCGCCGAAACGCAGGTCAGGGCCGGGGACGAACAGATACTCGCCATCGCCCAGCGGATCGCGCAGGCCGCCGGACCGGCGGCCGGGGAGCTGCCTCTGCCGGACGCCCAGCCCGGCGAGCCCGGGCTGGCCGAGGCCGTACTCGAGTGGGCCGCGGTTGCCCGCAGCAGCGCCCGGGAACGGCTCTGCATCGCGGAGTCCGTCCTGTCCACCGCCGAGAGCCGGCAGACGGCGGCCCATGAGGCGCTCGACTCGGAGCGCGGACTCGCCGGACTCCAGCAGCGGTACGAGGAGACGCGGCGCCGCGCCACCGAACTGGAAGCACGCCGCCCCGACCGGGACCGGCACCACGAGCGGCTCGCTCGCGCCCGCAAAGCGGAACTCGTCGCCCCCGCACTGGAGTTGCGCAACGAGGCCGAACGGAACCACCGCATCGCCTGCGTGGCCCGTGAGCGGGCCCGCGTCCAGCTTCCAGCCGACCTTGTCGACGCCGGTGCGGACCAGTTGGCGACCCTGGAGCGCAGGCTCCGACAGGAGTTGGGCGGGCTCGACGCCGCGCGTCGGGCCGAACGGCGCAGCACGGAGATCGACACCGAGCGGGCCGCACTGGAGCGGCAGGCCCGGGCTGATGACGAGCTGATCCAGGAAGCGGAGAGCTGGCTCGCCGGCTGGGACTCCACCCGCCGCGGACTGCAGGAAGGCATCGAAGCGGCACAGGAGTCCGCGACCCGTGCCGAACAGCTGGCGGGACAGCTGGAACCGGCCCGCCGACGGCTGGACGCGGCCCGGATCCGCGATGCGCTCGCGGCCGAGGCGGACGCCGCCGCGGACCGGCTGGCCGCGGCTCGCGAGCACGCCCTCGGCGCCCACGAGAGGTGGCTGGAGCTGCGCGAACGACGGCTGCGCGACATCGCCGCCGAGCTTGCGGCGCAGCTGGTCGACGGCGAGGCCTGCAAGGTGTGCGGGTCGGGCGAGCACCCGAGTCCGGCCCGCGCGGGCGACGGGCACGTCGACCGGGCCACCGAGGAGACGGCTCTCGATGCCTACCGGCGGGCCGAACAAGCCCGTACGGAAGCGGATCGGGAGCTCGGGGTCGTGCGCGAGAAGCACGCTGCGGCACGGTCTGCGGCGCGATGGGTACCGCCGGTGCCGGGGCCGGACGTCGCCGGCGAGCAGGCCGACGTCGCCACGTCACCGGATTCCGACCCGACCGTCGCCGAACTCGAAGCCCGGGTCGCCGGGTTGGCCACCGAGCACGCCCGGGCGCACCGCACCGCTGCCGGTATGCACGCCGCGCGCGAGGCTCTCGCAGCCGCCGAACGGGAACAGGGCGAGCGGCTCGAAGGGCGGCAGTCGGCCGAGCGCCGCGCCGCTGCGCGGACTTCGCGACGTGAGGGGCTCGACCGCGAACAGTCCAACTTGGAAGCCGAGTTGGTGTCCGCCCGCGGTGAGTCGGACAGCGTCGCCGCGCATGCGGCCCTGCTGGAGCGCCGGGTCGCCCTGCTCGCCGACGCCGCCGAGGCGGTGCGCGCCGAGGAAGAGGCGGCGCAGCGGCGCAAGGAGGCGGACGGCCGGCTCGCCGACGCTGCGTTCCGGGCCGGGTTCGACACCCCGCAGGCCGCCGCGGCGACCCTGCTGACCGCTTCCGAGCAGCGCGAACTCCAGCACCTGATCGATGCCTGGCAGGCCGAGGCCGCCGCCGTCGCCGACCGGCTCGCGGAAACCGGGACCCGGGCCGCCGCCGAACGCCCGCAGGCGGCTCCCGACGCGGCGCAGGCCGCGTACGACGCCGCCGGGCGACAGCTCAGGGACGCCGCGGCCGCGCTGGCCGCCGCCCGCGAGCGCTGCACCGAACTGGGCAGGCTGTCGCGCCGCGCGGCGGACGAAGTGCGCAGGCTGGGCCCACTGCGTGAGGAGTACGACCGCGTCGCACGGCTCGCCGGGCTCACCGCCGGCACATCGGCCGACAACGAACGCAAGATGCGGCTGGAGTCGTATGTGCTCGCCGCCCGGCTCGAACAGGTCGCGGCGGCCGCCACCGCGCGGCTGCAGCGGATGTCGTCGGGCCGCTACACGCTGGTCCACTCCGACGCGCGCACCGGAGGCCGCCGCGCAGGCCTCGGGCTGCATGTCGTCGACGCCTGGACCGGCCGCGAGCGGGACACGGCGACACTCTCCGGCGGCGAGACGTTCTTCGCGTCGCTCGCCCTGGCGCTCGGCCTGGCCGATGTCGTCACCGATGAAGCGGGCGGGGTCCGGCTGGACACGCTCTTCATCGACGAGGGCTTCGGCAGCCTGGACGACCAGACCCTGGACGAGGTGCTCGACGTACTGGACTCGTTGCGCGAGCGGGACCGCAGCGTCGGCATCGTCAGCCACGTCGGCGATCTGCGCCGCAGGATTCCCGCCCAGCTCGAAGTGGTCAAGGAACGGCACGGATCAGCGGTGCAGCACCGCGTCGGCGGCGGGGTCAGCGGCTGATGGCCCGCCGGGGCAGGGGCGAGGAGTAGACGACGCTGGTGGTGACGGAGCCGAGCGCGCCGATCTTTCCCGACACCGCTTCCAGGTGGCTCATCGAGCGCGCGGTGACCTTCAGGACGAAACAGTCGTCGCCGGTGACATGGTGGGCTTCCACGATCTCGGGCGTGGTGTCGAGGAGATCGTGGAACGGCTTGTAGTTGCCGTTCGGATAGCGGAGCCGCACGAGGGCGAGAATCGGCAGCCCGAGCCGCTCCGGGTCCACCACGGCGGCGTAACCACTGATGACGCCCGCATCCTCCAGGCGGCGCACCCGCTCCGTCACCGCGCTCGGTGACATGGCGACGGCGCGTGCCAGTTCGGCGAAGGTGGCTCTTCCCTCGCGTTGCAGGACGTCGAGGATGCGCCAGTCAGTGGCGTCCGGGGAATAGTCGGTCACACGCTCAGAGAACAGGGAAATCCCCGGAGGTTCAAGCGGAGTGCCGAGGATCATGCCTTCCGGCACCGGGGCACCGGCCGTAGATTTTCGGTCATGACTTCGCAGCTCACCGCATCCGCCGGTAACCCCGTCCTGCGCGTTCCGCCGGCCTCCCCGGCCGCGGCCGCCGCCTACTTCGGCGCCTCGCTCGCCTTCCACGCCGATGTCTCCGACGTCGCCGCCGCACTCGCCGCCGAGGGTGACCCCGGCTTCGTGGTCCTCGACTCCCGGTCCACCGCCGCCTGGGACCAGGGGCACGTCCCCGGCGCCGTCCACCTGCCCACCGCCCTCATCGCCGAGCAGGCCCGGGACCTCCTGGACCCGGCCGTGCCCGTCGTCACGTACTGCTGGGGCCCCGGCTGCAACGGCGGCACCCGCGCCGCGCTGGCTCTCGCCGAACTGGGCTATCAGGTCAAGGAGATGCTCGGCGGGTTCGAGTACTGGGCGCGCGAGGGCTTCGAGTTCGAGACCTGGGAGGGGCGCGAGCGGTTCACCGCCGACCCGCTCACCGCGCCGGTCGGCTCCGATGCATGCGGCTGCTGAACGGCGGGAGTCCCGGTATCGGTACGGTCCCGAGTCCGCTCCACCCGGGCGAACGCCCCGCGGCCGGTTCACCGGACTCTCACCGGAGAGAGCGGATGCGGGTGGCCGCCGTCGGCCGGGCCCATGGCGCAGGGCCGGGGCAGGCCGACGGCGGCCGAGTGCTGTCCGGGGTCAGAGCTTCGACAGCTCGTCGACCAGATCGTCCAGACCCAGCGACCCCTGCGACAGGGCGGCCATGTGCCAGGCCTTGGCGTCGAACGCATCGCCGTGCGCCTTGCGGGCGTTCTCCCGGCCGAGCAGCCAGGCGCGCTCGCCCAGCTTGTAGCCGATGGCCTGGCCCGGCATGGACAGATAGCGGGTCAGCTCGCTCTCCACGAACTCCGCGGGCCGGCCACTGTGGCTGCCGAAGAACTCCTGGGCCAGCTCGGGCGTCCACCGCTCGCCGGGGTGGAACGGGGAGTCCGCGGGGATCTCCATCTCCGCGTGCATGCCGATGTCCACGATCACCCGGCAGGCGCGCATCATCTGCGCGTCCAGATAGCCGAGACGGCGCTCGGCGTCGGGCAGGAAGCCCAGCTCGTCCATCAGCCGTTCCGCGTACAGGGCCCAGCCCTCGGCGTTGGCGCTGACCATGCCGATCGACGCCTGGTAGCGGGAGAGACTCTCGGCGACATGCGTCCACTGCGCGATCTGCAGGTGGTGGCCGGGCACACCCTCGTGGTACCAGGTGGAGACCAGGTCGTACACCGGGAACCGGGTCTCGCCCATGGTGGGCAGCCAGGTGCGGCCGGGACGCGAGAAGTCCTCGGACGGACCCGTGTAGTACGGAGCCGCGGCGCCGCCGGGCGGTGCGATCCGGGACTCCACCTTCCGTACCCGCTCGGCGAGTTCGAAGTGCGTACCGTCGAGCGCCTCGATCGCCTCGTCCATCAGCGCCTGCAGCCAGGTCTGGACCTCGTCGACACCCTCGATGTGCTGTCCGTGCACATCGAGATGGGCCAGTGCCTCCCAGGGGCCGGCGCCCGGCAGCACCTTCTCTGCCTCGGCCTTCATCTCGCCGAGCAGCCGGTGGTATTCGGACCAGCCGTACGCGTAGGCCTCGTCGAGATCGAGATCGGTGCCGTTGAAATAGCGTGACCAGCGGGCGTAACGCTCACGGCCCACCGTGTCGGGCGCGCCCTCGACCGCCGGGGCGTACACGTCGCGCATCCAGTCGCGCAGCGCCACCATGGACTCCGTGGCCTGCCGGGCGGCTTCGTCCAGATCGGCGCGCAGCGCGTCCGGGCCGGGAGCGACGAAGCTCTCGAAGAACCCCGTCCCGTCGTCCCCGATCCACTCGGACAGCTGGTCGATGAAGGTGGCCGTGGCTCGCGGACCGCCGTAGAGCTTGCGGTCCAGACCCAGTGCGAGCGAGGCACGGTACCCCTCAAGGGCCGCGGGGACCGCCTGCAGCCGCTCCACGACGGCCGCCCAGTCGTCCTCGGTCTCGGCCGGCGTCACCGTCAGCACCTCACGGACGGCGTGCGCCGGTGAGTGCAGATTGGAGACGGTGCGCAGGCTCTCGTCGGCCTCGTGGACGGCGAGTTCCGCAGTCAGGCGTTCGCGCAGCAGGCGGCCGCAGCGGCGCTCGGCGTCCGTGTCCGCCCCCGGCAGCTGCTCGGCCGCGTCGAGCTTCACGAGAGTGGTGCGGGCGAGCTCGGCAAGGGCTTCCTGGCCGGCGGGGGAGAAATCGGGGAGGCGGCGCGAGCATTCCGTGACACCGAGATAAGTGCCCGCGATCGGATCGAGTTCGATGAATGCGTCGACATAGGCGTCGGCGACCTGGCGGGGCAGCGGGCTGTGTGAAGTGTCTGACATGCGGACATCCTCATACGGCGAAGGGTGCCGCGTCACTAGCGTGCGGGCCTCGGCCTCCTGTCGCCCAGGTGACAACCTGCCGGCCGAACCCGTTCTTCCGGCTTCGCGGCCGGACTCGGCCGGCTCCGGTGGCCGGTCCTCACCGTCCGTCCTCACCGTCCGGACACGGTGGCTGCGCTCGATCGCCGCCTCGGTGGCCGGGCCCCGTCAGTCGGCCACTGCGGCCCGTCCGGGCGCCGCGGGCGACGGTGGCAGCAGCGGGCCGCACTCCCACTGCTGGAATATCAGCCGGGTCTCCACCCGTGCCACCTCACGCCGTGACGTGAATTCGTCCAGCACCAGCCGTTGCAGATCCGCGGTGTCCGCGACGGCCACATGGACCAGGTAGTCGTCGGGGCCGGTCAGATGGAAGAGCGCACGGGACTCCGGAAGCCCCCTGATCCGCTCGACGAACGGGCCGATGAGCTCCCTGCGGTGGGGGCGGACCTGCACCAGGAGCAGCGCCTCGAGACCACGGCCGAGCCGGGCCGGGTCGAGCCGCAACTGGTGGCCGAGAATGACTCCCGAGCGACGCAGTCTGGTCACCCGGTCCAGGCAGGTCGACGCTGCGACGCCGACTTCGGCGGCCAGCTCGCGGTAGGTAGTCCGGGCATCGTTCTGCAGCAGCCGCAGAATGTGCAGGTCCACCGGGTCCAGAACGACAGAATCGGCCATGTGCCGAACGTAGCACGGCGTCTCACCACCAAGGCCCGGTGAGTGTTCAGAGTGGTGTCATGGACACTGAAGCCTCGATGCAGCCCCGGATGACATTCCGGTCCAGGGCCCTGGCCACCGAAGCCGTGCACGCCGGACGCGACGACCTGGCCGCACTCGGCCTGCACGCCCCGCCGATCGACCTGTCCACCACCTATCCCTCGTACGACTCCCGGGGAGAGGCGGAACGGATCGACGCCTTCGCCACCACGGGTGCCAGGCTCGACGGGCCGCCCGTCTACGCCCGGCTCGACAACCCGACCACGGCCCGCTTCGAGACGGCACTGGCCCGGCTCGAAGGGACCGGCAGCGCCGTGTCGTTCGCCAGCGGCATGGCGGCGCTCACCGCCGTCCTGCTGGTCCGCGCGAGCATGGGGCTGCGCCATGTGGTGGCCGTCCGCCCGCTCTACGGCTGCAGCGACCACCTGCTCGGCGCCGGGCTGCTGGGCACCGAAGTCACCTGGACCGACCCGGCGGGCGTCGCGGAGGCCATCCGTCCGGACACCGGTCTGGTCATGGTCGAGTCACCGGCCAACCCGACGCTCGCCGAAGTCGACATCCGGGCGCTCGCGCACTCCTGCGGCTCGGTGCCCCTGCTCGTCGACAACACCTTCGCCACCCCCGTCCTTCAGCGCCCGGTCGAGCAGGGGGCCGCGATCGTCCTGCACAGCGCCACCAAGTACCTGGGCGGACACGGCGATGTCATGGGCGGAGTCGTCGCCTGCGACGAGGAGTTCGCGGCCCGGCTGCGCCAGGTGCGCTTCGCCACCGGCGGGGTGCTGCATCCGATGGCCGGATATCTGCTGCTGCGGGGACTCTCCACACTGCCGGTGCGGGTACGGGCCGCTTCCGCGACCGCTGCCGACCTGTCCCGACGGCTGGCCGCCGACCCCCGTATCGCCCGGGTCCACTACCCGAAGGTGGGTGGGGCGATGGTCTCCTTCGAGGTGTACGGGGATCCGCACCGGGTGATCTCCGCGGTACGGCTCATCACGCCCGCGGTCAGCCTCGGCAGCGTCGACACCCTGATCCAGCATCCGGCCTCCATCAGCCACCGCATCGTGGCTGAGGGAGACCGGCGGGCCGCGGGTGTCGGGGACCGGCTGCTGCGCATGTCGGTCGGCCTGGAAGATGTCGAGGACCTCTGGGCCGACCTGTGTCAGGCGCTCAGTGCCCCGCCTGCTCGTACGGCGGCAGGGACCGTACCGGAGTCGCTTCCAGCCGTGCCGTGATGACGAGCGTGCCTTCCTCGATCTGGTAGTCGAGAGGCAGCGCGAGGGCTCGCATGGCGGCAACCATGCCCGTGTTGGACGCCTGGGTGACGGCGTACACACTCTCGCAGCCGGCCTCGATGGCGAGCGCCACCAGGCGGCTGAGCAGCTCCGAGCCGATGCAGCGGCGCTGCCAGTCGTCCTCGACGAGGAGGGCGACCTCCGTCTCGTCGCCGTCCCAGAGCAGGTGGCCGAGGGCGACGACTCGGCCGGAGGCCGTCTGCACGGCCAGGGTGCGGCCGAACCGGGGGCTCAGCAGGTGTTCCAGATAGCGGTCGGCGTCACGGACCGGACCGTGGTAGCGCAGCCGCAGCGTCCGCTCGGAGCAGCGGTCGTGCATGGCCCGGGCGGCGGCCAGATCGCTCTGGTCCGCACGGCGCACGGTGATCTCGTTGCCCTCGGGGAGCGTGAGCACGTGCTCGCTGCGCGGGACGCGGGGGCCGAGCCGGGCGTCGAGCTCGACCAGGGCGCGGGCCCGGGCGAACTCGGTCGGTGTGAACGGAAGATAGGGCCGCTCGACGGTGATCGCGCCGCCGGACGGGTCGCGCAGCCGCATCACGGTCTCCTCCAGCACCCCTTCGACCGGCGCGGTCTCGCCGGTGGCGCGGCCGGTGATCGAGACTGCCGGGAGCGAGTGGATGGTGCAGCGCCCGAGCAACTGGCGCAGGGCAAGGGGGAGTTCGGCTGCATCGAGAGCAGTGCGGGTGGCGAGGCCCAGCATGCGCGTCGGGGCGTCCACCAGATCGTGCGCGTCGGCGCGCTCGATCCAGGTGGAACTGCCGCCCGCGGCGGAGATCTCCCGGCTCAACTGCTGGGCCTGGAGTACGGCGGGGGCACGCAGCAGGAACTCGTCGACCGTGCCCTCGGCCAGCGGGTGCGTCTGCAGCGTCAGGATGTCGACCCGGTGCCGGGCGAGCGCGATGCAGAGCGAGGCCAGGCTGCCGGGGGTGTCACGGACGGTGGTACGCATCCGCCACAGCGCCGTGTCCTCGTCGGACAGGGCGCGGCCCGCGGCCGTGGCCACGGGCGCGATGTCGGCGGTCGTGGTGCCGGTCCCCTGCGCGGCCGCGCGGACGTCGGCGGAGCGGGACGCGTCCGCGCTGCCGGGAACGGCGGTCGGCGGCGGCGCGTGACTGTGCCGTCGTGCCCACCACGTGTGGAATGCGGCCGTCGCCGCCAGTGCCACGGCCGAGGCGATCAGCAGGTACGGCCCGTCCGGCTGGTGTCCGATGAGGTTGGCGATCGCGTCGGCCACCGCGACCGCGGTGAACAGTGCGGCCAGTTCGATCAGGTCGTGCCGCCAGTGGTGGGGGCGGCGGGAGCTCTTCGCGGATGTCACGTCAGTCATGGCTTCACTGTGACGGAGTGGTGTTGCCTGATCACGAACGCCTTGTGACTGATGGGTTAAGTGTGCATCTGGTCCTCTATCACCGCTTTTTGGCTGGTTGATGTCGTGAGTGAGGGCGATGGCGGCGGTGCGCGTGCGAGGTGACGGCAGCCTGTGAACGGTTCGCACCGGGTGCGCGCGGTGGGGCGCGGCCGGCCGAAGGCCCGCCCCGCGTGACAGCGCGACGCGTCCGGTTACGGCACGATGTCCACGGCTGCCGAGCCCGCACACTGCTCCCGGGCGGCCTGCAGCCGCACTGCCTGGCGCACCAGCTGCGACGATCCGCCGCGCGCGGCCACTGCGGAGAGCCCGGTCATCGGTCCGGCCCCGACCGGACCACAGCGCTCCGTGCAGTCGGCGGCCACGGACAGCAGGTCGCTCAGCCCGCGCGGAGCCTTCTCGTACGCCAGCAGCGGGGGCAGGACGGCCGACAGGACGGAGAGCACCGTTCCGCAGGCGCCGGTGGCGGCAGCCGTACGGGCGGACTCCGCGAGCCGGTTGGGCTTCACCAGGTCGCGGTCGACGAGAACCGCCAGCTCCCTGCCGAGCAGTGCCGCGTCCAGCCTGCCCTGGGACGCGAGCACCAGCAGGGCGTCCACCGCCGACAGCCGGTCCTCCGGATGGCGCGCCCCCAGCCCGTACGCCAGGGCGAGATGGATGGCCTGGGCAGCCGGGCCGCCGAGTTCGACGAGCCCGGGCAGTGACCGGGCCGCACCCCGCTGTCCTTCGGTCGCACAGGCCGTGATGGCGGGAAGCAGCCAGGTGGCCACTGTCTCGCCGTCCTCGGGCAGAGTGGCGAACCAGAATCCTGGCCGCTCACCCCAGTGGTAGCACTGGCGCGGGTTTGCCAGGTGCGGACTGCCCAGCCGGCGGAACGGGGGCGGGAACTCCTGCTGGACGACCGGCCGTTCCCCGGTGGCCGGCAGGACGCGCCGCGCCCCGGCCGTCGACCGCTGCCACTCGTCTCGGGCCGGAGGCTGTGCACCCTCCCCGGGGTGCGGCACCACGGGTCCTACCGGTTCGTCCGCGTTCAGCCAGGCGGCCAGCCGATCGCCCTGCGCAGTGCCGAGCAGGGCGGCCGCCGCCGCTGCCTCGTGCTGACCGCTGCGCCGTACCCGCAACAGCGCCTGGGCGAAGTCGGCGGCCCCGGGTTCGACGCCGAGCCGCTGATACGCACGCAGTCGCCCGACCAGCACGGCGGGGTCCAGCGAGCCCGTCCGCCACGTCGGCGTGGCCAGCAGAAACGGCGACCTGCCGATCAATACGGAGTAGGCGGCCTCCCAGAGCCGCGCCCGGAGCACCGCGTCGAACGCGACGTGCACACAGCTCGCGGTTCCGGTCCAGGCGGCGAGCCCGTCATGCACCGCGCGCACCGGCACCCTTTCCAGCAGTACGGCCACGACGAGTTCGACGCCCGGCTCCCTGGTGAGCCGCTGCTCGACACCCGACAGCGCGTCGTCGTCCAGCCACCACCGACCCGCCAGCGCACCGCGCAACGCGTCGGCCAGCGCCGGCCGGTCCGCATGGGCATGGCGGACCAGCCCGTCCAGGGCCCGCTCGAAAGCGGTGACGTCCCGCGACCCGGATCTCACCAGCGCCACCACCTCCTCGACGAGCTCGGCCGGCGTCTGCGGTGCCGGTTCGAGGAGACGCGGGGCAGAGACGGGCGGCAGGAGTTCCTCATGCGGCTCGGTCGGCGGTGCGGCGGCGAGCAGATTCCCGAACACCCCGGCCGCCGCGGCCCGGTTCACCGGACCCAACAGGGCTGCGGACAGGGCGAGTTCCTCGCGGAGCGGATCGCCGGGAGCAGGTGCGTACCGTGCCACCAGCTTCAGTGCCCGTTCCTGGATGTCGATGTCCTCGTGCCCGAAGGCCTCGGCGACGACCGGCAGCAGCTCCTCGGCGGTCGACGCGTCGCGGCGCAGCGCCTTGCCCAGCAGCACGAGCTGGGCCCGGACCAGCTTCTTCTCGGTACGGAACAGCACCGGACCCGAGGCATCCGCAAGATCCCGCGTGGCCAGCCCGCCGCGTTCGTCCAGCCGGGCAAGCACCTCCTGTGCATGCCCCGCGACGGTGGAAATGCCGTCCGCCGCCATCCCGATCCAGTCGGCGACCCGCTCGGCCTCCTCCTGCTCGGTCAGCGCGAGCTGACGCAACACCTCGAGGAAGAACCGCAGATCGCCGGGTTTCCCGCCACGGAGCAGCCGTGTCACACAGCTGTTGACGAGCACGGCGCGCTCCAGTACCCCCTCTTCCGCCAAGGTGACCAGGGCGGTGGGCCAGTGGTCGCCGGGGCGGGCGTCCGGATCGCCGTACCAGATCACCTGCGGGGGCAGCGCCGTGGTCTCGAAGAGGCGAGGGACGAGAACCGTGAAGTGCGGATCGGCGCGCAGTATGTCGATCAGCGGTCGCCGGTCCTTCTGCTGCCATTGCGCGACGTAGACCGTCTCCGCCCAGCCCAGCACGTAGCCTTCCGTGGCGGGCACCGGGCACTGTGCCAGCTTCGCCAGCTCGGACACGAACCGGTAGTCGATCCTGGTGGCAGTGGGGCGCGCTGCCAGCCGATGCGCCAGGTCGCCGAGCCAGGCAGGGTCACGGTCCGCAAGAGCTTCGAGGACAAGCGGGTAGGGGGATCGCGTCCAGTCGCGCAGCTCCCGGCCGCCGATCCAGGTGGCGCAGCCCGCGGCTCCGCTGTGACAGCCCGCACCCGCGATCAGCAGGGCCTTTCGGATCTTGTCTTGTTCACGCCATCCCCATTCCCGCGCCTCCTTGCGGAGCGCCTTCAACTCGGCCAGCGCCAGCCTCCGCTGCGCCCGGTCCAGCGGTGCGAGGAGCGCGGGGACGTCCTCCTTGCGCCCTTCCCGTACGGCAGTGAGCAACTCCTTCATCGCACACCCCCGGCAACCGGAGCACCCCGGCGGACCATCCGAACGGCCAGCGCGTGTTTGCACGGGCCCCGCCGTCCCCGGTAGTCGGCCCACCACTGGCAGGTGCAGCTCAGCGCTCCGTCCCGCTCCCTCACCTGATAGCGACGGTCCCCCGAGGCCACGGCCGCCAGTTCCCCGTCGAGTGCGACCGCCCCCGAGCCGGCCAGCTGCCGGGCGGCCACCAGGCGCGGATTGTGCCGCTCGGCGCGGTCGGCGTCGTACGGCAGTTCCCGGTGGAAGTACGCCGCCTCCGCGAGGTCGTACCCCACCCGGCCCGCTGTGCCCAGCCGGGTGAGCGCGGACCGAACCCGCCCCACCGTCAGACCCGATTGCTCCGCGAGGTCGGCCGGATCGATCCGCGGCTCCCAGGCCAGCAGCACGGACACCAGCTCGGCGTCGGCCGCCGCGTCGCCGGTGGCCAGCGCGTCCAGCACACCGCCCTCACCGGAGAAGCCGCGTGAGGCATCGGGCGACAGCGTCAGCGTGAGCCGCATCCCCGGCAGCACCACCTCCCAGGCGCTCGCAGCGGCCGTGCCATCGGCCCCGGGCCCGTACACCCGCAACGCCGTCGCATGACGCAGCACCCTCTGCAGCGCCGCCAGTCGCTCGGGCCCGGGCAGGCACACCGCACCCGCCGTCGGCCGGGTGGTCGGCCGCAGGGTCTTCCCGGCGGGCACCACCCACTGCGCACCCCGTGAGGCATGGCCCGACGAACGCGGCAGCGACTGCAGGAACCTGACCGCCTCCACCGCGGGCAGCTCGGCCCGCAGATCGAAACCGGCGGAGGCCACCTGTGTCTCGGCGAACCCGCGCAGCCACCGCTCGGGCAGCGGCACCTTCTTCTCCACGACCGAGCCGTCCAGCGTGGTGACCGCCATCTCCTGCGGGCCGACCCGCAGATGCAGCGGATCGTCCCCCGTCATCCGCGACAGCGCCTCCCGCAGTGGATTGTTGACATCCACATTCGTCGTGCCGTGCCCCGTCTCCGCGCCGTCCAGCCCGTCCTGCAGCACATCGAGGCGGGCATGGACCCCGCAGCAGCCGGAGAACGACTCGAAGCGCAGCCGGTCGCCGTTCCCCGTCACCACCGGGTCGAGCGAAGTGGCCGGGGTCCGCCGGTAGTAGCGGGCCGACGCCACGTCCGCGACGGCCAGCAGACCGCGGGCGGCGATCCGAGGCGAGGCGAGAAAGCCGTCGAAGAAACGGGGATGGGGCTCGGCGCCGTGCGGAGTGAGGCCGGCGGCGGTCTCCAGGCCGAGCAACTGCCCGGCCTGGGACGACTCCAGGGCGGAAGGGCGGGAGTAGGCCAGGGCCTGTACGGAGCGGGTCATGCAAAAACCGTAGGACCCACCACTGACAATCGGTCTCGGACGGCCGCCCGCGGCCCCCGCCCATGGAGGTCAGCAGGGCAGGTTCACTGTCCCACTCGTCCCGGCTGCAACACCTTGCTGAACAGCACGGAGCCGCCCTGGGCCCGCAGCCGCACCGTCAACTCGCCACTGTCACCGTCGATGTCGACCTCGCCGAAGAACTGCGGCGACTCCATCGGCGACACATTCGCCCGGTCGGGCGCGCGCACGAAGACCTGGTCGGGGCCGAACGTGCCGTCCAGCGCAGTGGCGGGGAAGCCGCCCGCGGCCAGCGGGCCAGACACGAACTCCCAGAACGGTGCGAAGTCCTTGAACGCCGCGCGGTCGGGGGCGTAATGCTGCGCCGAGGTGTAGTGCACATCGGCCGTCAGCCAGAGAGTGCCGGTGATCCGGCGGTGCTTGATGAACCGCAGCAGCTCCGCGATCTGCAGTTCACGGCCGAGCGGGGCGCCGGGATCGCCCTGGGCCACGGCCTCGAAGTTCGTCGCGCCGTCCGTGACGACCAGCCCCAGCGGCATGTCCGCGGCGATCACCTTCCACACCGCGCGGGACCGCGACAGTTCGCGCTTGAGCCACTCGAGCTGCTCGGCGCCGAGGATGCCCGTGGCGTCGTCGGGCTGCCGGCCGGGGGAGTTGGCATTGCGGAACGACCGCATGTCGAGGACGAACACGTCGAGCAGCGGGCCGTGCCGCACCACCCGGTGCACCCGGCCGTCGCCGGACGACGTGTGCAGCGTGGACACCGGGAAGTACTCGCGGAACGCCTGCATCGAATGCGAGGCCAGGACGTCGACGTTCTTCTCGGTGTACCGGACGTCGTCCAGGATCTGGCCCGGGTACCAGTTGTTGCGGACCTCGTGGTCGTCCCACTGGATGATCGACGGCACCTGTGCGTTGAACTTTCTCAGGTTGTCGTCGAGGAGGTTGTAACGGAAGTTCCCGCGGTACTCCGCGAGCGTCTCGGCGACCTTCGACTTCTCCTCGGTGGTGATGTTGCGCCAGACCCGGCCGTCGGGCAGCGTCACGCTCGGCTCGATCACCCCGTCCGCGTAGATGTTGTCGCCGCTGCAGAGAAAGAAGTCCGGGTCGAGACGGCGCATCTCGTCGTACACCCGGTAGCCACCGATGTCCGGGTTGATGCCCCAGCCCTGTCCCGCGATGTCGCCGGACCACAGGAAGCGGACCCCGTCCCGGCGGCGGGCGGGCGCGGTACGGAACGTCCCGTACACCGGCTCACCGGTCCGGCGCGGATCGTCCGGGGACGCGAGCGTCACCCGGTAGTGCACCTGTTCGCCGGCAGGCAGCCCGTACAGCGGTGTCGTGCCGGTGAAGTCGGTACCGGGACCGACCAGAGGCCCGTCCCAGGTGTGGGCCCGCCGGAACGACTCGGTGGCCGACGTCTCCACGATCATCCGCGCCGGACGGTCGGAACGCACCCAGACCAGGGCCGACGATGCGGTGACGTCGCCGACCTGAACGCCCCAGGCCGCGCGCGGCCGGCCGGACAGGGCGAAGGCCGGGGCCGCCCCCGCAGTCACGGGGAGCGTGAGCGCGGCCGAAGCGGCCAGGGAACCGCGCAGCACAGCGCGGCGGTCCGGCACGGGAATGCGTGGACGGTACGACATGAAGGTGCCTCCGGGGCAGCGGGACAGAGGTACGGGTGGCCGGTCGACCGGCCCCACCTTTGTGCCTGTCGGCGGCGAGCACACCAACCTCAGATGAACAGCGGGCCGCACCCCGCTCCCATGTCCCGTTCGTGGGCCTGCCGTTGGGCGTCCCGTGGCGCGACACGCCGATGGTTGGAGCCGGTCCGGGGGCTGTTGTCCGTTCAGCGACCGGTGTCGAGGATGACGCGTGCCACAAGTGCCGGATCGTCGTTCATCGGCACGTGTCCGCAACCGGGCAGCCGCACCAGCCGGGCGCCGGGGATGGTGTGCTTCGCCCTGATCCCCTGCCGGCGCAGCAGCAGACGGTCGCGGCTGCCCCAGGCGACGGTCACCGGCATCCCCGGCACATCGTCGGTGAACGCGATACTCCGTCCGACGTCCAGCGTCTCGTGGAATCCGGTCGCCTCGCGCAGGGCGACGGTCTCCGCGACGACGGCCTCCGGCGAACGGCGGCCGGGCCGCGCGTAGATGGTGCTGGTCAGGGCCGCCCGCCCGGCCGCACTGCGGGCGAGCCTTTCGATCAACGGCAACGGCATCGCCCGCGCGCCCTGCCGCATCGCCCGTAGCGTTGCGAATGCGTAGCGCCGCTCGCCCTCCGTCCAGAACCCGGCAGGCGACAGTGCGGTCACCGACCTCACGAGCTTCGCGCGGCCCAGTTCCAGGGCCAGCAGCCCGCCGAGGGAGTTCCCCGCGACATGCGGCCGGTCCACGTCGAGCGCCTCACAGAACGCACCGAGCACCGGGACCACGCTCCCGAGGTCGTACGGAACACCTTCCGGGAGAGCCGGTGAGACGCCGAAGCCGGGCAGATCCACGGCTATGACGTCGCGTTCCAGGGCGAGTACCGGCAGCACCGGATCCCATGCCTGGTGGTGGTGTCCGATGCCGTGGAGCAGCAACAACGGCTCTCCGGAACCGGTCCGCCGGTACGCCACGGACACCGTCCGCGGTCCTCGGGGCGAGTCGGCGGTGAACGAGACCGTGGTGGTCATGAGGCTGCTCCCGGGGTGGGTCGCGCGTGGCAGTGAGGGTGTGCGAGCGGGCCTCCCGGCAAAGTGCCGGACTGCAAAGAGCCGTGCGCACAAGGGTTTAGACGTGCTGTCAACAACAATTACCGCCCAGTAGACCGCAGTTCAAGGGGGCCTGCGATTCGCCCTGGACATGGCACGGGGTGTCGGCTGGGATGGAACCGTGACAGCCGACACCGTGACCGACCTCTTCGAAGAACACCGCCCCGTCCTCACCGGGGTCGCCTATCGCATGCTCGGCCGGATCGCCGACGCCGAGGACGTGGTGCAGGAGGCCTGGCTGCGCTGGTCCTCCGCGCCGCGCGGGGACATACGCGAGCCGAGGGCGTTTCTCGTACGGATCACCACCCGCCTGGCCATCGACCGACTGCGACAGGTGCAGACGCGACGTGAGGCGTACGTCGGGCCGTGGCTGCCCGAACCGCTGGTCACCGACTTCGGGCCCGCGGTTCCCGACACCGCCGAACGGGCCGTGCTCGCGGACTCCGTATCGGTTGCCGTGCTGGTCGTCCTCGAATCGCTCTCCCCGCTGGAGCGCGCCGTCTTCGTCCTGCGCGAGGCCTTCGGCTTTCCGTACGCGGAGATCGCCACGACCCTCGACCGGACCGAGGCGGCCGTGCGTCAGATCGCCGGGCGGGCCCGGCGGCACGTGGAGGAGCGCAAGCCCCGTTACGACGTCGACCCGGCCCAGCGCCGTGACCTCACTCAGCGGTTCCTCGCTGCCGCTGCGGGCGGCGACATCGAGCAACTGCTGACACTGCTCGCCCCCGATGTGCGACTGGTCGGCGACAGCGGCGGAAAGTCGAAGGCGCCGCTGCGGATCATCGAGAGCCGGGACAAGGTGGGCCGCTTCCTCGCCGCTGTCGCCCACGGCCAGGCGACGGACATGGACTTCCGGTTCATGGAGCTCAACGGCGGTCCGGCCGTACTGGTGCTTTTGGACGGCAAGCCCGATTCCGTTTTCCAGGTCGACATCAGGGACGGCATCATCCAATGCGTATATATCGTCCGTAATCCCGACAAGCTCGTGAGTCTGGCCGCCGCATAGTCACCAGACCTGCGACGCGCCCCGGCCGAAGCCCCACGGATCCGCCACCCGGACGTGGGGCTTCGTGCTGCGCGGGCCGCACGGCACCACGAACGTCCCGTGAACGCTCAGCGGCAGAGCCCTGCTTCGCTGCGTGACGGAACGAGGATTGGTCTTGACCAAGGGGGTGCACCGTCCTATGGTCTCAACGTTAAGACAGGAACCTTTAATAAAGAACGTCGCGGAAGTAAGACGCCGGGTGATTGCGGAGGACAGGGTGGGGACCACGCAGCTGGAATCGGTGCAGGAGCCGAAGTACTGGCACCTCAAGACCGTGCTCAGTGAGGCACTCGACTCGGACTTTGCGGTAGGAGAGATCCTGCCCAACGAGCGTGAGCTCGCTGCCCGGTTCGGCGTCGCACGGGCCACGCTCCGGCAGGCGCTGGAGCAGCTCGAGCTCGAGGGCAGGCTGCAGCGCCGCCGCGGCGTCGGGACCACCGTCGCCCCGCCGCGCCTGGGCGTGGCCGTCTCGACCGCGCAGCACGACTGGAGCGGCGGCGGTGCCGGCGAAGCCTGGCAGGCCGTCGACTGCACGACCGCGGTGGCACCCGCACCGGTGCTGGCCATGCTCGACGTGGAGAGCGACGAGCCCGTGCACGTCGTGCGCCGGATCCGGGTCACACAGGGGCAGCCGGTCGCCGCGGAGCTGCTGTACGTGCCGTCGTCGTCCGTTCCCGAACTGTCCGCGATCGAGAGCCCGTCGGGGCCCGCGCGTGCCCGAAGCGTCGTGCGTGAACTGCACCGTCTCGGCCTCGACGGCCAGGACCGGTCGGTGGAGCTCGGTTCGGCACGCGCCGACGACGCCAAGGAACTCGACCGTCTCCCCGGCGCGCCCGTGCTCGTCGTCACCACCCGCTACCTCGCAGCGGGCGGCACGGCCGCCGTCTCCGTCGCCACCTACCGGGCCGACACCTGCCGGCTCACCTTCGGCGACTCGGGCGACCTGGAGATCAGCCACTCCGGCCCGGAGCGCCAGGCGTCCTGAAGCCGGTCACGCCGGCTGCCCACGGCACGCAAGGCACGCACGGCCCGCCGCACACTCAGCGGCGGGCCGTCACCGTTCCCTCCACCGCGAACAGCTGCTCCTCCACGTGGTCGAGTGCCAGCCGCAGCGCACCGGTGGCCACGGCCGCCTCGCCGAGGAGCGACAGAGCCACCCGCGGCGGCCGCAGGCAGTAACGGTTCAGTTCGCCACGGAGCGGATCCAGGACGCCGTCGAGCCCGGCTGCCCAGCCGCCGATCACCACCAGTTCCGGGTCGAGCGCCAGCACCAGCGCCGCCACGTCGTGCACCAGACGCTGGATGAATCGCTCGACCGCCGCCGTCGCCCGTGCATCGCCATGTCGGGCCTGCGCGAACACTGCGGCGACCGCCTGCTCGTCCAGTGGGTCCAGCGGCGTGTCCGTCGTCGACAGCAGTTTCTCCGGCGTGGCCTCGCGGCCCAGCAGATGCAGCGCGCCGATCTCGCCCGCCGCACCGCCGAAACCACGGTGCAGCCGGCCGCCGATCAGCGAGCCGGCCCCCGGACTCAGCCCCGCCAGGACGAACACGATGTCGTCGGACTCGGTGGCTGCGCCCTTCCAATGCTCGGCCACGGCCGCGGCATTGGCATCGTTCTCCACGAGAACCGGACAGCGGAAGGAGCGCCGCAGACGTTCACCGAGTGCGAGACCGGTCCAGTCCGGCAACGCCGTGCCCAGCCGTACGGTCCCGTCGGCCTCCACGATGCCCGGACTGCCCACCCCGACCGCACGCAGACTGCTCCGGGCCACCCCGGAACGCCGCAGGAGATCGGCGACCACGGCCCTGACCCGGTCGAGCCGGTCGTCCGCGCCTGCCGTCTCCGACACCTCGCGCGAACCGGCGCCGATGATCCGGCCGTCCAGTCCCGACAGAAGTGCGGAGATGCGGTGGGCGCCGATCTCGATGCCGAGCAGATGTCCCGCCTCGGCACGGAACCGGAACCGGCGGGCCGGCCTGCCCTGACGTCGGGCCCCACCCTCGTCCGGTGCGGATTCGACGACCAGCCCGGCCTCGAACAGCCCCTCGATCACACCTTCGACCGTGGGCCGGGACAGACCGGTGATCCGGGTCAGGTCTGTGAGCGTGGGGGAGTGGGCGCCGCGGAGGGCATGAAGTACCACCGCGGAATTGATCCGCCGCAACAGCGACGGGTCCCCACCGGTCAGCCGGCCCACGGTGTTCCCTTCCAGTTCGTGCGCATGTCAGGCGGATGGTACTCGCTGCCCGGGGGCAGGGCGACCGGGGGCCTCGGGACGATTCCGGCGGGGCCGACGTCAGCTCGGGGCCACAAACCCGGACTCGTAGGCGGCAATCACCGCCTGGGTCCGGTCCCTGGCCCCCAACTTGGCGAGCACCGCGCTGACATGGGTCTTCACCGTCTCGACGCCCACCACGAGTTTGGCGGCGATCTCCGCATTCGACAGCCCCCGGGCCATCAGCCGGAGCACCACGGCCTCGCGGTCGGTGAGCGATGCCCGCTCCATGGCGGCCTTGGCCTTGCTCGTCCCGTACTCGGCGGCGAGCTGCCGGACCGCGGCCGGGAACAGCAGCGACTCGCCCTCGGCGACCAGACGTACCGCATGCACGATCTCCGCGGGCCTGGCGCGCTTGAGCAGAAAGCCGTCCGCCCCGGCGCGCAGCGCCTCGTACACGTACTCGTCGTTCTCGAACGTCGTCACCACCAGGATCTTCGGCGGATCAGGCACCGTGCGAAGCACCACCCGGGTCGCCTCGATGCCGTCCATCAGCGGCATCCGCACATCCATCGCCACCACATCCGGGCGCAGTGTGTGCAGGAGCGGAATGACCGCGGCGCCGTCGGCCGCCTCGCCCACCACCTCGATATCGGGCTGAGCCTCAAGTACCGCACGCAGGCCCGCGCGTACGAGCGGTTCGTCGTCGACCAGAAGAACGGTAACCGGCATCCGGTCAGCCTAAGGGCTGTCCCGTCAAGCGGTATCCAGCGGAAGGCTCGCGTGCACCCGCCACTCACCGTCGTACGGACCCGTCTTGGCCTTGCCGCCCAGCAGCGCCGCCCGCTCACGTATGCCCCGCAGCCCGCTTCCGCCGCCTGGAGTGCCGGTCACCCCGGTGAGCGGATTGGTCACTTCGAGCTCCAGCCACCCGTCCGTGACCGTGATCCTCACGCGCACGGGGACGGCCCCGGAGTGACGCAGCACATTGGTGAGGGACTCCTGCAGGATCCGGTATCCCTCGCGCGACACGGGGCCGGGCACCATCTCCACCGGACCGGTCACTTCGGAATCGACCTTCGCCCCTGATCCGCGGGCCGACTCGAGCAGCCGGTCCGCCTCGCCCAGCGTCGGCCGCTGACCCAACGGTGCGTCCGATTCGCGAAGCACCCGCAGCACCCGTTCCAGATCGTCCAGTGCGTCCCGCCCCGTCTCCTCGATGGCCGCCAGCGCCCGCTCGGTGAACTCCGGATCCTTCGCCGCCCGCGCTGCCCCGGCCTGCACGACCGCGACCGTCAAGGCATGCCCGATCGAGTCGTGGAGCTCGCGCGCAATGCGATTGCGCTCCAGAAGTTGCTCGGTGCGTTCCTCCAGCGCCGTCATCCGCTCCACCCGCGACTGGCCGAGCAGCCACCGCGCAGCGGCTGTGATTCCCTCACCGCACACCACGACGACCGCGACCAGCACCAGGAGGGGCAGTGGCGCCAGCAGGGCGTACCACCCGTGCGGCTCCACCCAGCGGAACAGCCATTCGTCGCTCGGCCCCGCGTCCGACGCGGTGAGCAGAAGGTCGACCGTTGTGGCAGGCAGCCAGACCGTCGCGAACGTCGTCACGACGGAGAACAGGAGCCGCACTTCCAGCCAGACCACGGTCCGCCAGCGGTCGGCCCATGTCGCCGCGGGAGCAGCCGAGATCGAGGCGTCCGGACTGCCCCGCTCCCCGGGGGTGAGCAACAGCTGGGCCTGAAGGCCCTCGGCGAGCCGCATGGCGGGAAGCAGACCCATGGGCACCGCAAAGATCATCGGTGCCCATGGCGTATCCATGGAAATGAACAGCCACACGCTGACGACCGCGCTCGGGATGAGCAGATGGAGCCAGCGGGTGTAGGTGACAGCGGCGGTCAGCGGACCGAGGAAGCGGCGCATGCTGCCATCGTGTCAGTGCTCCCGAGCGCGGCGGCTCCCCCGAGCGAGGGAGACGATCCCCTCTGGCGGGGGAGGCCAGGGGCTGGGCACGGCCGCCAGGCTGAGGACATGACCAGCATCGACGTCCATGAGCTCACCAAGGAATACGGCGCCACCCGCGCCGTGGACCGCCTCACGTTCAGTGTGCGACCCGGCCGTGTCACCGGCTTCCTCGGCCCCAACGGCGCCGGCAAGTCCACCACCATGAGACTTGTTCTCGGTCTGGACCGGCCGACGCTTGGCACCGCCACGATCGGCGGCCGTGCCTACGCCACGCTGGACCATCCGCTGCGCCGGGTGGGTGCGCTGCTCGACGCCCAGGCCGCCCACGGCTCACGGACCGCGCGGAACCATCTGCTGGCTCTCGCCACCAGTAACGGCATAGCTCCCAGCAGGGTCGAAGAGGTACTGGAGGAGGCGGGGCTCGGCCGGGTCGGCAGTCATCGGATCAAAACGTTCTCGCTCGGTATGCGACAGCGTCTCGGCCTGGCGGCCGCCCTGCTCGGCGACCCGGAAGTCGTGATGCTGGACGAGCCGTCGAACGGGCTGGACCCGGAAGGCATCGTCTGGATCCGCGAACTGATGAAGCGGCTGGCGCGTGAGGGCCGCACGGTCCTGGTCTCCAGTCACCTGATGAACGAGACGTCGTCGTTCGCCGACCATCTCGTGGTCCTCGGCCGGGGCCGACTCCTCGCAGACCTGCCGATGCAGGAGTTTCTCGACTCCCGCAGCCGCCCGCGTGTGCGCCTGCGCACGACCGAGTCCGGCCGGCTCCGTGACACCCTGACCCGCAAGGGATACGAGTTGTCGCAGGGCGACGACGGGCGCTGGACTGTCGAAGGGGCCAAGGCGGAGGAGATCGGTCCCCTGGCAGCCTTCGAAGGCATCCCCATCCTTGAACTCACCGACGAACAGGCCACGTTGGAGCAGGCCTACCTCGACCTCACGGCCGATGCGACGCAATTCGCATCCGCGGCCGCCTCGCCCACGAACCGTCAGGAGGCCTGACCATGTCGACCGCCGCAGTGCTCCGTTGCGAGTGGATCAAGATCAGATCGGTGCGGTCCGTCGCCGGCTCGTTGATGGCGGTCTTCCTGGCAACGCTCGCCGTCACCGTGCTCGCCTTCGCCACCGTCGGCCAGGCCGAGGCCGACGATCCCGGTGCCGATCTCGTCTTCGGTGCCTTCTACGCACTGAACTTCGGCCAGATCGCAGCCATCAGCTTCGGTGCGACCGCGCTCTCATCGGAGTACCTGAACGGTGCGCTGAGGATCTCGCTGGCCGCGGTGCCGCGCCGTGATCTCTTCTACGCGGCCAAAATGACCGTCGTCGGGGCACTCGCCCTGGCTGTCGGGCTCGTGACCAGCTTTGCGGCGTTCCTGGTGGGCCAGATGTTCATGGGGGAGTACGCGATCGGCTTGGACGAACCAGGAGCACTCCGGGCTGCCTTCGGCGGCGGCGTGTACCTGGCCCTGATGACCCTGTTCGCCGCAGGCCTGACCGCTCTGCTGCGCAGTGCGGTCGCCGTCCTCAGCCTGCTCATCCCGTTCATCCTGATCGTCTCCTTCGTGGTGGGAGACATCGCGGGCGGCGTCACGCAGTATCTGCCCGACCGGGCAGGACAGTTGGTGCTGCACCAGAGTCCGGACGGGGGGCTGGGGCCGTGGACGGGGCTCGCGGTCACCGCTGCCTGGGCGGGCGCGGCTCTGCTGGCCGGCTGGTGGGCGATGAGGCGCAGGGACGTCTGAAGGGCCGGACCGCCGACTCCCGCGGTCCCGATCTTCCTGCTGCCGCAGTCCCGGTGGGCCGTCGAGGACGCAGGGACGGCGCAGCCGGTGGGCGGCTGAAAACCCCTCAGGGCTCGGACCGGGGGCCCCGCTTGTCAGTGGCGGACGGTTTACTGACGGCATGACCAGCGCACAGCACCTCCGCCTCATCGACGGGATGCGCACCCGGGACTTCCCCACGGAGCGCATCTGGTCGGGCTCGGGAGTCAGCGGTCCCGGCTACCACACGGTGTTCCTGCACGGGGATGCCGAGCAAGGGGACGACGAGGCGGCGTGGCTGGAGCACCGGGCGCAGTGCCTGGCGGAGCACGACGCGCTGTTGACGCTGCTCACGGGGCGCTGGGGCGAGCCGCAGGTGATCAGTCCATGGAGTGCTCAGCAGCGGATGATCGCCGGTGAGGAGATAGCGGAGCCCTGGCGCGAGGCGGTTGTACGCTGCGCGGTCCTTCAGCTGTGGCGCATCGAGGACCGGTGGATTGCGATGGGTCTCTGCATGGAGGAGGAGGGACCAGGGTGCGAGCTGTGCGTCCTGGTGACGGATGTCGATCCGCCGTAACGCGGCGTCTACGGCTCTCTCCGGCCCGAACCTCAGCCCGAATGACGGGGACCGTCCGCATCGACGGCCGCGCGGAGGCGTCCGTACTCCTCGGCCATGGTCTGCACGGTCCAGTGGGCGTTCAGGCCGCTGGGGTTGGGCAGGGCCCAGACCCGCGCGCCACCGATCGTCCGGTCCTGCGGGCCGATCCTGGCGCGTCGGTCGTCAAAGGCGGTCCGGTAGGCCGTGACGCCCACGACGGCGAGCCATCTCGGGCGCAGTCGCTCGACCTTGGCCGCGAGAATCAGTCCGCCCGCACGGAATTCCTCGGTGCTCAGCTCGTCGGCGCGCGCCGTGGCCCGGGCGACCACATTGGTGATGCCCAGGCCGTAGTCCAGCAGTTCGCCCTGTTCCGACGGCTTCAACTGGCGGGGGGTGAAGCCCGACCTGTGGAGCACCGGCCAGAAGCGGTTGCCGGGCCGGGCGAAATGATGTCCCGTGGCCCCGGTCATCAGGCTCGGGTTGATGCCGCAGAACAACACACGCAGGCCGCCCGCGACCACATCGGGAACGGTGCGGTCGCGGGCGGCCTGGAGCTCTTCGGGTGTCATCCGGTTGCGGATCCGGCCGTCAGAGGATGGAGCCCGGCGTGTATCCGGCGGCCTCCGGGTGCTGCTTGGTGATCTCTTCGATCCGGGCGACGAGCGCGGTGACCTGGTCGCCCGCCGCACCCGTGAAGGAGAGCTTGTCGGCCATCAGGGCGTCGAGCTGGGCGCGGTCCAGCGGGATGCGGTCGTCGGCAGCCAGCTTGTCGAGCAGTTCGTTGCGCTCCGTGCCCTGTTCGCGCATGGCCAGGGCGGAAGCGACGGCGTTCTCCTTGATCGCCTCGTGCGCGAGCTCGCGGCCCACACCGGCGCGGACCGCACCCATCAGCACCTTCGTCGTGGCGAGGAACGGCAGGTACCGGTCCAGCTCGCGGGCCACGACCGCCGGGAACGCCCCGAACTCGTCGAGCACCGTGAGGAAGGTCTCCAGCAGACCGTCGAACGCGAAGAAGGCGTCCGGCAGAGCCACCCGGCGGACCACCGAGCAGGACACGTCGCCCTCGTTCCACTGGTCGCCCGCCAGCTCGCCGGTCATCGAGGCGTAGCCGCGGAGGATCACCATCAGGCCGTTGACGCGCTCGCAGGAACGGGTGTTCATCTTGTGCGGCATCGCGGACGAACCGACCTGACCCGGCTTGAAGCCCTCGGTGACCAGCTCGTGCCCGGCCATCAGGCGGATCGTCTTCGCGATCGACGAAGGTGCGGCGGCCAGCTGCACCAACGCGGTCACCACGTCGTAGTCGAGCGAGCGGGGGTACACCTGGCCGACCGAGGTGAAGGCCTGCCCGAAACCGAGGTGCCCGGCGATGCGCTGTTCCAGCTCGGCGAGTTTTCCGGCGTCGCCGCCCAGCAGGTCGAGCATGTCCTGCGCCGTGCCGACGGGGCCCTTGATGCCGCGCAGCGGGTAGCGGCCCAGCAGGTCCTCGAGTCGTCCGTATGCCACCAGCAGCTCGTCAGCCGCGGTGGCGAAGCGCTTGCCGAGGGTGGTCGCCTGGGCGGCGACGTTGTGGGAGCGACCGGCCATGACCAGCTCGCCGTACTCGCCCGCCAGCTTGCCGAGCCGGGCGAGGACGGCCACCGTACGGTCCCGCATCAGCTCCAGCGAGAGCCGGATCTGCAACTGCTCGACGTTCTCGGTGAGGTCCCGGGAGGTCATGCCCTTATGGACCTGCTCGTGCCCGGCGAGAGCGTTGAACTCTTCGATCCGTGCCTTGACGTCGTGCCGGGTGACCTTCTCGCGCTCGGCGATGGAGACGAGGTCGACCTGGTCGAGGACACGCTCGTAATCGGCGAGGGCCGCGTCGGGCACCTCGATCCCGAGGTCCTTCTGAGCGCGCAGCACCGCCAGCCACAGCTGGCGCTCCAGCTTCACCTTCTGCTCGGGGGACCAGAGGACGGCCAGCTCCGTGGAGGCATAGCGGCCGGCCAGGACATTGGGGATGCGAGGCTTCGCAGACACAGCAGTCACGTGTCCAGATTCTACTGGCGGTTTCTGCAGGCCAGCGACGCGGCCCGATTTGTGGCTTGCTACGAACGCGGCGTCTCGTGCGGGAGACGCGATCCGACCGCGGCCTCGTCCACCTCGGTCGCCGGTCGCCGGTCGCCGGTTTCAGCCACGTGGGGTTCGACCCCTGCGCAGGCGATAGGCGGCCGCACCGATCAGCGCCACCGCCGCGCCCGACAGCACCGACGGCAAGGGAAGCGTGAAAGCGAGCACCAGACAGCCGGCCAGACCGAGAACCGGAACCGCGCGTACGGGACGGCCCTCGGCCGGCGCGAGGGTGAGGGCGGCCGCGTTGGCGATGGCGTAGTACAGCAGTACGCCGAAAGAGGAGAACCCGATCGCGCCGCGGACATCACCGGTGGCAGCCACGAGGGCAGCGATCGCGCCCACGGCCAGTTCGGCGCGGTGCGGGACGGCGAAACGGGGATGGACGACGGCCAGGGAACGCGGCAGGTGGCGGTCGCGGGCCATCGCCAGCGTCGTACGGGAGACGCCGAGCAGCAGGGCGAGCAGCGAACCGAGCGCGGCGACCGCCGCACCCACGCGGACGACCGGCACGAGTCCCGGGGCGCCCGCCGCGCGCACCGCGTCCGCCAGCGGGGCTGCGGCATCGGCCAGCCGGGCCGGACCCAGGACCGACAGCACCGCGACGCCGACCGCCGCGTACACGATCAGCGTGATCCCCAGAGCCAGGGGGACGGCACGGGGGATCGTGCGGGCCGGGTCCCGGACCTCCTCGCCGAGCGTGGCGATCCGGGCGTAACCGGCGAAGGCGAAGAACAGCAGGCCCGCCGCCTGCAGCACCCCTCCCACCGTGGCGTCCGGACCCGGCGCCAGGCGGGACGCCTGGGCGCCGCCGTCGGTCAGGCACACCGTGACGACGGCGGCGAGTACCGCGAGGACCACGGCCACGGCTGCTCTGGTCAGCCAGGCGGACTTCTGCACGCCCAGGCAGTTCACGGCGGTGAGCGCCACCACCGCGGCGACCGCCACAGCATGCGTCTGCCCGGGCCAGACATAGGCGCCCACGGTCAGGGCCATGGCCGCGCAGGAGGCCGTCTTCCCGACGACGAAACACCATCCGGCCAGGTAGCCCCAGAACGGACCCAGCCGCTCACGCCCGTACACATACGTCCCGCCGGACGCCGGATGGCGGGCCGCGAGCCGCGCCGACGACGTGGCGTTGCAGTACGCCACGACCGCGGCCACGGCCAGACCGATCAGAAGCCCCGACCCGGCTGCACGGGCGGCGGGAGCGAGTGCGGCGAAGACCCCCGCGCCGATCATCGAGCCCAGGCCGATGACGATCGCGTCGAAGACCCCCAGACGACGCCTCAGCCCATCGGCGTCCCCCGTAGCGCCAGCCAACGTATCCACCCCTCACGCACCCCTTCCCGCATCTGCACCGTCCGCTGCGCGGCACCGTACAGAGCGAAGGTGACGCGATGGTGGACGACTGCCGCACGGCCTGACCGGAGCCCCCCGTGCCGTGACCGGGAGACGGGTGCCGCCGCCTCGACACGGCACGCGGTGCGTCGTGATCGCGCCGACCCCCGTGGCCGATTCCCCACGGCCGCCTCGGCCTATCCGAGTCGCAGGGATCCGGGGCGCACCGAGGCTCCTCACTGTGACATTTCTGTGCGCTGTCACGCAGAAGTACTCGAGAGGCTCGCGGATCCTGGGGGGACGGGCGCGGCGGGCGGTGTCCGGGCTGTGCGGTTCGGACGCAGTCGGTACGAAGAGGACAGTGTGGCCAAGGGCGGGGAACAGCGCCGCGGGCAGGTGGACGACGCCGAGCTCGGCGCTGCGGTGGAGCGGGCCCAGCAGGGGGACGAGGAAGCCTTCGCGGTGGCGTACCGGCTGGTCCATCCCGGACTGCTCGGCTACGTGCGGGGGCTGGTCGGCGAGGACGGCGAGGACGTGGCCTCCGACGCCTGGCTGGAGATCGCCCGCGACCTGGGGCGGTTCCGCGGCGACGGGGCGGGATTCCGTGGCTGGACCGCCACGATCGCCCGGCACCGGGCACTGGACCATCTGCGCAGACAGAAGCGGCGGCCGCGTACCGCACTCCTGGAACAGGACGTTCTCGAGCTGCCGGGCGGTCATGACACGGCCGCGGCCGCTCTGGAGGCCCTCTCCACCGAGCAGGCGCTCGCGCTCATCGGGCAGCTGCCGCAGGAGCAGGCGGAGGCCGTTCTGCTGCGCGTCGTCGTCGGTCTGGACGGGCCCGCGACGGCGCGAGTGCTCGGCAAGCGAGCAGGGGCCGTACGCACCTCCGCCTATCGCGGCCTGAAGAGACTGGCCGAGCGCATGACCTCGGCCGGGTCGGACACTGTGACGTCTGCGACGCGCCGCACGCTGAGAGATGAGACATGAGAGACGAGACGCAGCGGACGAACGACGTGCCGGTGACCCCCGAAGTGGCCGCCCTCCTCACAGCCGCACAGCGTGTGGGTGAGACCGGCCTCATGGCCGAGGAGCGGGCCCTCGATGCGTTTCGCACGGCGCGCGACAAGGGCGCACACGCACCGGTCCCGCCGCTGCTCCGGCGCCGGCGCGACGACTGGCGACCGGTCGAACGGTGGCGCGGGGCGCGCTCCCTTCGGGCGATGGCCGCCGGCTTCGCGGCCGCGGCGATGCTGGGCGGGGTCGCGGTGGCCGCGGGTTCGGGAGCCGTACCGACACCGTTCGGCGACCACCGGCCGCCCCCCACCCGCTCGACGAACGACGAGCCGGACTCGCCCGGCAGCCGCCCACGCGCAACGCCGACGCCGAGTACGGACGGGACGCGGCACGGCGTGACGGACGCCGTGGGCACCGGGCCTGCGGCCGGACACCCCGGCCGGGCGCAGGACAGCACGGGGCTCTGCCGTGCGTACCGCCTGGTGGAGGGGAGAGGCAAGGCCCAGGACGCGTCCGCGTTCGACCGGCTCTCGGCGACGGCCGGCGGGGCGTCGGCGGTGCCGGGCTACTGCGACGGACTTCTCGGCCCCCGGACAGCGCAGGAGAAGCAGGGGGCCGGCAAGGGCCAGGGGCCGGAGCCCGGTTCAGGGGCCCCGAAACCGACTCCGAGCGGCCCGAAACCGGCGAAGGAATCCAGGAGCGGCACCCCGGACGACTCCGGCGCACGCTGAACCCGGACCGGCAGGCATCACCGGGATGACTTTTCGCACTGCAGAGTGCCAGGACGCCCGACGGCGGGACAGAACGCGCCGACGGGTACATACGCGACAGCTAATCCGGGACATGGCACCGGCGTGCCGCCGCCGCTCCGCGCGGACCCGTCACTAGGGTCGCCCGGACTCGTCCGTCCGGGATTGGTGTTGCCATGAAGCCGTCCATCTGCCTGTGCATGATCGTCAAGAACGAGGCCCACGTCATCGAGCGCTGCCTCGCCTCCGTTCGTGGACTGATCGACACCTGGGTGATCTCCGACACCGGTTCGAGCGACGGAACCCAGCGGCTGATCCGCAGCGCACTCGACGGCATTCCGGGCGAACTCCTTGAGGAACCCTGGGTGGACTTCGGTCACAACCGGACCCGGAACATCCGGCACGCCCACGCCAAGGCCGACTACCTGCTTCTCCTCGACGCCGATCTGGTGATCCGCAAGGAGGGCCCGCTGCCTCCGCTGACCGCCGACTCGTACCTGCTGCGGCACGAAGGAGCGACCGAGTGTCGCAACAAGCGTCTGGTACGCGGCGACATCGCCTGGCGGTACGAGGGGGTCACCCATGAGTACCTCACCGCCGACCAGCGCGACGACCAGCAGATTCTCGACGCGCTCGTGATCGAGGACCACGCCGACGGTGGATCACGGCACGACAAGTTCGAGCGCGACGCCCGCCTGCTCGGTGCGGAGTTCGAACGCGACCCCGCCAACACCCGCACGGTCTTCTACCTGGCACAGACCATGCGTGACCTGGGCGACACCGCGAAGGCGATCGCCCTGTACGAGCGGCGCGCGCAGATGGGCGGCTGGGGCGAGGAGGTGTACTACTCGCTGCTGCAGGCCGGAATTCTCAAGGCCGACTCCAATGACTGGCCGGCCGCCATGGACGCGCTCTCGCGTGCCTGGGAGTCGCGGCCGCAACGGCTCGAAGCCTGCTACGAACTCTCCTCACGGCTGCGTGGCCTCGGCCGCCACCGGGCCGCGCACGCGTTCGTGTGCGCGGGGCTGGACCGGGAACCGCCCGACGACCTGCTGTTCATCCAGCCGTGGGTGTACCGCTGGGGACTGCTCTTCGAGTACTCGATCAACGCCTACTGGGTCGGAGACATCGACGGATCGCTCACGGCCTGCGACCGGTTGCTGTCGATGCCGGACCTCCCCGATGCGTGTCGCAGGCAGACGCTCACCAATCGCGAGTTCGCCGAACAACGTCAGTCGACCCGCCATGTGTCGTGGGCGTCACCCCCGGACTGGCGACGGGGCCCGCACCTCAGGGCCACCGGCTGCCGAGCCTGACACATCGAGTACGCCCAGCCTGATCCAAACGAGGGGCGCCAAGGGCTGTCCCGTAATCCGTGGTGGATCAGCGCGCGGCGTCAGATGTGGTGCATCGCAAGGCGGAGGGGCGTCCTCATACCGGGCGTATTCGGGCGTTCCGACAACGCAGCGAGGTGCCACAGCTGTCGTCGTGCGCCCGCCAGGGATGACGGGACAGCCCTTAGCCCGCGCCGTCCGCCCGGCGCCACGTCGCCACCGGACCGGGAGCCCGGTGGTCCTCGGGGGTGACCCAGAAGGCCTTGCCCAGCTCGGCGCTGAACTGGGCACCTGTCCGTCCGTCCCCGGACGACCTGCCGGTCAGGCGCCGACCGATCCACGGCACGAGATGCTCCCGCGCGAAACGCAGATCGTCGACGCGCCGCGTCGCCCACCGGGCCGGTACGGCGGCCGGGAGCGGCGTCTGCCAGTCGTGCTCCGCCGGAAGACCGAGCCGCTGCCAGACCGCTTCGGCGACCCTGCGGTGCCCGTCGGCGGTCAGGTGCAGCCGGTCGACGTCCCAGAGCCGGGGGTCACCGAGCGTCGGGGCCCCGTACAGATCGACGACCAGCGCGCCGTGGCGGTCCGCCAGCTCGTCGACCAGGCTGAACAGCTCTTCCATGCGGGGGCGGAACCGCTCCATCACCGGGCCGGTGCGCCCGGGGCTGCGCATCAGCACGAGCTTCTTGCACGACGGCGCGAGACGCTCGACGGCCTCTTCCAGCTGCCCGCGCACCATGCCCATGTCGCACTTGGGCCGCAGCGTGTCGTTGAGACCGCCGACGAGCGTGACGACATCCGCCTGCATGGCGGCGGCCGCATCGACCTGCTCGTCGACTATCTGCCGGATCAGCTTTCCGCGTACGGCGAGATTCGCGTACCGGAACCCGGGGGAGCGGGTGGCCAGCCGGCCCGCGAGGACATCGGCCCAGCCCCGGTACGAGCCGTCGGGCAGAAGGTCCGACATGCCCTCGGTGAACGAGTCGCCGACCGCGACGAGACTGCTGTAGGAGGCATTCATTTCCATGGCCCGGCGATCGTATCGTGCCAGGGCCATGGCCCTGCCGGGACGGGTGGCGAGGGCGTGGAGGCTGCGGACAGGGACGGAGGCCGGAGAGGGAACGGGGGGCGGCCGCACCCCGAAGCCCCGCGACGTCCGCCCCGTTGCCGGACCCTCAGCCGCCCGTCCTGCCCGCATGGGGCGCTCAGCGGCCCTGCGACTGCCCCACCAGCTCGCGCAGCACGTCCTCCATCGTGACCATTCCGGCCAGCTTGCCGTCCTCGTCGACCACCGCCGCCAGATGCGTGCGGCTGCGCCGCAGCGCGGTCAGTGCGTCGTCGAGCGGTGTCGCGGCCCGTACCCGGGCGATCGGGCGCATCGCCGTGACCGGGAACGGCACATCGCGCGGCGTCGCGTCCAGGGCGTCCTTCACATGGAGATAGCCGAGGATCCGCTGCGTGCTGTCCATCACCGGGAAGCGCGAGAAGCCCGACTCGTACGAGAGCCGTTCCAGCTCCTCGGGCGTCGTCCCGACCCGGGTGGACACCACCCGGTCCACCGGCAGCACCACGTCGCGCACCGGTCGACGGCCCAGCTCCAGGGCGTGCCGCAGCCGCTCGGCCGCCCGGTCGTCGACGAGCCCGGCGTCGCCGGCGTCCTTCACCAGCCGGGCCAGCTCGTCGTCGGAGAACGTCGCGGCCACCTCGTCCTTCGTCTCCACCCGCAGGAGTTTCAGCAAGGCGTTGGCGAAGGCGTTGACCGTGAAGATCACCGGGCGCAGCGCCCTGGCAAGAGTGACCAGCGGCGGACCGAGCAGCAGTGCGCTCCGTACCGGCTCGGCCAGCGCGATGTTCTTCGGCACCATCTCGCCGAGCAGCATGTGCAGATACGTCGCCACGGCCAGCGCGATCACGAACGAGATCGGATGGACCAGCCCGTGCGGCACACCCACCACGTCGAAGACGGGCTCCAGCAGATGCGCGATGGCGGGTTCGGCGACGATGCCCAGGACCAGCGTGCACAGCGTGATGCCCAGCTGCGCAGCCGCCAGCAGGGCCGACACATGCTCCAGGCCCCAGATGACGCTCCGCGCCCGCCGGTTCCCCGCCTCGGCGTGTGGCTCGATCTGGCTGCGGCGTACGGAGATCAGCGCGAACTCCGCGCCGACGAAGAACGCGTTGACGACCAGGGTCAGCAGGCCGATGAAGAGCTGGACGGCAGTCATCGTCCGGCCTCCGTCTCGTCGTCGGAACCGGGCAACGGTGCGTGCAGCAGAGCCCGCGCGGCGCGGCGCCCCGAGGCGTCCACCACGTCGAGCCGCCAGCCGGCCAGTTCGATGGAGTCGCCCACGGCCGGGATGCGGCCCACCTCCGTGGCGATCAGACCGGCGAGCGTCTCGTACGGTCCTTCCGGTACCCGGAGCCCGATCGTCTGCAGCTGGTCGGTGCGGGCGGCGCCGTCGGCCGACCAGAGGGTGCGCCCGTCGGCGTCCTCACCGGCCGGTGCGAGGTCCGGTGTCTCGTGCGGGTCGTGCTCGTCGCGCACCTCGCCGACGACCTCCTCGACGATGTCCTCCAGGGTGACGACGCCGGCCGTGCCGCCGTACTCGTCGATGACGACAGCCATCGCGAGTTTGCTGGACAGCCGGTCGAGCAGCCGGTCCACGGTGAGGGTCTCCGGTACCAGCAGCGGCTCGCGCAGCATGTCCGAGACGCGCGTGCGGTGCCTTGCGTCGGCCGGGATCGCCAGCACGTCCTTGATGTGTGCGACACCGACGACGGTGTCGAGGCTGCCGCGGTAGACGGGGAAGCGTGACAGCCCGGTCGCCCGGGTGGCGTTCGCGACGTCCTCGGCGGTCGCCTGCACCTCCAGCGCGGTGACCTGCACCCGCGGGGTCATCACGTTCTCCGCGGTGAGTCCTGCCAGATTGAGGGTGCGGACGAACAGTTCCGCGGTGTCCGCCTCCAACGCGCCCGCCTTCGCCGAGTGACGGGCCAGCGCCACCAGCTCCTGCGGGCTCCGGGCGGAGGCCAGCTCCTCGGTCGGTTCGAGGCCGAGACGGCGCACGATCCGGTTGGCCGTGTTGTTGAGGTGGGCGATGAAGGGCCGGAAGACCGCGGTGAAGGCCCGCTGCGGGGTGGCCACGGTCTTCGCCATGGCGAGCGGGGACGAGATCGCCCAGTTCTTCGGGACGAGCTCGCCGACCACCATCAGGAACACCGTGGACAGCGCCGTACCGAGCGCGAGCGCCAGCGAGGAGGCCACGCTCGGGGACAGGCCGAGCGCCTCTACCGGACCGCGGATCAGTTTCGCGATCGACGGTTCCGAGAGCATGCCGACGACCAGGTTGGTGACGGTGATGCCGAGCTGTGCGCCGGAGAGCTGGAAGGTGAGGCTGCGCACCGCCTTCATCGCGCTCGCCGCGCCCCGCTCGCCGCGCTCCACGGCCCGTTCGAGCTGGCCACGGTCGACGGTGGTCAGGGAGAACTCGGCCGCGACGAAGGCCCCGCAGGCGAGCGAGAGCAGTACCGCGACGAGCAGCAGGAGCACTTCGGTCATCGGTTCACCTCCGTCCCATGATCGGGCAGGGGCGGGAGGATCGCTCGATGTCGGCGATCGTGGCTCGTACTGGGAGGCTCGCCCATGGGCGGACGCTCACACCTTTCGGAAGGGTCGGTCAACGGTGCACCCATAGTAAAGGATCAGCAAAGTCGACTGTCCGGGGGTGATCGCCGGGCCGCCGCGGCCGGTGTCCGCGGCGGCGAGCGGCGCCCCCGTCCGCATGCCGCCTGCGGATCAGGATGGACCCCGACCCTGTGCGAGGAGCGGCTTGACCCAGCGCCGCCAGCGGTCCTCGCGCCGGTATCCAGCCGCAGCCCACGTGTGGTGTGCCCGTTCGTTGGCTTCCAGGACCATGGCGTCGACCCGTCGACCGCCCAGTGCGGTGAACCGTTGCTCCGCTGCGTCCATCAGGGCGGTCGCGATGCCCTGCCGGCGGCAGTCCGGGTGCACGGCCAGTCGGTAGGCGGAGCATCGCCAGCCGTCGAAGCCGGCTATCACGGTCCCCGTGAGGAGGCCGTCGCGCTCCGCGAGGAGCAGGGCCTCGGGGTCTCTTGTGAGGAGTCGGGCCACGCCGTCGTAGTCGTCGCTGATGCTCGTTCCCTCCGCTGCCGTGCGCCAGAACTGCAGCACGGCGTCGATGTCCGGAAGGGTGGCGCAGCGGATGTGGAGATCACTCATGGGGCGAGCCAAGCAGAGCGCCGACCTGTTCGGCCAACGGTTTCCGTACCGAACAGGTGGCTCGGCCGGTGATCCGGGAATGCGCCGGCCTCCGCTTCCCCGTGGCCCGCTTGAGGGCCCGAGGAGTCGTCGGCGGGGGCGGAGGCGGGCACGGTCGTCGTGGCCGGGATTTCCCTCGGTCCAATGCCTGTACGGGACGGCAGAGTTGCTGTGACCGACTGCGCCGACGCAGCGCTTCACCCCATCTGGGAAACGGAGTTCGGTACGGCTCGCAGTTCCTGGACATCGGTACGGGCATCCCGGCCGAGCGGAAACCGTCACGCGGTCAGCTCCCGGCAAGTTCCTCGAGGACCGGGGCGAACGCCTCCATGTCCCGCTCCAGCACCGTCAGGTAGGAGAAGCCGTAGCGCTCCCGCTGCTCCCTGAGCTGTTCGGCCATCTGCCCGACCGTGCCCAGGATGTACAGCGGCAGGGCCAGGGCCTGGTCCTCGTCGAGACGAGGTGTCCTCGGCAGCACCTCGCGCACGGCTGCACGGCGGTCGCGCGTGATCCGGACGCACTGGATCAGCAGGTTCAGTTCGGCAGGGCTCTCCCGCCCTGCGGCGAACCCCCGGTAGGCGGCGACGCGCTCGTCGAGCTGATCGGCGGTGAGGGGGGCGAGCTTGCCGGTCCGGTCGGTGCCGGCTCCGGTGAACGCGACGATCTCCGCGAACCGTGCCGCCAATTGCAGGACCCGGTCCCCGTTCCCGCCGATCAGCAGCGGCGGCCGCGGCTTCTGCGCGGACCGCGGGAGCCCGGTCTCGTCGCACAGCAGGCGGTCCAACTCCTCGACCGTGTGCCGCAGATGGTTCACCCGGCCGCCGGGGGAGAGGAATTCGATACCCGCTCGGTCGTGCTCGTCGCCCACGTATCCGGTCCCGATGCCCAGTTCCAGGCGCCCGTCGGTCAGCGCATCCGTCCCCGCAGCCTCGCGGGCCAGCAGCGTCGGGTTCCAGAAGCCGGCGTTGAGCACGAAGGTGCCGACACGCGGCCGCTCGGTGGCCTCGGCGGCCGCGACCAGTGCCGGAAAGGGGGCCGACGTGCCCAGATGGTCGGGGACCTGAATGACGTCGTAGCCGAGCTGCTCCGCGCGCCGGCAACGCGTACGCCACTGCGCCCGGCTGCCGGCGGGCGTCAGCAGGTTCACTCCGAATCGAAACGGCCTCGCCATGGCCTCTCCTCGCGCCGGGTTGATCGATGGATGGGACACACACTCTGCCAAGGACGCGTGGCTCCGTGTGCCGAAACGCCCCTCTTGCCGGTGCTAGCAGTCCCGCGCTAGCGTGTAAGCGTGCCCAAGACCCAGCTGAACGTACGAGTGGACGAGGCCACCGCCGAAGCGGCGCGGCAGCGCGCGCTGCAACGGGGGATGAGCGTGAATCGCTACATAGAGGAGCTGGTCAGACAGGATGCCGGCGAGGTCGGACATACGTTTGTCGAGGCTGCTGCCGACTTCATGAAGCAGTACGAGTCGGTGTTCGCCGAGGAGTTCGGCCCGGAGCGCAAAGGCACCCGTTGAACCTCCGGATCGACCTTTCCTGGCTGCTCATGGTCGCCGAGCACAAGACGCCCGGTGATCCACAGGTCGTCGACTGGGGCGCGCTCGTTGCCGCGGTCGCCCGCCACGAGGCGGAGATCTTCGGCAGCTCTGTCTACAGCGACCCGTACTCAAGGGCCGCAGCACTTCTGCAGTTGCTGCTCCATGTTCCCGCGCTGGAACACTCCAACGCGATGTTCGCCTCCGCCGTGGCGTACGGCTATCTCGTCGCCTCGGGGCTGAAGGTCATCACGTCGCCCGAGCAGGTGCGCGATCTGGCCCGGCTGGCCAAGGAGGGCAAGGCCGACGTCCGCGCCATCGCCGACGAGCTCCGCCAGTGGAGTCTGTGAGTCCTGCGTCCGGACGGGCTGCGTTGCGCAGGGCGGGGCGGCGGGATCAGCCGGACCGACGGGTCAGTCCACCACCGTCGTCCGGCGGGCCACGCCCAGGATGCACGAGGAGGTGGGGAGCCGGATGCCCCACTCCGGCATCCTGACCCTGCGGTACTCCTCCACCACGAACCCGGCCCTCTCGATCGCGGCGAGGGTGTCGCGCGACGTATGGCACCCGCCGCACACCAACGGCCACACCGTGCGGTCCAGCGCCCGCTGCGTGGCCGCCATGGCCCGGTCGTCGGCCCGCACGTGTTCGAAGAAGCGCAGCTCCCCGCCGGGACGCAGCACCCGCACGATCTCCGCGAGCGACCGTTCCACATTCCGCACGGTGCACAGCACCAGTGAGGCGACGGCCCCGTCGAACGCCTCGCTCTTCACCGGAAGCGCCTCCGCGCACCCCGGCACGACATCCACCGGGATGCCGGCGCGCAGCGCGGACCGCACCGCGAGCTGACGCAGGCACCGCTCGGGTTCGATCGCCACCACCTCGGAGACGGCGAGCGGGTAGTGGGCGAAGTTCAGGCCGTTGCCCACGCCGACGTCGATGATGCGTCCGGACAGGCCGGCGAGCAGTTCCGCGCGGATGGCCGCCATCCCCGCCCTGGTCTCCGCCGCCACGCTCATGCGGGCGTAGAACCGGGCGAAGACCGGGTGATACACCGCGTCCTTCGGGATCTTCGTGCTCCGCAGATGCATGACGAACCTCCTCGACAGGACCCGGCCGCACCGCACGGTTCGGTCGGTGGGAGGGCCCGACCGACCGGAGCCGCCCGATGCGAGAACCCGGCCGGCAAAGTACGGCTAACTTGATTCTCCCCCGTCCCGAGCCGCTCAGCCGCTCAATCGGCCACCCGGTTTCCGCCGAGTTCCGCCGTCAGCCAACTCGCCGCCCGGGCACGGAAGTCGACGGGCGCCAGCGCCCCCGCCCCGGCCGGCACCACACCCAGCAGTGGTGCGCCCGCCGCCACCGGCAGATCGCCGAGATTGCAGCGCGCGGCCAGGTCCGGCTCGGCGGGCATGCTGCCCACCACCACACCCGGGCAGCTGAGCCCCCGCGCCCGCAAGGCCTCCGAGGTCAGCGCGGTCGTGTTGAGTGTGCCGAGCCCGGCCGACGCCACGACCAGGACCGGAGCGGCCAGCAACCGGGCCGCGTCCGCGAGCGTGGCGCCCTTCTCGTCGTACCGTACGAGCAGCCCGCCGGCCCCCTCGACGAGCACCAGATCGTGCTCGGCCGCGAGCTTTTCGGCCGCCTCCGCGATCCGTTCCGGGCGCACGGGCGCCATGCCCGCCCGCCGGGCCGCCGTGTCCGGCGCCAACGGCTCCGGGAAACGCGCCAGTTCGAGGCCGGTGACCGTCTCACCCGCCAGCCGGAGCACCTCGAACACATCGCCCGGCTCTCCCGGCGCGACACCCGTCTGAGCCGGCTTGAGCACGGCCACCGAACGCCCGGAGGCGACTGCCACAGCCGCCAACGCCGCCGTGACGACCGTCTTTCCGATCTCCGTACCCGTGCCGCTCACCACCAGTACCGGCATGTCTCAGCCCTCCCGCGCCGCCGCGCACACCGCACGGCAGATACGCGTCAGATCGTCGTCCTCGGTCACATACGGCGGCATCGTGTAGATCAGGTCCCGGAACGGACGCAGCCACACGCCCTCGCGGACCGCAGCCTCGGTGGCCGCAGCCATGTCCACGTCGTGATCGAGCTGTACGACGCCGATCGCGCCCAGGACGCGTACGTCCCGTACGCCGGGGAGGGAACGCGCACCGGCAAGACCGTCCCTCAGCCCCGCCTCCAGGCGTTCGACCTCCCGCTGCCAGTCCTGGCCGAGCAGCAGGTCGATCGAGGCAAGGGCCACCGAGGCGGCCAGCGGATTGCCCATGAACGTCGGCCCGTGCGCCAGCACCGGCACTTCGCCGCGTGAGATGCCGTCCGCCACCCGTGAGGTGCACAGCGTCGCGGCCATCGTCAGATATCCGCCGGTCAGCGCCTTGCCGACACACATGACGTCGGGGGAGACGCCGGCGTGCTCGGCGGCGAACAGCTTTCCCGTACGTCCGAAACCACTGGCGATCTCGTCGAAGACCAGCAGCACGTCATGCGCATCGCACGCCTCGCGAAGTGCCCGCAGATATCCGGGGGAGTGGAAGCGCATCCCGCCCGCACCCTGCACCACCGGCTCCACGATCACCGCGGCCAGCTCATCGGCGTGGCGCGCGATCAGGTCCCGCAGATGCCGTACGTACGCGGCGTCCGGCTCCGCGACGAAACCGCCCGGCGGCTCGTCGGCGAATACCTGCCGGGGCAGCGCGCCCGACCACAGCCCGTGCATGCCGCCCTCGGGGTCGCACACCGACATCGGCTGCCAGGTGTCCCCGTGGTAGCCGCCGCGCCAGGTCAGCAGCCGCTTCTTCGCCGGCCGTCCGGTCGAGTGCCAGTACTGGAGGCACATCTTCACCGCGACCTCGACCGACACCGAGCCGGAGTCGGCGAGGAAGACATGACGCAACGGTTCCGGCGTGATCTCGACGAGCCGGGCCGCCAGCCGCACGGCGGGCTCATGGGTGAGCCCGCCGAACATCACATGGCTCATCCGGTCCAGCTGACCGCGCGCCGCCTCGTTGAGTACCGGGTGGTTGTAGCCGTGCACCGCCGACCACCACGACGCCATGCCGTCGACCAACTCGTGCTGCCCATGGGCCGGTTCGGCGAGCCGGAGACGTACTCCGGACGCGGACTCCACGATCAGCGGCTCCTGACGGCCCGGCATCGGGCCGTACGGATGCCAGACATGGGCCCGGTCCAGGGTCCGCAACTCCGGGAGGGAGAAGGGCTCAGGCATTGGGCGCGACATCCGTCCCCGCGCCGCGACGGCGGACCGCCACCAGGTCCGTACGCGCGGCCGGAGCTTCGGCCCCGGCGGTCGAGGGCTCGTCGGCCGCCTCACCGCAGGGCGCACAGCCCCCGGAGTGCCCACCGCAACCGCCGCCGGTCCCCGGCTCGGCCCCCGCCTCCGTACGGTGTCGGGGCAGCGTCGTCGTGCCCGCGCCCTCCACCTCGAAACCGGCGTCCGCGATCATGTCCAGATCCGCCTGCCCGGCCTGGCCTTCGCTGGTCAGATAGTCGCCCAGGAAGATCGAGTTGACCAGGTGCAGGGCGAGCGGCTGCATGGAGCGCAGATGCACCTCGCGGCCGCCCGCGAGCCGGACCTCGACATCCGGGCAGACGAACCGGACCATCGCCAGAATGCGCAGGCAGCGCTGCGGAGTGAGGTTCCACTCCTTGGCGAGCGGGGTCCCCTCGAACGGGATCAGGAAGTTCACCGGAACCGAGTCCGGGTCCAGTTCACGCAGCGAGAAGACGACGTCGACCAGGTCCGTGTCGCTCTCGCCCATCCCGGCGATCAGCCCGGAGCACGCGGAGAGCCCCGCCGCCTGCGCCTGCTGCACGGTCTGCACCCGGTCCGCATAGGTGTGGGTGGTGGTGATGTCCCCGTACGTCCCCTCGGACGTATTGAGGTTGTGGTTGTACGCGTCGGCGCCCGCCGACCGCAGCCGGTCCGCCTGTCCGTCGGAGAGCAGCCCGAGGCAGGCACACACCTCGACGCCCTCGTTCTGTTCCTTGATCGCCTCGATGGTCTGCGACACCCGGTCGACGTCCCGGTCGGTCGGGCCGCGGCCGCTCGCCACCAGGCAGACGCGCTTCGCGCCGCCCGCCACCCCGGCAGCGGCGGCCTTCGACGCCTCGTCCGGTTTCAGCCAGGTGTACTTGAGGATCTCCGCCTTGGAGCCGAGGCGCTGCGAGCAGTACGAGCAGTCCTCCGGGCAGAGTCCGGACTTGAGATTGACCAGATAGTTCAGCTTCACGCGCCGGCCGAACCACTGGCGGCGCACCTTTCCGGCCGCGGCCACCACCTCGAGCAGGTCGTCGTCGGAGGTCGCCAGCACGGCGAGGGCTTCTTCGCGGGTCGGCAGCTCGCGCCGCAGCCCCTTGTCCACCAGCGTGTTCAGGAGATCCATGGCGATGATCCTTGCCTACTCCACCACCCGCAGCCAAGGAGGAACCGGACAACAGCGCCGGCAGAGGGTGTGTGTATTGCCACACCATGCCCGACTGCGCCCCCGGTTAGGGTCTGTGAGCTGCCTACAAAAGGGACCGCCGACATGCCCTTCGCCCCGTTCGAATGGATCGACGACGAGGCCCGCCGCCGTGCGGATGCCGGACTCGTCCGCACGCTCCGCGCCCGGCCCGCCGAACCGGAACTGCTGGACCTCGCGAGCAATGACTACCTGGGCCTCACCCGGCACCCCGAGGTGACCGCGGCCGCCGCCGAAGCCGCGCAACGGTGGGGAGCGGGCGCCACCGGCTCCCGGCTGGTCACCGGCTCCACCGCACTGCACGCCGAACTCGAACGCGAACTGGCCGCATTCTGCGGTTTCGAGGCCGCCCTGGTCCTCTCCTCCGGCTACGCGGCCAATCTCGCCGCGCTCACCGCCCTCACCGGCCGGGGCTCCCTGATCGTCTCCGACGCGGGCAACCACGCCTCCATCGTCGACGGCTGCCGGCTCTCCCGCGCCGAGACCGCCGTCGTACCGCATGCCGACCCCGAGGCCGTCGCCAAGGCGCTGCACGCGCACGACGGCCGCGCCCTGGCCGTCACCGACTCCGTCTTCTCCGTGGACGGCGACGCCGCACCGCTGCGCGAACTGGTCGACGTCTGCCGTACGCATCGGGCCGCGCTGCTCGTGGACGACGCGCACGGTCTGGGCGTACTCGGAGAGGGCGGGCGCGGCGCCCCGGCCGCCGCCGGACTCGCGGGGGACGACGGGATCGTCACCACCGTCACCCTCTCCAAGTCCCTGGGCAGTCAGGGCGGAGCGGTCCTCGGGCCGGCCCGGGTGATCGACCACCTGGTCAACACCGCCCGGACGTTCATCTTCGACACCGGGCTCGCACCGGCCGCGGCGGGCGCCGCCCTCGCGAGCCTGCGACTGCTGCGCCGCGAACCGGAGCGGGCGGGCCGGGCCCGTACGGTCGCCACCGCCCTGTACGAACGGCTGACCGCGGCGGGGCTGACCGCCGTGCGCCCCGACGCCGCCGTCGTCTCGGTCCGGGCGCCTTCGCCGGACGCGGCGGTGCGCTGGTCCGCCGACTGCCGAGCGGCCGGGATGGCGGTGGGCTGCTTCCGGCCCCCGTCGGTTCCGGACGGGATCTCGCGGCTGCGGCTCACCGCCCGGGCCGATCTGACCGGTGCGCAGATCGAGACCGCGGTGGAGACCGTGCTGCGGACAGCCCCGACGGCCTGACCGCAGCCCCGATCGGGTCGGTCAGCCGGCCGGACCGCCGGTCAGACCGGAGACGAACGACGTCCAGGCCGCGGCGGAGAACCGCAGCGGGGGCCTGGACACGTCCTTGGAGTCGCGCACGGCAAGCAGCTCCGGACCGAAGGACGCTGCTTCCACGCAGTTGTTCATTCCGGTGCTGCGGCTGCTGCGCCGCCACTGCAACGCCTGCTGGGCGGGACAATCGGGCATCGGGCCCCCTCGGGCAGTCTGAGGTTCCTAACCGTCGCGGTCTATTGCGGCGATCAGGTCCAACGAGTGCTCCGGCGACAGCGCGTGTGCCTGCATCGTGGCGAAGGCCGAGCTGTACGCCTCAAGGTCTTCTTTCCGCTCCAGATAGAGGCTACTCGTCAAATGGTCGAGTACGACCACATCCAGATCAGAAGTGTTCGGAAAAGAGAAGATAACGAAAGGCCCGGTGAGTCCTACGTACCCACCCACCGAGAAGGGCAGCAACTGCAGTTGTATGTGCGGTAGTTGGGATACCCGGGCCAGATGGCGCAGCTGGTCCCGCATCACCCGGCGCCCGCCGACCTCGCGTCGCAGCACCGCTTCGTCGAGCACCGCGGTCAGCCGCAGCGGCGGATCGGTCCGCAGTACGCCCTGCCGGGTGAGCCGCACCTCCACCAGCGAGTCCAGCTGGCCGGCGGGCAGGTCGTCCAGCGACGCACGGGTCACCGCCCGGGCGTAGTCGGCGGTCTGCAACAGCCCCGGCACCACTGAGGTTTCCAGCGTGCGGGCGGTTCTGGCCTGGGACTCCAGACTGATGAAGTCCCGGTACTGGGGCGGGATGAGACCTCGGTAGGCATGCCACCAGCCGGTGCCGCCACCGCCCGCCGAGCCGGCGAGCATCTTCAGGAGCGCTCGCAACTGTGGGTCGTTCACGCCGTAGGCATCCAGCAGCCGGCTCACATCGGCCGGTTTCACACTGCTGACACCCGTCTCGATCCGGCTCACCTTCGACTGATGCCAGCCGGCCATCCGCGCCGCGTCCCGGCTCGTCAGTCCGGAGGCATGGCGCAGACCGCGCAGCTCCTCCCCGAGCTTGCGGCGGCGCACCGCAGGTCCATGCTGCATGGGCGGCCTCCCTCCCCCTCGTGCCGAGGGGCCAGTGTGCCGCCCATGTGCGGGCTTCCGGGGCAGAGTTCACCGCATCGAGCGACAGATATATGCACATCTTGGTGGATCGCCGTCGCGGAGGGCAGCATCAGTGGCACTCTGGCGCGAAGCGCATCCCGGACCGACCGCGGGTCGGTCCGGGTGGGAAAGGGACGGCTCGCCATGGCAGACCATCAAGAAGCACGTGTCACTCTGCCGAGCGAGCCGCTTTCGGTCTCCTCGGCCCGGAGATACGTGGCCGGCGTGCTCACCGACTGGGGTCTGGCCGATGACAGCGAGGTGGCCGACAGCATCCGGCTCATCGTCTCGGAGCTCGCCACCAACGCCGTCCAGCACACCTTCGGTCAGTCGCCCACGTTCACGGTGGACCTCCGGCTGGAGCGGGAGGAACAACTGCGTCTCGGGGTGACGGACAGCCACCCGCGCTGGCCCCAGCGACTGCCCGCCGCCGTGCGGCAGGACAACGGGCGCGGCATGGTGATCATCCGCTGTCTGGCCAAGGAGTGCGGCGGACAGCTCACGGTCACACCGACCGCTGAAGGAGGCAAGACCGTCTGGATCGAGCTTCCCTGGACCGTCCCCGTCCAGACCTGACCACCGGCCCGGGCCCCGGCGTCGCGTCGTGAACGGACGAGGGCCGGCCCGGCGCCACCAGGGATCAGCGGACCCGTCCGTACCAGACGCTCCTGGTCCAGATCTTCTCCAGCCGCACCACGGCACCCGACTTCGGTGAGTGCCAGATCCGGCCTTTGCCGGCGTAGATCCCCACGTGGTAGACGAAGCTGCCGTAGTGGAAGAAGACCAGGTCGCCGCGTTGCCGATGCCCGGACGAGATGTGCCGGCTCTTGTTGTACTGCTGCTGAGCCGTGCGCGGGAGCCTCTTGCCCGCCTTCTTGAACGCGTACTGCGTCAGGCCCGAACAGTCGAAGCGGTGCGGGCCGGTGGCCCCGTAGCGGTAGGGCGATCCCCTCTTCGACGCGGCGATCTTGAGCGCCTTCGCCGAATGGGTCGCGGCCTGTGCCTCGGTCACGGAGCCGGGGGCGATGATGGGGCCGCCGACGGCGGCGAGCGTCAGAACCGTGGCCGTACCGGCCCGGGTGAGCAGAGACGGGACATGAACCTGCGCAGTCATGCGCAACCCTTCGTCAGCCGCCTGTGAAGGATGACCTGTCGGGTTCGGGCTGGCGAAGTTGCCCGGCCGCACGTAGCGGCTTCACCCCGAGGGTCGACCGGATGCCCGGCCGACCCGTTGTGCTCGGGTCCTCCACTCCTGCCGATCCACTCCTGTCGACCAGGCATCCGGACGGCGGCAGGACTCGGCGTCCACCCGGACCGCCCCGCCGCGGTGGCGGGGGCTTGTCGTCCCAGGGATCTTGACTCACCGACTGCCGGATTTCCGAGGTGGAACGGCATGGTGTGAACCTCATGACGAATGACCCGTTCGGGTGGGCAGAGCCGCTTCGGGGTCTCGCCCGGTCGCCCTGACCGGTCCCGTACCAGCGACGGAACAAAAGATTCCGCTTACTGTCCACATCGGGAACGCAAGTTGAAATGTCCCCCGCGCGGGGGATCTCCTACGCCGAAAGAGCGAGGAATTCTGATCAGCACGTCGGGCGTGTCGCGGAAGGGAATTGATCAACTCGTCGGGGCAGGGGGCACGGTGACCCGTTCGGCACGCCGTTCCCCGTCCAACACGCGCAGCGCCCGGGCCAATGTGGCAGCGTGGAGCTGTGCTTCACCGCGCTCGTGCATCAACGCGAGTGCGTCCCGCAGGGCGCGCGCCCGCGAGGCGAGCGCCTGCGCCGCGCGCAGAGCGCGATAGGTGTCGCTGCCGTGAGCCGGGTTGATCCGGCCCAGCTGGTCGAGGACTTCGAGGTAGCAGTCGATGAACTCGCTCTCGGCGCGCGTCAGTGCGGGCAGCGGCGGGAACTCCGGTGGCTGCATGGGGCGTTCACCTCGCACTGTTCGGCGGGAGCAACGGCTTGCGGTTCTCCAGGACGTGGTCGACCAGGCCGTACGCCTTGGCGCCCGGCGCGTCCAGGATGAGATCGCGGTCGATGTCGGCGGCGATCTGCTCGGTCGCGTGCCCGGTGTGACGGGCCAGCAGACCGGTGAGCAGCGCGCGGATGCGATCCAGTTCCCGCGCCTCGATCTCCAGATCGGACGGCTGGCCCTGCACCGGCTCGGGAAGTGCGGGCTGCTGGAGGACCATCCTGGCTCCGGGCAGGGCGTGCCGTCGGCCGGGGGCGCCCGCGGCCAGCAGCAGGGCCGCGCCGGCTCCGGCCTGGCCGAGGCAGAAGGTCTCCACCTCGCACGCGAGGTACTCCATCGTGTCGTAGATCGCCGTCGTGGCGCCGAATGAGCCGCCGGGGGAGTTGATGTAGAGGGAGACGGGACGGTCGGGCGCAGCGTGTTCCAGGTACATGAACTGCGCGATCAGGTCGTTCGCGGAGGTGTCGTCGACCGCGGTGCCGAGGAAGACGATGCGCTCGGCGAGCAGCTTGGAGTACGGGTCGAGGGTGCGGGTCCCGTCGGTCGTGCGCTCGGTGAATTCGGGCAGCACATAGCGGGCGGCAGGGCGGAACATGGCGAGCCTCTCCTCCGGTGTCCGTGTCTGCGGGCGGCCTGCACAGGCATCTGTAAAAAATGTACAGGACGTACAGACGGTTATGATGGGGACTATGGCCTACGAGATTCCGGTGACGCAAGCGCGAGCTGAGCTCGCCGAACTGATCAACCGCGTCGTCTACGGCGGTGAACGCGTCGTGGTGACGCGGCACGGCAAGCCGCTGGTGGCGCTCGTTTCGGCTGCTGACCTGGAACGACTCGAGAAGGGCGAGGCGGCGGCGGAGGAGCAGGTGATCAGCTCGGTCTCCTCGATGGGCACCGCCGCGTCCGCTCCGGGCGAACGGCGGCGCTTCGGTATTGCGGCGGAGCACCGGGGGCAGAGCGACCCGGGCAGCGGACGGCCGTGACGCCTGGGCGCCGGCGCCGCGTACGTCCCTCGGCGACGTCGCCGCGGACGCCCGTCGCCCCGTGACTCCGTCCCCGTGCCGCGGAGGCCGCGCACCCGTCCGCTGAGGCGGGGGTGCACGGCGGCTTCGAGGGTGGTGCTCAGCCCACCGGGCCCGGGTGCGGCGGCTGCCGGCGTCCGGCGCCGTGTGCCGACGAGTACAGCGGTCAGCCCGAGCGCCGCCCACAGGGCGAGCGTCAGCGGCGCGCCTCCCGCCGCACTGCCGTCCAAGAGAAGGATCGTTCGTTTGACGACGGCCCTGTCCCGCCGGCGCCCGAAATCGTCAAGAATGAATGTTCGTTTTACGGCTCGCGTATCCCGGGCCCGTCTCGACGCCCGACGGCGGCAGATCCTCGACGGCGCTGCACGCTGCGGTGACGCCGCACCCGAGATGCTGGAGGACGGCCTGCGCGGGCTGATGTCCACGGACCTGCAGCGGATCGGTTAACGCGCCGGAAAAACTTCACCCCTAACCTGCATTACCTTGCCGTGAGACACGGGCTTGCGTTCAACGGTCTGTTGAGCGCGGTTAAGGTCTCGCTACGCCCAGGACCGGTGCCGGGCGGAGGACTGTGAGGTGGATGCGTTGCAACTGACCCCGCACGAGCAGGAACGCCTGCTCATCCATGTGGCCGCCGACGTGGCTGAGAGGCGCCGGGCGCGCGGACTGCGGCTCAACCATCCCGAGGCGGTCGCGCTGATCACCGCGCATCTGCTGGAGGGTGCCCGGGACGGCCGTACGGTCTCCGAACTGATGGCGTCCGGACGCAAGGTGCTCACCCGCGACGACGTCATGGACGGGATTCCCGAGATGATCCACGACGTCCAGGTCGAAGCCACCTTCCCGGACGGCACCAAGCTCGTCACCGTCCATGACCCGATCGTCTGACGGGCGGCGCCGATGATTCCCGGAGAGATCCTCTACGCGGACGGGCCCGTGCCGCTCAACGCGGGCCGCACCGTCAGCCGCCTCACCGTCCTCAACACCGCCGACCGGCCCGTCCAGGTGGGCTCGCACTACCATTTCGCCGAGGCCAACCCGGGCCTCGAGTTCGACCGTGCGGCTGCCCGTGGCCTGCGGCTGAACATCGCCGCGGGGACCGCGGTCCGCTTCGAGCCCGGCATCCCCGTCGATATCGAACTCGTGCCCCTCGCCGGACGGCGCGTCGTCCCGGGCCTGCGCGGCGAGACCGGAGGCGCTCTCGATGGCTGAGCTCCACCGCGCCGTGTACGCGGATCTGTTCGGGCCCACCACAGGCGACCGGATCCGGCTCGCCGACACCGATCTGCTCGTCGAGATCGAGGAGGACCGCTCCGGCGGCCCCGGACTCGCCGGTGACGAGGCCGTGTTCGGCGGCGGCAAGGTGATCCGCGAGTCGATGGGCCAAGCGCGCACCACCCGTGCCGAAGGAGCCCCCGACACGGTCATCACCGGCGCCGTCGTGATCGACCACTGGGGCATCGTCAAGGCGGACATCGGCATCCGCGACGGCCGTATCGCCGGCATCGGCAAGGCCGGCAACCCGGACACGATGGACGGTGTCCACCCCGGTCTCGTCATCGGCCCGGAGACCGAAATCATCACGGGCAACGGCAAGTTCCTCACCGCCGGTGCCATTGACGCGCACGTCCACTTCATCTCGCCGACCCTGGTCGACCAGGCACTCTCCGCGGGTATCACCACGCTCGTCGGCGGCGGCACCGGACCGGCCGAGGGCACCAAGGCGACGACGGTCACCCCGGGCGCCTGGCACCTTGCCCGGATGTTCGATTCGCTGGAGACCTACCCCGTCAACATCGGACTTCTCGGCAAGGGCAACACGATGTCCGGTGACGCCATGCGGGCACAACTGCGCGGCGGAGCCCTCGGGTTCAAGATCCATGAGGATTGGGGGGCCACCCCGGCCGTCATCGACGCCTGTCTGAACGTGTGTGAGGAGAGCGGCGCACAGCTCGCCATCCACACGGACACCCTCAACGAGGCCGGTTTCGTCGCCGACACCCTCGCCGCGATCGCCGGGCGCTCCATCCACGCGTACCACACCGAAGGCGCCGGCGGCGGGCACGCCCCGGACATCATCACCGTGGTCTCCGAGCCGTACGTTCTGCCCAGCTCCACCAATCCGACCCGGCCGCACACCGTCAACACCATCGAGGAACACCTCGACATGCTGATGGTCTGTCACCATCTCAACCCGGCCGTGCCGGAGGACCTGGCGTTCGCGGAATCGCGGATCCGGCCGTCCACCATTGCGGCCGAGGACGTGCTCCACGACCTCGGGGCGATCTCCATCATCTCGTCCGACTCCCAGGCGATGGGCCGCATCGGCGAGGTCGTCCTGCGCACCTGGCAGACCGCCCATGTGATGAAGAAGCGCCGCGGCCCGCTGCCCGGTGACGGCGCGGCCGACAACCACCGAGTGCGTCGCTATGTCGCCAAATACACCATCAACCCGGCGGTCGCTCAGGGTCTCGACCGGGAGATCGGCTCCGTCGAGACCGGCAAGCTCGCCGATCTGGTGCTGTGGGACCCGGCGTTCTTCGGCGTGAAGCCGCAGACCGTCATCAAGGGCGGCCAGATCGCGTACGCGCAGATGGGCGACGCCAACGCGTCCATTCCCACCCCGCAGCCGGTGATGCCCCGGCCGATGTTCGGTGCACTGGGCCGGGCGCCCGCCGCCAACTCGTTCAACTTCGTGGCGAACGCCGCCATTGAGGACAGGCTGCCGGAACGCCTCGGACTCGGCAAGCGGTTCGTGCCGATCACCAGCACCCGAGGGGTCACCAAGGCGGACATGCGGGAGAACGACGCGCTGCCACGGGTCCAGGTCGACCCCGACAGCTTCGCCGTGACCATCGACGGTGAGCCCGTCGAGCCCGCACCTGCTGCCGAACTCCCCATGGCCCAGCGTTACTTCCTCTTCTGAGGACGGACAGACCATGACGCGCGCAGCTCTCCTCGTCCTCGCCGACGGCCGGTTCCCCGCCGGGGGTCACGCCCACTCCGGTGGCGCCGAACCGGCCGTCGAGGCGGGGCGCATCCGTGATGCCGATGACCTGGCCGCCTTCTGCCGGGGCCGGCTGCACACCACCGGACTCACCTCCGCCGCACTCGCCGCGGCGGCCGCGCACGGCCTCGAACCGCTCGCACTCGACGAGGCCGCCGACGCCCGCACCCCGTCACCCGCCCTGCGCATGGTGGCGCGCAAACTCGGCCGGCAGCTGATGCGGGCCGCCCGCGCCACCTGGCCGAGCCCCGAACTCGCCGCGCTCGCCGAGGCCCGGCCGCGCGGCGCCCACCAGCCCGTCGTGCTCGGCCTCACCGCACGCGCGGCGGGCCTCGGGCCCGAGGACGCCGCGTACTGCGTGGCGTACGAGACGGTCAGCGGTCCGGCCACCGCGGCGGTCCGGCTGCTCTCCCTCAACCCCTTCGATGCCACCGCCGTCCTCGCCCGCCTCGCACCCGAACTCGACCGGGTCGCCGAACAGGCTGCCGCCGCCGTGCACCATGGCATCGACGCGTTGCCCGCGGCCTCCGCGCCGCTGCTCGACATCACCGCCGAAGCGCACGCCGCCTGGCCGGTCCGTCTGTTCGCCTCGTAGCGCCAACCGCACCGCACCCTTCAGGAGCCGCACCGCATGCACCTCGACCATTCCCATGACGGACCCGCCGCCGTCGGCGCCGACGCCGCACGCCCCGACGGCACCCGCCGGGCCCTGCGCATAGGGCTCGGCGGACCGGTCGGCTCCGGCAAGACCGCGACCGTGGCAGCGCTCTGCCGAGTGCTGCGCGACCAGCTGTCCATCGCCGTCGTCACCAACGACATCTACACCCGCGAGGACGCCGCCTTCCTGCTGCGTAACGCCGTACTGCCGCCCGAGCGCATCCAGGCCGTCGAGACCGGCGCCTGTCCGCACACCGCCATCCGCGACGACATCTCCGCCAACCTCGAAGCCGTCGAGGACCTGGAGGACGCCGTCGGTCCCCTCGACCTGATCCTTGTCGAGTCCGGCGGCGACAACCTCACCGCCACCTTCTCCAAGGGCCTGGTGGACGCCCAGATCTTCGTCATCGACGTGGCGGGCGGAGACGACATCCCCCGCAAGGGCGGCCCCGGCGTCACGACCTCCGACCTCCTCGTGATCAACAAGACGGACCTCGCCCCGTATGTCGGCTCCGATCTGGACCGGATGGCACGGGACGCCGCCGACCGGCGTGGCGGACTCCCCGTCGCCTTCACCTCCCTCACCTCCGCCGACGGCGTCAAGCCGGTCGCGGACTGGGTGCGCGAGCAGCTCGCCGCCTGGACCGCATGAGCGTCCAGGCGACCGCCCGGATCATCGCCGTCGCCGACGGCCGGGGCGCCACGGTCCTTCCCGTGCTCGAGAGCGACGGGCCGCTGGCCCTGCGGCGGACCAGGGCCACCCTCGCGGCGTGCGCCCGGGTCACCGTCGTCGGCGCGATGAGCGCACCGCTGGGCGGGGACCGGCTCGCCATCGAGGCACGCGTCGAGGACGACGCCCGGCTCACCGTGGACTCCGCAGCGGCGACCGTCGCCCTGCCCGGCCCCGGACCCGGCATTCAAGGTGCCACCTACGACATCGAGTTGCACGTGGGAGAAGGCGCGGAACTCAACTGGCTCCCGGAGCAGCTCATTTCGGCGAACGGCAGTGAGCTGCGCGTGAACACCCGGGTCGAACTCGCTCCGAGCGCACGGCTGGTGCTGCGGGAGGAACAGATTCTCGGCCGCCATGGTGAGACCACCGGGACTCTCTTCAGCCGCCTGACCGTCCGCCGCGCCGGCCGTCCGCTACTGGATCAGCACGTCGCATACGGGCCGGGGGCGCCCGGCGGCTGGGACGGCGGCGCCGTGCTCGGCGGACACCGGGCGGTCGGACAACTCCTCGTCGTGGACCCGGCCTTCGACGACACATGCCCTGCCGCACGGCTGCTGGGACCGACCGCCGTACGCACGCCGCTCGCCGGTCCGGCGGTACTGGTGACCGCCGTGGCCCCGGACGCACGGGCGCTGCGCACCGTCCTGGACGGCGCGCTGGACGAGGTGCTGGGCGCCTGACGCCGGTGCGCACCGCTCAGCGGGACACGGGTGTCCGGTTATCGATTCGGTAAAGAAGTGGGTGTACAGCCTGTTCTCAGGAACCCCACAGACGACAGGATCCGCGGGAGGCTCCAATGTGAAGTGCGCTGCTCTCTGCGGCGCTTCGGACAATGGGGGAGGTTCCACTTGAGACGCACAGCAGTGCTCGGCTCGGCCGGCACTCTGATTGCGGGCACGCTCATAGCGAGCGCGATCGCCGCACCGGCGGCCACGGCCGACGGCCGTCACCACAGCGGTTCGGAGGCGCGCGGCGTCCAGATCGCCGCCGCACGGGCGGCCCACGCCGGTATCGACTGGAAGGACTGCCCGGCCGACTGGGCCCTGGCCACGCCGATTCAGTGCGGCTGGGTGACCGTACCGCTCGACTACGCCAAGCCCGACGGCAAGCAGATCAAGCTCGCCGTCGACCGGCACGTCAGTACCGGTACGAAGGACGAGCGGCAGGGCGCACTGATCTACAACCCGGGGGGACCCGGCGGCTCCGGGCTGCGCTTCCCCACCCGGATCACCAACAAGAACCCGCTCTGGACGAAGACCGCGAAGGCGTACGACTTCGTCGGCTTCGACCCCCGCGGCGTCGGCCACTCGGCGCCGATCTCCTGCGTCGACCCGCAGGAGTTCGTCAAGGCCCCGAAGGCCGACCCGGTGCCCGACAGCGAGGCCGACAAGCGCGCCCAGCGCAAGCTCGCCGCCGAGTACGCGGACGGCTGCGCCGAGCGGAGCGGCGGCATGCTGCCGCACATGACCACGCCGAACACCGCACGCGACCTGGACGTCATCCGCGCCGCGCTCGGTGAGAAGAAGCTCAACTATCTGGGCGTCTCCTACGGCACCTACCTGGGAGCGGTCTACGGCACCCTGTTCCCGGACCACGTCCGGCGCATGGTCGTCGACAGCGTGGTCAACCCGGCGAAGGACAACATCTGGTACCAGGCCAACCTGAACCAGGACATCGCCTTCCAGAAGCGCTGGGACGACTGGGAGGCCTGGGTCGCCAAGAACGACGCGGCCTTCCACATCGGCACCACGCCGGCCCAGGTCGAGCAGGAGTGGCTGAAGCTCCGTGCCTCCGCCAAGAAGAGCCCGATCGGCGGCGTCGTCGGACCCGCCGAGCTCATCGGCTTCTTCCAGAACGCGCCGTACTACGACTCCACCTGGGTGCTCGTCGCCCAGACCTGGAGCGACTACCGGGCGGGCGACACCCAGGCGCTGGTCGACGCCGCGGGCCCCGACATGTCGGACCTCGCGGGGAACGCCTCCTCGGAGAACGGCAACGCCGTGTACACGGCTGTCGAGTGCGCGGACGCCAAGTGGCCCACCAGCTGGCAGAAGTGGGACCGCGACAACACCCGGCTGCACAAGGACTACCCGTTCATGACCTGGGCCAACGCCTGGATGAACCTGCCCTGTGCGACCTGGTCGGCCAAGCAGCAGACCCCGCTGGAGGTCAAGACCGGCAAGGGTCTGCCGCCGGTGCTGATCGTGCAGTCCACGCGTGACGCCGCCACTCCGTACGAGGGCGCCGTCGAGCTGCACAAGCGTTTCAAGGGCTCGCGTCTGATCACAGAGAAGGACGCCGGCTCGCACGGCGTCACGGGCCTGGTCAACCCCTGCATCAACGAGCGGGTGGACACCTACCTGCTCACCGGGCAGACCGACCGGCAGGACGTGACGTGCGCCCCGCACGCCACCCCGAAGCCGTAGGCGGCTGAGTGAGGGGGACGGGCGGCCGGACGAGCACCACCGGCCGCCCGTCCTCATGTACGGGCCCGTCTCACCTGCCCAGGTCGTACTGCTCCAGCCAGGCGTCCTCCGCCGCATAGTCGAACAGGCCCTCGCCGTACGTCCGCAGCATCGCCGGGAAGGCGTCCCGCCAGTCCCGGCCGTTCAACTGCCCGACCAGCCACTCGACAGTCTCCGGCAGCGACTCCGCGTACCCCGTCACCGGCCGGTAGCCGAGCTCCTTCCCGGCAGCCGTCATGTCATACACGACGGGATGGGCAATGGTCCACGGCGTCTCGCCGACCTCGCCCATCGGAGAGGGTCCCTCCACCAGTACCGTCTCCGTCTCCCTGCCGAGCACCTCGTCGATCGCCGACGCGATCTCAGCGACCGTGGGCGCCTGCGGATCGGCCGCGTTCAGTACCCGCGACCCGGGACGCCGTGCGGCGAGCCGGATCAGCTCGGCCACATTGGACACATGGACCGGATGGAAGCGGCCGGTGCCGTTGTACGCCAGCACCCGCCGCTTGCGCCCGTCCAGCAGCCGCTTGACGAAGTACAGCTCGCGCGGCGTACGGCAGTACGGGCCATGGACCGCACCGGCCCGCAGCAGCGTCACCGGCAGCGTGTCGCCCGCAGCGAGCAGATCCCGCTCCAGCCGGACCTTTCTCGTCGCATACGTGGCATCCCCCGGTGCCACCGTGCGCTGGGTCTCCGCGATCGGCACCGGATACTGCGGGGCGCCGTCGGGCTCGTTCTGGGTGTCGAAGCCGCGGCCGCGAGCGTCCTCGTAGACCGCGCCGCTGGAGATGACGACGGCCGAACCGACCCGGTCGGCGAGCCCGGCAAGCTGCCGGGCGTGCTGCTCGCCGTATGCCACCATGTCGACCAGGACGTCACAGCCGTCGCCCAGTGCCGCGGCCAGTGCCCCCTCGTCGTCCCGGTCGAGGGCTGTCGTCCGTACCCCGTCGGCCCATCGCTCGTCGCGGCCGCCGCCGCGCGAGACCGCGGTCACCTCCCAGCCGTCCTCCGCGAGCGCGCGCACCGCCGCGCGCCCGATCTGTCCCGTGGCCCCGAGTACCCATGCCTGTCCGTTGCTCATGGGAGGAACGCTAGGCGGTGCCGGACCGGTTGGGCATGAGGGTTCGCCGATCGCGGATTCGCGGTCAGCGTCGCAGTCTCGGGAACTTCTTCGGCTGGGCTGCCTCTGCGGCCTTCACCTTGACGGCGTACTCGTCGACGTACTCCTGACCGGAGAGCCCGAGGATCGCGTACATGATCTCGTCGGTGACCGCCCGGATCGCCGCTTTCTGGTCCCCCATACCGGCGTAGCGGGAGAAGTCCATCGGCTCACCGAAGCGGATGGTCACCCGCTTGATGCGCGGGACGACCTTGCCGGGAGGCTGGATCTCGAACGTACCGACCATGGCGCACGGCACGACCGGCACCCGCGCCTTGATCGCCATCACCGCGACACCGACCTTGCCCTTGTAGAGCCGGCCGTCGTGCGAACGGGTCCCCTCCGGATAGATCCCGAGCAGTTCGCCCTTGCTCAGCACGCCGAGCCCTTCATCGATCGCGGCCTGCCCCGCGTTCTTGCCGGACCGGTCCACCGGGATCTGCCCGGCGCTGCGGAAGAACGCGGCGGTCAGCTTCCCCTTCAGCCCGGGACCCGTGAAGTACTCCGCCTTGGCGAGAAAGGTGATGCGCCGTCGGATGATCGCGGGCATCAGGAAATGGTCGGAAAAGGACAGATGGTTACCGGCGACGATCGCCGCGCCCTCCTCCGGAATGTGCTCCAGTCCCTCGATCCTGGGCCGGAAAAGCAACCGCAGCAGCGGCCCCAGAATGACGTATTTGAGCACGTAGTAGAACACGGCGTCTCTCCACTCTCTACCGGATCGGCTCTGGGAACGGGCGTGCAGGACGGAGGTGATCGATCGTAGCCCGACCGGTCGTCGAGGGCGCCGCCGAGGACTCAGGCGGTTGGGCTGTGCCCGGCCCACTCTCCAAGGGTTCCCGGCGACAGTTGTGGGGAGGGCTGGGTGGATCGGTCGGCCGAACTGGCAAGTCGGCTGTGCGCGGGACGGCTTCGACGTGAATCAGGTCGGTGCAGTGCCTCTGCCACTCGAAGGGATACAGCTGTCGTTACGGCCTTGGCGGGCGCCGGAGATCGGTCATGACCGCTGCTGTTGGTGTCAGGCGCCGATGTCGGCGAAACAGCCATGTGTGCCATGCGCGCGATTGCTGATCTCAGCCGCTATGGCCAAAGGGCATGGGCCAGACGGACCATGCCCGCCGAAAGGAAGATCGCACCCAGGATCGCGCAGACCGTCCTCACGGCGCCGACGCGGTTCGACACGTGACGGGAGGCGCGCACCGCCCAATCGCGGACATTGAACGCGACCAAGAGCAAGGCGACCCCGCGCCCGAGGTCCCACACGATCCTGATCCACATACCCGACCCGTCTCCCCACCTCGATCAACCGGGCTCATTGTGCATGGCCGCTCGAGGTGCTCGACTGCCGGCCAGGTGACCTGCCCACCGTCCGGCGCGCATCACGACCGCGCCGCATCAATCCTGGCCGACCTGCAGGCCAGGGCTGCGCCGGTCTCATCTGCGGCCGTGGACGACCCGTCTCGGCGGAGGCGGGATGTTCCGAGGGGCGGAGGATCCGGGTCGTACCGTCCCGGGTAAAAAATATTAGGAGCATATACTCTTAATTGAGGTGCGCCGCGCCGACCACGTGCCGCCTCTTCGGCCGGGCTGCGTCAGCCGGTCACATATCCGACGAAACATCCCACGGATCAAGGAGGAATCTGCCATGAGTGATCTCGTCACACGGGTCATCGAGGCGCACGGCGGCCTGGACCGCTACAACCGGTTCAGCTCGGCGACCGTGCACCACCGGGTCGGAGGTTCGCTGTGGAGGCTGAAGGGCCGGGAGGGGATACTGAGCCACGTGGCTGTACGGCTCGACCTGCATCAGCAGCACGCCAGCCACTACCCCTTCACAGCGCCCCACCTGCGGACGTCCTTCACCGCGCAGCGGGTGGCCGTGGAGTCCGCCACCGGAGAGGTGACGGCCGAGCGGGCTGACCCTCGTGCGTCGTTCCCGGGCGACGTGCGCGCTCCCTGGGACGATCTCCAGGTCGCCTACTTCGCCGGGGAGGCCATGTGGACGTACCTGACGTCCCCGTTCACCTTCACCTCTCCCGGATTCGAGACCGTGGAGCTGTCCCCGGTCGCGGAGGAGGGGGAGACCTGGAGGCGTCTGAAGGTCACCTTCCCTGACCACATCGCGACGCATTGCCCTGAGCAGATCTTCTACTTCGACTCGAACGGGCTGCTGCGCAGGCACGACTACACGCCCGAGGTCATCAACGCCGGGCCTGCCGCGCACTACCCCTCCGAGTACAAGGAGTTCGACGGGATAATGATCCCGACCCGGCGACGCGTCTACCGGCGAGGGGAGGGCGGAACGGTGAACCGGGACGTGGAACTCGTCACCATCGATGTCGAGAGCGTCCTGTTCATCTGACCGGGCAGCTGGAGCTCTTCATCCCGGCACCTAGGCACCAGAGGGGTGCGCGGTCGCGCCCAGGATGCAGATCCGGCGACTGCCGTGCGCGCGACGCTCATTTGCCGACAGCGCTGATGGTCTGTCACCCCACTGGTTTCGTCGTGCAGTTCATCCTTGGTGGAGGGCCGCGCTCGGGGCGCATCCGACTGGCCCAGGTGCGAGCTGCCCGGACCGACGTGAGGGTCGGGGTACGGGCGGTGGCCCGGCTGCCTCCCGGCATGCCGGTTCGCCCTGACTGGCGGCCGGACCGCCTCTGGGATCTCAGGCCCGGTGGCAGCTTTTGCAGCCGCTGCCTGCGCTGTCTCACCCTGGCCGTCGGGGCCGTGTCTCACGAGAGAGGCCGGAGCCCAAATCGATGCAATTCTGCGGCGGTTGCTCGTTGAACCGCGTCAGTCCGTTGTGCGGTGCTGCGTGGGGGCTCGGAGTTCCTGGGTGGCGGCCCAGGAGGCGAGCAGGAGCAAGCCCTCCTCGGAGGGCGACCCGGGCTCGGTGGCGTAGATGGTCAAGGTCAGACCGGGTTCGGCGGCCATCTCCAACCCTTCGTAGGCGAGCGTGAGTTCGCCTACGGCCTGGTGGTGGAAGCGCTTGGTGCCGGTGCCGTGATGGCGAACATCGTGGGCACCCCAGCGGGTGCGGAACTCGTCGCTGCGCGTGGACAGCTCGCCGACCAGGTCGTGGAGGTCCTTGTCGTGGGGATTGCGGCCGGCTTCGGTGCGCAGGATGGCGACAGCGATGTCGGCGGCCTGCTCCCAGTCGGGGTAGAAGCGGCGCGAGGCAGGGTCGAGGAAGTTGAAGCGCGCGAGGTTCGCCCGGTTGGACGGGGAGGCGTAGACGTCGTTGTAGAAGGCGCGGGCGAGTTGGTTGGCGGCGAGCAGGTCCATGCGGCCGTTGCGAACGAATGCGGGCCCCGCGGTGATGGCGTCGAGGGTCCATTGCAGGCTGCGGTGCGGGGCCCAGTGGCGGGTGGTGCGGCGCCGAGGCCGGGTAAGGGCGTCGGAGCCGTCGGCGGCCTGGGCCAGATGGAGAAGGTGGGCGCGTTCGGCGTCGTCGAGCCGGAGGGCACGGGCGACGGCTTCCAGTACGGCCGGGGAGACGCCGGCGAGGCTGCCGCGCTCCAGCTTGGCGTAGTACTCCACGCTCATGTCGGCCAGGGCCGCGACCTCGCTCCTGCGCAGGCCCGGCACGCGGCGCCGGCTGCCGGAGGGCACGCCCGCCTGCTCGGGGGTGATCTTGGCTCGCCGCGAGGTCAGAAACTCGCGGACCTCTTCACGGTTGTCCACACCGTTCCTAGCCAGTGCGCATGAGTGAGTCTTGGACCCACTGCTGCGTACTGGGCGCATCCCGAACGGTGTTGGATGCGCTGGGTTCCCGCTTTCGCGTCCCGTTCGGCGACGGTCCTCCGGGGGGCCGGTCCGTGGTGGGTGGGCGGGTTCCCTCACGTCCCCGGTTACCTGGTGCGGCCTGGACGGTCCGATGCCCCGCACGATCACTCCGGTCGTGTGGGGGCGGTGCCGTCCGACGCCGGATCGGGTGCCCGAGGGCGCGTCGTGCGATCGCGATGCCCGCGGCATCGTGACGGGACATGGTGCGGTGCGGGGTGGCCAGTGGTTTCTGCCAGTGCTGGGCACCCCACAGGCTGGTGTAGGCGGGGTCGACCGCGACGATGCTCAGGCCGTGTTCAGCGGCCATGGACACCAGCCGGGCCTTCAGCTTCCCGGTCGGGATACCGCAGATGAGCTGCCTGAACCTTTTCCGGCGGCCGTGCTTCTCGCGGGTTGCCTCGGTGGTGAAGTCCAGGTCTTCGATGCCGATCGCCGCGACACCGACCCGCCCCGCCCAGTTGATCAACCGGGTCAGCGCGTGGCGGATCTGGGCGTCGCGGTGAGCGGTGGTCCCGGACAGGTCGTAGCCGAAGCGGTGCGGGTCACCGACCGGATTGCCGTGCCGGTCGAGCCGGTAGGCGGCGAAGTGGTCGGCGTTGGTGTCGACACCGATCATGCCCCGGGCGCGGGCGGCCTCCAACGCGATGGTCTGCACGACGGGGCGTTGCCAGGACGCGGTGAGGTACCAGCGGCCGCGCTCCGTATCGAGGTGGATGCGGTAGGCCACCGCCCGGTTCGCTTCGATGCGGTCGGCCCACTCCACCCCCCGGTGCGCGAACGCCACGGTGGCGGTGAGGGTGTACCGGCCGTGCTTTGCGTTGGCCAGGTGCGCGAGCGGGGCAGGGAGTCTGATGCTGACTTCGCCGTGCGGGGTGACGCGGATCGTCTCGTTCCCGAACCGCTTCCCCGATTCGCCGTCCGCAGCGAGGAACGAGCGTCCCGCCTCCCACCGCTCCCGCCACCGGGCCTCGGTGAGCTCGGCCTCGGCGAGATGATGGCGGGTGTTCAGCAGACGTTTACCGCCCCTGACCACCCGGACCCGTCCGGCCTGCCAGTCGGCAACAGCAGCAGCATGCCGGTCTTGCAGTGCCGCGAGGCGGCGGGACTTGCGAAACCACTCACCCTGGGAGCGGTAACCGCCCGCCGCGCGCTTGGTGCCCTTCTCCCCGAGCGGAAGGGACAGCCGGTGCCGTAGCGTCTTGATCCCGGCTTCCAGGTTCTGGATGTGCGCCGCCTGGCAACGGCGGGCCAGCGCCCACTGATCGTGCGTGGCCTTCGTGATCGCCCCGGCGATCCGCGACGACGATAACCCGGTCAGCTCCCGCTTACGCGCCGCCCAGGTGTCCGCACCGTGCTCCAGCCCATCCACGCAGCGGGCCTTGAGATCATGGGAAGCCAGCGCTCCCTGATGCGCACCGACCGCACGCAGCACCCTCTCGTCCCGGGCGGTCAGGTGCTTGAAGCGGTCCCGGACCGCCACCCCGCACGGCCCGGGCACCACGAAGGACGCGGCCAGCTTCCGTAAACCACCCACCACATCACCCCCCCCAGGCGGGACGCCCTGCCACCCAGCCCAACGAGCAACAGCCACCAAGGTCACCCATTCGGCCCCAGAACCCCCGTTCCCACCCCACACGCCCACCGCCAGGACTCACTTCCGCTCGCTACAACTCACTTCAATGCAGCAAACCCGCAGCAGCTCACAACCCTCGCGTCGGAGAACATCCACATCGCCCACTGATCGTCCCGGGCGCCATCCGACCCGATGCCGAGCACTCCAGCCCCTCCGTGCTGGCTGAGCGCCTGTACGCCCTGCACACCGACCGTGACGGCTTCAGGCACTACGCCGAGCCGATGCCCGACTGAACCCGGACACGACGCCATGTCCCGCACCGCTCTGCGCTGCGCCGTCGGCGCGGTCTCCGCTGCCAGGCTGCTGCTGTCCGCCGCAGCGTGCAGCGGCACCATCCCGGCATCCCGGCCGCCGCCGTGCCGCTCGTCCTGATCGCGGCACCCCGTACTCCGCCACTACCGCAAGGAACAACTGACGTGGAACACATCACCGCCGCCCCCACCGCCAAGGCCCCGGCCGGGCGCTTCTCGGGCGATGTCTACCTCAACATGATCGAGACGCCCACCGAACCCGCCCGCCTCGCCTCGGCACTGGTCCGCTTCACCCCCGGCGCCCGCACCAACTGGTACTCCCACGCCAACGGCCAGACCCTCTACATCACCGACGGTATCGGCCTGGTCGGCACCCGTGACGGCAAGGTCGTACGCGTCTGCGCCGGCCAGACCGTCAAGTGCCCGCCCGGGGAGGAGCACTGGCACGGCGCCACCGACACCACTTTCATGGCGCACATCGCCATGGTTGTCGGCGACGCCGATGGCGACGGCACCACCTGGCTGGAACGTGTCACCGACGAGCACTACAGCGCATCCTGCACGTAAGGATGACGTGGGCAGCGGTGGTGTTCGCGTGCGCGCGAGCTGAGCGCCCATTGGGGTGGTGAGGGTGTGAGTGGCCGTCGATCCGTGAGGCGGGCGCTTCGCGTCGTCGCCCGGCGGGACTCAGCCCAGGGCCCGGTCGAGGTTGAACGCGGCGCTGATGAGTGCCAGGTGGGTGAAGGCCTGGGGGAAGTTGCCCATCTGTTCGCCGGTGCGGCCGATCTCCTCGGCGAACAGCCCGAGGTGGTTGGCATAGGTGAGCATCTTCTCGAAAGCGAGCCGGGCCTCGTCCACGCGGCCTGCGCGCGAGAGCGCCTCGACGTACCAGAACGAACAGATCGAGAATGTGCCCTCCTCGCCTCGCAGTCCGTCCGGGCTGGCGTGGGGGTCGTAGCGGTAGACCAGGGAGTCGGACACCAGCCCATCGCCCAGCACATCCAGAGTGGAGAGCCATTTCGGGTCCGTCGGAGAGATGAACTTGGCCAGCGGCATCATGAGGACCGCAGCGTCGAGGACGTCTTCGCCCTCGTGCTGGACGAATGCCTTCCGCTCGGTGGACCAGCCGCGTTGCATGATCCGCCGGTAGATCGTGTCGCGGGCGTGGGACCAGCGGAGCATGTCCGCGGGCAGCCCGCGATGGGTGGCGATCCGCATCGCCCGTTCGATCGCGACCCAGCACATCAGCTGCGAGTACAGGAAGTTCTGGATCTTGCCACGTGTCTCCCAGATGCCCTCGTCCGGCTGGTCCCAGTTGTCACAGACCCAGTCGACCAGATTGCCGACGGTGTCCCAGTGCTCGCTGGAGAGCGGCTGGCCCCACTTGTCGTAGAGATAGAGCGAGTCGATGAGGGCCCCGTAGATGTCCAGTTGGAGCTGGTTGACCGCGTTGTTGCCGATCCGGACGGGAGCCGAGCCCAGGTGGCCTTCCAGATGGGACAGCTCCTCCTCGGGAAGTTCGCTGCGGCCGTCGATGCCGTACATGATCTGCAGGGGGCCACCGGCGGTCTCCTTGAGGCTGATCCTCTCGGACAGGAAGCGTACGAAGGACTCGGCCTCGGCGGTGAAGCCCAGCCTGAGCAGCGCGTAGATGCAGAACGCGGCGTCCCTCACCCACACGTACCGGTAGTCCCAGTTGCGCTCGCCGCCGATCTGTTCGGGCAGGCTGGTCGTGGGAGCGGCGACGATGGCGCCGGTCGGCACGTACGTGAGGAGCTTGAGGGTGAGCGCGGAGCGGTGCACCATCTCCCGCCAGCGTCCCCGGTACCGGGACTGGGACAGCCATGAGCGCCAGTACCGGACCGTGGCGCCGAAGAGCGCCTCCGCCTCCGTGACCGCACAGGCCCGGGGCTCCACCCCGTCGCCGATCCGATCGAGCGCGAACACCGCGGTCTTGCCCTCTTCCAGTGTGAAAGAGGCCGTGGCGTCCGGACCGTCGATGTCGACCGGAACACTGGACGTCAGCGCGAGCGAGAGTTCCGGGGAGTCGAAGACGATCTGGCCCTGCTGCCTGCTCACCGTATGCGTGCGCCGGCCGTAGTCGAACCGGGGAGCCACGCGCGCGGTGAACGGCATCGACCCTCGCACACAGAGCACCCGTCTGATCAGACGGTGGCGGTCCGCCTCGCGCGAGTCGTCGACGATCGGCATGAAGTCCTGGACCTCGCCGACACCGTCGTCCGCGAAGAACCGGGTGATCAGGATGTTGGTGTCGGGGAAGTAGAACTGCTTCGTCCGGGCGGGCACATCCGGGGCGAGCTCGAAGGCCCCGCCGCGGTCGGCGTCCAGGATCGCCGCGAAGACGCTGGGCGCATCGAATCGTGAGCAGCAGTACCAGTCGATGGTGCCGTTCGTGCCGACGAGCGCGGCCGTGCGAAGGTCGCCGATCAGGCCGTGCTCAGCGATGGGCATGTAGCGCGGCGCATCTGCCCTGCAGGGCCGGAGGCTTTCACCTGTGGCCATGTGACCTCCCCCGTTCACGGGAGCGGGATCATTGGATTCAGGCTACCTCCGAGCGCTTGCAGGCAGCGAACGCAGCGGCCGCCCCGAACCCGCCGGCCTGACCGCCCACGCCACAGGGAGCGCCGGCTTCCTTCGTGGGCAGCCTCGAGACCATGAGGAGCGGGCACGCCAGGTCGCTGAAGAGCAGGGCTCGCAGGCGCCCCGGCCGGGGCGCCGCTCAGGTGTCGCGCGTGGCAGCCATCCCCACCGTGAGCAGCCCGAGCACCACCCAGCCGAACCAGAGCCAGCCGTTGCTCCCCAGCGCCACCGTGTAGGCGGTGACCATCACCAGGGCTCCGACGGTGAGTATCCCCATCGTCTTCGTGGATCCGGACATGCGCGCACCCTCCTCGTCGGCCGCGCGGCCGTGGACCCCATCGTCACCCGGAAGGGGCGTCCTCCGCTACTGTCCGCGCGCCTGCAACGATGCGAGATAGGCGTTGTACGCCTTCAGCTCCTGGTCGCCGTCCCGGTCGGCGGCGCGGTCCGCGCGCTTCGCCGTCCGCTGCTCGGACCGGTACCACTGGAAGACCAGCGCGATCAGCACCAGTACCGAAGGGATCTCACTGAAGGCCCAGGCGATGCCGCCCGCCCAGTTCTGGTCGCTCAGTGCGTCGATGCCGAGCGAGGCCGGCGGGTGCTCGTACGTCTCCACCATCGGCGAGGTCGCCATCATCAGGGCGATGCCGAAGAAGGCGTGGAACGGCATTCCCGCGAACAGCTCCAGCATCCGCATCACATAGCCGGGCCGGTGCGGTCCCGGGTCGACGCCCATGATGGGCCAGAAGAAGACCAGACCGACCGCGAGGAAGTGCACCATCATCGCGAGGTGCCCGGTCTTCGAGCCCATCAGGAAGTCGAACAGCGGGGTGAAGTACAGCGCGTACAGGCTGGCGATGAAGAGCGGGATGGTGAACACCGGATGGGTGATGATCTTCATGTACCTGCTGTGCAGCAGCATGAGCAGCAGCTCGCGCGGGCCCGTGCGGCCGCGGCCCGCGACGGGCAGGGCGCGCAGCGCCAGGGTCACCGGTGCGCCCAGCAGCAGCAGGATCGGCGACAGCATGCTGATCACCATGTGCTGCACCATGTGCACGCTGAACATGACCATGCCGTAGTCGTTGAGCCTGGTGCACATGACCAGGGCGATGGTCAGCACGCCGATGACGAAGAAGACCGTCCGGCCGACCGGCCAGCTGTCGCCGCGCCTGCGCAGCCGCAGCACGCCGTACCCGTACAGGCCGAGCGCGAGGACACAGCCGATCAGGAAGAACGGGTCCGCGGAGAAGACGAGCCCACGTCCCAGCGTGAACGGCGGCAGATCCATGGTCATGCCGTGCCCGCTGTGATCCATCTGTTCACTCCCGATGGGGACGTCCCCGTTTCGTGCCGGTTGTCCCGACCAGAGTAGAACTGCCCCCGGCCGCAGCTGCGGCCGGGGGCAGTCGTCACGTACCGGTGTCGCTCAGAGCACGCACTCCGCTTCGGCGTACCGCTCGGCCGGGACCGTCTTCAGCGTCTCCACGGCCTGTGACAGCGGCACCATCGTGATGTCCGTGCCACGCAGCGCCGTCATCATGCCGAACTCGCTGCGGTGCGCGGCCTCGACCGCATGCCAGCCGAAGCGGGTCGCCAGGACCCTGTCGTACGCCGTCGGCGTGCCACCGCGCTGCACATGACCGAGTATCACCGGGCGTGCTTCCTTGCCCAGGCGCTGCTCCAGCTCGACCGAGAGCTGCGTGGCCACTCCGGTGAAGCGCTCGTGCCCGTAGACGTCCGTGGCGCCGGCCTCGAACTCCATGGAGCCGGCTCGCGGCTTGGCGCCCTCGGCGACCACGACGATGGCGAACTTCTTGCCCGCCGAGAAACGCTTGCCGACCAGCTCGGTCAGCTCGTCCATGTCGAAGGGGCGTTCCGGCACGACGATGGCGTGTGCGCCGGCCGCCATGCCCGAGTGCAGGGCGATCCATCCGGTGTGGCGGCCCATGACCTCGACGATGAGCACCCGCTGGTGCGATTCGGCGGTGGTTTTCAGCCGGTCGAGGGCCTCGGTGGCGACACCGACCGCGGTGTCGAAGCCGAACGTCACATCGGTCGACGCGATGTCGTTGTCGATGGTCTTCGGTACGCCGACGATCGGCAGCCCCGCCTCGGAGAGCAGATTGGCAGCCTTCAGCGTGCCCTCTCCGCCGATCGGGATGATCGCGTCGAGACCGAGATCGGCGACGTGGCTCCTGGCCTGCTCGACGCCGCCCCGCAGATGCGCGGGCTGGACCCGGGAGGAGCCGAGGATCGTGCCGCCACGCGCGAGGATGCCGCCGACCGCGTCGAGGTCGAGCTTGCGGTAGTCGCACTCCAGGAGGCCCCGCCACCCGTCGTGGAAGCCGATGACCTCGTCGCCGTGGTCGACCACCGCGCGGTGCACGACGGAGCGGATGACGGCGTTGAGGCCGGGGCAGTCGCCGCCGGAGGTGAGCACACCAATTCGCATTGCCCGGGAAACCTTTGCAACGTGGGCCGACGACCGGACTGCGTCGTCCGGCTGGATCCCCGCCACCCTACCGGCGCAGGGTGGCGGGACCGAACCAGGCGTCCGCCTGGTGGACTCTGCTCAAGTGAGCGAAGACCACGTCAGGCGGGCTGGGTTGCCGAATTGATGCGCTCGGCGCGCAGCGCCTCGTACCAGCGGTCGTCCGTCGGAGGCAGAGCGTTGACATCGAGAGCCAGCTTCAGCAGCAGGTCCGCGATCATCGGGTTACGGGCCATCACCGGCCCGTGCATGTACGTACCGAAGACCGTGTCGTTGTACGCGCCCTCGGTGCCGTCACCCGTGCCGTTGCCCCGGCCGAGCTGGACCCGGGCGAACGGCCGTGCCGTCGGGCCCAGATGGGTGACGCCCTGGTGGTTCTCGAAACCGGTCAGCTGCGGCAGGCCCAGCTGCGGATCGATGTCGGCCAGTACGTCACCGACGCAGCGGGCACCCTCGCCGCGGGTGGAGACCACGTCGAGCAGCCCGAGGCCGGCCTCGCGCTCACCGAGATCGTTGATGAACTCGTGGCCGAGGATCTGGTAGCCGGCGCAGACCGAGAAGATGATCGCGCCGTTGGCAGCGGCCCGATTGAGACCGCCGTCGCGGCGCAGCCGCTCCGCGGCGAGCCGCTGCGGCCGGTCCTCGCCGCCGCCGATCAGATAGATGTCGCCGGACGTCGGGATCGGCTGGTCGCTGCGTACGTCGACGCGTTGTACGTCGAGACGGCGCTGCCGGGCCCGCCGCTCCACCACCAGTGCGTTGCCCTGGTCGCCGTAGGTGCTCAGCAGGTCGGGGTAGACCCAGACCAGACGCAGACCGTTGCTCATGCTTCGTCCTCTCCGGAGGTGGCCGGGGCCGGGGTCAGTTGCCGACACGGCGGCGCAGATCCTGGAAGGCGGTGTAGTTGGCGATGACCTCGATACGCCCGGGCGGGGCCTGCTGCACGGCCTCGTCGAGGCTTTCGCAGACCCGGAAGTCGAGCCCGGCCACTTCGAGGCGGACCGCGAGGTCCAGCTTGCGGTCGCCGAGCACGAAGATCGGGTGGCCGGCGAGCTGGGTGTAGTCGACGTCCCACAGCCACGAGGTGTCCGTGCCGTCCGCGCCACGGGCGTTGACGGAGAGGATCACCGGCGTGGGCGGCGGGTCGATCAGGGAGAACGTCTCGAGCCAGCCCGCCGGGTTCTTCGCCAGCAGGAGCCGCAGCTCACGGCCGAGGAAGCTGACCACGTCGTAGCGGCCCGCCACGGCCTGCACCTGGTACATGCGCTCCAGCGCGACCTGGGGCGGCACGCCGAAGACGGCGGCGACGGCCGCCGAGGTGGTGGCGTTCGCCTTGTTCGCCCGGCCGGGCAGCTGGAGGTGGATCGGCCAGGCCGAACCGTGCGGATCCAGGACGTAGTCGCCGTGCAGCACCCAGCTCGGCGCGGGGCGGCGGAAACCGCACTCGCCGCAGAACCAGTCGTCGCCGGGGCGCTGCATCACACCGCCGCAGGACGGGCAGGACCAGGCGTCGTCCTTCCACGCCTGACCGGCCGCGACCCACACGACGTTGGTGGAGGAGGACGCCGCCCAGACGATCAGCGGGTCGTCGGCGTTGGCGACGACCACGGCCTTGGAGCCGGACAGCCCCTCACGCCACTTCTCGGCCAGCATCCGGGTCTCCGCCGCGCGGTCCAGCTGGTCGCGCGAGAGGTTGAGCAGCGCGATCACCTTGGGCGTCGTGTCCCGCGCGACACCGGCGAGGTACTTCTCGTCGACCTCGATCACGCCGTACTTCGCGTCCGAGCCACCGGCCAGTGCCGAGGTGATGCCCGCGGGCATGTTGGCGCCCAGTGCGTTGGAGACGACCGGACCCGCCGCCCGCAGTGCTTCGGCGATCAGCCGGGTCGTCGTCGTCTTGCCGTTCGTCGCCGACACGAGGATCACGTCCAGGTGCTGCGCCAGTCGCCCCAGCAGGTCGGGGTCGAGCTTGAGCGCCACCCGGCCGCCGATCACCGATCCGCTGCCGCGCCCCGCAGCGCGCGACACCGCCGCAGCGGCCTTGCCCGCCGTCACCGCCAGCTTGGCCCGCGGCGACAACGGCTCCGTGTTGCCTGCCATCGTCCTAGATCCTCCTTGCATCGGTCCGCGCCCAGCCTATCGATGTCCGGCGCGGCGGCCGCACCGCGGCACCACCGGGAAGGTGGAGGTCACGTGGAACGTACCCTTACGGCCATGCGAAACCGTCCGATCCCCGGCAGTTCCGGACTCGTCCGCGCCCTGAGTCTGCTCGGCGACCCCGTGCTGCACAGCGCCTGCGAGGACGTCACCGACTTCGGGCCCTCGCTCGGCAGGCTCGTCGAGGACATGTTTGCCACGATGTACGCCGCGCAGGGGGTGGGGCTCGCCGCCAACCAGATCGGAGTCCCGCTGCGGGTGTTCGTCTACGACTGTCCGGACGACGACGACGTCCGCCACCTCGGACATCTCGTCAATCCGAAACTGGTCGAGGCGGACGGCATCACCGTGCGCGGGCCGGAGGGCTGTCTGTCGCTGCCCGGTCTCGAGGCGGGCACCCCGCGCTTCGACCATGCGGTGGTGGAGGGGATGACTCTCGAGGGGCAGCTGGTGAGGATCGACGGCACCGGCTGGTTCGCACGCTGTCTGCAGCACGAGTGCGACCACCTCGAAGGCTCCGTCTACACCGATCGGCTGACCGGGCTGCGCCGGACGCGGGCGCTGCGCGCGGCCCGCCGGGCGCCGTGGGGGCGTACGGACTGACCGCGGTCGCGCGCGGTCAGAAGCCCGGGCCGCCCGGCCGGTCGCCGACGGCGGCCAGTCTGCCCCACAGCAGATCGGCCAGGCTGCGCACCAACTGGTCGCGTGAGCAAGGGCGTTCACCCAGCCACCAGTCGCCCGCCGCATGCATCATGCCGACGATGCCATGGCCCCAGATGCGGGCCATCTCCTCGCTGTCCGGGCCCAGGTCCACCCGCTCGGCGATCACCAGGGCGAGCTCCTCACCGAGCCGGCGCAGCAGCGGGGCGGAGTGCCGTCCGACGTCGAAGCCCTGCTCGGGGGAGGGGGCCGCGTCGTCGGACGGGTGCATCAGGAAGCGGTAGACCTGCGGGCGGGCCTCGATCGCCGCGAGATACGTGTCGAGCGTCGCCTCGACCCGCCGGCGCCGCTCGGCGGGGGCGTCCAGCGCGGCCCGCAGTGCGCTCAGCAGGGCGTCGGTGTGGCGCTTGGCGAGCGCGCGGTAAAGGCCGCCCTTGTCGCCGAAGTGCCGGTACAGAATGGGCTTGGTGATCCCGGCCTCTGCGGCGATGGCGTTCATCGAGGCCTTCGGCCCGTCCCTGAGCACCACGCGGTCGGCAGCCTCGAGCAGCTCCCGGCGGCGCTGTTCGGCCGCGGTCCGCTGTCGCTCGGCCTGTCGTGTGGTCTCCATGTCGCTCTCTCCCCACCCCTGGCCGTGCTCGTGGCCATGCAAGTCCGTCATGCCTGCGCAACGTAACACCCTGCCCTGCGGTGGTGCTGATCGAAGCGGATCGGTTGACAGAGGCTACTAGTCGGTAACAGACTGTTGTTACCGCAAGTAACGACTTGTTTTTACTGCAGTGCATGGAGGGGAACATGGCCGAGTTCACGCTCGATCTCAACGACGACCAGAAGCAGGTCCGTGACTGGCTTCACGGGTTTGCCGCGGATGTCATCCGCCCGGCCGCCTCGGAGTGGGACGAGCGTGAGGAAACGCCCTGGCCCGTCATCCAGGAGGCGGCCAAGATCGGAATCTACTCCCTGGACTTCTACGCGCAGCAGTTCTTCGACCCGACCGGGCTCGGAATCCCGATGGCGATGGAGGAGCTGTTCTGGGGCGACGCCGGCATCGCCCTGTCGATCGTCGGTACGGGCCTGGCGGCCGTCGGCGTCCTCGCCAACGGCACCGAGGAGCAGATCGGCACCTGGATTCCGCAGATGTACGGCGATGCGACCGATGTGAAGGTCGCCGCCTTCTGCTCGTCCGAGCCGGACGCGGGCTCGGACGTCGCCTCGATGCGCACGCGTGCGGTGTACGACCAGGCCAAGGACGAGTGGGTGCTCAACGGCACCAAGACCTGGGCGACCAACGGCGGTATCGCCAATGTCCATGTCGTCGTCGCCGTGGTCGACGCGGAGCTCGGCTCCAAGGGGCACGCCTCCTTCATCGTGCCGCCGAACACCCCCGGTCTCTCGCAGGGGCAGAAGTTCAAGAAGCACGGCATCCGGGCCTCGCACACGGCGGAGGTCGTCCTGGAGGACGTCCGGGTCCCCGGCCACTGCCTGCTCGGCGGCAAGGAGAAGCTGGATCAGCGCCTGGCGCGGGCCCGCGAGCGTGCCCGGTCCGGCGGCGAGCGCGTGAAGAACGCGGCCATGGCCACGTTCGAGGCGTCCCGCCCGGCGGTCGGCGCCATGGCGGTCGGTACCGCCCGGGCGGCGTACGAGGTGGCGCTCGACTACGCCAGGACGCGCACCCAGTTCGGCCGGCCGATCATCGACAACCAGGGTGTCGCGTTCCAGCTCGCGGACATGCGCACGCAGATCGACGCGGCCCGGCTGCTGGTCTGGCGCGCTTCCTGGATGGCGACCACCGGCAAGCCGTTCGAGTCCGCCGAGGGATCCATGTCCAAGCTGTACGCCAGTGAGACGGCGAAGAAGGTCACCGCGCAGGCGATCCAGATCCTCGGCGGCAACGGCTTCACCCGTGAGTACCCGGTGGAGCGGATGCACCGGGACGCGGCGATCTACACCATCTTCGAGGGCACGAGCGAGATCCAGCGGCTGGTGATCGCGCGCACCCTGTCGGGCATGCCGATCCGCTAGCACGGTGCCGCGGGGCGGGCCGCCGGAGTGGTTGCGGTGCCGTCGACCCCGGTGTGTGCTCGATCGCCGGACGGCCTCGATGCCGTGCCCGGCGGGCCGGGACGACGCCCGCGGGGGCGAGGTGGTGCCGGGCGGGCCGAAAGCCGGCCCGCCCGGCACGACGTCGTTCGTCAGGCGGAGAGCAGGGCCTCGATCGCCGCCACGAGCTCCGGGGCCTCCGGCTCGGTGCGGGGGCGGATGCGGGCCACCGCCTCGCCGGCCGGGGAGATCAGGAACTTCTCGAAGTTCCACTGGACGTCACCCGCCTCGCCGTCCGCGTCCGCGAGCTGCGTCAGCTCGGCGTACAGCGGGTGCCGGCGGTCACCGTTGACGTCGGCCTTCTCCAGCAGCGGGAAGCTGACCCCGTACGTCGTGGAGCAGAACGTCTGGATCTCCTCCGCGCTCCCGGGCTCCTGGCCCGCGAACTGGTTGCACGGCACACCGAGCACGGTGAAGCCGCGGTCCCCGTAAGTCTTCTGTAGTCGCTCCAGGCCCGCGTACTGCGGGGTGAGCCCGCACTTGGAGGCGACGTTCACCAGCAGGACCGCCTGGCCCCGGAAGGCGCCCAGGGTGGTCGGCTCGCCGGTGAGCGTGTGCAGGGGAATGTCGTACAGCGTCATAAGGATCTCCTCGTCAGTGGCTTGCCCGGTCATTGTCCAGCCCGCGCGTTCATCGGGGCGACGCCGGCTGCTCCGTCGTCCGGATCGCCTTGTAGTAGAAGGTGGTCGGCCGCAGGGCCCCGGCCGGGTCGCCGGCGTAGTCCGGAATCGAACCGCACTCCGTCCAGCCCGCCGTACGGTAGAGCCGCTCGGCGGGGCTGCCCGTCTCGGTGTCCAGGACCAGCAGAGTCAGACCGGCCTCGGCCGCGGCCCGTTCCGCGGTGGCGAGCAGCGACCGACCCACTCCGTGGCCGCGCATCGACGGGCGCACCATCACCTTGGTGATCTCCGCGCGATGACGGGAATTCGGCAACTGGGCCAGGTTCAGGCCGATCGTTCCGGCCACCCGCTCGCCGTCCCGGGCGATCCAGACACGGTGGTGGCCCGCGTCGACCGATGCGGCACGCCCCCGCCACCAGTCGGCGGCGGCATCGCGGTCGAGGGGCGCCAGGAATCCCACGGAGGCGCCGCCGGCCACGGTCTCCACCAGGAGAGCGGCCAGCTCATCGGCGTACGTGATCAGCTCGGGGCCGGAGACGGGGACGATCTCGGTGCCCGGGACGGACTCGGCGGATGCGGTGGCCTCGGTCATGACACGGGTCCTTTCACGGCAGAACGATCATCACGGCATAGCGGACCGGGTCGGGGCCCGGACAGCGGAAGTGCGAGGGGCCGTTCAACCGGAACCGCAGACAGTCCCCGGGGCGCACGGTGTGCACGGTGTTCTCGACGGTGATCTCCACCGTCCCCTCCAGCACCCAGACGTGCTGTTCCAGACCGGGCACCGGCGCGTGCTCGTACGCGATGCCGGCGCCCGGGTCGAGCGTCCCCTCGATGATCTCGGCGCGCAGACCGGTGTGCGGCGGCGAGACCGATCGGCGCACGAAGCCGGACGCCTCGTCCCGCCACACCGGCTGCCGCTCGACGGGCACCAGCTGCGGTGGCTCCGTCTCCACCTCCATCAGCAGCCGCGACATCGTCCGCTGGAACACCGTGCACAACCGCCCCAGCTGGGCGGCGGTCGGGCTCAGCTCGCCGCGCTCCAGGCGCGACAGCGTCGAGCGGCTGACACCGCTGCGCCGGGACAGTTCGTCCAGCGGCCAGCCGCGCTCGGCGCGGAGCTCGCCCAGCCGGGCGGCCAGCCGGGCATCGACGGAAGCCGGTTCCACCTCTTCGGTCCCTCTCACACCAGAGAGAATATCCCTGATGTGAGAGGTCTATGGGTGCAGTCCGCCGGAATGCCGAGCAGGTACGGCCATGCCACGCTGTGACGGGGGGACACGGACGGTCAGGCCCACCCGCGGGCCGGCCGGAATGCCGCCCGAGGAGGCGACCGACATGGCCAGTAACGCCACCGCGCCCAAGACAGGCAAGGCCGACCCAGGTCCGTGGTACGGGCCCACATCCGGCACCACCGTCCTCGCGGCAGCCCTGATGATCTTCGGGGGAGTGATGGCGATCCTCGAGGGGATCGCGGCCATCGCCAGGGACGACCTCTTCGTCGCGACGCGTCACTACGTCTTCCAGTTCAGCCTGTCGGGCTGGGGCTGGGTCCACCTCATTCTGGGCATCGTCATCGTCCTCGCCGGCTGCGCCGTACTCACCGGAGCCCTCTGGGCACGCTACTTCGGTGTGGTCGTCGCGGGGCTCGGCGCGATCGCCAACTTCCTGTGGCTGCCGTACTACCCCTTGTGGGCGATGACGCTGGTGGCGGTCAACATCTTCATCGTCTGGGCGCTGTGCACGGGTCAGCACCGAGAAGCGCACATGGGCTCGGCGGCCTGACCGGACGTGCCGTCTGGCCTCCTCCCCGACGGCGGTGTTTACGGCAGTCGGCCCTGTCACGGGTGAGGAATCGCGACCGGCCGCCTAGGGTGCGAGTCATGCCGGAGAGCGCAACGTCCCAGGGTGGCGCGGCGGGGCGCGAGATGGCCCCGGCGCCCGACCCCCGCCGCTGGCAGGCACTTGCCGTGTGCCTGGTGGCGGGCTTCATGACGCTGTTGGACGTGTCCATCGTCAACGTCGCCCTGCCGTCGATCCGCAACGACCTGCGGAGCCCGGAATCAGATCTGCAATGGGTCCTCTCCGGCTACGCCCTCGCCTTCGGGCTCCTGCTCATCCCCGCCGGGCGGCTGGGCGACGCCCGGGGGCGCCGTGTGGTGTTCCTGGCGGGGCTGGCCCTGTTCACGCTCGCGTCGGCGGCCTGCGGAGCCGCCCACTCCAGTACCTGGCTGGTGGTCGCCCGGGTGATTCAGGGCTTCGGCGGAGCCCTGATCTCGCCGCAGATCTCCGCGTTGATCCAGCAGATGTTCTCCGGCCAGGAGCGGGGCCGCGCCTTCGGCATGTTCAGCACGGTGGTCGGAATCTCGACCGCCGTCGGCCCTTTGCTGGGCGGGCTGCTGATCCAGGCCGCGGGACGGGAGGGGGGCTGGCGCTGGGTGTTCCTCGTCAACCTGCCGCTCGGCATCGTCTGCTTCCTGCTCGCCCGGCGTCTCCTCCCGGACACACCGGCGGCCGGCCGCGTGCGGCCGAGGGACCTCGACCCCGTCGGCGTACTCCTCCTGGGTGCGGGCGTGCTGGCCCTGCTGCTGCCCTTCGTCCAGGAGCAGCAGTGGTCGGGCGACGGGAAGTGGCTGCTGGTGGTCGTGGCCGTGGTGCTGCTCGCCGCCTTCGCCGGCTGGGAGGCCCGGTGCGGCAGGCACGGCACCGTGCCCGTCCTGGACCTGTCGCTGTTCCGGCTGCACTCCTACTGGCTGGGCTGTCTGCTCAGCCTGCTGTACTTTGCCGGATTCACCTCGATCTTCTTCATCAGCACCCTCTATCTGCAGGCCGGCCTGCACTGCACCGCGCTCCAGGCCGGACTGGCGATCACGCCGTTCGCTCTGGGGGCGGCGGCCGCCGCGGGACCGGGTGGCCGGATGGTCAGCCGTTACGGGAGACCGCTGGTCGTCGTGGGACTGTCCATGGTGGTCGTCGGACTCGCGGCCACGGCGTTCGCCGTGCACATCGTGCCGGGCCGCAGTGTCGCCTGGGCGATGGCGGCCCCGTTGCTCCTGGCCGGTGTGGGCAGTGGCCTCGTCATCGCTCCGAACCTGACCCTGACCCTGTCCCAGGTGCCGGTGGTCGGCGGTGGGAGCGCCGCGGGGACGCTCCAGACCGGCCAGCGCGTCGGCTCCGCGATCGGGATTGCCGCGGTCGGCTCGGTCTTCTTCGCACGGCTGCCTTCCGAGGGCTGGAGGAGCGCGTTCGACAGCGGGCTCATCGTCTCGATCGCCTTCGTGCTGGGGGCACTCGTGCTGGCGATGACCGATGTGGCGCTCACCCGGCGGAGGACGCGACGCCAGGACGGCCTGTCCGGCTGGAAGGGAGACCACGATGAGCAACCCCACCGGTAGTGGACCCGACGGCAACGCAGCGTACGGACACAAGCCCTTCAAGCGGTCCACGAGCCACTTCGCGGACCGGATCACGGCCGACGGCCGGGACGGCTGGCCGGTCGAGGCAGGCCGCTACCGGCTGGTCGTCAGCCGAGCCTGCCCCTGGGCGAGCAGGGCTCTCGTCTCCCGGCGGCTCCTCGGCCTGGAGGACGCCCTCTCGCTCGCCGTGGCCGACCCCATCCAGGACGACCGCAGCTGGCGCTTCACCCTGGACGAGGGCGGCCGGGACCCGGTACTCGGCATCTCCTACCTCAGCGAGGCATACGAGGCGCGCGAAAGCGGCTACTCCGGCGGTGTCAGCGTGCCCGCGATCGTGGACGTACCCAGCGGGAAACTCGTCACCAACGACTTCCAGCAGATCACCCTGGACTTTGCCACCGAGTGGACCGCGCTGCACCGGCCCGGAGCGCCCGATCTCTACCCCGAACGGCTGCGGGACGAGATCGACGAGGTCATGGGCGGTATCTACCGAGACGTCAACAACGGCGTGTACCGGGCCGGATTCGCCAGCAGCCAGGACGAGTACGAAACCGCGTACCACGACGTGTTCCGCAGACTCGACCTGGTCTCCGGACGCCTCAGGAACCAGCGGTACCTGGTGGGGGAGACGATCACGGAGGCCGACATCCGGCTCTTCACCACGCTCGTCCGCTTCGACGCCGTCTACCACGGCCACTTCAAGTGCAACCGCTCGAAACTGACCGAGGACCCGGTGCTGTGGGCCTACGCCAGGGACCTCTTCCAGACCCCGGGATTCGGCGACACCGTCGACTTCGACCACATCAAGCAGCACTACTACCGGGTGCATACGGGCATCAACCCCACCGGCATCGTGCCACTGGGCCCCGACCTGACCGGCTGGCGGACCCCGCACCACCGCGAGCAGCTCGGCGGCCGCCCGTTCGGCGACGGCACCCCGCCCGCGTAGGGGCTACGGACCGGTCGAACGACGATCTCCACCGTTACCGGGGCCGTGCCCGGACCACTCCTACGGCTGGGCAGGGTCGGGACACGAGTCGTCCGACTGCTTCATCGCCCATCCGTCCCCGAGCACAAGGACGCGCGTGTGTCCGGGGGAGCGTTGCGCAGTGACGGGCGGAGCTGCAGCGGCGCCGTCCTGATTCGTGTCCGCGGGCTGCGCGGCAAACGTCACAGCGACGTGAGCCGCCGTGCACGCCAGCTGCCGCATGGCCAGGTGGCTGAAGGGGGGGACACCTTTGGGGAGCTGGATGGAGAAGGTGTTGTCGCCGCTGATCGCCACTTCCGGTGTATCCGTCAGGTGGGGCAGCTCCGTGGTGGCCGTGACGGCCTCGCTCGTGGTCGGTCCGTCGAACAGCAGGCGCACGACGGCCCCGAAGTCCCCCGGGGCGCGCACCTTGCGAAGATACGGCGCCAGATCACCGTGGTGCAGGAAATAGACGGAGACGAGGGTTGGCGCCGAGGGCTGTGGACCGGGGGAGAACATGCCGCTCGCCGGAGCGCCGGCCTGGATGACGTCGGACGGGGGGACTCCGCACGCCGAGAGCGTGAGCGCGGCCGTGAGCCCGGTCAGCAGCGCCGCCACGCGCGAGCCCCTCACCAGGCACTCCCGGTGGCGTCGTCGTCGGTTGCGGAGTCGCGGCGCAGGGGGAGCTCGACCGTGAACACCGCGCCGCCCTCCGGCAGGTTCGCCGCGCTGATGCGTCCTCCGTGCAGGCGCACGTTCTCCGCGGTGATGGCCAGGCCCAGACCGCTGCTCTCGCTTCTGGTCCGTGTGGTGCTCGCTTTGTAGAAGCGTTCGAAGATGTGCGGCATGGCTTCCTCGGCGATCCCCGGTCCGTTGTCGGTCACCTCGATGACGGCCCACGCCATGTCCGCTCGCTCCTCTCTCACGCCCATGCTCAGCCGCACCGGCGGGTCCCCGTGCCGCAGCGCGTTGCCGACCAGGTTGGCCATCACCACGTCGAGCCGGCGCGGATCCACGCGCGTCCTGAGCACGCCCGGTCGGGGCAAGCGGGTCTCGACCTGGCCCTGCCACCCCCGGGCGGCAAGGGTGTGCTGCACGAACTCGGCCAAGTCGATCTCGTCCAAGTTGAGTTCAGCCGCGCCCGCGTCGAAGCGGGAGATCTCCATCAGGTCGTTCACCAGCACGCTCAGCCGACTGGTCCCCTCGCTGATGAGCTGCAATGCCTCGCCGGTCTCCCGGTCCAGGTGCAGCGCCTTCTCGTCCAGCACGTCGGTGACCGCCGACATCGCCGCCAGCGGTGTGCGCAGTTCATGGGAGACGTCCGCGACGAAGCGTCGCGCCTGGGCCTCCAGGCGGCGCAACTCCGCGACCGACTCCTCCAAGGCGGCCGCCGTGTGGTTGAAGGACTGCGAGAGGTCGGCCAGTTCGTCGGAGCCGTTGACGGCGAGCCGGACGTCGAGGTGTCCCTCGGCCATCCGGCGTGTGGCCCGGCGCAACGCCCGCACGGGACGGAGAACGCCGCTCGCGGCCACCAGCGCCAGGACGACGGCGAGGCACAGCGCCACCAGGGTGGCGTGCTCGATGGCGCTGACCATCGCTTCGACGTAGGCCTGTTCGGTGTTCTGCGGTACCACCAGGTACATCACGAGCCCTGAGAGCTTGGGCTTCGTACCCTCGCCGCTGTTGTAGGTGACCGGCAGTCCGACGACGAGGTAGGGATGCCCGTCGGCGTTCACCCGCTGGAACACCGCGGCAGGTGTGGTTCCTACGGACCGGCGCAGTTGCGGGCTCAGCATGTCGAAGCCGGCACTCGGTGCGTAGGCTCGGAGGCTGCGGTACGTGGCCAATACCCGCCATCCTTGTGACTGGTTGGCGTGGAGCACCTGGTCCACCGCCGTCTGCAAGTCCGACTGGCTCGGCGGCAGGGGGGTCTGGACAGCCACGGCGTCGATACTGGCCCGAAACTGCCGGATGACGGAGTCCTGGCTCTGCTGAAGCACCCCCGTGCGCGCCTCCCGGAAGGCGAGGGCTCCGGTGCTCAGGGCGCCGGCCACAGCCACCAGGGCGAAGGCCACCACCAGGCGCGAGCGCAGGCCCCGCAGCGCAAGAGGGACGTGCACCAGGGCGGCCCGAAGGAACCGCACCGGCCTGGGTCCCTGCCCGGCTGTCACGGTCTCGGGTTTCCGTACGGCCTTTCGTGCCCGTACGGATGTCCGGCCGTTCACCGGTTGCCGAAGCGGTAACCGAAGCCGCGAACGGTCTGGATGTACCGGGGGGCACCGCCCAGCTCGCCGAGCTTGCTGCGCAATCGCTTCACACAGGCGTCCACGAGCCGTATGTCACCGTGGTAGCTGTGCTCCCAGACCGCTTCCAGCAGCTGCTGGCGGCTGAACACCTGGCCGGGGGAGGCCGACAGGGTCAGCAGCAGCCGAAGCTCGGAGGGGGCGAGCGCGACGGGTTCACGGCGGTGTGTCACCACGAGCCCGGCCCGGTCGATGACCAGTTCGCCGTGCGACTCCGCCCTGGGGCGGACGGCTTCGGAGACCGTCGCGTCCTGCCTGCGCAGCACGGCCCGTATTCGCGCGTCGAGCACCCGGGCCTGCACGGGCTTGACCACGTAGTCGTCCGCGCCGGCCTCCAGCCCCACGACCACGTCGATGTCGTCCCCCTTGGCGGTCACCATGATGATCGGCACCTGGTCGCGATCCCGTATCCGCCGGCATACGTCGAGGCCCGACATCCCGGGCAGCATGAGGTCGAGCACGACGACGTCCGGATGGAAGGGGCGGAGCTGTTCCAACCCCTCTTCACCCGTTCCGGCGGCGAAAACGTCATGTCCCTGATGCCGCAACGCCAGCTGGACGGCCTTACGGACATCTGGGTCATCTTCGACAAGTAGGACTCGTGGCACGTTGACAGTATGCACAGGTCGTGTTCGGAGACTGTTCTGAAGGAGGGGGTCTCTCGGGAGCTGTTACAGAAGGATCACAACGGATGGGGATGCGTGGGCGGTCTCCGGTCGGCGTGCCGTCGGGCGGACGGTCCCGTCGAACCGGTCTGCCGGCGCAAGGGGCGGGAGTCGCCGGACAGCCACTCGTTACTCTTTCGTGATGATCCGAACCAATGGCGATCATCTGACCTGACCAGTCTCGGCTGCCATGCATTCGGCACAAGAGCGGGAATCCGCACCGCCCACCGGCAACGCCGTGGCCTCCGACCGCGTCGGCCGCCGGCACCGGTCATCCCCTCGCGGTGGCGGTCGGCGCCGCTCCGCCCACAGCCGGGGCCGTCCCCGCCGCCGGGGCCGGAGCTATCTGGTCGGCGTGCTGGTGGCCGCCGGCCTGCTCGGCTCCGCGGCGTTCTTCCTGAACGGGGGACGAAGCGACGCGTCGAGCGATGCGCCGCGCCCACAGAGCACGGTCACCACCCCCACGCCCACCCCGACGCCCACGCCCACCCCGACCCCAACCCCGACGCCGACCCCGACCCCCACCGAGGTCGATGTCCCCTCGACGGGCACCGGCACGTTCGTCACCGCGCATGCCAGTGGCGCGAAGGCCGGTCGTGGTTCGCATCTGCTCCGCTACGTGGTGGAGGTCGAGACCGGGCTCGACATCTCACCGGCCCAAGCGGCCGACGAGATCGCCGACATACTTGCCGCCCCCCGGGGCTGGACCCACAACGGGGTCTCTTCGTTCCAGTTGGTGAGCGCGGGGGAGCCCTACGACCTCAAGGTGAAGATCGCGACACCGGGAACGGCGGACGCCCTGTGCTGGGAGGGCATCCACCAGGACACCGAAGGCGAATACAACTGCGAGATTCGCAACGGGGTGGTGGTGAACCTCAAGCGCTGGGTGAAGGGCTCGCCCACGTTCAATGGTCCGATCCATGACTACCGCGCGCTGATCATCAACCACGAGATGGGGCACTTCCTGGGCCACCCGCACACGACCTGCGCGGGACCCGGGCAACTGGCCCCCGTCATGATGCAACAGATCAAGGGCCTGCACGGATGCATCGCCAACGCCTGGCCCTATGACAGGAGTGGTCACTTCGTCTCCGGGCCGCACGGGACGTGAACCGGCGGCGACCAGGCCCCCGACGGTGGGCACTCGGATCGGGCCGCCTCGCGGCCCGGGTCGGGGCGACGCCCGGCGGGGGGCTGGAAAACCAGCGTTACAGCTTGGTCATGGTCCAGGACTCTCCCGCGGTCTTCCTGAAGGGCCAGGCCTACACCGTGATCGGGATACTCGGCGGAGCCGAGCGGGAGCAGCAGCTCTCGACCGCGGTGATCCTGCCGCCCACGACAGCCGAGGACCAGCTGGGCCTGGAAACGGTGACCCGGGTACTGATCAACACCGCACTCGGCGCGGCGAAGCAGGTTGCCCACCAGGCACCGATCGCGCTGGCTCCCGGAGCGGAGGACGCCCTCACCGTCACGGCACCGCCCGACCCGACCAAGGCACGCAAGGGCGTACAGGGCGACGTCAACGGGCTGTTCCTGGTACTCGGACTGGTCTCGCTGGTGGTCGGGGCCATCGGTATCGCCAACGTGACACTGGTGACGGTCATGGAGCGGATCGGGGAGATCGGACTGCGCCGCGCTCTCGGCGCCTCGCGACGGCAGGTGGCCGGCCAGTTCCTGGTGGAGTCGACGACCATCGGACTCCTCGGCGGCGTCATCGGTGCCGTCCTGGGCATGGTGGTCGTGGTGGCCGTCTCCGCCATCAGGGACTGGGCTCCGGTCCTGGACGTCCGTCTCGCTTTCGGAGCCCCGGTCGCCGGGGCTCTCGTCGGACTCCTGGCCGGTCTCTACCCGTCACTGCGGGCCTCCCGCATGGAGCCCGTCGACGCACTGCGCTCGTAGACCGTGTCCGACACATGGCGCCGTCCGCCCGTGGCCGCCCGCGCGACGGCCTGGCGCGGGCGCGGGCCGACTGCGCCCCGCCGGCAGGACGCGAACCTGCGGCCAATGCTCAGGCGGCGCCCTGTCCGTCCGGGAGGGCGTGCGGCGCCGGGTCGAGCCGGAGCGAGACGACATACGCGACCACGACCGAGACGATCACCAGCGGCATGACGGTGAGCCCGGGTGATCCCAGCAACAAGGTGGCCAGCAGCACCGAGGTCATCGGCAGCCTGAGCATCGCGACGCACATGGCGCCGATGCCCATGGCGAACCCCGACGTCACGTTCAGCCCGGGGAGATGGGAGAGCGCGATGCCTCCCGCCGCTCCTACGAACATCGCGGGGAAGACGGGGCCTCCCCGGAAACTGCTCAAGGACGCGCAGTACGCCAGCCCCTTGCAGACGATGAGCAGCAGGAGCGTGCCCACCGTGTACCTGGCGCTGTCGGTGAGCAGCGGGTCCAGCGCGTTCTGCCCCGAGTACAGCACCCCGGAGGCGGCGTTCCCCGTGGCTTCTGCATACGCCAGCGCGAGGACCCCGACCACCAGCCCCATCAGCACGGTGCCCACTACCGCCCGTCGCTCGACCCGCGCCTGCAAGAGCAGGGAGAGCCGCCGGATCCCTTCGCCGACGACGGCCGCCGCCAGCCCGACGACCACTGCCCAGCCGAACTGGGCGAGGTCCGGCTTGTCGGCCTGCGGCACGTGGTGAAGTGCCAGGGAGTACGTTCCCAGGCCGGTCCACGAACCCAGCCCGACGAAGATGAGGGAACCCACACCTGAGGCGAGCAGGCCCGGCACCAGGACCATTCCCAGCACGGCTCCGCCGAGTCCCGACGCCTCCATCAGCAGGAACGCCCCGAGGAGCGGAGACCCCAGCAGCGCACTGACCGCGGCGAAGCTCCCGGCGGCCCCCACCACGGCACTCGCGCCCGGCGTGACGTCCCGCTTCACCAGGCGCACGGCCCACACGGCCAGCCCGCCGCCGAGGGCGATGAGCGGCGCCTCGGGCCCGAGCACGGCACCGAGGCCGAGGGAGGCCAGGGCCGCGATCACGATTCCGGGCAGCTCCCATGCTGCCGGTGCCCCCGTCGTCTTCATCCCTTCGGCCGGCTTGTGCCCGCCTGCGCCGGGGAGGTGACGGATGGTCAGCCCGACCAGCAGGCCGGCGACGACCAGCAGGGGCACCGGCCACCACGTGGGCGTGGACGAGAAACCCAGTGCCCTCGGCAGGTCCGAGTAGGTCAGCGACTGGAGTTCGTGGGTGAGCGCGAGGAACCCGAAGGCCACCGCCGAGATCGGCACCCCGAGCAGCGCAGCCATCACCAGGAGTCCCGCATAACCACGGGTACGGACGAGTGCGACGGGGTCCGGTGGCGCCGTGGCGGAGGCCCCGGCGGGCTTGGCCGACATCTTCATCGTCTCCTCAGCGTCGGCGCCCCTGGCAGGCGCCGGCCCACGAGCGTTCAGAATGTGATATCACGCCAGGGCGATGCCCCCGGGACGTCGGACCGGCGCTGTGCGGTGAGTCCCGGACTTCCACCCCCGTGGCCCTGGACCGGTGTCCGGATCACCGCCGGTCGCCGTCCGGCTCGGACGCGGGAAGCCGGCCCGTGCGTACCGCCTCGACCAGCGCCTGGTGGTCGCGCTCGTTCCGGTCGGCATACGCCTCGGCGAATTCCTCGAGCGCACGGTCGAACGCGTCGCCGCGGCCCAGATACGCGGCGATGGCGATGCGGTCGCCGGATCTCGCGTGGGCGCGGGCCAGTGTGGAGCCGCAGACCTCGCCGTACGTCCTCAGGCCGGCCGGCACCATTGACTCCGGCTGGAGGCCGCCCTTCCAGTCGCGCAACTGGCGTACGTAGAAGTCGCGGCGCCGCCCGTCCATCCCGTCCGCCCGTTGCCAGCCGAGGAAGATGTCGCTCGTGGCCTGCATCAGCCGCTGCCCCGCGACCACCCGCTCGCCCTGGTTCCGGTATGTGCCGGGGCCGGCGTACGGGGCGAGCACCGACGGGCCGGCCTCCTTGGCCTGCAGGAAGAGCGGGTCCCGGCCGTCCCTCCCGGCCAGAAGGATGATCCAGCACCGGGTGCCGACGCTGCCCACCCCGACCACCTTGCGGGCGACGTCCACGAGCCGGAAGTCGCCGAGCAGGGCACGACGGTCCGACGAGAGACTCCGGCCGTAGTCCTTGAGCAGTCTGCCCAGCCGTTCCTCCAGCGCGTCGCGCTCGACCTCGGGCAGCAGATCCGCGACGGGCACGAGCAGCGGCGGGTCCGCGACGATCCGGACCCGTCCGTGCACCACCTCGGTGAGCTTGTCGAAGGCCTGCAGACTGTCCCGGGACCGGGCCCTGGCCATGGCCCGGTCCAGGTTCCTGCGGCCGCGCGTCGCCAACTCCCGGTCCGCCACGGCCTGCAGGCGGTCCGCGTCGGTCCTCGCGTACCACACGCCGAGGTTGGTCATGCCCGCGAACCGGATCATCGACTCGCGGTATGCGCGCACAGTCGCCGGAACGATGCCGGAGCGCTCCCGGTCCGTGAAGCCGTTCGCCCTTCCCGCGACGGCGAGACTGGCCGCCAGCCGCTTGACGTCCCACTCCCACGGACCGGGCAGCGTTTCGTCGAAGTCGTTGATGTCGAAGAGCAGTTGCCGTTCCGGGGAGGCGAGCAGACCGAAGTTCGACAGATGGGCGTCCCCGCACAGCTGGGCCCTGATCCCGGAGTCCGCAGTGGTGGCCAGGTCGGCGGCCATGATCGCGGCGGCGCCCCGGTAGAAACGGAACGGCGACTCGGCCATCCGGCTGTAGCGGATCGGGACGAGTTCGGGAATCCGGTTCGCGGACTGGGCTTCGAGCACGTCCAGCGGGTCCGGCCGGTCGGACGACGGTGCGAACCCGGCGTGGCTCGACCGGGGCGCGCCGCGGCGGGCGGCCTTGCCACGGGCCGCGCGTTCCCCGGGTGTCAGGTCCGGTGCGGCACGGAGCGTCGACGCGCTGGTCTGGCTCATCGAGGACCCTCCTGACCGATTTCTCTCCGATCATCGCGGGCCGCCCCGGTTACGGCATCATCTGGCGGCGCCGTCGCCCGGTGCGGGTCCCGGGCACGTCGTCCGGGGCACGCCGCCGATCACTTCCGCCGGTCGTCCCAGGGGGCTCCCAGCCAGCTGTCGAAGCTGCGCAGAAGCGCCACCAGAGCCGCGCCCAGTCGCCAGTCGCACCACTGGGCGTGCAGAAGGATCCGGTCGTCCTGGAACTCCAGCGGGGTCTCCTTGACGCTACGCCAGAAGATGCGGCGCGGCCCGCGGGCGACTTCGCCGCCACCGGCGACGACACTGCCCACGGCGATGGCCACCTGGACGGGGAACAGCAGCCACCACACGTACCACCAGAAGATCCGGCCCTTGTAGCCGACGGCCTCGGGGCTGCCGGGCTGGGTGACCGTCCACCGTGTTCGCAGACCTTTGCCGGAGAGAGCCTTCTCGCGGACGAACGTCCCGAGGGGCTCGCCCTGCGGGCCGAGTACCCGATACGTCGCCACACCGTCGTCCGCGGACGCGGTGACCAGCGTGGCCAGTCGCGCCTGCCGCTGCGGATCGGCCCACAGGACGAAGGAGCGTGCCCCGCTCTTGCGTGCGTCCAGGTACGCCGGTATGCCGCCCGGCGGCAGTTCGCGCTCCGGGTACGCGACGTCCCGGGCCGTGCCGCCGGGTGAGTCGGTGTATCTGATGACATGGCCGACCGGATCGACACCGTCCGGTGCGATGTCCTTCTTCTTGTCCTGGGGGACCGGCTCCAATGTCAGCACGCTGCTCACCCGACGAACTCCTCCGCTGTCTGTCTTTCGGAAGTCGCGGAGTAGACCGCGGACTTGAGAGGATCGACGCGTGGATTCCCCTGAACCGTTCCCCGGGACGGACATCGAGCCCCTGCCCGGCACCGGACGGGCTGCGGGGCGCCGACCGGTCCGTTGCCGGCTGTGCGGCCGCCCGCTCACCGGTACGGACTCGCGCCGCACCGGGCTGGGTCCCGCCTGCGATGCCAAACTCCACCCTGCCGCACCGGACATCCGCACCCGGCGCCACGACGTCGAGCAGGACCCGCTGCCCGGCATCTGAACGGCGGGTCTACGCGCCCAGGCGGCGGAACAACCCCTCCTGCACCACGGACACCAGCAGATTGCCGTCACGGTCGTAGATCCGGCCGCGGGCCAGCCCCCGACCGCCCGTGGCGATCGGCGACTCCTGGTCGTACAGGAACCACTCGTCGGCCCGGAACGGCCGGTGGAACCACATCGCGTGGTCCAGCGACGCCATGTCGAAGCCGCGCGGTCCCCACAGCGGTTCCACCGGGATGCGCACCGCGTCGAGCAGCGTCATGTCGCTCGCGTACGTCAGCGCGCAGGTGTGCACGAGCGGATCGTCGCCCAGTGGGCCGACCGCGCGCATCCAGACCGCGCTGCGCGGGTCCGCGTCCTTGACCTCCTCCTGCGTCCAGCGCAGCCGGTCGACGTACCGGATGTCGAACGGCTGGCGCCGCGCCATCCTCTCCAGCGCGTCCGGCAGCGCCCCGAGATGCTCGCGCACCTCCTCCGCGACGGTCGGCAGTTGCTCGGGGTCCGGGACGCTCCGGGTGGGCGGCAACTGGTGCTCGAAGCCCGCCGTCTCGGGCCGGTGGAACGACGCCGTCAGATTGAAGATCGTCCGGCCCTGCTGGACGGCGGTGACCCGGCGGGTGGTGAACGACCGCCCGTCCCGCACCCGCTCGACGTCGTAGACGATCGGCACCCCGGGACGGCCGGGCCGCAGGAAGTACGCGTGGAGCGAATGCACCGGCCGGTCACCGTCGGTGGTGCGACCGGCCGCCACCAGCGCCTGCCCGGCGACCTGGCCGCCGAAGACCCGCTGCAAGGACTCCTCGGGGCTGCGCCCGCGGAAGATGTTGACCTCGATCCGCTCCAGGTCGAGCAGGTCGACCAGGCGCTCGGCGGGATTCGTCATGCGGTTCGTCTCCACTCTCGCAGCGGTGCCGTGTGTACGGCGAGCGCGGTCACAGCTGGCCGACCGAGGTGACTCTGACGACGGCCCGGCCCTCTTCGTCGGAGGCCGCCAGATCGATCTCGGCGCTGATGCCCCAGTCGTGGTCGCCGTTCGGGTCGGCGAACGTCTGCCGTACCCGCCACAGTCCGTGCGCGGCGTCCTCGTCGATCTTCAGCAGCTTCGGCCCGCGGGCGTCCGGACCGGTGCCCAGGTCCTCGTACTCGTCCCAGTACGCGTCCATCGCCTCGCCCCAGGCGTCCTCGTCCCAGCCCGCATCGCCGTCCAGATCGCCGAGCTCGGCGACCTTGTCCAGCGCGGCCAGCTCCACCCGGCGGAACATCGCGTTGCGGACCAGCACCCGGAAGGCGCGGGCGTTGGCGGTGACCGGCTTGACCTCGTCGGCCCGCTCCTGCGCCTGCTCGGCGGTCTCCACCTCCGGGTTGGCGAGCTGCTCCCACTCGTCGAGAAGACTGGAGTCCACCTGCCGGACCATCTCGCCGAGCCAGGCGATCAGATCCTCCAGGTCCTCGGACTTCAGGTCGTCCGGGATGGTGTGCTCAAGAGCCTTGTACGCGCTCGCCAGGTAGCGCAGCACGATTCCCTCGGTGCGGGCCAGCTCGTAGTTCGAGGTGAACTCCGTGAACGTCATGGCGCGTTCGTACATGTCCCGGATCACGGACTTCGGCGAGACCGGGTGGTCGCCCACCCACGGGTGGCTCCTGCGGTACACGTCGTACGCGTGCCACAGCAGCTCGCTCAGCGGTTTCGGGTACGTCACGTCCTGGAGCCGCTCCATGCGCTCCTCGTACTCGATACCGTCCGCCTTCATCTGGCCGACCGCTTCGCCGCGCGCCTTGTTCTGCTGGGCGGCGAGGATCTGCCGCGGGTCGTCGAGCGTCGACTCGACGACGGAGACCATGTCCAGGGCGTACGACGGCGATTCGGTGTCGAGCAGGTCGAACGCGGCCAGCGCGAACGTGGACAGCGGCTGGCTGAGCGCGAAGTCCTGCTGGAGATCGACGGTGAGCCGCACGATGCGCCCCTCCGCGTCCGGCTTGTCGAGCTGCTCCACGACGCCGCCGTCCAGCAGGGAGCGGTAGATCGCGATGGCCCGGCGGATGTGGCGCAGCTGCGCCCTGCGCGGCTCGTGGTTGTCCTCCAGCAGCCGCCGCATCGCCTCGAAGGCGTTGCCGGGACGTGCGATCACGGACAGGAGCATCGTGTGCGTGACCCGGAAGCGGGAGGTCAGCGGCTCCGGGTCGGACTGGATCAGCTTGTCGAACGTCGTCTCCGACCAGGCGACAAAGCCCTCGGGGGCCTTCTTGCGGACCACCTTGCGCTTCTTCTTGGGGTCGTCGCCCGCCTTCTTGACGGCCTTCTCGTTCTCGATGACATGCTCGGGTGCCTGCGCGACGACGAAGCCCGCCGTGTCGAAGCCGGCCCGGCCCGCGCGGCCGGCGATCTGATGGAACTCACGGGCGCGCAGAGTGCGGACCCGGGTGCCGTCGTACTTGGTGAGCGCCGTGAACAGCACCGTACGGATCGGGACGTTGACGCCGACGCCGAGCGTGTCCGTACCGCAGATCACCTTCAGCAGACCCGCCTGGGCCAGCTTCTCCACCAGCCGCCGGTACTTCGGGAGCATGCCCGCGTGGTGCACCCCGATGCCGTGCCGCACGAAGCGGGAGAGGTTCTGGCCGAACTTCGTGGTGAAGCGGAAGTTGCCGATCAGATCGGCGATCTTCTCCTTCTCCTCCTTCGTGCACATGTTGATGCTCATCAACGACTGCGCCCGTTCGACGGCCGCGGCCTGTGTGAAGTGCACGATGTAGACCGGCGCCTGCCGGGTGTCCAGCAGCTCGGTGAGCGTCTCGGTGATCGGGGTGAGCCGGTACTCGTAGCTCAGCGGTACCGGTCGGGTCGCCGAGCGGATCACGGAGGTCGGGCGGCCGGTGCGCCGGGTCAGGTCCTGCTCGAACATCTTGACGTCGCCGAGCGTGGCCGACATCAGAACGAACTGGGCCTGCGGAAGCTCCAGCAGTGGGATCTGCCAGGCCCAGCCGCGGTCCGCTTCCGCATAGAAGTGGAACTCGTCCATCACGACCTGGCCGATGTCGGCGTACTTGCCGTCACGCAGCGCGATGGACGCGAGCACCTCCGCGGTGCAGCAGATCACCGGGGCGTCCGCGTTGACGGAGGCGTCACCGGTGAGCATCCCGACGTTCTCCGTACCGAACAGCTTGCACAGGTCGAAGAATTTCTCCGAGACCAGTGCCTTGATCGGGGCGGTGTAGAAGGTGACCTTGTCCTGGGCCAGCGCCGTGAAGTGCGCACCTGCCGCGACCAGGCTCTTTCCGGAGCCGGTGGGGGTGGAAAGGATCACGTTCGCCCCGGAGACCACCTCGATCAGCGCCTCCTCCTGGGCAGGGTAGAGGGTGATGCCCTGGGTCTCGGTCCATGACGAGAAGGCCTCGAAGAGGGCGTCCGGGTCGTCGGTCGGGGGCAGCTGATCGATAAGGGTCACGCCCCCATCTTGCCTGCCTTCTGCCCGGATGAGGGAACCGGGCGACCGCACGAAGATCATGGACGATAGGCTGCCCACTCAACTCGGCCGCACCGCAACGGCGATCGCGACCGGACGGACTCTGGGGGCGGGAAGAACCATGATGGGACCGGCACACTCTCTGTCAGGGGCGGCGGCCTGGCTGGGGGTGGGCGCCGCGGCGGCCGCCGCGGGCCATACGATGCCGTGGCCCGTTCTGGTCGTCGGTGCGCTGATCACCGCGGGCGCCGCCCTGGCCCCGGACCTCGATCACAAGTCCGCGACCATCTCGCGCGCCTTCGGGCCGGTCTCCCGCGGACTCTGCGAGATCGTCGACAAGCTCTCGCACGCCGTCTACAAGGCGACCCGGGGCCCCGGTGACCCGCGCAGGAACGGCGGTCACCGGACGCTGACGCACACCTGGCTCTGGGCGGTCCTGATCGGCGCCGGGGCGTCCGCCGCGGCGATCACCGGCGGCCGGTGGGCGGTCCTGGCGATCCTCTTCGTCCACCTGGTGCTCGCCGTCGAAGGCCTGCTCTGGCGGGCCGCCCGGATGTCCAGCGACGTACTGGTGTGGCTGCTCGGCGCGACCAGCGCCTGGATACTGGCAGGCGTCCTGGACAAGCCGGGCAACGGCTCGGACTGGCTCTTCGCGGCCCCCGGCCAGGAGTACCTCTGGCTCGGACTGCCGATCGTCCTCGGCGCCCTCGTCCACGACATCGGCGACGCACTGACGGTCTCCGGCTGCCCGATCCTGTGGCCGATCCCGATGGGCCGTAAGCGCTGGTACGCGGTGGGGCCGCCGAAGGGCATGCGATTCCGGGCCGGCAGCTGGGTGGAGCTGAAGGTTCTGATGCCGGCGTTCATGGTGCTCGGGGGAGTGGGCGGAGCGGCCGCCCTCAACTTCATCTGACCGTTCCTAGCCAGTGTGCGTAAGTGGGTCTTGGACCCGCTGCTGCGTACTGGGCGCATTCCGAACGGTGTTGGATGCGCTGGGTTTCCGCTTTCGCGTCCCGTTCGGCGGCGGCCCTCCGGGGGGCCGGTCCGTTGCGGGTGGGCGGGTTCCCTCACGTCCCCGGTTACCTGGTGCGGCCTGGACGGTCCGATGCCCCGCACGATCACTCCGGTCGTGTGGGGGCGGTGCCGTCCGACGCCGGATCGGGTGCCCGAGGGCGCGTCGTGCGATCGCGATGCCCGCGGCATCGTGACGGGACATGGTGCGGTGTGAGGTGGCGAGTGGTTTCTGCCAGTGCTGGGCACCCCACAGGCTGGTGTAGGCGGGGTCGACCGCGACGATGCTCAGGCCGTGTTCGGTGGCCATGGACACCAGCCGGGCCTTCAGTTTCCCGGTCGGGATGCCGCAGATGAGCTGCCTGAACCGCTTGCGGCGGCCGTGCTTCTCGCGGGTTGTCTCGGTGGTGAAGTCGAGGTCTTCGATGCCGATCGCGGCAACACCGACCTGCCCCGCCCAGGTGATCAACCGGGTCAGGGCGTGGCGGATCTGTGCGTCGCGGTGAGCGGCCGTGCCGGACAGGTCGTAGCCGAAGCGGTGCGGGTCTCCGACCGGGTTGCCGTGCCGGTCGAGCTGGTAGGCGGCGAAGTGGTCGGCGTTGGTGTCGACGCCGATCATGCCCCGGGCGCGGGCGGCCTCCAACGCGATGGTCTGCACGACGGGGCGTTGCCAGGATGCGGTGAGGTACCAGCGGCCGCGCTCCGTATCGAGGTGGATGCGGTAGGCCACCGCCCGGTTCGCTGCGATGCGGTCGGCCTACTCCGCGCCCCGGTGCGCGAACGCCACGGTGGAGGCGAGGGTGTACCGGCCGTGCTTGGCGTTGGCCAGGTGCGCGAGCGGGGCAGGCAGCTTGATGGATACTTCGCCGTTCGGGGTGACGCGGATCGTCTCGTTCCCGAACCGCTTCCCCGACTCACCGTCCGCAGCGAGGAACCAGCGTCCCGCCTCCCACCGCTGCCGCCACCGGGCCTCGGTGAGCTCGGCCTCGGCGAGATGATGGCGGGTGTTCAGCAGACGCTTGCCGCCCCTGACCACCCGGACCCGTCCGGCCTGCCAGTCGGCAACAGCAGCGGCATGCCGGTCTTGCAGTGCCGCGAGGCGGCGGGACTTGCGAAACCACTCACCCTGGGAGCGGTAACCGCCCGCCGCGCGCTTGGTGCCCTTCTCCCCGAGCGGAAGGGACAGCCGGTGCCGTAGCGTCTTGATCCCGGCTTCCAGGTTCTGGATGTGCGCCGCCTGGCAACGGCGGGCGAGCGCCCACTGATCGTGCGTGGCCTTCGTGATCGCCCCCGCGATCCGCGACGACGACAACCCGGTCAGCTCCCGCTTACGCGCCGCCCACGTGCCCGCACCGTGCTCCAGACCATCCGCACAGCGGGCCTTGAGATCACCGGAAGCCAGCGCTCCCTGATGCGCACCGACCGCACGCAGCACCCTCTCGTCCTCGGCGGTCAGGTGCCCCAGACGGTCCCGGACCGCCACCCCACACGGCCCCGGCACCACAAAGGACGCCGCCAGCTTCCGCACACCACCCACCACATCACCCCCACAGGCCGGACGCCCTGCCACCCGGCCCAACGAGCAACAGCCACCAAGGTCACCCATTCGGCCCCAGAACCCCCGTTCCCACCCCACACACCCACCGCCAGGACTCACTTCCGCTCGCTACAACTCACTTCAATGCAGCAAACCCGCAGCAGCTCACAACCCCCTCGACCCGGCCGCGGGGGATCAGGCCGATTCGCACGGCACCGGACGGTGCGCGAGAACGATCTCCCGGGCCGGGCCCGAGTCCCCGCCCTCCAGCCGGTCCAGCAGCAGCTGCACCGCCGAACGGCCCATCTCCCGGGCCGGGTTGAGCACGATGGTCAGCGCAGTCGAGACCAGTGACGCCGCCTCGATGCCGTCGTACCCGGTGATCGCCACCCGGTCAGGCACCCGCAGCCCGGCCGCCCGTGCGGTGCCGAGCGCGGTCAGATCGTTGGCGCACACCACAGCGTCCGGCGGTTCCGCGGCGTTCAGCACCGCCGTCGCACCCGTCCGTCCGCTGATTCCGTTCGACGCGATCGCGATCCCGCTGTCCGACATCTTCCGACCGGGGACTGCAGAACACGTACGCCGGTCTGATCCTGTCCGGCATCGGCAACGGCCTGGCGATCTTCCTGCTGCGCCAGTTCCTTCTCGCCATCGCGCGCGAACCCGTCGAGGTCGCCCGGATGGACGGGCTCAGCCGCGGGCGTCTTCACGAAGATGTACGTACCTGTGGCGCGGCCCGCCCTGATCGGCGCCGGTCCTGCCCTGTTCACCTTTCCGGCAGTCCTCCATGTGGCCGCTGCTCGTCGGCACGGAACCGGACAAGCGGCTCAGCCCGATTGCCCTCGGCACCCCGCACGGACAGATGGTCGTCGACCACGGTCAGGTGTTCGCCGCCGACGTCGACCTGACCGTCATGCTGCGCCTGCAGCGGTACTTCACGCGGTCCATCGCGGGCAGCCTGAAAGTGTGACCACCGATCCTCGTGCCGACGACCCCAGGAGCAAAGTGAACCAGCGCACGGCAGACGTCCTCCTCGACACCGACATCGGCAGCGACGTCGACGACGCCCTCGCCCTCGGTGTGCTGCTCGGCTCGCCCGAGGCACGCATCACCGGCATCACCACCGTCTACGGCGACACCCTGCTCAGGGCCCGCCTCGCCCACCGGCTCGGCGCCCTCGCCGGACGTGACCTGACCGTCGTGCCCGGAGCCACCGAGACCCTGTCGGGCAAGGACGTCTGGTGGGCCGGACACGAAGGCCGGGCCTTCCCCGACCTGGAGACCGAACCGGTACGCGACGACATCGCCGCCGATCGCTTCCTGGTCGACACCGTGCTCGCCGAGCCCGGCGCGAGTGATGTCATCGCCATCGCCCCGCTCACCAACATCGCCCGCGCGATCCGCCTCGACGACGGCTTCGCCCCCGGGGTACGCACCCTGTACCTGATGGGCGGAGACTTCGGCCCGCGCGCCAAGGCGGAGCACAACATCGTCAGCGACATCGCCGCCGCCCGCATCGTCTTCGGCTCGGCCGTGCGCATCGTCGTCACCGGGCTGGACATCACCACCTGGCTGCGCATCGAGCGGGACGGCGTCGAGACGATCCGGGCGGCCGGACCGTACGGGGAGGCGCTCGCCCGCGAGATCGACGGCTGGACCGGTTCCACCGGCAGATCGTGGAGCGTGCCGCACGACCCGATCACCGCGCTGTCCCTGCTCCGCCCCGACCTCTACACCACCGAACGCGGCACGGTCGAGGTCACCGACGAGGGGCTGACCGTGTTCACGTCCGACCCGGAGGGCCATGTGGACCGCGTCGTCGACGCCGATGTGCGGGCGGTCGCCGAGCAGATCGTCGCCCGGATCGTACGGGCCCAGGGCCTCTGAGAGGGGGCGCCGAGCCCATCCGGCCCGCGTCCACCGCTGTGGTCGTGGCCGACGCGGACCCCGTGGTCCGCGTCGCACGTCGCCCCGCCGCCGGGGAGACCGTGCTCGGCGGCGATCCGACGGTCCCACGGGCGGCAAGGGCGCCGACCAGGCCGTCGCCACCGGCCCGCTCGGCGCCGAAGCGGTCCACCATGGGCGCCCTCGTCGCATCCGCCCGGAGAGCCGGTACCGTGCAGCCGTGACCGGTTCCGCGCAGCGCCCGCTTCTCTTCCTCGATGTCGACGGTCCGCTCATTCCGTTCGGAGCGACGCCGCAACAGCGCCCGGACGGGTATCCGACGTACCGCACGGGGGCGGCACCCGGGCCGGCCGCGTTGAATCCCCTTCTGAGCAGGATCGATCCCGGGCTCGGGCCTCGGCTGACGGCGCTGGGCTGCGATCTCGTCTGGGCCACGACCTGGCTGGACGAGGCGAACGAGTGCATCGCACCGTGGCTCGGCCTGCCGGAGCTGCCTGTGGTGGCCTGGGCGGAGCCGGCGTACGAGGACCCACTCGACTGGCGGGACGGGCTGCACTGGAAGACGCGCCCCCTCGTCGACCGGGCGGCAGGGCGCACCTTCGTCTGGGTCGACGACGAGATCACCGGCACCGACCGGGCCTGGGTGGCCGCACATCACCCGGGGCCGGCACTCCTCCATCGTGTCGACCCCGCCCAGGGGCTCACCGACGCGGACTTCGCCGCTCTGGACGCGTGGCTGCGCGCGAACCGGTGACGGTCCGCGCACCACCTCCGCCTTCTCCGCTCAGCCGTGCCAGGATCGCCACAGCGCCGCATACGCGCCGTCCGCCGCCACCAGCTCGTCATGGCTGCCCAGCTCGCTGATCCGGCCGTTCTCGACCACCGCGATCACATCCGCGTCGTGCGCGGTGTGGAGCCGGTGTGCGATCGCCACGACCGTTCGGCCGTCCAGGACCCGGGCCAGTGAGCGCTCCAGATGCCGGGCCGCCCGTGGGTCCAGCAGCGACGTCGCCTCGTCCAGCACCAGCGTGTGCGGATCGGCCAGCACCAGCCGGGCCAGCGCGATCTGCTGCGCCTGTGCCGGGGTCAGGGCCAGACCGCCCGAACCGACCTCCGCGTCCAGCCCCTCGTCCAGCGCCCTCGCCCAGCCGTCCGCGTCGACCGCGGCGAGCGACGCCCACAGTTCCGCGTCCCCGGCATCCGTACGCGCCAGCAGCAGGTTGTCGCGCAGCGATCCGACGAATACATGGTGCTCCTGGTTGACGAGCGCGACATGCGCCCGTACCCGCTCGGCCGGCATCCGGGACAACTCCGCTCCGCCCAGAGTGACTTCACCGCTGCGCGGGGCGTAGATCCCGGCCAGCAGGCGGCCGAGCGTGGACTTGCCCGCGCCGGACGGGCCGACCAGCGCGAGGCGCGTGCCCGGGGCGACGTCGAGTGACACCCTGTGCAGGACGTCGACCCCCGTGCGGTAGCCGAAGTGCACCTCGTCCGCCCGGACGTCGCGGCCGTCCGGGGCGACCTCCGTGTCGCCCGCGTCCGGCTCGATGTCCCGTACGCCGACCAGCCGGGCCAGTGACACCTGCGCGACCTGGAGCTCGTCGTACCAGCGCAGGATCAGACCGATCGGGTCGACCATCATCTGCGCGAGCAGCGCACCGGTCGTCAGCTGTCCGACGGTGAGCCACCCCTCGATGACGAACCAGCCGCCGAGCATCAGCACCGCGCCGAGGATCGTCACGTACGTGACGTTGATGACGGGGAAGAGCACCGACCGCAGGAACAGTGTGTACCGCTCCCAGGCCGTCCACTCCTTGATCCGCCGGTCCGACAGCGCCACCCGGCGCGCGCCGAGACGGTGCGCCTCCACCGTCCGTCCGGCGTCCACGGTCTCCGCGAGCATCGCGGCGACCGCCGCGTAACCGGCGGCCTCCGAGCGGTACGCGGACGGCGCCCGGCGGAAGTACCAGCGGCAGCCGAGGAGCAGCACCGGCAGTGCGATCAGCACCGAGAGCGCCAGCGGCGGAGCCGTCACGGTGAGCGCACCGAGCAGCAGCCCCGCCCACACCACGCCGATCGCCAGCTGCGGTACGGCCTCGCGCATCGCGTTGGCCAGCCGGTCGATGTCCGTGGTGATCCGGGAGAGCAGGTCACCGGTCCCGGCCCGCTCCAGGACGCCCGGCGGAAGTGCGACCGACCGCACGAGGAAGTCCTCGCGTAGATCGGCCAGCATCTCCTCGCCGAGCATCGCGCCGCGCAGCCGCATCATCCGCGTGAACACGGTCTGAACGACCAGCGCGAACGCGAACACCGCGGCGGTGCGCTCCAGATGGAGGTCGGCGACCCCGTTCGACAGGTCCTCGACCAGTCCGCCCAGCAGATACGGTCCGACGATCGAGGCGATCACCGCGACCGCGTTGAACGCGATGAGCACGGCGAACGGCTTGCGGTGGCGCCGTATCAGGTCCCGTACATAGCTCCGTACGGTCGTGGGGGTGCCCACCGGCAGGGTCGTCGCCGACTCCGGGGCGGCCGGGTCGTACGCCGGTTGCGCGACGCCGATCATGCCCTCTCCTCGATCTCTTCGATCGCCTTGATCTCCTCGATCGCGTCGATCGTGCTGGTCGTGACTGTCGTGGTCTCTTCCGACGCGGTCCGGTCCGTGATCTCGTCGTCGGTCTCGCGGGTGACGACCGCGCGGTACCGCGGTTCGGTGTGCAGCAGTTCGCGGTGCGCACCGACCGCGACGACCGTGCCGCTGTGGACCAGCACCACCCGGTCCGCGAGGTCGAGGAGCAGCGGCGACGAGGCGAACACCACGGTCGTACGACCGGTGCGCAGCGCCTTGATACCGGCGGCCACCCGGGCCTCGGTGTGCGAGTCGACGGCGGACGTCGGCTCGTCCAGAACCAGCGCCTCCGGGTCGGTGACCAGGGAGCGGGCCAGCGCGAGCCGCTGCCGCTGGCCGCCGGAGAGCGACCGCCCGCGCTCGGTGATCCTGGTGGTCATCGGGTCGTCGGCGCCGGCCGACGCCTGCGTCAGCGCGTCCAGGACATCACCGCACTGGGCGGCCGACAGTGCGTCCTCGGCGGTCACCCGACCGGAGGACGGCACGTCGAGCAGCTCCCGCAGCGTCCCGGAGAGCAGCACCGGGTCCTTGTCCTGGACCAGCACCGCGGTCCGGGCGGCCTCCAGCGCAAGCTCGTCCAGGGGTACGCCACCGAGCAGGACCGAGGGGGCTCTGCCCGGTGCGGCCGTGCGGGAGCCGTCCGCCGGGCCGGAGCCCGAGGCGCCTTCGGAGCCGTCGTCCGCCCCGGCGGCCTTCGCGCCGACGCCCGGGGCGTCGCCCTGCGCACAGGACTCCGCGGCCGTCCCGGCGTGCCCGCCGAGCCGTTCGGCCAGCCGCCCCGCCTCGTCCGGATCGCCGCAGACCACCGCGGTGAACAGGCCCGACGGAGCCATCAGCCCGGTGACCGGGTCGTACAGATCACCGGACGGCACCGCGTCGACCGTCGACGGCTCGGCGGTGCGGCGCAGCGAAAGCACCCGGACGGCCCGCTTCGCGGACGGCCGTGAGAAGGAGTACGCCATCGCGATCTCCTCGAAGTGCCGCAGCGGGAACAGCATCAGTGTCGCCGCGCTGTACACGGTGACCAGCTGACCGACCTCGATCCGGCCCTCGCGGGCCAGCGTTGCTCCGTACACGACCAGGGAGATGAGCAGCATGCCGGGCAGCAGCACCTGGATCGCCGAGATCAGCGACCACATCTGCGCGCTGCGCACCGCGGCCCTGCGGACCTCCTGCGAGGCGCGCCGGTAGCGGCCGAGGAACAGCTCCTCACCGCCGATGCCGCGCAGCACCCGCAGACCGGCCACGGTGTCCGACGCCAGCTCGGTGGCCTTGCCGGCCTTCTCGCGCTGCAGGTCGGCGCGCCGGGTGGCGCGGGGGAGAAGCGGCAGCACGGCCAGTGCCAGCAGCGGCACCGCGAGCGCCACCAGGACACCGAGCGACGGCAGGTACAGGACGAGCCCGACGCAGATCAGCACGAGAGCCCCGGCGGCAGCGGCGAAGCGGGAGAACGCCTCGACGAACCAGCCGATCTTCTCGACGTCGCCGGTGGACACCGCGACGACCTCGCCCGCGGCGACCCGGCGGGTCAGCGCGGCGCCGAGCTCCGCCGTCTTACGGGCCAGCAGCTGCTGGACGCGGGCAGCCGCGGTGATCCAGTTGGTCACGGCGGTCCGGTGCAGCATGGTGTCGCCGACCGCGATCAGCACGCCGAGGACGGCGATGAGCCCGCCGGACAGTGCGAGCCGGCTGCCCGAACGGTCGACGACCGCCTGCACGGCGAAGCCGACGGCCAACGGCAGCCCGGCGATGGAGCACTGGTGCAGCAGGCCCCAGGCAAGGGAGGTGAGCTGCCCGCGGATCTGGTTGCGGCCGAGCCAGAGCAGGAAGCGCGGGCCTGACCGGACATCGGGATCGCCGGGATCTGCGTACGGAAGATCGCGAATGTGCATGATGTCCCAAGGCTCGGAAGGGCGGAGGTCTGAGGAAGACCTCGAGGATCGGGTGAGGGGACCAAACCGTGCAAGGTTCGCGTCCTGCCGGGGTCCGAGGCAAACGGTTTTTCGCTCGGCGGTAAAGATTCGGCGCGTATCCGCGGCAGGTCACAGGCGGTGAGCCCGCCGCCCGGCCGGGTGGTGCGAGCATGGACGGATGCGAATAACCGGTCGGGTACGAATGGCTGTCGCGGCGGCGGCCTGTGGTCTCATGCTCACGCCCGTGACGGCCTGCGGCGGCGCGCAGGGCGGGCAGAAGGACGATACGCGTGCCGGCAGTGCGGCGAACCGGAAGGAACCGGCCGCCGACCTGAAGCGCATTCCCGACGTGGGCGACCGGCTGTACGCGCAGATACCCGAGAACGCGCGTCAGGTCGTCGCGGTCTACGGCGAGGGCGAGAACTCGGCCGACTCCACCGGGGTGCTGTACACGAAGCACGGCGCCACCTGGGACACCACCGCCAGGTGGAAGGCCCACAACGGCAGGAAGGGCTGGACCACCGACCATCACGAGGACGACAAGCGCAGTCCGGTCGGCGTGTTCACGCTCACCGACGCAGGCGGTGCCCTTGCCGACCCGGGTGCCCTCCTCCCGTACACCCGATCGGCGTCGATCCAGGCCCCGCGCTACTGGTCGAAGCCGTACTGGCACGACTTCGACTACGTCATCGCGATCGACTACAACCGTGTCAAGGGCACTGCGCCCAACGACCCGACGCGCCCGCTGGGACAGTCGAAGGGCGGCAGCATCTGGCTGCACATGGACCACGGCAGTGGTACCTCGGCCTGTGTGAGCCTGTCCAAGTCCGCCATACTGACGCTGCTGCGCACGCTCGACCCGAAGCAGCACCCGGTCGTGGTGATGGGCGACAAGGCGACGCTCCGCGCAGCGTGACCGCTCCCCCCGCCCGGCCGCGGACATCCGCATGTGCGCGGCCGGGCGGGGGACGCGTCAGGGCCGCGTCGCCCGTTCGAGCTCCATCAGGACCGAGTAGTACGAGCGCCCCGTGGCCCGGTCCATGCCGATCTCGCACATCCGGTTGGCGGAGAGATATGCGTCGTACTCCCGGGAGTTCACCTCGGCGGCCTCCTTCGCCGTCGCCGACGCCGTCAACTCCTTGTGCAGCATTCCGCGGTCGCCCGCGAACGCGCAGCATCCGGCGTCGTCCGGGATGACGACCTCCTCCGCACACGCCTCGGCGACCGCACGCAACTGCTCCACGTCCCCCAGATGCTGCATCGAGCATGTCGGGTGCAGTACCGCCGAACCGGTCTTCCGCAGGACCGTCAGCTCCGGCAGCAGCTCGTCGGCAGCCCACACGAGGGAGTCGACGATGGTCAGTTCCCGGTGCAACTCCCGGTTGTCGTCGGTCAGATAGGGCACCACCTCATGGGCGATCCCCAGCGTGCACGACGACGCGTCGACGACCAGCGGCAGTTTGCCGCCCGCCGTCCAGCCCCACGCGGCCTCCACGATGCGGTTGGCCATCACCGCATTGCCCGCGTCGTACCCCTTGGAGTGCCAGATCGTCGCGCAGCAGGTTCCCGCCACGTCCTCCGGGATCCATACCGGCTTTCCGGCGCGGGCCGAGACGGCGACGACGGCCTGCGGCAGCGAAGGACCGCGGTGGCCCTCCGGGCCGCCGAAGATGCGGTTCACGCACGCCGGGTAGTACACGGCGCTCGCACCCTTCCGCGAGGTAGGGGGCAGCTGCCGGGCCGCGGCGCCCGGGATCTCCGGCAGCCACTCGGGCACCAGATCGGGGCGTACGGCCTTGCGGGCGAGCCCGGTGACGGTCTCCAGCAGCCGGTCGCCGATCTTGTCCGCCGCGGCGACCGCCAGCCGCGCCGAGACCTCCACCGCCTTGAAGTTCTTCGCGGTGACTGCCGCGATCCGCTCCTCCCGCGGCGAGTGGCGCCGGTGGCGGAAGTCCTTCATCATGGCGCCGGTGTCGATGCCGACCGGGCAGGCGAGTTTGCAGGTGGAGTCGCCCGCGCAGGTGTCGACGGCGTCGTACCCGTACGCGTCGAGCAGGGCGGACTCCACCGGCGAACCGTCCGGCTGGCGCATCATCTCCCGCCGCAGCACGATCCGCTGGCGAGGCGTCGTGGTCAAGTCCTCACTGGGACAGGTCGGTTCACAGAAACCGCATTCGATGCACGGGTCACCGATCGCCTCGACCTCGGGGATGGTCTTCAGACCGCGCAGATGGGCCTTCGGATCGCGGTCGAGGACGATCCGCGGAGCCAGCACCCCGTCGGGGTCGATGATCTGCTTCGTACGCCACATCAGCTCCGTCGCCTTGGGGCCCCACTCCAGTTCCAGGAACGGTGCGATGTTGCGCCCGGTGGCGTGCTCCGCCTTGAGCGAGCCGTCGAAGCGCTCCACGGTCAGCCGGCAGAAGTCGTCCATGAATGCGGCGTACCGGTCGACGTCGGACGGCTTCGCCGCGTCGAAGGCGAGCAGGAAGTGCAGATTGCCGTGTGCGGCGTGGCCCGCGACGGCGGCGTCGAATCCGTGTTCCCCCTGCAGCCGGAGAAGGGCCTCGCAGGCGTCGGCGAGCAGGGACGGCGGGACCGCGAAGTCCTCCGTGATCAGCGTCGTGCCCGACGGGCGGGAGCCGCCGACCGCGGTGACGAAGGCCTTGCGGGCCTTCCAGTAACCGGAGATGACCTTGGCCTCGCGGGTGAACTCATTGGTGATCGAGGCGACCGGCGTGACCAGGTCCAGCCCCTTGACGACCGCGGCAGCCGCCCGTTCGTACGCCTCCTGCCCCGGCTCGTCCGGAGCCCGGAACTCCACCAGCAGCGCCGCGGTCTCCCTGGGCAGCTCGGCCCAGTCCGCGGGCACGCCCTGCACGCTCACGGATGCGCGCAGCGTATTGCCGTCCATCAGCTCGACGGCGATCGCCCCCGCCTCGTTGAACCGGGGAACGGCAGCCGCCGCGGCGGTCAGCGAGGGGAAGAAGAGCAGCGCGCTGGAGACCTTCCGGTCCAGTGGCAGGGTGTCGAAGACGACCTCGGAGATGAAGCCGAAGGTGCCCTCCGAGCCGACCATCAGCCCGCGCAGGATCTGGACCGGGGTCGAGCCGTCCAGGAAGGCGTCGAGCCGATACCCGTTGGTGTTCTTGATCTCGTACTTGGCGCGGATACGGGCGGTGAGCTCCGCGTCCGCCTCGATCTCCGCCTTCAGGGCCATCAGCCCCTCGCACAGGTGCGGTTCGGCATGCGCCAGCAGTTCGTCCGCCGCCGGGTCGGCGGTGTCGACGACCGTGCCGCTCGGCAGCACGAAGGTGAGCGAGGAGACGGTGCGGTACGAATTCCGGGTGGTGCCCGCGGTCATTCCCGAGGCGTTGTTGGCGACGACCCCGCCGATCGTGCACGCGATGGCGCTGGCCGGGTCGGGGCCCAGCAGCCTGCCGTACCTGGCGAGGGTGGCATTGGCGCGCATGACCGTCGTCCCGGGGCGGATGCGCGCCTGCGCGCCGTCGTTCAGGACCTCGATGCCCGTCCAGTGGCTGCGGACGTCCACGAGTATGTCCTCGCCCTGCGCCTGGCCGTTCAGGCTGGTGCCGGCGGCCCGGAAGACGACCTCGCGGCCCTTGCCGTGCGCGTACGACAGGACCGTCGAGATGTCGTCGATGTCCTCGGGGACCACGACCACCTGCGGGACGAACCGGTAGGGGCTGGCATCGGAGGCGTACTTCACCAGGTCGGAGACTTTCCACAGCACCTTCTCCGGCCCGAGCAGCGCGGTCAGCTCCTCGCGCAGCCGTTCGGGTGTGCCGGCCGCCCGGTTGTCGGGGACCCGGTCGTGGGACGCGGTGCGCGGCACGGCGGGGCGGAGGGCTTCCGGCTTCGGCTCCAGTAGCGGCATGGCGACGGTCTCCTCAGCGGATCGGTGCGGTTCTCCCCCCTTTCTATCAGCGAAGATCCGCACCGCTCACGATCGGTACGACTATCGGGCAGGGCCCTTAGCAGCGGCGCTCCGGTATCCCGGCGACCAGGGCGGACAGCAGCCCGCCGAGCACCTCGCGCTGGTCGGCGGTCAACGGAGCCAGGATCTCCTCTGCGGCCGCCCGGCGCGCGTCGCGCAGCGACCGGAGCGTGGCACGGCCCTCGTCGGTGAGCTCGATCCGCACCACCCGACGGCTGTCCGGATCCGGGGTGCGGCGCACCCGGCCGCTCGCCTCCAGCGCGTCGACCAGGCTCGTCACGGCGCGCGGGACGACATCCAGACGCTGCGCGAGATCCGCCATCCGGGGCGGTCCGTCGTAGTGGGCGACCGTGCGCAGCAGCCTGAACTGTGCGGGGGTGATGCCGATCGGCTCCAGCTGGCGGCTCTGAATGCGCTGGAGCCGGCGGGTGAGCCGCAGCAACTGCTCGGCCAGCAGGCCGTCGGAGTCGGGGGAATCCATGAGGGAACAATATCAGGACTGCGCTCATTGTGAGTATAGGTAACAATGAGCTATGCTCTCAAAAGCTCGACTGCCGTCCGCGGCTGTCTCACTTCCCTCATGCATGTCGAAGGAGCCCATGAAGCCCGACGAACCCACATGGACGCCCCCGCCCAGGGATGGCGCACTGCCGCCTGCCGAGCTGCGCCGCATCCTCCGCCTCTTCCAGCCGTACCGCGGCAGGCTCGCGCTGGTCGGAGTGCTCGTCGGCGCCTCGTCGCTGGTGTCGGTGGCCTCGCCGTTCCTGCTGCGCGAGATTCTCGACACGGCCCTTCCCCAGGGTCGTACGGGACTGCTGTCGCTGCTCGCGCTCGGCATGATCGCCACCGCCGTGATGAACAGTGTCTTCGGCGTCCTGCAGACCCTGATCTCCACCACGGTCGGCCAGCGCGTCATGCACGACCTGCGCACGGCGGTCTACGCCCAGCTGCAGCGGATGCCGCTGGCCTTCTTCACGAGGACGCGCACGGGCGAGGTGCAGTCCCGTATCGCCAACGACATCGGCGGCATGCAGGCGACCGTCACCTCCACCGCCACCTCGCTGGTCTCCAACCTCACCGCGGTCATCGCCACCGTCGTGGCCATGCTGGCGCTCGACTGGCGGCTCACCCTGGTCTCGCTCGTACTGCTGCCGGTCTTCGTCTGGATCAGCCGCCGGGTCGGCCGGGAGCGCAAGAAGATCACCACGCAGCGCCAGAAGCAAATGGCCGCGATGGCGGCGACGGTCACCGAGTCGCTCTCCGTCAGCGGCATCCTGCTCGGACGGACCATGGGCCGGGCGGACTCGCTCACCAAGGGCTTCGCCGAGGAGTCCGAGCGCCTGGTCGACCTCGAAGTGCGCTCCAGCATGGCCGGGCGCTGGCGGATGTCGACGATCGGCATCGTCATGGCCGCCATGCCCGCCGTCATCTACTGGGCCGCGGGCCTCGCCCTGCAGACCGGTGGACCGGCCGTCTCCATCGGCACGCTCGTCGCCTTCGTCTCGCTCCAGCAGGGCCTTTTCCGGCCGGCCGTGAGCCTGCTCTCCACCGGAGTGCAGATGCAGACATCCCTCGCGCTCTTCCAGCGGATCTTCGAGTACCTCGACCTCACGGTGGACATCACCGAACCCGAGACCCCCGTCCGGCTGGAGAAGATCCGCGGCGAGATCCGCTTCGAGGACGTCGACTTCAGCTACGACGAGCAGAGCGGCCCGACCCTCACCGGCATCGATGTCACCGTGCCGGCCGGAGGCAGCCTGGCCGTCGTCGGACCCACGGGCTCCGGCAAGTCCACGCTCAGCTACCTGGTGCCGCGGCTGTACGACGTCACCGGCGGCAGGGTCACGCTCGACGGCGTCGACGTGCGTGACCTGGACTTCGACACCCTGGCCCGGGCCGTGGGCGTGGTCTCCCAGGAGACGTACCTCTTCCATGCCTCGGTCGCCGAGAACCTGCGCTTCGCCAAGCCCGACGCGACCGACGCCGAGATCGAGGAAGCTGCCCGCGCGGCACAGATCCACGACCACATCGCCTCGCTGCCCGACGGCTACGACACCCTGGTCGGCGAGCGCGGCTACCGCTTCTCCGGCGGTGAGAAGCAGCGCCTGGCCATCGCCCGTACGATTCTGCGAGACCCGCCCGTCCTGATCCTCGACGAGGCGACGAGCGCACTTGACACCCGCACCGAATTCGCCGTGCAGGAAGCGATCGACGCACTGTCGGCCGGGCGCACCACGATCACCATCGCGCACCGTCTCTCCACCGTGCGCGACGCGGACCAGATCGTCGTCCTGGACGGCGGCCGGACCGCCGAGCGCGGCACCCACGAAGACCTCCTCCAGCTGGACGGCCGCTACGCCGCCCTGATCCGCCGGGACACCCAACTCGCCTCGGTGGCCGGCTGATCTCCGGCGCTCAGGGCAGACGACAGGAGTCCGAACGGTTCAGTTCCCGCCCGGTATCAGTCCACCGGAGGAGGCAGCCGCATCCCGACAAGATCCTCGGGCACATCCGCGTTGGGTGCCGCGAACAGCGGCGAAGCCGCACCGTCGGGCACCGTGGCAGGAGCGTCGGCGAGCCGGAAACGGTTGCGCAGCCGCTGGAAGAAGTCGGCGGGGCCGAGCCGGATCAGATGTATCCGGCACGGTGACGGGTACACACCGATCCAGTCGCCCGGATCGAGTACTCCCCGCAGTTCGCCGTCGATGCTCACGGCGACCTGTCCCGAGTGCGGCAGGACCCGCGCGGCGACGGGCTCGTTCGCCGCGGCCACCACCGTACGGTTGAAGGCCATGTGCGGGGCGACCGGGGTGAAGACCACGGCTTCCACCCCTGGTGAGAGCACGGGCCCGCCCGCCGCGAAGCTGTATGCGGTGGAGCCGGTCGCCGTCGCCACGATCGCGGCGTCCGCCGAGTACGACGCCAGCAGATGTCCTGCGATGTAGACGGCGACGCTGATCTGCCGGTCCCGGGCGAGCTTCTCCAGAACGATGTCATTGAGCGCGGTGACGTCCAGAGCCACGCCCCAGCCGGTGTCCTCACGAAGCAGCGTCGGCGGCGGCAGGGCGGGCCCACGCCCGTAGCGCAGAAGGGCATCGATGCCCTCGGGGATCTCCAGGGTGCGTGACGTACGAAGGGTGAGGGTCAGGCGTTCCTCCACGCTGACATCGTCCCGGAGCACGGCGTCCAGCGCCTTCAGCACGTCGTTGACCGGAACCTCGGTGAGGAAGCCGACGCGGCCCAGGTCGATGCCGAGGACCCAAGCGCCGTCCTTGGCGGCGATCCGGGCCCCCCGCAGGAATGTGCCGTCCCCGCCGAGGGTGACGATCCCGTCGGGGTGCCCCGCGGCCTCGGCCTCCTCCTTGCCGCCGTGCCGCGGCATTCCCCGACGCCAGACGTCGATGTCGGTACAGGGGATACGGTGCCGGTCGCACCAGACGTGGACGGCGTGGGCGGCAGTGACGGCGGCAGGGCGTCCTTCGTGCACCACCAGGCCGAGCCTGTTCAGGGCCATGCCGTGCCTGCCTCTCTCAGCGCCCCACCGGCCCGCGTTGCGTGCCGGTGCCCGCAGTTCCTTGATAGGACGGGGCCCGGGTGCGCGGGCGGTGTGCGAGCTTGCAGGGAGGAGGGCCCAAGGGCTCCTGACCGGTGGCGACGCCCATCGGTTGCGCGCGGGGCCGCACGCCCCTGATCCGGATCGGCTGTGTGAGGTGTCCGACTGTGGAGATCACCGCGTGCGCCCGCCGGTTCCGGCCAGGTGGCCACGGTCGAAAAGGCAACGCCTTGTTCCACTGAACACCCCGTTCCGGGGGGCCGCAAGCCGTGCAGAGCGCCGTGCACACCCGTCAAGGAACGGCAGGTCGTCGGGGTGGACTCGCTCGTCGAAGCCGCGCAGCAAACCCTGCGCCGCGCCGTCCGGGGGGCGCTTGCCCGCGGCCGGCCCGGGATAGCGTGCGCGCATGGTGAACGAGTCCCCGGGCGCCCGGACCCGTCGCGGGATCCGCGCGCCCCGGCGCGGGCGGCTGGCGCTGTCCGTAGGCGTCGTCCTCGGCGTCGCGGCAGCCGTCCTCGTGCCGCTGCTGACGAGGGAGGCGAATGTCGGCCCGCAGCGCACCCTCCTCATCCCCGAGGGATGGCGGGCCTCCCAGGTGTATGCGGCAGTCGACCGGTCACTCGACGTGGAGCCCGGTACGACCGAGAAGGCCGTCGGCAGGGCGGACCTCGCCCTGCCGACGGAGGCGAGGGGCAACCCCGAGGGCTACCTGTTTCCTGCCACGTATCCCGTCACCTCCGGCACCACCCCGACGAGTCTCCTGAGGTACATGGCCGACACGGCAGGGCGGCGATTCGGCGCGCACCACATCACCGCCGGGGCGTTGCGCAACAACGTCTCCGTCTACCGGACCGTGACGATCGCCAGCATCGTGCAGGCCGAGGTGGACACCGCCGCCGACATGGGCAAGGTGGCCCGGGTCATCCAAAACCGGCTGGCCGAGGGCATGCCGCTCCAGATGGACGCCACTCTCAACTACGCGCTGAACCGCAGCACTCTGGATACCACCGTCAGCGACACCAGGATCGACAGCCCGTACAACACGTACGCGCACACGGGACTGCCGCCGACTCCCATCGGCAATCCCGGAGAGCAGGCGATGCACGCGGCCCTCACACCCACGCCGGGCCCCTGGCTGTACTTCGTGACGGTCGCGCCCGGGGACACCCGGTTCACCGACAGCTACGCCGAGCAGCAGCGGAACGTCGCGGAGTTCAACCGCAACCGGCTGAGCACGAGCGGCGGTTGACGGGCAGTCGGATCCGGCGCGCCGTTGCGGCGCGGTGTCACACGGGAACGGCGGCGGGTTCGTCCCCATGCCCGGCGGTACCGTCCTCGGCGGCCTCCAGCAGGCGCTTGATCCCGCGCACCGCCTCCCGCCCCGCCCGGTTGGCCCCGATGGTGCTCGCGGACGGCCCGTATCCCACGAGATGGATACGCGCATCCCGTACGGCCTGCGTTCCCTCGACCCGGATGCCACCGCCGGGTTCGCGCAGCCGCAGCGGCGCAAGATGGTCGATGGCGGCCCGGAAGCCGGTCGCCCAGAGGATCACATCGGCGTCCACGGTCCGGCCGTCGTCCCAGGCCACTCCGGTCGGGGTGATGCGGTCGAACATCGGCAGCCGGTCGAGCACCCCGTCCGCGCGGGCGCGCCGCACGGCGTCGTTGAGCGGCAGCCCGGTCACGCTCACCACGCTCTGCGGCGGCAGCCCCTGTCGCACCCGCTCCTCCACCATGGCCACGGCGGCCCGCCCCTGGACCTCGCTGAACGGCCCTTCCCGGAAGACGGGCGGCCGACGTGTCACCCAGAAGGTCTCCGCCGCCACCTGGGCGATCTCCATCAGATGCTGGGTGCCGGAGGCCCCGCCACCCACCACGATCACCCGCTGCCCGGCGAACTCCCGAGGCCCCGGATAGTTCGCGGTGTGCAGCTGGCGGCCCCGGAAGGTCTCCTGGCCCGGGTAGCGTGGCCAGAACGGCCGGTCCCAGGTACCCGTGGCATTGATCAGGGCGCGCGCGGCGTACGGACCCTCCGAGGTCTCGACGAGCAACCGCCCACCGCCGCCCTCCCGTACCGCGCTCACCTCCACGGGCCGGTGGACCCGCAGGCCGAAGGTGCGCTCGTACGCGTCGAAATAGGCGCCGATCACCTCCGACGAAGGCCGGCTGTCGTCCGCGCCGGTCAGTTCCATGCCGGGCAGTGCGTGCATGCCGTGGACCTTGCCGTATGTCAGTGACGGCCAGCGGAACTGCCATGCGCCGCCCGGCCGGGGCGCGTGGTCGAGCACGACGAAGTCGCGGTCCGGCTCCAGGCCGACGCGCCGCAGATGGTAGGCGCCGGACAGACCTGCCTGTCCGGCGCCGATCACGACCACATCCACCGCGCGCGCTGCGCCGACCCCAGAGTTGTTCACGCTTCTACCAACTGTGGGGGAGTCCCGGATCTTCCCGGTCAGCGGCCCCCGGCGATCAGCAGCGGAGCGCCGCCCGGTGCGGACGCCGGGCGCCCGTTCGCGGCCGGCACCCCGAGCAGCGGCGAGGCCGGGACCGTGGACAGCAGTCCGCGCCTCGCCAGCTCCGGTGTGACGCCCTCGCCGAACCAGTACGCCTCCTCGAGGTGCGGGTAGCCGGAGAGCACGAAGTGCTCCACGCCCAGCGCGTGGTACTCCTCGATCCGGTCCGCGACATCCGCATGACTGCCGACCAGCGCGGTGCCCGCACCACCCCGGACCAGACCCACACCCGCCCACAGGTTGGGCGAGATCTCCAGCTCGTCGCGCGAGCCGCCGTGCAGCGCCAGCATCCGCTGCTGTCCCACCGACTCGCTCCGCCCCAGCGCCTGCTGCGCGGCGGCGATCGTCTCCGGATCGAGATCGCCGAGCAGCCGGTCCGCCGTCGCCCACGCCTCCTTCGCCGAATCGCGCGAGATGGTGTGCAGCCGGATGCCGAACCGGACACGGCGGCCCTGCTCCTCCGCGAGCCCGCGGATCCAGTCGATCTTCTGCTTCACAGCGGCCGGCGGCTCGCCCCAGGTCAGATACACATCGGCATGCGCGGCGGCCACCGGCCCGGCCGCCGCCGACGACCCACCGAAGAAGATCTCCGGCAGCGGGTCCGGAGGCAGCGCCGTCAGCCCGCCCTCGACCTGATAGTGCTCACCGTCGAAGTCGTACGGCTGCCCGCTCCACACGCCCCGCACCACCGAGAGGAACTCGGCGGTCCGCGCGTAGCGACGGTCGTGGTCCAGGTGGTCACCGAACCGCCGCTGTTCGGTCGAGTCGCCGCCCGTCACCACATTGAGCAGCAGCCGGCCCCGGGTGATCCGCTGATACGTCGCGGCCATCTGCGCCGCGAGCACCGGCGAGATCACCCCCGGCCGGAACGCGACCAGGAACTTCAGCCGCTCGGTGTGCTGCGCCAGCGCCACCGTCGTCAGCCAGGCGTCCTCGCACCAGGTGCCGGTCGGCGTCAGCACCGCCTCGAAACCCAGTTGCTCGGCAGCCTTGGCGATCTGTGCCAGATACTCGATATCGGGCGCGCGCACCCCGCTGACCGGAGTGATCCGGTCCCGCTTGATCCCTCCGTCGGTGTACGCATGCCGGTCGACGAGTGTGCGGCCGTCACCGCCGGTGGGCAGGAACCAGTGCAGATGAACATTCATGACGAGGCCTTTCCGTACGAGCGGGGGGCTGCCGTGGACGCGGGCAGATCGCGGTTGAACCGGGTGTCGACGTAGTCCGTGAAGACGAACCTGCGGGGAATGAGCTTCAGATCGGCGAAGGTGTCGGCGATCTGCTGTTCGGACGCGATGGCAGCCGCGTCGACGGCCACGGGCACCCGCGTCCCGTAGCTGCGCTTCACGGCGTCCAGCGCCACGTCGTACGGCAGCCCGGTCTCCTTCGCCCAGACCTTCGCCCACGCTTCGGGATGCTTGAAAACCCAGTCCTGCGCCCGCCTCAGACGGTCCAGCAGATCGTCGATCGCCTCGGACTTCCAGGCATCCTTCAGTGCGGCGGGCGAGGCGACCTGGAAGCTCAGACCGTTGACGAGTCCTTCACCGGTGGTCAGCACCCGCGCATTCCCGCCGCGCAGGACCTGTGAGGTGTACGGGTCCCAGATCGACCAGGCGTCGACCTTGCCCCGGCTGAACGCGGCCAGCGCATCGGCCGGCTGAAGGTATTTCAGCCGCACGTCGGAGACGGTGAGCCCCGCCGCCTTCAGTGAGGCGACGAGCTGGAAGTGGGCGGAGCTGCCCTGGGCCACCGCGATGGACTTGCCCTTGAGCTGCGAGGGAGTCTTCAGCGGAGAGTCCTTCGGCACGACGACCGCTTCGCCCGCCGACGAGCCGTGACCGGCGCCCACCACCACGATCTTCGAATCGGACCCCGCGGCGAAGACCGGAGGCGTGTTGCCGACGCCCCCGATGTCCACGGCACCGGCGTTCACCGCCTCCAGAAGTGGTGGTCCGGAGGTGAAGGTCGACCATGTGATCCGGTAGCCGAGGTCGTCGAGTTCTCCGGAGGCCCGCAGGATGGCCTCGTACCCCCCTTTCTGATCACCGACGTCGAGGGTGACATCGCCCTTGCCGTCGGTGCTGCCGGCAGTGGACGCGGACGAAGCGCCACCGCAGGCGGCGAGCAGCAGGACGAGCGGCAGAAGCAGAGCGGGCAGGGTTCGGCGTCTCATGACATGTCTCTTTCCGAAGGTCGAACCGATGGAGGACGTGTGCGGGTGAGCTGGTCAGGCGGCCTCGACCGGAGCGGCTTCTTCCGCGACGCCCAGCTCGGTCAGCAGCCGGGAGCGCAGTGCGGCGAACTCGCCATGGCCCACGGTGCGCGGACGGTCCAGGTCCACAGGGGTCTCGTACGCGATGGCGCCGTCGCGCATGACCAGCGCGCGGTCGGCGAGCAGCAGCGCCTCGTCCACGTCATGCGTGACGAGCAGCACCGCGCAGCCGCGCCGCTGCCAGAGTTCGGCGACCAGCTGCTGCGCCTTGATCCGGGTCAGCGCATCGAGCGCACCGAACGGCTCGTCGAGCAGCAGCAGATCGGGTTCGCGCACCAGGGCTCGCGCCAGCGACGCCCGCTGCGCCTCACCACCGGAGAGCGTCCTGGGCCACGCCCCGGACCGCCCGCCGAGCCCGACCTCCTCCAACGCCCGTTCGGCCAGCTCCCGTTCGGGCTTGCCCGGCAACCCGAGCAGTACATTGCGCCAGACCCGCTTCCACGGCATCAGGCGAGGCGACTGGAAGGCGACGGCCCGCCTCCTGGGCACCAGCACCGTGCCCGTGATGTCGCGGTCCAGGCCGGCCAGCACCCGCAGCAGAGTCGACTTCCCGCAGCCGCTGCGCCCGAGCAGTGCGGTGAACTCCCCGGCGCGCAGGGTGAGATCGAGCCCGTCGACGACGGCCAGGCCGTCGAAGGAGCGGGTCAGCCCCTCCACCCGTACGGCAGGGTCGGAGGACCGCGGGCTCACTGGCCCTTGAAGGTCGGTCGCCATTGCAGCAGCAGCCTTTCGAGTATCCGGACGATGACATCGGCGGTGAGGCCGAGGAAGGCGTAGACGACCAGGCAGACGACGATGACGTCGGTACGGAAGAACTCCCGGGCCTGGTTCATCAGGAAGCCGATTCCGGCGTCGGCGTTGACGGACTCGCCGAAGACCAGCGCCAGCCACGCGGTGGCGAGCGAATAGCGCAGCCCCGTCATGGCCCCGGGCAGCGCACCCGGGAGCACCACATGCCGGACGAGACCCCACCGCCCGAGCCCCAACGACTGGCCCGTCTCGATGAGTTGGTCGTCCACGCCCCGGATCCCGGCGTACACATTGAGATACAGATGGAAGGCCACGCCGAGCGCGATGAGCGCCACCTTCGGGGCCTCGCCGATCCCCAGCCAGATGATGAACAGCGGGATCAGTCCCACCCAGGGGACTGTCCGCAGCATCTGCACGGTCGCGTCGCCCAGGTCCTCACCGAGCCGGGACAGTCCGGACACCAGGGCCAGCGTGGTGCCGACGGCACCTCCGAGCACCAGCCCCACGGCCACCCGCTGGAGCGAGATCGCCATGGCCGACGGCAGGGTTCCGTCAGTGATCAGATCCCGGCCCGCTCGGGCGATGGTGCCGGGGGAGGCGAGCACGTCCGGATGGAGCGCACCGGTGGCGCTGAGTACCTGCCAGAGAGCGAGCAGCAGGACGGGTCCGATGGCGCGCCGCAGCGGGCGGGGCACGGAGCGCAGCCGCGAGCCGCGAGCCGCGGGCGGACGCCGGCACAACGGGCTCCAGTTCGACCGCCCGACATGAGGACGGTGTATTGATTTCATCTGATATATCCGGCGGGGCGAGGGCATGGCCAACGGACATGAGAGCTCCACGAGCAGTCCACGGACGGGCGGAGGCACGCCTCGACCTCCCGACCGCGGCACCGCTGCGGCGCGGGAGCTACGGCAGGGGAGGGAGAGGTGGCGTACGACGGGGTGCCGACGGCAACAGGCCGGCACTCACACCAGGTGCGGGCCGAAGGACCCCTTGATCACCTGCGGGAAGCGTGCCGAAAGAACGTCAGCAGCCGCGGCGACACGCGGCGGAGGCCACCCGCAGCAGGTCGATGTGACCGCGCGAAGTGAGCAGAGCTGAACGGAACATGTCGCCGAACGTAGCGACGCACCTCGGAACCGGTCAATGCCGTCTCGGCACGTGGACGCGCCATCACGCGCCACGAGCGAGAAGATGTCGGCATGTCCCATGCCTTCACCACCAGCGTTCTGAGCGTCACCACCGGCGCGGCCGAAACGGTCGCCGACCTTACGCGCGACTGCGAAGAGTTCCTCACCCGCGCCTCCCGTGGCCGGGACGGTCTGCTCAACATCTTCGTGCCCCATGCCACCGCCGGAATCGCCATTCTGGAAACCGGCTCGGGCAGCGACGACGACCTCCTCGCCACCCTCCACGCGCTGCTGCCCGCCGACAACCGCTACCAGCACCGCCACGGCAGCCCGGGCCACGGCCGTGACCACGTACTGCCGGCCTTCGTCGCACCGCACGCCACGCTGCCGGTGATCGGAGGACGGCTGGAACTCGGTACGTGGCAGTCGGTGTGCCTGGTCGACACGAACGTCTCGAATCACAACCGTCAGGTGCGGCTGTCGTTCCTCGGGTAGCTCTGCGGCAGTCGCAACTGTAGGAGCGATTTCCGGCCGGCCTAAAGGGAAAGCCGACCCAGCTCGGGCGCACCTTGCGCGAGCCGTCCCGTACGGCGAGACACGAGTGCCGAGGAGCGGGTCCGGGAGAACTGGCGCCGAGAGGGGTCTGCTCAAACGCACTGGCGCTGTCAATCAGGGCTGCGGCAGAGCGAGGGCGTGAACGCAGTGCTGGTCGGCCTTGCCGCCAACCCCTCCCTACCGGCCGAGCTCGTCGGCCCGCTGATCGAGGCAGCGGATGACGAGACCGCCTGGAAGCTTGCGTATCGCTTTGACCTCACCTCGACGCAGGTGACAGCCCTCGTCGCGCGGTCGCGTCGGTGACCACGTCGTGCTGAGCTTCGGCTCTTGCGGACACTGCCGGAACTGCCGCGGCCCCCGCATACTGCAAATCCTTCGCCTCCCTCAACCTCTTCGTAGGACGCAAGGAGGACGCGCCGCGGCTCACCGAAGCGACAGGGGAAGGTGTGGGGATGTAGTCGCGAGCGCTGTCAGGCAACGCGGCCACACACGCCGATGATCAGACGCTGACCAGCAGGGGCAATAAGTCAGTGGCCACGCGAAGCGAGATCCACACCTGATGGAGTCCACCCTGCTCGATCGCGTGGTTGCAGACGCTGCAGTTGTGGATGGCGGTGACGCCCCAGCGCCGGGGATTCAGGTTGCCCGGATCGAGGTCCGCGACGGAGTCCGGAGAGGGCTGATGCTGCGGGAAGGGTGGCCGCAGCTTGTAGTTGCCGAACAATGCGTGCTCACCGTGCTGCGGGTCAGCTTCCGGCAGCGGGTGATCTCGTAGGGGAACCAGTGCAGCTGGTAGGAGGTGTCGGGGGTGAACTCCTCCAGGCTGATCATGGCCCCGATCTCGGGCGGGGTCCGGACTAGGTGCTGCCGTAGAGCACGAGGTGCTTCACCGCCGTCAGCCTGGCGATATTCGGCGGCAGGGTGATGACCTGCCCCCGCTCGTCCGGGCCAGCTCGGTCAGGGGACGGAACCCTTCGCGTCCGTCGGCGGTGGCCTCGTCGACCAACTCCAGCAGGTGCCGCCAGCCCGGGGCGGAGGTGTCCTGCCGCCGGGCGTGGAACCCGACTCGGGCTTGCGGATGAGGCCCAAACTGGTCGAAGCACGAGCAGACGTCCCTGTAGGACCCTCGCCGGCCTGGGGCCGGATCCGACGTGTCACCCTGGCGGTTCACAGAGAGCCTCGGCTCTTCCTCGTCCGTCATGGCGCCAAGATACGGAGGTTGCCCTGGGTCGTCGCAGTGATTATGTCGGTGAGAGTACGGACTGCACCCGTCGCCGCGCTCGAATGTCTGAGTGGGGAAGCTGACGCTGCTGATGGGGGATTGCGTGACGCTCCACAGCACGTCGGCCGGTCACGCCGACCTGGCCGGTTTCGACCTGAACAACCGCTTCTGGCTTCGAACATGAACCCCTACGCAACCCAGCAGTAGACGCCCTGGCTCTGGCGTCGGGCGCTTCTGGCGAGATCAGCCAGATCACCCAGGATCGTGTCGGCGATCTCCGTGTCGACGACCTCTCCATCCTCCGCGCGCAGCTGGGCTCACGAGACAGCGACGTCACGCAACCTGGAGCGCTCGGCGTCCACGAGTGCAGTGGACAGGTGAGGCGAGATCGCAAAAACGACGCACCCATCATCGTCCTGGCCGGCGGCGATACGAGGCTCGCCGACTTCGACAAGTTCCTCGTAGCTGTCGCCGGCAAGAAGGCATTCCCGATAACGGCGGACCGCTACCCGTTGACGCGGCTACCCGAATTCGGGCCGTTAACCGACGTTTCATCCGCTTTCATCCCGTATCTTCGGGTCATTCAGATCATGCGGATCGCGTGGATCACTCGGATCGTCCAGAGGGAGCGAAAAGGAGCGCCGTGCAGTACTGGCTCTCGGAACGCCGTCGGGACGTCATGAGCGGCAGCATCGCGCTGGGCGCGGCCGTGATCCTCCTGTTCCTCGACTGGCGTCTGGCGCTCATCTCAGTGGGAGACACCGGGGTACTGGTGCTGTTCTCGTACCTGCTGCCCTATCTCGTTCTCACGCTGAGCGCGTTCACCACCGTCTCGCCGGAACGGCTGCGTGCCTGGGCCGGGCGCGAGGCGCGCGGGACGGTGCTCCAGCGGTACGTCTACGGGACCGCGCCGGGCCCCGGCGGGTCAATCTTCATCGCGGTAGCGGCGCTGCTGGTGGCCGTGGTGTGGCTGCCTGGTTATCTCGGGTCCGCCTTCCCGGTGGTACCGAGAGTGGCGACGGCCCTGTCGCTGGTCGTCGTCGCCTGGCTCTGCGTCCTCTTCTCCTTCGCCGTCACCTTTCAGGCCGACAACCTGGTGGAAGGCGAGCAGGCGCTCTTGTTCCCCGGTGAGGAGACAACCGCGTGGGCCGACTACGTCTACTTCGCCCTGGCCGTCATGACCACCTTCGGCACCACCGACGTGACCGTGGTCTCGCGGGAGATGCGCCGCACGGTGGCGGCCAACGCCGCCATCGCGTTCGTCTTCAACACGGTGACCGTAGCCAGTCTCGTCTCCGCGCTCGGCGGTGTGTGACGGAACTCGGCGCGCACAGCGCCCATCGTCGTGGTCGAAGACCGGGCGACTGGAGCGGTCCGGCCGTGCGGGGCGGCCGGAGTCGCGCTGTCACGGGCCGAGGGCGTGCTCTCTGAAAGTCTGCGGCGTGGGATGAGCGCGGGATACCGCCGGGCGCCGGAGGGCGCGGCCGGCAGACTCTCGCCACAATGTACGAATTCCTCCCCGTGGCGGGCTGCTCGCCCTACTCACGATGGTGCCCGGACCGGACATGGCAGTCGTGATCCGACGCGCCGTCACGGCCGGCCGCGGCGACGGCTGCGGACCGTCGCGAGCATCACCACCAAGCTGCTGGTGTGGGGCGTGCTGTCCATGGCGGGGCTCGCGGCCGTGCTGGCCGCCTCCGCCACCGCGTACACCGCCGTCAAACTCGCCGGCGCGCTCTACCTCGTCGTCCTCGGCGTACAAGCCCTGATCGCCGCCCGCCGCGGCCGGAGCGGCGGAGTCCGTGCGGATGCCGGCACCGTCCGGCCACCCGTGGCGCACCGGCCCGGTGACCAACATCCTCACCCGAAGGGCGCCGTCTTCTACACCGGTCTGCTGCCGACCCTCGCGCCGCACGGCCTCTCCCTGCACACCGGGATGGCCCTGCTCGTCCTGGTCCACGTGGCGCTCACCGTCGTCTGGCTCGGCGGCGACGTGCTCCTGCCCTCCGTGCGCCGAGGCGTGGAGCGGATCAGTGAGGATTGCGTTCGTCGTGATCGCTACTACATGACATTGAGGGACACGGCCGTGGAGTACACGCCGGACGGGGGCGACCTGGTCGAAGACGATGCTCTCGCGAGCCAGCAGGTAGGTCAACGTCAGGAATGCGAGCGTGCGTTGCCGTCCTCGAACGGGTGAAAGAAGCAGATGTCGAGGTAGGCGCGGGCCGCGCGGACGTTGAGGCGACGCGGGCGAGCGTCTTACGCGGCTCGGTGATCGAGTGCGCCGCACAGCACCAGCTGCCGACCGGGCCGCCACCGATGTCTCCCTCGTCATGAGCCCAGCGCCAGCCGGGGACCCAGCGGCCATAGCGTTCGACAAGGGCTCGGGTCATGGCCTCCGTCCACGGTGCCCCCACCTCCCAGCTCCAGCTGCGGCGCTCCTGTAGCGATGCCGGTTCGTCCTTATTTCCGAGGCGATCTTCACGGGGGTCGCCCCGGGCCAAGGAGCGCATCGGCTTCGCCCGGACCAGCTGGGGCGACCCGCTGGCCCGTCGTCGGTTGGAGGTGAGCCATGGACCCGGTTGCGTTTGGGGTTGCCTTAACGGAGTTTGGTGGACACCAACATCTCGAATGACAACCGTAAGGTGCGCCTGAGTTTCCTCGGCCAGTCAGTCGCTTCGGTGGGACTGTAGAGGGGAAATCCGGCCGCACCAACTGAGTGGCGCGCAGGTTGGCGGATGAGCGTGCCACGCCTGCCAGCAGGTTCTTCGTCTGCTGGTGGTACCACGTCAGCGCCTTGCTTGACCAGGGAGTATGGCTCCGTTGACGGAGCCCATGGGGAAGTCGGTCCGGGAATGGCCCGGATCTTGGTGGCCCATGGCGAAAGCCGTTGCCGACTGGGCCCCAATCTGGTTCGTGGCGGGCGCCTTGGTGAGCAGCCCGGTCCCGTACGTCTTCCGTGGACGAGACCGAACTGCGGTGTCAGGACTTGGTGTAGATAGTCAACGATCCTGAAAACCCTGGACATTGGGACAGTCAACGGGTTAGAAGGAAGGCTGCCTGCTGGCGTACACGGAGCAGCGTGGCGTAGCGGCGAGAGACCCCGGACAGCCCTGGAGAGGAACGCCTCATGTCCTTCGAGCCTGTGTACGTATCCCGGCGGAAGGCCCTGCGGGCCGGCGCAGCCGCCGTCGCCGGTCTCGGGGCCGGCCAGCTGGCCGGTGCGAGCGGTGCCTCGGCCGCCTCTCCGGCCGACCTGTCGGACACCGCGTACATCATGAGCTGCGACGAGTGGGGTGCCCGGCCGCCCGCCGGGGAGCTGTCGACCCGTACGGGCTCCACCCGGCGGATCGTGGTGCACCACATGGCGTTCCCGAACACCATGGACTTCTCCATGGAGGCGGCCATCGCCTGCGCCGAGCGGGTCCAGTACATCCACATGGACAAGAACGGCTGGTCGGACACCGGAAATCACTTCAGCATCAGCCGCGGCGGCCATGTGCTGGAAGGCCGGCACGGCAGCCTGGACGCGCTCGAGGACGGCGGATATCAGATCGTCAGCGCGCACGCCGTCGGCCAGAACACCCAGTCGATCGGTATCGAGAACGAAGGCACCTACGTCGACGAGCTGCCCACCGGCAAGCTGTGGTGGTCGCTGGTTCAGCTCTCCACCACCATCTGCACCCAGTATGGCTTCGGCGCCCAGAACATCACTGGCCACTGGGACTGGAACAACACCCAGTGCCCCGGTGCGAAGTTCTACTCCACCTTCCCGCTGCTGCGCCTGCACGTCGCCAAGCGCCTCGGCCAGGACCCGAGCACCATCCCGGCCCGCACCTGGCCCGACACGTTCACCTCCTGCGCGGGCGCCACGGTCCGTACGCTGCAGTACCTGCTGAACACCCAGGGGTTCAACCTCGTTGCGGACGGGGCCTTCGGCCCGGCCACGCTGGCAGCGGTGCGCGCCTTCCAGACGGCGCACGGCTTCCCCGCCGCCTCGGACGGCACGATGACCGGGCCGACCTGGGAGGCGCTGGCCCCGGAGATCGGCATGGGTGCCACCGGGTCTGCGGTACTCGGCGTCCAGTCGATCCTGGCGACCAAGCTGTACGCCGTGAAGGCGACCGGCACCTTCGACCGGGCGACGTGGGTCGCGGTCGCCAAGCTGCAGGCCCTGCACGGGCTCCGGGTCACCGGGCGGGTGGACCTGAGCACCTGGTGTGCCGCGCTCGGCGGTGTGGTGGAGGAGAACTTCCGCGGGCTGAAGGGCCAGGCGGGGCTGGAAAGCGAGCTTGTCGTGCCGGAGGCCGAGTCCCTGCCTCCCGTGACCCTCGCGGCGGACGGGGTCGTGGCGAGCGACGCACCCGCCACGCAGTTCGAGGAGTTCCCGGTCGACCAGGACGTCCAGGAAGGGTTGTAGGCCCTGCGCCGGCGGCGCCCGACCTCAGGGCGCCGTCGGGCCAGTACGGTGTCGATGGTCCCGAAGAACGCCGCGATCCCGGGCAGGTTCAGCCCCTTGGCCCGGGACGCGGCGAAGTCCACTCGCCGTCCGTGAGCCCGTCCAGGCGGCGCCGAGGATGCCGTCGCGGTGCGCCTCGAAGTCGGCGACGCCTTGGCCTCGATCCACCGAGTGACTCGCTTCCTGTGGACGGGCCATCAAGAAGAGGTGCCTGCTGACCTGCGATGATGGGAGTTCTGACGCTTCCAGCACGCACAATCAGCAAGGCACCTCGTAGATGCAAGTTTCCCACACTCCGGCAGCGGTCTCCGCTGTGTTCGATGACCCGAATCTGATCGCGCATGCCGGGCTGGTCCCGGTGCTGCGGCTGGCCGAGCGGTGCGGCCTGTCCCGGCTGGTGGCCCAGAAGGTGAGGCTGACCGGCGCGAAGAACGGCGCGGGGGCCGCGGTGGATGCCAAGGTCACCAGCATCGTCGCCGGCATGGCCGCGGGCGCGGACAGCATCGACGACCTTGGAGGCCTGCGGCACGGGGCGATGCCGGTCGTCTTCGCGGGTATCCGTGCCCCGTCCACGCTGGGCACCTTCCTCCGCACGTTCACCCACGGTCATGCCCTGCAACTCCACGCTGTCCACTGGCGGTTCCTCGGCGCACTGGCCGCGCACACCCCGCTGCTGCCCGGCTCCGGCGAGAAGGCATTCATCGACGTCGACTCCACCCATAAACGCGTCTACGGACGGGCCAAGCAAGGCGCCGAGTACGGCCGGTTCAAAGGCATTCGCACCCTGCACCCCTCCTCGCCACGATCTGCACCCCCACCTCGCGGCCGGTGATCGCAGGAGTGAGGATGCGCCGCGGCAAAGCAGCCGACTCCCGCGGCGCCCCGAAATTCGTCAGCGAGGCCCTGGCCACCGCCCGCGAGGCCGGCTGCACCGGCACCCGCATCCTGCGCGCGGACTCCCAGTTCTACAACGCCGGGGTGATGGCCGCCTGTCGCCGGGCCGGAGCCCATTTCTCGATCACCGCCGGCATGAACCCCTCCATCAAACGGGCCGTCCACAGCATTCCCGACGACGCCTGGCAGCACATCAGTTACCCGACTGCGCTGCCCGACCCCGAGACCGGCGAACTCATCTCGGACGCCGAGGTCGCCGAGATATCCGCATACACCGGGTTCGCGAGCCGCAAAAAGAGCGAGCGGGTCACTGCCCGGCTGATTGTGCGCCGAGTCCGTGACCTGACCAAACCCGTCGTTGTCGGTGAGCAGGGCGAGCTGTTTCCCGTCTGGCGCTACCACCCGTTCTTCACCGACCAGCCCGCCGCGACCCTGAGCGCCGAGCGGGAACACCGCCCTCACGCCGTCGTCGAACAGGTCATCGCGGACAGCAAAGCCGGTGCCATGGCCCACCTGCCGTCCGGACACTTCCACGCCAACGCCGCCTGGCTGACCCTGTGGGCCAGGACCTACAACCTGCTGCGGGCCGCAGGTGCGCCCCGGCTGACACGCACAGCCCCCGCCAACCCGCCCCCCAGGGCACGACCGGAACCGAACATGTGGAAAAGCTGGGCAAACCAGCAGGCACCACCTGCCCTGCCCCAGCCACCAGCCCGAAGTCAACACAGAAGCCGATCAGAAGATCACCTTCAGCACCCGTCGGTGGATCGAGGCTGAGCCTGCGCCGTGAGGAAGTCGCGCCAGGTGCGGCCGGAGCGGCGCGGGGCCGGGTCGATGCGTGCCGCGTGCAGGATCTCCCAGACCGTGGTGGCCGCGAAGGGGTGCCCGAGTCGGGCCAGTTGGCCTGGATGCGGCGGTGGCCCCAGCGGGGATTTTCATCAGCCAGGCGCAGCACGAGACTCTTGAGCGCGGCCGTCCGGTGCGGGAGCTGCGGGCGGAGTAGTCCCACTTCCTGGCGATGAGTTTGCGGTGCCAGGTCAGCAAAGTGCCGGGGGTGGCGGGGAAGACGGCGGCCCAGCGACCACGCGGTATCAGCGAGGTGAGGGCGGCGAGCCAGAATCGGTCGGCCGGCTCATAACGCACCTTGCCCTTCAAGTGCCTGCGCAGGATGGCGTTCTCGTGCCGCAGCACCAGCAGTTCGGCATCCTTGGCGGTGTCTCGGCGCAGTAGGACCGCGGGGACGGACAACAGCGCGCGGGCGGTGCGGTAGAGCAGGGACACGATCATCAGGGCAGCATGACAAGTTTCCACCGACGAGCCTGGAGGCGGGCGCTGACCAGCAGCGACGACTTTACGAGCCCCACAGGGGCAGCGCGGCGGCGCGCAGCAGGACCGTCCGGGACCGGTAGTGCTCGGCGAGCAGACTGCTGTACGCGCCCTGACCGGGGCGAGGGTTTCCCGCGGCTCGGCCACCGTGCTCTCACGGTCGGCCGGGAAGGTCCTGTTCTGCCCAGATGGTCTTGCCGAGGTCGGAGTGCCGGGTTCCCCAGCGCTGGGTGAGCTGGGCGACCAGGAGCAGGCCGCGTCCGCCCTCGTCGAACACCCGGGCCCGCTTGAGGTGCGGCGCCGTGCTGCTGTTGTCGCGGACCTCGCAGATGAGGCTGCGGTCGTTGATCAGCCGCAGCCGGATGGGCGGCGCACCGTATCGGATAGCGTTGGTGACCAGTTCGCTGACCACCAGCTCGGTGATGAAGGCGAACTCCTCCAGCCCCCATGCCGCCAGCTGGTCGAAGGCGTTCTTGCGGGCCCCGGCGACGGCGATGGGGTCAAACGGGATGTTCCAGGTGGCGACCCGGTCGGCCGGCAGCACCCGGGTGCGGGCCAGGAGCAATGCGATGTCTTTCTCGGAACGCCCGGGGACCATTGCGTCGAGAACGGTGTCGCAGACGGCTTCAAGAGACTCGGCGGGCTGGGCGAGGGGCTGGCGCAGCAGGTCGACCTTCTCTCCCGTGTCACCGGCGTGCCCCTCGATCAGGCCGTCGGTATAGAGGGCCAGGATGCTGCCCTCGGGCAGTTCGACCTCCACCGCTTCAAAGGGCAGGTTGCCCAGACCGAGCGGTGGGCCGCCGGGGAGGTCGAGGAAGTCGACGGTGCCGTCCGGGCGCCGCACCACGGGCAGGGAATGTCCGGCGCGGGCGAGGGAGCAGCGGCGGGAGACCGGGTCGTAGATCGCGTAGAGGCACGTGGCACCGACGTCTCCGGTGGAGTGGGGACCGGAGACGGTGGGAGCTTCGGCGTTCAGGCGGATGACGACGTCGTCCAGGTGGGTGAGCAGCTCGTCGGGAAGGAAGTCGAGGTCGGCGAGGGTGCGCACCGCTGTGCGCAGCCGGCCCATGGTCGCGGACGCCTGGATGCCGTGGCCGACGACACTGCCGATGACCAGGGCGACCCGGGCACCTGAGAGCGGGATGATGTCGAACCAGTCGCCGCCCACCCCCTCCTCGGTACAGGCAGGCAGGTAGCGGGAGGCCACCTCAAGCGCTGTCTGCTCCGCCAGTCGCCAGGGCAGCAGGCTGCGTTGGAAGGTCACGGCCCTCGTGCGCTCGCGGGTGTAGCGGCGAGCGTTGTCGATGCAGACGGCCGTTCGGGCGGTGAGCTCCTCCACCAACAGCAGGTCGTCCCGTTGGAAGGGCTCCGGCCGTCGATGGCGGATGAAGAAGGCCACACCGAGGCCGACGCCACGGGTCCGCAGCGGCGCCACGATCACCGAGTGAGTGCCCAGGTCACGAAGCCGGGCAGCCTCGACCGGTTCGTGATCCGCCCATCGGGCGAGGGCAGGATCGGTCATCTGGTACATGGCGGGCGCGACCGCCCCCAACCACTCGGCAGCAGGGGAGGATACGGCAGGGGTGGCTGTCTCTCCCACTCCGACCGAGGACTCGGGCGCGCCCGGAAGGATGGACCGCTGGGCGGTACGGCGCATGGTGACCGGGCCCGACATCGGGCCGGAGGGAAGCTCTCCGCCGCCGTCGAGGCCGGTCAGCAGATCGACGGCGACGAAGTCCGCGAGCCGCGGAACGGCCAGGTCGGCCAATTGCTGCGTGGTCACGGTCATGTCCAGGCTGGTACCGATGTGCTTGCCAGCCTCGTTGAGGAGCAGCAGCCGCTGCCGGGCCTCGTACTGTTCGGTGGTGTCCTGCGCCGCGAAGCACACTCCGCACAGGCGGCCGGCCGGGTCGTTCAGCGGGGCGAGATGGATGGCCCATGCGTGTTGGCGCCTCTCGCCCGCCACGCTCAGATAGACCTCCAGGTACTGCCGCTCACGCGTCTCCAGTACGCGGCGCATGGCCTGCTCGATCCTCTCGCACGCGGGGTGCGGTGCCGCCTCCGTCATGCGCATCCCGCGCACCTGGTCCCTGGTGAGGGCGATCGCGTGCTCCTCGTCGGCGTTCGTGTGCACATACCGCAGATCCGTGTCGAAGATCGCCAAAATGCACGGCGACTGGCTGAAGCACCACTCGATCGGGACGCCGTCCTCCGCCCGTTGGGCCGGTCCCCGGGCCGCGTCCCATACAAGGAGCCAGTCGGACCCGTTCCGCCCCACCCGACGATGCGCGAGCAGCTCACCCGACACAGGGTGGCCGTCCCGGTGCCGTACCGCCACATGCCCTGTCCAGCTCGGCTGACCGGCGAGGAACGCCCCGTCAGCCGGTGCATCCTCAGCCAGAAGCTCGGCAGCCGGCCGACCCACGACATCCTCGGGGCGGTGGCCGAACAGACGCCGGGCGCCCTCACTCCACCCGGTCACGATGCCCTGCTCATCGGTGGTGGCCGTCGCGACGTCCGCCGTACCGAAGGCATCAGCGGGCGGATCCTTGGAGGTGGCGCCGTGGCCCGTCATTGCAACTCCTGTGCAGAGAATCTTCCCCGACAGCCCTACCCGCACACGGGCCGGGAGCCGTGCAGGGCTACGGCAACCGGACTACTGGCGCCGAAAAGTCATCCGCGCAGACCACAGCCTTGCCTGCCGGCCGACTTCCTCGCCCCCGGAAGGTGCGGCCACAGCGCGTCCAGGGCTGCCGAGATCCGGGGGGCCCGGAAGCCCACGTCCTCCGTGATCGCCTCGACGTAGTCCAGAAGCAGTTCCTTGAAGCCCTGGTACTCGGCGCTGTCCAGGTCGTACCGGGCGAGCACCTGGCCGAGGTAGGCGTAGAAGTCCCGGATGGAGTCCGCGAACTCGGCGAACTGCACGAACAACGTGCTGACCCGCTCCAGCCCGTCCTGCGGGGCGATACCGCCCGGCTCGGACACCAGCTCGGCGAGCTCCCGGAGGCCGCGCTCGACCAGGGCCAGCAGCTCGTTGCTCACCTCGCGGGCGGCATCGGCCTCGGCCAGCGCCCCGTCGGCGTCCCGCTGGATGCGTTCGCCGAGCCTCGACAGCTGGTACCGGGCGCGGGAACGCTGGTACTCGGTGATGCTGGACGCCTTCACCGTGCGGCTGCCGCGGAGCAGGTTGCCCTACCGCTCCAGCTGTTGCAGCCGGGCCGTGAGGGTGTCGGCGTCGAGTCCCGCACCTGGCCCGCCGGACTCGCGCAGCTTCGCCATGACGTCCGGGACGGCCAGGTCCGCCAGGAGCGTCCCGCAGAAGACTCGCATGATCGCGATGCGCTCCAGTCGCTCCGGCGCGCCCAGGTAGGCGTACGCGTCCAGCCGCCTGCGCGTCGCGTCGTCGCCGGGTTTCGGCGGTGTGCCGGGCGCGGTCGGATGCTGCGCGAGGAGACGATTGCGGAAATGCGCAGGTTGCTGGACCGGGAGCAACTCCTCGCGGAGGTCCGGGCGCCCTCGCCGTGGATCCGCCGGAGGCGGCCGCCGGGCTGGGCCGAGGTGCTCCTGAACGTGGGCCGGGTGTCACCGGCCGAGCTGGAACCGCTGCTTGAGCGGGTCGAGCGCGACTATCCGGTGGCGGACGAGTTCATCGCGTGGGCGCGCAGGCAGTCCGGCGACTGGGCTGCGCGCATATAGCCGGAGCTGGTTTCGCCCCGTAGGGCTACCAGGCGGCTGCTTGGTGCGTCCACGGGCGACAGGATGCAGCCCGGACAGGGCGTACACGGCGCGTCTCACCGCCGATCTGGGGGTGGCCTACTGTGCACGGTCGGAGAAGGTGTGAAGGCTGAGGACGCCCTCAACTGCCCCTGGAAACAAGCGATTTGTCTCCATCACATCACCGACACAGTGGATGCACAGCACCGTTGACGCGTTTCAGTGCTGACCTTAGGCTCGCTCACCATCGGTTCCGGCCAGGGTTCGCACACGCGGTCCCGTTCGCGACGTGCGTGCGACCGTCCGTCGTCGCAGCGGCGACGGCGGGCTGGGGCTGCCGTTCAGCCGGAACCGCCGCACCACTCCGTACCGACGACTCTGGAGAGCATGTGAACAGACGTCGCGCGCCTGGATGGGCCGCCTCGGCACTCGTCACCACTCTGGCGCTGACCGGTGCACTCGCCGGCCCTGCCGTCGCGTCATCGCCCGCCCCTTTCGCTCGGACCCCGACCGCCGCGGTCGCCACCGCGACCGACGGCATTACGCACGAGCAGAACGACCGTGTCCCGGAGGGCTCGGTCTGGACCCAGCACTACTTCCCGTCCTCGGACGGCTCCGGTACCGAACTGCACGGCGACCTACTGATGCCCGAAGGCGTATCCGCCGGGCATAAGGTGCCGGTCATCCTCTCCATCGGCCCGTACTTCGGACACACGGGCCAGACGGGCCCCGAGGGTTGGAGCCACACCGGGCCCTCGAACCGTTTCCAGGACTTCATCGAGGGCAGCGACCTCTTCGCCGACGGCTACGCGTTCCTCATGGTCGACCTGCGTGGCTTCGGCGGCTCGACCGGCTGTCTCGACTGGGGCGGTCCCGGCGAGCAGGCCGACGTAAGGGCCGCGATCAACTGGGCCGCGAACCAGCCGTGGTCGACCGGCGCGGTGGGCATGTACGGCAAGTCCTACGACGCCGTCACCGGCCTCATCGGCAACGACCTGAAGCAGTCCGCGCTGAAGGCCGTCGTTGCCCAGGAGCCCCTCTGGGACATGTACCAGTACATCTACTCCAACGGTGTCCCCCGCCCGAACGTGACCGGAACCGCCAATGCCTACAACGGCATTGCCGCAATGGCCCCGCTGTCGGACGACGACGCGCACTACCAGGCCAACGCCCGGTACGAGAACTCCCACCCCCAGTGCCTGACCGAGAACTCGGCCGGCTACCGGATTTCAGACCAGAAGGACCCGTTCTGGACCTCCCGTGACCTGGCCAAGATGGCTCAGGGCACCAACACGCCGCTCTTCGTCACCCAGGGCCTCATCGAGAACAACACCAAGCCCGAGGAGATGCAGGAGTACCTCACCAACCACAACGGCCCGGAGCGCGGTTGGGTCGGACAGTGGGACCATGTGCGTGGTGGAGACCGGGTGGGGGACGGCCGCCTGGCTATGGGCCGCGAGGGCTGGTACGACGAGACGCTGTCCTTCTACGACCAGTACCTCAAGGGAGTTGAGCCCTCGGTCGAGTACCCGATGTACTCCGTCGAGGACTCCACCGGACACTGGCGGGCCCAGGACACCTGGCCGGTGGTGGAGCGCGACGTCACCCTCCCGTTGGGGAACGGAAGTTACCTCGACGACGGCGGTGCCTCCGCCCGCGCCGCCCTGGCCGCAGCCGGCGCGCCGGTGCCCAAGGCGGTCCAGCCGTCGGGCAACTGGGACATGGAGAACGCCCCGGCGACCGAGCAGCCGGCGCCCAAGGGTCTGGCCAAGGGGATCGCGAAGAGGCAGCAGGCCGGTGAGGTCGGCTCCAGCTTCTTCGTCTGGTCGCAGCCGCTCACCCAGGACGTGCGGCTGACCGCCACGCCGAACATCTCGCTGACCGCGAAGGGCGAGGGCAACGTCATGCTCAAGCTCTACGACGTCGGCCCGGACGGCAAGGCCGTGATGTTCAACGAGCAAGTCTCCCTGCTGAAGAAGGGCCGGATGAGCGTCGACCTCAAGGCGACCGACTGGACGCTGGCGGCCGGGCATGTCCTGGCCGTGGAGATCGGCTCGATCCGGACCGGGTCGTGGCGTGACACCCCGTCGGGCCGGACCATCCGCGTTTCGGGCGCCGTGCTGAGGCTGTCCCTGGACGACCCGTCCGACGACGCGGCCACCCAGGGCGACCGCTCGCCGTACCTTGACACCTACCTGCGTCAGTACACCGTGGACCTGCCGGCCGGTCCGGCGTCCATCACCGTGACGCCCGGCGGCCACATCTGACCCCACGCCCACAGGCCGGCGCCGGCGGCACGGCTCCCGGACTCGCTCCGGAGCCGTGCCGCCGGCCCAGGCACCAGGGGTTGCCGAGTGCCGGCGCTTCTCATGGACATCGAAAACAGCGGCGGGTGGGGCTCCGCGGTTGCCGGAGGTGGACCGGCTGCCGAACGCTTTGCGCGCCATGGCTACCACTGCGAGGCGATCGAGGTACTACGCGGGGCCGCGGAGACCGCCGGCGGGGACGCCGACAACAGCAGGATCCGCAAGACTCTCGGCTGGAAGACCCTCGCCGAAGCCCTCGACGAACAGCTGCTGTTGACTATGGACCCGTGTTGCGACGACCGGTTGAACCTGAGTTGGGCACCACCTGCGGAGAACCCACATCGGTCAGCACCCGCCGCTTCGACGTCCTATTGCGCGAGTTGCCCGAGCCCGCAGCTGCTTTGTCGCCCTTCTCGTAGCCCGGGTGCTCGGTCGGTTCCGCCTCCAAAGCGCCCTCCAGGACCAGTTTCACCAGCCTCGACCCGCGTCACCGGTGCGGGTCGCGGCCTCGTCAGTCGGCGGCGATGATCGCCGCGCCGAGCGCCGCTATGGAGTCGGCGAGCTGATCCATCCATGCCGAGACGGGCCTGCCGCCTTCGGACTGCAGGGCGACGAATGCGCCGTCATAGCCGGCCATTCCGAAGGGGGCGAGGGCCTCTGCGATCTTGTCGGCGGCCTCCTCGCCCGCGCTCTGGAAGGACGAGCGGATCATGTGCGCCATGTAGACGCGCCCCTCGTCGCGGACCGCGATCACGGTCTGCAGGGCCTCGGGCGCCTCTGCCGCTTCGCGGCTCATCACCAGCACGAGCAGCAGGCGCAGGAACTCCTCGCCGTTCTCCATGACGTTGCCGGTCCGGCGCAGATACCAGCGGAGCCGCTCGTGGGGGGTGCCGCCCTCCGGGGGGTTGCGATGGGCTTCGCGCATGGCGTCGAAGAAGCCGTACGCGCCCTGTTCCATGACGGCCGAAAGCAGTCCCGCTTTGGATTCGAAGTGGTGGTAGAAGGCGCTCTTCGGCAGGCCGGTCTCTTTGGCGAGCACCGACATCGGTGTTCCGGCGTAGCCGCGTACGGACATCACGCGGGCGGCCGCGTCAAGGATCTCCTGCCGTGACCGGCGGCCGCGGCGGTTGGTGCGTGTCTCCGGCGCGGGCGGCTCGATCATTTCCACCTTTCGGAGTGTAGGCGACGCCGGGGCGCGCTTCCCACCAGGACCGGGGCCCGCCGGTGTGGAAAATCCCTGCCCGGAATCTCTTGACGGGCCGCGGAGGGGCGCTGCTACCTTAAAAATATACCGACCGATCGGTCCAAAACCTTCTGCCATTGCGTTCACCACGGAGCCAGCGCATGACCAAGAGATATGACGCGGATGTCGCGATTGTCGGCTACGGCCCGACCGGTGTGATCGCCGCACTCACCCTCGCCAGATACGGCATCTCCGCCGTTGCGTTCGAACGGGACCGGGACATCTACTCCCGGGCGCGTGCCGTGACGGTCAACGACTGGACGATGCGGATCTTCCAGGACCTCGGCATCGACGAGCGGATCGACAAGGTGATCGACCCGCAGCGCGCCCTGCGATGGATGACCTACGACCGCACGGAGATCATGCGGATCGAACACCCGCCGTCCACCCTGGGCCGCACTCCGCGCTTCTACAACATCTACCAGCCGACGATGGAGGCCGAGCTGCGCGCGGCCGTCCAGGAGCGGTACGACGACCTGGTCACCGTCCACTACGGCGACGAGGTCACCGGCATCGAGCAGGACGCCGACGGCGTCACCGTCACCTCGACCGCCGACGGCGTGACCCGTACCACCCGCGCTCGTTACGCGATCGGCGCCGATGGCGGCAGCAGCGCCACCCGCGGCCGGATCGGCTGCAAGTTGCTGGGCGACACCGACGACGTCACCTGGGTGGTCGTCGACTGCCACGTCAAGCGCTGGTGGCCTGATCGAGACTTCCTGACCTTCTGGTCCGACAGGGAGCGCCCGGTCGTCGACATCGCCCTGTCCGCGGGCAACCACCGGTGGGAGATCCCGCTCAAGCCCGACGAGACCCCGGCGGACTATCCGACGAGCGCCGAGATATGGCCTCTGCTCAAGGCGCTCGGCGTTTCCGAGGACGATGTCGAGATCCACCAGCACGCCTTCTACCAGCACCACGTCCGGATGGCCGACACGTTCCGCCAGGGGCGGGTGTTCCTGGCCGGTGACGCGGCGCATCTGATGCCGCCGTGGGCCGGTGCCGGCATGCAGACCGGCATGCGCGACGCTCACAACCTGGGCTGGAAACTCGCCCGTGTACTCAAGGGCGAGCTGCCCGAAAGCTGGCTGGACACCTACGAGGCGGAGCGGCGCCCCAACGCCGCCTTCTACACCGGCCTCGCGGTCGGCCTCGGCCGGGTGATCAAGCAAGAGGTCTCCGAGGAGGAGCAGGCCGAGATGAACGCGGTGCCCGAGAGCACGGTCACCCCGTTCGAGCCGCCGCTCACCGCTCCGCCGGTACTGGCGGGCGGCTGGATCCGCGGCGAGACCGGTGACGCCAGCGTCATCGGCCGCATGATCCCGCAGCCGATCACCGGTGACACCACCGGCCGGATGGCCCGCCTGGACCATCACCTCGGCCACCACTTCGTGCTGCTCGGCGACGACGTCGACCCGGCGACCCTGCTGTCGGCGGAGGAGAAGGCCGGCTGGGACGGGCTCGGCGCCCACTACCGCGCGGTGCGCCCGAAGACCTCGCACACCCAGGGTCCGGACGAGCTGGTCGACCTGGACGAGGTCGTCCTCCCCTGGATGCGCCGGTACGGCGCCCGTGTCATCGCGGTCCGTCCGGACAGGTTCGTCGCCGCCGCCGACACCCACGGCCTCGCCGTGCCCACCGTCTGATTGAGCCTGCGAAGAAGGAGAAAGACTTTGTCTGGTGTCAAGGAACTCGGATACGTCGTCTACGAGGTGAGCAGCCTCGCCGACTGGGAGCACTTCGGTGTCACCCTGCTCGGCATGCAGCTCGGCGAGAAGACCGGGGACGGCTTCACGCTGCGTACCGACGAGAAGGCCCACCGCTGGGTCATCAGCGAGGGCCTGGCCGACGACCTGGTGGCCACCGGTTATGAGGTCGAGGGCGCGGACGCGCTCGACACCCTGGTCGAGAAGCTGCGTGCGGCCGGCGTCGAGGTCACCGAGGGCGACGAGGCGCTCGCCGCCGCCCGCAAGGTGGACCGGATCTTCATCACCGCCGACCCGATGGGCAACCGGCTCGAGCTGGTCAACGGTCTGGCCGACGCCGCCACGCCGTTCGAGTCCGCGTCGCTGCTCGGCGGCTTCGTGACCGGCGCCGGCGGCGCGGGCCACCAGGTCCTGCTGGCCCACGGCGTTTCCCGGGAGACCTACCTGGGCTTCTACCTCGACCTGCTCGGCTTCAAGATCAGCGACATGATCGTCGAGGAGCTCGCCCCGGGCATCGTCGCCGACCTGATCTTCCTGCACTGCAACGGCCGCCACCACACCGTCGCCTTCGGTGACCTTCCGTCGCCGAAGAAGACCCACCACTTCATGGTCGAGGTCACCGACATCCGCGACGTCGGCCTGGCCTACGACCGGTGCATGGACGCCAAGCAGCCGTTCGAGATGACGCTCGGCATGCACCCGAACGACCACATGTTCAGCTTCTACGTCTTCACGCCGTCCGGTTTCAGCATCGAGTACGGCTGGGGCGGGCTGATCATCGACGACGAGACCTGGGAGGTGAAGACGCTCGACCGGCTGCACAGCTGGGGCCACCGTCCCCCGGGCGTCGTCGCCGGCCTGCTCGCCGCCGCACCGAACCCGATGGAAGAGAACCACTGATGACCCTCAACCCGCAGGACATCGCCCGCACCGTCGAGACCGCCGACTGGAAGCTCCGCTACTACGAGGCGGGCTCCGGCCACCCGGTCATCCTGCTGCACGGCAGCGGCCCCGGCGCCACCGGCTGGAGCAACTTCTCCGGCAACATCGAGGCCCTGGCCGAGCACTTCCACGTGTACGCGGTCGACATGCCCGGCTGGGGCGAGTCGGACGCCGCCACGGTCGACCGGCTCGACCACGTCGAGGCCGCGATCCAGTTCATGGACGCCCTCGACATCGACAAGGCCGCCTTCGTCGGCAACTCGATGGGCGGCCAGACCTCGCTCCGTCTCGCCACCGAGCATCCCGAGCGGATCTCCCACCTGGTCACCATGGGCCCGCCGGTCGGCATGCGGCTGCCGACCCTCTTCGGCGCCGGTGACGGCCCGTCCGAGGGCCTGAAGGTCCTGATCGAGACCTACCGCGACGCCAGCCCGGAGAACATGCGCCGGCTCGTCGAGATCATGGTCTTCGACAAGGCCCGGTTCGCCACCCCCGAGCTGTGCCAGGCCCGTTCGGACGCCGCTCTCGCCCGCCCGGAGCACCTGCGCAACTACGTCGATGGCATGCCCAAGGGCGCCCCGCTGCCCAAGTGGGTCAAGCCGGAGCTGCTGCCGACGATTCAGGTGCCGACCCTGCTGATCCACGGCCGCGACGACCGCGTCGTCTCCTACGAGACCTCGCTGTTCCTGCTGGCGAACATCCCGAACAGCCGCCTGGTGGTGCTCAACCGCTGCGGCCACTGGGCGATGATCGAGCACGCCGACGAGTTCAACCGGCTGGTCACCGACTTCGTCGCCAACAACTGAGTCACGGGCAGACCGTCCGGGAAGGGCCTGTACGACACCGCCGCGCCGACGTCGTCGTACAGGCTCTTCTCGTTTGTCAGGGGCCCTCCTCGGCGAGGTCCTGCTCCAGGGCGTGCGCCGCCGCGTTCAGGGTGGCGACCAGGGACCGCAGGCGGTGCGGGTCGTAGCGCACGCTGGGCAGCGACACCGACAGGCCGGCCAGCGCGGCGCCGTCCCGGTCACGCACCGGAATGCCGACAGCGACCAGACCGCGTTCGGACCGTCCCTTGTTGACGGCGAATCCGTTGCGCCGCAGCCGCCGCAGCTCAGCGCGCAGCTGGTCGGGATCCGGGCGCTCGGCCGGACGCTCCCGGTACCGCTCGGCTGCGTACACCTCGTCCAGCTCCTCGTCGGGGAGGTCGGCGAGCAGCAGAAGGCCCGCCGTGGTGCGGTGGGCCGGGAACACCATGCCCTCCCGGGAGCCGACCCGCAGGGCCTGCCGGCACTCGACGCTGGCGATGAAGCGCACTGTGTCCCCGGTGCGCACGATCAGGTTCGCGGTCTCGTCCAGCAGGTCGACGACCCGGTGCAGATGCGGGAGGGCCGCGGCCCGCAGCCGTGAGACCAGCGACTGGGAGTGCGAGGCGAGTTCAAGCACCGGGCCCGCGCGGTAGACGCGGTCCTCGCCCTGGACGGCGAAGTCCCGGTACACCAGCATCGCCAGGATCCGGTGCGCGGTCGACCTCGCGACGCCCAGGCGCTCGGCGATCTGCGACACGCTCGCGCCGCCCTCCATCTGCAGGATGGTCGCGGCCCGCAGCGCGTGGTCCACGCTGGCGATGGGGTAGGGCGGCGGGGTCTTGAGCGGCTTGTCCATGGTGTACTCCCGGAATGGTTCTGCTCTGCAGAATCTACATGTTCTTCAGAGAGAAACGGCGCACGCTGTGGCTTGTGACTCACTCCTCCCTCGCCCATGACATCGCCTCGGGCTCCCCGGTGCGGCTGCAGGCCGTCGCCGCGGAGGGGCAGCCCGAGGTCACCCCGGCTCTCGAAGAGCTGTACCGGGGCTTCGAGAACGAGCTGCTCGTCCCGCTGTGGACCGAGATCGGCGACCTCATGCCGGCCCACCCGCGCTCGCGCGCCATACCGCACGTGTGGCGCTGGCAGCGGCTGCGCGAGCTGGCCGCCCAGGCCGGCGACATCGTCCCGGTCGGCCGCGGCGGCGAGCGCCGCGCCATCGCGCTGGCCAACCCGTCCCTCGGCGGCCGGCCCTTCGCCACCCCCACGCTGTGGGCGGCCATCCAGTACCTGATGCCGGGTGAGGACGCCCCCGAGCACCGTCACACCCAGCACGCCTTCCGGTTCGTCGTCGAGGGCTCGGGCGTGTGGACGGTCGTCGGCGGCGACCCGGTGCCGATGAACCGCGGCGACTTCCTCCCGCAGGCCGGCTGGAACTGGCACGCCCACCACAACGCCACCGCCGATCCGATGGCCTGGATCGACGGTCTGGACATCCCCCTCCAGTACGTCACCGAGGCGCAGTTCTTCGAGTTCGGCCGCGACGAGATCAGTGACGCCGAGCGGATCACGCCGGAGCGGTCGCGCTCCGAGCGCCTGTGGGGCCACCCGGGCCTGCGCCCGCTGTCGGCCGCCCCGGCCACCCCGGGCAGCCCGCTGCTCTCCTACAAGTGGGAGTACACCGACGCCGCCCTGCGCGACCAGCTGCTGCTGGAGAGGGAGGGCTACGGCGGCACCGTCGAGCCCGGCCACGCCGCGGTGCGCTACGCCAACCCGCACGACGGCTCCGACGTGCTGCCGACCATCCGTGCAGAGTTCCACCGTGTCGCCCGCGGCGCCGAGACCGCGCCCGTGCGCGAGACCGGCTCCTCCGTCTACCAGGTATTCGACGGCTCCGGTGTCGTGACCGTCGGAGAGAAGTCCTGGACGGTCAGCCGCGGCGACCTGTTCGTCGTCCCGTCCTGGGAACCGTTCTCCGCCAGGTCCGAGGCCGGCGGGACCGACTCGGACTCCGGCGCCCTCGACCTCTTCCGCTTCTCCGACGCGCCCGTCTTCGAGGCGCTTCAGCTCCACCGCACCCAGAAGGACGTCTGACCATGAAGCTCGCCACCATCCGCACCACCGACGGCACCCGGGCGGTCCGCCTCGACGGCGACGTCCACGTCGACCTCGGTTGCACCGACCTGGGCGAGCTGTTCGCCGAGGCCGACTGGCAGGCCAAGGCCGCGGCCGCCTCCGGCACCACCTACCCGGTCGAGGGCGCGGACTTCGCGCCGGTCGTCCCGAACCCGTCCAAGGTCGTCTGCGTCGGCCACAACTACATCAACCACATCAAGGAGATGGGGCGGGACCTCCCCAACTACCCGACCCTCTTCCCGAAGTTCGCCGACACCCTCATCGGCGCGAACGACGACATCGTCAAGCCGGCCGAGACCGACGCGTTCGACTGGGAGGTCGAGCTGGCCGTCGTGATCGGCAAGCAGGTCCGCCGCGCCGACGAGCAGCAGGCCGCCGACGCCATCGCCGGCTTCACCGTCATGAACGACATCTCGGTGCGCGACTGGCAGTTCCGCACCATCGAGTGGACCCAGGGCAAGATCTGGGAGGCGACCACCCCGGTCGGCCCGTACGTCGTCACCCCCGACGAGGTCGGCGGCGTCCGCCCCGCCCTGAAGGTCAGGACGGTCGTCGACGGCCAGGTCATGCAGCAGGACGACACCGGCACGCTGCTGTTCGACCCGGTCTTCCTGGTGCAGTACATCTCCACCGTCATCACCCTGCGTCCGGGCGACATCATCGCCACCGGCACCCCGGCCGGCGTCGGCAACGCCCGCGACCCCAAGGTCTTCCTGCTCCCCGGCCAGAACGTGGTCACCGAGATCACCGGCCTCGGCGCCTGCACCAACAAGGTCGTCGCAGCGTGACGAACGGCACCCGTACCTTCGCCGACGCCCGCCGCTGGGCCCTGATCGGCGCCGAGCTGACCTTCGACGCCGTCGCCGGACTCGACGACGCCGGGTACGCCGCGCCCAGCACCCTGCCCGGCTGGAGCCGTGCCCACATCGCCGCGCACGTCGCCGCCAACGCCGAGGCCCTGTCCAACCTGGTCCACTGGGCCGCCACCGGCGAACCCACCGCGATGTACGCCTCGCCCGAGGAACGCGCCGCCGGCATCGAACGCGGCCGCGCCCTGCCGGCCGACCGGCTGACCGCCTGGCTGCGCCGCTCGGCGGACGCGCTCGAGGCGCGGATGGACCAGCTCACCGACGAGCAGTGGCGGCACGAGGTCGTCACTGCCCAGGGCCGTACCGTCCCCGCCACCGAACTGCCCTGGATGCGTTCCCGCGAAGTGTGCGTCCACGCCGTCGACCTGGCGACCGGCGTCTCCTTCGCCGACCTGCCGGCCGACTTCCTCGCCGCCCTGTGCGACGACGTCGCCGCCAAGCGCGCCGCGGCCCCCGGCCCAGCCGTGGCCCTGCGGGCCCCGGCCACCGGCGCCGGCTGGGAGCTGCCGGGCGACGGCGAGCCCGTCCCGGTCACCGGCGAACTGCACGACATTGCGGCCTACCTCACCGGACGTCGCGCCGACCTGCGCGCCGCGGACGGCACCCCCGCCCCCGCGCTGGGCGCCTGGCTCTGAACCCGGGGCCCGCCCCGCACATGCAAGGACAGCACATGAACCCTGAACCCACGCCTGCCGGACAGCCTGACGTCCTGGTGGTCGGCGGTGGCATCGGCGGCCTCAGCACCGCCTACGCCCTGTCACGCCAGGGACTACGGGTACGCGTTCTCGAACAGGCCCCGGAGTACGGCGAGGTCGGCGCCGGCCTGCAGATCGCCCCCAACTGCACCCGCATCCTCGCCGAGTACGGCCTGTTGGACGAGGCGAAGTCGCTGGGCGTCGTCCCGGAGAACATGGTGATGCGGGACGCGCTCGACTCCCAGGTGCTGACCCGGCTCGACCTGCGCGACCTCGAACGCCGCTACGGCTTTCCCTACATGGTCATCCACCGCAGCGACCTGCACGGCATCTTCCTGCGCGCCTGCCGGCGCGCCGGTGTCGAGCTGCTGAACGACCAGGTCGTCGTCGGCTACGAGAACACTCAGGGCGGCGCCCGGGTCCTCCTGAAGGACGGACGGGTCGAGTCCGCCCAGCTGGTCATCGCGGCCGACGGACTGCGCTCCGTGGCCCGCCGCCAGTTGATCGGTGACGACGTGGTCAGCTCCTCCTACGTCGCCTACCGTGCGGCTGTCCCCATCGAGCAGGTCAAGGACAACGGCATCGCGGAGAACGACGTCACCGTCTACGTCGGCCCGCACCGCCACTTCGTCCAGTACGCCCTGCGCGGCGGCGACATGTTCAACCAGGTCGCCGTGTTCGAGTCGCCCAAGGCCCTGGCCGGCGAGGAGGACTGGGGCACCCCAGACGAGCTGGACGCGGCCTTCGTGGGCAGTTGCGACACCGTCGTCAAGGGCATTCCGCTGATGTGGCGGGACCGCTGGTGGCGGATGTTCGACCGCGACCCGATCGAGACCTGGGTGCACGGCCGGATCGCCCTGCTCGGCGACGCCGCGCACCCGCCGCTCCAGTACATGGCGCAGGGCGCGATCATGGCGATCGAGGACGGCTGGGTGCTCGCCCAGCACTACGCCCGGCTGGCCGAGGCCGCCCCGGCGGGCACCGAGCCGGACTGGGACGGTGCGCTGGCCGCGTACGAGGCGGTCCGGGTGGAGCACTGCCGCCGGGTGCAGACGACGGCCCGCGCCTGGGGCGAGCTGTGGCACCTCGACGGGGAGTCCCGGCTCCAGCGAAACGCGATCATGCGGGCGCGGGACGCCGACGACTACGCCTTCACCGACTGGGTGTACGGTCCGACCGCGCTGACCCCGGACGAGGAACCCGAGATGTTCACGCCGATCCCGCTCTCCTCGGCGGCCGTCGAGGACCGGGCGGCCTGACCACCCACACGCCCCGGACCGTGGCCGGGTGTGACGCGAAGTGCGTCGCACCCGGCCACGGCCGGTTTCAGGGGCGCCGGCGGGCGAGGGTGGAGCCCAGGGCCGTGGCCGCGGCGCGTACGGCGTTCGCGTGGGACTCGGGGCGGAAGCGGCCGACCGGGCCGGTCACGCTGATGGCGGCGACCGCTGTCCGGCCGTCGGGCGGGAGGACCGGCGCGGCGACGCAGAGCAGGCCCGGCGTCGACTCCTCGCGTTCGTAGGCGACACCTGTCTCGACCGCCTTCACGAGCTGTCGGCGCAGCAGGCCCGGGGCGATCACGGTGTGCGGCGTGCGGCGTTCGAGCGGGGCTCTCAGCACGGCGGCCTGCTCGTCCTCCCCGGCGTAGGCCAGCAGCACCTTGCCGATCGCCGTGCAGTGCACCGGCATCCGCCCACCGGTGCGGGAGGGCGCCTTGGCCTGGCGGTGTCCGCCGATCTTGGCGACGTAGACGACCTCATGCCCCTCGCGCACGCCGAGGTGCACCGTCTCGTGGGTGCGTTCGTACAGATCCTGCAGAAACGGCATCGCCAGCTCCAGCAGGGTGCGTTCGGTGGCGGCGCGCAGACCGAGCTCGAAGAGGCCCCCGGAGAGCCGGTAGCCGTGGTCGGTCTTGTCGAGCAGCCGGTGATGGACCAGGTCCCCCGCGACGCGGTGGACGGTGCCCTTCGCCAGACCGGTACGCCGCACCAACTCGGCGAGCGGCAGCACGGAGTCGGCCGGGCCGAACGCGCGCAGGATCGCCAGTGCCTTGCCCAGGACGGTGTCGCTGTCCTCCATGGAAAAGAGCGTACCGCTGAGTGGAACGCCGACGTGGAGTTCCCCGCGCCCCATGCCGCAGATTGGACGACATGCCCCAGAACCACCCCACTGCCGACACCGACCGCATCGCCGCCGCCGCGGCCCGGCTCCGTGAGGCCGCTGCCACCGGCACCCCCGCCGCCCCCGTGCGCGACCTGATCGGCCGCGACGACGTCGAGGCCGCGTACGCCGTGCAGGAGCGGCTCGCCGCCGAGCGGATCGAGGCCGGTGCCACGGTCGTCGGCCGGAAGATCGGCCTCACCTCCACGGCCGTGCAGCAGCAGCTCGGCGTCGACCAGCCCGACTTCGGCTTCCTCTTCGACGACATGGAGTACGCCCACGGCTCGGTCGTGCCGGCCGACGCGATCCTCCAGCCGCGGGTCGAGGCCGAGATCGCCTTCGTGCTGGGGGCCGACCTCGCAGACGGACCGCTCGACCATGCCCAGGTGCGCGAAGCCATCGACCATGCCGTCGCCGCGATCGAGATCTGCGGCAGCCGGGTGGCCGACTGGGACATCAGCTTCGGTGACACGGTCGCCGACAACGCCTCGGCCGGCGGCTACGTCCTCGGCGCGCAGCGCGTCCCGCTCACCGGTTTCGACCCCGTCGCGGCCGAGATGGCCATGACCGTCGACGGCGAGACCGTCTCCACCGGCAGCGGCGCCGCCTGCCTCGGCGACCCGGTCAACGCCGTCGTCTGGCTCGCCCGCCAGGCCCGCGAACTGGGCGAGCCGCTCCGCGCGGGCCAGGTCATCCTCTCCGGTGCCCTCGGCCCGATGCGTCCCGTGACGCCGGGCGCTGCCGTTCATGCCACTGTCACCGGCCTCGGCACGGTGTCGGTCACCTTCTCCGCGTAAGGAACGACGATGAGCAAGACCAAGGTCGCCATCATCGGGTCGGGCAATATCGGAACCGACCTGATGATCAAGATCATGCGCAATGCGCAGCACCTCGAGATGGGGGTCATGGTCGGTATCGACCCGGCCTCCGACGGTCTGGCCCGCGCCGCGCGCCTCGGGTTCGAGACCACCCCCGAGGGCGTGGAGGGGCTGCTGAAGTCGCCGCAGATCGACGAGATCGGCATCGTCTTCGACGCCACCTCGGCCGGTGCGCACACGTACAACGACGAGAAGCTGCGCCCGCTCGGCATCCGCATGATCGACTTGACGCCGGCCGCGATCGGTCCGTACGTCGTCCCGGCGGTCAACCTCGAGGAGCACCTCGATGCGCCGAACGTCAACATGGTCACCTGCGGTGGCCAGGCGACGATCCCGGTCGTGGCCTCGATCAGCCGGGTCGTCCCGGTGGCGTACGCGGAGATCATTGCCTCGATCGCCTCCAAGTCGGCCGGCCCCGGCACCCGGGCCAACATCGACGAGTTCACCGAGACGACCTCCGCGGCGATCGTGCAGGTCGGGGGCGCCCAGCAGGGCAAGGCGATCATCATCCTCAACCCGGCCGAGCCGCCGCTGATGATGCGTGACACGGTCTTCGCGCTCGTCACCCTGCCCGAGGGCGAGGACGGCGAGACCGCGAAGGCGCAGATCGCCGTGTCGGTTCGCAAGATGGTCGCCGAGGTCTCGGCGTACGTGCCGGGCTACCGGATGGTCCAGGACGTCCAGATCACCGAGATCCCGGCCGACCAGCCGGTCGAGACGCTGCTGGCCGAGGGCGCGACCGCACGGCCGACCCACCAGGTGTCGGTCTTCCTCAGGGTCGAGGGCGCGGGCATGTACCTCCCGGCATATGCCGGAAACCTCGACATCATGACCTCGGCCGCGGTGCAGATGGCCGAGAAGATAGCCGCCGCGAAGGAGGCCACGAAGTGAGCACCCCGATCTTTGTACAGGACGTCACCCTCCGCGACGGAATGCACGCCGTCCGGCACCGCATCACGCCCGAGGACGTCAAGCGCATCGTCGTGGCCCTGGAGGAGGCCGGCGTCGACGCGATCGAGGTCGCGCACGGTGACGGCCTCGCCGGCGGCTCGCTCAACTACGGCCCGGGCTCGAACACCGACTGGGAGTGGATCGAGGCCGCCGCCTCGGTCCTGAAGAACGCCCGCCTCACCACTCTGCTACTGCCGGGTGTGGGTACCATCCACGAGCTGAAGCACGCCTACGACCTCGGCGTTCGCTCAGTGCGGGTGGCCACCCACTGCACCGAGGCCGACATCTCCGCGCAACACATCGCCGCCGCCCGCGAGCTGGGCATGGACGTCTCCGGCTTCCTGATGCTCTCCCACATGGCCGAGCCCGAACAGCTCGCGAAGCAGGCCAAGTTGATGGAGTCCTATGGCGCCCAGTGCGTCTACGTCACCGACTCCGGCGGCCGGCTGACGATGGACGATGTTGCCGCCCGGGTGCGCGCATACCGCGACAGCCTCGACCCGGCAACCGAGATCGGCATCCACGCCCACGAGAACCTCTCGCTCTCCGTCGCCAACTCGGTGGTCGCGGTCGAGAACGGCGTCTACCGTGTAGACGCCTCGCTCGCCGGACACGGAGCGGGCGCGGGCAACTGCCCCATCGAGGCCTTCGTCGCCGTCGCGAACCTGTCGGGCTTCAAGCACAACTGCGACCTGTTCAAACTGCAGGACGCCGCCGACGACATCGTCCGCCCCCTGCAGGACCGCCCGGTCCGGGTCGACCGCGAGACCCTCACGCTGGGCTACGCGGGTGTCTATTCCAGCTTCCTGCGGCACGCGGAGACCGCCGCGCAGCGGTACGAAGTCGACGTGCGCGACATCCTGATGGAATGCGGCCGGCGGCGACTGGTCGGCGGCCAGGAGGACATGATCGTCGACATCGCCCTCGGCCTGGCGGCCGGCCGCTGAGGTCTGCGACGGCCGGTCGGTTCACGATCGACTCCGTCGCAAGGATGTCGAGATGGCAGCCCGAGGGACCCACGGCCGGCTTCTGCGCTCCGCAGTGGCGCTCCAGCCGCCGTGGTCATCCCGACAGGGGATGACCACGGCAACGGCGCTCGTCGACCTTCGGTCGGCACCCGCCGATCAGCCGGAATTGCACCGACTGGAGAAGCGCCCCGCCCTCCGGGCGGCCACACGTATTCGTCCTTGTCGGGCTCGGGGTCGAGTTCCGGCCTGTGGTGCCTTGCCGTCATTCCATTAAGAGCATATGCTCCTAATGTGAGTAAAATGCGAAACGCCGAACTCGGAGACTTTCTCCGCACCCGACGGGCAGCCCTCTCGCCCGCGGACGCCGGGATCGCCACCCGCGATTCGCCACGCCGAGTACCGGATCTACGGCGCGATCGGTGAGCAGATGCCGGATGGGCGGCTTCCGGCGCCCGTGCGCGGTGATCGGCGCCATGGGGCGGGCCGAGGCGGCCTGGCGGAAGGCGCCGGCCGAGCAGGCCTCGCCGACGTTCGGGGGAGGCGGAAGCGCACGTTCCTGCCGTGGCGTCGTATGTGCGCAGAGCGCGCGGGCGCGACCGAACCAGGTCCCGCACGACATCAACTGTTGCTGACCAGATTCTGGATAAAAAATATCTCGATTTATGCAGGGTGCTCACCCGAGCATCGGCGAGAGCGAAGGAGGCCACGTCAATGGACGTGACGCGTATGCCCAGGCCACCTGGGGTGCTCGAGAACGAATGGGAAACCGTCCGGCCCGCCGTCTTCGGAGCGGCGTACCGCTTGCTCGGCAGCGTGGCCGATGCCGAGGACGTGACCCAGGACGTATGGCTGCGGGCAGCCGCAGCGGACCTGCGCGGCGTCCGTGACCTCCGGGCCTGGCTGCTCACGGTGGCCGCGCGACGGTCGTACGACATCCTCAAGTCCGCCCGCGCCCGCAGGGAAACCTATGTCGGGCCGTGGTTGCCGGCGCCGTTGCTGACGGGGCCGGACGCTTCGGAGCCGGTGCTGGTCGACGAATCCGTCGGGTCGGCGATGCTCCTGGTGATGGAGGAACTGAAGCCGCCGGAGCGTGTGGCCTTCATCCTCCACGATGTCTTCGGTCTCGAGTTCAGCCAGATCGCCGACGTGCTGGGCGCCTCTGCGGCGTCCGCCCGCCAGCTCGCCTCACGAGCGCGGCGGAAGGTGGCCACGGCAAAGCAGTCCACGCCCCATGCTTCCCCGGCGGAGCGCGAGCGCCTGCTCACCACCTTCCGCAACGCGTACGAAGCGGGGGATATGGCCGGTCTGGTACGCCTCCTGCATCCCGATGCCGTCTATGTCACCGACGGTGGCGGCAAGCTCGCCGCCGCACGCAAGTACATCCACGGCGGCGCGCGCATCGCCATGGTGATGGTACGCGTGGGGCGCCAGTGGCGCCCGGACAGCATTGAGGTCATCGAGGTCGGAGGCGAACCAGCGCTCCTGCTGCGTCGGGAAGGGCGGGCCGTCTCCGTGGACACGGTGGAGATCAAGGACGGCCTGGTCACCGCCTACCGCAGGGTCGTCAACCCGGACAAGCTCGCGCACTTGTGACACCTCACGCCAGGTGGGGCGCTCGAAGTGAGGCGTGCGGGCACCCTGCTCCCGGCGCCGCCGGGCCGGCGCGCCGGACGGAGCTGGACCGGCGTCCCGTGGCCGCGGTCGTAAGTCCTCCGCAGCCGTAGAACACCCCTCCGCCAGCGATCTCCTGGCCGTCACACCCGTGCCAGCCACCTCGTCTCACTGGTGTGAGCACCGAGAGAACCCTGGTCACTGCCGGGGACAGGGTCGATACGCCAGTAGCTCCGGTCCGGGCTGTGCCTGGACGGAACAGCTGGATCTCCTGACTCACATCCCAGCAACCTCAATGGCGAGGGTCGGGTGCGGTAGGTGATGCGGCGTTCCGGTAGCTGACAGCCCACCGCCGTGCCCTCGACGGGACGCCACGGCGCTTTGCACATGGGTCGTGCTCGCATGCATGCACTTCCTCCCGGAAAGAACGGAAGCTTCATGTCAGATTCGGCAGGCGGAACATCCTGGGCATGGCCGGCGTCAGCGCTGCTGCCCTGGCCGGTGCCGACATCCTCAGGGGCGGCGTCTCCAGAACGAGGCACAGTCGACCGAAGGGCTCGGAGATGTTCAGGACCCGACGTCCGCCACGCTGACGCGGTTCCAGGACCCGCTGCGCGTCCCGCCGGCGCTGCGGCCCAAGGCCCACGGGATCACGGGCTGATCCCGGATCGACGCCGTTCCGCCGGACCGAACAGCCGGGCGCTGCGCCTTCCGAGCCGGTGGGGTGCCCAGTCCCACGATGCGTCACTGCCCGCACGGGCGGCTGTGACGCCTCTCTTCCATGTCAATCGAGACCAGATTTCGAGGAGCCCCATGACCTTTTCCTTGGCCGAGCTCGACTCGCACGACCCGCACTGGAACAAGCGCGGCGCCTTCTACGTGCCGTCGGGCAAGGGCCCGACGGTGTGGGCCGCGGGCGACGTCTACACGATCAAGGCCACGGGCGCGCAGACCAATGGCGGGATGGGCTTCATCGAGGCCACGGTTCCGGCTGGCGGCGGACCCGTTCCTCACGCGCACCCCGAGCAGGAAGAGACGTTCTACATCCTCGACGGGGAGCTGGAGTTCCTCGACGGCGACCGTGTCTTTACCGCAGTCGCGGGCGACTTCATCCACATCCCCCGGGGAGTCCGCCACCGCTTCAAGAACAAGGCCAGCCACGCCGCAAGGATGATTTTCATCTTCACGCCTCCGGGCCTGGAACAGATCATCGTCGATCATGCCCTCCCCGCCAGGCCCGGAGAGGCGCCTCCGTCCGTCATCGACGACGACCAGCTCGCGCGGTTCAACACCATGGCCCGGCTGGCGAAGTCGATCGTCCTTCCAGAACCCTTCTGAATTCCATACCGCCCCCGCAGCCCGATCCGCGTTGCGGCAAACAAGGGCGCCAGGTGGTTGTCGTGCACGGAGGCATCCGCCGGCAAGGCCGGCGCTCACCTGGTCATGGCCCGACTTCCGGGCGTGTGACCGTCATCGCACACAGGAGAACCAAACATGCTCGAAGGATTCGAACACGGCTACGCCGAGGTGAACGGTACCCGGCTGCACTACGTCATCGGAGGCGAGGGCGAGCCGCTCGTCCTCATGGACGGATGGCCGCGCACCGTGCACGCTCTGCGCGAGATCCTCCCCCCGCTGGCGCAGCGCTTCCGTGTCATCGCCGTGGACTACCGTGGTCAAGGCACTTCGGACAAGCCCGCCGGCGGCTACGACAAGAAGAACATGGCCAAGGACATCTACGAACTGATCCGTGGCCTGGGCTACGAGCAGGTCAACATCGCCGGCGGGGACATCGGGGCGATGGTCGCCTACAGCTTCGCCGCGAACTACCCACACGCCACCAAGAAGCTCGCCATCTGGGAGGGAGGACCCTTCTCCCAGATATTCCTCGATGTCATCAGTCCCTTCCCCACCCCGGAAGAGCCGAACGCCTGGTGGTATCCCCTGAGTCAGGTCGACGACGACCTGCCCGTCAGGCTGCTGGCGGGACGGTTCCGGCACGTCATCGACTGGTCGACCGACCACCTGGCGCTTCACCCGGAGCGGATCGGCGAGGAAAGCCGCGCTCTGTACGCCGCGGCGTACGACGCACCCGAAGCGGTGGCCGCGGCCTTCGGCGTGTACCGGACGTTCCACCAGGACCTGGCCGACAACAACTCCTACCCGCCGCTGACCATGCCGGTCCTGGGACTCGGTGGCCAGTACGTCGCCGTGGTGCAGGCGATGATGGAAGGCAAGGCCACCGACATCCGCTACGCCACCATCGCCGACAGCGGTCACTACATCGCGGAGGAGCAGCCGGCAGCGCTTGCCGCCGAACTGGAGAAGTTCTTCGGCTGACGCCCTCGCACGCGTGGTCGCGTTGCTCTTAGGCTCAGCGACAGCGCGTGGGTGAGCAGGGTGTGCGGGATCGGAGCAAGCCAGACTGCACGTTCGATGGACTCGCAGACATGAAGCGGGCTCCTGCCACTCACTCATCAGCGTGGATGGTGGGAGTCCGCTGCCCTGCACGCAGCAACATCTCTCGGCTCGATCAAGGCCTCGAATGCCGAGGCCAGACCCGGGTTGCGTTCTGCCGCCGGCTTGCGTCCACCGCCGTGTTTGCGTACCCGCCCAGCGGCACGGCCCCGTCGGCGAACTCGGCCTGCCCACGCGAGATCTCCGACTCGGAGACCTCGGCCAGCCGCCACGACCGCGATCACGCCGTGGCCCAGGACCTCCGTCTGGGAGGCCGGATACAGGCGCCGTTGTCGCTCGTCGAGGTGCGGCAGCAGGACCGCGAACTTCGCGTCCAGGATGCTCAAGGTCTCGTCCGATATGGCCATGGCAGCCCATCTACCGTGCCGCACAACGAAGTTGTGCCGAAACCGGCAGTCGTTCATTGACGGCTTCTGAACCGCTTCCAGTTCGTCGCCGACCACCAGCGCCGCTACGGCGTGAAGCGGCTGTGCAGCATCCTCGGCGTCGCCCGCTCCAGCTACAACTGCTGGTGCCGGACAGCTGCGGACTGGGCTACGTGCCGGGGGCTGCTGCCAGGCTCGCCGCCCGGATACGAGTCGTGCATCGTGAATCGGAGGGCACCTACGGTGTTCCCAGGACCACCACTGAGCTCCGATGGAGGTGAACGCGTCAACTACTGCGGATCGCGCGCGTCATGCGGAGCATGAGGCTTGCAGGAGTACGACTGCGTCGCAGGCATTGCACCACGGTCGCCGACCCGCCGAGGGCGAAGGCCCCGGACCTGATCGGCGGCGACTTCACCGTGACCGAGCCGCACACGAAGTACGTCGGCGACTTCACCTGTCTCCCGCTGGAGCACTACTTGGCGACCGTCGTCGACCTTGCTTCGCGCCGCCTGGTCGGCCGGTGGTCGCCGCGTGCAGGCTGACGTCTCGGGGTCACGGTCTCACAGTGCTCGTCATCACCTGTTCAAATGGTGATGACGAGCACTCGTCAAGAAGGTGATAACCCCCGCCTTCGAGGGCTGGCTGTGTCCGCAAAAGACATCCGTCCTCGTTTACCGGCCGCCAGTTCACCCGGTGGCGACGGGAGACAGCAGGCCGGCCGCAGGCCGGTGGCCCCAGGCGGTGACCACAATCCGGCCGGCTCCCGGAGACCCGGCCGATCCGGCTTCCGCTGCCGGTTCTTTCATGATCAACCGTTCATGTGGACGGTGAAGTGCCTCTCGGTGGCACCGGCGGGAATGGTGCGAACGAAGCCCGAGGCCTTGCTGTACTTGCCCGATCCGCCGGTAATGCCGACGTCGACGTAGGACGGGGCGGGCAGGTGCAGCAGCGCCTGCCCGGCGAACTGCCCCTCAGGCAGGGAGAAGGTACCCAGGCACTGCAGCGCCGTCGGATTGACGTGGCTGATGGTGCAGATCGCGCTGTGATCGCCGACCTTCTTGCCGTCGCGATAGAGGTCCTCGTGGACGATGCGCTCGTCACCGATGCTGGCGCCCTTCTGGCCCAGATCTATTTCTGCGCTTGCGGTCTGCTTGCCGACCAGCTCGAAGATTTCGGACCGGTGCTTCGCCGTGGGAGCACTGATGGAAGTCGACGTGTCCGCCGAGGCCCACGGCGCAAGAGTGATGCCGCCGGCGAGTGCCGTGGCCACCCCCGCGGCCGCACTCAGATAACGCACCTTATTGGTCTTAAATATATTCAGCATCATGTCGCTCCATTCGGTGGCGAGTCGATGCGGTAGCGACAGAAGGGGCTACCCTTCGGCCCCGATGGATAGGGCCGGCTTCGATCGACTCGCGTAACAACCCTCGTTCGGGTAGACGCTTTTGACGGTTGCACACACATTCGTCACCTGTCAAACAGGTGACGAATTGGCTTGGGCTCCCGGCCGTCCGGTGAGATTCGTGAAGCCTCGGGCCCGACAGCAAGGGCAAGCCTTCGAGCGGCCTTCGGGGTGACCGGCCGCGGTCGCGCACTCCGGGCGCGACATCGGACCGGCCGCCCGGGGTGCGAACCGGCAGGCCCGGACAGGAATGTCCACCCTTGCCGGCGCCCATTTAGGAGCAGCTACTCCTAAGTGTAACGCAGGCCGCGACGCCTGCCATTTTCCGAGCCAACTCCCGGTGATCACCGGTGGTCGCAGCAGTCCCCGCCCCGGCCCGACCGGCAAGATCACGATCTACCGGTGGAGTGCTGCCGGCGGAAACGCCGCAGATCTGGGCTGTCACACCCGTGTGGGCCATCTCGTCTACCTGACGCGAGTCGAACCCCGCTGACGGGCCGCGGCCGGACCTTCGAAGTGGGTGTACATGCCCCGGGTCTTTACGGAGCAAAGGCGCAGGTTGGCGGGTCGGCCAGGCCGGAGCAGCCGCAGATCTCCACCGCCCGGGACTTGCTGAAGCACCGCGTGACACACGCTTTCCGATTGGAGACATGCCGATGAATTCCTTTGCTATACACGCCGGTTCGATGTTCGACGGATTCAGCCTGTCGGGCCCCGCCACTGTGCACGTCTTGGGGGACCGCATTGTGCGCGTGGACCGCACCGGGGCACTGCCCGCCGACGGCAGCGCGGTCATCGACCTCGGCCGCTCGGCCTGCCTGCTGCCCGGACTCATCGACACCCACGTCCACCTTGCCTTCGACGCCGGCCCCGACCCCGTGACGTCCTTGGCCTCCGCCTCCGACAGCGACCTGCTGGTGCACATGCGGGCTGCGGCCCGGTCCGCTCTGCTGGCCGGCATCACCACCGTGCGCGACCTCGGTGACCCCGGCTACCTCTCGCTGACCCTCGTGGAGGAGATGGCCGGGCACCCGGAGCAGGGCCCGGAAATTCTGGCTGCCGGACCTCCGCTGACCACGCGGGGCGGCCACTGCCACTTCTTCGGCGGTGAGGTCGAGGGCGCCGAAGCGCTTCGTGCGGCCGTCCGCGAGCATCACGCCCGCGGCTGTGCCGTCATCAAGATCATGGCCAGTGGCGGCCATATGACACCCGATTCGGTGGCGCCGCACGCGTCACAGTACGGCTTGGAGGACCTGCGTGTCGTCGTGGACGAAGCACACCGCCTCGGGCTGCCGGTGGCTGCCCACGCTCACGGCATCCAGGCCATCAGGGACGCAGTCGAAGCGGGCGTCGACAGCTTGGAGCACGTCTCCTTCCTCTCCGCTGACGGCATCGCCCCGGACCCCGATCTCATCGACACCATCGTGAGGAAGGGAACCTTCGTCAGCCTGACGCTGGGCCAGGACCCCGGAGTAGCCCTGCAACTGTCCGAGGACATGGCCGTGTTTGTCAATGCTCTCTTGGATACCTACAGCAGCCTGCACAAGCACGGCGCCAAGGTCGTCATCGGCACGGACGCCGGTATCGGTCCCGCGAAGCCTCACAACGTCCTCCCTCACGGCGTGGCCGACCTGGCCCGGCTGGGCGCCGCACCGCTGGACGCGCTCATTTCCATGACCAGCTCGGCGGCCCGCCTGTGTCGTGTGGAGGGCCGCAAGGGCCGGATCGCCGCAGGCGCCGACGCCGACATTCTGGTCGTCACCGGTAACCCCGCGGATGACCCTGCAGCCATCCTTGACGTACAGGCAGTCTTCCGCGCCGGTATCCGCGTGCGGTGAGCTGACGGTCTTCCGCTGGGCCTCGCGCTACAACACCCGCCGACGACACTCGGCGAACGGACAGTGGGCACCGCGCCATGCCGATCGGCGACAAACACGGCGCAGCGACCGCCGTTCGGGCTCCACACCGAGCAGATCCACGGCAGTTCCTTGACCGTGCCGCGGGGCAAAAGCCGCTACGCCTGGATGTATCGCAGCCGGCCGTCGGCGCAACATCTCGCGCCTTCAGCCGGATCGACGGAGGGACGTCCTGCGGTATCGCCGCACCGCCGCTATGGCGAGCCCGAAGGACTTCCGCGTCCCGGTCGAGCCTCATCGCGCCATGCCCGCATCACGCCTGTCAGGCTCAGGACTCCTTCAGCAGTGCCTGGCAGGCGGACTGGGCGATCCAGGCCTGGGCGCGATCGAACGGCCAAGCGCGTTCGCCGACGAGCGTGATCCAGGCGTGCGGGCCCAGATAGAACAAGAGCAGGTCAATGGCCTCCGCAGGACTCACATCGGCGCGAAGCGCGTCGAGCGCCACGAGGCGGTCGGCCACACGGGTCAGGGCCTGGACGTAGTCATCCGCCCCCCGGTCCAGAACCGCTTGGACGGCGGGTTCGCCGGGCGGATTCCGATAGAAAAGCCCGTACACGAGCTCCCAGTGGCGTTCATGCGTGAGCCGGGTGCCCTCGGCGGTCAGCTCGACCACGGTGCGTGGGTCGTCGCTGGCCTCGACCGCGGCAAGGTTGTCGGCAATGGCCGGGTCCGTGAGGGCCGGCTCCAGCAAAGCCGTCAAGATTTTCGGCTTGTTTCCCACACTGCTGTACACGGTGGGCACGGCAACCTTTCCGGCCTCCGCGATCTCTCCGATGGTCACCCCGGCGTACCCGCGGGCCATGAAGAGGGTATGCGCGCTACTCAGGATGGCTTCGCGCGTGGCGGCCGCCGAGTTGGTACGACGGGGCGAGTTGTACTTCCGGCTGGTCACCGGCGCATTGTACCTCCTCTCCGGTAAGTCACTATATTGACAATAGGAGTCTATTATGAATATGGTCTACTACATGACGGATCTTTCCAATGAGCCCATCGCGGTCCTCGAGACCCGACTCGCCCATGGTGTCCACCGAGTGGCCACCACCCTGCTGGCGGAGGCGGCGGTTCGCCCGTCGGTGCCGCTGAGAGCGCTGGCGCAGCTGCGCGACTTCCTCGTTGTGAACCTGCGCCATCACCACGAGAGCGAGGATGAGGACCTGTGGCCGCGGATTGTCGCGGCGGTGCCGGCTACCGCGCTCGCGCTTGATGAGCTGAGCGGGGAACACGAGCGACTGGACGAGGCGCTCGACCGGCTTGCTGCCGTCGCGGTAAGCGATGACGGGACCGACGACAGCTCCGGCGAAACTGCCGGTTCGGGAGCCGGTCAGGGTAAGGGCGGCACGGGTGACGGAGTCCGGGATGCGCTCCACCGAGCGGCTGTCGCGGTACGCGACACGGTGCACGGTCACCTGGTCCATGAAGAGCCGATCCTTTTCCCTGCGCTGCGCGACCACATCAGTCCCGCGGAATGGGCGGAATTCTCGCAGCAGGTAATCGCCACCACGCCGCCCGTGGCCGGGCATCTCATGATCGGATTCCTCCACGAGGTGGGTACGCCTGCGGAGGTTGAACTCATGCTCGCGGCCCTGCCAGAGCCGGTCCGCCCGCTCATCCCCGCGATGCGCCAGCAGGCAACAGAAGACCTGCAGGTCCTGCGCGGGACCGGCTCGTGACCCCGGCCCGCGTCAGATGGCCGGACGCGGCGGATCCCGCCATCAGGGGCGACCTCACCGTCGCGGTCGCGTATATCACCCCGGCCGGGGGCGCAGTGGTCACCAGCGTCTCTCCGGTAGGCCTCGGAGACCGGGAGGCAGGTCGCGTCAGCTTCACCACATCGCTCGGCTTCCCGAAGAAGCTGGAGCGCATCCTGCGGAACCCGCACGTGTCACTCGCGTACCACACGCGGGAGCACGGTTTCGCCGCGACCAACTCATACGTACTCGCGCAGGGCACCGCGTCGGTCGACTTGCAGCCGTCACCGCAGCGCCTCGCGGAACTGAGGCAGGCCTCAGAGCCGTTCCTCGGGGAGACCAAGCGCGGGCCGATCTGGGACTGGCTGCTGCGCGAGTATCACCAAGAGCGCGTTTTTGTCGACGTCGACATCCAGCGTGTCGCCGTCTGGCCCGACCTGACGGCCCGCGGCACGGTGACGGTCACGGGTGCCGACTGGCCGGAGATGGCGACCGGGCAGAAGCCGCCGAAAAACGGTACAGGTCCGCGCGTCGACGTCTCCGCGGTCGCTCGCCGGATCGGCGGACTGCCGCACCGGGTTCTGGCCTACCAGGGCGCAGACGGCCTTCCTGTCATTGTCCCGGTAGCGGTCAGCGGGCACGACGACACAGGGCTGCACCTCGACGTACCGCCGGGACTGCTGCCGCCGGGAGGGCGAAGGGCCGGTTTCCTCGCCCACGCCTTCCAACCGCAGTGCATCGGACTCGGCATGCGAACCCTCACCGGCTGGCTGACCGTCACCGATGAAGGCGCCCTCTACGCCCCACACACATCCAAGGGCCTGGCCGCGCCACCGTACAAGACCCTCCTGACAGTTTCGAACGGCCTGCTGGCCAAGCACGGGCTATGGCGCGCCCGTCGCGACGGCACCGCCGAATGCCTGCAGCAACTCGCCGCTCGCGACCCAGTGAACTGACCCGGTCGCCCCCCGGAGTGACCCGGTGGGGCGGGGGCGACGTCGACGGCGTCGCCCGCCTCGGAATCCATCTGCTGACGGGGCGGCGGGGTGCCCTGCAACGGCAACCGGCCTTTGACGCGCGCTAATTGGATATTTACTATCCAGATATGCGGACGAGTAAGGGTGTCGAGTGGGCAGTGCACATGCTGCTCAACCTGGCGTGGCTGGGCGACGGGGAGCCGGTTACGACTGCACAGCTGGCCGCTGGTCATGACTTGTCGCCGTCCTATCTGAATAAGCAGCTGCAGCACCTGGTCAAGGCCGGCCTGCTCGAGTCGGTGCCGGGCGCGCGAGGCGGCTTTCGGCTGGCCCGGCCACTCGAGGCGGTGTCCATGCTGGACGTGGTGCTCGCCATCGAGGGAGACGAGCCCGTGTTCCGCTGCGCCGAGATCCGCCGGTGCGGCTCCATCGGGGAGCGGGTGCCGGAGAGCGGCTTCAGTCGGCCGTGCGCGGTGAACAGTGCCATGGCGCGGGCCGAGGTGGCCTGGCGGAGAGCGCTGGCCGAGCAGAGTCTCGCCGATGTGCAGGCGACGGCTGTGGCGCACGCACCGGCCTTGGCGTCGTACGTGAAGCGAGGCATGGGGCGCGACTGATCCCATTTCTGCAGTGTGTGACCGCGCAGTCTCGCCACATTTCACGCGGATCGCCGAAGTGCTGGGCGCCTCCGCGCTGGTCGCCCGCCGGCTCGCCTCGCGGGCGCGGCGGAAGGTGGCCAAGGCGAGGCAGGCTACGCCGCAGGCGTCCCGGGCGGGGCAGGAGCGGCTGCTCGCAGCGTTCCGCGCCGCCTATGGGCCGGAGACCTGGCTGGACTGGTACGGCTCCTCCATCCGGAGGCCGTGTACGTCACCGACGGCGGCGGTGAGATCTTCACGGCGCGCAAGCTCGTCCACGGCGGTGCGCGCATCGCCGAGCTGATGGTGGGGGTGGGCCTCCGGTGGCGTCCGGACCGCATCGACCTCGTCGAGGTCGGCGACGGGCCGGCGCTCCTGCACCGCCGGGCAGGCCGGGTCTTCTCCGTGGACACAGTGGAGATCAAGGACCGTCCGAACTCCGCGTACCGCAGGGTCCTCAACCCGGAGAAGACCGCGCTCGTCTGAGCCGTCACCGGACCGGAACGTCGCCGTGCGAGACGGCGAACTCTCGACAAGGCTTACCTGACAGGCAACACCAAGAGGAGTGACCCATGACCGAGCAGCAGCGCGTCAACATCGGAAAGCAGCACCCGGCCAGCTACAAGGCCCTTCTCGCCCTGTCCGTGTCGGTGGAGGAGAGCGCCGCCGCGGCGGGCCTCGACCCGCTCCTGGTCGAACTGCTGAAGCTCCGCACGTCCCAGATCAACGGCTGCGCGTTCTGCCTCCGGATGCACACGCGTGACGCCGTCAAGAAGGGCGAGAACCCGGACCGGATCGCGGTGCTGCCCGCGTGGGAGGAATCCGGCTACTTCTCCGAGACCGATCGAGCCGCCCTGCGTCTGACCGAGGCGATCGCGCACGTGTCGGAGGGGCACGTGGGCGACGCGGACTACGACGCCGCCGCAGCCGTGCTCTCCGCGGACCAGGTCTCGGCGGTCGCCTGGCTGGCGACGGTGATGAACGCGTTCAACCGAGTCGCGATCACCAGTCGGTACCGGGTCGCCGGATGATCCCGCCGCCGGCCTCCCGGGCGGGCCCGACTGGATCTCGCCCTGCAGACTCGCGCTGAAAGTGGCGATTACCGCCGGAGTCGTCGCCGCGAGCCCCGCGTGGCTCCACCAACTGTGGGCCTTCCTCGCGCCGGGACTGCACCGTAGGGAGAACCGGGACTGCACCGTAGAGCGCAAGGCCGCGCACTTCCTCGCCTTCGTCGGCATCGCCGCCACCCTTATCTGCTATCGCAGGCTGGGCGGCCTCGCACCGCGGTAATTCGATGGCGCGCGCGGAACAGCGTGCCCACTCTGGTCCCGTGGCAGAACCCAAATATCAGATTCGAGTCCTGCACACGGACTCCACGGTCACCGTCTACCAGGCGTACGCCCAGGAGATTGGCCTGCCGGCGGCCCGGGAGGGCCGTTTCCCGGAGGTGTGGAAGCGGGACCGGATGACATGGATCAAGCCGTCGTTCCTGTGGATGATGTACCGCTGCGGGTGGGGCGCCAAAGAAGGCCAGGAGACCGTCCTGGCTGTCGAGATCTCGCGTGAAGGCTTCGAGTGGGCACTGGAACACGCTTGCCTGTCCCACTACGAGCATGGCCTCCATGCCGACCGTGCCACGTGGAAGCGCCAATTGAAGTGGGCTCCGGCCCGAGTGCAATGGGACCCAGAACGCGACCTGCACCTTCAGCCGCTTGCCCACCGGTCGCTCCAGCTCGGTCTCGTCGGCGAGGCCGCACGCCTCTACGCCGATGAGTGGACCGTCTCTATCACCGACATCACATCGCTCGCCCACACCGTCCACGCGCATGTACAGGACGGAGACCTGGACGCCGCACGGCAACTCCTGCCCCGTGAACGTCCCTACCCCGTGAACGAAGGGGACCTGGCTCATCTACACCGATGAGCTCATCTGTCAATTGAGGTGATCTCTAAGACGGTGTCCTGCATGGTGAGGCTGGGTAGTGCTCCTCAACATGGGTCAGGGGACGTGGAGTTGGATTGTTCCGGACGGGCTGTGGGAGATCGCCAGGCCGTTGATTCCGGCGGATCGGGTGCGGCCGCAGGGCGGCGGAAGGGGGCGAACACACAGGTTCGAGCCCCGTGGATCGGGGCAAGCCGGGTTCCAAGATGCACGTCCTGTCGGACGCGAACGGCCTGCCCCTCATCGTCGGTCTCTCCGCCGCCAACGTCCACGACAACCTCGCGCTGAAACTCATGGTCGAGGGTCATCAAACGAGACATGACCCCTACCGCGGACGCTACTTCAAGCCACAACGCCTTCACGCCGACAAGGCCTACGACATCCCTCACCTACGGCGATGGCTCTGGGGCAAGCACATCGGGGTCCGCATCGCCCGCAAGGGTGTCGAGTCCAGCGAACGATTAGGGCGCCGCAGATGGGTGATCGAACGGACGACGTCGTGGCTGACGGGCTACCGCAGACTCAGCCCCCGTTACGAGCGCCAACCCGCCAACTACCTGGCCTTTCTCGGCCTCGCCGCAGCCCTCTGCTGCTACAAACGGCTCCTCGAACTCACCATGTAGGACACCGTCCTAGAGTCCGCCCGATCAGCAGCCGCGCCCGTACTGTGTCGGTGAGAGACGAGCTGTCGCAGCGGGAAGAGCAGGTCCTCGACTTCATCGCCGAGGGCCTGACACACGCTCAAACTGCCCGGGGTCTGGGGATCAGCCAGCACACCGTCGACACGTACGTGAAGCGTATCCGCAGCAAGCTGGGAGCGGGCAACAAGGCGGAGTTGGCCCGCCTTGCCATGTCACGGTGGCCCTCGGGGACTTCCACCCCCAATCAATCGCCCATGCTGGGCGCACCACAGCGAGCAGCCGGATGACTACCCCCGCTGCTCCTGTCGAGCGGTGGGTGCCCAAGGCGGTGAGCTATTGCATACAGTATTCAAATTGGCTAACGTCTGCTCATGCGACTGACGAAGTCCACGGGCCTGGCGCTCCCGATGATCAAGCGGTTGGCGGTAACTGGTGCGGAACTCACCACCGCACGGCGGTGCCAGGCATGACGATTTTTGGCGATGACGCGACAATAGGGCGGATTCTCACCGCAACCGGAGACACCTGGGCAGTGGTGGGCCTGTCCGAAAACCCCGAACGGGCCGCTTACCGCGTGGCCGAGAAGCTGCGGCGCATCGGCAAGAGGGTGGTGCCCGTGCACCCAACGGCTGAGACGGTGCACGGTGAGCAGGGCTACGCTTCCCTTGCGGAGATTCCTTTCCCGGTGGATGTGGTGGACGTGTTCGTCAACTCGGCCCTCGCCGGAGACATCGCCGACCAGGCTGTGGCGATCGGCGCCAAGGCGGTCTGGTTCCAGGTGGGCGTCATAGACGAGGCCGCCTACGACAGGACTCGCGAGGCCGGACTGCTGATGGTGATGGACCGCTCCCCGGGACGGGAGATACCCCGGCTGGGGCTGGGCTGACGCCTCCCCGCCGGCCGCTGCGAGATCACGCATCGCTCACGTTCCCAGGATCGGGAGTCAAGGTGCGGCGCGCCGGTCCGCTCAACATGCCGGGAGTGGCGTGGGGGCCCTCGACGGTGGCTCTCGACTTGGGCGGGCGCAGCAAGCGGTTCGGCCGTCCCCTCATCACCCGGACTTTGCAATCGCCCTGCCCCCGGTGCACGCCACGGCATTTACCACGCCCCAGGCGCGCACCGAACGTGCGCTGGACGCTGACCTGCAGGTATGTGGGCAGAACGAGAAAGGGCTACGAACGATGCTTGACGTGGATCAAGCCGTCGTTCCTGTGGATGATGTACCGCTGCGGGTGGGGCGCCAAAGAAGGCCAGGAGACCGTCCTGGCTGTCGAGATCTCGCGTGAAGGCTTCGAGTGGGCACTGGAACACGCTTGCCTGTCCCACTACGAGCATGGCCTCCATGCCGACCGTGCCACGTGGAAGCGCCAATTGAAGTGGGCTCCGGCCCGAGTGCAATGGGACCCAGAACGCGACCTGCACCTTCAGCCGCTTGCCCACCGGTCGCTCCAGCTCGGTCTCGTCGGCGAGGCCGCACGCCTCTACGCCGATGAGTGGACCGTCTCTATCACCGACATCACATCGCTCGCCCACACCGTCCACGCGCATGTACAGGACGGAGGCCTGGACGCCGCACGGCAACTCCTGCCCCGTGAACGTCCCTACCCCGTGAACGAAGGGGACCTGGCTCATCTACACCGATGAGCTCATCTGTCAATTGAGATGATCTCTTAGGCCTGCCTACCGTGAAGTGCACGCGGCTGAGCTGTCACACCCGTGTGCGTTACCTCGTCTCCCTAACGAGCCGCGGACGGTAAACAACGAGACGCCTGCCGAGGAATCCAACCACCGCAGTGGTGGATGGCAGAGGGAGCCCGTCGCAGCGCCCCTGCATCCGCGGCGGGAGTCGACGTCGCTGCGGTGCGCTGTCCACCCGCGCAGTATCTCCACGGTGCTGTGGTGCTGCTGCTCCACCCACGCGTAGTCACCCCGCGCGAGGCGTCACTGAGGGGCGAACAGCAGTCCCTGCAGCGCAGACGGGCGCGATGAGGGCTCCTGCGGTCGTCGCGCCGCCTCCTGCACTTTGCCGAGGTCCAAGTATGAGGCCGCGTTCTGCGGTCCTGTATGAGAGGAAGGATGCCGTATGGATGATGCCAGTGACATGATGCCGATCGCGGAGCTGCTTGACGAGCGGCGGCATCTTCTCGATGTCGCCCGCTGGTTGCTGGGCAGCAGCAACGAGGCGGAGAACGTGATCGAGGAGATCTACCGCCAGTGGTACGAGCTGCCGGAAACCGCGCGCGCGGACATCGCCTCGCCCCGCGCGTGGCTGGCGAAGACCGTGGCCGACATCTGCCTGGCCAGGCCGGCCCGGACCGAAGGACCCCACGAAGCCGGTCTCGCGCCGACGCTGGTCAAGCCCACTGACCCCACGCTGGACGACGAGGTCACTCAGGTCCTGCTGAGTGCCCTGCAAGCGCTTCCGCCGGCCGAGCGGGCGGCGTTCGTCCTCACCGATGTCGTCAGGGCGGCGCACGAAACAGTCACCGACGCCGTCGACCGTGCGGAGCCCGAGTACATGGAACATATGGACCACCTATGTTGCTCGCTCCCGGAAGCGCGGTCTCGTCCGGCGACGCTCCGGCAACATGACACGGTTGTCCGTGCTCTTCGGGCGGCGTGCGTTGCAGAGGACGCCGTGTTGCTCGAGTCCTTGCTCTGCCCGAATGCCACGGCCGTCTTCGACGGCGGCGGCAAAGTCCGGACGCGGGTGCGATCGGTGCGCGGTCGTCAGCAGGTCGCACGCAGCCTCCTGACGGTGCTCGGCCCGCATCCGCGCACCACGGTGGCTGCCCAGTCCGTCAACGGCCGTACAGGAATAGTGGTTCGCTACGACCAGCGGGTGGTCGCGGTGATCAGCCTCGACGTCGCCGGCGACCGTGTGACGCACGTATGGGCCGTTCTCAACCCGGACAAACTGCGACGATGGAACCAACCCATCGACCGCACCACCCCCTTGTGACAGCGCCGTTCCCGTCCGCCCTTCGGCGGCTCAGCAGCCCGTCGTACTGCGGGACTCGCAGAAGAATGTCGGACCTCCGGTCTGTCACACAAGCCCGCTCCGCCTCGTCTCCCTCATGGAACGCGAACGGCGGCGGAAAAAGCCCACCCCATCGGTTAGTGATCTTTCGCCCTGACGGACAACGACACTGAGGGCAGACGGGGCCCGACCCGCAGCGACGAGAGCCCATCCCTCAGTAGCACAACTGCAAACCCGGACATGTGAAGAGAACGGAGTGCAAGCATGACGACAGCGCTTGACCGATATTTCGAGATCGTGGATTCAGCCGACAGCAGCCACTCCGGCTTGGACGACCTTCGTGAGCTCTTCGCCGAGAACGTGCTGCTGATGCACAGCGGGGAGATGGTCCAGGGCCAGGAACTGGCCGTGGAATTCCATCGGGCGCAAGCGGCCAAGTGGAAGGAGTCCCGGCACCATTGGACGACTTCCGAGGAAGCCGACGGATCCATCACCGGCAGTTGGAGCCAGGCCGGTCTGGACCTGCGGGGCAACGGAAGCTCCGGAAGCGGGCACGTCGCCGTAACTCTGGACGCGAATGGACAGATCTCCCGGCTCCACCTGAGTCTGACCGGTGGATCGGATCACGCCCGGGTGCTCATAGCCAAGCACCTGGACGTCTGGATGATCCCGGACCCCGCCGAGCGCGCCAAGGCGATGGAGGAGATCTATGCGGAGAACATCACGCTCATGGAGCCTGATGACGTCTTCGTGGGGCGAGACGCCATCAACGACTACATCGACGTTGTGCAGCGCAAGGCACCGCCCCTGTACGGCCGGCTCGTGAGCCACTTCCAGAACAAGGAATTCATCCACTGGACCTGGGACTTCGGTTTCCCGGGCGACAAGTCGGCGCTGGGATCGGAGACTCTTCAGCTCAATGGAAACCTGATCGAGAAGGTCATCATCTTCAGCACAGACATGGACATCGTCATCGAGGGCACGCGGCAAGCGCACGACCATGCATTTTGAGCGGCGTCGCCACTCGGGTCAGTGCCGTCACCGACCCGGGATGATCCCCAGCGCGGTCCCCTCTCTGCCGAGTAGCAGGGGTGGTGGACGGCACGAGGGAGTGATAGGCGCCGCGACTCTCAGGCCCGAATGCGGCGGCATCTGAAAGGTGCCTTCTGATCCAAGGGCCATCCGCACCGATGTGGGTCTGATGGCGGGTCGTCTCGGCGGAGCCGGACATCTCACGAATCCAGGCCGTGCTGGAGCGGCGGACGCATCGACCTTCGTCGGCGCGGCCACTGGCCCTGCGTGCGATTGAGGCGGCGCATGCAGGGCCGTGATGCTGACGTGGCGATTGTGGGGTCTGGTTGCTCCGCTACGCCGTCCCGCGTTCGAGGAGCGCAATGATGAGCCCTCCTCAACATCGCCCTCCCTGCCCGGTCGACGTGGCACCGCCGTCTCCAGCGTGAAGCTGTTCGCCGGCGCGGCCACCGAATGTTCCACGGCTTCCGGCTCACCGGCGACCTCGGCCATCGGTGGATCCCAGCCGGTCACCGTCACCGCGACCCAGCTCGCGGGCAACGCGGCCGATCCCGTACCGCCACCGAGCGGCTCAACGGCGGCATCCACACCGCCCTGCCCGCGGCGACCGCAGCCTTTTCCAGCGCCCTGCACGTCGTGCTCCGGCTCGGCCGTCCTCGCCCTGATCACCGTCCCCGTCCTGCTGCGCACCGTGGTCGCAGGCATCACCCACGCTTGTCGTGGCCCGCTCCGAGACCCATCGCCGACAAGCCCGCCGCCGGGCAGATGTACTGACCCTCACGGAGGAAGCGTGCCCACCATCGATTCAGAGCTCTCGCGGGGCGTCCTGGACCTTCAGCCGTCACCGCCGATCCATGCACCCCTCGAGCATGGACTGCACCAGTTCGCCGGCCCCACCCGGCCCGCCCTGCTCTACGTGCCCGCCCGGCTCCCGACCCGGCCCCGCCCCTTGCTGGTGGCCTTCCACCACGCCGGCGGCGCACCCAGCGACATGCTTGCCCTCCTCCGCTGCGAAGCCGAGCGGCGCGGGGTCCTGCTCCTGGCCCCTGCCGCTGCCCGGCAGACTTGGGACGCCGTCAGAAACGGGGTGTACGGCCGGGACGCCGCCGCTCTGCGGAACATCCTGACCACCGTCCGCATGTACTTCCCCATCGACCCCGACCGCATTGCCATCGCCGGGTACCGCGACGGCGCCTCTTACGCACTCGGCCTGGGGCTGGCCAACGGCAACCTGTTCACCCGCATCCTGGCCTATTCCCCCGACCACATACCGCCCGGCTGCAGGACCGGACGGCCCACTGTGTTCATCTCCCACGAGCGGCACAGCACACCTGCCACAGCGACAACAGCCGGCCGGCGCATCGTGGCTGCACTCGAAGACGACGGCTACCACGTCGACCACATCCAACATCCCGGGGGTCGGAGCACCCCCGCCGGCGTGGTCAAGACATCAGCCGAACTCCTCGGCTAAGACGGTGTCCCACGGGGTGAGTTGAGGAAGCGTTTGTCGCAGCGGAGGGTGGCGGCGAGGCCGAGAAATCCCAGGTGGTTACGGGATAGCGTTCGTAGCGGTGGTTGAGTCCGCGGTAGCCGGTCAGCCAGGACATGGTCCGCTCAATCACCCGTCGTCGGCGCCCTGATCGTTCGCTGGACTCGATGCCTTTGCGGGCGATGAGCACGCCCTCACCGTCCTGGTGCCCGTCGGCACGGCGCTGCTCGTCGCCTTCGGGCTTGCGCTGGTCGTCACCCGGAATGGGGCGGTCACACCCGGGCCCGCGACCCAGGAGTTCAGGGCCGACCCCGAACCGCCGGCCGTGGTCAGCCTGCTCGGCAACCACTGGCGGGGCGTGGAGCATGCCGCCGCAGCCACCCTGCTGGATCCCGCCGCCCTCGGCCCTCGTGCACATCGCCGGCCACGTCTCCTCGTGCCGGCGCTCAGCGGCCCTGGCCGAGCATGTCCAGCACCAGCTGGACGACCTCGTCCGTGCCGGCCTCGGCCAGCGCCCTGAGCGCGCCGGAGTGGCGGGACAGGAGGACGCCCATGAATGCCGCCACCGCCAGTTCCGCCCGCAGCTGGGGCCGGTCCAGGCCCTCGCGGGTGAAGCGCTCGCACAGCGGGTCCACCAGTCGCCAGTGCAGCTGGTCCATGGCGGTGGCCTGGACCTCGGGGTCCTCCAGCGGGGTGACCGCGGCCCGGAAGATCGGACCCGGGCCGCGCTGGTCGACGCCGTTCACCAGCATCAGGTTGCGTTCGGGCTCCAGCAGGTCGGCCGGCCTGGCGCTGGCCCGGTCCAGGTCGAGCACGGCGATGTACAGCTGCGCCTTGCCGCCGAAGTAGCGGGCGATCAAGGCCGGGTCGACACCGGCTCGTTCGCCGATCTCCCTGGTGGTGCTGCGGTCGAAGCCGCGTTCGGCGAACAGGCCGGCCGCCGCAGCCAGCAGCAGCTGCCGACTGCGGGCGGAGTCCCGCCGCTTGCCGGGGCTCACCGGCCGGACCGGCCCGGTGCCGCGGTGACACTGTCCTCGGCGGACTCGGCGTCCGCGATGCTCTCGTCCATCAGCAGTTCCTCGTCCAAGGTCACGGGGGTCACGGGGCGCTCCGCCGCGGCGGAGCGCCCCGGCAGAACGATCGTAACGACAGCGGTGACCACCCAGATCGTGCAACCCAGCCAGGCGGCAGTCTGGTAGCCGCTGTTGGCCGGCAGCAGCTGGCCGGGGGCGGTGTGCGCCTCCAGGACGACGGCGCTCAGGACGCTGCCGGTGGTGTAACCGATGGTGCGCACCACCTGGTTGAAGCTCATGGCGCTGCCGGTCTCGTGTGCGGGTACGGCGCTGACGATCAGTCCCGGCATCACCGCGAAGGTGCAGCCGACACCGAGTCCGGCGACACCCATGATCACGAACAGCTCCCACAGACTGCCCCGGGCGAGCAGGAACAGCACCATCGACAGCAGCGAGATCCCACAGCCGATCGGCAGCACCATCGCCGTGGAGGTCCGCCGGGTCAGCAGCGGCACCAGCTTGCTGGAGGCCACACTGGCGGCTGAGAACGGCAGCAGCACCAGCCCGGTGACCCATACCGAGGTGCCGAAACCGTAGCCGGTGGCGCTCGGGGTCTGCACGAAGCGGGTGACCATTGACATCATCATGTACATCGCCACACCGGCGATCAGCCCGGCGACGTTGGCGGTCAGCACCGATCGGTTGCGCAGCGTCCGCAGGTCCACCAGCGGATGGGTGGTGCGCAGCTCATGGAAGCTCCAGCCGGCCAGCAGCGCCAGCGCGAACAGGACCAGGCCCAGCACCCGGGCCGAGGTCCAGCCCCAGACCTCGCCCTCGCTCAGCGCGAGCAGCAGCGAGGCCAGCCCGACGGCGAGCAGCACCGCCCCCGGGGCGTCCAGTGGCCGCTTCTCCCGTCCGTCGACCTGGGGCACGACCAGCGCGGCGGCCAGGAGGGCGAGACCACTGATCATCGCACCGAACCAGAAACCCGCGTGGATGCCCATCGACTCGGTGATCAGCCCGGTGAGCGGGTAGCCGAGGCCGACACCGGCCACGGTGGTGATGGAGAGCAGCGCCACCGCCGGGCGTGACCGCTCGGCCGACAGCACATCGCGTGCGGTGGCGATGGCCAGCGGGATGAGCCCGAGGCCCACCCCCTGCAGCGCGCGCCCGGCGACCAGGAAGCCGAACCCCAGCGGCAGCGCCGCCAGCACACTGCCGGCCAGCACCACCGTGATCGCCCCCAGCACCACCCTCCGCCGGTGCGGCCCGTCGCCCAGTCGTCCCATCACGGGGGTGGCGACCGATCCGACCAGCAGCGTGATCGTGAGCGACCACTGTGCGTCGGTCAGCGACACATGGTCCACGGCAGCGATGGTCGGTACCAGCGGAGCCCCCAGGCTGCTGATCACCGCAACCACCGTGCCGAGGAACACCAGCACCGGAACCAACGCACGCTGCCGCAGGTCGGACCCTGTTTGTCGGGCAGGCATCGACTTCTCCCCAAGCTTGTCATCAATTGATGTCTCCGCATGATGACATAGGTGCGATGCTCATCCTGTACCACTGCTTCCCATCGCCGCCTCCAGCGTTGCGACTGGCCCTGGCCTCGTGGCCGACGCCCCACGGGGTCTGACCCTTACCGGCGGTCCGCCGTCCTTCGGGGGAGCCGGGAACAACTACTCCCGGTACTCCCGGAGGAAGAGGTCACGCACGTTGTGAGGGGTCCTTGTCCTCACCCGCTTCGCTCTGCCGTACTGCCCTGCGGCTAGTTTGTGTGCAGGACAGGTACGCAGGCCCGTGGTGGCAGAGCGGCACGGGGACGGGGGAGGTCAAGGGTGTCGCTGCGCAGAGGTGATCCAGCCGAGATCGGCGGTTATCCGCTGGAGGCTCGGCTCGGCTCGGGTGGCATGGGCACGGTCTATCTGGCCCGTACGAGTTCGGGGCGGCCTGTCGCGATCAAACTGATCCACCAGCAGTTCGCCGGGGACGACGAGTTCCGCATCCGTTTCCGGCAGGAGGTGGCGGCGGCGAGGCGGGTGAGCGGCGCGTTCACCGCCGCCGTTGTCGACGCTGCCCCTGAGGCCGAGCAGCCGTGGATGGCGACGACCTATATCGAGGGGCACACGCTTGCCCAGCGCATCGCCACGCAGGGCCCGCTGAACGGAGCGGAGCTGAGAAGGCTTGCCATCGGGCTGGCGGAGGCGCTGCGCGACATTCACCGGGTGGGGGTCGTCCACCGTGACCTGAAGCCCTCGAACGTCGTACTCTCGCCCGAGGGCCCGCGCGTCATCGACTTCGGAATTTCGCGCGCCGTGGACCAGCAGACGCTGACGATGACAGGGCGGGTCATCGGTACGCCGCCCTTCATGTCGCCGGAGCAGTTGCAGTCGCCGCGTGGTGTGGGGCCGCGGTCCGATGTCTTCTCGCTGGGGACCCTGCTGGTGTACGCGGCGACGGGCCACGGGCCCTTCGACGCGGACAGCCCGTACATGACGGCGTATCAGGTGGTGCATGAGGAGCCGTCGCTGGGTGCCGTGCCGGTGGCCTTGGGCGCGGTCGTCGAGTCGTGCCTGGACAAGGAGCCCGAGCGGCGCCCCTCTGCGGACGAACTCCTCGTGCTGCTGCGGGACCTGCCGGCCGACCTCGGCGCGGCCGACGCGAACGGGGTCGGCGCGGGTCGCACCCGAGACGTGATCACCCAGCATCACTTCGCGACGCGGGCCACCCCGGCGCCGACTGCCCCGACCACCGCCCCGGCCGGTCCCGGTACAGGGAGCACCGGCATCCCCATCGGCCGCCGTCTGCGCCGCCGATGGCGGCCTGTGCTCGCGGCCGCGGTCGCGGTGGCAGCGATCGGCGGGGGAGTCGCCGCGTTGCAGGCGGGCGGCTTCGGGGAAAACAGTGGCGGCGACAAGGGCAACAGCGTTGCGGTGCCGGGTGCCGCACTTCCGGTCGGCTTCGAGCCGTGGCGCAGGACTGTGCAGGGCGGCCGCGAGGACATCCCTGACGAGCTGCGCTGCGTCGCGCGCGGCGACGCGCTGTTCTGCGGGGGCGGAGGCGTTGTCGCGACCCGTATCAGGGCTCGGGACGGCTCGAGGGTGTGGACGGCGAAGAGCCCGGGCGTCCCGGTCCAGGGCATGCACCTGGTGGGCGCCACCGACGACACGGTGCTCGGTTACCGCTTCGCCGCCGAGGGCGCCTCGCAGGACCCACCCAGCGAGGTGGTGGCCATCGACGCGAACAACGGCCGGGAGCTGTGGTCCGTACCGTCCGGCGCCCAGTCGACGGCCGTCACGGGTCGCACTCAGGACGCCCTTGTGGTCGGCTCCGCCGTCGTGACGGTCGACGCTTCCGACTCCCGCCTCGAGGCCCGGGACGCGCACAGCGGTAACGTCAGCTGGACGACGCCGTTTCCCGCGGGTACGCAGTGTGCTCCTGTCCCGGTGGGCCCACAGCTCGTCGCGATGTGCGCGACGAGTGCGGAGGTGGATGCCTCGGAGGTGCGCCACCCCACCCTGTACACGGTCGACCGCGCTTCGGGGAAGCTGGGCAGGCCCATCGCGGTGAACGGCCCCGCCGTGCCGATGGGCGTCGCCAACGGCAGGCTCGTACTCCTTCAGGAACACATGGAGGGAACGGCGCTGGCCGGGTACGACGGCGTGGCGCGGGTCGACCCGGCCTCGCGGAAGGTCACGTACTCCCGACTGGCCAAGACATACGCGGGGACGCCCGGCATGGCGGACGGCACCGTCTACGTGAGCGGGCAGACCGGTCTCGTCACGGCCCTCGACCCCGCGACCGGCCGGAAGAGGTGGTCGCGGCAGACGGCCGTGGAGGGCGCGTCGGGTCCCGTGGCGGGAGCCGGTGCGCTGTACTTCAGCTCGGCCACCGGTCGGGTGGTCGCGCTGTCGCCGTACGATGGCAAGCCCCTGTGGACAACAGATCCGCAGGCCGATGGTTTGACGGGCGAGCAGGGTGCAAGCCCGCGCGTGACCGTTGCGGGGCGTGCGGTGATCGTGGCCGCGGCCAGGAACACTCTCTTCGCCTTCGACGCGCAGAAGCCGCCGAAGTCGGGCTGACCCGGCGGCACCGGACGCCGACCGCCTTCCTTGCCGTGCCGGCACCTCAGCGGCTCACTCGGTCGTCTGCGCGGCGAGGTGGCGTCTTGTGGGAGTGCGTGCGCCGCGCCCGTAGCGCTTCTGGTGCCGACGAGCTCGTGCATGGTTGGTGGTGGCGCGTCCGGACGCTGCTGATCGAGCCCAACGGCTGCCGCGGTGTCACCGAAGGAGTGAGCCCCGCCGGCCTCCGCCGGGGCGAGCTGGGTGTCCCACTCACTCGACGCCCGTCCACCACGACGGGCCGGCCATCGCCGTCGGCCGGACCGTCGTCGAAACCGGTGGCCTCCAGGCGAGCCGTCCCGGTCCGCCGGAGAGTATCGCCCTGCCTTCAACCAGCAGGCGGTGACGGTGAATCGGCCGCCCGAACACGAGTGGCGCGGCGCCTGACCCCGATGTTCGAGTGCGAATGAGTGTGGTCGTGTGCGGGTGATCCGTAGAGGGCTTGAACGGCGTCGTTGTGTCATGTTCCCGCGCCCGAGCCAAGACGAGGCAGACGAGGCAAAGGAAGCGAAGCTGAATGCGTACACAGAAGACGCGCACGCAGATGAAGACGCGTGCACAGAGAAGGCCGCGATGGGCGGCGCTCGTCGCGGCCGCCGCCGTGACGCTGGGGACGGGACTGGTCGCCGCGCCTCCCACGCACGCGGCGGACGACCCGGTCGAGGTCGTGGTCGACGGTGACGACGTGCGTGCCGACAACGTGAACGGTCTGACGTGAGGTCGTCCTGCCGGACCGCGCCGAGCCATTCCGGCAGGCACTCACCCTTGCGGTCCGCGAGCATGATTACGAAAGACCGGACGTGACGAGTGAGCGCGTCCATTTCGGTGTGGTGCGGCTTCGCGGCATACGGATTCAGCGGTCTGTCGATCTTACCGACGGCAGGAGCTCGGATATCTGCTCTGAACTGCGACGATTCATCGACTTCATGTCGGTGACACCAAGTCAGTACCTGTCGCAGTCGCTCTTCCGAGTGTTTTCAGGACGGCCTGGCCATAGGGCGATAGAGCCTGCCTGGCCAACACCGACGCCGTTGCGGTTGGATGGTGTTGCGGAGATCCTGCTCTTCGCGTTCGAGCAGGTAGAGGAGTGTGCGGCCCGGTGGATCAGGTGCACGAGGTTGTGACAGGGAACCGCTATCCGGGGCGGGGCGTGCTGTGGGCGAGGACGCTCAGCGGCGCACTGTGCGGTGCCTACTTCCTGACTGGGCGCAGCGCGGCCTCCAAAGCCCGCGCCGTTCGCCGCGGCGAGGGGGAACTGATCGTCTCGCCGAACGGTGAATCGGAGCACGATCCGCTTCGGCACTATGTAGCGGCCCGCGAGCGGGGTGGGTGGTTGGTCTTCGGCAACGGCGAGCAGGTCGCCGTGGTGTCGGACCGCCTGCAGAAAGCTCAAAGCCCGGTCGAGGCGCTGGGCGGGCTGGAGTACGAGCCCGACCCGCCGATCTTCACGCCCCGTATCACCGTGGTGGCGGACCTTCGCTCGGGGCAGGAGGCGTGGTTCGGTGCCGCGCGACGGAGCCGTGGCGGCAGGACCGCAGCGGACGTGCTGACGCTCGCGGTCCGGGATCTGGAGCCGGGGGATGCCGTGCTGATGACGACGTATCGCTCCGACGGCCACGTAGTCGCGACCGGCGAGCCGTTCCTCGAAGTCCAAACCGATGCTGCCGACCAGGACGAGCTCCTTGAGGAGCTCTGGGGTGCGCTGGCCCCGGAGCTCCGCGTGGCGGTGGCGGTCTTCGAGCCGGGACGGCTGGCCGACGCCGTCATCCGCCACGAGGTGTCTTCTCGGGGGTGATCAGCCGCCGGGAGAGGCGAGCTGGGCTTCGAGGTCGGCGACGCGGCGATCCTGAATACGGAGGTTGGAGCGGGTGGCCTCGAGCCGCTCGTCGAGGGTGCGGTTGTCGGTTGTGAGCTGGCGGATCCGCTGCTTGAGGGTGGTGTTCTCGGCGGTGATCCCATGGATGGCTTCCTCTGCCCTCCGTCAGCCCGGGGCCGACCAAGCCGTAGTAGCCGGTCCTGCCCCGGGGCAGGCGATGAAGCCTGCGGGGATGGCGTGGCGGTGAGCCGGTCCTGCCCGCACCCGCAGTGGGTGGCGTGGTACCGGCTCCACTTCCATGCCGTGGTCACCGACGGCCGGAACGGTTTGTCAGAGGGCTGTCCCCGGTAGGGCGCCCACCTCATCTGACCTGCGCAAAGCCATGCGACGTGGCGCCTCTACGGCCTTTTGGGCCCGCAAGTGGCCCGCAGCGTCGCCGAAACGGGTCCTTGACACGTGCTTCGCGATGCAATCTTCCCTGCATCGATCAAGGCGCCCGGCGTCGCTCACGCTCCGCCGGGCGCGCGGCCCACGCGCGACCGCGCCCACGCTCCTGCCTCCGTCCTGCTCGGCACGGCCGTCCGCCGCCGCACGCCCACACATCGTCAGGTGCTGGTGCATCCGAGCGGCGAGGAAGCACAGGGCAGAGCTGGAGAGGTCCAGCCCAGACAGGTGGACAAGCACACGAAGTCTCTGGTGGAGACGGATTTCTTGGTCGAAAACCCATCTACCAGGGGCTTCGCCTGTCTGTCAGCCCGATCGCCCAGCCCGCCCGGCAGGTTGGAAAACGCTCCGTGTTCACAGGTATGCCGGGGACACGGCCGCGGTCAGTACACGGTGCGGGCGGCCGGAGCCGTCTGCCGCCACCTCGTAGAGATCCGCACCGAAGTCGCCGGGCAGCGCGTAGGTCACGGTGGTGTCGTCCTTCCAGACCGCCTGGTCGTCCACGCTGCGGGTCTCGGCCAGCGGGTGGTCGGCGAGCGTGTGCAGGTCCAGGACGTGCAGGCGCCAGGGGGCGTCGGCGGGCAGCCCCTTGTCGCGGCTCTTGTAGGCGATGCGGGTGCCGTCGGGGGAGAGCGAGGGGCACTCCACATTGGTCCGGAGGGTGGTGAGCGTGCGGGCGCGCAGGTCGCCCCGGACCAGGTAGGTGTGTCCCTTCGTGGCGAGGGTCGCATAGAAGTGCCGGTCGTCCGAGTCGAAGGTGACGCCCCAGAAGTTGACGTCCGCGGCTCGGTAGGGCCGGCCGTCCTTGCGTATCGCGAAGCCCTCCAGGGTCGGGGTGAGCCTGCCAGTGTGGGTGTCGAGGATCGCGGCGCGGGTGGAGAAGTTCGTGCCCGCGTAGCTGTCGCCGCCCACGAAGACCGTCCAGGTGGCCAGCCGGCCGCTGGGGGAGACGCGGGCGCGGGAGGGGATGCCGGGGATCGAGTAGTGCGCGCGTTCTTCCAGCCGCCGGTCGAGGATCGTGGCCCGGTAGGTGTCCTGGATCGCCCCGTGCACGACCTGGAGGCAGACTCCGGTGCCCGAAGCCGCGTAGAAGCGCAGGCACTTGACACCCGAGGCGGTGCGGGCGTCGGCGGGTGCCGCGACCGGCACAGTCGTCAGCTCGTCGCGGTGCGGCCCCCACGCCATGTTCCGGAAGGCGATCCGGTGCTCGTCGGTGAGCGTGATCCGGCCCGCCGCGACGGTCGGCCCGCCGGGCTTCGCCCCTGCACGCCGGTCGGACCTGGCTGCGGCGTGCAGCACGGAGGAGGTGGCAACGACCGCGAGCACGGTGACCGCGCAGGCAAGGACGAGGAGTCTGGTGCGCAGGCGCGTCATGCGGAAACCCTCACGGTCGGGCCGATACGGAGCGAGAATCCGGCACACACGGCGAGTGCGACCGCGGTCGCGAGCAGCGCGGTGCGGTCACCCCAGACGGTCCATGCCGCGCCGAAGGCCAGCGAGCAGACGAACCTGGCGAGAGCCTGTCCGGTCTGTATCAGGGCGAGTCCGGACGAGCGCAGTTCCTCGGGCACGCTCTGCGAAGCCGCCGCCATCAGGACCCCGTCCGTGGCCGCGTAGAAGGTGCCGTGGAGGACGAGCACCACGTACGGGAGCGCTGCACCGTGCCACGACGAGAGCAGCAGACCGTACGCGCCGAGCAGCGCGCCGTGCCCGGCGAGGAACACCCGCCAAGGACCGACCCGGTCCGCGAGCCGGCCCAGGGGCAGGGCGAGCAGCAGAAACGCGGCGGCGGTCCCGACCGGCAGCAGGGCGAACCAGCGGTCGGGTACTCCGAGGCGGTTCCGGAGCAGCAAGTAGACGAACGAGTCGCTTACGGTCGCGAGGCCCAGCAGCAGCGCGCAGACGGCGATGCGCCGGATCCTGCGGCGCCGAAGCAGCGCGAGGGCCGCGCGCACGGTGGGGCGGGGGTGTTCGGCCGCCTGCGCGGTGCGGGGGGTTCCGGTCCTGGAGGGTACGAACAGCACCAGCACCAGGACGCCCGCCACCGCGACACAGAAGCTCACCGTGAACACCGCGTCGTAGCCGTCGACCGTGGCGCGCAGGATCAGGAACGCGGCGACCGGTCCGAGCAGGGCGCCCGCAGTGTCCATCGCGCGGTGGACACCGAAGGCACGGCCGCGGGCCTCCGGTGGTGACGACAGCGAGATCATCGCGTCACGCGGCGCGGTGCGCAGCCCTTTGCCGGTGCGGTCGGCCGCCAGGACGAGACCGATGGGCGTGAGGGTGTGGGCCATGAGGAGGAGAGGTTTGCAGAGCGCCGAGATGCCGTATCCGACGGCAGCGACGAACTTGTGGCGCCCGCCTCCCCGGTCCGCGAAGTGACCGCCGACCAGCCGTACCAAGGCGGAGAACCCGTTGTAGACGCCGTCCAGCAGCCCGAAGCCGAGTGGGCTGAGGCCGAGCCCCGCCACCAGATAGAGCGGCAGAACCGCCGTCACCATTTCCGAGGACACGTCGGTGATCAGACTGACCGTGCCCAGCGCCAGCACGGTGGGAGCGACCGCCACGCGCCGCCGGGCCGGCTCCGTGCCCGGCCCGGCGGCGCGTTCGGCGGACCCCGCACGGGCGGCGCGGCTGTCCGCTACATACATGTCAGGACGTCCAGACCCCGGTGATGTCCTTGGCGGACGCGGCGTTCCCCGCGTGCCCGAGGCCGTGCATGTCCTCCAACGTGCGCAGGAGGTCGTAGTGGTTGTACGTGGTGGAGGAGGTGGCGCCCGGAGTCACCTGCTGCCCGTAGAGGACCGTCGGGATGCGGTTCCCGCTGAGCCGGTTGTCCTCGTCGAAGGTGACGACGAGCAGGCTGTTGTGGGTCTTCGCCCAGGTTGCGTAGGCGCCGAGGTTGGTCTTCAGCCAGGTGTCACCGCTGGACACCGAGCAGTCGTGCATGTCGCTGCACAGGTTGGGAACGACGAAGGAGACCTGCGGCAGCTTTGTGTAGTCGGTGGGGAACTGCTGGAACGTGTACGCGGACGAGGTGGGCACGTTGCTGAAACCGAACCACGGGTTGTGCTTGCGGGCGTACTTACCGCTGCTGCATGAGGTCGAACCCTGGCTGGGCAGCGTCTCGTTGTAGCTCGCCCAGGTCTTGCCCGCGGCGATCAGCTCGGATGCGAGGTTGGGCTTGCTGGAGAAGCCGGGGGTGTAGCAGCTGTCGTCCGTGATGCCCTGCGTGGAGCCGGAGAACAGCGCGAAGTAGTTGGGCTGGCTGGGGTGCGTCTCGGCGTACGAGGCGCTCAGATTGGCGCCTCCACTCTTCAGTGAGTTGATGTACGGGGCGCTCGAGGAGCCGATGACTTGGCTGTACGCGTGGTTCTCGAAGACGACGACGATCACGTGATCGGGGGTGGGAACGCTGGCCGCGGCCTGCGCGGAGGACGAGCCGCCGATGCCGGTCCACAGGCCGACGGCGGCCACGGCGGTGAGGGTCAGGGCACAGGTGAGGGCGGTGCGACTGCGGCGGAACACGGATCTGCCGGGCACTGGGGGCCTCCGGTGGGGAGTGGCGAGTGACGGGGGCGGTGCAGGCAGAGCATGCTCACGCCAAGAATCATTTGGCGCACCCCGCCCCGATGGAGTCATGAAGATCGGGTGAACTGTGCGTTCCCGTGTGCTCGGTAACAGCCATAGGTCAGAGAAGCCACAGATGGTGTCCTGGGCAGACGGCGCGGTCGCCGGGTGCGCACATGGTCCGACTGTGACCGCCGGAACACCGACGGCCGGCAGCCGCTACCGGTGTTCTCGGGACCGGCCTCGGCCAGGTCGCTCACCACGGAGGCAACCTCAGGTCGGGCCCGCGCTCGGCAGGTCCGGTTGATCGGCGCCAGGCGGGGGGCTTGGGGGCCAGAAGCAGCTTCATTCGCGCCGGGACAGTCCGGGGGCGAGGAACCGGCGGACCGGGGCATGCTCTCGCGCTTGGCAGTCAGGAAGGCTGGACCTCGTCGAAAAGGGCGAGGGCTTCGGAGGGGTCCGGGCTCACGAGGCGTGCCAGACCAGCCATCGTGATGTGCGCCCACCTGCCCGCCCGTGCCCACATCTGTTCCTCGAAGGCGCGGACGGCCTCGTCCGGATCTCCAGGGCCGGAGGCGGCGGCGATGGACTCGGCGAGTTCGGCGCCTTCCAGCATCGCGAGGTTCGCGCCGACCCCCAACGGGGGCATCAGGTGGGCGGCGTCGCCCAGTAGCGTCACCCCGGAGACGTGGGCCCAGGTGTGGGACACGGGAAGGGCGTAGAGGGGGCGGTGGGCGAAAGCTGTGCCGTGGCGGAGGAGATCGAGGACGGGAGCGGCCCAGGGCGCACGGTCGTACGGGGTGGCCGAGGAGTTGGAACACGAGGGTGCGGTGGGGGCGTGGAGGGTGCGGACGTGCACGCGGCTGATGTCGGGTTTGACTGCAGGCGCGCGTGGCGGGGGCGGCAGAACGACTACCGCAGTAAGCGTGGGCAGGGCCCGGACCGCCTCAACGGCTACCGGGCCGTGGTGACCGCGCTGGACAGCAGGGCCCGGAGATCAGCCGGCGGATCCGCACCCTGAGCCCGGACGCGTGGAGGCCTGCCTCTCATCCGTGAGGGGGGCTTACAGCGTCCGGGGCTGTTGCAGCCGGTCCGCGAGCTCCCCCGGCAGGACGTCCCGGTTTGCCGGAGTGAGGTGGACGACTTCGATGTCGGCGCGCCGCTTGAGGGCGTCGGTGAACGGATCGCGGTGCGTGTGGACCGTGGCGACGACGTCGACCTCTGCGACGAACAGCGCGTCGACCGCATGCCGGAATGCGGGGCAGGCCAGTTCCATCCGCCCCAGCTCGTCGATGAGCACCAGCCGTCCTGCAGCCTCCCCGGTTGCTGCACGCCCGAGCGACGGCAACGCCAGTCGTTCCATGACGCCCAGGTCGACGCCGTATTTCCCTACCCGTGGCGGACCGGGCAGGTCGATATGGGCGAGTACCTCCCGCCGGCCGGCCAGAGTCTCCAGGGCGAATCCGACGCGGGCGCCGGATTGCCGGATCTCCTCGGTGGTGAAGCCGGTGGCCGCGTGGGCGGGCAGCAGCGCGGCCAGCCGACGGAGGGCGGTCGTCTTGCCCGCGCCAGGGCGGCTTTCGAGCAGGATCCTTGTCGGCACTCCGCCATCTTCGCCCCCGCTTCCGGTGGCGGCCCGGGTGGGCTCGGCCGAACGGGGGCCCGGGGGCGCCGACCGGTGCCGGTGCCGCCGTTGGGGGTATGGCGGCGCGCATGAGCGGAATGGAACTCAGCGGCACCGCTTTCGACGACAAGCGGTGATTCCCTGTCGGTGCAGCGCGGCGTGTTGCTGATCTCTGCCGTACTGTCCCGCGGCGCCAGGACATTGGTCTCCGGGCGGTGGGCGGCGGCGGAGCCGGGTGCGGTCGGGTAGGGCGCCAGCCGGAAGTCCGCCGCGCCGCGCTCGGTGGGGGTGACCCGTGACCCGGGAGGCGCAGCGCGCCGGCGTCAGGACGGAGTCCCCCGGTCGGTGTACCGCAGCAGGGCGGCCACGCCCTCGTACAGCCTCAGTCGGCTCTCCGGTACGACGACCAGCTCGGCGCCGGTGCCGACGAGGGCCCGGACGAGGACCTCGTCGGCGCGTTCCTCGCGCGGGGACCGCACGCCGAAGGACATCAGCTCCGCCTCGGTGAGGGCGAGCTGAGTCGGCTGGGAGCCGGCCCAGAGCCGCAACGAAGACCCTGGCGGCCGGTTCAGCAGCAGTGCGGCGACCTGGCCGCGCTGGAGGGCGGCGACGGTGGCGGCCAGCCCCTCCGACATGGGTCCGTCCAGGGCGCGCCGGCCGATGAAGATGTCCACGAGTTCCCGGTCGTGCGCGGCCATGCGGCCGCGGAAGACGCCGTCGAGCTGCGGCTCCAACAGGGCGCGTCCGGTGTCGGTGGGGGTCCGGCCGCCCACGCGTACGACCTTGTCCCGCAGGGTGTGCGGCAGGCGGCGGATCAGTACGTTGCATGCCCACTCGTCCCCGCCCACGACGATGGCGTCGGCATGCGCGTGCCGCGCCCGTTCGTCCAGCTGGTGACCGAGCCGGAGGGAGGTGCGGTGCCAGGTCGCCACCGCGACCCTGCGGTGCAGCCGCTCACCCGGGGTGACGGTGGACGCGGGCCAGGTGCCGGTCTCCGCCTCCAGGGTCACCCAGCCGTGGGTCTCAGCGGTCGGAAGGCCGCTGTAGTGGACGGCTACGGCCATGTAGGGGATCTCCGGAACGTGCTGGGTGACCAGGGGCATCGCGTCCGGCAGGGTGCTGTAGCGCGCGGAGTCGTGCTCGGGCGGCCTGGGCAGCTCCCCGTCCAGGACGAGCGTGCCGTGGGCGGCGAAGATGGCCTGACCGTGCGCCCCCGGCACCTCAGTGTCGGCGCCGACCATCTCCTCCAGTACGTTCAGCAGCGCCCGGTCCGAACCCTGACGGGAGAGGCTCTCGCGCAGCCGCTGCCAGCGCAGCGCGATGGCCCGCTCGGGATGCTCGACGTCTCGGGAGGTGTCCAGGTACACGGAGGCGAACGGGCCCGGCTCCGCGTAGAGGGGATTCAGGAACGACAACCTCATCGCCACTCCTCGTCGATGGTCTCCCCTCCTTTGATGATGCGCGCCCCGGGGGAGCGATGGAGTTCGGCGAGCGGCACAGCGGTACGGAACGCGGAGCGGCCGGGCTCCGGCCGGCAGCAGCCGGCCCATCGTGAGCATGGTGACGGCGACGAGGCCGTCCAGCCCTTAGCCGTGGGGGCGGGACAGCAGGCCGCTGGGCAGCCGGGCTCCGTAGCCGAGGGGGTGGAAGCGGGGTCAGGCCGGACAGCCCGGTGGAAAGCTGTTCGACCCACCCCGGTCGGCAGGTGTGGCTGCAGAACATCGTCGGACAGAACATCTCTCACATGTGCTGAAGCAGGCATGTGCGGTGGTGACAGGTTGTGGCGGCGAGTCACGAGGGCCGGTGTGAGCGGACGGAGCCGGACGTCGCGGGCGGAGTGCACGGCGCTGAGGAGCGCCCGACGTGATCCAGGCGTAGGTGGTGCGCGGAGGACCTGGCGTGCGCCGGGGAGTTTTCGCTTGCGAAGGCGCGAGGTCTTGTCAGGGCCCCCTCATCATGGGTAGGACTGTCCGCGTGGGTGATCATCGGAACTCGCGTGTGCTGTCAGGGGACTCACCTCGTCGTGGGCGCTTTGCGCGTGGTGGAGGCGACGATCAGGGTGATGACCGCGGGCGCCATCTCGGTGGGGCTTCCAAGGGTGTTGGGCCGGGCCGCGTCGCAGCGGCAACTCGCCGGAACGATTCCGAGGCCGGCGTGATGTGCCGGTCGGCCGGCCGGACTTCCCTGCTGCGCCGTGGGTGCGGTGGTCGGCGACCGAGGCGGGGTCCCGGCGGCGCCCTTGGAGCGGCGTTCGTCTTCGTGACCGTGGACGGCGACCACTCCGCTCACCTCGAAGTCACCGGCCGAGGTGGGGTGTTCGGCATCCGAGCCACGCCTGGCGGATACGTGTCCGGTCGTGGGCCGTGAGGAGCGCGGGCGCGCGGACCGGACCAGCGCCTCATGCCGTGAGAACGCCCCCGACGTCGTGCCCTGGGCGGGCGGCGCGGCGACGCAGCGGTCCGACGACCATGCCGTGCCGTGCCGGACGGAGCGCCGCGCGCCAGGCGCGGACCACCGTCCACAAGATCACGTAAGGCTGCTCGATCCCCTGATCCTCGAAGGAAAAAAAAAGGTGCCATTCATGAGCCATGCGCAGAAATCCGGGCCGAGCCGACGGAGCGTCCTGGGCGGAGCGGCCGGACTGGCCGTCGCCGCGGCGGGGCTGCCGTCCGGCACCGCGTTCGCGGCATCGGCGACGCCGGCCGATGAGGCCCGCTGGCGCAGGCACGCTGCCCGGGTGACGATCACGCGGGACGACTGGGGTGTCCCGCACGTCGTGGGCGAGACCGATGCCGACGCGGTGTTCGGGATGATGTACGCCCAGGCGGAGGACGACTTCAACCGGATCGAGCAGAACTACCTCGTCGCCCTGGGCCGTCTCGCCGAGGCCGAGGGTGAGAGCGCGATCTGGCAGGACCTGCGTCAGCGGCTGTTCCTCGACCCCGAGGCGCTGAAGAAGCAATATGCGAAGTGCCCGACGTGGCTGCGCACGTTGATGCAGGCCTGGGCGGGCGGACTCAACTACTACCTCGCGACGCACCCCGAGGTGCGTCCACGCGTGCTCGACCGGTTCGAGCCGTGGATGCCGTTGAGCTTCTCGGAGGGCAGCATCGGCGGCGACATCGAGTCGGTGCTGCTCACCCAGCTCGAAGCCTTCTACGGCGAGCGGGACGTGCCGATGACCGACGAGGAGCGCGGGCTGGTGCTGCGTGAACCCACGGGGTCGAACGGCATGGCCATCGCGCCGAGCCACACACGGGACGGCCACGCGCTGCTGCTGATCAACCCGCACACCAGCTTCTTCTTCCGTGCGGAGCAGCATGTGACGAGCGGCGACGGGCTCAACGTCTATGGCGCTGCCACCTGGGGGCAGTTCTTCATCTACCAGGGCTTCAACGCGCACACGGGCTGGATGCACACGACGAGCGGCGTCGACAACATCGACGAGTTCGCCGAGACGATCGTCACGCGGGCCGACGGAACCCGCTCCTACCGCTACGGCGACGAACTGCGCCCCGTCACCACGAAGACGATCACCTTGTCCTTCCGTACCGCGAACGGCGGGCAGCAGGAGCGCAGCTTCACCACGTTCGCCACACACCACGGCCCGATCGTGCGCGAGGCGGACGGCAAGTGGATCGCGTGTGCGCTGATGAACAAGCCCGTCGAGGCGCTCCAGCAGAGTTTCCTGCGCACCACGACGCGGGACTACACGCAGTACCTGAAGGTCGCGGGACTGAAGGCGAACAGCTCGAACAACACACTCTTCGCGGACTCGAAGGGTGATGTCGCCTTCCTGATGCCGCAGTTCATGCCGGTGAGGGACGACCGGTTCGACTACCTCAAGCCCGTCGACGGCAGTGATCCGGCGACCGACTGGCGTGGACTGCACAGCCTGGACAGCATGCCGCAGGCTGTGAACCCGAAGAACGGCTGGGCGTTCAACACCAACAACTGGCCCTGGACCGCCGCCGGCGCGGACAGCCCCGACGCGGCCGACTATCCACGCTACTTCGACCGGGTCGGCGAGAATCCGCGCGGACCGCAGGCGGTCCGGGTGCTGACCGCGCGCGACGACTTCACGCCGCAGACGCTGATCGAGGCCGCGTTCGATCCGTACCTCACCGCCTTCGCGCGGCTGGTGCCGGGGCTCGTCGCCGCGTGGGACCAACTGCCCGAGCACAACGGGCAGAAGGCGAAGCTGGCTGGTCCGATCAGCCTGCTTCGCGGCTGGGACCACCGGTGGGCCGCGGAGTCGACCGCGACGTCGGTGGCCGTGTTCTGGGGTGAGGATCTGTGGGCGCTCACGTCCCAGGCGGCGACGGAAGCCGGCATGTCGGTATGGGACTACATGGCCGGCCGCGCCACGGATGCGCAGCGGATCGGGGCGCTCGAGACGGCGACAGAGCGGCTGCGGCGGGACTTCGGCAGCTGGAAGGTGCCGTGGGGCGAGATCAACCGCTACCAGCGCAACGACGGTGCGATCGTCCAGGAGTTCAGCGACGCCAAGCCGAGCATCCCCGTGCCCTTCGCCTCGTCGCGATGGGGCTCCCTCGCCTCGTTCGGAGCCAAGGCCTACCCGGGAACGAAGCGCTACTACGGCACCAGCGGCAACAGTTTCGTGGCGGTGGTGGAGTTCGGGCCGCGACTGCGCGCCTGGGCGGTGACGGCGGGCGGGGTGAGCGGGCACCCCGACTCTCCGCACTTCGACGACCAGGCCGAACGCTATGCGAGCGGCGACCTGCGGCCCGTCTATTTCTACCCCGGTGACCTCGAGGGCCATGTCGAGCGGAGGTACCGGCCCGGTAGGTGACCGGTCGCCCGGCAACGGGTGCGACGGCGTGTGCGGTGTGCTCTGCCCCATCGGAGCGGTCCGGCATCGCGGAGTTTCCCGGCGCGGATGCGTGCGGTTGTCTGCGTACCGCAATCGCTGAGCATCGGCGCTCGCGGGCTTGACCGGGGGTTGGCGACTGCTTGCCGAGGAGGGCGCATGGGGTCGATTTAGCTCGATCGTGTGATGGTCAGCTTCCGGGCTTGCGGGGCGTTGGGGTGGCCGGGGTAGCGTCGCCGTGCGATCTGGGACGCCGAGTGCGGTGCCAGCGTGCGGGGCCCCTGCTCCACCAGCGTGATGGTTCAGGGCCTCCCCGCCGCCTCTGGCCGCACCACATGGCCAGGTCGTAAGGGACTCCGCCCGCCCGGCTCGGACCACGGACAGGATCCGTGTCGCCAACCGGGATGCGAAAGCGGACGACCAGTGCGCCCAAGACCGTTCGGGGCGTGCCAGTGCGCGGACTCACTCCCGCTCACTGCTCAGGAACGGTAGGCCGCATCGCTGGGGGCCGAGGAGCTGCGGGTTCAGATCCTGTTGTCTCGACGGCTACATCGGACATGTGCGCAGGTCAGGGGTCATCTTCAGATGGCCCCTGAGGCGCTTCGGGACGTTCGCGGTGAGGATTCCGTACAGCGGCGTACAGGGCGTCCGCCGGCCGGTGCGGGCGGACTTGGCGCGGCTCTCGGGTTCAAGTTGCACTCCCTACCGGCTCGCGTGACCGAGCCCTCGGCAACCCGGTGCTGAAGGGCAACGGAGAGCAGTCCGGCGGAAGTTACGATCCGTACGGTGTGTTCCAGGTGCCGGACGAGGACTCCGCGTACGAGCTCACCCAGACCATCACCCGCGCCTACGACGTCCGGTAACCGCACAGTCCTGCCGGGCGGTGTCCCGCAACGGACGGCCTGCCCGGCCGGCCACTGGTGTTCCCACCCGTGATCATCACAGCACGGTCGGTCCAGGTGCAGACCGCCGCAGCCCCGGCAAGCAGACTGCTTGCCGGGGCTGCGGCGGTCTGCTTGGGACTCCGCGTACGCAAGGCGTACGACACCGGACGGGGCCGGGCACAGGGTGGCGGGCGTCGGTTCCGGGCCCCTCGGCGTAGCGTTCCAGCCCGTGGTGAGTGCCGGATCCGTTCCCGCCGACACAGTGGCCGGCCTGCCGGGGCTGCTTCTCGAGCACATGCCGCCTGACAGCCGCCGTCGATACATCTACTGATACCGACCCGGGCAAGTCCCGGTCGTGACAGGTCGCATTACGTCGGGTTGACCGATGCCCTCCTGAAGCCGGCTGCCTAGTGTCGTGTCGTCCCTGGCAGCAACGGATCGAAAGCGGGCCCTGCATGCGTCGGCTCACGTACGTCATCGGCTGCAGTGTCGACGGCTTCATCGCCGGTCCGGACGGGCAACACGACTCCTTTGCATTCGACGGCGACCTCAAGGCCGCGATTCTCGCCGAGTGTCCCGAGACCCTCCCGGACCACGTCCGCAGGTCCCTGGGCGTCGGCGGCACGGCCAACAAGAAGTTCGACACGGTCGTCATGGGGCGCGGCGCCTACGAATCGGCTCGGGCAGCCGGTCCGACCAGTCCGTACCCACATTTGCGGCAGTACGTGTTCTCGTCGACTCTGATCCGGCCCGGCCCTGAGGTCCATGTCGTCACCGGCGACCCGGTGGAGTTCGTGCGCGGGCTGAAACGGGAGCCCGGCATGGGTCTCTGGCTCTGCGGCGGTGCTGTGCTGGCCGGTCAGTTGCTGGGGGAGATCGACGAGTTGATCGTCCACCGTTACCCGGTGGTATTCGGCGACGGCATTCCCCTGTTCCACACCTCGTTCGCCCCTTCCCCCTTCACCCTGACCGGGTCCCGGGTCTTCAGCACCGGGACGACGGTCACCACGTACGCCAAGCAGGAGGAGAACACGTGTTGTTTCGACCCACGACCGAGGCCGATCTGGACCGCGTCGTAGAAGTGATCGTGGATGAGCCGGTGGGCTGGATAGACGCCGGCCGCTACCGGGCCGAGATGCGGCAGGGGATGTACCGGCCCGAGTGGACCTGGATCGCCGAGGACGACGGGCGGGTGGCGGCACGAGCCCTGTTTTGGGGGCGGACGGACAGCACTCACCCCATCGCTCTGGACTGCCTGCACGTCGACCCCGCATGCGCCGACCGGGCAGACGTCGCGGCAGGGCTACTGATTGCTGCGCTGCGGGCGTTCGCCTCTCAGGGTGCGCCCGAACCTCCGCTGTACAACCTGACGCTGCCCGTGGGCTGGCGTGACGACCCCGCTGCGGCGGCAGCCGTCGAATGGCGGGGTCGAGTTGCGGCACGGGCTGGGCTCACGCGGGAAGTGGAACGGCTGCGCCTGGAGTGGATACCGGAATGCGGTCTCCCCCCGGCCAGGGGAAAGCTGACCTTTGCGCCGGCGTCGGACGAGGAGTTCCTCCGGCTGTTCCGGCGGATAGCTGTCGGCAGCTTGGACGACGAGACCCGCAGAAATTTGGAGGCCAAGGGCGCCGAAGCCACCGCTCGGGGCGAAATGGACTTCTACCTCGGCTGCCCCGGCCGGCGTGATTGGTGGAGGCTGGCATACGCCCCCGACGGGCAGGTCGTCGGGCTTGCTCTCCCGTCCGCGACGCCGTACGCCCGCAATGTCGGCTACCTGGGTGTCGTACCCGAATTCCGTGGCCATGGGCACGTGGACGATCTGCTCGCCGAGATCACCCGCATACACGCGGACACGGGCACCGAGCTGATCACCGCCACAACGGACACCGGCAACGCGCCGATGGCCGCAGCCTTCGACCGCGCCGGCTACCGGATCACAGAGATCCGCATGATCTATTCGGCGCCGGCGGCATGAGGACGGAGGCGACACACCCTGCATCCGACAGACCGGACGGCCCTTGCTGCCGTACGAAGCCCCCTGGCTGAGCCCCACTATTCAGACCACCGGCCCCATTGATGAAGGACGTTACGTTGTCTCCCGATCCGAACACCGTTCACCCGCTGCCTGCCCATGACCGCGTGGTGTTCCTCCGACCAGTGATCTCCTCACCGAAAATCGTCGTGGGCGACTACACCTATTACGACGACCCCGACGGCGCCACAGACTTCGAACACCGCAACGTGCTCTACGCCTACGGGCCGGAGCGTCTGATCATCGGCAAGTACTGCGCCATCGCCGCGGGCACCAAGTTCCTGATGGCCGGCGCCGAGCATCCGACGATGGGGGTGTCCGCGTTCCCCTTCACCATGTTCGGTGGTCGGTGGGCCGAGCAGACGCTGGACATCATCACCGCGATGCCGAGTCGTGGTGACACGGTCGTCGGCAACGACGTCTGGTTCGGCCACCAGGTGACGGTGATGCCCGGCGTGCGGATCGGAGATGGTGCCATCATCGCGGCCGGAGCCGTGGTCACCAGTGACGTGGCGCCTTACACGATCGTGGGCGGCAACCCGGCCCGGCTCATCCGTCAGCGCTTCGCCGACGACGACATCAAGCGTCTCCTGCACGCCGCGTGGTGGGATTGGCCCGTCGAGCTCGTCACCGAACACACCCGCGCCATCATGGTCGGGACCCCGGCAGAGATCGAAGGGATCGGCAACCGGCTTGACATGTACGGCAGTTGACCAACAGTCGTTCGGGTGAGGAGCTACGGACGCAAGCCGCGCATGAAAGCGTCAGGTCGACCACCACGCGTGATGGTGCAAGCCCTGCTTGTTGTCTGCGTGCGTACAGAACGGCGGCCGGAGGGACGGCCAGTGGGGGCGCTTCCAGGCCCGGCAGAGTGATCCCGACGTGTTTGAGAACGAAGACTCCTGGTGGGCACGTGTCTTTGAGGAAGTCGAGCTCGGGGTGCTCAACCCCGAAGAGGCGTAAGCGACGACTCTGCGGTCATGGGCGGAGTCACAGCCGGATTGCCGCGGCCGTGAGCGTCCCGTGAAAGACATAGGCCCTCTTGCCGTAGCGGGTGGCGACCGCACGGCCCCCTCTTCAGCGGGATCGCCGCTGCGAACAAGCAATCGTCAAGTCCTGTGGATCAACTGTTGGTTGTGGTGAGCTAATTCGGGCGGGACAGGGCTCTCGCCGCAGCTGTTTCTGGCCTCTCGACCAGCACTCCGCACTGGAAGCGGGCTCCGGCACGGACGAGGGCGACGAGGTGGGGTGCATGCACAGCCCGCCAGCGGGCCTGGCGGACTCGACGAGCCTGAACACCACCGCCAGGGCCGCAGCCTGGCGCCCTTGGTGACCTTGGTCCGCAGGCGGAGCCGAACTTCACGCCGTGGCGGCGCTTCAGCTCTGCAGCGGACGAAAAACACGTTGGCCAACCGCCGACGAGCTGGCGTGCGACGGCCCCGCCAATGACCGATTGGAAGCCCAGCCGTGGCGGAATCCCGTCGACTACGGTCCCACGGGGTCTGCTTCTCGCGTATGGGGGCACAAGTGTTCCAACTAAGGAAAAGGAGCTGCCATGTTGGGTATAGCTGCCGCCGTGCTGTTCTTCATCGCTTTCCTCATCAACGCTGCCGATGTTGCGACCAACGAGGTTTTCGCCTCGGTGAACGTCATGCTGCTTGGTCTGGGTCTGTTGGCCTTGCATGTCGCAGGTATCGGAAATGGCTGGTCCCGTCGGCGCTGACCGCAGCCTCACCGACCGGGTCGATACGCGGAGCCTGGTCCCGTCTTATGTCCTCGAAGTGGACTGCCGAGCGGCGCGAGCAGTACGTCAACAATCTGGGATCGGACCGCTCCCTGGTCGCAGTTGTCGCGACGAACCGCAGCAAAGCCGATAAGGACCCCGCGCAGTGGCTCCCGCCAACTGATTCAGCTCGCCGTACCTACGCCGCCGACTGGGTTGGAACCAAGCTGCGCATTCACGCCGTCACCGCTGAGCAGTGGCGGCGCCGAGCGGCAACCGGCTGGACCGCCTGTCTCGATGCCCGTCATACCGTCCAACAGTCCGCTCAGGGCTGGGCCGCTTGTGACGCGGTCCAAGTTGACGGGCCGAACGGCCCTCGGGTTGCGCCAGACAGATCTTCGGAACGGGGGATTCTCGCTCCAGGCGGTGGTCGGGGGCTGTGGCGGACGGGGCTTGTCCTGGTGCAGGACAGTGACGGCATCTTCGACGTGGCCGAGGTCAATGAGGTACCCGGCCAGTTCGTGGCTGTTTGCGGGGGCGTGGGGTCGCAGGACCGCGACGGCCTCCTCGGTGCGTCCGGCGCCGGCCAGCAGCTCGGCGATGTGCGGCGCCGCGTACGACGTGCCGCCCTCGCGATGAGCCCGAGCCCTCTCAAACGCTTCATCAACTCGGCCGCAGGCAGCCATCAGTGGAAGCCGTATCCAGAAGAGGTCCCACTCCTCCTCGCCACGGCGTTTCTTGAGGGCGTCGAGGCAGGTCAGGCCGTCCTCGGGGCGGCCCTGGTCGGTGTAGAGGGTGCAGAGCACGTGCAGGATCCAGTCCTCGGCCCCGCCAGGAGGATCGGCGAGGGCCCGCATCACCTCGATCGCCTTGTCCCCGCGGCCGCGCCGCGCCAGGAGGTGCGCGAGCTGCACCGTCATGTTGCCTTGGCGAACGGATGAGTCGCCGGCCTGTCGGTACACGGCGATCGCGCCCTCCACGTCACCGCGTTCCTCCAGCAGTTCCGCGAGGCGCTGAGCGGCGTACCCCAACTTTTCGGTTACTGCGTAGGCGCGCAGTTCCCCGGTCCGGTCGTGCCGGGCCAGCAGATCGGCCAGCTGGTCCCGACCGTTGACCGAGATGGCGTCCCGGGTGCGGAGCAGGGCGATGGCTTCGTCGATGCAGCCCTGGCGTTCACGGATCGTGGCAAGCAAGCCGATCGCCGTGTCGGGATCGAGGCCGCGGCAGCACCAGGGAGTGTCGCAACGGTGCTCGTCCGGGATCCGGTCGGCGAGCAGCGCTACGGCCTCCTCGTCGCGGCCGGCGCCCTCCGCGACGTCTACCAGGGCCGCAGCGAGGGACCAGTCGTCGATGTATGGCTGCAGCAGAGTGAACGCCTCGTCGCTGCGGCCGTGCCGGGCAAGCAATCGCGCGCAGTACTCCAGTGCCAGCGGATGCCCGGCCTCCATACGAGCTCGGGTCAACACGATCGCCTCGTCGGCCCGCCCCCAGCTCTCCAACAGTTCCGCCGTGGTCCTGGTGGCCGTCCACCAGCCCGTTGCGAGATACGGGGCGAGTGTCTCCAGCGCCTCAGCCCGTCGGCCCTGCTCACCGAGCAGCTGCGCCCACTCCCGTGCGCAGAACCACTCTCCATGGCTGGCCCAGAACTCCACCTTCTCGGCGTGGCCGAGTTCGAGAAGTCGGGAGACCAGATGCGGCGGGATGCAGCCAGACTGCGTCCGGGCCCGATAGTCAAGATCAGCAGCGTCCACAGCGACCCACCGTAGCTCCTTCCCCTGACACCACCTCCAGCTCCGAATATCGCGTACTTGGAATGACGCTCCCCGCCAGTCAGCGCCTCAAAGTGGACAGCCGAGCGGCGCGAGCGATACGCCGATGACCTGGGACCAGACAATGCTTGGACGCGCCCGTAGGTGATCACGCAGCAGGCTGGCTTCAGGAACGCCTCATGGATGTCGTCGCGAATCTCCCAGCGGATCCGCAGGCGTCGGAAGCCGTGGATCCAGGCGTTCGTGCGCTCGACCACCCACCGAACAGTGCCCAGGCCGGAGCCGTCTGGCACCCCTCGGCGGGCGATGACCGGCTTGATGCCACGCTTCCACAGCAGACGGCGGAACTTGTCGTAGTCGTAGCCCGAAGCCCCAGCGAGCGCTGCCCAGAAGGCCTTTGTGGGCAGCGCCGGAAGCCGGCACCTGGGCCACCAGGGTCACAAACCCCCAGACATATAGTGGCGATCACGATGCCCGGTTGCGGCCGGGGACGCGGACCGGGGAGCGCGTGGTGCAGGGTCGTGCAAAAGAGCAGTGCCACATCCGTCGGATACTCGCCGACGCCCATCGCGGGGAGAGCAACTGCCTACTCCTGCACGGAGAGGCCGGCATCGGCAAGACCACCCTCCTCGAGTACGCGGTCGCCCAGGCCGAAGGCATGAGTGTGCTGCAGGTCGAGGGCATCGAGTCGGAGATGGAGCTCGCCTTCGGCGGGCTCCATCAGCTTTTCCTGCCGGTGTCGGATCGGCTCGACCTGCTGCCGCCACCGCAGGCCGGGGCCCTGCGGGCGGTCTTCGGCTTGAGTGACGAGACCGTGCGGGACCGTCTCACCATCGGGCTTGCGGCGCTGTCGCTGCTGTCCGAGGCGGCCGCCGAAAAGCCCGTGTTGTGTGTGGTCGACGACGCGCAGTGGCTCGACCGGCCGTCCGTGGACGCGCTGGTCTTCGCCGCCCGGCGGCTGCGGGCCGAAGGTGTCGTCATGCTCTTCGCCACTCGCGAAACCTCATCGGCGAGCGGAACGAAGGCGCTGCCCCACCTGCCCGTCGCCGGCGTCGACCGGCAGTCGGCCGCGTCGCTGTTGCCCGGCCTTGCGCCCCCGGTCACCGAGTGGATCATCGATCAGGCCCAAGGAAACCCGCTGGCGCTGCAGGAACTGGCGGCGGCCCTGACCCCGGCCCAGCGGGCCGGGCAACTGGGGCCGTTGACGCTGACCGATGCGCAGTCTGCGGCACCGAGTCGACTGCAGGACGCCTTCGCCGAGCAGATCCGCCGCCTCCCCGACGCCACTCAGCGCATGCTCACGGTGGCTGCCGCGGACGACACCGGGGACCTGCCCACGGTGCTGGCCGCCGGAGCCAGGCTTGGTGGGGAGGTCAGCGATCTGGAGCCGGCCGAGCGTGCGGAGCTGATCTTCGTCTCCGCGCAGAGGCTGCGTTTTCGACACCCCCTCATTCGGTTCGCTGCCTATCAACGCGCCCCGTTGGCATGGCGGCTGGAGGTGCACCAGGCGCTCGTCGCTGTCCTGGACGGTCACACGCACGCGCACCGACGCGCCTGGCACCTGGCTGCCGCGGCGACCGGCCCGGACGAGCAGGTCGCCGGCGAGTTGGAGCGGGTCGCCGAGTGGGCAGGCAGCAGACAGGCCATGGCATCCGCGTCGGCCGCGTACGAGCGAGCCGCTCACCTCACTGCGGATACGTCGAGGCGCGCCCGCCGCCTGATCAACGCCGCGCAGAAGGCGAGCGATGCCGGCCAGGACGAACGATGCCGTGCCCTCACCGACCAGGTGCCGCTGCCTCTCCTGGACCCGGGTATGGCGGCGGACTTCACCCGCGTACGCTCCGTGGTCGAGCTGGGCTACGGCAGTCCGGGGCAGGCCGCCCGCCTGCTGGCCGCATGCACGGATGCGGTTTCCGTCAGCCGTCCCGACAAACTCGCCCCTCTGTTGACCGACGCCGTCCATGCGGCCTTCTCGGCCGGCGACGCAGCCCTCATGGTGGAGATCGCTCTGCGCACTCCCTGCCTGCCCGTGGTGGCTACGCCCGCGAAGCTGCTCGCCGGCGACATTCCCGGCGCACTTCGAACGCTGGACGATCACGTAGAGGCCGCTCGCCTCGCCGGAAGCGGCCTCATGGACCGGTTGATGGGCGGGATCTACTGTCACCTGGTCGCCGACCATGAGAGCGCGCACGAGCTGGCCGCCGCGGCGGTCACCCACTGCCGGGAGCAGGGCATCGGCGGATGGCTGCCCACCACGCTGCATCTCCTTGCCCAAGCGGAGCTGGCACTGGGCCGGCACGACGACGCACACGCACACGCCGCCGAAGCACTCCGGCTTGCGGAGGCTTACGACCTGGACCACCGAGCCGCCCACCTGCGTGCCCTGCTCGCGGTGCTCGCGGCCGCCCGCGGGGAGGAGGAACAAGTCCGGGAACTGGCCGGCCTGGCACTGGAATACACCCGCCCCCGCGACGTCGGACGGGCCACGGCGGACGCGCTGTGGGCGCTGGGTCTGCTCGACCTCGGCCTCGGGCGTGCGCAGGCTGCGCTGGAACACCTGGAAGCGGCCCGGCAGGCAGCGGGGCACCCCCTCCTGGCCCGGCACCTGATGCCCGATCTGATCGAGGCCGCCGTTCGAGCGGGCCATCCGGAGCGGGCGAGGGAACCCGCGAAACAGCTCATGAGCTGGGCGGACGACCTCCAACAGCCCCATTTCACGGCACAGGCCCACCGCTGCGCCGCCCTGACCGGTCCGGACGCGTCGGCCGAGAAGCACTACACATCGGCCCTTGCCCTGCACACCGCGGGCTGTGACTTCGAGCGTGCCCGCACCGAACTGCTCTACGGAGAGTGGCTGCGCCGGGGCCGCCGCCGGCTTGACGCCCGCGACCATCTGCGTACCGCGAGGGAGCTCTTCGACAAGCTGGACGCACAGCCATGGGCCCGCCGGGCGGCCACAGAACTGCAGGCTGCCGGCGAGACCGCTCACCAGGCCGATGCCATCGACTCGCCCATCAGCCGCCTGAGCTCGCAGGAACGTGAAGTCGTCCGACTCGCAGCCACCGGGGCGACCAACCGTGAAATCGCCACCCAACTGTTCCTGAGCCCGCGCACCGTGGGACACCACCTCTACCGTGCCTTTCCCAAGTTGGGCGTCAGCTCACGAACAGAGCTCGCCGACCTGCTCGCCTCCTGACAGCAGCGCGGTGCTGTACTCGGCGAGCCCGCACCGCACAGGACTCGGGTGGTCCGACGGCACCGCACCCCGGTCGGGTCCGGCAGGCCCGGGCGAATACCGCCCGGGCCTGCCCCGACCGGCATGATCAGGCCCGTGCGGCCGCAGGCTTGGCACGCGCTTTACACTCCGGTCCGCAACCGCGCTGGTCACCTGCTTGTCTCTATGCATGTTGAATCTCTGAAGCAGTGACGTGAGCGGAGCGGGACATGAGGCGGGGCAAAGGCGGCATGGGTATCGCGCTACTGGTGAGTGCGGTACTTCTGGGGGCGAGCGCATGCGGCGGCAACGCCTCGGCCTCGGACGACTCGGACAACGGAGCCGCGAAGGGCAGCTCGTCACCCAGGGCGACCGTCAGCGCGCACCCGTCGCCGACGCACCCCTCGGGTCCGCCGATGCTGCTGGAATCCATCGCTCCGCTGGACAAGGCGACTGTCGGTGTCGCGATGCCGGTCTCGGTGGTCTTCAGCAACCCGGTGGCCGCCTCGGCCCGCGCGAACATCGAGAAGCACATCAAGATCTCCGCCTCGGTCCCCACCACCGGCGCCTGGCACTGGATGGGCAACCAGCGGGTCGACTGGCGTCCGCAGAACTACTGGCAGTCCGGCACCAAGGTCCGGGTGGACGCCGACCTTCAGTACGTGCCCAACGGCAACGGCCGCTACGGCACCCACGCCTACACCCACTCCTTCACCGTCGGCGACGACGTCCGAGCCGATGCCTCGGTCAACGGTCACACCATGAAGGTCACCCGTAACGGCGCCCTGGTGCGCACGCTCTCCATCAATGCGGGCAGCACCGAGTACCCCACCTGGAACGGCACCATGGCAGTGATCGACAAGCAGGAGAAGGTCCACATGACCTCCTGCAGCGTCGGTATCAGCTGCACCAAGGGCAGCGCGAACTACTACGACCTGACCCTGCCCTGGGACGTCCACCTGACCCAGTCGGGCACCTACGTCCACTTCTCCACCGGCGACACGAACCCGGGCAGTGGCAGCGCCCGCGGCTCGCACGGCTGCATCCACCTCTCGTTCTCCGACGCGAAGTGGTTCTACGGCCAGGTCAAGCAGGGCGACCCGGTGACCGTCACCGGCTCCCCGCGTGCCAAGGCGTCCGCCGACAACGGCTACGCGTCGTTCAACCTGTCGTGGTCGCAGTGGCTGTCCGGAAGTGCGAGCGGCGAGCAGACCACCAGCACCCTCTGAGGACGGCCGTCCGCTGCGATCGCCGCGGGGCGAGGGTGTCTGCGCTCGTCCGACGCCGTGAGGCGCCGGGCCGGCGAGGGACGCGGGGTACGCGGGAAGCCCTCCGACCCTGACCCCGCAGACTTCTCCCCGCGACTGCTCTACTCTCGCGCCCGCGTCGCCCGGCTTTCGGGCGGCGCGGGCGCTTCGCGTTGCCGGGGGTGGCCGTGCCGGCCGCCATGGGCATCGGCGCCATGGAAGTTCTCCCCGGTGTTCCCGGTGTTCATGGGCGAGCGGTGAAGCAGCGGCGGAGTTCCTTCGGCCGCCGCCTTCGCCCGGGGGCCTCAGCCATAGGGGAGCCGGGCCGGGAGTCCGCCTGACGTCAGGCACTTCACTGACAGAAGACGTCAGTGAACCTCCGGACACTGATGCCATGATCCTCAGTCACCACCCCCGCCGGGCCGAGCCGCTGCTCGTGTCCGCCGCCTTCGCCACCGCCCTCGGGAACAATGTCCAACTCATCGTCGGTGCACTGCTCGTGATCAGGGAGCAGCAGACCATGATGGCCGTCGGCTGGCTCTTCATCGCCGTCGCCGGTCCGCAGGCGGTGCTGTCGCCCTTCTTCGGACGGCTGGCCGACCGCTTCGACCGGCGGACCCTGTGGATCGGCTGTGATGCCATCAGCGCGGCGCTGGCACTCGGGCTGCCGCTGTGGATGGCCTGCGGTGGCGCGCCCGGGCCCGGGATCTACGGCGCCAATCTGGGGCTGGCCGTCGTCAGCGCTCTGTTCTTTCCGGCCAGCTCCGCGCTGATCAAGGAACGGGTCCCGGCGGACCGGCTGCGGCGGTTCAACGCCCGCTACGAGATGGGGACCCAGGCGGGGATGCTGCTCTCGGCGACGGTGGGCGGGCTGTCCGTCCAGGCGTTCGGTGCCGCGCCGCTCCTGGTACTCAACGCCGGGACCTTCGTGGTCTCGGCGCTCTGTGCCGCCGCGATCGGGCGCCGCCCGGACCGGGCGCCGGCTGTCACCTCCGCCGGGGAGCAGCCGCCGGTGCCGGCCGTGTCGCGCAGGCCGCTGCGTGTGCGCCGCTTCATCCTGCTCTACGCCCAGGGGAGCGTGGTCGTCACGGTCTTCAACGCGCTGCTGCCCACGGCCGTCATCGGCGAACTCCGCCTGGGTGCTGCGGTGTTCGGTTCCGTGGACGCCCTCGGGTGCCTCGGATTCCTGGCGGCCACCGGTGCCTACCGGATCGTCAGCAGACGCAATCCGGACCTGCGCATCGCCGTCGTGGGCTTTCTGCTCTGCAATGTCGCCCTGGTGCTGCAGAGTCAGTTCGGGATCGTCGGCTACCTGGTCGGGGTGCCGCTGGGGGCGTTCTTGTTCGGGCAGGCCAGGATCGCCTCCCGCACCATGCTGATGGACTCGGCCGACGAGGCCTCGGTGGGCAGGGCCTTCGGGTTGGCGAACGGCGGCGGGCTGGCGGCTACGGTCGGGGTGATGTTCCTCGTCGCGACGGTCACCGACCGCAGTGACACACGCTACGGCTTCGGGGTACTCGCCGCCCTGGCGCTGCTGGCGACCCTGTCCGCCGGACTGCTGCTGAGGGCGCCGGCCTCCGCAGGGCCGCGCACTTCCGCCGGCCGGTACCGGTCGAGTACGGCCGCCGCCGCCCCCGCGATCCCGCGACGCAGCTCCTCGGGGGCGAGCACCTCGATGTCCGCGCCCAGCGACAGCAGCGTCGGCACCGCCAGGTCGACCGACTCCAGTGGCACCGTCGCCGTCACCCAGCCGTCCGCGTCCGGCGGTCCTGCCGAGGCTTCGACGGCGCGGACCAGCGCCGTGTCCAGGCGGTCCGGCAGCGCGGACAGCAGTGCCGGAGCGATCCGGACGGAGGCCTGAAGCCGCAGCCTGCGGGCGTCGTAGGCGGTGAGGTAGTCCCGCCAGTGGGCGGCGAGGTCGAAGCCGTCGGGGCGCTCGAAGCCGTCCTCCCCGACGTCCAGGCGGAGGATCGACGAGACGCGGTAGGTCCTCACCGCGCCGCCTGTCGCTGCGACGAGGTACCAGACGCCCGCCTTGAGGACCAGGCCGTAGGGGTCGAGTGCGCGCTCGACCTCCTGCGGTTCGACCCAGCGGCGGTATCGCACCCGGATCCGCCGCTGATTCCACACGGCATCGGCGAGCGCCGCGAGAGCGGACGGTGAGTCCTGTTCCCGGTACCAGCCGAGAGCATCGAGGTGGAAACGCTCACGGATCCGGCCGGCCCTGTCCCGCAGTGGGGCCGGCAGCGCTGCGGTCAGTTTCAGCTGCGCCGCCGCCAGCACCTCGCCCAGTCCGAGGTCGGCGGCTGCGCCCGGCAGCCCGGCCAGGAACAGCGACTCGGCCTCGTCGGCGTGCAGTCCGGTGAGCCGGGTCCGGTAGCCGTCGAGCAGCTGGTATCCGCCGCCGTGCCCGGCATCCCCGTACACCGGGATGCCCGCGCCGCTCAGCGAGTCGATGTCCCGGTAGACGGTACGGACCGAGACGCCCAGCTCCTCGGCGAGCTCATCGGCCGTCAGCCTGCCGCGGTTCTGCAGCAGGAGGACGAGGGAGAGGAGCCGTGCCGCACGCATGAACCGATCATTCCAGGTCCGGTCACGGGCCGGGTTCGGTTCCCGGACCCCGCTGGGGGCTGCCCGACCGTTCGATGAGGGCCTTCGCGAACCTGCGGACGGGCGACCGGCCGGTGGTGATTCGGCCCGGGCTGTTCTTGTGCCGGGGTAAACGGGGCATCAGTCACGAGGGCGCCCGCCGGGCGCGCATGTCGCGAACGTCAGGAAGGGACCGTGCATGTTCCGGAAGGTACTTGTCGCGAACCGTGGTGAGATCGCCGTCCGCGCGTTCCGCGCCGCTTATGAACTGGGCGCGGGAACGGCGGCGGTGTTCCCGTACGAGGACCGCGGCTCGCTGCATCGTCTCAAGGCCGACGAGGCCTACGAGATCGGCCCGAGGGGCCACCCGGTGCGCGCCTACCTGTCGGTCGAGGAGATCGTGGGCGCGGCGCGCAGGGCCGGGGCGGACGCCGTGTATCCCGGATACGGCTTCCTGTCGGAGAACCCGGATCTGGCCCGGGCCTGCGAGGATGCCGGGATCACGTTCATCGGTCCCGGCGTCGGGGTGCTCGAACTGACCGGCAACAAGGCGCGCGCGGTCGCCGCGGCCCGTGCGGCGGGCGTGCCGGTCCTGACGTCGTCGCAGCCGTCGACCGACGTGGACGCGCTGGCGTCGGCCGCGGAGGAGATCGGTTTCCCGTTGTTCGTCAAGGCGGTTGCCGGAGGCGGCGGCCGCGGGATGCGGCGAGTGGACGACCCCGCGCATCTGCGCGAGGCCATCGAGGCGGCGTCGCGCGAGGCCGAGTCCGCTTTCGGTGACGCCACGATGTTCCTGGAGAAGGCCGTCGTCGACCCCCGCCATATCGAGGTGCAGATTCTCGCCGACGGACACGGCGACGTGATCCACCTGTTCGAGCGGGACTGCTCGGTGCAGCGGCGCCATCAGAAGGTCGTCGAACTGGCCCCGGCGCCCAACCTCGACCCCGCGATCCGGGACCGCATCTGCGCCGACGCGGTCGCCTTCGCGCAGAGCATCGGCTACCGCAACGCCGGCACCGTCGAGTTCCTGCTCGACCGGGACGGCAACCACGTCTTCATCGAGATGAACCCGCGCATCCAGGTCGAGCACACAGTGACCGAGGAGGTCACCGACGTCGACCTGGTCCAGGCGCAACTGCGCATCGCCGCCGGGGAGACCCTGGCCGACCTCGGTCTCGCGCAGGACAGGATCCACCTGCGGGGTGCCGCACTGCAGTGCCGGATCACCAGCGAGGACCCGGCCAACGGCTTCCGGCCGGACACCGGCACCATCAGCGCCTACCGTTCACCGGGCGGCTCCGGCATCCGGCTGGACGGCGGCACCGCCTTCGTCGGCTCGGAGATCAGCGCCCACTTCGACTCCATGCTGGTGAAACTGACGTGCCGGGGCCGCGACTTCGCCACCGCGGTGCGACGCGCCCGGCGTGCGGTGGCCGAGTTCCGCATCCGCGGCGTGGCCACCAACATTCCGTTCCTGCAGGCGGTCCTCGACGACCCGGACTTCCAGGAGGGCCGCGTTACCACGTCGTTCATCGAGGAGCGCCCGCATCTGCTGACCGCGCGCCACTCCGCCGACCGCGGCACCCGGCTGCTCACCTACCTCGCCGACGTCACGGTCAACAAACCGCACGGCGCGCGTCCGCACCTGATCGACCCCATGACCAAACTGCCGGACACCGCGAACGGTGTACCGCCCGCCGGATCGAAGCAGAAGCTGACCGAGCTGGGGCCGGAGGGCTTCGCGCGGTGGCTGCGGGAATCACCGGCGGTCGCCGTCACCGACACCACCTTCCGGGACGCCCACCAGTCCCTGCTGGCCACCCGGGTGCGGACGAAGGATCTGCTGGCCGTTGCCCCGGCCGTGGCCCGGACTCTTCCGCAACTGCTGTCGCTGGAGTGCTGGGGCGGCGCCACCTATGACGTGGCCCTGCGCTTCCTGGCCGAGGACCCGTGGGACCGCCTGGCCCGCCTGCGCGAGGCGGTACCCAACATCTGCCTGCAGATGCTGTTGCGTGGCCGCAACACGGTCGGATACACCCCGTACCCCACGGAGGTCACCACCGCCTTCGTCGAGGAGGCCACCCGGACCGGTGTCGACATCTTCCGCATCTTCGACGCGCTCAACGACGTCGGGCAGCTGCGGCCGGCGATCGACGCCGTACGCGAGACCGGATCGGCCGTCGCCGAGGTGGCCCTGTGCTACACCTCGGACCTGTCCGATCCGGCCGAGAAGCTCTACACCCTCGACTACTACCTGCGGCTCGCCGAGCAGATCGTCGAGGCAGGCGCCCACGTCCTGGCGGTCAAGGACATGGCCGGGCTGCTCCGGGCACCCGCCGCCGCGACATTGGTGACCGCGCTGCGCAGGGAGTTCGAGCTGCCCGTCCACCTCCATACCCACGACACAGCCGGCGGTCAGCTGGCCACCTACCTGGCCGCGATCGGCGCGGGCGCCGACGCCGTGGACGGGGCGGTGGCCTCGATGGCGGGCACCACCTCGCAGCCCTCGCTGTCGGCGATCGTCGCGGCCACCGACCACTCCGAGCGGCCGACCGGGCTGAGCCTGCGGGCGGTCGGCGACCTCGAACCGTACTGGGAGATCGTGCGCAGGATCTACGCGCCGTTCGAGGCCGGCCCGGCGTCGCCCACGGGGCGCGTGTACGACCATGAGATTCCCGGCGGTCAGCTGTCCAACCTGCGCGTCCAGGCACGGGAGTTGGGTCTCGGTGACCGCTTCGAGGACATCGAGGCGATGTACGCCGCGGCCGACCGTATGCTCGGCCGCCTGGTCAAGGTCACACCGTCGTCCAAGGTGGTCGGCGATCTCGCCCTGCACCTCGTCGGGGCGGGGGTCCCGCCCGAGCGGTTCGCGGCCGAGCCCGGCGCCTACGACATCCCGGACTCCGTGATCGGGTTCCTGCGCGGCGAGCTGGGCGAACCGCCCGGCGGCTGGCCGGAGCCGTTCCGCAGCAAGGCACTCAAGGGCCGCGCCGCCCCCAGGCCCGTCGCCGAACTGTCCGACGGCGACCGCGAGGGACTGGAAAAGGACCGGCGCGCCACCCTCAACCGGCTGCTGTTCCCCGGACCGGCGAAGGAGTTCGAGGCGCACCGCGACGCCTACGGCGACACCGGCGTCCTGCCGAGCAAGGACTTCTTCTACGGCCTGCGACCGGGGGAGGAGCATGCGGTGGACCTCGAGCCCGGGGTGCGGCTGCTCATCGCACTGGAGGCGATCGGTGAGGCGGACGAGCGCGGCATGCGCACGGTGATGGCCACGCTCAACGGCCAGCTCCGGCCGATCCAGGTGCGGGACCGCTCGGTGGCTTCGGATCTTCCGGCTGCGGAGAGGGCCGACAAGTCCGACCCGAAACATGTGGCGGCGCCGTTCGCCGGGGTGGTGACGCTGTCGGTCGCGGCCGGAGAGCGCGTCGAGGCCGGTGCGACCGTCGCGACGATCGAGGCGATGAAGATGGAGGCCGCCATCACGGCCCCGGTGGCGGGAGCGGTGCACCGTCTGGCCATCAACTCCGTCCAGCAGGTCGAGGGGGGCGATCTCCTGATGGTGATCGATGAGCCCCGGTAAGGGGATCGCCCGGGCGGGCTGCAGTCGCCCGCCCGCCCGGGTCCGGGCCGGGGACCGTCACTGCTCGCGCATGCCCCACGGGGAGCCGTACGCGCTGAGCAGGTCCAGGAAGGGGCGGGCGGGGAAGGCCTCCGGGCCGAGGACTCCGGAGCCGGTCCACACGCCCGTGGCCAGGAGTTCGAGGGCGACGACCGGGTTGACGGCCGTCTGCCACACCACCGCCTGGGAGCCGTACTCGGCCATCGACCACTGGTTGTCGACCACGTGGTAGAGGTAGACCTCGCGCGGCGCGCCGTCCTTGGTGCCGCGCACCCAGGTACCCGCGCAGGTCTTGCCGTGCATGCGCTCGCCCAGCGTCGCGGGGTCCGGCAGACAGGCGGCGACGACGTCGCGGGGCGACACCTCCACCGGGCCCGCTGCGCTCGGCACGGTCACCGGGTCGGTGCGGTCCAGGCCCAGCAGGTGCAGCGTCCTGAGGGTCTGGATGAACTCCTCGCCCAGGCCGTATTTGAAGGTCACGCGCTGTGCGTCGATCCAACGGGGGACGAGCAGCACCTCCTCGTGCTCCACGTTCACGCACTCGACCGGGCCGATGCCCTCGGGGAAGTCGAACACCTCCGGCTCGCTGAAGGGCGCGGTGGTGAACCAGCCGCGGTCCGCCTCGTAGACGACCGGCGGATTGAGGCACTCCTCGATGGTGGTCCAGATGCTGAAGGAAGGCGCGAACTCGTAGCCGTCGACGGTGAGGTTCGCACCGTCGCGGATGCCGATCTCCTCGATCTCGTCGAAGAGTTCGTCGGCCGCGTACCGCGCGAAGACATCGGACAGCCCCGGCTCCACACCCATGCCGACGAGGGCCAGCGCGCCCGCGTTCTCCCAGTCGGCGGCCTGTGCGAACTGTGTGTCGCCGAGCATGACCCCGCACTCCTCGTACGGCCGCTCGGGGTGCGGGCGCGACAGGGACATCGCCATGTCGAGGTACGTTGCGCCGGCCGCGAGCGCCGCCCGGAAGAGGGGCATCACGAACCGCGGGTCGGTGGCATTGAGCAGGACGTCGCACTCGTGCCGCGACAGCAGCGCCGTCACCGCCGCCTCATCGGACGCGTCGACGTGCTCGGCACGGAAGCGGCCCGCAGCGCCCGTGAGCGCAGCGACCGCCGCCTCGGCCCGGCTCAGGTCGTAGTCGGCCACGACCATCTCGTCGAAGAACGAGCGCCGGGCCGCGATCCGGGTGATCGCGGTGCCCACACCGCCGGCTCCCACAAGCAGAACACGCATGACACGGACTTCCTCTCTGCGGAGACGGGGCGTGCCCGCGCGGACCGGACGTGCGGCGCCCCTGCCGGCAGATCCAACGCCGCGTGCCCGGATAAGGTCAATGGTGTTGGCATAAGCGCACGCGAGGAGGCGGCGGTGGCGAAAGCTGTGGTGCCCGAGGAGAAACGGCGGCGGCGCCGTCCCACCAGGAGCGGCGCCGTGCTGTCCGAGCAACTGATTCTCGAGACCGCCCTGCGGATGCTGCGTGAGCACGGCAGCGCGGGACTCACCGCCCGCCGTCTCGGCCTGGCCCTGGACGCCGACCCCAGCACCCTCTACCGGTACTTCCGCGGCATGGACGATCTGACCCTCGCCATCGGCGACGCCCTCATCGGGCAGGCCCTGCAGGGCTGGCGGCCCACGGGGGAGTGGCGGTCGGATCTGCGCGGCCTCGGGTTGCGCATCCACGCGGTGTACGTCGCCCATCCGCACGCGGCGCTGCTGACCGCGAACCGGGTCACCGGCCGGGCCCATGAGCTGGCGGCCGACGAGGCCATCCTCGACGTGCTCCGCTCGGCCGGGTTCCCGCTGCCGGACACGGTACGGATCTACCAGGCCTTCATCGACCAGACCCTGGCCTTCGCCGCGCTCGACGCCGCCTCGCTGGCTCTGCCACGCGAAAGTCTCAGCGCCGACGAGGACATGTGGCGCTCGACGTACGCCCGCCTGCCGCGCAGCACCCATCCCCGGATCGCCGAGGCGGCGCCCCTTCTGGCGACCCGCATGCTCGACAGTGCCTATCCCACGGCTCTGGAGATGCTGCTCGACGGCGCCGCAGCGCAGTGGGAGGCACTGCGCCCCGAGCGGTAGGGGATCGTCCGGGGTAGTTGGAGGTCGCCCCGTCGGCCGCGGCCGATCCCGAGGCCGTCCCGGCACCCCGGGCGCCCGACCGTGCGGCCGGGGGCCGCAGGCTGGGTGGTGTCACCGGGACGGCCCTCCTGCCGCGGTGCGGTCCATGTGCTCGGTGGGTGCCAGGTGGACGGTGAGGGCGGGACCCCCGCGCAGCGGTGGCAGGGACTCCTTCTGCCAGGCGTGGGCGTAGGCGGGTGCCCCGCGCCCGGGAGTCACGATCACCGCGACCGGTGCGCGACGTGCTGCCGCGAGCAGGCCGTCGGCGGTGATGCTTCCGTCGTGGCCGCCGATCTGCCGAGACGCGCAGCCGGCGTAGTAGCCGATCGGCACCGCGTCGTAACCGGTGACCACGCACGGCGGGCGAACTCCCAGAAGGTGCAGCTGGTCGGCGATCGCCGTGTACTCCTGCCGTGCCACGCGGCTGCGGGCGACGGCATGGCTGAGTACCCAGTACTGGACGGCGAAGTGACCGGCCAGGGCGAACGCGAGCAGCACGCCGACCGTGGGCCGCCATGCGGGGCGGGCAGCGAGGAACAGGGCGCGCACGCACTCGGCGACCGGAAGCGCCAGCAGGGCGTAGGTGGGAAGCAGGAACCGGGGGGCAGCGTAGTCGATCATGAACAGATAGGGCGTCGCCATGGACGCGGCGACCAGGGTCGCGAGGACGACGGCAGGGCGGCGCGTGCCGGCGGCGACGATGCCGCCCGCTGTGAGCAGCGGCAGCGCGAACCACCACGCCGCGGTGGACCGGTGTCGCCAGGGCACCTCGCACGGGCGGCACAGAGTCCGCCCGTCCAGGGCACGGATCTGATCGTCGACGGCGAAATGACGGCCCAGGCCGCCCTGGATCTCGCTGGCACGGTGCAGCCGGGCGGTGAGGCCGCCGTAGTGCAGGTACGCCTCGATGATCCATGGGGCCGAGCCGAGGAGAAGAGCGGCCACGAGCACGGCCGGCACGGCCGGGCGGCGCCAACGCGGGACCGCCAGGGCTGCCACGATCAGGGGCAGGACCAGGTAGCAGGCGTCCGGTGGCCGCATGAGGGCGACCAGAGCCACACCGCAGCCGAGGCCGACGAGCGCCTTGCCGTCGGACTTCCCCCTGACGGCTCGCAGGAAGCAGCCCACGGCGGCCAGCGCCCCCAGGGCGCACCACAGGTTGGGCATCGCCTTCGGGCCGTAGTACAGGGTGATCCACAGCCCGGCGAACATCGCGCCCGCCCCGGCGAGAACGACGGGCGGCAGAAGGCGGCGCCAGACCCACAAGGCGAGGAAGAGCCCGCATCCGGAGCACAGGGCCAGATACACGTGCAGCGCAGCTGTGGAGGAGGTCAGCACGGCCACCGGCGCGACCAGGTACGAAATCCCCCGGGCCCGGGGAGCACTGAAGAACGCGGCCGGGACATCACGGCTGACCTGGCTGACGTACACGGTCTCGTCCCAGCCGAGTCCCGAGCCGGGCACCACCAGGACCAGCTGGACGAAGGTGAAGACGGCGGCGACGGCCGCCAGCCAGGGAAACGGGCGGTCGTACAGGTGGTCGGGATCGGAGAGCCGCATCTGCGCCACTCGCGGGTCGACGGCCAGTCGGTCGTGCATGGATCAGTCCTCCACGGCGCTGGTCTGCGGGCCGGGCTCTGTGCGCAACTCTGCGAGTGCCGGCCGCAACCGACCAGATGTGATCGGCCATGTGGAGCACACACACGATGCCCCTGCGGAGGGGAGGCGGACGAGCAGGCCGGCGGTTCATCTGTCGGGCATGGGGCGGCCGGCGGGCCGAAGGCCGCACATGCCCCGTCGTCGAGGCGGCCGCAGACGCAGCCCTGCCGTCGACGGGGCACGGGCCGGTGGCGGTCCGCGCGACGGAAGGCGGCTGCGGCCGGAAGCGCGGGCGGCATGTCGACCGCCGGCGGGCGTCGACCTGCGTCTGCCGCCGCCAATTCGTCGGCCGTGCCTCGTACGTGAGTGGGTCCGGGCCTGCACGGCATGACTGTCTTCACGTATTAATCACGTTTTCGACATCTCTCCGTCACGAGCTGTGTAGGCTCCAGGCGCTTCATCCGCACCAATTGGGGGGAAACCTGATGCGCATACGCCATGCCGTGTCCACTGTCGTCGCTGCCGGAACCATCGCGGTTGTCGCCACCGCCCCGGCACAGGCGGCCGAGTACTCGTCGGCGCTGAAGATCAAGGGTGTCCAGTACGACGCGCCCGGCTCGGACTCCAACAAGTGCTCCACCGGGAACACCAAGGAGGAGTACCTGACGATCAAGAACTACTCGTCGACGGCGACCGTCAATCTCAAGGGCTACGTCGTCAAGGACGCCGTCGGCAACCGCTTCACCTTCTCGGCCAACCACTACCTGCAGCCCGGCGACTACGTGAGGCTGCGCGGCGGCCACGGCACCGAATCCGACGCCAAGAACGTCGCCTACCGCCAGAACTGCAACTTCATCTGGAACAACGACAAGGACACCATCTACCTGTACAAGCCGTCGGGCAGCCGGGCCGACGTCCACGCCTACACCAAGGCCGGCTCCGACCCCGACCGCAACGGCTACATCACCTATCACGGCTGACACACCACCACTGCGCACCGGTGGAACGGCGGCAGAGGGCGAGCGCTCTGCCGCCGGGTCGCCGGCGGGACCTCCCGCTGTCGTCGGGTGCTCCGGTCAGTGGCCGGCGGCGCTCTCCTCGACCCACCGGCGAGGCGGCCTCAGGTCGAATCGGGCCGGGACCGGCGGAACCCGCCATCGGCCCGTCGCAGCCCGGCCCTGTGTCCCGGCCCGCAGTTCCGTGGGCGGCTCACTCCTTCGGCTCGCCCGGGCGAGCGCCGACCCCGCCTCTCCTTCGATGCTGGCCCAGGAGAGATGACCACGGCCCAGGCGCCCCCCGAGCACGCGCCGACGGTGCCGGACCGGGCTGCCGGAAGGGCGGAGCGATGATGAGGCTTGTCGTCGACCTCAACAGATGTCAGGGATACGCGCAGTGCGCGTTCCTCGCGCCGGACGTCTTCACCATGCACGGCGAGGAGGCGCTCTCCTACAACCCGCTCGCCGCCGAGGAACAGCGCGAGAACGTGGCGCGCGCCGTCGCGGCGTGCCCCGTCCAGGCCATCATGGTCGATGCACTGGATGCACCGGGCGGTCCGGCGGTCGCACCGGGCGAGGTGACGTCCCGTGACCGCTGACGGATTCCTGGAGTGGTTCAGGCGCGAAGGCCGGATCGTGATCGTGGGCGCCTCACTGGCCGGCCTGCGGGCGGCCGAGACGCTCCGCGACGAGGGCTTCGAGGGTTCGCTCACCGTGATCGGTGACGAACCGTACGAGCCGTACGACCGGCCGCCGCTCTCCAAGTCGGTACTGCTGGGCCAGGCGACGCCGGACCACACCGCGCTGCCCCGGCGCCGAGCGGTGGACGCGCAGTGGCGGCTCGGTGTCGCGGCGACCGGGCTGGACATGGCGGACAAGCGGGTGCTGCTGGCGGACGGCGACACGGTGGAGTACGACCGGCTGCTCATCGCGACCGGTGTACGGGCCCGTCCCTGGCCGCACGAGGAGGAGGCCGAGCTGGACGGCGTCTTCGTCCTGCGGACGCGCGACGACGCGGCCGGGCTGCAACGGCGGCTGTCGGAATCGCCGCGCAGGGTGTTCGTGATCGGGGCCGGCTTCACCGGCTCGGAGATCGCGTCCGCCTGCCGTCACCGCGATCTGCCGGTCACCGTGGCGGAGCGGGCCGACGCGCCCCTGGTGGGCGCGCTCGGCGGGGTCGTCGGTGCGGTGGCCGCGGAGCTGCACCGTGAGAACGGGGTGGACCTGCGCACCGGCGTCATGGTCACCGGCCTCGAGGGCGACACCGCGGGGCGGGTGCGCGCCGCTCATCTGTCCGACGGAAGCACCGTCGAGACGGACGTGGTGGTCGTCTCGCTCGGTGCGACCCGCAACACCGAATGGCTGGCCGGATCCGGACTCGGGGCGGGACCCCGCGGGATCGCCTGCGACGCGGGATGCCGGGCCTTCGACTTCCGGGGCATCGTGACCGATGACATCTTCGTCGCCGGTGATGTGGCGCGGTCCCCGCACCCGCACTTCGGCTACCAGTTCCTCTCCCTCGAACACTGGGGCAACGCCGTCACACAGGCCGAGGTGGCGGCCCACAACATGATCAGCGCCAGCACGGACCGTCGTCCGCACATGTGGGTGCCGGCCTTCTGGTCCTCCCAGTTCGGGGTGAACATCAAGTCGGTCGGCGTCCCGTCCATGGGCGAGGAGATCCTCATCACGCAGGGGTCGCTCTCCGAGCGCCGCTTCACCGGGGTGTACGGCTACCAGGGCCGCGTCATCGGAGCCGTCACCTTCGACAATGCCCGGTGGCTGCAGTTCTACCAGGGGCTCATCGAGACGGCCGAGCCCTTCCCGCCGGCGTTCGCGACCGTGGACCGCCGTCCCGAGGGCAGGCAGCCCGTCCCCGCAGACTTCCCGGACCCCTCGCTGCCCACCCACGGGCCGACCGTCACCCTCAGCGGCTACTCGCCCGACGAGCGACGGCTGGTCTTCAAGCCGGCCCACTCCTGACCACCGGCGGGGCGTCCGACAGCCCGCTGCCCGAGGCCGGACCGGCCCCCTCTGCTCCCACGCCCCAAGGACCCGCCATGACGCAAGCCCCGCTCCTGCGCCAGATCACCGATTACGCCAACCGTGCCGACCCGTATCCGCTGTACGCGGAGCTCCGCAGGACGCCGGTGCTGCAAGAAGCGGACGGCGGCCCGTACGTCATCAGCAGGTACTGGGACATCCAGAGTCTGCTCCATGACCCGAGGATCAGCTCCGACGCGTCCCGTCTCACCGCGCGAGGCGGCGACGCGTTGTCCCAGCCGGAGGAGGAGACGGCGCTGCCCCCCAGCTTCCTGCGGCTCGACCCTCCGGAGCACGACCGGCTGCGTCGGATGACCAACCGTCCGTTCGGCCCACCGCACAGCCCTCGGCTGGTGGCCGGCATGCATGACGAGCTGGCCGGGATCGTCTCGGACCTCGTCGCCGGCTTCGGGGACGCGGACCGGATCGATGTGGTCGACCAGTTCGCGTACCCCTTTCCCGTGACCGTGATCTGCCGACTGCTCGGGGTGCCGCGGGAGGACGAGGCGCGCTTCCACTCGTGGGCGGACACCATCGCCGCCGGTCTGGACCCCGCTCCGGAGGACGACCTCGCCGAACGGAACCGCGTCACCCACGAGGCCCGCACGCAGCTGGGCATGTACCTGGCCGAGCTGGTCGAGGAGCGCCGCCGGACACCCGGTGACGACATGCTCTCCGAGCTGGTGACCAGCCATGGACCGGACGGTCCGATGACGACGATCGAGGTGCTCAGCACCGCGGCCCTGCTGCTGATCGCCGGCCATGAGACGACCGTCAACCTGATCACCAACGGGATGCTCACCCTCCTGCGCCACCCCGAGGTCCTCGAGCGGCTCAGGAGCGACCCGCGACTCGCCGTCAACATCGTCGAGGAACTGCTGCGCTATGAGCCGCCGGTGCAGTTGCTGCCGCAGCGTACGTGCATTGCGGACATCGAAGTCCGTGGGGTCACCATCCCGAAGGGCTCGTCGATCTGGCTCGTCCTGGCCGCCGGGAATCGCGACCCGCAGCGCTTCGAGGACCCGGACCGGTTCGACCCGGACCGCAAGGACATCCAGCACCTCGGTTTCGGCAGCGGCATCCACACCTGCTTCGGCGCACCGCTCGCCCGGCTGGAGGCGCAGCTCGCCCTGACGGCGCTGGCCCGTAGGCTCGACAGGCCCCGTCTGGTGGAGGACCCGCCGCCCTACCGGCAGAACGCGGTCCTGCGCGGCCCCCGTCATCTGCCCATCACGTTCGACGGCCTCCGCCCCTGACAGGTGTGGACGGCGCGACGCCTCCCACAGCCCCCTGCGACCGGCTGCGGGACCGAACAGCATGGCCTGACGCGGCAGTTCACGACTGCACGCGGAGTGTTTTTGACGGTCCGTCATGAGACGGTACGCCGATGACGTCATCAGCGGCACTCGACGGCAGGGCGGCCCTGATCACCGGAGCCTCCCGAGGCATCGGCCTCGCCACGGCGCAGGCCCTGGGCGAGGCGGGAGCGAGGCTCTGCATCACCGCACGCGACCCCGGGGGAGTGGCCGCGGCGGTGGACCGGCTCGCCGCCACCGGCATCACGGCGGTCGGCTGCGCCGGATCGGTCGCTGATCCCGCGCACCTGGCCCGGTGCACGGATCTTGTGATGCGGACGTTCGGCCGGCTCGACGTCCTCGTGAACAACGCCGCGACCAATGCGCCGTTCGGCCCGCTGATGGACGCCGACCCCGGGGTCTGGCGCGACGCCTTTGCAGTGAACGTGGAGGCGCCGCTGCGCCTGACCCAGCTCGCCTGGCGGGCCTGGATGCGTGAGCACGGCGGCGCGGTCGTCAACGTCTGCACCGAGGGCACCTACGGCGTGGGGCCGCACGTCGGCGCGTACGGCACGAGCAAGGCGGCCCTGCTGCACCTGACCCGCCAGCTCGCGGGTGAGCTGGCGCCCGGTGTGCGGGTGAATGCGGTGTCGCCGGGCCTGGTGCGCACCGAGATGGCGCGGTTCGTGTGGGAGCGGTCCGAGCAGCGGATCGCCCGGAGCCTGCCGCTGGCCCGGATCGGTGAGCCGGACGACGTGGCCCGGGCGGTGCTGTGGCTGGTCTCCGACGAAGCGGACTGGGTCACCGGCACGGACCTGCTCGTGGACGGCGGCACGAGGGTGCGAGCGGCCCTCCGGGCCGGATCCGGCGTGCCCACGGATGCTGTACACGACGTTCTGGCGCGCACGGACCCGTGGGGCGGTGCGGAGCCGCCGGCGACGGCGGGCCCGGATCCGGAGGGCTCGGACGCCGAGCGGTCGCCTCGATGAGGGACCGGTTTCGAGGCTCGGCGGACGGCATACGGGCGGAGGGCGCCTGAAGGGCGGCCGCAGAGGGTGTGAGGTATTCCGGAACCATGACATGGAAGCGGCTCCAGCGCTCGCTCTGCGCGACCCAGCGGCACTCGAAGGCTCTGGTCGCCATGCCGTTCGCTCTGATCGCCGCCGTCACCGTGATGGACGTGAGCGCGCCTCCGGACGTCCACCTGGGACCGTTTCTCGTGGCAGCGCCCGCTGTGACGTCGTCGTTCGCCGGCCCGCGGATGACCGGCTTCGTGGGCGCGGTCGCTGTGCTCGCCCAGTCCGTGGTCGCCTTCGCGCGCACCAGCATCAACGACCTCAACCACACTTACCAGATCATTGCGCTGTGCCTGATCTCCGCGTTCGTCACGGTCTTTGCCCACCTGAGGGAACAGCACGAAAAGGAGATGACGCAGCTCCGATCGGTGGCCGAGGCGGCACAGCACGTACTGATGCAGCCCCTGCCGCGGCGCAGCGGTCCGCTGCGCATCGCCTCGCTCTATCTGGCGGCAGAGGCGGAGGCGCAGCTCGGCGGTGATCTGTACGCGCTTGCCCGCACGGCCGACGGCACCCGTCTGATCGTCGGCGACGCACGCGGCAAGGGGCTCGACGCGATCGGTGAGGCCGCCGGTGTACTGGGCGCGTTCCGGGCCCTGGCGCACAAGGAGGCGCACCTGCCCGATCTGGTGGGGCACCTGGAGGACGGGGTCACCGTGGACCGGAACGGCACCGTGGAAGGGGCGGGAGGCGGCCAGGACGCATTCAGTGCGGAAGCCTTTGTCACTGCGGCCGTGCTCGACATTCCCGACGCCGCTCGCGAGGTGCGGCTGGTCAGCTGCGGCCATCCGCCACCGCTGCTGCTCCGTGCGGGCCGGGTGCACTCGCTCGACGTGTACGAGCCGGCTCCGCCGCTCGGGCTGGCGCAGCTGCTCGCCCCCGCCTTCACCGAGGAGACGTTCGGCTTCGACATCGGCGATGTCCTGCTCCTGTACACCGATGGCGTGCTCGAGTCCCGCGACGCGTCGGGGTGCTTCTATCCCCTGTCCGAGCGGGTTGCGGCACGGCCCCGGGAGGATCCCGAAGCCCTGCTGAAGTACGTCTGCGCCGACCTCCTTCGTCACGCGGGCGGGCGCCTGGGCGACGATGCGGCCATGGTCGCCATCGAACGGCTCCCGGATGCCGTGTAGCGGAGCCGCTGCGGGTCAGGGCAGGACGCAGCGGAGTCCGTACCCGCCCCGCGGCCGGCCACGCCCGCACGGGACGGCCGAAGAGAAGGGGCACCGCGTCCGCAGGCGGACCGCCGCACGGATCGCTGGCTCCCCACGCCGGACGGCTGCGACCGGACGGCGACGGGCGTCGTCGGGCCCGACGTGACGCCGCCGGTCCAGGGTCACGGACAGTGGTGCGGTCAGCCCTGCAGGGTGACCGTGAAGCTGCGGCCGTAGGCGTGCCGGGTGTCGAAGTCGAGCCGGGTGCCGCCGTGGACCGGGCTCACACGCACCCCGTCGTCCGACGAGACCTTCCGCAGCGACCGTCCGTGGATCACGACACCGACCGTGTCCCGGCCCATGGTCGGGTCGGACACGGCGACGGTGGTCGGGCCGCGGTGCCCGCGGCGCTGCACGATCACCGAGGCCGGTCCGTCGATGCGCAGGCCCGCGGCCTCGTGGTGGCCGGCGGCGAACGTGTTGGCCGCCGTCAGACCGAGGCCGGCATGGGAGACGGCCTGCACGCGCGTCGAGTTGGCCAGGACCGTGAGCGGCCCTTTCGCGTACGGTCCCAGCTGCGCCTCGGCCGCGTTCGGCACCAGCGCGTAGGCCAGGCGCATGGGTCCGGCCCCGGGCGCCCGGTCGACCGTCACGCCGAGCACGGTACGGGTGACGATGGTGTCCGGGTTCGACGTGCGGACGACCCGGCGGCTGCGGACGACCTCGTCCAGGGAGACGCGGACCTCCGGGGTGTCGAGGAAGACATAGCCGACGGCGGTGTGCTGCGTGGCGTTGGCGTACCGCAGCCAGCGCAGGTCACCGGTGCCCGCGCCGGTCCAGGGGCGGCCGTCGCGCAACATCCCGGTGAGCGAGATCCGGTCGGCGGGCAAGGCGGTGCGGGCGTCGACGGCCGTGGTCACGGCGCGCCCGGCAGGGTCACCGACACCTGCGGCCAGCACCACGATCTCCTCGTCGAGGAGGAACCACGACTTGGTGGCCGTCGCATTGCGGTAGACCACGAAGTCGTCCGGCAGGAGATGCCTGTCGCGCACGCCGACGTCGCTGGACTGCACCATCGCGGCCGCGGCGTACGCCCCGAGCACGGCGCCGCCGGAGTGGGGATCGGTGCCACGGGGGAAGTAGACGTATGTGTTCTGGGACTCCGACGACGAGGTGAAGTTCAGCGCATGCCCGGGGTTGTCGTAGTACGGGGTCCCGTACAGCTCGGGGACGGTCCGGCGCTCCTCCACCGGAGCGGTGACACCGGCCAGACCGTACGGCGAGACCGTGGTGAAGTAGTCGACGCCGTACGCCTGCGACTGGTCCTGACCGGAGAGGTAGAGGTAGTACGCCCCGTCGCCCTGGAACCACGGCATGAGGTTCTCGCCGCTCATGTACTCGTACTTGCTGATCCGGTCCGAGCTGCGGGCGAGCGCGAAGGCGAAACCGGGCCTGCGGTGCACGTGCCGGTCCATGGCGTTGAAGGCGACGCTGCGCGAGGCCGCATTGAGATCCGCGGCCGGTACGGAGGCGTCGCCGATGATGTCGGCGTACCGCACGACGCTGACCGGCGAGACGAAGCGCCCCGGATCGAGCGTGCCGCGTGACGTGGAACCGACGTACTTGACGTAGCTCTTGAGGGCCATGGCGTCGTCGCCGCTCGCCAGCGAGGACAGATCGACGACGGCCTCGACGACCACACCGACATCGGTGTACCCGCTGTCCGGACGTGACACCGCCCGTCCCTTGACGATCTCCATCATCCAGCCCTCGAAGATCAGCGGGGCGAAGCCGTTCTGCACCCAGCTCCGCACGGCCGGCACGAGCTCCTCGCCGTACGCGAATCCCGTGCCGTCCGTGATCTTCAGGGTCTGCACGACGCGGGTCAGGAGGCCCTTTCCGTACGAGCCCGTGTAGGCGACGGAGGCGTGCTGGATGAAGGACCCGTCCGCGTAGTAGCCGTCCGTGACGCCGTGCGCGAGGTGGTACGGGTCGATGGTGGCGAAGACCGTCAGCTGGTCGGTGAGCGCCTTGCGGATACGGGCTTCGTCGCCGAGGAGACCGCCCTGCAGGATGCGGTTGGTGGTGATGTCGGCGAGGTTGGCGCCGGTGTGGAAGCGCGAATCGAGATTCACGTCGCCGTCGACACCGTTGCGCAGGTAGGCGTCCATGGAGGCCACGAACGTGTCCACGAGGCCCGGGCGGTAGGCCCGCACTTCGTCGGCGAGAAGGACCAGCGTCCTGCTGATGTGCTGAGAGAGGCCGATCTCCCAGTAGAACCAGTTGCCGTAGTAGCCCGTGGACTGGTCGCCGTAGTAGTGGTCGTGCAGCCATCCGAGGCCGTCGAGCACACGGCGCTGAACGGCGGTGTTCCCGTAGAGGTCGGAGGCGGCCCCGCCCGGTGGTGTGCGGGTGGCGAGGGCGATCTCGTACAGCCGCTGGAAGGCGGTGTTGAGGACGGCCTCGCTCCCGCCGAGCTTCAGACCGGCGAACAGCTCGCCCTCGACCGCGGCGTCCATCGACGCGAGATGCGACCGTGCCGCCTTGTCCACTGCGGCGAGCTTGGCGGCCGTCTCGGGACGGGAGTTGGACGCGGCGGTCCCGGCGAGGACGGCAACGGTGTTGGCCAGCAGGCGGGCGCTGTCCGCGGCGACGTCGGCGGCGGTCGCCGGCCGGGCGGGGAGTACCGAAAGGAGACCGGCGGCCGACAGGGCGGCCAGCAGACGTCTGCGGGTGATCTCCATGTGGCTTTCTCCGCCCGTGAGTTGGTGGCCCGGCGCGCGGAGTCAAGCAGAGGCCCCGGCCGACGGCAAGGGGACGGGACCGTCATGCCGTGACCGGGTCCGTGCTCTTCGCCGTGGTGCAGCACCCGTTACGCTGCCCGGACTTCCTCACCTTCAGGAGAGCCGTTGAGCATCGAGACCGACATCCTCGTCCTGGGGGGTGCCGGCGTGGACACGCTGGTGTACGTCCCGCAGCTGCCGCTCCCATACGCCGACAGCCACATGGTGCCTGCCATCGAAACACGGGCGGGACAGACCGGCGACTTCGTGGCGCTCGGGGTGCACGCACTGGGGCTGCGCACCCATCACATCGACATGATCGGCGACGATCACGCGGGCAGCCTGGTCCGCGCGCTGCACCGCGACCGGGGCATTGCGCTCACCGGCATTCCGCAGCCGGCCGGCACCAAGCGCGCGGTGAATCTCGTCGGCCCCGACGGGCGGCGCCTGTCGCTGTACGACAACAGCCGCTCGCGGGAAGCGGACCGGCTGCCCACGGAAACGGTGGGCGCCCTGGCGTCGGTCAGCCGCCACGCCCACGTCTCCATCACCTATCCCTGCGCCCACGCCCTGCCCACGCTGCGTGAGGCGGGCGTGACCATCTCCACCGACCTGCACGACTGGGACGGCGTCAACGCGTACCACGAGGCCTTCGCCTACGAGGCCGACGTGGTCTTCCTGTCGGCCGCGGCCCTCGCCGACCCGGAGAAGACCATGCGGCGGATCGCCGAACGAGGCCGGGCCGAAGCGGTCGTTGTCACAGCGGGAGCCGAGGGCGCTCATCAGCTGATCGGTGGCGAGCTGACCCACATTCCGGCGGTCACGCCCCCGGCGCCTGCAGTGGACTCCAACGGGGCCGGCGACGCGTTCGCGGCCGGCTATCTCTTCGGCCGTCTGGCCGGCGAGCCGCCGCAGCGATGCGGCCTGTACGGTGCGATTGCCGGGGCCCACGCCTGCACCGTCCCGGCGACGGGGACCGATCCCATCAGCCGGGCCGAACTCCTCTCCCGCGCAGCGGCGTAGCGGCCGGACCGGCCGACGGCATGACGTGCCGGATGCTGCCGAGGTTGACGTCCCACAAGGCGCGCGGTTTCCTGCTGCGATGACTGATCTTCGTATCGAGCAGGTGGACGGCGATGCCCTGCTGCGGGACTGGCAGCACGTCCACAACACGATCATCCCCACAGCCGTGCTCTCTCTCGACGAGGTACGTGAGCGCGTCCGACGCAACCGGCTGGAGGTCGCGTATCTGGGCGACGTCCTTGTGGGCTGCTCGACCCTGCGTCCGCCCACGAGCGAAGCATCCGTGGCCACGGTGATCGCCAGGGTGCTCCCGGCTCACCGGAGACAGGGATTCGGCCGGGCACTCTACGTACGAGGGCTGGCGCAGGCGCGAGAGCTCGGCGCCGACGTCATCGAGACGGTGGTCCTGGAATCCAATCCGGACGGGCTGCGGTTCGCGCAGGCCCAGGGATTCGTCGAAGTCGAGCGATACCTGCTGCCGGGTGACAGCGTCCGCTTCATCGACTTGAGACTGGCCTGAGCCCGGCGTCCACCGCCGACCGGACCTCAGGAGTCCGTGCCCGACCGGAGCAGAATCCGTGCCGGCTCGCGCGGCTGCGAGAACATCGGCCAGTGGCCGGTGTCCATCTCGACCAGCCGCCAGTGCTCGCTGCTCAGCCGCTTGGCCACGTCGTCGTTCGGCTCGGCGCCGTCGAGCAGGCACGTGATGTACGTCGCGGGAAGCTCACCGAGCGGGCGCGCCGGCACGGCCATGGTGAGAACGCAGCGCAGGGGTCCGACCACCCGCGGCCGTCCCGTTCCTGACCGGGCGTGAGGTGGGTGGCAGGGGCGCGGCCGGTCCAGGGGCGGACCTCAGCGGCCCGCACCGGCTGTGGAGCGCGGCCGGTGGTGCGGTGGGGGCCTACAGACCTTCCGGGGCGGGGACCACGTGCATCGCGGCCTCCTCGGCGGACGCCGCGGCGCCGTCGATGCCGATGTCGAAGGCAATCATGTCCTTCTCGTCGTCCTCGTGCGCGCCCTCGTCGGGCGCGACCAGCCGTCCGGCCCGCAGGCCCCCGACCTCGTCGTCACGCACCTCGCCGTCGGTGTCCAGCACATCGCCGATCTCGTCCCCGTCGGGGACGGGCAGCTCCGGCTCCTCCTCGCTGAGGCGCTGGTCGAGGCTTTCCCCTTCGTGCTGCTCGGCCGCCGTGACACCGTGGTGTTCCACGCCCCACGGCCGCTCCGGGGGCGAATAGCCCGTGTCGAACGGGTCTGCGCCGGCCCGGTCGTCGAGGGTGTCGGCCGCATCGAGCAGGCCTGCATCGTCCTGGACCTCCGAGCCGTCCGGCTGGTAGACCTCGTCGCCCATCGTGGTGTCGACGTCCATGTCACCTCCCATGTCCGGAGTGAACCGTCGGGCTACGTCCATGCGCGTCATGCCCTCACTCTCATCATCAGCGGTGTCGGCCCTCGGGACGAGCCGAACCGCACCAGCGCCCCGCTGCGGACGCGGAGAGCGGGGTCGCGGACAGTGACGTCACGTGACCGGACCGGTACGGTACGCGACGAATCCGCCCGGAATGCCGACGGAGGTGCCGAGCGCGTCCGTGTACGGGCCATGGGCGCCGCCTCGCTGTCAGTGCGCCATCAAAACGGGTGACGGACGCGTCAGGGCCGTGTCAACGCCGTTCGCCGCCGGGGCGAAGGGGGACAGACTGGATGCAGGAGGTGCCGCATGAGCAGTCACTCGCTCCGGAACCGGCTTGCGCTCGCGGCTGCGCTGGTGGCGCCGCTGCTGGTCGCCCTCGCGCTGGTGCCGTTCCGCACGGACCTGTCGAACGCCAATGCGGCTCTGATCCTCGTGGTCGTCGTCGTCGCGGTTGCCGCGTTCGGCAGCCGCATCGCGGGCGCGGTGGCCGCGCTGTCCGCCGCCGCCTGGTTCGACTTCTTCCTGACCCCGCCGTATCAGCAGTTCACCATCAACGGCGACGACGACATCGGAACGGCTGTGCTCCTGCTGGCCGTCGGCCTGCTCGTCTCGCAACTGGCCGTCCGGGTCAGGCGGCTCCAGGTGATCACCGTGACGGATGCGGGCCATCTCGCCCGGATCCATGGCACCGCCGAGCTGGCGCAGGCGACGACCTCCGCCGACGCGGTGGCCGCCCATGTGCGGGACGAACTCGCGGAGCTGCTGCAGCTGCGGGGCTGCCGCTTCGAGTACGGAACCCTGCTGGGCCGGCCACCGCGGCTGGAGCAGGACGGCAGTGTGTCCGTCGGACGCAGGCGCTGGGACGTCGAGCGCGACGGCTGGCCGGAGGGCGAGATCGAGCTCCGGGTCAGTGGGCAGGGCCACTACCTCGGCAGGTTCATGCTCGATCCCGCGCCGGGAACCGCACCGGACCTGCAGGCCCGGCTGGTCGCGGTGACCCTGGCCGACCAGGCCGGCGCCACGCTGGACACGGCGGGCCGGACGCCGGCCGGCTGAGTCCGGCCGCGAGGATGACGACGGCGGCCGGACGGGACCCCGGGACCGACCGGTTCAGCCGACGTGGATGCGGGGCCGGCGCGCCGGGTCGGGTTCCGCCCGGCGCAGTACCTCCCGGGTGACCGGTGCGACCTCGCCGTCGCCGAAGACGAGGAAGCGCAGCAGATGACTGACCGGGTGGCCCTCGGTCCAGTTGAAGTAGGCGTGCGGGACCTCCCCGGTGCGGTTGCGCAGTTCCATCAGTACCGCCGCAATGGTGTTCGGTACCACCGCGCTCTCCATGCGCAGCCTGCGTACCCCGTGCTTCTCGTCGCCGTGGACGGTCACCGCGGCGGTGAAGTCCGAGGAATCCTGGATGAACACCTCCAGGAACAGCACAGGGCGGCCGTCGGGGATGTGGGTCGTTTCGCGCTGGCTGTACTCCTTCGTGCGGTAGGCGACCGTGCTGTGCTCCTGAGGCTCGTTGGCGATGATCCGCAGTGGCCCGGCCGCCGCCGCCTCGTCGATCAGCCGCAGGGCGTTCTCGTCGAAGGTCACCGCAGCCGCACGCAGTTCGAAGGCGCGGTGCACCCGGGAGGCGGACGACGTCAGCAGGATGGCGATGATGAACAACGAGGCGATCTTGATGCCGTCGGGCCGTTCGACCACATTGGTGACCAGGGTGTACGCGAAGACGGCGGTGATCGCACCGAAGCCGACGGCAGCCCACCGGTGGCCGCGCCGGTGCACGGCGACCGTCGACGCGAAGGACGCCGACAGCATGAGGACCAGCACGCCCGTGGCGTAGGCGCCGCTCTGGTCGTCCACATCGGCGTTGAACCACACGGTGATGAACACCGCGATCGCCGTGAACACCAGCACCAGAGGCCGCACCGCCCGGGTCCACTCGGGCGCCATCCCGTAGCGCGGCAGATAGCGCGGTACGAGGTTCAGCAGTCCGGCGAGCGCCGAGGCACCGGCGAACCAGAGGATGGCGATCGTCGAGACGTCGTACACGGTGCCGAAGGCCTCGCCGAGGTACTCGTGCGCGAGGTACGCCAGCGCGCGGCCGTTGGCCTGCCCGCCGCTCTTGAACTCGCCCTGCGGGATCAGGATCGTGGTGGCGAGGCTGGACAGCAGCAGGAAGCAGCTCATGATCAGGGCTGCCGTGGTGAGCAGCTTGCGGGTGCCGCGGACCCGGCCCGCGGGATTCTCGTACGTGTCCGTCGGGTCCCCGGCCACCTGAGGCATTACGGCAACGCCGGTCTCGAATCCGGACATGCCCAGCGCGAGTTTCGGGAAGACGAGCAGCGCGACACCGACCATGGCGAGCGGTGAGGAGTGCTCGAGGGTCATGGCGTCCGTCCAGTCGCCGATCCTGACCGGATGGGTGAGGACCTGCCAGGCGGAGACGGCCAGGACGACGACGTTGAGGAGCAGGTACGTCGCGACGAGCGTCACCGCGATGCCGATCGCCTCCCGGAAGCCCTTGAGGAAGACCGCAGCGAGGGCGGCGACCAGGACCAGGGTGATCCAGATGTTCTCGCCGTGCATCCAGGCCGGGGCGAAGGGATTCTCCACGACGTGCGCGGAGGCGTCGGCCGCCGACAGCGTGATGGTGATCATGAAGTCGGTGGCGGCGAACCCGAGGAGCACCAGCACGAAGAGCTTCCCCGCCCACCAGGGCAGCAGGCGCTCCAGCATGGCGATCGAACCCTCGCCGTGCGGGCTCTCCTTGGCCACCCTGCGGTAGACGGGCAGCGCGCCCAGCAGCGTCAGCGCGATCAGCACCAGTGTGGCCAGCGGCGAGAGCAGCCCGGCGGCCAGTGCGGCAATGCCCGGCTGATAGCCGAGGGTGGAGAAGTAGTCCACACCGGTGAGGCACATGACCCGCCACCAGGAGTGCCCCTTGTGCTCGGGGCTCGTTGTGCCGTGCGGCCCCGGGTGCCGTGCCGTCTGTTCGCTCAGCCCCTCCAGCAGCCAGGCCCGCCCCCCGCTCCGTTCCCGCAGCGTGACCTGTCCCGGTCCGGATCCGACCGGATCGGGCTCGTGCATGCCAGTCATGTGTGCTCTTCCTGCCGATCGGCGTACGACGAGCAGCGAGTATCCAGCACGTCGTCACCCGTCCGGCGGCCGGGGGCGAACGTCGTCGCCGGTCAGGAGTACGGCAGGCGCGTCAGTATCCCGTCAGTGGCGCCCCGATGGCCGTCAGTATCGCGTCAAGGGAGGGCGGACCCCCAGGTCACCGGGCATAGCGTCGCAGTCGAGCCCCGGCCCGCCTCCCGCACCGGGGTCCATGACTCTCCAGGCTCATCGAGGAGGAACCCATGGCAGGGCCCGCAGCCCGGCCTGCATACTCGTCGGCCGGCGCCGCGACCGGCCGCCGATGACACGCGTACTGGTGGCGGTGGACGACCCCCAGCTCGTACGGGCTCTCGTGATCAACATGCAGGCGCGCGCGTACGAGGTGGACACCGCACCCGACGGGAGGACCGCCCTCGGGCTCGCCGCCGAACGGCGGCCGGACGTGATCCTGCTCGATCTGGGTCTCCCCGACACCGACGGATTCGAAGTGATCAGGGGCGTGCGCCGCTGGACGCGCTTACCGATCATCGTGCTGTCAGCGCGGCGCGGATCCGAGGAGATGGTCACCGCGCTGGACGCGGGCGCCGACGACTACATCGCCAAGCCGTTCAGCATGGACGAACTGCTGGCCCGGCTCCGGGCCGCCGTCCGCCGGACCGAAGCCGCACCGCACTCCGGCGAGCCGGAGACGATCACCACAGCCGATTTCACCGTGGACCTGGTCGCCAGGAAGGCCGCCCGAGCAGGACGCGAGATCCGGCTGACTCCGACAGAATGGCATCTGCTGGAGTTCCTGATCAGCAACCCGCGGCGGCTCATCACACAACGGCAGCTGCTCCAGGAGGTCTGGGGCCTGTCGTACAGCAACAAGACCAATTATCTGCGGGTCTACATGGCCCAGCTGAGGCGGAAACTCGAATCGGACCCCTCCCGTCCGCGATATCTGATCACGGAACCGGGCATGGGGTACCGCTTCGAGCCCTGACGATCGGGCGGGAAACATGGGACGCGGGAAGCTCCGGATCTACCTCGGCTCCGCTCCGGGCGTGGGCAAGACCTACGCGATGCTCTCGGAGGGCCATCGACGGGTCGAGCGCGGCACGGACTGCGTCGTCGCGTTCGTGGAGCACCACAGCCGGCCGCGTACCGAAGTGATGCTGCACGGCCTGGAGCAGACGCCGCGCAAGGAGGTGGAGTACCGCGGCGCCGTCTTCACCGAGATGGACGTCGACGCGCTGATCGCGCGCCGGCCCGCCGTGGCCCTCGTCGACGAGCTGGCCCACACCAACATCCCGGGGTCGCGCAACGCCAAGCGCTGGCAGGACATCGAGGAGCTCCTCCAGGCCGGTATCGATGTCGTCTCCAACGTCAACATCCAGCATCTGGAGTCGCTGGGCGACGTCGTCGAGTCGATAACGGGTGTGCGCCAGCGCGAGACGGTGCCGGACGAATTCGTCCGGCACGCCGACCAGATCGAGCTGGTCGACATGTCGCCCCAGGCGCTGCGGCGCCGGATGGCCCACGGCAACATCTACAAGGCCGACAAGGTCGACGCGGCACTCTCCAACTACTTCCGCCCCGGAAACCTCACCGCCCTGCGCGAGCTGGCGCTGCTGTGGACCGCCGACCGGGTCGACGAGTACCTCCAGGAGTACCGGTCCGAACACCGGGTCTCCAAGATCTGGGGCTCGCGTGAACGCATCGTCGTCGGCCTCACCGGCGGCCCCGAAGGCCGCACGCTGATCCGCCGTGCCGCCCGGCTCGCGGAGAAGGGCGCGGGCGGCGAACTGATGGCCGTGTACATCGCCCGCAGTGACGGTCTCAGCTCCGCGTCCCCGAAGGAACTCGCCGACCAGCGCACCCTCGTCGAGGACCTGGGTGGTACCTTTCACCACGTCATAGGGGAGAACGTCCCTTCGGCGCTGCTGGAGTTCGCCCGTGGCGTCAACGCCACACAGATCGTCCTCGGGGTGTCCCGCCGCAAGTCCTGGCAGTACGTGTTCGGACCCGGTGTCAGCGGTACGGTCGCGCGCGACTCGGGCCCCGACCTCGACGTACACCTCGTCACCCACGACGCGATGGGCAAGGGCCGTGGACTGCCGATGACCCGGAGCACCCGGCTCGGCCGCTCCCGGATCATCTGGGGCTGGCTGACCGGGGTGGCCGGACCCGCCCTGCTCACCGTCCTCCTCAGCAGCCTCGCTCCCGAAGTGGGGCTGGCCAACGACATGCTGCTGTACCTGTCGCTGACGGTCAGCGCCGCCCTGCTCGGCGGGCTCCGGCCCGCGCTCGCCTCCGCGGTCTTCGGCTCCTTCCTCCTGAACTGGTACTTCACCCCGCCCATCCACACACTGACCATTGCCGATCCGCAGAACATCGTGGCCATCGCGATCTTCGTGGGTGTGGCCTTCTCCGTCGCCTCCGTCGTGGACCTCGCGGCCCGCCGTACCCAACAGGCGGCCCGGCTGCGTGCCGAGTCCGAGATCCTCTCCTTCCTCGCGGGCAGCATCCTGCGTGGCGAGACGACGCTGGACGCTCTGCTGGAGCGGGTCCGGGAGACGTTCTCGATGGAGTCCGTGGCTCTGCTGGAGCGGGAGAACGACGTCGCGCCGTGGACCTGCGCGGGCAGTGTCGGTCCGAGGCCCGTCGGCCGTCCCGAACAGGCCCATGTGGACATGCCCGTGGGCGACGACATGGCGCTCGCGCTCTACGGCCGGGTGCTGCCCGCGGAGGACCGCAGGGTGCTGGCCGCGTTCGCCGCGCAGGCGGCCGTCGTCCTGGACCGCCAGCGCCTCCAGACCGAGGCCCAGCAGGCCCGCGGACTGGCAGAGGGCAACCGCATCCGTACCGCCCTGCTCGCCGCCGTCAGCCACGATCTGCGCACCCCGCTGGCGGGCATCAAGGCGTCCGTCACCTCGCTGCGTTCCGACGACATCGAATGGTCGGAGCAGGACCGGGCCGAATTCCTCGAAGGCATCGAGGCGGGCGCGGACCGGCTGGACCATCTGGTCGGCAACCTCCTCGACATGTCACGCCTGCAGACCGGCACCGTCACTCCGCTGATCCGTGAGATCGACCTCGACGAGGTGGTGCCGATGGCACTGCTCGGCGTGCCCGAGGGCAGCGCGACGCTGGACATCCCGGAGGATCTGCCGATGGTCGCCGTCGACAAGGGACTCCTCGAACGGGCGGTCGCCAACGTCGTGGAGAACGCCGTCAAGTACAGCCCGGAGGGCAGACCGGTGCTGGTGTCGGCCAGCGCCATCGCCGACCGCGTGGAACTGCGGGTCGTGGACCTCGGCCCCGGCATACCGGACGAGGCGAAGGACCGTGTCTTCGAACCCTTCCAGCGTTACGGTGACGTGCCGCGCGGCGCGGGCGTGGGCCTCGGCCTCGCGGTGGCCCGGGGCTTCACCGAGGCGATGGGCGGCACACTGGCCGCCGAGGACACGCCCGGGGGCGGTCTCACCATGGTTCTGACCCTGCGCACGGCATCGGAACGGGCGGGGCAGCGGCCGGAGCTTCCGGCCATCGCGACCTCGTAGGCGCGGTGTCCACCCGCCGCCCCGCCGCGTTCCGCCCCGCGCAGCCGGTGGGGGCGCCGCACGGGTGTGGGGCCCGGCAGTCGCTGCCGGGCCCCACGTCATCCGTTCACCTCACGAGTTCCTGGCCGGACCCTCCTCAGGGGAAGGACACCACCGTCGAGGGAACGGTCGAGGTTCCCGACGTGGGCGCCCCCGTGCTGTTGATCACGTGCTCGTACTGTCCCTGGCCGCCCAGGGACACCACCAGGAGATCGTGGAATCTCACCCCGGACTTCACCGGGGCCTCGAAACCGTGGTCCTGGCGGATCGTCGGGTCCACATTGAAGTAGCAGTAGCTGCCCAGGCCCCAGCCCTCGTGGTTGTTGACCGAGTCCGCGACCTTGTAGGCGGCATACCCCTTGACGGTGCCGTTCTGGACGGCGGCCTGGTTCGGCGCGTCGTACGCCTTCTCGTTCTGGAAGAAGATCGTCCTGCCGTTCTCGCCGTACCACTGCACGTCGTACTTGTTGAAGTGCTCGACGAACAGGCCGGTGACGAGGACGTCGTCGCCGTTGACCCGCAGCCCGTAGTCGGCCCGGTTGGTCTCCCAGCCGACGCCTTCGCCGTGGTCGGCGCGCCAGATCCAGGTGTGGTCGACGATCGTGTCGTCACTGTTGATGACCATGCCGGTGGTGGCCTTGCCGGCGCCCGCGCCGCCGATCCGGACGAACACGTCCTGGACCGTGGTCGGATTGGCGGAGTGGTCGGCCGACGCGCCGTCGGGGCCCACCTGGAGCAGCACCGAGGAGTTCTGCGGTCCGGCGTCGATCAGAAGACCGGCGAGTTTCACGCCGTCCACGTCGCCGACCTTGATCGCGGTCACGCCGTTGTCCGGGATGATCGTCGCCAGTCCCAGTCCGAGGACGACCGTGTTCGCCCGGTCGATGTCGATGGTCTGGTCCACGTGATAGACGCCGGGCGTGAACAGCAGGTGCAGGCCCTGCTGCACCGCCGCGTTGATGGTCTGCGCGGTGGCGCCGGGCTTGACCACGTAGAACTGGCTGAGCGGGATGGACTGGCCCTGCGTCGTGCCGTTCCACGAGACGCCGCGCGCGTTGGTGCGCTTGGCCGGGACGAAGACCTTGTACTCGGCGCCGTCCAGGTAGAGGAACGGCTTCTCACGGGAGACCGGGGTGGTGTCGAGCGTGGTGTACGGAGGGTCGGGGAAGCTCTGCGCGGGTGCGCCCTCGACTCCGGAGAACGTCATGTTCCAGACGCCGTTGGTCCAGCCGCCGACCGAGCTGTCGCGGGTGTACCACTGCTGCTGGGAGTACGGTCCGACCTGGCCGTCGATCATGCTGTCGGCGATGTAGCCGCCGCTGGCCCAGCCGTAGCCGTCGGGCGCCAGGTTGAGCCCGCCCTTGACGTGCATCCGCCGGAACGGCGCCGCCTGCGACACGGCCCAACGGTCCGTGCCGTTCACCGGGTTGAGCGCCAGATTCTCCGCCGAGCGCCAGAAGTTCTGCGTGGCGTTCCCGTTGAACCAGCCGGCGTCGACGGTCACGTCACCGTTGAACGTCGTGTCGTCCGGCTTGAGACCGAGCCCCGCGATGGAGGTGTAGAAGCCGAGCTGCGCGTTGATGTTGTTGTACGTGCCCGGCTTGAACAGCAGCGCATAGCGGCCGTCACCGAACTGCGCCGACTCCTGCTGCTTGAAGATCTCGTCGACCTTGGCCTGGATGCCGGGCGTCGACGGGTCGAAGACCAGCACATTGGGTCCGAGGTCGCCGCCGCCGGGAATCTGCGGGCCGCCGGTGTCGCCGGTGGTGCCGAACACCTGGAACTCCCAGAGCGAGTAGCCGTACGGGGTGGCCCGGGTGGTGCCGGTCAGCCGGACGTAGCGTGCGGTGCCGGAGACGTTCAGGGTCTCCGTGCCGCCGGGGCCGGTGGTGGTGGAGTAGGCGGTGGTCCACGTGCTGTTGTCCGTGGAGAACTCGATCCGGTAGCCGGTGGCGTAGGCCGCCTCCCACTTCAGCACGATCTGGGAGACCGAGGCGGAGGCACCCAGATCGACCTTGATCCACTGCGGGTCGGAGAAGGCGCTCGACCACCGGGTGCTGTCGTTGCCGTCCACGGCGGAGGCTGCGGGGGTGCCGGCGTTCTCCTCGCTGGAGACGGTCACCGTTCTGCCCTGCGACAGCAGCGCGGTTGCCGCACTCACGGGGACGGCCGGGACGAACGCCAGCAGTGAGATGACGAGACCGGCGACGACGGCCAGAACGCCGGTACGCCGTCGGTCCGCCGAACGGACAGGTCTGGGGGGTGCGGGGGGTGCATACATGGGGGTATGTCTCCTGGGTCGTGATGCGGGTGCACGACGCGCAGCATGAGAGCGCTCTCAGGCTGGGGGAGATACTTCTCTCTTGATTCGGACACGTCAATAGATGAGACAACAGCCGCTGTGTCAGGGCCTGTTGAGAACAAGAGTTGAACGAAGGATGCTGCCGAGACCCCGGGTCCTGCCCCTGCCGGCGAGCACAGAACTACCGGCGGGCCGTTGGTGTCAGGAGATGTCGCCGGGCGGCGGTGGTGACAGCCGGACCCTGCGCAGTGGCTCGCGTGCCGGGCGGGCCCGCCACTCGCGCGGGTAGCCGATCGACACCTCTTCGAACCGCACTCCGTCGTAATGGGTCACCCGGGGGATGTGCAGATGCCCGTAGATCACGGCAGCGGCGCGGAAGCGGAGATGCCAGTCGCGGGTGAGTTCCGTACCGCACCACTGCGCGAACTCCGGGTGCCGCAGCACATCGGTCGGTTCGCGCACCAGCGGATAGTGGTTCACCAGGACCGTGCGGTGGTCGTCGGGGATGCCGGCCAGCCGGAGCTCGGTCTCCCGTACCCGCGCACGGCACCAGTCGTCGCGCGTCGGGTACGGGTCGGGGTGGAGGACGTACTCGTCGGTGCAGACGATCCCGGCCCGGTGGGCGATCTCCAGGGACTCGTCCTTGGTGGTCGCACCAGGGGCGCGGAACGTGTAGTCGTACAGCAGGAAGAGCGGCGCGACGGTCACCGGCCCGTTCGCGTCCTCCCACACCGGATACGGATCCTCGGGGGTGACGACGCCCAGGCCGCGGCAGAGCTCGACCAGATGGAGGTAGCGTGCCTCGCCGCGCAGCTGCACGGGGTCGCTCGGGTGGGTCCACAGCTCGTGGTTCCCGGGGACCCAGACAACCTTGGCGAAACGTCCGCTGAGCAGTTTCAGCACCTGCTCGACGTCGGCGGCCTTCTCGGCCACGTCGCCCGCGACGATGAGCCAGTCGGCGTCGGTGCCGGGGCGCAGGGACGACACGATGTCACGGTTGTCGGCGTAGGCGACGTGCAGGTCGCTGACTGCCAGCAGGTGTCCGTCCGCGTGTCCGTTCAGGGCAGGAACTCCTCGTTCGCCGGTCGCAGCCGACAGCCACTGTAACGGCATCCCTTCCGGCGCGGCCAAACTCCTTTCGAAGAAATGGACTTCGACGGACGGCGAAAGGGTGGGCGGGCATGACCCGTGCCCTGCCCGGCCGCCCACCTGTACCGGCGTAGCATGATCCCCATGGAACAGCGCACACTCGGCAGGACCGGCCGGAACGTATCCGTCGTCGGACAGGGCACCTGGCAGCTCGGCGGTGACTGGGGCGAAGTCCAGGAGGCGGACGCCTTCGGCGTCCTGGACGCGGCCGTCGAGTCGGGCGTCACGTTCTTCGACACGGCGGACGTGTACGGCGACGGTCGCAGCGAACAGCTCATCGGCCGCTATCTCAAGGACCGCCCGGACGCGGACGTGTTCGTCGCGACCAAGATGGGCCGTCGCGCCGACCAGGTTCCGGAGAACTACGTCCTCGACAACTTCCGTGCCTGGAACGACCGCTCGCGGGCCAATCTCGGCGTCGACACGCTCGACCTCGTGCAGCTGCACTGCCCGCCCACCGCCGTCTACTCCTCGGACGAGGTCTACGACGCGCTCGACACCCTCGTCGCCGAGCAGCGGATCGCCGCCTACGCGGTCAGCGTCGAGACGTGCGCCGAGGCGCTCACCGCCATCGCCCGCCCCGGCGTCGCGAGCGTCCAGATCATCCTCAACCCGTTCCGTCTCAAGCCCCTCGACGAAGTCCTCCCGGCCGCCCGGGCGGCCGGTGTGGGCATCATCGCGCGGGTCCCGCTCGCCTCCGGACTGCTCTCCGGGAAGTACACCAAGGACACCGTCTTCGCCCCCGAGGACCATCGCACGTACAACCGCCACGGCGAGGCGTTCGACCAGGGCGAGACCTTCTCCGGCATCGATTACGAGACCGGGGTGGCCGCGGCCGCGGAGTTCGCCGGACTCGCACCCGAAGGGGCGACACCGGCCGGGACCGCACTGCGCTGGATCATCCAGCAGCCCGGCGTCACCAGCGTCATCCCCGGCGCGCGCTCCGTGGACCAGGCCCGCGCCAATGCGGCAGCCGCGTCGCTTCCGCCGCTCCCTGAGAGCACCCTGGACGCGGTCCGGGACCTCTACGACCGCCGCATCCGTGCGGAGATCCACCACCGTTGGTAGGGAGATCGGGCCGGTTCCTTCGGGGGCCGGCCCGGTCAGCCGGTGAGGTCGACCCGTACGGACAGCAGATTCGTGCCGACCGCCCGGACGGCGGCGCTGTTCAGGCGCGGCAACGTCCTGAGCCGCGCACGGGCGTCGTCCTGCGGGACGAGGTGCGCGGTCCCGGCGTGCCATCGTCCCTTGATCCGGACCCTGACCTGCGGGTCGGCCTGGATGTTGCGTACGTACTGCGACTTCTCGCCGTACTCCGAGACCAGCCAGAACTCGTTCCCGACGCGGCGTCCGCCGACCGGTGTCCGGCGCGGCAGCCCGGACGAGCGCCCGGTGGTCTCCAGAAGCGTCTGATGCGGCAGCCGGCGGATCAGCGGATTGCCGATCCGCCGCTGGAACGACGTGACGGCCCGGAACTTCATCTCGTGATACCGCGACATGCGTGACTCTCCCCGATCGGTGCCGGTGACCCTTTCCGGAGGCCAAGGTAGTGGGAGGCCGCCGCGCGAGGCGTCCTCGCGTCCGGTCGAGTCGCTGCCATCGACCGGTGGGCCAGAGCTGCCCGGCAGGATCGCCCGCATGGAACGCGCACACGCGCTCGACGATCTGGATGCCTGTCCCTGGCGCGCCATCTCGTCACGTGGCCATGTCCTGACTCACCCGGCCCGCAATGCCGATGGTGGCCGTCGGCTGCTGATCCGGGCGAGGACCGGGGCGCAGACGCCGGAGTACCCGAGCCCGGCGGCCCGTTCGACCGGCTGACCTGAGTGTGGTCCGGCCGCCTCCACCCGTACCGTTCTGCCCGTCACGACGGTTCACGCCAGGGGCTGTGCGATCAGCGCCGGTGCCGCCGGCCGGCGCCGTCGTATCAACCAGCCGATCAACGTACAGACGGCACCCGCGAGGGCAAGAACCACACCGAGCAGCACGCCCGACCCCAGCACCACCGGCACAGTGGCGTCGTCGAGCGCCCGGCCCTGCACGGCCGTCACGGGTACGGTCCCGAAGTCCTCGCCCCCGAAGTAGCGGGAGTCGAAGGAGTTCGCACGGTGGTCGCCGAGAAGGAACATCCGCCCGGCCGGTACCTTCACGTCGTACGGCACGTGCCCGCCGTCGACCTCTCCGTCCTTCAGGTAGGGCTCCTTGAGCGGGTTCTCGTTGACGGTCAGGCGTGTGCCGTCGAAGACCACATGGTCGCCCCCCAGACCGATGACGCGCTTGAGTACCGGCTTGCCGTCGAACCGGTCCGGCACATCGAAGAGCACCGCATCGCCCCGCCGCACCTTCGCGCCGGAGATCTTCGCGATGACGATCCGGTCGCCCGGAGCGTATGTGGGCTCCATCGACCCGCCGGAGAAGGTGACTCCCTCGTAGTCGCTGCGAAGGGTCCAGAGCGCGCCCGCTGCCAGCACCACCCCCAGGACGGCCAGCACAGCCCCTGTGATCAACAACCCTCGCCCAGCGCGCCGCATCCGCCGATCTCCCCTCATGATCCTCACGCCACCCATGTGGCCGCAGCGACACGGTAGAGGGTCCCTTCAGGTGGGACGGCAGTGGCATCGGGTGGAGAGGCGGCCGGGTCGGTGGTGCTGCTACTCCAAGCCGGATACCTGGAACACCGTTCGGGCCGTCCGGAGGTCGATACGGGCTCCGAGCTGCCGCAGCGCGGTCGCCCCGCTGAGCAGCGTCCCGCGCTCGACGCACGCGCGGGCGTCCTGCCCCAGCCGGTGCCACAGCGCCGGGTTGTCGACGAACACCTGGGGATCGACCTCGACCCGGTGGCCCTCGGCGTCGCGGAGCACCAGGCGTTGCGCGACACCGTCGGACCAGCGCACGGACACGAGCCGGTCGGTACGGACGGCGCGAGCCCGCACCAGCCCGCGGGACGAGAGCCATCCGGCGCCCGCGCAGATACGCGGCTCCACGAGGACCAGGAACAGCGTCAGCGCGATGGCCGTCCACAGCGGGGTGCGCAGCCAGGTGAGGCGGCCGGCGACCGCGTCGACCGCGAGCAGCAACCCCAGGAGAGCGGCGGCGCAGCCGATCGCGAATCGCACCTTGCCGGCCCAGGTCTCGTCGTACGCCGTCATACCCGTGGGGCGCAGGGCGCGGCCGCGGCCGTCGGGGTGCGGGCCGGGCACTGTGCGGGCGATCCGTCGTTGCATGGCGTCGAGGCTAGGGACGGCGCCCCGGCCGGTCAGCGCCTTTTGACGAAGCACTGACGCCACGGCCGCATCTCCTGACGGTTACCTGACGGCCCACCATCGCTCGGCCGGCGGCCCGGGTAAAGAACGCGTGAAGACAGGGACGGCCGGCGCCAAGATCTCGCCAGGACGAGGCGCTTACGACCAGGGACGGGCGCAATCTGAGCGGACCTGAACAGAAGGAGCCCGTGTCATGTCCGCCCTGACCACCGAGGCCGCACCCAGCGGTGCACAGCCCGGCGCCGAGGACCCCCACGATACCGGCGCTCAGCACAAGCTCACCGCCGTCACCGGACTGGCGGCGCTCTCGCTCGACGCGATGGCCTCGGTGGCATACGGCCCCGAGGCCATCGTGCTGGTCCTTGCCGCCTCCGGGGCGCACGGGCTCGGCTTCACCCTGCCGGTCACCGTCGCGATCGCCGTTCTGCTGGCGGTGCTGGTGGCCTCGTACCGCCAGGTGATCGCCGCGTTCCCGGACGGCGGTGGCAGCTATGCCGTCGCCAAGGCATACCTGGGCCCGCGCACGAGCCTGGTCGCGGCCGCCTCCCTGGTCCTGGACTACGTACTCAACGTCGCCGTCGCGGTGACCGCCGGCGTCGCCGCGCTCACCTCGGCCTTTCCCGCGCTGTACGGCGACCGGGTCTGGCTGTGCCTCGTGGTCCTCGTTCTGATCACCGGGGTCAACCTGCGCGGGATCGTCGACTCGGCGCGCGCATTCGTCGTGCCGACCGTCGTCTTCGTCGGCTCGATCCTGGTGCTGATCGCCGTCGGGCTGTTCCGGGACGCCCCGGTCTCCACGGCGGCTTCCGCCGGGCACGCTTCCGTGCTCGCCGACAACGCCACCACCGTCGGCGCACTGCTCCTGCTGAAGGCATTCGCCTCCGGCTGCTCGGCGCTGACCGGCGTCGAAGCCATCGCGAACGCCGTCCCCTCCTTCCGGGCCCCGGCCGCCCGCCGTGCACAGCGTGCGGAGGTCGCCCTCGGCGCGCTGCTCGGCGTGATGCTGATCGGGCTGTCCGTCCTGATCTCCCGCTTCGGACTGCAGCCGGTCGAGGGCGTCACCGTCCTCGCGCAGCTCGCCGACGCGTCGGTCGGCCACAACTGGGCCTTCTACGTCGTCCAGTTCGCGACGATGACGCTGCTGGCGCTTTCGGCCAACACCTCGTTCGGTGGCCTTCCGGTGCTGCTGAAGCTGCTGGCCCGTGACAATTACCTCCCGCACGTCTTCGGGCTGAAGGCCGACCGCCAGGTCCACCGGCACGGCGTATTGACCCTTGCCGCCGTCTCCGCGGCGCTCCTCGTCTTCTCCGGCGGCGACACCAACACTCTCGTCCCGCTGTTCGCGATCGGCGTCTTCGTCGGCTTCACCATCGCGCAGACGGGCATGGTGCTGCACTGGCGGCGGTCACGTGGACCGCGCTGGGTGGGCAAGGCGCTCCTCAACGGTTCCGGCGCCCTGCTCGCAGGCGTCTCCGCCGTCGTCGTCACCGCGACCAAGTTCCACGACGGCGCGTGGCTGATCGTGGTCGCGCTGCCGGTGCTGGTCGCCGCGTTCGAGTTCGTCCACCGCGCCTACGGAAGGATCGGCGAGCGCCTCGGCGTCGGACGCATTCCCGAACCGCCGCACCGGGACCGCTCGTTGGTCGTCGTACCGGTCTCCTCGCTGACCCGTCTCACCAGCGAGGCGCTGACCGCGGCGGTGTCGCTGGGAGACGAGGTCAGGGCGGTCACGGTCTGCCACCCCGACCCGGAGGACCGCGCCCTGAGCGAGGCGCTGGTGCGGGACTGGGCGCTCTGGGACCCGGGCGTGACGCTGGTACGGCTCGCCTCGGACCGCCGCTCGCTGGGCCGCCCGATCGCCGCGTACGTACGGGAGCTGGCCGCGGCCGAGCCTGGCACCCGGATCACGGTACTGATCCCCGAGGTCGAGCCCGTCCATCTGTGGCAGCGCGTACTCCAGAACCAGCGGGGCGCGGTGGTGGCGCATGCCGTACGCCGCGACACCCGTGCGGTGATCTGCCGGCTCCGCTTCCGGCTGGACCGCGATCAGGAAAGGGAGCCGGCTCCGGAGCGTCACCGGGGCTGAGACGGCCGGCCGAGACCGGGCGTGCCCCGGCTCTCGCAGGAACAGAGGTACCGCGCGAGCCGCCTGCCGGTGGTGGACCGGCAGGCGGGGCGGGACCCGGGCGTGGAGCGGGGGCGGGCGTCAGGCGTAGAGCCGGATGTCGGCGAGGCTCCACCAGCTGCCGGCCGTCCCCGTGGACGTCACCCGCAGATGGCGGGCGCGGGTGGCCGGGATGTCGATATCGGTGTTCTGTCCGGTCGCGGTCCCGGCGCCGACATCACGCCAGTGGGTGCCGTCGTCGCTGACGGAGAGCCGCCACGCCCTGGCGTAGTCGCCCAGGTTGTCCCCGCTGTCGAGGGCGACCCGGCTGAAGGCGGTACGCCGGCCCAGATCCATCTGCAGGTACTGCCCCGGCTCCTGCGACTGTCCGCTGGTCCAGCGCGTCGAGGCGTCGGCGTCGATCGCCAGGCCGGCGGAACCCTGGCCGACGGGCAGGGAGTTCGCCGTTGCGCCGTCGAGGGAGAGCTCATGCAGCCGCGGGCTCAGGGCATGGGACCTGGACCAGGTGAAGGTGGCCAGTGCGCCGCCCGGGAGCGTGTACTCGAAGGACCGGTCGCCCACCGCGACGGCGAATGTGCGGGGATCGTCGTTCTCGTTGTGGACGATCAGCGCGGTCGACCCGTCGGGGTTGCGGAAGGCGACATCGGTGATCTGGCCGTTCCAGCCGGTCGTGCCGAAATTCGTGCTGGCGATCCGGACCGCACCCGGCTTCACGAACTTCGAGAGATGCCCGATGGTGTAGTACTCGGCATTGGTCGTCACCGTGCCGTCCGCCTGCGTGGTGAGCAGGCCGGTGCAGGTGTCGCAGCCGCCGTTGTGCGGTCCGCCGGTGGAGTCGAGGGCGACGTTCCAGTCCGCGACGGACTTGGCCCAGTTGCGGGTGGTGCCCACCGTGATCGTCCGCGCGTGCCAGGTGAGCGTGGACCGGAAGAACTGCTCCGGTGTGTCGGCCGCCCCGTGGGAGCCCGAACACTCGGTGAACCAGACGCCCTTGTCGGGGTGGGCGTCGTGCAGGGCGCTCTGCGCGCTCGGGTCGCCCGAGTAGCAGTGGTAGGCCGTACCGGCGACCCACCGTGCCGCCTTGCTGTCCAGGATCTCGTAGGGGTAGTCGGTCTCGGGGCTCTCGCCCGGCGGGGTGGAGGCGGCGTCGCCGGGGTGGATGCTCCAGTTGTGGTCGTAGGCAAGGATCTTGGTACGAGGGCTGGATCTGTGCAGCAGCGGCCCGAGTGCCTCGATGACCGCGGCCTCCTGACGGACGGGCAGATCGGTGCCGGGGTAGGCGCTGGGATTGCGGTTCTGGGGCTCGTTCTGCACCGTGAGGTAGTCGACCGGAACGCCGGCGGCCGCGTACGCCTGCACGAATTTCACCAAGTAGCGGGCGTAGGCCTGGTATATGGCCGGGTCGTCCTTGAGCCGGCCGCCGACCAGGGAACCGCCGGTCTTCATCCAGGCCGGCGGGCTCCACGGTGTCGCCATGACGGTGAGTGACGGGTTGAGGTGCTTCGCCTGGCGCAGCAGAGGCAGGATCTGCTTCTCGTCGTGCGCGATGCTGAAGTGTTTCAGCTCGTAGTCGGTCTGCCCCGCCGGAACGTCGTCGTACGTGTAGTGCTGCGGTGTTGCCGTGAAGTCCGAGGATCCGACGGGCTGACGCAGGAAACTCACACCGATACCCCGGTCGGGGTCGAAGAGCTGCTGCATGGCGTCGTTCCGGGCAGCGGGGGCCAATGCGCTGAGCACCCTCGCCGACGAGTCGGTGAGCGCCGCGCCGAAGCCGTCCATGCGCTGGTACGTGCGGGTGGGGTCGACGGTGATGGTGGTCCGATCGGATGCCCCCGGCCGGAAGGTGACCGGTGCCCGCCGGTGGAGCAGCTCCGAGCGGTCCGTGGTGGTGACCCAGACCGCGGCCTGCGGGGCAGTGGCGTGGGCCGGCTGCTCTCCGGGCGCCTGGGCGGACGCCTGGAGGACGGTTGTGCCGGCCAGGCAGAGGGCGAGAGCAGTGGCCATGGCAGCGCTGCGGACAGGTCTCATCGTTCTCCTCGAAGGCAGGGGATCCTCTGTAACAAAATGAAACGCATCTCGCAGAAGCGGTGCAACATCAATGGTGTGCGCTACAAATAAACGGAACCGACTCCCGCAAGTCAAGGTTCTGGACAATCAATTGGCAGCTCACGGCCGCACCGGGGCAGGGGATGTGGAGTATCGCAATGAAACGAAACTGTGAAACAAATGGCTAGGCCGAGGTCGACCGGGGTGACGGTCCGAGCCATCGCTGCCGAGGCGGGCGTCTCCATCGCCACGGTCTCCCGCGTGCTGAACGGTCACGCCCATGTGACGCCGCAGACCCGTGACGCCGTACGGGGGGCGGCCGAACGGCTAAGTGCTGACGCGACGTTCCCGGGCGCGGCCGGGCGTCCGCCCGGCGCCGTGTTCGTCCGCTGCCCGTACTTGCTCACGGACTACTTCGGCATCATCGTCTCGTCGATCACGGAGACCCTCGACCTGCACGGCAGGCAGGTGATCCTCAACGCCGGTGGAGGCACCCGGGATTCGAGTGTGCTCGCCGGTCTCGCCGACCGGTCGGGGGTCGACGGCGCGATCCTGATCCTGCCGCCCGAGCCGAGCAGCGAACTCGTCGCCCTGCGCGCCCGCGACTTCCCGTTCGTGGTGGTGGATCCGCGCACACCTCTGCCGCGCGACATCGCCGGGGTGTCCGCCGCCCACTTCGCCGGAGCGCGCAGCGTGACGGCTCACCTCGTGGGACTCGGTCACCGCCGCATCGGCGTGATCGGCGGCCCGGACGAATGGATGGCGAGCCGGTCCAGGCGCGCCGGTCACGCCTCGGCGCTCGCCGATGCCGGTGTGCTGCCGTCCCCGGAGCTGATCAGCAGCGTTGAGCCCACCGCCGACGCGGGGCATGGCGCGGCGTGCCGACTGCTGGCACTGCCGCAGCGGCCGACGGCCCTGGTCGCCTTCAACGACAAGGCGGCCGTGGGCGCCCTGCGCGCAGCCCATGAGCACGGCTTGCGTGTTCCCGAGGACCTTGCGATTGCGGGCTTCGACGACGACTACCTCAGCAGCAGTGTCGTGCCGCCGCTGACGACCGTCCGGCAGCCGCTGGAAGAACTCGGCCGGATGGCGGTGAGTCTGCTGACGCGGCTGATGGCCGGTCATGCCGTGGAGGCGCTGCACGTCGAACTCGCCACGGAGCTGGTCGTACGGGATTCCACCGGCCCGGTGGCACATGCCTGAAGGCCGGGCGCGACCGGTCCGCCACCTGTGTCCCGTTGGGTGCCGACGGCCCGGCGGGACGCCTGCGTCGGAGCACCGGTCCTGGTCGTGTGCGGCATCGCCGCCGGCCGTACGACTGAAGTCGCCGCGCATGCAGGAGGGTTGACATCGCACTGCCGCACCGAGACGCTTTTTAGAAAGTGATTCTATCATTGGCCGGCTCGCGCAGGCACTGAGCCGGAACGGAGTTGCGGACGGGAGAAGCGTATGGATGGCGTCGTGGAAGGCCGGGTCGTGATCGTCACGGGGGCGGCCCGTGGGATCGGGCGCGGGCACGCGCTGGAGTTCGCGCGACAGGGTGCGAAGGTGGTGGTCAACGACCTCGGTGCGGAGGTCGATGGAACGGGCTCCTCGTCCGGACCGGCCGGCGAGGTCGTGACGCAGATCCGCGAGGCCGGCGGCGAGGCCGTGGCCAACGACGACGACGTGTCCGACTTCGAGGGCGCGCGCAGGCTTGTGGAGTCGGCGCTGACGCACTTCGGCGACCTGCACGTACTGGTGAACAACGCCGGCATCCTGCGCGACCGGATGCTGGTGAACATGAGCGCCGAGGAATGGGACGCGGTGATCAGAGTGCACCTGCGGGGTACGTTCGCCCCCCTGCGGCATGCGGCGGCGTACTGGCGCAAGCAGGCGAAGGCGGGCGTGCAGGTCGACGCACGGGTGATCAACACCACGTCCTCGTCGGGGATCTACGGAAATCCGGGGCAGGCCAACTACGGCGCCGCCAAGGCGGGCATCGCGGGGCTGACCGTGATCGCCTCCCGGGAGCTGGAGCGCTACGGCGTCGCGGTGAACGCGGTGGCGCCCGCCGCGCTCACCCGGATGACTGAAGGGCTGCGGTCCGACCGTACGGCGGCGGAGCCGGGCACATTCGACCCGTCGGCGCCGGAGAACATCGCCCCGCTGGTCGTCTGGCTGGCCGGTCCCGCGGCGCGGGGCGTCACCGGCCGGGTGTTCAACGTGCGCGGCGGCATGATCAGCGTCGCCGAGGGCTGGCACGCGGGACCGTCCGCCGACAACGAGTCACGCTGGGAATTTTCACAACTCGACCAGGTCATACCGGCATTGGTCGACAAGGCCCGCCCGAACGCGCTGCAGAACGGACGCGCGCCGGGGGAGGACTGCTGACATGCCCCTCGACCACAGTGTGATCGGGATCGAGTCCCCACCGGTCGAGCGGTCCTGGACCTCCAAGGACGCCTTGCTCTATGCGATCGGGGTCGGCGCCGGAATGGACGACCCGCTGCGGGAACTGGCCTTCACCACGGAGAATTCACACGGCATCGGTCAACAGGTGCTGCCCACGTTCGCCGTGCTGGCCGCGCAGGGGGCCCGGGGCCGGAGTATCGGTGCCTTCGACCCGGCGATGCTCGTGCACGCAGAGCAGTCCTTCGACCTGCACAGACCGCTGTCGACGGCCGGAACCGTGCGCATCACCTCGAAGGTCACCGGGATGTACGACAAGGGCTCCGGCGCACTCGTCACCAGTGAGGCGGTGGCCGTGGATCCCGCCACGGGCGATCCGGTGATCACCTCACGCAGCGCCGTGTTCATCCGAGGAGAGGGCGGCTTCGGCGGTGACCGGGGACCGCGTGACAGCTGGCTGGAACCCGATCGCGCGCCGGACCACCGCATCACTTGCCCGACCCGGCCCGAACAGGCGCTGCTGTACCGGCTGTCCGGTGACCGCAATCCACTGCACTCCGATCCCGCCTTCGCGGCGAAGGCAGGCTTCGAGCGTCCGATCCTGCACGGCCTGTGCACCTACGGGGTGACCGGGCGCGCCCTGTTGCACACGCTGGCGGATTCGGACCCGTCCCGGTTCGCCTCGATGTCGGGCCGGTTCAGCAGGCCGGTGTATCCGGGCGAACCGCTGACCGTATCCATCTGGAGGGACGGCGACACCGCCCGGTTCCGTACCACCAAGGCCGACGGAACCGTCGTGATCGACCGTGGGCGTGCCGCCGTCCGCGGCGGCGGCGCGATCGCCTGACGGCCGTCGCGCCGGGGTGACACCGTGGGGCGACGTCTGCAGGAGCGACGCGGCTGCGGTGTCACCGGGCGTGCGGTCCGACGGCCACTCTCATCTGCCTGGCCTGGAGTTGGCCACCGCCGTGGTCATGCAGTAGCCGATCGGGCCGGCGGTGTCGTGCAGTGTGCAGTGCCCGACGGCGACCCCGTCCTCGCTGGTGTGAGCAGTGGACTCCAGCCCGATGGCGTCACTCAGCGGAAGCCTGCTCAGGCACAGGGTGTAGTCGGCGTTGATGAACTGCAGCCCGGCGTCACCGGCATGAGCCAGCGGACTGGCCGTGTCGGCCGCCAGCGCTGCCCGCACGAACGGCGACAGTGCCTCGCCGGCCACCAGTTCGCAGGACTCCCGCAGCCAGGCGCGGCGCCTGCCGCGGCCCTGCCGTTCACCGTTCACCGGGACGTTGTCCTCATCGAACTTCCATACCGTCCAGGCCCCTTCACGCGGCGCGGGCAGTTCATCAGGTGCGGGGGCGTCCCAGGGGGGCGTTGCAGGGACATGGCCGGACGGCTGTTCGCTGCGGCGCAGCAGGACGGCGGCGGCTCGTGCGACGACGCCGTTCGCACCGTGGACGGTGGCGTCGACGACCCGGATGCGCCGCCCGTCGCGGACCCGGAGTGTTTCCACCCGCACCGGAGCCATCGGCGCGTTGCGGAACAGGTCGACGGTCAGCCGGGTGAAGTGCAGCCCTTCGGCGGCGTGTTCACGCTCCAGGGTCCGGGCCGCCAGTGCGCCGAGCAGCCTGCCGTGCATCATGCCGGGGGCCCACCAGCTGCGAGCGTGCGCGGCGGGGACGAATGCGTCCCCGGCACGGGTGAAGAAGGCCTCCTGGTGTTCGGCCTGGGCCACGGGCATGTCCTTCCTGAAGAGCCTGGGTACCTACGTGCCGACGTACGGGCATACCGGGACGCGGGATCGCCGGTGCACCGACGGGCCCGTTCGCTGTCGTCCCGGTGCTCCGTCCCGCGGTCAGGTGTCCTGTCCGGGTGAGCCGAGCCGGCGGATCAGCACGATCGCGGCTTCGGTGATCTTGTTGGCCTGGCGTTTGTTCGGGCACGTCGCGATCTCGCGTCCCGCCTCGCCGATGATCGTGGTCAGCACCGCGACCGTGAGCCGGTCGATCGAGTCGAGACCGGCGCCGAGCAGCACTCCGTTCTGCCGGACCCACTCCCGGCTCCGTGTGCGCCGGACCAGTTCGAAGCCCGGCGGTCCGTCGCCGTCCATGAACAGCCTGGCCAGGTCGCGGCGCTGCCAGGAGCCCTCGAGAAAGGCGCGGGCGCCCACGATGAACAGATCGAGCGGGTCCTCGGCCTCGCCCGCGGCCCGCGCCGCTGCGACCGCGGCTACCGCGTTCTGCTCGTGGGCGGCCTGGTGCTCCTCCCACAGGGCGAGGAAGAGCTCGGTCTTGCCGCCGAAGTGGTGATAGAGGCTGCCCACGCTGGACCCGGCGCGTTCCACCACCGCTGCGATGCTCGCCTCGGCGAAGCCCTGTTCGCAGAACACCTCACGGGCTGCGTTCAGCAGCACGCGTCGGGTCTCCGCGGTGCGGCTCCACTGCCAGGCGTTCCCGCCGGCTGCGGCGCTGCTCGCGCTTCGGGCCATGGGACCCCCTCCTTGCTCCGTCGAAGTTACGACACCGTCCACCGTACCGAATCCAATCTTAGAATTTCATCTCCGCGTTCCATCGCTGTCCCGCGAAGTGTCCGGTCCGCCCTCCCCGCGTCGACGGTGACACGGAGGCCGCCGTCATGGACCACCGCTGCGTGAAATCCCGCTTGTGGCACGTGTCTTGACACGCTCGTCCGGCCGGGCGCAGGCTGAGGCGATTCCTAGAGTTCCGTTCTAGAAAAGGATCCGGGCGATCGCCCGTGCCTCCTGAGAAGGAAAGGACACCGCTCGATGGTCGATTTCTCCCTCAGTGTCGAGGAACGTCAGATCCGGGACACCGTCCGGGCGTTCATCTCCAAGGAGGTGATGCCGCTGGAGCAGGAGGTCCTGCGCAACGAACGGGCGGGTCTTCCCGCGATCGCCCCTGACGTGCTTGCCGAGCTGCGGAACAAGGCGCGCCGGGCGGGCTTCTGGGGAATGAACACGCCCGAGGAGTACGGCGGCATGAACCTCGGCGCCGTGATGTCCGCGATCCTGGCGATGGAGACCGGCAGGACCTACGTCCCGTTCAGCTTCGGTGGCTCGGCGGACAACATTCTCTACAGTGGCAACGACGAGCAGAAGCAGCGCTACCTCATCCCGACGATCGAGGGCGAGCGGCGGTCCTGCTTCGCGATCACCGAGCCGGGAGCCGGATCGGACGCACGCAACATCCGCACCCGCGCGGTGCGCGACGGCGGCGACTGGGTGATCAACGGGGAGAAGACCTTCATCACCGGCGGCAACGAGGCCGACTTCGTCATGGTGTTCGCCGTCACCGACCCGGACAAGGGCGCCAACGGTGGAGTGACGTGTTTCCTCGTCGACCGGGACATGGGCTGGAAGTCCGAACCGATCCAGACGATGGGCCAGTGGGGCCCCGCGGCGCTGGTCTTCGACGACGTGCGCGTTCCCGAACGGAACGTACTCGGCGAAGTGGGCCACGGTTTCGCGCTGGCGCTGCGGTGGATCGGCCAGGGCCGCTACATGATCCCGGCCCGTGCGATCGGTGCCGCCGAGCGGATGTTGCAGATGGCGATCGACTACGCCGGGATCCGGCACTCGATGGGACGGCCGATCGGCGACTACCAGGCGATCCAGTGGCAGATCGCGGACTCGCAGGTGGAGATCGAGTCCACGAAGTGGCTGACCCTGTACGCGGCTTGGCGGGTCCAGCAGGGCATGGACGCGCGCCATGCCTCCTCCATCGCCAAACTCGACGGCGCGCTCATGGCCAATCAGGTCGTGGACCGCGTGCTGCAGATCCACGGCGGCATGGGCTACACCAAGGAACTGCCGATCGAGCGCTGGTACCGGGAGTTGCGACTGCTGCGGATCTTCGAGGGCACCGACGAGATCCAGCGCCGGACCATAGCCCGCAACCTGCTCAAGGGGCACGTGCGGCTGGGCGGGATCGGCGAATGAGCCCCCGCAGGCGCGCGGCCATCGTGGGGGTGGCCGAGTCGCAGGTGGGCAGGACCCCGCACCTGACGGTGCTGTCCCAGCAGGCCGGGGCGAGCCGGGCGGCGCTGACCGAGGCCGGGCTGGGCCCCAAGGACGTGGACGCCCTGTTCGTGGCCGGCAACTGGTCCTGGGCACCTGCGCTGACGCTTGCCGAGTATCTCGGGCTGCAGCCGGACTATCTGGACGGCACCAACATCGGGGGATCGTCCTTCGAGGCCCACCTCGGCCATGCGGCGGCCGCGATCGAGGCCGGGGTGATCGACGTCGCGCTGATCACGTACGGAAGCACCCAGCGAAGCAGCCGCTCGCGCAACGTCCCACGGCCACCCGCGTCCCTGACCGAGCAGTTCGACCGGCCCTTCGGGCTGCCGCAGCCGGTCGGCGCCTATGCGCTGGCGGCCAACCGCTATCTCCACCAGTACGGTGCGACCGGCGAGCAGCTGGCCGAAGTGGCGGTGAGCGCACGACAGTGGGCGGCACTCAATCCCGACGCCTACTACCGTGACCCGATCACCGTCGACGACGTGCTCGGCTCGCCGATGATCAGCGATCCGCTGCACCTGCTGGACTGCTGCCTGGTCACCGATGGCGGCGGTGCGGTGGTCGTGGCGGCCGAGGACCGGTGGCCCGACGTGGACACCCGTCCGATCGTCGTGCTCGGCCACGGAGAGACCACCACGCACAGCAGCATCGCCCAGATGCCGGACCTGACCGTCACCGGCGCGGCCCGTTCAGGACCGACGGCCATGAAGATGGCCGAGGTGACCCACGACGATCTCGATCTGCTGGAGATCTACGACTCCTTCACCATCACCGTACTGCTGACCCTGGAGTCACTGGGTTTCTGCAAGCCGGGCGAGGCCGGGGACTTCGTCGCTCGCGGCCGCACCGCCCCCGGCGGCCCGGTGCCGATGAACACCAACGGCGGGGGGCTGTCCTACACACACCCCGGAATGTACGGGATCTTCCTGCTCATCGAGGCGACCCGGCAGCTGCGGCACGACTTCACCGGCGACCCGCGCCGTCAGGTCGACGGCGCTCAACTGGCCCTGGTGCACGGCACCGGAGGCGTGCTGTCGTCCACCTCGACCGTCGTACTCGGAAGGAGTTGATCACTGTGGCGGACCTTGCTCCGGACGTCGAGACGAGGCCGTTCTGGAACGGCATAGCCGCAGGGGAGCTGCGTCTGCAGCGCTGCGACGCCTGCAACCGTGCGGTGTTCTACCCGCGGGCGCTCTGCCCGCACTGCTTCGGTGACCGGTTGGAGTGGTTCGTCTCACCGGGAACCGGCACCGTCTACTCGTACACCGTCGCGCACCGGGCGTTCAGCCCGTCCGCCGGGCAGCCTCCGTACACCGTCGCGCTGATCGACCTCGACGAAGGGGTACGGATGATGTCCAGGATCGTCGGCGGGGACCGGGTGCGCATCGGCGACCGCGTCGAGCTGGAAATCACCCGCCTCGGTGGCGAGGACTCCCCGGCCCTGCCGTGTTTCCGGGTGGTGGAGGCGGCATGAGCGTGCCCACGCAGGCGGGCGCCGAGGCCATGCGCGCGCTGTTCGCCCCGAAGTCCATCGCCCTGGTCGGTGCCACCGACAAGTCGGGCTGGTCGCTGTCCACTTTCGACAACCTGCGCAACCACGGCTTCTCCGGACCGGTCCATCTGGTCAACCCCCGCACGGAGGTGGTGCACGGGCAGCGCGCCCACCGCAGCCTCTCGGAGATCGGCGAGCCCGTCGACATGGCGTACGTCATGGTGCCGACGCCGGCGGTGCTTCCCGTGCTGCGGGAGGGCGCAGGTCTGGGCATCCGGAGCTATGTGGTGCTCACCGCGGGATTCGGCGAGACGGGCCCCGAGGGCAGGCGCAGGGAGGAGGAGATCCTCGACTTCGCCCGCGAGAACCGGTTGACCGTACTGGGACCCAACGGCAACGGCTACATCAACGCCACGGCCGGTACGACCCCCTACGGTCTGCCCGTCCCGGCGCCGCTGGTCGCCGGACCGGTGGGCGTGGTGCTGCAGAGCGGCGCGCTGGCCAGCTCCATCCTGGCCTTCGCCCAGGCCCGGAACGTGGGCCTGAGCCTGCTCACGTCCATGGGCAACGAGACGATGGTGTCGGTCACCGACGTCATCGACTACCTGGTCGACGACCCGGCCACCAAGGTGATCGCGCTTTTCCTGGAGTCGGTGCGGCAGCCGGAGCGGTTCGCCCGCGTCGCTCGCCGCGCCGCCCGGGCAGGCAAACCGATCGTCGCGCTCAAGATCGGGTCCAGCAGCATCGCCTCGCACACCGCGCAGGCCCACACCGGGGCACTGGTGGGGGACGACAGGGTGATCGACGCCGCGTTCCGGCAGTTGGGCGTGGTGCGCGTCCATTCGCTCGAAGATCTGATCATCACGTCCGGGCTCCTCGCCCAGGTCGGCAGGATCGACGGACGGCGGATCGGAGTGGTGACGCCCTCGGGCGGGGCGTGCGAGATCATCGCCGACCGGGCCGAGCAGGAGGGCCTGGAACTGCCGCCGTTCGCGCCGGAGACGGTGGCACGGCTGAAGGAGATCGTGCCGGGGTTCGCGACCGTGCAGAACCCCCTGGACGTCACCGGGTACGTCGTGGTGGACCGGACGCTGCTCGGCCGCGCGCTGGAGGTCGTCGCCGACGACCCGGGCATCGACGCGGTCATGCTGCTGTCCGACCTGCCCCGGGTGCCGCCTGCCGATCCGGCTCTGACACTGGCGCACTTCGGCGCGACTGCGCAGCGCATCCGCGACGCGAACCGGCCGGTGATGGTGGCCGGCAACATCCTCACCGACATCACCGAATTCGGCCGCCGGGTGCAGGAGGAGACCGGTTTCCCGTACGTGGCCGGCGGTATCGAGCACGCGATGACGGCGATCGGCGCGGCCGTGCGCTGGTCCCGGGATCTGCCGGAGGCTGCCCGCCCGGCGCCGCCTGCGCCGGTCACCCAGCCGGTGGTGCACGGCCCGACCTCCGGGGTGTGGACCGAGTACCGGGCTTCGCGACTGCTCGGCGACAACGGCATCCCGGTTGTTCCCTCCGCCCTGGCCGCCACCGAGGACGAGGCGGTGGCGGCAGCCAGCCGATTCGGTTACCCCGTGGTGCTCAAGGCAGTCGCCGACGGTCTCGGGCACAAGAGCGACATCGGCGGGGTCCGGCTGGGACTGGGGGGAGCCGACGAGGTGCGGCAGGCCCACCACGAGGTGTGCGCCGCCATGCGCGAACGCGGACTCACGGGCATCGGCACCCTTGTGCAGCCACAGCGCAGCGGCGGTGTGGAGCTGCTCGTCGGCGTCGTCCGCGATCCTGCGTGGGGGCTGACCCTGGCCGTCGGCCTCGGCGGGGTGTGGGTCGAGGTGCTGCGCGACTCGGTGCTGCGGCTGCTGCCGGCCGGTGCCGAGGACATCCGTCGGGCGCTGGGAGAACTTCGCGGCGCCCGGCTGCTGGACGGCGCCCGCGGGACGGAGCCCGCGGACCTCGGCAAGGTGGCGGAGGTCATCGCGCGGATCGCCGAACTCGCGCGTGGTCTGGGGCCCGGGCTGGAATCGCTGGAGGTCAACCCGCTCCTCGTACAAGGGAGCCGGGTCGAAGCGCTGGACGCGCTGATCACCTGGCATTGAGCCGCACGCTGCGGCACCTGTCCGAGGGCCGCCGCGGTCGCCTGCTGCGACCGCGGCGGCCCTCGCTCTGCCGGGCCCCGATGGGCATCCCGGGACGGCTGACACCCATCGAAAGTCACATTCCAGAGGGAAATTCAGTTCCGCGGCTCCCGCCTGCGCCCACGGGGCGAGAGCGACGGAACCAGTCGGAAGTCCACTCGCAGAAAGGCCAGAGCAATGAAGCTCTCCTACGTGCGCGAACTCGACGAATACCCGACCGGCGCGCGCCGGATGCGCATCCTCACCATGGCGGTCCTCGCTGTCCTGATCGGGTCCTACGAGGGGCAGATCGCCCCCGTGGTTCCGCTGCTTCTCAAAGACCTGCACATGTCCCTGGCCACCTACGGCACGGTGTCCGCGCTGGCCACCGTCGCCGGTGCGCTCGCCTCGGTCCTCGGCGGACGGCTCACCGACAACCTGGGCCGGGTGCGTCTGCTCATCCCGCTCATGCTGCTGACGACCGTCTGCTGCCTGGCGATGACCGCGGTGCACTCCCCGAAGCAACTGCTGCTGGCCCGCATCGCGTTGTCCGTCATCGACGGAATGGCCATGGCGGGCACCGCTCCGCTGGTCCGGGACTTCTCACCGCGGATGGGTCGCGCCCAGGCGTTCGGCTTCTGGACCTGGGGTCCGGTGGGCGCCAACTTCCTGGCCGCCGCGGTCGCGAGCGCCACCCTGCCGCTCTTCCACGACTCCTGGCGTTCACAGTTCGTCATCATGGCCGTGCTCTCACTCGTGGTCTCCGTCGTGATCGCGTTCAACATCGCCGACCTCTCGCCGCAACTGCGGTCGCGTATCCAGCAGACGGAACGGCAGGCCTTCGCACCGGCCGACCACAGCAGGCCGCCCCGGGCACGTGATCTGCTCACCCACCGCACCATCTGGGCGCACATCGTCGGCATCGGGCTGTGGCTGATCCTGTACCTGACGCTCTCTCTGTACGGCCCGACCATGCTCGGGCACGCCTTCGGCCTCAGCGCGGCGAACGCGTCCGGCATCATGTCGGTCTTCTGGGTGCTCAACCTGCTCACCGTCGTGGTGAGCGGGCGGATCTCGGACCGCCTGCAGCTGCGCAAGCCGATCTGCGTGGCGGGGACCACCGCGGCGGTGGCGATCACGGGCTATCTGGTGATGCTGATGGGGCGCGAGGACGTCTCTCATCTGCACCTGATGCTCACCGGCGCACTGCTGGGCGGCGCACTGGGCGTCGCCTACGGGCCGTGGATGGCGAACTTCTCCGAGAACGCCGAGGACATCGATCCGCGGCTGCAGGGCAGTGCCTGGGGCCTGTTCGGGTTCGTCTCCAAGGGAGCAGCCGTCCTGGCGCTGTTCCTCGTGCCCCGCGTGGTCGAGCACAGCAGCTGGCACGCCTGGATGATCACCGCGATGTGCTGCATGGTGCTGTTCATCCCGGCGGCGGTCATGTTCCACGGACCGTGGCGGCGTACGGGCACGGAGCCCATGTCCGTACTCGCGCCGACGGTCGGCCGGTCCACGGTGGACTGAGATCACGGTGCTTTGCCGACCGGCTCCTCACTCGGCCGGATTCCGCCGGCGGTGACATCCGCCACCCGGTGCCGGCCGAGTGAGGCGATCACCGACAGTGCGGAGATCGCCGTCATCACCAGCAGGGCCAGCCGATAGCCGGTGACCAGCTGTGCGACTCCCCGCGAGGAGACGTCGGCGATCGTGCCGGCGAAGACGTACTGGCGCAGGCCGGCCGGCAGGGGGCTGGTCACGAGCGACATGGCCAGAGCCGTGCTCACCACGACACCGGTGTTCTGCACCATCAGGCGCATCGCATTCACGATCCCGATGCGCTGGGAGGAGACCCCGTCCAGCAGGGCCGTGGTGTTGGCCGGCATGAACATTCCCGACCCCGCGCCGATGAGGACCAGCCCGCAGGCGATCGGCGCGTAGCCGATGTCCTCCGAGATGTTCAGCAGCAGGACCAGCAGACCCGCGGTGCCGGCGGACGTCCCCAGCAGAGCGATCGTGCGCGGTGTCAGCTTCGCGTGCAGCATCCCCGAGCACGCCGAGGCGATCATCGCCGCCACCGGCAACGGCAGCACCCTCAATCCGGCCGGCACCGGGGACTCGCCGCGCACCGCCTGATAGAACAAGGCGATCAGCAACACCACCGCCATCCGCGCCACCGCGTTGAGGAACGAGGTGAGCAGGCCGAGTGCGAACGGCGGGTCCCTGAACAACGCCACGTCCACGACCGGATGGGGGCTGCGCCGCTCCACCCACACGAACAGCGGTGCCAGCACGGCGCATACGGCCAGGCCGACGAAGACCACAGGATCGGTCCAGCCGCCCTCACCGACCTGCGACAGACCGAACAGCAGGCTTCCCAGACTGATCAGCACGAGCAGGTTGCCCGCCGCGTCGATGCCGCGCTCGTGCGCGCGGCTGTCCGTCCTTCGCAGCGCGACCGCACCCCAGGCCAGACACACCAGCCCGATCGGCACGTTGTACCAGAACACCCACTGCCAGCCGAGTCGGTCCGTCAGGAAGCCGCCGAGGGTCGGGCCCACCAGCTGGGCGACGGAGAACGAGGCGATGTAGACGCCCATGCCCCGTCCCAGATGACGTTTCGGGAACGCGTCGGCGAGCAGGGCTGCGCTGTTGGTCAGCAGCATCGCGCCACCGGCGGCCTGCACCGCCCGCAGGCCGATCAGGAACCACACGCCGGGCGAGAAGCCCAGCAGCAGGCTGGCCCCGGTGTACGTGGCCAGCCCGAGCAGGTACATGGTGCGCCGCCCGAACATGTCCGCCAAACGGCCGAAGGCGACCATCAGCCCCGTATTGGTCAGCATGAAGGACAGCAGGATCCAGTTCGCAGCCGTCGCGCTCGCATCGAAATGCCGTACCACCTGCGGCAGCGCGACATTCAGCGAGCTGCTGCCCAGCGCCGTCAGAATGCTCGCCATGCTGACGACGGACAACGCACGCCAGGCGTACCGAAGTTGTGCCTCCTCGCCGGTTCCGGACATGGGCGCTCCTCGCGGTATGTGAAATTTTAAATCAGAATACTAGAACTCCATTCTGTTCTGGGTGTCCTGAACGAACCCGGGCAGCGGGATTGCGCGGCTGCGCCGAGCGCGCCGCAACTGCTGTACGTGAAGGGCTTGTTCAGCGCATCTGGCGCCGCACCAGCTCGTGGAGCCGGCCGCCCGTGTCCGCGAGAAGCTCGGCGGGCGGTCCTTGCTGGACGACACGGCCGTCCGACATGACGATCACCCGGTCGGCGTCGAGGACCGTGGAGAGCCGGTGCGCGATCATGATCCGGGTGGCGTTCAGTGCGCGGGTGCTCTCGATCACGATGCGCTGGGTCTCGTTGTCGAGCGCGCTGGTGGCCTCGTCGAAGAACAGGATGCGCGGCCGACGCACGAGAGCCTGAGCGATCATCAGGCGCTGCCGTTGGCCGCCGGAGATGGCGCCGCCCCCGGCGATCATGGTGTGCAGGCCCATCGGCATGCGCTTGATGTCCTCGGCCAGCCCCGCCATCGCGGCGGCCTCCCACACCTCCTCCTGGCTGAAGACCTCGGCGCCGCAGATGCAGTCCAGGATCGATCCGGTGAACGGCTGGGAGTTCTGCAGGACGACTCCGCAACTGCGGCGCACAGCCGCCTGGTCGAGCGATGCCAAGTCCTGACCGTCGTAGAGCACACTGCCCGACACCGGCTTGTCGAAGCCGATGAGCATCCTCAGGAGCGTCGACTTGCCGCAGCCGCTGGGGCCGACGATCGCCACGAACTCGCCGGGACGCACCTGCAGGGACACCTCGTCGAGGACCAGTGGGCCGTCATCGGTGTAGCGGAAGGAGAGGGTCCGCGCCTCGATCTCCCCGGACAGCACGCCGGGCTGGGTGCTGGCCCCACGCACCTCGGGTGCCTCGTCGAGCACCGGCTTGATCTGCTCGAACATGGGCAGAGCGGCCGCGGCCGAGACGAACGCACCCGTGAGCTGGGTGACCGACGTCAGCAGCATGGTCACGGACGTGTTGAAGGTCAGGAACGCGCCGGCCGACATCGACCCACGAGCCGGGCCCGCCAGCAGGACGAACATGGCCAGCGAACACAACGGCAGATACACAGCGTTGAGGACGGTCGTCAGGTTCTTGATCCGCCCCGCGCGCTGCTGCAGCTCACGGCTGCGCGCGAACTCCTGGGCCCACGAGGCGTAGGCGAAGCTCTCCGCCGCCGCGACCCGCAGTTTGGGCAGCCCTCGCAGCGTCTGGAACGCCTGGTTGTTGAGCTTGTTGCCGAGCTCGACCAGCCGCCGCTGCCATCGCAGCTCCCACATTCCCATGGTGAGGAACACGACGGCGATGACGAGCAGCATGGCGATCGCCGCCAACGCCAGCGGGACGCTGAAACAGAACAGCAGGACGAGGTTCATCGCACCGACCGTGCCGGCCTGCACTGCGACCGGGCCGATACCGGACAGCACACGCCGGATGGCGCTGATGCCCATCGCGGCGCTGGCCAGCTCACCCGTGGAACGCCCGGTGAAGAATGTGGCAGGCAGCCGCAGCAGCCGGTCCCACACCGCGGGCTGCAGCGTGCTCTCGATACGGCCCTCCATGCGCAGGATGGTGAGGTTCTGCATCAGCATGAAGGCGGCCGAGACCACGCTCGTGATCACGATGGCCAGTGAGACCTGCACGATGAGACTGTGCTCGGCGTTGGGTACGTAGACGCCGAGCACCTGCCCCGTCGCGATCGGCACCAGCGCACCCAGGGCGACCGTCACCAGTCCCGCCAGCGCCAGATTGCGCAAATCGGCCCGGGTGCCGTGCAGGCTGAACCGCAGCAGCCGCCACTTGCTCATGGGCCGTTCCGGCAGCGGGCGGTAGAACATGACCGCACGCTGTTCGAACTCGTCGGCATTGGCTGCGCCGACGCGGGTACGCCTGCCGGTCACCGGGTTCACCGCCTCGTACCCGCCGCGCCGCCACAGCAGGGCGACCGGCGCCCCACTGGCGGCCCGGTGGCCCACGAGGGGACCGGCGTTCTCCCGCCACCAGCGCCGGTCGAGCCGGACCGGACGTGTACGGATCCGCGAGCCGACCGCGACGCGCTCGACCGGGTCGATCCGGTCGCTCACCACACCGCTCCTCGACGGTTCCGACAGGGTGATACCGGCAGCCTCGGCCACGAGCCGGCACGCCGCGTACGTCGCGTCGTCGCCCGCACCCACGGCGCGCGTCGTCGCCCGCCTGGAGCGACCGATGGAGGAGACCAGCGTCCGGTCGGCCTCGTCGCGGACGGCTTCGCCCGCCTTGATGCCGGCCGCCGTGCGGTCCTCGTGCGCGAGCTCCATCCGTTCGATCCAGCGGTCCAGCGCGGACAACAGGCGGTACTGCTGGTTCACCATGGCCTGCCACAGCGTGCCGTCGACGAGCAGATCGCCTGCCGCCTCCGTGCTGTACGCGGCGCCGTACTGCACGCTTCCGGGAGATACCGGTAGCCACAGGATGTCGTCCTCCGCCACCGTCTCGTCGACGGTCGTCCGGCCGTCCATCGGGGCCTCGAACAGGACCTGCCTGCTGCGCCCGACACCCAGCGCCACGGCGTGCTCCAGCAGACTCAGAGCCGTGTCGCCGGTGTCGTACCAGCTGGGGTACTGACCACCGTGGGCCGCCGTGTCCGCGTACTCCGGGCGGTACAGCTCACGCAGCGGGATGCGGCGCAGCACGCACTCCTGCAGAGGCCTGCCGACCAGGGTGTGCCGGGGGCCCTCGACGGGCCCCAGCAGCAGAGTCCCGGGTTCGAGCCGGCCGAGGAAGTGCCAGTGGCCCTGTTCGGCCGCGTCGACCGCGAACAGATCCAGGGCGCCGCCGACCACGAGCCACAGCACCTGCGGCCCCTCCAGCGAGAGCGTGCGCAGACCGCGGCAGTCGATCTGCCGGCCGAGCCCGCCCAGGGCGCCGATGACCGCGTCGTGCTCCGCGGGGTACGGGTCGGGGCCCGTGCCCGCAAGATGGTGAAGGGATGTCACGTCAGTGCTCCTTGACCAGCTCGGCGTACGGGCCTCCGGCGGCGACCAGATCCTCGTGCCGCCCCCGTTCCACGACGGAGCCGTGGTCGAGGACCACGATCTCGTCGCTGTCGCGTACCGTGCTCAGCCGGTGCGCGATCACGACACAGGCGCAGCCGCGCCGCCGCAGGTTGTCGATGATGATCTGCTCGGTCTCCGCGTCCAGCGCGCTGGTCACCTCGTCGAGAACGAGGATGCTCGGCCTGCGCACAAGGGCCCGGGCGATCTCCAGCCGCTGCCGCTGTCCCCCGGAGAAGTTGCGGCCGTCCTGCTCCACCCGGCTGTGGACCCCGCCGGGGCGCCGGGCGACGACCTCGTACAGCGCCGCGTCCTCGAGGGCCGCGACGACGGCGTCGTCCGGAATCGACGGGTCCCACAGCGCCACGTTGTCCCGGACGGTGCCCTCGAAGAGGAAGATGTCCTGGTCGACGAAGGAGACCGAGGCGGCCAGCGCACTGCGGGGGATGTCCTCCAGACGCTGTCCGTCCACCCGGATCGTGCCCTCCCACGGGCTGTAGAGCCCCGAAATCAGGCGGGAGACCGTCGACTTGCCGCTGCCGGACCCACCGACCAGTGCCACCTGCTGTCCCGGCCCGACGGACAGCGAGAAGCCGGTCAGCAGAGGCTTGTCGAGCGGGCTGTAGCCGAACGTGATCTCCTCCAGGGTCACATGCCCCTTGAGCCTGCGGGTGCTCGCAGCCGGTTCGCGGCGCGTGTACAGCGAGTCCACCGGGAAGTTCTCGACGTCCTTGAGACGGGCCACATCGGCGGCGAAGTCCTGGACCCGGCCCGCCACCGAGTTGAGCCGGGCGACCGGAGCGGTGAAACGGGTCACCAGCGCCTGGAACGCCACGAGCAGACCGATCGAGATGTGGCCGTCGACGGCGCGCAGCCCTCCGATCCACAGAATCAGGGCGCTGTTGAGCGTCGCGAGCGCGGGGGCGACGACACCCAGCCAGGCGCTCGGCACGCCGAGGCGCTGCTGTTCCTCCAGCGTGGTCGCGTGCTGCCCCGCCCAGCGGCGGAAGTACCCGTTCTCGCCTCCGGTGGCCTTCAGCGTCTCGATCAACTGCAGTCCGGTGTACGAGGTGTTGGTCAGCCTGGCGCTGTCGGCCCGCAGTTTCTGGGTGCGGGTGGCCCGCAGACGGACGGCGATGCGCATCGCCACCACGTTGAGCAGGGCCAGCCCCACCCCGATGACCGTCAGCTGCGGGTCGTACGTCCACAGCAGCACCGCATAGAGCAGTACGACGACCCCGTCCACGCCGACGGCTGTGAGGTCGCGGGCCAGGGTCTCGGCGACGACGTCGTTGGACTGCAGCCGTTGGACGAGATCGGCGGGGCTGCGCTGGGCGAAGAAGGTGACCGGCAGCCTGAGCAGATGCCGGAAGAACCGGGCGCTGCTGAGCGTGGAGGAGATGATGCGACCGCGCAGCAGGTTCGCCTGCTGCAGCCAGGTCAGCACGACCGTGAGCGCCACCATGGTGCCCATGGCCGCGAACAGGACGCCCAGCAGCGAGGTCTGATCGCCGATCAGGAACATGTCGATGTACGCGCGGCTCAGTGCGGGCAGCGTCGCGCCGACGGCCACGAGCAGCAGGCTGGCGAGCAGCGCGGCCAGCATCGTGCCCGAGGTGCCGCGCAGCCGCGCAGGCAGGGCGCCCATGATTCCGGGCTTCCTGCCTCCGCGACGGAAACCGTCCCCGGGCTCGAGGACCAGGACGACGCCGGTGAAGCTTGTGTCGAAGTCCTCGGCCGACACGAAACGGCGGCCCTTGTCCGGGTCGTTGATGTGCACGCCGCGCCGTCCGAAGCGGCGTCCCATACCGTCGTACACGACGTAGTGGTTGAACTCCCAGAAGAGGATGGCCGGTCCCTGCACCTCGGCGAGGGCCGCCGGTTCCATCTGCATGCCCTTGGCCTGAAGCCCGTAACTGCGGGCCGCCTTCAGCACGTTGCTGGCACGGGATCCGTCGCGCGAGACGCCGCAGGCGATGCGCAGCTCCTCCAGCGGCACATGGCGGCCGTAGTGGCCGAGCACCATGGCCAGCGAGGCGGCACCGCACTCCAGCGCCTCCATCTGGAGCACGGTGGGGCTGCGTACCGTTCGGGCCTTCTTGCCCTTCGCCTTCGGCCGCGGGGCCGAACGGCGCCTGCCGCCGGGTGCGTTGTCCGGGCGGTGCCGGCCGCGACCGGGGGGCGGAAGCTGTGATGTGGCGGGAGAGGGGTGCGGTGCGGTCACGGGAGCAGCCAATCGATCGGACGCTGGTCGGCCAGGTGGATGGCGCCGGTGGCCAGGGTCATGGAGTCGATCGCGTACGGGGGGCCCTGCGCCGACGACCACCGATAGCCGGACTTCGTGGCGGACGACCGGTCGAGCTGCACCAGGACGGCAACCGGCCTGCCGCTCCGTGAGAACTGTTCGCCCAGCTGGGCGTCGCCGAGGAAGCCGCTGATCTGCCGCTGCGTCTGGGACGTCCGGCCGACCGCGGTCACGCGTCCGCGCAGCACTCCGTACTTCTGGGACGGCACCGACTGGACGGTGAGGTCCACGGCGGCGCCCACGGGAACGGCAGGCCCGCTGTCTCCCGGCACGTAGAGCATCACCATCAGCTGGTCGTCGGCACCGCGGGTCCGCTCCACGCTCGCCACGTCCGCGCCGGTGGTGACCACCGCGCCGATCGTGGCCGTCAGCGCGGTCACCCGCCCTGCGGCGATCGTGCGGACGACTCGGTCGCCCTGTTCCGTACGGACCTTGAGCAGCGGTGCGTCGGCGGGGAGGGTCGCGCCCTCCTGGGCGAGTACGGCGGTGACCTGGCCCGCGACGGGGCTCTGCAGGACGTAACTACCCTGCGCGTGAGTGAGGATGCCGGGGGCCCGGAGCGTGGAGGAGACGGATCCGGTCATGGCCCAGAAGCACGAGGCGGCCATGACGAGGACGGTGACGCTCAGGGCGAGCCGGCCCTGCGGACGGGCGAAACGTACCGGCAGGTCGAGTTCCTCCGGCGACTGCAGCTTGGAAAGGGCCTGTTGGCGGAACTGCACGGAACTCTTTCCTTACTGTCAGATGTGAGCAATGAGCCCCGGAACCACAAGGTTCCGGGGCTCACACGCCGTCTCAGAGACCGGCGATGAGGCCGGTGCCGAGGCCGGTGACCGCAGCGGTGTTCACGCCGGTGACCGACGAGGCCAGGCCGGTGACCGAGCCGGCGATGCCGGAGACCGGGGCGATGGCGTCAACGGTGCCCGTGACGTTGCCGAGCAGGGTGCCGACGAGGCCGCCGGACACGTTGTCGAGGTCGTTGTCGGAGATCTCGAGGGTCTCGACCTGGGGGGTGTGGTTCATGATGGGGACTGCCTTTCAGCTTGTTAATTCGCAGCGGTAACCACTTGGTGCGGCTGCCGCATTGGGCAGGATCAAAGCACGTTGACGCCTTGCGCAGCGAATCGAACCGATGCTGATCGGGGCTTATGTGTGGCACTGAAATACCCCTGCGTGCACATGTGTTCATGAGTCGAGAGCGACTTCTTCACAAGCTTCACCATCCTAATTCCCTTTGACTGAAAGTCCCTTTACAGGAATGCGGACACTCCTGTTCAAAGCGATCCGGCACTGGTCCGGACCAGGGCTTCCGGCCGGGGTGGCGGTGACCGGACTGGGCATGAGGTGTGCAGGTTTACGAAAGGTGGGCGTCAGGACGAACCAGCAGGTGGGGAGGGGTGCGCCGGGGGTGTCCCCACCGGGACCCGGAGGCGCGGCCGATGCGCGGTCCGGCGTGCTCCTGACGTGGGGGCGAGGGTTCGGCGTCGCGGAGCCCGCCGGGCGTCCGGCCCGAGTGGGCTCCATCGACACGGAGTTCATCCATGCCCGCTGCATCTCCTGTTGCGTCGTCGCCCCGTATCTCGCGAGAGATGCACCTTCTTGCCGCGTCCGGAACACTTCCGCGTCGTACGGGCGCCTCCGTCACACCCCGTAAAGGGAGAAATACCGGTACGCAACCGGTACTTCCCGGTTTTCCCGGGATTCCGCATGATCGGCGGCGGAGTGGGAGGGGCTCCTCTGCGCCCGTCACGCAGCCCGGAGACCCGCTCTTCGGGGTGGCCGTCGGCGAAGTGGCGGTGGCCGCTCGGGGAGCCGACGGGCCGCGCGTGGAGGGAGGTGGTATCGGCGGGACCACTCCGGCCGGGCGGAGGGCCGAGGCGGCGCCAGAGGGTACCGACGTCTTCGTCGACATGGTCGGCGGAGACCGGCTGCGGGGCGCGAGCGACGTGGCGCGAGCCCGGCTCGCCGTGCGTGCTGGTCGGCGTGCTGTCCGGGCGGCCGTTGCCCCACGGCGCCGGCGTCTCCCTGGAAGGGCGCCGGTCCCCCTACCCACCTGAGGGGAGGGCGGCACGGTTTACGAGGGCCGGGCTCCGACCAGCCAGTCGTAGGCGGCCTGCGCCGTGAACTCGCTCTGCCCACCGGCGAAGAGCAGCTCCGCCGCCGCGAACGCCGGGTCGTCGGCCGTCGACGCCACGGACGGGATCGCGATGCAGCGCATGCCCGCCGCATGCGCTGCGACCGCTCCCGGTGCCGCGTCCTCCAGCACCACACAGTCGGCGGGGGCCGCTCCCAGCCGCCGCGCCGCCTCCAGGAACACGTCGGGCTCCGGCTTGCCGTGCGCCACCTCGTCGGCGGAGACGCGCACCGTGAAGCGGGTATCGAGCCCCGTGCCGGCGAGCACGGCCGCGATCGCCGCACGGGACGAACCGGATGCCACGGCCATGGCGATCCCCTCCTCGTGCAGCAGGTCCACGAACTTCCGCATCTCGGGGAAGACCTCGGTCGAGGTACGTGCCAGCTTCAGATAGACGGCGTCCTGGGCGGCGAGCAGTTCGTCGACCGGGGTCTCGATCCCGTACTCGGCCCGCAGCGCCGCGAGCGTCTCGCGGGTGCTGATCCCGATGTACCGGGTGTGGTGCTCCCAGGTGAAGCCGGGTGCGCCGTGACGGGCGAGGACCCGGCGCCCCGCCTCGTAGTAGTTCGGCTCGCTGTCCACGAGGGTGCCGTCGAGATCGAAGACGACCGAGAGGGCGGAGGTGTGCCGGTGGCTCATGGCACCCAGCATGCCAAGCCGGTGGTCAGCCGGTCGGTCCGGCCGCGGCCCGGCCCACCGACTCGACCAGCGGCAGCAGCCGGTGCGGCACCCGCTCGCGCAGGGCCACCTCGGTACGGGTCCTGACCACGCCGGGCAGCTGGACCAGCTGCTGGATCACATCCTCCAGGTGCCCGTTGTCGCGGGCCACGACGCGCGTCAGCAGGTCCCCGCCACCGGTGGTCGAGAAGGCCTCGACGATCTCCGGGACGGCGGCGAGGGCCTCGCCCACCTCGTCCAGATACCCCTGGGTGACCTCCAGATGGACGAAGGCGAGCACCGGGTGGCCGAGCGCGGCGGGGGAGAGGACCGGGCCCGTACCGGTGATCACGCCGTCCCGTTCCAGCCGGTCGATACGGGCCTGGAGGGTGCCCCGCGCGACGGAGAGGATCCGCGCGTACTCACGCACGCTGGTCCGGGGCTGCTCGATGAGCAGCCGCAGGATGCGGGTGTCGAGGGCGTCCACCGCCATGGTCCGCTGGCCTCTTCCCGGTCGGTCGGTACGGGCTCCGACTGTACCAATGGCCCACCGCCGCGCCCTCCGGCGGCGGAACCTCCTGGCTCAGGCGCGGGCGTCCTCGGGCAGGGTGACCAGCCAGCGGGTGTCACGGCGGGGGCGAAGGTAGAAGGCCCAGTAGAGGGTGGCCGCCGCCATGATGCCGCCGGTCCACAGCAGGTACGTGGCCTCCTGCCGGCTCAGGATGTAGACGAGCACCACGATCAGGGCCACCGGCATCGCCGGCCAGAGCGGCATCCGCCAGGCCGGCAGCTCCTTGTGCGACGTGCGGCGGGCCGCCAGCGCGGCGACCGCGACCAGCAGATACATCCCCGTGACGGAGACGCCGGTCACGCCGTACAGGGTGTCGAGGTTGACGAAGCACAGGGCAGCGCCCGGGACCCCGACCACCAGCGTCGCGACCCACGGGGAACCGAAGCGGCCGAGGCGGGCGAGCGCGTCATTGACGGGCTGGGGCCACGCCTTGTCCCGGGCGGAGGCGAACAGCACCCGGGAGTTCTGGATGACCATGACGATGCCCGCGTTGATGATCGCGAGTGCGACGCACAGGCTCACGAACGTACCGACCGCCGAATTGCTCCAGGCGGTGACCATCCCGCCGATGTCGCCCGAGGTGAGTGCCGAGAGGTCGGGCGCGCCCATGGTGATCGCCACCACCGGGACGAGGATGACGGCCGTCGAGATGGCGAGGGTGGCCAGGACCGTACGTGCGACGTTGCGCCGCGGGTCCTCCAGCTCCTCGGAGAGGTAGACGGCGGTGGAGAAGCCCTGGGTGATGAAGAGCGCGATGGCCAGACCTGATACGACCAGCATCGCCGTGACCGGGTGGGAGGCCCCGCCGTCGCCTGCGACCACACCGTGCACGAGGCTGCCGGCGCCGCGCTCGGTGTGGGCGAAGCCGAGCACGGCCACGACGGCCGCGGCGATCACTTCGAGAACGAGGAAGACGCCCGTGATCCAGGCGTTGGCGCGCAGGTCCAGCAGGCCCGCGAGGGTGGCGAGCAGCATGACACCGGCGCCGGCGGCCTCCGCGGGTATGTGGACCAGCGGCGCGAGGTAGTCCGCTGTACCCATGGCGATCACCGGCGGGACGATCATCACGACCAGCAGCGACAGCACGAACACCAGCCAGCCGGCCAGTCGGCCGGTCATGGTGGTGACCATGGCGTACTCGCCGCCCGCGCTGGGGATCAGCGTGCCCAGTTCCGCGTAGCAGAACGCCACGGCAATACAGAGGAGCGAGCCGATCGCGATGGTGAGCGCGGTGGCGGTGCCGAGGTCGCCGAACAGGTCGGGCACGACCACGAAGAGCGTGGAGGCGGGCGTCACGCAGGACAGGGTGAGCAGCGTCCCGCCGACGACGCCGATGGAACGCTTGAGGGTGCGCGGGCCGTCCTGGCCGCCGGGATCGGCCGCTGCGGGTGCGGTGTCCGAGGTGACGAGCTGGCTGAGCATGTCGGTCATGAAGCGGTTCCGATCGACTGGGTGTGACGACTGGCGGCGGGAGCGCTATCGCCTCCGTGGCTTGCTGCGCTGCTGGTTCCGTGTGCTCCCGGCGCTTTATGGAAACCTGTGGGATCCGTCACGTCAACCGTCAATTACCTTCGGAATTCGTTGTGTGCACGCCTTCAATTGGCGGTATTCGTGGAGTGCGGGCGTTCTGACGCCGTGTTGACAACTGGCGGAATCGTCGCCGGGTCCTGCCTGTCGACCTTCGAATATGAGGTGCGCTGGCGGGGTTGCCTGTGATGTGTGAGGCGGGCGGCTGGTGTGCCGCCGGAAGTGATCGAGAGCCGGCCGCGACGGGAATCGCAGAGTGTCACCGGTCACGTTGCGTGGTCTTTGCCATGGGGGAGGGGTGCCGGCGAGCGGTGCCTCTGCCGTGCGCGATTTGCGGCAGCAGACCCACCGGCAGGGCCTCGACCGTGGCGAACGCGAACAGCGCGAGCGACAGCCCGGCCACCGCGACGACCGTCCGCCTCCGGGACACCTGCCCAGGAGCCTTTACCCCGTCTCCGGCGAGCCCACATCCGTAGTCAGAACCAGAGCCCCTCGCATGTCTTCGCTGCGCCGGCCTCATCGGCTGGGACACACTGCGGCACCGGAGGCAAGCGTGCACTCGAACGGGGCCGGCGCGCAGCAGAAAGCCACGCGAAACTTGCCGTGTCAAGATCGAAATATCGCGGACGTAACGCGACGACGGCAGTCGTGCGCCGCGGCCGCGGGCCCACGCGGCACGCTCACCCGGCGAGAAGACCTCCCCGGCGAACCGCTCGCCGGCACAAGGGCGATGGGCCGGTGGGAGCCGGGAGTTGAGGGGTGGTCAGAGTGTTGCCGGCTGATTGCCGCGACGTGATCCGATCGTAACCGGGCCGTGGGTGTCAGGGTCTGGTGGCGAGTCGGCCGACCCGCGTATGTTGCCGCCCACAACATTCAACGTCTGCGAACGCACCGCATGTTCGCCGCGTTGCCGGAGTACATCCATCACTGCCGACCCGTGCGACCGGCGCCGGACGGCCGTAGCCCAGAAAGGACCCTTCCGATGCGCAAGGGATTCCTCCTCGCCGGCACCTCCGTGGTGCTCATGACGTCGCTCGCCGCCTGCGGCAGTTCCTCCTCGGGTGGCGACGACGCCGGCGGCAGTGCCGAGAAGCCGAAGATCGGTGTGATCCTTCCGGACAGCAAGTCGTCGGCCCGCTGGGAGGACGCGGACCGCCCGCTGCTGACCGCGGCCTTCAAGGCTGCGGGTGTGGACTACGACATCCAGAACGCGGAGGGCGACAAGCAGGCGTTCCAGACCATCGCCGACCAGATGATCACCAAGGGTGTCAACGTCCTGGTGATCGTGAACCTGGACAGCGGCACCGGCAAGGCCGTCCTCGACAAGGCCAAGTCGCAGGGCGTGGCCACGATCGACTACGACCGGCTGACCCTCGGAGGCTCCGCCCAGTACTACGTGAGCTTCGACAACACGGCCGTCGGCAAGCTCCAGGGCGAGGGCCTTGGCAAGTGCCTGGCCGACATGAAGGCCAAGAAGCCGATCGTCGCCGAGCTGAACGGCTCCCCGACCGACAACAACGCCACGCTGTTCGCCCAGGGTTACAACGGTGTCCTCGACCCGAAGTACACCTCGGGCGAGTACGTCAAGGGCCCCAACCAGTCGGTTCCGGACTGGGACAACGCCCAGGCCGGCACGATCTTCGAGCAGATGCTGACCAGCGAGCCCAAGATCGGCGGAGTGCTGGCCGCCAACGACGGCCTCGGCAACGCCGCCATCGCCGTGCTGCGCAAGAACCACCGCAACGGCCAGGTGCCTGTCACCGGCCAGGACGCCACCGTCCAGGGCCTGCAGAACATTCTGGCCGGAGACCAGTGCATGACGGTCTACAAGGCGGTGAAGAAGGAGGCGGACGCCACCGCGCAGCTCGCGGTGGGCCTGGCCAAGGGCCAGAAGGGGAAGACCAACGCCACCGTCCACGACCCGGAGGGCAAGCGCGACGTTTCCGCGGTCCTCGAGACCCCGGTGGCCATCTACCGGGACAACGTCAAGGACGTCGTGGCCGACGGATTCGTGACCAAGGCCGATCTGTGCACCGGCAAGTACGCCGCTCTGTGCACCAAATACGGCGTCAAGTAGACCAGGCCGGGCCGGCCGCCCCGGTCGGGCATTCGGCAGACCATGCCGGGGCGTCCCGGCCCGCCCGTGCGGCCCCGGAACCGGACCCGACCTCCGGCCGGGGCCCGCGGCGCAACGACTCGTAAGGAGCCGTCCACCCATGACAGCGACCCCGATCCTCGAACTGCGGGGGATCGACAAGAGCTTCGGCGCGGTGCAGGTGCTGCACGAGGTGAACTTCGCCGCCTACCCGGGGGAGGTGACCGCCCTTGTAGGCGACAACGGCGCCGGCAAGTCCACCCTGGTGAAGTGCATCGGCGGGATCCATCCGATCGACTCGGGTGAATATCTGTTCGATGGCAAGCCGGTCCATGTGCACAGCCCGCGCGACGCCGCCGCCCTGGGTGTCGAGATCGTGTACCAGGACCTCGCGCTGTGTGACAACCTCGACATCGTCCAGAACATGTTCCTCGGCCGTGAGAAGCGCCGTGGCATTGTGCTCGACGGCGGGACGATGGAGGAGATGGCGGCCAAGACGCTGAAGAGCCTTTCCGTCCGTACCGTGAAGTCGGTTCGGCAGAAGGTCTCCAGCCTCTCCGGCGGGCAGCGGCAGACCGTGGCCATCGCCAAGGCCGTGCTGTGGAACAGCAGGGTCGTCGTCCTCGACGAGCCGACCGCGGCGCTCGGCGTCGCGCAGACCGCGCAGGTCCTCGAGCTCGTCCGGAGGCTTGCCGACAACGGCCTCAGCGTCGTGCTGATCTCGCACAACATGAACGACGTCTTCGCGGTGTCCGACCGGATCGCCGCCCTCCACCTGGGCCGGATGGCCGCCCAGGTCAAAACCTCGGACGTGACTCACGCCCAGGTCGTGGAACTGATCACCGCAGGCCGCAGCGGGGACCTGGGCCTCGCCGACACCAACGGAGCCACCACATGACCGCCGCCCTCGCGCCCGAGAAGTCGGAAGGACGCGGAAAGGCCGGAGGATCCGGCGCAGACGACCACACCGAGGCGCCCGGTATCGGTGCTCTTGCCCGCGCCTACGCCGAGCGGGTGCGCGGTGGCGAACTGGGCGCGCTCCCCGCCGTCCTCGGCCTGGTCGTCCTCTGCGCGTTCTTCGCGATCCTTCGCCCGGTCTTCCTGACCGAACTCAACTTCGCCAACCTGCTGACCCAGGGCGCGGGCAGCATCGCCATCGCCATGGGCCTGGTCTTCCTCCTCCTCCTCGGCGAGATCGACCTCTCCGCCGGCTACGCCAGCGGCGTCTGCGCCGCCGTGCTGGCCATCCTCCTCACCAACCACGGATGGCCCTGGTACGGAGCGGTTGCCGCCGCGATGCTGACCGGAGTGGCCATCGGCCTGCTCCTCGGCACCCTGGTGGCAAAGGTCGGGATTCCGTCCTTCGTCGTCACCCTGGCCGCGTTCCTGGGATTCCAGGGCATCGTGCTGATCCTCCTGAAGGAGGGCACCAACATCTCGATCGAGGACAAGACGATCCTCGCCATCGCCAACAACAACCTCAGCCCCGCGCTCGGCTGGGTGCTGCTCGCCGTCTGCGTCGCCGCCTACGCCGCGGTCCAGTTCCGCGCAAACGGCAACCGCAGGTCTCGCGGACTCACCACCTCACCGCCCGCCCTGATCGCCCTGCGCCTCGGCACGGCCATCGTGCTCGGAGGCCTGGCGGTGTACCTGCTCAACCAGGAACGCAGCCGCAACGTCATTGTCGACTCGCTCAAGGGCGTGCCCATCGTGGTGCCGGTCATCGGCGCCCTGCTGGTCATCGGCACCTTCGTGCTCCAGCGCACCTCCTTCGGCCTGCACATCTACGCAGTGGGCGGCAGTGCCGAGGGGGCCCGCAGGGCAGGCATCAACGTGGCCTTCATCCGCGTCGCCGCATTCGTCATCTGCTCGGCCATGGCGGCTGTCGGCGGCATCATCGCCGCCTCCCGCGGCAACTCGGTGGACCCGAACACCGGCGGCAGCAACGTTCTGCTGCTCGCGGTGGGCAGCGCGGTCATCGGCGGCACCAGTCTGTTCGGCGGTCGCGGCCGCGTCATCGACGCCGTCCTGGGCGGCATGGTGGTCGCCGTGATCCAGAACGGTATGGGCCTCATGGGGTACAGCTCAGGCGTCAAGTACGCTGTCACCGGTTCGGTACTGCTGGTGGCGGCAGGAGTGGACGCTTTGTCCCGCCGCCGCGCCGCGCAACGATGAGGTTCACAGATGAAAGCCGGTCCTTCCCAGGAGGAGATCCGCCGGCACAACCTCAGCACGCTGCTGCGCCACGTCCACATCGGCGGCCCCGCCTCCCGGACCGTTCTCGCCGAGCGCATGGGAGTCAACCGCAGCACCGTGCTGGGCCTGGTCAGTGAGCTCACCGCCGCGGGCCTTGTACGCGAGGAACTCCCGCGCGACACCGGCCGAGCGGGACGGCCCTCGCTGGTCGTACGACCTGAGTCCGCACGCGCGTACGTCTTGGCGTTCGACATCGGCGTCGACCGTCTGACGGCCGCCCGCATCGGCCTGGGTGGCCTCTTCCTCGACAGGCGCGAGGTCCCCTGGTCGGGGGCGGGCCCCCAGCGCCCCGGCGAGGTCGCGGAGGCGCTCACGGAGTCAGCCCGACAGATGCTGACCGCCACCCCGCCCGGCAGTCACTGTGTCGGCGTGGGGGTGGCGGTGCGCGGCATCGTCCGCCACCCTGACGGGCTGGTCCGTTTCGCTCCCAACCTCGGCTGGACGGAGGAGGACTTCGGCACCCAGCTCGCCGACCGCCTCGGCCTCTCCGTTCCGGTCACCATCGGCAACGAGGCCAACGTCGCAGCTCTCGCCGAGCACCTGCGCGGCGCCGGAGTCGGCTGCCGGAACGTCATCTACCTGCACGGCGACATCGGTATCGGGGCCGGCGTCATCGTCGACGGCCGACTGCTGCGGGGCGACGACGGGTACGGCGGCGAGGTCGGCCACATGATCGTGAACCCGCACGGCGGCAGGCGCTGCGGTTGCGGCGCCACCGGCTGCCTCGAAGCCGAAGCCGGTGCCCGGGCCCTGCTCGAGGCCGCCCGGCGTGACGGCCGCGCACCGGGCCACGACGCGGTACGCGCCGTCGTCGCCGCCGCCGACCGAGGGGACGTCGTCGCCGGCGCCGCTCTGCACCGCGTCGGCGACTGGCTCGGTGTCGGGGTCGCCAACGTGGTCAACCTCTTCAACCCGGGAACAGTGATCTTCGGTGGTGTGCTCCGGGACGTTTTCCTCGGGGCGGCCGCGCAGGTGCGCAGCCGCATCAACACCACCGCCCTCGGGGCCTCCCGTGAGAACCTGCGGCTGCGGGTCTGCGAGCTCGGCGACAGCGCCGTGCTGATCGGCGCCGCGGAACTCGCCTTCTCGGAGAGCCTGGACAATCCCCTGGAAGTCCTGGCCCGGCTCGACGGGCACCAGGCACTCGTCGAATAGACAGCGTCGAACACGCATACGTCGAAGTGGTGCTCACCGAACAGCCGACGGCCGGGCGAGAGGGCAAAGATTCCCTCGTCGCGCCAGGCTGCGCAGTAGGCGTAGACGGTGCCGTGGTTCGGGAAGTCGTGCGGGAGGTATCTCCAGGGGATTCCGGTGCGGTTCACGTAGAGAGAGTCGCGTTGAACACGTCACAGAGGTCGACTTTGGCCGGATGGCCGTCAGCACGAGGGAGCGTCCAAGGGGAAGCTTCGTCCCGCCGCGGCGCGGCTGGATGGACAGGGAGAGCGCGGTCTTGGTGTCAGCTGTGCTTCCCGGTCGCCGTAGGAACATCCTGCAGGGGGTGAGTGTTCCTCAGATGCCCTCGCAGCCACTGCTCGGTTTGGCTCACGTGCATCAGTGCGGCGAAGCTCCTGGCGGACACGGGTGATCTTGGTCGAGAACCCATCTACCAGGAGCTTCGTCGTGTTGTACAGCAGCCCAACTCCGAGGCGCCGACCTCAGGTTGAAAAGGGCTCACTAGGTCACATGCGGTGCCGACGGGTTGGGTCTTGAGTAGCGTGCGTTTCCCTACAGCCCCCGCCATGCGAGAGATGGTCGTCGCATTTGGCCGCAGGGGCAGATCCTGCAGGGGGAACATCCCCGTAGTGGTGAGCCTCAGAGTGCAGGCCCGTTTCGAAGGCTCCTCCTGCGGTGGTCGGTGAGAGCGGGCGGCCCATGGCCGCTGATGTGCTTCCCCTGGAACCGAATGTGAGGGCGCTATATGCTATTGGATTTTACCGAGCCACGAACAGAGTGGCCACCGCTGTTCCGGTGCTCGATCACGTGGCTGACAGGCGATGGAACGTTGTTTGCTCGGCGTGCGGCGGATGGCCGACGACAGGTCAGGCTTGATGCTCTGGTCCTCTCATGGGCCAGCCCTCAGAGTCAGTGAACCTGAACCTTCAGGCTGCGGGCGCGCTACAGAAGACCTAGCCGCGCCTGTCGTCGACCCACCGTGAGCGGCACCTACGGCATCATTGCGGCTGTGAAGGAGCCGGAGTCGAACTGGTTGATCGCTGACTGGGCGGCGTCGTGGGACGTGGAGAAGATGCCCGCGTCCTGCTTCGCTGCGGCCGAGGCCAACGTCACGGGCTGACCGATCGGGACGTAGTTGGCGCCGTCGTAGGAGTACGAGGCACTGAACGACGTGCCCGACCGGGTGAGCTTTACCCAGATGGGGCGGTAGATGTCGACGCTGGCGCGGGCGTCGGTGTCCAGGTATCCGTCACCGTTGGTGTCCCACTCGAACACGACGCCGTTGCGGGCGGTAACCGCGACGACGGCGTACCCGGCCGAACTTCCAGCCTCGGTCATGTCGTTGCGGACCATGACCCCGGACTTGGCCCAGGCGTTGGCGTCGTTGACCGACACGACCCGGGTGGACACGCTCGAGTCGGCCGCGAACGAGCCGGCCCGGTAGATCGAGCCGAACTGGTCGTCGTGCTGACCGCCGGCGCCCCACACGTCGGCGCCCGCCGCCGCGATCCCGAATCCACCGCCGCTCTGACCGAAGTACGAGCTGACTGCCGAACCTCCGGAAGTACGGAGGCCGGGTGCGACCGGTGCACCAACCGCGCACCCGCTGAAGCCGAACTGGTTCGCGTTGAGCGACGTCCGGTACTGCGGCGCGACCCCCGCCTGGCACATCACGTCTCGTGCGCCCGCGGGCCAGTTGGCGCCGGTGACCTTCACGTTGTTGATCAGCTGGTTGTTGTGAGCCGCGGCATTCGGCGTCGAGGCTCCGCCCGAGTTGTACCAGTTGTTCTGGATGACGTTGTCGCTGGTGTTGTTGCGGAGGCTGTACGCGTTGGTGAAGAGGAAGGAACCGCTCTGGACGACGTTGTTCTCGTACGTCATCGAGCGCGAGCCCTCGTCGAGGTAGAGGCCGACTCCTGAGATGTTGAACAGGTAGTTCTTGGCGACCACGGTTCCCGGGCTGGCGGAGAGGTTGTAGACCGATCCGCCGTCGGCGAAGCGTGCCTTCGTGTTGTGCACGAGGTTGCCTTCGACGCGGTTGTCCTTGAGCGTGGTCGGCGTCGTGTACAGCGTGTTCCACTTGTAGTAGCCGCGGTCGACGTAGTCGTTCGACCCCCCGGCGTCGTTGATGCCCCAGCCGTAGCCGGTGTCGATGCCGTCGTAGGGGACGTTGGAGACCTCGTTGTGCAGGATGCGGGCGCCCGTGACGTAGGTGCTGAGGACCCCGCTGTTGTCCTTGTAGTCCACCGCCACGCGATTGATCGTGTTGTTCTCGATCTGGATGTTCCGGTTGGTCATCCTCGGGTCGCTGGGGTGGTGCGCGTCGGGCAGTACGCCGCCGACCGCGACGCCGTGCCCGCTGTTCTCCATGAACCGGTTCCCGACCACGTCGATGTCGCCGGCGCCCAGCCCGACTCCGGTCGCCGTGGCGTTGGCGTCGTTTCCGATGCCCAGCGCCGACTGGCCGAGGTTGGTGAACGTGTTGCCGGTGAACGAGATGCGGCTCGCGGCGGAGACCTGCACGGCGGCGGGCTCCTGGTACCAGCTGGTGCGCGCGCGCTCGAACATCTCGCAGCCGCGCGAGCAGTTGGTGAAGGCGTCGGCGGGGCGGTAGTCGTAGGCGCCCTTGATGAAGAGGCCGTTCTGCTGGTCCGCGTACCCGTCGGTCGAGGGGCCGAGCCAGGAGGTCCCGGAGAACTGGATGCCCTCGAAGGCGAGACCGGTCACCGGCTTGTCGTACGTCCCGCCGATGCTGACCAGTGTCTCCAGACGGGGCAGCTCGATGTCGAGCTGGTTGGGGTCGACCCCGTCCGCCGGCTTGTAGTAGAGCTTCCCGGCGTCCGGGGCTATGTACCACTGGCCGACCTGGGTCAGGAAGCTCAGTGAGTTGTCGAGGTACCAGCTCGGACCGGCCAGGAACGAGTTCTGGACGGTGTCCCAGCCCCACGTGTTGTTGTCCCAGGCCGGCTGCGCCATCGTGATCTCGGTGGCGCTGATGCTCTGCACCGGCGAGTAGCGGTTCGTGAAGTCACCGAGGGACTCGAACTCGATGCGCCCCTGGTCGGGGAGCGTGGCGAGGTAGCTCAGGGCCGGGTTCTTGATGGTGAGACCGGTCGCGGTGGGAGTGACGTCCGCGTTGGCCAGGCGGATGGCGGCGCGAGGGGCGATCACGCCGTTCACGTAGAGCTGTCGGGTGTCGAGGCCGCTGGGGGTGTCCGCCTCCCAGATACCCGACCCCGCCTGGGACTTGGACCAGCCGGTGACCTGCGAGGCGCCCGTGACGACGGGGTGGGCGCCCGGGGCGGCGGTCCAGTGGACGGTGTGGTCGCCGCCGTCGTCGCCGGGCCCGAACCGCAGGGGCTCGGAGAGGCGGTAGGTGCCGTCGGCGAGCTGAACGGTCACGTCACCGTGCTTGGTGGCCGGGCCGACCACATGCTGCGCCCGTTCCAGCGAGCACGGCTGCGACTGGCTGCAGTGTCCGGCGTCCTTACCGTCCGGCGCCGCGAAGTACTCCGTCCGGGGCGCGGCTTGCGCCTGAAGGGGAATGAGCGCTGATGCGATGACGGCGCAGGCGCCGAGCACCGCGAGGGTGCCCGTCCGCCGTCTCCATCGTCTGCTCACCGAGCGTGTCGAGTCTGACGTCGATGTCATGTTCGATCGCTTCCTGTGATGGGGGCGTTGATGCCCGCCACAGAGTTAGCATACGTATGATGTTTGTGACAAGATACATATGACGTTTAACTCAGGCCCTGGAGAACCGACTTGCCCGGGCCGGGTCGGGGACGAGTCCCGTGACGTGCAGCTCCTCCCACAGCGCCTCCGGGATCGCCGCCCGGTAGCGCGCGACATTGCTTCGCACGTGTTCCTGAGTGCGCATCCCTGTCACCACCGAGACGACCCCGGGATGGCGCAACGGGTATTGGACGGCGGCCGCGGGAAGCTTCACGCCGTGCCGGTCACAGACCGCGGCGATGCGGGCGGCACGTTCGACGACGGCCCGCGGCGCCGCCCCGTAGTCGTAGGTCGCCGAGCCGTCCACGGCCGCACTGCTCAGCAGTCCGGAGTTGTAGACCGCCGCGGCGACGACGCCGACACCGCGGGCGCCGGCGACCGGCAACAGGTCGTCCAGCGCCGATTGGTCGAGAAGGGTGAACCGCCCCGCGACCATCACCACATCGACGTCCGTCCGCCTCACGAACTCGGCCGGCATCGCCGCCTGGTTCATGCCGGCACCGATGGCGCCGACGACGCCCTGGTCCCGAAGCTCGGCCAGGGCGGCGATCCCGCTCGACGACGCCGGCCCCCAGTGGTCGTCCGGATCGTGCAGATAGGCGATGTCGAGCCGGTCCGTCCCGAGCCGCGCCAGCGACTGCTCCACGGAACGAAGGATCCCGTCGCGGCTGAAGTCCCAGACCCGCCTCTTCGTCGCCGGCACGGCGAACCCGTCGTCGTCGAGCCGGTGAGCCGTGTCCGGGCTGTCCACGAGCAGGCGCCCGACCTTCGAGGAGATGACCACACCCCCTCGCCGGGTGGCCGCATGCAGGGCGTCCCCCAGGCGGCGTTCGGACAGCCCGAGGCCGTAATGCGGCGCGGTGTCGAAGTAGCGGATCCCTTCCTCGACTGCGGCCCCGACGGCGCGATGCGACTCGTCGTCGGTCGTCTCGGTGAACAGGTTGCCGAACTGGGCTGCACCCAGGCCCAATTCGGTGAGCCGGTGCCCGGTTCGCAGTGCCCGGGTCGGCAGCGTCCGTTCGATGGATGCGTGGTCGCGCGGCGGTGGTGTGCTGGTCACGGGGACGACTATAACGGTGACAGCATACGTATGATGTTTACTGTTACGCTGCGCGGTGTTGTGGGCCGGTGCGGCCCGCGTCATAGCGAGGGAGGAGCCGATCGGCATGTTGGCGGCACATTACGTAGGCGCGCGCACGATGACGGTCGAGGAGCGGGAGCCGGCTGAGCCGCGGGCAGGGGAGGTCCGAGTCGCCGTGGCGTACGTCGGGATCTGCGGCACGGACCTCCACGTCTTCCACGGGGACATGGACGGCCGGGTCAGCAGGCCGGCGACGATCGGGCACGAGATGTCGGGCACGATCGCCGCCCTCGGCGCCGGCGTGGAGGGCTGGTCGGTAGGTGATGCGGTGACTGTCATGCCGCTGGCCTGGGACGGCACTTGCCCGGCCTGCCGGGCGGGGAACGAGCACATCTGCCAGAACCTGGACTTCATCGGCATCGACAGCCCCGGTGCCCTTCAGGAGTACTGGAACGTACCGGCGTCGACACTCGTGCGGCTGCCCTCGGAGATCTCGCTGCGGGACGCCGCGCTTGTGGAGCCCGTCGCGGTGGCGGTTCACGACGTAAGGCGTTCCGAACTCGCCGCAGGCGGCAAGGCGGTCGTCATCGGGGCGGGTCCGATCGGCGTTCTGATCGCGATCGTCGCTGCCGCGTTCGGTGCCGAGGTCGTGATCGCCGAGATCGACCCGAACCGGCGGGCCGCAGCCGAGGAGATGGGGCTGACGACACTGGACCCCTCGTCGGTCGATCAGGTCGCCTGGGTGGAGGAGTGGACGGACGGCGCCGGAGCGGACGTCGTGTTCGAGGTCTCAGGCTCGGCCGCCGCCGTGCTCGGCGCCACCAGCCTGGCGAAGGTCCGTGGCACGCTCGTGGTCGTGGCCATCCACGGGCGACCGCAACCCATCGACCTGCACCGCGTGTTCTGGCGGGAGCTGAGGTTGCTCGGCGCACGGGTCTACCAGCGCCACGACTTCGAGCGCGCCGTCGAGCTCGTGGCCGAGGGCGTCATCCCGGCCGAGAAGCTCATCACGGGCATCGTGTCCCTGAGCGAGCTCGAATCGGCCTTCGGCGTCCTCGAGTCCGGGCAGGCGATGAAGCTGATCGTCGAGGTGAGCGCGGCATGAACCCGTTCGACCTGACCGGGCGCCTCGCCGTCGTGACGGGGGCCAAGCGTGGAATCGGGTTCGCCGTCGCCGAGGCTCTGGCCGCTGCTGGTGCCGACATCGTCGGGGTCTCCGCCACCCTCGATCCGGCGTCGTCCGCCATCGGCGACCGCGTGCGCGGGCTCGGCCGCGAGTTCTCCGGACACCGCGTCGACTTCGCGGACCGGCGGCAGGTGACCCGGTTCGCCGAGGAACTCGCCGCCGGCGAACGCCCGGTGGACATCCTGGTCAACAACGCCGGGACCATCCGCCGCGCTCCCGCCGCCGAGCACCCCCTGGAATGGTTCGACGAGGTGCTCGAAGTCGATCTCACGAGCACGTTCGTGCTCAGCCAGGTTCTCGGGCGGCGGATGCTGGATGCGCGGTACGGGCGCATCGTCTTCACCGCCTCCCTGCTCTCGTTCCAGGGCGGGATCAACGTACCGGGCTATGCGGCGGCCAAGTCCGGTGCGGCGGGACTGATCCGGGCGCTGTCGAACGAGTGGGCCGGACACGGTGTGACCGTCAACGGCATCGCCCCGGGCTACATCGCGACCGACAACACCCAGGCGCTTCAGGACGACCCCGACCGGTCCCGCGCGATCCTCGAGCGGATACCGGCGGGGCGGTGGGGAACGGCGGAGGACATCGCGGGCGCCGCGGTGTTCCTCGCGTCGGACGCCGCGCGCTACGTCTCCGGGACGGTCCTGCCGGTCGACGGCGGCTGGCTCGGCCGGTGAAGGCTCCTCGAATGCCCGTCAGTGGTGACAACGTTCCGGCAAGAAGCGGTGCGGGCGGCCTGACGGGCGGGCACGTGCCGCCCTTCGGGGAGACGACGGAGCTGTTCCGCGTCGCCGGCGTCGGCGACCTCACCGAGGTGGCCGACGCCCGCACGCGACCCGTGCGCGGACAGCGGCCCTGCCATCGGCCTCGGCCGGCACGGTGTTGAGGCGGTCCGGGTGGGGCGAGCCGGTGCCGGCGCCCTCGGCCGCCGGGTTGTTCGCGGCATCCGTCGACGGACGGCGGGTCGATGACGCCGGCCGTCGGCTCCGTCCGCTCCCCGTCCTTTCGCGGATCACCGCGCGCACCCGGTCGTGGAACTCCCTGCCCGGCCGGCGATCGCGCCGGCGCAGGAGGAACGCGCAGACCCGGCCCCACGGCGGGAAGCCGGCGGGTACCGCCTCCACTTGATGCCGTTGCCCGGCGACACGGCGACACGGCGACACGGCGGACCGCGTTCCGTGCCGTCCGGCAGCGGTACACCTCCGGCTGCCCACCCCGGTCGTGCGGCCGGCCGGGGACCGGAGGCGGCAGCCGTACCACGGCCCACTCCGCGTCCTTCATGTCCGGGACACCGCAGAACACGGTCCGGTGCGATCGGCCGCGTCCCGGAATCGGTGAGACGCAATCACACGCCGGGGCGGCCTAGTTGGACTCCGCTGCCGTGAGCACGTGCGACCCGGCAACGAGGCTTCGCGACCCCGGGCCGGCGAGCGGCCGTGCCGTCATGCCCAGCCGACGACGGCAACCACCTGATCGGGGCTACCGTTCGGCGCGCCCCCTCAAGATCGGAACAACGACAACTGTTCGAGGTGATAGGCCTCAAGCCCGTGACAAACATCATACGTATGCCCTACAGTCCTGGCGCAGAGTCGTCAACGAAGTCGACAAGACAAGGACATTCCCCATGGTCGGAATCCACACTGTGGTGCGTTCGCGCCGTAAGGCGTCGACCGTCGCCGTGATGGGCGCCGCGACGGCGCTCCTGACCCTCGCTGGTTGCGGCGGCCAAGGCAGCTCGGCGAACGGGTCTTACGGCTTTCCCGAGGCCAAGCAGGAGACCTCCTCGACGATCACCGTCTGGGTAGACGCGGACCGACAGGCTGCCGCGAAGGCGTTCCAGACGGCGAACCCGGACACCAAGATCAAGGTCGTCACCTATGACGGGTCGGCCAACGGGTCCAACTCCTTCCGGACGAAGGTGCAGCTCTTCGACCGCGCCGGTGACGGCTGGCCCGACGTCGTCTTCTCCAGCCAGAACAACGACGCGGCATGGGCCAGCCAGAAGACCGCCGGCAAGCAGGCGTTCGCGGCCGTGCTGGACAAGGGCCTGGTCCCGAAGGACACGCTCAGCAACTTCACCGAGGGGTCGCTCAACCCCTGCACGGTGGAGGGCCGCGTGTACTGCCTGCGCAACGACCTCGCCCAGGCGGTGCTCTGGTACAACAAGTCCCTGCTGGAGCAGTTCGGCTACGCCCTCCCGACCACGTGGGAGGAGTACCAGGCCCTCGGGGAGAAGGTAGCCAAGGAGCACCCCGGCTACATCGTCGGTACGGCCGGGGACGCCTGGACGCCCGAGGTGTTCATGTGGGGGAGCAAGTGCCAGGCCAATGACGTGACCGGCCCCAAGTCCGTCACCGTGAAGACCGACTCGACCGAGTGCAAGCGCGCGGCCTCGATGCTCGACACCCTCCGCGACAACGGGACGGTGCCGGTGGTCAGCGTGTTCACTCCCGAGTTCCTGAAGAAGTACACGGGCAAGGTGCTGATGATGCCGGGTCCGGCCTGGTACGCCGGCGCGATCTTCAACAACCCTCAGTCGCTCAATGTGCGGGCCGGGCAGCTCGGCGTCGCCGCGCCGTTGCCGTGGAGGGGCGAGAGCGAGGCCGCGACGGGCAACGTCGGTGGCGGAACCTGGTTCGTCTCCAGCCACTCGAAGAACCTGAAGGCCGCCGAGAAGTTCGTCCAGTTCGTCACCACTGCCGACGACTACCAGGTCGATGTCGCACCGGGTTACCCGGCGTACGCGCCCGCCGCGCAGAAGTGGGTCGCCAAGCAGGAGGCGAGCAAGTACTACGCCACCCCGCTGGAGCCGGTGGTGACCGCGGCGTCGCGGGTCTGGGACGGCTGGGGCTACCCCACGTTCAGCCAGGAGGCGATATGGGCGAAGACGATCACCCCGGGGGTCACGGGCGGCAAGTCGATCGTGGACCTGCTTCCGACCTGGCAGACGGCGATCGAGAACCAGGCCAAGGTCAACGGATACCAGGTGAAGTGACATGACCCTCGCTCCTCCGAGTGGCCGGCCGACCGTCGACGCCTCCGGGCGTCGGCGGTCAGGCCGGGGTGGCGGCCGGCCGCCCGGCCGCGCCCTCGCCCGCAGTCCGATCGGCTATCTCTTCGTCTCGCCCTACGCGTTGCTCACCGTCGCCTTCGGGATCGTCCCTTCGCTCTACGCGGTACTGCTGGCCTTCACGAACGCCGACGGTGGATTCGCGGGCTTCGACAACTTCACCAAGGTCGTCGGCGACTTCCGGTTCTGGCCGGCCGTGTTCCACGTGACCACCTATCTCCTCATCTGGCTCCTCGGGCTGCTCGTCTTCGTCGTAGGCCTGGCGTTGGTGGTCCACGCCGTCAGTGTGCGGTGGGTGAGCACGACCCTGCGCTTCGTCTACTACCTGCCCGGCGCGCTCGCGGGCGCGTCGAGCGTCCTGTTGTGGCTCTTCGTCCTCGATCCGACGGCGAGCCCGGTCAGCGGTCTGCTCGGGGCGATGGGGTTCGACAGCTTCGTGCAGGTGATCCAGCCCGGCAACCTTCCGGCGATCTTCGCGATCATCGCGTTTTGGACCGGGGCCGGCGGGTGGATCATCATCATGTACGGCGCCCTCAACAACATCAGCACCGACGTGATCGAGGCCGCCCGCATCGACGGTGCGAACGCCGTCCAGATCGCGCTTCGGATCCAGCTTCCGATGCTGCGCAAGTGGGTCGCGTACATGGGTGTCATGTCGCTCGCGGCCGGCACCCAGCTGTTCGTCGAGCCACAACTGCTCAGCCAGGCCAGCAACGCGGTGGTGCCCAACGACTACTCGCTCAACCAACTGGCCTACCAGTACGCCTTCCAGCAGAACGACTTCAACGGCGCGGCCGCGATCTCGCTGATCCTGCTGGTCGTCGCACTCCTGCTGTCCTGGGTGTTCGTGACCCGCGGCGGCCTCTTCGAGAAGGAATGACCATGGCAGCACTCTCCGCCGAACGCCGCCGGCCGAGCCTCAGCGGGTGGAGCGGGCGGTCCATCCTCGGTGTCCTGCTCGTCGTCTTCGTCCTGTTCTTCGCCGTGCCGATCGTCTGGCTGCTCCTCGCGGTCACGAAGTCCTCGAAGACTCTCGTCGTCGCCAACCCGTTCTCACTCGGGTCGTGGTCGGACCTCGTCACCAACTGGCACCAGCTGTTCGACTTCCAGGACGGTGCGGTGACGACCTGGATCGGGAACTCCGCGCTGTACGCGATCGGCGCTTTGGTGATCACTCTGCTCGTGAGCATCCCCGCCGGCTACGCGCTCGCGCTCACGGAGTTCAGGCTTCGGCAGGCGCTGCTCGTGCTGACGCTCGTCGTCATGCTGATCCCCGGCACCGCACTGGTGCTGCCTATCTTCCTCGAGCTGAACAGCATCGGTCTGATCGGGAGCCCGCTGTCGGTGATCCTGCCCATGTCGTTCTTCCCGTTCGGCGTCTATCTCACCTACATCTACTTCTCGACCAGCATCCCTCGTGACATCCTCGCCGCCGCGCGCATCGACGGCTGCAACGGGTTCCAGGTCTTCACCCGGGTCGCCCTTCCGCTGGCCGCCCCGATCGTCGCCCTGGTGGCGTTCTTCAGCTTCGTGCAGAACTGGAACAACTTCTTCCTCCCGTTCGTGATGCTGCCGTCGAGCGACGGCTACCCGGTCCAGGTCGGGCTCACCTCGCTCCTGGCGTCAACCCCGGCTTTCAATCCCAGCTCCGCGGGATCCGACTCCGTTCAACTGCCCACCTTGGCGCTGGGGACGATCGTGTCGATCCTGCCCGTCCTGGTCGTCTTCCTGTTCTCCCAGCGATTCCTGGTCGCGGGTATGACAGCAGGAGGAACCAAGGAATGACCTCTCGCATATGCAAGGAGAACCACCGCCGATGAAGATCACCGGGTACCGCAGTCTGAGCACCGTTCACGACTGGGGCAGAATCACCGGGGACGTCAACGGTGTCCAGTCCGGCCACACCACGCCGGTCCCCGTCCTCATCATCGAGACCGACGCCGGGATCGAGGGAGTCGGCCTCGGGTCCCACGCCGACATCGCCCGCGTCTTCCCCGCGATCGAGGGCGGTGACCCCCGGGCGGTCGTGGCGCTCTACGACCGGATGCTCGACTGGGTGTTCAAGGCAGGTCACTCGGGATCCACCTTCGGCACCATCGGCGCCGTCGACATGGCCCTCTGGGACATCAAGGCCAAGGCCGCCGACGAGCCGCTCTGGCGGACCCTCGGGGCTCGCGAGCGCTTCGTCCCCGGGTACGCTTCCGGTCTCGAGTACGGCCTGGACGAGGACGACCTCGCCGACCTCTACGGCCGGTTCGCGGACCGCGGGTTCAAGGCCGGCAAGCTCAAGGGCGGCCGCGACCTCGACCGCGACCTGCCCCGGCTGGAGATCATGCGCGATGTTCTCAGCCGCAACTCCCGCCGACCGGCGCTCATGTTCGACGCCAACGAGTCGTGGAACCACGCCCAGGCGGCCCGGTACGTCGCGGCCATCGAGGAGCGCATGGACCTCACCTGGGTGGAGGAACCGCTGCGCCGCTGGGATGCGGCCGGCATGGCCACGCTGCGCGGGAAGGTGCGCGCGGCGATCGCGACCGGCGAGAACCTGACCGGACTGGAGCAGTACCGTCCCCTGCTGGACGCCAACGCGGTCGACATCGTGCAGGTCGGCAACGTGTGGGGGATCACCCACTTCCTGCGCGTCGCGACGCTCGCGCACGCCCACGATCTGCCGGTGAGCCCCGTCGCGTACAACGCGAACCCGGTGGCGCACGCCGCCGCCGCCGTGCCGAACCTTCTGACCGTCGAAGTCCAGGACCTCTGCTTTCCCGTCGGTCTCGACGTCGACCAGCAGTTCGACGACGGAGGCATCGTCCTGGGTGATCGCCCGGGCATCGGGATCGTGGTCGACGAGTCCCGGATGTCACCGATCGGTGCCGCGACGCCCCGGCCCGCGGCGACCGGACCGCACATACGGCCCGAACGGGCTGCCTTGCGGCTGGTGGCCGAGCCGGACGTGATGGACGCCCCGTCGTACCGCGGAGGCCGACTCTTGTGACCCGTCGACCTGAGCGCAGGGCCTTCGTCGTGGGCGTGCGGCCCGAGAAGCGCGAGGAGTACCTGGCGCTGCACCGTGCCGTGTGGCCGGGCGTCGAGCGAAAGCTCACCGAATGCAACGTACGCAACTACAGCATCTTCATCTTCGGCGACACCCTGTTCGCCTACTACGAGTACGTCGGCGAGGACCACGAGGCAGACATGAGACGGATCGCCGACGACCCGGTTTCGCGGGAATGGTGGACGCACACCGACCCGTGCCAGGTGAGGATCGCCGAGGAACGTGATCCCGGGGCGCTGTGGCAGCCTGTGGAGGAAGTGTGGCACCTCGAATGAACGCCGGCATCGACGCCCATGTGCACTTGTGGGACCGAGCCGTGGACCCGCAGGACTGGATCGACGCGGAGACCATGGCGCCGATCGCCCGCGACTTCGGCGCCTCCGATCTGAGCGAGATGCTGGCCTCGACCGGACTGCACGGCGCCGTGGTCGTGCAGTCGAGCAACAGCCTCGAAGAGAGCATCCGGCTCGCCAAGCTGGACTCGTCCGCCATCGCCGGCCTCGTCGCCTGGGTCGACCTCACGGCGGAGGTCGGACCTCAGCTCGACCGGATCCGCATGGATGCTGCTGTCCCCGTCGTCGGGGTGCGGCATCTGGCCCACATCGACCCGGACCCGGAGTGGATGACGCGCGAGGAAGTCAGCGCGGGCCTCGCCGTACTCGAGCGTGAGGGCCTCTGCTTCGACCTCGTCGTGCGCGAGTGGCAGCTCCCTCAGGCAACCCGCCTGGCCGTGCGCCACGGCGGACTCCGCTTCGTGCTCGATCACCTGGGCGGTCCGCCGGAGCCCGGGCAGGACAGGAGCACGTGGGCGTCCCGGCTGCGGGAGCTCGCGCGGCAACCGAATGTCGTCGCGAAGGTCTCGGGACTCACGTCGGGCCTCGCCCCTGGATCATGGCGGGCAGCCGATCTCGCCGCCCCGGTGACGATCGCCCTGGAATCCTTCGGCCCTGAGCGTCTGCTCTACGGCTCCGACTGGCCGTTGGCTGAACTTGGCGGGGGAGCGGCGCCCTGGAAGTCCGCTCTGGAAACCCTGCTCCACGGGCTTTCCGCCCCGGAATGCGCGCGTGTATTCGGCGGCAACGCTGCCGACGTCTACTCGCTCTCCTGATCCAGCGCCCGGCCGCGCGCCCGTGGCGCGTGGTCGGGAAGCCGCCGACGCTCCCACGAGACGTGGATGTGATCATGCATCGCCTTCTGGGCCGCGGCGACGTCCTTCCTTGAGATGGCATCGACGATCGCCGAGTGTTCCTTCAGCGTCAGTGCGAACGCATCAGGCGGGTCGATGCCCTGGTAGCGGCTGGACTCCACGGCTCGCTTGTACAGATGCTTGGCGATGTTCTCCGCCAGCCGGTTGCCGGAGATCTCCATGAGCGCGTAGTGGAACATCACGTCCGCCTGCCGGAAGGAGTCGGTCTCGGACTCGCTTTCACGCATCGTGGTCAACGCGTTCTCCAGCCTCCTCAACCCCTCCGCGCTGCGAGAACCGGCAACCGCGCCCGCCATCGCCGACTCGAGGCTCGCCCGCACGATCGTCAGCTCGTCAAGGACACCGAGCGTCTCATCGTTGTCGATCAACGCGGACAGCACCACCGGATCGAGCATGTTCCAGTAGCCCTGCGCACGCACCTGGGTGCCGCGACCCTGGGAAACGATCACCAGGCCCTTCTCCTCGAGCCGCTTCACCGATTCACGCAACACCGTGCGACTCACGCCGAAGTGTTCGCTCAGCGGACCCTCCGGAGGCAGCAACTCGCCTTCCTTCAACTGGCCCGTCACGATGAGGTCGACGAGCTCGGCAACGACTACAACACCCAAGCGACCGGCGGGCAGGCGTGGCGGGAACAGACGGGTTGCGGGCTGCGGCTCGGTTGGCATACGTATGACCTTATCGCTCAATCAATCTGCGGTCGACGGGCTTCCTAGCCCACGACATGCCGTCGACGTTCAACCGGCGGGACGCAGAGGCGTTCGCGACGTACAGCCTCGAAGTCGTCGGCAGCGGCATTCCGAGTCAGGGCCTGGACCACGGCGGCCGCCGAAGTCACCGGCACGCGACCGCCGCGCGAGGGTCGCAGTCGGTGCAGACCAGACTGCGAGCCAGGCGTGGACCCTGGTCCACGGGTCAGGGCCCCCGCGTTTGCTCGGATCCTCTTGGCCTGGGGTGATTGATGTCAGCGGTGGGCCCCGGAAGCAAGTGAACATGGCACGTGCGGCGCAGCGTAGTCCGCCAATGCTCGGACACACCCACGAAGATCAAAGAGTTCCTGGTCGTCCTGGCGGCGAAGGTGCATCGGAAGCTTGACAAAGAGGTCAGGCGCCTGCGAGGGGGACCGGCACCTGAAGGCCCGGATTCCAACTACTCCTCGAAGCTCTCCTGTCGGATCAACCCTCGGGGCCGGCGACCGACTCGGCGGATCCCCGCCAAGGTCGTCACGTTGCAGCCCGCGATAGTTCAGTAGTCAAGCAACGGCATTGGTCGGGCACATCGAAATGGGACACGAGCACCGGCTCTTCTCCGTGATCACCATGAACTGGCGCGGTCGGCCCCTCACCAGCCACGAGGTCGTCGTGCAGACCATCGCCGCTACGACCACTCGCACCGGACTGCGCGTCCGCGCCGAACCGGACCCGGGCTCCTGCCCCACCGGTGTGAAGGTCAGCGAGGCCGAACTGAACGCGGTACCCATCACCGGGCACGTCTTCCACGGCGAATGGAACTACACCGTGCACCCGGCCCCACCCCGCCTGCCGGCCCCGCCGAGGCGGTGCCCCTCCTCAGCCTCGACGAGGCCGGACTGCGCCGAAAACGGTTGGCGGTGTTCGCCGATCGTTGCACCGTCACTTGGCCGCTTCGGCCAGCATCCTCTTCCGGTGCGCTCGGGCACTGGCCATGAGGCCGTCGAGCGCATCCCGGGTGCGATTGAGGTCGGTGATGTGCTGGGGGAGCCGGTCGCGTTCCTGCGCCATCCGCTCCAGCGCTGCTTCGGATGCCTCGACAGTCTCCATTACGCTGTCCAGGCCGTCGCCCGCATGCACAACCTCGCCCTCGCGGCATGACCAGCAAGGCCCCGAACCGCAGCTCAACCTGCCTACCCACACCCTTATGCAACACGCTTTAGGGGGATTGTCCGCGCGAAAGTGAATGACCTGGGCCCACGACAGTGACGCGAGAGTCATGCTGTGCGTCGCTGCCATGAACTGGCAGCCCTGCGCGACCCGCTCGTGCAGCCACTGCACCTGGCGGGCGCTGGCCTCCGGGTGCAGGCCGGCCTCCGGCTCATCGAGCAGAAACAGCCGGTTGGGCCCGTCCATACCTTCAAGGAGCGCATCCGAGCCCTCGGGCGAGGTGTCAATGAGAAGTTTCCATCCTGATTTCGCAGGTCACGGCTCTGGTGTGGGGTCGGGATGACGTACTCGGGCTGGTTGGGAGCGAGATCGTCTGTGGGTGATCGTCGGTCACCTCTGGACCTCGCTGTTCGCCAGGACGAGCAGGGCCCGCAAGAGCGTGGTCGCGTGCCGGGTGTTCATCCGAACCTTGGTGAGGATCTGCCAGGATTTGAGGTTCGTGAAGCCGTGTTCGCAGGCTGCTCGTTCGCGGCTGAGTAGGCGGTTCGCTTCCTTCTCGGCGGTGGTGAGCTGGTGGTTGCGGGTGGCCTTGCGGCCGGTGATGACCACTGGGTTGTCGTCGGGGTCGTCGTCCAGGCCGCCGAAGCCGAGGTCGGCCAGGGCGCCGAGGCCGGCTTCCGGGAGATGACGGGTGAGCTTGTTGTGGCGGGCGGTGGTGATCTCGCTGGACCGTCCGGGCTTGACCGAAGAGATCCAGATCAGGTTGCCCTTCTCATCGGTCAGGGCGAGGAACAGCAGGCCATGGGCCTTGTGCTTGCCGGAAGAGTTCTTGCGGTTCTCCTTCCCGGTGCGGCGGCGGGTGCGGATGAGGGTGCCGTCCAGCAGGACCACGACACCGCCCTTGGAGGCGATCTTCTTCAGTGCGCGGTCCAGACGCGGGGCCCGGGCGGAGAGCAGGCCGACCACTTCCAGCACCCAGCGGCGCAGGGTGGAGGCGGCGATGTCGTTGCCGCCGGCCAGATCGGCGAGCCGCTGGTCATGGCGGAGATGAGCGAGAACGAGGACAGCCTGCTGGCCGGGGGCGGCCTTCCTCCAGCGGGTGCCCAGCTGCTTGCGGCGGGCACGTATGAGTCCCGCGATCAGATCGATGGTCCGCTTCGACACCGGCAGGCGAACCTGGTAGACAGCTTCCTGAGGGCCCTCGGCGGGCTTGGTTTTCGTCACAGAAACCCCAACATCCGCCAGAGGCACTCGTGTTACTACCGGAATCAGCCCGTCCGCGCCTCGGTGCCGAGGCCGAACAGCCGGTTGTCGCTCCACCACTCCGGTGTCTCGTCGACGACCGGGGTGAGCTCCAGCAGCGTCACTTCGTTGCGGGCCAGGACAAGATCTACGTCCGCGCGCCCGTCGGCAATGGGCACGCTCCGGTGTGAGCACGTGGGTTCGGCGGCCTCGCGGAGGGCGTCGAGCTGGCGGCCGCTGGGCGCGAGCGGCCGTCCCATCTCGCACCAGGCGGCCCATGAGTTACCGGCGTCCTCACTCACGGAGCGGCGCCGCGCGAAGGCGGAACCGTGCCCGTCCGGGGCACCAACGGGCAGGGACAGCCGGACGGTGTGGCCGTCGACGGGCTTGCCGCCGGTCGGGTCGGCCGGCGCCCAGGCCAGTACGGTGACGCGGCCGTCGCCGTGCCGTGTCACCAGGTGGTCCTCGCCCCTGGCAAGCACCTGCTCGCCCATCTCGGCCATGAACGCGTACAGGTGGTAGGTGGGCTTCTTGACCTGGCGGTGCGTCAGCAGTCCGAAGCCTCCGTGGAACAGCGCGGTGGGGATGCCCACCTCCTCGAACACGTCGCTGAACGTCCAGTACGAGAAGGAGTCCGCGACGTCGCCGCCGTTCGCCAGCACCGGCGCGAGGTACGCCGCGTGAAACGCGGTGTCGTGGATCGGGTTGTCCGGTCGGTACGAGGAGTTGAACTCGGTTATGTGGAGCGGCAGGTCCGCGAGCCTGGTGCCCGCCAGCTGCCGCCGCGGGGCGCCGAACTGCTCGAGCAGCGCCGACGCCGGCTTGAGCGTCTGATGCGCGCCGAAGGGCACGTGCTGCTCAGGCCCGGAGGTATAGGCGTGCCGGCTCACGAAGTCGATCGGCAGGTCGCGGGCCTCGACGAACTCGGCGAAACGCTGGATCCACGCATCCTCGTAACCAGGGGCCAACGAGGGACCGCCGACCTGGAGTTCGGCGTCGACCTCCTTGACCGCCAGTGAGGTCACCTCGTAGAGGCGGTGGTACGCGTCCTGGTCCGCTGCCCAGAACGGCGCCAGGTTGGGCTCGTTCCACACCTCGATCGGCCACCGGCGCACCTGGTCGATGCCGTAGCGGTCGACCAGATGGCCGATGACGGCGCGGACGAGCTCCGCCCACTCCTTCTCGTCGCGAGGAGGAGTGACGTTGCCCTTCCACCAGAACACGGTGTCGTCGCCGGAGGCGAGTCCGGACGGCATGAAGCCGAGTTCGAGGAAGGGTGCGATGCCCAACTCCAGGTAGGCGTCCACCACCTGGTCGACGTAGGTGAAGGCGTGACGCACGCGCCGCTCACCGGCGTGGTCGTAGGGCCGGTGGATGCCCATCCCGTCGCTGAGCAGGCCATGCCCCCGGATGAACCGGAAGCCGATCTCCCTTTGGACGAGATCGAGAGACTCCTGGTAGTCACGGCGCAGCGCCAGGTCGAGCCGACCGGTGCCGACGCAGTAGCGCCAGGCGTCGGAGAGCTGAGCTGTCGAGTGGCAGGGGACGACGATCCGCATGATGGCGGTTCCTTTGCTGCGGTTCGGGGGCGCGATGCGCCGGGGCGGGCACGGCATCAGCCGTGCTCTCGCTCAACGTGCTGCGCACCATAAGGAGCTGCGGAAAACGGTGTCAAGGCGGCCAACGCTCCACCTGCCGACGCTCCGTTCGGCGTCGCCCGCACTGATCACCACCCGGCTTCTGCGTCGGTAACGATTGCGCAACCTGCGCAAACTAAGGGTGGCCACCCGCCTAATTCAGGGGGTAGAGATTGCACCGGCTTCGCGGATGGCCATTAGTTTGCGCAAACTATTCGCGTCGCATCCATCGTGTTCATGGCTACAGATCAGGAAGTTCCACGATGACGAGGAAGACACGCAGCGCGACGGCTGCCGCGATCGGCTTGGCCATAGCACTCGCCGCCACCGGGTGCGCCGGCGGCGACGAGGCCGACGGGGGCAACGGCCCGTCCGGAGGCAAGGTCACGCTGACCTTCTGGGAGAACGCGCAGCCCGGTCCCGGGGATGATTACTTCAGGGCCGCCGTGAAGGCCTACCACGAGCTTCACCCGAGCGTCACGATCAAGATCCAGTCGGTCCAGAACGAGGACTTCGACGGCAAGCTGCAGACCGCGCTCAACTCGAACTCCGCGCCGGACATCTTCCTGCAGCGCGGCGGCGGCAAGATGCGGGACATGGTCGACGCCGGCCAGATCCAGGCACTGAACCTCACCGCCACCGACAAGGCGAACGCGAGCGCTGCGGCCATCGCAGGCAATTCGATCGACGGCAAGGTCTACGCCATGCCGACCGACACGCAGCCCGAGGGCATCTACTACAGCAAGGACCTGTTCAAGCAGGCCGGCATCTCCTCGACACCGACGACGATGGACGAGCTCGAGGACGCTGTCGCGAAGCTGAAGAAGATCAATGTCGCGCCGATCGCGGTCGGTGCCAAGGACGCCTGGCCGGCCGCGCACTGGTACTACAACTTCGCCCTGCGCGAGTGCAGCCAGGACACCTTGAACAAGGCCGCCGAGTCGCTGAAGTTCGACGACGCGTGCTGGACCAAGGCCGGCGACGACCTGTCCAAGTTCCTGAAGGTCAGCCCCTTCCAGAAGGGCTTCCTGACGACCTCGTCGCAGCAGGGCGCCGGGTCGTCGGCCGGCATGGTCGCGAACCACAAGGCGGCCATGGAGCTCATGGGCACCTGGCAGCCTGGTGTGATCGCCAGCCTGACCCCCAACAATAAGGGGCTTCCGGACCTGGGCTGGTTCCCCTTCCCCTCCGTGCCCGGCGGCCAGGGCGACCCGACGGCCCTCATGGGCGGCGGCGGTGGATACTCCCTGTCCAAGAACGCGCCGAAGGAGGCCTTCGGCTTCCTCGAATTCCTGGTGACCAAGGACCAGCAGGAGGCCTACGCCAAGGCCTTCTTCACGATCCCGGTGAACAAGAGCGCCCAGGGGGTCGTCACCGACTCCTACAACGTCTCGTCACTGCAGGCCTTCAACAAGGCCGCCTACTCCATCCTGTTCCTTGACACCGTGTACGGCCAGAACGTCGGCAACGCCATGAACACGGCGGTCGTGAACCTGCTGGCCGGCAAGGGCAGCGCCGCCGACATCGCCAAGGACACCAACGCCGCTGCCGCGAAGGGCTGAGTAAGCAGACAATGAGCAACCCCCTGGGTACTGACACGGCCACCGGCCGCCAGTCGCAGGGCACGACCGGAGTCGGGGGCGCGGCCACGGCCGCGTCCCCGGCTTCGCCTCGAGCGGCTGCGCGCCGCCGCGGCCGTGCCAAGATGCGGCTCGAGATCGCGCTCCTGGCCGGACCGGCGATCATCATGTTCCTGGCGTTCGTGATCTTCCCGGTGGCGCTTGCTGCGTTCTACGGCTTCTACCGGTGGCACGGCTACGGGCCGCCCACCGATTGGGTCGGCCTGAACAACTACAAGCTGATCCTCACCGACCCCGCGTTTCAGCAAGTCCTGTGGCACACCGGCCTGATCCTGGTGCTCTCACTGGTCATCCAGGGCCCGCTGGCGATCACCCTCGCGCTCCTGCTCAACCAGAAGATCCGCGGCCGCTCGATCATCCGCGTCCTGATCTTCGTGCCCTACGTCATCTCCGAGGTCATCGTCGGCACCGGCTGGAGCCTGCTGCTCCAGAGCAGCGGCGCCGTCAACGACCTGCTGCAGCACATCGGCCTGGGCTTCCTGCAGGCCGAGTGGCTCTCCAACCCGAAGCTGGCCATCTGGACGCTGATGGGCATCATCTCGTGGAAGTACATCGGCTTCGCGGTGATTTTGATGCTCGCCGGCCTGCAGTCGATCCCCGACGAGCTCTTCGAGGCCGCTCAGATCGACGGCGCCTCCTACTGGCAGGTCCAGCGCCGCATCACACTGCCGCTGCTGGGGCCGACGATCCGCATCTGGGCGTTCCTGTCGATCATCGGCTCGCTGCAGCTGTTCGATCTCGTCTACATCATCTGGGGCCCATACGTCGCGGGCACCGCGGGCACCTCGACCATGGCGATCTACATGGTCGCCCAGGGCCGCAACGCGGGCAACTACGGCTACGGCAGCGCCATCGCGGTCGTGATGTTCCTGATCTCGCTCATCGTCGCGCTGATCTACCAGCGCGTCGTCCTGCGCCGCGACCTGCAGGGTGCCGTTACTGAAGGAGCCAACCGATGAGCGCGACGACCGCCGACTCCTGGTCCTCCTCCGCCGCGGAGCCGAAAGCACCCATCGGCCGTCGCGACAATCGTGACAAGCCGCAGAAGTGGGGAAATCCCTTCACCTACTTCATCGCGCTGCTCGTCATCGGGGTCTGCATCGCACCGGTGCTCTACATCGTACTCGGCGGATTCCGCACCAACTCGCAGATCAGCACGAGCCCGGCCGCCCTTCCGCACCCCTGGGTCATGAGCAACTACATCAGCGTCCTGAAGTCGGTGACGTTCTGGGGCGAATTCGCCAACTCCGTCATCGTCGCGCTCGTGAGCACCATCGGCACCGTCGTCCTCGGCCTGATGGTGAGCTTCGTGCTCGCGCGCTATGACTTCAAGCTCAAGGGCGCGCTCTATTCGCTGTTCGCCGCCGGCCTGATGTTCCCGTTGGTCATCGCGATCACCCCGCTGTACATCGTCGTCAAGGACCTCGGCCTCGTCGACAACCTGTTCGGCGTGATCATCCCGCAGATCGCCTTCGGCCTGCCCACGACCGTCATCATCCTGGTGCCGTTCCTCCGAGCCATTCCGAACGAGATCGAGGAGGCCGCCGCGATCGACGGTACAAGCCGACTCGGATTCTTCGTCCGCATGGTGATCCCGCTGTCACTGCCCGGTGTGGTGACAGTCGGCATCCTCAGTTTCATCGGCAGCTGGAACAACTACGTCCTGCCCCTGTACATCCTCAACTCGCAAGCGAACTTCACCCTGCCACTCGGCGTCCAGGCCTTCTCTTCGCAGTACTCCGTGGACACCGCGAGGGTCCTCGCGTTCACCTCACTCGCCATGCTGCCCGCACTGATCTTCTTCGCGATCTTCGAGAAGAAGATCGTCGGCGGTCTCACCGGCGCTGTGAAGGGCTGAAACCGACACCAGTCAGGCTCCGCACACTCACGCCTACCCCTGCCGTGCCTTCGGCAGGGGCGGGCCGCATCTGACGGCGTCAGCGCTCGGCGCGCCCGCCTCACTCCAGAAAAGGGACCACCGCATTGCCCCGCGCCAACATTCAGCTCGACAAGCAGGCCGTCATCGCTCCTGTCCGGCGCCGCCTCTTCGGCTCGTTCGTCGAGCACCTCGGCCGCTGCGTGTACACCGGCATCTACGAGCCGGATCACCCGAGCGCCAACGAGGACGGGTTCCGCATGGACGTCGTCGAACTCGTCAGGGAACTCGGCACCACGACCATCCGCTACCCGGGCGGCAACTTCGTCTCCGGCTTCCGCTGGGAGGACGCGGTCGGCCCGCGGGAGAAGCGCCCGGTGCGCCGCGACCTCGCCTGGCACTCGCTCGAATCGAACCAGGTCGGCCTCGACGAGTTCGCCAAGTGGCTCAAGCTCACCGACTCCGAACTGATGCTGGCGGTCAACATCGCCACCAGGGGCATCCTGCCCGCCCTGGACCTGCTCGAGTACGCCAACCACCCCTCCGGCACGACGCTGTCCGACCTGCGCATCGCCAATGGCACGCCGGACCCGCACAACGTGCGCATGTGGTGCCTCGGCAACGAAATGGACGGACCCTGGCAGACCGGCTTCATGACGGCGGACGACTACGGCAAGATCGCCGCCCGCACCGCCGCCGCGATGAAGATGGCCGACAAGGACCTCGAACTCGTCGCCTGCGGCTCCTCCGGGTCCGGCATGCCGACATTCGGCGACTGGGAGCGCACGGTACTCGAGCACAGCTACGACCATGTCGACTACGTCTCGTGCCACGCGTACTACCAGGAGCACGACGGCGACCTCGGATCCTTCCTCGCCTCGGCGATCGACATGGACTACTTCATCGACACCGTCGTCGCGACCGCCGACCACGTGGGGTACAAAAAACGCTCAAACAAGAAGATCAACATCTCCTTCGACGAGTGGAACGTCTGGTACCTCAAGGAGCACCAAGAGTCCCAGCAGGTCAACGCCGAGTGGCGCCACGCCCCTCGGCAACTCGAGGACGTCTACACGGTGGCGGATGCCGTCGTCGTCGGGAACCTGCTGATGACGCTCCTCAAGCGCAGCGACCGCGTCACCTCGGCATCGCTCGCGCAGCTCGTCAACGTGATCGCGCCGATCATGACCGAGCCCGGCGGCGCGGCCTGGCGGCAGACGACCTTCTACCCGTTCTCGATCACGAGCCGGCTCGCCTCCGGCGAGGTGATCCGGCCCGTGATCGAGGCGCCGACGTACAAAACGGCGCGCCACGGCGAGGCATCCGTCATCGACGCCGTCGCGACCGTCGACGAGGACCAGGCCGCGGTCTTCCTCGTCAACCGCGACCTGGAGGAGGCCGCGCAGGTCACGATCGACGTCCGCGGCCTCGGCTCGTCGCGCATCGTCGAGGCGATCACGCTCGCCGACTCCGACGTGTACGCGAAGAACACGCTCGCCGAGCAGCACCGGGTGACCCCGTCCGCAAACACGAGCGCGACACTCACCGACGGCGTGCTCACCATCGAGCTGCCACCGGTCTCGTGGACGGCGATCGCCCTCCGCTGAGCGACGACACGAAGCGGATTCCGCCAACCAGCCTCGGCCCACTCTCGCTCCATGACGCTGGGCGGTTCGAAAGGAACACATTCTGTGCCTACGTACGAAAACCCTGTGATCAGCGGGTTCCACCCCGATCCGAGCGTGTGCCGGGTCGATGACGACTACTACCTGGTGTGCTCCAGCTTCGAGTACTTCCCCGGGCTTCCGCTCTTCCACAGCAAGGACCTCGTGCACTGGGAGCAGATCGGCAATGTGCTCGACCGGCCCGGGCAACTGCCGCTGCCCCTCCCGGGCTCCAAGGCGTCCGGCGGTCTTTACGCCCCCACCATCCGCCATCACGACGGGCGTTACTGGGTCATCAACACCAATATCGACGGCGGGGGCAACTTCGTCGTCTCGGCCGAGCGGCCCGAAGGACCGTGGAGCGACCCGGTATGGCTCGACCTGCACGGGATCGACCCCGACCTGGCGTGGGAGGAGGACGGTACCTGCTGGTGCGCCTTCTCCGGGCCCGCGGGTGGCATCAACATGGCCAGGATCGACCTGGTCAAGGGGGAGGTGCTGGAGGGGCCGTTCCCCACGTGGTCCGGCAGTGGCCTCAAGTACCCCGAGGCGCCGCACCTCTACCGGATCGGCGACTGGTGGTACCTGCTGATCGCCGAAGGCGGTACCGAACGCGGCCACAGCGTGTCCGTCGCCCGCGGCCGTTCGCCGCGTGGCCCCTGGGAAGGCGCGCCCGCCAACCCCCTGCTGTCCCACAGTGGTGCCGCCCGCCCCATCCAGAACACCGGCCACGCCGACCTGGTTCAGGCTCCCGACGGCAGTTGGTGGATGGTGCTGCTCGGCGTCCGGCCCCGCGGCTTCACGCCCGACGTGCACGTGCTCGGCCGCGAGACGTTCCTGGCCCCGGTGGAGTGGGGCGAGGACGGCTGGCCGGTCGTCGCGCCCGTACCCGAGAGGCACGCGGCGCCGGGCGGTGCCTGGCACCCCGTTCCGGCCCTGCCCGACCGCGACGACTTCGACGAGCCCGCTCTCGCACCGCACTGGATCTCGCCGTTCACCCGCCCGGACGGCTCCTGGTCGCTCACCGAGCGCCCCGGCCAGCTGGTCCTCAGCGCCACCGGCGACACCCTCGACCGACCTGGGTACACCTTCGTCGGCCGCCGCCAGCAGCACCACGACTGCCGCGTCACCGCCGCGATCGACCCGGGTACGGGACGCGGTGGCCTGGCCGTGCGCATGGACGAAGCCCACCACTACGAACTGGAGGTCGGCGAAGGAGAGGCCCGCGTCGTCGCCCGGATCGGCCCGCTGCGCCAGGCCGTGGCCCGCCGACCGGTCCCGCCCGGGCCGCTGACCCTCACCATCGCGATCCGCACGTCCGGCCTTGTGCCCGCGTCGCCCGAACTCACCGACGGCGGCACCACCGGTCCTGACACGCTCGCCTTCTGGCTAGGCGATCCTGATAACGCGGACGCCCAGCTGCTCGTCGAGCTGGACGGGCGCTACCTGTCCACCGAGGTCGCCTGTGGCTTCACCGGCCGCGTCATCGGCATGTACGCCACCGAGGGCGTGGTCGCCTTCGACTGGTTCGAGTACACCCCAGCCTCGGCGCCCCCCGCATGAGGCTCGTCGTTCGGCCAGCTCAAGTGCCCGCCAGTACCGGCCCGCAGTCCTGGACCTCTACCTCGCTGGATAACCTGTCACCATGTCCCCCCGACCCGTCGGATCGCGCCCGACGTTGTCATTGGTCGCCGCGACCGCCGGCACGAGCGTGCCCACCGTGTCCAAGGTGCTGCGCGGCGGAACTGACGTATCGGCCGAGACGCGGGCGAAGGTCATGGAAGCCGTGCGAGCCGTCGGCTACACCCGCCCGGGCGGGGCCAAGATCGAAAGCGTGCAGTACGAGAGCGGCTTGGCCAACGTGCTCACACTCGTGGTCACCCACTTCGAGGGGTCATGGGCGAATCTGGTGACAGCCGGAGTCGGGCGCGAGGCGGCGGCAGCGGGACTGGATGTCGTCATGACGCTCGCCGAGCCGGCCGGCGACTGGGTGTCGCGGGTCCTGAGAAGGCGCTCCGTCGGCACCATCGGGGCGCTGGTCGATCCCACCTCGCGGCAGTTCAACGCGCTCTTTGCCGCAGGCGTCCCCGTGGTGCTGATCGACCCGATGAGCACGGCGCCGTCAGGGGTGGCAAGCATCGGCGTGGCGAACTGGGACGGCGGCCGCATGGCCGCCGAGCACCTCCTGTCTCTTGGCCACGAGCGGATGGGGATTGTCGCCGGCCATGCCCGTCATCTCTACAGCCGGGCACGCGTCGACGGCTTCCGTGCGGCAGCCGCCACAGCACCCGCCGGCAGTGCCACGGTGTCCGTGACCTACGGCGGATGGAATCGTGACAAGGCGGCGGCCGCCACCCACACCCTGCTCGACAGGAATCCGGGGATCACCGGAATCTTCGCCTGCTCGGACCCCATGGCACTCGGCATCTACGACACGCTGAACGCGCGAGGCCTGCGCATTCCCGAGGACGTCAGCGTCATCGGCTTCGACGACCTGCCCGAGGCATACTGCGTCAGCCCCGGGCTGACCACCGTCAGACAACCCAGCACCGAGTTGGGTGCCGCAGCGGTCAAGCACCTGATCGAGCTTTCCCAGAGCGAAGACAGCGGCATCCGACGCCCCGCCCGCATGGAGTTGGCCACCGAGCTGGTCGTCCGCGCCTCCACCGGGCCCGCCTCGTAACCGCAGCGTTGCGGCGGTGACAGGGGTCTCCGCGAAGGAGCTTGACCTGTTCGAACGCTTTCACGCGCCGGTGCCGCGCTGGTCGCCGAGGCGGCCCCGCCTTGCCCGCCTCGCTACCGGCTCCGGCACGCCTGCGCGACGCCATCGCCGCCCAGCAGCCGGCCTGATCGCCCCACACCCCGTGCCGTAATGGGAGGACGAGTAATGACCGGTATCCGCCGACTGCTGTCCCGCCGACTGCAGTCCAGGCAGCTCCCGGGAGTCACCCCGGGTCCCTACGACTTCACCCTGCGGCGCGGAATGCGGGTGCCCATGAACGACGGCGTGGAGCTGATCACCGACCTCTACACGCCGGTCGGCGGGGTGAGCCCGCCACTGCCCACGGTCGTCATCCGCTCCCCTTACGGCCGCGGAAGCGTCATCACCCGTGCGCCGGCGCTCGCCCGCGAGGGGTTCACCGTGGTTGTCCAGAGCTGCCGCGGCACCTGGGGATCCGCGGGAAAGTTCGCACCCCAGCTCGACGAGCAACGCGACGGGATGGCCACCCACCGCTGGGTCCGGCGCCAATCGTGGTTCACCGGCGCGGTCGCGACCTTCGGCCCGAGCTATCTGGGATACACGCAGTGGGCAGTGGCCGGCCGGATGCGTCGCGAGGATCCTGACAGCGCACCCGACGCGCTCTGCCTGATCAACACGATGCCCGACTTCGGCGCGATCACGTGGGACAACGGAGCCTTCTCGCTGAGCAACGCGCTCGGCTGGTCGCGGATGATGGACCTGATGGACCGCCGCCGCGCACTGGCCGCGATACGGGCGGTCCTTCGGCTGCCCGACCGAAAGCTGGCCAAGGCCTTCGACGTGCTCCCGCTGGGCGCCGGCGACACCGCCGCCGCAGGCCAGCCGATCGACTGGTACCAGGACTGGCTCACCCACGAGAAACTCACCGACGACTACTGGACGCGGCAGTCACACACCGCCTCGGTGCCCGACGTCACCGCACCCGTGTACATGAGCACCGGCTGGTACGACATCTTCCTGCCCTGGCAGCTGCGCAACTACGCCCAGCTCGCAGCCGCGGGCCGGCCGCCGCGACTGACGGTCGGCCCCTGGAACCACATCACCGGCGGCGGGGGCCCTGCCTTCGCCGAGTCCGTCGCGTTCCTGAAAGAGCACTTCGCCGGCGCACCCGGCAGCCGCGTCGCGCCCGTCCGTGCCTACCTCACCGCTGCCCGGCAGTGGCACGACCTGCCGGCCTGGCCACCGCCCGGAACCACCGTGCGGCCCTGGCACCTGCACGCGTCCGGCCTGCTCGGTACAGCCCTCCCGGACGGTGGCAGCACCCGATACACCTACGATCCCGACAGTCCCACCCCCGCTGTCGGCGGCCCCAGCCTGCACCCGCAGGCAGGGCCCACCGACAGCACCGCACACGAACGCCGCGACGACGTCACCGTCTTCCGCAGCACGCCGTTGGAAGACGCCGTCGTCGTCGCCGGCGAGCTGGTCGCCCGGATCCGCTTCCGCTCCTCCGCCCGCAGCGCCGACGTGTTCGTCCGCCTCTGCGACGTGCACCCGGACGGCCGGTCCACGACCGTCTGCGACGGCATCCGCCGCATCGGAAGCACCGGCACGGCCACCACCGACCCCCGGCCTGACGAAGATGGCTTCGCCGAGGTGGACGTACCCCTGTGGCCGACCTTCCACCGATTCGCGGCCGGCCATCGCATCGGCGTCCAGGTCAGCTCGGGCGCGCATCCGCGCTACGCCCGCAACCCCGGCACCGGTGATCCCGCCGTCACCGCCACGGCCACCGTCCGTGCCGAGCAGGAGATCTCCCACGACACCGCCCGCCCCTCCCGGATCGACCTCCCGGTCTGGGGTGCCTGACCGCCGCACTGGTCCTACTTTTCCTGCCGCTGGCTCTGGAGACGTGCGCCGACTGCACTCCAGGGCAGGCCCTGACAGCGCTGAAAGCTAAGAATGCCCAGGTCAGGCCCATCCAGTCGGCACATCGATGATGTTCGCCGGGAGACCGCCCCGCGCGGACTTCTTTTCGTTCACGGACACGTCGTGTCATAGGGCGGAGGGTGCGTGCGGTGGGGTTGCCATCCTCCTACTCGAAATCCTCGGCCACGCCAAACCGTATGTCGGTCGGATCATTCATCTGCCGGTGGCAGAGAAGCTGTGAGCTCTGTGACGCGATGGCAGATTGGGTGGCTATGCCTGCGGAATTTATGGACGCCAAGACGACGGCGGAGTACTTGAACATGTCGATCTCCGCGGTGTACCGCGACGCCCTCGGGCTCGTTCCGTACAAGTTTGGGCGTGGCCGCAACGCCAAGATCCAGTTCAAGGTTTCCGAGGTAATGGCCTGGGTTCGGCAGCAGAAGCTGCAGTGATCAGGGGGGAGGTTCTGAGGCGGTGGCTGCCGTTCGTGCGTTGGCTTCGCGTGAGGGGTTGGTCCGTTGGCTCTGCTGCGGCCGGGCAAGGTGAAGTGATCCTGGGCCATTGGTCCAAAGGATTGATCCTCAGTTGAACCATCAGTCCCCTAGATGCTGTGATGGGTCTGTCAATGGCGCTGCGGGTCCCCTCGGGATCTCTGCGGCGCCTTTCTCATGTCTGCGCTGGTCTATGCGCGAAAGGGGCGGGGTAACTTGCTGAAGAGCGCGTTCGTCGCACACGATCCGGGGCAGATGCGGCTGCGGTTCGCATCCCGGGCTGTGCTCGGCATTGGGCTCGCCGTCGCGCTGTGCGGGGCGGCCGGGTACTCGCTGACGGCGGCCATTGCTGGTGGCCTGGCCGCGCTGCTCGCGCTGTTCACGGTGACCGACCCGACGGTGCGCGGGCAGGCGATTACGACCGCGTTGCTCCCGGCCGTCGGTCTCCCGGTGCTCACGCTCGCCGCCGCGCTGCACGATGTGCCCGTCGCGCGCGACCTGGCGTTCCTCGCCGTCGTGGGGGCGGGGGTGTACGCGCGGCGGTGGGGGCCTCGCGGGCACTCACTGGGCGTGTTCGGCTTTATGGCCTATTTCTCTGCCCAGTTCCTGCACACCGTGCCCGGCCAGCTGCCCGAGCTGTACGTGGCCGTGCTGCTGTCGCTCATTGCGTCGTCGGTGGTGCGGTTCGCGGTGTGGTGCTACGAGCGGCGGCTCGCGGCACCCGTAGCGGTCGCCCTCACTACCGGGGCGGCGGGGCTTGGGCGGATCACGACGCGGCAGGCCGTGCAACCCACGTTTGGGGCGGGGTTCGCGCTCGCGCTGGGGCAGGTGCTCTCCGATCAGCGTTGGTACTGGGCGGTCGGCGCCACCTGGTGGGTGTTCGTGGCCACAACCTCGCGAGGTGAGACCGTCGTGCGCGGGTTCAGGCGATTCTTGGGGACGGTGCTCGGGATCGGGCTGGGCTTCGCCGTGGCTGTGCCGCTGCACCATGAGCCGGTCGTGGCCGCCGTGGTCGTGGCGATGAGCGTGTTCGGGATCTTCTATACCGCCGCTGTCTCCTATACCTGGATGATGCTGGCCGTGACCGTGATGGCGAGCATGCTGTACGGGCTGCTCGGCGTGCTAGACGCTGGTCTGCTCATACTGCGGGTGGCTGAGACGGCGGCCGGGGCGTTCGGCGCAGTATTGGCGGTGCTGTTCGTGCTACCGGTAACCACGCACTCCGTGACCGAGGCGTGGGTGGAGCGGGCACTGCGGTGCGTGCAGACGTGCACGGCGGAGGCCGCTGCCCGGCTAGCCGGGAACGAGGACGCTGCCCCAGCCCAGCGCGTTGTCGAACTGGAGGCGATCCTCGGCCGGGTGCGCTTGTCGCTTGCGCCGCTGGTGCATCCGCTCAACCCGATGAAGGCGCGCAAGCGACGGGCGCGGCATGTGCTCGCGCTGCTCGATGACTGCGCACGCGAGGTGCGCGGCCTGGCCTCCGTTGCCGCCGACCCGGAGGCCTCGCACGACATCCGGCTCGCCGCAGCCTGCTGGCGGGTGGAGGCCGCCGTCGAGGCCCTCACTGACGCGCCGACCGTCGGGCGGCCCCTCCGACTCGGCAACGCGACGGCCACGGAGCCGAGGGGCGCCGACCCAGTGCTCGCCCACCTCCATGCGCTGGAGCGGGCCCTGCTCGAACTTGCCGTGCCCCTGCGGAGGGCCAGCCAGATTCCGGTCGGCGCCTGAGCCTGCGCGCGCGATGAGGTTGTCGAGCATCACCCCGACCCAGCGCCCCTCCTCGGCCTCCGACATCCGGGTCAGGATGAGCATGATGACCGATCGCTTGCGCGGTACGGAGACTGTTCTGCTTCGCCGTGCCTGAGGACTTCGACCGCGCCGTACACGACGTTGTCGCACGCGCACTCTTCGCCACCCAGCTCCTGCGCCGCAGTGCAGCGCGTAGATCAGATACCCGTGTCCAGCAGCTTCGCGGCCCTGCCGATGGAGGACGGCATGAGGTGGCGGTAGCTGCGATACGTCACCTCGATGGACTTGTGGCCCATCCACTCCGCAACATCCGTGATCGGAATACCGATGGCCAGGCAATTGGAAGCGAAGAAGTGGCGCAGGCTGTACATGGTGTAGCCCGCAGTTATGCCAGTGGCGCGCAAAACTTTTTGCCATTTGCGGCGGAACGCATTTCCGCTGCAGTACGGGCTGCCGCCGACACCAGCCCCCCACGACCGCCATTGGTCAGTAGGTACCCCTGCGAATCCGCAGGGTGTGTTTACGTGTATTGCATCAAGTACGCGCGTGTCTTCGCGGGCATCGGCGTCTCGCGGAACTCGCCCCAGTTCCGGTGTTTGAGTGGCGTCGGTACACGTTGGCGCCCATGGACCTGGTCGTTGATCCGGTAAACGTCCTGTGAGACGAGCCCGTTGACGTTCGTGGCGTGCGCCTCGCCATTCCGTAGACCGCAGCCCGTCATCATCTCCATGACAAGGCGCAGGTCTTCGTCGTGTGCGTGGTGCTGGCTCTGGCGCGGCGCGGCCAGGACCGCTGGGAACTGCTTGCCGCGCCCGCGCCGCACCACCACCCCGGCGCCGAAGTCGCACTCACCCATCTGCAGGTCCTGGAGCGGCCCCTCACGGAACTCGCCGCCCCCTGCACACCTCGCCGCGCGCCCCGCTGGTCACTGCCTGACCTGCGGCGCCGCAGCGGCGGTCGACGGTCTCACAGCCCTGGTCTAGACCGGAGGGGGTGCACTGCTACCGTCGCCCCGGAAGATTGCGGCGGCCCCGACCGTCGCCGCGATCCGTCGGCGGAGAGGGGCAGAAGCGGTGAGCAGGAACGGTGCCGGACGGGCATTCATCGGATCGTTCACGTCGGCGGGAGGGCACGGGGTCACTGTCGCCACCGTGGACCGGGAGACGGGGGGACTCACCGTCCTCGGCGCCACGGACGCCGTCCCCGATCCCTCGTACCTCGCTCCGGGCCCCGGTTCCACCGTCCTCTACGCGGTCAGTGAGACGGAGACCGGCGCGGTCGCCGCGCTGGACATCACCGGCGATGTGCCGCAGCCTCTCGGCGAGATGCGGCCGGTGGGCGGCAACGGCCCCACACATCTGGCCCTCGCCGATGGTCATCTGATCACCGCCAACTACGGCTCCGGCAGCGTCACCGCCCTCCCCGTGAGGGGCGACGGAACGCTGGGCGCCGCCGCATCCGTACTCCAGCACGAGGGCAACGGGCCGCACACGGACCGCCAGCGCACGCCGCACGCCCACCAGGTGCTGCCCGACCCGTCGGGGAACTGGGTACTGAGCGTGGACCTGGGCACCGACTCCGTGCGGGTCTGCGCCCTCGACCCGGCCGCCGGGACGCTGCGGCTCCATGGCGAGACCGCGCTGCGGCCGGGCACCGGTCCGCGCCACCTGGCCTTCCATCCCGCGGGCGGCCACGCCTACGTCCTGAACGAGCTCGAACCGACCGTCACCGTCTGCCGCTGGGACGCGGCCGCCGGAGTCCTCGAACCGCTCGGCGAGAGCGCGGTGATACCCGACGACGTGGTCGACGACGCGGAGGCGGTCGTCTACCCGTCCGAAGTGGTCGTCTCGCACGACGGACGGTTCCTGTGGGCCGCCAACCGGGGGCACGACAGCATCGCCGTGCTGGCCCTCGACGAGACCGGCGAGAAGGCGTCCCTGGTCGCGACCGTGGGCTGCGGTGGCCACTGGCCGCGCGACCTGGCGCTCGACCCGACCGGCCAGTGGCTGTACGCGGCCAACGAACGGTCCGGGAACGTCAGCTGGTTCGCCGTGGACGCGGCGACCGGCGTCCCGCACCACGCGGGCTCGCTGACCGCACCGGCGGCTTCCTGCGTGGTCTTCGGCTGACGGACCCGCCACCCGGAGTACCACCCGAAGCACGGCACGCCATCACGGCGCGCAGCTCATGTCGGACCGCACACAGCGGGGCCCGTACCGGTCGAATCCTCCGGTACGGGCCCCGCTGTTCTGTTCCGGCCGGGTCAGAGGGCCTGGGCCCCCTGCTGCGCCGCAGGGGCGATGCCGAGCGACGTCATGTACATCGACAGCACGAGCTTGCCGATCGCCGGGTACGCGCCGAGCGGCTCGGCCGTCGCGCAGCCGGCTTCCTTCGCGGCGGCGTCCAGCAGGCCCTCTGCGACCTCGGGACCCACCAGGTACGGCGCCAGGGCCAGCTGCACCGAACCGGAGCCCGTGAGCTGCTCGGCGATCGACGCGACGGAGCCCTCGACATCCAGGGCGGCGGCCATCACCGGGACGGCGAGCCGGGCCGCCAGCAGCATGCCGGTGATCCCGGCGGCCTGCACGGCCTCCTCGCCGCCCACTGTGGCCAGCACGATGCCGTCGGCGGCCGTGGCCACGGTGAACAGCCTGGCGCGGTCGGCGCGGGCCAGACCGGCCTCGGAGAGGCGCACGTGCAGCGCCTCGGCGAGCAGCGGGTGCGGGCCGAGCACATCGGTCAGCTCGACCTGCGCGCGGCTGTCCATGACGGCCTGGCGTATCTGCCGGATCAGGGCGCTGTCCGGTCCTGCGAGCAGCGGCACCACGACCGCCGCCGGACCCTCGGGCTCGGGGACCTCACGGCCCGCGGCCTTCGCCTGCTCGAAGCGCGCGATGCGCTCTGCGGCGCTGTCCGCGAGAACGGAGACGAGCGTGGGGTACTCGGCGTCGTCGCCGTCGAGGTAACCGATCCGGGCATTGAGACCGGGCAGCTCGGAACGGGCAATGCTGATCACTTCTTCGGCCAGGCTGCGGGTGGCCGGCGAAGGGGTACCGGGAACGGCGAGAACGAGCGCGGCAGCGCCCTCAGGCGCGACCACGGGCTCCGGGCGGCGGTGCCGTCCGGACTGGCGAGGTCGCGGCATTCGTACAGGCAGGCCGGAAGCGGGCCCAGTGGGGGTGCTCATGGCGCCGCATGCTACTGGTTTTGGGTACCTCCCTGTTCAGGGAGGGCCCAGTCGGGCGTTATCTGTCCGCTTTTATCCGATCAATGACTTTCCGGCCAACTGCCCTGCTCTGTCGGTCCTCGCCGCCGCACCCTCCCGGGCTCTCAGGCGGGCACGTACAGCAACGTCGGATGCGTCGGCAGCCGAAGGTCACCGGTGGCCAGTGCCTCGGCGATGCGCAACGCGCCGGTCAGTGGATCACCCGATCCGGCGACCGCCCGTGCCTGCGGCAGCTGTTGCGCGAGCTCTTCGCGCAGCGGTACGAGGAGCGGGTCGCCCATCCGGAACAAGCCACCCGTCAGGGCCACTTCGCACGGTTCCCCATCCGGGCCGCGCTCCGGGCACACCGCCGCAGCCGCCTCCGCGATATGTCCGGCGGCGTCCCGCAGGATGCCCGCGGCGACCGGATCGCCGCCGGCGCAGGCGGCGACCTCGGGGGCGAACGAGGCGAGCAGCGCAGGCCGGTCGGTCCGCGGATAGAGCAGACCGGGCAGGTCGGACGCCGGACCGAACACCGCTTCCAGCCGGGCCAGCAGCGCGGCCGATCCACCGCGCCGCCCGTCGTGTGCGCGCATCGCCGCGTCGAGACCGGCCCGGCCGATCCAGGCACCGCCGCCGTTGTCGCCCAGCAGATGACCCCAGCCGTCGGCCCGGCGCCAGCTCGTCAGATCCGTGCCCAGCGCGATCATGCCGGTGCCACCCGCCACGACCGCCCCCGGCCGCTGTCCGACCGCTCCGGCGTACGCCGTCACCGCGTCGGCGGCCAGCGCGAGGAGCCGGACCCCGAGCGTGCTCTGCAGGGCGGCCGGAAGTTCGGCGCGCAGCTGATTCCCCAGCGTTCCCATACCGGCGGCGCCGATCGCTACGGCGGCGAGGGGTGCACCATCGGCGGACCGCTCCTGCTCACCGGCCTGCTCCCGCAACTCCCGGACGGCGGGCAGAAGTTGCTCCAGCAGGTGTCCGGCGTCGATCCCGCCCGGTCCGGTACGCACCGGCTCGGCGCAGACCGCCGTGGCCACCGGCTTCGGGGCTCCGATCGCGCCGAGCGCCACCCGCAGCCCGGAACCACCCGAGTCCACCCCGAGGACGTACTGTCCCGCGCCGACGGTCACGGCAGCCGCCGGTCGGCCGGATGCGCTCCACGGCGCTCCATCGGTTCCTCGGTGCGGCCGGCCGGCCGCACCCCGGAGAACTCGCGGGCGGTACGGCAGTCGAGTGGCTTGATCACTGGGCGCAAGGAGCACCGCTGCTTTCCGGCGAGTGCCTACGCGACCTCATGGACCGTCTCCAGGAAGAAGAAGAATGACGGCGGCAGCCTATCCTGACCGCCGGGTAAGTGGGGCAGGGGGGCCGGTGGGACGGCGCATCCCGTCGCGAACGGCACGCAGCGGAAATGCTGCGGAGGCAGGGGGAGTGCGGGGCCCGCCGGCGAGCCCGAACTGCACAGGCCGGTCTGGGCGTGCGCCGTGTACGACTGTAGGGTGATGTTTCGTGGCAGCACGACCTCTGAACGAACTTGTTGAGCCCGGGTGGGCTGATGCGCTGAGCCCCGTGGCCGGTCGTATCGCTGCGATGGGGGATTTTCTGCGTGCCGAGATCGCGGCCGGGCGCACCTATCTACCGGCCGGCGCACACGTGTTGCGCGCCTTCCAGCAGCCCTTCGACGAGGTGCGGGTTCTGATCGTGGGTCAGGACCCTTACCCGACCCCCGGAATGGCCATCGGGCTCAGCTTCGCGGTCGCTCCCGACGTGCGTCAGTTGCCGGGCAGCCTGGAGAACATTTTCCGGGAGCTGCACACGGACCTGGGACTGCCCCGCCCGTCCAACGGCGATCTGACGCCCTGGACGCGGCAGGGTGTGCTGCTGCTCAACAGAGCGCTGACGACGGCACCGCGCAAGCCCGGGGCTCACCGTGGCAAGGGCTGGGAGGAAGTGACCGAGCAGGCGATCCGTGCGCTGGCCGCGCGCGGCAAGCCTCTGGTGTCGATCCTGTGGGGGCGTGACGCCCGTAATCTGCGCCCCTTCCTCGAGGACTACCCGGCGATCGAGTCCGCCCATCCCTCGCCGATGTCGGCGGACCGCGGGTTCTTCGGTTCCCGTCCGTTCAGCCGGGCCAATGACCTTCTGGTCCGCCAGGGCGCCCAGCCGGTGGACTGGCGACTGCCCTGAGCCGGTGGCCGGCGGTTCCTGAGCCTGCAGCCGGTGCGCGACGTCTTTCCTGGACCGCAGCTTTCGGTGGGCATGGTCCGCGTTCTCCGGCCGGTTGCTCCTCGGCGCGGGTGGTGCCCCTCGGGTCCGCGGCCGACGAGCGTCCGCGGACCCGGTCGGGTATCGGTTCTTTGTGACTCAGGTGATCTTGGGCATCTCACCCTTCGTCGACTTGAGGTCGATCACGGAGAAGGTCGCGCCCTGCGGGTCGGAGACGGCAGCGAAGCGGCCGAACGGGCTGTCGTGCGGGCCGAAGTGCACCTGGCCGCCGTGTTTGGTGACGGTGGCGATCGCGTCGTCGCAACTGTCGACGGCGAAGTAGACGTTGATGTACGGCGGGACCTCGGCCGGCCAGTCCTCCGTGATCTTCATCCGGCCGAGCACGGTGTCGTCGCCGAGGTCGTAGAGCTTGAAGTCGACGGCCTCGTCCTGCATGGTCTTCACGCCGTAGCCGAAGACGGCGGGGAAGAAGTCGTCGGCCTTCTTCACGTCGCGTGTGGTGACCTCGGCCCAGCAGAACGCGCCGGCCTCGCCCTCCTTCTCGAAGCCCTTGTGCGTGCCCGGCTGCCAGACGCCGAAGACGACGCCGCTCGGGTCCTTGGCCAGCAGCATCTTGCCGAACTCGCCGACGGACATCGGCTCCATCATCAACGCGCCGCCGTTGTCACGGATCTTGCCGGCGGTCGCGTCGACGTCCGGTGAAGCGAGGTAGATGCTCCAGGCCGGCGGGCCTTCCCAGCCGGGCATCTGCGGGGAGAGGGCGGCGACATTCTTGTCGCCCGAGTACGCCTGCGTGTAGTTGCCGTACTCCTCCGACGAGTCGCCGAAGGTCCAGCCCAGCAGTTCACCGTAGAAGTCCTTCGCGGCCTCCAGGTCGGGGAACATCGCGTCGGCCCAGCAGGGCGCGCCTTCAGGTTTCACGGCCATGGTCTGACTTCCTCCTGGTAGGGGGAGATGACTGGTGTCCGGCTTGCCACGCTATTCGTTGATCTTGTTTCACGCGTGGCAAAGAATTCGAACATATGGTCAATTTTTTTGGTCGCGGGCAGGCATGGCGTGAAGGGCTGTCCCCTCGGTGCGGCTCGGCGCGGAATTCGGCCCGGCTCGCCAACTGCTGCGCCACCAGGCAGTGCTGGGCTGTGCGGACTCGTGCCTGTGGGGGCGCGGTGTCAGGTCCGCGCCCCCACAGGCCGTTTCATGGCCGCTGTCAGGCGGTGGTGGTGATGCGGGTGACCGCCCGGCGGGTCAGGTCGCGGCTGTGGGGCGTGTCATCCAGGGCTCGGTGCAGGGTGAGGCCCTCGATGAGTGCGTCGAGCTGGCGGGCCGTGTCCGGGTCGAAGTGCCGCTCCAGCAGGTGCCGGCTGCGCCGCATCCATGCCTGCGTCAACTCCCGGTATTCCGGGCGCCGGGCGGCGAGGGTGTACAGCTCCTGGGTCAGGATCAGGTCGCGTCGGGGCCCTGCGGAGAGCGTGTGGATGAGTTCGGTGACGGCCTCACGTGCCTGTTCGGGGCTGTCGGCGCGGCCGAGGTGTTGCTCGAAGACGGCCACGATGTGGTCGGCGAAGCGGGTGAAGGCCTCACGGAGCAGGTCGTCGATGCCGGTGAAGTGGTAGGTCATGGAGCCGAGGGGCACCTCGGCGCGGGTGGCGATCCTGCGGTGGGACACCCCGGCGACGCCTGCGTCGGCGATGTGGTCGAGGGTGGCGGTGATGATGCGCTCGCGCCGCTGTGGATCCGTGTGTCCGGTGGCCATCGGTGACGGGCCTCAGAGGGTGCGGATCGGGCGGGCGGGGTTGCCGACGGCGACGACGTTCGCGGAGATGTCCTTGGTGACCACCGCGCCGGCGCCGATCACGCTGTTGTCGCCGATGGTCACACCGGGGCAGACGATGACGCCTCCACCGAGCCAGACGTTGTCCCCGATGGTGATGGGGAGTGCGGCCTCCAGCTTGTCGCGTCGGGGCTGCGGCTCCAACGGATGGGTGGGGGTGAGGAGCTGGACGTTGGGGCCGATCTGGCAGTCCTCGCCGATGGTGATCCGGGCGACGTCCAGCGCGGTCAGGTTGTAGTTGACGAAGGTACGGGCTCCGATGGTGATGTTGCTGCCGTAGTCGACGTACAGCGGCGGCCGCACCTCGATGTCCTCGCCCGTGGAGGCGAGCAATTCGTCAAGGATCGCCCGGGCCTTGACGGGGTCCTCGGGGAAGGCGGTCTGATAGCGGGCGGCGAGCTGCATGGCGCGCCGCTGCCTGCGGGCGATCTCGGGGTCGTCGGCGATGTAGAGGTCGCCGGCGAGCATGCGTTCCAGGTTGGTGCGCGGGTCGTCCGCAAAGTAATCCGTCGACATGCGTACGATCGTACACTCCGGAGGGTACGAACGTACACCTCCGGAGTGCGACGGCCGAGGCGCCGCCGAGGCGCCCGAGCGCCGCTCAGTCCACGGGACCTCGCGCAGCTCGACGTCCTGCCCGCCCCGCAATGCACCCGCCGGCCGGCCTCCACCGAAGCAGCTCACCGGCACCGCGGGCGCCATCGTCGGCCGCATCGCCCTTGACAGCTGTTCCGAAGCAGGGGCCGGGCAGCGTAGGGAGTGTGCTCGGCATCGGGTGGGCACGACCGGTCGGTGAGCGTCCTGGTGCGTACGCTTGCGCCATGGGACAACGGGGACGAGCGGTCGAGGCGGCTCGGTGGTTCGTGAGCTGGGCTGTGTTCACCGTCATCATGTGCATCGTCACGAGTCTCATGCACATCTACGAGGGCTGGTGGCGCACTGCGGTGACGGCAGCAGCCGTGGTGGCCGTTTGGTACCTGTTTCCGCGCCTGCGGGCCCGGAAAATGCACCGAACCTCAGCCCGGGAGTCGGGTGGCGAGCCCGAAGCGCCGTAAGGGTCAGGGGACTTCCTCAAGGTCAGGGCCTGACCCGGGGATCGGGGTAGCTGTCGGCCTGTCACCCTGCGGCCCCTGGACCCGGCATGGTCCGCCGGACCCACGGGGCATGCCCCACGGCGCAGGACGTGCTCTCACAACGCCAGGCGTGTGCCGAGGCGCCGCTCGCGGGCGGACGCGTGGACCACGGCGGCCGCGGCGACGTCCAGTGCGGCGTGGCCGGTGGACTTGAAGACCGTCAGTTCCCCGGGGTGGCGGCGGCCCGGGTGGCTGCCGTCGAGGACCGTGCCCAGCATCGTGGCCCGCTCGGGCAGGCAGTCCTGGAGTTCGTGCGCCCCGGCGGGCGGTGGCGAAGTGACCGCGCCGGTCCACTCCACGAAGAGCGATCCGTCCCCGACGGTTTCCGGGTCCAGCTCCGGTCCGTGGGAGCCGCCGACCGAGCCGACATGGGCGCCCTCGGCCAGCCAGGCGCGGCACAGCACGGGCTCGCGCGCGCCGGTGCAGCAGAGCACGACGTCCGAGCCGCGCACCGCGCCCTCGATGCTGTCAGCGGTGGCCTGCGGGTGCCTGGCGGCGAGGGCCCTGGCCCGGCCGGGGTCCCGGCCGCCGACCACCACGGGGGTCCCGGGGTTCTGCCGTGCGAGCAGGCCGAGCTGTGCGGCGGCCTGAACTCCCGTGCCCAGCACGGCGATCCGGGCCGCCCCCGGCGGTGCGAGCGCCCGCATGGCCAGTGTCGCAGTGGCGGCGGTGCGCACGGCGGTGATGGACTCCGCGTCCATCAGGGCCAGGGGCCGGCCGTCCTGCTCGTCGAACAGGGCGACGACTCCCCGATGGGAACTGCGGCCGGTGTGCGCCGGGTCGGCGAACACGGAGACCAGCTTGGCGGCGAGGCCGAGGCCGGGGACATGGGCGGGCATCACCCCGAGCAACCCGGCCGGAGCCTGCGCGGCGACCCGCGGAGGGGCGGAGACCGTACCGCGAGCGATCGCGACCAGGGCGACGGTGAGAGCCTCGGCCAGTCGGTCCGGGTCGAGGGAGGCGCGGGTCTGCGCCGCGTCCAGTACCAGCACCCCGCTCAACGCAGCTGCTCCGCCCGCGCGTCGGCAGAGTCGGCGGGCACGGAACCGGCCGGCCCGGCCGCCACCCCCAGCGCCTCGGCCAGGTCGGCCGTGGCGACAAGCAGGGCGTTGCGCAACTCGGTCAGCAGGGGCTCCTGGAATTCGGCGGCTGGTCCGACCACCGTCAGTGCGCACAGTGGCTGTCCCCGCTCGGCTACGACCGCGCGGCTGACCGAGGCAACCAGCGCTTCGCTGCGTCCGCGCTCCACCGCGAAGCCTGTCCGCTCCACCCGCGCCAGGTCGGCGAGCAGGCCGTGCGGCCCGGTCATCGGGTGGCCGTCGTCCTCGGCGGGCCGCAGGTAGGGGCCGCGGGCCTCCGGAGGCAGCGCGGCGACCAGTGCCAGCGGACCGGCGAAACGGTGCACGGGCAGGGCCTCGTCACTGAGCAGGCTGATCATCTCCAGCCGGGAGGGGCGGACTGCGTCCACCACCCGTGAGCGGTCGTGCTCCAGCACCTGGAGGTTGACCATCATCCCGGTGCGCGCCGCCAGCACCTCCATGGCCGGACGGGACAGCGCGGCAAGCGAGTGGGCGGATGCCGTGCGCGACAGCCGCAGCACGGCCGCACCGGGCAGATAGTGATCGCCGGTGCGCAGCACCCAGCCGCGCCGGACGAGGTCGGCGAGCACGCGGTAGGCGGTCGGACGATGCAGTCCGACGATCTCGGCGATCTCGCTCAGCCGCAGCGGACGGTCGGAGCGTGAGACCGCCTCCACGAGGTCAAGTGCCTTGTCGACGGCCGAACTGGAGGACCTCGGCACTCCCGACCACCCCTCTCCTCTTCTCGTCGGCATACCCAGGACGGTAGCGTACGTTCCAACTGGCGTAACCACTATTACAACAGTTGTAACTCCTCAGCTCACGCAACGACGGAGAGGCGTAACCGATGGCTCACGAGGATGTCGGCGCTCCGGTCCCCTTCGCCGCCCCGGCGGAGGGCACCGTGGTGCTGTACCGGGGCGCGACCCTGATCGACGGCACCGGCGGCCCCGCCCGCCCGTCCACCTCGGTCGTCGTGGACGGCGCGCACATCCGGGCGGTCGCGCCGGACGGCGAGATACCCGCCGCGCTCCTCGCCGATGCGCAGATCGTCGACCTCCAGGGGGATTTCGTCGTTCCCGGCCTGATCGACTCGCATCAGCACATCGCCACCCCGCCGAACCGCCCGGTGGCCGAGGCCGCACTGCGCCGCCAGGTCTACGGCGGAGTGACCGCGATCCGCGATATGGCCGACGACCTGCGCCAGGTCGCCGACCTGGCCCGCGCCACCCTGGTCGGGGAGATCCCCGGACCCGACATCCACTACGCCGCGCTGACCGCCGGACCCGGCTTCTTCGACGACCCGCGCACCTGGCAGGTCTCGCAGGGGGCGGTGCCCGGTGAGGTCCCGTGGATGCAGGCCGTCACCGACGCCACCGACCTGCCGCTGGCGATCGCCCTGGCGCGCGGCACCCACGCCACCGCCGTCAAGATCTACGCCGACCTGCCGGCCGCCACCGTTGCGGCGATCACCGCCGAGGCACACCGGCAGGGCCTTGGCGTGTGGGCCCACGCGGCCGTCTTCCCCGCCTCGCCCGGTGAGGTGGTGGACGCAGGGGTGGACGCCGTCTCCCACGTCCACCTGCTCGTCCACGAGTTCGCCGACCGTCCGCTGACCACCTACAAGGACAAGCCCCCGGTGGACCGTGACCGCTTCGTCTCCGGCGACGACCGGGAGATGGCCGGGCTGTTCGCGCGTATGCGTGAGCGCGGCACCGTCCTGGACGCCACCAACGCGCTGTGGGACCGGCTGGCCGACGACGCCGACACCCCAGAGGCGCAGGCGCAGGCCCGGGCGAACGCCGAGCTGTCGGCCGCGCTCACCGGCCAGGCGTTCCGGGCCGGCGTCGAGATCTCGGCCGGCACCGACTACGAGACCGAGCCCGCGCAGCCGTACCCCTCGCTCCATGACGAGCTGGTGTTCCTGGTCGAGCGCTGCGGCATCCCCGCCGTGCAGGCCATTCGCTCGGCCACCCTGGTCGGCGCGCTCAGCATGGGGGCCGAGGACGTCATGGGCACCGTCGCCGAGGGCAAGCTCGCCAACTTCGTGGTGCTGCGGCAGGACCCGCTGGCCGACATCCGGAACCTTCGCAGCATCTCCTGCGTGGTCAAGCGCGGACTGCGCCTGAACCGCGCCGGCTTCACGCCGCAGGATGACACGCAGGACTCCCCGGAAGGACGGACGGGCCGATGACCGCCGCACCCCGCGACATGCTCATCATCAACGCCCTGGGCGGCCTGGAGAATCCCAATGCCCCGGAAGCGGCCGAGGGTGCCGGTCAACTCATCCAGTCCATCGATGAGTTGGCGATCGATGCCCGTGCACTGACCGACGCCCGTGCCTCCGGGGTGACCGCCGTCAACATCACCCTCGGGTATGTGATGGGTGACCTGCCGCCCTATGAGCACACCCTGCACGAGATCGAGGTCTGGGACGGCCTGATCCGCGCCAACTCCGACGACCTGATGGGGGTCCGTACCGCCGCCGACCTGTACCGCGCCAGGACCGAGGGCCGGATCGGAGTGATCTACGGCTTCCAGAACGGCGTCGCCGTCGGCGACGACCTCAGCCGGATCGACACCTTCCAGGAACTCGGCGTCCGCGTCTTCCAGTTGACGTACAACCAGACCAACCACCTGGGCGACGGATCCATGGCCACGGAGAACCGCGGCCTGACCCCGTTCGGCCGCGAGGTGGTCGAGGCCGTCAACGAGAGCCGGATGATGGTCGACCTGTCGCACAGCGGCGAGAACACGTGCCTGGAGGCGGCCCGGATCTCCACCCGACCGGTGTCGATCAATCACACGGGGTGCCGTGCTCTCACGGACCTGCCGCGCAACAAGACGGACGAAGAGCTCCGGCTGGTCGCCTCGCGCGGCGGCTTCGTCGGCATCTACTTCATGCCGTTCCTCAACCCCACCGGCCACGCCACCGCCGCCGACGTGGTTGCGCACATCGACCATGCGGTGAACGTCTGCGGCGAGGACGCCGTCGGCATCGGCACCGACGGACCGGTGACCGGCATAGACGACCTGGACGCCTACCGGGCCCGGCTCGCCGAGCACGTCGCCCGGCGACAGGCCGCCGGCGTCGGCGCCGCCGGTGAGCGCGCCGACACGTACCCCTTCGTGGTCGACCTGCGCGGCGTGGAGCAGTTCCGCGAGCTGATACGGCTGCTGGAGAAGCGGGGCTACGGCTCCGAGCGGATCGAGAAGATCCTCGGACGCAACTTCGCCGACTACGCCGAGCGCATCTGGGGCTGAGCGGGGCGGGAGAAGTGCCGGAGGCGGCACGAGGGTCCGGCCGGGCACCCTGCGGAGACATCGCACGGGGAGATCGTCCGGGTGGCTTTCCCGGACGGGATCACGGAAGCGCGTTTCGTCCTGCCCGTCCCAGGAGTGCGTAGGCCTGACGTACGTGTGGATGGGGGCGGGACGAGTACACCTCGTACTTTCGGCCGGTCGACCGTGACCGAAAGGCTGAGCCTTCGAGGTGCCTTCTTCTCTACGGTGGAGGGACCGAGCGGCGTCGGCGGACTCCGGCGACGCCGACGGTTGCGTCCCGTCACATCCCGACCGTGGCGTCCCCTGAGCAGTCGCCTGCAGCACACAGCAGTCCGCGTGCAGCGCCGCCGCACCCGATGGGCCACGGCGCTGTGCCGCGGCCCCTCGGGATACGGTGCCGGGTCGTGTCAGGCCCCGGCCTCGCTGATGTTGACCATCCAGCCGATGCCGAACTTGTCGGTACACATGCCGAACACGTCGCCCCACATCTGCTTCTCCAGCGGCACCGACACATTGCCGCCGGCGGACAGCTTCTCCCAGTAGCCGCGCAACTCGTCGGCGTCGTCGCCGCTCAGGCTCACGGCGAAGTTGTCGCCCGGCTTGTGCTCCATGCCCGGCGGGTTGTCTGCGCACATGAGGGTGAAGCCACTCGGGGTCTCCAGCATGCCGTGCATGACCTTGTCGGCGTACCCGGGAGGCGCCTCGGATCCGAACTGGCCAAATGTGTGGACGTTCAAGGTGCCGCCGAAGACGCCCTGGTAGAAGTCGATGGCTTGCCTGGCGTCACCGGCGAAGCTGATGTACGGGTTGAGTCGAGAGGCCACAGCGTGATCCTTTCATGACGTTCTGTCAGCAACTGCACACTAAGGGCTGTCCCGTCATCCCCGGTGGTTCAGCGCGCGGCGTCAGATGTGGTGCATCGCACAGCGGAGAAAAAACCTCATACCGGGCGTATGTGGGTGGTTCGGGCATGCGGCGAGGTGCCGCAGCTGTCGTCGTGCGCCCACCAGGGATGACGCGACAGCCCTTGGCCACGGTCCGCCTGCTCGGTCGGCATCTGCGCAGACCGAGCACCGGTACGTGTCAGGACCGTGGCCGGCCACGAGATGTTGCGTGGTCACGTGGGGATGCCCTCGTCGGGACCAGTCGGCCTTGTACGGTCGAGCTCGTACGGTCGAGCACGAGTTTCTGGAGCGGCGCAGACCGTGACGCAGCGACGCGAACGATGACAGGGGTGCTGACCGGTATGCGTATCCGTATCGACGCCGTCGACCTGCCCGGCCTCACCTGCCGCCCGTCCGTGGCGCCCGACGGCGACGTCTCCACCTACGGCAACATCCATGTCGCCGTGCAACGCCGCGACCGCCGGGCGGAACTTCTCGATCCCCAGCCGGGCGATGCCGCGTCCGCAACCTGGACCCTGGAGTGCGCCACGGTTGCCTCGCCGACCGGGACCGATGTGAAAGGCCCGTACGTCCAGGGCCGTCCGGGGGGCCGGTTCATCTACCTGTCGTGGGGCACGGTCGACGCGTCGGGCGCCTTCACGATGTTCCGCCGCGCCAAGCTCATGCTCGACGCGGTCCCCTCCGAGGTGCTCGACGCCGCCGCACGCGGCGGCCTGCTGGTCGGACGCCTCGGCCTGACCGACGCGTGCGGCGCACCCCTGTGCTCGCGGGTCGTTCCTCCGGCCGTCGCCTGGACCGCGGAGCCCACCGACTGACGGCGCCCGTCGCTTTGCACCGGCACCGCTGTCGACGACCCCGGATGCGCCACCGCCGCCGGCAGCGCCGCCCGCACCACGTCGCGCCGACGCCCCGGCCACGGCCCGCTCACACGACCGCGGAGATCAACCGCCGATGGTCGCCGCCCGGACACAGAGCACATCCGGCAGATGCGAGGCCAACTGCTCCCAGCTGTCCCCGTCGTCCCCGCTCGCGTACACCTCGCCGTTGCGATTGCCGAAGTAGACCCCAGCCGGATCGGCGTCGTCGGTGCAGAGCGCGTCGCGCAGCACCGTGCCGTAGTGCATCTCCTCCGGCAGTCCCGCCGACAGCGGCTCCCAGGTCCGGCCGGCGTCATTCGTGCGGAACACCCGGCAGCGGTGCTCGGCGGGGACGCGGTCGGCGTCGGCATTGATCGGGAAGACGTACGCCGTCCCCGCCCGGCGCGGATGGGTGGCCGCGGCGAATCCGAAGTCGGACGGCAGCCCCTGGCCGATGTCCGTCCAGTTGTCCCCGGAGTCGTCGCTGCGGAACACACCCCAGTGGTTCTGCAGATAGAGACGGTCCGGATCGGCGGCGTCCCGGGCGACCTTGTGGACGCACTGGCCGAACTCCGGATTCGGATCAGGCAGGAAGACCGCCGATACCCCCTTGTTCGACGGGTCCCAGCTCGCACCGCCGTCCTTGGTGCGGAACACTCCGGCCGTGGAGACCGCGACGGTCACGGCCCGGGCATCCCTCGGGTCGGTCAGGATCGTGTGGAGTCCCTCGCCGCCCCCGCCCGGCACCCACTTCGAGCGCGTCGGGTGCTCCCACAGAGGCCGTACCAGCTCGAACGACTCCCCGCGGTCCTCCGAACGGAACAGTGCGGCCGGCTCCGTCCCCGCGTACACGACATCGGGGGCCTCCGCCCCGGCCGGATGCAGCTGCCAGACCCGCTCCAGCGAGGCGCCGGTGAACTGCGGGAACTTCACCGCAGGTTGTTTCGGCTCGACCCATGTCGCGCCCAGGTCGTCGGAGTGGAAGACCGATGGCCCCCAGTGCGCACTGTCCCCGCCGACCAGGAGCCGGGGGACTGTCCCGCGGCTGTCGATGGCGATCGAGTAGATCGCCTGTGCGTTGAAGTGCGGGTCGCCGAACTCCCAGGCGCCATCACGCCTGCGGCCGATGAAAAGTCCCTTACGAGTCCCCACAGTGAGCAGTACGTCGGTCATCGCCGACACCTCCCGGAACGCCATTGTCTCGGACACGGACAGTCTGCACCCCACCACTGACAGTGGTAGCCGGAAGTGGCTTCTGTGCAGGTCGGACGGCGTTGACGGGGGAGGGCGGGCCTTGTCGCCGGGAGAAGGGACGGCCCCGTACGGTTATCCGGTCAGCCGTCCGGCGGGTTCCGGGACGTGCGGCGGCCGGTACGGCTGAGCGACTGCGGGGGCCGGCCGCCCGCGGCCGCGGTGCGCGCGGGTGAGGACCCGCAACGTGCTGCCGTCGTCCTTCACGGGTCCCGGACTCTTCGATGTCCCGGACACCTTCGCATCCCGGACGCGCCGGGAACCGATCCGGCCGAGCGCTGCGGGCGACGCGGTGTTCTGCGGCGCGGCCGTCGTCGCGTGCACCTCGGACATCACCCGTACCCGGGAATGCCGTCGTACCGGCCGACGGTGCGTGCGGCCCGTCGCCCGCCCCACGACGCGGTGACCGCGCCGGGCGCGGCGTCAGGGGCGCGGCGGCGCGGTGCTACTGCGGACCACGAGGTTGGTGGCGAGGTCGACGCTGGAGGTCGCGGGCTGCCGGCCCCGGCTCATGTCGAGGACCAGCCGGGCGGCGGTCTCGGCCATCTCGATGAGGGGCTGCCGCACGGTGGTGAGCGGCGGCCCGATCCACCGGGTGAGCGGCAGATCGTCGAAGCCGACGACGCTGAGGTCCTCCGGGATGCGCAGACCCAGCTCGCGCGCGGCCTCGTAGACGCCGAGCGCCTGCAGATCGTTGCCGGCGAACACGGCGGTGGGCGGCTCGGGGAGCCGGAGCAGTTCCAGACCCGCCCTGTATCCGTCCTCGTGGGAGAACTCGCCCTCCCGGACCAGGTCGGGATCGATGGGGAGCCCCGCGGTCTCCATCGCCGCCCGGTAGCCGTCGACCCGGGCCCGGCTGCACATCATGCGCGACGGGCCGCTGATGACGCCGATCCGCCGGTGCCCGAGGCCGGTCAGATGGCGGGTGGCCGCCAGCCCGCCCTGCCAGTTCGTCGTCCCGACCGACGCCACGTCGTCGCCCGGGTCGCCGGCCGGATCAACAACCGCGAACGGTATGTTGCGGCTGGTCAGCTGGGCTCGCTGGGCCGCGGTCAGATCCGACAGCACCAGGATCACACCGACCGGCCGACGGGCCAGCACGCCGTCCACCCAGGTCTGGCCGGGGGACAGCCGGCCGGCGCTCTCGGAGAGGACCAGGCTCAGTCCCTCTTCCCGTGCGACGTTCTCGACGCCCCGGACGACCTCCATGGCCCAGCCGCTGTCGAGCTCGTGGAAGACCAGATCGATCAGTTGCGACTGTGCCGTGGAACCCCGCCTGCGGCGGTAGCCGTGAAGGAGCAGCAGCTCCTCCACACGGGTACGCGTACTCGGTGCGACGTCGGCGCGACCGTTCAGCACTTTCGAAACTGTCGGAGCCGAAACTCCGGCTGCGCGCGCGATTTCGGCCAGCGTTGCGGTGCTCTCCGACGGCTCGTCGGCGGGCGCCTTCTCCTGAGGGGACTGGACCTTTGCAGGGCTCATGCGGGGATCCTAGCTTCCCGCGAGTCCGAACGGGGAAGGGGTAAGGGTTTGGAAATACCTCCGCTTCCCCTCTTGACGTGCCCGAAACGCGATCGTACGGTTCCGGCAACATTCGAAAGCTAACCCGAAACATTCGACAGAGGTGCGGTCATGCGGTCGGGCATTTTCACTCAGGGCACACGTACGGCGAGATGGACCGCAGCGGGTGCGGCCATGGTAATGGCCGGACTGCTGGCGGGTTGCGGTACGAGCGGGGACAGCGGTAGCGACGGTGGAACCATCACCGCATACGTCTACGGCGATGACGCGGTCAAGGTTCAGCAGGCCGCGGTCACGAAGTTCAACAAGACCTCGAAGGTCAAGGTCAAGCTGGTATCGGTGCCCGGCACCGACTACGTGAACAAGCTCCGCAGCGCGATGGGCTCGCCCAGCGCCCCGGACGTCTTCTTCAACTGGGGCGGCGGCTCGATCAAGCCGTACGTCGACGCCAAGCAGCTGGTCGACCTCACGCCGACGGTCAACAGCACCCCTGAGCTCAAGGACGGATTCCTTCCGTCGATCATGACGGCGGGCGGCCTCGACGGGAAGATCTACGGGGTGCCGATGCGCGGCATGCAGCCCGTGATGCTCTTCTACAACAAGTCGCTCTTCGCCGAGAACAAGCTCGAGGCTCCCAAGACCTGGGACGACCTGCAGAAGGCCATCACCACCTTCAAGGCCAAGGGCATAACCCCCTTCGCGCTCGGCGGCGCAGACAAGTGGCCCGAGCTGATGTGGATGGAGTACCTGCTCGACCGGATCGGCGGACCCGAGGTCTTCCAGAAGATCCAGAACGGCGACACCTCCGGCTGGGGCGACCCGGCGGTGCTGAAGGCGGCCCAGACCGTCAAGCAGCTCATCGACCAGGGTGCCTTCGGCAAGAACTTCAACGCGGTCGACTACGGCAACGGCGGCGCGCCCACGCTCCTCAACAAGGGCAAGGCCGCCATGCACCTCATGGGCTCGTGGGAGTACTCCACGCAGCTGGGCAAGGCGCCCGAGTTCGCCAAGAAGGACCTCGGCTGGACGGCGTTCCCGACCGTTGCCGGCGGCGTCGGCGACGCGGCGGACGTGGTGGGCAACCCGACCAACTACTGGTCGATCAACGCGCGCACCAAGCACAAGGACGCGGCGATCGCCTTCCTGAAGACGATGGCTTCGGAGGAGTACGCCAAGGCCCTGGTCGACAACGGGGACATCCCGACGACCTCCAACGCGGCCTCGATGCTCAGCACGTCGCCCAACCCGCAGTTCGCCAACGACCAGTACAGCCTGGTCCAGAAGGCGCCCAGCTTCACGCTCTCGTGGGACCAGGCACTGGAGTCCCAGTACGCCACCCCGCTGCTCACCGAGCTCAGCAAGCTGTTCGCCGGCAAGTCCACCCCTGAGCAGTTCGTCGCAGCGATGAAGGCCGTCAAGTAAGCATGTCCCACCACACTCCGCACGTGAAGACGCGTGGGGACAGGAAGACGGCCGTCGGAAACGTCGGCCGTCCTCCGGTCAGCTGGGCACTGCCCGGCATCCTCTTCTTCGCCGTCTTCGCGATCGTCCCGCTGGCGATCGCCGTCTACCTCTCCTTCTGCCAGTGGGACGGGCTGAACTCCCCGACCCCGACCGGCCTGGACAACTGGACCCGCCTGTTCAAGGACCCGGAATTCCGCCAGGCCGCCTGGCTGAGCCTTCTGCTGACCACCGTCAGCTGGGCCTTCCAGACCCCCGTGGCACTGCTCCTCGGTGTCTGGGCGGCGGGCCGGCAGCGCAGCAGGGCCGTGCTCTCCGCGGTCTTCTTCGTCCCGCTGCTGCTCTCCACCACCGCCATCGCCATGCTCTTCCACGCCCTGCTGGACCCCAACTTCGGCGTGATCAAGGAGATTGGGCCCTGGTTCGGGATCGACCCGAACATCATGGGATCCTCCACCGGCGCCCTGCTCACCGTGGCGTTCGTCGGCGGCTGGCAGTTCATGCCGTTCCACACCCTGATCTACCAGGGCGGTGCACGGCAGATCCCCGAGGTGCTCTACCAGGCGGCGGAGATGGACGGCGCCGGCATGTTCCGGCAGTTCTTCCACATCACGCTGCCGCAGCTGCGCCACACCATCACGACCTCGTCGGTTCTGATGATCGTCGGCTCGCTGACGTACTTCGACACCGTGCTGATCATGACCAAGGGCGGTCCCGGCACGGACACCACGGTCCTGCCGTATCTGATGTACCGGACCGGCTTCCAGACCTACGACCTCGGCTATGCCGCGGCGATCGCCACGGCCCTCGTCGTGGTGGCCACCGCCCTGTCGCTGATCCTGGTCCGCTTCAGCGGTTTCGGGAACATGCGGTCCACCCGGGAAGGTATGTGACGAGATGTCAATCGACACCCGCCTCGAGGCACCGGCCGTGTCGCCCGCCGTCCGACGCCGTGCGGCCGTCGCCGGCCGTCGCAAGCGCTGGGGCAACCCACTGGCCGGCCTGGGCTCGCTGGTCTGGCTCATCATCGTGGTCGTACCGCTCTACACCCTGATCTCCTCGTCGCTGATGCACCAGGACGAGGCGCTCAACGGGGACCCGCTGGCCTTCCCCACGAATCCGACGCTCGACAACTACAGCACCGTGCTGGACAGCGGCTTCTCCACGATGCTCGTCAACACGGCCATCGTCGCCGCGTCCACCGTGGCCATCGTGCTGCTGCTCTCGGTGCCCGTCGCCTATGTGGCGGTGCGTACCCGCAGCCGGCTCTCCTCGCTCGCCTTCCGGACCTTCCTGCTCGGCGTGGCGATCCCGGCTCAGGCGGTGATCGTGCCGCTGTACCTGCTGATCGGCAAGATGGGGCTGTACGACACCCTGCCCGCGATCATCCTGCCGACCGCCGCTTTCGCGATGCCGGTGGCGGTGCTGGTACTCAGCGGCACCATGCGCGACGTCTCCGAGGAGATGTACGAGGCGATGTCGCTCGACGGTGCCTCGCCCCTGCGGATGCTGTGGCAGCTGGCGGTCCCCATGTCCAAGGCCGGCATCAGCACGGTGGCGATCTACACCGCGCTCCAGGCGTGGAACGGCTTCCTCTTCCCGTTGATCCTGACGCAGTCGGAGGAGAACCGGGTCCTGACTCTCGGTCTCTTCAACTTCCAGACCCAGTTCGGAGTCAACATTCCGGCCGTCCTGGCCGCGATCGTCCTCTCCGTCGTGCCGATCTTCGCCGTGTACCTCGTGGCGCGGAAGGCGCTGGTCAACGGCCTGATGGGGGTGGGCGGCAAGTAGCACACCCACGCCGCCCCGCACCACTGCACTCATGAGAGGAACCCCTGCCGCCATGGCAATCCCCCCTGCCCCGCATGCCCGCCAGGCCGCCCGGCCCCCCGCCGCCGACGGCCCGTGGCGCGACCCTTCACTCACCCCCGAGACCCGGGTGGCCGACCTCGTCGCCCGGATGACGCTGGAGGAGAAGGCCGCGCAGCTGTACGGAGTCTGGGTGGGTGCCGACGCCGATGGCGACGGGGTGGCTCCGCACCAGAACGACATGATCGACCCGGTCGACTGGGACGAGCTCATCACCCGCGGCCTGGGCCAGCTGACCCGCCCGTTCGGTACCGCCCCGGTGGATCCCGGAGTCGGCGCTGTTTCCCTGGCCCGCGCCCAGGAGCGGATCGTGGAGGCCGGACGGTTCGGCATCCCGGCGGTCGCCCACGAGGAGTGCCTGGCCGGTTTCACCGCCTGGGGCGCCACCGCCTACCCCGTCCCGCTGTCCTGGGGTGCCGCGTGGAACCCGGACCTGGTGACCGAGATGGCCCATCGCATCGGCCGTGACATGCGGTCGGTGGGTATCCACCAAGGGCTGGCGCCCGTCCTCGACGTGGTGCGCGACCTTCGCTGGGGCCGTGTGGAGGAGACCATCGGCGAGGACCCGTACCTCGTCGGGACCATCGGCACCGCGTACGTCCGGGGTCTTGAGTCCGCCGGTATCGTCGCCACCCTCAAGCACTTCGCCGGATACGCCGCTTCGGCCGGCGCCCGCAACCTCGCACCGGTCCGTGCCGGAGCGCGGGAGATGGCCGACGTCGTCCTCCCGCCCTTCGAGATGGCGCTGCGCGAGGGCGGTGCCCGTTCGGTGATGCACTCGTACGCCGAGATCGACGGCGTCCCCGCGGCGGCCGACCCGGCGCTGCTCACCGAACTGCTCAGGGACACCTGGGGGTTCACCGGCACCGTGGTGGCCGACTACTTCGGCATCGGGTTCCTGGAGACGCTGCACAAGGTCGCCGCCGACCGTGCGGGCGCCGCCCGTCTCGCGCTGGCCGCCGGGGTCGATGTCGAGCTTCCCACCGTCCGCAGTTACGGCGATGCGCTCGTCGCCGCCGTGCAGGACGGCGTCGTGGCCGAGGAGCTGGTCGACCGGGCGCTGAACCGCGTCCTGCTCCAGAAGTGCGAACTCGGGCTGCTCGACCCGGAATGGTCGCCGCTGCCGGCCGTGCTGATCGGGACGGACCCCGAGCAGGCGCGTGACACCGTGGACCTGGACCCGCCGGAGAACCGGGCGCTGGCCCGGCAGCTGGCCGAGCAGGCCGTCGTGCTGCTCGCCAACTCCGGCGATGTGCTGCCGCTGCGCGGCGACGGCCGGATCGCCGTCGTCGGACCGCGCGCCGACGACGCGCTGGCCATGCTCGGCTGCTACTCCTTCCCCAGCCATGTCGGCGTCTCGCACCCCGAGGTGTCCATGGGGATCGAGATTCCGACCGTCCTCGAAGCACTGCGCACGGAGTTTCCCGGTGCGGACATCGATGCGGCGGCCGGCTGCGACGTGGACGGCACGGACACCTCCGGTATCGCCGCGGCGGCAGAGCTCGCCCGGGACGCCGATGTGTGCGTCGCCGTGCTCGGCGACCGAGCTGGGCTGTTCGGCCGCGGCACTTCGGGTGAGGGCTGCGACGCCGCCGACCTCTCGCTGCCCGGTGTGCAGGGTGAGCTGCTCGACGCGTTGCTGGCCACCGGAACCCCGGTCGTCCTGGTGCTGCTGACCGGCCGTCCGTACGCACTGGGCCGCTGGGCGGACCGTACGGCCGCCACTGTGCAGGCGTTCTTCCCGGGCGAGGAGGGCGGTCCGGCCCTGGCCGGCGTGCTCTCCGGCCGGGTGAACCCCTCCGGCCGTCTCCCGATCGGCGTTCCGCAGGGTCCGGGCGGCCAGCCGTGGACGTACCTGCAGCCGCCGCTGGGACTGGCCAACGGGGTCAGCAACCTCGACCCGACACCGCTCTACCCCTTCGGACACGGGCTGTCGTACACCTCGTTCGAGTGGGAGCCCGGGGCCTCCGTCCCGGCCGAGCTCCCGACCGACGGCTCCACCGACATCGAACTCACCGTCCGCAACAGCGGCGACAGGGAGGGCGCCGAAGTCGTGCAGCTCTATGTGCACGACCCGGTCGCCCAGACCACCCGCCCGGAGTCGCGGCTGATCGGGTACGCCCGAGTGCCGCTCGCCCCCGGGCAGGCCCGACGCGTCCGGTTCCGCTTCCATGCCGATCTGGTGTCCTTCACCGGTATCGGCGGCCGGCGAATCGTCGAACCCGGCGATCTCGAACTGCGGCTCGCGACATCCAGCGCGGCCGCCGACGTCCAGCAGATCGTGCAGCTGCGGCTCACCGGTCCCGAGCGCACGGTCGATCACCGGCGCCGGCTCGTCTGCGACACGTCGATCGAACTGATCTGAATCTGCCCCCTGTTCGGGGGCCCGGGCCTCCCCGCTCCATCTGCGGGGAGGATCCCGAAACTTTCGAAGTGGTACATCCATCGAAGGGACATGTCATGCGCAAGGCAACTCAGGCTGCCGCCGTCGGCACCGCCGCCGCAGCCCTGCTGGTCTCCACGTTCACCGTCGCCGCCAGCGCCGCCCCCGAGAACGCCGCCCACCACACCAAGCCGAAGAGCGACGCCGCCAACACCCTGGGCGCTCTGGGCAAGCGCGTCGACCTGCGGATCGGAACGGCCGTCGACATGTCGGCACTTGCCTCCGACGCCCCCTACCGGGCCAAGGCCGCGAGCGAGTTCTCCTCCGTCACCCCGGAGAACGTCATGAAGTGGGAGGCCGTCGAGCCGCAGCGCGGCACGTACAACTGGGCCCCTGCGGACGAGCTGGTGGACTTCGCGAAGGAGAACGGCCAGCTGGTCCGGGGCCACACCCTGGTCTGGCACAGCCAGCTGCCCGCCTGGCTGAACAACGGCGACTTCACGGCCGATGAGCTGCGGGAGATCCTGCACCAGCACATCATCGACCAGGTCACCCACTTCAAGGGCAAGATCTGGCAGTGGGACGTCGTCAACGAGGCCTTCAACGACGACGGCACCATGCGCGACAGCATCTGGCTGCAGAAGCTCGGCCCCGGTTACATCGCCGACGCCTTCCGCTGGGCGCACCAGGCCGACCCCAAGGCCAAGCTCTTCATCAACGACTACAACATCGAGGGCGTCAACGCGAAGAGCACCGCCCTCTACAACCTCGTCGCACAGCTCCGCAAGCAGCACGTGCCGATCGACGGCGTCGGCATCCAGGGGCACCTGGACGTCCAGTACAACGCCCCGCACGACATCGCCGCTAACATGAAGCGCTTCGACGACCTCGGTCTGGAGACCGCGATCACCGAGGCCGACGTCCGCATCCCGATGCCCGCCGACAACACCGAGTTCGAGGCGCAGGCTGAGGCCTACGACGTCCTGCTGCGCGGCTGCCTGCTCACCGAGCACTGCACGGACTTCACGGTGTGGGGCTTCACCGACAAGTACTCCTGGGTTCCCGGCGTCTTCACGGGCGAGGGCGCGGCGAACGTGCTCGACGAGAACTTCAAGGCCAAGGCCGCGTACAACGCGATGAGCGAGGACCTCAAGCTGGCCGCCGGCAGGGACTGAAAGCACACATGACCCGCAGCACGGAGGAGGCAGCCCAGTGACGGACGGCCTCCGGATCCATGCAGTGAAGATCACCCCGGTATACGTGAATCCGTGCCGTTCAGCGCGTATCTCTTCTACAAGTGGGCCGCGCACCCGGGACAGGAACCGGACGACTGGGGCGCGGCACTGGATCCGGAGGCCATCGTCGCCCAGGCGCGCCGGATGATCTCCGAGTACGGCTTCACCGCGATCAAGCTCAAGGACGGTGTCCGGCCGCCCATGGAGGAGGTCGAGGCTGTCCTCGCACTGCGCGAGGCCTGCCCCGACGTGCCGCTGCGGCTCGACCCCGACGCGGCCTGGAGCGTGGAGACGTCGGTCGAGGTGGCCCGCCGCCTGGAAGGTGTCCTCGAGTACCTGGAGGACCCGACGCCCGGCCTGGACGGCATGGCGCAGGTGGCCGGGCAAACCCCGATCCCGCTGGCCACCAACATGTGCGTCGTCGCGTTCGAGCATCTGGCGCCCGCGGTCGCGCAGAAGTCGGTCCAGGTGGTGCTCTCCGACCACCACTACTGGGGCGGCCTGCACCGTTCCAAGCTGCTCTCCGGCATCTGCGACACCTTCTCCATGGGCCTGTCCATGCACTCCAACTCGCATCTGGGGATCAGTCTGGCCGCGATGACCCACCTGGCGGCCGCCACGCCGAACCTCACCTACGCCTGTGACACCCACTGGCCGTGGAAGACCGAGGAAGTCGTGGAACCGGGCGCGTTGCGGTTCACCGACGGAGCCGTACGGGTCCCGAACGGGCCGGGCCTCGGCGTCGCACTCGACCGGGACGCGCTCGCCCGCCGGCACGAGCAGTACCTCGCCTGGGGTCTGCGCAACAGGGACGACACCGGCTATATGCAGCGGATCGACCCCCACTACGAGAAGAAGACCCCGCGCTGGTGAGCCGTGGCGGCCGTCGGCCGCCGCAACCGCCGCGCGTTCCGCAGCAGTTCAAGGAGCATTCATGGCTTTGCTCGACTGGGTCGCCCTCGGCGGCTATTTCCTGGTGATGCTGCTCATCGGCCTCTGGTCGCACCGACGTGTCGGTGATGTCAGTGACTACTTCACCGGCGGCGGCCGGATGCCCTGGTGGCTCTCCGGCATCTCCCACCACATGTCCGGGTACAGCGCCGCCGTGTTCGTCGCCTACGCGGCCATCGCGTACAGCTACGGCATCACGGTCTACGTGTGGGCGTTCCTGCCGCTCGCTCTCGGTACCGCCGTGGGCGCCTGGCTGTTCGCGCCGCGCTGGAACCGGCTGCGGCAGCGGTACGCGGTCGCCTCTCCGCTCGAATATCTCGCCAAGCGCTACAACGTGCCCACCCAGCAGGCGCTCGCCTGGAGCGGCGCCCTGCTCAAGGTGTTCGACGTGGCCGCCAAATGGGCGTCCGTCGCCGTCCTGCTCAATGTGTTCACCGGCATGTCGATGACGGCCGGCATTCTGATCACCGGCGTCGTCACCCTGCTCTACTGCACCGTGGGCGGACTCTGGGCCGATGCGCTCACCGACTTCGGCCAGTTCGTCATCCAGGGCATCGCGGCGCTCGCCATGGTCTGGGTGGTGCTGGACCGTCTCGGTGACGGCATTTCCGGCCTGGGCACTCTCTGGCACAAGCTGCCCGCGGGCCACGGCCACCCGCTGGTCGGCCCCTACACCGCCACCTTCCTCGGCGCGTACGTCGTCGTGAAGCTCTTCGAGTACAACGGCGGCATGTGGAACCTGGCCCAGCGTTACATGGCCACCGACACCCCGCAGGCCGCCCGCCGTTCGGCCGGACTGTCCGCGGTGCTGTACGTGATCTGGCCCGCGGTCCTGCTGTTCCCGCCGGTCGCCGCGGCCGTGCTGCTACCCGATGTGGCCGACCCGCAGAAGATCTACGCGCTGATGGCGGAGTCCTATCTGCCGGCCGGACTGGTGGGTCTGACGCTCGCCGGAATGTTCTCGCACACGATGGCCATGGCCTCGTCGGACGCCAACGCGGTCTCCGCGGTCGTCACCCGCGACATCATCCCGGCGGTCGTGCCCCGCGCCAAGGACCTCCCGGCGGCCACCGGCCTGCTCATCGCCCGTGTGTGCACGGTCGCGTTCATCACCGTCAGCATGCTCGTCGCCATCGAGGCCGATCACTTCGGCGGGGTGCTCGGCATCATCGTCGGCCTGGTCGCGGCCGTCATGGGCCCGATCTCCATTCCGATGCTGCTCGGTCTGCTGCCCGCCTTCCGCAAGTGCGGCCCGCGCGCCGCGCTGTCCTCGTGGGCGCTCGGGCTGCTGGGCTACGTCCTGGTGAAGTTCGTGCTGGAGAGCACGGACCAGACCGTCATCATCGTGACCCCTCTGGTGACGTCGCTGGTCGTGTACGTCCTGGTCGGCCTCCTCAGCCCGGAGCCCGACACCACGGCCGACGCCATCGTGGCCGCGGTCTCCCCCGGTCCCGACGGCGACCACGACGGCGACCGCGAACTCGTTGCTGCCGCGGTGACGGGCGCGGGCGACTGACAGGGCGCCCGAACCCCGACCGCCTCGCGGCAACTCTGCAAGGCATACACCCGTCCTATTTGTCATGAGTGTGAACAAATCAGGGAGAGCAGTATGGACAAGCATTCCCCGCAACACGCGAGCCGCAGATCGATTCTGGGGCTCGGACTGGGGCTCACCGCCCTGACGGCAACGCCTCTCGGTTCGCTGATCGGTCTCTCGTCGGAGGCCCTGGCCGCCGCACCGGGCGCGGCCGGACTGCCGACCGACCCCGGCGCGTACATCTCCTTCACGCCCCGCTCCGGAAGCTTCCCCCTCTTCAGGGCGGGCGCTGCGGCCCCGATCCTGGTCAGCGACCGGGACTACGCCGGCGTCGTCCGGGTGGCCGGTGACCTCCAGGCCGACATCGAGCGCGTCACCGGCGTCCGCCCGGTTCTCTCGCGCGGTGCGACCCCGAAGGGCCGCGAGATCGTCATCGTCGGAACCATCGGACGCAGCCCGCTGATCGACGGACTGATCGCCGCAGGAAAGCTCAACGTCTCCGGCATCAAGGGCAAGTGGGAGACCAGCCTCCAGACCATCGTCGAGAAGCCGCTGCCCGGCGTCGACCGAGCCTTCGTGATCGCGGGCAGCGACCAGCGCGGCACGATCTACGGCACGTACGACGTCTCCCGCGGGATCGGTGTCTCCCCCTGGTACTGGTGGGACGACGTCACCCCCGTACACCGGGACGGGCTCCACGTTCTGCCCGGCCGCCACACCCAGGGCACCCCGGCCGTCAAGTACCGCGGATTCTTCATCAACGACGAGAACCCGGCGCTCGGCACCTGGGCACCGGCGTTCTTCGGTCCCGGCAAGGCTCCTGGCTTCGAGGGCGGCTTCAACGCCGACTTCTACGCCAAGATCTTCGAAGTGATGCTGCGTCTGAAGGCCAACTACCTCTGGCCGGCCGTCTGGGGACGCGCGTTCGCCGAGGACGACCCGCAGAACCACGCCACCGCGAAGGCGTACGGCGTCGTCATGGGCACCTCGCACGAGGCGCCGATGATGCGCGGCATCGAGGAGTGGAACCGGCACGCCGTCGCCGCCGTCCGGGACAGCGCGGGCAACATCACCACCCCCGGTCACGACCCCTACGGGGGTACCGGCGAGTGGTCCTTCCGCCGCAACGCCGAGGCGATCAAGGCGTACTGGGCCGACGGCATCCGCCGGATGGAGGCCGAGGACTTCGAGGGTGTCGTCACCCTCGGCATGCGCGGCAACGGCGACGTCAGTCTGCCGGACGGCGACGGCATCGAGCTGATGACCGAGATCATCGCCACCCAGCGGCAGATCCTGGCCGACGTCTCCGGCAAGGACGTCACCACGATTCCGCAGGTGTGGACCCTCTACAAGGAGGTCCAGCGCTACTGGGACCGCGGGCTGCGGGTGCCCGACGACGTCACCGTCGTCCTCACCGACGACAACTGGGCCAACATCCGTAAGCTGCCCGACCTCAAGAACGACGCCCGCACCGGCGGTTACGGCCTCTACTACCACTTCGACTACGTCGGAGTGGGCCGCAACTACAAGTGGGTGGACACCACTTCGCTGCCGAACATGTGGGACCAGCTCCACCAGAGCGCCGCCTACGGGAACCACGGCCTGTGGGTCACCAACGTCGGCGACCTCAAGGGCAACGAACTGCCCACGCAGTTCTTCCTGGAGTACGCCTGGAACCCCGACCGCTGGACCCTCGACCGGCTGCCGGAGTGGGAGGAGCAGTACGCCCGGCAGAACTTCGGCGAGCAGCAGGCCGAGGACATCGCCGAGGTGCTCCGCACGTATGCGCAGCTGCAGTCGCGGCGCAAGCCCGAGCTGCTCAACCGCAGGATCACGCTCGACCCCGCCAAGGATCCCGCCAAGGACGCGTCGGCGATCGTCTACGACGACCAGGCGACCCCGTTCAGCCTCACCGACTACCGGGAGCTGGAGCGCGTCACCGAGGAGTGGCAGCGGCTCGGGGCCGACGCCGAACGGATCGGCCGCAGGCTCCCCGCCTCCGTCCAGGACGCCTGGTACGAGCTGGTCGGCTACGAGGTGCAGGCCACCGCCAACCTCTACGCCCTGCGTGAGGCCGAGTTCAAGAACCTGCACTACGCGGCACAGGGCCGGGCCCTCACCAACGACCTGGCGGCCGCCGCCGAGGCCCGTCTCGCCGACGACCTGGCGCTGGCGGACCGTTTCAACACGAAGGTCGCCGACGGGAAGTGGCAGGGCTTCCAGACCCAGCCGCACATCGACTACGGCGATGTGGCCCGCTACGGGCCGAACGCCCCCTGGCAGCAGCCCGAGCTCAACAACGTCGCCATCAAGGACGTGCTGTTCCCGGCGATCAAGCGCATCGACCTGCCGGCCCGTGCCGAGATGGGCGTGGCCGTCGACGGCTCGGACAAGTGGTGGCCCGAGGAGAGCTCCCCGGCCGTTCTGCCGTCGTTCAGCCCGTACCAGAGCCAGGCCGCGCAGTACATCGAGGTGTTCAACCGGGGCGCCGCCCCGTTCGACTACCGGGTCCGCACCGGGGCTTCCTGGCTCATCGCCGACCGGGTCAGGGGACGGGTCGACAAGCAGGACCGGATCACCTTCCGCGTCGACTGGTCGCGGGCGCCCAAGGGCGCCACGGAAGTGCCGATCACGGTCAGCGGTCCGGACGGCCGCGAAGTCGTCGTCCGCGCCGTGATCGACCACCCCGAGGAGCGGCGTTCGCAGCTCGAAGGGTTCGTCGAGGCCAACGGGTACGTCTCCATCGAGGCGGACCACTACTCCCGGTCGGTGGGCAGCAACGGGATCACCTGGACGCGTATCCCCGGCATCGGCCGTACCGGCTCCGGTATGGAACCCTTCCCGGTCACCTCCGCCCGCCAGACCCCCGGCGGCGGCAGCCCGCGGCTGGAGTACAAGGTCAGCCTGTTCACGACCGGGCCGGTCACCGTGCACGCGTACCTGTCGCCCCGCAACAACGCGCTGGCGTCCGACGGTCTCACGTACGCCGTCTCCTTCGACGACGACGCGCCGCAGAGCGTGAACGTCACGGCGGTGACGGGATCCGACGACGGCACCATGAACGTCCAGTGGGCGCGCAACACCTCCGACAACGTCAACCGCACCAGCACGGTGCACCACATCGGCCGGGCCGGTGTGCATGTGCTGAAATTCTGGATGGTCGACCCGACGGTGGTGCTGCAGAACCTGGTGGTCGACACCGGCGGCCTCAAGCCCAGCTACCTGGGCCCGCAGGAGAGCCTCCGGCTGAAGTGAGCCGTGGGACGGGCAAGGGGAGCAGAGCGATGAAGAGTGAGATCGAGGACGCCGGCGGACACGGTGCGATCCTGGGCGTGACCCCCGTTGGGGCGGGGGTCGAGGTCCGGGTGGCGGGTCCGGCGGGGGAGTTCTCACTGATCTGCACCCCTGCCCGGTCCCGGGAACTGGCTGCGGCTCTCGCCCGTGCGGCGGACGAGGTGGAGAGCGCGCAGTCGGCGGAGCCCGTCACCGTCACGGCGCAGGAGCTGCGCCGTGGTGATGTGCGGGCCGGCGACCGTGCCATGACGGTGGAAACCGTCAGGGTCGACGGGGCGATCGTCCACGTCACCTGGAGGTCGGACGCCGGCCGCAGCTGGACCCAGGGCTACGACGCCGATGCGGAGATCACTCTGCGGCGCCGCGCCTGAGTCATGAACGGTTCGCGGATGAGGCCCTTCCCGGAAACAGGGAGGGGCCTCATCCGCATGTCGCGTTGTACGAGAGTCTTCGTAATTTGACGTCCGTCGTACTACGGGATGTATCGTACTAGCGATCCTGTCGTCCCGGTGAAGCGGAGACCGTCGTGAGTGCCCTGTTCGAGCCGTACACCTTGAGGTCGCTCGTCATACCCAACCGGGTATGGATGGCGCCCATGTGTCAGTACAGCGCGGAGCCGGTGGGGCCGAACGCGGGCGTCGCGACCGACTGGCATTTCGCCCACCTCGCGGCACGCGCCATCGGCGGCACCGGCCTCATCCTCACCGAGGCGACGGCCGTCAGCCCCGAGGGCCGGATCAGCCCCGCCGACCTCGGCATCTGGAACGACACCCAGGTGACCGCCCTCCGTCGGATCACCGCTTTCATCAAGAGCCAGGCTTCCGTCGCCGGCATCCAGCTCGCCCACGCCGGCCGCAAGGCATCGACCGCGGCCCCCTGGACGGGCGGAGGGCCCGTGGGCCAGGACGAGCACGGCTGGCAGCCCGTCGCCCCCAGCCCGCTTCCGTTCGACGAGGGTCATCCCGTACCGCACGAGCTGACCGTGGAAGAGATCCACGCCGTCGTCGAGCAGTTCCGCGAGGCTGCTCGCCGCGCCCTCGACGCGGGCTTCGAGGTCGCCGAGGTGCACGGAGCCCACGGCTATCTCGTCGGACAGTTCCTCTCCCCGCACAGCAACCGGCGCACCGACGAGTACGGCGGCAGCTTCGAGAACCGCGTCAGGTTCGCCCTCCAGGTCGTCGACGCCGTGCGCGACGTGTGGCCCGAGGACCTGCCCGTCTTCTTCCGGATCTCGGCCACCGACTGGCTCACCGAGAACGACGAGGACGACCGCGAGGGCTGGACCGTGGACGAGACGGTGCGGCTGGCCGCGGAGCTCCGGGCCCACGGCGTCGACCTGCTGGACGTCTCCAGCGGCGGCAACGCGCCGCATGCCCGGATCACCACGGGCCCCGGCTACCAGGTCCCGTTCGCCGCCCGGGTGCGGGAGGAGACCTCGCTGCCCGTCGCGGCCGTGGGACTGATCACCGATCCGCAGCAGGCCGAGAAGATCGTCGCCGACGGGCAGGCGGACGCCGTACTCCTCGGGCGGGAACTGCTGCGCAGCCCGTCGTGGGCGCAGCACGCGGCACGCGAACTGGGCGGCGAGGTCCGCAAGCCCGCCCAGTACCTTCGTTCCGTCTGACACGACGGAACGAGCCCCCGCCGGAAATCAGGCGGGGGCTCGTTGCGTCGCGTCCGGGCGGCGCGCCGGGGTCTGCAGTCAGCGCTGCTGCGCGCGGTACGGGTTGCGGATCAGGGCGAACTCAGCACCGTGGCGCAGGAGTTACTGATCGACCGACTGTCCGGCTCCTCGTGACCGCCCTCGTACCGCGTCTCCCCGATCCCGGTGACCATGCACGTCAAGCCACCGAAGACCTGGGGCAAGTACACCAGTACGGTCCTCCGCTCCGATGACGCGGGCGGCACCGTGCCGCTCGCCGGGGCCACCGTCCAGATCGACAGCTGGGCATTCAGCTACACCCTGAAGACCGCCAGGGACGGCACCTTCCCGGCCGTCGCTACCAAGGTGAAGATCGTGAAGGGAGAGACGACCATCGGCAACTTCACCCTGAAGAAGGCGCCGTGATCACTGCTCACAGCAGCTGAGCACCACCCTTGTCCCACCGGGTTCTTGGTGGCTCCGTAATAGGGTGCCCGGTCTCCGGGCCCGGCATGGCTGTTTCCCTGTTGAACGTATGGCAATGCCGTTGCTTTGGCGGCCGCGTCTGCGGGCGGAGGGGGAAAGCCGCTCGGTGAGATCACCGTGCGGCGGACGACATGCAGGGCGCGGGTGAACAGGTCCGCTCGGCTGTGCTGCGGTGCAGTCGGGCGGACTCGTCCAGCAGATCCCGGGTGGCGTGGTGCACGATCAGACCCTCGCCGGCGTGCATCAACGAGACGACGTCCCTCACAGCCTGGCCCTGAGCGGACATCGTCACCGCAATCGCCCGCCGCAGCCGGACCGCGCGCTTCGCGGTCCGGCTGACCCGCTGAAGCCGCCGCCCCTCCCCATGTTCGTCGGCCGGACGAACATCCCGGACGACGGACGACGGCCGACTCTAGGAAAAACTAAGGGAGTTGGCCTGCCAGGCAACGCACGGCGGATCAATCACCCGGGCAGCCATGTGAGACGAGGAACTTGCCGGTCCGAGATTGCGGATCTCGTGGTGCTTGGTCAGGTTGGCTGTGGTGGTGCGTGCCTGTCGGGTTCGGTCCGCGTTGAGCGTGTGTGACTCCTGACGAGATTGCGGTGTTGCGCGGTCAGTTGGAGGCGTCCGTGGCGGAGGTGTTCGAGACGTTCGCGCGGAATAACCAGCGTCGGTGGGGCGAGTCTGCCTGCAGGGCTGCCGACTGACGGGTGGAGCCACAGCTTTCATGGCAGGAACCGAATCAATCGCGATGCCGTCGAAGGGCCAATTGAGCTACTGAAAGGCCTAACCATGACGAATTCCGGCATGCGCCTGCTCGCCGTATCCGTTGTGCTCGCCCTCGCCGTGGTCGGCTGCAGCACAGGGTCCACACCGGTCACCGCCGGAGGCGGTGACCAGGGAAAGGCAGCCCGATGGTCCGAACCGAATCGGTATTCTTTCCGGCTTCTCTCCGAGTCCGGAGAGCGGAGCGGCCTTGGGGAGTACCGGATCACCGTGGGAGACGGGAAGGTCGTCAAAGCGATCGGTCTCGACGAGCCGGCCAGGCTCACGGTCGAGGGGAATCCGCAGGATGTACCGACGCTTGGCGGTCTGCTCACTGATGTCCAGAAGGCCCGTGCAGGCCATGCTGAAGTCGCGGAGGTGGTATTTGCCGCAGATGGACACCCCACTGAGATTCACATCGACTGGCTGGCGGATGCCATCGATGACGAGGCCGACTACCTCATCACCGAATATCGCGTACTTCCCTGACCGGCGCGGAAACCGCCGTCTGTCGCGTACTCGCCCCTCTAAGGGCTGTCCCGTAATCCCTGGCGGGCGTACGACGACAGCTGCGGCACCTCGCTGCGGTTGTCGGAACGCCCGAATACATCCAGTATGAGGACGCTCCTCCGCCTTGCGATGCACCGCATCTGACGCCGCGCGCTGATCCACCAGGGATTACGGGACAGCCCTTAGCTTGTTCTTTTTCTTCTGGCCTCGAACGATGCCTCGAACTGGGTTGCTCACCTGAGGATTCGCCGGACGTGGGGGCGGCCTTCGTCTGATCCTGTGCTCCGACCAAGGTGCACGTGACCACGACGAAGGCCGTGAAGGTGAGTCTGCTGCCTGATGCTGTCCGGAGGGATGCGTTCGCGGAAGCGTCACGCTTCCGGGGCGAGTTCTACAAGTGTCTGACCGCCCGGCGCGATGAGTTGTTCGAGCTCGTGGACGCGGTGCTGTGTGCGGACGGTGCGGTGAAGTCCCCGGACGCGCCGTGCTCGGCGGAGCGCCTGTTCTGCCACGTCTACGGCCGGGCGAAGACGGCCTCGCAGTTCATCCCTGGCTGGCCATACTCCTTTGTCGCCGTGCTGGAGCCGGGCGCCACGTCCTGGACCGCGATCCTGGACGCGATCCGGCTCGGCCCGGCGGACGACGCGACCGCGATCACCGCCGCCCAGCTCCGGGGAGTCGTTGAACGGCTCGTCGCCGCCGGCCAGTGGCAGGCCGGGGACCCGGACATCGTGATCGTGAGCGATGCGGGCTACGACGTCACCCGCCTGGCCTGGGTCCTGCGCGACCTGCCCGTCGAGCTGGTCGGCCGCGTCCGCTCCGACCGCGTGATGCGCCTGCCGAAACCACCCAGGACTCACGGTGTCAGCGGCCGACCGCCCAAGCACGGCCCGGAATTCCGCTTCGCCAAGCCGGAAACCTGGCCCGAGCCTGCGATGACCACGGTCACCGACACCACCCACTACGGCAAGGCCGTAACCCAGGCGTGGGACCGGATCCACCCCCGACTCACCCACCGCTCCTCCTGGCTCGACCACGACGGTGAACTGCCCCTCATCGAGGGAACGTTGATGCGGCTGAAAGTCGAGCACCTGTCGAAGGAACGGGATGCTCCGCCGCTGTGGTTATGGTCCTCCAAGACCAGTGCCACTGCCGATGACGTGGACCGATTCTGGCAGGCATTTCTCCGCCGCTTTGACCTGGAGCACACCTTCCGCTTCGCGAAGCAGACCCTCGGATGGACCACCCCGAAACTCCGCACCCCGGAGGCGGCGGACCGCTGGACCTGGATTCTGATCGTCGCTCACACCCAGCTCCGGCTCGCCAGGCCCCTCGCCACCGACCTCCGCCGGCCCTGGGAGAAGCCGACCACCTCCGACCGGCTCACCCCGGCCCGGGTCCGCCGAGGGTTCAGGAACATCCGCGCTCACCTCGCCTGCCCGGCCCGTGTTCCCAAACCCCGGGGCACCGGCCCCGGACGTCCGCCCGGCGCCAAGAACAAACACCGGGCACCCCGCTACGACGTCGGCAAGACCGTCAAACGCCCCGAGACACTCAAGGCCATCGGCAAGCCCGGAAGACCTTGGTAGATAAAGAACAAGCTTAAAGCGTGTTGCATAAGGGTGTGGGCAGGCAGGTTGAGCTGCGGTTCGGGGCCTTGCTGGTCATGCCTCGAGGGCGAGGTTGTGCATGCGGGCGACGGCTTGGACAGCGTGGTCGCCGCGCTGTCGGCAGTCGCGGAGGATCTTGTAGTTCTTCATGCGGGCGAAGGCGTGCTCGACGCGGGCGCGGACCTTGCGGTGCTCGGCGTTGTCCGCTTCCTCGCCCGCGAGGAGGGGACGTCCTGGGCGTTTGCGGTGCGGGACGACGAGTCCGGTGTTGATGTAGGCGCCGTCGCCCAGCACGGTCACGTCCCGGCAGTGCTCCGCCAGGCCGGATTCTCTCCACACGCGGGCGTCTGCCCGGTTGCCGGGCGCGGGCCGAGCAGTGGCGATGACCAGTTTCGTGGCGGCGTTGATGATGACCTGCACATTCGCCGAGAACCGTCGGTTGCGGCTGGCGGCACCGACTTGCCGGTCACGGACCGGGATCAGTGTGCCGTCCACGATCCACAACCGGTCGGTGGCATCGGCCGGGCGTCGGACCGGCTCGATGGCCAGCACAGGACCGAGTTGCTGGATCACCCGGCACACGGTCGCCGGCGAGATGCCGAACAGTGGCGCGAGCTGCCGCATGGTGAGGTTCGTGCGGTAGTAGACAGCCACCAGCAGCACCCGCTCCGCCAACGGCAGGCACCACGGACGACCGATCCGCGGACCATCACCACCTCGTTCCCGGACAGCTTTCAGCAGCCCGTCGAACTGCCGCATCCGCAGCCCGGTGAACGTCTCGACCCACAACGGCTCAACCCTCAACACCGCACCCATGCAAGGGAAATGCCCGAATCAAAGCCTTATGCAACACGCTTTAGGGATGCACGCGGGTTCGCCCGGGAGGACGGCTTCAGCTGCTTTTGGCTGGTTGCCAGTGTGGTGTGAGAGCCTCCCGGGCATGAGTGACGACCTGGCCGTCTGGGAGGGCGAGAGACCAGCGGACGACAAAACCGCCGGTCAGGTCTTCAACGACCTCTCCGACCGCCTCATCGATGCGGCGGTTGACCGGCCTCCGGCTGAGGGCATCGCGGCCTATGTCGCTGCACTCCTTGAGCGCTGGCCTTCCGGCGGCCGTTCATCCCGGATGGCCTCGCGAGATATTGGCCGAACTCGCAGAATCTGCCAGTGACTCGGAGAAGTTGACACGCACGGGTGACACGTGTTGTAAGCGCTTCTTTGGGCTCCACGGCACGGACGAGAAGTGGCTCCACGGCGTACGAAGTTGATCTGGCCCCACCAGCGGACGGAGGTGCTGGGCGCTGGTCCGACAATGGCTTCGCTGCCTCCTCAGATCCCTCAGAGAGATCGGTAGAGCGGTGGGAAGCGCCGGTAGGGTGGGCCATTGTGAACGTGGGGGCAGGAAGTGAGATGGTTGCCGTCCCGTCGGGACGGGTGACGCTGTCGGACCGGCGGACGCAGAGCAATTGGCCGGTCGAGGTCGCGCCGTTTCAGATGTCGGCATTCCCGGTCACTCAGTCTTGGTACGCACTGATCACCGGCCGACGGCCGAGTAGCACCCAAGGCGAGCGGCAGCCGGTTGAGGGTGTTTCGTGGTGGGACGCGGTCCAGTTCTGTAACGCCTTGTCCCGCCGCGAGGGGCTGACGCCCACGTATGACCTCTGCGTCGACGACGAGACGGCCGAATGGGACACCTCCGCAGACGGGTACCGGCTGCCGACCGAGGCCGAATGGGAGCACGCCTGCCGTGCGGGGACCACTGGCGCGCGGTACGGCCGGCTCGACGAGGTCGCCTGGTACCAAGGCAACTCTGACGGGCGGATCCATGCTGTCGGCGGCAGGCAGCCCAATGCATGGGGTCTGTACGACATGCTGGGCAATGTGTGGGACTGGTGCTGGGACGTCTACGACGCCGAGGTGTATGGCACCTACCGGGTGCTCCGTGGTGGTGGATGGGCCGACGAGCACTGGAGCTGCCGGGCGTCGGTACGGCGGCGCAGCCACCCGACCTTCCGGATCGACGACGTCGGATTCCGCATCGCGCGCTCCACACCACTGCCTCGGCCATGACCGCCTCATTCTGAAACGGTCAGTTGGCGGTGGCCGCCCGTGGCTGGACCGGGCTCTGGCCACCCGAGGCGGTTCGCCGTCCGTCCAGCCGGCTGGACGGCCCAACACCAGCCGGTCCACGGCTCCTTCAGGGCTTCCAGCCCATCACCGGCTGGTCGGGCACCGGTCCCGGCGGGCAGTTCGTGCAGCTGGCCGGCCGGGGGTGGGGGCCAAATTTCTATCGTTGAAAATTCTGCGTGCACGACCGTTGTGATGCGTTTGGGTCTGTGGCTCAATGTTCGATTGTGTGCCGTACCCCGCAGGCGTGGGGTACTCCCGCTCTTCGACGAGGACGACGCCTTGAACCGACAACCGACCCGCCCCCGCGCCCTGTTCAGATCGCTGGCGTGTGCCGCCGCGCTGCTGATTCCGCTCGGAGCCACCCTGGTCCCGGCCTCGGCCGCGACCCCCGCCGCCAAGGCCCCGGCCGCCACCGCGTTCACGGCCGACGACCCGGCGACCGATGTGCACGGGCTCAAGGGCGAGTACTTCCGCATGTCCGCTCCGGGCGCCCGCGACTTCGCCGAGCTCGGCGGCGTGGCTCTCGACCCGGAGATCAACTTCCCCGGTCTCACCGGCACGTTCGAGGCCACGACCGGGCGGACCGAGCACACGACGGCCCGTTGGACCGGCCGGATCGAGGCCCCCGAGTCCGGCGACTACACGTTCGCCGCGATCGGAGACAACGGGTTCAGGCTCTCCATCGACGGCACTGTCGTCATCGACCACTGGCAGCCCGACTGGGACGTCGAGCAGACCAGCAAGCCCGTCGCGCTGACCGCGGGGGAGCCGCACGACTTCCGCCTGGAGATGTTCCAGGACACCGGCGGCGCCAACATGTTCCTGCGCTGGTCGAGCGCGAAGCTCAAGAAGCAGATTGTGCCCGAGTCGGCCTTCACGCCACCTGCCGACTTCCAGGTCTACCCCGTCGCGCTGAGTGTCGCCGACGACGGGCTGCGGCTCCAGGCGACCTTCAAGGACGACATCGACGACCTCGGCAGTGTCGCGGACCATCTCAAGATCGAGGCCGACACCTCACCGATGCCGGTGAAGTCAGTGGCGAAGGCATCCGACAACCCCAAGGCCCTGATCGTCACCCTGGCCGCACCCATCCAGAAGAACCAGCAGGTCAGGGTCGCGTACGACGGAGAGGGCGGGCTCTCGGCAGGGGGCGCCGCCGTCCCGCAGATCAGCCGCACGGCCAAGAACCTCTCCACGCACCGGCTGCTCACCGAGTGGGGCGAGAAGCTCGACCGCAACCACCCGCTGCCCGAGTACCCCCGGCCGCAGCAGGTGCGCGACCAGTGGAAGAACCTCAACGGGCCGTGGGAGTTCGCCGGCGCCGCGGCGGGTGAGCAGCCTGTCTTCGGCAAGCCGCTCGACGAGAGGATCACCGTCCCGTTCCCGGTGGAATCCCAGCTCTCCGGCCTCGAACGCCACGAAGACCACATGTTCTACCGCAAGTTGATTACCGTGCCGGACAGCTGGTCCATCGGTGGCCAGGGCGGTAACGGCCGGAGGCTGAAGCTCAACTTCGGTGCCGTCGACTACCAGGCCCGCGTCTGGGTCAACGGCAAGCAGGTCGTCGAACACAGCGGCGGCTACACGTCCTTCAGCGCCGACATCACCGACGCGATCAAGGGCGGGGGCCCGCAGGAGATCGTCGTCGCCGTCACCGACACCACTGGTCCGAACCAGCCGATGGGCAAGCAGTCGAGCAGCCCCGGCGGCATCGTCTACACCGCTTCCTCCGGGATCTGGCAGACCGTGTGGATGGAGCCCGTCGCCATCACCTCCGTCGACACGCTGACGACCACGCCCGACATCGACCACAACAGCCTCGCTCTGACCGTGAACTCTGCCGGCGCCTCGGCCGGCGCCCGGATCACGGCCGTTGCCCGCGACCGGAAGGGACACGTCGTCGGCACGGTGACCGGCCCGGCCAACCGCGCGCTGAGCCTGCCCGTTGCGAAGCAGCACCTCTGGACCCCGGACGACCCCTACCTTTACGACCTCGAAGTGACCCTGACGGACGGCCGGTCCAAGGACAGCGTCGACAGCTACTTCGGCATGCGGTCCATCGGGATCAAGAAGGTCGGCGGCTATCAGAAGCTCGTACTCAACGGGAAGCCGTTCTTCTCCCTCGCCATGCTGGACCAGGGATTCTGGCCCGACGGCCTGTACACCCAGCCCAGCGACGCCGCCCTCACCTTCGACCTGAAGGCGCAGAAGGAGCTCGGCTTCAACGCCGTACGCAAGCACATCAAGGTGGAGTCGGCCCGCTGGTACTACCACGCCGACAAGCTCGGCCTCCTGGTCTGGCAGGACTTCGTCTCCAGCAACATCACCGACGAGACGGGGCAGCAAGCCTTCCTCTCGCAGGGCAAGCAGATGATGCAGCAGCTGCACAACTCGCCGTCCATCGGCGGCTGGATCGTCTTCAACGAGGGATGGGGCGAGTGGGACCGTACCGAGACCGGGAAGATCGCCGAGTCCGTCAAGGCCGCCGACCCGTCCCGCGTCGTCAATGCCCACAGTGGTGTCAACTGCTGCTCGTCGAAGGGTGATTCGGGTGAGGGCGACATCATCGACCACCACGACTACCTCAACCGAGAGGCGCCCTTCCCCGATGACCGGGCGGCCATGGACGGCGAGCACGGCGGCTTCACGCTGCGCACCCCCGGGCACATGTGGCCGGGCGCACCCGCCGCGATCTACAGCGGTGTCGCGGACAAGAACGCCCTGACGGCGAAGTACGTCGACAACACCCGTACGTACTACCTCGCTGCTGCGGGCGCCGAGCTGTCCGGCTCCGTCTACACCCAGGTCACCGACCTGGAGAACGAGCTCAACGGGCTCTGGACCTACGACCGTCGCGAGATCAAGGTCGATCCGGAGAAGGTGCGGCAGATCAACGAGCAGGTCATCGCCGCCGGCGCGGCCGCCGGTCACCGCGACGAGGTGAAGGGCGGCGCCAACTGGCCGCTCGACGAGGGCGAGGGCACGACTTCTGCCGACATCGGCCCCAACCACAGCAGCCTCACGCTGAGCGAGGGCACCTCCTGGACACCTGGTGTGCGCGGCTCCGCGCTGAAGTTCAACGGGCAGGGGCAGTACGCGCAGACCAGCGGTCCCGCCGTCGACACGACCGGGAACTACACGGTCTCGGCCTGGGTCTCGCTCGACGCGCTCCCCGGCAACTACGCGACCGCGGTGAGCCAGGACGGCAGGCGGACGGAGAACCCGTTCTACCTCCAGTACGGGCAGGGCGCCTTCGCGTTCAGCACGCCGGGCGGCAACCGGGCGCGGCTGGAGATGAAGCCGGCACTCGGCACCTGGTACCACCTTGTGGGTGTGCGTGACGGTGACGAGGTGAAGCTCTACCTCGACGGGACGCTCGTCTCGACCGCCGCGGCCGGGCCCGCAGACGTCAGCACCGGGCCGCTCTCCGTGGGGCGTGCCCAGTACGCGGCGGAGAAGGGCGACTTCTGGAACGGTTCCATCGACCAGGTGAGCGTGTTCGACAGGGCTCTCACCGCCGACGAGGTGAGCGCACTCCACGACAGCGAGCAGCCGTAGGGCTCCGGCCGGACCGGCGGCTCCCGGCGGGGCGGCTCGGCGCCGGCACCGCCGGGAGCGGGCCTTCCCCGGCGGTCGCCGGAGGCGTTCATGACCGGGTGCGCCACCCGCGTACGTGAAGCGGCCCGGCAGCGGCGGTGGTGCTGTCGCTGCCGGGCCTGGCGTTCGTGGTCAGGGCGCCCAGGGAGCCTCCACGGCCCACGTGGTGTCCTCGGTGAACGTCGCCGGGTTGTCCCAGGTGTGGCCACCGCCCGGAGTGGCCAGCCATACCTCGGAGTCGATGTGGCGCAGATAACTGCCCGGGAGGTTGGCGCTGGTCAGCCTCACTCCGTCGGAGCCGGCCACCGGGCACCAGGTCGCATCCGCCTCGAACAGCGCCGACCCGTCATTCGCGTCGCGCCTGACCCGGAAGTCCCGGTGACGGAGGAACTCACCGGGATAGTTGCGGGACTCGAACGAGTAGCAGGTGCCGTTGGCGAGACCGGTGACGATCTTCCACGTGGCGTCGCTCCTGAGGAGCGCGTCGCTGCCGCCGTTCACCACCGCGGTGAACGCCAGCCCGTCGTAGTGGCGCAGGTACCTGTCGGTGTACCCGGGCGTGGTGACCCGTAGCGACGTGTACTGCCCCGTGGGCAGTGTGACCGGCGGTGACGTGGTGCGGGAGGCGCTGATGAGGGCCTGGTTGGCGGCCTTCACCCGGGCGGTGTCCACCTTGACCACCTGACGGTCGTAGGTGAGCAGCCCGTTCGCCTCGTTCTCCACGTCCGTGATCTCCGTATAGACGGAGGCGGAGAGCCCGGCGGGCATCTGCCCGACGCGGATGCCGTCGAGCAGTCCGACGAACCGGTTGTTGAGCGCGGCGACGCTCGTCTGGTCCTCGTAGCTGAATCCGCCGCCCGGATACCACTCGTGGCCCTGCACCCTGTACCCCAGCCCTCCGAACTCGCCGAGGACGGCGGCGCGGGTCGCGGTGGGCGCGGTGTTGCCGGGGCCGATGTAGACATGGTTGTCGACCACGTCGCCGTTGCCGCCGTCGACCGAGCCGCAGCAGTTGACGCCGCTCATGTTGTCGACCAGCCGGGACGGGTCGGACGCCTTCACCTCGTTGGCGATCCGGGCCTGGTCGTACTGGCCCCAGCCCTCGTTCTGGTTCACCCACATGACCAGTGACGGTGAGCTGCGGTGCTGGTCGATGACCGCGTGGTACTCGGCCTCCCACTGGGTGCGGGCGGCGCCGTCGGGCGACTTGCCGGTGTCCATCGCGGGCATGTCCTGCCAGACGAGGAGCCCCAGCCTGTCCGCCCAGTAGAACCAGCGCTGCGGTTCGACCTTGATGTGCTTGCGCACCATGTTGAATCCGAGGTCCTTGTGCGCCTGGAGGTCGGACTTGAGCGCGGCGTCGGTGGGAGCGGTGTATATGCCGTCGGGCCAGTAGCCCTGGTCAAGAGTGCCGCTCTGGAAGACGAACGCGCCGTTGAGGACCGGGCGCAGAATGCCGCCGACCTTGGCGACGGCGATGGAGCGCATACCGGTGTAGCTGCCGACCGAGTCGACGGTGGCGGAGCTGTCGAGCAGGTCGGCCCTCACGTCGTACAGGAAGGGATCGTCCGGGCTCCACAGACGCGGGTTCGGCACGGGTACCGTGATCTCGGAACCGGCCGTCCCGGTGGCCGCGCCGACGACCCTTCCTCCGGTGGAGACCGTGACCCGGGCGCCGAGGCCGCCCGCGGAGGCCCCCTGCACCTTCACCCGCAGCGTGCTGTCGGTCAGGTTCGGTGTCATGTCCAGCCGGGACATGTGCGCGGTGGCGACCGGTTCCAGCCAGACGGTCTGCCAGATCCCGGAGGCCGCGGTGTAGAAGATGCCACCGCCGGAGTGCGGCGTCACCTCGTTGATGCGCTGCTTGCCGACTGCCTGACCGCCGGTCTGGGTCGGGTCGTAGACGGAGACGACGACGGTGTTCGTACCGCCGTTCAGCTGCGGCGTGATGTCGTACGAGAACGAGTCGTACCCGCCCTTGTGGGTGCCGACCTGTGTGCCGTTGACCCAGACGGTGGTCTGCCAGTCGGAGGCGCCGAAGTTCAGCTGCACCCGGCGGCCGTTCCAGTCGGCCGGGACGGTGAACGACCTCCTGTACCAGAGCTTGTCGTTCTCGGTGACCTTCCGCTGGATCCCCGAGAGCGCCGATTCGGCCACGAACGGGACACGGATCTGATCGGGGAACGCCGCGGGCTGCCCTGCGTCGCGGCCGGTCACCGCGAAGTCCCAGAGGCCGTTGAGATTGGCCCAGTCGGGACGGGTGAGCTGCGGGCGCGGATACTCGGGCAGCGGGTTGTCCACGGGCACCTGAGCGGTCCACGGCGTGGTCATCGGGGCCGGTTTCGGTGACCAGGAGGCGGCGTCGGCCGGCGCCGAGCCGGCTGCGACCAGCGCGGTGGCCACCAGGGCCAGCAGCCCGGTGCCGAGCGTGAAGTGCGTGGATAACCGTCTCCACCACGGCCGTCGGCCGGGGGCGTGCGCACGGTTCATTGTTCCTGCTCCTTCGCGAGTGACGGGAACGCTCCCCGCGCCGGACCGGCGCGGGGAGCGAGAGCGCGCGCCGGAAAAGATCAGAGCAGCTGCCAGAGGTGGTCGTCGGTGCCGTTGTCGTCGAACTGGACGACGTGGGCGCTGTTGTCCATGGACATGTTGTCGACGCCGAGGACCTTGCCGGAGTGGCGGTTGCGGATGCGGTACCGGCCGTCTTCGTCGGGGACGAGCTGCCAGAGGTGGTCGTCGGTGCCGTTGTCGTCGAACTGGACGACGTGGGCGCTGTTGTCCATGGACATGTTGTCGACGCCGAGGACCTTGCCGGAGTGGCGGTTGCGGATGCGGTACCGGCCGTCTTCGTCGGGGACGAGCTGCCAGAGGTGGTCGTCGGTGCCGTTGTCGTCGAACTGGACGACGTGGGCGCTGTTGTTTATGGACATGTTGTCGACGCCCAGGAGCTTGCCGGAGTGCAGATTGCGGATGCGGTACCAGGCGTCCGAGAACCAGGGTGCGGCGTTCGGATCAGCCGTCGGGAAGGAGGTGATCCGCAGCCGGGCCGCGCCCATCGGGACGAGCGTGACCTCCTCCACCGGCTCCTCGCCGCGCGCCGGACTGTCCTGGAGCGGGGCCACCACGTGCTCGCTGTCGGCGGTCCACTCCGGAATCCGCCGGGCCCGGGCGGTCAGGCTGAGCGGGGTGCCGTCGAGAGTGAACGGGTTGTCGCCCGCCGCCCGGGCGTTACTGCGCGTGCAGACCGACGCGGCCGGGTTCTCCGCGTCGATCACGAGGCCGTAGTTCCAGGGACTCGTTGCGTGGACCGCGTACTCGGGGAACGCGTCCGTGCCACCGATCCGCTCGTAGCTTTCGCCGATGCGCAGGGAGTATGTCAGCGGTCCGCGGTCGATGCTCACCGCGCCGTGGTTGTCCGCCCAGGTGCGCACGGTGGTGCGCTGCGGGAAGCGCAGGGTGACGCGGTCCCCGTCGGACCAGTTCCGGTCCACACGCGTGAAGGCGGGGCCCGCCGGTGCATCGACACGACGCCCGTTGACCCTGATCTCGGGCGCGGAGCACCAGGCGGGAACCCTCAGCACCAGCGGGAAGCGCAGGTGCTTCGGTGTCCTCACGGTCACCGAGACCGTGTCCGTGAACGGATAGCCGGTCTCCTCGACGAGGGTGACCTCGGTGCCGTCGGCGACCTTCGCCGTCACCTCGCAGGCCGCGTACATGGCTGCGGCGAGACCGCCGTCGGGCGTGGCGAGCCACAGCTCCTCGAGGAAGTAGGGCCAGCCCATGCCGTAGTTGTGCGGGCAGCAGCGGTACTGGTCGACGCCCGGAAGGTACGCCTGCATCGCGAAGCCGTTCTGGAACTGCCGGCCGCTCTTGGGGACGTTGTCGAGATCGACGCTGTTCGCGCTCGTGATGTAGTGGATGGCCCGGCCCGACGGATCGAGCGACGCGGGCAGCGAGTTGAAGGCCAGTTCCTCGCAGCGGTCGGCCCAGAGCGGATCGCCGGTGATCCTGGTGAGCAGTTGGTGGCTCGCCATGAACTCCACGATGCCGCAGGTCTCGAAGCCCTGCCGGGGGTCGCCGTGTCCGGGCCGCGCATTCTCGTCCCCGGCGAAGCCGCCACCGGGGAACTGCCCGTACTGGTCCATCGCCTTGCCGTACGTCCCGTACGTGGCGCGGGTGTCGTCGGCCGAACCGCTGCGCAGCGCGTACTGGGCCGGCTCGCGAAAGCCCTGGGCGATGTTGACGTTGTGCAGGTTGACGAGGTTGTCGCCCCAGTCCGCCCCGTTGGCATGGATCTTGTCGGCCAGGTCGAGCAGGAAGGTGTCACCGGTGCGGTTGAAGAGCCAGAAGACACTGTCCAGTCCGTCACCCCAGCGCAGGGCGATCCAGCTCGTGTTGAACGCCCCCGGACCCTGCGCGTTCATGAACCGGAAGAACCGGCTGAGGAACGGGATGATGCGGCTGTCGCCGCTGTACTCCTGCCATGAACGCAGTGCCTGGACCAGGGGGAGGAACGGCCAGAAGTCCGGGCCGCCGTTCAGTGAGGTACGCAGCGCCTTCGGGCCGAAGAAGCCGTCGGATTGCTGTGTGCTGAGGATCGCGTCGAACCAGCGGCGCACAGCTGCAAGGGCCTTGGCGTCCCCGGTGACGATCGCGAGGTCGGTGTAGCCGCGCAGCCAGTACGGGACCTCCTCCCACCCGCCCAGCTCGGGGCGGACCCAGCCGGTGGCGGTGAAGTCGAGGAAGTGCGAGAGCTCCTCGTACCGGCCGCACAACCCGTCGAGCTGGAGCCGGAGTTGGCCGGCCAGCCAGCCGCGTGCGCTGACCCGGCCCGGCGGAAGCCTGAGGAAGGCCGTCGGATGCAGGGGCGCGGCGCTGGGGGAGTAGTGGCCGCCGTGGGCGGCTGCCACGCGGTTCTCGGCGGCGGTTGCGGTCGTGGCCCACCGGCCGGCCGCGGTCGTGGCGGCCGCGGTGGCCAGTGCGCTCGTCATGAGCTGTCTGCGGTTCAGGGGCATACGGGGAGCTCCTGCTCTGCCGTGCCGTGCGGGACGGGCGGCTCACATCGGGGTCTCGGCTCATGTGCGGTCCTGGGGGCACGTGTTGCGGCTGCAGCGAACCGGCCCACTGTTTCCGCGCATGACGAGGACTGCCGTCGCGCCGGGCCGGGCCCGGTCGTCAACTGCATTGCAACGTTGGAAACTTGGCGTCCGGCCGTATGACAGCACGTAGTTGGGCCGCTGTCCAGAGATGTGGCACCGCTGGTCCGTGTGGCGCGGGCCGGTCGGCGGGTGTCGTCGGCAGAGAACGGCGACACATTTTGGAAACGCGTCGACTACACCCTTGCCGCCCGTGCCGCGCCGCCTATATAACGTTGTAAACCGAGCCGCCGACAGGCCGCGGAGGCTCGTGCGACCGCAGCTTCACCAGCAGTTACGTGCATCTCGAAGCGGTGTCGTGAGGAATGCACCGGCATCCGCCGCCCGGCGGCCGATGCATCGTCCAGCCATGCCCCGACCGCGCACGCCCGCCGGCGTGCCGTCATCCCGCCAAGGAGCGTCCCGCGCATGATGATCCAGCGTCGAACCCGTACCCTCGCCGCGGCCTGCCTGCTCGCGGCCACCGCCACGCTGGCCGCCTCCGGCTGCTCCAAGTCGGAGACCTCGGACAACGCCGGCGGCGACAGCAGCCAGGAAGCCCAGGCGGCCAAGTCCCCCGAAGCCGGCACGGGTCCCGGCTGCTCGCTGCAGACCTACGGCGCGCCGAAGCTGGACCTGAAGAAGGCGGTCGTCGGCTTCTCCCAGTCGGAGAAGGAAGCCAATCCGTTCCGTATCGCGGAGACCCAGTCCATCAAGGACGAGGCCGCCAAGCTCGGTGTGAAGAAGCTGCTCACCACGAACGCGCAGTCGCAGCTCTCCAAGCAGATCAGCGACATCCAGGACATGCTGTCCCAGGGCGCTCAGTTCCTCATCGTCGCACCGCTGAACTCGGACGGTCTGGAGCCGGCCCTCAAGGCGGCCGCGGCGAAGAAGGTCCCCGTCCTCACCATCGACCGCAAGGTCAACTCCACCGCATGCCAGGACTATGTGGCCTTCCTCGGCTCCGACTTCGTGGAGCAGGGCAAGCGTGCCGCGGACGCGATGATCAAGGCGACCGGCGGCAAGGGCAAGATCGCCATCCTCCTCGGCGCGTCGGGCAACAACGTCACGACCGACCGCACCAAGGGCTTCGTCGACCAGATCAAGGGGAAGGCGCCCGACATGGAGATCGTCGCGCAGCAGACCGGCGAGTTCGCCCGTGACAAGGGGCAGCAGGTCATGGAACAGCTCATCCAGTCCAAGCCCGACATCACCGCCGTCTACGCGGAGAACGACGAGATGGGGCTCGGCGCCGTCACCGCGCTGAAGGCGGCCGGGAAGAAGCCCGGCAAGGACGTCAAGATCGTCTCCGTCGACGGCACCCGCAACGCCGTCCAGGCACTGGTCAACGGCGAGTACAACGCCGTCATCGAGTCGAACCCGCGCTTCGGCCCGCTGGCCTTCGCCACCGCGCAGAAGTTCTACGGCGGCGAGGAGATCCCGGAGAACGTGATCATCTCGGACCGCGCGTACGACGAGACCAACGCGAAGGCCTCGCTCGGCGGCGCGTACTGAGCCGAACAGCTCCGGCGACGGGGGGCGGGCCGGCCCGTGTGCTGCACCGGGCCGGCCCGCATGCGGCCGTGGCACCACGGCCGTGCCGGCCCGCACGTCCTCGTCCCGGCTCCCACGCGCATACCCGTACCGCCCACTCGCGCCCCCGGGCCCACATCCTCGGAACAGCGGAAGGCCACGATCCATGGCACCACCCGAAGCAGCACCCCGGACAACGGAGGCGACCGCCCCGCCCTCGGCCGACACCGTCCTCGAAGCCCGCTCGGTGACCAAGAGGTTCCCGGGTGTGGTCGCGCTCGACGACGTTTCCTTCTCCCTGCGCGCGGGGGAGACCCACGCGCTCGTGGGGGAGAACGGCGCCGGAAAGTCCACCCTGATCAAGGTGCTGACCGGCGTGTACAGGCCCGACGAGGGCGAACTGCGGATGTCCGGCCGGCAGGTCGTGTTCGCCCGGCCGTTCGAGGCTCAGCAGGCCGGGATCTCGACGATCTACCAGGAGGTGAACCTCGTCCCGCTGATGAGCGTGGCGCGCAACATCTTCCTCGGCCGTGAACCGAAGAACCGCCTCGGGCTGATCGACTTCGCCCGGATGCACCGCGATGCGGCCGCCCTGCTGGACGGCTTCGGTGTACGCGTCGAACCCCGACGGCCCCTGCACACCCTGGGTGTCGGCACCCAGCAGATGGTCGCGCTCGCGCGCGCCGTCTCCGTCAACGCCCGGGTCGTCGTCATGGACGAACCCACGTCCTCGCTCGAACCGCGCGAGGTCGAGACCCTCTTCAGGGTCATCGGGAACCTCCGGGACCAGGGCATCGCCGTCCTGTACGTCAGTCACCGCATGGACGAGCTGTACCGGATCTGCGACCGCGTCACCGTCCTGCGCGACGGCCGCCACATCCACACCGGCGACCTCGCCGCCCTCGACCGGATGCAGCTGGTCTCGATGATGCTCGGCCGCGACCTCGCCGAGGTCCGCCGCAACGGCACGACCGGTTTCGCCGCCGAGGGACACGACGCGGCACGCACCCCCGTGCTGACCGCGGAAGGGCTCTCCCGCGACCACCAACTCCACGACATATCACTGTCGTTGTACGCCGGCGAAGTGCTCGGACTCGGTGGTCTCCTCGGCTCGGGCCGCAGCGAGACGGCCAAGGCCCTGGCCGGCGCCCTGAGCCTGGACGCCGGTGAACTCACCGTCGGCGGCCGCAGGCTGCGCCGGCTCACCCCGGCGGGCGCCATCCGTGCGGGCATCAGTCTGCTGCCCGAGGACCGCAAGGCCGAGGGGATCGTCCCCGGTCTCTCCGTGCGCGAGAACATCGTGCTGGCCGCCATGCCCCGCCTCTCGCGCGCCGGTGTGGTCTCCCGCGCCAAGCAGGACCGCATCGTCGACATCTTCATGAAGCGCCTGCGTATCAAGGCGGCGAGCCCGGAACAGAAGGTCGGCGAACTCTCCGGCGGCAACCAGCAGAAGGTCCTCCTCGCACGCTGGCTCTGCCTGGAGCCCAAGGTCCTGCTGCTCGACGAGCCGACGCGCGGCATCGACGTCGGCGCCAAGGCCGAGGTCCAGAGCCTGATCGACGACCTCGCCGGCGAAGGCCTGGCCGTCCTGCTCATCTCCTCCGACATTGAGGAACTCATCGAGGGCGCCGACCGGATCGTCGTCCTGCGCGGCGGATCCGTCGCCGGCGAACTGACGGGCGACGAGGTCGGCGAGAGCCAACTGCTCGAAGTGCTCGCCGATCACGCACCGCCGCCCGGCCCCGAGGTACGGCGGGCGACTGCGCCCGGCCCCGAGGTGCAGCCGGCGAGCGCGCCCGCCCCCGACGACCGGACGGCACCGGCGCCCGCCCCCGACGTGCCGTCGGCACCGGCGCCCGACCGGAAGGCCCCGGCAGCACAGGAGGACCCGCGATGACCAACCAGGCCACTCTCGCCCCACCGGCCCGCCCGCTCGCGTGGCTGCGCAATCCCGCCTGGTACCAGGAGTACGGCGTGTACGCGGCCGTGGCCGTACTGCTGGTCTTCAACGCCCTGTTCACCGAACACTTCATGACGGCCGACAACCTCCGCACCCAGCTGGTCCAGGTCGCCCCGATCGTCATCGTCGCCCTGGGCATGGCCCTGGTCATCGGCACCGAGGGCGTCGACCTGTCCGTCGGTTCGACCATGGCGCTCGCCGCCGCCCTCCTCCCGCTCTACCTGGGTTACGGACTCGTGCCGGCGCTCGCCGTCGCGTTGCTCGCCGGTGCCGTCGTCGGAGCGGTCAACGGCACCCTGGTCTCGCTGATCGGGCTGCAGCCCATCGTCGCCACGCTCGCACTGTTCGTCGGCGGCCGTGGTCTGGCCCTGGTCATGGCCGACGGTCAGCTCAAGCAGATCATCAACCCCGACCTGCTCTCGCTCGGCACCGGGTCGTTCCTCGGCATCCCGCTGGTCGTGCTCATCGCCGCCGCCCTGGCCGCCGCCGTCGCGTTCCTGGTGCAGCGCACCACCTTCGGCCGCCAGATCGTCGCCGTCGGAGGCAGCCGGCCCGCCGCCGCCCTTGCCGGCCTGCCCGTCCGTCGCGTGCTGATCGGGGTGTACGTGCTCTGCGGAGTGTTCGCCGCACTGGCCGGCATCCTCGCCACCGCCAGGCTCACGGCCAGCGACCCCTCCTCGCTCGGCACCCTCATGGAACTCTCCGCCATCACGGCGGTCGTCGTCGGCGGGACCCCGCTGAACGGCGGATCCGTCCGCGTCCTCGGCACCGTCGCCGGCGCCCTGCTGATGCAGCTGCTGCGGGCCACCCTCGTCAAGCACGACCTGCCCGACTCCACCGCACAGATCGCCCAGGCGGCCATCATCATCGCCGCCGTCTACGTCGCCCGGGAGCGTCGGTCCCGATGAACAAAACCACACCCGCCCCGGCGGCCGCCCCGCACACGACGCCCTCCCCGGACGGCCGCAGCGCGCCCCGCCCGGTGACCTACGGCTCCGAGCCGAAGGCCACGCAGCGGATCGCCGAACTCGTGCAGCGCCAGGGCGTCCTCGCCGTCCTGCTCACGGTCGTGATCGTCGCCTCGTTCGTGTACCCGACGTTCGCCACCCTCGACAACGCCCGCGGCGTGACCGTGCAGGCGTCCTTCCTCGCCGTCGTCGCCCTCGGCATGACGATGGTCATCATCACGGGCGGCATCGACCTCTCCGTCGGATCCGTTTTTGCTCTGGGCGGCGTGCTCGCCGCCTGGGCCTCGCAGTGGGGGCTCCTGCCCGCGCTGCTCGTCCCGCTCGTGGTGTGCGCGGCGATCGGCCTGCTCAACGGGTTCCTGATCGCCCGTGCCGGGATGGCGCCCTTCATCGTCACGCTCGCCACCCTGCTCGGCGCCCGCGGCCTGCTCCTCGCCATTACCGACGAGGGTGCGACCACCTACCTGGTACCCAAGGGATCAGCCTTCGCCGAGCTCGGACAGGGCAGCATCTGGGGCTTCGGCCACCCGATCCTGATCGCCCTGGTGCTGTTCGCGGGCGGCGGGCTGCTCCTGCAGCGCACCTCGTTCGGACAGACGCTCTTCGCCGTGGGCGGCAGCAGCGACGCGGCCACCCTGATGGGCCTGCCCGTCGCCCGCACGAAGATCCTCGTCTACATGCTCAGCGGTCTGCTGGCCGGCCTGGCCGGCGCGCTCAACGCGGCCAGACTGTCCTCCGGCGTCACCATCATCGGCGTGGGCATGGAACTCGACGCGATCTCCGCCGTCGTGATCGGCGGCACCCTGCTCATCGGTGGGGCCGGATCGATCAGCGGCACTCTCTGGGGCGTCCTGCTGCTGGCCGTCATCCAGAATCTGATCAACCAGATCGGCACGCTCAACTCCTCGTACCAGTCGGTGGTCAGCGGCGGGTTCCTTATCGTTGTCGTCGTGGCGCAGCGTTATCTGGCGCGCAGCCGCAGAACCACTTGAACGGTGCCGGGCCCGGGTCCGCCGGTCCCGGGCCGGAGCAAGCCGATCCCCTGCGCGACACCGCGCGCCGAGACGAGTCAGGGAGTGCCGTGGGCGTCAGCCTCAAGGACGTTGCGCAACGGGCGGGCGTGTCCATCAAGACCGTGTCGAACGTGGTCAACAACTATCAGCACGTCACACCCAAGATGCGCGCCAAGGTGCAGCAGGCCATCGACGAGCTCGGTTACCGGCCGAACCTCACCGCACGCCATCTGCGCAAGGGCCGCACAGGCATCATCGCCCTCGCCGTGCCCGAGTTCGGCAACCCGTACTTCGCGGAGCTGGCCGGCGCGGTCGTCGACGCGGCCGCCCGGCACGACTACACCGTGCTGGTCGACCACACCGGCGGGCTGAGGGAGAAGGAACTCCTGGTCAGCCAGGGTTTCCGGTCCCATGTCATCGACGGTCTCATCCTCAGCCCCATCCATCTGGAGACCGAGGACCTGATGGCGCGCAGTGAGACCGCGCCCCTGGTCCTGCTCGGCGAGCGCGAGTACGAAGCCCCTTACGACCACATCGCCATCGACAATGTGGCGGCCTCCCGCGACGCCGTACGGCACCTCATCGACCTCGGACACCGGAGGATCGCCTTCCTGGGCTCCCGCACCGGACGGGAGCGCCAGCCCGCCCATCTGCGACTGCGGGGGTGGCGCGAGGAACTCGCCGCCGCCGGCATCGAACCCGACGAGGCCCTGATCGTGGTCACCGACGGATACGGACGCGAGGACGGGGCCGTCGCCATGGCGGCTCTCCTCGACCGCGGCGAACGGCCCGACGCCGTCTTCGCGTACAACGACCTCATCGCCATCGGCGCCATGCGCACCCTCTCGGAGCGCGGGCTGAGCGTCCCCGGCGACGTGGCCGTCGTCGGCTTCGACGACATCGAGGAGAGCCTGTACGGAGCCACCACGCTCACCACCATCGCCCCGGACAAGGAAGCGATCGCCCGGCTCGCCGTCGACAGCCTCGTCGAGCGGCTCTCCGGCAATCCGGTGCCCGAACCGCGACGGCCCCGCCCCGGCTACCGGCTCGTCGTTCGCGAATCGACCGTGCCGCGGCCGTCCGAGCGCCCTTCGCCCGACGACTGTCCGTAGAATCCTGCCTGGTCAGTCGCCCGTCACCAGGTTTCCCGAAGAAGGAACTCGATGCCTCGCCCCACCGTGCACCACCAACCGTTCGGCACCTCCCACGGGCGTTCCGACGTCGAAGTCTGGACACTCGATTCCGGTACGGGTGTCCAGGCCGAGATCCTCACCTACGGGGGCATCCTGCACAGCCTGACCGTGCCGGACTCCACGGGAGCCGCCGTGTCGGTCGTCCGGTCGCTGGCCACGCTCGACGACTACACGGGGAAGAACCCCTTCTTCGGGGCTCTCATCGGCCGCTTCGCCAACCGCATCGCCCACGGCCGCTTCACCCTCGACGGGACCACCCACGAGATCCCCGCCAACGACCGCGGCCACGCCCTGCACGGCGGCCCCGACGGCTTCCACACCAGAATGTGGCAGGCCACGGGGGACACCACCGACGACACCGCGGTCGTCCGGCTCACCCTGCACAGCCCCGACGGCGACATGGGGTTCCCCGGGGCTCTCGACGTCACCGCGACGTACACCCTCGACACCGCGGGCACACTCGCCATCGACTACACGGCGACCACCGACCGCGCCACGGTCGTCAACCTCACCAACCACGCGTACTTCAACCTCACCGCCGACGGCGACATCCTCGGCCACCGCCTCCAGGTGGACGCCGACACCTATCTCCCCGTCGACGCGGACGGCATTCCGCAGGGCCCTGCCGCCGACGTACGCGGCACGCCGTTCGACCTCACCGCCCCGCACACCATCGGGGAGCGGATCGCTCTGCCAGACGGACAACTGGCCCTGGCGGGCGGTTTCGACCACTGCTGGATCGTCCGTGCGGAGGGGACCCCGGATACCCTCAGGCGGGCCGCCCGGCTCAGCGCTCCGGAAACCGACCGGATCCTGGAGGTCTGGACCACCGAACCCGGTGTCCAGGTCTACACCGCCAACCAGCTCGACGGCACGCTCACCGACACCGCGGGCCGGCGCCATGACCGGCACAGCGCGCTCTGCCTGGAGACCCAGCACCTCCCCGACTCACCGAACCGCCCGGACTATCCCAGCACCGTCCTGCGGCCCGGCGAAACCGCGCGCAGCCGCACCGAGTTCCGGTTCCCGCACCTCGCCGCCTCCGCGCGCTGAGCCACCGCCGGAGGTGACGGGCGTGCGCGGGGCACGCCCGTCGCCCCTGCCTACTTCAGATAGGGGCCGTCCGCCCCTATCTTGCCCGGGGCCGCGTTCCGGCCGCCGAGGTCGAGCACGTACACCCGCAGATTGCCCTTGCCCGGCGCCGGGACGGCAAGCGTGCCGCCCGTCACCACCCGCGTGTCCCCGGTGACCGCGTCCTTGTAGGTGCCGTTGGGGATGCCGGTGTACGTGGCCGGTCCGGTGACCGTCACCAGCGCGAAGCTGTCGACGCCGCTCGCGGCGTCGGTGTAGCGCCGCTTGTACGCCATCGATCCGGTGATGCCCTCGGTGGAGTACTGGCCCATCTGCAGGGCCGGCACCGCCCGCCGGATCTCGTTGAGCCGCTGCAGATGTTTGACCAGCGGCTTGGCGAGCGTGGCGGCGACCTCTCCGGTGGCCGAGGAGACCTTGCTGAAGTCGGACGCCTGGACCGTCCCGGCGAGATGGTCTCCGTAGTACGCGCGGCCGGTGGTCGCCAGCGGGCAGGCCGGCCCGCAGTCGATCTTCTTGCCCGCCTGGAACTCGATCTCCGACCCGTAGTAGAGGGTGGGGATACCGCGGAACGTCCACATCAGGGACATGTTCTCGGCCCATACGTCGGTGCCGCCGGAGTAGCGCTCGCTGCTCTTGTTGGGCCCGTAGTCGTGGCTGTCGACGTACACGACGTTGTACGTGGCGTCGTTGTAACTGTCGTCGGAGTCCTTGCCGTTGTTGTACGCGTTGCCGGCGTCACCGAAGTTCATGTGCATCCGCATGTCGATGACGTTCATGCCGGAAAACCGGCTGTGGTCCGGTGTGTGGTACGCGTTTCCGTTCAGGAAGGCGTTGGTGGAGGTCGGCTGGGCACCGGTGCCGAGCTGCTGCTCGTAGTCGTACATCTCCAGGGCGGCCTTCGCGTCGTCGGCGTCGTACTCCTTGCGCTCCTTCCAGGTGTAGAACTGCGCCGAGTGGTTGACCGAGCCGCGGTTCCATTTGTCGTTGACGAAGGCGGCGACCTCGCCGAAGACGAAGAAGTTCTCCGCTGCCTGTGCACCGAACCGCGAGGTGACGCGCTCCTGGATCGCGGGCAGGAAACGGCGGTTCCAGGTGGTGCGGGGGATGTGGACGGCGGTGTCGACGCGGAAGCCGTCGACCCCCATGTCGATGTATTTGTCGTAGGCGCCGATCAGATAGTTCTGGACGGGCGCGCTCTCGGTGTTGAAGTCGGCGAGATCCTCGTGCAGCCAGCAGCTGCGGGAGTCCTCGCCCTCCCAGTTCCCGATCCAGCAGTTGTGGTAGTACGTCTTCGGGAACATGCCCGAAGTCGGGCTCGGCCACTGGCAGTTGTAGATCCGGTAGCCCTCGGCGGAGGTGCCTCCGGTGGGCTTGCCCCAGTTGAGGCAGGTGTTGCCGGACGGCTCCGCGGTGGACCAGAGATCGCCGTTGTAGTACGACTTCCCGGACTTGGACTCGACGCTCAGACCGTCGTACTCGAAGCCCTCGTTCTTCTCGTCGTAGTACCAGCTCCACTGGTCGTCCCGGACCCCGTAGACGGTCGGGGTGAAGAGGCCCTTGGCGCCCCAGCGCGAGGAGTGGTTGTAGACGACGTCCTGGTAGATTTTCATGCCCTTGGCGTGGGCGGCGTTGATCAGGTCCTGGTACGAGGCGCCTGCGGACTCCAGGCGGGCGTCGACCTTGTAGAAGTCGTAGCCGTGATAGCCGTGGTAGTCGTAGTCGGACCGGTTCAGCACCACCGGAGTGATCCAGACGGCGGAGAAGCCGAGTCCCTTGATGTAGTCGAGCTTGTTCACCAGGCCCTTGAAGTCACCGCGGAACATGGGGTCGTCGTTGGCCGCGTTGCCGGACTTCACATGCTGGCTGCCGCCGCGGTTGTTGGAGCTGTCGCCGTCGTTGAACCGGGCCGTGAGCACGAAGTAGATCGGGTCCTTGCGCGGATCCGTGCCGAGCGGCGTTCCGGCCGCCGGTGCGGCCGGCCTGTCCCCGGTCGTGGCGGTGACGGCGGCCGACGCCGGCGATACGTTGCCCGCGGCGTCCGCGGCCCTGACGGTGTAGCTGTACGCCGTCCTCTCCTCCAGGTTCGCGTCGGAGAAGACGGTGGAGCCGACGTCCGTCACCATCGTGCCCTTGGTCCCGCCGCTACGGGTGACCTGGTACTTCGTCACCCCCCGGTCGTCGGTGGACGGGTCCCACGACAGCACGACGGACACGCCGTCGGCATCGGCGGTCACTTTCGCCGGCACGGTGGGGGCCTCGGTGTCCGGCGGCTCGGCGGCGCACGGATCCTCGGCGCCGGCGGTGACCTTCTTGTTCTCGACCGTGGAAACGCCTGCCGGGATCGTGTAGTTGCTGCCGTTGTTGTTGTCCCAGACGCCGTTGCCGTTGTTGAACGCGGCCTGCATCGTGGTGGCGTCGCCCAGGTCGACGGACCGCCTCATCCACCCCGTACACGCTTGTTCCATACCGACGCCAGGTACGGCGGTCCATGCCCCTCCCGCGGGCTGGTAGTGCAGGTTGGTGGTGGTCCAGCCGACCGTCGCCGTGGAGTAGTAGACCGAGGCGGTGCGGGTGTCGCCGGGGGTGGGGGAGGGGTCCGGGTCGGTGCCGGCATCGGCGCACGGGTCGCTGTGGGCCACGACCCCGTCCTTGACCGTGATCATTCCGGTGCCCAGCGCGTAGTTGTTTCCGGCGTTGTTGTCCCAGACGCCCGAACCGTTGTTGAACGTGGCGGCGAGCCCGCTCGCACCGCCCAGGCTGACGGTCTTCTTCACCCAGTCCGTGCATGCGGGCTCCATCTGCACGCCGGGCACCGTGGTCCAGGACCCGCCGTCCGGGGCGTAATGAAGGTTGTACGCAGACCAGTTACGGGTTTTCGTGTAATAGAAGACCGTTGCCGTGTTCTCCGTGGCCGCGGCCGGTGCGGCGGTGGCGGTACTGGCGGAGTGCGGCACCGCGGTGAGGAGCCCCAGAAGCCCTGCGGCCGCGACGGCTGCCGCCAGGGGGCGTCTCAGCAGTCGGCGGGGGGTGCGTTTCATGCGAATCTCCAGGGGGAGGGCTGCGGCCGGCCGGCCACAGCAGCCAAGAGCGCGGCTGCTCAGCGAGCAGCCGCGGTCCCGCCGGAGAACCCTGACGCGCCTCGGGGTTCGGCGAGCAGTGCATCCCGTCAGCAAGTGCTGTCAGAATTTTTCTGCAATCTTTTGCGATGCGGAAGTTACCCGGGCATGACAGGTACGTAAAGGGCTGCGGCAGGCGCAGTTGTGACCGGCCGGCCATCCGTGCGCACGCCCCGGGTCAGTGTCCGGAGAGCGCCTGCCCCGCGAGGACCTCCGCGGCCGCCTGTCCGCAGACACGGGCCGCGCCGTGGGTGTCGATGCGCACGGCGCCGCCGGGACCCGCGTGCGGGACGCCGAGTTCCACCGTGATCGCGTCGGGCCGGTGGGCGAGCAGAGCTCGCAGCCACTCCTGCACGGCGGGCCGGCGATGCGCGTCGCGGACGGCGAGGACGAGCGGCCGGCCGGCGGCCTCGGCGAGGATCCTGTCGGCGTGCGCCGGGTCGAACGGGGCGAGGGCGGGCAGCGTGGTGCGGACGGTTCCCGGCATGAGCGCGGTGAGGGCGGGCCCGAGGCCCCATGGCGTGCCGTCGCTCTGGACCAGGGTGCCGGGCACGCCGAACTCGACCAGGAGCGCGGGGGAGCGCAGGGGCAGAGCAGCCGGGTCGTCTGCGGTGGTGCGCAGCGCGCGGCGGGCGGCGGACAGGCCGAGCGACCGGTCCGGTACGGGGGCGGGAACGGTCTCGGCCAGGGCCCGCTGCCAGGCGGCGAACTCCGCGGTACGGGCCGCGGCCTCGGCGAGGCGCTCCTCGGTGAGTTCGCCGCGGGTCACGGCTTCGGCGACGGCGGAGCGCAGGCCGGCGAACTCGGTGTCACCGGACCCGTCACCGAGGCAGACGAGGTCCACCCCGGCGGCGAGCGCCCGGACGGTCGCGCCGGCCAGGCCGTAACGGGCGCGGACGGCCTGCATCTCGACGGCGTCGCTGACGACGAGCCCGTCGAAACCCAGCTCCTCGCGCAGCAGTTCGGTGATCACGCGGGGGCTGACGGTGGCAGGGCGGTGCGCATCGTAGGCGGGGATGAGCAGGTGGGCGGTCATCACCGCGCGGGCTCCGGCGGCGAGGGCGGCGCGGAACGGTGGCAGGGCCAGTTCCGCGATGCGGTCCGCGTCCATCGCGACGGTGGGCAGGTCGAGGTGGGAGTCCGTGTCGGTGTCACCGTGGCCGGGGAAGTGCTTGGCGCAGGCGGCGATCCCCGCGTCGTGCATCCCTCGCACCCAGGCGGCGGTGTGCCGGGCGACCAGGCCCGGGTCGGCGCCGAAGGAGCGGACGCCGATGACCGGGTTGTCGGGGTTGGAGTTGACGTCGGCGTCGGGGGCGTAGTCGAGGCCGATGCCGACGGCGCGCAGTTCGCCGCCGATGGAGTGCGCGACGGCGGCGGTGAGCTCGGGATCGTCGACGGTGCCGAGGGCGAGGTTGCCCGGGTAGGAGGAGCCGGTCGCGGTCTCCAGCCGGGTGATGTCGCCGCCCTCCTCGTCGACCGCGATCAGTATGTCGGAATTCTCGGCGCGCAGCGCGGAGGTGAGCGCGGCGGTCTGCTCGGCGTCCTGGATGTTGCGGCCGAAGAGGAGGACCGAGCCCAGCCCGCCGGCCAGCCGGCGGCGGATCCAGTCGGGGGCGGTGGTGCCCTGGAATCCCGGCTGCAGCACCTGGTCGGCGAGGGCGAGGAGTTCGCCGTCGGCGCGGGTGGGGCGGGTTGCTGGGGTGGCAGGCATGGCGGGTCCTCTCGGGCCGGGCGGCCGGCCGGGGTGGGTGGGTGGCTTGGCCGGCCGGGTGCGACCCGGGCCGGCGGGAGGTCGCCGGTCAGACGTCCTTGCTGTACGTCCAGAAGACCCGGCCGAGCCTCGCGTCCACGCCGCGCGCGTAGAAGTGGATGGGGGCGGTCCAGCCGATCTCCGCCTCGTCGAGTCCCGATGCGCGCTGGTCGGCGAGGCAGCGGCGCAGCAGGACGGTACCGACGCCGAGGCCGCGCTCGGAGGAGTCCGTGCCCATCGGGCCGAACCAGGTGCGGCGGTTGACGCCGTGGCAGGCGAAGCCCACAAAGACAGGGCCGTCGGTGCCTTCGCGAACGGCGACATGTCCGCGCGGCGGGTCGTAGGTGAGCGCGCGTGCGGCCTCACCGTCCCAGCTGCCGCCCCACTGGCGCATCCAGGCGAGGAACGGCTTCTCGTCCGCGGGCTCGAGGCGGCGGACACGCACCCCGGCGGCGGCCAGGCGCGCCTCGTCGTCGGCGGTGTCGAGCGGCGCGGTGCGCAGGTCGACGCTCATGTTGAGGCCTTCGGGGCCCCGGGTGTAGCCGCTGGACTCGGCCAGGCACACCGCGCGGGTGTAGCGGATGTCGATGCCGGGCCATGCGTAGTACGGGGGCCTGCCGCGGATCATCAGCCGCTCGGCCCCGGCGGCGGTGAGGAGTTCCTCTGCGCGGGTCATCAGGGCGCGGCCGATGCCGCGGCTCTGCGCCTCGGGACGTACGGCGAGGAGGTCGATGTGGCCGATGCCGGGGGTACTCGCGGTGGCGGGGCGGAGTGCGGCGAGGGCGACGCCGACCGGTTCCCCGTCGGCCTCGGCGAGGATGCGCAACTGGGGGCGGTCCGCTGTCTGCGCCCACAGGAGATCGAGCACGTCGTCGGCGTCGCCGTCGTGGACGAGTGCCGCTCGGGCGAGGGTTCGCAGCGCGGGAAGGTCGTGCTCGGTTGCAGTGCGTGCCACCGGAAGGTTCGTCATGCCTGCTCACCTCGGGGGTAGCTCCGGGAGACACCGGATCGTAAGTGAATGACATTGAGGATCTATCTTGCGGTGGAAATTTACCAGCGGGATGATCGAGCTGTCAGCCCCCCGCACGTCTCTTCACCGCACCGCACCGCATTTCACCTCACCCGAAGGCAGGCAGTGATGACCGAACGCGAAGATCCCCCTGGTCCCGCCGATCCCGAAGACCTCGTCCGCAGTGCGGTGCAGGACGGTGTCGTGCCCGGCGCCGTCCTGATCACCGGGCGCGGAGCGCACGGACCCGTGCGTACGGCCGCCTTCGGCGCCACTGCCGACGGGCCGTCGGGACGTCCCGTCACCGCGGACACCGTCTTCGACCTGGCCTCACTCACCAAGGTGGTGGCCACCACGCCCGCCGTGCTGCGGCTCGCCGACACCGGGGCGCTGCGGCTCGACGATCCGGTCCGCCGCCATCTGCCGGACTTCGCGGGGGCCGGCAAGAGCCAGGTGACGATCCGTCACCTGCTCTCGCACACCTCCGGACTGCCCCCGCACCGCGACTTCTGGAAGCTTCCCGGCGGCCCCGCCGACCGGCTGGCCGCCGTGCTCGCAGAGCCTCTCGACGGCCTGCCGGACACCACCGTCCGCTACTCCGACCTGGGGTTCATTCTGCTCGGTGAGATCATCGCCGCCGTTGCCGGACAGCCGCTCGACGCCGCCGTGCAGGAGCTGGTGCTCGACCCGCTCGGCCTGGCCACCACCCGCTACCTGCCGCCCGACGCATGGCGGGAAGACACCGCCGCCACCGAGGCGCCGCCCGGCGGGGAGCCCAAATGCGGTGTGGTGCACGACGAGAACGCCGAGAGCCTCGGCGGTGTCGCCGGGCACGCCGGGCTGTTCTCGACCGCCCCGGACCTCGCGCACTACCTGCAGGCGTGCTGGCTCGCCGAGGAGTCACTGCTGTCGCACCGGGCCCGTGGCGAGGCACTCAGCCTGCAGACCGCAGGACTTGACGGTGCGCGCGGGCTGGGCTGGACGCTCCCCGGAGACGTCTGGGACCACATGTCCCCGCAGTGGCCCGCGACCGGAGCCGGGCACACCGGCTTCACCGGTACCAGCCTGGCTCTCGACCCTGTCAGCGGGATCTGGGTGGTGCTGCTGACCAACGCGGTGCACTACGGACGTGGTGCACGCGCAAAGGAGTTGCGACGCGTGGTGCACGCCGCCGTCGCGGCCCGCGCCGAGCACGCGCGGGCGTGAACGCCCGGTGACGGCTCAAGATCCCGCATCGCACAAAGCCCGGATACTCAGCTACGCGTACCCCAACGAACCCGTAGGATTCCCACATGGCTGCCGCACGTGACCGACAGCGCGGAGGCGACGACGCCCCCCGGCGCTCCGCAGCGCCCACTCAGGAGCGCGCCACGCCGCCACAGACGGTGCTGGTGCAGATAAGGGCTCTGCTGCCCTCTCTCCCACCGTCCGAGCGGCGGGTCGCCGAGGCGGCGATCGCCGATCCGGTCGGGGTGGCGGGGAAGACCATCAGTGAACTCGCAGCGGAATGCAGCACCTCCGAGACCACCGTCGTCCGGTTCTGCCGGGCCGTCGGTCTCAAGGGCTACCCCGACCTGCGGATCAAGCTCGCCTCGGCGGCCGGCAGCGAGGACAGTGGCCCGTCCTGGTCCAGTGCCGGCAGCGACATCGGGCCCGGCGACTCGCTGGCCGACGTGGTCGGCAAGCTGGGTTTCGCGGACGCCCACGCGGTCGAGGACACCATCGCCCAGATCGATCTCAACGTCCTGCAGCGGGTGATCGACGAAGTGGTCGGGGCGGGCGCGGTGGATCTGTACGGCGTGGGCGCCAGCGCACTGATCGCCCTCGACCTCCAGCAGAAGCTGCACCGCATCGGGCTCCGGGCGTCGGCCTGGCCGGACCCCGACGGCGCGCTCACCTCCGCGGCCCTGCTCGGCCGGGGGGACCTGGCCATCGGCATCTCGCACACCGGGGCCACCACCGACACCGTGGCCGCGCTGGGCGAGGCATGGGACAACGGCGCCACGACCATCGCCATCACCAACTTCCCGCGCTCGCCGATCGCCGAGGTGGCCGACCACGTGCTGACCACGGCGGTACGCGAGACCACCTTCCGGTCCGGTGCAATGTCCAGCCGGATCGCCGCCCTGACGTTGGTGGACTGTCTGTTCGTCGGTGTGGCGCAGCGCAACTACAGCCGTACGACACGGGCCCTGGAGCGCACGTACACGGCAGTGCACCGGCGCCGCGGTCCGCAGTGACGGCTCCCTGACGACGAGGACGCCCCGCGACCCATCCGGATCGCGGGGCGTCCTCCTGCGTACTCAGCCGAAGGTGCGCAGCGCCGTGCGCACGCTCCCGTCGCCGATCTCCAGGGCCTTGCGCGCCTGCTCCGGCGAGCACTCCGCGAGCAGGCCGACCAGGGCCGTCTTGAGCTCCCCTCCCGACGCGGCGAGGGCGGCTCCGCAACGGTCCTCGTCCAGCCCGGTGGCCTCGACCAGGATGTTGAGGACCCGGCCGCGCAACTTGTCGTTGGTGGCGGCCACATCGACCATCAGATTCGAGTACGTACGGCCCTGCGCGATCATCACCGCCGTGGACAGGTTGTTGAGCACCAGCTTGTGGGCGGTGGCCGCCTTCAGCCGGGTGGAGCCCGCGATCGCCTCGGGGCCGGTGTCCACGCCCAGGTGGACGTCCGCCCGGCCGGCCAGCCCGGCCTCGGGGTTGGCGCTGACCAGCGCGGTGAAGGCGCCCGCCGCCCGGGCTGCGCGCAGGGCTCCGCCGACGTACGGAGTACGGCCGCTGGCGGCGATCCCGACCGCGACGTCCCCCGGACCCACCTCGGCCGCGTCGGCCTCGCCGGCGGACTCCTGGTCCTCGAGGCCCTCCACCGGTTCGACCAGCGCGTGCATACCGCCCGCGTGGTGGGCGACCACGATCCCGGGCGCGAGGCCGAAGGTGGGGATCAGCTCGGCGGCGTCCATCACCGCGAGCCGGCCCGAGGTGCCCGCCCCGAAGTAGTGCAGCCGGCCGCCCGCCCGGATCCGGCGTGCCGTCTCGTCCACCAGCCGGGCCAGGTCGGGCAGCACCGCGGCCACGGCCTCGGCCGGGATCCGGTCCTCGGCGTTGAGCAGGCGCAGCACGTCGAGGGTGGGGACGTCGTCGATCTCGAGGGTGCGGGGGTTGCGGCGTTCGGTGGGGGCGTCGATTCGTACCGGAAGCTGCGGGTGCATCGCGGTTTCCTCTCAGGGGGGAGGTCGGGGGCGGGCCAGCGCGCGTAACTTTGCCACACCCATTGACGGTTGAGCGTAACTTTCTGCCCGAGGCTCGGTTCAGCCGCTGCGCGCCCTGCTCCGCATGAAGAGCAGGTGTCTGCGGGGTGTGGGTGGCGAAAAATTACGAACTGGATTCAGCCAACGCAATTCATTGACATACCCCCGCCGCCGCTCCTACGGTCTGCTCACCCCCCCAGACCTGCTCCCACACTCCACTCCTGCCTGTCCGATCGGAGACCACGCACTATGGCCCGGTTCAAGCACTTTGTCGCAGCGTCCGCCGCCCTCGCGACCCTCGGTACCCTCGCCGCGTGCGCACCGGATTCCGGTGCGAAGAACGGCGCCGAGGGCGGTGGCGTCTTCACCACGGTCGACGCGAACAACCCGATCACCCCGGGCGCGCCGATGAACCCGTACAGCCCGAACGGGAACACGTTCCTCAGCTACAACTCGATGCGCCTCGGGTTCGAGAAGAAGAACCCGATGGATGCGAACGACGCGTTCCCGGGCCTCGCCAAGAGCTGGGAGACCAAGGGCGACACGCTGGTCGCGCACATGCAGCCGGACGCCAAGTGGTCCGACGGCAAGCCGGTCACCGTCGAGGACATCAAGATGTCCATGGCGATCGCGCTCACCCAGGGCACTGCCTCGGTCGGCTCGGGCCAGCTGAGCGAGGGTCTCAACGTCGCCTCCGTGACCTCCGTCGGCAAGAACGACGTCGAGTTCAAGCAGGCCGCCGGGACCAACAACGCGAACTTCGCGAAGCAGATCCTGGGCCAGTCCATCGTCCCCAAGTCGGTCTACGGCCACCTCGTGCCGGCCGACATCTGGGACACCATCGCCGCCAGCCAGCAGGTGGACGCGGCCAAGGCGAAGGACGCCCAGGCCGCAGTCGACAAGCTGAACGAGGTCGGCAAGGCCATCGCGGCCTTCGCGCCGAAGAAGGACGTCTCGGCCGGCCCGTTCGTGGTCAAGCGCGTCAACCCCGGCTCGGCCATCCTCGTCCGCAACAAGTACTTCTTCGCCCTCGACAAGATCGCTCCGAGCCAGGTGGTCATCCGCCACTACTCCGGCAACGAGCAGATCTGGGGCTTCATGAAGAACGGTGACCTGGACGCCGCGCCCTTCACCGCCATCCCCACGAACGTCCTGAACCAGATCCTGGGCAAGGGCTACAAGCGCGCCGACGGTACCTCCTACGTCAACGCCTCCATCGCCTTCAACCAGAGCAAGGCACCGTACGACAAGAAGGAGGTGCGCCAGGCCCTGGCGTACATCCTCGACCGCGAGGCCATCACCAAGGTGGGCCAGCCGGTCGGCGGCATGGCCTCCACCGCCCCCGCCGGCATGATCCGCCAGTCGACGGAGCAGTGGCTGGGCGCCGACGCGGTCGGCAAGCTCAACCCGTACGCCCACGACGAGGCGAAGGCCGCCGAGCTGCTGAAGGGCGCCGGCCTGAAGCAGAAGGGCGGCAAGTGGTACCTGGCGAACGGCAAGCAGTGGAAGATCACGCTGCAGACCGTCAACGGCTTCAGTGACTGGATCGCCGCCTCCACCGTCGTCGCCAACGAGCTCACCGCCTTCGGTATCGAGACCAAGCCGGCCCTCTCCGCCGACTTCGGCGCCTACCAGACGGACATGGCCGCCGAGAAGTTCGACGTCGGCTGGTGGCTGACCGCCGTCGGCGCCGACCCGCGCCAGAACTTCCAGCGCCTGTACGGCGAGAGCGACGGCTTCGTCGCCAACGGCAACAAGGTCACCCACACCGAGAAGAAGGGTGACGGCAACTGGATGCACGGCGACGAGACCTTCACGCTCGACGGGAAGACCATCAACCCGGGTCAGCTCACGGCCAGCCTCGCCGGCCTCGGCACCGAGGCCAAGAAGCCGGTCATCACGCAGCTGGTCCAGGCCACCAACCAGGAACTTCCCGTCATCCCGATCTGGGACTACACCAACGTGAAGTTCACCTACGACAAGAACTTCACCAACTGGCCGAAGTCCGGGCAGGACGAGATCCTCGCCAACCAGCCCGGCGTGTGGATGATGCAGGGCTACATCCAGGCCAAGGGCAAGTGATCCAGGCCGGGTGACCCCACCTGGCGACTTCCGTATGGCGCAACACCGCGGGGCGGCAGCCGCACCAGGCCGCCGCCCCGCTCGCGCGCTGATCCACAACAACCCCCTACGACAAGGAAGGAGGTGCAGGAACGTGAAGGGACTGGCGCGCACCATCGCGGTCCGACTGGCCGGCGGCGCGGTCATGATCTGGATCGTAGCCACGTTTACGTTCTTCCTCGTCCACGCCCTGCCCGGCAAGCCGGGCGACGTGGCGTACGAGAAGTACGTCGCCATGGGAATGAACTCCCAGGAGGCCAAGGCCAAGGCCTCGATCATCTACGGGTACACCTCGCAGGACCCGCTGTTCACGCAGTACACGCACTACATCAGCGACCTGCTCCACGGTCACCTCGGAGTCTCGATCTCCTACAGCGGAGTGCCGGTCGCGGATGTCATCGGCGACGCCCTGCCGTGGACCGTCATCCCCATCATGAGCGGCCTGCTGATCAGTTTCTGCATCGGTGTCAGCAGTGGTGTCGTCGCGGCGGTGAAGCGGTCGTCCCGCCTGGGCAGCGGGCTGAGCCTGGCCGCCTCGATGATCGCCGGTATCCCGTCGTTCGTGATCGCGATCCTGCTCATCACCGTCTTCTACACCAACCTGGGGACCCTGCCGTACGGCGGCACCGTCTCCGAGACGCTCCTGGTGGACCCCGGATGGAACGTCGAGTACATGTCGTCCGTCGCGTACCACGCGATCCTCCCGGTCGCCACGTACGTCCTCATCTCCTACGGCGGCTGGATGCTCAGCATGCGCTCCAGCGTGGTCTCCGTCCTCGGTGACGACTTCATCCTCGCCTCCGAGCTGCGCGGCATCACCCCCAGCACGCGGATGCGTTACATCGGCCGCAACGCGATCCTGCCGCTGTTCACCACCCTCGCCCTCTCGTTCGGCACGTTGTTCGGCGGAGCGATCCTGATCGAGGCCACCTTCAACTACCCCGGCGTCGGGCAGCTGCTGCTGAACAGCATCGGCAAGCGCGACTACCCCCTGATGACCGGTGCCTTCCTGCTGATCACCACGGCGGTGGTGCTGGCGAACATCGTCGCGGACCTCCTCTACTCCGTGATCGACCCCCGAGTGAGGCGCTGACCATGACGACCGCGACGCTCACCAAGCCGCCCCGTCCGGCTGATGCCACCTCGGCCCGGCGTTCCCACTGGGCCGGCATCTGGCGCGTGCTCACGCGCAAGCCCGGACGGATCATCGGCCTGTCCATCCTGGTGTTCTTCGTCCTGATGGGCACCTTCGGCCCGATGCTCTACGGCGACCAGCTCGCCATCGACCCGGACGCGATCTATCAGGCGCCGAGCGCAGGGCACTGGCTCGGAACCGACTTCGCCGGTTCCGACGTGCTCCAGGCCACCGTCGTCGGCAGTCGCTATGTACTGCTCACCTGCTCCCTCGCCGCCCTGTTCGCCTCGACGATCGGCACAGCCGTCGGGCTCCTGGCAGGCTTCCACCGCGGCTTGGCCGACTCCGCTCTGATGCGCTTCACCGACTTCGTGCTCACGGTCCCCGGCCTGCCGCTGCTCGTCGTGCTCACCACCGTGTGGAAGTTCGACAGCCCGCTGGAGATGGGCCTCGTGCTCGGCGTCGTCGGCTGGGGCGGCATCGCCCGCGCCGTCCGCTCCCAGGTGCTGAGCCTGCGCGAGCGCGGCTTCCTGGAGGCCGCACGCGGCCTCGGGCTGCCCAGCCGGCACATCATCATGCGCGAGCTCCTGCCGAACATCGCCCCGTACGTGGCGATGCACCTGCTCCTGTCGGTCATCGGCTTCGTCGAGGCCCAGGTCGGGCTGTTCTTCCTCGGCATCGTGCCGTTCACCAGCACCAACTGGGGTGTGATGATCAACCAGGCGGTGTTTTCCGGAGGAGCGCTGCAGAGCCCCGAGGCAATCTTCTACCTACTGGCCCCGCTCACCTGCATCCTGCTCCTGATCATGGGAGTGGTGCTGTTCCTCGACGCGATCGACGAGCTCTTCAACCCGCGACTGAGGGAACGCTGATGACCACGACAACGAAGAAGGCCGCGCCCGAGGCCGGGGAGGCCGAGGTCCGCGTACGCGACCTCCGTGTCCACTACCGCATCAACGGTACGGAGTACCCGGCCGTCGCGAACGCCTCCCTCGACCTGCGCCGCGGTGAGATCACCGGCCTGGTGGGGGAGTCCGGATCGGGCAAGTCGACCCTGGCCCTGTCCGTGATGAACGCCGTGCCCGAGCCGGGCCGGATCGCGGGCGGCGCCATCCACGTCGACGGCATCGGTGACGTGACGACGCTCAACGCCAAGGCGATGAGGACGGTGCGGGGCGCGGCGCTCGGCTACGTCTTCCAGGCGTCGCAGAACTCCATGAACCCGCTGAAGACCATCGGCAAGCAGATCCTGGACCTGGGCCGTTCGCACGACGTCAAGGACCTCCCGGGCCTGCTCTCCCGCGCCAAGCAGCTCGCCGAGCGGATGGGCCTGGACGGCAACCGCGTCCTGGACTCCTATCAGCACGAGCTGTCCGGCGGCATGCGCCAGCGCCTGGGCATCGTCTTCGCGCTCGTTCTGAACGCCAAGGTCCTCATCCTGGACGAGCCGACCACGGCACTGGACGTACTGTCCCAGTCCGCGGTGCTGAAGATCATCCGCCAGGTGCACGACGAGAACAACCTCAGTACCCTCATCGTCACCCACGACATGGGCGTGGTCTCGGAGCTCGCCGACAACCTGGCCGTGATGTACGGCGGGCGGATCGTCGAACACGGCCCGACGCTGGATCTCCTCCGCAACCCCACCCACCCCTACACCAAGGCCCTGATCGGCGCCACGGCACGCATCGTCGGCGACCCGGCCGCGGCCCGCGCCCTGCCGGGCCGTCCGCCGGACCTCACCACCATCCCGCAGACCGGCTGTGTGTTCCGCGAACGCTGCGTCTTCGCCATGGACGTCTGCGCCGAAAAGGAGCCGCTGCTCACCGACTTCGCGGCCGGCCACCGGCGTGCCTGCCACGCCGCCCCCGACGCCGTGAACCCGGCCCCCGCGACCCCCGTCCCCGCGGTCGCCGCGGCGGCGGGCGCGGATGCGGCAACCGAGAAGGGAGACGCGTCGTGATCGAGGCGCGCGGTATCACCCGCATCTACCGCACCCGCGGAGCCTTCACCGGCGAACGCACCGTGCACGCCCTGCGTGGGGTGGACTTCACCCTGCCCAAGGGGGGTGCGATCTCCTTCATCGGCGAGTCGGGCTGCGGCAAGACCACGCTCGGCAAGATCCTCACGGGGATCGAGACGTTCGACGGCGGAGAACTCGTCATCGACGGCGTGGAGTTGTCGAAGCTCAGCCCGCGCAAACGCGCCCGGTACTTCCGGCGCATCCAGATGATCCACCAGGACCCGTACTCCGCGCTCAACCCGACCCGGACGATCGAGCAGATCCTCGGGGACCCGCTGCGGATGCGCGCCAAGGAGACCGGCGGCGCGACGTCCCGGGTACGGGAGCGGTCCGCCGAACTCCTCGAACTGGTCGGCCTGGAGCCCGAGGGCGTGCTGCCGAAGTACCCGCACCAGCTCTCCGGCGGCCAGCGGCAGCGCGTGGTCATCGCCCGCGCGCTGACCGTGGACCCGGAGGTGCTGATCGCCGACGAGGCCGTGTCGATGATCGACGTGTCCATGCGGCTGGGCATCCTCGCCCTACTCCACGACCTGCGCGCCCGGCTCGGCATCTCGCTGGTGTTCATCACCCATGACGTGGCCACCGCGCGGTACGTGGGCGAAGGCGGCGAACTGCACGTCATCTACCGCGGCCAGGTGATCGAGCAGGGCCCCACCGACGAGATCATCCAGGCGCCCGTGCACCCGTACACCCAGTGCCTGCTGTCGGCGATCCCGATCATGCGCGGTCTGGAGGAGCCGGGTCCGGACCGACTGGAGCCGCTGGCGCCGCTGGACGAGAAGGTGGCCACCGACGGCTGCCTGTTCGCGCCCCGCTGCCCCTTCGCCACCGAGCGGTGCGCCACCGACCGGCCCGGTCTCGAAGCGGTGGGGGAGTCCGGGCAGCACCACGCCTGCTTCCACCCCACGGCGAGGCGGGTGGTCGGCGTGGAGATCGAGCCGGCCGCCGTCTGACCCGTACCCCGGCATCGGGCGGGTCCGCTCCCTCGACGGGGCGGACCCGCCCGCACCCATTTTCAGGAAGGAACCCCCGTGAGAGTCCTGGGACTCAGCTCCGGCACCTCGCACGACGCGATCGACGCTGCCGTCGTCGAATTCCGCCTCGACGGCGACACCGTGCACGGCACCCTCGTCCACGCCGCTGCACACCCCTACCCGGCCGAACTGCGTGCCGAGATCCTGGACGCCCTGCCCCCGCGGCCCGTTTCGCTGGCCGCGGTGTGCCGCCTGGACACCCTGATCGGGCAGTCCTTCGCCGACGCCGCGACGGCGACGGTGGCCGAGGCCGGGCCGGTCGACCTGGTGTGCTCGCACGGGCAGACCCTCTACCACTGGGTGGAGGACGGGACCGTGCGCGGCACCCTGCAACTCGGCCAGCCCGCCTGGATCGCCGAGCGCCTGGGCGTACCGGTGGTGTCCGACGTGCGCACCGCGGACGTGGCGGCGGGCGGCCAGGGAGCGCCTCTGGTGTCACTTCTGGACACGCTGCTGCTCGGCGGACTGCCGGGTCCCGCGGGGGCGTTGAACCTCGGCGGGATCGCCAATCTGACGGCAGTCGGGCAGGGCGCACCGGTCGCGTTCGACACCGGTCCCGCCAATGCGCTGATGGATGCGGCCGCGCTGGCCAGGACCGGCCGTCCCTACGACGAGAACGGCCGGCTCGCCGCCGCCGGACGGGTGGACCCGGCGCTGCTCGCCGCTCTGCTCGCCGAGCCGTACTACCGGCGCGAGCCGCCGAAGAGCACCGGCAAGGAGCTCTTCCACGCCGACTACCTGGCCGGGCACCTGGCCGGACGCGCACCGCTCCAGGCCGAGGACCTCCTGGCCACCCTGGCCGAACTGACCGCGCGCACGGTCGCGGACGCGGTACGGGAGCAGGGCCTGAAGACCCTGGTGGTGTCCGGCGGCGGCGCCGACAACCCGGTGCTGACCGAGCGGATCGGGGCGCTGCTGCCCGGGGTCGAGCTGCTGCGCTCGGACGCGCTGGGCCTGCCCTCGGCCGCGAAGGAGGCGGCGGCCTTCGCGTTGCTGGGCTGGTTCACCGCGCACGGCCTGCCGGGGACGCTGCCCAGCTGCACCGGGGCGACGGGGGCACGGCTGCTGGGCCGGATCACCCCGGGCCACGGGCCGCTGCGGCTGCCGGAACCCCTCACCGAGGCCCCGGCCGCCGCCCGGTTCAGCTCCTGATAGCGGACTTCCGGCCGCCGCCCGGTCCACCTGCCGGCCTCAGCCCGTGCGGCCTTGCGGGTCCGGAGGGTGATCAGCGCGGCGCAGCCGGCACCCGCGCCCCTGCGCGCGCCGAGGCCGGTGCGGCGGGCCGGACCGCGACGGCCTCGGGGCGCGGGAAGCGGATCAGTCCTGCGTCCTGGGCGCTGCGCCGAGTGTGTCCGAAAGATCGACACGGATGCCCATCGCATGCGTGTACAGCTCCGCCTCGGCGTGCAGCGAGGCGCTCACGCTCGACGCCTGGCGAAAGCCGTGCCCCTCGCCCTCGAACAGCAGATAGCGGTGCCACAGCCCGCGCGTGGCAACGGCGTCGACAATGCGCTCCGCCTGGTCGGGGCGGCAGATGAAGTCGTCCGCTCCCTGCAGCATCACCAGCGGGCGATCGATCCGGTCGACCTTGCGCATCGGAGACACCTGCTCGAACCGCTTCCGGTCCTCGGGCAGTCGGCCGACCAGGTACTCCATGTAGCGGGACTCGAAGTCATGGGTCTGCCCATGGCTCCAGGATTCCGCGTCGCTGATCGGGTAGTACACCGCTCCGCAGCAGAATGCGTCGGTCGAGGTCAGGGCCGCGAGGCTGGTCCAGCCGCCCGCCGAGCCGCCGCGGATCGCGGTACGTGCCGGGTCGGCGAGTCCGGCGGCGGCCAGATCCCCGGCGACCGCGACCGAGTCCTCGACGTCGGTGACGCCCCAGGTGTGCCGCAGCCGGTCGCGGTAGGCGCGGCCGTAGCCGGTGGAGCCGCCGTAGTCGACGGCGGCGACGGCGAAGCCCCGGCTGCAGAAGAGGGAGAACTCCGAATCGGGCGCTGCGCCGTTGGAACTGGTGGGCCCGCCGTGGACATGGATCAGCAGGGGCGGCGTCGCGTCCGCCGGGCCGGTGCAGTCCGGGCTGGTGGGCGGGTAGTAGACGTACTGCACCTCGCGGCCGTCCGCGCCCTTGGCGACCCGCCGTTCCGGTACTGCCCGCCAGTCGTCGTACGTGGTGTCGCGTTCACCGTTGCAGCGCACCGGAGCGCTGCCGTCGAGCGGCACCCGCAGTACCGCGCGGCCGAGCGTGGGGGAGGCCGCCAGCACCACCGCGGCGTGGTCGTCGGCCCACAGATCGGCGCCGAATTCCGTCCACTCCGGTGCCAGATCGCGCAGCGTGCCGTCCGCCGGGTCCCACAGTGCGAGCCGCTGATCGCCGACGCCGTACCGCAGCACCACTCCTGCCGCGGTGGCCGCGAACCAGCTCGCGCCGACCCGCCACAGGGCGCCCGCGCACTCCCGCTCCATGGGCAGTACGCATGTGGCGTCCCAGTTCCCGTCCGGCGCCGGGGCGATGCGGAAGAGGTTCGCCCAGCCCTCCGGGTCGGCCATCGCGTACAGGGTGCCGTCGGGTGCCCAGGCGGCCTGCGACACGGACACCGCACCGCCGCCCAGCACCCGCACCGGCTCGCCGGCGACTCCGTCGGTCAGTGCCGCGACCATGAGATCGGTGGTCTCCCACGGCATCTGCGGGTGGTCCCAGCCGAGCCAGGCCAGGTGCCGTCCGTCCGGGCTGATCCTCGGGGTGGACAGGAAGTGATGGGAGCGGCCGACCACGCGCAGCCGGTCCGGCGCGGCGGCGGCCGAGCCGTCGAGCGGCACGGCGACGATGTCGCGGCGGGTCCGCGGGGCCGGATCCTCGTCCGGTTGCCGGGCCGCCTGCGTGACCTCGCGGACCAGCCAGACCTCGGTGCCGCCGGGCGCGAACACCGGGTCCGCCCAGCAGGTTTCGTACTCCGGCGGGTCGGCGGGCGTCAGCGGCACCGGGGCGCCGGCACCGCCTGCTCCCAGCGGAGCCGTGGTGACCGAGTACAGCCGCTGGTCGCGATGGTCGGAGTGGACCAGCAGGTGCGGGGCCCCGTCCGAGCCGGTCCGGACCGCGTACGGGCGGCCGCCGTAGCCCAGCGAACGGTTGCGCACGCTGACACCCTCCGGCAGCACCGGCTCGGGAGCGTGCCCGGGACCGGTGCGCATCAGCCGTACGGTGGCGCTCGCCGGGTCGTTGGAGCACCACCAGGTCTCCTCGCCGACGCCGGACGGCCAGCTCGTGGACCCGGAGCCGGCCGCGACCGAATCGGCGGTCAGCGGTGAGGGCCACTCACCGTAGGGGAGTATGCGCGGGTCGCTCATCGGGAATCTCCTCACAGGTCTATGCCGGCGCCGGCGCCGTCGCGCAGCAACAGGTCGGCAGCGGTCTCACGGCGCACCATGAGGCGCGCCCGTCCGTCGCGGACGGCGACCACGGCAGGGCGCGGCTGGAAGTTGTAGTTGCTGGCCATGACGTGGTGGTACGCGCCGGTTGCGGGCACGGCCAGCAGGTCGCCGACGGCCAGGTCGGCGGGGAGCGCGATGTCGGGTACGACGATGTCGCCGCTCTCGCAGTGCCTGCCGACGACGAGGGAATGCACCGGCCGGCCGGTCAGCCTGCGGTTGGCGGTCCAGGCGGTGTACGTGGCCTGGTAGAGGGCGGGGCGCAGAGCGTCGCTCATGCCGCCGTCGACGGAGACGAAGCGGCGCTTGAGGCCCTGCTTGACCACACCGACTTCATAGAGCGTGACGCCGGCGGAGCCGATCAGTGAGCGGCCCGGCTCCACCGCCAGCCGAACGGATCCGGGGTCGATCTCCTCGGCGACGCCGGCCCGCAGCGCCGCCACGAAGTCGGCGGGCGCCAGCCGTTGCACGCCGGGCACATAGGCGATTCCGGCCCCGCCGCCGAGGTCCAGCTCGTCGATGCGGATGCCGTGCCGCTCGGAGAGCATGCGGACGAACGCGGCCACCCGTGAGGCCGCCTGCCGGATGCCGGACGGGTCGAGGATCTGCGAGCCCAGGTGGGAGTGGATGCCCGCCAGTCGCAGTGAGGGGATGCCGCTGACGGTGAGTACCGCCTGTTCGGCGAAACCACCGTTGACCGGGAAGCCGAACTTCACGTCGTCGCTGCCGGTGGCCATGTAGTCGTGGGTGTCGGCGGCGACGCCCGGCGCGATGCGCAGATACACGTCCTGGACGTGGCCGGCGGCGGCCGCGAATCCGGCGAGCCGGTCGATCTCCTCGGCGCAGTCGACGACGATGACCCCGACGCGGTGGTCCACGGCCGCGCGGAGTTCGGCGGGAAGCTTGTTGTTGCCGTGCAGCACGATGTGCGCGGGGTCGAAGCCTGCGGCGACGGCGAGTTCGAGCTCGCCGAGGCTGCACACATCCAGGTGCAGCTGCTCCTCACCGACCCAGCGCACCATCTCCGGGCAGAGGAATGCCTTGGACGCGTAGTGCACGCGGTCCGCGCCGGACTCCCGCCACTGGCGGGCCCGCTCGCGGAAGTCGGCCTCGTCCACGACGTAGAGCGGGGTGCCGCAAGCCTGGGCGAGACCGGCCATCGGCACGGAGCCTATGTGCAGTTCACCGCCCACGTCCTTGGCGGTGAGCGGCCAGACCTCCGGGGCTTCGTCCGGGCCCGCGGCGCGGGTGGGGGCGGCGTCGGGTGCGTTGTCGGCGGGTGGAACCACCTGCGTCACTCCTTAGTGAGGACGACGAGCAGGAGCAAGTCGTCGCTGGGCTGCGTGATTTGGTGTTCTTCGGATGCGGCGAAGTGACAGGCGTCGCCCGGCTTCAGCACGCGCGCCGTGTCCGAGACGCGAAGCCGGCACTCTCCGGCCAGCACCACCACGAGTTCCTCGCCGGCGTGCCGGTTCGGCCGGGCGTGATCGCCCGGCTCGCCCCTGATCAGGCGTGACTGGAGTGTGGTCGCGCCATGAGCCGTCATGTTCCAGATTCCTTGACTTCCCGGCATTGCGGTCAGACCTGGAAGTGTCGTGAAACGCGCCGGAAACGGGCTGTTGTCCGTTATGTCGCCACGTTCGGCGCCGAGCAGTTCGTGCAGTTCGAGGCCGAGCACTCCGGCGAGTTGCGCCAGGCTGCGGACGGTCGGGTTCGCCGACCCGGATTCGATCTGCGAGACATACGCGGGGGAGAGGCCGGCCCCGGCCGCGGTGGCGGCCAGGGTCAGCTCTGCCGCCCTGCGTGCCGACGCAACGGTCTTGGCCAGGTGGGCGGTTGCCCGATCGGCGGCGGACGTCTCGACCGGTGAATCCGCGGCCGGCGGGGCGGGGGCTGGAACATCCCTTGACTCAGGCATGCAGTGACAGTAATACTCGCGCCACCTTAGATCAATGTATCCGCCACCAGGTGATACTCAGGGAAGAAATCGCTGGTGGTGGCGGTGAAGTCCACGCCACGGCATGGAGGGAGGTATCGATGTCTGTCCTTACGCCCGATCCTGTGCTCGGCCTGTTGGAGCGCGCCGCTGCGCAATGTGGTCCCGGGGCGGTTCGGCTGTACGCCGTGCTCGCCGCGGACTTCCCCGCGGCGCTGTCCCGGCGCCCCGCCCAGATCCTGCGGGCCGCCGACGCGAACGCCGAGGATCTCGATCAGCTGCTCGCCATGGCGGGCTTTGCCGACACCGAGGACCTGCGCGCCTGCGCCGCTCGCGAGACGGGCCGCCGGCTGCCCGTCCCCGACCAGCGCATCGCCGACCGCGAGGGCCGGCCCGGTGACCGCACCGCGCTGCCGCGCATCCTCGCTCGCGAACAGGAGAACCTCGCCGGCACGCTCGACGCTCTGCACACCAACGGCGCCTTGGAACTTGCCGCACGTGCGGTGGTCGCAGGCCGTCGACGCTGGGTGTTCGGTGACATGAAGTCCATCGGGTACGCGGCTCTGGTCGCCGCCGACCTCTCCTCCGCGCTCCGTGACGTGACGCTCGTCCAGCCGGGGGTGGGAGCGGCCGTCACCGCCCTCGCCGACGCCGGCGACCAGGACGTACTGATCACCTTCAGCTTCCACAGCTACAGCCGCCACACCGTGCGCGTGGCCCGCGAGTTCCATGCGCTCGGGGCCACCGTCGTGGCGATCACCGACGGCTACGACAGCCCGGTGTGCGCGTACGCCACCCATGTCCTCGCGGTGAACACCCGAAGCGAGTCGCGCACCCACTCGCCGACCGCCGTCACCGCCACCGGCCATCTGCTCGCCTCACTCGCTGCGGCCGGTGCGAAGGGCGCGGCCCGTCGCGCCCAGCGCCGGCACGCACTCACCTCGGCCCTGAGCGACGGCGAGAGCATCACCCCGCTCGGCCCGCCTGAAAGGACTGCTCCGTGACCCAGGAGCCCACCGACCCCTCCGCAGAACAGCTCTCCCACCACGAGGCGCTGGCCGCTGACACGATCGACCACTGCTCGCGGCTGATCCGCTTCGACACCAGCAACTACGGTGGAGGCGATTCCCGCGGCGAGCGGGAGGCCGCCGAGTGGGTCGCCGAAGTCCTGACCGACGCCGGATACGCACCGCAGGTCCTGGAGTCGGAGCCGCGTCGCGCCTCCACCGTGGTCCGTATCCCCGGTGCCGACCCGCTGGCGCCCGCGCTGCTGGTCCACGGCCACCTCGACGTCGTACCCGCCGAGCCTTCCGACTGGTCCTTCGACCCGTTCAGCGGCGAGATCACCGAGGGCGCGGTCCGCGGCCGCGGCGCCCTCGACATGAAGGACATGGACGCGATGATGCTGGCGTGCGCCACCGGCTTCGCCCGGACCGGCACCCGCCCGCCGCGCGACATCGTGATGGCGTTCGTCGCCGACGAGGAGGACACCGGCGCGTACGGAGCGGGGTTCCTCGTCGACAAGCACCCCGGACTCTTCGAGGGTGTCACCGCCGCCATCAGCGAGTCCGGCGGCTACAGCGTCCACCTGCCCAACGGCCGCCGCCTCTACCCGGTCGCCACGGGCGAGCGCGGCAGCGCCTGGATGACGCTCACGGCGCGCGGCGCCGCGGGGCACGGTTCCCGCCGGAACCCCGACAATGCCGTCGCCACGCTGGTGCGCACCGTCGCCGAACTCGCCGCGCTCTCGTGGCCGGTGCACCTGATCCCGCCGGTCCGGGCGCTGCTCGACGGACTCCAGGCGGAGCTCGGCGTCACCGTCGACCCGGCGGACCCGGAGAGCGTCGCCCAGCTCGGCGCGGCTGCCCGGCTGGTGGAGTCGACCATGTCGAACTCCCTCAACCCGACCCGCCTGAACGCCGGTTACAAGCACAACGTGATTCCCAGTGAAGCCACCGCAGGCATCGACGGACGTGTCCTGCCCGGCGCCGAGGATGCCTTCTTCGCCACCGTGGACCAGGTGCTCGGTACCAAGGTGACCCGCGAGTTCGCCAGCTGGACCAAGCCGGTCGCCGCCGATCACACCTCGCCCGAGTTCGCGGCCATGGCGGACGCCCTGCGCGCCCACGACCCGCAGGCCCTGGTCCTGCCGTTCTGCATGTCCGGCGGCACGGACGCCAAGGCGTTCGCCCGCCTGGGCATCGCCGGCTACGGCTTCGCCCCCGGCACCACCCCGCCCGGCTTCAATTCCTGGGACTACGTACACGGCGTCGACGAACACGTCCTCACCGACAGCCTCGCGTTCGGCGTCCGGGTCCTGGACACCTTCCTGCGGGCGGACCCCTTCGCTCCCACCTCGGGCTGACCCCACGGCCGCACCCGGCCGCACGGCAGGCGAGCCGCGCAGACACCGCGCCGGCTCGCCGCAGCACGGCACCACACAGCACGTTCACCGGTGCGGAGCGGACCCCACGTGGGCCGCTCCGTGCCCGCCCCCTGGAGTAGCACGACATGAGACACGCAATGGTCCGCGGCGCGATACGCCGACGTGGTACCGCCCTGGCCGCAGCCACCCTCACCGGCGCACTGGCCCTCGGCTCGGTGGCCCTGGCCCCGGCAGCCACCGCCGAGAGCAAGGGCACCACCCTCCGCGCGGCGATGACCGGCAACGGTATCGACTCGCTGAACCCGTTCCTGGCGTACTTCGCCGGTTCCCTGGACGTCGTCAGCGCCGTCTACCCCTCGCTGAACTCCCTGAACACGGACGGCTCCGCCGCGCCGTACCTCGCCACCAAGTGGGAGCCCTCCGCCGACAAGCTCACGTGGACCTTCACCATCCGTGACGGGCTGAAGTGGAGCGACGGCAAGCCGATCACCGCAGCGGACGCCGCCTGGACCCTCGAACTGATCCGCACGAACGAGGTCGCCGGCACCGCCAACGGCTCGCTGGTCGAGAACTTCGCGTCGGTCACCGCGCCCGACGCGACGACACTGGTCATCAAGACCAAGAAGCCGCAGTCGAACGTACCGTTCGTGTCCATCCCGTACAGCGGCGTGCCGATCGTTCCCAAGCACATCTGGGAGAAGCACGTCGACGGGCTGAAGGACTTCAAGAACGACTCCGGTGACATCGTCGGTTACGGTCCCTGGACGCTCACCGACTACAAGCCCGAGCAGTACGTCAAGTACGACGCCACCAAGGACTTCGTCCTCGGCGCCCCCAAGTTCGACCACCTGGTCCAGCAGCGCTACAAGGCCGTCGACGGCGCCGTGGCCGCGCTGCGCAGCGGTCAGCTCGACTACGTGTCGGACCTGAACTCCACCCAGTTCAAGGCGCTGAAGAGCGACAAGAAGGCCGACACCTTCCAGAACGCCGGCCGCCGCTGGATGAGCGTCGCGCTCAACTCGGGCGCCCACACCCGGTCCGGCAAGAAGATCGGCAACGGCAACCCGGCGCTCGCCGACGACGCTCTGCGCCGTGCCATCGCGCTGGGCACCGACAAGCAGACTCTGGTCGACAAGGTCCTCGACGGCTTCGGCCAGGTCGGGGCCGGATACATCCCGCCCACCTGGAAGCAGTGGGACTGGAAGCCTGCCGCCGGCCAGGAGCAGTCGTACGACGTCGCCAAGGCCAACACGCTGCTCGACGACGCCGGCTACACCAAGGGCAAGGACGGGATACGCGTCTCGCCCAAGACGAAGAAGCCGCTGAAGCTGCGCCTGGGCACCCACGCCGACGCCGCCTCCGACACCCAGATCGCCACCTACCTCACCGGGTGGATGAAGGAGATCGGTGTCGAGCTCACGGTCCAGCCGATGAGTTCCACGAAGCTCAACGACGACCTCGCCAAGGGCGACTGGGACCTGCTGATGGACGGCTGGGGCACCGGCCCCGACCCCACCTACCTGCTGTCGATCCAGAGCTGCGACGCGCTGCCGCTGGATGACGGCACCGGTGGTTCCACGGACTCCTTCCACTGCGACAAGGAGTTCGACAAGCTCTTCCAGCAGCAGGTCACCGAGTTCGACCCGGCGCAGCGCGCGGAGACCGTCGGCAAGATGCAGGAGATCCTTTACGAGGCCGACAACAACGTGATCCTCTACTACGGCACAGGCATGACCGCGACGAATGCCCGCACCGTGAAGAACCTCGCGGTCGGCAAGGCCGACGCCGCAGGCATCTACCCGATGCAGTACACCTTCGGCCAGTTCCGCAACGCCACTCCGGTAGTCGCGGAGAAGGCCGCCTCCTCCGGTTCCACCGCCATCTGGGGCGGCGCCGGTATCGCCGTGGTGATCATCGCGGGCGTCGCCTTCGGCATCAAGCGCCGCTCGTCGGCCGGCGAGCGAGAGTAACCGCTCATTCCTTCCGCGCACCCGGTGCCGGCACCGGGTGCGCGGTCCACCAGACCGAGCAGATCGAGAAATCATGACCACTACGTCCGACAGCGTGAGCGCCGTCGGCCCCGTGCCCGGGAGCGACGCGTCCGGCGATGCCTCCCGCCCGGGCACGGGGCGCGCCGCCTTCCTCCGCTTCCTGGGGGGCAAGCTCGCCGCAGCTGCCGTGAGCTTCGTCATCATCCTGGGCATCGGCTTCGTGATCTTTCAGCTGATGCCCGCCGACCCGGTCCAGACCATGACGCGCGGCCGTCCCACCAGCGACGCGCAGATGGCTCATCTGCGTGAGACGCTGGGCCTCGACCAGCCGGTCTGGGAGCGGTTCCTCTCCTTCGTGAACGACACACTCCACCTGGAGCTGGGCCGTTCCTGGCAGTACCAGCAGTCCGTCTCCTCGCTCATCGCGGAGCGCGTCGGTCCCACCCTGCTCCTGATGGGCACGGCCACCGCGATATCCGTGGTGCTCGGCCTGTGGCTGGGCGTCCGCAGCGGGTGGCGGCACGGCAGCCTCTTCGACCGGATCACCTCCTCCGCCGCGCTCACGTTCTGGTCGGTCCCCACCTACTGGCTGGGCATGATCCTGCTGATCTGGCTCAGCGTCGGCCTGGATCTGTTCCCGTCCGGCGGCATGTCCGACGCGGCGCTCGGCGCCACGGGCTTCGACCATGTCCTCGACGTGGCACGCCACATGGTGCTGCCATGTCTCACCATGGTGCTGGTGGTCTTCGCCCAGTACGTGTCGATCATGCGCTCGTCGATCATCGACGAGCTGGGCAGCCCGTACCTGCTGACCGCCCGGGCCAAGGGACTCGTCGACGACGCCGTACGCCGCAAGCACGCCGTGCCCAACGCGCTCCTGCCGTCGGTCACCGTGATCTTCCTTCATCTGGGCACCATGGTCGGCGGCGCGATCACCGTCGAGACCGTCTTCAGCTGGCCGGGACTCGGATCGCTCACCATCGAGGCCCTCAAGGTGCCCGACATCCCCGTCCTCCAGGGCACGTTCATCATCTTCAGCGCCAGCGTGATCCTGATGAACCTGCTCGCCGACGTGCTCTACCGCTTCCTCGACCCCCGGGTGCGTGTGCGATGACGACTCCTGACACCACCATCACGACCGCTCCGGCCGGCTCACCTCCCCGGCTGGCCGCCATCAGCCGCTTCGTACAGGACTACGCCAAGCGTCCGGCGGGACTCGTCGGGCTGGGCATCCTGCTCGTCTGCACGGCCCTCGCGCTGGCCGCCCCGCTCTTCATCGGCCCTGCACAACTCGACGTCACCAAGGTCGACGGCCCGCTGCTCGCCGCGCCCAGCGCCGACTATCTGCTGGGCACGGATCAGGCCGGCCGCTCCGTGGTGGATCTGCTGATCTGGGGGGCGCGCTCCTCGCTCTCCATCGGCGTCATCGCGACCGTGCTCACCATGGTGCTCGGCTCCGCGATCGGACTGCTCGCCGGCCACTATCCGGGCAAGCTCGGCAAAGCCCTGATGCACCTGACCGACTGGTTCATCGCCCTGCCCAGCCTGCCGCTCGCCATCTCGCTGGCCGCAGTGCTCGGCCAGGGAACGGCGTCCATCACCATCGCCATCGCGGTGACCTCCTGGACGTCCACCGCCCGGCTGGTGCGCGCCCAGACCCTCGCCGTGGAGGCCCGTCCGTTCATCGAGCGCGCCAAGGTGCTCGGCGCGGGCAACCGTCAGGTGATGCTCCGTCACGTACTGCCGAACGTAGCCCCGCTGATCCTGGTCTCCGGAACGCTCACGGTCGCCTCGGCGATCCTCTCCGAAGCCACCCTGACCTTCCTCGGACTCGGCGACCCGACCGGAGTCTCCTGGGGCTCCATGCTCAACGCCGCCTTCTACCAGGGCGCCATGACCTCCGGTGCGTGGTGGTACGTCGGAACGCCCGGCATCGCCATTCTTGTCGTCGTCCTCGGCTTCACCCTCACCGGGCGTGCCGTGGAGCACGTCCTCAACCCGCGGATGGTGGGCTGATCATGACCCTGCTCGACGTACGCGACCTGTCCGTCACCTATCGCGACGGCGACCGCGACATCCCCGCCGTACGAGGCGTCAGCTTCACCCTCGACCGGGGCGAGACCCTCGGAGTGGCCGGTGAGTCCGGCTCCGGCAAGACCACCATGGTGCTCAGCCTGCTGCGGCTCCTGCCCAAGAGCGCGAAGGTCACCGGCCAGGTGCTCTTCCAGGGTGAGGACCTGCTCACCGCCAAGTGGTCCACACTGCGCGCGGTGCGCTGGAACGGTGCCTCCGTGGTCTTCCAGGGCGCCATGAGCGCCCTCAACCCCGTGCGCCCCATCGGCGAGCAGATCTGCGAGCCGATCCTGCTGCACGAGAAGGTGTCCCCGCGCGTGGCCCGCGGGCGCGCCGCCGAACTCCTCGACAGCGTCGGCATATCCCGGCAGCGCATGGGCAGTTACCCGCACGAGTTCTCCGGCGGCCAGCGCCAGCGCATCATGATCGCCATGGCGCTCGCCTGCCGTCCCGACCTGATCATCGCCGACGAGCCCACCACGGCCCTCGATGTGATGGTCCAGGCGCAGATCATGGAACTCTTCACCGATCTGGTGAGGGACTTCGGCGTCGGCGTGATCATGATCAGTCACGACCTCTCCGTGCTCTCCGAGATGTGCGGGCGGCTCGCGGTCATGTATGCCGGCGAGATCGTCGAGACCGGTCCCTCGCAACAGGTCATCGAAGCACCCGAGCACCCGTACACCGGCGCCCTGTCCCGGGCGTTCCCCGCCATCGGCGACCCCGCCTCCCGGTTCGCGCCCTCCGGACTGCCGGGCGACCCGCCGGACGTCTCGGCGCTCGGCGACGGCTGTGCCTTCGCCCCGCGCTGCGCGCACGCCGTCGACGACTGCCGCACCCGGACCATCGAGCTGTGGCCCGCAGGCGACCGGCGCACCGCCGCATGCCTGCGCGTCCTGGACGCGCACACCCCCCCACCCGAAGGGAGCCGGTCGTGAGCACCGCGCCGACCCTGGAGGTCCGCGACCTCCACATCACCTATCCGGCGCGGGCCGGCCGCGGCCCCGCCCGCGCCGTGGACGGAGCCAACCTGACCGTGGGCCAGGGCGAGATCGTCGCCCTGATCGGCGAGTCCGGCTGCGGCAAGTCCACACTGGCCCGCGCGCTCGTCGGTCTCATCAAGCCCACCAGCGGCGAGATCCGCTACCAGGGCAAGCCCCTCACCTACTCGGCGAAGGCGCTCAAGGAGTACCGCCGCCACGCCCAGCTGGTCCTTCAGGACCCGGGCGGCGCCCTCAACCCCCGGCAGAACGTGTACGACGCGGTCGCGGAGGGACCCCGGCTGCACGGCATCACCGGCGAGCTCAACTCCCGGGTGCACACCGCCCTCCAGCGTGCCGGACTGCGCCCTCCGGAGCGGTTCCTCCACCGCTTCCCGCACGGGATGTCGGGCGGCCAGCAGCAGCGCGTGGTCATCGCGGGTGCACTCGCCCTCGACCCGTCGGTGATCGTCGCCGACGAGCCGGTCGCCTCCCTCGACGCCTCCGTGCGCGGCGAGATCCTCAAGCTGATCCTGGAACTGCGTGACGACTTCGGCCTGTCCGCCCTGGTGGTCAGCCACGACCTGGGCCTGGCCTGGAACATCGCCGACCGGGTCGCCGTGATGTATCTCGGACGGATCGTCGAGGTCGGCACCGTCGAGGAGGTACTGCTGCGTCCCCAGCATCCGTACACCAAGGCGCTGCTCTCGGTGCTGCCCGAGGCGGGCCGCGACCAGCCGCGGACCGTCCTGACCGGTGAGCCGCCGGACCCGACCCGCATCCCGGCCGGCTGCCGCTTCCATCCGCGCTGCCCGCGCTGGGCGGAGCTGAAGGGCGCCGAGCGCGCCTCCGCGGGCTGTGACACACGAGAACTGTCCGTACTGACCGCCGACCCGGCGGCCGCCCAGGCGGCCTGCCATTTCGCCCATGGCCGCTGACACCGCACTCGTCGTGCGCGACGTCGAAGGCCCTGCCGCCATGGCGGCCTGCATAGGTCTGTACACCGATGTGATGGGGCTGCGCCCGGCCGACGGGAGCCTCAACCCCCGCCTGCTGACCGCGCTCCAGACCAACGGAGGCATCGTCGTCGCCGCGTACGAGAGCGGCGACCCGGCGCGGCCGGTCGGCTTCGCATACAGCTTCCTGGCCCGCGAACCCGGCGGCGAGCTGTTCCAGTACTCGCAGCTCGCCGTCGTTGCCCGCCACCTCCAGGGGCGGGGAGTGGGCCGGCTCCTCAAGTACGCCCAGCGCGAGCGGGCACTGGCGATGGGGCTCACTCGTATCCGCTGGTCCTACGACCCCCTCAAGACCCGCAACGCGCACTTCAACCTGGACGTGCTCGGCGGGCGGATCTCCGTACTCAAGCCGTCCATGTACGGCGACGAGGGCTTCGGGGACGACGCGGGCGAGTCGACCGACCGGTTCCTCCTCGACTGGGACCTGACGCGCCCCGCCATGGCCCAGCCCGAACTACCCGACCGGGCCTGGCAACCAGGCGAGTGTCTGGCATACGGCGACGACCTGCTGATCGCCGTACCCGCCCTCTGGGACCTGCACCGCACCGCGATAGGAGCGTCCGCAGCCGCTGCGCTGCGCACCTCGCTCAGAGAAACTTTCACCGAGGCCCTTACCACCCATGTCGGGGTCTCCTGCCTGCGTGTCACCGACGACCTCGCGGTCTACCGGTTCGTCCCGCGCGGCACCGACCAGGAAGTCGCCTCATGACGATCACCATCACCGAGATCGAACTCTCTCTGGTGCGACTGGACTTGATCCACGAGTTCGAGACCAGTTCCCACCGCAAGTCGTACCTCGACCACATCGTGGTCAGGGCCACCGCATCCGACGGCACGGTCGGCTGGGGCGAGTGCGCCTCGCCCAGCGACCCGTACTACTGCAGCGAATCCACCGAGAGCTGCTGGTACGTGCTGAGCGAGCACCTCGCCCCCATGGTTCTCGGCCGCCCCTGGGAGCACCCGGACGACGCGGTGGCTCTCACCGCCCGGCTGTCGGGCAACCACTTCGCCCGCGCCGGGCTCGACATGGCCTGCTGGGACCTGTACGGGCAGGCCCGCGGCGAAACTCTCTCCACCCTCGTCGGCGGCACCGCCGAGCGGATCAGCGCGGGCGTCAGCCTCGGCATCGAGCCGACGGTCGACGCACTCCTTGCCCAGGTCGCCCGGCATGTCGGTGACGGCTACCGCCGGGTCAAGCTCAAGTGCCGCCCCGGCTGGGACCTCGAGCCGGTACGGGCGGTGCGCGCGGCCTTCCCCGGCATCGCGCTCCAGGTTGACGCCAACACCGGCTACCGGGCCGACTCACCCGAGCACCTGGCAGCCCTGACGGCCCTCGACGACCAGGGCCTGCTCATGATCGAGCAGCCCTTCGCCGAGGACGATCTGCTCGGCCACGCGGACCTCGCGGCCCGGCTCGACACCCCTGTCTGCCTCGACGAGTCGATCACCTCACCCGCCGTACTGGCCACGGCACTGCACCTGGGCGCCGCCGACATCGTCAACATCAAGGTGTCCCGGCTCGGCGGGATCGGACCGTCCGTCGCGGTGCACGACGTGTGCCGCGAGGCGGGAATCCCGGTGTGGTGCGGCGGTATGCACGAGTTCGGCATCGGCCGCGCCGCCAACCTGGCCGTCGCCTCGCTGCCCGGCTTCACGCTGCCCTCGGACGTGTCCGGATCCGACAAGTACTACCGCCAGGACATCGTCACGCCGCCTATCCGCGCCACCGACGGCCTGGTCCCGGTACCCGACGCCCGCCCGGGCCTCGGCGTCCATGTCGACGAGTCCCTGGTCAGGGCGAACCGGTTGCGGCACGCCGTGCTGAAGGAAGGCTGAGCCCGTGCGATTCGACGCCGCGCATCTGCGCGACCGGGCGCTCGCCCGCCTGGAAACCCTCGTCATGGCCGAGAGTCCGTCCGGGGAGCCCGCACTGCTCCAGATCGTCAACGCCGATCTGGAGCAGGCCTATCGGGCTCTCGGAGCCCGCGTCACCCGTGAGAGCGGACCGCACGGCGACCACCTGATCTGCGAGTGGCCGGGCGCCGACGGCGACGACGGCCACATCCTGCTCATCGGCCACAGCGACACCGTCCTTCCCGTCGGCACCACCGCCGATCGCCCGTTCACGCTCCACGAGGACGACGACACCGTCACCGGCCCCGGCGTGTACGACATGAAGGGCTCCCTCGTCGCCATCGAGCTGGCCTTCGTCCTGCTGCGCGAACACGGCCTCTCCCCGGCCCGCCCGGTGCGTCTGGTCGTCGCCAACGACGAGGAGATCGGCTCACCGGACGGCCGCCGCATCATCGCCGCCCATGCCGCGGGCGCCTTCGCCGCGCTCGGCTTCGAACCGCCGCTGCCGGGTGGCACGCTGAAGACCGGCAGACGTGGTGTGGCCCGGGTACGTATCGACGTCCAGGGCGTGGAGGCGCACGCCGGGCTCGACGCCTCGCTCGGCACCTCCGCGATCGACGAGCTCATCGACCAGATCGCCGCTGTACGAGCGGCCGTCCCGGCGTCGCCCGCCGCCGAGTTCAACATCGGCACCATCAGCGGCGGCACCCGCGCCAACGTCGTCGCGGGAGCCGCCTCGGCCGAGCTCGGCCTGCGCTTCGCCACCCCTGCCGCCGAAACCGCCGTACTCGGTGCGCTCGACGCCGTCACCCCGGTCCGCCCCGGCGCAAAGGTGACCGTCACCCGGCTGTCGTACCGTCCCGCCTGGGAGCGCGACCCCGCAAACCCCCTCGCTGCGCGACTCGCTTCGCTCGCGGCCGAGCGGGGCACGGAACTGCTCACCGGCACCTCGGGCGGCGCCGGGGACACCAACCTCACCGGCTCGCTCGGTATCCCCACCGCCGACGGCCTCGGCCCGGACGGTGCGGGCGCCCACTCCATGTCCGAACGCGCCTCGGTCGCCTCACTGCTGGACCGCGCCGCCCTGCTCGCCGCCTACCTCACCACGCCCGAGGAGTCCGCATGACCTCCCCCGAGAACACCGGCCTGATCCGTCCGCCCGCCCTCAAGGCGGGCGACCGGGTCGCCGTCACCGCCGCCTCGGGAGCGCCGCGCGCCGAGGACCTGGAGAAGGGCGTCGCAGCCCTGGAGAGTCTCGGCCTGATCGTCGACGTACTGCCCTCGGCGCGCGCCGCAGGCATCCCCCTCGACTACCTCGCCGGTGACGACGCCACCCGCGCCGCCGACCTCACCACCGCACTCACCGACCCCCGCTACCGTGCCGTCTTCCTGGCCCGTGGTGGCTACGGCGCCCAACGCACCCTGGAAGGCGTCGACTTCGCGTCCATGGGCACCCCCGCGCCGCGCGTCCTGGTCGGCTACTCGGACGTCACCGCGCTCATCGAGGCGGTCGCGGTGCACCTGGGCTGGGCGTCGCTCTTCGGGCCGATGCCCGTATCGGACGACTTCACGCCCGGTTCGTATGCCTTCGACATGATGGCGCGGACGCTGTTCACCCCGGCCGAGGCCACCCGGATGACCTTCCCGGCAGCCCGCACCCTGGTCCCCGGAACCGCCGAGGGCGTCACCCTCGGCGGGACCGCGAGCCTGCTCTGCTCTTCGCTGTCCACCTCCACCTCGCGCCCGGCCCGCGGCGGCATCCTCTTCCTGGAGGACGTGGACGAGGAGCCGTACCGGCTGGACCGCATCCTCACGCAGCTGCGCCGCTCCGGTTACCTCGACGGGGTCGCGGGCATCCTCTGCGGCACCTTCACCGGCTGCGGCGACCCGGCCGAGATCGACGCCCTGCTCATCGACCGGCTCGGCGATCTCGGCGCCCCGGTCCTTGCCGGCGCCGACATCGGCCACGGCGTCCCGATGCAGACCTTCCCGGTCGGTGTGCAGGCCCGTCTCGACGCCGACGAAGCCACGCTCACCTTCGACGTACCGGTGCTCGCCTGACCGGACCGACGGCCGGTGAGGCGCCCTTCGGCGGTGGCCGGGAGCTCCGGATGGAGCGGTGAAGAAGCGGCGGGGAGAAGCTCCCCGCCGCTTCGGCATGTCCTGACCAGGTCGGATCATGCGTCCGCGACCGCTGCACGACGTGACAGGGACCGCCGCTCACCGTTCGGTTGAAGTTCTTCACTCTGAAGGGTTGTTTTCAATCTAGTGAAGCTCTTCAATATGACCAAGCTCGGATCGTCGAGGCCGCACACGCTCCGCCGAAGCGCTTGTTGCTCAACGGCGAAGCTCCTTCCGTCCCCACGCCACTGAGGCAGGTCGAAGCTGTGAGTGACGCAATCCACGTACCCCAGGACGGTCAGCCGGACCTGGACGCTCTCGTCGCCACAGTGGGAATCCAGATCAAGGCACTGCGCAAGCAGGCCGGTTACACCCTCGACGACCTCAGCCGAGGATCCGGTGTGAGCACCGGCCTCATCAGTCAGATCGAACGCGGCAAGGGCAATCCGTCCTTCGCCACCCTGGTCCAGATCGCGCACGGGCTGGACATCCCCATCGGCAGGCTCTTCCACCTGACCGAACAGATCAGCCCCGTGGTGCGGCGCGCCGAGCGCCGCAGTCTCGATTTCCACGGCACCGATGGACTCGACGACGCCACCTACGAGTTGCTCACTCCTACGCTGAACGGCGCGCTCGAGGTCCTCTGGGTCGAGACCCAGCCGGGTCATGACACCAGCAGCACCCCCTTCCGCCACAACGGCGAAGAGTTCGGCATCGTTCTCTCCGGTGTCAAGGACGTCTATCTCGACGGCGTCCGGCACCGGCTCGAGGCCGGTGACTCGATCACGTACTCGTCGAGCGTCCCGCACTGGTACGCCAACCCCGGTGACGAGCCGTCCACTTCCGTCTGGGTCATCACCCCGCCCAGCTGGTAGGCCCGGGGCTCCGCCGTACCCCGCTCCCTCAACGCCCCGGCCGTCGGCCCGGGCGCAGCTCCCGCACGGCCTGAGCCGTGCGCCTTTCACCGCGAGGTGCCCCCGCTATGGCATCGCTCCATGAAAGATCAGCTACTGCAGTCCGTACTCCTCTCTCCCAGCGGCGCGCACTGCTGGCCCTCGGTGGCGGCAACGCCGTCGAGTGGTACGACTGGATGGTCTACGGACTGCTCGCGTCCTCCCTGGGACCGCAGTTCTTCCCCTCCACCGACAGTCTGTCGTCCACCATGTCCGCCCTGGCCGTCTTCGCGACGCCGAGCTGTACAAGGACCGCAACACCGTCGAGCGGTGCATCAACCGGCTGCGCAACTGGCGCGGGATCGCCACCCGCTACGACAAGACTCCCGAGAGCTACCTGGCCGGACTCCACTTGTGCGGCACGATGCTGTGGCTACGCAGCATCACCGGACCTGCATGACTAGTGACCTCGTTCCCGGCCGAGGAAGCACGACAGGAGTCGCCTGAAGTCGTGCGGGTGCTCGAGCGCCGGCACGTGCCCGCATCGGCCGAGCACGTGCAGACGGACATCGGCCAGGTGTTCGAGCAGGGGCAGGGCTGCCGTCCCGAGCGAGGTGACTCGGTCCTCGGCGCCGTGGACGAGCAGCACGGGCGCGCGGACCCCTGCCAGCGTTTGCGCCGAGAGGGTGAGCTCGTCGGCCCAACGTGCCCTAGGTGGAGGGAACAACGACGCGAATGCGGCCGCCCCCGCTCGCATCGCAGCTGCACGGGCAGCGACGGCCGACTCGGTCACGAGCGCTTGGTCGAGGACGAGGCGACTCAACATGTCTCGTGCCCCGAGCGGGCCGGCGGGGGCGGCCCAGACCGCGTCGAGCTCGGCGGACAGCGGCGCCCCGGGGGCGCCCATCGTCGAGACCGCCACGACACGGGTGACCTGCTGGGGACGCGCGGCCGCCAACGCCAGCGCCACGGCACCGCCCATGGAGTGGCCCACCACGGCGTAGTGCTCGACGCCGAGAGCATCCATCAGGCCCGCGGCCTGCTCCGTCCACAGCCGGAGCCCACCCCTGGAGCCCGCCGGGATTGGTGTACGGCCGAACCCCGCCTGGTCAGGAGCCACCAGGTGCCAGGACGTGCCCAGCGCCTGTGCCGTCGTTGACCAGGCTCCGGATCCGGTCGTACCGGGTCCGGAGCCGTGCAGCATCAGCACCGCGGGCCCGGTGCCGCTCTCCATGACGTGGACGGGGGAGCCGTCGACTGTGACGGTCCGAAGTGCCGTCACTGGGACAGGCCAGGTGTGCTCATGCCGATGCGGAGTTGATGGATTTCGAAAAGACCTCCATCATCGCCCTGCCGAATTGCGGCATGTCGGGCCACCCCCGGCAGGAGACGAGGTTGCCGTCCACGACGTCGGGAGCGTCGATGACCGTCGCGCCCGCGTTCTCCATGTCACCGGTGATGGGGGGGAAGCACGCTGTCTTCCTGCCCTTCAGCAGCCCGTACACAGCTGGCACCTGCGCGCCGTGGCATACCAGCGCGATCGGGAGGCTGCGCGCGAAGAAGTGCTCGGTGATGCGCCTGACGTCGGCGTCGACCCGGATCCACTCGGGGGCGCGTCCCCCAGGGATGATGAGGGCGTCATAGCGCTCGACGTCGACCTCGGCCCAGGGCACGTCGACCGGCAACTTTCGGCCGTTCTTCTCCACGTAGGCGTCGGAGTTGGGGTCGAACTCGTGGATGACCAGCTGAACGTCACGCATCGTCCGTGACGAGACGTCAACGTCCCAACCGCCCTCCTGCACGCGATAGTAGGGATACATGGTGTCGAGCTCCTCGGCGGCGTCGCCGGTCAGGAGCAGCGCTCTGGGCACCTACTTCTCCTCGCATCTGAGGCGGGTGACGTCGATCCAATCCAATCCGATCTGATCCAATTGCGTTAGCATTCCTCGGCCCAGCCCGCCCGTCAAGCCTTTACGCCATACCGTCCGAACCCTTGATTTCGTCGAACAATCGTCGGAACCGCTCGCCGGACAGCAGGATGTGCCGACGCATGGCGTAGGCGGCGGCGTCGGGGTCACGCGCGGCGATCGCGGCCACAACTTCTTCGTGCTCGGCCATCGCCAAGTGAGCGACCTGGGTGTCGTGGAGAAGCCGGAACAGGTGCACGTGCGCGTGCAGGCGAGCGAGCGCTTCGCGGATGAGCTGGTTCTCCGCGCTCAAGGCGATGAGATTGTGAAAAGCGGCGTCGCGGAGCCCGAAGGCGCCATAGGCCATGAGCCCGGTGCCCCCCTCCAGCTCAGCCATCTCCTCCAGCAGTCGCCGCAGGCCGGCCACCTGCTGCAATGATGCGCGTTCGGCAGATCTGCGCGCCGCCGCCGGCTCGAGGAGCAGGCGGAGCTCGAGCATGTCCTCGAATCGCTGACGGGTGATCTGGGGGGGAATGTGATAGCCGGCATGGGGCACACGCACGACCAGGCCCTCGGCCTCCATGCGGTTCAGAGCGTCTCGGATCGGCGTCTGCGAGACCCTCAGCTCTCGCGCCAGGACGTCGATCGTGACGCGGGAACCAGGCTCGATCCGTAGCGACATCAGCTGTCCGAGCAGCGTGTCGTACACCTCGTCGGCAAGCCGGCCGCGAGATCTTCCCGGCGGCGTTCCGCCCGTCATGGCCTCCTGGCGCCGCGCGATCGTCGCTTCGTCGTCCATCTTGACGTGAGGTCCTTTCTTACGTCTTCGCGAACCTGTTGACATCGGTCGCAACGCTGCTGCATGGTGACGACCACTCAGATCGTATAGGAAAGGTGACGGACGCCAGCCCTCCTTCACCCGTCCACCCGTCGCGGAACCGCCCGCCATCGCTCCGCTTCGATCAGTTGGAGCTCCTATGAGCATGCTCGATGTCCTACTCGGTTCGCCGCCGGGCCGCACAAGGGTCGAAGGACCTGTCGACTGCTTGAAGCCCCATTACCTCGCGGCGTACCCGTGACGCCGGTCTGCGGGTCAGCCCTTGCGGCAGCCGTCGACCCGCCTGAACATCCCCCAGCAACTGCTCGGCGAAGCACGCAGCAAGGCTCCAGAGCTCCCCACCCAGAAGGCAGGCAGGAAGATGCGGCATCCAGAGCGAATAAGACGACTGTCCGTTTCCGGTCGAACGGCGCAGCTGGCGACGGCGGCCGTATTAGTGGCCGCGACCATGGCGGCTTGCGGGCAGGACGACGGCGCGGATTCGAGCGCGCCCAAGGCGCCGGCGACCATCCCGGAGCTCACCAAGGACCCGCTGACCCTCAGCTTCATCTGGTTCGACTGGCCCCCCGCTCACGCTCTGGAAGCCTTCGCGAACGCGGAGTACACCAAGGCGCGGCCGAACGTGACCATCAAGGTCAACACCGTGCCGAACGCGAACTGGCACGACGCGATGTTCACCCAGTTCGCAGCGCACAAGACCGACTTCGACATCCCGATCCTGGACTCGCAGCACATCGGTGAGGCCGTGACGAACGGCAACATCCTCGACATCACCGACTTCGTCAAGAAGAACATCGACGTCAAGGCCTACAACCCGTACCTCCTGGCGGCCTACGGCCAGTTCCCGCAGGCGGAGACCGGGAAGCGCGACGAGAACGCCAGCCTGTACGGACTGCCGCTGCTCGGCGACACCTGGACGATGATCTATCGCAAGGATCTGATCGGCGACAAGCCACCGCAGACCTGGGACGAGATGATCTCAGTCGCCGAGAAGTGCCAGGCGGACAACCCTGGTGTCAGCGGGCTGGCTTTCCACCAGGCCAACGGCTCCGACGCCGCGGCCGTGACCTACAACACGGTCAACGGCGTCTACGGCGGCAACCTCTGGGACGCCAAAACGCACAAGACCGAGGGCGTCCTCAACGACGCGGCGGGCCAGGAGGCGATGGACGTCCTGGTCAACAAGATGAAGCCGCTGACCGCCAAGGGCTCCGGCAACTGGTTCATCGACGAGGTGAACGCGGCGGTCGCCCAGGGCAAGGCATGCATCGCGTTCAACTGGATCGCCGCGAGCGGCGGCCTGCTCGACCCGAAGCAGTCGACGCTCGGCACCACGCGGGAGCAGATTCTCGACAAGCTGGGTTTTGCCACCCTGCCGAGCCAGAAGACGAACCTGGTGCCTCTCGGCGGCATGGGGATGCACGTGTCGGCCTACTCCTCCAAGGCGAACCAGGCGGAGGCACTGAACTTCATGAAGTGGTTCGAGCGGGCTGACATCCAGAAGAAGTGGGCCGCGGCTGGTGGCGTGCCCGCACGTACGGACGCCCTGCAGTCGCCCGAGTTCCTCAATGCCGGGCCGTTCAACCAGGTGTACGCCGACTCGGTTCCGCGGATGCGGGACATGTGGAACGTGCCCGAGTACGCGCGCCTCGTCGACATCGAGAACACCAACGTGAACGCGGCTCTCAACGGCACGAAAAAGCCGAAGGATGCGCTCGACGACATCGCCAAAGAGCAGCAGAGCGTGCTCGACTCCGGCAGCCGCAAGGGCGGCGGCGGACTGTGAGTGACCCCACCCTTCTGACGACCGACCACGCCCGGCAGGTGGCGTCCGCGACGCCGCTTGCACCAAGTCGGTCCCGCCGCTTGAGCGACCGCGGGCTCGCCGTGGCCTTCATCTCCCCCGCGCTGCTGCTGCTGCTCGCCATGTCGGTGTTCCCGTTGCTGTGGGCGTTGTACCTGTCTTTCACCGACTACTCGGCCACCCGCGGGGGGCCGGCCCATTTCGTCTGGTTCGAGAACTACACCGCCATCCTGACTTCGGCGCAGGTCCACACGAGGGCCTTGACGACGTTGATCTACGTGGTCGGCGCGGTCACCCTGCAGACCGTGCTCGGCTTCTCCATCGCCTACCTGATCTCACGGCGCACGCACGGGCGAGGACTGCTGACCACTCTGTTCCTGGTCCCGATGATGCTGTCGCCGGTCGTGGTCGGGCTGTTCTGGCGATTCATGCTCGACGCGCAGTTCGGCGTGATCAACAGCATGCTCGACTCGCTCGGCCTGGGGCAGGTGGAGTGGCTCACCCAGCAGCGAACGGCACTGATCTCCCTGATCGTGGTCGACACCTGGCAATGGACGCCGTTCATCATGCTCATCGCACTCGCGGGCCTCACCGCGGTCCCCAAGTACCTGTACGAGGCCGCCTCGATCGACCGGGCGTCCGAGTGGTTCCGGTTCCGCACCATCACTCTTCCGCTGGTGTGGCCGCTGCTCCTCATCGCTGTGCTGTTCAGGGCCATCGAGGCCTTCCGGCTGTTCGACCTCGTCTACATCCTCACCAGCGGCGGTCCGGGGGTCTCCACCGAGACGTTGTCGTTCCACGTCTACAAGGTCGCGTTCCTGGGCTTCAACACCGGAACCGCCTCGGCGTACGGGATCCTCATGGTCCTCGTCGTCATCGTCCTCACGCAGCTCTACCTGCGCTACTTGAACAAGCTCAAGGAGGACTGATGGCCGTCTCCGTCGACGAGGCCGCGTCCACTGATCCTGTCCAGGATCACACGCCCCCCGCGAGTCGCCTCCGCGGCCGGGGTCGCTCCGTGCTGGAGGTCGCGCTGCTGACCGTGCTGGCCGTCGTGATGCTCTTTCCGGTGCTGTGGATGATCGAGACGTCCATCAAGGAGAACCGGGACGTCTACGCCATCCCGGCCAAGTTCTTCCACTTCATGGTCACCATGGACCATTTCAAGGACGTGTTCGTCGCCCCCGGCGGCGGTCGCTCGGAGTTGTCCGTCGCGTTCCTCAACTCCCTCCTTGTCGCCGGGGCCTCCACGGTGCTGGCCACCGTGCTGGGGGTCCCGGCGGCCTGGGCTTACTCGCGCTTCGCCGTGAAGGCCAAGAAGGACCAACTGTTCTTCATCCTGTCCACCCGCTTCATGCCGCCTGTGGTGGTCGTGATCCCGATCTTCCTCATGTACCGCGAAGTCGGGCTCATCGACAGCAAGCTCGGCCTGATCCTCATCTACGCCGCCTTCAACGTCCCGTTCACGATCTGGATGATGAAGGGGTTCGTCGACGAGGTGCCCGCAGAATACGAGGATGCCGCCATGCTCGACGGCTACACCCGCTTGCAGGCGTTCCGGCGGTTCACCCTTTCCCTGCTCCTGCCCGGCATCGCCGCGACGGCGGTCTTCGCACTCATCTTCTCGTGGAACGAGTTCGTGTTCGCCATCTTCCTCACCTCCAGCGATGACGTACGGACGGCCCCACCCGCCATCGCCGGCCTCATCGGCGGAACCACCGTGGACTGGGGTCTCGTGGCCGCCGCCTCCCTGGTGTTCGCCCTACCGGTGCTCGTCTTCGCCTACCTGGTGCGCAAGCACCTCGTCGCCGGTGTGACGCTCGGGGCGGTGCGACGCTGATGGCGGGCATCGAGGTGACCACCCTGCACAAGCGCTACCCGGATGGGACGGTCGCAGTCGAGCACGTGGACCTGTCCATCGACGACGGCGAGCTGTTCGTGATGCTCGGCCCTTCGGGCTGCGGCAAGACGACCACGCTGCGGGCCATAGCCGGCCTGGAGCGGCAGACGACGGGCGACATCCGCATCGGCGACACGCTGGTCAACGACCTGCCGCCAGCAGAGCGCGACATCGCCATGGTGTTCCAGTTCTACGCTCTCTACCCGCATCTGAGAACCCGCGACAACCTGGCGTTCCCGCTGCGGGCCGAGGGATTGCCCAAGGCGGAGGTGCGCGAGCGGGTCGACGAGGCCGCCCGGCTGATGCGGCTCGGTCCGCTCCTGGACCGGCGACCGCACCGGCTGTCCGGCGGGGAGCAGCAGCGCGTCGCGCTTGCTCGCGCCCTGGTGCGACGACCGCGCGCCTTCCTCATGGACGAACCCCTCACCAATCTGGACGCGGAGCTGAGGGCGGACATGCGCACGGAGATCAAGCACCTGCAGGGGGGACTGGGGACGACGATGGTCTACGTCACCCACGACCAAGTCGAGGCGATGTCGCTCGGCCACAGAATAGCCATCCTCAACAAGGGCCGCGTCGAGCAGATCGGCACGCCGCTGGAGGTCTACGACCGTCCGGCGAGTCTCTTCTGTGCCGCATTCATCGGCTCCCCGCCGATGAACCTGATCGAGGTGGAGCTGGCCGAAGGGAAGCTGCGCAGTCAGGGCGGACTGGTCCTCACGCCACCGCCAGGCCTGCCGCGCGACCGTCGCCTGGTCGCAGGCGTCCGGCCGGAGGCGCTGGAGGTCACGGAACCAGGGGCGGAGCGTTCGGCCCCGGCCCGCGTGGTCTCGGCGGAGTGGCTGGGAGACGAAATCATCTGCGTGGTCGACCACGGTGGCCGGCGCGACGTACGGGTTCGGATGCCACCGACTGTCCGTTTCGCCGCTGACGCGCCGGTCGGGCTGCGGCACACCGGCGGGCCCCCGCCGGTCTACGACGTGCGCACGGAAGAGCTGGTGGCCTGATGGGAACCGTGGCAGTGCACGGGCTGCGCAAGTCCTTCGGCAAGGTCCAGGCCCTGGACGGGGTGACGCTGGACGTGCCGGACGGCTCGTTCTTCGTCGTGCTCGGGCCCTCCGGGGCAGGCAAGACGACGACCCTGCGAGCGATCGCCGGCCTTGAGAGGCTTGACGCCGGGTCGGTGCATCTGGACGGGAGGGACGCGACCGGTGACTCCCCGGCCGCACGCGACCTGGCCATGGTCTTCCAGAGCTACGCCCTCTACCCGCGACTCACGGCGTACGAGAACATCGCTTCGCCGCTGCGGGCACGCCGCTGTTCTTCGAGCGAGATCGCCGCTGCCGTCGAGCAGATGTCGAGCCTGCTGCACATCGAACGTCTGCTGCAGCGTCGTCCCGCCCAGCTGTCGGGCGGTGAGATGCAGCGTGTCGCGCTGGCGCGGGCGCTGGTCCGTCGCCCGCGCGCGTTTCTCATGGACGAGCCGCTGACGAACCTCGACCTCAAGCTCCGCGTCGAGATGCGCACCGAGCTCACCCGCATCCACCGGAGTCTCGGGGGAACCTTCGTCCACGTGACCAACGACCAGGTCGAGGCCCTGTCCATGGCCGACCAGGTGGCGGTCCTCAAGGAGGGGAAGGTGCAACAGGTCGGAACGCCGACCGAGGTGTACGAGCGACCAGCCAACCAGTGGGTCGCAGGCTTCGTCGGGAGCCCGTCGATCAGCCTCCTCCCCTGCCGCGCCGAGGGGGATCGTCTGGTCGGGGCGGAAGGCTGGACGCTGCCGCGGCCCCGCTGGACCACGGCTGAAGACGGTCGTCCGCTGCTGCTGGGCCTGCGGGCAGAAGACTTGTCCATCGAGCAGCGTGGGGACGCGTCGTTGTCGGGTGAGCTCTACGGCCTTGAGCCGCTCGGTGACCGAACGGTGGTCGACGTCCGAGTGGGGACGGAGATCCTCAAGGTCAAGGCACGACCCACCGTCACGGGTACGCCGGGCGAACGGCTGCTTGTCACGGTCGACCTGGACCGCGCGCACCTGTTCGATGCGAGCACCGGGCTGGCGCTGTCCGAGGCCGGGAGGTAACCGCGCAGGGCGGCGACGTCAACATGCCCCCGCACGTGGCAATCGAGCCTCGGCGGACCGTCACCGGTGAGCACGCCTTGATGACGCTGAAGCAGCCATGGCCCGAGAAGGCGATCGGTGGCGCGGGGCGTCGCCCTGCAACCAAGGCCACGTTCGACCCGCTCGGCAACCTCGACCCCGACGAGGTCGTGTGACCGCTTCGTCCACGCGCGTGGCGCGATCGCCGAGGTCACGCCGGACATCACCAAGAACATCACAGGAGGCGACGCAATGAGTGACCCGATGAACGTCCTGGCCCCCGAGCACCGGCGGCTCCGGATTGGCGACGTCTGGCGCGACGCCGCCGGCGGAGCCACCTTTGTCGTCGAGGACCCGGCCACCGGCAAGACCATCGCCGAGGTGGCGGGCGCCGGCGTCGTCGACGGGCTCGCCGCTCTGGACGCGGCGAGCAAGGCAATGGCGGAGTGGGCGGCGACCCCGCCGCGAAAGCGGTCAGAGTTGTTGACCGCGACGTACCGGGCACTGACCGAGCGATCCGAGGAGGTCGCCCGGCTGATAACGCTCGAGATGGGCAAGCCGCTCGCCGAGGCTCGGGGAGAGGTGGCCTACGGTGCCGAGTTCTTCCGTTGGTTCGCCGAGGAGGCGGTGCGCGTCGAGGGGCGCTACAACGCCGCTCCCGCTGGTGGATATCGCATCCTCACCGTGCCGAAGCCGGTCGGACCGTGCGTCTTCGTGACGCCCTGGAACTTTCCGTTGGCCATGGGTGCCCGGAAGATCGCTCCTGCGCTGGCGGCGGGCTGCACGACGATCACCAAGCCGGCAGCCCGGACGCCACTCACCATGCTGTTCCTGGCCCGCATCATGGAGGAGGTCGGCGTTCCCCCGGGCGTCGTCAACGTCGTGACAACCGAGCGTTCCGGCGAGGTGGTCTCAGCACTGCTGGCCGACCGTCGGACCCGCAAGCTTTCGTTCACCGGGTCGACCGAGGTCGGGCGCGTGCTGTTACGACAGGCGGCGGACAACGTGCTGCGCACCTCCATGGAACTGGGCGGCAACGCGGCCTTGATCGTGTGTGCCGACGCGGACCTGGACGTCGCGCTCGACGGTGCCATGGTGGCCAAGATGCGCAACATCGGGGAGTCCTGCATCGCGGCGAACCGAATCTACGTCGAGGAGCCGGTGCGCGAGGAGTTCACGGCGCGCTTCGCCCAGCGGATGGGCGCGCTCTCGGTGGGCCATGGTCTCGACGACGGCGTGGACGTCGGGGCGTTGATCGACGAGGCCTCGGTCACCGAGATCGACGAGCTCGTCGCCGACGCGGTCAATCGCGGCGCCCGCGTCCTGGTGGGCGGCGAGTGTCCGGATGGGCCAGGCCATTTCTACCCGCCTACGGTCATCGTCGACGTGCCCGAAGACGCGCGGATACTGCAGGCGGAAATCTTCGGCCCGGTGGCGCCGATCATCTCGTTCACGTCCGACGACGAGGTCATGGCGAAGGCCAACGACACCGAGCACGGCCTGGCCGGATACGTCTTCACCCGTGACCTCCAACGGGCGCTCCGGTTCACCGAGGGGCTGGACACGGGGATGGTCGGCATCAACCGCGGTCTGATCTCGGACCCGTCAGCTCCGTTCGGAGGCGTGAAGCAGTCCGGGATCGGCAAGGAGGGGTCGCACGAGGGCATCCTTGAGTACCTCGACGTCACCTACGCGGCGATCGACCTACCGTGACCGGTTTGCTGCTCCGGGTGCCCGCCGAGGATGACCGCGCCCTGTGCACACATGACCTGACCGGCCTCCACCCGTGGGGCGGGACCCGGGCCATGGCCGGCACGAATCCGCTGGCACCCGGGGACGCCGTCGACTCCGCCGGTGTGCGCGTCACAGACGCGGCCGCGGCGGTGGATGGGGCGATCAGCCCTTTCGATGGTCCCAAAGGCTACGCCCTCGGGCTCATGATCGAGGTGCTGGTCGCGACCTTGACTCGTACCGCCCTTGGCGACGATGTCCGCGGGACCGTCGACCCGACTGACCTGCCCACCAGGGGCGATGTCTTCATCGCGATGGACCCGAGGGCGCCCGGGCACGACCGAGTCTGGGAGCCCGGCGCGCGCCTGCGCCACCCGGCAGCCGACGCCGTCCCGGTCTCGCAGGTGAACTGGACGTTGGCCCAGCAAATCACCGCCGACGTTCCAGAGAGGCACTGACATGCTTGAGACCGTCCGCGGACCACGCCAGCTGATAGTGGGCGAAGGGGTCGCGCAGAACATCCCACGAGTGGTGGCCGAGTGTGGCTCGCGAGTCCTCATCGTGACCGACCGGGTTCTTCTGGGGCAGCCGGGCGTGGCCGAGATCGTGGCCGCCGTGCGGGAGAAGGCCGAAGTCGTCGGGGTGTTTGCCGACGCGACTCCGGACGTGCCACTCGCCGATGTCGCCCTGGCCGTCTCGGTCGCCGCAGAGGTGGACGCCGACGTAATCCTCGCCATCGGGGGTGGCACGGTGATCGACCTCGCCAAAATCGTCGGCGTCATCCGGCGCCACGGTGGGACGCCGCGCGACTTCTACGGCGAGTCGAAGGTGCCGGGTCCGACGATTCCTCTCGTCGCGGTTCCGACGACGTCAGGGACCGGCTCCGAGCTCACGCCAGTCTCGGTGTTGACCGACCCGGACCGCGAGCTGAAGGTGGGGGTCTCCAGCGTCCACATCGTGCCCGACTTCGCCATCGTCGACCCCGAGCTCACCTACACCTGCCCTGCGACCGTCACTGCCCACTCCGGCATCGACGCGTTTTGTCACGCGGTGGAGAGCTACACCGCGCGACCCCGGGCCCACGGACCGCGCGACCCGGTGGAGCAGGTCTTCCTCGGCCGCAACCCGATCACCGATCACTACGCGCTCCTGGCCGCGAAGCGGATCGCCCGCAGCTTGCCCCATGTCGTCAGGGACGGAGGCAACAAGGACGCGCGCGCGGACATGTCCTATGGGTCCATGCTAGCCGGGCTCGCATTTTCCCATGCAGGCAACGCGGCTCCGCACGCCCTCCAATACCCCATCGGCGCAGCCACCCACACACCGCACGGCCTGGGCGTCGGGCTGCTGCTGCCCTACGCGCTGGACGCGGCCAGGGATGCCATCGGCGACCGGTTGACCATCCTCGCCGGGGTGTGCGGGCTCGACGTGACCGACGCCTCGGATGCCGAGGCCGCAGATACGTTCCTCACCTGGCTCGACGGGCTCCTTGCCGACATCGGCATTCCTGCCACCTTGGCGGACATCGGCGTGGCACGCGCCGACCTCCCGCGCTTCGCGGAGATGGCCAGTGGCGTCACCCGCTTGATCCAGAACCATCCAGGCCCGACCGACACCGCCAGTCTGACCGCGATCCTCGAAGCGGCCTGGATCGGGGACCGGACCCGACACGTCCTGACTCCGGAGCAGAGATAGTGACGGGCCTTTCACATGACGACGAGTTCCCTGCCCCACCCTGGGTATCGGAATTGTCGGCTACGACTTAGTACTCCAGCAGTACTTCGTGGCTTGACCTGGGGAAACGTCGAGTGGTGGGAGTGTAGCGGGCAGGATGCCGTCACGGACGGCTTCTGCCCGCTCGCCCCTCGAAGGAGTGCCCACGACGGCAAAGTCCTCCCGGGCCGGGGAAGCCTCGCGTCGTGATCACCGAACAGGCAGCCGAGACCTGGGACCGCGACCTGGACCACCTCTTCACCACCATCGGGCACCACTTCAGCCGCGTCGAACCACGCCGCCGCATGCGGGACTACGTACGCGGACTGTTCGCCCCGGTGGCCCGCAAGAACAGCTGGCAGCTCGCCGAACCCGTCGGCCACGCCACCCCCGACGGACTGCAGCACCTGCTCTCCCGAGCCCACTGGAACCCCGACAACATCCGCGACGACCTGCAGACCTACATCGCCGAACACCTCGGCCGCCCCCACGGGGTACTGATCATCGACGACACCGGCTTCCTGAACAAGGGCACCACCTCCGCCGGAGTTCAAAGGCAGTACTCCGGAACCGCCGGCCGGACCGAGAACTGCCAGATCGGCGTCTTCGCCGCCTACGCCAGCACGGCTGGCCGCGCTCTGGTGGACCGCGAGCTCTACCTGCCCAAGTCCTGGACCGACGACCGCGACCGCTGCCGCGCCGCCAAGGTCCCCGACCAGCGGGAGTTCGCCACCAAGAACACCCTTGCGGCAACGATCGTCCGCAGGGCGCTGGCCTCGCCGCTGCCGATCGCCTGGGTCACCGCGGACGCCGCTTACGGATCGGGTATGCCGCAGAACGCGGCGAGGTGGACTTGTCGCTGGTCAGCGTGGACTCTGCTACCTCCCGCGCTCACCACCACGCCGCCGGGATGGTTCTGGACGAGGAGCAGTTGAAAGCTCTGGTGGAGGCCGCAGAGTCCGAAAAGGGGGCGGGAAGAAGGGACAAGAGCCGCAAGACGAACAGGACGGAGACCCGGAACGAGCCGAGCGGCGGCGGCTGCGGCGACGCCGCCGGGCGCGTTTGAAGGCTGCTGACCTGGGTCGTTCCCGGGGTGGGCTGACCAGCAAAGTGCACTTGTCAGCCGACCGGCGCTGTCGTCCGCTGTCGTTCGTCCTCACTCCCGGCCAGGCCGGTGACAGTCCGCGGTTCGCGCGGGTCGTGGACAAGATCAAGTTCCGTGGCAGGAGGGGCCGTTCCCGCACCCGCCCGGACGCGGTCGCCGGCGACAAGACATCCCACGCTGATAAGCGTCAAGCCGCTGCTGCAGCGAGTTCGGGTGTCGGCTGCGGGAAGGCGATTGCTTCGTCGTAGATGTTTCCTCAAAGGCAGTACACATATCGGCGGCGCAAGTGGCGGGTGGGTGGTGCCGGTCTGCCCTAGACCCATGGCCTGGCGCGGGCGTTGAGCTGGGCTGTCGCGAGTTCGGTGGCCTGGGTGATTTCGTCCGGGCCAGCGAAGGTCTGTCCGGCGAGGGCGGCCTTGCGGAAGATGCGCCACCAGCCTTCCTGGAGGTTGAGCCAGCACGCGCCGACGGGTATGAAGACGTGTCGGATACGCGGGTGGTCCTCGAGCCAGGTCCGGGTCGACAGGCTGTTGTGGGAGGACAGGTTGTCGGTGACCACGTAGATGTCGCCCGCCGGGTTAGCTTCCTCCAGCTTCCGCAAGAACCGCTGGTAGAAGGCACTGTTGCGGGAGGACGCGGTCATGGTGACCTGCTGCCCGTCCGTGACACGCAAGCCGCCGTAGACCCAGGTCTTCTCCGGTCCGCGGCTGTACTCCACCTCAGCTTTGATGCGGTGTCCGTCCGGCGACCAGCCCGGCGCCGGCGGGAAGGTACGCGGGATCACCGGCCCGAGTTCGTCGACGCAGACGACCGTCGCGTCCTCGGGCGGGCAGGTGTAGAGGCCGACGACCCGCGTCCTTTTCCCTCGAAATCCGGATCCTTGGAACGGATCCAGGAACGCGTGCGGCGCCATCTGACGCCCTCGGCCAGCAGGATTCTGCGGACCTGCGAGCGACCCACCTCAATCCCCAGTTCCCTTGCCCGACCGGCCAACGCGTCCAGGGTCCACTCCGGCGGTCCTGCCTCGTCCATGGCCTCGAGATCCCCGCCCGGCTGGACCATCAGTCTGCCCGGCGGGGGCTGCCTGACCAGGGCGATGATCCTCGACCGCTCGAGTTCGGTGATCCGCCGCTTGCGGCCCTGCCCGCCCAGATCCTCCAGACCCTCGAGACCGTACCGGTTGAAACGGTGCAGCCAACACCGCACCGTCTTCTGGCTACAACCCAGTTCAGAGGCGATCGCGGGCACCGAGACCCGGCCCAGCTCAGCTCGACCATCCGCGCCCGCATCACCAAGTCCGCCGGCGCCTTCCGCGCTCGAGCTAACCGCCGCACCACCGAACCCTCACCCGAATCACGGCTCTGTCGCGCCCGCAACACCACCCCGAACCACCCACCCCGAACCACCCACCCCGACCACCCCAAACAACCCCGCCACCAGCATGTATACCCACTGAAAGCGGAATCCAGCACTAGTTGTATTGCCCTGCGACGTTGTTGACTCGGCTGATGGGCGGCTGGCCTCCGAGTGCGGTGTGGCAGCGATGGTAGTTGTAGCTGTGGAGGAAGTCGTCCAGGGCCGCGGTGCGTTCATCGTTGCTGGTGTAGGCGCGGACGTAGGCCCATTCCTCGATCAGGGTGCGGTTGAAGCGTTCGACCTTGCCGTTGGTCTGGGGCCGATAGGCGCGGGTCGGCTTGCCGGTGGCGCCGAGGTGGGCGAGTGCCTCTTTCCAGGCGAGGCCTTTGCGGTAGGCCCAGGCGTTGTCGGTGAGGACGCGTTCGATGCGGCTGATGCCGTGGGCTTGGAAGAACGCGGCGGCGCGGAGGAGGAAGGCTGTGCGGGTGGCGACCTTCTCGTCGGAGTGGATCTCGCTGGAGGCAAGGCGGGTGTGGTCGTCGACGGCGGAATGTACGTAGTCGAAGCCCATGCTGCTGCGGGTGGCGCGTCCGGCCTGTCGTCCGAGGACCTTGTGGCCTCCGCCATCAGGGATCCGGCCGAGTTTCTTGACGTCGATGTGGACCAGCTCGCCTGGGCGCTCGCGCTCGTAACGGCGGATGACCTGTCCGGTGGGCGGTCGAGGAACGCCAGGCGGTTCAGGCGGTTACGGGTCAGGACGCGGTGCACGGTCGACGCGGGCAGGCCGAGGATCGGGCCGATCCGGGCGGGGCCCAGCTTGCGTTCCTGCCGCAGCCGGCAGACTCTTCGGTCTCGGTGGCGGCCGGGGTCCGGTGCGGGGTGGTGCGGGGTCGGCTGGATCGGTCGTGCAGGCCCGCGTCGCCTTCGGCGGCGAACCGGCGGACCCACTTGTGCGCTGTGGTGCGGGATATGCCCATCTCGGCAGCGACATGGGCGACCGGACGGCCGGAGCTGACGCGCTCGACCAGGAGCCGCCTGCCATGAACGGTCAGACGGGCATTACGGTGGGACACGAAGACCTCCGGTGCGGTGCAGTCCTAGACAGCTCCACCACACCGGAGGTCTTCGTCATGATCAAGCCCCACGACGTGTCAACAACGCTCGTGATCAATACACCTAGTGCCGAACGGCCTTGGGCTGCTTCCGGGGGACGCTCTCCCGAACCGGGCCGTACGCCGAGCGCCCGGTACCCCTCTCGAACGAGAGGGGTACCGGGCGCTCCTGTTGTGACGTGCGAACTACTCGCGGTCGCCCGCGTTCGCCTTGCGACGACGGAGGAGCAGCACTCCGATGACACCGATCAGTGCCACACCGCCGACACCGGCTGCCAGGGTCCCGGTGGACATGGAGGACTCGGCGCTCTCGCTGACCGGAGCTGCCTTGATGTAGTTCCAGAAGGCCAGCTGGGTGGGCATCACGCCTGCCGCGTCCGCCTTGCCGGAGACGAGGCCCTTGACAGTGTCGGTGCGGGCCGCGGCGAGGCCGTTGTCGTAGTACAGGATCATGTCCTGGTTGTGGCGGTAGAGGATGTCCTGCATCTCGCCGACGATGCGCGCGCGCTCGGCCGGATCGAAGGCCTGGATCTGCTCCTGGAAGAGCTTGTCGTACTCCTTGTCGCAGTGGAAGGCATCGGTGGAGCCGCTCGTGCCGTCGTCCTGCGGGCGGGTGTCGCAGGTCTGGATGCCGAGCATGTAGCTGGGGTCGGGGCCGGTGCCCCAGCTGTCCATCAGCATGTCCCAGTCGCCCTTGGCGAGGTTGTCGTTGAGCTTGGTCATGCCGAACGGCTGGATGGTGACCTCGATGCCGATGTCCTTGAGCCAGCCCTTGACGTAGGACGAGATCTGCGCGTCGCCGGTGCTGTCGGAGTGGATACCCAGGCGCAGATTCAGCTTCTTGCCGGACTTCGGGGCCGTTCGCACCCCGTCCTTGCCCTTCTTGTAACCGGCTTCGTCCAGCAGCGCGTTGGCCTTGGCGAGATCGAAGTCCACCGCCTTGCCGGCCTCGGGCGTCCACGCCCACTGGCTCCAGGCGGGCGGAAGATAACCCACGCCGGGTGCGCCGAGGTCGTTGAGGACCTTCTTGACCAGGGTCTTCTTGTCCGTGGCGTAGGCGATGGCGGTGCGCACGGCCTGGTCGGCCAGTACAGGGTTCGCCGTGCCGATCGGCTTCTCATTACGGGTCTTGGCCCCGGCGTTGATCTCGATGGCGGTCCAGTGGTGGCCGGGCGTCTGGAAGGCCGTGACGTTCTTCTCGCTCTGCATGGCCTTGAACTGCGTGGAGTTCATCGAGGTGACGTAGTCGATCTGACCGCTGCGCAGGGCGGCCACGGCGGCGTCGGTGGTCTTGTACTGCTGCTCGAGCAGGTGGTCGTACTTGGGGGCGCCGAGGAAGAAGTCCTTGTTGGCGTCGAGCTTGGCGTACTGCTCGGTCTTGTAGGTGGTGAGCTTCCAGGGGCCGTAACCGACCAGCGGGAAGCTGTTGTTCTTGAAGTTCTTGAGGTCGCCGGTGTGCTTCTCCCAGATGTGCTTGGGCACGATCGGGATGCTGCTGGGGGTGGAGACGTACAGCATGTTCGACTGCGGGGCCTTGGTGGTGATCACCAGGGTGTTCGCGTCGGTGGCCTCGACCTTGGCGAAGTTGCGGACCAGCGAGCCGTTGGCGGTGGCCGCGGTCTCGTTCGTCATGATCAGGTTGAGCGTCCAGGCGGCGTCCTCGGCCGTGATCGGCTGGTCGTCGGACCACTTCAGACCCTTGTGGATCTTGAAGGTCCAGCTCAGCTTGTCGGCGGAGGTGGTCCAGGAGTCGGCGAGGTACGGAGTCGCGCTGCCGTCCGGCTTGAGTGAGTTCAGCGAGGGATAGACCTGGCCGAAGATGTCCAGGGCGCCGTCGAAGTACGCAAGGAACGGGTTGAGTGTGTCCACTCCGGAGGTGTCCATGGTCACGCGGAGGGTGGTGTCGCCGGATGCGGCCGCCGGTGTGGGCAGCGCGACGAGCGGCAGGGCCAGCGCGGCGAGGGTCGCAGCGGTTCTGCGAAGTATGCGCACGTTCAACGGGGACAACTCCCTTGTATGTGAGCGGTGGAGGTCGATGTGGCGGCGCGCCTGGCGGCACCTTAGTAAGTAAAATTCGCCACACTCAGCTTTGACGTCGAAAAGTTACAAAGATTCGGTGGTCGGCTCCGCGCCGCGGAGCCGACCACCGTCACTCGCCGCGCGTCAGTTGGTGAGGTGGTAGTACCCGAGCAGGTCCGTGTGCGACGCGACGGTGTCCTGCCGGACGTACGTGCCGGTGTGCGAGGCGTTGATCATCATCGCCACCCCGTCCACCTTGCCGATGTAGACACCGACGTGGTGCACGGTCGACGGCGAGCCGCCGAAGTACACCAGGTCGCCCGGGACCGCCGTGGCCGCGGTCACCTGCGCGAGGCGCGGGTTGACCACCTGATCCCGGGTGGTCTGGCCGATGTTCCCGGCCCCCGCCCGCCAGTACAGCCAGCGGGTGAAGCCCGAGCAGTCCAGGCCCACCTCCTTGTCGGCCGGGCACGGCGTGATCGAGCCCGAGTAGTCGTCGCAGATGCCGATCGACGGGCCGAAGTCCGTCTCGTGGCCGCCGCCCCAGACGTACTGGATGTTCTGACCGGTTGCCTCCTGGGCGAAGCTCACGACGGCGGCATAACGCCCCGCGCCGAGGTCCGCCGGCTGCTGCGGTGCCGGGTCGCCGTACAGCTTCGCCTTGGTGGCCGGGTTCACTTCCCCGGTGGACGGCAGCCCCACCGAGGACTGGTAGGTGCGCACGGCGTTCGTGGTGGCGGTGCCGAGGACATGGTCCACGGTCAGTGCGGCCCCGTGCGCGTTGAGCTTGTTCTGCAGCTCGGTGACACAGCCGTCGTTCTCGTTCGGTTCCAGGTCCGCCGGGCAGCGCAGCGAACGCAGGTCGATCGCCACCGCCGGGTCCTCGTAGTACAGCGCGGCCTTGGTCGCCGGGCCGACCAGGCCGTCCGAGGTGAGCCCGCGGGACGTCTGATACGCCTGGACCGCCGCGGTGGTCGCCGGGCCGAAGTCGCCGTCGACCGTCAGTGTGGCCCCACCGAAGTTCAGGAGCGTCTGAAGCTCCGTCACACACCCGCTCGCCTGCCCCTGCTTGATGGTGCTCGGGCAGTCGGAGGAGAGCAGATTGGTCCGTGCGGGTGCGGTGGCCGCCGCCGCGGGGCCGGCGGCGCTCAGCGCGAGCAGTCCGGCCGCGACCGCGACCGCCAGACCGCGGCCTGCCCGCCGGCGAACTCCGTACGCAGACATGGTTCTCCTTTGAATCGTCATGGGGCGGGGGTCACTTGCCGGCTTGCAGGGCGGTCCAGGTCAGACTGCCGACGATGCCGTCGGCGGTGAGGCCCTGGGAGGTCTGGTACGCCTTGACGGCCGCGGTGGTAGCGGGACCGAAGTCGCCGTCGATGGAGAGCGTCTGGCCGCGGGCCGCGATCAGCGCCCGCTGAAGGCGCTTGACGTCCGTTCCGGTGGCACCCGACTGGAGCGTCGGCTTGGTGCCCGCGGACAGCAGGGCGGTCCAGGTGTGGGAGTCCACGGTGCCGGTGGCCGACAGGCCCTTGGCGCTCTGGAACGACTGCACGGCCGCGGTCGTGCCGGCGCCGAACGCCCCGTCCACCGCGCCGCTGTAGTAGCCCTGGCGCTGCAGCAGGCACTGGGCCGCGCTGACCGTTCCGCCGGAGGAACCGGCCGAGATCGAGCCGTACAGCGAGAAGTCCAGGTTCGCGGAGCAGGAGTTGCCGAACGGCCCCGTGCCCACGTCCAGGTAGTCCCGGTCGATGTTGATGGTCACGCCGCCCCAGGTCTCGTCGGTGTCCCCGGTGAGCTGGTGGATGCGCTGGTGGTCGGCCCAGTACTCGTCCGGGACGTACGGCTTGGCGTCGGTGTCGGCCGCGCTGTTCCAGCGGGCGAACCAGATGTGGTCCGGCAGCGTGTAGGTGCCGGTGTTGTACTCCCCGGCCAGGTCCACCATGCCGGAGCCGGCGGAGGAGTAGACGCCGGAGAGGTAGCCGTTGGCGTGCAGTTCGTCGGTCCACGCGCTGAGGAACGTCATCACCGCGTCACTGCAGGCGGCGTTGTTCTGGTCGTACGCCTCCATGTCGTTGTAGAGCACGCTGCCCTGCGGCAGCCCGAGCGCCGCGGCGGCGGCGAGGGACTCCTGGGCCTCGGAGCGGCCCTGGCTCGCGGCGGTGGACAGCGTGTACGACACCTTGTGGCTGAAGGAGTTGCACGGCGCCTGCAGGCCGACATGGATCGGGATGATGTGCCATCCGGCCGAGGTCTGCGTCTGGATCCACGGCGCGGTCAGGTTCGGCTGGGCGCAGGCCGCGCTGATGCCGCTGATGTACACCCCGATGGCCCGGAACGGCGAGGCGGACCAGGCGGACATCTGCGCGTTGGAGGGTGCGGCGCACGGGTCGAAGCCGAGGCCCGTGTATCTGCCGGGCTGCGGAGCCACGGCTGCAGCGGCCATGGCCTCGACCTGCGCCGAGGGCGCGACGGAGAGTGTGACGGCCTTGGCGTCCGTGTCCAGGGCCGCGCTGTCCAGGATGGTCTGCGCGGCGGCATCGTCCGCGCCCACCGATGCGGTGACCAGTACGCCGGCGGCGGGTACCGCCTGACGTATCCGCCCGGACGGGGCGGCGGCGGTGCGCGGGACCGCCGCCTTGGCGGATCCCTTGGGTGCGATGCGGGTGGAGCCGTCCAGCGACTTCCGGCCCGTCGCGTCCAGCGGTTCGATCACCAGCGCCTCGGTGCGGCCCACCAGCCCGGCCGGACAGGTGGCCTGGCCGGCGGCGGTGGCGTGACCGAGGTAGACCGCGTGGCGGTCGAAGCGCACACAGGTGTCGGGGTTCGCGGCCAGGTCGATGACCGGCCAACTGCTGGGCACGCGTACGTGATAGCCGCGATAGGAGATGTCCTTCGCGCCCTCGGCGGCGGCAGGTGATGCGGTGGCGGTACTCAGTGCGGCGGTGCTCAGTGCGGCCAGCGCGGTGAGCACCGTGCTGGCGGCGCGCAGACGTGCTCGCGGGGGTCTGGGCAGGGTCATGACACTCCAGGTCGGCATCTGGGATGGACAGGACAGTGCACCTCACGCCCGGACTTCGGGGCCGTCGAGCACTGTTGTGCGACGCCGCCGAAGGCCGGGCAGGCGAAAGGTAGCGCGTCATTGAGTTGCGTTGCACTACCTGTTCCTGAAAATTTTTAACCAAACAGTGAGGGGCGGCCGAGCCAACGGTCCGGTCCGGTCCGGAACTTCGGCAGCGGGCACCTGCGGAGCGAGTCCCGGGTGCGGCGGCGCCGGGCGTTCCGTCGGGGGAATGTGCGGGGAATGACGGAATACGCAACGGTGTTGGGGACGTCATGTCTTTCTTTGTCGATGTGACGGTCCGCGGCTACGAACTCGATACACAGGGGCATCTGAACCAGGCCGTCTATCTGCAGTACGCCGAGCACGCCCGCTGGGAGCTGCTGCGGGCCGCCGGTCTGTCGCAGGAGAAACTGCTGGCCGGCGGCGTGGGCCCGGTCGCGCTGGAAGTCTCGGTGAAGTACCTGCGGGAGCTGCGCGGCGGCGATCGGGTCCGGGTGACCTGTCAGTTCGTATACGGAAGCGGGAAGACCTTCGAGGTCGTACAGAGGATCATCAAGGAGGACGGTGCCGTTGCGGCGGAGATCACGGGTGTGGCGGGCATGCTGGATCTGACCGCCCGCAGACTCATCGCCGACCCGGCCGGCCATCTCGCCTCGCTGGCGGAGAGGCCGGATCTGCTGAGCGGCTGACTGCGGGCCCGCCGTCGTGTGGGCGCCGGTGAACGGTGTGGATGCGGGGCGCCCTGCGGCGCCCGCTCTGCCGGGGTGCCCTCCCTGTGCTGCGCGTCCAGGACTGCACCCGTCCTGTCCCGTCCTGCCTCCGTGGTGCGGCGCTCGGCAAAGTACGATGAGCCTCGTACCATGGACCCGTCCGGACGCAGCGACGAAGTGGAGCCACCGTGACCGACGCCACCGTCACTGCCATCAGCGAGGCCGCCCCGGGCACCGGCGTCCGCACCCTCGCCCACCCTGCGCGCGAGGAGATCCGGATCGAGTCGGTGCTCCACGCGCTCTCCGACCCGATGCGTCTGCGGGTGGTCCGTGTGCTGGCCGCCGTCGAGGACGAGCTCACCTGCTCCCGTATCGAGCTGCCGGTGTCCAAGTCCACGACCACGCACCACTTCCGGGTGCTGCGCGAGAGCGGCATCATCAGCCAGACCTACCGGGGCACCTCCAAGATGAACGGGCTGCGCCGCGACGACCTCGACGCGCTGTTCCCCGGGCTGCTCGACAGCATCCTCGCCGCCGTGAACCGGCAGGCGGACCGGCTGGGCTAGGACCTTTCGTCTGGCTCAGGCTGGATCAGGGAGCGGCCCGCCGCGGAGCGTAGAGGACTGACGACAACGCGGCAGATGTGCGTGCCGGCCCCCGCGAGCCCAGCATGATCCAAACGAAAGGCCCTGGGGCTGACGCGGCGCCGCGGTCCCGGTCCCGGTTCCGTGGCCTCGTGTCAGTGCGGGCTGCTGTGTGCGGCCTCCAGCAGTCCCGCCCAGTCCGGGATCTTCACCGGCCCACGGCCCAGCGACCGCCCCCATGCCGCCTCCGCCCGCTCGATCGACTGCCAGCCGTCCCATTGCACCGGCCGCAGCCCCCATGCCCGCAGTGCGGCGACGGGATCGGGCGCCGTCGGCCGCCCGGAGAGCTGCGGCGCGTCATCCAGCAACGACGCCACGGTCTCCTTCGCGCACGACCGGTTGGAGCCGATCACCCCGGTCGGCCCCCGCTTGATCCAGCCCGCGACATACTCACCGGGCGCCGGTGCCCCGTCCCGGAGCACCCGTCCCGCCAGATGGGGCACGGTGCCGCGGGCCGGATCGAACGGCAGGCCGGGCAGCGGCAGCCCGCGGTAGCCGACCGCCCGCAGAACGAGCTGGGCGTCGATGTCCTCGTACGCCCCCGTGTCCTGTACGCCCCCGCTGCCGTCCGGAGCGGTGTGCGCGAAGCGCACCCCGGCGACCCGCCCGTCCCGTTCCAGGAGCTCGACCGGGCGCAGGAAGAACCGCAGGTGGATCGTGCGCACCGGGTCCGGCCCGCTGGCGGGGGCACCGGCCTCGGCCCACCCGCGCAGCACCTCGACATTGCGTCGGGCCACCCCCGACAGGGGCGCGGGTACATCCGACGGCGCAGCGCCGGGGGCGTATGCCGGATCGCGGGCCAGTTCCGCCTCCTCCACCACGACCCGCGCTCCGGGCAGCGTGCCCAGCTCACGCAGCTCCTTGGTGGTGAACCTGGCCTGCGACGGTCCGCGCCTGCCCGCCATGTGCACCTCGCGGACCCGGCTGCCGGCCAGCACATCGAGCGCCGGGTGCGGCACGTCGGTGGGCCGCAGCTCCTCGGCGCTCCGCGCCAGGATCCGTGCCACGTCGACGGCCACATTGCCGACGCCGATCACCACGACCGAACGGGCCTGCAGGGCAAAGCCGTCGGCAGCCGCATCGGGGTGTGCGCTGTACCAGGAGACGAACTCCGTCGCCGAGTGGCTGCCGGGCAGATTCTCGCCCGGCACCCCGAGACTGCGGTCGGTGGCGGCCCCGACGCAGTAGACCACCGCGTGATACAGCTCCCTGAGCCGTTCGGGTGGCAGTCCGTCGCCGCCGACCTGGACATTTCCGAGAAAGGTGATCCGCTCGTGCTCCAGGACGGTCCGCAGACTGTTCTGCAGAGACTTGATCTTCTCGTGGTCGGGGGCGACGCCGTATCGCACGAGGCCGTACGGGCAGGGCAGCCGGTCCAGCACGTCCACCCGGACATCGGGCACCCGGGTCTGCGCGACCAGAGACTGGGCGGTGTAGACCCCGCTGGGTCCGGAGCCGACGACGGCGACACGGAGCACGGCGCACCTCTTCCCTGAGGGTGCCTCCAGCATCGCACCGGTTGCCCGGCCAGGGGAGAGGCGCGACCGTGCGGCGCGTCAGGAGGACAGGGCGCGCATCCGGTCGATCTCGACGGTCTGCTGGGCGACGACATCGCCCGCCATCTCCTCGACCTGGACGTTGTTCCCCTGCGAGAGGGCCTCGGTCGCCATCGTGACCGCTCCCTGGTGGTGCGTGATCATCAGCTTCAGGAAGAGCTCGTCGAAGGCCTTGCCCTTCGCCGCCCGCAGCTGCTGCAGCTGTGCCTGCGTCGCCATGCCGGGCATCCCGGCGTGGTCGTGCCCGCTCTGCGGCTTCCTGCCGCCGTGGTGCGTGAGCCAGCCCTCCATGGCGCCGATCTCCGGCTTCTGCGCCGCGGAGATGCGCTCGGCGAGCCGCTTGACCGCGCTGGACGAGGCCCGTGAGGGCACAAGGCCGGTCAACTCCACGGCCTGCGCGTGATGCTGGATCATCTGCTGTACGTAGCGGAAGTCGGCCGAGTTGGGAGTGTCGTCCCCCGCCGCCTTCGCGGCCTCCTCGACGGACAGCGTCTGCGCGGGCTCGCCCGGCTTGCCCGGGGCCACGACCGAAGGACCCCTGTCCGCCTTGGTGTTCGCGGCTGTGTCTCCGTCGCCCGCATCGCACGCGCCGAGGGAGAGCACGGCTGCCGTGACGACGGCGGCGACCACGGATCTGCGTACCTTCGCAACCTGACGGTAAATCAACAAAGCTTCCTCCAGCGTCACATGGGGTAGTTGCGGATCATTCACCACGCATCAGGAATCTCACGTGTCAGAAACTTTCATTACGTCTCTGTTGCCATCTGTTGGGATACCCATGGGGAGGACGATACTGCCGGGGTCGATCGATAGTTCAACTACGTACTGGTTCAGGGGAGGACGCAGTGACTTCGTTGCACACCACCCAGGTGCGGCGCAGACGTCTGGGTGTGGCGGCTGCCGCCGCCGGACTCTTCGCCGCTCTGCTGACGGCCGGACCCGCGGCCGCGACGCCCGACCCCGGTGATTCATCCGCCACCCGTACCGGTCTCTCCGCCGCCCAGGAGGCAGTCGCCACGGCCGCCATCGAGGACGGCGAGATACCCGGCGTGGACGAGATCGTCCACAGCGACAACATCACCCCGCTGGTCAACATCCCGAAGGACGCGCTCAAGGGCCTCAACACGGACCTGGCCTTCCAGGGGAAGTACGCGTTCGCCGGGAACTACGACGGTTTCCGGATCTACGACATCAGCAACCCGAGGTCCCCGAAGACCGTCACCCAGGTCCTCTGCCCGGGATCCCAGAACGACATCTCGGTCTCCGGGAACCTGCTGTTCCTGTCCACCGACTCCTCGCGCAGCGACAACTCGTGCGCCAGCGCCACCCAGCCCGCCACGGAGAAGTCCTCCTGGGAGGGCATGAAGATCTTCGACATCAGCGACAAGCGCAACCCGAAGTACGTCGCCGCCGTCGAGACCGCGTGCGGCTCGCACACCCACACGCTGGTTCCGGAGCGCAGCAGCGTGTATGTGTACGTCTCGTCGTACTCGCCGAGCGACACGTTCCCCGACTGCCAGCCGCCGCACGACGGGATCTCGGTCATCAAGGTGCCGCGCAAGGCGCCCGAGAAGGCCGCGATCGTGAACTTCCCGGTGCTCTTCCCGGACGGCGGCAACCCGGGCGCGCCCACCAATCCGGGTGTCTCGAAGACGACCGGCTGCCACGACATCACCGTGCTGCCGTCGCAGGACCTGGCCGCCGGTGCCTGCATGGGCGACGGTCTGCTGTTCTCCATCAAGGATCCGGAGAACCCGAAGATCATCGACCGGGTCCAGGACAATGTGAACTTCGCGTTCTGGCACTCGGCGACGTTCAACCAGAAGGCCGACAAGGTCGTGTTCACCGATGAGCTCGGCGGCGGTGGCGCTGCCACCTGCAACGACGAGATCGGGCCGAAGCGCGGCGCCGACGGCATCTACGACATCGTCGGCAAGGGCGATCACCGCAAGCTGGTCTTCCGCAGCTACTTCAAGATCGACCGCCCGCAGGCCACCACCGAGGTCTGCGTCGCCCACAACGGTTCGATCATCCCGGTCAAGGGCCGCGACCTGATGGTCCAGGCCTGGTACCAGGGCGGGGTCTCGGTATGGGACTTCACCGACTCCTCGGCACCGAAGGAGATCGGGTACTTCGAGCGCGGTCCCGTCAGCCTCGACGCCGTCACCACGGCCGGCCCCTGGTCGGCGTACTACTACAACGGGTACATCTACTCCAACGACATCGCCAAGGGCTTCGACGTGCTGAAGCTCGACGACCGGCGGACCGACCCGGCGAAGCGGGTGCGCATGCCGGAGCTCAACGTGCAGACGCAGCCGGACTACTTCGCCAGGTGATCCGACTGCACGGGTGACGGCGGGCGAACGGGCCGTTACGGCGCCGTGTGCTCACGGCGCCTCCCGCCGGGCGGTTCTCCGCCCGGCGGGAATCCGCTCGCGGCGGAGTGCGGTGCGACGCCTCATTGACCGATGCGCCCTGCGGGCACATGCTGTACCTCTGCGTTGACCGGTGCATGCTGTCCGTCATCGGCGCAGCCGCCGACCGGTGCCTCACGGCGCAGGTCGACCGGGGCTGCCCGATTCCGGCGACACGGGGGATCGTCGGAATCGGCTGTCCCCCGGCGTCCGGGGGACAGGGTTCACGCGGCCCGCGCGTTCCCGCCGGTCACCGCGGCCCACTCCACGAGCAGTCGCTGGTACTGCTCCTCGTCGTCCGGGGAAAGGCATCCGCCGGAGCGCTGCCACAGGTCGCGAATCTCTTCATTCACCGCGGCGGCGGAACGCACGGAATCGGATGAGTACGGAGAACGGGACATGCCTCCAGGCTAAGGCCCCGGTGTGACAATCCGACCCATTGGGCGTCAGGGACATCTCTCACATGTCCCCCCGCCCGTATCAGGGAACCAGTCCCAGCGCCCGCAGTCCGTCCGGCCGTTCCTCCACAGGCAGGTGGTCCACGAAGCGCACCTCGCACCCCAGCGCCGCGGCCCCGCCGTCCGCGTGCCGGTCGTCACCGACCATCACCACATTCGTCGGATCCTGGCCGATGAGTGTGCAGGCGATGTGAAAGAGCTGTGGATCCGGCTTCTGGATGCCGTGCTCATAGGACAGGACATAGGCGTCGACGAAGCCGTCCAGACCATGGGCGCCGAAGACCGGCCGCAGATCCCAGCCGATGTTGCTCACCACGCCGATCCGGACCCCGCGCGCACGCAGCGCCCCCAGTACCTCCGCCGCGTCCGGGTACGGGCGCCACGCCGCCGGTGACCTGTGCCGGTCGTACAGCGCGTCGTACAGCCCGGGATCGGGCAGGGCCACCTGCCGGGCCAGCCCGGTGTACACCTCCCGGTGCCGTTCCGCGTTCGCGTCGCGGGTGGCCCACGCCTCGGCGAGCCGGTCGGGTACGCGCTGAGGGTCCGGGCCGCCCGGCAGTGCCCCGGCGGCCGTGAGTTCCTTCACGTACCGCTCGAAGTCGGCACCGGCCACGGCCACCCCCCGCTGGGCCAGCACCGCACCCAGCCAGGACCGGACCGGTTCGATACGGAACAGGGTCCCGGAGAAGTCGAAGAGCACACCCTTGATCGGCATGGACCGATCCTCGCCCGGTCAGGGGCGACGCGGCAAGGACGCCCGCTCGCGCCGCTCGTAGCCGGCGACCGAGAACGCGGCCACCGCCGCCCCCAGAAGCCAGCCGCCGAATACATCCGTCATCCAGTGCACCCCCAGATACAGGCGGGTGAGACCCACCCCGATCACCGAGACCCACGCCGCCACGAGCGCGGCCCGCCACACCCGCCGCCCCGCCCCGTGCCGGTGCAGCAGCCACAGCAGCAGCCCACACGTCACCGCAGCCGTCATGGCGTGTCCGGAGGGGAACGCCGCGTAGTGGGCGGAGTCCACCGGGTCCGGCCAGTGCGGCCGCTCGCGGCCGACGGCGGCCTTCAGCCCCTGCTGCAGCAGCGTGGCGAACAGACAGGTCGCCGCCACCCATCCCGCGAGCACCCGGGCCCCGCGGCGCCACAGCCACACCACGGCGACGGTGATCAGTACGCGCATCGTCCAGGGATCCCACACCCAGTCCGTCAGGATCCGGTTGGCGTGGACGAGCCCGGGCTCGTCCACCGCCCGCCGGTGCAGCGCGTCGGCGACGGAGCGGTCCAGCGACATCAAGGGGGACCAGCGGACCGCGACCAGGATCAGCAGCGCCACACCGAGCACCCCGCAGACGATGCCCGTTCCGAGGCCCGGTACAGGGGTGGGAACGCGGACCGGCGGGGAAGGCGGCGAGGAGGGGGAGGACATGGGACTGATCCTCGCGGACGGATCACTGCACCGGCTATCCCAGCGCGCTGAGACCCGGGACGAAGGCCACTAGAAGTGGTACCACCGGCACCAGGGCGGCCGCCGCCGTCAGCCGCAGCCGGCGTCCGGCGGTGAGCCGCTCCACCGGTGACAGCAGCCGGTTCACCCGCAGGGGCAGCTGCGCGTCCGGCGTCGGGGCGGGGCCGAACACACCCCGGTCCTCGTTCAGTTCGACCAGCGCCAGAGCGATCGTCAGCCGGCCGAAGCGACGTGACGCCACATCGTCCGCGGCCAGTTCGACGAGCCGGTGCATCTCGTCACGGAACGCGGCGAACACCGGTACCTGCGGGAAGCCCGTCGCCAGCGCGGCGGAGCAGTGCAGCAGCCAGTCGTGCCGCGCCTGCGCGTGCCCCTGCTCATGGGCCAGCACGGCATCCAGCTGACGTCCCTTCAGCCGTCCAAGTGCCCCGGTGGTGATGACCAGTTGAGGTGCGGCCCCCGGCAGCCACCAGGCGTCCGGGCGTGCGCCCTCCAGCACCACGAGCCGGTCGCTGCCGGGCTTCTCGCCGGGCATCAACGGGGAGCGGACCAGCAAGTCGGCCCGGCGCTGCCTGCGCCGCCGCCGCGCCCGGTGGACCTCCCGGGTGAGCATCGCGCCGGTCCAGATCCCGCCGAGCGCCAGCAGTACGGCGACGACGGCGGACCACGGCCCGTACGCGGCCAGCGCATACGCCTCCACCACGGCGTGGGGCGCGGGCGCGAACACCTGCCCGCGCACCGCCTGCCAGGCGGCGGCCGCGCTGAACGTCATGGAGAGACCGAAGGACAGCAACACCCCCGCCACCACGCACTGCCACACCCACAACGCCACAATGGGCTCGCGCTCCGGCCATTCGGCCTGCGCCATCAGACGCGGGGTCACGACGGCGGCCAGTGCACCGAGCAGCAGGAGCGCCAGGGAGACCAACATGGGCCTCAGCCTATGAGCGGCGCAGTACCCACGGGTATGGGTGCGCTCGGCAAGTGACGCACGCCACGATCGGCGGTGCCCCCTGTCTCACAACGTGAGCAGCATGGTGAACATCGCGATCCCCATCGTCAGCCGGCAGGCCAGCGCAAGCTCCGGCCGTGCGCCCCGGGTGCGCCCCTCAGGGACCTGCCCGCCACCCGCGTTCGCCGTGGCGGCGACGGGTATCAGCCGCACCCCGGACCGCAGTACATAGACCGCGTAGTAGACCAGCAACCCCCCGGTCAGCAGCGGCAGCCCCCCGGCGGCCTGCGCAAGCTGATGTCCGCCGTGCCCCCCGTGGCCCGCCGCGCCACTGCCCGGCGCCGCCATCACCACCGCCATGTAGACCATCGCCAGCGAGCCGACCAAATGGTGCAGATGGTGGCCCTTGCGCCGTGCGAACCACAGGGCGCGCACTGCTGCCCCGCCGAACAGCGCCACGTACACCGCCCACCCCCACACCGGCGGGGTGACGACCGCGGCGGGCACCGCCATGGCGGCCATGCCGAAGCCCATCAGCGCTTCCGCGCGCGCCGTTCTGCGTTCCTCCTCCGTCCCGCTGCGCATCCGGAGCAGGCAGTACGCGCCCGTCACCCCGCACAACGCCATCAGTAGCCAACTGGACATCGTCGGTCCGTGCACAGCGCACCTCCCCAGGACGTACGACGTCGCTGTCGACTAGTCGATGCCCCGGCCCGGCAGGTCGTACGCGGCGCACTGATGTATGAAGGGAGCGCGCCGCGGGCATGCGCTGCCGCGGGTGGACCTGTGCGCGCCGTGGAAGGATCAGGGCCGGTACCGCATCGGATGGTCCGCCGGTACCTCGACAACGGCGATCCGCACCCCGTCCGGATCACGGATCCACATCTCCACGAGCCCCCACGGCTCGCGCACCGGCGGGCGCTCGATGCCGACACCGCGGGCCGCCAGCTCCTCGTGCGCCGCGTGGACGCCCTCGACCTGGAGCCACAGCCGAAGTCCGGGCGAGGGCGGCGTGGCCGAGCGTCCGGAGACCTCCAGGAAGCCACCGCCGAGGAAGTAGACCGTGCCCCGCTCGGGGCCGGTGCCGAACTCCCGGTACACCGGGAGCCCGAGGGACTCGCCGTAGAACTTCCGTGACCGCTCGGGGTCCGTCGGGCTCAACAGGATCCTGCTGCTCAGCACATGCACCATGCGCCAGACCCTAAGGGCTGTCCCGTCATCCCCGGTGGATCAGCGCGCGGCGTCGGATGTGGTGCATCGCGCGGCGGAGGAGCGTCCTCATAGGGCCGTGTCCGGGCTTTCCGACAACGCGGCGAGGTGCCGCAGCTGTCGTCGTGCGCCCGCCAGGGATGACGGGGCAGACCTTGGGCGGGCACCACCGGGATACCCTGCTGCGGCACGGCCCAGCAGAGAAACGGAGACCCTGACGATGGACACCGCCCCGCCCCGTGACTCGGGACAGCTGACCTTCCGCGACGCGACGGACGCCGATGTTCCGGCACTCGTGGCGCTGATCCAGTCAGCGTACCGAGGGGACTCCAGCCGGGCTGGATGGACCACGGAGGCGGACATCCTGCAGGGGCAGCGGACCGACCCGGACGGGGTACGGCAGGTCGTCGGCGCTTCCGGCAGCCGGCTGCTGGTGGTGGAGCGGGACGAGGTGCTGATCGCCTGCTGCCAGCTCGAGCACCGCGGTGAGGCGGCCTACTTCGGGATGTTCGCGGTCCGGCCCGACCTGCAGGGCGGCGGGCTCGGCAAGGCGGTCATCGCCGAGGCCGAGCGGACCGTTCAGGACAGCTGGGGCGCGACCGAGATGCACATGACGGTGATCTCGGTGCGCGAGGAGCTGATCGCCTGGTACGAGCGCCGCGGCTACCGCCGTACAGGAAGGATGAGCCCGTTCCCGTACGGCGACGACCGTTTCGGCATTCCGCAGCGCGACGATCTCGCCTTCGAGCTGCTGATCAAGGACCTCGAGGCGAACCGGACCCTGACGGGCAAGTGACCCTCGAGGTGAAGTAGACCCTCAAGGGCCGCCGGCGCCGCTGTGCGCGGCGGCTACGCGGTGAAGCGGCCGGCGCGGCGGATCTCCGGGAAGTCGGTGGTCGCGCCGTCCAGCCCCAGGCCGCGAGCCAGACGCAGATGATCCTGGGTGTTCACCACCCAGCCGATGACCTTCAGACCTTCGGCGTGCGCCTGCTCGACGACCTCCAGGGTGAGGCGGCGGATGTTCAGCACGAGTGTCGCCGCGCCCACCGCTTTGGCCCGGTCCACCACATCGCTCTTCCAGCGGCTGGCGACGAGCGCGGTCCGCACCCCCGGTACGAGTTGAGCGATCTCGGCGACCGCCTCGTCATGGAACGACAACACCTCGACCCGGTCGACGAGATCGCGCCGCCGCATCACTTCGGCCAGCGCCCGCGCGGCCGTCGCATCCTTGATCTCCGCCTGCACGGGGGAGCGCACGGCGTCGAGCACCTCTTCGAAGACCGGCACCCGCTCACCCTGCCCGGCGTCTAGTTCGCGCAGCTCGGCGAGGGTCTTCTCGGCGATCGGGCCCGTACCGTCGGTCGTACGGTCCACGTCGGCGTCGTGCATGACGGCGAGTGCACCGTCCTTGGTGAGATGAAGGTCCAGCTCGATGACGTCCATCCCGGCCCGTTCGGCATGGACGAACGACCGCAGGGTGTTCTCCGGTTCGACACCCATGACCCCGCGATGACCGATGGTGAGAAAAGGCAAGGCATTCTCGCTTCCGTCGACGGCGACTCCCGCGTGCTGCTCCTACCCACGCGGCGATACGGCATTACGGCAACTCGGCATGGGGCAGCCTAAGGGCTGTCCCATGATCCCCGGTGGATTAGCGCGCGGCGTCAGATGTGGTGCATCGCAAGGCGGAGGAGCGGCCTCATACGGGGCGTATTCGGGCGTTCCGGCAACGCGGCGAGGTGCCGCAGCTGTCGTCGTGCGCCCGCCAGGGATGACGGGACAGCCCTCAGCGATCCGGCCACGTGAGGTGACCGGTCACGCGCGGCGGAGTGGCGCCGTGTCCCTGGATCTCGGCGGCGCCGAGCAGGAATCCGGTGATGACGGCAGCGACCAGGACGGCACGGATGCTCACGCGGCAGTTCTCCCGAAGGTGGTGCGCCGGGCGCAGGGCCGGCGATTTCCATGCCGTCCGTCCTATCGGCGGCAGCCGGTGCGCCGCGAGCCGTGTCACTCGTGCGTAGGCGCGCCGTGCGCCGCCTGAACGCTCGGGTGTGCGAGTGCGGGCCGCTCCGACCCCCGGCAGGCCGACGGAAGAGGCCGCGGAAGCGTCATGCGACAGGAAGAATCGCGGTGACCATGGGGGGTCGGCAGGATAATTTTCTGGGGTGCACTTGTCTGGAGGAACCACACATGGATACGGTGTCTTGACGCGAGGTTCTCCCGTGGAGGAAGTGTGATGACGGAAATTCTTGTGCATGAAGCCACCGCCGGCGCGATAGATACTGCCCAGCGCGTTGTTGAGCAGCCGGCCTGGCCTGCGCTCAAGAATGCCGTGGAGGAGATCCGCCCCTGGCAGTCGAAGGACGGCTCGATCGACTTCGACGCCGACGGCGCCCCCGCCCCGGCCACGGTGCGGGCCGCACTGGACCGCGTGATCGCCGCGGTCGAGGAGGTCGCCCCGCTGCTCCCGCACGACGCCGCGTACCACCGTGCCCTCGTCGTGGACCTGCGCCGCTGGGCGGCCGAGGGCTTCGGCGTACCGGATTTCCTGGACTCGCTGCTCGCCTTCCAGCCTGCCAAGGACCGTGCCGACGGCCGCCAGCACCTGGTTGTCTTCGCGATGTACACGCAGAACGGCAACCCGGACCGCAACCTCGAAGCGGTCGTGCTGCGGATGGTCTGGCCGGAGTGGCTGGCCGAGCTCGAAGCCACCCGTTACGACAACCCGCTGTTCTGCGGCATCACCTTCGAGGACTTCACCACCGGCTACGACACCAACTCCGCGGTGCTCTTCCCGGAGACGATCGCCGTGCGCGAGGCCCCCGAGCGGTTCAGCTGGGGCGGCATCTTCTGCGACCGCGAGGCCGCCCGCTTCCGCCGCGTCACCGAGGCCTCCGTCGACATCCTCGGCGTCCGCCTGCCCGACGACATCCGCGAGATGGTCGGCGACCAGCAGCGCTGCGAGCAGGCGTTCGTGCTCTGGGACATGGTCCACGACCGCACCCACAGCCACGGCGACCTGCCGTTCGACCCGTTCATGATCAAGCAGCGCCAGCCGTTCTGGATGTACGGCCTGGAGGAGCTGCGCTGCGACCTCACCGCCTTCAAGGAGGCCGTGAAGCTGGAGGCCGACGGCTTCCCGCAGGGCCGCGACGTGCAGTTCGCCGTACTGTTCGACCGGATGTTCCGCTTCCCGGTCACCGGCGAGCGGGTCCGCAACTACGACGGTCTCGGCGGCCAGCTGCTGTTCGCGTACCTCCACAAGCACGACGTGATCCGCTGGACCGACAACACCCTGAAGATCGACTGGGACCGGGCTCCGCAGGTCACCAACCAGCTGTGCGCCGAGATCGAGGATCTCTACCGCAAGGGCATCGACCGCCCGAAGCTGGTCCACTGGTTCGCCGCGTACGAGCTGGTCTCGACCTACCTCGCCCCGCACCCGGGTTCCCGCTGGGCCAAGGGCCCGGACGCCCTGGACCTGTCGCAGCCGCCCCGCAAGCTCGTGGACGATGTGCTTCCGGACGAGTTTCCCCTGAGCATGTTCTATGAGGCGCTCTCCAAGAAGCTGAAGCACGTGATCGCCTCCACGCGCGGAATCACCGCGGCCGGCGCCGAGCAGGCAGCCGCATGAGCGCTCGTTCCAAGGAGGCGGTGGCCATGAACGCAAACGGCAACGGTGCGCTCGAAGGTGCCGTGATCGCGGTCGCCGGAGCCGCCGGGCCGGCCGGCCGGGCGACGCTGCTCCGGCTCGCCGAGGCCGGCGCGATCGTCGTCGCCTCGGACGCGGACCCCACCCGTCTGGCGGAGGCTGTCGACGCCGCGCGCTACGCCCACGGCGGCGCCACCGTCACCGGCGACACCGTCGATCTGCTCGACCTCGCCGCGGCCCGCGCATGGGCGGACAAGACCGAGAAGGAATTCGGCCGGATCGACGGCCTGGTCCACCTCGTCGGCGGCTGGCGCGGCAGTGCCACCTTCGCCGAGACCGACCTCGCCGACTGGGATCTGCTGGAGAAGCTGCTGATCCGTACCGTTCAGCACACCTCGCTGGCTTTCCAGGCAGGGCTCCAGCGCAGCGACCGCGGCCGGTATCTGCTGATCAGCGCGGCCGGTGCGAGCAAGCCCACCGAGGGCAACGCCGCCTACTCCGCGTCGAAGGCGGCCGCCGAGGCCTGGACCCTCGCGCTCGCCGACGCCTTCCGCAAGGCGGGGGGCGACGAAGGGCCGAAGACGGCGGCTGCGATCCTGATCGTCAAGGCACTGGTGCACGACGCGATGCGCGCCGAGCGCCCGAATGCGAAGTTCGCGGGCTTCACCGACGTCAAGGAGCTGGCCGATGCCATCGCCGGCGTCTGGGAGCGGCCCGCCCCGGAAGTGAACGGAAAGCGTCTGTGGCTGACTCCGCAACCATAAGGACCGACGCGCGACGTCGCCACGACCCGCAGGTGCGCGGTTTCGCGAGTGACAACTACGCGGGCGTCCACCCGGAGGTCCTCGAGGCCATCGCCCTCGCCAACGGCGGTCACCAGATCGCGTACGGCGAGGACGACTACACCGGCCATCTCCAGCAGATCATGCACAGCCACTTCGGCCCCACCGCCGAGGCGTTCCCGGTCTTCAACGGAACGGGTGCCAACGTCGTCTCGCTCCAGGCGATGACCGACCGCTGGGGCGCGGTGATCTGTGCCGAGTCCGCGCACATCAACGTGGACGAGGGCGGTGCCCCGGAGCGGGTGGGCGGCCTCAAGCTGCTCACCGTGCCGACCCCGGACGGCAAGCTCACCCCCGAGCTCATCGACCGGCAGGCGTACGGCTGGGACGACGAGCACCGTGCCATGCCGCAGGTCGTGTCGATCACCCAGAACACCGAGCTCGGCACGGTCTACACGCCCGACGAGATCCGTGCCATCTGCGAGCACGCCCACGAGCGGGGCATGAAGGTGCACCTGGACGGGGCGCGGATAGCCAACGCCGCCGCGTCGCTGAACGTGCCGATGCGCGCGTTCACCAGCGAGGCCGGCGTCGATGTCCTGTCCTTCGGCGGTACCAAGAACGGGGCGCTCTTCGGCGAGGCCGTCGTCGTCCTCAACCCGGACGCCGTGCGGGCCATGAAGCACCTGCGGAAGCTGTCGATGCAGCTCGCCTCGAAGATGCGCTTCGTGTCGGTGCAACTGGAGGCGCTGCTCGCCGGCGACCTGTGGCTGCGCAATGCCCAGCACTCCAACGCCATGGCCCAGCGGCTGGCCGAGGGGGTCCGCTCGGTGGACGGCGTGGAGATCCTTCACCCCGTCCAGGCCAACGCCGTCTTCGCACGGCTGCCGCACGACGTGAGCGAGCGGCTCCAGAAGCGGTTCCGCTTCTACTTCTGGGACGAGCCCGCCGGTGACGTGCGCTGGATGTGCGCCTTCGACACCACGGAGGACGACGTCGACGCGTTCGTTCTCGCTCTGAAGGAAGAGATGGCCAAGTAGCGCCACCCGACGTATGGATATGCGGTCGGTCGGAAAGTCATTGGCTTCCGGTCGGCCGCTTCCGTATGCTCTGCGCGCATGGAGCTGACACAGCAAGTCCCGGAGATCTCTGCCTATCTCGCCGCTGACCCGGCCATCGATCATGAGCATCCGCTCGTGCGGCAGACGGTCGACCAGCTGCGCGCCGAGACGGTCGATGCATACTCATACGCGGTCGCTGCCTATGAGTTCGTCCGTGACGCCGTGGTGCACTCCGTCGACTCGGGCGATCTGCGGGTCACCTGGCGCGCCTCCGACGTCCTCGCAACCCGCAATGGCATCTGTCATTCGAAGTCCCATGCGCTGGCCGCCCTGCTGCGCGCGGCGGGCATCCCGGCCGCCCTCTGCTACCAGGGCTTCGACGACGACACCGGAGCTCCGGGAGTTCTGCACGGTCTGATCGCCGTGCGCCTGCCGGGCCGGGACCGGTGGGACCGTCAGGATCCGCGCGGGAACAAGCCCGGTGTCGATGCCCAGTTCTCCCTGGACGAGGAGCGGCTGGCCTGGCCCATCGGACCGGAGTCCAATGGAGTGGACTACCCGGTACTCTATGCAGCACCGCATCCGGCGGTTCTGCGCGCGCTGCAGTGCGCCGAGGACCGCGTGCAGCTGTGGCGCACTCTCCCGACCGCACTCTGACCGTCCCGTTCCGAACCGTCCCGGAGGCAAGGCAGCCGATGACCCTGAGTTTCACCGTTTCCGAGGACGTGCGCGCCCTCGCCCCCGGTTTCACCCACCTCGCCGTCGAGGCGCGCGGCCTGGTCAACGGGCCGAGCAACGAAGACACTTCGGCCCTGCTCGACGACGCCACCCGGCGGCTTGTCGAGCGGCTCGACGGCAGAGCGCCCGACGAGCATCCCCATGTCGCCGCCTGGCGGGACACCTATACCGCCTTCGGCGCAAAGCCGTCCCGTACCCGGAACTCCGCCGAGGCCCTTGCCAGGCGGGCTCTCACGGACTCCGGTCTGCCGCGCATCAACCTGCTGGTCGACCTCTACAACGCGATCAGCGTCGCCCATCTGGTTCCGGTCGGCGGCGAGGACACCGACCGCATCAAGGGCGCCATGCGGCTCGTGCGCTCCACCGGCCAGGAGCCGTTCCACACCGTTGCGGGCGGTGAGGACACCGTGGAGCACCCCGAGCCCGGCGAAGTGGTCTGGTGCGACGACGACGGCGTCACCTGCAGGCGGTGGAATTGGCGTCAGGGTGTACGCACTCGGCTCACTGAGCAGTCCGTCAACGCGGTGTTCCTGCTGGAGCGCCTCGATCCCATGACAATCGGCGAGCTCGAAGCCGCAGGCACCGAACTCGCCGAGTCGCTGGAGAAACTGAGCCCCGGAGCGCGGGTCACCGTACGCACTCCGGAGTGACGTTTCAGCTGGGGCCGTGACCCGGCCGGGTCAGCTCGCCTCACGCACCTCGGCGGGCGTCGGAGCCGTACCGCCGAGATGCGCGGGCACCCACCAGGTGTCGCTCGCGTCCCTCGGCCGCACCGGATAGGAGCGCTGGGCCGCTTCGAGAAGCTCCTGCACGCGCTCGCGCAGCCGCCGGGTGATCGCACCCGCGTACTGGTCGGTGGGGGCTTCCACCGGCTCACCGACCCGGATCGTCACCGGGATGTGGCTGCGCTTGAAGTTGCGCGGCCGGCCCTTGGTCCAGATCCGCTGGGTTCCCCACAGGGCCATCGGGATCAGCGGTACGCCGGCTTCCTGGGCCAGTCGTGCGGCGCCCGACTTGAAGCTCTTCAGGGTGAACGACTGCGAGATGGTCGCCTCGGGGAAAACGCCGATGATCTCGCCGGACCGCAGCGAGGCGAGTGCGTGCTGATACGCGTCCTCGCCCTGCTTGCGGTCGACGGGAATGTGCTTCATGCCGCGCATCAGCGGACCGGAGACCTTGTGCCGGAAGACCGACTCCTTCGCCATGAAACGCACCAGCCGCTTCTGCGGCAGAGTGGTCAGCCCGGAGAAGATGAAATCGAGATAGCTGATGTGGTTGCTGACCAGTACGGCACCGCCGGTCTTCGGGATGTGCTCCGAACCCTGAGTGTCGATCTTCAGGTCCAACGCCTTGAACATGGTGCGAGCGGCGCCGATGACCGGCCGATAGACGAGTTCTGCCATCTGGGGAAGACCCTTCTTCTGCGCCTGAGGAGGGTTCTCCCGGCGGAAGTTACGCAGCCGTAGGTTTTCGGCATTGGGGCGATCGTGCCCCATGCGCGTCGCCCTGGCCAGTCCCGGCGGGCGCGGGGCGCGAGATTCTCGTCACGTGGAAGCTTCGGGAATGTCGCCGCGCGCGGGGGCGCTCACCCTGTGCGAAGAGCTCTGACAGGAGGCCGAAGGTGGACGGGCAGACAGGCGTGAGAAGGCTGGACGCGGCCCAACTCGGTGCGGAATTGGGGGAGAGAGCAACCCTCGTGCAGTTCTCCAGCGCCTTCTGCCAGCCCTGCCGGGCCACCCGCCGCACCCTCGTCGAGGTGGCGGGGATGGTCGACGGCGTCGCTCACGTCGAGATCGATGCCGAGGCGCATCTCACTCTCGTACGCGAACTCGGCATCAGCCGCACGCCGACGGTGCTCGTCCTCGACGCAGCCGGCCGCATCGTCCGCCAGGCGGTCGGGCAGCCGCGCACGGTGGATGTGGTCGCGGCACTGGGGCGCGCAATGTGACGCACCGTGATGCATCTCCCACATTGCGGAACCCTCTTGACTGCACCCACCACGCATCGTCAGTCTGACGCTATGCCGCCGGAACTCCTTCTCTACGGCCGGGCCCATGTGGACCTGGCCCGCAACGCGAGTGCGCGCTGTCCGGGTGTCTGAGCACCCACGGCCCCGTATGCCCCCCTCGCAGAAGGACATCTCCATGACGGCTTCGCCCGAGCTCGGCACCGCCCGCACGGCATCCCCCGATCTCCTCCGTTCCGTCTTCCGGCAGCACGCCGCCGGTGTGGCCGTGATCACCGCCGCCGGTGACCGGCCGGTCGGCTTCACCGCCACCTCCCTGAACTCCGTCGCCGCCGAGCCGCCGCTGATCTCCTTCGGTGTGGGGACCTCGTCCTCCAGCTGGCCGGTCGTGGCGGAGGCCGAACACATCGGGGTCCACATACTCGGCGAGCACCAGCAGGAGGTGGCCGCCACGTTCGCGCGCAGCGGGGCCGACCGCTTCGGGCCGTCCACCGACTGGCGTAACGGACCCGAGGGCGTGCCGCTGCTCGACGGAGTGCTTGCCTGGCTGGTCTGCCGCGTGGTGGCGCGGATCCCGGCCGGTGATCACCGCATCGTGATCGCGCAGGCGGTGGTCGGCGATCCGGTCGGCGGAGGCCGTCCGCTGGTCTATCACCAGGGCCGTTTCACAGCGCTCCGGGAATGAGAACACCCAGGTGGCACTTGGCTACGGTGCGTTGGCTAGGTCACAGTTCCAAGCGCTTGCTTATGGGGTACGTACTGGGTGTACTGCTTAGTAATATTTCCCTCGGAGCGCCGGTCGCCCCGACCGGAAACCGCCCCATCAGGCGCCTATGCTGCGTGCAACAAGGCAGCCCAGAAATGACGATGCAGTAGGAGAGCCGGCGTGAGCTTGAGGATCGTTGTCTGTGTGAAGTACGTGCCCGACGCCACCGGTGACCGGCATTTCGCCGATGACCTGACGCTGGACCGTGAGGATGTCGACGGTCTGCTGTCGGAGCTGGACGAGTATGCGGTGGAGCAGGCGCTGCAGATCGCGGACGAGGCGGACGATGCGGAGATCACTGTGTTGACGGTGGGTCCGGAGGATGCCAAGGACGCGTTGCGCAAGGCGTTGTCGATGGGTGCGGACAAGGCCGTTCATGTCGAGGACGACGATCTGCATGGCAGTGATGTGATCGGTACGTCGCTGGTGCTGGCGAAGGCGATCGAGAAGACGGGTTACGACCTGGTCGTGTGTGGGATGGCGTCGACGGACGGGACGATGGGGGTGCTGCCGGCGGTGCTGGCGGAGCGTCTGGGTGTGCCGCAGGTGACGTTGTTGTCCGAGGTGAAGGTCGAGGGCGGCACGGTGACCGGGCGTCGGGACGGTGACAGTGCGTCCGAGCAGTTGCAGGCGTCGTTGCCGGCGGTGGTGTCGGTGACGGACCAGTCGGGTGAGGCGCGGTATCCGTCGTTCAAGGGGATCATGGCGGCGAAGAAGAAGCCGGTCGAGTCGTTGGATCTGGAGGATCTGGAGATCGACGCGGACGAGGTCGGTCTGGCGGGTGCGTGGACCGCGGTGGATTCTGCGGCGCAGCGTCCGGCTCGCACGGCGGGCACGATCGTCAAGGACGAGGGTGAGGGCGGCAAGCAGCTCGCCGAGTTCCTGGCGGGCCAGAAGTTCATCTAGGCGGCTGTGGCGGGCCGGGAGTTCGTCCGGGCCCGCGGGTTGTCATTCCCATCCGTTCCTCGTTTCTTCGCAACTCGCAGGAGAGCATTGTCATGGCTGAAGTTCTCGTCTATGTCGACCACGTGGACGGTGCCGTCCGCAAGCCCACGCTGGAGCTGTTGACGCTGGCGCGTCGGATCGGTGAGCCGGTCGCTGTTGCTCTGGGTGCCGGTGCCGCCGCGACGGCGGCGGTGCTGGCCGAGCACGGTGCGGTGAGGGTTCTGGCCGCGGAGGCGGCGGAGTTCGCCGACTATCTGGTCGTGCCGAAGGTCGACGCGCTGCAGGCCGCTGTGGAGGCGGTGTCGCCGGCAGCGGTGCTGGTTCCGTCGTCGGCGGAGGGCAAGGAGATCGCGGCGCGTCTCGCGGTCCGGATCGGTTCCGGGATCATCACCGACGCCGTCGATCTGGAGGCCGGTGAGCTGGGCCCGGTCGCCACGCAGTCCGCGTTCGCCGCGTCGTTCACCACGAAGTCCCGGGTCTCCAAGGGCACCCCGGTCATCACCGTCAAGCCGAACTCGGCGCCGGTCGAGGCGGCCCCGGCCGCCGGTGCGGTCGAGACCCTGGCGGTCACCTTCGGTGCGCAGGCGACCGGCACGAAGGTGCTGTCGCGGACCCCGCGCGAGTCGACCGGGCGCCCGGAGCTGACCGAGGCCGCGATCGTGGTCTCCGGCGGCCGCGGGGTCAACGGTGCGGAGAACTTCCACCTCATCGAGGCGCTCGCGGACTCCCTCGGCGCGGCGGTCGGTGCCTCGCGTGCCGCGGTCGACGCCGGCTGGTACCCGCACTCCAACCAGGTCGGCCAGACCGGCAAGTCCGTCTCCCCGCAGCTGTACATCGCGTCCGGGATCTCCGGCGCGATCCAGCACCGGGCCGGGATGCAGACCTCGAAGACCATCGTCGCGATCAACAAGGACGCCGAGGCCCCGATCTTCGACCTCGTCGACTACGGCATCGTCGGCGACCTCTTCCAGGTCGTCCCCCAGCTCACCGAAGAGGTCAACACCCGCAAGGGCTGACCCCCGGGGACTATGTGCTGTTCCGACGGTCCGGGGCCGCGCGGTGTGTTCTCACCGTGCGGCCCCGGGCCGTTTCCGATCACCATTGACGCAGATGTGACCGCCTTATAGCTTCACCATGCGGATTAGCGATTCCGGAAAGCGGAAGCAGACAGCGCGGAAGGTGCCGACATGGGTCAGCAGGAGAAGGTGGCAACGAGCCTCGCCGGTGCGGTCAGCGAGGAGATCAGTGCCTCCCTCACCGCGGTGGACGCCGAGCTCGCCCGCCGTTACCCGGGAGACCCGGGCACCCGCCAGCCCGTCCACACGGTCTACGTCCCCGGTGACGTCTTCACCGCCGGCACCCTCCGGTCCTGGGGCGACCAGGCGCTGAAGGCCCTCGACGAACACGCCCCCGACGCGGCCTCGTTCGCCGCGGTTCTCGGCATCCCGGAGGATCTTGCCGCGCCCGTCCACGATCGCGTGCGTGCCAAGCTGAGCCGCGAGCCCGTCGAGGATCTGCGGATCGACTTCGAGGACGGCTACGGCCCCCGTCCCGACGCCGAGGAGGACGAGGCCGCGGCCCGCGCCGCCCGGCTGGTCTCAGAGGCGTACGGGAACGGCACGGCGGCCCCGTACATGGGCATCCGGATGAAGTGCATGGAAGCGGCCGTGCGCGACCGGGGCATCCGCACCACGGACATCTTCCTCACCGGCCTGATGCAGGCGGGCGGCCTCCCCGACGGACTGATCCTCACCCTGCCCAAGGTGACGTACCCCGAACAGGTCACCGCCTTCGTCCGCCTGCTCGAAGCCTTCGAAGAGGCTCACGGCCTGCCGTCGGGCCGGCTCGGGTTCGAGATCCAGATCGAGACCAGCCAGTCGATCCTCGCCGCCGACGGCACCGCGGCCGTGGCCCGTATGATCGACGCCTCCCGGGGCCGTGCGACCGGCCTGCACTACGGCACCTTCGACTACAGCGCATGCGTCGGGGTCAGTGCCGCCTACCAGGCCAGCGACCATCCGGCCGCCGACCACGCCAAGGCCGTCATGCAGGTGGCCGCCGCCGGCACCGGCGTACGGGTGTCGGACGGCTCGACCAATGTCCTCCCGGTCGGCCCGACCCACCGGGTGCACGAGGCCTGGCGGCTCCACTACGGCCTCACCCGCCGGGCCTTGGCCCGTGCCTACTACCAGGGATGGGACATGCACCCGGGCCACCTGCCGACCCGTTACGCAGCCGTCTACACCTTCTACCGCGAGGGCCTGGAGCAGGCCGCCGCCCGCCTTGCGGCATACGTGGCCAAGGCGGGCGGCGACGTCATGGACGAACCCGCCACCGCCAAGGCCCTCAGCGGCTACCTGCTGCGCGGCATCGACTGCGGTGCCCTGGACACCGCCGAGGTCGCCCGCCTGACCGGGCTGACCCGTGCGGACCTCGACGCCTTCGCCTTGCCGCGGCGCGGGGGCCTGACGGTCACGGCGCCGTAGGGCCCGGCCCATCACCCCTGCAGGAAGGTTTCCACGGTGTGCCGGAAGCGGAGGGGGTCGTCGAGCCACGGGAAGTGGCCCGTGCCCGCTGAACGGTCAGTTCGGCTCAGGCCGCCAGCGTGTGGTCCACGCGGCGGCTGACGCGGCTCGCCAGGGCGAGCGGCGCGACGGAGCAGAGGACACCGGCGAGCAGCGCCGTCCACCAGAGCACGGCCGGGCCGAGGGCCGTGTAGAGAGTGACGCCCAGGGTGAGGGCGGCGAACCGGGACACCCCCCAGGTCCACTGGAACGCCCCCTGGTAGCGGCCGCGCGCGTGGGCCGGGGCGAGGTTGGCGACGATGGCCGAGGCGATCCCGGACACGCACGCCTCGCCCACGGACCAGACGACCACCGACAGCGTGTAGCCCACGACACTGTCCGCGACACCCGTGAGCGCCACACCCACCGCGATCAGAACGCTGCCCGCGGCGAGGACCGGAATCTGGGGCAGCCTGGCGAGCCGGGCTGTCGCGAACGGCTGGACGACCACCACGAGTACCGCGTTGACCGCCGCCATCGCCCCGTAAGCCGCGGGGGAGAGCGCACTGTCATGGATGGCGAGCGGCAGAGCGACCTCGGTCAGCGAGTAGACGAAGAGCTGGACGCCGAACAGCGGGAGCAGCGCGAGCATCAGCCGGTCATGCAGCACGACGCCGTATCCGACGCCGTCGCGCGCGCCGGCCCGGCCCTTCGTACGCGGGGTCTCGCTCACCCGGGTGGCGACGACGGCGGCGTACACCAGCATGGTCCCGGCGTCGACCGCGAAGAGGAGCCAGTAGCCGTGTGCGGCGAGGAAGCCGCCGAGGACGCCTGCCGCCGCCGCACCGATGTTGATGCCCCAGCCGAACAGGGCGTACGCACGCCGTCGTCGCTCCGCGTCCACGGAGTCGGCCATCAGCGCGTACACGGCCGGGCTGATCATCGCGCCGGTCGCGCTGAGCAGCAGTGCGGCGCCGGCCATCGTCAGTACGCCTGGTGCCAGGAAGAGCGCCCCCTGCGCTGCGGATGCGCCGAGAAGCCCGATGAGCATCGTCGGGCGGCGGCCGATCCGGTCGGCCAGCAGCCCGCCGATCGCCGGTCCGAGCAGGTTGCCCGCCCCCAGGGCGCCGAGGACGTACGAGGTCTGGGGGCCGGTGACGCCGCGTGCGGCCAGGAAGAACACCAGGAACGGAGTGACGAGATAGCCGAGCCGGTTGACGATCGTGCCGGCGAAGAGGGTCCAGACCGTGGGCGGCAGACCGCGAAAGGTGGAGAACATGCGAGGAGCGTGCGGCCCGACCGCCATGCAGGGCCATTGATTAAGCTGGGACCGAATCCGACGAGCGGTCGGCTCGGGAATTTCCGGACGGGCGGGGGCACATGGAGTCGGAACTGAGCTTCTCCACCGCGGACCTGGCGCAGACCCGGTTCGCCATCTCCCCGATGTGGGAGGTCGTCACGAGCTTCAGACTGCTGCGGGCCGAGGCCGAGCCGCTGCTGCACCGGCGCTGGGCCGCACAGGTGCGGCCCAGACTCCTGGAGGCGGGGCTCGACCGCGGTTGGCTCGCCGAACTGATTCCGGCCGGCGGCTACCTCGCGGACTTCCTCAACCCGACACCCCCCGCCCCGTTCCCGGAACTCGACGGCGAGCGGGAGGCGATCCGGCGGACGACTCCCGAGCGGGTACGGACCGATCTCGAACGGCTCGGCGCCGAGCGGGACATCAGCGGGTCCGCGCGGCTCAGGCTGCTGGGTGAAGCCCCGGAAGCAGCGCTGGAGAAGGTGGCCGCGGAGATCGAGACGTACTGGGAGCTGGCGCTCGCGCCCTACTGGGCCCGGATCCGCCGGGTGCTCGAAGCCGATGTGTTCCGCCGGGCCCGGCAGGTGGCCGAGCTCGGGGCCGCTCAGGTTCTTAACGAGCTGCACGAGTCGGTGCGTTGGGACGAGAGCAGCCTGCGTATGGTCCGCCGGCACTGCAGTCTGACCCGCGACGACACGGGCGCCGGGCTGCTGCTGGTGCCTTCCGTGTTCGCCTGGCCGCGGGTGCTGACCCGCTCGGTGGCGCCGGACCCGCCCCAACTCGCCTATCCGGCACGGGGTATCGGCACCCTCTGGGAGCCGCGGAGCCCGGTTGCCGCCGAGGCGGTCGCCGCCGTCCTGGGCCGCTCCCGCACCCTGCTCCTCGCCGAGCTCGACATTCCGGCCTCGACCACCGCGCTCGCCCAGCGCTCGGGACTGTCCGCGGCCGGGGTCTCCCAGCACCTCACCGCCCTGCGGAACGCGGGCCTGGTCACCGCTCACCGGGCAGGACGCTCGGTCCTCTACGCACGCACGTCCGTCGCGGACGCGCTGCTGACGCCTGCCGGAAGCTGATCGAGCCCCGTCTGCCGACGCTCCGTCTCAGGCCGGCGGCGGCAGTTCGCCGGAACCGCGGGCGATGAGGGACGTCGGCAGTTCCACCCGTGCCGGGGCGTCGTCCGCACCGTCCAGTCGGCGGAAGAGGTGTTCGGCCGCCGTCCGGCCCACCGCCGCGGCGTCCTGGGAGATGACCGTGATGCCCAGGAGATCGGCGAGTTCGATGTCGTCGAAGCCCACCAGGGCGACCGGGCGTTCGCGGTTCGCCAGCACACGGACCGCCGTGACCGTCACACGGTTGTTGCCGGCGAACAGGGCGGTGACGGGTTCCGGGCCGGAGAGCATCGCCTCGGCGGCCGCGGCGACTCGCTCCGGGTCGGTCGAGCCGAGAGACACCCAGGAGTCAGGGACCGTGATTCCGGCGTCCACCATCGCGGCGTGATAGCCGCGCAACCGCTCGGTGGCGGTGTGGATGCGCGGCTGGTCACCGATGAAGCCGATCCTGCGGTGGCCGTGCGCGATCAGATGGGCGACCCCCTCGCGGGCGCCGCCGAAGCTGTCGGAGAGGACGATGTCGGCGTCGATCCGGCCCGCCGGGCGGTCCACGAAGACGGTCGCGATGCCCGCCTTTATCTCGGGTTCCAGATAGCGGTGGTCGTCGCCGGCCGGGATCACGATCAGCCCGTCCACCCGGCGGGCGCACAGCGCGAGCACGAGTTCCTGCTCGCGCTCCGGGTCCTCGGCGCTCGACCCGTTGATGAGCAGGGCGCCGTGTGCGCGGGCGACCTCCTCCACGGCGCGGCTGAGCGGGCCGTAGAACGGGTCGGCCAGATCCTCCAGGACCAGGCCGATGGAGGCGGTACGGCCCTTGCGCAGCACGCGCGCGCTGTCGTTGCGGCGGAAACCGAGGGCCTCGATCGCCTCCTGCACCCGGCGCTCCGTGTCCGGGGTGACGCCGGGCTCGCTGTTGACCACGCGGGAGACCGTCTTGAGGCCCACCCCGGCGCGGGCCGCCACGTCTTTCATGGTCGGCCGGTTGCCGTATCGGGGCTCGGAGTGACGGGCGGTCTCGGCCACGGTGCGCGTTCCTGTCGTCGGGTGCGGGCTGTCCGTACGGCCCGCAGGCGGGTGCTGCGGAACAGCCCGGAAGCTGTGGCGTCGAGCATAGGCCCTGGACAACGTTGTCAGGGGAATGGAGACTATGCAGACCATTCAGTGAAGATGCAGGTCCCGCCCCTCACCCATCCGGAGCCCACACCGATGCATACCGACCTCGTCGCCGCGCTCGACATCGGCGGCACCAAGATCGCCGGCGCCGTGGTCGACGGATCCGGTGCTCTTCTCGTACGGGCGCAGCGGCCGACGCCCGCCAGGGAGAGCGGCGAGACCGTGATGGGTGCGGTGGCGGACGTGCTGGCCGAGCTGACCGCGTCGCCGCTGTGGGGCCGGGTGACCGCCGTCGGTATCGGCAGCGCGGGACCGGTGGACGCATCGGCGGGGACGGTCAGCCCGGTCAATGTCCCCGGCTGGCGGGACTTCCCGCTGGTGGAGCGGGTACGGAGGGCCGTCGGCGGGTTGCCCGTCGAGTTGGTCGGCGACGGGGTCGCGATGACCGCGGCCGAGCACTGGCTCGGTGCGGCCCGTGGCTACGACAACGCGCTGTGCCTGGTCGTGTCGACCGGGGTGGGCGGCGGCCTGGTCCTCGGCGGCAAGCTGCACACCGGCCCCACGGGGAACGCCGGTCACATCGGTCATATCAGCGTGGATCTGGACGGCGACGCGTGCCCGTGCGGTTCGCGCGGCTGTGTCGAGCGGATCGCCAGCGGCCCCAACATCGCGCGACGCGCCCTCCAGGGGGGCTGGCAGCCGGGCCCGGACGGCGACACCACGGCTGCCGCCGTGGCCGCCGCCGCCCGGGCCGGCCATCCGGTCGCCCTCGCCTCGTTCGAGCGCGCCGCCCAGGCGCTGGCCGCCGGAATCGCCGCCACCGCCACCCTCGTCGAGATCGACATCGCCGTGATCGGCGGGGGAGTGGCCGGCGCGGGTGACGTCCTCTTCACCCCACTGCGCCGCGCCCTGCGCAGCTACGCCACGCTCTCCTTCGTCCAGCACCTCACGGTGGCCCCTGCGGTGATGGGCAATGACGCCGGCCTGGTGGGTGCCGCGGCCGCTGCCTCGGTGGTCAGGCCGGGCGGGGCGCCGGCCGCGGCGGCGCTGAGCGGCTGAACGGGGTCCGTCAGCCTTGGCAGGGGCGGTCGCGACGGCGTGGCGGCGAGGGGAGACGGGGTGAATCACCATCGGCTCATCTCCGACCTCCTCTGGACCGGCCGGGACGGACTCGGCCTGCGACGTCGGCGGCCGGCACTGCTCCTTCCGTAGGGGCGGCCGTGGTGCGATCAGGCCGCGGGGTGAAGAAGCTGCGGGTCAGCCGCGGGATCGGCACCGCCGTCACGCCCGCGATCGCCGCGACGGCGACAACCGGCCGACCCGGTGCCACCGGCAACCCGGCCACCGTGGCGCCGAGCAGGACGAACACGTCGAGAGCCGCCGAAGCCTTCGACGCCGGGCGGTTCCGATGGCCGAGCGTCTCGGCGAGTCGGCAGGTGGTGATCCATAGGCGCTCCTGAGGCCTGACTTCTCAAGACAGAGTCGGTCCCACGTGCCCCATCGGCATCATCGATGTCGTATCCGACCCGTCCTACAGGCCTAGAGATCACGCCGTGGCCGCGGACGCTGGGCGGCGCGACCCGCGGTCGTGGCATAGCGGACCGCGAACACCGTGGTGTCGTCGGCCAGTTGGCCGCCGGTGTGCCGCAGCGTCGCGTCCCGGATCAGCTGGACCAGTCGCACCGGCTCCGCCACGCCGGGATCGTCGGCCAGCGCCGCGGCGATATGCTCGCGCAGCGGAAAGAACGTGCCGTCGGCGTCGCGTGCCTCCGTCACTCCATCGGTGAACAGCAGCAGTGTCTCGTCGAGCGCGAGGGATGCGTGTTGCAGCTGCGGCGGTACGCCTGTCAGATCGCCCATACCGACCGGCAGCCCGTCGCCGGGCGGGAGCTCGCGCACACCACAAGGGCCCACCACCAGTGGGGGGTCATGGCCGAAATTGACGACATGGATGCCCCTGCTGAAGTCGGGGGGTCCGTACCGAGGGTTGGAACTCTTGTGCGGGTCCGTGTCCTGGGCCGACGGCGGGAAGCCGACCAGGACCGCTGTGGCGAAACGCTCGCTGTCGAGCCAGGTGTCGGCTCCGGCGACATCATCCTCGGCCTGCGCAGCGTAGTATCCGGCGTTCGCTGCGCCCAACGTGTGGTCCTGGTAGTACCGGCTGTCGTACGCGGGGTCGAACGTGCTGTCGTACGGGTTGTCGTGCGTGCCGTCGTATGCACCCCTGCGGTCACGGGCCGCCTGGATCCGCGCCATGTGGGAGCGGTGGCGGCGTATGCGGATCTCCAGCCGCTCGGCGACGGTGGCAAGGTCCGGTTCGTGGTAGCCGGACTCGCGGAAGGTGCCGAGCAGCACGGATGCCACGGCGACCGCACCCAGGCCCTTGCCCTGGACATCACCGAGCACGATACGCGGGCCGTACGGACTCGGCTGGATGTCGTAGAAGTCGCCGCCGACGCGTGCCGCGCTGTCTGCCGGTAGATAGACGGCGGCGTGGTCGAGGCCGTACCAGCGGGACGGCAATGGACGCAGCACAGTGCGCCGGGTCGTCTCGACGACGTCCTGCATGTGCCGCAGGCGTCGATCGGCGCGGACGCGGACGCAACACGCCGCCGTGGCCAGTATGCCGCTCAACGCGACGAGGATGAGGCCCGGCAGACCCACCTGGTACTCGAGAGGCCGGGCGTAGTCGACCAGCAGGTACGTGATCAGGGCGAGGAGGCTGTAGATCGCGGTGATCCGCACGCCGCATATCGCCGCGGCCACCGCCGGCACGAGGACGACCCAGGACACGCTCCGAAAGTCCCCGACCGTGTTCCAGTCGACGAGGCAGATCATGGCGAGGAGGACGAGCGGCGGTATCCAGGCGACGCTGTGGCCGTGGACGTGGAGGGATGAACTCCGGTCCCGGATTCCCAGCATCTCGAACCTGCGCATCGCCTGTCTGCCCTTCAGCATGGGACCGGGATCCAGGCGCGCGGCTGGGTGCTGCTGTCGAGTTCGTCCCCGAAAGGGAGGGTCAAGGCGTCGACGCCGAAGCGGCCAGGACTGTCGGAGTCGTTCAGCAGTTGGTTGCTCGCGATGCAGGGGTGTCGGCGCGTTCGACGGGGCCGGTCGCGATGGCCGGAGCGTCCGCGGTTCGGCCCGTGCCGCTGACCGCGCGGTGGAAGGGCGAGGACGTCGCGGTGGGCGAGTGTCTCGCCGAGACAGCCGGCGGGGAAGCCGACTGCTTTCATGGCCGTCGCCGTCACAGCTGGTACGGGGGCCTGGCCGGTGCTGCCGCACGTGACGCGCCGGCCGCAGGTTACCGCCTGGGAGGGGACGCCGTTGCCCACCATGTCGATGGCACCGAACAGGACGATCTCCATGCACGGCTCCTGTTGCGTTCCTGTCGCCCACTGGGCCTGCGTCCCGAAACGCGGGCTGCTTACCGCGGCGCCTTTCATCAAGCCAAACATGGTGGAGTGCTGCACGCATCCGGGGTGTCCGGGCGGTTGTCAGACGGTTCTCCGGGATCGTGCAGCGGATCCCGCGCTCGCGCAGGTGGATGCGGCGCCGGGTGCCGTCTCGCCGTCAACGCCGGAACAGCCCGTACACCGTCCAGACGCCGACCGGATCAACGCAAGCCGACGGCAATCCGGGCGCACCGGTGCGGGTCGCCGGCGAGCCCGGCTGAACCCACAGTGACATCGCTGCCACGACGGTTTTCAAGATTCCGTGCTTTCCCCCTACACGGCATCCCCCGTCCTTGTGCGAGGGGCGGCCGGGCGTGATGGAGCCGGTTCCGGTGCTGCGGCGGCTTCGCGGACCGCGATCGTTCGGACGATGAGGGGCTGTGCGATGGCGAGGACGAGGCAGGCGGCCGCCATGCCGATCCACAGGGGAGTCGTCCCGGCATGCTCGAGAATCTGGGTGCCCGCGAGGGGTGCTGCAGTCGCGGCGATTCCCCAGCTGGTTCCGAAGGCGGCCATGTATCGACCGGTCCCGCCGGGGGGTGCGAGGTCGGCTACGACGGCATAAACCCGGCCCATCAGGAGCAAATCGCCAAGGCTCCAGCAGGTGGTCGATGCCAGGAACGCCCCCAGGGTGTGGTCTATGGCGTAACTGCCCAGGCCGGTGGCCAGCAAGAGGTATCCGGCAGTCAGTGCTCCGGGTACGGACAGTGCGGTGATCCACTTCAGGCGCAGCAGTGGTTGGCCGGCCACGATGGCCACGGCGGAGGTGGTGAACAGCATTCCTGCGTCCGCGGGTTGAAGACCTTGCTGGGTAACGGCCAGCGGCAGGGTGACCATGACCTGGAGATAGATCAGGGCGAACAAGGTCCCGGAAAGGAACATCGCAAGCAGCGCTCGGTCGTGCCACGGTTTGATGTCGATGGCCCTGTCCGCGGTGAGGGCCGGGGCGTTGGGCTGGTTGGCGGGCAGGACGAAGTGCACGACGGTCGCGCAGGCGAGGCATGTCAGGGCGTCGGCAACGAAGAGCCATCGAAGGTCCCAGCGCCCGAGGCCGGCAGCGATGAGGCCGGCGCCCATGCCCGCTGCGGCCAATGAGGCGTTCAGCAGGCTGTAAGCGCGTTCGCGTTCGGAGGATCCCACGGCGTCAGCGATCATTGCCTGGCTCGGTGGCTCGTAGAGCTCGAAGACGAGTCCGAGCAGTACGGCGCAGCTTGCGACCGTCGCCAAGGTGTCCGCAGCGGCGATCCCGAGCTGTGCGACGGCGCTGCCGGTCAGGCCCAGCACGATGGTGCGACGGCGTCCCAGACGGTCGGCCAAACGTCCGCCGGCCAGGCGCGAGGGAATCGTGGCGAGACCGAACGCGGCGGCAATGAGGCCGGCCGTGGCGACGCTCGCGCCATACTCCGTGCTGATCAGCACGGTGAGGAAGGACGGGGAGAACGCTCCGAGTCGGTTGATCGCTCTTGCTGCGATGAGCAGCCACACGGCACGTGGTAGCCGTTGCCCACTGACCAGGAATCGCACACAGACCCCGTTCGTCACTGATGAATCGGATAATGTCGGTGACGAAAACTAGAGCCAGAAGGAGTGACTGGTCAAGTGATGTACGACAGTCACGTGGGAGCGCTGCTGGACGTGGCGGTCTCACTCGTCAATGTGCTGACCGATGGCATGCAGCGCGGTAAGCCCTACACCGCACCGAGCGACAAGCTCGCAGTCGCGGTCAGTACCGCACTGCCTCCCGGCAGCACCGACCCCGCCGACATCGAGGAGGATCAGGCCGCCTATCTCGCCCACTCGGCTCGGCAGATGCGGGCTGTGTTCGAAGCCGTGGACGAAGGGCTGATCGACGATGCCGCCAGCGCACTCAACGCGCTCCTGTCGTCCACTGGAGCGCGACCGCAACTGGACCGCGTTGACGGCGAACCCTGGCAACTCCATTTCCACGGCGCGAACGATTCCCTCGCAGTGGGATGGAGCGCTGGATGCGCAACCGCGCTCGCTCTGGCCATCGGAAGCGACCATGCCGGCCGACTCGGCGTCTGCCAGGCAGCCCAGTGCGATCGCGTCTACGTCGACAGCTCCCGAAACGCCGCCCGACAGTTTTGCTCGACCACGTGTCAGAACCGTGTCAAGGCAGCAGCGTTCCGTGCGCGCCAGGCCGGCAAGAGTGAATCAGGGGCACCCTGACATCACCGGATGACATCAACGGCTGTGTACGGCGACGAACTTGATCGGGGGTGGGGTCTGCTCAGGGCCGTGTGCGTCGGGAACTGTTCCTGAGGGACAGCCCGGGCCCGAGGCGGGGTTGGTGCACATGTCGGCTGTGCTTCTGGCGTTTTCGGTCTGCGAGGAGTGGCGTTTCCGTACGCTGAGATTGCGGTACAAGCAGACCCGCAGGCCAAGGAGTTGGGATGAGCGCGGAGATCGTTCAGTTTGTGGGGCAGGCGGGCCCGTACCTGACAGCAGCCCTGGGGGCCTATGGCGCAGGAGTGTTGACCCGGACCGAGAACGCTGCGGTCGACGCGACCGCAAACGTGGGGCGGCGCATACTGCAGTCGGTGTGGCGTCGTCGGGGCGAGCAGGGGCGTGCCGAACTGGAGGCGGCTGTGCAGGACGCGGCCGAGGCAACCGACGATGAGGACGCAGCCGCAGCACTGCGGCAACAGCTCAGGCGTGCGGTACGCGAGGACGCCGAGTTGCTGCGGGAACTGACCGAGTTGCTGCCGGCTGCCGGTGGGCCGGTGACAGTGACCGCGTCGGGTGAGCGCTCCATCGCGGCCCAGACGATCGGTACCGCGGTCACCGGTGACAACGCCACGCTCAGGCCGTGAGCAGTGACGACCCGGCTGCGGCAAGCGGGCCACAGGCCTCGGGCCCGCGATCGGTCGCGGCCGCCGGCAGCATCGAAGTAGCGATCACGGGTGACGGCGCCCGGGTTGTGATGCTGCCGCCGGAGGCGGTGCGCTGGGCGCGTGAGGTGAGCGCGCCGCCGGGGGCAGCGAATCTGCCGGGATCGGCGTCCGGGGTGTTCGTGGGCCGGGACCAGGAGCTGAAACGCCTACGGGGGCTGCTGGCCCGGGGCGGTGAGGCCGCGGTGACTCAAGCGCCCTCGGGGACGCACGCCATCCACGGGCTGGGCGGGATCGGTAAGAGCTCTCTCGCGCTGCACTATGCCTATGAGTACCGGTCGAAGTACACGCTGGTGTGGTGGATCACTGCTGAGTCCACCGAACAGATCGTTACGAGTCTGGCCGCGCTGGCAATGAGGCTCTGCCCGCAATGGGCGGCAGCGGTGGGCGTGGAGGACCGCGCAGCATGGGCGATCGTCTGGCTCCAATGGCATCCGGGCTGGCTGCTGATCTTCGACAACGTTGAGGACCCGACGGACCTGCGCCACTACCTCGGCGCGCTGGCGGACGGCCATCACCTGGCCACCAGCCGCAAGGCAACCGGCTGGCACACCATCGCCCCGACCATGAGTTTGGGTCTGATGGACCCGGACGCGTCAGCAGACCTGCTCTGCACGCTCGCCCTCGGACAAGGACAGTCCCCGACCCCGGAACAGCGACGCCAGGCCGATGATCTGGCGGCCGAGCTCGGGTATCTGCCGTTGGCGCTGGAGCAAGTGGGAGCCTACCTGTACCAGACCGGAACCGATCTGGGCCTATACCGTCAGTTGCTGGGACGCGTCCTCGACAGGACAGCTGACGGCACCGCCCCGGAACGCACGATCGCCCGCATCTGGCTCCATACCCTGACCGCGGTCGAAGGCCGTGACCCGCTGGCCCTCAAGCTGCTGCACACGATCGCATGGCTGGCCCCTGATGACATCCCCCGGAGTCTCCTCGCTCCGCTGGCCACCGATCCCATCGCCCTGGGCGACGCGCTGGGCGTGCTCCACGCCTACAACATGATCGCCTTCGATGCCGACCGCCAAGCCATCACCGTGCATCGCCTGGTGCAGATGGTGCTGCGTACCCGCGCCACGGCTGATCCCAGCAGCGCCGCCCCGGGCCGGCAGGAGGCCGAACAGGTTCTGAAGCAGGCCATCCCCGAAGGGGACGAGGGTGCCACGGAGGCGAACACGCGGTGGGAGCGATTGCTCCCTCATATCTTCGCCCTGGCCGAATCCACATCGCTGAGCCGCCCTGCCTCACCCCAGAGCGTCGGCATTCACCGAGCTGCCGCGCAATATCTGTTCCGGCAGGGCCGCGATGCTCATTCCATCCCGCTTCGCACAGCTGTCCTTGCGCAGTCTGAGCAGGTGCTGGGTGACGCCGACCCCGCTACCCTCACCAGACGCAGCAGCCTGGCCAGCGCCTATAAATCGGCGGGGGATCTGGACCGGGCCATCGCGCTCTACGAGGCCACCCTCACCCAACAGGAGCGGGTACTGGGTGACACCCACCCCGACACCCTGAACAGCCGTACCAACCTGGCCGGGGCCTACGAGGCGGCGGGGGATCTGGAGCGGGCCATCGCGCTCTACGAGGCCACCCTCACCCAACAGGAGCGGGTACTGGGTGACACCCACCCCGACACCCTGATCAGCCGCAACAGTCTGGGCCTTGCCTACAACGCAGCGGGGGATCTGGAGCGGGCCATTTCGCTGCTCGAGTCCACCCTCGCCCAGCGCGAGCAGGAGTTGGGCGACGCCCACCGATTCACCTTGAACACCCGCAACAACCTCGCCCTCGCCTACATGGCGGCGGGGGATCTGGAGCGGGCCGTCCCGCTGTACGAGGCCACCCTCGCCCGGCGCGAGCGGGTACTGGGCGAGACCCACCCCGACGCCCTGACCAGCCGCAACAACCTCGCCCTTGCCTACGAGGCGGCGGGGGATCTGGAGCGCGCCATTCCGCTGCTCGAGTCCACTCTGGCTCAGCGCGAGCAGGTACTGGGTGCCACCCACCCTCATACGTTCACCAGCCGTGTCAACCTTGCGGGCGCCTACAAATCGGCGGGGGATCTTGAACGGGCCATCGCTCTCTGCGAGGCCACCCTTACCCAACAGGAGCGGGTACTGGGTGACACCCACCCCGACACCCTGATCAGTCGCAACAACCTCGCCCACGCCTACAACGCAGCGGGGGATCTGGAGCGGGCCATCGCGCTGTACGAGGCCACCCTCGCTCAGCGCGAGCGGGTACTGGGTGTCACCCACCCTCGTACGTTGACGAGCCGCAGCAACCTCGCCCTTGCCTATGAGGCGGCGGGGGATCTGGAACGCGCCATTCCGCTGTTCGAGGCCGCCCTTGTCCAGCGGGAGCGGGTACTGGGTGACACTCACCGCGACACCTTGACGAGCCGCAGCAACCTGGCCGGCGCTTACCGGGCGGCGGGGGATCTGGAGCGGGCCGTCCCGCTGTACGAGGCCACCCTGGCTCAGCGCGAGCGGGTACTGGGCGAGACTCACCCTCGTACGTTGACCAGCCGCAGCAACCTCGCCATCGCCTACGAGGATGCAGGGGATCTGGAGCACGCCATTCCGCTGTTCGAGGCCGCCCTTGTCCAGCGGGAGCGGGTACTGGGTGACACCCACCCCGACACCTTGACCAGCCGCGGCAACTTGGCCGGCGCTTACCGGGCGGCGGGGGATCTGGAGCGGGCCGTCCCGCTGTTCGAGTCCACCCTCGTCCAGCGCGAGCGGGTACTGGGCGAGACCCACCCCGACACCCTGGCCAGTCGCAACAGGCTCGCCCTTGCCTGCGAGGATGCAGGGGATCTGGAGCGGGCGATCGTGCTCTTCGAGGCCACCCTCGCTCAGCGCGAGCAGGTGCTCGGCGACACTCACCGCGACACCTTGACCAGCCGCGGCAACTTGGCCGGCGCGTACCGGGCGGCGGGGGATCTGGAGCGGGCCGTCCCGCTGTTCGAGTCCACCCTTGCTCAGCGCGAGCGGGTACTGGGCGAGACCCACCCTGACACCCTGGCCAGTCGCAACAACCTCGCCCACGCCTACAACGCAGCGGGGGATCTGGAGCGGGCCGTCCCGCTGTACGAGGCCACCCTGGCTCAGCGCGAGCGGGTACTGGGCGAGACTCACCCTCGTACGTTGACGAGCCGCAGCAACCTCGCCCTTGCCTATGAGGCGGCGGGGGATCTGGAGCGCGCCATTCCGCTGTTCGAGGCCGCCCTTGTCCAGCGGGAGCGGGTACTGGGTGACACTCACCGCGACACCTTGACCAGCCGCGGCAACTTGGCCGGCGCGTACCGGGCGGCGGGGGATCTGGAGCGGGCCGTCCCGCTGTTCGAGTCCACCCTCGTCCAGCGCGAGCGGGTACTGGGCGAGACCCACCCCGACACCCTGGCCAGTCGCAACAGGCTCGCCCTTGCCTGCGAGGATGCAGGGGATCTGGAGCGGGCGATCGTGCTGTACGAGGCCACCCTCGCCCAGCGCGAGCAGGTGCTCGGCGACACCCACCCCGACACCTTGACCAGCCGCGGCAATCTCGCCGGCGCTTACCGGGCGGCGGGGGATCTGGAGCGGGCCATCCCGCTGTACGAGGCCACCCTCGCCCAGCGGGAGCGGGTACTGGGTGACACTCACCGCGACACCTTGACCAGCCGCGGCAACTTGGCCGGCGCGTACCGGGCGGCGGGGGATCTGGAGCGGGCCGTCCCGCTGTACGAGGCCACCCTCGCCCAGCGCGAGCGGGTACTGGGCGAGACCCACCCTCGCACGTTGACCAGCCGCAGCAACCTTGCCATCGCCTACGAGGATGCAGGGGATCTGGAGCGGGCGATCGTGCTGTACGAGGCCACCCTCGCCCAGCGCGAGCAGGTGCTCGGCGACACCCACCCCGACACCTTGACCAGCCGCGGCAACCTGGCCGGCGTGTACCGGGCGGCGGGGGATCTAGGGCGTGCCGTCGCGCTGTTCGAGTCCACCCTCGCTCAGCGCGAGCGGGTACTGGGCGAGACCCACCCCGACACCTTGACCAGCCGCGGCAACCTGGCCGGCGCGTACCGGGCGGCGGGGGATCTGGAGCGGGCCGTCCCGCTGTACGAGGCCACCCTCGTCCAGCGGGAGCGGGTACTGGGCGAGACCCACCCTCGCACGTTGACCAGCCGCAGCAACCTTGCCATCGCCTACGAGGATGCAGGGGATCTGGAGCGGGCGATCGTGCTCTACGAGGCCACCCTCGCTCAGCGCGAGCAGGTGCTCGGCGAGACCCACCCCGACACCTTGACGAGCCGCAGCAATCTGGCCGGCGCGTACCGGGCGGCGGGGGATCTGGAGCGGGCCGTCCCGCTGTACGAGGCCACCCTCGCTCAGCGCGAGCGGGTACTGGGCGAGACCCACCCTCGTACGTTGACCAGCCGCAGCAACCTCGCTCGCGCCCGTAAAGCCGTCGAGACCGTACAGCAACCAGATACGGCAACCTCGGCAAACGCCCTTGGCCGTCAGTGCCCCTCAACTTCCTCCGAGCAACCGGAATGACCCCGGCAACCGTTACGCACAGAGCTGCGGATCAGAAGGCTTCTGACATCTACGGCTGACTTCAACGTCGCAGGACGGAGGCGTACACCAGCATCTCAGTCCGGCTGTCGGACCAGTCGACGGCAGCGGCCGGAGGGGGCTCGGATCGAACTCCTAACAGGTCATCTCGATAGGCGATCTCTGTGCGTTCCGGAGGGGACGATCAGCGTCACGAAGGACGTACTTCGGTGAGACGGCGTCAGTTCCTGTGTCACGGACCACATTGGCGTCTTTACGTCACTCCTGTCTCAACTCCCTTTCCGCTTCCTAGGATTGCGTGTCCATGGAACAAAGGGAGGTCACGTGCGCCGACTTGCGCGTATGAGTGTCGTGGCGGTCAGTGCAGCCGCACTGTTCGCTGCCATGTCCGGGGTGTCGTATGCCTGGACCCAGCCGCTGTCGCTCTGTGAAGGTTCGGAGAAGGACGCGGGCGGTGTGGACTGCAACGTCGGCTTCTGGACCGACCTCAGCTACCTCGACAAAGCCGGAAGCGGGTGGTTCACCGCCTACGGTGAGGGCCTGACCGCCTGGGACCAGCACGCGGACGGGTACGGCGTCTACGCCAAGGCGACCTGGGCCGCCGGCGGACAGTCCGGAGAGGTATGGGCCACCGGTGGCTCGGGCGACAGCAAGTCGGTGGACCTGTCGTTCCCCGAGGGCGCCAAGATCACCCTCAAGGTGTGCCAGACGGACAACGGCGGACTGTACAACTGCCTTTCGGTCACCGCGACGGCCTGACCGTCGTTGTCTCCGCCCGTCTCCCGGCGCCGGAAGGGCGCCCCACCCGAACATGGGGCGCCCTTCCGGCAGCAGGACGGCCCAGCGGCGGACTGGCTGGGGCGGTGCGAGTCCAGCCCCAGGCCGGGCTCGCACCGCCCCGGGCCCGCGCCCGGCCTGTCTCCGACAGCCCGACCATCCCGCCCCGCGCATTGCACTCCCGGGGGGCGTCCGCGCTCGGGCCGGGGTCGCGAGTCCTGCTCAGCAGCCGATCCGCAGGTCCGCCCAGTCCGCGTGGTCGGAGTCGACCCCGTCCCCGCCGTCGGTGACCACCAGCCGCACCACCTGCGCACCGCTCACATCCGCGGTGATCGGCTGTGCGGCCATCGCATTGGTCAGCACTCCGGAAGACGCCGCCTTCGTACCATCCGCCCAGATCTCGAACGCCACGGTTCCCTTGGCACCCTTCTCGTCGTCGACGCCGACCTGCGCGGTGACGGCGCTGCACGCGCCGCCCGCATAGAACTCGACGGCGCTGTCCGCGTGCACCCCGAGTCCCTTGGTGAAGACCGCGCCGCCGATGGTCAGCGGATGACCGTCGCCCGCAGCGCTCTCACCGTTGCTGGTGTCCTTCTCGACCGGGCCGTAGCCGTTGGCCGCGGACAGTTGCGGCAGATCGCTCAGATAGCTGTCGCCCGCCGGTGGCGCCACCACCACATGGGCACTAAACGGGACCGTGGACCGTACCCGCGTCCCGGCCGGTGAGCGGTACTGGGCGGAGAGCGTCAGATCGTACGTACCGGTGGCCGTGCCCGCGGGAGGCGTCACCTGCCAGCGTGTCGTCAGGGCCCTGCCGGTGGGCACGACGTGCGACCCCGTCGGGGACTGGGCCTTGATCCGCCAGCCGGCCGGGCCGGTGAGCGCCGCGGAGATGCTCTCGGCGGGTGTACGGCCCAGATCGGTGACCGTCGTCGTCAGCGGTGCGCTGCGGCCCGCCTCGACCAACGGGCTTCCGATCAGACCGAGTTCCACGGCCGGCGGGTGCGCGGCCCACTTGCGGTCGGCGGCGACGCGCAGCAGCACGGTGCCGTGCGCCGGGACGGTCGCCGAGATGCCGCCCGCCGTGTTGTACGTCGTGTGCTCCCACAGGTCGCGCATCGTGTACGCGGCGGCCTCCGGCAGGCCCGCCTCCCGCGCCGTCGTGGAGATGCGCTGAGCGCTTCCGGTCTCGTTGAAGAGCGCCACGACCCGGCTGCCGTCCTGCATCTCCTTGGCGACGACCCAGCGTCCGGCGGTCGACGAGAACACGGTGCCCTGCTTGCCCAGCGGGTCCTGGTCGACGGCGATGACCTCGTCGTTGGAGAGGATCTCGAAGGTCTCCGGGGTCGCCTTGCGCAGATCGGAACCGATCAGCAGCGGCGCCGCCATCACGGACCACATGGAGAAGTGGGTGCGGTACTCGGTGCCCGTCATTCCGCCGTTGCCGACCTCCAGCATGTCCGGGTCGTTCCAGTGTCCCGGTCCGGCGGCGGAGGCGAGCGGCAGGTTCTGCTTCATGATCGACAGCATGCTGCCCCAGCTGTCGCTGATGTCACCCGTGGTGCGCCAGAGGTTGCCGACGCCGGCCGCCCACTCCCAGGGCTTGTTCTGCCCCCATTCGCAGATGCTGTAGACGATGGGACGGCCGGTGGCCTCCAGCGCGTCACGCATGGTCGTGTAGCGCAGCTTCGCGTCGACGCCCTGGTTGTTGCAGTTGTCGTACTTGAGATAGTCGACGCCCCAGTCCGCGAACTGCTGTGCGTCGCTGTACTCATGGCCGAGCGCACCGGGCAGGCCGACGCTGTCGCACGTCTTCGTGCCCGCGCTGGTGTAGATACCGAGCTTGAGCCCCTTGGAGTGGACATAGTCCGCGACGGCCTTGATGCCGTTCGGGAAGCGCACCGGGTCGGCCTCCAGCTTGCCGTCCGCGTTGCGCTGCGGCTTCGCCCAGCAGTCGTCGAGGTTGACGTACTGATATCCGGCGTCCTTGAGGCCCTTCTCCACGAAGATGTCGGCGATGCCCTTGACCATCGACTCGTTGAACTCGGCCCGGCAGTGGGTCGAGTTCCAGTTGTTGAAGCCCATCGGCGGGGTGAGTGCGAGACCGTTGTCGGACTGCGGGGCGGGCATCTCCGCCGGAACCGGTGAGTCCGCGACGGCCGGAGCAGCCGCTCCCGCCGCGCAGAGCAGTCCGGCGGTCAGCGCTCCGATGACTCTCCTGCGGACAGTGCGGGTTGTACGGGTTGGAAGATGACGCATCGTTGCATTCCTCCGTACTCGTGCCAGATCGGATGACGCCATGTACACGCCGTTCGTGCGCGATTACGTTAGAGCGTGTTGAAGTCTGTTGGAAGGGGCGTGGTAACGGTTATTCGATATCTCGTCAAAACCCTTGACGGGTCCACGACTTGGGGGTGAGATCCAATCGCACGTTCGGTTGTGTTGGGTTGGCATCCCGAAGGAGGGGCCGTGGCGCACTCTTCGTACAACAGTTCAGGCGTGCCGGGCAGTGTGGCAGGACATCGGATGTCCCGGCGAAGCCTGTTGCGTGGTGCGGCAATGGGAGCAGGCGCGATCACGCTGCCTTCGCTGCTCACCGCATGCAGCAGCGGCCCCGGCGGCGACGGCAAGACGATCCACATGGGGTCGAATTCATCCGACCCTATTCCGAAGAAGGCCTTCGCCGAGGCGTTCAAGGCCTACGAGGCGCAGTCGGGGAGCCGCAAGATCGCGGTGAACACCGTCGACCACAACACCTTCCAGGAGAACATCAACAAGTACCTGCAGGGCAACCCGGACGATGTCTTCATGTGGTTCGCCGGCTATCGGATGCAGTTCTTCGCCAAGAAAGGCCTGTTGTACGACATCAGCGACAACTGGCAGCACTACGAGGGATTCTCGGACGCGCTGAAGGCCCAGTCCACCGGCGAGGACGGCAAGCAGTACCTCACGCCGTACTACTACTATCCGTGGGCCGTCTTCCACCGCAAAAGCCTCTTCGCCGACCGGGGTTACCAGGCACCCAAGACGCTCGACGAGTACGTGGCGCTCGCGAAGCAGATGAAGAAGGACAAGCTCGACCCCATCGCGTTCTGCGACAAGGACGGCTGGCCCGCCATGGGCACCTTCGACTACATCAACATGCGGACCAACGGCTACGAGTTCCACAAGAGCCTGATGGCCGGCGAGGCCGCCTGGACGGACAAGCGGGTCAGGGAGGTCTTCGACACCTGGCGCCGTCTCCTGCCGTACTGCCAGCCGGGCGCCAACGGACGCACCTGGCAGGAGGCCGCGACCAGCCTGCAGAAGAAGGAAGCCGGCATGGCGGTCTTCGGACTGCCGCACCCCGGCGCCCAGTTCCCGAAGGGCGAGCAGGAGGACATCGACTTCTTTCCGTTCCCGGTCATCAACCCGGAGCACGGCCAGGACGCGGTCGAGGCCCCCATCGACGGCTTCCTGCTGGCGAAGAAGTCCAAGAACCTCAAGAACAAGAAGAACGTGGAGAGCGCCAAGGACCTCCTGAAGTGGCTGGCCACCGGCAAGGCCGAGGACATCTACCTCAAGAGCGACCCCAACAACATCGCGGTCAACGACCAGGCGGACACCTCCCAGTACTCCGCGCTCCAGAAGAAGGCCGTGGAGCTCGTCTCCGGCGCGAAGCAGATTTCACAGTTCCTCGACCGTGACACCCGGCCGGACTTCGCCTCGACCGTGATGATCCCGGCCATCCAGAAGTTCATCAGCACCCCGAACGATGTGGACGGTCTGGTCAACGACATCGAGCGGCAGAAGAAGACCATCTTCGCCTCCGACTGAACCTGGAGTACCGACCGTGTCGTTCCTCTCGGAGCGGCGCACCGAACGGCGGGGCCTGCGACGATTCACCGGCCGCGACCTCGTCGTCATCGGTCTGCTGCTCGGCATACCCGTCCTGCTCGACATCGCCGTCGTGTGGGGTCCGACCCTTGCCTCCGTCGTTCTCTCCTTCACCAGCTGGGACGGGATCGGCGACATCCAGTGGGTCGGCACGCGCAATTACGTGAACCTCTTCACGAACTACCCGCAGTTCTGGCCCGCCGCCCGGCACAACCTGCTGTGGCTGGCCTTCCTCGGCCTCGTCGCGGCGCCGTTCGGACTGCTCCTGGCCGTGCTCATCGACCGGGGTGTGCGCTTCAGCCGCTTCTACCAGTCGACGCTGTACATGCCGGTCGTGCTGTCGCTCGCCGTGGTCGGCTTCATCGCGCAGCTGATCTTCTCCCGCGACCAGGGCGCCCTCAACGCGATCATCGGGGACACCAAGTCGCCCACCGACTGGCTCGGTGACCCGGACCTCAACATCTGGATGGTCCTGCTCGCCGCTGCCTGGCGGCACACCGGCTATGTGATGATCCTCTACCTCGCCGGGCTCAAGGCCGTGGACCCCTCGCTGAAGGAAGCCGCCGCCATCGACGGAGCGAACGAGGCCCAGACCTTCTTCCGCATCGTCTTCCCCACACTGCGACCGGTCAACGTCATCGTCGGCGTCATCACCGTCATCGAATCCCTGCGCGCCTTCGACATCGTGTACGCCGTCAACCACGGCCGCAACGGACTCGAACTGCTCTCCGTGCTCGTCACCGACAACATCATCGGCGAGGCCAGCCGCGTCGGCTTCGGTTCCGCCATCGCCGTCGTCCTGCTGACCGTCTCCCTCGGATTCGTCGTGACGTACCTGGTCCAGGAGCTCCGAGGGGAGAAGAACCGATGACCGTCGACACCGCCCCCGCCCGCCCTGCCGCGCAGCCCGCGCCCCCGAAGTCCGTCACCGGGCGCCGCGGGCTCCGTCCCGGCCGGCTCGGGGTGCACGCCTTCCTGATGGCGGTCTCGCTCACTTTCCTCGCCCCGCTGCTGCTGGCGGTGTACGCCTCGCTGCGGCCGTACGACGAGACCTCCCAGTACGGCTACTTCTCGCTGCCGAAGCATCTCTCCTTCGACTACTACCGGCAGGCGTTCGCCGACTCCGGTATGACGAAGTACTTCGTCAACACGATGATCATCGCCGTGCCCGGGGTGCTCGTCACCCTCTTCCTCGCCTCGTTCGTGGCCTTCGCTCTCGCCCGGTTGAAAATGCGCGGCGGGATCGTCCTGCTGATGCTCTTCACCGCCGGGAACCTGCTGCCCCAGCAGGTGATCGTGACGCCCCTGTACGTAGTGTTCAACCGCATCCCGCTGCCCTACTGGATGTCCGACTCGATGACGATGTACGACTCGTACTGGGCCGTTGTCGTCGTGCAGATCGGCTTCCAGATCGGGTTCTGCGTCTTCGTCCTCGCCAACTTCATGCGCACCCTGCCGCAGGAGATCCTGGAGGCCGCCATCGTCGACGGCGCGGGCGTATGGACGCAGTACTGGCGGATCACCCTGCCGCTGTGCCGCCCGGCACTCGCCGCGCTCGGCACGCTCCAGTTCACCTGGATGTACAACGACTTCCTCTGGGCCCTGGTCTTCGTCTCCGACGGCGACAAGCTCCCCATCACCTCGGCTCTCAACAACCTGCGCGGCCAGTTCTTCACCGACTACAACCTCCTGGCCGCGGGCTCGGTGATCGTCGCCCTGCCGACGCTCGTGGTCTTCCTGTTGCTGCAGCGCCACTTCATTGCGGGGCTCACGCTGGGGTCGAGCAAGGGGTAGGGGCGACCTGCGCACATGCAGTCACGCGCTCGCCTCTGCCAGAAGCGTCCTGCCGCGACCATCGGCCTCAGGTAAGAACGGCACCTCGGGCTCGGAGCTCTCACGGCAACCGCCATGCACAGGAGACTCGATGGCCGACAACCCGCCGCCACGCGTGGGTGAACCGCCTTCGCGGCCGCAATACACAGGCCTGTTCGTTGAAGCGGACCTGGTGCCCGTCGACGAAACAGAGTGAGGGCGAATGCCCCACCGCCCTTCTGGGACAGTGGGGCATCGTTGTGTTCCGGGGCCCTGGGCAGCCGGCAGGCGGTGGGCGTGACAGCGAGAAGCGGGGCTGCGGGCCCGGTTCGCCTACTCGCAGGCCACTCCGTCTCCGTCGCGGTCGAGGTGGCGCCCGTAGCCGGGGTCTCCCGCGTGGATGGGTGCGGCACCAGCAGCCCTCACCGCCGAGCAGTTCGCGTAGTACGCCGACTCACTGCCGCCGCCCGATCCGGATCCGCCGCTACCCGCGTCGGGCGCGACGGTGACCTTGACGGTCTTCGTCTTCGTCACGGTCGGCACAGGCTCCGGACTGGCGGTGACAGTCTCGGTGACGGCGGGCTCGGGCTCAGCGGTCTCGGTCGTCGTCACGGTTGCCGCGGGTGCGGCCTTCGCGCTGGCGACCTCTTCCGTCTTCGTGCTGTCGCCGGAGCCGCCGATGCCGACACCGATGAAGAACAGCAGCCCGGCCGCAGGGAACAGAACTCGCTTCCGCGTCCACTTCGGCCGTCCCCCGGCCGGCGCGGGAACGACATACGGGTTGGAGCCGGCAGGCTCCGGCGGCCGCCCCCAAGGAGGCTGCTGCGGCGGCGGATTATGCGACATGGGTCCCCCTGAGAAGTTCGTGGAGGGATGACCGTAGCGACGCCGTCCGAGGCGGGGGAGCCGGATGCTCCGGTAGTGACGGAGTTGTGACCGATACGTGGGGGAGTGAAGGCGATGGGGTCATGTCTGTGAGGGTGGGGATGGGGCGGGGCGCATCCGCGGCCGGGGCCGCGGCGTAGGGCAGGAAGCGGATGACGGCGGCGGCGATGACGGTGCGGCTGTCCCGGGCGGTGTCCACGCTGCGGGCGACGAAGGGCCCAGGAGGTGCGGTGACGCAGGCGCCCAGGGCGCCGGCCGGCCGGCCCGAGCCGCCGCTGGTGTTGACCGTCAGCACGATGACCACGACGGCGCCGCCGTCGGAGGTGCGGGCCAGGGTCGCCGCGATGACATAGCGGGCCGGTGGGCCTCAGCCGGGCTCGTCGACGAAGTGGCCGGTGCTTCGGCGCTTGGCCGCGCGCTCTCCTGTATGGATGTCGGGCAGAGGGATGGCTGGAGCGCCGCCGCCCCCTGTACGCGAGGGGGCGGCGGGCTGTCAGGCGTGGAGCTGGAGCTGCTCGAGCACCGTGGCGACGTGGGCGCAATCCTTGGTGTCGAGGCCGCGCAGCGGCAGGGGGAGGTTGCGGTGGGCGGTCAAGCCCAGGTGCGCGGCGGCCGCGGCGACGACCCGCAGGGATCCTCCGTGCTGGGCGAACAGGTCCCACAGGGGTTGGAGCCGCTGGGACTCCTCAAGGGCGTGCTCGTGCCGCCCGGCCTGCGCTGCGCGGGTGAGGGCGAGTGCCGGCTCGGGGAAGCTGCCGCCGATCACCGAATACCAGACGTCGCATCCGGCGTTCAGGCCCCTGGCTGCGGCAGCGTCTCCGCTGATGCCCACGGTCACCGTGTGGGGCAGGAGCCGGCGCAGATGCTGGACACGAGCCCGGGCTTCCGTGGGGTCGTCGGGAAGCGCGGGGATCTTGATGGATGCCACCTGCGGCAGCCGGGCCAGGCGGGTGTACAGCTCGTCGGTGAAGGTGAAGTGGGTGGTGCGGGGGTTGTCGTAGATCACCAGGGGGATCGACAGGCTCGCGGTGACCTCCTTGAACAGGCCGAAGACGTCCTCGTCGGTCAGCGGCTGGTAGGACACCGGCGCAAGCAGCACGCCGGAGGCCCCGGCGTTCTGCGCGTCCTCGGCCGCTTGAAGGACCTGGCGGGTGCGCAGCGCCCCGATGCCGACGATGACCGGCACTCCGTCGGCGTGCTCGACCGCGATGCGGGCGACGCGGGCGCGTTCCTCGCGGGTCAGGTAGGCGTAGGAGCCGGTGGAGCCCAGCGCTCCGATCGAGTCGACGCCGGCGCCGGCGAGCCGGTGGACCAGCGCGGCGAACGCCTTCTCGTCGACGCTGCCGTTGCCGGGGATGGGGGTGAGCGGGAAGGCGCTCAGACCGGTGAACAAGGCGAACCTCCAAGGGGTGCGGGTGGTCCCTCAGCGGTGATGGGCTGCGCCCTCACCGCCGTGTGTCTGGTGCCGCCGTGCGGCGGGCGGGCCGGAGGGTGGTGGTCAGGCGGTGGTGTCGGGGTGCGCCGGGCTGAGGTAGTGCACGGTGCTCTTCTCGCAGTGCGGCTGGAGCAGGGTCTGCAGGTCGTCGGCCGCGGTCTTGAGCAGGTGCCCGTCGCGGGTGGCGGCGACGGTCTCCAGGACGAAGGCGACATGGGTGGAGTCTTCGGTGACGCGGGTGCGGTGGGCGTCACGGTGGTTCCAGTGCCGGGTGAGGACGTCGGTGGTGTCGGTGTAGATGATCTCGCCGGGCTTGGGGTTCTCGACGGTGTCGGGTTCGCCGAGCGGGGTGAAGGTCTCGCTGCCGTCGGCGTAGCGGATCTCGACGTCGCCGGTGACGTGGTCGAGGTCGAAGGCGCCGGCGGGCAGCCCGTGGCGGACGGAGACGGAGTTGTAGGAGTCGACGGCCGGGTTGATCCGGGGCAGGGTGCCCTTCTTGGCCATGCGGCGGCCCAGGGCGTCGACGCTGGGCCGGATGCGGCGGGGATTCGTACCGAAGCAGCGGTAGGCGGCATGCCACGCCTCGATGCGGGGGTCGCTCTCGTCGGCCGGCTGCCAGACGCCGCCGGCGAGCTGGGCCTCCAGGTCCTCCAGGGCGGCGGCGGTGGCAGGCCAGGGCTCGCCGCCGCGCAGGCCGATGCCGGTGACCACGGCGATGAGCGTGTCGGGGAAGGCGTCGGCGACAGCGGGGCTGACACGGAAGGCGGTCATCAGTGGTCCGTTTCGGTGGAAGGCGGGTGTGAGCTACGGGGTCAGGTGAGGGCGAGGAGACTGACGGCGACGGCGGCGGTGCCCAGGCCGATCAGCTGGCCGCGGTGGATCCGCTCGGCAAGCACACTGCGGGCGAGCAGGACGGTGCCGGCCGGGTACAGGGCGGTGATCACGGCGACGACGGCCAGGTCGCCGCTGCGGGCGGCGAGCAGGAACAGCAGGTTGGCCACCGAGTCCAGCACGCCGGCCGTCGCCGAGGTCGCGTAGGCGGGCTTCTCCGGGCCGAGCCTGCGGTACATCAGCCCGGCCGCGGCCAGGGTGACGGCGGAGGAGACGGCGCGGCCGATGATCAGTGGGCCGACGCCGCTGTCGGACGGCGCCTGGTGAAGGAAGACGAGCTGGAGGGCGATGGCGGCCCCGGCACCGAAGGCCGGCAGCAGCGCGGTACGCGACGGTCGGGCGCTGCCGGCCCCGTGTCCGGCGCTGACCAGTACCACGGCCGCCAGCGCCAGCGGCAGCCCGATCAGTCCCGCCAGGCCCAGGTGCTCGCCCTGCAGCAGGCCCACGCCGACCGGCAGCATCGCCGAGACCAATGCGGTGACCGGGGACAGGACGTTCATCGGACCGATCGCGAGCGTGCGGTAGAGCAGGGCGAACGCGGCGGCCGACGCGACGCCGGACGCCGCGCCCCAGGCGAGGGTGGTGGGGGCGAAGGAGGCGCCGAGGAAGGGCCACAGCAGCAGCTCGACGGTGAGCGAGGCCGGGGCGGCGATCATCACGGTGCGCAGGACGTGGGCCTTGCGGGCGCCGAGACCGCCGAGGAAGTCGGCGCATCCGTAGGCCAGGGAGCTGCCAAGAGCCAGCAGCAGAGCGATCACGGGTACATCCCTTACTATCAATGGAACGACTACACCGTACAACGCACCGACCGGAAGTCGTCGACCGAATGACCGCGTGGTGCAGTGCACTGACCCACTGTCTGAAGGGTGATAGCGATGGCCGAGACTGAGGCGGCGCTGCGGACGCTCGCGCACAACGTCCGCGCGGCCCGTACCCGCGCCGGACTGTCCCTGGATGAACTCGGCCGCCGCGCCAAGGTCAGCAAGGGTGCCCTGGTCGGACTGGAGAAAGCCCAGGGCAATCCGAATTTCGCCACTTTGGTCCGCCTCGCCGACACGCTCGGCATCTCGGTGTCCGCGCTGATGGAAGGGCCGGCCGAAGGCCGTGTCCGGGTCGTGTCCGCCGACGCCGTCATGCCCTTGTGGGCCGGGGAGAAGGGGGGGCGAGGCGCGGCTCATGCTGACCACGTCGGGACCGGCCCCGGTCGAGGTCTGGCGCTGGACACTGGAACCTGGTGAGGAGTACCCCAGCCACCCGCACCAGACCGGCGTCGTGGAGACCGTCAGCGTCACTGCCGGGCAGATGGTGCTCGTGGTCGAGAGCACCGAGCATGCAGTCGAGGCCGGGCAGACCGCCACGTTCAACGGGGACGCCCCTCACACCTACCGCGGCTCGGGCACCGAGACATGCCATCTGATCATGACCGTTCACATCCCGCCCGGTCCTGGCTCTGCGGCCTGACCAGTACGTGCTACGGAGTACGAATTTCGCTGCCCTGCCCGGGCCAAGGGCTGTCCCGCCAGGGATTACGGGACAGCCCTTGGTGAAGGGTGCGCCGCCGTGGGCCCGCTGTACTTCGAGGGGGCCGCGGGTCCGTTGTCCGTCGTCGGGATCTGCCCGCACCTGCGCCTTTCACTGAGCCGGACCGGCCCAGTGACTACTGCCGTGATCGCTGCCGGGCAGCGAGGCAGGGAGCCCAGCTGTTCCCGGCAAGCTGCGACCAGCGCTGGGCAGTCACCGGGCTGATACCGAACAGGTCGGCCACGACGATGGGGGCAGGTCGGTAATCGCCTCCATCAGCGCGGTGTTGCGTGCCGCGCGTACGGGCAGCCCGTGGCGCTGTAGCCCGGATCGGAACGGGTCGGAATCAACCGGAACCCAGGTCAGAGGCAATCGGTGACGAACCTTCAGGACCAACAACGTGCGTGGCCGGTTCCCGGCACCGCCCGATCTGCCGCCAACCGACGAAGAAAGAGTGCCTCAGCACCCTCCCGACACGGCGGGATGTCTGCGGGCACGACTCGTCGTACTTCGGCGCCGGCATTGGTGACCGTGACCGGAATTTCTGTTGCTGCGGCGGGAGTTGACAGTGATGACCCCGATGGGTGTCGCGCACCCCACGACCTCGAACGAAGGACTCCGACCGTGGCAGCCGAGCTCTCCGACGAACTCAAGAAGTACCTCGACAACTCGAAGGCATTCGCCACCGTGGCCACTCTCTCGCCGGACGGGCAGCCGCACCTCACCGTCGTCTGGATCACGCGCGACGGTGACGACCTGCTGTTCTCCACGACCGTCGACCGGCTGCAGGGGAAGAACGCCGCCCGCGAACCTCGCGTCACCCTGCTGATCAGCCCGCCCGACAATCCGTACACGTACGCCGAGATCCGCGGCACCGCCACCGTCACACCCGACAGCACGCACGAGTTGCTGAACGACCTGGCGCACAAGTACACCGGTCAGGACTACGCCACGTTCAATCCGGCCTCGAAGAACGACGGCCAGCGGGTCGTCGTGCGTGTCACGCCGGTCAAGGTCGCGGGCAGGCTCTGACACCACGGCACATCCGGCCCTGCCGACCGCATCGGTGGGGCCGGATCAGTGACCCCGGTCCGCCGACTGCTGCGGTACGACCACCAGGAACGCGTCCTCCTCCAGGTCCATCACGACTTCGGCCGCCACGCCCTCCCCGCGGCGTGCTGCCGCGAACTCCTCCGCAGGCCAGCTGCCTCGCGGACCGCCCGCCGGAAACCGCTCCAGTACTGTGCGCCGCACGATGTACCCCCTTGCCCTCGACGGCTCCAACGACCTCCCGCCGCCGCCGTTACGGCCGGGCGGAGGCATGGACTCGTACAGAGTGGGACGCCCACCGAGGGCCTCCGGCGGTTCCGTTCGTGCAACAGGATCGCCACAGCCGGGTTTTCGCGGCAGGGTGTTACGGGCAAGCCACAGGGGGCTACGGAAGAGGGGGAACCGTGATCGTCTGGATCAACGGTGCGTTCAGCGTGGGCAAGACGAGCGCCGCGCGCGAACTGATCGATCTGATCCCGAACAGTACCTTCTACGACCCCGAACTGACCGGCGGGGCGCTGCGGCGCCTACTGCCGCAGAAGAGACTGGCCGAGGTGACCGACTACCAGGACCTTCCGATCTGGCGGCGGATGGTGGTGGACACCGCGGCCGCTCTGCTCGCGGAGCTGCCCGGGGTGCTCGTGGTGCCCATGACGCTGCTGCGCCAGGAGTACCGCGACGAGATATTCGGGGGGCTCGCCTCCCGGCGCATACCGGTGCGTCATGTCCTGCTCTCACCTGAGGAAACGATCCTGCGGCAGCGGATAGCGGGTCGTGAGGAGGTGCCGGACGACCCGGAAGCGAGTGCCCGTGTACGGCAGTGGGCCTACGAACACATCGAGCCCTACCGGACGGCTCTCGACTGGATCACCGCGGACGCCCACACCATCGACACCAGCACACTGACCCCGCAGGAGACGGCCGAGCGCATTGCCGAGGCCGTGCGCACCGGAGCGGCCGGCGCGTGCGAGATCGTGCAGACGCCCGAACCGGTCGCCGAGACCCTCGCCGCCGGGGTTCTGCTCTTCGACGAGCACGACCGGGTCCTGCTCGTCGACCCCACGTACAAGCCCGGCTGGGAGTTCCCCGGGGGAGTGGTGGAGACCGGTGAGGCGCCGGCGCAGGCCGGGATCCGGGAAGTGGCCGAGGAGATCGGCATACACCTCGACCGGATCCCGAAACTCCTCGTCGTCGACTGGGAGCCGCCGAACCCGCCCGGATACGGCGGTCTGCGGCTGCTTTTCGACGGCGGTCTGCTGCGCCGCGACGACGCGGAACGGCTGCTGCTGCCGGGATCCGAACTGCGCGGCTGGCGCTTCGTCACCGAGGCTGAGGCCGCCACGATGCTTCCGCCCGTCCGGTACGAGCGGCTCCGCTGGGCGCTGCGGGCCCGCGAGCGGTCGACCGTGCTCAACCTGGAAGCCGGAATCCCGGTCGGCTGACGCCCGACCCCCCGCCGCCGCGTCGACGGTACGCCTGGCCGACGCGGAAGCGGGACATGTGCAGTGGGTGGAGCATCTCTACGAGATCCGTGCGGCGAACGTGTGCAACCACGGGCGTCCGCCGCACGGATCCTCGCTCCGGGCGAACTCCGCTCAGCGCGAACCCCGGCCCCGGAGCGGGCAACGTGGGATCAGGCCCGCTTGGACTCCGCGTAGTTCTGCAGGAACAGCGCCTCGGCGACCGACAGCCGCTCCAGTTCCTCGGGCGACACGCTCTCGTTCACCGCGTGGATCTGGGCCTCCGGCTCGCTCAGCCCGATCAGCAGGATCTCCGCCTCCGGGTAGAGCGCCGCGAGGGTGTTGCAGAGCGGGATCGAGCCGCCCATGCCGGACGACTGCATCTTCTCGCCGGGGTAGGCGGCTTCCATCGCCTGAGCCATCGACGTGTACGCCGGGCTGGAGGTGTCCGCGCGGAACGCCTGGCCCTGGCCCACCTGCTGGACGGCCACCCGCGCGCCCCACGGGGCATGCGCCTTCAGATGGGCGGTGAGCAGCTTCGTCGCCTCGGCGGCGTCCTGTCCCGGCGGCACCCGCAGGCTGATCTGCGCCCGTGCGGTCGCCTGCAGCGACGGTGTCGCGCCGACCACCGGCGGGCAGTCGATGCCGATGACGGTGACGGCGGGCCGGGCCCAGATGCGGTCGGCGACCGTGCCCGTGCCGATGAGCTCCACACCGTCGAGGACCTTCGCGTCCTTGCGGAAATCGTTCTCCGGGTACTGCAGCCCGTCCCACTCGGCATCCGTGGTGAGCCCGTCGACGGTCGTGGTGCCGTCCTCGGCGCGCAGCGACGCGAGCAACTGGATCATCGCGGCCAGCGCGTCGGGTGCGGCGCCGCCGAACTGCCCGGAGTGCAGGTTGCCTTCGAGGGTGTCGAGCGTGACCCGGAGCATCGTCATCCCGCGCAGCGTCGCGGTGACCGTCGGCAGGCCGACGCGGAAATTGCCTGTGTCGCCGATGACGATGGTGTCGGCGGCCAGCAGTTCGGGGTGCGCCTCCGCGTACCGCTCCAGACCGCCGGTGCCCTGCTCCTCCGAACCCTCGGCGATCACCTTGACGGAGACCGGGACGCCGCCGTTCGCCTTCAGCGCGCGCAGGGCGAGGAGGTGCATGATGAAGCCGCCCTTGCAGTCCGCCGCGCCGCGGCCGAACCACCGGCCGTCACGCTCCGTCAGCTCGAACGGAGGGGAGAGCCAGGCGGACTCGTCGAGCGGCGGCTGCACGTCGTAGTGCGCGTACAGCAGCACCGTCGGGGCGCCGGCCGGGCCGGGCAGGAAACCGTAGACCGACTGCGTGCCGTCGGGGGTGTCGAGCAGGGCGACGTCCTGGAAGTCCTCGGCGCGCAGTGCGTCGGCGACCCAGTTGGCGGCCGCCTCGCATTCGCTCTTCGGGAACTGCGCGGGATCCGCCACCGACTGGAAGGCCACCAGCTCGGCCAGCTCCGCCTGGGCACGGGGCATCAGCGAGGCGACGGTCTCGGAAATCGGATGGGCGGTCATGGGCACGCTCCTCGTGGGTGCGACGTTATGTGTACGGATCCGTCTCACGCACGCCGTGGATGCGGCGTTGCGTGTATGGCGAAGGCGTGGTCGATCCTCCCACAGCGAGGCGCGGCCGCAACGCGCCGTAGGATGCCGTGAGCAGTGTGGGCCACTGGTCGGGATCGGGAGCAGAAGCACATCGTGAGCAGCGAGAACGCAGACGCCGGACGTGAGCTGGAAGAGTCGTCCGTGTGGGATGTCGTCGTAGTCGGCGCCGGGCCGGCCGGAGCCTCCGCGGCATACGCGGCCGCAGTCGCCGGCCGACGGGTACTGCTGCTGGAAAAGGCGGAACTGCCCCGGTACAAGACCTGCGGCGGCGGCATCATCGGGTACTCCCGTGATGCGCTGCCACCCGGGTTCGAACTGCCGTTGCAGGACCGGATCCACGCGGTGACGTTCTCGCTCAACGGACGGCTGGCGCGGACCCGCCGGTCCAAGCGGATGCTCTTCGGGCTCATCAACCGGCCCGAGTTCGACGCGGGCCTGGTGGAGCAGGCGCAGAAGGCGGGCGCCGAACTGCGCACCGGAGTGACGGTGACGCGGGTCGAGCAGCACGGCGCCGCGGTCCCTGACCGGCGCACGGTCGCCGTGGTGCTGTCCGGCGGTGAGGTCGTCCTTGCCCGTGCGGTCGTCGGCGCCGACGGCAGTGCCGGGCGGATAGGCGCCCATGTCGGTGTGAAGCTCGACCAGGTGGACCTCGGCCTGGAGTCGGAGATCCCGGTGCCGGCCACGGTTGCGGAGGACTGGGCGGGCCGGGTGCTGATCGACTGGGGCCCGCTGCCCGGCAGTTACGGCTGGGTGTTCCCGAAGGGCGACACGCTGACCGTCGGTGTGATCTCGGCACGCGGTGACGGCGCAGGGACCAAGCGGTATCTCGAGGACTTCATCGCCAGGCTCGGACTCGCCGGATTCGAGCCGACGATCTCCTCCGGTCACCTCACGCGCTGCCGCAGCGACGATTCGCCGCTCTCGCGAGGGCGGGTGCTCGTCTGTGGCGACGCCGCGGGCCTGCTGGAGCCGTGGACCCGCGAGGGCATCTCGTTCGCACTGCGCTCCGGTCGGCTCGCCGGTGAGTGGGCGGTCCGTGTCGCGGAGTCGCACGACGCGGTGGACGCCCGCCGCCAGGCGCTCAACTACGCCTTCGCCATCAAGGCGGGTCTGGGCGTGGAGATGGGCGTCGGGCGGCGCATGCTGAAGCTGTTCGAACGCCGCCCGGGCCTTCTGCACGCGGTGCTGACCGGATTCCGCCCGGCCTGGACGGCGTTCGCCGGGATCACCCGGGGGACGACGTCGCTGGCCGAGCTGGTCCGTACGCATCCGCTGGCGCAGCGGGCCCTGTCGGCGATGGACCGATAGGCGGACACCGGACACCGGACACCGGGCCAGCGTCGGCGGACGGCGAGCGGGACCGAAGGGCCGGACGGGGCCGGGCCGGATGGCCGGGCCGTCGGTTGCTGGACCCGTGGTCCTGCGGGTACTGACGGCCGGGTGCGGGTGTACCGGTCCGTCAGGCCTTGAGCGTGATGCGGAAGACCGGGTGGTCGGGGGCGATGCGGCGCAGTTCCTCGGCGGACGAGTCCGGGCCGACGCCTCCGAAGAAGACGCCGACCTCCGCCTTCCAGCGCTTGAGGTAGGCGCGAAGCAGGTCGGGCTTCTCGTCGTCGGGAACTTCTGCGGCGGTGAAGGCGTCGACCTTCTTGCCGAGGTGGAGCTCGCCACCGCCGGCGGCGCGCATGTTGTGAGTCCACTGGACATGGCCACGGGGAGCGACGAGGTACTGCTGCCCGTCCACGGTCAGGAGGTTCACCGGGGTGCGGCGCCACTCGCCGCTCTTGCGGCCGCGGACCGCCAGGACCCGGGAGCCCCAGACGCTGATGCCGCGCCGGGTGATCCAGGCGACGGTGCGGTTCATGACGTTGACCGTGAACCAGCCGGGCTTCTGAACGTGCACGGACATGGGACTCCCCTTTGGAAAGTGTGAGCACTGCTCTCGCTTGAGATCAGTGTGCACGTGTGTGGTGCTCAAAAGCAAGAGCACTGCTCTCGTTATTGGTCGGTGCTCCGAGTTCGTGGCAGACTGAAGACCATGAGCGCCATCCGAGGAGCCAGGGAACGGGCCCGTGTCGAAGTCACCGCCGCGATCAAGGACGAGGCGAGAAAACAGCTCGCAGCCGATGGCGCCGCGAGACTTTCGCTGCGCGCCGTCGCCCGTGAGCTGGGCATGGTCTCGTCCGCGCTCTACCGCTACTTCCCGAGCCGTGACGAGCTGCTCACCGCCTTGATCGTGGATGCCTACGACGCCGTGGGCGAGGCCGCCGAGGCCGCCGACCGCACCGCGTGCGCCGGCCCGCCCGGACCCGCTCCGCATCTCGCGCGCTGGACCGCGGTCGCCTGTGCCGTCCGCGACTGGGCCCTGGCCCACCCCCATGAGTACGCCCTGATCTACGGTTCACCGGTGCCCGGTTACAGCGCACCCGAGGCGACGATCGGCCCCGCCTCCCGCGTCGGCCTGGTCCTCATCGCGATCGTCGGCGATGCCCACCGTACGGACGGTCTCGCCCTGCCGCAGCTCATCGCCGAACTGCGCCCCGAGGGCGAGCGGATGGCCGCCGACTTCGCCCCGGACCTCCCTCCGGCGGCCGTGGTTCCCCTGGTGGCCGCGTGGTCGCAGCTCTTCGGGCTGATCTCCTTCGAGGTCTTCGGACAGTTCCACCGGATCGTCGAGGCCCGGGAGGACTTCTTCCGGCAGGCGGTCGGCGATCTGGCGCGGCACGTCGGTCTCCTCGGCGGCCGACCCGCGCGCACGGCCGGCACCGGCACCGGCGCCTGAGCCGGCCGTACGCGCAGGCCGGCCGCCTGCGGCGGCCGGGTACTCCGCCGGGAGTACGCGTGATCACCTCGCCCGGCTGACGCCGCCGCCGGGGCCCGCGGTCTAGCGTTGCCGGTATGGAAGAGCAGCGCTCACACGGAAGCGGCGGTCCCTCCCGGGAGCAGGGCGGACCATCGCCGCGGCGGCCCTGGGCGCACGCGGGTCCCGGCGGTCCCTGGGAGCCAGGCGGGCCGTTCGAGCACGGCGGACCACTGGGCAGGCTGATGGGCATGCGCGCGCGGTCGGCCGCCCGACTGCCGTGGCCGTCCACCCTTCTGCTGGGCGCATTCGTCATGATCGGATCGTCCGTCGCGGCGCGTGGGCAGCTCGACGAGCGTGCTCCGCTGGACCTCTTCGCCCGGATCCTGCTCTTCATCGCCGTGGCCGTGCTGCTGCTGCGCCACCGCCGGCCCGTTCTGGCGGTGTTCGTCTCCTCGGCCGCGGCCACGGTTTATCTCGGGGCCGGCTATGCGTACGGCCCGGTCTTCCTGGCCGTCGCAGTCGGCTGCTTCAGTGCCGTCGTCGCGGGGCACCGGAGGGCCGCCTGGGCGGCAGTGGGCATGCTGTGGGTGGGCCATCTGCTGGTGGCGCACTGGCTCTATCCCTGGTTGCCGCCGAGCGGCGACTCCGCCGCGCCCTGGGGGCAGGAACTGGGCGTCGCCGCCTGGGTGGTGGCGATCGTCGCGGCAGCGGAGTTCGTGCGGGTGCGCCGCGAACAGTGGGCCGCGCAGCGTGCCGAACGGGAGGCCGCGGAGAAGCGGCGGGCCGACGAGGAACGGCTGCGGATGGCCCGGGAGCTCCATGACGTGCTCGCCCACAGCATCTCCGTCATCAATGTCCAGGCGGGCGTCGGACTCGCGCTCCTCGACACCGACCCCGAGCAGGCGCGCACGGCCCTCACCACCATCAAGGCCGCCAGCAAGGAGGCGCTGGGCGAGGTCCGGCAGGTCCTCGACACGCTGCGTACCCCCGGTGACGCCCCCCGGGCCCCGGCCCCCGGTCTCGACCGGCTGCCCGAACTGGTGGACCAGGCGTCGAGCGCCGGACTGATCGTCACGGTGGAGACGGACGGTATACGGAACGCCGTCCCGCCCGGTACGGATCTGGCCGCCTTCCGGATCGTGCAGGAGGCGCTCACGAATGTGGTGCGGCATTCGGGCTCGCGCAGCGCACGCGTCCGGATCGGTTACGGCACCGGCCGCATCCGGCTCCGTATCGACGACGAAGGACCCGCCACCGGCAGCGAGGCCGGAGGCAGCGGCAACGGACTGGCCGGCATGCGGGAGCGGGCCGCCGCACTGGGCGGCACGATCGAGGCGGGCCCCCGGCCCGACGGCGGCTTCCGGGTGCGGGCCGAACTTCCCCTGCACCCGGAGTCACCGGAAGGCGCCGCGCAGCACGCGACGGAGGACACTGCACAGCACGCGACGGAGGACACTGTGCACCACACGACGGAGGAGGCACCGTGATTCGCGTACTGCTCGCCGATGACCAGCTTCTGGTCCGGGCCGGCTTCCGCGCCCTGCTGGACGCCCAGCCGGACATCGAGGTGGCGGGGGAGGCCGCCGACGGCGAGGAAGCCGTACGCCTGGTGCGCGAACTGCGGCCGGACGCCGTGCTCATGGACATCCGGATGCCGCATCTCGACGGCCTCGCCGCCACCCGCACCATCACCGGGGACCCGGAGCTGAACGACGTCAAGGTGGTCATGCTCACCACCTTCGAGCTCGACGAATACGTCTTCGAGGCGATCCGTTCCGGCGCCTCCGGCTTTCTGGTCAAGGACACCGAACCGGAGGAGCTGCTGCGGGCGGTGCGGGCCGTGGTGGGCGGCGATGCCCTGCTCTCGCCAGGAGTGACCCGGCGGCTGATCGCGGAGTTCGCGGCCCGCTCCAAGGAGCCCGCGGCTGCGACCGGGCTGAGCGAACTCACCGAACGGGAGAGGGAAGTGATGGCACTGGTCGGCATCGGGCTCTCCAACGAGGAAATCGCCCGCAGACTCGTCGTCAGCCCGCTCACCGCGAAGACGCATGTCAGCCGCACCATGGTGAAACTCGGAGCCCGCGACCGGGCCCAACTCGTCGTGCTCGCCTATGAGTCGGGGCTCGTGCGACCCGGCTGGCTCGGCTGAGGCGGAGTCTGCCGGCGGAGCCGTGCCGTCGGGCCACGGCCCCGACGGGGGAATCCCCACAACACGTCGACGAGGCGGGCGACGAAGACGACGGCCGCGACAACGGCTCCGCTCGTGAACACCACGTGCTCTGCCGTGCGCGACAGATCGAGGTACACGGAGGTCGCACCGATGGCAAGGAACGCGGCCGCGGCCAGAACGGCTCCGCTGACCAGGGCGAAGCCGATCTCGACGGTCATTGCGTCCCGGTCTTCCTGGCTTCGTCGCCCCATGTCCGAAGTGTCACAGGGGCGGTGGGCCGCGGGCAAGTACGCCTCGCCGCCCACCGCCCCTTCCCCCCGCCGTTCGGCCGGCGGGGCAGCGGTTCGGCCGGTCAGTCCCGGACCGTCACCCTCTCAACGGCTGCCGCCTCGGCGGCCGCCCGGTCGCCGGCGGACGACGCGACCAGCACGGAGTGCCCCGCGGGCCTGCGGCGGAGCAACCCGGACAGGGTGATCAGCAGCCCGCCGAACGCGATCACCGTCACGACCACGAGACCGGGCCGGTAGCTGTCGAGGACCGCCTGCGGGGAGCCGTCGCCGCTGCCGTGCGCGGTGATCACCGCGGTCACGACGGCCAGGAAGATCGCCCCGCCGACCTGGATGGACGTGTTCAGCAGGCCCGACACCATGCCCTGCTCGTCGTCGTCGACGCCATTGGTGGCCTGGATGTTGAGGGACGGGAAGGTCAGTGCGCAGGCCGCGCCCAGCAGCAGCATCGACGGCAGGATGACCGCTGCGTACGACGGAGTGAGGGTGATCCGCAGGAAGAGTGCGTATCCGACGACGAGGAAGGTGAAGCCGGCCGCGATCACGCGCGGCGTCCCGAACCGGTCCACCACATCACCGATCTTCGTCGACGACAGGGCGACCAGTACGCCCGCGGGCAGGAAGGCCAGTGCCGTCTGCAGGGCCGACCAGCCGAGCAGCGACTGCATGTACTGCGTGACCAGGAACTGGAAGCCGACGTAGCTTCCGAAGAACGCCGCGGCGCCCAGTTGCGCCCTGACCTGGCTGCCCGAGCGCAGCACGCCGAGCCGGACCAGCGGGTTCGCGGTGCGCCGCTCGATGGTGACGAAGACGGTGAGCAGTACGGCGACGGCGAGGAACGACAGCAGCGTGCGGGCGGAGGCCCAGCCCGCCTCCGGGGCCTGGACGACGGTGAACACCAGTAGCAGCATGGAGGCCGTGCCGGTGACGGCGCCCGGGAGGTCGTATCCGCGATGGGTGTCCTCGCGGTCGCTGTGCGGGATCAGCCTCAGCCCTGCGACGAGGGCGATCAGTGCGATGGGGGCGGGCAGCAGCATCGTCCAGCGCCACGAGAGCTGGGTGAGCAGACCGGACAGGACCAGGCCCATGGAGAAGCCGGTGGCCGCGCAGGTGGTGTAGATGGACAGGGCGCGGTTGCGCTGTGGGCCCTCCTTGAAGGTCGTGGTGATGATCGAGAGCCCGGCCGGCGCGGTGAACGCGGCGCTCAGTCCCTTGATGAAGCGGCTCGCGATCAGGAGAGGGCCGGAGTCGACGAATCCGCCGAGCAGCGAGGCGAGGGCGAAGACGGCGAGTGCGATCAGGAAGACCCGGCGCCGGCCGAGCAGATCGGCGGCGCGGCCGCCGAGGAGTAGCAGTCCGCCGTAGCCAAGGATGTATCCGCTGACGATCCACTGAAGGGTCGAAGTGGTCAGATCGAGATCGTCGGCGATGGACGGCAGGGCGACGCCGACCATGGAGACGTCGAGGGCGTCCAGGAACATCGCGGCGCAGAGCACGAGCAGCGTGCCCCACAGGCGTGGGCTCCATCGGGCAGGGGAATCGGGGCCGTTGGGCGCAGTGGTCATAAGCAAGAAGATACATGCACATGCATTGAATGCAAGCGCATTTAATTCCGATGCAACAAACGGCCTCATCTCTGCTAACGTGCGGATATGGCAGCGAACAAGCCCGAGCGGGTGCTCGTGGAAGAGTGGCGGGACATCCTTGCGCTGCACGCCAGGACGCTCTGCGAGCTCGATCGCGCGCTGCATCGGCACGGTCTCGGCGCCAGCGACTTCGAGGTGCTCGACGTCCTGGCCGAAGGCGCGTCGCAGGGCGGCGGCGCCGCCTGTCGCGTCCAGGAACTGGCCTCCCGGGTCCATCTGAGTCAGAGTGCGCTGTCGCGGCTGATCGCCCGGCTGGAGAAGGACGACCTCGTGCGCCGCGGGATGTGCAGCGAGGACCGGCGCGGCGTCCAGGTCGAGCTGACGGCGAAGGGCCGGGCGCGTCATGCCGAGGTGAAGCCGTTGCAGCGGTCGGTGCTCGCCCGGATGCTGGACGGCGCGGCCGGCTGACCGCGGTGCGGACCGCGGCTGGGGACCACCCGGCCGTCGGTCCCGTACGTCCGTCAGGACCAGGTGACCCCGGAGTTCTCGCACCACAGGCGAGCCAGTCCCCGGTCACCTGTCACGGTGACCGCGGTGAGCGGCAGCCTGTTCCAGAGCGTCAGATAGAGCCCCTCGGCCGTCCCGCTCAGTTCGCAGTCGACGGATTCCGCCCCCTGCGAGTCGGCCTCCGGCTCGTGTACCGCCTGCGGCGGCTCGGGCGAGAGCCGTACGGTCCATGCGTCGCCCGTGTCCGTGGCGCGCACCCGCAGAGTGCGTGGTGCATCGGTGCGCACCCTGCTCTTCGGGCGGGCGTGGAGGCCGAGCAGCAGCTCGTCGATCCCGTCCAGCGCCTGCCCGGCCGCCACCGGCGAGAGCGGGCCGCCCTGCGCGGACTCGGCGTCCACCCGGTGAATCGTCGTCTCGTGCGCCTGCCGCCGTGCCCAGAACGCCAGGGGGGAGGGTGCGGGCAGAAAGGTCCAGCACTCCAGGTCTGCCGGGGCGCTCGCCAGCGCGTTCACCAGCAGACTGTGTCCCTCGCGGAACCAGTCGAGCAACTCCCCGCCGTCCAGGTCGGGTTCCCCGCCGTCCGGGTGGTACGAGGTGTGGCCGTCGGCGACGTATGCGGTGGCCCAGCGGTGCACCATGCCGGTGTGCCGGAGCAGATTGCGCACCTGCCAGCCCGGGCATGTCGGCACCGAAGCGCCAGGCCCGGCCTGCTCCGCCGCGGCGGCCAGCAAGTGGCCTGCTTCCATGAGGGACTTGACGTGGTTCGTGATCTCCATGGCGGAGATTGTGCCAGTGGCTCAGACGCCCTGGGGACGGGCGGTACGGGACCGTCCCCCGCCGCGCACCAGCCGTACGAACCAGCCGAGGGCGAGCGCCTGCACGAGGACGGACACGACGAGGGCGAGATAGAGGAACCAGGCCGGTCCGGCCGTGTCCGTTCCCCACACGGAGCCGGCGGCGAAGAACACGAACACCGTGGGCGCCGCGAGAAGGAACAGCCAGACGCCCGCGAACGAGGCGTCCTCGTGCGCGACGAACAGGGTGTCCACGGCGACGAACACCGCTGTCGCCAGGACCACCCCGAGGTAGGTCAGCGAGGCGGCGTTGCCGAAGGTCAGCCGTGCGAGCGTGCGGAGGTGCTGCGTGTTCCTGACCGGCTTGTCCATGGCCTGCTCCCCGTAGATGGTCGATATCTCCCATCGTGCGGCCGGGGAGCCGGTCCCGCCTGAGTACGCTTACTCAGACCGGCATGTGCGTCGTACGGGGATCAGACGCGGGCCGTCGCATGACGTGCCGCGTACCCCAGCGCCGCGGCCGCACCTGCCAGCACCGCCACCGTCGTGAGGGCCAACGGCAGCGAGAACCAGTCGGCCAGGAACCCGATCGCGGGCGGCCCGAGCAGCATCCCGCCGTAGCCGATCGTCGACGCCGCGGCCACTCCGCTCGGGCCGGCCAGCTCGCCGGCCCGGCCGACCGCGACAGGGAAGATGTTCGCCAGGCCGAGTCCGGCGACGGCGAAGCCGAGAAGGGCGAGCCAGGTCGTCGGTGCGAGCGATCCGAGGAGCATTCCGGCCGCGCCCGTCGCGCCGCCCGCGACGAGCGTGCGGGTCTGCCCGAGCCGTTCCAGCAGCGCGGTGCCGGTGAGCCGGCCCGCGGTCATGGCCAGGGCGAACAGGGAGTATCCGGCGGCGGCGATCCCCGGGCGGGCGTGCAGGTCCTGTTCCAGGTGGAGCGCGCTCCAGTCGGCCAGTGCGCCTTCCCCGTACGCGGTGCAGAGCGCGATCACGCCGAACAGCAGCACCACGTTGCGGGCGCGCCCGGTCATCCGGCGCGGCTGCTCGGTGCGGTCGGCCACGGACACGGTTCGAGGAGCCCGGTGCCGCAGCAGGGTCGGTCCGGCGGCGGCGGTGACGAGCAGTCCGACCCCGGTGAGGATGAGGAGGTGGGTGGCGGGGGTGAGCCCGCCGGCGACCAGTCCGCCGAGGCCGGCGCCGAGCATGCCACCGAGGCTGAACGCGGCGTGGAAGCTGGGCATCACGGGACGCCGCAGACCCGCGACCAGGTCGACCGCGGCGCTGTTCATCGCGACGTTCATCGCGCCGTACGCGGAGCCGAAGACCAGCAGGACGAGACCGAGCGAGAGCGCCGAATGCGTCTGTGCGGGCAGGGCGATGGCCAGTGAGAGCAGCACTCCGCAGACCACGGTCACGGGGTGGCTGCCGAACCGTCGGCATAGCCCGCCGGCGAGCATCATGGTGATGACCGCCCCGGCGGAGACGCCCAGCAGTGCGAGGCCGAGCGTGGAGGCGGAGGCGCCGGTCTGGTGCTTGATGGCCGGGATCCGGACCACCCACCCGGCGAAAAGGAAGCCGTCGAGGGCGAAGAACACGGTCAGCGCGGTACGGAGGCGGGCCGACGAGGGTGGGACGGTGTCTCCGTCTGGTCCCCCCGACTGGGCCGTCCGCAGTTTGTTTAGTTGCGGCACAAAAGAAGCATAGGGGCCGCCGGGCAACGGATGCAAGACGGCCGGACACCGTGGCTGCCACGACCGCAAAGGGGGTGACGGCCATGACCGGGAGAGGCGACCGCGGTGGACGCACGCGGCGATCACCATGGGCCGCGGGTGCGTCCGCCGTGGCCGGAAGCGGGCAGGAGCCCGCCACCGGGGCGTCGGCAGTCGCTCAGGATCATGGGAGACTCGCCCCCATGAACGGCAAGGCGACCACCACCCGGACGAAGCTGGAGAGGGGCCGGAGCGCGCTCGGGCCCGCGCTGGAACTGGTCCACACAGGGCGCGCACCCACGCGTGCCGTGCTCACCTCCGAGCTCGGCGTCACCCGCGCGACCGCCGGTGCGGTCGCCGCGGAACTGGAGGCGCTCGGCCTCATCCGCGTCGACTCCAGCCCCGGTTCCGCGGCGGGCTCGCAGGGCCGCCCCTCTCACCGGCTGGCCATTCGGGAGTCCGGCCCGGTCGCCATCGCCGCGCAGGTGCATGCCGACGGGTTCCGTGCCGCGCTGGTGGGCCTCGGCGGCCGCCTCGTCGCCACCGACCCCGGCTGCGTCACGGTCACCTCGGACCCGGCGCAGGTCGTGGGCGAAGTCGTCGATGCCTGCGCCCGGTTGCTGCGCGACAGCGGACTGCGCTGCGTCGGCGCGGGCCTCGCCGTCCCCTCCGCGGTGGCCGAACCGGAGGGCACCGCGCTCAACCCGCTGCACATCGCCTGGCCGGCAGGCGCCCAGGTCCGTGAGATCTTCGCCACGTGTGTACGTGAAGCAGGTATCTCCGGCCCCGCGTTCACCGGGAACGACGTCAACCTCGCCGCGCTCGCCGAGCACCGCCACGGCGCCGGCCGCGGAGCCCAGCATCTGCTCTGCGTGGCCACCGGCCACCGCGGCGTCGGCGGGGCCCTCGTGCTCGACGGCCGTCTGCACACCGGAAGTTCGGGACTGGCCCTCGAAGTCGGGCATCTCACCGTGAACCCCGAAGGACGCCCCTGTCACTGCGGCGGACGCGGCTGCCTCGACGTCGAGACCGACCCGCTCGCCTTCCTGACCGCCGCCCGCCGCACACCGGGACCGGAGGAATCCCTGCTCAAGCAGGCGAGCGACCTGCTGCGTACGGAGTACGAGGACCCGGCCGTCCGGGCCGCGGCCGAGGAGCTCATCGACCGGCTCGGCCTGGGACTGGCCGGACTGGTCAACATCCTCAACCCGGACCGCATCATCCTCGGCGGACTGCACCGCGCACTGCTCGACGCCGCCCCGGATCGGCTGCGCGCCGTCGTCGCCGACCGCAGCCTGTGGGGGCGCAGCGGCAGTGTGCCGATCCTGCCGTGCACTCTCGATCACAACAGCCTGGTCGGCGCAGCCGAACTGGCCTGGCAGCCGGTTCTCGACGACCCGCTGAGCGCACTGGCCTGAACAGGTGCCGTGGAGCGCCGGCAGGACACTCCTCGTGCCGCTGCTCCACGGCCGCCGAGCCCGCATACCGGCAGTTCCGCGTCGCGAGCTCGCCGATCGACGGCAGGATCAGGGTGTCGGCCGTTCGTACGCCGATCCCGGGCCGTCCCGTATCTGTCGCAGGTCCGCCGCCGTGCGCACGACGGCGGCGAGCGCCGGATCGGACCTGCCCGCGACGTGGTGTCACATGCTGCCCTGGCCGGCGCCCGCGTGCTGCTGGATGACCTTGGGGCTCGTGCGCACCTAAGGGCTGTCCCGTAATCCCTGGCGGGCGCACGACGACAGCTGCGGCACCTCGCCGCGTTGTCGGAACGCCCGAATACGCCCCGTACGAGGACGCCCCTCCGCCTTGCGATGCACCACATCCGACGCCGCGCGCTGATCCACCAGGGACTACGGGACAGCCCTTAGCCGCGTTCCCACAGGAGCTCCCGGGTGGCCTCGATCAGCCGGTCCGGAGTGCGCACGAGACGCACGGTACATACCAGTAGGTACAGGATCCGTGGATCTTGGCCGGCCAACGGGAGCAGCCGCCCGTACGCCGCGTACTCCCAGAGGGGTACGCACACGGCCGCTGGCCGTACGACGACTCGGACCCCCACCCGGAGCCACGCTCGGAAGCGACAGAAAACAGCACACGGGACAACCGGGCAACCGAACCCCGTACCGAGGGAGCTGACCGAGATGAACACCCTGGCGCACTCCGGCGGACCCGGACCATGGATCCTTCTCTTCCCACTGATCTGGGCGGCCGTCGCGGTCACCGTCGTCACCGTGCTGCGCCGTACCGCCCGGCGCGGTGGCCGGCGCGGCCCCTGGGGCCCGCGCACGGCACACGGCGGCCCGGACGTGCCCGTCGAGCAGTCGCCCATCACCCTGCTCGGACGCCGCTTCGCCGCGGGCGAGATCGACGAGGACGAGTACTGGCGACGACTCTCCGTCCTGGAGGAGCAGTTCGGCCGTACGGGCCGTGGCGGTGCCGCATGACCATCACGGTCCGCACCACGGCCACGTCCACCGACGCCGTCACCGCCGCCCGCGTCGTCGACGCCGTGAAGATCTACGGCAGGGGTGACACCGAGGTCAGGGCCCTGGACGGGGTGAGCGTCGACTTCCCGGCCGGCCGCTTCACCGCGATCATGGGGCCCTCCGGCTCCGGGAAGTCCACCCTGATGCACTGCGCCGCCGGACTCGACACCCTCACCTCAGGCTCCGCCTTCATCGGCGACACCGAACTCAGCGCGCTCGACGACCGCCGGCTCACCCTGTTGCGCAGGCAACGCATCGGCTTCGTCTTCCAGGCCTTCAACCTCGTCCCGACCCTCACCGTCGCCGAGAACATCACCCTCCCCATGGACCTCGCGGGTGAGCGCGGCGACGAGGAGTGGATCGACGCCCTGATCGACACCGTGGGCCTGCGGGACCGCCTGCACCACCGGCCCGCCGAACTCTCCGGCGGCCAGCAGCAGCGGGTCGCCGTGGCGCGGGCCTTCGCGGGCAGTCCCGACGTCGTCTTCGCCGACGAACCGACCGGCAACCTCGACTCCCGGTCCGGCCAGGAGGTGCTGCAACTCCTCGGCCGCACCGTCCGGCAGTCCGCCCGTACGGTGGTCATGGTCACCCATGACCCGGTCGCCGCCGCCCACGCCGACGAGGTCGTCTTCCTCGCGGACGGACGCCTCGTCGACCGGATGCAGGATCCCACCGCGGAGCGTGTACTCGACCGGCTGAAGGCCTTCGACCCCGCGCCCGGCCGGGCAGTGGTGACGCCCTGACCGGCACGCGCGCCGCTGTGCGCCTCAGCGTCTCCTCGCTCCGCGCCCACAAACGCCGGTTCGCCGGTACCGTCACCGCCGTTCTGCTCGGCGTCGCGTTCCTCGCGGGCACGCTCGTCATGGGCGACACCCTGCGGGCGAGCTTCGGCACGATGTTCGCGAACGCCGCGGCCGGCACGGACGCGGTCGTCCGCAGCACCAATGTGGTGACCGTCCCCGGTGAAGGGGCGGGCACCCGGCAGCCGGTGAGCACCGCACTGGTGAAGACGATCGAAAGGACACCGGGCGTCGCCGCAGCAGCCCCCGACATCCAGGGCGCCGGCCAGCTGATCGGCGCCGACGGCAAGCCCATCGGCGGCCAGGGCCCGCCGACCCTCGCGGGCAACTGGATCCAGGACCCGGAGCTGAATCCCTACCGGCTCGCCGCAGGACGCGTTCCGTCCGCACCCGGCGAGGTGGTCATCAACCGCGGCACCGCCGACAAGGGCGGGTTGAAGATCGGCGACTCGACCGTCCTGCGCACCCCCGACCCCGTACACGTCACGGTCGTCGGCCTGGCCACCTTCGGCGGCGAGGACGGCATGGGCCAGGTCACCTACACCGGGATGACACAGGCCGACGCCGAGAAGTACCTCACCCCGAAGCCGGGCGAGGCGTCCGGTATCCAGGTGCGTGCCACCCCCGGCACCAGCCAGCAGGAGCTCGTGGACGCACTGACTCCGGTGCTGCCCGCGAACACCGAGGCCATCACCGGCCAGGCCTCCGCCGCCGAGAACCGGAACGTGATCTCCGGAGCGTTCCTCAGTCTGTTCACCACGCTCCTGCTCGTGTTCTCCGGGATCGTCCTGCTGGTCGCCACCTTCTCCATCCACAACACGTTCGCGATCGTCGTCGCCCAGCGCACCAGGGAGAACGCCCTGCTGCGCGCCCTCGGCGCCTCCCGTCGCCAGATCCTCGGTTCGACCCTCGTCGAGGCCGGCGTGGTCGGCGTGCTCGCGTCCGCCGCCGGACTGGTCGCGGGCATCGGCATCGCCGCCGGACTGCAGGCGCTCTTCCCCGCCGTCGGCTTCCCGTTTCCCGCGGGTGCGCTCGTGATCAGCGGGGTCTCGCTCCTGCTGCCGCTCGCGGTCGGCGTCCTCGTGTGCCTCGGCTCGGCCCTGCTGCCCGCCGTCCGCGCGGGACGCACCGCGCCGCTCGCAGCCCTGCGGGAGACCGCCGTCGACGACGCGGCGGCCTCCCGGACCCGCACCGTCGCCGGCGTCGCACTGCTGCTCGCGGCGGTCGGTGCCCTCCTGACCGGCGCCCTGGCCGATCCGTCCGTCCGGCTGTCGGCCACGGGCGCGGTTCTGGCACTCGCCGCGTTCGTCGTGCTCGGCCCGGTCGCCTCCTCGTACGCCGTACGGGTTCTCGGCGCACCGCTCGACCGGCTGAGCGGTGCCACCGGCGGTCTCGCCAGGCGCAACGCCCTGCGCAGTCCGAAGCGGACCGCGGCCACCGCCACCGCGCTGATGATCGGCGTCGCGGTCGTCTCGCTCTTCACGGTTTTCGGCGCCTCGCTGAAGGCGACCATGAACCAGACGGTGGACCGCTCCTTCGCCGGTGATGTCGCCATCAGCGCGCCCACGTTCGGCGCCGGCGGCAGCGGTCTCAGCCCCGGGCTCGCCCCCGCCGTCGACCGGCTGCCCGACGTGGCGACGGCGGTCGGCCTCGGCAAGGGCGTGGCGGAAGTGAACGGGGCGGGACGTGCCCTGACCGTCACCGACGCGGCCGCGCTCGCCGAAGTCTTCGACCTCGGCAGGACCCAGGGATCGATGGACGCCCTGGGCGCGAACGGCATGGCCGTCTCCGCGACCGAGGCCGCCCACCGCGGTCTGCACACCGGCTCCACCGTCCGGCTCACCTTCACCGACGGCACGCAGCAGACCTTCACGGTCCACGCGCTCTACGACCGGTCCGAACTCGCAGGCCATTACGTCATCAGCCGGCAGGCCTGGGCGCCGCACCGCGCACAGGACTCCGACACGCTGATCGCCGTGTCATTCAAGGACGGGGTGTCCATCGCCGACGGCAAGGACGCGGTCGAGAAGACCGCGGCGGCGTACGGCAGTCCGGACGTGCAGACCCGTGGTGAGTACGCGCAGTCCTCGGCCGGCCCCATCGACATGATGCTCACCCTGGTCTACGCCCTGCTGGCGCTCGCCGTACTGATCGCGCTCCTCGGCATCGCCAACACCCTCACCCTGGCCATCCACGAACGCACGAGGGAACTGGGCCTGTTGCGGGCCGTCGGCCAGACCCGGCGTCAGCTGCGGACCATGGTCCGCTGGGAGTCGGTCCTGGTCGCCGCGTTCGGCACGGCAGGAGGCCTGCTGCTCGGCGGCTTCCTCGGCTGGGTGCTGGTCAAGGCGTCGGAAAGCGCGGGCGAAACCCCGTTCGCCTTCGCGCTGCCGCCGACGCGGCTCCTGGCGGTCGCCCTGGTGGGGATCGCCGCCGGTGCGCTGGCGGGCTGGCGGCCGGCGCGGCGTGCGGCACGTCTGGACGTGCTCCGCGCGATCGCCGCCGATTAGGACCTCGTGTCGGCCGTCGACGACAGGCGGGGCGCCTCCGGGCGTCCCGCTCTCCGTCCGTCCAGGGCCTTTCGTTCGGATCGGGCCCGCTGCGGGGGAGCTGCTGCCACCGTGGTGCGTGCAACTGCATGGCGGGAGGGACGACTTGAGAGCCCTCAGCCCACCGCGGCCGACCGTGCGTCGGTGTGGGCCACCTTCTCCAGGGACGGAGGATCGACATCGCCGAACGGCCCGTCAGTTGTTGCCCCGTACACCGAATGCAGGGGAAGCTCGGCGAACAGTGAAGGCGCCGGCAGTGTGAACCAGACGACCTTCCCGGCCCCGCCCCGTGGCCGGACCCCCCAGCTCTCGCTCACCGCGGCGATCAGCGCCAGGCCGCGCCCGGAGGTGCTGGACGCGTCGGGATCACACACGGTCGGCAGCCGTGGGTCATGGTCGTGGACGGAGACCGTCAGCCGGTCGAGCAGCAACTCGATCTCGACGGTGCACGTTTTGTCCGGCTGTGCATGCCGGTGGACATTGGTCAGCAGTTCGGTGACGCCGAGCGCTGCCTGGTCGATCAGAGGATCCAGACGCCAGTAGCGCAATTGCGCCGCGATGATTCTGCGGACTTGACCGATCCGCGACGGCAGGGCCTGGAGCTCCACCGTGCAGTGCCTGCTTGGCTCGCTGATCACGGCTGCGACTCCCCGAAATAGGTCCGGAAGAAGACGGCGGAACGGAGTCGGCGGACGGCCGGCTTCCTGATTCCTGTTCCGGCGGACTGGATCGCAGTGTCACCGCCGGTAAACCATGAGTGACGTGAGACCAATGTCGCTCAGGGGGTACGCCTCCGCAACTTAGGGTGTTCCATCGGTGCCGCTCCGCAGTCCTGCCCGGCCGGGCCCGCGAGACCGGCGCGGCGCGGCTGCCCTCGCGATGCCCGTGACCCGGCCTGCGGCGTCGGCCCGACGGAGCCGGCCCGCGAGGTCAACTCAGCCGGGCGCCCGCGCTGCGCAGCGCTTCCAGGAAGCGGCGCGACGGTCCCTCGCGGTCCGGCCCGCGCTGCCCCATCGTCAGCCGATAGCGCGTCCCGTTGAACCGTGCCACCGCGGCGTTCGCACCGGCGAACCACGGTCTGCCCGCACTGACCGTCCCCACCGGAGCGCTGTCGATCTCCCGGCCGTAACTGGTCAGCAGGGCCACCCGGCCGTCCTTGACGACGACCTGCCCGGCCCTCGTGAGCGAGCGGGCCCACCGCTCGATCCGTACCCCCGTCGCACTGAACTCCGTTTCCGGCATGGTTGCTTCGCCCCCTTCGTCACGCTTCCGACGGCCAGTCTGCATGCGCCGCGACCGGCGCACCAGACCGGATCCGGACCGGATCCTGCAGGTGCGCCACGGTGAACGGCGGCCGCCGGGACCGCTGAGGCCAAGGCAGCGCTATGGATCCCCAAAGTCAACGTTTGCGCAGGTGGGGGGCATATCGTTGAGCTGCAGAGTCCGGCGGTCCGAAGGCCCGGCCGTTCGGCCATCGAGGTGACGACGAGCAGGAGCGTGCTGATGGACACCAGTGAGCACAGGCGCGGCGGTGCGGTCGTGGGGACCGTCGACATCGACCGCTCCGACCCCGAGTACCGCGCCTGGCTGAAGGAGGCCGTGCGCAAGGTCCAGGCCGACGCCAACCGCTCCGCCGACACGCATCTGCTGCGTTTCCCGCTGCCCGAGGACTGGGGGATCGACCTCTACCTCAAGGACGAGTCGACGCACCCCACGGGCAGTCTCAAGCACCGGCTGGCCCGTTCGCTCTTCCTCTACGGGCTCTGCAACGGCTGGATCCGGCCGGGCAAACCGGTGATCGAGGCGTCCAGCGGATCGACGGCCGTCTCGGAGGCGTACTTCGCGAAGCTGATCGGTGTGCCGTTCATCGCCGTGATGCCGCACACCACCAGCCCCGAGAAGTGCCGGCTGATCGAATTCCACGGCGGCCAGTGCCACTTCGTCGACGACGCCCAGAAGCTGTACGCGGAGTCGGCCAGACTCGCCGCCGAGTCCGGCGGTCACTACATGGACCAGTTCACCTACGCGGAGCGGGCCACCGACTGGCGCGGGAACAACAACATCGCCGAGTCGATCTACCAGCAGCTGCGGCTGGAGCGCTACCCCGAACCCACGTGGATCGTCGCCACCGCCGGGACCGGCGGCACTTCCGCGACCATCGCCCGCTATGTGCACTACATGCAGTACGACACCCGGATCTGTGTGCCCGACCCGGAGAACTCCTGTTTCTTCGACGGCTGGACCCACCACAACGCCCTCGCCACCAGCGACTGCGGCTCACGCATCGAGGGGATCGGCCGTCCCCGGATGGAGCCGAGCTTCGTGCCCGGCGCCATCGACCGGATGATGAAGGTGCCCGACGCCGCCACGGTCGCCACCGTACGCGCCCTGGAACAGGCCATCGGCCGCAAGGCGGGCGGCTCCACCGGCACCGGGCTGTGGAGTGCGTTCAAACTCGTCGCCGAAATGGTGGAGGAGGGCCGCACCGGCAGCATCGTCACACTGCTCTGCGACCCGGGCGACCGCTACCTCGACAAGTACTACTCCGACAGCTGGCTCGCCGAACAGGGCCTCGACATCGCTCCGTACGCCGCGACGATCGAGCACTTCCTGGCCACCGGCAACTGGCCCCGCTGAGGCCCGTTCGCCGTCCGCGGCACACGGCTCAGGCCGAGGCCCCGGCCAGACGTGTGCCGAGCCGGCGCACCGCGTTCCGGAACGACCGGCCCAGCGCCGGCCGGACCAGTCGCACGGCGAACCGGAACGGCGCGGGTCCGTCGGTGGCGAAGGTCCACTGCACCCGGGTGCCGGTCCTGGTCGGGCTGAGCCGCCACTCCTCCAACAGTGCTTGCACGGCAGGTGCATTGGTCTCGTCGACCCGGTAGGCATACCGCTCGCCCGGCTCCGTCGAGAGAACCGTCTCCTGGAACAGGGTGCCGCCCCTGAGCCGGATCTCGCGGCCCGCGCCCGCCGTGGTGGGGCGGGCCGACGTCACCGCGGTGAACCAGCCAGGCCACCCCTCGACGTCCTCGGCGAGCGCGCGGTACACCGCCTCGGCGGGCGCGGACACCTCGGCGGCGAACACCAGCCGCAGCGGAGCGGCCCGGACGAAGTCGAGATCCACGGAGCGCAGCCGACGTGCCATGGGACGCACCTCCTGTGCGATCGGCAGCGGACGCACCTGTCCGCGAGGAGCCACACCTTAGCTGTCATGCCGTCAGATGTCCGTACCCGTACGTGCTACGGGTACGGCTGCACCGGGCTGTCCAGGAGACCGTCCAGCACCCGGCCGAAGACCCGGCGGCCCGCGCCGGAGATCAGCGCGTCTCCCCACTGCGGCAGCAGCCGGATGCGGAGCTCCTCCACCCACACCACATGGGATCCGCACTCCGTCGGGTAGACATCGATCGACGCCCGGCCCAGTACCACCGAACCGCGCTTCTCCAGCCGGCAGAGCCCGGCCCGGCCGGCCGCGGGCGGTGTCCAGCGCACCACTTCCATCGGATCGTCGAAGCCCAGCGGGCCCAGCCCGGTGCGGGCCACGAAGACGGTCCCGATTCCGCTGGGCAGCCCTGCCGGGACACTGATCCGGGTGAGCGGGACATGAGCGGCGTGCCGTTCCCAGTCGGTCACCCGTCGCCAGGACTCGGCGGCGGGCAGGGGGCTGAATCGCTCGATGCGGAAGATGGCCACAGCGCGATCCTAGGACGTGACGGGCGCGGCGTGAGCTGAGCGGAATGTGCGGCCGGCGCTGCGCCGGCCGCTGCTCAGCCGTCCGAGGGCTCGTCGTGCGCGGCAGCGCCCGCCACCACCAGGCCCGGCAGATGTTCCTCGATCTCCTCGCGGGCCCCGGCCGACAGCCCGGAATCGGTGACGAACATGTCCACCTGCTCCAGCGTCGCGAACGAACTCAGGCCCACGGTGCCCCACTTGGTGTGGTCGGCGACGACCACCACCCGCCGCGCCGAGTGCACGAAACGCCGGTTGGTCTCGGCCTCCGCCAGATTCGGCGTCGACAGCCCGGCCTCGACCGAGATCCCGTGCACCCCGAGGAACAGGACGTCGAAGTGGAGCGAACCGATCGCCTGATCGGCGACCGGGCCGACCAGCGAGTCCGACGGAGTCCGTACCCCACCGGTGAGCACCACCGTGGCGGCGCCGGCCCGCGGTCCGCCGGTCACCGCCGAACGCTGGGCGGTGTGGAACACGTCGGCGACCCGCACCGAGTTCGTCACGACCGTCAACTCGGGTACGTCCAGTAGATGCTGGGCCAGCGCGTAAGTCGTCGTGCCACCGGAGAGCGCGATCGCGCTGCCGGGCACGGCCATGGCCGCGGCCGCCCGCGCGATGTCCTCCTTGGCGGAGAGCTCCAGCGCCGACTTCGCCTCGAAGCCGGGCTCATGGGTGCTCGCCTCGACGACGGGCACCGCCCCGCCGTGCACCTTCTCGATGACACCCTGGCGGGCGAGCGCGTCCAGATCGCGGCGGACGGTCATGTCGGAGACGTTCAGCCTGCGGGTCAGCTCATTGACCCTGACCCCGCCGCGCCTGCGCACCTCGTCGAGGATCAGGGCGCGCCGCTGCTCCGCGAGGAGGTTCTGATTCTCGCTCAACGCCGGGTCCGGTCCTTCCGTCTGGCCGCACAACAGTCTGTCGGACGGGGTCATCCTGCCACGCAGCTCCGTGCGGCGCCGCACTGGGGAGATTCGGTGAGACGGGTGCCCTCGCGGCCGCTGTTCCGCGATTCTGGTGACAGGGCATCAGCATGCCGCCCCTGATCCTCGAAAATCATGGGTAATGCCCGTAATGCCGAGAGCGCGAGAGAGCGAGTCACCCACGTGCCCCCTGTCACCCAGGCCCCGCAGAGCACGGGGGCCGCGCTGGAACTGCTCGTCCACGGAGTCGGTGGAGCCACCCCCCAGGGCATGCTCGACGATCCCCGGATCACCCGGGTCACCGGTGATGCGACGGCCGCCGTCTACCGGCGCACCGGGGACATCGACGCCGAGCAGCACCCCGAGCGGTACCGGGCCCGGCCCATCGAGGAGGCCTACTGCTGGTCCAACCTCACCTCCGGCAACGGCTCCCGCGCGCTCTGGCTGCTGCTCCTCCCGTTCATGGTGGTCAACCTCGCCCACTGGATGCGGCCCACCGCCAGGGGCCGCACCCGCGCGGTACGGCTCTACGGCGTACTCGTGCGGCTCGTCGCGCTCAGTCTCACCGTGCTGCTGACCGCCGCGGCCTGCGAGGTCGCACTCGACCTGGTGGCCTGGCAGTGTGCGGGCGTACCCGACTGCTCGAACCAGCGGTCCTGGCTCGGTTTCCTGTCGACGGCGCAGGGCGGCTGGTGGTCGCAGCCGGGCCGCCGGCTCGCGCTCGCCGCGGTGGTGCCGACGGCGCTGGTGGGGCTGCTCTGGTACCTCTCCAACCGGACCTGGAGCGCCTACGAGTCGCAGCGCCCGCTCACCGGCGCGGAGCCGGACGACGGCGATGCTCCCGACGACCCCACGACCGACGACCCGGCGACCGACGACCGCACCGCCGGTGGAGGCGACCCCGGCCCCGCTCCCACCGCAGTCGTCCGCCCCGCCCTCGGCCGACCCGGCTTCTGGTACGGCCGACGGCTGGTCGCCCGGCTGCGGGCCGCGCACACCGCCGCCGGCTTCCTGACCGTGGCGGCGGCCGTCGCCGGCGCCGCGGCCCGGCACGACCGCGCCGCCACCGGCCCCGTACCCGGCTTCCTCGGCAGTCTGATCGAGGCAATGCTCGTGCTGGGCACGCTCGTTGTGCTCTGGGTGGTGTGCCGTCGAGGCCGCAGCGAGCGCCGGCTCGACAACCGGCTCGACAGGGCCCTCATCAGCTGGCTGCCCGGCGCCGCCCTCGCCCTGCTCGTCCTTGCCGCCGTGTACGCCGCCTGGTCCCGTCCCGGCTGGGTCTCCGAAGGCTCACTCCCCGGAGATGTCACGTTCCGCGTCCTCACCGTGGGCCAGGGGGCTCTCGTGGTCGTCCTCGCGGCGGTGGCGCTCGGCCTGTACCGGCGGACACCCGAGCCGCGCACGGTCCTGTACGGACTCGGCGGCCCCGCGGTCGCGATGCTCGCCTGCGCCCTCGGCGGCGTCATGTCCGGCGGGGTCGCCCAGCGCGTCGCCGACTGGCTCGACGGCTCCGGCACCCCCGGCATGGGCCGGGCGCCCGTCATCGAAGGGCCGCCGGTGCTGCTCAGCTGGCAGGCTTCCGTCATCCCCGTGCTCCTGGTGCTGCTGGTGGTCCCCGCCGCCGTGCTGGGCGTCCGCACCTGGCTCGCCGCCCGCGCCCTGGAGCCCGAGGTCGACCAGGAGTACGGGCAGAAGTGGCCGGACGCCGCTCGCACCCGGCAGATCGCCAGGACCCGGGCCACGGCCGCCCTGACCGACTCGGCACCCTGGCTGCTCGGCCTGGTCTCCGGCGCCACCCTGCTGCTCGGCGCGGGGGCCGTCGCCGGAGCGTGGGTGAGCGGACAGGTGCCGGGACGGGCGATGGACGGTGCGGGACCGTTCATCGAATCGGTGGCGGAGGCAGCCCAGTCGACCGGGTCCTGGATGGTCGGCTTCGGCTTCATCCTCTTCGTCACCTGGGGGCGGCGCGCCTATCGCGATGCGTCCGCGCGGCGCACCATCGGCATCCTCTGGGACGTCGGTACGTTCTGGCCGCGCGCCGCTCACCCCTTCGCGCCGCCGTGCTACGCCGAGCGTGCCGTCCCCGACCTGGCGTCCCGGATGTCCGGCTGGACCGGCCTCACCCGCGGCAGACTGGTCATCTCGGGCCACTCCCAGGGCAGCGTCCTCGCGGCGTCCGCGGTCTGGCAGCTGCCCGCCGAGACCCGCGGGCGGGTCGCCCTGCTCACCTACGGCTCGCCGATCGAGCGGCTGTACGGGCGCTGGTTCCCGGCCTACTTCGGTCCAGGACCGCTGCGCGGACTGCACCGGTCCGTGCACTGCTGGCGCAACCTGTGGCGGGCAACCGACCCCATCGGCGGCCGGGTCCGGCTCGATGACGGGCCCGGGCCCGAGGTGGACCGGGGCCCCCTGCGGGACCCGCTGGTCTACCGGCGTACGCCGGAACACCCGCTTCCCGAACCGGTTCTGGGACACTCGGACTACCAGGCCGACCCGGTCTTCGCCGAGGAGCGCGCCGCACTGCTCGCCCGGCTCGGACCGGTCGTGCCCCGCCAGGGCGACGGGGGCACCGAGGAGACTCAGGGGAGCTCCGGCAGGTCCTCCGGGTAGAGGAGCGTGAGGTCGTCCGTGCTCGCCTCGGCGAGCTGGGCGACCCGGCCCGCATGCCGCTCGACCATCGACTCGAAGGTCTGACGGGCCGTCCGGCCGTTGCCGAACGCAGGGCCCTTGGGCAGCTCGGTGAAGTACTTGAGCAGCGCGTCCCCGGTGCCCTCGGCCAGGCTGTACTCGTGTTCCTCCGCCTGCTGATCGACGATCCGCAGCAGTTCGCCGGGCTCGTAGTCGCTGAAGGTGATGGTCCGTGAGAACCGGGACGCCACACCGGGGTTGACGGTGAGGAACCGCTCCATCTCCCGGGTGTAGCCGGCCACGATGACGACCACCGCGTCCCGGTGGTCCTCCATCAGCTTCACGAGCGTGTCGATCGCCTCGCGGCCGAAGTCCCGGCCCGAGTCCTCCGGCGACAGCGCGTACGCCTCGTCGACGAACAGCACCCCGCCGCGCGCCCGGTCGAAGGCCTCCTGGGTGCGGATGGCGGTCGATCCGATGTGCTCACCGACCAGGTCGACCCGGGACACCTCGACGAGATGCCCGCGCTCCAGCACGCCGAGCGAGGCGAGGATCTCGCCGTACAGCCGGGCCACCGTCGTCTTGCCGGTGCCGGGGGAGCCGGTGAAGACGAGATGGCGCCGCACCGAAGCGGCTTTGAGGCCGGCCTCCAGACGGCGGCGGCCCACCTCGATCATGTCGGTGAGGGCCCGCACCTCACGCTTGACGCTGTCCAGGCCCACCAGCGCGTCGAGTTCACCGAGAACGGCGCCCGATGTGCGTACCGGCTCGGTGGGCACCTCGACGGCGGTGGGCACGACCGCACGCTGCGTGGGTACCCCACCGAGCAGTCCGGGGGCCGTCTCGGTCGCCGTGACCACCGTGGGCGGCGGGGGAGGAGGAGTGCGCAGCCCGCTCTCGTCGCTGGTGCAGCCCTCCACGACCGGGCCCGTCCCCTGCCCGTCGCCGTGCGAGCCGCCTTCGGCGAACTCGTAGCCCCCGCGGGCGCACCGCTCCGTGCGGCACCGGGTCAGCGTCGTACGGCAGCCGTCCATCACATGGAAGCCGTAGCCGTCACTGCCGGTGACCCGGCAGCTGTGGAAGGTGCCGCGGCCCTCGGCGGAGACATAGAAACCGGCCTCGGCGGGCGAGGTGACCGTGCAGCGCTCGATGGTCGGGTCGGCGCCCTTGGTGACGATGACGCCGGTCTGCGCCGCGTCGATGGTGCAGTTGTTCAACGTGCCGCCGCTGCCGTGGTCACGGAACCAGGCACCGGTCGACGCCTCGCGGATCCGGCAGTCGTCGAGCTGCGCGGTCGCCCCGTCACTCACCGACACCGCCGTGTTGCGGACCTGGGTGAGATCACTGTCGACGACGTCGGCGCGCGAGCCCCGGTCGAGGACGAAGATCGCGTCCGGCACGTCATGGACCCGGCAGGAGTCCAGTATCACGGTCGCCCCGTCGCTCACCCAGACCGCCGGGTAATCGCCGGTACTGTCGTGGATCTCGCACTGGTTGGCATCGACCCGGGTGCCCGGGTCCCACACCGAGAGGCCGTTGCGGCCGAATCGGCGCACCGTGGAGCGGGTCAGCGTGAGAACCGAACGCGAGCGCAGATCCACCGCGTTCTCCGGGATGTCATGGATGTCGCAGTCGGCGAGCGTCAGCACCGCGTCGGTGTCGAGCGTGACCCCGTCGGACGAAGTGCGGTGCACCGTGCAGTCGGTGAGATGGGCCGAGGCGCGAGCGGTCACCTGTATGCCGCTGCCCTTGATCTCGTACACCTCGCAGCCGACGCCCTCCAGACCGCTGCCCTCACCGGTGACGCTCAGCCCCGCGCCCGAGGTGTGATGGATCCGGCAGCGCTCGAGCCGTGGATGCGCCCCGTCGCGTACGGCGACACCGGACTGTCCGGCCGAGACGATCTCGCACTCCTCGAACACCCCGCCCGCACCCTCGAGTACGGCGATGCCGACACCGGCGGGATTGTCGACCGTGCAGCGGCGCACGCTGGGGCGGGCCGCCCCGCGCACCTCGATCCCGGCGGCGGAGCGCGTCACGATCCGCAGATCCGCCAGTTCCGGAGCGCCGTCCTCGATGAGTACCGCGGGGGCCGCCGAGTCCTGGCCCTCCACATGCAGATCCTGGACGACGGCGGAGGCGCGGACCGTCAGTGGAACGCCGTCGACCGGGGCGATCCGCACGGAACCGACGGAGCCCTCGGGGCCGCGCAGTGTCACCGCGCGGTGCAGGACCAGATTCTCCCGGTAGGTGCCCGGCGCGACGGTGAGGACATCACCGTCCGCCGCGGCCTCGAGGGCTGCGGTGAGGGAGGCGTATTCGCCCGTGCGGCGCCGCCACCGCGATGTGCCGGTGTGCGTCACCTGGACCGTGCCCTGTGCCATGGCGCTGCTGTGCCCCCACCTCGTGCGTGTGTGATGCCCTGACCACCGGCCTTGCGGCAGCGGTCATTCCGGGTCCGCCCGCCGAAGAGGCGGGCGGGCCGGTCCACCGTAGCGCGCGCGGGGGGCGGGAGTTGACCCGATCAGCAGCTCATCAGCTGCCTGTGCCCGTCCTGCCCCAGTCCGGGCCCGACTCGGCCCAGTCCCGGTCGAGTCGCGCATACCGCCGTTGCACCATGCGCCATACGATCAGACGCCGCCCGGTCTCGATCAGACCGACGCCGATCAGCGTCACCCCGAACCCGGCCAGTGCCGCATGCGTGCGGGCCGTCGTCCCGTCCATGGGGGGCAGCGCGGCACGGCCCTGCCGGTCGGTCCAGATACGTACCCGGGAGCCGGGCTCCGTGACGCGGGAGGAGGTCGCCACCGTATCCCTGCGGGGCGTGCCGTCCGGGGCCTTCCAGCGTGCCAGCACCGTCGTCCGGGTCGTGCGCTCCGAGGAGACTTCAGGATCCGCGGCAAGATTCGACGCCCCCGGCACGCGGCGTACCACCACGGCCGTGATGACATGGCGCTGCGCCTGCTGGGCCCGTACCGCCTCCTGCAGGGCGCCGTCGGTGAGCACCCCGCACAGCCAGCCGCACACAGGCGCAGCCAGGACCATCAGCAGCAACGCGACCAGGGCCAGCCATGCCTCGAGCCGGTCAGTGGCGCGGCGCAGAGGATTGTGCCGCCAACGCCAGACTCCCGAAACTGCTCGCACCGTTCTGCACCCCCTTCCGCATCCGTCATAACCTGATACGGCACCGTTCGCGCGCTGGAGCAGCGAAGAGAGAGCTACTTCACTCTGTGCAACGCGCGGGTCACCCCGGTGAGTTCCCCCTCGACCGGTCCTCGTGCGTCGGCGTGATGATGAGACGACCGGCGCCGTGCGCGGCTGCCGGCTCGCGCGGGCCCCGCCCCGCGGACACGCGCCATCGGCGGCCGTCGTCGAGTCCCCACGGCTCGACGACGCCCCGACCGGATGCATGGGCACAGCACGCAGTGCCGGAGGATGCATGCCCCCGGCAAGCATCCCGGGCGGCCCGGTGTGCGGCGGGTCGCCCGGCTCGGTGCGGCCGGCCGGCAGCGCCGGCCGGCGTCCCCCGGCTCAGTACCCCCGGCTCAGTACCCCCGGCCCTGGTACGGGCGGTTGTACGGGTCCTCGTACGGAGAGGGCGCGGGCACGGGGCGCGGCGACGCGGGACGCATCGACTCGTATCCGGTGCTCGGCGCGGGGCGCTGCTGCTGGGGCTGCGGCGCCTGGTATCCGCCACGCATCCCCGTCGGCTGCTGCGGGATGTACGGCGCCGGGGCGTGCTGCAGATGAGCCGGCTGCATCGGCGTGTAGCTCTGCTGCTGCGCGGCCATCGGCTGCGGGTAGCCGTACGACGGGCCGGACTGGGAAGGCGCCGCGGGCAGGGCCGGCAACGCCGACGGCAGCGCCGGCAGATAGCTGCTGCCGGTGTCATAGGCGGCAGGCACTCGGATCGGGGCGATCTGAGGGGTGCCCCGCTCCGCGACCAGGGAGTCGTAGATCGGAGTGTCGGGGAACGACGGTGCGGCGTAGTAGCCGCCGCCGTAGGTGGAGCGGGGGGAGGTCATGGCACATAAGTTAAGCCCACGATGTGCTGGTTGGGGAGCCCGATAAGAGGGTTGGTTTACGAGATGTGAGTGAACTGGGATCCCCAATGCGAGCGAACTTGGGAAAAAAGGGCGTCCGGGCCCGTAGTGATCGTGTAAAGGGCGAGTTCACAGGGGGTTACCGGCGGATCGCCGGACGGGGCACGGCATGGCTGTGGGCTCCGCGGCGGGTACGGATTAGGTTGGCCCGGAAAGCCTTTGGCAGCCGGGCTCGCGATGGGGGCGGACATGACCATGCTAAAAGGAGCCAATGTTCCGGTGGCGGCTCAGGCCGTGCGCGTCGAATTGGGGTGGCGTGCCGCCCCCGGCACACCGGACGTGGACGGATCGGCGCTCCTTCTCGTGTCGGGAAAGGTCCGCAGCGACGCGGACTTCGTCTTTTACAACCAGCCGGTGCACGGATCGGGTTCGGTCCGTCACGAAGGGCGACGGAGTGTGGCGGGTGGTGTCGCGGACAGCATCGCGGTCGACCTGGCGCGGGTGGAGCCCGTCATCGAGCGCATCGTCCTGGCCGCATCCGCGGACGGCGGCGCGTTCGGGCAGGTGGCAGGGCTGCACGTACGGATCATGGATGCGTCCGACGGCGCCGAGATCGCGCGCTTCGACAGCGCCGATGCGACGGTGGAGACGGCATTCATTCTCGGTGAGCTGTACCGGCGGCAGGGAGCGTGGAAATTCCGCGCCGTCGGCCAGGGGTACAGCACCGGTCTCGAAGGGCTCGCAACGGACTTCGGGATTTCCGTCGACGAACCGCAGCGGCCCCAGCCCCCGCAACAGCCTCAACCGCCCCATAGTGCAACGCGAGTTGACCTGCCGGCGCCGCCGCAGGCGCCCGCGGGGCAGTACCTCCACACGTTGCCCACCGTCCCGACGGCACCACCCGTACCCCCGGCCGCCCCGCCGGCCACTCAGCCCGTCCGGCTGTCCAAGGTGACGCTCACCAAGGACGCGCCCTCGGTCTCCCTCGCCAAGCAGGGCGGTACTTCGGGAGCCATGCGCGTGAATCTCAACTGGCAGGTGCGCAAACAGTTCACGGGCTGGGGCAGCAAACTCGGCAGAGCCGTCGCCCACCACGCGGACCTCGATCTTGATCTCTGTGCGCTCTACGAACTCACCGACGGCAGGAAGGGAGTTGTGCAGGCGCTCGGAAACGCCTTCGGTGCCTTCGCGCAGCCGCCCTATATCCATCTCGACGGAGACGACCGCACCGGCGCCGTCTCGACCGGTGAGAACCTGACGATCAACCTCGACCACAAGGACCGGCTCCGCCGCGTCCTGATCTTCGTCACCATCTATGAAGGCGCCCGGAGTTTCGCCGATCTGCACGCGACCGTAACCCTCCAGCCGCAGCACGGCGCCGCCATCGACTTCTCGCTCGACGAATGCACCGTCCCCTCCACGGTCTGCGCGCTCGCACTCCTCACCAACAACGGGGGAGACCTCACCGTCCAGCGCGAAGCCCGCTATCTCGTACCCGAACGCGGGGTGAGCCCGCAGCGCACCGTCGACTACGCCTACGGGTGGGGGATGAACTGGACACCCGGTCGTAAATGACCCCCGGCCCGTCCGGTACCGCTACCGACGAAGGACGGGTACCCCCACCGCTCATCGCTCCGGTGCGGCCTCGGGACGGGCGTAGGTACGCCCCTTCCAGGCCGCACCGCGGCCCCGGTGGTGCTGTACCGCCGAATCGACGGTCATCAGCAGATACAGCACGGCGGTGAACGGCAGCAGCGGCCCCAGCCAGAGCGACTGCCGGTAGTAGCCCAGCATCGGCATGTACGTTCCCGCCATCACCGCCCACGCCGCGCCACCCGCCCACGCCGCCGCCGGATCACCGGCCGTCAGCCCCGCCGCAAGAGTGACCGGCGGTGCCAGATAGACGAGTGCGAGACCCAGTACCGTCCCGGCGAGCAGCAGCGGGTTGTGCCGCAGCTGCGCGTACGCGCTGCGCGAGACCATGCGCCACAGATCCGCCAGCCGCGGATACGGGCGCACACTGTCCACCCGCTCCGCGAGCCCCAGCCAGATCCGGCCGCCGCTGCGCTGCACCGCGCGCGCCAGCGACACATCGTCGATCACCGCCTGCCGGATCGACTCCGGCACCCGCGCCCGCTGTGCGGCCTCGGTCCGCAGCAGTACGCACCCCCCGGCCGCCGCCGCGGTCCGCGCCCCCGCCCGGTTCACCCACCGGAACGGATAGAGCTGCGCGAAGAAGTACACGAAGGCCGGCACGACCAGGCGCTCCCAGGCGCTCGCCACTCGCAGCCGCGCCATCTGCGAGACCAGGTCGAACCCGCCGGAGCAGGCCGCGGAGACCAGCTCCCTCAGGCTGTCCGGCTCATGTGCGATGTCCGCGTCGGTCAGCAGGAGATACTCCGGCGCCGGCTTCCGGGCCTGCGCCAGCGAGATCCCGTGCCGGACGGCCCAGAGCTTGCCCGTCCAGCCGGGCTCGGGCTCCCCGGGCGACACCACCGTCACCGGCAGCCCGCCGTGGCGTACAGACAGCGCACGCGCGAGATCACCGGTGCCGTCCTTGCTGCAGTCGTCGACCAGGAAGACCTCCGCGGCCCCCGGATAGTCCTGCGCCAGCAGCGACGGCAGACTCACCGGCAGCATGTCCGCTTCATCGCGTGCGGGCACGACGATCGCCACCGACGGCCAGCGGTCCGGGGCCGCGCGCCGCGGCAGCCGCTGGCCGGTACGCCAGAAGAAACCCTGCCCCAGCAGCAGCCACACCCATGCGGCCAGCGAACCCACGGCGATCCACGCAACGGCGCTCATCCGCCGCAGTCTGCCCCACTCCGACGAGAGCGCAAGGGCGGTCGACTATGGTGACCGGGTGAAGATCGCGCTCATGGACTCCGGAATCGGCCTGCTCGCGGCGGCCACCGCGGTACGCCGGCTGAGGCCCGACGCCGACCTGGTGCTCTCGTCCGACCCCGCCTCCATGCCGTGGGGACCGCGCACGCCGCAGGATGTGACCGGCCTCGCGCTCGCCGTCGCCCGTGCGGCCGCCGCCCACCGGCCCGACGCACTGATCGTCGCCTGCAACACCGCCTCCGTGCACGCCCTGCCGGCGCTCCGCGCCGAGCTGGAGCCCACGCTGCCGGTCATCGGCACCGTCCCCGCGATCAAGCCGGCCGCGGCCGGTGGCGGCCCCGTCGCCATCTGGGCGACCCCCGCCACCACGGGCAGCCCGTACCAGCGCGGACTCATCCGTGACTTCGCCGGCTCCGTCGCCGTCACCGAGGTCCCGTGCCCCGGACTCGCCGACGCCGTGCAGAACGCGGACATGGCCGCGATCGACCGGACCGTCGCCGCGGCGGCCGCCCTCACTCCACCGGACGTACGGGCCGTCGTCCTCGGCTGCACCCACTACGAACTGGTCGCCGAGCGCATCAGGGCCGCCGTTCAGCAGCCCGGTCGGCCGCCCGTCGCACTGCACGGCTCCGCCGGGGCCGTCGCCGCCCAGGCACTGCGCCGGATCGGGGCCGAACCCGCTCCGTCGGCCGAACCGGCCACCTCGCTCACCGTGCTCCTCGGCGGCCACGACGCCCAGCTGCCGGAAGCCGCCCTGACCTACGCCGAAGGGCTTCTGCTGAGCGCCGTCAGCCCCGCCCGCTGAGGCTTCGGCGGTCCCGCGAGAGCTGTTGGACCCATCCCCGCCGGGCGGATTCTGAGTACGCTGCTGGCATGAGGGACCACCCCCGAAAACCGAGGCACAACACGGCCGAGGCGTCTCCCACCGTTTGGACCGGGCGGGCCAGCAACAAGGCCCAGTGGGTTCTCGCCGCCGCCGGTGCGGCGTGCCTGGCCCTGGGTGTCGAGCTCGCGGTGAGCTCCAACTGGACCTCAGGCGTCGTCCCGCTGCTGATGGCGGTCATCGGCTGCGTGGCGGCCGGCCTGCTCATGCTGTTCGGCACGGTCGCCTTCGTCAACGTGGCCGTGCGCGTCGACGGGCACGCCCTCGAAGTGCGCTGCGGCCACATGGGCCTGCCGCGCCGCCGGATCCTGCTGGCCCACGTGGTGGGCGCGGAGTTCGTACCCCAGGTCACCCCCCGCCAATGGGGCGGCTGGGGCTACCGCTGGCGACCGGAACAGGGGACGGCCGTGGTGGTCCGCCGGGGGGAGGGCCTGGTGCTCCAACTCGGTGACGGCAGGACGTTCACGGTCACGGTGGACGACGCGGAGGCGGGGGTGCGCTTCATCCGCGAGCGGCTCCAGCTTCCCGCGGCGGGCGCACCGGCCGGAGGCTGAGCGCGCCCCGCCCCGCCTGCGAACGGGCGGCGGCCCCGCCGGCAAGAGCCTGAGGAGCCGGGGCGAGGGGGCTGCGCTCCCGTCGCTCAGAGCGGGGTGTGGTCCGCCCGCGGACCGTGCTCGGCCGTGGCATCCGCCCTGTCCGCCCCGTCCGCGTCGTACGCGCCGGGGCCCGCACCCTCGCCGCGCTCCTGCCGCGGGACGTCCGCTGCTTCTGCAGGGTCCGGTGCGGGGGCGCCGTCCCCGATGGGCCGCCGGGCCGATGCCAGCCCCGCGAGCAGCCCCGCTCCCGCCGTGACCGGCGTGAAGCTCAGTGCGTTCCCGACACTCGCCAGGGTCGCGAGCGCGGTGAGGGCCGCGCCCGCCGTCAGGACGACCGCCGTGGTGCGGGGCGAGCGCCAGAGCACGTACAGCAGCCAGCCGAAGGCCACCCCCAGCAGCGCCACCCCCACCACGCCCTGCTCGGCTGCCTGCTGGAGCGGTGCCGAGTGCGGTTTCCCGTCGGACCGCAGAGACTGCCGGGCGGTCGGGCTCAGCTCGGCGAACCGGTCGGGTCCGATGCCGAGCGCCGGATGCTCCTCGGCGAGTGTCACCGCGTCCTGCCACAGGAGCACCCGGTTCCGGGTGAGCTGGCCCTCCAGGGAGATCGTCAGGCCGTCGGGCAGCGCTTCCTCGGCCACCGCCCAGGACGTCCCGACCACCAGCGCCGTCACCAGCGCGAACCCGGCGAGACCGAGCAGCCTGCGGCGCATTCGTGCCGCGGCCAGCGAACAGAGCAGTACCCCGAGGGCCGCCACGAAACCGGCCACCGAGCGCAGCGTCAGCGCGGCGCAGGCGGTACCGAACGCCAGCAGGTGCAGCGCGAGGCGCAACGGCACCCGCCGGGCCGCCGCGGCCGCGCAGCAGGCGGCCCCCGCAGCCAGCACCAGCAGCGCGGCCGCCGCCCCCGTGTGCCCGGGCGCTATGTCGGCGGCGGCGGTGGCGCCCGGCAGACCGCTGCGTGAGAGGAGGGCCATGACCAGGGCGGCCACGGCGGCGGCGGTCGCGGTGGCCACCGGCAGCAGCGTGCCGCAGATACGGCCGCAGGCGAAGCCCGCCGCGACGGCCAGCAGCGCCAGCAGCACCCCCTCCGGCCGGGTCTCCCGCCCGGCCGCGCTGATCAAGGACCAGACCGCGCAGGCGGCGAGTATCACGGCTCCGGCGGCGTCCGACGCGTTGCCGCGTTCACGGGCCGCGTACCGGTCCGCTGGTGCAGTCATCACGTCCGACCCCCCGAACTGTGACCGTCCCGTCCGCGACGGCCGGAGGCGGCCGGTCGGCGGCGACTGGCGCACACGCTAACGGCAGTGGTGCGGGTTTGTGGAGGAAATGCGCAGGAACGATCCGGCAGGGACGATTCCGGCCACCGAACGCGACTGCCCCGCGCACAGCCGACCACCGTAGACTCCGCCGGGTGAGCGCCACCATCACCCCAGTCGACGACCTGCAGTCCGCCCGCGCGTCCCGAGGCGGACGGCTCCTGCCGCGGCTCGTCCGGCCTGCCGCAGCCCTGCTCGCAGGCGTGCTCCTGTACCTGAGCTTCCCGCCCCGCCCCCTGTGGTGGCTGGTTCTGCCCGGCTTCGCGCTGCTCGGCTGGTGCCTGCACGGCCGCCGGCTGCGCACCGGATTCGGCCTCGGCCTGCTGACCGGTCTCGGCTTCATGCTGCCGCTGCTGCACTGGACCGGCGAGGAGGTCGGCCCCGTGCCGTGGCTGGCGCTCGCCGCCGCCGAGGCGCTGTTCGTCGCGGTGGGCTGCATCGGGATCGCCGCCGTGTCCAGGCTCGCCTGGTGGCCGGTGTGGGCCGCCGCGGTCTGGACCCTCGACGAGGCGGTCCGCGCCAGGGTGCCGTTCGGCGGTTTCCCCTGGGGCAAGATCGCGTTCGGGCAGGCGGACAGCGTATTCCTGCCCCTCGCGGCCGTCGGCGGCACACCGCTGCTCTCGTTCGCCGTGGTGCTGTGCGGGTTCGGCCTGTGCGAAGCGGTGCGCCGGATCCGCACGTACCGCAGCACCGGTGAACTGCCGCGCGCCGCCGTCGCAGCCGCGGTCGTCACCGTTCTCGCACCCCTCGCCGGGGCGCTGGCCGCGCTGCCGCTCGTCGACGACTCGGCGGAGGACGGCACCGCCACCGTCGCCGCTGTCCAGGGCAACGTGCCGCGCCTCGGACTCGACTTCAACTCCCAGCGCCGCGCCGTCCTCGACAACCACGCACGCCGCACCGAACAGCTCGCCCGCGAGGTGAAGGCGGGCAAGGTGCCCCAGCCCGACTTCGTGCTGTGGCCGGAGAACTCCTCCGACCTCGACCCCTACCGCAACGCGGACGCGCGGATCGTGATCGACGACGCCGTGAAGGCGATCAACGCCCCCACCGTGGTCGGCGCGGTCGTCGAACCCGACACCGGCAAACTGCGCAACACCCTCATCCAGTGGGACCCGGCGGGCGGCCCCGTCGCCACGTACGACAAGCGCCACATCCAGCCGTTCGGCGAGTACATGCCGATGCGCTCGATCGCACGCATCTTCAGCTCGGACGTCGACCGGGTGCAGCGCGACTTCGGACCGGGCAAGAAGGTCGGCGTCTTCGACCTCGCGGGCACCCAGGTGGGGCTCGTCACCTGCTACGAGGCCGCTTTCGACGACGCCGTGCGCGACACGGTCGAACACGGCAGTCAGCTGATCGCCGTCCCCAGCAACAACGCCACCTTCGGCCGCAGCGAGATGACGTACCAGCAGCTGGCCATGAGCCGCGTGCGGGCCGTCGAGCACAGCAGGTCCGTCGTCGTCCCGGTCACGAGCGGGGTCAGCGCGGTCATCCGCCCGGACGGGACGATCGTCCAGCAGACGAAGATGTTCACCGCGGACGCGCTGGTGGACGAGGTGCCGCTGCGCTCGTCGCTGACCCCGGCGACCCGGCTGGGCACGCTCCCCGAAGGGCTGCTCGTGCTCGTGGCCGTGGGGGGACTGGGCTGGGCGGCCGTCCGGTCGGTACGGGTCCGCCAGGGGCGGTGAGCCGCCGCGCGGGCCACGTAGGGTCGTGGGCATGGCCACTCCTGACTTCATCCGCGAACTCCGTGCCACTGCGGGCACCCAGCTGCTCCTTCTGCCGGGCGTCACCGCGGTCGTCTTCGACGACGAGGGCCGGGTCCTGCTCGGGAGACGCGCCGACACCGGCAAGTGGTCGGTCATCGGCGGCATCAGCGAACCGGGGGAGCAGCCCGCGGTGACGGCGGTCCGCGAGGTGTACGAGGAGACTGCCGTGCGCTGCGTGGCGGAGCGGGTGGTGCTGACGCAGGCGCTGGATCCGGTGCAGTACGCCAACGGCGACCGGTGCCAGTTCCTGGACATCACCTTCCGCTGCCGCGCGACCGGGGGCGAGGCGCGCGTCAATGACGACGAGTCGCTGGACGTGGCCTGGTTCCCGGTCGACGCCCTGCCGCCGTTGAACGAGTTCGCACTCTTGCGGATCAAGCAGTCGCTCACGGACGAACCCACCTGGTTCGAGCCCGCCGGGCAGCAGTGAGGCACCAGTAGCAGCCGTTCATGCGGACGCCGGACGGGCTCGACCAATCAGCCCGTCCGGCGATTTTCTGGCTCACACAGTCAGATGCTCATGCGGTACGGGCGTCGGCGGTCACAGCAGTGGACGCCTCCGGCTCCGGCGCCGCCTCGATGTTCTCGAGGTCGCGCTGCCGGGTCTCCGTCGCACAGACGACCGCCAGCACGGTGATGAGCGCCGCGGCGATCACATACAGCGAGATCATCGTCGAGCTGTGGTAGTTCTCGAGCAGCGCGGTGGCGATGAGCGGCGCCGGGGCACCGGCTGCGACCGACGAGAACTGAGCACCGATCGATGCACCCGAGTACCGCATCCGGGTCGCGAACATCTCCGAGAAGAAGGCCGCCTGAGGCGCGTACATCGCCCCGTGGAAGATGAGTCCGACCGTGACGGCGAGCAGCAGGCTCCCGAAGCTGCGGTTGTCGATCAGCGCGAAGAACGGGAACATCCACAGCCCCACACCGATCGCGCCGATCAGATAGATGGGCTTGCGGCCGAACCGGTCCGACAGCGCGCCCCACACCGGGATGACCGCGAAGTGGATGGCGGAGGCGATGAGCACGGCGTTCAGTGCCGTCTGCTTGCTCAGCTCGGCGGCAGTCGTCGCGTACACGAGGATGAACGCCGTGATCACGTAGTAGCTGATGTTCTCCGCCATCCGGGCACCCATGGCGATGAGGACATCCCGCCAGTGGTGCCGCAGCACGGCGACGAGCGGCATCTTCTCGGCCGCCGCGGTGGCCCCCTTGCGCGCCTCGGCCTGCGCCAGCGCAGCCTTGAACACCGGTGATTCATCGACAGAGAGACGAATCCACAAGCCGACGATCACGAGCACGCCGGAGAGCAGGAACGGGATGCGCCAGCCCCAGGACCCGAAGGCGGAATCCGACAGCAGCGCGGTGAGCGCGGAGAGCACCCCGGTCGCGAGCAGCTGCCCGGCCGGCGCCCCGGTCTGCGGCCAGGAGGCCCAGAACCCACGGCGCTTCGCATCGCCGTGCTCCGATACGAGGAGCACAGCCCCGCCCCACTCACCACCGAGGGCGAAGCCCTGCACCAGTCGCAGGACCGTGAGCAGTACCGGAGCGGCGACACCGACGGTGGCATGCGTCGGCAGCAGCCCGATGGCGAAGGTCGCCCCACCCATCAGCAGCAGGCTCAGCACCAGCAGTTTCTTGCGGCCGAGCCGGTCGCCGTAGTGCCCGAACACCAGGGCGCCGAGCGGCCTGGCTGCGAAGCCGACGGCGTAGGTGAGGAAGGAGAGGAGCGTTCCGACGAGCGGGTCGGACTCGGGGAAGAACAGCTTGGGGAAGACGAGAGCGGCTGCTGACCCGTAGAGAAAGAAGTCGTACCACTCGATGGTGGTCCCGATGAGGCTTGCGGCGACGATGCGCTTGAGCGAGCGGGTGGTTGGCGGTGCGGATGCCGAGGCGGCCATGGGTACCACTTCCGGACGGTTGACGGGGACGGTTCTGTGTCGCCACACCGTAGGAAGGGCCAGGTCAGGGGCGTATGTGGTGGGGGACCATAGTTCGGGAGGCCGCTGTGCGCGCGGGCACCATGGGGGTGCCGCGGAGCCCTGGCCAGAGCTCCGGCGAGGCGCTCGGGGACTCTGCCCGGCATGCGGTGTTCGGCACGGTTCGGAGGCGGGTGCTGATTCCCGTGCCGGTTCGCAGCCGGCACAAGCCCACGTCATCAGCTGTGCTCCTTTCCGTGCCGACGTGGTGCCGGCTGTGCAGCGTCGAAGTCGGGCATGTGGGGTCGCGTCGGAGGGTGCAGTGCGGCAGTGCCCGGCGGGCGGGACCGAGGGGCCTCCCGCATCGCGACGCTCGTCCTCGAATGCCCGGCCGCGCCAGGTAGGTTGGGCGCCACCGGCCGGTGGAGCGGCCCGGTGGCGTCGCCCCACTCGGGGTCTGAGGAGACGGAGAGCGAGTGACGGACGGAATTGCCTGGATCGCGGACGCCTACGACACGTACTGCCTGACGTGCGTACGCGGGGTCACCGGGGTGGAGTTGGTGACGGCCCTCGGTGGTGATCCGGCCCACGTCATCGACGCGGCGGCGGAGACCGACCTCCTCACCCTGGAGGACGACTGGGGTGGGGCCGCTCGCTTCGGCGAGGACGGCTCGTGGGCGTGGGTACTGGAGCACTGGAGCGCAACGGGCCTGGACCGGCCGCGCCTGCGGGCACTGTCCTCGGGGACGGACGCCCTCTGCCTCCTGGAGACCGGAGCGTCACCGCGGTGGTTCGTACACGCCGGCGACGGGCGGATAGCCGCCGATTTCGAGCCCGGGGTCGAGCCCGACCAGTGGGGCGGACAGGCCCGTGAGCCGATGGTGGCCGCGCTCCAGGAGGCCGGAGCCCTGCGGCCCGACGGCACGGCGGTGGAGGACTGCGATGTACAGCGGTCCCTCCTGCGGGCGGTGGAGATCGCCTTCGGAGTCTCGCTGCCCCGCGACGTACTGCTCAACGGAACCACTGCGGCGGTGCCGTTCGGCCGCGCGTAGTGCAGGCTCGGCCACCACGCCTCCAGCGGCCGGTCGGATGTCACCGCACATCCGGCCGCCACGACCACCAAGCCGGCGCACACCGGCCGAGGCCCGTCCCCGTTCCCGCCGTGGCGAACGGGGACGGACCTCGCTCCGGTGCGGCCGGTCAGCTCCGCGAACGCATGAAGCAGATCTGGGACAGGTCCGAGCAGTCCTCGAAGCCCGGAGTGCTCACGAAGAACTTGTCCTTGTCCAGCATGCGGTTCTTGGGCACGAAGACGAGCCCGATACGCCAGGCGGCCCCGGAGTTCTCGTCACCGGGAATGGTGGCCCGGCCGCAGATCTCCGTCCAGGTATTGACCCGGGAGTAGTTCGGGTCCTCCAGGACGGTCCACCCGCTGCTGAGGGGCTTGGCGTACATCTGCGTGCAGTCCTTGCCGCTCAGCACTTGCTGGGGTGGCATTCCGCCGCTCTGGTACGTGGCGGCGAAGGGGTACTCGTCGCAACTGGCCGAGGACCCGGACTGGAGTGTCTCCGGGTTGCCGACCCACTTGTCGGCACCGCTCTTCGGGCAGATCACGCCCCGGTTGGCGTCCTGTCGCTCCTTGCTCGCCAGATAGTTCAGCGGCTGGTTGTGGTCCCTGCTGCCGGGGTGACTGGGCAGCTTCTGCATCAGGATCCAGTAGAACGCGGCGGCGGAGGGGTTCTCGTACGAGTTGACCACGTACGTCGGCGTGTACTCGGGGAAGACGCACCCCGGAACGCTGACGCCCTTCGCCTCCTTGTCGCACCGGATGGTCATCTCGGTGTCGGCGTCGTAGTCGTGGCTGGTGGTCGGTTTCCCTTCGACGGTGCCGGAGATGATCCAGTTGAGGTGCATCCGGTCGCTGCCCGACGTCCCCGTCCAGCTGTGCTCGATGGTCGCCGTAGCCGTATGCGTGTCACCCGGGATCCACAGCGGTGCCCCGGTGAACGTCGGCCCGGCCGGTGAACAGTTGGGCTGACAGAACGACTGGATGTTGAGGCCGACCTCCAGCATCTTCGGGTCGATCAGCTGGGGTGTGAGCGACACCGTCTGGACGAAGGTGCCACTCCTGATGTCCAGGTCGATCACATGCCGGTAGGTGAAGGTGGACGACGCCACCGGAACCTCGTCGACCAGCTTCACCACCGCGAAGGCGTCCTTGAGGCAGGCCGAGGTCCGGGTGAGGTACTTGTCCTCGGACCTGGCCGAGCAGAATGAGGTGTCACCGGCGATGCGGGCAACGCCGACGGGTGCCTCCTGCGCCTTCTTCTCGGCCGCGGCACTCGCCGGGCCGATGCACAGCTCGGTGTGTGCGCTGCCCTTGACGGGCCGGCAGTCCTGGAAGGCCGTGGGTGTCTCCCCGGCGGAGCGCTGCGCCGACTTGGCGGGCGCGACCCCGGGGAAGAGCTCACCGGGAACGACCTGGATCGGCTCCTCGTCGGCGGGCTCGGGGGCGTTGGGGTCCCCGGCCGGCAGACGGATGTCGGGGATGAGGTCGTAGTTGCCGGGCACGAACGCCACGGCATCGAACGCGATGTCCTCGTCACCGGTGCCGTCCGAGGCGATGGTGTCGAGTCGGACCTCGGGTGTGTTGTTGAACCGGAAGGCGCCGAGGGAGACCCAGCGGTTGCCGTCGCCGGGCTGGGCGATCTGGCGCCGCTCGGTGCCGTACGCGGTGTCGATCTCGTAGGTGGCGTAGTGCGTCTGGGCTCCGTGGTCCGGAAGGTGGACCATGACCTTGGCCTCACTGGAGAGCTTGTCCCGCAGCCGCCAGGTGCCCTGGATCTTCAGCCGCTCTCCCTTGGCGTCGGCCAGACGGGTGTGCCCGAACCAGAAGTGCCCCCCGAACCCGGCACCGAGCTGGTGCAGGTCGGCCTTGGAGGGGTAGACCGACTCGGTACCGTTGTTGGAGAAGGCGAAGGAGAACGTGCCGGCATTGTCCCAGCCGCTGTTGGAGCAGCCGGGCCGGACGACAGGGGTGTCCTCGGGGACGTCGTCGATGATGAGGGCACCGGCGGGCAGTCCGGTGGTGGTGCAGACCGGCGGGTAGGCCGTGCCGTCCGCCTCCTCCGGGTAGCTGCTGTTGAAGCGGACGAACTCGAAGCCGCAGGTGGTGGGACAGTCGGTCTTCCAGGTGACAGGCTCGTGCCACCAGCACATGAAGTCTTCCCGGCCGCAGGGGCCGGAGGAGCCGTTGTCGTTGCTCGCGCTGTCGGAGATGCGGCCGGGGAAGCAGTCGTTCGAGGTCGGCACGCAGAAGGCGTCTTCGGGCGCCTTGACGTGGGCCCGGTTGTACAGGGCGCTGCCCTTGACGCCGACGGCCTCGTTCGTGCCGTTCCAGCTGGAGGGCCGGAAGGCGGGGACCAGCACCCCGGGGGACTCCAGGAAGGACGGCGGGTGGGCGGCGAAGCCAAGGACCTTCTCCTGGTAGGGCCAGTCCTGGGGATGCGCGGCCGCGCCGGCGTTCTCACCGCCGGCGGCGTTCTCCATGAAGGGGAGGCGGCCTGCGTCCCACTCGGGGTTGGCGGGGTTGTTGGCCCAGCCCAGGCCCCATGGGGCGCCGTCGCCCGTGTTCGGGTGGAAGCCGGAGTTGTAGGCCCACAGGGCGAAGTACCAGTTCTCAGGCCGGCCGTCGGCGCCGTGGTTGGCGATGAGACCGGCGGCGCGGGTCTCGTTCCACTTGGAGACCAGGATCTGAAGGCCGGCGGCGATGTTGGCGGTGTAGTCCAGGGCGACCGCGCGCTGCTTCTGGTAGTCCCAGGCGGCGCCGCCGTGGCCGTCCTCGCGTCCGGCCATGCGCATGTGGTCGGTGACCTGGGTGATGCCGTAGCCGCAGTCGGCCTCGGCGAAGTCCACGTCCCAGTCGTTGGAGCTGTCGCCGTCGTAGAGGTCGATGCCGTAGTAGTTGCCGATGAGCGGGTTGGCGGTCACCCCCGGAACCGCCTCGCGACCGGCCTGCCACATGTTCGACTCCTGGGTGGTGACCCCCAGCATCACCTGTGCCATGGCGCGGCCGCCGCCGTCCACGACGGGGTTGAGGAAGAGCTCCTGGGGCATGTACGCGGGCATGCCGAGGTTCTTCCAGTTGGCAGGCCGCTGCACATGCGTGTTGAGGTAGCCCGTGATCGCCTGGTCCACCGCCCACTCGACCTGACGCGGCTTCGGCTGCATCGCCTGGTTGCGCGGGTCGTTGCGCGGCACCGAGCAGGTCCGCTCGTCCTCCACCGGGTCGGTGGGCGAGGACGCTGCGATCGCCAGCGAGCGGGCGGCCGTCTTCGCCTGTGCGTGGCCGGTCAGTCCCGGCGACATGGCCATGCCCTCGGCCAGACGGGCGGACTCGTGCCGCTCGGGGTCGACGACGAAGGAGGTCTTCGCCTTCGAGCCGGTGACGGTCATGCTCAGCTTCACCGTGCGAGCCTTGTCGGCGTCGCCCTGCAGGAGCATCGTCCCCTTGCCGTCACCCCAGGTGGTGCCGGTGATGACCGACGCCCCGCGGGTGGAGACGGTCGCGTCCTTCGGTACGTTCGCCAGGCGCCGCACCACCGAGGGCAGCGCCTTCGCGGCCCGCGGCCGGTCGGTGCTGCCGGTGATGTAGACGGTGCCCGCGCTGCGGGTCAGGCCGGTTTCGGCGGCCGGCCCCTGCGCCAGGACGGCGGCCTCGGCCGGCTTTGCCGCCGGGTGCGCGAGGGCCTCGGCGCCGATCCGCTTGACCTTGGTGGTGTCCTTCCGCTTGTCGAGGAAGGACAGGCCGCCCTCGCCGTCCGGGGTGAGGCGGTAGGGCACGCCGTCCGTCCGTACCAGCGGCGTGCGGGTGCCGGTACCGGAGATCCGCACCACCTGGGCGCCGGAGGCGCCCACCATGGTCCCGTCGGGCGCCGGCACCGCGGAGGTGACCTGCCCGGTGACCTTCACCGGGTCGGACAGCTTCCCGGTGGCGGCGTCCAGGCGTATCAGACGCGTGCCGGGCATGTCGTCCCCGCCCGACTGCGTCAGCACCGCTGACTCGTCGGTGCCGCAGCCCGGGTCGTAGTACGACAGCGACGCCTTGAGCGGCAGTTTGGTCACCTTGCCCGAGGCGAGGTCCACCACTGCCGTGAATCCACCGCGGGCCATGAGCTGCGGCTTGTTGGTGAAGGTGCGTGGCGCGTAGACCACGACGGCCCGCTTGCCCGAGCCCGTCACGCACACGTTGCCGATCCACGCGTCGACGTCGAACCCCGGTTCCGACAGGGTGGCGGTGGTCTTCCAGGTGTAGCCGTCCTTCTTTTGTGCCGTCAGGATGTGGAAGCCCTGCGCGTCACCACTGGTCGTCCACGCCACGTCCGCGGACGTGGACCAGTCCGGCCCCAGCAGTGCTTCGCGGTTGGCAGCCGGCACAGTGTCAGTTCTGGTTGGTGCCAAGGGCGTTGTCGTCGCCCGAGGAGCATTCGGTACCCGTTCCGCGGCGACGGCAGACCAATCCGCCAGCGACAGCAGTGTCGCTGCTGCGGCCAACGCGGACAGGGCCTTCCGCGATTGTCTGAGTTTCACATGAACTCCGTATGCAAGATGAATTGTTTGTTGCAGACGCATGTGGCCGAGGCGGGGCTACAACTGCGGTGGCCACGGGCGAGGTTGGGCAAAGAGACGGAACGCGGCTTTGGCGTAAGGAGGTTGAACGAAAACGACACATGCCGACCAAGACTGCAATTTGACATGTCCCTGTCTCTTCATGATCGAAAACTACATGCCCTTCACCGCTTCTGCAATGACGGGAGGCCTGGGGCGGGCGGGGGTCAAGGGCGGTGGCCGTAAATGGGGGTAAGGGGGCCGGTCGGTCCGGCGGACTCTTCTCGGCACCGTGACGGTCGTGGCGCCTGAAGGCCTGCGGGCAGCGATGGGGCCTCTGGTGACGTGACGTCAGGCAGGGTTCGGCAGGGCCGCCACCGAGCACTTTTCCCAGCTCCGGCGCGGGCACCGCGCCCGCACCGGCGCGCGCAAGGGCACATGGAAGCCGGGCGCCTTCGGGTGGGCGGGGTTCATGCTGCGCCGGCTCGTCGGCGGTATCCGGCTTGCCCGACTCGTTCGCCGCAAGGGGAGAGACTCTCCCGCCGCGTGCGGTAGCGCAGTTGGCGAAAATGCTGCGTGTCGTCCGATGCCCGGGCGGGCGGAAAGCGCACTCCGTTCATGTGCCGAGGGTCCGTAAGCCGGGCTCGGCATTCTCCCCGGCGGATATCGGTTCTTGCAGGCGTTCGCCGTTCGCCCGACAGGCCGGAGTGGCCGGCGTCCTTGCGTCCACTCGGATGCGGTGTTCCGGAATCGAGTGGGCCATGGGGGCTCGGGCCTGCCCCGGCTGCACCCGCCTCGGTGGTGGAGGCGGGTACTGCATTCCCTACCGGGCAAGGGCCGCCGGGACCGCCGGGACCGCCGGGACCGCCGGGACCGCCGGGACCGCCGGGACCGCCGGGACCGCCGGGATCAGTCGACGTCGCGTGCGATGTTCAGGGCGAGCGCCTGCAGGATTGCATCGGTCGAGTGGTCGGGATCCATTCGGTCGTACGCATCCGCGACGGCCTCGAATGCCAGAACGAATCCGTTGACCAAGGCACTCAGCGGGTCGGAGAGCTGGTCCAGCACGGCCAGCCCGACCTCGCGCGGGTCCGCCGTGTCGGGAACCACGAAGTGCGTCGGGATCACCTCGCCCAGCAGATCGGAGACGTAGTCCGCTCCCACGTCACCCCGCAGCGCCGTGAGGGCCGCGATCGCCTTGAGCTTGATCTCGTTCTCGGTCATGCAGAGAGCGTAGAAGCACCTGCGGTCAAAAGACGTGCGGCCGAGGCGCGGCACACGTGCGAGTCGACGTGTACGTCCGAAGCGATCAGGCCGGCTCAGGGCAGAGTGGTGGGCAGGCAGCCCCGGGGGATGAAGTACCAGCTCTGCAGGCCCGTGCCGTCCGTGCCGCCGCTGCGCGGGTCGCGGACCATCACATAGCGGCCGTCACGGGAGACGTAGCGCCACAGTACGGTCTGGCCGATGGCGACCTGGCTGTTCAGAGGCGCGGTAGCAGTGGTGGGCACCTCCCAGGGGCGGACGTTGCCGTACGCGGTGATATGGCTGCCGTCGTACGTTGCACAGCCGGAGCCGGCCGCTGTCGTCACCGTGGCGCCGTCCGAGGTGCCGCCGCCGATCTGGCCGTTGGTGAACTCCGAGACGGGCATCGTCACCGGGTCGCCGCAGCTGTCGGCCTGCGCGGCGTCCCCGGAGACCGCTCCGCTGTAGATCCACAGGCACTTGTTCAGGTTGCCGTACACCCGTGCCCAGCGGTAGCCGTCCTGCTGGTCGCCGTGGACGTCGGCGGTCCAGTCGCGGTAGGCGGTGCCGATGACGTACGAGGCGGGAGCGCGGCGCAGCAGGGTGTAGTCGGTGTCGACGTGCTTGCGGACGGCCGCGTGAGCCGTGGGGGTCGCTCCGGTGAACGGCACGGCCATCCCGACGGCGGCGGCTGCCGCGGCCAGGGCGGTCAGCAGGGCAGGCCTGCGGCCGGCTCGCGGCAGACGTCTGGTTCTCATGAGGTCTCCTGATTCGAGGGGGACGCGGATGGTTGCATCAGCGCCGGCGCGGCGAGGTCACGGCCGCGGCTTCGCCGGCTGCCAGGGTCAGGGTCGTGCGATGTCCGATGGCGCGGACCCTGACCGGGCGGAAGCCGGACCAGGTGCCGTCGGCGGCCACCTGGCGTCCGTCGATGCGGACGTGGGTGGCGTCCAGGGCAGGGGCGCCGCCGTCCGGGTCGTACGGGCTCATGCGGTCGACTTCGGCCTCGGTGCCCCGCAGGGGCACGGTCACCGTCACCGGATGGTCGGCCTTGTTGATGACGAAGAGGCGGCGCTCGCCGGACTCCGTGTCCAGCTGCCAGGCCTCGGGTGTGCGATCGGCATCGGCGGCGACGGACACCGGGCGCAGCCCCGACGTGTCCTGGGCGAGGCGGGCGAAGAACAGCAGGGCGTAGTACAGGGGAGCGGCGGTGGGGGCTCCCATCGCCTCGGTGGGGTCGTAATCGATCGCGTTGTAGTACGCGTTGCCCTCCTCGGGATGGAAGAAGGCGCGCACCTCGGCGTTGTGGAAGTTGACGCCCTTGGCGGCGGTGGTGCAGCCAGCGTTCGTCTCGGGCCGGTCCGGGGGCCGGGGGCAGGCGAGGTGGAACATCAACGACAGTGCGTACGTGGCGGAGGCGGCGACGTTGCTGACGCCGTCCGCGCCGCGGTTGGCCGCTGTGCTGGTCTCCTCGAGGCGGTAGCCGAGGCCGTGCCCGGCCGCCTCGGTGGCGTGGGTGTAGACCTCGTAGTCGAGACCCGCCAGGTGCTCGTCGGAGAGCAGGGCGGTGGTGCTGGGGCAGCGGTACGGCTTGCCGGCGCAGGTGCGGGCCAGGGGATAGAAGTGGTCGGAGGCGTACGCGCCGAAAGTTCCGGACCGCTGTGTCATGAACGGGGCGCCGGTGTCCAGGATCTGCGGCCAGTCGTGGAAGTAGCGGGTGGCGGCGGCCGGGTCGGCGAGCGTCGTCCAGGGCAGGATGTCCTCACTGGTGTTGGGCGCGATGACGGGGAAGCCGCCCGACACGGACGGGTCGGCGTAGGTGGCCAGGTCGCTGAGGTAGCGGTTCAGGTTCGAGCCGTACGAGAGGTCCGGCTCGTTGCCGAGTTCGATGCCGGCGATCTTCCTGGCGGCCTCGCCGGGGAAGGCCGGCCCGACTCCCTGCGTGAGGAAGGTCCTGGCGTGTTCCGGGCCGACCCAGGGCCGGGTGTCGGTGGGCGGTGACATGGCGGTGCCGAGGACCGTCCCCCAGCGGGGCTTTCCGCGACCGTGGCCGGAGGGCTCGCCGGCGGCGTCCAGGGTGGCCCGTACGTAGGCCAGGTCCTCCGGGGTGATCACGCGATCGGTGTTGGCAGCCGTCGCGTCGAAGGGCATCTGGTCCTGCGAGGAGCCGCCGATGCGGAGGATCCCGGTGTGCAGGTTGCGCAGCAGGTTGACGAAGGCCGGCCGGGCGGTGGGGTTCATGTACCGCTCGACCAGGGACCATTCGATGCTGAGGCCGACGAAGTGGTCGGGGATCCGGCCGCCCTGCACGGCAGCCGCAGCCGGTCGGGCCGTGGCGGCGCCCGGCGTGACGGCTGCCGTGGTGGCGGTCAGGGCGAGGGCGCAGACCAGGGCTCGTGCGCGATGCCGTTTCATGCGGCTCCTTCCGGGGACGGGCTGCCGTTCACCCGTGGCTTGCCTGACGGGGGCGTATGGCCGGCCGGGGTCCGGGGTCGTCCCCGGACCCCGGCGGGCGGTCAGTCGACGGCCGGCGCGGCAGGGACAGGAGCCTTCGCCGCAGCACCCCGCGGGCCGTCGGAGCCCACTGCGGCGACGATCGCGTCCGCCTCGTCGTTCGGTTCCGGCTTCAGCAGGCCGACGCCGACGTACACGACCAGCGAGGTGATCAGCGGTGTCGCCACGATGGCCGTCTGGCCGGACGGCTCGATGCCGTACTTCAGCAGGAAGTACGCGCCCAGACCCAGTGCCCACGAGCTGAGCGCCGCGACCGGGCCGCAGCGTCGGAAGGCCGGCAGCAGGCCGAGGAGCATGGGGATGGAGATCGGCCCCATCACGGCTGCGACCAGCGCCACGATGATGCCGAGGACGCCACCGAAGTGGTCGGCCTCGATCGCCACGACCATGCTGATCGAGACAAAGACGACCGTGCACACGCGGGCGGCCAGCAGCCCCGCCCGCGTGCTCATCGTGCGGGCGCGGCGGGACACGACCGGCAGGATGTCGCGGGTGACGACCGCGGAGATGGCGTTGGCATCGGACGAGGCCATCGCCATGGTGTGCGAGAACATTCCGGCGAGCGTGAGGCCGACGAGGCCGGCGGGCAGGTACGCCTTCGCCATCAGCGCGTACACCTGCTGCGCGTCGGCGACGTCCGGCATCAGCACTCCGGCCGCGACGGACGGGAAGAGCAGCACGAGCGGCCAGATCAGGTAGAGCACGGCGGACAGTACGGCCGAACGGCGGGCGGAGGCGGCGGAGTCGGTGGCCATGTAGCGCTGGGCCAGGTTCCACATGCCGCCGTTGTACTCGAAGAGTTTGATGACGAGGTACGCGGTCAGGAAGCCGGCGGTGTACGGGCCGACCAGCGGGTCGGCGTGTCCCGCGGGAAGCTTGTCCCACATGCCGGTGAGCCCGCCGTGACCGTTCAGCTTGACGATCACGGCGACGAGCATGGCGAGCGCGGCGACGCCCTGGATGATGAACTGCCCGAAGTCGGTGAGCGCGTCCGCCCACAGGCCGCCGACCGTGCAGTACAGCAGGGTGACGATGCCGGTGATGATGATGCCGGTGGTCATCGGCATGCCGGTGAAGACCTTGAGGAGGATCGCCACCGAGGCCCACTTGGCGGCGACGTCGAAGACCTTGAGCAGCGCGCCGCTCCAGGCGAGTGCTTGCTGGGTCGGGATGTTGTAGCGCTTCGCCAGATACTCCAGTGGGGAGACCACGGAGAAGCGGGCCCGCAGCCGGTTCCAGCGTGGTGCGAACAGGAACGCGCCGACACCGGTGCCCACCGCCAGTGGCACGAAGGCCCAGAAGTAGACGGTGATGCCGTAGCTGTAGGCGACGGCCGCGTACGCGACGAACACCGCGGCGCTGTAGCCGGACATGTGGTGGGAGATGCCGGACAGCCACCACGGCATCCGGCCGCCACCGGTGAAGTAGTCGCCGACCGTGCTGACACGGCGGTGGGACCAGAGGCCTATCAGCAGCATCACCAGGAAGTAGCCGGCAAGGGCTACCCAGTCGAGCCATGCCATGAGAACTCCTTACGAGGAGGTCGTCGCCTGCCGGTGCGGCGAGCGGAAACGGTGATCGGGGTGGAGCCGTTGCATGGAGCCGGTGTCGTCCCTGCTGTGCGGTGCGCACTCCGGGTACGGCTCTGCAGCCGGGCGACGGCGTCGCGGTCCCGCGCGGTCCCCGGGCCGGGGGCACGCGGTACCCGTACCGCGTCGACGGGGAGAGCCAGTTCGCCCGGCCGGATGACCGCGCGGGCAGCGCGCGCGAGGCGGAACGGATGGCCCCGGCCGGCGTATGCCTCGGCCGGGCCGGTGATTCCCATGCCCGTGGCCGTCTCGACGATCGCCCGCAGCGCGAACGGTTCGTGCACGCCGACGGCGTCGAGCAGCGACGGGTCGCGGAAGGCGACCGGCGCGACGGCGGTGCGGGGCTGGTCGCTCATCGCACGGCCGCGCGGTCGCACACGGCCAGCCCGGCCTCGGTGATCCGACGCAGTTCTTCGAGGTGCTCCGGAGCCGGGTCGACGAGCGGTGGCCGGACGCCGCCGACGTCGAGCCCGCGCTGCCGCACGGCGGCCTTCACCAGCGAGACCGCATAGCCGGGAACCTTCTCCCGCAGGGCGATCAACGGGTGGAAGAACCGGGTGAGCAGGGCCTCGACGAGTTCGCCGTCGTCTTGGCGCACCGCGTGGTGGAAGGCCAGCGAGATCTCCGGTGCGAAGCAGAAGACGGCCGACGAGTACAGCTCCACGCCGATGCCGCGGTACGCGCGGACCGTGGCCTCCGCGGTCGGCAGGCCGTTGAAGAACTGGAACGGCTTGCCGGCGCCGCGTAGTTCGCACTCGACGGCGGAGACGATGCGGGAGAGGGTGCCGAGGTCTCCGACGCCGTCCTTGAAGCCGGTGACGTGCGGGAGCCGGGCGACGTCGACCGCGGAGACGGGGTCGAAGCGGGCGTTGTCGCGGTGGTAGACGACGAGCGGCAGTTCGGTGGCGGCCGCGACCGCGTCGACGTACGCAACCAGGCCCGCGGGCGGCGACGTGACCAGGTAGGGCGGGAGCAGGAGCAGGCCGTCCGCGCCGGCGTCCCGGGCTGCGCGCGCGAACTGCCGGGCGAGCGGCAGCGGGCCGCCGGCGCCCGCGTAGACCGGCACCCGGCCGGCGGTGACCTCGACGGTGACGCGTACGGCCTCGGTGTACTCCTGCGGCTCGAGCGCGTGGAACTCGCCGGTCCCACAGGCCACGAAGACGCCTCCGGGCCCGGCCGCCAGGCCTGCCCCGACGTGCGTTGCGAGAGCGGCGGTGTCGACCGCCCCGGAGGCGTCGAAGGGGGTTACGGGAAAGAACAGCACGCCGTCGAGATTCGGCACAGGGGACTCCTCACGCCGAGCAAGTGCATGTATGCGAACGCAGATTGTGTCTGCGAACGCTCGGCGTGGACCTTAGGGACCCGCTCGACGCCGGGTCAATCCCTTTGCATCGTCTAAAGTCCTCGCATGGCCCAGGGGATGCGCAAGCCGACCATCGTCGATGTCGCCCGAGTGGCGGAGGTGTCGACCGCGACTGTTTCGCGGGTTCTCAACGGCAGGCGCGTGACGGACCCCGAACTCGTGCGCCGGGTGCGCCTCGCGGCGGCCGAGCTGCATTACCGGCCCAGCGGCACCGCGCGCAGCCTCAAGGCGGGCGTCACCCGGCTGATCGGCGTCGTGGTGCCCGACCTGGGCAATCCCTCGTTCTCCGAACTGCTGCGCGGGCTGGCGGACGCCGCCGGCACCCAGGACCACCGGCTGCTGGTCGCCGACGCGAAGGAGAGCCAGGACGAGGAGCGGGCACTGATCCAGGAACTCGCCCTGCACTGCGACGGGTTGGTGCTCTGCTCGCCACGGTTGCCGCTGGAGGAGCTGGCGCGGTTCGAGGTGGGCCCGATGGTGTGCACCAACCGGGCGGTCGGCGACCTGTCGATGAGCTCGGCCGGTGTGGACTCGTACGCCGGGATGGCCGCGGTCGTACGTCACCTCGCCGGGCTCGGACACCGGCACATCGGCTATCTCGCCGGCCCGCCGACGTCCTGGTCGAACGCCGAGCGGCAGCGCGCCTTCGACGACGCGGCCGCCTCCCTGCGGATCCGGGTGAGCGTGGCGCAGGCCGGCTCCACCAGCGACGACGGCCACCGCGCCCTGCCCGAGCTGCTGGCGGCGGGGGTGAGCGGCGTCGTCGCGTTCAACGACCTGGTGGCGATCGGCGCCCTGGCCCGGCTGCGCGAGGAGGGGCTCGAGGCGCCGGGCGACATCTCGCTGGCCGGGTTCGACGACATCCCGGTCGCCCAGTTCCTCGCGCCACCGCTGACGACCGTGCGGCTGCCGACCGAGGAGGTCGGCCGGCATGCCTGGGCGCTGCTGTGTGACCAGCTGGAACGGGCCGGACGGCACGGCACGGTGCGACTGCCGACCGAGCTTGTGGTGCGCGCGTCCACGGGTGTCGCCGCCCGGACCTGAACCGCGCCGTCGCAATCGCCAATTCCGTCAGGGGCGTTGACAGCGACCGGGGCACCCCGGCATGGTCCATCGGCGAGAAAACGTTTACTCAGTGGATCTTGTTCGTCGAGGCGTCCGCCCCGGTCCAAGGAGCCCCCGTCATGCGTCTTCGCCCGTCGCCCGCAACGTTCGTCCGTCCGGCGGCACTGGCAGCCGCCGTCGCCCTGTTCGCCTGTGCGGGCCAGGCCGTCGCCGCCCCGGCGCCCGGATCCGACACCACGGCGCCGGCAGCGACCCCCTTCGCCCTGGACGCCACGGGCTCCGCGTCGCCGGTCGAGTTCGACGGCGGCATGCAGGGCTTCTCCGTCGAGTCCGCGGACTTCGCCCACGGCTACCTCACCAAGGACCTGCTCGCCGAGCGGCTGAAGACCCTCGGCCCGCGCGGTGTGCTGCGCCTCGGCGGCTACTCGATGGACCTGGTGTGGCCGGCCTTCGGCGCGTACCGCGACGCCTCCGCTCCGGCGCAGGCCATCGGCGGCACGGTGGACCAGGCGGATCTGGACGGCCTGAAGCGGCTGCTGGACGCGACCGGATGGAAGGTCACACTCGGTGTACCGCTGAAGTCGCTCCTCGATCCGGCGAAGCTGAAGAACCCGCTCAAGGACCCGGCACCGCAGGTCACGATGGACCAGGTGGTGGCGGAGGTGAAGGCCGCACACGCCACGCTCGGCGACGGCCTGCTCTCCGTCGAGGTGGGCAACGAGTACGACAACGTCACCACGCTCACCCCCGCCGAGATGTGGTCGACCGTGAAGCAGTACCAGGCGGAGATCGACGCCGCTCTGCCGCACGCGCACCTGAAGATGACCGGCCCGTCGGCCAACACGGCCCTCACCAACTCCGTCATCGACGGCTTCGCCGACGCCGCGCTCGCCGACGGCACCGGCGCCCCGCGGCGCGCCCTCGCCGAGCTGTCCTCCCATCTGTACGCCGGGAGCCACTGCGGCACCTCGACGGCCACCATGGCGCAGCTCATGTCGCCCGACACGTACCTCAAGGCCCGTACCAAGCTCGAGGGCATCAAGGCCGTCGGTGAACGGCTGCACCACACCGTGCCGATGACGCTCAACGAGTCCAACAGCGCCTCGTGCAGCGGCCAGCCCGGGGTCAGCAACGCCTACGGATCCTCGCTGTGGGCGCTCGACCACCTTCTCGAAACGGCGCGGAACGGCGTCAGCCGACTCCTCTTCCACACCAACACGGCCGCCGTCTGCGGCGACTTCAAGCCCCGCGACTCGGCCGACTACCCCATCTCGTACCGCTACTACGGCGCCTTCTGTGCCGCCGACCAGGCGCAGCTCGACGCCCACCGGCTCTCCGCCTCGCCGCTCTACTACGGCCTGTGGGCCTTCCGGCAGCTCCCACAGGGCCACTTCGTCGACCTCGGCCTGTCCGACGACGCCCTGGGCAAGTTGCGTGCGTACGGGATCGAGGGCAGGGACGGCACGCTGCACGTCGTCCTCATCAACGTCCAGGACCCGGCCGCGGCGGACGCCACCGACGACACGGTCACGATCGGACTTCCCCGCAGCATGCACACGGCGCGCGCCACGGCCCTCGTGAGCTCCGCCACCGGCGGCCTGTCCTCCCTGGATGCCGAATCCATCACGCTCGGCGGCGCCAAGGTGACCTCCGCAGGGACCGCGGACCGGGCCCCGCGGAGCACGCCGCTGCGGATCGGCGCGGGCCGGTCCACCGTGACCGTGGCCCCGGGCAGCGCGCAGATCATCAGCATCTCCCGATGAGCGAGGCCGGTTCGCCGAGGGCCGTCGATGCACGCGCGACGTGTCAGCCGGTGAAGTGCACAGGGGACGGTCAGTACGTCACGGTGATCCGGCGGGCAGGGCCGTCCACTCTCACGCTTCCCCCGTACGGGATCACGAGCTGGGGATCGGTGTGTCCGAAGTCCACGTCGAAGACCGCCATCGTCGCAGGGGCGTACGCGGCCAACGCTCGCAGCACGGCTTCGCGTTGCTCGACGGCATAGCGGCGCTTGGCTTCCGGGTCGTTCGGCTTCTCGAAGGACCATGCCTTGGCGCGTGCCATCAGCAGGGCGGGGAAGCGGGCCAGCAGGCCGCGTTCGCCCATGTTGCGCAGGATGCGGAAGATCTCCTCTCCGCCGGGCATCTCCTCGGAGGTCTCCAGGAACAGGACGCCGCCCTCGTAGGCGACGGTGTCGCGCTCGATCTCGCGGTCGGCCATCAGCAACCAGGAGAGGATCTCCAGGTTTCCGCCCCACGCACGGCCTTCGACGACCCGCTCGGGCCGGTGCCAGATCCAGCCCTCGGCGGGCTGCGAGTCCGGCTCCTTGCCGAAGGTGGCCGGATCTGCCCAGTCACGGCTCGAGTCCCGGTAGCGCTCGGCGCAGCGAAGCTCATAAGGGCCGGAGGTGAAGAGGGCGGCGCGCACCGAATCCGCGGTCATCGGGTGAAGGGTGTGCGGGCGGCCGATCTCGGTCATCACGCAGGCGCCGTGATAGCCGACGATTCCCAGGTTGTGCAGAAAGATCAGCAGGTTGGTGTTGTCGCTGCTCCCGAAGAACGGCTTGGGGTTGGCGCGGATCAACTCCCGGTCGAGCAGGGGAAGCACGGTGATCTGGTCGTCACCACCGATCGTGGCCATCACCGCCTTGATGGTCGGATCGGCGAACGCGGCATGGATGTCGTCGGCACGCTCCTGGGGTGTGGAACCCATTCTTCGCGTGGCCGGGTATTCCACTGGTTCCAGACCGAAATCCTCACGCAGCCGCTCGAGTCCCAGCTCGTGCGGCAGGGGGAGGAGTCCGGCGAGACCGGAGCCGGGCGAGATGACCGCTATGCGGTCGCCGGGCACGGGCTTGGGCGGATACGCAGATGACCTCATGCGCACGAGGGTAAGGCGACAACCTCACGTTGTTCACCTCCATTTGACTGCGGGGCGCGTCATGACCGACGCCGCGCGGATCCGCGAGCTTCTCAGCCACCGGTCCCGGTCAGGGCCGGGCGAGACCCTCCCGCGAGACTGCGCCGAAGACATCACCGCTACCGGGATGGCCCCGCAGCAGACGCTGCCGCCATCGCGGGCAGGGTCACCCACAGCTTCGGTCAGCGGTCGGCGTCCGCGTCGCCCGTCGTCCGTCGGAGCCCGGGCGGCGCGGCCGGGGCGGGCTCGAGCGGCGGCCGCTCGGCCACAGCCACCTCCGCCGCACGCACCAGGTGCGCGCCGACCCGGTAACCGCGGCGCAGCACCTGGGCACAGGTTGCGCCGGTGGTCCGGGGGCTGCCGGCGCAGGAGGCGGCGGTGTAGGTGAGGGCCTCGTGCATGCGGGGGTCGAAGGGTTCGCCCGCTTCGCCGACGGCGTGCAGTCCCAGTGCGGCAAGTCGGGCCTCCAGGATCCGGGTGACGTGGTGGAAGCCGCCGGTGACGTCGCCCAGGGCCCGGGCCCGGTCGATGGTGTCCAGAACGGGCAGCAGCCCGGCCAGGACATTGGCGACGGCCGCCTCGCGGATCGCGAGGCGGTCCCGCCGTACACGCTTGCGGTAGTTGTCGTACTCCGCCTTGACCCGTTTCAGGTCGGCGGTGCGCTCGGCCAGCTCCGCCTCCAGCTGCCGGATCCGGTCCTCGGCGGTTGAGGGACCTTGGGCGGGACGCCTGCCCTCGGTGGCCGGGCAGGCCGTGGCGGTCGAGTCCGCCGTCGGCGCGCCCTCCTGCCGCTCGGGTCGATGGGGCGGAAGCACGGCGGGGCCGGTGGCCGAGGGGTCGCGGACGACAACGGGGGGCCGGGAATCCGGATGCGGGGGCTGGACCGACTGCTTCATCGCGTCCCTCCTTCTACGGTGTCGTCGTCCACGATCTCCGCGTCGACGACCTCGTCCTCGCCGCCCGTCCCCGCCTGTTCCGCGGCGCCGGGGGGCTGATCCGTCCGGGCCTGCGAGTAGAGGGCGGTGCCGATCTTCTGAACGGCGGTGGTCGCCCGTTCCACGGCGGCGCGGAGGGCAGTGGTGTCGTCGCCCTTCGCCTTCTCCTTGACGTCGGCGAGCGCGGTCTCGACTTCGGCCTTGACGTCCGCGGGCAGCTTGTCGGCGTTCTCGGCCAGGAGCTTCTCGGTGCTGTAGATGAGCTGCTCGGCGCTGTTGCGGGTGTCGGCGGCCTCCTTGCGGCGGCGGTCCTCCTCCGCGTGTGCCTCGGCATCGCGCATCATCTGCTCGATGTCGTCCTTGGGCAACGCGGAGCCGCCGGTGACGGTCATCTTCTGCTCCTTGCCGGTGCCGAGGTCCTTGGCGGCGACGTGCATGATGCCGTTGGCGTCGATGTCGAACGTGACCTCGATCTGCGGCAGGCCCCGCGGCGCAGGCGGCAGACCCGCCAGGTCGAACACGCCGAGTTTCTTGTTGTACGCCGCGATCTCGCGCTCGCCCTGGAAGACCTGGATCTGCACCGACGGCTGGTTGTCCTCGGCCGTCGTGAAGATCTCGGACCGCTTGGTCGGGATCGTCGTGTTGCGCTCGATGAGCTTCGTCATGATGCCGCCCTTGGTCTCGATACCGAGGGACAGCGGGGTGACGTCGAGGAGCAGGACGTCCTTGACCTCGCCCTTGAGGACACCGGCCTGGAGCGAGGCGCCGATGGCGACGACCTCGTCCGGGTTCACACCCTTGTGCGGGTCCTTGCCGGTCAGTTCCTTCACCAGGCCCGTGACGGCCGGCATGCGGGTCGAGCCACCGACGAGAATGACGTGGTCGATGCCGGAGACCTGGATCCCGGCGTCCTTCACCGCCTGGTGGAACGGGTCCCTGCAGCGCTCCAGGAGGTCCGCGGTGAGCTGCTGGAACTCAGCACGGGTGAGCTTCTCGTCCAGGTGCAGCGGGCCCTCGGCGGAGGCACTGATGTAGGGGAGGTTGATCGTCGTCTCGGTCGCCGCGGACAGTTCGATCTTCGCCTTCTCGGCGGCCTCACGCAGCCTCTGAACGGCCATCTTGTCCTTGGCGAGGTCGACCCCGTAGTTGTTCTTGAACTGTTTCACCAGCTGGTCGACGACGCGCTGGTCCCAGTCGTCCCCGCCCAGGTGGGTGTCGCCATTGGTGGACTTCACCTCCACGACGCCCTCCCCGACGTCCAGGAGCGACACGTCGAACGTGCCGCCGCCGAGGTCGAAGACGAGGATCGTCTGGTCGTTCTCCTTGTCCAGGCCGTATGCCAGGGCGGCCGCGGTGGGTTCGTTCACGATCCGCAGCACCTTCAGACCGGCGATCTCACCGGCCTCCTTCGTGGCGGTGCGCTGCGCGTCGTTGAAGTACGCGGGCACGGTGACCACGGCGTCGCTCACGTCCTCGCCCAGATACGCCTCGGCATCCCTCTTGAGCTTCTGCAGCACCCGCGCGGAGATCTCCTGCGCGGTGTAGCGCTTCCCGTCCACGCTGCCGGACTCCGGGAACCGCCAGTCCGCCTCACCCATGTGCCGCTTCACCGACCGGGCGGTGCGCTCCACGTTGGTCACCGCCTGCCGCTTGGCGACCTCGCCGACCAGCACGTTGCCATCCTTGGCGAAGGCCACGACGGACGGCGTGGTCCGGGCGCCCTCCGCGTTCGGGATCACCGTCGGTTCGCCGCCCTCCAGAACGCTGACGACCGAGTTCGTCGTACCGAGGTCGATACCGATCGAGCGAGCCATGATGCCGCTCCTTCCCGCACGCCTCACGTCAGGCGCCGGGCTGCCGCGCAGCGCCCCTCAGATTCCGGGATACGTCGCCTCGCACACGCTGTCAACGCGTCCCCGCGCAGCGGCTCCCCGGAAGCGGCGACGCGGAGCCCGGCCCCCGCGACAACACGGGATCCACCGCGGGCACAGCGGTGCTGAAGTGCGGCGGGGCACTGCCGGGTACAGGGTGAGGGCAGGAGCCCGATCAGCCGGCCGTGAGGTCGGCCGGGCGGCCGGGGCGTCAACGCGCCCAAGACCGTTCATCGGAAGGAGCACCGGATGCCTGCCCTCGAACAGATCGTGCCGGTGACCGGTGCACCCTGCTGGGTGATCCTGATCGCCCAGGACCTGGATGCCGCACAGTCCTTCTACGGGGCAGTGATGGACTGGACGTTCCGTGACACCACCCTCGGCAGCAACTTCTCGGTGGCCCTGTCGCACGGTGAACCCGTCGCCGGGATCGGAGCCTGCTCGTCCAGCGGACTTCCCACCCTCTGGACACCGTATTTCGCCGTCGGCAACGTCGACGAGACGGCGGACCGCGTCAGAGAACGCGGTGCCACGCTCGCTGTCGGGCCTGTGAAACTCGGCAAAGGACGTGCTGCGCTCGCCGCCGACCGTGACGGGGCGACCTTCGGTTTCTGGGAGGGCCCGGCCCTCGCCTGGTCGCCAGGCCATGGCAGCGCGCCCGCACGGCTGGATCTGCAGACGCGCGACGCCTTCGAGGCGGCCATCTTCTACGCAGAGGTGTTCGACTGGGCCAAGCCGCCCGGCGACTGCACGGTCGACTACGCGGACGACCACGTACTCGTCCAGGTCGCGGACCACACGGTCGCCACCCTTTGGGGTGGAGGCGTCGAAACCGCCCCGGACCCGAAGATCCGTCCCCGGTGGATCGTCGACTTCCACGTCGAGGACAGCAAACGCGCCGCGGCCGCCGCCGTCGCCGCCGGAGGGGACGCCTCACCAGCCCCACCGCTGGGCCGTTCCTCGAAGGACGCTTTCATCATCCGTGACCCTGAGGGCGGCCTGTTCACGGTCTCTGACGCCTGACGAGCGCCCCCCGGCGCGCGCACGCGCCCGTACTCACCCGAGTGGACCGCGCTGACCGGCGGCCCCTGTGGTGCAGGGACGGCGGGAGGCTACGCGTGCCGGATCAGGGGCGGACCGGTGCCCTTGATCTGGGTCCAGTTCGAGGAGTGAGGTCCGGATGACAAGTGGGAGCCGGTCACCTTGGCCGGCCAGGATTCGCCGGAGTCGAAGATCAGGGTGACGTCGCCGCCGAGCAGCAGCGCTTCGCCGCCGCGGGCCGTCAGCTGCGCTGTCCAGGGCGGCCTGTCGGCGGGCCCGTTGATGGCGTCCGATTTCTCACCGATGGACACCTCGGCCCACACACGGACCACCGAGCCGTCGGCACGTTGCACCGTGGCCAGCCCCTCATACGGGTTCATGTCCCCAGTCTCGGTCGGCATCCGCACCGCCGCCTCCCGGGATCGGCCCTGCCGCCCCGCCCGCCGCCCCGGCGGTCAGGACCTGCGCCGCCCTGTGCCAGGGCGGTGACCGGGAACGCGACTCAGCAGGCGACCAGTGCGGCCGCGTCCGCGGTGAAGACGGCCCGCCCGGCGGCGATCCGCCGGTCCCGCAGGGGACCGGGGCGCACCAGCCGGTCCAGGGAGCGGAGCAACGCGTTCTCGTCGGCAACACGCTCGGTGAGGCCTGCGGCGGCCATCTCGTGAACGCCCTCGACACCGTGGCCGGCGATCGGCCGGTACCCGATGACAGGTACGCCCGCGGCGAGCGCCTGCACGGCCGTCTGACCTGCAGCGTTGTCCACGAGGGCGCTCGAGGCCGCCATGAGGTCGGGCAGGTCCTCGACCCAGCCCAGCGCCAGAACGCCGGGGAGCGCCGCGGCGCGGGCCCGCAGGCGTTCGTCCGTGCCGCACAGCAGCACCGGGAGGTGCCCGGTGGCGGCGAGCAGGCGCGCGGTGGGGAGCAGCCCGTGTCCGACGCCCCAGGCACCGGCCGAGATCAGCACGGCGGGGCGGCCTTGGCCGCGCCGCGCGAACTCCCGCGCCCAACGGGACGGCTCCGCGCCCGTGTCCTCGTGGCCCACTGCCGCGAAGGCCGGGGGCACGACCGGGCCGCACACCTGCGCCGGGCGTCCGGTCGCGGCGCGGACGCGTGCCGCGACGGCCTCGGTCAGGCACAGATACCGGTCATTGCCGGGATGGAGCCACTGCCGGTGCACGGCGAAGTCGGTGACCACGACGGTGCTGGGCGGGCAGTCACCGTACCGGGCCCGCAGCCGGCCGGTGACCTGGGCAGCCTGGTGGAAGGTGGAGACGAGCGCGTCCGGTCGCCGGTGTTCGACGACCCTGCGCAAGCGCGGCTGCAGGGCTGCGGCGAGCGGCCCGGTGTCCGGCGCCCAGTCGTTCCGTTCGCCCGCCTCCGCGCCGTCGCGGAAGAATGCCGAGTAGACCGCTCCATAGACCCACGGGCAGCGGTGGAGCGCCGTGCGGTACGCGGCGCGCAGCCCGGGCCCCACGCCGGGAGGCAGCATGTCGAGGAGGTCCACCCGTGCGGTCAGGTGTCCGCCGGACCGCAGCCGCCGGGCCAGTTCGGCGGCGACGGCATCGTGTCCGGCGCCCATGCTCGCGCTGACGATCAGAATCCGGCGTCCCATTCCTTGGATGTTCCTCGCACGGCAGCCGGTGTGCCACATGGGAGATGAGGCGGACCGTTAGCCCAGTGCGGTCGGTGCGTTTGCCGATGCGCCGGTTGCATGAAGGAATACCCGGTAATGGGCCGGTCAAGGCGGCGCCCGCAGCGGAGCACCAGGATGCCGGCGGTCCCGGAGGACGGAAGGCCTATGCGCAAGAGCCCCCCAACCCGCGGCACCCCCACAGCCAGGGCCGACGCGACGCTGTCGGCTGCGGGGCGCCCGCCTGCCCGCAGCCCGCGGCCAGTCGTCCTGATCACCGGGGCCTCCTCCGGTATCGGCGCAGAAGTCGCGTCCCGGCTCGCCGGCGGCGGCCGGTGGGAGCTGCTGCTCAACGGGCGGGACGAGGACCGGCTCGACGGTGTCGCCGCCCGCACCGCCGGGACCGCGCTGCCGATGGACCTGGCCGCCGAGGACGGCTGCCGCAGGCTCGCCGAGGCGGCGCTGGCGCACAGTGGCCGGGTCGACGCGCTCGTCGCCGGAGCGGGGCTCGGCTGGGCCGGCGCGTACACCGCCATGCCGGCCGCCACGGTGGACCGTCTGGTGAGTGTCAACGTCTGTGCCGTGCTCCATCTCGTCCGCCTGGTGCTGCCGCAGATGGTGGCGCGCGGGTCGGGCCGGCTGGTGCTGATCGGCTCTGTGGCAGGCCGGTTCGGTGTGCGCGGCGAGGCGGTGTATGCGGCGACGAAGGGGGCGCTGATCGCGTTCGCGGAGAGCCTTCGCTACGAGCTCCGGGGCACCGGCGTCCAGGTCTGCCTGGTTCTGCCAGGTCCGGTCGACACACCGTTCTTCACCCGCCGCGGCACCCCGTACTCGCGGTCCTGGCCACGGCCGGTCCCCGCCGGGCTGGTCGCCGCAGCGGTCGAGGAGGCATTGGCCGGAGGCCGGGACGAGATCACCGTGCCACGCTGGCTGGGCGTGCCCGGCCGCATCCAGGGCGTGGCCCCGCATCTCTTCCGCAGGCTGGCCATGCGCTTTGGCTGAGCGGGCACCCGGCAACGGACACGCGCGCAGGGGTGGTGGCACATGATCATCGTCTCCGTCGTACTGGCGCTGTTGGCCGCGCTCGGGAACGCGGCCGCCTCCGTGCTCCAGCGCCGTGCTGCCGCGACCGACCCGCCCGGCCCCCCGGGCAGCCGTCTCCTCGGGCGGCTCGGCTTCATACGCCGGCGTTCCTGGCGGTGGGGCGCGGGGCTGCTGGTCGTCTCCGGGGTGGCGCAGGCCCTTGCCCTGGCGACCGGGCCGCTGGCGGTGGTGCAGCCGGTGATGACGACGGAGCTCCTGTTCACGCTGGTGCTGGCCGCGGTCGTCTTCCGGCGGCCGCCGGGGGCGCGGACCTGGTGGGCGTTCCTCGGGATGGCACTCGGCCTGGCCGCTTTCCTCCTGCTGGCCAGTCCGGCCGGCGGTGTGGAGACCGTGCCGCCACGGAGGTGGCTGGTCAGCGCCGTGCCCGCCGCCGCCGTGTCGATCATGCTGGCCGTGGTGGGCATGAGACTGCAGGGCTCGGCCCGGGCGGCGGTGCTGGGGTCGGTGACCGCCATCGGCTTCGCCTTCACCGCGGCCCTGATCAAGGACACGCTCGGCTTGGTCTCCGGTGGAGTCGGGGAGCTGTTCGCGACATGGCAGATCTATACGGCCGCGGCCGTCGGCCTGGGCTCCTTCCTCATGCTGCAGGCCACCTTGCGGGCCGGCTCGCTGGCGGCGTCACAGCCCGCGCTCACCCTCGGCGACTCATTGCTGAGCGTCGTTCTGGGGGTCTCGCTGTTCGGGGAGCGGATCGAGCTGGGCTATCGGGTACTGCCGGAAGCCGCGTCGCTGGGGCTCATCGCCTTCGCCAGTGTGCAATTGAGCAGATCACCTCTGGTGTCCGGGAAGGAGGAGCAGCGATGGTGAGACGCTTCGGGACGGGGTGGACGGCGGTGTCACCCGGCGCGGCGGCGGCCGCAGCGGGTCTGGCCGCGGGTGTGGCTGCCGCGTGCCACATCGGACCCGCCGCCACCTGGCTGCCCCCTGTACGGAGGATCCTCGCCCCCGCGCTGGACGGCCGCGGCCATCGAACCCATGTGGCACTGACCTTCGACGACGGGCCGGACCCGGCCAGCACCCCGCACTTCCTGCACGTCCTGGAGGAGCACCGGGTACGGGCCACCTTCTTCGTCGTCGGCAGCGCATTGGAACGTCATCCGGCCCTCGGCCGGGCGCTCGTGGCGGGTGGTCACGAGGTCGCGGTGCACGGCTGGCAGCACGAGCGCCCCTGGTTCCCCACACCGCTGCGCGACGCACGCGAGGTGACGCGGACCGCCGCCGCGGTGCAGGACATCTGCGGGACCGCGCCGCAGTGGTACCGACCGCCCTACGGCATTCTCACCGGCGGCCGCCTGGCAGCTGCCCGCCGCGCCGGCCTGCGTCCGGTGCTGTGGTCGGCATGGGGCCGGGACTGGACGGCACACGCCGATACCCGTTCCGTGCGGGCATCCGTCCTGGCGGATCTGACCGGTGGTGGCACCGTGCTGCTGCACGACGCGGACGGGTGGAGCGCGCCGGGCGCCTGGCGCGCCACGCTCGCTGCACTGCCCAGACTGCTGACCGAGTGCAGCCGGCTCGGCCTGACCGTCGGCCCGCTGGCGGAGCACGGCATCGGGCACGCCGACATCGGCACACACCGTCGTCGGGCACGGCCGCCCCGGTGACGCCGCCCCGCCTAACTCGAACAGCGGTATGAGGAGTCACCGTTCCTCACTCGACGGCAGGCACCGGTGCGCAGCACCTGATCAGAGCAGCACGGCGCGCTGCTGATCGGCGGGGGCGCGCCCGGCCACGAGACGGCCGCGGCGGCAGTGTCTGCGATACCTGCCGGGAGGCGCCGGACTCCGATCAGCCGCCCGGATCCGCGCCTTTCCGGGCCGGACCGCATCCAGGCGCTGTACCGGGCGGGGGCGCCCCACCGGTGCCCCCGCCTGCCGGGGCACCGGTGGGAAACGTGCGCAGAGATCAGACGGCCGGGGCCGGGTAGGTCGGGTACTCCACCCCGGAGACGTGCTGGACGACCCGGATGACCTGGCAGGAGTAGCCGAACTCGTTGTCGTACCAGAGGTAGAGGATCGCGTTGTCGCCCTCGACCTTGGTGGCGCCGGCGTCGACGATCGAGGCGTGCCGCGAGCCGATGAAGTCGTTCGAGACGGCGTCGGGGGCGCTGGTGAAGTCGATCTGACGCTTGAGCGGCGAGGTCAGGGACACCTCGCGGAGGTAGTCCAGGACTTCCTCGCGGTTGGTCTCGCGGGCGAGCTGCAGGTTGAGGATCGCGATCGACACGTCCGGCACCGGGACGCGGATCGAGCTGCCGGTGATCCTCGCCTTGAGGTCCGGCAGCGCCTTGGCGACGGCGGAGGCGGCGCCGGTCTCCGTGATGACCATGTTGAGCGGCGCGGAACGGCCGCGACGGTCGGACTTGTGGTAATTGTCCAGCAGGTTCTGGTCGTTGGTGAACGAGTGGACGGTCTCCACGTGGCCGCGCAGAACGCCGTACTCGTCCTCCATCGCCTTCAGCGGCGGGACGATCGCGTTGGTGGTGCAGGACGCGCAGGAGATGATCTGCTCGTCCGGCTTGATCATGTCGTGGTTGACGCCGTGGACGATGTTGGGGACGTCACCCTTGCCCGGCGCGGTCAGGACGACCTTCTCGATGCCGGGGCGGAGGTGGCTCGACAGCCCCTCGCGGTCGCGCCACTTGCCGGTGTTGTCGATGAGGATGGCGTCCTTGATGCCGTACGCCGTGTAGTCCACCTGCGACGGGTCGTCGGCGTAGATGAACGTGATCTCGTTGCCGTTGGCGATGATCTTGTTGTTCGCCTCGTCGACGGTGATCGTGCCCTGGAACTGGCCGTGGATCGAGTCACGGCGCAGCAGCGAGGCACGCTTGACGATGTCCTCGGCGCCGCCCCTGCGGACGACGACGGCGCGCAGCCGCAGGCCGTTGCCGGAGCCGGACTTCTCGATGAGCAGGCGGGCCAGCAGGCGGCCGATGCGGCCGAAACCGTAGAGGACGACGTCGCGCCCCTCGCGACGCTCGATCTTGTTGGCGCCCGTGGCGCCGGCGACGGCTCCTGCGGTGAACTCCTCCACCGTCAGGCCGCGGTCGTCGGCCTTGTACGTCGCGGCGAGCATGCCGATGTCGATCTGGGAGGGACCGAGATCGAGTGTGGTCAGAGCCTGCAGGAAAGGCAGCGTCTCGGTGACCGAGAGTTCCTCACCGGCGATCTGCCGGGCGAATCGGTGGGTCTTGAGAATGCTGACCACCGACTTGTTCACCAAGGAGCGGCTGTGGAGCAGGATCGTGACGTCCCGCTCCCGGTGCAGCTTCCCGATGATCGGGATCATCGACTCCGCGATCTCCTCGCGGTTCTTCCAGTTGGTGAACGAGTCCTCGTTGACAGTCACAAGTTTATCTTTCGAGCTAGGGGGCGCTCATATGCTAACCCCCTGCCACTTTGATCATTCAAACGGACCCATCCGGCCGGGATGTGAGGATCGGACCCTCAGTCGCAACGAGGGTGGAATCGGTCATTTTGCAAGGTCTGAACATTTGTTTTTGCGAGATTCGCACCGATTTGATCTCGGTGTGTGATCCTCGTCGGCCCCCGTCGACGTGATCCGCTCGCCCGGCTCGGCGGACCTCTGCCGGGCGGCGTTCCCGCGTTCACAGGGGACGGCCGGACGGACCGCGTCGTTCTCCGGATCAGTCCTTGCCGTCTTCCGCCGTGGCGGATTCTGCCGCGGCAGCGGCCGATTCGGCCGCGTCCACCAGTTGCTTCATGTGCCTGACCTCTGACGGGCTGGTGGTCACGGGGCGGTCGGAGGTGCCGCTGCTCTCTCCGTCACCGCCCTGTCCGCAGCCGGTGAGGGCCGTGAGCAGCAGGACGGCGGCCGCGACGGCGGTGGCGGCGTGGCGGACCGTCATTTCTTGCTCCCGTTGCTGTTGGCCTTGCACCAGGTCTTGACCGAGGTCAGGTCCTTCTGGCGCTTCTCGAGCGTGGGAACGAGCGAGCGGCGGAAGGTGAGCTTGTCGTTGAGGTAGGTCTCGATCTCCGTGTGACCTGCTGCCTTGGCGTTCTCCACCCGCTTCGCCAGCCGGGCGACGGAACCGCGCTGTGCCGCGTCGGCGCCGAGACGGTCCAGGGCCCGCTCGATGCGCTTCTCGATCTTCGGTACCCGCTTGCACAGCACGTGCGCTCCGTCGCCGGTCGGAGTGGGGTTCGGCGCCGGCGATCCGCCCCCGGCCGCGGCCGTGCCGGCGGCGGCGAGCAGTGCGCCGACGGTGGTGAGAGCCAGGGCGGTGGGTTTGGCGATCCTCATGACGGTGTCTCCTCCAGGAGCGGGCGCGAGGCCCATGCACCCGCGCATGCGCAGAAGTTAGGAGCTGTCCTTGTGGAAACCTTGTGGGGGTGCGGCGGTTGCGATCAGCCAGTCCCGCTCGGTCGGCAAGGAGATCTCCGCCTGCCTGCTGTCTCGCACGGGGAGCCGGACCTCGATCCGTGTGCCCCGGCCGCCGGGGCGGTCCTGGATCCGGATGCTGCCCGTGTGCAGGGCGGTCTGTTGCGCGACCAGCGTCAGACCGAGGCCGGAGCCGGGACTGTCCGGGCTCCGCTCGAAGCGACGGAAGACGGCATCACGCTGCGAGGGGAGGACGCCGGGGCCGCGGTCGTCGATCGTCAGCACCGCGCACGACCCCCTGGGGTGTCCGCCCGCTCGAAGACCCAATTCCACCCGTGCGCGTCCGTCATCGCTCCGACCGTGGATCAGGGCATTGGCCAGGAGGTTGTCGATGATGGTCCGCACTCCGGGCTCCCACGCGTGCACATGCAGACGCGGCATGACCGGCACGGCGATCTCCGCCGTGGGGTGCCTGCGCCTGGCGTCGGCGACGGAGGCGTCGATCGCCTCGGTGAGGTCCACCGCTCCGAAGGCATCGGCCTCGACCAGGTCGCCCCGGCCGAGCTCCCTCAGCATCACCAGCAGGCCCAGCATCCGGGCGTGCTCGGCCCGGAGATCGCCGAGGACCTCGTCCCGGTCCGCCGATGCCAGGCCGGGATGCTGGTCGAGGATCTCCAGGTTCGTCTGCATGCTCATCAGCGGGGTACGCAGCTCGTGCGCCGCGGCGGCGGCGAAGGACCGGGCGGTGGTCAGGGCCTGAGCGGTCCGCGAGGCCTGTTCGTCGTAGCGGGCCAGCACGGTCTGCAGAGTCCGGGCCAGGTCATCGACCTCGGAGACCCCGGTCGGTGTGTGGTCGAGCCTTGCCGTGTCCACCCGCGGGTCGAGGCCGCTGGTGCGCTGCTGCAGCCGACGCAACGGGCGGCCGGCCCGTGAGGCGACAGCGAACGCCACGAGCCCCGACGCCACTGCTGCCAGCAGTGCCACGGTCACCACGCGTCGGCGAACGAGAGTCAGTTGGCTGTCGCCGGCGGTGTCGGGGGAGAACAGCCACAGTGTGCCCTGGACACCCGGGCGCGACCCCTGCACACGTACCGACAGCACCCGCCAGCTCCTGGCCCCGTCCTCGACGGTGACCGGAGTCCGTGCCCGGGCCGGCAGGGGCACGGATGCATCGGGCTGAGGGCCGCCCGAGACGGTGCCGTGCGGTCCGGTCAGCCGGATGCCGACATCCAGGCCGGAGGCGTACAACTGCCGTTCACGCGCCTGTTCGACCGCTGCGGGACGGTCGGCGGCGGTGGCCCGCAACAGCTGGCGGGCGTTGACGGCTGCCACCTCCGCACGCTCTCGCAGATGCGCGTCCTGCTCGGCATGCAGGTCATGGGCGACCAGCAGGAGCAGCAACCATCCCGCCGCCAGCACCAGTACCGGCACGGTGGCGCCGACGGCGAGCGCGATACGCGTGGCCAGCTTCACGCGTTGCCACCCCCATGGTCCGCGCGCAGGACGAAACCGACTCCCCGCACCGTGTGGATGACCCGAGCCCGGCCGCCACACTCCAGTTTGCGTCGCAGGTAGCTGACGAAGGTGTCGACGGCGTCCGTACGCACCTCGACGTCGTACCCCCAGACGCGCTCCAGCAACTGGTCCCGGGTGAGGACGATCCCCGCGTTGCGCGCGAGGACCTCCAGCAGCTCGAACTCCCGCCGGGTCAGCGTCAGCAACTCGCTGTCCAGCCGTGCCTCGCGGGCAGCCGGATCCAGCACGAGCGGGCCGACGCGGACCATGTCCGTGGCCCTGGGCGGCCGCCGGCGCAGGAGTGCATCGAGCCGCAGCACCAGCTCCTGCAGCGCGAACGGCTTGACCAGGTAGTCGTCGCCACCCGCCTGGAGCCCCGCGATGCGGTCCGCCGTCTCGTCCAGAGCCGACAGCATCAGCACGGGCAGGTCGTTGCCGTCCTCGCGCAACGCCCGGCACACCTGGATGCCGTCGAGGTCGGGCATCGATATGTCGAGCACGACCACATCGGTCGGTTCCCGTCGCACATGGGCCAGGGCGGTCCGCCCTCCTCCGGCAAGCGCCACCGCGAAGCCGGCCAATCGCAGTCCCCGCTCCAGCGAACGCCGGATCGCCGGATCGTCGTCCACCACCAGCACCTGCCCCCGACCGACGCCACCGCTCATCCGGTCCCCCTTCTCTCCCGGTCCGTGCACCGGACCGGTGCACGGACCATCGTGCTACCGGGGCCGTGCCGCGTCATCATCGGGATGACCGGGCCATCGGCGTGAGCGGCCCGGCAGCGCGACGGCAGGAGCGGGGTGACCCCGGTGAGGCGGGGCACTGTCCGGGTGCCGACCGTAGTGCGCAACCGGCCGTTGTCCGCCGGGCGACTCCACGCGCCGCGCGCCGGAAGCCGGTCCCCTCCGTGCGGGTACGAGGTGCGCCCCGACCGGTTCGCACGGGAGTGAGCGGAGGGCGCGGCGGCCGCGCTCACGGTCGGCGGGACCTCGTCCGACAGGCCCAACGGAAACGGCGTCACCCGTCTGACCAGCCCGACCTGCCGTCGGCTGACGCACACGGAAGTCTAGGATCCGTCACCAGAGACGGAGATGTCGCCTGCCCGCGCCCGACCTGGGCGGCCCCATTTTCATGACCGGAGGAGACGGGATGTCGCACCGCTCCGGCAGGACCAGCTGGAAGCGCTTCGCCGCTGTTCTCGTTCCGGGTGTCACGGCCGCCACCGTTCTCGGAATCGCCATGGCACAGGGAGCGCTGGCCGCGTCCTTCTTCGTCTCCGGCCAGAGGTTCCAGGTGACGGCGGACACTCTGAGGTCCCGCGGTGTGAGCATCTACGGCATGGTGGATGTGAGCCGGGCGGGCACCCTCGTGCCGGTCGTGGTCATCGGGGCCCGCAACGCGACGATCAGTGGGCTGTGCCAGTCCGTGGTGGCACCGGTCCCGGTCCTGGGCCCGTACACCCTGAGGTTCACCGGCGGCGAACAGAGGCCGGTGGAGGCCAGGGACCTGTTCCTCGACGTGACGTCCGCGTCGGTCGGACAGGCGAATCTCGACGGCCTGGACATCGGCGTGGCAGCGGGTGCGGTCACCAAGGGCCCCATCAGCCCGGAGGACAGGAACTCGCAGTTCTTCGACCCCAACGGCTTCGCCCAGCAGGCGGTGTCGAGCACTCTGACCGACGTGCGCGTGACCGCGGTCGCGGTCACGGCCGCCACGTTCAACGTTCCCGATTTCGGTGTGCGGCTCGAGCAGGGCCGTCACGAATGCTTCTGATCCTTCCGCAGGGAGCACGCGTGTTCTTCGAGCCTTCCGGCAGGCGGCAGAACCTGCGCGTGACCGCCGCCGACGTCCGACGGAGATTCAGGGCCTGGCGGGGTGAACGGCCCTTCTGGGCCGGTCTGTTCACTGCCACTGCGGGCCTGCCCATCATCTACTTCCCCTATGCGCATGTGACTCTGGGCGGCATTCCCCTGGCCCTGTCGACCACGGCCGGCGCGGGAGCGCTGGTCATCGGGGTTCTGCTCCTGGTTCTGGGCTTCTCCCTGTGGTTCCATCGGCAGGTGCGCACGTTCGCCGGGATCGCGACCATGCTCCTCTCCCTGATCTCGTTTCCCGTCGCGAATTTCGGTGGCCTCCTCCTCGGGCTGCTCTGCGGTCTGATCGGCGGTTCCCTGGCCTGTGCCTGGACTCCTCCCACGGACGCCGACGGGGCGACGCCCGCGGTGGGCCCTGTGCCGACGGCCGGCCCGTTGAGCGAGGACCAGGGTGGGATGTGACGACCTGACCGGTCACGCGGCGGGCGGTCAGCGGCCCGAGCCTTTCCACCCGAGCAGTACCGTGCCGGGAACCAGCACGGCGGGCACGATGCAGCGGCCTCTCGCCTGCGCGTTGGCGGTGGCCGCCCTGCCGGTGGCCCTGCACCTCTTCGCGCCGGCGGGCTCGAGCGCGCTGCGCTCCTCCGGCGCCATCCGCACGTCCGAGGCACCGGTCGGCCGCTCGTCTGCCCTTCCGGCAGGCGTGCTCTCGGAGCTCCGCGCCGGCAGACTCGTGCTTCACGGCAGTACCTTCCGCGGTGTGGTCACCGTGCGTACCGCAGCCGGGTCCGAGCCGGTGCTGAAGTTCACCGCTCGGTCGCTGGACATCGGCGGACTCGACCTGAGAGCGGGCCGCGACGGCGCGGCCATGCGTCTGCGCACCGGGCCCGCGACGACGTCCACGGTCAAGGGCAGAGACACGGTGGCGCTCTACATCCGCAAGCTGTCCGGCATGCTCGCCGGACTGGGCGGGGCTCCGCTCCCGGCCGACCGCAGCGTTGCCATCACCCCCGACGCCCTGCCCCCTTGGCTCACCCATCCCGCCGTTCCCACCCGTACGGTCACCTTCGAGAACGTGACCGTTTCACAGCTCGTCCGGTTCAGCGGCGACATGTCCCTCACGGGAACGGTCCTGCGCCCCGGGGCCGGGTGACCGGCGCAGTCGCGCCGGTCGGTAGCGGGGCCTCGCCGATGCCCAGGACGACGGAGCGCGGCACGACCGGTCTAGCCGGCCGAGCGGGGCCGCGTCGTGTCGTCCGCGTGTGCTCCCACCCGATCAGACGGCAGAGCCGGCGCGTACCAGGGCAGGAAGTTCGCGAAGCGAGGTGATCTCGTGCGACGGGGGCCGCAGCCGGGGGTCGCGCTCCACGCGCGACCGGTTCAGCCATATCGAGGCACCCAGTCCCGCGTTGTGCGCTCCGCCGACGTCGGTCACCAGGCTGTCGCCCACGTGGCAGACGTCGGCGGCGCCGAGCCCCAGGCGGTCGAGCGTGATGTCGAAGATCCTTCGGTCGGGCATGGACACGGCGACCTCGCCCGAGATCACGGTGAGGTCCAGGAACTCGTCCAGACCGGTTGCCGTGATCTTGTCCCGCTGTGCGTCGCCCGGACCGTTGGTGACGAGAACCAGTCGGCACGAGGCGCTGCGCAGCGCACTGAGTGTGTCCGTCACGTCGTCGAACAGGGCGTAGCGCAGACGACGCTGCCGCGTGTACTCGTCGGTGGCCGGCCCGGCGAGTTCGGCGTGCCCGCACTCGTCGAGCGCCTGCCGCCAGAACTCCCTCCAGAGGGAACCGGCATCAGGGATCCGGCCGGGCGGGTGCGGTGCACCGTCCCCCGCCGCGCGCATGTGGTCGAGGTAGCGGCGTACATAGGCGCCGTAGAGCGCGTCGCCATCGAGGTCGGGGGCCTGTTCGCCCAGGGTCGCGCACACGTCCCGCACCGTCGCACGCCAGGCGGGCATGCCGTAGTCGAGCAGGGTTGCGTCGAGGTCGAGCAGTACTGCCTGGATCATGCACCGAGCATACGCATCGGCTGCGTCACGACATCGCCGTACTGCTACGGCGGTTGAGGACGCTGCTCGTCGCGGTCGCTGCTCACGCGTACGGGTGGAGGTCCGGGCACCGTCCTCAGCGGGCGCGGGCGAGCCGGGTGCCGCTGCCGTAGGGGGCGGACACGGTGAGCCGGCGGTCACGGGCATCACGGTGCCCACCGTGGGGCCCATCCGGCACCGTCACCGGACCGGCGCCGCTCTCCGGTCGCCCGACCGGGTCGCGTACGCGCACGCCCCTCCCCCCTCGCGCGGCTCGGCGGGGTGCCCGAGGAGCCGTCGACGCGCGCCGTCGGTGCTCGTCCACCACCGGAACGCCGCTGTTGTCGTGCTGTGCGGGCAACTTCGCGACATCCTTGTAGGAGGCGGCGGCCACCACCGGGACGACCGTATACGCGGTTGTGCCCCCGCCCCGCGGAGGACGGTGCCTCCCGTCACCCGGAGTCGTCCAGGAGGGCAGCCCTCACCGGTGGGCCCGCAGTCCCACGATCCGCCCGGCTCCGCCGGGGCGAGAAGGGCGAACGGTCCTCCGAAGAGGCCGTTCGGGTCACCGTGGCAGCGGCGGCGCCTCCATGGGGACCTGAGCAGCCCTCGCGCGAGGGTGGCACCGGTGCCGGCATGGAAGTCGTCTTACCGGTTCGGTGAGGAGGAACCATGGAAGGCACGATCCGGAACCCGGACGACAGCTCCGTCGTCCTCGGCATCGACGGGTCCGAGGCCGCACGCAGCGCGGCGCTGTGGGCCGCCGCGGAGGCCGCACGACGCAACCAGCCACTCCACATCGTCTACGCGGGCGACACGGACAGCAGGGCCCTGTACCTGTCGGCGGAGAGCATCGAACGGGTCCGTGAGGCCGGCAGCGCACTCCTCAAGGACACCGCCGACGCGGTCGTGGCCGCGTACCCCGGGCTGCATGTGACGAGGGAGTTCAGCCGCAGCGACCCCGTGACCAGCCTGCACAGATCAGCCGGCCTGTACGGCACGGTCGTGGTCGGCAACCGCGGCCTCGGAGGTTTCAACTCCCTCATGCTGGGCTCCGTCGGCCTCAGGAGCGCGGCCATCGCCAGGACGCCCCTGGTCGTGGTGCGGGGCACCGATGACGCGACGGAGAGCGGGGTGGTGCTCGCCGCCGTCCGCGATGAGCACGACCTCGCATGCGCCCGCTACGCCGCACGCGAGGCGGAACTGCGCGAGGGCTCCCTGCGGCTGCTCCACGTGTGGAACATGTTGCAGTCCGTCGGCACCGTCGTCAGCATGCTCGACGCCGTCGACGAGATCGCGGGACAGCACGTTCAGGCTCTGCAGGCCGTGACGGCACGGATCCGCGACGATTTCCCGGACCTCACCGTGGAGGCGGACGCGGAGAAGAGTGTCTCCGTGGCCGGCGTCCTGGTCGAGGCATCGGCTCATGCGGACCTGCTGGTCATGGGCGGGCGCCGCCGCTCGCCCGGGCACTTCGGACCCTCGCTCGGGCGGGCCACTCACAGCCTGTTGCACCATGCGAACTGCCCTGTGCTCCTCATCCCCCGGATTTCCCGGCACGGCGACGAGTCCGCGAGCGGGTCGTGAGCCACCGGGCCGCCGCGAGCCGCGCGCCCAGGACGGACCTCGGGCCGGCCGGGGCGTGACACCTGCCCCCGGCCGGGCGGCCGACGAGGGTGATCGGAAGGAGGCGTCTCAGAGCGGGCTTCCGCTGCTGCGAGGGGCGTAGACGTCGAGGAGCCGAACGCGCGTGGTCTGCAGCCGGTGGGCGAGAATCTGTGCCACCCAGTTCGCGACCGCGAGACCGAAAGCCGGGTCGGCGTCCATCATCATCCGTACGGCCGTCGCGTCGAATTCGTGCGTACGGATGGGTGTCATCGCCTCGGCGCTCAGCTGCCACGTGTACGGCCGGAACATCCAGGACCAGCCGACCAGCTCGCCGGGCCCGAGGCTCTCGATGACCACGGCCGGTCTGCCCGGGACGGGCATGTCCAGCGTGACGGAGCCGGACCGCACGATCCAGAACCGGTCGGCCGCACCGCCCTCGTCGAAGAGGCGCGTGCCCTCGGCGAAGTTGACCTCGCGGGCCTGTTTCATCAGGCGGGCGCGGTACTCCGTGGGCAGTGCCCTGGTGATACGGGTGGGGGAAGGCGTGCTCATGGGGACCTCCCTTCGCCTTCATTTTCCAGTCTCGCCGGGTGGTCTGCTTCTCGCGAGGGGTCGTCCGGCCCATCCGCGGGCCCGACCGGCCCCGTCGGCCGGTGCGACGGGCGTCAGGCTGGACTCCGAGAGTGGGCCGGACACGCCGCAACGAGCGAGGGGGCGCATGCGATGAACCCCGCGGCCGGGCAACCGGCGAAGGCACGCGCGCAGGACGGGATCGTCCCCCGGTCCCTCGTGCAACTCGAGCCGGGCGAGGCTCTCGGGCTGCTCGGCACCGTGGGAATGGGCCGGGTGATCTTCTCGCAGCATGCCCTTTCGGCCGCGCGGCCGGTGCATCACATCGCGGACGGTGAGGACATCGTCGTCCGGCTGGAGGACGGCGGTGCGCCGCGCCGGCGGTCCCGCACGATGCGCCCGGCACCGTCGTGGCCTGCGAGGCCGACACCATCGACCCCGTGACGCGTCTCGGCCGGAGCATCGTCGTCACGGAACATGCCGGCCTCGTCCCGGACAGCGACGACAGCACGTGCTACGCCGAACCGCTGCGACCGTGGGTCGAAGGCCCGGCGAGCAGGGCACTGTGCATCCGGCCCCGCCTTGTGTATCCGGCCCCGCCGTGTCACGGGATTTCGCCTTGACGTGGAGCAGCCGTCCCCGCCGGACACATGACGGCGGGGACGCGTCGGGGGACGGTCCCGGGTCCGGTGGCCGGCGGTCAGGCGGAGGCGGGCGCGCCGCTGGGCCGGAGGAGCGTGGCGGCGAGCGGGTCCCAGTCCTCGGGGAGGGCGACCGGCCGGGGGCATCGGGAGGTGACGGTGCGGAACTCGCCGTGGGCCGCGGAGTGTTCGATGGCCGTCATGGTGTCGAGGACGTGCTGTGCCAGTGTGCCGGAGGCGCGGGGCGGTTGTCCCGCGCGGAGCGCACGGGCCATTTCCAGGACGCCGATGCCACGTCCCATGTCCGTGCCGGTGATCGGCAGCAGGCGCCACTCCTGGTCGGCGGCGCCCCGTACCCGCAGCGGACCGGTGAAGGTGTTGGGGTCCGGCAGCGACAACGTTCCTTCGGTCCCGGTGACTTCGAACTGGGTGCGGGGGAGCGCCGAATCGAAGCTGAACGTGGACGCGGCGCTCGCTTCTGCCGTCGCGAAATCGACGAGCGCGGCGACATGCGTGGGTATCTCGACCGGGAAGCGGGTGCCGGCCTTCGGGCCGGAGCCGATGACGCGTTCGGTACGGCCCCGGCGGGCGCGTGCGGCGACCCTGGAGACCGGACCGAGAAGGGCGACCAAGGAGGTCAGGTAGTAGGGACCCATGTCGTGCAAGGGGCCGGCGCCCGGCTGGAAGAGGAACTCGGGGCTGGGGTGCCAGCGTTCGGGACCGAAGTTCAGCATGGCGGTCGTCGCGGCGACCGGGGTGCCGATGGCACCCGATTCGATCGCCCGCATGGCGCTCTGGATGCCCGCGCCGAGGAACGTATCGGGCGCGCAGCCCACCCACAGGCCGCGGCTCGCGGCATCGGCGAGCAATTTCTCGCCCTCTGCCGGGTCAAGGGCCAGCGGCTTCTCCCCATAGACATGCTTTCCGGCAGCCAACGCTGCTGTCGCGACGGCGACATGGGCGCCCGGGACCGTCAGATTGACGACGATCTCCACCTCGGGCAGCGCCAGTACGGTCGCGAGGTCGCCGGCGACGGGCACACCGTATTCCGCTGCCGCGGCCTGGGCCCGGGCGGTGTCGAGGTCGGCGATGCCGAGGACCCGCAGGTCGGGGAAGGCGGTCAGGTTGCGCAGGTACTGCCTGCTGATGACGCCTGCGCCGACGATTGCGACGCCCACCGGTCCTGTGGTCATGCCTGCTCCAGGGAGTTGAGGTAGGTGTGGCTCGCGGCCAGCGCGTCGAGCATGTCGGTCGCGCAGGAGTCCAGTTCCACGATGCGCCAGGCGTCCCGGGGCGCGGCGTCCAGGATCGCGGGCACCGGCATCCTGCCCCGTCCCACGGCGCTGTGCGGCTCCTGCTTGACGACCGGGCCGTCCTTGATGTGCAGCGCGCGGACGCGCTCGCCGAGGTTGCGCAGTACGGCCGGGACATCCGCACCGGTCACGGCGGCCCAGTAGGTGTCGATTTCGAGGAAGACGTCCGGGACCAGCAGGCCGGCGAGGACCTCCAGGGCGGGCCGGCCCTCGACCTTCGGCTCGAACTCCCACCAGTGGTTGTGGTAGCCGATCCGCTGCCCGAACGAAACGGCCTGCCCGGACAGGTCGTTGAGGGTGTCGGCGGCGCGCTCCAGGCCGTGGGTCGTGGTGAAGTCCTCCGGGGGGATTCCGGCCGGGAGGATCACCAGATCCGTGCCCAGGACGGCGGCGGCCTCGAATACCGCGGTCGGGTTGTCACCGATCAGCTCCATGGAATGGACGCTCGAAATGACCAGGCCCAGGTCGTCGGCAGCCTTGCGGAAACCGTGCGGGTCGGTGGTCGGCCGGAAGGGCTCCACCGCGCCGTAGCCGATCTCTGCCAGGCGGCGCAGCACGCCGTCGCGGTCGTCGGCCAACTGGTCGCGCACGGAGTACAGCTGGACCGAGAGGGGTTTCGTCATCGGGCGTTCCTTCCCTTGCATCCATGGGGGCCGGGAGTGCACGGGACGCGCTTCGGCCGGTCGGTCTGCAGGTGGACGGGGAAGCCGGGACGTTTCCGGTGTCCCCGGCCTGAGCGCCACTCCCGTCGGCCCCGTGCGGTACGGCGTGGAGCAGGTTCGGTCTCCGCCCCGTCCCGACGAAGGGTGTTCACCGACGTCCGACGGGGGAGTGCGGTGTCACAGCGGGAAGGTGCGAGGGAAGACGCGTCGGCCATGCCTAGTCGGTTCCCTGCCGGGTCGGAACGTAACTCGGAAGACGGTCCGGGTTGTGGTGGACGCCTCGCCGCCGGGGCCGGGCCGTCGATGGGCACGGCTGCGCCCGGTCCGCCGGCCGTCATCGGGAGGCATCGCCCGGCGCTGGTAGATTTTCCCTGTGCATCAGGGTGTCTGGGTCCGACCGGGACGTGCGTGCGCGGTGCGGCTCGACGAGCCACCGCAGGTGGTCGCGGCCGGGGTCGGGGTGCATGGGACGGCGAGTCTGCTCGACGTGTTCCGGCTGCCCGATCTGTGGCAGCTGCACCTCTACCGGTACGCAGCGGAGCTCACCGTCGACGGCGTGGCCCATGCCGTCCGGCCCGGCCATGTGAGCCTGGTGCCGCCCGGGGCGGTGGTGCGTTACCAGTACCGCGGGCGGTCCGAGCACCTCTACGTCCATCTCAGGCTGCCCGGAACCGGCGATCCGTCGACGGTGCCGGTGGTGCAGGACGCCGGGGCGCTGACGCCGGTGCTGTCGGAGCTGCTGCTGCGCGCCATCGCGACCGCGGCGCGCAGTCCGCGGCGGGCGGACGCCGAGGTGTGGTCCGCCTTGTGGCGGGTCGCCGACCTCGCCGAACCGGCCGGGGGAGAGGCCCGGCCGCACGCCTCGGTCGCCTCGGCCATGGCGTACATCGAGTCCCATCTCGCCGGGCACCTCACCGTCCCGGAGGTGGCCCGGGCGGCCAGGGTGTCGCACAACCACCTCATCCGGCTGTTCCGGGCCGAGACCGGTACCACGGTGGTGGCCTACATACGTCGGCGCAGGATGGAGCGCGCCCGGCATCTGCTGCGGGAATCGACGCTGCCGATCCCCGCGGTCGCGGCGGCGATCGGCGTCGAGGACCTGCAGGCGTTCAACAAGGCGTGCCGCCGCGAACTGGGCGCGTCCCCGAGGGCGGTCCGTGCCGGCGCATGAACCCGGGCGGACATCAGTCCCGGCCCGTGCCCCGGTACACATCGAGTTCGCCGTCGAGTTCGACGGCCAGCACGGTGGCGAGCTCGTCGGTATCGGCCGCCTCGGGCGCATCGATCCACAGCACGCCCGGCACGTCCCCCAGACCGCCGACGAGCCGGTGCCCCAGCTCGGTACCGCTGCCGACCACGCTCACACGTGTGACCGGCGTCCGCAGGCCGCGCAGCGAGACGGTCTCGCGCGGCGTGTCGAAGCACATCAGATACAGCGTGCGGCGGTCGGCGGACAGCGTGCTCGGACCGTAGTGGTGTCCGGGCGGCAGGCCGGCCACCGTGCCGTACACCGCCTCGGAGTGCTTGGCGATCCACGTACCCAGGCCCTCCAGTCGGACGGCCTGCTCGGCGGGGATGGTCCCGTCCTCCCGCGGGCCGACGTCCAGGAGGAGGTTGCCGCCCATGCCGATGGTCTCCGCGAAGTAACGCACCAGCTGGCGCACCGACTTGTGGTGGTGGTCCTGGGGCTGGAAACCCCACGAGTCGTTGACCGTCAGGCACAGCTCCCAGGGCCCTTCCGGCGGCAGCAGTGGGACCCCCTGTTCGGGTGTGGAGTAGTCGCCGTAGCTCAGCATGCGCGCGTTGAGCACGGTGTCCGGGTTCCCCGCGAGGATCAGCTCGGACAGTTCGCGCATCTCCCACTGCTCCTCGCTGCGCTCCCACTCGCCGTCGAACCACAGCAGGTCGGGGCGGAAGCGCGTGACCAGCTCGCCGACCTGTGCGTTGCGGTACGCGAGGAACCGGGCCCAGGCCTCCGGGTCCTCCTGGCCGGGCGCGGCAGAGGCGTAACGGTTGGCGCGGACCTCTTCGTTCGGCGGATCCGGGTGGACGGCGCTCGCGTAGTCGGGGTGATTCCAGTCCGAGTGCGAGTAGTACAGGCCGACCTTCAGGCCCTGGGCGCGCAGCGCTTCGGCGTACCCGGCGAGCAGATCGCGGCCGGCGGGCGTCCGCCGGACGACCGACAGATCGCCCTGCTCGGTGTCCCAGAGGGCCACGCCGTCGTGGTGGCGGGCGGTCAGTACGGCGTACTTCGCCCCCGCGCGGGCGAAGAGACCGGCCCAGACCCCGGGGTCGTAGTCCGAGGCCGTGAAGCCGTCCAGCTGCTTCATGTAGTGGTCGTGCGGTACCTGCCCGGTGTAGAAGGACCAGGACTCGGGTACTCCGTCGACGGCGTAGATGCCGTAGTGGACGAAGATGCCCAGTTTGGCTTCGGAGAACCAGGGCTGCATCGGCATGGGATCAGATCCTCGGTGCGGGACGGCGAAGGGGCGGCGGCCTGCTGCCGCCACCGCCGAAGCTATGCCGGACCGGTTGCTGCACGCGTGGGGTGTACTCACCTTCACTGGTCCGTTTTCACCCTGCGCAGGCCGGTAGTCCTGCGGCGAAGCGCGGAGGCCGGGCGCCGGCACCGTCCTTGCGTGCTTCGCGCGCCCGTGCGGGGCCGGGAACGGTTCAGCCTGTGGGGACGGCCGGCCGGATCTCCCTGACGCGGCCGTAGCGGCGGCTGATCGGCTCGGTGCTCAGACCGTGCAGCACGATGCTGAGCATGACGGTGATGGTCATCACCTGGGCGATGAAATCACCGCTCGGAGTGGGAAGTTCGATGACCGCGAGGGATCCGAAGACGATGGATGTCACGCCTCTCGGACCCATCCATCCGAGGAACAGCTTGTCCGTCAGTTTCATCCCCGTCCCCGCGAGCGCGATGAGGACGGGAAGCATGCGGACGAGCGTGAGGGCGACGAGCGCGTAGAGGATCACCGAGAAATTGAATCCGTCCCAGAACGCGTCGTTGACGATCTGCCCGAAGAGGAACCACAGCGCAATGGTCATGAGCGCGGCCAGATCGTCGGTCATCTCCACCGCGCCTTCGGGAAGCCGGCGTGCCGCGGGGGCGAAGCAGACGCCCGCGACGAAGGCGGCGACGAATCCGTTTCCCCCCAGCGCGCCGGACAGGGTGTACGCCGCCACGGGCACGGTGAGTACACCGAGCCTCAGCGCCGAGGGCCGGGTCCATCCACATGCCCAGGACCGGCGCAGCAGCCATCCGGCCGCGTAGCCGATGACCAGACCCGTGGCGACGGCCCAGGCGGCGGCCTGGACTGCTTCGAGCAACGCGCCCGCGTAGTCGGCGGCCCGTACGAACGACTCGGCGCTGGCGGCGATGCACAGCAGAAAGACCGGCGAGAGGATTCCGTCGTTGAGGCCTCCTTCGACGTTGAGCACTTCACGGAGCCGCGCGGGAATCCTGCTGTCGCGGATGACGGCCGAAGCGGGCGCCAGATCCAGAGGGACGACGACGGTCGCCAGGACCGCGAGGATCCACCCCGGCTGATCGGGAAAGAAGGCGAGTGCGGCCAGGAACGCTGCGCACAGGGTGAGCGGCAAGGCGCCTCCGATCAGGCGCAGGACCAGGCCTTTCTCCCTGCCGAGGATCCCTCCCGGGACTTCGATGGCATCGACGAAGAGCAGCAGCGCCAGGATGACCTCCACCGTGTGCTCGAAGGTGGCCGTATCGAGGTCGAAGTGGAGCGGGGGATCCGAACCGCCGGTCAGCGCGATGCCCGCTGCCATCATGGCGATGGGAGCGGTGATGCTCCAACGGGCGAGCCGGTGTGCGAGAAGTGCCCAGACGAACAGGATTCCCGCGATGACCGCGACGGCAAGCATGGCCCCTGCCTTCCGACGGTGACCGTCCCTCGAACTCGTGCAGCGTGTGACCGCCACGGGCACAGTGCCATCCGACCGGCCGGGCAGGCGTCGGGCAACAGGCCCGACCCGAATGGGTGGCAGCGTCCCGCCCCGCTTCGGTCGAAGCACCGAAAGGGCAGCATAAGCGCGCAATTGGTTCATAGCGCGACAAAATGATTGAACGGCACTAGATTTGCCTCCCGACGGACATGCGGTGTCGCGGTCGGCACGGCCCCTGTGCGAACCGGAGCTGATGTGACAGACGATGACCAGGCAGGTCGTAGGCCCGCGGCCCGGATGCCGGCGGCGCTGAGGCGGTCGTCCCCCCTCGCTCCGGCCCTTCCGGTGGCCCGCTCGTTCGCGACGGCCCCGCAGACCGGAGACCGCCGCACACACCCGGCCGATGTGGTCGTCCCCGCCGTACCCCGTACGAAGGAACGCACCGGTCACGACCGCTACGGACGACCGCGCACAGCAGGCTCGCCGTCCAGCAGGGCGCGTGGGAGGGGGAATTGATGACCGACTCCGACACCGGGGCCGCCACCCCCACCGCTGCGGCCGAAGGGCGGCCTGCGGCCAAGCTGACGCTGTTCACGCTGACGGCGATGGTCGTCGGTTCGATGGTGGGCGCCGGGGTGTTCTCCCTGCCCCGGAGGTTCGCCGAGGAGACGGGAGTCGCCGGCGCGCTGATCTCATGGGTCATCGCGGGCGTCGGCATGCTGATGCTGGCGTTCGTGTTCCAGACGCTCGCAGTACGCAGGCCCGACCTCGACGCCGGTGTCTACGCCTACGCCAAGGCCGGCTTCGGCGAGTACCTCGGCTTCTTCTCGGCGTTCGGGTACTGGGCGAGCGCTTGCGTCGGCAACGTCACCTACTGGGTGCTGATCATGTCGACGATCGGCGCCATCGCACCCGCGCTCGGCGACGGTGACACGCTCCTCGCGGTCGTCCTGTCATCCATCGGACTGTGGGCGTTCTTCCTTCTGATCCGGCGCGGGGTGAAGGAAGCGGCGGCGATCAACAGAGTGGTGACCGTGGCCAAGGTCGTCCCGATCCTGGTCTTCGTCCTCCTCTCCCTCTTCTGCTTCGACCCGTCCGTCTTCGTGGACAACTTCGGCGGCGCCGACTACGCCGGTTCCCTGTTCCACCAGGTCCGCGGCACCATGCTCGCCACCGTCTTCGTCTTTCTCGGGGTCGAGGGCGCCAGCGTCTACTCCCGCCACGCCAAACGGCGTGAGGACGTCGGCAAGGCCACGGTGCTGGGGTTCGTGAGCGTCTTCGCCGTCTTCGCCTCGGTCACGATCGTGTCGTACGGAATCCTGCCGATGAGCGAGATCGCCGAGCTGCGCCAGCCGTCGATGGCGGGCGTGCTCGAGGCGGCGGTTGGCACCTGGGGCATGGTCTTCGTCAGCGTCGGGCTCATCGTCTCCGTGCTCGGCGCCTATCTGGCGTGGACGCTGATGGCGGCCGAGGTGCTGTTCGTCGCGGCCAAGGACGACGACATGCCGCGCTTCCTCGGCCGGTCCACCGCGGCCGACGTCCCCGTCCCCGCGCTGCTCCTGTCCACCGCGCTGAGTCAGATCGTCCTGGTCGTCACGATGTTCTCGGACGACGCCTTCAATTTCGCCCTCGACCTGACCAGCGTGCTCAGCCTGATCCCGTTCCTTCTCGCGGCCGCCTTCGCCGTCAGGATCGCGTCCAGGCCCGGCCCGGAGGGAGGGGCGGGAGGCGGAATCCGTCGGGACATGGTCGTCGCCGTGCTGGCCACGGTCTACACCGCATTCCTGGTGTACGCCGCGGGCCTGAGGTTCCTGCTGGTCTCCCTGATCATCTACGCCCCCTCGACGTTCTTGTTCGTCAAGGCCCGGCGCGAGCAGAACAAGCGGCTGTTCTCGCCCGCCGAAGCGGTCATGTGCGCCGTCTCGGTCGCGGGCGCCGTCGTGGGTGTGATCGCCCTGGCGGCCGGCTGGATCGAGCTCTGACAGCACGTCTCACCCCTGTCTCCCTCCTGCGAAAAGGCACACCGTGACTGACACCACCACCCCCGCGCAGGCGCTCGGCGTCCATTCCGAAGTCGGAAGACTGCGCAAGGTACTGGTATGCGCGCCCGGCCTGGCGCACCGCCGGCTCACCCCGACCAACTCCGACGAACTGCTCTTCGACGACGTCATGTGGGTGGAGAACGCCCAGCGTGACCACGCCGACTTCGTCGGCAGGCTGATCCAGGGCGGTGTCGAGGTCGTCGAACTGCACGACCTGCTCGCCCGGACCATGGCGATTCCGGAGGCCCGTACCTGGCTGCTGGACCGGAAGATCACCGCGAACGAGGTGGGCATCGGACTCATCGACGACACCCGGGCCTTCCTGGAGTCACTCGATGAGCACCGGCTCGCCGAGTACCTGATCGGCGGGCTCGCCACCATGGACCTGCCGGATGCGTTCCGTTCGGGGTACGTCGCGCTCGCCCGCGATTCGACGGGGGCGCGCGAGTACCTCATGCCACCGCTGCCGAACACGCTCTACACCCGCGACACCACCTGCTGGCTCTACGGAGGTGTGACGCTGAATCCCCTCTATTGGCCCGCCCGGCACGGCGAGACCCTCCTGATGAAGGCCATCTACACCTTCCACCCGGACTTCAAGGGCTCCACGGTGTGGTGGGGCGACCCCGAGCAGGACTGGGGGCAGGCCACGTTCGAGGGCGGCGACATCATGCCCGTCGGCAACGGCGTCGTCCTCATGGGCATGAGCGAACGCACCTCCCGCCAGGCCATCACCCAGGTCGCAGCCTCGCTCTTCAGGAACGGCGCCGCCGAACACGTCATCGTCGCGGGCATGCCCAGGCTCCGTTCGGCGATGCACCTGGACACCGTCTTCACGTTCGCCGACCGCGACATCGTGACGGTCTACCCGACGATCGTGGACGCGATGCACACCTTCTCCCTGCGCCCCAGCGACAAGGCGACGGGGGTCGAGGTCACCGACGAGGGGTCGGCCGCCTTCGTGGACGTCGTTGCCACGGGACTCGGTCTGCCCGGCCTGCGGGTGATCGAGACGGGCGGCGACGTGTACGCCTCCGAGCGGCAGCAGTGGGACAGCGGCAACAACGCGGTCGCCCTGGAGCCGGGTGTCGTCTTCACCTACGACCGCAACACGCAGACCAACGCCCTTCTGCGCAAGGCCGGGGTCGAGGTCATCACCATCGTCGGCGCCGAGCTCGGCCGTGGGCGTGGCGGCGGCCACTGCATGACGTGTCCGCTGGTCCGCGAGGCCGTCGACTTCTGACACAGGGGCGGGCTCGGAGCGGGTCGACTGGCCCTGGACGGCGGCGGACACGGAGGCAGAGGCTGAGCATGGCGGTTGCGGGGATCGACTACGCGGCGGTGTTCCAGGGGCTGCCCGGCATGGTGGCGCTGCTGACTCCCGAGCTGGTGTACGCGGACGCGAACGAGGAGTTCCTCCGTATGTCCGGGCGCACGCGCGAGCAGGTGGTCGGGCGGTATCTGTTCGACGTGTTCCCCGACAATCCGAACGCCACGACCCCGAGCGGCATGCGGAATCTGGAGGCGTCGCTCAAGCGGGTGCTGGCCACCGGTGAGCGGGACGCCATGGCGCTGCAGCGCTATGACGTCCAGTCCTTGCTCCGGCCCGGCGAGTGGGAGGAGCGGTACTGGAGCCCGGTCAACGCCCCGGTGTCCGGACCGGACGGGCGGGTGGTCCTGCTGGTGCACCGGGTGGAGGAGGTGACCGAACTCATCAAGGCCCGTGAGCGATCGGACAGCAGCCGGGGCCGCGTGCTGGAGGCCGAGCTCTACACCCGGGCCCGGGAACTGCAGGAGGTCAACGAGCGGCTGCGGCAGGCCCACGCCCGGGAACGCGAAGTGGCCCTCGCCCTGCAGAAGGCGATGCTGCCCGCCCCCGGGCCGGTCGGTCACCTCCGGGTCGCCGTGCGCTACCGGCCCGCCGTCGGCGCGCTGAACGTGTGCGGCGACTGGTACGACCTGGTCGACCTGCCCGGCGACCGCGTCGGCGTCGCCGTGGGCGACGTCGTCGGCCACGGCCTGCAGGCCGCCGGCAGCATGGGTCTGCTCCGCAGCGCTCTCAGCGCCGTCTCCCGCGTCGCCGACGGCCCGGCCCGCGCCCTGGACGTCCTCGACCTGTACTCCCGCTCGGTCGACGGGGCCGAGAACACCACGGTGGTCGATACGTGCATCGACTGGGAGACGCACATCCTCACCTACAGCAGCGCCGGGCACCCTCCACCCGCCCTGCTGCGCACCGACGGCACGGTGGAATTCCTCGACCGGGCCACCGACCCGCCGCTCGGCGCCCGCCTCGATCAGGTACCGCGGCCCCAGGCCGCCACCGCCTTCATCGAGGGCGACACGCTTGTCCTGTACACCGACGGTCTGATCGAGCGCCGCCGCGAGGACATCGACATCGGCCTCGACCGTCTCGCCGCCTCCCTCGTCCGGCACCGGGAATCCACCCCCGAGCCCCTTGCCGACGCCGTCCTGCTCGAACTGCTCCCGCCCGACGGCGCCACCGATGACACCGCCCTGGTCATCGTCCGGCTCTGACACCCCCTCCCGGGCCGGACGTCGCGGGATTTCCGTACGCGTACAAGAGAAGGCCACGGAGGGGAGACGGGAGGAGAATGGAGTCGTGTCGGGTGCAGAGAAGAAGCAGGCAGCGGGCCGGCGGTCCGTGGGTCGGCCGCGCAGGCTCGACCCCGACACGATGGTCGCCACCGCGCGCCGCATCCTCGAGGAGGAGGGCCTGGACGCCCTGAGCATGCGACGGGTGGCGAAGGAACTCGGCAGCACGCCGATGGCGCTCTACCACTACGTACGGGACAAGGACGAGCTGCTGATGCTCACCCTGTCCGGGACCATGGGCGCCTTCCCGCGTCCCGAACTGCCTGAGGATCCTCGCGAACGGCTGCTCGCCGTCGCTGTGCACGCACACGGGGTCCTCAGCCGTATCCCGTGGGTACTCGACGTCCTGGCGCTGGGCGAGCTCACCGACAGAGATGCCCTGTGGATGGTGGAGGAGATTCTCGACTGTGCCCAGAACTGCGGTCTCTCCCCGGCCCGGTCGGTACGTGCCTGCTGGACGATATGGCAGTACATCTACAGCGACCTGATCTTCCGCAGGGCCGCCGCCCGCCGCGCGGAGCACCCGCCGAGCAGCCACTGCTTCCCCGAGATGATCACTGAGGAGGACGCGGAGGAGTTGCCGCGGCTCACCGCGATCAAGGACCAGTGGCGTACCTACGCCGCCGACTACTCGGTCGCCGACGAACTCGAGGCGATCATCGACGGGCTGATCAGCCGGGGTGCTCGCGGGTCGACCGCTCTCACCGCGCTGCCCTGAGGCCTTCGGGACTTTTCGGGCATGGCTCGCGGGTGTGGGTGACAATGGAAGGCGCAGGCAGCCTGGTCGCCGTCGCCGATTGTTGTCCGGAGCCCCTCATGCATCACCCGGAAAGTTACGAGCTGGTATTTCAGGCGTCCGCGGTCGAGGACGACGCCGTGATCGTCCGGCGCACCGCCAGGGAGGGGGCGGGCGGTTATCCCATCTACGAGGACGAGACGGGGATCGTACGCGCGGAGATCAGTGATGACGGGGAGGTGCGGATGCTTGCGAGCGGTGGTCACCAGGTGCTCGGCTCGCCGCTGGTCCGCACGGTCGGCAAGCCCTGAACGTCCCGTGAGCACATGACTCCTTCACGACGGGAGATCAGATACCCGTCGCTGCAAGCGAGTTCCGCTGTGGTACGGGGATGGCCGGCCGGTGTGCACATGCAGTGGGAGTGCGGTCATCGCGCTCCGGAGTGTGATCGGTCAACCACGCTCCGGGACATGGTCAACGGCAGAGGCCGATGGTCCGCCGCACACTCATGGACAGAGCGGCGGACCATCGGCCGTGGTGCGGACCTACTTGTGCGGGCGCGTCTCGCCGCTCATGTTGCTGAGCTGCTCGCTCTGCTCCTGCAGCTTCCGAGCCTTCTCCTGGAGCCGCGAACGCTGCTCCGGGTCGGTTGCGCGTTCCGCGGCCTCGGTCATCTGCCTGGCCTTGTCGCGCATCTGCTGAGCTCGGCCACTGGTTTCGCCTGCAACGCTCATCGTCACTCCTTGGACGCTAGGGAAGAGCGGGCTCCATCAGAGAACCAGCGTCGCGGACTCTTCGCATTCCGAAGCGTCACGCTCCGTCATCGTCGGGCCTGGGCGTCCGCCGGCAGGCCTGGCGCTGGCATGATCGAGGCATGAACGAGCGCATGATCGCCGCGTGTGACGGGGCATCCAAGGGAAATCCGGGGCCTGCTGCCTGGGCGTGGGTCGTGGCCGATGCACAGGGGCGGCCCGAGCGTTGGGAGGCGGGACCGCTGGGGACCGCCACCAACAACATCGCCGAACTCACCGCGCTCCAGGAGCTGCTGGAGTCCACCGACCCGGGTGCGGCGATCGAGGTGCGGATGGATTCGCAGTACGCGATGAACGCAGTGACGAAGTGGCTTCCGGGGTGGAAACGCAACGGCTGGAAGACCTCGGCCGGAAAGCCCGTGGCCAACCGCGATCTGGTGACCCGCATCGACGCGCTGCTCAGCGGCCGGACCGTGACCTTCGTCTACGTACCTGCCCACCAGGTGGATGGCGACCCGCTCAACGCCCTGGCGGACCAGGCGGCCAGCGAGGCTGCCGTGACGCAGCAGGCGGCCGGTACCCTGCATGGCTCGCCGCTGCCGACGCCCGCTCCTTCCAGGGCGTCCGGGAGTCGGAGCGGCGGTGGCACGGCGGCGAAGAAGGCGACCGGTGCACCACGCGCCGGGGCCACCATCCGGGCCAGGTTCGCCGGGCGGTGCCACTGCGGAAAGCCCTACGCGGCCAAGGACATGATCGCCAAGAACCCGAACGGCTGGGGCCACCCCGAGTGCCGGTCCGCGCCCGCCTGAGGCGGCCGTCTGCCGGTCCGACCCCGGGAGTGGCCGCACAACGGCGGCTCTCCATGCCATGATGCGGCTCCGACCGCAGCGTCCGCGGTGCTCCGCCGGCGCTGCGCTAACGGCTGGACGCTGGGGGGCGTATGGGATCCACAGGCACGGTGCTGCGCGAACTGCGTGGCGCACAGAAGACCGCCAAGGGTGTGTCGCTCTACTCGCGGTACGTGAACCGCCCGGCCGGGCGCGTGCTCGCGGCGGGCGCCTATCGATGCGGACTGACACCCAATCAAGTCACGTTGATCAGCGCGGCATTCACCTTCGCCGCTCTCGCGGCGGTGGCGCTGGTCCGCCCGTCCTGGGGGCTTGCGGGCGCCGTGTACGCGGCTCTGGCTGTCGGCTTCGCCTTCGACTCGGCCGACGGGCAGCTCGCCCGGCTGACCGGACGGGGCGGGCCCGACGGCGAGTGGCTGGACCATGTCGTGGACTGCGCCAAGATGGTTCTCGTGCACACCGCCGTGCTGATCTCGTTCCACCGGTTCTTCGAACTGCCCGGTGACGGCTGGCTGCTGCTGCCGCTGGGCTTCCTGTTCGTCGCCGTGGTCACCTTCTGCGCCGGTCTGCTGCGCGAACAGCTCGGCAAGGCCGCCGCCCGCCCTGCGCCGGCCGGCAGTGCCACGGCTCCGGTGTCCCGGGTGCGGGCCGTGGCACTGCTTCCCGCGGACTACGGGGTGTTCTGCCTGGTGTTCCTGTTGTTCGGCGACGAGACGGCGTTCCGTGCCGGCTACGCCGTGCTCGCCGCCGTGCACACGCTGTTTCTGGTGGCGTTCCTCGGCAAGTGGTTCACGGAGCTGAAAGCGCTCCGGACTGCGGGCTGACGAGCGTGTCCAGCGCCCGGCGCAGCTGGGTGCTGGACGTGTGCACGGTGTACGGGAAGTAGACCACCTCCACGCCGACCTCCGCGAAGTCGCGCTCCAGTCGCTTCCCCTTCTCCGTTCCCCGCCAGTCGTCGCCCTTGAAGATGACGTCGAACCTGACCTGCTGCCAGGTCTCGACCTTGTCGGGCACGGTCTCGACGAACGCCGCGTCCACATAGCGCACGCTGCGTACGATCTCCAGCCGTTCGGGCAGTGGAATCACCGGCTTGTGGCCCTTGGCGAGTGCGGCCATCTCGTCCGAGACCACCCCCGCCACCAGGTAGTCGCACTGGCTGCGGGCGTGCCGCAGGATGTTCAGGTGTCCTACGTGAAACAGGTCGTAGACCCCCGGCGCGTAGCCGACTCTGTGCACCATCCGTTCTCTCCCCCCACGGTGAACGTGACGTCCGTGTCCCGGATGCAGGTGTCCGGACATGGCATCCGGTCCTGCGGGATATCGGTATCGGTGTTGATGGTGCAATGACCTTACTGTGAAGACCACTTGCGCATCACGTGAACGGATAAGCTCACTTTTGGGGCTGTTCCTTGAAGGGAGCAGAGGGTGTACCGGGGGGAAGGCGATCGTCCGATGTCCGATGCTGATCACCACAAGCCGTTCGAGCACCGCAGGCTTCTTGTGGTCTCGACCAACTATGCGCCGGAGCTGACCGGCATCGGTCCGTACGCCGCTCAGCTCGCCGAGCACTGGGCGGCGTCAGGGGCCGACACGCACGTTCTGACCGGGATGCCGCACTATCCCTCCTGGCGCACGGAGGCCGCATACCGGGGTGTCTGGCGGACCGCGGAGAGCCGTGTCGGTGTCACCGTCCACCGGCGAAGGCACTATGTACCACCCCGTCAGACCGCCGTGCGCAGAGGTGCGTTCGAGGCCACGGTCCTCGCCCACGGTCTGCTCGCGCCGCCGGGGATGCGGCCCGACGCGGTGATAGCGCAGCTGCCGAGCCTGGCGGGCGGTGTCATCGGTGCGCGACTGGCCCGCCGCCATCGGGTCCCCTACATACCCGTCGTACAGGACCTGATGGGGGCCGCCGCCGCACAGAGCGGCATCCGGGGCGGGGGCCGGGCGGCAGCCGTCGCCGCGTGTGCCGAGCGGTACGCGCTGCGAGCCGCCGCCCTCGTCGGAGTCATCCACGAGAGCTTCGTCCCCCGTGTCACCGCCTACGGCGTGGACCCGTCCCGCATTCGGCTTGTTCCCAACTGGACGCATGTGGAAGGCCCTTCGGCCGTACGCGCCGCCACCCGGGCCCGGCTCGGCTGGCGCGAAGGGACGCCGGTGGTGCTGCACTCCGGGAACATGGGCCTCAAACAGGGCCTCGAAGTCCTCGTCGACGCGGCCCGGCTGGCCCCGGAGGTGCGCATCGTGCTGATGGGCGACGGCAACCAGCGTGATGCGCTGCAGGCCCGCGCGGCGGGCCTGCCGAACCTCGACTTCCTGCCGCCCGCCGCCGCCGACGAGTTCACCGACGTGCTCGCCGCGGCAGACGTGCTCGCGGTGACGCAGCGCGCGTCCGTGCTCGACATGAGCGTCCCGTCCAAGCTCACCTCGTACTTCGTCTCCGGCCGTCCCGTCGTCGCCTCCGTGGCCGACGAAGGGGGCACCGCCCAGGAGGTGCGCCGCTCCGGCGCCGGGGTCCTCGTCGCCCCCGAGGACCCCGGCGCACTGCTGGCAGCCGTACGCAAACTCGTCGACGGGCCGGCCGAGGCGGACGCGCTGGGCGCCCGCGGACCGGAGTACGTCGCACGTCACCTCAGCCGCGAAGCGGGCCTCGCCCGGTTCGACGCACTGCTCACCGAGGTCCTCGACGACGCGCAAGGGAGAACACGCCGATGACACATCCGATCCGCGCCCTGGAGGACCAGGACGAACCCGCGCTGCTGCGCGATCAGTTCAGACAGCTCCTGCGCTACCGGGCGCTCCTCGCCACCGGCGTGGTCCTCGGTCTGCTCGGCGGCGGCTGGCTCGCGCTCAGCGGCGAGGCGAGCTACACCGCCACCGGCGAGGTGTTCGTGCGCAACGCCACCTCCGACCCGTTCGCCACCGGCGCCTCCGCGGACAAGGGGATCAACATCGGCTCCGAGCGGCAGACCGCCGTCAGTGACGCCGTGGGCACCATCGCCGCAAAGTCCCTGGCCGGTGGGGGCGACCGGGTGGAGGTCGGGAAGCTGCTGACCGGTCTCCAGGTCACCAACCCGCCGAACACGCTCGTCCTGCGGTTCTCCTACACCGGCCGCACCCCCGCGCTCGCCAAACAGCGGGCCGAGGCGCTTGCCGACGCCTATCTGGAGATTCGCCGTGAGCGCACCGAGAACAGCATCGACAACATGGTCGACGGCTACCGGGCCCAGCTGAAGCCGCTCACCGAGCAGCGCGACAAGCTGGCCGCATCGGCCGGAACCAGTGGCGACGACGTGACCAGCGCCCGGGCCAACCTGGTCGTCGCGATCTCCGAACTGAGCCGCAAAATATCGGAGTTGCGGGCTCTCGACACCACTCCCGGCTATCTGAACAAGAAGCCCGTAGCACCGGAGAAGCCCAGCGGTGCGGGACTGCCCCTGCTGCTCGGGCTCGGTGGCGTCGTCGGGCTCGCGCTCGGTCTGCTGCTGTCCTGGGTGCGTCTCGTCTTCGACCCGGCGGTCCGCTCCACCCGTGAACTGGTCCGCTCGCTCGGCGCCCCGCTGCTCGGCACCCTGCCCAGGGAGCGCGGCTCGGTGGACGCGCTGCTGGCCATCGGGCGCAGCGGCAGCCGGCTGGCCGAGGAGTACCGGGCCGTGGCGTTCCGGCTCGCCTACGATCCGTCGTTCGAGGAGCGCCGCCGTGTCCTCGTCACCGCCCCGCGCGGTGACAACGAGGCGGCCGCCGCCGCGGCGGTCAACCTGGCCGCCGCCTTCGCCGAGATGGGCCGCGACGTGCTCCTCGTCGAGGCCGATCTGCGCACGCCGGCCCTGGCCCGGGACCTCGGTCCGGCCGTGCAGGGGCGGCCCCGCTGGGCCGCCGTGGGCGACGACCGCGCATGGCCGTCGGACAGCCGCACCAACGTGGACGTACCCGGCTCCGGTGCCTTCACGCTGGTCGCGGGTCGGCGGGTGGACAACGTGCCGCGGGCCCTGACCTCGGCGCCGGTCGGCCGCATCGTCGCCGAGGCCGACCGGCCCGGCGCCGTGGTCATCGTGCTCGCCCCGCCCGTGCTCTCGTACGCCGACGCCGTCGCGCTGATCGACCGCGTCGAGGGCGTCGTCGTGGTCTGCGATCCGCGCGAGGTCCACCGCAGCGACCTGGAGCGGATCCGCGAGATCATCGGTGCGGCCGGAGGCACCGTGCTGGGTACCCTGCTGCACCCGGGCCGGAGCCGGTTGGAGCGCAGGTCCCGGAAGAAGAAGGCGGGCCGGCGCCGCAGCGGCGAGGGCCGGCCCGGCAACGACGGCCAGGCCGGCCGCGGCGGATCCGAGGGCCCGGAACACACCGGCGACCCCACCGAGACGCTGGGCCTGCGCACCTTCGACACCCCCGCAGCCCGCAGGTGAAGGCACGCACCGCGATCGTCAGCTCCGTGGCGGACCAAGGGGTGGCGGCCCTCACCAACATCCTGGTGCTGGTGGCCGCCGCCCGGCTCTCCACCGTCGACGGTTTCGCCCGCTTCTCCGCGGTCTATCTGGTCTTCACGGTGCTGCTGGGCATCTCCGGCGCCTACACCGGGCAGCCGCTCGTGCTGAGGCGCGGCGAGCGCGACGAGGTGCGCACCGCCTGTCGGTCGGCGGTCGCCTTCACTCTGCTCGTCGCGTCGGTGCTGGGCGCGCTGCTCGCTGCGGTCTGTCTGTTCGTGCCCGGAGACACCGCCCGCGCCCTGCTGATGCTGGGTCTCGTCCTGCCCGTCGTCCTCGGGCAGGACGCCATGCGATACGCCTTCTCCACCCTGCATCTGCCGCACCTGGCGCTGGCGTCCGACGTGCTGAGGCTGGTGTGCGTGCTGGGCACCCTGGCCGTCCAGCCGCACGGCGCCTCGGCGGCGCGGCTCGTCGCCGTCTGGGGACTCTCCGCCCTGCCCGCCCTCCTGCTGTCCGCCGCCCTGGTGCGCCGCCATGTGGCGCACGTCCCAGTGCAGTTGCGGGTCCTGACGAGGCGAGGACACCTCGGGCAGCGGTTCGTCGTCGAATTCGGCGTGGGGAACGCGACCAGTCAGCTCTCCGTCCTTGGCCTCGGCGTGTTCGGCAACCCGCTGGTGGTGGGGGCGTTGCGCGGCGCGACCACACTCTTCGGACCGCTCAACGTGCTGTTCACCTCCGCCACCAGCTTCGGCCCGCCGTTGCTCGGACGGCTTGCCTCCGAGCGTCGGCGGATACGCGCCACCGCGGGCCTGGCCGCGGCTCTGGCGGTGACCGCGGCAGCCTGGGCCACCGCGCTCGCACTGCTGCCCGACGGGGTCGGCCGCCATCTGCTCGGCGACACCTGGCCGGCCGCGTCCGCCCTGCTGCCGGCGACCGGCAGCCAGTACACGGCGATGGCCGTGGGCACCTGCGGTCTGCTGGCCCTGCGCATGCTCGACCCGCGCACCACCCTCACCATTCAGGTGGTGTTCTCGCTCGCCTCCGTCGCCTTTCTGGCCGGTGGCTACGTACTCGGCGGCGTCCCCGGCGCAGCATGGGGCCTTTGCCTGGGATCCGCCTGCAAGGCGGCCGCGACCTGGATCCGCGTGGCCGGGCTGCGCCGCCGCAGCGCACCGGAGCGCACACCGGTCAGCGTGCCCGCCGTCCGCTCCGGCCACTGAAGCTCGTGACCAGGAGCAGACACAGGGCCCCGATGGCCAGCTTCCCGACGGACTGCAGCAGCGGTCCACGCAGCAGGATGAAGGCGTACCCGGCGATCAGCGGCGCCGCGATCGCCAGCACACTGCCCGGCCCGGGGCCGTCCCGGGAGACGGCACGCGCGTAACGGCGGTCGGTGCGGGCGGCGGCGTACCCGATCAGCGCCAGACCGCCGATCATCCCCGGCGCACCGAAATCCACCCAGAGCTCGGTCCACAGCGGGGCGGAGAGGTTGGTCATGTTCATCCCCATCCACTGGCCGACCCGGACCCCGGTGTCCTCCGGTTTGCCGCTCCACACCGCCCGTGGCACGAAGAACAGCGCGGAGCCCGCGAGCTGGCGGCCGTAGGTGTGGTCGCGGGTGCCGACCCAGGAGATGGTGTTGGCGAACATCACCGTCTGGTCGTAGTCCTTCGTCGCCAGCGGTTCGAACACCGACGACGACTGCACCGGGTGGTACCCCGCGTCGTCGTACCGGAACCGGTCCGCGTACGGGAACAGCACCAGCGCCCCCACCACCCCCATCGCGAGCACCGACCGGTACATCGCGGCGCTGCTCGGGAACGCGGTGAACAGCAACGAGACCAGCACCGTCAGGAACCAGTAACGGGCATTGGAGACCGGGTTGTTGACGATGACGTTCAGGATCGCCAGCGCAATCCAGACCAGGACCGTCGAGGGGGAGCGCCGGGCCCGCCGCGAGGTCACCAGGCGACGGGTGTAGAAGAGCAGCGCCAGCAGCGCGGGGACCGTGCCGAACCCCTTGAGGAAGGCCGAACCCACATTGGACTCGGATGTGGCGACCGAACTCACCGCGACCGAGGCGCTGATCTCCTGGCGGCTGGTGAAGAAGATGGCGGGCCCGCCGAGCTTCAGGATGTAGTACCCGCTCGCCGCGAACGCGAGCAGCACCAGCAGCCGGAGCCGGATCCGGTTCGCGGTGGCAGGGCCGCCGGTGCTGCGCGCCGCCGAACGACGGCGCAGCGGCCGCCGGGACGCGAGCAGCGCCCCGAGGTCGAAGGCCGCGCAGCCCACCAGGATCAGCGAGATCGCCGTCACCAGGTCGGACCGGGGCCCCACCACGGGCGTCGGGGTCTGCCCGATGACCGCCTGGGCGAACGGCGCGACCCCCATGGCGATGTACACGAACATCCAGAAGACGCCCTGCAGGAGCCGGCGTGCGGTGGACAGGATCATCGTGGCCAGCCGTGCCCCCGCGTAGCAGGTCAGCACGAGCTGCAGCCAGTAGGCGTTGTCCCGGACGCCTGTGCCCGGCTGGGCGGCGATCACCGCGGGCAGGAAGCAGACCAGCCCCAGAATGAGCGGCACGGCCAGCGCCCGCGAGAGCATCGCCCAGGACATCGGCCTCGCGGGCGGCTGGACCTGCTCGCCCCGGCCGCCCCGCCGCATGGGTACGGGCGGCGCCGTCTCGTGCACGGACGTCATTCGCCCCCCGTTCCGTGGACCGATGAACACTCTAACGAATCAACCCACTTGGGGTGATCGGGATGACTACTCTGTGAAGAGTGGGCCGAGGTCGAGGGGAACCCTGGTGAAGATCCTGCACATTGTCACGTTGCACACGCCGGACCATGCGTTCGGCGGTCCGACCCGGGTGGCGCTCAACCTGTCGAAGGTCCAGCGTGCCCACGGCGACGACGCCCGGATCATGGCGCTCGGCGACGGCTTCGACGGCGGGCTGCCGGGCGAGATCGAGGGCGTGCCCGCCCACCTCTTCCGTGCTCGCCACCTGCTGCCGATGTTCGAGGTCAGCGGCATCACCTCGGGCGCCCTGCTGCTCGCCGCCCGGCGCATGATGCGGGGGGCCGATCTCGTCCATGTACACCTGATGCGCGATCTGGTGACCCTGCCGGCCGCTCTGCTCGCGCTGGCGCTGCGCAGGCCGTTGGTCGTCCAGACGCACGGCATGGTGGACCCGACCGAGAAGCGCGTCGCCCAGCTGACCGATCTGCTCGGCGTACGCAAGGTGCTGCGTGGTGCCGACGCGGTGCTGCACCTGACCGAGATGGAGCGCCGCGATGTGAATGCCGTGGCCGCTCCGGTGACACTCACCCGTACCGTGCGGCTGGTCAACGGAGTTCGCCCGCAGGAACGCAAGCCCGCCCGGGACCCCGGGCGGCCGCCGACGGTTCTCTTCCTGGCCAGGATCCAGGAGCGCAAGCGCCCGGAGGACTTCGTCGCCGCGATGCCCGCGGTCCTCGCGAAGTACCCGGACGCCCGGTTCGTGCTGGCAGGACCCGACACCGGAGCACTCCCAGGGACGCTGGAACTGGCCGCGAAGCTCGGGGTGCTGGAGTCGCTCGACCATGTCGGACCACTCGGCCACGAAGAGGTGCTCGCCGCCGGACGGGAAGCCGATGTGTACGTCCTGCCGTCGATCGAGGAACCCCTCGGGGTGTCGGTCCTCGAAGCGATGTCGGTCGGCACCCCTGCGGTCATCACCCGTACCTGCGGACTGGCCCCCGATGTCGCGGAGGCCGGGGCGGGGCGGGTGATCGACAGCCGGGTCGGTGAGGACGGCCCCAACGCGCAGAAGGTCGCGCAGGCGATCCTCGAGCTCCTGGAGCCCGAGGCCAACGCCGAGGCGGGGCAGGCCGCGTGGCGGCTGGTCAATGACCACTTCACCATCGAGGCCGTGACGCAGACCCTCCGGCGGACCTATGAGGACGTGGTCCGCCGGAAGGCCGCAGCCCGCTGACACCGAAGACGGTGCGGGCGGGTCATCCCACCTTGCCCTCACGGGACTTGAGTGCGATCTGCCACCGGTAGAAGCTCATCGCCAAGGCGAAGTCGAAGCCCGCCCGCCCGTCGAGGAACCCGCGCCGGTACACGTACATGTACGCGAACGACACCAGCGGCTTGAACGGCGCCTTGTGGAACAGCTGTCCCTGGCGCGACTTCACCTTCCTGACCTGCTCCTTGACGTCCGGATGGTGCTCCAGCCACGCCTCCCAGTCCGAGTAGCGGTTGTGCCGCTCGAACCACGCCGTCACCGGGTCGAGGTCCTGATGCTCGATCGGGTTGCGGAGCGTACCGGCCGTCGGGGCGACCGGCTGGTAGTGCCCTTCCACCTCGCCGATGCCGGGCGCCGCGAGATCACCCACCTCCGGATAGTGGCACCGCGTCCGGTCGGTCAGCGACCGCTTCCGGATGGTGTATCCGTGGCGCAGCCGCCGGCCAGAGAACCAGTAGCCCAGCGGTATGTCGTACGCGGCAGGCTTCGGCGCACCGGGATCGGCGAAGATCTCCCGCAGCTCCGCCAGCAGACCGGGGCTGAGCCGCTCGTCGCCGTCGAGCAGCAGGATCCAGTCCAGGTCCGTGCGGACGTGGTCCAGACACCACTGCTTCTTCCGCGGATGACCGCCGTCCCAGGTGTACGTGACGACCTCGGCCCCGCACTCCTCGGCGATCTTCGCCGTTTCGTCCGTGCTGTGCGAGTCGACGACGACGACCGCCTCGAAGTGGCCGAGGACCGATTTCACTGCCTCGGCGATGTTGAGGCCCTCGTTCTTCGTGGGGATCGCCACGGCTATCGGCAGCTTGTTCACTCGTTGTCTCCTTCCGGCAGCCAGGCGTAGCAGCCCGTGGACGTGAACGCACGGGCTGTCTGTGCGACGGTGATCGCCACTCGCTTCCCGGTGTCGGACGTGCCCGAAGCCAGGCTCTTGCCACCGGCCCCGGTGATCTGCCACGTGCAGCTCTTGGTCGGGGTGACGGCGTAGTAGCGGCCCGGCCGCGGGCTCTTGTGCGTGCCGTCGGCGTAGCCGAGGGCGGCCCGCGCCACCAAGTCCCTGTGCTCGGTACACAGATGGGCGACGGCCGGCTCCGCACCGGCGACCTCGCCGGTGACGATCCCCGCGACAGCGGTGTCCTTGTCGACCTTGACCAGGTACGACAGCTTGTCGCAGGTCTCCTGGCCGGTCTGCAGGACGGCTGCCGGGTCCATTCCCTTCGGGACCCGGTTCACCAGGTAATCCTTCTGCTTCTTCGTGAAGGAGCCGGTGGCCGGAGTGAGTTGGTCGGTGGGCAGCTTCGGCGGTTCGCTCGTCGTCGTGGAGGACGGACCGGCCGGGGCGTCGGGCCCGGCCGCCGGCCCCGCGACAGGGGCGCCGGTGGCCGACGGCTTCGCGCCGCCCGCCTCCCGCCGGTCCCCGTCGGAGGACGAGCCACACGCGGCCAGCGCCGCCGTCAGTATCACGACGGCGGCGCCGGCCAGGAACGGAGACCTCATCCACCGGTCCTCAGGGCGTAGTGGGCGCTGATCGTGGAACCGCTGAGCGCGGTCGGGTACACGGCGGTCTCGTCGATCTGCCCGGCGAAGAAGTCGCTCGTCGGACGGTTCGGCCAGCTCGACAGGTTGTCCCCGCCGACGCGCCAGTACCCGCTGTAGCTCTCGCTTCCGGTGAACAGGAAGTTGGACGCACGCAGCTGCCCGTCCACGTACAGCGCCATACCACCGCTGCCCTGCGTGGCGACGACATGATGCCAGGCGCCGTCGTTGTAGGCCCCGGTGGTCGTGACGGTCCGGGTACCGCCGCTGTAGACCCCGAACATCAGCCGCCCGTCATTGCGCATGTACACATGCTTGTCGTACTGGCTGCTGTTCTGCATCGTCAGGTTGCCGAAGCCGACGATCTTTCCGCCCCTGGTGGTCGTGGTCTTGATCCAGGTCTCCACCGAGAAGGTGGTCGGCTGCGAGTGCCGCTTGTTGCTGTACGCGTACTGGGTGGAGCCGTTGAAGCCGATCGCGGTCGATGGACCGGCGACCGCCGCCGGAGTCTGCCGGTAGGCCGGGGCGTTGCGCAGGAAGCCGTTGTCCAGGCCGGTTCCGGAGTCGGCTGCGAACGTCGACGTGCCCTCGTCGTACCGCCAGTACAGCGACGCCCCGTCGGCGATCACGCGGGCGGGGTAGGCCTCCGCGGCGGAGGCCACGGTGGCCGTCTGCGCAGGGGACTTGGCGCTGGTGTTGGTGCCGTCGCTCGCGCTGATCCGGTACGTGTGCGTCTCGCCCGGAGCCACGTCGGTGTCGGTCCACCTCAGCTGCGGCCGGTCCCAGAACAGCGATGACCCGGTCGTCGTGTACACGGGGGTGCTCGCACCGTCCTTGTAGATCCGGTACGTGAGCTCCCCGTCGTCGGTGTCGAAGCTGGTCTGCCAGTTCACCTCGACCTTGCCCGAGGCGACCGTGGACACGCTGACGTTGGGCACCCACGGCGCCCCGGTGTCCGGGCCGTCGGCGAACCGGGTCAGGCTCTGCTGGGCGGAGCCGTTGACCGTGGTGAACTCGCCGCCGACCCACAGGTAGTGATGCCCGCCCAGATCGGTCTGAGCCATCACCCGCGGTCCGACCGGCTCCCCGATGCCGTCGTTCGTGTCCGGGAACCACGGCAGCAGCTTGGGGTCGTCAACCGACTGGGCGAGCAGATGCTTGCGCGGCTGGTCGGGGAACTCGCCCATGCTGGAGCAGTCATGGGCGTGACTGCCGCTGTACAGCACCCCGTCATGGACCAGGATGGCCTGGGTCGCCCCGAGGCAGGTGTCCCGCCACCGCTGCTCGAAGTTGCTGAGGTTCAGGGCGATCCGACCGTCGAAGACCCCGCCTCCGGTGCCCTCGTTGGCGGTGTAGAGACCGGTGGCGTCCGTGGTCAGGTCCTGCACCGTGGAGGTGTTCGGGATGAAGCCCGGGTAGCTCTTGGTGACCGCACCCGTGGTGGCGTCCACGACGGCGAGGGCGTGCGAGGTGGTGCCGTTGACGGTGAAGAAGTCGCCGCCGATCACCACGTGCTGCCCGTCCGGCGTCACCTGCACGGCGCGGCCCACCTCGTCCGTGTTGGCCGTCCACGGCTTCAGCTGGGCGTCGGTGGTGACCGCGGCGAACATGTTCCGGGTCTGTCCCGCCACCGTGTTGAAGTCGCCGCCGAGATAGACGGTGTCAGCGGTGACGGACAACGCCCGTACGGTCGCGGAGACGGAGACCTTGAAGTCCTGACGCGGGGTGCAGGTCGCCGTGTCGATCGCGGCGATATTGCTCACGCCCACGCCGTTCACCGCGCCGAACTGCCCGCCCGCGTAGAGCGTCTGCTCGTCGGGGGAGAGAGCCAGCGCCCGTACGGTCGCCGTCCCGGAGGTCATCGTGAAGGAGAGGCTGCAGCCGGTCGGTGCGCCGGTGGCGGCGTTGAAGGCGGCGAAGTTGACCGCGGGTTGTTCGGATGTGCCGGCTGCCGCATCCGGTGGCCGGACGGAGGAGAAGGTACCGCCGGCGTACACGACTCCGTTCGCCGAGGCCGCCATCGACCAGACGATGCCGTTCGTCTGCCAGGTGGAGAGGTCGTCCGCGGTGAGAGAGACCGGTGGCGTGAGAGCCGCCGCCGGGGAGGCCCCGGCCGCGGTCGCGGCCAGGGCTCCGGCGAGCAGGCAGAGCGCGGCGGCCGCGGCACGCACCCGGCCACGTCCCACGGGTCTGCGCCCCGTACTTCCGTTCATCATTCAGCTCCGAAGGTGAGAACGAGCTGCGGCCGGTAGGCCGCCGTAGATACCTCGCTCGACCAGATGCGGAGACTGTCCGTCCCGCTGTTGGTCAGGGCGAGTGAGTAGGCGGAGCCGAGGGCTCCGCCCAGTGCCGACGCGTTCAGCTCCACCGAGTAGTCGGTGGAGACCGAGGTCGCGCCGGAGATGGTCCCCAGCACCGTCGAGGAGAGCGACGGCCGGGTGTTGTAGGTGACCGCCGACTCGGTCCAGGTGCCGGTGACCGGCACCACGGTGTGATTCTCGGAGGACCCCGCCGTCGAGTCCGACGAGGTGCGGAAGGTGAGCCGGGCGCTCTTGAGGACCTGTCCGGCCGGGGCTGCGGGCACGGTGAAGCGCAGATAGCTCAGATAGGCCGTGGTGCCCCGCGATGCGAGCTGGTTGTCGTTGTAATTGGTGTTTGCCGCAACGCTGTTGACGTATGCGTCCTCGTTCGGCGTCAGCGTCACCGTGGTGTCGCCGGGACCGGGCGGGGTGCCCGCCAGATCGTGGTGCGCGGCGGCCTGGGCGGCGGTCAGCGCCGTCGGGTACACCGCGGTCTCGTCGACCTGCCCGGCGAAGTAGGTACTGGTGGGACGGTTCGGCCAGGTGGTCGGCATGGCGTCGCCGCCCACTCGCCAGTACCCGTTGTACGAGCGGTTGCCCGCGGTCGTGTTGGAGCCGACCGCCACCCCGTCCACGTACAGCCGCATGCCCGGCGATCCCTGGGTGGCGACGACATGGTGCCAGGCGTTGTCGTTGTAGGAAGCCGTCGTGGTGAGGGTGGGCCGGCTGTTGGTGCTGCCGACCTGGACGCCGAACGCGAGGCGCCCGTCGTTGGTCATGTACACGAGCTTGTCGGAGATGCTGCTCGTGTGGCCCTGCGCCGTACCGATGTTGTTGCCGTAGCCGACGATCCGTCCGCCGCTGGTGGTGCCGGTCCGGAACCAGGTCTCGATGGAGTACGGCGTCGGTGAGGTGTAGTGGTGCAGCCTGTCGCTGTACACGTACTCGTCCGTGCCGTTGAGGGACAGGGCCGCCGAACCGGCCACGGCGGACGGTGTGGAGCGGTATGTCGGCGTGTTCATGTACACGCCGCCGTCGTCGCTGTCCGATGCGTCCGAGGCGAACTGCCCGCCCGCCTCGTCATAACGCCAGTACAGGTCGGCGCCGTCCGCGAGCACCCGCTCCGCGTAGGGACTCGCCGAGGCGGCGGCGGTGACGGAGGCGGCGGCCGAGAGCGCGCTGGTGTTGGTACCGTCGCTCGCCGTCACCCGGTACGTGTACGTCCGGCCGGCCACCACATCGGTGTCGGTGAACGTCAGCTGCGGCCGGCTGAAGAACAGCGAGGATCCCTGCGTCGTGTACACGGGCGCCGAACCGCCGTCGCGGTAGACCCGGTAGGTGAGCAGACTGTCGTCCAGATCCAGAGCGGACCGCCAGCTGACCCGTACCTCACCGGCCCGCGGCGCGGACACGCTGACGGCGGGTGCGGCGGGCGCTCCCGTGTCGGGCGTGTTGGCGAACCGGGTCAGTGACTGCTGGGCGACACCGTTGACCGTGGTGAACTCGCCGCCCACCCAGAGGAAGTCGCGGCCGTCCCGGGACGCGATGGTCAGGGCACGCGGCCCGACCGGCTCCCCGATGCCGTCATTGGTGTCCGGGAGCCAGCCGAGCATCGCCGGATCGTCGACGGACTGGGCGGTGAGGTGCTTGCGGACCTGGTTGGGGAATCCGCCCATGGTGGAGCAGTCGTGAACATGACTTCCCGCGTAGAGCACCCCCTGGTAGACCCGCAGTGCCTGGGTCGCACCCTGGCAGGTGTCCCGCCAGCGCTGGTCGAACGTACCGAGGCGCATGGCGAGCCGGCCGTCGAAGGAGCCGCCCCCGGTGCCCTCGCCCGCGACGTACCAGCCGTCGGAGGCGGTGTCGGTGATGATGTCCTTGATCACTGCGGTCGACGGGATGAAGCTGCCCGTGTAGGCCCGGGTCAGCGCACCCGAGGCAGCGCTGGTCACGGCGAGCGCGTGCGAGTCGGCGCCGCCGACGGTGAAGAAGTCGCCGCCGATCAGGACGTTCTGCCCGTCCGGGGTGACCTTGAGCGTCCGGCCGGGCTCGTCGGCGTCCGGGTTCCACCCGGTCACCGCGCCGGCGGCGGTGACGGCGCCGAAGAAGCGCCGGGGCTGGCCGTTGACGGTCTGGAAGTCGCCTCCGGCGTAGACCGTGCCGTTCGCCGCGACGTCGAGCGCCCGCACGGTCGCCGAGAAGTTCGGCGCGAACCCCGAACGAAGCGTGCAGGTGGCGGTGTTGATGGCCACCAGGCCGTTGGCGGCCGTCCCGTTGACGGCGCTGAAGTAACCGCCTGCGTAGAGCGTGGACTTGTCGGGGGAGAGCGCGAACGCCCGGACCGTGGCGGTGCCGCTGCTGCGCGTGAACGACAGCGAGCAGCCGGTGGGCGCGCCGGTGGCCGCATTGAACGCGGCGAAGTTGACGGCGGGCGTCGTACCACTGCCGGCGGGCGACCCCGCCGGCCGGACATTGGCGAAGGTGCCCCCTGCGTAGACCACGCCGTTCGCCTCGGCGAGCGCCCAGACGATGCCGTTGGTCTGATAGGTGGAAAGGGAGTCGGCGGTGAAGCCGACCGGAGGTGTCAGCGCCGCGACCGGGGGAGCGGTGGCGGCCGAAGCGGAGAGCACGCCCGCGGCGAGTGCGAGGACCGTGGCGAACACGCCACTGCGGCTCCGTCCGGGGCGTCCTGGCCCGCTCATCGGTCCACCCGCACAGTTGCTCCGGTGAGTTGGTCGGCGAGTTGCCGGATGTCCGCGTCGACCATGATCCTGGCCAGCTCCTGTGCCTTCACGGCGGGCTTCCAGCCCAGCAGTTCCTCGGCCTTGGTGGCGTCCCCGATCAGCGCGTCGACCTCGCTGGGGCGCTCGTACTTCGCGTCGTAGCGGACGTGGTCGCGCCAGTCCAGGCCCGCATGCTCGAAGGCGTATTCCAGGAACTCCCGGACGCTGACCCCTTCGCCGGTGGCCACCACATAGTCGTCGGGCGAGTCGCACTGCAGCATCCGCCACATCGCGTCGACGTACTCGGGGGCGTAACCCCAGTCGCGCACGGCATCGAGATTGCCGAGGTGGAGGTGCTGCTGCAGGCCGGCCTTGATCCGGGCCACCCCGCGGGTGATCTTGCGGGTCACGAAGGTCTCGCCGCGGCGCGGGGACTCATGGTTGAAGAGGATCCCGTTGACCGCGAACATGCCGTACGCCTCGCGGTAGTTGACCGTAGCCCAGTATGAGTAGACCTTGGCGACGCTGTACGGGCTGCGGGGATGGAACGGGGTGCTCTCGTTCTGCGGCGGCGGGGTGGCGCCGAACATCTCGGACGACGAGGCCTGGTAGATCCGGGTGTCGATGCCGCTGGCGCGGACCGCCTCCAGCAGCCGGATGGTGCCGAGCCCGGTGATGTCACCTGTGTACAGCGGCGCGTCGAACGAGACCCGGACATGCGACTGCGCGCCCAGGTTGTACACCTCGTCGGGCTGGATGTCGCGCAGCAGGTTCACCAGCGCGACCCCGTCGGCGAGATCGGCGTGATGCAGGACGAAGGAGCGGTTCTCCTCCTCCGGGCCCTGGTAGATGTGGTCGATCCGCTCGGTGTTGAAGCTCGACGAGCGGCGTATGAGGCCGTGCACGGTGTACCCCTTCTCGAGCAGCAGCTCCGAAAGGTACGAACCGTCCTGCCCGGTCACACCGGTGATGAGTGCGGTCTTCGCCACAACTCCCCCCCTCCTTGGTCGCCTGAAAGGCTGTTGGTTCTCCGAAATATCGGAATTCGAGCGATCTGCGGCAAAACATCACCGCGGCGTACAGCTGCTGGCACAATCCGAGCCATGACGACCGATCTCCCCGGCCCTCCCCAGGAATCCGACCGCCCCCTCCTACGACCCGGCGCCCGCATATTCGTCGCGGGGCACCGCGGGCTCGTCGGCTCGGCAGTGGTGCGCCGCCTCACCGCCGAAGGCCACGAAGTGATCACCCGCGGCCGTGACCGGCTCGATCTCCGCGACGCGGCACCGACCCAGGCCTTTCTGCGCGACACCCGCCCGGACGCCGTGGTGCTCGCCGCCGCCAAGGTCGGCGGAATCATGGCCAACAGCACGTATCCGGTGCAGTTTCTCGAGGACAACCTGCGTATCCAGTTGAGCGTGATCGCCGGAGCGCATGCCGCCGGCACCGAGCGTCTGCTCTTCCTCGGCTCGTCCTGCATCTATCCCAAGCGCGCCCCGCAGCCGATCCCCGAGAACGCCCTGCTCACCGGCCCGCTGGAACCGACCAACGAGGCGTACGCGCTCGCCAAGATCGCCGGCATCGTGCAGACCCAGTCGTACCGGCGGCAGTACGGCGCCTCGTACATCAGCGCCATGCCCACCAATCTCTACGGACCGGGCGACAACTTCGACCTGGAGTCCTCGCACGTCCTGCCCGCCCTGATCCGCCGCTTCCACGAGGCGCAACGGGACGGAGCGCCCGAAGTCACCCTCTGGGGCTCCGGCAGCCCCCGGCGCGAGTTCCTGCATGTCGACGACCTTGCCGCCGCGTGCCTCCTGCTCCTTGAGCGCTACGACGGTGACGATCCGGTCAACATCGGTTGCGGAGAGGACCTGACGATCCGGGAACTCGCCTCCACCGTCCAGGATGTGACGGGTTATCAGGGAAGCATCGCCTGGGACACGTCGAAGCCCGACGGCACCCCCCGCAAGCTCCTGGACGTCTCCCGACTCTCCTCTCTCGGATTCAAACCGAAGATCGCGCTGCGCGACGGCATCGCCGATACCTACGCCTGGTGGCTGGACCATCGGCGCGACGAGCGCTGACATCGTCCGCCCGGTCCGCCGGGGCCGGGCGGCCGCCGCAGTACGACGACCGCCCGCCCGTCCGGCCCCGCACGGCCGGCCGGGGTTCACTTCTCTCATCCGGTGTCCCCGCCGCTCTCAGTAGGCCCCGCGGCCGTCGGTGACGGCGCGCAGCGTGCGGGCCATGAGACCCAGGTCCGTGGCCACCGACCAGTTGTCGACGTACCACAGGTCCAGCGAGACGGTCTCCTGCCAGGACAGGTCCGAGCGTCCGCTGACCTGCCACAGGCCGGTCAGTCCGGGCCGGACCGCGAGCCGCCTGAGTTCGCGCTCGTCGTACCGTGACACCTCCTCCGGAAGGGGAGGGCGCGGACCCACCAGTGACATCTCGCCGCGGACCACATTGAACAGTTGCGGGAGTTCGTCGACCGACGTCCGGCGCAGCACCCTGCCGATCCGTGTCACCCGGGGATCGCGCCGCATCTTGAACATCAAGCCGTCGTTCTCGTTCGCCGTCGCCAGCTGCGCCTTGTGCGTCTCGGCGTCCTCCACCATCGTGCGGAACTTCCACATGGTGAACGGCTGGTTGTGCTGCCCCTGGCGGATCTGGCGGTGGAACACCGGACCCTCGGAGGTGAGCCGTATCGCCGCCCCTACGAGGAGCAACAGCGGTGCCAGCAGCACGAGTCCGAGCGCCGCACCGATACGGTCCACCGCGGCCTTCAGTGCCATCTGCGGGCCCCGGCGCAGCGGCGGCACGATGTGCAGCAGCGTCAGCCCGGCCGCGGAGGCCGGCCGGACCCGGCCCGCCGCGATCTCCGAGAGGTCCGACAGCACGGACAACTGGAGCCCGCCGTCGTGCAGCCCCCAGGACAGCCGCCGCAGCCGCTCCCCGGAGAGTTGCGGTCCGGGTACGACGAGCGCGAGGTCCGCGTCATGGGCGAAGGCTCCGCCCAGGACCGTCGTCACGTCGTCGTCGGCCGGCGCGGGTGCGAGCCGTCCCGGCACCGGAGCCTCGCAGTCCAGTGTCGCCGCCCCGACGGGGACGACGGCCACCACGGTGTAGGCGTGGTCCGAACGGGAACCGAGCAGCCGCACCGCCCGTTCCACCCCCGGAGCCTCACCGACCACCAGCACCCGGTGTTCTGCGTGATTCTTCCTTCCCGGCCAAGGGAGTTGACGCACCGTCGACACGACGACGGTCACCAGCAGGCCGGGTACCAGCGCCACGACCGCGGTCACCGGCTGGACCGGCTGGACCGGCTCCCTGAACACGGTTGTGAGAACCGCAAGCACGCCTATGAGCAGCAGCCAGTCCCCCGGAGCGGTCAGTGCCCCCCTGAAGCCCCCTGGCCGGCGGTCCGTGTAGCGGCCACCCACCGCCCGGACGCCGCACCATGCCAACGCGGCTACCGTCGCAGCGAGTTGAGCCTGCTGTTGCTCGTAGGCGCGCAGGACGAGCCAGGCCGGAACCCCCAGGCCGACGAGGTCGGCACAGACGATGAGCGGCAGGTGCCGCCCGGGTCTTCTCTTCGGTGCCCGCCCTTGGTCGGAGCGGTCGCGCTGTACGGTCGGGGCCCTCCACAGCTGTTCGAGTTCCTTGCTGTGAGGCCGGTGTGCATCGGTCCGCGGACGTGGCGCCCCCGCCAGTCCCGCGGGCCTTGATATATCGGATTCGGGTAGCTCGACATGCCCCATGAACCCCCCAGTCACAGTTGCATCTCCACAAACGGGACGCATCCGCCGATCCCATGGACTGACGGATGCGCCCTCGCTCGGTGCACGATATCCACACACGTGCCATTTCGCTGGAGTTCTCGTGAAGTTCAGAACACGGGGCGAGCCCATGGACTCGTCCCGATCCGCGCTGGATCGCAGCTTCTGCGGACGGGTGGTGGCATTTGTGGGGTTCCGCGCTGGGATTCTGTGCGGACATGTCACGCTTGCATCTCCTCCCCGCCAGGCCTTGCAGGCCTTCGCAGCCTCGTCTGGGAGAATGGATCACCGGGCGGCGACGGCCGGCCACGATCGAAAGAGGGACGTGCGGTGACTCCCGCGGAGAAGAACTGGGCCGGCAACATCACCTTCGGTGCGCAGCGGCTGCGCACCCCCCGCTCGGAGGCCGAGCTCCAAGAGATCATCGCCGGCGCCACGACGGCACGGGCGCTGGGCACCCGGCACTCCTTCAGCACCGTCGCCGACACGGCCGGCGACCTCGTGTCGGTGGCCGGACTGCCCCGCACCGTCGAGATCGACCGGGACGCGCAGGCAGTCACCGTCAGCGCCGGCCTGCGCTTCGGGGAGTTCGCCGGCGCGCTCCACGAGAACGGCTACGCCCTGCACAACCTGGGTTCGCTTCCGCACATCTCGGTGGCCGGCGCTTGCGCGACCGGAACACACGGCTCGGGCGTGGGCAACCGCTCGATCGCCGGTGCGGTCGGGGCGCTGGAGATGGTCACGGCCGACGGATCCCCGGTACGGCTGGCCCGCGGCGACGCGGACTTCCCCGGAGCGGTGGTCGCCCTGGGCGCCCTGGGAGTGGTGACCCGGCTGACGCTGGACCTGGTGCCCGCCTTCGATGTGCAGCAGTGGGTCTACGAGGACCTGCCGCAGTCCCAGATCGCCGACGGAGCCGGGTTCGACGAGGTGATGTCGGCCGCGTACAGCGTCAGCCTCTTCACCGACTGGCGCGGCGGCCCCGTCAATCAGGTCTGGCTCAAGCGGCAGGTCGGTGCGGACGGGGTGCGGCCGGCCCCTGACGAGTGGCTCGGCGCCCGGCTCGCGGACGGAGCACGCCACCCCATCCCGGGCATGCCGGCCGAGAACTGCACCCGGCAACAGGGTGTTCCCGGCGCATGGCACAAGCGCCTGCCGCACTTCCGGCTGGAGTTCACCCCGAGCAACGGGGACGAGCTGCAGTCGGAGTACTTCGTGGCGCGGCGCGACGCCGCGGCCGCCTTCGAGGCGCTGGACCGGATCCGGGACCGGATCGCACCCCTGCTCCTGGTCAGCGAGATCCGCACGGTGGCCCGCGACGACCTGTGGCTGAGCCCGGCGAGCGGAAGGGACTCCGTGGCCTTCCACTTCACCTGGGCGCCGGACACCGAGGCCGTCACTCCGGTGCTGAGGGCGATCGAGGAGGCACTGGCACCGTTCGGTGCCCGGCCGCATTGGGGCAAGGTGTTCACGACCGCGCCCGAGACGCTGCGCACGCTGTACGGGCAGTACGCCGAGTTCGAGAAGCTGATGGCCCGGTACGACCCGACGGGCATGTTCCGCAACGCTTTTCTGGACCGCCACTTCCCGCAGGCATGAGCAGTGACGTACGGGGATCTCACCTTTGTGTCCGCAAAGAGCGGGACACTGCCCCGCTCACGGTCCGTGGCTGTTGCGCCGGTGCTCGTACCGCGACGGCCACGCGGCCGCCGACCGGCCCGGCGCGAGTTGGTCCACCACCTCGGCCAGGTCGTCGCAGGCCTGCTCGATCCGGCGCCGGACGTTCATGCTCTCGGTGACGATCGCTGCCAGCAGCAGCGCGGTGAGCGCCACGGATCCGTTGAAGATCGCCAGATTGAGCATGACCTCCAGGAGGGTGTGCCCGGCGAACGGTCCCACGCCCTCCGTCGCCGAGAGGACCGCCAGGACGGACACCAGCAGGGCAACGGGCGCGCTTCCCGCCAGCTGAAAGCGCAGGGCGGCCCAGATGAGCAGCGGGAACACCAGGTAGAACAGGGAGAGTTCGCTCCTGGTGGCCAGCAGCCCGATGGCGACGGAGGCGACCGCGAGCGCGGTCGCCTCCAGCCATCTGTCGCCGGCCCGGGGCAACCGCGCCTTGCGCAGGACGAGCAGTACCGGGGTGACCACCAGCACGCCCATGGCGTCCCCCGCCCAGTACGCCGCCCAGACCGGCCAGAAGTGGCGGACGGGCAGTTTGCCGTCGAGTACGAAGAGCACGGTGCCCACCGTTGCGCTGATCAGCATGCCGGCCAGCGCGCCGAGAAACACCAGGACGACACCGTCGCGCAGCCGGTCCAGCTCGATCCGGAACCCGAACCTGCGGAGCATGAGGTACGAGCAGACGGGAGCCAGGGTGTTGCCGGCCACGATGCCGAAGTCGGAGAGGGTGAGCGAGTCGGCGAGTGTGGCGCTGCTGACCAGGGAGCCGAGAGTGATGCCGGGCCAGATGCCGATGCCCAGGTACAGCAGGCAGCCCACGGCGATACCCGTCGACGGCCAGAGCGGTGTCACGGTGGCGCCGTGGATGGTCACCCGTCTGAGCAGGCCGATCTCCCCTGCCCCGTAATAAGCGGCGGCGACGCCCAGGATGCGCAGAGCGGCGGATGCCTTGCGTCTGGTTTCCTGGCTGCGGATCACAGAACTCATCAGACACCGGGGCCACGGAGTCGCCGCTGTGTGACACGCTCCGCCCCGGCGTCCGGCTCACCCGGCGCCGCCGGGGAAGCCGTTGTGGCGCAGGACGAGAACGGCGGCGTCGTCCTCGTGACCGGTACGCTCCGCCGTCCGCATCACCTCGTCGGCGAGCCGCTCGGCCGCGGCCGACACGTGCGCCGTCACCAGCCGCATCACCGCCTCCAATCCCTCGTCGATCGGCAACGACCGCCCTTCGACGACACCGTCGGTGACGAGCACGAACGCCCCCGGTGCGGTCAGCCGGTGCCGGGTGACCGGATACTCCTGCTCCGCCTGGATACCCAGTGGCAGGCCGCCCTCGTCCTGGGCGATGCCCGACCGTCCGTCGACCGCCGCCCAGACGGCGGCCACGTGACCGGCCCGGGCGGTGCGCAGCTCCCGGGCGCGGGGGTCGAGCCGGACGAATGTGCAGGTCGCCAGGAGCGTGGAGCCGATCGACAGCAACAGGTCGTTGGTGCGGGCCATGATCTCGCCCGGATCCGCGGTGGTGGCGGCAATCGCCCGCATGGCGATCCGGATCTGCCCCATGAAGGCGGCAGCCTCGACATCATGGCCCTGGACGTCACCGATGGCGAAGGCGAGCGTGCCGTCCGGCAGCCGGAAACCGTCGTACCAGTCGCCGCCGATGTTCAGACCGCTGCGGGCCGGCGAGTAGCGGGCTGCGGTCTGCAGACCCGGGAGCGCAGGGAGACTGCCGGGCAGCGTCTCGCGCTGCAGCGCCTCGGCCAGCTCCACCCGCGCCTGATGCACCTGGACCTCGTGACGCGCCCGCGCGGTGAGCTTCTGCAGTGTGGTGAGCAGCTCCTCGGCACTGGCGGAACGGCGAGCACGACGCCGGTTCATGGGCCGCTCCACGGTGCATTCGTTCGCGAGCCGCAACGCAGGGCCTGACGGCACGGGTGTCCGGGACGCCTGCCGGCATTCCGGGAGGCCCTCGGTGGCACTTGCCCCTTGCATCATATTTCGGCGGTGCCCTCGGTGCAGGGCGAGCCACCGTGACGGAGCCCGTCCGGAGCGCGCGGACCGGCCCGGCCGGGTGGATGCTGAGTAGAGGACCGCGTCGTGGCGGCGCACCGTGGCCGGACGCGGATGAGGGAGGTGCGCTATGACACGCACACACGAATGGAACGTCCACCTCGACCTGTCCGAGGACAACGGCACGACCAAGGCAGAAGCCGTGCTGGACACCGGCTCAGGGAAACTCACCGGCCACGGGGTGGCCCGCTGCAACCCGCAGGACGTGGACATCCCCACCATCGGTGACGAACTCGCGGCGAGCCGCGCCATGAAGGATGTGGCCGGCCAGCTGATGAGAGCGGCCGACCACGAAATGGAGGCGGTGGGAGCCGGACCCGCGAAAGGCCCCATCAGCAAGCCCTACGCCTGGACGGATGTGACGAGCTGAAGCCGTAGGCGGATGCAGACGTCACATGAACCGGGTCCCCGACCGAGGGCGGGCACGGATCCGCACGTCGTGGCACGGGCCGCCGAAGAGGCCGCCCAGGGCACCCGTCCTGCGTCCGGCCGGTCGGGCCGGCCGAGTACCGCGAGCACCTGGCACGGGTGCTCGCCGGCGGTGCGGCGCCGGCCGCGGCCGGCAGGGTGTGACAGGGTGACGGGCGCGCAGGAGGCACGCGCGGACGGTGAGCGCCATGCGTGAGATCCTCCCGGCGTTGCGCCGCTGGTACGCCTCCGGGGAACCATTCGGCCTCGCCACGGTCGTCGCCGTCACCCGCAGCGCGCCGCGCGGCCCCGGGGCGGTGATGGCGGTGGGCCCCGGCGGCGAAGTCGCGGGCAGCGTCTCCGGCGGCTGCGTCGAAGGAGCCGTACTCGACCTGGCCACGGAGGTCGTCGAGACCGGCCGGGCGCAGCTCAGCACCTTCGGCTACAGCGCCGAGGACGCCTTCGCCGTCGGACTCACCTGCGGCGGCGAGATCACCCTGCTGGTGCGCCCCGTGTCGGCCGCGACCGACCCCGCGTTCGGAGAGGTGGCCGCATCGGTCGCCGAGCACCGTCCGGTGGTGATGGCCACCGTGACCGACGGCCCGGCCCCGCGCGGCGCCGCGCTGGCCGTATGGCCGGACACCGTGGCCGGCTCGCTCGGCACCACCGGCCTCGACGCGGCCGTCACCGCCGACGCACGCGGCGAACTGGCGCAGGGGGCAACGGGCCTTCGTCACTACGGTGCGCGCGGCGAGCGGCGTGAGGACGATGTCACCGTGTTCCTGCAGTCGTTCGCCCCGCCACCGCGCATGCTCGTCTTCGGCGCCATCGACTTCGCCGCCGCGGTCGCGCGGATCGGTGCGTTCCTCGGCTACCGGGTCACCGTCTGCGACGCACGCCCGGCCTTCGCCGACCCCCGGCGCTTCCCGGCCGGAGCGGAGGTGGTCGTCGACTGGCCGCACCGCTACCTGCGTGCCACGGACACCGACGAGCGGACCGTCATGTGCGTCCTCACGCACGACCCGAAGTTCGACGTTCCGCTGCTGGAGGTGGCCCTGCGCCGGCCGGCTGCGTACATCGGAGTGATGGGCAGCCGCCGGACCCACGACGACCGCCTGGCGCGGCTGCGGGAGACCGGAATCGGAGAGCCGGAACTGGCGCGACTGCGCTCACCCATCGGTCTCGACCTCGGCGCCCGCACCCCGGAGGAGGTGGCCGTCTCCATCGCGGCGGAGATCGTCGCCCTGCGCTGGGGCGGCACCGGCGCCCCGCTCGCCGACAGCACCGGGGCGATCCACCGGCCACGGCCGAAGCCCGTGTGAGGGGGAGACCGGACGGCTGAACCACTCAAGCACCGCGGCTCTCCCGGTACCGGTGAATGAAGAGGCCCGCCCCGGGAATTCGCCGAACCGGGGCGGGCCTCCTGTCAGGTGGCGAAACAGGTCGCGTCAGTCGACGTAGGTGATGTCCGAGGGGGAGTAGATGCAGTTGGTGCCGTCCGCTCCGGTGCCGATCTTGGTCGGCTCGCCGCTCGTCACACCCTTGTACTTGGTGCAGATGTCGATATCGGCATCTGCGTCGTCATAGATCGTGATGCCGGAGAACCGCGCCGTGTCGCCGTAGTTGGTGTTGATGCCGACGATGGTGTCGCCCGGCGAGGTGACCCAGACATTCTGTACCTCGACGTGCCGGCCGTACATCGTGGAGCAGTTGCCGCACGAGCGGTACAGCTTGCCGAAGTCCGAGACCTGGAAGTTCTTGATGATCAGGGTGCCGCCGCCGTTGTGCTGGAACACCTTGTCGTCCGCCAGCCTCGCGCCGCCGCCGTCGACCGTGCGCACCAGCGAGGAGGAGCTGCCGAGGAAAGTGGCGGCGTCCTCGCCCACGTCCTCCCACCACACGTTCTTGAGCGTGCAGGCGCCGAGGCAGTGAACGCCGTCGGCCGCCGGAGCACCGAGGATGACGTTCTGCAGCGTGGCGCCGTCCGCCAGTTCGAACATGGCCGGCTGGTCCTCGTCCTGGCCGTCGCTGCCCAGGTCACCGCTGCCGTAGAAGCGCTTCAGGCCTCCGTCGTAGGTGCCGGACACCGAGATGGTCGCCGACACGGCCTGGCTGCCGTTGGCGGTGGGCCATGCGGGCGGCGCTCCGGGTGTGGTGGGCGGCGTCGTGGGAGGTGTGGTCGGAGGATCGGTGGGGACCGAGCCGGCCGCGGTGAAGGTCCAGCGCTTGCTCGTCACCGAGTCGCAGGAGTTCTGCTGGACCAGGGCCCCGGCGGCCGTCGAACTGTCCTTCGTGTTGAGGCACTTGCCGCCGTTGCTGTTGACGACCTGGTAGGTGTTGCCGCTGACCGGAGTGAGCGTCCACACCTGACTGGGGGCGCCGCTGCAAGTCTGCTGCTCCACCGCCTTGCCGGCGCTGGTGGAGGCACCACGCACCCCGGCGCACTTGCTGCTGTGCGAGGCGGTCAGTGTGTAGCCGCTCCCGGAGGCCGTGAGCCGCCATGTCTGGTGGGCGGCGCCGGTGCAGGTGTTCTGGCCGAGCTGGACGCCGTCGGACGTTCCCGAGCCGGGAACCTCCAGACACAGTCCGCTTCCGGCGTTCGACAGGCTGTACGAGCCCGCTGCAGGCGCGGCTGTGGCCGAGCCGGTGCCGAACAGCGCGGTGAGCGCCGCGGCGATCAATGAGACGACCGCGACGAACGAGGCGGCTGCCCGTCCGCCCCGCCTTCTGGCATGCTGCTTCTCTGTGCGCACTCGGTGTTCCTTTCACCGCCTGCGGTGTCCTCCGCAGGCACCCATGAGGTGGTTGGTGCGGTGGTAAAAGCAATCGCCCGGCCAGGAATGATGTTCCGTATTCTGAACCGAGTTCTTGTACGCGAACATCGGTGACGGTACGTCAACTGGATCCGGCGGTCAATGAGTTGACAGAACACCAACAATGCCGGGATCGGTCGTGTCACCCGGGGTGTGGTCGGCGAGAGTCCGGACGCTGCTGGTGAAAGGCCGATTCACGCGTTCTCGAACCCAGGGGTGACGTCATGTGCTGGAGTGCGACTGCCGACCTGGTGGCCGGTGCCGGCATTGCCGCGATCGGTGTGGTCTGCGTCGCGCGCACGCGCCGGGTCCGCGATCTGCCGCTCGCGGCACTGCCGCTGCTTCTCGGGGCCCATCAGATCATCGAGTCCTTCGTCTGGCGCTCAGGCGGCGGTACGGGGCCCGCCGTGGCGGCCTGGGCCGCCATCGCCCTTCCGGTGCTGGCGCTCTGGGTCCCGCTCGGTGTGCTGGCCGCCGCGCCGCCGCATGCCCGGCGCCGGCTGTTCGTTCCCGTCGCGGCCGGCGCCGCGACCGCTGCCTCGCTCGCGTACTGCCTGGCCGCCGGCCCCGTGACCGCCGAGATCCGCGGTCACACCCTTGGCTACGTCCTCGGCCTTCCCCGCCGGGAACTGCTCGTCGCGGGTTACCTCGTGGCGACGGTCGGGTCCCTGCTGCTCGCCGGTGACCGGCTCCTGAGGCTCCTCGGTGTGCTGGTCGCCGTCGGGGCCGCGATCTGTGCGGCGCTGTGGCGGCTGGAGTTCGTCTCCACCTGGTGCGCGTTCGCAGCGGTGTGCTCGGTCATCCTTCTCTGCCGGACGCGTCGCCCGCCGGCGCCGAACGGCTGAGTTTCCCTTCACCGGCAGCCCCGGCAGCCCCGGCAGCCCCGGCAGCCCCGGCAGCCCCGGCAGCCCCGGCGGGCCGATGGGGTGGGCTACGGCAGAGGCGCCGACATCCGCGGTGCTCTTCGGTCCGACCGGAGGGCATTTCCGTGTGCGCGAACCTTTTTTCCCTTTTCTTTCGGTAATGGAAAGTCTGTTTGGGGTTGCGCGTGGGGTGGCTGTTACAGAGTTCGAGGCCCGACACGCGGGGGTGGGCCGTGGCGGGCGGCGGGCGCTGTACCTGTGCGCAGGTCCGGATGAACCGGTACCGAACGGGTGGATGTAGAGGTCAGTGATTGACGCGCGACCGGGGATTCACTGCGTGCCGAATGCAGGCGTGTGTGACGGAAATGTCTGTATTTCGTAACACGTATCGGGGCGTCTGTCATGAGTCGGGTTACCGGGTCAAAGTGTGCGATCTCGGTATCACGCCGGGATCGAACAACGCCCGGACCGCAAGGCCCGGGCCTGCACCTGAGGGGTTTTCATGTCCCGTTCCGCACGGCGGCTCGCCGCTACCGTTATCGCTGCCGGTGCCATGGTGGGCGCCGCGGCGCTGCCGGCCGCCGCCGCCGACCACGGTCACGACCGCGGCTACTCGTCCATCGTCCTGGGCGAGATCCAGTACGACAGCCCCGGACGTGACAACGGCTCCAACCGCAGCCTGAACGACGAGTGGGTCACCGTCACCAACACCAGCTGGCGCACGGTCAGCCTCCGTGGCTGGACGCTCAGAGACGAGAGCCGCCACACCTACCGGTTCAACCTGCAGCTGGCCGGCCGTTCCTCGGTGCGGGTCCACACCGGCGTCGGCCGCGACACCCGTTACAACGTCTACCAGGACCTGGGCCGCTACGTCTGGGACAACAGCGACACCGCGACCCTGCGGGACAACCGCGGTTACAAGGTCGACTCGAAGTCCTGGGGCCGCCACTACGGCGGCTACGACTACGACTACGGCTACGGCTATGGCAACGACCGCGACTACGGCCGTGACCACGGCAAGAAGCACGACCGCGACCACGGCAAGAAGCACGACCATGACCACGGCAAGGGTCACGACCATGACCACGGCAAGGGTCACGACCGTGACCACGGCAAGGGTCACGACCGTGACCACGGCAAGGGTCACGACCGTGACCACGGTTGGGACGGTCGCCGCTGATCCTCTGACGACCGCTCCCTGATCCGGGAGCCGATCCCACTGCCTCCCCATCCTGCGGCGTACCACGGCCCCCCCGGACGTGGTACGCCGCACTCGTCAGGGGCGGCCGCCGGCGCTTCAGCCGGCGGACCGGTGCGCGACACGCTCCGAGTCGAGCGTGTCGACCGCCCCGCGGGTGTCCCCGATCGTCGTGCGGTCCACCGCGATGAAGCTGACCGGGCTGCCGCGCAGCGGTGCGCCCGGTGCAGCACCCGGTCGCGGGCGTCGACCGTCCCCGTGCCGATCAGGCTGCCGCCCGCCACGGTGATGAAGTGATGGAGCGGGAAGAGCCGTTTGCCGGTGCCGCCGCGGTGGGGGACGCAGCTCATCGCCGCGGGGCTCCGGATGGAGAACGGCGTCGGCATCAGCCGGCGGCCGGAGCCGGCCCGGTCCGGCGAACCAGAGGAGGGTGAGCGCGGCGACGCCCAGCACGGTGGCGATGGCCTCCACCAGGCGGCTGCGGGCCACCGTGGATGCCCTCCTGCCCCGTCCCTGCACGGCCGGGCGCGAGCGGAGGCACCCCTGCACCCTCTGCGCGGCGCCCCGCCCACCGCTGCTCCGGACCGGCTTCGTCACAGGGGAGGCAAGAGCTCCTGCTCGGTCCAGAGCGCCTTGCCGTGCAGGCTGTACCGGGTACCCCAGTGGGTGGCGAGCTGGGAGACGATGAACAGCCCGCGTCCGCCCTCGTCGACGGTCCGGGCGTGGCGCAGGTGTGGTGCCACCGTGCTGCTGTCATGGACTTCGCATGTCAGTGACCGGTCCAGGATCAGCCGCAGTTGGAGGGGCGGGGTGCCGTAGCGGACGGCGTTGGTGACCAGTTCGCTCACGATCAGTTCGGTCGCCCGGACCGTCTCGTCGTCGAGATTCCAGCCGTCGAGCCGGTCGCGCACGAGGGTACGGGCGATGGCAGGGGTCGTCCGGTCGTGGGCCAGCTCCCAGGTGGCGACGCGGTCGGGCGGGACGGTGCCGGTACGGGCGAGGAGGAGAGCCGCGCCGTCGGGGAGGCTTTCGGCCGGCAGGGTGTAGATGACGCCGTCGCACAGCTCCTGCAGATTGCGTTCGGCGCCCTCGAGTGCGCTCCGAATCCGCGTGGCGGACTCGTCGTCGGTCAGCAGGGCGTCGGTTCCGAACGCGAGAATGCTGCCCTCCTCGAGGTCGAGGGTGGCGGTGGCGAACGGAGCGCGGTCGGTGGAGAGGAGCGAAGGCCCCTCCGGTACGTCGACGGCCGGCGTGCTGCCGTCGGGCGAGATGACGATCGGGGCGGGGTGCCCGGCCCGGGCGATCGTGCAGGTGCGCGAGAAGGGGTCGTAGACCGCGTAGATGCAGGACGCCCTCAACGACTCCCGGTGCAGCGCGTCGCCCGGCGGCAGAGAGGCGCGCTCGTCGGCCAGCCGGTCGGCCGTGTCGTTGAGCCGGGCCATGACCTCGTCCGGCGGCAGGTCGAGAGCGGCCAGCGCCTGGATGACCGTACGCAACTGCCCCATGGCGATCGCCGTCTGCAGACCGTGCCCCGCGACCTGGCCGACGACCAGTGCGGTGCGGGCTCCGGACAGGCCGATGGTGTCGAACCAGCAGCCGCTGTTGTGACCGGGCATAAGGACGTGAGCGGTCTCGATGGCGGCTCTGGCACGGTCGCCCTGCGGAAGCAGCCGGCGCTGGACCGTCGACGCGATCACATGGTCGCGCTCGAACCGGCGCGCGTTGTCGATACTCAGCGCGACGTGAACGGCCGCGGTCTGCGCGAGCGCGGTGTCGTTGTCGTCGTACGGCTCCGACCCAGGGCACAACCGGTACAGGCTCACCAGCCCGAGGACCGCGCCGTGCACCGTCAGAGGGACCACCATCAGCGAATGGGCCCCGAGCGTCCGGATCAGCTGGGCGGTCTGCGGGTCCGCGGCAAGCCACGGGGTGTCCGCGTCGAGTGCGACGTGCCGGATCTGCAGGTCCGACACCGCCAGGGAGAAGGGGGTGCGGGTGGGCAGTCGCCGCGTGTCACCGACTTGCCCGTCCTGGTCGCCGGCGCTCCTGACACCGCGCAGGGCGGCCCGGCGCAGCGGGACGTCCGCTCCCAGCGGGCCCACCGGAGGATCCGCGCCGCGCAGCACATCGTCCACGACCTCGACCACGGCGAAGTCGGCGAACCCCGGCACGATGGCCTCGACCAGCGCCTGGCACGTGGTCGCCACATCGAGAGACCGGCCCATGCTCCTGAGCAACCTTGCCCGGTACATCGCCCGGGTGCGTGCCTTTTCACGTTCGGTGACATCGACGACGGCGGCGAGCAGACCGAGGATCTGGCCTCTCTTGTCGTTGAGCCGGAAAACGGTGACCAGGAAGCTGCGGCTCGGACCGGGACCGCTCCTGATACGACCGTGGACCAGCCGATCGTGCACCGGCACACCCGTGTCCAGCACGCGCTGCAGCAGTTCCCCGGTGGAGTTCGGCCGGTCGAGATGGTACGCATCGGTGAAGCGGCGCCCGATCACCCTCTCGGCGCGGTCGGGACCGGCCAGAGAGCTGATCCGTACCACCCGCAGCTGCGGATCGAGCACATGAAGACCCACCACGGACTGGGCGAACAGTCTGTCGAGGAGCGCCGCGTCCATACCGTCCGTCGGCACGGGCGCGGGGACCGGTGCCCCTTCGTCCGGCACGCTGTCACCCCCATCGGACTCTGCCCCACCGCTGCGATGGGGCACGTACGCGATCAGCGTCCGTGCTTCCCGGGTGCCACGCCAGCGAAGCGCAGCAGACGGGTGACTCCCCTTTCGGCCGATTACATGCGTCGGCGCCCGGACACTCAGGCGTACACCGAACCGGCCGGGACGGTGTTCCCGGAGGCCCGGGACGGCGCGGAGGCTTCTGGTGTCACGGGCCCGGACGGCGGAGGCTCCGGGGCCGGCCGGGAGGCGGGCGACTCGGTGACCGGCGGTTCCTCGGAGGGAGGCGGGCTCGACGGCTCGGCGGACGGGGATTCGGAGGCGGGGGGCGGGGAGGACGGCGGTGCGGAGGGCGTCGATTCCGGAGACTCGGAGGACGGGGACTTCGAGGCCGACGGGCACGGTTCGGTGGACTTCCCGCCGGGCGCCTCCGGGCAGGGCGACGGCGTGCGGTGGGCAGGCGGCTTCGTCTTCTTGTCGCTGCCACCGGTGTCGCCAGCCTTGCGGGAGAACCAGCCGCCGCTCTTCGGGTCGTGCATGACGAACGCCGTCACCGCATGTGCCGAAGGCTCCACCACCACGACGTTCGAGGAACGGTACCCGGGCCAGGCCTCACCCTTCTGCCGGGCATTGCCCTTCAGCGCGACCGGCGGCAGCAGCGGATTCCCGCATGCGCAGCGCACCCGCGGTACGCCGTGGTCGTCGACGAGCACGGCCGTACCGGCCTGGAGCACTGCCTGGTAGCTGGTGGCGGCTCCGTCCCGGAACCCGTGATTGGTGACCCGGGTGTCCAGCCGCAACTGGACGGGGGTCAGCGCCCGCAGGTACGCGGGAACCCCGGACGGATCGATGTCCAGCACCGAGGCGAAGGCGTCGTTCTTGTCCGGTTCGGCCGTCAGCGCGGTGATCTGCTTCTCCACGTCGCAGCTGGCGACCTTGCGGGTCCCGCCGTACAGACCGGGGGCCGAACCGTCCACACCCTGCGTGACGTTGGCCCCGGTCATGGTCGGGCTGGGCGCCGTGGCTGGCGTCGCCGGGGCGCTGGCGCGCGCCGTCGACGCGGTGAACGGGTCCTGCCCCGCGGCGCTCGCCGGCTGCAGGAAGATTTCACCGGGCGCCCCCGAACCGCCGTCGGGGCGCGTGAGGACGACGGCCAGCACCACCGTCGCCACGACCACCGCGGCGACCGTCGCCACCGTAGGCACGGACCGCCACCAGGGGCGACCCGACCCGCCGGGACCACCGGGCCCCGATGGTCCGCCCCCGCCGCCGGAGCCGCCGAATCCGCCGCCGGGCGGCCCGCCGGGGGAGCCGGGCGAAGTGTCGGGCGGCACCGAACCGGGTGGCGGATGGCCGGAGAGAGGGCCGGAAGGGGGGCCTGTCGGGCGGTCGGGCGACGGCGGTCGGGTACTCATGGGCTCTTCTTCCCCGTGTAGCGATCAGCCCCCTTTCCTCCCCGGATGCTCATTGTGTGCGCGCGGACCGCACGCCTCGCAAGCCGACGCCACGCGCCGGCTGCGGGTGGCGGAGCACTGCATCCGATGCAGTGCGCTGATCCGACGAGATCGCGGAACAGCCCTTAGCGTGGCGGCATGAGCCAACAGGGTTTCAGCGGGCCCAGCGGCGCGCCGCGCTCCGCGCACGGCTGGGGCGACGCCCTCCTGACGGTGCTCGCCGCGCTGGTGGTCATGGCCGCCACGGCCGCCCTCGGCCTGTGGGCGGCGGGTGCGGCCGGCCTGCCCGGCGGCGCGTTGCCCCACGTAGTCGCGGCCGTCGTCGTGATGGCGGCGGGCGGTTCCGTCGCCCTCTCGGGCAACGCGGGAGACCTCGCCAGGACGCATGCGGAGATCTCGGTGCTTCCGCTGTCGGTGACCCTGGCCGGCGCCCTGGTGATGGCCGCGGGTTTTCTGCGGCCGCTGCGCCACCGGGCCGTTGCGGGGGGCCGCGAGCTGGCCGGCTGGGCCGCCCGGGTGGCGGTGCTCTGGGCACTCGCCCTCATCGGCCTCTCGTTCCTGGCCGGAGAGCGCTTCGACATCCCCCTGCAGGACGCGGGGGAGGCGGACGTCGGGGACCTGCTGGGTGCCTCCCCGGAGGTCGGGTTCCGGACCGATGTCCTCCTCACCCTCGTCCTCGGCCTGGTCTGGCTGGCGGGGATCCTCGTCCTGGCCCTTCTCGTCTCGCGCAGCGCCCCGCTCCCGGCCCGGCTGGTGCGCGTCCAGGAGACGGTGCGTCCGCCCGCGTTCGCCATGGTGGCGCTCCTGCTCGGGTACGTCCTCGTGGGCCTGGTCGTCGCACTCGTCGTGGCGGCGACCCGAGGGCACCCGGCACAGACGTTCGCCGTGATCCTCCTGGGGCTGCCGAACCTTGTCTGGCCCGCGTACACGCTGGGGCTCGGTGCGTCCTGGGAGGGGAGGGCCGACGGCCCGTTCGGGCTGCCGATGCCGCAGCTGCTGGACTCGGTGCTGCGTACGCCGGACATCTCCACCGTCAACGTCGCCACACTCGCCGACCGGGACGGGCGGGCCTGGTGGCTGGTGGTCGTCGCCGCGCTGTTCACCCTCGCGGCCGCCTTCCTCATGGCGGTGCGCTCACCGGCCCGGCTGCGTCCCTGGCAGCACGCCGTACACATGGCGGTGGCGCTCGTGCTGACGGTGCTGACCATCTGTCTCGTCGCCCGGGTCTCCGCCCATTACGGACTGTCGCTGCTGGGCATCGGAGACCTCGGTGGAGCCCTCGGCGCGGAGGTCACCCTGCGCCCGCGGCTGTGGAGCGCGCTCGCCATTGCCGCCCTCTGGGGCCTGGTCACCGGGTTCCTCGGCGGCGTGCTGGCGTCCGGGGTCCTGCGCCGGGGCGAAGTGCCGGCGGACAGCTGAAGCCGGCGCCGGCTATCGGATGGGCCCGGGGAACACCGGCAGTGCCCATTGCGGCGGCGGGGGCGGCGGATCGGGCCCGGTGGACCGGACACCGGCCGGCAAGGCGACCTGCGTCGGCGGATGGGCCTCCCGTGCCTTGCTCCGCGCTGCCGCGCGCAGAGCCGCCACGAACTGCAGACAGGAGTCGTACCGGTCGTCCGGGCTCTTGGACAGGGCCTTCGCGATCACGCCGTCGACGGCGGCCGGGAGGCCGGGGCACCGGCCGGTCAGGGGCGGTGGCGGGTCGAACTGATGCGCCCACAGCAGCGCCATGTCGTCGTCGCGCTGGAACGGCGGCGCCCCGGCCAACGTCTCGTACACGACGCAGGCCAGGCTGTAGACATCGCACCGGCCGTCCACCGGACGCCCCGAGATCTGCTCGGGCGCCACATAGTCGAGCGTGCCGACGAACTGCCCCACCGATGTGAACCCGGTCAGCGAGAGCGACTTCTTGGTCAGCCCGAAGTCGGTGAGGTACACATGCTCCGGATGGTCGCTGTCCGTGCCCGCCGCGACCAGGATGTTGCCGGGCTTGACGTCCCGGTGCACCAGCTCGTGGTCGTGTGCGGCATCGAGCGCGGACGCCACCTGCGTGGCGATGCGGACCGCCGCCCCGATCCGCAGCGGCCCCTGACGGTCGATGAGGGCACGGAGATCCTGTCCGGCGACGTACCGCATCGCGATGTAGAGGATGCCCTCGGCCTCACCGGCCTCGAAGACCGGCACGATGTGCGGGTGGTCGATCGCGGCGGCCACCCGGGACTCATGGGCGAACCGCTTCCGGAAGGTGTCGTTGCGGGCGAGTTCGGGGGCGAGCAGTTTGAGGGCGACCGTGCGGTCTAGCCGGAGATCCCTGGCGCGGTACACGACCGCCATGCCCCCGCGGCCGATCTCGCTCTCCACCCGGTAGCCCGCGATCTGCCTGCCGAGCAGATCCGACGGCCGGCCCACGGGCAGTGCGGAGTCGTGCCGCGGAACGGAGGCTTGCGGCGTACCGGGGTCCGCGGGCATCACCTCTCACCCCGAGAGGTGGGCGGATGCGAAGGAGCGGCCCCGGACCCGCCGACCGGCGGCGGGAGCTGCGTCGGCTCGGTGCCGGCGGGTTCCGTCGGGCGGTGTCCGGCCGCGTGCGCGATGTCGACGACCTGCGTCGGCTCCGGTGCCGCCACCTCGTCCGTGGCGCCCGGTCCGTCCTCCGCCGCAGCGGCCCCGTCCGTGGCGCCCGGTCCGTCCTCCGCCGGCGCTCTGTCCGGCCTGCCGGGTTCCGCCGAGGCGGCGTACGTCTGCAGGTGCGTTCCGTCGCTGTACACCCAGCGCTCGTGTTCGGCGTCGTACAGCCACACCGCCTCGCCGTCGACGACCATCCCCACCCGCAGTCCCCGGGTGCGCACGCCGAACGTCTCCCCGTCGATCCGGCCGTCCGCCAGTTCCTCCGCGGCGCGCCGGTACCGGCGCAGCGACTCCTCGGCCCGCCCCATCAGCGGCCGTGGGTCGGCCGCATGGGCGAGCGGCTGCTGGGACTCCGGCGGGTTCTGCGGTACGGACACGAGCAGGCGGCCGTCGACCCACGCCGACCAGCCGTTGGCGCACAGGATCCGCCCCCAGTCGCCGCGCCGGGTGATCAGCTGGACGGGGAGCAGCGGGTCGAGCGGCTCGGTGGGCCGGGCGGCGTCCGGCGCCTCCCAGGCCGGCAGCCCGTCCTGGGGAACGACGTGTGTCGGGCGGAACTCCGGTGTCGCCATGGGCCCTACTTCCGCATGACGGCGGGTTCATGCCGGCGCAGCAGCCGCGCGACCGCGTACCCGAAGACGGCCGAGAGCACCACCAGCATGCCCATGTTCAGCAGCCATACCGCAGGGGAGTGCTCGAACAGCGGATCCGCGCTCACCTTGCCCGGCACGATCCTGCCGAGCCCGATGGTCCCGCCCATGGCCGCCAGTGCCCACCGGGACGGCACCAGCCATGCCAGCTGTTCCAGCCCGGGCACCCCGTTCAGCTTCAGCAGGGCACCGCAGAAGACGACCTGGACGATGGCGAGGAGCACCAGCAGCGGCATGGTGACCTCCTCCTTGCGCACCAGCGCGGAGACGAGCAGACCGAGCATCATCGCCGTGAACGACAACAGGGCCACGGCCAGCGTGATCTCGACCAGTGGTGGCAGGAGCACGCCCTTGCCGCCCGGGGCGTTCAGATCGACGCCCACCAGGCCGACGAGGGTCAGGACCACGGCCTGCAGCACCGTGATGGTGCCCAGCACCACCACCTTGGACATCAGATACGCCGATCTGGAAAGCCCGACGGCGCGCTCCCGCTGGTAGATCGCCCGTTCCTTGACCAGTTCCCGTACGGCGTTGGCGGCGCCGGTCAGCACGGCGCCCACGCACAGGATCAGCAGCGCGTTGATCGCCGTGTCCTGGTTCAGCCGGCTGCCGGCCAGGGCCCGGGTCATAGCGCCCATCACGAACGGCAGGGCGATCATGATGGCCAGGAAGGTCCGGTCGGCGCTCAGCGCGGCGGCGTACCGGCGGACGAGCGTCCGCAGCTGAGCGCCGCCGCTCCGGGTCTTGGGAGGCGGTGCGATCGGGGCCGCCGGGGCGTGCGGCAGCCGGGGCTGCGCGGTGGAGTTCGCGATGTACTGCCGGTGGAACGGGGACGCGCGGTACTCCCCCGACCAGTCCCGGTCCCGGTCGTTCTCGAACGCCTCGAACGCCTCGGGCCAGTGCGCGAACCCGAGGAAGGGGAGTGCGTCCTCCGGCGGCCCGTAGAAGGCGGTCTTCCCGCCGGGGGCGAGGACCAGCAGCCGGTCGCAGACATCGAGGCTGAGCACGCTGTGCGTGACGACGATGACGGTGCGCCCGTCGTCGGCGAGCCCGCGGAGCATATGCATGACCGAGCGGTCCATGCCGGGGTCGAGCCCCGACGTCGGCTCGTCGAGGAAGAGCAGCGACGGCTTCGTCAGCAGCTCCAGCGCGACGCTGACACGCTTGCGCTGGCCGCCGGAGAGGCTGTGGATCGCCTGGGCCGACCGCTTCTCCAGACCCAGTTCACGGATCACTTCGACAACCCGGGCCCGGCGCTCGGACGGGGCGGTGTCGTGCGGGAAGCGGAGCTCGGCGGCATACCCGAGGGCGCGGCCCACGGTCAGCTGGGTGTGCAGGATGTCGTCCTGCGGGACGAGTCCGATGCGATGGCGCAGCTCGGCGTAGTCGTGGTAGAGATCGCGGCCGTCGTACAGGACGCTGCCCTCGTCGGCCGGACGGAGGCCGGTCAGTGCGTTGAGCAGGGTGGACTTGCCGGAGCCGCTCGGACCGACCACGCCGAGCAGACACCTCTCGCCCACCGGGAAGGAGACATCGTCGAGCAGGGTCTTGCGGCCCCGGTCCACGGTGACCGCCAGGTCCTGTACATCGAGCGAGACCTCACCGGTGTCGACGAACTCCTGCAGCACGTCGCCGATCAGAGAGAACTCGGAGTGACCGATGCCGACGATGTCACCCGCGGCGACCGGGGCGCGGCCGACCAGCTGGCCGTTGAGATACGTGCCGTTGTGCGAGCCGAGGTCGACGATCTCGTACATGCCGTCCGGATGTGCCCGCAGTTCGGCGTGCTGGTGCGAGACGGTCAGGTCGTCGACGACGAGGTCGTTGTCGGGGCTGCGGCCGATGCGCACGGTGTGGACGGGGCGCGGCCGCACCGTGGTCGGCTGCCGGAACGTGCCGGTGGCCGCGGGCATGGAGACGGCGGTCGGGCGGTCGGCCGGATGCAGCGCGGGGGCCGGGGGTTCCTGGCCGACCAGCACGGCGCACGGCCCGTCCGCGGGATGACCGAACCGGATGACGCTGCCGGGGCCCACGCCCGACTCATGGATGCGCTTGCCCCCGGTGAACGTGCCGTTCGTACTGTTCTCGTCCTCCAGGGACCAGTGGTCGGCCACGGGCCGGAGCACCGCGTGGTGCCACGAGACCCGGACATCGTCGATCACGATGTCGCTCAAGGGGTCGCGGCCGACGTGGTAATCCCGGCTCGGACTCATCACCGTGGGTCCTGCATCGGTTTCGAGCACAAGTTCAGGGGCAGTCGGTGCGACAGGCCGCTCTACCATGCTCGAATTCTATCTATTGGTCCCTTTATGTGCTTGTGGGTCATCATCGACATTCCCGGACACCGGGGCACATCCACCGCGCGTCGCGGAGCGGCCTCCCGCGACGGCCGACGTCATGGGAGGCCGCTCGACGGCCGGCCTCAGGCGCCCAGGGCCGCGGAGACGACCGCCTTGGCCTCCTCCTGCACCCGGCCGAGGTGACCGGGTCCCAGGAACGACTCCGCGTAGATCTTGTAGACGTCCTCGGTGCCCGAGGGCCGGGCCGCGAACCAGGCGTTCTCCGTGCTCACCTTGATGCCGCCGATCGGTGCACCATTGCCCGGAGCCGACGTGAGGACGGCCGTGACCGGATCGCCGGCCAGCGTGTCGGCTGTGACCTGCTCAGGGGAGAGCCGGCCGAGCACCGCCTTCTGCTCACGGTTCGCGGGGGCGTCGATACGGGCGTACGCGGGTTCGCCGAAGCGTGCGGTGAGTGCCGCGTACTGCTCCGAAGGCGACTTCTCCGTCACCGCGAGGATCTCCGAAGCGAGCAGCGCCAGGATGATGCCGTCCTTGTCGGTCGTCCACACCGAACCGTCACGGCGCAGGAACGACGCGCCTGCCGACTCCTCACCCCCGAACCCCAGCGACCCGTCGACCAGACCGTCCACGAACCACTTGAAGCCGACCGGCACCTCGACCAGCCGCCGTCCGAGATCGGCGGCGACCCGGTCGATCATCCCCGACGACACCAGCGTCTTGCCGACGCCGGCCGTGCCCGGCCACTGACTGCGGTGCGCGAACAGGTAGTCGATGGCGACCGCGAGGTAGTGGTTCGGGTTCATCAGCCCGCCGTCCGGGGTGACGATGCCGTGCCGGTCGGCATCGGCGTCGTTGCCGGTGGCGATCCCGAACCGGTCGCGCTGCTCGATCAGCGACGCCATCGCATGCGGTGAGGAGCAGTCCATCCGGATCCTGCCGTCCCAGTCCAGCGTCATGAATCGCCAGGTGGGGTCGGTCAGCGGATTGACGACGGTGAGATCGAGCCGGTGCTGCTCGGCGATACGGCCCCAGTAGGCGACCGAGGCGCCGCCCAGCGGGTCGGCACCGATCCGTACCCCGGCGGAGCGGATCGCGTCGAGGTCGAGCACGGACGGCAGATCGGCCACGTAGCTTCCGAGGAAGTCGTACGTCGATGTGGTGGGCACCGCCAGCGCGCGGACGTACGACAGCCGCCGTACGTCCTTCATCCCGGCCGCGATGATCTCGTTGGCCCGATCCTGGATCCAGCCGGTCGCCTCGGATCCGGCCGGGCCGCCGTTCGGCGGGTTGTACTTGAACCCGCCGTCACCGGGCGGATTGTGGGACGGCGTCACCACGACACCGTCGGCGAGGCCCGAGGCGCGGCCCCGGTTGTGGGTGAGGATGGCGTGCGACACCGCCGGGGTCGGGGTGTAGCCGTCGGCGGAGTCGATCAGCACGGTCACGTCATTGGCGGCGAACACCTCGATGGCGGTGACCCGCGCGGGCTCCGACAGAGCATGGGTGTCCGCCCCGAGGAACAGCGGTCCGTCCGTGCCCTGCAGGGCACGGTACTCGCTGATGGCCTGGCTGGTCGCGGCGATGTGGTCCTCGTTGAACGCGGTGGCCGTCGACGACCCGCGGTGACCGGAGGTGCCGAACGCCACCCGCTGGTCCGGCTCGGCCGGATCGGGATGCAGCGCGTAATACGCCGTCACCAGCCGGGCCACATCGGTGAGGTCCTCCGGCCGCGCCTGCTGTCCAGCTCGTTCGTGCGGCATCTGCCCACTCCTCCGTATCGGTTGGTCGTCCTGCTCTGCCCGCCGGATCATTTTCGCTGGTGGCCGCCCTGGTCCGGTGACTGCCCCGCCGTACGGACCGCCACCGCGGCGGCGTAGCCGGCCGGAACCTGTACGTCGGTGAGGCTCCAGCCCGCCGGGCCGGGCCGCGGCACGGGCCCGGTGCCCACATGGTCGAGCGAGAGGTCCCGCGCCAGTCCGATCCCCTCGCCCTTGAGATACGCCTCCTTGCGCGTCCAGGTCCGGGCGAAGGCGGCGGGCCGGTCCGCCGCCGGGAGGGCGGCCAGCTCCCGCGCCTCCACCGGATGCAGCATCGCCCCGATCTCCGCCGTGGCCTTCCCGTCGGGTACCGCTTGCACATCGACGCCCAACGGCACGGCGGCGAACGCCAGCAGGGACACGTCCCGGCTGTGCGAGAGCGAGAAGTGCACCCCGCCGCCGGTCGCCGGGCGGCCGTGCGGACCACCGCAGGACGGGCACGGCTCGCGCACCATCCGTACGTCGCGGGGGTCCACCCCCATCCGGTCGCCCAGGAGGATCCGCAACGCCACATGGGCCGCGACGTAGCAGCGGCGATCGGCCGGCCGGACAAATCGCTCTGCACGCCGCTGTTCCCCGGCGTCGAGGATTGCGGGAGCGAGCCGTTCCGCTCCGTCACCGTGCCGCACGGCGTCCACGATCCACAGGGCGGGCATCCCGCTGGGCCCGGACGGCCATGCACCCCGGGTGTCGTCCTGCGGGTCGAAATCGATGGGCTGAAGCACCGGCCGGGTCGTCCCTTCACCTGGTGAGACCGCCGGGAAGCGTCGACTGCGAGCGGCCGGTCCCCATCCTATGAACGCCCACGGGGGCCCCGGCGCGGGTTCGTCCGCGATGTGGAGCAGCTCACGGCGCCGGGGCGGGCGGGACGGACGCCGCGCGCGCGGACACCCACGAGTTGCGCTGTCCGGCTGATCGTGCTCAAGGCGCAAGCGGGTCCCGGACGAAGGACAGGTGTCGGCGCGCCGCGGAGCCCGTCCCGTCCGCCCCCTGTCCGCGCCCGGTCCAGGCATTCAAGGAGTCATGCATGCGTATGCGTACACGCTGGGCGTCGGCCGCCCTGCTGCTGCTCGTACCGCTGATCGGCGGCACCGGCGCCGCCGCCCGTCCGGCTGACGGCGGTGTAGTGGTGGAGCGTTCCGCGCGGGCCGTCCCCGGCCAGTACATCGTCACCCTCACACCCGAGTACTCCGCCTCTTCCGTCATGCAGCAGTTCGGCGTGGAACCCCTGTTCACGTACGACAGCGTGCTGCACGGATTCGCCGCCACGCTCAGCCCCGCCCAACTGACGGTCGTCCGTTCGTCGCCCGGTGTGGCGGCGGTCGAGGAGGACTCCGTGGTCACCGTGAGCGAGCCGGCGGCCGCCCCGCCGCGTTACGCGGTCACGGCGGCGGACTGGGGACTGGACCGGATCGACCAGCGGAATCTCCCGCTCGACAACACGTTCAGCAGTTCGGCCACCGGCAAGGGCGTCACGGCGTACATCGTCGACACCGGAATCGACACCCTGCACAGTGAGTTCGGCGGGCGCGCCACCGTCGGATTCGACGCCGTCGGCGACGGCCGGGCCGGTCAGGACTGCAACGGCCACGGCACCCACGTGGCGGGCACGGTCGGCGGCGCCACCTTTGGAGTCGCCCCGTCCGTCTCCCTCGTCGCCGTGCGCGTTCTCGACTGCGAGGGCAACGGCACCGGTGCGGGGATCCTGGCCGGTCTCGACTGGGTCGCCAGGAACGCCAAGCAGCCCGCGGTGCTGAACGCCTCATTCGGCGGCCCCGCGTCCGCGTCGGTCGACGATGCCGTCGACGCCATCGCGGCCGGCGGGATTCTCCCCGTCGTCGCGGCAGGCAACAGTGCGGCGGACGCCTGCGGTGTCTCACCGGCGCGTGCCCCGCGGGTGGTCACCGTCGCGGCCAGCGACGGCAGTGACCGGGGGACCGGCTTCAGCAACTACGGCACGTGCGTGTGGATGTACGCCCCCGGTGCGGCCATCGTCTCCGCCAAGCTCGGCGGCGGCTCCGTGGCACTGGACGGAACGTCCATGGCCAGTCCGCATGTTGCCGGTGTCGCCGCCCTCTACAAGGAGATGAACCCGGACGCGGCGCCGGACGGCATCGCCCGCTGGCTTGCCGACCAGTCGACCAAGGACGTCCTGTCCTCTCTGGGTGCGGGTTCGCCCAACCGTCTCCTCTACACCGGGGGGCTCTGACCTGCAGGTCGAAGCCGCGCGAGGAGCGGGGCGCGCGGTTGCGGGCCCCGCTTGTGCCTCAGGGCTGTCCGGAACGGCGGTCCTTCGTTCCCGGCACCCCGAAACACCCTGCCACGCACGCCACATGCGTATCGCTGTCAAACTTTTACGAAATCTGCGTGAGATATTGCGCTGAGATGAGGGCGGTGGTTGAGTGTGCCGCGCCCCGGCAGAGAGCCGGCCGAGGGACTTCCACGCTCATGCCCGAAGGGACCACCGATGAGAAGTGCTGGGTTCCGCCGTCATCGCCGTACACGACGCACCTCCGCGGCCGCCCTCGTCACCGCACTCGCCCTGACCGCTCTCGCGTCCTGCGGTACGAGCAGCAGCAGCGACGACAACGGCGGCGGCGGTTCCGGCGGCTCGTCCGATCCGTCAGCCCCGCTGGACCCGAAGGCGAAGGTGACGCTCTCGATCGACTGCATGCCGCCTGCCGCGAAGGCCGCGGAACTGCGGGAGTGGAACGAGGACATCAAGACGTTCAACAAGAAGTACCCGAACGTCACGATCAACGGAAAGTCCACGCCCGGTCAGTGCCTGGAGCCGCCGCGTTTCACCGCCATGCTCAAGGCGAAGTCGCAGCCCGACGTCTTCTACGCGTACTTCACCGACCTGGAGCAGGTTCTGGACAACGACGGGGCGACGGACATCTCCGCGTACGTCACCGACACAACGGTCCCGGCTCTCAAGGACATTCAGCCGCAAGTTCTCGACGTGGCCCGCAAGGACGGCAAGCTCTACGCGCTGCCGACCAGCAACTACACCATGGGCCTGATGATCAACCGGAAGCTCTTCACTCAGGCCGGTCTCGACCCGGACACGCCGCCGGCCACCTGGGAAGAGGTCCGGGCCGCCGCCAAGAAGATCGCGGCGCTCGGTAAGGGCATCGCCGGCTACGGCGAGTACAGCGCGGCCAACACCGGTGGCTGGCACTTCACCGCCGCCCAGTACTCCCTCGGTGGCGACGTGGTCGACTCCACCGGCAAGAAGGCCGCCTTCAACGACGACACCGGCAAGCAGGTCCTCCAGCAGTTGCACGACATGCGGTGGGAGGACGACAGCATGGGTCAGACGCAGCTGCTGAAGTGGGGTGATCTCCAGAAGCAGATCGCCAGCGACAAGCTCGGCATGTTCCTTGCCGCACCCGACGACATCACGTACATGGTCCAGCAACTCGGCGCCAAGTACGAGAACTTCGGCATGGGCCCGATCCCCGGCGCCAAGGGCACCCTGTTCGGCGGCAACAACTACATGATCAAGAAGGGCAGTTCGCCCGACAAGATCAAGGCCGCGATCGCCTGGCTCAACTTCAAGAACCTCACCCAGGGCAAGGGCCAGTTCGACTGGGCACGCACCAAGGCCGACCAGTTGCCCGTAGGACTGCCGCAGCCGAACTTCTTCCTCGGCGCCACCAAGACGAAGGACGACGCGGAGCGCGTCGCCAACGCCACCATGCCGGTCGAGAACTTCAAGGCCTTCATGGACAACCCGGTGACCGGCAAGGCCGAGCCGCCGAAGGCCCAGGAGATCTACAAGATCCTCGACAACGCCATGTCCGGCGTCCTGACCAACAAGAACGCGGACATCGACAAGCTGCTCTCCGACGCCGAGAAGCAGGTCAATCAGGTCCTCGCGGCCCAGTGACGGACGTGCGGGGCCGGGTCACACGGACCCGGCCCCGCATCCGGAGCGTCCGCATCCGGAATGTCCCTCGCGTATGACGCACACCGGCACCGAGGAGAGACCATGTCGGCCCCCACCCTGTCCACCAGCAAGGCGACCAGGCCACGCCGCGGACACCCGGGCCCCGCCCGCGAGGAGTTCGTACGCGCGCTGCGCCGCAACATGACGGCGCACGGCTTCCTGATCGGAGCGGTCCTCTGCTTCTCGTTCTTCTCGTGGTACCCGATGGTCCGTGAATTCGTTCTGGCCTTCCAGAAGAACGAGGACGGCAGGACCACCTGGGCCGGCTGGTCCAACCTCAGCTACGTGGTCAACGACCCGGCCTTCTGGCAGGCCTGGCGCAACACCCTGCTCTTCACCGGCCTCGCCCTGCTGCTGGGCTTCGCGGTCCCGTTCGTCGTCGCCGTCGTGATCAACGAGTTCCGGCACGGACAGGGCTATCTGCGGCTGCTGGTCTACCTGCCGGTGATGCTGCCACCGGTCGCCTCCGTCCTGCTGTTCAAATACTTCTACGACCCCGGGTACGGGCTCTTCAACCGGGTCCTGGAGGTCTTCCACCTCCCCGCCCAGCAGTGGCTCCAGTCCACGGACACCGCCATGCTCTCCGTCGTGATCGCCGCCACGTGGATGAACATGGGGGGCGCCACCCTCATCTACCTGGCCGCGCTCCAGTCGATCCCCGGCGAGCTGTACGAAGCGGCCGAACTCGACGGCGCCGGACTGCTGCGCAGGGTCTGGCACGTCACCATCCCGCAGACCCGGCTCATCCTCTCGCTGCTCCTGCTGATGCAGATCATCGCCACGATGCAGGTGTTCACCGAACCGTTCCTGCTCACCAACGGCGCGGGCCCGGAGGGCTCCACCACGACCGTCGTCTACCTCATCTACCAATACGCCTTCAATTTCAACAACTACGGCAGTGCGGCCGCCCTCGGGCTCGTCCTGCTCGTCGTCCTCGCGGGCTTCTCCGCGGTGTACGTACGGCTCAGCCGCGGCAGCGAAGACCAGTAGGGGGCCCGACCATGGCATCGAACACCTTCCTCTCCCGACGGCCCGCCCCGGCACAGCCGGTCCGCGGACGGGGCGGGGCCGGACGGGGCCCCGCCGACCAGCAGCGCCAGCGGACCCTGATCTCGCCGGCCCAGCTCGCCCGGCCGCGCAGCAGAGCCGCCTACTGGATCGTCCTCGCGCTGGTGACCGTCCTGTTCACCCTTGCCTTCCTGGGGCCGCTCTACTGGATGGTCACCGGCGGACTCAAGACCACCCAGGAAGTCGTGCAGAGCCCGCCCACCGCCTTCCCGACATCCCTCCACACGGAGAACTACTCCCGGGCATGGACCGTGATGGACCTGTCCCGGCTCCTCTTCAACACCCTCTACTACGCGTTCGGCGCGCTCGCCTTCCAGCTCCTCTTCGACGTCGCCGCCGCCTACTCGCTCTCCAAACTGAGGCCCGTCCTCGGCAAGGTCATCCTCGGGATGATGCTGGCCACACTGATGATCCCGGCCACCGTCCTCGTCGTACCGCAGTACCTCACCGTCCTCGACGTGCCGATCGTGCAGCGCAATCTGCTCAACTCGCCCTGGGCGATCTGGCTGCCGTCCGTCACCAACGCCTTCAACATCTTCCTGCTGAAGAGGTTCTTCGACTCGATCCCGCGCGAACTCCTGGACGCCGCCGCCATCGACGGGGCCTCCGCGCTGCGCACCCTGCGCTCCGTGGTCCTGCCGATATCCCGGCCGATCCTCGGCGTCGTCTCCATCTTCGCGATCGTCGGCGTCTGGAAGGACTTCCTCTGGCCCATGCTCACCCTGCCCGACCCCAGCAAGCAGACCCTCAACGTCGGCATCTACTCACTTGCCAGCGGAGTCCCCGAGAACGTGCTGATCGCCGCGCTCACCATCGCCTCCGTCCCGACGCTGATCGTCTTCCTGCTCTTCCAGCGCAACATCATGGGCGGCCTCACCGCGGGCGGTCTCAAGGGCTGACGTCGCCCGCCCCCTCGCAACCGACTCCTCCCCAGCACTCCGCCGCCGGCCCACCCATCCAGCGCCCCGCTGTCCGGGGCCGGCGGCGGAGTCCCACCTGCCCGAAAGGAACGTCACGTGGCAGTCAACCGTCCGTCCGCCGCCACCGCGCACTGGTGGCGCGACGCCGCCATCTACCAGATCTATGTACGCAGCTTCGCCGATGGCGACGGTGACGGCACCGGAGATCTCGCAGGAGTACGGGCCAGACTTCCGCACCTCGTCGAACTGGGCGTCGACGCCCTCTGGTTCACCCCCTGGTATCTCTCGCCGCTGGCCGACGGCGGATACGACGTGGCCGACTACCGCACCATCGACCCCGCCTTCGGCACGCTCGCCGAAGCCGAGAAGCTCATCGCCGAGGCGCGCGAACAGGGCATCCGCACGATCATCGACATCGTTCCCAACCACGTCTCCGACCAGCACGCATGGTTCGCGGCGGCCCTCGCGGCCGGCCCCGGAAGCCCCGAACGGGAGCTCTTCCACTTCCGTTCCGGCCGCGGCCCGGACGGCGCCCTGCCGCCGAACGACTGGGTATCCGAGTTCGGCGGCACACCCTGGACCAGGCTCGACGACGGCGACTGGTACCTCCACCTCTTCGCGGCGCAGCAGCCCGACCTCAACTGGGCCCACCCGGCCGTCCGCCAGGAGCACGAGGACGTGCTGCGCTTCTGGTTCGAGCGGGGCGTGGCAGGCGTACGGATCGACTCGGCGGCCCTGCTCGCCAAGGACCCCGCACTGCCCGACTTCACGGCCGGCCACGACCCCCACCCGTATGTCGACCGGGACGAACTCCACGACATCTACCGTTCCTGGCGTGCCATCGCCGACGAGTACGGGGCGGTCTTCGTCGGCGAGGTGTGGCTGCCGGACGCCGAGCGGTTCGCCCGCTATCTGCGCCCCGACGAGCTGCACACCGCCTTCAACTTCAACTTCCTGGCCTGTCCCTGGGACGCCGGACTGCTCCGCTCCGCGATCGACGGCACGCTCGCCGAGCACGCAGCGGTCGGCGCCCCCGCCACGTGGGTGCTGTGCAACCACGATGTGACCCGGACCGTCACCCGCTACGGACGCGAGAACACCGGCTTCGACTTCGCGGCGAAGACCTACGGAACCCCGACCGACCTGCGGCTCGGCACCCGGCGCGCGCGGGCCGCCGCACTGCTCTCGCTGGCTCTGCCGGGGGCGGCCTACCTCTACCAGGGCGAGGAGCTGGGCCTCCCGGAGGCGGACATCCCCCGCGACCGGATCCAGGACCCGATGCATTTCCGTTCGGGCGGGACCGACCCGGGACGTGACGGCTGCCGGGTCCCGCTGCCCTGGTCGGCCGGGGCTCCGTACGCAGGCTTCGGTTCCACCGTCGAGCCGTGGCTGCCGCAGCCCGCCGACTGGGCCTCGTACGCCGCCGATCTGCAGCACACCGACCCGGATTCGATGCTCAGCCTGTACCGCGAGGCGCTCCGGCTGCGCCGGACGGAGCCCGGCTTCCGCGACACGGGGACGGCGGGGGAGCGTCTCGAGTGGCTGCCGACCCCGCCCGGGGTGCTCGCCTTCACCCGCGCCGACCGGCTGATCTGCGTGGTCAACCTGACCGGGGAGTCCGTCGAACCGCCCGCTCACACCGAGGTCCTGCTCAGCAGCGGCCCGCTGACCGACGGGGGGAGGATCCCCCACGACACGGCGGCCTGGCTGCGCGGCTGATCCCGGCGCACGGCCTGGGGGGCACCCGCAGGCCGACACGCGGGTGCGCGGGCGGATCGCGGCGGTCGTGGGGCTGCGGCAGAGTGGGCACATGGATGATCTCAACGCCCTTGCCGACGAGCATCTGGCTGCCGCGCGCACGTCCCCGCACGGACGCAGCGCCCACCTCCTGCTGCGGCAGGAGCCGCTGCGGCAGACGGTCATCGCGCTCACCGCGGGCTCGGCCCTCGACGAGCACAACGCGCCGCCCGCGGCCTCGCTCCAGGTCCTGCGCGGAGCGGTCCGCCTCACCGCCGCCTCCGGCGACGTGGAACTGACCGTCGGGGGCCTGCAGCCCATCCCGCACGAACGGCACGGACTGCTGGCGCTGGAGGACGCCGTGGTGCTGCTGACCGCGGTCAACGACTGACGGTGCGGATGCGGCCGCCACCGCGGGCCGGGCTCGGGGCGAAGGGCTGCCGCCGCCGGGCCTTGACGCCTCCTCAGCCGGGGGGCAGCGCCCGGCGGCGGCGGAGCAGGAACTCCTGCTCGGCGGTGTTCTCCGTGCGGGCGAGGGCGGCGTCGTACGCCGATGCCGCTTCGGCGGAACGCCCCAGCCGCCGCAGCAGGTCCGCCCGTACGGCATGGAACACGTGGTATGGGTCCAGCCCGAGCTCCTCCACGAGTGCGAGCGCCGGACCGGGACCGTTCACCTCGGCCACTGCGACGGCGCGGTTGAGCGCCACCACCGGAGTCGGTGCCTGTGCCAGCAACTGGTCGTAGAGCCGCAGGATCTGTCCCCAGTCGGTGGCGGCCGCGGTCGGAGCATCGCTGTGCACCGCATGGATCGCCGCCTCGATCTGGTACCGGCCCGGCCGGTTGCGGCGCAGGCACCGGCGTACGAGTGCCTGCCCCTCGGCGATCAGCTCCCGGTTCCACCGGCCGCGGTCCTGCTCGGCCAGAGACACCGGTTCCCCGTCCGGGCCGCAGCGGGCGGTGCGGCGCGATTCCGTGAGCAGCATGAGGGCGAGCAGGCCGAGCACCTCCGGCTCGTCCGGCATCAGACCGGCCAGCAGCCGGCCGAGACGGATGGCTTCCGTGCAGAGGTCCTCCCGTACGAGGTGCTCACCCGAGGTCGCCGTATGCCCCTCGTTGAAGATCAGGTACACGACGGCGAGCACCGCCCCGACCCGGTCGGGGAGGTCCGCATCGGCCGGGACCCGGTAGGGGATGCGGGCGTCACGGATCTTGCCCTTGGCGCGCACCAGCCGCTGCGCCATGGTCGGCTCCGGCACCAGGAACGCGTGCGCGAGCTCCGCGGTGGTCAGTCCGCCCAGCAACCGCAGCGTCAGCGCGACCTGCGCGGGGGTGGACAGCGCGGGGTGGCAGCAGGTGAAGATCAGCCGCAAACGGTCGTCCTGCACAGGTCCCTCCTCGGCCTGTTCGTCGCGGGCACCCGAGGCATGCACCAGCGCGGCCCGGGCCTGGCGGTCGGCGCGGGACGCCTCCCGGCGCAGGCGGTCGATCGCCCGGTTGCGCGCCGTGGTGATGATCCAGCCGGCCGGGGAGGGCGGCAGCCCGGCGGACGGCCAACGGGCCAGCGCGGTGGCGAACGCGTCCTGGACGGCTTCCTCCGCGAGATCGATGTCGCCGAAGGCGCGGACGAGCACGGCGACCGCGCGCCCGTACTCCTCGCGGAAGAGGCGCTCGATGTCCGCGGCGAGTACGGCGGGTGCACCGCCCGATGCGTCGTGCGGCGTGTCGTGGGGTGCGTGAGGTGGACCGTGCGGCGTGTCGTGGGGCGCTTGAGATGAACCGTGCGGCGCGTCGTGGGGTGCGTCGTCCGCCGAACGGGGCACTTCGGCGGCGCCGGACGGCCCGGGGGCGCCGGACATCAGCCCTCCACGTCACCCTCGAACGGCCGGACCTCGATGGGCAGTGTGATCGCCCGAGCCGCCTTCCGGCCCCAGTCGAGGGCGGCATCCAGGTCGGGCGCCTTGATGATGCACAGCCCGCCGAGATACTCCTTCCCCTCGGCATACGGGCCATCGGTGATCAGCATGTCCCCGTCCTTCGGCCGCACCACCGTGGCGGTGCTCGGGGCGTGCAGTCCGCCCGCGAACACCCAGGCCCCGGCCTCCTGGAGCTCCTGGTGGAAGTCGCCCACGTTCCGCATGATCCCCTCCAGCACCTCGGGTGCGGGCCGCTCGCCGCCGGTGGGCGTGATCACGCTCAGCAGGTAGTGCTTCATGGTGTGCCTCCTCGGACGGGACGCCGACGCGCTGCCGGTGTCTCACCTTCCATACGAACGGCTTCCGCCCGGATCGACACGGAACACGGCCGCGACCCGAGGAAATTCTCCAGCGGGCTCCCGGTCCGCGCAGACTTTCGGGCAAGGGGCCGTCGGGACTCTTGTGGGAGCGCTCCCAAGACCGGCACGATGGGGCGATGACCAAGCCTGCCGGCCTACGGGCCTACCACCCCGACGACCGTGCGGCCCTTGCGGACATCTGTGTCCGGACGGCCGACAACGGCGGCGACTCGCGACACCTGTTTCCGGACCTCGACCTGATGCCGTCGATCTTCGCCGCGCCCTATGCGTACCTCGAACCGGATCTGACGTTCGTGATCGACGACGGCACGGGCCGGGCGGTCGGCTACATCCTGGGGACCGCGGACACACCGCAGTTCGTGGCGGCGTTCCGCAAGCAGTGGCTGCCGCTGGTCGAGGACCGCTTCCCGCAGCTCGACGGCGCGCCGCGGACCCCCAGCGAGGAGATGATCGCCCTGCTGCACGACCCGGAACGCATGATCGTCCCCGAAATGGCCGCCCACCCCGCCCACCTGCACATCGATCTGCTCCCCGCATGGCAGCGGCGGGGATACGGCAGGGAGCTGATGCGAGCGTTCCTCGGCGCACTGAGGGCGAAGGGGGTCGAAGCCGTGCACCTGTCCATGCTCACGGCGAACACTCCCGCCAGGGCCTTCTACGACCGCCTGGGCTTCGAGGAGATCGACGTACCGGACCCCGGCCCCCTGACCTATCTGGGGCGCAGCACCGCAGTGGACCTCTAGGGCCTTTCGTTCGGATCAGGCTGGATCAGGGAGCGGGGTCGGGGCGTGCAGCTGCAAGGCGGAGGAAGGAGCCGACGCGGAGCGCATGGGGTCTCCCCTGCTCGAGCGAAGCCGAGAGCTTGGGGAAAACTGACGACGACGCGGCAGATGTGCGTGCCCGACCCCGCGAGCCCAGCCTGATCCAAACGAGAGGCCCTGGACGCACCGTGCCATACCGCCGCCCCGTCCCGGCAGTCGCCTGCGCGGTGGCGGGATCTCGCCCCGGCGGGGGTGTTGCGGCGAACAGCTGGGCAGGTACTGGTGTGTACGGGCCCGGAGCGGGGTGGGGTCAGCCGGCGCAGAGGGGTGTGTGGCGTGAGGGAGCAGACCGTGTGGCAGTTCTCCGACGACCGTGGGCAGTTGTCGACCGCCGGGCGGCGTCCGTCGAAGGTGCTCGCCTACGTCCAGGCCGGCGCCACCCTGTGGGACTACGACATACGTCCCTGGGCGATCTTCGGCTCGGACCACGACGGCGACACGCCCGACCCGGCGAAAGCCGGATCCCTGCCGTCGGCTGCCGTCGAGTACCTCGGCGCGGGCAGCGCCCTCGACGCGGACACGCTGTTGCGAGGCGAGCCGGACCTCGTGGTCGCCGTCAGCTACGGGGGAGGCCGTGTCTACGGGCTTGCCCCCGAGACCGCCAAACACGTGGAGGAGCACGTCCCGGTCGTCGTCATCGACGTGGGACAGGCGCGCACGCTCGCCGACATCGGTGACCGGTTCGCCGAGCTGGCCCGCTCGCTCGGGGCCGAGGAGACCCCGGCCGCGACGCAGGACCTGGACGCCGCCCGGGACCGGCTGCGCAGCCTCGCCACCGGTCCGTCCGGGCCCCGGGTGCTCGCCCTGTCGCCGGCCGGGCAGGACCAGGCGCATCTCGCCCGCCCGCGCATGTGGCCGGAGCTTCGCGTGCTGCTGGAGCTCGGCGTCGACGTCGTCGAACCGGCCGCCGGGCCCGGGTCCAACTGGTCCACCGTCGGATGGGCGGAAGCGACGGCCCTCCGGCCCGGGATCCTGCTCACCGACATCCGGTCCAACGCGACCCCCCTGGACGCACTCGGGCCGAACGCGCTGTGGGCGGCGCCGGACGGGGCGGCCGCGGTGGTGCCGTGGAATCCGGAGCCGGTGTGCAGTCCTCAGGCCCATGCCCGGTTCCTGGCGCTCGTGGCGGACGCGGTGGAGGCGGCGCAGCGGCGGTAGGGCGCGGCGGAGCCGCCGCATCGCACCGTACGGCGGAACCGCCGCATCGCACCGTACGTCCGACCGGCGGGCAACAAGGGCCGGGGACGGACAGGGGTGGGGCATGAACAGAGTCGGAGTCAGGTTGGGTGCAGCGGTCGCGGGTGTCCTGGTGACCGCGCTGGCGGCGGTGGCGTGCGGGAGCGGATCCGAGGACCTCGTGATCGAGGGGACCCCGCCGGCCGCGCCCTACAGCGGCCCGCTCCACCTGCCGCACCCGAAGGTCGAGGCCGACACCGCGCAGGCCAGGATGACGGAATCGGGTGCGGCCGGCCGCGCTCTGGAGTGCGACGGGGTCATCTACTCCGGAGGCGGCAGTGAACCCTGGAGCAAGGGCGACGGCGGGGCGAGGCCCGAGGAAGGGCTCAAGCTGCACTTCGAGATCGAGCAGCCGGATCTTCCGCAGTACGGCTACCGCGTGGAGCGCAGGGAAGCGGACCGGGTCCTGTACTCGTTCGACGTGGACGGCAGGACGAAGATCGCCGTCATCGTCGCCAAGGACGGCGAGGGGCGCCCGGGCTGGGGACCGGAGACCGCCGCCTCGTGCGACCCGGCGGAGCTGCCGTCGAGCTATACGGACAAGCAGCCGTACCGGGTCTGGACGGACAAGGACGGCCACCGGGTGCCCGTGGCCGAGCTGAGCAGCTCGGCAGGCTCGGCGCACTGCGACTGGCAGGAGGCGAACTTCCTTGAACGGGGCGCGGGTTCGGGGGAGGGACCGGCCGGCCGGAAGGTGTACGCGCGTGATCCGAAGGGCGTACTCCCCTCGGGCATGCTCACCTCGGCGTACGACGGGGACGTGACGATGCCCGCCGATGCGCGGTCCACGGGCTACCACCTGGACGATTGGGAACTGTGGCTGACGGACGACACGTCCAGGGTCTATGTCCGCACCCCGGACGGGGTGGAGGCATGGCCCGCCGTGAAGGAGCACATGGGCTGCCGGTGATCTGCCCGGCATGCCGAAGCCCGCGGGGCCGAGCGGCCGTCCTCGGACGCCGGACCGGCCCCGCACGGCACCGGGGGCACGGCACGGCCCCCCGTACGGACCGTCTGCGATCGCGCCCACCCGCTCCGTTCGCGAGGCTGGGCTGGAGCCGAGTCCGTCCGTACCTCCCCAGGAGCAGGCATGCAGCAGGACAAGCACCCTTCATACCGGCCCGTCGTCTTCCGCGACCGCTCCGCGGGCTATGCCTTTCTGACCCGGTCCACCGCGTCCAGCGACCAGACCATCGACTGGGACGACGGCAACACCTATCCCGTCATCGACGTGGAGATTTCCGCCGAGAGCCATCCCTTCTTCACCGGCAAGGCCCGCGTGGTCGACACCGAGGGGCAGGTCGCCAAGTTCGAGCGTCGGTACGGGGAGGAGGGGCGCGAGGACGCCTCCTGACCCCACCCGCCTCCGGAGTCCCCCGCGTGCGCCCCACGGCCGGCCGGGGGACTCCGGCCGTTCACCTCCGGACACCTCCGGTCGGCCGGGCCGGCGCAGCGCCGCACGCCGCCTCGCCGGCGCCACCGGCGGCGAACGGCTCCTGCGCGTGCGGCCGTTCAGGAGCCCCCTCCGTCGTCGACGGTCCCCGGACACGCCGACGGCCGGCCGGCCCACCGCCGTGACGGGTATCCGCCGTCCGGCATTCCGCGCGGGCAGGGCAGGATCGGACCCGACGGGTTCGGCGGCCGCGCCGCCGGCCGCCACACGTACGTACGCGCACGCAAGGAGACATCCCGCCCATGCCCGACACGGCCGACCTCCTCGACTCACCGGACTCGCCCGGCTTCCTGGTCATCGGTGAATGCGTCGCCGACATCGTCCGGCTGCCCGGCGCGGCCGACCAGGTGCACCCCGGCGGCAGCCCGGCCAATGTGGCGTACGGCCTGGCCCGGCTGGGCCGGTCCAGCACTTTGCTCACCCAGCTGGGCCCGGACGACGAGGGCCGGCTGATCGCGGACCATCTGACGTCGGCCGGGGTCGTCCTGCGTACTGACGGCTCCACGGCACCCACCCCGACGGCAGCGGTGGCGCTGGACGACGGCGGCCACGCCGCGTACACCTTCGACATCACCTGGACGCTGTCCCCGGTGGTGCCCAAGCGGTCGCCGGACCATGTGCACACCGGCTCGATCGCGACGGTGATGGAGCCCGGCGCGGCCACCGTCCTCGCCGCCGTCGAGTCGCTGCGTACCTCCGCGACCGTCAGCTACGACCCCAATGTGCGGGCGGCACTGATGGGCGACCACGACGGGGCCGTCCGCCGGGTGGAGCACTGCGTCGCACTCAGCGACGTCGTCAAGGCCAGCGACGAGGACCTGGACTGGCTGTACCCGGGGCAGTCCCCGGAGTCCGTCGCCGCACGCTGGCTCGGCACGGGCGGTCCCGCCCTCGTCCTGGTCACCCGCGGCGCCGACGGTGCACTTGCCTTCACTCCGGGCGGGCGGGCCACCGTCGACGCACCCGCCACCGAGGTCGTCGACACCGTGGGCGCAGGCGACGCGTTCATGTCGGGCACGCTGCACGCCCTTGCCGCACACGAGTTGCTGGGCGCCACCGGACGCGAACGGCTGCGCGCCATCGCCCCGGCGACCGTGACCGACGTACTCCGGCACGCGGCGGCCTCCGCGGCGCTCACCGTCGCACGGGCCGGGGCGAACCCGCCCGACGAGCCGGAGCTGCGGGCGGCACTGGCCCACGCCTGAACACGGCCGGGTCATCGCCCTCCCGGCGGCGGTGGCCCCGGGCGCCACGGCCAAGAACCGTCCCGTAGTCCCTGGCGGGCGCACGCCGACATCTGAGGCACCTCGCTGCGTTGTCGGAACGCCCGCATACGCCCGTTTGAGGACGCCCCTCCGCCGTGCGAGGCACCACATCCGACGCCGCGCGCTGATCCACCAGGATGACGGGACAGCCTCTACCCGTGCGGAGCCGGAGTCAGATGCGGTGTGCTGTCGTCGTCGAGGAACTCCACGACCGCGAGGGCGAACAGCGCCGCGATCGCGATCCATACGGTGACCAGCGCCGTCGGGCGGTTCCACACGATCAGCACCACAGCGGCCACCACGACGACCGTCCAGTTCAGCGGGGTCTTCGCCCGGTGTACCCAGGCGCCGACCGGGCCACCGGTGAGACCCGCCGCATCGCGCACGGCACCGATGCCGCCGCCCCACATGGCCTTGACCCGGGCGGCGGCGCGGCCCTCACCCGTGAGCCAGGCGGCGAGCGCCACCACCACGCCGAGCGTGATCACCATCCGGACCCCGGCGCGGAGATATCCGACCAGGGCGTCGAAGACCGAACCGGCCGCCGGCTGCGACACCGCCGCCGGAAGACTGTCCAGATAGAACGCGCGGAAGACCCAGAGCGCCAGGCCGAGCACCGCGGCGCCCACCGCGACCGCGAGGGCCGCAGTGATCAGCGCGCGACGTCGGCGCACGGCGAGCAGCACCCCGACGGCGGCGAGCACGAGGGTCAGCACCGGCAACCAGAATCCGACGATCTGCAGCAGCCGGAACCCTTTCTTGGCCTTGCCGATCGCGTCGGACGTCAGCACGGTGAAGTCGGTGTGGATCTCGGGGATCTTCGCCGCGATCGTCAGCCCCCGGTCGACGAGGCGCTGTTTCACCCGGTCGATGACCGGAGCAAGGTCGATGACCACCGTGTCATTGGTGAGTTTCACCGCGCCGCCGCCGCTGCCCGAGAGCGCCTTCACCACGGCTGCGTGGGCATCCCGGTTGAGATCGACCCACACCTTCTCGAAGGCGTCCGACGTCACGAACCTGTCCACCGTCTCGCGCACGAAGTTCGAGACCCCCGTGGTGATCGGGCCGCTCAGCCGCCCCAGCGCCTTGTCGACGACCGGCCGGTCCGCGGGGGCCACCTGTTCGAGGAGGGAGTGGACGTCCAGATGGGTCATCACGACATCGGTGACCCGCTTCGACACCGCGGCCTGCACGTCGGGGTCGGAGGCCAGGGGTCTCACCATCGCCACATAGCGGTCGGTGTCACCGATGTCGTCCCTGGCCCAGGCGGCGACCACGCTCAGCGGGGTCAGGACGGCCGCGACGAGGATCAGCAGGACGGCGAAGAACGGCCGGATCCGGTGCCGGGACCGCGCCGGAGCACGCGCCTCCAACTGCGCCACCCGTGCGCGCAGCGCATCGAGATCGCCACGGGAGGCGGAGGAATCCGAGCGGCCGGGGTCCGGTGATGCCATGACTCCAGGGGATGCTCTGCACGCCCGCGCAGCGCGGCGGGCTGCTGCGTACGGGTGAGCACGGGGTGTTCGCGGGAGGTATGGCCGTTCACGCCCCCGGACCGCACGTGCGCCCGTTCGGCGCAGTGCACGCATCCTCGCGGGGGTGACCGCCGTTCGACAGCCGACAACCGCGCGCTGGTCACCGCCTTCGACGGCGTTCCGGCCCCGGGGCCCGCGGCGCTGCGCCGGGCGGGCCGCGCACGAACACGCACGGTGCCCGACGGAGGGAATGGGACATGACGCAGGATGACACCGGGGTCGCGGTGACGGGAATGGGGCTGGTGACTCCCGCGGGGGCCGACGAGCCCACCTTCTGGGCGGGACTGTGCGCGGGACGTTCCGTGGCGCGGAGCATCGACGAACTCGCCGGGCTGCCGGTCGACTTCGCCTGTCGGATCGACGGGATCGACCTGGACCAGGCGGTGGGCGAGCGCACGGTGTGGCGGATGGCACGGTTCGTGAAACTGGCCGTGATCGCCGCCCGGCAGGCCGTGGCGGATGCCGGGCTCTCCCCGGCGGGCTGGGACGGCTCCAGGGTCGGTGTGGTGCTGGGTGTCGGCGTCGGCGGCGTGTCCGTGCTCATCGACAACCTCCGCAAGCTGGACGACGCAGGACCGGAGGCGATCTCACCGCTCCTGGTACCGATGATGATCCCGAACGCGGCGGCCGGGGAGGTCGCGATTGCGCTGCGCGCCCACGGGCCCAGCCTCGCGACCGCCACCGCCTGCGCCTCCGGGGCCACCGCGATCGCCGTCGCGCGTGACCTGCTGACGAGCGGCCGCTGCGACATCGCTGTCGCGGGCGGGGCGGAGGCCGTACTGACGCCGCTGGTGGTGGCGGCGTTCGCGAAGCTGGGCGCGCTCTCCACCCGCACCGCCGATCCGGCGGGCGCGTCGCGGCCGTTCGCCGCGGACCGTGACGGGTTCGTCATGGGCGAGGGCGCCGCCATGCTCGTACTGGAGCGCACGGCCGACGCCCGGGCTCGCGGCGGGCGGCCGAGGGCGCTGCTGGCCGGTGCGGGTTCCAGTACGGACGCCCGCCACCCCACCGCTCCGGAGCCCGACGGCCGTGGCGCACAGCAGGCGGTGGAAGCGGCGCTGGACCAGGCGGGCTGGGCGCCCCGCGAGGTCGATCACATCAATGCGCACGGCACATCCACTCCACTGAACGATGCGATGGAGACCGCGCTGGTCTCCCGGCTCTTCCCGCACCGGCCCTCGGTCACCGCCCCGAAGGGGGTACTCGGGCACACTCTCGCCGCCGCCGGTGCGATCGAGGCGGTGGCGACCGTACTGACGCTGGAGCACGGCGTCGTGCCGCCGATCGCCAACCTGGACGCGCTGCCGGACGGATTCGGTCTCGACTGCGTGACCAAGGAGCCGCGCCGGCAGGACGTCGAGCGGGCCGTCAGCCACTCCTTCGGCTTCGGCGGACACAACGTGGCGCTGGCCTTCGAGCGCGCCTGACCGCATGTACCGATGTGCAACGCATGGCGAGGGAGGAAGGAGTGTGTCCTCGCCGATCCTTGATCGTTCTCGTATGCATGACCGCAACGATCGACAGCACTGCCACGCAGCTCACCGCGGAGGTCCTCCAAGGCGTGCTCTTCGGTGGCGACTTCCGCCGGGAGCACGGACCTGGCGCCGGCTGATCTCCACAGAACCGTTCCGACGCCAGGCCGACCACACCCCAGACGAGCGCCTCGCCCTTGCGTACGAGCGAGTGAGACTCCTCAACAACACCCTCGACAGCGCCGCCAGGACCGCTGCCGACCCGCGCGCCCTCGCCGCCGTCGACGGGTCACCGGCCGGGGCCGCGGAACTTCCTGGTGAGGCCGTAGTGCCGGTAGAGCTCCTCCTCCTCGGCCACGGAGAGATGCGCGTCCGCGTCCACCCGGGGAGCGTCCCTGACCCGGTCCTTCGGATGCGCGATGTGCAGGTCGGAGCACACCTTGCGGGCGCCGAGGAGCGGCACGAAACTCTCCTTCAAGCCGAACAGACCGGTCTTCACCGTGATCCAGTCCGGCAGGCGGGTCTCGTCGTCCACGTACACCCGCCCCACGCTGCCGACCTTCTCGCCCGCGATGTCGTACACCGTCAGACCGTCGAGTTCGGCGGGATCCGTAAAACCCTCAGCGGCCGTCATGACCGGTTCCTCCTCGCCCGGGCGCCCTGCCGCGGTTCCACCACGGCAAGCATGTCCGGATTCCATCGCGCCCCACCCTGATGGACGGTGCAACCGCCCCGCCCGGAAAGGGCGGCCCGCCGCGCCTCAACGGCGGCCCGCCGCACCGGCGGAAGTCCCGCCGGAACGCTGGGCCATTCGGGTGAGGGGACCCTCGGGCTGTGATGACCTCCCTTCGCGGGCCGGCAGCCGGAGGCGCTCTGCACGGGGCGTGCCCCGGCGGTCCGGCGGTCCGGCCCGTACCGGCGCCTCATCGGCCCCCGGTCAACCATCCCTCGTGCCAGGCGCGTTGACCGTAGGATTTGCATCCTGTCACCCGCAGCCCCGTCCGGCAGCGCCGTTCGCCGCCGGTCCGGAGCCGACGACCGCCAGGAGAGACCCGTTGAACACCCCGCCCGAACACGGCCAGGCCACCGCCCACCGCATGGACCCGGCCGGCCGGTGCCCGCACGCCGACAACGCCCGGCTGCTCGCCCGGGGCGCCGTGGCATCCGTGGTGCTGCCCGGCGAGGTGCCGGGGATGGCGGTGCTCGGGCACGAGGCCCTGAAGGAGTTTCTCGCCCATCCCGATGTGGCGAAGGACGCACGCCACTTCACCGCGCTGACCGACGGACGCATCCCCGACGGCTGGCCGCTGCGGACGTTCGCCACCGTGCAGGGCATGACCACCGCCGACGACGCGGACCACCGGCGGCTGCGTACCCTGGTGAGCTCGGCGTTCACCCCCCGGCGGGTGGAGGCACTCCGGCCACGCATCGAATCCCTCGCCGCAGACCTGCTCGACCGGCTCGAAACCGCGGCCGCGGCAGGGGGCGGGACGGTGGATCTGCGTGCCGGGTTCGCGATGCCCCTGCCGATGGGCGTCATCTGCGAGCTTCTCGGGGTGGACGAACGGCATCAGGATCGCCTGCACCATCTGTCGAACCAGATCGTTGCCACAGACATCGGGCCCGCGGAGGCCATGGCCGCCAACCGGGAGCTGGTGGAACTGCTGAGCGCTGTCGCCGCAGCCCGCGCCGAGCAGCCCGGCGACGACCTGACCAGCGCGCTGATCGCCGCCCGCGACGGCGGCGGTGACCGCCTCGGCCCCCACGAACTCATCGGCACCCTGCTCCTGATGATCATCGCCGGTCATGAGACCACGCTGAATCTCGTCACCAACGCCGTACGCGCCCTGTGCACCCACCGGGACCAGCTCGACCTGGTCACCACGGGCGGTGCCGCGTGGGCCGATGTCGTGGAGGAGACGCTGCGCTGGGACAGTCCGGTCAGCTACTTCCCGTTCCGCTACCCGACCCGCGACCTGACCCTCGACGGGACCGTCATTCCGAAAGGCACCCCCGTACTTGCGGGGTACTCCGCCGCCGGACGCGACACGTCCGCACACGGGCCCGACGCCGACCGCTTCGACGTCACCCGCCCGTCCAGGACATCGGCGGCCCGCCACCTCTCCCTCGGCCACGGCCCGCACTACTGCCTGGGAGCGCCACTCGCCAGGATGGAGGCGACGATCGCGCTGGAGCAGCTGTTCCGCCGCTTCCCGGCACTGGACGTCGTCGTTCCCGACGACGAACTGGTGCGCCATGCCAGCTTCGTGGGCAACAGCGTGCGGACACTGCCCGTACGGCTCCGCCCCGGTACGGGTTCCGCCGAGGGCTGAGGCCCTGCGGGACACCGTGTGCACCGCCTCACCCGAACCTGCACACGGACCCGGGGCCGCGGCCGAGCCGTTCGTGGTCCGCGCCCGTGGCGGGGATCGCGACTCGCCAGAGCCGGGCGCCGTGCCGCGCCCGACGGCGCACTGCGGCACCCTTGACCTCTCACCGCCCCGCGCCGGCGCGGGGCGCGGCCGACGAAGGGACCACGCTCTCATGACGTCCACACCTGTCCACGCCACCCCCGAGCGGCCGACCGTGGCCGTCCTCGGCACCGGGATCATGGGATCAGGGATGACGCGGAGCCTGCTCCGGGCGGGACTCGACGTCCGCGCCTGGAACCGTACGCAGGCCAAGGCGGCCCCTCTGGCCGCCGACGGCGCCACAGTCACCGAAACGGCGGACGAAGCCGTACGCGGCGCCGATGTCATCGTGACGATGCTCAACGACGGCCTATCCGTCGCCGCCGCGCTCACCGCCGCCTCGTCAGGAGTGCGTCGCGGGCAGATTCTGCTGCAGTGCTCCACCGTCGGAATCGACGCCACCACCGAACTCGCCCAGCGAGCCGCTGATTTGGGACTCGTCTATCTCGATGCTCCGGTTTCCGGAACCAAGCAGCCTGCGGAGCAGGGCGCGTTGACGGTCTTCGTCGCCGGACCGTCCGCTGCCCGGCCGTCGGTGGGGCCGGTGCTGGACGCGATCGGGCAGCGCACGGTCTGGGTCGACGAAGCACCGGGTGCCGCCTCCCGGCTGAAGCTCGTGGTCAACACCTGGGTCATCAACCTGGTGGGCGGCATCGCGGAATGCCTCAACCTCGCGGAGGGGCTGTCCGTCGACCCGCAGTCGTTCCTCGACGTGATGAAGGGCGGCCCGCTCGACTCCGCCTATCTCCAGGGCAAGTCCGCGGCGGTCCTCTCCGGCGACCTCACCCCCAGCTTCGCCCTGTCCACCGCACTCAAGGACACCCGCCTCATCCTCGAGGCAGCCCAACGGTCCGGGGTGACACTGGACTTGGTGGCCGCGTCGGCAAAACGGTTCGAGCGTGCGGAAGCGGCCGGTCACGGCGAAGAGGACATGATCGCCACCTACTACGCGGGCCGTCCGGCGGAGAAGGACGGCGACTGACCGTCTCCGGCCGCAGCGGGAGCGGGGGCCACGCGTTCCGTGGCCCCGCCGAACGCCAGGAACGTGGTGCGTGAGGCCAGCAGCCAGACCCCGTCGACCTTGCGGAACGTGTCCTCGTAGTGCCCGACATTGGCGGGCAGCCGGGGCTGGGGCAGGCTGTCGCTCCTGCCGTCGACCCGGTAGGTCGCGAAGTAGGTCGTCGACGAGGCCCTCGTCGCCGAGTCCACGGTGACGAGGATGTTCGTACACATCCGCCGCGAGAGACGGTCCGCCGGGCGGCCGCCGAAATAGTCCCGCAGCGCCTCGCGTCCCGCGATGCGACGCCCGCCCGCGGGCCAATCCCAGGTGCCGTCGGAGGTGAACAGCTCGGCGACCGTGCCCGGTTCGCCGAGGTCGAGACGGCGGACGAACTCGATGACGAGACGCCCGCAGGCCCGCTCGGCGAGCAGCAGGTCCAACGGGTCCGGTGTGACAGCGGAGTTGATCGTCATCCCGCAGTCCTACCAGCCCGTGCGGCGCGCGTGCCAGGGCATTTCCTCCGGCCGCCCGCGCATGCGACGAAGGCGGTGCGGGCGACGGACGGCGGGGCGCGCATGCGATGAACGCGATGTGGGCGACGGACGGCGGGCGTGCGGCACGGGAGCCCGGCACGCGGCGGATGTCGTCGGGCCGACCTGCGGGCAGGTGCGGCGGCGGGGCCCGCGCCCTCCTTCCGTGTCCGGAAGGAGAGGCAGCGCGCAGAACCGCCCCACCGGTACGGGGGAGCCCGGTGGGGCGGTCGGCACCAGACTGCCACAGGCGGCGGCCGAATGGGGACCGACCGGCGGGCATCCGTGGTGGTTGAGTCGAAATCGCTCCCGGACCGGGTACCGGATCCGGTCAGTCGCGCGGGTATCCCACGATCGCGTGTGTGACGGCGGGGGACTTCTTCGTCGTGTAATGGTGACTGCTGAGCCCCGGGAAGCGGGCCGTGTCTCCCGTCTCCAGCACCTGCGGCACGACGTCCACCCCCAGCGTCACCTGGCCGGACTTCATCAGCACATGCTCCACCGAGGCCGCACCGTGCGAGCTGATCCGGCGCGGTGCGTGCGGGTGCAGACGGGCGCGGTAGATCTCGATACGGCCCTGCTCGTGGCCGGCGGACAGCAGATTGACCGAAGTCTCGTCATCGGGCTCGTCCGGCGACGAGGCGCGGATGATCTCCGGCCGGAGCAGCGGCTGGCGCAAAAGATCCGTGCAACTGGTATCCAGAGCACCGGCGATCGGTACCAGCACATCTACGGTCGGATGGGCTTCGGCGCGCTCGATCTGGGACAGCAGCCCTTTGCTGACGTCGGTCGTGCCGAGGGCGGGTCGCGCAGACTCCCCACCACGGGCCAGACGGGTCGACGGGCGGCGGCGGTCGCGCCGGGCCGACCGGCGTGCACCGGCGCACCGGTCCGGATTCGTTGCGGCCCTGTGAACAGTCCTCCGTCCGGGAATACGTGCATGTTGCAGTCGGCTTTTGATGGGTGTAGCCGGCGCGGGCTGCCGCGGCAGCCGATGCCACGATCCGGAGCGAGGGAGCACATGCCCAAGGCGTACGTATTCACCCGCAGCGGCGGACCGGAGGTGGAAGCCCTCGTCGAGCAGGAGGTGCCCACGCCCGGGCCGGGGGAGCTGCTCGTCGCGGTGCGGGCGGCCGGGGTCAATCCGGTCGACTGGAAGCTGCGCAACGGATACACCAGGCCCGGCAGCACGCCGCCGCAGTTTCCCGCCGTGTTCGGCAGTGAGGCCGCCGGGGTGGTCGAGCGCGTCGGTCCCGGTGTCGAAGGGTTCGAGGTCGGGGACGCGGTCTTCGGCAACCCACTGACCGGCGGGTACGCCGAATACACCCTGCTGCCCGTGGCGGTCACCGCGCACAAGCCGGCGGGCCTGTCGTTCGCCGACGCGGCCGTCCTGCCGGTCGCGGCGGCCACCGCGTACGACGGCATCCGGCAGCTGGACCCCGCACCCGGGTCGACCTTGCTGGTCAACGGGGCCGGAGGCGGCGTCGGTGTGGCCGCCGTGCAGATCGCACGTCACTTCGGGGTCCGGGTCATCGGCACGTCGAGCGCGGCCAAGAAGGACTTCGTCGAATCGCTCGGCGCCGTGCACGTACCGTCGGGGCCCGGCGTCGCCGACCGCGTACGGGCAGTGGCCCCGGACGGTGTCGACGCCGTCTACGACCTGGTCGGCGGTGACGCCCTGCGGGCCGTCGCCGAGCTCGTCACCGACCGGAAGCGGCTGATCAGTGCCGGAGGCAAGCCGCTCGCCGTCGAACTGGGAGGAGCGGCCGTCGAACGGCTCCGTAACGCCGCAGTCCTCGACGAAGTGGCCCGCCTCGCTGTCAGCGGCGCCCTCAGCACGTACGTGACACAGACCTTCACGCTCTCCGACGCGGCCGCAGCCCTGCGAGCCGTGGAGAGCGGGCACACCCGAGGAAAGATCGTGATCGAGGTGGCCGGCGCATGAGTGCCCCGCACCACACCACCCCTGCGGCGCATCCGCTCGACAACCCGGCCCGCGCCTCGCTGACCGGAACGCACGCCCACTTTGCCGAGCGCCGGGGCCGCGTCCTGCGCTACCCGACGGATGTCTCGCCCTGGTTCGCGTTGCCGGATTCCCCGGACGCCGACGACTGGGCCGATGTCGCCGCGCTGGCCGGCCCCGGAGGGTCCGTCACTGTGATCGGGCTGCGCGAGCCGCCGCTCGGCGACTGGGAGGTCACCTTCCAGGCGGAGGGGGTCCAGCTCGTCGACGACGGGGTGGCGGCGGCCCCGGACGCGGAAGCCGTACGCCTCGGGCCGGCCGATGTGCCGGACATGCTCGAGCTGGTCGCCCGCACCCGCCCCGGACCGTTCCTGCCGCGCACCGTCGAGCTCGGAACCTACCTCGGGGTCCGCCGCGGCGGGGCCCTCGTCGCCATGGCCGGGGAACGGCTGCGCCCGTCCGGCTGGAGCGAGATCAGCGGCGTCTGCACGGACGAAACGGTGCGCGGCCAGGGGCTCGCCGGCCGGCTCGTCCGCGCCGTCGCCCACGAGGTCAGGGAGCGTGGGGAGACGCCGTTCCTGCACGCGGCTGCGGCCAACACCAACGCCATCCGGCTCTACGAATCGCTGGGCTTCCGGCTCCGCCGCCGGACGTCGTTCCTCTCCGTCGTCGTACCGCACGACCTGCCTGCGGGCGACCGCAGCGGCGCGCGCGGCGTGGACGAGGCGCAGGCCGCGGCTGTGCGCTGACGCCGGGCGCCGTCTCCTCCCCTCCCGGGCCGAAGGACTTTCGGCCCGGGACTTCCGGCCCGAATCCAGCCGGTTCTCCCCGGCCCGGGACCTTCGGCACGGCCCATCAGGCCGTAAGCCTCGTGCGCCGGCAGCCCGGTCCGAGTGGACTTGGTGGGTGAGTGCCGGTACGGGACCGGCGCCTGCCGGAGGAGGCAGCGCAGTGACCATCGGGCTCCAGCGCTCCGCAACCGAGTCCAGGGCGGCGCTGCCGGGCGCCTGTGCGGAGGCCGAGGCCTCCGCACCCAGGGTCGGGAACACCGCGCTGTTCGGCGGACTGGTGCTGCTGACCTTCGCGATCGTCGTCCTCGACATGAAGACCGGGGAGGGCCTGCGCCTCGTTCCCCTCCTGGTCGTCGTGCCCGCACTCGTCTCGGTCTTCGGCACCATTCGGCAGACGGTGGGCGTCGCTGCCTGGATCATGGCCGTCGTCGTCGCCTCCCGGCTCGTGTCCGGCGGCACGTTCTGGGATCTCGCCAGCGGTGTCGGCTTCACGGTTCTGGCCTGCGGCCTGGGTGTCGGTTCCTGTTCGATGCGGATCCGGCGCGCCACCGAGATCGCCAGACTGCGCACCGCGGCCGTCGCGCTCCAGCGGCAGATCCTGCGCCCTCTTCCCGTCCTGACCGGGCAGGTCGTCGCCCACGGGGTCTACGCCCCGATCGAGGAGGACCGGCTGGTCGGCGGTGACATCTACGAGGTCGTCGAGTCGCCGTACGGAACGCGGGTGATCATCGGCGACGTCCAGGGCAAGGGGATCGCCGCGATCGGAGCGGGGTTCGCCGCGCTCGGGGCGTTCCGCGAGGCGGCCATCCGCGAGCCCATGCTGACCGGGGTGGCGGACGCCCTGGAGGACGCGGTCGTACGCCACAACACCTTCTCCGCCCAGACCGGCGAGACCGAACGGTTCGTGACCGCCCTGATCCTGGGCTTCGACGGCGGCACCCAGGTGCAGGTCGTCAACTGCGGCCACCTGCCGCCCCGGCTGCTGCACGAAGGCACGGCGGTCGCGGTGCCGCTGCGGCACGCCTCCGTCCCGCTCGGCATGGCCGAACTCAGCAGCGAGGGACGCGTCGCGGAAGAGTTCCGCCTGCCGGTCGGCGCGACGCTGCTGGCGTTCACCGACGGAGTGACCGAAGCCCGCGACGCCGATGGCATCTTCTACCCGCTGGACACCCGCCTCGGCCGCTGGGCCGGGAACGGGCCCCGCGAGCTCCTGGACGCTCTCCACCGGGACCTCGTTGCCTTCACCGGCGGAGTACGACGCGACGACATCGCCGTGCTCGCCCTGCGCGGAGCGCCGGTCGGCAGCCGCCGACCCGTGGCGTCCGGCGGGGGTGCGCGGCGGTCCGCGCAGGCGTTCAGCTAAGGGCTGTCCCGTCGCCCCTGCGCGCCGGCCCGCAATCTCGTGCTCCGGACCGATACCCACGGCACGGCACTCCGTCGACACTGGACGGATGGAATTCGTCGCGCTGATGACGCTGCCCGGACTGGTGATCGGCCTGACTCTGGTCGCGTTTGTCGACCAGTTGATGCTGCGGGCCGGACGCGCCGGGATGCTGCCGTGGCGCAACGGCGCGCGGCAGGGCCAGGTGTCGGCGACCGGTTTCGAGCAGCTGCACGCGAGCTTCTCGCCGGGCAAGCAGAGTGAACTCAAGGAGCGCCAGAGCGCCCTGCTGCTCCGCGACGACGAGGAGGACGGCGCCCCGCCGAACCGCACCACCGTCGACCTCGACGCCGGCCGCGCCGTCATTCGCTCACCGCGGCGACTTCCTCCCGCGGCGTGAGCGCGCGGAGGCGCGACCGGCGGACGGGGCATCGTGCGGGACCTCCGTGAGGGTGGGACCGGCACCGGCAGGTCAACCGGGGCGCTCGGGCAGTGCCATCCGTACCAGCGCGGCCCCGAGCCCCAGCCAGCATGCGGCGAACAGCCAGCCGGCCACGACGTCTGTCGCCCAGTGCACCCCGAGCAGAATCCGGCTCAGTCCGACGGCCGCGGCCCAGCAGCCGAGCAGTACGGCCGCGATGCTTCCGACTCCGCTCCCGCGCGCCCGGTGGCCGATCGCCGCCACCAGCAGGCCCGCCATCAGCGTGGATGTCGTTGCGTGCCCGGACGGGAACGCGAACCCCGAGGCGTGCGTCGCCCAGTCACCCACCGGCGGGCGGGACCGGCCGATCGCCTCCATCAGCCCGTAGCGCAGCGCCTGCCCGAGCAGCAGGAAGGCCAGGGCTCCGAGCGCGAACCCCAGGCGGCGGCGTATGTCCCGGCCGGCGATCAGCCCGGCCGCCACCGCGGCGGCGTAAGGGAACACACCCGTCCCCGTTGCCGTGACGACCCCGGCCACCGTGACGAGCGAGCCGGGCCGATGGTGCATCGACCATGTGTGTGCGGCTCGGTCGATCGGCAGTACGGACCCGTGCCCGGCCGTGAGGACCAGCACCGTCAGGCCGAGGAGGCCACACGCCCCGGTCAGTGCGGCCCCGAGCGCCGCACCGAGTCGGAGGACCATCGGGCTGTCCGCGAACTGGGTGCGCGCCGTCACCCGCGCCTTGTCGGTCACCGCGCCGCCACCAGCGGGCGCAACCGGCTGTCGCGCAGCCGCTCCACCGCGGGAGCGCAGCGCCGCGCGGCGACCGTCAGCGGCCAGCCGACGAGCGCACCGGTGGCCAGACCGGTCAGCGCATCGTGTGGATAGTGCACACCGATCCAGACCCGGGACGCAGCCATCAGCAGCGCCGCAGGTATGGCGATGGCACCGAGCCGGCGGTCGGTCAGCACAAGGGCGACCGCCGCCGCTGCCGCGATCGCGGCGTGATTGCTGGGGAAGGACCAGTCGCCGAGCGGCGGGCACGACTCCAGCGTGACCGCGTGCAGCGTCTGGCAGGGCCGCTGCTCATGGACGGCAATCTTCAGCAGGTCGTTGACCGTGTAAGAGGCCACCACGACCAGCGGCGCGCAGAGTGCCATGGCCGCCCGTGCGGGGGCCGAGGAACGGGACCGCCACCAGGCCGCGAGCATCAGCAGGGCGAAGAGCCCGAGACCGAAGTCGGACCAGACGCGCACCGCGGTGTCGAGAGTGACGGGGGCGCGCTCGGCCAGCCCGGTGATCCAGGTGTACAGGCCACCGTCGAGCGAGGTGGCGGCAGAGGCGAGCGGCATCAGGTCCGGTCTCCTTCGACGGCATGCCGGTCGCGCGAGCGCAGCAGTTCGGCGGCGAGGGGGATGAGGGACACGACGACCACGACGGCGACGATCGGCAGCAGATAGCGGTCGACATTCGGCACCGACGACCCCAGCCCGTACCCCGCGAGCACCAGCCCGACCGTCCAGATCGTGCCGCCGACGATCTGCCATAGCGTGAACAGCCGGGCCGGTACGTTGAGCGCCCCGGCCAGCGGGTTGAGCACCGTACGCACCACGGGGACGAAGCGCGCCAGCACGATCGCCCGCGCATGGCCGTATCTGCCGAGCAGCTCCTCCGCGCGGGCCGCGCCCTCGTGCAGCCGCTTGGCCCGGCTCCGGGACAGCAGCGCGCGACCGCCACGACGCCCGATCGCGTATCCGGTCTGCGCGCCGAGCAGCGCTCCGGACACGGAGGCGATCAGCACCTGGGCCAGCGAGAGGTGGACCGGCCCGTGAGTGCCCGGCACGCTGAACAGACCCGCCGTGAAGAGCAGGGAGTCGCCGGGGAGGAAGAAGCCGACGAGCAGCCCCGTCTCGGCGAACAGCACGGCGGCGATGCCGAGCGCGCCGAAAGCGGCGAGCAGTGATCCCGCGTCGAGCAGGTTCACCGCTTGTGGCGCGGCCGCCAGTGAGGATACGGACACGGCGGAGGGCCTCCCATAATGGTGAGCGGGCGCATCGGCAGGGCGCCCTACTGACTACAGTGATGTAGACGGTCTACATCACTGTAGACGCTCGAAGCGGGAGGAGAGTTCCCATGCCCGAGGTGCAGGGGATATCCAGCAGCGATCCGGACCCTCGCGCGGCCGGCGAGCCGAGTCCCCGGCCGCACAGCGGGCCGGGCCCGGAACACGGTGCGGTGCCGGAGCGGCGTCCGGCCGGCGAGCTGGAATCCACCGTTCTCGCGGCCCTCTGGGCGGCCGACGCCCCGCTCACCCCCGGCCAGGTGCAGGGCTCCCTCGGCGCGCCGCTGGCGCGCACCACCGTCACCACGATCCTGACCAGGCTGTACGAGAAGGGCACGGTCAGCCGTACCCGGTCGGGGCGCGGCTTCGCGTACACCCCCACCGAGGACGCGCCCGGACTCACCGCCCGCCGGATGCACAGCGAGCTGCAGAAGGAGGAGGACCGCAGCACCGTGCTGGCCCGGTTCGTCTCACAGCTCACCGACGAGGACGAGCAGCTGCTCCGCCGGCTGCTCGACGGAGACGCCCGATGATCTACGCCGTGTGGGTTCCGCTGCTCATGCCGTTCGTCACGGTTCCCGCCGCCCGCCGCCTGGCGGACGCCCTGTCACCTCGGCAGGCCGCGAGACTGCTCGCCTCGGCGGCCGTCGGTCTCGCCCTGTGCAGCACGATCGCCCTGGTCCTGCTGGTGGTGCCCGGCGCGACCCGGCTGACCGCCGTGGCCGCGGTCGGCGAGTTCGTGAAGCCGCTCGCCGCCGCGCCCGCGGTGGCCGTCCCGCTCGCATGCGCCGCCCTGGCGGTGCTGGCCGGCTGCGCCGCCGCAGTGGTGCGTTCCACCCGCCGGCACTGGAAGGAGCTGCACCGCGCAGTCGAGGCCACCGACGGTTCGGACGGCGAACTCGCCGTCGTGCGCGACAGCCGTCCGGACGCCTATGCACTGCCCGGTCTCCCGGGCAGCCGGGGCCGGATCGTCGTGACCACGGGCATGCTGCGCGCCCTGGACCCCGTCGAACGCGACGCCCTGCTCGCCCACGAACGCGCCCATCTCGCGGGCCGACACCATCTCCTCCACGCCGCAGCCGAACTGGCTGCCCTCTGCCATCCCGCGCTGCGCTCCCTGCGCGCCCCCATGGGCTACGCGCTGGAGCGCTGCGCCGACGAGGCGGCTGCCGCGGCGATCGGCGACCGGCGGGTCGCAGCGCGCGCGATCGGCCGCGCCGCGCTCGCCGCACGGGCCGCCGAAGGGGGGGCAGGCGCGCCCCCGCGTGGCGCTCGCCGCAGCGGCCGGGCCGGTGCCGCGCCGGGTCGCGGCACTCCTCGGCGGCGCGGCTCCCCGCCCCCGCGCAGGCCGTGCGGCCGCGGCGGCGCTGCTGGCCTGCATGGCCCTGTCCGGAGCGGCCGCGATCGATGCGACGCATGATCTGCACACCAGCATCGAGGTGGCGCAGGGCGAGAGTCCGCAGCGCTGAATCCGCACCGGCTGGAGTGCAGGCCGGAGCGTCCGCGGTGAGCCGGAACGCGCGGCAGCGAGTCCGTACGGCGCGCGGCGCGCCACGGCCGGCAGGCGTGCGAGCGCAGCCCGTGGTGAGCCGGGGAGTATCGGGTCCCTGCCCGGGCTCTCGATGCGGACCGGGTGCAGATCCCGGACAGGATCCTCCGGCCGCAAGCGTCATCAGGACTCGCGGCCGCATGCCGTGGTTAGACTGAGCGTCATGGGTTCGTACTACTTCTTCCGCTGACTCCGGGCAGAGGCGCCGCCACGCGCCGCTGAGCGCCGCCGTGCGACCCGTACGGGTCGCTCCCGCGCGTGCCGCTCCCTCCCCTTTCCGCCCGTCCGGACCCCGCCCCGCAGCGCCCTTCCGCGCGTCGTCCGGGGCACCTCGTCTCAGGGAAGCCACCCACCCATGACTGTTCAGCACGATCGTGCCCAGCTGACCATGAAGAACGTCTCCAAGGCGTACGGAGACCGAACCGTCCTCGACCAGGTGTCGCTCACCGTCCGCCCCGGCGACCGCGTGGGCGTGATCGGTGAGAACGGATCCGGGAAGTCCACACTGCTCCGGCTGATGGCCGGGGCGGAGAAGCCGGACGCCGGCGACATCACCGTCCGGTTCCACGCCGGCATCGGCCATCTCGCCCAGACCCTCGCGCTCGCCGCCACCCGCACCGTGCAGGACGCCGTCGACACCGCCCTCGCCGAACTGCGCGAACTGGAACGGCGGATCCGCACCGCAGAAGCCGAACTCGCCGTGTCGGACACCCCCACCGAGGCCGAACTCACTGCATACGGCGACCTGTTGACAGCGTACGAGGAACGTGACGGCTACCGGTCCGACGCCCGGGTCGACGCGGCGCTGCACGGACTCGGTATCGGTCACCTGACCCGTGACCGACCCCTCGGCACCCTGTCCGGTGGTGAACAGTCCAGGCTCGCGCTCGCCTGCGTGCTGGCCTCCGCCCCCGAACTGCTGCTGCTCGACGAGCCGACCAATCACCTCGACCACCGTGCCACCGACTGGCTGGAGGAGCATCTCCGCGCCCACCGGGGGACCCTCGTCGTCATCACCCACGACCGGGCCTTCCTGGAGCGCACCACCACGGTGATCCTGGAGGTCGACCGGGATCTGCGCACCGTCGTCCGGTACGGGGACGGCTGGGACGGCTACCGCACCGCAAAGGCCGCCGCCCGGCGCCGCTGGGCGCTGGACCACCAGGAATGGCTCGACGAGGTGGCCCGTACCGAGGAGCTTGTCGGCGCCGCGGGCCGACGGCTGGCCGGCGCCGGAAAGGACCCCCACGAGGGCTGGGGCAAGCACCGCCGCTCGCACGAGGCCAAGCTGTCGGGGCAGGTCAGGGCGGCCAGAACCCGACTGGACGAACTGCGGCGGTCACCCGTGCCCGCCCCGCCCAGGCCGCTGCGCTTCACCGCCGACCTGGCCGTGGCGGCCGACGGTGAACCGCAGCCGGAGCCCCTGGCGGAACTCGACTCCATCGTCGTCGGCGACCGGCTCCACCTGCCCGCCTGGCAGGTGACTGCGGGACAGCGCCTGCTGGTCACCGGGCCCAACGGCGCCGGAAAGACCACCCTGTTGCGGGTTCTGGCCGGAGACATCCGACCCGACCGGGGCACCGTCCGCCGCCGGGCCAGGATTGGCTACCTCCCGCAGGAACTTCCGGCCAGGCCGACCCGCCGCTCCCTGCTCGCGACCTTCGCGGCCGGGCGCCCCGGCCGACCCGACGAGTGGGTTGAGCAGCTCCTGGCCCTGGGCCTGTTCCGGCCGGAGGACCTGACAGTGCCCGTGGCCGACCTCTCCGTCGGACAGCAGCGACGGCTCGCCATCGCCCGGCTCGTCACCCGCCCGGCCGATCTGCTAGTGCTCGACGAGCCGACGAACCACATCGCGCTCGGCCTGGTGGAGGAGCTGGAGGCGGCACTGGCCCAGTACCGGGGAGCGGTGGTCGTGGTCTCGCACGACCGCAGCTTCCGCAGCCGGTTCACCGGCGACCGGTTCGAACTCCGTGCCGGACGACCGGCCGCCGGGCACCGCACGTAGAGTGCGTGCCGCACCAGCGACGCGATTCGAGACACCCGGAGCAGCAGCTGTGAGAGTGATCATTTTCGGCGCCACCGGGATGGTGGGCCAGGGCGTGCTGCGGGCCTGTCTGCTCGACGACCGGGTCGAGAGCGTCCTGATCGTCGGCCGTACGACGTCCGGCGTGCGGCACCCCAAGGTCCGTGAGGTCCTCCACGGCGACTTCAAGGACTTCTCCGCGATCGACGCCGAACTCACCAGTCTCGACGCGTGCTTCTACTGCCTGGGCGTCACCTCCACGGGTATCGGCGAGGAGGAGTACACCCGCATCACCTACACGTACACCCTGGCCGCGGCCCGCGCGGTCGCCGCCCACAACCCGGGGCTGACCTTCACGTACGTCTCCGGAGAAGGCACGGACAGCACCGAGAAGGGCCGCTCTGTGTGGGCGCGGGTCAAGGGGCGCACGGAGAACGAGCTGCTCGCGATGGACTTCCACGCGTACATGTTCCGGCCGGGCTACATCCAGCCGCTGCACGGCGCCACGTCCAAGACCTCCTTGTACCGCTGGATGTACCGGGGCGTCTCCTGGCTGTATCCGGTGCTCCGGCGGATCATGCCGAGCCACGTGACGACCACCGACGACCTGGGGCGCGCCATGATCGCCGTCGTCGGACGGAAGGGCTCCGGCGAACACATCCTGCACAGCCCGGAGATCAACCGCGCAGCCGGCGCCTAAGGGCTGTCCCGTCATCCTTGGCGGGCGCACGACGACAGCTGCGGCACCTCGCCGCGTTGTCGGAACGCCCGAATACACACAGTATGAGGACGCTCCTCCGCCTTGCGATGCACCACATCTGACGCCGCGCGCTGATCCACCAGGGATGACGGGGGACAGCCCTTAGAGGCCGGCGTCTTCGACCAGCTCCACCGCATCCTGCTCGCCGAGCTCAATGCAGCCGGCCAGCTCGACTGGTCCCGGGCCTGCGTGGATGGCTCCCACATCCGCGCGAAAAGGGGGCGCCGACACCGGTCCGTCGCCGGTCGACCGGCGGAAGACGGGCAGCAAACACCACCTGATCTGCGACGGACGCGGCACTCCACTCAAGGTCATCACCACTGGGTGGATTCAATCGGTCGTCGCAACACCTCGTGATCAGCGAGGTGTGGGATGGTTCGTCGTCAGCAGGCAGCTGATCGGGCGATTCGGCCAAAGTTGAGGTCTCCGGGGCATCCGAAATTTCAGCGTCATATCGAAGCGGCGTTCTGGGATGCAATCGCCATGGGTCTCCTCGCGGAGGAAGCGGCCGGGGTTATCGGCGTGGCGCCGGCGGTGGCCACGCGCTGGTTTCGGCAGTGTGGCGGCATGCGACCGTTCGATCCGAAGCCGCATTCGGGCAGGTACCTGTCGTTCTCTGAGCGGGAGGAGATCGCGCTCCTCAACGCCCAAGGCATGGGCGTTCGTGAAATCGCTCGGCAAGTCGGCCGTGATCCGGGGACGATTTCCCGTGAGTTGCGGCGCAACGCGGCCACCAGGGGTGGGAAGCTCGATTACCGGGCCTCGGTCGCGCAATGGAAGTCGGACATGGCCGCCCGCCGTCCGAAGACATCGAAGCTGGTCGCCAATCCGCGGTTGCACGCGTACGTCCAGGAGCGGCTGTCCGGAAAGATCAGCACGCCTGGCGGCGGGGCGATCGCAGGACCTTCGACAGGCGCGTGGACGGGGCGGAACAAGCCGCACCGCAAGGACCGCGCGTGGGTGCAGGCGTGGAGTCCGGAGCAGATCGCGAACCGGATCAAGGTTGATTTCCCGGATGATGAGTCCATGCGCATCAGCCACGAGGCGATCTACCAGGCTCTCTACGTTCAGGGCCGCGGGGCGCTGAAGCGGGAGCTGATCTTGTGCCTTCGCACGGGCCGCGCGCTGCGTGCCCCGCGCGCTCGTTCGCGCCGTAAGACCTGGGCGCATGTGACGCCCGAAGCGCTGATCAGTGAACGGCCTGCCGAAGTCGAGGACCGTGCCGTTCCTGGCCACTGGGAAGGCGACCTGATCATCGGGCTGGAGCGGTCCGCGATCGGCACTGTCGTCGAGCGGTCAACTCGATTCACGATGTTGGTTTACCTGCCGCGCGAGGAAGGGTACCGGCACAAGCAATCGGTCAAGAATGGTCCTGCGCTGGCCGGTTATGGGGCGATCACGATGAAGGCCGCCCTCGCCAATACGATGTCGACGCTGCCCGAACAGCTGGCACAGTCGCTGACCTGGGATCGTGGCAAGGAGATGTCGGCCCATGCGCAATTCAGAGTCGAGACGGGCATTCCCGTGTTCTTCGCCGATCCGCATAGTCCGTGGCAGCGCGGCACAAACGAGAACACCAATGGACTCTTGCGCCAGTACTTCCCGAAAGGCACTGATCTCTCGAGATGGTCCGCCGAGGAAGTCGAGGCCGTCGCTCACACTCTCAACAGCAGACCCCGCAAGACGCTCGGTTGGAAGACGCCCGCCGAGGCGTTCAACGAGCAGCTACAGTTACTTCAACAAGCTGGTGTTGCAACGACCGGTTGAATCCGGTCTGCAGCGAACGTCAACGACGTCACCCAGACCCTCGCCCTGGTCGACGGCATCCCGCCCGTCGCGGGCAGGCCCGGCCGGCCCCGCCGACGCCCAGAAGCCCTGCTCGGCGACAAGGGCTACGACTCGAACCCGAACCGCGATGAGCTGCGCAAACGCCGGATCCTGCCCGTCATCTCCCGCAAGGGCTGCCCGAACATCAATGACATGGGCAAGCTCCGCTACGTCGTCGAGCAGACCTTCGCCCTGCTCCACCAGTTCAAACGACTCGCCGTCCGCTGGGAACGCCGCACCGAACTCCACGACGCCTTCGTCTCCCTCGCCTGCAGCCTCATCTGCTGGCGCCGGCTCTAAGGATTGTCGTACTGGTGATACCTGCGTACTTGAATGCGAGCACGGCCCTCAGGGCCTCTCCGGCGGGTTGCGGCACCGGCCATCCGTCCCTGCGTCGCCGGTGGCCCACTCCCGGCAGGTGTCACTCGAATGGAGTAACCAAACGCGCCACCCACATGGGTGAAGATCAAGCTGAGTAGTGCCCCAACCGAGGCAATCCGTGAAAGGGAAACCACATGCGCATTCGACGAACTCTCGCCGCCGTCACCGCCACGGCAGCCCTCGCCGGACTCGGCCTCACAGGTGCCGTCACCGCCACGGCCGCCACCCATAACGCCACCGCCACCGCCCCCACCGAAAGCCTCACCCCGGGTGAGTGCGTGGACGGCGGCGGAAAGGTGGTCGGGATGAAGTGCGTCGGCGGTACGGGCGACGGGCAGATGGTCGACTAACGCCCACTGGGCGCCCCGCAGCCACGCGCCGCGGGGCGCTCCCGCGCGAGCATGCTGCAACATCACGTTTACACCGAGATACGTACGCCACTAAGAGCGTCCGCCAGTAGGTCATCGGATGCGTGGGTTTCGGGGTCGGGTGTTCCAGCGGTAGAGGGGCCAGGAGCGTCGGATCAGGCAGCGGACGGTGATGATGGCGGCGGCCAGGGCGAGGAAGAACTCGATGGCCGCTCTCCGACGTTCGGTGCAGCGTCGGAGTTTGCCGAAGTTGTTCATCCAGGAGTTCGTGCGCTCTACCACCCAACGGCCGCCGGTCTGGATCGGGGTCTTCGCGCCGCGCGCGGCGATGCGCGCATCGATCCCGCGGGCGGCCAGGTCGTCGTGGACCATCTGGTAGTCGTATCCGGCATCCAGGGCAAGGCGCGGGTGCTTGGGCAGCGGCCCGAGGGTCGGCTCCAGGGCGGTGAAGCGGTCGAGGGTAGCGGGCAGCAGGGTGTGGTCGCGGGCGTTGGCCGGTGCGGGCTCGGTGACCAGCGGTATACCGGTACCGTCGGTCAACTGCGAGCGTTTCATGCCGAGTTTGGCTCGGTCGACCGGGCTCCTGCCGGCGCACTCGCCACCAGAGGGCGCCTTGGTGATGCAGCCATCGGCGCTCAGGCGGTCGAGTTCGAGGCCGATCATGCGGTCGTAGGCGGAGAGCGCGATCAGCCGCAAGGTCTCCATCACGCCAGCGGCGATCCACTCGTCGCGGCGCCGGCGCAAGGTGGTGGCCGAGCAGTGCTCGTCGGCGGCACGTTCGTATCCGCAGCCGAAGACCAGGACCTGTACCAGGCGGTCGAAGACGAGCGCATCGCTGATCCTCGGGTTGTGGCAGCCCAGCGGGTGCCGGTCCTCGCGCACGGGCAGCAGCGCGAGGAACTGGTCGCGGATCGGGGCGAGAATGCATGATGGGACAGCAGGCACGGATCCCCCGGTGATCATGAAGCATAGAGAGCTCCATGATCGGGCGAACCGTGTCTGCCCTGCTATCGCCTACTCGCATACACCTTGGGGAAGTTGGCGCACTGTCGCTGGTTTGCAGCCGAACCCGGGCTCAGGGTGCTCGGCAGCAGTGGGCACCGGTTCATCCCCGCCGTCAGCGGTTGAGGAAGGAGTAGCTGCGGCCGAGCTCGGTGAAGCCGCGGCAGGAGTACCACTCGCGCGGCCAGTCGGTCGCGTCCGCGACGAGGAAGAGCTGCGGGATCCCGGCAGAGGCGGCCAACGCCAGCCCTGTGGCGAGCAAGGTGTCTCCGTGGCCCTGCTTACGGTGCAGCACAGCGGTGACGAGGTCCTCCAGCTGAGCCAGCCCGGCGGTTCGGTCGAGGTAGAGGTCGGCCCAGGCCGCGACCTCCCCATCCGGTGTCCGGGCGGCCAGGAAGGACACCTTCTCGGCGCCGCGCAGGCGGGCGGTACGGCGCTCGGTGAGCTGTCGAGCGAGATCCTCGTCCAAGCCCCAGTCCAGCTGCTGGCGGAACACCGCCGCTCGCAGCTCGGCCAGCTCGACCGGGTGCGCGGCAGGTTCGGGCAGCGCGCAGCCAGCTGTCTCCCGGGCCAGTATCAGCTCGGTGTCCCGGTCGTAGCCGGCCGCCGCCAGCACCGGGGTGGCCCGCTCCCCGAGCGCCTCGTCCAGCACCGTGATCCGGTACTGCTGGCGCGGTCCGAGGCCCTGCGCAGCCAGTTCGGGCAGTGCGGCCGGGTCGGCGTCTGAGGCGTGGACGATCAGTTGGTTGTGCTCCTGGGATTGGGGGAAGTCCGAGTCGCGGACGGCGAAGGCCCCGGGCAGCTCGACGGTCTCAGAGGCCTGGCGGCGGGCGAAGGCGGCGCGGAAGGCGGTCACGCGCTCAAGCAGATCCGACATCTTTGTCATGATCGTCCCGCCCACTGCCGGGGGCAACACCTTTTCCCTACCGGCGGACGCTCTTACACAGCGTGTGCCGCCCCCACCCAGCGGTGCGGGGGCGGCACACGCTGCGGCGGTCCTCCGTTCCGCACCCCGATCACGGCACAATCCTGATTCCGTCCTGGTGATTGGAGCGTGCCCATGCCCGTCCTGTTTCGTGAGGCATGGGCCACCCTCGTACCGGACATGACCGACCGGCACGGGCCGTTGCCGCCCATGATGCTCGCCCTGACCGTCGTCACCGGACTGGTCGACGCGGTGAGCTTTCTGCAGCTCGGCCGGGTCTTCGTCGCCAACATGACCGGCAATGTGGTCTTCTCCGGCTTCGCGGTGGCCGGAGCCCCGGGCTTCTCGGTCACCGCCTCGCTCGTGGCGCTCGTCTCGTTCATCGCCGGTGCGGTGCTCAGTGGCCTGCTCGTGCACCGTCACGCCCACCGGGGCAAGATGCTCCAGTACGCGCTCCTGGCCGAAACCCTGTGCTTCACGGCCGCCGTGATCGTCACCCAGACGTCCGGCAGCCCGTACGTCGGCGAGGTCCGCTTCACCCTCATCGTGCTGCTCGCCCTGGGCCTCGGCGTGCAGAACGCCGCCGCGCGTGCCCTCGCGGTCCCCGACCTCATGACCACCGTGCTGACCCTCACCATCACCGGCATCGCCGCCGACAGCCGCCTCGTCGGAGGGACGGGCAGCAAGGCAGGGCGACGGGTGCTCTCCGCCTGCGCCATGCTGCTCGGCGCCGTCGCCGGCACCTTCGCCTTCCTGCACGGACACCCGGCGCTGCCGCTGCTCTTCGCTCTGATCATCCTGGCCGGGGTGACTGCGGCCGCAACCGTACTGGCGCGCGCCGATGCCCCGTGGATCCGCCCGCTCGCCAAGAACTGACACGCCGTCGGGCCCGACGGGGCAGGACCTGACGCCCGGCGGTCACGGTGCGAGTGACCGCAGATACGCGGCGGTTTCCTGATCGGCGGGCAGAAACGTCTCGATCGCCAGCTCGGACACCGTCACGTCCATCGGCGTATTGAACGTCGCGATGGAGGAGACGAAGGACAGCACCCGACCGTCGTGCTCGATCACCAGCGGCAGCGCGAACGACAGCGCCGAAAGCGGCCGCGCCGGCTCGTCCCGACCGCCGGAGAACTCCTCGGGGAGCGGATAGGCGGCGACCTCCTCGTACAGCTCGCGCAGCTCCGCCGACCGGACCAACGCGATCTGACGCTCCATCTGTGCCAGCAGATCGGCCCGCCACTCGCGCAGATTGCGGATGCGCGGTGCCAGACCCTGCGGATGGAGGGTGAGCCGCATGGCGTTCAGCGGCGGCGTTAGCAGATGCTCCGCCACCCCGTCCAACAGCATCGCGATACCCCGATTGGCGGCCACCACGGTGTACGTGCCGTCGACGACGAGTGCCGGATACGGGTCGTACCCCTGCAACAGCTGCTCCATGCCGTCGCGCAGCGCGCCCATCGCCGGGTCGTCGAAGGCGGTCTCGGCGTACCGGGGCGCGTAACCGCCCACGAGCAGAAGGGTGTTGCGTTCCCGGACCGGTATGTCGAGGTGCTCGGCCAGCCGCAGGATCATCTCTTCGCTGGGGCGGGAACGCCCCGTCTCGATGAACGAGATGTGGCGGGCCGAGGAGTCGGCGCGCAGGGCCAGCTCCAGCTGACTGATCCGGCGCTGCTCCCGCCAGCTGCGCAGTAGTGGCCCTACCCCCGTGTCAGGCGCGACAGTTGTCATACGGAGACCGTAACGTCACCGCCACCGCCCATCACCGACCGACCTCGTGAGGGAGCCGCCCCGTGCCCACCGAACCGCTGTCGCAGAAAGAGATCGAGGACCGGCTGCGCGAGCTGCCCGGCTGGGCGCTGGAGGGAGACCGGATCACCCGCACGTACCGGCTCGCCTCGCACTTCGCCGCCGCCGCGCTGACCGTCCATGTCGCCCAGATCCAGGACGAGCTGAACCACCACTCGGATCTGACACTCGGCTACAACACCGTCTCCCTGGCGGTGCACACGCACGACGCGGGCGGCGTGGTCACCGAGAAGGACATGACGCTGGCGGCGCGGCTGGAGGCGATCGCTCCGGGGCACGGGGCGCACTGACGGAGGGGGACGCCGCGCACAGGAGGAACGGGGTGCCCGCGCTCGTCAGGGCGCGGGCCATGACACGCGCCGGCGGGAGCGTGGCCCGGCACGGCCCGCGTGTCCGTCCCAGCGGTTCGGGGTGCCGTGGCCTGGGTACGTCTGTGCGCCATGCGGATCACGAAATACACCCACGCATGTGTACGGCTTGAACACGAAGGCCGAGTGCTCGTCATCGATCCCGGGACGTGGAGCGAGCCTGCCGCCCTGACCGGTGCCGACGCCGTGCTGGTGACTCACGAACACGCCGACCACATCGACGCCCTTCGCCTGGCGGGACTCGGTGTGCCGGTCCACGCCCCCGCCGAAGCGGACATTCCACGGCTGCAGGTCACCGGGGTGTCCACCGGCGATACGTTCACCGCCGCCGGCTTCCGTGTACGGGCGGTCGGCGGCCGTCACGCGTTCATCTACGGTGACCAACCGGACTGTGCGAACCTCGGTTACATCGTCGACGAGGCGCTCTACCACCCCGGTGACTCGCTGCACGTGCCCGACCAGCCGATCGAGACGCTCCTGGTCCCGGCCCACGGCTCGTGGATGAAGACGGCGGAGGCGATCGACTTCGTCAAGGCGATCGAACCGCAGCGGGCCTTCGCAATCCACGATGCCCAGATCAACGAGCGCGGCCTCAGCAGCCTCAACGGGTGGCTCGCCCAGGAGACCGACAGCGGCTACCGGTATCTGAGGCCCGGCGAATCGGCCTGAGAGATGCGCCGGAAGACCCGCCGCGGGACGATCTTGCAGCGCCTCAGCGTGCCGTGGCCGGGCGCAGCGCATCGGAGGGTGGGCCTACGCCGACGCCTCCGGCTCTGCGTACGGAGCCGGAGGCGTTGTGCGTGTGCGGCGGTCAGGAACGAGGACGGTCGGCCTGCTCGCTCCGCTCCGCGTTCTTCTCCTTGATGCGCACTGCTTCCTTCCGGACCTCGGCCTGGGTGGCGCGTTCCTTCTGCAGCCACTCGGGGAGGTCCTTCTTCAGCGCGTCGATCTGCTCCGTGGTGAGGGCGTCCGTGATTCCGCCCCGGGCCAGACCCGAGATGGAGATGCCGAGCTTCGCCGCGACCACCGGGCGCGGGTGCGGGCCGTTGCGGCGCAGCTCCTGCAGCCACTCGGGCGGATCGGCCTGCAGCGCGTTCAGCTCGCTGCGCGAGACGACACCCTCCTGGAACTCGGCGGGGGTGGCCTCGAGGTACACACCCAGCTTCTTTGCCGCGGTCGCGGGCTTCATCGTCTGGGTGGTCTGGTGGGACGTCATGGTGTCAAGAGTAGCGAGCGTGTGCGATACCTCCGACCACGACCGGTAACCTGGCGGGGTGACAGGCTCCCAGGTACCCCCTTCTTTCCGGCTCGCTTATGTACCGGGCGTGACGCCGACGAAGTGGGTGCGTATCTGGAACGAGCGGCTGCCGGACATCCCGCTGGCCCTCGTCGCGGTGACTCCTGCCGAGGCCCCGGACGTGTTGCGGGCCGGTGGTGCCGACGCGGGTTTCGTGCGGTTGCCGATGGACCGGACGGACCTCAGCGCGATCCCTCTCTACACCGAGACGACGGTGGTCGTGGTCCCGAAGGACCACCTGATCGCGGCGGTCGAGGAGGTGTCCGTGGACGATCTGGCCGACGACATCGTGCTGCATCCCCTCGACGACACCCTCGACTGGGAGCGTCCGCCGGGACAGTCCGCGAACGAGCGCCCCGCCACGACTGCGGATGCCATCGAACTGGTGGCGGCCGGGGTGGGTCTTCTCGTCGTCCCGCAGTCCCTGGCCCGTCTGCACCATCGCAAGGACCTCACGTACCGGCCGGTCACCGGTGTCCCCGAGTCGCGCGTCGCGCTGTCGTGGCCGGAGGATGCGACCACCGACATGGTGGAGGACTTCATCGGGATCGTCCGCGGCCGCACCGTGAACAGTTCCCGGGGGCGCACCGCCACTGCGCCACAGCCGAAGGAGCGCAAGCGCCCCGACGGGGGCGACGCACGGCGCAAGCCCGCAGCCGGCAAGTCGGCGGGCAGGAGTCCGCGGGGCGGGTCCGCCGGATCCGGCGGCTCCAAGGGCGCCAAGCGCGGCAAGCCCCGCCGCCGGTCGTAGGCCCGGACTTCGCCCGCATCCACGCGTTCCCGGCTTTCCCCATCCGGGATTCGGCCCGGTGACCTACAGTCGCACGCATGTTGGACTACAACACCGAAGCGGCTGTCTACGACGCGACCCGCGGCGGCGTGCCCAGGGCCGAATCCGCAGCCCGCGCCGTGCTGGACCTGGTCCCGGAATCCGCCCGCACGCTGCTGGACATCGGTTGCGGTACGGGGCTCGTCGGCGAACGGATCGTGCTCGCTCGGCCCGGATTGAAGGTGTTCGGTACCGACGCCTCGTACGGCATGGCGAGGTTCGCCCGGCAGCGGATCGGCGCGGTGGCGCTCGCCGACGCGCGGCGGCTGCCGCTGGCTGACGGCGCGGTCGATGCGGTCGGGGCGATCTGGCTGCTGCATCTGCTGCGAGGAGCGGGGGACGTGCGGGCGGTGGTGTCCGAAGCGGCCCGGGTACTGCGGCCCGGCGGGGTGTTCGTCACCACGGTCGACAAGGACGCGGCGCACGACGTGGGCAGCGACATCGACGAGGCGTTCGCCCCGTATCTGAGGCCGAGGCCGTCCGACCGCGAGGAGCTGGTCGTCGGCTACGGGGCGGAGGCCGGGCTCGACGTCATGGGAGAGGCCCGCTTCCTCGGCCACGGCCAGGGGCGGACGCCGCGGTCGGCGGCGCGCGCGGTGCGCAAGGGCGACTTCGTCTCGCGCCTGGAGCTGCCGGGGGAGGCGGCCGAACAGCTGGCGGCGGCGCTGCTGGGCCTGCCCGACCAGGACCGGCCGCGCCCCGATCCCGAGTACCGGCTGGTGGTGTTCCGGCGCCGGGGCTGAGCCGGGCCGGTACCTGCCGGTCCGGCCCTTCCCGCAGCGCCGGCCGGGTCCTTTCGGGACCACCGGAGCGACGGCCGGTTGCCGAATCGGCAACAAAGTTTGCCGGACGTCCGATGCGCAGGGAATGTTGTGCGCATGGACAGCCACGCCGGTCACGGACCTCACCACGACGCCGCCCGCGGCCCCCACGACCGCGCCGCGCACCGTCACCACCACGACAGCGCCGACTTGGACTGGGACGTCATGGCCCCGGTTCTGGAGAAGAACGCCGAGCTCAGCAGCGCGCAGTACCGAGAGGCCGCCCAATGGATCGCGAGTCTGCCGAACGCCCCGCGGGTACGCCGGGTCCTCGACATCGGCAGCGGTCCCGGCGTGGTCACGTGTCTGCTCGCCGAGATGTTCCCCGAGGCCGAAGTCGTTGCCGTGGACGGCACCCCGGCGCTCCTGGAGCGCACCCGGGCCCGCGCCGAACGGCTGGGTCTCGGCGATCGCGTCCGCACCCTGCACGCCGAACTCCCTGACGAGCTGGCCACGCTGGGGGCCGCGGACATCGTCTGGGCGGGCAACGCGCTGCACCATATGGGTGACCAGCGCGCCGCCCTCGCCGGGTTCGCCGGTCTGCTGCGCCCCGGGGGCACCGTCGCCCTCGTCGAGGGCGGGCTGCAGCCCCGTCAGCTGCCGCGCGACATCGGGATGGGCCGGCCGGGTCTGGAGGCCAGGCTCGATGCGGTGACCGCGGACTGGTTCGAGGGTATGCGGGCGGCCCTGCCGGAGGCCAAGCGGGAGATCGAGGACTGGAGCGCCCTGTTCGCCGCAGTGGGGCTGTCGCCGCAGGGCACCCGCAGTTTCCTCCTCGACCTTCCCGCACCGCTCCCCGACCGGGCCCGCGACCCTGTCATCGCCGAATTCGCCCGGCGGCGAGAGACGTACGTCGACGCGCTCGAGGACGACGACCTCGCCGTACTCGACCGGCTGCTCGACCCCGACGACCCGGCGGGGCTGCGCCGGCGCCCGGACGTATTCCTGCTCACGGTGCGCACGGTCCACCTGGGTCGGCACACCTGACCAGGCAGAAGGCGGTCTCTCGTGCGGGCGGCGGCCGCGAGGCCCGGTGGTGTCGCGGCAGCCGAGAACCGGGGCTGCTTGCTCACCATGAATCGATCGAAGGGGGCACTGAGCCCTGGCGCCGGACGTCCGGCAGGGAGGATGGCGCTGATCATCGGGGCTCCACGCGGCACGGCCCGGACCACAGTCCACTCCACGGGGATCAGCAGACGGAGACGGATTCGCCGCGTCCGTCTGCGCCACTGCGGCTGAGCACGAGCCCCCGCGCAGTGAGATCCCGAGCCCGGTCACGCCGGCGTCACACCACGGCAATGCCCCCCGTTCCACGATGGCCGGTACGGGGCAGGCGCATCCCACCTTCGCAAGCAAGGACACTGTCATGGTGAGAAGAATCCGGCACCGAAAAGCTTCTCTGATAGGCGCATCGTGCCTGGTCACGATGATCGTCGGCGGGACGGGCGCGGTGAGCGCCGCGGCAGCGCCGCAGGGCCTGGCCACGGCCGCGGCGCCGGGCACGCATATCTGCCTCCAGACGGAGCCACCGATCTGTCCCGAGCATCCCTCGGGTATGCAGCCAGGAAATGTGGAGCGGGGGCAGGGCAGGCCGAACAATCGGCTGGAGCAGCCACAGGGGCCGGGCACGTCGAGCACCCTGCTGCTGGAGGTGGGCAGGGGGCAGAACCCGGAGGGCGGGATCCGGATCCGTCCCACGAACCCGCCTCCCGTGCTGACGCCTTCGACGGGGCTGGGCAACTGCAGGTGCGTCACGGCTCCGTGCGTGTGCCCGAACGGTCTCCCGCCGACGCCGTGACCATGTCTGCGTGAAGGCCCGGTGGCGGAGTGCAGCGCGACAGGACAGTCCTCAGACGACCGGCTCCAACTGCCACCACTGGCCGGGGGAGTCGGTGTCCTCCCCCTGCTGGACGTTGGCGCCGTCCGCCGTACTGCCGTCGGCCACTTCGAGGACGAGGCCGCTGATGAAGCTGACCAGCGTCACGGTGCCCGATGCCTCCAGGTGCTGTTCGATCAGCCACTCCTGGGCGCCGTAGTTGTTGGCTTTCCACTGCTGGACGTTGGCGCCGTTCTCCGTGGAGGCGTTGGCGACGTCCAGTCGTTTGCCGCTGTGGACGTTGGTCAGGTGGTAGAGGGCGGCGCCCTCGTGCACGGGGGAGAGCTGCCACTGCTGGGCGCCCGCCCCGTCCTCCCTCTCCCTGCCCTGCTGCACATTCGCGCCACTGCCCCTGGCGGAGCCGTGGACCTCCAGCAGCAGCCCGCTGCCGACATTGCGCAGCCGGTACGGACCGGCTGCGACGACGGGCGCGGTCTCGCCGCTCATGTGCGGTCCTCCAGGGTCAGGCATGCGACCGCCGCCCGGCGGGAGGCCGGGCGGCGGTCGTGCGCGATGCGGTGGTGGAGCGGCAGGGCTCAGGCGCCTGCGTTGAACTCGCCCGGGTTGGGGCCGAGACGCCTGTCCTCGTCCAGCGCGGCGAACGCGGCGAGGTCGTCGGCGTCCAGCTCGAAGTCGAACAGATCGATGTTCTCAGCGATCCGCGACGGCGTCACGGACTTCGGAATCACCACATTGCCCGTCTGGAGGTGCCAGCGGAGTACCACCTGCGCGGGCGTGCGACCGTGCTTCCGGGCGATCGCGACGACCGTCGGAACCTCCAGGAGACCCCGGCCCGAACCCAGCGGCGACCAGGCCTCGGTCGCGATGCCGTGCTTGGCGTGGAAGGCGCGCGACTCGGCCTGCTGGAGCTGCGGGTGCAGTTCGATCTGGTTGATCACGGGGACCACGGAGGTCTCGCCGAGCAGGCGCTCCAGGTGCTCGGGCAGGAAGTTCGAGACACCGATGGCCTTCGCGCGCCCGTCCGCGTAGATCCTCTCGAAGGCCTTGTAGGTGTCGATGTACGCGTCCTTGGCCGGCACCGGCCAGTGGATCAGGTACAGGTCGACATAGTCGAGACCCAGCTTCTCCAGCGAGGCGTCGAAGGCGCGGAGCGTGGAGTCGTAGCCCTGTTCGCTGTTCCACAGCTTTGTGGTGATGAACAGCTCTTCGCGGGCGACACCGGAGGCGGCGACGGCCTCGCCGGTGCCCTTCTCGTTCTCGTAGATCGCGGCGGTGTCGATGCTCCGGTACCCGGACTCGATGGCCGTCGTGACCGCCTCCGCGGCCTCGCTGTCCGGCACCTGCCAGACACCGAACCCGAGCTGCGGCATCTCGATGCCGTTGTTGAGGGTGAGGGAGGGGACCTTGCTCACGAGCGGTCGATCCTTACGTCGTCGGTTTCGTACTCCCATGGTCAACGATCAAGGGCCGTGATGCATTCCCCTGCGAGAGGCATTTCAGGACTGCTCCCCGCGGGCGGCACCTCAGCCGTACAGCGCGTCGACCTCGGTCGCGTACGCCGTCTCGATCGCCTTCCGCTTCAGTTTCAGCGACGGGGTCAGCATGCCGTGCTCCTCGGTGAACTGATGCGCCAGAATCCGGAACGTACGGATCGACTCGGCCTGCGACACCGCCGTATTGGCGGCCACCACCGCCCGCCGGACCTCCATCTCCAGATCCGGGTCGCGCACCAGGTTCGCCGCGTTCATCGGCGGCCGCCCCTGCATCGAGAGCCAGTGGTCGACGGACTCCTGGTCCACAGTCACCAGCGCCGCGATGTACGGCCGGTCGTTGCCCACCACGATGCACTGCGCGACCAGCGGATGCGCCCGGACCCGCTCCTCCAGGCCGGCCGGCGACACACTCTTGCCGCCCGACGTCACCAGGATCTCCTTCTTCCGCCCGGTGATGGTCAGATAGCCGTCCTCGTCGAGCGCGCCCAGGTCGCCGGTGGCCAGCCAGCCGTCGTGCAGCACCGCGTCGGTGGACTTCGGGTCGCCCAGATAGCCGCCGAAGACATTGCCGCCGTACACCCACACCTCGCCGTCGTCGGCGATGTGCACGGTGGTGCCGGGGATCGGCTGCCCGACCGTGCCGTACCGGGTGCGCTCCGGCGGATTGGCGGTGGCTGCCGCCGTCGACTCGGTCAGCCCGTACCCCTCGTAGACCGTGATGCCCGCGCCCTCGAAGAACAGGCCGAGCTGCCGCTCCATGCCGGAGCCGCCCGACATGGCGTGCCGCACCCGGCCGCCCATCGCGTCGCGGACCTTCTTGTACACGACCTTGTCGAAGAACTGGTGCTGCATCCGCAGCCCCGGCGACGGGCCGGGGCCGGTGCCGAACGCCTTGTGCTCCATCGCCTCCGCGTACTTCACCGCGACGTCGAAGGCCTTGTCGAACGGCCCGAGCTTGCCCTCGGCCTCGGCCTTGCGCCGGGCCCCGTTGAAGACCTTCTCGAAGATGTACGGCACCGCCAGGATGAAGGTCGGCCGGAACGTCACCAGGTCCGGCATCAGTGCCTTCGCCGACAGCTCCGGCTGATGGCCCAGCTTCACCCGGCCGCGGATCGCCGTGATCTCCACCATACGGCCGAAGACGTGCGCCAGCGGCAGGAAGAGGAGCGTCGCGGCCTCGTCGCCCGGTTTGGAGTGGAAGACCGGCTCCCAGCGCGAGGCCATGGTGTCCGTCTCGAACATGAAGTTGGCGTGGGTGATCACACAGCCCTTGGGGCGGCCCGTCGTCCCCGAGGTGTAGATCACGGTCGCCACGGACTCGGGCGTCACCGCCCGCCGGTGCCGGTGCACGACCTCGTCCTCGACATGGGCGCCCGCGTCGACGAGCTCGGCCACCGCGTCGGCGTCCAGCTGCCACAGCCGTCTCAGCAGCGGCAGCCGGTCGATCACCGAGGCGATCGTCATCGCATGGTCCTCGTGCTCGACCATGACGGCGGACACCTCGGCGTCGTGCAGCATCCAGAAGACCTGCTCCGCCGAGGACGTCGGATAGACGGGGACGGACTGCGCGCCGACCGTCCACAGTGCGAAGTCGAAGAGGGTCCACTCGTAGCGGGTGCGGGACATCAGGGCGACCCGGTCACCGAACCGGACTCCATGGGCGATCAGCCCCTTGGCGAGCGCGAGCACCTCGTCGCGGAACGTGGCCGCGGTGACATCGCGCCACTGTCCGGCCGCGTCCTTCCGGCCGAGCGCGACCCGGTGCGGATCCTCCTCCGCGTAGTCGAAGACGGCATCAGCCAGCCCGCCGACATGGGGCGCGGCCGCCATGGGTGGGACCGTGAACTCGCGCAATGAACTGCTCCTTGTGGCGCTCCGCACAGCGCCGTGACGCTACCCGATCGGACGGCGCAGCGGGAGAGCCCCGAAGCGGCGGACAGTGTGGGATATGCACAGGTCAGCCACAGATATCCGGCCAGATGGGCAAGGCTCGGGCGCGCTTCTGCCGGAGGAGTATGCAGCTCGCGCGGGAATCTCCACCGAATCTGTACGCCACGGTCACGCGCCGTCGCGTCCGCCGATCGCGTTGATCCCCCCGACGGAACGGATGAGCCGGTCGCCCCCCGCCAGGATCGCCGCCGCAAGAGCATCCGCGGCCTCCTGCGCCGCGTCCCGGCGTCGGCCGTGCAGCAGGACGAAGTCCACATCGCCGAGTTCCGGCAGACCCGCCCTGGCCGGCACCGGGGCCAGTCCCGGCGGGATGAGGCCGCGGGTGTGCGCCATGACGCCCAGCCCGGCGTGGGCGGCCGCGATCAGTCCGCTCAGACTCGTGCTCGTGCAGGCGACCCGCCAGGACCTGCCGTGCTCCTCCAGCACCTCCAGAGCGCGGGCGCGGGTGATGCCCGGCGGCGGGAAGAGGACCAACGGAACCGGGCGGTCCGGATCGACCCGCACATGCGGTGCACCGATCCAGGTCAGCGCGTCCTGCCAGACCAGCTCGCCGTGCGTGTCGCCGGCCCGCCGCTTGGCGAGCACCAGATCGAGCCGGCCCGCCGCCAGCTGCTGGTGCAGCGTGCCGGACAGCTCCACGGTCAGCTCCAGCTCGACGTCCGGGTGGTCGCGGCGGAACGCCTCGAGGATCTCCGGCAGCCGGGTCAGTACGAAATCCTCGGAGGCCCCGAACCGCAGTCGGCCGCGCAGCCGCGTCCCGGTGAAGAACGCCGCAGCCCGCTCGTGGGCCTGCAGGATCGTCCGCGCGAAGCCGAGCATCGCCTCACCGTCCACGGTGAGATCGACCCGGTGCGTGTCCCGGGTGAACAACTGCCGTCCCGTCGCATCCTCCAGCCGCCGCACATGCTGGCTGACCGTCGACTGCTGCACACCCAGCCGGCGGGCGGCCTGGGTGAAACTCAGCGTCTGGGCGACGGCGAGAAAGGTACGCAGCTGCGCAGGGTCGTACATAGCGCCCAGGCTATCGCGAAGCGTGATGACAGTGAGAGTGGTATATGGGATTCCCGATTGCGGTGATCAAGAGCAGGATGGAGAGGGCACGACCTGAACGAGAGACACGTGGAGCACATGAGCCGCCGCACAATGAAGCTGCCGTCCTGGCTGCCGATCGACCCCTACATCCTCGCGTTGATCGGCACCGTCGTGCTTGCGGCGCTGCTGCCCGCGTCGGGCGCCGCCGCCGATGTGGCGGGCGGCGTCTCCACCGGAGCGGTCGCCCTCCTCTTCTTCCTGTACGGCGCCCGCCTCTCGACCGCCGAGGCGCTCGACGGCCTCAGGCACTGGCGGCTCCATCTGACGGTCCTGGCCTGCACGTTCGTCGCGTTCCCGCTGCTGGGGCTGGCGGGTGAGGGCCTCGTTCCGTACGTCCTGACACCAGAGCTCTACAGCGGCTTCCTCTTCCTCTGCCTCGTCCCGTCGACGATCCAGTCGTCGATCGCCTTCACCTCGATCGCCCGCGGCAACGTGCCCGCGGCGATCTGCGCGGGCTCCTTCTCCTCGCTCGCCGGCATCTTCGTCACGCCGCTGCTCGCCGCCGCACTGCTCGGCAACAGCGGCGGCGGATTCTCCGCGGACGCGCTGCTGAAGATCGGGGTCCAGCTGCTGCTGCCGTTCGCTGCCGGGCAGTTGCTGCGCCGCTGGATCGGCGGTTTCCTCACCCGGCACAAGAAGGTGCTCGGCTATGTCGACCGGGGATCGATCCTGCTGGTCGTCTACACCGCGTTCAGCGAGGGCATGGTCGCCGGTATCTGGCACCAGGTCACCCCGGTCCGGCTCGGCGCGCTGCTCGTCGCCGAAGCGGCGCTGCTCGCGCTGATGCTGGCATTGACCTGGTACGGGGCGAAGCGGCTCGGCTTCGACCGGGGGGACCGGATCGCCATTCAGTTCGCCGGTTCGAAGAAGAGCCTGGCCTCGGGCCTGCCGATGGCGAGCGTGCTCTTCGGGGCGCAGGCGAGCCTGGCCGTGCTGCCGCTGATGCTCTTCCACCAGATGCAGCTGATGGTGTGCGCGGTGATCGCGAAGCGTCGCTCGCGCGACCCGGAGGAGGAGTTCCGGGAGCGGCCGACGGCTCCGGCCGGCGGCCGGATGGCGGAGGAGCCGGTCGCGGTGGGCTGATGCGCCCGCCCGCGGGGTTGCGTGGACCGTGTGCGGCGTCGTTCGACGATGCACTCAGGGGGGAGGGACCGGCCGGCGCAGGGGGCGCTCCCCGCCGGCCGGACCCCTGACCCGTGTCGCGGGCCGGGCGGCTCAGCCCGTGCCGACCGTCGCCTCCAGGGCGATGCGGTGGTCACCCGCGTACACGTTCATGGACGGACCCCGCAGAAAGCCGACCAGGGTCAGTCCGGTCTCGGCCGCCAGATCGACGGCGAGCGACGACGGTGCCGAGACGGCGGCGAGCACCGGGATCCCGGCCATCACCGCCTTCTGGGCCAGTTCGAACGAGGCCCGTCCCGACACCAGCAGGATCGCCCGGGACAGCGGCAGCCGGCCGTCGGTCAGCGCCCGGCCCACGAGCTTGTCGACCGCGTTGTGCCGGCCGACGTCCTCCCGGATGTCGAGCAGTTCCCCCGTCTCGGAGAACAGTGCCGCCGCGTGCAGACCCCCGGTCCGGTCGAAGACCCGCTGCGACTCGCGCAGCCGGTCGGGGAGGGCCGAGAGCAGCGCGGGCTCGACCCGGACCGGGGGAGTGTCTGCGATGGGGTGCCGGGTGGTGGTGCGGACCGCGTCGAGGCTCGCCTTGCCGCACAGCCCGCAGGACGACGTCGTGTAGACGTTGCGCTCGAGCGTGATGTCGGGGACCTCCACGCCGGGTGCGAGCTTCACATCCACCACGTTGTACGTGTTCACGCCGTCCGCCGTCGCCCCTGCGCAGTACACGATCGACTGCACTTCGGACCCGTCGCCGATCACGCCCTCGCTGACGAGGAACCCCGCGGCCAGCGCGAAGTCGTCGCCGGGCGTGCGCATCGTGATGGCCAGCGGCCGGCCGTTCAGCCGGATCTCCAGGGGCTCCTCGGCGACAAGGGTGTCGGGGCGGGCGGAGACCACTCCGTCCCGGATGCGGATGGTGCGGCGGCGCTCGGTGACCCGTCCCATGGCGGTTAAACCCGATTCTGTACGTGTTGGAAGCCGAAACGGCCCTTGATGCAGAGATTGCCATGGCCGTGGGTCACCGGGTTGTCGTGCGGTGAGGTGACCTTGGCGATCTCATTGTCCTGCACATGGAGGGTGACGTTGCGTCCGACACCGCAGTGGACACACGCCGAGTCGGTGAGCGGCGCCTCGTGCTCCGTGGAGATGCGGGCGTCGAAGCCGCGGCCCGCGACGGCGAATCCATTCGGCCGCCCGCGGGCGATGAGACTGACCTCGGCGTCGGCGTGGTGCAGGGCGGCCCCGGCATGGGCGCCGATCGCACCGGCGCCGACAACTGTGACTTTCACGGGGCTCTCCGTTCGGTAAGGGACCGAGCGAGGGAACAGGAGACGACGTCAAGTCGACAGAATATTGTCTACAGTATGCGGAGAGGGGGGTCAAGGCTGTCGTCAAGCCTCCAACCCCCGGCCGGTAATCCTGTGGGATCACGTGCCCCCGTACCGGGCGGTAGCCACCAAGACTGGATAGTTCCTGCCATACGTAGCGAGGGGACCCGTACATGACCGGCTCACGTGTAGTGGCGCTCGGCCACTATCAGCCCGCCAGGGTGCTCACCAACGACGATCTGGCCGCCATGGTCGACACCAGCGACGAGTGGATCACCAGCCGTGTCGGGATCAGGACCCGCCATGTGGGAGGTCCTGACGAGCCGGTGGACGAGCTGGCCGCGCACGCGGCGGCCAAGGCGCTGGCCACGGCCGGTCTGCTCCCTGCGGATATCGATCTGGTCCTCGTCGCGACCTCCACCGCAATCGACCGTTCGCCGAGCATGTCGGCTCGGGTCGCCGCCCGCCTCGGTATGGGTTCGCCGGCCGTGATGGACATCAACGTCGTCTGCTCCGGCTTCACCCACGCCCTGGCCACCGCTGACCACGCCATCCGGGCGGGCGCCGCCACCCGGGCGCTGGTGATCGGTGCCGACAAGATGGGTGATGTCGCCGACTGGACCGACCGCTCCAGCTGTGTCCTCCTCGGCGACGGCGCGGGCGCCGCGGTCGTGGTCGCGGACCCGCAGGGAGGCGGCGACGCCGCGCCCGGAATCGGGCCCGTGCTGTGGGGCTCGGTGCCGGAGATGGGCCGTGCGGTACGGATCGAGGGGACGCCGCCGCGCTTCGCCCAGGAGGGGCAGTCCGTCTACCGCTGGGCCACCACCCAGCTGCCGCCCATCGCGCGCGAGGTGTGCGAAAGGGCCGGTGTCGCCCCCGAGGACCTCGGCGCGGTGGTACTGCATCAGGCCAACTTGCGGATCATCGAACCGGTTGCCAAGAAGATCGGTGCGGTCAACGCGGTCATCGCCCGGGATGTGGTGGATTCGGGCAATACATCCGCGGCCTCGATCCCGATGGCCCTGTCCAAGCTGATCGAACGTGGCGAGGTCGAGAGCGGCGCCCCGGCGCTCCTTTTCGGATTCGGCGGGAATCTCTCGTACGCGGGTCAGGTGATCCTCTGTCCCTGAGCCCCATTGCGCTCGGTAGACTGTAGACGATAAGCAATTGCTCGTCGCCCGGAGGGGGACCGCGATGTTGTCCACAGGACTGCCGCAAGGGGCCGTGCCGAAGCTGGAACGGCCCGGTCCGCTGCGCGAGCGCGTCTATGAGGCGCTGCTCGAACTGATCACCACGCGTGCGCTCCGCCCCGGCCAGCATCTGGTCGAGAGCGAGCTCGCGGGGCACCTCGGTGTGTCCCGCCAGCCAGTGCGCGAGGCGTTGCAGCGGTTGAACACCGAGGGCTGGGTCGATCTGCGGCCCGCGCAGGGTGCGTTCGTCCACGAACCCACCGAGGAGGAGGCGGACCAGCTGCTCTCGGTCCGTACGCTCCTGGAGGCGGAGGCCGCCCGGCTGGCCGCGGCCAATTCGGGCACGGCCGGCATTGCCGCGCTGGAGGAGCTCTGCGCCAAGGGTGAGCAGGCCGTCGCCGCCGACGATGTGGATCTCGCCGTTGCCACCAATGCGGAGTTCCATGCCAAGGTCATGGAGCTGGCGGGCAATGTCGTCCTCGCCGAACTCGCCGGACAGGTCGACCGCCGGGTCCGCTGGTACTACACGCCGGTGGCCCGCCAGCGTGGCACCCAGTCCTGGATCGAGCACCGCGCCCTGATCTCGGCGATCTCCTCGCGCGACGAACAGCGCGCCACGGAGGTCATGCGGGCTCACACGGAGCACACCCGCAGGACCTACCACCAGCGCGAAGAGGGCTAGAGCCTTACGTTCGGATCAGGGCCGGGGCGTGGCGCCCCGGCCCTTTCTGCGTTGCCCGCCGCGCGACCGTCCCCGCGTCGCGGGGACCTCGTGTCGGCGAAGGCGTACGTCTTTGTCCTGCGGGTGGAGAAAGTTGGAGCGGATTCCTGCTCAACTTCTTCCCACTCCGGGCAAGCGCTGCTACGTTCCACTCGAAAGCCCGACGGACAAGGCCGACGCGGCGGGGAGGGGCGCGTGAGACGTATGACGGCACGACCCGCGAATGCGCATCAGGCGCGGCTACTGCGGCTGTTGCGCGACGGCGGGCCCAACTCGCGGGCGCAGCTGGGGGATCAGGTCGACCTCTCCCGTTCCAAGCTCGCCGTCGAAGTGGACCGGCTGCTGGAGACCGGACTTGTCGTGGCCGACGGACTCGCCGCCTCCCGTGGCGGCCGCCGTTCGCACAACATCCGGCTCGCTCCCGCACTGCGCTTCCTCGGCGTCGACATCGGTGCCACATCGATCGATGTGGCAGTCACCAACGCGGAGCTGGAGGTCCTCGGTCACCTCAACCACCCCATGGACGTACGCGAGGGGCCCGTCGCGGTCTTCGAGCAGGTGCTGTCCCTGGCTGCCAAGCTCCGGGCCTCCGGGCTCGCGGAGGGCTTCGACGGCGCGGGCATCGGCGTACCCGGACCGGTCCGCTTCCCCGAAGGCGTACCGGTCGCACCCCCGATCATGCCCGGCTGGGACGGCTTCCCGGTCCGCGAGGCGCTCAGTCAGGAACTGGGCTGCCCCGTCATGGTCGACAACGACGTGAACCTGATGGCGATGGGGGAGCAGCACGCGGGCGTCGCACGCTCCGTGGGCGACTTCCTCTGCGTCAAGATCGGTACCGGCATCGGCTGCGGAATCGTCGTCGGCGGCGACGTCTACCGCGGTACGACGGGCAGCGCGGGCGACATCGGCCATATTCAGGTCGAGCCCGACGGGCGTGCCTGCGCCTGCGGCAACCGGGGTTGCCTGGAAGCCCACTTCAGCGGCGCGGCGCTCGCCCACGACGCCGAGGAGGCGGCACGGTCCGGACAGTCGCCGGAGCTCGCGGCCCGGCTGGAGGCGGCCGGTCGGCTCACCGCCGCCGATGTCGCCGCGGCGGCCGCGGCCGGAGACGAGACCTCGCTCGATCTGATCCGCGAAGGCGGCAACCGGGTCGGTCAGGTCATCGCCGGACTCGTCAGCTTCTTCAACCCCGGACTGGTGGTGATCGGCGGTGGTGTGACCGGCCTCGGCCACACGCTTCTGGCCAGCGTCCGGACCCAGGTCTACCGGCAGTCCCTGCCGCTGGCCACCGGCAATCTCCCCATTGTGCTGGGTGAGTTGGGACCGGCCGCAGGAGTGATCGGCGCCGCCCGGCTCATCAGCGACCACCTGTTCTCACCGGCCTGATCACCGGCCGGCTGCACGTCACCAGCGAGATATCGGAAACCGAGCACCACCCGTACCTGGCACAGCCTTGCCCGCTCACCGGCCCTTCCCACGCTCTCGGCTTCGCTCGAGCAGGGGAGACCTCGTTTCGCCGAGGGGATTTGTCATGGCACCAGAACCACCCCTGCTCACGATGTCCGGCATCACCAAGTCGTTCCCCGGCGTGCGCGCCCTCGACGGCGTGGACCTGGAGGTCCAGGCCGGCGAAGTCCACTGCCTGCTCGGGCAGAACGGCGCCGGCAAGTCCACGCTCATCAAGGTGCTCGCCGGCGCCCACCAGCCCGACGACGGCGAAATCACCTGGCGCGGCGCACCCGTCGCACTGAAGTCTCCGATCGCCGCCATGCGCCTCGGTGTCGCCACCATCTACCAGGAACTCGACCTGGTCGAGGGTCTCTCGGTCGCCGAGAACATCTTCCTCGGACACGAACCCACCACCGCCCGCTTCGTCGTCCGTACCCGCGAGGGCCGTACGGCGGCCGCCGCACTGCTGAAGCGACTCGGTCACCCCGAGATCGATCCCGCCCGCCCGGTCGGTGCGCTCTCCGCAGCCCAGCAGCAGATCGTCTCCATGGCCAGGGCCCTCTCCCACGAGGTGCGGCTCATCGTCATGGACGAGCCGTCAGCGGCCCTCGACCCCGACGAGGTCGACAACCTCTTCCGTATCGTCGCCGCACTCACCGCCGACGGTGTCGCCGTCGTCTACATCTCCCACCGGCTGGAGGAGATCCGCCGGATCGGCGACCGGGTGACCGTACTGAAGGACGGCCGGGCCGTCGCGGTCGGTCTGCCCGCGAAGTCCACCCCGACACGGGACATCGTCGCCCTGATGACCGGCCGCAATGTCGAGTACGTCTTCCCGCCGCGCCCCGACGCGACCACGGATGCCGGGGAGACCGCCCGCCGGGAGCCCGTACTCGCCGTCGAAGGGCTGTCCAGGGAGGGCGAGTTCGCCCCGTTCGACCTGGAGGTGCGGCCCGGCGAGATCGTCGGCCTCGCCGGCCTGGTCGGCTCCGGGCGCTCCGAGATCCTGGAGACGGTCTACGGGGCACGCAGGCCGAGCTCGGGCCGGGCCCTCGTCGACGGACGGCCGCTGCGCCCCGGCAGCGTCCGAGCCGCCGTCGCCGCAGGCATCGGGCTCGCCCCCGAGGAGCGCAAGGCGCAGGCGCTGCTGATGCTCGAATCCGTCACCCGCAACGTCTCCGTCTCCTCCATGTCCCGCTTCTCCAGGGTGGGTTGGCTCGACCGCGGGGCCGAGCGCCGAGCGGCCCGTGCCGCCACCCGCGAACTGTCGCTGCGGCCCGACAACCCGGACACCCCGGTCCGCACCCTCTCCGGCGGCAACCAGCAGAAGGCCGTCCTGGCCCGCTGGCTGCTGCGCGGCTGCCGGGTGCTGCTGCTCGACGAACCGACCCGCGGCGTCGACGTCGGCGCTCGCGCCGAGCTCTACGCCGTGATCCGCCGGCTGGCCGACGAAGGCCTCGCCGTTCTGCTGGTCTCCAGCGAAGTGCCCGAAGTACTGGGCCTCGCCGACCGGGTGCTGGTGCTCCGTGAGGGCCGCGTCGTGCATACGGCGGACGCCCGGGAGCTCGACGAGCACCGCGTACTCGATCTCGTGATGGAAGGGAGCCCGACGTCATGACACAGCCCGTCTCCTCGGCGCAGCACGGTGGGCCGGACAAGGCGGCCCCGCCGGCCTCCGCCACGCTGCCGCCCTCGAAGGGCGGTGGACTGCGCGCCTTCGGGGTGCGCATGGACGTGCGCAACCTGTCGCTGCTCGGCGTCCTCGCCGTACTGATCGCCGTCGGGGGGTTCACCGAACCCGACGCCTTCCTGGACACCGGGAATCTGCAGCTGATCCTGACCCAGTCGTCCGTCATCGGCGTCGTCACCGTCGGCATGACCTTCGTCATCACCAGTGGCGGCATCGACCTGTCGGTCGGTGCGATGGTCGCGCTCGCCTCGGTCTGGGCGACCACGCTCGCCACCCAGGAGTACGGCTTCGCGGGCATCCTCTTCACCGCGGTGCTCGTCGGTGTCGGTGCCGGATTCGTCAACGGGCTGCTGATCGCGTACGGGAGGATGGTGCCGTTCATCGCGACGCTGGCCATGCTCGCCTCGGCCCGCGGCCTCGCCCTGCAGATCACCGACGGCAAGACGCAGATCGTGACCGTCCAGTCGGTCCTCGACCTCGGCCTGCCGGACTCGTACGTCCTCGGCATACCGCCCCTGGTGCTGGCGTTCGCCGCGGTCACCGTCATCGGCTGGCTGGTGCTGAACCGGACGACCTTCGGACGCCGCACGGTGGCGGTCGGCGGCAACGCGGAAGCGGCCCGGCTCGCCGGGATCGACGTACGGCGCCAGCGGCTCTATCTGTATCTGCTCTCCGGGCTGTGCTGCGGTATCGCCGCCTTCATGCTGATCATCCTGTCCGGCTCGGGACAGAACACCAACGGCAACCTGTACGAGCTCGACGCCATCGCCGCCGCGATCATCGGCGGCACCCTGCTCAGCGGCGGACGCGGCACGATCGTCGGCTCCGTCCTCGGCGTCCTCGTCTTCACCACCATCACCAATATCTTCGCGCTCAACAATCTGCAGAGCGATGTCCAGCAGATCGCGAAGGGCGCGATCATCGTCGCCGCCGTCCTGGTCCAGCGCCGAACCTCGGCCCACGGGGAGACCTGACCCCCGGTCCTCCACCCCATATCCCCTCACCGCACCCCACCCCGTCCCACCCAACAGTTCCGCATGCCACCCACGTACCGGATGAAGGGTTCGACAGCCATGCCAGAAACCAGCCGCAGAGGCCTGCTCTTCGGCACCGCAGCCGTCTCCGCGGGCGCCCTCCTCACCGCCTGCACCAGCAACGAGCCCAAGAAGTCGGAGACCGCGCAGACCAATCAGCCGGCCGCCGACGACAAGCCCGGCAAGGCGGTCACCATCGGCTTCGCCGGCCCGCAGGCCGATCACGGGTGGCTCAACGCCATCAATGACAACGCCAAGTCGCGGGCGGAGAAGTACTCCGAGGTGACCCTGGAGATCACCGAGGGCTCCAACGACACCGCCACCCAGATCGGCCAGGTCAAGACCCTCATCAACAAGAAGGTCGATGTCCTCGTCATCCTCCCCGCCGACGGCAAGGCGCTCACCCAGGTCGGTCTGGAAGCGATGAAGGCGGGCATCCCCGTCATCAACCTGGACCGCATCTTCGCCTCACCGCAGGCCTACCGCTGCTGGGTCGGCGGCGACAACTACGGCATGGGCCTCAATGCCGGTACGTTCATCGGCGAGCAGCTCAAGGACAAGGCGGACGCCAAGGTCGTCGAGCTCGCGGGTATCGACAACCTGGAGCTCACCAAGCAGCGCAGCCAGGGATTTGCCGACGCCCTCAAGAACTACCCCAACGTCAAGCTGGTCGCGCGGCAGGCCGCCGAGTTCACCGTTGAGTCCGGCCAGGCGAAGATGGCCCAACTTCTGCAGGCGCAGAAGCAGTTCGACGCACTGTGGAACCACGACGACGACCAGGGTGTCGGTGCGCTGCGCGCCATCCAGCAGGCCGGCCGGGACGAGTTCCTGATGGTCGGCGGAGCCGGGGCGAAGTCCGCCATGGACGCCATCAAGGCCGACAACAGCGTCCTGAAGGCCACCGTCCTCTACCCGCCGACGATGGCGGCGTCCGCCATCGACCTGGCGCGTGCGCTCGGCCAGGGCAAGGGCATCGGCGGTCTCTCCGAACTGGAGATCCCGACCAGCCTCACCCTCTACTCCGCCGTCGTCACCAAGGACAACATCGACCAGTACCTGCCGACGGGCTTCAGCTGATCCGCCGTCCGGGAGGGTGCTGACCCTCCTGCAGCCCCCACCGAAGCACCGATGAGGAGGAAGCCCGTATGGCCCGTAGGGAAGAGACGGAGCAGGAGGCCGCTGCGCCGCCGACGAGGAAGCCGGAGCGACCGCTCGGGATCGGCATGGTCGGATACGCGTTCATGGGCGCCGCCCACTCCCAGGGGTGGCGCACCGTGGGACACGTTTTCGACCTGCCGATGCGGCCGGCTCTCGCCGCGATCTGCGGACGCGACCGTGCGGCGGTCACCGCCGCCGCCGAGCGTCACGGCTGGGCGGCGGCGGAGACCGACTGGCGCGCCCTGATCGCCCGGGACGACGTCCAGCTCGTCGACATCTGCACTCCCGGCGACAGCCATGCGGAAATCGCCATCGCCGCCCTGGAGGCCGGCAAGCACGTGCTGTGCGAGAAGCCGCTCGCCAACACGGTTGCCGAGGCGGAGGCCATGACCGAGGCCGCGGAACGGGCCAGGGCCCGTGGCCAGGTGGCGATGGTCGGCTTCAACTACCGCAAGGCGCCGGCGATCGCCTACGCACGGAAGATGATCAGCGACGGCAGGCTCGGCTCCCTGCGGCACGTACGGGCCACCTACCTCCAGGACTGGCTGGTCGATCCCGAGTCGCCGCTCACCTGGCGGCTGGACCGCGAGCGCGCCGGATCCGGTGCGCTGGGCGACCTCGGGGCCCACATCGTCGACCTCGCGCAGTATCTGGCGGGGGAGCTGCTGGTGGGGGTGTCCGCGATGTCCGAGACCTTCGTACGGGACAGGCCCCTGCTCGCAGGAGCGTCGGCGGGGCTCTCGGGCTCGGCCGACAGCGAGGCGCGGGGGGCGGTCACCGTCGACGACGCGGCTCTGTTCACCGGCAGGCTCGCTTCCGGAGCGCTGGCCTCGTTCGAGGCGACGCGTATGGCGGCGGGCCGCAAGAACGCGCTGCGGCTGGAGCTCAACGGGGAGCGCGGCTCGCTCGCCTTCGACCTGGAGCGACTGAACGAGCTGTCCTTCCACGACCACACCGAACCCGCCACCACCGCGGGGTTCCGCCGCATCCTCGTCACGGAGCCCGAGCATCCGTACCTGGAGGCGTGGTGGCCGCCGGGTCACGCCCTCGGCTACGAGCACACCTTCATCCACCAGGCCCGCGACCTCGTCCGGACGATCGCCGAAGGGGCGGACCCCGTGCCGTCGTTCGCCGACGGACTCCAGGTGCAGCGGGTGCTCGCGGCGGTGGAGGAGAGCGCCGAGAAGAACTCCGTACTCACCCCGGTACACACCCCGTAGGAGGTTCCGCGCATGCCCCGTCCCTTCACTCTCTTCACCGGCCAGTGGGCCGATCTGCCGCTGGAGGAGGTCTGCCGGCTGGCCCGCGACTTCGGCTACGACGGGCTCGAACTCGCCTGTTGGGGCGACCACTTCGAGGTCGACAAGGCCCTCGCCGACCCGGGCTACCTGCCGGGGCGGCACCAGCTGCTCGACAAGTACGGGCTGAAGTGCTGGGCGATCTCCAACCACCTTGTCGGCCAGGCGGTCTGCGACAACCCGATCGACGAGCGGCACCAGGGGATCCTGCCCGCCAGGATCTGGGGCGACGGCGAGCCCGAAGGGGTACGGCAGCGGGCCGCCGAGGAGATCAAGAACACCGCGCGCGCCGCCGCGGCCTTCGGGGTCGACACCGTCATCGGCTTCACCGGCTCGTCGATCTGGCACCTGGTGGCGATGTTCCCGCCGGTGCCGCCGCGGATGATCGAGCGGGGGTACGAGGACTTCGCCGAGCGCTGGAACCCGATCCTCGACGTGTTCGACGCGGAGGGCGTGCGGTTCGCCCACGAGGTGCACCCCAGCGAGATCGCGTACGACTACTGGACCACGCACCGTGCTCTGGAGGCCGTCGACCACCGTGCCGCGTTCGGGCTGAACTTCGACCCGAGCCACTTCGTCTGGCAGGACCTCGATCCGGTCGGCTTCCTCTACGACTTCCGGGACCGGATCTACCACGTGGACTGCAAGGAGGCCCGCAAGCGCCTCGACGGGCGCAACGGCCGCCTCGGCTCGCACCTGCCATGGGGTGATCCGCGGCGCGGCTGGGACTTCGTCTCCGGCGGGCACGGTGACGTGCCGTGGGAGGACGTGTTCCGCATGCTCCGGTCGATCCACTACGAGGGGCCGATCTCGGTGGAGTGGGAGGACGCGGGCATGGACCGGCTGGCGGGCGCGCCCGAAGCGCTTGCCACGCTGAAGCGGTACGACTTCGACCCGCCGGCGGCGTCGTTCGACGCGGCGTTCGGGGGCGGCGACTGACGGTGTTTCCGGGGGCTCGGCCCCCGGAACCCCGCTCCTCGATCGCCGGGGAAGCCTGATTCTCCGTCCGGGCGGCGCCTTGGGTGCTGCCCGGCACGACCAGGCCTGCCCGGCGTCCGAGGACCGGGGGCCCGGGGCACTGCCCCGGTTTCGGGAAGGACGGGCAGGGGGAACAGCCCCCGCCCGGCGTCACTCCGCGCACCCCCGGGGCGATTCCGCATGCCCTCACCGGCCTTTGTCCTGATGCAGGAAAAAGTTCAACTCAACTGCTGCGCAAAGGCTTTCCGTGCAGGACGAACGGGTCTACGGTCCATGGGGTGTACACGACATAACTCTCGTCACCGGGGCCCCATCAGGCCCTCATGTGACCTGCGCGGCAGTCCCCGCGCGGAACGGCTCGGCACTACCCGCCCGTACAACCGGCACTTTCCGGAGGACACTCGTGCACAGAAGCAGAAGCAGAAGCAAACGCAGGACCGGGCTCCGTAAGTCCCTCGCCCTGCTCACCGGCGGCCTCCTCACCGCCGCCACCCTCGCCCTCGGCGCCACCCCCGGCGCCTCCGCAGCGTCCGCGGCCTCGCCGGCCGCCACCGATGCCGCGGCGGCCGAGGACTTCCAGCAGGTCACCCTCGCCAAGGGTGCCGCCGAAACCGGCGAACCCATGTCGCTGGCGGTCCTCCCGGACCGCAGCGTCCTGCACACCTCGCGCAGCGGCGAGCTGCGGATTACCGACAGCGCCGGCAACACCAGGGTCTCCGGTGTCCTGCCCGTCTACTCGCACGACGAGGAAGGCCTCCAGGGCGTAGGCGTCGACCCCGACTTCGACACGAACCGGGCGATCTACCTCTACTACGCGCCCCCGCTGGACACCCCGTCCGGCGACGCCCCGGAGACAGGCACCGCCGCCGACTTCGCCAAGTTCGACGGCGTCAACCGGCTCTCCCGCTTCGTCCTCAAGGAGGACGGCACCCTCGACCTGAGCAGCGAGAAGAAGGTCCTCGACGTCAAGACGTCGCGCGGCATCTGCTGTCACGTCGGCGGCGACATCGACTTCGACGCGCAGGGCAACCTGTACCTGTCGACCGGCGACGACTCCAACCCCTTCGCCTCCGACGGTTACGCACCGATCGACGAGCGCCCGGACCGGAACCCAGCGTTCGACGCCCGGCGCTCCGCGGGCAACACCAACGACCTGCGCGGCAAGCTCCTCCGGATCAAGGTCGCGGAGGACGGCTCGTACACCATCCCCGAGGGCAACCTCTTCGCCCCGGGCACGGACAAGACGCGGCCCGAGATCTACGCGATGGGCTTCCGCAACCCGTTCCGCTTCAGCGTCGACAAGGCCACCGGTATCGCGTACGTCGGTGACTACGGTCCCGACGCGGGCGCGGCCGACCCGAAGCGCGGACCCGGCGGACAGGTCGAGTTCGCCCGGGTGACCAAGGCGGCCAACTTCGGCTGGCCGTTCTGCACCGGGAACAACGATCCCTTCGTCGACTACGACTTCGCGACGCAGACGTCCGGCGCGACCTTCGACTGCGCCGCACCGAAGAACACCTCGCCGCACAACACCGGCCTGGTCGACCTTCCCCCGGCGCAGCCCGCCTGGATCCCGTACGACGGCGGATCCGTGCCCGAGTTCGGCACCGGCTCCGAGTCGCCGATGGGCGGCCCCGTCTACCACTACGACCCGAACCTCGACTCGCCCGTGAAGTTCCCCGAGGCGTACGACGGGGACTTCTTCGCCGGTGAGTTCGGCCGGCAGTGGATCAAGCGGATCGAGCAGGACGGCGACGGCGCCGTTCAGTCCATCAACGACATCCCGTGGTCCGGGACCCAGGTGATGGACATGGCCTTCGGCCCGGACGGGGCGCTGTACGTCCTGGACTACGGCCTCTCCTGGTTCGGCGGCGACGAGCACTCCGCGCTCTACCGCATCGAGAACGCCACCGGCGGGCACTCGCCGATCGCCGAGGCCACTTCCAACAAGACGTCCGGTACCGCACCGCTGAAGGTGCAGTTCTCCTCCGCGGGCACCACGGACTCCGACAACGACTCGCTCACCTACGCCTGGGACTTCGGCGACGGCGGTACGTCGACCGCCGCGAACCCCACGTACACGTACAAGAAGAACGGCACCTACACCGCGACCGTCACCGCCAAGGACCCCACCGGCCGCACCGGTTCGGCAAGTGCCCATGTGACCGTCGGCAACACCGCACCCACGGTGAATCTGGAACTCCCGGGTGACGGGCAGCTGTTCACCTTCGGCGACGAGATCCCGTTCAAGGTGACCGTCACCGACCCGGAGGACGGCACGATCGACTGCTCGAAGGTCCAGGTCAGCTTCGTACTCGGCCATGACAACCATGGCCACCCGATCACCACGGAGCACGGCTGCTCCGGCACCGTCAAGACCGAGATGGACGGCGGGCACGACCCGAACGCCAACATCTTCGGAGTCATCGACGCCTCGTACACCGATGGCGGGGGCGGCGGCCAGGCCGCACTCTCCGGCCACGACCAGGCGCAGCTCCAGCCCCGCCACCGGCAGGCCGAGCACTTCACCTCGTCGTCTGGCATCCAGACGTTCGACAAGGCGAACGCAGAGGGCGGCAAGACGGTCGGCGACATCAACAACGACGACTGGATCGCCTTCAAGCCGTACATCCTCGGTGACTCCACCAAGCTCACCGCCCGGATCTCGTCCGGTGGCGCCGGTGGCTTCCTCGAGGTACGGACCGGCTCCGCGACCGGCAAGATCCTCGGCTCCGCCCCGGTGCCGGTGACCGGCAGCTGGGAGACCTTCCAGGACATCGACGTACCGCTGCGCGGCGTCCCGAAGCAGGCCACGGAACTCTTCCTGGTCTTCAAGGGCGGCGACGGTGCGCTCTACGACATCGACGACTTCGAGCTCTCCAACAGCGCCCCCGACCGGACCGCCAAGCGGGTCCTGGTCTTCTCGAAGACGGCCGGCTTCCGCCACGACGCGATTCCCGAGGGCATCGCCGCACTGAAGGAACTCGGCGCGAGCAGCAACATCACCGTCGACGCCACGGAGGAGGCAGGCCAGTTCACCACCAGCAACCTGGCCCGCTACGACGCCGTCGTCTTCCTCTCCACGACCGGTGACGTTCTCAACGCCGACCAGCAGAAGGCGTTCGAGAACTACATCGCCGGCGGTGGCGGCTACATGGGCGTGCACGCCGCCGCGGACACCGAGTACGACTGGGCGTTCTACGGCGGACTGGTCGGCTCGTACTTCGCCGGGCACCCCGCGATCCAGCCCGTCACCGTCCGCGTCGAGGACCACAAGAACCCGGCGACCGCCCACCTCGACGACGCCTGGGTCCGAACCGATGAGCTGTACAACTACCGCACCAACCCGCGCGACAAGGTGAAGGTCCTCGCCACGCTCGACGAGACGACCTACACCGGCGGCACCATGAAGGGCGATCACCCGATCACCTGGTGCCAGTCCTACGGGGGCGGCCGCTCCTTCTACACCGGCCTCGGCCACACCAAGGAGTCGTACGCCGAACCGGCCTTCCGCCAGCTCCTCCTCGGCGGTGTCCGGTACGCGGCCGGCCAGGTCAGTGCCGACTGCAAGCCGGACACCGGCTACCGGCCGATCTTCAACGGCAAGACGCTGGAAGGCTGGAAGCAGGCCGGCCCGGGGAAGTTCAACGTCGTCGACGGTGAACTCCGCTCCGAGGGCGGCCTGGGCCTCCTCACCTACCAGCCCAAGGAGCTCGGGTCCTACTCGCTGAAGCTCGACTGGAAGCTGGCGGGCGACGACAACTCCGGTGTCTTCGTCGGCTTCCCGGAGTCCGACGACCCCTGGTCCGCGGTGAACAACGGCTACGAGGTCCAGATCGACGCCACCGACGCCCCCGACCGCACCACGGGCGCCATCTACACCTTCAAGGCGGCGAACATCAAGGCCCGCGACCAGGTCCTGCGGCCGCCGGGCCAGTGGAACAGCTACGAGATCAAGGTCCAGGGTGAACGGCTCCAGGTCTTCCTCAACGGAGTCAAGATCAACGACTTCACCAACACCGATCCCGTACGCAGCCTGAAGGACGGCTACATCGGCCTGCAGAACCACGGGGCCGACGACCAGGTGTCCTTCCGCAACATCGAGTTGAAGGAGCTGCCCGCCGCATAGGCGGCAGCCACAGTCCGACGGCGGGCGGGGCGACGGCCCTACCCCGCCCGCCGTCACCACCACTTCCCTGCCCGCCACCGACCGAACAGCGCCGCGCTCTTCGCACTGCCCAGCCAGGATCCCAGCCAGGGAGGCAGCCCCGTGTCAGCACATGCCGTTCGTACCGGAGTCTGGTTCATCGGAGCACGCGGCTCCGTCGCCACCACCGCCACAGCGGGCTGCGCGGCCGTCGCGGCGGGGCTCCACCCGGCGGCGGGCATGGTCACCGAGACCGCGCCCTTCGCCGGCAGCGGGCTGCCGGCGCTGACCTCCCTGGTATTCGGCGGACACGACACCGTCGACTGCCCCCTGCCCAAGCGGGCCGAGGCCCTGGCCGCCGGGGGAGTGCTCCCGCACGGGCTGCCCTCGGCAGTACGGTCCGAACTCGCCGCGGCCGACGCGGAGATACGCCCCGGTGGGCCGCTGCCCGGCGACACCCGCACCGACGAAGAGCTCATCGCCGCATTCGCCGCCGACCTCACCGACTTCGGCCGCCGCAACGACCTGGCCCGCACCGTCGTGGTGAACGTCGCCTCGACCGAACCGCTCCCGGAACCCGGGCAGCACCGGCTGCCCGCCAGCTCGCTCTACGCCGCGGCGGCGCTCCGGGCCGGCTGCCCCTACGTCAACTTCACCCCCTCGACCGGGCTGCGCACCCCCGCGCTCCAGGACGCCGTCGCGGAATGCGGACTTCCTCACGCAGGCCGCGACGGCAAGACGGGCCAGACGCTGCTCCGCTCCGTACTCGCCCCGATGTTCGTGCAGCGCGCCCTGCCCGTACGGGCCTGGTCCGGCACGAATCTGCTGGGCGGCGGGGACGGGGCGGCGCTGGCCGACCCGGCCGCGGCGGCGGCGAAGAACGCGGGCAAGGAACGGGTTCTCGCCGACACCCTGGGCGCCGCTCCCGAGGGCGAGGTGCACATCGACGACGTGCCGGCCCTCGGCGACTGGAAGACGGCCTGGGACCACATCGCGTTCGACGGATTCCTCGGGGCGCGTATGGTCCTCCAGACGACATGGCAGGGGTGTGACTCGGCGCTGGCCGCCCCGCTGGTCCTGGACCTGGCGCGGCTGCTCGCCCGCGCCCATGAAGCGGGACTGGTGGGCCCACGGCCCGAACTCGGCTTCTACTTCAAGGACCCGGACGGCGGGCCCGCCGCACTCTCCGACCAGTATCTGCAGCTGCTGGCCTTCGCCGAAACGCTGCGGGGGCAGGAATGACGGCCGCGGTACGCGCCTGGGCCGAACTGCTGCGGGTATCGGCGCTGTTCACCGTCCCCGGTGATGCGCTGGCCGGGGCGGCGGCCATCGGCCGGCGCCCCAACGGGGGCACTGCACTGGCTGTCGGGGCCTCCCTCTGTCTCTACGAGGCGGGCATGGCCCTCAACGACTGGGCGGACCGCGACGAGGACGCCGTCGACCGCCCGCACCGCCCGATCCCCTCGGGCCAGATCACTCCCGGCGCGGCCCTGGCTGCAGCCGGTGCCCTGACGGCCGCAGGTCTGACGCTGGCCGCCCACGCGGGCCGTCCGGCCCTGACGGTGGCCACGGGCCTCGCGGCAACGGTCTGGGCGTACGACCTCCGCCTGAAGCACACCCAGGCCGGCCCGGCAGCGATGGCGGCGGCCCGCGCACTGGACCTCCTGCTGGGAGCGACGGCGACGGCGACGGCGACGGCGGGGGCGGGGGCAGGTACGGGTGCGACGAGCTCACGCACCGCAGCCCCGCCCGCTGCTGGCGCGGTCACTCCGTCCGCGACAGCCACGGGCTTCGTCGGGGCATCCGCCCCCTCCCGGTCCGTGGCGGGGAAGCGGCGAGGCGGCCCGGTCGCCCGGCTGCTCGGCCGGATCGGCCGTGCGGTGGCGACGGCGACCGCGGATCGCGAACCCCGCCGCGCGGAGCCGCCCCGGCACGTACAGGCCCCTGCCCGCCCGGTCGGCATCGCCCGCACCGAGGGCCCGACCGGCACGCCGGGCGCCGTACGCAGGGCCGGCACCGTCCATCCCGGGCGCACCGCCCTTCCCCGGGGCACCACCCGCACCCTGAGCCCCGTCGACTCCGCGGTTCGTGCTGCCGTGCCGGCCGCCGCCCTGCTCGGGGCGCACACCTACGCCGTCACCGCGGTCTCACGCCACGAGGCGCAGGGCGGTTCCACCGCCGTGCCCCTCGGCGCGCTCGCGGCGGTCGCCGCGCTGGGCGCCGTCACGGTGCGTGGGCAGCAGGGGCTCGGTGGCCTGCCCCGACTACCGGGAAGGGACGGGCCGGGGGACCACCACCGCCCCCGGGCCGGAACCTCCACGCCACCCGGCGTCCTCCTCACCGCACTCACCGCCACCTACTTCCGCACCGCCGCCGAGCCGCTCCTCCACGCCGCCCTCAATCCGTCAGCGCCCCTCACCCAACGCGCCGTCGGCAGCGGCATCCGGGCGATGATCCCGCTCCAGGCCGCGCTCGCCGCCCGCGCCGGAGCGGCCGCCACCGGGCTCGCCGTCATGGGGCTGGTTCCCCTCGCCCGGACCCTCGCCCGGAAGGTGAGCCTCACATGACGATCCGCCTCGGCTACGGCACCAACGGCCTCACCGACCTCCGCCTGGACGACGCCCTGGAACTCCTCGCGGACCTCGGCTACGACGGCGTCGGCCTCACCCTCGACCACATGCACCTCGACCCTCTCGCCCCGGACCTCGCCGCACGCACCCGGCACGTGGCGGCCGCGCTCGACCGGTCCGGGCTCGGCGTGACCATCGAGACGGGGGCCCGCTATGTCCTCGACCCACGCCGCAAACACGGACCGTCCCTCCTCGATCCGGACCCGGAGGCCCGCGCCGTCCGGACCCGGCTGCTGCTGCGCGCCGTCGACGTCGCCGCCGACCTCGGCGCCCACGCCGTGCACTGCTTCAGCGGCATCACCCCACCCGGCACCTGCCCTGAGACGGCCTGGCAGCGGCTGACGGACGCGCTCGCCCCCGTGCTCGACGCCGCGGCCCGCACCGGCGTCCCGCTCGCCATCGAGCCCGAACCCGGTCATCTCCTCGCCACCCTCTCGGACTTCCACCATCTCCGTGTCCTCAGCGGCGACCCCGAACCGCTCGGGCTCACCCTCGACATCGGTCACTGCCAGTGCCTGGAACCGGCCGCGCCCGCCGACTGCGTGCGGGCCGCCGCCCCCTGGCTGCGGCACGTGCAGATCGAGGACATGCGCCGGGGCGTCCACGAACACCTTCCGTTCGGCGACGGCGAGATCGACTTCCCACCCGTGCTCGAGGCGCTCGACGCCCTGGGCGACACCGGATACCACGGCCTCACCGTCGTCGAACTGCCCCGCCACTCCCACGCGGGGCCCGAACTGGCCAGGACGTCCGTCGAGTTCCTGCGGTCCCGGATCCCGTCGATGTCCTCGAAGGGAGCGACACCATGCCGATGACCCCGCCGGTGACCCGCGAACAACTTGACGCACAACTGGGCGGTGCCGCACGCGCCTGGCTCGACGAGGCCCTCGCCGAGGCCGCCCACACCGCCGTCCACGCGGACACCGCACCCGGCAGCCGTTACGCCGTACCCCCGTGGGAGCTCAGATTCGCCGCCGCGGGCCGGCACTGCGGACTCGAGCACGCCGACTCCGTGCGCGCCCTGCTGCTCCTCGAAGCCCGCGCCGGTCTGCCCGTCGCGACCAGGCTCTACGAACACGGCACCGCCGCCGAACGCCGCGCCGTCCTCCTCACCCTGCACCGGCTGGACCTCGGCCCCACCGCTCTCGCGCTCGTCGAGGACGCCCTGCGTACCAACGACACCCGGCTGGTCGCCGCCGCCGTCGGCCCGTACGCCGCCGCCCATCTCGACGCGCACCAATGGCGGCACGCCATCCTCAAGTGCCTCTTCACCGGTGTCCCCGTAGATGCCGTCGACGGACTGGCGCGGCGCGCGCGAGGCGACGCCGAACTCGCCCGCATGCTCGGCGACTTCGCGGCCGAGCGCACCGCTGCCGGCCGCACCGTCCCCGACGACCTGCGCCGGGTCCTCGCCCTCACGGCCCCCGCCCCCTTCCCCGAACCCTCGAACGAACTCGAGCAGGGGAGCGCCCAACCCCCCACGGAGGAGTCCTGATGCGCATCTTCGACCCGCACATCCATATGACCTCCCGCACCACGGACGACTACCAGGCGATGTACGACGCAGGTGTCCGTGCCCTCGTCGAACCCTCCTTCTGGCTCGGCCAGCCCCGGACCTCGCCCGCCAGCTTCATCGACTACTTCGACGCCCTGCTCGGCTGGGAACCCTTCCGTGCCGCCCAGTACGGCATCGCCCACCACTGCACGCTCGCCCTCAACCCCAAGGAGGCGAACGACCCCCGCTGCACTCCGGTGCTGGACGCCCTGCCGCGCTATCTCGTCAAGGACTCGGTCGTCGCCGTCGGCGAGATCGGCTACGACTCCATGACCCCCGCCGAGGACACCGCCCTCGCCGCCCAGCTCCAGCTCGCCGCCGACCACGGGCTCCCCGCCCTCGTCCACACCCCGCACCGCGACAAGCTCGCCGGTCTGCAGCGCACCATCGACGTCATCCGCGAGTCCCACCTCGCCCCGGAACGGGTCGTGCTCGATCACCTCAACGAGACGACCGTGAAGGACGCCGTTGACAGCGGCTGCTGGGCCGGCTTCTCCATCTACCCCGACACCAAGATGGACGAGGACCGCATGGTCGCGGTCCTGAGGACCTACGGCACCGAGAAGATCCTGGTCAACTCGGCCGCGGACTGGGGCAAGAGCGATCCCCTCAAGACCCGCGGGGTCGGCGACGCCATGCTCGCCGCCGGGTTCAGCGACGACGACGTCGACCAGGTGCTCTGGCGCAACCCCGTCGCCTTCTACGGCCAGAGCGGCCGACTCCGACTCGACCTCACCACCCCCGATCCGCTCCACGAGGGGAACTCCATCCTCCGCGGAGGGGAGTGATCCGATGCGCTTCCGCCACCCCGACGGATCCACCGTCCACCTCGCGTACTGCACCAACGTGCACCCCGCCGAGACGCTGGACGGTGTCCGCGCCCAGCTGCGCGACCACTGCGAGCCCGTCCGCAAGCGCCTCGGCCGCGACCGCCTCGGCATCGGCCTCTGGCTCGCCAAGGACGCCGCGAACACCCTGATCAACGACCCCGCCCAGCTGCGTTCCCTGCGCGGGGAACTCGACCGGCGCGGTCTGGAGGTCGTCACCCTCAACGGCTTCCCGTACGAGGGCTTCGGGGCCGAAGAGGTCAAGTACCGGGTGTACAAGCCGGACTGGGCGGACCCCGAACGGCTCGCCCACACCACCGATCTCGCCCGGCTGCTCGCCACCCTGCTCCCCGAGGACGTCACCGAAGGCACCGTCTCCACCCTCCCGATCGCCTGGCGCACCCCGTACGCCGAGGACCCCGAGGCCGCCCGCACCGCGCACACCGCCCTCGTCACCCTCGCCGAACGCCTCGACGCCCTGGCCGAGCTGACCGGCAAGTCCATCCGGATCGGCCTCGAACCCGAACCGGGCTGCACGATCGAGACCACCGCCGACGCGATCGCCCCGCTCACCGCCGTCGGACACCACCGCATCGGCATCTGCGTCGACACCTGCCACCTCGCCACCTCCTTCGAGGACCCCGGCACCGCCCTCGACGCGCTCGCCGCAGCGGGCATCCCCGTCGCCAAGACCCAGCTCTCCGCCGCGCTCCACGCCGAACACCCGCACCTGCCGGAGGTGCGCGCCGCACTCGCCGCCTTCGCCGAACCGCGCTTCCTCCACCAGACCCGCACGCTCACCACCCACGGACTGCGCGGCACCGACGACCTCGAGGAAGCCGTCAGCGGCCGGGCCCTGCCCGACGGCACCCCGTGGCGAGCCCACTTCCATGTGCCGCTGCACGCACCACCCGCCCCACCGCTCACCTCCACCCTCCCGGTGCTCGGGGCCGCGCTGACCCGCCTGGTCGGCGGTGCCCACCCGCTGACCCGTCACCTGGAGGTCGAGACGTACACCTGGCAGGCGCTCCCCGCCGAGCTGCGCCCCCGTACCCGCGCCCAGCTCGCCGACGGCATAGCCGCCGAACTCACCCTCGCCCGCGACCTCCTGGTCGACCTCGGCCTCAAGGAGCTCCCATGACCGCAGCCGAAACGGGTACGTCCCCGGACTCCACCCCCACCCCGCTTCTCGTCCTCGACGTCGTCGGGCTCACCCCCCGGCTCCTCGACCACATGCCGCACCTCAAGTCCCTCGGGCGGTCCGGCACCCACGCCCCCCTGGGCACGGTGCTGCCCGCCGTCACCTGCGCCGCCCAGTCCACCTTCCTCACCGGCACCACCCCCGCCGAGCACGGCATCGTCGCCAACGGCTGGTACTTCCGCGAGCTCGGCGACGTCCTGCTGTGGCGTCAGCACAACGGCCTGGTCGCCGGCGACAAGCTCTGGGACGCCGCCCGCCGTGTCCACCCCGGCTACACCGTCGCCAACATCTGCTGGTGGTACGCCATGGGCGCCGACACCGACATCACCGTCACCCCGCGCCCCGTCTACTACGCGGACGGGCGCAAGGAACCCGACTGCTACACCCGGCCGCCCGCCCTCCACGACGAACTCACCGAGAAGTTCGGCACGTTCCCCCTCTTCCACTTCTGGGGCCCCGGCGCCGACCTGGTCTCCTCGCAGTGGATCATCGACGCGACCCGGCACATCCTCGACACCCGCCGCCCCGACCTGGCCCTGTGCTACCTCCCGCACCTCGACTACGACCTCCAGCGCTACGGCCCCGACGACCCCCGCTCCTACCGCGCCGCCGCCGACCTCGACCGGGCCATGGCCCCGCTCCTGGACGACGCCCGCCGCGAGGGCCGCACCGTCGTGGCGCTCTCCGAATACGGCATCACCCGCGTCGACCGCCCGGTCGACATCAACCGGGCCCTGCGCCGCGCCGGACTGCTGGAGGTCCACACCCAGGACGGCATGGAGTACCTGGACCCGATGGCGTCCCGGGCCTTCGCCGTCGCCGACCACCAGCTCGCCCACGTCTACGTACGCCGCCCCGAGGACCTCGATGTCACCCGTGAAGCTCTCCAGGACGTCCAGGGCATCGAGCAGCTCCTCGACGACGAGGGCAAGAAGGCACACGGCCTCGACCACCCGCGCTCCGGCGAACTCGTCGCCGTCGCCGAGCCGGACGCCTGGTTCACGTACTACTACTGGCTCGACGACGCGCGCGCCCCCGACTTCGCGCAGCTCGTCGAGATCCACCGCAAACCCGGCTACGACCCGGTCGAACTCTTCCTGGACCCCCAGGACCCGTACGTACGGGTCAAGGCGGCCACCGCCGTGGCCCGCAAGAAGCTCGGCATGCGCTACCGCATGGCAGTCGTGCCCCTCGACCCCTCACCCATTCGAGGCAGCCACGGCCGCCTCCCCATGAGCGACGAAGAAGGTCCGCTCATCCTCTGCTCCACCCCCCACGCGTTCACCGGACCTGTCCGGGCCACCGAAGTGAAGTCCCTGCTCCTCACGCTTGCCGGCCTCGCATGAGTTCGGTCCGCGCACAGCGTTGCGAGCATCTTCGAGAAAGAGAGAGACCGTGACCGTGTACAACGACGAATCCGGAACGGACGGCGCCCTGCGCCGCAGCCTCGGCGTCAGTCGCCGCCGCTTTCTCAGCACCTGCACCGCCGCTGCGGCAACGGCGATCGCCGCGCCCGCCTTCGGCGCGTCGCCGGCCTTCGCCCAGCCCGCACCCCACCAGGGGCACGACGACCACGGCCACGGCCAGGATCTGGTCCCGGCGTCGAAGCGCGGAATCATCCTGTACACCGTGCGTGACGCCACGGGCCGGGATCCGCTCAGCACCGACCTTCCCTCGGGCTTCCGCGAGGTCTTCAAGGAGCTGGCCCGCTACGGCTACAAGCAGGTCGAGTTCGCCGGGTACGGCCAGCACGCCAATGCACCCGGCGGAAGCAACCTCGAAACGGTGGAGGGTGCGAAGCTGCTGCGCTCGTGGCTGGACGAATACGGTCTGCGCGCCCAGGGCAACCACGGCTTCATCCCGTCGTCCTGGCCGCTGAGCCAGAGCGACCTGGACCAGTTCAAGCGGACGCTCGAAATCGCGAACATCCTCGGCATGGACCACATGGGCACCGGTGGCGACCCCACCGGCAGCGCCTACCGTGCCGACTGGGACGTGGCCGCCGACAAGTGGAACGCCCTGGGGCAGATCGCTCATCGTGCGGGCATCAAGCTGTACACCCACAACCACGATGCGGCCTACGGCTTCCTGCTCGACGGCGGTCCGCTGGACGCACAGGGCCGGCCGACCCGCAGCTCCGGCATCCGCAAGCTCGAGTACTTCCTCACGGTCACCGACCCGAAGACCGTATGGCTGGAGATGGACATCTTCTGGGCGCACGTCGCCCAGTACAAGTTCCACACCTACACCGCGCACGACGGATCGCAGCAGGAGAACATCTTCGACCCCGCGGCACTGGTCCGCCGCAACAACAAGCGCTACCCGCTGTTCCACGCCAAGGACGGCGTCGTCAACACAACCAGCGGACAGGGCTACGACATGGTCCCCTTCGGTACCGGGGTCATCGACTACCGGACGTTCCTCAGCCGCGTCGGGCAGAAGAACTACCGCAACCCGATGGTCGAGCAGGACAACGCACCGAGCTCGACCGACCTCGCGCAGTCCCTGAAGCATGCGCGGATCGGCTACGACAACCTGGCGGCGCTGCGCAAGTAGGACCGAGACGGCACCGGACGGGCGGTCCGTGCCTCACCCCGGGCTCCTGACACCGGGGAGCAGCGCGAACGCCCGCCCGATGACGTCAGGGACCGTACGCTCCAAGGCTGTTACCAGGAGCGTACGGTCCCTGTCCGGCTTCCGGAACCGCGCGGGCGGCCGGGAATCTGTCGGTCGGTCTGGCGGATGGGGTGGACGTGGCGGGGGGCGTCGGTGATTGCGTGGGAGTCCGCGCCGGCCCGGGTGGCCGGCGCGGACTGGGTCAGGTGCGGTCCGGCGTCATGTCAGGAGATCTCCCGGCTGATCGGATGCGGGTTGGGTGCGATGTGTTTGGTGCTCGGCCGGCCCGGTGCGCGCAGGAACACCGCCAGTACCGCGGAGGCGAGTCCGATGCTGCCTGCCAGGGCGAAGGCCCCGCCGTAGCCCCAGGCGCCGACCACGAGCGCGCCGACACCGGAGCCGACCAGGCCGGAGATCAGCTTGGAGCTGTAGACCATTCCGTAGTTGGAGGCGTTGTTGTTCTCACCGAAGTAGTCCGCGGTCATCGCCGCGAACAGCGGGAAGATGGCGCCGCCACCGAAGCCGGAGACCATCGAGCAGAACAGGAAGAACGGCATCGACCCGATGTCGCCGGAGAAGAACACCCCGAACTGTGCGGATCCCAGGACGAGACAGACGATGATCAGTGTGTTGCGGCGTCCGTACCGGTCGGAGATCCAGCCGATGACTCCCCGGCCGGTCCCGTTCACGATCGCCTTGAGTGACATGGCCGTGGCCACGATGCCGCCGGCGAATCCCATTTCCTTGCCGAACGGCACCTGCATGGCGATACCGAAGATGTTGATGCCTGCCGTGCACAGCAGACAGAACCACATCATCCACAGCACCGGGGTCCGGGCCGCCTCGCGCGGGGTGTACTGCTTGACCGCCGGCGGGTTCTTGGCCAGCGACCGCACGATGCGCGGGTCGTCGGAGACCTTCAGCGGGTCGACGTGCGACGGCCACCAGTTCTTCGGCGGGTCCTTGAAGAACCAGCCGGCGACCGCGACGACCGCACAGCAGATGACCCCGACCGAGACCAGGACACCCTGGTAGTTGGACAGGTCCATGTACGAGGTGAAGAGGAACACGAACGGCACCGAGCCATAGGCGAAACCGCCGTTGACCATGCCGGTCTTGCCGCCCTTGCGTTCCGGGTACCACTTGCCGACCATGTTCACGCAGGTCGCGTAGACGAGTCCGGCGCCGATACCGCTGAACATGCCGAAGCCGAAGTAGGCGACGATGACATGCGGTGCGTACGCCAGTGAGAGATAGCCGAGCAGGGTGCCCAGCGCCCCGAGAAGCATCGCGCTCCTGGCCGGCAGCCGACCGCTCTCACGGAGCTGCCCCGCCGGGAAGGCGACGGCCGCCTGGAAGAAGATCCAGACACCCATCAGCCAGAAGATATGGCCGCTGGCCCACAAGTGGGCCTCGTGCAGCGTGTCCTCGGCGGACGTGAACGCGTACTCCGACGAGCTGATGCCCAGCATGCCCATCCAGGGGAAGAGCACCATCGTCCAGCGTGGGCGGCCCATGATGTCCCGGTCGGACTCACCCATCCGGTACACACGGCCGTTGCGGTCCGTCACCTCCCGATAGCGGGCATGTGATGGTATGTCAGTTGTC